>NZ_CP180412.1:0-4585890 GCF_047715405.1 Halosimplex rarum
GTGACACTCGACTGTAATGACGCTCGCACGTGGCGGGGTGGCCTGACGTGGTCCCGGAACGCTTCGCGTTCGACCGGCGGCTACCGGACGAAGAGACGGTCCGCGCGGCCCTGGACGAGCGGACCGTGACCCCCTTCGGGCCGGGGGAGCGCCTCGACCGCCTCCACCGGGTGCTCTACCCGGCCTTCCGCCTGGAGTTCGAGTACGAGGCGTCGGAGCTGCTGTCGTTCGGGTCGAGCGCGGAGACGGCGACGACGCTCGTCGACGGGCTGGTCGAGGGCAACGACCGGTTCGTCCACGAGTACGTCGACGGCACCGCCGACCCGGTGACGGTCGACCCCGACGCGTTCGATCTGGGCACCGAGCACCCCTCGCTCGGGACGACGGTGATGCTGGAGTTCCAGGCCACCAACGACCGGGCCGAGAGCGTGCTGGTCGAGCGACTGATCGACTACCGCGAGCGCCGGGCCGCCGCCGGCGAGGAGGCCGCCGCGGTCTTCCTCAACAAGTTCAGGGACGCCCACGGCCTGCCGGAGGACTTCGACCCCGACGGCGGCATCGAGGTGACGGACGTGAGCCGCGTGTACCTCCCGTTCTGGCTCGCGGAGTTCCGCGCGGGCAGCGCCGAGCACGCGTATCTCGTCTCCTTCCGCGACGAGGGGGACGCCGACGTCGAACACCCCGACGGCTGGGTGGCCGAGTGGGTATCGGCCGACCCGACGGTCGTCGGCGAGTACGGCCACGAGGTCGACCTCGACCGCGTCCAGCGGGCGGCCGACGCGGCCGACGACGCCGGCGGAACCGGGCCGACCAGCGGCGCCGAGACGAACCATACGGGCGGTCCCGAACCGCTCGAATCGACCGGTCGGAGCGAGGCCGGCGCGACGGACGGTGCGACCGAGGTGGTCCAGCCCGACGGCGTCGAGATGAACGCCGAGTCGCTGGTCGATCCATCGCCCGACCACGGCTTCGGCGAAGTCGGCGGGATGGGCGAGCTGAAGGAGACGCTGCGGCACAAGGTCGTCCGGCCGGTCACCGACCCCGAGCGCTTCGCCGCCTACGGCCTGAGCGTCGTCAACGGCGTACTCCTGCACGGTCCGCCAGGCTGCGGGAAGACCTACGTGACCCGGGCGCTGGCAGGCGAACTCGGCCACTCGTTCGTGGAGGTGTCGCCCGCGGACGTGACGAGCAAGTACATGGGCGAACCGGCGCAGAAGATCGCCGACGTGTTCGAGATCGCTCGCGCGAACGCCCCCTGTCTCCTCTTCGTCGACGAGATCGACGGGATCGCCGGCGACCGCGGCGGCGAGACCGACATGAACTCCAGCGAGCAGCAGCTCGTCAACCAACTGCTGACGGAGCTGGAGTCGCTGGACGATCACGACGTCGTCGTGGTGGGTGCCACCAACTTGCTCGAAGACGTCGACCCCGCGATCCGGCGGTCGGGCCGCTTCGACGAGCGCGTGGAGGTGCCGCCGCCGAACGCCGAGGCGCGTCGCGCGATACTCGACCTGCACCTCGCGGGGCGGCCGACGGTCGACGACCTCGACCTGTCGCCCGTCGTCGAACAGACGGTCGGCTACGCGGCGAGCGACGTCGAGCTGATCGCCGAGAACGCCGCCCGCGCGGCGCTGCGCGACGAGGAGCCGATCGGCCAGTCCCACCTCGAAATCGGGCTCGACGAGACCGAGTCGAGCATCGGCGACTGGGTCGGCGTCTCCCACAAGGAGGGGACCCACGTCGTCCAGCCCGACGGCGTCGACCTGTCGGCGCACTCGCTGGTGTCGGTCGACGTCGACCAGTCGTTCGACGACGTGGGCGGGATGGCGGACCTGGAAGCCCGCCTGCGGGAGACCGTGATCGACCCGCTGGAACAGCCCGAGGCCTACGAGCGCTACGACATCGACGTGCTCTCCGGGCTGTTGCTCTACGGCCCGCCAGGCTGCGGGAAGACCCACGTCACCCGGGCGCTGGCGGGCGAACTCGGCCACGCGTTCGTGGAGGTGTCGCCGGCGGACCTGACGAGCAAGTGGATGGGCAAGCCCGAGCAGAACGTCGCCGACATGTTCGAGATCGCCCGCGCGAACGCGCCCTGCCTCCTCTTCGTCGACGAGATCGACGCCGTCGCCGGGTCGCGGGGCGACCTGCAGTCCGGCCAGCAGGGGATGGTCAACCAGCTCCTCACCGAACTCGAATCGCTGGAGGACGACGACGTCGTCGTCGTGGGCGCCACCAATCTCCTCGAAGACGTCGACCAGGCGATCCGGCGGTCGGGTCGCTTCGACGAGCGCGTGGAGGTCCCGCCGCCCGACGCCGAGGCGCGGCAGGCCATCCTTGACCTGCACCTCGACGACCGGCCGGTCGCCGACGACGTCGACTGGGACCGGATCGTCGCGGGGACCGAGGGGTACGCGGCCAGCGATATCGAACTCCTCGCGGAGAACGCGGCCCGCAACGCCCTGCAGGACGGGGAGGAAATCCGGACGGACCACCTCGACACGGCGCTGTTCGAGACCCAGTCGAGCCTGCGCAACTGGGCGGACGGCGACCGCTACGACGCCAGCGACGCCGGGTCAGACCTGCGATTCTCCGGGTGAGCTGGCGTCGCTATCGGCCCTGACAGCGACTCACTCCAGCGGCTCGTCCAGCGCCTCGGTCACTCGTGATTCGAGGGCGCCCGACGCGACCAGGTCCGCGGTGGTCTCGATCTCGCCGGCCAGCGGGCGGTCCTCCTCTAGAGGTGGGACCCGCTCGCGGACCGCCTCGAAGGCCGCGCCGGTGCCTCGGCCCGGCGTGAGATCGTCGTCGACGAACTCGGCGGCCTGGGCGCCGCAGAGCAGTTCGATCCCGAGGACGCGGCCCACGCGCTCGGCGACGTCGCGGGCCTGGAACGCGGAGGTGGCGCTCATGCTGACGTGGTCCTCCTGGTTGCCGCTGACGGGCGTGTTGTCGGTGGCGGGGCGGCCGTTTCCGCGGCACTCGTTGACCAGCGCGGCGGCGGTGTACTGGGCGATCATGAGGCCCGAGCGGACGCCGGGGTCGGGCGTGAGGAAGGGCGGGAGGTGCGACTCCTGCGTGTTCGGGTTGAGCATGCGATCGACGCGGCGCTCGCTGACGGCCGCGAGGTCGGTCAGGGCCGCGGCGAGGTAGTCCAGGCGGTGGGCGAGCGGCGCGCCGTGGAAGTTGCCGCCGGAGAGGACGGCCGCGCGGTCGGTGCCGCTGGCGCGCGTGGCCGCGGCCGCGGTGCCAACGTCCTCGCCCGGGTCGGCCACGGTGTCTCTGGCGAACACCAGCGGGTTGTCGGTCGCGCTGTTGAGTTCGGTCTCGACGGCTTCGCGGAGGTGCGCGACGGCGTCGCGGACGGCGCCGTGGACCTGCGGCAGACACCGCGTCGAGTAGGCGTCCTGCACGCGGTCGCAGTTGCGGTGAGACTCGACGATATCGGAGTCGGCAGTAAGGCGGCGAACGTTCGCGGCGCTTTCCATCTGACCGTCGTGGGGCCGGGCCGCCTGGATCGCGGGGTGGCTCGGCACCGTGGAACTCATCGTCACCTCCGTCGTGAGCGCCCCGGCCACGTCGGCCGCGCGGACGAGCCGTTCGGCGTCCGCGACGAGGAGCGCGCCCAGGCCGACGGAGAGTTGCGTGCCGTTGATGAGCGCCAGCCCCTCTTTGGCGCGCAGGGTGAGCGGTTCGAGGTCGGCGCGGGCGAGCGCCTCCTCGCCGGCGAGGCGTCGGCGGCCACCGTTCTCGTGCGGGTGCTCGCCACTGTCTTCGGCGTCGCCGTCGATTTCGGCGACGCCCTCGCCGATGAGGACGATGGTCGCGTGGGCCAGCGGCGCGAGGTCGCCGCTCGCGCCGAGGCTGCCGGTCCGCGGGACGACCGGCGTGATCCCCTCGTTCAGCATCGCGACGAGGTGGTCGACGACGACTTCGCGGATCCCCGAGTAGCCCTTGACGAGCGCGTTGACGCGGGCCACGAGCATCGCGCGGACGGCCTCGGCGGGGAGTTCCTCGCCGGCCCCGGCGCTGTGGCTGCGCAACAGGTTCGTCTGCAGCGTCTCGACGTCCTCGCGGGGGATGCGCTCGTCCACGAGTTCGCCGAAGCCCGTGTTGACGCCGTAGACCGCCTCGTCGCTCGCGAGCACGTCGTCGACGCGCTCGCGGGACGCGCGGACGGCCTCGCGGGCGTCCTCGGCGACGGAGACCGCTGCCCCCTCGCGCGCGACCGCGACCACGTCCGCCGGGGTCAGCGACTCGCCGTCGAGGACGACCTCAGACATCGGCGTCACCGCCTGACTCGTCACCCTGCTCGTCCCGCGGGGAGTCGCCCGGTTCGCCGACCCACTCGGGACCGACGACCGGGCGGCCCTCTTTCAGCACGGTCGCGACGCGGTTGATCCCGTAGCTGTAGGGGACGTGGACGTGCGACGGTGCGTCGAGGACGACCAGGTCCGCGGGCGCGCCCTCGCGGACGGCCCCCAGGTCAGGGCGGTCGAGGGCCCGGGCGCCGTTGCGCGTCCCGGCGACGAGGGCCTCTGCGGGCGTCAATCCCATCTCGACACAGGCGAGCGCGGAGGCGAATCCCATGCTCTGGGAGTGGCAGTTCGGGTTGAAGTCCGTGGCGACGGCGACCGGTGCGCCGGCGTCGACCATCGCCCGCCCGTCGGCGTAGTCGGCGCCGAGGCCGAACGCGGTCCCCGGCAGGAGTACAGGTGTGACGTCCGCGTCGATCAGCGCCTGCACGTCCTCGTCGGTGGCATGCAGCAAGTGGTCGGCGCTGGCGGCGTCCACCTCCGCGGCGAGTTTCGTCCCGCCGCGGTGGGCGAGTTCCTCCGCGTGGACCTTCGGCGTGAGACCGTGTTCCATTCCGGCTTCGAGGACGCGTCGCGACTGCTCGACGGTGAACGCGCCCTCGTCGCAGAACACGTCGCAGAACTCGGCGATGCCCTGATCCCCGACGGCGGGCAGTTGTTCGGAGACGACCCGGTCGACGTAGTCGTTGGCGTCGACGGGGTCGCCGCCCCCGTCGTAGTCTCGCGGGACGGCGTGGGCGCCCATGAACGTCGGGACCACGTCGACGGGGTGGCGGTCGTCGGCGCGGTCGATGGCCTCCAGCATCCGCAGTTCGGTCTCGACGTCGAGGCCGTAGCCGGACTTGACCTCGACGGTGGTCGTGCCGTGGGCGACCATCACGTCCAGCTGGTCGAGCAGGTTGTCCAGCAACTGCTCGTCGCTCGCGCCACGGGTCGCGCGGACGGTCCGGTGGATCCCGCCGCCCGCGGCGAGCAACTCGCCGTAGCTGGTCCCGCGGAGCTTCGCCTCGAACTCGTCGGAGCGGTCGCCCGCGAACAGGGCGTGGGTGTGCGAGTCCACGTACCCCGGGATCACCGCTCGACCGTGAGCGTCGACCGCGTGGGTTGCGTTCTCCGGCGGGTGCTCGCGAGTTACCTCGTCAGTGGGGCCGACGGCGGCTATCTCGCCGTCGACGACGGCGACGGCGGCGCCTTCGACGACACCGGCGGGGTCGTCGCTCCGGAGGTCGCCGGTGGCTGTCGCGACCTCGGCGGCGTCGCGGACGACGGCGGTCAGTTCAGGCATCGAGCGCCCCCCGTCGCGAGTGGCGACCCTTCGGCGCGGCGAGGCTGGCGAGGAAGTGGGCGACCGCCCGGGCGGCGGCGTCGACCGTCTGACCGTCGCGGTCCAGCGGCGGCGCGCACTCGACGACCTCGAACCCCGCGACGCGGCCGTGGGTCGCGACGTGTTCGAGCAACCGGTAGAGTTCCCGCGTCGTGAGCCCGCCCGGCGTCGGCGCGCTGACGCCCGGCGCGGCGGCCGCGTCGAGCACGTCCAGATCCACGCTGACGTAGATAGCGTCCACGTCGCCCAGCGAGGCGATGGCGTCGTCCATCGCGTCGATGGGCGCCTCCGCCACGTCGGTCGGCGTGAACACGCGGCCGCCCTGCTCGTGGAGGTAGTCGTGGTAGGCAGTCGACGTCTCGAAGTTCCGGGCGCCGAGGACTGCGAGGGCGTCCAGACCGTCGTCGTGGAGCTGCCGGTAGGGCGTGCCGCTGGTCGGGCCGGTCCCCTCCCGGACCTCGCGGCAGTCGAGATGTGCGTCGAAGCTAAGGACGCCGAGCGATCCCTGATCGAGCAGCGGTGCCGCGTTCGGGTAGGTAAGCGAGTTGTCGCCACCGAGGAAGACCGGGACCACGCCCCGCCCGTACAGGTCGCTCGTCACCGCGCGGACACGCTCCTGGACGGCTTCGACCGACGGTTCCCGGTCCCTGTCGTCGACCGGCACGTCGCCGCCGTCACCGCCGTCACCGCTCGGGGACCTCTCGTCGGCCTCGGGCAGTGCAACGTCTCCCAGATCCGCCAGACCGACTTCTGGGCCGATCGGCCCATGGATGCGCTCGTGGGGGACGTTCTCGCCGTCCTCGTCGGCGGGGTCACCCGCGACGGAGATCGGTCCCAGGTCGACGTGGTGCGTCTTCGTCTCGGCGAGCGACTCGCGGATGGCTGTCGGCCCCTCGGCGGCGCCACGGCGGCCGATGACTGCGCCGTCGTACGGTTCGCCGACGATCACGGCGCCGTACTCGTCGAGGTCGTCGAGCGTCGCCGGTTCGACCACGTCGCCGAACTGCTCGTCGTTCGGGTCGGCGGACGGTCCGACCCACTCGGGCGGCGGGACGAGACCATCGTTGCCGGAGGCATCGCGGGCGTTCTCACTCATCCGCTCGGTCCTCCATCGGGATCGGGATTCCGGAGTCGTCGGCCTGCTCGTGCGCCCGCTCGTACCCCGCGTCGGCGTGGCGGACGACGCCCATCCCGGGGTCGGTCGTGAAGACGCGGCGGGCCTTCTCGGCGGCCAGGTCGGTGCCGTCGAGGACGACGTGGTTGTTCGTGTGCAGGGCGTTGCCGATGCCGACGCCGCCGCCGTCGTGGACGGAGACGATGTCCGCGCCCGCAGCGCAGTTCAGGAGGGCGTTGAGGATCGGCCAGTCCGCGACGGCGTCGGAGCCGTCGCGCATGTCCTCGGTCTCGCGGAAGGGGGAGGCGACGCTGCCGGCGTCGAGGTGGTCGCGCGTCACGACGACGGGGGCCGTTATCTCCCCGTCGGCCACGAGGTCGTTGATCCGCAGAGCGAAGCGGGCGCGTTCGGTGACCCCCTGTTCGTCGGTTTCGGCCCCGAGCCAGCAGACCCGCGCGGGGAGCCCCTGGAAGGCCACCTGCTCCTGTGCGAGGTCGATCCAGCGGTGCAGGGCCTCCTTCTCGGGGAACAGCTCCTTCACCGCCTCGTCGGTGCGGTGGACGTCGTCGGGATCGCCCGAGAGCGCAACCCAGCGGAAGGGGCCCTTACCCTCGCAGAATAGCGGTCGGACGTACGCGGGGACGAAGCCCGGGAAATCGAAGGGGTCGCGCTCACCGGCCGCGGCACCCGAGAGCGGCCACTGCCGTTCGCCGTCACCATTGCCTCGATCTGCCCGCCAGTCGGCTACCTGCCCGCGGATGTTGTTGCCGTACTCGACGGCGACCGCGCCGCGATCCCGGAGTTCGAGGATGGCGTCGACGTGCCGTTCCATCGTGTCGAGGCTCTCCCGTTCGTAGCGCTCGGGGTCCCGTTCGCGCAACTCGTCCGCCTCGGCGATGGTGTAGCCCGACGGGTAGTACCCCTCCAGCGCGTCGTGGGCGGCGGTCTGGTCGGTGACGATGTCGGGGACGAACCCCCGCTCCAGCATCGCTTCGAGCATGTCCGCGGCGTTGACGTGGACGCCCACGGAGTAGCGCTCGCCGGCCGCGGCGGCTTCCTCGGCGCGCTCGATGGCCTCGTCGAGGTCGTCCGTCTTCTCCTGGCAGTAGCCGGTCGCGATGCGCCGGTCGATGCGGGCCTCGTCGACCTCGGCGGCGATACAGACTCCCTCGTTCATCGTCACCGCGAGCGGCTGGGCGCCCCCCATCCCCCCGAGTCCGCCGGTGACGACGATCCGCCCTTCGAGAGACGCCGCTCGCGGGTCGCTCTGCTCCCCGCTCGCGTTCGAGGCGCTTCGCGCCTCGCCCCCGAAGTGCTGTCGGCCCGCTTCCGCGAGCGTCTCGAAGGTCCCCTGGATGATGCCCTGCGTGCCGATGTACGCCCACGACCCGGCGGTCATCTGGCCGTACATGATGAGGCCCTTCGCCTCGAGTTCGTGGAAGTGCTCCCAGTTGTCCCACTTCCCGACGAGATTGGAGTTGGCGATGAGGACCCGTGGCGCCCGCTCGTGGGTCTCGAAGCGCCCGACGGGTTTGCCCGACTGGACGAGCAGGGTCTCGGTGTCGCTCAGTTCGCGAAGTTCCCCGAGGACCGCGTCGTAGGCGTCCCACGAGCGGGCGGCGCGGCCGGTCCCCCCGTAGACGACGAGGTCCTCCGGGCGCTCGGCGACCTCCGGGTCGAGGTTGTTGTTGAGCATGCGGAGCGCGGCCTCCTGGCGCCACCCCTCGCACTCGATGTCGGTCCCCGTCGGCGCCCCCTGGTAGGCGCGCCACTGGTCGCTCGGCTCGCCGACCGCGGCGCTGTCGGTCGTCTGCTGTGCCATGCGGTGACTTGGGTCGAGACGGACAAAAGGACGGTGGCGGCGCGACCGCTCTCGGGACGCACCACGCGCCTATCCGTCGACTCGTTCGAGCAGTTCGACGGCGAGCGCGGCCGCCTCGACCGCCGTCTCGCCGAAGACGTGGCAGACGGGTTCGATGCCGAACGCTCCCTCGTGGTAGACGAGGCGGGGGACCGCGCCGCGCTCGCGGAACCGCTCGCGCAGTCGCTCGCCGCGGTCCTCGTAGGACGCGTCGAACTCCAGCGGGTCGATGCCGCGCTCGCGCGCGGCGTCGAGTAGTTCCGCGGAGGTCGCCAGGTTCAACGCCCCGCGCACGTCCGACTCGACGCTCATCGCGGCGATGATCGCGCCCGCGACCCGCTGGGAGGCGCCGAACTCGGGGTCGGCGGGGACCACGATCCGACCGTTGACCGCCTGGAGCCTGCCGGGAACGGCGGCCACGTCGGTCGCGTCGGCGGCGCCCGGGACGGCCGTCCCCACGTTCGTGCCGACGTTCGGGATGAACGAAGCCATCCCCTGCGCGTTCGATATCCGCCGGGACGCCCGGCGGACCGCGGCGAGCGCCTCGCGCTCGGCGAGGACGGCGTCGTCCGTGCCGCGGACGCACAGATCACAGCCCATCCCCTCCAGCGCGGGCATCTCCTCCTCGTGGACCGCGCAGATCGGGCCGCGGTCCTCGAAGGCGCGGACGAGGTCCAGTAGTTCGGCGAGCGCTTCGTAGCCGTCCATCGAACCGTCGGCGAACCCGTCGGCGATGGCGTCGACCGTGGCCTGCATCCGCTCGTCCTCGGCGAAGCGGTCCTCGACGGTCACGCCCCCGCGGAGGTACTTGCTGACCGCCGCCTGGGTGAGGCCCAGGCGGTCGGCGACCTCCTTCTGGGTGAACCCGCGGTCGTGTAACTCCGCGGCCAGCATGGTCCGCGCGGTCGGCAGGAACCGCTCGACCACGATCTCGCTCGGTAGCCGCAGCGACATACCCCCCGATTCTCCCGGCCGGTGTATAAGTGCGTTGTACAACCGGCGGGTTCGACGTGCAGCGGCTCGACCACCGTTCCCTGCCGAAAATGCCATTGTACAACCGTATTATAGCGAAAGACGTTTTACCACTGGCTGTTAACACCGAGTAATATGAGCCAAGACGGCTTCGACAAGTTCAGCGACGTCGGCGAAGCGGAAGTCACGCGAGCGATCGGCCAGGAGTGGACCGAGGAGTTCATGGACTTCTCGGACTCGGACGTCATCATCGTCGGTGGCGGCCCCTCCGGGCTGATGGCCGCGAAGGAGCTCGCCGAGCGCGGCGTGCAGGTGATGGTCGTCGAGAAGAACAACTACCTCGGCGGCGGCTTCTGGCTGGGCGGGTTCCTCATGAACAAGGTCACCGTCCGGGACCCCGCCCAGCAGGTCCTCGACGAACTGGAGGTCGACCACAAGCAGTCCCAGGACTCCGAGGGGCTGTACGTCGCCAACGGTCCCGAGGCCTGTTCCGGCCTCATCAAGGCCGCCTGCGACGCGGGCGCGAAGATGCAGAACATGACGGAGTTCACCGACATCGTGATCCGCGAGGATCACAGGGTGGGGGGCATCGTCATGAACTGGACGCCGGTCCACGCGCTCCCGCGTGAGATCACCTGCGTCGACCCCATCGCCGTCGAGGCCGACCTCGTCATCGACGCCACCGGCCACGACGCGATGGCCGTCAAGAAGCTCGACGAGCGCGGCGTCCTCAACGCCCCCGGTCTGGAGGAGGAAGCCAGCGGCATGGACAAGACCGGCGACGACACCTACGGCGCGCCCGGCCACGACTCGCCCGGCCACGACTCGATGTGGGTCGGCGAGAGCGAGGACGCCGTCGTCGAGCACACCGGCCTCGCCCACGACGGCCTCGTCGTCACCGGCATGGCCACCGCGACGACCTACGGCCTCCCGCGCATGGGTCCGACCTTCGGCGCCATGCTCGTCTCCGGCAAGCGCGCCGCCCAGGTCGCGCTGGACGAACTGGAGGTCGACGCGGAGCCCGTCGACCTGACCAGCCGCAACGCAGCGGCCTCCGCTGACGACTAAGACCACAGTTTCGCCGTCACAGTTTTATTTTTGGCGCGCGCTGTCGAGGGTCCCGAGCGACAGCGAGGGCGTGAGACGAAGCCGCGCGAGGGATGAGTAGCGCAGGAGCTTGCGACGAGCAACGCAATCGGGTGGGGAGGTGTGTGGCTCTCTGCGGTGCTGTCCTGGTGGACTGAAAGGGCGAGACCCGGTGGCGCGGTCTGCGCGGGCCACTATCCGAGCGTAGCGAGGATATCCCGCACAGACCGTGCGAGCGGGTCGAGGGCTTTCGTCGCCTGCTTTCGGTAGCGGTTCATCCAACTCATAGCGAGCGGGTCGAGGACGCTCGGGGCTGTTCGAGAACTGCGATACGGCTCAGGGTCTTCCAGTCGAATCTCTCCCGTCCGTCCACCCGTCGAATCGGGAGATCGACACGGCGTCGTAGTACTCGGTCGGGTGGCCGTCGACGAGTTGTCGGGCGACGATGGAGCCGACCGAAGGGGCGTACTGGATGCCGGCTCTCGTCACAGCCAGTGAGAGTCCCTTGACGGCGGTCCAGCCCACGATTGGCTTGCCGTCAGGTGTGCTCGTCCCAACGCCGACCCACTCGTCCACCAGTTCTGCGTCTCCGAGAACCGGCAGTAACCGTTCGGCCCATCGGAGCGCGGTTTCACGGTACTCGTCGGGGGCGGTGTCGCTCACCGCCGAGGGGTCGTAGGTGGACTGGCGCTCGTCGCTGTCGGGTGTGTAGGTCACGAGGACGAGGTCGTCGCGCTTCGGGTGGATACCGACCGAGGACTCGTGGGATTTGATCATCGGGAGCGAATACCGGAACGGCTCGTCGAGTTGCAGCGCGAACACCGGCGATGGGACGTGTTCGATCGGGAGGTCCAGTCCCGCGAGCGACCCGACCCGGTCGTTCCACGGGCCGGCCGCGCAGACGACTGACTTGACGGCGGTCGTGTCGCGTCCGTCGGTCTGGATAGCGGTCACGCGCCCGTCCTCGGTATGGATGTCAGTCACTTCGGTATCCGTCTCGAAGCAGACCCCCTGGTCCCTGGCGCGCTCGACGAACTCCAGGGCCAGTTCACGGGGGCCGAGCGTTCTGCTGTCGTCCTGTACGTACCCGTACTGGGGCCGGTACAGCGCGCCTTCCACGGTTTTGGTCTCCAGCGGGGGGACGATGAACCGCCGGTCGACCCGCTCGCCCGGGACGTAGCTGACCGGGCTGTTGGCGTACTTCTCCGCGCCGTCCGGCGCGTCGCCTCCTTCGGAGGAGGAACCGGCGCGGGCGAACCCGGCGAGTTCGCTGGCGCCGGCCGTCGAAGTCGCGACCCTGAGCCGGCCCGACTGCCTGTACTGGGGATCTGCCGCCGGGTCGGCGAAGAAGTCGTTGTACAGTCGGAAGCCGTACTCCTTCATGCGGTGGTACGGGTCGGGACCGGCGACGCCGATCATCGCGGTCGCCCGGAACGTCGTCTCGGCCGCCAGCTCTCCGCACTCGTAGACGACGACGGGGTCGTCCGTCCGCTCGACGAGGTGGTAGGCGACGCTCGCGCCAACGATACCGCCGCCGACGACCGCGTGTCGCGTCGTTCCCATCTGATCGCCTCGTCGAACGGTGGTGTATTAGAGACTGCGGCGGCCTGAGAGGGACGCACACTCTCCCGGACGGAGGCCACCGACGGACCTATACTCGCGAGATCCGAACGCCGAGGTGAGTGACCGACGAGACCGAGTACTGCCGACTCTGCGGGGCGGAACTCTCGACGGGGCTCGCAGCCACGGACAGCCGGCAGTGCTGTCTCAACGCGACGCCGATCGCGGGTGTCTGCCCCGAACACGGGCCGCTCGGGCCTCATCACACCACGACCGACCCGACCTAACCACGCCCTCGGTTCTCACGCCGGCTTGCCGAACGCAAAGAGCGTCATCGGCGTCTGCCCGTCGGCGTGCGGCGAGAGGTACTCCGCGACCTCGCCGTCAAAGAAGGTGAACCCGCGACCGCCCAGTTCCAGGTGGGCGTACGTCGCCAGATACAGTCGGCCCAGCGCGATCCCGGCCTCCAGTTGCGCGAGCCGGTAGCCACGATTCCCGAACTCCTCGACCACCGCGTCCACGTCGGCGACGAGGTAGACGTTCACCGCCGCGTCGCCGACGACGGACTGGCCGAGCGCGAGGTGCCCGGCGGTCTCCCGGTCGGTCTCGCCCACCCACTCCAGTTCGTCGCTCCCGGGGTGGTACTCGTAGACGCCCTGGTCGATGTCCTCGACCGCGTGGACGAGGCAGTAGCAGTCGACGAGTCCTCGCAGGTCGCCGGCGAAGGCGTCGGCGGGGACCCCGCGGAGCGCCCGGTCCAGCACCGTCGCGAACTTCCGGGCGCTGATGGGGTCGTGGCTGTAGTCGCGACAGGAGCCGCGTCGCTCGATAGTGTTCCCGACCGGTCGCGCCGAGGCCGTCTCCGCGTCGACGGGGTCGAGTGCGACCCGCTCCCCGTCGGTGTCGGGGCGCGCGCCGAGCGAGGCGTCCGCGACTTCCGCGGCGACCCCGTCGCGCCAGGCGTCGGCGGCCACACCGTCGTCGAGTCGGCTCTGGCGCCACGCGTCGGGGACGAGCGGGTAGTCGACGGGGTCGTCGGAGAGCGGACGTTCGTCGGGGTCGATGGGGTCGAGGTCTGCCGAGTTCGGCGCGTCGGGGACGGGTGCGCCCGAGCCGACGGGGACGAGTTCCAGCGGCGCCTCCTCGTCGGGGTCCAGACCGAGCAGGTCGACGACGGGGTCGTCGGCGAACCCCGCGACCACCTCGGTGCGGTGGCCGCTCCCGTGGGCGACGGCGAGCAGGTTCGCGAGGATCGTCCCGGAGTCCCAGAAGGCGTGGCGGTAGGTGCGCTCGCGGTACTTCCAGGCGTTCCGCCACCACTGGGAGGTGGCGACGAACGTGACCGGCGCCTCCGCGACGCCCGCGTGGTCGCCGGAGGTCTCGGTCAGCACCGGCCGGTAGTCGCCCTCCCGGAGCACGTCGAACTCGCCCGAGTCCGGGTCGAAGTGGTACACTGCGGGGTCGAACTGCCCGCACTCGCCCGCGACGGCGTATAGGTCGACGTGATAGAGCTTCCCCGTGCAGGCGGCGGCCCGGAACGGCATCGACTGCCCCTGGATCTCCAGTTCCTTCGTGATCCCGGCGGCGTAGTGACAGAGCGTCTGGATGTCGGGGTCGCCCGACGGATCCGGAACCCCGTCGGGCGGCTCGGGATCGGTCGCCGCCACGGCGGCGAGGGCCGGGGTTTCGGGTGGGTCCGGGTCACCGCCGGGCGCGATCCGGGGGAGGTGCTCGTAGACCTTGTACGGGCGGGGCTGGTTCGTCCGGTCGAGCCGGAACGACTCCTGGCGGAGCTTCTCGGGAGAATGATTCGTCCGTTCGTGGTACTCGCGGGCGTCGACCATGCCATCCGTTCGACCGGTCGGAACTAACCCCTTGGGGAGCCGCGGGGGTCGATGTCACTGGGGGCGCCCCAGCCGTTCCGGGACTCGACGGCCAGTCCGTCCCCGCGATGCCCCCGGCGAACGCGCCTCCTATCGCCGGGATGGCAGTCGATAACCGAACGTCGGCTCCGAGTAACGGCTCTCTACGGCGCTCCGGGGGACGCCGTCGCGCGGAGCGGCCGGTTCAACGTATACAGGCCTTCTTAACCGGTACATCCGTTCGTGTCGCTATGGTCTCCGCGAGCGTCGGGCAGGCGGTGCCTCCGGCGGGCGTGACTCCCGAGATGCTCGTGGTGTTCGCCGTCACGCTCGCCGCGGTCGTGCTCTTCGTGACGGAGTGGCTCCCCATCGACGTGACCGCTATCGCGATCATGGTCACGCTGATCGTGCTCGAACCGTGGACCCAGATCTCGCCGACCGACGGGATATCGGGCTTTTCCAGCCCGGCGACGATAACGGTCCTCGCCATGTTCATCCTGAGCGCGGGGATCAGCCGGACGGGTGCCGTCCAGATCGTCGGCCGGAAGATCGCCGCGTTCGCCGGCGATAGCCTCGAGAGGCAACTGCTGGCGACCATCGGTGTCGCCGGGCCGTTGTCAGGGTTCGTCAACAACACGCCGGTCGTCGCGATCCTCGTGCCCGTCATCTCGGACGTCGCCCACAAGGGGAACACGTCGCCGTCGAAACTGCTGATCCCCCTCTCGTACGCCTCGCAACTCGGCGGCATGCTCACGCTCATCGGGACGTCGACGAACATCCTCGCGAGCGCCACGTCGGCGCGGCTCTCCCGCAAGTACCCGAGCCTCCACGCGTTCGACTTCTTCGAGTTCACCGCGCTCGGCGCCGTCGTCCTCGTCGTGGGGGGGATCTACCTCGTGACCATCGGCCATCGGCTCCTCCCCGAACGGGTCCCGCCGGATGTAGCCGTCGATGAACCCGGCGTCAAGGAGTACCTCGCGGAAGTCGTCGTCGACGACGGGTCGCCCCTCGTGGGTCGGCGGGCGACGACCGCGGTCGAAGCGTCCGACGTGGACGCCGACCTCCTCCAGCTGGTCCGCGACGGTGAGCGGTTCACCGACGGGTTGGACCAGCGGCGACTCCGACCGGACGACACGCTGCTGATCCGGGCGAGCAGCGAGACGCTCGGGGGACTCGACAGCGTCGACGGGCTGGTCCTTCCGGGAGCGGGCGAAGCGGTCGACGCTGCCGATCGGGCGGCGACGGACGACCGGTCGCTCGTGCAGGTCGTGGTCCCGTCGAGTTCCCCGCTCGTCGGCGAGACTCTCCGCAGTTCGCCGTTCCGGGGGCGCTACGACGCGACGGTCCTGGCCCTTCGAACGCGGAGCGGTGCCGTCCGGGACCGCCTCGACGACTTCACCATCCGGGGGGGCGACACGCTCCTCGTCCGGGCGAGCGACGGCGGCGTCGACCGCCTCGCGCGGACCCGCGACTTCGTTCTCTCGCGGGACGTCGGCGACCCCGACTACCGGTCCGAGAAGATCCCGCACGCGATCGCGATCATGATCGGAGTCGTGGGCCTCGTGGCGCTCCCGTGGGAGTTGCTCGCGACCGTTCTAGTCGGTGCGACCGGGATCCAGCAGCTTTCGGTGGTCGCGGGCTTCCAGCAGGACATCTTGGTCTCCGCGCTCGCCGGCGTCGTCGCCATGGTCGTCGCGGGCGTGCTCGGACCGGGCGAGCTGTACGAGTCGGTGGACTGGACTATCATCTTCCTGCTAGCGGGTGTCATTCCGCTCGGCGTGGCGCTCGAACGGACCGGCGCCGCAGCGCTCGTCGGCAGCGCGGTGGCAGCGTCGGCGGGCTTCCTCCCAGACCTGCTCGTGCTGTGGGTGTTCTACGTCACGACCGGACTGATCACCGAGGTGATCAGCAACAACGCGAGCGTGGTGTTGATGATCCCCGTCGCGGCGGCCGCAGCCACCGCTATCGGCGCGAACCCGTTCGCGTTCGTGCTGGCGGTCACCTTCGCCGCGTCGACCGCGTTCCTCGGCCCCATCGGCTACCAGACGAACCTGTTCGTCTACGGCCCGGGCGGCTACCGGTTCACCGACTACATGCGCGTGGGCGCCCCGCTGCAACTTCTCCTCTCGATGGTGACCGTCCTCGGAATCGCCTTGTTGTGGGGGCTCTAACGGATCGTATGTTCGACCGGATACTCGTCCCAGTCGACGGGAGCGAGGCGAGCGATCGCGCCGTCAGGTACGCGCTCGCGCTCGCCGACGACGATACGACGGTCCGCGCGCTCGCCGTCGTCGACAGGAGCGCCGTCCCCGAGCGCTCCCGCGACTCCGATCTCGGCGATCGGATCGAGGCGTCGGTGCGGGAGGCAGCGCAGTCGGCTCTCGACGAGGCGACCGAGGCCTGCGACGACGCCGGTGTCGCCGCCACTGGAGCGATCGCCGTCGGGCACCCGACGGAGGAAATCGTCGAGGACGCGTCCGCGAACGAGGTCGACCTCGTCGTGATCGGTGCGCACGCCCGCGGGCGACTGGCCCGGTTCCTCCGGCGCTCGGTGGCCCGACAGGTCGCCCAGCACTCGACGATGCCGGTGTTGATCGTCCGCGCGGACGGTCCCGACGTCGACCGGGGGATCCGCCGCATCCTGCTGGCGACCGACGGGAGCGAGAGCGCTCAGCACGCGCGCGATTACGCGTTCGGACTCGCCGCCGCCCACGACGCGACGGTCTATGGCCTCTACGTGGTCGACAGCCGATTCGGGAGCACGGGGGCGCTGCACGCCGTGCTCGAACAGCAGGGCGAAGCGATCGGCGACGCCCTGCGCGCTCGCGGTGCGCAGGACGGTGTCGACGTCGCGCCCGAGACGCGGGAGGGCGAACCCGAACGGACGATTCTCGAGTTCGCGGACGAACAGGACGTCGACCTGATCGTGGTCGGGACCCACGGGCGGACGGGTCTCGACCGGTTCGTGATGGGCAGCGTCGCCACGGCGGTCGTACGCGGCGCCAGCAGACCCGTGTTGACCGTCCGGACCCCCGCGCGAGAGTGACCTGGACTCGACGCACCGGCGGAATCCTGTCGCCCAGACGGATCGACGCGACGGCGTCGACGCCACAGCGCGCCGACCGGTCGGCTCACGGTTCGATCACGAGCATCTCCGTCGCGCCGGGCTGGAACTCGTAGGGGACCTCGCGGAGCGAGACCGCGTGGCCGTCTGCCCTGAGCGAATCGACGACCGGATCGACGTACCCCGACCGGGTGCGGTCGAGCGAGTGCAGCGGGAACACCCGCACCGCATCGCGGGCCACGCGGGCCAGTTCTCGGAGCGCGGCCGCGTGGAACTCGCGGTCGAGCCGGTCGTCGTAGACGAACAGGAGGTTCGCGACCAGCGCGAGGTCGACGCTGTCGTCGCCGAGGGGGAGGTCGGGGAGGCCGCCGGCGACGTAGCGGTCCGGGTGGGTCGCGTAGTCGGCGAGGAAGCGTTCGGCGGCCGCGCGGAGGTACCGCCCGCGGGTGTCGACGTCCCCGTAGACGTCCCAGACGAAGAGATCCCGCTTCTCGCGGAGCTGCGCGACGTTGTACTCGATCGCCGCGTCGAGGTCGGATTCGAGCGCGTCGGGCGGTGGCCCGTACAGGGGATCGACAGCCACGACCCTGTCCGCCAGCTCGGCGGCTGTGGCGGTGAACGCGCCCGCGCCACCACCGCAGTCGAGTATCTCGCGGCCCGCCAGGTCCTCGACCCCGAGGTCGAACATCCGCCGGTACTCCGCGAACGTCCGTCCGATCGTCAGGAAGTCGTCCGCGACTTCGAACTTCTCTCCCGACATCTGTGTTCCCTATCGAACTAGTCTGTACATCAGTGTATAATATTTTCGGGTATACGACCCGAAGGTATCCGGGACGTATCTGGGCAGACGGAACTTTGCGGGAGCGAGCGTAAGTCCGTACATGCCCGATACCGAGGCATCACAGCGGGAGTACGTCGCGTGTCCGGCGACGGCGTGCAACCGGAAGGGGAGACGAAGCGTGATCCGCGACCACCTCGCCGAGATGGACGACCAGCGCCACGAGCGGTTCGACGGGAGCGAGGTATAGACCGAGGGCCCGGGTCACGCGACAGCGCGGGCCGGACCGTAACCAGTTTCACTCGGTGGTACCACCGGTTCGTATGGTCGAGGAGGTCACGCTCTATCGCGCGCCCACCACCGAAGCCGGTGCCGACGCGGTCGCCGACTGGCTCCGCGAGCGGGTCGACGCCGAAGTTTCGGTACGCGATCGGTTTCTGTCCGTGTTCGGCGACCCCGACCTCGCCGAGTCGTTCGCCGAGGCGCGAGTACTCTCCCCGTACGAGCGCGAGACGGGCAACACGATGGTCGGCATCGTCCGCTACGAGGAGCGCGCGCTGGAGACTCCCGAACGCGCCGGCGGAGTCATCTACGACGGATATCAGGTCCAGGCGATACTCCGCGACTTGCTCCCCGACGACGAGCGCGGGCTCGACCACCTGCACGTCCCCGTGCTCGACCGCGTCGTCGGAACCTGGGGCGACCACGACGGCCGCTGGCACAAGCGCGTCAACGTCCTCGGCCAGCCCGGAGTCGTCTCCGTCCCGGGGCTCTACGAGGCGCCCGCCAAGCCCGAGCAGTACTACAAGGAACAACAGAAACACGCGCTGCTCTCCGGTGACTCGCCGCCGCGGGAAGTGCTGGAGAACGAGGTCGAAGGGGAGTTTCTCGTCGCCGCCGACCCGCGGACGACCGAGGCGCTGAAGGGCTACGTCCTGCAGGCGTACCACTACCTGGCGACCGGCGAGGGCTTCTGTGACGACGAGGACTGTCGGCTCCACAACCCGCACCGCCAGCCGGGCGTTATCCGGGCGCAACTGCGGGATCCCGAATTCTGCCCGGAACACGCCGAGCGGTATCGAGTGTAGCGCCGTTTCCGAGGCCGTCCGCTCCGCCCGCCGATCGAGACAGTCGTTCGACACGCCCAAGACCCTCACCGTCGCACCGGCGAGTATGGCCGACCGGAGACGCGACGCGCTGGCGGTGTTCGGAACGGGAGCGCTCCTCGGGCTGATCGCGCTCGCCAACTACGCCGTCAACCGGCCGGGCACCTTCGGGCTCAACTACCGCGTCTACCACGTCGCCGCAGAGGCGGCCCTCGCGGGCGAGAACTTCTACGCAGTCACTCCTCCGAACAGCGGCTTTCACTACCTCTACCCGCCCGCGACGGTGCTCGCCTTCCTCCCCTCCGCGCTCGCCGAGAGCTGGGTGCCGGGATTCGTCGCGATCACGCTGGTCTCGGTACTGGCCTCGGTCGTCACGACTCGGCTCCTCTCGGGCTACGTCGAGTCGCTGGGCTATTCCGTCGGTCGTGCCGAGCGCGCGCTGCTGTTCGCGTTCCTGTTCGCCTCGGCGCACTCGGCGCCCTCAATCGCGTACGGACAGGTCAACCACCTCCTGGTCGCCGCGCTCGCGGCCGGCTTCGTCTGGCTGGCCCGCGACCGGGAAGCGCGGGCCGGTGCCGCGTTCGCGCTCCCGGCGTTCGTCAAGGTGTTCCCCGGCCTCGTCGGACTCTGGCTCCTCCGCAGGCGCGCCTGGCGAGCGATCGGCGCGGCCGTCGGGACCGCCGCCGGACTGACGGCGCTCGGCCTGCTCGCCTTCGGCGTCGACACGACCCGGACCTACGTCGTCGACGCGCTCGTCCCCCGGCGCGAAACCGCGGCGTTCGTCGGCGGCCTCCCGGCCGACCGGAGTTTCGTCACCCTCCGCCGCCCGCTCTCGGTGCTGTTCCCCACCGCCGACCCGACGTGGTACGCGGTCGGCGCCGCGGTCCTGCTCGCGCCCGTCCTCGCCGCCCTCTACTGGCGCGTCGAGACGACCACCGACCGCCACGTCGCCGTCCACGGGACCCTCGTCGCGATGATCATCGCCGTCCCGTCGCTGTTGCTCTACTACGCCTACACGGCCGTCTCGCTGGTCGTCCTGCTGTACGACCTGCCCGCCGGCCGCGGCCGCCGGGTGTTCGTCGCCGGCGCGCTGCTGGCCAACCTCTCGATGTCGTTCCGCACGCTCCGGGAAGCCGTCAGGACGGCCCCGCTCGACCCCGGAACCGCGCAGGCGATCCTCGACTCGCTCCTGCCGGTCTTCCGATTCGGGACGCCCGTCCTCTACGGCAGCCTGCTGACCCTCGCCGGCTGCCTCATCTATCGCGTCGAGTCGGGGTCGTTATCGGTACCCGACTCGCTCGGGGCGTCCGTCTTCGAGCGCGACTCGTGATGTGAGAGATCCGGGGATAGACGACAGCCAGGCGCCAGCACCGCGAACAGCGTGAAAGCCCCCGCTGGCTCGTGGTCCCTGACTCGCTGCGCGCTTCGGTCGCTGCGCTCCCTGCAGTGCTTGCATCGTCAGATGTCCACGAGCCAGCGGCCCCTTTCATACCCACCCGTGTCGGCTGGTCGGCCTGTCTGTGCGGGTGGGAATGAAAGGGGCGACGCGTTCGACGAAGGCGGGCGACGTAAGCACGCGACCGAAGGGAGCGCGCGCAGCGAGCCCCCCAAGTCGAACGCGTCGGGGCTTTCACGCTGTTCGCGGTCGGCACGTCGGTAGCGGTAGCGGTCACAGACTTCGCGGTTGAACAGTTTACTCCCCGGACAACCGCTAGACCTCGCTCCGTTCGCCCCAGGCGAGGCCAAGGTAGCCGAGGCCGAACTCCTCGAAGCCGTGATCGGGGCAGTTCGAGTACACCGCGTCGCGCGCGGTGGCGACGCGCCGTTCGAGGCTCTTCGACGGCGACTCGCGGCCGTCGCCGGGGGCGGCCGCTCGGACGAACGCGCGGAAGCCGAGGTTGAGCGGCGCGGCCACACGGCGGTCGGAGCGGCCGGCGTTCAACAGCGCGATCCGCCCGCCGGGGGCGAGCATCTCGATCCAGCGCTCGACGGCCGGGCGGGGATCGGCGAACATGCCGACGACGAACGTCGCGAGGACGGCGT
Source organism: Halosimplex rarum (assembly GCF_047715405.1). NCBI lineage: Archaea > Methanobacteriati > Methanobacteriota > Halobacteria > Halobacteriales > Haloarculaceae > Halosimplex > Halosimplex rarum. The sequence continues at coordinate 21,084 of NZ_CP180412.1, forward strand.
CGACCGGGCCGTCGATCGGTGGTCGTCGCGCGTCCGCGCGAGCGAGGTGAACGTTCCGCCAGCCGGCGCGGTCGACGCGCTCGCTCGCCCGGCGCAGCATGCCGCGGGTCAGGTCGACGCCGACGACTCGCCCCTCGGGGCCGACGCGGTCGCGCAGGTGCGAGACGTTCGCGCCGGTGCCACAGCCCATCTCGACGACGGTGTCGCCGGGCTCCAGGTCCAGGGCGTCGGCGGCGCGCTCGCGCCAGGAGCCGACGCCGGGGGCGGTGGCGAGCCAGTCGTAGGCTCTGGCCCATCGGCCGTAGAACGACTGCGTGGCGCCGACGTCGTCTGGCATTACAGCTCCCGGACGACGCGCGCCGCGGTCGGCCCGTCGACCGCCAGCACGTAGACGATCGGTTCGACGCCGAACCCGCCGGTCTGGTAGAGCACGTCGGCGTCGGGCGACTCCGCGAGCGCGTCGGCGATAGCCGGCTCCAGGTCCGCCTCGGCGTCGAACTCGACGGCGGTGTATCCCGCCTCGGTCAGCGTCTCGACGATGTCGGAGCCGTAGCGAACGTTGAGGGCGGCACGGGCGTCACTCCCGCCGGCGCGGGCGGCGAGCAGGACGCTCGCGACGTGCTCGCTGACGCCGAACTCGGGGTCGGCCGGAATCGCCGTCGTCCCTTCGAGGTCGAGGATGCGGCCGGGGACGGCGGCGACGTCCTCGATGCCGTCGGCGTCGGGGAGGCACTCGACGAGGTTCGACCCGACGGCGGGGACGAGATCCGGGAAGTCGTCGGTGTTCTCGAGGATGCGGACGCCGCGGCGGAGGGATGCGAGGACCTCCTCGGCGGCGCGGACAGTGCTCTCGGGGTCGTGGATGGCGAAGCGGTCGTCGCCGTACTCGGCGAGGCCGGGCATCGACTCCTCGTGGAGCTGGGCGAGCACGCCGCCGCGTTCGAGCCGGCGGACGAACACCTCGGCCTCGACGAGCGCCTGGACGCGGCTCATCTCGCCGCTTGCGAGCCCCTCGGCGAGTCGCTCGACCAGTTCGCGCAGCCGGCGGTCGCCGAGGAGGCGGTCGTTGCGCTCGACCTCGCCGTGGACGTACTTCGAGACGGCGCTCTGGCTGATGCCGAGGTGGTCGGCCACCTCGCTCTGGGTCAGCCCCCGCTCGCGCAGTGCCTCGGCGAGCATCGAGCGGAACGTCGGCAGGAACTCCTCGACGACGAGCTCCTCGACGAACTTCATCGGCCGCCCCCCGTCGGCTCGGGGACCGCGCTGGCGCCAGTCATCGCCCTACTGGTCACCCCCGAACTCGCGGTCGCCCTGGATCTTCGAGGCCTGCGGCCCGGACTGGTCCTGGTACTTCGAGCCCCGCTCCTCGCCGTAGGGGCGCTCGGCGGGCGTCTTCAGTTCCGTGAAGGTGAGCTGGGAGATGCGCATTCCGGGGGTGAGCGCCACGGGCGCGGTGCCGAGGTTCGAGAGTTCGAGCGTGATCTGGCCCTTGTAGCCGGGGTCGCAGAGACCGGCGGTGGCGTGGACGACGATGGCGAGGCGGCCCAGCGAGGAGCGCCCCTCGACGTGGGCGATGAGGTCGTCCGGGATGCCGACGCGCTCGTAGGTCGTGCCGAGGACGAAGTCGCCCGGGTGGAGGATGAACTCCTCGTCCTCGTCGACGACCGTCTCCTCGACGTACTCGGCGACCTCGTTCTCGCTGTTGGGGTGGATGCAGGGGATGTTGGCGTGCTGGAACTCCAGGAACTCCCGTCCGAGCCGCAGGTCGACGCTGGCGGGCTGGATCTGGATGTCCGGATCGTCGAGGGGTTCGACCACCAGGTCCCCTTCCTCCAGGCGCCGCAGGATGTCCGCGTCCGACAGTATCATACAGGTTTCTCTGCCCGCCGGCGGTAAAACATCACGGTTGCCAGCGGCCCCGAATCCGGTCGCGGACCGCGCCGACGCGACGGATCGGCGCCTGCGCGCGACGGGCCGGCGCCTACGTCCGAGTGAGGGCGCGCGCCCTGCGCGGCCAGTCGGTCAGCGAGACGTAGTAGCCGGCGAACAGCGTGTAGACGACGACGGCGGGGCCGAGGAAGTTGCGCCAGCCGGCGACCCAGATCCCCATCGCGGTCACGACGATGGCGACCAGCGGCGTCGCCCACAGCGCGAGCAGGTCCCACCGCTCGCGGACCACGGCCGCGTGGATCCCCAGCACGGCGAGAACAAATAGCGGCCCGAGCGTCACCATCGCCCTCAGCGCGTGGCCCTCCGACCAGCCGGGCATGACCGGCGAGAAGAACCAGGCGCCGCGGAGGGCGGCGATGGCGACGACGTGCTCGGCGTTGGCGACGAAGAAGTCGACGACGCCGCTGGCCGGGGCCGGCGAGTAGTCGTAGACGAACCGGTCGGGCGTGATGACGATCCCCTCCCGCCAGTGGAACAGCATCGACCCGCGCGCCCAGCCGAACTGCAGGCGGTAGGCGATGGCGGCGACGAGGCCGCCGACGAGCGCGAGGTTGACCTTCGCGGGGAAGCCCAGGTTCAGCCGGTGGTCGCTCGTCGCCGGCAGGAGGTCGTAGAGGAGGTACGCGGCGACGATGGGCAGGCCGTTGGGCCGGACGAGCGCAGCGAACCCGAGGGTCCCGAGTGCGAGCAGACGGTTGCGCGTCGTGGGCGTCGTGTGGTAGTGCGCGAGGCGCCACAGCGCCAGCGCGACGGCGAACGTCAGCATGAACTCCGACTGCGGCCGGGCTGCCCAGCGGTACACCTCCCACTGGACGGCGAGCGCGCCGCCGGCGACGAGGCCCGCGGAGCGACCGACGAGATGCCGGCCCGTCGCGTAGACGAGGACGCACGACAGCGCCGAGAGGGCGACCTGGACGGCGACCCAGCCGTGGACGTACTCGCCCGTCGCGCGCAGCCAGCCGCAGTAGGGGAGCCAGTAGCCGGAGTAGACCAGCGCCCGGGTGCCGAAGAGCGTGCCGAGCGAGAACTCGTTGCACCACGCCAGGTATCGGGTGGCGTCCCGGACGACCATGGTGCCCATGTTCGACCAGACCCACCCGCGGAGGACGAGCGCGACCAGGAAGATGGCAGTGGCGTCCCGCTGCCAGGTCTCGTCCGGGATCGGCCCGGAGAGGGCGGCGGCGACGCTGGAGCGGCGGAGGACCATATGTAGCGTTGCCGACACCCGCCTCGCATGAAAGTCTTGTTTCTGCTATCGCATGCTCGAAGCCGACTCGTCGACGAACCGCCCGACGCGAGCGCGGTTCAATCGCCGTCGGTGCGAGCCTCGCGCCGACCGAGGTGACCAGTGTGCTCGTCGAGCAGGAGCGACGCGTGCGATGGCTCGGCCACGGGGTCGACGGGCTCGTCGTTCTCGAACAGTCCCCACTCGGCACCGATGCGGCGGGCCGCCGCGACCGCCTCGGCCAGGTCGAGGTCGCCCTCGCCGACGGTGACGAACTCGCCGGCGTCGAAGTCCATGTCCTTGAGATGGACGAGCGAGACGCGGTCGCCGATGTCGTCGAGCAGCGCCGCCGGGTCGACGCCGCCGACGCCCGCCCAGCCCACGTCGACCTCGAAGCGGACGCGGTCGGTCGCGTCGACGAGCGCCTCGTACCCGGTCGTCTCGCCCAGGTCCGTGAACTCGTGGGCGTGGTTGTGATAGTGCAGTCGGAGGCCGCGGTCCGAGAGTCGGTCGGCGGCGGCGTCAAGCCGCTCGGCGGTCGACTCGACGGCCTCCCGGGTCGCGAAGTGCTCGGGGTCGATCCACATGACGACCACGTCGTCCGTGTCGAAGGCCTCGCACGCCGCGACGTGCGCGTCGAGGTCGTCGTCGAGCGCGTCGAGCCCGGAGCCGACGCTCGATACGGCGAGGTCGTTGGCGTCCAGCGCGTCGCGGACGGCGTCGGTGTTCGCGTCGGGGCCGAGTTCGACCCCCTCGTAGCCGGCGCGGGCGATCCGGTCGAGTTTCAGGGGGAGCGGTTCGTCGATGGCGCTGATCGTGTAGGGCTGGATTCCGATCCGCATCGTCCCGACTGCTACCGGGTATCACAAGCCGGTTTCGACCGCGGAAGTGCCACCGTCGATGAGAAACCCTATCTCCCGCCGGCCGCCAATCGGGGTATGAAACAGGCCATCGTCGCCCGGGCCGACCTGGGGATGGGCGAGGGGAAACTCGCCGCGCAGGTCGCCCACGCCTCCCTCATGGCCGTCGAGGACGCCGACCGACAGGCGAAAAACGAGTGGAAGGGCAGCGGCCAGAAGAAGGTCGTCCTGCAGGCCGACAGCGAGTCCCAGCTGTTCGAACTCGCCGACAAGGCCGAACGCGAGGGTCTCCCCCACGCCGTGGTCCGCGACGCCGGCCACACGCAACTCGAGCCCGGTACCGCCAGCGCGCTCGCCGTCGGTCCCGCCCGCGACGACCTCGTCGACAAGGTGACCGGCCACCTCTCGCTGTATTAGCTCGGACCGCCGGCTCGAATCGCACCTCGCTGACAACTCGCGTCCATTCCGTCTGTGGCCGCGGCTATCTGGCACGTGAAGCTGAAATTACCTGTGGATGCCGGCAAGTTCGCTTAACACGTCAGCCAGCCTGTATTCGCGCATGGTAAAGTGGATGGCTGTCCTGTACGGTCTCGTCGCATCGCTCGTGATCGGCCTCCTCGGTGGCTTGGGCCTCCCGTTCACCGACGCGACTCTCCCGGCGGTCGGGGCGGGATTGACCGGCCTCATCGCCGGCGCGATCGCCGGGTACGCCGCTCGGGAAGGCCTGGGCGGCGGCGCGGTACACGGGTTCCTCGCGACGACTATCGGGGGGATCGTCGTCGCGCTGGTCCTGCTGTTCGTCGGGACCCTCGTCGCCGGCATCTTCGGATTCGGGGCCGGCGTCGCCGCGCTCGTCTGGGTCGCCGCGACCGGGATTCCCGGCGCGATCGGTGGTGCGATCGGCGGCGCCGTCGCGCCGGAACCCGAAACCGCCGGCCAGCCCGTCGCCTGACGCTCTCTCCCGTACCGATCGACCCGATCCCGTCCCGATCGAACCGAAGTAGTCCGTGCGTATCGGACCGAACGCCGGGTAACGGACCGGTTCAGTCGCCGACACCGCCGCGGACCGACGTTTTTCTCCGTCGGTCCGGCGGGACCGATGATACGAGTTAAGCCTCCGTAGTCGGGAGGATAGGGTATCGATATGACCGCGCGATCCGTCGCGACCCAGTCCAGTTCCGAACACCCGTCGACCGCCGGTCCGAACGCCAACGGTTCGTGGATCCTACCGCGAGGCGGCAACGGGGACCGCCGCTGATGTACGAGACGACCGCCGTCGCCCGACTCGCCGGTGCGGTCGCTCTGCTGGTCTCGCTCGCGGTCTGGGGGCTGCTGTCCGTCCTCGCGGTCGGTGAGACGACCGCGTCGACGTGGGCGTTGGGGCTCGTCGTCATGTTCCCCGTCAGCGCGCTCGCGCTGGGATACGCCCGCGACCGCACTCCGCCGCGGGTCGGCTCGGAACACGCACTCGGGCTCGCCGTCGCCGTCGCGGCCGTCACGGTCACGTATCTCGGTGCGCTCGCGGTCGACTTCTCGCCGGTCGACGCCCTCGTCGAGGCGACCCCGCTCGAACTCGTCGTCGCCGCCGTCGGCTTCGCCCTGCTCACCGCGGCCCTCGCGGTCGTCGACGCCCGGTACGTCGAGCGCCCGGCCACGGCGGCCCGCCTCGAAGCGCGATACATCGACGACCCCATCGCCGACGACTGACGGGCCCGCTGTGACCGCGGAACACACCGACGCGGAGTCCCGTGGTCTGGTGAAAAGGCCTATATATCACAACCACTAACTGGAAGTTAGTCACGCTGACTCAGTGACGCACACTATGCAGGATCAGAACCAGCAGGCGTACGACCGCGGGATGACGATCTTCTCGCCGGACGGGCGCCTCTACCAGGTCGAGTACGCCCGGGAAGCGATCAAGCGCGGCACGGCGAGCGTCGGCGTTCGGACGACCGACGGCGTCGTGCTCGCGGCGGACCGCCAGGTTCGCTCCCCGCTCGTCGAGGAACAGAGCATCGAGAAACTCCACCGCATCGACGACCACATCGCGGTCGCGAGCGCGGGCCACGTCGCCGACGCGAGACAGCTGATCGACTTCGCCCGCGAGCAGGCGCAGGTCAACCGCCTCCGCTACGACGAGCCGATCGGCGTCGAGGCGCTGGCCAAAGAGGTCACCGACTACATCCAGCGCCACACCCAGAGCGGCGGGGTCCGCCCGTTCGGGACCGCGCTCGCCATCGGCGGCGTCGACCCCGACGGCACGCCGAAGCTCTTCGAGACCGACCCCTCCGGGACGCCCTACGAGTGGCAAGCGACCACCATCGGCGGCAATCGCGAGACGCTCATGAACTTCCTCGAAGACGAGTACCGCGGGGACATGGACCTCGACGCCGGGATCACCCTGGCGCTCGAAACGCTCGCCCAGAGCAACGAGGACATCGATCCCGAAGCGGTCGAGGTGAGCGTGATAGACACCGAGACTCACCGCGTCCGCTCGCTGGAGGCCGCGGAGATCGACTCCCACCTCGCGGAGTTCGGAGGTGAAGACGGTGAGTAGATTCACCGACCCCCTCACCGGCGCCGACGCGATCGGCGACCCCACCGAACCCGAACTCGGCGCGGGACAGTTCGACGGTGCGAACGCGGGCGGCGACGCGCAGGCCCGCGACGACGAGTCGGTCAACAAGACCGGGACGACCACGGTCGGCATCTCGACCGACGAAGGCGTCGTCGTGGCGACGGACATGCGCGCCTCGCTCGGCGGCCGCTTCGTCTCGAACAAGTCCGTCCAGAAGGTCGAGCAGATCCACCCGACCGGCGTGCTGACGCTCGTCGGTTCGGTGGGCGGCGCCCAGTCGTTCATCCGGACGCTCCGCTCGGAAGTCGACCTCTACGAGGTCCGCAAGGGCGAGCCGATCAGCATGCACGCGCTGGCGACGCTCGCCGGCAACTTCGCCCGCGGCGGGCCGTGGTTCGCCATCAACCCGATCCTCGGCGGCGTCGACGACGAGGGCAGCCACGTCTACAGCATCGACCCCGCCGGCGGGGTCATGAAAGACGACTACACGGTCACCGGTTCCGGGATGCAGCTCGCCCACGGGGCGATCGAGGGCGTGTACGACCGAGAGATGAGCCTCGACGACGCGCGCGACCTCGCGGTCCGCGCGGTCGAGGCGGCCAGCGAACGCGACACCGGCTCAGGTAACGGCGTCTACGTGGCGACCGTCACCGGCGACGGCGTCGAGATCGAAGGCTTCGACGAGACCGAAGACGCGTTCGCCCAGCGGTAGGGCGGCCGCGGCTTTCGGGCCGCTAGTTGTTGAGGAAGTAGACCTGTTTTCGCGCGTCGTGGAAGCTGTGTCGGGACCCGATCAGCTCCGCGTCTTCGAGTCGGTTCAGGGCGTAGCGGACGGTCCGGTCGGGCAGCAGCGACTCCTCGGCGAGCTGTCCCTGCGACAGCGGCGCATCGGTCTCCAGCACCTTCGCCACGAGCTTGGCGCTCGGGGGCAGTTCGCGCAGGCGGTCGCGGAACTCCGCCTCACCCAGCCGCTCGTCCGCACTCGGTTCGTCTATGGTCGTACTCATGCCTGAGCTTCTCTGGAGGGTACTGGTAAAAGTTGGCTATATGGATGACCAAATTGTCCTAAGCATATAAGGTGTCCTTGTATTTTCGGCCGTTCGCCGAGTAGATCGGCACACAGCGGCGCTTTCGGCAGGTCTCCTCCGCGGAGTCCGGGGTCCCAAGACCTTTCGACGCTGGCGGTCGTCGATCGGGGTATGACGTCCATCCCGGAGTCCTACCACGATCTATTCGAGACGCAGACGTTCGCGCACTTCGCGACGATGACGCCCGAGGGGTTCCCGCACGTCACGCCCGTCTGGGTGGACTACGACCCCGAGGCCGACCGGGTGCTGATCAACACGGCGCGGGGCCGACGGAAAGAGCGCAACGTCGCCCGGAACCCGAAGGTCGGCGTGAGCATGGTCGACCCGGAGGACCCCTATCGCTACTGCTCAGTTACGGGAGAAGTGACGGCGATGACCGAGGAGGGCGCCAGGGAACACATCGACGCGCTCGCCCGCCGCTACATGGACGTCGACGAGTACCCGAGTTACGACCGCGATCCGGGCGCTCGCGTCGTCGTGGAGATCCGTCCGGACGAAGTATACACGTCCTGACGCCGGGCAGGGACGGCGACCGCGCCGGGCGTCCGCTTTCAGTACTCTTTTGGTCCCAGACTGGGGAAATTCCCGTATCGTGAAGGGTAAGGAGTGGTACCAGCAGGAAACTGTCGTCGAGTCCTACGAGGACAAGCGCTTCTCCCGCGGCGGCGGCCGGCTCACGGACCGCCTGGAGAAGGCCGCCGTCGGCGAGGCGCTCGCGCCCGTCGAAGACAAGAAGATCCTCGAGATCGCCTGCGGCACCGGCCGGTTCTCGGTGATGCTCGCCGAGCAGGGCGCAGACGTCGTCGGACTCGATATCTCGGCGCCGATGCTCGGGGAGGGTCGGGACAAGGCCCGCAAGGCGGGCGTGGACGACCACCTGGAGTTCATGCGCGGCGACGCCGCGCGGCTCCCGTTCCCCGACGACCACTTCGACGCCGTCTTCGCCATCCGCTTTTTCCACCTCGCGGACACCCCTGGGGAGTACCTCCGCGAGATGGCCCGGGTCTCCAAGCGCCAGGTCGTCTTCGAGACCTACAATCGCTCGTCGGGCCGGTCGCTGTACAACTGGGCGCTCCCGATGGGGTCGCGGCTCTACTCGCGGCGGGAAGTCGACGGCATGCTCGACGCCGCACAGCTGCGCCTCGTCGACGAGACCCACGAGTTCGTCGTCCCCTTCGGCCTCTACCGTAAGCTCCCCGGCGGCGTCGCCAAGGCGTTCCGACGGGTCGAAGAAGCGGTCGACCGTACGCCGCTTGGCGACCGCCTGGCCTCTATCTCCTACTGGAACGCGACCGTCGACTGACGGTCGTTCGCGTGATGGACGGTTGACGGTCGTTCGCGCCGCTGACAACTGACGACCGTGTCGACCGCCCCGTTCGTCCCACGACTTTTATACGCGTCGAGTCTGCTACGGTCTGTATGCAGCTCTCGGTGGTGGTCCCGACGCTCGACGGCCGGGAGCAACTCGCCCGGACGCTCGACGCGCTGGCCGAACACGTGCCCGCGGCCGAGATCGTGGTCGTGAACGGCCCCTCGACCGACGGGACGACCGGGATGGTCCGCGAGCGCGCGGACGTTGACGTGCTCGTCGAGGTCGCCGACCGGACGGTGACGGCCGCGCGCAACGCCGGCATCGAGCAGACCACGGGCGACGTCGTCGCGCTGGTCGACCAGGGGTTGACGGTCACCGACGAGTGGTACGACGCGCTCGTCGACGACCTGGGCGGCGCCGACGTCGTGTCCGGGCCGGTCCACGAGCAGCTCCGCGGCGGCATGACCGCCGAGGAGGTCGAATCCGACGCGCTCGCCGGGCGCGAGGTCACCTACTTCAACGGGGGCAACGTGGCCTTCTCGCGGTCGGCGCTCGACGCGCTGGACGGGTTCGACGAGTACCTGGAGATCGGGAGCGCCCGCGACGGCGCCCACCGCCTCGCCGCGATGGACTTCTCGGTGACGTGGGCGCCGGAGATGGGCGTCGCCCGCGAGGTCGGCGCCGACGGCGGCGGCCCGGAGACCGACCCCGGCTGGAAGTACCGCTCGCTCGCCTACCGGTTGGTGAAGAACTACGGCGTGCGCCCGCGCGTCGCGGCGCGTCTGGTGGCCTACGCCGGCCGCGACGCGCTCGGATCACTGCGGGACGTGGCGCGGGGCGACGCGACGCCGTCGGGCTGGCTCGGTACCGGTCGCGAGGTGCTGTCGGGGCTCGCGGTCGGGTCGAAAGACGGAACCTGGGCGCGGCTGCTCGACCGGTCGACCCGGCGCAACCCCTACGGCCGGTCGGCCCGCTCGGACCGGCCGGTCGCCGTCTACGACCGCCGGTAACCGTTCTTCTGGCGCCGACCGGGTGACACTCGCGCGACTAGCGGCCGCTACGCGCCGCCCGCGGGCGAGAGCGCGTCGAAGACGCGCCCGGGGTTGTTCGAGAAGACCTTCCGCATGGCGTCTTCGGGCACGTCGAGCGTGAGGATCTCCATGACCGCGACGTTCGGGTGGGCGGCCGGCGACCCGCTGCCGAACAGGACCCGATCCGGGTGCTCTCTGATCGCGCGTTCGAGCGGGTCGCGGAAGCGGACGAAACTCGTGTCGAGGTACAGCGACGACGATCGGTCGAGCAGATCGATGCTCGTCGCCATCAACTCGCGGTCGAGCGGGTGCCCGCCGAAGTGCGCGAGCACGACCGGGAGGTCGTACTGCAGGAGCGTCGCCTCGACGGCGTCCGGCCCGAACCCGTGGCCGCCGTGGACGATGACGGGCAGTCCCGCCTCGGCCAACTGTTCGAGGACCTCCTCGTCGGGGAGGCCGTCGCGCGCGGGATGGAGTTTGAAGCCGACGAACCGGTCGTCGTAGGCGTACTGCTCCACGTCGGCGGGGGAGGTGTGGTCGTCGGTGCGGTGCGCGGTGAGGTTACGCAGCGTCGCCACGGGGGTGTCCGCGGGGTCGCGGGCGCCGTTGATCCGGGCGACGGCGACGAACGGGCGGCCGACGCTCATCCGCGCGACGGCGTTGTTCGCGGCGAGGTAGTTGCCGTCGCGCCCGCTCGGGAACACCAGCGACCGCACCACCCCGGCCTGGTGCATCTCCCGCTCCAGTCGCTCGGGGTCGCCCAGCCCCTCGCGCTGTCGGCGGTCCTCGTCGGGCTCCAGGCGCGCGTGGACGTCGACCACCCGGAACCCGTGCTCCAACTCCAGCATTCACCCTACCATGTGCGCACCTCGTTAAAACGGTTGTCGGAGGCCGTTCCCCGCCGAGCGCCGCCCAGGGCTCGCCCGGGACCGCTCCAGACCACGACCGCGACCGCCGATCCCCCGGCACAGATCACGCCGAACGCCGGAATGCCGGTCGGCTCCCAAGCATCACTTAAAGGCTTTCCGGCCATTCGTGCGGGGCCCCCTGACACACCGCTGGCGGTGGTTCCGGCCCCTGGTTGGAAAGTTTTATATAGAACCGCTTACGATGAATTAGATGAAACTCAACCATGTCATCTGGCCAGCGACGCATGGGTGGACAGCCGATGTTCATCCTCAACGAGGACAGTGATCGCACGCAGGGCAAGGACGCCCAGAGCTCCAACATCACCGCCGGCAAGGCCGTCAGCGAGGCGGTACGGACCACACTCGGTCCCCGCGGGATGGACAAGATGCTCGTCTCGGACAGCGGCGACGTCGTCATCACGAACGACGGCGCCACCATCCTGGACGAGATGGACATCGAACACCCGGCCGCGCAGATGATCTCCGAGGTCGCCGAGACCCAGGAGAGCGAGGTCGGCGACGGCACCACCACCGCGGCGGTGCTCTCCGGTGAACTGCTCTCGCAGGCCGAGGACCTGCTCGACGACGACGTTCACCCGACGACGATCGTCGAGGGGTACTACCAGGCGCTCTCGCTGGCCCACGAGGCCATCGACGAGGTCACGCTCGACGAGGAACTCGACGACGAGCTCCTCGAGACGGTCGCCCGCTCCTCGATGACCGGCAAGGGCACCGGCGACGTCTCCGCCGAGCGCCTCGCCGAGGTCGTCGTCGACGCCGTCCGCCGCGTCGCCGACGACGGCGTCTCCCGCGACAACATCACCGTCTACACGCAGACGGGCTCGTCCTCGTCGGCCACGCGCCTGGTCGACGGCGTCCTCATCGACGAGGAGCCGGTCCACGACAACATGCCGCGCAGCTTCACGGACCCGCAGATCGCCTTCGTCAACGACGACATCGAAGTGCGCGAGGCCAACATCGACGCCGAGTACAACGTCTCCAGCGTCGACGACCTCAACACCGCAATCGAGGCCGAGGAGAACGAGCTCCGCGGCTACGCCGAGCACGTCATCGACCTGGGCGTCGACGTCCTGTTCGTCGACGGCGACGTCGCGGACCAGGTCGCCGCCATCCTCGCCAAGAACGACGTCGCCGTCTTCGAGGTCGGCGACGACGAGGGCGACGAGCTCGCCCACGCGACGGGCCTGTCCCGCGCCGCGGGCGTTCAGGAACTCGAGGCCGACGACCTGGGCTCCGCCGGGTCGATCTCCGTCGAAAAGTACGGCGACGAGTACGTCACCTTCGTCGAGGACGGCGACGCCGGCCAGTCCGTCACCGTCTTCGCTCGCGGGGGCACCGAGCACGTCACCGACGAGCTCGAACGCGTCCTCGGCGACGCGCTCGACGTCGTGACCGCCGCCCTCGACAAGGGCGGCGTCGTCCCCGGCGCCGGCGCCACAGAGATCGCGGTCGCCGACTACATCCGCAGCGAGGCCGCCAGCATCGAGGGCCGCAAGCAGCTCGCCGTCGAGGCCTTCGCCGACGCGGTCGACGTGCTGCCGCGCACGCTCGCCGAGAACACCGGCATGGACCCCATCGACGCGCTGGTCGACCTGCGCGCCGAACACGAGAGCGAGGGCATCGCCGGTATCATCTCCGAGGGCCAGACGGGCGTTATCGACGACCCCATCGACCTGGCCGTGCTCGACCCGGCCGCCGTCAAGCACGAGGCCGTCGAGAGCGCAGCCGAGGCCGCGACGATGATCGTCCGCATCGACGACGTCATCTCCGCGAGCTAACTCGGTAGCCGCCGAACACAACTTCACCTCGCCATTTTTCGACCGCGAACCGCTCCGTAGCTTCCGCTGCGTCTCGGTGTTCAACCCGCTCGTAGCGTCCGCTCCGTCGTCGTCGTCTCTCCCGTGCCCCACCGAATCCGGCTCGACCGGCATCACGTTGAACCGTCTGACGACCGAAACGAACGGCACCCGTGTCCGGAGAGCAACTCGGCCTGGCCGAGAGCGTCTCGATCGCGCTCGGCGGGATGATCGGCGGCGGCATCTACGCGGTGTTAGGCGTCGTCACCGGGATAACCGGGCCGGCGACGTGGGCGTCGTTCGTCCTCGCGGGCGTGGTCGCGGCCTGCGCGGGCTACTCGTACAACGCCCTCAACGACGTGGACGACGAGAACCAGGGCGGGTCGGTCTCGTTCGTCCAGTCGTTCGTCGGCAACGCGACGCTGGCGGGGATGATCGGCTGGACGCTCCTGTTCGGCTACATCGGGTCGATGGCGATGTACGCGTTCGCGTTCGGCGAGTTCACCGTCGCGCTCGACGGCGTGCCCGACCGACTGGTCGTCGTCCCCCTCCGCCCGGTCGCGTCGGTGCTCGCAGTGGCCGGGTTCGTGGGACTCAACCTGCTCGGCGCCCGCGCGACCGGGAGCGCCGAGAATGTCCTCGTCGCCGCGAAAGTGGGCGTCCTCGTCGCCTTCGGGGTCGGCGGCATCGCCTACGTCGCTGGCGGCGCCAGCGGCGCGACGCTCTCGCTCGGCGCTTCGCAACTCGCGTCGTTCGGTCCCGTCGTCGCGGCGGCGGTCTCGTTCGTCGCGTTTCAGGGGTGGCAGCTCCTGTTCTACGACCAGGAGCGCATCGAGGACCCAGTCGAGACGATCCGAACGGCCGTCTACGTCGCGATCCCGGTCGCGGTGAGCATCTACGTGCTGGTGGCGGTGGCGACCGTGGCGCTGGCGCCGGAGGCGCTGAAGTCCCACCCGCACACCGCGCTGGCGACCGCGGCCGGGGCCGTCACCGGCTCGGTCGGCTTCCGACGCGTCGGCGTCCTCGCCATCTCGTTGTCTGCGCTGTTCTCGACGGGGTCGGCGATCAACGCGACGCTCTTTTCGACGGGCTACTTCGCGAAGGGGATGCTCTCCGACGAACTGCTCCCGGATCGCGTCGGCGATTCGAGCGCCGAGGGGATCCCGAGACGGACGCTCCTCTTGCTCGGCGCGGTCACCGCCGCCTTCGCGGCGGTCGGGAGCCTCGGCGGGATCACCTCCTTCGCCTCGGTCGCGTTCATCGTCGTCTTCGGGTCGATGAGCTCCCTCGCGCTCCGGGAGCGCGACCGGGACCGGATCAACGCGCTGCCGCCCGCCGTGGGCCTCCTCGGAACGAGCGCGTTCCTGCCGCTGCTGTTCTGGCACCTGTACGCGAACGAGCGAGGCACGTTCTACGTGGTGGTGGTGATCTCGGTCGTCGTCGTCGGCGTCGAGTTACTGTACTTCGAGCGAGAGGCGATCAGAGACGAGATCGAGGCGGTCGAACCGGACGTCCTGAGCGACTCCTCCCGGTAGGCCGGCGGCGGCCAGCGGTCAGTGGCTAGTCGTCAGTCGCGAGTCGCAAGTTGTCTGTCGCAAGGTGCCAGACGTCAGTCGCCTTGCTCGGCTTCCCAGCGGCGGGAGACGTCGTCCTTGGCGACGGTCTGGAGGCGCTGGACGCCGCTGAACTCGTCGATCACGTCGGCGACCACGTCGGGGACGCGGTCGGTCCAGGTGTCGTCGCCGAGCATCCGCTCTCTGATGTCGCTGCCTTCCAGCCGGTCGCGGTCGAACATCGGCGACTGGCGGACCTCGATGCCGCGCTCCTCGAACAGCTGGACGACGAGGGGGTTGTTCGAGTAGGCCACGTCGAACGACGGCGACATGCTCATGATGTGACTGACCCAGACTGCGTTGCGGTCGATGTCCTCGATGGGCACGACGTAGGTCGGCACGTCGACGTCCTCGACGGCCTTGGTCACCATCATCACGCGTTCGCCCGCGGTGAAGGGATTTCGAGTGGTGTGCGAGACGTCTGCGCTCCCGATGCCGAGGACGAGTTCGTCCACCTCGTCGACGATGTGGTCGACCATCGCCCGGTGGCCGTTGTGAAACGGCTGGAACCGCCCGATGTAGAACCCGCGTGTCATACCCTATCGTGGGCCCACCGACTACATTAACCCCTGTGACTCGCGGCCCGGTCGTCCCGAGTGACCCGGGGAGCGGTGGCTCGAACGGGCCCGCGGGCGCGAACGAGCGCTATCGATCTGGCCGCCGCGTCCGTGGCGGCGATGGCCGAGCGGGTTGCGCCCGTGGCGGCCTCGAACCGGCCGTATACGCCCCCTGTTTTTCCACAGTCGAGGGGTAAGAGCGGTGTCCCTGTTTCGACCCGATACCGGTCAGGTCCGGCGGTTTTCGCCTGTTATCGAACCGTACGAGGGGAGAAAGTATATCAATAAACAGCCCTTGGCTTCAGTTGTCAGAATCGTTTATATGAGTGAGAATATCGACACCGACGAACCGTCCGCAGCGGACGCGGACGAGACCGAGGAGGTCGGCGCGACCGACGCCGAGTCTCCGGACTCCGAACGCGGCGAGCAGCCGGAGTCGGAGCCGGAGTCGTCGGTCGGTGGCGACGGGCCCGCCGGCGACGAATCGGCCGTCGAGGAGTCCGAGGGCGGGGGGAACGCCGTCCCGGTCGACGGCGACGACAGTCTCGGCAGCGCGGTCGAGATCGACTCCGACGAGGCTGCCGTCGAGAACGCCGACGAGGACCTGCTCGGTGGACTCGATATCGAGACTACCGGGGACATCGAGGTCCCCGACCGCCTTGTCGACCAGGTCATCGGGCAGGACCACGCCCGAGACGTGGTCAAGAAGGCCGCCAAGCAGCGCCGCCACGTGATGATGATCGGCTCGCCGGGGACGGGCAAATCGATGCTCGCCAAGGCGATGAGCCAGTTGCTCCCCAAGGAGGAACTCCAGGACGTTCTCGTCTATCACAACCCCGACGACGGCAACGAGCCGAAGATCCGGACCGTCCCGGCGGGGAAGGGCGAACAGATCGTCGACGCCCACAAGGAAGAGGCGCGCAAGCGCAACCAGATGCGGTCGTTCCTGATGTGGATCATCATCGCGATCATCATCGGGTACGCCCTGCTCATCCAGGGATCCGTCCTGCTGGGCATCCTCGCGGCCGGGGTCGTCTACCTCGCCTTCCGCTACGGCTCGCGGGGCAACGACGCGATGATCCCGAACCTGCTGGTCAACAACGCGAACCAGCAGGTCGCGCCGTTCGAGGACGCCACCGGCGCCCACGCCGGTGCGCTGCTGGGCGACGTCCGCCACGACCCGTTCCAGTCAGGCGGCATGGAGACGCCCAGCCACGACCGCGTCGAGGCCGGCGACATCCACAAGGCCAACAAGGGCGTGCTGTTCATCGACGAGATCAACACGCTCGACATCCGCAGCCAGCAGAAGCTGATGACGGCTATCCAGGAGGGCGAGTTCTCCATCACGGGCCAGTCCGAGCGCTCCTCGGGCGCGATGGTCCAGACCGAGCCCGTCCCGACGGACTTCATCATCGTCGCGGCCGGGAACCTCGACGCCATGGAGAACATGCACCCCGCCCTGCGCTCGCGTATCAAGGGCTACGGGTACGAGGTGTACATGGACGACACCATCGACGACGACGCGGAGATGCGCCGCAAGTACGCCCGCTTCGTCGCCCAGGAAGTCGAGAAGGACGGCCGCCTGCCCCACTTCACCGAGGACGCCGTCGAGGAGGTCATCCTCGAAGCCCGGCGTCGCTCCGGTCGGAAGGGTCACCTCTCGCTGAAGCTCCGTGACCTCGGTGGGCTGGTCCGCGTCGCGGGCGACATCGCCCGCGCCGAGGACAAGGAGTTCACCGAGCGCGGCGACGTGCTCCAGGCCAAGAAACGCTCCCGCTCCATCGAGCAACAGCTCGCGGACAACTACATCGAGCGCCGCAAGGACTACGAGCTCACCGTCAACGAGGGCGACGTGATCGGCCGCGTCAACGGCCTCGCGGTCATGGGCGAGGACTCCGGTATCGTCCTGCCCGTCATGGCCGAAGTCACGCCCTCGCAGGGGCCCGGCCAGGTCATCGCGACCGGCCAGCTCAAGGAGATGGCCGAGGAGGCGGTCCAGAACGTCTCGGCCATCATCAAGAAGTTCAGCGATGAGGACATCTCCGAGAAGGACGTCCACATCCAGTTCGTCCAGGCCGGCGAGGGAGGCGTCGACGGCGACTCCGCCTCTATCACCGTGGCGACCGCGGTCATCTCCGCGCTGGAAGACGTGCCCGTCGAGCAGAACCTCGCGATGACCGGCTCGCTGTCGGTCCGGGGCGACGTGCTCCCGGTCGGCGGCGTCACCCACAAGATCGAGGCCGCCGCGAAGTCCGGCCTCGACACGGTCATCATCCCGAAGGCCAACGAGCAGGACGTGATGATCGAGGACGAGTACAAGGACCAGATCGAGATCATCCCGGTCTCGCACATCTCGGAAGTGCTGGAAGTCGCCCTCGCGGGCGAACCCGAGAAGGACGGCCTCGTCGACCGCCTCAAGTCCATCACGGGCAAGGCGCTCGAACAGCGAGAGGTCGGTCAGACCGGCGGCAGCCCGAGCCCGCAGTAACGGCTCGGCCAGCTCGTTCCGACGCGCCGCCCGCTCGGGATTTTTCGCGTCCGTCGCTCCGAAACCCTCGTTCGCTCCGAAACGACTTTCGACCGGCCAGTCCCAACTCGAACTGTGACAGCCCGGCCTCTCGCCGCGCCCGCGCTCGTTCCCTCCCCGGAGACGGACCTGGCGGCGTTCGCCTGGCTCGTCGCGTTCGTCCTCGCGGGCTTCCTCATCCTCGCGCGGCTCTCGCAGGGCGTCGTCGACGACGAGAGCGACGATGGCGGCGAGAGGGGCGGTGCAGACGAGGCGGACGAAGACGAGGGGGACGCAGACGACGGGATCGGCCGGGGTACGCCGAGACGGCCGGAGTTCGATTTCGATGCCCCACGCGACTCCGCGAACGAGAGGGGCCGCGACGCCGACGAACCGAACGGAGACGAGTTCTCACCGGTCGCACATCCGCTGGCCCCGGACGGAGCAGTGGGACAGACCTCGACCGACGACGACCGGGCGGCCGCGCCCCGCGACGACCGGCCGGTCGACTCGGCTCCGCTCCCGCGCGCTGCGGAGCCCCCCGCGATGTCGCCGGGGCTGTTGCTCCTGAACGTCGCACTCACGCAGGGGCTGTTCGGCGCGATCCTCGCCGGCGGCGCGTGGTACTTCGGCGTGCCCCTCCCGACGCTGGGGATCAGCGGTGACGCGCTCTCGACCGGGCTCCCAGCGCTCGCGGTCGGCGTCGGCTTCGGCCTCGCGCTCTGGGTCGGCAACGAACTCGCCTCCGGACTGGCGGCCTCGTCGGGCGCCGACTACGACGAGGGCCTGCGCGAGATGCTCGCGCCGGACGGCCCCGGAGCCTGGGCGCTCCTGCTCGGTGCGACGCTGCCGGTCATCGCCGTCGTCGAGGAGTTCATCTTCCGGGCGGCGGTCGTCGGCGCGACCACGGAGGCGCTGGGAGCGTCGCCGTGGCTGCTGGCGGTCGTCTCCTCGGTCGCCTTCGCGCTCGGCCACGGCGCGCAGGGCCGGGTCGGCGTGGCGGTCACCGGCGCGCTCGGCTTCGCTCTCGCTGCGGGGTTCGTCCTGACGAACAGCCTGCTCGTGGTCGTCGTCGCCCACTACCTCGTCAACGCGCTGGAGTTCCTCGTCCACGAGGGGCTCGGGCTGCCGGACCCCGTCTGGTCCTGAGAGGAACGCTACCGTTTAGTGACAACCGAGTGAACGGTGCCGCATGAACGTCGACGATGCCGTCGTCCGCCGTGCGACGCTCGCGGGATGGGCGCTGTTGGCAGTCGGCTGGCTGGTGCTGGCGGTGACCGACTCGACCGGCGCGCTCGCGTTCGACCCGGAGGACCTCGCGCTGGGGCTCGCGCTCGTCGTCGGTGGCGCCGGCGCGGTCGCCGTGGCCGGGACCGAGGCGCATGCGCGGCTGGTCGCCGGCGTGCTGCTCGTCGTCGGTGGGATCGCGCTCGTCTTGACGACGGTCGGTGTGGCGGGCCTACCGGTCGCCCCGGGGACGCTTTCGCTGGTGGCGGACCTGACGGTCCTCGCCGCGATGTTGCTGGTCCTCTGGAATCGGACGGGCGACGCCGACGACGCGGCGGCCTGAGGTCGCGTCCGTTTTCCGGCGCGAACTCACCACGCGATCCGCGCCGCGAGCGACGCGACGCCGCCGACGACGGCCCCCGAGGCGGCGCCGAGGGCCGAGAGTGAGTCCGTCGGGAGGAAGAGAAGGCCGAGACAGCCGCTGGTCAGCCCCCCGGCCGCGCCCGCCGCGACGGCGGTCCCGTCGAACCCGACTTCTGGGAGCAGTGAACCCACTGCCGCCGGTGTCAACCTGGTATCATATAAGTCCGCCAGACCGGCGGTTCCGAGGCCTCCGCTACAGCCCCTCGACCGAGCGCAGTCGCTGTTCGACTTCAGCGGGGGCGGCGCTGGGGCCGTCGCGGACGCGGTGGTCCGGGATGAGCAGCGGCGCGGGATTGTCTGCGAGGGCGCTCCGGGCGGTCCGCACGTCCTCGTCGTCGTCCGGGTCCATGTCGGGCGTCATCCGGAGGAGCTGCGCGACGCCGACCTGCTCGCCGTACGGGACCTCGCGGACGGCCTCCAGGACGCCGCGCCGGTCGGTCGGGACGGTCAGTGCGACGGTCACGTCGGCGAAGTCGTCCTCGACGCCCGAGAGGTAGTCCTCGATCCGGTCGAGCAGCTCGTGGTCGGCTCCGGCCTCGTCGTCCGGGACGTTCGGGAACGTGACCGAGAGCACGCGGCCCTGTGCCGCGCCGAACTGGACGTACCGGTCGAGAAACGCCGACTCGCGCGCGTAGATCCCCGCTTCGTCGTTCATACTACCTGTCCGTGCGGTCGACCCTTGAAGATTTGTCTCCGATCAGCCCGGCAGGTCGGCGTCTGCGTCGACGGCGTGGTCGGGCTCGGGCGGGAGCTCCCAGTCGGTGGTCAGATCCAGCAGCTGGACGAGCATGTTCGCGGTGGCGCCCCAGACGGTGTAGCCGCCGACGTGGAAGAAGTGCAGGCGGATCTCGCCGTAGTGCGGGTGGTCGCGGCGCTCGCTCTCGTAGTTGTCGAGGTCGGTGAGTCCGTCGACGGGAAGGACGGCGACCTCGGCGACCTCCGCGTCGCTGGGCCGGTACTCGCGGTCGACGACGCGGACCACGAACGGCCGGACGAGGTAGTCGGTGATCGTCCGGATGTCGTCGAGTCGGCCCACGACCTCGACCTCCTCGGCGCGGAGGCCGATCTCCTCGTTGCCCTCCCGGAGCGCGGTCGCCAGCAGGTCGGCGTCGGCCGGTTCGCGGCCGCCGCCGGGGAAGCTCATCTGGCCGGGGTGGTCGCTGAGGTGCTCGGCGCGCTTGGTGAACAGCACGTGCTCCGCGCCGTCGCGGGTGACGATCGGAGCGAGGACCGCGGCCTCGCGCTCCTCGCCGGTGAGCCGGTCGCTCGCCGCGGCTCGCGACCCGTCTCCCGCGAGTTCGACGGGGTCGCGTTCGCGCACCCGCGACAGGTCCATAGGCCAACGAATGGGGCGGGTGGTCTTAACTGACGGGATACCCTCGTAGGCAGGTCACACCCCGTCGAGGCGCGCCCGGAGGCCTGCGGTGTCGACGGCGGCCCACGTCTCCAGGTCGTAGCAGACGTCGACGAGTGTGTCGGCGCGCTCGCTGTTCCCGCCCGCAGCGACGGCCTCGGTCTCGGCTTCGAGTCGCTCGCGCACCGCGGCGGCGACCGCCTCGCGCCCGACCGTCCGCTCCTCGACGTCCATGATGTGCGGCAGGTCCTCGGCGTGTTCGGGGAGCGTCGGGAACGCGACGGGCCCGGCGACCAGCAGCGTCTCGCCCTCGTGCTCGACGGGGACGATGTGGTAGCTCTCGACGGTGTCCTCGACGGCGGCCGCGACGGCGTCGCCGTCGGGCTCCTCCCCGCGCTTGAACGCCAGCTCTTCGAGCGCGCGGTGGAGTTCCTCGCGGGTCAACCCGCCGAACAGGTCGACCACGCCGGCGAGTTCGTCGGCCAGCAGACTCATACCGGGGGCCACGACGCCGCCCCTTTTGAGCGTTCGGCTCTCCGAGTTTCAATCTGTCGTACAGCTGTCGTTGTCGGGTAGTGAGTTCTCGACTGGAACCGAGCGGCTGGGGACAAATTAGTGGACATTGGCCGTCCTGCCGCGGACAGCAAACGATGAAAATCCTCGGCACGCTCGCTAGCAGGAACAATGACCGCAGCGTATACTGAGAGTTGAAAGCCCTCGGTGCGCTCGCTCACGGGTCGCTGCGCTCCCCGTTCGCATTCGAGGTCTCCCTTCGGTCGACCTCGCATTCGCGGTCGCTGAGCGACATACCCTCGATTCGCTCGGGTAGAGGTCGCTCAGACGACTAAACTGCACGCGAGCGCGCCTCGCCCTTTCAGTCCACCAGGAACAGCACCGCCCCGCCCCGCAGACAGCCACGCGCCTCCCCAGCCGATTGCGTTACTCGTCGCAAGCTCCTGCGTTACTCATCCCTCGCACGGCTACGTCGCGCGCATGAAAGCGCGCGACAGCGCGCGCCACCGCGTCTCACTCGGTCGACCCCATGGCGCAACTCTTATGTACAACTCTGTCCGTTAGTGGACATCAATGAGTACTGATGGTGAGATAGCACCGAAGGTGCGGTCGATACTCGACGCGGCCCGCGAGCGCTCGGGCGGCGGCGAGCGCGTCGCCGTCGACGCGCGCTCGCTCCCGGCAGCCTTCGACCGGGCCGAGGCGGACGGCCGGGTCCCGATAATCGCGGAGGTCAAGCCGACGAGTCCGACGACCGACGGCGAGCGCAGGGACGACCCCGTCGAACTGGCCGAACAGATGGTCGACGGCGGCGCGGCGGCGCTGTCGGTGCTGACCGAGCCCGAGCACTTCGGCGGGTCGACCGACGCGCTCGAACGGGTCCGTGCGGCCGTGGACGTGCCGGTGCTGCGCAAGGACTTCGTGGTCCGCGAGGCGCAACTCGACGCGGTCGAGTCGGACGTCGTGCTCCTGATCGTCCGCTTCCTCGACGAGGAGGGGACCGACGATCTGGGGGACCTGCTGGAGGCCGCCCGCGACCGGGGATTTCAGGTGCTCGTCGAGACGCACACCACCGGAGAGGTCGAGCGCGCGCTCGACGTGGGCGCCGAGATCGTCGGCGTGAACAACCGCGACCTCGCGGAACTGGAGGTCGACCTGGAGACGTTCGAGGGAGTCGCCCCTGAGGTGCCGGAAAACGTCACCCTCATTGCGGAGAGCGGCATAGCGACGAGGAACGACGCGCTGGCGATGCGCGAGGCGGGCGCCGACGCGCTCCTGATCGGTTCGGCGATCATGGACGGGGACGTGGCGGAGAACACCCGGCGCTTCGCGAGTGCGGAACGGGATATCCAATCATGAGTACGGACGACGCGAAGTTCGGCGAGTACGGCGGACAGTTCGTGCCGGAGTCGTTGATGCCGGCCATCGAGGAGCTCACCGACGCCTACAAGCGCTACGTCCTCGACAACGAGGACGGCTTCATGGACGAGTTCCGGCGGCGACTGGCCGACTTCGGTGGCCGACCGCTCCCGCTCCAGCACGCGGAGTCGCTCTCGGAGCGCTACGACACCGAGGTGTACCTCAAGCGCGAAGACCTGCTCCACGGCGGGGCGCACAAGCTCAACAACGCCCTCGGGCAGGTCCTGCTCGCGAAGTACATGGGCAAAGACCGGATCATCGCCGAGACGGGCGCCGGCCAGCACGGCACGGCGACGGCGATGGCCGCCGCGCACCTCGACATGCCCTGCGAGATATACATGGGCGAGACCGACATCCGGCGCCAGCGGCCCAACGTCTTCCGGATGAAGATCAACGGCGCGGAGGTCAATCCCGTCACCACGGGCCGCGGGACGCTCAAGGAGGCCATCTCCGAGACGATGCGCGACTGGGCGACCACGGTCGAGAACACCCACTACGTCATCGGGTCGGTCGTCGGCCCCGCACCCTTCCCGCGGATGGTCCGGGACTTCCAGGCCGTCATCAGCGAGGAGGCCCGCGAGCAGGTCCAAGAGAAGGCGGGCCGCCTGCCCGACGCGGTCATCGCGTGCGCCGGCGGCGGGTCGAACACGATGGGCACGTTCCACCACTTCGTCGACGACGAGGACGTGGGTCTGTACGCCGTCGAAGCGGGCGGCTCGTCGCTGGAGGTCGACGAGGAGGAGGGCGTCGCACCCAACTCCGCGTCGCTGTCGACCGGCGAGGAGGGCGTGCTACATGGCGCGCGAACGAAGCTCCTGCAGGACTCCCACGGCCAGATCATGGAGTCCCATTCGGTCTCGGCTGGACTGGACTACGCCGGCGTCGGCCCCGAGCTCGCCCACCTCGTCGACGAGGGCCGCGTCGAGGCGGTCAACGTCGACGACGACGGCGCGCTCGAAGCGTTCCACCGACTCTCCCAGGACGAGGGCATCATCCCGGCGCTGGAGTCGTCTCACGCGCTGGGCTACCTCGAAGAACACCACGACGAACTCGGCGGCCTCGTGATCGTCAACGTCTCCGGCCGCGGCGACAAGGACCTGGAGACGGTGCTGGAGGAGACGGAGAAGCGCGACCTGGACGTGGCCCCGGACATGTCGGTGCTGCGCGAGGCCGCCGGGAGCGGAGGTGACATCTGATGGGATTAGAGCGCGTCTTCGCCGACGAGCCCGCCTTTATCCCCTACGTCGCGGCGGGCGACCCGACCTACGAGGAGTCACTGGAGTACGTCGAGGCCCTCGAACGGGGCGGCGCCGACGCCATCGAACTCGGGCTACCCTTCTCCGAGCCCATCGCGGAGGGGTCGACCATCCAGGAGGCGGTCGTCCGCTCGCTCGAAGCGGGGATGACCCCCGAGCGGTACTTCGAGTTCGTCGAGGACCTGGACGTGGACGTGCCGCTGGTCTGCATGACCTACTACAACCTCGTCGCGCAGTACACGAACGAGGAGACCGGCGAGCGCGGGCCGCGGGCGTTCGCCGAGCGCGCCGCGGAGGTCGGCATCGGGGGCTTCGTGGTCGTCGACCTGCCCGCCGAGGAGGCCGGGCCGCTCCGGGAGGCCTGCGACGAGTTCGGTCTCGATCTGGTGTTCATCATCGCGCCGACGACGAAGGGAGAGCGCCTCGACCAGATGCGCGAGCACGTCTCGGGCTACGTCTACGTGCAGGCGCGCCTCGGCGTGACCGGCGCGCGCGAGGACGTCTCCGACCAGACCGAGGAGTCGCTGGCTCGCGTCGACGACTGGGACGTGCCCAAGGCCGTCGGCTTCGGGATCAAGACCGGCGAGCACGCAGAACGCATCGTCTCGGCGGGCGCCGACGGGATCATCGTCGGTTCCGCGCTGATCGACATCATCGCCGACGGGGCCGACCCCGACGTGGATCAGCCGTTCGCCGAGACCGCCCAGCGCCTGGAGTCGAAGGCCCGCGAACTCAAGGAGGGCGCGCAGGCGGGCGCGGAGACGCGAGCGGCAGAGCAGTCCGACTGAGCGTCCCGAACATTTTCCCGTCGTTTCAGGGTGAGCGCATCGAGCGTTCGAGCCGTTGTTCCCGCTCTCGCCCGTGCCCTTCGCGCCGCTTGAGTCGGCGGAGCGCGCCGTACAGCGGGATTCCGGCGACGACGCTCAGCCCGGTCGCGATCGCGAAGAAGGCGACGCCCGCGCCGCGGAGCGGGGCGAACGCCTCGCCGTCGATACCAACCCCTGTCGTCTCCCCGGATCCGAGACCGGTGAGGAGGGCGGCACCGAGCGGCCGCGCGTCGGGGCCGTACTGGGCCGTGACGGGCGCCGAGCCGTTCACGTGGCGGTCGAGCCAGTCGTCGTCGGGCTCCCCGGTTACCTCGGCGACGGTCTGGGCGAAGACGGCGTAGGTGACGACGCCGTCGTGGCGGTTGAGCCGGCGAACGACGGCTTCGAGCGAGCGGTGGCCGTACGTCTGTTCGCGGATCCGCTGGTCGAGGACGGCGAGCGCGCGCCCGCCCTTCCGCTGGGGGACGGCGTCGCTGCCCCAGCTGTCGGGATCGGTGAGCGTCGCCGTCGACGGCGCGCCGTCGAGGTGTCGATCCATGGCCGCGCGGTCGATCAGCCCCTGTTCGCGGGCGAGCGAGGCGGCGTAGTACTCGGCGCTGGCCTCGCGGAACCACGTCATGTTCTCGGCGAGGGCGAACGACTGGCGGGTGTGGACGTACTCGTGGAGCCAGACGGCCTCGGCGTCGTCGAGTCGGGACCCCGCGTTGACCCAGAACTCGTCGCGGGCGGGGACGGACTCGCCGCCCCAGCGGGCGGAGCCCGGCGCCGCGAAGGCGAGCGCGTCGTCGCCGCGGTCGCCCACGTCGAGGTCTCGGGACGCCCGCGCGAGCGAGTCAGCGACCCGTTCGGCCTGCGCTTCGCCCATCCCTCCGGACGGGACCACGAGGTCGATTCGCCCGTTCGGCGTCGCGCGGCGGGTCACCTCGTATTCACCCACGACGGCGTACCTGTCGCCGAACAGGGCCGCGGCGCCGGCGTCGGGGGTGCGCCGCTCGGTCAGCGGCCACGAGCGCTCGATCGACCCGTCCTGCGCCCACTGGATCTCGACGAACGGGACCCGGCCGAACGTCCAGCCGTCCGCGGCGACCGTCTCCTTCGCGGACGCGGCGTTCGCACTGACCGCGACGGTCACCGCGGCTTCGCTCCCTGGCGGCGCCGTCGAGACCAGTCGCGTTGCTCCACTGCCGGGCACCCGGTCGAACCCCGGCGAGGACACGAGGGTCGCCGGACCGCGGAGGACGACCCAGAGCCGACCCGACTCGGGGCGGTCAGTCACGCGGAGGTCGTACGCCACCGTCCCCTCGTCGGTCCGCCGCACGGTGACGTTCGTCGTCGGTTCGGTCGCCTCGGTCGTCTCCTGGCCGGACTTTTCGACGGCCGGCAACGCGTCGTCCCGGAGTGAGGTCGACCGGTCGTCGGCCGCCGTGGGAGTCGCCGCTCCCGCCGTCGCGAGCGCCCCGACCGCAGCGAGCACGCAGATCAGCGATATCGAAAGAGAGACGGGCGCCCTCATTACCCGAACTGAGGGATTTGTCTGCTATATCTGTGCCCCACGGAATATCAGGAGTGAAAACAGGTTCGGGGAGGCAGGAGCCGCGTGGACGTCGCCGCGGTCGGCCTGGTGGCTCGTGCAATCCGGGCCGCAACCGGAAGGCAAATAACCGTACTTGCCACACCCTCACACAACATGACTGCAGGGAAAGACGCGCGTCTCGCCCGCATCGGGACAGGGGGGCGGTACCTGGTCGTCCCGATGGACCACGGGATCACGCTCGGAGCGGTGAAAGGCCTCGTCGACCTCGAATCGACCGTCGACGCCATCACGCGCGGCGGTGCCGACGCCGTCCTCACGCAGCGCGGCGTCGCCGGCCGCGTCCACCCGAACAAGAACGACGCGGGCTACATCGTCCACCTCAACGGGTCGACCTCCATCGGCCCGGACGAGAGCGACAAGCGGATGACCGGGACGGTCGAGGACGCCATTCGCGCCGGGGCCGACGCCGTCTCCTTCCACATCAACGTCGGTAGCGAGCACGAACCCGACCAGATCACCCAGCTCAACGAGGTCACGAGCCAGGCCGAGCGCTACGGCCTGCCCACGCTCGCGATGGCCTACGCCCGCGGCCACGACGTGCGCGACGACGACCCCGAGCTGTTCGCCGAGGACCTGAGCCACGCCGTCCGCCTCGCCGAGGAACTCGGCGCCGACGTGGTCAAGACCGCTTTCAGCGGCACCGCCGACACGTTCGAGCGCGTCGTCGAGGCGACCTCCCTCCCGGTCGTCATCGCCGGCGGCTCGAAGGGCACCGACCGCGAGACGCTCTCGATGGTCCGCGGAGCGGTCGACGCCGGCGCCGCCGGCGTCTCGATGGGCCGCTCTATCTTCCAGCACGACGACCCCGAGGCGATCACACGGGCCGTCGCCGCCGTCCTCCACGACGACGCCTCCGCCGACGAGGCCGCCGAACTCGCCGGGCTTCCCGCCGAGGCCTGAGCGATACTGTCCGTCTTTTCTGCCGACCGCTGATCAGATCGGTCACGAGCGGCCGCTAGCTCAGAGAACCGCGGCGAGGTCGGTCATCGATTCGAGTCGGTGAGTCGGCGCCGGGTCGGGGTCGGTGGCAGGGGCCGCGTCGTGGCGGACCAGCGGGATCCACGCCGACCGGAGTCCCGCTTCGTGCGCGCCGACCACGTCGGCAGCGTGGCTGTCTCCAACGTAGAGCGTTCGCTCGGGCGGGGCGTCGAGGGCCGCGAGCGCGCGCTCGAACGGGGTGGGATCGGGTTTCGGCGCGACCCCGTCGGTCGGGTCGCAGAAGACCGTCGCGTCGAACGCGTCCGCGATGCCGAGCGCTTCGAGTTTCGCCGACTGCGTCGCTTCGCCGCCGTTGGTGATCAGGCCCACGTCGTAGCGCTCGCGGGCGCGGTCCAGCGCCTCGCGGGCTCCCTCCCGGAAGGTGACGGCTGCGGGGTCGACGACCTCGACGGTCGCCGCGGCGAGATCCGGCGCGTGCGCGGGATCACCGCCGACGGACTCGCAGACCTCGCGGTAGAGAGACTCGTAGAACTCGCGGTCGCTCTCGGCCGTCGGTAACTCCGCGGCATCGACCGCGCGCACGTCGGCGGGCGAGAAGAACGGGTCGACGCCGCAGCGGTCGAAGACCGCCTGGTGGATCTCGGCGTCGGACTGCTCGGAGACGCAGAGCGTGCTGTCGAGGTCGAAACAGACCGCATCGAACGCGCTCATACCGTCGAGCGTCCGACCGCGCACGCTTAAACGTTCTCACGCCGTGAGGGAGTGTCGCACCGGGTCAGCGACGCCGTGCCCTCACTCGTGGAACGATTCCAGAATCTCGAAGTCGCGGGTCGTCTTCGTGAACTCGGCGACCCGCCTGGTGGCGTCGCAGTGGTTACAGTCGAGCGTGTCGTCGGGCTCGGGGAGGTCGGCGGGGTTGGCTTCCCACTGTTCGTCGCAGTCCGGACACCGGAGCTGGATCCAGGCCTCCTGCATACTCGGTGGTGCGTCCGCATTCCGAAAGAGTGTTACGGCGATTCCCGGGGTCTGGCGGGTCGGGACGCGGGTGTTCCACGATCCGTTCCTCTGTTGTCCCGAGTCGCTGACGTGTCGGTGAGAGATCGGGAGCGGTCGAAACAAGATACAAGTCCCCTGATACGTTTGGAGGTGAACATGGTTGGGACCGACGGCGAGGTCGTCACCGTGAATCGGACGTACGATGCGGCGAACAGGCGGCCGAGCGCTGCCGTCGTCGGGGCGCTCGCCGACGTGAAGAACACGACCCCCGCGGCGCTCTCGCTCTCGCTGCACGACTACGTCGACGCCGACTCGATGGATCGGTTCCTCGCCCGGAATCGAGGAGCCAGGGTGTCTTTCTCGATGGACGGCTACTCAGTCACTGTCACCGGGGACGAAGTCGTCCTCTCTATCGCGTGAGCACCGGCCGCCTCAACGCCGCTTCGCGACGGGCCGCCGTCGGGTCCGTTCGCTCTCGCCGCTCCCGCGGGCCTCCCGGGACGACCGGCCGCGCTCGTCATCCCGAGCGGCGCGATAGAGGGCGTAGCCGGCCGCCGCCACGACGCTGGCGGCGCCGAGGGTCTTCCCGTTGACGCCGCTCGTCGCGAGGCGAGTGTAGAGGCTTCGCTCGGCGACGTGGCCCTCGTGGTCGCCCCGTTCTTTCAGGTCGTCGCTGGGCTGGTCGAAGGCGTTCTCCGCGGGCGGGCGCGGCGGGCGGTCGCGCTTCTGGAGGCCGACGAACAGTTTCTCCATGATCTTGTCCAGCAGGCCCGGCGCGTAGTACTCCATCTGCGCCATGTGCTTCGCGGCGCCGCCGACGTAGATGTCACGTTCCGGGGTTTCGGCGGCGTGACAGATAGCGCGGGCGACGGTCTCGGGGGCGTAGACCGGAGGCGGGAGCGTCACCTGGCTGTCCGTGTAGTTCTTCGCGTGCTCGGGGTATGGCGTGTCGATGGCGGCGGGTTTGACGAGCGTCACCGACACCGGCGCGCCTTCCGCTTCGAGTTCCATCCGGAGGACGTCGGTGAACCCCTTGACGGCGTGTTTCGACGCGGTGTAGGCGCCCTGCAGGATCATCCCCCGCTCGGAGAGGACGCTGCCGACGTTGATTATCGCCCCACCGCCACGGTCTTTGAGGTGTTCGGCGGCGACGAGCGAGCCGTACAGCACACCCCAGACGTTGACCTCGAAGAGTTCGCGCATGTCCGAGACCGGCGTCTCGTCGAGCCTGCCGTAGATGAACTTCCCGGCGTTGTTGACCCAGGTGTCGAAGCCGCCGTAGGTGTCCTCGGCGACGGCGGCGATCTGCTCGACGTCGTTCCTGTCGCTCACGTCGGCGACGACGTAGACGGCGTCGCCGCCCTCGTCGGCGATCTCGTGAGTCAGCTCGTCGAGCGCGTTCTCGCTCCGGGCGGCGAGGACGAGCGAGGCGCCGCGGTCGGCGGCCATCCGAGCGGTCGCCAGCCCGTTGCCGGACGTGGCTCCCGTGATGACCATCACTTGCTCGTCGAGCGGTTTCAGGTCGGGCGTCACGGCGACCGCCCCGCGGCTCCGATCGGTTCCGGGGCGGTCGGTGGACGAGACTCGGCGCAGTCCGGTGCGGCGGCGGGAGAACGCGGTCGAACCATCTGTGTCAGCAGGTAACGAACCAGCGCGGGTTGATGCCCCTGCCTGAATACGCGCGTCGGGGGCGACCGCGCCGAAAACGATTTATCGACCGAGACGAATTACTCCGGTAATGACGCGGCACGTCGTGCCCGCGGCGGCGTTCATTATTGCCCCGTCAGGGGCATAGTACCAACTTTCTCGGGGCACGACGGTTCGTTCGAACTCGACAGCGCCGCCCGTCTCGTCCGGCGCTGTGACCGTGCGTTCGTCGCGCGCTCGCTCTCGTTCGGGCCCGCTCGTGCCGTGAGTCGTGACCTATCGACGGCGACACACCGACCAGCGTTCGATCCGCGGTGAGTCGTCGCGTACCGCCTGCGAACTGCCACGACGAGACGCATCTGCACGATGCCAGAACGACTACCCGAACACTACGACCCGAACGCGGTCGAACAGACGGTCAAAGACCACTGGACGGACGCCGACGCCTTCCCCGGCGTCGACGCGCCCGCGGAGACCAGTCACGCGTACGAATACGCCAAACAGCGGGCGGCCGAGCGGTGCGCCGACGGCGAGGACTTCTACTTCCTCGACGGGCCGCCGTTCACGAGCGGACGGATGCACGTCGGCAACGCCTGGGGGAAGATCCTCAAGGACGCCCTGCTGCGCTATCACCGGATGCAGGGCCGCGCGGTCCGCGCTCGCCCCGGCTACGACACCCACGGGCTCCCCGTCGAGGTGAACGTCGAGCAGGCCCACGAGTTCGAGACCAAGCAGGCCGTCGAAGACTACGGCGTCGCCCGCTTCGTCGACGAGTGCCGCGAGTTCGTCGAGGAGCAGCGCGCGGTCATGGACGAGGAGTTCCGCGACCTGGCGGTGTGGATGGACTGGGACGACGTGTACCAGACGATGGACGCCGAGTACGTCGACACGGTCTGGGACGCCTTCGCGGCGCTGTACGAGTGCGGCCTCGTCGAACGGGGCCACCAGGTCGTCAACACCTGTCCGCGCTGTGAGACGGCCGTTTCGGACTCGCGGCTGGAATACGAGGACCGGGCGGTCGGCGCCGTGTACGTCGGGTTCGCGCTCCGTGACCGACCGGGCACGCTCGTCGCGTGGACGACGACGCCCTGGACCGTCGTCGGCAACCAGTTCGTCGCGGTCGACGCGGACGGGGAGTACGCCGTCGTCGAAACACCTGATGGGCTCCGATACGTCGCCGCCGAGCGCGTCCCCGCGGTGATGGACGCCCTCGGCGTCCCCGCGGACGACTACGCGGTCACCGAGACGCTCCCGGGAAGCGACCTCGTCGGCGCGACCTACGACCACCCGCTCGCGGACCGTCTGCCCGACCACCCGACGCCGCGGGGGACAGTCGCCCACGCCGAGTACGTCGAGACGGGCGGCGACGGGACAGGCGTGGTTCACAGCGCACCGGGATTCGGCCACGAGGACTTCGAGCGTGCGCGGGCTCTCGGAGTCGGCGACCGAGCGTACTCGCCGGTCGACCTCGCCGGACGGTTCACCGCGGAGGCGGGGCCGTTCGCCGACCTGCGAGTCCACGGCGAGGGTCGAGCGGCCGTCCTCGACGCCCTCCGCGAAGCCGGGGCGCTCCTCGCGACGGAGCAGTTCACCCACGAGTACCCGCAGTGCCCGCGCTGTGACACCGACGTCGTCATGCGAGCGGCCGAGCAGTGGCTCGTGGGCGTGACGGGGCTGAAAGACGACCTGCTCGACGCCGTCGGCGAGACGACGTGGTACCCCGCGGAGGCGCGGGACGGACGCTTCCGCAACACCGTCGAGAACGCGCCGGACTGGAACGTCTCCCGCCAGCGCTACTGGGGGAGTCCGCTCCCGGTCTGGCACTGCGGCGACTGCGGCCGCGACGTGGTCGTCTCCTCGCGCGCGGACCTGGCCGATCGGGCGGGGCTCGACGACGCGCCGGAGGACCCGCATCGTCCGGTCGTCGACGAGGTGACGGTGCCGTGTCCCGACTGCGGCGCGGACGCGACGCGCGTGGAGGACGTGCTCGACGTGTGGTTCGACTCCGCCGTCGCGTCGTGGGCGAGCCTGCGGGAGCGCCCGAGCGAGAACCCCAGACCCGACGACTGGCCCGCAGACCTCGTCGTCGAGGGCAACGACCAGACGCGGGGCTGGTTCCTGATGCAGCTGTACCTCGGGGTGGCGTTCGCGGACCGGGCGCCCTACGAGGAGGTGCTGATGCACGGCTGGGCGCTGCTGGACGGCGAGCCCATGTCGAAGTCGCGTGGACACGTCTTGCGACCGCCGGAGGTCGCCGAGGCGCACGGTCGCGACGCGCTACGGGCGCACCTGCTCGGCCACGAACAGCAGGGCCAGGACGTGACGATGACCTCCGACATGGACGGCGTCGAGACGACGCGCGAGCGCTTCGACGTGGTGTGGAACGTCGCTCGGTTCGCCGCGATGTTCATGGCCGAGGACGGCTACGAACCGACGCTCGCGCTCGCAGCCGACGCCGAGGACTGGACTGTCCTCGACGAGTGGGTCCTCGCCCGACTGCGCGAGGTAGTCGAGACTGCGACCGAGGCCTTCGACTCCCGCGAACCGAACGTCGCACTCGATGCGACTCTCTCGTTCCTCGTCGAGGACGTCTCGCGCTACTACGTCCAGTCGGTCCGGGACCGCGTCTGGACCCCCGATTCGACCGCGGACAAGCGGGCGGCCTACGATACGCTCGGGACGGTCCTCGCCGCCTCCGTCCGCTTACTCGCGCCGTTCGCGCCGCATCTCGCCGAACGGCTCTACCACGCGCTCGACGGGCCGGGGGACGCCGATGAACCGACGGTTCATGCCACTGAGTGGCCCGAAGTGGACGCGCTCGACCTCCCGTCTCGGCCTGACCTGGTCCGGCACGTCGACGCGCTCCGGGAGGTCGAAGGAGCGGTCGCGACTGCCCGCCAGGAGATGGGCCGCAAGCACCGCTGGCCGGTCGCGGAGGTGGTCGTCGAGACGGCCGAGGGAGCGGTCGCGGAGGCGGTCGAGACCCACCGCGACCTGCTGGCCGAGCGGTGCAACGCCGAGCGCGTCGCGCTCACCGACCGGTATCCGGCGCGCGAACGGGTGGTCGTCCCCGAGATGGACGCGCTCGGGCCGCGGTTCCGGGAGGACGCGTCGGCCGTGGCCGACGCCGTCGAGGGACGGCAGGCTGCCGAGTTGCCGCTGTCAGTCACCGTCGGCGGTCGCGAGTACGAAGTCACCGAGAACATGGTCTCCGTGGTCGAACGCGTCCCCGACGGGGTGTCCCGCGTTCCCTTCGACGGGGGTACCGTCTACGTCGACGAGTCGCTGCCCGAGGAGCTACGCCGGAGGGGCCTCGCGCGCGACGTGACGAGACGCGCCCAGGAGATGCGCGCCGACCTCGACCTGGCGGTCGACGAGCGGGTCCGGCTGTCGGTCGTCACCGACGACACGGAGGTCCGGGCGGCCGTCACCGACCACGCCGATGACCTGCGCGCCGCCGTCCGAGTCGACGACCTCTCAGTCGCCGGAGACGGGAGCGGCACGACCGGTGAGTACGAACTCGTGCGCGAGTGGACGGTCGCCGAGTCGCGGGTGACGCTCGGGATGGAACCGACGGCCATCTCCGCTGTCGATTCGAGGTGAGTCGGTCGGAAGGATAGGAGGACGGGATGTCCACTGCGAGGCGGGGAACGGGAGCGTGTGACCGTGCGCCGCCCCGGCGTCTTCGAGTGATGCGCCATCGGGTATAAAGGGCCGTCAGACTTCGGGCTGACGACCGGCAGACGCCGGCCGATTTCGGCTCGTTCCTCCGTTCCGTCCGCCGCCACTCGGCCGATCGCTCCGCGCCGAACACCCGTTCCGACCGGCTAATTATGTGATTATATACCTATTATTGTCACAATCCCCTTCCTGTATAATAATCCCACAGCCATGCCGCGTTTTACTGGACGAATCCGATTTATTTTTACCAGAAGTCAACGACTGTCCACGTATGGGATCCGACGTAAACCCGTTCGCGAGCCTACAGGAACAGATCGACGAGGCCGCCGAGTACCTCGACGTCGACGAGGGCATGCTGGATCGGCTGAAAAACCCCGAGCGGATCCTGGAGACGAACCTCTCGGTCGAGATGGACGACGGCTCGATCGAGGTCTTCCGCGCGTTCCGCTCGCAGTTCAACGGCGACCGCGGGCCCTACAAGGGCGGCATCCGCTACCACCCGCAGGTCTCCCGCGACGAGGTCAAGGCGCTGTCGGGCTGGATGGTCTACAAGACGGCGACCGTCGGCATCCCGCTGGGTGGCGGGAAGGGCGGGATCATCATCGACCCCGACGACTACTCCGAGGACGAACTGGAGCGCATCACGCGCGCATTCGCGAAGGAACTCACCCCCATCATCGGTGAGGACCGCGACGTGCCCGCGCCGGACGTCAACACCGGCCAGCGCGAGATGAACTGGATCAAGGACACCTACGAGACCCTGGAGAACACGACCGAGCCGGGCGTCATCACCGGCAAGGACATCTCCAGCGGCGGCTCGGCGGGACGCGTCGAGGCGACCGGCCGCTCGACGGTCATCGCCGCCCGCGAGGCCTTCGACTACCTCGACAAAGAGGTCGAGGGTGCCACCGTCGCCGTCCAGGGCTACGGGAACGCCGGCTGGATCTCCGCGAAGCTCATCGACGAGATGGGCGCGAACGTCGTCGCCGTCTCCGACTCCAGCGGCGGCGTCTACAGCGAGGACGGCCTCGACCCCGTCGCCGCCAAGGACCACAAGCGCGAGACCGGCAGCGTCGTCGACTACCACGAAGCCGACGAGGAAGTCACCAACGACGAGCTCCTCCAGCTCGACGTGGACCTGCTGATCCCGGCCGCCCTCGAGAACGCCATCGACGAGGAGATCGCCCGCGGCGTCCAGGCCGACGTCATCTCCGAGGCAGCCAACGGCCCGATCACCCCCAAGGGCGACGACGTGCTCGAAGACAAGGACGTCATCATCGTGCCGGACATCCTCGCCAACGCCGGCGGCGTCACCGTCTCGTACTTCGAGTGGGTCCAGAACCGCCAGCGCTTCTACTGGGACGAGGAGACCGTCAACGAGCGCCTCGAAGACATCACCGTCGAGCAGTTCTGGAACCTCGTCGAGGCCTACGAGGAACACGACCTGCCGAGCCTCCGCGTCGGCGCCTACGTCGTCGCCATCCAGCGCGTCCTCGACGCCGCCGAACAGGCCGGCACCTGGCCGTAGCCCGCGACCGACACTTTCGCGTTCGTCGACTTCGTCCGAGCCGTTTTGTTTTAATCTGCGTTTCCGATCGTTCGGTCGGCATTCTCGCCTCGGAGCTAAGCTTATATCGCATCGGCCCGACTTTCCGATAACTACGATCAGGTACCGTGTCTATCCTGTTCGTTCGTGAGATAATACGTGCCAAAGGGTGTTAATACACCTTAGTGTGGATATAACGGTCATATAGTCTATCAGGCCAAGCGTTTTATCGGGGTGTCGGGTAGCACCCAAGCACATGAGCGGATTCTCTCGTGACGACGGGGACCACCGGCTGGCGGACCCGGCCGACGCGCGGTCCAACTGCGGCGTCGGGGTCGTGATGGACCTCGACGGCGACGGTGGGCACTGGGTCCTCTCCGACGGACTCGAACTGCTGGAGAACCTCGAACACCGCGGCACGACCGGGGCCGAGGAGTCGACGGGCGACGGCGCGGGCGTCATGATCCAGACGCCCCACGACTTCTTCGCCGACGAGGTCGACGCGGGTCTCACTCCCGGCGAGTACGCCGTCGGTTCGTTTTTCCTCCCGAGCGACGACGCCGACGCGCGCGACGAGCTCGAGTCGATCGTCGAGTCGCAGTTCGCCGACGAGGGCCTCGACGTGCTGGCGTGGCGGACGGTCCCGACGGACAACGCCGAACTCGGCCAGACGGCGCTCGACTCCGAACCGGAGGTCGTTCAGGCGTTCGTCGAGTCGGCCGACGGACTGACCGGCGACGAGTTCGACCGGCAGCTCTACACCGCCCGTCGCGTCCTCGAAACGCACGTCGAAGAGACCGAGCCCGCGGGCCACGAGCGCTTCTACGTCGTCTCGCTGGACGCCGACACCGTGGTCTACAAGGGCCTGCTCAAGGGCGAGCAGGTCGCCGACTACTACCCCGATCTGACCGACGAGCGCGTCGACACCACCTTCGCCATGGTCCACGCCCGCTTCTCGACGAACACGCTCGGCGCGTGGCACCTCGCCCACCCCTACCGCGGTATCATCCACAACGGCGAGTTCAACACCATCCAGGGGAACATCAACTGGATGCGCGCGCGGGAAACGGACCTGGACTCTGACGCGTTCTCCGACGTGGACAAGCTCAAACCGATCATCGACGACCCCGAGCAGTCCGACACCGCGAGCGTCGACAACGCGCTCGAACTCCTCATGCTCGAAGGCCGCGACCTGCCCCACGCGCTCCGGATGCTCATCCCCGAGGCCTGGCGCGGCGAGGCCAACGACGTGACCGGTGGCCGCCGCGACTGGTACGACTATCACGCGTCGCTCGTCGAGCCGTGGGACGGCCCCGCGCTCGTGGCCGCCACCGACGGCGACCGCGTCGGCGCCGTCCTCGACCGCAACGGCCTGCGACCCTGCCGCTACGACGTGCTCACCGACAACACGCTCGTCATGGCCTCGGAAGCAGGGGCACTCGACACCGACCCGGCCGAGATCGAAGAGCGCGGACGCCTCCAGCCCGGTCAGCTGTTTCTCGCCGACCCCGACGAGGGCCGGGTCGTCCCCGACGACGAGGTGTTCGAGGACCTCACCGACGAGAAGTACGGCGAGTGGGTCTCGGAGAACCAGATCGACCTCGCCGACATCAACCCCGAGGACGACAACCTACCCGCCCACGAGTTCGACGAGCTGCGGGCCTACCAGGCCCAGTACGGCTACACGTACGACGAGGTCGACCACCTCATCGAGCCGATGGCCGAGAAGGGCAAGGACCCCGTCGGGTCGATGGGCGACGACACGCCCCTCTCGGTCCTCTCGCAGTTCAACCGCCCGCTGTTCACCTACTTCAAGCAGCTGTTCGCGCAGGTGACCAACCCACCGCTGGACTACATCCGCGAGGAACTGGTCACCTCGCTGGAGTCGCGGCTGGGCTACCAGCGCAACCTCCTCGACGAGTCGCCCGAGCACGCCCGCCAGCTGGTCGTCGATTCGCCGATCCTGACCGACCAGCAGACCGAGGCGATCCGCGACCTAGACGAGAACGGCATGTCCTCGGCCATCGTCGACATCAGCTACGACCCCGACGACGTCGACCTGCGCGAGGCCGTCGAGGCGGCCCGCGAGGAAGCGTCGGACGCCGCGACCGAACACGACGTCATCGTCCTCTCGGACCGCGACGGAGGTGCCGACCGCGTCGCCATCCCGAGCCTCCTCGCGGTGGGTGGCATCCATCACCACCTCGTCCGCAACGGCCTGCGCAACCACGTCGGCCTCGTCGTCGAGTCCGGCGATCCGCGGACGGTCCACCACGTGGCGACGCTGGTCGGCTACGGCGCGGGCGCGGTCAACCCCTACCTGGCCTACCAGACCATCGAGGACCTCGTCGCCGGTCCCGACGGCGCAGAACTCTCGATGGCCATCGACGCCTACGTCAACGCGCTGGAGGACGGCCTCCTGAAGACGATGGCGAAGATGGGCATCTCGACCGTCGAGAGCTACCAGGGCGCCCAGATCTTCGAGGCGGTCGGCCTCTCCTCGGACTTCATCGCGGAGTACTTCGAGGGGACGGCCAACCGCACCGAGGGCATCGGCCTCGAAGAGATCGAGGAGGACCTGCTCGACCGCCACGAAGTCGCCTGGGGCGAGGACCCGGACCTGGAACGCCAGGGCGAGTTCGAGAACCGGACGGGCGGCATCCACCACCAGTGGAACCCCGACACCGTCGGCAAGGTCCAGCAGGCGGTCCGCACCGGCGACTACGAGCGCTACAAGGAGTTCGCCGCCGAGATCAACGAGCAGAACGAACAGCTCCAGACGCTGCGCGGCCTGCTGGAGTTCGACTCGGACCGCGAGCCGGTCCCCATCGAGGAGGTCGAACCCGTCGAAGACATCGTGAAGCGCTTCGAGACGGCCGCGATGAGCCTGGGGAGCCTCTCCCCGGAGATGCACGAGAACAACGCCATCGCGATGAACCGGCTGGGCGCCCACGCCAACACCGGCGAGGGCGGCGAACCGCCCGAGCGCTTCGGTACCGAGAAGAACTGCAAGACCAAGCAGGTCGCCTCGGGCCGCTTCGGCGTTACCAGCCACTACCTCTCGGAGGCCGACGAGCTCCAGATCAAGATGGCACAGGGATCCAAGCCCGGTGAGGGCGGGCACCTCCCCGGCAAGAAGGTCAACGAGATGATCGCCCAGATCCGCTACGCGACGCCGGGTGTCGGCCTCATCTCGCCGCCGCCGTTGCACGACATCTACTCCATCGAGGACCTCAAGCAGCTCATCCACGACCTCAAGGCGTCCAACCCGGACGCCGACGTGAACGTCAAACTCGTCGCCGAGGACGGTATCGGTACCATCGCGGCCGGCGTCGCCAAGGCCAACGCCGACAAGGTCCACATCTCGGGCCACGACGGCGGGACCGGTGCGTCGCCCAAGACCTCTATCAAGAACGCGGGTCTGCCGTGGGAGCTCGGCCTCGCCGAGGCCAACCAGATGCTCCGCGCGACGGGCCTGCGCTCGCGCATCGAGGTCACCTCCGACGGCGGCATGAAGACCGGCCGCGACGTGGCCGTCGCCACCCTGCTCGGCGCGGAGGGGTACGCCTTCGGGACCGCGTCGATGGTCACCTCCGGCTGCGTGATGGCCCGCCAGTGCCACGAGAACACCTGTCCGGTCGGCGTCGCCACGCAGAACGAGAAGCTCCGCGACCGCTTCCCCGGCGAGCCCCAGCACGTCATCAACTACATGACGTTCGTCGCCCAGGAACTGCGGGAGATCATGGCCGAACTCGGCTTCGAGACCGTCGACGAGATGGTCGGCCGGCCCGAGGTGCTCGCCCAGCGGACCGACGTGAGCCAGCCCAAGGCGAAGAAGGTCGACCTCTCCGGGGTCATCGCCGAGCCCGCGGGCGACGACGACCGCTACAAGACCCGCGAGCAGACACACGACGTCGCCGACGCGCTGGACTGGGACCTCATCGAGGAGGCCGAGCGGGCGCTCGAATCCGGTGAACCCGTCGCCGTTTCGACGGAAGTAGACAACGTCAACCGCGCGGTCGGCGCGACGCTCTCGAACGAGGTCTCCGCGCGCTACGGCGGCGAGGGGCTGCCGGACGACACCGTCGACGTGCGCCTGGAGGGGACCGCCGGCCAGTCTTTCGGCGCGTTCCTCCAGCACGGGATCACGATGGATCTCGTCGGCACGGCGAACGACTACGTCGGCAAGGGGCTCTCAGGCGGGAAGCTCCTCGTCCGGACGCCCGAGAACGCCAACTACGCGGCCGAGGAGAACGTCGTCATCGGCAACGTCGCCCTCTACGGCGCGACCCAGGGCGAAGCCTACGTCAACGGCATGGCGGGCGAGCGCTTCGCCGTCCGCAACTCCGGCGTCAAGGGCTGCGTCGAGGGCGTCGGCGACCACGGCTGCGAGTACATGACCGGCGGCGCCATCGTCGTACTGGGCGAGACGGGCAAGAACTTCGCGGCCGGGATGTCCGGCGGCGTCGCCTACGTCTACGACCCCGACGGCGGGTTCGCCCGGAAGGCCAACACGGGGATGGTCTCGATCGATCCGACGCTGGACGAACGCGACCGCGAGATGATCACCCGCCTCGTCGAGAACCACGCCGAGTACACCGACTCCGAGCGCGCCCGCGACCTGCTCGACGACTGGGACGCGGAGCTCGCGAACTTCACCAAGGTGCTGCCCGACGCGTACGCCGAGATCATCGAGGAGCGCGAGAGCGCGGACGTCCGCACCGATCTGCCGGCCCCCGCCGCACCGGCCTCGGACACCGGCGTCCCCAGCCACGGCCAGGCCGACGACTGACGATCCAGTCGGTCGCTATTACTTCTCTCCGCTCTGCCGGATCGAACTACGGATTCTCTCGCCACTCCGGGTATACTGTGCTGACGAGTAGGATCTCTACTTTCTCTGGTTCCGGTTAGATGGAGATCGGAATTAATTAGTCCGTAGTCATTTGATGTTTACATATTTACTTGAAACGGAAGTTCTATACGAGAGCGCTAACTGTAGTATAAACAATGAGTAGCGCGGACCGCGGACGCGACCAGCCGCGAGCGATGATTCACAGGCGGATCCTCGACGTCGCGGCCTCTGACCCGGAGGCGTCGCTTGAGGCCATCGCCGACGAGGTCAGCGGCGCGTCGCCGACGCTCGTCGAGCGCGTCCTCGACGAGTACGGCGACCCCGGCAATGAAACCGATTCCACCGGGGGGCACGGCGATGCGGTCGGTTCTCCCGAGTACGACGGCGCCGGCGGCCACGTCACAGCCGACGGCGCGTCGAGCGACGCGAGCGATTCCGACGACACCGCCGCTGCACCGGACGACACCTCCACTGCCACGGGCGAGACCGCTACTACCGCGGACGACACTTCCACCGCCTCGGACGACAGCGCTACTACCACGGACGATACCGCGATGGGCACTGACATCACGACCGAGACCGATGCAGAGACCGCCACTATTGACAACGCTTCGACGGGCGAGACCCTCGCGGACGAAAACACCGACACTGGCGGTGGAGTCGACAACGAGGAACCCGCTACGGACGATGCTGCCATTGCTGGCGACGACACGGCGACCACGGACGACACGGCGACCACGGACGACGATTCGCGCGAATCTGACGCTCCGCCGGAGATCCAGTCGCTGTCGGACAAGCAGCGTCGGACGCTCAGGGCGCTGTACGAGCGCCCGGACGCCTCGCAGGGCGACCTCGCGGAGGAACTCGACGTCACGCGAGCGACGGTCTGTCGCCGGCTCAACGCGATCCCGGGATTCGAGTGGAGCGACAGGCGCGCCTTCGCCGAGTCGGTCTTCGGCGACGAGCAGGTCGCGAGCCGTGAGGAGCAGTCGACGACGCCGGAGAGGGACAAACGAACGGTACCGACCGCCAGCGAGACCGACACGGAGTCGCCGATGTCCGCCGAGTCCACGGGTTGCGACGCGGAGTCGGCGCCGACGCGGGCGGTCGCTCGCCGCGAGTCCGGGCCGGGCGCCGGCGGCGGTGACCCCGGTACCGAGGACGCGGCGCCGGCCGGGACCACCGACCGTCGACTCGCCGCCGTCGAGGACCGGCTGGCGTCGATCGAGTCGCGGCTGGACGACACCGAGGCCGAGGCGGGAGCAGCGCTGTCGCTCTCGCCGGCGCTCGCGCACAAGGTCGTCCACGCCTGTCTGGAGTCCGATCGACTGACCGAAGAGGAGGAACTGGAAGTCCTCCGGTCGCTGATGGAGTGAGCGAGGAGCGCTCGTCCGCAACCACTAAGTCACTCGCTGTCAGTCTCTCGCGTATGTTCCACGCCGGAGTCACGGCCGCAGTCGCCGACGAGCCCGGCGTGTCCGCCGATTCTCCGAAACGCAAACGGTCGTGAGCGGCTCCCGGCGAGCGTGGCGTCCTCGTCGCGGGCCGGCCCCCGGCCGTTCGCACTGCTCGCGGGTCGCGCTTCGCGCTCCCCGCTCACAATCGAGGCGCTCCCTCGCTGGTCGCGCCTCGCACCCGACGACCGATCCCGGGTAGCCTATCACCCACCGACGCGAACTCAACCCCAATGACGACGTTCCAGTTCCGCGGCGTGTACCCCGCGATGTGCACGCCGTTCCACGACGACGGCGGCATCGACTTCGAAACGCACCGACGCGACGCCCAGCGGCTCGAAGCCGCGGGCGTCGACGGCCTCGTCCCCTGCGGCTCGACCGGCGAGTCGGCGACGATGACCCACGACGAACACATCGAGGTCGTCGAAGCGGTCATCGACGCCGTCGACGACGTGCCAGTCATCGCCGGCTCGGGCTCGAACAACACCCGCGAGGCCCTGTCGCTCTCCCGGCGCTCGGCCGAGGCCGGCGCGGACGCGCTCCTCCTCATCTCGCCGTACTACAACAAGCCCGAACAGCGCGGCTTCGTCGACCACT
This sequence comes from Halosimplex rarum, assembly GCF_047715405.1. Lineage (NCBI taxonomy): Archaea > Methanobacteriati > Methanobacteriota > Halobacteria > Halobacteriales > Haloarculaceae > Halosimplex > Halosimplex rarum. The sequence goes on from NZ_CP180412.1 coordinate 62,854, forward strand.
ACGAGCGGATCGCCGACGAGGTCGACCTGCCACAGATCGTCTACAACGTCCCCTCGCGCACCGGGCAGAACATCGAGCCCGAGACGGTCGAGGAACTCGCCCAGCATCCGAACATCCAGGGGTACAAGGCGGCCAGCGGCGACATGGGACAGATCAGCGAGATCATCGAACGGACGCGAGACACCGATCTGGACGTGCTCTCGGGCGACGACGGGATGACCCTGCCGATGATCTCGGTGGGTGCGACGGGCGCGATCAGCGTCGCGGCCAACGTCGAACCCGAGCGGACCTGTGCGATGGTCGGCGCGGCGCTCGCAGGTGACTTCGAGCGCGCTCGCGCGATCCACCACCGTCTCGGCCCGCTGTTCCGCGAACTGTTCGTCGAGACCAATCCCATCCCGGTCAAGGAAGCGATGCAGATCCGCGGCTACGGTCCGGCGCGGATGCGCTCGCCGCTGACTCGTCTGTCCGAGGAGTACCGCGACGACCTCGAAGCGGTGCTCGACGACCTGGAAGCCGAAACCTTCGACTACGAGGACGAGTACGCCGAACTAGAGCGATGACGACGGCAATCGCGGTCAACGGCGCGGCGGGACGGATGGGTCGGACGGTCATCGAGACGGCGGCCGAACGCGACGACGTGGAGGTCGTCGTCGGCTTCCACGCGAGCGACGCCGGCGAGGTCGACGGGGTTCCGGTCGTCGGCGCGGCGAGTGTTCCGGACGCGCTCGCCGAGTACGACCCCGACGCGGTCGTGGACTTCTCGACGCCCGAGGCCGCGCTCGGTATCGTCGACGCCTGCGTCGAGGAGGACGTCGCCCTCGTCGTCGGGACGACCGGTTTCGACGCCACGGGGTTCGACGCGCTCGAAGCGGCCAGCGACGAGATTCCCGTGCTGAAGGCCACCAACTTCTCGCGCGGGATCCAGGTACTCCTCCGGACGGTCACGGAAGCCGTCGGCGCGCTGGAGGGGTACGACCTCGAACTGATGGAGACCCACCACAACGGCAAGGTCGACGCGCCTTCCGGGACGGCGAACACCATTCTCGAAACCATCCAGGAGGAGCGGGACGTGGAACCGGTCTACGGGCGCGAGGGCCACGCCCCGCGCGAAGCGGACGAGATCGGCGTCTTCGCCCGCCGCGCGGGGGATGTCCGCGGCGAGCACGAACTCGTCCTCGCCGGCAACGACGAGGTGGTCTCGCTCTCGCACCGCGCCGAGGACCGCGCCGTTTTCGCTGCCGGGGCGCTCGACGCAGCCGTCTGGCTCGCCGACGAGGGCGACGGCTGGCACGAGTTCGACGAGGTCATCGACGCGGACTGACGGAGCCGACCGGACTCCAGACCACGGTCGCTATTACGGCGGAGCGTGAACGGCCGTCCAATGAGTCTGCAAGCCGATATCGAGGACCTCTGGGCGAAGAAGCAGGACGGCCTGACGGCCGCCGACGCGACCGACGACCACCTCGCGACGCTGGAGGCGTTCCTCGCCGCGCTCGAAGCCGGCGAGGTCCGCGCCGCCGAGAAGGGTAGTGATGGATGGGAGGCCAACGAGTGGGTCAAGCAGGGCATCCTCCTGAATTTCGGCCTGCGCGAGACGGAGGCCCGCGAGTACGGCGACGTGACCTACCACGACGTGCTCCCGCTGCGCGAAACGGGCGACCTCGCCGAGCGCGGCACCCGCAACACGCCTGACGGGACGGTCATCCGTCGCGGTGCCTACGTCGGCAGCGACGCCATCCTCATGTCTCCGGCGTTCGTCAACATCGGCGCCCACGTGGGGGACGGCACGCTTGTCGACTCCTGCGACACGGTCGGCTCCTGCGCGCAGATCGGGTCGGACGTGAAACTCGGCGCGAACACGCTCATCGGCGGCGTGCTCGAACCGGTCGAGGACGCGCCTGTCATCGTCGAGGACGGCGTCTCGCTGGGCGCTGGCTGTCGCGTCACCTCGGGGTTCGTCGTCGGCGAGAACTCGGTCGTCGGCGAGAACACCCTGCTCACACCTCGGATCCCGGTCTACGACCTGGTCGAGGAAGAGGTGCTCTACGGCGAACTCCCGCCGGAGCGCCGCGCGTTCACTCGCTTCGTCGAGTCGTCGGTCTCGGACCACGACCTCATCGACGGCGGCGCGTACAAGCCGGCGGTCGTCGCCACGAGCGTCGAGGAAGAGACGTTAGAGGCGACCGAGCGCGAGGACGCGCTGCGGGAGTAGATCGACTCCATTGACTGTCGTCCTCTGCGGTGTCGGCGCCGACACCGGCAACGTCCGGCCCGTTCCCCGGGTGGGCACCGACGGTCGGTTCGAGTACGTTCCCATCCCCGAGAAAGGCGCGACGAGCGAGACGGCCACCTACGGGACCCTCGGCTGTCGACACCGGGACGGGCCGCTCGCGGACCTGCTCGACGGTATCCGCCCGGGGAGCGACGGCGAGTGGATCACCGACCCGGAGGCGATCCGCGACCGGCCGGTCCACCGCGACCCCAACTTCGAGGCGCTCACCTACGGCGAACCCCGGCCGGGCTACGTCGCGGCACTCCGCGCCCTCGAACCGGGCGACGCAGTGGCCTTCTACGGCGGTTTCCCGGGTCCCGACTCCGAGTACAAACACCGCTACCTGTTCGGGTACTTCACCGTCGCCGAGTCGCCCGTGGTCGTCGACCCGGAGGCGGACGACGCGGAGAAAGCGACGCTGCTGGACGAGCACCCCGGAAACGCTCATGCCAAGCGCTTCGCCGAACACGGTGACCTGTACGCTCACGACGTGGATCTCACGGAGCGACCGCGGTCCGTGGTGATCGTCCCGGGACGCGAACCCGGCGGCCTGCTCGACCGGGCGGTCCGACTGAGCGACAGTCGGCACGGCCCGAACTACTACATGGACGAGGCGGTCTCGGAGGTGCTGCGCCCGCAGTCCGGGGGCGACCGGGGCGCTCACCTCGGCGGATTCAAGCCGGCCGTCCGGTGTGACGTCGACAGCCAGACGTTCGCCGCGTTCGCCCGTGGAGAGTCGTCGGTCTGAGCGACGCCGTCCGGGACGGATCGTCGTGCGATGCGGTGAGATCGACGAGTTGCTGGCCCTGAAATTCTTCTCTCGGTATTAATACCCCGGTGGCACAGTACACGGACATGGTAGCTATCGATGCGGACGAGGTAACGAAGCGGTACGGGACGGAGACGGCGCTGGACCGTCTGGACCTGACCGTCGAGGAAGGGGAGACGTTCGGCTTCCTCGGGCCCAACGGCGCCGGCAAGTCGACGTTCATCAACGTCCTCCTCGACTTCGTGAAGCCGACCGAGGGGTCCGCCGAGATATTCGGACACGACTGCCAGGGCGACGGCACCGCGGCGCGCGGGCGGATCGGCGTCCTGCCGGAGGGCTACTCGGTGTTCGAGCGGCTCACCGGCCGCCAGCACATCGAGTACGCGATGCGCACGAAGGACGCGGAGGCCGACCCCAGCGAGATCCTCGATAGGGTCGGGATCCTCGACGACGCCGACCGCGAGGCCAGCGACTACTCGAAAGGGATGGCCCAGCGGCTGGTGCTCGGGATGGCGCTCGTCGGCGAACCGGACCTGCTCCTGCTGGACGAGCCGAGCACGGGGCTGGACCCCAACGGCGCCGCGGAGATGCGACAGATCCTCCGCGAGGAGAACGAGCGCGGCGCGACCATCTTCTTCTCCAGCCACATCCTCGAACAGGTCGAGGCGGTCTGTGACCGCGTCGGCATCCTCCAGGACGGCGAACTCGTCGCCGTCGACACCATCGAGGGCCTCCGGGAGTCGCTGGGCGGCGGGACGAAACTCGTGATCACGCTCGACCGACTGGAGGACGGCGTCCTGGGCAGGATCGAGTCCGTCGCGGGCGTCGAGACCGTGGTCGCACAGGACGAGTCGACGATCGAGGTCACGTGTACGAACGACGCGAAGATGGACATCCTCGTCGAGTTGCACGACGCGGGCGTCGACGTGGTGAACTTCCGGACCGAGGAGGCCTCGCTCGAGGACATGTTCATCGAGTACACCGGGTCCGGTCAGCGATGACGTGGCGTTCCGTCGCCCGCCAGGACGGTGCGCTCACGGTCGGCGCGCAATCGGTCAAGATCCTGCTCGGGCTGGTCGGCTTCGCCGTCGTCCTCGCCGGCTACCTCTACCCGGTGATCGGGACTGAACCGTACACGACCGCGCGGTTCCCGGGGTTCGTGCAGGGGATACTGACGACGCTGGTCCCGTTCGTCGGCATCCTGCTCGGCTACAACGCGGTCGTGAGCGACCGCGAGTCGGGGGCGATCCGGCTCGCGCTGTCGCTCCCGCAGAGCCGCTGGGACGTCGTCCTCGGGAAGTACGTCAGCCGGACCGGCGTCCTGGCCGGGACGCTCGTCGCAGCGCTCGCCGTCGCTGGCGCGCTGGTCGTCTACCCGTTCGGCGAGCTCGCGCTCGGTCGGTTCCTGGTCTTCGTCGCTCTGGCCGTCGCGTACGGCGCTGTCTGGTGCGGGATCGGGGTCGCCGTCTCGCTCGCGGTCGCGACCAAGCGGCGCGCGCTCGTCCTCGGGTTCGCGCTCCTGTTCCTGTTCGTCCTGATGTGGGACACGCTCGAACGGGCGCTCGCGCTCGGACTGAGCGCCGCTGGACTGGCCGATGAGGGCCTGCCAGGCGCCGCGGAGTTCGTCTTCGCGCTCGAACCCGGTCGCGTCTTCACGCGCGCCACGGCCGGGCTCGTCGACCCGAGTCGCAGCGCCGGTGAGGCGTGGTATCTCGGCGAGTGGGTCGCGCTCGCCCTGCTCGCGCTGTGGGTCGTCGGGCCGCTCGGACTCGCGTACGCGCGCTTCGCCGGGAGGGATCTCTCGTGAGCTGGACCGACGTCGCGCGGAAAGACGTCAGCGACGCCGGCCGGTCGAAGACGATCTGGCTGCTGTTCGCGCTGCTGACGGCTCTCTCGGTCGGCTACGCGTTCGGTCACTCCTACCTGGGGGCCGCGTCGTTCCCGGCGTTCCTGAACGGGCTCACCGGCGTGGTCGCCGCGGTCCTGCCCATCGTCGCCCTGCTGCTGGGCTACAAGTCCATCTCCGACGACCGGGACAGCGGGAGGCTGTTCCTCGCGCTGTCGTTCCCCTGTTCTCGGCGGGACCTCGTCGTCGGGACGCTCGTCGGTCGGACCGTGGTCTTGCTCGCGCCGACGCTCGTCGCGCTCACCGCGGCCGGGATCGTCGGCGCGGTCCGCTACGGGACGGACGGGGCGGCGCTGTACCCGTGGTTCCTGTTCGCGTCCGCGCTCTACGGGGTGGCGTTCCTCGGCACCGCGATCGGTCTCTCGATGTCGACGACGGCCGACCGGTGGATCACGTTCGGCGCCTTCGGCGGATACATGCTCGCCGTGAACCTCTGGGGGACCGTCCACTCCGTGGTCATGCTCTTCCTCCACCGGTTCCAGTTCGCCGTCCTGAGCGACATGCCCGACTGGGCGTTGCTGTTCCGGCTGTTCGGTCCCGGCGAGTCGTACGGTCGCCTGATCCGAGCCGGGTTCGACGTCGACCGGTCGGCGCGCTACGTGGCCGACGGCGTTCCCGTCTACGTCGACTGGTGGGCGGCGATCGCGATCCTCGCCCTCTGGACGGCCGTCCCGCTCGCGGTCGGCTACTACCGGTTCAGGGACGACGATTTATAACCCTCGAACCGGACTCCGGCGGAAACGCGGACTTCGCGGACTGTTGACGGCGCATGCGGTTCGCGAAGCGGGTGTCAGAATAGAGGGCTTACGGGAGCAGCGAGACCGATATCGGGGATGGTCCGAGGATGCGTCTCGGTGCGGATCCGCTGGAGGGGTCGCCCGCCCCGTTCTGCGGGAACGGCCGGCTGAAGCGCCAGTTCTATTTTCACACCGATCGCCGCAGGAGGACGTTACTCGACCTCACGGGCCATTAACAATTGGTGATTCGCGCGGCGTTCAACCATGGAACGCGTCGCCTCGCCGCGACTCGCGATGGTCGTACTCCTGAGCGTCGCCGCGCTCGGCGGAGCAGCCGTCGCGACCGGAGCGGTCTCGACGATCGGACTGAGCGGCGACGGAACCGCCGTCTCCGACGGCGGTTCCGCGTCCGCGGACGGCCCGCTGTCCCTGCTCGCCACGGACGAACCCGACGGAGAGGAGGACGAACGGGAAAGAGAGGACGACGAAGACGAAGATGACGAAGACGAGCGCGAGCGCGACGATGACGGGGGCGATGAAGACGACGAAGAGGACGAAGACGAGGAGGAAGAGGAACGGGAAAGAGAGGACGAAGAAGACGAGGACGAGGACAAGGAGGAAGATGAGCGCGAGCGCGACGATGACGGAGACGACGAAGAGGAGGACGAGCGGGACGGTGACGAACGAGATGGCGATGACGATGAGAACGACGAAAGTGGCTGGTGGGACGACGACGAGAGCGACGACGGAAGCGAAGCGACGACGACGGATCCACCGACCGCGACTCCGAACGCCACGATAACGCAGGCCCCCACGGCGACGGCGACTGAGACGCCAACGTCGGTTCCGACTGAGACGCCCACCCCGACTAAGACGCCCACTCCGACTGCCACTCAAACGGCGACGGCAACGCAGACCGCGACGCCGTCGCCGACGGCTACGCGGACACCAACGCCGTCGGAGACGCAGACCGCGACCTCCACTCCGACGGAGACGCGGACTGAGACACCGACCCCGACCTCCACACCGACGGAAACGCAACTGTCGACCCCGTCCCCGACGGAGACGTCAACACCGTCGCCGACGGAGACGCCGGCGGCGACTGACACGCCGACGGTGACGCCGCGAGTAGGCGCCTCCACGGAGGCGGCGACGGCCACTCCGGCCCCCGACGAGACGGCGACGGAGTCGTTCGAGATCGTCCGGACGCGACTCAGCGAGCGGACGGTTACCGCCGACGACTCCGTGGTGGTCGAGGCGCGAGTGACGAATCGGGGCGACCGGGCCGAACGGGAACTCGTCACGCTCCGCGTCGACGGAGAACTCGTAGCGGCGAAGGGGATCAGGCTCGACGCGGGCGAGTCAGACCTGCTCACGTTCGAGCGGTCGTTCGACGGGGTGGGCGACCACGCGCTCGCCGTCGACGGGACGGAGCTCCCGACGGTGACGGTGGTCGAATCTGACGCCGTCAGCGGCTCACCGACGGCTCGGAATCGGACGGCCGTGCCGGCGAGCGGGGAACTCGCCCCCAGGTCCGGGGACGTCGACGTGGTCGCCGCGAGCGGGCTCGCCGACTGGGTGCGTACCGGGTACAACGCGTCCGTCGAGGCCACGCTGGTCAACCGCGGCAACCGGACGGCGCTACACACCCTGTCGGTCGCGGTCGACGGTCGGCCGGTCGCCAACGAGACGGTCCGGGTCCCGCCGGACGCTCGGAGGAACGTCTCCGTCGAGTTCCCGGCGGTGGAGGGAGACGTGACCGTGAACGACGCCGAGGCGGGCTCGCTGACCGTCGGGACAGCGCGTGACGGTGCCACGAAGTCCGAGACGGAATCGACGAGCACCGAGGGGCCCGGCTTCGGGTTCGCTGCGGTCGCGGCGGCGTTCGTCGTCGGTGCGCTGGCCGTCCAGGCGGCTCGCTCGGGCGGTCGGAACGAATGAACTGCCCGTCGATCGGCTCACAGTTCCCGCGATATCGAGAGCTACCGCGGCGTCACTCGGAATCGGTTCCGCCATCGCGCCGGGACTGACCGGTCCGTCGCGTTTCGGCCGTCCCATCCGGAGGATCGGCGCGGGACGAGACCGATGGAAGCGCACTGTCGACCCAGAATTACCGGCTCTCGCGTATCGATATCGGGGATCGAACGACCACGCTGTGTCGTCGGATCCACAGTTCCATGCCCGCCCAGGAGAGGACGAGTCCGAGTATCCCGACGGAGACGACGACGTCGGAGAACGACATCCAGATGGGCTTGACGAACCCGACCGCGCCGTTGATCTCGTGGGGGAGGACGCTCCGTACTCGCTGGGACATCGTCGGCGACTCCGTCCGAGTGATGGAGACCGACTCGAGTCCGAGGGACTTCGCGCTTTCACCGCCGGTGCTCTCGTCGCCGGTCTCGAACCGCTCGGCGTCGTAGACCGACTTCGATTCGATCTGCCAGACGATGTCCCCGGACTGGTTCACTTCGAGGACGCGGCCCCCGTTGGAATCGACGATCAGGGTGTTCCCGTTCGGGAGCCTGTCGGCGTCTCGCGGCCAGTCCGCTTCACCGTCGCTCCACTCCCACGTTTGCTCCCAACCGCCGTCCTCGCGCTGGTACTCGACGATCCGGTCGTTCTCGCTGTCCGCGACGAGAACGGCGGGGCCCCCACGCGATTCGGGGATGTAGTCGGGATTGTGCTGCTCGTAGAGCACGTCGTAGTCGTTCTCGGCCCCGAGCGTCTGGTTCTCCAGCAGCCCGGTCCCCTGCTCCAGGAAGACGACTTGGTCCTGATTACGGAGACTGACCATGAATCGGCCGTCCGGTAAGACCTCGACGTCGTTGACGTGCGTCCAGTCTTCGGGATACGGCCCGCCGCCGCTGATCGGGAAGTCGGTCTGTGCCTCCCACTCCCATTCGATCTCTTCTGTCGTCTCGTTGAGAACGAATACTCGGTCGTAGGCGATGTCCGCGACCAGGAGTCTGTCCTCGTCGATGCGGTCGACGTCGTGGGTGTTGTCCCCCACTCTCCGCGGCGCGACCGACCGGTGCAGTCGCGTGGTCTCCCCCGTCGAGAGGTTCATCTCCTCGATGACGCTGATCGTACACTTCGTGGTGGCGCCGCAGGCGTCCTTCCCGACGTGGTTCGCCGCGACGTACAGGACCGTGTGACTGGTCCCTTCGACGGGGTCGACGTCGTGATACTCGTCGTAGGTGTTGTTGTACCGGAGGAGCGTCCCGTTCGGCCGGAACGCCGTGATCGCGTCGCCCGGCTGATCGCCGAAGCCCTGGCCGGCGACCACGGTGATGTTCTCGGTCGGCGGCGCGATCTGGTCCCGCTCGTCCATCGAGAGGTCGCTCTGGTCCTTTGCAGCGGACGTGGCCGATTCGCCGGCCGTCACGAAACTCGCCCCGAGAAACACGAGTCCCACGACGATGCCCAGAGCAAAGCCGATCCGTACTGTCGAACGCCGGGACAGTTCTGCCATTCGTGTACGCGTGAATCGCTTACCGAAATAAGCCCTCCTATCGGCACTCAGTCATGAGGCCCGAGAGTTCGCCCGTGAGTGTCCGCTCGAACACCGAGCGGCGTTCGAACAGCCCTGTCCGACGAGTCCGTGCCGGCGAACCGACTGAGGGGGGTCGTTTCGTCCGGTCGCGGTCGCCTGTGTGACGGATATCGAACGCGAGGGGGCTTCTACGGCGAATTCATCCGGTTACCCTACGGCTCGCCACCGACAGAGAGACGCTTTCCTGCGCCAGCCTCGGTTTCAACCGAATAGAGCCGCTACGAGAGGTATGTCGACAGTTCGCTCCGTCGTCGAGCTCGCGCGTGACCGAAATCTCACGTTTCTGGCGGCGGGGATCGCGTACTACGGATTCGTGTCGATCATCCCGCTGATCCTGCTCGCCGTCGTCGTCGCGTCGGCCGTCGGGGGTGAGGCGCTGGCCGATCAGGTGACGAGCATGCTCGAACAGCAACTCTCCGCCTCGGGCGCGGAGACGGTGTCGCAGACGCTGACCAACACCACCGGACGCGGGGCCGCATCCGTAGTCGGCCTGGTCACGCTGACGTGGAGCGCCCTGAAGCTCTTCCGCGGTCTCGACCAGGCGTTCGACGAGGTGTACACGGACGAGGTCGAGGCGTCGCTGCTCGAGCAGGTCCGCGACGCCCTCGTCGTCATCGTCGGTATCGCACTCGCCGTCGGATTCGTCGTCGCCGTCGGCGTCGCGCTCTCGGTGCTATCGCTGGAGATCCCGTTCGTCAACGTGCTCGGGACGGTCGTCCTGATCGCCGTGCTCGCGCTGGCGTTCCTGCCGATATACTACGTGCTCCCGCCGGTCGAGGTGTCCGTGAAGGGGGTGCTGCCGGGCGCGGTCGTCGCGGCGGTCGGGTGGGTGCTGCTGCAGATCGGGTTCCGGATCTACGCGTCCGGCGCAGACCGGTTCGCGGCCTACGGCGTGATCGGAGCCGTGCTGCTGTTCGTCACCTGGCTGTACTTCGCCAGCATCGTCGTGCTGGTCGGTGCGGCGGTGAACGCCGTTCGAGGGGGGACGGCGATACGAACGTCGTAATCTCCCCGAAGACGTCCGCGACGGCACCACCGGGATCGAGTCGCCGTCTCCGGGGTGATCAGCCCCTACGACCGCGACGACCATGACGACCGCGACGACCTCACCGCGGTCGCCAACACGGCTTCGCCCGCCGTTCGACGCACGCCCCTGTCGGCCGACGGCACGAACGGCGCTATCGGGACGGCATCCGGGGAGCCGCGCTCGAGTAAGGCGTTTTCCGGGTGGCGCGTCGGATCGGGCGTCAAAACCGCTCAAGCGGTGAATTAGGGAGTGGCGATCGGAGCGTAGATGGTCGTTGTCTGGCCGTATTCCATCCCCTATCGTTCGTCCGTTCCGGTAGTCCGTCAACAACTAACACGGACCCGTGCAATCTGGCGATCACGGCATGGCTAAAACACTGTCAGAGAGAGACGGCCAGCGACGGCGCTCCGATCCACTCCGACGAGACGAGGTATGACGCACGAGATCGCTCCCCCGACGACAGCGTCATCGGTGATCGAGTGTGACGTGACACCGCCCGACCGGCTCCGTCGGTTCTTCACTGGAGAGCGCTTCCGCGTCGAGTACGACGTCGACGTCTCCGACGTGCCACCGTCCATCTCGGTGATCCCGGCGCTCGCGCAGGTCTGTCCGGTGGCGTGGGCGAACGGTGCCGACGTGTCGGTACCGGTCGTGGACGCCCGATTTCTGCGCGCGCTCGAAGAAGTCCGAGACGCGTTGGTCGAGATGTACCCCGCGTTCATGGAGGGCGGAGAGATCCGCGCCGAGAAGGTCGTCGACACGCGGCGAGAGCGCGATCCGGCGTCGTTCGAGGGCGAGGGACTGCTGTTCAGCGGCGGCGTGGACTCGGTGGCGAGTTACGTCCGCACGCGGGACGCCGATCCGACGCTCGTCAGCGTCCAGGGCTGGGTCATCGGCGACGACCAGGACGAGCGCTGGGAGAACGTGCGTGGCCAGATCGCTCGGTTCGCCGACGAACACGGGGTCGAAGACCGGTACGTTCGGTCGAACATGCTGTCGTTCCTGGACACGCGGATGCTCCAGGCGCACTACCAGCGGTACGTCGACGGCGCGTGGTACAGTTCCGTCGGTCACGGACTCGGCCTCCTCGGCCTGACAGCGCCCCTCGCCTACAAACTCGGACTGGGGACCGTCCACATGGCCGCGACCCACACGGAGGAGTTCGCCGAGCCGTGGGGGTCGCACCCGAAGATAGACAATCGGGTCCGCTGGGGGCACACGGAGTGTCACCACGACGGCTACGAGTTGAGCCGACAGGAGAAACTCGAACTCATCGCGGACTACGTCCGTTCGGAAGACGTGGACCTCACCCTCCGGACGTGCACGGAATCGGACGCGGGAGCGAACTGCAACGAGTGCGAGAAGTGCTACCGGACGATGTGTGGACTGCTCCTGGCGGGCCTCGACCCAAACGACTTCGGATACGAGACGTCCCCGGAGACGTTCGAGGCGATCCGCAGCGGGTTCGAGCGCGGGGCGTTCACCATGGGGGCGGACGAGCGGTTCATGTGGCGAGACGTGCAGGGCCACATCGACCTCGATCAGGCGTTCCCCGTCGCGGGCGCGACGGAGTTCTTCCGCTGGCTATCGACGGCGGACGTCGATTCGTTCGTCGCCGACTCGAATCCGCCCGTCCACCACGACGTCCTGCAGGCGCTCGCGCGTAACGTCCCCTATCCCGTGTACGCCGCGCTCGCTCCCGTGTACGAGAAGGGCGCGGCGAAGGCGAGCGGGAACTGACGCCGATCGCCGGAACGGAGTCCGCGTCGGTTCGAACCACGGTGTCCCGAAAACGGACGGACCGGTCGACGTCAGTAGGTCTTTGCCCAGTACGCGGTCTCTTCGGCGTCCTCGCCGCAGATGGCGCACTCGTCGTGGACGGGCTCCTCGTCGCGGTCGAGGGGGACCATCGCGATCTCGGCGGCGATGGCCTCCTTGATGGGCTCCTCGCAGTCCTCGTCGCCGCACCAGCCGGACTTGACGTAGCCACCGTGCTGGCCGATGGTGCCGAGGATCTCCTCGCGGGAGTCGGCCTCGCGGATCTCGCCCTCCAGGGTCTCCTCGGCACTGGCGTACAGCTTCGCGAAGACGGTGTCGAGGTGGTCCTCGACGGTGTCGGCCACGTCCTCGCGGCTCTCGACGACGGTCTCGCCGTCGGGACGGTGGTTCATCGTCAGTTCCTCGTCCTCGACCTCGTTGGGGCCGACCTCGATGCGGAGCGGGACGCCCTTGAGCTCCCACTCGTTGTACTTGAAGCCGGGATTGCGGTTGTCGCGGTCGTCGAGGTGAACGCGGACGCCCTCCTCGTCGAGTTCCGCGGCGACGTCGGCGGCGTACTCGACGACCTCGTCCTGGTTGTCCTCCTGCCAGATGGGCACGATCACGACCTGCTCGGGCGCGAGCGCGGGCGGGAGCACGAGGCCCTGCTCGTCGGAGTGGGTCATGATGAGCGCGCCCATCGAGCGCCACGAGAGGCCCCACGAGGTCGTGTGGGCGGTCTGCTCCTCCTCGTCTTCGTCGCTGTAGGTGATGTCGAACGCCTCGGCGAAGGAGGTGCCGAGGTAGTGGGAGGTCCCGCCCTGGACGGACTTCCCGTCGGGCATCAGCGCCTCGACGGTCGTCGTGGTGTGGGCGCCGGGGAACTTGTCGTGTTCGGGCTTGCGACCCTTCAGCACCGGCATGGCGAGCACGTCCTCGTAGAGTTTCTCGTACTGGTCGAGGCGGGTCATCGTCTCGTCCCAGGCGCCGTCCTCGTCGGCGTGGGCGGTGTGGCCCTCCTGCCAGAGGAACTCCTTGGTGCGGAAGAACGGCTTGGTCTCCGTGGCTTCCCAGCGGACGACAGAACACCACTGGTTGAGTCGCATCGGGAGGTCGCGGTGGCTGCGCACCCAGTCGGCGATGAAGGGGGTGATGATGGACTCGCTGGTCGGGCGGACGGCGAGGCGCTCTTCGAGCTCGTCGTAGCCGCCGTGGGTCACCCACGCCACTTCGGGGTCGAAACCCTCCACGATGTCTTTCTCCCGTTCGAGATAGCTCTCGGGGATAAAGAGGGGGAAGTAGGCGTTCTGGACGCCGGTGTCTTTGAACCAGCCGTCGAGGTGGTCCTGAATGCGTTCCCAGACGGCGTAGCCGCGCGGGCGGGTGACGATGAATCCGCCCATCGGGGCGTAGTCGGCCATCTCCGCCTTCTGCACGACTTCGGCGTACCACTCGCCCGTCGAATGCTCCTTGCTCTCGGTTATCCCGAGCTCTTGCTCGCCGCTCATTACCGGGAAATCGCCGAGCGCGTTCTTGAACCTGACGAAGCCCCGGTTCCCTCTCGCACACCGACCGCCGACCGGACGGTCGAGCGCTCCCGCCACCGGCCACTTCGACCGGCGGTGGCGGTCGCGAAATGCGGACGTTCGTGCGGTGTGGTGCGGAATCTCACACAATTATTAAGTGTAAATGGCGCCTCGCTTCACGTATGTCTTCCGCCAGTGCTGCGCGGACGGCGTCTGCCCCGGCTTCCGAGCGATCCGGTGCGGTTCGCCCGCGGTTCCGTACATGGCTGGCGGATTCTTTCGCAGTTCGACACTCGACAGACCGCTGACGGCCGTCTCAGCGACGCGCCCGGATAGCGCGTCGTCTCGCCCCGCCGCCGAACCGAACCCCGACAGATCGCGTTGCGCCGTGGGGACTCCCATTCGCGCGCTCGCGACCCACGACTGCGGACTCAACGAACGACCCACCATGAGCACGATACGAGACACCGATCTGGTACGGACCAACGATTACGCGGAGGAGACCGGCGAAGTCCGCGTCCTCGACGAGGACGGGCACCTCCTCCCGGACGCGACGGTGCCCGACCTCTCGGACGAATCGCTCGTGACGATGTACGAGGCGATGCGGACCGCCCGCCGCTTCGACGAGCGGGCGGTGAGCTGGCAGCGCCAGGGCCGGCTCGCCACCTACGCGCCGATGAGCGGCCAGGAGGCCGGACAGGTCGCGAGCACGCTCGCGCTCGCCGACGACGACTGGGTGTTCCCCACCTACCGCGAGCACGCGGTCCGGCTGGTCGCCGGGTTCAACCTCCCGGACGTCCTCCGCGGGCTCATGGGCGCCGAACTCCCGAGCGGCTCGGCGGGCGGACCGACCGTCGCGCCCGAGGCCATCCCGATCGCGACGCAGCTCCCGCACGCGACCGGCGCGGCGATGGCCGCTCGCCACCGCGGCGACGAGTCGGTCGCCCTCTCACATTTCGGCGACGGCGCGACCTCGGAGGGCGACTTCCACGAGGCACTCAACTTCGCCGGCGTCTTCGACGCGCCCACGGTCTTCCTCTGTCACAACAACCAGTGGGCCATCTCCGTCCCGCGGGCGCGCCAGACCGCGAGCGCGACGCTCGCCCAGAAGGCTCGCGCCTACGGCTTCGAGGGCGTCCGCGTCGACGGGATGGACCCGCTGGCGGTCTACTCGGTCGTCCGCTACGCCCGCGAGAAGGCGCTCGACCCAGACCCGGAAGACCTCCGCCCGACGCTGATCGAGTCCGTCGAGTACCGCTACGGCGCTCACACCACCTCGGACGACCCGGACGCCTACCGGGACGACGACGAGGTGGACTACTGGCGCGAGCGCGACCCGATCGACCGTCTGGAGACGTTCCTCGTCGACACCGGCCGGCTCGACGAGGAGGAAGTCGCGGCTGTCGGCGACAGGGTCGACGAGCGGGTCGGCGACGCCATCGAGGAAGCCGAGTCGCGCGCCGCGCCCGACGTCGACGACCTCTTCGAGCACGTCCACGACGAGCTCCCGTCACGAATGGCCGACCAGCGCGAGCAGTTGCGTCGGCTCCGGGAGCGCCACGGCGACGCGCTCCTTCGGGAGTAAGCTGCCGGCGGGCGCGCCGCGACCCGCGATCGGGGCAAGACTCTTGTTGAATGGCGAACCAGTCGGCCCGTATGTCGTCCCGTCGGAGGCTCGCTGCCGCGATACTGCTCGTCGCCGGGCTCGCGCTGCTGTCGGGGTGTAGCGGACCGGCCTCCAGGCAGGAAGTCATCTGTCACGGCTGCGTCGATGTCGTCGAGGAGGTCGCCGACGGGTCCGGCGCGACCGCCGTCGAGGAGAGCGCAACGCACGTTCACCTCCGGGCGAGCGGCGACGCGCGGTTCGTCGCCCGGATGACTATCGGCAACCGCGACGGGATCAACGGAACGACCGCCGAGCGAGTCGTCGAGCGGCTGCGAGCGAACGAACGCGACAGCGACCGTTCCAGGGCGGCGTTCGAGCGGCTGGATCTAGAGGCCCGGGTCGAGGGCGACGAGGTCGTCGTCACCTACTGGGTCGAATCGATGACGGAGCGACACTTCGGAGCCGTAGTCGCAGACCGGTTTTTCCGCGCCGGCGGCGAGGCGCGGTCGGACGAGATCGACCGAGCGCCGTTCCGGATCGGGACTGACCGTCTCGTCGTCCACGGCCCCGACGGAACGACGCCGCTCGTCGACGTTCCGGGCGCGGCAGTTCAGGGTGATCGCGTCGTCTGGAACGGCGACGAGATGTCGACGCGCACCTACCTCGTGTTCGGCGACAGCGGCAGTCAGGTCCACGGCCGGGCGGCCGTCGCCGCGACCGTCTTCGGCTGGGCGGGGCCGCAAGCCTTCGACCCGTCGTTCGTTCCGGTCCTCGTTCTGGCGACGCTAGCCACCGCGTTCGCGTACAGCTACCCGCGACGAGTCGAGACCGGCTGGCGTCCGGGCGACGACTGGCTGTTCAAGATGCTCGTGCCGGGAGCGTTCGTGCTCCCGATCGGCGTCGTACTGCTCTGGCTGACACCGTCGCCGGGTCTCACCGTCGCGGTCTTGCTGTCGGCCGTCGCGGGGATCTGGCTGGCGGCGCGGTCGGTTCGGTCGCGATTCGGCACGGACGAAGCCGGGACTCGGGCTGAAGCCGGCGGACAGCCGGCTACTGTGACCGCACGGTCCCAGACGCCGGCCGTCAGGCGCTCGATAGGGCAGCGGATCGCCGACGGCGAGTTCTTCGAGCGCGGCGACGTCTTCGCCGTGATCGCGTCGGTGGCGACCGTCGCCGCGGTCACCGCGGTCGTCGCCGCGGACTTCAGGGGCACCTACGCCGGGTCCGCCAAGATCGCTGCCGCGCTCCTCCCGTTCGTCGCGTTTTCGGCGCTGGGATATCTGGCCGCGGATCGGCGCCGAACCGCCCACCGCGCCGTCGCGGTCGTCGCCGCGGCGGCGGGACCGTGGCTGTTCCAGTTCGCGTCGACCGTTGAGGGGGGCGATCTCCTGACCGGTCTGGCGGCGATGCTACTGCTCCCTCTCGGGTATCCCGTGGGGGCCGTCGTGCTGTTCTACGCCGCTCTGTGGTTCAGTACGCGATAGCTGGCCGGGCGAGCGTTCGAGAGTTTCAGTCCGTGACCGCGAACGGGCTCTCGCTCTCGCGCCACTCCCAGCCGGGGAGTCGCGTCTGGAATCCCGCGGCGAGCGCGGCGTCGAGGTCGTCGAGGCCGGCGGGGTCTCCGTCCCCGCCGCCGGCGGGCGGGTGTTCGTCGTCTTCGACAGCGGCCGGGCCCGCCTCGTCCTCGATTGCCACGTCCGCGTAGTGGAAAGTGGCTTCACCGAGCAGTCGCAGCGGCTGGGTCCCGGCGATCGTCCCCGCGAGTTCGCGGCCGAGGAGTTCGTCGACGACGAAGCCCGGATAGTCGCCCTCGACGTCCAGATCGCGCAGGAGGCCGACGAGCGCGGCGACGTTGACCGCGCGGTCGCCGTCGGCGAACACCTCGTCGACCTCCCGGCGGTACTGTTCGGCGTCGACGCTCGCCACGTCGGTGTCGAAGCGTTCGCCGAGTTCCACCCGTGTCGCGTTGATCAGCGCGACGACGACCGGCGCGCGCTCGCGGACCCACTCGCGCTCGGCGGCGACCACCGCAGGTGTCAGGCGCATACGGGCCGAACGCGTCGGAGCGTCTACTGTTTTGCGAAGGCTTTTATAACACCGGGGGATTAGACCGAGGTAAGCCGGTTTTCCGGACACTTCCGTGTAGGGTCCGGAGTGGACTACGCCAGTAGGAAAACCGACCTATGAATATTGTTTCCAGATCCCGGCAGGCACGCCATGACGATCGGGACGGTGAGCGCTCGAACGCGCACCGAGCCCGGTGGCCGGCCGGTCCGACCCTGTTTTCGCAGCTATGAGTCAAGTAGACAAGCAACTCGACGATATCAGAGCAGAGATCGAACAGGAAGTTCCGAACGAGATCTCCATCACGGAGGTCACCTACGAGGGTCCCGAGCTGGTGGTGTACACCCGCGATCCGAAGACGTTCGCGAGCAACGGCGACCTCATCCGCAGGCTCGCCTCGAAGCTCCGCAAGCGCATCACCGTCCGGCCCGACCCGAGCGAGCTGTCCGAGCCCGACGACGCCCGCGCGACCATCGAGGGGATCATCCCCGAGGACGCGGGCGTGACCGACCTCGACTTCCACCACGACACCGGCGAAGTCGTCGTCGAGGCACAGAAGCCCGGGATGGTCATCGGTCGCCACGGCTCGACGCTCCGGGAGATCACCCAGGAGGTCGGCTGGACGCCCGAAGTCGTCCGCACGCCGCCCATCGAGTCGGCGACGGTCAACAACGTCCGCAACTTCCTCAAGCAGGAACGGGACGAGCGGCGTGACATCCTCGAACGCATCGGCCGCCAGATCCACCGCGAGGAGATGTCCGACGACGAGTGGGTCCGCATCACGACCCTCGGCTGTTGCCGCGAGGTGGGCCGCGCCGCCTTCATCCTCTCGACGCCGGAGACGCGCGTCCTGATCGACTGCGGCGACAAGCCAGGCGCCGAGGACGAGGTCCCGTACCTCCAGGTTCCCGAAGCCCTCGGCTCTGGCCCGAGTTCGCTCGACGCGGTCGTGCTCACGCACGCCCACCTCGACCACTCGGCGTTCATCCCCCTCCTGTTCAAGTACGGCTACGACGGCCCCATCTACTGCACGGAGCCGACGCGTGACCTGATGGGCCTGCTGACGCTGGACTACCTCGACGTCGCCGCCAAGGAGGGCCGCGCCCCGCCCTACGAGTCCGAGATGGTCCGCGAGGCGATCAAACACTGCATCCCGCTGGAGTACGGCGACGTGACCGACATCGCGCCGGACATCAAGCTCACGCTCCACAACTCCGGGCACATCCTCGGGTCGGCCATCGCGCACTTCCACATCGGCGACGGCCTCTACAACGTCGCGTTCTCCGGCGACATCCACTACGACGACACGCGCCTGTTCAACGGCGCCGTCAACGAGTTCCCGCGGGTCGAGACGCTCGTCCTGGAGTCCACCTACGGCGGGCGCAACGACTACCAGACCGACCAGGCCGACTCCGAGCGCAAGCTCACGGAGGTCATCCGCGACACCGTCGAACGCGACGGCAAGGTCCTCATCCCGGCGTTCGCCGTGGGGCGGTCCCAGGAGATCATGCTCGTCCTCGAAGAGGCGATGCGCAACGGCGACATCCCCGAGGTACCGGTCCACCTCGACGGGATGATCTGGGAGGCGACGGCCATCCACACCACCTACCCCGAGTACCTCCGCGACGACCTCCGGGACCGCATCTTCCACGACGACGAGAACCCGTTCCTCGCCGACCAGTTCAACCACATCGACGGCGGCGAGGACGAACGCCAGGACGTCGCCGACGGCGGCCCGTGCATCATCCTCTCGACCTCCGGGATGGTCGAGGGCGGCCCGATCATGTCCTGGCTCCGCCACGTCGGCGGCCAGGATGACGGTACGATGGTCTTCGTCGGCTACCAGGCTCAGGGCACCCTCGGCCGTCGCATCCAGAACGGCTGGGACGAGATCCCCATCAACGACGGCGGCGGCCGCGCCGACACCCTCTCGCTGAACATGGACGTCGAAACCGTCGACGGCTTCTCCGGCCACGCCGACCGCCAGGGCCTCGAGAACTTCGTCCGGACCATGAACCCCCGCCCCGAGAAGGTCCTCTGCGTCCACGGGGACGAGTCCTCGACCCAGGACCTGTCCTCCGCGCTGTACCACGAGTTCAACATGCGCACCTTCGCGCCGAAGAACCTCGAGACGTTCCGCTTCGTCTAACGCCGCCGTCGCTTCTCTCCCCGTCCGACTTTCGTGGTGCATGTTTTCGCGACCGCTCCACCGCCGCACTCGTCGGCACCTGTCTGACCGTCCGTGGGTCGGTCAGCGGGCTGACCTGAGACGGGACGCGGCAGGGACCGCCTGCGCCGCGGTAGCGTCGACTCGGAAGTTCTTTTGAGGCGGCCCGCGAGCCGTCGACCGTGACCCGGCGCGTCATCGAACGGCTCGACCCGCACGCGCTGCTCGCGTTCGGCGCGCTGGTCGCCGCGGTCGCGACGGCCGGGAGCCTGTACTTCTCGCTCGGCATGGGGCTCGTCCCCTGCGACCTGTGCTGGTACCAGCGGGTCCTCATGTACCCCCTCGTCGTCGTGCTCGGCGTCGCGCTCCTCGAACGCCGGACCGGCGTCTACCGGACGGTCCTTCCCCTTTCGGTCGGCGGCGCGGCCCTCGCGGCGTATCACTCCTGGCTGCAGCTATCGTCGGCTGGCCGTTGTGCGTTCGACGGTGGCTGCGCCGCCGTGCAACTGCGCGTCGTCGGCCTGTCGATCCCGAACCTCTCGCTGATCGCGTTCGTCCTGATCACGGCGACCGTCGCGATGCTGTGGGCCGACAGGCGGTGACCGACGGCCGGAAGGCGCTTCCGGGACCCAACCGGTTAACACGCGGCCGTCACACTATGCAACCATGGAGTACGTGCGACTCGGCTCGACTGGACTGCAGGTATCGCCCATCTGTCTCGGGACGTGGCGGTTCGGACTCGAACACGAGGACAGCGGCGTCATGGAGACCGACCGCGAGGAGGCACACGAACTCCTCGACGCGCTGGAGGAGCGCGGCGGCAACTTCATCGACACCGCCAACGGCTACGGCGAGGGCCGCAGCGAGAAGTGGATCGGCGAGTGGCTCGACGAGCGCGACCGCGAGGACTACGTCGTCGCCTCGAAGTGCTACTGGTCGGACGTCTCCCGGTTCCAGGAGAACCTCTCGAAGAAGAACGTCCGCGCGGAGGTCGAGGGGTCGCTGGAGAAACTCGGCACGGACTACCTCGACCTCCTCTACCTGCACCGATTCGACGACGAGACGCCCATCGAGCACACGCTCCGGGCGGTCGACGACCTGATCAGCGAGGGGAAGGTCCACTACGTGGGCATCTCCTCCTGTGACGCCTGGAAGCTCACGAAGGGTCTCTGGCAGGCCGACGTGAACAACTACGAGGCGTTCACGGTCACCCAGCCCCAGTATTCGGCGACCTACCGTGACCCCGTCTCCGAGTACCTGGATGTCTGCGCCGACCAGGACATCGCGGTCTGTCCGTACTCGCCGTTGCACGGTGGCTTCCTCACCGGCAAGTACGAGCGCGTCGGCGACGGCGAGGTGAAGACGCCCGACGGCTCCCGCGGCGACCTCGACGAGCACTTCACGGACTGGTACCTCGACGACCAGGCCTGGGAAGTTCTGGACGAGATCCGCGCGGTCGCCGACGAGGTCGACGCGACGCCCGCCCAGGTGTCGCTGCGCTGGCTCATGGACCACGAGCGGTTCACCTGCGTCCCGATCGTCGGCGCGCGGACCGTCGACCAGCTCGACGAGAACCTCGACGCCATCGAGGTGTCGCTCTCCGACGACCAGTGGTCGCGTATCGACGACGCGACCGAGGCCGACGAGGCCTGACCGGTCCGCCGACCGGAACTCGCCGCTGGATTCGGTGGGAATCGACGCGGGGGTTCGGCGCGAATCGACGCGGATCGGTGCAGTAGGCGAACACTTCTGCCGTTCCAGCGGTCTATACTAACGGCACGGTCGCGTGAATCGGCGAGCAGATGAGTATCGATCCTGCAGACGGGCCGCGGTCGGTTGTCCTGCCGGCTATCGACGCGCCGAGCAGCGTGGCCTGCGTCCGGTCGCTCGGGAAGCGCGGTATCCACACGATCGTCGTCTCCGAGGACGACGACGCCGCGGCCTTCCGCTCGCGCTACGCCGGCGAGACCCTCGTCGTCCCGTCGCCGCACGAGGACCTCGTCGCCTACAAGGACGCCCTGCTCTCCCTCGCGATGCGCCCGGACGTGCTGACGATCCTCCCCGTCCGCGAGGAGGACGTGTACACACTCGCGCGCTACCGCGAGGAGTTCGAACCGCACGTCGAGACCCAGTGGCCGACCCAGGAGGGCCTCGAACAGGTCCAGGACCGCGTTCAGCTGTTCGACATCGCCGAGCGTGCGGGAGTCGCTGTCCCGGACACCCGCCTGCTCGACGACGTCGACGACTGGGACCGCGAGTGGATCGTCAAGGGCCGCTACACGCTGCTGGCCGACGCCTACGTCGACGAGTACCCACCCGAGAAGTCACGCGACCCGCCCTCGACGCAGTACGTCAACGGCGACAGACCCGACGTCGAGACGATCCGCCGCGAGAACGGCCACACGCCCATCGCGCAGGAGTTCCTGCCCACGACCGACGAGTACGCCTTCTTCGCGCTGTACGACGAGGGCGAGCCCGTCTCGACGTTCCAGCACCGGCAGGTCCGTGCGTACAACTTCGCCGGCGGCCCGAGCGCTTTCCGCGAGTCGGTGTCGATCCCCGAACTCGGCGAGTCCGGCCGCGCGCTGCTCGACGAACTCGACTGGCACGGCCTCGCGATGGTGGAGTTCCTGCGTGACGAGGAGACCGGGGAGTTCGAACTGATGGAGATCAACCCGCGCCTGTGGTCGTCGCTGCCGTTCTCCGTGCGCGCCGGTGCGGACTTCCCGTATCACTACTGGCAACTCGCCAGCGGCCGGCGCGAGCAGATCGACGGCGACTACGAGGTCGGTACCGCCGGTCACCTCCTCCGCGGGGAACTGTCGTACCTGCACAGCGTCCTGTTCGACGCGGAGGAACTGGTCGAGCGGCCGGACCGCCGTGAGGCGTTCGCCGCGGTCGTCGAGTCGCTGCGCGAGCATCCACGCTTCGACTACCTCCGGCTCGACGACCCGAAACCGTTCGTCCGCGACGCGCTGAACACGCTCGTCTGAGAACGGGCTTCGAAACCGCCATAGTCGCTTCTCCGCTCTCTGCCCTTCCTCTCCGCCTCTCTACTCTGTTCTTTCCTTTCTGCTCTCTGCTCTCCGCGCTCTACTCGTCGAGTCCGGGACTGGCGAAGTGAGGCGAACGGCGTTCGGAAAATCGACTGTCGATCGAGCGCTCAGTTCATCGAGGGCTCGGCCGCGTCGGGCCGGACGGGCGTCGACTCCTGTTTGCCGGGCTCGTAGGCGCGGCGCACGTCGTCGACGGTCGAGCAGTCGTGTTTCGCGGCGAAGACGAGCACGTCGGCGAACGAGGCCTCGTACTCGGCGGCGAGCGCGCGCAACTGGTCCGAGAAAGACGAGTGAAAGCCTGCGAGCCCGTAGAGCACGTCGTCGACGGCGACGCCGGACTCGCCGGGATACACCGACTCGACGACCTCCTCGATCTCGCGGAGGCGCCGCCAGTCCTCGCGCGGGACGTCCGACGGGTAGCGACCGCAGAGCAGTTCCGTCTGCGTGTTGCCGGCGCTCCGGCCGATCCCCTGGAGCGAGGCGTCGACGTAGCTGGCGCCGCAGTCGATGGCCGCGACCGCGTTGGCGAGGGCGAAGCCGGTGTTGTCGTGACCGTGGTAGCCGACGGCGGCGCCGGTGTCGGTCAGCGACGTCACGTACCTCCCGACGTCCTCCGGCGTGAATCCGCCGGCCGAGTCGACGACGTACACCACTTCGGCGCCGTGTTCGACGCCGAAGTGAGCGGCGTCGATCGCCTCCGCCGGCGAGACCAGGTACGTCTTCAACAGGTTGAGGCTCGTCCGCACGTCCAGGCCCGCGAGTTCCCGGAGGAGCGGGCGCGCGGCGTGGGGGTCGTCTGCGTCGACGCCGACGCGGACGAGGTCGAACGCGTCCTCGTAGGAGGCGATCAGGTCGACCTCGCTCGGGCCGGCGACGCCCGGCAGCAGGAGCGTCGTGAGGCCCGTGTCGTCGGTCGCGTCGGCGACGATGTCGAGGTGGCGGGCGTCGGGCGGCGTGGGCTCCGGCGTCGTCGTGCCGAAGCCGGTCCCCGGCCCCACGTCAAGCAGGTCGACGAACGAGAGGTCGTCGACGCGGCCCGCGAGCGCGGCCAGGTCCGGCGGGTCGAACTGGAAGTCGCTGACGTAACAGCCGTCTCTGACGATCTCTTCGACGACGGTGGCGTCGCCGAGCGTCATCGCTCCACCTGGACGGGACTGCCGCCGAGGGGGCGACTCCGGCGTCGCCGCGCGGGCGAAGCGGTGCGGTTGGCGAGCGACAGTCCGTGAGGGCGAATCGGTCTGCTGCGAGGTGGCACACTCATTGTCTTGGGAGCCGCCCGGGCCGGGCGGCCGTTCGCCAAATGGTTACGGATATGAACCAATTGTTATACGGAGATTGTTGCCGGTACAGGCCGTATACCGGGCCGTTTTCGCACCCCCTCGTGACGGCCCGCTCGGCCGGCTGACTCCGGTCAGTTCCCGGGGAGGTGATTCTGGACCGCGCCGTACAGCGGATAGGCCGCGGCGTAGACGGGATAGGGGGTGTGACGCGCCGCCGTTCGGACGAGGCGCTCGCGCGTCGGGCTGCCGGCTATCGCCTCGAAGTCGGCGTCCTGAAGCCAGCGGAGGAACTCCTCGGACCCGTCCATCGGCAGGTCGTCGCCCGGCGAGAGCCGCGTCTGGAAGTCCTGCCAGTGGTAGGGCGCGTGTTCGTCGTTGAGCCACTCGCCGGCTTCGAACTTCCGGACCGCCCGATGGAAGGTGTCCCGGCCGATGTCGAACCCGTGATCGGCGGGGTCCAGCCCCTCCAGCGCGAGCCCGATGGCCGTCCGGAGGCACTTCTCGCAGCGATCGCAGTTCTCGGCCGCTTCCGACGCCGAACACGAGTAAACCGGGAGGGTCGAGTCGTGTTCTCGGACGTAGTCGGCGACGACCCCGATGCGCCCCTGTCGGTCGAGTTCGAACGCGTCGTGGGCGCCCTCGACGTCGGCCCACGCGATCTCGTCGTCGATGTTCGGGTGCGATCCCCACGGCATCGCGACCCCGTCCCAGTGGTCGAGCACCGGCGGCACCTCGATGCCCTGCCAGACGGAGGCGGCGACGTAGATCCGGCCCATGCCGGTCGCGACGGCCAGCGGCGCACAGAGGCCCAGCAACCCGAGCCCGGACCCGACGGCGCTGTACCAGCCGCCGTCGTGGCGGTCGTGGAAGTGAGCGCTCAGCATCGTCGTGTCGAGGAACTCCAGCATGTTCGACCGGACGAACTGGGCGTCGACGCCGAACCGCTCGGCGAAGCCCTCCGTCCGGTCGCGCATCCGCTGCCACCGGTCGGTGTCGTCGACGCCGACGACCCACCCCTGCACGGTGATCAGCGTCGGCTCCTCCTCGCGGTGGCGGACGTACGTCGTCAGCGAGTCGACCCCGCCGGTGAACAGCATGCCCGCCCCGTCGGTGGCGTCCGACACGTCGCGCGCCGCGGGGTGGTCCTCGGCGCCCGTCGGCGCCCCCTCGCGCTCCTCGTACTCCGGCGCACGCTCGGCGATCACTCGGCCCCCCTCGATGAAGGGGTACATCTCGTAGAGTGCGCGTCCGACCGCTTCCAGCGAGTCGAGGAAGCGGCGGTCGACGACCGGCACGCGCACGTCCGCGCCGACCGTCCAGGCGACGGGGCAGACCTGCGCGAGCACGGGGATCGACAGGATCGACGGCGGCAGGTCCGACACGTCGACGTCGTACTCCACGTAGAAGGGGGACTCGTCGAAGAACGGCCGGAGGTCGTCGCTGTACTCGATCGTCGATTCGATGCGTCCGCCGTCGACGGTGACCGACTCGATAGAGACCGCGGAGGCGTCCCGACCGGCGCCGTCACCTCCTGCACGCGTCGCGATAGACCGAATTGAGTCCACAGCTCGGTTCACACGGGTGGGGACTCCCTCCGGAATATAAAGTATGAGTCGTCTAGGGGGTGAAAATTACCGTTATTGGCGACCTGACCGGTCCGCCGCCGACTTTCGGCAGGTCACGCGGAGACGGGCGCGGCTCGTCGCTGTTCGACGGGGTAGTCGAACAGGACGCGTTCGTGCCTCGCGACGATGACGTCCCAGTCGTGGGCCGCGGCGGTCGCCCGCGCTCCGCGTTCGAGCGACCGCCTGTCGACGGTGCCCTCGACGCACGCGTCGAGCGTCCGGACGAGCTCCTCCGTCGACCCGTCGTAGATGAGCCCGTTCTCCCCGTGGGTCAGCAGTTGCCGGTGAGCCGGGAGGTCGGTCGCGACGACGACCGTCCCGGCAGCCATGTACTCCAGGAGCTTCCCGGGGAAGCTGATCCGGAACGACTCGATGTCGCCCAGCGGCGAGACGGCGACGTCCGTCCCGCCGAGCACGCGCGGGATCTCGTCGTGGGGGACGAGCCCGACAAACTCGACCCGGTCGGTGACACCGAGGTCGCGAGCCCGCGATTTGAGCTGGTCGATGGTGTCGTCGCGCCCGTCGCCGACGATGCGGAACCTGACGTCGTGGTCGCTCTTCGCGACCGCTTCGATGACGTCGCCGATCCCCCGGATCAGCCCGATCGAACCGACGTACGTGACGACGAGGTCCGCGTCGTCGTCGCGATTCCGGGCGTCAGCGCCCCGTCGGGCGCCCTCGGCGAACGTGTCGACGTCGACGCCCATCCCGATCACGAACGCGTCCGAGAGGTCGACGCCGTACTCCTCCTCGGTCACCTGCCGGATCCCCTCCGTCAGGCAGACGACCGCCGTGGCCTGCACGAGGACCGCGCCGAACAGCTCCGCGTAGAGCGACTTCATCGCGACCGAGAGTCGGTCTTTCACGTCGCGACCCGTACCGGACTCGACGAAGTCCCGCTTTTGCCTGACGGGGACGGACACGAGGCCGACGACGAACCGGGATCCCCCGGCCATCGCGGCGACCCAGCCCTGGAGGACGGTCTGCTGGAAGGAATAGACGGCGTCGTACTGGTATCGGAGCCCCAGCGCGGCCCCGTAGAGCAGACACAGCACGTGGAACAGGACCCCCGAAACGACCGGGATCGACCCCGTATCGACGGTGTGATACGTGACGTCCGCCGGTGGGCCGTCCCCGTCTTCCACGTCCCGGCGCCCGTGGCAGAGCACGTGGACTGTCGCCGACGCTGCCATCTTCTTCGAGACGTAGTGTTCGGCGGTCGAACTGTACGACGAGGAGATGTCCCGATGGTGGACGAACAGAACCGAGTTCCGTTCGCCGCTCATGATTCGTGCATCGGCGCCTCGAACTCGTTCGTAGTGGCGTACACAAACTACTGGACCGGCGAGAGAGCCATAAGTACGCGGCGGTTACCCGGATCGGCTCAATCGGTCGGTTCGACGCGGGGGGAATCGGCGCCGTCTTGGCCGGGATTACCGCGGTACGGCGCGGGGGTGTGGCGGTCGTACACGCCGAGCAACTTCTCCCGCTGGCTCTCCCAGTTGAACCGGTCCAGCGCGGCACGGTGCCCGTTCCGTCCGAGCGCCGTCCGGCGGTCGGGGTCGTCGACGAGCGAGACGAGCGTTTCGGCGACGGCGTCGGGGTCCCCCGGTTCGACGGCGACGCCGCAGCCGACGTCCTCGACGAGCGCCCCCCAGCTGCCGATGTCGGAGACGACTACGGGCAGCCCCGCGGACATGTACTGGAAGAGCTTGTTCGAGCGGTGGACCGCGTCGGTCTTGTTCGGGTCGGGATGGAAGCACATCATCCCGATATCGGCCGCGCGGAAGTGGTGGATCATTCCCTCCAGCGACGGGAACCACTCCACGAACTCCACCCGGTCGGAGGCCTCGATGCGGCGCTCGATCCCCGCGCGTTCGTCCTCGGAGTCGTACTTGCCGCCGATCGACAGTTCGACGTCGTATTCGTCGGGGATCCGCTCGACCGCCTCGATCAGCGTGTGGATCCCGCGGCCCTCCGAGAGGAGTCCCCGGTAGACCAGCCTGGTCGGCCCCTCGTCGTCGGGCTCGATGTCCGCGCTCGGGTCCGTCTCCTCGGCCCACCGCCGCTGGGGGTAGTTCGTGACGACCGTCGGGTCCCGGTCGGCGAAGCGCTCGGCGATGTCGGGCGAGGCGGTGACGATCTCGTCGACGACGCGCGAGAGGCCGAGTTCGACGAGGCCGGCCGCTTTCGCGGCGACCGGGCGGATCGGCTCGGGGAAGATCGGCTTGTGTCGCAACGTGTCCTCGACGTTCTCGTGGACGTCGTAGACGACCGTCCCGTCCGTCGCGACCGAGAGGAAGGCTCCCACGGGGAGACACTCCACGTCGTGGAAGTGGTAGACGTCGTAGTCGGTGTCGACGAGGACGCGGGCGACGTCGGCGGCGGCGCGCAGCCGCGCTCCCATAGAGATCATCGACCCCTCCTCGGCGTCGCCGTACGTGACCGTCTCGACCGGCGAGTCGCCGTCGAAGGGCGTGTAGTACGTGACGTCGTGGCCGGCCTCCGCGAGCGAGACCGCCTCGCGGCCGACGACCCGGGAGTCCGTCGCGTCGTGGGCGCTCGTGAAGACGCAGACGCGCAGGCCGTCCGACGCCGGGCCGTCCGTCCGTCGATCCGCCGGCTCGTCAGTACGCTGATCCATCAGCTACCGGGAGGGGCCTCGTGACCGTTAGTAACAGTCCGCTAAACGCGCCGGAGGCCGGTTAGGGGACCGTTTCGGCGGCGGGCCGCCGTCGGCCTTTCGCTGGCGGACCGTCGGCACCGGTTAGCCGTCGGTCAGCCGGTCGGCCGATCCGATCGCCGTCCGCGACTACCAGCTGACCGAGTGGTACTCGGGGACGTCGTCGGCGACCTCGGGGACGGTCCCGACGGGGTCGCAGACGGGCGTGTCGTCGAGCCGGGTCGTCAGTTCGGGGCGCGCGCAGTCGTTGGCGAACACGACGACGTCGGCGCGGTCGAGGAACGAGTCGGGGTCGGCGACGAGGCGGTCGGTCAGGTCCGGCATCGTCTTGTCGAGGTAGTCGCGGTTCGAGCCGACCGCGTCCGAGGGGTCGATGCCGTCCGCGTAGAACAGCACGTCGTCGTCGAGCTGCTTGGCCAGTCGCAGGCCGGGGCTGTTGCGCATGTCCGTCGTGTCGGACTTGAACGCGATGCCGACGATGCCGACGGTCGTCCCTTCGACGGACTCGACGCGGTCGCGGACGCGCTCGATGTGCGTGTCGTTGCTCTCGGGGATGCTGTCGAGCAGGGGCGCGTCGACGCCGTTGTCCGCGGCGATGGTCGCGATCGCGCGGGAGTCCTTGGGTAGGCAGGACCCGCCGAAGGCGAAGCCGGGGTCGAGGTACTGCTCGGAGATGTTGAGCTTCCGGTCGCTCTGGACGAGGTCCATCAGTTCGCGGCCGTCGACGCCGGCCGCGGAGGCGAGCGACCCCACCTCGTTGGCGAAGCAGATCTTCAGCGCGTGGAACGCGTTGTTGACCATCTTGAGCGACTCGGCCTCCTCGGGCGCGACGGTGCGAACGTCGCCGTCGAGGCCGAGCGTCCGGTAGAGGTTCACCAGATCCTCGGCGGCGTCGCCCTCGAAGGTCCCGACGACGACGTACGGCGGGTCGAAGAAGTCGTCCATCGCCGCGCCCTCGCGCAGGAACTCGGGATTGACCGCGAAGTCGACGTCGGTCCCCTCCGCGGTCTTCGCCTCCATGTACTCGCGCAGGCTGCGCGTCGTCGAGGGCGGGACGGTGCTGCGGACGACGACCCGGTGGTCGCCCTTCTCGTCGACCGCCTCGACCATGGAGTCGACGACGTTGTAGAGGTTCGTCGTGCTCAACTGACCCGTGTCGTCCAGCGGCGTGCCGACGGTCAGGAAGGAGACCGACGAGTCCAGCACGGCGGCGGTCGCGTCGGTCGTCGCGTCGATCCGCCCCTCGGCAACGCCCTCGGCGATGGCTTCGCCCACGCCCGGCTCCTCGATCGGTGACTCCCCTCCGGCGACGGTCTCGACTTTCTCCGGGTTCACGTCCACCCCGACGACTTCGTGACCCTCGCTCGCCAGACAGGCGGTCATCACGCAGCCGACGTATCCGAGACCGAACACTGATACCTTCATCGACCGACTCCTCGCTCGATTGGCGCTTTGTTATCCCCGCCTTATCGGCCGTAGAGGGCTCCTGACGGCCTGCGGTCGAGTTCGACCGCGCGCTCTCGGCGAGTCCGACGGTTGGGTCGGCCGTGGATCCGGGATCCCGGTCGCGTCTGCGAGCCGTAGGCGGCGGCTGCGAGCGGTACCAGCGTCATAACAAATAGTCGGAGGAAGGTAGTAACAACGAATGCCTGCTGATGAGCGGACGAGACGCGGCTTCTTGCGCGCCGGTATCGCTGCAGCGGTGGCCGCGGGACTCGCCGGGTGCCGCTCGGACGGCGAGGAGACGGTGGAACCGACACCGCCCGAGACCGAGACGCCGACAGACCCCGCCCCCACCGAGACAGCGCCCCCCACGCCGACCCCGTCGCCCTCCCCGACCCCTGTCCCCGAGATCGTCGAGCGGTACGGCGACCGTTACGACTCGATCGTCAACGTCGCCCAGGCCGCAAGCGGCGACGCGTCGGTCGGCGAGGTGGTCGCGGAGGGTCTCAACACCGACGACACCCTCCTGTACTTCCCGACGGGGGAGTACGAACTCCCGGAGCTGCGCGTGAGGGACGTCCGCAACGTCGGTATCGCCTCCCTGCCCCGAGACGACGCGGTCATCAGGCCCGCGGTCCCGCGGGCGGAGTTCCGAGAGGCGTTCATCGACTTCCGGGACGTCGCGGACGTGCTCCTCGAAGGAGTCACGTTCGACTACACCAAGTCGGGGTTCGGCGGTTCGCTCCGACTGGTCACGCACGGGAACTTCATCGCCAGGGACCTCCGGACGAAGGGGAAGCTGCCCGATACGGACAAGAGTCGCAAGCACGTCGCCTACCGCTTCGACGTCCAGGACGAGGAGGGCATCGGTCTCGTCGAGCGGGTCGTGGCGCGCGACGGCGGCCACGACGGCGGCAACGGCGTCGGTATCTTCGTCGGGAAGGACCACGCCGGGACGGTGACGTTCCGCGACTGCGAGGTCGCGAACTTCCCGAACAACGGCCTGTACGCGTCGGCGCCGGGCGCCAACTACGACGGCTATCGCGGCGCCAACGGGGCGGTCCACGTCCGGGGCGGTCGCTACGAGAACAACAACATCGCGAACATCCGCATCGGGTCGACGGGGTCGACGGTCAGACACGCAACGGTCGTCGTCGACAAGGTCCCGCCGACCATCTCCGAGAGCGATCTGAACGTCCGCGGCATCCGCCTGCGCGCGCGTAACGGGCAGGTAGTCGAGGACTGCGACATCCACATCGGCGAGGACGCCGGCGAGGGGTTCGGCGCCATCTCCTACCACCCCGACCACGGGAGTTCGACGATCAAGGACACCCGAATCCGGGTGGATCGGGACAACTTCAGCGCGATCGACGCGACGCACGCGAACGGGGGCGGGACGGAGGCGCCCCTCGCGTTCGAGAACGTGACGATCACCGGACAGGCGTCGGAGGGTGCGACGGTCGACATCGCCGACCGCCACGGGACGACGTTCCGGAACTGTCAGATCGAGCAGTCCGGCGACGACCGCGAGGGCATCGTCTTCACAAACTCCGAGGACTGCCTCGTCGCCGAGTCCACGATCAAGGTGACCGGCGACCCGATCGAGCTGAACAACTCGACGGTCGACCGGGAGGCCCTCACGTTCGGGACACCGAACGTGTCCGACGACCCGGAGCCGAACGACCTCGGCGGCCCCGGGCAGACTGGGCCGTGACGGCCGGTCCCATCGGCCGACAGGACCGGCTCCCATCTGTTCGGTCGGGGTGACTCCGATCGTTTCCGATCGGTTCCCGTCTCTCCCAGCCGTCGCCACGCCGAGCACGTCTGTGCCGTCAGTCGACCCTACGGTTGCATGTCTGCCGGTGAGGCGGCCGATAACGTGCGCTTACCGCGCTCGTAACGGTCGGCTACCGGATCGCGTCCCTCGACTCGGATGGGGTGTCAACTGGCAGATCGGCGGGGCGCGGCCCCGTGGTATCGCGCATTCACTGCGGCGTTTTCGCGACTGTTCCTCAATCATCTCGCAACTACATTCGGAGTATCTGTGAGTATCTCCGCGCAAACCGCCCGCATCGGACACCGGACGCGCAAGTACCCTTTTAGCGGTAGATACGGCTTACCCGGAACATGGTCAACGGTACCCAGAACGGATCGGGTGGGAAGAACGAACCTACCGAGCGTACGGAGGAGTTACCGACCTCCGATCGCTGGTTCGGTCGGCGCACGTTCCTCAAGGCGGCGGGCGGGGCGGCGGCGCTCCCGCTGCTCGCCCGGCGCGCGAGTAGCGCGCCGACGACGCATCACCTGGAGATCGTCTCCACGGAGGCGACGAGCGAGATCAGTAGCCTCGACGTGACCTACGAGTTCACCGCGACCGGCGAGATCACGCCGGACGCGGACAACGGACGCAACTCCAGCGAGGAGAACGACTCGGTCACGCAGAACAGCGACGGCACGTGGACGGCCACGGGCAAGACCGGCAACGGCTTCGGCGACGCGTTCACCTTCTCGGGGTCGGTCACGGACTTCGCCGCGCAAGGCTCCTACGAGCTTATCCTCGACGGCCAGCCCGTCACGGCCGATGACCTCGTCTCGGACCCCCGCCACCACATCGAGGTGCTGACGACCGAGGACCCCTCGGAGCTGGACTACACGTTCACGACGACCGGCGAGATCGCCCTCGATACGGACAACGGGCGGAACTCCGCGGCCGGCAACGACTCGGTCAGTCAGAACGACGACGGCACGTGGACCGCCGACGGCTACACGGGCAACGGCTACGGCGACGCCTACTACTTCGAGGGCGACCTCGTCGACTTCGGCCCGGTCGAGGACTTCGTCGAGATCTACGTCGACGGGACCCAGATCGACCTCTCGCAGTTCCAGCCCGAGCGCCACCACATCGAGGTGCTGACCACCGAGGACCCCTCGGAGCTGGACTACACGTTCACGACGACCGGGGAGATCACCAAAGACACCGACAACGGCACGAACTCGGCGGCCGGTAACGATTCGGTCAGTCAGAACAGCGACGGCACGTGGACCGCCGACGGCTACACGGGCAACGGCTACGGCGACGCCTACTACTTCTACGGGGAACTGACGGCGTTCGGCCCGGTCGAGGACTTCGTCGAGATTCGCATCGACGGCTCGCGGATCGACGTCAGCCAGTTCGAGAACACGATCGAAGAGACGACGAGCGGCGGTTCGAACGACCACAACCTGGGCGGCGGCGAGGGGTACCCCGACACGGTCCCCCGGTCGGAGGCGGACGTCGTGGTCTCCACGCTCGACGGACTGATGGACGCGTTCGATTCGGCGTCGAGCGGCGACGTCGTCTACGTCGCGGGCGACGCGACCATCGACGCCTCGTCGGTGACGGGCACCGACAACCTGGTCGTCCCCGCGGGCGTGACGCTCGCCTCGGACCGCGGCATCGACGGCGCGCCCGGCGGCGAGATCTCCACGGACGTCATCGACTACTCGCACATGATGTCCGCCGAGCGCAACGCGCGCGTGACGGGCGTTCGGATCACGGGTCCGCTCTGGGAGTACGTCGAGTACAGCAAGCCCGTCTCCAGCGGCCTCACGGTCAACGGCTCCGGCGTCGAGATCGACAACGTGGAAGTGTACGGCTTCAACCACGCCGGCATCAAGCTCAACGCCTCCGCGCACATCCACCACAGCCACGTCCACCACAACTCGATGGACGGCCTGGGCTACGGGATCATGTGCTACGGCGGCCAGGACACACTCGTCGAGCACAACCGCTTCAACTACAACCGCCACTCCGTTGCGAACGAGGGCACCGCCGGCTACGAGGTCCGCTACAACCGCTTCGACGGCAAAGCGATCGCCTATCAGGTCGGCACCCACCGACCCGGCGGGACCACGCTCAGCATCCACCACAACACGTTCGTCCCGACCGAGCACCTCAACGACGGCGTCGACCCGAGCTGTCACGTCACCATCCGTGGCGTCCCGGACGACGTGGCGGACATCCACCACAACTGGTTCCACAACCCGAAGGAACCCCTCGACAGCCCGGACATGTGGACCAACGAGGCCATCGTCCAGGCCCACGTCGACGAGTGGAGCAGTGTCGAGTACGCCAACAACCACTACGGCTCGGACGAACCGTCCGCGGACGTCGGCTGTCCCCGGTAGGCTCGCCGGCCCGTTCTCTGCGGTTCCGCAACGCCTGTCACCCGAGCGGCTGTCGGTTCCGGCGTCCCCGACGCGCCTCGGCCCCGGTGGCGTTGGCCCGTCCTTGCTCGCCGCGCGCACGGTCGTCGACACACCGCGCCCCCGGAGGCGGCCCGCGTGCCGAGACCGGCCGCAAGCGCAGTAATCGCGTCTTACTCGCCGCGAAACCGGTGATTTCCGGCGGCCGTGCGACCCGTCGGACCGCGCCCGCTGAGTAGGACATTCTTACGGAAGCGTGACCCAACCCGCAATCAACCCGGGGATTCCCGCAGGTAAGCGGGCGGAAACCGCGCGTTTCCGGCATCGCTGCCGC
Organism: Halosimplex rarum; assembly: GCF_047715405.1. Classification (NCBI taxonomy): domain Archaea; kingdom Methanobacteriati; phylum Methanobacteriota; class Halobacteria; order Halobacteriales; family Haloarculaceae; genus Halosimplex; species Halosimplex rarum. The sequence goes on from NZ_CP180412.1 coordinate 96,848, forward strand.
AGATACCCTTTTCTTCGAAGCGGAAACTTACCGCGGTGTGGCGCTCAGTAATCAGGACGGAACCGCGGACGACGGATCGCAGACGAAGCATACCCGGACGCAGGCGGCGCGTACCGACGACCGACGCGGTCGAACTGGTGGGTTCGGTCGGCGGTCGTTCCTCGCGGTCGCCGCTTCGGCAGCGGCCGTCCCGCTACTCGGTGGGGGCGCACAGGCGGCCCCGGACGCGCGTCGCGTCGAGATCGTGAGCACCGGGCCGGAGCCTGCGGCCTACGAGTTCACGGTGACCGGGAAGATCGACCTGGTCGAAGGGACTACCGAGCCGAACGACGCCGTCACCGAGAACGCCGACGGGTCGTGGACGGCGTCGGGACAGGTCGCCGACGGTGGACGCGACGCCTTCATCGTCGCGGGGGAGATCACCGACTTCTCGCCGGAGAAGGGGGCGTTCGAACTCCGCGTCGACGGGAGCGCGGTCGACTCGTCAACCATCGGCGGCGAGGACGCGGACAAGACCGACTCCACTCCCACCGGCGGCGAGGGCGAGGGCGAGAGTGAGGGCACGACCGACCTCGAGTCGCCCGAACTGCTCGGCGGCGGCGAGGGCTACCCGAACGCGGTCGCCGAATCCGAGGCCGACGTCGTGGCCTCCACGCTGGACGAACTCGAACAGGCGCTGAACAACGCCGGCAGCGGCGACGTCGTCTACGTCGCGGGCGACGCGACTATCGACGCGACCTCCGCGACCGGGACGGAGCGACTGACCATCCCCTCGGGCGTCACGCTCGCCTCGAACCGCGGTATCGACGGCGCGTCCGGCGGGGAGATCAAGACCACCGTGATCGACTGGGAGTCCATGCTCTGGGCCGAGAGCGACGCGCGCGTGACGGGCGTCCGGATCACGGGTCCGCTCTCGGAGTACGTCGAGTACGAGAAACCGGTCTCCAGCGGCCTCACCGTCGAGGGGTCCGGCGTCGAGATCGACAACGTCGAGGCCTCCGGGTTCAGCCACGCCGCGATCAAGCTCAACGCCTCCGCGCACATCCACCACAGCTTCGTCCACACGAACTCCATGGACGGTCTGGGCTACGGGATCATGTGCTACGGCGGCCAGGACACACTCGTCGAGTACAACCGCTTCGACTTCAACCGTCACTCGGTCGCCAACGAGGGCACCGCCGGCTACGAGGTCCGCTTCAACCGCTTCGAGGGCAGGGCCATCGCCTACCAGGTCGGCACCCACCGCCCGGGCGCGACGACCCTGAAGATCCACCACAACACGTTCATCCCGACGAAGCACGTCAACGACGGCACCGACCCGAGCTGCCACGTCACCATCCGTGGCGTCCCGGACGACGTGGCGGACATCCACCACAATTGGTTCCACAACCCGAAGAAGCCGCTCGACTCGCCCGACATGTGGACCAACGAGGCCATCGTCCAGGCCCACGTCGACGAGTGGAAGAACGTCGAATACAGCGACAACCACTACGGTCCCGACGAGCCGTCCGCCGACGTCGGTTGCCCCCGGTAAGACGGTCTTACTCCTGAGACGCCGCCGGAACCGGCCACTTCGGGATCAGAGATACCCGAGTTCTTCGAGCCGGCTCGTCATGCGCTGTTCGGCTTCCTCCGAGACGTCGTCCTCGCCGAGTTCGCGCTCGCGCGCGACGTGCTCCTCGACCATCTCTTCGAGCCGCGCGGCCACGTCGGGGTAGTCCTCGACCACGTTGTGTCGTTCCTTCGGGTCCGATTCCAGGTCAAACAGCTGGCGGACGTTGCGGTCCCGACCCGTGACGAACTTCCAGCCGTCGTAGCGGACGCCGTCGAGCCAGCGTCCCCGCTCTTGCTCCGAGCCGACGCCGCGCATGTACGCCGGGCGGTGTTCGATGCGGCCGTCGAGCAGGTCCTGTCCCGACACCTCGGAGGGCGAGTCGAGCCCGGCGGCCGACAGCAGCGTCGGGAACACGTCGACCTGTCGGACCTGGTCGCCGACGCTGCGGCCCTCGGGGACGCCGGGGCCGGCGAGGGCGAACGGCACGCGCGTCAGATAGTCGTAGACGTGGTAGCTGTGGCCGACCCGGTGGAAGGCGTTCGGGAAGTCGACGCCGCTGAACCGGCGCAGCGAGTTGTAGAAGTCCTCGAGTTCGATTCCCTTCGCGCGGAGGGCCTCCTCGACGTCGCTGCGGACGTGTCTGGTGCGCTTGCCGACGAGGGGGATCGGGACCTGATTGAGGCCGATCACCGCGGCCTTGTGGCGGAGCGTCCCGTCGTGGATGGTCTCGCCGTGGTCGCCGGTGACCGCGACGATCGTGTTCGAGAGGTCGATATCCTCCAGCAGGCGTTCCAGTTTCTCGGCGACGCCGCGCACGCTGGCGTCGTACTCGATCTCGTCGTCCGTCGCGTCCGGGGGCAGGTCACGGTGGACGTGCGCCTCCCAGAGGTGGAGGTACTCGAACCAGGGGTCGGAGGCGGCTTCAATGTCGGCCCGCAGCTCGTCGAACCAGTCGGTGTAGACCGTCACGTCCCGCGTCCGGTACTCGTAGCTGTCGAAGCCGGCGTCGAGACCCGTGTCGGCGGTGATCGGTCCCGTGACGTGCGCGTTGGTCTCGTAGCCGGCGTCGTCGAACACCTCGGCGAGGGTCGTCACGTCGTCTTCGAGGGTGAAGTCGCGCAGCGAGAGGACGCCGTGGTCGGGCGGGTACGAGCCGGTCATGTAACTCGAGACGCAGGGAGTCGTCGAAGAGGCCGCCGCGATCATCGTGTCGAAGGTCGTCCCCTCCCGGTCGAAAAAGTCGAAGAGGGGCTTCTCGCAGCCGTGCTCTCCAAGCGCGAAGTCGCTCCGGAGCGCGTCGACGCACACGAACAGCACGTTGGGGCGATCAGTCGTCATGTGGAGTCCGACCGGGCTCTCGCAGTTAGATATGAAGCGCATACCGGGGCGGTAACCGCCGGACGCGAGGGTAACAGGTGTTTAACAACAGGGTGTCGACCGAAACGAGGGAGTGATGACTCACGCACACGGACCCCGAGTAGCCACCGGGCGGTGCGCTCGACGCAGCGGCGATCGAGCAGCGACGGTCCATCGATCGGGACCGGGGAGCGCCCCGCGGGATCGTCGCCTCGCGTCGAATCGGCAGCCGACCGGACCGACCGGCGCGCACCTCTGACAGCGAATGGACCTCAGGGATTCGGTCCTCAAGCTGTTCTCGGGGCGCCTCGTCGTCGCAGTGGTCGAGTTCGCGGCGATCGCCGGGTTCACGCAGGCGCTCGGGACGGGCCCGATGGGGTCGTTCTTCGTCTTCCAGGCGGTCATCGGGATGATCGGGGTCCCGGTCGACCTCGGCATCTCGAAGGCCGTCGAGAAACAGCTCTCGGCGGACGAACCGCTCGGCGAGATCCTGACCACGTCGATCGCCGTCAAGGGGCTACTGGCGCTCCCGTGGCTCGTCGCGCTCGTGATCGCGACGCCGCACGTCGAGCGGTACGTCGGCGTCGAGGGCGTCGTCCCGTTCATCGTCGTCGGCCTCGCGGTGACCCAGAGCCGCGCGCTGGGGCTCCGTACCCTGGCCGGACAGCTCCGGGTCGACGAGAACGCCTTCCTGAAGGTGATCGGGAAGCTCGTCTGGGTGGCGAGCGGGGCCGCGCTCATCTACGTCGGGTGGGCGGCGAAGGCGATGATCACGGCCTACATCCTGGGGCGGTTCGCGACGCTCCTCGCGGCGCTCGTCAAGGCGGACCTGGCGGTGAGCGCGCCGAGCGTGGCGCGGGCGCGGAGCCTGATCGACTTCGGCCGGTACGTGTTCGTCGGGAGCGTCAGCGGGTTCGTCTACCAGTGGATGGACGTCGCCATCCTGCGGCTGTTCGTCCCGGTGTCGATGGTCGGCGCCTACGAGATCGCCTGGCGCGTCGCGTCGGTCGCGATGATGCTCACCGAGGCGATCCGCACGTCGCTGTTCCCGCAGATCTCCCAGTGGCACGCCGACGACCGGCTCGACGAGATCGAGTCGGCGTTCCGCCAGTGGCTCCAGATCCCGCTGTACCTGACGATCCCGGCGTTCGCCGGCGCCGTCGTCCTCGGCCGGGAAGTCCTCGGGACGCTGTTCGGGGCCGACGTCGTCCTCGCCTACCCGGTCCTCGTCGTCTTCATGGCCGAGAAGATCCTGCGGTCGGTCCAGCTGGTGCTCGGCCCGTCGCTGTACGCGATGGACAAGCCGGTGCTGGGCTACCGCGGGAGCGTCGCCGCCATCGTCACGAACCTCGTGTTGAACTTCGCGCTCATCCCGCAGTTCGGGATCATCGGCGCCGCCGCCGCGACCACGCTGAGCGCCGCGACGGCCGCCGTCGTCGCGATCACCTACGTCTCGCGGTTCGTCGACATCGTCGTGCCCTGGCGGCGGGTCGCCTGGAGCGTCGCGTCGGCGGTCCTCATGGCCGCCGCCGTCGCGGGACTCAAGCCGTATCTCCCGGGCGGCGTCCCTCGCGTCGCGCTCGGCGTCGCCGCGGGCGCTGCGATCTACTTCGCGCTGCTGTTCGCCAACGAGGGGATCCGCCTGGAGATGCGCGGCGCTATCGAGGACGTCACCGGATCGTCGCCCTGACGTCCGGCGGCCGGTTCGTCTTGAACGGACCTCGCCGAACGACCGAATGTCGCCGCTGTTCCATCCCGCGTTACGCCTTCTATTCGCCGCAGTCGGTCCCGAACGACTGGATCCCGCCGGGTGCGCGAATCGGTAGATCCGGCGATTACCGCGCGTAGCCGCATCATTACAATAGGAGATTGCGGGGTGGATAGGGGTGTGAACGGGTACGATATCAGATCGCGATCGAGGGGTTCGAATCACTCGGTCGGGCGGGACCCCGCCCGGCCGCGCGCAGCGATACGCGCCGCGCTGTCGGCGGTACTGCCGGTGGTGCGCTAGATGGTTCGAACGCTGCAGCTGGTCACGTCCCGCAGGCCCTTTTTCGAACAGCAGGTGGAGGTGCTCGAACGCAACGGGGTCTCCTGCACGGTCGTCCCGGTGCCGGGCGGCACCCGCGAGCGGTCGCTCGCGGACTACGTCCGCTTCTACGCCCGGGTCCTCGAGGCGGCCTCGGGCCCCGACTTCGACCTGGTCCACGCCAACTACGGCCTGACCGCGCCCGCGGCGCTGGCTCAGCCCATCCGGCCGGTCGTCCTCTCGCTGTGGGGCTCGGACCTGCTCGGTCGCTACGGAACCGTCAGCGAACAGTGCGCGCGCCTGGCCGACGCGACCGTCGTCATGTCCGAGGAGATGGCGACCGACCTCGACGGCGACTACACGGTCGTTCCCCACGGGATCGACACCGACCGCTTCGCGCCCGAACCGCAGGACGATGCGCTCGAAGCCGTCGGCTGGGACCCAGCGGCCAGCCACGTCCTCTTCCCCTACGACCCCTCGCGGGAGGAGAAGAACTACCCGCGCGCCGAGCGGGTGGTCGAGCGAGCGAGCGAGGCTGTCGACGACGAGGTCGAGTTACACGCGGTGTCGGGCGTCCCCCACGAGGACGTCCCGACGTACATGAACGCCGCGGACGCCATGATCCTGCCCTCCGAGCGGGAGGGGTCGCCGAACGCGGTCAAGGAAGCGCTCTCGTGTAACCTGCCGGTCGTCGCGACGCCGGTCGGCGACGTGCCGACGATTCTCGACGGCGCCGACGGCTCGCACGTCGGCGACACCGACGAGGGGCTCGCAGACGCGCTCGCCGAGGTTCTCACCGCGACGGACTCGCCGAACGGCCGCGAGCGGGCGCGGGAGTTCGGCCTCGACCGGATGGGGCGTGACCTCCTCGGCGTCTACGACAGCGTCCTCGACGGGGGGGCAGCGACGTGAACACGCACCCGACGACGTGGCTTCGGACGGGCCGTCTCGATGCCGTGATCGCCGCGCTCGGTCTCGTCGTCGCGCTCGGCTTGCTTCCGCTGGCGTTCCTCTCCTCGGAGGCGTACGTCCGGTCGGTCCCGGTCGTCCTCGGCCTGGGCTGCCTGCTGTACCTGGTCTCGATCCGCCGCGACGTCTCCGCCGACCGCGCCAGATGGACGGTCGGGGGGAGCGGCGTCGCCGCCGCGGAGCTGACCGGGATCGGACTCGTCGCCATCACGGTCGCCGCGGCGCTGGCCGGGACGCGCACCCTTCGGGTGATCCTCCTGGCCGGCGCCGTGGGGGCGTTCATCCTCCTGCAGATCGTCTTCCTCTCTGACGACGCCCTCGACGAGCGACTCGTGCTCGTCCAGATACTCGCCCACGCGTTCGTGGTGCGGTTCACCGGCCTGTTCACGACCGCGGGATTCATCGGCGTCGACAGCTGGGAGCACGTCACCCAGTTCGCGGCGTCGGTGCAGGAGGCTGGCTCGCTCGCACCCCTCGCGGGCGGGAAGTACTACTTCGCGCCGCTCCACCACCTGGCGAACGTCGTCGGGTCGGAGCTGCTGGGCGTGTCGCTCCGGACGAGCCTCTACCTCGTCCTCGGGAGCGTCCTCGTCCTCTCGGTCCTGCTGGTGTACGGAACGGCGAGGTACTTCGTGGACGTCCGCTGGGCGCTGTTCGCGACCGGCGCGTTCGCGATGACCGACCAGGCCGTCCGCTGGGGGATGCACATCATCCCGACGAGCCTCGGCCTCGTCCTCTTCCTGGGGATCGTGTTCGCCGTGACGCGGCTGCTCCACGCGGAGACGACTCGCGCCGACTGGGCGGTGCTCCTCGGACTCATCGTCGCGATCACGCTCACGCACCAGGTGTCGGCGTTCGTCTCGCTCGTCTTCGTGGGGTCGGCCGTCCTCGCGCAGGTGCTGGTCAACCGCGTCGATTGGATCACGCCGGCCGACCAGTACGCCGGCGGCGGCGACCTCGGGTCGACCTCGCTGGAGACTGGCGAGTCGGCCGACCCGGTCACCGACGGCGCGTCTCGCTCGCTCGCCGACACCGTCCCGCTGCACGGCGCGTTCGCGTTCCACCTCGTGTTCACCGGCGCGATCTGGGCGATCACTCCCTGGAGCGCCGGTGAGCGCTTCCTACCTCGCATGATCGGCCTGGTCTGGTACACGCTCCAGACGTCGGCGGGCTTCCTGAACCTCGTTCCGTCGGGCAGCAGCGCGAGCGGAGGAGGCGGTGGCGGGGGATCGTCGGCGCTAGCGGCTCAGGTGGCACCCTACGTCGACGCGCTCGGCTTCCTCGTCCTCCTGTTCGCGGCGATCCTCGGCAGCCTCGCGCTGGTCCGGCGCCACCGCTCGCCCCAGGCGTCGCACACGATCGTCATCGCGATCGGCGTGATGCTGTTCTTCTCGCTGGGGCTACCGCTGTTCGGGATCCGGACGTTCCTGCCCGGCCGGTGGTACGCCTTCGCCTACGCGCTGATGGCCGTCGTCGGCGCCGCCGGGCTCCGCTACATGGGGACGCAGTTCTCCACCCGCGCGGTCGCCGCGCTGCTCGTCGTTCTCATGCTCGCGTTCCCGTTCGCGATGATCGCCGGCAAGAAGGCCACCCTGGACGACCCGACGTTCGACGAGCAGTGGCCGAAGTACTCCTACACGGAGTCGGAGATCGCCGCGATGGGGACGATCGGCGAGACGACGCCCGGGACCGAGGACGCGATCTACACGGACCACCCCTACCAGACGGCGTTCAAGAGCAGCGGCGCCTTCTTCGGGTTGCCGATAAACCTCACCAGCATCAGCGAGGCGGGCCCGCCCCACGACCGGACCGTCTACCGGACGTATCAGTCCACGGGCGCGCCCCAGTTCACCACCGAGGACGGAGTCGTCGTGACCCGGCAGATGAGCCGGGAGCAGATCTGTCCCGAGGCGAGCAGTCGCGTCTACGACAACCAGGAAGCGGAGCTGTGTACCCGACCGGGGGCCTGAACCGATGAGCTACGAGACAGACACCGGACGATACGGCGTCGGCGACCTCGCCGCGGTCGTCGCGCTGGTCGTCGTCTTCGACGCAGTCGTCGCACTGTCGCTCGACCTCCCGGCGCTCCGGTTGGCGCTCGGCCTGCCGGTGCTCCTGCTGGCGCCCGGCTGGGCCGTCGTCGCCGCGCTCTACCCGCGGGGCGGCGACGGCGACGACCCGAACCGGACGCGCGCGTCGTCCACGCCGAGTCGCGGCGCGTCGACCGACCCGATCAGCGACGTCGTGCGGTTCGTGCTCGCGGTCGTCGCGAGCGTCGCCGTCGTCGTCGCCGTCGCCCTGGGGGTCAACGCCAGCCCGTGGCCGATCCGCCCGCTTCCGATGCTGGTCGGGATCACCCTGGCGACCGTTCTCGCCGCGGCCGTCGCGGCCTACCGCCGGCTCTCGCTGCCCGAGATGATGCGGTACCGTCCGTCGGTCCCGTGGCGACCGGTCGCCCGCGCCGCCCGCCCGCGGCTCTCGGCGACGTTCTTCCTCGGGCTCGTCCTCGTCGCCAGCGTCGTCGGCGCGACGGCCGTCCTCGCGACGAGCGACGCCGTCCGGGCCGGCACCGACGACCAGTTCACCGAGTTCGCGGCGCTGACCGCCAACGGATCCGGCGAGTACGTCACCGCGAACTTCACCGACACCGTCGAGGCCAACGGGTCGCTGTACTTCGAACTCGCCAACGACGAGGGCGCCCGGACCGACTACACGCTCGTGTTCGTCCGGGAGACCGTCGCCGTCGAGAACAACGAGACCGTCGTCCAGTCGACGACCGAGCGGGACCGGCGCTCGGTGACGGTCGACGCCGGCGACACGCGGCGGGTCGAGTTCGAACCCCGGCCGTCCGGCGAGAACAGCACCGTCCGCCTGCGGGCGTACCTCTATCGCGGCGACGCGCCTGAGGATCCCTCGCCCGCCTCGGCCTACCGGTCGGTGCGGATCTGGTACGACGAGACGCCGCTCGACCCCGCCGAGTAACGCGGTCGCCGGACGCCCCGCTGGCGCTTCGCGATTTCTGCGTTCAGCCGCTCATTCTCCGACCGATTCCGCCGGATCGACGACGTCGCCGGTCGCCGGCGTGACGCCGACCTGATCGCACAGGTCGACGAGCGGACAGGCCTCTGGGTCGTCGAGACACGCGGGCTTGCGCGCCTTGCAGTACTCGCGGCCGAACTGGATCATCGCCGTGTGACCGAACCCACATTTCTCGGCGGGGACCTCGCGCTCCAGCGCCTCGCGGACGCCCTCGTGATCGGCGTCGGCGGGCGCCAGCCCCATCCGGCGGGCGATGCGGTGGACGTGCGTGTCGACGGGGAAGACGCCGCCGCGTCCGCCCGAGAACAGGAGCACGCAGTCTGCCGTCTTCGGCCCGACGCCGTTCATGTCCAGCAGCGCCGACCGGACCTCCTCGGGGTCGCCCGTCTTGACGAACTCGTCGAATCCCGCGGCGCCGCCGTACTCCTCGCAGATCCGCTCGGCCAGCGCGACGATGCGTTCGGACTTCTGGTTGTACAGCCCCGCCGCGGAGATGGTCTCGGCGAGGCGCTGCTGGTCGGCGGCGGCGAGCGATTCGGCCAGGTCGGGTCCGCCGACTCGCGGGTCGCTCTGCTCCCCGCTCGTTCGTTCCGAGGCGCTACGCGCCTCGTCCTCCCCGCCGGGCCCGTAGCGCTCCATCAGAGAATCGTGGGCCGGTTGGCTCGCCACGTCGGAGGTGTTCTGGCTCAGCACTGTGCGGACGAGACACTCGAAGCCGTCGCGGCCGCCGTAGGCCTTCTGCCAGTACAGCTCGCCGAGGCGGTCGACGACGGCCTCGGCGCGGCTTTCGGCCTCGGCGGGTTCGAAGACCGCCGCTTCGCCGCCGCCCGCCGCGCCGCCGCTGATGTTCTCCTCGGGTTCAGGGTCGTCCGTCGCGCCCGCGTCCCCTGCGTCGTCGCTCATGTCTGCTCGTCGGGACCGAGTCCCCATAACCGTCCCGCGTCACTCGTTCGGCGGTGTGTCGGATCGACAGCTCAGGCCGGATCGACACGCAGGGTGAGCGTCGCGTCGGCGCCGTCGGCGAGCGCGGCGACAAGGTCGCGGTCGACGTCGGCGGCCGCGCCGGACGCGCCGACCATCACGGTCCGGTCGTCGACGTAGTCGCTCGTCCGGATCACGTGGCTGCGCTCGTTCTCGAAGGAGAAGTCGGGGTGGCCCCGGCCGGTCACCTCGTGGGTGTGACCGTCGGCTTCGATGATCGCCGTGATCGTCGCACCGTGGGCCTGACAGGCGTCGAGAAATGCGTCGGAGAAGTCCGCGGGGACGCGGTCGGCCTCGACGGCGAGGATGCAGTCGCCGGCGGGAGTGAGGAAGTCGTCGCTCGTGAACTCCAGGGTGCTGACGTGCTCGGCGGTGACGTTCTCGTGGCCGTGCGCGCGGACCACCTCGACGAGTTCGTCGGCCGAATCGTCGCGGGATCCGTCGGCGCTGGCCGGTTCGGCTCCGTCGCTGGCGTCGTTCATGTCCGCCGATTCGGGCGCGCGCACTTCAGGGAGTCGAAGTCGGCCGTGCGCCGCTCGTCGAGTGTGACTCGGCCGCGCGACGCGTCCGCGTGTCGTCGACCGGGCCGCTCACTCGTCGGGCGCGGCGACGGTGACCGTGACGTGGCCGCACTCGCACTCGTAGGCGCGGCGTTCGCCCCCCTCGGTGCGGAAGACGAGCATGCACGAGCCGTCGGTGAGCTTCCGCGAACAGTTCGCCGCCTCGCACCGGCAGACTATCTCGCTCAACATACTCGGCCGTTCGCCCCGGTCACATATGAACCCGAGCCGTACCCTGAGTGAAAGTATAATCGACAGACTGCGGCGGGGTACCTGTCCCCGTCTGGCGGTTCCGTGAGCGGAAGTGGTCGTCGGGGTATCAGGTCCGAGCCGAGGGGATCGGCCGCCCGGCCGACACGTCCGCGACCGTCCGACGTAAAGGATATACCACCGGGGAACGCGCACGTTGGTATGCCGAGTGAGTGGAGCGGTGCGGCGGTCGACCCCGGCGGCGGCAAGCCCGAACCCAGGGACTGGCAGGACGTCGACGTCCCGGGGCGGCCCGCCGCGTTCGCCGGCGAGGACCGGGTCGCCTACCGGACCGTCTTCGACGACCCGCGCGACCCCGACGACGCACTGGCCCTGCTCGGACTCCGCGGGCTGTACGCCAACGCCGAGGTCTGGCTCAACGACGAGCTAGTCGCCGAGTCAGACGCCGTCTTCGACCCCGTTCGGGTGCCGTTCGAACCCGACGAGGAGAACGAACTCGTCGTCGAGTGCTGGGCCCCCGAGGACCGCTTCGGCGGCATCCACGACACCGACCGGATCCCGGCGAGTGAGTCCGTGCCGGGGATCTGGTGGGGCGTCGACGTGACCGGCCAGCCCGACCCGTTCGTCGTGGACGTGGACCTGACGTCGCGACGGACCGACGGCGGCGCGGCCATCGACGCGGCCGTGGAGGTCTACGGGTCCGAACCGCTCGACGACCGGCTCACGCTGACGACGAAGCCCGCCGGCGACCGCCGCGGCCGCGGGATGATGGACCGCGCGAGCGTGACCGCGGCCGCGGGCGAGCGAGGCGTCGCGGAGAAGGCCATCGACGTGCGCGACCCGTCGCTGTGGTGGCCCCGCGGGATGGGCGCCCAGCACCGCTACGAGGTGCGCGCGAAGCTCGACGACGCCGTCCGGACGGAGACGACCGGGATCGCGACCGTCGAACAGGCAGAGGACGGTGGGATCCGCGTCAACGGCGAAGACGTGCCCGTCCGCGGGGTCGCGCTGCAGGACGCGACGGTCCAGGACGCCGAGCGGGCCGTCGAGGTGAACGCGAACCTCGTGCGCGCCCACGCCCACGTGCTGTCCGAGGACGTCTACGAGGCCTGTGACGAGGCGGGACTGCTCGTCTGGCAGGACATGCCGCTGACGGGGGCGGGCGTGTTCGACATCGCGCGCGGGCAGGAACTGGCCGAGCGGCTGGCGCGCACCTACGCCCACCACCCGAGCCTCGCGGCGGTGGGGATCCACGACGAGCCGACCGAGACGTTCGCCAGTCGCGTCGGGTCCGGGCTGGTCGACCGGCTGCGATTCCGCTGGCGGGTCTGGCGGAGCGACTACGACCGCGGCGCCGCCGAGGAGGTGGCCGAGGCCGTCCCCGACGGGCTGGCCGTGTTCCCCGTCGTCGGCGAACCGGGGACCGAGCCGGACGCCGCCGCGCTGTACCCCGGCTGGGACTACGGCGGCGTCGACGACCTCGACTGGGTCACCGAGCGCTACGACCTCGGCGGGGTCGTCGGGGAATTCGGCGCCGGGTCGATCCCCGAGGGAGTCGATCCGGCGGACGACGGGTTCGAGCCCGCCGGGTTCGACGCGGCGAAACACGACGCCGCGGTCGGGAGCGACGACCCCGAGGCCTCGCAGGCGTACCAGGCGGAACTGGTCCGCGGTATCGCCGAGCGGTTGCGAACCGACGGCGCGCCGGTCGTCGTCGCGAACGGGCTCAGGGACGCCGGCGCCGCGGGCATGGGCGTCTACGCGCGCGACGGGACGCGGAAAGACGCGGCCGACAGCCTCGCGACGGCGTTCGAACCGGTCCAGGCGTTTCTGGTCGGGGCGTCGCCGGGCGAGTGCGAGGTCGTCGTCGCCAACGACGCGCCCGAATCGGTTTCGGGGACGGTCACCTGGACCGTCGGCGACAAGCGCGGCGAGACCGACGTGACCGTCGACGCGGGCGATCGGGCGGTCGTCGAGTCCGTCTCCGTCCCGGATTCCGCGTCGTCGGTCGATCTCGCGCTCACTGTCGGCGACGCGACTGTCGAGAACACGTACCGTTTATAAGCGATCCGTACTGTGTGGTAACGTCCCACGTACCGTTCTCGTCCCGTTCTCGGGCGCCTGGGGGTGTGAAGCGGGGGCACGGTTCACCGGAATATTTAAACCAGGGGAAGCGCAAGGGTTTGATACCAGAACGTCTCCGGCGTTCCGGCTGTATCGCACTTCGACCAGCATGACAGGACACCCTTGTTGTCGGCGTCAGCCACTCCGTAGCGGTGAGCCTGTCTCTCGCCGGAGCGGGTATGGCATAGAGGTACAATTATGGCAGACTCGATAGACGAATCCAAGAACGTATCGGTAACAGACGACGATCTCGAAACCAAGTCCAAGGGCGAGCTCATCAAGCTCGCGGGACAGCTTCGAGACCGACGAAACGACCTCAACCAGATGGCCTCCGAGCGGGCCTCCAGCCGCGACGACCTCAACGCGAAGACCCGAGAGAAGGTCGACGAGGCCCAGGAGCACCGCGAGAAGCGCGACGAGCTCAACCAGCAGGTCCAGGAGCACAAGGAGAAGCGCAACGAGCTCAACGCCGAGGCCAACGAGCTCTTCGACGAGGTCGAGGAGCAGCGCGACGAACTCGAACTCGACGAGGGCAAGGACATCGAGCAGCTCGAGTCCGAGATCGAGGATCTCGAGTTCAAGCAGCAGACCGAGGTCCTCTCGGCCGAGGACGAACGCGAACTCATCGAGAAGATCGAGGAGAAGCGCGAGAAGCTCGCCGAGAAGAAGGAGAAGCTCAACCAGGGCGGCGACCTCGAAGAGATCAAGGCCGAAGCCGAGGAGATCCGCTCTGAGGCCTCCAAGCACCACCAGAAGGTGACGGAGCTGGCCGACGAGGCCCAGGAGCACCACAACCAGATGATCGAGGCCTACCGCGAGGCGGACGACATCCGCGACGAGGCCGACGAGATGCACGAGAAGTTCGTGGAGGCCCAGGAAGCGGCCGACCAGCACCACGAGGACTTCGTGCGCGTCCAGAAGCGCCTGCGCGAACTGGACAAGAAGGAAGAAGAGGAAGAGCGCGAGGCGCGCCAGGAGAAAGAGGAGGCCGCCCGCGAGGAGGCCGAGGAGATCTACCAGAAGTTCAAGGAAGGCGAGACCCTCGACACCGAGGACCTCATGAAGCTCCAGAAGACCGGCCTGCTGTAAGTTCTGCGACGCTACTTTCTGCGTTTTCCACGGCCGCGTAGCCGCCGCCGTGGCGGCTGACTCGTCGCTGCCGTATCCTGTCGCGCCGCCGCGACTCTCCATCGCGTCGCACACGCCGCGGTCGGCCCCCTCCTTTTTGCTGCCAGGTGGCGAGTCACTTCCCATGGAGCGGGAAGCGGGAGGGGACTCCGGACGCGGGCGCCCGTCGCGGAGGGCTGTGCTGCGGCGCGGAATCGTCGCCGGCGTCGGCGCGCTCGCCGGCTGCTCGCTGTTCGACGGGCCCGCGACAGACGAACCCGAGCGGACGGCCGATCCCCCCGACGCGACGCCGACGACTGCGGGGACCGTCGGGCCGACTCCGACTGGGACGGGGACGGACGCGCCCGGAACCGACGCGGGGGACCGTGAGTCGACACCGACGGATCGAGCGCCATCGACCACTCCCGGCGCGCAGTCGCCCACTGGGGAGTGGCGGGTCGTCCAGGCGGACGACGCTCACACCGGCTGGAAACGCGAGACGGTCGGGCCCGAGCCGCCGGTCGAGGTGACGTGGTCCGTCGGCCTGGGCGGGGGCGTCCAGCGGTCGGTCACGGTCGCGGACGGGCTCGCGTACGCGGGGAGCGCGGCCGGATCGGTGACCGCCGTCGAGACGGTCGACGGCGCGGAGCGATGGACGCACGAGCGGCGCAGCGAGGTTCGAGCGACGCCGACGGTCACGGACGGGACGGTGTACTGCGGCGACGAGAACGGGGACCTGACCGCCGTCGACGCCGCCAGCGGGAGCGAACAGTGGTCGTTCGCGGCCGAGGGCGACCGACCGGGGCCGACCGCGGTACGGAGCGGACCGGTCGTCGCGGACGAGACGGTCTACGTCGGGGCGACCGACGGTCGCGTGTACGCGGTCGACGACGGCGGGAGCGAACGGTGGTCGTTCGACGCCGGTGGCTTTCTCGGCGTCGTCGCCCCCGTTGCGCTGGCGGGTGGCCGGGTGTTTGCCGGCAGCGACGCCGGCCGGTTGTACGCCGTCGACGCCGCGGACGGGGAGGAGTTCTGGCGCTACGCGGGGACGGGCGAGACCCGCGCGTGGTCGGGTCCAACGGTCGCCGACGGCGTCGTCTACGCCGGTGGAGTCCCCGGCGGCGTCTTCGCGATCGACGCGGTGGGCGGGACCGAGCGGTGGCGCCTCGAGACCGACCGGCCGGTGTTCTCCTCGCCGGCGGTCGCCGACGGGACCGTCTACGTCGGCACCGACGGCGGCCTGGTGCTGGCGCTCGCGACCGAGGGGGGGAGCGAGCGGTGGCGGTTCGAGACGGACGGCGCGGTGAAGTCGTCGCCGGCGGTCGTCGACGGGACGGTCGTCTTCGGGACGACCGCGGGCGCCGTCGTGGCACTCGACACCGAAGCGGGGACCGAGCGGTGGCGGTTCGAGACGGACGGCGCCGTGACGGGATCGCCCGCGGTCGTCGACGGGACCCTCTACGTCGGCGACACCGCCGGACGATTGTACGCGCTCGGGACCAGCGGGCAGTGAGTCGGGTCGACGGGAGCCGGCTCAGGCGGTCTCCGGGACCGGGTCGGCGATGACGACGGCCTCGCCGTCGATGACGGTCTCGTCGTCGCTGTCGGTCACGGTCGTGGTGAGCCGGTAGCGGTCGTCGCCTAGCTTCTCGACCACTTCGCACTCGGCGGTGACGCGCTCGCCGACGTCCACGGGGCCGAGGTAACTGACCTGCTGGGAGAGGTAGACGATCAGACCCGGCAGTCGCGCGAGCGCGGCGCTGACGACGCCGGCGACGAGCGTGCCGTGGACGATGCGCCGGCCGAAGCGCGTCCCCCTGGCGTACTCGTCGTCGAGGTGGAGACGGTTGGTGTCGCCGCTGGCGTCGGCGAACTCCTCGACCTCGGTCTCGTCGAGTGACTTCGAGAAGCGAACGACGTCGCCGACGTCGATGTGGCCCTGGTGGCCGACGTACTCGAACTCCCAGTCGGCCTTCTCGTAGGCGGTGTCGGCGCGGTCGGTCTGGCGGACGACATCTTCGGCGGCGTCCACGTCGCGCGCCGGCCTGCGGACGTGCGGGATGTGCTGCGAGAGCAGGCTTGCGGTGATGATACCGACGAGTTCGCCGTCGTCGAGCACCGGCAGCGAGCCGATGCCGTGAGTCCGTAGTCGCTCGGCGGCCGCGACGATCGATTCGTTCGCGTCGACCGTGTGGACCGGGCTCGACATCACGTCGGCGGCGACGAGGGCGTCCGGGTCGCGGTCGTCGACGAGCAGCGCGACGGCGTCCGACTGGGCGACGATACCGACGAGTTCGCCGTCTTCGACCACGACGACCGACTCGACGTCGGGGTCGTCGAGCGTGCGCGCGACCGCGAACGCGTCCGCGTCCGGCGCGACCCTCTCGGCCGTCTCCATGAGTTCCGTGACTGCGGGAGGACGAAGCATCGTGTCGACCGTTCGAGGGGACGGGCCTTGAGAATAGGGGCGCTACGAGGTGCCGACGGTCACTCGTCGGTCGCGCTCAATTCAGGGGGGTAGTGATCGAAGTGAGGCGACCGTCGTGAGAGCTTGCTCTCCCGGAACACGTACCGCAGGAACGAGCGAAGCGAGCGACGAGGAGCGCAGTACGTCCCTCGACCGGAGCGGGTCGAGGGCTTTCGTCGCTCGCTGTCGTCTGCCGGGGAGTTCGCGTCTAGCGAGCGGGTCGAGATCAGACACGGGTCAAAACGGACGAGAGCCGGTGCACCAGCGAACACACAGACAGGGAGAGCAGCTAGATGTCGCCGGCCATGGCGTCGAACAGGCGGTCGACGAACTCCTGACGGTCGAGGCCGTCGCCGGGGCCGAGACCCTCCATGTGTTCGACGGAGAGCTGGCCGCCGCCCATGCGGGCGTGGCCGCCGGCGTTGGCCATGGGAATTTCCTCGACGACCGCCCGCAACGTCTTGCCCATGTGGACGCGGTCGTCGCGCGATCGACCCGAGAGATGCAGCGTGTCGCCCTTTTGCCCCATCACGACGACGGCGGTCACCCCCTCCAGTCGGGTGAGCTCGTCGGCGGCCTGGGGGATGGCGTCGGCGTTGGACACCTCGCCGACGTCGCTGACGGCGAAGGCGTTGCGCACGGAGCGCCTGTCGATGGCGCGGGCCTTGACGTCGAGGACCTCGGCGTCGACCTGTGGGTTGGCGATGCGGTCGAGGCGGTCCTCGTCGATGCCGTCGTAGAGGTAGGCGCTGGCGGCGAACTCCGCGGCGGAGCAGCCCTTGGTGAGATGTTTGGTGTCCGACTGGATGCCGTAGAGGAGGCCGGTGGCGGTGTCGGAGTCGAGGACGCGGTCGGCGTCGCCGTTGATCGCCTCGGCCTCCTCGGGGGAGAGCGCGTCCCAGTTCTGTTGCTCGAAGTACTCGGCGAAGATGCTGGCGCAGGCGCCGTGGTCGGGGCGGACGTCGGTGAACTCCGAGCCGGTGCCGTCGCCGGGGTGATGATCGACGACCGCGACGGGGTCGACGCCCTCGGCGCCGGCGAACCCGCGGGGTTCGTTGTGGTCGACGAGGACGACGTTCTCCGAGAGCAGGTCGCTGGCGGTGTCGATCTGGTCGAAGTCGAGGTCGAGGACGGTCTCGAACGCCCGGTTCTCCTGGTGGCGGATCTGACCCGGGTACTGCAGCGAGGTGTCGACGCCGACCTCCTCGGCGAGTTCGGCGACGGCCAGGGCCGAGGCCATGGCGTCGGGGTCGGGGTTGGGGTGCATGAGGACGGAGACGTCCTCGTAGGCCGCGAGCTGACTGGCGAACCGCTCGCCGGGCGTCCGGCGGAGGCGTCTGATCCCCCACCAGAGCGCGACGAGGACCGCGAGCAAGCCGACGACGGCGGCCGCGAGGACCAGCGGGTCCTGCTCTGCGACCGCCGACGCGGCGTCGGAGGGCGCGGCAACGCCGACGCCACCCGCGGCTGCGTGTGGCATATCCGGGCTGTCGCCTTCGAGGGTCAAGTAGTTTCTCACTGTTCCGCACGACAGTATTTCACCCGGAAGCCATCCGCTCGACCGTCGTTTCCGCCGATTCACTGCAATGCGTCGCGGGACGTGACGATCCGAGCGCGACCGACTGCTTACCGGTCCCGACCGTCGCCGTCTCCGAGATACGCGTCGACGGCGGCCCGGTACCCCTCCCGGAACGTGGGATACTCGAACTCGTATCCCAGCTCCCGCAGTCGGTCGTTCGCCACGCGCTTGCTCGTCCGCAAGCGCCGTTCGACCGTCTCCGAGAGGTCCTCGGCGGCGAGTCGGTCTTCGATAGTCCGCTTGGGCGGTTCGGGCTCGCCGCACTGTTCGGCGAGCCAGTCGGCGAAGGTCCACTTGTCGACCGGTTCGTCGTCGACGACGTTGACCGCCTGCCCGCGAGCGCGATTCGATTCGAGCAGGTAGCGGACCGCCCCCGCAGCATCGTCGCGGTGGACCATGTTGAGATACCCCTCTGTCACCGGCCCGTCGACGTAGCGCGACAGGCGGTAACGGTCCGGGCCGTACAGTCCCGCGTAGCGCGCAACCGTCCCGACGCAGTCGTACTCCGCGGGGCGCTCGACGGCGATCCGCTCGGCCTCGGCGAGCACCTCCGTCTTGGGGGTCGTCGGCTCGATTGGCGTCGACTCGTCGACCCAGTCGCCGCCGTGGTCACCGTATACGCCTGTGCTCGACGTATACACGACGCGGTCCGGCGGGTCGGCGCGTCGGCAGAAGTGATCGATGGCGGTCGAGAGCCCGTCGACGTACACCTCGCGGGCGGCGTCGGCGCCGCGGCCGCCGCTGCTCGCCGCGAAGACCACGGCGTCGGCGTCGGGGACCGCTTCGAGCGCATCGGCGTCGGTGACGTCCGCCTGGACGCCCGAGAACCCAGCCGCTTCGATGCGCTCGACGCCCTCCGTCGACCGGCGGACGCCAACCACGTCGTGGTCGGCCGCGAGCTGCCGGCCGAGTTCCAGACCGACGTAGCCGCAGCCGAGGATAGCGATGCGCATGTTATCGCGATTCGAGGAAGTGGTGGACCGCCGCGTATTCGGCGAGAGTGATCGGGTAGCGCCCCTCGACTTTCTGCTGGATCTCCTTGGGATCCATCTCGTCGTCCAGTCCGGTCGCGACGGCGTCGACGTCGACGACTGCGGTCGTCATCCCCATCAGTAGCATGTCGAGGGCGTCCATCTTCAGGGTCTCCCCGTCTGGTCGTTCCGGGTCCGTCGAGAGGATAGCCGCCGCGGCCTCGAGGGTCAGTTCGGGCTCGTCGCGGGCCGCGACCGCCTCGACGACGTCACGGTCGACGCCCGAGCGCTCGACGACGGTGTCGACGCCGACCGCCTCCACCGTGTCCGCCAGCGTCTCGCCGTACGCAGTGCGCAACTCCTCGGGTGACAGTTCGCCCGCCGACTCGAACTCGCCTCTGAGCATACTCGCCCTTGGCCGTCGGCCTACAAGTCACTGTCACTCTCGTCCCGGCACTCGTGGTCCGATGGCGCCGTCCCGTGACGAAAGCCGGTGACACCGGCTCGATACTCTCCGGTTTCGCAGTCCTTGCTCGACCCGTTGACGGACAGCGGGTACTCCTCGCCGGTCCACGGCCGCTCCCGGTCGACGGGGCCGGGGACGGCCCACCCCTTCGATTCCTCGATCGCCTTGCCGTCGATGTCGCCGACGCCGGTCCCCCCGGCCGGGACGACGACCACGACGGAGGTCCGGGTCGTGAACGCCACGCGCGAGGCCCGACCCAGTACGTCCCCTTCGCCGTCGCCGTCGATATCGAGCGTCGCGTTCGAGCCGTCGCGGACGTAGTTCAGCGAGGCGTCGCCCGCACCGGGCGTCCGCCGCGGCGTCTCGACGGCGAATCGGGCGTACTGCCCGCGCACCGTCACCGACCAGACGTTCATCGTCGCGACCCAGTTGCCCAGCGGCGGCGCCAGGGGGATCCCCGCTGGGACCTCGCTGACCGACTCGTTGAACTGCTTCTCCAGCACGCCCGACACCTCCGACTTCACGCGCTTTCTGACCGCGGCCTTGACGTGTTCGGTCGCGGCCGTCACCGCCGGCCCCGACACCTTCCCGCGCTTGCGCTCCAGTGAGTCGTACAGCGCCGTCCGGAGGCGGAGCCGCACTCGGTCTCGCTCTCGGGTCGTCCAGCCGTCGTCGGTCGTCCGGTCCTCGGCGGCCGCGACGGTCGGTTCGATCACGGACCCGTTCGACAGCGCGAGCGCTCGCTCGTCGAGCGTCTCCCATCGCGAGAGCCCGTCGTCGACGATCTGGGCCCGCTGTACGGAACTGTTGCCGACATCTAGGGATCGTAACTCCCGTCGCAAGTCGGTCCGGATCGCGTCGACGGTCGAGTCGAGTTTCACGCGCAGTCGGTCGCGCCGTTCCCTGACCGTCGCGTTCGGCCGGTGGTCGAGCGTCTCGTTGGCCGCCCGGAGCGCCCGGGCGGCAGTCACGAGCCGTCGCTCACGGCTCGACCCGCCCGGCATGAGCGCCGTCAGCACCGCGTCGGTCGCGTCGCCGTACGGGACCGTGACGTAGTTGACATTCCGGGCGGTGAGCGGGTGTGTCGGCGAATCCTCCTCGCTGACCGCCGCGACGTCCTCGTGCGTTACTTCGGTCAGCGTCAGGTACGGCGGTGCGCCGTCGACGTGCATGTCGAGACCGGTGACGGGATCGGTTCCCGGCCCGCCGACGCCCCCGTCGGACCCCGGTCCAGCCCCGCGGTCGTCGGCGCGCGCGGCGTCGTACTCTGTTCGGAGTCGCGAGAGCGACGGGCCTCCGACGCTGTCGAGCGCGTCGGCGAGCGCGTCCTCGCGCTGGGAGTGTTCGTCGGCTCGCTCGTCCAGCCGGGAAGCCACGAGGCCGAGATACCGGCCACGGACAGCAACGCGGGCCTTCGCCGCGACGTGTGGATAGGTGACCGGCGCGTCGACGAGAGAGGCCCGTCGCTCGCGCAGGTGCGCTGCGAGCTCCGCGGCGGGATTGACCTCGTGGGTGCCCATCTTCCCGCGCGAGACCGACACCGACGCGTTCCGGACGGTCCGCCGCAGGTCGACGAGCCCGGCGTAGATCCACGGCGACACGTCGCCCGGCCACTCGCCGTCGACGGATCTGGGGCCCGTGTCGAGCGCGCCCCGGGCGGCCCGTCCGGCGAGCGCGTCCGGACCACCTGCGCCACCGACGACCGCTTCTCGGACTCGCTCGGGTACGTCGGCGAGGTTCGGGCCGTCGAAGGGGCCACCCCGTTCGTGGACTGTCGCGATCGGGTTGTCGGGCGCGTGCGGCGTGACGGCGTGGTCGCCGACGACCGACACGGTCACCCGCTTCGTCTCGGTGCTCGTCCGCGTCGTCGCGTTGACCGACCCGTTGTGATACCAGACGGCTCGGCGCTCGTGACGGAGCCGAACCGTGCGGACGTACGTCTCTAGCCGGTGATACCCAGACGGGCGCGAAACGCTCGGCCCACGCGTCGCGTTCGAGACGTCTATCACGTCCGTCTCGGTCGTCTCGGCCCTGAACTCCCAGCGGTCCGGATCCGCGGGCGGGCCCGGTCGATCCGGTTTCCCGCCGCCGATCCGCTCGGTCGCCGCGAGCGTCCGGACACGGGCACCGTACACCGAGTCGATGGTCCCGTTGATCGCCTCCTCGTAGAGCAACTCGCGGAACGCCCGGTCCGCGGTGAGGCCGACAGACACGTCGATGGTCTCGTTGGGCGACGGCGCGTCCGTCCCGCCCGACGCCAGCCCGGGGACGCCCGCGCTCTCGGCCGGCGTCGTCGCCGACCGCAGTTGCTGCTGGAGGAGTTTGTTGACGCCCGGGTCAGCGGGACCGCGCGCCGATACGAGGTCCTGTAAGCCGACCGCCGCCATCGCCCCCGTGAGCGCCTGCCGCCCGTCGGGGTCGCTTCGGCCGAAGGTCGACCGCTGGACGTCCAGAACGGCGCCGTTGGCCACGAGTTCGACGTGACGATTGGCGACGACGTTGTCGATCGGTGCGCCTCCGTATTGGGCGTAGCCTCGCGCCCACGCCACGGCGTAGAGCCGAGTCGTCAACCGCTGTCCGAACCCCGGCTTGGCGACCCCGGCCTTCAGCCGCTTCTCGTACGTCTCGACCCGGTCGTGGACGGCCAGTATCGGAGTCGCGACCACCACGGAGAACGACACCCTTTCGGTGCCGAGGACGCGGCCACCGTTCGTGGCCTGCACGGTAACGTTCGAGAGCGTGACCCGGAGGCTCGTTCCGTCCGGCCCCGCCCGTTCGACCGCGACCCGCTCGATCGCCTCGTCGAGCGCTTTGGGCGTCGGCGTCGGCGCCAGCGTCGCGTTCGCCCGGACGCCGCGGTGAGTGCGCGTGACGGACCCGAGCCGCTCGCGCGCGGCGAGGTAGATCCGCGCCCGCAGGGCGTCCCTGAACGCCGTCTCCGGGTCGAGCACGTCGCCCCACTCGTTGTTCGCGGGCGTCAGCACCGGGTCGGTTGCGGCGGTGACGCTCGCGTCGGCGACGGCGCTCCGGACGGCCGCCCGCGCGTCCGCCGTCGCCCGCTCGACGGCCAGGTCGACAGCCGGTTCGGGCGTCGGTTGCGGCCGGTCCACGGCGCTGGCGAACAGCGCGCTGGAGAGGACAAGGAGGACGCCGACCAGCGCGAACGGGACGCGGCCGCGCGTCCCGAGTTCGAACCCGCGCCGGCTCACGGCGACCACGTCCTGACGACGAGTCGCACCCGGTGAGACCTGACCGCGCGCGCTGCCGCCTCCGGTGTCTCGAACTGCTGTCGCAGGTCCGCTCGCAACCGGGTCGCGAGCGCGCGGGCGAGCTTCCGATTGGCCCGTTCGACGGTCTGCGGGTGCGACAGACCAGGGTCTTCGACACCCAGCGCGTTCGCTGCCCGGCGGTAGCGGTGGGCGGTCAACGCCCGGTCCGGCCCCTCGCTGTAGAGCGCTGCTCGCATCTCTGGCGGGGGAAAGAGACCGTCGACGACCGACCCCGCGACGACTGTCGCGATGCCGCCGTACCCGCTCTTCCGAGCCGCCCGCCTGGCCTCGGTGGATACCTCGGGGAGACCACTCGAAACCGTCGCCGTCGCGACGGACACGTCGGCGTCTCGCGGCGGCCCGTCGCCGACGGCGAACGACGACCCGAGCGTCGCGTTGGGATACGGTCGCCAGGTGACGATCACCTGGACGTTCGCTTCGCGCGTGTGGAGTACCCGTTCGGCTGCGTCGCGGCTCTCCTCCCGGAGTTCACCGCCGGTGCCGACCAGCGACGTTCCTCCGAGCGAGGGTGTCGACACCGCCGCGGCGGCGAGCAACTGCGCGTGCGTGCCGCGAGCGCTCCGCGTGACGCCGACCGTTCGGTGCTCGTCGTCGCCGAGGAGCGACGACGATTCCACGGTCACAGACCGCGTGTACGTCACCTCCGCCGTGCTCGTCGCGAGCACGTCGGCGGTCTCCTGCGCGACGCGGTCCCCGTCGACGTCGCCCCGCGCGTCGATGCCGGCGAGGACGCCGACGGCGACGCCGACGAGGAGGACGAAGATCACGGTGTCGAACGCCGTGCTCGACGCTCTCACGTCCATACCCGCACCTCCAGCCGACCGGGAGCGACACGCCCGCCACCGACGCGGACGCTGACCCGTCGACTCGCGCTGTCGCCTGTCGACGGGGCGGCCGGGCCGGCGTGCTCGGTCACGTTGCCGACGGTCAGCGTCGCGTTCGCCTCGTACCCGGAAGGCGCGCGGTCGAGTGCGTCGGCCAGCCGTCCCGGCCGGGCGACGCCGCCGACGGTCACCGCCCGTTCCACGCGGTCTGCGGCGGCCTCGGCGTGGTCGCGGTCGACCGGTCCCGGGAAATTGGCCTCGAACGCGCCGGCGTAGAGCGCCAGCGCCAGCGCGACCACGACCACGGCGACCAGCGCTGCGACCGGTTCGGTCTGGCCACTACGCGCCGACGAGCGTCGCATTGACCTCCCCCCATGTGACGCGACGGACGACCAGCCGTTCGGGCGCCGGCTGCCACGACGGATCGCGCGTCCGCGATCGATCGAGCGCCCGCTCGAACCGCTGTTTACTCGCGAACGCGCGGCCCGGCGGCACCCCCTGCAGAACCGCGCCGAGGCGGTCACCGTCGCCGCCCGTCGCGGGCACGACCGGACCGTAGGCGAACGACGCGTGGGCGTCCCCGCCGGGACCGCGGAGACTGAGTCGGTGCGAGCCGAGCTGCATCTGGCGAGCGTCGACGGGGTGGCTGCCGGTCGCTTCGTGCGGGCTCGACGCGACGCTGTCGACGGTGCGGGCGACACCGGTCGCGTCCGGAGGCGGCGCCGTCGGAACGCGGAGCGCTAGCCCGAGGACGCCCGCGCCGACGACCGCGAGTGCCAGCCAGACGTACGTCGATTCCACGGCGGTGTCGAACATGGGTCGGCCTGGTCGCCCGACCGGATTTAAACCTTCAGACGAGCCACCCCGTGCCGACGAGGCCGGCGACGAAGACGACGCTGGCGAGACAGAGCGCGCGTCCCACTCGATAGCCCACGAGCGATCGGTCGAGCCCCCGTTCCAGGCCGGTCGCGAGCACCGTCAGGATCACCGCGAGCGCCGCGACGTAGATGCCGACAGCGATCCCGAGCGCGTCCGGCGAAACCGCGGCGGTGAGCGGCCCGTCCGAACTCATCTGCTCGGCGAGCGTGACGGTGGCGCCTCCGACGAGCGGACCGAACACCGCGGCCGTGTGTGCGAGCGTCGAGGTGACCCGCTCCAGGTCCCGCCTGATCTCCCGCTCGACGCCGCGGAGGTCGTCGAGGTGGGCCGCCATCGCGACGATGGCCGGTCCCGCCGGCTGGCCCTCCGAGGCGGCGACCGCGAGCAGTTCGGCGGTGCTCCGGGCGCGCTCGCTCGGGACGGCGGCGAGCGCGCCGTGTTCGCCGATGAACGACTCGCGGACGCCCGCGCGGACCTGGCGCTGCTGACGGGCGGCGTCGGCGAACACCTCGCCGGTCGCCGACTCCAGCAGCTCGACGGCGTCGTCGATCGCCGCTTCGACCGCGCGGCCGCGGCCGACCTCGCGACCCACGAGGTACAGCGCGTCGGGCAGCCCCGCTTCCACGGCCTCAACCCAGTCGCGGACGGCGGTCATCGGCCGATACGCGACGAGGAGCGCGACGCCCAGCCCCACCATGGGGGCCGTCACGAACGCGGTCCACGGCGCGGCGACGCGCCCGACGACCCGCCAGGCGCCCGCCGCTGCCGCCAGTCCCGCGACCGGCGCGGGCCACCGTCGGTCGGGCACGTCGGGGTGGGCGCGCGTGATCGGGGTCGGAGGGAACGCGACGGGACGACGCGAGAGCAACCACGCGCTCGCCGCGATCAGCGCCGCGGGGAGGAAGATGTCGTAGCCGAGCACGACCGCCGCGAGGGGGACTTCGACGCCCACCGTTCCGGCGGTCGGAAGCAACGCGACGAGCGCGAGCGGCAGCAACACGCCGAAGGCGTAGAGGGCCGTCGCGGGCCCCTGGACGGACGCCGCGAACTCGGCCATCGCCTCGCGAGTCCCGTCCAGCGTCACGTCGAGCGCGGCGTCGAGCGCCCGCTCGCGCTCCTCCGCCGGCGCCGACCCCGCCGACTCCACGAGCGTGAGCGCGCGTCGGAGCGCCGGGAACCACTCCGCCCACTCGTCCGCGAACGACGACAGTCCCGACTGCCCGGTTCCGCGCGCCCGCCGGACGTGCTGAGCGAGACTTCCAGCCAGCCGTCCCCCGCCGGTGTCGGCCGCGAACGCGGCGGCGGTCTCCGGCGTCGGCGTCAGCCGCATCCGCAAGACCGCGCTGCTGACGAGTTCGGGCGCCGTCCCGAGCGCACGAGTCCGTCGCGCGGTCGCCAGGACGTGAGGCAGGTATCGTGCGACGGCCGCGACCGCCGTCCCGACGAGCAGTCCGGCGGCGAGGGCCACCGACGGCGCACCGAACAGGGCGATCAGCGGCACCACGATGGCGACCGCGGCGACGACGGCCGCACCGTCGCCCGCTCGCAGCACCGTCTCGGGATCGAGGTCGTCGTCGAGGAAGGCGACCGCCCGTGTGATCTCCGGATCGGTCTCCGGCGTCCACGGGGGAACCGACGCGAGCGCCTCGACGGCAGCGACGAGCCGCGACGGTGCGCCCTGGCCGTTCCCGCCGGCGAGTCTGGGCGTCCGAGACGAGCCGTCCGCCGCCCCGGTTCGACCGTCGGGCGTCACGATTTCACCCGCTCGACGCGGGCCGGTTCGACTGTCTCGGGACCCGTGCGCCCCGTCGAAGCGAGGCCGTCGATCCACGCTCTCCGGGCCGCCAGTTCCTCGCGGAGGTCGGCGTAGGTCTCAGCCGGGCCCGTCAGCGACTCGACGAGCCGGCTGTTGCCGCGCTCGACCCGATCGGTGGAGGCGAGTCCATCGACCCCGCGCTCGAACAGCGCCGCGAATCCGACGGTGTCAGGCCCGCCTCCATCTCCGTGTCCTCCGGCGTGTGACGCCATCGCACCCGTGGAGTGGACTTCTTCGATCGAACCGACCCGCCGCTGCGTCCCCTCGTCCGTCTCGGTTGCTTCGAGCGTGACCAGGAAGTCCGTCGCGGCGAACGACGACGGAGCGACCCCGAGGTCGGAGACGACGCGCTCGCGGACGTCTGCACCGCCGTCGCCGTGAATCGTCCCGAGCACCGCGCCGTCGTTCGCGCCGACGCGCATCGCTTCGTAGAGCGTCTCGGCCTCCTCGCCGCGGATCTCGCCGACGACCAGCGCACCGCTCCCGAGGCGGAGCGCCGTGCGCAACGCGTCGGTCGGACTGGTCCCCGCCCCGCCGAGCGAGCTCCGGAGCGCCTGGACGTCACGGCCGCCCGACTGGAGCGCCTCCACCGGGAGTTCGGGGGTGTCCTCGATGACGACGCTCCGGGTCTCGGGCGGGACTTCCCAGAGGAGGGCGCCCAGGCAGGTCGTCTTCCCGGCACCGCGCGGGCCGGCGACGAGGCCCGCCGCGCCGCGCTCGACGGCGACCGAGAGGAGCGCGGCCGCCTCGGCCGTCATCGTGTCGTTCGCGACGAGCGCGGGCAGCGTCCAGGGCTCGCGGTCGCCCGCGCGGAAGGCGAAGGCGATGCCGTCGCTCACCGGGTCGGTCACCGCGGCGACGCGGACGCGCCGGCCGCCCGTCGCGACCGCCGCGTCGAGCGTCGGGTCCGCGCCGGAGAACGCCCGCCCGCTCTCGCGGCGGAAGCGCGAGGCCAGTGCTTCGGCGCCGTCGCGGGTGAGTCGAACGTTCGTCCGCATCGTCTCGCCCTCTACTCGGATCCGCAGGCGCGTCGAGGTGACCGGTGCGGTTGCGAACACGTCGGAGACGCGCTCGTCGGCGAAGAGGTCCGCGACGGCGCCGTAGCCGCGCGCGTGCTTCCGGAGCACCGCCGCGATGTCCTCGACGGGGTCGTCCTCCGCGGCGACGCTCCGCACCGCTCGCCCGGGCGCGCGTTCGGCGCCCGTGACCACGCCGTCAGCCAGCCGCTCGTAGGCGGCCGCGAGCGTCGCGGTCGCCGACGCGTCGAAGCGCGCCTCGACCGGTTCGAGGTGGTACGTCCGGACGGCCTCGTCGGGCCGGTCGTAGACGCGGACGACCGCGCCGGACCCGAGCTCTCGCCGCGACACGAGCCGCGCGTCGACGGGCGGCCGAGCGGCGACCCGAGAGCGGCTCACCGTCGGGCCCACGAACGGGCGGAGCGCGTCCTCGTAGTCCCGCGCTCGGTCGGCCCCTTCCGCCAGGCCCGTCTCGGCGGCGATCCGGTTCACGGGACCGGCCCGGCCCGTCGCTTCCCGGGCCGCCGCGAGCGGATCGCGGGGCGCCAGCCCGGCCAGCCGCTCGTCGCGGAACCCGACGGCGTCGGCGAACCGACCGGCCGCGACGAGAAACGCCGCGGCGTCGCCCTCGTAGGCACGAACGACGCCGTCCGCGCGGGTCGTGACCGTCGTCGCGTCGCGCTCGGTGAGACGGTCGACGACCGTCTCGCGACAGGCCTCCGACGACTCGAGTCGGCCCGCCTCGGGGCAGTCGTTCGCGTCGACGGCGAGCCGGTCGCCCTCGAACTCGGGCCGGCACCGACACCGTCCGGCCTCCTCGTCCCCGCGGAGTCGTGACAGCAGCGCGTGCATGGCGGCGGCTGGTCGCGGGTTCGTACTTCAACCTTCGCGCCGAGCACGGACGACGGCCGTCCCGTCCTCGTCGACGAGTCGGAGCTCCAGCCGCGCCTCTCCACCGGACAGCCGGAGGGGTCGGCCGTCGCGCGGTCGAATCCGCACGTCGTCCGTGACGACGGTGTGTTCGGTGCCGCCCGAGACGCGCCACGTGAACCGTGTCGCGTCCTCGCCGGTCGCATCCTCGCCGGTCGCGTCTCTCTCGGTTCCGTCCGCACTCTCAGTTTCGCTCGACGCGGGCGTCGCGGCGTCTGCCCTCGGCGGTCCGATCGAGAAGTGCTCGACGCCGGCGCTGGCGAACCCCTCCGTCGGAAGGCCGAGCGCGACGGATCGGCGCGCGGGGCCCGCGTCGCTCGGGAGCGCGTCGTTGCCGGCCGCCAGGGCTCGCGCTTCCCCGACGAGTCGCTCGACGGCGTCCCGGACCGCGGTGTCACTGCGCTGGACGCCCGCGTACTCCGTCGCCGGCACGACGACGCCTGCCACGGCGACGAGGAGCGCGACGGTGAACGCGACCCTGACCACGGGTCACAGTGCGTCCCTGACGCGTTCGATGAACTGCTCGGTCTGGCTCTCGGCCTCGGCCGGTCCCGGTTCGTCGCTCCCCGCGTCGTCGGCTCCGGACCGAGACCGCTGTGGTCGGCTCCGCCCGCCTCCCCTGGCCTGCCGACCGGAGTGCGGCGCTCCCTCGTCCCGCGGTGCTGGGGCGCTCCCCGGTGGGATCTGGCCGTCCCCGTCGCGGTCTCCACCGGCCCCCGAGTGACCCACGTCTCCTCCAGACCCGGCGTTGACCCCGTCGAGATCTGTCGAGTCCGCCGGCGATCGGCGGGCGCTCGCGGGCGAGTCGACGGAATCGCCGGCGTTCCCGGGCGACCCGGCGGGCCGTTCGCCGTTCGGAGCGGGCGCGGCAGGCCGCTCTCGCGCCCGCCCCCCTGCGCCCGGGGGAGCGACGGTCGGTTCGACGGGCGAACCGCCGTCTTCGACGGTGGATTCGAGGGCCTCGGCCTTCGCGAGCGCGGCGCTGGCGCGGCGCTCGACCTCGCGGTTGACCGCGCGGACGTTCCCGGCGTAGCCGCGGACGGCCTGCAACCCCGCTTCGAGTTCGTCGACGCGGGATTCGAGGGCCGCGACCCGCGCCTCCAGGTCGCTCGCCTCGCCGACCGCGTCGGCGGTCTCCCGGAGGTCGGTCAGGTCGGTGTCGTCGTCGGTCAGCGCGCGCTCGACGGCCTCGAGTCGCGCTTCGAGGTCTCGCTCGGACATGGGCGACCCTCGTCCCGTCACCGCACTTGAACCTTCGCGCGGTCCCAACGTTCAATAACCATTGCGCCGAGGGTAGGGGTATGAAGGTCGTCCTGATTGGTGTCGGCCAGGCCGGGGGGAAGGTCACCCAGCGGCTGGCCGAGTACGATTACGACATGGGGTTCGGCGCCGTCCAGGGCGCCATGGCGGTCAACACCGCCGAAGCTGATCTCCAGAGTCTGG
Source organism: Halosimplex rarum (assembly GCF_047715405.1). Taxonomy (NCBI): domain Archaea; kingdom Methanobacteriati; phylum Methanobacteriota; class Halobacteria; order Halobacteriales; family Haloarculaceae; genus Halosimplex; species Halosimplex rarum. Next base: position 126,459 of record NZ_CP180412.1, read on the forward strand.
ACATCGACACGATGCTCATCGGTCGCGACCGCGTCAAGGGTCACGGCGTCGGGGGGGACAACGAACTCGGCGCCGAGATCATGCAAGACGAGGCGACGGAGGTGATGGACGGCCTCGACGCGAAGCTCTCCACGGAAGCCGAGGCCGTCGTCATCGTCGCCGGCCTCGGCGGCGGCACCGGCAGCGGGGGCGCCCCCGCGCTCGCCCGCGAGCTCAAGCGTATCCACGACATCCCCGTCTACGTGGTCGGCGTCCTCCCCGGCCGTGACGAGGGCGCGATCTACCAGGCCAACGCCGGCCGCTCGCTCAAGACCGTGGCACGCGAGGCCGACTCCCTGCTGCTCATCGACAACGACGCCTGGCGGACAGCCGGCGAGAGCATGGAGGAAGGCTACAAGGAGATAAACGACAACATCGCCCAGCGGCTCGGCCTCCTCTTCGCGTCGGGGGAGATCGAGGCCGTCGACGACATCGCCGAGAGCGTCGTCGACTCCTCGGAGATCATCAACACGCTCCGCCCCGGCGGGATGGCCGTCCTGGGCTACGCGAGCGCCGCCGCAAGCGAGGACGCCGGCGAGAACGTCAACGCGATCACGTCGACGACCCGCAACGCCCTCCTGACCGGGACGAGCGTCCCCAACGTCGTCGAGGCGGAGACGGGCCTGCTCGTCGTCGCCGGTCAGCCCGAACGCATCTCGCGGAAGGGCGTCGAGCGCGCCCGCTCGTGGATCGAAGAGGAGACCGGGAGCATGCAGGTCCGCGGCGGCGACTTCCCGCTGGACTCAGAGCGCATCGCGACGCTCGTGCTCCTGGGCGGCGTCGAGCGCTCCAACCGCATCGACGAGTTCATGCAACGCGCCCGGGAGGCGAGCGAGTCCAAACAGCAACACGAGAGCGAGGCCAAAGAGGCGTTCGTCAACGAGGAGCTCGACGACCTGTTCTGAACCGACCGCCCCGGGGCCACTGCCACTGTCGGGTCCCCGGCGCCGTCGTCCGCGCTGCCCGCCGTCTGGAAGCGAAAGCTCTAATCGCCGGGGAGGAAAAGGGAGAGACATGGCTGACGACGAGTCCGACGAGGAGGAGGCACCCGCGGTCGAACTCGGCGAGGGCGAACCGGTCGAGGGCGCGCCCCTCGCCCGCGTCGCCTCGCGACTGAACTGGGGGATGGCCCACAGCGAGATCGTCGACCGCGAGGGCGACGCCACGATCCGGACCCCCGACGGCCCCCAGCAGCTGGCCGGCGTGATGGACGACGTCGACGTCCCCTACTTCGAGAGCCGCCGGGAGTTCACCGACGCCGTCCGCGAGGTCACCGGGACCGGCCCGATCCCCACTGCCGACGAGTGAGCGGTTCGCCCAACCCTCTCGCTGACCATCTCGATTACCCGTCGAAGGCCGTGCGAAGCGCAACGGACGGGTTCCGGACGTCACATCGTCTGCTGTTCGGTTCGATTACGTGTATACTGTCTGACCTGTAGTGATCCTCCTCAATACGCACGTTCTAGTAGCGTTCGCCCGAACGTGCAGTCGGGAGGCCGACCCCTCTGACACGTCCGCCCGGAGACGGATTCTCCGCCGTCGGGCGTCGCACACCTCCCGCTACTCAAGTAACTGGTCAGCGATGGTGTTCCGGAGCACTTCGCTCGTCCCCTCGTAGATCTCGTTCAGCTTCGCGTCGCGGTAGTACCGCTCGACGTCGAAATCCGTGGTGTAGCCGTAGCCGCCGTAGATCTGGACGGCCTCGTTGGTCACCTCACGGGAGATCTCCGAGGCGTAGAGCTTCGCTTGCGCGGCTTCCTTGACGTAGCGCTCGCCGCGCATCTTCCTGTCCGCCGCCGCGTGCATCAGGTAGCGGGCCGCCCGGATCTTCGTGTCCATGTCGGCCAGTTTGTGCTGGATGGCCTGGAACTCCGAGATGGGCCGGTCGAACTGCTCGCGGTCCTGGGCGTACGCCAGCGCGTCGTCCAGCGCGGCCTGCGCGAGGCCGATCGATCTGGCGGCGATCGTGATCCGACCGCCGTTGAGCGTCTTGAGCGCCTGGACGAGCCCCTCGCCCTCCTCGCCGAGTCGCCGGTCGGCGGGGATCTCCATCCCGTCGAAGCGCAACTCGGCGGTGGGACAGCCCTTGTCGCCGAGCTTGTGCTCGGTGCCCTCGACGTGGAACCCGTCGTCCTCGCCGGGGCGGACGACGAACGACGAGATGCCCTTGCCCCCGGCCTCGGGATCGGTCTTGGCGAAGACGACGACGGTGTCGGCGACGGACCCGTTCGAGATCCAAAGCTTCCCGCCCTCGATCGTGTAGGTGTCTCCCGAGCGCTCCGCCGTGGTCTCCATCGCGGGCACGTCGCTTCCTGCGCCCGGTTCCGAGAGTGCGAACGCGCCGATCTCCCGGCCCTCGGCCATCGGGGTCAGGTACCGCTCGCGCTGGTCCTCGTCGCCGAACTCGTAGACCATGTTGCAGGCCAGCGAGACGTGGGCGGCGACGATGGTACCGAGCCCGCCGCTCCCCCGTGATATCTCGACCAGCGCCTCCGGATAGGCGTGGTAGTCGAGTCCGGCGCCGCCGTACTCCTCGGGGATGGGCATGCCCATCAGACCGAGTTCGGCCATCTGGTCGACCAGGTCGGCTGGGAACTCGTCGGTCTCGTCGATCTCGGCCGCGCGCGGGACGACCTCGTCGTCGACGAACTCCGCGACCATGTCGCGGATCTGGCGCTGTTCCTGCGTGAGGGCGAAGTCCATGGAGGCATTACCCGCGCTCGTCCCTTGATTGTTCGGCAGGCACGGGGGCGCTCGAGCCGGCCGTTTCAGGAGCGCGACGCCTCGACCGACACGTCCTCGTCGACGACGAGTTCGAGCGTCTCGCCGTCGCGTTCGACCTCCAGTGCTACTTCCCAGGGGTCGGTGTCGCGGACGGTCAGGGACTCGTCGGTCATCGCCCACGCGAGTTCCCAGTGGGGGCGGCTGGTCACGTCGACTCCGTGGTCGTGGAAGAACGCGACGACGGCGGGGTGGTACAGCACCGCGAGACCGACGGACATGTAGTGGCGGGCGCCGCAGTGGTCGCACTCGCTGCCGACGAACACGTCGAATCGCTCGCTCCCCTCGGACCAGACGTCCTCGCCGCGGACGAACTCGGTGTCGAGTGGGCTCACGCAGGTCGGACAGACGCCACGGGCGTACGCGAGCATCTCGTGGCGGTTGTACTGGTCGACGCGTTCGAGGAGGTTCTGGACGTCGCCGGTCTCGACGGTGCTGGGCGGGAGCTGGGCGTGCGAGTACACGTGGTCACAGCCCGGACAGCGCAGTTCGAACGTCCCGTCCTCGTACTCCCCCTCGACCGGAGCGCCGCAGAAGTAACAGTCGAGCCCGATCTCGAACGGCTCGACGGCCGCCCGCCGGTTGAACGTCCCGGCGCGGATCTGTCGGTAGAGCGCGAGCCCCTCCGACCTGAGCGTGTACCCGTCGTCGTCGCGGTCGACGAACTGCCCGACGAGCTGCGAGAGGTGGTAGTTGAACTGCCCGCTGTCCATCTCGGCGTCGACGCGGGACCGGAGGTCGGAGAAGGAGACGCCCTCGTGGGGCGTCTCGCCGAGCGCGCGGAGGATCGCCGCTCGCGTCTCGTTGCCGATGAGCGCGAAGGCGTCCTCCGGGTCGGCGCCGGCCCCCGCGGACGCGGTGTCGGTGTCGTCTGGCACGTCCTGACGTTCCCGATTCACGTCGAAATAGGTTGGGGAGCCGCGGCGGCGGTCCGACGTGACCGACCGCCGTGCGGTCCGGATCGACCGCGAAACGAGGAAGCACGGGCCGGATTACCCACCTTTTTCGCGGCACAGTCCCTCTGTTCGGTCATGGACACACGAGAGTTCGGTTCGACGGGGTACGACGTCACGGAGATCGGCCTGGGGACGTGGAACGTCGGCCCGAGCTGGGGCGACGTGACCGACGAGCAGGCCAGGGAGTCCATCCGCACTGCGCTGGACGACGGCGTGAACTTCCTCGATACCGCCGAGGTGTACGGCGACGGCCGCGCCGAGCGGCTCATCGGCGAGGTCCTCGACGAGCGCGACCCCGACCGGCGCATCTACGTCGCGACGAAGGCCGCGCCGGACGAGGACGAAGGTCACTCCGAGGAGGGGCTGCGCGCCTCCGTCGAGGGCTCGCTCGACCGCCTCGGCGTCGACTCCCTGGATCTGGTCCAGCTGCACTGCCCGGAGACCGAGGCGTTCTACGACCCCGAGAACTTCCGAGTGCTCGAAGCCCTCCGCGAGGAGGGGAAGATCGAACACGCCGGCGTCAGCGTCGAGAAGGTCGAGGAGGCGTCGAAGGCCATCGAGTACGACGTCGTCGAGACGGTCCAGATCATCTTCAACCCGCTCCGCCAGCGCCCGGCCGAGCGGTTCTTCGAGCGAGCGGCGAACGAGGACGTCGGGATCATCGTGCGCGTCCCGCTCGCCTCCGGCCTGCTCGCGGACGTCTTCGGGGGCGTCGACGACTTCGGCGAGGGCGACCACCGCCGCACGGCCGCCGAAGAGGGCGTCGAAGCCGGCGTGGGTCGGAAGGGCGGCGAGACGTTCGCCGGCGTCCCCTTCGAGGACGGCCTGCGCGCCGTCGACGACCTGCGCCCGTTCGTCCCCGAGGACGCGACGATGGCGCAGTTCACGCTCCGCTGGATCCTCGACCACGACGCCGTCTCCACGGTGATCCCGGGGTCGACGACGCCCGAGCACGTCGGCGAGAACGACGCCGCCGCCGCTCTCGACCCGCTTTCCCACCAGACTCACGGCGCCGTCCGCGACATCTACGAGGAGCACGTCGCCGACTACGTCCACCATCGCTGGTGAGGGGCCGACGGCGGCCAGACGAGCAGAAGCCCGCCGCGAGCGCGGACCGCCGATCCGCTCGGGACCGAAACGTTCATACCGTTCCCAGGAGCCGTGGTCTCCAGCCCGCAGGGTGGCGGCAGGGGCCGTCTCGAAGGTGTGTTTCGACAGGAGCGATTCTCCGAGAAGCGCCGGCGCCGTCGAGCGATTCTCCACTCGAAACCAAAGGGTTGATTAGGGGCACTAAGTTCCGCCGCGTCTGACGCTCGTCCGACGAGTCTGGGGTCCTGCTCACACCGACGGGTCGCGCGTCGCGGGGTCCGTCCCGTCGGTCGGCCTCGCCTCGAGGTCGAGTCCCCGACCGAGCAGGTACAGCGGGAAGCCGAAGCAGACGGTCGCAGCGGCCCACGGGACCGTCGTCAGGAGGGACAGGAGCAGTCCCAGCAGTGGCGACGAGATCGGCGCGTAGAGGAGAGCGGCTCCGAAGGGTGCGACCAGCAGCGTGAGCACGACGAACGCGGACACTCGCCGGTCGCGGCCGTGCGCGCGGCCGAACGGGAGCCAGAGCACTGCGGGGATCGACAGCAGCGCAGTCCGGACGGCGTCGATCGACATCGGACTCACGATCACGGCGACGGCCAGCGCCGCGCCGAGCGTCCACGCGAGCGTGGTTCGCGCCGTGGGGTGGACGGTGGTGAGCGCGAAGCCGCCGACGAGCGCGTACAACGAGGCGAACGTGAATGCCGCTTCGGCGACGGCGGGCGCGATCAGGTCGAGGCCGGCTAGCGACCCGACTGCGACCGCGGCGACGACGGCGCCGCCGCCGGCGATCGCTTTCCCGAGTCGAGACGGATCGACGGTCGGGAGTTCGCCGCCCCAGCGTCCCACTACCAGAAACAGGACACCGAGCGCGAGAGCGGGCGCGACGCCGAGAACGAGAGTGCTCGGCTCCGCGAGTCCGACACCGAAGGCGACGAACCCGAGGGTTGTCAGCGCGCGCGCCGACGGGTCGTTCGAGGGCGCGAACGCCAAGCGCGTGTCACCCCACAGCCCCGGATCGACGTCCTCGGACCGCCAGACGACCGCCCCGCCGTCGACGGTCCCGCTGGCCGGCGCACGGCTCACGACCGTCCCGTTTGGTCCCTCGATCCGGAGTTCGTCCGCCTCGAGATCGAGTCCACTCCGGCGGGTTCGCGGGTCGAGCAGGTCGACGAAGACGACGCCCCCGAGGCCCTCGTGGGCCACGTCGGCCGCGTCGAAGTCGACGACGAGCGTGTCGTTCTCGACGGAAGTCCGCAGGTTCCGCGGGTCGTCGACCACCGTGCGTCGGTCGAGGCTCGCGCGGACGACCTGCTCCCGGAGCGTCTCGTTCGCCTCCAGCCGACCGGCGGCGTCGCCGTCGATCCGGACGCGCGCGTGCCAGTGACCCGTCCCGTTCCCGCGGACGTCGATGGTCGCAGCGCCGCGCTCGACGGTCAGCGGAACCCCCGCATCGGCGGCGGCGGATTCGAAGCCGTCGCCACAGACGCCGCAGACCGCTTCCGGCGGCGGCGCCCCGGTCGCGGGACCGACGGAGACAGCCGCACCGAGCGAGCAGACGAGGAGGAGGGCGACGAGGAGGACGGGACGACGGGCTGTCATTACCCGTTCGTCTCGGCCGTGTATCAAGTCGGTTCCGGAGGATCAGACCGTGATTTGAGTCTCGATGGTCGCTCAGGAGGTCAGTCGTAGTCGTAGAAGCCGCGGCCCGACTTCTTCCCCAGGTCACCGGCCTCGACCTTCCGCTTGAGCAGGTAGGCGGGCTGGTAGCGGTCGCCGAGTTCCTCGCGGAGGGTCTCCGAGGCGTGCAGACAGACGTCGAGCCCGATGTGGTCGGCCAGTTCGAGCGGTCCCATCGGGACGTTCGTGCCGAGTTCCATCCCGCGGTCGATGTCGTCCTTCGAGGCCACGCCCTCGTCGAACGCGCGGATCCCCTCGTTGATCCACGGCATGAGGATGCGGTTCGTCACGAACCCCGGCTTGTCGTCGGCCTCCCAGGTCTCCTTCCCGAGGACCTCGGCGAAGCCGTGGGCGAACTCCGTGACGTCCGGGGCGGTCTTCTCGCCGACGACGACCTCGACACCCGTCATGACCGGCACGGGATTCATGAAGTGCAGCCCGACGACCTGTTCCGGGCGCTCTGTGGCGCTGGCGATGGTCGTGATCGAGAGCGTGCTCGTGTTGGTCGCCAGCACGACGTCGTCGTCGGTCACCGCGTCGAGGTCGGCGAACACCTCCCGCTTCACGTCCATCTCCTCGACGACCGCCTCGATCACCACGTCCGCAGCGGCTAGGTCGGACAGGTCGGTCGTCCCGTCGACGCGCTCGCGCATCGCGTCGGCCTCGTCGGCCGTGATCTCGCCCTTGTCGGCGAGGCGGTCGAGGCCGCCCGAGAGCGTCTCGATCCCCTGCTCGACGAGGTGGTCGGCCACGTCGCGGAGGACGACGTCGTACCCCGACTGCGTGGCGACCTGAGCGATCCCGCTTCCCATAGTGCCGGCGCCGACGACGCCGACGGTGTCGATGGCATCGAGTCCGCGCATGCCTCACGCTCCGGCCGCATCCGGCGTAAGCCTGCTGGCGCCCGCGCTCGCCGAGGCCGCCGTGGCCGCCGAGGCAGTCCCCGACGAGGGTCCCCTTCCGAAAATACCCACAGAGCTGATATTTCGTTCCCAGGTAGTTGCCGGTTTCGTGCGAACCGGTGATTTCGGCGCCGAGAGTCCGTGCGGGTGCGTCGCACGCCTCAATCGTTTACTCGGCCAGTAGTAAATAGTGTCAGAAAGAAGATATATAACGCCGCTCCGTGTACGACTGTTCGTAATGCGACCCATCGACGACGCTCCGGTCACGCGGGACGGGAAAGTACTCGTTTTGGCGTACGATCACGGTATCGAGCACGGGCCGGTCGACTTCGACCCCCAGCCCGAGAGCGCGAACCCGGAACACGTCTTCGAGGTCGCCACACACCCGGCGGTCACGTCGCTCGCGGTCGGCAAAGGCGTCGCCGAGGCCTACTACCCCTCCTACGAGGACGACGTGTCGCTGCTCGCCAAGCTCAACGGCACCTCGAACCTCTGGATGGGCGAACCCGACAGCGCGATCAACTGCTCCGTCGAGTACGCCGCGGAGGAACTGGGCGCCGAGTCCATCGGCTTCACGGTCTACCCCGGCACGAACTGCGAGGTCGAGATGTTCGAGGAGTTCCGCGAGGTCCAGGAGACGGCCCGCGAGTACGGCCTCCCCGTCGTGATGTGGTCGTACGCCCGCGGCCAGGGCGTCAAGAACGACACCAAGGACGACGTCATCGCCTACGCCGCGCGGCTCGGTCTCGAACTCGGCGCCGACGTGGCGAAGGTCAAGTACCCCGGGAGCCGGGAGTCCATGGAACGGGTCAACCGGATGGCCGGGCCGACCAAGGTGATCATGTCCGGCGGGTCGAAGAAGAACGACCGCGAGTTCCTCGAGAACGTCAAGAGCGTCATCGACGCCGGCGGCGCCGGCCTCGCCGTCGGCCGCAACGTCTGGCAGCGTGAGAACCCGCGGCGCATCCTCGACGCGCTGGAGAAGGTCATCTACGAGGAGGCCTCCGTCGACGAGGCGCTCCAGGCCGCCCCGGCCAAGGCATGAGCCGGTCGGCGCCGTCCGCGACCGAGTGGACCGGCGACGAGGGGGTCGACGCCGTCTTCGACGTGGTCCGCGCGACCGCCGTGGAGGTCCGCGAAGCCCTCCCCGAGCGCCGCGCATACGTCGACGGCGAGAACCCCAGCGGCGAGCGCGTCAGCGCCGCCGACGAGTACGCCGACGAACTGTTCTGCGAGCGCCTGCTCGACCTCGACGTCGTCGCCGCCTACGCCTCCGAAGAACGGGAGGAGCAGCAGCGCGCCGACTCCGGCGGAAAGTACCACCTCGCGCTCGACCCGCTCGACGGCTCCTCGAACCTCCGGTCGAACAACCCGATGGGCACCATCGTCGGCGTCTACGACGAACCGCTCCCGACGAGCGGTTCGGATCTCGTCGCCGCCGCGTTCGTCCTCTACGGGCCGAACACGACCATGGTCGTCTGCGACGGCGAGACGGTCGACGAGTACCTGATCGAGGGCGGCGACCGCAAGTCCCTCCGCGAGGACTTCGCACTCCCCGCGGACTCGACGGTCTACGCCTTCGGCGGTCGCCGACCGGACTGGACGCCCGGCGTCACGGCCGCCGTCGAGGACTTCGAGGAGGATCGGTTGAAACTCCGCTACGGCGGCGCGTTCATCGCCGACGTGATGCAGGTGCTCACCCACGGCGGGGTCTTCGCCTACCCCGAACTCGACGACGCCCCGGAGGGGAAACTCCGCTACTGCTTCGAGTGCGCGCCGGTCGGGCTGGTCGTCGACGCCGCCGGCGGGCGGGTCTCCGACGGGGACGGCGACCTGCTCGACGCCGACCCCGGCGAACTCCACGAGCGCAGCCCGGTCTACCTCGGCAACACGGATCTGGTCGATCGGGTCGAAACCGAACTGTCGTAAGCGCGTCTCGACTCGCTGTTTTCACCCGCTCGCGCTGTCCCCGCCTCCGCCGACTTTCCCGAGAACGAACCGCAGGAGGACGAGCACGAGCAGCAGTCCGAGAATCCCGCCGAGCGCCATGCCGATGAGCCGGAGCGGCAGGATGGAGAGGAACGAGAAGAACGAGAGGAACGAGAACAGACCGCCGCCGCTCCCGACCACGACGGGACCGGCCTGGGTGCCGTTGACCATCACGGTGTGGTTCCCCTCCGTCGCGAACTGCGTCGTGAACCCGACCGCCCGTTCTTCGCCCGCGGGCACCGCGACCGACTCCGTGTCGACGAACGAGACGTTCATGCCCTGGAGCGTCTGGAGCCCGGCCGTGTACGTCCCGTCTCCCTCGCCCTTGTTCGCCAGGGTGACGTTGACCGCGACGGACTCGTTGACGGCGACCGCGGTCCGGTTGACTGTGACGTTACTGACGATGATCTGCGCCGGGGGGCTCGGCTCGTCCGCGCCGTCGCCGCCCGTCTCGCCCGATGCCGTCCCGTTTCCGGCGGTGCCGTTGCCCACCGTCGCGTTCCCGGCGGTCCCGTTCCCGAGCGTTCCGTTGCCCGCGGTACCGTTCCCGTCGGCGTTCGCGGGCGCGGGTTCGGTCGCCAGCGAGAACACGGAGAGGCCGGGCGAGTCCACCGCGTAGCGGGCGTGCGTCTCGTTGGACTCGACCAGTTCCGTCCCGATGGCCGACCAGTTCCCGCCCGACCGGCGGTAGACCGAGAGGTTCGACGGGTCGAGACCGTGGGCGTCGAGGTACGCCCGGCGGACGGCGAGGTCGAGAGTGACGCCGGCGACCGCGTCCCCGGCGACGGAGTGCTGGACGGTGACAGTCGCGGCGGGGCTCGCGCCGTCGGGCGCGCCGAGCGGTGACCCCGATCGCTCCCGGGCGACGACGGTCGCGGTGACGTTAGCGTCGGACGCGAGGTCGATCGAGAGCGCGTCGACGGACACGTTCGCCGTCGCCGCGACGGCGCTCGGCCCGTCGGCGCCGGGGATCGAGACGGTCGTTCCAGCGGCGCCGCCGCGGACGGTCACCGCCGAACTCGCCGTGCCCGCGCGGCCGTCCTGAAGCGGTTGGACCGTCACGCGCGGCCAGTCGTCGGTGTCGCCGTCGTCGCCCTCGTCGACGAACGTCTCTCGCGTGTGGCCGTCGACGACGAAGCGTTCGGTGTGTTCGACTCCCTCGACGTCGGTCGCGCGGACGATCACGTCGGTCCGATTGGCGGCGATCGCGACCTCGCGGTCGAACTCGACCCGTTCGCTGCGCGACCCCGAGTGGACGACCTGGTAGTCGAGCGTCTCGCCCGTGTCGGCGCGGCGCGTCTCGACGACCAGTCGCTCGGTGACGCCCTCGAAGGCGACGCCGCTGAGGAACAGCCGCTCGGCGCCGATCACGACGGTCCTGTCGCGGTCGATTTCTATCTCGGGCGCCACGTCGCGTTCCTCGTGGGGTTTGCGCTCGATCGTGACCGTTCGCGTGGTCTGCTTGCCGGTGAGGTCGGTGGCCGTGATGGTCGCCTCGTAGGTGCCGGGATAGAGCGTGTAAACGGATTCCTCGAACGACGTCGAGAGCCGATCGGGGTCGAGTCGACGCGTGCGGCGGTCGGCGATCGACTCCGTGTCGGTGACGTTGCCGTCGATCCCGGTGACCGTCAGGTTCGCTTCCCTGATGCCGACCTCGTCCTCCACGGTGCCGGCGAGGGTGATGCGGTTGCTCGTCGTTCCGTTAGGGAACGGTTCGAGTGAGATCTGCGGGGCGCGGTCGTCGACGACGTCTATGGAGAAGTCGTAGAGACGGGTGTTGTCGTACTCGTCGGTGACGGTGATCCGGAAGTCGTTGGACCAGCTCGCGTTCTCGCCGGTGTAGCCGAGCGTCATCTCGACGGAGAAGTTCTCGCCCACGTCGCGCACGACGCGCGTCGACCGATCGCCGTCGAAGGTCCGGGTGATCCGGAGCTTCTCGACCGACGTGGCCTCGATGACGTTGCCGGCGATCGTGGCGCGCGACCGGTTGGTCGTGCCGTCGGCGATCGGCTTCCACGGGGCCGACTGGTACGGGCTGGTCAGATACACGTGGGGCGCTTCGCTGTCTTTCCGCACCGTGAACGCGGTGGAGTTGACGTTCCCCGCGTCGTCGGTGACGATGATCCTGAGGGAGTTGTCCCCGTTGGACAGATCCGGCTGCACCCGTTCGGAGACCGAACTGCCGTTGACCGCGATGGACCGAGCGTGCTCGCCGTTGACCCGGACGACTATCTCCGAGAGCTCGGTGTCGGCGGCCGCGTCGGCACCCACCGAGGCGTTGATCGCGAGCGTCACGTCGTCGCCGGTCTCGTAGGTGTCGCCGTCGGCCATCGACGTCGACCCGATGGAGACCGCGACTGCTGGCGTCTCACCGGCCGACGCGCCGGTCGATCCGCCGGCGACGGCGGGCGCGGCGACGGAACTCGCGAGGAGCAAGACCAGACAGAGCGACCGGAGGCGCATTGGCGCGAAATTGGCCGTTCACCTACTTAACCGGTCGCCCGGGGCTATCAACTTTGAAAGCCGCGCGCCCGGATCCGCGGGCCGCAGGCGGCCCGGAGGGGACGCGGACCGCAGAGGATCGTCGACCGCGCGACGGGGCGGCATATTTTACCGCTAGCGTGCGACGTGGAGGACATGCGAGTTCGAATCGCCCAGGAGGCGAGCGTCGACGAGGCGGAAGCGATCGCCTCCGCGCTGGAGCGGCACGTTCCCGGCGACGGCCACGTCGAGGTGTACATCGGCGACGCCGACGACCCCGCCGTCGTCCACGACCTCGACGACGCGCCCGACGACCGAGACCGCGAGTCCCCGCCCGCCGACGAGGACCTCGGCCCGACGGCCCGCGAACGCGCGCTGCGCGAGGAGATCGCCGACATCCGCGAGGGCGGCCCGGAGAAGTACCGCCGCCGCCTCGCCGAGCAGGGGAAGCTGTTCGTGCGCGACCGCCTCGAACTCTGGTTCGGCGACACCGACCCTGTTCCGGGCGAGCGCAAGGCCGACGACGGCGCCGCGACCGCCGGCGAGGGCCCGTCGGGACTCCGCTTCGAGGACGGGACGTTCGCCAACTTCGACGCCTGGCACGCCGACTCGCCGGAGGCGGACGGGGAGTCGGACGACCGCCTCCCCGCGGACGGCCTCATCACGGGCGCCGCCGAGTTCGAGGGCCGGGACCTCCACTTCATGGCCAACGACTTCACCGTGAAGGCGGGGTCGATGGCCGAGCACGGCGTCGAGAAGTTCCTCCGGATGCAACAGCGCGCGCTCAAGACCGGTCGCCCGGTGCTCTACCTGATGGACTCCTCGGGCGGACGCATCGACCAGCAGACCGGCTTCTTCGCCAACCGCGAGGGGATCGGGAAGTACTACTACAACCACTCGATGCTCTCCGGGCGCGTTCCGCAGATCTGCGTCCTCTACGGCCCGTGCATCGCCGGCGCGGCGTACACTCCCGTCTTCGCCGACTTCACCGTCATGGTCGAGGACATGTCCGCGATGGCGATCGCGAGCCCGCGGATGGTCGAGATGGTCACCGGCGAACAGATCGACCTCGACGACCTGGGCGGCCCCGAGATACACGCTCGCCACTCCGGGTCGGCGGATCTCGTCGCCGAGGACGAACACCACGCCCGCGATCTGGTCGCGCAACTGGTCTCCTACCTCCCCGACAACAGCGACGAGAAACCGCCACAGACCGAGGGCCGAACGCCCGCGAAGTCGCCCGACGGGATCGACGGCGTCGTCCCGCAGGAACCCAACAGGGGCTACGACATGGAACGGGTGATCGAGCGGGTCGTCGACGCGGACTCCTTCTTCGAGCTCCAGCCCGAGTACGGTGCAGAGATCCTGACGGGGTTCGCCCGCATCGACGGCCGACCCGTCGGCGTCGTCGCCAACCAGCCGGCCAAGCGGGCGGGCGCGATCTTCCCCGACGCCGCCCGCAAGGCCGCCGAGTTCGTCTGGAAGTGCGACGCGTTCGACGTCCCGCTCCTCTACCTCTGCGACACGCCGGGGTTCATGGCCGGCTCCGGCGTCGAGAAGGAGGGCATCCTCGAAGCGGGCAAGAAGATGATCTACGCAACCTCCGCGGCCACGGTCCCGAAACAGTGCGTGGTCGTGCGGAAGGCCTACGGCGCCGGCATCTACGCCATGTCCGGCCCCGCCTACGACCCCGAGTCGACGCTCGGCCTCCCGTCGGGGGAGATCGCGATCATGGGTCCCGAAGCGGCCATCAACGCCGTCTACGCGAACAAGCTCTCCGAGATCGACGACCCCGACGAGCGCGAGCGCCGCGAGCGGGAGCTCCGCGAGGCCTACCGCGAGGACATCGACGTCCACCGGATGGCCAGCGAGGTCGTCATCGACGAGATCGTCCCGCCCTCCGACCTGCGCGAGGAACTCGCCGCGCGCTTCGCCTTCTACGAGACCGTCGAGAAAGAGCGCCCGGACAAGAAACACGGGACGGTGCTCTGACCCGCCGAGTCGCCGCGGTGTGCGAGCGGCTCAGCGCCGGGCGTCTCGACGACGTTGCCGGTGGCCGCAGCGGCGACACTCGTAGAGCCGCCGCGGGGCGGCGGCGTCGTTCAACACGCGCCAGTCGCGGTCCTCGCCGAGGAGGTCGCCGCGGGTCCGGCAGTTCCGACAGCGCATCGGCACGTCAGGGTTCTCCCTCGCCGCGTCCGGGCGCGGTATCGCCGTCGACGCGGGCGGTGTCGAGCGCGGCCGACAGCGGGGCCGGTCGGCCCGCGTCCGCGACCACCCCGCCGCTCATCGCGCGGTGGTGACGGATCGCCTTCCAGCACAGCGCCGCTCCGAGCGGCGCGCCGACCACGCTCAGGACGAGCAACGCCCCGAGGACGCCCCAGACGAACCGGCCGCGACGGTTGGGCGCCGGACGGGTGTCGAACCCGCGGGCTCGACAGACCGCCGTCGCCGGCACGCGCCGTCCGCAGTGACGACACGGACCGATCGCTGTCGTCACGTGCCGGTCACCCCCGGACGTTCGACGGTGGCCGGGACCGATAGCGCCGCTACTCGTGCCGAAGCCGCCGTGGGATCGCGTGTGGCTGACATAGTCGTTTCCGAGGCGCCGGCGGCGCCCGTTCCCGAACTCGTCAGCCACCCAAATGAAGGGAGGAAGCCCTCAATCCCGATTAACCGGGATTTAGCCGGTTTATCGCCCGCTGACGGTAGTCACTCCCGAGCGGGACGAGGTCGTGACGCCACGACTCGAAACGGCCTTCTGCCGTCACGACTCGGACCGGCGGTCCGCCGCGACGGCTCGAACGGCGCATCGAACGGGGGCGCGACACGGACCGCGGTCGCGTTCCACTGTCCCAGAGCGGGTCAGCAAATCGTCGCCGCGGTCAGTCGTCGGCGTCGTCGAGCAGGCCGAGGTCCTCGACGACCAGATCCCGGACCTGGTCGGCGAGCGCGGGGTCGACCTGTGCCACCTGTTCGCCGTCGTGGAGCCGGTCGTTGTGTCGTTCGACCGCCTCCGCGACGTCGTCGAGCGCGATATCGGTCTCGGTCTCGCACTCCGCGCAGATCACCGGCACCGTCGGGTCGTCGCTGTCGTCTGCCATCGATTCTCGCTCGTCCGTTCGACGGCCCGGGTAAAACATCTCTCGGCTTCCACCGGCCCCCTCGGCACGCTCGACCCCGAACGGCTTATGGCCGGAGCGCCTACGCCGAGTATGCGACGCGTCATCGTCGATACGGACACGGCGGGCGACGACACACAGGCGCTCGCCCTCGCCGTGCTCTCCGATCGGCTCTCCGTCGAGGCCGTCACCGTCGTCGCCGGCAACGTCCGGTTCGACCGCCAGGTCGAGAACGCCAAGTACACCCTCTCGCTCGTCGACGCCGAGGACGTCCCCGTCTACGAGGGCGCTCGGCGCCCGCTCCTGAAGGACCACGAGCACAGCACCGAGATCCACGGCGAAGGGGGACTCGGAGGCGACCTTCACCCGGAGACCGGGATCGACTCCGCCGAGAGGTTCGGCCCCGACGAGATCGTTCGGCGATGCCGGGAGTCGCCGGGCGAAGTCACGCTGCTCTGCATCGGCCCCCTCACGAATCTCGCGCTCGCGCACGCCCGCGAAGAGTCGCTCCCGGACCTCGTCGACGAGGTGTGGGTGATGGGCGGCGCTGTCAACTGCCGGGGGAACGTCACCCCTGCCGCCGAGTTCAACTTCTGGGCCGATCCCGACGCCGCCTCCCGCGTGATCGATGCCTTCGAGGTGACGCTCGTCGACTGGGGCCTCTGCCTGCGGACCTCGCTCGGCACCGACGCGCTCGACGCCGTCGCCGACGTGGACACCGACCTCGCCGAGTTCTTCCTCGAAGTCACCAAGACCGTCCGCGCCCGCGGGGAAGCCGACGGCCTCGACGGCATCACCCAGCCCGACGGACTGACGACCGCCCTCCTCGCCTACCCGGAGCTCCGCGAACGCGTCGAGACCTACCCCGTCACCGTGGACGAACGCGAGGGGCTCACGCGCGGCTACACCAGCGTCGACGTCGACGGGAGCACCGACGAACCCGCCGAGACTCACGTCGTCGAGACTGCCGATTCGGAGCGGTTCACCGACGTGATCCTGTCGATGCTACGTGACCGCGACCCCGACGCCAGCGTGGAATAGCATTTCCTTCTGACCGAATTCCGGACCGGTCCGCTCGCATCGCTCGTCAGTTTGCGCCGTCAGAAATGGGCTGGGGCGGATTTGAACCAGATGAAGACTCACTTCGTTCGCCTTCCAGGGTTCAAATCCGCCGAACCGGGTTACTTGGAGCGGCTGCGAGAGCCAAAGTTGGCTCTCGCGGTATTGCTCCAGTAGAGATGGGTTGGGGCGGATTTGAACCGCCGGCCTCCTCCATGTCAAGGAGGTGTCATAACCAACCTAGACCACCAACCCTCGCGTGCTTGCCTGCTACACTTTCGAGTTGAGGACAGGGCTAATTGAAGGTTTCGAAGACGGACCGTAAGTGACGGGAGAACTGGGAGAATGTCCCCGACGGCATCGGGGTCCCGAAAGCGCCGGTCCCACGAGCGCACGACTGGTCGAGGCGACGAGCGAACGCGATCTGCGCCCGTGCGATAGTCAGAACGAGAAGTCGTCGTCTTCCTCGCGCATCCCCGGGTCCTCGGCGGTGTCCCACATGTCGTCGGCGAACTCGTCGGCCATGTCGGTCTCCGCAACTTCCTCGCCGGTGTCACGCGTGTACGCGTCGAGACCCATCGAGAGCAGTTCCTCGACGGCGGCCTCGCGACTGACGAACTCCTCTTCGGTCATCCGTTCGAGTTTCGTGTAAACGTCTTCCGGCAGTGAGACTTCGACTGTGGGCATGAGTTGTCGGTTTACACTCGGAGGTGAAGTGTTTTGAGTATTTGGGCTGTCGGCGGACCGCACCTCCGCGACGCGCCGCCGGCGATCGGTCGCTACTGCCCGGCCGTGATCTGCAACTCGACGGTCGCCGTCCCCCCGCTGCCCGACGAACCGCCGGACGAGTCCGTCGACGAGTCCGCTTCCGTGTCGGCGGCCGTCGAGTCGGTGGCCATCGCGTCGGTCGACTCCTCGTCGGACGCCGGCGTCGGCGTGGGTTCGGGCGTCGGCGGCTGGGCCTTCGCCATCTCGGAGTTGTCGAAGACGAGGTGGTAGCTCCCGGAGCTGATATCGGCCGACGAGCTGGCCTCCTTGCTCTTCTGGACGCTGTGGGCCGAGTTGTAGTTCACCTCGTGGCCATCCGTGAAGTAGCCGTACTCGCCGTCACGGATCAGCAACACGTCGATGGCCGGCCCGCTCGTGACGGTGAAGTTGTACTTGAGCGCACCGCCGTTCTCGAACTCGATCTCGTAGCCGGTGAACTTCCCGGCCGGGATCTCGATCGTTTCGTCCTTGGTGAAGAATTCGTCCGTGACATCGGTGTGTTCGGGGAACGGCCCGGAGTTCCCGCCTCCGCCACCTCCGTCGCCGCCGCCGTCTCCGCCGTCGGAGTCGCCGTTTCCACCGCCCAGACACCCTGCGACCGCTGAAAGGCTTGCAGCACCCATCGCCAGCACGGCACGACGTGTTCGAACCATGGGGCCAGGTACCGCCTTCCACTACAAATAGGTGTCGACGACTAGTACATCTTCCCGTCCACCAATACCGAACGATAGAGTCGCTCTCGGCGCAGAATCTTCCCTTCGGAACCGAGTACTACAAGTGCGTTTTTTTATACAGAACAGTGGGTCGACGCGGATTGTACTCCAGCGGGAGACGGTCCCGCTCACTCCGTTCACTGCGCGCGCTACGAGTGGCAGGGCGCAAATCCGCTCGGGATACGAACCACTGGTCGCCAATTGATCGCAGTAAAACAGTGGGCCAACGCGGATTTGAACCGGAGGAAGACAGTCCTGCTCGCTCACTGCGCTCGCTCCGCGGGCTGTGACTTCCAGGGTTCAAATCCGCTCGGGACACGCTTCGCTCGTCACGTCTGTTCCTCGCAGAAGCGATGGGCCAACGCGGATTTGAACCGCGGACCTCCCGGTTATCAGCCGAGCGCTCAACCTAACTGAGCTATTGGCCCTCGACATCAGTTGCTTTTGGACGGGGCACTTTAACAGTTACCCTTTGGGCCCGATTCCGACGCCGTCTGGCGGTTCTATGGTACCGTGCCACAGGGTCGGCGGCCCGTCGGAGCGCCCGACCCGCTTGTCACTCGACACCGGGGCGCCGATCGCTATCGTCGTCCTCGAAGTCGATATCGTAGGCGTCCTCGTCCAAATCGTACGAATCGCCGGACTGGCCGGGGCCCGGACCACCGGCACCGGGGCCGCCAGCGCCGGGGCCCTGGCCCGCCTGATCGAAGGGGAACCCGCCGATGTAGACGTTGCCGGTGGCGAATCCGCCGCTTTTCTTGTCCATGTAGGGGACGATGACTTTCTCGCGGACGGCCCAGCGGATGGGCGCGCGCGTCACCGGCACGACGAGCAGGATGCCGAGCGCGTCGGTGACCAGGCCGGGGGTGATCGTCAGCGCGCCCGCGACCAGCAGGAACGCGCCGTCGAGCAGTTCGTTCGTCGGGAGTTCGCCGGCGGCGAGCTTTCGCTGTATCTCCCGGATGGTGTGGCGACTCTCGGCGCGGACGAGCAACAGCCCCAGGAGGGCGGTCAGCACGACGAGGAGGACCGTCAGGGGCGCGCCGATCTGGGTCGCCACGAAGACGAGAAACAGCGAGTCCAACAGCGGGATCAGCAACAGCAACCCCAGATACCGGAGCATACTTCGTCTTGTCACCGACGACTCAAACACTTTTCGAGGGGATCACGGGCGTCGGGTCGTCCGCGCTCTCTTCCGTTCTCCCCGTGGCCTACCGCTCCCGGAGGCCGACCTCGATCGGATCGTCGGGCTGGAGGGTGATCTGCATAGACAGGTCGAGCGGGGGCTCGGTGACGGGGTCGAACGCGAACCGCCGGGCGAGCGTCGCCAGCACGAGCTTTGTCTCCATGAGCGCGAATCGCATCCCGATGCAGTGGCGCGGGCCGCCGCCGAAGGGGAAGTACGCGTACTCGGGCAACCCCTCGCGGAACTCGTCCGTCCAGCGCTCGGGACGGAATGCGTCGGGGTCGTCGTACCATCGCTCGTCGCGGTGGATAACCCACTGCGGCATCGAGATTGTCGACCCCGCTGGAATCTCGTAGCCGCCGATCTCCACGTCGCGGGTGGGTTCACGGAAGACCGTGTACGCCGGCGGGTAGAGCCGCAGCGCCTCGTCGACGACGCGGTCGAGGTACTCCACGTCGAACAGGTCCGCGGCGGTCGGGCGCGGGCCATCCGCGGCGCTTCCATCCGTTCCGTCGCCGAGCACGTTGTCGAGTTCCTCGTGCAGGCGCGCTTGGCGCTCGGCGTCGTTCGCGAGCAGGAAGATCGCGTACGAGAGCGTGAGCGCCGTCGTCTCGTGGCCCGCGAAGAGGAAGGTGAAGAGGTGGTCGCGGATCTGTTGTTCGGATAGTCCATCGTTCCCCTCGTCGTCTGACTTTCCGTCCACGTCGAGGGCGAGCAGGATCGAGAGCAGGTCGTCGAACTCGCCGTCGCTGGCGCGGCGGTCGGCGACGATGTCGGCGATGGCGTCGTCGAACTCCGCGACGGCGCGCCGACAGCGTCGGTTCGCCGGCGTCGGCACCCACAGCGGCAGCAGCGAGGAGAGCGACCCGACGTCGAACCGCTCGGAGATGGCCGCCGCGGCGTCGCGGATGGCCGACTCCCGGCCGCGGATATCCACGTCGAGCAGCGTCTTCGCGAGGATTTCGAGGGTGAGCGTCCGCATCTCCTCGCTCACCGCGACGGTCGACCGCCCCGTCCACTCGTCGGCGCGCCCCTCCGCGAACTCGGCCATCATATCCGCGTAGGTCTCGATGCGCTCGCGGTAGAACGACGGCTGGAGCGCGGTCCGGTGGGCCTGCCAGGCCTCGCCCTCCATGAGGAAGAGGCCGCCGTCGGCGATCTGGCCGAGCGCGTCCCTGATGACCGACGCGCGGCGAAAATCGGCGTGGTCGGTGACGAGCACGCGCTCGACGTCGTCGGGGTGAGTGAGCATGTACCCGTCGCTCCAGGCGACCCGGTAGCTGACCACGTCGTCGTCGATAGCACGGCAGCGGTCGTAGAACCCCAGCGGGTCACGGAGGAACTCGACGGTGTTCCCGGCCAGCGGCAGCCCGTCCGGTCCGGGCGGCCGCTCGCCCGGCGTCGACTGCCGCACCGCCTCGGCCGCCGGTCCCTCCGACCCTTCCGTCGACGCGTCGTGGGTTGCCATCGTCTGACGCTACGCACCCCAGTGGTAATGCAGTTGGGCCGAGTACGCTCGACCGTTTACGTACCCGCCTGTCCGGGGCGCAGGCCGCCCTATTTCCTCAGGTGGCCAACACGCCGACGATGACGGCGGTGAGGACGAGGTTGCCGAAGGCGCAGACGAGCATCCCCTTCCAGCCGACCTGGATGATCTGGTCGATCCGGAACCGCGGAATCGAGTAGCGCGCCCACTGGGTGAACGCGAAGAAGGCCCACATCTTGGCGGTGAACCAGACGATCCCTGGCAAGACGGGGCCGGCCGGGCCACCCAGGAAGATCGTCGTGATGATGGCGCCGCTGAGGAAGATGTGGAGGAACTCGCCGAGGTAGAGGAGGACGAAGTACACCGAGGAGTACTCGGTCTGGATGCCGGCGACGATCTCCGTGGGCGCCTCGGGCGTGTCGAAGGGGTTGCGCCCGACCTCCGCGAGCGAGGCGACGACGAACAGCGCGAACGCGAAGGGATTGACGAACGCGTACCACGAGGGGATCGCCACCCCACCGAGAGTGACGAGCGTCTCGGCCTGCGCGTCGACGATGGTCGAGAGGCGCAGCGACCCGGCGAAGAGGACGACCGACGCGCCGGTGACGACCAGCGGGATCTCGTAGGCGATGTTCGTCGCGATCGCGCGCAGCCCGCCCAGCATCGAGAACTTGTTGTCCGAGGCGTAGCCGGCCATCGCCACCCCGAGCGTCGCCAGCGACGCGACCGCGAACACGTACGCCAGCCCGCTCTCCGGGTCGGCCAGCTGGAGCCCGTCACCGAGGGGAATCACGGCGAACCCGAGGAGCGCCGAGACGGGCACGAGCAACGGCCCCACGTCCCAGGCCGGCCGGTCCACCTGCTCGGGGACGATCAGCTCCTTCGAGACGAGCCGGACCACGTGCGAGACGATGATGAGCAGTCCCCACGGCCCGTGACGGTTCGGACCGTGACGGTCGGTGAAGTCCGCGTAGAGCTTCACCTTCGCCCAGGGCCCCGTGACCGCCGCCAGCCCGAGCAGGAACGAACACACCAGCGTCGCCCCGACGAGTCCAGCCAGAAACTCCACCGCCGGACCCGATCCGACGCCGAGCGTCCGCTCGATCCGCGTCGGAAGCGTCTGCGCGACCGGCGTCGCCGTCACCCGCCCCAGAACCGGTCCCGTCGCCGACGCGACCGTTGCGATCCCACCTGCCGCTCCGCGTAGCGCGGTCTGCATACGTACTCCTGCGACCGGACCGCTCCCAAGCCTGCTGCCGGGTTACTTCGGCGATTTAAGAACTCCCCCGGTCCGGTGGGTCCGCGACGCGGCGGTCCGTCGCCACGGCCGACAACGCAGTCCTTATGCGCGGCGTGGCAGTAGGACCGTCGATGACAGTCATCGGGATCGTCGGACTGCCAGGCAGCGGGAAGAGCGAGGCCGCCGCCGTCGCGCGCGAGGCGGGCGTCCCCGTCGTGACGATGGGCGACGTGATCCGCCAGGCCTGCCGCGACCGCGGACTCGACCCAGCCACCCACCACGGCGAGATGGCGCGCACCCTCCGCGAGGAGAACGGACCGGGCGCCATCGCCGAGGCGTCGCTCCCCATGATCGAGGACCATCTCGACGGCGCCGACACCGTCGTCGTCGACGGCATCCGCTCGGACGTCGAGGTCGAACGCTTCGTCGCGGCCTTCGGCGACGGCTTCACCCTCGTCGAGGTCCACGCCCCCAAAGACCTGCGTGCCGAGCGCCTCGACCTCCGCGGCCGCGACGCCTCCGCCGAGGAGGGCGGCGAGTCCATGGAGGAGCGCGACGAGCGCGAACTCGGTTTCGGGATGGGCGAGGCCATGGCCATGGCCGACCTCACCGTCGAGAACGACGCCAGCCTGGAGGCGTTCCAGTCGACCGTCCGCCGCCTGCTCTCCGACGGCCCCGACGCCATCGCGGACGAGCAATGAGGACCGATCACCCATGAGTACAGTCTACTCCGTCGATATCCAGATCACCGCACCGGTCAACGACACCGAGGTCACCGACAGAGTCGCCGACGCCGTCACGAACCTCTTCCCCGGCGCCGACGTCGACCACCAGCACGGCGAACTCGTCGCCACCGCCCACGACATGGAGCACTTCTCCGAGTGCCTCCACCGTCAGGAGATCCTCGACACCGCTCGCGGCGCCTTCTTCGAGGACCTCCGCGGCGACACCTTCTCGTTCGAGCTGAAGAAACAGGCAGCGTTCCAGGAGGTCGTCAACTTCGCCGTCGGCGAACCCGACGAACTCGGGGAAATTCACGTTCGCGTGCGCGTGAACGACCCCGACGCCGAGTCCTACATCGACCACGTCGCCCCGCCCACGAAAGAGGGAAAACCCATCGATCCCGGCGAGTAGGCGTTCGCGACAAAGTCGGCGCGGCTCCGGCCGTGCGACGAACTGGCCGTATTTTTCAGGTGGCGCGCGCTGTCGCGAGTTTTATCTCGCGACGGAATTGCGCGAGGGATGAGCAGCGCAGCGGAGCGAGCAGCGCAATCGGCTGGGGAGGTATGTGGCTGTGGTGCGGTAGTCGTCGGGTGGGAATGAAAGGGGCCGGGCGCTGGCCGGTAGCTGACGACGCAAGCACCGGAGCGAAGCGAGGAGCGCAGCGAGTCAGGACCGGTCAGCGCCCGGGGGCTTTCTATTCCTCTAAATGCGGACACCGTTGTGCTGAAAGCCCCGAGCCGTTCGACGGCTGCGACTCGTTGCGCGCTTCGCTCACTGCGTTCGCTCCAGTGCTTGCGTCGTCTCGCTCATCGAACGGTTCGCCCCTTTCAGTCCCACTCGCAACACAGCACCGCGCCACACGCCTCCCCAGCCGACTGCGTTGCTCGGGACTCGCTTGCGCTCGCCCTGCGCTACTCATCCCTCGCACGGCATCGTCGCGGCACAGAGACCGCGACAGCGCGCGCCACAGCGGGGAACAGTTTATCCGTGCCACCGAATCACACCCCTCGATCACCTTTTTCACGAAGTCCCGCAACCACGAAGCCATGGCAGCGATCTTCTTCGACGTGGACGGGACGCTGGTCAGGTGGGCGGGCGACTACGGCGAAATCATCGCCGACGCGTTCGACCGAGCGGAGACCACACCCACCGACGACTGGCTGGCCCACTACAACGAGCGGTTCTTCCACCACTTCGGCGCGTTCGCCGACGAGCCGTACCATCGAGCGTTCGCGGACCTCTGCGACGAGTATCCCGTCGACGCCGGCCCCCGAAAACTCGCGGACGCACTCGTCGCTGCGGAGCTCGACGCCGTCGAACCGGTCCCCGGCGTCGAGACGACCGTCGAGAAACTCGCGGAAGACCACACGCTCGGGATCCTGACCAACGGGATCCCCGACGTCCAGTTCGGCAAGGTCGAGGATGTCGGTCTGCTCGATTACTTCGACGCGCGCGTCGCCTCGCACGACCCGGACATCGAGGCGACGAAACCCGATGGAGACATCTTCGACGCCGCGAAGGCCCGCGTCGACGCCGACACATACGTGATGGTCGGCGACGACCGCGAGCCGGACATCGACGGCGCCCGCGAGCACGGCTTCGAGACGGTCCACGTCGACTCGACCGCCGCAGACCTCAGCACTCCCGACTTCCGGACGCTCGCGACGCTGCTCTGACCCAGGTTCGGCGCCCGCCTACAGCGCTCACCCGTCCACACCGCTGACGAAGACGGCGAGCCACTCGCCCAGTTCGCGCCGGCGGGTCACGCGGACGGATTCGACCCACTTGACCCACTGGAAGCCGCGACGGCCGGGCGCGACCAGTCGCATCGGCGCGCCGTGACCGTGCGAGAGGCGCTGGCCGTCGACGCGGGTCGCGAGCAGCGCGTCCCGCGCCTCGTCGAGCGGGAGACTCCAGCGATAGCCGGTCACCGAGCGGAACTGCACCCAGGCCGCGCCTGATTCCGGTCCCGCGGCGTCGAGCAGGTCACCGACGCGGACGCCCTGCCAGTCGTGCTCGGAATACCACCCGCTCGTGCAGTCCAGCAGCGCGCGCGTCTCCGTCTGGTCGGGCGCTGTGCCGCTGGTATCGGCCACCGCGTTCCCCTCACCGCCAGGTCGGTCCTCGACCGACAGCTCCAGCGGCTCCCCGACCATTCCGTCGACGGTCAGCGACCACGACGACCGATCGACGGGGTCCGGGTCGTCGGCGACCCACGAGGTGACGGGGAAGCGGTTGCCGTCGTCGCTCCCCTCCTCGCGCGACCCGGTGAACCGTCGCTTCGCGCCTTTCGTCCCGAGAACGGCGTTCGTCGCCTCCTGCGCGCGCCAGGCTATCGCCCCTGATCCCACGAGCGCGGCGTACCGCAGCGCGTTCCGGCGGTCCGCGACCGACCGGCGCGTCGGCAGCGCGAACCGCTGACGGAGGTGGAGCGCGAGCAGTATCGGGACGGTCAGCCCCAGTCCGATGTGGAGGTTCAGGAGCCCCCACGGTCCGAGGTCGAGACTGCCGCCGAACACCCACCAGATGCCCGTCGCCAGCGCGGCGCTCGCCACGATCCCCAACAGCGCAGACAGCAGCCGCGTCGCGTCCAGCGCGTCCGGGGCCAGCCGGTGGCGCACCCGCCGGAGTTTCCACGCCAGCAGGGCGACGGTCGCCAGCCCCGCGACCGCGTGCACGTCGAACACCCAGGCGCCTGCGGGCCGCCCGGAGACGAGACTCACCGCGCCCGTCGCGAGCAGGACGACCACCGCCGCCAGCAGGGAGGCGTCGACGACCCGCGGCGGCGGCTCGATCTGCGGCAGTCGGCCCATTACCCGACGTTCGGACTCGACGGGCTTGACTGACAGGGTCGACTCGATTTGCGTTCAGTTCTCTCGGCCGATCCTCACTCTTCGGTCACGCCGTCGAGCGCGCGCTGGGAGGCGTCGAAGAGTTCGTCGGGGTCCAGCCCCGTCTCGGTCCAGGCGGGGAGTCGGTCGTCGCCCTCCGGTGGGCGGATCGACTCGGCGTAGGCGTCGACCTGCTCGCGCTCGTCGGCGCGGTCGAACTCCAGCCCGTTGAACGCGGCGTCGGCCGCGTACTGGTCGACGAGTCGTCGGGCGGTCGTCCGGTAGCGCTCGCGGAGGTCGTCGTGGTCGACGGCGACCCCGTGGTCGGCGAGCGCACGGAACAACGCGGCGGCCACCTCGTCGGCCATGTCCGAGAGCCCGCCGCGACCGCTGACGGCGCGGTGGTCGTGCTCGTGGATGCCCAGGTCGACCTGCGCGGTGCCCTCGAACCCGGCCTCGCGGAAGGCGTCGCCGAGGGTCGCGACCTCCAGCCCCCAGCCGCGGGGTGGGCGGAGTCGGCGGACGAGGTCGCTTGTGGCGGCGAACTCGCCGGCGAGCGCGTAGCGGAACGCGCCGAGGTAGTCGACGATCGGGTCGTCGCGCGACTCGGCGAGCGCGGCGACGACGGGTTCGTAGAGGAGACGACAGAGCCGACCGTAGAGGCGGCGGTTCTCGACGCGGGCGTAGTAGCCCTTGACGAACGAGTAGTCGTTGGCGAGCGGGAAGAGCAGGCGAGGGACGTGGTCGGGGCCGTATGTCGTCGCGTCGGCGTCGTGGACGGCGACGAACTCGCTCCGGGCGGCGGCGACCCCGAGCGCGAGCCACACGTCGCGGCCCTTCCCGGCCCCGTCGGCGAGACCGTGCTCGCCGAGCAGCGACCGGACGGCCGGCGCGTTACACCACAGCAGGTCGGCGTCGACGTCGATCGAGGCGACCCACTCGCGGACCGCGTCGACGTTCCCATCGCCGGCGCGGAGGGCGACGAGGACCGACTGCGGGTCGACGTCGCCGAGCGTGGAGAGCACCTGCTCGGCGGCGAGGCTGGCGTGGTCGCGGTCGGTCAGGGGCACGACGACAGTGGCGCGGTCGACGGGGGCGTCGGGGCTCGCGTCGCCGAAGTCGTGCAGCGTCGCCACGCGCTCCTGGACGTACTCCATCGACGCCCGCTAACGCCTCGATTCCCATATAGTTCGCTGTTTCGACGGGCGACCGTCGGCCGATGACTGCGGGCCGGCGCGGTGGATTCATGCGCGCGCACCGCTGGGGAGTCGCCCGGTCCGCTGGGCGACGACGAGGGCGGCGAGGACGAGGACCAGTCCGCCGGCGAACGTCCGGAATATCAGGTCGAAGGCCACGTCGGCGTCGCGGAGGAAGCCGACTGCGTAGGAGCCGCCGGCCTGGACGAACATCATCGTCCCCGAGTAGGCGGCGTAGGCGCTCGCGCGGTGGCGATCCGGGAGCGATCCGAGCAGGTAGGTGTCTATCGCCGGGAAGAGGCTGTGGGTGACGTAGCCGAGCGCGAGGCTTATGCCGACCACCGCGAGGAGCCCCGATACCGCAGTCAGCGCGAGCAGGACGGCCACGAACCCGCCGAGCAGCGCGAGGAGGTACCGGACCACGTCGAGGCGGTCGGCGAGCCGGCCGGAGAGGAACATGGCCGGGACGCCGGCGCCGAAGACGACCGAGAGGACCGTCCGCGCGGTCGACTCGGTCAGCGACTTCGTCTCCGCGAGGTAGGTGGGGTAGAAGTTGAACACGCCCTGCCAGACGAACCCCGTCGCGCCGAGCATGACGACGGCGGCGAGGACGAGGCGCCACTGGGCGCGGACGGCGACGAGCAGTTGCTGGTCCTCGCTGCCGGCTTCGGGCAGATCAGTGCGCCAGGCCGCGACGGTGAACGCGACCGTCGCGACGGCCGTCCCGACGGCCATCACCCGAAAGGTGGTCGGCCACCGCCCGGCGTCGAGGACGGCGGTGACGAACAGCGGGGCGCCGACGGCGGCGACCTGCGCGGCCGTGCCGTGGACGCCGAGCGCGGTGCCGACGCGGGAGGGGTAGAGTTCGCTGACCAGCGGATTGGCGGCGATGAAGTACGCGCCGCCGGCCGCCCCCATGAGGAACGCCGCGGCCTGGAGCGCGCGGATACCCGGCGCGACCGAGGCGAGCGCGGTGGCCGCGGTCAGCGTCGCCCCGGTCGCGAAGACGACGGCGTGGCGCGGGACGCGGGTCAGGAGGTATCCGGTCGGGATGCGCGGGACGGCGCTGCCGACCCAGACCAGCGAGGCGAGCAGGCCGACGGCGGAGGCGTCGACGGCGAGCGCCGCCCGGAGCGGGTCGAGCAGCGGCGCGAACACGACCCGACCGAGGTTGACGACGAACACCATCCCGCACAGCGAGCCGAAGAGGTGGCGGCGGGTCACACCCCGGGGTTAGTGCGCGGCCGTTCAAGCGTTGCGACTGCGACCGGCGATCCGACCGCCGTTCCGGCGTATCGCCGGACCGCGAGGACCTCGGTGCGTCAGATCTATGCATGGGGTTTTTGAGAGTCCGTGTCGTACCCCCGCCCATGAAATCGGTCCGGAAGGGGCTCCGTTCGGGCGAGATCGAGAAAGACGTCTACGAGCGACTCGCCTGCAGCGAGTGCGGCGAGGAGCTCGGGACGGAGAACGACCCCGACGAGATCGGGACCGTCCGGGTCTGTCCCGAATGCGGCAACAAGTGGAAGAAAGTGGGATAGACGCGTTCCCGCCGTCGAACGCCCCCCAGACAGCAGCCCGTTTCTCTCGGTCGTCCGTTCCGTAGGCCCCTACAGCCTGGCATCGCCGGTCACTCGAAGACCGCGTCGAACGAGTCCGCGCCCAGCGGCGGGTGCGTCCCCGCCGCGACGTTCTCGGCGACGTGTTCGGGAGACCCCATTCCGACCAGCGAACAGGTGACACCCGGCGCGCTCCGGGCGAAGTTGATCGCCTTCTGGGCGCTCGTCTCGCCCGCCACCCGCTCGGCGACGTCTTCGGGGAGCCCCGCCGAGGCGAGCCGTCCCTGCGCGAGCGACGCGCTGGTGAAGACGTTCAGGCCCGCGTCGTGGGCGAACCACAGCGTCGACTGCGTGCCGTCGCTGCCCTCCTGGGCCTCCACGGTGAACGCGTCGGCCATCACGACGTTGAACGGTAACTGGACCGCCCGGAAGTGCGTCGCCGCGTTGTTCGCGCGCTTGGCCGCTTCCCGCGCCCGCGAGACGACCTCCGCCAGCGAGAGGTAGCTGTCGTCGTCGGCCGGCACCCGGAACGCCTCCCACGTCGCGACGCCGTACTGCCGGATGTCCCCGTCGGCGGCCCGCTCTTCCAGTCGCGTGAACGTGTCTTCGAGTTGGTCGTACACTTCGTCGGGCGAGCGCTCGGCCAGTTGCGTCTCCGGGTTGTGGACGTAGTACAGATCGATGGTATCGAGGCCGAGGTTCTCCAGCGACCGGTCGAGCTGGTCGTCGATGTATCCGGGCGCGATGCAGTGCTGTCCCGCCACGAGGTCATCCGTGTCCACGATGCCGGTGTCGACGTACTCCCGATGGATCCACTGGCCCGGATCGTCGGGTCGCTCGCCGTCGAACGGGACGAACCCGCCCTTGGTCGCGACGAGTGCGGCCTCCCGATCGATATCGGCCTCCTCGATAGCTCGGCCGACGACGCGCTCGCTGCGCTGGTTGCGGTAGTTGATGGCGGTGTCGACGACGCTGACGCCGTTTTCGAGCGCTTCGACGATTGCCTCACGGTAGGCGTCGTCGGCCTCGTCGGTCGGGTCGCCGAGGTAGGTGCCCACGCCGATACTGGAGACGACGCCCTCGCCGAACCGTCGGAAGTAGGTCCGGGCGAACCGGTCGCCGAACTCGTCGCGGTACGCCCACGTCGCGTCCCTGGTGACCATACCGGCGGTTCGGCCCCGGCGGGGAAAAGCGTGCCATCTCGACCGTACTGTGAGCCAGCGGGCGATTTATTGTTGCCTCCCGCAACGAACCGCGTATGACCGAGCGAATCAGGCCGTCCTCCGAGAACCCGTGGTACTGGTCGGACGGCGACGAGCCGATCGTCCTCCTCGGCGGGACGGACAAGGACAACCTCTTCCAGTGGACCGGCGCGCGACTGGAGGACCACCTCGACGACCTCGTCGAAGCCGGCGGGAACTTCGTCCGCAACACGATGTCGGACCGCAAGGACGGGGACGTCCCGCCGTTCGCACGAAACGAGGACGGGACGTACGACCTCGAACGCTGGAACGACGACTACTGGGATCGGCTCGCCGCGTTCCTCGACGCGACTGCCGAGCGCGACGTCGTCGTCGAGCTGACGCTCTGGGACCAGCACGACCTGGCCGGGTCCAGGTGGGACGAGCACGCCTGGAACCCGGTCAACAACGACACCCTCCCCGAGGACTCGCTGCCCGTGACGGGCGGCGACCACTGGCAGGACCGCATCGCCTTCTTCAGAACCGTCGAGGAGGACAACGAGCCCGTGCTCACCCACCAGGAACGGTTCGTCGACCGGGTCCTCGAGCACACGCTCGACTACGGGAACGTCATCTACAACGTCACCAACGAGGGGTGGGCCGGGATCGAGTGGGAACTGCACTGGGCCGAACACGTGTCGGACCGGGCCGAGGAGCGCGGGGTCCACGTCGAGGTCGCCAACATGAACATGAACCCGGGCGAGTCAGTCGAGAAGGTCGTTGACCATCCCGACGCGTTCTCATACGTCGAGGTGTCCCAGCACAACCAGCACTTCGCGGGCGCGAGCGGGCAGGACCACTGGGACACCCTCCAGGCGTGGCGCACGAATGTCGAGGACGCCGTCGGGGCGCGCCCGTTCAACAACGTGAAGATCTACGGCGGCTTCGACGGCGGGAAAGACGCCGCCGGGGACGCCGACCAGGCGGTCCGGTGGTTCTGGCGGAACGTCCTCGGCGGGTGCGCCGCGTGCCGGTTCCACAGACAGGTCGCGGGCGGCGACGAGGGCTGGGGGATCGGCGGGAGCGAGCGAGCGCTGACGCAGATCCGGTCGGTTCGAGCGATCGAGCAGGTCGTCGACTTCCCCGCCCTGACGCCGCGGGAGGACCTGCTGGCCGCCGCGGCTCCCGACGAAGCCTACTGTGTCGCCGACCCGGGGGATGCTTACGTCGTCTACTTCCCCGACGGCGGCGACGCCACGCTCGACGTCGAAGCGGGGTCGTATCGACTCCGGAATCTCGACGCCGAAGCGGCCGCGTGGACGGACGAGGAGACGGTCGAGGTCACGTCTGAACTCTCGGTGAACCCCCCGGAACGGCCCAATCAGGTCGTCGTCCTCACCGCCGAACCGTGACCGGCGACCGGGTGGACCGTGCAGGGGCGAGCTACTCTCCGTCGACGTGCTCGGCCATCCACGCGAACTGCTCCTCGACCATCCGGCGGCCGGCGTCGGTGAGCGCGTACTCGTCGTGGATGCCCGCCTCCCGGAGTTCGAGGTGGCCGTTGTCCACGAGCGTGTCGAGCGCGCCGTAGAACGAGCGCGGTTCGATCCGCTCGTCGTAGTGGGATTCGAGCCGCGACTTGAGCGCCTGGCCGTGGAGCGGCCCCTCCCCGGCGAGGATGATCGTCAGGTCCCGGCGGCGCCCGCTCTGGAGCCACTTGGTCATACACGCCCGTGTGTCCGGCCACGGTTCGACTCTTGCGGTTGCCGGCCGAACAGTCCTCGGCAGGGCCGGCGGAGATCGAAGCCTACGACTACCGGCGGTCCCGAGAAACGACAATGACCGACGCGACCGCGGCGAGCGACGGGATCACGGCCCGCTACGAGGAGACCGACACCGAACGGCTGCTGACCTTCGAGCGCGACGGCCGGACGGCGGCGGTCGCCCAGAACGTCGAGGGCTACGCCATGCTGAAAGTCCGGCCGAGCGCTGACGGCGACGAACTGGAGCGCTACTACGGGTTCGACATGGCGCTGGACCACGCCGCCGAACTGCTCGGCGTCGAGCCCCACGATCTGCCGGTCCCCGACGCGGCGGCTGACATGGGGATGTAAACCGAGCGGCGGACGGAGACCTACAGGAACTCGTTGCCCCGTCGCCGGAACTCGCGCCGCTCTGGGGGCGTCGGAAGCGTGTGGTAGTCGTCCGGCTCCGTGAGGTTCGGGCGCGTCTCGAACCCCTTCGGGTACCGGTCGAGGAGGGCGACGGCCAGCGGTCCGCCGGTGGCGGCGATCTTCAGCGAGAGGTCGTGCATCGAGTCGTCTGGCTCGATCGGGAACGGACGCTGCTCGACGATGGGACCGGCGTCGAACGACTCGGTCATCAGGTGGGCGGTGACGCCGGACTCCTCGTCGCCGTAGTACAGCGGCCAGAACGCCGTCGCGCGCCCCCGGTACTTCGGCAGGAGCGACCCGTGGACGTTGACGGCCTCGTCCGGGACGTCGAGGACGGCCGCG
Source organism: Halosimplex rarum (assembly GCF_047715405.1). Taxonomy (NCBI): domain Archaea; kingdom Methanobacteriati; phylum Methanobacteriota; class Halobacteria; order Halobacteriales; family Haloarculaceae; genus Halosimplex; species Halosimplex rarum. The sequence goes on from NZ_CP180412.1 coordinate 157,953, forward strand.
GGCAACCGCTGCCCGCAGATAACCGAGAGAGCGACGTCCGGGTCGACCTCGCGGAACCACTCCAGGAAAGCCGTGTCGGCGGTGTCCGGGGCTCGCCTGACCGGGACGCCGTGGTCGCACGCGAGGGACGCGACGCCGTGGTAGCGGCCGGTCGCGGTTCGCTGGAGTGCCGGCGAGAGCGTATCGAGGAGTTTCCCGCGGGCGAAGCGCAGGCCCACCCGTGGGAACGCCCCGGGGCCGAACGTCCGCAGGTAGTTCAGCACCTGCTCGTGGCGCGGTTGTCGGGGCGGCGCGAGGACGACGGCGGCGATCGACTCGGCGTGGGAGCGCAGGACCGGGCGGAGGTATCGCGGGAGGTAGAGCGGTTCCTCCGAGGTGAACAGGACGACGCGCACGGCGGGACCAGGGCGGCCGCCGACATAGCTGTCACGCCACAAGACATATGCCGGGCTCCCGAGCGGTAGCGAATATGACACGTTGGTCCGCCCGCGCCCTCCTGCTGACTGCGGTCGGCCTGCTCGCGGTCCCGGTCGTCGTCGCCTGGAACCGGCTCGTCACCACTCGCGCCCCCGTGCCGCCTGCCGGTCAGTCGACGGGCGGTCAGTCGGCGACCGATCCGCCGGCGACCGACCCGGTCGTGACCGAACACGAGCGGTCCTGGCCCGACTACCTCCGCGGGTTCGACGCCCACCACGGCCCAGACGGATCGCCCGACGCCGACCCGGAAGACGGCTCGCTCTTCCGGGGCGTCCGGCTGTGGGTCGAATCGGACTTCCTCCGGGGGTACACGCTCGGAAACGACGTGTACGTCCCGCCGCGTGCACCGACCGTCGTCAGGGTCCATCAGGCCGGCCACACTCCCGAGTTCGGCGCCGTGTTCGACCCGCTGGCCGGTGACCCCCGGAGCGACGGGGGGTTACCGGACGAACCGCTGCGCACGGCCGACGTGATGCTGCCCGGCGGGTTTCCGCACACGTTCGTCCGGCTGCGCGACCCGCGGGGGCTCCGCGGCGCGTACCGGGCGTGGCTCCATAATGGGCATCTCCAGCGCGTCGCGGAGTGACCGACCCAGAGAGCGAGAGGCCACGACCGTGCGTCGGACAGTCGCGGAGACTGCGAGACCGGGAACCGATCGTGCGATCGGTTCACGGACGAACGCGCGCCTTTTACGGACTGGGGTCCCTAGAAGTAGTCGATGACTCACCCACGCGTTTCCGGCGTCGGGTTGACCCCCTTCGGGGAGCACTCCGAGCGGACGGGTCGGGACCTGTTTGCGGAGGCCGGCCTGGCCGCGCTGGACGACTCGGGGGTCGACCCCGCCGACGTCGAGGCCCTGTTCTACGGCAACTTCATGGGCGAACTCGCGGAACACCAGGGCCACCAGGCCCCGCTGATGGCCGAAGCCGTCGGGCTCGACGTCCCGGCCACGCGGTTCGAGGCCGCCTGCGCCTCCAGCGGCGCCGCGGTCCGCGAAGCCGTCAAACACCTGCGCAGCGGCGAAGCCGACGTGATCCTCGTCGGGGGGAGCGAGCGCATGACCAACATCGGCACCGCGGGCGCGACGGACGCGCTCTCCATCGCCGCGGACGACCTCTACGAGATCCGCGCCGGGATGACCTTCCCCGGCGCCTACGCGCTGATGGCCCGCGCGTACTTCCGGGAGTACGGCGGCACTCGCGAAGACCTGGCTCACGTCGCCGTGAAGAACCACGACCACGCGATGCCCAACGAGTACGCACAGCTCAGGAAGGAGATCACGGTCGACGACGCGTTGGGGGCGCCGATGGTCGCCGAACCGCTCGGACTCTACGACGCCTGTCCGATCACCGACGGCGCCAGCGCGGCCGTCCTGACCAGCGCCGAATACGCCGAGGAACACGACCTCGACGCCTCGGTCGCGATCACCGGCACCGGCCAGGGCGGCGACCGGATGGCCCTGCACGACCGCGAGCACCTGGCGCAGTCGCCGGCCGCGAACAAGGCGGCCGACGAGGCGTACGCCGACGCCGGCGTCGGCCCCGACGACGTGGACGTCGCCGAGGTCCACGACTGCTTCACGATCGCCGAGGTGCTCGCGATCGAGTCGCTGGGCCTCTACGAACCCGGTGAGGGGATCACCGCCGCGCGCGAGGGCGAGACGTACGCCACCGGCGAGACGCCGGTCAACCTCTCCGGCGGCCTGAAGGCGAAGGGCCACCCGGTCGGCGCGACCGGCGTCGCGCAGATCGCCTCGATCGCGAAGGTTCTCGAGGGCGAGTCCTCGTGGTCCGACGACGTGGGAGACGCGCGGGTCGGCGTCGCCCACAACGCCGGCGGCACCGTCGCGAGTGCGACCGTTCACGTGCTGGAGGTACAAGAATGAGCGACAAAGCCAGAGACGGGCAGTACGACGACCTGCTCGACGCCATCGAGTCGGGCGAGGGATACTACATGGAGTGCGCGAACGGCCACGGCTGGCTCCCGCCGCGGCGAGTGTGTCCGGACTGTCGCAGCCGCGAGCTGACCGAGACGCCGCTTCCCGAATCCGGCGAGGTGGCGACGTACACGACGGTGTCGGTCGCGACGCCGCAGTTCAGCGCCGACACGCCGTACGTCACGGCCATCGTCGACTACGGCCCCGTCCGCGTGACCGGGCTGCTCCGCGGCGTCGACCCCGAGGACATCGAGGTCGGGATGCCCGTCGGCGTCGAGGTCGGCGAGCGCCAGACGACGGGCGACCGCGCTATCGTCTTCCGTCCGCGGTAGCGCTGGGCGGCCGACCTCCGGCCGTCTATCGCAAGCACGAGACGCTCCCATGCGCGAGCCCGAACGGGGGCATGCGATCTGTACTCCACCTCGTTTCCGGTGACGAGAGCGAACAAGAGACGACGCTCACCATCGCGAAGAACCTCCTCGAAGACGAGTCCGGCGACATCGACGACGTCGCCGTCGTCGCGCAGGCCGGCGGTATCGTGGCGCTTACGAGCGACGGCGGCTTCGCGGAGGAGGTCGAATCGCTTGCCGAGGGCGGTGCCTCGTTCAAAGCCTGCGCCAACACACTGGAGACGAAGGGCATCGACGAGTCCGAACTCCTCGGGAACGCCGAGCCCGTCCCGGAGGGCGCGGTCGAAGTGACGCGGCTGGAAAACGATGGATACGCCTACATGCGGCCCTGAATCAGGACGTGACGAATCCGAGCACGACCATCACGAATCCGAGCGCGGCGATGGTCACGCCGACGCCGTAGGCCCAGATCCGCTGGTAGCGTTCCGCTCGCTCGGGGTCTTCCTTCCACGTCCGCGCCGAGACGAAACTCCGGAGGTAGTTCGGGAACCCGATCGCGAACACGCCCAGCCCGATCAACACGACACCGAGAAAGACGACGGCTGGGTCCATACTCTCCGTTCGTCCGCCGCTCTCAAGGCGGTTTTGTTCCGGGCGGCTACGCCCCGGTCGCGTCTTCGCCGATTAGTTCGATGTCGCGATCGGGCGGGTCGTCCATACCGACGCCGAGGAAGAAACTCGGGTGCGGCGGCTGGTTGTAGGCGACGTTCTGCCAGGCGACCGCCGTCCGGTACATCGGGTCGTGCATCAGCGTGGGGATCCGATGGTCCGTCTCGTGGGTCGTCGCGTACAGCCGCAGCGCCTCGCTGCCCTCGGTCCGCCAGATCACCTCCTCGCGCCAGTCGCCGAGGACATCGGCGGAGAGACAGGGGTTGCCTTTCGTCCAGTTGTTCGACCGGGTGCCGTCGAAGCTGACCAGCGTCTCCAGTTCCGCGGCCTCGTGGTCCCAGCGGTCGATCTTTCCGACGCCGATGCCCGCGTCGCCGTCCCAGTCGTGGTCGAGCAGTTCGCGTCGCAGGTCGCCTGTCCACCAGATCCCGAAGTTGTAGGACTGGGGGATCTCGTCGTCGATCTTCTCGCCGTCGGCGGTCCACAGGCCGACGCCGGCGGGCGCCCAGGCTTCCGCGCCGGGGTGGCTCGGATCGATGTCCGCGATCATCCCGCGGCCGGTGTCGGTGCCGGTGTACTCGCCCCAGATGAGGTCGCCCGTGCCCGCCTCGCGCATCGACGCGCCGTGCTCGGCGTCGGCCTCCTCGTGGACCTGGTACACCTCCAGGCCGTCGCGCGACGGGTCGAAGTCACCGACGTGGAGCGCGTCGCCGTGGCCCCAGCCCGTCGAGTACAGGCCGGTGCCGTCGTGGTCGACGACGCAGGCGCCGTAGACGATCTCGTCCTTTCCGTCGTCGTCGACGTCGGCGACGCTCAACTGGTGGTTGCCCTGACCCTCGTAGGCCTCGTTGCCGGGGTCGGTGCTGTCGAAGGTCCAGCGGTGGGTCAACTCGCCGTCGCGGAAGTCGAACGCGGCGAGCATCGTCTTCTCGTAGTAGCCGCGGGCCTGCACGATGCTCGGGTGCTCGCCGTCGAGGTAGGCGACGCCGGCGAGGTACCGGTCGCCCCGGTTGCCGTAGTCGTCGCCCCAGTCGGCGATGTCCCCGCGAGCCGGCTCGAAGTCCACGGTCTCCAGGGCTTCGCCGGTCTCGCCGTCGAAGACGGTGAGATACTCCGGTCCCTCGATGATCCGCCCGGTCTCGTCAGGGTACAGGGCGTCGGGGTCGCCGATGACGGTGCCCGCGGCGTCGACCGTCCCGTCGGCCGTCCGGCAGACCAGTTCGGCCCGCCCGTCGCCGTCGAAGTCGTAGACGAGGAACTGCGTGTAGTGGGCGCCTGCACGGACGTTCCGTCCGAGTTCGATCCGCCAGTGGCGGGTGCCGTCGAGCGCGTACGCGTCGAGGAGAACCTGGTTGGTGTGGCCCTCGTGGGCGTTGTCCTTCGCGTTCGAGGGTTCCCACTTGAGGACGATGTCGTACTCGCCGTTACCGGTGAGGTCGCCGACGCTCGCGTCGTTGGCGTGGTAGCCGACCGACGACCCGTCCTCGGGGTGTTCGACGTCCGCCGGCTTGTCCAGCGGGACCTCCAGATACTCCTGGTCCCAGACCTCGACTGACTTCGAGCGCTCGCCCTCGTCGCCGTCGACGACCGGCGCGACGGCGTAGGTCGACTCGGTCGTCCCGTCTGGGTCGCGGTAGTCCGTGCTCCCGGTGATCGGCTCGTCGGTCACGCGGTCGCCGTCGCGGTAGAGCGCGAACGCGACGCCGTCGGGGTCGGTCCCGAACAGCCGCCAGCGGACGTACACGCCGTCCTCGACCGGCACTGCGACGAGTCCTCTGTCCAGCGATTCCATCTCGCGGCTCATGGTGGAGTCACTCGCTGCCACGGTCGCGCTGTCGGCCCTTGATACTACCCCTCGCGGAGAGGACGTGCGGTTCTCGCGCCGCCTGGGACCGGGCCGGGATGTGTCGAAAACAGTCCGCGACGAGTTCGGCTACTCGTCCGACTCGGTGATCTCGGGATACTCGGTCGCCTCACCGCGGACGACGCGGAGGAACTCGGTCGGGTGTTCGACGTGGGGGAGCAGCGCCGACTCGCCGATGGAGACCAGTTCGACGTCGGCGACCGTCGCGAGCGTCCGCCCGTCCGACAGCGGCGGCATGTCGCTCTCGCGACCCCACACCAGCGTGACGGGGACGCCCAGGTCACCCAGCACCTCGCTCAGGTCGATATCCGGGTCGAGGTGGCCGCTGACGAACGAGGCGGGCGCGAAGCGCGCGCCCGGCTGATGGGCCGTCTGCCACTCGTACTCGACGGTCTCGTCGTCGAGATTCGAGACGTCGTGGTACCCGTGGTCGTCGTGGAAGTAGCGGATCGACCGCTCGCTCCCGATGGCGTTGTAGATCGCCTGGCCGACGACCGGCGCCCGGACGAGCGAGCGGAGCCACACCCGTCGCCCGGGAACGGTGTCGGCCGTCGGGCAGATCAGGACGAGCCGTGAGATGTCCAGATCCCGGGCGGCGTCGGCGGCGTACGCGCCCGTGAGCGACGAGGCGACGAGGACAGCGTCGTCGCTCGTGTCGGTCACGAAGTCGCGGACGAACGTCGTGTACAGCGACGCGGAGTAGGTCAGCGGCGGCCGGTCGGACAGCCCGAATCCCGGCAGATCCGGCGCGATCACGTGGTAGTCCTCGGCCAGCTCCTCGAAGACCTCCCGCCACTCGTGGCTCGTCGCCGCGGCGTTGATGCCGTGGAGGAGAACCAGATCCGGATCGTCGGGGTCGCCCGCCTCGGTGTAGGCCACGTCGAACCCGCGCCAGCGGTAGGTGTCGGACTTGCCCCGCAGCGGCGGCCCCAGCTCGCCCGCTCGACGGCCGAGCGCGCGGTTGGTCACGGCGGCCGCACCGACGGCTCCGAACGTCGCTCCGACGAGAGTCCGCAGTTTCATGGCCGGACGTAGGGGCCTCTGCCGCTTATAAGTGATGCCCGGCACACAGGATGAACTCGAACTGGAAGCGGCGCTGGGTGCGGTGCTGTAGCGGCTCGACGCTGCGCCGCGCTCTCATTCCCGGCGGTCGGCGACGCAGTCGGCCAGCGGTTCGAGTATCTCCTCGGCGACGGTGTAGGGGTCGGTCTCCCGGCGGAGCACCGCCTCGACGCGCTCGTCGAGGCCGCCTCTCGCCTCGATCTCCTCGGCTAGGAGCCCCCGGACGTCCTCGCGCAGGAGCGTCCGTATCTCCTCGGCGTAGCGCGTTCGCGCCTTCGATTCGAGGCGACCCGACGCCGCGAGGTACGAGCGGTGGGCGTCGAGCGCGTCGATGAAGTCGTCGACCCCCTCGCCCCGGTTGGCGACCGTCTCGACGATCGGCGGGTCCCAGGGCTCGACTGCATCGGCGTCGTCCACCGCTGCGCCGTCGACTGCCGAGTCCCCGCCCCCGCCTCCGCTTCCGCCCTTGCCCCCGCCCCCGCCTCCGACGTCGACGGTCGTCTCCTCGAAGCCGTGGTGACCTCCGCCCACCTGCACGTCGCCGTCGCGCAACTGGAGCATCTCCCGGAGTTCCTGCACGGTTCGGTCGGCGCCCTCCAGGTCGGCCTTGTTGACGACGAAGAGGTCGGCGATCTCCAGGATGCCGGCCTTGAGCATCTGGACGTCGTCGCCGCTGCTCGGCGGGACGAGCACGGCCACGGTGTCCGCGGTGCGGACGATGTCGACCTCGTTCTGGCCGGCGCCGACGGTCTCGACGAGTATCTTGTCCTTCCCGAAGGCGTCGAGCGCTTTCACGGCGTCTGTCGTCGCCGTCGAGAGTCCGCCGAGCGTGCCGCGGGCGGACATCGACCGGAAGAACACGTCCATGTCGCCGACGTTCGAGGCCATGCGGATGCGGTCGCCCAGGACCGCGCCGCCGGTGAACGGCGAGGCCGGGTCGATGGCGATGACGCCCACCGTTAGCCCCCGGTCGCGGTAGGCCTTCGCGAGCTTGTCGACGAGCGTCGACTTGCCGGCGCCGGGACTGCCGGTGATCCCGATCACGTCGGCGTCGCCGGTGTGGGCGTGTAGCTGCGAGACCAGCTCGCGGTAGCCCGGCGAGCGGTTCTCGATCCTCGTGATCGTCCGGGCGAGCGCGCGGTGCCTCCCGTCGAGCAGGTCGGCGATGAGGGGATCGACGTCGGCGTCTGACCCGGCGTCGGCGGCCTCGGCGTCGTCTCCACAGCCGTCCGGGCCCCCCTCGGTCATCGTCGCTCGGGCGAGTGCTCCCGGATGTAGTCGATCATCTCGTCCATCGACGCGCCGGGGCCGAATATCTCGGCGACGCCCTCGTCGTAGAGGTACTCCTTGTCGTCGTCCGGGATGATCCCGCCGACGAGCACCAGCGTGTCCTCGCGGGCGCCGTACTCCTCCAGCCCGCTCATGATCTTGGGGACGAGCGTGTTGTGAGCGCCCGAGAGGATGGAGATGCCGAGAACGTCCACGTCCTCCTGGACGGCCGCCTGGACGACCTCGTCGGGCGAGCGGTGGAGCCCGGAGTAGATGACCTCGAAGCCCGCGTCGCGCAGCGCCCGCGCGATGACGTGCGCGCCGCGGTCGTGCCCGTCGAGGCCGACCTTGGCGACGAGACAGCGGATCTGGCGTTGTCCCTGCTCTGCGCTCATGGCCGTCAGTTGGTCCGGTTCCGGTTTCACGTTTGCGGTGATTTTTGCGAGGTGCGCGGGTCAAAGCCGGTCGCGTCCCGCATCCTCGATTCCGAAGCGGGTATACCGACGGCGTCCACAGGATCGGTATGGCAGTCGCCGACTCCCTCCAGTCCCGGGCGCGGGCGAACCCGCGGCGCGTGACGGCCGTGCTCTCGGCTATCGGGTACGTGCTCGTCATCGGCGCGTTCACGCCCTACGCGCCGTTCCCGTCGATCAGCGACGACGCCGTCATCCTGCTCGGCGACGCGATCGCCGTCGTCAACTCGCTGGCGCTGGTCTCGATCCTGATCGGCGTCCGGTACATCAAACGCGGCGAGGTGGCGAAACACCGGGCGGCGATGCTGACGGCGTTCGCGCTCATCCTCGTCTTCCTCGTCATGTACCTGCTGAAGGTCGGCGGCGGGTTCGAGAAGTCGATCCTCGCCTCCGGCGTCGTCTACTACGCCTACCTCGCCATGCTCGCCGTCCACATCCTCCTCTCGGCGCTGGCGGTACCGGTCGTTCTCCACGCCGTGGTGCTCGGGCTGACCCACAGCCCGTCCGAGTTGCGCGACACCTCTCACGCGCGCGTCGGCCGGATCGCGGTCGCCGCGTGGTCGCTCAGTCTCTTCCTCGGCATCGTGACCTACCTCCTGCTCAACCACGTCTACATGTGGGAGAAACGGGGTCACGCCGCGTTGCTGCTGCTCGCCGTCGGGCCGTCGATCCGGGCGTTCGTCGCTGGCGGCGTCGACGACGACGACTGAGCGCAGTAGGGCGCTGCCGGCACGCGCGTCGCGCTCCTTTTCTCACAGTGCAGGTTGCGGATTCACAGGGCGGGGCAGCCGATCGCGTCCGCCGAGGATCCGCCGGCCGGAACGGACGCCGCCCGGCGGTCGGCCCGCCACGGCGGACGAAGCTAGCCCGCAGCGGAGACCGGTCGCTGTGACTTCTGCCGGCTCCCGATCCCGGAGGAGCCGGTCGCGCCCGACTACGGGCGTGAACGGTACGCCTACCGCTGTGAATCTTGCCGGGACGTCTCCCGGGACCACGAGAACGTGTCCCCAGTACTACGGCTTCCGGAGGGCGCCGTCGAGGTCGGGCGCGGTTCAGTCCGTCCGCGGGAGCGCGCGGGCGCCGAGGGCGACGAAGACGACCGCCAGCGCGGCGAGGACGAGGAGGTAGCCCAGTTCCGGCGAGAGCGGGCCGATCGGGACCACCTCGCCCCCGTCGGTCGTCGCGCGGACGCCGCGGGCGAAGTAGGTGAGCGGCGACAGCGCGGTCGCGGGGCGGAACCACGCGGGGAGCATGTCCAGCGGGACGAACGTCTCCGAGAGGAAGAGCAGGGGGAGCGCGACGGTGTTGCTCGTCGCGATGACGCCGTCCTGTGAGTCGGCCAGCGAGCCGATGAGCGCGCCGATCCCGCAGAACAGCGTCACCCCGAGGACGACGTAGCCGACCAGCAGTCCGACGACGGGGACCGAGAGCGCGATATCGGCCCCGGTCAGCCCGACGACGAGCGCGAGGAGCATGAGCGCGGCGAGCCCGATGACGACGACGTTGACGAGCGTCTGGGCGAGCAGCCACTCGGTCCGCGACAGCGGCGTCGTCGCGAGCTTCTCGAAGCGGTTGCCGTCGCGGTGGCGCGCCACCTCGCTCCCGACGCGCGAGAGCGGCGTGAACAGGACGACCACGGCGAGGTAGCCGGGGACGTAGTAGACCGCGGGCTCGGTGAACAGCCCGCCGCCCCCGCCGGCGGTCGGCTGCGTCTGCACGAGGACGCCGAAGATGACGACGATCAGCAGCGGGAAGAAGAACGTGAAGAAGACGGCCGTCCGCCGGCGGAGGAACGAATGCCAGCCCGCGCGGACCGAGGCCGCGACGCGTCCGGTCCGGGTCATCGCTCGCCCTCCGCGGGCGTCGCGGCTGCCCGCTCGCTGTCTCGGTAGCCGTACTCGCCCTCGCTGTCGCCGGCGAGGCGGAGGTAGACGTCTTCGAGGTCGGGTTCGCTCCAGGAGAAGGCGTCGTAGCTCGCCCCCGCGGCGTCGAGCGCGTCGACCACGTCGCCGATGGCCTCGGGCGGGACGTCCGAGACGACCAGCGCGTCGCCCGAGCGCTCGACCGGATAGGACAGGTCGAGCGCCGCGGGGTCGGCGTCGGTCTCGACGACGAGTCGGCTCTCGCCGCCGTACTCCGCGACGAGCGCGTCGGGTTCGTCCACGGCGACGAGGCGTCCGTCGGCGAGCAGGCCGACGCGGTCGGCCAGCCGGTGGGCCTCGGCCATGTCGTGGGTGGTCAGGAAGATGGTCGTCCCGCCCGCGGCGAGCGATTCGAGGAGGTCCCACAGCGACCGGCGGCCCGCGGGGTCGATGCCGGTCGTCGGTTCGTCGAGGAAGAGCAGATCGGGGTCGTTGACCAGCGACGCGCCGACGCAGGTCCGACGCTGCTGGCCGCCGGAGAGGTTCTCGTACCACGTATCGGCGGCGTCGGTCAGTCCCACGTCTGCGAGGACCGCGTCGACGTCCCGGCTGTCGTCGTAGAGACCGGCGTAGTAGGTGAGGAGTTCGCGCGCGGTGAGTCGCTCGGGCGGGTCGAACGCCTGGGGGAGGAGGCCGATGCGTTCGCGGTCGACCTCGCGGGGGTCGGTGTCGAAGACGGCGACCGAGCCCTCGGCGTCGGTCGTCCCCGTGAGCGCGCGGACGAGCGTGGTCTTGCCCGCGCCGTTCGGGCCGACCAGCGCGAACACCTCGCCCGCGTCGACCGAGAGCGAGACGCCGTCGAGCGCGACCGTGTCGCCGTAGGTCCGCCGCACGTCCTCGGCGACGAGCGTCGCTGTCATAGCCGGACGGAGCACTGGAGGTCGCAAAGGCGGTTCGGTTCGCCGGCGGCGAGCGGCGGAAACGGGAGACAGTATGACACCGGAGGGCGCGTCGGCGGAGGACCGAAGCGAGCGTCAGCGGGGTGGTGCCGGGGCGTCGGCGTCCGTGGAGGGAAGGCGTCAGTGGGAGCGGAGGGAAGGCGTCAGCGGGAGCGGAGGGAAGGCGTCAGCGGGAGCGGAGGGAAGGCGTCAGCGGGAGCGGAGGGAAGGCGCCAGCGGGGTGGCGTGGGGACGAGCGTCGGCACGGGAGACCGTCCGAGAGACGACGGTGTCAGGCCGTCCGCGGGGCGGGATCGGGGGGCGGCGTTTCGACGCCGTCGTCGCCGTCGCCGCGCCAGCGGGCGGCGACGACGAGCGCACCGGCGCCGAGTCCGAGGAGGAAGACGGCGAACGTGACCAGGTCACCGAGATACGGGACGAAGCCGAGCGCTTCGACGCCGACGACGCCGACGAGGAGCGCCGCCCAGCGGCTGTCGACGCCCGCGGAGGTCAGCGCGAACCGACCGACGAGGTACTCGCCGTAGACGATCGCCGCCCAGACGGCCAGCCCGAAGAGGGCGCCGCCGGCCAGCGCCAGCGGGATGCCGATGATCGTCAGCGACACCGCGACCAGCAGGACCGGAACGGCGAACAGCGCCGCCAGCCCGGCCGCGCCGGTCCGCGCGGGGTCGGCGGTCGCCGTCTCGACCAGCTCCGCCGAGAACTCGGGGAACAGCCCGATCAGGAGCGCGCCGACCAGCAGGGACAGCAGCGTCCAGTAGACGCCGAGTAGCGGCGAGAGGGCGGTGTCGAGTTCCTCGCCGAGGACGAGGCCGACCTCGACATCGCCGACGTGCCAGCTCGAACCGGACTTCTCGGTCACCGTCCCGTCGACCGTCGCGCCGGCCTCCCGGTCGACCGTTTCGTGGTAGGTCACGTCGCCGCCGACCGCCGCGGTCGAGGCGAGGGTGACCGACTGGCCGCTGGCGACATCGCCCTCGACGGTGCCGGCGACGTCGATGTCGCCGCCACCGGCGCTCGCGTCCTCCTCGACGGTCGCGCCCTCGGCGACGCTCACCGACCCGCCACCGGCGCTGGCGCTCCCCTCGACGCGGCCGTCGTCGACGACGTCGACCGAGCCGGCCGCCGCGGTCGCGTCGCCGCCGACCGTGCCGGCGACCGTGACCGACCCGGAGGTGGCGGTCACGTCGCCGTCGACCTCGCCGCCGTCGGCCACTTCGACCGATCCGGCGACGGCCGTCACGTCGCCCTCGACGGTCCCGCGGACGAGGACGTCCCCGGTCATGACGGTCAGGTCGCCGGAGACGGTCTCGTCCGGGCCGACGACCCTGTCGGCGTCCTGGGGCGCTGCGACCGCCGCGCCCGGGAGGAACGCGAGCGCGACGACGAGGCTACACACGAGTACGATGACCCGCGACGTGCGGGCGTCTGGCGTGAGAGGGGCCATTGCAGTTCGACCGACGGACCCGTTCCCGGTAAGTACCGAACGCGACTTTCCGGCCCGACAAGTCGGAGAAAGATTTAAGTGAAGTTTCGGCAATCAGAGCTGTTCCCGCACGTCGCGGACGATGCCGTCGATGTCGAAGTCGTCGACCTCCTTGTCGAAGACGATCTCGTCGCCGACCTCGACGCGGAAGACGCCGTGGTCGCCCATTACGAGTTCGAAGCGGTCGATCTCCGATTCGAGGCTCGTGAGGACCGCTTCCTGGGTGTCGAGCGCGCGCTCCCTGAACCCGCAGGGGACGCAGTACGTCAGCGTGACTGCTGTCATAACTGTCTCTCCGTCGCGAGCGCCGATAAGCGTGTCTGGCTTCGGACGCCGGCGTCGGTCGTCAACCGGAGCGACGGAGACGGCTGCGAGCAACGCGAGCTCGCCGGCCGTGAGGACTGTACCGCGCCACGAGTGCGGTCCCCAGCGCGCCGGAGCAAGTGATAACCATACGAACAATGATATTATAGCAATAGTTATGATAGCGCGAGGAGTTGGGACGGACAGTCGAAGACTGGGCCGTTCGTCGTGGGTACGAACGGGGGTTTTCGTGGGTAGCAATGACGACGCAGGACAAGCAACGGCGACGGGGAGCATCGCGTAGTGATACAGCGGTTCGGGGACTCGTCCGATGAGACGGACGGTTCAGTCGGGTCTCGCGACGCTGGTCACGTCGATGGTGCTGCTCTCGGTGATCGCACCTGGGATCGGCCTCGTTGGCGCGGCGAACGCGACGATAGAGGTCACCGAATGCCGACTCATCGACTCGAACGGGACGTACTCGTTGTCGACCGACATCGCGACGAGCGACGCGAGCAACTGCATCCAGATCGAGGCCGACGACGTCACGTTCGACGGAAACGGGCACGCGATCGAGTTCACGGGGTCGAACGGCCCGTCGGCCGTCAGCGTGAGCGGCGGCGCGAACGTCGTCGTCACCGACGTGACGACTCGGTACTTCGGGACCGGCGTCAGGTTCTACGGCGTGGCGGGCAGCGAGATATCCGACGTCGTCGTCGAACCCGAGTCGGGCGATAGCCGGCCCGGGGCGTACGGCAACGGGATCGCCCTCTACGGCGGCTCGACCGGCAACCTCGTCGAGAACAACACCGTCGACAGGATCGGCGAGTGGGGCGCCGCGGGCCAGTCGGGGAGCGGGATCTACGTCGCCGACTCCGCGGACAACGTGATCCAGAACAACGACGTCTACGACCCGGCCGACGTCGGGATCCAGCTCGACGCGGCACCGGACAACACGCTCTCGGACAACGAGATCCGCGGGAGCCCGTGGGTGTCGACCCGGACGGTGCGGGCCGGAATCCTGCTCGACACCGGCAGCGACCGAACGACAGTGGACGGGAACTACGTCTACGGGCAGAGCACGTCGAGTTCGCAGGTCGTCCAGCGGGGGATCTACGTCCGGTCCGCCGACAGCGTCCTGACCGCCAACACGGTCAGGGACGTCTACTGGTCGGGCGCGGTCGTCACCGGCGACGGGACCGAACTCGACGGCAACACCTTCAGCAGTAACGAGGAACACGGGCTCCGGGTGAGCGGCGTGACCGCAGTCACGGCGACGAACAACGCCCTCGATTACAACAGGCAGTCGGGGCTCTCGCTCTCGAACGTCGGGAGCGCGACGGTCAGCGACAACACGGCCATCGGAAACACGCAGTGGGCGGCGACGCTCGACTCGTCCGGTCCGCTCACCGTCGAGCGCCTGGTCGTCGAGAACGGCGGACCGGGCGTTTCCTTCACCGCATCGACCGCGTCGGTCGACGGCCACGCTCCCGTCGAACCGCCGACCGACCGCGACGACGTCGACCGGTTCGTCGAGGTCGAGGGGTCGCTGTCCCTCGACGTCCACTACACCGACGCGCAGGTCGCGGACGTGACCGAGGCGGACCTGTCGATGTGGAACTACGACGGGAGCTCGTGGACGGAGACCGGCGGCACGCTCGACGCCGCGGGCAACACCGTCTCCGCGACTGTCGGGACGGGCGTCTACGCGCCGCTCGCGCCCGACACGAAGGCACCCGCGATATCGAACTTCGCGGCGACCAGCCCGGCCGACGGGCGGCTCGCGGTGTCGTTCGACTCGGACGAGGCGCTCGCCGCGCTCGACGTGACCGTCTCGAACGCCTCGGGGCAGGTCGCGGCGCTCGCGCTCGCCGACTTCACCGAGGGCGGCTCCGGAACGTACACCTACGAGAACGAGAGCCGTATCGCGGCCGGCGAGTACGACGTGACGCTCGCGACCGCCGCCGACGGCAACGGCAACGACGGCGCGAGCGGCCAGACGGTCCAGGTCACCGTCACGGAACCGCTCGAAGTGACCTCCTTCGAACTGACCCACGCTGGCGACGGGGACAGACTCGTCGTCGACGACGACGTTGTCGACGTCAGTGCGAAGGTCGAGGGCTCGGACGTGAACTCGGTGACGGTCAACGCCAACTGGTTCGGTGCGGGCACGGTCTACCTCTCCGACCCCGACGGCGACGGGCTGTACACGGGGACCTTCACCGTCGACGTGCCGTACCCATCGGAGGGACGCAAGTGGCTGGAGGTCGAAGCGGCGGACGGGAGCGGCCGGACCGCCACCCGGATCGCCTGGCTCGACCTCGACACGAAGTACCCGACGGTCCACGACTGGAGCATCACCGACGCGGACGACGACGGCGTCGTCGGCCACGGGGAGGACGTCACGTTCGTCGTCGAACTCGAGGACTTCTCGAACGTGACGGTCGTGGCCGTCACGGAACCGATCGGCGTCCCCAACGTGACGCTCCAGCCGACCGCGACCGGGCAGGGCGACAGGTACGAGGGCACCGTCGCGGTCGACGCCGTCGAAGCCGGTGCGGATGGCGTCAAGTACGTCCGGATCGAGGCGACCGACGAGGCCGGCAACTCGTGGTGGCGCAGCCAGTGGCTCGTCCTCGACGCGGACAGCGCCGCCCCGTCAGTCACCAATGCGACGCTGACGAATCGCGACGGGACCGACGACGACGTAGGCGACGGCGATCGGATCGCCGTCGCCGCCACCGTGACGGACGCGTTCGGGGTCGATACGGTCTCGGTGGACGCCACCGAGTTCGGCGCCGGAACGGTCACGCTCACTGATCTCGACGGCGACGACGTCTACGAGGGCGAGTTCACGGTCGATACGGCCAGCGCCTCCGCCGACGGCGCGTACTCGCTCGACGTCGAGGCCGTCAACGCCCGGGGAACGCGGGGATACGCGACGACGAACGCGCTGACGCTCGTCACGCCGCGCGATTTCACGGCACCGACGCTGGTCGTCGAGGCGGTCGACGACCCGCTCGGCGACGGGTTCGCGACCGACGGCGACGAGATCACCGTGCACGCGAACGCGAGCGACGCGAAGAGCGGCGTCGCGTCCGTGACCGTCGACGCCTCGCGGTTCGGCGCCGGCGTCGTCGCCCTCACGGACGGCGACGGCGACGGTCGCTACGAGGGGACGTTCACCGTCGACGCTGCCAGCGCCGACCCGGACGGCTACCTGAGCCTCGCGGTCACCGCGACCGACGCGTCGGGGAACGCCAACAGCGACTGGCGGTACCTCCAACTTGACCGCTCTATCGCGACCGACGCGACGGCGCCGACGATC
Source organism: Halosimplex rarum (assembly GCF_047715405.1). Classification (NCBI taxonomy): domain Archaea; kingdom Methanobacteriati; phylum Methanobacteriota; class Halobacteria; order Halobacteriales; family Haloarculaceae; genus Halosimplex; species Halosimplex rarum. The sequence goes on from NZ_CP180412.1 coordinate 173,991, forward strand.
CACGAGTTCCGCGTCGACGAGGGCCCCGGCCGCGACGTCGCGGTCGCGGTCAACGCCAGCGAACCGCTCGCGCGACTGTCGGTCGAGATCCGCGACGACGCGGGGACGCTCGTCGCGACGCTCGACGAGCGCGACTTCGACACCCTGTCCCGCGGCGGCCCAGTCACCGACGGCCCCATCGACGGCGGGCCCGCGTCCGCATCGCTGCGAGCCCCCGAATCGGCGGTTCCGACCGAGGGGTCGTCGCTCTACGTCGCGCTCGCGTCCGTCCCGGCCAACGGGACGTACACCGGGACGCTCGTGACCGCGGTCGACCGCGCGGGGAACGACGGCGCGGGCAGCGAGTCCGCGACGGCCGTCGTCGGGCCGCTCACGGCACCCGGTTCGAACGCCGTCCGTGTCGAGGGAACGGTCACGACCGCCGACGGCTCGCCCGCCGCCGGTGACGCGATCGTCCTCCTGCCAGACGGGAAACTCGACGAAGACGACAGTCTCGTCGGCCAGATCGACGCGAACGGCGACTACTCGTTCGTCGCGCCGAAGGGACCGACGTACAACGTCCTCTACGTCCAGATCAACGCGTCGGGCGGTCCGGCGCCCGCCGACGGTTCGCCCGACCTGTTCACGCTCGGGTCGGTCACCGACAACGCGACCATCTCGCGGGCGCTCCCGTCCGCACACGCCGTCACGTTCCGGGTCGTCGAGCGCGATAGCGGTGCCGGCGTCGCCGGCGCGCGGGTGAACGTCTCCCACGAGACCAGCGCGCTGCTCGGGCTGTTCGGCGCCACGACCGGCGCGGACGGCCGACTGACCGGCTCGGGAGCGGCCCGCGCGCTCGAACTCGCGGGGACCGTCCACGTCGAAGCCACGCCGGACGACGAGAGCGGCCTCGCGGCGGCCGCGACGACCGTCACCGTCGACGGGCCCAGGGAGATCGTTCTCACGCTCCCCAGCTCAGGCCAGCCGTCGAACGAAGTCGCGGCAGACGAGACGGCGGTCGACGGCGACAGCGCACGCGTGACCCCGGACAGCGGTCCGGTCAGCGAACTGGACTTCGCGTTCGACGACTCGGTCACCGGGACGCTCCGGACGTCGACGCTCCGCTCGCTCGACACGCCCGGCGGGACGGGTGCCCTCGCCGCACAGATCGGTGGGATCGGCGGCGTCGTCGCCAACCTGTCGCTGGACGTCAGCGGTCTCAGCGACCCCGAGATCGGCGCGACGGTGACGATCACGCTGGACCTGCCGGCCGGTGTCTCGGCGTCGTCGCTGACGGTCGCGCGGTTCGCCGACGACGCGGGTCAGTGGGAGTCGCTGCCGACGACCGTCGTCAGTACGAGCGGATCCACGGCGACGATCCGGTTCACGACGCCGGGATTCTCGACGTTCACCGTCGTCTCCCAGCCCCCGGAGGAGCCGTCGACCGACGAGTCGTCCGACAACCGCGATCCCACGGCGGACGCCGGGTCCGATCGGACCGTCGCGAGCGGCGGGCGCGTCACGCTCGACGGGACGGACTCCGGCGATCCCGACGGCGACGGCCTGACCTACGAGTGGACCCAGGTGTACCCGCGCACCGACCCGCCGGTCACCATCCGCGGCGCCGGTAGTTCGCGGTCGACCGTCACGGCGCCCTCCGTCGAGACCCGAACGGAGATCGAAATCCGTCTCACGGTCTCCGACGGGAACGGCGGCACCGACTCGGACATCGTCGACGTCGTCGTCCTGCCGGAGTCCGCGTCGACGGACACGCCGACCGACGCGCCGACGGCCACACAGACCGATGCACCGACGCAGACGCCGACACCCGCGCCGACGACCGACACGGCGACGCGGACCGCCACGCCCGCGGAGACGAGCGCGACGCCGACTGTCGGGACGGCGACCGCGACGCCGACGACTTCGTCGCCGACCGACGACCCCGCTCCGACGCCGACCGCCACGCCGCCGGCGCCGTCCACGCAGGCGCCGACCGCGGCCGACGACGCGGCCGCGACCGCGACCGCGACGAGCGCGGGCGGGCCGGGATTCACCGCTCTCACGGCGCTCGCGGCGCTGGGCGCGGCGCTGATCGCACTACGGCGCAGAGACTCGCGCTGATCGCCCGACGGAGCAGTTTTCGACAGTCGGTCGCTTTTCGGCAGTCGATCGCTTTTTTGCAGTCGGTCTCGCTGTCGAACAGTCCACGCGCCCCGCGCAGTTCATCCGTCCCTCGGTCACTCGTCGCGACCGAACGGCCGCCAGTACAGCAGGGCGACCGTGACGACGAAGACGACCGTCGAGATGCCGTACGACCCCTCAGAGACGGCGGCGGCGACGCCCGTGCCGCTGCCGACGAGGCCGGTCGCGAGCGACGTGATGACGGGCCAGCTACAGGAGACACAGGAGAGCAGTCCCAGCACGCCGGTGACGGCCGACCGCGCGGCGTCGAGGACCGTGGCGTACACCAGGTACGCGAGCGTCGCGTAGCCGATCAGCTTGTACGGGATGAGCGTCAGGGAGAGCCCGCCCCCGTTGAACAGGAGCGCGGGCGACCACCCGGGCGGGAGCATCCACGAGATCCGGTAGCTCGTCGGTCCGTGACCGGGGCCGACGAGGCCGCCCGTGTACGCGAGGACCGCGAAGTATCCGACGGCGAGCGCGGCCGCGATGCGGCGGTTGCGGACCGACGCCGAGGCCGGGTCGGTCCGAGCGACCGCCCACAGCGAGACGTTGAACCAGACGAACGGGTAGATCCACAGTCGCAGCCCGCCGACCGAGAGGAGGGTCTGTGGGGAAAGCGTCGCGTACGCGAGCAGGAGGAGCAGTTCCGTGTTGAGCACGAGCGCGCCCCACAGGAGCGTCTCGCGGCGCGGGCGGATCCGGTCGCCGAGCGCGTCGGTGTCGATGGTCGCCATCGGTCAGACCGCCAGGGCGTCGACGACGATGGCGACCAGGAGCGCGCCGAGGTAGGCGTTCGACGCGTGGAACGCCCGGAACGCCGCCGACTCGGTGCGCTCGCGGTGCAGTCGGAGGACCGTCCAGAGGAAGACACCGCCGAACGCGCAGGTGGTCGCGGCGTACACCCAGCCCAGCCCCGTCATCGCCGCGAGCGCGACTGCCGCGACGAGGGTGGCGGCGAGGTAGTAGAGGATGTGCTTGCGGGTCGCCGCCTCGCCGCGGACGACCGGCATCATCGGGAAGCCCCCCTTCGCGTAGTCTTCCTTGTACGCGAGCGCGAGGTTGTAGAAGTGCGCCGGCGTCCACAGGAAGATGACGCCCGCGAGCGCCAGGCCCGGCAGGCCGAAGGTGCCGGTGACGGCCGCCCAGCCGATGAGCGCCGGGAGCGCGCCGGCGAACCCGCCGATGACCGTGTTCTGGACGGTGTTGGGCTTGAGCACGAGCGTGTAGACGACGCTGTAGAAGAGGATGGCCGAGAGGCCGAGCGCCGCCGCGAGCAGGTTCACCTGCGCGAACACGGCCAGGGAGAGCCCGGCGAGCCCGACGCCGAAGGCGACCGCACGCCGGACGGGGATCTGGTGAGTCGCGATCGGTCGGTCGGAGGTCCGGTCCATCTTCTTGTCCTTCTCGCGTTCGAGCACGTGGTTGAACGTGCCCGACGCGCCGATGGCGAGGACGCCGCCACCGAGGGTGAGGACGACCGTCCGGACGGTCAGGTCGTCGCCACCGGTCGAGGCAAGCGCCATGCCGGCGGCGGCGACGAGGCAGAGCAGCCACATCAGGCGCGGCTTCATCAGGCGGAAGTACGCGGAGAGCGTCGCCGTCGCGCGCTTGAGCGGCGGGAGGTCGGCCGGCGCGGTGAGCGCTGCGTCCGCAGCGGCGACGGGCGCGTCCGACTCGTCGGCCGAGTCGACGCCGGGTTCGACGGCCCACCCGTCGGCCGGTGCGTCGGGCGTGTCGGGTTCGAGTTCCCACGCGAGCGCGACCACGAGTGCAGTGAACAGGACCATCCCGACGACGAGGTGGGCGGTGGTCAGCACGTCGGTCGGGCCGGAGGTCACGACGACGGCGCCGATACCGACCTGCACGGGAAAGAGGGCGATCCCGACGGCGAGCGTGGCGAGGACGCGCCGTCGAAGCCGGTGGCGGGCGCGGAGGGCGGCGACGCCGGTCGCGAGCGCGAGACAGCCGACGAGCAGGGCCACCGCGCGGTGGCCCCAGGCGATCAGGAGGGCGGGGTCCGAGAGCGTGACAGGCCCGCGACAGACGGGCCAGTTCGTGCACGCCCGCGCGGCGTCTGCGATGGACGCCGTCGCGCCGGCGACCACGAGGAGGTAGACCCCCATCGCTGTCGCTGCGAGCAGACTGGAAACGTCGGATCGATCGTCGCGTTTGAACACGTGGGAACCCCGCTGTTGCATCGACTTTGAAGCGTTCGCACTTAGTGTTCGCGCTTCGGGGACGCCGCCGCGGACCGGATCGGCGTCGAGCGCTCGCGAGGCCCGCACACGTTCGGCGAAAGGTTCAGGCGGGAAGTATCATCATCTTTCGGACACGGCGACGGGATTCAGCACGTTAATATGCGGACAATCCCAAGCCCGATCCAACAATGAAGGGTAAGCGCGTCGCACTTCTGGCGCTGTTCGGGGCCGCCCTGGCCGCGGTGGCGATAGAGCCCGCCGCCGCCCAGGCCGGGGCCGACTCGACCACGGAGGAACTCATCTGGGACCTCAACAACCAGCTCATGTACATCGCCGTGCCGATCACGGTGCTGGTCGAGGCCATCCTCTTCTACACGGTCTGGAAGTTCAAGAACAACGAGTCGCCGCTCCCGACGAAGGAGAATCGCCGGCTGGAGATCACCTGGACCGTCGCGACGGCCGTCATCCTGCTGTTCGTCGGCGTCGCGTCGTACCAAGTGCTCGCCGAGCCGTACGTCACCGCGACGGGCCCCGACTCCGGGACCGACAACGTCGCCGAGGACGAGGAGATCCTGGACGTGCAGGTGACCGCTCAGAAGTACAACTGGCAGTTCCGCTACCCCGAATCGGGCGCCACGAACGCCAACACGCTCGTCTTGCCGGCCGACCGGCCAGTGCGGTTGAACGTGACGTCGAGCGACTGGCTCCACGCGTTCCACGTCCCCGGCATGGGCCTGAAGACCGACGCGTTCCCCGGGCAGTCGCACTTCCTGCTCACCAAGCCCACCGACACCGGCGAGTTCCAGCTCTACTGCGCCGAGTACTGCGGCGTGGGCCACTCCGAGATGCTCGGCACCGTCGAGGTGCGGAGCCAGGACGAGTTCCAGAGCTGGGTCGCGGACAACAGCGACTCCGGCGGCTCGAGCGGCAACGACACGGCCGGTAACGGGACCGCGGCCAACGAGACTGCCGCGCTCTCGCCCTGAGACCTACCTGCGGCGCGTTTTTCCCGTCTATTGATCCGTCCGTCACCGCACCCGATAGCGTCGGTTGTCGCCCTTTTCACGGCTCGGCCCGTATCGCCCCCATGCAGTACTTCGAGGACCTCGCCGTCGGCGAGACGGCCGAGTTCGGCAGCTACGAGGTGACCGCCGAGGAGATAACGACCTTCGCCGAGCGGTACGACCCCCAGCCGTTTCACACGGACCCGGAGGCAGCGGCGGACTCGCCGTTCGGCGGGCTCGTCGCCAGCGGCTGGCACACCGCCGCGATGACGATGCGGCTACTCGTCGACAACCACCTCGCCGACGGGGCGACGCGCGGCGCGCTCGGGGTCGACGAACTCCGGTGGCGCCGGCCCGTCAGGCCGGGCGACGAACTCGTCGTCCGGACCGAAATCGTCGGGAAAGACGACTGGGACGAGGACAACGGCCTCGTCTCGGTCGCGATCACGACCGAGGCCGACGGCGAGGAGGCCCTCTCGATGGTCGGTCTCGTTCTCTACGAACGACGCGAAGCGGCGTAGCTCGTCGGTCGAAGGGCCGCCGCGAAAATCGAGTCGGCGCGGCTCAGTTGCCGACGGCCAGACCGGGCTCCGGGGCACCCTCGCGCTCGGTGTAGGCGTCGAGCTGTCGTTCGCCGTCCTCGGTGATCCGGTAGACGACCTCGGCGCTCACCGGTTCGACCAGGTCGCTCTCGACCAGTTTCTCCGTCCGCCGCTGAACGTAGTCGGTCGGCATCCCCAGACGGTTGGCGATGAGCGGGACGTACGTCGGCCGCTCCCGCGAGAGGTAACTCAAGATCGCTGCGTCCGCGCCGCGAAACCAGTCTGGGTGCTGTGGCATCGGTATCCCCGTCGTACTGTGTGGGTTGTTCACATATAACAGTATCGCCGGAACGATCCGGTGTGGAGGTCGGGGCGGGGCGGGGCGGGACGGGGATCGCGGTCTCAGGCCAACAGAGTCAAATCCGGGCAGTCCTCAGGGAAAGCAGAGACGTGTCTTCGAACGCCGGCGGTCGACCGACAGTCCTCGTCGTCGACGACGAAGTGGCGGTAGCGGACGTGTTCGCGCTCAAGCTCCAGGAGGAGTACGACACCCGTGTCGCCTACGGCGGCGAGGAGGCGCTCGAAGCGATCGACGAGAGCGTCGACGCCGTGTTGCTCGACCGGCGGATGCCCGATATTCACGGCGACGAGGTACTCGCGGCGATCCGCGAGCGCGGCTACGACTGCGTGGTCGTGATGACGACGGCAGTCGACCCGGACCTGAACATCCTGGAGATGGACTTCGACGACTACCTCTCGAAGCCGATCGAGACGGAGACGCTGCTGACGACGCTCGACCAGCAGATCGACAGCAAGCGCTCCGGCGACCCGAAGCTGGAGGAGTTTTTCGCCGTCGTGTCGAAGATCGAGGTCCTCGAAGCGGAGCTCACGCCCGCGGAACTCGCCGAGAGCGACGAGTACGAGGAGCGAAAGCGCGAGGCCGAACGGCTGGGTCGCGAACTCCAGGAGTCACACGCCGACTTCGAGGAGATCGTCGACACGTTCCGGGACATCAGCCGGAACTCGCCGTAGGCGCGCGATCCCAGCGGCAGGCCTCGCCGCTCGGATCGCTACAGCCCGTCCAGCGCAGCCCGAACCTCGTCCCAGTCGGGCTGTTCGGACGGGTCGTCGGCGGCCCAGGCGTACCGGACTTTCGTCGCCGCGTCGATCACGAACACGGCGCGGTTCGACACGTCGCGGTGGCCCGCGAGTTCGTCGAGACGGACGCCGTACCGCTCGCTGACGGCGCCGTCGCTGTCCGAGATCAGCGGGAAGGGAAGGTCGTGTTCCCGGGCGAGCGCTCGGTGGCTGAACGCGCTGTCGCGGGAGACGCCCAGCACCGTCACGTCGTCGCGTCCGTCGAGCCACGCGGCGTCCCGGAGCGCCCGCAGCTGGTCGGTACAGGCGGGGTTGAAGTCGAACAGGTAGAAGGCGAGGACGACGGGACCGTCCCGGGTGTGCTCGGCGAGCATGTACTCGCGGATCGCTTCGCCGTCGGTGCCGGGGAGGATGAAGTCGGGAGCGGCGTCTCCGTCGGAGAGCATCGGTCCGGCGTTCGCCGCAGACGGGCATAAACCGGTCGGTGACCGCGACCCTCCGGCGAAGCGACAGAGCTTTTCCCCGCCGCTCGAAAGCGGCGGGTACCACAGATGCTCCAGGGAGCGACGCTCGAACGAGCGGGGATCGACGCTGTCGCGGTCAAGCCCGCGGAGGTCGACGTCGAGCGCGCGGCCGACCTCGACGTCGACGCGCTCGCGGTCGACTACGAGGGCCGCGAGCACTTACCGTCGCCAGAGACGCTCGGATCCCTGGCCGCCGAGGCGGACGTGCGCGTCACTACGCCCGTCCGGGCCGACGGCTTCGACCCGCTCGGCGACGACGAGCTCGCGAACGCGCTCCCAGAGGGCGTCGGGCGTGTACTCGTCGCAGGCCACCGGGCGTATCTCACCGACGCCGAGCGCGAGCGAGCGGTCGCCCCGCGACTCCGGGCGGCAGCGGCGCGGAGCCGCGACCCCTGGGTCGGCACCGAGGGGATCGAACGCATCGCACTCGCGGTCGGGGGCACTCAGTTCGAACTGCTCGGTCCGGGCACCGACCGCCGGCTCCGCTCGCTCCGACAGGCCGGCTTCGAGGGCGAGGTCGCCGTCTACGCGCCGACCGTCCTGACCGACGAGGACGACGCCGTCCTCGACGCGCTCGGGGCCTACGCCGCTCGCCGGGGACCCGTCAGGTCCGCGCTCCCCGACGGCGCGGCGACGGACGCCGGTGCGGGCGGACGCGCACGCGAGGTTCTCTCCCAGGCCGTCCGCGACTACGGCCTCGTCGGCGACGCCGACAGCGTGCCCGACCGCGTCGCCGAACTCAGAGACGCCGGCGCCGACCACGTCGTCGGCTACCCCGCTCGCGGGTTGGACCCCTTTCTGTAGATGTCCCGACGCGTGGCCGTCGTCGGCGCCGGCGCCCTCGGCGTCACCGCCGCGCACGACCTGGCGACGGGCGGCGCGGACGTGACCCTCTACGAGCGCGACGAGGTAGCCAGCGGCGCGTCCGGCCGCGCGGCTGGCATCGCCTACGACGCGTTCGCCGAGGACGTCGACGCCGCCGTCGCCGAGCGCGCGGTCGAGCGATTCCGCGCGCTCGACGCCGAGGGCGCGATCGAGTTCACCGACCACCCCTACGTCTGGTTCGCGCGAGCGGGCGACGAGCGCCGCGCCGACGCCGTCCGCGAGAGCGCCGAACGGATGCGTGCGAACGGCCGGGACGTGGACCTGCTCGACGCCGACGCGACCGAACTCGCCGACCGGTTCCCCGCACTCGCGTCGGTCGACGTCGCCGCCGCGGCCGTCGCACGGAACGCCGGCTATCTCGACCCGGGGTCGTACGTGCGGGCGATGGCCGAACGCGCGGCTGCAGCCGGCGCGACCGTCGAAACCGGGACGCGGGTCGCGCTCGCGGGCGACGGCACCGCAGTGGAGACGCCCGCCGGACGCGAATCGTTCGACGCCGTGCTGGTCGCCGCGGGCGCACACACGAAGCGCCTGCTCGCCGGCGTCGACGTCCCGATCCCGATGAAACCCTACCGCGTGCAGGCGCTCGCGACCGGCCCGTTCGACGGCGCCGAGTCCGTTCCGACGTGCTACGACGCGACGGCGGGCCGCTACGCTCGACCCCGCACCGGGGGCCTCCTCGTCGGCGACGGCACGCAGGAACGGGAGTTCGACCCCGACGACTACGACGCGGACGCCGACCCGGACTTCGAGCGGGCGTCGCTCGACTGGCTGGACGACACCGTCAGTACGGCGAGGGGCGGGAGCGAGTTCGAGATTCGGCGATCCTGGGCTGGTCTCTGCACGGCGACGCCCGACCGCGATCCGCTGCTCGGCCGCGTCGGGTCCGACCTGTTCGTCGCCACCGGCTGGCACGGGCACGGGTTCATGCGCGCGCCGGCGCTCGGCGAGCGGATCGCGGACGAGATTCTCGGCGGCGAGGGGATCGACGCGTTCGACCCGCGGCGCTTCGACGGCGACGAGACGTTCGAGGTCGTCGAGGGGATGACCGTCGAAGAGTAACGTCGAGAAGCAGCGTCGAGAAGCGGCCCGTTCGCGGCCCGTTCGCGGCCCGTTACTCGGTTGCGTCGGACCAGCCGGATCCGTCGGTATCGTCGTCCGTACTCTCGGTCGCGTCGGATTCGACCGTTCCGCCCTCGTCGCCGGCGCTGGCGGTCGCGTCGGCGTCGAGTTCGTTCGCGTCGGCGTCGGCCTCGTCGACGCTCTCGGTTTCGAGCGCCTCGTCGACGTCGGCCTCGACGGGTTCGTCGGTCTTCGGAATCTCGACTTCGAGCGTGCCGTTGTCGCGGAGCGTCGCGGTCGCGGCCTCGGCGTCGACGCGGGCGTGCTCCGGGAGGTCGACGCGGCCGTCGAGCGCGAGGCCGCGGCCGGGGTAGCGCATCTCGTAGCCCTCGTGGAAGCCGCGGAAGCGGTCGACGCGCACCTCGACGGCGCCGTCGTCGTACTGCACCTGCACGTCCTGCCCACGGACGCCCGGCGCGTCGAAGACGGCGAGGTACGCCTCGTCGCTCTCCAGCAGGTCGACGGGCAGGGGCGTCCGCTCCTGGGCGCGACCCATCGCGCGGCCGACGTTCTCCAGGACCGCGTTGCCCAGCGACTCCCCGATGTGGCGGATCTTGCTCATACCTGCGGGTTAGAGCGGTGTTCCCTTCAGGATTGTGCCCGCGGGCGCAGGACAGAACGGCGAGAGACGGTCGTCCCGCTCGGCGCTACAGTTCGATCGCTTCGAGACAGTTCGTCCCGCCGCAGACAGGGCACTGCAGGTCGTCGACGGAGTGGTCGTCGGGCATGTCGTAGGTGTAGTGATTCTCGAACATGTCGAGGAAGCAGTCCTCGCTCGTGCACTTGATCTCCTTCGTCGGTGGCATGGTCGCGGGTTCGGACGGCCGACGGATACTGTTTTCGGCGCTCGGACGGGTCGAACGCACCGAGGCCCCGAACGTTCGGATGCCCTCGCTCCCGGGCCGCACCGGCGAAACCGCCCCGCGTCCGTCGCACGTCTCAGGCGTGTTTCGGGAGCGAGACGGTGAAGACGCAGCCCTCCGGGTCCCCGTCTTCGACGGAGATCGTCCCCCCGTACTGCTCGACGAGCGTGTGCGCCAGGTACAGCCCGATCCCGGTCCCCGGGCTGTCGGGCCCCATCTCGCCCTTGCCGAACACCGATTCCTTCTGCGCGTCGGGGATCCCCGGCCCGTTGTCGGCGACGCGGACGCGGACGTCTGTCTCCGACTCCTCGGCGCTGACCGTGACGCGCGGGTCGGTCCCCTCGTTGTGGCGGACGGCGTTGCTCAGCAGGTTCCCGTACACCGACGAGAGCAGTTCGTTGGCCCTGACGTCGGCGTCGGGGATCTCTCCGTCGATCGCGACCGTTAGCTCGTCGTGTCGCCGGTCGGCCTTCTCGACCTCGTCTTCGAGGATGTGACGGACGTTCACGGCGGTGAGCGCGAACTCCGAGTCGCTGCCGATGGAGTCGACGAAGTCACGCGCGATGTTCGTCAGTTCCGCGATATGGTCGCAGGTGTGCTGGATCCGATCGACGTACTCCCGGCCCTCGCCGTCGACGTGGCGGTCGATGCCGTCGGCCCAGGCGATGAGCAGCTGCACGTCGTTGTTGATGTCGTGGCGGACCAGCCTGTTGATGACCGCGAGCTCCTCGGTCCGGGTCTGGAGCTCTCGCTCGCGGCGCTTCTGCTCGGTGATGTCGCGGGTGATGAGCTGGAAGGAGTCCGACTCGCTCCCGACTCTGACCGGCGCGGCGACGTTGTGGAAGTGGCGGACGCCGACCCCGTCCTGGAAGGTGACCGCCGACCCGGCCGTGAGCGCTTTGCGGCCGTGTTCGATGCGTGTCGCCGCCGTCTCCGTCGGGAGGACGTCGGCGAGGTGGCTCCCGATCAGTTCCTCGCGCGTCGTGTCGAACGACCGCGCGGCGGCGTCGTTGGCGGCCGTGATCGTCCCGTCGACCGCGACCTGGGTGATCTCGTCGGGCGTGTTGTTGACCAGCAGCTCGTACTTCTCGTTGGCGCGGCGCTGGGCGACGACGTTCTCGATCCGGTTGGCGAGCAACTGAAGCTGGCCTTCCTCGGCGATGTCGTCTTTGCGCAGGTAGTCGTCGATACCCGTACCGATCGCCAGGCTCGCCGTCTGTTCGTCGCCCTGTCCCGTCAGCAGGATGAAGGGGAGCCCGTACTCCGCCTCGACGCGCTCGTACAGTTCCAGACCGCTCAGTCCGGGCATCTCGAAGTCGCTCACCACGCAGTCGACAGAGCGCTCCGCGAGAACCTTTAGAGCCTCCTCGCCGCTGCTCGCTTTCGACACAGAGATATCCTCCGACGCGCCCAGCTTGTCCGAGACGATCTGCCGGAAGAAACCGCTGTCGTCGACGAGGAGCACGTCGATCGACGACGTCCGTATCATACTGTAGATTTCCCAGAGGGGGTGTTATAGCTATCTGCCGGATTTTCTCAGACGATAACTCTGGTGGCAGCGGTCGAACACGAACCCGACGCGTGGGTCGGTCTCGGCCCCGAACCGGAGCCGTTGGCTGCAAGCCCGGGATATTTCAGTCCGGAGTCGAACTGGCTCGCATGGCAGACGAACACGGCGGGTTCGAGGGGGTCCGGGAGAACCTCGACGGCAACCCGATGTGGCGGCTGTTCGGCTACGCGACGCCGTACTGGCTCCGCCTGACTGTCGGGGTCCTCGCCTCGTTTCTGACCCGGTTCGCCAGGCTGGTCCCGCCGATCATCGTCGCCGCGGCCATCGACCGCGTGGTCCTCAACAACAGCGAGCCGGGACTGTTGACGCAGGCGGGCATCCTCCCGCCCGGCGAGATCGCGAGCGAGGCCGCGAAAGTCTCCTTCCTCCGGCGGCTCGTCGTCATCGCCGCGGTGGCCTACCTCGTCCGGTCGGTCTCCCGCTTCGCTTCCCGCTATCTCCTCCAGTCCACCGCACAGAAAGTCCAGCGCGACCTGCGAAACGACACGTACGACCACCTGCAGCACCTCTCGATGGACTTCTTCGCCGACCACCAGACCGGCGGGATGATGTCCATCCTCAACAGCGACATCAACCGACTGGAGTCGTTCCTGAACACGGAGTTCCGCCAGTTCATCCGCGTCGTCGCCACCGTCGGCGGCATCGCCGTCATCCTCTCGACGTACTCGGTGAAACTCGCGCTCATCGCGCTCGCGCCCGTCCCGATCATCGGCCTCGCGAGCGGTCTCTTTCTCACCTGGATCGAACCGCGCTACCGGTCGATCCGCCAGACCGTGGCGCGGCTCAACACCCGCCTGGAGAACAACCTCAGCGGCGCGGCGGTGATCAAGGCCTTCGACCGCTACGACTTCGAACGCTCGCGCGTCGAGGCCCAGAGCCAGACCTACCACGACGAGAAGGTCGCCGCGCTGCGCATCCGCCGGGGCTTTTTCGCCGCCCTCCGGCTGCTGACCGGCGTCGTCTTCGTCGCCATCCTCTACGTCGCCGGGATGGACCTCATCACGAACCCCGGGAGCGAGGCGGCGTTGAGCGCCGGGACCTTCGCCGTCTTCTTCCTCTACCTGCGGCGTCTGTACTCCCCGATGCGCCGCGTCGGCAAGTCCGCGAATAAGTACCAGCTCGCCAAGTCCAGCGCCGAGCGCGTCTTCGGCCTGCTCGGGCAGGAGCCCGACGTGACCGAACCCGACGACCCCTACGAACCCGACCGGATCGACGGGTCCGTCGCGTTCGAGGACGTGACCTTCGCCTACGACGAGGAACCCGTCGTCCGCGACGTGACGCTGGACGTGTCGGCCGGCGACACCGTCGGGCTCGCGGGGCCGACGGGCGCGGGCAAGTCGACGCTTCTGAAACTCGTCCCGCGGTTCCACGACCCCGACGAGGGAGTCGTCAGCGTCGACGGTCGCGACGTCCGCGAGTACGGCCTTCAAAGCCTCCGCGACCACGTCGCCGTCGTCGAACAGCAGCCGTACCTCTTCTCGGGCACCGTCGCGGAGAACGTCGCCTACGGGGACCGGGAGGTGCTCGACGGCGAGGAAGCCGGCGACGACGCGGCCCGCGAGCGCGTCCGCGAGGCCGCCCGCGCCGCCGAGGCGGACGCGTTCATCGAGGACCTCCCCGAGGGGTACGACACGCAGATCGGCGAGCGGGGGATCAAGCTCTCGGGCGGCCAGCGCCAGCGCGTCGCCATCGCCCGCGCGCTGTTGAACGACCCCGAGATCATCATCTTCGACGAGGCGACCAGCGACGTCGACACCGAGACCGAGGAGCGCATCCAGGAGAGTCTCGACAGGCTCGTCGAGGACCGAACCGCCTTCGTGATCGCCCACCGGCTCTCGACCATCCGCGACGCCGACCGCATCGTCGTGATGGACGACGGCGCGGTCGTCGAGCGCGGCACCCACGACGAGTTGCTCGTCGAGGGGGGCGACTACGCGGACCTGTGGTACGCACAGGCCGACGAACAGCCCGTGAGCGCCGACGATTAGGCGCTCTCTCCGCGGTCGACCGCTGCTGACAGGCCACTGATTTATTCCCGTCGGGTCCGTAGTGACCGTATGATTTCGCGGATTCTCGTCCCGATGGACGACTCGGAGATGTCCCAGCAAGCGCTCACGTACGCCCTCGAGAACCACGCCGACGCGGAGATAACTGTCCTGCACGTCGTGGGCGAACCGTCGCCGATGTGGGGTGCCGCGACGGGCCTCGCCCTGGAGGAGGACCTCAAATCGGCGGCCGAAGAGCACGCGGCGTCGGTCTTCGAGCGCGCCCGGGAGACCGCGTCCGAGTACGACGTCGAGATCGAGACGAACGTCCAGCTCGGCAGTCCGGTCCGGGCGATCCTGAACAGGGCCGAAGACTTCGACGCCGTCGTGATCGGGGCTCACGGCGGAACGGTGGCGGACAGGCTGTTCGTCGGCAACGTCGCCCAGACGGTCGTTCGCCAGTCGCCCGTCCCCGTGATAGTCGTCCGGTAGCGAGGAGGTCTCCCCCCGAAGTGACCGGGACACGTCGTCCTTTTATCTGTCGAGACTGTATCGGGTCCCATGACTACGGACCCCGCGACACTCGACGTGACCATCGTCGACGGGTACGTCGATGAGCCGGCGCACTTCGGCGTGCCGCCGTACATCTCGACGTACCCGCGGTACACCGCGGGGGCGCTCGTCGACGCCGGCGTTCCCGAGGACCAGATCACCTACCACACAGTCGACGCGCTCCGCGAGGAGCGCCAGAACTGGGCGGACGTGGCCGACGCCGACCTCATGATCTACGTCGGCGGCATGACCGTCCCCGGGAAGTACGTCGGCGGCACTCCCGCCGAACCGGACGAGGTCCGGCGACTCACCTGGGAGGCCGACGGGACGACGCTCCTCGGCGGACCGATCCGCTTCGGCGTCGGCGAGGAGAACAAGGGCGCCGAGGAGACCGAGCGCGACGACCTGGACTACGACTTCGTGGCGAAGGGCGACGTCGAGGCCGCGGCCCACGACCTCGCTGAGAACGGGTTAGAAGGGTTCGGAAACCGGATGCGCGACAACGAGGAGATCGCCCGCTGGGCCGAGCAGGGGGCGTTCGTCGTCGAGCAACACCCCAATCACCCCGACTACCTCATCGCCGAGATGGAGACCTCGCGGGGCTGTGCGTACCGTTGCTCGTTCTGCACGGAACCGCTCTACGGCGATCCGGCGTTCCGCTCGGCACAGTCCGTCGTCGACGAGGTGGACGCCCTGTCGGACCACGGCGTCCGCGACTTCCGCCTGGGTCGCCAGGCCGACATCCTCGCGTTCGGCGGCGACGGCGAGGCGCCCAACCCCGATGCGCTCCGAGATCTCTACGGCGGGATCCGCGAGGTGGCGCCCGACCTGCGGACGCTGCACCTCGACAACATGAACCCGGTGACGATCACGGACTACCCCGAGAAATCGAGGGAGGGGATCCGGATCATCGCCGAGCACAACACGCCGGGCGACACGGCCGCGTTCGGCCTCGAATCGGCCGACCCGGTGGTCCAGGAGGAGAACAACCTGCTCGTCTCCGCCGAGGAGTGCCTCGAAGCGGTCCGCATCGTCAACGAGGAGGCCGGCTGGCGACCCGGCGGCGACCGGGAGTCCGCCCCCAACTTCGGCGGCGGCGCCTCGCGTCGCCTCCCCAAACTCCTGCCGGGGATCAACCTCGTCCACGGCCTCAAGGGCGAACGCAGCGAGACGTTCGAACACAACAAGGAGTTCCTGCGGAGCGTCCTCGACGAGGGGCTGATGGTCCGCCGGATCAACATCCGGCAGGTGATGGCCTTCGAGGGGACCGAGATGGCCGAGACGGGCGCGGAGATTGCCCGCGACCACAAGGAGCAGTTCCAGCAGTACAAGAAAGAAGTCCGCGAGGAGATCGACAACCCGATGCTCCAGCGGGTGGCGCTGCCCGGCACCGTGCTCCCGGACGTCCACCTGGAGTACCATCAGGACGGCAAGACGTTCGGCCGGCAACTGGGCACCTACGCGCTGCTCGTGGCAGTGCCGGGCGAGCGCGAGCTCGGCCGGACCGTCGACGTGGCGGTCACCGACCACGGCTATCGCTCGGTGACGGGCGTGCCCTACCCGCTCGACCTCAATTCGGCGTCGATGGACGAGCTCCAGGCGGTCCCCGGCGTCGGCCGCTCGACCGCCGGCGACATCGTCGTCGACCGCCCCTACGAGACCGTCGACGCGGCCGGTACCGACGCGGACCTGGCCACGTTCGCGACGGTCGACGGCGCGGATCCGGTCGATATCCCGGGGCTGGCCGACCGACCGGACCGCGCCGATTACGCGGACGCGGCGGACGCTACCGGCCAGTCGGAAGTTGGCGACTGAGGCGGTACGCGCGGGGGACTGCGGTCGCCCCTGGACGGCGACCGAGAACGCCGGAGGCGGCGACGGACGGCGTTCGACCGGGCGGGCTTGCGTGGGCGAACAGAAGGTTCTTGGCCGTGCCTGCCGCTACCTGCACCAATGAGTGACGTCGAGGTGAGCGTCGTCCTCCCGGCCTACAACGAGGAGGCCACCATCGAAGGGACCGTTGAGGTCGCGCTGGAGACGCTCGCCTCCTTTCTCCCCGCCGGCGCATTCGAGGTGATCGTCGCCGAAGACGGCTGCGAGGACCGAACACCGGATATCGCCTCGCGGATGGCGAGCGAGGACGACCGCGTGCGCCACATCCACAGCGACGAGCGCCTCGGCCGCGGCGGCGCGCTGGAGTACGCCTTCGAGCGCGCGGCCGGTGACACGCTCGTCTACTTCGACACCGACCTCGCGACGGACATGAAACACCTCGAAGAGCTTGTCGAGAGCGTCCGCTCGGGCGAGTACGACGTGGCCACGGGTTCGCGCTGGATGCCCGAAAACACGGCCGAGCGCCCGACCAAGCGCGCGGTGTCGAGCCTGGGATACAACACGCTCGTCCGCCTGTTCCTCCGCTCGGACCTGGAGGACCACCAGTGCGGGTTCAAGGCCATCTCCCGGGAGACGTTCGACGCGCTCCGCGGTGAGGTCGAGGACGAGCACTGGTTCTGGGACACCGAGGTGCTCGTGCTCTCCCAGCGCCGGGGGTACCGGGTCAAGGAGTTCCCCGTCGACTGGGAGCCCAAGGGCGACACGAAGGTCGACCTCGTCCGGGACGTGTTCGGCATGGGGAGCCAGATCGTCCGGACGTGGTGGCAGCTGTCCGTGAGCCCACGGCTCTCCCAGCGCGTGAGCATGGCCGCGGGATCCGTGCTCGTGATGCTCGCGCTCGTCGTCGCGGTCGGGGTCGTCTTCGACCTGGATGCGGTCTTCGACGCGATGAGCGGCGCCGACCCGCGGTGGGTCGTCGCCTCCGGTCTCGTCTACCTGTTCTCGTGGCCGCTGCGGGGCCTGCGCTATCGCGACATCCTCGACAGACTGGGGTACTCCGGCGACACGTGGTTCCTGACGGGCGCTATCTTCATCAGCCAGACCGGGAACCTCGTCTTCCCGGCGCGACTCGGCGACGGCGTGCGCGCGTACGTGGTGAAAGCCCGCCGCGACGTGCCCTACCCCAGCGGGTTCGCGTCGCTGGCGATCGAGCGCGTGTTCGACCTGTTGGCGATCACCGTGCTCGCGGGCACGGTCCTCGTCGGCCTCGTCCTCACCGGCGGGACCGACCAGATCGCGCAGGCCATCGCCGCGGAAGTGCCGCCGGTCACCGTCGGCGGCGAGACCATCGACCCGGGCGCGGCGGCCCGGACGGCGCTGCAGGTCGCCGCGGTCGTGGGCGGGGCCGCGGTCCTCGCCGTCACGGCGATCCTGCTCAGCGCCCGCCGTGACTCCGACTACGTCCACCGCGCGGTCAAGGCGGTGAGCAACGACTCCTACGCCGACTACATCGCCGGCGTGATCGAGCAGTTCGTCGGCGACATCGAGGCGGTCATCAGCGACCGGAGCGCCTTCGCCCGCGTCGGCGTCGGCAGCCTCGTCATCTGGGTCGTCGACGTGCTGACGGCGCTCGTGGTCTTCTACGCGTTCGCCGAACAGATCGCGCCCGCGCTCGGCGAGACGGCACCCGCGCTCGGTGGGGTGATCACGCCCGCCCTCGTCGCGACCGCCTTCTTCGCCGTCAGCGTCGGCAACCTCGCGAAGGTGCTCCCGCTCTCTCCGGGCGGGATCGGCCTCTACGAGGGCGCGTTCACGCTCATCGTCTTCGGGCTCACGGGGATTCCCGCGCACGTCGCCTTCGCCATCTCCATCGTCGACCACGTCGTCAAGAACGCGGTCACCATCGTCGGTGGCCTCGCCTCGATGGCCTGGCTCAACGTCTCGCTGACAACCGCCGTCGAGGAGAGCCGCGAGGCCGGCGAGGTCGAGGCCGCCGCGGCGACCGAGGACTGACCGGGCCTCTCGAAGTCAGTAGAAATCGGCGGCGATCGGTCCGAACGCGCCCGCGACGGCGTGAGCCAGCGCGGACTCGCGGTCGATGGCGCCGCCGGTCAGCACGCCCGCCGCGCCCTCCCGTTCGCTGATCCCCTCGGTCTCGAGCGCGTCGTCGAGCACCGGACCGAGTTCTTCGCCGTCCCGGACTCGCTCGGCGATGTCGTCGGGGAGGCGGAGACTCGGGCCGCCGCCGCGCTCCAGTCGGTCGCCGTCGCTGACCGCCGCCCACATGATCAGGTACAGGCCGGGCCGCTCCTCGAACTCGGCCACTCCGCCCTCGATACCGACGCCGTAGGTCGCCTGATGGTCGGCTTCGAGCGCCCGGGCCGCGCGGTTCTCCGCCCCCGTCACCGTCTCCGCCTGGCCAGTCGGCTGTTCGGCCACCCCCGAGTTGACGGCGACGCCCGCCACGTCGGCGTCGAACAGCGCCTCCGCGACTCGCTCCGTCGCTCGGATCTTCACCGGGTTCGTGCTCCCGACTGCGACGCGTTCCATGCCGGTACGCTCCCGGCACTGACCGCTTGGTGGTTTCGTTCTCGGCCCGCCCACCGTTCGTATATAAAACCGCAATCAAACGGCGTGAAACACGTTCACACACCGCCCGAAACCGGTCCGTTGCACCGTTTCGAGCGAAGTACGATATCGAAACCAACAGATTTATAAAAGTATCTCCGAATGGTTGTCTCACCATCGGACGCGTCCGGGATTTTTGCGACGCTACGTCCCCGGATGAGTACGCCCCAGAGCTATGAGCGACTCTCGACTCAGAACCCAGCACACGGACGAACAGGAAGACGAACGCACGGACGAGCGGGCCCACCAGTCGTGCCCGGAGTGCAGCGGCACGCTCGTCGTGGACGACGAACGCGGTGAGACGGTCTGCGAGGACTGCGGCCTCGTGGTCGAGACCGACGAGATCGACCGCGGCCCCGAGTGGCGCGCCTTCGACGCCAGCGAGAAAGACGAGAAGTCCCGCGTCGGCGCGCCGACGACGAACATGATGCACGACAAGGGCCTCTCGACGAACATCGACTGGCGCGACCAGGACGCCTACGGCAACTCGCTGAACTCGAACCAGCGCCAGAAGATGCAGCGCCTGCGCAAGTGGAACGAGCGCTTCCGCACCCGCGACTCGAAAGAGCGCAACCTCAAGCAGGCGCTGGGCGAGATCGACCGGATGGCCTCCGCGCTCGGCCTGCCGGAGAACGTCCGCGAGACGGCGTCGGTCATCTATCGCCGCGCGCTCGACGAGAACCTGCTGCCCGGCCGCTCCATCGAGGGCGTCTCGACGGCCTCGGTCTACGCCGCCGCTCGACAGGCCGGCGTCCCCCGCAGCCTCGACGAGATCAACGAGGTCTCCCGCGTCGAGAAGTCGGAGATCGCACGCACCTACCGCTACGTCATCCGGGAGCTCGGCCTCGAAGTCGCGCCGGCCGACCCCGAGAGCTACGTGCCCCGCTTCGCCTCCTCGCTGGAGATGTCCGACGAGGCCGAACACCGCGCCCGGACGCTCCTCCAGAACGCCAAGGAACAGGGCGTCCACTCCGGGAAGTCACCCGTCGGCCTCGCGGCCGCAGCCGTCTACGCCGCCGCGCTGCTCACGAACGAGAAGACGACCCAGGCCGCCGTCTCCGAGGTGGCCGACATCTCCGAGGTCACCATCCGCAATCGCTACCACGAACTGCTGGAGGCCGAGCAGGGCCTCCCGATGGCCTGACGCGGACGCGGCCCGCAACCGACCCTCTCTCCGCCGGTGCGAGACGACCGCCGCGTCGTCCGCCGCCGATCGAACCGACGAGCGACGCGTCGGCCCGACTCGTATCGCAGACGAGAATCAGGGCTGATAACCGCGCAGGTACGCTTAATTCGCTCGCTTCCGGGGGTAGACACATGGCTTCTGAATCCGGCGATCTCGCCTCCGACGCGCTCGACGCCTCCGACGAGGCGGGCGACATGACAGTAGACGAACTCGGGACTGCGATCGACGAGCTCTTGCGGGCTTCCGAGAGCGTCTCCGGCAGTACCCAGCAGATAAGCGACCTCGCGAACGACCAGTCCGAGACGATGCGGGAGGTGGCGGGGGAGATCTCCAACCTCAGCGCGACCGTCGAGGAGGTCGCCTCCAGCGCGAGTCAGGTGCGCCAGGTCAGCACCGAAGCGCGCGACCTCGCCGACGACGGCCGCGAGATGGCCGACGACGCCATCGACGCCATGGAGGCGGTCGACGAAGCGAACACCGAGGTCTCCGACGACGTCGAGCAGTTGCGCGACCGCATCGACGAGATCGACGACATCGTCGAGGTGATAAACGACATCGCCGACCAGACGAACATGCTCGCGCTCAACGCGTCGATCGAGGCGGCGCGGGCCGGCGAGGCCGGCGAGGGGTTCGCCGTCGTCGCCGACGAGGTCAAGAGCCTCGCCGAGGAATCCCAGCAGAACGCCACGGAGATCGAGGCGCTCGTCTCGAACATCAAAAGCGACACCGAGAACACCGTCGAGAGCATCGACCACGCGAACGAGCAGGTCGAGGAGGGTATCGAACAGGTCGACGACACGGTCGACGTGCTCCGGGAGATCGACGCGGCCGTCGAGGAGGCCGCCCAGGGCGCCCAGGAGGTCGCGAGCGCGACCGACGAACAGGCCGCGTCCACCGAAGAGGTCGCCTCGATGGTCGACCAGACCGCAGACAGCGCCGAGGAAGTCGCCAGCGAGATCGAACGCATCGCCGCGGCCAACCAGCAACAGACCGCCCAGATCACCGAGATCCAGAGCCTAGTCGGCGACCTCGAACAGTAACCCCGGGTTGCGGACGGCCGGTCGGGAGTTCAGATTCACCCCTCTCGGCCATCGCGGACTCGCGACGGCCGGGCGGCCGGGCGGCCGACGCGGATCCGGGCGCTTTTTTCTCGTCTCGCCGAACGGTCGGACATGGACATCGATTTCTCGTCGTTCGTCCTCGCGGCGGCGACCGCGGACCTGAGCGACGAACCGCACGCCCGCGACCACGCCGACGCCGTCGAGTTCCGACTGGACATGGCGAGCGACCCGCTCGACGCGCTCGCGGCGTACGACGGCGACCTACCGCTGATCGCGACCAACCGGCCGACCTGGGAGGGCGGGGAGGCGGCCGACGGCGCGGACCGTCTCGACGCGCTCCGGACCGCGGCCGCGCACGACGCCGTCGCCGCGATCGACGTGGAACTGGCCGCGGTGGAAGACGGCGACGCCGCGGGCGTCGTCGACGACGCGCACGACCGCGGGACCGCGGTCGTCGTCTCGACGCACGACTTCGCGGAGACGCCCCATCGCGACACCATGCGGGAGGTGCTCGCGGAGGCGAGCCGCTGGGGAGACGTGGCGAAACTCGCCGTCACCGCCGAGGGCGCCGGCGACGTGCTCGACCTGCTCGGGGCGACGTGGGACGCGGCGACCGCCGGCGAGACCGTCGCGACCATGGCGATGGGCGAAGCCGGTCGCCACTCCCGGGCGGTCGCGCCGCTGTACGGCTCGCGCATCGGCTACGCGCCGGTCGACCCCGCCGACGCGACCGCCCCCGGACAGTACGACCTCGCGACGCTGTCGGCGCTCGTCGAGCGCTTGCGGAGCGAGGGGCCGAAAGCGGGAGAGTCGGAACCTTAACAACGCGGGACGCCCGAATTCGGGCAACTAACAGTGAGCACTCGGAACAACACGCGGCCGTGGCTGGCTGTCCTCCTCGCGTTCCTCTACCCCGGTCTCGGGCACGTCTACCTGCGCGAGTGGCTCCGCGCCCTCGTCTGGTTCTTCCTCAACGTGACGAGCTTCGCCCTCCTGATGGACGAGGGCGCGATGCCCGAGACGATCGGCCTCGAGTCGCTCTTCCGCGCCGCCGAGAACATCCCGCCGGAGGCCGCGCTCGCGCTCGTCTCCATCACCGTCTTCAGCATGATCGACGCCTACTGGATGGCCAAGCGGCAGAACCGCGACGCGGCCGTCCAGGAGGGGACCACCTGCCCCAACTGCGGCAGGGACGTCGACCCCGATATCGACTTCTGTCACTGGTGCACCGAGCGCATCGCCCCCGAACCAGAGTCCGAGTCGGACTCCGACGACTCCGGCACTGGCGTCTGACGAAAACTCACTCCCCGCGGGGCCCTCACCGCGTCGGACTCTCACTTGGTCGGCGTCCGCTCGTTCGTCGGTCCGCTCACGACCTCGTCGTAGAGCGTGATCAGCTTCTCGCCCACGGCGTCCAGGGTGAACTGCTCGGTCGTCTCCGCGGCGTTGTCGCCGACCCGGTCGCGTTCGTCGGCGTCCTCGCAGAGCCGGGCGATCGTCTCGGCGAACGCCGCGGTCGTCTCGCACTTGCGGCAGTCCTCGCCGTCGGCCAGCCACTCATAGGTGGGGATGTCGCGGATGACGGGTGGCTTCCCGCAGTGCATCGCCTCCAGCAGCGCCATCCCCTCGTTCTCGTTTCTCGACGGCCAGAAGAACACGTCGCCGGCCGCGGGCGCACCCCGCGGGTCTTCGATGTAGCCCGTGAAGGTGCAGTTCTCGGGGGAGTACTCGACGAGTTTGCGCGTCTCGCGGGGCTGGAGGAACCTGTCGAGTCGCCCGCCGGTCGGGTTGAGGTAGCCGAACCAGGCGAAGTCGTACTCCGGGAGTTCCTGGGCCGTCTCGACGAACGTTCGCAGACCCTTGCGCTTGATGACGTGACCGAACATGAACACGACCGGCGGTTCCAGGTCGTAGCGGTCGAGGTACTCCTCGCGGAGGTCGGGGTCGTCCCAGCCGGCGAAGCGCTCGTGGTCGAAGCCGTTGGAAATGACCGTGGAAGGCGTGTCGGTGTAGCTGGCGATCACCTCCTGGTTGTGCTCGGAGGGGCAGATCAGGTGGTCGGCCTGGTCGTAGGCGTAGGCGAGGTAGGGGCCGAGGGGGCGGGCGAGCGCGTTCGAGAAGACGAAACTGTCCCGGAAGTCAGCGGCGGTGTTGTGGGTGTGAAAGAGGACGGGGATCCCGCGCCGGCGAGCGCGCTTGGCGTAGTAGATCGAGCGCGGGCCGGCGTTGTTGAGGTGGAGCAGGTCGACGTCGAGCGACGGCTCGGTGGTGTAGTCGATCCCGTGGTCGTCGAGGATCGCCCGCTGGTTGTTGACCGACTGGGCGAACCCGCCGGTGACGACGCCCTCGCCCTCGAAGTAGTGGCTGACTCTCATAGGAGCCGCGCCACCGCTCGTCCGGACTCGGTCAGCGCGTAGCCGTCGTCGGTCTTCGCGACGAGTTCGCCGCGGAGCCGGTCGAGGTGGTAGTTGAACTGCCCGGAGTCGGTCACGTCGACCCGGCTACGCAGGTCCGAGAAGCGCACCGCCTCCTCGCCGGCGTCGGCGAGGGCCGCGAGGATGCGCACCCGCGTCTCGTCGCTGAGCAGCGTGAACGTGTCCGTCACCGCGGCGGGGTCCGCGCGCTCTCCGGAACCCGCACCGACGGCGTGCTGGGCGCCGTCGCGCTCGCTGGACGCATCGTCGCTATCGGTTCGCTCACTCATCATCGACGAGTACCTCCGGGATCCCGACGTCGGAGACGATCGGCGCGCCGTCGTCGTCGCGACGCCAGGCGATCGCCGGCCCCACCTCGTAGGCCTCCTCGCCGTCGAACGACAGCGTCGCCGTCCCGCCGCGGGCGAGGTGTTCGTTGATCGCCTGGCGGGTCTCGCGGTCGAAGCGGTTCATCCCGGAGACGGACTTGCCTCCGCGGACGGCGACGACCTCGAAGTCGAGACCGCCGCGGCTCGTCTCCAGGCGGACGCGCAGCGGCACCTGATAACGCGGGTCGTCGCCCGTCACGTCGTCGAACCGGAGGACGGCGTCCTCCGCGCGTTCGAGTTCGGTCATCTCGCGTTCGAGGTCCGCGCCGGCCGTCTCGACGGACTCCATCGACGCGCGAAGCGACTCCCTGACCTGGTCGTGGACCTGCCCCTTGATCTCCTCGACCACCGCACCGATCGAGTCGTCCGACCCGCCCGGGCCGGGATCGGACGGTCCGGCGCCCAACTCGACGCTGACGTCGTGGCCGCGCCGACCGCGCCGGTCGTCTTCCGCGCGGTGACTGCCCTCCGGGCCGGGAGCCGTCCCGGGCTGGTGGGGCTCTCCCGGCCGCTCCTCGGGCACCTCGCGCAGTCCCCGGTGGAGCACCTCCTCCCAGGAGAGGTCGAGTTCGCGCTTGCGGGCCTTCATCCGCTCGAAGACCTCGTCGTCGTCGATGGTGATCCGCACCTCTCTCGCCATGATGTGAGTGCTAGCAGAGATAGTACTTAAATTTTCACCCTTCAACTCACATCGAACTCACAATCACTCCTCTTTCGGCGCGAAAATCCGGCTCAGATGTGAGTCTAACGAACGAATCGGCGAGGAGATCGGTGAGAGAAAGACGGAGAACGGATGGCCGGAAGCGCGGACGCGTTACTGCTCGATGATGCTCTCTTCGATGGCCTCGCCGAAGTGGCGGGCCTTGTCGCCGTAGTAGACCAGCACGTCGTCGCCCACTTCGAGGTCGGTGACGGCTTTGCGGCCCTCCGACGTGGCGACCTTGATCGTCTCGGCGTTCTGCAGCAGCGTCTCGATGCGGTCGACGCCGTCGTCGGTCTCGACCTCGGCGCTGACGCGGAACATCGGCCGTTTCTCGATTTTGACGCGGCCGACGATGGCCTCGCGGGTGCGTCCCTCGGTGTCGACGACCTGCACCTCGTCGCCGCTGCGGAGCTCCGAGAGGTACTTCGTACCGCCGTCGGGCGTGCGGACGTACGCGTGGACGGCACCGGCGTTGACCCGGAAGGGCCGCGAAGCGACGTAGGGCGACTCGGCGGTTTCGGCGTGGACGAAGAACAGGCCCCGACTCATCGACCCGACGAGCATCCCCTCGTCGTGTTCCATGAGGTTGCCGGTGTCGATGCAGACGCGGTCGGCGGAACCGGTCTGTTCGATCTCCTGGATCTCGGCCTCGACGAGGTCGACCTGTTCGCGGCCCATCTCGTCGCGGACCTCGACGGTCTTGCGGATCTCGTCGAGGTCGTCGGTGTCAAGCAGGACGGAGTCGGCGCCGATTTCGAGGGTCTCGTAGGCGGTGCGGGCCTCCTCGGCGGTCGTGACGCCGGCGACCAGGTTCGTCTCGTCGCCGATGCGAGCGATGAGGTTTTCGAGGGGGATGATCTGCCAGTCCTCGCCGACGACGATGGTGTAGTCGGCGGCGGTCGCGACTTCCTCGGCGAACTCCTCGTAGCGCTGGTCGAAGATGCGGACGTAGCCCGCCGTCGCCTTGCCGTCCTGGCGGAGGACGGACAGATCCGCCGACCCCGAGAGGTCGCCGGGGATGTCCATCGACCCGTCGCCCTCGCCGTCTTTGCCCACGACGGCGATGTCCGGTTCGTCTTCCTCGTCCGCTTCGGCGTCCATGACGTGGACGTCGCCGTTGGTGAACGCCGCGACGTCGACCGCGCCGAGGTCGCGGACCCGCTCGACGTCTTCCTCGTCGACGAGGACCCAGTCGACGCCCGCTTCGAGCCCGGCGGTGATCCGCCGCTTGCGTTCGTCCCAGTCGCCGACCTCGTCGTCGGCTTTCAGCCACACTTGCCGTGTCATTGTACCCACGGTCGCTCCGGTCTGATTTGAACGTGGCGGAACCGGCGCTATCGGCCCGTCGCGTCTGACGCTCGGTCGTCGCCGACGCGAGGCCTAATTGATTAGCCGCGGTAGTTATGCGTTCAACGGTCCTACGCTCTCCGATGAGTATCGTCAGCACGGTTCGAGGGGTGCTCCCCTTCGAACTCCATCAAACGCGGTCGCGGGAGCGCACGGACCGGCTGACACGACTCTATCGATGTGAGTCGTGTGGAACGGTCTACGTGAGCGAGGAGATGGAATCCTGCTCCGACTGCGACACGCTCGTCGAGCGTGTCCCGACCGAAGAGGACCTCGGCCTCCTATGAGTCAATCCAGGTCACGGCAGTTGACCCAGCTGCTCGCCCGTCTCGAGCGGCAAGAACGCGAAACCGTCCGCCTGCGGAACACTCTCAAGGGAGTCGCCAACGAGGTGGGTGGCCTGACCGTAAACGGTCGCTGCGATAGATGTCAGCAGGCGTACCTACTGGTCGCAGACGGCCGGATCTACTGTCCAAAGTGCAAGAACGGCCAGACGCTGTAATCTGCGGCCCCCGCGGTTGACCGACGTCCCCACTGCCTGCCTCTACTCTGGTGAGCGTAACGCCTGCCAGCTGTGCTCCGGAACCGGGTCATGAGCGGTCTGTCCGAAACCATCGATTTCCGGTCAGGGTGTCCAACTCTGGAAACCGTGCCCGCGATACATCGTCTATTCGGTTCGTCATACATACTGAGTGGGTAGTCACTCCAGACCTGCAGAAAAGTCTTACACGCGCTCTTAGCCACTACAGGAATCAGTCTACGCTGTCAGGGAGAAATATCGCGCTCACTGATCGTCGAACTGCAGATAACACGTCGCGTTGCCACCGCAGTTGTACACCCCGGTCCCACTCGGGCCGAACTTGTACAACGTAGCTCCCGATGTGTAGGAAACTGTTTCCTGAGAGGTGGCACTGATCTCCTTTTCCACAGGGTTCCCTTCGTCTGTTGCCGAAATGGCGAGCAAGTAGTCCTGACCGCTGTGTTTCGATTCCGTTAACGTCGTTGCTTTCCACTGTGCGCCTGAGTCGATCCGGTGGGTTTCGTTCACAATGGACCGGCCACTTTTCGTCATCAACGTCACGGTAAACTCCTGAGTTTCGTACCCGTTCTCAATTGCTATTCCATACTCCCAGGGTTCGTTACTTTCCGAAGTAGGTGTATGAGGTCCTTCACCTCCGATACTGCTGCAACCGGCCAATAAGAGCAGGCAAAGCGCGAGTGAGAGGTGTTTCTTCATATACCAATTTCAAATTCTTCCAACAAAAATCCTGGTAGTTGAGCCGAATGCCTCGATTGGTTCACCTTCTACGAAACCGGAGATCCGCGGAAAGGGCTGGAAGAAACAACTGCGGCTTGCTAAATTCGTCCTCTGTACTGAGCATTCGCGCGAACGGAGTGAGCGTTCGGCCTTTTTCACCCATGTTTTTGGCTCGGGGGTCGCCGCAGGCGACCCCCCAGCGAAAAAGATGGATGGCAAGGCTTGTTAGCCGCCGTCACCCGAGTTCGGGCAATGAGCCACGCCTCGCCGCCGGTCCGCCGCGTCGCGGACTGGGACTTCGATCAGCTGTCGGCGCTCGCGGCCGAGCACGACACGCCGCTGTACGCCGTCGACCTCGACCGCGTTGCCGCGAACTACGAGCGGTTCTCGGCCGCGTTCCCGGACGCTCACGTCATGTACGCCGCGAAGGCCCACACCGGTCGCGCGGTGCTGGAGACGCTGCTCGACGCCGGCGCGGACATCGAGTGCGCGGCGCGCGGGGAACTCCAGCGGGCGATCGACGCGGGCGCGGAGCCCGATACGCTGCAGTACACCGCGGTCAACCCGCCGGACGCGGACCTGGATTACGCCGCGGAACTCGGCGCCGAACACCCCGGACTGGCCGTCACGGGCGGCGCTCGGGACACGTTCGACCGGCTGGAAGTGCGGGGGTACGACGGCCGCGTCGCCATCCGGATCAACCCCGGTATCGGCACCGGCCACCACGAGAAGGTCGCGACCGGGAAGGACGCGAAGTTCGGGATCCCCTACGACGAGGTGGTCGAACTGGCCGACGACCTGCGCGAGCGCTTCGACCTCGTCGGGCTGCACGCGCACATGGGCAGCGGCGTCCTGCACGACGACCTGGACGACCACTGCCGGGCCATCGGGAAAGTCGCCGACCTCGCGCGGGAGGTCACGGCCGAGACCGGCGTCGACCTGGAGTTCGTCGACTTCGGGGGCGGGTTCGGCGTCCCCTACCGCGAGGACGAGGAGCCGCTGGACATGGAGAGGGTGGGCGAGCAGGTCCGCGAGGCCGTCGGCGAACTGGACGCGCAGATCAAGCTCGAACCGGGTCGCTACGTCGTCGCCGACGCCGAGGTGATCCTGACCGAAGTGAACACGGTCAAGGAGACGCCGGAGGCGACCGTCGTCGGCGTCGACGCCTCGCTGGCGACGCTCATCCGGCCGGCGATGTTCGACTCCTATCACCCGATCGCGAACGTCACGGCGCCCGACCGGGAGCCGGAGCCGGTGTCCGTCGGCGGGCCGTGCTGCACGAGCGCGGACGTGTTCTGCACCGATCGACCGATCGCTCGTCCCGAGCGCGAGGACCTGCTGGCCATCGGCAACGCGGGCGCCTACGGCTACGAACTCGCCAACCAGTTCCACTCCCAGCCACGGCCGGCGGAAGTCGCCATCGAGGGCGACGAGACGCGGATCGTCCGCCGCCGCGAGTCGATGGACGACGTGACCCGAGTCGAGCGTGAGGCGTCCGGTCCCGGGGAGGGCGCTCGACAGCGATGACCTTCGACGCCCTCGATTTCCACGAACGAGCGGTCCGGACGGAGTCGCACGAATCTGTCGACGAGATGCGCGACCTGCTCGTCGAGACGCTGGAGGCGGCCGGCGCCGACCCGGTGATCGACGAGGCGGGCAACACGCTGGCGACGCGGACCGTGAACGGCTTCGAATCCGGGGACGCGGCCGTCGAGAACGACGACGGCGATACGGACGGCGGCGCCGACACGGACGAGACGCACCTCGTCCTGAACACGCACATCGACACGGTGCCGCCGCACGTGCCCTTCGCGGAGCGCGAGGGCGGCGCGGTCGTGGAAGGGCGGGGCGCCTGCGACGCGAAGGGACCGCTCGCGGCGCTGGTCGACGCGTTCCTGACCGCCGGCGTCCGGGCGGACGGGTGCCGGCTCACCCTGGCGATCACGCCGGACGAGGAGACGGTCCAGACCGGCGCCGCACACCTCGCCGGGACCCTCGACGCCGACGGGTTCGTCGTCGGCGAGCCGACCGGACTGGACGTCTGCAACGCCGCTCGCGGCCAGTACGAGGGGTCGATCACGATCACCGGGTCGGCCGCTCACGCGGCCACGCCCGAGAGCGGCGCGAACGCGATCCGGGCCGTCGCGCCGATCCTGCAGGCGATGGAGACGTTCGACGAGGAGCGCGGCCCCGGCGAGCACGAGTCGCTCGGCCGCCCGACGCTCACGCCGACCGTGATCGAGGGCGGCGAGGCGTCCAACCAGGTCCCCGAGGAGTGCGTGCTCACGTTCGACCGGCGGCCGGTCCCGCCGGAGACGCCCGAGGAGTTCCGGGACGGGCTGCAGGAGCACCTCTCCCAGTGGGCCCCGACCGGTATGGACCTGCAGGTGGAACTGACGCCGCGGGAGACCCCCTTCCTGACGGCGTTCGCGACGGACCCGGGGGAGCAACTCGTCGAGTCGCTCGCGAACGCCAGCGGCGGCGAGGTGCGGCCGTTCGGCGCCGCGACCGAGGCATCGTACTTCGCCGAGCACGCGCCGACAGTCGTCTTCGGCCCGGGCGATCTGGCCGACGAGGCGGGCGCGGTCGCCCACAGCGAGCGCGAGTACGTCCGCCGCGAGGACGTCCGCGCGGCCGCGCGGGCGGTCCGCGACGCCGTCGACTCGGTACTGTAGGGACTCCCAGCGTGCGGTCGGGAGCTGTTCGACTGTTCGTGACGGCGGTATTCGACCAGCGGGAGGTCGACGCCGAACACGATCCGTAGTGTGAATCGCTGGCGACTTCCCGGCCGTCCGGACCGCTCGGTCACCGGATGGTTCTGACGTGGTCGATCCGGTCGGCCGTCGGAGTCACTCCGGCTCCGCGACAGTCATGACAGGGACTGGTGCCGAGCGCACGGTCTTTTCGGCGACACTGCCGAGCAGGATCCGGCTCGTGCCCCGCTTCCCCGTCGTCCCCATCCCGACGGCGTGGATGTCGTTCGATTCGATGCAGTCGAAAATTTCCTCGACAGGCGTTCCGTGTTCGATATGGCGGACAGTGTTCGCAACTCCGCGTGTTTCGGCCTCCGAGGCCACGGTCTCGACAGCGTCGGTCGCGGCCTCTTCGCTATCTTTGTCGGCGATCGTCGACCGGATGTCCGGCCCGAGTGCTGCCTCTTCGACGACGGACAGGACGTGCACGGTTGCATCGAGCGACGCCGCAAGTGAGAGGACGTGTTCGGAAGCGTGCACCGCGGCGGCGCTCCCATCTGTTGGGATGAGGATGTTCTCGTAGGGGAACTCGAGCGTCTCATCGGGCTGCATGCGGACTGTGAGGACGGGGGCCGAGGAGAGCCGGACGACCTTCTCGGAGACGCTTCCGTTGAGGTATCGCGAGAGCCCCTCCCGACCGTGCGTTGGCATCACGACCAGATCCTGGTCGTAGCGCTCGGCGTAGTCGACGATCGTCGGGGCGGGATTGCCCTGGACGACGTCGGTGTCGCATGGCACGCCGAGTGTGTGCAGCGTTTTCGCGGATTCCTCGACGATATCTTCGCCTTTTCGTTCGAGCACATCGACGGTTTCGCCGTCGACGACGGTGACGCTGTCGCGCGTCGTATCGGCCACGTAGAGCACCTGGATGGTCGCGTCGGCCCAGTGAGCGATCTCGCTGGCGTGATGGAGTACCGTAGCGGCGCCCTCACTACCGTCGAATGGGAGGAGGATGGTATCGTACATAGCTCGATAGGCGAGGATACGGGTGCCCAACCCCTAATGGTTGTCACCAATGCTACAAGGCGGTGGCTTCCAACTGCGGGAGACTGTACCCGGACCGTGTGGCTCTGATTCGCCTGTGTTCCCGCCGCGAACGATCAGTATCCGGGGTTCGTGAGTCGACGGCGCGGGAATCTCGTAGCGACCGAGTCACCCATTCAACGTCCTCCACTGCTGGGACACTGCCGGTCAATCGGATTCGCCTTCGCTGGCCGGTGACTCCTCTTCGACCTGATCCGCGGAGTCGCGGTCGACGGTCACACGGGCTTTCTGAATGCGGGTGTCTTCGACCTGTTCGGCCCGCAGCGTCACGTTCTCGTAGTCGAACTCCTCGCCCTCCTCGACGAGGCGACCCGCGAGGTTGAAGACGAAGCCCGCGATGGTCTCGAACTCCTCGCCCTCGGGGAGGTCGATATCGAGCGTCTCGTTGACCTCGTCGATGTTGACCTCGCCGCGGACCAGCACCTCTGTCTCGTCCACCGATTCGATCGGTCGGTCCTCGTCGCCCACGAGGATCTCGCCGACGATCTCCTCGGTGACGTCCTCCATCGTGACGATCCCCTCGGTGGCGCCAAACTCGTCGATGACGATGGCCATGTGGATCCGGTTCTCGCGCATCTCCGAGAGGAGGTCGTCGATGTTCTTCGACTCCGGGACGTGCAGCGTCGGGGTAACCACGTCCGTCACGTCGAGGTCGTCGAAGTCGCCGTAGTCGGATTCCTGCAACTCGCGGATGTCGAACACGCCCGTGACGTTGTCCAGCGATCCCTCGTAGGCCGGCAGCCGGGCGTGGCCCGACTGGATGCACTGCCTGATCGCCTCCTCGACGGTCGCCTCGGCGGAGACGGCCACCACGTCGAGGCGCGGGGTCATCACCTCCTTGGCGCTGGCGTCCGTGAACCGGAGGGTGCGCTGGAGCATCTCGCGTTCGTCCTCGTCGAGGATGCCCTCGCGCTCGCCCGTCTTGATCATGTTCCGGAGCTCGTCGCGGGTGACGTACGTCGACTCGATGGACGGGCTGCCGCCGGTGACCTTGTTCACGAGGCCCGTCAGGTAGTAGAAGATGGTGATGAGCGGCCACAGCACCTTCTCGACGATTTTCAGCCCTCGGGCGACGCGCCGCGCGTGCACTTCGGTGTGTTCGACGGCGTAGGACTTCGGCGCGCTCTCGCCGAACACGAGCACCATCGACGTGATACCGAGCGACGAGACGATGACCGCCGTCCCCGGGTCGAAGTAGAAGCCGACGATGGTCGTCGAGACGGAGGACATCGTGATGTTGACCATGTTGTTCCCGACGAGGATCGTCACGAGCAGGCGGTGGGGGTCCTCTTTGAGGGACTTGACCGCCTGCGCACCGATCAAGCCCTGCTCGACCATCGCGTCGATCTGGTGGGCCGGCAGGGAGAACAGCGCGATCTCCGACGAGGAGAAAAAGCCCGACCCCAGGAGGAGCAGCAGAATCAGGAGGATGCCGATCCCGGTGACTGCCGTCTGTTCCAACTCGATACCGACGACTGGCACAGTGTACTGTAAGAGACCGACCTCAAATGCTGCTGTGAGCAGGGATGACCACATAATACTGCCTATCACGTGAGCAGAAAAGTAACCCCTGGTCCCGGAGGACGGGTCTCACGCGTCACGTTCACACTCTAATCGAGGAGACACCTTCGCGTGGTACTCCGTCACCCGTCCTCACGAAAGCCATATGTGCGGTTGTCGCATATCGGGTGCCCATGCGAGAACTCCTCGTGGGACCGCTCGCCGAGGCGCTCGGCGTGGTCTTCTACGTCGCAGTCGCGAGTGCGCTGACCGTCGTCGGCGCGCTCGCCGAGCAAGCGGGCCTCCACGACCTCACCACCGGACAGACGACGCTCGGCCTCTGGGAGGCCGTCTTCGGCGCCGTACTCATCTACGCGGGACTCAACGTCGCCTACCACATCGTGCTGCCGCGGCTCCGCGGCGACGAGCCGACCGCCTGAGCCGCCGACGCGCGGTCACGCCAGGTACGACATCGCTTGTTCGTCGCTGACCTGGCCGAAGTTCCTGTAGTGAGCGCCGACTGCGCGGAAGCGTCGGGGCCGTTCGACCGAGATCACCGCGTCCGCGAGCGATTCGAGTTCCTCCAGGGTGTCCGGCGGACCGACGGGGACGGCGGCCACCAGCGAGGAGGGGCCGTCGTCGCGGACCAGCCGGAGACAGGCCCGCATCGTCGCGCCCGTCGCGACGCCGTCGTCGACGACCACGACTCGCTTCCCGGCGAAGTCGGGCCGATCACCCTCGCGGTACGTCCCGGCTTTCTCGGCGGCGACCGCCCGCTCGCGTTCCCGCTCGGTCGCCAGGTACTCCTCCGAGGGGGCCGCCCGGTCGAGTGCGACCTCGTTGAGCCAGACGGCGCCGTCCTCGGCGACCGCGCCGAGCGCGAACTCCGGGTTGCGCGGCGCGCCGATCTTCGAGGCGACGATCACGTCCAGCGGCGCCCCGAGGCGGTCGGCGACGGCGCGACCGAGCGGCAACCCCCCGCGGGGGATGGCGACGACGATATCGGCCGCGACTCCCTTCGCTTCGAGGACATCTGCGAGCCGTTCGCCCGCGTCCGTTCGGTCGCGGAACATGCGTGTGCGTAGGCGTCTCACGGCCTAATGTCTGTGGGCCGTGACGGAGGGGCCGATCACTGGTGCGCGTCGTCCACCAACTCGCTGGCGACGCCGGTGTATCCCGCGGGCGTCAGCGCGTGGAGTTCCTCGCGGACGTCCTCGCTCACGTCGAGGTCGTCGATCATCGCCGCGAAGTCGTCCATCGAGACGTCGCGTCCGCGGGTCGCCTTCTTGACGTGTTCGTAGGCGTCGTCGAAGCCCTCTCGGCGGAGGATCGTCTGGACGGCCTCGCCGATGATCTCGGGCGTCGATTCGAGGTCGTCGGCCATCACCTGCTCGTTGGGGACGACCTTGCCGAGGCCGTTCTGGAGCTTCGAGTACCCGATGAGGCAGTGGGCCAGTGCGGCGCCCATATTTCGCTTGACCGTCGAGTCCGAGAGGTCGCGCTGGAGGCGGGACTTGGTGACGTAGTCGGCGAGGAAGGTCAGGTCCGCGTTGGCCTTCGAGAGGTTGCCCTCGCTGTTCTCGAAGTCGATCGGATTGACCTTGTGCGGCATCGTCGACGACCCCGTCTCGCCCGCGGTCGTCTCCTGGCCGAGGTAGCGGTCGGAGACGTAGAGCCACACGTCGAGATCGAGGTCGAGGAGGACGTTGTTCGCGCCGCGGAGCGCGTCGAACACCGCGGCGAGGTCGTCGCAGGGGTTGACCTGCGTCGTGACGGGCTCGTGGTCCAGGTCGAGATCGCGGACGAACGCCCGCGAGAAGGCGGGCCAGTCCACGTCGGGGTAGGCGGCTTCGTGGGCGGCATAGGTGCCCGACGCGCCCGCTAGCTTGCCCGAGATCTCATCGGTCGCCCGTTCGATCCGGCCGAGCGCGCGACCCAGCCGGGAGGCGTACACCGCGAGTTCCTTCCCGAAGGTCGTCGGCGTCGCGGGCTGGCCGTGGGTGCGCGCGAGCATTGGCAGGTCGCGGTACTCGCGAGCCATCTCGATGAGCGCGTCGCGAACCTCCCGAAGTTCGGGAACCAGTACGTCCTCGACGGCGGGCTTGACGAGCAGTCGGTGGGCGAGGTTGTTCACGTCCTCGCTGGTGAGGCCGAAGTGGATCCACTCGGCGGCGTCCAGGTCCGCGGGCAGTCGCTCGCGGACGAAGTACTCGATGGCCTTCACGTCGTGGTTCGTCGCGGCGTAGTCCCCGTAGCCTTCGGTCTCGATCTGTTTGACGAGGACGGCGTCGTCCCCGTCGAACTCCTCGTAGACGGCGCGGAGCTCCTCGCGGTGGGCTCGGTCCATCGTCAGCGGCGTCTGCGGGAGGTCGGAGAGAGCGACGAGGTACTCCACTTCGACGTGCGTGCGGGCTCGCATCAGCGCCTGCTCGCTGGCGTAGGGCACCAGCGGTTCGGTGTAGCGGGCGTAGCGCCCGTCCAGCGGCGAGACGGCCTGCAGTGGCGAACGGTCGGTCATGTGCGCTCCTGCGGCGAGTCGACCAAAGAGGGTGTCGGTCGGCGTTCGCGAGCGGGCCCGGCCGCATTCGCCGGCTTCCCGGCGAAGCGACGTCGCCACTGTGTCGACCGTGTCGACTGTGTCTCAGCCTATTCGCAACTACTTTGCGCGGCGGCGACCGGCGTTTACACATGAAACTCGCGGGACTCGCAAGCAATCGCGGACGGAACCTGCTGAACATCGCCGACCGCGCCCCCGGAGGGGCGGAGTTCGCCGTCATTCTCACCAACGACGCCGACGCGCCCGTGCTCGACGCGGCGGCAGAGCGGGGGATCCCGACCGAAGTCGTCGAGCGCGACGAAGGCGAGGACCGCCGCGACCACGAGGAGCGCGTCGTCGACGCGCTCGACGGGTACGACTTCGATCTGGTGACCCTCGACGGCTACATGCGCCTGCTGTCGGACACGTTCCTCGACGACGCGCCGACGACGCTGAACGTCCACCCGTCACTGCTCCCCGCCTTCCCGGGCATGGACGCCTGGGGCGACGCGCTCGACTACGGCGCGAAAGTAGTGGGCTGTACCGTTCACGTCGTCACCAACGCCATCGACGAGGACGGTGAGATCATCGAAGCGGAGGTCGACGGCGGCCCCGTCGTCACCCAGGAACCGATTCCCGTCTACGACGGCGACGACGAGGACGACCTCAAAGATCGCGTCCTCTACGAGGGCGAGTTCAAGGCCTACCCGCGAGCGGTGAAGTGGTTCGCCGAGGACGACGTGACGGTCGACTACGAAGCGAATCAGGTCTCCGTCGAGGCCGACATCGGTGGCGACCTACCCGCTCGCCTGTTCAGTTCCGAGGATCGCGCCGCGGACCTGCGCTACGGGGAGAACCCGCACCAGGACGCCGCGGTCTACGCAGACAACACGGTCGACGAGGCCAGCGTCGTCCACGCCGACCAGTTGAACGAGGGCGCGAAGGCGCTGTCGTACAACAACTACAACGACGCCGACGGCGCCCTGAACCTCATCAAGGAGTTCGACGAGCCCGCCGCGGCAGTCATCAAGCACACCAACCCCGCGGGCTGCGCGACGGCGGACACGCTCGCAGGCGCCTACGCCGATGCGCTCGCGACCGACCCCAAGAGCGCATTCGGCGGCATCGTCGCCCTCAATCGCGAGTGCGACGAGGAGACCGCCGCGCAGATCATCGATTCGTTCAAGGAGGTCGTCGTCGCGCCGGGCTACACCGACGCCGCGCTCGAAACTCTCTTCGAGAAGGACAACCTGCGCGTCCTCGACGTCTCCGACCAGTACGACGTCACCGAGACCGTCACCGAGAAGAAACTCGTCGGCGGCCGGCTCGTCCAGGAGCGGGACACCCAGTCGCTCACCCCCGACGACCTGGAGGTCGTCACCGAGCGCGAACCGACCGACGAGCAGATCGAGGCGATGCTGTTCGCCTGGCAGACCATCAAGCACGTCAAATCGAACGCCATCGTCTTCGCGAAGGGAACCGAGACGGTGGGCGTCGGCGCCGGGCAGGTCTCCCGCGTCGACGCGGTCGAGATCGCGGGCATGAAAGCCGAGAAGGACGCCGAGGGCAAGGACGCCGAGGGCGCCGTGATGGCGTCGGACGCCTTCTTCCCGTTCCCGGACGGCATCGAGAAGGCCGCCGAGGCGGGCATCGAGGCGGTCATCCAGCCCGGCGGGTCGAAGAACGACGACATCGTCACCGAGGCGGCCGACGAGCACGACATTGCGATGGTCATGACCGGTCAGCGCGCCTTCCGTCACGACTGACAAGCGGGACGGAGTTGCGGTCACACCGGAGCGGGCGGGCGGTTCCGCGATCGCACCACTTACGGTCCGATGGCGTGCGCGATAGGGTATGACGTACCGCGTTATCCAAGTGGGGACCGGCGGGCAGGGCGCTCGCTGGTGCGAATCGTACCTGCCGCCGCACGTGGAGAGCGGCCGGATCGACGTCGTCGCCGCCGTCGACGTCGACCCCGACGCGCACGAGAACGCCGTCGAACACCTCGGTCTCGAGGAGTCCGACTGCTACACCGACACGGAGACCGCCTTCGCGGAGACCGACGCGGACTTCTGCACCGTCGTGACGCCGCCGTGGACGCACGAGGAGGTCGTCGACGCGGCCGTCGAGCACGACCTGGACGTCCTCTCGGAGAAGCCGATCGCCGACACGCTCGAAGCCTCCGTCCGCATCGCGGAGAAGGTGAAGCGAGCGGGCCTGAAGATGGGCGTGACGATGAGCCACCGCTTCGACCGGGACAAGACGACGATGCGCCGGCGCCTGCGTTCGGGTGAGACCGGCCCCCTCGACTACCTGGTCGGCCGGTTCACCTGCAACGCCCGCACGTACGGCGCCTGGGGCGCCTTCCGCCACGACATGGACAATCCGCTGCTCGTCGAGGGCGCGGTCCACCAGCTCGACTTCCTCGCGGACATGGCCGGGGCGAAGTGCGAGCGGCTCTACGCCGACACGTGGCTCCCCGAGTGGGCCGAGTATCAGGACGACGTGCAGACCACAGTGCAAATGCGCTTCGAGAACGGCGTCCGCGCCACCTGGGAGGGGGCGAAGGCCAACGCCACCACCCTCAACGGCTGGGGCAACGACTACCTCCGCGCCGAGTGCCGCGACGAGACGCTCGTCCTCGACGGCCGCGAGATCACCCGGTATCCCTACGACCAGGCCGAAGAGACGGTCGGCGGCACGAACGAGGTCGAGGGCGAGGCCGTCCCCCTCGACGAGCAGGACCACTGGGCGAACGCGTGGCTCGTCGGGCAGTTCCTCGACTGGCTGGACACCGGGGAGCCGATGGCGACCGACGTGGAGTCGAACCTCCAGTCCGTCGCGCTCGTCGAGGCGGCCATCGAGAGCAGCGAGCGCGACGAGGCCGTCGACGTGCAGGAACTGCTGGCCGAGGCGCGCGAGAACGTCGAACTGTAAGTTCCACTGCCGACCGACGACCCGGGAAGGGCCCCGCCGAGCATCGAACTGATCGCCGGACCGCGACCCGGCCGGTGTCCTTAGGTGTGCTCGCGACGTTGGCACGGACATGGGACTCACGGACTGGGCGCGCGAACACCTCCTGGCGACCGTCGCGCTGTCGCTCGTCTTCGCCACGCTGACGGCCGTCTCCGCCCTCGGCGTGGCCGCGTGGGCGTTCTGGGCACTGCTCGGTCTCGGCGGCGCGTCGACGCTCGGGACCTTACTGCCGCTGTTTCTCTTCGGCCTGATCGTGGGCGTGCCGGGGACCACGGTCGGACTCGTCGCGGCCGGGGCCGGGCTGGCGACGCGAGCTTCCTCGGCGGTGAGCGACCGGACAGAGTTCGCGGGGGTCCGCCTCGGACAGGTCGCCTCCTACGTCGAGCGCGAAAGCGAGATCGCGCGACTGGTCGGCCTCTCCGACCTCGTGGAGCACTTCGACTCGCGCTCGCCCGACCGGCGCGCCGACGACCGGATCCGGCGGCTGAAAGACCGCTACGTCTCCGGCGACATCTCCGAGTTCGAGTTCGAGGAGCGGATGCAGCGGGTGATGGACGAGGAGGGCGTCCACCGCGACCGCGTCTCGGCGATCGACGACGAACTCGGCGCCGGGAACGACGACCAGCGCATCGCCGAACGGCACTGACGCCGGGTCGGGCCGCGTCGACCAGCCAGTTATTTCCGGGCGACGCCCCAACGGCGTGACATGGGAAAGACGCTGCTGGGGATCGACCTCGACGAGTCGCCAGTGGGCGGCTTCGTCGAGCGTCTGCTCTCGGAGGAGGAGTTGGAGAAACTCACCGACGGCGGACGCGATCCGCGCGACGAGAGCGGCGCGAGCGGTCGCCGCGACACCGACGGACCGACCGACGACCTCGACGCGACCGACGACGCCGATATCGGGAACGACCTCGTGGACGACGCCGTCGACGACGACTCGGGGGGGCGTATCCCCGTGGGGACCAGCGCCGGTCCGAACACCGGTGCGGACACGCCGAGCCCCGGCGACGAGCCGTCGCGGTTCGCCGACCCTGTCCCGTCGCCGGGGGACGAAGACACTGACGACGAGGACGGCTGGAAGGAAAAGCTCAAACCGGTCCTCCTGAAGGGGAGCGTCGTGCTCGTCGTGCTCGCGGTCGTCGGCTTTCTCGCCTACCGCTACCTGGGGAAGGCGAAGGACGCCGCGGGCGATACAATCGGGAGCGACGACGAGTCCGCGTTCCCGTCGCCAGAGAACGTGAGCGGCGACGTGCCCGAAGCGCGACGCCGAGCGAAGACGCCGACCCGCGACCGCGAGGAGTACGCGGACCGCCCCCTCGACGAGACCGTCCACCACGCGGAGGACGTGTCCGGGGCGCGGGAGGACGATGCCGACGAAGCGGGAGAACGCGACGGACCGGAGACCGTCGGTCGGCCGAGAGACGACTCCGACGTCGGCGCGCTCGTCGGTCTCGCAGCGCTCGCCGTCGTCGCGGCGGCGGTCCGGAAGTTCGGCGAGGACCCCCCGCGGGACCCGCTGGTCGACGGACCGGCCGACGACCGCGACGATGAGTGAGGGCCCGGGGAGCGAGGTCGGTTCGAGCGAGTCGCTCGACGGCCTCGCCGACCGCGAGGGGTGGCGCGTCGAGGGGTCCGCTGCGCGAGTCCACTACGAGGGCGAGGGCGACCGCTACAGCGTCGAATACTACGCCCCGAGCGGCTGCGTGATCTACTGGAAGGTCCCGCCCGCAGAGGGCGGCGAGACGGCCGTTCCGGTCGGGCGCGACACCGTCCCGACGCCGCTGCGCGAGCGTATCCGGATGGATCTGGAGGCCGCGGGGGTCGATCCAGGGGTCGAGCGGCGGAGCCTGTAGCCCGGCCGCGGGCGTGGAACGCGGAGGTCTCCGGTCGTTCCGTGGCGACTGTGTCGACCGTCGCGACGCACACGTTGGTGAGTCCGACAGGTCTAAGCGGACCCATCTGGAACCGCACGTGCATGGACTTTCACGAGGCGGCGGAGTTTCTCTTCGATCTGCGCCGGTTCTCGCCGCGGCCGGGCCTCGACCCGACGCGGGAGCTACTCGCCCACCTCGGCGACCCCCACGATGACCTGCGGTGCGTTCAGGTCGCGGGGTCGAACGGCAAGGGGAGCACGGCCCGGATGGTCGAGCGCGCGCTCCGGGAGGCCGGGCTCTCGGTCGGGCTGTACACCTCGCCGCATCTCTCCGACGTGCGCGAGCGGGTACGCGTCGACGGCCGGCCGATCACCGAGTCGGCGGTTTCCGACTTCGTCGGCGAGTTCCGCGAGTACGCGACCGACCGGGCGACCGACGGCGAGTCGCCGACATTCTTCGAGACGGTCACCGCGATGGCCTGCTGGGAGTTCGACCGCCAGGACGTGGACGTGGCGGTCCTCGAGGTCGGCATCGGCGGGACGCTCGACGCGACCAGCGTCGTCGATCCGATCGCGAGCGCGATCACCGCGGTCACGCTCGAACACACCGACCTCCTCGGCGACACCGTCGGCGAGATCGCCCGCGACAAGGCCGGCGTCGCGCCGGCGGACGCCCCGCTCGTGACCGCCGCGACGGGCGACGCGCTGGCGGCCATCCGGGACGAGGTCGCCGACGTGGTGGCCGTCGCCGACGAGGACTGGACCGACGCCGGCGACCCCGACGTGACGGTCCGCTACGGCGGCCGCGAGGGGCTTGAGGGCGCGGTCGAGATTGAGGGCGACGGTTCGGACGGAGGTGACGGCGACGACGCTGACGGGAGTGACGACGCCTGGCACCTCGAGACGCATCTGCCGCTGTTGGGCCCTCACCAGGCCCGCAACGCGGGCGTCGCCGCGGTGCTCGTCCGACAGGTCGCCGACACGCTCGACGCGGATCTGTCGAGCGAGGCCGTCGAACGCGGGTTCCGGAACGCCCACTGGCCGGGCCGATTCGAGGTCATGGGTCGGGACCCGCTGGTCGTCCTCGACGGCGCGCACAACCCGGGCGGGTGCGAGGCGACGGTCGACGTGCTGGAGTCGTTCGATTACGACGACCTGTACCTCGTGGCGGGTGCGATGACCGACAAGGACCACCGCGGGATCGCGGCGGCGTTCGCCGACGCGGACCTGACCCGAGTGGTCGCTTGCCGGCCGGACCACGACCGGGCCGAGTCGGTGGACGTCATCGCCCGGGCGTTCGCGGAAGAGACGGAAGCGGCCGTCGACACCCACGAACCGGTCGCCGGTGCGCTCGACCGGGCGCTCGCCGCGGCCGGTCCGGCCGACGCCGTGGTCGTCGCCGGGTCGCTGTACGCGGTCGCCGAAGCCCGGACGCGCTGGGCCCGACCCACAGTCCCCGCGCGGGTCGATTCGCTCGCCGAGGCCCGGGAAACGCTGGACCGTGCACACGTCGCCGAGGCCGACGCAACGGCGGCGAGCGGCGACGCCGTCCACCGGGTCCTGCGGACCCGACTCCGCCCGCGGCAGGCGCGTCGACTGCAGTCGGAACTGCGCGCGCTCGGCGGCGAGTGCGCCCTCTCGGCGCTGGCCGACCAGGACGAGGAGTCCGTCGACGCGGTGCTGATGGGCACCCGGTCGCAGTTCGACCGCCTCGTCGGAGACCTCGCGGACCGCGAGGGCGACCTCGAACCGCTCGCCGCCGAGATCGGGACCGCGCTCGACGGGACTCCCGGCCCCAACGAACCGACGGCGGTCGCGACTCGCGCCGAGGACTCCGGGACCGACGACGCCGGCGTCGCCGACCGCGGCTACCCCTGGGAGGACGGCACCGCGGTCATGGGTATTCTCAACATCACGCCGGACAGCTTCCACGACGGCGGCGAGTACAACTCCGTCGCCGACGCGCGCGAGCGCGCAGAGCGGATGGTCGAGGCGGGCGTCGAGATCCTCGACATCGGCGGCGAGTCGACGCGACCCGGCGGCGAGGCCGTCCCCGAAGACGAGGAGATCGACCGCGTCGTCCCGATCATCGAGGAGATAGTCGACCTCGACGCGATGATCTCCATCGACACGCGCAAGGCGGCGGTCGCCCGGGCGGCGCTCGACGCGGGCGCGGACCTGCTCAACGACGTCTCGGGGCTGGAGGACCCCGAGATGCGACTCGTCGCCGCCGAGTACGACGCGCCGGTGGTCGTCATGCACAGCATCGAGGCGCCGGTCGATCCGACGACCAGCGTCGAGTACGACGACGTGGTCGACGACGTGATCGACTACCTCGCCGAGCGCGTCCTGCTCGCCGAGAAGGCGGGGCTAGACCGATCGCAGATCCTCGTCGATCCCGGCCTGGGCTTCGGCAAGTCGGCCGCAGAGAGCTTCGAGCTGCTCGGCCGGCTGGACGAACTCGCGGCGCTGGACTGCCCGATACTCGTCGGCCACTCGCGGAAGTCGATGTTCGAACTCACGGAGGGCGGGCGCGAGGGAGCGCTCGACGAGACGGTCGCGGGCACGGCGCTGGCCGCCGAGCGCGGCGCCGACGTGATCCGCGTCCACGACGCCCACGAGAACGTCGCGGCCGTCCGCGTCGCCCAGGCCGCGGCCGACCCCGACCGGTTCGACGGCTGAGCGGACCGTCGCGTGTGATCGACTGCCGGGCGCCCGACAGGCTTTTCTCGCTGTCTTCCGGCACTCGGGGATATGAACGACGAGACGCCGTCCGACGAGCCGTCGACCGACGACGCGCGCGACCACGACGAGTGGGCGCGCGTCGTCATGCAGGGGTACGACGGCGTGGCCGAGGCGTACGACGCCGACCGAGATGGCGCCGACGAGGTACCGTTCGTCGAGTCGCTCGTCGCGGACCTCCCCGCGGGGTCGCGCGTCCTCGACGCCGGTTGCGGTGGCGGCCGGGCCGTCCTCGAAACGCTCGCAGACGGCTACGAGACCGTCGGAGTGGACCTCTCGCCGGAGCAACTGCGACTGGCGAGCGAGCGCGCGCCCGGCGCGCGACTGGTCCGCGGCGACCTGACACGACTTCCGGTCGCCGACGGCGCCGTCGACGCCCTCACCGCGCTGCACTCGGTCATCCACGTCCCGCGCGAACACCACGAGACCGTCTTCCGGGAGTTCGCCCGCGTTCTCAGGCCGGGTGGCCGGTTGCTCCTCACCACGGGCGTCGGCGAGTGGGAGGGGGAGAACGACGACTGGCTCGACAGCGGCGCGGCGATGCAGTGGAGCTTCCACGGCCGCGACCGGAGCCTGGAACTGCTGGAGGAGGCGGGCTTGTCGGTCGAGGACGACACAGTGCTCGACGACGACCTCGACGAGGGCGAATGGCTGTTCGTGCGGGCGACGTTCGACGGCCGGTAGCGCGGCCGACCGCTCAGACGACGCTAAGGAGTGCGTCGATCAGTCCGCCGAGGCCGCTCCCGATCTTCGGCAGGGAGTCGTGCTCGAACACGTCTACGACGATATGCGTCCACACCGACAACAAGAGCAGTAAGGAGACACGCCGTGAGGAGATCCAGCTGGTAGAGCCATCGCGGCCCGTCGATGAGTAGCGCGACGAAATCAAACGCATCGACACTAGCCCCAGTAACCCCACAAGCGCTGATGACCAGAAGTGATACCAGACGAGGTCGAGGGGGATGTCCATACACACCGATCAGATCCGATTAATCCGATATAACTCGACCGTCCAAATTATTGGTATTGAAATTGATTTCGACGCGGCGGCGCGACGATGCAGTTTTCGATACGGCGGTGCGGCGAGACGATGGACGTTTCACAGACGCGGCGGCGGCCGTTCGTCCGCGCGACCGTCCGAGTGACCTCGCTGTCAGTTCAAGACTGGATCCGCGAGCACCCGGAAGCGGTGACCGCAGCGGGGACACTCGACGCGGTGGCCGTCGTCGACGGTGGCGAACGACCGCGCCAGCCCGATCTTGCCGCACTCGGGGCAGCGGCGGACGAGCGGTGGGATCATCGGTCTTCGACCACGTAGGCGTTCGAGCGGGAAGGGTCCGTCGGCGAGCGGTCCGGAGTGATCCGCGGACCGCTCGCTGCCGTCAGAACAGCCCGTACTCGGCCTGCAGGTCGCGGTAGGTCTGGAGGTATCGTTCGAGGACGGGAGTGCGGTCGTACTCGGCCCAGTCCTCGTCGACGGTGAGGCGCTCGAACTCGCCGGCGTCGACGATGGCGTCGGCTATCTGCTCGGGCGAAGTGGTGCGGAAGCCCCGTTCCGCTCCCTCGATGAGTTCGTGGGCGCTGGACTCGGCCTGGTACTCGACGATCCCGACGCAGCCGCAGGCCATCGCCCACAGCAGTTCGGTGGCGAAGTACTCACGCCGGGCCGTCTGGACGAACGCGTGTGCGCCCTTGTAGATGGCGACCCGCTCCTCGCGGTCGCAGGCGCCGGCGAAGGTGACCCGGTCGTCGATCCGCAGGTCGCTGACCTGTCGTTCGTAGCCCGCGCGTTCGGGACCGTCGCCGACGATGGTGGCGCTCCAGTCGCGGTCGCGCAGCTCGGCGAGTCCGAGCAGGAAGCTCTCCAGGTTCGCGCTCTCGTCCAGCGGGTGGGCGTAGACGACGTCGGTCTCCTCCGCGGGGTCGGTCTCGCGGACGAGCGACACGTCGATGCTCTCGGGGATCACCTGCGAGGTCGCTTCTGTCGCGCCGAGCTCGCGGACGCGCGTGCGGACCATCTC
Source organism: Halosimplex rarum (assembly GCF_047715405.1). Lineage (NCBI taxonomy): Archaea > Methanobacteriati > Methanobacteriota > Halobacteria > Halobacteriales > Haloarculaceae > Halosimplex > Halosimplex rarum. The sequence continues at coordinate 218,761 of NZ_CP180412.1, forward strand.
CGAGGGGGTGACGACCATCTCCGGGAGCGTCGCGGTGCGCTCGTGGAAACGCGACGCTTCGATGGCGGCGTCGCCGAACCACTCGACGACGAGCGGCGCGCGGGCGAGCGTCCCGCCGAGGCTGGCGGCGAGGGTCGTCACCGGGGGGTCCGGGCGGGCGTGGACGACGTCTGGGTCGTAGAGGGCGAGTAAGGCGGGGATCCGGACGGCGAAGGAGGTGAGCGCCGGCGAGATGGTCACGCCGCGGTAGGTGACGCCGTCGCGCTCGACGGTCTCGTCGGTGCCGTCCCACCACTGCGTACAGAAGACGGTCACGTCGTGGCCGCGGGCGGCCAGGTGTCGTGCGACGCGTTCGAACCGGCGTGCCCCTTCGGTGTCGCGGTAGTGAGTCGTCTCCATCGAGACGAACGCGACGCGCATACGACCGTGGAGGGTACCGGGTGTCAAAAATCCCCTCCATCCCTCCGACGCCCGGTAAGACCGCGGTACCGCGGCGACACGCCGCGCGGCGAGCGGCGTAGGTCGGACCTACCCGGCCGGAACGTTTATGGGAGATACTGGGCATCGGTGGGGTAGTGAACAGACGGGGGTTCCTCGCGAGCACCGGCGCGGTCCTGTCGCTCGGGGTCGCCGGGCGTCGGGCCGCGCGACGGCCGGACCCGGTCGTCGTCCGCGTCTGGTTCAGCGATGCGGCCGCCGCGCACGAGGGGCTCGAAGCCCGCGTCGAGGGGTACCTCGGCGCCGCCCTCGACGCCGCCGGCGGGGGCGTCGAGATTGACTTCGCGCCCTCGCCCGTGTCGCTTCCGGCGGAAGGCGGCCGCCACGTCCTGGCGGTACACTGGCCCGCGAAGGTGGTCGAGGGGGCCGTCGGCGTCGGTCGGGTCGACCCGGTCGCCGACGTGAACCTGCTCGTCACCGACGGCGATCCGAGGGAGCAGCCGGCGGGCTACGCCCGCCCGCACGTCGCCGCGGTGACGGGTGCGAAGTACGTCGCTCGGATGCCGCCGGCCGCCGAGACGCCGTCGGTGGTGCCGTACTCGGTCCGTGCCGCCGCGACGCAGCTGTTGCTCCACGAAGTCGGTCACGCGCTCGGGATCGGACACGAACACGGTTCGGCCGACCGCGACGGCGACGCCGTCGTCGCGAGCCCGATGGTCGGGAGCTACCTCTGGGCGTCCCGCGAGGTCCGAGAGAAACACGTCCCCGACAGGAACGTCTGCGGTGGGTCGTTACCGGGGGACCGGTCGACGTCGGAACGGCGGTTGCGCCTGCGCTACGCCGACTGCGCGGTGCAGGCGCTGCGGTGAGCTACGGGGAAAAGCGGCCGTCTCAGCTGTCGGCGGCCGTCTCGGTTTCGGTGGCCGTTTCGGTACCCATGGCGCCGTCGGTTTCGGTATCGGTCTCTCCGATAGCGCCTTCATCGGTCTCCGTCTCGGTACCCATGGCGTCCTCTTCGGTCTCGGTCTCCGTCTCGTCCATCAGTCCGTCTTCGGTCTCGGTCTCGTCACCGACCCCGCCGTCTTCGGGGGACTCGCCGACGCCTCCGTCTCCGCCGACGCCGGGGGTTTCCGTATCGGCTCCTGGACCTGGTCCGCCGCAGCCAGCGAGGGCGACCAGGGCGACTGTGCAGACTATCGCGAGTGCACGATACATGCGATTTCCCGTACGAGAGTCCGCCGTTTCGTTATTCAGACCCCATCGGAGAAGGGACGCAACGTTTCTCGAGTTGCGACTGTTCCGAGCGGCAAAACCGCGACTTACCGGGACGCTCTCACATGCCTACTCCCGCGGGCAGGCCGCCGTCGGTCGAACGCCCGGAAGGGCTTTCTCCGAGCCGCCGGTTGCCCGGAACGTGTACGATCTCGACCGCTTTCTGAACGTCCGGAGCGCGTACGGCGCGTCGTTCGCGCCCGACGGGACGCTCTCGTTCATGCTGAACACGACCGGGACGCCGCAGGTCTGGACGCTGGACGCCCCCGAGGCGTGGCCGATTCAGCGCACGTTCTACGAGGAGCGGGTGACCTTCGCCTCGTGGTCGCCCGAGCGGCGCGAGTTCGCCTTCGGGATGGACGAGGGCGGCAACGAGCGCGCGCAGCTCTATCGGCTGGACGCCGACGACGGGACCGTCACGAACCTGACCGCACACCCCGACGCGAAACACCGCTGGGGCGGCTGGTCCCACGACGGCGAGCGCTTCGCGTTCGCCTCCAACCGCCGCGACGAGTCCGTCTTCGACGTGTACGTCCAGGGCCGCGAGGAGACCGGCGACGACGCGACGCTGGTCCGCGAGGGCGACGGCTGGCTCTCGGTCGGCGGCTGGGCGCCCGACGACGACCGGTTGCTCGTCTCGCAGGCCCACTGGAACTTCGACCAGGACCTGTTCGTCCTCGACCTCGACTCCGGCGAGATGCGCCATCTCACGCCTCACGAGGGCGACGTCCGATTCACGAGCGCACAGTGGAGCCCCGACGGCGACGCTCTCTATCTGACTACCGACTACGAGGCGAACACGAAGTACCTCGCCCGACTCGACCTCGACGCGGTCGGGGACGACCCCGACGAGTCCGACCTGACGGCTGCCCTTGACACCGTGGCCGACGGTGGCGACTGGAACGTCGGCGGCGTCGCGCTCGACGACGAGACCGGCCGCCTGGTCTACTCGCGCAACGTCGATGGCTACACGGACCTGACCGTCGGCGAACTCGCCGGGCCGACCGAGATCGACGAGTTCCCGGCGCCGGACCTGCCCGGGAACCTCGCCGGCGGCGTCGCCTTCGACGACGACGCCGAGCGCTTCGCGCTGTCGGCCACCGGCCGCACGGAGAACACGAACGTCTACGTGGTCGAGATGGAGACGGGTGATGTCGAGCGCTGGACGGACGCCTCCACGGCGGGCATCCCGAAGTCCACGTTCGTCGAGGCCGACCTCGTGCGCTACCCGACCTTCGACGACCGGGAGATCCCCGCGTACGTCTCGCTGCCCGACGAGTGGGAGGCCGGCGAGACGCCCGTGATAGTCGACATCCACGGCGGACCCGAGAGCCAGCGCCGACCCTCGTTCGGCGGCCTGACGCAGTACTTCCTCTCGCGGGGGTACGCCGTCTTCGAGCCGAACGTCCGCGGATCGACGGGCTACGGCCGCGAGTACACGCATCTCGACGACGTGCGGAATCGGATGGACTCGGTCGCCGATATCGAGGCGGCGGTCGAGTGGCTCACCGACCACGAAGCCGTCGATCCCGACCGAGTGGTCGCGATGGGCGGTTCCTACGGCGGGTTCATGGTGCTGGCGGCGCTGACGGAGTACCCCGACCTGTGGGCCGCGGGCGTCGACGTCGTCGGTATCGCCAACTTCGTCACGTTCCTGGAGAACACCGGGTCGTGGCGCCGCGAACTCCGGGAGGCCGAGTACGGGTCGCTCGACGAGGACCGGGAGTTTCTCGAATCGGTCTCGCCGATCAACAACGTCGAGGCCATCGAGGCGCCGCTGTTCGTCCTCCACGGCGCGAACGACCCGCGCGTCCCGCTCGGCGAGGCGGAGCAGATCGCCGAGAAGGCGGCCGAGCAGGGCGTCCCCGTCGAGAAGCTCGTCTTCGACGACGAGGGCCACGGCATCACCAAGCGCGAGAACAAGATCGAAGCCTACACCGCGGTCGTGGACTTCCTGGACGAGCACGTCTGAGATGTCTGGAAGGGACGCCGACGTCGACGCGGATCTCGCGACCCGCTCGCGCGAGCGGGTGGACGACTGGCTCGCCGACCTGCGCGAGCGGTACGACGACTTCGATCGCGTCGAGAAGCGCTGGGAGGTGTCGCCCGAGGCCTACGAACGCGACCGCGACCGGATAGCGGCTGGTGCGAACGGCGGCGCGGGCGTGTGGATCACGAACGACGACGGCGAGGTCCTGCTCGCGCGCAACGACGGCGACGAGGGGTGGGCCGACCCGGGCGGGAAGCGCGAGGCCGGCGAATCGTTCGCGGAGGCGGCCCGCCGCGAGGTCCGCGAGGAGACGAACGTCCGCTGTGCAATCACGGGAATCCGCGAGGTGCACGTCCTCGAACTCGTCGACGAGACCGAGCCCGACCGGCCGACGCTCGCGAGCCTCATCGTGATCTTCGACGGGACGGCCGAGGGCGGGGAGGCCCGCCCCCGCGAGGGCGAGATCGCCGAGGTCGCGTGGTTCGAGTCGCGCCCGGACGCGGTGCTGTACCCCGAGGTGGCCGCGCGGCCGTTTCCGGCGAGCGAGTGAGGCGGCCGGGCCCGACCGGGGGATCGAGGGACCGCGCGGGCTGAACGAACAGACGGGTTTATTGGGGAGTGTGTGCAGATGCGGACGATGTCCGTGGCCGAGGGCTCCCGGGACCGGGTGGAAGAGCGACTGGTGGCGCTGGAGGAGGACTACAGCGGGTTCCCGGTGAACCAGACGACGCTCGCCGTCCCGCGCAAGGCGTACGAGCGCACCGGCGAGCGCTGCCAGCGGGGTATCGTCGACGCGTACGTGCAGCTGTACAACGAGCGCGACGACGTGCTCCTGGTCGAGAACGACGGCGAGTGGGTCGTCCCCCACGGCGAACCGCGGACGAACGAACGCGTCGTCGCGGGCACCGAGCGGGCGATCCGCGAGCGGACCGGGATCGACTGCGTGCTCACGGGCCTCGCGCGGGTGACCATCCTCGGCGTCCGCGACGAGTCCGAGCCCGAGCGATCGCCGATCTATCGGCTGATAGCGGTCTTCACCGCGGAGACCGACAGCGAGGGGTCGGTTGCTACCGGGACCCCGGTCGTCACCGGAGAACCTGCCGCCGCCGATGGAGGCGACGAAGCCGCCGCCGAGGGCGAATCGACGCTCGCCGACGGCGTCCGCTGGCACCCGACCCTGCCCGACTCGGCCGTCCCGCCCCACTGACGGCGGCTCTCGACGGACGACCTCCCGGCACCGGAACACTTAGCACTGCGCTGGCTCCTAAAACCCGGCAGTGGCAGCCATCGAGACCGACGGGCTCACGAAGCGATACGGGTCGGTCGCCGCCGTCGAGGGGCTGGACCTGACGGTCGAGCGCGGGACCGTCTACGGCTTCCTCGGCCCCAACGGCGCCGGCAAGACGACGACGATGCGCCTGTTGACCGGGCTGACCAGGCCCAGCGAGGGGGCCGCGACCGTCGCCGGGGTCGACGTCCGCGAGCGCGACCGCCTCGGCGCGCACATCGGGTACGTCCCCGACACGCCGCCACTGTACGAGAAGCTCACCGCGCGCGAGCAGCTCTCGGCCGTCGCCGACGTGCGCGGCCTCGACCGCGAGACGGCCCGCGAACGCATCCCGGCACTGCTCGACCGGTTCGGCCTCGACGCGGCAGACGACCGCATCGAGACCTACTCCAAGGGGATGAAACAGAAGACGAGCGTCGTCCAGGCCATCGTCCACGAACCGGCCGTGGTGTTCCTCGACGAGCCGACCAGCGGTCTCGACCCCAACGCCGCGCGGACGCTCAAGGCCGTTCTCACGGAACTGCGCGACGCCGGCACTGCCGTCTTCCTCTCGACGCACGTCCTGCCGGTCGTCGACGAACTCGCCGACGTCGTCGGCCTCCTCTACGACGGCGAACTCCTCGCCGAGGACGACCCCGAACGGCTCAAGGCCGACCTCGACGGCGAGACGCTGGAGGACGCCTTCGTCGAACTGACGACCGAAGACGACCCGACGGCGCGCCTGCGAGAGCGACCATGAGGCCCGCGCGGCCGGCGGTCGTCGTCACGCGCACCGCGCTCAGACAGACCTTCCGGAAGGTGCGCGAGTCGCCGCGGATGACGGCCTTCTTCGTCCTCATCCCCGCCTTCTTCGCCTTCCAGCTGTCGGGGGCGGTCGGGCCGGGCGCGTACGACCTGGGCCGGCAGTTCGCCCGCGGCGACCCCGCGAGCCCGGTGGCGCGGATCCGAGCCGTCGCGCTATCGGGACTGGTCCTCCTCTCGCTGATGGGCGTGCTCGGCGCCGCCGGCGGCAACAGCGAGTTCAAGGACCGCTACGTCGCCTTCCTGACCGCGACGAGCACGCGCGCCGTCGTCGTCGGGAGCGTCGCCCGGCAGACGGCCGTCTGGACGGCGCTGTTCTGGCCGGCGGCGCTGACCGCCGGCGTCACCTTCGCCGTGGGTGCGGGCGAACCCGTCGCCGCCGTCTCGCTCGTCGGCGGGAGCCTCTGGCTGTTCGTCGTCGCCGGCGTGGTGACCTCCCCGGTCGGCTTCGCCGCTCGGTGGGTCCTCGACGGCTACGACCTCTCGAAGAACGCCCGCTTCGGCCTCGGCGTCGGCATGCTCGGGGTCTTCTACCTCGTCCTGTTCACCCGCGAGTACGTGAGCGACGCTCTCTCGGCGACCCCGCTCTCGTGGGCCGGCGACCTCCTGCTCGTGACCGTCCCGGGCGCGGGCGCGTCGCCGGCGCTCGCCGGCGGCTTCCTCGCCGTCTCGCTCGCGCTGGTCGTCCTCGCGACCGCCGCGTCGGTCGGCCTCGCGGAAGCCGTCTGGTACGGCGACCACACCGTCGGATCGGACGACGAGACCGACCCGACCGACGCGGGGACCGAGACGCCGGTCCGCGACGTGCTCGCGTCGGTCGTCCCGCGACCCACCGCGACCCTCGTCGACGTCACCTGGCGCCGCACCAAGCGCACGCCCAAGACGCTCTGGTACGTCTACCCCGGGATCTTCGTCGGACTCGTCATGGGCGAACAGCTCGTGTACAGCGGCCCGTTCTCAGCCGCGATGTACCCGGCGATCGTCGCGTTCGCCGGGTCGCTCGCCGCCGGCAGCGGGTTCACGCTCAACCCACTCGGTACCGAGGGCGACGCCCTCCCCGGGCTGCTCACCTCCGGGCTCTCCGGTGAGACCGTCGTCCGCGCGAAGGCGCTCGCGGTCGTCCTCCCGGCGCTGCCGCTCGTCGTCGGCGCCGCCCTGGGGGTCGCCCTCGGCGCCGGCCCGTCGATTCCGCTGTTCGTCGCCGCCGTGGGCGCGTTCGCGGTCGCCCTGGTCCTCCTCGCGCCGCTGCTCTCGCTCGCGCTCGGGATGCACTACCCGCCCGACTCCGAGGGCCTGCTCGGCGGGAGCGTGAAGATCCCGAACAAGTCCGCGTCGGCGATCTACACCCTCGGAATGGTCGCCGTCGCCGCGCCCGGGTTCGGCGCGCTCGGCGTGTTCGCGCTGTCCGGGCGCTTCGATCCCGCGACGCTGGTCGGCGGCGTCGGCCTGACCGCCGCCGTCGCACTCGCAGTCGGCCGGTGGGCGTACTGCCACGCCGTCGCGCAACTGGACGGCTACTCGGTGGAGTGAACGGAGCCCTCTCGCGTCAGTAGGTGCGAGAGAGCCCGTCGCTCTGGGCGCTGTTCGTCGTGTAGTCGATCAGTCCGACCATCTCGCGGACCGTGACGAAGTTCGTCGCCTCGTTCGACCCCTCGGGGAGGTGGTATCGGACGGCGTCCGCGGAGTGCGTCGCGACGACGACTTTGTGGACGGCAGGGTGCTCGCGCAGTACCTCGCGACGGATCTCGTTCAGGTCCTCGTTCGTCTCGTCGTACTTCTCCCGGAGGATCGCCCGTCGGATCTCGTCCTGCGCGTCCCGCTCAACGTCGCTCGGCCGGTACGCTCGCGGCATCCCGAAATCGTTCGCGGCGAACGTGATCAGGTCGCCGGGCACCGTCTGGTTCAGGCGGCGGAGCGTCCGCTCGACCGCGTCGTCGTCGAAGAACTCGATATCGTCTCTCTGCCCGCGCAGTCGGGATATCTCGGCCCGGAGTAGCTCGTACTTCCGGTTCAGGTCTTCCGTTTCGGTGTACTCCGCGATCCAGTCGGTCACTGGCGGTACTCACGCGCCGAGTCGACCAAAGTCCTTGGTACCGGGGCCACCGTGACGACCGGTTTCGCGCGTGGCTCGCGGACGAGTGGCTCCGCTCTCGACACGCAGTTAGCTCTCGGTGGCGTGCCGAGCGCGCCGTCGGCTTCGCCTCTCTGCGGCAGTTTCTCGCGTCGCCCTCAGATCACGCCCGTCACGCGGGCGGCTTCGCGAGCGGCCTCCTCGCTCATGCCGTCGCCGAGGATGGTGTAGCGGTCGCGGATCTCGTGGGCGGTCGTCAGCGCCTCGATCACGGTGTCGGCGTCGATGCCCAGTTCGTCCGCGGTCGTCGGCGCGTCGATGCTCGCCAGCGCGTCGCGGATGTCGCGCCACTGGCCCTTCGGGCCGGAGTGGAGGTACTCGGTCATGATCGACCCGACGCCGACCTGGTGGCCGTGATACGCCTTTCCGGGCGCGATGCGGTCGAGCTGGTGAGAGATGAGGTGTTCGGCGCCGGAAGCCGGCCGCGAGGACCCGGCGATGGACATCGCGACGCCGGAGGAGACCAGCGCCTTGGTGACGATCCAGGCCGACTCCTCCAGTTCCGGTCTGATCGAGTCGGCGTTCTCGACGAGCATCTCGGCGGTCATCCGCGAGAGCGCGCCGGCGTACTCGTGGTACTCGACGTTCTTCAGGCGGTGGGCGAGCTCCCAGTCGCGGACGGCGGTGAAGTTGGAGATGATGTCGGCGCAGCCCGCCGTGGTGAGGTCCCAGGGCGCGTCGGCGAGGACCCCCGTATCGGCGACGACGGCCAGCGGCGGCTCCGCGGCGACGCTGTGGCGGGTGTCGCCCTCCGGAATCGACGCGCGCGCGGAGACGATGCCGTCGTGGCTGGCGGCGGTGGGGACGGAGACGAAGCCCTTGTCGACGTCCTCGGCGGCCATCTTCGTCACGTCGATGACTTTGCCGCCGCCGACGCCGACGAGGTAGCCGACGTCGCCGTCCGCCGCGACCTCGATGACGTCCTCGACGGCGCCGAACGTCGCCTCCTCGATGCGGACCACTCGGGGGTCGAACCCGGCGTCGGCGAAGCCCTCGACCACGCGGTCGCCGGCGACCTCCGCCGGCGTCGGGCTGGTGACGACCAGCGGGTCGCCGGCGAGGTGGAGCTCCTCGACGGCCGCCACGGTGTCGTCGAGGACCCCGTGGCCCACCACCACGTTCCGCGGCAACCGAATCCACGTCGACTTCTCGAACATGCCTCTACTTCCCCTGGGAGGGGTGAAAATCGTTCCGTCCCCGCGACCGCGCCGGTCCGCCCCGACAGATTTACCGTCTGCCGAGTGTCACGATCAGTCTCAGATGGTCCCCGCTTCGATACGTACTCCGCTCGACCGCCGGCCGCTGGCGCGCGAGGTCGCCGTCGCCGCCGCGATCGTCGGTGCGTTCGTCTGCTGGATCCAGTTGCTGTGGCCGGTCGCGGGCCTGTTCACGTCGTCGCTCGGTCCGGCCTCGCTCGCCGAGTCGGGTGTGGGGAGCCTGGCGGCGACCGCGCTGTCCAACGCCGCGGTCGTCGTCGCCGGCACGGTCGCCTTCGCGGCCGGCTACGCCAGACTCCGCGACCGTTCCCTTCCGCTATCGCTCCCGGCCCGGGACGCTCTCCCGGTCGTCGGCGCCGTCGCGCTGGCGCCCGTCGCGGCGATCGCGGCCGTCGAACTCCTCGCCGGCGCGACGGGCACGAGCCTGGCCGCCCTGACGGGGACGTCCTACGCCGACGGCGCCGGCCCGCTCGTCCCGGCGGTCCTGACTATCGTCGTCCTGTTCATGACGCTCCCCGCGTACGTCCTCGTCACGCACGCACTGGTCCAGCGGACGATCCGGTCGGCCGCGAGTCCGGGGGTCGCCGTCGGTGTGACGACGCTGCTGGTCGGAACGGTCGACCCGACGGGGCTGATCTCGTCGGGGTCCCCGCTGCAGGTCGCGGCCGCGACGCTGTTCGCGGTCGGCGGTATCGCGCTTCCGGCGTACGCCGCCGACGCGGTCGACCGCGCGTGGCTGACGGCGTTCTGTGCGGTTCCACTCGCGATCTTCGTCGGCGGCGTCCTCTTCCAGTCGGTGACGGCGGTCGACGGCGTCGCCGAGGGGGCGCTGGAACTGGCGAAGGTCGGTCTCGTCGGCGCCGGTGCCTACGCCTACGAGCGGACCGACTCGCTGGTCCCGCCGGCGCTCGCCTACGCGGCGTTCGTCGTCGCGAGGGACGCGGTCTCGTACCTGGTCGCGACCGGCGCCCTCGCCTGATCCGCGGCCAGTCGGATCGGCTCGTCACTCGCGGCCCCGGCGTCCCGTCCGTCGTGTCGATAGAACTATGCGACGGGCCGCGCGAAACCCGTTCATGTCAGCCATCAGTGGCGGCCCCGCTTCCACTGCCCGGCGGTTCGTCCGGGACGTCCGGCGGCGCGCGTTCGTCGTCGAGTTGGCGGCCGCCGTCGCCCTCCTGGCCCTCGCACAGGCCTACCTGAACCTCCTGGACGTCGTCTTCCACCCGGTTCTGGCGCTCGCGTCGTCGCTTCCGGCTGGCCAGCGGTGGACCCTCGCGAGGGTCGTCTACGGCGTCCTCGCGATCGGGGGACTGGGCGCGCTCGCGGCGGCCTACGTCACCGTCCGGGAGGTCGACCTCTCGCTGTCGCTGCCCGAGCGCGAGCACGGGCCGCTGGTGGCGATCGCGGCCCTCGTCCCGGCGGTGCTGGCAGTCGGTTCCAACGTCGCCGCCGTCGTCGCGGCCCCGGAGTTCTCGGTCGGTGACTTCGCGGTCGCGGCGCTGAACGGCCCGTTCGGCTACCTGCCCGGCGATTACCTCGTGGATCCCCTCGTGCTCGTGACGCTGACCGCGCTGCTGTACCACGGGCTCGTCCAGGCGTCGCTCGCGCGGGTCGTCGACGGCGATATCGCGGTCCTCGCGACGACGCTCGTCGCCGGTATCCTGCTTCGGGAGCCACACTCCATGCAGTTCCGGAACGGGCCGCTGTGGTTCACGTTCTCCACGGAGGGCGTCAGCATGGCCGTCCTGTTCGTGATCACGATCGCGGTGATAGCGCACGCGACCGACCAGTTCGAGGATTCCCGCCTCCGATGGCTGGCGTTCGTCCCCGCCGTCCTCGCCCTCGCGTACGTCGCTATGTGGACCACCACCACCGCGAGTTCCGCGCTGGACCACGTCCACACGGCGTCCGGCGTCGTCGTCATCGCGACCGCGGCGTACGCCTACGACCGGACGGATTCGCTCCTCGTCCCGGCGGTCGCGTACCTGTCGTTCGCCGTCGTCGACGAGCTACTCATGAGCGCGCGGACCGCTGTGTTCGTGTCCCAGTTCGCGTAGGCGCCGGGCACGGGACGTCCCGGCTTCGTCAAACCGTTTCCAGCACGCCCAGCACGCGCTCCTCTGCCTCCCGGTCCGGCCCTTCCTGGGCCTCGTCGGCGTCGCGTTCCGGCGAGGCCTCGACGGTCTCGGCGATGGCGTTCTCGGGCGCAACCGGCTCCCAGCCGAGCGACCGGAGCTTGTTCGTGTCGAGGAGGTGCGGCGGGTCGCGGTAGAGCGGGAAGTCGTCGGGTTCCAGTCCGCCGGCGGCGAGTTCGCGGTGGCCGGCGGTGACGATGTCCACGTCGGTCCCGACGGCGTCGGCGATGGTCTCGATCGTCTCCCGGAGCGTCTGGAGGTGCCAGTCGCCGACGTTGTAGGCCTCGCCCGGCTGTCCCTCCTCGGCGACGACTCGAAGTCCGCGGGCGACGTTCTCGACGGCGACCCGGTGCCAGAGGTTGGTGCCGTCGCCGGGGACGAGGACGCGGTCGTAGGTGGCGACTCGCTGGATCCAGTAGTCGAACCGGCGGGTGTAGTCGTGCGGACCGTAGACGACGGGCGGCCGGAGGCTCACGGCGTTGACCCCGTCCTCGGCGGCGGCGAAGACGGCGCGGTCGCCCTCGGCCTTCCGGGCGCCGTAGGTCTCGTAGGAGTCGTCGGTCGCTTGCTCGTCGGTACAGGGTTCGAGCGCCGTCTCGTCCTCCCGTTTGGGGACGTCCTCGGCGCCGTAGGCGGCGCCGCTGGAGACGTAGACGTACGCGTCGACGTCGTCGAACACGCGCGTCGCCGTGCGCACGTCCCGGGGTTTGTACGCCACCAGGTCGACGACGACGTCGGGGTCGACGGCGGCGGCGTCGGCGAGGCCGCCGTCGTCGGTGCGGTCGCCCCACACGCGGTCGACTCCCTCGTCGTCGGCGAACGGGCTCTCGTGTTCGCCGCGGTGGAACAGCGTCACGTCGTAGCCGGCGTCGCGGAACTCGCGGACGGTGTGGCGGCCGATGAACCGCGTCCCGCCGATGAACAGCGCGTGTCGCGTCATACCGGCGATTGGGCCCTGGCGCGCTTAAAGACGGGTGACCCGTGGACGGCCTGTGGACGCACCCCGGTCGACGCGAGATCCGCGACGTGACCGGGTTTATACGCCGTATAACAATGGACGACCCGGTAGTCGTGTGGGACATGCAGTGCGCAAACTGTCGGGAGAATGGGGCACCGGCGTACACGCTTCGAGCGCACGTCGACCGCGGCGTCGACGCGGACGACCAGGACGACAGCGACGCGAGAGCCCGCACTGACGGGGGCGAGCCGGCGACGGTCGACCTGCCGTTCTGTTCGCTCGAGTGTCTCAGGACGTGGACCTGACGGGAGCCAAAGAGCTATCCGGGCGGCCCGTCCACGCACAGGCATGGAAAACGTCCATCCGGGACAGCGCGTCGCGGTCCTCGCCGACGCGCAGAACCTCTATCACACTGCCCGCAGTCTCTACACTCGCAACATCGACTACTCGTCCCTGCTCGACGAAGCGGTCGCCGGCCGCCAGCTGACGCGGGCCGTCGCCTACGTCATCCGCGCCGACTCCCCGGAAGAGGAGTCGTTTTTCGATGCCCTGGTCGACATCGGTTTCGAGACCAGGATCAAGGACATCAAGACGTTCGGCGACGGGTCGAAGAAGGCCGACTGGGACGTGGGGATGAGCCTCGACGCCGTCACGCTCGCCAACCACGTCGACACCGTCGTGCTCGCCACCGGCGACGGCGACTTCTCGCGGCTGTGCTCGCACCTCCGCCACGAGGGCGTCCGGACCGAGGTCATGGCCTTCCAGGAGTCGACCGCCGAGGAACTGGTCGCCGCCGCCGACCACTTCACGGACATGAGCGAAGACACCGACCGCTTCCTCCTCTGAATCGCTCTCGCCGTCGGAATCGCTTCTCGATGGATACCTAGCCGGAGAATGACGAACGGAGAGGGTGCCTGATCCAGATCCGACCCCGTCGCTACCGGCGTCGGTCGAGAGAGAACGCAGAGAACCGGAGAACCCGCGCGGTCGCCGCGGCGGGGCGTCGGTCGCTCAGACCGGGCGGCCGCCCGAAGAGGTGCCGACGAGGAGCGCGCCGGCGGCGAGACCGAGCGAGCCCGCGGCGATGGCGGCGAATGGGATGGCGACGCCGAGCGTCCCGGGGCCGAAGATGAGAACCGTGCTGACGGCCAGCAACACGAGGCCGAACGCGACTTTCCGTGTATCCGTCTCTGACATAACAGACTGAGTTTGGTAATCGATCCGTATAAATTCTCCTGAAACCCCGTCACACGGAGACGATCGATCATGATGGTTCCCGGATGCATTGATGTTTGGTACCATTCCACACGGATCGGCGGATAGATCGGGCGAGACGGGAGTGAGACAGATACAAGGCGTGGCGTATCGAACGGGGGAGCGATGGACGAGCGCGACAGAGCGATGCTGACGCGGGTGGCCGACTACCAGTGGGGCCGTGGGGCCGGGGAGGCGCTGTTCGCCGACGGCGACCCCGAGGTGACGCACACGAGTTCCGGCCGGCCGCGGCAGGTCATCGGCGAGGACGGACGCCTCGTCACTTACGCCACGGACGGTCGGTTCACCCTCGGCGTCGCCGGGGGGAGGCGGCTCCACGATTCGCTTCCCGACGGCAGCTACCGGGTCGTCGTCGGCGACGAGAGCGAGCCGTTCGTCCGCGAGGGGCGCAACGCGTTCGCGAAGTTCGTCGGCGCGGCCGACCCCGAGATCCGACCGGGCGACGAGATAGTCCTCACGCACGAGCGCGGCGACGTGCTCGCCGTCGGCCGCGCGGAGCTGAGCGGCCGGGGGATGCTCGACTTCGAAACGGGCGTGGCCGTCTTCGTTCGGGACGGCGCCGAAACGAGCGACGGCGACGAGGCTTGACGACCGTCGTGTGACAAAATCTATTGGTCCGCGGTCCGGTCCTTTTGGACGAACGATGGGGCGAACTATCGAGCTGTCCGGGGACCGGTTCAGTCTCCTCCTCTACGCGGTCCAGCTGGTCGGACTGCTGCTGGTCGCGCTCTTCGTGGCGCCACGCCTCGGCGGTCCCGCCGGCGTCCTGTTCGGGCTCCTGTTCGCGTCGCTCGTGGTAGCGACTGGGATCGGCCTGTGGCGGCGGCGGACCGGCGACGACGGCGGGACGCACCTCGAGACGGCCGAGGACATCACGTACGACCCGATCGCGGACCCCGGCCAGGCGGCCCGCGACAGGTGGGAGACGGCGGTCGATCGACTCCCCGGCGGGGACGGCGATGGGGACTGATCTCGGGAACCCCGGCGTTCTGTCTGGGGCGAGACCCGTGCGCCCGTCCCGGCGCGAAAAGAGCGGTTGCTAAGGCTTTTTGGTCAGGGAACCGGACGTGGGGGTATGTTCCCAGGAGGCGGCGGCATGAACGACCGCAAGATGCAGCAGATGATGAAGCAGATGGGCATCGACATGCAGGACCTCGACGCCGAGGAGGTCATCATCCGGACGCCCGACGAGGAGCTCGTCTTTACGAAACCGGACGTCCAGCGCATGGACGCCCAGGGCCAGCAGACCTACACTATCGTCGGCGAACCGGAGTCGCGCGCGGCCGGCGAGGGCGGGAGCGACGAGCCCGCCATCGAGGAGAGCGAGGGCGACAGCGGGGCCGCGGAGATCCCCGACGACGACGTCGAACTGGTCGCGACGCGAGCGGGCGTCGGCGAAGACGAGGCGCGCGAGGCGCTCGAAGAGACGAACGGCGACCTGGCGGCGGCCATCGAGCGGTTAGAGTGAGCCTGCTGTTCGTCCACGAGGCGGAGGGCCGCGAACACCTGCTCGGGCCGGGCGACACGCTGGAATCGGATCTGGGCGTGATGGAGGTGCCCGAAGACGTGGAACCAGGCGACATCGTCGAGACGCATCTGGGCGAACCGTTCAAAGTCCGGAAGCTCCGCGGGCCGGATCTCTTCAATCACTTCGAGCGGACCGGCGCGCCGATGATGCCCCGCGACATCGGGCTGATCGTCGGCCACACCGGCGTCTCGTCGGCGGACCACGTCCTCGACGCGGGGACCGGTACCGGCGTGCTGGCGGCGTATCTCGGCCGGTGTGGCGCGGCGGTGACGACCTTCGAGCGCGACCCCGAGTTCGCCGAGGTCGCGCGCGAGAACATGGAGCTAGCGGGCGTCGCCGACCGCGTGGACGTGCGCACGGGCGACGTGACCGAGCAACTGGGCGACCTCGACCGCTACGACGTCGTGACCCTGGACACCGAGGACGCGCCGACGATGGTCGAACGGACGCCGAACCTGCTCCGCGACGGGGGCTACGTCGCGGTCTACTCGCCGTTCGTCGAGGACACGCGCGAAACCGTTTCTGCGGCCCACGACGTGGGACTGACCGAGGTCGAGACGCTGGAGACCATCCAGCGCGAGATGGACTTCGACGACCGCGGGTCGCGCCCCTCGACCGCGGGTGTCGGCCACACCGGCTACCTCACGTTCGGCCGTCGAGTGTAGCAACTCGCCGTGCTCTCCCTGTTCGCGTCCGAGACCAGTTAGCCGACGGCTCGAAGGACGTCGAAGAGGGTCTCCCGGTAGCCGGTCGACCGACGGCCGAGGAGTGCGTGGTCGCCGGCTTCGACGCCGAGTCGGTCGGCCAGCGAGACTCGCGGATACGCGCCGCCGGCGACGGTGATATCGCCGTCGTCCCAGACGCCGACCCACCCTTCGACCGGGACCGACTCCTCGCGCTCGAGACCCACCTCACCCGTCACTTGCCGGAGCCGCCGCCGGCTACCGGTCTCGGCCCTGACGCGTTCGCGCCGGCCGCGCTCGACGTCGACCACACCGCGGGCTCGCAGGTCGTCGGCGAACTGTCTGACCGCCTCGCTTCGCACCGACGGCAGGACCATCGTCGGCCCGATGCCGGGCGCGAGCGGCGGGCGAAAGACGAGTCTCGTCGCGAAGGCGAAGCGCCAGGACTGGTCGACGGCGCCGTCGGTCGCGGCGCGGACCGCCGCTCGAAGGTCGGTGTCCTCGTAGAGAAGCGTTCGGCCGCGCACGTCGGCGCCCTCGACGCCGAACAGCGTTTCCGTGGTGTCTTCGACGCGCTCCCAGCCGTCCCCGAGCCGGTCGTCGGGGACGACGGGCGCGGGCACGCCGCCGTCCGGGGCGCGTCGGGGCATATCGAGGGGCGTCAGCGGGCGGTCAGTGGTCGTCTTCGCGCCACTTGTGCTCGCACTCGGTGCAGGTGAAAAACCGCGTCTCGCTCTCGTCGGCCGCGCGGATCTGTTTCATCTCCCAGAAGGCGCGGTCGTTGCCGCACTCGGGGCAGCGGGCGTCGGTCGTCGGGCCCATGTCCTCGGCGCTGACGTCGGAGGTGTCGATGACCTCGGTCTCCTCCTGGCCCTGGGTCGTGACGGCGGTCTTGGCTTCCTCGGCCTCGTCGCGGGACTCCTCGTAGCCGCAGCTCCCGCAGACCCAGGCGTCCCCCTCGGTCTTCATCATCGAGCCGCATTCGTCGCAGAACTTCATACCCGCCGTACACGACCGCTCATTGAAAAGTGTCCGGATTCGCTGTGTGCGGGCGGGATAGCTCGCCCGGTCAGTCCGCCTCGGACCACTGGTCGCAGGCGTCCATGTCCTCCATCAGCTCGTCGTGGAGGCCGCAGTAGGGCGTGATCTTCTCGTCGATCTTGACGTACTCGAAGTGCGCGCAGTTGCCGCAGTAGGCGTCGGGACGGCCGCGCTGGTTGGCCGTCTCGATGAACTCTGCGTCGGTGCGGTCGTCGACGGTGGCCGAGCCGCCGTCGGCGGTCGGTGCGGGGCCCTCGCCGGGGCCAGACAGGATCTCGGCGTCGTGTCCGCTCCGAGTCTCCTCGGGACTGGGCTGGTCCTCGCGGTTGGTCTGCGTCCGGACCTCGCCCTGGGGATCGTTGCCCAGGAAGCCGACGCTGCCGAGGCCGCCCGCGGGTTCGGCGTCTTCGACGAGTCGGACGTTACCGGACTCGGTGATCTCCATGCGCGCGGTGCCGCCGGGGTCGTTGCGGGTCTTGAACGTGGCGAGGCCGGCGAACAGGCACGATAGGGTCGTCATCGCGCCGAAGAAGTAGACGACGACCGTCGCGATCGCGAGCGGGTCGCCGGCGCCGAACCACTGGTCGGGGTAGGCGACGCGGAACAGGGCGACGCCGAGGACGCTGACGCTCGCGCCGATGACGGCGGCGGCGCGGGTCGTCCGCCCCGAGGGGAGGACGGCGAAGACGCCGAGGAACGTCGCCGGGAGGCCGAGCCCGGCGAGCGTCCCGGCGAGCATGCGCGCGGCGATTCGGTCGAGTCCGAGCGATGCCCCGGCCGTGGTCGTCGAGACGGCGATGCTCCCGACGACCATCGCCGCGCCAACCGCGAAGAGACTCGCCCCCGCGTAGAACCGACGAGAGGTCGTCACCGTCCGCAGGTGCCCCTCGTACACTTCCGTCAGGCTTGCCATACGCGTCCTTCACTATCAGAGACCAAAACAACCCGTCAGACGCGCGTCTGACCGGGACGGCGCGGCCGCTCAGGCCCGTATCGGGTTCCAGATCGGTCGAAAAACGGCCGCGGAGGTGGTCGAACGGGGCAGTCAGCGGTCTCGGGCCGGTCGTCGGTCAGTCGGCGGTCACGTCGACCCGCTGATCGGTGTGGTCGCGGTCGGGCGCCGCGGTCATGCGGTAGAGCTGCCAGACCAGCAGCACGACCAGGCCGGCGATCACGAGGCCGGTTCGGATGTTCGGGTCGACCAGCGGCGTGGCGATGATATCACCGGCGTCGTTGGTCAGCGGCGCCGCCCCGTAGGGCTGGCCCGCGAGTATCTCGACGATGCCCAGCACGACGGCCCCCAGCAGGATGAGGCCGCCCCCGAGTGCCATCGCCGCTCTGTCGATCGCGTTCGTGGTGGTGTGTTGCATTGGTGGTCACCTCGTCAGCCGAGCAGGTATTTGAGCTTCGGGCGCTGTTCGACGAACCGGGTCCGCTCGATCACGGCGTCGAGGCCGTAGTAGCGGCCGGCGGCCAGGGCGGCCATCGTGATCATGAGCAGCAGGCCCATGAAGTCGCCCGTGACCAGCCCGTGGCCGAAGCCCGCGTTCCCGACCCAGAACAGGGTCATGAAGAACGCCCCGCCGAAGGCGGCCAGCCGGGTCAGGACGCCGAACATGATCCCGAGGCCGATGAGCGTCTCGAACAGCGGGACGCCCGGCTCGATGAGCCACGCGAGGTTCTCGGCCATCCAGACCGGGAGCGGACCGAGCGCCGTCCCGGTCATGCCCTTCAGGTAGCCCGGTCCGCCAGTGTAGGCGAAACCGTTCTCGATGATCTTCGTCACGCCCGCGTGGAAGAACCACCAGCCGGTGATCACTCGCAGGATCGCGACCCAGTACGTCGCGACCGGCCCGCCGATGTCGAACGCGAACTCCTCGTCGAGGGGGTTCGCCGTGTTGGTTGCCATAGTCGTCACCTCACATCTGTAAGTTGCGGCCGAGAATGCATATAAAGAGGAGCGCGTTCCCGGCTTCTGAAAATCCGCAGACGGCGCGGGGGTCGATCCGTCGCACACATAAATGGCCCTTCGAACGAGGGGTTCGCGGGGGCGAACGCTGTCACGGGCGACCGCGCGGATCCGGCGGCTCGGGGGAGCGACGAATCACGGCTGATCCGATGCGGTGAGAGAACCGGTCCGCGAGCGGTGCAGCGACGGTGGCGTCCCTCAGATCAGAGAGGTGCCGTCGAACTCGCCGCGCTCGTAGTCGACGTCCATCAGGTCGAGGATGGTCGGCGCGATGTCGAACAGGTCGACGTCGGAGACGCGGGCCTCCTCGTCGTCGATGAGGAGCGTCGCGTTGTCGAAGCTGTGCATGCCGTTGCGGGCGGCGAACTCCACGAACGGGTCCTTGCGGCCCTTGAACCCGGCCTTCAGGTCGAAGCCGTGGTTGGGGACGATGGTCAGGTCGGGGGCGATGTCGTCGTGGTCGCCGCGGAAGGCGTCCTCCTTGGTGACGACGCGCTCCGCGACGGGTTCGCCGTTGGGACCTTCCAGGTCCTCCAGTTCGGCCTTCAGCTCGGCGCGGACCTCCTCGTACTCCTCCTTGGGAACGCTCCCGCGGGGTTCGCGGCCCTCGAGGTTGAGATAGAAGCGGCCGGGGATGAGCGAGTACGCGTCTGCCTCGTCGGCGATGTCGGGCAGTTCGCTGTGCGTGTACTCGAGGACGTCGCGGTCGGGGTCGAGGTCGGTTCCCAGGTGGACGCCGTCGGCGGCCGTGAGAGTGATTCGGAACCCGGAGTCGGTCTCTTCGACAGTCACCTCGTCGAGCAGGGACGTGGTATCGGCCTTGTCGGCGCCGAGCGATTTCGGCGTCGCGCCCTTCAGGCCCTCGACGACGTGGTCACGGGCCTCCTCGGTGAGCGCGACGACGCCGTCGTCAGTGACGTAGGCGTCACCGGTCGCGCTGACGAGGTTCGCGTCGACGTGGTACTCCTCGCCTTCGTCCGTCTCGTGCGTGTCGACGTCCACGTCGTCGACGTCGACGACGACGGCGCGTTCCTCGCCCTCGTCGACGACTGCGGGGGTCGCGTCCTGGAGGGCGCCGACAGCTTCGTCGCGGTCGTCTTCCGTGTGGGCGACGAGTCTCCCGTCCTCCAATGCCGCGGCGAGGGTGTCGGGGTCGACCAGCTCGTCGAGATCGCCGGCGTAGTTCGGGTCGTACTCCAGGCGGTTGCCGTCGCGCAGCCAGGCGCCGACCTGAAAGACGTAGTCGCTGTCCTGTTCGTAGGAGAGCCAGCCGTTCTCCCGGAGCCAGGCGTTGCAGTTGACCTCGTAGTCCAGCGACGTGAACCCGTGGTCGGAGGCGACCATCATGGTCACGTCGTCGGGCAGCAGCTCGCGGAGCTCGCCGAGGTAGTCGTCGACCTTCCGGTAAAACTCCATGAACTCCTCGCCGTACTCGCCGTTCTCCTCGTAGTCGCGGAAGAGGAAGTGGTTGACCCGGTCGGTGGTCATGTAGACGCCGAAAAACAGGTCCCAGTCGTCCTCTCCGACGTAGTGTTTGAACGCCTCGTGGCGGGCGTCGATCGTCTCGTGGGCGTCCTCCATGAACTCGCCCTTGTCCGTGTGGCCGAGGCTGGCGTTCGTGTCGATGCGGTAGTCGATGCTCTTGAGGTAGTCGCGGAACTCGTCGGGGTAGGCCGCCTTGTCGACCTGCGGCGAGAGGAAGCCCGACACCATCCGCTGGACGTCGCGCTGGGGAGGGAACGTAGTGACGACGTTCATCACCGTGGCCTTCCGGCCGGCCTCGTGGACGCGGTCCCAGACGCGCTTGGTCTGGACGTCGCGGCGCATCGGGACGTACGTGTCGTAGGAGCCGACCTCGCGGTCCTGGAAGCCGTAGACGCCGGTTTCGCCGGGGTTCTTGCCCGACGTGAGCGCCGGCCAGCAAGCGGAGGACTCGGGGGGAACGATGCTGTCGATGGCGCCCGCGGACCCCTCGTCGATGAGCCGAGCCAGGTTCGGGAACTCCTCCCTGTGCTCGTCGATGAGGCTATACGGCACGCCGTCGATACCGAAGAAAGCGACCCGCGGGTCGTCGTCGCCGCCGCGGATACGGTCGAACAGTCCCATACCCCGGATTACCGCGGTGGGGCACAAGAACTTTCTTCTCCCGGACAGGCTCGCGGGACGTCGGTGACGCGATCGCGCCGCCGCTCGCCCGGGTCACTCCCCGTCGACCCGTCCGTCGTTGCCCGCCGGTTCGTCGTCCTCGTTCGCAGACTCGTCACCGCTCGCCCGTTCGTCCGCCCCGTCGCTACCTGCCGCCTCGTCGTCTGCCGCCGGCTCGAAGTTCTCGGGGACGACCGTCAGGTGAGCCATCCCTGTGGACGGGTTCCTGGTTGCCATACGTGATACCGTACGCCCGCGCCACTCAAGTAATTACTCATGCTCATAATTTATGGGTCGCCGCGTGCCCGATGCACGGGGCGCATACGGGGACGGCTGCGGCACGGACGGGCGGTCGCGGACCGTTCGATCGAGCGGGGACCGGTGCGCGACAGTCCGAGCGGGGGCAGCCTCAGCGCATCGTTTCGGGGTCGACGGCGTTGTCGGTGAGGATCCAGCTGTCGGGCTCGGTCGTGTCGAAGACGACGGTCTCGCCGTCGACTTCGACGGCGACGAACCGCTCGGAGACGGCGGATAGCTCTTCGCGCAGTGCGGCGGCGGAGGGTCTGTCGCTGTTCTGCATCTGTGTCACCTCGGACGAGTCGAGCTACGGACCGACGAGCCAAATAGGCCGCCGACGTCGTACCTGGTTTCGCCCCGCTTCAGGCGAGTTCAGGACCGTTCATATCCGCCCGCTTTCCGGCGATTAAACGGTTCAAGCGGACCGTGAATTCGCGTGAACGATTTACGCCGGTTCGCCGCCGGTCGCTGACCTCCGTCGCTCGTCTTCGAGCACAGTCGCCCGTCTTCGAGCACCGCCGGTCGGCGGCGAGCACTCGCACCCGGACACGTGGGTGACCGATCTGGCGGAAAGCGGCCTCCGACTGGTCGGTCCGGCGAAACGGAAAATCGGAACGCGCGCGGGAGCGCGCCTACTGGAACTCTTCCTCGTAGAGGTCCTGAGCGTGTTCGATGGCGTCGTAGGCGGACTGCTTGTCCTCCCAGCCCAGGGTCTCGACTTCCTTGCCTTCCTCGAGGTTCTTGTACGTCGCGAAGAACTCGTCGATCTCGTCGAGTTGCTGCTGGGGGATGTCTTCGAGGTCCTCGATGTGGTCGTAGCGCGGGTCCTCGCTCGGGACGGCGATGACCTTGTCGTCCTGCTCGCCGTCGTCGTCCATCTTCATGAGGGCGACCGGGCGGGCCTCGATGACGCAGCCGGGGAACGTCTGGTCCTCGACGAGGACGAGCACGTCGAAGGGGTCCTCGTCGTCGTAGTACGACTGCGGGATGAAGCCGTAGTCGGAGGGGTAGTGGACGTTCGAGTGGAGCACGCGATCGAGGACGACGCCGGGGATATCCTTGTCGTACTCGTACTTGTTGCGCTCGCCTTTCAGGCACTCGACTACCGCGTAGATCTCCTCGGGCGGGTTCGGTCCCGTCTCGAGGTCTTCCCAGAGGTTGGACATCACTCGCAGGTGCTCTGGGCGGCGGCAAAGGCCTTTCGACCTCGCGCTCTCAGTCGCAATCAGACGCGGGTCTCTCGGGACATATCACCGATCGACACCCGATCGTGTACGGAATTATCATTCCGTGATATCAGTGGCGAAAGTCTCGCCAGCCGCTTATAAATCCGGGCAATAACGGAAGAAAGTTAACAAGTGTTAAATAGCCAGATGACATTCCACTAACCATGTCAGAGGCACAATCGGTAACTGACACACCCGGAATCGCACGTGAGCTCACCGCGTTCCAGCAGAACATTCTCGTTATTCTCGGCGAAGAGCCGCGCTACGGCCTCGCTATCAAACGTGAACTCGAAGAGTACTACGACGACGAGGTCAACCACGGCCGACTCTACCCCAACCTCGACGACCTCGTCGAGATGGGTCTGGTCGAGAAGAGCGAACTCGACAAGCGGACGAACCAGTACGCCCTGACCGACGAGGGCTACGAGACGGTGCTCGACCAGCTCTCCTGGGAGTTCTCGAAGCTCGTCACCAGCGAAGACCGCGCAGACGACCTCCGCGAGATCGTCGACGCCGTTCAGGAGTAACTCGCTACTCCAGCGGACACCGCTCGTCCGCGACCTCGAACGCTGCGACCACCGATTTTTCGACGACCGCTCGTTGCTCGGGAGTCGGCCATGCGTTCCGCCGATAGTACTCTTCGAGGAACTCCTCCAGCTCGTCGGCCGTCGCGTCGTGGATCGGCTTCGCGTAGTGGTTGCCCATGAAGTCGGCCAGCGCCGCGACGTTCGCGGCGTGGTCCTCGTCACGTTCCTCGCGCACGTCTGCGACGACATCGCGGTTGTACTCGTCGATCTCCTCCCAGTCGTCGCCCTCGCCGGGTCCCGAGAGGGGGACCTCGATCCCGCGGTCGACGTCCTCGATCCGGTCGGTCCGGATCTCGCCGTTCTCGATCCACTCATCGGGGTGGAGGACGAGCACGTCGCGGGTCTCGTCCTCGCGGACCCGCGCCGCGTAGTCGTGGGACGCGAGGCGCTCGTCGCGGTCGGCGCGATATGCCGCGGCCTCCTCGTCGACGACAGCTTCTCTGGCCAGTTTCGTGAGTCGCTCGGCTTGCTCGACGACGGTCTCTGGCGGGAGGTCGTCGGGATCGCCGTCGTCGTCGGCGAGGACGTCGGGCGCTTCGCTCGGGTCGGGTGATTCGTCGGGCATGCGTTCAGGCCTCGTCGAGCGCTTCGTTCGCCAGTTCGTCGGCGCGGTCGTTGATCTCTCGCGGGACGTGTTCCAGCGACCACTGGTCGAACCCCGTGAGGAGTTCGCGGACGGAGACCCGGTACTCCCGCAGGTCGGGGTCGTTGGTGTCCCACTCGCCACGGACCTGCTTGACGATGAGCTCCGAGTCGCCGCGGACGTCTATCTCGTCGAACCCGTAGTCGCGGGCGACCCGCACCCCTTCGATGAGCGCCTCGTACTCGGCCTGGTTGTTGGTGGCGCGACCGATCGTGTGGCCGCCCTCGGCGACGATCCCGTCGCCGCTGACGATGACCCAGCCCACCGCAGAGGGACCGGGGTTGCCGCGGCAGGCACCGTCGAAGTACACGTGCGCGCGGCCGCCGCCCTCGCGGATTAGTCCCTCGAGTTCGGCGGGGTTGGCTCCCTGGATCACCACCTTGTCGTCGTAGGCGACCGCCGTCGCGCCGCCGCGCTCGGCGCGCCAGCGCTCGTGGTCGGTGTTGCCCTCCTCGATCGCCACGCCCGCGTCTTCGAGGCGCGAGCGGGCCGCGTCGACGTCGCACTCGACTGTCGGCATCGTCCGGAGGTCGCCAGCGCGCGGCCAAATGCGTTCGGATCCCGACCGGCCCAGCCCCGTCTCGCTCGATCCCGCGACGCCCCGTCCGACTCCCCTCTCGGCCCCGCCCGCCGACTCCCAGCCGCGTCACCCCTATCGGCAAATTCTCATGATGTCACAAGATATATTACCAAGGGTTTAAATCGTGCCATCTATTAGCACACGGGTGCGATGACACGGTCCAGCCGCCAGCGGGAACGGGGCCCCGAGCGCACGACCGAGAGCGAGGACGAACGCGCCGAGGGGGCGTGTCCGGACTGCGGGTCGGAGGAGTTGGTGAAGAGCGCGGACCGGGGGGAACTGGTCTGCGACGACTGCGGGCTGGTCGTCGAGGAGGGGACTATCGACCCGGGGCCGGAGTGGCGAGCGTTCACCCACAGCGAGCGACAGGAGAAGTCGCGAGTGGGCACGCCGACGACGCGGACGATGCACGACAAGGGACTGACGACGACCATCGACTGGCGGGACGAAGACGCGTACGGTCGCGCCATCTCCTCGCGCAAGCGGAGCCAGATGCACCGCCTGCGCAAGTGGCAGGAGCGCATCCGGACGAAAGACGCCGGCGAGCGCAACCTCCAGTTCGCGCTCTCGGAGGTCGACCGCATGGCCTCCGCGCTCGGCGTCCCGCGCTCTGCGCGCGAGGTCGCGTCGATCGTCTATCGACGCGCGCTCGACGAGGACCTCATCCGCGGCCGCTCCATCGAGGGCGTCGCCACCGCCTGTCTCTACGCCGCCTGCCGCAAGCAGGGGATCCCCCGGAGCCTGGAGGAGATCGCCGACGTGTCCCGCGTCGACCGGACGGAGATCGGCCGCACCTATCGGTACGTCTCGAAGGAGCTCGGACTGGAGATGGAGCCGGTCGACCCCAAGCGGTACGTCCCCCGGTTCTGTTCCGAGCTCGACCTCGCCGAGGAGGTCCAGACGAAAGCCAACGAGATCATCGACCAGACCACCGAACAGGGGCTGCTCTCCGGCAAGTCCCCGACCGGCTACGCCGCCGCGGCCATCTACGCCGCGTCCCTGCTCTGTAACGAGAAGAAGACCCAGCGGGAAGTGGCCGACGTGGCCCAGGTGACAGAGGTCACCATCCGCAACCGCTACCAGGAGCAGATCGAAGTGGTGGGGTTCGGGTGACCCGCGGGTCGGAGGCGACTGTTTTTGTCCGGCGGGGCCGAACTACGGGACGTCTCTCGTGTCGCTCACGCACCGACTCGACCGCGCCGCGGGACTCCCGGCGGCCTACCGGCTGGTCGACGCCGGATTCTTCGGGGTGCTCGCCGTCGCGCTGGCGGCCTGTTACGCGACGGGGATGCCGCTGGCCGGGATCGCGGCGGTCGTCCTCGCGGGCTTCGGCCTGGAGTACGCCGTCAGCGGCGTCGTCACCGACGGGATCTTCCGCGGGGTCGAGTGGGCGGACGAGGCGCCGCCGCGCCTCCGGCGGATCGTGGCCGAGGTGGCCGCGGACTTCGGCGTCCCGGCCCCGACGGTCGTCGTCGACCCGGAGAGCCCGGGAGGCGTGAACATCCTCGGCGACGGGGACCGGACGGTCCTCATCGTCTCGGAAGCGCTCGCCGAGCGACTCGACGACGGACCGCTCCGCGCCGTGGTCGCCCACGAGATCGCCCACGTGGCGCTCGGCCACCTCCGGCAGGTGCCGGTCCGCGTCGCGGTCACCCACGTGGTCGGCCTCGCGGCCGTCTGGGTGGTCGCGCTCCGGCACGTCCCGCCCCAGATCGCGATGGTCGGGGGAGGTGTCTTCCTCGTGGCCGGCGTCGCCCGCTCGAACGGCGTCAACGCCGTCGTCTACGTGGTCGCGAGCGCCGGCGTCGTCGTGGTCATGCGGGCGCTGGCGGCCCGCGCGAGCCGCCTCGAAGAGTGCCACGCCGACGACGTGGCGGTCGAGCACGCCGGCGAGACGGACTTCTGTACCGGGCTGTACGCCGTCGGTTCGGTGGGGGCGCCCGACGACGCCGTCGCCGGCGCCGCGCCGTTCGCGATCCGACGGACGCGCCTCGAGCGGCTCACCGCCGTCCACCCCTCTATCGAACACCGGCTGGCGCGCCACGGGGTGGTCCTCGCCGACGTCGCGGACCGAGCGGCGAGTGAACGCGTGGCCGACGACTGAACGTGGGACGGGCGGGGCGCGTTGCCGGCGAGCGGGGCCCCACGTAGCGCGGCCCCGCGGTTCCACCGACTGATTCAAGCCGCTGGGGGAACTACCGGGAGAGCAATGGCGGGCATGCGCCTCGACGATTTCATCGAGGACTTCCAGCGCGACGAGGCGGCCGAGAAGCGCCGCCTGGCCGAGGAGAAGTCCTACGAGATCACCGAGTACCTCGACGACGTCGAGCGGGAGTTCCAGCAGGCCGTTCAGGGCGACTCCATGTTCGGCTCCACGGCGCCCGAGGTGTTCGTCGGCCGGTCTGGCTACCCCGACGTGTCGACGGGCGTCCTCTCCCCGATGGGCGGCGACGCCGACGCCGCCGACTTCGCGACCAGCGGCGACTGGTACCAGCAGGGCTATCAGATCGACGACGTGCTCCAGCGGCGGACGGGGATGCTCAACTCCACGCGCTCTGCGAAGGTCGACGTCAACGACGTCTGGGACGGCTTCGTCGGCACCCAGCGCGAGGTGGCCATCGCCGACCACCCCGTCGACGTGGAGGTCGGCCTCGACGGCACCCCGGACATCGACCTGACCCTCGACGACGTCTCCACGCCGACGGGGCCGCGCGCCCGCGCGACGAACGCCGACCTCGCGGAGAATCCCCACGTGCCGCGCCCGGTCGAGAAGACCCTCGAAGACGACGACTGGGCCGCGGAGGGGGCGATGACCTACCTCTACCGCCGCGGGTTCGACGTCTACGACATCAACACCATCCTCTCGGCTGGCGCGCTCGGGCAGGGTCACAGCCGGAAACTCGTCCCGACGCGGTGGTCGATCACCGCCGTCGACGACACCGTCGGGAAGTTCCTCCGGGGCGGGCTCCAGCACAGCGACACCGTCGACGAGGTGTCCGTCTGGACGAACGAGTACATGGGCAACCGCTACTGGGTGATCCTCGCGCCCGGCAACTGGGAGTACGAACTCGTCGAGATGAAGGCCCCCGAGAGCGTCTGGAACCCGACCGCGAACGACTACTACCTCGGGAGCGCATACGAGGGCTGGGAGGGCCGGACCGGTTACGTCGAGGAGACCGCCGGGGCGTACTACGCTTCCCGGCTCGCCGTGCTCGAACACCTCCACGAGCGCGACCGGCAGGCCAAGGCGCTCGTCCTCCGCGAGGTGACCGACGAGTACTGGGCGCCGGTCGGCGTCTGGCAGGTCCGCGAGGGGGTCCGCCACGCCTTCGACGGCGAGCACGGCGTCGCCGAGAGCTTCCACGCCGCGCTGAACGGACTGGTCGACCAGCTGCCGATCGGGCTGGGCCACCTCCGCCGGAAGTCGAACCTCGTCGCCGGCCTGCAGACGTCGATCGGCGACTTCTGACCGACAGGGGACCCAACTGTTTTGCTCCGGTCGATCGTACCACCGCGTATGCCCCTCCAGTTCGGGATCCCCGGCGGTATCGAGTTGCTCGTCATCCTGTTGATGGGTCTGGTGATGTTCGGTCTGCCGGTCCTGCTCGTCGTCGTCCTCGGGACGGTGTGGCTCCGCTCCCGCGATGACTACGACGACCGCATCCGGGAACTCGAAACGGAGATCGCCCGGTTGCAGGCCCAGGTCGGCGACGGCGCGTCTGGCGGCGCGACGACGGACCACGCCGGCGACGCGGGAACTGACGACGTCGGAACCGACTCCACCGCGGACGGCAGTAGCGACGACGGCTCCTCGCAGTGACTCGGTCCCGCTCGCCGTCGCGTTCACCGGGCACTCTGCATTCTCTGAGCCGCCCAGATCGGGTACTGGTCAGGGCCGCGCGTCGAGGTTCGCCCACGCCTCGTCGACCATCTGCCCGGTTTCTGCGACGATGTCGGCCCACTCGTCGGAGTCGGGCGCCATCCCGTTGAGGCGGGCGATCCGCATGATGGAGACGTGATAGACGGTCTGGACGCCGGGTTCTTCCTGCCAGACGACGACGCCGCAGGGGAACAGCCCGCCGATGCGGCCGTCGGAGGCGTCGAGCGCGCGGTCTGCCATCGCGGGGTTGCACGCGCCGAGGAAGTAGTAGGGGTCGCGGTCCGCGTCGACCTTCTCGTTGAGCAGGTCCGACGGGGCGAACTCCGCCGGGAACCCGAAGCCAGCGGCTTCGAAGGCCTCGCGGACGTGTTCGATCGCCGCCTCGTGGTCCATCTCCAGGGTCGCGCGCTTCTCGCCGATGTCTCCGCTCGTCAGTTCCGCGGGGTCGAAGGGGAGCGCCATACGCTCACCTGACGGTCGCCGCAGCAAAAACTGTGACCCCGGTAGTCGAGCGGGCTCGTCCGGCGTCGGACACGAACCCCGCGCTGCACGCCCTCAGGCCATCTCGTCGCCCGATACCGTCTGGTCTGACTGGATCCACGCCCGGTGGTTGTCGACGTCGTAGATGACGACGTCCCCGTTTGCGATCTCGAGTTCGTCGTAGCGGCTCGTCTCGGAGCGGGTCTCGTTGGTTGCCATTGGTAGTGTCCACGTTCCGTCGCTGTCTGCCGGTTCGACGCTATCGGTAACTACGCCCTATGCCTTGTTAAATGTTATCAATTAACGAACTGAATCCGCGGGAACGCGTTCCGGTCCGCCGTACCGTGTCTGCGGCCGAACAAACTGGCAGATCGTTCACTACGGTTTACAATGATTGACGGGGTTGGGGCCGAAATCGGCGGACGACACCTGCGGCGCCGCCTGTTGGTCCCCGCGGCACGGTGGGTGAGGAACGTGATTTCAGGTATGCAACGGTCACAGGCCACGGTAGTCGCGACAGTCGTACTGCTCGTCCTCGCGCCGAGCGTCACCGCCGGCGCGGTGGACGAACACGA
Organism: Halosimplex rarum; assembly: GCF_047715405.1. NCBI lineage: Archaea > Methanobacteriati > Methanobacteriota > Halobacteria > Halobacteriales > Haloarculaceae > Halosimplex > Halosimplex rarum. The sequence continues at coordinate 247,900 of NZ_CP180412.1, forward strand.
GATAACGGGTCATCCGGGCATCGACGTGTCGGTGCCCGACACGGACTTCCAGCCGGGCGAGCAGACGTCACTGCAGGTCGTCGTGCTCAACGACGGCAACGTCACCAGCGGGTCGGCCTCGAACCCGCAACTGGAACAGCAGGTGACGACCGCCCGGGCCGTGCGCGTCAGCGTCGACGACGACCACGAGGCGCCCGTCACGATCAACACGAACGAGCGCGCTCTCGCGCAACTGCCCGACGGGTCGTCGGCGCCGGTCGAGTTCAGCATGAGCGTCGACCGAGACGCCCAGCCGGGCACCTACGAGCTCCCGATCAACGTCAGCTACAACTACACGGAGTCGGTCGACCCCCAGACGAGTGAGACCGAACGCAACAGCACCACCCGGAACTTCACGGTCGACCTGACGATCGAGGAGGCCGCGCAGTTCCGCGTGACGAACGTCGAATCGACCGCGCGCATCGGCGCCACGGGGACGGTCGACGTGACTCTCCGGAACACCGGGACCGCGGTCGCCCGCAACGCCTCGGTCGTGCTCGAGTCCCAGAACGCGGACCTGACCTTCGGACAGGCCACGTCGTCGTCGCGCTACGTCGACGGCGTCTGGGAGTCGGGCGAGCGCCGGACCGTCTCCTATCGCGTCAGCGCCGCCCAGTCGGCGAGCGAACAGCGCTACGCCTTCGGCGCGACGGTCAACTACGAGGACGAGGACAGCACGCCGATGCAGTCCCAGTCGCTCTCGTTCGGGGTCACGCCCGAACCCGAGCAGTCGTTCAGCGTCGCCTCCGTCGAGAGCGACGTGGCCGTCGCTGACGACGGGCCGGTCACCGTCACCCTCCGCAACGACGGCCCCGCGGCGGTCCGCGACGCCTCGGTCACATTCACTTCCGGCAGCAGCGCGCTCGTCTTCGGCGGCTCGGCCAGCGCCAGCCAGTACGTCGGTGCCTGGGCCCCCAACGAGACCCGCGAGATCACGGTCGATGCGACGGCGACGCCCGACGCCGAGTCGCGGAGCTACTCGCTGCAGGCGTCGGTCGCCTACGAGGACACCGAGGGCGACCCCGGCGAGTCCGGGGCCCTCCAGTTCGGCGTCGAACCCGACCCCGAAGTCGAGTACGAGTTCGCGGCGAGTAACGTGAGCTCTTCGCTCCGCGTGGGCGAGGAGGGGACGCTCTCGGGGACGATCACCAATACCGGCGACGCGCGCGCGGACAGCGTCGTCATCGTCTTCGAGAGCGAGAGTTCGAGCGTCTCGCCGCTCGAACGGGAGTACTCGGTCGGCAACTTGCGGGTCAACCAGTCCAGGAACTTCGCGTTCGACGTGGAGATCAGCGAGGCCGCGGAGTCCGGCCCGCGCCAGTTCACGCTCCGTCCGACCTACCGCAACGAGGACGACGAGCGCCGCGAGGCCGAGAGCTTCGACGTGCGCCAGCGCGTCGGCCAGCAGCGCGATCGCTTCGACGTGTCGGCCGGCAACGCGACGGTCGAGCGCGGGGCCGGCCGCGTCCTCGAAGTGACGGTCACGAACGACGGCGAGAGCGCCGTCGAGAACGTCAACGCCGCGCTGTTCGCTGACGACCCGATCAGCGTCGACGACAGCGAGGCCTACGCCGACCGGATCGAACCCGGTGAGTCCGAGACGCTCACCTTCGAGGTGAGCGCCGGCGGCGGCGCGCTGACGAAGTCTTACCCCCTGGAGATGGACTTCCAGTACGACGACGCCGACGGCGACACGAAGCTCTCCAGCGGCTACACCTTCGCCGTCGACGTGACCGAACCCGACGACGACGGCGGCAGCGGCCTGCCGCTGTCCGTGATCGCCGTCGCGGTGGTCGCCGTGATCGTCGTCGTCGGCTACCTGCGCTTCGGCAGGTGACCAGATGGTCTTCCAGTGGTTCACCGACGAGGTCGGCGAGGCCATCTCCGCCTATCCGGGGCGGATCAGCCTCGCCTTCCTCCTGCTGACGGGAGTGTTCCTCCTCGGTCTGGGGAACGTCGAGACCGAGTCCGGCAGCAACCAGTTCGTCGAGGACCTGGACTCCTTCGAGGCTTTCGAGGACATCCAGCGCGAGTTCGGCTCCAGTTTCGGGGAGAGTTCGACCACGACGCAGTTGCTCCAGCGCGAGCAGAACGTCCTCTCCAGGCCGAGCCTCTTGCGACTGTTGCGGGCGCAGGAACGGCTCCAGGACCACGAGGACCTGCGAGTGACGAGCGTCTCCAGTCCCGCGCGGACCGTCGCACAGCAACTCGACCCGCAGGCGACGACGGTCGAGGCGCAGATCGACGCCGTCGAGGCGGCGACGCCCACGGAGATCGACGAGGCGGTCCGCGCCGCGGCGGAGACCCAGGGGTTCACCTCGCAGGTCAGCGAGGACTTCGACCGCCAGAGCGCGGCGGCGAGAGCGGCCCAGGCCAGCGTCACCCACGACCGCGACGTCGGTTCGCGCGAGGAGCGCGTCGAGCGCGTCCTTGCGACCGTGGGTGGGGACATCCAGATCGTCGGGAGCGCGCCCAACACCATCGGGTCGTCGCTCGCGCTCGTCCTCCCCGCGGCGTTCATCCTCATCATCCTCTTCCTGATCGTGGCCTACCGCGACCTGGTCGACCTGATACTCGGGGGCTTCGCGATCGTGATGACGCTGCTGTGGACCTTCGGCTTCCTCGGACTGGCGGACATCCCGTTCAACCCGCTGCTGGTCGCGGTTCCGCCGCTGCTCATCGCGGTCGGGATCGACTTCGGGATCCACGCCATCAACCGCTACCGCGAGGAGCGCGAGCGCGGCCAGCCCGTCGGCACGTCGATGATGGTGACGACCGAGCAGCTGCTCGTCGCCTTCTTCATCGTCATGGGGACGACCGTCATCGGGTTCCTCTCGAACCTGCCGAGCGCGCTCGAACCTATCCGCGACTTCGGCGTCGTCGCCGCCATCGGGATCTGCTTCACCTTCCTGATCTTCGGGATCTTCCTCCCGGCGGCGAAGGTCAAGATCGACCGCCTGCGCGCGCGGTACCCGATCCCGACGATGAGCGAACGACCGCTCGGTTCCGAGGGGTCCGCGCTCGGTCGCCTGCTCAGCGGCGGCGTCGTCATCGCGAAGCGCGCGCCGGTGCTGTTCATGCTCGTGATCCTCGTCGGCAGCGGCGCCGCGGGCGTCTACGCCACGGGCGTCGGCACCGGTTTCAGCCAGGACGACTTCCTGCCGCCGGAGTACGACGAACTGCCCCAGTGGCAGAAAGACCTGCCCGGACCGTTCAGCCCGCCCGAGTACAGCTACGTCGAGAAGACGAACTACATCGACGACAACTTCCCGTCGAGCAGTTCGGTCATGCTGTTCGTCGAGACGCGGATGGGCCGGGACGCCGCGCTCGATCAGGTCCACCGGGTCGGGCGGGATCCGCCTCCGACCTTCGAGCGCGACGGCCGGCACGCGGAGAGCCAGTCGATCGTGACCATCGTGCAGTCCTACCAGGAGCGCGATCCGGAGTTCCGCGACCTGGTGGCGCGCAACGACCCCGACGCCGACGGCATCCCCGAGCAGAACCTCGGCGAGGTGTACGGATACCTCGAATCGGCGCCGGCGAGCGGGGTCGGGGGCGTCCTCGCCGAGGACCGCCGGAGCACGCTGGTGACCTACTCGGTCGACGCCGACGCCACGAACACCGAGGTGTCCTCCGACGCAAGGGTTGTCGCCGCTGAGACGCCGCTGGAGGCGACGCCGACCGGCAACGCCGTCATCTTCCAGGAGGCGTCGAGCCTCATCCTCGACACGGTGATCACGAGCCTGATCATCACGCTCGTCGGCGCCTCGGCGTTCCTGATCCTCGTCTACGGCGTGCTGGAGGGGCGCCCGTCGCTCGGCGTCGCGAACGTCGTCCCCATCGCCCTGACGGTGACGTTCGTCGTCGCGTCGATGCGCTACCTCGGCATCGACTTCAACGCGATCAACGGGGTGATCCTCTCGCTGACGATCGGGCTGGGGATCGACTACTCGGTCCACGTCACCCACCGCTTCGCCGACGAGTTCCACCGCGCGGACATCGAGACCGCGCTCGACCGCGCCGTCCGCGGCACCGGCGGGGCGCTCACCGGGAGCATGCTGACCACCGTCGCCGGGATGGGGATGCTCGTGTTCGCGCTGAACCCGGCGATCGGCGCGTTCGGCGTCCTGACCGCCCTGTCGGTCGTCTACGCCTACATCGCGTCCATGCTCGTCCTGCCGTCGACGCTGGTCATCTGGGACCGCGTCGTCAACCGCTCGCGGCCGGCGCGGTGGATCCGCGCCCGACGGCGCAGCGGTCCCGCACCGCGCTCGCCCGTCGAGGACTGAGAGCGCGGCGGTCGCGGGCCGACCGCCGTGTTCCCGGGCCGCCGCGCCGACTCGGAGAGGCGGGCCGGCCGCACGACCGCCCCGAACGATTTAGGACTCGTCCACGTACCGGAGGTATGGTTCACGTGGTTATCATCGGCGCGTACGGGAGCGCCGGCGCCGTCGTCGCGGAGGAACTCGCCGACGAACCGGACGTCGAACTCACGCTGATCGACGACGGCGACCCCGGCGGCGGCCTCTGTATCCTCCGGGGCTGCATGCCCTCGAAGGAAGTGCTCTCGGCCGGCGCGCACCGCTTCCAGGCGCGTCACGACGACCGCCTCCGCGGCGAGCCCCACGAGGTCGACCTCGAACGCACGATCGATCGCAAGGACGACCACACGCTCGGCTGGGCGGAACATCGCAGGGACGCGATCCACGACCTCGCCGAGCGTGACAACGTGCGGTTCGTCCACGACACCGCGTGGTTCGTCGACGACCGCACCGTCCGCGCCGCCGGTCGCCGGTTCGAGGCCGACTACGTCGTCGTCGCCACCGGGTCGGCCGTCAACATCCCGGACCTCCCGGGCATCGAGGACGTCGAGCACCAGACGAGCGCCGACATCCTGGACGACACGGACCTCCCCGACTCGGCGGTCGTCATGGGTCTGGGCTACATCGGCCTGGAGATGGTGCCCTACCTCAGCGAGGTCGGCGGCACCGACGTGACCGTCGTCGAGCACGACGAGCGCCCGATCGACGAGGCCGACCCCGCCTTCGGCGACGCCGTCCTCGACCTCTACCGCGAGGCCTTCGACGTGACGATCCCGACCGAGTGCTACGAGAAGCGGGTCGAACCCACCGACGACGGCGGCGTCCGCCTCTACCTCGAACACGCCGACGGCGAGGACGAGGTCGTCGAGGCCGACGAACTCTACCTCTTCACCGGGCGCCGGCCCTGTCTCGGTCGGCTGGGCCTGAAGAACACCGCTCTTCGGCCCGGTCCCGACTGGGTGCTCGACACGATGCAGGCCCGCGACGACAACCGCGTGTTCGTCCCCGGCGACGCCAACGGCAAGGAACAGATCCTCCACGTCGCCAAGGAACAGGGAGCCACGGCCGCCGAGAACATCCTCCGCCGCGAGCGGGGCGTTCCGCTCCAAGACTACCACAACGTCACCCACCACGTAATCTTCTCGGGGCTCGGCGTCTACCCCTACGCTCGCGTCGGCATGACGGAACGCGAGGCCCGCGACTCGGGCTACGACGTCGTCGTCGCCAGGCGCCAGGCCAGCGACGACGGCGTGTTCAAGGCCAAAGACGTGCCGGAAGGGCTCTCTAAACTCGTCGTCGACCGCGACAGCGCGACGGTGCTGGGCTGGCAGGGCCTGCATTACCACGCCGACGTGATGGCCAAGACCATGCAGATAGTCGTCGAGATGGGTCTCGACGTCCGCGAGGTGCCCGACCGCGCGTTCCACCCGACGACCCCAGAGAACATCGACGGCCTCCTCCGCGACGTCACCGCCGAACTGTCGGAGTGAGGGGCCGATTCAGCCGACCGGAATTGCGAAATGGCGCGCGCTGTCGCGGCCGCGAGTCCACTTCGGACGAGCGGCCGCGGCGGAGCCGTGCGAGGGATGAGCGAAGGAGCGGACGCGACTGAGCGAATCGGCTGGGGAGGTGTGAGGCCGTCGGCGGTGCTGTCCCTGGTGGACTGAAAGGGCGAGACGCGCTCGCGTACAGTTTAGTCGTCTGCGTCGGCTCTATCCGAGCGAAGCGAGGATATCCGACGCAGCGACCGCGAGCGCGACGAGGGCTTTCGATGCTTGCTGTCCACTGCGGTCCAGAGCACTGCTAGCGAGCGCGTCGAGGGCTTTCGTCGCATTCTGTCCCCTGCAATCGTAACTCCGAGCGAGGAAGACGAGCGGGCTTTATTTCCCGTAGCTGGTCGCGTGCGGCGAGCGACGACCCAACACAAAATTTCAAAAGAGCTTCACGTCATCGGGGTCGACTGGTCCCATGAGCAGGCGGAGAGCGATCGCGGAGTTCGCGATGTACTGGTGTCTGCTGTTCGGGGGAGCCGCGGGAGTCGTCGGCCTCTGGATGCTCACGCGGCTGGAGATGGGACCGAATCCGACAGTAGTGCCCGTCCTTTCGACTATCGGGTTCGCAGCGCTGTTGCTATCGGTCGGTGTCTTTCTCAGAGTTCGACTCGGTCGGCCAGTATCGACGGCGAATCAGCGCGATTGAACGGCGAGAACGCGGCCGTCGTCACAGGACGACCGGCTGCGACGACCGGGGGGCGATCGCTCGGCCTTACTCCGCGTCGTCGGGGACGTCGAAGTCGTGGAAGTGCTCGCCTTTCTCCTTCGAGAGGATGTCGAGGGCGGCGGCAGCGCCGTCGCCGGCGGAGATGATGGCCTGCCACTCCTCGGCGCGGACCATCGCGCCGGTGGCGTACGCGTCGTCGACGTCGGTCTCCATGTCGACGTCGACGTCAACGACGTCCTCGTCGGTGAACGCGCACCCGAGGTCCTCGGCCAGACCGCGGTTCGCGCCGGTGGCGAGGACCAGGTAGTCCGCGGCGAGGTCGTCGTCTTCGGTGACGACGCGGAACTGGTCGCCGTCGCGCTCGACGGTCTGGACCTGTTCGCCCTGCCGGCGGTCGACGCCGAACCCGTCGACCTGCTCGCGGGCGTCCTCCAGGAACGCCGTCCCGTCCTCGCTCTCGATGCCGAGGTAGTTGAACAGGTGCGCCTTGTGCAGCCAGGTCTTGTCCGTGTCGAAGACGACGGTGTGGAGGTCGTTCTTGGCGGTGAACAGTGCGGCGCTCAGGCCGGCGGGACCCCCGCCGACGACAGCTACGTCTGTCATACGAGAACAAAAGACAGGGAATCAGAAAGTCGTTAGCCTACCCCGACTCGATTTCCGGCAGTTGGTTGCGACGGACCGTCGCTAGCGGTCGACACCCAGTATAACCGTCCGCGCTCCAGTCAACAAACGCTGGCGAAAAAGGAGACAGTTCCGTCGCCCCTAATTGTGCCGGACGCGCCACCGAAACACGCGTTGTTCTCGATGGTCGTGTGTTCGGTCGTCCCCAGAGTGCTCAGCGTGACTCGGAACGACTCGACGCCCTCGGGGTCGGACGCGGAGGTGTTGTAGACGGTCCGTTCGGTCCGGGGTGGGAGGTGGTAGGTCTCGTTGTGGACCGTGGTGTTGGTCGCCACCCGGACGACCCGTAACTGCGCAGTGACGGTGCGGTTCCACCGGTTCTCCAGACTCACTGTCTGTGGACTCGGCTCGTCCGAGAGGGCCTCGAAGCCGACGGCCTCGGGCGTCGGTGTCGGCGGCTGACTGACTGGGAGGGCCGAGAGGCAGCCGCTGACTGCGAGGAGTACCGCGACGGCGGCGACCGCGTGCTGTCGCTGCGACGACATACGAGCGGGTCGGCGCTCGGCGTAAAATTCTTTCTGGCCCGACTCCGCGTGGTGGGGACCGACGACAGCGTGATCCGGGCGGTTTCGGCTACTCCTCCAGCAGCTCCTTCGTCTTCCGGTGGCGATAGCGGAACAGCGGCTCGAAGCCGATCCAGCCGAGCGGGCCGAAGAGACCGCGGACGACGGGGAGTTCGTACTCGACGCGGTCGTGGACGCGCGTCCCTCCGTCGACGGCCTCGAAGGTGTGGGTGTGGACCCACTTCGGGAAGGGGCCACGCATCATCTCGTCGCGGAACAGCGCCGTCCCGTCGCCCTCCTCGCGGGCGGCGACGTAGGAGACCCACCGCTGGCGCGGCGCGACGCCGAACGGAGCGATGGTCGACACGATCTTCGAGCCGGTCTCCAGGGTCTCGGGGTCGGGTTCCCCGTCGGGACCGACGGCCGACTCCACGCGCAGGTGCATCCAGTCGGGCGTGAGCGCCTCCAGTCCGGAGTGGTGGGAGTGGAACGCCCACACCTCCTCGAAGGGAGCGTCGACGATCGTCTCTCGCTCGTAGACCGGCATGGTCGAGCGTTCGGCCCGGCGAGGCATAACGGGTGGGACGAATTCACGGCGGCGGAGACCGGGCGGGACCAGTCCCGGGATACTTCCGGCGGGGTGGAGAACGGGGTGGCATGGTAGGTCTCTCAGTCGCGGTGGCGGGTATCGCGGCGACGCTGGTTCTGCTCGCGTGTAGCGCCTTCTTCTCCAGTTCCGAAACGGCCATCTTCTCGCTTCCCAGGGCATGGGTCGACGAGGAGGCCGAACACAGCGAGCGAGCCCGAGTGCTACAGGGACTCGTCGACGACCCCCATCGCCTGCTCGTCACCCTCCTCGTCGGGAACAACGTGGTCAACGTGGCGATCTCGAGCATCGTGACCGTGCTCGTCACCAGCTATCTGGAACCCGGACCGGCGGTGGTCGTGGCGACGCTGGTCACGAGCACGCTGGTCCTGCTGTTCGGCGAGATCGTCCCCAAGTCCGTCGGCCTGGGGAACGCGGAGCGGTGGGCCGTGTCCGTCGCGCCGGTCGTCCGCGCGGTCGAGACCCTGCTCGGACCGGTCATCACCGTCTTCGACGTGGTCACTCGACGAATCGGGACGGTGTTCGGGAGCGACGAGGCGATCGAAGAGCCGTACATCGACTGACGCGGTCTAGCGGACCTCTCGCGGGCGGGCCCGTTCTGGTCGCTCCCTACGGCCAGGTACCGGCCTGTTCGCTGGCGGTCACCACGCGCTCGATGGCGACGACGTACGCGGCGGTCCGGAAGTTCGGCAGGTCGCGGTCCTCCAACACCGACGTCAACCGGTCGAACGCGTCGACGACGACGGTCTCCAGTTCCTCGTTGACGCGCTCCTCGGACCAGTAGAAGCGCTGGCGATTTTGAACCCACTCGAAATAAGAGACGGTGACGCCGCCCGCGTTGGCGAGGATGTCCGGGAGGACGGTCACGTCGCGGTCGGTCAGGACGTCGTCGGCGTCGGGCGTCAGCGGACCGTTGGCGGCCTCGACGATCACGTCGGCTTCCACCTCGCGGGCGAGGCCCTCGTCGATGGCGTTCTCCAGCGCGGCGGGCACTAGCAGGTCCACGTCGAGGGTGAGCAACTCCTCGTTGGGCAGCGTCTCCGGCGCGTCGTAGTCGGTCACGTCGCCGGTCTCGGTCTTGCGAGCCTTGGCGGCGCGGGTGTCGAGGCCGTCCGGATCGTACACCGCGCCCGAAGAGTCCGAGACGGCGACGACGCTCGCGCCCAGGTCTTCGAGGAGTTCGGCGGTGATCGAGCCCGCGTTCCCGTAGCCCTGCACGGCGACGGTCGCGCCCTGGATCTCCTTGCCGAGGTAGTCGAAGGCCTCCCGCGCCGTGAGCATCACGGAGCGACCGGTGGCCTCGACGCGGCCCGCGGATCCGCCGCTCTCCGGCGCTTTGCCGGTGACGACGCCCGGCTCGGTCGTGTTCTCCAGGGTCTCGTAGGTGTCCTTGATCCAGTTCATCTCCCGGCGGCCGGTGTTGACGTCGGGCGCGGGGACGTCCCTGTCCTCGCCGATGATCGGCCGCAGTTCCGTGGCGAACGAACGCGTGAGCCGTTCGAGTTCGGCTTCGGAGTACTCGTCGGGGTCGACGACGATCCCGCCTTTCCCGCCGCCGTAGGGGATGTCGACGACGGCGCACTTGTACACCATCCAGCCCGACAGCGCCTTGACCTCGTCGCGGGAGACCTGCGGGTGATAGCGGATGCCGCCCTTGTAGGGGCCGCGGGCGCCGTTGAACTGCGAGCGATAGGCGCGGAAGACTTCGACCGATCCGTCGTCCAGCTCGACCGAGAGGTTCGTCTCGAGGATCCGTTCGGGGCGTTTGAGGCGTTCGAGCGCGCCGGCGTCGACGTCGAGGTGCGCGGCGGCGTCGTCGACCTGCTCCTGGAGGCTCTCGAAGGGATTGGCGTCTTCGGCCATGCGAACAGATGGGTCAGAGCGCTGAAAAGGGTTCGGCCGATCGCCGACTCACGGGACGATCAGCCACTGAGGTTCCGGAAATCCGCCGATCCGTCACATCCGAGAGAGCCCGTCATTTCCGGCGGAAACGGCGTCGCTCATTCGGGGTCTCCGTCCGCCGCGCGGGCCCGGTCCAGCACCCGCTCGGCCTGGGCGACCAGCGGCGCGTCGATCATCTCGCCGTCGACGGCGAAGACGCCCCGCCCCTCCGCGTCGGCTTCTTCGCTCGCCGCGAGCACCCGCTCGGCCCACTCGACGCGCTCGGGTGCGGGCGTGAACGTCTCGTTGATCGGACCGACCTGCGACGGATGGATGGCGAGTTTGCCGTCGTACCCCAGTTCGAGCGCGAACTCGGTGTCGTTGCGCAGGCCGGCCTCGTCCACGAAGTCGGTGTGCAGCGTATCGATCGCGTCCACGCCTGCCGCGGCCGCCGCGAGGACGACGTGTTCGCGGGCGTGGAGCACTTCGGTCCCCTCCTCCGTCCGGGTCGCTCCGACGTCGGCGGCCAGATCCTCGGCGCCGAAAATCAGGGCGTCCGTGGGCCTCGCGGCAGCGATCGCCTCGGCGTGCAGGACCCCCGCGGCCGTCTCGACGAGCGCGAGTATCGGGAGGTCGGCGTCGCGTTCGGCCGCGAGATCGGCCAGCGCCTCGACGTCGTCGGCTTCCTCTGCTTTCGGCAGGACGAGCGCGTCGAGCGCCGCCCGCGCGGACGGGTCGTCGAGGATCGCTTCGAGGTCGTCGCTCGCGCCGCGGCCCGGCGGCTGGACGCGCACGCAGACCTCGCAGTCGGCGTCGAGCGTGGAGAGAACGTCGCGGACGGCGTCGCGGGCGTCGGCCTTCTTCCCGGAGGCCACGGCGTCTTCGAGGTCGAAGACGACGGCGTCGGCCCCGGTAGTCGGGGCTTTCCGCATGAGTGTCGGCTGGTCGCCCGGCGAGAACAGGACGCTCCGGCGTGGCATGTGCGTTCCTGGGTCCGCCAGCGGTTTGTAGCTACGGGCGCCGAGGGGTATCGGCGTGTCAGCCAAATCGTTAACCGCCGCCGAATCGAGAGTCGATCCATGTCAGGGCGTTACTACGAGGACTTCGAGGTCGGCGAACCCATCGCCCACGACAAGCGCCGCACGATCTCCGAATCGGACAACCAGCGGTTCTGCGACCTGACGATGAACCAGCAGCCGTTGCACCTGGACGCCGAGTTCGCCACGTCGACGCAGTTCGGGGAGCGACTGGTCAACGGCCTCTACACGATGAGCCTCGCGGTCGGGCTCTCGATCCCCGAAACGACCGACGGGACCATCGTCGCCAACCTCTCGTACGACGACGTGGAGCACCCCGAACCGGTGTTCCACGGGGACACGATCCGCGCGGAGTCGACGGTCACGGACAAGCGGGAGACGAGCGACGGCGAGCGCGGCGTCGTGACGATGCGCGTCGAGGCGTATCGCGTCGAACCGGGGGAGGACACGCTGGTGTGTTCGTTCGACCGGACGGTGCTCGCGGAGAAGCGGACGAGCGACGAGTGACGGCGTGCCCGTCTGTGGAGAGGTCCGGCGCCGACGGAACGGATCCCACGGCCGTTCCGGGGGCCGGCGGACACGCGACGGGTCGCTCAGACCGACGCGAGTACGACGGCGTTGACGAGGACGGTCACCGTCCACGGGAGCGCGAGCCCCAGCGCGATGGCCGTCCCGTGACGGGGTCGGGCCGCCCGGAGGCAGACCGCGCCGCCGACGACGAGGAGTTTCGCCGCGGCGAGCGCGCCGAAACCGGCGCCGTCGATGGCCCAGCGCATCACCGGGTTCCCCTCGGCGAGCCCCATCGACAGACCGAGCCAGGTGGTCGAGACGTCCAGCGCGAGCGACGCGAGGACGACCACCCAGAGCGCTCTCTCGACGACCCGGTCGTCGGCGTCGCCGACGGACCGGGCCTCGAACACCCACGGTCTGTCCAGACTCGTTAGTAGTGAACCGCGCATCGTACCCACCGCACGCTACCCCCCACCCAGAGGGGTGAGTCGTGCGTGTGGCGACTCGTCACAGTCCGCTAAAAAAGGATCGTTTCGATTGCACGTTCACCGTCGGTCGAGTCGAAGCGTCTCGGGTGGGGGCGGCGTGTCGCCGGCCCGGGGGCACTGGCCCGAGGCGGGCCGCGTTCAGAGCGACGCCAGCAGCGCCGCGTTGAAGACGACGGCCAGTACCCAGGGGATGGCGAGACCGATCGGGGCGACGAGCGCGTACTCCGGCCACAGCGCGCGGAAGACGAGCGCGACCGCGACGGCGCCGGCTTTCGCGAGCGCCAGGGCACTCAGGCCGAACGCGTCGAGCGCCTGCCGCATGAGCGGGTTGCGTTCGACGAGGCCGATAGAGAGGCCGTACGCAGTCAAAACGATGTCGAGCACGAGCGCCCAGCAGACCAGCACCCACAGCAGCAGTTCCAGGTCGGACACCGAACCCGAAACCGCGCCGAGGTACTCGTCGATCGTCGACGAGTCGACGGCCGTCGGATCGGTCGTGAAGAGCGGCATGTGTGGGGTCTCGACGGGTTGGTCGGTCGCCGGGGGTACGTCGAACCGTCCACCCGCCATCTCGTATCCCGTTCGACATCCCCAAGAGTATACGTCGCTTATGTATCACGTATCGCGGTACTCGGAAACTACCGGTAGAGCGGTCCCCTGCCCGCCGAGGGCGATCCGCGCTCGTGCGGTCCCCAGAGCGTTTACATTGGTCGAGACCCACGGAAGGGTATGGATTACGAGGTCGACGTGCGGAAACTGGCCCTCTTCAACGAGATGGCGAAGGAGGGAGCGTCCACCGTCTCGGCCCACCTGAACCAGCTCTCGGGGCTCCACACGGAGATCGAGGTGTCGAAGATCAGCTTTCTCGACATGGAGGACGTCAGGACCCATCTGGGTGACCACGAGCAGGTCGGAATCTACGTCGAACTGACGGAACCACCCTACGGGTACGTCCTCTTCATGCTCGAACCCGCAGGCAGCAAGCGCCTCGCGCAAAGTATGGTCGGCGACATGGGGAGCGACGACGACGCCGACGGCCACTTCACCGACATGGAGCGCTCGGCCATGCAGGAGATCGGTAACATCATGACCAGCGGTTTCATCGACGGGTGGGCGAACGTCCTCGACACCACCATCGACATGTCGACGCCCTCCTTTATCTTCGGCCCCGCGAGCGACATCGTCGACGAGATGGGCGGCTGGCCCGACGAAGAGATCGCCTTCGTCGTCGACTCCCACGTCGTCGCCAGCGACGCCGACGTGGAAGTCACCGTCTACACCTTCCCGCAGCTGGCAGACCTCGTCCAGCTGATCCAGAACATCGACGTGGAGACCGACGTGCAGGCGGACACCGCCGCCTCCGACGTCATCTGACTCCGGTGGTCGACGTGGACAAACAGTCCCTCCGCGAGACGGTGTGGGACGAACTCGAAGACAGCGGCGAGGCCCGCTTTCCCTTCCCGCCCCACGGCCGCATTCCCAACTTCGCCGGTGCCGACGCCGCCGCCCAGCGCCTGGCCGGCCTCGACGAGTGGACCGACGCTCGGCGGCTGAAGGCCAACCCGGACGCGCCGCAGCTCCCGGTCCGACGCGCCGCGCTCGACGCCGGTAAAACCGTCTACATGGCGGTGCCCCGACTCCGCGACGAGCGTTGTTTCTACCGACTCGACCCCGCCGAACTCGCCGATCCAGACGCCGCGGCGACCGTCTCGGGCGTCGAGGACCACGCCGAGCAGGTCGGTCCCGCGGTCGTCGACCGGATCGACCTCGTCGTCGTCGGGAGCGTCGCCGTCTCGCCCGACGGCGCCCGCGTCGGCAAGGGCGAGGGATACAGCGACCTGGAGTTCGCCGTGCTGTCGGAACTCGGGCTGGTCGACGCGGAGACGACGGTCGTCACGACAGTCCACGAGTTACAGGTCCGCGATGGGGTCGCGGTCGACGCCCACGACGTGCCCCTTGACGTGATCGTCACGCCCGAGCGCGTCGTTCGGACGGAGACTCCCCACGAGCGGCCCGCGGGCATCGACTGGGACGCGCTGGACGACGAGCGGATCGAAGAGATCCCGGTTCTCGAACGGTTTTCGCCGGACGGCTGAGCGGATCCGGCGGTCGCGACGCGAGATCGTCCGTGACGACGACGCCGGCGCGTCAGCCGGTCAGCACCGCTGTCTCCGCGTAGTCGAGCGCGAACGCGCCGAAGCCAGTGAGCGCGCCGACGGCGACCGCGAGGGCCAGGGCGTGCGAGTTTCGGACGGAGAACGCCCCCACAGTGACGGCGAGGACGAGGAGGAAGGCGAGGCCGAAGGTCGCCACGGTGACGGCTATCCGGCGGCGGAGATGAGAGACCCCCGTGCCGAGGCCGGTGATGACGAGAGCGACCGCCGTCACGCCGGCGAGGAGGCCGACGGGGAGCCCGACGAACAGCGAGAACTCGATCCACCGGAGCGCGACCTCCGTGACCGCGACCCCGACCGCGAGGAACGCGGCCAGTCCGGCCGCGAGAGCGAGTACGAGTGTGCGGATGCGCATGGCGGTACTTCGGGACGTTCGGTGAAATACCTCTGCCCGCGTCGCGGCGTTCAGTATCAGTTGCGAATCTAACGCTGGCGTTTCTATCATCTATCGGTGATGTTGGTAGAGCTGTGCTGAATACAGAGCGCTTATGCAGCAAAGTAGGCGTTCGGATTGACCGAGTCGAACGGAAGGTGGTACATTGTCTTCGTCTACCACTGGCAGATGGGCGATCTCGGTCGTGTACGGGCCTCTTAGCTTCTCCTCCGAATCGCGACCAATGTCATCAGGACGAGCGCCAGCGAGAGTTCCATGGCACCGAATCCAGGACCGTCGCTCCCCGTCGTGGTTGCCGTCGGATCTGAAAGCGAATCCGGTCTCGGAGTTGCCGTCGGTGTTCGTGTTGTCGTCGGCATCGGTGTTGGGGTGGGAGTGACCGCCGGTGTTGGCGTCAGTGTTGGGGTGGGAGTGACCGCCGGTGTTGGCGTCAGTGTTGGGGTGGGAGTGACCGCCGGTGTTGGCGTCAGTGTTGGGGTGGGAGTGACCGCCGGTGTTGGCGTCAGTGTTGGTGTAGGCGTGACCGCCGGTGTTGGAGTGGGAGTGGCCGTCGGTGCTGGCGTCAGTGTTGGGGTGGGAGTGGCCGTCGGTGCTGGCGTCAGTGTTGGGGTGGGAGTGACCGTCGGTGTTGGGGTAGGAGTGGCCGTCGATGCTGGCGTCGGTGTTGGAGTAGGAGTGGCCGTCGGTGTTGGCGTCGGTGTCGGCGTCGGGTCACTCACGGTGACCGTGCCGCAGGTCGCGCTGTCGCTGTCCTCGCCATCGCTGTACGACCACACCTTCACCCGCGGGTCGTAGGTGCCCGGCTCGGCGTACGAGACCGTCCGCGAACTCTGGGTGGTGAATTCGCCGAACGAACTGCCACCGAACTTATCGTATTGGTAGTCGTCGGCATTCTCCGACTCTGAGGCATCGAGCGTCACCGATTCACCGGTCTGGACGCTCGTGTCCGACACCGTACATCGAGCGACTGCAGTCGGTGCCGGAGTTGAAGTAGCCGTCGGCGTCGGTGTGGGCGTGGGTGTCGGGTCGCTCACGGTGACCGTGCCACAGGTCGCGCTGTCGCTGTCCTCGCCATCGCTGTACGACCACACCTTCACCCGTGGGTCGTAGGTGCCCGGCTCGGCGTACGAGACCGTCCGCGAACTCTGGGTGGTGAACCCACCGAACGAATTGCCACCGAACTTATCGTATTGGTAGTCGTCGGCATTCTCCGACTCTGAGGCATCGAGCGCCACCGATTCACCGGTCTGGACGCTCGTATCCGAGACCGAACACTTGGCGACCGGGTGGCTACTCGTGGCGGCCGGGAGCGACGCCCCCACCTCACCGCCATCGAGCGTGTCGGTCGGCGCGCCCGCACCCTGGGCCGTGGTCGCGCCGACCACCGCGAGAGCGACGAGCGTCAGCAAAACGAGCTCATGGAGCCAGTCGCTGCCTGTCGGGCCAGGGTTCGCCAGTCGGTCAGGATAGTTATGCTCGCCCGTCTCGTTGTCAGTCGGTGGATTCATTGGTGATCGCTCGTCCCCCGACGTGCTCG
Source organism: Halosimplex rarum (assembly GCF_047715405.1). Classification (NCBI taxonomy): domain Archaea; kingdom Methanobacteriati; phylum Methanobacteriota; class Halobacteria; order Halobacteriales; family Haloarculaceae; genus Halosimplex; species Halosimplex rarum. The sequence continues at coordinate 264,293 of NZ_CP180412.1, forward strand.
ATCACCCCTCGCGCACGTGGGAAACCGCATCTGGGCGCTGACGGTGGCAGCCGACGACATTTGGCGTTCGTCTGGCGGCCGCCAATCGTTCGGGGGCCTCAGGACCGAATCAGTGCCGTCGAATCACCCACACACCCAGGTTGTAAAATCTGTTACGTTTCACACATATAAATATACGGTCTTAAGTGCCCCTTCTCTATTTGAGGTAGATTTTCCATCCGACGAGTACACCAGCGTCGCTCTTGATATACGCAAGTCGGTGCAAGTCACCCACTGCTGGTAGGCAGGAAACAACTGGTTGTCACACAGAGACCCGCTCTTGCTGAATACACGCTCTGTATTCAGCACACGGTTCTTGACAAAGGTGTGAAGATTGCGCTGCGCAGCGTTCCATCGTTCGCCTGTATTGAGCATCCGCCGAGCGGAGCGAGGCGGTTCACCGGTCGCGACCGTAGGGAGCGACCGGCTTTTTCACCCATGTTTTTGGCTCGGGGGTCGCCTGCGGCGACCCCCGAGCGAAAAAGATGGTTTTACTCCTCCAGGGCCGATTCGGCGCCCGGCGGGAGGTCCTCGGGGCGCATCACGACGTTGCCCCGGCCCACGTCGACCTTGACGATGGTCCCCTCGGACTCCATCGCCGAGAGGACGCGGCTGACCTTCGACTTCGACCACTCGGTCTCCTGGACGAGGGCGGCCTGTCGCATCCTGCCCTCGTGGTCGTCGAGCAGCGTGAACACGACTTCCTCGTCGGAGAGGAACTCCGTCGGCACCTCTTCGGTCTCGGCGGCCGCCTCGCCCTCGGCGGCCTGGGTGGTCCCCTCCGAGATGACCGCGGCGGGCGCCGCCTCCGGTTCCGGCGAGTCGGGCCCGTCGTCGGGTCGATCGGGGTCGGCGCGCTCGCGTTCGCCGGTCGAGAGCGCGCGGCGGACGCGGCCGACGGGGGCGCGCCCGGACCAGACGAGGAAAGCGACGACCGCGACCGCCGCGACGGCGACGCCGACCAGGCCCGCGAGCGCGAGCGGGATGTCGTCAGCGCTCGCAGCGTCGACCTCCTGGGGGTCGGGGACGCCGTCGCCGTCGGTGTCGGGGTCGGTCGGGTCCGTCTCGTATTCGTTGACTTCGGCGCCGTCTTCGAGGCCGTCGCCGTCCGTGTCGGGATTGGTCGGGTTCGTGCCGTAGGTGTTGACTTCGGCGCCGTCTTCGAGGCCGTCGCCGTCGGTGTCTGGGTCGGTCGGGTCGGTGTCGTACTCCTCGACCTCGGCGCCGTCTTCGAGGCCGTCGCCGTCCGTGTCGATCTGATTGGGATCGGTGTCGTAGGTGTTGACTTCGAGGTTGTCGTCGAGGCCGTCGGCGTCGGTGTCGGACTCCAGCGGGTTCGTCTCGAACTCGTTGATCTCGGCGCCGTCGTCGAGGCCGTCACCGTCGCTGTCCGGCTCGGTCGGGTCAGTGTTGTACGTGTTGACTTCGAGGCCGTCGGGGACGCCGTCGCCGTCGGTGTCGGCCTTGTTCGGGTTCGTCCCGAGTTCGAGTTCCCGCGGGTCGGGCAGGCCGTCGCCGTCGGTGTCGACCTTCGTCGGGTCGGTCTGGTACTCCTCGATCTCCTCGTAGTCCGAGAGGCCGTCGCCGTCGGTGTCGTTGTTCTTCGGCGAGGTCTCGTACGTCTCGACCTCCGCCTCGTCGGAGAGGCCGTCGCCGTCGGTGTCGTTCGACCGGAGCGAGGTGCCGAGCGACGCCTCCCGCTCGTTGGTGAGGCCGTCGCCGTCGAGGTCGCCGTCGCGTTCGAGGACGGTGACCGGGATGGTCTCGCTGTCGAGGTCGGTCGTGTCGTTGGCCTCGCCCACAGCCACGCGGAGTTCCTGCTGGCCGGTCAGGTTCGTCGGCCAGTTACCGACCTCGACGGCGACGGTCTGGTTACCTCCTGCAGACACCGAGAACCCGCTGCAACCGAGCGTCCGGTCGGCCGAGGCGACGCGCAGGCAGAGGGAGCCGTCGTCGAGGCCGCCGTCGCTGGCGACCGTCGTCGCGAAGCCGTGGTCCGAGGACTGCCAGATCGCGAACCCGTCTTCGAAGCCCGTCACTGCGCCGTCGCCCCGGTAGGAGACGTCGGTGATCCGCGCGTCGACCGCCGACGCCGACTGGTCGGCCCCCGCGGTCGCCGTCGCGACGAGCGGGGCCGCCCCACTCGCCACTACGAGGACCGCGAGAAGCCAAACGTGAACGTTCCGTTCCATGGGGTCGTGTGTGCCTGCCCGTCAACCGACGTGGCCCGGTCGTGCCCCCCCGACCGGACAGTTCCACGCGCGGGTGACAGAGTAGTCTGACTTGGGTGGCTGGCGTTAGGAACCTTACGCCGCCATCGGAAGGGTATGGCCACCTTTCCGCGCCGAAATCACTGCATACCGATCGGACGGGACCGTCCGGACCGGAGCGGCCGTCCGCGTGCGGTCTATCGCCGGGTCTCCTCGCCGACGAGCCGGGTCGGTGCCCGCCGCTCGTCGGGCCGGTCGGACCAGGGCTCGCTGATCGAGATCTTCATTTCCTCGGCCAGCCGGACCGTCTCGCGCCGGGCGTCGTAGGCGACGACCCCGAAATCGTCGAGCTTCAACAGGTGCGCGCACCCGAGTCGGTTCCTGACGCGAGCGACTGCGCCGTCGTTCGCGGCGGCCGGACTGTCGTCGCCGTCCCACCAGCCGACGAGGTGTGCCGCTACCTCCTCGACGGTCGCGCGGCCGTCGTTTTCCTGGAGGTAGTAGAGTATCGCGCGACGCTCCCAGTCCGAGAAGACGTCGTGCATCGTCTCGATTTCGCTGGAGTCTGGCGTCGGACGGTTGCGGGCCGGTCGGGTTCGCGAGTGCGTGTCTGACATGGTTTGCCTTGCAGGGGGCTCAGCGGCGACCCATCGCCGGACTCGTCCACCGCGCCCCGTAGTCAATTATAGGCCGGAGAGTGGCAAAGAACCGCAAACTCGTCCCGACCGTTGTCACAGTTCCCCACGGTACGGCGACCCGTTGGAACCCGGCAACCCCCCGACGTGGCCGCGTCTGACGCCGCCGGCCCCCTCCGGCCGTGAAACAGTCGAAACAGTCGAACCGGACGCGTGCAACAGACGAAACGTCGGGACGTGGTCTCGTTTCGGCGGGTAAATCGCGAGCGAGCGCGTCTCTGCTCGGATGACTCGCGCTGGGTCCCTCGAGCCGAAACGGAGTCGTAAGGGCGCCTTACTCGACGAGCGCCGCGAGCAGGTCGGCGGCCAACCCCTTCTCCAGGGGGTCGTTCGCGTTCCCGCAGTGGGGCGACTGGACGCAGGCGGGGCAGCCCGACTCGCACGGGCAGTCCCGGAGCATCCCCAGCGTGCGCTCCACGAGGTCGACGACGGTCTCGTAGGCGCGGCTCGTCAGGCCGACGCCGCCGGGGTAGCCGTCGTAGACGAAGATCGTCGCGCAGTCGGTGTGCGGGTGCTGCGGCGTCGAGAGGCCGCCGACGTCCCGGCGGTCGCAGAGAAACGAGAGCGGAAAGAGCGAGATCATGCCGTGTTCCGCGGCGTGAATGGCGCCCGGGAACGCGTCGGGGCCGTCGCCCGCAGTTCGGATATCCGTCTCGACCTCGCCGGGGACGGTGAAATACAGGGCCTCGGTGTCGAGGGTCGTCTCTGGCAGGTCGAGCGCCTCGCGGCCGATCGGTTCCCCGCTCTGGCGGTCGTAGCGCTCGAAGCCGGTGATCTGCTTGCGCATGCTCACGTCTGCGAAGCGCACCGTCACGTCCTCGTGCGTCGGGAGGCGCTGCTCGCGGCGGTCCTCCTCGACGGTGATCGTCTTGTCGTGCAGCACCTGCGTGTAGTAGTTCGGTCGCACGGGTCCGAGGTCCGCGACGTCGTTGCGCAGGTCCAGATCGACGACCTCGAAGTCCTGGCCCTGGTGATGGTAGATCGCGCCGGGGTGGGCGTCGCGCAGCGCGTCCGCGAACGAGAGCGTCGCGATGCGGTTCCCGTCGCGGCGGTCCCGCAGTTGCACCTCGCGGTCGCCGATGGTCCGCAGGCTCATCTCGTGTTGCGGGCTGCCCCCGCCGTCGTAGAGCCAGCGCAGGCCCGCGTCTGTGGTCCGGCGGTCGAGGTCTCCCGCCTCGGTCAGGTCGGCGACCACGTCGGGGAAGGGCTCGCCGAAGTACCGGTCGTCGTCGGGCCGGAGCCAGTTCTCGCGTGCGGCAGCGCGCACGTGATCCGGCAGGAGGTGTTCGTTCTCGGGGTTCGAGATGGCCTCCTCCGGGTCGTTCTCGAAGAAGTCGCGCGGGTGGGCCATCAGGTACTGGTCGAGCTGGTCCTCGCCGGCGACCATCGCGACGAGCGAGGGGTCGGTGCCGCGGCCCGCCCGGCCGCCCTGCTGGAACGCGGCCATTCGCGTCCCGGGATAACCGTCGAGCAAAACAACGTCGAGGCCGCCGATGTCGACGCCGAGTTCGAGCGCGTTCGTGCTCCAGACCCCTCGGACCTCGCCGGAGTCGAGACCGTCCTCGATCTCGCCGCGGCGTTCGTCGGTCAGCGCGGCCTGGTAAGCGTCCACGTTCCGGGCCGCCTCGTGTTCGCCGCGGTCGCGCAGATCGCTCGCGCTGTCGGTCGCGTAGCGCTCGGCGACCTGCCGGGACCGGGTGAACGCGACGGTCTGGTAGCCGCGGGCCACCAGATCGACGAACAGGCGCTTGGTCTCGACGTGACTGGAGCGGCGCCGACCGCTCCCGAACCCCTCGCCCGCGTCGTACTCGGGCGGGTTCCAGAACAGCCAGTGGGTCGGTCCCGTCGCGCTGGTGTCCTCGTCGACGAGTTCGAACGACTCGGGCGACTGGCCCGTGACCGTCGCGGCGTGGTCGACCGGGTTGCCGATGGTCGCCGAGCAGCAGACCCAGTCCGGGTCGGCGTCGAAGCGTTCGCAGATGCGCTGGAGGCGCCGGAACACCATCGCCACGTGACTGCCGAAGACGCCGCGGTACTCGTGGACCTCGTCGACGACCACGGTCTCCAGGCGCTCGAAGAACCAGTCCCACAGCCGGTGGGCGTGGGGCATGATGCCGTAGTGGAGCATGTCGGGCGTCGTCAGCAGGACCGTCGGCTGACGCTCCCGGATGGCCTCCTTCTCGTTGCGGTCCTGTCGACCGGTGTACTGCGCGACGGAGACGCCCGAGGCGAAGCCCAGCCCGTGGGCCAGATCTGAGAGGGTCTCCTCCTGGTCGTTGATGAGCGCGACCTGCGGCGCGATATAGAGCGTCGTCGCCCGCTCGTCGAGCGCGCGCTCGAAGGCGGGGACGGTGTAGGCGAGGGACTTCCCGCTGGCCGTCGGCGTCGCGAGGACGACGTTGTCGCCCCCGCGGACGGCCGAGACGGCGTTCGCCTGGTGGTCGTAGAGGCGGTCGACGCCGTCGGATTCGAGCGCGCCGGCGAGCCGCGAGTCCAGGTCCACGTCGGCGAAGGTCGCTTCGCGGCCAGGCGTCACGCGCCGCTCGGCGATCTGCCCGTCGTAGTATGGCCGGCCCTGCAGCCAGCGGATCGTCTCGTCCACGTCTACAGGGTCGTTGGAGAGCGTCGCAAAAGCGGTTGCGCCTCACGCGTTCCGCGCGGGTCGGATCCCGACCCCCGTTGCCAGTGATCGAGCGCGTCACCCTCGCGGAAAAAGCATCGCGTCGGTCGGTCGTCCGGTTCCAGAGGGGTCGCGCGCCGGAGTCGCTATTCCCCGCGCGTGCGCGCCGTCGCCAGCACGGCCAGCGAGAGACCCATCAGTCCGACGAACGGGAGGGGGAACAGCGGCGAGGTGGAAAGGGTCTCCAGCGCCGTCTGCTCGCCGGCCGGCGCGTTGCCCGCGCCGCCGTCGTCGTCCGGCGTCTCGGTCTCCTCGCCCTCGCCGGTGTCCGCGTCGTCGGGGTACGCCTTGACCGACCCGCGGTCGAGTTCGCTCTGCGCGAATCGCAGCTGGGTCTGGCCGGGTGTACAGGGGCTGCTCGCGGAGCGGTCGCCGCTCACGTCAGTCCCCTCACCGGCCTCGACGACGCCCGGGCTCCCCGACTGCTCGTAGAGTCCGGACCCGGTCCCGTGGACGACCGATTCCGGCCCCATTCCGGGACCGCCCTCACGGTAGTTGACCGTGACCGGATCGCCCTCGGTGTTGTCGTCGACGTTGTTGATGATGATCACCCTCCGCTCCGTCTGATCGGAGTCGAAGCAGAAGGCGACGAAGTCGATCGATCCGTCTTCCGGTTGCGTACCTGGCGCCTCGGTCGTCTGCGTCGGCGTGTCGGTCGCGGTCCCGGTGTCCGTGGCCGTGTCTGTCTCCGTGGCCGTGTCGGTCTCAGTCTCGGGGGCGACGGCCGTCTCGGTCGCGGTGGCGGTCACGGTATCCGTGCCGGCCGCCGTCTCAGTAGCAGTCTCGGTCGCTGTCCCCGCGGCCGTGTCGGTGCCCGTCGCAGTCGCATTGTCCGTCTCCGTCTCCGCATCGGTCGGCGCTTCGGTCTCCGGCGCCACGGTGTCGGGACAGTCGGCGCGGAGCGCGTACGCGGCGCCCGCGTCGGTGCGGTTCAGGGAGTCGTTGTAGGGCGCGCCCACGACGACGTCGGCGGTCCCGTCGTCGAAGAAGTCCCCGGCGTCGGCGACCGCGTAGCCGGCCAGGTCGTCCGCGCCGGCGCCGAGGAACCGAGCGTCGGCGTCGGAGAGGTTCACGCTGTCGCCCAGGGCCTCGCCGCCCGTGACGAGGTAGGCCGCGCCGGCGTTCTCGCCGGCGCTGCTGTCGTTGTAGGGCGCGCCGACGAGCACGTCGCTCGCGGCGTCGCAGCCAGTACCGTTCGCGCCGTACGACGAGACGGACCAGCCGGCGCGGTCGAGCGCACCCGAACCGGCAAGACGGACGTCGGCGTCGGCGAGCGTCGTCACGCCGTCGTCACCGAGGTCCTCGTCGCCGTAGACGACGTAGGCCGCGCCCGCGTTCGTGCGGTTGTTCGAGTCGTTGTACGGAGCGCCGACGACGAGGTCGTCGACGGTGTCGTTGTTCACGTCGCCCGCGCCGGCGACCGACCAGCCCGCGCGGTCGCCCTCAGAGACGCCGACGTAGGTCGCCGTCGCGTCTTCGAGCGAAGTGGTGCCCGATTCGGTGGCGTCCGCGACGTAGACTGCGCCGGTGCGGTTCAGTCGGTCGGACGCTTCGTCATCGTCAGTCGCGTCTGCGGTGGCGTTGTATCCGGGAGCGCCGACGGCTACCTCTGTGACGCCGTCGTCGTTCACGTCGCCTGCCTCGGCGACCGACCAGCCGGCGTTGCTGCCGTTGCGTTCACCGAGGAACGTCGCGTCGGCGTTCGAGAGGTTCACTCGCGTGTCGTCCGAGTCAGCGATGGTGTCGCCGTCGACGACGTACGCGGCGCCGGCGTTCGTCCCGCTGGTGTTTGCGTACGGCGCGCCGACGGCGACGGCGTCGGTCCCGTTCGTTCGGTTCACGGCCGCGACGGAGTAGCCCGCGAGGCCGTCGTCGGCCGTGCCGGCCAGCACGGCGTCGGCGTCGGAGAGGTTCATCGCCGACGGGAGCGACTCGTTGCCGTAGATCACGTACGCAGCACCGCCGTTCCCGGTGGCGTTGTCGCTGTACGGCGCGCCGACGACGACGTCGGCGAGGCCGTCACCGTTGACGTCGCCGGCCGTCGACACCGACCAGCCGGCGAGTTCGTTGTTCTCGGGTGCTCGCAGCACCACGTCGGCGTCGGAGAGGTTCACTTCCCCGGGGTCGGCCGGGCCGTAGACGATGTAGGCTGCGCCCGCGTTCGGAGCGGCGGAACTGTTGCGCGGCGCACCGACGATCAGGTCGGTCACGCCGTCGCCGTTCACGTCGCCCGCGCTCGCGACCGAGAGGCCAGCGGTGTCGTTGACGCCCTCGCCGTGGAACGTCGCTTCGGCGTCGGAGAGGTTCGTCGAGTCCGCGAAGCCGCCGGGCTGTGCCTGCGCCGCAGCTGCGTCGTTCTCGGCTGTCGCCGACGGTCCCTCGGCCGCACCGAGGTCGACCGCGCCGGCGACGACTGTGCTCAACAGGACCAGCGCGACGACGCCGACCACGAACAGTCGGCTGCGCGCCGCCCCGGATTTCGACGATGATTCGTCTGGCATGCATCGGACGCACGACCAGCCCTGTGGTTGTTATTCAGCGACCATCGCGAGACAACGCGACGTTACCCGCTCGGCGAGTGAACTCTCCCGACTGTTCCGACTCGCCCAGTTGCCGTTCGCGGCACGGCTCGACACTGCCGCCACCGACCGCTCGACCGCGCCGGACGATCCGCCTGAAAGGCGGTATTTGTCGACGCCGTCTCGCGGTTCTGGTCGGCAAAGCGAGGGAGCGAACGGTTCACGAGAGCGGCGGAAACCTGCGCTTGTCAGTCGCGGTACGATGACGTGAACGGTGCGAGAAACAGTCACCACGAGCGACGATCGTCTGGTCTGTCTCGTTGCGGTGAAACCGCCGTCGGCGCGGAAAAAATTGGGTCGAACCGGAGCGTTATTCGTCGCGGAACCGGCTCATCCCCAGCACGGCGAGCGAGATTCCCATCAGTCCGACGAAGGGAACCGGGAACAGCGGCGACTGCGAGAGCGTCTGCAGTGCAGCCTGGTCGCCGGCGGGCGCGTTGCCCCCGTTTCCGCCGTTACCGGCGCCGGCGCACGTGTACATGCCCTGCTCGTTCTGCTCGACGTTGTCGTTGGTCGCGATCAGGTCACCGTTCACGTACACCTCGAAGATTTTCGGTTCGTCGAGGCCGGCGAAGGCGGGGTCGTCAGCGGTGACGCTGAGCTCAGTCTGGCCTTCGCTGATCGTCGTCATGAACGAGGCCTCCGTCCCGTCGTTACCGATCGCCACTACTTCGACTTCGTCACCCTCCTCCAGGTCACTGATGATGACCTGACTGCAGCCTCTGAAGTCGGTAGTAGGACCGTCATCCGGCGTCTCAGTGTCCGGGGTCTCCGTGTCCGGAGTTTCAGTGTCCGGGGTCTCCGTGTCCGGGGTCTCAGTGTCCGGGGTCTCAGTGTCCGGCGTCTCAGTGTCCGGCGTCTCCGTATCCGGCGTCTCAGTGTCCGGGGTCTCCGTGTCCGGGGTCTCCGTGTCCGGCGTCTCCGTGTCCGGCGTCTCCGTATCCGGCGTCTCAGTGTCCGGAGTCTCCGTATCCGGCGTCTCAGTGTCCGGGGTCTCCGTGTCCGGGGTCTCAGTGTCCGGCGTCTCCGTGTCCGGGGTCTCCGTGTCCGGCGTCTCAGTGTCCGGAGTCTCCGTATCCGGCGTCTCAGTGTCCGGAGTCTCAGTGTCCGGAGTCTCAGTGTCCGGGGTCTCAGTGTCCGGGGTCTCCGTGTCCGGGGTCTCCGTGTCCGGCGTCTTGGTTGGCGTCTCTGGCGTCTCGGTCGGCGTCTCCGGCGTCTTGGTTGGCGTCTCGGTCGGCGTCTCCGGCGTCTTGGTTGGCGTCTCTGGCGTCTCGGTCGGCGTCTCCGGCGTCTTGGTTGGCGTCTCGGTCGGCGTCTCCGGCGTCTTGGTTGGCGTCTCTGGCGTCTCGGTCGGCGTCTCCGGCGTCTTGGTTGGCGTCTCTGGCGTCTCGGTCGGCGTCTCCGGCGTCTTGGTTGGCGTCTCTGGCGTCTCGGTCGGCGTCTCTGGCGTCTCGGTCGGCGTCTCTGGCGTCTCGGTCGGCGTGTCTGGCGTCTTGGTTGGCGTGTCTGGCGTCTCGGTCGGCGTCTCTGGCGTCTTGGTTGGCGTGTCTGGCGTCTCGGTCGGCGTCTCTGGCGTCTTGGTCGGCGTCTCTGGCGTCTTGGTCGGCGTATCAGGCGTCTCGGTCAGCGTCTCTGGCGTCTCGGTCGGCGTCTCCGGCGTCTTGGTTGGCGTCTCTGGCGTCTCGGTCGGCGTCTCTGGCGTCTCGGTCGGCGTCTCTGGCGTCTCGGTCGGCGTGTCTGGCGTCTTGGTTGGCGTGTCTGGCGTCTCGGTCGGCGTCTCTGGCGTCTTGGTTGGCGTGTCTGGCGTCTCGGTCGGCGTCTCTGGCGTCTTGGTCGGCGTCTCTGGCGTCTTGGTCGGCGTATCAGGCGTCTCGGTCAGCGTCTCTGGCGTCTCGGTCGGCGTCTCCGGCGTCTCGGTCAGCGTCTCTGGCGTCTCGGTCGGCGTCTCCGGCGTCTTGGTTGGCGTGTCTGGCGTCTCGGTCGGCGTCTCTGGCGTCTTGGTCGGCGTATCAGGCGTCTCGGTCAGCGTCTTTGGCGTCTCGGTCGGCGTGTCGGTCGGGGTCTCGGCACCGACGGGTTCTTCGCAATCGCTGAAGAGCAGGTACGCAGCACCGGCGTCGGTGCGGTTGTTCGAGTCGTTGTAGGGGGCGCCGATCGCGACGTCCTCGAAGCCGTCGTCGTTCATGTCGCCTGCCTCGGAGACGGCGTAGCCGGCGCGGTCACCCTCGCCTTCCCCCAGGAACGTCGCGTCGGCGTTCGAGAGGTTCAGATCGCCGTCGAGCGAGGCGTTGCCCGAGACGAGGTAGGCGGCACCGGCGTTCTCGCCGGCGCTGCTGTCGTTGTACGGCGCGCCCACGAGCACGTCGTCGACGTCGTCGCACGTCACGTCACCCGAGCCGGCCGCGGAGACGGACCAACCGGCGCGGTCGAGCGCTCCTTCACCGGCCATGCTGACGTCCGCGTCGGATAGTGACTGCTCGCCGTCGATGTCCGAACCGCCGTAGACGGCGTACGCGGCGCCGGCGTCGGTGCGGTTGTTCGAATCGTTGTAGGGGGCGCCGATCACGACGTCCTGGTAGCCGTCGTCGTTCAGGTCACCCGCGCCCGCGACCGCCCAGCCTGCACGGTCGCCCTCCGAGACGCCGATCAGCGTCACCGACGCGTCGGCGAGCGAGACGTTTCCTCCCTGCTCGGCGTTCGCGACGTAGGCCGCACCGGTGAGGTTGGCCGCGTCACCGGTCTCGGACTCCGCTGCGGTAGCGTTGTATCGCGGCGCGCCGATCACGACGTTCGCATCGCCCTCGCCGTCGACGTCGCCGGCGTTCGCGACCGACCAGCCGGCGTTGCTACCGTCGCGCTCACCGAGGAAGGTCGTGCTCGCCTCGGAGAGGTTCAGGGCGCTCCCGGGCGATTCGACGAGCGAGAGGCCGGACACGACGTACGCCGCACCGGCGTTCTCGCCGCCCGCGTCGGCGTACGGCGCGCCGACGGCGACGCTCCCGTACTCGCCCGTCGTGTTGACGTTCGAGACGGAGTAGCCCGCGAGGCCGTTGGCTTCGGTTCCGGTCAGGACCGCGTCGGCGTCGGAGAGGTTCATCGACGACGGGAGCGACTCGTCGCCGTAGACGACGTACGCGGCGCCGCCGTTCGGCGCGGCGCTGTCGTTGTACGGTGCGCCGATCACGACGTCGTCGAGGCCGTCACCGTTGACGTCGCCGGCCGTCGACACCGACCAGCCGGCCAGATCGTTGCTCTCCACGCCGCGGAGCGTCACGTCCGCGTCGGAGAGGTTCACTTCCCCGGGGTCGGCCGGGCCGTAGACGATGTAGGCCGCGCCGGAGTTCGGGCCGGCGGAGTCGTTGCGCGGCGCGCCGATGATCAGGTCGTCGACCCCGTCACCGTTTACGTCGCCGGCCTCCGAAACCGTCCATCCGGCCGTGTCGCTGGTCCCTTCACCCGCGTATTTCACGTCCGCGTCTGTCAAGTTTATCGTGCCTTCGTATCCGCTCTGTGACGACTCCTGAATCGGTGCGGCGTCCGCCGGGGCCTCCGGTTGTGTCCCCAACTGGACGGCGCCTGCGACGGACGTACTCACGATGAACAACAACACGACACCGACAACTGCGAGTCGTCCGCGTGTCGATTCTCCGCCTGGTTGGTGTGGCATAGCACCGGCACAACGAACAGTCGCGGTATTGTTATTCAGCTACCAGAACGAGTAATGTTGGTCAATCGTTCAGCCGGTTCGTCGATCAGTTGTGATTACGTCGCATCGAGAGAGTGTCGATATCACGTCTCACACTATCCGGATCGCGGGCGCCGCGGCCCGGACGCGATGGTCGCGCTTACGGATCGAAAGTCGATATTTCTCGACGCCGTCCCGAAATTTTCCGACCGTCCGCTCGTTCGCTCTCGAGAGGTAGGCTCGCGGAACGGGCACGTCGCGCTCACATCGACGCGGGTACGAACGGGTTACGCTGAACCAGCGCGAGAGAACATTTACGTTCTGGATTTTCGATTAATTGGTATTGGCTATCATGTCGTCGACCCCACCGAACTGGAACCGGAGCCGGACCGTCCGTCGGAGATGCGCTACGTCAGCGAGGCCGCCGAGATGGATCGCGTGGGTCTGCGCACCTACACCGTCGCGCCGGGCGAGGAGATCCCGCTCTCGGGCCTGCACTACCACGACGAGCAGGAGGAGGTATTCTACGTGCTCTCGGGCGAACTCAGCGTCGAAACGCCGGAGGAGCTGTACACCGTCTCTGCCGGACAGTTCTTCGTCGCCGAGCCCGAGAGCCCCCACCGCGCGCACAACGCCGCCGACGCGGACGAACCGGTCCGCGCGATCGGGATCGGTGCGCCACCGCTCAGCGACGGCCACTTCTGGGACGGCTGAACGGGCCCGCCGCTGCGCCTGTCGTCGGCCGCGTTCCCGGTCGACGCGCCGGTGCAGGGAAAGACGAAAGGCGCGTCTCGCACAACGAGCGGTCGATGGCCGGCGAGACGCTATCGCGTCGCCTCGAATCCCGGGTGTCGCCGATAGCGGCGCTGGTGGTCGCGATACTCGCGGTCTCGACGAGCGCGATCCTCGTCCGCTGGAGCGACGCGCCGCCGTCGGTCGCGGCGTTCTACCGCGTCCTCTTCACGGTCGGACTGCTCGGGCCGCTCGCGTTCTCCAGGCACGGCGAGGACCTCCGGTCGCTCGGGCGCAGGGACGCCCTCGCAGCGGGGGTCACGGGCGTCGCCCTCGCCGTCCACTTCGCGGCGTGGTTCCAGTCGGTCAGGTGGACGAGCGTCGCGGCCTCGGTGACGCTCGTGCAGTCCCAGACGCTGTTCGTCGCCGTCGGCGCGGCGCTGTATCTCGACGAGCGGCTCACGCTCTCGAAGACCGCAGGGATCCTGATCGCGCTCGCGGGCGCGGTGGTCATGTCCCTCGGCGAACTCCTCGGCGGAGCGGCGGTCGGCCCGCGGCCGCTGGCGGGGAACGCGCTCGCCCTCCTCGGCGCGGTGATGATGGCCGGCTACGTGCTCGCCGGGCGGGCGCTGCGCGCCCGAATCGCGCTCGTCCCGTACGTGACGGTCGTCTACTCGGCGTGCGCCGTCGTCCTCGGAGCATTCGTGATCGCGCAGGGGGACGGCCTCGTCGGCTATCCGCCGGTCGAGTGGGCGCTGTTCCTCGCGATGGCGATCGGCCCGGGCGTGTTCGGCCACACGGTCATCAACTGGGCGCTCGAACACGTCGAGTCCTCGGTCGTGAGCGTGTCGCTGCTCGGCGAACCGGTCGGGAGCACCCTTCTGGCGCTGGTGTTGCTCGCAGAAGTTCCGGGGAGATGGACGGTCGTCGGCGGCGCGGTCGTACTCGGCGGGGTCTACCTGACCGCCAGAGCGCGCGCATCGTGACCGTTCGAGCCGGTCCGGTTCAGGCGGCGTGTTTCTCGATCTCGCCTTTGACGGCGGCGCCGTCGAAGTCGTGTTCGGGGCGGATGTTGACGAAGTCGAGGAAGTCGCGGGCTTCGAGCAGGGCGTCGGGGTCGTGGACTTCCAGCGCGGCGGCGACGGCCTCTCGCGCGCCGATGAGCGGTTCGAGCGCGCCGAGCGCGCAGGCGGTGTCGTAGGCGCGGGCGTCCTCGATGGCGTCGCCGCGGACCTTCGTCGCGTCGATGAAGTACAGGTCGCCCCCGGAGACGAGGACGTTCTCGCGCTGGAGGTCGCCGTGGGCGAGGTTGTTGTCGTGCATCCGGTCGAGGGCCTCGAAGAGGTCGACCGCGTGGCCGCGCACCTCGTCGGGCGGCAGTTCGTCCAGCGACCGGAAGTCCGGGAGGTATTCGAGGACCATCACGGCCACGTCGTCGAACTCGAAGGCCTCCTTGGGCTCGGGCGCGTTGACGCCGATCTCGCGCATCCGCTCGTTGGCTTCCAGTTCGTGCTCGGCCATCTCGATGGGCGCGTCGAAGCGCTCGAAGAAGCCCTCAGTGCCCGAGGAGAACGCGCCGAGGTTGCGCCCGGCGGTGAGCAGGGCGTGGACCAGCGAGTTCTGTTCGGTGACGACCTTGACGAACAGTTCGTCGTTGACCACGCAGGGTGTCGACAGCCAGTTGTCCGCGTCGAGGAAGACGACTCTCGCCATCTCCAGGTCGTAGCGGTCCATCACCTCCCGGACCGCCCCTTCGAGCGTCGGCCAGGGGACTGTCCCCCGGAGAAATCGCCGGAACGCCATCTGTCCGGCGAGTGGTGGGCCACGGGTTTAGTGGTTCGGTCATCCGTCTCCGCCCGCGGTCCACCGGCGGAGTTCCCCGTCGCGGTCGCCCACCCCGTACAGCGCCTCGGACCCGAGCGCGAGGCGCTCGGCGTCGGTCTCGGCGGTCCAGACGACCGACCCGTCGTCGGGGCGTAGCGCGAACAGCGTGCCGTCGGCTACCGCCCCGTAGAGGGCGTCGTCGCCGGCGACCATCGGACCGACGCCCCGCCGCGCGTCGTCCGTCCGGTCGCCGACGGTCTGCTCCCAGACCCGTTCGCCCGTCGCCGGGTCGGTCGCGACCACCTTCCCGCCGACCCGTCCGGTGTACAGGCGCTCGCCGTCGGCGGTCAGTCCCCTGCCGCGGGCGCGGTCGTGCCAGACGGGTTCGCCCGTCCGGTCGAAGGCGTAGACGACTCCGCTAGCTCGGCGAACGACGACACGTTCGCCCACCGTGACCACCGTGTACACGGCCCAGCCGCCCTCGTCGGTTCCTTCCGGCGGCATCGCGTCCGCCATCCACGCCCGGTCGCCGGTCGCCGGGTCGAAGGCCATCAGCTGCTTGCCCGAGGCGCCGACGTAGAGGTACTGGTCGCCCAGCGCCGGCCGGGCGCCGACGTGTTCGCCGAACTCGTGGTCCCAGCGCCGCTCGCCGTCGCTTTCCAGCACCCGCACCGACCACCCCGTCGCGAGCACGACCCCCTCGGCGGTAGGGTGAACGACGTCGACGCGCTCAGGGAGCTGGCGCGTCCAGTGGGCCGTCCCTTCGGCGGCGTCGACGGCGTGGAGTCGGTCGTCCGCGCCGACGTACACTCGGTCGCCGCGGGCGGCGCAGGCGGACACTTCCGCCACCGACCCGTCGGACTCGTCTGTCAGTTCGTACTCCCAGACTCGTTCGCCCGTCACCGGGTCGAGGGCGTGCAGGAACTGCCGCTCGGGCGGAGCGACGTGCGGCCCGTAAACCAACCGACCGGTGGCGTACACCCGCCCGTCGGCGACGACCGGGTGGACGTACTCCGGGTCGTGGTAGTCAGTGTCCGCCGCAGGTGGCTCGGCTCGCCACGCCTCGGTCGGCGCTGCCCCGAAGGTGACTCCCTCGGGGTTGTGGCCGTGGTTTCTCTCGCCCCCTCGGGGGAGCGGCCAGCCCGTGTCGGGCCGGGCGGGCTCGGCACCGTCTGTCTCGGGCGTCTCATCGTCGGGTGCGTCCGTCTCCGTCTCGGTCGCCGTCTCCGTGTCGGTGGCCGTCGCAGTCGGCGACTCGGTCGGTCGCGCCGTCGGCGTGGGAGCGGGGGTGTCAGTCGGCGTGGGGTCGGCGTCGGGCGTGTCCGTGTCACCGGACTCGTCGCCCGGACACCCTGCGAGGGCGCCGGCGGCAGCGACGCCGAGCGCTCGCAGGAGGGCGCGTCGCTGACGGGAAAGCACGTCTCGGCCGACTGGGCGGGGTGGTATGTGTCTTGTGGCCGTTCGTGCGGTCGGGCGTAGCGCCGGTGGCGCGGGGTGCCACCATGCTATATGTCCACTCGAGGCGTACGGCGGCGTATGGACTTCACCCTCCCCGACGAGCACCGGATGATCCGGGAGACGGTGCGCGACTTCTGCGACGAGGAGATCGAACCCATCGCCCAGGAGATCGAGGACGAACACCGCTTCCCGGAGGAGGTGTTCGACGAACTCGCCGACCTGGACGTGATGGGCGTCCCGATCTCCGAGGAATACGGGGGCCTGGGCGGCGATCAGCTGATGTACGCGCTCGTCACCGAGGAGCTGGGGCGGGTGTCCGGCTCCATCGGCCTCTCCTACGCGGCCCACGTCTCGCTGGCGAGCAAACCCATCGAGCTGTTCGGTACGGACGAGCAGAAAGAGCGGTGGCTCGAACCGCTGGCGACCGGCGAGTCTCTCGGGTCGTGGGCGCTCACCGAACCCGGGTCGGGCTCGGACGCCTCCGACATGGACACGACCGCAGAGAAGGAGGGTGACGAGTGGGTCCTCAACGGGACGAAGCAGTTCATCACAAACGCGAACGTGGCGGGGTCGGTGCTCGTCAAGGCGGTCACCGAACCCGGCGCGGGCTACGAGGGCATCTCGACGTTCATCGTGGATCCGGAGGACGACGGATTCGAGATCTCGGCGGTGTGGGACAAGATGGGGCTCAACGCCTCGCCGACCTGCGAGATCACGCTCTCGAACGTGCGGATCCCCGAGGACCGCATCCTCGGCGAGCCCGGCGAGGGGTGGGACCAGACGAAGAAGACCCTCGACGGCGGGCGCATCTCGATCGCCGCGCTCTCGGTCGGGCTGGCGCAGGGCGCCTTCGAGGCCGCGCTATCCTACGCGAAAGAGCGCGAGCAGTTCGGCCAGCCGATCGGGAAGTTCGACGCAGTCCGGGACATGCTCGTCGCGATGGACCGCAAGATCGAGCGGGCGCGGCTGCTCACCCACAAGGCCGCCGTCTTGTACGACGAGGGCGAGGACGTGACGCGCCTGTCCTCGATGGCGAAGCTCGACGCTTCGGAGGTCTCCCGGGAAGTGGCGGAAGACGCCGTCCAGGTGCTGGGCGGCTACGGCTACACGACGGACTTCGCTCCCCAGCGCTTCTTCCGCGACGCCAAGCTCATGGAGATCGGCGAAGGGACCAGCGAGATCCAGCGGCTGGTCCTCGGTCGCGAACTCGGACTGTAGCGTGGTGGTAGTGGTGGTGTCACCGCCAGTCCGTCACCACTCCGAAGCCAGCACTCCGTACCGCTCCATGTCGACGCGGCGGCCGCGGGCGAACGCCTGGCCGCGCAGCGTCCCCTCGTGCTCGAACCCGGCCTTCTCCAGGACGCGCGCCGACGCGTCGTTGAACGCGAAGACGCGCGCCCAGATCTTCTCGAAGCGGCGTTCGGCGAAGCCGTACTCCGCCATCCGCCGGACGGCCTCGGTTGCGTAGCCCTCGCCCCAGTGGTCGGGGTGGAAGAAGTAGGCGAGTTCCGCGGTTCCCCACTCTCCGCTGACGTCGCGGAAGCTGATCGTCCCGACGCGGTCGCCGTCGACCCGCAACAGGAACTGGACGCCGTCCTCGCCGAGGGACTCGAACCACTCGCGCTCGTCGGCCATGTTGATCGGTCGGGTCGACGCGAGCCCCTCGCGGACCTCGGGATGGTTGATGATCGTCTGGAGGAACTCCAGGTCCTCCTCCTCGATGGGGTGGAACGACACCCGCTCGGCTTCCATGAAAATCGGACCACTCATATCCGCGAGCACTCGCGCGGGCCCCTTCAGCGTTCTTCTGGTGTGGGATTCGGTGACGCGCTACGGGAGGTCGCGGACGCGAGCGAGCATCTCGTCCAGATCGGTGGGGCACGCGGCCAGCGAGTAGCCGTCGATGCGCGCGAGGTCGGCGGCGTGCTCCCAGACGCTCTCGTCGTCGAGCCCCTGCAGGACGACGGCGTTGGGCGTCGGATTCAGGACTCTGAGCGCGACCATGGCGCCCTCGCCGCTGGTGACATTCGTGAACACGAGCGCGCGGTTGGTCGACTGGCCGTAGAGGCGGTAGAACTCCTCGGAGGAGAGCCGGGAGATCGCCTGGATGCTGTCGATGACGGTGTGGCCGGCGACGCTGTCCTGGGCGCCGCCGACGATCTCGGTCGCGCCGATGGCCTCGTAGAAGTCGTCGACGTGGACCGCTGTGGGGTACTCCCGGAGGTCGTGGACGATGTCCGCGTCGAAGCCCGCCGAGAGCACGCGGGCGTGCTGGCGGATGTGGCTTCCGCCGCGGCGGGCGTCGATCGAGAGCAGCGCCTCGACGGTGCGCTTGACGACGCCGATGCCCGGGCTCTCCCGACGGCCGCTCTCGTAGTCGGAGACGACCGACGGCGAGACGCCCAGTTCGTCGGCGAGTTCGGTCTGTGCGACCTCGAAGTCGGTGCGCCACTTCCGGAGGGTGCCGCCGGGGTCGTCGCTCAGGGCGATCTCGCCCGCGATCTTCTCGGCCAACTCGCGCCGCTGTCCCTGCCCCATTTGCCCGTTGGTGGACGAGTGGCGACAAAAGCGTGTCGGACCGTCCCACGACGGCCGACTCGTCTCCCTCACTCCGCCGAGAGGTGGCCGCCGACGAGACCGCCGACGGCGCCGAACAGCAGCGGGTACACCGTGCCCGCCAGCAGGACCGCGGTGACGAGGTTCGGAGCGGCCGTCGCGTCGCCGAGAGTGACGGCGAACACGAGGGCCCCGGCGATCGACAGCGGTAGGTACCCCAGCGCGACGGCCGCGCCGTTGCGGGCGGCGGTCGTCGGTTCCTCGGCGGTGTTCCAGACCGCCGCGATCCCCGCGGCGACGAGCAGGAGCGGCGGCACGACGAGGAACGCCGTCAGCGCCGTCTCCTCCGCGCCGACGACGAAGTTCTGGGCGCTCTGACCGCCCAGCAGGCCCGGGATCTTGACGGTCACGTTGTGGGCGTTGTAGAAGAGCCAACCGACGAGTTTCCAGGTGACGTTCTCGTCGGTCAGCGCGCTCAGTACGTTCGAACTCAGCGAGTTCTCGATCTCGCTCGCGTGGACGAGATACACCGCGAGGTACCCGAGGATCCACGCGGCGATACCCCCTGCCAGCCCCCCGCCGACCACGCGTTTGCCGCTCGCTTCCGTGTTGCTCATGTCACCGTCGTCCCGACGGGACGGGAAGTGCTTTCTGTCTCTGGGCTCCGCGCGGCCCCGGGCCGATCGACCCGCCGACTGGCTCGCCCCCGACTTCAGCGGCGGACTCGCGGACGGAACTCGCTCCCGACTTCAGCGGCCGGCCCTGCGCGTGGTCGCGGCGGATCGGAGGCGGCGGCCCGTCTCCCGGTACTCGGCCTATACCTTAGTCCGGCGCGGTCGGGCGTCCGGCATGGTCGTGCGCGTCGCGCTCCACCCGGCACAGACCGCGACAGGGACCCCGTCGCCGACCCCGGGCGTCGGGCCGGACGAACTCGTCGACCTCGCTCCGACGGTGGTGCGGGGGGCGTGGTTCCTCCTCGGGACGGTCGTCGTCCTCCTCGTCGGCTGGTACCTCGTCGAACCGGCCATCAGTCGGGTGGTCCGCCGTCGGAACCGCAACAACCCGACCATCCAGGACGCGTTCACCCGCTACGTCCGAGTCCTCGTCGTCCTGCTCGCGGTCGCCGTCGGCGCGGGCGTCGCCGGGTACGCGACCGTCCTCACGAGCTCCGCGATCGTCGTCGCCGCGGGGACGCTCGCCGTCGGCGTCGCCGCCCAGTCGGTCGTCGGTTCGCTCGTCAGCGGGCTCGTCCTCGTGTTCGACCCGGAGTTCAGCGTCGGCGACTACATCGAGTGGGACGACGGCGAGGGGACCGTCGAGGCGATCGCGCTCCGGGTCACGCGCGTCGAGAACCCCGACGGCGCGCTCGTGACCGTTCCCAACACCGTCCTCACGAGCCAGCCGATCAGGCGGCCGTTCGGCCGCGGCCGATACCGCGTCGTCGAGCGGGTCGCCGTCGACTACGACGCCGACGTCGCCGCGGCGAGATCAGTCCTGGTCGACGTCGCGAGCGACCTCGACGCGGTGTCCGCCGACCCCGAACCGGTCGCGTTCGTCGACGAACTCGGCGAGACCGCCGTGGTCGTCCGCGTGCTCTTCTGGCTCGGTGACGTCCGGCAGGCGGAGGTCGACGACGTCCGCTCCGCGTACACGACGGCGGTCAAATCTCGGTTCGAGGACGCCGGCATCGCGATCAGCCCCGCGCCGACACACGAACTCCGGGGCCGGATCGCGGTCGACGAGCGGGGACCTCCCGGGGGCTCCGACGAGTCGGGCTGAGTCCGGATCTCAGTCGTCCGCCGGCGCCCGGGTCGACTCGCGGGCCTCGCGGCCGACTCGCTCGCCGCTGACGCGCCAGCTCAGCTCGACCGTCCAGCGCTGACCGTCGGCCTCGTCCCGGACGGACTCGACGAGGTGGACCGGGCCGTCGGGTCTCGGCGGCCGGTCCGCGCCGGCCCCGTCGCCCGGCGGTTCGTAGCGGGCGGTCAGCCGCTCGTCCAGCCCGCGGAGGTACGCGCCGAGCTGGTCGCGTTCGAGGGACTGGTCGCGCTTCGTCCGGTCCGTCGCGGCGCCGCGCCCGACGCCGCCGGGGCGGCCCGAGGAGTGCTCGCCCGTCACGGCGTTGATCACCGCGCCGACGAGGAGGACCATCGCCGAGAAGTAGAGGTAGGTGACGACGACGATGACGCCTCCGAAGAAGCTGCTCGACCCGGGGTCGCTGAAGGAGAGGTACACCTGGAAGAGTACCTGGAAGGCGGCCCAGCCGACGGCGGCGAAGGCGGCGCCGGGCAACACGTCGCGGATCCCGACCTCGACGTCGGGGAAGACGTAGTACATCGGGAGGAAGGCGAGGAGGAGACCTCCGAGGAGGACGAGCGGCGACGCGTAGCTGAGCAGGGGGATCGCGTCCGCGAACAGCGCGACCGCGGCGCTGGCACCGACGGTCGCCACCACGGCGACGACGAGCGCGACGAAGACGACCCCGCCGTCGCGGAACTTGTCGACCAGCGAGTTCGCGGAGGTCGTCTCGTAGATCTCCGAGAAGGCGGTGTCGAGCCCGCGGAAGATCTTGAACGCCCCCCAGACGAGCACGACCAGGCCGATGACAGACGCCCCGCCGGACCCCACGTCGCCGGAGAACAGCTCGCTGACCACCTCGGCGATCGGCCCCGGTAGGTACTGCTGGGCCGCCTCGACGACGCGCGCTTCGAGGCCGCCGCCGACGACGTTGAGCACGACGAAGAGGATGAGCAACAGCGGCGCCAGCGAGACGAACGCGTTGTACGCCAGCCCGGCGGCCATGAACGTCACGTTCTTGTCGGAGACGTCCTCGTAAACCCGGGTCCCGAACTGCCGAGCGCCTGCGAGCGAGACCATGCCGTCCGTTGGGGTCTCGGCCGGAAAACCGGCGTGCCGGCGGGTGCCGGCCGAGCAGACTGATTCGGTCGGCCGCACCTCCGATCAACTGTTCAAAGTGGCAACGAGAAGACTTATTCGCGGAAGGACGTAACGGAGCGGTAGAATGGAAGACGGCCTCACAATCGGCGGCGAACGAGCGCCCGGGACCCGTCGCTCGTTCCTCGCGCTCGGGGCCGCCGCGCTCTCCGCCGGTTGTCAGACGAGTTGGCCGTCGGGGGGTGACCGGGCGCCTACCACCACGGTCGAGTGCGACACGTCGGGGGGCTGGACTCAGTTTCAGGCCGACGCGGCCAACACCGGCGTCTGCGGTCGGCGGGCGCCGTCGATGGACGCGAACTCGACAGAACTCGCGGAGGTGACCGAGCGGAGTGGCGGCGTCGTCGCAGACGGAGGCGGGCGAGTGTTCGTCGTGGACCAGCAGGACGTCTGGGCGCTGGACGCCGCCGAAGCCAGCGAGTCGTGGCGACGGTCGTTCGACTCGCTCGTCGCGACGACGCCCCTGCTCCTGTGTGACGCGCTCGTCGTCCAGACTTCGATCAAGACCTGCGCCCTGGACTCGGCGACCGGGGAGACGCTGTGGGAAGCCAGTCCGGGGAACCAGTTCGCTGACCCGGTGTCCGACGGGCGGCACGCGTACATTGCCGCGGGCGTCCCGACGGCGCTGGATCTCAGAGACGGGTCGACGATGTGGACGCACGAACTGTCGGGCGTCTCCCCGTGGGGGTGCTGTCTCGCCGACGAGACCGTCGTCGTCGCCGGCGAGCGTGACGACGGCGGGGCGCTGGTGGGGCTAGACGCTGCCTCTGGAGAGCGCCAATGGCGTACGGACTTCGGCAACCCCGTCAAAACGTCGCCGACGGACGACGATGGAACGGTGTACGTCCCCGATATGTGGGGAGACGTGTACGCTGTCACCGCGGCGACGGGAACAGTCGAGTGGCAGACGGCGGTGTACGAGCAACTTCCGTCGGGCCGGCGGTCGCCAACGCCGACCGTCGTCGACGGAACGGTCGTCGTCCCGAGCGGTAACGCCCGGAGGTCTGTCGGTCTGAACGCCGCCAGCGGGACAGAGGAGTGGCAACTGAAGACGGGTCCGACCCTGGCGCCAGCACTGTGCACGGAAAGCGGCATCGTGATGGGGACGATGAACGAGGGGCTCTTTCTCGTCGGCGAGAGCGGCTCTGTGAGCGACAACCGGGCCGATACGCGGGTGGCGTCACAGATGGCTCTCACGGACGACGGACTGTTCTTCAAGGCGTACGGTCGCGAGCTCTCCCTCTCGCATCTCCCCGTGTAGCACTCCGCCGCGAACCGAAATCGGTGGGCGTGAGCGGTCATCGCGGTTGACCTCGGTTCTCCGGCCGCTCTGTGGGGCCCGACACTGTTCGCGGACCGCTCCGAAACCACTAACCCCCTCACACGCCTGGCCTCTGCCAATGGACTGGACGGAGAAGTACCGGCCGTCGTCGCTCTCGGAGATCCGCGGGAACGACAAGGCCCGCGACGCCCTGAAAAAGTGGGCCGACACCTGGGAGGACCACCGGGAAGCGGTCGTCCTCCACGGGTCGCCGGGGATCGGCAAGACCTCCGCGGCCCACGCGCTCGCGAACGACATGGGCTGGCCGACCATCGAACTCAACGCCTCGGACTCGCGCACGAAGGACGTCATCGAGCGCGTCGCCGGCGAGGCCGCCAAGTCGGGGACGCTCACGGCCGGTGAGGCCGGTCGCCGTGTCGTGATCCTCGACGAGGCCGACAACCTCCACGGCAACGTCGACCGCGGCGGCGCCGGTGCGATCACCCGGCTGGTCAAGGAAGCCAGCCAGCCGATGATCCTCATCGCCAACGAGTTCTACGACATGTCCAACGGGCTGCGTAACGCCTGCGAGGACATCGAGTTCCGCGACGTCTCCAAGCGCTCGATCGTCCCCGTCCTCCGAGACCTCTGCAGGAAGGAGGGCATCGAGTACGACGACGCCGCGCTGGACCGGATCGCCGACATGAACAGCGGCGATCTCCGCGGCGCGATCAAGGACCTGCAGGCCCTCGGCGAGGGCCGCGACCGGATCGAGGCCGACGACGTGGTGACCGGCGAGCGCGACCGCACGAAGGGGGTCTTCGACTACCTCGACACGGTGATCAAGGAGGCTGGCGCCGAGGAAGCGCTGAAGGCTTCTTACGACGTGGACGAGACGCCCGACGACCTCATCAACTGGATCGAGGACAACATGCCCAAGGACTACGAGGGCGAAGAACTGGCGGTCGCCTACGGCTTCCTGGCGAACGCCGACCGGTGGCTGGGTCGCGTCCGCGCGACGCAGAACTACACGTTCTGGCGCTACGCCGGCGACAACATGACCGCCGGCGTCGCCGCCGCGCGACGCGAGCCCAAGGGCGGGTGGACCCGCTACGGCCCGCCGAGTTACTGGTCGAAGCTCGGCCGCTCGCGGGGCACCCGCAACACCCGCGACTACATCGCCCAGCAGATCGCCAACGCCGGCGGCGTCAGCATGTCGACCGCCCGCCGAGAGGTTCTCCCGCACCTCTCGGTGATGACCCACCACTGCAAGAACCGCGAACTGACCGTCGCGATGGCCGCGAAGTACGAACTCGAAGCGAAGCACGTCTCCTTCATCACCGGGAGCGGCGAGGACACCAACAAGGTGCAGTCGATCGTCGAGGACGCCGAGCGGCTCCGCGAGGAGCGGGCCGTCGAGAACGCCGGCGGCGCGTTCGACAACGCTCACGCGGGCGACGGCGACGCTCCGGACGCCGGGAGCGACGACGCGACCGAAGACGACGGCGAGGCCGCACAGGCGTCGCTCTCCGGAGGCGACGGCACGGACGAGGCGGGCGACGCAGACGCCGAGAACGGTGACACAGACGACGCGGCAGACTCCGAAGACGACGACGGGCAGTCCGGTCTGACGGACTTCATGTAGATCGGTCCGCCGACTCGCCGTCGGGCGCTGATTCTTCCGACCGGCCCCGATCGCGCCACCAGCGGTACATGAGGAACAGCCCGGCGAACAGGCAGACGATGGCGATTCCGTCGAAGGCGTAGTTCAGGGTCGTGCTGGTCGGGATCGGCCCTTCCTGCGAGATCTGTAACAGGCCGTAGGAGAGCCACGTCAGGCACACCCCGGTCAGGAGCGTGAGCCGCTTGCGGTCGTTCGCTCCGCGGCGGTAACGGACGGCGAGGAGCGCCAAGAGGAGGGCGTACGCGACGACGAAGGCGAGGTTGACGACGGGTGGGACCATCGCATTGCTGTTGTTCGCCTGTCAATATGTGTCTTGGGATGGGTCGACGCGGCCGCGCGGGAGTCCGCGAGACTGTGTCTGGGCTTCCCCGAAATTGTGCGTCGGCACCGAGACGCACTGGACGGCCGGCCACAAGGGATTTATCACGCCCCATTGACATCTCGGATGATGCCCTCCGAGCGCGGTTTCTCCGATGCGATTGCCGTCTGTATCGTGCTGACGCTCGTGGTCGGACCCGTGGCCGCGACTGGCGGTCTGGCCCCGCCGCCGTCGTCGACCGACGAGTCAGACGCCAAGACGTCTGAGACGAACGTGACGGTGACGAACCTGCGGGTCTGGAGCAGCGACCCGTCGCCGTATCCAGACCTGAGCGACGAGCGGCCGCTGCACGAGGCGTTCTCCTCGCGTGCGGACGTGGAGGAGGCGATGGCCGACGGGAGGCTCCACCGGGACCGACGGGTGCCGGTGAACGGGACGCTCGTCCTGGAGTTGCGGATGCCGGGCATGGCCGACCGCCTCGCGAATGCCAGCGGAACCAACGAGACGATGCGCTTTTTCGACGTGGTCTACGGCGCGGACGACGCCTTCAGGCTGGAGTCCACGACTCATGGCGTACTGCACATTCCCACAACGGTGTTCCGCTTCAACCGGACCAGTTCGACGACCGTCTACAGCGACCGGGACGCCGATACCTACTACGTCGTCGCGGACCCGACGACCCTCCTTCCCGGCTACGTCGGCGTCGAGGGGGGGAGAGAGATCGTCTGGGATACGGGCGGCTACGACTTGCCAGAGTTTGGGATACTTCGCGGCTACGCGCTGAACGTGACCATCGACGGGCGGTCCTCCCAGTTCCTCGGCAACACGAGCGTCTTCGACCTCGAAGCAGAAGATGAAGGCTGGGAGCAGGTCAAACCTGTCGTCGAGTTGATCTGGGGCGACGAGGAGGCGGTCTTCGAGTTGCCCAGCGGGTGGAACCGGACGGTCCGGGCACAGTCTGACCAGCGACTCGTCGCACACACCTCCCTCGACGCGGGTGCGCCCGTGACATTCAGGGTCGTGAACCGCTCCGACGGCGGCCCGCCGCTGTCGAACACGACCTCGGTGACCGACGAGTTCGGTTCCAACTCCACCGAAGATGCCTACATATACCACCTGTCTAACTACACCGTCTACACGTCGGCGACGGCGACGCTCGACGCGAGCGGGATCGAACCCGGCACCGCTGCGACGCTGGAGGTCGCTGCCGGCGACCGTACCCTCCTGCGCGAGCGGTTCACCGTCCGTCCGGCGCTCTCCACGCCGACGCCGACGGAGACGGCCACGCCGACTGCGACGCTGACACCGACACCCTCGGAGACGGTCACGACCACACCGACCCCGACGACCACACCGACATCGACACCCTCGGCGACGGCCGCCGCGCCCTCGTCACCGACCGACACTGTCGCGGACACGGGCCCCGGGTTCGGACTCCTCGGAGCGCTCGTCTCACTCGCCGTGAGTTGCTGGTGTCGCCGTCGAGACTGAGCCACGCGTCGGTCGTGACTGGACCGGCCAGTCCGAGAGCGACGGGAAGTCAGACCCGGCCGGTTCCTATGCCCACCCGTCCGGCGCGCCTCTTTCAGCGACTCTACGGCCGGTCAGCAGGTCGCGAGCGGAACAGCGGCGCGTCAGTCCGCGCGCTGGGTCCCCAGGCCACCGGTCTCTACGACGACGCGGTTCGCGAGGACGGCGAGCGCGGCGACGGCCACGGCGACCAGTATCGTCGTCGCCTCGCCGATCCCGTCGGGGAGCCCCCACTTCTGGCGGCTCAACACCATGGCGACGTAGAGCAGCGCCGTCGCGAGGGCGGCGACCGCGCGGAACCGCAGGAGGTTCGCCGGGTCGACGGCGGCATCGCTCCAGGTCAGTATTGTGACGAGGAGGGCCAGCAGGGCGAACGACGCGGCGTAGTAGGCGACCAGGTTCGTCGGCGGGTGGTCGAACACGGCGACGAACTCGAAGACGGCGACGAGCGCGACGAGGCCGCCGCCGAGGCTGACCACCGACCGGAACGCGTACGAAGAGTCGGGGGCGTCGAACATCCGAGCCGTCGCGTAGACGAGGAGGGCGAAGATGACCGTCGCGGTGGTGAAGTGGGCGATCATGATCGCGGGGTTGAACCCGCGGGGGAACATGCCGCCGGCGGTCGTGGTCACGCCGCCGAGGACGATCTGGAACGGCAGGATGGCGATAGCGGCGGTGACGCTGTAGCGCACGCGGCGGTCGTCCTGCCAGCGCCAGACGCCGTAGAGCCACCCCAGCAGGAGGAAGCCGACGATCATCGCGACGAAGCGGTGGAACCACTCGAAGAAGCTCGCCCAGTTGGCCGGGAACAGGCCCATCCAGCCGTTGCACATCGGCCAGCGGGTCCCGCAGGAGAGCCCGCCACCGGTCGATCCGGTGTGCAGTCCCAGCAGGATGAGGACGAAGGTGAGCGCCGTCGTGACGCCCGCGAGGGTCCTGAAGCGACGGGTCATGGGCGCGGGTTCGTTCGCCACGGACTTTACTCCCCCCATTTCCACCGCGGTCTGTGTCCCCCGCAGACGGGCG
Source organism: Halosimplex rarum (assembly GCF_047715405.1). Taxonomy (NCBI): domain Archaea; kingdom Methanobacteriati; phylum Methanobacteriota; class Halobacteria; order Halobacteriales; family Haloarculaceae; genus Halosimplex; species Halosimplex rarum. Next base: position 291,526 of record NZ_CP180412.1, read on the forward strand.
ACGAACGCCTGTCCGCACGAGACCACCGAACACGCCGTCCTCGCGTTCCCGTCCTCCGAACTGTCGCTCCCGAAACCGACCTCGATTCCCCGCTCTCGACCGCGATATCGGCGCGTTCTGGAGTTCGACGAACGACGAACAACTAGTCGGCATTTGGCGCAACGCGAAGGTTTTTGCCGGCCCCGTCCGGGGATATCGTATGGGACTCGACGAGGACGCACTGGAGTATCACCGCACAGAGCCGCCCGGCAAGATAGAGATCGCGACGACGAAGCCGACGAACACGCAGCGCGACCTGCAACTCGCCTACTCACCGGGCGTGGCGGCGCCCTGCCTGGAGATCGACGAGAACCCCGCCGACGCCTACGAGTACACGGCGAAGGGGAACATGGTCGGCGTCATCTCCAACGGGTCCGCCGTGCTCGGCCTCGGCGACATCGGCGCTCAGGCGTCCAAGCCCGTCATGGAGGGCAAGGGCGTCCTCTTCAAGCGCTTCGCCGACATCGACGTGTTCGACGTCGAACTCGACGAGACGGACACGCAGGCCTTTATCGACGCCGTCGCCGCGATGGAGCCGACCTTCGGCGGGATCAATCTGGAGGACATCAGCGCGCCGGAGTGTTTCGTCATGGAGGAGCAACTCCGCGAGCGGATGGACATCCCCGTCTTCCACGACGACCAGCACGGGACGGCCATCATCTCCGGCGCCGCGCTGATCAACGCCGCCGAGATATCCGGCAAAAGCCTCGAAGACATGCGAATCGTCTTCTCCGGCGCCGGCGCGAGCGCCATCGCGACGGCTCGCTTCTACGTCTCGCTGGGCGCCAAGAAGGAGAACATCCTGCTGTGTGACTCCTCGGGGATCATCACCGAGGAACGGGCCGAGGCGGGCGACCTGAACGAGTACAAGCGGCAGTTCGCCCGTGACGTGCCCGAGGGCGACCTGGCGGACGCGATGGACGACGCCGACGTGTTCGTCGGCCTCTCCATCGGCGGCATCGTCGACCAGGAGATGGTCCGGTCGATGAACGAGAACCCGATCATCTTCGCGATGGCCAACCCGGACCCCGAGATCACCTACGAGGACGCCAAGGCCGCCCGCGACGACACGGTCATCATGGGCACCGGTCGCTCGGACTACCCGAACCAGGTCAACAACGTCCTCGGGTTCCCGTTCATCTTCCGCGGCGCGCTCGACGTGCGCGCGACGGACATCAACGAGGACATGAAACGCGCCGCCGCCGAGGCGCTCGCGGAACTCGCCCGCAAGGACGTGCCCGACGAGGTCGTCAAGGCCTACGGCGACCAGCCGCTCCAGTTCGGTCCCGAGTACATCATCCCCAAACCCGTCGACCCGCGCGTCCTCTTCGAGGTCGCGCCGGCCGTCGCCGAGGCCGCCATGGAGTCCGGCGCCGCCCGCGCGGAACTCGACACCGACGAGTACGTCGAGACGCTGGAAGCCCGCCTCGGAAAGTCCCGCGAGATGATGCGGGTCGTCCTCAACAAGGCCAAGAGTGACCCCAAGCGGCTCGCGCTCGCCGAGGGGACGGACGAGAAGATGATCCGCGCCGCCTTCCAGCTCCAGGAGCAGGATATCGCGGAACCGGTGCTCATCGGCGAAGCCGACGAGATCGAGGCGACGACCGCCGACCTGGGACTCGAGTTCGAGCCCGAGATCGTCGACCCCGAGAACGGCGATTACGAGGAGTACGCCGAGCGCCTCCACGAGCTCCGCCAGCGCAAGGGGATCACCCGTAGCGAGGCCTCCGAGCTCATCGAGAACGACACCAACTACCTCGCCAGCGTGATGGTCGAGCAGGACGACGCCGACGCGATGCTGACGGGGCTGACCCACCACTACCCGTCGGCGCTGCGCCCGCCACTGGAGGTCATCGGCACCGCGCCGGACGCCGACTACGCGGCCGGCGTCTACATGCTGACCTTCAAGAACAAGGTCGTCTTCTGCGCGGACACGACGGTCAACCTGGACCCCGACGAGGCGGTCCTCTCGGAGGTCACGAAACACACCGCCAGCCTCGCGCGCGACTTCAACGTCGAGCCCCGCGCTGCGCTGCTCTCGTACTCGAACTTCGGCAGCGTCGAGAACGAGGGCACTGCGAAGCTGCGCGCGGCCGTCAGCGACCTCCACGACGACCCCGAGGTCGACTTCCCGGTCGACGGGGAGATGCAGGCCGACACCGCCGTCGTCGAGGACATTCTCAACGGCACCTACGACTTCGCCGACCTCGAGGACCCGGCGAACGTCCTCGTGTTCCCGAACCTCGAAGCCGGGAACATCGGTTACAAGCTCCTCCAGCGCCTCGGCGGCGCCGACGCCATCGGCCCGATGCTGGTCGGCATGGACAAGCCCGTCCACGTCCTCCAGCGAGGCGACGAAGTGAAGGACATCGTGAATCTCGGTGCCGCGGCCGTCGTCGACGCACAGCAGCAGGAAGACGAGTAGTCGAGCGCTCGCTTTTTGTCCCCATCTTTTTCGACGAGTGAGTCCCGCGGCGAGCGAAGCGACCCGTGAGCGAACGCACGTCGAGGCGGCGAAGCGATCACGCGCTCAGGCGGGTTCGTGCACGTCGAGGACCGTCAGATCCTCGGCGAGATCAAGCGCCAGTTCGTCGCCGTCGAGCGCGAGCGTCACTCGGACTGTGAGCGGATCCTCCGACAGCACTTCCGAGCTCGTGACGCCGCGTTCGAGCCGGTCGTTGATCGACGCGACGTCGTTGAACCCGTACTGCAGCGTCAGGCCGTGGTCGTAGTAGAATGCGACGGCGGCCGGATGGTACTTCGCCACGACACCCATCGTCCCACGCGCCCAGTCTTTGCAGACGGGACAGCGAAACCGGACCGTGAGGGCGGTGCGGCGACCGCAGGCCTCGCAGACGCCGCTCTCGTCGTGGTCGGAGCACGTATCGAGCGACCGGTCCACGGACCCCGAACACGTCGGACAGACGCCCTCGATCATGCTGTAGATGTGCTGGAACGCCCGCACCCAGGCCGCGGCGTAGACCTCGTCGGCGGAACGGTGCGCGAATCCGGCCGGGTCGAACTGGAACTTGCTGAGGTGTCCGGTCGGCGCTTCTTCGTCGTCCCACAGGCCGTCACAGTCGGTGCAGACGTTGTAGACCCACCCGTCTTCGTAGAACACTTCGACGTCGCCGCCGCAGAGTGTACAGTCCATGTCGATCTCGGTTCGGTCCATCGTCGGCTCCTCGATGCCGGCACCGGCGATCACCGCCCGCACGAACTTCCGACCGGGTTCCCGTAGTTCGTACCCCTCGGCCGCTGATTCGACGAAATGACCCGTCAGCTTTTCGAGGTGGTAGTTGAACTGGCCGCTATCGGTCATTCCGACCGTCCGTCTGAGGTCGGTGAACCCGACGGCGTTCTCGTCGTCGAACGGGTCGTAGGCGTCCCAGAGCGCGACGAGGATCGCGAGGCGAGTCTCGCTACTCAGGAGTTCGAAGGCCTCGGCGGCCGTCCCGACGGCGTCCGACGCCGCCGAGAGCGGGGATTCCGGCGAATCGGCCTGTGTCATAGGTACCTCTATCGGACGGGTTTTCATAACCGTTCGGCCGGGCGCGTCGGTGGAACAGAACCGCGGCGAACGCCGTCCTCAGTCGCTGGCGCTCCCGCGATCGGCCCGCGAGGGCGGCGGATAGCGGTCGTCACCGGTCGACGGTGACTCGGGGAGGACGCAGCGGTCGGGTTCGCTGTTGACGTGCGCGTACTCCTCGGGGGCGTTGGCGAGTGGGTGCGCAGGGTTGTACCCGCCGCCGATGCGGGCGGCCCGGATCTCGGCGAAGTCCCGGAGCCGCGAGCGGATGCCCCGCCAGTGGAGGCCGATGGCGGGCGGGTGGGACACGGAGTGTGCCGGTTCGAGTTCGGGGCTCCGGTCCGTGAGGACCGCGGCGTTGAGGTTCTCGGCGAGGGCGTCGTGGTCGATGAGGACGCCGACGCTCGCGTCCGCCGGGGAGCGAGCGGCGAGGACGTCGAGGCCGAGGTGGAGCGCCCGATACTCGGCGACGTTGTTGTCGGGGGCGCGGTTGGGGACCGACAGCCGCGCGACGCGTTCGCCGTCGCGGGTCTCGATGACGACGCCCAGTCCGCCCGTGAACTCCCGGGCGTCGTCGCCCGGCGCGGCGCCACCGCTCTCCCGATAGGAGCCGTCGGTGGCGAGGTAGAAGTCGCGATGGTGTGTCCGCGGCGGGTGGGCGATGTGCGGCGTCGGTGCCTCGTCGAACAGATCGCGCAGGGTCGGCCGGCCGTATGCGGCCATACTTCTCCTTGGAGACAGGGTGATTTAAACGTACGGGCGATTCGGGGATCTGTCCCACTGCAGTCGAGCGGTATCCAGGCGTACCGCGGACGGTCCAGCTCGATGCCGGCTGAGGTCGGGTGCGCGACCCGAAAGGTTCAGGCCGGTTCGTCCGTATCTCCGGCCGTGTCCACCTACCGGAACCTCGGGCTGTTCCTCGTGCTCTCGGCGCTCTGGGGGTCGGCGTTCATGGCGATCAAGGCGGGCCTGTCGGCGTTCCCGCCCGTCCTCTTCGCCGCGCTCCGCTACGACGTCGCCGGCGTCGTGATGCTCGGCTACGCCGCTCTCCGGGCCGACCGCTGGTACCCGCGAGGTCGCGACGAGTGGACGACGGTCGCCGTGGGTGCGGCGCTCATGATCGCCGCGTACCACGCCTTCCTCTTCGTCGGCGAACAGGGAACGACCAGCGCCGCCGCGGCGGTCATCGTCAGCCTCTCTCCGGTGCTGACGACCGTCTTCGCCCGTGGGCTCCTCCCCGACGAGCGCCTCTCGGCCGTCGGCGTCGCGGGCATCCTGCTCGGCGTCGTCGGCGTCGTCGCGGTCGCCCGGCCCGATCCGGACGCGTTGCTGACCGCGGAGGTCCTGCCGCAGTTGCTCGTCTTCGCGGCCGCGCTCTCATTCGCCCTCGGCAGCGTCGTGACGACCTACGTCGACGCGGGCGTCGAGATCGAGACGATGGAAGCGTGGTCGATGATCGGCGGCGCCGGCCTGATGCACGTCGTCAGCGTGGGACTCGGCGAGTCGCCGTCGGCGATCACCTGGTCGTGGACCGCGCTGTGGTCGCTCACGTACCTCTCGCTGGGAGCGAGCGCGGCCGGCTTCCTCATCTACTTCGACCTGCTCGACCGGCTCGGACCGGTCGAGATCAACCTCGTCTCCTACGTCGCGCCGCTGTTCGCGGCACTTACCGGGTTCTTCTTCCTCGAGGAGGTCGTCGACGCGTGGACGGCAGTGGGCTTTTGCTGCATCTTCGCCGGGTTCGTGCTGATCAAGCGGCGGGCGCTCCGACGGGAACTGCCGCGACTCCGCGCGGCGCTCAGAGAGGGGAACTGATTGCCTGCGAACCGCGGCTGTGGTGTGGAAGGAGGGCGAAGTGGGGGAAGTAGTGGGCGTGTCCGGCCGGCACGTCGCGAACACGGTGTGGAGGGCTATCGCGGCGTGGCGGCGGGCTCAGTCGCGATAGTGGGAGTGGCCGACGAGGAGGGCGAGGACGTTGGCGACCAGCAGGGCGATGAACGCGTTGGTGTACGGTTCCGAGGACAGGCCGGTCGCAAGCAACAGCGGGAGGTGGAGGAACGGGAGCGCGACGGCTGCCCAGAACGCGAAGCCGGTGATCGGTGCGACGACGCTCTTGCCGACGTTCGGCAGAGAGACGCCGAGGCGCTCGAGCGATGGGGCGAGTTCTGACGTGCGACTTGACATACGGGGAACCTCGTACTTCCACAGTGACACGGTGATACCTTATAACCGTCCGAGTCTTCTACTGATTTCACAACGTTTCACGCGTTGGACGCGTTTCTAGACGCCGTTTTACCCGTCCCATATTCCTTTCATCGCTCGCTCAAAACTGCCGAGAAGTTTTATTATCCCGCCTCGTTCCGTTTCGAGTGCCGGCCGATGCGTCGAGGCCGGCGGTGGACGAACGTCCACTTTTGCGCGCGCCGGAGTCACCCGAGTACCGATATCGAAATCTCGTGCGACCCGTCGGGAGTCTCGATGGTCGCGGTCTCGCGGACGTGGTCGCGGACCCGCTCTCGCCACGCCGCGACCGCCTCCCGGTGGCGTTCGTGGTGGCGTTCCACGGTGTAATCGACGTCCGGGTCCGCCCGCAGTCGGTCCTCGGTGTTTGCCGGACGAGGATACGACGGCGCCGACTCGTCGAGCAGCGCCCCTGGCGAGACGTGGACCGGCGCCGGCGTCTCGTCGTACTCGTTCGCGCCAGCGTGAAGGCGCGCTCGCATCCGGCCGCTGAACGGCGGCGTGACGCGCAGCGCGACCGGGCTGTCCCGCTGGATCCGCGCTTCCAGCGCCGCGACCACGTCCTCGGCGGTGACCGCGATCGTTCGGATCCGCGCCGGGTCCGCGGACTCCTCTTCCATCGATCGGATCCAGCGGCGTCGGCGATTTAATCTCGTCGGTGACTGAGCGCCGAAGTCCGCCGCCCACGTCACCCGGCAAACGACCACTGCACACCGCTTTCGGTTTTCACCGCTGATAATCGATGGGGTGGATTTATGGGTTGGTTTGTCCGATAGTCGATAATCCGTATCTCCAATTACGGGACTTACGATGATATCGCCGAAGAGCAACTCCGAGGACGTGACTGTTCTCGTCGTCGACGACGAACGGGACATCGCCGACCTCTACTCCACCTGGTTGGGCGAGGAGTACGACGTCCGGACCGCCTACGGCGCCGAGGAGGCGCTCGACGAAGCAGACGACGCCGTCGACGTGGTGTTTCTCGACCGGCAGATGCCGGAGATGAACGGCGACGAGGTGCTCGAAGCCCTCCGCCAGCGGGAACTGGACTGCCGGGTCGTGATGGTGACGGCGGTCGACCCCGACTTCGACATCGTCGACATGCCCTTCGACGACTATCTCACCAAGCCCGTGATGCTGGAGGACCTCTACGAGGCCGTCGACCGGATGTTGACCCGGGAGAACTACGACGACCGCATGCAGGAGTTCTTCTCGCTGGCATCGAAGAAGGCGACGCTCGAAGCCGAGATGGAATACGCCGAGCTCCAGAACAACGAGGAGTACAAGCGACTGGAAGCAGAGGTCGAGACCCTCCGCCGGGAGGCCGACCAGTCCGTCGCCGAGGTCAGCGACACCGAGGACTTCGAGACGCTGTTCCAGGAGTTCCCCGGCGACGCCTGAGAGCGGTCTTCTTCGGCCTCGACGTTCTGTCCCAGATAGCCGTCGCTCACGAGTGTGCGGTCGGTCTATCGCAGAGCTCCCGTTCGAGAAATCGCCACGTACCCACCTCTATCCGATGTAATTGACGGACGAAGTATGCCCGGGGAGGGCTCCGAACCCTCGATCTCCGCATGTCCCAGGTCCGAGGCTGACGGGCCTCGTGGGGGCATGCCGGCTGCCGCGCAAGGAAACCCTATGAGTGCGGCGCTATGTCCAGCTAAGCCACCCGGGCGCACTTGCTGGTACTGTGGTATCGGCCTTTAACCTTCTCATCTCCGGCGGACGTTCGTCTCGATCCGGCCGCCGTCCCGTCGTTTCAGTGATCGGTACGGACATCGCGTGATGGCGACGTTCAGTATCGGTTGCTTGTTGAGCAGTGATTTCTGTGGGTTCGGTTGCGGAATGAAGTCGAGTCAGAGTGACCGCAGCCAACAGTAGGCGTTGAAAGCCCTTGGCGCGCTCGCGGTCGCTGAGCGACATACCCTCGCTGCGCTCGGGTAGTGGTCGCTCAGCTGACTCCGCCCACTCCGTTCACCGCGAGCGCGCCTCGCCCTTTCAGTCCGCCAGGACGTCAGGACCCTCACCGCACACCATCGCGCCTCACACCTCCCCAACCGATTGCGGTGCTCACTCCGTTGCGCTCCTCATCCCTCGCACGGTGCAGTCGCGGCACGGAGGCCGCGACAGCGCGCGCCACCGCAGTTGTTCACTCTGCGGGCTGTACTGAGCATCCGGCGCCTTCGGCGCCGGTTCACCGGACGCAAGGGAGCGAAGCGACCGCCGCGTCCGGCCTTTTTCACCCATGTTTTTGCCGTCCGGGTTCCCCGCAGCGCGCCGTAGGCGCGCGAGGAAACCCGGGCGGGAAAAAGATGGTCGGTAAAAAGATGGTGGCGCCACCCTCGGTTTTATACACACGGACGGGTACACCTCTGCCATGGACATCCCGGACCTCGTCAAGGGGGCACTCGGCGACGAGGAGATCCAGGCTGGCGTCTCGCTCGGCGACGAGGACGCCGTCTGTCTCACGCCGACGCGGACGCTCGTCTATCGCGGCGAAGGACTGCTGAGCGACGAACAGGTCGAGGAGTACTCCCACGACATCGAGCAGCTCGCCGTCTCGGAGGGTCGTCGGAAGACGAAGTTCACGATGCAGTACATCGACGGCACCGAGTCGTTCACCGTGCCGGCCAACCGCGGCGACAAGGTGCTCGCGCTCTTCCTCGAAGGCGTCCTCCGACTCGACGGCGTCATCGAAGCGCGCGAGTCGGTCGCGGGCGTCTACCGGTTCAGCGAACTGACGCTCATCATCACCGAGGGCCGACTGATCAAGCACATCGGCAACCAGGTGTGGACCGAGGACTTCGAGGTCTATCCGTACGAGGACGTGACTGGCCTCGAGTTCGAACGCGCGAGCGTCGCGACGAGCATCGCGCTCTCGGTCGACGGTCGGCCCCAGCGAGTCAAGGTGCCCAACGACAAGGCGCCCGTCGTCCGCCAGACGCTCGAAGAGGCGCTGTTCGGGTACTACGACGTGGGGTCGATCGAGGAACTCAACCGCGTCGTCGGCACGGACGACGCGACCGAGGCCGGCGGCGTCGAGGCGGCGGACGACGCCGACGACGGGTTCGCGTTCGGCGACGACTTCGACCCGCTCGTCAGCGACGAGGACGACGACCTGACGGAACCGGTCGAGGCGAGCGACGGACCCGCGGGAGACGCCTTCTCCGAGCAACCGGCCGACGCCGGCCAGCCGGAACAGACCGGCGGGTCGCCGGACCAGTCGACAGAACCGGCGACCGGCCAACCGACCGAGTCGACGAACGCGTCCCGTGGAGTCGGAAGCGGTCAGGAAGGCAGCGCCGGGCAGGTCGGCGGTTCGGGTTCGCCCGAACGGTCCCAGTCGTCCGAGACAGGTCAGCAGCAGTCGTCCGGGACAGGTCAGCAGCAGTCGTCTGAACCCGCTTCCCCCGAGCAACAGTCTCCAGGAGCGTGGGCGAGTGACGCGGCCGCGTCGACGACGGACGAACCGCAGACCAGCGCGGCGTCCCCGGATCAGCCGCGACAGAACGCACAGAACGCGAGATCGGAGACGACCCCAGCACAGGGGACCACGGGCGGATCGGCCGTCGAATCCGGGCAGTCAGCGACCGAGTCGACGGCGGCCGCGAGTGATCCCAATCGGTCGGCCGAATCGGACACGGAGCCTCCGTCGTCGTCGGTATCGGCCGCGGACCAGTCGGCCGACGGCGAACCGATCAGTCGCGAGGAGTACGAGGCGCTCGCCGAGCGCGTGGAGGAGCTGACCGACGCCGTCGACCGGCAGAACGAACTGCTCAAACGCCAGCACCGCGCGCTCAAACAGCTAGTCCAACAGAACCAGCAGTCCGAGTAACTCGCACCCGCTCAGTCGCTCTCGCGGCCCGTGACCTTTCTGATGCACGAGGAGCCGAAGGGCCCGTGTTCGCCGGCGTCGAACTCGATGAAGTAGCCGGTCGTGATGCCCGCGCCGCAGCGCTGGCAGGTGAACTCCCCTTCCTTGCTGACGACGTCGCCCTCGAAGCTGAGGTAGTCGCCGGAGGTGGGGACGACGGTGTCGCCGTCGCGTTCGATGATCCCTCGCCGCTCCGCGGTTTCGAGGATCTCGCGCGTGACGGCGGGATCGCTCGTGACCGTCTCGATCCGGTCGACGGCGTCAGGGAGCGACAGCTCCGCGTGTTCGAGGTGGGCGAGCAGCTCCAGGCCGAGTTCGACGCGGTCGTCCACGCTCGATGGTGTGTTCGCCCGCGAAGTAAGCGTTTCCGCGTCGCGTCCGGTCGGCGCGCCAGCGAACCGGCGGTCGGACCACAAGACTTGTACTGATTTAGTAGAGATGGCAACCGATGGCAGTCAGTCGGGCGACGCGTCGCCAGTTCGGAAGCCTCGGAGCGGTCGGCGCCGCGCTCGCGGCCGCGGCGCTGGCCTTCTCGCCGAGGGTCGTGCTGGACTCGATCGCCGGTCTGTCGGCGCACCCGTGGCGGTTCCTCGCGGTGCTCGTCGTCCTGTACCTCGCGCGCCCGTTCCTCCTGTGGCCGGTCAGCGCGCTCTCGCTGACCGTGGGGTACGTCCTCGGCGCGACCTACGGGATCCCGGTCGCCATCGCGGGGACGCTCCTCTCGAACACGACGCCGTTCCTGCTCGCTCGCTACGCCCGGACCGACGAGGGGATCGTCGGACTCACGACGCGGACCAGCGACAAAGTTGTCGAAACGGTCGGCGAGTTCCGCGGCGTCGTCGCTGCACGGCTCGCGCCGCTGCCGGCCGACGTCGTCTCCTCGGGCGCTGGCCTGTCGGACGTGTCGCTGCGAGCGTATCTGCTCGGGACGCTCATCGGTGAATCGCCGTGGATCGCCGCCGAGGTGATCGCCGGCGCGTCGATGCACACGCTCTCGGTTCACGGCCTGCGCCACAGCCTCGCGCTGTTCGCCGCGGCGACGAGCCTGTCGGCGCTGCTGATCGCTCGGCCGGCCTACCGCTACGTCCGGGCGGAGTACGACCTCGGGGTCTGAGTCGACCGACGCGCCGGCGGTCGACTCGCGCTCGTCGGAGTCAGTAGAAGGTGTCCGAGCAGTCGTAGACGACGCCGTGTTGGGGGCAGACGTACTTGCAGTGGCGGTGTATCATCGGCCGCTCGCAGCGAGGGCAGGGGCGGCCGCTGGCGTCGCTCATATCGGCACGTCGGTGGAGCGGCGCTTGAATCTTGTTCTCCCCGCCAGTGTCCCGAGGTCGATCGGGGCGAATCGGCTGGAAACCGAACGAATTCTAGACGGAGTCCGACGGGTTTTCGAACAACGCCTATTGGCGGGGACGGCCCACTCCGAACCATGACGGAGTACACGCCGCTGTCGGACCGGTACCCGCCGGGATTCGGGACCGTCGCGGTCGCGCTCGCGGCGGGCGTCGCCGGACTGCTCGGGTCGTTCGGCGCCGCCGGGTTCGCGCCGGGGTTCGTCCTCGCGCCGGTCGAGAGCACGCTCTCGCGGGTGATGCCCGGCGCGCTGATCACCTTCGCGATCACGGTGCTCGGCGACCTCGGCCAGACGCTCAACGTCGCGCTCGCGGGCACGCTCGTGGCGGGCCTGTACGCGCTGCTCGTCGGCCTGACGATCGGTATCGGGCGACAACTGGACGAACGGCTCGTGCCGCTCGCCGGCGGGCCGGCGGCCGTCTGGGCGGCGACGGCGGCGCTGACGCTCCGTCCGGGACTCTCGCTCGGTGCCGCCGTCGGTGCCGGCGTCGTCCTCTGGCTGACCGACCTCTCTCGGTCGGGCGAGCGCTTCGTCGGTCGCCGCGACCCCGACGGACGGCGTCGCGTCGTCACCGCAGTCGGCACGGCCGCCGCGGCGAGCGCCGTCGGCTACTCGATCGGGCGGCGGAGCGGCCGGGCCGCGAGCGCCGGCGCTGCCGGTGGGAGCGGTGGCGCCGACGACGGTTCGGGCGGCGATCCGGCGGTCTACGGGAACGTCGACGTGCCGACGTTCGACGTCGACGACCGGCTCGCCGCCGCGGACGAGCGCACCTTCGACGTCGCCGAGTTGGAGCCGCTCGTCAGCGAGGAGTTCTTCAACGTCTCCTACAGTTCGGTCTCCCCGACACCCGACGCGGCTGAGTGGGACCTCTCGATCACCGGCGAGGTCGAGGAAGAGCTGTCGTACTCCTACGCGGACCTGCGCGAACGGGAGTTCGAACACCGCTTCGTCACGCTGCGCTGCGTCGGCGAGTCGCTCAACGGTCACAAGATGGACACCGCCCTCTGGAGCGGCGTCCCGATCGCGCCCCTGATCGAGGCCGCGAACCCGGAATCGGGATGTGACTGCGTCATGCTCCGCGCGGCGGACGACTACTACGAGGAGTTCCCCGTCGAAGCCCTCGAAACGGGGATGCTCGCGCTCGGGATGAACGGCGGGACGGTCCCGCGGGGACACGGCGCGCCGGTCCGCGCGCTCATCCCCGGCCACTGGGGAGAGATCAACGTCAAGTGGATCACCGAGATCGAGTTCCTCGACCGCGAGCGGGACGGCTACTGGGAGCAGAAGGGATGGCACGGCACCGGCCCCGTCAACACGGTCGCCAAGCTCCACGCGACCACCCGGACCGAGGACGGACAGATCCTGGTCGGTGGTCACGCGTACGCGGGCACGCGCGGAATCGACAACGTCGAAGTCTCCGTCGACGGCGGCGACACCTGGAGAGACGCGGACCTCACCGACCCGCTTCCGGGCGCGACCGGGGCCGTCGAGGACCCGCCCGAGACAGCCGACGACGCGTGGCGCCAGTGGACGTATGCCTACGATCCGCCCGAGGGGACCCACGAGGTCGTCGTGCGCGCCACGGACGGGACGGGTGAACTGCAGCCGGAGGAAGAGACGGACGCCTTCCCGAGCGGGCCGACGGGGTGGGTGAGCGAGTCCATCGACCCGGCCAGCGTGCAGTGACGCCCGACTCGTCGGCTGTGTCAGGAACCAGCACGCATAAATCGCAGGCGCGGAACAGGAGAGTACGACAGTCGATGGAGAAGGCACTGTGGTATCTGCTCGCCGGGACGCGCGGCGGGGAGAACCGCGCGCGCATCATCCGGTTGCTCGACGACCGGCCGCGCAACGCCAACAGGCTCGCCGATGCGCTCGACGTGGACTACAACACGGTGCGACACCACCTCGACGTCCTGCTGGAGCACGACGTCGTCGAGCGCGGCGGCGACGACTACGGCGCGATGTACTTCCTCACCGACCGCTTCGAACACCACCGCGAGGAGTTCGAGACGATAACCGACAAAATGGAGTGATACACATGGCGATGCACACCTGGCTGACCGTCGCGACCGCCCTCGCCGGGCTGAACGCCCTCCTGCTACTCGCCCTGGGCGCCGTCTGGCTGCGCAACTACCGCACGTTCGGCACGAACCTCATCCTCGGCCTGCTCGCGTTCGCCGGCGTCATGCTGCTGGAGAACCTCGTCGCGATCTACTACTTCTTCAGCATGCAGATGCTCTACGCCAGCGACCCCGTCGCCCAGCAGGCCGTCGTCGTCCTCCGCGCCCTGCAGTTCCTCGCCCTGCTCTTCCTGACGTACGTCACGATGCAGTAGCGCGGCCGGTTCAGCGCGGCTGTTGTCCGGTATGCTTCTTCGGCACTCCGTTCTTCGTTCTGGCGCGCGCTGTCGCGCGTGTTCGAGCACTGCGAGAACCGCGCGGCGTAGCCGTGCGAGGGACGAGAAGCGCACCGAGCGAAGCGAGGGAGCATCGCAGTCGGCTGGGGAGGTGTGTGGCTGTCTGCGGTGCTGTGCGGTGCGATGCGGATTCCCTGGCGGACTGAAAGGGCGAGGTCCGGTCGCGGATGGTGCGCGGGCCCTATCCGAGCGCAGCGAGGATATCCCGCACAGCACCCGCGAGCGGGCCGAGGGCTTTCATCGCTTGTTGTCTCCTGTGTCGCGATCGACTGCTAGCGAGCGCGCTGAGGGCTTCGTCTACATGCCACTGGCCGCAATTGCGACGCGTCCTATCGATCCTCGACACGGGAACCAAACACAGAACGGCTCGGACGCACGAGTCCGAACCCGACTCCGATGAAGACGCCGGTCAGGTGTCCCACGACGCCCACCCGCGCCGTCCCGTACGCCAGGCTCACCAGTCCGAAGACGGCCTGGCCGACGACGAAGCCGCCGAGCAGCACCCACACCCAGGTCGCGTCGCCGTGCCACTCGCCGGTCGCGAGGCGGTACCGCAGACTGTCCACGACGACGAGCGCGGTCATCGCGAGGACGATGCCGCTAGCGCCGAGCGTGCCGACGGACCGGCCGCCGACGCCCACGACCACGTACGACGCCACCTGCGCCGCAGTCGTCGCGACGCCGGAGACGACGGCCAGACCGAGGAACTGCCGGCGGCCGAGCCGGCGCTCGACGATCCCGCCGAACAGGAGCAACTGCACGACGCTCGACCCGAGGTGTCGGAAGTCGGTCGGGAGGTGCGCGAGCGGGGCGAGCAGCCACCCGACCGAGGGGTCGCGGGTCGCGACGAAGAACTCGACGAACGCGGCCCGGCCGAGCCGGGTCCAGACGTACCACTCGGCGGCGAAGACGAGACAGAAGAGCAGACAGAGAGAGATAGTCGTCGGAACGGTGCGGAGCCAGCGGAGCCCCCGCGCCAGCGGCGACGCGGGGGCCTCGCTCATCTACGTCAGCACTCCGACCAGCCGCAGGACTCGCAGGTCTTGCAGCCTTCGGAGTAGTACAGCGAGAGGGAGCTACACTCCGGGCACTCCGGGCTCTCGCCGGCGTCGATCAGTTCCTGCTGGGCGTCCTCGGAGGCCTCCCCGGCGTCGGGACCGGGCTCGCCGGCGTCGCTGCCGGGCTTGGCGTCCATGGAGACGGACGCGCCGCCGTCGGTCTCGGGTTCGGCGGCGGAGACGTCCTGGTTGGGGTTGCTGTCGTCGTCGCTCGCGGTTTCACCGCTCGCGCGTTCCGAGGCGCTCCGCGCCTCGCGCTCCTCGGCGGTCTCCTCCAGGGTCTTCTGCTGGGGGTAGCCCTTGTCGATCTCGTCGTCGAGGTAGCGGCGCAGGGCCGTGCCGATGGCGTCCGGGATGGACTGGATCTGTTCGCCCTTGTCCCAGGCGACCTTCGGACTGCGGATGCCCTGGAGTTCGTCGGCGATCTCGTGGGGGTCGACGCCCGCACGGAGCGCCGTCGAGATGGTCTTGGCGAGCGCCTCGGTGAACGAGGCCGTGAAGCCGCCGGAGTTGCCGATGTTGGCGAACAGCTCGAAGGGGCGCTCGGCCTCGGGGTCCTCGTTGATGTTGACGTAGAGCTTCCCGTAGCCGGTGTCGATGCGCTGGGTGACGCCGTGGAGCACGTCCGGTCGCGTGCGCTTCTGAGCGTAGTCCGGACGGTCGCCGTCTGCGGCGCCGAGCAGCTGCTCGGTCTCCTGCGCGACGGCAGTCTGGACGGCGTCCTCTTCGAGGAAGGCGTCGAGGCCGCCGAAGACCTCCTCGATCTGGGCGACGACTTCCTCGGCGTCCATCTCGGCGAACTCGGCGTTCTGGGCGCGCGTGGTGAGCACCTGCTTCGAGCGGGTGCCGTCGCGGTAGTAGGTGACGCCCTTGCCGCCGTGGTCGTAGATGTACTCGAAGACATCCTGGGCGTCCTCGGTCGTCGAGTCGTTGGGCGCGTTGACCGTCTTCGAGATGGCCGAGTCGACGCCCTCCTGACAGGCGACCTGGATGCCCGCGTGGGCCTTCGCCGAGAGGTCGCCCGTGGTGACGAACAGCTCGCCGACCGCGTCTGGGACCGTCGAGAGGCCGTCGACGCCGTCGAACTCGTTGTTGGCCATCTGCTCCTGGGCCTCTTCTTTCACCGCGTCGATGTCGAGGTCGTTCTCCTCCAGCACGCGCAGGAAGTAGTCGTCGAACTCGACGAGCATCTCGTCGCCCTGGACGTCGTCGGAGACGTTCTTGTAGTAGGCGACGTTGTAGATAGGCTCACAGCCGCCCGTGGTGTTGCCGACCATCGACGTAGTTCCGGTCGGCGCGATGGTCGTCGTGTTGTGGTTGCGGATGGCGAAGCCGTCGGCCCACTCGTCGGCGTCGAGGCCGGTCTGCTTCTCGAACCACTCGCGGTACTCGGTCGGGTTCGCGAACTTCGAGTTGTCCCACTCCACGAAGGCGTCCCGGTCCTCGGCGAGTTCGTGGCTTGCCCACTTGGACTGGTGGTTGATGTGACGCATGAGCTGGCGGGCGACCTCGTTGGAGACGTCGTCGCCGTACTTCATGCCGAGCTGGATGTACAGCTGGGCCAGCCCCATGACGCCGAGACCGATCTTGCGCATCTCGCGGACCTTCTGCTCGATCTTCGGCACCGGGAAGTCCGACATCGTGACGACGTTCTCGAGGAACCGGGTCCCCATCTCGATGCGGTAGTCGAACGACTCGAAGTCGATAGCCTCCTCGAGGAAGGCGCCGACGGCCTCGTCCAGGGAGTCGTACTCGTCGCGGTGCTCGTCCGACCAGACGCGCCAGTCGGGCGCGTCGCGGGCCGCGAGCGTCGAGAGGTTGATGTGCCCCAGGTTACAGGCCTCGTACTCTTCGAGGGGCTGCTCGCCACAGGGGTTCGTCGCGAGGATCTGGTGGTCGGGGTGCTCCTCGACATCGAAGGAGTGCTCCTTGTTGACCCGTTCGAGGTAGATGACGCCCGGTTCGCCGTTCTCGTGGGCGCCGTCGATGATGCGCTCCCAGACCTCGGTGGCCGGGACGGAGAGCACCTCGCCGACCTCGACGTACTCGCCGAGGTCGAACATGTCGTAGAGCTCTTTGGTTTCCGCGGTGGCGACGTGTGGTTCGCCCGTGCGCGGGTTGGTGAAGGTGAACTCCTCGTCGGCCTTGACGGCCTCCATGAAGTCGTCGGTGATGCCGACGGAGATGTTGAAGTTCGAGAGGTGGCCCTCGACGGCGTTGCGCAGGTGCTTCGGGACCTTGCCGTCGTCGTCGATGAGTTCGCGCGCCTCGTCGAGCGCGTCCGCGAAGGAGTTGTGCGTGAAGTCGTCGGGGTCGTTCAGGCGCAGGGTGTGCGCGAGCGAGACGTCCTTGTTCTTGGCGTGGATGAACTGGATGACGTCCGGGTGCGAGACCCGCATGACGCCCATTTGCGCGCCGCGGCGGGCGCCCCCCTGGGCGATGGTCTCGCACATCTGGTCGAACGTCCGCATGAACGTGATCGGACCCGACGCGATGCCGCCCGTCGAGCCGACCGCGTCCCCGTACGGCCGGAGCCGCCAGAAGGCGTAGCCCATGCCACCGCCGGACTGGAAGACCTGCGCGGCCTCCTTGGCGGTCTGGTGGATGTCGTCGATGTCGTCCTCGGGCGAGTCGACGAAGCAGGCCGACAGCTGCTGGAGTTCGTCGCCGGCGTTCATCAGCGTCGGCGAGTTCGGCATAAAGGACAGATCCTCCATCAGCGTCTGGAACTCCTCGGCCGTCTCCTCGACGTGGGCCCGGACCTCGTCGGGGAGCTCCGGGACGACCGTGTCGTAGGCGAACTTGTTGACGTTGTGCTGGGTGAGCGTCGTCTCGGCGTCGTCGTCCGCCGTGGTGCCCGCACCGAAGACTTCCTCGGCGAGCTCGTCGCGCCGCGGGTGGTCGGGCTTGAGCTGGTCGGGCGTGACGGTGACTTCGACGTCCTGGTTCCCGGCCTCGTAGACGGCCTCGGCGAGCGCGATGTTCTTCGCGACGCGAACGAAGAGATCCTCCTGGTCCTCGATGAGTTCGCCGTCGGCGTCCTTGCGCAGATAGCGCGCGGGCAGAATGTTGTGATACGCGTTGCCGGTCAGGCGCTCTTCTAACGTCGCCCCCTCGGTGCGCTTGATCGGCAGGTCGATGTCGCCAACCCCGAGATCGGCGTTACTCATGCGTCGCACCCCTCCGGGTGACGATGTCGGCACCGGATCGAGAGCGTGTCCGCTGTGGCCTCATACCTATCATTTGTGACGGAAGTTCTGTTTGTTTCGGTCCCAAATAACCCTTTGGTTGCGGGAATCTATCCAGCGATTCAGGTGTCTGAATTCCGAGTGGTCGCGCCGCTATGGGGGGTTCCTGGCTACGTAACCGTGCGTTCTGTTTCATGCGGCGAGTTCCTATTAAGACTAGTCGGACCAGAGTGAAAGTAGTTCGGAATATCGGGGAACCGCGGGACGTGGGGGGAATTTGCAATCGAAGCGATGGGGGGTTTCGCCTGGAGATCCCATTCGTGTGCCAATCCGTGACGAGACGTTCGACTGTCGATCTGTTCTTCTCGTAATTCTTATACTATAGCCGGTGTCGTGATAGAACCGGCTGCCTTAGTGCGGTCCCGGAAAGGGCCGGATCTTTATATAAGATATATTAGTTTTAGGCAGGCAGTTCGTGGCGTTTCTGTTGTGTTGGATGTCGTCGTTGGTGACACGCCGGCTACCGGCAGGCGAGAATTCTGGTCGGGTTACGCTACGGACGAGCGATTGGAAACAAGGCGCTGTTGGCACTATCGGTCGGTGAAAAAACGGAAAGAAAGCGACGCGCGATTAGGCGTCGGGGCCGGTCTGCTCGTTCAGCGTCGACGAGGTGTCGCCTTCGGGCGACTCCCAAACGACGCTCACGTCGTACGTGCTTTCGACACCAACATCCACCGACTGCCCGGACTTGACCTCGCTGTTAGGGCCGAAGAACGTACCACCCTGAGTCCACGAGCCTTCGGTGATATGCGTCTCAGTTGGACTGGTACTGAATCCGCTCCCGCGAACGTACAGATTTGACGCATCAATCGTTTCACCACTCTCGTGTGAGAGCGTCAGAAGACCGTATTCAGTACCACCACTGGATCCGGTCTGTTCGTAGTTCATGCCGATCGTTGCGGTTGGCGTCGGGTCGTTGCTCGGACCCATGCCGAGCACGAACGATGCGATGACGGCCGCGAGGATGACCGTGATCGCGACCATCAGGATGACGCCGATGACCGGCGACACCGCGTCGTCGTCTTGGAATAGCTGCTTGATATCCATGATTCCAACTGGCAACTACCTGGGTAGTACCATAAAGGGGGACCGTCGTTTCGGATAATCCGGTAATCAAGACTGACTATCTGGCGTTATCTGGTAACGAGTATGCTTTCAACGCCACGTAGATTTCTCGGTAGAAAGTTTATACCTCGACAAATGGTGTGTTCGAGACATTCTGTCATCAATTCATAATGACAACGGGAACGGACCATTTCGGCATGCGGTGGCCGCTCGGTCTCGACAGCATCCGAGTACGCCTCCAGTTGGGCCCGTTGTGTACTGCGTCCATGCTGGAGGTGCTAGTGCTTCTGGGTCGTCGTTCGCTCCGTTCACGAGACTGAATCAAACCGCGATTCGCCACCGATGCTTCGCGCGCAGGGTCATTAGTCGCCAGCGTCCGCGCGACTGCAGCGCGCGGTTCTCCGGACGCGAACGCAGTGAGTGTCCGGCCTTCCTCGTGAGCGAAGCGAACGAGGGCTCGTCAGAGTGAAGCTCTGACGGCGTTTTCACCCATGTTTTTGTCGGTGGGGTTCCCGCAGCGAGCCGAAGGCTCGCGAGGAAACTCCACCGGGAAAAAGATGGTAGTGGACTCGCGGGGATTTGAACCCCGGGCCTCTTCCTTGCGAAGGAAGCGATCTACCGCTGATCTACGAGCCCGCGTATATCGCTCGCAGCGCAGAGGGGATAAGTCCTGCGCGTGAGAGCGGCTTTGGGAATCAGTCACACGCCGTCGCCATCGGGCGACCGGGCGACTGTGGCGGCGCGTGCCGCCGACCCCTCTCTAGTCCTCGAGGACGATCTCGATGGAGACGTCGTTCGGGACCTGGATGCGCATCAGCTGGCGCAGCGCGCGTTCGTCGGCGTCGATGTCGATGAGACGCTTGTGGACGCGCATCTCCCAGTGCTCCCACGTCGCAGTCCCCTCACCGTCGGGGGACTTGCGAGTGGGGACCTCGAGCGTCTTGGTCGGGAGCGGGATGGGCCCCGACAGCTCGACGCCGGTCTTGTTGGCGATGTCGTTGACCTCGCCGCAGATCGAATCGAGGTCTTCGGGACTGGTGCCGGCCAGCCTGACGCGTGCTTGCTGCATGAGTTATTCGCGCTCGTTGACCTTCATGACCTGACCGGCTGCGATGGTCTGGCCCATGTCGCGGATGGCGAAACTCCCGAGCTCCGGGATCTCGCTCGCGGACTCGATGCTGAGCGGTTTCTGCGGTCGGATGGTGACGACCGCGGCGTCGCCGTTCTGGATGAAGTCCGGGTTCTCCTCCTCGGCCTCGCCCGTGGCGGGGTCGATCTTCTGGTCGATGGACTCGATGGTACACGCGACCTGCGCCGTGTGGGCGTGGAAGACCGGGGTGTAGCCGGCCGTGATGACCGACGGGTGCTGCATCACGACGATGCGGGCCTGGAAGGTCTCGGCGACCGACGGCGGGTCCTCGGCCGGACCACAGACGTCACCGCGGCGGATGTCGTCCTGACCGATGCCGCGGACGTTGAATCCGACGTTGTCACCGGGGCCGGCCTGGGGCACCTCTTCGTGGTGCATCTCGATGGTCTTGACCTCGCCACCGACGTCAGACGGCTGGAAGCTGACGTTGTCGCCCGTGTTGAGCATCCCGGTCTCGACGCGTCCGACGGGGACGGTACCGATACCGGAGATGGTGTAGACGTCCTGGATCGGGAGTCGGAGCGGCGCGTCCGTCGGCGGCTCCGGCTCGGGCAGCGCGTTGAGCGCCTCGAGCAGAATCTCGCCGTCGTACCAGTCGGTGTTCTCGGACTCGCTGGCGATGTTGTCGCCCTCGAAGGCCGAGACGGGGATGAACTTCGCGTTCTCCGTGTCGAAGCGGACCTGGTTGAGCAGGTCCGTGACTTCCTCGACGGCTTCCTGGTAGCGGCCTTCCTCGTAGTCGACGAGGTCCATCTTGTTGATGGCGACGATCATCTCGCCGATGCCCAGCGTGCGGGCCAGGAAGACGTGCTCCTGGGTCTGCGGCTGGACGCCGTCGTCGGCGGCGACCACGAGCACGGCGTTGTCGGCCTGGCTCGCGCCCGTGATCATGTTCTTGACGAAGTCGCGGTGGCCCGGACAGTCGACGATGGTGAAGAAGTACTCGTCGGTGTCGAACTCCTGGTGGGCGATGTCGATGGTGACGCCGCGCTCTCGCTCCTCGGCGAGGTTGTCCATGACGTAGGCGAACTCGAAACCGCCCTTGCCCTTCTCCTCGGCTTCCTCTTTGTGCTGTTCGATGACGTGCTCGGGGACGCTGCCCGTCTCGTAGAGCAGTCGTCCGACGAGTGTGCTCTTCCCGTGGTCAACGTGGCCGATGATGGCCAAGTTCTGGTGCGGTTTGTCTTCGCTCATTGTTGTATCTCACGCGCAGAGGCGCTATGTGGGAATCTTTTGGCGGTTGGTGTTAAAACCATTTCGATAGCGACTCCACGCCATCCCGCCGCCGTCTTGCGATTTGGCAACCGGTCTCACGGACCGTGGGCGGTCGAGTACCGGCCGACCGGAGTCGAGCCGCTACGGCCGATCTGGAACTGGTGAGTGAGTGCGGACGGGCTGGGAAGCAACGGAAGAACTGCGGGCGAGCACCCGGCCGAAACGCAGTTCAGTCGTCGCCGAGCCGTCCGACGTCGGCCAACACGGCCGAGGCGGTCTCGGGTCCGCCCGCGCCGCGCCCGGAGACGTTGAGCCGGCCGGCGTGCTCGGTCTCTAGCTGCACGATGTTGTTCGTGCCGGTCACGGCCAGGGTCCCGTTCGCGGGGACGAGCCGCGGGCCGACCCGCACCTCGCCCGCGGCCGTGACCTCGCCGATCAGCCGGACCGTCCGGCCGTCCTCGGTCGCGAGGTCGAGCGCGCTGCCGGGGATGTCCTCGATGCCCTCGACGTCGGCGTCGTCGAGCGTGTACTCGCGGCCGTTCCCGTGGAGGACGTTCGCGAGGATGACGAACTTCAGCGCGGCGTCGGTGCCGTCGACGTCGAAGGTCGGGTCGGCCTCTGCGACGCCCAGGTCCTGGGCCTCCGCGAGGACGTGCTCGTAGTCGAGCCCCTCCGCGGCCATCCGCGTGAGGATGAAGTTGGCCGTCCCGTTGAGGACGCCGCGGACGGCCGTGATGTGGTTCGGGTCGAAGTCGGCCACGGTCGAGAGGACGGGCATCGCTCCGCCGACGGTCGCCTCGAAGAGGACGCGCCCGTCGCTCTCACGTTCGAGCTCGCGCATCTCGGCGTAGCGCTCGGCGACCGGTCCCTTGTTCGCCAGCACGACGTGGCGGTCGCGTTCGAGCGCGGTCCGGACGTGGCCGAACCCGGGCTGGGCGTCGCCCAGCGTGGTCGGCGTCGCCTCGACGAGGACGTCGTACTCCCCGTCGAGGACCTCCTCGGGCGCCGCGGTCCCGACGGAACCGTCGGTTCGTTTGGATTCCAGCGCGCTCGCCACGTCGATGCCGTCGGGGTCGACGGCGGCCGACGAGGAGTCGGCGAGGGCCGTGACAGTGTGGCCGTAGTCCGCGGCGAGTTCGGCGACCGAGGCACCCACTGCGCCGGCGCCGAGCACGGCGAGTCTCACGCCGCATCACCCGCCGTGAGCGGCTCGATCAGACGCAGATCCTTCCGGTCGGCGATGTCGCGGAGGGCCGCGAGCGTCGAGTCGGTCTCTCCTTCCTCGGTGGCGAGCCGCAGACGCGCGCTCGACACGTCGTCGGTCCCCTCCGGGGCCGACAGCGAGAGGTCGGTGACGGTCGCGTCGGTCGACTGCTGGATGCGAGAGAGTGTGTCCGAGAGGTCCGTGTCGACGATGTGGCCCGAGACGACGATGGTCAGCGACTCGCTGTAGTGCTGCGTGCCGGCCTGGATGACGTTGATGCCCGCTTCGCGCAGCGCGTCGACGATCTCGTCGAAGCGCTCGGGCGTCGCTTCGAGGTCGACCTCGACGGGGATGTGGCCGCGCGGCGTGAGGTTCCCCCGCTCGTGGAAGATAGACAGCAGATTACCGCCGTTGTCGGCGATCGGGTGGAGCGCCCGGAGGAGTTCGCCCGGCTCGTCGACCAGTTCGAGTCTCACTGTGTACGCGCGTACCTCGTCGGTCGAGTCACTCATCGCCCGATCACCTCCCTGGTGCGCTCGCGTGCGCTCATTACGGATGACTCACAGTGGGCGGCTATATCAATCCGGCCATTCCGCTCGTCCCGACGGTAGCGACTGGGACCGCTGAACCGATACTTATTACTGACATGTCTCTGTACCTACGCCCGTAATGCCCTCCAGTAGCTTTCCGACCGGAGTAATGCGCAGCACAGCCGCCAAGGCTGTCGTCGCCGTCGCGTTTCTCGCGATCGGCGGCGTCGCCGCGGCGCAGATCGGCGTCTTCAACGGCGTCGCACAGGAAGACCACGAATCACTCGAACACGTTCCCGACGGCGTCGACAGCGTCGCCACGCTCGACGTGAGCGTCGTCGAGGAGGACGTGAGCACGACGCTCTACGCGGCGGCCTACAACGCGACCGTGGGCGCGAGCGAGAGCGACGAAGAATCCCCGGTGACCGCAACTCCCGGGGACGAGGAAGACGACGATAGTGACGCGTTCGAAGACGGCGCCATGACCGAGACGTCGCCGGCCGAGATGGTGCCGGCGAACCTCTCGGCGGCGCTCGACGAAACCGAGAACCAGACCGGGCTCGACCCGCGTGCGGCCGACGAGGTCGTCATGTTCAACCAGCAGCGCAACTACAGCCAGCCCCAGTACTCGGGCGCCGTCGTCTACGCTGACTGGTCCGAAGACGACGTCATCGCTGCAGTGTCCAACAGCAGCGACAAGGAGTACGAGAACACGACCGTCGACGGCGTGACGGTCTACCAGCCCGTCGAGAACGAGAGCGACGAAGAGGACGAACTCAGCTTCGGGCCGCCCGAGCCCGAGGAGTGGATCGCCGTGCTCGACGAGGGCGAGTACGTCTTCGGGACCCAGGACGCAGTCAACGACACGATCGACGTCGCCGCGGGCGACGCCGAATCGGTCGACGGCGACCTGGCGTCGGCATACGAGGAGACCCGCGACGACGGCTACCTCCGCTACGCCCAGCGCTCCCAGAACGTCAACATCACGGAGATCAACCGGACGATGGGCCAGCAGACGGGTCTGAACGTCACCGCGTACGCGCAGGCGTACAACGACCTCCACGTCACCTCGGGTTCGTACTACATCGCGGAGGACGACACGCTCGGCTTCGAGTCCCGCATCCTGACGAACTCCACGGACACCGCACAGGACGTCCAGGACATCACGCAGGGATTCATCTCCATCCAGGCGGGGGCCATCCAGAACGAGACCCTCGAAGACCAGCTCCGCTCGACGAACGTGACCCGTGACGGGACGACCGTGACCGTCACCCGCGAGACGTCCGTCGACACCGCCGTGACGCTCATCAAGTGGTACGGTTCGATCCTGACCGACACCGGATCGACGACCGGGGCTGCGACCGGTAGCGCGAGCGCAAGCGCGACTGCAGAGGGCACCGCCTAAGGGCCACCGCCCTTCTTTTCTCGCATGGCAGTCGGACCGTACGCTGAGAAGGAACTACACTGGGTGCGACGAAACTGGCCAGCGGTTGCGCTGGTCTTCTTGGTCGTGCCCGCCTCGTTCGGGCTGGCGACCGCTTCGTTCGACCGCACCGTCCCCCAGGACGTCCCCGTCGCCGTCGCACCGGCGAGCGACGCCGTCACCGACGACGAACTGCAGGCGGTCGCCGGTCTCACGCGCTCGGTCGCCGCCCCGCGGCAGTTCGACTCGTCGACCGCCGCGCAGACGGCGCTCCGCCGCGAGGAGGTCTACGGCGCCGTCACGGTCGGCCACGGCCTCTACGAGCGCGGTGCGAACGTGACGCTCTCGTTCGCGATCGACGGCGGGATGGTGACCTACGCCGAGCCGTCTCGGGCGGTCGCCGCCGCGCTGGGCGATCGGGCGTCGGTGTTCCCGTCGACCGTGACCGTCGAGCACCGCGTCGTCGGTCCCGAGCGGACGCTCCCGGAGTTCCTCTTCGCCACGGGCCTGCTGTACCTGCTCGCGATCTACGCGTTCACCTACGTCCCGTACCACCTCGCTCGCGAGCGACGGGTGTTCGACCGCGTCCGCGTTGAGTCGTCGCTGTGGGCCATGCTCGCCGCCAAAGCCGCGCTGTTCGGCGCGCTCGGTGCGGTCGCCGTGGGGAGCATGGGCCTCGTCGGCGCGGCGCTCGGCTATCGGGTCGCCGTCGCGGACCCCCGAGCGCTCGGGGTCCTCGCGCTCACCGGCGCGTCCCTCGTCGCGGTGAGCCTCGGGGTCTCCTTTCTCACCCGCTTCTCGGTCGCCGGCCGGTTCGTCAACGTCGCGATCCTCGGGGGCACCGTCGCCTTCGCAAACCCCGTGTATCCCACCGGCTTCTTTTCGGCCACACGGCGCGCGCTCGCGGGGTGGATGCCCGTCTACCACGCGACCGTCGTCGTCCGCGCGTTCGCGCTGAAGGACCTCTCGGCGGGGCTGTTCACCGATCGGTTGCTCCTGGTCGGCGGCGTCGCCGTCGCCTCCCTGTGCTGGCTGGCGGGGAGTGTCGTCGTCTTCCAGCGGAGGGGTCGCGATGGGTGACTGCGGCCCGGAGCCGGAGATACGCCTCGACGGCGTGACCAGGCGCTATGACGGCGTCACTGCCCTCGACGGGATCGACCTCCGGATCGGCGCCGGCGACCTGCACGCGCTCGCCGGCCCCAACGGGTCCGGGAAGTCGACACTGTTCGCGCTCGTGCTCGGCCTCGACCGGCCGACCGCCGGGACCGTCCACCGACCGGACGGTCGGATCGGCTGTGGCTTCCAGACCCCCAGCGTCTATCCCGGCCTGAGCGTCGACGAGAATCTCCGGATATTCGCCGCGATGGGCGACGCCGGCGACGAGTGGCTCGCGACGGTCCGCTCGGACCTCGGTCTCGACCCGGTCCGCAACCGCGTCGCCGCCGACCTCTCCGGGGGGTATCAGCGCCTGCTCGACGTCGCGCTCGCGTTCGTCCGCCGACCGGCGTTCGTCCTCCTCGACGAACCGCTGGACGAGCTCGACGACGCGGCCCGCGAGCGGGTGATCGGCTTCGTCGCCGATTACTGCGAGGGCGAGCGCACGGTGCTGGTCTCGACGCACCATCTCGACGCGTTCGGTCCGTCGCTCGACCGCCTCACCGTCCTCGCCGACGGCCAGGTCGCGTTCGACGAGCGCGTCGACGAGCGGGACGACCACCGTGACCTGTATCGAGAGTTGGTGGCGTAGCTGACGGTTGCAAGACGCGGAGCAGAAAGAGAGAGCGTCCGCGCCGAGCGGAGCGAGGCGCGGTTCTTCCGAACGCGACCGAAGGGAGCGTTCGGCCTTTTTCACCCATGTTCTTGGTCGGTGGGTGCCCGCAGCGGCCGCAGGCCGCGAGGATACCCACCGGCGAAAAAGATGGAAACCAGGTGGTCTTAGAAGTAGTCGATCGCCTGGTGGAGTTCCTGCTTCATGCCCTTGCGCTCGCGGATCTCCATGATAGTCTCGCGCTGGAGGTTGTCGGCCATGACCTGGAAGCCGGCGTTCTCGGTGTTCCAGGAGGCGCGGCCCTCCGTGGCGCTGCGGATGTCAGAGGAGAAGCCGATCATCTCGTCGACGGGCGCGACGCCCTCGACGACCATGAGGTCGCCTTCCTGGTACATGTCGTCGACGCGGCCACGGCGGCCCTGGATCTCGCCGGACGCGGCGCCCATGTGGTCGTTCGGCACGTCGATGCGGACCTGCTGGATCGGTTCGAGCAGGCGCACTTCGGCGTCGATGAGGGCGTTGTGGATGGCCTGGCGGGTGGCCGGGATGACCTGTGCCGGGCCGCGGTGGATGGCGTCCTCGTGGAGTCGGGCGTCGTGGAGGCGGATGAGCGAGCCCTGGACGGGTTCCGCGGCGAGCGGACCGTCGTTGAGGGCCTCTTCCATCCCTTCGAGGACGAGTTCCATCGTCTCGTTGAGGTGCTGGATACCCTTCGTGTCGTCGATGATGATGTTCGTGTTGTGGATGTGCTCCACATTCTGGGAGGTATCCTTGTCCATACCGGCTTCCTGGAGCGCCTCGCGGCGTTCCAGTTCGGGCATGTCCATGGAGGCCTCGCCGTGCTGGATCGTGTCGACGATCTCCTCGTCGAGCGGCGTCACGGTGATGTAGAAGCGGTTGTGACGGTTCGGGGAGATGCCCTCGACCTCCCGGCTGTCGGTCTGGGGCGCCTCGCGGAAGACGACGATCGGTTCACCGGTGTTGATCGGGATGCCCTGGTTGCGCTCGATACGCTGGCCGATGACTTCGAGGTGGAGTTCGCCCTGGCCGGAGATGAGGTGCTCCCCGGTGTCCTCGTTGATCTCGATCTGGATGGTCGGGTCCTCCTTGGCGACCTGCTGGAGCGTCTCGATCAGTTTCGGCAGGTCGTCCATGTTCTGGGCCTCGACGGACTTCGTGATGACCGGCTCGGAGATGTGCTCGATGGACTCGAACGGCGTCATCTCGATGCTCGACACCGTGGAGCCGGCGATGGCGTCCTTGAGGCCGGTGACCGCGGCGATGTTGCCTGCGGGGACGCGGTCGACTTCCTCGCGCTCGCCGCCCATGTAGATGCCGACAGACTGGACGCGGTTCTTGCCCGCGGTCCCGGAGACGTACAGCTCCTGGCCCTTCTCGATGGTGCCCGAGAAGACGCGACCGGCCGCGATCTCGCCGGCGTGGGGATCGATTCCGATGTCGGTGACCATCAGGACGACGTCGCCGTCCTCGTCGACCAGCTGCATCGACTCGGCGACGTCGGAGTCGGCGTCGCCGCGCCAGATGCGCGGGATACGACGGGGCTGGGCGTCGATGGGGTTCGGGAAGTGCTCACAGACCATGTCGAGGACGACGTCCGACAGGGGCGTCCGCTCGTGGAGCTCCTGTCGCTTGTCGGCCCGTTCGAGGTCGATGATCTCGCCGAAGTCCATGCCGGTGCGCTGCATCGAGGGCATCGAGACGCCCCACTTGTAGAGAGCGGAGCCGAAGCCGACGGTGCCTTCCTCGACGCCGACGGTCCAGTCCTCGTTGATATCGTCCATCTCCTCGGTCATCGCGCGGATGAGCTCGTTCACGTCGCGGATGACGTCGAGGAGTCGCTCCTGCATCTCCTCGGGCCCCTCCTGGAGCTCGGAGATGAGACGGTCGACCTTGTTGATGAACAGCGTCGGCTTGACGCCTTCGCGGAGCGCCTGGCGCAGAACGGTCTCGGTCTGGGGCATCGCGCCCTCGACGGCGTCGACGACCACGAGCGCGCCGTCGACGGCGCGCATCGCGCGGGTCACGTCGCCACCGAAGTCGACGTGGCCCGGGGTGTCGATGAGGTTGATAAGGTGGTTGGTGTCCTCGTACTCGTGGGTCATCGAGACGTTCGCGGCGTCGATGGTGATACCGCGTTCCTGCTCGTCCTCCTCGGTGTCCATCGCGAGCTGCTCGCCCGCGGTGTCGTCGGAGATCATGCCCGCACCGGCGAGCAGGTTGTCAGTCAGCGTCGTCTTGCCGTGGTCGACGTGAGCCGCGATGGCGATGTTCCGGATGTGCTCCGGGTTGTCCATCAGTGTCTCACATTCCTGTACGATCTTTTTGCGTCGGCCCATTATACGGCTCTCTATCAATGGGGGCGTCAAAAGGGTGCTGTTTCCATCTGCGTGCGACAGTAAGAAGCACGCGAATGGAAGCTCGTCTGGGAGCGAACGCAGAGAGCGGACCGACGGCGTTTCGGTTTGCGGGCGAGAGTAACGAGCACGAAAACCGAAGCTCGGCAGACGGTGACCGGTAGGGAGCACGCAGATGGAAGCTCGTCGCGAGCGATCGAACGGAGCGAAGCGGCGGTGTTTCCATCTGCGTGCGACCGCCAGAGAGTCCCAGACCCCGCAAGAGTGATACTGCCGTAGGCCCTTCCTCAGTGCGTATGGACGTGCGAGTGCGCGGTCCCGGCCCGGAGGCGCCGTTTCTCGGGGCGCGCGATCTCTTCGAGACCGAACGGACGCTGGAGCGCCCGGTCACGATCGAGATCCGCGAGGACCCAGACGAGCGGACGCGAGTGAGTCACGACGACGAGAGCCACCTCTTCATCATCTCGCGGCAGGCGGCGACAAGCGCGATGGCCCGTGAGCTCGCGCTCCACGAGTTCGCGCACATGCACCACTACGAGCGCGACCACCCCTCGCACACGCAGTCGATGGAGGAGGTCATCTTCCTCGCGCTCGCCGGGCAGTCCGTCGAACAGCGCAAACTCACCCACTGCTACCAGATCGCGAACCACATGAAGGACATCTACGCCGACGACCTCTGGCTGGAGGTCGCGCCCGCGGACAAACTCGTGGCCTTCCTCGAATCCAGCCTCGCGGCGGCCGTGGCGGACCGGCCGCGAGGACCGTCGGCCTGGGACCGTCTGACGCCGGCCGCCGACCCGGACATCACGGCGGTCAACGCCGCGTTCGCGCTCGGCCTCGTCGAGCGACACGAGCTCGTCGACGACGACCACCGGATCTACGACCTCGCCCACGCGGCAGCCCAGGACGCGCCGCACGTGGAGATGGCGGAGTTCACCAGACGCTTCCGGACGCTGGCGCGCGACCCGGACGACAGCGAGTACCGGAAGACGCTCGTGGACGTGACCAGGGCCTACGCGACGGGCGGCGAGCAGGCCGCGGACTGACCGAGAGACGGGAGCGTAAGCGAAGCCGCGCTATTCCTGCGTGAGGCGAACGAGCACGTCGTCGCGTTCGGTCGGGAAATCACCCTTCGCACGACCGTCGCGGTTGGAGGTGATCACGTAGATGTCGCCGTCGGGCGACTGCTCGACGTGACGGATGCGCCCGAGTTCGTTCTGCATCGTCGTGTGGACCGTCGCGACGTAGGCGTCGTCCGACCAGTCGTCGGTGACCTGTGCGTAGGCGTCCTCGGCGGGCGGGAGTTCTCCGCCCTGCGGCGTCAGCGTCGTGATTATCAGCTGCTGGCTGATGAGTCCGCCCGTGATCATCCGGTTCTTCAGCGCCGGCACGTTGTCGCCGGTGTAGAACAGCGAGCCGGTCGGCGCGAAGCTCTGCCCGCCGGTGTTGAACAGCGGCCGGTGGACGTCGCTGTCGAGATACTGCTCGCGCTCGCGGACGCGCTCGCCCTTCTCGGCCCACCCGTAGTTCGCGCCCGCTTCCAGTCGATTGATCTCGTCGCGGCCGGTCGGGCCGTGCTCCGAAGCCATGGGCGTTCCGTCCGGGAGCCAGACGACGCCCTGGGGGTTGCGGTGGCCGTAGGTGAACACGCGCGGGTCGGCGCCGTCGCCGAGGTCCGGGTTGTCCGGTGCGGGCTCCCCGTCGGGCGTCACGCGGAGGATCTTCCCGGCGAGCGTGCCGGGGTCCTGGACGATCTCGGGCTGGCCGCCGTCGCCGCAGGTGATCCAGAGGTAGTTGCGCGGGCCGAAGGTGATCCGGCCGCCGTTGTGGTAGCTGTCGGCCGGGATCTCGTCGACGACGGTCGCAACCGGCGTTCCGGGCTCCTCCGAGTCCACGTCGAAGGCGCTGACCTTGTTGTACTTCACGGTCTCGCCGTCCTCCTCGACAGTGTAGGTGTAGTAGACGTAGATCCGCGAGGGGTCGGGGTACGTCGGATGGACGGCGATTCCCAGCGTCCCGCCTTCGCCTCCCTTCACCCACCAAGGGCGTTCGTCCGAGCCCGGTTCGATCGACCCGGCGTCGATGGCATCGGCCGGTTCGGCGACGGTGCGGACCTCGTCGCCGTCGAGCCGGAGGACGCGACCGACTCGCTCGGTGAGGAACATGTCGCCGTCGGGGGAGAAGGCGATGTCCCACGGGACCTCCAGGTTCTCGACGAGGACCTCGGCCCCCAGCGAGGCGTCGAGCGGCGACGACGTGGGCGCTTCCCACTCGGGGTCGTAGCCCTCCCAGTCTTCGGTCGGTCGGCCGACGACCGAGGCGGTCGTGGGGGTCCCATCGGTCGCCGACCCGTCGGTCCCGCCGGCGTCCCCCGTCGAGCCGTCGCCACCGTCAGTGCCGTTGCCGTCGCCACCGTCGCCGCCGTCGTCGGGTGTCGCGGTCTCGGTCGAACAGCCGGCCAGCCCGGCGACGCCGGCGGCGGTCGCCGCGAGGAACCGGCGTCGCGACCGGAACGGAGGGGTCGCGTCGCCGTCCGTCGGATCGCGTTGCATGTCAGGAACCTATTACCCGACCGGAATGAATCTTCCGGGAACCAGAGCGAACAGCGGCGAGCAGGTCAGCGCCGCTCCGAGCGCCGTTACCAGATAGTCGCGCCGCCGGAATCGGAGCGCCGGGAGCGTCGGGTTCCAGGCGAAACAGCGCGCCCGGAGCGCCAGAGTCAGGCGGTCGGCTCGCAACTGTGACCGCTGGAGACCGCGAGCCAGGATGCGACGGACTCGGTCCCTGAGCGGTCGCCGTTCGCCCCCACGGGCTCGAACCGCTGTCCTGACGGTGTGCAGATCGCTCAGGACCACGGGGAAAAACCGGAAGACGAGTCCGACGCCGACGCCGAAGAGCCGGCCGATCCGGCCGGGCAGGAGCCGCTGTATCGCCGCGCGAGTCTCCCGGACCGGCGTCGTCCGCACGTAGACAGCGCTCACGAACACCACTGGGACGACGCGGGCGACCGAACGAAGGGAGTCGGCGGCGCCGGCCGGCCTGAACCACGGGTCGCCGAGCGCCAGGCCGCCGACGAGCGGGCCCACGGCGAGGAAGAGGAACACCACCCGGTAGGCCCGGAGCACTCGGACCGGCGAGAGCCGTCCCGCCGCGAGCGCGGCGACCGCGACGGCCCCGCCGACGGCGAATCCCCGGACAGTCGGGTACGCGAAGACGGCGATCGCGAGGCCGAACTGGACGGCCAGTTTCGCCCGCGGGTCGAGCCCGTGAGCGAGCGAGTCGCCCGGTTCGTACGTCAGCATCGCGGGTCGCGGACGCCGACGCCGTCGAGCCGGTCGAGCGCGCTCGCGGGGGCGTCGTCCAGGGCGACGCGGCCGTCGGCGAGGCCGACGATCCGGTCGACGCGTTCGGCCACGTCCCGCAGGTCGTGCGTCACGACGACGAGTCCGGTCCCCGCTTCCGCCAGCGAGTCGAGTTGCGCCAGCACCGATTCGCGGGCGGCGCTGTCGAGGCCGACGAGCGGTTCGTCGAGGACGAGGTGGTCCGGCTCCATCGCGAGCACGCCCGCGATAGCGACCCGGGCCTGTTCCCCGCCGGAGAGCCGGTCGATCCGTTCGTCGCCGCGCCCGGCCATGTCGACGGCATCGAGCGCGTCCGCGACGCGTCGGTCGATCGCCTCGCGGTCGAGGCCGAGGTTCTCCGGGCCGAAGGCCACGTCCGCGCCGACGGTCGCCGAGACGAACTGGTCGCGGGGATGCTGGAAAACCATCCCGACGCTCGTCCGGGCGTACACCTGATTTTCGGTCACGTCGCGGCCGTCGACGGTCACCGTCCCCTCGTCGGGTTCGAGCAGGGCGTTGAAGTGCCTGACGAGGGTGGTCTTGCCGCTCCCGTTGGCGCCGACGACCGCGACCGCCTCGCCGTCGTCGATGGTGAGCGAAACGTCGTCGACCGCGGCGGCGTCGCCGTAGCGGTGGACGAGTGATTCGGTCTGGATCATTCCCGGATCGCGAGGTGGCCGCCCTCGACGACGCCGATCGTGATACCGACTTTCACGACGTCGAGCGCGACGAGCGGGGCCATGGCCACCGCCGCCGTAACGACCGAGATGCCCAGCACTTCGGCCAGCCACGGCACGCCGACCGCGTAAATGACGGTGAGGCCGGCGAAAAGCGCCAGCAGCTGGACCGGGACGGATATCTCGGAGACGCGGCGCGGCACCACCCGGCGGTGGGCGACCGCTCCCGTGACGACGGCCCCGAGGAGAAAGCCGACGAGAAAGCCGCCAGTCTTCCCGCCGAAGTGGCCGATCCCAGCGGCGCCGTTCGAGAAGACGGGCGCGCCCGCGGCCCCGGCCGCCAGGTATAGAGCCATCGCGAACCCGCCCCAGACGGGCCCGAGGAGCAGCCCCGCGAAGAAGGACCCGAACGGCTGTAGCGAGAACGTGACGGTGACGCCCGGGAGCGGTATCGACAGCTGCGCGAGCGCGGCCGTCAGCGCCGCCATGATCGCCGCGCCCGCGAGGCTTCGGACCGTGTCGTCCGCGACCAGGTCGACCGACTCGTACTCCTGTGCCATACCCGCTCGTGCACCGTCAACCGGCATATAGACTCCGGTTTACCACCCGGCGAACCCGCGGGACGAGTCCCGCGAGCCCGGACACGTGGATTTACCACGCGGGCGTCCGCAGCCGGTCTATGGAGTACGTCTCCGTCCAGAACGCCGAGGTCCCCGCCCTCGGACTCGGGACGTGGCAACTCACCGGCGACGAGTGCTACGAGGCGGTCTCGACGGCGCTCGAACTGGGGTATCGCCACGTCGACACCGCACAGATGTACGAGAACGAGGCCGAGGTCGGTCGCGCCATCGCCGATTCGGACGTCGACCGCGACGACGTCTGGGTCACCACGAAGGTCACCCCGAGCAACGCCCGCGCCGACGACGTGGTCGAGAGCACCCGGGAGAGCCTCGACCGACTCGGCACGGGCTACGTCGACCTCCTCCTGCTCCACTGGCCGAACCCGC
The DNA here is from genome assembly GCF_047715405.1 of Halosimplex rarum. Lineage (NCBI taxonomy): Archaea > Methanobacteriati > Methanobacteriota > Halobacteria > Halobacteriales > Haloarculaceae > Halosimplex > Halosimplex rarum. The sequence goes on from NZ_CP180412.1 coordinate 325,040, forward strand.
TGATCTCGTTCCGCGACACCGCTCGCGGGATGGCCGACCTCCGCGACGACGGGCTGATCCGCCACGCCGGCGTGAGTAACTTCCGCCGGTGGCGCCTCCGGCGCGCCCGCGAGAAATCGCCGATCCCCATCCTCGCCGACCAGGTCCGCCTCCACCCGTTCTACACCCACCAGGCGCTTCGCGAGGACGCCGTCGAGAACGAGACGATGGTGACGGCCTACAGCCCACTGGCCCACGGCGGCCTGATGGACGACAGGGTCCTCACCGAGATCGGTCGGCGGTACGACAAGACGGCCGCACAGGTCGCCCTGCGGTGGGTGACCGGACTGGAGAACGTCTCGACCGTCCCCAAGTCCACGAGTCGCGACCACCTCGAAGAGAACCTGCGAGCGCTCGACTTCGAACTCACCGAGGCCGAGCGCGAGGCCATCGCCCGCCCCTCCTACGCGAAGTCCGCGAAGCTGTTCCTCCGCAACGAGATGGGGATCTGAGGGATGCGACTTCCTTTTTAAGCCTACGGTGGCGCGCGCTGCCGAGCGTTTCATCGCGAGGCGGCGTCGTGCGAGGGACGAGTGAGGGAACGGAGTGACCGAGCGAGTCGGCTGGGGAGGTGTGAGGCCGTCTGCGGTGCTGTATGGTTGCGCGGCCGTCCCTGGCGGACTGAAAGGGCGAGGCCCGGTCGCGCTGTAGGGTAGTCGGTGGGCGGGCAACTATCCGAGTGAGCGAAGCGAGCGAGGATATCCCGGCCAGCGACCGCGAGCGGGCCGAGGGCTTTCGTCGCTTGCTGCCCACTGTAATCGAACGCACAGTTAGCGAACGGGTCGAGGAATGACAGCAGTGACTACCGGGAAAACGGGCCCAAGAACCGACTCGACGCGAGCCGTCCACTCCCCGGGAAACTGAGAGAACGAGAGGAGAGAAGCCCGCAGAGAGAGTCGCTTATCTGGCGGCGGCGGCGACGCGCTCTTTCTCTTCTTTCTGGTTGACGGCGTAGGCGGAGACGTCGTCGTTGGCGGCCGAGACGAGCTGGTTGGCCAGCGCGTCCTCGGCGTCGGTCGGCGTCTTGAACGAGTCGCTGTAGACGCCGTCGGCGATGAACTTCAGGGCCTGGTCGACGCGGCGCTGGGGCGCGACGTCGACGGCCTTGGGGACGGAGATGCCACCGTACTTCAGGCGAACGGTCTCCTCGCGTGGCGCGGAGTTCTCGACGGCGGTGACGAGGACCTGGATGGGGTTCTCGTCGGTGCGCTCGTGGACGATCTCGAATGCGTCCCGGGTGATGCGCATGACCTTCTGCTTGTCGCCGGTGTTCTCCTCGGTCTGCATGAGGCGGTTGATCAGCCGCTCGACGATGCTGATCTCCGACTTCTGGAACTGTTTGCCGGCGTGGCGACCCATCGTGTGGGCGATGGGCGTGACCGTGATGTAGCGCTCGGTCGAGGGGTCGGCGTAGTCGATGTCGGTGACCTCCCACTCGCCGAAGAGCTTCGCGGGCGCGCTCTCTTCCTCGGACGGGGCCGGCTCGTCTGTCTCGGTGGATTCGTCGTCTGCACTCATGGTTATCGGACCGGTTTCTCCGCGTTACCGCGGACGAGCTCGATCATGGAGACGCCGTTGACCTTCTCGACCTTGTAGTTCACGCCCGAGAGGTCGCCCATCGCGCGACCCTTCGCGCCGCCGATGCCGGCGATGGTGACCTCGTCGTGCTCGTCGATGAACGAGATGGCGCCGTCGCCGGGGCAGAAGGCGGTGACCTGCTTCCCGTTCTTGATGAGCTGGACCCGGACGCACTTCCGGATCGCGGAGTTGGGCTGTTTCGCTTCGATACCGACCTTTTCCAGGACGATGCCTCGTCCCTGAGGCGCACCCTCCAGCGGGTCGGACTTCTGGCCGAGTCCCCGCTCGCGGCGCGCGTAATCGGAGTCGGACCATCGGTGCTGCTGACGGTCCTTCTTCAGTTTGCGTGCGGCGTATTTGCCGTTCGCCATAGTAGCCGTGCGTACCCGACGGAGTCACTTAAGCCCACCCTTTTCACCCGCCGGCGCGACCGTCGCACCCGCCGAAATCCGGGCGCAAACGGCCTGTGACGCGTTCGCACACCGCGGGCACGAAGCCCCGACAGGTAGAGTCGGAGCGGTGCGACGGCTGGCGGGAGCGACGCGGGAAAAACGGGATCCGCTCGCGACGACCGCTCGCCCGCTCAGGTCAGTTCGATCTCGTCGACGTCGAAGTGACGGGCGGCGAGGTCACGGGCGGCGTCGATGTTGCGGCCGTCGGTGCCGATGGCGGCGCCGCGGTCCTCGTCGGCGACCTCGGCGTAGGCGACGCGGTCGTCGTTCTCGCTGATCGTGACGTTGTACACGGCGGCGGGGGCGAGCGCGCTGGCGACGAAGTCCTCCGCGGTCGGGGCGTCCTCGACGAGTTTGATCTCGCGGTCGAGCTGTTCCTCGACGGACTGGACGTGCTGGCCGCCCGGGCCGATCGCCTCGCCCATCTCCCCCGCGGTAACGAGGAAGATCAGGCGGTCGTACTCGTCGTCGACGACGCAGTCGCGGGCCGTCGCGCCGGTCTCGTCCTCGAACAGCGCGATGTACTGGCGCGCCTCGTCCGAGAGCGTGACCGTCATCTAGTCGGCCTCTTCCGCACCGCTGTCGCGCGCGGTCATCCGCAGGTCCACGTCGCCGGTGCCGAGCTTGATCGGCTTGCCGACGATGACGTTCTCCGTCACGCCGTTGAGGTCGTCAACCTCGCCGTGGATGGCGGCGTCGAGCAGGTGGTTGACCGTCACCTCGAACGCCGCGCGGGCGAGCACGGAGTCCTTGTTGCCGGAGATGCCGTGGCGGCCGATGGACTCGATGGTGCCGCGGTTGGTCATGATGTCCGCGACGAGCATCAGGTGGCGGATGTTCACCTCGTCGAGCCCCTGCTCGGCGAGCGTGTCCATCGTCTCGTTGATGATGGCCTCGCGGGCCGCCTCGATGCCGAGCTGGCGGTGGATCTCGTGGATGTTGTTACACGTCGTCCGCGAGGCGTCCACGCCCTCCAGTCCGAGCACGTCGCCGAGCTCCGAGCCCTCGGTGTAGAGGACGAACTCCTCGCCGTGCTCGGTCTCCTCTTTCCGGATGACGACGCGGGTGATCTCCTCGATGCCCTTGAAGACGATGTCGCGCAGCTCCTCGACGAGCTGGAGCAGGTCGCGGTAGCTCGGCTCCTCGGGACCGAACTGGACGACCGTCGGCGCCGGCGTCTGCACCTCGACGCCGAGCTTGTCCTGGATGGTCGAGGCGATGTCCTCGACGACGGACTCGAGGCTGTCGGCGGTCGGCCACCGCTCTTCGAGGGTGTCCTCGTTGAGGTCGACCTGCACGAGCATGTCGGCGACATTCGTCGACACGTCCCCGAGCTGGAGGATCTTCGTCGACTCGATCTGCCAGACGACCTCGTGAGCGCGCTCGCGCTCCGCGGCGTACTCGTCCTCGAGGTGGATCGTCATCATCGGCGTGTCCGGCTCCTTCCGGGCGTCCACCAGCTCGATGAGCCGAGGCAGCCCCTGGGTTACGTCGATCTCCGCGACCCCCGCGTAGTGGAAGGTGTTCATCGTCATCTGCGTCCCCGGCTCCCCGATGGACTGGGCGCTGACGGTGCCGACCGGGTCGAGCGGGTCGACGCGCGTGTCGACGTACTTGCTCTCGACGGCGCGGGCGATCTCGTCGACCTGTTCGAGCGTGACCGAATCCCGGTCTTCGAGCGTGCTGTACACTTCCTCCTTCAGTCGACGCGGGAGCTCGGTGTCCTCGACGAGCGCCCGCATGTCCTCGGTTACCTGCGTCATCGTCAGTCACCTCCCGCCGCTTCCATCCACCAGTCGTCGGCGTGCTCGGAGAGGTTCGTCGGCTCGGGCTCGCGCCCGAGGAACTGCTCCTTGGCGGTCGCGTCCTCGAACTCGGCGTCGATGACCTGGTCCGCGATTGCCTCGACGTCGACGATGTCGCCGTCCTGGTTCGAGGAGACCTCGACCGGCGAGGTGCCGTCTTCGCCGAACTCGAACTGGACGATGTTGTCCGAGGTGTCCCGGACGGTGCCGTCGTACTGCGTCTCCAGTTCGGAGAGCGCGTTGATGAGCCGGCGCTGCAGGTACCCGGACTTCGACGTCCGGACTGCCGTGTCGACCAGCCCCTCGCGGCCGCCCATGGCGTGGAAGAAGAACTCCCGGGGCTCGAGCCCGCTGCGGTAGGAGTGCTCCACGAAGCCGTGGGCCTCCGCGGAGAGGTCGTCGGGCTTGTAGTGGCTGAGGGTGCGGTCCTCGTACCCGCGGTTGATCCGCTCGCCGCGGACTGCCTGCTGGCCGACACAGCCGGCCATCTGCGTGAGGTTCAGCATCGAGCCACGCGCCCCGGAATCGGCCATGATGACCGCGGGGTTCGTGTCGCCGAAGTGGTCCTCGGCGATGTCGCCGGCGGTGTCGCGGGCCTTCGAGAGCGTGGACATGATCTTCATCTCCAGGGTCTCGTCGACCGACCGACCCGGCAGCGACTCCAGTTCGCCCGCCTCGTAGGTCTCGATGAGCTTCTCGACGCGGTCGTAGGCGTCGCCGATGGCCTCGTCGATCTGCTCCTCGGCCGCCGGCGGGATGGACTCGTCGTCGATGCTGATCGAGAACCCGAAGTGCATGATCGAGCGCATCGCGAGCGCGGAGACCTCGTTGATGAAGATGCGCGCGCGGGTCTTCGAGTACACCTTCGCGATGGTGTCGACGACCTCGCCGCCGAACGCGCCGACCGCGTCCTCGTCGATGGTCCCCGTCGTCATCTGGCCGTTCTCGATGGTGACGGTGTCGCCGGCCGAGGACGTGAACTCGAGGTCCAGGTCGTCGGGCAGCAGTTCGGAGAACAGCGTCCGGCCGGTCCAGTACGCCGCTCCGTCCTCGGTGCCGTCGGGCTCCGGCAGTTCGTCGATCCGGGTCGCCCGTAGCAGGTCGAGCGCCTGCGTCTCGTTGAAGTTCGGGTTCGTGTGCGTCAGCAGGTACGTCCCCGTGATGTGGTCCTGAATGGCGCCGATGATGTTCTCGCCCATCTTCGGGCTGAGCATCTGTTCCTGCACGCGCATCAGCACGCGGGCCTCCGCGCGGGCCTCCTCGTTCTGCAGCGCGTGCATGTTCATCTCGTCGCCGTCGAAGTCGGCGTTGTACGGCGGGCAGACCGTCGTGTTCAGCCGGAACGTCTTGTACGGCATCACGACCACTTCGTGGGCCATGATGGACATCCGGTGCAGCGACGGCTGGCGGTTGAAGATCACGATGTCGCCGTCGATGAGGTGCCGGGAGACCTCCCAGCCCGGCTCGACCTTCTCGGCGAGCTCCTCGCAGTTCTTCTCGGTGACCTTGAGGCGGCGACCGTCGTGACGACGGACGTAGTTGGCGCCCGGATGCGCCTCGGGCCCGTTCGCGACGTAGCGCTGGGCCTCCTCGAGGTTCCGCTCGTTGACGTTCATCGTCTGGGTCATCTCCGTCGCCACGCGGTCGGGGACGCCGACCTCGTTGAGCGACAGCGTCGGGTCGGGGGAGATGACGGTACGAGCCGAGAAGTTGACGCGCTTCCCGGACAGACTGCCGCGGAAGCGCCCTTCCTTGCCCTTGAGACGCTGGGAGAGCGTCTTCAGCGGGCGGCCGGAGCGGTGCCGCGCCGGCGGCGTGCCCGAGATCTCGTTGTCCATGAACGTGGTGACGTGGTACTGCAGCAGTTCCCAGAGGTCCTCGATGATCAGTTGGGGCGCACCGGCCTCGCGGTTCTCCATGAACCGCTGGTTGATGCGGATGATGTCGACCAGCTTGTGCGTGAGGTCGTCCTCGGAGCGCTGGCCGTTGTCCAGCGTGATGGACGGACGGGCCGTCACCGGCGGGACCGGGAGGACCGTCAGGATCATCCACTCCGGTCGGGAGCGCTCGGGGTTGATACCGAGCGCCTCGATGTCCTGGTCGGGGATCTCCTCGAACCAGTCGCGGATGTCCGACGGCATCAGTTTGTCCATGTCCTCCTCGACGAGGTACTCGGCCGAGGAGCTCACGTCTACCTCCAGTTCGTCGAGGTCGTTGAGCCGACCGAGCGCGCGGCCGAGGTTCTTCAGGCGCTCGATGTCGTTGCGGTCCGGGCGGTAGGTCCCCGACAGCAACTCGCGGATGCGCTCGGCGGTGAAGTCGCCCTCGTCGAGCTCGTCCGCGACGTCGCTCGGGCGGACGGCCTCGCCTTCGGGCGGGTCCATCGCGCGTTCGAGGCGCTTGGAGAGCTCGCCGTGGGGCACTTCGATGATCTCGTAGTAGGTGGTCGGCTTCTCGTGTTTGATGTCGAACTGCTTGGCGCCGCAGTACGGGCAGTAGTCGACCTTGCGGCACTCGCGGATGGCCGACTTGAGCACGTCGCTGGGGTCCTTGTTGAGCTCCTTCGCGCGGCGGAGCTGCTCGCGGTAGGCGTCCTTGCGCTGCTCGGCCTTCTCCTCGGCGTCGGCGACGCGGCGGCCGTCGACGGGAGTCAGCCGCGAGCACTCGCGGCAGGTCCCGCGCAGCAGGCGGCGGATGAGCTTCGCGAACCCGACGTGGATGACCGGCGCGGCGAGTTCGATGTGACCGAAGTGACCGTTACACGACCCGGAGTGCTTGCCGCAGGTCTTGCACTCCAGTCCGGGGTCGATGACGCCCAGCCGGGGGTCCATCAGGCCCATGTCGATGGGGAAGCCGTCGTCGTCGTAGGTGTCGGCCGTGATGACCTTCGTGGCCGACATCTCGCGGTACTCCTCGGGGTCCATCAGCCCGAAGCTGATCTGACCGATCTCCTGGGGTGTTCCTTGTGCGCTCATTTATACGGCGTCCTCCAGTTCGATGCGCGGCGCGATGCCGAGCGCCTTCATCTCGTCCAGCAGGAGCTTGAAGGCGTAGCTCATCTCGATCTCGTGGATGTCCGTTTCCTCGTCGCAGTTCGGGCAGTAGACGCGCCGTTGCTCGACGTTCTCGACGGCGGCCATGCCGCAGTTGGCGCAGACGTTGATGAACTCGCGGTCGGACTCGTCGAGCAGCCGCTCTTTCAGCGCCATCGCGGCGCCGTGCCCGATCAGCACGTCGCGCTCCATCTCGCCGACGCGCAGGCCGCCTTCGCGGGCGCGCCCCTCCGTCGGCTGGCGGGTCAGTACCTGCACCGGCCCGCGCGAGCGAGCGTGAATCTTGTTCGAGACCATGTGGTAGAGCTTCTGGTAGAAGATGGTCCCGACGAAGATCTCCGCCTCGATCTTCTCGCCGGTGATGCCCGAGTACATGATCTCCTTGCCGCTGGACATGAAGCCGCGCTCCTCCAGCGACCCGCGAAGCTCGTCCTCGTCCTCACCGGTAAAGGCCGTCCCGTCGACGCGGCGGCCTTCCAGCGAGCCGACTTTCCCGCCGATCATCTCGAGGATGTGCCCGACGGTCATCCGCGACGGCAGCGCGTGCGGGTTCAGGATGAGGTCCGGCACGACGCCCTGCTCGGTGAACGGCATGTCTTCCTGGGGTGCGATGTGGCCCACGACACCCTTCTGGCCGTGCCGCGACGCGAACTTGTCCCCGAGTTCGGGGATCCGCTCGTCGCGCACCGAGACCTTCGAGAGCTTCGAGCCGTCCTCGCCCTCCATCAGCGTCACGGTGTCGACGACGCCGGACTCGCCGGAGCGCATGGTGACCGACGTCTCCCGGCGCTTCTGCGGGGAGAGCCCGCCCATGTCGTCCGGCTCTTCGAGGAACCGGGGCGGCGACGTCTTCCCGAGGAGTACGTCGTTCTCGTCGACGTGGGTCTCGGGGTTGACGAGGCCGTCCTCGTCGAGATGGGTGTACGCTTCCTCGCCGCGAGCGCCGCGGACCTCCTCGTCCGGGATCTCGAAGTGGTCTTCCTGGCCGCCGGGGTAGCGGCGTTCCTCGCCCTCGTAGGTCCGGAAGAAGTGCGACCGGGCGAGCGCGCGCTCGACCGACCCCTTGTTCATGACCAGGGCGTCCTCGATGTTGAACCCCTCGTAGGACATGACCGCGACGACGAAGTTCTGCGCCGCCGGTCGGTCGTCGTACCCGATCTGCTCGGTCGTCTGGGTCTTGACCAGCGAGAGCTGCGGGTAGTGCAGGAGGTGCTGGCGCGTGTCCGGTCGGATCCGGTAGTTCGCGCTCGGCAGCCCCAGCGACTGCTTGATCATCCCCGACCCCATCGTAATCCGGGGCGAGGCGTTGTGCTCGGGGTACGGGATCATGCCCGCGCCGATACCGAACATCAGCTGCGGGTCGACTTCGAGGTGCGTGTGCTCCTCGGTCAGCTCCTCCTCGTCGACCGCGACGTAGATGTCCTCTTCCTCCTCGGCGTCGATGAACTCGATGTAGCCGCGCTCGACGAGCTCCTCGAACTCCATGTCGCCCTCCGTGACGGCCTCGACCTCCTCGTCGGAGACGAGCGGCTCGCCGTTCTCGATGACGAGCAGGGGACGGCGCGCGCGGCCGGCGTCGGCGTTGACGATGACCTCGCGCGTGCGGTTCTTGACCGAGACGTTGACCATCTCGCTCACGTCGCCGCGGCGTCGCGCCTGCCGGATCTGGTCTGCGAGCTGATGCGGGTCGGGGTGGGTCCCGACCAGACTCCCGTTGACGTAGACTTTCGCTTCTCGTGTTTGCTGGCTCATGTTAGTCGTCCGCCGGCTGCTGCTGGTCGATGGACTCGATGCCCGGGATGCCCGAGACGCCCATCGCCGCCAGTTCCTGTTTCAGTCCCTGTTCGTCCTCGACGTTCTGTGACAGCTCCATCGCCTGCGCGAAGTTCTTCACGAGCCCACAGTTGGGCCCCTCGGGCGTCTCCGAGGGACAGATGCGACCCCACTGGGTCGCGTGCAGGTCCCGCGCCTCGAAGTGCGGTTGCGAGCGCGAGAGCGGCGAGCGCAGACGGCGCAGGTGAGAGAGAACACCCATGTAGTCCGTCCGGTCGACCAGCTGGCTCACACCGGAGCGGCCGCCGACCCAGTTCCCCGTCGCGATCGGGTGTTCCAGGCGCTCGGTCAGCACGTCCGAGCGAACCACGGTCGACACGGAGAGCTGCCGGTTCCGCATGTTGGCGCGTTCGAGCTGGTACTTCACGTCCCGCGCGAGCTTGTTCAGCGCAGTCCGGAACAGGTCCTTCATCAGGTCGCCCGAGACCTTGAGACGCTTGTTGGCGTAGTGGTCCTTGTCGTCGGCGTCGCGGCGTTCGAGCGCGAGCTCGAAACACGCCTCGGCCATCCGGCAGAGGTAGTACGCCTTGTTGATACGCACGTCCTCCTCCTCGACACCGTCCTCGTGGAGGTGCGGGAGCAGGTAGCGGTCGATGACGTAGTTGGCGCGCTTGAGCTGGTAGTTCTTGCCCTGGCCCGAGGCGACGCGCTTGCCGAGTTCCTCGATGGCGCCCTCGGTCGTCTGGACCTCCGCGGCCTCCAGGTTCTCGAGCATGAACTTCACGATCTCGGGGTCCTCGGAGACGCGGTGGACGATCTCCTCGTCGGATTCGAGGCCGAGCGCCCGGATGAGCGTCACGAAGTTGATGCTCCCCGACACCGAGGGGAAGGATACTTCGAGCAGGCCGTCGCGGGTGCGCTCGACGAGCACGAGCGCGCGGTACCCACGACGCTGGGAGAAGGTCTTCGCGACCTCGATGGTGTCGCCGTACTTCGTGTCCGTCTCGGCGAGGATCTTGTTCGGCGCAAGGTCCTCGCTCGTCATCAGCACGCGCTCGGAGCCGTTGACGATGAAGTACCCGCCGGGGTCGGCGGGGTCCTCGCCGATGTCGATCAGCTCTTCTTTCGTGAACCCGGCGATGTTACACTTGTTCGAGCCGACCATGATCGGCATGCGGCCGATCTTGGTCTCGGTCTGGTCGACGACGCGTTCTTCTTCCTCTTCGCCGCCCTTGATGATCGCCATCTCCATGAAGACGGGGGCGGCGTAGGTGATGTTCCGCAGTCGCGCTTCCTGGGGGTAGAGCAGCTCCTCGGAACCGTCGGCTTCACGGACGCGGGGCGTGACCACTCGCACGTCCCCGAGTTCGACGTAGACGGGCTCCTCGCCCTCCTTGTCGCCGATGTCCGTCTCGATCGTCTCCTTCTCGTCGACCACTCGCTGCATCCCTCGGTCGAGGAACGCGTTGAACGAGCGGAAGTGGTGTTCTGCGAGTCGTTCCCTCGAGAAATACTCCCGTGATATTTCGCGTCTGTCCTGAATGTTCATATTATTCCACCACGAGTCGGTATACGACTGCCCGGTCGGTCGTTCGCGAGTCCCGTGTCACCTTGACCACGTCGCCGGCCTCGATGTCGGCGTCGAGATCGCGCAACGCGGGGTCGGCTCGCTTGATCTTCGGCAGGTCGGTTTTCTTGATGTTGTACTCCTCGAGCACGCCCTCGACGGTGTCGCCGTCGAGGAGCGTGTGTTCGGGAACGAGTTCGTGTTGGCTTACGTCTACCATGTGTGGGCCTGTTGGGAGTGAGAAGTTGCTGTCACGAGATACTACAGGCGCCTATAACCGCGAGCCATAAAACGCTTACCAAGTCAGCCGAGCATAGCTACTCGGACCGCGAGCAACCGCCGTGGACCGCGACAATGTCCCTTCGTGGGGCAGGATACGCAAACTACCTTGATTAGTGTTGGGGTGTGCTAGTCCGTGTCGCGGTTGTGTGTGATCGACAGACAGCGCGGCCGTCGTAACTGGAAAGCCTTTTCCGTGTGTTCCCCGCAGGTGTTGGTAAGCCCGGGTGGTGTAGTGGCCCATCATACGACCCTGTCACGGTCGTGACGCGGGTTCAAATCCCGCCTCGGGCGCTTTCTGCTGCGAACAATTCCGCGAGCACCGCGTAGCGTGTGCTCGCTACCGTGAGCAGCGAAACGGCCTCAGAAAGGGATTTGAACCCTGAGAGTCGCAGCCCGGGAAGCGAACGCAGTGAGCGACCCGGAACGTCTCTCTCCGGTTCAAATCCCGCCTCGGGCGCTTCTCGAAATTCAATTCGCGCGGAGTTCCGTCTCCGCGCAATACTGAATTTCGTGTGCGACGTCGTGGGATTTGAAGTAGACCGAGGTTCTGCGCCGCAGGCGCAGGTTCTCGGGCGTGGTTCAAATCCCGCCTCGGGCGTCTCTCCGAACTCAACTGGCAAGCGGCGCGTTTCATCGCGCCGTATTCTGAGTTCGGTGTGCGCCGTACTGGATTTGAACCCTGGCAGTCGCAGCGGCCGAACGAAGTGAGGCCGACCGTCTGCCTCCGGTTCAAATCCCGAGAGACGCCTTCGGCGTCTCTCGACCCTCGCGAACGCTCCGCGTTCGCTCGGTCCCGCCTCGGGCGTCTCTCCGAACTCAACTGGCAAGCGGCGCGTTCTGAGTTCGGTGTACGCCGTACTGGATTTGAATCAGGGAAGACGCTCGTCTTGCTTGCGGTCTGGGTTGCGACTCGTTGAAAGAGTCGGATCTCCGATCCGCGCGAACCTGTCGGTCGAACAGATTATCTGGCTTGCGCGGCTTTGCCGAGGTATGGAGTCCGATCGCCCGTTCCGTCGGTGGCTGCCGGACAGGACGCCGACGTGAACGGACGTTCTGGCCGGTGCGCTCGGGGGGGTGCTGTTTCTGAGCAACCTGACGACGCTGACCCGGTTCGACTGGCTGTGGGTGGCTGGGGGGTTCGTCGCGACCGTATTGGTCCTCGGACCGGTCGCGCAGTCGTCGCTCGCGGCGCGTGCGAGCGAACGGTCACACGCCGGCGGAGTGCTGGCCGGGGTCGCGGTGGTCGCGGGCTTCATCGCGCTGGCCTGGATCGTCCGTGAGGTGTTAGGCGTGCCCCAGCCGTTCCTGCGCGGACTGGCCAGCGGGGTCTTCCTCGCGGTGGCAGCGTTCACGAGTGTTCGCGTCCTCGCACGCAGGAGCGTCGAGGGGTGGTGATCGACCGCGCCAGCAAAAGCGTAAATGGCTGCGTGTGAATTGGTCGGTATGGACGAAATCGACAGCCAGGCAATGCCGCGCGTCCTCGTCGAGGAGTTCCTCGAACGCGAGGAGGGGACGCGCGCGCTCCTGGACGACCTCGAGCGGGCGACGCTGGAGGGCGACCACGAGTCGGTCCGCGAACGGATCCGCGACCTCGCCGAGAACAACCAGCACGTCTTCTACGCCATCGCGCTCTCGCTGTCGGGATCGAAGCAGTTCTACGGCGACGTGGAGGCCCAGCTCGGCGTCGAGGCGGCCGACGTGCTCCGTGACCTGGGCGAGACGTACCCGGCGCTGGCCGAGCCGTTCGGCGTCGTCCGGACCGAACAGACCCGCGAGCGACGAAATCCGGTCACTGAACTCGAAGCGACGACGACGTACCACTCCGAGGCCGAGGTGCCGGTCGTCAGCTACGCGCCGAAGTCGGGCTCGGTGGAGCTGTTCTCCGGCCAGGGCTCGCCCGAGGAAGTGCTCCAGTTCGCGTCGTATCTCGTCCAGGCCACGACGGACTCGCTCGACAGCGCGCTCGACCACGACTACTCGGTCAACACCGAGGAACTCAGTGCGCTCATCGACCGCCAGGAGAATCTGGAGAGCGAACTCGGGCGGCTGCGCGACCAGCTCGACGAACTGCGCCGGAAGCCGGTCGGCGACGAGTAGGCGGGCACCACGGCGCGGAGCGAGGCGACGCACCGCCGCCGGCACGGCACCTGTGACTTTATTACGCCCGGGGGGATAGACCCGGTGAACTTCATGGTGGATCGACTGACCGACCAGGTCGAAAAGGAGGAACGGGACCTGCGTATTCTGGAGGCCGTCATCGAATCGGGACCGATCGGGATCGTCCGGATCGCCGAGGAGACGGACATTCCCGAACACAAGGTGCGCTACTCGCTGCGGATGCTGGAGAACGACGGGCTGGTCGAACCCACCCCCGACGGAGCGACGCCGGCGGACGGGATCGACGAGCGCCTCGCGGAGATGAACGAGGGCATCGACGACCTCGTCGCGCGACTCGACGGGCTCAAGGACACGTTCTGAGCGGCTCGGCAGTCCGGGTGTCCGGGATAGATTCTCCCGCGGGCCGCAGCAGTGTTTTGTACGCCGCTGCCGTTGGTCTACGCGAATCTCATGAAGGCAGTCATCCCCGCGGCGGGTCGCGGGACGCGGCTCCGCCCGCTCACCGACGACCGGCCGAAGGCGCTCGTCGACGTCGCCGGGCGACCGTTGCTCTCGCACGGTCTCGACCGGCTCGCCGACCTGGGCGTCTCGGAGTTCGTGCTCGTGGTCGGCTACCGGAAGGAAGCGGTCATCGACCACTACGGTGACGCGTTCGCGGACGTCCCGATCACGTACGTCCACCAGCGCGAGCCGAAGGGCCTGGCCGACGCCGTCCTCCGGGCCGAGAGCGAAGTCGACGACGACTTCCTCGTGTTCAACGGCGACAACGTGATGACCGGGGACCTCGGCGGCGTCGTCGAACGCCAGCAGATCGAGGGGGTCGACGCGACGCTCGTCGTCGACGACGTCACGCGGGACGAGGCGGCGGAGACGGGCGTGTTCGTCACCGACGACGACGGCCGACTGGACGCGGTCGTCGAGAAACCGGACGACCCCCCGTCGACCAGGGTGCTGACCGGTCTGTTCGGGTTCGACCCGGAGATCTTCCACGCCTGCCACCTCGTCCAGCCGACCGACCGCGGCGAGTACGAACTGACCGACGCCGTCGACCTGTTCCTCCGTGCCGACCGGCGCGTCGAAACGGTCTCGTTCGACGGCCAGCGGGTCAACGTCAACACGCCGGCCGACCGCGAGCGGGCGGCGCAGCTGCTCGATCAGTCCTGACTACGGCTCGAACGGTCCCGACTACGAGCGGAGACGCGGATGTCTTCTCGGGGTGCTCTCCTGTCAACGGCCGAAAACGGGGATCGGACCGGGTTACTCGGAGGGGTTGTTCCCGCGCTGGAAGAGGTAGACCATCTCCCACATCGCCGCGTCGAGGTCGCGGCCGTCGGAGGCCTCCTCCAGTTGACGGTACAGACTGTCCGATACCTGGATCTCGGGCATGGAAGGACGCACGGGTCGATAGCTAATAAACACCCGCTGAGTCGGAAATGAGTTAACGTTCACACCGGGGCCGATGGTCGCGTCGGTCACCGTGAAACGACGGGTAATGCGACGTTACTTCGGGGAACCGACGAGCCGGCGGCGCTCGGCGGGATTTGGGGGCGGGCCGCGAATACGTCAAACAGATTTTTAGATTGAACAACCTTCATGAGGGGTTCGTCCGTCCGGAGGGGTGTATGGTGGACAGAAGCGATTCGGCAGGGACGACCACGGTACTGTACGTGATCGTCGTGGTCGTTGCCGTCCTGGTTGCAACCGTACTCGCGCCTGTCGTCTGGAGTGCGACGCAGTCGTCTTCGGGCGATTCGGGGGAGCCGACGGTGTCGGTCATCACGCTACGTGCCGGAACTGACGCCGGTCCGGTGAACGACGTCAAAGAGGCCCTCCGCGACGCGAGAACTAACGAATCCGTCGAGGCGGTCGTGTTCCGGATCGACAGCCCCGGCGGCGCCGTGGCATCGAGCGAAGAACTGTACCTGGCGGTCAACCGGACCGCGAGGCAGATGCCGGTCGTCGCCTACGTGGAGGGGACGGCCGCCTCGGGGGGCTACTACGGGATCGCACCCGCCGACCGGATATACGTCAAACCTAGCTCGACGGTCGGCTCTATCGGTGTGATCGTCAGTTCGCCGCTGAGCGCGCTCGAACAGGCTTCGGCGCAGAGCAAGACCTACCTCCGGACGGGCCCGGACAAGGCGACCTACGAGAAAGACCAGTACCGCGAGGAGATGGAGACGCTCCACAACGCCTTCGTCGACTCGATCATGAAACACCGGGAGGACAAACTCAACGTGTCCCGCAACGAGGTCGCTCACGGCGACGCGTACATCGGACCGGTCGCGGTCCGGAACGGGTTCGCCGACACGACCGGCGACCTCTACTCGGCTATCGACTTCGCGGCCTCGCAGGCGGACGGGATCGACGACGGCAACTACAACGTCCACTACGACGAGCCTATTAGCCCGTCTGGGGGGACTATCCTGCTGTCGGAGGGCGCCGAGAAGGTCGACGGTAACGTCGTGTACGTCGACCGCTCGGGCGAATCGGCGACCGAGTTCGAACGACCGGTGCGGTACTACGCGGTCTGGGGCGTCCCCGTCACCGAGGACGCTCAGGAGGTGAACACCAATGAAAGCGACTGAAGTACTCAAACCGCTCGGCGTCTTCGTGCTCGTAATCGCGGTGATCCTCGCGGGGACGGCCGTCGTCTCGACGCTCAGCGGTTCCGGCTCCGCGGCACCGTCCGACGGCGAAGACATCCAGGGCCAGGCGCCCGAGCAGTTCCAGCCCGAGAACGCCATCGAGACGAGCGCCCCGGAGGACGGCGACATCTCGGTCGACGCCGGCGGCGAGAACAAACGCATCCTCGTCGACAGCGGTCACGGCAACCAGTTCTCCCAGTCGGAGATCGAACCGCTCACCGAAGCGCTGTCGGAAGCCGGTCACGAGGTCGACGTCGGGGCTGGCGCCAGCAACGGCGGCTTCGGCGGTGGCGGGTACAACGCGACGCTCCAGCAGTACGACGCCGTGCTGATCGTGCAGCCGACCTCGTCCTACTCCGCGGGCGAGATCGCGGGGCTGAAAGCCTACGCCGAGGGCGGCGGCCGTATCGTCGCGCTGGGCGAGCCCCCGCAACTGCAGGTCAGCAGCGGCCTGGTGGCCGAGGTCTCGGAGGTCAGCTTCGGCGCGCAGGGCCTCGCCGAGGAATTCGGCCTCCGAGTGGGGACCCAGGGGCTCTACAACATGGACGACGACCGGAACGACAACAACTACGAGAGCATCGTCGCGAGCCCCGACGGCGACTCTCCGCTGACCGAGGGCGTCGACAACGTCACGTTCGACTCGGCGGGCACGGTCGTGCAGACCGGCGACGGCGCGGAGATCCGCCTCCGCGCGCTCCCGGGCAGTACGACGCTCGAACGGCGACAGGCTGGCGAACACCCGGTCGCCGCGCAGAACGGGAACTTCGTCCTCGTGGCGGACACGTCGTTCCTGAAGTCCTCGGAACGCTACGACATGGACAACGAACAGTTCATCAGCAACCTCCTCGAGTTCCTCGTCTCCGGCGACAAAGAAGAGGGAGTCCCCGAGGCCGGAGGGGGAATGGGGAACGGCGGCTTCGGTGGCGGTGACAGTGGCGGTGCCGACGGCGGTTCCGGCGGCGACGACGGCGGCCAGCCCGGCGGCCCGCTAACGGAGACGCCGACCGCGGCGCCGTAACGGACGGCTGCGCAGAAGGGATTCGAGTCCGTCCGGAGAATCGTCCGCGACCGCCGCTCGCGCGGTGTTATCCTTTTCTGAAACCGAGGAAGAAGCCGCCGGTGAAGCCCGCGCTGACCGGGATGATCGAGAGGAAACTCATCACGACGCCCGGCGGCTGGTTCGCGTTCGCCGCGTCGCCCGCCGCGGTGCTCGCGTTGACCAGGCCAGCCGAGAGGCGATTCCAGTCGACGGCGAGGATGCCCTGCGATTCGAGGAACTTGAACAGCGCCAGTTCTAGCCCGATCAGGAAGGCGATGATCTTCGCGACCTTCTTCGCCGTGAAGCCGATCAACCCACCGATGACGGCTCCCGTGCCCAGTTCCAGCCCGATCTGTTGCAAACCGAGGTCTACCATATCCTGCCCGGTATCGGGCACGGAATAAGGCTCTTGTGCCCGCGGCCGATCCACCGGTAAGCCCGCCCTATCTGCAGCGCGATGCGAAGATATCCAGCGTCTCACAGCCCGAAAGATCGACTTGGCGGCCGGCAACGTCGACGACGAGGGCGGTCGACCAGAGTTTAAATACGCGGGCGACGTACCTCCGCGCGAGTGACGGAGCCACAGACCGAACGGCGGGCTGTCGTCGCCAAGCGCGTCGACAGCGGACGGCCGGACACGACGGAGATCCGCGACCTCGCGCGGGCGGCCGGGTACGACGTAGTCGGCGAGGTGACCCAGACACGGACGGAAGACCCGGCGACGCTCCTGGGTGAGGGGAAAGTCGCCACGCTCGCGCGCAGGGTGGTCGAGACCGAGGCGACGGTGGTCATCTTCGACAACCAGCTCGGTCCCTACCAGACGTACAACGTCGGGAACGAGCTGCCGGAAGGGGTCCGCCTGATCGACCGTTTCCGGCTCATCCTGGAGATTTTCGGCCAGCGGGCGCAGACGCGAAAGGCCCAGCTACAGGTCGAGCTCGCCGAACTCCGCTACGAACTCCCCCGGGCGGAGGCGAAGGCCAGCCTCGCTCGGCGCGACGAGCGGCCGGGGTTCATGGGCCTGGGCGAGTACGACGAGAGCCGCGAACGCGACATCAAGGCGCAGATCTCCCGGATCCGGGAGGAGCTCGAACAGATCGAGGAGACGGAGGAACACCGCCGCGAACAGCGGCGCGAGTCCGGATTCGACCTCGTCGCCCTCGCCGGCTACACGAACGCTGGGAAGTCGACGCTGCTCCGCCGGCTCGCCGAGGACGTCGACGTCGACGAGAACGAGGACCTGCACCCGGACCTGGACGCGACCGCCGAGTCCGAGGACCGCCTGTTCACGACCCTCGGGACGACGACCCGCCGGGCGGACATGGACCAGCGGGACGTGCTCGTGACCGACACGGTCGGGTTCATCTCCGACCTGCCACACTGGCTCGTCGAGTCGTTCAAGTCGACGCTCGACTCGGTGTACCGGGCCGACCTCGTTCTGCTGGTCGTCGACGTGAGCGAGCCCGTCGAGGAGATCCGCGAGAAGCTCGTGACGTGTCACGACACCCTCTACGAGCGCAACGAGGCGCCCATCGTCACGGTCCTGAACAAGATCGACACGGTCGACGACGAGGAGGTGGCCCGCAAGCGCGAGGCGCTGTCCGCGCTCGCCCCCAATCCGGTGTCGGTGAGCGCCCGGACCGGCGAACGGGTCGACGACCTGCGCGAGCGCATCCACGCGGAGCTCCCCGACTACGAGCGCGAACGCCTCGTCCTGCCGATGACCGACGACACGATGTCACTGGTCTCGTGGATCCACGACCACGCGCAGGTCGACTCGGTCGACTACGGCGACCAGGTCGTCGTCGAGTTCGAGGCCCGCCCGGCGATCGTCGAGCGGTCGCGGGCGAAGGCCGGCGACCTCGTCGAAGCGTCGGCCTGACCGGTCAGTCGCCGCCGTCTTTCCCTTCGCGCCATTCGAGCGCCCGCTCCCGTAGCTCCCGGCAGCGCTCGCCCTCGACGGAGAGGTCGGGGACCGGGACCGGTGAGCCGTCCTCGTCGATGGCGACGAAGACGAACTGTGACTCGGTGGTCATCTGTTGCTCGCCCGTCCGGGGGTTCTCCCGCGCGGCGCGCAGGTGGACGTTGACGCTGCTACGCCCCTCGTCGAAGACGAACGCCTCGATGACGACGACGTTGCCGGTGGGGACCGGCCGGTGGAAGTCCATGCGGTCGATGGAAGCGGTGACGCAGGGCTCGCCCGCGAAGCGCATCGCGGACATCGCGCCGAGTTCGTCCATCCACTTCATCACGTTGCCCCCGTGGACGGTGCCGTAGTTGTTGGCGTGATTCGGCTGGACGCGCCAACGGTTCTCCAGATACGTATCGCTGACTGTCGGCATGGATCGCCAGAGGGACGGGAGGCTTGTCGGTCTACCGGCCGAGCGCCGCCTCCCGATCGCGACCCGCGGGTGCGGCCTACAGTTCCCGCTTGGTCTTCTCGACGACTTCGACAGACTCGATCCCGGTGTTCGGGTACTGACCCTCCCCGTCTTTCTCCGCCGACTTGACCATGTCCCAGACGACGTTGAGACCGGTCGTGACGCCTTCCAGGGCCTCCATTTCGCAGCCGGTCTTGCCTGTCGTCTCGACGGCGACGGTGAGATCGATCTCGGCTTCGCCGAGGTCGAACGCCGTCTCGACGTTCGTGATCGGGATCTGGTGGCACATGGGGATCGTCTCCCAGGTGTGCTTGACGGCCTGGATCGCACCGACGCGCGCCGTCGCGAGTACGTCGCCCTTCTCGACCGAATTGTCCCGAACGGCCGCGACCGTCTCGGGGCGCAGGCGGAGCGTCCCGCGGGCGACCGCCCGGCGGGCCGTGTCGGGCTTGTCGCCGACGTCGACCATCTGTGCGTCGCCCGACTCGTCGGTGTGCGTGAGATCGGCGTCCGGCGCGTCGGACAGACCGGATACGGGATCGTCTTCGCTCACGCCTCGCCACCTCGGTCGGTCCAGAGGACCTCCGGGATCTCGTCGTGGAGGTCGGTGGCGACGAGGCCGTTGTTCCGTTCCTCGAAAGCGCGGTCGCCGGCGCGGCCGTTGGCGTAAGCGGCCATCGCGGCCGCGTCGAGCGGGTGCTGAGTCGCCGCGAGCGCCCCCGTTATTCCGGCGAGCACGTCGCCGGTACCGCCGACGGTCATGCCGGCGTTTCCGGTGCGGTTGACGCGGGTGGTCTCGCCGTCCGAGATCACGTCGTAGGCGCCCTTGACGAGGACGACCTGGCCGAGGTCGGCGGCGAAGTGCTCGACGTAGTCCGCCCGCTCCTCCCAGTCGTCGCTCACTCGCCCGCCCATCTCGGCGAACTCGCCCTGGTGGGGCGTGCAGATCAGGTCCGCGTCGGTGTCGACCTGCGGCACGCGTGAGAGGGCGTCGGCGTCGACGACCGCGGTCCCGGAGTACCCCGAGAGGATGCCCTCGACGGCTTCGAGCGTCTCGTCCGCGTCACCCAGGCCCGGGCCGATGACGACCGTGTCGTGGTGGCGGGCCATCTGGAGGAGGAAGCCGACCTGCCGGGGTTCGAGCTGTTTGCCCTGGTAGGGGCGGACGATGAGGTCCTCGCTGAACCCCTGGAGTTCGCGGCCGACGACCATCGGGCAGGCCACGCGGACGAGGTCGGCCCCGCCGCGGAGCGCGGCCTTCGCCGAGAGGGCGGGTGCGCCAGCGTACGGGCCGCCGCCGATGACGAGCACCTCGCCGTTCTGTCCCTTGTGGCTCCCGGGGTCGCGGTCGTCCAGGCGCAAGAGGTCCCCTCGCTCGACGAAGCGCTCCGCAGCGCCGGGGATTCCGATGTCGGCGACGGTCACGTCGGCGTCAAGCGCGTCGAGGCCTGGTTTGGTGTCGTGGAAGGTGACCACGCGGTCGGCCTCGACCGCCGTCTCGGCGAGTTCGCCCGTCTCGGCGTTCAGCCCGGAGGGGACGTCCACCGCGACGACGGTCGCGTCGCTCTCGTTGATGGCCGCCGCGGCGGTCCGCTCGGGTTCGCGGAGGTCACCCCTGATCCCGGTCCCGAGCATCGCGTCGACCACGATATCGGGCTCGCCGAGGTCGAACGCGGTCGAGTCCCGGACGACGTCCGTCTCGTACTCGCCGTCGGCCAGCGCCTCCCAGTTCTCCCGAGCGATCTCGGTCGTGACGGCGTCGGGCCGGCCGAGCAGGCTCGTCGTCACGTCGAGTTCGTCGAGAAAGCGGACCGCGACGAACGCGTCGCCGCCGTTGTTCCCCCGGCCGGCGACGACGCGAACGCTCGCGTTCGGATCGGCCACCTCGCGGACCGCTCGCGCGACCGCGTGGCCGCTGGACTCCATCAACTGTTTGCGCGGGACCCCCATGGCCGCCGCGTTCTCGTCGATGACAGCCATCTCGCTGCCAGTAATCATACGCGAGCGTTCGCCCGCCCCGCTGAAAAGGGTGGGGGCAACGGGTCGCGTCGCCCTCGCGCGGTCAGCGGCGGATCTCGAACCCGTCGATCCCCTCCGGCTCGCCGTACTCGGCCGCTACGTCGTCGACGCGGGCGCGAGAACTCCCCTCGTGACACCACTCGACCATCGACTCCACGACGTCCTCGGGGCCCTCGAAGACGGCCTCGACGCGGCCGTCGGCGAGGTTCTTTACCCAGCCGTCGACGCCCCGGTCGCGAGCCTCGTCGCGGGTCGTCGCTCGGTAGTAGACGCCCTGTACCGTCCCCGAGACGTAGACGTGTGCGCGCGTTGGATCTGCCATACCAACCGGTAGCGCTCGCGTGCTGAAAAAACGCACCGCCCGAGCGTGCCGCTGTCGACCGGCCGACCCTGCGCCGAACGCGCTGCTGTCGATCGGCCGACCTCGCGCCGAACACGAGCGGCCACTCCCCCGGTCGCCGGTCCGCGGATAGTAGCACGGCTGTCGATACGTGCGTCGACAATTGGACAAATAGCGGTAAAACGACCCCATATCTGGTAGATGTTGGTGGATTGGGGCAGATCATCGGAGGTATTCCAACAAAGCTTTGGTAGTCTCCCGCAGAGGGGTGAGCATGGGCGATGGCAACCTGAACCGCGGACTCGAGGGGATCAGGGTCGCGGAGACCCGCCTGAGCGATATCGACGGCGAGGAGGGCGAACTCACTATCGGCGGCTTCCCAGTGGACGAACTCGCTCGGGAGGCGACCTACGAGGAGAGCGTCTTCCTGCTCTTCCACGACCGCCTCCCGACGGCCGACGAACTCGACGAGTTCAGAGCCGACCTGGCCGGCCGGCGCGGCGTCGGCGAGGAGGTCCGCGCGGTACTGCGTCGGGCTGCCGAGGAGGAGAAACCCGCGATGGACGCGCTGCGGATGGGCGCCGCGGCGGCCAACCTCGGGGCCGGCGCGGAGGACCCCGAGGCTGACGCCCGTCGCGTCATCGCCGTCTTCCCGACGATCGTTGCGACGTACTGGCGCTACCGCGAGGGCAACGACCCCGTCGAACCGCGCGAGGACCTGCGCCACGCGGCGAACTACCTCTACATGCTGACCGGCGAGGAACCGGACGAGCCCGCGGTCCGCGGGATCGAGACGTACCTCAACACGGTGATCGACCACGGGCTGAACGCGTCGACGTTCACCGCGCGGACCGTCGTCTCGACGGAGTCGGACGTGGTCTCGGCCGCGACCGCGGCCGTCGGCACGCTGAAGGGGCCGCTCCACGGCGGCGCGCCCGGTCCCGTCCTCGACATGTTGCGGACGATCCACGAGCGCGGCGACCCGGAGGGGTACGTCCGGGAGAAACTGGAGGCGGGCGAGCGACTGATGGGCTTCGGCCACCGCGTCTACCGCGTCAGGGACCCGCGGGCGGCCGTTCTGGAGGCGGCGGCCGCGGAGTTCTATGGAGAAGCCGGCGATACCGACTTCTTCGAGACGATCCGGGACTTCGAGGACGTGGCCGTCGACCTGCTCTCCGAACACAAACCGGGCCGGCGCCTCGACACGAACGTCGAGTTCTACACCGCGGCGCTGCTCGACGGCGTCGGCGTCCCCAAGGAACTGTTCACGACCACCTTCGCGGTCTCACGAGTCGGTGGATGGACGGCCCACGCGCTCGAACAGCTCGACGACAACCGCCTCATCCGCCCGCTGTCGGCCTACGTCGGCGACCACGGCCGCTCGTGGACGCCCGTCGACGAACGGTAACGAGTCGCGGTCCGCTGGCCACTTCTCGTCGCTTCCCCGCTATCGCAGGTAGTGAAACACGTAGGTCTGCGCGTAGCCGGCGAATTCCCCGCCGAAGGCCTCGCGGATGGCCCGCGAGGTGTCGGCGTAGTTGCCGCGGTCGCAATCGGGGTAGTACTCCTCGATCGTCGTCCGGATCCACGTGTCGAGCGGGACGGCCTCGAGGTAGTCGAGCGCGAACAGGGCGACGCAGTCGGCCACCTTGTCGCCCACGCCGACGAACCGCGTCAGCGACTCGCGGGCGTCCTCGTAATCGAGGCCGACGGCCTCCTCGGGGTGGGCCTCGCCCTCGGCGACCATCCGCGCGGTGTCGCGGACGTACGGGGCGCGATAGCCGAGTCCGAGGTCGCGGAGTTCCCCCTCGGTCGCGGCGGCCAGTTGCTCGGCCGTCGGGTAGGCGCGGTAGGTCCGACCGTCGAACTCGACGGTCGTCCCGAACGCTCGCTCCAGTTCGCGCTGCATCCCGTGGATGCGTCCGACGCGCATCTGGGCCGAGCAGATGAACGAGACGAGGCAGGGAAAAGCGGGATCGTCGACGAGGCGCATGCCCCAGTAGGCGTCGAAGGCGCGCTCGATCAGGTCGTCGTCGGGCGTCGCCGCGCGGATGGCGGGGAGGTCGTCGTCGAGGCGGAGGCGCTCGCGGAGGACGGGGACGGGGTCGGTCGAGGACTCCCACTCCAGGCGGTCGTCGACCTGCCGAACGCGGACGACCTCGGGCGACCCGTCGACGCGGACCACCGTCTCGTACCAGTGGTCGCCGCCGAAGACTGCGCTCTCGTCGTACATCTGGCCGTCGGTGCGGTCCCAGAGGTACGACTGGCCGCTCTCGACGGTGGACTGGAGGTCGAACGGGCCGGGGAACTCCGAGAGGGCGACGGCGCCGCGCTCTACGCTCATACCCGGACCAGGCGCGGGGTCGGCATTTCCCTTTCGAGACGCGTCTGCAGGACTGCCTCGCCGCGGCGCGCGGCCGAGCGACTCGCAGGTATGTGAGGTGCTATCGAGGCTAACCTTCATGTCGCTTCGAGACAAATACGGATCTATGAACTGCAGAGTTGTCGTCGAGGCCGCAGTGCCCGTCTACGACGTCGAAACGGCAGACGAGGCGGTCCGGATCGCCATCTCGAAGACCGGCGAGATGCTCAACCCGGACCTCAACTACGTCGAGATCAACATGGGCGAGCGCTCGTGTCCCCACTGCGGCGAGGAGCTCGAACCGGCGTTCATCGCGGCCGACGAGAGCCTCGTCGCGCTCGAACTGGAGATCACCGTCTTCAACGTCGAGCGCGAGGAGCACGCCGCCCGCATCGCACGCAAGGAGATCGGCCAGCGCCTCGAGAACATCCCGCTGGAGGTCCTCGAGATCGAAGTCATCGACGACGAGGACGACGACGCGGACGCCGACGAGGACGAGGAGTCCGAATCGTCGAGCGACGATGAGCCGGAGGAATCGGCCGACGACGGGGGAGACGGGCCCACGGATTCGTCCGGAGCGCCGGACGACGAGGCGGGGGACGACGAAGTCCTCCCCGAGTTCGAAGAGCTCATCGACGAATCGTAACGCGACAGACGGGCGCGCGCCTGCAGTTCACTTTCTCGACCCGCCTCACGTGAAGCGCCGGCTAACCGATCGAACGAGCACGTACCGACTCGGAGAGCGGAACGCGGTCGGAGCGAGACGAGAGGTGAGGAGAGGTGAGAAGTCAAGAACGGGAGAGACGGCAGTCAGGGAGATAAGTGAGTCCGACAGAACGGGACCGTTCGTTCAGTCAGCGGAGGCCGGGACGCGCTCGCGCGTCTCGGTCTCCATCTCGGACGTGATGCCCTTCGCCAGCGCAAACACAGCGTTCTTGTGGTCGGTTTTCGATTTGTGGATGGACGTCGGCTTTACGCCGAGCGTGGTGTACTTGTCGTGTTCCACCTCGTCGCCTGTCTCCATCTCATAGTGATTCTCCACCTGAGCAAGCAGGCCGTGAAGGTGAATGAGCTCCTGCTTTTTCATAGTCAACCGGTCCTAGCCCCTGGAGGGTAATAGTAGTATCCTGAGTCGCGTTAACATGCGCCTTCTCATAAACCGTGTACAAAAGGGTCCCGATATCGGTCGGGGCGATTACGAAATCGCGTCGGGGCGGTCGGATTCCCGTCCGTGGGCCCGGGTTGAAAGACTTTTACCCGGGGACGGGCTTCTCATCGGTATGGACTACGACGACATGCTCGACCGGGCGCTCGACGAGACGCCGGACATCGAGGGGAGCTCCGACCGGTTCGAGGTGCCCGACCCCGAACTCCGCCAGGAGGGGAACGTCACCGTCTTCGAGAACTTCCAGGACACGTGCGACGCGCTCGGACGCGACGACGACCACGTCATGCAGTTCCTGCAGAACGAGATCGGGACGAGCGGCCACATCGACGAGAGCGGGCGCGCGCGGCTGACCGGCGAGTTCAGCGTCCGCCGGGTCAGCAACGCGGTCGACGAGTACGCCGACGAGTTCGTCCTCTGCCCGGAGTGCGGGCTCCCGGACACGCACTTCGAGCGAGAAGGAGGGGTGCTCCTCCTGCGGTGTGAGGCCTGTGGCGCGCGGTCGGCGACGAGCGGGTAGTCGGCGCCCGCGCTACCCGAGTGTTTTCAAGGTCTGCAGATCGCGGTCGGTCCGCGTGAACTCCGCGAGCCGCCTGCTCGCGTGGCAGTTCGGACAGTGATAGACGTCGGTGTGCTCCGGCAGGTCCGTCGGCGTCGACTCCCAGTCTTTGGTACATTCCGGACAGAGCAATCTGACGTACGCTTCCTCCATGCGATACATACACACGCACCCGGAGGATAAAAAGACCGGTGCGGCGGGCGGCCCGCCGCGAGCGACACGTCGTCGATGAACCATCAGATCGGCCGCGACCCGGCGGGTCGCGTCGAAGCCCCGATCAGGCGGGGGCGTCGACGGCTTCGAGCAGCTCCTTGTAGCGGTTGCGGATGGTGACCTCGGAGATGCTGGCGACGCCGCTGACCTCGCTCTGGGTGACCTTCTCGTTGGTCAGCAGCGCGGCGGCGTACACGGCGGCGGCCGCGAGGCCGACGGGGCTCTTCCCGCTGAGGATGCCCTGGTCGCGGGCGCTCTCGATGAGTTCGCGCGCGCGCCGTTCGGTGTCGTCCGAGAGGCCCAGGTCCGAGACGAACCGCGGGAGGTAGCTCTCGGGGTCGGCCGGCTTGATCTCCAGGTTCAGTTCGCGGACGACGTAGCGGTACGTCCGGGTGAGCTCCATCTTCTCGACGCGGGAGACGGCGGTCATCTCGTCGAGGCTGCGCGGCGTGTTGGCCTGCCGGGCGGCGGCGTACAGCGCCGACGTGGCGACGCCCTCGATGGAGCGGCCGGGCAGGAGGTTCTCCTCCAGCGCGCGGCGGTAGATGACCGACGCGGTCTCGCGGACCGTCTTCGGAAGGCCGAGCGCGGAGGCCATCCGGTCAATCTCGCCGAGGGCCTGCTTGAGATTTCGCTCCTTGGAGTCGCGCGTGCGGAAGCGCTCGTTCCAGGTGCGCAGGCGCTGCATCTTCTGGCGCTGGTTCGAGGACAGCGAATTCCCGTAGGCGTCCTTGTTCTGCCAGCCGATATTCGTCGAGAGGCCCTTGTCGTGCATCATGTTCGTCGTCGGTGCACCGACGCGGGACTTCTCGTCTTTCTCCGAGGGGTTGAACGCCCGCCACTCGGGGCCGTGGTCGATCTCGTCTTCCTCGACGACCAGGCCGCACTCCGAACATACGGTCTCGCCGTGTTCGGTGTCGGCGTCGAGTCGCCCGCCGCACTCGGGACACTCTCGCTCGCTCGTCTGCTCGGACTCGGTCTCCTCCTGCAGTCGTTCCCGCGTCTGCTCCTCCGCGCTGGTTCGAATTGACGTATCACTCATGATGGGGTCGGGAGCGGCTCACCGGTGGCGAAAACCATATATTCCGGCGCCGCTGGTCCTAACACTACGTAAGTACGAAAGGTATTTAAACCTTTCGCAGGCGCGGGTGTGATACATGATCGCAGATCACTCGGAATCGGCTAATTCACTGCCTAACGAGCGGATATCTGGGTTTCGAAGGGATCGACCAGGTTCGGAGGTCTGCCGGTAGATATATGTGGGTGTTCAGGTCCGTTCGATGCGGAGGAGCGCCCCCCCCAGCAGCGCGAGGAAAAGCGGGCTGATCGGGATCGTGAGACCGGCTTTGTGCTGCCAGAGGAACACGGTCGCGACTGCGTAGACGAGCGCCGTTGCGACGAGGAGGCCGCCCATCACTCTGACGGGGTCGACCGGGAGTCCCTCTACGCGACCCTCGTCGAGGTAGTACACGACGCTCAGTGCGAGCGGGAGGGCGAACAGCGCGGCGGCGGCGACGGCGGCCCAGGCGGCCGATCGGACCTGCGGGGTGACGAACCCCGGGAGTTCGGCGATCCAGAGGAACGACTCGACGGCGATGTTCGAGCCGAGCAGGAACTGGAACTGGAAGTAGGTGTACCGGATGATGACGAAGGTGAACGACTCGGCGCTCTGCGACGGGCGGAGAACGGTCAGCGACCACGGCAGCAGCGCCGAGATCCACGCGGAGACGACCGCCAGTTCGCCGGCGTACTCGGAGTCGACCCAGGCCATTACCTGATGAGCGCGACCCCCGTGTGGTAAAAGCTACCGGCTCCGACCGATCGCAGGCGCAGTCCGTTCAGACGGGCACGTCTGCAGACGGAAACCGCTGGCGGCGTTACGTTCATGGCTCCCCGCGTTCTAGGGTGACGTGTCGAATGAGGCGCGATTACGTCACGCTGGACATCCGCCAGGCCGACCAGGACGGCGACCACCTGCCGACGGCCGTACTATCGTACGACGGGCCGACCGACCTCCTCGAGGAGCGCCTCACAGACCCCGCGGGCGACCCGCTCGACCGAGAGCGGATCGACGTCGCGTTCCGCCGCCAGTCGACGGGCGAGGACGCCGGCGGCGTCTTCAGTCTCGCGAACCGGATGACCGGAGAGTTCGTCGTCGAAGTGAACGCGGAGGCGTCGTCGATCCGGACGCTCGTCGACGCCGCGCGCCGCGACGACGACCCGGACGACGCCGACGGCTGCTACCGGGTCGTCGTTCGCCGCGACGGCGAGGAGGTCGCGTCCTACGAGAAGCGGACGCTGCTCGTCTACGACGACGAGGGCGGCCTCCTCCGCCAGCACAGCCTGATCCCGAGCGGCGTCGAACTGTAACGTCCCCGACTCCCGCAAGTTCTCGGCGCCCGGCCCGTGCGCGGTGTGGCGCCACCGCTACGCGTCGTCGGCCGTTTCGACCGCCTCCACCAGCGTCGGCAACGCCTCCGTCACGTCCGCACGCAGGTCGTAATCGGCCCGCTCGGAGCAGGTCGTCGATTCGAGGTTGATCACCGCCAGCGTCGCGCCCGCCTCGGCCGCGATCTCGGGGAGTATCGCGGCCGGACGGACGGTCAGCGACGACCCGATCGCCAGGAACACGTCACAGCGGCGCGCCGCGACCTGCGCCCGGTCGAACGCGTCGTCGGGCAACCCCTCGCCGAACAGGACCACGTCGGGCTTGAGGACGCCGCCACAGTCGCACGTCGGCGGCCGTTCACCGTCCCGCACTCGCTCCCACACCGGGTCGGCCGGCTGCGTCGCGCCGCAGCTGTCACACGCGGCTCGCGCGCTCGTCCCGTGTAGCTGGATCACCGACGCCGACCCCGCGGCCCCGTGCAGCCCGTCGACGTTCTGCGTGACGAGCGTGTCGAGATACCCCCGCTCTTCCAGCGTCGCGAGCGCTTCGTGGGCGGCGTTCGGTTCGACGCCGTCGCCGTACATCGTCTCCCGGAGTTCGAGGCGGTCGGTCCAGAACCCCGCGGGGTCGGCGTCGAACCGGCGACGGTGGAAATCGGCCGGGTCGTAGATTTCCCAGACCGGGTCCGGCGCGTCGTCGTCGTCGGTCGACTCGCCACGGAACGGGGGGATCCCCGAGGGGACGCTTACGCCGGCGCCCGTGAACAGGACCACTCGCTCGGCGGCCGCTATCTCGCTCGCGAGCGCGTCGACCCTCGATCCGTTCGACTCCATAGCAGGAGACACGGTGGAAGACTGGAAAAGACTCCCGCCACGAGGTGTCCCGGACGGAAGCGACGGACCGACGGATCGACCGGGCGACGCGACGGTCCGTCGGCTGATACAGGGGTCCGCCGACGCAACGCCAGACCTCCGACGATCCGCCTCACCTGTCGCTGGCGGGCGGATGATGGACGGAAAGAGGGGGGTGATGGGTGGGGGGTAGGTAGAGTGGGGTGGGTGGTGGGTGGGTGAGATGGAGATGTCGGCACCAAACGGTGCCTACATTCGTCTGAATCGCTCGGGAATTAAATTCCTTGTGCCCCAGGTTTCAGAAGTGATAATGGTCAGCCAATTTCCCTGGCTTCGGTTCGGATGAGCGGGATTTAAGCGGTCGCCGGACCGCGTTCCGAGTGACATGCGATTGCACGAATACCAGGCCAAGCAGGTCTTCTCCGACGCCGGCATTCCGACACCGGCCTCGGAACTGGCCGGGACCGTCGACGAGACGGTCGCCGCGGCCGAGAAGATCGGCTATCCGGTCGCCGTGAAGGCACAGGTACACGTCGGCGGGCGCGGGAAAGCCGGCGGGATCAAGCTCGTCGAAGACAAAGAAGAGGCCCGCGAGGCGGCCGAGGACATCCTCGGGATGGACCTCAAGGGCTACACCGTCGAGCGCGTCCTCGTCGAGGAAGCGGTCGACTTCGTCAACGAGCTCTACGTGGGCGTCACGATGGACCGCGGCGAGGGCGAGCCCGTCGCGATGGTCTCGACCCGCGGCGGCGTCAACATCGAGGAGGTCGCCGAGGAGGACCCCGACGCCATCGCTCGCGAGCACATCGACCCCGCGTTCGGCATGCACCCCTACCAGGCGCGGAAGGTCGTCTACGACGCCGGCGTCGACCGCGCCATCGCCAACGACGTCGCCTCGATCCTGCGGACGCTCTACCAGCTCTGGGACGACCGCGACGGCGCCGACGCCGAGATCAACCCGCTGATGGTCACCGGCGACGACGAGGTCATCGCCGCCGACGCCGTCTTCAACGTGGACGAAGACGCCCTCTTCCGCCAGCCCGAACTCGCCGAGATGGAGGAGGAAGGCGAGTTCGCCGAGAGCGAGCTCGAACGGAAGGCCGACGAGTACGGCTTCGACTACGTCCGTCTCTCCGGGAACGTCGGCATCATCGGCAACGGTGCCGGTCTGGTCATGACCACGCTCGACCTGGTCGACCACTACGGCGGTACGCCCGCCAACTTCCTCGACGTGGGCGGCGGTGCGAAGGCCGACCGCATCGCGAACGCGCTCGACATGGTCTTCTCCGACGAGAACGTCGACTCGGTCGTGTTCAACATCTTCGGCGGGATCACCCGCGGCGACGAGGTCGCCAAGGGGATCAACCAGGCGCTCGAACAGTTCGACGAGATCCCCAAGCCCGTCGTCGTTCGACTGGCCGGGACGAACTGGGAGGAAGGCATGGAGATCCTCAACGAGGACCTCGTGACCGTCGAGAAGACGCTGGAGGACGCCGTCCAGCGTGCGGTCGAGTACGCCGAGGAGGTGGAAGCATGAGTGTTCTAGTCGACGAAGACAGCCGCGTCATCGTGCAGGGTATCACCGGCGGTGAGGGTAAGTTCCACACCGAACAGATGATCGAGTACGGGACGAACGTCGTCGCCGGCGCCGTCCCCGGCAAGGGCGGCCAGGAGGTCGCGGGCGTCCCCGTCTACGACACCGTCGAAGAAGCCGCCGAGGAGGAGGACGCCGACACGTCGGTCGTGTTCGTCCCGCCGGCGTTCGCCGGCGACGCCTGCTTCGAGGCGCTGGGCGTCGACGCGCTCGACCTCGTCGTCACCATCACCGAGGGCATCCCGACCCAGGACGTCTCCCGCGTCTACCGCCGCCTGCAGGAGACCGACGCCTACCTGATCGGCCCGAACTGCCCCGGCGTCATCACGCCGGGCGAGGCCAAACTCGGCATCCTCCCGGGCAACATCTTCGAGGCCGGCCGCGTCGGCCTCGTCTCCCGCTCGGGCACGCTGACCTACCAGGTCGTCGACAGCCTCTCCCAGCGCGGCATCGGTCAGTCGACCGCCATCGGTATCGGCGGCGACCCGATCATCGGCACCTCGTTCGTCGAGGCGCTCGCGCTGTTCGAGCAGGACGACAAGACCGACGCGGTCGTCATGTGCGGCGAGATCGGCGGCGAGGACGAAGAGGAAGCCGCCGCGTACATCGACGAGTACATGACCACACCGGTGGCCGGCTTCATCGCCGGCCGCACCGCCCCGCCGGGCAAGCGGATGGGCCACGCCGGCGCCATCGTCTCCGGTTCCGGGACCGGCACCGCCCAGTCGAAGATCGACGCGCTCGAATCGGCGGGCGTCCCCGTCGGCGACACCCCCGAGGAAGTCGTCGACAACGTCGAAGACCTGCTGTAGCGGTTCTGTCGTTCTCCCGATTCCCCGTTTCGCTGCGACCGTTCGCCGACGGAAAGGGTTACGTCTCGACGAGTCGACCGACCGACAGTATGTCCGCCCTCCCCGACGACTGGACCGAGCCCGATTCGACGGCCGGGACGCTCGTCGACCTCGGCTGGCTGGTGCTGGTCGTCGCCGTGTTCGGCGTGCTCGCGCTCGTCGAACCGCTGTTCGTCGCGGTACCGGCAACCCTGACCCGTGTCGCCGTCTCCGCGCTCGTCGGTGCCGCCCTCGCCGTTGCGCTCGTCGCGCTCTCGGTCGAGAGCGAACGGGTGCGGAGCTTCTGGACCGGGGATTCCGCCCCGCGGTTCGCCGCGCTGTTCGCGTTCGTCATGGGGATGCAACTGTGTCTGTGGGTCGCCCCCGGGTGGACGGTTCTCGTGACGCTCGCGACGGCGGTGGCCGCGGTCCCCACCCGGGTGTTCTTCTACTATCGCCACCGTGAGCGATAGGCACAGCCGTCTCCGGGCGACCGGACCGGCGACGCATCTTTCACCACGCCGGTCGAACTGCGGCTGTGATAGTCGCCGAGACGGCGGAGGGCTACCAGTTCGTCACCCAGCCCGACCACGCCGCCCTGGCCGGCCAGTTCGCCGACCACTGGGGGACCGACGACACCGGTCCGGACACGACCCAGTTCGACCGGCCGGACCCGTTCGCACCGCTCGCGCTGGCCGCCTACGCCCACGACACGGGCTGGCGGGACTTCGACCGGCATCCCCGGCTCAGCGACGACGGCGAGCCGATAGACTTCCGGGAGATGCCGGCAGACCCGTGGATCGACCTCTACGACGAGGGCATCGACGCCGTCGTCGAGGCGGACGCCTACGCGGGCCTGCTCGTCTCGATGCACGGCGCCGGGCTGCGCAAGCGGCGCTACGGGCTCTCGCCGGGCTGGCCGGAGACGCCAGAGAGGTTCCGAGCCTTTGTCGCCTGCGAGGAGCGCCGGCAGGACCGACTCGCCGAGCGCCTCCGCGCGGACGAGCCTCGTCCGAGCCTGACTGACGCCGACTACGAGTTGCTGGACTCGCTCCACGACTCGGCGGGCGTCCCTGACGGCTACGACGGCCGTCTCTGGGCGGACTACCGGCGCCTCCAGGCGTGGGACGAACTCTCGCTGGCGTTCTGTATCACCGGGGATCCCCCCGGCTACGACGAGATCGAGGGGGTTCCGACGAGCGGTCCGCGCGCTGGCGCGACGCTGTCGATAACGTCGCTCGACTCGGGCGAGTACCGCGTGGACCCGTATCCGTTCGCCGGGTCGCCGCTCGACGTGTCCGTGCCGCTGCGGCGCGTCGACGCGGACGCGTTCTCCGACGAGGGCTCCCTCGTCCACGCGTACTACGAGGCCGACCGCGAGACGCGCTCGATCACGCTCACGGCCGGCGGCCAGTAGACAGTCGGACGCGGTGCGTCGACGCGGGAATCGCGCGACCGTCGACCCGATCCGGCCGCCAAAGCGATATATCGACGGCCGTCCATGGGGCGTGGTATGGAAGACCAGGCGTGGCGTTCGGTCGACGTCATCAAGAACACGCAGGGCGAGCCGCACGTGCTCCAGCAGCGGGTGACCGTCTACACCGCGGGCGTCACGGAGGAGTCGTCGGGCTACACGAAGCCCGAGGTCCAGCACCGGCTCGTCCCGCTCAAGAGCCTCGTCGAACTCGACAGCGGGTAGCGCCGGCCGACGCTTCGCCCGTCCGAGCCTTTATCAACTAAACCGGGACCAACCCGACTCGCCGTGGGAGCGCGCGCGATGGTCGCCGTGGCGCGACCGGACGGCCGGTACGACTGCTACCACTCGCAGTGGGGTGGCAAGCACCTCGACCGGCTGGTCGCGCGGGCACGGAACGGCGAGGTACCCCCCGACTTCGTCGACTCCGAGCCCGTCCGCACGGCCGTTCCCGTCGACCGCGTCTTCGCCCGGATCGACTCGCGAGGCTACGAGGCACTGGTCGCGGTCGCGGTCGACGGAGCGGTCGAGGCGTACCTGGTGTGCCGGCCGGGCATCGAGACCGGCCGGCGGACCGGGCCCGACGCCGCGACGGCAGGTCCTCCAACCGACGCGGCGGCGTCGTTTGTCCGTGGCGCCGCCGTGCTCGTGCCGTGGACCGACGCGGCGACCGCCGCGCGCATCCGACGGTTTTCACGTACCGCGAAAGAGGTCCTCGGCGACGCCGTCGACGCCGGCCTCCTGTCACCACAGCTGGCGACGGCGTACCTCCTCGTCCGGTTGACCCGGCACCCCGACGTTCGCGACGAGCTCGTCTGGTTTCCTCCAGGGGGTGAGACGGCGGCGTAGTCACGCTTCCCGCGCCGTTGCTCGCCCCTCTCGCCCGCCCCGTGTCGCGCGGTTTTTACCCCCCGACGGCCAATGGCGAGTCGTGACTGCCGTCGAAGACGGACTCCGGCTGGAGACACGCGAGCGGCCGGACCACGAGACGGCCCGGGACCTCGTGGCCGCGGCCATCGACGCGGGCGCGCTGGTGACCGTGGTCGGTCGCTGCACTGTCGACTACGAGGGCCGCGCGTCGAGCACGCTCGGCCCCGGTGAGCGACTGGTGATGCTCAAGCCCGACGGCGCCGCGCTGGTCCACACCGACGAGGGCCAGCAGCCAGTCAACTGGCAGCCCCCCGACTGCGAGCACGAGGCGACGCTCGACGACGGTCGGCTGCTGGTCGAGAGCCACCGCGAGACGCCCGACGAGCACCTCGCGGTCGACTTCGAGTCCGTGCTCGAAGTGTCGGCCTACGGCCTGACCGACGAGCGGGACCTCTCGCTGGAAGGGACCGAGGAGGACCTGCGCCAGCGCATTCTCGACGAGCCGTCCCTGATCGAGAAGGGGTTCACCCCGCTCGCGACCGAGCGGGCGACGCCCGCCGGCGCCGTCGACATCTACGGCGAGGACGCCGACGGCCGGGCGGTGGCCGTCGAACTCAAACGCCGCCGGGTCGGTCCCGACGCCG
The DNA here is from genome assembly GCF_047715405.1 of Halosimplex rarum. NCBI lineage: Archaea > Methanobacteriati > Methanobacteriota > Halobacteria > Halobacteriales > Haloarculaceae > Halosimplex > Halosimplex rarum. Next base: position 359,085 of record NZ_CP180412.1, read on the forward strand.
TCGGCCAGCTCGGTCGCTACGTCGACGCGATGGAGCGGGACCTCCACGCCGAGACGGAGATGCGCGGGATCCTCGTCGCCCCGTCGGTGACCGACCGGGCGAGTCGACTGCTCGCCGAGCGCGGCCTGGAGTTCGTCCCGTTGACGCCGACCGGGACCCCGGAATCCGCGGACTGACCGGTAGCGGACCGGACCGGGCGGCCGCCCCTCACTCGTCCAGCGACGCTTTCAGTTCGGCGAGCGCGTTCATCGCTTCCAGCGGTGTCATCGTCGCCACGTCGAGGGCTTCGAGTTCCTCCGCGAGCCGCGCGTCCGCCGCCGAATCGGCGTCATCGCCGGCGAGTACGTCGCCGTTCTGCGCGCCGTCAGTCGTGTTACTGACCCGAACGCTCTCGGACGCGTCGTGGCCGTTCGTCTCCGCGGCGGGCCCGCGGGCGGCGCCCGCGTCGCTCTCGTCGAGCAACTCCCGCGAGCGCTGGACCACGTCGGCGGGGACGCCGGCCATCTTCGCGACCTCGATGCCGTAGGACGCGGCCGCGGCGCCCGGCGCGACCTCGTGTTCGAACGCCACGTCGTCGCCCTCGCGCTCGGTCTCGAAGTGGAGGTTGAACACGCCCGGTAGCTCGTCGGCGATCGCGGTCAGCTCGTGGTGGTGGGTGGCGAACAGCGTGGTCGCGCCCACCGCTTCGTGGACGTGTTCGGTGACCGCGCGGGCGATGGCGAGGCCGTCGGCGGTGCTAGTTCCCCGTCCCACCTCGTCGAGGAGGACCAGCGAGTCTTCCGTCGCATTCTGGAGGATGTCGGCGAGTTCGGTCATCTCGACCATGAACGTCGAGCGACCGCCAGCGATGTCGTCGCTGGCGCCGACGCGCGTGAACACCCGGTCGACCACGGGCAGCCGGGCCGACGCGGCGGGGACGAAACTCCCCGCTTGCGCGAGGACGGCGATGAGCGCGACCTGCCGCATGTACGTCGACTTGCCGCTCATGTTCGGTCCGGTGATGACCGCGAAGAAGTCCTGTTCGTCGAAGTGGGCGTCGTTCGGGACGAACCGCTCCTCCGTGCGCTCGACGACCGGATGGCGCCCGGCCTCGACGTCGAAGCCGTCGGCCCCGACCTCGGGCCGGCTGTAGTCGAACTTCGCCGCGACGCTCGCGAAGGAGACGAACACGTCGAGGCGGGCGAGCCGCTCCGCCAGTGCCTGCACGCGCTCGGACTCCTCGGCGACGTCGCGGCGGACCTCGCAGAACAGCTCGTATTCGAGGTCGTCGGCGCGCCCCTCGGCGCGGATGATCTCGTCCTCGCGCTCCTTGAGTTCCGGCGTGACGAAGCGCTCGGCGTTCTTCAGCGTCTGGCGGCGCGTGTAGTCGTCGGGCACGCTGTCGAGGTTGGGATCGGTCACCTCGATGTAGTAGCCGTGGACGGAGTTGTGCCCGACCTTCAGCGAGTCGATGCCCGTGCGCTCGCGCTCGCTGGCTTCGAGGTCGTCGATCCACGCTTTCCCCTCGCGCTCGGTCTCGCGGAGCGCCCCGAGTTCGTCGTCGAACGCCGGCTTGACGACGCCGCCTTCGGTGAGTTCCGCGGCGGGGTCCTCCCGAACGGCGCGGTCGATCAGGTCTCGCACGTCCGCGAGCGAGTCGAGGTTCTCGCGCAGTTCGACGAGCGTCTTCGATTCGGCGTCGGCCAGCGCCTCCTCCACGTCGGGGACGACCGCGAGCGTGTCGTGGAGCGACCGAAGGTCGCGGGCGTTCGCCCGACCGCGGGCGACGCGGGAGACGAGTCGCTCGACGTCGTACACGTCGTCGAGCAGTTCGTGGAGTCGCTCGCGCAGCGTCACGTCGCCCGTGAGTTCCGCGACGGCGTCGTGACGGGCGGCGATGCGGTCCTCGTCGAGCAGCGGGCGCCGCAGCCAGTCGTTCAGTTTCCGACGGCCGAGCGCGCAGGCCGTCTCGTCGAGCGCGTCGACGAGCGTCAGCCCCTGGTGGCCGTGGACCGCGCGCCGGTCGAACAGCTCCAGGCTCTCCAGGGCGACCCGGTCCAGCAGCATGTACTCACGCGGGTCGTACCGCGTGAGGTGGTTGATGTAGTCGAGCGCGGCGGTCGGCTCGCCCTCGGCGCTCGCGCCATCTGGGCCGGCGACTGCCGCCGTCGAGTCGTCGCCGATGTCGCCCGCGTCGGGGTTGCCGCCGCGGGTGTACTCGGCGTAGGCCAGCAGGGCACCGCAGGCGCGGACCTCGGCCTCGTCGGCGAGGCCGAGGTCGCCGAAGTACGCCTCGACGCGCTCGCGCGCCGACTCCGTCTGGAAGGCGGTTCTCTCGTACGGCGAGACCATGCAGTCGCCGTCGAAGACGTCGACCGGCGCGTCCGGGCCGACGATGGCCTCCGCTGGGGCGAACCGGCCGAGTTCGTCCGCGATCGAGTCGAGGCGCCCGGCGCTGGTGGCGTAGCAGTCGCCGGTCGACACGTCGAGCAGCGCCAGCCCGTAGGGCCCGTTCTCGTCCGCCCCTGGCGCGGAGGCCGGACCGGTGCGGTCGGTACGGTCGGTCGATCCGTCGCTGTCGCCGCCGTCCGATTCGGTGGCGGTCAGGCAGGCGACGTAGTTGTTGTCCGGGCTGCGGAGGAGTTCGTCCTCCGTGAGCGTCCCCGGGGTGACGACGCGCGTGACCGCTCGGTCGACGACGCCGGTCACCTCGTCGGGATCCTGTACCTGGTCGGCGACGGCAACCCGGTAGCCCGCCTCCAGCAGCCGTTCGATGTACGACTCGGCGTTGTCGATGGGGATGCCCGCCATCGCGTACTCGCCGGTCGAGTCCTCGCGCTTGGTGAGCGTGATCTCGCAGAGCCGCGCGACCCGCTCGGCCGCTTCGCAGAACGCCTCGTAGAAGTCACCCACCTGGAATAGCACGAGCGAGTCGTCGTACTCCCGGCAGAGCTCGAAGTACTGGGCCATCATCGGCGTCAGATCCCCCTCGCGGTCGGCCATCTTCGCCGGCGCACCCAGAGCCGCGTCCATGGGTGTGAGACAGCGGACCGTCCGGGTTATATCCATCGGGTCCGCGTCCCGCGACCGGCGCGGCCGCTGTCCGGACGACCGGCGCGACGCTTACACGTCTCGGGACCGTGGATCCGGTATGGCTGCGACACACGACCGCCCGGTTTCGCTGTCGAATCGCGACGACCTCGACGAACTCGTGGCCGACCACGACCGCGTCCTCGTCGAGTTCCACACGGAGGGCTGCGGCAAGTGCAAAGCGATGGAGCCGGTCCTGAGCGCCGTCGCCCGGACCACCGACGCGGTCGTCGCGACGATGAACCCGCGCGACGACCCCGTCCTCGTCGACGAGTACGACGTGCGCAGCGTCCCCAAACTCATGCTGTTCGTCGACGGCGAACTCGTCGCGACGCGCGAAGGGGAGGTCCCGAGCGTCGACGAGGTCCAGGCGTTCGTCAGTGGCGAGAACTGAGCCGGAGCGGCGAGTTACACGTCCAGAATCCGACGGACCGTCGACCGGTCGGTCCCGCCGAGCAACAGGGACGCGTACCAGCCGGCGATCCGCGCGGCGAAGTTGCAGACGTGGAGCGAGAGTATCACCGCGAGCACGCCGAGTCCCGAGACCGCGAGGGCCTCCGGGAGCGTCGTGACGTACCACGTCGTCACCCGGAAGGGGATCGTCAGGCCGACCTGCCAGGTCTGGAGCGCGAACTCGATCGAGGGCTGTGCGCTCACCTCACCGGAAACGGGGTGGACTCCCACGTTGACGTCCTCGTAGTACAGCGGGACGAACAGCAGCGACAGCGATATCGCGCCCAGCGAGACGAGGAGGGTGAACGCCCCGATACCGAGCGCGAGCTTGCTCACGAGGTAGACCAGCCCCTTCCACGTCGAGAGGCTGGTGAAGACGTATTTGAGGTGGGCGATGGGGTCGGAGAGCGGCGGTTCGGTGGTATCGGCGTCGACGGCTGGCACGTCAACGACGAGGGCTCGATCGGCGATCCACCGTTCGAGCGCGGTTAGTTCGCGGGTGAGGTACACCAGCGCGACGAGCAGGGCGATGCCGACGAGGAGTATCGACAGTCCGATGCCGAGGCTGAACCCGACGGTGAAGCCGACGAAGTAGATCAGCCCGAGCGGGAACAGCGCAGAGAGGTACAGCAAGTTCGCGTACGTCTGGAGGCGGAGGGTGACCCGGAAGAACCGCCAGAGTAAGGCGCGCGGGCCACCGGAGACCCGTGGGAGCGAAACCCGTTGGCTCATTGTGGGCTTCTCGGCCGCGGGTGTACTAAAACGATTGGTGATAGTGCAGACAGGTAACAGTGAGTCTATCGAAAACTGCCGACTGCGATGGTCGATCACGCGCCCGTCAACGCGTAGAGGATCGACCCGAGGCCCAGGATCTCCAGGATCGTCCAGGCGAGGACGGCCGCGGCGTCGCTGGTACCCAGCGGTCCGGCGAGCGCCGTGGTGACGACGAACGGGAGCGCGGTCACGAGGAAGATGCCGAGGCCGAGGAACAGCATCGGGCGGCTGTCGTTCCGGCGGTAGCCGCGGAACGCCTGGTAGGAGACGAACAGCCCGACGACGGCCGTCAGGGCCCCCGCGAGCGTCGCCGGCGTGACGTCGACGACGGTCTGGAGCGGCCGGCCCGTCTCCGCGAATGCCAGTGCCAGAGCGACGGCGACAGAGGCAGCGCTCATCGGCCCACCTCCGGGCGGGCGGCGGTCGACTCGGTCGCGTCGGCGGTGTGTCGCGTGGGGTCGATCATGGTTGTCCGTAGATGGCGTAGAGGATGCACCCGAGCCCGAGCAGTTCGCTGACGGTCGTCGAGAGGAGTCGGAGGGACTCGGGCGTCTCCGTGAACGTCGGGAGCAGGATGCGGAGGGCGATGGGCCCGCCGGTCAGGAGGACGATGCCGACCGCGAGGAACAGCATCGCGCGATCGCGGGTTCCCCGATACCCTTTCAGCGCTTCGTAGGCGATCAGGACCGAGAGCCCGGCAGCCACCGCGAGACCGAACAGGGCCAGGGCGGCGACGACGGCGGACCCGCCGGTGGCGGAGACCTGTGTGGGCATCGAGGCGAGGGTGGTAGTTATTGTCATGGTTCGGTCAGTCCCTCGAACAGGCGCGTGAACCGGTCGGCGGCGTCCACTTCGCGGCGCGACACGTCGATCGAGTACTCGCCGTCCTCGATCTCGACGGTGACGCGCTCGACCCGCGTCTGGTAGGTCTTGTAGTGGTGGCCGTCGGGGTCCAGCTGCTGCTGTTCGACGACGAGGTCGTGGTCCCGTAACTGTTCGATGCGGCGATAGATCGTCGGCTCCGAGGCGTCACAGCGCTCGGCGAGCGCCGAGGCCGACAGCGGCTCCCGGCTCGACTCGACCAGGATCGCGCGGGCGTACTCGTCGTCCAGCAACGAGATCACCCCCGACTCCTCGGGATCCTGGCCCGCGCTCATCACTCGCCGCTATTCCCGGCGGGCTTATAAAAGGGTCCACACGGTTTCCGAGTCGGAAACCGCGGCCCCCCGGCGGCTAGACGAGCTGCGCGACCCAGTTCGCGGCCAGCACGAGGAACGCACCGGTCGAGACGACCGGCAGAACGTACAGATAGGCGGGCGCCGGTTCGGCTCCGTCGTGGAGGGAATCCGGATTGCGGTGCATCCAGACGGCGCTGGCGAGCGCGAACCCGCCGACAGCCGCCAGCCCTGCCGCAGTCGTCGTCGCGGTGCCCGCGAGCCCCGCCAGCGCGAAGTCGCCGACGTACACGAGGCCCATAAGACCGACGACGTACGCGAACACGTCGACGCGTCGGACCCGCTCGCTCGGGGTCCGGGAGAAGGCGGTGACCATATCGGTACGTCTCGCTTCGTTCACAGGAATGTTTCGGTCGACGCGCCGGTGCGCTGCTCGCCCGTCGTTCCGATCAGACTACCCGAACCCCTCGGCGTCGATGCGGTCGTCGGGGACGCCGACGGACTCGGCGGCGTCGACGAGGCTGTGGACCATCGCGTTCAGCCCGCAGGCGTACACCTCGGCGTTGCCCGGGTCGATGCGCGCGTCGACGCCGGAGTCGGGCGACTCGCCGAGCCACCGCTCCAGTTCGCGGCCGAGCGGCGCCGTCACGGCTGATTCGTCGACGTGTTTCACGAACGCGTGCTGCACGTAGTCGGTCTCGCCGGGCCACTTCGAGAGATAGGACTCGCGACTCAGACACGGGACGAAGTGGAAGTTGTCGCGCTCGGCGGCGTACTCCCGGAACGCCTCGCGGTAGGGCAGGTCGTCCTCCCAGGCGGCCCCGAGGAAGACCCACACGTCCCGCTGTTCGCCCTGCACCTCGTCGAGTCCCGTCTCGAAGACGTAGTCGACCATGCCTTTGAACGGCGCGACGCCGGTCCCGGTCGCGAGGAAGACCAGGTCGCGCCGCGAGGGGTCGTCGAGGACTAACTCGCCGCGCGGCCCGCGCATCGTCACCCTGTCGCCCACCGAGAGGTCCCGGCAGAGCTGCGGGGACAGGTCGCCGCCGGGGACGCGGCGGACGCAGATCTCGACCGTGTCGCGGGTGGGCGAACTCGCCAGCGAGTACGCCCGGGAGTTGCCGCAGTAGCGCAGGCCGACGTACTGGCCGGCGAGGTACTCGAAGGGCTCGTCGGGCTCGAACTCGATCCTGGTGAGCATCGGATAGGGCCGCTCGTAGCGCTCCATGAGCGCCCCGCAGCGCCGCGCGAAGCCGTGATAGCCGTCCGCGCGGAGCTCGCGGACGAGCGTCTCCCAGTCGTCGTAGTCGGAGACGGTCTCGTAGCGGTCGGCCAGGCCCGCCTCCTCGAACCAGTGGTCGACCGCTTCCCGGACTTCCTCGGTCCGGTCGCGGTCGAGGTCCTCAGTCGCGACGACCGTCGCCGACTCCGTCACTAGCGGCAGGTCGGCGATGCGGTCGTGCTTCGACGCGTGTTTCCTGACGGTCATTACCCTGTCGTGGGTCCGCCAACGGGAAGAAGTGTGGGTCGGCGCGCGGCCCCGATCAGGAGCCTTCGACCAGCCGCTCGATGTGCTCCGGCGGGACGGCGCCGCGTGCCGCGTGCTCGTCGTAGACGAACGTCGGCACACCGGTGACGCCCTGCTGGCGAGCCGCGTCGAACCGCCGTTCGACCTCGCTGCGCCATTCCTCGTCGTCGACGGCGGCACGGATCTCCTCGGGGTCGAGGTCGGCTTCCTCCGCCAGGTCGGCGAGCACGTCCGCGTCGCCGATGTCGCGCTCGTCCTGCCAGAGCGCCTCGAAGATCGCCACGTCGAACGCGAGCCACTGCTCGTAGGGGTAGTGCTCTTTGACGTAGAAGGAGGCGACCTGCGCCGGCAGCGAGTCCACGTCTCGCGACAGGTCGAGGCTCATCTCGACGCCGTACTCCTCCTGTAAGCGCTCGACGTTCTCCTTCGCCTGCTCGAAGTACTCCTCGTCTTTGCCGTCGTCGACCGAGTGGTCGATCGACCCGTCGGGGTTGCGCTTGCCCGCCCGCAGGTCGAAGGGGTGCCAGTCGATCGCCAGTTCCTCGTCGCGCTCGTCCTGGTACTGCGAGAGGGACTCGCGGCCCAGGTAACAGAACGGACAGACGTAGTCGGAGTAGATCCCGATGCGTTCGGCGGTCTCGGCGTCGCTCATGGACGGCGCTAGCGACCGGACGCGGAAAAGGCACGCGACGGACGGCGGCCCGGCGGGGATCGGACGGGCGAAACCCGACGAAACGTCCGGGAGGAGTACTTTTATCACGAGTATTCGGCATTTTGACGCGTATGTCGACGACGACTATCAGAGGGACGGTCGGCGGGCTGGGCCGGCGGGCCAATCCGGCGTTCGCGGTGGCGGTGGTCTTCGTTCCGCTCGCCGCGCTGGGCTACGCGCTGACGGTCGCATCGCTCCAGGGACACACCTACGTTCACGTCATGGCGGGCGTCCTCTGGACGGGCATCGACATCTTCATCGGCGCGGTCCTCGGGCCGGTCGTCGGCGGCCTCGACGACGAGCAGAGCGCCGCGGTCTTCCAGCGGCTGACGCCCAAGACCGCGTTTCTCCTGCCGTCGCTCGCCACGGTGACGATCGCGAGCGGGCTCACGCTCGCCCAGAAGGTCGGCATGTTCCCCCACGCCGAGCCGTGGCTGGCGCTGTTCACGGCCGCGAATCTGATCCCCGTCTCGCTGCTGATCGGCTGGCGGCTGAACTGCTACGGCGACCGGCGCTGGCAGGCCGTATTCGCCGTCGTCACGGTCGGCTCGCTCGCGTGGGTCGCGCTCACGATCGGCCAGTTCCAGATGACCGAACCGGCCGTCGTCGTCGCGCTGGCCATCGTCACGATCCTCTCGGTGCAGGGCTTCGGCTTCCTGATGCCCGGCGAAGTGCGGATGTACCTGGAGATGATATCAGCGGAGCCCGACCCGTCGGTCATCGCCGCCATCGGGAAGCAGAACGCGATGCTCGGCGGCGTCCAGGGCGTCTTCCAGCTCCTCCTGATCCTCGACATGGTGTACCTGCGCTACGGCGGCATCCCCTGGCTCTGAGCCGGACCGACGCCGGGTGACCGCGTCGCCGACCGCTTACCTTTTTGGGGTGTCGAGTTCTGACCTCGACTATGGGACTCGTCACGGCCTTCGTCACGTTCCTCGTCGGGGCACTGGTCGGTGGGTTCGGCATCTACGTCGGCGCCGAACTGATCGCGGACGGCGGGAGCTTCGAGAAGGCCGTCACCGCGGCGATCATCGGGTCTGTCGTCTGGGCGGTCGTCGGCACGTTCTTCGGCTGGATCCCGCTGCTCGGCCCGGTGCTGACGTTCGTCGCGTACCTCGCCGTGCTGAACGTGGCCTACTCGGGCGGCTGGGTCGAGGCGCTCGGTATCGCGGTCGTCGCCTGGCTCACGCTCGTCGTCGTCTTCACCGTCCTCGGCCCGCTCGGGCTCGGCGTCTTCTCCGCCGTCGGCGTCCCCTGGGTGTAGACTCGCCCGGTGTCGTCTGGCTGTCGTAACCTGCCGCGGAAGGGAACGCTCTTGGTCCCTCGGGGGAATCCTCCGCCGTGTTCGGCCCGGAACCCGGACTGGTGTACGCCGGTCTCGCGGCGCTCGTCCTCGGCGTCTACCTGTTCTGTATCAAGCGCTACTTCAGCGACTACCCGTCGACGGTGTACGTCGCGCTGACGTTCGCCGCGTCGCTCGTGTGGTACCTGCCGATCGCCGCTGTAGCGAGCGACGGCCCGTTCCTCCCCGAGGGGTTCGGCGCCCTCGGCGTCGGCATGTTCGTCCTCACGGTCGGCGGGTCGATCCTGGCCTTCCTCGCCTCGTTCCGCGCGATCGCCGTCGGCGACGTGTCCTACGTCGCGCCGATCAGCAAGCTCGTCGCCGTCTTCGTCCTCCCCATCGAACTGGTCTTCCTGCACGAGCACCTCTCGGCCGTCCAGATCTTCGGCGTCCTGGTCGCGACCGCCGCGGTGTACGTCGCCAACTACGAGCCCGGGAAACTGATCGACCCGTTCGTCCGGGCCGCCCACTCGCGGCCGGCGCAGCTCGCGCTCGCCAGCGCCGCCATCTTCGGCGTGGTCGACGTCGGCAAGCGCGTCCTGATGCAGGAGCTGCAGGTGCCGCCGGAGACGTTCAATCTCGTGCTCTTCGTGGTCGTACCGCTCGCGCTCGCGCCGCTGGCCGCCCGGCGGCTACCCGACGGCGTCCGGGAGGACCTGCACCTGTTCGCGGGCGTCGGGCTCCTGATCGCCGTCGGCGAGCACTTCGTGATGCTGGCGTTCTCGACGCTGTCGGCCAGCCTCGCCTCGCCGATCATCAACACGCAGGCGGTCATCGCCGTCCTGCTCGGCGGCGTGATCCTCGGCGAAGACGCCTTCAGGGTGCGACTCGTCGCCGCGGCGTTCGCGATCGCCGGCGTGACGCTGATCACCGTCGGGTGACCCCGGGGCGACGCCCAACACCGTCGGGTGAGAAGTGAGCGCAGTCGCCGCTGGGCTTACTTTGTCGGTCCGTACGCGCGTACGTCCTCGAAGTCGATGGCGTAACTGGCCTGGATCCAGGCCTCGGTGTTCTGCCGGTCGTAGAGCACCAGATCGCCGTCGATGGTCTCGAAGGTCCCGCATCGATCCGTCGCGCCTTCCGGTCGCCGCTGCGTCTCGGACATCGTATCGTTCGCTCTAACTGCTGTCGGTGAATGAGTTAAGCTTTACCATGGGTGCAATACACACCCTCATTATTGTATAAGGTGTCGTCGCGGCGCGGAGACGGGTCGCGCTCGTCGGTGTGAGAGGTGTTACGGTCCTCGCTCTCGTGCCGACACGCATGGAACTCCACACGACGCGGGGATCGCTCGACCGCGGCGACCTCGGGCTGATACTGCCGCACGAGCACGTCTTCGTCGACCTCGGGCCCGCGGAGGAGGCGAACTGGCGCGACGCGGACCCCGAAGCGGTCGTCGAGGTGATGGCGCCGGAGGTGGAGCGCGCCCGCGACGCCGGCGTGACCGCACTCGTCGAGGCCACGCCGGAGGGCGTGGGCCGCCGCGTCGACGTCGACCTGGCCGTCTCGGAGGCCACCGACTTCCCCGTCGTCGTCCCGACGGGGATCTATCAGGAGCCGTCGATCCCCCAGTGGGCTCGCGACGCGAGCGAGGACGAACTGACGGAGTGGCTGGTCGGCGAACTCACCGACGGGGTCGGGGACACCGGCGTCACCGCGGCGTGGATCAAGGTCAGCACCGACGACGACGATCCGACCGGCCTCTCCCCGGACGAGGAGACGATCCTCAGAGCGGCCGCTCGGGCCGGCGATCGGACGGGTGCGGCCATCGGGAGCCACACGCTCCACGGCGAGGTGGTCAACCGGCAACTAGACGTGATCGAGGAGGTCGGCTACAGCGCCGAGCGGTTCATCTGGATCCACGCGCAGGCTGCCGACGAGCGGTACCACCGCGAGGTCGCCGAGCGGGGCGCCTACGTCGAACTCGACTGGATCGGCGGCGACGACCAGGCGGACGCCGACTACGTCGACTGGATCCGGGGACTCCGCGACGCCGGTCACACCGAGCAGATTCTCCTGAGCCAGGACCGCGGCTGGTACGACCCGTCGGAACCCGGTGGCGGGGAGCAGCGACCCTACACCTACTTCACCGACGAGTTCCTGCCGCGACTCCGCGAGGCGGACTTCGAGGAGCGGACGATCCGCCGGCTGACCCACGACAACCCGTTCGACGCCTACGCTCGCTGATCCCGGTCACGACCGACGCGCTCCCCGTCGCCGCGGTCGCGCTCCCGCGGGCCGGGGTCGACTGGGACCCGACCGGGTACGGCGCGTCGGCGTACGCGCTGCTCCTCGGAGGGGCGCTCTGGTACGTCCTGGTCTTCACCGTACCGCTGACGGTCGTCTCTCCAGTGTACTCGGTCCCGTGACGGCGCGGCTGGGACGCTCCGCGTGCCGACTCGCTATCCCTCGCCCTCGGACTGGTAAGGCTCGCCGACTGCCTCTCGCGGGAGGTCGTTCTGGACGGCGGTGTAGGCGTCGTCCGCCGACCCGAAGCCGTCGGCGGTGGAGTCGGCGAACAGGTCGCCGAGGTCGCGCTCTCCTTCGGCCAGTTGGACCGTCACGTCCTCACAGGCGGCGGCCAGTTCGTCGCGGTCGACCGGGTAGTCGAACTCGTGGAGGTACTCCTCGACCTGCGCAAGTTCCAGTTCCATGTCCGGACACACGGTCGGCAGGCGTTTGTGTGTAGTTACCACCTGTCTGCGTGGAACGTACCCCGGACCGGCGCCTCTCGCCACCGCTTTGGTGTCGGCGGGGAAACACCCGCACATGACACGACAGGAAGCGCCGATCTCGCCGCCGGTCGTCCTCGCGGTCGCCGGGAGCGACTCCGGCGGCGGCGCCGGCATCCAGGCCGACCTGAAGACGATAGAGGCCTGCGGCGCGTTCGGCACGACCGCGATCACGAGCGTCACCGCGCAGAACACGACGGGCGTCGAGCGCACGCACGTCCTCCCCACCGAGGAGATCGACGCCCAGTGCGAGGCCGTCTGTTCCGACTTCGACGTCGGCGCCGTCAAGACGGGCATGCTCGCCACCGTCGAGGTGGTCGACCTCGTCACCGAGCGGATCCGCGACGTGGACGCGCCCGCTGTCGTCGATCCGGTGATGGTCGCCGCGTCGGGCGACCGCTTGCTCGCCAGCGAGGCCGAATCCGCCTACGAGGACCTGATCGCGGAGGCGACGCTGGTCACCCCCAACGCCGACGAGGCGGCGGTCCTCGCCGGCGTGACGCCCGAGAGCGAGGCCGAGGCCCGCGAGGCCGGCGAGCGACTGGTCGACCTGGGCGTCGACGCCGCCCTGGTCAAAGGCGGGCACGTCCCGGGCGAGACCGTGGTCGACGTACTCGTCACCGGCGACAGCGTCGAGACGTTCCGCCACCCGCGGGTCGACACCGACGCCACCCACGGCTCCGGCTGTACGCTCTCCTCGGCGATCGCCGCTCGCCTCGCCCACGGCGACGACCTCGTCGACGCGGTCGGCGCGGGCATCGACCTGCTCGCGCGCGCCGTCCGCTACAATCTCGACGTCGGCGAGGGGCCCGGCGCCGTCCACCACTCGGTCGAACTGCGTGACCGTGCCGCCCGCGACGCGACCGCGGAGGCCGTCGAGGGCGTCGTGCAGTCGTTCGTCGACCGGAACGTCGGGCCGCTGGTGCCCGAGGTCGGTCTCAACGTCGCCGGCGCGACGCCGTACGCCGAGCGACCGGACGAGACGGCCGCCGTCGAGGGGCGGATCGCCGAGACGCTGTCGGGCGCCCACCCGAACCGCGGGGTCCGCTTCGGCGCGTCGACCCACGTCGCTCGCCTGCTGCTCGCGGCCCGCGAGCGCGAGCCCGCGCTCCGGTTCGCGGCGAACTGCCGCCACGACGACGCGGTCGCGGCCGCACTGGACGAACTCGACGGCCCCGTCGCCGAGTTCGACACCGGAGACGCGTCGGAGGACTCCCGGGAGCGCTCCGTCGAGCGAGGGGTCGAGACGACGTTTGCCTCCGTCGAGGGGACGCCGTCGGCGCTCGTGAACCGCGGCGCGTACGGCGACGAACCGCTGGTCTTCGTGCTCGCCCGCGAACCCGACGCGCTGGTCGATAGGACGCTGACGCTGCTCGAAGCGGTCGGGTCTGACGCGGTCGAATCCGACGAGAAATAACCGCATCCGGTCCGCGTCGCGGCTGTGCCGTTCGCACGCTCGTTCGCCCCGCTCTTTGTCGCGGCTCAGTCGCGTCGCCGATCGAGCAGCGCGAGCGCGACGAGGACGGCGACCAGCGCGGTCAGCGGGCCGAACCCGGGGCCGAATCCGGTGCTACCGCCGTTCCCGCCGTCTCCGCTTCCGTCCTGACTGCCGTCGCCGCCCTGCCCGACGGTCACGGTGAGGGTGTCGGCGTCGCCGACGGTGAAGTCGTACTCGCCGCGGGCGAGGCGGGCGACGCCCGAGACGGTCCGGTTCTCACGGGGGCCGAGCGCGACCCGCCGGTCGATGATCGCTCCGTCGGGACTGCGGACGGTGACGTTGCCGCGTGCGGGGACGTCGTACGTGTTGCTGACCGTGACCGTGAACGCCACCGCGCCGGGCGCCGAGAGGGCGGTTCGGTTCGCCGAGAGCGCGGTCACGGTCGTCGACGCGGGCTCGTGCACCTCGACGGCCACCTCGTCGCTCCCCACGGCGAGCGTGTGCTCGCCGGGTTCGGCGAAGGTCCGTTCGAACGCGTGAGTCGCCCGCTCGCCCGGCCGGATCGTCCCCGATTCGGCCGCGACGACCCGCTCGTCGACGGCGAACCGCGCCTCGTACTCGGCGGTCGCGTCGCCGGTGTTCTCCACTGCGCCGGTGAGCCGCAGCGTCTCGCCGGCGAACAGCGTCAGATCCGACCCCTCCAGGCTGGCGTTGCGGTAGGGTCCGCCGACGGCCACGGCGTCCGGGTCGTCGGCCAGCCCGATCTCGACCCGGGCCGGCGTCGATCCGAACGCCTCGCGGTGGGCGGCGTTCGTCCACAGGTCGGGAGCGCGTTCGGTTCTCGCGTAGGTGACCGCGGCGCGCCGGACGTCGGCGCCGCCGACGGTCCCGACCGTCTCGAAGACGGTCCGGTGGTCGACCGGACCGGGGTTGGCGTTCATCGCCGAGAAGACCGCCTGGAGCGACCGCGACTGGTCGGTCGCCAGGCGGATCCGCCGGTCGGTGTCAGCGGCGACGAGGGCCCCTTTCAGGTAGTTAGCGGCGTTGGCCCACGTCGACGGGTCGGTGAGGACGGCGTCGGACTGCGGGCGGTGGGTGCCCTGCCGGAGCACGTCGCGGACGGCTCCGTAGTCCACGTGACCTTGATCCATCGCCAGCAGGGCGGCGTAGTACGTGGCGAACGCCTCGGTCGTCCACTTCGCCGAGGGGTCCGTGTCGAAGTCCTGGCGGGTGTGGACGTACTCGTGGATCCAGGTGTTCTCGGCGGTCGCGAGCGGTTCGGCGTCGCGGACCCACATGTCGCTGTCGCCGTACTGCAGGCCCCGCACGCCCCACTGGACAGTCGTCGTCGGCGCCGCGAACGCGACCACCTCGTCGTCGCGGTCGCCGACTCGCAACTGGTCCGCGGAGGCGGCGAGCGTGTCGAGGATCGCGTCGGGCGACTCGGCGAGCGCCGCGCGGTCGGGGACGACGAGGCGGAAGCGCTGGCCGTGGGCCCGGCGCTCGTGGGTCTCGACAGTCCCCATGTAGGCGATCCACTCGCCGACGTGGCCCGGCCCGGCGGTGGTCGAGTCGCGGGTGATCCCGACCGGTTCGGGCCCGCGCCAGGACCAGCTGATCGGGATCGACGGCTTCCGGAACAGTGCCCACTCGCCGGCGTCGACGAAGAGGTACCGCCCGCGAGCGCCCTCCGGACCGGTGACATCCCGCGTCTCGTTGACCTCCATCGTGAACGTGATCCGCGGCGCCGAGGTGTTGCCGTCCCACTCGTAAGTGGTCCCCTCACCCTTCGAGAAGCCCGCCGTCTCGGTGACGGTCGCGTCCTCGGGGAGTCGCGGCTTCAGCGCCGCGACGCGGTCGGGCACCTCGTAGCGCTGGACGACGGTGATCTCGCCCCGCGTCTCCGGCGTCAGCCGGAGCTCCTGCGTGGCCGTGACGTTCGCCGCCGCGTCGAACACGTCGTCGGTCCCGACCGCCGAAGCCGACCCGCCCGAGTCGGTGACCGACCTCGTGATCCGCTCGGACGGGGCTTCCGGTCCGATCGCGTCCGCGGCGAAGCTACCGCCGGTCGCACTCGGTGCCCCCTCCGAAATCCGGGACTCGGAGTCGGAGAGGCCCGCGGCCACGCTCGCACCGACCGCGCTCGCGAGCAGCGAGACGACGACGACACCGACGAGACATCGGCGAACGAGCGGCGGATCCATACCTCCGCATTGGGAAGGGTCTCCTTAACAGTTGGTCGTCCGGTCTCGACCGGATTTCGGCGGCTGGACCGTCCTGGGAGCGGCGGGCCCGCCGGTCCGAGAGGGCGATCCAGACGGGGCGCAACGACTCGTTCCGGCGCGCGGCGTACCGTGAGGTGACCGACCTTTTTGTGGGGCAGTCGTGTAGCTCCGGAGGAATGCCACAGCAGGGCGACGATCTCAGCGGTCGGGACCTCTCGGGTGCGGACTTCAGCGACGCGAACCTCCGTCACGTGGACCTCAGCGACGCGGACCTCTCGGACGCGGACCTGAGCGGTGCGAACCTCAGGCACGCCGACCTCGACGGCGCTGACCTCTCCGGGGCCGATCTCAGCGACGCGAATCTCGGGCACGCGACCCTCGTGGGCGCGGACCTGACGGACGCGACGCTCTCGGGTGCCCAGATGGACCACGCCGTCTTCGAGGCAGACGGCGATTCGAAGGCGGGGGACCTCTCCTCCGCCGTCGGGTCAGTCGTCGTCAGCGCGACGCTCGTACTCGGGATCGCGCTCTTGCTCGCCGGCTGGTCGAACTTCTGGATCGTCTTCGTCGTCGGGTTCGCCGGCGTCCTCCCGGTCGCGAGCGCGCTCTCGGGGTGGTACGAGAGCCGCGCCACCGGTTCGGACCCGGGGGAGCGCGACGAGCAGACCGATGCGCTCGCGACGCTGCGCCGGCGGTACGCCGACGGCGAGATCGGCGACGCGGAGTTCGAACGCCGCGTCGAGCGACTGCTCGAAGCCGAATCGGTCGACGACGCCGAGACTGTCTACGGGGAGTCGGCCCCAGAGCCAGGGCCGGAGTCTGTGTCAGAGCCGGCGTCGGAACCAGGGTCGGAGTCGACGGCCGCGGATCCGCGGTCGGAGCGCGATATCGAGTAGCGCCGCGGCCGCCTGTTTCAGAGGTCGGCGAGGAACTGTGCGCCGTGGTCGATCGAGGCGGCCGGGTCGTCGGGCTGGTCGTGCTCGTAGACGAGCCACTCGGCGCCGACGTCGCGGGCGGTGTCGGCGCAGGCCTGCATGTCCACGTCGCCGTCGCCGATCTCGCAGAAGTCGCCGTCGTCCATGTCCTTCATGTGGACGATCTCGACCCGGTCGCCGTAGCGGTCGAGCAACTCGACGGGGTCGTGGCCGGCCGTCTCGATCCAGCCCACGTCCGGTTCGAGCAGGAGGCTGCAGGAATCGGCGAACACCTCGTAGCCGTTCGTGTCGTCGAAGGCGACGAACTCGTGGTCGTGGTTGTGGTAGTGCAGCGAGAAGTCGTGGTCGGCGAGGTTCGCGGCGACGTTCTCCAGGCGCGTGGCCGTCTCCTCGGCGGCCTCGCGGGTCTCGAAGTGCTCGGCGCCGAGCCACGGGACGACCGCGCCGTCGGAGCCGATGGTCTCGTGTTTCTCCACGACGCTGGCGGCGTCCGCTTCCATGGCGTCGAGGTCGACGTGGGCGGCGGTCACGTCCAGCCCGAGGTCGTCGAGGTGGTCGGCGATCTCCCCCGGCGAGAGCCCGCCGAACTTGCCGGAGAACTGGACGCCGTCGTAGCCGGCGGCGGCGCAGCGTTCGAGGATCTCACCCATCGGGAGGTCGAGGTTTCGGACCGAGTAGAGGTTGATGGCAGTGCGTACCATACCCGTCCCGTCAGGCGGGCGGACTTTTAGTCCACGGGTTCGGGCGCGATTCGCTGGTGACTCGCCGACCGCGAGCGCGGAACGGGCCGGGCGCGCGTTCGTCGCACTCCCACCCGGCGCAGCCCGCCGGGAGCCCGAAGCTTTTGTGCTATCGCCGTACAGCGAGTGTATGGCATACGACATCGCGTTCATCGGGACCGGACCGGAGCCCGACAACCCGGTCTGGGGAGAGAGCGCGGCGATGGCGTACCGGCACGCCGAGGGGTATCGCGACCGCGACGACTGCGACATCGTCGCCGCGGCCGACATCGTCCGCGAGAACGTCGCGGCGTTCGCCGACGAGTTCGCGATCCCCGAGGACGGGATATTCGAGGACTACGAGCGGATGCTGGAGGTCGTCGACCCCGACATCGTCTCGATCTCCACGCCCGTCCCGACCCACGCCGATATCGTGCTGGATTGCGTCCACAGCGGCGTCCCCGACGCGGTCCACTGCGAGAAGCCGATGGCGACGACGTGGGGCGACGCGCGGCTGATGGCCCAGGAGGCGAGCCGCCGGGACGTCCAGCTCACCTTCAACCACCAGCGCAGGTTCTCGCCGGTGTGGCGCGAGCCGAAACTCGCCCTGGAGAGCGGGGCGATCGGCGACCTCCGCCGGGTGGAGGTGTCGACGAGCACGCTGCTGGACAACGGCACCCACCACATCGACCTCGCGCACATGTACGCCGGCGAGTCGCCGGTCGAGTGGGTGATCGGTCAGATCGACTACCGCGAGGAGTACGTCAAGTACGGCGCCCACAACGAGAACCAGGGCCTCGTCCAGTGGGCATACGACAGCGGGGTTCAGGGCATCGCGACC
Organism: Halosimplex rarum; assembly: GCF_047715405.1. NCBI lineage: Archaea > Methanobacteriati > Methanobacteriota > Halobacteria > Halobacteriales > Haloarculaceae > Halosimplex > Halosimplex rarum. Next base: position 377,028 of record NZ_CP180412.1, read on the forward strand.
ACCGGGTACGGCGAAGGCGGCGTCGGCGAGGGCGTCCGCCACCGCCTCCACGGGACCGACGGCGTCATCGAGATCACGCCCTGGGCGGACGAGCAGGCCCGCGTCCGGCAGGACGGCGGCGACTGGGAGACGCTGGTCGCTGACGCCGCCGCCGCGGCGGTCCCGCCGGCCATCGACCACGTCGTCGACTGTCTGCGCGACGGCGTCGAACCGGAGTTCTCCGCGCGCCGCGCCCTCTCGGTGACCGAAGTGATCTTCGCGGCGTGGGAGTCATCCCGGAAGCGCGGTCGCGTCGATCTCCCGCTCACCGTCGACGACAACCCCCTCGAAGCGATGGTTGAATCCGGCGACCTCTCGCCGGAACCGGCCGACGAGGAATGACGAGGTGACCGCCGTCGAGGGACGTCCACTCTCGCGCGTCTGACGCCCGTCGAACGGGCCCGGAAGCTTATGGTGACGGGGAGGCCAGTATCTGGTATGCTCAGTGCGCTGGCACTCCAGTCGGGGCTCGGTCCGCTGGCCTCGCCCGTCGGTATTCTCGCGGTACTCGTCCTGTTAGCGGCGATCATCCTGATCGGCCGCTTCCTGCTGTCTATGGCCTGGCGGCTCGTCGTCATCGGGATCATCGTCGTCGGGACGCTGTACATCCTCGGCCTGCTCGGGTTCGGCCTCGGCGTCTTCTGACCGTCCGAGCGCCGCGTCGGTCGGGCGTCAGGCGACCGTCTCGACGCCGGAGATCTCGAAGCGAGCGCCGCCTCTCGCGCTGTCGGTGAGTGTCACCGTCCAGCCGTGGGCCTCCGCGATCTCCCTGACGATGGAGAGTCCCAGCCCGGTCCCGTCCCCGGTGGTCGAGTACCCGCTCTCGAAGACCCGCTCCCGCTCCTCGTCCGGGACCCCGGGGCCGTCGTCTTCGACGTAGAATCCGGTTTCGTCGGGGAGGTCGCCGACCGTGACGGCCACGGCGCCGGACGCGTGTTCGGCCGCGTTGCGAAACAGGTTCTCCAGCAACTGCCGCAGTCGCCCCTCGCGACACCGGACGGTCGCCGCCGTCTGGACGCTGACGGTCGCCTCGCTCGTCGCGACGGTGTCCCAGCACTCCGCGGCGACGGTCGCGAGGTCGACCGCGGCCGCCTCCTCGACCGCGCCGCCGGACTGAGACAGCGTCAGCAGGTCGTCGATCAGCTGTTCCATGCGCTCGAGCGCGCGCCGCCCCCGCTCGAAGTGCTCGCGCTCGCCGGTCTCCTCGGCCATCTGGAGCGAGCCGCCGAGCACCGTCAGGGGGTTGCGGAGGTCGTGGCTCACGACGTCGGCGAACGCCTCGAGGCGCTCGTTCTGCCGCTGTAGCTCCTGTTCGCGCTCGATCCGACCGATCGCCGAGGCGGTGTGGGTCACGAGCAGCTCCGTGAGGTCGACGTCTCGCTGGTCGAAGGCGTTCGTCTCCGTCTGGACCGCCTGGAACACGCCGCCGTCTCCGAACGGGACGCTGATCCCCGACCGGTATATCTCCTTGGCGGGGTCGCTGTTCGCGTCCGCCGCCAGGTCGTCGACGATCCAGGCCTCGCCGGTCTGATAGGTCTTGCCGGCGAGCCCCTGGTCGAGGCGCATCCGTCGGCTCCCGTCGGCCGGCGCACCGGCGGCGGTCGCCCGCGGCACGAGCCAGTCGCCGTCCCTGATGAGGATGGTGCACATGTCGTAATCGAGGAGCGTCGCGGCGGCGGTGACCGTCCGCTGGCAGACGGCGTCGACGCTCTCTTCGGTCTGGAGCCGCGTCGCGACGGCGTGGAGCGCTTCGACCGTCTCCTCGTGGCGCTTCTCCTCGGTCACGTCCTCGTGGAACGCGACGAACTCGGAGACCTCGTCCGAGCCGTCGCGCAGCGGCGCGACCCTGACCCGGTTCCAGAACGGCGTCCCGTCGGCGTGGTAGTTCCGGAGCTCGACGGCGGCGCGCTCGCTCGCGGCGACCGCGTCGCGGAGCACCGCGACCGACGCGGCGTCCGTCTCCTCTCCCCGGAGCGCCAGCCAGTCCCGACCGACGACCTCGGCGGCCGCGTAGCCCGTCATCTCCAGGAACCGCTCGTTGGCGTAGACGACCGGCGACCCCTCCTGTGAGGCGTCGAACCGCGTGATACCGACCGGTGCCTGGGCGACGATGTCCTGTCCAGAGACGCCGGTCGGGCCCTCGTCGGTCACAGAGTCACCTGATATACCAGGGAATAGCGTCTGTGCAATATAAACCCCTTTTTCTGATCGGTCGAAACTTCGGTGTCGGGTCCCGCGATTCGCGGCACACGGCGACTCGCCCGCGATCGTCGGATCGGAGCTGTCGGCCGTCAGATGTACTCCTGACCGCGGAAGTACCCGAGCATGACCAGGGCGACGACGAACATCCCGATCATGACTGCGGGGTAGCTGTAGGCCCAGCCGAGTTCGGGCATGTTGAACCGGCTCGCCCCGGGGTCGAAGTTCATGCCGTAGACGCCGACGACGAAGGTGAGGGGGATGAAGATGGTCGCGACGACGGTGAGCACCTTCATCACCTCGTTCGTCGACTGGGCGAGGGTGTTGAGGTAGATGTCGCGTGCGCCGGAGGCCAGGTCGCGGTACGTTTCGGTGAGGTCGACCAACTGGACGAGGTGGTCGTACACGTCGCGGTAGTACTTCTCGGAGTCCTCCTTGATCTGTTTCGGGTCGCCGCGGGCGAGGACGCCGACGGCCTCGCGGGTCGGCCAGGCGAGCTTTCGAAAGGAGAGCAGCTCCCGTCGGACGCTGTTTATCTCTTCGAGCGTGTCGATCTCGGTCGAGGTAGTCACCTCGTCCTCGACGGATTCGATGTCGTCCTCGATGGCGTCGAGGAGCGTGAAGTACTCGTCGACGATGACGTCGATGACGCGGTAGGCGGTGAAGTCCGGGCCGCGGTGGAGGAGGCGCTCGTCGCCGGAATTGACGGCGCGACGGACGCGCTCGATCGGTTTGGCGGAGTCGGGCGTCATCGAGACGACCCAGTCGTCGCCGATGAACACCCCGACGGGGGAGTCCTCGATCTCCTCGTCGAAGGTGGTCTCCCCGCGGCGGAGCATCGCTCGCTTGAGGAGGACGAAGGTGTACTGCTCGTACTCCTCGGTCTTCGGGCGGACGTCGTTCCGGATGTCCTCGACGGTGAGCGGGTGCAGGCCGAAGCAGTCGGCGATGTGCTCCATCTCCGTGCGGTCCGCCTCTGCGGCGTGTACCCAGGTCGTCCCCTGGGCGGCTCTCGCCGTCGGGAGGTCGTCGTACTCGGTGACCTCGTCGGACCGGTAGACGAGCGCCGAGATCACGGTGACTCCTCCGGCCCGGCCGACCGGCCGATGGCCGCCAGCGTGACCCCGACCATGACCGCGGTCACCGCGAAGGATCGGCCCGGATACGCCGTCTCGATCCCAACGACGTATCCGACCAGCCCGAGCGCGGTCAGCCCGAGGCCGAGAGCGAGTTGCGCGTTCATGTCCCGCTCGACGACCGCGAAGGTGAAAAACGTAAGCGCCCACCCCGCCGAGCGCTCCCCGCGAGTCGACGCCGAGAAGCGCCCGCCCGGGACAAGACACTTACCGCGGCCGCCGGACCTGTCAGCCATGGTGCACTGCCCCGAATGCGAGGCGGAGATCGCCGACAGCTCCGACGTGGAGTTCGTCGACATGGAGTCGAAGATGGCCGGACTGTTCAAGTCGGCCAAGCGGTTCTACGTCGCGGCCTGCGACGACTGTGGCGCCGCGATCGGGACCGGCGTCGCCGGCGGCGGCGGATAATCGCTCGCTCCGAACTGCCGAAACCCCGCTACGAGGCCGAGTCCTCCGCAGGCGGGTGTCGGAGCCCCGCGAGGAGTTCGTCAACGCGCGACCGCTCGTCGATCCGTTCCGGATGGAGCGCGACGGCGATCACGGTGTCCCCGTCGTGTTCGACCATCGAGAGGTGGATCGTGACGTTGGTCTCCACGCCGCCCATCGACTGGCGGGCGCCGTACTCGGAGACCGTCCTCTCTGCGCCCAGAAACTGCACGGACCGGTTCGACTCGAACTCGACGTTCGAGAGCCCGGAGGTCGAGGACACCAGCCGTCGGACGAGCCGGTCGGCCGACCAGTCGTCGACCGGGTTGACCGAGCGACCGGCGACCGAGGCGGCCGGCGTCGAGTAGACCGAGAAGCGGGCGAACTCGCCGTCGACGTCCGGAGCGACCGTCACGGTCCGGTTGTACTTTCGGACCTCGCTGGAGATGGTCACCTCGCGGGTCTGTCCGCCGGCCGTGACGTTCAGCGTGCGGTTGGGCGAGTCGCTGCTCGCGAGTCGGTACTCCGTCGATTCGAGCGTCGACTGGTCGACTTCGGTCGCGTTCGCGGCGAACGCGTAGGGCTGGCTCCCGGTCAGGAAGCCCACGCAGCCCCCGCCGGCGAACGCGAGGAGGAGGGCGACTGCGATCGCCAGATCGCGCGGTCGTGACATAGAGACGAGTGATGGGGCCGAAAGATAAACCCGCCGGCGACGGGACCGACCGCGGAAGCCGAGTGGCCGACTACTCGAAGCGGTAGGTCGGGCCGTCGTCGCCGTCCTCGACTTCGACGCCGGCGTCGTCGAGCCCGTCGCGCAACTCGTCGGCGCGCTCGTAGTTGCCGGCCTCGCGCTCCCGTTCGCGCAGGTCGAGCACGAGTTCGACCAGGTCCTCGGCGATCCGGACCTTGCCGCCGTCGGATGTCCCGAACGAGAGTCCGAAGACGTCGCCGCCCAGGTCCTCGAAGGCGTCGATAGCGTCCTTGAGCGCCTGATGATCGTATCGGTCACGGTTCTCGAGGTGAATGTGGACGGCCGACGCCAGGTCCAACAGGGCGACCATCGCCTCGCGCGTGTTGAAGTCGTCGTTCATCGCTGCCTCGAAATCCTCACGGAGCCCCTCGACCGCACCCCGGAATCCGTCGTCACTCACGGAGGCGTAGGCGTCGACGCTGTCGGCGGCCTCGACCGCGCGCTCGTACCCCCGTTCGAGCCGCTCCCAGCGCTCCTCGGCCTCGGCGAGCGTCTCCTCGGAGAACGTCGGGTCCGCCGAGTACACCGTCGAGACGAAGAACGTGCGGAGGACGTCGACACCGAACTCCTCGATGGCCGCGCGGGCGGTCGTGAAGTTCTGGAGGCTCGAACTCATCTTCTCGTCGGCCACCTGGACCATCCCCGTGTGGAGCCAGTAGTTGGCGAACTGCTGGCCGGTGGCGCACTCGCTCTGTGCGATCTCGTTCTCGTTGTGCGGGAAGACGAGATCCGACCCGGCGACGTGGATGTCGAAGGTCTCGCCGAGGTGCGTCGTCGACATCGCCGAGCACTCGATGTGCCAGCCGGGCCGTCCCTCGCTCCACGGCGAGTCCCAGGTCTGGGCCTGCGCCGCGGCCTCCTCCGCGGGCGCCGCCTCGTCGTGGCGGTGCTCCGCGATGTCCTCGGGGTCGACGCCGCCGGCCTTCCAGAGCGCGAAGTCGGCGGGGTTGCGCTTCTCGGCGCGTTCGTCCTCGTCGCCCTGGGCCTCGGAGTCGTCGACCTCCTGGTTCGAGAGCTTCCCGTAGTCCGGGTCGGCGGTCACGTCGAAGTAGACCGAGCCGTTGGACTCGTAGGCGTAGCCCCCCTCGACCAGCGTCTCGACCATCGCGACGATGTCGTCGACGTGCTCGGAGACGCGGGGGTAGACGTCGGCGCGTTCGAGGTTGAGCGCGCGCATGTCCTCGATGAAAGACTCCGTGTAGTGGCGGGCCACGCTTTCTTCGTCCTCGCCCACCTCGCCGACGCGGGCGACAATCTTCTCGTTCACGTCGGTGAAGTTCTCGACGTGGCGCACGTCGTAGCCCAGGTACGCCAGCCACCGGTGGATCACGTCGGTGTGGGTCCACGTCCGGGCGTGGCCGACGTGGGCGGGGTCCGAGGTGGTGAGACCGCAGAGATAGAGGAGAACTTCGTCGTCGTTCACCGGCTCGAACGCCTCGCGCTCGCCCGTGAGCGTGTTCGTCACCTGAAGCGTCATTACCGGAATCTACTCCGGAGGGCGTTTCAATGCGTCGGAAGGCCGTCGGTCAGTGGCACGATACCTGTCGCGCAGCGGCACGCTCACTCCGCGAGCGCGTCCTCGACGGCCCGCACGGCGTCCGGACCCTCACGGCGACCGACGACCACCACGAGCGATCCCCCACCGACTGCGGCGGCCTCGATCGGCACCGCTGCCGTCTCCAGCCGACCGAGCACCTGCCGGAGCGCGGCGGCGTCGGCGTCCCCGCCGGCCGTGATCGCCGTCAGCGATCCCTCGTCCGGGACGAGCGCGAGGTCGCCAACCGCGAGCAGCGCGTCGGCGGGGTCGCCTTCCCCGAGACCGCTCTGCATGTTCACCGGCGGATTCGTGCCCGGTCGCTCGTAGTCGGGTAGGTCCTCGGCGAACCGGCGGAGCGCGGCGACGACGGCGTCGGTCTCGCCGTCGACGTCGAGGAAGCGGGCGGCGGCGCTGTAGTTGACCACGCCGGCCCGGAGCGCGTCGAACAGAAACGGGTGGCGGCGCACGGCCTCGCGGGTGTCCGCGGCGAGCGTCATACCTGCGGATGGACGGCGGGTGCGAAAAATCTCCCGGAGGTCCCCGCGCGTTCGGCCGTCGCCAACGAAGCCCCTATGAGGTAGTTTTCCCTACCCGTGGGTATGGAAGCGCTCGTCATCGTCGCCCACGGGTCGCATCTCAACGCCGGGTCGAGTGCGCCGACGTTCGACCACGCCGACACCATCCGCGCGACCGGCGCCTTCGACGAGGTCCGCGAGTCGTTCTGGAAGGAGGAGCCGTCCTTCCGCGAGGTGCTCCGCACGGTCGAGAGCGACGAGGTGTACGTCGTCCCGCTGTTCATCTCGGAGGGCTACTTCACCGAGGAGGTCATCCCCCGCGAGCTACGCCTCGACGACTGGGACCCCGAAGCGTGGGACTCGGACGGCACCAGCGCAACGCACGCGACGCTCCGACCGACCGACGTGGACAAGACGGTCCACTACTGCGGCCCCGTGGGAACCCACGAAGCGATGAGCGACGTGATCGTCCAGCGCGCCGAGTCGGTGACCGGCGACCCCGACGTGGGTGACGGATTCGGCCTCGCCGTCGTCGGCCACGGCACCGAGCGCAACGAGAACTCCGCGAAGGCCATCGAGTACCACGCCGACCGCATCCGCGACATGGGCCGGTTCGACGAGGTCAAGGCGCTGTTCATGGACGAGGACCCCGAGGTCGACGACGTGACCGACTTCTTCGGGAGCGAGGACAGCGAGGCGCGAAGCGTCTCGGAACCGTCGAGCGGGCACGGCCCGCGAGACATCGTGGTCGTCCCCCTCTTCATCGCCGACGGCTACCACACCCAGGAGGACATCCCCGAGGACATGGGCCTGACCGACGACTACCGCGAGGGCTGGGACACCCCGTCCGAGGTCGACGGCCACCGAATCTGGTACTCGGGCGCGGTCGGGACCGAACCGCTGATGGCCGACGTCGTGCTCGAGCGCGCGGCCGACGCCGGCGCGGACGTGGACGCGGCCGTCGAGCGCGTCCGCGCGGAGACCGGCGGCGCGGAACCGGCCGACGACTGACGCGGCCGGGCGGCGCGGCGCTGGTCAGTACTGGTCCTCGGGGTAGTGACAGACGAGTTCGCCGTCCGCGACGACCAGGACGCCGCCGTCGACGAGGAACGGGCCGGCCGAGAGGGACCTGTTTTGCACCCGCCAGCGGACGCTCCCGTCTGCCGGGTCGAGCGCGGTGAGCCCGCCCGAGGAGTCGACGAAGACGCCGTCGGTGTCGGCGGCCACCCGGCCCATGTAGTCGACCGGTTCGACGGCTTCGCGGTCGTTCCGGCCGGCAGAGGGGTCGTCGCCCGCCGACCACTTGCGACCGCCCGACCGGTCGTAGGCGGTCAGTTCTGTGTCGTACGTGCCGTAGACGGCGTCGGGAGTCACGGCGAACCGCCCGACCCGCTCGCGGCCGAGCCAGCGCAGCTCCCCGCTGGACCCGTCGATGGCGGCCAGCCCGCCGGCTCCCGACGCGACGATCTCCCCGTCGGCTATCGAGAACAGCCGGACGTTGATCTCCGACTGGCGCCACCGTCGGCGCCCGTCCGGGTCGAGACAGACGACCGACCCGCCGACCCAGCAGGCGACGGTCTCGGCGCTCGCTGCGAGCGCCGGTCCGAACCCGCCCTCGTCGCTGCCGAGTTCCGGTCCCAGGTCGACCCGCCACAGTTCGGCCCCGTCCGCGCAGGCGACGAGGTCGCCCCCCTCGGAGACCGTGTACGCCCGACCGTCGGCGACGGCGAGCGCGACGAGAGACGCGCCGAGATCGATCCGCCACTGCTCGCCGTCTGCACCGTAACGGACGACCGTCCCGTCGAATCCGACTGCTGCCCCGCCGTCGCCGACGGTGTGACACGACAGTTCGCCCTCCAGGTGGTCGCTCCACAGCGCCGAGCCGTCTTCGGTCGAATAGGCGGCGATCTCGCCGCCGCGGACCCACTCCTCGCGGTCGATATCGAAGCTCGTCGTGGAATCGGCGACGGTCACGACCAGCCCGTCGGTCACGTCGAGCGCCTCCGTCCGGAAGCCAGCGAAGTTGCCGTCCGCCCGCCAGCGGACGTCCCCGCCGCCGGGCCGATACCCGCAGCCCGCGAGGCCGGCCACGGTAGCGGCCGTTCCGAGCCCGACGAGGAACCGTCGCCGCGAGGTCACGCCCGCTCACCCGCCAGTTCGCGCAGGCGCTCGATCCGCTCCTCGGTCGGCGGGTGCGTCGCCGGGAAGAGGTCGCTGGAGAGCAGGTCGCGGTCCGCGTCGAACTGGTAGGTGTCGACCGGCGCGACGTACAGCGCTTCCAGCCCGCCGTCGATCTCACGGAGGTCCCGGTCGGGCGCGTCGCTCATCTCGTCGTCGACGGTCTGCAGGGCCGACGCCAGCGCGGCCGGATCGCCGGTGATCGCCGCGGCACCCCGATCCGCGGCGTGCTCGCGGTACTGCGAGAGGACGCGGAAGAGGAGGTAGCTCGCGAGCCAGAACATGACGGAGATGGTCAGGGTGACCAGGGCGCTCACCACGAGGACGACGATGGCGACGACGACCGCCTTCGCGCCGTCGCCGTCCACGTCGTCCATACCGCCGAGCACGTAGAACACGCCCTTGAGCACGACGTACGCGGCCATGGCGACGAGGTAGGTGAGCGACGGCAGGAAGTACGACAGCGACATGACCGCGACGTCGCGGTTCTTGACGTGGGCGATCTCGTGGGCGAGGACCGCGTCGAGTTCGTCGTCGCCCAGCGCGTCGAGCAGCCCCTCGGTCACGACGACCGTGGCCTCCGACGGGCGCGCGCCCACGGTGAAAGCGTTCGGGACGGACGAGCGGCTGACGGCGACGGCCGGCGTCGGCGTGCCGGCCACCTGCGCGAGGCGGTCGACCCGGCCCACGAGGTCGGGGTGGGACTCCCGGTCGACGCGGCGGGCGCCGACCGAACGGAGCGCCACGGAGGTCCCGAGGAAGAACTGCGCGGCGAATCCGACGGCGACGGCGGCGAGCACCGCGAGCGGGTTCACGTAGAACCGGCCGTTCCAAGGGCGGTCGGTCGCCCAGGCGAGGAGGTCGAGACCGATGGTGTTGAACGCGAAGACGAAGGCGTAGACGAACGCGACGGGCAGGACGGAAACGAGCGCCAGGGCGACCCCCATTCTGACCGTCAGCCCGCGGTCGGTCTCCCACTCCATCGGTGTCACCCCCGTTCCGCGGTCGCGTCTCGGGGAAGGTGTCGCCGCGTGGGTGGAGGGCACTGCCGTGTGCGCGGAGGACGCTGTCGCGCGCGTGGAGGGCACTGTTGCATGACTCGACGGTTCTGTTCGACGGCGACATACGCTTTCCGGTCACATCGGTGCGACCCCAGAACGCCCGCGGGAACCGAGCGGGGTGCGCCTGCCGCAGACGGACGACTTATTCGGATTCAGTCCATCGCTCCGGGTATGAACGCCGCGCAGGTGGACCCGGCACAGGTGGAAGCGCTCGCGGAGGCCGCCGCGGACGGCATCGAGTTCGACGGGTTCGCGGCCGAGGCCGAGGGCGACGGGTACGTCCTCGCCACGGACGAGGGATCGAAGCGGGTGGTCCACGGGGAGGACCTCGACGACGCCGCCGCGGAGTACGCCCCCTACGTCACCAACTGGTACTTCTGGCACGCGGAGGCGCCCCAGGCCGAAGACCGGTGGGCCTTCCTCCGCTGGCTCGAGGGCGCCGACGACCGGCGCGTCCGCGAGCGCTACGAGGCGCTCGACGCGGGGGTCACCCGCGAGTGGGGACAACTCCACGTGACCGTGACGGTCGACGACACCGGGTCGCGCCGGTACGCGATCCGCCACGTCGACGACGCCGGCGCCGACGGCGACGCGCTGACCGACCGCGACGACCCGCTGGACGCGCGCCAGATCGCGAAACACGACGACCGCGAGCGCTACCGCCCGCTGAAGACCGCCCCGACCCTCCGGACGGGCTGGCGGTTCCCCGACCTGGGCCCCGAGGAGGTCTTCCGCGCCGTGGACAGCTTCTACCCCGCGACGGTCGCCAACTGGCACCGCGAGCGCGAAGGGGAACTGGATGTCTCGCACTGGCGGGAGACGATCGGCCGCCAGAGCGGCATCTACGGCGTCGTCGACACCTGGGACCGCGGCGAGGGCCACGAGCACGTCGACTGGGTGGCCGAGTCCTGCTGCGACGACTCGCAGTGTCTCAAGCGCCGCGAGTGGCAGTACGACGACGAGACGGAACTCGACGTCGACGGCGGGGCGTCGGAGGCGTCCCGAGACGAAGGCGATGCAACCGCCGGCGGCGACGGCGTGTTCCCCTGCCGCGAGCCCTGCTCGCTCGTCATCTCGGCCGCGCGCCGCTGGACGAAACTCGAGGGCGAGCAGTCCCGGACCTACGAGTTCGAACTCACGCCGAGCGAGAAAGATCAGATCGAGGAGATAATCGACGCCGTCGCCGACGGTCGAACCGAGGAGATCCGCGAGGCGGACGTCTACGACGGCGCGAACCGCTATCGGGCGCGGTTCCTCCGCGCCAAGCGCTTCGACGACGAGGGGAACCTCTCCGGCGTACCCACGGACCCGGAAGCGGCCGACGCGCAGGCGAACGGCGACGGCGGAGACGGAACTGCGAGCGAGGGATCGACGGCCGACGAGGACGAGGCGGCCGAAGAAGCGAGCGACTGACGGCCGGCCGACAGCGGTTTTTCAGCCCGTGAGGACGATGTACACCGCGACGAGGACGCCGACGAGCACCGCCAGCGCGCCGCCGACGATGACGACGTCGTCGAGGACCATCGCGAGGACCGCCGCGGCCGCGAGCGCGAGCGCGCCGAGGACGAGAACGACGACCTCCGGGCTGTCGACGACCGTGGCGATCCCGCCGCTCTCGCGGTCGGAATCGGGTTCTCTGGGCTGTGGCTGGGAGAGCGACTCGTCGACTTCGACGGTCTGTTGGGTCTCTTCGGGTTCGGTGATCCGGACGGTGACGTAGCGCGTCTCCGCACCGTAGGCGGCGGCGATCTTCAGGGTCCCGGTGGCCTCGCCCGCGCTGTGGACGTTGACCCGGACGGCCCGCTGGCTCTCGCCGTCGACGAAGTGGTTGCTCGCCTCGATGGTGGCGATCTCAGAGAGGTCGTCGTCGAGGTGGAGATGGACGTGAACCGACTGACCGTGGTTGATCACGGCGACGTCGAACGACCCGTCCGCCTCGAACCGGTCGGGCACCTCCACGGCGTGGAGTTCTCCCCGGTTGACGTGGACGGGCAGCGAATCCTCGGGCACGTCCCTCTGTCGGCGTGGACGATAGAAAAAGGTTCAGGCCGATCGAGCGCTCGGCGACCCGACGCGTCGCTTCGCCGACGAGCGGGGCGCAGTGCCACCGGGACGTCTGTGCGTCGAACGGGGCCCGGACCGCTTCAGGCGGCCGCTTCGTCGCGCATGTCCGGCGGCAGCAGGTTCGGGATGCCGTCCTCGATGGGGTAGACCTCGCCGCACTCGGTGCAGGTGAGCGTCCCCTCGATGATCTCCTCGTCGTCGCGCTCGGTCACGTCGAGTTCGAGGTCGTGCTTGTCGAGCGGGCAGCAGATGATGTCCATCAGGTCCTCCTTCATGGCTCTCACTCCGGAACGGTGGCAAAAAAGCGTGCCGGACGGACGACCGGCGACCGTCCCGTCGGCCCGGCCGGGCGCGAACGACCGACACCCCGGACGCGGCGCCGTCTCAATCGTCTGCGGCCGCCTTCGCCCGTCGCACGTCCGCCTCGAGCCGTGCGGCGTGGTCCAGTCGGATCTCGCGCGCCCGGTCCCGAGAGACCGGTGCCGCGCCGTCGAGTTCGTGCGCCATCGGGTCGTACGCTTCGACGTCGAAGCCCATGCGGTCGAGATACGAGCGGACGCGTCCGGACGAGAGCCCGTCGCGGATCGCCTCGTTGACGTACTCGATGACCGCGTCGAATTCCGGGAGCACGACCGCCTCGTCGGTGATCCGTCCCTCCTCGCCTTCGATGCGGACCTCCACGTCGTCGAGGTGGGCGACGAGGGCGGCCAGCCGGTCCGCCAGCCGCACCACGTCGCTCGGGAGGGCGGTGTCCGGCGAGCGCCACTCGACGGTCGAGAAGGCCTCCCGGAACTGCACGGGGGTCCACACGGCGCTCTCGGGGTCGAAGTTCGACGCGACGAGGTGGCGGTTCACGCCGGCTTCCATCGCGGCCGTCTCGAACGCCTCGTACCGGCGTTCTATCCGACGCGTCCACTCCTCGGCGTCGTCGATGTACGACCACAGCCGCCCCTGATGGGGGACGTCGTCGTAGGCCATCCAGCGGTAGAGCTTCGAGCGCGCGCCAGCGGCGAGGCGCCCCCCGCGGAAGTACGGCGAGGAGTTGACCAGAGCGAGCGCGGGGTCGAGCGCGACGAACGCGTTCAGCTGGTCGACCGCCAGCCCGGGCTGTTGCTCGACGTGGACGTGCGTCCCCGCGCAGCGGCGGACGTACTCGAAGTCCTCACCGACGACCCTGTTCTGGACTCGCGTCCGCTCGCTCGGGAGTTCGGCGATCTCCCCGGCGTTCACGGGCGTCGCCAGCGGAACGAGCCCCTTTCCGACCTCCTCGGCACGGTCCAGCACCGATTCGATCCGTCGGTATAGCTCCCGCCGGAGCGCCGCTGTCGACTCGCACGGTGTCGTCTTGATCTCCAGCAGCGGCTCGACGAACTCCCGCTCGGTACCCGCGGACGCCTCGACGAGCGACTCGGGCTCGACCAGCCGCCCGTCGCCGTCTATCACCCAGTATTCGACCTCGATGCTCCGTCGTATCGGCTCTGAGTCGTGTGCTGACACTGTGACCTCGCTGTGTTACAGTCTCCTCGCACTGCCAGTGCACCGGACCGAGACACCCTATCGTGCCATTGTCACACATACCCATATGCAGCGAGGTCACTAAGAGTGTTTCGCGGAGCGAGATATTTGCGAGCGCCGACGAGCGCTCGGCTAGACGGCTCAGAAGGGCGTCTCGCGGACGACGGTCTCCGAGCGACCGGGGCCCACGCCGACGGCGTAGACCGGGGCGTCGAGTTCGGCTTCGAGGTATTCGAGGTAGGTGCGGGCGTTCTCGGGCAGGGCCTCGTAGCCCTCTTCGGCGACCGCGGCCCAGTCGGCGTCATCCCAGCCGTCGAAGGTCCGCAGGTTCGCCTCGCACTCGCCCCACTGCTCGGTCGTCGCGGGCATCGTACGGAACTCCTCGCCGTCGAGCGTGTACGTGTGGCCGACCTTCACCTCGTCGAGCCCCGCGAGGGTGTCGATGTGGTTGACCGCCAGCCCGGTGAACCCGTTGGCGCGCGCGGCGTGGCGGAGCATCGGCACGTCGAGCCAGCCGACGCGGCGCGGGCGACCGGTCACGGTACCGTATTCGTGGCCTTCGTCGCGGATGTACACGGCCAGCTCTTCGCGTTCGGTCTGGGGGTCCTCCGGGTCGCCGTCGTAGCCCGGCGTGTCGCCGGGAACGCCACCGAGTTCGGTCGGCATCGGCCCGCTCCCGACACGGGAGAGGTAGGCCTTGACGATGCCGATCACTTCGCCGTCGCCGACGACGCCCGGCGCGAGACCGGTGCCGGTGCAGGCGCCGCCCGCCGTCGGGTTCGAGGAGGTGACGTAGGGGTAGTTGCCGTGGTCGATGTCGAGGATGGTGCCCTGGGCGCCCTCCAGCATGACGTTCGCGCCGTCGGCCATCCGTTCGGCGAGGAAGTTACCGGCGTTGACGGTCATGTTTTCCTCGGCGAGTCGCTCGCCGTACTCGGCGAACTCGTCGTAGAGGGCGTCGACGTCGAGCGCGTCGGGGTCGTCCAGGTCGGCGACGTCGAGGCCGAAGACGTCCTCGACGAGCGCGCGCTTCTGCGGGACGGCGTACTCCAGGCGCTCGCGCAGGACCTCGGCGTCGAGGAGGTCGCCGACGCGGACGCCGCGGCGGCCGGCCTTGTCCTCGTAGGTCGGGCCGATGCCGCGGCCGGTGGTGCCGATCTCGTCGTCGTCCTCGCTCTTGACCTCCTCCTCGATGCCGTCGAGCAGGCGGTGGTAGGGCAGGATGACGTGGGCGCGTTCGGCGACGCGCACGTCGGGGTCGAGGCCGCGCTCGCGGAGGGCGTCGAGTTCGTCGAAGAGCGTTCGCGGGTTGACGACACAGCCGTTGCCGAGGACGTTGACCTTGCCCCGGATCGCGCCGCTCGGCACGAGCGAGAGCTTGTATTCCTGGCCCTCGTGGACGACGGTGTGGCCGGCGTTGTCGCCGCCCTGGTAGCGAACGACGACGTCGGCGTCGTCGCCGAAGACGTCGACGATGCCACCCTTCCCCTCGTCGCCGAGCTGCGAACCGACGATGGTGACGGTCATACACCCGAGATTTCGCCCACCGGGGTAAACCGATTACGGTCCATCGCCCGCCCGCCCGCCGGCCGATCCCAGAACTACCGCGCGCTCGCTCGCTCGCCCGCAGTCACGCGCACGCGCCACCGGAATCGTTAACTGCTACCACGGAGAACCTCCGGATCGTCATCGATCCGGCCGCGGTCCGGACTGAATACCGCTCGACGGCGGTGGTTCGCCGTCCGTCGATCCCCCGTTCGACAGCAACCTTTAAAACCCTCAAACACAAGTTAACAATTGCCATGATAGACAGACTTGAGAAGGAAGTAGACATGCTGGAGCGCCATCTGCAGGTGTTGCGGATGGTGATACAGAACGAGCCGATCGGCATCGTGAAGATGTCCAACGAGACAGGCTACCCGCACCACAAGGTGCGCTACTCGCTGCGCGTCCTCGAAGAGGAGAACCTGATCGAACCATCCAGCCAGGGGGCCATCACGACCGAACAGACGGGAGAGTTCGTCGAGGACCTCGACGGCAAGATCGACCACATCATCGAGAAGCTCGAAGGGATGAAGATCGAGGAAGCGGCCGAAGTCGAGAGCTGATTCTGCGACCGCCGATTTGCGTTTCTGCCCTTACAGTTCCGGGACGGCGAGGTGGAACTTGTCTTCGCGCGCCTCGACGAGACAGAGGTGATACCCCTGCTTCCGGGAGAGCTTCACGAAGCTCTCGCGCTTGTCGCGGCTGAGGAGCCCGCCGCTGGTCGCCTCGGCGGCCGTCTCCAGCGCCTCGGGCTCGAAGAAGCTCGACGTGACGAGGAACGACGCCCCCAGCGTCTCGGTCGACTCGCCGACGTGCGACGAGGCAGTGACGAGCGCGGACATCATGCTCTCGCTCGCGGCCTGCCGGGAGTCGTTCATGTTCGCGGTCAACAGCGGGTTGCCCATCCGGTCGCGCATCACCACGTCGAACGACTCCTGACTGCGTCGCTCCTGGCCGTCCTCGGTGTACTCCGTGGAGACGGTGCCGTTGAGCTCCGCGCGGTCGATCTGCGGGATCGCGTCGTACAGCGCCTGCAACTCGGCGATCTTCCCGGTGTCGCGGATCTCGTAGAGCAGGTCGTTGATGACCCAGGTGACGAACTGGAACTGGATCGTCTCCCGGAGGAACTCGTCGAAGGGGAGTCCTCCCACGGAGACGTTGTCCCGGTCGAACTGCGTGTGGTACTCTAGTCCCAGGTTCTCGCCGACCTTCTCCCGGCTGGCGTCGCCCGCGTGAGCCGTCTCCAGTGTCGCCTTCCCCTTCGACTCGTAGCGGACGAACAGGTTCGTCTGGTCGAGCGCCTCGCCCGGGCTCATCCGCCGCTCGGCGTCGACGGCGTCACCGAACTCGGCCTCGATCTCCTCGAGCTGGGATTCGAGGCGGTCGACCTCTTCCTCCAGTTCGTCGACCTCCGCGGCGAGGTCGTCGCGTTCGGCTTCCAGCTGGTCGCGCTCGGACTCGAGCGGGTCGATCCGCGACTGGAGGTCGTCGCGCTCGGTCCGTGCCGCTTCGAGTTCGGCCCGGAGGTCGTCGCGCTCGGTCTCGGCGGCCGCCAGGTCCGCTTCGAGCCGCTCGATCTCAGCCTCGCGCTCCTCCAGTTCGGCTTCCAGGTCCGCCACCCGACCGCTCGCCGGCTGGCTTCCGGCGTCCGCCGACCGCGGTTCGTCGGCGGCTCGATCCGGGCGCGCCTCGGAAGCTCTCCCGGGGTTCCGGCCGCCACCGGATTGGTCGCGAGCGCCCGACCGACCGTTCGGGCGACTCCCGCTCGGCTCGGCCGGCCCGCTCGCGGACTCCGCAGTTCGCTCTTCGGCAGCCGGGACGGCGGTCGACGCGTCCGTCGCCGGCGGGTCGTCGGTCGACGGCGACGTGGGCGACGAGTCCTCTTCGGACTCGCGCGAAGTCGTCCGGTCGGGGTCGAGCGACGGGATCGAGTGCGTCGCCAGCTGGTCGGGCGTCCCCGCCGACCCCGCCCCGCCCGCGCCGGCGTCGGCGCTCCGGCCGGCTGCGGCAGACTCGTTCGCTCGGCCAGTCGACTCCGGCGTCCGACTCGACGACCCGGCGGGCGACCCGGTCCGCTCGGCCGTCGCCTCGGTATCGGACTCCGCCGCGCGCGACTCGGTCGTCCGCCGCGCCTCGCGGCGGTCGGTGCGGGACCGCTCCGTCTCCGCCGATCGGTCCGTGCGATCTGACTCCGCCGATCGGTCGGTTCGGCCGGCGTCCGCTGACCGGTCGGTTCGGTCGTTCGCCGCTGCGTCGGTCGACCGAGCGCTCGAACCCGACTCGCGCACTCCACCGGCCGAGTCGTCGCCTCCGGACGCGTCGTCCCGGGAGCTCCCGCTCCCCGTCCTGTCGTCTCGGTCACGTCCTCCGGCGGAGCCGGCCCCGTCGTCTCGGCGGTCGGTCGCCCGGTCGACCGACGCGGTCGCGTCGTCGACGCCGTTCCCGCTCCCTGCGTGCGCGTCCGAACCGGCCTCGGTCGAGTCGGCAGCGTCGCCGTCCGCGGACGGACCGCCGCTGTCACGTGCAGCCACGCCGTCGTCGACGGAGGCGTCGCTGGCGGTCACGTCGTCGGTGTCACGCGCGCTCGCTCCGGTCGCCGTTTCCTCTCGCGCGCCGCTCGTCGCCGCGTCGGCCGACGGCTCGGCGGCCGCGTCGTCTGGATCGCCGCTCTCGTCCGCAGATGCGGTCGCACCGGTCGACGCCCCGTCGCCGTCGTCCCCCGCGGTCGACCTGTCCGCGTCGGCGGTCGCCGGCCGGTCGGCGTCGGGTTCGGCCGCGCCGGCGGACGCGGTGCCCTCCGCGCCGTCGTTCGGCGCGACGTCCCCCTCATCGGACTCTGGCGCGGTGTCGGCCGGGTCGTTGGCTGTCACGGCGCCGGCCGCCGCGTCGGGTTCGGCCGCGTCGTCGGATTCGACTTCCGGGATCTCGACGGGCTCGATCTCGGCCGGGCGGACCTCGAAGATGCCGACCTCGTCGTCTGCGCGGTCGAACGCCTCGTCGTCGGTGAGGAGCTGGCTGGAGTTGCCGACCCAGGCGACGGCCATCGAGCGGCCGCGGTGGTAGACGACGTAGTAGTCGCCGCTGAGAACGTTCTCCGAGAGCTCGATGAAGCCGGTGAACCCCCCGTCGGCGAGCGTGTCGTCGATCTCGGTGAGCGGCGTGTCTTCAGAGTAGTACTTGGCGCGGACCTCGTCGTTGCGTTCCTGCATGAGCGCGAGGAGCGGGAGCGCCGGCGACGGGGCCTCGTACGCGGTGCCCGTCGCGCCCTCGAACGAGTCGATATCGCCGTCGAGGATGCCGACGGCCGTCCCGTTAAGCATACAGAGTTTCGCGCCGCCGGCCTCGACGATCCCCGAGAACTCCCCGTCGGCGAGGTCGTGCAGGCCGCGATACCCGTCCCGGAACGGCGACGACTCCCACTCGTCGAACTGCTCCACAGCGCGCGTGGTCATTGTCTACGACAAGCCCCATGCGAACCAAATACTTTGCGCCCACGACCCGCGACCGAACGGGGATCGAGCGACCTCCCGACCGGACCCCCGACCCCCACGACGAGTCCGGTGCGCCTATGACCCGTCGGGCCCAACGCCGGGGCATGGAAGAGCAACCGGGACTGTCTGACCAGTATCGGACGGCCAGCCCGTGGCCGCTCCTCGTGGCCGTGGGGTTCGCCCTCTCGGAGGTGGGCGTCTTCCTCGGCGTGTTCCCCGTCGCCGTCGGCGGGATCCTCCTGCTCGGCGCCAGCGTCGCCGGCATCCTCGCCGAATCGGGCTACGCGCGGCGCCCCTGGCGCACGCTCGCCGCGCTCGGAGGCGGGTTCACGGTTCTCGGCGCGATCGTCGTCGCGACGCAGGTGTCGCCCTCGTCGGTCGACCTGCTCGGTATCGTCGGCGACCCGAACGGTATCACCGGCCGCGGCCTGGCGATCGCCGTCGCCGGCGTCATGCTGGTCGTCGCCGGCGGCGTCAGTCAGGCGGCCGGGCGGAACCGCGGGCTCTGACCGAGCGAGCCGCGTCGACGAGATCCGTCCGCGCGGTCGGTGCTCGCCGGCGCGAACCACCAATCTATTTATCCGCGTCCACGAACGCCTACGTATGACAGAGAAGGTCTTCGACCGCGAGACCCTGCTGGACCTGACGGTCAACTTCATCCCGCTCGGAATCCTGATCTTCTTCATCGGCGCGTTCGCGCTGGTCGCGCCCTGGGGCGTCGACCCGCTGATCACGAGCCTCCAGTTCACCATCGTCGGCGGCACGGCGATCCTGCTCATCATCCTCACTTACTACGCGGGCAAGGCGATCTCGACCGCCGAGCAGGAGATGGAAGCCGACCACGGTCACGACGCCGAGTAACACCACCCGCAGGATTCGCCGCCGGTCGACGCGAACCGGGCGACGCGGACCGTCTTCTCTACACGCGCCCCGACCTGTGCTCCCTCGTCGCGACTTCCAGTCGCGTCACCTCGATCGAGTCCTCCGAACGTCCCCGGTGGGGCCCCGAGATCGTGCGCCAGTCCTTCACGAATTACCATCACGGTAGCGGATAGGCGAACGGATTCGGCGGAAGGGTTTCCTAACCATTCATATGGCCCCAGTCCCGAGGTTCGAGCATGGCATCAGGGCAGCTCGTGCTAACGGTGTTGATGGGGGTCTTCCTCGTCGGCATCGCCGCTTTCCTCTCTCGTGTCGAAGACTGGCGCACGTACACACCGCTGGCGAGCGGCGGTGGCGGCTACGGCGAGGCCGGCGGCCACGTCCACCGCGAGAAGCCGGCAGGTATCGTCCGCTGGCTGACGACCGTCGACCACAAGGACATCGGCATCCTCTACGGCACCTACGGCGTCATCGCGTTCGCCGTCGGCGGCCTCATGGCGTTCCTCATCCGGATGCAACTCATCACGCCGAGCGGCGCCATCGTCGGCAACGGCTTCTACAACGCTATCATGACCAGCCACGGGATCACGATGCTGTTCCTGTTCGGGACGCCCATCATCGCGGCGTTCTCGAACTACTTCATCCCGCTGCTCATCGGCGCCGACGACATGGCGTTCCCGCGGATCAACGCCATCGCGTTCTGGCTGCTGCCGCCGGGCGCGCTACTCATCTGGGCCGGGTTCTTCCTGCCCGGCATGACCGGCGCCCAGACCTCCTGGACGATGTACACGCCCCTGTCGGTCGAACAGGCCAACGCCGGCGTCGACCTCATGCTGTTGGGCCTGCACCTCACCGGCGTCTCCGCGACGATGGGGGCGATCAACTTCATCGCGACCATCTTCACCGAGCGCGACGACGAGGTGACCTGGGCGAACCTCGACATCTTCTCGTGGACCATCCTCACCCAGTCGGCGCTCATCCTCTTCGCGTTCCCGCTGCTGGGCAGCGCCATCGTCATGCTCCTGCTCGACCGAAACCTCGCGACGACGTTCTACGCGGTCGGTGAAGGGGGCGGCCCGATCCTCTGGCAGCACCTGTTCTGGTTCTTCGGCCACCCCGAGGTGTACATCCTCGTGCTCCCGCCGATGGGCATCGTCAGCTACGTGCTGCCGAAGTTCTCCGGCCGCAAGCTGTTCGGCTTCAAGTTCGTCGTCTACTCGACGCTGGCCATCGGCGTCCTGAGCTTCGGCGTCTGGGCCCACCACATGTTCACGACGGGCATCGACCCGCGCCTGCGCGCCTCGTTCATGGCCGTCTCGCTGGCGATCGCGATACCCTCGGCGGTCAAGACGTTCAACTGGATCACGACGATGTGGAACGGCCGCCTGCGCCTGACCACGCCGATGCTGTTCTGTATCGGCTTCATCTCGAACTTCATCCTCGGCGGCGTGACCGGCGTCTTCCTCGCTTCGGTCCCCGTCGACCAGGTGCTCCACGACACCTACTACGTCGTCGGCCACTTCCACTACATCGTGATGGGCGCCATCGGCTTCGCCGTCTTCGCCGGCGTCTACTACTGGTTCCCCATCTTCACCGGGCGGATGTACCAGCGGACGCTCGGCAAGGCCCACTTCTGGCTGTCGATGGTCGGGACGAACATCACGTTCTTCGCGATGCTGTTCCTCGGCTACCTCGGCATGCCGCGCCGCTACGCGACCTACGACTTCAACGAGGCCATCGCCCCGCTGGACATGGTGACGCTCAGCCATCAGGCGGCGTCGCTCGGCGCCATCCTGCTGCTCGTCGGGCAGGTCATCTTCGTCTGGAACCTGCTGTCCTCGTGGCTCGAGGCCCCGAAGGTCGAGGACCCCGACCCGTGGGACCTCAAGGAGACTGACCAGCACGGCCGCGAGTTCCAGTGGCACGAGCGCCGCACCGCGACCGCCCTCGCCGACGGAGGCGAGGAAGAAGAAGCCGTCACCGACGGCGGTGAGGTCGTCGACGACGACGACGCCACCGAGCGCGCGGACGACTGACGACCCCGGCCGGTTCCGACGGCGTTTCTCTCCGAACGTTCACTCGCGCAGTGGCTCCGGTTCCGTTGCTCCGTACGACTGACGACGAAAACAGACTGGGCAGCGGCTCGCGGGGTCGCGGACAGCGGTCCGATTGACGAGGGTCGCGCTCCGGATTAGCTCCCGTAGACGAGCACGAACGCGGAGACCGCCATCAGGACCGCGATCGCGGTGAGGACGAACAGGAGCAGCTCTTTCTCCGAGAAGCCGGAGTCGTCGTCGAAGTCGCTCATATCCGGGCTAGCGGGCGTGATGTGAAAAGGCTAACCACCTGTGGGCGCAAGTCCGCCTGTGACAGTGAACTCCGATCGCTCGCCGCTGGCCGAGCGGGTCGCGGGACCGCGCGTCGTGCTGGCGGTGTATCTGGCGGTACTGGGCGTCGCTGGCGCCATGGGCGCGCTACTCGGCTACGTGAATCCGGAGGGCATGGACCCGGTGCTGTTCTTCCTCGTCGACCTCCCGGCGACGCCGCTCGGGATGGCGACGTTCGGCGTCGTCACGGTCGGCGTCGGGCTGGGCGTCCTCTTGCTCGCCGTGCGGTACGTCTCGCAGTTCGACGAGGACCGGGTCGAGTGAGTCGCCGGCGGAGACTACCCCGGTCGTCGACCGCGAGCGCGGGCCGCCGGCTAGTCAGCTGTCGCTGGACCGGCGCGCGCGAGGGAGATCCGGGCCCGGGACGACTGCCGAGAACGGGCTGTGGCCGAACACGTCAGGTCTCGGTGGGGGGTCGAGGGTGACGAGCGGGGCGATTGCGTCGAATCGCTAACGGTTTCGGGCGCGTGAGCGGCCACGCACGGGACGATACAGAAATCTTCAAAGGGCGTCCGGTAGGAGATTCGAGACAACGATGGCATTGCTCGAGTCAATCGCGTTTGCGCTGTTCGCCATAGTCACAGTGGGGAGCAGCCTGGGCGTCGTGCTGGTGCGCGACGTCTGGCACTCGGCGCTGATGCTCGGCGTCGCGCTGCTGTCGGTGGCAGTGCACTACGTCATGCTCCAGGCCGAGTTCATCGCCGCGATGCAAGTACTGGTGTACGTCGGTGGGGTACTCATCCTCATCACGTTCGCCATCATGCTCACAGAGACAGAATCCCAGCCCGACGAGGTGGCAACATGACCTCCCGCCCGCGGCTGGCGACCGACGTCAACTACGTCAACGGACTGGCCGCGCTCGCGCTGTTCGCCGTCATGGCTTACGTCTTCATGATCAGCGAACTCGGCGCGCCCGCCGGGTTCGCCGACGGCAGCATCACCGAGAGCATCGGCTACGCGATGTTCGACATGCTCGACCAGGCGGCGATCGAGGCCGAAGGGTTCCTGGTCGCGTTCATCATCATCGCGTTCGTCCTCGACGCCGCGCTCGACGGCGCGGTCATGCTCGCCCGCCGCGAGGACGACGAGAGCGTCGTCACCGCGCTGGCCGACGGAGGTCGCCGGATCGCCGGCCGCGGCGACGAGCCCCGCCGCACCGACGGTTCGACCGACGCCGCGGACGGAGGTGACCACTGATGGCGGTGTTGCCGCAGTACTACCTCCTGCTGTCGGCGGCGGTGTTCTGTATCGGTGTCTACGGCATCCTCACGCGACGCAACGCGCTGATCTTCCTGATGTCCGTGGAGCTGATGCTCAACGCGGCGAACATCAACCTCGTCGCCTTCTCGTTCTACCACGGGAACCTGACGGGACAGGTGTTCTCGCTGTTCACGATGGCGCTGGCGGCCGCCGAGGTGGCCGTCGGCATCGGGATCATCCTCGTACTGTATCGCAACTTCGAGGACATCGACGTCACGAAAGCCGCTACGATGAGGTGGTAAGATGGCAGGTGCATTCGACTTCGTTCCCGCGATCGCAGCGCTCCCGTTCCTGGCGTTCGTCATCGCTCTGTTCGCCGGGCAGTACTTGCCGAAGCGCGGCGCCGAGGCCGGCATCGTCGCGACCGCCGGCTCCCTGGTCCTCTCGATCTGGACGGCGCTGACCGTCGCCGGGTTTACGGGTTCGGCCACGACCTACAACGAGAACCTCTACACCTGGGTCGCCGGCGTCGCCGACAACGCCGTCACGCTCCGGTTCGGCGTGCTCGTCGACCCGCTGACGGCGCTCATGCTGATCATCGTCTCGCTCATCGCCCTGCTCGTCCACATCTTCTCGCTCGGATACATGAACGACGAGGGCGAGACGGGCCTGCCCCGGTACTACGCCGGGCTCGGCCTGTTCACGGCGAGCATGCTCGCGTTCGTCTTCTCGAACAACATCCTGATGGCGTTCATGTTCTTCGAGCTCGTCGGGCTCTGTTCGTTCCTGCTCATCGGCTTCTGGTTCCGCGAAGACGGCCCGCCGTCGGCCGCGAAGAAGGCGTTCCTGGTCACCCGCTTCGGTGACTACTTCTTCCTCATCGGCGTGGTCGGCATCTTCGCCACGTTCGGCACGGGCCTGTTCGCCCCGATCACCGACGGCGGCTCCGTGGTCGCCGAGAGCTTCCCGCAGATGGCCGAACAGGCCCTCGCCGATGACGCGAGCTTCTTCGGCTACGGCGCGCAGACGTGGTTCACCGTCCTCGGGCTGCTCGTGCTGGGCGGCGTCGTCGGCAAGTCCGCGCAGTTCCCGCTGCACACGTGGCTGCCCGACGCGATGGAGGGCCCGACGCCGGTCTCGGCGCTCATCCACGCGGCGACGATGGTCGCGGCCGGCGTCTACCTCGTCGCCCGGATGTACGGCTTCTACCTGCTCTCACCGACGGCACTGGCGGTCATCGCGCTGGTCGGCGGGTTCACCGCACTGTTCGCGGCGACGATGGGCGTCGTCAAGCAGGAGCTCAAGCAGGTGCTCGCGTACTCGACCATCAGCCAGTACGGCTACATGATGCTCGCGCTGGGCGTCGGCGGGTACACGGCCGCCGTGTTCCACCTGACCACCCACGCGATCTTCAAGGCGCTCCTGTTCCTCGGCGCCGGGTCGGTCATCATCGCGATGCACCACAACGAGAACATGTGGGACATGGGCGGGCTCAAAGAGCGGATGCCCGTCACCTACTGGACGTTCGTCTCGGGCTCGCTCGCGCTCGCGGGCATCGTCCCGTTCGCAGGCTTCTGGTCCAAAGACGAGGTGCTGTTCGAGGCCATCGTCCACGGGCTCGGCACCGAGGGCATCCTCGGGAACCTCTACCTGCTCGCGTACGCGATGGGGCTGCTGGCCGTGTTCTTCACGGCGTTCTACACGTTCCGGATGGTCTTCCTGACCTTCCACGGGGACGCGCGGACCGACGTCGCTCGCGACCCCGAACCCGTCCGCTGGAACGTGAAGCTACCGCTCGCGGTGCTGGGCATCGGCGCGGCGACGGTCGGGTTCATCAACATGGTCCCGGTCAAGGAGGTCACCGGTGCGGAGATCGACTACCTGCACCAGTGGCTCGACGGCGACCTGACCGCGACCGCCTCGCACCACTACAGCGACCTGCTCCACGACGTCGCCCACGTGCAGGCGGCGGAGCTGTCGGCGCTGATCCCCGGTGCGGTCTCGCTGCTGCTTGCGCTCGCCGGTCTCGGGTTCGCGTGGTCGCTGTACAACGTCCGCGACCCGGTCGAGCACACGGACAAGTTGGGAGGTGCGAAGACGCTGCTCATGCACAACTACTACCAGGACGAGTATCAGGTCTGGCTGGCACAGGGCGTGACGGTCCCGCTCGCGCGGGCGGCGGACAAGTTCGACCAGGGCGTCGTCGACGGCGTCGTCAACGGCGTCAGTAGCGTGAGCCTCTTCACCGGCTCGCGCTTCCGCCGCATCCAGTCGGGCGTCGTCTCGAACTACGCGGCGCTGATGACGCTCTCGCTCGCGCTCCTGCTCGTCGTCTTCGTCGTCCTGGGAGGTGGCGTCTGATGGCGATCGCAGGCCCGATCGAGGCGCTGCTGGGCGTGACGCTGCTCGGCGCGTTCCTCGTCTTCCTCGCCCCCGACGAGTGGGCGGGCAAGCTCGCCACCGCGGTGAGCCTCGTGCCCGTCGCGATCACCCTCTGGATGTACTCGGTCTTCGACGGCGCGGGCAACGCGCTGCTCGGCGGGACGCTCGCCTTCGAGTCGAACCTCGGCTGGGTCAGCCTCGGCCGTTACGACGTGGCCTGGCAGGTCGGCCTCGACGGGATCAGCATGCCGCTGCTCCTGCTGGCGACCGTGCTGACCACGCTCGCGCTCGTGAGCTCGTGGACGCCTATCGACGAGCGCGAGTCGCAGTTCTACGGGCTGATGCTCCTGATGGAGGCCAGCCTCATCGGCGTGTTCACCGCCCTGGACTTCTTCCTGTGGCTGGTGTTCTGGGAAGCCGTGCTCATCCCGATGTACTTCCTCATCGGCGTCTGGGGCGGCCCGCGCCGGAAGTACGCCGCCATCAAGTTCTTCGTCTACACGAACGTGGCGACGCTGATCATGTTCGTGGGCTTCATGGCGCTGGTGTTCGGGCTCGGCGACTCTATCTCGTCGTTCGGGATGCCCGAGATCACCCAGGCCCTGCGGGAGGGCGGGAACCTCTCGGCGGTCGCCGGCATCCAGCCCGCGAACCTGACGCTGATCGCCTTCACGCTGATGTTCGCCGGGTTCGCGGTGAAGGTGCCCGTCTTCCCCGTCCACACGTGGCTGCCGGACGCCCACGTCGAGGCGCCCACGCCGGTGTCGGTCATGCTGGCGGGCGTCCTCCTGAAGATGGGGACCTACGCGCTGCTCCGGTTCAACTTCACGATGCTCCGCGAGGTCGCACAGGCCAACGCGGCCATCATCGTCGCGTTCGGCGTCCTGAGCATCATCTACGGCGCGATGCTCGCGCTGGCCCAGCAGGACCTCAAGCGCATCGTCGCCTACTCGTCCATCTCGTCGATGGGCTACGTCATCGTCGGGCTGATCGCCTTCACGCCCCACGGGTTCGGCGGCGCGACCTTCCAGATGGTCGCCCACGGGCTCATCTCGGGGCTGATGTTCATGACGGTCGGCGTCATCTACAACGAGACGCACACGCGCATGGTCGGCGACATCTCCGGTATCGCCGACCGGATGCCCTGGACCGTCGGCATCTTCGTCGCCGCCGCGTTCGGGTACATGGGCCTGCCGCTGATGGCCGGCTTCGCGGCTGAGTACCTGATCTTCCAGGGCGCGTTCTCGTCGACGGTCATCCCGGCGGCGCCGCTGGTGACCGCGATCGCGATGTTCGGCATCGTCATCGTCGCGGGGTACCTGCTGTGGGCGATGCAGCGGACGCTGTTCGGCGAGTACAGCCTCGCGACGGACTACGAGGTCTCGCGGGCGCCCGTCCACGACGTGGCCCCGCTGGTCGTGCTGCTCGCGCTCGTCATCGCGCTGGGCGTGCGACCGGGACTGGTCTACCAGATGATTCAGGACGCCGTGAACCCACTTGTTGAGCCGCTGATGTACGGAGGTGTCGGTCTATGGTAGTCGACATCGCCGGCTTCCAGGTCGCCGACTGGGTGGCCCTGACGCCGACGCTGATACTCGGTGCGGCGGCGATGCTCCTGTTCATCGTCGACAGCATCGAGCCGCGACCGGGGTCGAGTTCCAACGCCGTGCTGGCCGGGATCTCGACCATCGGCGCGCTCGGCGCGTTCCTCGTCGCCGGGTACTTCCTCGTCCTCGGCGTCGGTCAGCCGCGCGGGACGGGCGCCGTCGACCTGTTCAACGGTCAGCTGGTCGTCGACGGGATGAGCCTGTTCTTCGTGGTCATCGTCGGCAGCGTGACCGCGCTCGTCACGCTGGCCAGTTACGATTACCTCGACGGTCAGGACTACCAGGCGGAGTACTACGGGCTCGTCATCATGGCCGCGACGGGCATGTCGCTGATGGCCTCGGCGAACAGTCTCGCGACAGTGTTCGTCAGCCTCGAACTCGCCAGCCTGCCGTCGTTCGCGCTGGTCGCGTTCCTCAAGACCAACCGCGGCAGCGTCGAGGGCGGCACGAAGTACTTCCTCGTCGGCGCGCTGTCGTCGTCGGTGCTCGCCTACGGGATCAGCCTCGTCTACGCCGCGACCGGCAGTCTCCAGCTGGACGCCGTCGCCGAGGCGCTCACCGGGTCGGGGATCCCCACCGGGGTGCTCGGCGTCGGCATCATCATGATCCTGCTCGGGTTCGCGTACAAGACCGCGAGCGTCCCGTTCCACTTCTGGGCGCCAGAGGCCTACGAGGGCGCGCCCGCGCCCGTCTCGGCGTTCCTGTCGTCGGCCTCGAAGGCCGCCGGCTTCGTCGTCGCCTTCCGCGTGTTCCTGACGGCCTTCCCCGAGGTCGGCGGGATCGCGGGCGGCGACCCGACGGTCGACTGGGTGGTCGCGGTGACGGTGCTGGCGGTCGTCACGATGACCGTCGGTAACTTCGCCGCCGCGACCCAGGAGAAGGTCAAGCGGATGCTCGCCTACTCGTCGGTCGGGCACGCCGGCTACGTCCTCATCGGGCTCGCCGCGCTGAACGCGCCCGACCAGGGCTTCGTCCTCGGCGCGAGCATGATGCACCTGCTCGTCTACGGGTTCATGAACACGGGCGCGTTCCTGTTCATCGGCCTCACCGAGCACTGGGGCATCGGCCGCACCTTCCAGGACTTCAACGGCCTCTCGGAGCAGGCGCCGCTGGCCTGCGCCGCGATGACCGTCTTCCTGTTCAGCCTCGCGGGCCTGCCCATCGGCGGCGGGTTCATCTCGAAGCTCTACCTGCTGGCCGCGACCGCGCAGGCCGGCGCGTGGCTGCTCGGCGCCTCGCTCATCGTCAACAGCGCCCTCTCGCTGTACTACTACAGCCGGGTCGTCAAGGCGATGTGGATCGAGGAGCCCAGCGGCGACTTCGAGATCGACTCCTACCCGAGTTCGCTGTACGCCGCGGTCGTCATCGCGGCGTTCGTGACCTTCGCGCTCCTGCCGGCCTTCGGCCTGCTCTCGCCGAGCGCCTTCGACGCCGCGTCCGTGCTGTTCGGCTGAACGCCAGCCGCCGTTCTCCCGGTCGTATTTTTGCGACGGCTTCCTCGCGGAGCAGTGCGCGCGAGTCGCGACGCAGGACCCGTCGTCATCGACACCGAACAGTTTACCTACAGCGCACCGACAGCCCTATCCAGTGACAGGAACGCGCGAGATGAGTGAGCCGCCCGATCACGCGGTTCGGCGACAGCGGCGGCTGTCCGCAGTGTCGTATCTAGCCATGCCCCTGAGCGGACTCGTCGTCTGGTACGTCACGGGGGACGACGAGCGCGTCGAGTTTCACGCGCTCCAGAGCGTCTTCCTCGGAGTCGGGCTGCTCACGCTGTTCCCGGTCGCCCTGTTCGTCGGGGAACTGTACTTCTCCGCGGCGATCGCGACGTGGGTCGTCGCGACGCTCACAGCCTACAACGGGATGGGTTTCGAGTTCCCGGTCGTCGGACCGCTCGCGCGCGAGCGGTCCTGAGCGGTGCGAAAAGGTGCCGCTGGGCAGACGTCCTCAGGCCGACTCGACGGCGTCCAGGACGGCGTCGTAGTCGGGTTCGTTGGTGGGGTCGTCGGCGACCCAGTCGTAGACGACGGTGCCCGCCTCGTCGATGACGAAGACCGCGCGGTTCGCGTTGCCGTACAGGCCCAGATCGGGGATGTCCATCTCCAGACCGTACTCGCGGATTGTGTCGCCGTCCATGTCGCTGACGAGGTCGAACTCGAGGCCGTGGTGCTCGCAGAAGGCGTCCTGCGAGAACGGCGAGTCGGCGCTGACGCCGAGGATCGTCGCGCCGGCGTCCTCGAATTCGCCGAGGCGGTCCTGCAACGCGACCATCTCGTTGGTGCACGGCGGCGTGAACGCGCCGGGGAAGAAGGCGAGGACGACCGGGCCGTCGCCGATGCGGTCGGCGAGGTCGAAGTCCTCGTGGTCGCTCGTGCCGAGCGTCGCGGTGAACGTGGGTGCGGAGTCGCCTGTGGAAACCATCACTCGGTAGTTCGGACGGCTGTCAGATAAATCACGTACCGAACGCGTTTTCGGGGCCCTCACAAGGGCCGGCCGACCTCCCGGTCATCTGGTCGATCGGCCGGGAGAACTTTGTGGTGGCGCCCCCAGCGGACTGGCAGATGCGCCGGGTCGGGTACCTCTCACTGGTCGGCGCCGGCGTCGCCGCCGTGGCGAGCCGGCTCGTCACTCAGTTCGTCGAACCGCGCAGCCTCCGGGGACTCTCGGCCGAACGGCTCGCGGTCACCGCGCTGGTGGGGGCCGCGGTCGTCCTGGCGACCTACGGGTCCTACCGTGTCGTCGGCGGGTGGCTTACCGAGCGGGCCGCCTCGAAGCGACGACGCCACGACCTCCGGAACGTCCTCCGGTTGGCCTTCGGGCTCGTCGGCCTGATCGGACTGCTCGGCGTCGTCACCGAGCAGTGGCTCGGGGTGTTGTTCTCGCTCGGTGTGGTCGGGTTCGCGGTGACGTTCGCGCTCCAGCAGCCCCTCTTTTCGCTCATCGGCTGGGTGTACATCATGGTCAACCGGCCGTACCAGGTCGGCGATCGGGTCGCCATCGAGGAGTCGAAGGGCGACGTCGTCGAGGTGAACTTCCTCGTGACGACGCTGTGGGAGATAAACGGCGAACTCGTCTCCTCGAACCAGCCCTCGGGCCGGATCATCACGCTGCCGAACTCCGTCGTGCTGTCCTCGCACGTAAAGAACTTCAGTCAGGAGGAGTTCCCGTACGTCTGGAACGAAGTCGCCGTCGAGGTGGCCTACGAGACGGATCTGGACTTCGCCCGAGAGACGATGATCCGGGTCGCCGACGAGGTGGTCGGCGACGAGATGGAGCGCAACATCGAGCGCTACCGCGAGCGGCTGGCCGAGACGCCGGTCGAACTCGAAGTGCAATCCCGACCGACCGTCAACGTCGCCCAGGAGGCGTCGTGGGTGAAACTGCGGGTCCGGTACATCGTCCACCCGCGGCGCGGCCAGCGGACGAAAAACCGGATCTACGAGCGTATCCTCGCCGAATTCAACGACAACCCCGAGCGCGTGAAGTTCCCGGTGAGCCGCAATCGGTGAGGCGCAATCGGTGAGTCCCGATCGCAGTGGCGCTTACGCTACCGATCGCTCGCGGCGCTCGTTGTGAGCCTCGACCGCTCTGTCGATCACCGGACAGTCGACCGGTGCGACCGGAACCGAGAGCGGCGAGACCGCGATCGCCCCGTCGCGGAGGGCGCCCTGCTCCGAGTCCGCCGGGAGCGACGAGGGCGCCAGTTCGCCCGGCGCAGGTGAGTCGTCAGCGAGCCGGTTCTGCGGCCCGTAGTAGTTCTCGAACAGGACCGCTCCCCCGTCGTCGTTGACGGTGGTGCCGTAGAACTCGCGCGGTTCGGTCACGCGCATCGGCGCGTCGTCGGCGACTTGCCCGCTCCGTCCGACCGGGACGTTCACGTTCAGGAGGGCCGCACCGCCCTCGCGGCGGCGGCTCTCGACAAGCGCCGGGAGGAGCGAGGCGGCGACGTCGGCCGCACCCGCGTAGCAGAACTCGTCTTCCGGTCGCGGCAACAGCGATCGCGGGTCGTACGCCGAGAGGGCGACGGCGGGGACGTCGAGCCACGCGGCCTCGACGGCGGCGCCGACGGTGCCCGACTGGCCGAGGACGTACGACCCCACGTTCGGGCCGTGGTTACAGCCCGAA
Organism: Halosimplex rarum; assembly: GCF_047715405.1. Lineage (NCBI taxonomy): Archaea > Methanobacteriati > Methanobacteriota > Halobacteria > Halobacteriales > Haloarculaceae > Halosimplex > Halosimplex rarum. The sequence continues at coordinate 408,068 of NZ_CP180412.1, forward strand.
ACGACCGCGTCGGGGGTGCTGTCCAGTCCCCGGAGGCCGAAGGCGGCGCAGTCTGCGGGCATGCCGTCGACGGCGTACCCGGTGTCGGTCACTTCGTAGGAAATCCGGCGCTGGCGCGTGCGCCCGACCCCGCTGACGTCTCCCTCCGGCGCGACGACCGTCACGTCCGCCACCTCCGAGAGCCTGTCTGCGACCGCCCGGAGCCCGTGGCCGTCGATGCCGTCGTCGTTCGTCACGAGGACGTGTTCTATCTCCTCACCGAGGTCAGCGTCTCTCCCGTCGCTCCCGTCCATTCGTACTCCCGACGGTTTAGGCGGTCCCTCGAAAAAGGTTCCCCCACTGACGGAACGCACCGGCGAGCGTGAACGCGGAGCGAACCCGAACCGTCGATCGTGTCAGAGGCCTTTATTATCTCTCACCGCCGACGGTGTGTCAATGCCCAACACTCCGCCCGACTACTGCCCGGACTGCGGGGGTCGGCTCGAAGCGGTCGATCCACCGTCTGTCCAGCAGTGTGAAGACTGCGGCGAATACGAGTTCTTCAACCCCATCCCCACTGCGCGAGTGGCCGTGATCGACAGCGGGGGACGAAGTCCCCCGGGCAGTGCGGCGAAGCCGCACGACGACGACGCCGTGCTGCTGGTGAAGGTCGATATCCCCGACCGAGACCTCTGGGGGACGCCCGGCGGGATGGTCGAAGCCGGCGAGGACCCCGACGTCGCCGGCGCTCGCGAACTCGAAGAGGAGACGACGCTGACCGTCGATCCCGCAGATCTGGTCCTCTTCGACGCGCGGACGTTCGTCAAGTTCGAGGCGACCCACAAGACCTGCCTCTGTTACGCCGTCGACGCCGCCGACGTCGCCGGTACGCCAACCGCGGATGACGAGGTCGCAGCGGCGCGCTTCTGGACAACAGAGGAACTCGCCGCGGCCGAGGACAGACTGCTGACCAGCTGGCCCGAGGCGTACAAGGACTTGCAGTGGTGGGTCGACGAGGGACGGGCAGCGCTCGACCGGGCCGACTGACGACGAACCGAGCGGGAGAGCGCCTGGGCAGTTCTCACCGCTCCTCGACGCGCATCTCCATCGTCTGGCGGGGGTGCATCGTCAGCGACGGCATGAACTCCAGCGGCGGCTCTCCCAGGAAGTCCAGTTCGTACTCGGCGATCACGGTGGCGAGGATGAGTTTCGCTTCCAGCAGGGAGAGGTGCTTCCCGATGCAGTGGCGCGGGCCGCCGCCGAACGGGAAGAACGCGAAGCGCGGCCGGTCGGCGCGACGCTCGGGGCTGAACCGGTCGGGGTCGAACGAATCGGGGTCCTGCCAGTACCGCTCCGAGCGGTGAACGCCCCACTGGGGGAGCATGATCGTCGAGCCCGTCGGCACGCGATACCCACCGAGGTCCACGGGTTCCGTCGATTCGCGGAAGATGGTGAACACCGGCGGGTACAGACGCATCGCCTCGTTGACGACCCGGTCGAGGAACTCGAACTCCCGGACGTGCTCCATGCCGGGTCGGTCGCCCGCGAGCACGTCGTCGACTTCCCGCTGGACGCGACGCTCGGCCTCCGGGTGCTCCGAGAGGAGGTACCACGTGTAGGTCAGCACCAGCGCGGTCGTGTCGTGGCCGGCCAGCAGCATCGTCATCATCTCGTCTCGGAGCTGCCGGGCGGACTGCTCGCCGCGCTTTTGCGCCCGCAACAGGATCGAGAGGAAGTCCATCGGCGGGTCGCCGGTATCGGCGCCGGTCGATGCCCGCTCGATGCCCTCGACGCCTTCCGTCCCGCGACGCGTCTCGATGATCTCGTCCAGCACCGCTTCGAGCGCGTCGACCGCCGACTCGAACTCCTCGTCGCCGGGCATCGGCACCCACTCGGGCATCGCGAACCGGATCGGGTCGGGCTCGAAGCGCCGTCCCAGGGGTTCTAGCTGGTCCTCGACGGTCCGGACGCGCTCGTCCGAGAGTTCGACGCCCATCATCAGGTCGAGGATGACGTTCAGGGTCACGCGGGCCATCTCGCTCTCGACGTCGACGGTCTGGCCGGCCGACCACTCCTCGACCATCGACTCGGCGTGGCCGGTGATCCGGTCGGCCATCCCCGAGAGTCGAGCCATCCGGAAGGCCGGATTGGCGAGGTCGCGCTGGCGCTCCCAGGTCTCGCCCTCGCTGAGGAGGAGGCCGTCGCCCAGCAGGTCGCCGAGCGCGTCGTTCTGGAAGTCCGGTTTCCGGTAGGCGTCGGCCTCCGAGACGAGCACGCGCTCGATGTCGGCCGGCTCGGTCACCATGTAGGTGTCCATCGGCCCCATGTCGAACAGCGCCACGCCGTCGTAGGTCGCTTCGACCGCCGCGATGAACGAGAACGGATCGCGGGCGTAGCGCCGACTGCTCCCGAACAGTGGTTCGCCCTTCGGCCCCGGCGGCGTCTCTGACATGTCCGGGGTTACGGCCGTACCCGTTTGAATGTCTCGACGGCTAGGAGTGCTTGTGTACCGTGGTAGATGGATCGGTGTGATGACTGCCACCTCGAGGAGAATCGCTACGAACAGCGTGAAAGCCCCCGGGCGCTCGGCCGGCCCTGACTCGCTGCGCTCCTCGCTCACTGCGTTCGCTGTGGTGCTTGCGTCGTCAGTTACCGGCGAGCGCCCGGCCCCTTTCATTCCCACCCGCACAACTCGTTCGACAGTCTACGCGGGTGGGAATGAAAGGGGCGGCCGTCCCGACGAAGGCGGCCGACGGAAGCACCGCAGGGAGCGGAGTCGTTCGAAAGAGCGCGGAGCGCTCTTTCGTGATGACGAGAGAGCTTCGCTCTCTCGGACCACGACCGAGGAGCGCAGCGAGGCCCCCGAGTCGGGACGGCCGGGGCTTTCACGCTGTTCGCTGTTGCTGGCTCGCTGTCTCCGGACTCCTCGATTGGATTCCCACCGCTTGCCACTCTTGATCCGGCACGGACTACCGGGGCGGGGCCCCTTTTTCCGGACGGGGAGCGAACAGACGGCCTATGACGGCAGACGAACTCCCGGAACTGCTCGAATCGTACGCGACGGCCATAGGCCCCGAGGCCGACGAGATTATCGAGGAGATGGGCGCGCAGGCCCGCCGCGAGGGGTTCCCGTACGTCGGGCCCGCGGTGGGCGGGTGGCTCGCGATGTGCGCCCGGTTCGCCGACGCCGAGCGCGTCTTCGAGTTCGGGTCGGGCTTCGGCTACTCGGCGTACTGGTTCGCGCGCGAACTCCCGGAGGACGGTGAAGTGGTCCTCACGGAGATCGACGCCGACGAACTCGACCAGGCCCGCGAGTACCTCGACCGCGGAGGCCTCGCGGACCGGGCGGCATTCGAACACGGCGACGCTATCGAGACGATCGAGGACTACGACGGTCCCTTCGACGTGGTGCTGATCGACTGCCAGAAGGAGCGCTACGCGGAGGCGTTCGAGGCGGTCCGGGACAAGGTGGCACCGGGCGGCATCGTCGCCGCCGACAACGCCGTCGCCGGCGGGTCGATCGACGCCGAACAGCTACGCGACTACTTCGAGGGCGACGGGGACGCCGGGTCGATGGACGGGATGACGCGCGGCATCGCGGAGTACATCGAGACGGTCCGCGGCGACGAGGCGTTCGAGACGACGCTGCTGCCGCTGGGCGAGGGCGTCGCGGTGAGCCAGCGCGAGCACTGAACCGCACCGCCCCGTCTCGCCTCGCCTCATTCCGCCTCACCTCGTCCCTCCCCACCGCGGCGGATTCCTCGCCAGTCTCGATTGCGAAAATCGGGGGGGACCGCTTATGTGGGTCGGGTCGAAACCCGTCGGCACCCCGCAGGGTCGCCAATGAGTCTGAAGATAGATATCCGCAAACTCGGGTTGTTCAACAAGATGGCCAAGGAGGGCGGCAACACCGTCGCGGGCCATCTGAGCCAGATGACCGGGATGGAGACGGAGATGGAGATCACCAAGATCAACTTCATCGATATCCCCGACATCAAGACGCACGTGGGCCACGCCGAGCAGATCGGCATCAGCATCGAACTGGTCGAACCGCCCCACGGCCACATCCTCTTTCTCCTCGAAGCCGCGAGCGCGAAGGAACTCTCGCACGGGATGATCGGCGACATGGGGGAGACCGACCCGTCCGCCGACGGCTTCACCGACATGGAGCGCTCGGCCATCCAGGAGATCGGCAACATCATGACCAGCGGCTTCATCGACGGGTGGGCGAACGTCCTCGACACCACCATCGACATCGGCCCACCGAGTTTCATCTTCGGCCCCGGGAGCGGCATGGTCGACGAACTCGTCGGCGACCGCGAGAGCGACATGGCGCTCATGTTCGACTCGCACGTCCAGGCGCCCGACTCGAACGTCGACGTCAAGGTCTACACCTTCCCGCAGCTCGACGAGCTCGTCGCACTGATGCAGCAGATCGAAGTGTAGGCCGACGGCCCCGAGCCCGGACGCCTCCCGGCCCCTGCCGAACGCGCAGCCACCGAACGAACGGCCGATTCGTTTGCGATCGTTCATGCACATTTCTTGTACCAGCGGTACGTGTGCTACTGTATGCCAGGCGGAACCGACCAGACACTGCGACCGTTCGCGTGGCGGGCCGAACAACTGTATCCGGAGACGGAGGTCGTCTCGCGCACGCACGACGGCGTAGTCAGGTACGATTACGACGAGTACGGCGACCGGACGGCACAGCTGGCCGGTGCCCTCGACGATGCGGGCTACGGGGACGGCGAACGGATCGGCACGTTCTGCTGGAACCATCATCGGCACTTCGAGACGTACTTCGGCGTACCGGGGACCGGGGCGCAACTGCACACGATCAATCCACTCCTGCCCGACAAGCACATCCAGTACATCGTCGAGAACGCCGAGGACCGGACGCTGTTCGTCGACCACTCGCTGCTACCGAAACTGGAGGGCGCGGTCGCTGACGACCCCTCGTCGTTCGAGTCGGTCGAGCGCTACGTGGTGATGGGCGAGACGGTGCCCGACACGGACCTCGACGCGGTGGCCTACGAGTCGTTCATCGAAGGTCACTCGACCGAGTACGACTGGCCGGACAACGACGAAGACCAGCCCGCGGGGATGTGCTACACCTCGGGGACGACCGGGCGGCCGAAGGGCGTGGAGTACACCCAGGGCATGCTGTGGAGTCACACGATGGCACTCCAGCAACCGCAGGGGATCCCGCTGGACGACGACGACGTGGTGATGCCCGTCGTCCCGATGTTCCACGTCAACGCGTGGGGACTGCCGTTCTCGGCGACGGCCGGCGGCGCGAAACACGTCTACCCCGGCCCCAAGCCCGAGCCCGAAGACCTCGCGAACCTGATCGAGGCGGAGGGCGTCACCGTCACCGCGGGCGTCCCGACGGTGTGGCTCGGACTGATGGAGTACGTGAAGGAGAACGACGTGGATCTCTCGGCGCTTGACCGGCTAGTCGTGGGCGGCAGCGCAGCGCCCGACGCGATGATCCGCTTTTTCGACGACCACGACGTGGAACTGCTCCACGCCTGGGGCATGACGGAGACCTCGCCCGTCGGCTCGGCCGCCCACCTCAAGGGTAGCCTCGCGGACGCCGACTACGAGACGCAGCTCGAAAAGCGGTCGAAACAGGGGCTCATCACGCCTGGACTGGAGTTCAGAGTCGTCGACGACGACGGCGAGGAGGTCCCGTGGAACGGTGAGGACTTCGGTGAGCTGTGGGTCAAGGGGCCGTGGGTCACCACCGAGTACTTCGAGCGACCGGAGGCGAACGACCTGGAGTTCGAGGACGGCTACCTGAAGACCGGCGACGTCGTCTCGGTCGACGAGGACGGCTACATCAAGATCGTCGACCGCGCGAAAGACGTCATCAAGAGCGGCGGCGAGTGGATCTCGTCGCAGGAACTGGAGAACGAGTTGATGGCCCACGACGAAGTGGCCGAGGCCGCCGTCATCGGCGTGCCCCACGAGCGCTGGCAGGAGCGACCGCTCGCGCTCGTGGTTTCGAACGAGGGCGTCGACCGCGACGCGCTGGAAGCGAGCCTGCGCGACCACGTCCTCGAATCGTACCCCAAGTGGTGGGTGCCGGACAACGTCGTCTTCATCGACGAAGTTCCCAAGACCGCGACTGGTAAGTTCAACAAACAGGCCCTCCGCGAGGAGTACGGCGACGAGTCGCTCGTCGAGGGCCGCGTGCCCGACGACGCCGCACCTGGGGCCTGACTACCGCTCGCCTCCGTTCGTCGAATCGACGGCCGAACTGGGCGCTCGCCCCGGCGGCCGGGGACTGAACGATCAACGAGTCACCCGTTTGTTGCCGTGTCAGCGTTTATTTGGGTCTCCCGCTCCTTCCGGGGGACATGGAGCTACTGGACGAGCGACCGGTCCCCGAGGAGGCCCGCGAGGTCAAACAGCAGGCCCGCGAGTTCGCGGCCGAACACATCGCACCGAACGCAGCGGAGTACTTCGAGACGGGCGAGTACCCCCACGAGGTCCTCGAAGCGGGGATGGACGCCGGGCTCGTCGCTCAGGACATCGGCGAGGAGTACGGCGGGAAGGGGTTCTCGCTCCACCAGGTGCTCGCTATCGCCGAGGAGTTCTACCGCGCGGACGCCGGCATCGCGCTCACGCTCCAGCTTGCGAGTTTCGGCGCCGAGATACTCGAAGAGCACGGCGACGAGGAACTCAAAGAGGAGTTCCTCCGACCGGTCGCGACGAACGAGCAGATCACCGGTCTCGCCGTCTCCGAGCCCGACACGGGCAGCGACCTGGCGGGGATGACCACGACCGCGGAGAGAGACGGCGACGAGTACGTCCTGAACGGCGAGAAGTACTGGATCGGCAACGGCGTCGAGGCCGACTGGGTGACCGTCTACGCGAAGACCGGCGACGACGAGAACAACCGCTACGGCAACTACTCGCTGTTCGTCGTCCCCACGGACACCGACGGCTACGAGGCCGAGCACATCCCCGAGAAGATGGCCTTCCGCGCGTCGAAGCAGGCTCACCTCACGCTGGAGGACTGCCGCGTGCCCGAGGATCACCTGATCGGCGTCGAGGGCGCCGGCTTCTACATGCTCGCGGAGTTCTTCAACCACGGTCGCGTCATCGTCGGCGGCCACGGCATCGGCATGGCCGCCGCGGCCATCGAGGAGGCGTGGGACTTCGTCCACGACCGGGAAGCGTTCGGCCGGTCGGTCGACGAGTTCCAGGCCGTCCAGCACAAGCTCGCTGACATGCGGACGGAGTTCGAGGCCGCGCGCGCGCTGAACTGGCGCGCCGCCGACCACGTCGCTGACAGCGACGACGCCGGCTTCTGGGCGGCGATGGCGAAGCTCAAGTCCACGGAGACGGCCAACGACTGCGCCCAGAAGGCGATGCAGCTCCACGGCGGCCGCTCGGTCCTCCACGACCGTCGGATCGCCCGCGTCTACCGCGACGTGCGCGTCCCCGTCATCTACGAGGGCGCGAACGACATCCAGCGCAACCTGATCTACAACCAGGCGCCGAAGTAACCTCGGCTTTCGACGCCGGTTCCGCGGCCGCGTTCTAGCTTTTTCTGATATTTCTCTCGAGGTCGCCGACACCGATGGAACTGCGGCGGCGCTGTGACAGGTGATCCGACGACTGTCTGAGCGGCCGATATCTACCGGTAGCGACTCCGAGCGAGGTGATGATCGGTTTCGAATAGATGGTCAGGACTTGTAGGGAATGGTTTACTGATATAGAGAACACGTACAGAGATATACGACAGCGATCGTATGTGCGTGCAGTTGTCACCCTCGCCCGAGTTCAGGCGCGAGACGGTCCGTACCCAACCTTCACGATTATTAGCCGGTGACAGAGTGAAAACGCTTTAGTCGGGTCCAATCGTCGATCCGTTCACGGCACCCGAATCGGGGCCGATCGATGTATCCATGACAGATCAGGAACTAATATGGCGGATTGCGGGTGGTTCTGGCGACGGTATCGACAGCAACAGTCGATACTTCGCCAAGGCCCTCATGCGGTCGGGTCTCGACGTATTCACACACCGACACTACCCGTCCCGGATTCGGGGCGGCCACACCTACGTGGAAGTACGGGCCACCCCCGACGGGGCGCGTTCCCGCGGGGACGGCTACAACTTCCTGCTGGCGCTCGGTGACAGTTTCGCGCGGAACCCCCAGGAAGACGCCTACTACGGCAACGAGGAACTGAAACCCCTCTCGGAGAACCTCGACGACCTCCGCGAGGGCGGCATCATCGTGTACGACTCGGGGCTCATCGACGAGGAGCAGGTCGCGGAGATTAACCTCGAAGAGCGCGCCGAGGAGAACGGCTGGCACGTCTACCCGGTCGATCTGCGCGGCATCGCGAAGGAACACGGCCGCGAGATCATGCGCAACAACGCCGGGATCGGCGTCACCGCCGCGCTCCTCGACATGGACACCACCGAGTACGAGGGGATCATGGAGGAGATGTGGGACGAGGACATCCTCGAGGCCAACCTCGCAGTCATCCAGGACGGCTACGAGCAGGCCCAGGAGTTCGAGCAGAACCACGACATCTCCATGCCCGACCACGGCGAGCCCGAAGAGCCGCAGGCGCTCGTCTCGGGCAGTGACGCCATCGCCTACGGCGCCCTCGACGCGGGTTGTCGGTTCATCGCCGGCTACCCGATGACGCCGTGGACCGACGTGTTCACGATCATGTCCCAGAACCTGCCGCAGTTCGGCGGGATCTCAGAGCAGGTCGAAGACGAGATCGCTGCGGCGGCGCTGGCGCTCGGCGCCAGCCACGCGGGCGTGAAGTCCATGTCCGGGTCCTCCGGCGGTGGGTTCGCCCTGATGAGCGAACCGCTCGGACTCGCCGAGATGTCCGAGACGCCGGTCGTCCTCGTCGAGGCCATGCGTGCGGGGCCCTCGACCGGGATGCCGACCAAGCCCGAACAGGCCGACCTGGAGCACGTACTCTATACGAGCCAGGGCGACTCCACGCGGGTCGTGCTCGCGCCCGGCGACCAGGAGGAGTGTTACGAGCAGATCCGGACCGCCTTCGAACTGGCCTACGACTACCAGATCCCGGTGGTTCTGGTCTACGACCAGAAGCTCCAGGGCGAACTCCGCAACGTCGACGCGAGCTTCTTCGACCGCGACCCCGACGGCGACCCGGGCTCGGTCATCACGGAAGAGGAGATCGCCGAAGCCGCCGAGCACCACGCTGGCAAGTTCAAGCGCTTCGAGTACGACGCCGAAGGCGGCAAAGAGGGCGTCAGTCCGCGCTCGGTGCCCGGCCAGAAGGGCGGGCGCTTCCTCGCGACGGGGAACGAGCACAACGAGGCCGGCCACATCAGCGAGGACCCGACGAACCGCGTCCTGCAGATGAACCGTCGGCTGGGCAAGCTCGACTCCATCCGCGAGGAACTCGACGCGAAGGGCAACCAGACCCACCACGGTCCCGACGAGGCCGAGTACGGAATCATGTGCTGGGGGAGCCACCAGGGCACCGTCTTCGAGGCGGTCGACCGCCTCAACGAGGCCGGTCACTCCGTGAAGGCCATCGGCGTCAGCGACATGATGCCGTACCCCGAGGACGAGGTCAGCGAGTTCCTCGAATCGGTCGAGGAGTGCCTCGTCGTGGAGATGAACGCGACCGCGCAGTTCCGCGGGCTCACCCAGAAGGAACTCGGTCGCTTCGGACCGAAGCTCTCCAGTCTGCTGAAGTACAACGGCAACCCGTTCGAACCGGCGGAGATCGTCGAGGGCTTCGAGTCCAGCATCGAGGGCGAGGAACTCTCCGTCAGCAACATGAAGTACGTACCAGCGGCAGGTGACTAACCAATGAGTGCATTCAGCGCCATCGGCGAACAACGAGAAGCTGAGGAAGACGAGTTCACACCGGGGATCGAGCCCCAGCCCACGTGGTGTCCGGGCTGTGGCGACTTCGCGGTGAACAACGCCCTGAAGAAGGCGATGTCCAAGCTCGGGAAGAACCCCGACGAGGTCCTGCTGTGTACGGGCATCGGCTGTTCGGGCAAGCTGAACAGCTATTTCGAGAGCTACGGGTTCCACACCATCCACGGGCGCTCGCTGCCCGTGGCGCGCGCGGCGAAGCTCGCGAACCCCGGCGTCGAGGTCGTCGCGGCCGGCGGCGACGGCGACGGCTACGGGATCGGCGGGAACCACTTCATGCACACCGCCCGCGAGAACCACGACATGACCTATATCGTGTTCAACAACGAGATCTTCGGCCTCACCAAGGGCCAGACCTCGCCGACGAGCCCGAAGGGTCACAAGTCCAAGACCCAGCCCAGCGGGAGCGCCAAACAGCCCGTTCGGCCGCTCTCGCTGTCGCTGGCGTCCGGGGCTTCCTACGTCGCCCGCACGGCCGCGGTCAACCCGAACCAGGCCGCGGAGATCATCGCCGAGGCCGTCGAGCACGACGGCTTCGCGCACATCGACTTCCTGACCCAGTGTCCGACCTGGAACAAGGACGCCCGCCAGTACGTCCCGTACACGGACGTGCAGGACTCCGACGACTACGACTTCGACGTCACGAACCGGGAGGAGGCCGGCAAGATGATGTACGAGGTCGAGTCGAAGCTCTACGAGGGCGAGGTGCTGACCGGTCGCTTCTACAAGGCCGAGGACCGCCCCTCCTACGGCGAGGAGAAGCGCGCGACGGGCGAGATGCCCGAGGAGCCGCTGGCCGAGCGCTACTACGACGAGGACGCCGAGTGGGAGCGCTGCGCCGAGCAGCTCATCCAGAAACACACGTAAGCCGGACCGACCCGGCTCGACCCGAGTTCGGTCGTCTCCAGCCGACTCGTCGCCGCTGACGGGGTGCGGCCGTCCCCGGACGGCCCGTTCGAACCGCGTTTGTGGTTTCGGAAGATATTTTTCGTCGCGAGGTAAATTAAGGTGTATGAGCGCCGAATCGACGGAGGAACGGATCCTCTCCGTCTTAGAGGAGGACGCCCAGGCCTCCTACGCCGAGATCGCGGACCGGGTCGAGGTATCGAAGCCGACAGTCCGCAAGTACATCCAGCGCCTCGAAGACGAGGAGGTCATCGTCGGCTACTCCGCCGACGTCGACCCGAAGAAGTTGCCCGGCCAGTCGATCGCCCTCGTCGGGATGGACGTCGAGAGCGAACGCTACGTCGAAGCGATCCGCGAACTCAAGGGGATCGAGGAGATCGAAGCCCTCTACACCTCCAGCGGCGACCACATGCTGATGGCCGAGGTGCGCGCGCCCGACGGCGACGCGGTCGGCGACGTCATCGAATCGCGGATCAAGGCCGTCGCGGGCGTCAGCGCCGCCCACCCCTCTTTCCTCCAGGAACGACTGAAGTGACGCGGACCGACGCGGACGGGGGCCGCGAACCGGTCGATTCGCGGAGCGAAACGAGTGTGATGGTTTTTTATCTGCCGTTGCCTGACCACAGGGTATGACGTCCCGCCTCGTTCTGGGGACCGGGTCCCTCGCGGGCGCACTCGTCGGTGAACTCGCCGAGCGACGGGGCCGTCTCTCGGTCGTCTCCGCCGACGAGAACGCCGTCCGGACGCTCCGCGAGGAGGGGATCGCGGCGGAGGTCGGCGACCCCACCGAAGAGGCGACGCTGCGGGAGCGCGAGCGGCCCGACACCGTGGCCGTCGCGACGGCGGACCCGGGGACCAACGTGGCGGCCGCACGGGCCGTCCGACAGGTGTTCCCGGGCGCGTTCGTCCTCGCGTACACCGGCGAGGAGCCGACGAGCGACGAGGTGGCGGCCGTCGAGGCGGTGGCCGACGAAATCGTCGATCCGCGGGCGGCCACGGCCGAACGGTTGATCGAGACGGTCGGCGACGCGGGCCTGCGGACGCGGAAACTGACGAGCGTCCTCCGGGACGTCGACGGTCGGCTGGCGATCGTCACCCACGACAACCCGGACCCGGACGCCATCGCGAGCGCGGTCGCGCTCGCCCGGATCGCGGCGGCCGCGGACTGCCCCTCCGACATCTGCTACTTCGGCGACATCACCCACCAGGAGAACCGGGCGTTCGTCAACGTGCTGGAGTTCGACCTCATCAACCTCGAACCGGAGGCGGACCTGGACGAGTACGACGGCGTGGCACTGGTCGACCACTCCCGACCGGGCGTCAACGACGGGCTGCCGGACGACACGTCGGTCGACGTCGTCATCGACCACCACCCGCCGCGGTACCCGGTCGAGGCGCGGTTCGTCGACCTCCGGAGCGAGGTGGGCGCGACCAGCACGCTCCTGGTCGATTACTTCCGCACGCTCGGTCTCACGCCGACGCGAGAGGTCGCGACGGGGCTGCTGTTCGGTATCCGCGTGGACACCGACGAGTACACCCGAGAGGTGAACCCACAGGACTTCGAAGCGTCGGCGTTTCTGGTGCCGTACGCGGACCCGGGGACGCTCGACCGGATCGAGTCGCCGAGCATGAGCGCGGAGACGCTCGACACCATCGCGCGGGCGATCCGCAATCGTGAGCGCCACGGGACGGGCCTGTTGAGTTGCGTCGGCGAGCTGTCCGACCGCGACGCGCTCGCCCAGGCCGCCGACCGGCTCCTCGACCTGGAGGACGTGACGACGACGCTCGTCTACGGCATCAGCGACGGCATCATATACGTCTCGGCGCGCGCCCGCGGCACGGACCTCGACCTGGGAGAGACGCTCCGGGACGCCTTCGGCCAGATCGGGAGCGCCGGCGGCCACGCCGACATGGCCGGCGCGCAGATCTCTCTCGGCCTGCTTGACGCCATCGACGCGGACGACGAGTCGCTCAACGAGGTCGTCCGCGCCATCGTCTCGGACCGCTTCCTCGACGCGATGGGGTCGCGGTCGCACCGCGTCATGGCCGGTCTCCACGCCGACGACTACCACGGCTCTGGGGTGGTCGGAGCCCGCTCGCTAGAAGACCTCGCCGGCAAGGACCTGGAAGGCGACGGCGACGCGCGTGATGAGGACCCGTTCGGCGACGACCGCGACACGGACGCGGCGTCCGACGGCGACGCTCCCGACGACTCCTGACAGTCCTCGCCGACCGCGCGGGTCGCCGTCGGCTTCAGGCGGTGTGTTTTTGGCCGCGCGACGACACTGACCCCTAATGGTCGAGGAGGGCGCGCTGTCAGTGAAAGACTACATGACTCGCGAGGTCGACACCGTCTCGCCGGACGACACGGTCGGCGACGTCGCCGCGAAGATCGCGGGCAGCACCGAACACAGCGGCTTTCCGGTGTGCGACGGGCGTCACGTCGAGGGGTTCGTCAGCGCTCGCGACCTGCTGCAAGAGCCCGACGCCGAGCCCATCTTCAAGGTGATGAGCGACGACCTGCTGGTCGCCCATCCCGACATGAACATCGACGACGCCGCGCGCGTCATCCTGCGGTCGGGCATCCAGAAGCTCCCGGTCGTCGACGACGCCGGCAATCTCGTCGGTATCATCAGCAACGCGGACGTGATCCGCTCGCAGATCGAACGCGCCACGCCCGGGAAGGTGGACAACCTGATGCAGACCCTGGAGAACATCCACGGCGTCGCCGTCTCCCAGGAGCGCCGCGAGGTGTCGCTCGCCGACCTGACGCCGACCCAGGGGAAGGTCTACGCCGACGAACTGGAGGGGCGCCGGTACGAGCTCGAACGCCGCCTGGCGGAGCCGCTCGTCGTCATCGACAACGACGGCGACCTGTTGCTCGCCGACGGTCACCACCGCGTCAAGGCCGCCGCGCGCCTCGACATCGAGTCGATGGACGCCTACGTCATCGTCCTCTCGGAACCCGTCGACCTCGGGATGGCGAAGACCGCCGAGAAGGAAGCGCTCGAATCGATCGGCGACATCGCCGTCGTCGACTACGCCCACCACCCGCTCGTCCAGAAGACCCAGCGGTTGCAGGACTGACCGCCGCGGCCTCCGTCACTCGCGCTCGTACTCGACGACGTTCGTCTCCCCGTCGAGCCACAGCGACAGACGGTCGCCGTCCAGACGCACGTCGACGCGGACGCGGACTGGCTCCGCCGATTCGAGGGCGCCGCGGTTGAGGTGACAGAACGGCAGGGTGACGTACGGCCGGCCGCGGATCGGCTCGTCGTGGCGCCGGTAGAACGCCACGACCGCGGGGTGTTCGACGACGCACGCGCCCGGCGGGAGGTCGAACGAGATCCCGCACTGGCCGCAGTCGAACGTCGCGAGCAGCGCGTCTTCGGGGAGTTCGGCGTCTATCTGCGACGGCAGCGACGTGTCCGTCCCGGGGAGCTGTCCCTCGATCGGTCCCCAGCAGTTCGGGCAGACGCCCGCTCGGGCCCGCTGGACCTGCTGACGCAGCTCCAGCATGGTGATCGCGACCAGTTCGTCCGCCGTGTGGTGGTCGGCCGCGACCGGCGGAAGCGCGGTCCCGTTGAACACGTGGTGGTCGGGACAGCGCAGTCGGAAGTACTGGTCCTCGTAGACGGCGACGAGCGGGCGGTCGCAGTCGGGATACGGGCAGTCGTACGCGACCTCTTCGCGAAACGGGTCGCCGGGACCGGTGTACCGCCCCGACTCGACCGCCCCGACCAGTTGCATGCCGCGATTTCGCAGGTGGTACTCGTCGCCGTCCTTGACGACCAGCGGCCCGCAGAGCTTCTCCAGGTGGTAGCTGAAGTTCCCTGCGTCGTCGACGCCCACGGCGCGGCGCAACTCGGCGAACGTCGCACCCGCCCACTGCCAGTTCGACTGACGCTCCGCGGCGAGTTCCCGGACGATCGCCAGCCGCGTCTCGTCGGCGAGTAGCTCGAACACCGCCGCCGGATCGGCACCGCCGGCCGTCCGCCCGCCGCTGTCGTCGTTCGAGTCGCCGGCACCGCGGGCGTCGCTATCACCGTCGGTACCGCTACCACCGCCGTCGCCGTCCCCCACCCCGCGGGATCCACCGCGTTCGACCATGCGATCCGTTGCCCAGCCGCCGGAAAAACAGTTGCGTCCTGTCAGAAGTGAAACTGAACGGCCGTGCAGGAAATTGTTATGTGCTGACACCGACTACGCCGACCCACGATGACTACGGCACCTGAACAGGTCCCTCGCGACGTGGCTGCGGTCGACGAGCGGGGCGGGCCGACGGACGAGGGCGAGGCCGCCCTCTCGGTGCGGAACCTGACGAAGACCTTCGGGGACGGTGCGGAGGAGGTCCGGGCGGTGGACGACGTGACCCTCGACGTCCGGCCTGGAACGGTCATCGGCGTGCTCGGCCCCAACGGCGCGGGCAAGACGACGCTCATCAAGTCGGTCCTCGGGCTGGTGATCGCCGACGAGGGCGACGTTCGCGTCGCCGGCGTCGACGTCTACGATGACCCGCAGGCGGCCTACGCCCGCGTCGGCGCGATGCTGGAAGGCGCTCGCAACGTCTACTGGAAGCTCACCGTCCGGGAGAACCTGGAGTTCTTCGCGGCCGTCGGCGGCGAGTCCCCCGGCGCGCTCCGCGAGCGCCACGACGCGCTCCTCGAACAGCTCTCGCTCGCCGAGAAGGCCGACGAGCCGGTCAACGACCTCTCGCGCGGCCAGAAACAGAAGGTGTCGCTGGCCTGCGCGCTCGCCCGCGACGTGGAGGTCGCGTTCCTCGACGAGCCGACGCTCGGGCTCGATGTCGAGTCCTCGGTCGAACTCCGGCGGGAGATCCGTCGGTTGGCCGACCAGGAGGACATGACCATCGTCCTCTCCAGCCACGACATGGACGTCGTCCAGGACGTTTGCGACCGCATCGTCATCATGAACGGCGGCGAAGTCATCGCTGACGACGCCGTGGCGGACCTGATCGACGTGTTCCGCACCTTCGCCTACCGCGTGGTCGTCGGCGTGGCGGGTGAGCGAGACGCGGCCGCTACCGACGGCGACGGCGGCGGCGACGGGAGCGAGGACGCGGTCGGCGACGAGACGCGCGAGCGACTCCGCGAGGTCTACGGCGTCGACGAGTTCGAGGCCCGTGGCGACCGGACGGCGTTCGAGGTCGCGCTGGGCGACCCGGAGCGGTTCTACGACCTCATGGACGACCTGCGGGACGCGGGTCTCACGGTCCACGAGGTCGAGTCGATCGACCCCGACCTCGAAGACGTCTTCCTCGAACTGACGAACGGCGACGGGCCGGCCCCCGCGGCCCGTGCGAACGGTGGTGACCAGCGGTGAGCGCCGAGACCGCTTCCTCGGAGCCCGGCCCGACAGACGGGCGAGAGCGGGGACGCGCCACCGGGAGCTACGGGACGCTGCTGTGGGCGCTCGCGAAGAAGCGGGCGCTGTTGCTGTACCGCTACCCGGTGAACACGCTGTCGGGGCTCGCGATGACGTTCCTGTTCTTCGGGATGGTCTTCTTCGGTGGCCGGGCGCTCTCCGGCCGTGCGCTCACCGACAGCCTCGGCGGGATCATCGTCGGCTACTTCCTCTGGAGCATGGCGATGACCGCGTTCTCGGGCCTGGCGTGGAGCGTCACGCGCGAGTCACAGTGGGGGACCCTCGAACAGCTGTACATGTCGCCGTTCGGGTACGGCCGGGTGATGCTCGCCCACATCGCTGTCCGCGTCGCGGAGAGCTTCGGCTGGGGCGCGGCCACGCTCGCCTTCATGCTCGCGCTGACCGGCGAGTCGCTTCACTTCCCCCTGGTGACTATCGTGGTCATCACCGTCCTCGCCATCGCGCCGGCGATCGGGATGGGCTATTTCTTCGGCGGCCTGGCGCTGCTGTTCAAGCGGGTCGAGAACGTCTTCAACATCCTCCAGTTCGTCTTCCTCGGCCTGATCGCCTCGCCCTCGCTGGACGTGTTCTGGGTCCGCCTGCTCCCCATCTCCCAGGGGAGTTACCTCCTCGCGGGGTCGATGCAACAGGGGCTCCGCCTCTGGGAGTTGCCGCCCGCAGAGGTCGGCTTGCTCGTCGGCACCGCGGTCGTCTACTTCGGGCTGGGTTACGGGGCGTTCCAGTGGATGGGGACGCGCGCTCGCCGGCAGGGGCTGATGGGTCACTACTGAGAGCCGTCGCCGCGACGGTCGCATGCGACCGATTCGCAGCAGGTATCCTCAGATTACGCACGAGCCCGTCCGTCCCGAGGTGGGACGGGCCCGCTTCGAGCCCGGCCAGAGTCACGGAGGGAAGTGAGCACCCATCCGTGAGTAACCGGCACGGAAGCCGACGCGCAGGGAGAGGTATCCGCAGGAACCCCTTTTACGATATCTCTGTCTTACCCGGGTATGACGCGGCCTACCGCCCGACCTCGGACTGATTCCAACGGGCGTTCCGGACCGACCGAACCGACGACCGAACCGACTCCGTCGCCCGTTTCGACCGGCCCCTCGCCCCGTCCGTCCCGTGGGAGAGGGCAACACCGGTATCGCGACGCTACCGACGGCGAGGTCGACGACGGGGGACGCTGAGGATGTCGACACAGGGCGTCCAGTCGGAGTCCGACCCGGTCGACCCACTCGGGGAGATCCGGGACGTGACGCTCCCGGAGCGCGTGGAGCGACTGGCCGACGCGTACGCCGACCACTTCGAGGAGCGCGATCGGTTCCTCTGGCGATGGATCTACTCGCTGTTCCCCTCCTTCACGCTCTCGTCGGTCGCCGAGGAACACGCGGCGCACGTCCGCGAGCAGAAGACGGTCCTGACGATGTACGTCACGGTGCTCGACGACCTGATCGAACACCGCGGCGACCGCCGGACCTTCCGCGAGGCGTGCCGCCTCCCCTGCGACGTCGTGGACGCCGACCCCGAGCGGGCCGCCGTCGACGCCGAGACGTTCGCGTTCGTCGAGCGCCTCTGGACCGAGTTCGAGGCCGGAATCGAGGACGCCCCGCGCCGCGAGGAGTTCGCGGACATCTTCGCTTACGACTTCAGCCAGACCGCGGACGCGATGGAGTACAGCGCGCTCCTCAGCGACAACCCCGCGATGGCGAACCTGACCGGCGCGACCCAGTACGACTCGCACAACATGGTAATGTTCCCTTACGCCGACCTCGACCTGATGTACTCGCCGTCGTTCGACCCCGCCGACCTGGGCGCGCTGCGGAACACTCTCTGGGACCTCCAGGAGATGGCCCGCATCGGGAACTGGCTCACCACCTGGGAGCGCGAGGTCGTCGAGGGCGACTACTCCGCCGGGATCGTCGTCGCCGCCATCGAGGAGGGCGTCGTCTCGCCGGTCGAAGTGGCGGCGACGGACGACACCGAGTCGGTGGTCGAGGCGATCCGCGCCAGCGGCATGGAGGGTCGCTTCCGCCGTCGCTGGCAGCGTATCTACGAGGACGTCCACGCGCGCCACGCGGTCGCAGACAGCGTCGATCTGGCGACCCTCGTCGACGGTATGGAGACCGTCTTCGAGTACCACCTCGCCACCGAGGGCCTGAAGTGACGAACCCCGCTCCTCGATCCGACACTGAGCACCTTGACCTGCCCGCTGACGCGACGGCCCTCCTCCGTTGACTGATCCGTTTCCCCGTTGGCGCCCCTCTCCGTCCCTCTTCCGCTGTCTCTCGGCTCGCCCGAACCCTTATGCGCGCTCCGGCAAAATTTGCACCCATGTTCGACGACGAGGACCTCGCCGCGATCCGCGAGTCCCGCGAGGCGTGGGAATCGGAGACGCTCGACCCTGTCCTCGACGGTTACGGCGAGCGCACCGACCGCTTCGCGACGGTCTCCAACCACGAGGTCGACCGGCTCTATACGCCGGAGGACGTCGCCGACGTCGACCACGGGGAGGACCTGGGTTTCCCGGGCGAACCGCCGTACACTCGCGGCGTCTACCCGACGATGTACCGCGGACGCACCTGGACGATGCGCCAGTTCGCGGGCTTCGGGACGCCGCGGGAGACCAACGAGCGCTTCCACTACCTCATCGACGAGGGCCAGACCGGCCTCTCGACGGCCTTCGACATGCCGTCGCTGATGGGGCTGGACTCCGACGACCCGATGAGCGACGGCGAAGTCGGCCGCGAGGGCGTGGCGGTCGACACCCTGCGGGACATGGAGATCATCTTCGACGGCATCGACGTGAGCGAGGTGTCGACCTCCTTCACGATCAACCCGAGCGCCCCGGTCGTCTACGCGATGTACGTCGCCGTCGCCGACCAGCAAGGCGTCCCCCGCGAGGAGATCCGGGGCACCCTCCAGAACGACATGCTCAAGGAGTTCATCGCGCAGAAGGAGTGGGTGGTACCGCCCCGCCCGTCCCTCGATCTCGTCGTCGACACCGTCGAGTTCGCCGTCGACCAGACGCCGAAGTTCAAGCCCATCTCCATCTCGGGGTATCACATCCGCGAGGCCGGATCGACGGCCGTTCAGGAACTCGCCTTCACCCTCGCCGACGGGCTGGCCTACGTCGAGGCCTGCGAGGAGCGCGGCCTCGACGTCGACGAGTTCGGCCCGCAGCTGTCTTTCTTCTTCAACTCCCACAACTCGATCTTCGAGGAGGTCGCGAAGTTCCGGGCCGGGCGGCGGATCTGGGCGCGGCTCATGGACGAGTGGTACGACGCCGACGACGAGGCCCGGGCGATGAAGTTCCACACCCAGACCGCCGGCCAGTCGCTGACCGCCCAGCAGCCGCTGAACAACGTCGTCCGGGTGACCATCCAGGCGCTCGCGGGCGTGCTCGGCGGCACCCAGAGCCTCCACACCAACAGCTTCGACGAGGCGCTCGCGCTCCCGAGCGAGGAAGCGGTCCGCGTGGCCCTGCGGACCCAGCAGATCATCGCCGAAGAGTCCGGCGCCGCGGACATCGTCGACCCGCTGGGTGGGAGTTTCGCCGTCGAGGCGCTCACCGACGAGGTCGAGGCCGAGGCGATGGCGTACATCGAGACCATCCGCGAGATGGGCGACGGGTCGATGACCGAGGGCGTCCTGACTGGCATCGACGAGGGGTACTTCCACCGGGAGATCCAGGACGCCGCCTACGAATACCAGCAGCGCGTCGAAGACGGCGACGAGGTGGTCGTCGGCGTCAACGCCTACACCGTCGAGGAGGACACCGAACCGGACATCCTCAGCGTCGACGAGGAAGTCCAGGAGACCCAGCTATCGCGGCTGGACGACGTGAAAGCCGAGCGCGACGACGAGGCCGTCGAATCGGCACTCGCCGCCCTGGAGGAGGCCATCGACGCCGACGAGAACGTGATGCCGTACGTCGTCGACGCCGTCAAGGCCTACGCGACGATGGGCGAGATAATGAACCTGTTCGAGGCCGAGTACGGCACCTACCGCGAACGGATCGGGACCGCGGGGTAGCCGTCCCTCCCATCGCGGGGGCTACTCGCTCCCGCCGCCGGCCGGTTTCGACCCGTCCATCACGGACGATCCTGGATTAAATTCATACGGGGGCCGCGAGAACGCCGTACTGAGAGGTTCCAGAGCATGCCAGACGACACACCACTAGAGTCGCGGCTGACCGAACAGGAGTACTTCCGGCCGCCGGCGGACTTCGTCGGCCAGGCGAACGCGACCGATCCCGATATCTACGACCGCTTCGACGAGAACTACCCCGAGGCCTTCGAGGAGTACGCGGAGCTGCTCGAGTGGGACGAGCACTGGGACGAGGTGCTCGACGACTCGAACCCGCCGTTCTACGAGTGGTTCAGCGGCGGGGAACTGAACGCCTCGTACAACTGTATCGACCGCCACCTCGACGAGCGCAAGAACCAGGCGGCGTTCATCTGGGAGGGCACCGACGCCGACGAGCGCGAGACGATCACGTATCAGGATCTCTATAATCGGGTCAACGAGACCGCCGCCGCGCTGCAGGACGTGGGCGTCGAGGAGGACGACGTCGTCACGTGTCACCTCCCGATGCTCCCCGCGCTCCCGGTCACGATGCTCGCCTGCGCCCGCATCGGCGCGCCTCACTCCGAGGTGTTCGCGGGCTTCTCCGCCCAGGCGCTGGCCGACCGCATCGACGACGCCGATTCCGACGTCGTCGTCACCTGCGACGGCTACTACCGCCGCGGCGAGTTCCTCAACCACAAGGAGAAATGCGACGAGGCGCTCGAACTCGCCGAGTCCGACGTCGACACCGTCCTCCTCTGGTCGCGCCACGACGACCTCCACGAGGACGTCTCGGTCGACAGCGACGACCCGTACGTCCTGGTCGACGACCTGCTCGCCGACAACGAGCGCGCCCGCGTCGACCCGGTCTCCCGCGACGCCGAGGATCCGCTGTTCCTGATGTACACCTCCGGCACGACTGGCAAGCCGAAGGGCTGCCAGCACCGGACCGGCGGCTATCTCTCGTACGTCACCGCCACCTCGAAGTACGTCCTCGACATCAAGCCCGAGGACACCTACTGGTGCGCTGCCGACATCGGCTGGATCACCGGCCACTCCTACATCGTCTACGGCCCGCTCTCGCTGGGCACCACCTCGGTCATGTACGAGGACACGCCGGACCACCCCCACAAGGGCCGCATCTGGGAGATCGCCGAGCGCTACGACGTGGATATCTTCCACACCTCCCCTACCGCGGTCCGCATGTTCATGAAGTGGGGCGCGGAGTACGTCGAGGACTACGACTTCGACTTCCGCCACATGACCACGGTGGGCGAACCCATCCAGCCCGAGGCCTGGCTCTGGTACTACAAACACATCGGCGACGAGGACGCCGTCATCGTCGACACCTGGTGGCAGACCGAGACCGGCGGCCACCTCATCACGAACCTGCCCGCGCTGAAGGACATGAAGCCCGGCTCCGCCGGGCTGCCCGCACCGGGCATCCAGCCCGCGCTGTACGACGATAGCGGCGACCCGATGGAGGCCGCCAGCGGCAAGGCCGGCAACCTCGTCATCGAGAAGCCCTGGCCCGGCATGCTCCAGACCGTCTACGGTGACGACGAGCGCTTCATCGACGAGTACTGGCGGGACTTCTCGGACACCGACAGCTCGGCGAGCGAGGACTGGGTGTACAAGGCGGGCGACGGCGCCGTCCACGAGAAAGACGGCTACTTCCGCGTCCTCGGCCGCCTCGACGACGTGATGAACGTCGCCGGGCACCGCCTCGGGACCATGGAACTGGAGTCCGCCGTCTCCGAGGTCGAGTACGTCGCCGAGGCTGCCGTCGCCGCTCGCGAACACGACGAGAAGGGCGAGGTGCCCGACGTGTACGTCGTCGTCCGCGAGGGCATCGACGCCAGTCAAGAGGAGATCCGCGACCGCATCATGGAGGCCGTCGAGGACGAGATCGGCAAGTTCGCGCGACCCGCCCGCGTCGTCTTCGTCGAGGACCTCCCGAAGACCCGGTCGGGCAAGATCATGCGTCGCCTCCTCGAGAACATCTCCAACGGCGACGAACTCGGCGACACCACGACCCTGCGCGACCCGAGCGTCCCCGAGGAGATTCGCGACCAGGTCCACGGCGACTGAGTCTGGTCCGCGGCGACTGAGATCCCCTCCCCCGTCTGCCGACGACCGGCCCCCGTCGGTACGCAGCGCCTCGACGGGTCGCCCCGAACGGGGCAACGCCCTATTACGAGCGGGCCGAACCTCACAAGCGATGCCCGACACCGACGGGGAAGCGTACTACGTTATCAGCGACCTCCACATCGGCGGGGACGAGCAACTGGAGCACGTCGAGTTCCTCGACGAGTTGCTCGCGTTCCTCGAACGGCTGGAGCGCTCCGAGGAAGCCGCGGAACTGATAATCAACGGCGACGCGTTCGGGCTCTGGGAGTTCACCAGCATCGACGGACCGGCGAAGTTCGACGCCCTCCTCGAGCGGTATCCGGACCTGTTCGAACAGTTCCGCGCAACCGGTGCGACTATCCAGATCACGTTACAACCCGGCAACCACGATCACGAACTGGCCGCCTACGACGAGTACGTCGAGCGCTTCGCCGAGTACAACGTCGACGTGGTGCAGACGGAATCGATCGACCGGCGGGTGGGCGACCGGGTGGTCCACTTCGAACACGGCCACCAGCGCGACCCGAACAACCGGATCGAAGACTGGGGTGAGCCCAACGCGACGCCGCTGGGGTACTACTACAACACGCTCGTGACGAGTCGGGCGGGACAGCTCTCCGACCGCGGGCGCTACAACTGGTTGCGGGACATCCAGGCGGTGACGCCCACCGAACGGACGCCGATCTGGCTCCTCTCGAAGTACTTCTACCGCGAGATGAACCCCCTGCTGCGCTACGCGCTGGTTCCGTTCCTGCTGCTGTTCAACGTCAGCGTCGTCCTCGCGGCGCTGTCGGCCCTCGACCTGGCCGGTATCTGGTCGATGCCGGTCGAACGCGCCACGGCCTTCCTCGGTCAGTTCGGAACCGCAGGCACGGCGGTCTGGTTCCTGCTCGCGGTCAACGTCGTCGTCACCGGACTGCTCGTGCTCGTCGGGGTCCCGCTGTATTTCATCCGTCGGGACGTCCGGAAGACGATCCAGCGCTTCGGCGTCTTCGAGACGGCGCTCACCGTCGACGCCGAGACGCCGTACGAGTCGGCCGCCCGCGAGGTGTTCGCCGACCGCCCGGAGACGGCAGTCTTCTGCTACGGCCACACCCACCGTCCCGCGCTCCGGGAGGTCGACGGCGGACTGCTGGTGAACACCGGAACGTGGCTGAAGCGACTCCATCGCCACGACGGGATCATCGGCGTCTTACCACCGGTCTTCTACCCGTCCTATCAACTCACCGCGGTCCGCATCGCCGCCGGATCGGAGGGCCTGACCGTCGAACACGAGGAGATCCAGAAGCCGAACCCCGGATCCGAGGAGCTCACCCTCACCGAGCGGGTGCTCACCCTGGGCCGGGAGCCGGATCCACAGCTCCCGGATCCGGTCGTTCTCGAACCGGACGAGACGGCGTCGACTACTCGGGCGCCGACTCCGGAAGAGTAGCCCGACCCCGCCTCGATCCACGGCGTCGCTGGCTGAGTGGTCCTGGACGGTGTCGGTCGGCCCCTCAGCCGATGTACGCGTTCTCCTCGTCCACGGTGTTCGGGAGTCGATCGGTTCCGTCGCCGAAGGTCGCCGCCGCGTTGTGGGTGTCGAACGGATCTATCGGCGCCGGCTCGCCGTCGTTCGAGTCGAGTTCTGCGTCGGTTGTGGTCTCGGTGGCCGATTCGTGTCGGATATCTGGGCTCGCGTGTGTGCTCATCTGTGTCTGGATTTCGGGCGGTCTGCGAACTGGACGACTCCGTCAGGGGAAGAAAATCAGCGTACGGCTACGGGAAGTGACATCGTCCGGAGCATCGCGTGTCTACCGATTCGATGCATCAGTATATGATAAATGTTTATGTTATACGGTGGGGCGCCACCGACTCAGTTCGATCCCCCGTGCACAGTCAAATCGTTCCACGGACAGGGCCCGGATCGCCGTCCGAGAGTCGGTCGTGACGGCGTCGGAATTCGGGATTTTGGGCAAACGCCATAACCGTCGCGGTCGTTCCTTGCGATATGGGTGCAAATAACAGGCCGACCGTCGAAGACGTGATGTCCACGCCACTGGAGACCATCTCGAAGGACGCCTCGGTGAGGGAGGCCGCACAGCAGATGCGGGCGAAGAACATCAACGCACTGGTCGTCTTGACCACGCCGCGAGCGATAATCAGCAGTACGGACGTTCTCGACGCCGTCGCCGAGGGGCGAGACGTCTCGGAGTTACGCGTCGACGAGGTCATGACGACCGACGTCGAGACCGCCACGCCCGACCTCTACATGGAAGAGGTCGCCGCGATGATGGACACCTACGGCATCAAGCACCTCCCGGTCGTCGACGGCGACTACGTCGGGATGGTCTCCTCCACCGACGTCACCGCGCATCTTTCCTAACCACCTGGTTACCATCTTTTTGGCGGGTGGGTTTCCTCGCTCACTTCGTTCGCTCACGGGTCGCTTCGCTCCCCGTTCGCATGGAGGCTCTCACTCCGTTCGAGCCCACGCTCCCTGCGGGAACCCACCCGCCAAAAACATGGGTGAAAAAGGCCGAACTCGCGCGAAGCGCGAGTTCGGTGTCTGCGGGAGTGAGCACCGCGAACGACCGCAGGCTCGTCAGAGCGAAGCTCTGCCGGTGAACCGGCTCGGCGCTTCGCCCCTCGCCGGACGATAGAAAGGGAGTCGCCTACTGGTAGTCGACTTCGACGTCGCCTTCGCCGATCCACGCGCCGCGGTCCGGTTCGCGGGACTCCAGCGGGTCCATGGCCACCACCTTTTTTCGTCGGGTTTCCTCGCGTCGCTGCGCGACGCTGCGGGAACCACTCCTCGAAAAACGTGGGCGAAAAAGCCGGACGTCTCCCTCACTTCGTTCGCTCGCGTCCGGAGAATCGCGCTCGCTTCGCTCACGCGAACAAAAAACGAGTGTCGGTCTACTGGTAGTCGACTTCGCCGTCGCCTTCGCCGATCCACGCGCCGCGGTCCGGTTCGCGGGACTCCAGCGGGTCGATGTCCTTGTACCAGGGAACGTTCTTCAGCTGTTCCTTGTCGAGGACGAACTCGTCTTTCGTGTCGGCCGTCCACTCGAAGTTCTGGGTCAGCAGGATTGCGTCGACGGGGCAGACCTCCTCACACAGTCGGCAGTAGATGCACTGGCCGATGTGGAGGTTGTACTGCTCGCCGTTGCGCTGGTCGTCGGTGACGATCTGGATGGTGTTGTTCGGGCAGACGTTCTCGCACTGCCGACACCAGATACAGCGCTCCTGGCTGAACTTGTGGACGCCGCGGAACCGCGGACTGACCTCCGGCGGCGTCTCGGGGTACTCGACGGTGAACGTCTCACCGTCGAGGGCGTGTTTCATTGTCGTTGCCATCGATTTGAGGATACCTATCATTGGGAGTCACCTCCGACCGTCGGGACCGTCGCGATCATGCGTTGACCACCCCGACGATGATGGCCGTCAGGATCAGGTTCGCGAACGAGAGCACGAGCATCCCCTTCCAGCCGATCTGGATGAGCTGGTCGATGCGCACGCGGGGAACCGCGGAACGAGCCCACTGCGTGAACAGGTAGACCGAGATCATCTTGATGAAGAACCACACGATCCCGGGGAGCACCGGCCCCGACGCGCCGCCGAGGAAGATGGTCGCGATGATCGCGCCGCCGAGGAAGATGTGGATGAACTCGCCGAGGTAGATGAGCACGAAGTACACCGAGGAGTACTCGGTCTGGTACCCGGCGACGATCTCCGTCGGCGCCTCGGGGATGTCGAACGGGTTGCGCCCGACCTCCGCGAGGTTCGCGATCAGGAACAGCGCGAACGCGAAGGGGTTGACGAACGCGAACCACGACGGGATCCCGATCCCGCCCAGCGAGATGAGGGTCTGCTGCTGCACTTCGACGATGGTCGACAGGCGGAGCGACCCGGCGAAGAGCACGACCGAGGCGCCCGTGATGACCAGCGGGATCTCGTAGGCGAGGTTCTGCGCGACGGCGCGCAGTCCGCCGAGGAACGAGAACTTGTTGTTCGACGCGTACCCGGCCATCAGCAGGCCCAGCGACGCGATCGACGCGACCGCGAACAGGTACGCGAGCCCGATTTCGGGGTCGGCCAGCTGGAGGCCGTGTCCGAACGGGATGACCGCGAAGCCGAGCAGCGCCGAACTCGCGATGATGAGCGGCGCGAGGTCCCACGCCGGTCGGTCGACGCCCTCGGGAACGATGAGCTCCTTCGAGAGCAGTCGCACGGCGTCGGCCGGGATGATCAACAGCCCGTACGGACCGTGGCGGTTGACCGCGATGCGGTCCGTGAAGGCGGCGGTGATCTTCCGCTTGCCCCAGATACCCAGGACTGCGGTCATCGTCAGCAAGACCGTCGCGATCACGCCCGCTGCGGCGATCGCGGTGACCGCGACGACCCACGGCTCGTTGATGTCGAGCCCGAGCAGGTCGGCGAGGATCTTCGGGAACGGCGTCTCCGACTGGAGCGGTAACATCACCGGTCCACCTCCCCGAGGACGATGTCGAGGCTACCGAGCGAGGCGATCATGTCGGGGACGAACTCGCCCTCGGACATGACCGGTAGCGTCTGCAGGTTCGAGAAGCACGGACTCCGGATCTTGAACCGGGCGGGCTTGTCCGTGCCGTCGCTGCGGATGTAGATGCCGAGTTCGCCCTTGGCGGCCTCGACGGCGCGGTAGATCTCCGTGTCGGGGTCGGGGCGGAGCGTGCGGGGCACGTTCGCCTGGATCTCGCGCTCGTCTTCCGGCCAGTCTTCGAGCAGGTCGACGCACTGCTCGATGATGCGGGCGGACTGCTCGACCTCGCGCATCCGGACGAGGACGCGCGCGTAGTTGTCGCAGCCGTCCTCGGTGACGACGTCCCAGTCGAGCTCGTCGTAGTAGCCGTAGGGGTCGTCCCGGCGCAGGTCGTAGTCGATGCCCGACCCGCGGGCGACCGGGCCGGTCGCGCCGTACTGCTTGGCCTCTTCCGGCGGCAGGACGCCCGTGTCGACGCAGCGCATCTGGAAAATCTCGTTGGACGTGACCAGGTCGTGGTACTCCGTGAGCTTGTGCGGCAGGTCGTCGAGGAAGTCCCGCGTCTTCTCGAAGAACTCCTCGCGGGGCTCGGGCAGGTCCCACGCCACGCCGCCCAGGCGGAGGTAGTTGAACATGAGGCGCTGGCCGGTCAGGTCCTCCAGCAGATCCTGGACGACCTCGCGGTCGCGGAACGCGTACTGGAAGACGGCGGTGAAGTCTCCGAAGACGTCCAGCGCGAACGTCCCGAGCGCGAGCATGTGCGCGGCGATACGGGACATCTCCGCGGACATCGTCCGGATTACCTGCGCGTACTCGGGCACCTCGATGTCGGCAAGGTCCTCCGCCGTGCGCGCGTACGCCCACTCGTTGAGGATGCCGGCCGAGACGTAGTCCCACCGGTCGGGGTACGGCATGATCTGGTGGCGGTAGGTGCCCTGCTGGCACATCTGCTCTTCGCAGCGGTGGAGGTAGCCGATGTCGGGTTCGACGTGGGCTATCTGCTCGCCGTCGAGGACCGTCTCGACGTGGAGCACGCCGTGGGTCGCCGGGTGGTGCGGGCCGATGTTGATGTACATCGTGTCCGCGTTGTCGCTCTCCGCGCGGTGGTCGCCTTCGAGCGGGTTGGCGTGCTCGCGCAGGGTGACGATCTGCGGCTCCTCGCCGCTGAAGTCCTGGGAGAGCGGATGGCCCTGCCAGGTCTCGGGCAGGAGGATCCGTCGCAGGTCGGGGTGACCCTCGTAGTCGATCCCCACGAGGTCGTAGGCTTCGCGCTCGTGCCAGTCGGCCGTCCGGTAGACCGGTTCGGCGGTCTGGCTGACCGGGTCGTCCTTCGTCGTGGGGACGACGACCGATACTTCCTGGGTGGGGTCGTCGTACTTCCGCAGGTGGTAGATAGACTCGTAGCGGTCGTCGTAGTCCTGTGCGGTCACGCACGCGCAATGGTCGAAGCCGGCCTCGTCGCGCAGGGCGAACAGGGCGTCTTGCACCTCGTCGGGCCGGACGACGAACGCCTCCGCGTTGACGTGGCTCTCGCGGTCGATGACCGTGTCACCGAGCAGGTCCGCGAGCGCGTCGTAGTCGACGCCGTCCTCGGTGACGCCGACGTCCTGGGTGGCGAGCAGGTCGCCTTCCGGGTCCTCTAAACTCATGGCGAGTCACTCCAGTTGTACCGCATGACGAGGTCCTCCTCGTCGATCTGGTCGGCGAGCTTGTCCACGAGTTCGTCCTGTTCGAGGTCGCCGAACTGCTCCAGCTCGTAGGGCTTGACCGTCACCGGCGAGGACTCGCCGTTGGCGATGCGCTCCTGGAGCTTGGCGACGCCGTAGATGAGCGCCTCCGGGCGGGGCGGACAGCCCGGAACGTGAATGTCGACCGGGATGACCTCCTCGGCGCCCTTGACGACGTTGTAGCCCTCCTGGAACGGGCCGCCGGAGATGGTGCACGAGCCCATGGAGACGACGAACTTCGGCTCGGGCATCTGGTCGTAGACGCGCTTCATGCGCGGGGCGAACTTGGAGACGATGGTCCCCGGGACGATGATCACGTCGGCCTGGCGCGGCGACGCGCGCGGGACGCCCGCGCCGAAGCGGTCCAGGTCGTGCTTGATGGCGTAGGTGTGGATCATCTCGATGCTGCAGCAGGCGATCCCGAACTGCAGCATGAACATCGACGAGCCCCGCACCCAGTTCATGAACTTGTCGAACTTCGTGAGAATGAACGGCGAAGAGCCGAACGCCTCCCGGAGCGTCGAGTTGAAGCGGCTGTCGACGCCCTCGCCCAGCCGCGCCTCCTGGGTCGATTCGATGTCTGTGCCCTGCTCGTGCGTGCGTGTGTTGTTGCTCATGATTACTGTTCGACCCGCTGTGCTTGAGCCCGCGGGCTGCGGACCCACTTGACCGCGCCGTTACGCCACGCCCAGCCGAGGCCGATGACGAGGACACCGATGAACACGAGCATCGGGACCAGCGCTTCGGCGAGCCCGACGTTCGCGACCGCGTCCTGGTAGATGACCGTCCACGGGAAGATCAGGACGGTCTCGATGTCGAAGACGACGAACAGCAGCGCGACCATGTAGTACTGAATGTTGAACTTGATGCGCGTGTCGCCAGTCGGGACCTCGCCGCTCTCGTAGACGGCGCGTTTCCCCTGTTCGGGCACGCTCGGTCGCAACAGCGCTGACACCGCCATCATACTGAGCGGGATGACCAGCGCCACCAGTGCGAGCGCCCCGATGGCTATCCATGGGTTACTCATGACTCTCTATCGTTCGACGGTTTGGGGTCGGGCCATATAAGGGTTGATTGTTGTCCTCGGCGCCTCTCGGCCTGTGAAATCCGGCCAACGGGTAATCCGTGTCTACCCGAATCCATTCGACTCCGACTGGCGGCCCGTGCCGGTCGTCTCGGGAGACGCGCAAGTCGTCCGGGTGTCAGACCGGCACGTTCATGCGACGCCAGCCGCTCGTGACGTATCCGAGCGCCAGCATGCCCTCCGAGAATCCCTTCACGAGCACGGAGTCGTACTACGCGGAGCACCGACCGCAGTACGGCGAGCGGCCGATAGCTCACATCGTCGACCGGTTCGACCTCGGCGAACGGTCCCGAGCCCTCGATCTCGGCTGCGGCGCCGGACAGATCGCCGTCCCGCTCGCCGCGCACGCGGGCCGCGTCGTCGGGATGGACCCCAACGAACGAATGATCGAAGAAGCGCGCGAGCGGGCCCGCACCGCCGACGCATCGAACGTCGAGTGGCTGGTTGGTTCCGACGCCGACCTCCGCGGAGCGGTCGGCGGGGAAGTGGCCCCGCTGACGGTGACGACGATGGGCCGGTCGTTCCACTGGATGGACCGGGGACCGACGCTCGATCGGATCCGCGAACTAACTGAACCCGGCGGCGGCGTCGCCGTCTTCGGCGACACGGAGTGGCTGACGAGCGGGCGTCGCGCGTGGCAGGACGAGGTATACGAGACCGCTCGCGAGTACCTCGACGAACTGCCCGAACGGACTGGTCCACGGATCGAACCGTACGAGGACCCCTACGACGAGATGCTGGCCGACCACGGGTTCGTGGACGTCGAAGAAGCGGCGTTCGAGCGGACCCGCGAGTGGACCGTCGACGGGGTCGTCGGCTACGTCTTCTCCCTGTCGTTCTGCTCGCCCGCGACGTTCGGCGAGGAAGCCGACGCCTTCGAGGCCGAACTGCGCGAGCGACTCGAAGCACTGGGCGGCCCCTTCGAACAGGACGACGAGGTGCGCGTGATTTCGGGACGAAAACCGACGTGACCGCTGGGGACCGCGTGACTACTCGTCCCAGTACTCGTCCTTGAACCCAGGTGTCCCGAGTTCGTGCAGGTCCCGCGAGACGTCGCCCACGTCCTCTTGAAGTCCCTGGTGATACTCGACCAGTCGCTCGCGGATCTCGGAGTGCTGACGCGAGAGGACCTGTGCGGCGGTGAGCGCGGCGTTGAACGACTTGCCGGCGTCGACAGCCGTGATGGGCGCGCCCTGGGGCATCCCGATGACCGAGTCGACGGACTTCTCCTGAACGGGGACGCCGATGACCGGGAGCGGATAGGCGATGGAGGCGGTCATGTTCGGCAAGTCGGCGGACTTCCCGCCCGCGCCGGCGATGATCACGTCGATCCCGCGCGCCTCGGCCGTCTCGGCGTAGGCGTACATGAGATCCGGCGTCCGGTGAGCCGAGACGACGAACGTCTCGAACGTGAATCGGCTCTCCGGGGCGTCCTCGTAGTCGGTCTGTTCCTCGAAGCCGAGTTCGTCGGCGAGCGCGGCGTACGCGCCGGGCCGCTTGCCCTGCCCGCCGGCCATCGTCGGCAGGTCGGAGTCCGACCCCATGACGATGCCCACGTCCGGCGTCTCCTCGTTCGGCAGGTCCATCTCGGCCTGCTCGCGCAACTGGTCGATTATCGACTGGACGGAATCGGCGGTCATGCGCGAGGGTGCGCACGGGGAGACCGTAAGCGTGTGCGGTTCGGGCTGAGCGTCTGCAGTTCGGGCCAAGCGAGTCCGGTTCTGGCTAAGCGAACGCCCTTCGGGCGACTACCTGAAGGAGAGTCCGTCCCGCAACTCCCGCACGTCCGCGAGGACCCTGTCGGTCCGTTCGTCGCGCTTCCCGACCAGCGTCACGTGGCCCATCTTCCGCAGCGGGTACACCTCGCGCTTGCCGTACCAGTGGAGGTGCGCGCGCGGCGCCTCGAAGACCTCGTCCTCGCCGGAGAGTGTCGCGTTCTGTCGCTCGTCCACGTCGCCCAGGATGTTCGCGGACACCGTCGGGGCGCGCCGGTCGGTCGTCCCCAGCGGTCGGCCCGTCACCGCGCGGACGTGCTGTTCGAACTGCGAGGTGTGACACCCCTCGATGGTCCAGTGGCCGGAGTTGTGCGGCCGCGGCGCGATCTCGTTGAGGAGTATCTCGCCGTCGGAGCTCTCGAACAGCTCGATCCCGTAGACGCCGCGCCCCTCCATCACGTCGAGGACGTCGAGCGCGACCTTACGGGCGCGCTCGCGGACGGACTCCTCGGCCCGGGCCGGCGAGACGGTCTCGCGGAGGATCTCCTCCTCGTGGATCGTCTCGGTGACCGGGAACGTGTCGCGCTGTTGGCTCCCCTCGTCGTGCAGCGCGCTCCCCAGACAGCCCATTACGGCGAGTTCGCGCTCGAACTCGACCATCTCCTCGACCATGGCGACGCCCGAGGGGTCCTCTTGGCTCCCGCCCTGTGCGGCGTCGACGATTTCCGCGAACGCCTCCTCGACCTCGTCGGGCGATTCGACGGGAACGTTCCCGCGGCCGTCGTAGCCGCCCTTGCGGGCTTTGAGCATCGCGGGATAGCCCAGGTCGTCCAGCGCCTCGCGCAGTTCGTCGGCGGAGTTCACCTCGCGGAACTCGGGGACGGGCACGCCGGCCTCGGCGAGTCGGCGCTTCTGGACGAGTTTGTCCTCGATGATCCGCAGCGTCTCGGGCTTCGGGTGGACCGGCGTGTCCGTCTCCTCGGCGACCCGGTCGAGTAGGTCGGGGTCGGCGAGTTCGATCTCGAAAGTGAGGACGTCCGCGCGTTCGCCGAGTTCTCGAATCGTCTCGTAGTCGTCGAAGTCACCGACGACCTGGTCGCGGGCGACCGGCGCGGCCGGCGCGTCCGGGGTCGGGTCGCTGACGACGACCTCGACGCCGAGCGGCGCGGCGGCCTCGGCGAGCATGCGGCCGAGCTGGCCGCCGCCGACGACGCCGAGGGTGGGCGGGGGCGAGGAGAGTATCATTGCCGCCGGGTTACCCACCGGGCGGAATAAGCGTGTCTGTCTGCGACGAGCGAGGCGGGCGCTCACCCCCGGAGGTGGTGTTCGCCAGGTCCTCGCGGACGAAAAAGTGCGTCAGCGTGTCTCGGTCCCGCAGCAACGCCGTCCGCGCCTCGTAGTCCGAGAGCGCCCCGGAGACCCGAGACTCGTCGACAGGTCGAGCGACGACGAGCGGCGGGCGCTCCCGTTCGACGGTTCGGGCCAGCGCGTCGGCCGAGTCGACGCAGGTCGCCGTCGCGTCCGCGCGCTCGAAGTACCACGGGAGCGGGAGAACCTGCTGCCACGACGCGCAGGCGGGCCGTCGAGGACCGGACGATCCGGGCGCCTGGACGAAGTAGTCGCCGTACAGCACCACGTCTGTCCCCTCGTGGTCGGACGCGGCGGCGTCTAGCTGTCGCATCACCGGCTGGACGTCCGGCGCCGGCTGGGCGTACTGGACGAGTTCGTTGTCCTCGGTGTGGTCGGTCCGGTAGACGCTCCCGACGCTCGCCACCGCGACCTGTGCGGTGATGATGAGAACGATCAGGACCGCGAGCCCGGTGCTCACGCGGTCACCGTCGGCGCGGGCCTCCCGGCCCCAGCGGACGAATAGACCGAGCCCTACCGCCGCGGGTATCGCCAGCGGAACGGCGGCGTGGATA
Source organism: Halosimplex rarum (assembly GCF_047715405.1). Taxonomy (NCBI): domain Archaea; kingdom Methanobacteriati; phylum Methanobacteriota; class Halobacteria; order Halobacteriales; family Haloarculaceae; genus Halosimplex; species Halosimplex rarum. The sequence goes on from NZ_CP180412.1 coordinate 441,387, forward strand.
GCCGCCCACGGCGCCTTGATGTCCGTCGCGATCGGGTACCCGAGGACCGAGACGGCTCCCCAGTAGAAGGCGATCGAGACCAGATCCGAGGGGCCGTCGGGCCGGTACCGGTCGGCCACGAACCCGACGACTGCGAGGACACAGACCGCGAGCGCGCCGTGACGCAGCGTCGCGACGAAGTGCGCCAGATACGGGAGGTACGGGTGACGCTGATGCGCGCCGCCCACCCAGGTTCCCCACAGCGCCTCGGCGGATCCGGCGGTCGCCTCGCGGAGGACGGCCGGCAGGAGCGCCGGGTCTCGCAGTGCCGTCCCCAGTCCCGGTCCCAGCGTGGTCTGGCCACGCGGCGCGTAGAAGAACGCGACGACCGCGAGGAACCCGAGCGTCCCCAGGACGAGTGCGTCGACGTGACGCCAGCCGATCCCGATTGCGCGTCGGCCGTGGGAACGGGCGACCGCCGTCCAGTTTCCTCCGCGGTCGGCCGCCCGGAGCAGGCGGTGATCGAGCAGGAGCACCGCGCCCCCGACCCAGCACAGCAGGTAGAGCAGGGCGTTCTCCTTGACCGTGAACCCGAGGGCGACGAAGCCGACGCCCGCGTAGAAGTATCGCCGCCGGCCGGTGTCGACGGTCCGGACGAACAGCGCGAACGCGGTGACCATGAACACCGCGACCAGCGGATCGCCGCGCATGAACCGCGAGTAGTACAGGAAAACGGGTGTGAACGCCCACAGGGCCGCGAGCGCGACGACTTCGACGTCGCGGAGTCGGTCGCGCAAGAGAAGCGCGACCAGCGGAAACAGCGCGGTGACGGCGGCGACGGCGGCGCGCATCGCGAAGTCGGTCGGACCGAGGACGCCGAAGACGACCTCGTTGACGTGCTGGAAGAACGGACCGTGGATCATCGGCCGGTACCGGAAGTCACCGGTCGCCGCGTAGTCGACGACCCAGTAGGCGACGCGACCCTCGTCGAAGTGCGCGGTCCGCGCACCGAGGCGGAAGAATCTGGCCCCGAACGCGGCGACGACGACCGTGAGGACGGCCAGTCGGACACGATCCGAACCGTCACTGTCGCGGAAGGCGGTCACAGTCGCGCGCAGTCGAGCCCGTCCGTCGGAGGCTGCCATCACCGCCGACCACGCCCGCACCCCAAAGAGCCATACCGGTTGGAAAAGCAACCGTTTGATCCACCGAAAGAACTGGACGGGGTCGTTCTCGGGCGGAGCCGCCGTCGGTACTCGATCGGGAGTTGTCGAGGGTCTTCGGGTGCGGTCGTCCGCGGGCGAGTTGCCGCCGACGCCGCGGGTTCGGTAGTTCTTTTACCCGCGCTGGCTTGGCCGCAGATATGGCACAGCTCGGTCTGGTGGTCGCCCAGTTCGACAAGGAGGGGACGGTCATCGACGGGATGGAGGCCGCGGCGCGCGACGCGGCGGCCGAGCGCGACGCCGATATCGTCGCGACCGTCGAGGTGCCCGGCTCCTACGACACGCCGCTGGCCGCCGACCGGTTGGCCCGCCGCCAGGACGTCGACGCCGTCGCCGTCCTCGGCGCCATCGTCGAAGGCGACACCGACCACGACGAGGTCATCGCCGACGCCGCCGCGCAGGGGTTGACCGACGTCAGCCTCGACCGGGACACCCCGGTCACATTCGGGATCATCGGCCCCGGGATGAGCACGGCCGAGGCGAAAGCGCGCACCGACTACGGGGCGACCGTCGTCGACAGCGCCCTCGACCTCGTCGAAGAATTGCCCTGACACCGCACCAGCGCAGCACACAACACACTCATGGACTTCGCAGCACGCGTCGACCGGATCGAACCGAGCGCCACAGTCGCGATAAGCAACAAGGCCTCCGAACTGGAGGCCGAGGGAGTCGACGTCGTCGACCTCTCCGTCGGCGACATCGTCGACTTCGACACCCCCGAGAACGTCAAGCAGGCCGCTAAAGACGCCCTCGACGCCGGCCACACCGGCTACACGCCCTCGAACGGCATCCCCCAGCTCAAGTCGGCGGTCGTCGACAAGCTCCACGCCGACGGCCTCGACCAGTACGGGACCGACAATATCGTCGTCACGCCCGGCGGCAAGCAGGGCCTGTTCGAGGTCTTCCAGACCCTCATCGACGACGGCGACGAGGTCGCCCTGCTCGACCCCGCGTGGGTCTCCTACGAGGCGATGGTGAAACTCTCCGATGGGTCCCTGAAGCGCGTCGACACCGCGCAGTACGACTTCGCGCTCGAACCCGCGCTCGACGACCTCGCCGAGGCCGTCTCCGACGACACGGAGATCCTCGTCGTCAACTCGCCGGGCAACCCCCACGGCGCCGTCTACTCCGACGAGGCCCTGGAGGGCGTCCGCGACATCGCCGTCGAGCACGACATCACCGTGATCTCCGACGAGATCTACAAGGAGATCACCTACGACGGCGTCGAGCCGACGAGCATCGGCTCGCTGGAGGGCATGGAAGACCGCACTATCACGCTCAACGGCTTCTCGAAGGCCTACGCGATGACCGGCTGGCGGCTGGGCTACTACGCCGCCCCCGAGGAACTGGTCGACCAGTCCGGCAAGATCCACGGCCACTCCGTGACCTGCGCCGTCAACTTCGTCCAGCACGCGGGCATCGAAGCCCTCGAAAACACCGACGAGGCCGTCGAGGAGATGCGCTCGGCCTTCGAGGACCGCCGCGACATGCTCGTCGACCTGTTCGCCGAGCACGGCAAGGAGGTCCCGACGCCCGAGGGCGCGTTCTACCTGATGCTCCCCGTCGCCGACGACGACGTCGCCTGGGCCGAGGAAGCCATCGAGACGGCCCACGTCGCGACTGTGCCGGGCAGCGCGTTCGGCACCCCCGGCTGGGTCCGTCTCGCCTACGCCAACAGCGAGGACCGCCTCCGCGAGGGCGTCGAGCGCCTCGCCGAGCACGACCTGCTGTAAGCTGGCCCGTCCGTTCTCGGCCGATTTTCTGCAGTCCTCTCGTTCCGAGTGGCGCGTGCCGTCGAGCGTGTTATCGCGAGACGGTCCGCGCGAGGGATGAGCATCACAGCGAACGCAGTGAGCGAGAAGCGCAATCGGTTGGGGAGGTGTGAGGCGCGGTGCTGTGCGGTGGCCGTCCTGGTGGACTGAAAGGGCGAGGTCAGGTCGCGCGGTCTGCGCGGGCCCTATCCGAGGGAGCGCTAGCGACCGAGGATATCCCGCACAGACCGCGCGAGCGGGCCGAGGGCTTTCGTCGTTTGTTGTCAGTGATGGTCGAAGTAACTGCTAGCGAGCGGGCCGAGGGCTTTCGCCGAAGAATGGGGCGTCCGCTACCCGCAGCCGGTCTCGCTCAGACGATCCCGATCGCGTTGTGTCGCTTGTACGCGAAGTAGCCGAAGTAGAACACGCCCGGGATCACGAGGATCGTCGAGAGCAGGGCGATGAGGAAGTGATTCACCGGGTTGGGACGCCAGTCGCTGTTGAGTCGGACGTACACGGAGTCCTTGTAGATCCCGATGACGAACAGCGGGAGGGCGATGAGGGCGATGCCGAGCGTCAGCGGGTTGACGACGGAGCCGGCGACGGCGACGATGCCGACGGCGGCCCCGACGAGCGCGGCGTACCACCACGTCTCCGAGCCCACCCAGTCGATGACGTACTCGTGGCGCTTGTAGAGGTAGTGCAACACGGCGATGCCGCTGACGAAGAAGCCGAGGATCAGGTACAGGACCGGTTCGGGCTCCCAGTCGAGGTCCTGGTCCGCGACCTTCTTCGCGTCGAGATAGAGGCACAGCGGGATACCGACGATCGACAGCAGCCCGATGACGATCGCGAGGAGCCAGACGATCGCGATCCCGCCCGCTAACGCCAGGAATCCGGTACCACCCGTCTCGGCCCCGGTCGCGCTCGCGGCGGTCCCCGCGCCTGCTCCCGCGGCGGTCCCCGTCGGACTCGAACCGAGACTCATCAGGCCGACGACGAGGATCCCCAGCCCGAACAGCACCGAGAGGATCATCGGCACCAGCATGAACAGTTCCAACCCCCGATACGACCACGACGGCACGTCTTCCACCGTAACCCGTTCCATACCCTCCCGAGGCGTACCGGTGTGATTTAAAGATTGGTGATTTGACAGCAGAACGCAGAGCCCGTTCGCCGCAGTAACGCCGGCTGGACGGCAGATTCGGGGACGGTCTCACGCGCACCGGTGGGCCGGTATCGATCAGTCGCGCTCGTCGAGGATTCGGTCGATGATCTGGCCCGAGGAGAGGAGACTCCCGTCGTAATCAGGTTCGTACGCAGTCGCGCGGCGCACTTCGCAGTCGACGCCGCGGTCGGCGAGCGCGGACCGGATGCCGTCGGCGTCGTGGTGCTGGTCGTAGCCCAGCGCGATGACGCTCGGGTCGAGTTCCTCGATGGGGACGAAGATGTCCTCGGGGTGGCCGAGTCGCGCTTCGTCGACCGGGTCGAGGCCGGCGACCATCTCCCGGCGCTGCGGGCCCGGCACCACCGGCGGCGCTTTGTGCGTCACGTTCGCCGAGCGGGCGACGATGACGACCAGTCGATCGCCCATCGCCTTCGCGTCCCGCAGGTAGTGGAGGTGGCCCGGGTGCAGGATGTCGAAGGTCCCCTGTGCGACGACGACCTCCGCGGGCTCCGCGCTCTCTGGCCGGTCGTCGCCGGGGTCGGCGCCTCGCCCTTTCGTCATCGGTTGCCCCACTCCTCGTCATCCGGTTCGGACCGGAAATCGGTCGGATCCGCGCCGTAGCCGGTCTCCTCGGCGAGTTCGGCGTCGATGTCTTCCTGCGTGAAGTCGAAGAACTCGTCTTCGGGCAGGTCGATGTCCAGCACTGGCAGGTCGACGGGGTTGCCCTCGCGGTCGAACGCCTGCCAGTCGGTCTTCCCGTAGGGTGCGCCGATGATGATGTGGACCTTTCCCTTGCCGAAGGTCTGGAGGTCCTCGTCGCTGGGGCGGAGGACGCCGTTGGGGTGGGAGTGGATCGACCCGGCGGCCCGCGAGTCGTTGGGGATCATGCTGGTCTTCACGGTGGCGCTGACCGGGTTCGATTCGGTGCCGGGGATGACGAGCACGTCCGTGAGGACGGTCCCCTCGTAGTCGAGGTCGAACTTGCGTGCGTCCTCGCCGCGCAGAAAGCCCATGTACTCGTCCGGGTGGGCGTCCTCCGAGGCCTCCAGCGCGAACTCCAGCGCCGCCTCGGCGATGCCGACCACCTCGCCCGAGCGGAACAGTCCCATGTCCCCTTCTCCGGTAGCCCGCGTAACAAGGCTTTCCAAACCATCTTTTTCCCTGTGGGGTTTCCTCGGCGCGCGCGTAGCGCGCCTGCGGGAACCCCACCGGCAAAAACATGGGTGAAAAAGGCCGAGCGCTCGCTTCGCTCGCGCTCGGTTGAACCGCGCGCCGACGGCGCGCGGACGTTAACTGCAATATAGGGCGTCACAGAACAGTTCACAGGGTGATCGATTTCAGGTCCCAGGGGGATGAACAACCTGCTCAGTATACGTGCAAACTGAACGGATTCCACGAATCGGTCAGTGGCGTCAGCTCTACTTATTCAACCCTTTCAAAATCACCGTTCCTGAGACTACTGAAACGAGCAGGAAGACGAGCGGTGACTTCCACGCGGGTTCCCCAAGTCCCCCCATGCACAAGATCTTCCGCTCTCCCACATCGGTGCAACCTGGTAAAAACACATTCAAGATCCACAACGAAAGGACCGCTATAATGACGGAGCAACCTAGCGTTAGTAGCCACCTGAGAAGCCGATTATCCATGGTTGCGATTCCACCCCCACCCTAATGTAATTTCCAACTGTCACCTACCATCAAACAGGCCAGAGAGGGTAATTGATACAAATAATCAGTATCACAACAAGCACCGTCGGTTGGTAACTTTACCACCTGTACTGAGCATCCGCGCGAGCGGAGCGAGCGCGGTTCGCCGGACGCGAGGGAGCGAAGCGACCGAGTCGTCCGGTTTTTTCACCCATGTTTTTGGCTCGGGGGTCGCCTGCGGCGACCCCCGAGCGAAAAAGATGGTGGCCAAAGACTTTCCGAAGGTTAAACTGCCGGCGGGGCGGTATCGAGTACAAATGACTCCTGTACCTGACGCCGGGGATTCCGGCGTCGCGGTCCCCGATGGCGGGACCACCGTCTACGACCTCGACGCGAACTGTGACTTCGAGCACGTCTCCGAAGGTGACCTCTACCTCGCCGAAGTGAACGGCGTCGTCGAGTACGGCGTCTTCGTCGACGTCTCCGACGACGTCTCCGGGCTCGTCCACGCTTCGAACCTCGTCGGCACCTACGAGGTCGGCGACGAACTCGTCGTCCAGCTCGAAGAGGTCCGCGAGAACGGCGACCTGGCGTTCAACGAGGTCAGCCTCGACGACTACGAAGTCGAATCGATCTCCCGAGAGAGTCACGCCGTCGCCGACCTCGGCGACGTCGTCGGCGAATCGGTCACGCTGGAGGGCGTCGTCGTCCAGATCAAACAGACCGGCGGCCCGACCGTCTTCCAGGTGCGCGACGCGACCGGAATCGCGCCTTGCACCGCCTTCGAGGACGCGGGCGTCCGCGCCTACGAGGACGTCGAACTCGACGACGTCGTCAGCATCGAGGGCTACGTCGAGACGCGCGAGGGCGCCATCCAGGTCGAGATCGACGACCTCCAGATTCTGGACGGCGACGACGCGGCGACCGTCCGCGCGGCGCAGGACGAGCAGCTCGACGAACTCGCCGCGCCCCACGATCCCGACCCGCTCGTGGAGTGGGAGGCCTTCGAGAAGCTCCGCGACGACCTGCAGGCGGTCGCGCGACGCCTCCGCCGCGAGATACTGGAGGGGCGCCCCATCCGAATGCGCCACCACGCCGACGGCGACGGCATCTGCGCGAGCGTCCCGATGCAGGTCGCGCTGGAGCGGTTCATCGAGGACACCTACGAGGATCCCGACGCCGCCCAGCACCTCCTCAAGCGCCTGCCGAGCAAGGCGCCGTACTACGAGATGGAGGACGTCACTCGCGACCTCAACTTCGCGCTGGAGGACCGGAAACGGCACGGCCAGCGCCTCCCGCTCCTGCTCATGCTCGACAACGGGTCGACAGAGGAGGACACGCCCGCCTACCGGAATCTCGCCCACTACGACGTCCCCATCGTCGTCGTCGATCACCACCACCCCGATCCCGACGCCGTCGAGGGGCTGCTCGACGAGCACGTCAACCCCTATCTCCACGACGAGGACTACCGGATCACGACGGGGATGATGTGCGTCGAGCTCGCGCGGATGATCGACCCCGGCGTCACCGACGACCTGCGCCACGTCCCGGCCGTCGCCGGCCTCTCGGACCGCTCGGAGGCCGACGCGATGGACGACTACCTCGCCCTCGCCCGCGAGGAGGGGTACGACGAGTCCGAACTCCGCGACGTCGGCGAGGCGCTGGACTACGCGACCTTCTGGCTGCGCTACGACGACGGCGGCCAGCTCATCACCGACGCGCTCAACGTCGACTGCGACGACGAGGCGCGCCACCGCGAACTCGTCGACTTCCTCGCCACCCGCGCCGAGCGCGACGTGGAACGCCAGCTCGACGCCGCCATGCCCCACGTCGACCACGAACGCCTCGACAACGACGCCCATCTCTACCGGATCGACGTCGAGAACCACGCCCATCGGTTCACCTACCCCGCACCGGGGAAGACGACCGGCAAGATCCACGACTCGAAGGTCGCCGAGACCGGCGACCCCGTCATCACCATCGGCTACGGCCCGGACTTCGCCGTGCTCCGCTCGGACGGCGTCCGCCTCGACATCCCGAACATGGTCGAGGAGCTGAAAGACGAGGTCGACGGCGGCGGCGTCAGCGGCGGCGGCCACCTCGTCGTCGGCTCGATCAAGTTCGTCCGCGGCATGCGCGAGACGGTCATCGACGCGCTCGTCGAGAAGATGGCCGACGCCGAGATCGACGAGGCGCTCGGCAGCTCCGCCGCGTTCGCGGAAGACTGACGGAGACGCTCCGGTACTGGTTGTTCGTCCCGCTCTCTCGTCGTTTCGGTGGCTCCCATCCGACAGTCGCAGGTCATCGATCCGGCCCGATCCCTACGTCCGGACCGAAGTCGATGCGGCGGACGACCAGTAGCGCGAGCACGAGACAGCCGGCGACACCGGCGACGATACCGACCGGGAGCGGCCGCCCGGCGTCCCCGCCCCAGTCGGATTCGAACGCGTCCCGGTAGTACGCTCCCACCGCCTCGCCTTCCAGCGCGAGGACGACCTCGCGATTCTGCCGGATCGACTCGCCGTTCCAGTTGAGGCTCCCCAGGAGCACCTCGTCCCCGTCGACGACGACTCCCTTCGCGTGAATCTTCTCGTAGTCGCCGCCGGGTTCGGCCAGTTTCGCCGAGAGCGGCAGGTCCTCGCGGTCGGCCACCCCTCGAAGGTGTTCGACGAGCCGCCGGTTCTCTTCCTCGACGTACCAGGCGCTGCTGAGCAGGACGCGCACGTCGACTCCGCGGCGGGCCGCGCGAACCGTCGCGCGGAGGAACCGCTGGTCGGGCCCGTCGATCGACATCTGGATCACGTCGATGGACTCGTCGGCGTCGTCGAGCGCCGCAGTGACCTCCGAACCGGCGTTGTCTGGCGTGACGAGGAGCCGCGTCCGGTTGACGGGGACCGTCTCGGGCGAACGCTGACTCGGATAGGAGCCGTTCGCGACGCCCGAAGTCCCGAAGGAGCGTCCGCGGCGGACCTCTGTCCACGGACGGGCGCCCCGCCAGTCAGCGTCGGCGCGGAACGTCTCGGCGAGCCCGCCGACGATTTCGGACTGGGAGACGACGGCGCCCCACCCTCTGCTCGCGTGGCCGCCCGTGCCCGCCGGCTTCCAGTTCTCCGTCAGGACGACGGCCCTGTCGTCGGCGACGGCGTACTTCGGATGGTGATAGGCGTATCGACCGTGGGGGCCGCCGAGGAGTTCGACGGTCACGCCGGCCTCCGTCAGCGAATCGAGCAGGCGCGCCTGCCGGCGAGTGATACCGTCGACCGGTTGGCCCTCGAGGAGGACGTGCACGTCGACGCCGCGGTCGGCGGCGCGTTCGAGCGTCTCCGCGGTCCGTTCGGACGTGAAGGTGTACCCGGCGAGCAGGATTCGCCGGTCGGCGTCGCGGACGACCTCTAGCGGAACGTCGGGCGCGTCGGGGAGCGTGAACGCCCGCGCTTTACCACCGGTAGCGGTGACGACCGACCGGTTCGTCCGCCCGAGCGGTCGCCACGTGAGAGCGCCGCGGTCGTCGAAGCGACCGATCTCTCCCTCCGGCGCGTCGCGGTATCTCGCGGACGTGACAGTCGTGTTGCCGCGAATCAGCCGGAGCCGGTCGCCGCCGTTCGCGAGCGCGACGGATCCGTCCGCGTCGACGACCCGATAGTCCGTGCGGTTCCGAACTACCGTCGGTGCGGTCGTGACCGCGACGCGACCCCCCACCGTCGCGTTCGGGAACGAGAGCGTACCGTCGGCGTCCGTGAGTTCGTATCGGCCGATATCGGTCCCGTTCGGGAACGCGAGGACGACGAACTCCCCGCGGTCGCCGTCGGCCACGGGGTTCGGGTAGACCGCGGTGATGGCGGGCTGGAACGGCTGGGCGGCGTCTGTCCGGCCGTCTACCGCCACGTCGGTCGACTCGGTCGTCGCCCCAACGGCTGGACCCGCGACTCCGCCGACGAGCAGGCAGACCGCGGCGAACCACGCCACTCTGGACACGGGACTGGCTGGTCCCGCTCTCGAATATAAACGTACGGACGGAGAGAACGCCGCGGAGACGGGTGAAAACGGATTCGTCGGAACGGGGACGCCTCAGACCGCTTTCTGCGCTTCGGACTGGACGAGGAAGGCGCGGTCGTCGGTGTAGTCTTCGAGCACGCCCAGGGCGCGCTCGGTGCCGATCTGGTTGAGCGCCCAGGCGGCGCTCGCCCGGACCTCGTTGGCCTCGTCGTTCTCCAGCACGTCAGAGAGGGGTTCGATGGCGCGCGTATCGCCGATGAGGCCGAGCGAGCGGGCGGCGGCGCTGCGGACCTCGTAGCTGTCGGCGTCGAGTCGGTTCGCGACCGGCTGGACCGAGTCCTCGCTCCCGATCTCGCCGAGTGCGCGCAGGGTGACCTTCTGCAGCGCCGGGTCACCGTCGCCGTCGATAAAGTCGTGGAGCGTCTCGGTCGCCCGCTCGTCGCCGATCTTCCCGAGGATCTCGACGGGGCGCTTGTTGCGCTTCTGCGCGCGCTGGTGGACGGCGTCGAAGGCCTCCTCCGGCCCCATCCGCCAGAGGGACTTGAGGACGTTCTCCTCCATGAAGTCCGAGTCGAACGTCTCCAGGGCCTTCACGATCGGCTCGACCTCACCCATCTCCTCGTAGACCTTCACCGCGTTCCACTCGGCGGGGAAGTCCTTCCGGTTCTCCGATTCGAGCACGTCGTAGAAGCCCTCGGCGTCGAGTTGCTCGCGGACCGTGAGGTCGTCCCACTCCTCGGCGGCCTCCAGGTCGTCCTGGAGCGCCTCGGCGTCTTCGAGCAGCGCGGCGATGGTCTCGGCGTCCTCGTCGGGGTCGAGCGTGCTCCCCTCGACGACCTGTGCCGCCTGGTCGAGCGCGTCCGCGAGGTCGTCCGTGCCCTCGCTCTCCGGCGAGATCTCGGTGTCGAGCTCCTCGGCGAGAGTGCCAAGATACGAGTCGACGGCGGCGACGACGTCGGGCTCTCCGTTCTCGGTCCAGCGCGTGTCTGCGACGGTGGACTCGGCCTCTTCGAGGACGGCGACTACGTCTTCGGCGTAGGGCCCGCGCTGGTCGTCGAGCTGGTCGCGCAGGTCGGTGACGCGGTCTTCGAGTTCGGCCGCCGGGTCCTCGGCGTCCTCGTCGTCTTCGTCGGGTTCGGGCAGGTCGGCGGCTTCGAGGTCGGCCTCGATCTCGTTGAGGTCCTCCTCGACCGCGTCGAGGTCTGCCTCGGTCTCGGCGGCTTCGAGGTCGGCCTCGGCGTCGTCGAGCCGCTGGTCGAGGGTGTCGGCCGACAGTTCGGTCGTCTCCGCGGCCTCGTCGGCGCCGGCTTCTTCCTCGGGAGCGGCGTCCTCCTCGGCCGCTTCGTCGTCCCCGTTGCTCATGCCCGGAAATGCGACTCTTTGGGGCAAAGGCGTTTCCATTCGAAGCCCTCGGTGCGACCGGTTCGGACCGAGAGAAACCGGGGAAGTCCGTCAGCCTCACCTACGCCCGCTCGAACTCACCGGCGAGTTCGGACAGGCGTTCGATGCGCTTCTCCGGGTCGGGATGGGTCTGCATCGCCTTCACCAGGCGCGATTTCGCGTCGGCCGGGACGATGAACAGCGCGTTCAGTTCGGCGTGTTCGCGGAGGTCCTCGTCGGGTGTCGCGGCCATCTCCGCGGAGATGGTCTCGATCGCGGCGGCCATCGCCCCCGGCTTGCCGGTGATGACGGCCGCGCCGCGGTCGGCGGCGAACTCGCGGTGGCGACTGATCGCACGCGAAACGAGGTAGCCGCCGATCCACGCGACCAGGGAGACCGCGACGAACGCGAGGAACCACGGCGTCCCCCCGTCGCCCCCGCCGCCCCCGTCGCCACCGCCGTCGCCGAACCACCAGAAGTTCCTGACGACCATCGCCGCGGTGGTCACGAGGAACGTCACGACCGACATCACCAGCGCGTCGCGGTGCTCGACGTGTGCGATCTCGTGGGCCAGCACGGCGTCGAGTTCGTCGCCCTGCAGCGTGTCGAGCGTACCCTTGGTCACGGCGACCACGGCGTCGTCGCGACTCTTCGCGGTCGCGAAGGCGTTCGGCTGTGCCTGAGGTGCGACTGCCACGTCGGGTTTCGGGATGCCCGCCTGCGCAGCGAGGCGACCGACGCGCGCGTGGAGGTCGGGATACTCGGGCTCGGTGACGCGCTCGGCGTCGAGGGCCTTCAGCGCGGCCGCCGGGGCGTACTTGTACTGGAGGACGACCAGCACCCCCGCGACGCCGACGACGAGGACGACGCCGGCCGACCCCATCGCGTCGGTCGCCCACCACGCGGCGACGCCGACGAACGCCGCGTAGAGGACCGCCATCCCGGCCATCGCCAGGGCCATGCGAACCCGCAGGGACCAGTCGGGTTTGAGGCGCATGCCGAGATCTACCCGCTGCGGACGAAAAGTTGTTGCGCCACCATCTTTTTCGCTCGGGGGTCGCCGCAGGCGACCCCCGAGCCAAAAACATGGGTGAAAAAACCGGACGACTCGGTCGCTTCGCTCCCTCGCGTCCGGCGAACCGGCGCCTTCGGCGCCGGATGCTCAGTACAGAGTGTGTACTGAACAGGGTTGTACCCGACGTGACAAGACTTACACTATTTCGGGGAAATCATTCTTCATGCGCCGAGGCTTTTTCTATGCTCTGGTGTTGCTATTGGTTTCCTTCGTTAGTTACGGACTCTGGCAGGAGGTATCTGTAGGACTGCTCCTCGCTGGCACAGTTATCTTGGTAGGTGGTATGATTTTCACGACGTACGGGTTGTACGGGTTGCTCGACCCGTATACCGTAGCGCGGTTCTTCGAACAGTTAGATGCCATCGGTAGCACGCGTCGACTCTCATCCGTTGAACCCGTTGGCTGGAAAGTCTCGCTGACGAAAGTCCAGTCGATAGCGTACCTCGTGATTGGAGTCTTCCACCTGTGTCTCACCCTCTATTTCCTCGCATTTATAAGCTGAACGAGAATTGCGTTCTATCCAGATGCCTCTCCCAACAGCATCCAATTCTGAGACGACTATGAATGCTCAGTAGGCAACATATACCGAACACCGTCAGAGGGCATCTCCAGCGGATCGTCCCCGTTCGAGTTCTGACGACCGTTCGATACCGAGTCCTCTATTTGGGCCGAGTACCCACCGTTTCGTATGGACAGACGGGCGTTCCTCCGGAGTGCGGGCGCGGTCGCCGTCGCGGCCGGGGTAGCCGGTTGCGGCGAGAGCAGCGGCGAGACCGGCGACTACGACGTCAGCATGACGCCCCGGAAGTTCGATCCGGCGACGGTCGAGGTCCCGCCCGGGACGACCGTCGTCTGGAAGAACACGAGCACGCACGCCCACACGGTCACCGCCTACGAGGAAGAGGTCCCCGAGGGGGTCGACTACTGGGCGTCCGGCGAGTTCGACTCCCAGTCGGCGGCAGAGGATGGCTGGCTCGACGGCAACGAGGGGGCGATCTACCAAGAGGAGACCTACGAGCACACCTTCGAGACGGTCGGCACGCACAGCTACTTCTGTGTCCCCCACGAGACCGGCGGGATGGTCGGTGCGGTCGTCGTGAGCGAAGACGCGACGGCGGACCCGACGGACGCGTAACGGGCGGCGGCCGAGCGCACTGACGGCCGCGTCGCTCGGCGCTGTGGATTCGCCGAGCGAAAGAAATCGAAGGCGCGCGTCGTCAGTCGGCGGTCTCGTCGACTGCGACTTCCTCTTCGTCGACGTCGACGGAGGTCTCCTCTTCGGCGGCGACTTCCTCGGGGCGGGCCTCGAGGGTTAGCTTCTGGATCTCCACGCGGCGCAGCGGGTAGATGGTCTTCGCGTCGTTGTAGATAGCCGAGGAGAGCCGCCCCTCGACGACGCTGTCGACGAGTTCCTCGTACGTGCGCTCGCGGGCGGACTCCTCGACGATGTCGATCATCGTGCGGCGGATGGCCTTCTCCTGGCTCTCGTCGGCGCTCTTGGTGGTGAGCGCGACGGGCTGGATCTGGACGCGGTAGTCGTCCTCGGTGAGGACGGTGATGTACGCCTGGATCTTCGAGGAGCCGCGGCGCACGAGCGAGCGCAGGTAGTCCCGCGTCAGCTCGTGTTTGACGAACTCGGTGTACGCCGAGTCCGACGCGACTTCGTCGACCTTGAAGGTCAGCTTGGTGTTGTTCTCGCTGGCGTCGTTGCGCAGGTCGCCCAGCGTGGTTTCGATGGTGCGGCCGAGCACCTTGTCCGGTTCGTCCGCGGGGGTCTCACCGAGTTCCTCCCGGTCGAACTGCTCGGGAGCCATCAGTGTGTACCACCGCTTCTCTTGTTTTTGCCGTGAGACTGATCGTTCGCTCATGTGTTGGTGTCTGTGTCTGGTGTGTCGTCTGTCTGCACTGTACTCCACTCCGCCTCGCCCTCGTCCCGGCCGAGTCGCGCGGCGACCCGGCAGTTGACCACGTAGTCGTCGACCGTCGACCGGAGCCCGCCGGTCGCCTCCCGCGTCACCGTCGTGACCACCGCGTCGCCGTCGACGCGCGTGTCCATCTCGGCAGTGTTGTCGGGTGCGAGCGCGGCCGCGACGCGCATCGCGGCCTCCTCGTCGCCGTGGGTCGTCGTGATCGTCGCTCGTCTCATAGCGCCTCCCTGAACGCGGTGATGAACGCGCCCGTCTCGACGTCGAAGCGGGCGTGCCCGGTCGTCCCGGTTGCGTCCGTCGCGGCGGTGCCGTCGACGCCCTCAGCGGCCGTCGCCAGCACGGAGTCGAGGTCGCGGTCGTCGGACGCGACGGCCGCTACGCCGTCCGTGACGGCCAGCGTCACGGGTTCAGGCGAGCGGTAGTCGTGGACGAGCCGCGCCATCGTCTCGACGGGCGCGTCGTCCGTCTCGGCGCGAGCGACGAACAGGCCGTCGTACCGACCGGTCGTCGCGTCTGAGACGGCGGCATGCGCGCGACGGGCGTGCGACCGCCACGCGTCGAGTGCGACGGCCTCCACGTCGTGACCGAGCGCGAGCGCGACACCGGTGCCGGGCTCGTCTCGCGCCAGCGCATCGAGGACGTCCGCGTAGCCGCCGATCGTCCCGAATGGACCGCCCGCGAAGGGACGGAGCGCCCGTTCGACCGCGTGGCCGCCCCGGGACGGGACGGCGTCGTCGCCCGCCGCTCGCAGCGCGACCAGCGAGGCGACGTGACGACGCGCGTCGTCGTCGAGCGCGCTCGCGTCGACGCCGTCGTCGCCCGGACCGAGTCCGAGGTCGGCGAGCGTCGCCGCCGTCGCGTCGACATCGCCCGAGAACGGCGCGTGAACCAGCATCGAGTGGGTGAGGCCGTCGACGAGGTCGCCCGTCGGGACGGCCACACCGGGTCGGCGCTCGATGCCGGCGTCGGCGGCAGCCTCGGCGACCGGCCCATCGAGCGCGCGCCCGTCGGCAGTGACGCCGGCGAGCGCGAGCGCGATGTCGGGCTCGGTTTCGAGTTCTCGGGCCGCCTCGAAGGCCGTCTCGCTGGCCGGCCGCGCGCTAGCGGGCAGCGAGCAGTCGGCCGTGGAGTCGGCGCGGCCGACGGCGACGGTCAGGTCGGCGTCGGTCGCGCGCTCGGCGTCGGTCGGGAGCGCCGCGAGACTGATCTGGAAGGGGCTGTCGAGTTCGGTCAACGCCCGCGCGAGGACGCCGCTGGCGGCCAGCGCGTCGCCGGTCGCGGCGCCGACGAGGCGGACGAAGCCGGCCTCGCGGAGCCGGTCGGCGAGCTCGCCGGCGGCAGCGTCGTCTTCGGAGCGGGCGGTAGCGGACATCTATTCGAGGAGTTCCGCGGCGGTGTCGGCGCTGTAGGTAAAGTCCTCGTCCAGTTCGTCGCCGCGGTAGTAGTTCGCCAGGCGGCGGATCTTCGCTTCCGTGTTCTGGAGCGCGCGCTTGTTCTGGTGGTCGGTCGGGTTCTCGTCCATGTGCTCGTGCAGGCGGACGGCCCGCTCCAGCAGGTTGCGCAGGTCCTCCGGCAGCTCCGGGGCGGCGTCGTTCTCTTCGAGGATCTCGGTGATCTTCTTGCCCGTCGCCAGGGAGACGTCCGGGACGGGCGTCCCGTTGACGCCTTCGTCGCGGAGCTTCAGGCCGATCTCGCTGGTGCTGAGGCCCTGCTCTGCCAGTTCGACCACGCGCTCTTCGATCGCCGATTCGTCTACGTCGCTCCACTCCGGGGGTTCGTCGGCCGCCGGCTTGTCCGAGGAGGACGAGCCGCGACGGCGCGTATGCATTCGTGCCATGTGTCTGAATTGGAACGCGACTGACCGCTGTTCGACGGTCGTGAGACCGCGCAGTGCGTGCGTGCGCCGCGGCGGGCCTCGCGGGAGCGAGGCGGCCGGATCGGCGCGAACACGGCCGCAATCCCGAGTCGCGCAATCGCGCGACGATGTCAGATTTGCGGTCGTGCGTTCCCATCGGAGAGTGCCTCCTCGCACACTAAACAGTTTCCATCGGGTACTCACCGCCCGGGCCGAAAGACCGTTCTCACTGACAGGGAAGACCACGCGACGGCGAGGCAACCGAAACGAGATCGAATCTCTGGGCGTTATCACAGTTTGTATTAACACTGTCGTGTCGTCTACTGGGTCTAAAACGGGTTTGAGCGGGCCGACGGGCGCGCTGGATTCAATCGTGATAAACGAAGGCGCGCGTTTATTGACCGGGGTGTCGAACGGAGGGCAGAAACCGATGAGTCAGGACGCTCGGGGCGTGAGCAACGTGTTGGGGATCGTACTGCTGTTCGCCGTCGTCATCGCCGGGACCGCGCTGGTCGTGTCCATTGGCGCGGCGGCGCTGGACGACACGAGCAACGGGCTCGACGTGAGCCGGGCCGAGAAGACGCTGACGCAGTTCGACTCCCGGAGCGCGATGGTCGCGCTCGGCGGCACGAGTCACCAGGGAGTCTCCCTCTCGGCCGCCAGCGGCGCCGCATACCGCGTCGACGACGCCGCCGGCTGGATGAACGTCACCATCTACAACCAGACCGCCGACGAGACGGAGACGCTGACAAACGTGACGCTCGGGGCCGTTCGCTACGAGAACGGCGACCACGACATCGCCTACCAGGGCGGCGGCGTCTGGAAGGGGACCGAGGCCGGGACGGTCATGCTCTCCCCGCCGGAGTTCCACTTCCGGTCCGCGACGCTGACGCTACCGATAATCACCGTCGACGGCACGTCGACCCTCGGGTCCGGCGTGACGGTGTCCAAGGCCGACCAGACCCGGGTCCGGTATCCCAACGCGACCGACGACGCCGACTTCACCAACCCGCTCGACATGGGCTACGTGAACGTCACCGTTCACAGCGACTACTACGAGGCCTGGGGGCGCTTTTTCGCCCAGCGGACCGAAGGCAACGTGAGCTACAACCACACCAGGGGGACCGCCCGCGCGAAACTGGTCGTCCCCTTCGACGCGACCTACGACCAGGTGCTCGCGGCGACCCAGCCGGGCGGGATCCGGATGAACGGCAACGACGACCCGCCGGATCGCTCGGAGACGGGTATCAACTACCCGCTCGCCGACGAGCGTATCGAGGACCGGATCGACGAGTGCGAGAGCGACGACGACGCCTGCGATGATATTTCGCCGGACAGCACAGTCTCCATCACGAGCGGGGGGACCTACTACGCGGATTCGTACTTCTCGGGGACGCTCGACGTCGACAACCCGGGCGACGACGTCACGGTCGTCGTCGACGAGAACTTCAGTCCCGAGGAGGTGACGATCACCGGCAGCCACAACGTGACGGTGCTCGTCCGCAATTCCTTCGACATGGGCTCGGGCGACGACCTCAACGACGGCGGTCAGGCGGGCAAGTTCTCGGTCGTCATGCACTCCGACGGGGCGGTCAACGGCAACGGCAACTTCAAACTCGTCGGCCTGCTGTACGCGCCCGGCTCGGACTGCAACATGAACGGTGGCGGCTCGGTCGAACCGAACGTCGTCGGCGGCGTGGTCTGCGAGAGCGTCACCGTCAACGGTAACCCCAACGACTTCGAGTACGACCCCAGCGTCGAGGACACCGACCTCAAGCTGACGGGCGATATCACGCCGGTCACCTACCTCCACGTGACCGAGAACCCGGTCAACGTCACCAGCAAGTGACGCGCGACGCGACCAGTTCGCACACCTCCGCAGTTTCTCTCGCTGGGAGCTACCGTCCCGCCTGTCCGACCTCTCCCCCTCGTTGACCGGTGGCTGTCGGCCCACCGACCGTTCCGTGCGGGCGGCTGTGGCTCGCGTTAGAGGAGCAGTGAGCCCGGTGAGTCACGGGAGTCCGCGAGGCGATCGCAGCCGGCTCAGGCCTTCAGGTCGACCGCGATCCGGACCTCCGTGACGTAGAGCTGCTCGGGCGTCTCGTCGAGCTGGCAGGAGACCCGCTCGGACCCCGAGCGGAAGCAGGTCAGGGCCGGGTCCCGGCCGAGCATCGACAGCCAGAGGTCGTCCCTGGGGGAGGTCACGTTGATCCAGACGTCGTCGTACTTCCCGGTGTCGTCGGCCACGGGGACGAGTCGGCTGTTCGTGTTCGCGCGCACGAGGACCGTCGAGCTCTGGATCTGCTGGACGGTGTCGGTGGCCGAGATCGTCGTGACGATCGGGATCAGCGTGCGCTCCTCGTCGAACACCGGCGACCACGGCTGGACGACCGTCCCGCCCCGCGGGTCGTCGCGGAAGATGGCGCCCATCGCGTACACGAGTTCCGTGTCGCCGTCGTCGTAGACGATCGGCCGGATCTTGTGCGTCCGGTTCACCAGGAACGACGGATCGCCCGCGCTCTCGTTCGGGTCGCGGACGGTCACGATCGTCTCGTTCGCGAGCGAGAGCGACGCGTCTTCGAGGCTGATCTCCGTGGCTCGGCTGGGCGCTCCCCGTTCGGCGATGTCGCCCATGTTGTCCGAGAGCACCTCCATCGCGCGCACGGCGTTGTCGGTCTGCTGTGCGTCCCGAGCCGATTCGAGGCTGGCGAGCCCCGACAGCGAGACGATCCCGACCACGCTGACGATCATCGCGAACACCAGGACGAACCCGATGACGTCGCTCACGGCGCGGTCGTCGCGCGTTCGCGGCCCGGTCATCCTCGCACCTCCAGATTCGGACCGCTCGGGTCGTAGACGACGCTGACGTCGCTGCCGCCGGATACTGCACCGGTCGCGACGGTCGTCTTCGTCTTGATCCGGACCGACACGGAGACCGACGGGTCAGACGTCGAGAGGTTCAGCCACTGCTCCGAGCCGGTGTGGGTGACCGCGACGCTGTAGTGCGAACCCGCGATCGTCGGTGGGAGCGACGCGTTGACCGCGACAGTGTCCGTGCTCGCGCCGGCCTCGACGAGTCGGTCCGCCGCGACGACGTCGCCGGCGAGTTGCTGGCCGACGACGCCCAGTTCCGTCCGCACGACCTCGGTGCGCTGCTGGGTGACGAAGTCGCCCGCGGCGACGAATAGCCCGGTGATCACCAGCGACGCGACGGCGAGAGCGAGCGTGTACTCCAGCGTCGTCGACTGTCCGCGACTCGCGCTCGCGAGGCCGCCGTAGCGCCGGCCGCTGTCCGCGCGCTCCGCAGCTTGCCCGCGACGCCGCGGGGGCGGGCTACCCATCGATCTCACCCGGCCCGACCCGGATCGTCGACCGGTAGCGGACGTCCGACGACCAGTAGATCAGGTCGACGTCCATCGAGTAGAGCACCTGCGTCTGCTGATCATCGGTCACTCTGGATCCAGCGGTCCCGTTGACGAGCATCGTGAAGTCTCCGTTCGCGACCGAGCCGTTCTCGAACCGGAGGTCGTACGGACCCGACTCGCTCGCCAGATCGAGAGAAGCGCAGTCATCGCCGTCGACCGTTCCCGCCGCGAAGTCGACCGTGAAGTCGGCGGCGATCGACGAGTCACACGTCGAGTACGTCCCCGAATCGTTCACACCGACCGTGTACTCCGACCCGTCGAACGAGACGTTCATGTACCAGGTTTCGGTGTCGTCGGCGACGACGCGGAGCTCCTCGCTATCGGAGTCGGGCCATCCCTCGATGTCGAGGCGGAACGTGTGGAACTGCCGGACGCCCGAGGCGACTTCCCAGTCGTCGGTGCCGTCGTCTGCGTCGAACGTATCGTCCGTGTTCGTGATGTTCACTCCCGGCGACGTCGACGCGACGCTGACGTTGGTGAGCTGGGCGTGGGCCGCCTGTTGCCGTCGGGTCGCGTTGTGGTAGGCCTCGATCGCGTCCTCGACACTCTGGTTTAGTGCGTCGTGGTCGCCGCTGTGGACGTCGTGCGCGTAGCGGAACGATTCGGTCGCGGTCGTCTCCGTGGCGCGGTGGAAGGCGTGGGCGTTCGACGTCTCCGCCGACTCGCTGCGCGTCGCCAGGTTCTCCGTGTAGATGGCGGCGTTCATTACCAGCGCCAGCGCGACGAACACGACCGCCAGCGCGAACGCGCCGACCAGAATGATCTGCCCGCGGTCAATGTCCGCTCCGCCGATGTCCGGCCTCAGATCCGCCACACGACCACCTCCACGTTGATCACGTTGTAGACGCTGGAGCCAGACGGATGCGGCGCGAAGTACGTGTCCTCGTCGCTGACCGCCGTTCCCGTCGGGTCCCCGTTCTCGTCGCGGATCTCGTCGTCTACCACGAGCGAGAGCGACCACGTCGCTCGGACCGCGTGGTCGCTCGGCTCTCCCTGATAGACGTACCGCTGCGTGTGCGTCTGCCAGTCCGTCCCCTGGTAGCGCAGGTAGACGTTGTACGCGATTCCCTTCCGGTCGAACGACCGTTCGAGCATCGCCCCGAAGCGGTTCGGCGGCGCACCGGTGGTGAAGTAGCCGACCTGGCCCGTGTGGTAGAAGTCCTCGCTCGTCTCGTTCCACGAGAGCACTGCTCGTTCGAGCGCCCCCGTCTCGGCCGCCGACGCGAGCACGCCCCGCGCCGTCGCCTCCTGCTGGTTCTCGATGTGCTGGCTCGACGTGCTCGCCGACAGCGGCGTCACCGCCGTCATCTCCAGCGCGAACACGACCGCCGACAGCAGGACCAGGCCCGCGACCATCCCTTCCAGCGTGTGGGCCTGTCCGCGGTCGCCGTCCGCGGCGTCCGTGGTCCCGGGGCTCCCGTTCGTCCGACTCGACGGCGACCGCGGCGGCCGACGGGCGCTCACCACATCACCACCTCGACCGTGACGTCCCGTCCGTCGAGCAGCGCGACTCGCTGCGCACTGACGGTCTTCCCGCCGCTGCCGGCCGGGTTCGACCCGTCGGTCAGGACAGTTCCGCAGCTCGGACTCTGCTCGACGACCGAACTCCCGTCCCAGCAGAGTATCGCGTCCTCGCTCGATCCGACGTCGCCCCTGATAGTCACGTTCACCGGCGTCCGGTCGATGACGCCAACCCGCTGTTGTATCGGATCGCCGTCGAACCCGCAGGCGGTGACCGACTCGTCGAAGAACGCCCGCGTGCACTCGCCGTCGAGTACGTACGGCGCCGTCGCGTTGCCCAGCGACCGCTGGGTAAGGTCGTCGGCCACGCGATTGACCGCCGGCGTCTCCGTCTGGCCACTGTCCGAGAACGGCTCGAACATCCCCGGGACGAACGCCAGCGCGAACGTCAGCGCCAGCAGGAAGATGCTCATCCCGATGGCGAAGTCCAGCGTCGTCTGGCCGCGCCCGTCCCGACGGCGGAGCGCTCGCTCTATACGGCCCTCTCGCTGTGGGCCCGTGCCGTGTGTCTTCACGGGCCCGGGTGGATCCCCGGATGCTCGCATTGTGTGTGTGTCTGCCGGTCGCTGCGAGCGCCGTCCCCCGAGGGCGCCGCAGGTTCCGTGCCTTGCCGACTGAACGACAGTCCCCGTTATATCCGTTGGCCCGGCAGTACAGAAATTGATACTCGGACGGTTGCGCGACTGACATCACCGCCGTGTCACTCGATGACGATCGGCCGCCCGCTTCGATGGGTTTATGAAAAGTCCCCGGATACGTGTCTTTGCAGGCGGGCTCGTAGATCAGTGGTAGATCATCCCCCTGGCACGGGGAAGGCCCCGGGTTCAAATCCCGGCGAGTCCACTACTTTTGCGACGAACAACTTCCGCGAGCACCGCGTAGCGTGTGCTCGCCAGCGTGAGTCGCATCGTAGTGCTGTGCGAGACGGGATTTGAAGCCCTGGAAGTCGCAGCCCGGAACGGCCGAGCGAAGCGAGGCCGCACGCCCGGAACGTCTTCCTCTGGGTTCAAATCCCGGCGAGTCCACTCACTTCTTCCGTCGCTTCGCTCCGTCAGTCGTTCGTGGACTCGCCGACCCTCGCGAACGCGAAGCGTTCGCTCAGTCCCGGCGAGTCCACTACCACGTGTTTCGACGAGCCTTCGGTTCGCTGCGGGAAGGCCCCTCGAAACACGTGGGCGAAAAAGGCTGGACGTTCACTCCGCTCGCGTTCGGAGAACCGCACCGAGCGGTACGAGGTGCGACCGAAGGGAGCACCTCGACGTGAACGGGGAGCGAAGCGATCCGTGAGCAGTGCGAGGCGCGGACGCTGGTTCCAACCGCCCGCCACAGGAAGCACCGGCGCCCGTCCCGTCCGTCGAAGCCGTATTGTACCTCACGTCCCTAGCGACGCCCAATGCGAACAGGGGCGGTCATCGTCGCGGCGCTCGTCGTCCTGTCCGGGTGTAGCGCGGTCTCGTTCGGAAGCGACGGCCAGCCGGGCGCTTCGACGGACACCGTCACACCGGTCCCGATCACCGACACCGACGCGGGCGCGACCGGGACGGCCACGCCGGTCGACCTCCCGCCGGGCGTGAGCGCGGACGGCTCAGTCGACGCCGTCGAACTCAGTCGGGCCCACGAGGCGTTCCTGGAGAACCGGACGTACACCTGGTTCGTGGACTACGACACGGGCGAGGAGGACTTCGTCGGGGGCGTGTTCACCCGGCGGGCGGTCGTCGGCAACGAGAGCTTCTTCGTCCAGCAGGTCAGCCTCGGCCCAGGCGCGAACACCTCGCTGTACGTCAACGAATCGGGCGGGTTCCTGCGAGCGGTCGAGGGGAACGAGACGCGCTACGAGATGCTGCGGATCCCGGGACAACAAGATGAGTACGCCTTCGCCGGCGACGCCATCCTCCGGTTTCTGGACGGCACCCAGTTCGACGTGACGACCGTCGAGCGGGGCGGACAGGCCTATTATCGACTCCACACCGCTGACGGCCCGATCCCCCAGACGCTGGCCTCGTCGTCGGTCGACGTCCGCAACTACTCCGCGACGGCGTACGTCACCCCTGAGGGGTTCGTCCGGTCGCTGACCGCCGAGTACGACCGCGTTGTCCGGGATACCCAGACCCACGTGAGCTTCCGCTACGACTACAGCGGTGTCGGCGAGTCGACGCCGGAACCTCCCACCTGGGTCGACGACGTACAGCGACGGTCGACGCCGGAGCCGGCGCAACCGGGGACCCCGGCGCAGAACGGAACAGCGACACCGGACGGCTCGACATCGACTCCCGAGGCCCCGACGCCGACGGACGAACTCGACGGGTAGCCGTCGCGACGCGGTCGCTACCCCGGATAGGCGCTGCGAGCAGGTTCGCAGAAGTGGCCGGTTCGCACAGCGAACGGCCGGGAGCGGACACTCAGGACCTGATACGGAGCATCCCGTCGTTGACCGAGAGGTCGGTCACGTCGTCGGACACTTCGAACTCGAACTGGCGGTCGCCGGCGACGACGATGGCCGTGCCGCCGACCACGTCGAGTTGCGCGTCGGCGCCCTCGCCGAAGTCGACGACGATCAGCGTCTCTCCGTCGAAGTCGCGGCGCGTGATCGCGATGTCTTCGTCCTCGGCCGCGGCCGACTGCAGCGTCCTCGGTGCTTCCATGGGCACCTTCGGGCCGTCGCACACCTAAGGGCGTTGCCGGGCCACGCCGGGTGCGCTGCGGTCAGCGAGGGTGGTGCGGATCAGGCCGCCGTCACGACATGAGCGTGACGACGTACCAGACCACCAGCGCGATGGTCGGGAGCACCACGGCGAACTTCACGCCGGCGAGCAGGCTCACGTCGCGGATGTACCCCGCGATGAACGAGGACAAAAGCGCCTGCAGGACGACGGCGTGGAAGAACAGCACCGAGAGCATCTGCGTGTTGACGCCGCTGAATTTCCCGCCGGGGGCCTGACTGCTACCCCCGCCCGACGAGGCGGACTGGCTGGCCAGGTCCGCCATCACGTTGAGGAACT
Organism: Halosimplex rarum; assembly: GCF_047715405.1. Lineage (NCBI taxonomy): Archaea > Methanobacteriati > Methanobacteriota > Halobacteria > Halobacteriales > Haloarculaceae > Halosimplex > Halosimplex rarum. The sequence goes on from NZ_CP180412.1 coordinate 465,333, forward strand.
TGATCTTCAGGAGCGCCATCACCCCGAGCAGCGTGAGGTAGGTCATGATGATGATGACCATCTGCATCCGCGTGCGGGACTTGCGCTCCAGGTCGATGTCGTCCTGGTTCTCGGAGGCCTGGGCGGCCGTCGAGAGCACGTCCTGGATCTGACTGGACGCCTCCTGCGCTTCGCTGATCAGCTTGACAGTTCGCGCGAGCCGGGGGATGTGATAGCGGTTATTGAACTCCCGGAGCGCGTTCTTGAGGCTGGTCCCGTAGTTGACCTTCGCGTGCATCGTCTCCAGCTCGTCGGCCATCCGGCCCGAGGAGGTGTCGGCGACGACCCTGATAGACTCCAGAAGCGTCATCCCGGTGTCGTTGGCGCTGGCGAGTTTCCGGAGGTTCTCCGAGAGGTTCCCGACGACGCTCCGGCGGGTCCGGAGGTTCCACTCGTAGAATACGGCCAGCGGCAGGAGATTCAGGTAGATCGGGACGTAGACCCACATGAACGTCCCCGTGATGACCGGGTAGGTCCACCGCTTGTCCGGCGTGTTGAGGTCCTCGGGCACGTCGCCGCCCACGGGGACGACGAGTTCCGAGATGGTCATCGGCGCCATGTGGAAGATGACGACGACCGCGAAGAAGGCGACCGTGACGGGGATCGTGATCCCGAGGACGTACAGCGGGTTGTCCCGGAAGAAGATGTGCGGGCGCTTGAGGATCTGGGTCGCGCGGTAGGTCCCTTCGCGGCTTTTGATGCGGTCGAAGACGCCGAACCGACCCGTGTAGCCCTCGACCAGACCGAGACTCAGGACCCCGTCGTCGGCCTCCGAGTAGGTCTCCTCGGTGTCCCTGTCGGGGCGGAGGTAGCCGTCGCCGATGGAGTCCTGGGTCACCGTCGAGGTGAGGACGAGGAACCCGACGCCGGTCAGCGGGATGAGGCCGTACACCGTCCCCAGCATCATGTCCATCTTCGACCCCGAGGACATCATGCTCATGATGACGAGGATGATGATGAGCAAGAGCGGGAACAGCGAGAGCGTCATGTACATCTCGCCGAACAGCTCCAGCGTGTCCAGCATCTTCTTCTGCTCCTGCTTGGCCGTCCGCATGTGCTTGTCCTTCTGGTCCTCGAGGAACGAGGTCATGTCCCCGCCGGAGTCGACGATGGAGAGCATGTCCGTCAGGAACTGGCTGAGTTCGTCGCTGGGCGTCTCCAGGGCCTGGTTGCGGATCGCCGTCCGGTAGTCTGTGTCGAAGTACTCCGTCTCGAGGACGAGCGACTGGAACTCCTTGGCGACCTCGCCGTAGGTGTCGTCGGCCTGGGCCATCGCCTGCAGAATTTCGAGCTGGTTGAGACCGCCCACGGAGAGGGCGTACATGAACGCGACCGAATCGGAGAGAAGGACGTTGATTTCGCGTTTGCGCGCGTTCGAACGGAAGTAGGGTATCGAGACGAGCGAGCCGAAGCCGACGCCGAAGCCGATCGCGCCGAAGACGATCCCCGAGACGAAGATGATGGTCGGGACCTTCAGCGCCGCGACGATCGGCTGGATCGACTCGGGCAACCGGAGGCCGATGAACTCGGGGTTGGTGATCCCCAGCATCTGGACGACCAGGTACCCGAGTAGCATCCCGAGCAGCCAGAGGGTCAGGCCGGCGACGGTGCCGACGGCGAGCGCGCGCGAGATGTACATCTCGACGTTGTCGTCCATCCGCGCCTCGGCCAGCTTGTCCTCGATACCGGAGACGAAGTCACCCTCCTCGTCGAACAGCGTCTGGTAGAGCGGGTAGAACGTGTCGCCAACGGTGTTCGAACCGCCGAGCTGCTGGGTCTCGCGCCCGAGGCTCATGCCTCGTCAGCCTCCGCACCGGCCGCCGGGACGAACTCGCTGAAGTCGATCTCGTCGTCGTCGTCCTCTTTCTCGACGGGCGTGATGTCGGTCTCCTCCTCGTCGACGCCCGAGCCCGTCAGCGCGCTCACGATGTCCGAGGTCTCCTTGTCGCGGAACTGCTGGAACAGCGGCTGGGCGTTCTCGAGGATGTCGCCGGCCTCCGCTAACATCTCCGCTGGCGGGTCCGGCCGCGGGACCATCTCCTCTTTCTCCGGGTCGATGTTGATCTTGACCGACTCCATCTCCCGGAGGTCCTCCAGCGAGCGCTCCAGTTTGTCCTCGGCGATGAGGGCCATGATGGTGTCCGGGTCGTTGATGAACGCCTGGACGGCGGCCGCGACCTCGGTGTAGGTGTTGAGGTCCTGCTCGATGAGGTACGCGAGGACGACCTTCCGCATGAACAGCTCCTCGTCGAGGCGCTCCTGTTTCCACCCGCGGTCGAACTTGAGCTCCTCCAGCGTGTTGGAGTTGCCCATCTGGAGGTACTCGTCGGTCTCGGCCTGCCACTCGTAGACGTCGCGGACGTTGATCTCGTCGTGTTCCGCCGAGTACTCGTTGATCTCGGTGAGGTTCTTGTTGCGGCGCACCTTGTTGCCGTCGACCCGCGTCTGGGTCTGGATGGACACCAGGTCGAGCGCCGTGAAGAGGGTCTTCGAGACGTTGATCGGCTCGGTGGTGAACCGCTTGATGACCTCGCCGACGGTGTCGGCGTGGAAGGTGGAGTAGGCCGTGTGCCCGGTCGACATGACCTGGAAGAGGTCGCGACCTTCCTCCCCGCGCACCTCGCCCATGACGATGTAGTCGGGGCGCTGACGCAGTGCGGCCTCCAGCAGGTCGAACTCGTCGACGTCGCCCTTGTCGTCCTCGCCGAAGGAAGGGCGCGTGACACTGGCGACCCAGTTGCGCTGGGGCAGTTCGACCTCGCGCGTGTCCTCGATGGAGACGATCTTCGCGTTGGACGGAATGAACAGCGAGATGGCGTTCAGCGAGGTGGTCTTCCCCGACGCGGTACCGCCGGCGAAGATCATCGACTTGTTGTTCTCGATGCACAGCCAGAGGAACGCCATCTCGTCGAGCGAGAAGGTGTTCCAGTTGATGAGGTCCACCGGCGTGAACGGGACGTCCTTGAACTGACGGATGGTGTAGTTGGTCCCGTGGTCGGAGACCTCCTCGCCCAGGGTCAACTGGGCACGCGACCCGTCGGGCAGCGTCGCGTCGACCTGCGGTTGGCGCTTCGAGATGCCCTTCCCGGAGCGCTGAGCGAGTTTGACGACGAAGTCGTCGAGCGACTGCTTGCCGTGCTCGACGTTCGTGATGATGTTCTCGTACTCCGTGTGGTAGACGAACACGCGGGAGTTGTACCCGTCGCAGGAGATGTCCTCGACGTTGATGTCGTGTTTGACGGGGTCGATCCGCGCGTAGCCGACGAAGTCACGTTTGAGGCGGTAGAGCAGTTTCTCCACCTGGTACTCGTTGAGCGTCTCGGGGTCGTCCTCGATGACGACCGGTTCCGGCCGCGCCCCGATCCCGTCGAGTTCCCCGCCCTGCGTCTCCACGCCCACCTCCATGCCGAGCGCCTCCTTGAACTGGTCCATGACCCCGAGGTCACCCTGTTGCCCGGGCGTGTAGAGGTCGTACCGTTCGAGCAAGCGCTCGGTCTCGCGCTGGATGACGTTGGCGCGGTCGGCCTCCGACCCCTCGACGACGACGTCGTCGTCGGAGTACTTGATCGCGGACTTGAGTTTCCCCGAGAGGAAACTGACGAGGTCGGACTCGATGTCGTTCTCGTAGGGCTCGATGGCGTAGTACTTCTTCTCGTTCTCCTTGCGCGAGTGGAAAATGATCACGCAGGCGTAGGGCTTGTTCACCCAGTAGCGCTCGACTTCGACGAAGTGGGCCTTCTTCTCCAGCGGCACGGCCTTCTCCAGGTCGTAGCGGTTGACGACCGTCGTGTGCCCGTCGACCGTCGAGAAGAAGGCGTCCTCGTCGAGGTCCGGGTTGACGTCGACCGTCCGCTCGTCGACGATGGCCGACAGGCGCTCGGCGGCGCTCCCGCCCTGGCTCAGTCGGTCCTCCGTCTCCTCCGGGTCGAACCCGAGGTACCCCTCGGGTTCGAACGGGATCTTCTCCCCGTCGCTGTCGCGCGGGATCTCCCCGTCCTCGTCGTAGTAGTACTCCTGCTTGAAGTGCTCCCAGGTGTAGCGGTCCTTGACGACGAACGACCGCTCGGCCTCGATCCGGTCTCCCCAGGCCTGTTCGAGCGTCTTCGCCGCGCTCGCACCCGACTGGAGGCGGTTCTCGATGTCGAGCGGGTCGAACCCGAGATACTCGCTCCTGTCGAACCGTCCGCCCGTGTGGACGTCCCGCCGCAGGTCGTTCCACGTGTACTCGCCGACGGTCGGTCCACCCTCGGAAAACCGGTCGCCCCCCGACCCGACCTGGTCAGACTCGTTGCCCCCCGTACCATCAATTGCCATTACAGGCTAACTACTGGTAAGACAGAAAAAGCTTTACGCCCAGGAGGTTGCTGTCGATAATTCCACCAATTACCGGCTAAGCGGCGGTAGGGACTCCCTACTACCAGAGAATGGTTCGGTGACGGTGAATGTTGTCAACTGATAAACGATTCGATCCGGGCCATCGCTTCCTTGAGATCGCCGAGGCCCGTCGCGTAGGAGACGCGGAGGTGGCCCTCGCCGCCGGCGCCGAAGACGTTCCCCGGAACCACGGCGACCCGCTCCGCTTCGAGGAGCGCTTCGGCGAAGGCGTCTCCGTCGTCCCAGGGGCACTCGGGGAAGGCGTAGAACGCGCCTGCGGCCGGGAAGCAGTCGATCCCCATCTCCTCGAACCGCGAGAGGACGAAGTTCCGCCGCCGGTCGTACTGGGCGCGCATCTCGCGAACGTCGTCGTCGCAACTGTCCAGGGCCTCGACGGCGGCGTGCTGGGCCGTCGTCGGCGCCGACAGCATCGTGTACTGGTGGATCCGGTTCATCGCCTCGATCGCCTCGGGCGGCGCGAGCGCGTAGCCGAGCCGCAAGCCCGTCATCGCGTAGGCCTTCGAGAAGCCGTTGAAGACGACCGTGCGTTCGCGCATGCCCGGCAACGTCGCGATGGAGGCGTGGTCGTGCTCGTAGCTGAGCTCCGAGTAGATCTCGTCCGAGAAGACGAGGAGGTCGTGCTCGCGGGCGAACTCGGCGACCGGCTCCAGTTCCTCGCGAGTCATCGTCGCGCCGGTCGGATTGTTCGGATAGCACATCACGAGTGCATCAACCTCGGCGGCGCCGGAGGATTCCAGCACCTCGCGGGTGAGTTTGAACTCGTCGGCGGCCCGGGTCGGCACGTCGATCACGTCGGCGCCCGCGAAGCGCGCGCCGGGCACGTACGAGACGTAACACGGCTGGGCGATGGCGACCGAATCGCCGTGGTCGAGGAAGGCGCGGAACGCCAGGTCGACGGCCTCGCTCGCGCCCGAGGTGACGAGGATCTCCTCGTCGGGGTCGTACTCCAGCCCGTAGCGCTCGCGGGCGTCGACGGCGATCCGGTCGCGCAGGGACGACATGCCCCGGTTGGCCGTATACGACGTCTGCCCGCGCTCCAGCGAGGCGATCGCGGCGTCGCGGGCCGCCCACGGCGGGGCGAAGTCGGGTTCGCCGACGCCGAGCGAGATGATGTCGTCGTACTCCTCTGCGAGTTCGAAGAACCTGCGGATGCCGGAGGGTGGCACCGAGGCGACGCGGTCGGTCGGGTCGAACGTCATGGCGAGATCGACAGGCGGTCGTCGTCGTGGCCGTCCCCGAACTCGACGCCGCGCTCCTTGTAGCTCTCCATGATGTAGTGGGTCACCGTCTGGGTGATCTCGGGAACGGGCGCGACCTTCTCGCTGATGAACCGGGACACTTCGCTCATCGAGTCGCCCTCGACCTCCATGGCGAAGTCGAAGTCGCCGCTCACCAGCCGCAGCCCCTGCACTTCGGGGAACTTCGCGAGGCGCTCGGCGATGTCGTCGTAGCCCGTCTCGCGGTCGAGGGTCACGTTCAGCTCGACGGCCGCGCGGACGCGCTCGGGTTCGACCTTGTCCCAGTCGACGACGGCCTGGTAGCCCTTGATCACGCCGTCGCTCTCCAGGTCCTCGACGACCGCCTCCACCTCGCTCTCGGTGAGGTCGGTCTGTCGGGCCAGGTCCTCGGTCGAGTACCGCGCGTTCTCGCGGAGCAACGCCAGTATCTCCTCGCGGTCGCTCATACCTATCTACCGGCCCACTGCGAACAAAAGGGTTTCTCCATCCCGGTATCGGGTGGCACGCTCCGAACCGACGGCCGCGTACGCTGCCGCGACGGGCGGCTTTATCCGCACGTCTCACATAGGCCGTCAGTATGCTCGACACCGACCCCTCTGACGACGCGGGGGACGACGCCGGCGCCTGGGCCTTCGTCGCCGACAGCGACGGGGCCGCGAAACTGTTCGGGACCCTGGTCGACCTCGACGCGGACGACGCCTACACCCGCTCGGAACTCGCCGAGCGCTCGGGCGTCCCGCTGAAGACGCTGTACCTGAACGACCTTATCGCGGCGTTCGTCGACCGCGGCGTGCTCGAAACCGAGGTCGCGCCGTCCGACGACGAGGGCGAACCGCGGTATCGCGTGGTCCCCGACTCGGACCTCCTGGCGGCCGCCGCCGCGTTCGAAGACGCCTATCGATCACAGACGGACTGATCGGCAGGTCCAGTCCCCTCCGCTCTCGGGCCGCACCCGTGCCGCCCAGCCGCGACCGTCGCTACTCGGTCGACCGCGCCCCCTCGAACCCGTCGAGCCAGCCGGTGACCGCGGGCTTGAGCGCCCCCGTCGTGCTCCCGACGTGGAGGATCTGGTAGCCGTTCTCGGCCTTCTCGTTGACGTCGTCCATCCCGAAACCGAGGCCGCCCAGCGCGACGTCGGCGTCCACGGCCGTCGAGCGAATCCGCTCGATTCCCTCGCGGACCTCGTCGTGGTCGAGTTCGCCGGGGTGGCCGAGCGACACCGAGAGGTCGAGCGGACCGGCGAAGACGAAGTCGAGTTCCGGGACGGCGACGATATCGTCGATGGCGTCGACTGCCTCTCGGTTCTCGACGGTCACGCCGAAGAACACCTCCTCGTCCTCCGTGGCGACGTAGTCCTCGGCCAGGCCCCAGCGACGCGCTCGCGGGCTCGCCATGCCGCGGTCCCCCGGTTCGCCGTCGTACTCGAAGCGGGCCGCCCGCGCCGCCCGTTCGACTTCCTCGGCGTCCTGCACGCGCGAGAGGAAGACGTTCCTGACACCGGCGTCCAGCGTCTTCCTGACGAGCGCGGGCTCGGTGGTCGGGACCCGGGCGAGGATCTCCGTGCCCGTCCCCTCTGCGGCACGGAGCAGTTCCTCGAGCGCGCTCGCGTCCCACGGACTGGGGCCGCCGTGTTCGAGGTCGATCCAGACGAAGTCGACGCCGAGTTCCCCGTAGAATTCCACGAGCGTCGGGCTGTACGTGTTGTCGAGGACGCCCAGCGCGACTTCGCCGGCCTCGACTCGGTCCTTGACCGCGTTGGTTCGGTGGTCGTCGACCATGCGGAGCCAAGGGCCGTCACGCCCCTAAGGGTGATGCCGGCATCGGCCGGAGGCCGGTCGGGAGAGGGGCCGTTCCACCCAAAACGTCATTCTTCAGCCCTGCGTAGCACCGCCCGTCATGGTCGCACTCGACTCCGAGGAGGACGCGCTCGACCGCGGCGACGCCGCACCGGCCTTCAAACTACCCGGCGTCGACGGGGAGACCCACGCGCTCGACGACTTCGCCGACAACGAGGCGCTGCTGCTCGTATTTACGTGCAACCACTGCCCGTACGCCCAGGCGAAGTTCGACGAGCTGAACGCGCTCGCCGACGAGTATGACGACGTCGCCGTCGTCGGGATCAACCCCAACGACGCCGAGGAGTACCCAGAAGACTCCGTCGAGAAGATGCAGGAGTACGTCGAGCGCGGGGAGGTCCAGTACGACGCCTACCTGCGCGACGAGAGCCAGGAGGTCGCCGCCTCCTACGGCGCGACGTGTACGCCCGACCCGTTCCTCTTCGAGGAGGCCGACGGCGAGTTCCGTCTCGTCTACCACGGTCGGCTGGACGACGCGCTCAATCCCGACGACGAACCGACCGAGCGGGAGATGAAAGACATCGTCGACCGCCTGCTCGCCGGCGAGGATATCGAAGACGAGTTCCAGCCGAGCCGCGGCTGTTCGATCAAGTGGAAAGACGAGTAGGTCGCAAGCAGCGGTAGCGCTTCGCCTCTCAGGGCAGATCGAGCGGCGCGGACGCGTAGCGGATCTCACAGCGCCCATCGGCGACGTGCGTCGAGGTCATCTGGAGCAGTTCCTCGCCGTCGGCCGACGGGAGTAGCGGCGTCGTCCAGGCGACTGTTCCGTGGCCAGCGTCGAACTCGTCGTCGAAGGCCAGCGGCGCGGTGACCGGTTCCCAGTCGTCGAAGTCCTCGAAGTCGGTCGTCGCGAGGAGCGTCCGCCCGCTGCCGGGCGCCTGTTCGCCGTCGCCGGTCCGCAGCGTCTTCGCGGACGCCACGACCGCGCCGTCCGCACGGTCCGCTTCGTCGGCCCCTTCGGACCCAATATCGGGTACCCACGTGACGTACGGCCCGTTCGTGAGCTGGTGGCCCTCGACGGTCTCGACCGGTGACCCGAGGTCCTCGGGGTCCCCCCAGTCCAGTCCGTCCGGCGAGGTCTTGACGAAGACGCCGCCCTCGTACGTCGGGCCGACGACCTCGAACGTCAACACGTAGCGGCCGTCCGGGAGTCGCGTGACGACGGGCATCCCCGGCCGGTCCTCGCCGTTGGGGACGACCGCGTCGAACACCTCGTCCTCCCACGTCTGTCCCCCGTCGAGCGACCGCCGGTGGCCGACGAGCTGGTTGTATCCCTCGCCGTCGTGGCGTTCGTCGGCGAAGTAGCAGACGAGTTCGCGGTCGGCGTCGAGCGCGAACTCCGGCTCCCACACCGGCGTCTCCTCGGCCTGGGGAGCGGCGCGGCCGCCCTCGGCGACCGTGCTGACGTAGGACCACGAGTGGCCGCCGTCCTCGCTGGCGTACACGTCGATTTTGGTCTGCGAGCGGTCGTCGGGGATCGAGTTCCCGGCGGCCAGCACCGTGCCCGCCTCCCACGGCCCGACGGCCTCGGGCAGTTCGAACAGGACCGGCTGGTAGCGCAGGCCCCAGCCGTTCTCGGTGTCGCGGATCGCCGAGAACGGTTCCCACGTCTCGCCGCCGTCGGCACTCCGGTAGATCGGGAAGTAGGGCTGGTCTTCCGGGACCACGGTCGTGTCGTCCAGTTCGTCGGCGAACGGGTCGGCGCAGTCGGGATCCGCGCTCGCGTAGTGCTCGAACGTCGCGAGCAGGACCTCCCCGTCGGCGTCGTCGTGCAGTAACCGCTCGACGCGGGGGTACATGGCTCCCGCGCCCGGTGCGTCCGCTGGAGGCGCGTACAGCACGCGTCCCTCACCTGATCGGGTCATACCGACTCGTCCGCGGCCAGCCACATAGATCCGGGGGATCCGGAGCGGAAAGCTACAAAGGGGTCGGTACCACGAATCGACGTCTGGGAACTGCGAACTACGATTTCTCGGACGAGACAGTCATCGTGACGGGCGGGACCTCCGGCATCGACCGCGAGGGCGCCCGCGAGTTCTGAGACGGCGTCGACGTGATGGTCAACAACGCCGGCATCTACCGCGACGCCGCGCTCACCGAGACCGACGCCGACGAGTTCGACCAGGTGATGGCCATCAACGTCCGCGGCGTCTTCGCCGGCTGTCGCGCCGCCGCGCGCGACATGCTCGACCGCGACGAGCCCGGGTCCATCGTCAACACGACCTCTATCAGCTCCGAGTACGCCCAGCTCGGCCACACGATGTACGACGCCTCGAAGGGCGCGGTCATGATGATCACCCGCGTCGCCGCGCTCGAACTCGCGCGCCACGACATCCGCGTCAACGCCGTCGCGCCGGGGATCATCCGCACCACCTTCGGCCAGGGCAACCCCGACGTCGACGAGGGACTCGGCGACGGCTTCCTGCTCGACGACACCGACCTGCCGGACCTGCGCGACCAGGATATCGAGCCGACCGTTCCCATGGGCCGGATGGCGACCCCCGACGAGGTCGCCGGCGCGTACCTCTTCCTCGCCTCCGACGACGCCTCGTACGTCAACGGCCACCTCCTCTACGTCGACGGCGGCTATCAGATCGTCTGCCCATCTTTTTCGCTCGGGGGTTTCCTCGCGCGCCTGCGGCGCGCTGCGGGAACCCCCGAGCCAAAGACATGGGTGAAAAAGGCCGAGCGCTCACTTCGTTCGCGCTCGGAGGAACCGGCGCCTTCGGCGCCGGATGCGCAGTGATCCGTTCAGTAGTCCGTCACCGCTTTTCCGCTCACAGGTCGAGTTCGACGCGTCGCCCCTCTTCGGCGGATTCGTAGAAGGCGCGGATGACGCGCATGTCGACCATGCCGTGTTCGCCGTCGGGTTCGGGGTCGAGCCCGCGCTGGAGACGGTTGGCGAAGTAGTCGAACTCCTCGCGCATCTGGTCGACCGGTTCCGGCCGGTACTCGCCCTCGATGCCCGGTCCGGAGACCCGGAGCACCTTCCGGGTGTTCGGGAAGAACAGCCCCTCGATGCTCAGTTCGCCCTCGGTGCCGACGAACCGGAGGCTCGAAGCCAGTGACGCGCTGTGGGTGACCGTACACGAGGCGAGCTTCCCGTCGGGGAACTCCAGCTGGAACGCCCCGTGCTCGTCGGTGCCCTCGTAGGCCGGCTGCTCGGACTCCGCACGGGCGTACACCGCCTGCGGGTCCTCCCCCAGGATGAACCGGATCGTGTTCAGCGGGTAGATCCCGATGTCGTTGAGCGTCGTCCCGCCGGAAAGGTCAGGATCGAACCGCCAGCTCGTCTCGTCGACGGCGTCGAGGATGTTGTCCGACATGTGCCCGGTTATCGAGACGACGTCGCCGATGGCGCCGTCCTGAATCAGTTCTCGGGCGCGGCGTGCCACCGGTTCGGTCTGGAGCCGGTAGGCGACCATCAGCGGCACGTCCGCCTCCCGGCAGGCGTCGACGGTCGCCTGTGCGTCCTCGACGGTCGCCTCCAGGGGCTTCTCGCAGAGGACGGCCTTGTCGTGCGCGGCCGCGGATTCGACGTTGTCGCGGTGGAGTCCGTTGGGCGTGCAGACGTACACCGCGTCGTAGGCGTCGGTCGCCGCGCCGTCGGCGTACTCGTCGTAGGTGAGCGTTCCCTCGATCCCCTCCATGTCGGCCGCGACGTCCTCGGCCTTCTCCGTACTCGAACTGACCAGAACCGTCGTCGTGCAGTGATCGGCGCCTTCGACGGCGGGGATTGATAGCTCCCGCGTCCACCACCCGAGTCCGACCATGGCGAACCGGATCGGATCTGCGTCCGTCGGCTCCTCCCAGTCGCGAGCACTGAAGCTGTCGAGATCGATCTCCATGAGCGAGAGTTCGCCGCGCACCACAGATAATCTTCACGCAAGAGGAACAACGGCTGCGACGCATTCGGGAACCACGGAACGCCGTCCGACGGACCGGAGCCACAACAGCAAAGTGGAGACCCGCGGAGTTGCGGGTATGAAGGCGACCGCGAAGGCCCACCCGATCCAGGGACTCGTGAAATATCACGGGATGCGCGACGAGGAACTGCGACTCCCGTACCACGACTCGATCAGTCTCTGCACCGCGCCGAGCCACACGAAGACCACCGCGGAGTTCGACCCCGACCGCGACGAGGACGAGTACGTCGTCGACGGCGATCACGTCGAGGGGAGCGGTGCTGCCCGCATCCGTAAAGTCGTCGACGAGGTCCGCGACCGCGCCGGCATCGACCACCGCGTCCGCTTCGTCTCCGAGAACTCATTCCCGACGAACATCGGCTTCGGCTCGTCAGCGTCCGGATTCGCAGCGGCGGCGATGGCGCTGACCGAGGCCGCGGGGCTGGACCTCTCGCGGCCCGAGGTCTCGGCGATCGCTCGCCGCGGGTCCGCCTCGGCAGCCCGCGCGGTCACGGGCGCGTACTCGCACCTGCGCACCGGCGCGGACGACGTGGACTGCCGCTCCGAACGCATCGACGTGGCCGACGAACTGGAGGACGACGTCCGTATCGTCGCGGGGATGGTCCCGAGTTACAAGGAGACCGACTCCGCCCACGCGGAGGCCGCCGAGAGCCACATGTTCGAGGGGCGGATGGCCCACATCCACGGCCAGATCGCGAAGATGCGTGGGGAACTCCGCGCGGGCGACTTCGACGCGGCCTTCGAGCGCGCGGAACACGACTCCCTGTCGCTCGCCGCGACGACGATGACCGGCCCCGCCGGCTGGGTGTACTGGCAACCGCGCACCATCGAGATTTTCAACGCCGTCCGCGAGCTCCGCGAGGAGGGCGTCCCCGTCTACTTCTCCGTCGACACCGGCGCCAGCACCTACGTCAACACGACCGCCGAGCACGTCGACCGCGTCGAGGAGGTCGTCGCCGACTGCGGCGTCGACACCCGCGTCTGGGAAGTCGGCGGCCCCGCACAGATCCTCGACGAGAGCGAAGCGCTGTTCTGATCTGCCGGGTACCGGGCGCGCTCACTCCGGGTTCTCGTGGCGGACGGACAGCACGGGGGCGCTCGCGTGGCGCATCATGCGCTCGGTCGTGCTGCCGAGGAGGACGCGGTCCAGGCCCGTTCGCCCGTGGGTGCCCATCGTCACGAAGTCGATCGACTCCGTGTCGACGTACTCGACCAGGGCCGATCCGGGCGACCCTTCGACGACCTGGGTGGTCGCGTCGAGGCCCGCGTCGTGCGCCCGTTCGGCGATCCCCTCCGTCGCGTCCTCGCCGCTGGAGACGAGCGGTTCCAGGAGGTCGCCGGTCGCGACGCCGCCACCCCCGCCGGCCATCGTGGTGTCGGCGCCGCCGGCCAGGGCCATCGTGTCGATGACGTAGACCGCGTGGACGGTCGCGTCGAACGCGTCCGCGACGGCGATCCCGTGGTCGACGGCCACCTCGGCCGCGGGGCTGCCGTCGGTCGGAATCAACACGTCGTCGTACTCGGTGGACAGCGAGCCGTCGACGTCCCGGACGGTCACCACCGGAACCGGCGACTCGCGGACGACTTGGGCGCTGGTGCTACCGGTCACGACCCGGTCGAGGCCCGTCCGGCCGTGGGTCCCCATCGCGACGAGGTCGACGCCCTCCTCGGCGGCGTAGTCCACGATGGCGTCAGCGGGGTCGCCGTCGACGACGGCGGTCTCGACCGGCCGGTCACCAACCGCGTCGACGACCGAATCGACCGCCGCTTCGGCGTCGGCTTCCAGCCGACCGACGAACTCGTCGTCGACCCCGCCCACGTCGAACGGGCCCGCTTCACCCTCGACGTCGACGACGCCGAGGACGTGGACAGTCGCGTCGAAGGCGTCGGCCAGCGCCAGCGCGTGGTCGGCGGCCAGTTCGGCCGTGTCGCTGCCGTCCGTCGGCACGAGGATGGACTCGTACATACACTCGATTGGGCGCCCGGCCGTTTCAATGACAGGCCGTCAGAGTCACTCCGCCGGTCGGTCGGCGTCGGGACGAGCGGCCAGCACGGGCACGGGAGACCGACGGACGAGGCGTTCGGTCGTGCTCCCCAGGAGCACCCTGTCCAGACCGGTCCGGCCGTGAGTGCCCATCGCGACGAGGTCTATCGACGCCTCGTCGATGTAGTCGAGCAGTTCCGTCGACGGGAACCCGTGTTCGACCGCGGTGACCGCCTCGATGCCCGCGTCGCGGACCCGTTCGGCGATCGCTTCGGTCGCCGCCTCGCCGGCTTCGGTCATGCGATCGATCTGGGCCGTGGGCGGTTCGAGTCCCGAGCCGGCCGTCGCTGCGCTGATGTCGACGACGTGGAACGCGTGCACCGTCGCGTCGAACGCCTCTGCGATGGCCAGTGCGTCGTCGACGGCGGCCTCGGCCGCCGTGCTGCCGTCGGTCGGAACCAGCACGTCGTCGTAGTCGGTCACGGGGTCGGCGTCGGTGTTCCGCGCGGTGAGCACGGGGACCGTCGCGTGGCGGAGGACGTGTTGCGTGACGCTCCCGGCGAGGAGCCGAGCGAGCCCGCGGCGCCCGCGCGTTCCCATGGCGACAGCGTCGACGGCGTGGTCGTCGGCGTAGTCGAGGATCGCCTTCGCCGGATCGCCGCGGACGACGTCCGTCTCGACGGAGACGCCCTCGGCCAGCTCGGCGGTCTCCTCGACGGCTGCCCGGCTCTCGGCCACGATCCGCTCGACGAACTCCCTGTCGACGCCGCCGGCGTTGAACGGTCCGGCCGCTCGTTCCACGTCGGCGACGCCGAGCACGCGGACGGTCGCGTCGAACGCGTCGGCGAGCGCCACCGCGTGGTGGGCCGCCCGTTCGGCGTGTGTGCTGCCGTCGGTCGGGACGAGGATCGTCTGGTACATATCTGAAAGTTCTCGGGGGCCGTATTTGAAACCAACCGGGAATCCCAGGACCGTGGGACTCCCGCACGGTCGTTCCTGTCAGATATCGTTATCACATCTCGCGTGGTAGGACGTCGCATGCCGATCGACGAGCCGACGCGGGAGGCCTACGAGATCATGGCCGAGGAGAACCCCGACTGGAGCGACGAACCGCATCGGCGCCACCTCGAATGGCCGGCGACGCGGTCGCTGCTGCCTGACCTCGACGGTCTACGACTGCTCGAAGCCGGCTGTGGCATCGGCGATTACACCGAGTATTTCGTCGAGGGAGGCGCGGAGGTGGTCGCCGTCGACGCCACGGAGCCGGCGGTCGAGCGAGTCCGCGAGCGGTACGCGGACGACCCGGTGGAGGTCCACCACGCGGACCTCACCGAGCCGATGTCGTTCCTCGACGACGGATCCGTGGACCTGGTGGTCAGCCAGCTCGTGCTCGAACACATCCCAGACTGGCGGCCGGTATTCGCCGAATTCGCCCGCGTGCTGCGCTCCGACGGGCAGTTCGTCTTCTCGACCGGCAACCCCGTCTCCGGCTGGAACGGTCCCGACGACGCCGAGGCGTACTTCGAGACGGAGCAGCTCACCCAGGACTGGGGAGCGATGCAGCCGCGCAACTATCGGCGACCGCTAGCTGCGCACCTCAACCCGCTGGCGGAGGCCGGGTTCACGATCGAGCGATTCCTCGAACCGACGCCCGACCCCGCCTATCGCGAAGTCGACCCGGAGAAGTACGAGCGCCTCACCGCCCTGCCCCGGTGGGAGTGCGTCCGCGCCCGCCTGATCGAGTAGCGGCCCTGAGCTGGGGCAGTCGCGCCGACACCGTGGCGAGCGGACGCCATCGCGACCGCGTCGGTGGCCGACCGCGACGGGAGCCGTCAGTGGGCTTTTCTCGATTGCGGCCGCAGGTCCGCCATGCGCGTCGCCGTCTTCGGCGCCGGATACGCCGGCCTGACTCTCGCCCGCGAACTCGAATCGGCACTCCCCGAGGAAGTCGACCTGATCGTCGTCGACGAGGACGCCGCGCACCTCGTCCAGCACGAACTCCACCGCGTCGTGCGTCGTCCGGACCTCGCCGAGGAAATCGTCGTCGACCTCGACGACGTGCTCGACCGGGCGACCGTCCGCGAGGCGACCGTCATCGACGTCGACACGGCGGCCGGGGTGGCGACGCTCGACGACGGGAGCGACCGGTCGCGTCTCGATTACGACGTGGGCGCGGTCTGTCTCGGTGCCGAGACCAACTACTACGACCTCCCCGGCGTCGAGGCCCACGGAACGCCGCTCAAGCGGATCGCCGACGCCGAGCGCGTTCGTGCGGATTTCTTCGACGCCGTCGAATCTGTCGGCCCCGACGATCCCCCTCGGGTCGTCGTCGGCGGCGCCGGCCTCTCGGGTGTTCAGGTCGCGGGCGAACTCGCCGCGCTCGCGGACGACGAGGGCGTCGGCGCATCGACCGAAGTGGTCCTTCTCGAACGGGAAGCCAGCGTGGCGCCGCGGTTCCCCGAGAACTTCCAGCGAGCGGTCGCGGGCGAACTCGAAACCCGCGGCGTGCGCGTCGAGACCGACCGACGCGTCGCGAGCGCGGACGACGACGGGATCACCTTCGCCGACGGCGCGGCGATGGCCTACGACCAGTTCGTCTGGACGGGCGGGATCCGCGGGCCGGACGCGCTCGACGGCGAGCGACCGGTCGTCCGCAACACGCTCCGCTGCGAGGACGGCACGTTCGTCGTCGGCGACGCCGCGCGCGTGGTCGACACCGACGGCGAGGCCGTCCCCGCGAGCGCCCAGGCGGCTATCCGCGAGGCCCGCGTCGCGGCGGACAACATCAGCCGCCTCGTCGAACACGAGCGGGCGGGGGACGGCGGGTTCGAACCGCGACTCGACGGCTACCGCTTCGACTCGGTGGGCTGGCTCGTCAGCGTCGGCGACGGCGCCGTCGCGCAGGTCGGCCCCACGGTGGTGACCGGCCGCGCCGCGAAAGCGCTGAAAACCTCGGTCGGCGCGGGCTACCTCTCCAGCGTCGGCGCCGTCGAGAACGCGGTCGACCTCGTCAGGGAAGAAGTGGGATGGCCGGACGGCGACGAAGGCGATACGTCGGCAGACGAGGGCTCCCGCTAGTTCGGGGAGTGCGATAGATCGGACGTCCCGGCGGGAAACACTGAAACCAGTTCAGTGTGTATCGCGATACACATGGGGAAGACGATCCGGGTCGACGACTGGTTTCACGAATGGATCCGAGCGGAGAAGCGCAAAGACGAGACGATGCGGGAGGCGTTGGTCCGTCTCACCGGGGCACCAGCGCCGGACCCGGACGTAGTCTCGGGCATCATCTCCCGCGAGGACGGAGAGCGAATGAAAGCCAAGATCGAGGAGGCCGACGTGTCGAGCACGAGCGACGTCAGGTCGCGGATGGGCAATGATCCTTGATACGAACTATCTGATCGATCTATTCAGCGGTGTTCCGGGAGCTCACGAGAAAGCCGAGGAACTCCAGGAGAGACAAGTCGTCCAACGGATTCCAGCGACAGTTCTAGCGGAACTGGAGTACGGTGCAGAATGGCAACTCGACGAAGACGAGCGACGGAAGATTCGGAATCTCAGCCGGATGTATTCGATCACCGAACTGGACGAACCGATCGCGAGGAGAGCGGGGCGTCTCTACGCACGGGCCGAGAGAGAAACCAACGGAACGACTGGCGCAGATATGATCGATGCAACGGTCGCGGCAGTGGGTCAGATCGTCGACGAGCCGGTTCTAACAGCCGACGGTACCGACTTCGAGGATCTCGGAGTCTCCGTCGAAACGTTTCGAGAATAGCTGCCGTTACCCGGTCGCTTCGTCGAGGTCGAGTTCGGGCGTCGTCCAGATGACGAACTCGCCGTCGCGGTCGACGACGCCGTTGACGTGGTCCTGGTCGACCGGCGAGGGATTGACCTCGTCCTCGGTGATGGGCGTGACCTGGTTCACGTCGTCGACGACCCAGCCGACGGCGCCCTGGTCGTCGAATTCGTCGGGGTCGAAGACGACGATGAGGTCCTTGCTCCCCGCTTCGGGGATGTCGAGCAGAACCTTCGGGTCGAGGATCGTCGTGATCTGCCCGCGCAGGTCGACGACGCCCTCGACACAGTCGGCGGTGTTCGGCACCCGCGTCACCGTCTCGCGCTTGACGATCTCCTCGACGTACTCGATGTCGAGGCAGTACTGCTCGTCGCCGAGCGCGAACTCCAGGACGCGCGTCTCCTCGCCGGTCTGGGTCTCCGCCGCGTCGGCGCGGCCCGCGGCGCCGGGCGCGACCGGGTCCACGCTGCCGTCGTCGGCCTCGCCGTCTGCGCCGCCGCCGGTCCCGTCCGTCGAGGTCAGGCCCGCCTGCCGGGCCATCTCCTCGACGTCGACCTCCACGTCGCCGACGTCCGCGCCGGGGATGTGAATCGTCCCGCCCTGGTCCCCGTCGTCGAGTTCCGCGGCGGCTTCCGCCGCCGCAGCGGCCGCCGCGGCCGCTGATTCCGCGTCGTCGAACTCCTCGCCGTCGGACTCCGCGTCGGGTGCGGTCTCGTCGTCAGTCGGCGCGTCTTCGTCGTCGGCTGTCACCTCCTCGTCGCCCGCATCGGTATCGTCGCCCGAATCCGCGTCGTCACCGTCGGTCGCGTCGGTGGGCTCGTCGGCCCGCGTCTCTCCGTCGTCCGCGGCCTGCCCGTCGTCCGCGGTCCGAGCGTCCTCGTCGGACTTCGTCTCTTCCCCCGCGTCGCCGCCGTCGGGGGTCGGGTCCGCGGAAGCGTCGGCGTCGGCTCCGTCCGCGTCCGCCGGCTGGTCGTCGTTCGATGCGTCGTCCTGTGGCCGGGAACCCTCGCGCATCTCGCGGATGCGCCGGGCGCGGTCCATGCGTTCGTCGTCGTCAGTCATGCAGTTACCTCCGCGTAGCCGAACTGCCGGTCCAGGTCCTCCGCGATGTCGAGGAACACCTCCGTCATGTCGACCGAGGGGTCGTAGGCGAACAGCGACTGCCCCGCCGAGAACGCCCGCTGGAGCGCGACGCGCTTGCGGACCTCCCAGACCGGGTCGTCCGCGAAGACGGCCTCGAACCACTCCAGCATCGTCTCGTCCTCGCCCGTCGTCTCCACGCGGTTGGCGACCACGCCGAGCGTGTCGACGGTGATGTCGGTCTGGGTTTCCAGCGCCGTCATCTGGTCGATGAGGAGCTCGATGGCCCGCTCCGACGACGCCTCTGTCAGCGCGGGGACGAGGATGTTCCGGGTGGCGAAGATGCCCGTGTCGGTCAGCTTCCCGTAGAACGGCGGCGAGTCGACCACGATGTAATCGTAGTCGTCCTCTACCGCCGCGAGCGCCTCGTCGAGCGTGTCCAGAGCGTGCCCGCCCGTGACCGTGTCAGGGGTGACGTTCACCGCGAGCGACGACAGCGCCTCGGGGTCGATGTCGACGTCGCCGGCCGTCGCGCGAGCGACCAGGTCGGCGATGGTCAGCTCGCGCTCGGCCTGGAGCATGTCGATGTTGCTCGGGACCACGTCCATCTCGGGGTGGTCGACGATCAGGTCGCCGATCCGGTCGCGCTGGTCGCCGTCGGTCAGGACGTCGAACAGCGTCGGCGGCGCCGAGTCGAACTCCTCGAGCAGGCCGAGGCCCTCGGTCGCGTTGCCCTGCGGGTCGAGGTCGACGAACAGGACGTCGCGGCCGCGCTCGCTGAGCGCTCCGGCGACGTTGATCGCCACGGTCGTCTTGCCGGTCCCGCCCTTCGCGTTGGTCACGCAGATGCGCGCCGGTCCTGATCTGCTGGTCGCCACGTTGTCTCGCTCTCTGCCCTACCGGCTTATAAAAATACGCGCCGGGCTATCAGATGCTGAAATCGGGCGGGGGCGGAGCGGCGTCCCGGGACCGCGCGACGACGGCGGCCCGAGACCGGTCTCGGATTTCCGCCGCTCTCACGGCCCGATTCGGCGGAGACGGCGTCAGACGACCGTCTGACCGAGTGGAAGATTTAAGCCACCGGGTGAGAATACGGACAGTATCATGACGATTAACCCCCGAGACTACGACCTGAACGAGCTGCGGGAGATGGCCCGTAAACGAGGCGATGGCGAGGTCGACGGCCGGCGCGCGGACCCCGAGGACCCCGCCGATCCTGCGGAGATGGACTGGGGCCCCCTCGGCGAGGGCGACGACGTGAGCATGTCCGCGGGCGACTCCTTTCGGGCGGGGCTGTACCGCGAACTCCTGCCCCTGATCGGCGGGAGCGACGACCTCGAGAAGCCGTACCTTCACTCGATCCCGGACACGTACGCCGCGGAGTTCGTCGTCTTCGAGTGGCTTGAGTTCCTGCTGATGCACGCCGGCTACAAGGGCGCCGCCGACGCGCTGCACTACTACGAGTCCATCGACTGGATCACCGAGGACGTCGCGTCGCGGCTCAACGACTACCTGCTGGGTATCGACGAGAACGGATCGAACGACGGCGTCGACCTCGACGTCGACGACCACATGCTCAGCCTGGTCTACGTGGCCAAGCTGACGAACATGCAGTAACAGCGGAACGGGGACCCGGGATCGGACCGAGAAGAACCGTCCGGAAGAATCGCCGGTCGCGGGGGTGACCGGCGCTACAATTTCTCTTCGATGTCGTCGTCGAGATGGCTCCGGAGCAACTGGAGGAGCACCGTCGCGATGCCCGTGTCGGAGCTCCAGATCGCCGTCTCCGTCCGGACGCCGGGGAGTTCCTCGCCGCCGAGGACGCTGAGCAGGACCGTCTCGCCGTCGACCGCCAGCAGGCGCCCGGCGGCGTCGGCCGTCGGGTCGTCGGGGAACGGCGCGACCGTGACCGCCGAGTCGGCGAACTGCTCGGTGATCGCGGGATCGTCGCTGAACTCGCTACAGACCCACACGTCGACGTCCTCGGCGCGCTCGCGGAGCGCGGCCGCGACCTCGTCGTCCACGAGGTCCGGACCGCTGGCGTAGAGCACGTGCTCGCGCGCGTCGGCGAGGATCTGCCGGACGCGGGCGGAGACGTTGTCCTGGCCGTGGACCGTCCAGACGCCCTCCTGGTGCTCGTCCTTGTAGTCCTCGCCGCGGCGTGCGGTTTCGAGGTAGTCGAACGCCCGCGCCTGCTCGCGCTCGAAGCGCTCGGCGAGCGTCTCGCGGGCCTCGTCGAGGGGGACGGCCCGATACTGGATCGGGTTGGACTGCTGGACCTCGACGAGCCCCCGTTCCTCCAGGTTCTCGGCCGCGCCGTACACCTGCGACCGGGGCACGTCGGTCATCCGGTCCACGTCCCGGGCGGTACCGGTGCCGAGCCGCTCCAGCGCGACGAACACCTGCGCCTCGTACTTCGAGAGCCCGAGTCGCTGCAGCGCTTCGATCGCTGCGGACTCGTCTTCGTCGGTCATCGGTCGCCCTCCTCGCCGTCCACAGACGAGCGGTCCCCGACGGCCGACGGGTCCTCGCCGTTCGAGCGGGTTCGATCGTCTGCCCGCTCCGGTTCGGTCGCCGCCGCGTCCCCGTCGCTGGCCCGCTCGTCGAGCCACGCGTGACAGACGCGTTCGAACGCCGGCACGGAGATCTGTCCGGCTGCGAGGTGACTGCCCGCGTCCGCGAGGTCGCGGTCGGTCACCCGGTCGCCGGCGAGGACAGCCCCGGCGACGTCGGCCGTGACCGGCGCCGCGTCGGGACCCGCCACGGGGACCGCGTGGTCGGGCAGGAGCAACTCGCCGTCGAAGGTCACCGTCTCGCCGTCCGCGAGGCCCTCGGGGACGGTGAGCGAGTACTCGACTCGCGCCTCCGTCTCGGCGTCGAACTCCCAGAGGACGTAGACGCGCCCGTCCCTCGTCACCTGCTCTATCGGCTCTGGGGTCACCTCGTCGAGCGTGACCGTCCCGACCGAGGGGGCCTCGCGGAAGACGACCCGACCGGAGGCCGAGGGGAGCGTGACGGTCACGCGGGCGGTCCCACCGGGCCAGACCCGTTCGGGTGTCAGCGAGCGCGTCGCGAACGGCGTCGCGTCCCCGTTCGTCCCGGCGCTCGCCGCGGGCACGGCCGCCGCGTCGCTCGCGGTTGCGGCGGCCGATTCGCCGTTCGCCGCTGCCGCACCGGCCGCAGTCGCCGCTCCCGTCGCGGTGGCCGCACCGTCGTCGGTCCCGGCAGTCGATCCGGTTCCGTTCCCGACGTCGTCGACTCCAGCGGGTGCGTCCGTTCCCGAACCGCTCGCCTGTCCGTCGTCGGCGATCGGGTCTGCGCCGGGTCCGTCGCCGGACGAGCCGTCCGGTTCGAGCGCGCCGGCCGGGCCGACGTGGCGGGTCCAGACCGCCAGCAGGCTCGGGAGGACGAACACGCTCGCGAGGAACGCGTAGACGATGGTGAGCCCGGTGATGAACCCGAACTGCTGGAGCGGCGGCAGGATGGCGAACACGAGGACGCCGAACCCGCCGACGGTGGTCGCCGCGCTCCCCAGTAGCGCGCCGCCGGTCCCGGTGACGGCGGTGCGCATCGCGTCGCTGGCGTTCGCCTGCCGGTCGAGTTCGAGGCTGAACCGCTCGCTGATGTGGATGCTGTAGGCCACACCGAGCCCGATGGTCAGGCTCGTGATCATGCCCGTCAGGAGGTTGAAGGGGATGTCGAGCAGGAACATCGTCCCCAGGATCCACGAGACGTTGAACACGACCGGCAACAGCGTCACCAGCCCGAGCGTCGCGCTCCCCTCGGCGACCCGGTAGACCACCATCAGGAAGACGAACGAGACGACGAGCGTGATGATCAGGCTCTCGACGACCGTCGTCAGCAGGTCGTCCTGGACGATCTTGTCGACGATGGGGCGCCCGGTAGCGGTGACGGTCACGTCGCCGCCGGAGACGGCCGACTCGACGGCGTCCATCTGGGTCGTGACCGCCGACCCGGAGGCGCCGCCGTCCAGCGAGACGGTCAGTCGGAGCGCGCGGTAGTCGTCGCCCTCGCGGTGGACAACCTGCGCCGCCTCGTCCGGCGCCGCGTCGAACAGCGCGGCGTAGACCCCCTCGACGTTCCGGTCGGGGACGCCGTCGCCGTCGGTGTCCGCCGCCGCGAACGTGGCGTTGAACGAGTCGTTGGTCGCCGCAACGGAACGCATCACGGTGATCGGACTGCGCACGTCCGCCTCACCGTTCGAGAGTCTGACCGTCGCCGGTTTGTCGGCGGCCAGGCTCCCGGTCCGGTTCACCCGCTGGAGGGCGTCGGCGGTCGCCACGTCGCCCTCGAAGAGGAACTCGGCGGTCGAGTCCTCGCGGAGGAAGTTGTCGTTGACGTACTCGAAGGTCGCCCGCATCGAGTACTCGCCCGGCTGCATCTCCGCGGGCAGTTCGTCCATCCACTCCGGGGGCTCCTCGGCGATGAAGTCCTTCTGCTGGAAGGAGGTGTCGACCTGCGTGGCGCCGTAGGCGCCGCCCGCACTGATCAGCAGCGTGAGGACGATGACCGCCCAGGGCGCCCGCTCGGCGGCGCTCGCGCCGACCGAGAGGACGCGGCTGAACGCGCCGCCGCCAGTCCCGAACGCCCGCTTGCGGCGGTCGAACCCGAACCGTTCCAGCAACGCGTCGCCCTCGACCTTGAGCGCCGGGATCAGCGCGCCGAAGACGACCAGCGCGGCCGCGATACCGACCGCGCTCACGACCCCGAACTCGCGGATCGGCCCCACCGGGCTGGTGAGGTTCGAGAGGAAGCCGATGACCGTCGTCGCGGTCACGAGCACCAGCGCCGTGCCCACGCCGGCCAGCGCGGTCCGCATCGCGCCTGCGGCGGACCGGTCCTCGTCGTCGCCGTCGACGGGGCCTGTCCCACGCTCTTCTCTGTGCCGCATGAACACGTGTATCGCGTAGTCGATGGAGAGCCCGATCAGCAGGACCGGTATGGCGACGAACAGCTGGTTGAAGGCGATGTCCATCCAGCCCATGTATCCGAACGTCACCAGCAGCGTCAGCGCCAGTCCGACGACGCCCAGAACGATGTCGAGCAGGTCTCGGTAGGCGAACGTGAGCACGAGCAGGACGAAGACGGCCGCGAACGGTCCGACGACGAGGAGGCTGTCCTCCATCGACCGGTTGGTCTCGTCGGCGATGATGCCCGCGCCGAACACCATGGCGTCGTCACCGAGTTCCTCCTGGGCGAGCTGCTGGATAGCCGTCTGGGAGGTCTGGATCCGCTCGCCGGCCATCCCGCCCGCCACCGACGTTTCGGTCGTCTGCGTGAGGACGATCATCGTCGCGTCCGCCGAGGTCGACCCCGGCTCGTAGCCCGTCGGCATCAGCGCGAAGGCCTGTGCGCCGCTGCCCTCGCTCAGGACCCGGCCGACCGTCGACTCGACGGCCGACGCGTTCATCGATTCGACCCGGTCGATCTGATCGGCGAGCGGCGGCATCGACCCGTTCTCGAATCGCTGCTGGAGGCGCTCCTG
Organism: Halosimplex rarum; assembly: GCF_047715405.1. Taxonomy (NCBI): domain Archaea; kingdom Methanobacteriati; phylum Methanobacteriota; class Halobacteria; order Halobacteriales; family Haloarculaceae; genus Halosimplex; species Halosimplex rarum. The sequence continues at coordinate 489,156 of NZ_CP180412.1, forward strand.
GTCGCGCTGGAGCGAGGCCGCGCGCTCCTGTAGGGCGCGAGCGTCCGGTGCCAGCACGCCTTCGATACCAGCGTACACCTGCCCGAACCGCTGCTGGATCTGCCCGGCGCGCTCGCGGTAGGTCGACTCGTTGATCTCCCCCTGCGCGTAGGAGGCGTTCAGCGACGCCAGTTCCGCCTGGTGCGTCCGGGCCTGGGAGGTCAGATCAGCGAACGTCGCGGTCTGGTTGGCCGACAGGCCGCTCGTGGCCCGCTCGCGCATGGCGGTGAGGTTCCGTTCGATCGCCGCGGACCGCTGGCGGTAGGTCGCGTCGTCGACCTCGCCGCGCGCGTACGAGCGGTTGAGTTCGACGTACTGCTGCTGGAGCCCGCGCGTCCGGTTGAGCGCGTCGCTCAGTCGCGCGCCGGTCTCGTTCAGCCGCTGGCGGTCCGCTCGGAGCGCGCGCCCGCGCTCGGTCAGTTCGGCGGCCTGCTCCTCGCGGATCGCCGCCGTCGCGACGACGTTGGCGACGCCGACCGGCGGCTGATCGTCAGCGAGCGTCCCGTTGATCGAGCGGTCTTCGAGTACCGTACGCTCGAATCGCAGTTGCTCCAGGAGCGACGCCCGCGTGAGGACGTCGTCGCCGCGGACGATCACCTGGGCCGACGTCGTGTTCGCGCCCGTCCCGAAGTTCGAGTCGACGTAGTCCAGTTTCTCGGCCTCCGTCGAGTCGGTCTGGAACTGCGAGAGCGACGACGAGTCCTCGACCTGCGCGGCGCCGACGCCCACGGCCCCGATCACCAGAAGCAACGCGACGATCACCAGCCGCCTGTGGTCCACGATGCCGTCGGCGACGTCTCCGATCCCGACCATCAACGATCCCTCCGTCCGGCAGCGATACTGTGTTCTCTCATCACGACAACTCTGTTGTTAGAATCCTACTAACGGATCTACTTAACCGTGCCGAAAGGGGGTCGCATCTCGCAGCTGTAGACGGTGATACGGACGAGGACGCTCGTGTCCCCTAATTTCCGGGCCTCCGACGCGTAATTTCCGTGTGCTCGGACGTTCGCAGAAACGATAATGCACGGGGTACATTTATCCGGGGAGACGCGAAAGCCCGGAGCATGAGCGACGACGAGCCGGTTCCGATCGGCGTGAAACTCGGCAGCACGCGAACGGTCCTGGCCTACCCCGACGACGACGGCGAGATACAGACGCTCCGGACGTTGACCTGTCTGGCGACGTACGAGGACGCACTGACTGGTGAAGAGCGGGTCCTCTACGGCGAGGAAGCCGCCCGCGAGTACCCCGACGAGGTCCAGTTCATGCTCCGCTCGGGCCTCCCCGAGGACGAGGACCGCGCGGAGCTCACGAAGACGTTCTTCGAGGAAGTGATCGACGCCAACGACGTCCCCGAGAACAGCGGCGTCGTCTACGCCATCCCGACCATCGACAACCCCGAGGGGTTGGCGAACCTGGAAGAAGTGATCGAGGAGTCGTCGATCGGGCAGGCGCTGGTCGAGAGCTACCCCGAATCGCTCTGTGGCGCCATCCCGGCTCGCGGCGACGACCTGGAGGCCATCGAGGAGATCTTCGTCGCCGTCAACATGGGGTCGACGAACCTCGAAGCGTCGGGCTACCGCCGGGGCGAACAGCTCGCGCCCTTCACGACCGGCGCGGTCACCGGCAACGAGGTCGACCGGATGATCGCCAACTACGTCGAGGAAGAGACCCAGGGGCGGGTCAACATCGACACCCAGACCGCCCGGGAGTACAAGGAGGAGCACGCCGACTTCGACGACTTCGAGTCGTTCACCGACATCATCCAGCAGCCCGGCGGCGGTTCCCACGAGTTCACCATCGAACGTAGCGTCATGGACGCCTGCAACGAGTACCTCGACGACGCCGTCGAGGAGTTCTGCAACACGTTCCTGCCGGAACTCGCCAACGACTACATGAAAGTGTACCAGCTCGCGCTCGACAACCGCATCGTCCTCACCGGCGGGATGGCCTGCATCCCCGGTATCGTCGAGGAGTTCGAGCGCCGCGTCAGCGAGGAACTCGACCGCGAGGTCGAGGCGGTCGCCGCGGGACGGCCGGACATCTCCCCGTCCCTCGGCGCCCAGCGCATCGCCGGTCGCCTCGTCGACTCGCTGTGAAGCCGGCCGGCGGGAGTTACGCTCCGGCCCAGCAGCCGACCCAGTCCACGAACGCTTCTGTGGCCGCGCCGACTCCGTCCGCCCGGTAGCCGTTCTCCGTCCCTGCCGCGCGTTCCGTCGCCGCCTTCCCTTCGAACCGGAGTTCCGACGGCAGTTCGATCGTCAATCGAGCCATTGACACCCTGTTACCGAACGCTCCTTGTAAAACACCGTCAGACGGGCGTCTGTCGGGAGTTCTCTGCGTCGTGACCGTCGGATGGCTCATCATACCGGCTGGTTTCTCGCGGTAAGTCTCCCTTATCGCGCCGCTCGGGCGCTGTTCTTTCGGTGAGTCGAGACGCCCCCGTCCACTGTCGCACGCAGTCCGTCGTCCCGAACGTCCCCTGCCGTTCCCGTCTCCGTGGCGGCCTGAGAGGGTATCGAGAATAGCCGACGAGTGGCACCGCCGGGCCGGTTCATCGGCGGTAATCGGGCGGTAATCGGGCGGTAATCGGGCGGTAATCAGGTCTTACCGGGCGTGGCGCGTCGGTAGGTGCATTCTACTGACCGGTAGGAACCCGCACGTAACCGTCGTCCAACCGGCACCCAAATACCACATATGGTAGAGTTATCGCGAAAGAACCCTCTTGAGCGGTAAGTCCATCGTACCTGTCGATGGCTGGCTCAGACGCACCAGACGACTCCGACGCGACGGACGGTAAGGAGTCCATTCGAATGAATAGACGGAGACTACTGAAGGCGGTCGGCGGGATCGCTGCGGTGTCGAGCGTCTCGCACCTGACGGCCCGCTCCGCGAGCGCGACGGAGACGTACGACTTCTCGACGACGGTCGACCTGGCAGACCACGCGGATCCGGGCGACCGGATCGACAGCGTCCTCTCCGACCTCGCCGGCAACAACACGCTGATCGAGGTCCCCGACGGCACCTACCAGTGCGGCAGCGTCGACTTCGGCAGCGTGGAGAACTTCGGGATCGCCGCGAAGGACGGGGCCACACCGACGTTCGTGGCTCCGGACTCGCTCGGCGGTCGGTGGTTCAACTTCGACGGTCGCAACGTCCTGCTTGACGGGATCACCTTCGACCACAACGGCCACCCCCGCGGGACCATCAACCTCCACATGACCGGGCCGTTCGTGTGCCGCGACGTCCACCACGTCGGCGAAGTGATGGCCAGCGCGTTCCGCCTCGCCTGCACCGACAGCGACGCGACCGGCCTGCTACAGGACTGCACGGCCGTCGACGGCGCCGTCCAGGGCGAGCGCGGCCGCGGCGCGTTCGTACCGTCGGGCAACAGCGGCGAAGTGGTCATCGACGGCTGCCACTTCGAGAACATGACGGACAACTGTATCTACTGCTCCCCGTCGAACGGGCCCGTCCGCGTTCTCAACTGCTTCTTCAAGAACAACAACATCTCGAACGTCCGCGTCAGCATGCCCGCGACGGTCCGGAACGTCGTCGTGGTCAACGACTCGCTCGCTCGGACCCACGGCGGCGGCCGCAATCAGCGCGGGATATGGCTGCGCGACCGCGGTAGCGGGAGCGTCACGGTCGAGAACTGCGACGTCACGCACACGAGCGACGACGACTCCCACCCCATCCTCGTCGAGGGCGGGGACGGCGACGTCACCGAGTGCCGCGTCCGCAACGACACGTACGCGGCCGCCGTGAACCCGGGCGGCACCTACTCGGGGTCCGGCATCCACGTCTCCGGCGGCGGCGACCTCTCGGCACCGTCCGAGTGGGTCGCGTGTTCCGCGGACGGCTGCGACGAACCGCGGACGACCGCGCCCGAGGTCGACCGGACGACCGACGAGCAGACCACCACGACGGAGACGGATTCGGGAAACGAGACCGGCGGTAGCACAGACCTGCCGAACGTCGTCACGGTCCGCGGCGCCAGCGAGCCCGCCGAGTACCAGTTCACCGTCAGCGGCGGCCTCGAACCCAACACCGACGGCGCCGGCATCAACAGCTACGACACGATCGACGGTTCGACCGCGACCGGCCGCGTCTGGAGCGGCGAGGACAGCTACGTCTTCGGCGGCGAGATCACCGACTTCTCGCTGAGCGGCGCCGCCACCGTCCTCGTCAACGGCGAGGAGGTCGATCCCGCCGACCTCGGTGCGCCCGACCTGCCGAACGTGGTCTCGATCCGCGGCGCCAGCGAGCCCGCCGAGTACCAGTTCACCGTCAGCGGCGGCCTCGAACCCAACACCGACGGCGCCGGCATCAACGACTACGACACGATCGACGGTTCGACCGCGACCGGCCGCGTCTGGGGCGGCGAGGACAGCTACGTCTTCGGCGGCGAGATCACCGACTTCTCGCTGAACGGCGCCGCGACCGTCCTCGTCAACGGCGAGGAGGTCGACCCGAGTCAGTTCGGGGCCGGCTCCCCGCCGTCGGTCGACCGCTACGACGTCGTCGAGGCCGGATCGAAAAACGACGACGCGAACATCATCGCCACGTGGGCGGTCTCGGACGAGGACGGCGACCTCTCGACCGTCACCGTGGACGTCCTGGACGACGGCGGGACCGTCGTCGATTCCAAGACGACGACCGTCAGCGGCGACGCCGAGTACAGCGTCGACTACTTCGCGATCCCGGACGTGCCGGACCAGACCTTCGACGTCCAGCTGACCGCCGTCGACGCCGAGGGGAACGAGACCTCGGCGTCCGCGACCGTTCAGGAATAGCGCGAACGTTTTCTGGTTCTCCCTGCGGACCCGCCGAACGGCGGTCGTCGGGGCCCGACGAGCGGTCGCCACCGAACTCGGGACTCCCGAAGACGGCGCCGCCACGCCCGGCTCCGCCGCGCGCGAGCGGTGCTGGAGTCACTCCGGCATCGGCGAGACGTCCGGTGCCGGTCGCGCCCGCGTCTGTCCGTCCCGTTCTATCCCTCGGTCCGCTTCGACCACCCGCTCGCAGAACGACGCGAGCGTCTCCGCCTGTCGCTCCCAGGCGAACCGCTCCGCCACCTCGCGGCCTTCCCGACCGAGCCGTTCGCGGAGCGTCGGATCGGCCAACAGTCGCTCCAGGTTCGCGCGGATCCGCTCGATCGAGTGCGGCGGGGACAGGAGCGCCGACTCCTCGTGAGTCGCGTACTCCGGGACGCCGCCGACGTTCGTCGTGACCACCGGCGTCCCACAGGCCATCGCCTCGATGTTCCCCATTCCGAGCCCCTCGTAGTGGGAAGGGAGACAGTAGACGTCCGCGGCCGTGTAGTACCCGGGCAGCGCCTCCTCGGGGACGACGCCCTCGAACACGACGGCGTCGGCGATGCCCAGCGAGTCGGCGATCTCCCGCGCCCGTTCGTAGTCGCCGCGACCCACGACGTGGAGCGTCGCGTCGTCGGCGAGCGGCCCGAACGCCCGCAGCAGGTCGAAGATGCCCTTCGGTTCCGTGACGCGACCGACGTACAGCACCGCTGGCTCGTCGTGTTCGAACTCCGGTTCGACGTCCGGGTGATACTCGTCGACGTCGACGCCGGGGTAGACCACTTCGTCGACCGAGATGCCGAACTCGTGGCGGATCCGGATCGCGGTGTGGTGGCTGTTCACCAGCGTGTACTCGGCGTCAGAGAACCGATTTCGCGTCTTCACGCCGAGGCCGATGTTCGGGCAGCCGTGGAACTCGTAGGCGGTCGGCGTCTCCGTGGCGTTGGACAGGAGCACGTCGTCGAACCACTGGGACGTGAGCAGCAGGTCGACGTTCCTGTCGATGTGGTCGAGGTAGCCGTCCCGACGGGCGGCGTAGAACATGAGGAGCTTCGACACGTTCTGCCTGTTCAGGGGCGTCACCTTCGACACCGCCGTCCGGATCGCCTCCTCGTGGCCCGGTATCGGGATCTGAACGACGTCGACGGCCGACTCCCGCAGCTTCGGAACCGGGTCGCACTCTCTCGTGTAGAGGGTGACGTCGAAGGTGTCTGCCAGTTCGATCGCCATCTCGCGGACGAAGACGGCGATCCCACCCGATTCACGTTCGCCTGCGCTCTCGTGGTAGAACCCGATTCTCATCGGTCCGGATTTCCACGCAAACCGGTATTGTTAGTTACACCTTTCGGCCGTCGAACAGCCCGTATAACGGGTTTATCGGACTAATTCGCCCGCTCCGGTTCGAGAGCAGCGGATCCGCGAGCCCCGTACGCTCACCATAACTAACGGTACGGACAGGGATGATCCCTCGTGTGTCCCGCGAGAGTGGCAACAGGTCGAACCGGCGTACCTTCCTCCAGACGGTTCTGTGCTCCGCGGGAGCGGCGCTGGCAGGCTGTTCGCTCGACGATTCAGACGGCGACAGCGAACCGACGCCGAGCGCTGAACCCGCGTCCCAGCCCACCGGCACCCCCAGACCGGGGTCGGGCGAGTCGACGCCGACCACTAGCGAGCCGACGGCGACGCCCGAACCCGTCCACCCGCTGGCCGAGGAGTACGACCTCGCGATGGACGTCGTCGAGGCGGGGGTGGACCCGAACGGCGAGGTCCCCGTCCGCGAGGGACTCCCCGACCTGGGGCCGGACACGTTGCTGTTCTTCCCCGAGGGGCGGTACCTCGTGGACGGCGGCTGGGACCTCTCGTCGTTCGACCGGCTGGCGCTGATCGGCGACGGCGCGACGCTCGTCCCCCCGGACGGGTACCGCGGCACCATGTTCTACTTCGCCGAGGAGCGCGAGACGAGCGCCGTCCACATCGAGGGTATCACCTTCGACTTCAAGACCGAGGATACGGGACCGCGGCCGATGAACGTCCGGGCCACGGACGAACTGTACGTCGGCGACGTCGCCGTCGAGGGATCGACGCGAGGCGTCCGGTTCGACGTGACCGACCCGGACGGCCGCGGTGAGATCAGACGGCTGCAACTGACCGACGGGGGACTCCCGGGCGTCAACGCTGTCGGCTGCCTCGTCAGTCCGAAAAACCGCGGCGAGCTGGTGTTCGGCGACTGCCGGATCGCGGGGTTCCCGAACAACGGTCTCTACGCGTCGTCGTCGAACGGCCCCGTCACCGTCGACGGCGGGCGATACACGAACAACGGGATCGCGAACGTCCGCGTGAGCGGCCCGAGCACCGTCCAGGACGTCGCGGTGACCTGCGACCGCGCGCCGGAGGGATTCCTCAACATGCGCGGCATCTGGCTCCGCGGCGGTCGGTGTACGATCACGGGCTGCGAGGTGGAGATGAAGACGCTGACATACAGCGACGGTGCCGTCGTGGGCGTCTGGCGCGGCGACCTCCGCGACAGCCGGATCCGGGTCGACACCGACGACGTCTCCGCGATATCGGTCAAGCCCGGCGACGAGACCGGCCGCATCGAATCCGACGCGGGAGAGGGGATCAACTGCAGCGACGTCACCATCGAGGGATCGGCGTCAGGGGCGTCGGCGGTGCTCGTCACCGACTACGAGTCGTGCAGCTTCGAAGACGTCTCGATCCACCAGAACGGGGCCGAGCGGGACGGCCTCTACCTGATCCGCTCCGACGACGCCGTCGTCAAGAACTCGGTCATCGACGTCACCGGACGACCCATCCGAACGGAGGACTCGTCGGTCGAGCGGATCAACGTTCAAACGACGACGACGACGATGACACCCACCCCGGAGTCGACGCCCGAGTCCTCGTCGTGACTGGGTCGCGAAAAATCGAGTTTTCAGGCCTTGTAACCGAGATTCTGTAGCCGGTCCTCGATGACGTCGTCCGAAAGCTCGTCCCGGCCGGCCGCGACGGGCTCGTCCGACCGGATCGTCCGGCGGTCGCCGACCGAGACGACCTGCCAGGGGATCTCTATCAGCTGTGGCGCGTACAACCCGCGAGGGTGCCCGTAGCCGCGGACCGGGATCGGCCACAGGCGGTCCCCGACGAGGTTGCCGTGGTCGGTCGTGACGACGGTCTTCCCGTCGAGGTCGGCGTCCAGCGACCGGACGGCCTCGAGGACGATGTCGAGGTTCTCCCGGTAGGCCCGCCACACGAGGTCGCGGTCGAGATCGCCGTACCGGAGCTTGTCCCAGACGTCCAGGCTGTCGCTTCGCTCCTCGTCGTCCATGTGCAGGTCGATCCCCGGTTCGTCGAGCCGGCGCCCCGTCTCGCCGAGAAACGGGAAGTGCGGCTGCATGAAGTGGACGAGCAGTCGCTTGTCCGGGAACCGCTGGTGGGCTTCCCTGGCGGCGGCGGCCATCTCGGCGGGCCGGACGGTCCCGACCTCCGGGTCCCACGCGTCGTCGAGGAGGTTCCGGCGGTGGTGGAACACGCCCTCAGAGAGCCGGTACGCGTGGGGGTTCGCCGTGACGTAGACGGTGTCGTGGAACTGCCGTCCGGCGAAGTTGGCTTCGAGGAACTCCCAGCTGTCGCTGCCCGCGGACCGGCGGCGGTCGACGGGGCGGTCGAACGACGTGTGCTCGCGGTACATGTCGTACCGGCACCCGTCGAGGATGAGCAGGTTGTCCCAGTCCTCGGCCATCACGTCGACCCCCGACCCCTGCCGGCGGCGGTGGTAGGCCTTGTTCAGTTCGCACCCGACCCGGTTCACCTCTCCGAGCAGGAGTCCGGGGTCGTCCGCGAGTCGTCTGAGGTTCTCGGTGTTGTATCTACTGGGTAGCATCGTTCCACGCTCCGGTTGTCGCGTCTCTCATTACCGGTGGCATCGGATCAGCCGGCCATTGTTATACTGCGCCTTCGCTGCGGGAAGACGGCACATTTCCAGACTCGGATTTCGAGACGCGGGAGCGGAAGGAAGACCGAAGCGGAAGAGAGGCGAGAGCGGAAGGTGAAGGGAGCGGAAGCGAGACTGGAGCGGAAGGGAAGTGGGAGCGGAAAGGGGAACCTCGCTCCGGCGTTCCGGAGCGACCGGCCGACTCGCGGGGTGACGAGACGGTGAACTCAGTCCAGCACCGAGAGGTAGTCGTTCAACATCTGCTTGTCGCGCTGTTCGATCCCGAACAGGAGCAGGCAGCCGACGTAGACGAGCCCGCCGAGGAGGCTGCCGGCGACGAGGAGGACGAGCCCGGAGAGGACGACCGTGGCGCCGTACATGACGGCCACGGCGGCGACCGCCGCGGTGATCGGCTTCCACAGCCGGGTCGAGTAGGGAGTCATCCCCTCGAGGTACCACACTTCGAGCACCCGGAGGACGTTGAGCACGGCGTTGATCCCCGCGGTGGCGATGGCGGCGCCGATGAAGCCGTACTCCATGATCAGCACGTAGTTCAACACGACGTTGAGGACGCCGAACGACCAGTGGTTGATCATGACCACGTACTGGTGGTCGGTCATCATCAGGAGGTCGTTGCTCGGCCCGGAGAACGCCACCACGGCCTTGCCGAAGACGAACAGCGTCAGCACCATCGTCCCGGCGGTGAACTCCTCGCCGAACAGCACGAGCGCCTCCCGGCGGTAGATCACCAGGACGCTCCCGATGAACAGCGTCGCCGTGATGGTCCAGCGGGTGACGGTCGTGAAGACCGACTGGAGCATCGCCGTGTCGCCCCCGGAGTACAGCCGCGAGGCGACCGGCGGGAACAGCTGGTTGAACCCACTGAGCGGGAGCAGGATGACCCCGGCGAGCAGCATCGAGATGCTGTAGATGCCGACCTCCGTGGACGAGAGGAAGATTCCGACCATGAAGACGTCGACCTGGTTGTACAGCAGCGACCCGGCCTTCGACCCCGACAGCGGCAGCGAGTAGTTGTAGAACTCCTTGAGCTCGCCGACCGAGATGTCCGAGGTGGGGCGCAGGTCCGTCCGATGGACGACGACCACCGTGACGAGGACGAACGCGAACACGCTGGCGAGCGCGAAGCCGGCGACCGCGCCCATCAGCATGTACCCGCTCAGCACGGCCGCGCTGATGACCGCCAGTCGCGTCAGCCGGACGGTGATCCGGAGCGCGTTCTGGTACCCCGGCCGCTCGAGGCCGCGGAAGGAGTTGATCCCGAGCTTCGCGAGCGAGATGAACGGGACCGCGACCGCGAACGCCTGGAGCGCGGTCGTGAAGGTCGGGTCTTCGAGCGTGTAGGCGCTGACGACCGGTGCGGCGACGAACAGCACGGCGGCGCCGAGCACGCTCACGACCGCGCTGGTCGCGTAGGCCATCGTGAACGCCCGGTTTCTGGCCGCTCTGTCGTCGAGATTGGACGATATCAGGCGGGTGATCGCGATGTCCGTCCCGAGGTTCGTGAACTTCTGGACCTCGCTCACGATCCGCCGGGCGAACGTGTAGAACCCGTAGAGGTTCGCCCCGAGCAGATTCGTCAGGATCAGGCTGAGGACGAACGCGACGCCGTTTTTCACGATGTTGCTGCCGAAGTGGAGGACGGCGCCGTCGGTGACCGACCGGATCGACGACAGCCAGCTGTCGGACTCGGCCTGCTGGGGTTCTTCGATGTTGAGTCCCGCCATCTCACCGGATACAGCCCGTAGTGGGGCTTCGTAATAGTCCGAATAACTGCCTCCGGAGCGGGCGACTACCGACGACTGCGGGGCACCGGTCGACCGACGCGGTCACCGCGTCGGCGGACCTGGGTGCCGGCGCCGGGCGGACGGCGCCGGTGACCGACCGGCCGCGGCGCCGTTCACGCCGCCTCATCGTCACCCGGCAGGTGGTACTGCTGGAAGCCGCCGTTGGACTGGACGCGGTTGATCCCCGGGGTCGTATCGAGCGACCTGAACCCCTCGGCCGAGTAGCGGAACCCCTCGTACAGCACCACCTCGCGTTCGTAGTCGAGCTGAGTTACCGGGAGGTATCTGGGGTCCTCGTAGTACGTCGAGATGTTCGAGTTGAACACGGTCTCGGGGACGCCGGCGGGTGCCTCGTACTCGGCTCGCCGCGTCGTCTCGCGGCCCCGGATGCTGTCGATGTACCGGACGTACTTCTGGCGCACGCCGGTGACGGCGACGCCCTCGTCCCGGTGTTCGAGCATGGTATCGTACCCGTCCACCTGCGCCTCCGTGATGTGCGAGGAGGGCTGGTAGATGTACGGCGAGGAGTACAGCACCATGCCGGAGACCGGCACGAGCACGACGAGGAGCAGGATCACCGCGACGGCGTGCGGGGAGCGACTGCTCCGCTCGACCCGGCCGGGGACGAACGACGCCAGCGCCACGGCGCCGATCAGCGCGACCAACAGCATGGCCGCGCCGTGGTACCGGAAGTGCTGGGTCGTGACGTTCGCGACGAAGGCGACGACGAACAGGGCGCCCAGCGAGGCGAGGGCGACCGCCATGTAATCCACGAAGCCGCGCACCCGTTCGGCCGCCGCGTCGGCGTTCAGGAACCACCGCGAGAACAGGAACGCCGCCACGAGCACGGCGAACAGGGCGCTCGGGAGGAAGAGCTTCGCGAACAGCTCCGGGATGCTCCCGCCGACCTGCTGCAGGGAACTCCCCCGCTGGGTGGCCTCGGCCCCGGGCGCGCCCCCGATCATGAGCCTGTCGACCGTGCTCCAGAAGATCCGGCTCGCGACCGTGAACTGCGTCAGCCAGAGCAAGAGGACCCCGCCGGCGAAGGCGGTCAGTCCGTGGACGGAGCGGTGGTCTGCGATCCGGTGGCGCCACCGCGTCCGCCGGACGACGAACTGGACCACCGAGACGGTGCCGAGGATCATCACGACGACCAGCGCCGCCTGCGGGTGGATGAGCGTCATCGCGACGCTCGCGAACGCGAGTAACGCGCCGACTTTCGTCGGCACGAGGGTGTGCGAGCTCCCCTCCCACGGCGCGGAGACGTACGACAGCAGGAGGTACAGGACGAAGGGGAGAAAGAGGACGCCCATGGAGAACGGGTGAAACGCCTTGTGGACGCTGATCCCGTTGATCGGCAGCCAGAGGAGGGCCGTCAGCAGGCCGACGAGGAACACGAACCCTTCGTTCGTGTCCCGGTCGCCGGCGACCGCGACCACGAGCAGCGGGAACGCCAGCAGGTACGTCGCGACGAAGACGGCGGCGATCAGCTGTTCAGCGAGGCGGTAGGGGAAGCCGCCGACGTCGTGCAGGAGGACGGCCATCGTGTGGCCGCCGGGGTAGCGTAGCTCCACCGGGTCGAGCGCCCCGCTCCCGAGTTCCCTGATCCAGCCCAGGTGCGAGAGCGGGTCGCCGAGGCCGATGAAGTAGTAGTCGCGCAGGAGCGGAATCGTAGCGACCGCGAGCGCGCAGAGGTACAGCTGGAGGTACGCGCCGCGGCGCGCCCAGACGTCGGTCGACGCGCTGAGCGCGACCGCCACGCCGAGGAGGAACGCGGCGCCGGTCGCGGCCCAGAACAGCACCGGCGTCGCGCCGTAGATCGAGAGTTCGTATGCGACCGCCGGCGTCCGGATCGCCGTCGCGAGCCCCGCGAAAAAGAGGGCGAAGCTACCCGCCAACAGCGCCCTGAGCCGGAGGGAAGCGGTACGGACGAGTCGCGTGTTCGATCGGTCGTATTTCATCTGTTAACCACCTCGAACTCCTGAGAGGGCGAGGAAGCGCCGTCGGACGGTCCGGGGGGCACCACCCGTTCGCTCGTCGGCTCGCCGCTCGCCGAGACGTTCAACCAGACGTGGACGTACCGGTAGGCCGAGTCCACGGTGGGGCGCTCCGGGGCGTCGCCGCGGTAGAGGAGGTAGACGACCCGGACGTCCGAGCCGGTCAGTTCCGCGTCGACGGTGTGTCGCTCGTAGACGTCGTCGCCGTCGGCGAGTGCGAGCGTGAACGCGTCGAGCTGCCGCTGTTCGACGACGTTCGTCGACCCGTCGCCCGTCTCCACGCGCTGGACGACCGGCACGACGGTGTACTCCGCGCTCGCGCCCTCGTGGTTCTCGACGTTGACGACGAGTGACGCCTCCTCCCCGCTCGTCAGGTTGCTCGGGAAGCCCCCAGCGACGTACTCCCCGGACTCGTTCTCCGTGACGAGCGTCATCGTCGTGTACCGTTCCGCCGAGGAGTACGACGTCAGCCCGTACGCGAGGCCGCCGGCGGACAGCACCACGAAGGCGACCAGGATCAGGTTGACCGCGGTCGCCGGCCAGGACGGCGACGTCAGCGCGTCGGCGAACCGCGTCGCCGACCGCCGATACGGGATCCGGAAGCGCTCGCTGGGCGTCACCCAGATGCGGCGGACCAGTCCGACGGTGAGCGCCGCGACGATCACCGTCTCGAGGGCGGCGAGCGGGATCCACTCGGAGCTCAGCCGGAGGCCGAGAAGCGAGAGCGCCACTCCCAGGACCGAGAGCACGCACAGGCTGACGGGCACGGACAGCAGCCCCCGGACCCGCCACCCGGCCGACCGACCCAGGATCCACCTGCCGTCGCGGTCGGACCGCGAGTCGGTGAGTCCGGTGTCCGAACGCCGGGGGTACAGCGCCGCGATGACGACGTACCCCGGGACGAAGCACAGGAGCGGCACCGCGACGACCTTCCGGAGCACCGATCCCGCCGGGAGGACGTACACCAGGACGTCCACGAGCGCGACGTACGCCGCGACCAGCACCAGATCGGCGAACACCGGAAACGTCCGGTCGACCGCGACGTTCTCGGCCGTGTTCTGATACTTCATGGTCACCTGCTCCCGACGCCGTCCGACTGCGGCGGTCGCCGTCCCCGCGGGCGCCTCGTCGTCGGTCGCGCGAGCGGTCCGGCGCTCGGCCGAGGGTCGCCACCGGGGCTGCGCTGTCGGCGCTGGTTCGACGGGTCGCGTCGGTGCGTGAGTCGATTCGGTCCGTGTCGTTGCGATGTTCGCGTCATTGGTCGATCATCTGTATCCCAGGTGTTCGAGCTTCTCTTCGACCGAGACGGCCGGCTCGTCGGCGCGCTCGCTCGTCTCGGGACGATACGCTCCGGTGTCCCGGGCGGTGGTCTCACACCACGGGACCTGCCGGACGACGCCGGCCGTGGAACTGGCCGGATGGCCGATCACGTCTTCCTCGCCGAGCGCCTGTCCGTGGTCGGCGGAGACGACGAGACGGTCGGCGTCGAGGTTCTCCCGGAGCAGTTCGACGTCCGAGAGCACGTACCGGAGGTTCTCGAGGTGGGCCTCCCAGAGCTCGTCGAGGGAGTGTCCACCCTCCTCGTGCAGTTCTCGGACGTTCATCCCCCGCCGTTCGTCGCCGGGTCGGGTGACCTGCACGGCGTCCATGTCGGGGCGCGTGACGAACGGCGGGTGCGGCTGCATGTAGTGGACGATCATGCGCTCGGGCCGGTGCTCGCGACCGGCCGCGATTGCGCGGTCGGTGACCGTCCGCGCGGGGACCGTGCCCTGCTCCTCGTCCCAGCCGAACCGCCAGATCTCCTCCAGACGGTCGAAGTCGTCGCCGTCGAGGTGGTCCGCCGAGTTCGGGTTGGCCGTCAGGTGGACCGTCCGCCCCATCTCGTCGGCGTACTCGTCGACGAACGTGACGTCCATCCACTCGGCGGAGTTCGTCCCCGGCGTCGGGTGCGTCCCGACCGGGTCGAGGAACGGGAACTCCTCGGCGAGCGATTCGACCATGTCGACGCGCGCGCAGTCCAGCAACACCAGCACGTCCCAGTCGCGCTCGTAGACGTTCGTCCCGCGACGGACGTTCAGCCGCCTGACGGCGTAGTTTTTGACCGCCGTGCCCGTGTCGAGGAGTCCCGATATCCCCTGCTCGTCGACGTTGCGTCGCACCGACTGGAAGAAGCGCTTGACGTTATCCATGACTGTGTGTTCGGGGCCGTCTCATCCGGTATCCGCCGATTACGTCTCGTCCCTCGACCCATTGGCTAAAAAGAAGATACCTCCTAATTGCTCGGTCGCGGCCGACTCGTCTACGAGTAGAAACCGTATACGAGCGGCGAGCGGCGAGAAAATACGACCTAAACCCGGCGACCGGGAACCCACGGCGGGGCTGCGCTACTGGTAGCCGAGTTCTTCGAGACGGCGTTCCACGGAGGCCGACACGGCCGTCGCTTCCTGCTCGGAGCTGGCCCGCTGCTTGTACTCGCACAGGTCGCCCGCGAAGAACCGCGACCAGCGCGACGAGACGGAGTCGATGTCCGCCGGGGTCCCCTGCCAGCAGGGCCGCTCCGGGTCGAGTTCGTACCGGACGGTCCGCCCGTCGGAGTCTTTGACGTCCTTCTCGTCGCCGTGGAGCACCGCCCGGATCATCCGGTCCCAGTGGTCGTGTTCGGGGCCGGGGTTCGGGCCGGCGCTCAGCCCGACCAGTTCGGCGGGGACGGCCGCTCGCCCGACGTCCGGGAACTCGCTGCGACCGAGCGCGGGGAGGAGCCTGTCGAAGTCGAGGTGGCTCGTGAACCGACCCGACGGCGGCCGCGCCCCGGCGGGCGGGTTCACGATGTCGCAGGGGACGTGCAACAGCCCTTCCGAGAGACTGCTCTTGTGCCTGACGAGGCCGTCGTCGCCGGGGTAGCCGAGGTTCTCGCCGTGGTCGGCGGTCACGACGACTGTCGTCTCGAGCGCCGTCTCGTCGAGCACGGTCTCGACGAACTCGGAGACGTGGCGGTCGAGGTAGTCGATGCTGGCCCCGTAGAGCCCGCGCCGCCGCCGCAGGTACTCGGGGTACTCCTCGGCCGAACCCAGCAGTTCCCAGACGCTCCTGTCGCCGGTGGAGAACGTGTTCGGGGCCGAATACAGCGACTCGTCGTACCCGAGCGTCGGTTCCAGCGGCAGGTGCGACTCCATGAAGTTCACGAACAGGAAGAACGGTCCGTCGGTGCCGCGGACCTTCTCCCGGGCCGCGCGGAGCAGCGGTTTCGTCCCGCCGTCGAACAGTCGCGGGACCGGGAGTCGCCGCGAGAGGCTGTCCGCGTAGGTCAGCGAGGCGTTCGCCGCGCTCCGGAGCGGCCGGTCGTGGCCGACGGCGTCGGCCAGTAGTCGCAGTTGGTTCCGAACGAGTCCGCCGTCGTCCGGCGAGATGTAGTCCGTGGGGTCGATGCCCTGCGGGAACCGACGCGCCTCCGTGACGGTCTCGAACTCGTCGAACAGGTGGTCGAACTGGAACGCCTCGCTGGCGAAGACGTTCGAACTGACGCCGATCCGCTCGTGGTCCGGCATCGCCGAGAACAGCGTCTCCTCGACGGGGATCGACGAGTAGTCACGGTCGTGCGTGTGGACGCCGTGCTCGTGCGGGAGCGTCCCGGTGAACATGCTCCCGTGGCTCGGGACGGTCCAGGAACTCGCCGCCCGACACTGGTTCAGTGAGACGTCCGAAAGTTCGCGCACGCGCGGCGCGTACACGTCGTAGAAATCCTTTCGGACGGAATCGTAACAGAGAACGACGACGTTCCGCATGGGGACGCCAACACGGACTGTCGCTATTAGTATTCCCACACTTACCCGGTTATAGACGAGTAATAACCGATTATTCACTCCGTCAGACGCTCTATACGGTCGTGTCCGGGCGTTTGTCGCTCGAGTGTTAATTACAGTATAACAATTACCGTCGGTAGATACGTTTCTGGAAACCGAGTGATACTGATGCAGGAATCGAACGACTCCGCGAGTCAGGCCTTTGTGCTCGGATTAGACGGGGTTCCGTGGTCGCTGTTACAGGGATGGATCGCCGAGGGAGAGCTCCCGAATCTCACTCGACTGATAGAAGAGGGGGCCGCCGGCCCGCTGGAGAGCACCACGCCGGCGACGACCGCGCTCGCCTGGCCCTCGATCGCGACCGGGACTCGCCCCGACAAACACGGTATCTACGGGTTCCGGAAGATCACCGCCTCGTACACGCCGCAGATGTACACGAGCCACGACCGCCGTCAGCCGGCGCTCTGGGACGTCCTCTCGCCCGCGGTCGTCGGGAACGTGCCGATGACGTACCCGGCCCAGTCGATCGACGGGAAGCTCGTCAGCGGGATGATGACCCCCGAGATCAACGACCAGTTCGCGTCGCCGCCCGAGCTGGGCCGCGAGCTCCTCGACCGCGTCCCCGACTACGAGGTCGGGCTCGACTGGAGCGAGTACGTCGGTCGCGAGGACGAACTCCTGTCGGACCTCTCGGCGCTCGTCGAGAAGCGCCGGCAGCTGATGCGGCTGCTGATGGAGACCGACGACTGGCGGCTGTTCTTCTTCGTGTACACCGCACCGGACCGACTCCAGCACCTCGTGTGGGACGAAGCGGTGCTGCTCGAACACTACCGGCAACTGGACGACATCGTCGGTGAGGTCATCGAGTACGTCGAGCGGTTGGACGCGACCCTGTACGTCGTTTCCGACCACGGCTTCGGCCCGCTCTCGAAGTTCGTCGCCTCCAACCGGGTTTTCGAGACCGAAGGGCTCCTGTCTCGACAGGAGGGGACCGGGACGCAGTCGCTGCTCACGAGACTCGGGGTCTCCCGGAACCGGATCGTCTCGCTCCTCTCGAAAGCGGGCATCAGCGGCGAGTCAATCGTCAACACCGTTCCGGAACGACTCCTCCGGGTCGTCGGGCGGCAGTTCCCGGGCGACGACGTCCTGTTCGACGTCGACTACAGCGAGACGGAGGTGTTCACCTACGACCACGGCTGCCTCTACGTCAACGACACGGACAGGTTCGTCGACGGGTGCGTCGCTCCGGAGGACCGGGAGGCGGTGAAAGCCGAAGTCAAAGCGGCCCTCTCGGGGATCACCGACCCCGAGACCGGGAAGTCGCCCGTGACCGTCAGGGACGGCGACGACCTGTTCCCGACCGACCCGCACTCGCCCGACCTCGTCGTCGAGACGGGACCGGAGTACGAGTCGACGGGCCGGCTGTCCCAGGACACGTTCGTCGCGCCCGGCGAGAAAACGGCCAGCCACCGGTCGGAGGGCATCATGATCGCCTGGGGACCGAACGTCCAGGAGGGCGGCGCTCCCATCGACGCGTCCGTCTACGACGTCGCGCCGACGCTCCTCCACGACCTCGGCGAGCCCGTCCCGTCGGACACTGACGGGCGCGTGCTCACCGAGATCTTCGAACCAGCCTCGCAACCGGCCGAACAGGTTCCCACGTCGGCGAGCTACGACGACAGCGAGTCCGCCGAAGTGGTCGGCGAGGACTTCGAAGACGTCGAGGAGCGCCTCACCGGTCTCGGATATCTGGAGTGAAACCGGAGACCGGTCGAACACCCGGCCACGCGCCGGTTCCAAATCGAGGCACACCTGGTCGCCGCTCCGCGCATATCTGGATCCCGACGGCGTCCACGGACGCGTCGATACGTGCAGCCTGGAGACCGGATCCGAGCGTGTTGGACGTCGAACGTATCACAATCGTTTCCTAGTCACTCATTACTCCCGATAGCATACGGGTCTGTATGGCCCCGATTATCAACTCATATAATTCAGGCGGCGTCGATCAGTCGGCGCTCGAGGGGACGGGGCGCGGGGGGATTCTGTCGGACGGGTACCTGCGGTCTGACCCGCTCGCGGCGTATCTCGACGACGATGAAGAGCCGGTAATCCTCCGTTCGAACGCCAAGAAGGGCGTCGTCCGGCGCGCGGTCGGGTCGGAGGAGAGCGAGCGCGTGACGCCGGGCGACGGGTACCGCGCCTTCGCGCTCGCGACGGATACGAGGCTCCTGATTGTCGTCGGTGATACCGAATACGGAGACTGGTCGGTCACTGTCCCGCTGACGGACGTGGAAGTGGTCGAGCACAGCGACGGCGTCCTCGCCAGCGAGTTCGTGGTGACGACGGCGGACGACGCGCAGCTGTACTTCCCTTGCCGGGAGGACCTGACGCCGATGGTCGAGTACCTCGACGCGGCGTCGCTGCGCTGGATCGCCGTCGAGGAGCGGCTCGACGACGCCCGCGAGGCGGTCATGGAAGCCGACCGACTCACGCGGTCGCGACGCTACGACGAGGGGATGGCGGCGGTCCGCGACGCGATGCGCGAGACCGACGCCGCCCGTCGGAGCGAACGGGAACTCGCGGAGGGCGGCGTGGCCGCGGCGGCGGCGCGCATCGAGCGCGTCGAGGAACGGATCGCGAGCGGGAGGCTCCGGACGCTCGAAGGGCGGGCGGCCCACGCGATCGACCGCGCGGAGGCCCACTGGCGCGAGGGGGAGTACGCGCAGGCCCACGACGCCTACGGTCGCGCGCACGACGACTACGAGGAGGCCCTCTCGGTGAACGGTGGCGACCCAGAGGTCGCCGAACGCCTCCGGACGAAACTCGACAGGGTCGAACGCAACGTCGCGGCGCTGGAGCGAGCGCCGGTCGAGCGCGCCGAAGACGCCCACGAACGCGCCGGCGAGGCGGACGACCTCGGCGAGCGCGGCGACGAACTGGCATTCGCGCTCGACCGCTACCGGACCGCGCTGGAACTCGACTGGGGCCGGTCGGCCCGGCGCTTCGACGGCGACACCGAGGCGATCCGCGCCGCCGTCGACACCGTGGCCCGGGAACTGGTCGAAGCCCGTCGTCGCTACGCCGCCCAGCGCGTCCGACGGGGCGACGTGCACCGCGACGGCGGTCGCCACGCCCGCGCGGAAGCGCGCTACCGGGACGCCTACGACGCGCTGGTCGAGACGGTCCCAGTCGCCCGCGAACTGGTCCCCGAGACCCGCGACGCCGTGCAGGACCACTGCGACGCGGTCGAACGCCGTCTCCGCGGCCTGGACAGTACCGACGACCAGACGCCGGTCCCCCGCGGGACCAGCTGACCGGTCGCGAACGCCGCCGTTATCCGTGATTCAGGGCTCGATAGCCGCGCTTCTTGCCGTCGAGAATCGGGAACGTAACTATTTATAGTGTGCCCCACCATAATAGGAATATAATGCCCCAGTGTTCGAACTGCGGCGAGCGCATGAGCCGCAACGACGAGACGACGAAGCTGACAGAGTACGTCTGCGCTCGCTGTCACCGGACGGAGATCGTGCGCAAACCGGCGTACCGAGTGACGGCCGCGGGCGGGGCGGACGCGGCCGCGGTCGCCGACGACGACTGAGCGGTTCGAACGCTGGTTGGCTTTTCGCCGACGCGACTGTCGAGAGCAGTAGCTACGGGAGAGTCGCGACGAACGAGAGCGAGAAGCGTCGACTGTTCCGTTCGACCCGCGCCGGTCAGCGGTGGAGGACGGCGTGGCGCTCGATGGCGGGGCCGTCGCCGACGGGTTCGACGGTCTCGGTCGGCCAGTCGCCGGTGCCGGTCAGCAGTTCGATATCGTCCTCGGTGACGAGGTGCGTGTCCTCGCTCTTGGCGCCCTGGACGGTGGGATTCCAGGCGTACGCCATCGGCAGGTGGACGGGGTCGTCGGCCGTCGGATTGGCGAACCACTCCCGGCCGGCGTAGCCCGCGGCGCCGCCCTGATGGTGGTTGCGCCACTCGCCCTCGTAGCCCTCCTCGGCGTAGGCGTCCTGAATGGCGGAGAAGACGTCGCTGGCCGTGCCGCCCTCCCGGCCGAC
This sequence comes from Halosimplex rarum, assembly GCF_047715405.1. Classification (NCBI taxonomy): domain Archaea; kingdom Methanobacteriati; phylum Methanobacteriota; class Halobacteria; order Halobacteriales; family Haloarculaceae; genus Halosimplex; species Halosimplex rarum. Next base: position 509,603 of record NZ_CP180412.1, read on the forward strand.
TCGCTGGGTCGCCGCGAGGGCGCTGGCTTCGACGCGCATGGCGACCTCGGTGCGGTCGTCGAGCCACTCCGGCGGGTCGAAGGCGACGCAGCGGGTGACGCTCGCGTGGAGGCCGTCGCGGACGGCCGTGATGGAGGCGAGCGCGTACTCGCCGAGTTCGGCGTCGCCCGTCGTGTAGTGGCGGTACTGCTGACAGCGCTCGCCGCTCCCGACGAGGACGACCGGCGACTCGATGCCGCGGGCGAACAGCCGGTCGCGCAGCCGACCGCCGACCTCGCGCTCCTCGTCGTCGGGGCTGGCCTCGCGGACGACGGCTTCGAGGACCTCGGCCGCCTCCTCGCCGAGCGACCGGTAGTTCTCGACGTCCCGCTCGGTCATCGGCTGACGGAGCGGGGTCGGGTCGACGTCTTCGAACCCGGGCACGTCGAAGTCCGCAGCGGCCGGCGTCGGGCTCACGTCGGCGACCGCCTCGTCGAGGTCGGCCTCGAACCAGTCGGCCTGCGCGACGGTGACGTCGTCGGGCAGTTCCTCGTCGGCCAGCCGCGGGGCCTCGATGTTGTCCGTGACGACGGTGAAATCCTCGCCGTCGTAGCCGGCGGCGGCGACGCCGAGGTCGGCCTCGCGCGCGACGACGTTGTTGCCGCCAGTCGCCCAGGTGAAGGAGTTCGGTCGCGCGAACCAGACAGCTTCGAGGTCGCGGTCGGCGAGCAGTGCGTCGAGCCGCTCGCGGACGGCGTCTCTGTGACTCATAGGGGGTAGTGCTCGGCAACGGCAGTTAAAGCCCCCGCCGTGGCGGCAGCGCGGACCGAGCCGACCGCGCCGCCCCGCCCCGCCCCGGGTCTGCCGTCACGCGCCAGGTCCCGATATCCTTAAGTGAATGTACTTATTTGTTCATCGTACTACGGAACAGTCCATCGGTGGCACTCATGGAAGGATACATCGAATCAGTCACGGACGGGGAGGACCTGACGCTGGAAGAGGCCCGAGAGGCGGCGACGGCCGTCTTCGACGGGGCCACGGAGGCACAGATCGGCGCACTACTGGCCGCACTGCGCGCGAAGGGGGAGACGGAGGCCGAGATCGCCGGCTTCGCACAGGGGATGCGCGAGGCCGCGCGGACGATCGACCCCGACCGGTCGCCGCTGGTCGACACCTGCGGCACGGGAGGCGACGACTACAGCACGATCAACGTCTCGACGACGAGCGCCATCGTCGCCGCCGGCGCGGGCGTGCCGATCGCCAAGCACGGCAACTACTCCGTCTCCTCGTCGTCGGGGAGCTCGGACGTGCTCGAAGCGATCGGGCTGGACATGGACACCGAGCCCGAGGCCGTCGAGGCGACCGTCGAGGAGGCCGGCATCGGCTACATGCACGCGCCGGCGTTCCACCCGGCGATGAAGGCCGTCATCGGCCCGCGCCGCGAACTCGGGATGCGGACTATCTTCAACGTGCTCGGCCCGCTGACCAACCCCGCGAGCGCCGACGCGCAGATCATGGGCGTCTTCGACCACGACCTCGTCGGACTGATCGGCCGCGCCGTCGCGGAGATGCCCGTCGACCACGCGCTGATCGTCCACGGCTCCGGCATGGACGAGATCACCGTCCACGACGAGACGACCGTCGCCGAAGTCGAGGGGAGCGAGGTCACCGAGTACACGATCACGCCCGAGGACCTCGGGCTGGAGACCCACGACATCGACGCCGTCGCGGGCGGTACGCCCGAGGAGAACGCGGCCGACCTGCGGGGCATCGTCGAGGGGACGGTCACCGGCGCGAAGCGGGACATCATCCTCGCGAACGCTGGCGCCGCGGTGTACGTCGCCGGGCAGGCCGACTCGCTCGAAGCGGGCGTCGCGGCCGCCGCCGACGCCATCGACTCCGGCGACGCCGCCGCGAAACTGGACGACCTGCGCGAAGTGAGCGCCCGCGTCGCCACCGACGGGGGCCGATGAGCGGCGTGAGCGACTCGAACCGGGGGCCGCGGTCGAGCACGCGCGTCAAGATCTGCGGGGTCACCAGCGCGACCGACCGCGACGTGGTCGTCGCCGCCGGCGCGGACGCCGTGGGCGTCATCTGCGACGTCCCCGTGGACACCCCCCGGGAAGTCGACGAGGAGACCGCCGCGGATCTGCTCGACGGCGTCCCGCCGCTGGTCACCGGTGTGCTGGTCACGATGCCCGAAGGCGTCGACGACGCGGTCGAACTCGTCGAATCCCTCGGGCCAGACGCCGTGCAGGTCCACGGCGGGCTCTCGCCGAGCGAACTCGGCGCGCTCGGTCGCCGACTGAGTCAGGATATCGTCGCGGCCGTCGACGCCGACGCGGACGACGTCACGGCGTACGCCGACGCGGCCGACGCCCTGCTCGTCGACTCGGTCGACGCCGAGGGCGGCGGCGGCACCGGCGAGACCCACGACTGGGAGCGCACCCGCGAGATCGTCGCCGACCTCGCTGCTCCGGTGATCCTCGCGGGCGGGCTCACGCCCGGCAACGTCGCCGAAGCCGTCGAGACGGTTCGTCCCTACGGCGTCGACGTCGCGACGGGCGTCGAGCGGGTCGACGACGCCGGCGACCGCGTCGGCGGCGAGAAAGACCCCGAAGCGATCGAGCGGTTCGTCGCGAACGGGGCTCGGGAGGTGACGACCGCATGAGCGGACCTACGCTGGACCACTCGAAGGAGGAGTTCGTCGAACTGGCCGACGCCGACGAACCGGTCGTCGTCCGCGCGGCGGCCGAACTCGACACCGACCTCGAACCGCTGGCGGCGTACGCGGCGCTGTCGGGCCGGACGACCGACGTCGAGGGCGCCGACTACACCTTCCTGCTGGAGAGCGCCGAGAAGGTCGCCTCCAGCGATCCAGATGGAGCGTTCTCGCCGACGACTGACGACCGCCACGCCCGCTACTCGTTCGTCGGCTACGATCCGAAGGGGGTCGTGACCGTCGACGCCGACGACGCGACCGTCGACGTGTTCGACGACCGCTACGAGACGTGTTTCGACGTGAACGGCGGTGACGTCCTCGACCGAGTCCGCGGGTCGATGCCCGACGTGGAGCGGCGCGGGTTCCCCGACATGGACCGCGAGCACTTCGAGGGCGGCCTCGTCGGCTTCCTCGCCTACGACGCCGTCTACGACCTCTGGCTCGACGAGGTCGGACTGGACCGTCCCGACTCGCGGTTCCCCGACGCCCAGTTCGTCCTCACCACGAGCACGCTGGTCTTCGACGACGTCGAGGGGACCGTCTCGCTCGTCCTCACACCGATCCTCGAACCCGGCGACGACGCCGCCGCGCGCTACGAGGAACTGCAGGCCGAAGTCGAACGCGTCGCAGCCCTCCTCGCGGGCGCCGGCGACCTGGAGACCGGTGGGTTCGTCCGCGAACACGAGGACGCGGGTCCGCAGGACGAGTACGAGCAGGCCGTCGAGACTGCCAAGGAACACGTCCTCGCCGGCGACATCTACCAGGGAGTTATCTCGCGTACGCGCGAGCTCTACGGCGACGTCGATCCGCTCGGCCTCTACGAGTCGCTCCGGTCGGTCAACCCCTCGCCGTACATGTACGTCCTCGACTACGACGGGCTGAGCATCATCGGTGCGAGCCCCGAGACGCTCGTCGCCGTCCGCGGCGACCAGGTGCTCTCGAACCCCATCGCGGGCACCTGCTCGCGCGGGACGAGCCCCGTCGAGGACCGCCGCCTCGCCGGCGAGATGCTCGCCGACGGGAAGGAACGCGCCGAGCACACGATGCTCGTCGACCTCGCGCGCAACGACGTACGCCGGGTGTCCGAGCCCGGGAGCGTCCGCGTCGAGGAGTTCATGAGCGTGCTCAAGTACAGCCACGTCCAGCACATCGAGTCGACCGTGACGGGCACGCTCGCCGCGGACTCGGACGCGTTCGACGCCACCCGCGCTTCCTTCCCCGCGGGTACGCTGTCGGGCGCGCCGAAGATCCGCGCCATGGAGATCATCGACGATCTCGAACTGTCGCCGCGAGGCCCCTACGGCGGCGGCGTCGGCTACTTCACGTGGACCGGCGACGCCGAACTCTGCATCGTCATCCGGACCGCAACCGTCGAAGACCTCGACAGCGATTACGGCGCCGATATCGACGTCGACTCCGTCGCGCCAGGGGCGACCGACCGCGTCACCGTCCAGGCCGGCGCCGGTATCGTCGCCGACAGCGACCCGACCAGCGAGTACGAGGAGACCGAGAAGAAGATGGGTGGCGTCCTCGACGCGCTCGACGCCATCGAGGTCGACGACGCGGCCGGCGAAGCAGCGGACGAGCGCGATACTGCCGTCGGGGCCGAGGAGGTGTCCCGATGAGCGCCGGCCAGCACGAGCGGACCGAGCGTGCCGACGTGCTCTTCGTCGACAACTTCGACTCCTTTACCTACAACCTCGTCGAGTACGTCAGCGAGCACGCCGACACCGAGGTCGTCCGCAACACGGCCTCGCTCGACGACGTGCGCGCCGCGGACCCGGACGCCATCGTCGTCAGCCCCGGCCCGGGCCACCCGGAGAACGACCGCGACGTGGGCGTGACGAACGACGTCCTCACCGAGGTGAGCCCCGAGGTGCCGACGCTGGGCGTCTGCCTCGGCCTCGAAGCCGCCGTCTACGCCTACGGTGGCGAAGTCGGGCGCGCGCCCGAACCGATCCACGGCAAGGCCTTCCCCGTCGACCACGACGGTCAGGGCGTCTTCACCGGCCTCGACCAGGGCTTCCAGGGCGGCCGCTACCACTCGCTCGTCGCCACGGAGGTGCCCGACTGCTTCGAGGTGACCGCGACGACCGAGGCCGAGACCCAAGACGGTGGGACCGTCGACCTCGTCATGGGGATCCGCCACCGCGAGCACCCCATCGAGGCGGTGCAGTTCCACCCCGAGTCCGTGCTCACCGCCGTCGGCCACGACGTCATCCGGAACTTCCTCGACGGTGTCTGAGTCGCTGATACTGATTTTTCCACCGTGGCGCGCGCTGTCGCGCGTCTCGTCGCGCGACAGCATCGTGCGAGGGATAACTGAGGGAGCGTAGCGACCGAGGGAATCGGTTGGGGAGGTGTGAGGCTGTTGGCGGTGCTGTGCGGTCGCTGTCCCTGGCGGACTGAAAGGGCGAGGCGGGCTCGAGGTGAGCGGAGCGAACGGAGTCGCCTGCACGGGCACTATCCGAGCGCAGCGAGGATATCCCGTGCAGCGACCGCGAGCCCGTCGAGGGCTTTCGTCGGATACGATCGTCCGCAATCAGATCAGCTGAGTCTCACACCCCGATCATCAGCGGAACCAGCAACACACCCATCAGCGACGCCCGACGAGCGCCGAACTTGACGGGGACCAATCCGACGAGCGTGGACAGACCGAACACCCCGACGCCGAGCGGCCCGGTCAACGTGAGAATAACGACCAGCACGAGACACAACACGCCGACGGACAGCTTCGTGTAATCGGCCTGGCCGACCCGCCGGAGGTACCCGTCGCCGAGGGTGACCACGAGGACGAAGCCGGCGGCCGCGGCCGCCAACACGCTCCCGAGCATGAGCGGGAGGTCGAGGGGCACGCCGGCCTCGTCGACGGCGACCATCACGCCGGTTCGTGGGGTTCCGAGCGCGACCAGTGCAAGAAGCGCAAAAATCGTATTCGCCGTGTTCACGCCGCTGGTCGTCACCACGAACGCACGCGGGCCGTCGCCGGAGACGGCCAGCAGGGCGACCGTCGCCGCGATGGCGCTCGATACGCCCGGGACGTAGCCCACGACGGCGCCCGAAAGCGTGCCGATCAGCGCGAGTCCCGCGATCGATCGCCGAGACGCGCTCACGTTCGCTTCCTCCTGTTCCGGCACGCCCTCGCCGGTCAGCGCGTCGAGCAGGACCGGCGCGCCGAACAGGCCCGTAAAGATCGGCGCGAGCATGCCGCCCGAGTCCACCAGCCCGCCGGCGGGCAGGTCCAGCACCAGGATTCCGAGCGCACCGCTGGCCCCGACCGACAGCGCGGCACCCAGACGCCCGAGATCCGTCGCCTCCGTGAGGACGAGCACGACCACGACACCCCCCAACAGCAACGGCAGGTGCGCCCGGAGCGTCGGATAGATGGCGGTCATCGCGCGAGTCATCGGGATCGCGAGCGGGGCGGCGATCACTACGGCACCCGCGCTCCCGATGGCCGACAGCCGCAACGCCTCCCGGCCGCGCCCGGCCAGAACCAGCCGATGACCCGGGAGCGCGGAGCTCGCCATCGCGGGGTCGGGCACGCCGAGCGCGAGCGCGGGAACGACGTCGAGGAACGTGTGGACCGTCCCGGCGGCGAGCATGGCCGCGCCGACGTACCGAACGGGACCGGGAACCGAGGGCGCGACCCCGGCGAGCAGGAGCGCGAACGTGTTGGCGTGGATCCCCGGCGTCAGTCCGCTGACGGTCCCGAGCGCGACCCCACCGGCGAGGAACCCGCAGAACAGCAGCGTCTGCCGGGGCGCGAGGACGACGCGAACGCCGAGCGGGTCCATCGCGACGGAGTGGACCCGCGATGGCTTATAAACTCTCGCGCGAGGTACATCGTTCTGTCGCGGTCCGATCGACCGCGGTCGTCGGCCGTCTACCGGGTGCAGCGGCTCGGGAACGGAATAAATCGGAGAAGTTCGCGGCCGGCGTTAGCCGAAGAGTTCGCCGAGGCCCTCGCCGCTGGCCTCGTCGTCCTCGTCGTCGTCGTCGTCGCCGCCTTCGTCGGCGTCGGCTTCCTCGGCTTCGTCGTCGCCGCCCTCGTCGGCCGCTTCGGTCTCGCCGCCGGCGCCGCCCGCGGACCCACCGGTCGCGGCGGGGACTGCGGCGGCCTGCTCGACGGCGTCGTCGATGTCGACGTCTTCGAGCGCCGCGACGAGCGCCTTGACGCGGGACTCCTCCACGTCGACGCCCGCGGCCTCGAGCACGTCGGTCAGGTTTTCTTCGTTGATCTCTTCGTCGTTCTCGTTCAGGATGAGTGCTGCGTAAACGTATTCCATTGTTGTTAGAACATGGCTCCGAGTGCGTCGCCGGCGTCCTCGTCGTCGTCATCGTCGTCCTCGTCCGCGGCCTCGTCGGCCTCGGATTCGGCGTCCTCGTCGGCGGACTCCTCGGTGTCGGTCTGGTCGTCAGTCTGTTCGTCCGCGGGCTGCTCGACGTCCTGCAGCTCCTCCGGCAGGGCCTCGGGGTCGTCGACCTGCGCCGCCAGCGCGCGCACCTGCGCGTCGGCCTTCGAGACGAGGTCGTCGGCCAGGTCCGGGCTCTCGATGGAGGCCTGGAGGCCGAGGCTCTTGGCGTCGCCGCGAGCCTTCTGGAGCAGCGTCGGAGCGGTCTGGTCCGTCGGGTAACTGGCGTTGACGGCGAGGTTGCGACCGCGCGCGGCCGCCGCCTCGATGTCCGCCTGGTACTCCTCGACGTCCAGTTCGAGTTCCTCGGGCTCGAACAGCACGCCGTCCGCGTAGACGGCGCGCAGGTCCAGCCCGACTTCCTTGGGCTCGATGCCCAGCTCGTTGAGGACGTTCGCGAGATCCGTCGAGACCTCTTCGCCGGTCTCCAGCACCGTCGAGTCCGACAGCACCTGGATCGAGCCCTCCTGGATGCGGGCGTCGGCGCCGACCTGCTGGAGGTCGCCGACGAACGGCCCGGGGTCGATCCCCGTGTCGCCTTCCGGGATGACGATGTCGTTCGGGGCGACCTCGCCGGCGTTGATCGGCGCCGGCGTCTTCGACGCTTCCAGCTGCTGGAAGAGCCCGAACGGGTTCTCGTTGGTGCCGATGAGGCCGACCTGTCCGGAGACGTACCCGGTCAGGACTTCGAGGCCGTCGTCGACCTCCTCGAGCGCGCGCTCGACGAGCGTGTTGCGCGAGACGCGCAGTTCGGCGGTACCGTACAGGTCCCGGCGCATGTCCTGGAGCTGTCGGGAGGGGATGCCGGTGATGTCGACGATGCCGACGCTGTCGTACGATTCGATCATCTCGACGACGTCGGCGACCTCCTCCTGCTTCCACTGCGGGATGGTCTCTGTCTTGCGTTCTGCGCTCATATCAGGCGACCTCCACTGCCGGCCCCATCGTCGTCTTCACGTAGATGGAGTCGATGTTGAGTGGACCCTTCTCGAGGTCCGCGTGGAGGCGCCGGAGGATGACGTCGATGTTGTCGCCGATGTCCTCGGCGGACATGTCCTCGGCGCCGACGCGGGTGTGGAACGTACGCCGGTCGCGGCTCCGAACGGTCACGGAGTTTTTCAGACGCTCGACCGTCTCCACCACGTCGTCGTCGGGTGCGAGGGGGTCGGGCATCTTCCCGCGCGGACCGAGTACGGTCCCGAGGTAGCGACCGATGTCCTGCATGAGGCTCTCCTCTGCGAGGAAGAAGTCGGTCTCGTCGGCCAGGTCCTTGGCCTCGTTGTCGTTGTCTCCCAGGTCGGCCAGATCGTCGCTATCGAGGACCTCTTCGGCAACGTCCTCGGCGCGCAGGGCGGTCTCGCCCTCCGCGAACACGACGATCTTGGTCTCCTGTCCGGTCCCGGACGGGAGGACCACGTCCTGGTCGACGCGGTTCGACGGATCGTCTAAGTCGATGTCGCGCAGATTTATCGCGAGGTCGACCGTCTCCCGGAAGTTCCGGGGCGGTGCGTCCTCGAGTGCACGAGTTACTGCGTTCTCTATTTCCTGATCTGCCATTGTTCACCTCCGTAGTACGCCAACGGCTCCTACGGGTCAGTGAAACAGGCAAAGCCTGTCTCACCTGTGGGAACGCCGATGCGAAACTTAAACCCGTCGAAGCGAACGAAGGCCGTCACTCCGTACCAGCCCGGGCACAGCTACAGACCGAGAAAACGCGGAAGAAAGTCGGATCGGCCGATTTTCGAGCGGTCGCCTCGAAGCCGCTTACGCTGCGGCCTCGTCCGCAAAGACGTCGTCGTACTCGCCCTCGTCGATCCGCTCTTTGAACTCGCGGGGGTTGTTGCCCTCGATGGTAACACCCAGCGAGGTGCAGGTCCCGACGACTTCCTTCGCGGCGTTCTTCAGGTCGTAGGCGAGCAGGTCCGGGTGTTTCTGCTCGGCGATCTGCTTGACCTGATCGGCCGAGAGGTCGGCGACGAAGGTCTCCTGGGGTTCGCCGCTGCCCGTCTCGAAGCCGGCCTCGTCCTTGATGAGTTCGGCCGTCGGCGGGACGCCGACCTCGATCGAGAACGAACCGTCGTCCTCGTACTCGATGGTGACCGGCACTTCCGTGCCGTCGAACGCTTCGGTCTGGTCGTTGATCTCCTGGACGACTGCCTGCACGTCCACGGGAGTCGGACCGAGCTCCGGTCCGAGGGGCGGGCCCGGGTTGGCCTGCCCGCCGGGAACGAGCACTTCGATAGTTCCAGCCATACACGACGAAACCGTCGGGGCGGGTTTAAGAATTGCTTTTCCCGGACGCTCCGTGCCACACTGACACATGTGGGGTATCGCCCCCATTATCCTTCGGCCCCACTATCAACAACCGTCGGCTCAGACACCGAACCCTCCCCGACGGAGACGTGACCCCCGACTGGCGTCTCGCGCTCGGCCGCACCTGATGTAACTACTACCGTAACAACTCGTCAATACCTATTTCAGTGCTCAATACCAAGGGTCGAATGCAGAACACGGGCCGGTGGGACACGCCGTCGGCCCGGGACCACAATGACAAGCACGAACCAGCGAGTTTCGGACCGCCACGTCCAGCCATTCGAACGCGAGGGCGAGGAGTCCGCGGACGAACGCGAGGGGACCGACGGCGAGCGCGAACGGAACGAGTGTCCCGAATGCGGCGCGACGGGCATCACCGACGAGAAGCGCGGGGAGACGGTCTGTCGGGACTGCGGCGTGGTCCTGGAAGAGGACGTCGTCGACCGCGGTCCGGAGTGGCGGTCGTTCGACGCCAGGGACAAAGCCGAGAAGAGTCGCGTCGGGTCGCCGACGACGGGGATGCTCCACGACAAGGGCCTGTCCTCGGTCATCGACTGGCAGAACAAAGACGCCAACGGCCAGGCCCTCTCGGCGAAGAAGCGCGAACAGATGTCGCGCCTGCGCACGTGGGACGAACGCTTCCGCTCACAGAACGCGCAGGACCGCAACCTGAAGCAGGCACTCGGCGAGATCGACCGGATGGCCTCCGCACTCGGCCTTCCGAAAGACGCCCGCGAGACGGCGAGCGTCATCTACCGGCGCGCGCTGGACGCGGAGCTCGTCCCGGGCCGATCGATCGAGGCGATGGCGACGGGATCGTTATACGCGGGCGCGCGACAGGCGGGCGTCCCGCGCACGCTCGACGAATTCGAAACGGTCAGCCGAGTCGAACGCAAGGAGTTCGCGCGCGCGTACCGGTACATCGCTCGCGAACTCGAACTCGCGATGGAACCGACGGACCCCGAGCAGTACGTGCCCCGCCTCGCTTCGGATCTCGAGCTCCCGGAGGAGACGAAACAGCGCGCCGTCGAACTGCTCGCCGCCGGCAAACGGGAGGCGGTCCACTCGGGCAAGAACCCGGTCGGTCTCGCCGCCGCGGCCATCTACGCGGCGGGGCGGCTGACGAACGTCGACGTGACCCAGCACGAGGTCGCCGACGCCGCGGACGTCTCCGCGGTGACGATCCGCGACCGCTACACCGAACTGCTCGATGCGGCCGACCAGGTCGCCTGACGTGGCCCCCACCTGGTCAACCGGAGACCCCGCACCTGTCGCCGGCGGTACCGCGCGGACCGACCGCTCGCGCCGACCGGTGGCCGACCGGCGTCAACGGCCACCGTTATCCCTCCGTCCGTTCAATGTCCGCTGAGAGACCCCCCGAATCCATGTCGAACGACGAGTCCGCCGCCGGCCCCGACGGAGACGACATCGTCGCCGAGACGACGTCGCTACTGGAGACGTTCGGGCTGACGACCTACGAGGCGAAGTGTTTCGTCGCGCTGACGCGCATCGGCCACGGCACCGCCCGGGAACTCGCCGAGGTGGCCGACGTGCCGCGCCCGCGCGTTTACGACAGCGTCGAGTCCCTGCAAGAGCGCGGACTCGCCGACGTCCAGGACTCCACGCCCCGTCAGTTCCGCGCTCCCGACCCCCGAGACGCTGTCGAGACTGTCCGCCGGGAGTACGGCGAGCGACTCGACCGACTCGAAGGGCTGCTCCCGCGGCTGCGCTCGCCGGAGTCGCGCGACGAACGCGCCGGGGTCTGGGTCGTCGAGGGGAACGACGCGGTCAGCGACCGCCTGGCCGGCCTCGCCGACGACGCGACCAACGAACTCCTCGTCGTCGTCGCCGTCGAGAGCCTGCTGACCGACGAACTGCGCGCGTCGCTGTCGGCCGCCGCCGACCGCGGCGTGGCGATCACCGTCGGGTCCCCTAGCCGGGCGATCAGGGAGACGGTCGCCGAGGTCGCGCCGGAGGCCACCGTCGTCGAGACGTGGACGTGGTGGGAGGACCACCCGATCCGTCCCGGTGAGATCAGCTCGATCCTCATGGCTGACGGCAGCCAGTTGCTCGTCAGCTCGGACCTCGAGACCGACCTGCCGGGCGTCGACCGCCACAGCGCCGTCTGGACCGACGACGAGCGCGCGCCGCTGATCGGGTTGATGCAGCCGCTCCTCGCGAACGCGATCCGGTCCGGTTCGGCGACCGACGGCCCGACGGCCGACGGCTCGGCGTAGCTCCTCCGGGTAGATCATCCACGGTCGGCCGCTCGGTGAGAGACCGTCGGTCCGCCGGTCGCTCAGGCGACCGAGATCCCGTTGCGCGCGAGAAAGTCGCTGGCGCCTTTGATCTCGACCGGGCTGCCGATGATGCGCACCCGACACTCCTCCTCCCGGATCGTCAGCGTGAACCGCTGCTCCAGGTCGTCCTGCAGTCCGTCGACCGCGCCCGCCGGCAGGAGGATCTCCGTGCTGTCACGGAGTCGCGTCGGGTCAGACATGATCGATCCTGTTCGGCTCTCGTCGTATTAGTTTGTCGAAGTGATTCATGCGTTCGCGAAATCCGTTCTCGCGGACACGACAGGTCGCGCGGCCGCGACGGCGTCCGGGGGCGTCGACCGGTCCGGAAGAACACCTTTTTCGGTACCGCTTGCCGACTCACTGCTAATGGGGCTCGAAGAGGAGATCCGCGAGATCGAAGAGGAGATCGCGACCACGCCCTACAACAAGTCCACCGAGAGCCACATCGGTCGGCTGAAAGCGAAGCTCGCGGAGAAAAAGGAGAAGCTAGAGAACCAGTCGTCGGCCGGCGGTGGGTCGGGGTACGCCGTCGAGAAGACCGGCGACGCGACCGTTGCGCTGGTCGGCTTCCCCAGCGTCGGCAAGTCCACGCTCCTGAACGCCCTCACCAACGCCGAGAGCGAGGTCGGCTCCTACGAGTTCACGACGCTCGACGTCAACCCCGGTATGCTGCAGTACAACGGCGCGAACATCCAGATGCTCGACGTGCCCGGCCTCATCGAGGGCGCCGCGGAGGGGCGCGGCGACGGACAAGCCGTACTCTCAGTGGTCCGCACGGCAGATCTGGTCGTCTTCGTCCTCTCGGTCTTCGAGATCGATCAGTACGAGCGCCTCTCGGAGGAACTGTACAACAACAAGGTCCGAATCGACGCCGAACCCCCGCGCATCACCGTGCGGAAGAAGCACAAAGACGGGATCCACGTCACCTCTAGCGCCGACCTGGACCTCGAGGAAGAGACGATCAAGAGTGTCCTGCGCGAGCGCGGGTACGTCAACGCGGACGTGAACATCGGCGAGCAGGTCGACATCGACCGCCTCCTCGACGGCGTGCTCGACAACCGCGAATACCTTCCGTCGCTGGTCACCGTCAACAAGGCCGACCTCATCGAACCAGACTACCTCGACACGGTCAACGAGCAACTCCGCGAGCACGACATCGATCCCGACGAGACCATCTTCATCAGCGCCGAGGAACAGAAGGGGCTCGACGCGCTCAAGGAGGCGATCTGGGAGGAGCTCGGCCTCATCCGGATCTACATGGACAAGCCCGGCCGCGGCGTGGACTACGACGAACCGCTCGTCCTGCGCGAGGGCGACACCATCGAGGACGCCTGCGAGAAGCTCGGCGGCGAGTTCGAGGAGCGCTTCCGGTTCGCCCGCGTCTCCGGCCCGAGCGCCAAACACGACGAACAGCAGGTCGGGATGGACCACGAACTCGCCGACGAGGACGTGCTCCGTATCCTGACGACACGATGAGTCGCCGGTCCGGTCACCGACTGACCGAAGCCGTAACACCGCGAGTCGTCGCCGTTCTCGCCGCAGGTCTCGTTCCCTGGCTGGTGATCCCGTACGAGGGCGGCGTCAGTCTAACGTTCTCCGTCGCGCTCGTCGCGCCCGAGACGCTGTCGGTGACCTCGGTGTATCATTATGTTTTCGTGCACACGCGGGACATCCCCCCGGCGCTTCTGGCGTGGCCGATCGCGACGCTGCTTTACGGTGCCGGCGTCGCGAGCGCGGCGCTCGCACGCCTCGACCGCGAAGACCGACGCGTGACCGCCGGGCTGTTCGCCCTGGCGGCGTTCGACGTCTGCTACGCCGCGGTCGGATTCTCCTCCGCTCGGGCCGGCGTGTTCGCGCTCCCCTTGGGAGCGGCCGTTCTCGGAGCGGCGGCCTGGACGAGCCGGCCCTGAGTTCCGGGTTCGGTATCCTTTTCGAACTGGCTGCCCAGATTTCGGACATGGACGGAACGCTCGACCACGTGATGATGCGCGTCGAAGACCTCGACGAGTCGCTCGACTGGTATCAGACACACCTCGGTTACGAGGAGAAGGGTCGCTGGGAGGCCGACACCTTCACGAACGTCTTCCTCGGTCCCGAAGACGTCCACGACGATGGCGCGCTGCTCGAACTCACGTACAACCACGACGGCCGGTCGTACACGATGGGCGACGGCTGGGGCCACATCGCCGTCCGCGTCGAGGACGTCCACGACGCCTACTACGAACTGATGGACGAGGGCGTCGAGGACTACCGGCGACCGGAGGACAACCCGGGGTACGCCTTCGTCAAGGATCCCGACGGACACGAGATCGAGATCGTGGAGCGGGACTTCGGGGCGCGCTGGAGCATCGACCACACGATGGTCCGCGTCGAGGACGCCGACGAGCACCTCGGCTGGTGGACCCGCAAGTTCGAGTACGAACACACGGGCCGCTGGGAGGCCGACACGTTCGCGAACTACTTCATGAAGCCCGAGGACGCCGCCGAGGAGGCCATGGCTGTCGAACTCACGTACAACTACGACGGGCGCACCTACGAACTGGGCGACGCCTGGGGGCACCTCGCGGTCCGCGTCGACGACCTGGACGAGGGCTGGGAGTCGCTGATGACCCGGGAAGCGGAGGACTACCGCGACCCCGAGAGCTGCGACAACAACTACGCGTTCACCAAGGACCCGGACGGCCACGAAGTCGAGATCGTCACGTCGTAGAAGAGATTGACGGACCGCGAACGAAGTAAGCGGCCGCCTTTTTGCCCCGTCTTTTCGGGCGGGCGATCGTAAATGAAACGCCAACCGCAGGCGACCCGTTCTGGACGACCCGGAATGAAACCGGAGGTCGAAACGGATCTCGGTGTCCGATCCCCACACTTGTCGACGTGTATCACCACTGTCTCAGTGCGGTAAGGGCATCTTACGGAGGGATTTCCACACTTAATACCCCGGTCCGTCAGCCCCGCGTCAGACAACAGTCTGACACGATTTCGGTGTGCGTGAATGTGTCACATACGCGTTCTACCGACCGATCTACGGGGTGAGACGGGCGTTCCTCCCGGTGCCGTGACCACAAAACATTTATAACATCCGACGCTGGTTCATACCGTACCCCTACCCATGGCTGCAGTATCGAGTACACCACTGCTGGTTCGGCGCGGCCGACTACCGGTCGCGTGTCCGCGTGGTAGGAAAGTTGCTGTGGCCGCTGATAGCAGATCCAACAAACTATGACAGGAACTAACGACAAACTTCGCAGTTTGTTCCTGACGGTGCTGATGGTCGTCTCCGTGTTCGGAGGCTCCATCGCATTCGCAGGAACAGCCGCTGCGGCTAACACGGACCCCGGCGTAACGAGCGCCACGGAGTCCAACAACGCCATCACGGTTGAGTTCAACCGTACTGGTGTCGCATCGAGTAACGGAAACGGTGACGTCGCTGCGGAAGACGTCGAAGTCTTCGTCCGGAGCGCCGGTAGCAGTGAGTTCGTCAACTACAGTACGAACGAATCTGCGGACTTCGACCTGACCGACGTCAGCACCAACGAACCCGCCGGCGAAAACACCGAGGTGGTTCTCGGAACCGGCAACGGCTGGGGCGACCTGAGCCCGGCCGACGAGGTGAAGGTGAAGTTCCGGAACCTCGAGAGCCCCGAGTCGTCCACCGGTGTGTACAACACGGGGAACGTCACGGTTGACCTCTCCGCTGCTGTGCTCACTTACTCCGGTGACAGCCACAACACCGAAGACACTGCCCAGCGCGTCTACCAGGGTACGCCGATGACCATCGACGCATCTGGGTCTACCGCCACGGACGGCTCCGCGGACAACACGCCGTTCCTCTTCCAGAACGCGGACACCAACAACACGGTCCTGGAAGGGTCGACTGGCGAGGACACTGCGCGCTTCGTTTTCAACACCGATGAGCTGTCCTCGGGCGACACCTACCGACTGGTGTTCAACCCGGACAGCGGTGCGCAGGACATCGAGAACACGGGCGATCGTAAGGTCCGATACATTACGATCGACTCCCTCGACTTCGAGGCCACCCTCGACCAGGACGGTAGCCTGTTCGAGCACAACGAGAACGTCGAAGTCGACGTGAGCGGGGAAGCCATCCGCGGCAACTCCCGACTCGCAGTCACTATCGACGGCCCCTCGGAGAAGTTCGAGGAAGCCCGCCTCGACAACGCCGGTGATATTGTCGACGCGAGCTACTCGTACGAACCGAGCGAAATTGACGCCGGTGACTACGAGGTCACCGTGACCGACGTCAAGACCGGCGTCGACGTCACTGCTGGCGAGTTCTCGGTCGACGAGTTCCCGTCCGCTGACTCCGCCTCCTTCGGTGGCGGCGTCTTCGAGGAAGAGCGCGGTGACGTCGTCGAGATCCCGATCAACCTGCAGAACAGCGACGAGGGCGCCCAGGCTACCGTCTCGATCGGTAGCAAGGGCGAGACGAACTACGTGACGAACGTGACGGTCGCCGACGAGGACGGCGACGGCGAGGTCGTCCTCGAGTGGAACACGTACATGTCCGGCACGAACATCTCTGACCGTATCTTCACGGCAGAGGGTGCCGACAACGTCACCACGTTCGGTGGCGAGAGCGGTGACTTCGTCAGCGATCTCCGACAGGCCACCTACGACTACTACGACGACGAGGACAACCCCGACTTCCCCGACGAATGGGGTCAGGTCGACAGCGTCGAAGACCTGCCGGCTAACAGCACGCACTACGCTAGCGCCGCCACCATCGACGCCGCGTCCTACGACCTCGCAGTGGTCGCCAACGACGAAGACGACCGCCTCGTCGACTACCAGTACAACCTGACTGACGTCGACGAAGACGACGTCGGTGCGGTGTCGATCAACTCTCGCTCGACCGAGAGTTCGACCGTGTGGGTCGCTCCGTCCGGTAAAACGGACGAGGTCGACCTCGAGTTCATCGACGAGAACACGGACAACACTGACGACGACATCGACGGTAACCTCACCCAGACCGACCAGGTGACCAACGGTGAACTCATCGTTCACCAGGTCTCCGCCTCGGGCCTGGAAGGTATCCTCGAGAACCGCACGGACGAGGACACCAACATCACGCAGGCGTTCCTCAACGAAGAGTCGCACTACAACGCGGACAACGAACTGGCCGCGTTCAACGCGACCTTCCAGGAGAAGGAGCCCGGTCCGAACCGCGACCGCCGCACCTTCGACCTGAACACTGACAACACGCTTGTCATCCCGGACTACGACAACGACACGTACTACATCGCCGTGAAGCTCGGCGGTGTGGATGAGGGCGACCTCAAGGACGGCGACACGTGGGACGCGTACTTCAGCTTCGAAGAGTACGGTTCCATCGGTCCGGTCCTCGGCGGTGACGGTGGCGGCACCGTCAGCTCCGAGTGGACCTACTACGACGCTGAAGCGTCGCTGAACACGAACGCGGACGACGAAGTCGTCATCCGCAACCAGGACGAGCAGACCATCCGCGGCGACACGAACGTCGCTCCGGGTACGAAGCTCGGCCTGCGCATCAACAGTCAGTCGGACACGAGTCCGTTCCTGACCACGCTGAACACCCACGTCAGCGAAGACCGCACCTTCGCTGCCACCGGTGACTTCAGCGAGCGCGGTGCAGGCATCAACTTCACCGTCAACATCCGCCGCGGCGGCGACGGTATTGGCGGCCCGTACGACGGGATGATCCTCGCCGAGCCGACCTCGTCGGTCACCTTCAGTGACCAGTCGGTCTCCGAGGAGAACCAGGAAGTTCGCGTCGAGTCCGTCACGCTCTCCGACGGTGGCTTCGTCGCCATCCACTCGGGTAGCGCGAGCGGCGACGTCATCGGCACCAGCGGCTACCTCGGCGCCGGTACGCACTCGAACGTGCGTATCGACCTCGACACGCCCGTCAACGAGACGACCACGCTGGTCGCCATGCCGCACCTCGACGACAACTCCAACAACCTCTACGACTTCCCCGAGGCTGACGCCCCGTACTCGGTCAACGGCACGACCGTGACCGACAGCGCGGAAGTCACTGTCGGCGACGCGACGCCGACCCCGACCGCGACCGCCACCCCGACGGCAACTCCGACGCCGACGGACACGCCGACGGCGACGCCGACCGCAACGGCGACGCCGACGGACACGCCGACGCCGACGGAAGCTGACGACGGCGGTGACGGTGGCGACGGTGGCGACGACACGCCCGAACCGACGACCACGGCTGACGGTCCCGGCTTCGGTGTCGCTGTCTCGCTCATCGCCCTGCTCGCTGCTGCGCTCCTCACGGCGCGCCGCCGCGACTAAGGCAGAACCATCGGGCTGACGCCCGACTCGATTCACTCGATATTTTTTCGACGCTATTCCGATAGCGGCAGCTGTGCGATAGTCTGTTTTCGATGCCCGCTCGTGCGCGTGACGGACACGTAACGACAAAGCATATAGCCGCGATCGCAATAGGTGGAGACAGACAGATGATAGACGGGCTACTCGCGGGACTGGAATGGGCCACGCAGTTCTCCGACCCGCTGGCGTGGCTGGTCCTCGCGGCGTTTCTCGTCACCGCCGTACTCCACTGGCACGGCGAGCGCGAGGTGGCGCGGTACGCCGGCGTCGTGGGCTGGGGGCTGTTCGGCGTCTTCTGGTTCAGCCTCATCTACCACTTCGCGTTCGTCCAGAAGAGCATCATCGAAGGTATCGGGTCGGTCGTCGCCGTTCCGGCGGCCTTCTACGTCGGATACCTGCTCTGGGAGGGGCGCGACTCGCTGTTCGTGCTCTCGCGTGCGGTGTTGCTGATGGGTGTGGTGTTCTTCCCGTTCGAGTCCATCCCAATTCTCCGACAGCTCCTCGTCGAGACGGTTACGCGCCAGACCGAGTTCCTGATGGGCCTGACGGGTCACCATCCGGAGGTCGCCAACGGAGCGCAGCTCGACCTCCCCGGCGTCGACCCCGATCCGTATCGCAACACGTTCGTCTTCGTGAACGACTTGCCGTACACCGAGGGCGACGCGAACCACCGGATCACGTACACGATCCTCCTCGCCTGTACAGGTATCGGGAGCATGTCGATCTTCGCGGGGCTGATCGCGGCAGTGGAGGCGCCGTGGCGCCGGAAGTTCCGCGCGCTGGCCGTCTCACTGCCGGTTATCTACGTGCTCAATCTCTTCCGGAACGTCTTCATCGGGGTGACGTTCGGCGAGCAGTACCTCCACGTGTTTCCCGACCTGGTGTTGACGATGTTCGGGAGCGACGCCCTCCCGCGAGTGTCGTATTTCGTCGCCGACCGCATCATCGCCCAGAGCCTCTCGGTCGTGGCGCTCGTGGGCGTCACGTATCTGGTCGTCCGGGAACTCCCGGAGATTCTGGCTATCATCGAGGACCTGCTGTTCGTCGTCACGGGCTCGGAGTACGACCTCCGGACGGCGCTCGAGGCGCCGCCGGTCGCCGCCGACGGCGGCGCGGAGACAGCGTCAGACGACTAGCTCGTCGAGCGCTTCGGTCGGCGCGTCGCCGAGTTCGGCGAGCGCGTCGCGCTCCATGAGGTGGAGGTCGCCCGGGATCACGAGCAGATGGAGCGGGTCGCCGAACGATCCCTCGGAGAGTACGGAGAGACGGTCGGCACGGACGACGGGGTCGGGACTCCCCGCCCGCGCGACGACGACGCCGAGGACGTCGTCGTAGGCGGCTGCGAGGCGGGCGGCGGCCGCGTTGGCGCGCATGTAGTCGTCGCGTTCGGCGTCGATATCGAGGAAGACCAGGGTGTGGAGGCCGCGGTCCCGGTTGTCGTCGATCGTGTCCAGAACGCTTTCGGGGAGCGCCTCGCCGGCGTGCGACCGCTCGAACGGGAGCGTCGTCGCCTTGCCGAAGCGATAGTTCTGCAGGCCGGTGAGCGAACTCGCGGCGGCCTGGGCGGTCGTCCCGTGGACGACGCGGGTCTCGACCCCCCGGTCGTGTGCGCGGAGGCGGAGGTCCGTGTGGGTCGTCGAGATCATCGTGTCGCCGGCGGTGAGGAAGACCACGTCGGCGTCTGCGGCGTCGTCGAGGACGTCGTCCGGGGTCTGTTCGACGCCGGCGCGGTCGCGGACTTCGATCTCGGTATCGTGGTAGGCTTCGAGGTCGTCGACGGTCGCGCCGGCGAGCTTGCTGGTGTAGAACTCGGCGACGACGCGATCGGCCGACCGGATCGCGTCACGGCCGGCGACGGTGACCGAACGCTCGTCGTAGAGTCCGAGTCCGACGAAAGTGAGCATACTGCAGGTCTCTCGCCGAGGGGATTAAGCCCCCCGAACCGACGGCGGGGAGCACCAGTCGTGCCGTCCGCTGGACGGAAGCGTCAGGCTTACCGCTCGACGCCGACCTACCGGTGGTATGGACGTCTCCTGCGTTCGGGTGCCCCGCGAGGACGGCGAAGCGACGCGTCGGCGCCTCGCCGAGGCCGACCTGATCGCCGAAGACTACGAGATCGAGGTTGCCGACGGCGCTCTCTTCGTCCCCGTCAGCGACGAGACCGCCGTCCCCGACGAGTTCGAGGTCGTCACCCGAACGGTCGAACCGCGGGAGACGCAGACGATGCCGGCGGACCACCTCTCGTTCGACCCGACCTACGAGCGACTCGGCGACGTGATCATCGTCGACGAGGACGACCCAGACCGGGCACGTGAACTCGCCGACGCCATCGTCGAGTCGGACCTGCCGGTGAAGACGGTCGTGAACCGCGCGTCGAAGGTCAAGGGCACCGAACGGGTCCGCGACTGGGAGGTCCTCGCCGGCGAGAGCACGGAAGCGGTCCACCGCGAGTACGGGTGCGAGTTCGCGCTCGACCTCGCCACAGTGTACTTCTCGCCGCGGCTCGCGACCGAGCGCCACCGCGTCACCGAGCAGGTGGCGGAGGGCGAGCAATTCTTCGACATGTTCGCCGGCGTCGGACCGTTCGTGATCCCCGCCGCGAAGCGCGGGGCGACGGCCGTCGGCGTCGACATCAACGAGGCCGCGATCGAGTACCTCCGCGAGAACGCCGAGCGGAACGGCGTCGCGGACCGCGTGACGGCCATCTGTGGTGACGTGCGCACGGTCGCGGACGACTACGAGGGGTGGGCGGACAGGCTGGTGATGAATCTGCCCCACAGCGCCGACGAGTTCCTCGACGCTAGCGTCGCGCTGGCGAGCGACGAGTGCGTCGTTCACTACTACGACATCCAACACGAGGACGACCCGTTCGGACCCGGCGAGCGGGCGATCCGCGAAGCGGCCGAGCCCGAATACGACGTGAGCGTCGAGACGCGCCACATCGTCCGGTCGTACGCGCCCCACGAGGTGAACGTCTGCCTCGACGTCCGGCTGGTGCGGGAGTGAGTCGCCGTCACAGAGTCGGCCCGATTCGCAATCCTTATTGCGGTTATCGGCGCTACGTTGAACTGAAGCGAGGCGGCGCGTCGCCGCACGCGCCGGTGTAGCTCAGACTGGCTAGAGCGAATCCTTCGTAAGGATTAGGCCGAGGGTTCAAATCCCTCCACCGGCTTCCTGCTGGGAACGAACGTGAGCAGCGAAAGCCACAGAGGGATTTGAACGAGACCGAGGTTCTGCGCGAAGTACAGGTTCTCGGGCGTCGTTCACAATCCCTCCACCGGCTTCACTTCTCCGACGGACTGGCGTGAAGAGCGGAGCGAGCGAATCCGAAGCAGTCCGCTTCCCGCTCGACCGTCGCCCGTCGGTCGTTCGACTCCCGCCACCGACTCCTTCTGCGGCGCCCGACTGGGTCGCCGGCACGTAACTGGGTACCGAGCGCTAGCAACCACACGAGTTATACGAGACTGTGAAAAATCACGTGGTAGTGAATATGGTCCCCTGGACGAAAGTCCGCGAGGTTGTCACAGCGAGGCCGCTGCTGTCCATCGTGTTGGCCGGGGTCTGTCTGCGACTCCTCCTCCTCGACCTGATCGCGGTGAGCAGCGACGCGGGGCTGTTCGTCTACGATGCGCGGATGATCCTCCTCGGAAACACGCCCATCGTCGATTACCCCACGCGGTCGCCGCTGTTCCACTACCTGCTCGCGGGAGCGCTCGCGCTCGTCGGCGGGGAGAGCCGCATCCTCGGGGCGCGCCTGTTCATGATCGCGGTGTCGGCGCTCCTCGGCGTCGCCGTGTTCGTCCTCGCGCGGCAGCTCCACTCCCGGCGAGCCGGGCTGGCCGGCGCGGCTCTCTTCCTCGGGACGCCCGTCGCGTACGTCTACGGCGTCCCGGTCAAGACGGAACTACTCGCCCAGCTCTTCGGGATCACCGCGTTGATACTCGCCGTGCGGGCGTTCGACGGTGAACGTATCGCCTACGGAGAAGCGGCGCTCGCCGGCGCGTTCGTCGGCGCGGGATTCCTCGTCCGCCGGGTCGTCCTCGTCCACCTCGTGGCCGTCGGACTCGTCGTGTCCTACTATCGGCTCACTCGCCACGACCGACAGGTGCCGGCCCTGTTCGCCGCCGGGGTCGCGGTGTTCGCGGGAACGTCCCTGGCCGTCGCGTTCGGATACGTCGCCATCGCCTGGCCGGACCTCGGGCAGGTCCGTCCGGTCGCCGTGCAACACGCGCTCAGCAGTTTCATCGGGACGGGCGCCGGGAACGTCGCGTGGATAGAGCAGTCGCTCACGACGGGCGCCGAGACGGGCCAGGAGAACGCCGGCGGGTTGCTGTCGGCCGTCTGCCAGGGCTGTGATGGCGGGACGGTCCGTGTGGTCATGTGGTCGGCGGTCGTCTCGCTGCCGGCGATGCTCCCGTTCCTCGTCTACCTACGGTCGGCGACCGACCGGTACGCGGGGGAGCCCGTCCGCCGCCTCGTCCCGGTCGCACTCGTGGTCGGGCTGCTGGGCGGGACGGCCGCTGGCGGCGTGCTGTTCGCCCGACACGCGGAGGCCAGTCCGCTGCTCGTCGTGCTCCCGGCGTCGGTCGTGCTCGGCGGCGTCGCTGTCGTCTGGAGCGGGCCGGCGCACGTCGGCGAGTGGTCGTTCGACGAGCGACTCGCGCTGCCGGCGCTGGTCGTCGCGTTCGTGGTCGGCGGCTACCTCTACCGGGACAGTCCCGTCTCGGTGTGGTACATGCTGGACCTGCTACCGTACGTCGCGGTCCTCGCTGGCGTCGCGGTCGCGGTGTCGCTCGACGCCGGCAGATGGACCGAGCGTCGACTCTCGCTCGCTGGCGTCGTCCTCGCCGTCGCAGTCGTGGTCGCGACGGTGGCTTCGGTGCCGTTTCTCCCGGCGCGAGCGGCGCTGGGAGAGGGGACTTCGGGATTAGAGACCGTTTCCGACGTCCAGGCCGCCGGTGCGGACCTCGACGAACGGACCGCGTCGGGGGACCGCGTCCTCACGGCCGACGCGCTGTACGTCACCGACGGCGACCGGCGGCTGGCCGGTGACCTCTCCCGCGGCTTCTGGCTGCTCAAACACACCACCAGAACGCCCGCCGCCGACCTGGTCGAGGCGAAGGTGCTCTCCGACGTGCAAGCGGGCCGCGTCCCGTACGTCGTCGTCGGGCCGCGAACGCGGACGCTGCTGGACCGGAGCCCCGCGCTCGCTCGGGCAGTCGAGGCGAACTACTGCCCCACCGGCGACGACTTCTATCGAACGCACGATGCCGAACTGTACGTCGAATCGGCCGATGCCCCGAACTGCGGGTCCTGAACCGGCCCGGAATCGATAGTAACACTATTCTGACCGAGCGCCGATGACCCTGTAACGCGTGACTGCCGCCGATTCTGACGAGCGCTCCGTCCTGCCGGCGTTCGTCGCGGACCGCAGCGACCTCCTCGAAGAGGTCGTCAAGTTCGCGATCACGGGCGGGAGCGGTCTCGTCGCCAACCTCGCACTCCTGTACGTCCTCGTCGAGACCGGAACGATACCCGAGCGGTACGCCGCGATCGTCTCGACGCTCACCGTGTTGCTGGGGAGTTTCGCGCTGACGAACTGGTGGGTGTTCACCGACGCGGACGCGTCGAACTCCCAGTCCGGCCTCCTCAAGCGTGGCCTCAGCTACTACGGCATCATGGGCGTCGGCAAACTCGTCAACTACGGCATCTACCTCGGACTGCTCGCCGTCGACGTCTGGTACCCCCTGGCCTGGTTCGTCGGGAGCGCCCTCGTTTTCTTCGGCACGTTCTCGATGAACAGGCTCCTCTGGTATCGGACGGACTGACAAGTAGAACCGATAGCCGGTCGGAGATTCACGTCGTGGGCGTGAAGTGAGACCGTCGAACGAGTCCGCGGTTATCGGCGTTTCGACGGGGTAGCGGCCTGTTCGCGGTCGGTTCCGTCACCAACCGGCTCTCCACCGTCGAGCACGGATTCGATCCGATAACCGCGGTCGTCCCGGAGTTCGAAGTAGTTCTTGATGCCGATATCTGCGAGAATACCCGACATGAAAAACTGTAACCCGAGCAGGCACATGAACGCCGCGAACAGCGGAACTGCGGTGTCCGAGAGGCTCTGTCCGACCGCCAGTTTGAGATACACCGAGTAGAGGCCGGCCAACCCGCCGACGACGCCCGAGATGATCCCGAGCCCGCCGAAGACGTGCAGCGGGCGCCCGGAGTAACGCTGCCAGAACCAGACGTTCACCAGGTCCATGAATCCCTTCGGCAGTCGCCCGATCCCATACTTGGTGTCACCGTGTCGCCGCTCTCGGTGGTTGACCTCGATCTCGTCGACGCTGTAGCCCCGCCAGGTCAGAAGCGGCGGGATGTATCGGTGCATCTCCCCGGTCAGCGTGAGCTCCTTCGCTGCTCGGGATCGCATCGCTTTGAGCGTACAGCCGAAGTCGTGCATCTCCGTCCGGAGCACGAATCGTCTGAGCAAGTAGGCGAAGCGGGAGGCTGCTCGCTTCCCGAGCGGGTCGTCTCGCTCTCTCCGCCAGCCGGCGACGCAGTCGTACCCCTCTTCCAGCCGGTCGACCAGTCGGGGGATGTCGGCGGGGTCGTTCTGCCCGTCCGCGTCCATCGTCACGATCACCTCGTGTTTGGCCGCCTGAATCCCCGCGTCGAGGGCCGCGCTCTGGCCGAAGTTCCCGCGGAACCGGATCACTTTGACGCGGCGGTCCCGGGTGGACAGTTCCGCGAGTCGGTCGTAGCTCCCGTCCGTCGAACCGTCGTCGACGAAGATGATCTCCCAGTCCTCGTAGTGGCGGCCGAGCGTCTCCGCGATCTCGCCGTGTAGGTCCATGAGGTTGCCGTATTCGTTGTATACCGGGACGACGATGGAGAGCTTCACTGTGGAACAGTTGAATAATATTTCTGTTAAACTTTTTGATTAACCTGCATGTACGACCGAATCGGCCTAACCGGTACCATCAAGCGGGTTCGGACGGTCCACCTCAGTATGCGGTCAGAGGACGACATCCGGGAACGGATCGCCGAACTCGAGGACGCGTACGACAGAACGGACCCGCCCACCTCGGAGCTGGAGGACGAGGCCGAGGTCGCCATCCTCCGGGCCATCGAGGAACTGGAGTGGGTGCTGGAAGAACACGAAGCCGACGCCGGCTTCACGACCTGACGCGACCCGTGGACGTCACCGGACCACGGTCGCGTCGGACGGTCGATTCGACGGCTGTAGCCCCCGAACAGTTCTCCCCGACGGCCGAGCCGTGACGGCCCCGCCGTCGGCCGCACGCGACGCGCTGCTGGCGGCGGTGAGCGGGGCAGTCCTGCTCGCCGCCCTCGCGGCCGCGGAATCGCTCTCGCTACTGGTTCGACCCGGGAGCGCCGCGGCCGGTATCACCGCGGCGCTGGCCGTCGAAGCGCTGTTCGTCGTCGAGACGCCCGCCGGTGACCTCTGGGAACGGCCCGCGGTTCGGATCGGGAGCGTCGTCGCGCTCGCCGGGGGTGGCATCGCCGCCGTCGCCCTCGGCGGCCCCTGGGTCGTCGCCGCGGCCTGCTGGGGGCTGGCGACGTACTTCGCCCTGCTCGCGCTCGTCCTGACGGACGTCTGGAATCCGGCGGCGTCCTGAGAGCGGAGAACCGACGTCGGTGAGCGCGCGTTCAGTGTCAGTGACCGTCCGTTCAGTGGGTGAGCAACAGGATCTGGTCGTCGGTGCGGACGACGCAGAAGGAGGTCCCGGGGTCGCCGAACGTGTTCTCTCGGTGCTCGGAGACGAACAGTTGCTCGAAGACGTCGCCGCAGGCGGGACAGGCGAAGTCGTCGCGGTTATCGAGGTGCATCGTTCCACGGTCCTGTTTGCGGAGCTTCAGGCCGTGGCGGTACTCGTGCACGTCGAATCCGTCCTCGACGTCGAGCGGTTCCATGCCGGAAGAATGGGAAACTGGGTCTTGAAACTCCCGCTCAGAGCGAGGCGGCCGCGCCGACGTAGAGGACGACGACGAGGAACACCCAGACGACGTCGACGAAGTGCCAGTACATCGAGACGGTGCTGACCGAGGTGTGACGGTGTTCGGAGTACTGGCCCTTGAGACCGCGCACGAAGACGATGCCCAGCAGGACGGCGCCGAGGGTGACGTGCAGGCCGTGGAGGCCGGTCAACCCGAAGAACGCGGAGGCGAAGGCGCCCTCCGCGAGCGTGAACCCTTCCTCGACGATGAACACGTAGTACTCGTACACCTGACCGCCGATGAACACGACGCCGAGCCCGAGGGTGAGAGCGAGCAGTTGGAGGAACCGCGAGCGGTTGTTCTTCCGGAGCGCGACGTGCGCGTAGTGGAGCGTGAAACTGCTGATGATCAGGATGACGGTGTTGGCGAGTACCAGGCTACTCAGCAGGTGCGGGAGGTGCTCCGGCGGCCACGTCCCCGCGCGGATGAAGAAGTAGTAGACGAAGCCTGCGCCGAAGGTGGCGACCTCCGTCACGAGGAACAGTATCATCGCGAGCCGGAGCGTGCCGCCGCCGTGCTCGTCCGTGCCGCCTTCCCAGAAGTTGACGATGAACGCGTGATACAGCCAGCCGTAGAGACCGACGAGGAACAGCCCGACGCTCGCGACGGCGGCGCCCGGGCCGACCATCGGTCCGACGAGCGGTTCGTCGCCCTGGCCGAGCACGAACAGCGCGGCCGCGACGTAGATGCCCGCCGCACCAACGGCGGTGACGAACGGCCACCAGCTCGCCTCGCCGAACCCGCGCGGCCAGTCCTCGACCGCCGGCAAGTGGTGACCGCCGTGGTCCCCGTGGTCCTCTGTCGTATCGTCCGCGAGACTCATACGTCTCGCTTGCGCCAGCAACACTAAAAAGCCTCTCAAACCGTCCGCGGCCCGCCGCGTTCTCGCGATCGGTCGCGTGAAACCCCGAACCAGTTCGCCCGCGAGAGCGAACGAATTCGGAGCGAGCGCTATCGGCGGCCTCGACCCGTACGCGAGAGCACCGGCTGAAGACCCGCCATCCGGACGCGTCTCGTCGGCGGTCCACGGCGGGTTTCGATACTTTCAGGCGACGGGGGAGCGAACCCCCGGCAGATGGGACGACGCACGCGCTGGTCGGGACTGGTCGGGTTCACGCTCGCCGCGCTCGTCGCGGTCGCGGCGCGGCCGGTGCTCGCGCACGGTGGGTCGCTCGGCGGCGCCGCCCGGGAGCCGCTGACGATTCCGACGTGGCTGATGCTTGCCACCGGCGGGGCGGTCGTCGGCGCCTCCTTCCTGCTGGCGAGTTTCGCGACCGACCGCGCGGCCGTCGACGCGCTGGTCGAACGCCGCTGGGCGGTCGCGCTCCCGGCCCCGACGGTGCTCCGCTGGGCCGCGGGCGCCCTCGGCGTTGTCGTGCTCCTCGGCGTCGTGGTCACGGGCTTCGTGGGTCCGAGCGACCCGCTCTCGAACCCCGCCGTCGTGATCGTCTGGGCGGGCTGGTGGGCCGGGTTCGCCATGAGCACCTACCTCGTCGGCAACGCCTGGCCGGCGCTGAACCCGTGGCGGACCGCCGTCGCGGCGCTCCCTGACTTCGGTCGGACCTACCGCTGGCGCTTCGGCGCGTGGCCGAGCGTCGCGGGACTGCTCGCACTGGTCTGGATCGAGGTGGTCAGTCCGCTGGCCGACGAACCGCGCGTCCTCGCCGTGACGGTCGTCGCCTACTCCGTCGTGACCGTCGCCGGCGCCGTCGTCTACGGGACCGAGACGTGGTTCGCCGAGGTCGACCCGGTCGCCCGGGTGTTCCGCTACTACGGCGCCGTCGCGCCGATCGGCCGCGACGGGGAGGGTTCGTTGTCCGTCCGCCTGCCCGGGGCCGCGCTCGCCTCGGACCTGCTGGACGGCGTCGACGACGCGGCGTTCGTCGTCGCGATCCTCTGGGTGACCACCTTCGACGGGTTCGTCGCCACGCCGGCCTGGCGAGACCTCGCGCGCGGTCTCGTCGGTCTCGGCTACCCTATCGAACTGCTGTACCCGGGCGCGATGCTGGTCGGGTTCGCCCTGTTCCTCGGCGTCTACCTGCTGGCCTCGCGGCTGGCCCGTCGGACCGCGCCGACCTACGTCGCCAGCGAGACGCTCGCGCGGCGGTTCGCCCCGCCGCTTCTGGCGATCGCCGCCGGCTATCACGTCGCGCACTTCCTGGGCTACTTCGTCTCGCTGATTCCGGCGCTGTTCGCGGCCGTGACGGCGCCGCTCGCGACGGTGAACCCCGGGCTGATCGTCGTGCCCGGCTGGTTCGGCGGCGTCGCCATCGCCGGCGTCCTGGGCGGGCACCTGCTGGCCATCCTCGCCGCCCACGCGACGGCGTTCGACCTCTTCCCCGGCCGCCTGCAGGCCATCCGCAGCCAGTATCCCTTCATCGCCGTCATGATCGGTTACACGATGGCGAGCCTCTGGATCGTGACCCGACCGGACGTACCGCTGCCGTACCTCCCCTGACCCATGACCACCGAACGGACCAGCTACGACGTCCCGCCCGACCGAACGCCCGTGGAGTGCGAGTACTGCGGCCGCCCCTTCGAGAACGAGGGGCTGCTCGCGCTCCACCGCGGGCGGGTCCACGCGGCCGCCGTCGACGACGAGGAACGCGACGCTTACGACGCCGCCTACGAGGCGGAGACGAGGGAGCTGCGCCGGTTCAGGCTCAAGGCGCTGGCGGTGCTGATCCTCGCCTACTTCGGGCTGTTGATGGTCTACGCGGTGGTGTGAGGGCGGGGCGTGACGGCGGACGAGGACGGGAACGTAAGTTTGATGCGCGCGAGCGCGCTGGATACGGGTATGGAACTGCGGGTCATCGAGAAAGAGCCGACGATGATCTCTATCGAGATCGCGGGCGAAGACCACACGTTCATGAACGTGCTCAAGGGCGCGCTGCTGGAGACCGACGGGATCACCGCGGCGACCTACGACGTCAACCCCGAGCAGTCGGGGGGCCAGACCGACCCCGTGCTGACGATCAAGACCGACGAGAACACCGACGCGCTCGACGCGCTGGAAACCGGCGCCGACCGCGTCATCCAGAAGTCCGACTCCCTGCGCGACGCGTTCGAAGCGGCCGCCTGAACGGCCTGTTCTGCCGCCCGCCGACACGCCGCCTTCGAGCCCCGCGTGCGTACCCTTTTGGTCCGCTCGTCCCTCGACCGGGACATGGGCACGGACCGGGAGAACGAGTCCGGGGCGAACGCGAGTCACCTCGCCGACGGCGGCAGCGATACCGACGACGTCGCGGACAGTGACTGCGATACCGACTTCGCCACCGACGGCGGCCGTCGCCGCCGCGACACCCGAGGCGACCCGGACGAGGACCTCGACATCGACGACGTGCTCGACGACCTCGAGGAGTTAGAGGAGATGGTCGACTCCCGGGAGGAACGCGAACAGGTCCGCGAGGCGATGCGGACCGCGCGGCGAGCGGACCGGCCGCGAGTGATCGGCCGGATCCGCGACTCGTTCGACCTGCGGGACGCGGGCGAGGCGGTCGTCGGCGCGTTCGTCTTCGGCATCCCGATGATAGTCGAGGGCGGGACCCTGGAGATCGGTGAGGCCATCGCCGGGTCGCCGCCGGCGCTCGCCGTGACCGCCGCGTTCGGCCTCGTCGTCGCCCTCGGTATCCTCTACGCCGCGCGTTTCGAGGAAGTCGAGTCCGACCTGCTGTTCGGCGTCGTCCCGCGGAGGCTGCTCGGCATCCTCGCCATCGCCAGCGCGATGTCCGTCGGACTGATGACTGTGTGGCGTCGCGTGGACTGGAGCGAGCCCGACGTCGCCGTCGCGCAATGCCTCGTGACCGCCGTGGTGATGGTCGTCGGCGCGTCGCTCGGTGACGTGCTTCCCGAGTGATCCCGTCGGCGCACGATTCCCCGTGTGAGTTCGACCCCAACCGACCCGGACCGGATCCGACCCCGCTTCCCGACCGAATTCAGTCGGCCCGGTCCACGGCGACGACGGCCTCGTCCTCGTAGGCTTCGAGGCGTTCTTCCTCGGATCCCATGCCGGTCGTGACGATCATCCCCATCCCCTCGCGGACGCTCATGTCCGTCTCGTGGATCTGCGACTCGGGGACCATCACGAGGCGCCCGGCGGTCGGGTTCGGGCTGTTCGGCAGGAACACCGAGTGGGCCCGCTCGCCGGCGACCTCGTCGATGCTCGATCGGCCCTCGCCCGTGACGAAGCCGACGGAGTAGACGTCCTCGCGGGGATATTCGACCAGAACCGTGCGCTCGAACTGCGACCCGCTCTCGACGAGCGACGTCGCCACCTGGCGGATGCTCCCGTAGATAGTGCTCACCAGCGGGACGACGTTGATCGTCCGTCCGAGGTTCCCGAACAGGTGCTTCCCGATCGACCACTGCGCGAGCAGTCCCAGCGCGGTGATCACGGAGACGATGAGCACGACGGCCAAGATCTGCGCGGCGACTTCCACGTTGGCCGCCGTCTGGATCAGGCCGAGTTCGGTGACGACCGGATTGATGAACTGCAGCGACCACGAGACCAGAATCCGCAGGATGTAGAGTGTGACCGCGAGCGGCGCGACGAGGATCAGCCCGGCGACGAAGCTCTCCTTGAGTCGACTGGTCACGCGCATACACCCAGGTTGGTCCCGGCGATCAAAAAGGTGGGGGCGAGCGGTATCGGTCCCTTACCGCGCGAACGGCCGATCGCTACCGGCGCGTTTTCGGTAGTTACCTCGCGATCCGCGTGTACTACTACCGAGGTGTCCACGTGAACGGTCGCGGTCGGTTAAGAGCGTCCGGTGGCTTGCCTCTCTACAGTGACACGAGATGACACGCGTCCGAGGGACGAACCGGCCTTCACGAAGTGGCTGGAGACGACGGGAGAGCGCTTCGAGCGCGCCGACGCGCGACGGGTGACGGTGTTCGTCCGTTCGATGCTCCCCCCGATGGGCGCGAAGCGAACCCAGGAAGCGCTGCTCCGCACGCTGCGCGAACGCGAAGCCGAGGGCCGACTCGACGACGTGTCGGTCACGATCACGGGGGACCGGCTCTGTCTCTGCGAGACCTGCGTCGGGACCGACGCGGGGTCGTCGCTACTCGACAGCGTCAGCGAGCTGGACGGGTGGGGCCGCGAGTTCGACGCGTCCGCGAGCCGCTTTTTCGAGACCCGCGAACTCGATTCGAGCGTGGCCGACGAGACGGCGCGCGCCCTCGTCCCGCCTCGCATCGCCGTCGCTCTCTACTGCGACGAGACGCTAGCCGGGGTATTCCCCTGCGAGATGGGCGAGGCGACGGTCGGGACCGCGGACTTCCTCGCGGCGCTCGACCGCCTGTGCGAGGGCGTCGGTTCGTCGTCTACCGGTAAGGGGCCGTTACACGCCGATCCGGTGCCGAACAGCCCGAGCTGACGGCTGATCGAGCGGGCGTCCACCGACCCGAGAGTGGCCGCGCGACCGACGATTCTGTACGGGTCACCTACTCGGCGAATCGAGCCGAAAACAGCTGCATAACAATACCGTACTCTCGGGTAAGCGAGTGTATGGAAGAGTCGCCTGTCAGAGACCTCGACGCGACTGCGACGGACGAGTTCGGGCCGGTGGGAGAGGTGAATCGGTGATGTGCGGGATCACCGCCGCGGTCGGCGCAGACGACGCGGTGTCGCGCCTCCTGACCGGCCTCGAGAACCTGGAGTACCGGGGATACGACTCGGCCGGCGTCGCCGTCGCGAACGGGAACGGGGTCGAGGTGATCAAACGGGAAGGACAGGTCGACGAGCTCGTCGACCTCCTCTCGTCGGCGTCCGTCGGCGGTCACGTCGGGCTCGGTCACACCCGCTGGAGCACGCACGGGCCGCCGACGAACGCCAACGCCCATCCGCACACCGATTGCAGCGGCGAGCTCGCCGTGGTCCACAACGGGATCATCGAGAACCACGCCGAACTCCGCGACCGTCTGAGAGGGGCGGGCCACACGTTCACCAGCGACACCGACACCGAAGTCGTCCCCCATCTGGTCGAGGAGTACCTCGCGGACGGCGCGGGCGTCGAGGCGGCGTTCCGGCGGGCTGTCGCCGATCTGTCGGGCAGCTACGCCATCGCGCTCGTCCACGAGGACGAGGACGCGGTATACGCGACCCGGCAGGGATCGCCGCTCGTGTTCGGCGTCGACGAGGGGACAGACCCGCAGAGCGCGTCCCCCGGTGCGACGTACTACCTCGCCAGTGACGTACCGGCGTTCCTGGAGTTCACCGACGACGTGGTGTATCTCGAAGACGGGGACGTCGTCCGGGTCGCTCCCGACGGCTACGACATCACCGATCCGGAGGGGACGGCAGTCGAGCGACCGGTCGAATCGGTCGAGTGGTCCCCCGATGACGTCGAGAAAGGCACGTTCGACCACTACATGCGAAAGGAGATCGACGAACAGCCGACGGCCATCGCACAGGCCGTTCGCGGTCGGGCCGAGGACGGCCGCGTCGCGTTCGAGTCGCTGTCCGACGGGGCCTTCGCGGACGTCGAGCGCGTCCAGTTCGTCGCCTGCGGGACGAGCTATCACGCCGCGCTGTACGGCGCTCAGCTCCTGCGTGACCGCGGGATCCCCGCGCGCGTCTTCCTTGCGAGCGAGTACGCGACCACCGCGCCGCCAGCCGACGACGGGACGATTCTGGTCGGCGTGACCCAGAGCGGCGAGACCGCGGACACGCTCGCCGCGCTCCGGCGCGGCCGCTCGGAGGGCCTCCGGACGATGGCGGTGACCAACGTCGTCGGATCGACCGCCGCACGGGAGTGCGACGAGACGGTGTTCATCAGAGCCGGTCCCGAGATCGGCGTCGCGGCGACGAAGACGTTCTCCTCGCAGGTCGTCACGCTGACGCTGTTGGCCGAGCGGATCCGCCGCGACGTGGTCGGGTCCCACAGCGAGACGGCGCCGGAGCTGCTCGACGCGCTGAGCGAACTCCCCTCCGCGGTGGGGTCGACGCTCGCGGACTCGTCGGCCGAATCGGTCGCCGAGCGCTACGGCGACAGCGACGCCTACTTCTTCATCGGCCGTGGCACCGCTCACCCGGTCGCGCTGGAGGGCGCGCTCAAGCTCAAGGAGATCTCCTACGAACACGCCGAGGGGTTCCCCGCGGGCGAGCTGAAACACGGCCCGCTCGCGCTCGTGACGCCGAACACGCCCGTGTTCGCCGTCGCGACCGGCGCGCACACGGAGAAGTTACTCGGGAGCATCGAGGAAGTGAGTGCGAGGGGGGCGCCGGTAATCGCGGTCGCCCCGCGGTCCGAGCAAGCGGTCGCCGAAGCGGCCGACGACGTGTTGTGGGTGCCAGATTCCCATCCCGAGCTCGTCGGTCTCCTGGCGAACGTCCAACTGCAGTTGCTGTCCTATCACACTGCGACGCTTCTGGACCGACCCGTCGACAAACCGCGCAACCTCGCCAAGAGCGTCACCGTGGAGTGACCCGCTAGATCGTCGTACGGGACGGTCCCGCGACCGACTGTCCGAACCCATGCACGCGGAGGCTCATCGCTTGTCCGTCAGGTCGCAGACCGAGTCCTTCTCCGAGACGATGAAGGCGTCGTCGCGGAGCTGGTCTTCCGAGTTCGGCAGGAAGATGACCTGGTCGGGGTTGTCGACGACGTTGATCTTCTCCCACGCTATCAGCTCGTAACCGAGGTTCTCTTCGAGATCGGGGTCGACCGGCTGGTCGCGCCAGCCCGTCGGCAGTTCGGTCTTTCCCCGCGTCGTCTGTTCGTCCGTCCACATGTCCGCGTTGTCTTCTTCTTTGGTCATGGTTCCTCGTTCACTCGTCCCGGGCCGACCGGCCGTCGCCCGCTTCGACTCGGGGTCACGTTTCCGGTAATGCCCACCTACTCGTATAACGCTACTGTCCATATGAAACCTGTTGGCCCGTGAGAATTCCATACTTCCTGGCCGGATACGTACCAGATACGTTCTGTGTGTCGTGGTATCAGACCGGTCGATTTCCGAGTGAGAACGGAGGGATTACCGGACGGACGGGCGCACGCGGTGCCGTTGAACCCCCCGTAAGCAGCTCTTACCGGTGATTTGAACGCGTCTACCGCGTGTGGGCACGGAGAAAAACCGTCGCGATCAGGTCGGGGTGGCGCCGGCGACGCTCGTGAGATGCTTGTTCGATCGTTTGTCAAGAGCCATTGCCAGGACGAGGAAGAGCACGCCGAACGCGATCGTCGCGAGCGCTGGCAGTTCGATATCGGTCACGAGGCTCGCGAGGCCGCCGACCGTCCCCGTCGTCAGGGCGCCGAGAGCGACGACGTAGCAGAGCGCGACGGGGTGGAGCCGTTCGGAGAGGTACTTCGCGTGGATCCGCCACAGGAAGTTGCGAAAGAGCATGCCCGACACCTTCGGGATGTACGAGGAGTAGTCGATGTGGCTCTCCTCGTCGCCGTACACCGCCGGCGTCGGCACGTCGACGACGCGCATGTCGGCGACGTTGAGTTTGACGAGGAGATCGTTGCAGTAGCCGTAGAACTCGTACATCTCGTCGACGTCAGCGGCCTCGATGGCCTCGCCGGAGATAGCGGTGTAGCCGTTCTGGGGGTCGCCGATCTCCCAGTAGCCGCTGGCGATCCGTGTCAGGTACGTCAGCACGACGTTCCCGACGTAACGGAACCGCGGCATGGAGTCGTAGTGGTCGCCGAGCAGCAGGCGGTTGCCCTTGGTGTAGTCGGCGCGGTCGTTAACGACGGGCTCGATGATCCGCTCGATGATATCGGGGTCCATCTGCCCGTCGCCGCCCATGACGGTGATGACTTCGATGCCGTCCGCGTGGGCGCGCTGGTAACCGGTCTTGATGGCGCCGCCGACTCCGCGGTTCTCACCGTGCTGGATGGGGACGACGCGGCGTTCGGTGCCGCCGTCGCCCACGAGCTCCGCGGTCGGAGTGTTCTGCTTCTCGGCGTGTTCGAGGATCTCTTCCCACGTCTCGTCCGTCGAGGCGTCGTCGACGACGTAGATCCTGTCGACGAACGCCGGAATAGTGTCGATGACGTCGCCGACGAATCCCGCTTCGTTGTAAGCCGGAACGACGACGCCGATTGTCGAGTCCTGATACATAAGCGTGTCTGGTGGACGCTCTGTCGTACGAGAACTGCGTGTTTTGTTATACCGCCCATACGACGGGAATACGGCGGTTTCGGTCGCGCGTCACTCAGTTCGTCACGCTCGCGGGCTCGACGAGTGTCTCCAGTCCGTCGCCGAACGAGTAGGCGGGTTCGTATCCGAGTTGACTCCGCGCGCGGCCGATGGCCGCGCGGCTGTGTTTGATGTCCCCGTCGCGCGCGTCGCCGGAGACGATCGAGCTGTCCGAATCGAGGAGGCGGGTGACCCGCTCGGCGACCTCCTGGACCGTGACTCCGGTTCCGGTGCCGACGTTGTACGCCTGGCCCGTGTCGTTGGTCGTCGCGGCGAGGAGGTTCGCCTGGACGACGTCGTCGACGTGCACGAAGTCGCGCGTCTGCGTCCCGTCGCCGTGGACGGTCAGGACGGCGTCGGATCGGGCGCGGTCGAGGAACGCGCTGACCACGCCGCTGTATCCCCCGTC
This sequence comes from Halosimplex rarum, assembly GCF_047715405.1. Taxonomy (NCBI): domain Archaea; kingdom Methanobacteriati; phylum Methanobacteriota; class Halobacteria; order Halobacteriales; family Haloarculaceae; genus Halosimplex; species Halosimplex rarum. The sequence goes on from NZ_CP180412.1 coordinate 545,249, forward strand.
GGTCCGCCCCGGACCGTAGACGTTGAAGTACCGCAGCGCGACGGTGGGGAGGTCGTAGAGGTCGGCGTACGCGCGGGTGTGCTGGTCGGCGGCGAGCTTGTCGATGCCGTACGGCGAGGTCGGCGTCTTCCGGTCGGACTCGTGGATCGGGAGCGTGTCCGGCTGGCCGTAGATGGCCGCGCTGGAGGCGGTGACGACCCGGGCGTCCTCGCGCCGAGCGGCGTCGAGCACCTTCACCGTCCCCGACGCTGTCCGGTGATGGGCCTCGACCGGCGACCGGATCGACGTCCGCACGTCGGCCAGCGCCGCCTGGTGGAAGACCACGTCGGCACCCCCCATCGCCGTCTCGACGTCGACGGAGTCGCGCACGTCGCCCTCGACGAACTCGGCGTCGTCGGGGACGTTCGCCGCCTCGCCCGTCGAGAGGTCGTCGAGCACGGTCACGTCGCAGTGGTCGGTCATCGCCGCGGCGAGGTGGCTCCCGATGAAGCCCGCCCCGCCGGTCACGAGCACCGACTGCCCGGCGAGATCGCTCGCGGGATCACGCGGCACAGTCGGTCACCCCTGTCGCGGCGCGAGCGGTCGTCGTCGATCCAGCGTGTCCGTCGTCCCCGGTCCGTCGGGGCGAACTCACCGCGTCAGTCTCGGGCATTGGGGTGAGTGGGGGCGCTCTCCACCATTGTTATAGGTCTCCTGACTGGTCTTAGTCGCCGCCTTCGGCGGGTCTGCGAGCCGCTATCGGTGCGCGCAGTGACGCGCGAATTCGGACCGGGGCCACCGCCGAGTCGGTTCGCGGGTCAGCCCCACCCGTCGGTCGCCACCGTCTGCGGTTCGGCCCGCGTTCGCGCGGCGACCTCGGCCATCGTCTCGACGGGGACCTCGTCCCGGTGAGCGTCGATGGCACGGAGAACCCCCTCGAACCGCTGGACCTGCGGTTCGCCGACGAGGTTGTTCGGGTGCAACCAGAGGTGGAGGACTCCCTCGCCCTCCGCGGCGGCGTCGAGCCCGCGTTCGACGAGTTCGACGATAGGGTCGCCGACGACGGGTTTCGTCGCCCGGAGCGCCGGTCCCTCGAAGCTGTAGAGGAACAGCGACGCGGGCACGTCGACCAGGCCGTACTCGTCGACCGCCGGCGTGACGAGCGGCGGTGCCCCGGACCCGAACGCGACCGTCTTGAGCTTCTGCGGGAGCGTCCGTCGCGCGACCGGCCGGCCGCCGCGGTAGGCCCCGAAGCCGTGTTCTGCGAGCTGGTCGCGATGGCCGACCTCGTTGCGCGGGAAGACGAACGACTGCAGGTCGATCCCCCACTCGTCCGCGACGGCCCGACTGCGCGCGAGCTCGGCCGCGGCGACGTCGCTCGTCGTCTCGTCGTCGCCGAACAGGACGTGCGAGTACGTGTGGCAGCCGATCTCGTGGTCCGGACCGGAGTTCCGGACGGCGTCGATCAGCTCCGGCCCGCAGGTCAGGTCCGGCCGGTCGGCCCACAGCCCGCGTTCGGGCGCGAACCACTCGGATCCGGCCGGGTGGTCGGGATGGCGACCGTCGCAGGCCTCGTGGAAGAGGTGGCCGACGACCGCCCAGGTCGCGGGCACGTCGTAGGCGTCGAAGAGCCGACAGAGAGTTTGCCAGCCCGAGCGCGCGCTCTCGACGCGGGACTCCGGCGGGCGCTCGTAATCGACGAAGCCCCATCCCAACTCCGCGTCCACCGAGACGACTACCGATCCCACGGTTCGATCCACCCGTTCATGGTCCCTCTCAGACCACGTTCACTGTTTGTTATGTCGTCGCTACCGCGGTTCGGCCGGTCCCACCGCGGGATTCAGACGACCGGACCGCTCCGACCTCGGCGTGCTCGCCCTCGTTATAGACACATTCTATTGTATAACTACAATATTATACAATAAGTACGGTACTTTGAGGGCGGTTTTCGCCCGCAATCCAGTAAACGGGGAGAATACCGCTATATGGGCGACAGTTGGCGAGTATCCATCCATTCTCACGAGACGGTCGAATTCGCTGAGTGTATCGGGAAATTGCCCCAGAACCAGAGTATAGATACCTCTAGGGCGTGGGATGCCGATTCTGCCGGTCGTATCTGACAGACGCGTCTGAAATATATAGTATTGGGCTGTTTCCGAAAACAGTATAGATTCTTATCTGAATATCGAATCGGCCTCAGTCGAACACCAGTGACCGAGGTGGGGAGCGACGATGGACCGACGGCAGGTGGGGGGTCCGCGGGTATCGATACCGATACCGGAGTGAGCGGCGTTCAGCGACCGCATAACAATACCCCGATGCGGCCACGCTCGGGCCGTGACTGGACTCATCGGAACCACGGCGGGCGAACAGCGGCTGGAGGCGATAGCGGAGGCCTCTCACAGAGAGGACTGGTACGAACTCGACCGGGCCGTCGACGGCGAGGCGGCCCTGGGCGTACTGGAACACGGCAGTCGGGACCCGGACGCGAACACCGTCTGGCGCGGCGACGGACTGGTCGGCGCCGTCTACGGCGTCGTATCGAACCGCGACCGGCTCTCCCTGTCCTGGGGCGACGTCTTCCGCGGCGTCGTCGACGACTCGCGGGACGTGCTCGCGCGACTCGACGGGCCGTTCGCGCTGGCCTGTATCGACGCGCGCGCGAGTGAGGTCCATCTGGCGACCGACGTCGCCGGGAGCCGACCGATCCGCTACGTGACCGGCGATGAAGGCGGGTTCGACTTCGCCTCGGAGGTCCGCCCGCTCCTGTCGGCGGTCGACGACCCGTCGCTCGACGCGGCGGCGGTGAGCGACCTGCTCCTCGCCGGGGGCGTCCTCGGCGAGCGGACGCTGGTCGACGGGGTCGCGAGCCTCCCGTCGGCCACGCACCTGGTGTTCGACGGGGAGGTCTCGACGAGTCGGTACTGGGCGCCCGAATCGCCGGGACTGGCTCCGTCGGGGTACCCGGACCGCTGGCTCGGCGCGTACCGCCGGGCGATGGGGGACGTCGCGGCGACGACGGGTGACCCGTCGCTGTGGTTCCCCGGCGACTCCGGGAGTCGCATCGCCGCGGCGGTCCTCGCCGAGCGGGGCTGTCCGGTCGAGACGCTGACCTGCGGCGGCCTCGACGGCGACCGGGAGTCGGCGGCGCAGGCGGCCGCGTACCTCGGGCTCCCCAACAGACAGGTCCACGCCGACCCCGACCGCCACCTCGTCGACGCCGTCGCCGACGCCGTCCACGCGACCGACGCGATGGTCAACTGGGCCGCGGTCGACGGCCTCCCGTACGTCACCGACCGGCTCCACGGCGACGCGGACGCGCTCGTGTTCGGCCGGCCCCAGTTCAGCGCGCTCTCGTGGACCGGGGCGGTCGGCGCCGACGACTCGCCGGTCGCGGCGCTGTCGGAACACGCGTGCGCGCTCCCACCCGCGACGGTCGATGCGCTGCTGTCGACCGATCGCGATCCGGTGGCGTCGCTCCGCGAGGTGGTCTCGGGGAGCGTCGGCGGGCCGCCCGAACGCACCGCCGTCGACGCCGCGCTGCGGATCAGGGCCGCGACGCGCCTGCGGAGTCGTGCGGTCCAGCGCAACCGGGTCGGCACGCGGACCGTCGCTTCCGGCGCGCTCCTCGACGCCGCGGCGCGGATGCCGGCCTGCTACCGACTGGAGACGCGCCAGCTGTCCGACCCGGCCGGCGCGGGGAATCCACCGATCGAGCGGGCGGTCGTCCGCCGACTCGACCCGAACCTGACGCAGATCCCCGAGGGGTCGGGCGGGCGAAACCGGTCTCGATCGACCGGCCTCCGAGCCGACGGCGAAAGGGGATCCGACGGCCGAACGGTCGAGGGCGACGCGTACGTCCGCCGGTACGCGAGCGACGACCGGTTCCAACGGTTCGTCGACGACCTGCTGGAGCGCGTCCGCGAGCGCGACCCGCTCGACGGCGACGCCGTGGCCGCGCTCCACGACCGGCTCGCCGCCGGCGATCTCGCCTCGTTCACGCCGGTCGCGGCGCTGACCGGACTCGAACTCTGGGCCGGTCGGCATCTGGACGGAACGTCGCGGGCGGCGACGGGCGTCGAGGCCTGAACGGCGCTCCGCTCGTGCGGAGACTCGTCCGGATCGACGCGAAAAAATCTTCTATCGTTTTCTCACTGCACCTGGTACAGCGACAGCGCGTCGGCGATGGCCTCGCAGTCGGCGTCCGTGAGGCCGGGGTGGACCGGCAGCGAGAGGGCTTCGCCGGCGGCCCGCTCGGCGACGGGGAACCGCTCGTCGACGTGGTCGTAGGCCGGCTGCTCGTGGATCGGCGTCGGGTAGTAGATCCCGGTGTGGACGCCCTTCTCGTCGAGGTGACTCACCAGGCGCTCCCGGTCGGGCGCCCGGACGGTGTACTGGTGGAACGCGTGGTCGACGCGCTCGGGCACCGTCGGCGGGTCGAGGGGCGTCCCGTCGAGCGCCTGGGAGAGCGCGGCGGCGTTATCGCGGCGCGCGCGGACGAACCGGGAGAGCCGCTTGAGCTGGACGCGACCGATCGCCGCGGCCACGTTCGTCATCCGGAAGTTGTGACCCAGTTCGACGTGTTCGTACTGGTCGTTGCGGCCGTGGTTGACGAACCGCGCGGCACGGTCGGCGACCTCCTCGTCGTCGGTGACGATCATTCCGCCCTCGCCGGTCGTCATGTTCTTGGTCGGGTAGAACGAGAAGGCCGCGGCGTCGCCGAACGACCCCACGGGCTCGCCGTCGTAGCGGGCGCCGTGGGCCTGGGCGGCGTCCTCGATCACGGCGGCGTCGTACTCGTCGGCGAGGCCGCAGATGGCGTCCATGTCCGCGGGCAGTCCGTAGAGGTGGACGGGCATGATCGCGTCGACGTCGCCGCCGCGGATCTCGATGGCCTCCCGGGCCGCCACGGGGTCGAGGTTGTACGTCTCCGGGTCGATGTCGGCGAAGACGGGTTCGGCGCCACAGAAGCGGACGGCGTTCGCCGTCGCGACGAACGAGAACGGCGTCGTGAGGACGGTGTCGCCCTCGCCGATACCGCAGGCGTGGAGCGCGGCGTGGAGCGCGGCGGTCCCGTTCGCGACGCCGACGCCGTGGTCGACGTGACATGCCGTCGCGAACTCGCGTTCGAACGCGCGGACCTCTTCGCCGTCGGCGAGCATCCCGCTGTCGAGCACTTCGTCGACGCGCTCGCGCTCGCGCTCGCCGATGGCCGGCGAGGCGATGGGGATCTCGCGGTGGTCTTCGAGGCTCATCGCAGTTGATTCCCTCCCTGGAGATCCTCGGGGAGCGGTTCGTGCGTCGCCGGCGTGCCGACCGCGACCGAGTCGGGCGGGACGTCCTCGGTGACGACCGCGCCCGCGGCGACGAACGACCCCTCACCGACGGTCACGCCGGGGAGGATCGTGGCGTTCGCGCCCACGGAGGCGCCGGACTCGATCGTCGCGCCGACGAGTTCGCTCGTCGGTCGCACTGGGTAGGGGTCGTTGGTGACGACCGCGTGCGGGCCGAGGAAGACGTTGTCTCCGACGGTGGTCTCGGGCGGGAGGTAGACGCCCGTCTGACAGCTGACGTGCGATCCCACCTCGAGTTCGCCGTCGAGGACGGCGTGGCTCCCGACCAGGACGTCGTCGCCGACGGTCGTGCCGCCGCGGACGAGCGCGTGATGGCCGGTCGAGAAGTCGTCGCCGATCTCGACGTCGGTGTAGACGATCGTGCCGCCGCGGATCGTCGCGTCGTCGCCGATCCGCGTCGGGGCGTCGGTCTCGCCGCCTGACTCGCCGACGACTGCCGCCTCGGCGATGTCGCAGCGCGCCCCGGTCCGCACGGTCTGGAGGTCGTGCTCACTCATGTGCCGGTCGAGACTCTGCCCGGACCGACCTTTGTTAATGAGCGCCTGTCGGTCCGCCGGTCGCGGGCCCGGTCACTCCGCGGAGAACTGATCCATCGCGAGTTCGAGGTACGGCGCGGCGACCTCGGTCGCGGCCGTCGGGCGGACCGTCCTGTCGTCCGGGTCGTAGTCGACGAGCCCCGCGTCGTCGAGCTTCGGCAGGTTCGAGTGGACGAGTCGCGTCGCGACCTGGTTCCGGAAGTCGGCGGTCGAGAGCCCGTCGGGCGTCCCCCCGGTATCGACCACGTACTCCACGAGGTCGTCGTACGGAACGGCCCCCTCGACGCGGGTCATGTACGCCAGCGCGTATCGGTTGCCCGGCTGGGCGAGCAGTGCGAACAGCTCGTTTATCGACACCGGGCTCTCGGCGCCGGGCGCGCCGCTGCTGTCCCCTCCGTCGTTCGTACCGAGCTCTACGTCTTCCCCCTCGGGAGTGCGGCGCGCGTCCGGATCGCTCCCCGGCGATCCGGATCGCCGCCGGTCGTCGTCACTCGACCGGCTTTCTTGCGGTTGCTCTGACCCCATACCCATACTTCTCGCTCGACTGTTATATATTCTCGCCCGACTCGCGTGCGCCGCGGCGGTTCAGCCCTCGATCGCGCGGTCGTCGGACCGTGGCCGCGGCAGGCCCGGCAGGCCGTCGCGCAGCCAGAGCAAGGCGGCCGCCGCGAGGAGCGAGACCTCGCTGAGCAGGTAGAGGGCGCCGGTCGGCGACGCGAGGAAGCCGACGAACTGCTCGGCGAGGTCGACCACGTGCAAGAGGACGTCGGTCGAGTCGTCGGTGGGTGCCGGGCGTAGCGGCCAGAGGAGGAACCAGGTCTTCGGGTCGCGGCCGAGGACGACCGGGTACAGTACGTCCGCGGGGAGGTGGCACAGGTAGCCGACGACGAACGCGAGCGCGGGGCGCTCGCGTTCGGTGGCGATCCCGACCGCGAGCACGACGAGGCTGAGGGGGACCGCGGTCAGCAGCGAGTGCGCGAGCGTCGTCCCGCCGGGGAGGACGCCCAACCACCAGCCGAGCGGTTTGTCCACCAGGTCGGGGAACTGCGTCCCGAGGGCGACGGCGACCGCGGCGCTCCCGGTCGTGGGTTCGCGCCAGACGACTCTACTCAGGAGGCCGTACGCGAGGTAGCCGATCGCGAGGTGTTCCCACGGCCACATCTTATCGACGCCCGACCCGGGGGTCCTCGCTCCGTCCTCGGCGGGGGACGCCGGAGCGCCCGAGTCGTGTCGGCGAACGAGCGCGTCCTGCGGGTCGGCGTCGGGGCGTGAGAGCACTCCGAGCGCGCGCGGATTCCATGCGCGAGAGGCCGAGAGGGATCCGGATTGTTATGGTCTCGTTACGGACCGAGGGCGCCCGTCAGGCTCGCCGTTCTGGCGCCCCTAATCGCGGTACGGAACGCGAAAAATCTGGAGCGTCGAAACCTCTTTACGTGGTAGCCGACTCGGTGTGAGTACAGCGGAAAGTGGGACGCAAGCGAGTCCCGCCGACAACAGCCGCGTGAGTTCTCGGTCAGTGACCGGGAACCGGACGAACGCGACAACACCTATCCGGCAACTTCCGCAACAAACAATGAGCACAGATTGGGACGACGTCAGCTTCGTCATCAGTTCGCGCTACCGCGTCGCGGTCCTCAAGCGGCTCGCAGACGGCCCGTCGACGCCGTCGCAGATCGCGTCGGACGAGGACGTAGGTATCGCACACGTCTCGCGGGCGCTCCAGCGCCTGCGAGAACGGGAACTCGTAGACCTCTTGGTCTCCGACGACCGCAAGAAGGGACGCGTCTACGGCCTCACCGAGCAGGGACGCGCAGTCTGGGACAAGATAGAAGCAGAAAACATGGTCTGACCAACGCCACGGGTCGACGGCGATCGACGCCGCGCCCCGGCCACCCGCGACAGACGCGACCACGACGGAACCGACGGCGTCCGACTCGACCCTCGGTCCGTCCGCACCGACGCCCGACGCGATCGACCGCGACGGCGCTCGGGACGCCCCGAGGGACGCTTTTCTCTCACCGTTCGGTAAGCACGGACAACTGCCCGGTACGCCTCGCGTACTCAGTCGCGACGCCCGCCGCGGCCCTTCGTTCGACCCGTCTCCGATACCCCACCGCCGTCCGGCAATACTGGCTGCCTTTACAGCCATAGGTTTGTAATACTTCGTCCGAGGTAAGGCCTGATTATCGTCGGGACCGATCAGCTCGGATCGCCTCACCGTCCCCCGACCGCTGGTCCCGCTATGCCGCTCGTCCCTCGCCGCCTCGACGCCCGGCCACTATCGACGATGCCGTTCTCTTCGCCCGTGCGACTCCACAGTCGCCGGCGGTCGCTCGGTTCGACGGGGACGCCGACGACCGATGGGCGTCGGTACCTCGACGACCGAAGTCGATCGCGTCGGCAGTGGAAGCCGGTCACTTCGACGACGGAAGCCGGTCACTTCGGTTCCGGAAGTCCGCGACTTCCAGAAGCGGCTCCACCGTTCGATGTCGCGGTCTCGTGTCGTTCGGGCGGAATCCGGGTCGGCCCGACGTGAAGCCCGGGGGCCGAGACCCCGCCGTAGCGGCCGGCCTCGACCGACCCCGTCGGGGAAGGGACTCACTTCGCGTCCGGCGCGGGCGATGCGCTCGATCCCGTGTTAGTTGCCAGCAGGTAGCGTCTCGGTTTCGCTCTACCCGCCGAACTCGTCGTCCTTGGGGGCGAGTGGTTATCGAGAACGTGCAGGGTCGATGCCAGAGACCCCCCTCTCGGTCGCGCCACGCGAAGCGGCTTTAGGGGATGGATTACTAAGCAGTCCTGGGACGGAATAGGAGTCGATGACGGAACACATCTCTGACAGCGACCTCGACCGGATCGCCCAGTTCGTGGACACCCCTGCGTACAAGCGGGAACCCGAACAGCTGCTACCCGAGGACGTCGAGGACGACTGACCGCCGACGTCGCTCGCGACGCAGCCGATCTGTTCTGGGTCCCCGATCTCCTCGCGCGACGCGTCGTCGGTCCCGACGGTCCTCCCCACGAGACCGCTCCGACGACGTCGTCGACGCGATTCCTCCGAAACCAGCCGATACGTGCACGTAAGCTCGACAGACGCATCTGGTCGGAAGACGGGTATCCCCTGTGCGGACGGCGAGACAGTCGAACTGCCGACCCGCGTCGGCCCGGCCGGCTGCGCCGATTCGATCCCTGGAACCGGCAGCCGTCGGGAGCGGCGCTGGGGCCGCTCAGCGGCAGCTGTTGGTTCTGTCAGCCGCCGGTTTCGTCACCGGGGGAGGAAGCGCTGTTCGGCGAGCGACGGCCAGCTGAGCGCCCAGCGGCCGCTGGTGGGTGCTGTGCGTGGCCGCGGCGGCGGTCTCAGGTCTGTCGACGGAGGTCGTCGGGGACCTGGCGCCGGTTCATCGTCCAGACGACGATGTGCGCGCCGACGGTGAGGAGGAAGCCCGAGAAGATGATGACGCCGAGGGTGGCGTCGGTCATGTTCGCGAAGATCCAGACGTTCAGGTTGGTGAGCGCGACCAGCGCGATCCCGAGGATCGCGAGCGGGAGATACAGGTACTGCCAGGGGACCTCTCGCTCGCCCGGGTTGAGGTACTGGTCGACGTCGTTGGCGGCCTGGGTCAGCTCGACCTCGCCGGTGTCCTGGTCGTAGTTCACGAGGCCAGCGTCCTCCAGTTTCGGGACGTGGGTCTGATACAGCGATACGTAGACTCGTTTCCGTTGTTGTTTCGTCAGTTCGTCGACAGTCGTATCATTCTCCCAGGCGGCGACATCCTCGGCTAACTCCGTCAACTCGACCGGGGCGTCTTCGGTGCGGAGCAGGTAGAGAACGTACCGCCGTCTCGCGCTACTCAGGATGTCGAAGACGACGTCCTGCGTCAGGGTTTCGTCCTCTATCGACATCCACCATCAGCCCTCGCGTCGGTCTGTCGGCGGATTGCCACTACTGGCAGCCACCCCGTTGTCGTATCTCGACACAGGCAGGGAGATTAGTGGGTATCACTTTGTTACGAACCGGTTACCGACGCCGCCCGCGACCGGGGACCGCGGATCCGCCCGAGGGCGGTCGAATCCGGTGCCGTCGGGACGACGCTGACGGTCGTCACAACCGTTTTGCCCCCGTATCGACCCGCTACCGGCCAAAGGAGACGTATAACAAAGCCAACTCTCGGCGCTACCCTCGGGTGATTCATGAGCCACGGACGGTCGACTCCGGCGACAGCAGATACGCCGCGGACACAGATCCCAGCATCGTCGCGATACGGGCCTGTGCGCACGATCAACTCCCGTTCCCCCTCCAGCGAACGGTCGCCTCGCCGTCCGCCGTCGGTCGGACGCGGCCCGGCGGGAGGACCCGGACGATGACCGAGCGCGTTCGGGCCGGCGTCGTCGGCGTCGGGAGCATGGGGCGCCACCACGCCCGCGTGTACAGTGAACTCCCGTCCGTCGAACTCGTCGGCGTCACCGACGTCGACCCCGACAGCGCGCGCTCCGTGGCCGCCGAGTTCGACACCCGAGCGGTCGACCGCGAGGACCTCCTCGCGCGAGCCGACGCCGTCTCCGTGGCCGTGCCGACGCGGTTCCACGAGGAGGTGGCCCGCGAGGCGATCGAAGCGGGGACACACGTCCTCGTGGAGAAGCCCTTCGTCGACGACCCGGAGGTCGGCCGTTCGCTCCTGGCCGAGGCCCGCGAGCGCGATCTGGCGGTTCAGGTCGGCCACATCGAGCGGTACAACCCGGCCATCCTCGCGCTCCAGGACGTGATCGTCGAAGTCGACCCGATCGCCTTCGCGGCCCGCCGGCAGGGGCCGCCCGTCGACCGCGACAGCGTCGACAGCGTCGTCTTCGACCTCATGATCCACGACATCGACGTGGTCTGCTCGCTCGCCGGCGAACCGGTCTCGGACGTGTCCGCGGCCGGCGCCGCCGACGGCGACCACGTCGTCGCCCAGCTGGAGTTCGAGAGCGGCCACGTGGCATCGCTGACCGCCAGTCGCGTCACCCAACAGCGGATCCGCGACCTCGCAGTCACCGCCGAGGACTGCCACGTCGACGTCGACTACATGGACCAATCCGTCCAGATCCACCGTCACTCGCTCCCCGAGTACGTGGCGACCGACGGCGACGTCCGGTACCGCCACGAGAGCGTCATCGAACGCCCGACCGTCGAGACGGGCGAACCGCTGAAAAACGAGCTCTCGTCGTTCGCCGAGGCGGTCCAGGACGGCAGCGAGCCCCGGACCACCGGCGAGGACGGGATCCGCGCCGTCGAGATCGCCGCCTGGATCGAGTCCGAAGTCGAGGCGAGCGCCGAGACCGTGCCGCCGGAGGTCCCGAACCTATGAGCGGCCAGCGGTCCGAACCGGCCCGGCTGTACGGCTCCGACGCGAGCGAGCCGACGCAGCGACGCGCCTTCACCGGGGGGGCCGTCCCAGTCGCCGTCTACGGCCTGGGCAAGATGGGTCTCCCGCTGGCCGCCGTCTACGCGGACGTCTGCGGCAACGTGACCGGCGTCGACATCGACGCCGACGTGGCCCGGGCGGTCGACGCCGGTCGGTGTCCGGTCGAGGGCGAACCCGGCCTCCCCGAGGCGATCGAACGACTCGCCGGCGACGGCTCGCTCACGGCGACGACTGACGCGACCGGCGCCGCCGACGCGGGCATCCACGTGATCATCGTCCCGACGCTTATCGAGGACGACCAGCCGGACCTCTCGGCGCTCGAAGCGGCGGTCCGCTCGGTGGGCGCGGGCCTCGACGAGGGCGACGTCGTCGTCGTCGAGTCGACTGTCCCGCCACGGACCTGCCGCGACCGGGTCCGTCCGTGGCTCGAAGCCGAGAGCGGGCTCGAACTCGGCGAGTTCGGCCTGGCCTTCTGCCCGGAGCGGACGATGAGCGGCCGGGCGCTGGAGGACATCCGCGGCTCGCACCCGAAGGTCGTCGGCGGCGCCGACGCCGAGAGCACGCGCGTCGCCGAGCTGATCTACGGCGAGATCACCGACGCGGAAGTGATCCCCGTCGCCGACTGCACCACCGCGGAGTGCGTGAAGGTGTTCGAGGGGCTCTACCGCGACGTCAACATCGCGCTGGCGAACGAACTCGCGACGCTCGCGGGCGAGTTCGGCGTCGACGTCAACGAGGCCATCGACGTCGCGAACACCCAGCCGTTCTGCGACATCCACACTCCGGGGCCGGGAGTCGGAGGCCACTGCATTCCGTACTACCCCTACTTCGTCATCTCGGAGTTCGAGGGCGAGACGCCGCTGCTCCAGACCGCCCGGCACGTCAACGAGTACATGCCGGAGTTCACCGTGGAGTCGGCCGCCGAGGGGCTCGCCGACCGTGGTCGGGACCTCTCGGAGAGCACCGTCGCGGTGTTCGGACTCACCTACCGGCCGGGGGTCGACGAGACGCGGGCGTCACCGGGCGTCGACGTCGCCGAGGAACTGGCCGACCGCGCCGAGACCGTCTACGCGGTCGACCCGATCTGCACGACTGCGCCGCCGGAGGGCGTCGAACGCGTCTCGCTGGAGGGGATCGGTGCGCGGGAGCTCGACCTCGCGGTGATTACGACTGATCACGACGAATTCGAGGCGATCCCCTGGTCGGCGTTCGAGGACCTGGTCGTCTTCGACGGGCGCCGTATGCTCGACGGCGAGGACACGCCGCACCCGGTGACCCGTCTCGCCGACGGATCGGCGGAGAACTAGCGGGGATCGACGCGACGGACGAGGATGTCGCCGTCGGAGTGGACAGTTATCTCGTGCGCGTCGAAGTCGAAGACGACCCTGCCGGCGACGCTGCCCTCGCCGTCAGTGAACAACCGGTCGAGCGCGTCCGGGTCGACCACGTCGTACAGCGGCTGCTCGATGTCTATGGGCGCGACGCCCTTCGCTTCGGCCAGCGACTCGATGACCGCCACGCTCAGATCCGTCTCCGGCGAGCGGTCGTCGGCCGACGAGTAGACGACTTCCGTCCCGCCGCTGCCCACAGCGCCTGCGCCGCCGTCCTCCGTCGTTCGTTCCGCCATCGTCACACCCCCGGCGTCGATATAGCGAGGCAACTACAAACCATTCCAGTACAGATACACGGACTCGACCGACGTAGTATGAATCTTCGGGTTCTCCGCGATCGCTCGGTCGTGCTCGTCGCAGCCTCCCTCCCCGTCGGCGGCGCCCGAGACAGGCTCCCGCCGCCCGTCGGGCGTCTCGGCTGGGTCCGGGAGCGGGCGACTGACCGTCGCCGGCCCGCGCGCTCCTGACGTAACGAGCCATCATTCATTTGAGAGTTGATCGGCCGTGCGGCGGGGGCCCGGGTAAGAACGGGTTGCCTCTCTCCGGCGCGCGCGCCGGGATCGGTGGCGCCCGATCGCTGACGCGACTGATTCAAGTCCGCCGACGCGTCCGATGGCCCGGCGAATCGCCGCTGTCGCGGAGAATGGCCTCCATTATACGCAGGAATCATGATATTACTCGATGATACACGGTGACAACCGGTCCTTACTTCCTCGCGCACGGGGGTTGTCGACGGTAATGAGTCCGTTATACTCTCGCGGACGATTGTTCAATCAAGAAAGATTAAGTAGCTATGCTCCCCAACAAGCAATCGGCGCAACAAACTCTGTGGAGGGGTCTCCAGCGCCGGGGGTACGGACACATGAAGGCAGACAATTCCCACGAATCGACCGCGAATCGAACGCCAACTACCCTCGAGAGGGGGACCGTCACCATCGGGCGGGCGAGGTATGAGTAATTCCTCGGTCGCCACAGTGATACTCCGGATCGCGAGCGCGTCTCGCGGTCGTCAGCACCGGGAGGTGTGGAGCTGATGTCTTCGGCATCACAGCACGCGAGCGAACAGGACGTCGTGCCCGAAGAGACGGAGGCCGACGCGGATCAAGCGGCCCCTACCGACGCAGCGGAGGGGGCCGAGGAGGAGCAGAGCTCGCAGCTCCCCCTCGACCACGTCTTCGAGATCCTCAAAAACGAGCGACGCCGGACGGTGCTGCACTACCTGCGCGAACACGGCGGAACCGTGTCCCTCGGCGAACTCGCCGAGCACGTCGCCGCCGTCGAGAACGGAACGACCGTCGCACAGGTGACGTCCAACGAGCGAAAGTGCGTGTACGTCGGCCTGTACCAGTGCCATCTGCCGAAGATGGACGACATGGACATCGTCGAGTTCAACCAGAACCGAGGTCGGATCTCGCTGGGCCCCAACGCGGCGCAGCTGTTCGAATACCTCGAGGAATCCGACGACGTCGACCGACCGTGGCCGCTGTACTACGGATCGCTGACAGCCGCCGGCGCCGTACTGCTCGTCGCGAGCCAGCTCGGCGCCGCCGCGGTCGGACTGACCGCGACCGTCGTGTCGACCGTCGTCCTGGTCGGACTCGTCGGCATCGCGTCCGCCCAGACGCTCGACCAGCGGTCCGCCGACTGACGGCGGTTCCGGTCACCACCGATTTTTCTTCCGGTCTCCGGGTATCTGCACCTCTCGCGACCGCCGGACAGCGACGGGTCAGACCCGGGAGTTCCGACAGTCGGATCGACGCTTGCACCGCGGATCCACACGGATCCCGGGCTCCAACGCGCGGATACGGGTCCGGACTCCGAACGCAGACCGGGTTTCGACGCGCACCCGCGATTCGCGGCGGGCACTGTTCGCTCACTCCGTTGCCGTTCGGCGAAAAACTGGCCGGGTCGACCGCGGATCTGTGCGTCCGGTCGCGCGGTGAGTGGAAAAAGGGGCCGCTCGTTCTCGGGGGAGCCGCCGTCAGCGGACGGCGTCGAGTTCGACGAACGCCGGTTCGGTCGCGGAGATCCAGGTCGCCATCCGCTTGTGGTCGTCGACGCCCGCCGGGTAGATCGTGCACTCGTCGGGGGCGTCCTCGTACCGCTCGACGACCGCTCTGAGTTTCCACGCCGCCTCCTGCCTGCCGCGTCCCTGACCTTTCGGTTCCGTCGACATGGACTACCGTACCCCCCAGACGGCCATTGTAATTGATCCGCTACAGCGTTCGTAAAGAGCGTATATCTCGATATGCCGGGAGAAACCCGGGTGAAACTGACGAAACTGTCTCCTGGCAGCGAGTAACGCAACGACCGGGGAGTCGAGATCGAAACCCATCAGTTGCCTCGCGATTCCGCGCCGCCGTGGCAGTGGTACACGTCGCGCCCGGCGACGAACGCGCGGGTCACCGTGGGGACCGGGTCGGGGTCGACGACCACGAGGTCGGCGCGGGCGCCGGGGACCAGTTCGCCGCGGTCGTCCAGGCCGGCGACGCGCGCCGGTTCGCTCGTCACCCGTGACACCCGCCGTTCGAGCGGTTCGCCGGTGTCGACGAACACCGACGCCAGCAGCGCCTCCGGCCGGTAGTCCGAACAGAGGACGTCGACGACGCCCTCCTCGATGGCCTCGCGCGCGTCGAGGTTGCCCCAGAGACTCCCTCCGCGGACGAGGTTCGGGGCGCCCATCGCCGTCGCGGCGCCGCGCTCGGTCGCGCGCCGAGCGGCCGACAGCGACACGGGGTACTCACAGAGGTCGACGCCGCGGTCGACCGCGTCGTCGACGGCCGCCGGGTCGGCGTCGTCGTGGGACGCGAGCGTGACGTCGGACTGCGCGAGCGGCCCGGTCAACTCCGCGCGTCGCTCGCGCAGCGTGGCCTGTGCGATCCCGCGGCGGTCCCGCCCGGCCCGCGCGGCTTCGTCGGCGACGGCGCCGCGCCCGTCGGTGTAGCGCTGCGCGAACGCGTCCTCGTCGTCGAACTGGCCGCGCCCGGGGACGTGAGCCATCAGCGAGACCACGTCGACGACCGGCCGGTCGGCGAGGTCGGCGACGCAGTCGACGGAGGCGGCGTCAGTGAGCTCACAGCGGGCGTGGACGCGGTGGTCCGCCCCGAGGCCCGCGCCGTCGGCCACCGCCTCCAGGACTTCGGTCGCGCCCTCGATCGTCCTGTTTTTCTCCGGTGAGTCCTCGAAGGCGATCGCGTCGAACTTGGTGGTGACGCCGGCCGCGAGCGTCAGTCGATCCGCCGTCGTCAGCGCCGCGGTGGGGTCGACCCGTTCGCCCGAGCGCGGACAGAGGTACCGCTCGACGTCGTCGCCGTGCAGGTCCACGAGGCCCGGCAGGACGTACTCGCCGCTGGCGTCGATCCGCCGTGCCGCCCCGTCGCCGCTGCTCGGGGGCTCCTCGCGGTTCGCCGCGGGGTCGACGTCGACGATGCGGTCGCCCTCGATCACGACGCGTCCGCCCTCGCAGGTCTGGTGTGGGGTGACGACGGTGCCGCCGTCGACGACGACGCGTTCTCGGTCGATCCGTTCGGTCATTGCCGAGTACTGAAGGGATCGACCGCGATAGTTATGGATTGGCTAAGGTCGGTCGGTTCGCGGCCCGTCGCCGCCGGCCGACGGGAGAGCGGCGGCTGCGACCGGCCGGTACGCGCGTACTCGGACGAACCAGTCGCCGTCGGTTTCGTCGCAAAGAATGAACGGGGTAGCAGGACGGTGGACCGGGCCGGGCGAACCCGGTCCGGATAGCCAGCGTCGGTGCGGCCGAACGGCATCGGACTGGACTGGGCGTCTCCCCCCAACCCCCCGATAGACACGTGGCCGTCCCCCGACTTCGTTATACCCCGCATACGGCCCGTGTCAGGCCGTCTCTACGACAGCGATGGACCGGACGGACCCGCGTTTCACGACCGCCACAGGGCGATATCCCGATTTCCGGTAAACCGGGCTGGTCGTGCGTCGGGGTGCCGGCGGCGACGGAGAAGCGGTCGACTGTCGGGCCCTAGCCGGCGTTTACTCCCCTGGTCCGGGCGTGAACGATTGCACCCGTTTAACCGTTCGACCCCCCATCGTTTCGTTGCCGTCGACCCATCGACCGGCACCACCTGACACGCCCGAACCCCTGTGCATCGCCGGCGAGGCTCCCGTTCCCGCCGGCTTCCCAGCCCACCGGTCGGCCGCTCCTTCGGTGTGCGCTCCTGCCCGGGGCGTCGCACGGGAAGACGGCACCGTCTACCAGCGGTCCGCGGCTGCCCGTCGGCCCACCCGCCCGTGACCCACCGGGCCGACGGGTTCCGGAATTTCTGCCGTCGTCGCGCGACCAGCGGCGGCCGCGTCCGCGCTCCGACCACCAGTCCCACCGACAGGTGTAAGTCCGTCCCGGAACTGTCCGTGTCCCATGGGATCGGACGATTCCGTGGAGACGCGGAGCAAGGTCGCCCGGGTCATCGCGGCGTACGACCTCGACGGGATGGGCGACCGGCTGGTCGAGCGGTGGACGGAAGTCGACGGCGAGCGGACGAGCCTCCGCGACCTCGCGGACGAGTTCAATCGGGAGCTGTTGCGGACTGCGATGCGCGAAGCGGACCGGAACCCTATGGAGCGCGTGGTCGAGCAGACCCACGAGTCGCTGACCGCGAGCGACGTGAGCGAGGGGCGGAAAGCCGAAGTGCGGAACCGGCTGTCCCGCGACGGCATCGACGTCGACGGCCTCCTGGAGGACTTCGTCTCCCACCAGTCGATGCACACCTACCTCACGTCCGTGCGCGACGCCGCGGCGCCGTCGACCGACTCCGACCCCGTGGAGACGGACGTCGGAACGATCCAGCGGCTGCTGGGTCGGACGGCGACGGTCGCGGAAGACACGCTCGAACGCCACCGCGACGCCGAGCGAGTGGTCCTCGACGACTTCGACGTCTTCCTGGACCTGCGGGTGCTGTGTCACCGCTGCGGGGCCGACCGCGACGTGGTCACGTTACTCGAAGACGGGGGCTGCGCGTGCGACCGACCGGTCGACGCGCAGCCCGAGTGATCGAACTGCGCCGCAGCGAACGGGGATTACGGGAACCGAGGCGGCGGGCTCGGATCCTCGGGGTCGGAATCGTCGTCGGCCGTCACGTCCGCTGGTCGCTCGGTCGAACCGTTTCCGCTCTCCTCGGAAATCGCGGAGAACGGGGGCCTCGTGTCGGTCACGCGATCCTCCGTTCGCCGACCGGGTCCGCGTCGGCTTCGAGTCGAACGACTTCGTTCGTGCTGTGGTCGACGGCGCGTCGGTCGATCGTGAGTGTCGAGCGGTGCGCCTCGTCGCCGGTCGGGTCGACTCGGTCGGACTCGACGCGCTCCGGATCGAGCAGGACGCGCGCTCGCTCGCCGTCGACCCGGACGATCGTGCCGACGGCCGTCCCGCCCGTCGTGACCACGCGCTTCCCTCTGTCGGTACCCTGAAAGTTCCGTTGCATACTGGGACTCCGATCCGCCTGTCCGCGCGCCCACGGACGGGGATTCGTGTCACAGTACCCGAGTTCGATACGTAAAGGCGAACACTCGTCCCACGGGTGCCGGCCGTTCCGACCGTTGCAACCGTCTCTCCGACCGGTAAGGTGCGCTTTCTACGCACCTCCCGGCGTCGCATTACCCGTGACCCCCGATCCGAGCACAGGCTCGCCAGTCGCCGCTCTCGAAAAATGATACCTGTGGAATCCAAACCCGTTTTTGACAGAACTGTGGTAGTAACCGACTCGATGTCGTCAGACAGACAGAATACGCGCAAATGGCCCTTTTCGAGCCGTTTCTATCGCGTTCTATCCACCGAGTCCGCGGAGCCGTCGCAATGGCATCCACCCCTCGGATAGACCGTCATACGACTGTATTCCGGAGTTCTCTGCGTTTCGGCTATCGAGACACTGCACTAATTATTCTTCGATAGATAGTTTCGGTCGATGGGACGATGGGTGATCGGGTCCCGTTCGCCGTCGCGGCGAAACCACTCTACCGAGCCAGCTCGGTGGGGTCGCGACTCGATGAGAACTGACCGTTCGATCGGCAGGGGGGGATCAGGGCGCGCCCGCGAGGACGAAAGTGCTCTCTCCGTCTCCGTTCTCGATCTGTCGCCGCTCCTCGGGGGCGATCCGGAGCGCGTCGCCCTCGGACATCTCCACGTCTTCGCCGTCGACGGTGACGGTCGCCTCGCCCTCGACGAGGACGTAGACCTCCTCCTGACCGTCGTCGGCGTGGTCGTGCGGCTTCCCTTCCCACCCGGGTTCGCACTCCAGCAGGGAGACGCCGAGGTTCTCGCAGTCGAGTTCGTCGCGCAGGAAGTGGAGACCGCCGCCGACGGCGTCCACGTCCTCGTAGTTCGCCTTGGTCGGGGACATCCCGTGGACGTACGTGGACCGGCCTGAAGTTACTGTTGGCGGGAGCCGCGCCGAATCCGGCGGACGAACCGACAGGGCCGTCAGTCGTCGCCGAGCAGGTCGGTCGTCACCGTGGTGTTCCGGCTCAGCGAGTCCAGTCTGACGGTCTCGGTCCCCGCCCGCGTCTCCACGGTTGCGGTGACGGTCACGGTCATGTTCGAGGTCTCGCCGCGACGGACGTGGCCGACCCACCACTCGTCCATCTTCCGGTTGTCGAGGGCCATCGTGAAGCCGACCGCTTCGGTCTCGCCCGGGTCGACGGTGTGGCTGCCGGGCGCGGTCCGGTTCGCGAGCACGACGTCGTTCAGCGCGACGCGGTAGCGAATCTCCGTCACCCGTACCGGTTCGGGCTGCTCGTTCTCCAGCGTCGCGTTCACCTCGATCGGTGCCGTCTCTGGCGTCGCCTCGCCCCACTGGACGGACTCCGAGCGGACTACCAGCGCGTCGCGTCCATCGACGGTCACCGTCTCGGCGTCGTCACCCATTCCGGCCAGCAGATCGGTCTCGAACTCGCTCCGCCGGTCGATCACCGGCACGTCGAACTGGCTGAACCCGAGGTCGGCGCGGACCGCTGGCATCGTCGTCACGGTCGAGGTCTCCCCGCGATTGAGGTGGCGGGCCCACCACGCCGGCACCTTCGAGTTGTTCATCGTGGAGGTCAGTTCGAACGCGGACCGGCCGGCGGTGAGCCCGTCGGTCCGCTGGCGGCCGGTCGCGACGAGGATGCCGTTGACCGCCGTGTGCTGGGCGGCGCGTATCGAGAGCAGCTCGTTGACGGCCGCGTCGTCGTTGGTGTTGTTCAGCGCGACGGTCGTCAGGATCTCCGTGGTCTCGTCGTCGACGGCGCCCCACTCCCGGCTCGTCTCGCCGATCTGGGGGCGCTCGAACTCGATGTCGCGCTCGGGCGCGTCGCGGGCCGACACCGAGGTCGAGCCGCCGCCGAGGACGTCCGTCTCCAGGTCGAGCAAGCGCTCGTAGATGCGGATGGGGACGCGCTCGTACTCGCCGTCGCGCTCGACGAGGCCGTAGAGTTCGACCGAGAGCGTGCTCCGCTCGCTGTCGTTGACATGGTTGGCCCACCAGTCGGCCATCCGAGCGGAGTCCAGCGCCATCCGCACATCGAGCGTGCCGGTCTCGCCGGGCTCGACGCTCACGCCCGAGAGCTGTCTGTCCTCGGCGAGCGTGACGTTGTTCATCTGAACGGCGTAGGCGACGCCGTCGAGCGCGACCGGATAGTCGTGGACGTTCTCGACCTGCGACGTGACGGACAGCGGCGTCACCGACTCGTTCGCCTCGCCCCACTCGGCCCGCTGTTCGCCGATAGCCAGGAACGGTTCGCCGCGGAACTCGACCGTCCGCTCGCCCTCCGTTGCGAAGCCGCCCAGGAGATCCGTCTCTATCGACGAGCGCTGGGCGGGCACGTCACGGGCGAACCCCGGCCCGGACACCGTAGCGTCGACCCGGAGCGTCGACTCCTCGCCGCCGTTGACGTGTGTGACCCACCACTGGGCGATCTTCGCGTTCGACATCTGCGTCGACAAACCCAACCGGCTCGTCCCGGGTCCGAACCCGACACCGGACTTCCCACCGCGCGCGAGCACGACGTCGTTCAGCCGCGCGGTGTAGGCGACGTCGACGACGCCGGGCACGCCGACCGGGTTCGGATTCGTCACCGTGGCGGTCGTCCGGATCTCGGTCGTCTCCGCGGTCACCGCGCCCCAGTCGCTCTCGATTCCGTCGACCGTCGGCTTCGCGAGGACGCCCGTCCCGGCGAGCGCCGCGATACCGACCGCGAGGACGAGGAAGACGCCGAGGGAGACCGCGGCGATTCGACGGAGACGGGCCCGTGAGATCATCGTCCGATGCAACTCCCCCACGGACAAAAGGGTTTAGCTCCGAGTCTCGAAATCGATAGGCCGCGAACGGATCGCGTAGCGGTGGTGACCAGCGACGCTCAGGCGTCCGGGATGGTCACGTCGTGTTCGAGCGTGCCGACGCCCTCGATCTCGATCTCGACGGTGTCGCCGTCCGAGAGCGGGCCGACGCCCGCGGGCGTCCCCGTGATGATCACGTCGCCGGCTTCGAGCGTCATGTAGGTCGTGATCTCCTCGATCAGTTCCGGGACGGAGAAGATGAACTCCTCGCGCGAGGAGGACTGCTTCGTCTCGCCGTTGACGCGGAGTTCGACGCTGGCGTCCTCGGGGACCTCGTCGGGCGACGCGACGACCGGGCCCATCGGCGCGGCGCCGTCGAAGGCCTTCCCGCGGATCCAGTTCTGCTCGACGCGCTGGTCGTCGCGGTTCGAGAGGTCGTCGACGCAGGTGAACCCGCGGACGACGTCCATCGCCTCGTCGGCGTCGACGTCCTTGCACTGGCGGTCGATGACGACGCCGAGTTCGGCCTCCCACTCCAGTTTCTCCTTGCCCGCGGGCAGTTCCACGGTCGAGCCGTGGCTGGACACCGCGTTCGGCGGCTTCAGGAACAGGAGCGGGCGGTCGGGGATCTCCATCCCCTCCTCCTCGGCGTGGTCGGCGTAGTTGAGGCCCACGCAGACGATCTTCGTCGGCTCGGTGGGTGAGAGAATGTCCACTTCGTCGGCGTCGTAGGTGCTGTCGCCGAAGGTGACTGTGCCGTCGTCGTAGGTGCCGGTGCGCTCGGCGCCGGCCGGGTCGCGGAATCGAACCTGTCGCATACGTGCGCCGAGTGGCGAGGCCCCTCCAAAACCGTTCCGTTCGAGACCGATCGGCTGCGAACCGGGCCCCGCGACGCCGCGATCGAGCGCGTCCGAGCGCGATCAGAACGTCTCCGGAATGTCGGGGTCACGGCCGCCTCCGCCGGCCTCGCTCCCGTCGGCCTGTTCCTCGTCGAACAGCGTCCCGCCGTAGGGGCGATAGTCGAAGTCGTAGGCGGAGGTAACCCGCTCCAGTTCGTCCTCACGCCTGGCGATCTGTCCGGTATCGAAGTCCGACTCCTCGACGGCGGCGACGAGTTCGTCGTCGTCGATCCGCCCGTCGGCGTAGGCGGCAGCGACGCCGTCTCGGAAGGCGTCGGCGTTGCGTCGCAGCCGCCGGGCCTCCGCGAACGAGGACCGGATCTCGGGGGTCGGCTCGCCCCTGTTCGTCGGGATCCGCTCCAGTTCGTCGGTGGCCCGCCGGTCGTATTCGGCCGCCTGCCCGAGCACTTCGACGGTCTGCTCGGCCACCGAGAGGCCCTCCCACGCGTCGCGGGCGTCGGGGGCGACCATCGCATCGACGACGTCCGCCCAGGTCGTCGTCCGCTCGGGGTCCTCGAAGGCCTCGGCGACGAACGCCCCGACGTGTTCATCCGGAATGGGGACGCCCATGGCCTCGTCGTCAACCGGTCCGTCGGTTCCGTCGCTGCTCCGTCCGTTCGACGCGCCGTCACTCCTGTCGGTCGCTTCGGGCTGTGCTCCCAGCGAGTAGGTCTCGCGGTCGGCGGAATCGGACGGGTCGCTCACGAGTCGTCACCTCCGGTGTCAGTCGCGGATTCACTGCGCCGTGGCTCGCCGTCGTCGTTCGGTTTCGACGGTCTGTGTCCCTGCGGTCGCGGGTCCGGGCCGGGGCGAGAGCCGACGCGACCGGTCCCGTCGTCGACCGGCGCAGCGCCAGGCTGTGGCACGCCCGGCCCGTCGTCAAGGCGACCCGACGGCGCGTCGGACCCGCCGGGGGGTCGTGGGCGGCCGCTCTCGGGCCCGGTGCGCGGAGCGCCGGATCCGCCGGGGCCGGCGCTCGCTCCCCCGGCTTCGCCGGACTGCCGAGGTCCGCCGTCGACGTCGAGGTTCTCCGGGTCGACCCCGCGCGAACGGGCCAGCGCCCGCTCGGCCGTCTTGCGCACGTCGTCGCTCCGGTCGTCGAGCCCGTGGGTCTCCAGGGCCTCCTCGGCGCGGTCGGTGCCCAGGTCGCCGAGCCCCTCCGCGGCCTTGGCGCGGACGAACGAGCCGGGGTCGCGCGCCAACACCGCGGCGAGCAGGCGGACCGCCCGCTCGGTCTCGGCCGCCTCCGGCAGGAACTGCGCGGCGTATTCGCGGACCGCGGGCCTGGGGTCGTTCTTCAGGCGATCGACCAGCAGGTCGGCGCCCGCGGCGTCGGTCTTCGCCAGCGCGATGATCGCGTTGCGCCGCACGGCCGCGTGGTCGTCTTCGAGCGCGTCGCGCAACCGCTCGCTCGCGCCTGGCGCGGCCCGCGAGAGCGCGACCACGGCCTCCGCGCGGACCCACTCGTCGGGGTCGTCCAGCGCCGCCGCGATGGTCTCGACTCCCCGGCCCGCGACCCCCAGGGCTTCGACGGCGAACTGCCGGGTCTTCGCGCCGTCGGCCGAGCGGGCCGCACCGGCGACTCTCTCGACCGTCGCGTCGGTCAGGCCCGATTCGGCCTCGT
The DNA here is from genome assembly GCF_047715405.1 of Halosimplex rarum. Classification (NCBI taxonomy): domain Archaea; kingdom Methanobacteriati; phylum Methanobacteriota; class Halobacteria; order Halobacteriales; family Haloarculaceae; genus Halosimplex; species Halosimplex rarum. The sequence goes on from NZ_CP180412.1 coordinate 568,712, forward strand.
CGACCAGCGCCAGCGCCGCCTCGCGCTTGCGGGGCTGGTCCCCGTCGAGCGCCTCGCGGAGGCCCGCCTCGTCGTCGGCCGGCGCCCGGCCGCGGGCGCTCCAGTTGGCGTACTCGTCGGTCATCAGGCGGCCCTCCGGTAGGTCACGAGCCAGACGAGCAGCGCAGACAGGACGACGCCGCCCGTGAACCCGGGGATGGCGAGAGCACGGCCGTCGGCGCCATCGCCGCCGGTCCCGTTCCCGTTCCCGCCGACCTGCAGGACGCTTCCGCTCCCCGACCCGCCACTGTCGGGCACCGAAAGGTTGCCCGACGAGGGGTCGAGCGTCGAGAACTGCAGCGTCAGCGACTTCTGGCCGTTGGCCTCGTCGGCGCTCCCGTTCCAGACGGCGAAGGCGAGGTACACCTGTTCGTCGGTGAGCGACGCGTCGTACTGCCCCACACCGGTCCGGTTGCGGACGAAGGTGACCTCCCAGCCGTCCTCGGTGCGCTCGCCGCTGGCCTCGACGGGCTGCTCGGGCGCGTAGCTCAGCGACCCGTAGCCCTTCGCGTAGTAGTTCTGCGCCCCGTTCTCGAAGGTGGCGCGCGAGAGGGGGTTGCCCGCCTGCCGCCCGGGCATCGTCACGGAGTCGTTGTGGGGGTACGCGTACATGTCCCCGGCGCCGTCGCTGCGCTCGGGCCCGTGGCGCCAGCTGGCCCGCCAGTACCAGACGTTGACGGGCGTGCCCGCGGCGCCCATGGTGATCGGGGGCTGCTCGCCGGTCTTGAGCATCACCGCGGCGCCGTCGCTGAAGTTCCTCGGTTCGGCGATGTCGTCGTCGCGCGTCGAGTCCTCCCACGAGAGTCGGACGGCGACGTGGCTCTCGTTCGCGGCGGTCTGCACGTCGAGTTCGTCGACGCTCCCGCCGCCGAACGGCGGCGCCATCTGCTGTTTCGACAGTGAAACGGTCCGCGTGGGGGCCTCGTCCCACGCGCTCGCGGTCGGCTCGGTCGGGACGCTCTGGACGCCGGCGACCGGCTGGCTCCCGCCCGTCACCGCCGCGGCCACGGCCGCCTGTCCAGCGAGCAAGAGCGCGACCGTCACGGCCGCGAGTGTCGTCGCGCGGACGGCCGCTCCCCTGTCGAGCGGGAGCCGCGTCGCGACCCGCGACAGCGCGACGTCGTCGCTACCGTCACTCGGCATCGTCGCCCACCTCCGCGGTCGTGTCACCATCGTTGCCGGCTCCCTCGTCACTCGGGTCACCGTCCCCGTTCCGAACCGCGTCGTCCCGCCTGACCAGTTCCGCGGCGAGCGTCGCGGCCGCGCGGTAGGCGCACCAGCCCGCCGCGCCGTCGTCGTCGACCGTCCGCTCGACGTCGTGGGCGAGCGCGGGGACGAATCCGCGGAGGTGCTCGTCGAGGACGGTCGCCTCCGCGTCGGCCAGCCGGTCGGCGGCCGCGTCGTCGCCCTCGTGGACGGCCACCGCGCGCTGGGCGGCGATCACCTGCATCAGCTCTAGCTCGGCGGCGACGTGGTCCTGGCGCTCCGCGAAGTCGTCGCCAGGTTCGACGCCGAACGTCTCCATCAATCCGACGACCGCCGCGATGCGGCGTTGGGACTCGCCCACGTCCGACCCCGTCGTGTAGTGGGCCTCGTACGGGACGACGGGGTACTCGCCGCCCTCCGGGAGACCGAACAGCCCGTTGTACGCCGATTCGAGGTCCGAGACGGCCGCGTCGGCGAACGCGTCGAGGAACTGCTCGGCCTCCGCGCGGAGTCCGAGGCGCTCGGCGGCCTGTAGAACGCCGTCGCGGGCGTCGTGTGCGGTCAGCGTCGCGCGCATCTCGGTGTCGGGGTAGCAGAACGCGCCACCGACCGCTCCGTAGAGGGTCGCCCGCGCCGCGTGCAGCGCTTCGGCCGCTTCCGGGTCGCGAGCGTTCTCGTCGGTGTCGGATGTGCGGTCCGCGCACGCGTCCCCGCCGGCCGGTCGCGCGTCGGTGCCTGTCGTGGCGGAGTCGTCCGCCTCGTCGAGTCGTGTCATGGCTGGTTGGTCCACTGCTCGCCCTCGCGGACTTCCAGTTCCTCCTCGAAGGGCAGGTCGGCGACCTTCTCGCCGTCGCGGTTCCAGCCCCGCACGCGGTTCTCGGTGACCTCGTAGGTCTCGATCAGCTCCGTCGTCGCGCCGAACAGCTGGAGGATCCCGAGGACGTGATGCGAGGGGTTGCGAACGCGTTCCTGGACGATCTCGATCGACTCCCGGTAGGTGTCGCCGGGCCAGTCGTTGCGCTTGACCTCCTCGTTGGGGGTGAACATCTGGGTCAGGAACTCCGGCGGCACGTGGTAGGGCGGCATGTAGAACACCTGCGGGCGCGTGCCGAACTGCGGATAGAGGGGCAGCGCCACCTTCTCGTCGGAGTGGACGAGGTAGTTGATCGGCGAGCGGCCGCCGGGGGCGTCGCCGCCGGGCGAGGGAGCGTCCGGCCCGCGGTTGATGTTGCCGTGCAGTCGCGTCTTCCCGATGCACGAGGAGACGCAGCGGGGGACGAACCCCTCCTCGATTCGCGGGTAACAGCCGACGGGCTTCTCCGAGACGCCGGTCTCGGGGTTGTACATCGGTTTGTGGTACGGACAGCCCTTCACGCACTTGCGGTAGCCTCGACACCGCTCCTGGTCGAGGAGGACGATGCCGTCCTCCTCGCGCTTGTAGATAGCCTGGCGCGGGCAGGCCGCGAGACAGGCGGGGTTCTTGCAGTGGTTGCACAGCCGGGGCAGGTAGAACTGCCAGATGTCGTGGTGTTTGCCCTCCTCCAGGTCGCTCTCGACGACCTCGCCGGTGGGGTACTCGCCGTGGACCTGATCGTCGCCGAGCGCGGGGTACTCCCACTCCTCCTTGTCGGCGATGTACCCGCGGACGCGCTCGCCGTCCTCGGCGGCCTCGAAGATGGTCTCGCCGGCGTCGAGTTCGTCGAGCAGGCGCATGTCCCAGCCCATCGGGTAGCCGCCGTAGGGCTCGGTCTCGACGTTCATCCACCACATGTACTCCTCGCCCTTCCCGCTGGTCCAGGTGGACTTGCAGGCGAACGAGCAGGTGTTACAGTTGATGCAGCGGTTCGTGTTGATGACCATCCCCCAGTGGTAGTCGCGCTCCTCCTCGCGGTGCTCGTAGGGGTAGTCGTGGCTCCGGCCGAGTTGTGGGTTCTCTACCTGTGGCATCAGTCGTCACTCTCCGTCGCGGTCGCGTCGGTCGAGGAACTGCCCTGCAGCGACCCGCTCACGTAGTTCCGGAAGGCGTCGTCCTTCCGGGCGTCGGCGGGCTTCCAGTCCGCCTCGGCGTACTTCTCGACGTCGACGAGGTCGTCGCGGTTGGTCCCCGTCGGCGCCCAGACCGTCTCCTCGTAACCGTGCTCCAGTTCCGCCCCGTGCCAGACGATATCCTCGTCGACCTCCTCGGCGACGTTCGGGTCGCCGAAGACGGCCTTGTGGACGAGGTCGTCGGTCTCTTGCAGCGGGTCGAGCCAGATGTTGGTCGTCGTGTTGTACCCCTTGACGCCGTCTTCGTCCTCTTCGTCGTCCGGGAAGTGCTGGGGCCACCAGCCGTGCCAGATGGTCAACTGGCCCATGTCACCGGCCGAGCGGGGCCGCTGTCGCTCGCTGACCATCGCGCGGACGACGAGGTCGCCGCGCTTGCCCGTGATCCGAACGTAGTCTCCGGTCTCGACGTCGATGTTCGCGGCGTCCTCGGGATGGATCTCGACGAACGCCTCGCCCAGCGGCGGTGCGTCCTCCGTCTCGCCGTCCCCGGTCGGGAACGAGAAGTCCTCGACGAGTCGTTCCGTGCCCTCTGGGTCGGCGTCGACGCTCCCGAAGTCGCGGGCCGACCAGATGAGGTTCCAGTCGGTCATCCCCCACGAGGAGTGGGTCCGGTACTTCGGGTGGGGCGTGTTGTAGTAGAACTGCTTGTCCTCGTCGTGATACAGCGGGTTTTCCTCGTCTTTCGCCTCGTCCCACTTCTTGTTGACCCCGTAGGGGGTCCCCTCGACGCTCTCGACGTGGTCGAGGTCGTCGCGACCCAACTCGATGAACCTGTCTTCCTCCTTGTGGAACTCCATCCGGCCGGTCTTGGTGTAGAACGGCCGGTCCTCGTGGATCTGCGAGTAGAAGGGGATCCGCGGGTACGTCTTCAGTTGGAGCCGTTCGGGGCCGTCCCAGAGGTCCTCGACGTCGATGCCGCGGGTCGTCATCCCCTTGTCGAAGGTCTCCTTGATGTAGTCGATGGGGTCCTTGTCGTCGTCGAGGAACTTGTCGAAGTACGCCCGGTAGGAGTCGACGTTGCGCTCCTCCTGTGGGATCTTCTCGTCGAGCTTCTCGGCGACCATCGCGACGGCCTCCCCGTCCTGCTTGGTGTCGTAGATGGGGTCCATCACCCCGTGGTCCATGTGGACGAACGGGTTCTCGGGACCGACCGTGATGTCGGGGTACTCGCACTCCAGCCACGAGGGCACCGGGAGCACGATGTCCGCGTGCCGGGCGGAGTAGGTCATGTGCATGTCCGAGACGATGAAACACTCGTTGCCCGTGTCCGGGTGCTTCACGAAGTTCTCGATGACGTGCTCCTGGTGTTTGGTCTGGTTCAGGAGGTTGCAGTTCATCGTCCACAGGATCTCCGGCCGGGACATCGTGTACGACTCTGCCTCGGTCGGCATCACCGGCTCGTCGGCGTCGCCCTGCGGGACGAGCTCCATCTCGCGGTCGAAGTCGCCGCGGACCTCGTGTGGATCGAGGTTCTCGCCGCCGAAGAAGGCGAAGGCGTACCCGGGGTACATCCCGTGGGCGCTGTGCCCGTCGGGGTTGACGTAGTGGGGGTAGCCGTCCAGCAGTTCGATCTTGTACTGGCCGGAGTAGTTGTAGTAGCCCTGGCCCACGTCGCCGATGTTGCCCAGCATCGACTGGACGAAGAAGATGGCTCGCTGGAGGGAGTCGTTGGAGTGGAACCAGTGGTTGATCCCCTCGCCGGTGAACCATTGCCCCTTCTCGGCGTCGGCGAACTCCCGCGCGGTCCGCGCCAGCGCGTCGGCCGGGATGGTCGTGATATCCTCGACCGTCTCGGGGTCGTAGTTCTCGAGGATGTTGTCGCGCTGGCGGGCGAAGTCACTCCGAACGGCGACCGTCGACCCGTCGGCCAGTTCGACCTCCCTGTCCACGTCGAGTCGCGGGGTCGTCGGCGTCTCCTCGCCCACGTCCTCGCGGGTCACCGCGACCAGTTCGCCGTCCTCGCCGACGGCGACGAAGTCGCCCCAGTCGTTCTCCTCGTGCTGGTGTTCGGGATCCTCGGGTGGCGCCTCGTGGTCGTCGAACACCTCGTGAGCGCGGAGGTACTTCCCGTCGTCCTCGCGGACGAGCAGCGGCAGGCTGGTGAACTGCCGCATGAAGTCGGCGTCGTACAGCTCCTCGTCGATGATCACGTAGGCGATGCCGAGCGCGAACGCGGGGTCACTCCCGGGGCGGACGGGGAGCCAGCGGTCGCACTTCTGGACCGTCGGCGAGTAGTCCGGGTAGACGCCCACCATCTTGCCGCCGCGCTCGCGAGTCTCCTGCAGAAAGTGGTTGTCCGCGAGCTTGTTGTGGATGAGATTCTTCCCCTGGATGATGGTGTAGTCGGCCTGACGCCACGCCGAAGCGTCCGAGTCGGAGGTCTGGTACCCGGTCGTGATGACGTGACCCGGCGGCAGGTCGGCATACCAGTCGTACTCCGTCCACTCGCAACCGCCGAAAATGGAGGCGAGCCGGCGCCCGGAGCCGTGGCGCGTGAACAGGCCGTCTGACTTGATCGCGTTGAAGATGTGGAACCGCTTGTTGTCCTCCAGATTCGCCATCTTCTCGGCGATGAGGTCGACGGCCTCGTCCCAGGACACGCGCTCGAACTCGTCCTCGCCGCGGCCCTCGGGGTTGGGGTCGTCGGGGTCCCAGCCTTTCCGGACCATCGGGTACTTGATCCGCGAGGGCTCGAACGTCCGGCGGTGGAGCGTCAGCCCCTTCATGCACCCGCGAGGGTTCCAGTGCTGGGTGACGTTGGCGTCCTCGTAGCCCGACGGGCCGACCGAGGCGTCCTCGTTGTGGTAGACCTGCTCGGCCCTGATGGGGACGCCGTTTTTCATGTAGAAGTTCAGCGCGCAGGACTGGGTGCAGTTGGGGTGACAGACCGTCCAGTCGACCTCGTCGTAGTCGTAGATGTCGTGGTACACCTGCTCCCAGTCGCGGTTGGGATACGATTTCAGGGGGTTGTCGACCGACGTGACGGGGTCGACGGCCTGGGTCGCTCCCCAGGCGGTCCCGACGAGCGCGCCGACGCTCCCGGCGCCGGCGGCCGCCAGGAAGTCGCGTCGCGATAGCGTCACGCCCGGTCACCTCCGCGGTCTCTCGGTACTGTCTGGCGCATGTTCGTCCGTCCGGACTCCCCGTACCTCAACCCGCGCGCACGTTCCAGCCTGGCAGGAACGGGGGCGAAAATGTTCTCACCGCGGTTCAGCAGCGCGGGCCCGAACACTGCGGGTTTTCAAGTATCAGGGCGGCCGCGGTCGTCTCGGCCCGCCCGTCCGCGGCGGCGACCCGCTCGACGGGATAAGTGAGACGAACATATTCACCCTCGTTTCCCAGCAACTGAGAGCGCCGAACGGGGTTCATTGAGGGGGGCTCCGTTCGCTCGCACATGGGAGCCGAACAGACAGACGGCATCCGGGTCAGACTCGCCGTGGAGGCGGCGGTGGGCTGCCCGGTCGCGGCATCGACGGGCGGGGACAGGATCGCCAGGTCCGCGACGTGGAGCCGCGCCGGGTCCGACGGCCGCGTCGTCGAGGAGTACGATATCGTGGGCGACTACGACGAATCGGCGCTCCCCGACGACGCGTCGGTCGTCTTCGAGACCGACCGCTCCGAGCGGGTGCGTTTCACCAGGGACGCGAGCGACTGCGTCTGCGAGGCGGTCGAGGCGCTCGGGACGCCCGTCACCGACGTCAGCGCGTCGCGGGGGACGCTCCGGCTGAGTTTCCACGCGACGGACGTCGAGACGGTTCGGGCGGCCGTCGACGAGCTCGACGAGGCCTACGGGTCGGTTCGTATCGACCGCCTCGCCCGGACGAGGGACGGCGAGGGCGAGGACATGGTCCTCGTCGACCGCGGACGGCTCACGGACCGCCAGCAGGAGGTGCTGGAGACGGCGATGGAGATGGGGTACTTCGAGCGGCCGCGATCGGCCAACGCGACCGAAGTGGCCGGGAAACTCGACATCACCCCGTCGACCTTCGCCGAGCACCTCGCGACGGCCCAGTCGAAAGTGCTCGACTCGCTGCTGGAGGGATCGGCGTGAGCGACGGTCGCCCGACAGTCGGTCTGAGGGACCGAAGCGGTCGGGGGGTGACGTAGCGATGCGAACCAGGACACTCGTCGTCGTACTGGTAGTGCTCGCCGTGTTGGCTCCGACGTGGTACGTCGCGATACAGGGGGAACCGCCCTCGGAAGAGATAGCGATAGACCACAGCGTCAGCGAGATCCGACCGCTCGACGGCTTCGTCGACACGCCGAACAAGCTCTCGCCGAGCCAGGTCGGCGTCATCGTCTGGGTGGCGCTACTGGCGCTGCTCGGCGTGCTGGCCTTCTTCCATCGGTTCATGGACCGACTGGCCAGGCCGCCCGAGGGGCCGTCGGAGGCTGTGGCCGACGGGGGCGTCGCGAGCGGCGAGGGACGCAGTCCCTCGAACCGATCGGGCGGGCGAAGCCCGCGAGACGACGCAGCGAGTGACGCCTCGTCGGAGCCTCGCTCCGACGGCGGGATCGTCACGTTCCCGTGGATCGAGACCGACGACCGCTGGGTCGTCGAGTACACCGACGCGAGCGACGCCATCGAGGGGCTCGTCGCGATGGGCGGGCTGACGGTGTTGACCATCGTCTTCGCGGCGCTGTTCACGGGCGAGTACCTCACGCTCGCGCGGACGCAGTACTTCGGCGTCTACGCGTTCGGGATGTTCATGTCGCTGACCGGGCTGACCGTCTCCTACTACGCCTGGTTCATGCCCCACGTCGAAGTCGCCGAACGGAGGGACCACTGATGCCCGACGAGACCGCACGACCGGATCTGGACGAGGTGGATCTCACGCGTAGCTACCCGCAAGCGGGCGAGAGCGGGCCAGACGAGTGTCACTCGTGCGAGAGCGGCGAAACGGCCGCCGAGCCGAGTATCTATCAGGAGTTCTGGGGCGACGCCCGCGCCGAGATGGAGCGGCGAGATTACGCCAAGGCGCTGGCGACGGTCGGCGGGCTGACGGCGCTTGGCAGTCTCGCCGCGCCGCTCGCGAGTCTCACCCGCGTCTTCGAGCGTGGCTACTCCGGCCCGGTCTACTCCGACGGCGTCCCGCTGGTCGACGAGAACGGCGAGCGAATTCAGGAAGGGCGCCTGAGCGAGGGCGAGCAGCTCACCGTCTTCCCCGAACCGCGCCCGGGCATCGACCGCGCGCCGACGCTGCTCGTCCGGTTCGCCGAAGACGCCTACGGGGGCGGCACCCGGATGGAGTCGACCGTCGGCGGGTACGCCGCGTACTCGAAGGTCTGTACGCACGCCGGCTGTATGGTCGCCAACAGGGAGGGGCAGACCCTGATCTGTCCGTGTCACTCCGGGCGGTTCGACCCGCTCTCGGGCGCGGCCGTCACCGGCGGACCGCCGGGCCGCGCACTCCCGCAACTGCCCATCACGCTGTCGAGCGAGGGATATCTCGTGGCGACCGGAGACTTCGAGGGCCCCGTCGGGCCCGGAGGTGAGTGATGAGTCGACTCGACCCGCTCTATCGCGCGTACGACTGGACCGACGACCGACTCGACCTGACGGGCGAGCAGTCGATACTGGGCAAGGCGTTCCCCGCCGAGGACTCGTTCCTGCTCGGCGAGGTCGCGCTGTTCTGCTTTCTCATCCTCGTGCTGACGGGGATGTTCCTCGGCTTCTTCTTCGAGCCCTCCACCTCGGACGTCGAGTACGAGGGGAGCGTCGCCGAGTACCAGGGCGAGGAACTCCCGGAGGCGTTCGCGAGCGTCCTCAACATCACCTACGACGTGCCGTTCGGCATGCTGATCCGCCGGATGCACCACTGGGCGGCCCACCTGTTCGTCGCCTCCATGGCGTTGCACATGTTACGGGTGTTCTTCACCGGCGCGTACCGCAACCCGCGCGAGCCCAACTGGCTCGTCGGCACCGGGCTGGCGGGCGCGTCGATGTTCGCGGCCTACACGGGCTACGCGCTCCCGTTCGACGAGTTCGCCAGTACCGCCGTCGGCATCGGCTACAACGTCGCGCTGTCGGTGCCGCTGGTCGGCGACCTGCTCGGCAAGCTCGTCTTCGGGGGCGAGTTCCCGTCGAGCGCCACGATACCGCGGTTCTACTTCCTCCACGTCCTCGTGTTACCGCTCGTCATCGCGGGGCTGATCGGGGTCCACATGGTGATCCTGATGCGGCAGAAACACACCGAGGACAGCCGCGAGGAAGACGTGGGCGGCCGCGAGCACGTCGACCGCGACGACGACAGCGTCGTGGTCGGCCTGCCGGCGTTCCCGAACCAGGCGGCGGTCAGCGCCGTCGTCTTCTTCCTGACGCTGGCGACGCTGTCGCTGCTTGCAGGGTTCCTCCCGGTCCACAACATCGCCGAGTACGGCCCCAACAACCCCGCCTCGACCCCCTCGCTCATCATGCCCGACTGGTTCCTGATGTGGGGGTACGGGTTCCTGAAGCTCACGCCCGCGTGGATGAGCTTCGACCTGCTGGGCGTCCACGTCAGCTCGGAGTTCGTCGGCGGGCTCCTCCTGCCTGGGCTCGTGTTCGGGGCGGTCGCGCTCTGGCCGTTTATCGATTACCACGACGAACCGGTCCACTTCACCGCAGACCCGATCGAGCGGCCCTGGCAGACGGCCGTCGGCATCGCCGGCGTCACGTTCGTGATGGTCGCCTCCATCGCGGGGATGGACGTCATCGTCGCCGACGTCCTCGGCACGTCGACCGACGCGATCAAACCGCTCCTGATCGGCGCCCTCATTGGCGTCCCGATCGCGTCGGGGCTGATAACCTACGCCACGCTGGGCGGGTTCGGCGACGAGCCCTCGGGCGGCGGCGGCACCGCTGAGCCGGAGATGGCGGACGGTGGTGTCGCGAACGACACCTCGTCGGAAGCGGGATCCGACGACGGACCGGCCGACGACGGGACGGCGGAGGGCGACCGGTGAGCGACGACGTGCGACACGCCGTCAGGATGTCGGCGCGTCGCTACCGCTGGCTGGACAGGCTCACGAAACTCGCCGGCGTCGCGCTGATCGCCGCGGGGCTGGAAGTCGGCGGTGACACGCTCCCCGGCGTCGCGCTCGCGGCGCTGGGCGTCGCACTCGGACTCGCGACCGTGCTGATCTCGAAGCAATGACCGACGATTCCCACATGACCGACGAACACGACTCGACCGAGGCCGAGACGACTGGTATCGACAGCGAAGCGACCGACCGTGCCGAGACTGACGGCGGCGCGGACATCGACGTCTCCCGTCGCGACTTCCTGAAGGGCGTCGGCGCGGCCGGCGTCGCCGGCGCGGGGGCCTCACAGACCGGCCTCGCGCAGGACTTCCTCCAGATGACGCGGCTCCAGGTCGTCAACGACCCCATCGGCGACTACCCCTACCGCGACTGGGAGGATTTGTATCGCGAGCAGTGGGACTGGGACTCGAAACACCGCTCGACCCACTCGGTCAACTGCACCGGTTCCTGTTCGTGGAACGTCTACGTCAAGAACGGGCAGGTCTGGCGCGAGGAACAGGCCGGCGACTACCCGAACTTCGACGAGAGCCTGCCCGACCCCAACCCCCGCGGCTGTCAGAAGGGCGCCTGTTACACCGACTACGTCAACGCCGACCAGCGCATCAAGTACCCGATGCGCCGTACCGGCGAGCGCGGCGAGGGCAAGTGGCAGCGCATCTCCTGGGACGAGGCGCTCACCGAGATCGCCGAACACGTCGTCGACGAGGTCGAGGCCGGTCGCTACGACGCCATCTCCGGGTTCACGCCGATCCCGGCCATGTCGCCGGTCTCTTTCGCCGGCGGGTCGCGACTCGTCAACCTCCTCGGCGGCGTCAGTCACAGCTTCTACGACTGGTACTCCGACCTGCCGCCGGGCCAGCCGATCACGTGGGGGACCCAGACGGACAACGCCGAGAGCGCCGACTGGTACAACGCCGACTACATCATCGCGTGGGGGTCGAACATCAACGTCACGCGCATCCCCGACGCCAAGTTCTTCCTCGACGCCGGCTACAACGGCACCAAGCGCGTCGGGGTGTTCACCGACTACTCCCAGACGGCGATCCACACCGACGAGTGGATCTCGCCCCAGGGCGGGACCGACACCGCGCTCGCGATGGGGATGGCCCGGACCATCGTCGACGAGGACCTCTACGATGAGGCCCACCTGAAAGAGCAGACTGACATGCCGCTGCTCGTCCGGGAGGACACCGGGAAGTTCCTTCGCGCGAGCGAGGTCGACGGGCTCGGCGGGGACACCGAGGACCCGGAGAAGGTGTTCGTCATGGCCGACGGCGACGGGAACCTGCGACTGGCGCCGGGCTCGCTCGGCGACCGCGACGGCCAACACGACCCTGAGTCGAGCATCGAACTCGACTTCGACCCGCAACTGGCCGTCGAGCGCTCGGTCGACCTCGCCGAGGGCGCGGACGCAGACACCGTCGACGTCCGCTCGGTCTGGAACAACCTCCGCGACGAACTCGCACAGTACACCCCCGAGACCGTCCACGAGGAGACGGGCGTCGGCGAGGAGACCTACCAGCGGATCGCCCGCGAGTTCGGCGAGGCGGAGAAAGCCAAGATCATCCACGGTAAGGGCGTGAACGACTGGTACCACAACGACCTCGGGAACCGCGCCATCCAGCTGCTCGTCACGCTGACCGGCAACCTCGGCGAGCAGGGCACCGGTCTCGACCACTACGTCGGCCAGGAGAAGATCTGGACGTTCCACGGCTGGAAGACCCTCTCGTTCCCGACCGGGTCGGTCAGAGCCGTCCCGACGACGCTGTGGACGTACTTCCACGCGGGCATCCTCGACAACACCGACGAGCAGACGGCCCGGATGATCCGCGAATCGATCGACAACGACTGGATGCCGGTCTACCCGGAGGAACGGGAGGACGGCTCCCGGCCGGACCCGTCGACGATGTTCGTCTGGCGGGGCAACTACTTCAACCAGGCCAAGGGGAACATCGCCGTCGAGGAGGAGCTGTGGCCGAAACTCGACCTCGTCGTCGACGTCAACTTCCGGATGGACTCGACGGCGCTGTACTCTGACATCGTCCTCCCGGCGGCGAGCCACTACGAGAAGTACGACCTCTCGATGACGGACATGCACAGCTACGTGCACCCGTTCACGCCCGCGGTCGAACCGCTGGGCGAGGCCAGGACCGACTGGCAGATCTTCCGCGACCTCGCCGAGAAGATTCAGGAGGTGGCCACCGAACGGGGCGTCGAACCCATCGACGACCGGCAGTTCGACCGCGAGATCGACCTGCAGTCGGTCTACGACGACTACGTGCGCGACTGGGAGACCGGCGAGGAAGGCGCGCTGGTCGAGGACCGCGCGGCCTGCGAGTACATCCTCGAACACTCCGAAGAGTCCAATCCCGAGGGAACGGACGACCAGATCACCCTCGACGACACCATCGACCAGCCCCAGCGCCTGCTCGCCACGGGCGACCACTGGACCTCGGACATCGAGGACGGCGAGGCGTACACGCCGTGGAAGCAGTACGTCCAGGACAAGGAGCCGTGGCCGACGTTCACGGGTCGCCAGCAGTACTACGTCGACCACGACTGGTTCCTCGAACTCGGCGAAGAACTGCCGACCCACAAGGAAGGCCCGCAGAACACCGGCGGGAGCTACCCGCTGTCGTACAGCACGCCCCACGGCCGCTGGTCGATCCACTCGACGTGGCGAGACAACGAGACGATGCTCAACCTCCAGCGCGGCGAACCAGTCGTCCATATCAACCCCGAAGACGCCGAGGAACGGGGTATCGAGGACGGCGACACCGTCGAGGTGTTCAACGACCTCGACTCCGTCGAGGTGCAGGCGAAGATCTACCCCTCCAGCGAGCCGGGGACGATCCGCCACTACTTCGCGTGGGAACGGTTCCAGTACCCCGACCGGAACAACTTCAACTCGCTCGTCCCGATGTACATGAAACCGACGCAGCTCGTCCAGTACCCCGAGGACGAGGAGAGCCACCTCTACTTCTCCCCCAACTACTGGGGCCCGACCGGCGTCAACTCCGACGTGCGCGTCGACGTGCGCCCGGCCGATCAGGGCACGGAAGACGAGGGGGAAGACGAGGACGAGACCGAGGCCGAGGCCGACCTGCGGCTGGCCGACGGCGGCCCTGCGGCAGACACTGGAGGTGAGGCCGAATGAGCACCGACGACGCGCAGGACGACGACACGCACATCGACATCGCGGACGGCGTCGACCACCAGGTCGCGATGGTGATGGACCTGAACAAGTGCATCGGCTGCCAGACCTGTACGGTCGCGTGCAAGACGCTCTGGACGGAGGGCGGCGGCCGCGAGCACATGTACTGGAACAACGTCGAGACCAAGCCCGGGAAGGGCTACCCCGAGGACTGGGAGGACTCCGGCGGCGGCTGGCAGTCCGACGAGCACAGCGAGCGCCAGCCCGGAGAAATCCCGAATGACGGGGAGTACGGCGGCGACTGGGAGTTCAACCACGAGGAGATATTCTACGACGGCAGCGACGAACCGTTGCGGCCCCAGGCCGACCCCGAGTGGGGCCCCAACTGGGACGAAGACCAGGGCGCGGGCGAGTACCCCAACAGCTACTACTTCTACCTCCCGCGGATCTGCAACCACTGCACCCACCCCTCCTGCGTGGAGGCCTGCCCGCGGAAGGCGCTGTACAAGCGCGAGGAGGACGGCATCGTCCTCGTCGATCAGGAACGCTGTCGCGGCTACCGCTACTGCGTCGAGGGGTGCCCCTACAAGAAGGTGTACTACAACGCCGTCTCGAAGAAGTCCGAGAAGTGCATCTTCTGCTTCCCGCGCATCGAGGGCGAGGGCCCGGACGACACGGTCCACGCGACCGCCTGCGCGGAGGAGTGCCCCCCGCAACTGCGGCTGGTGGGCTACCTCGACGACGAGGACGGCCCCATCTACAAGCTCGTCGAGGAGTACGAGGTAGCCCTGCCCCTGCATCCGGAGTTCGCGACGGTGCCGAACGTCTACTACATCCCGCCGTACGCGCCGCCCCAGCACTCCGAGGACGGCGAGACCATCGACGTCGAGCGCATCCCGCGGGACTACCTCGAGGAACTGTTCGGCGAGCGCGTCGACGAGGCGCTGGACACCATCGAGCGCCACCGCGACCGCGTGCGCCGCGGCGGGGAGAGCGAGCTGATGGAGATACTCCAGGACAAGAACCCGGCGCAGCAGTACAGGCTGGGGGTGTTCGACGATGCATGAGCGAAGCGAATCATCGTCGTGCTCGTCGGACCGCAGGTCCGACGGTGTTCGATTGATGCGAGCGCAAGCGAGCGAAATCGAGCTCGCCGGAACTCGTTCCGGGGGTGTTCAACGATGACTGAGACCACCGGTTCCGACGGCTCCTGGCTCGCGGTCGCCGCGCTCGTCGTCGTCGCGGTGGCGGTTGCGGCGGTCGTGCCGTCGCTGACGAGCGCGCGGCCGGCCAACGAGGTGCCCGTCGGCGACGTGGGCGCGAACGCGACGAACCCGACGGCGGAGTCGTGGACGAGCGTGCCGAGCGTCGAGATGGCGCTGGCGAGCGCGCCGAGCGGGCTCCCGGAGGCCGGGAACGTGTCCGTGAACCACGCGCGGGTCCGCGCGGCGACGAACGACTCGCACGTCTTCGTCCGGGTCTCGTGGGACGACGCGACGGCCGACCGGAACGTCTCCGGGCCGCGTGCGTTCGCCGACGCGGTCGCCGTCCAGTTCCCCGAGAACGAGAGCGCCCGGCCGCCCATCGCGATGGGCGGGACCGACAACCGCGTCAACGTCTGGTACTGGACCGGCGACGGCCGGACGGAGGAACTGCTCGCGGGCGGCGCGGGCACGACGACGCCGTTCGAGCGGTCGAGCGTCGTCTCCGAGGCGGTCCACGAGAACGGCGAGTGGCACGTCACCTTCGCTCGCGAGGCCGCCGCCGCGGGCAACCGGACCGATCTGTCCGCCGAACAGGACATCGACCTCTCGGTGGCGGTCTGGAACGGCTCGCACCACGAGCGCGCCGGTCGCAAGGCCGTCAGCGAGTGGCACTACCTCGCGATGGGGCCGGGCCCGCAGGGACCGCCCTACGAGACCATCCTCTGGACGGTCGCCGGGCTCGCGATCCTCTTCGCGACCGTCGTGACCATCGAGGGCGTGCGCCGAACGCGGGGTGAGGCGGCGTGAGCGACGCGCCCACGGGGACGCCCCCGTCCCGAGCAGGCGGACCCGCTTCGGACCCGCCGACGGACGCCGACCGCGACGCCGCGGCACGCGGGGCGCTTTACGCGCTCGTCGCCCGCGCGGCGACCGAACCCGACGAGGAGCTGTACGAGGCCCTCGACTCGGGGGGGCTCGACCGCGAGTGCCGGCGCCTGCTCGACCGCACCGCGCTCGACGTGGCGCCGCCGGACCTGACCGTCGACGGCTCCCGCGCGGACGTCTGCGCCCGGTTCAACGATCTCTTCGTGATCGGCCACACGACGGTCGAGGACCGCACCGACGGGACCATCGACGCGGAGGGGCCGACGGTGTCGCTCTACGAGTCGAGCTACCGCCCGGAGGCGTCGTGGAACGACGTGAACCTCGACCTCGCGCGAGCGTACGACTACTTCGGCGTCGAGGTCGACACCGAGCGCCGCGAGAACCACGACCACCTCCGGCTGGAACTGGAGTTCGCCGGCTTCCTCTGCCGGCGCGAGGCGGCCGTCGACCCCGACGCCGCCCGCGCCCGCCTCGACTTCCTCGACCGCCACCTGGCGGTCCTCGCAGAGGGCGTCGCCGAGGCGCTGGCCGACGAACCGGCGACGGGATACTACGGCGAACTCGCCGACTTCTGCCGGCGACTCGTCGCCGCCGACACCGACGACCTGGCCGACCGACTGGAGGGGGAGCGAGCGTGAGCCGCCCGACCGCCGACGAAACCGGGATGCTCAACGCTCGCCGTCGCGCGGCCGGTGACCTGCCCGTCTCGACGGCGGCGCTGCTGGGCGCCGTCGCACTCGTCCCGACCGCGGGCGTACTGGGCCTGCGCGTGCTCCGGAACGCGCCCGTGGCCCTCCCGGACGTGGCGCGGACCGCGACGCCGGCGGTCCAGACGCTGGCAGCGGTCGTCCCGGCGCTCGCGGCCCTCGGCCTGGCAGTCGGGAGCGACCGCCGCGCCGCCCGCGTCGCACTTGCCGCCGTCGGCGTCTTCGGCCTCCTCGGCGCGGTCGACGCCGCCGCCTGGCTCCCGGCGGCTGCCGCCGTGCTGGTCGGCACGACGGCGGCGCTCGCGCTCGACCTCGGCGGGCTGGTCGACCCATTGCGGGCGGATACCGACCCCCGCGACGCCCTCTCCCCGGCGATTCGGCCGGCCTCGCTGGCCGCGCTCGGCGTGCTGGCGCTGGCGTGGTCGCTGATCGCCTCGGCGGGCATCGGAACGACGACGTTCCGTCCCGCGGGCGCGGCGCTGGCGTTCGCGACGCTGGCCGCGCTCCCGCTCGTCCGCGGCCTCGACGGCGCGGTCGAGCTGGGCCTGTGGGCGCTGGCCGCGTTCGCCGTCACCGTCACCGCGGCGAGCGCGCCGTTCGTCGCCGGGGCGGTCGTCCTCGTGGCGTTCGGCGCCGGCTCGGTCCCGTTCGTCCTGCTGGCGCTCGGCATCGGCGGAGCAGTCGCCACCGTGGTCGCGGACGCCCGTCGCGGCGCGCTCGGTCCGGCCGTCGGCGCCGCGCTCCTGCTGGCAGCGGGCGTCCCGGCGACGCTCCCCCGAGCGGTCGCGTTCGGGCTCGGACTGCTCCTCGTCGTTCGCGAGTGGGCGCCCGCGGCACGACCGGTATCGACAGACCGAGCCGAGGCCCGGGGAGGTGTCGCCGATGCGTGACCCCGAGGAAGCGACGGACGGACCGACGGACCCGCGGGTCCACCCCGAGCAGAGCCCGGGATTCGGCGTCGACCACGCCGGCCTCGACGATATCGAGGTGAGCCGCGAGGACGTCGAGATCGGCGAGGCGACACCGCGGGAACTCGCCGCGACCGACATCTCCCGGATCGCCAGCGAGAGCGCCCGCGAGAAGCTCGAACGGCTGGCGACCGGTGACGCCGTCGAGCGCCAGCGGGCGGCGCTCGCCCTCGCCGAGGAGGACCGCGACCCCGCTATCGTCGAGGCGCTCGTCACTGCGGGACTGAACGACGAGAACGCCGACGTGCGCCAGTTCGCTGTCGAAGCGCTGGCGAAACTCGGCGGTGAGCGCGCCGAACAGGCCGCGCTGGAGATTACCGAGGACGGCGACCCCTGGGTCCGCGCCGAGGCGGTCGTCGCCCTCGACCGCCTCGACCGCGAGGAGTTCGCCGACCGCATCGAGGCCGCGCTCGACGACGACCACCACGCAGTTCGCCGGAACGCGCTGGTCTCCGTCTTCAAGCGCCGCGGCGAGGGCGCGCTCGAACCCCTGCTCGACGCCGTGGACGACGAGAGCGAGCGCGTCCGCGAGTGGGCGGTCCACTTGCTGGCGGGCGTCGACGACGACCGCGCTCGCGCGGCGCTCCGGGAGAAAGCGAGCGACGAGTCCGAGCCCAGGATCGTCCGCGGCACCGCGGCGCGGGCGCTGGAGGCCGACCCCGGCCGCTTCCGGCGGCAGTTCACCGGCGCGCTCGACCGCGGTGACACCACCCTCCCCGGCGAGGACCATCTCAATCGCCAGCCCGACCTCTGATCGACCCTCGATTCACCTCTCCGCTGTCCACCCCACAATGTCTGAACACACCGATCCCGACGCGACGCCCGACGACCGAGACGGTATCGACGACCAACCACCCGACGACGCCGAACTGACGGAGGAAGTCGAAGCCGCACTCCGGCAGGTCCGCGACCCCGAGGTCGGCAAGGACGTCTTCGAGGCGGGGCTCGTCTCGGATGTGGCCGTCTCGGAGGGCGCCGTCACGGTCGTCGCGGACCTGTCCGACTTCGACCCGCAGGGCGGCGAACAGGTCACGAACGCGATGCTTCGCGCCGTCTCGGAGGTGCCCGACGTCGACCACGCCCACGTCGAGCAGGCGACGCCTGGCGTGGACGAGGACCGGTCCCCGGGTCTCGCGGACGTGGACCGGGTGATCGCCGTCGCCAGCGCGAAGGGCGGCGTCGGCAAGACGACCGTCGCGACGCACCTCGCCTGCGCGATGGCCGGTGCGGGTCTGGGCGTGGGGCTGTTCGACGCCGACATCCACGGCCCGAACGTCCCCGGGATACTGGAGGTCGACGGACCGGTCTACTCCGACGACGAGGGCAACCCGCTCCCCGTCGAGGCCGGCGACCTGGACGTGATGAGCGTCGGCCTGATGCAGGACGGCGCGCCGCTCGCGTGGCGCGGCGCGATGGCTCACGACGCCCTCTCCGAACTGTTCGAGGACACCGCCTGGGGCGACCTGGATACCCTCGTCGTCGACCTCCCGCCGGGGACCGGCGACGTCGTGCTGACGACGCTCCAGGAGGTCCACCTCGACGGCGTGGTCTTCGTCACGACGCCGTTCCACGCCGCGGTGTCCGACACGGCGCGCTCGCTCGACCTCTTCCGCGACAACGACGTGCCGGTGGTGGGAGTCACCGTCAACATGGCCGGGTTCACCTGCCCCACCTGCGGCGACGAGCACGACCTCTTCGAACACGGCGACCCGTTCGACGGGCTCGACGCCCCGGTCCTGGCCGAACTGGACTTCGACCCGGCCGTGCAGGGGACGCCCCGCCCCGGCGAGTTGCCCGAGCAGATGCAGGAACTGGGCGAGGAGGCACACGACCGCGTCGAGGAGATCTGGGCGCTCGACGTGCCTGACGACGCGCTCGACCTCCGCGGCGTCCCGGCCGACGACCGCCACGGGCGCGTCCGCGAGGCGTTCGACGCAACCGAGCCGGGCGACCCGTTCGTCCTCGTCAGCGACCGCGATCCGACGCCCGTGCGGTCGTTCATCGCGACGCTCTCGACCGGCGTCGACGACCCGTCGGAGGTGTCGCCGTTCGACGTCGAGCGAGCGAATCCCGAGACCTGGGTGCTCAGAACCGTCCGTCCGTAGGTCGGGGGTCGACTTCCCCGGCCTACGTTCGGCTATACAGGATTCATAGCAGCCGTCATGGGGACCCGCCCCGACCCATCACCTGACCATCACGATGTCCGGACGCACGCGGTCGGACGACGACCCGCTCCCCGAGAGTCCCGCCTCGCCGACCGACGGTGAACGGTCGAACCGGCCCGACGCGCCGCGGCTGGAACTCGCGCTCGTCAGGTACGCCGACCGGCCGGACCGGTGTACGATCCACCCGCCGGACGCGACCGGCGTCGACCGCATGTCGACGTGGATCTCGGTCGACCGGAGCCTCGTCGTCGACGCCGACTCGATGCGGTGACCCTCGCGGCGGTCAGCCCTGTCCGACGCGTCGGTCGGGCGCGCCGGACGCGCTTCCCGGTCGCTTTAGTCGGTCGCCGGCGAACGGCCGCTAATGGGACACGAGGGCTTCGCGGAGGTGACGCGCCTCGCGGCGGCGCGCGAGGAACTGCTGTCGGCGGTCGACCTGCCCGGGGACGCCGAATCGGTCGCCGTGGCCGACGCCGACGGGCGGACGCTCGCCGAACCGGTCGCCGCCGAGCGGGACGTGCCGGGCTTCGACCGCGCGGCGATGGACGGCTACGCGGTCGTCGCGACCGACACGCACGACGCCAGCGGCCACTCGCCGGTCGAACTCGACGTCGTCGACAGCGCGGTCGGCCGCCGACAGGCCCGCTACGTCCACACGGGGAGCCCGATGCCCGACGGCGCCGACGCCGTCGTCAAGGTGGAGGAGACCGAGGAGCGCGGCGACCGGATCGAGATGTTCGCGGCGGTCCCGCCCGGCGAGAACGTCGCGCCCGCCGGCGAGGACGTGGAAGCCGGCGACGCGCTGTACGAACCGGGCAGGCGGCTCCGCCCCTCCGATCTCGGCCTGTTGAAAGCCGGCGGGCACCGCTCGGTGGCCGTCCGCCCGCGCCCGCGGGTCAGCGTGATCCCGACGGGCGAGGAACTCGTCGACTTCGACCCCGGGTACGGCGAGACGACCGAGACCAACGGCCTGACCGTCTCGCGACTCGTCGAACGCTGGGGCGGCGAGGCGAACTACCGGGATATCGTGGGCGACGACGAAGACGCGCTCCGCGCGGCGATCGAACGGGACACCGACCACGACATCGTGGTGACGACCGGCGGTTCCTCCGTGGGAGAACGCGACCTGATCGCCGACGTGGTCGCGGATCTGGGCGAGGTGCTGTGCCACGGCGTCGCGCTCAAACCCGGCCATCCCGTCGGCTACGGCGTCGTCGACGGGACGCCCGTGCTGACGCTGCCCGGCTACCCCGTCTCCTGTCTCGTGTGCGCCGTCCAGTTGCTGCGTCCCGCGGTCGCCCGCGCCGGCGGGTTCGAACCGGCGCCGTTTCCCGAGTTCGAGGCGACACTCGACCGCAAGATCGCCGGCGAGGTCGGCGTCCGCTCGTTCGTCAGGGTCCGGAAGACGGGCGAGGGGACCGTCGAACCGGTCCGCGGCGGCGCGGGAGTGCTGTCCTCGGTGGCCGCCGCCGACGGCTGGGTCGTCGTCCCCGAGAGCCTGGAGGGCGTCGCCGCCGGCGAGCCGGTGGTCGTCCAGCGCTGGGAATCGTTCTACTGATCTGCCGAATCACCGGCCTGCGAGCGCGTGCCGAGCGCTGACGGTGATATCACCCGAACACAGAACATGGCGACCCTCACCGAGGACGACGTGGGGAAGACGGTGATCAACCCGGTCGGCGACGAGATCGGGATCGTCGAGGACTACGAGCACGGGACGGCCTACGTCGACACTCACCCCAGCTGGACCGACCGGATCGAGGCCCGACTCGGCTGGAACGACGACCCGGACATCCGAGAGGCGCCGCTCCGAGACGAGTACGTCGAGGAAGTCACCGACGACGAGATACGCCTGCGCCAGGACCTCCAGATCGACCGCTAGCGCGCCGTCGCGACCGCGGAACGAAACCGCTCTCGAGGTGGAATGGAACCGTCCCGGGGGGTAGAAAGGGACCGTTCCGGGGGTAGAACGGAATCGCTCCGGCACGGCGCACAGCCGGTGGTGTTCGGTGACCCTCGAACTGTAGGGATCGACCTTATCGGACGGCTCGCCATAACGCGGGTATCGGATCCGACCCGCTCTCACTATGTACCAGACAGACCCTTCGGACTCGGAGAACACGGACGTCGAGGCCGACGACCACACGACGCGGCGGCACGACCACACGACCCAACGCTACGACGGGGACGACCACACGCTGCTCCGTGCGGTGGTCGAGGCGGTCGCGACGGAGACAGGACGGCGACCGATCGAGTTGGACCCGCTGTACGACGCGCTCGACACCGAGGCGCTGGAGCGGGTCGTGTCCCCGGGCGGCGACGCCACCCCTCCGGCGGGGCGCCTCCGGTTCCGCTACGAGTCCTGCGACGTGACCGTCACCGGCGACGGCCGCGTGATCGCCGCCTACCGCGAGAGCGAGGTCCGCTGACGCGACCGCTCCCGACCGGCGGTTCGCAGTCCGCGTTCACTCCGCTTCCGAAGCGTCGAACATCGCGGCGAACAGCTTCCGTTCGGCAGTGTGAACGTGCTGCGAGAACGTCGCGGAGGTGATGCCCAGTTGCTCGGCGACCTCCTGACCGGTGGTCTCCCTGGGCCACTCGTAGTAGCCCGCCTCGAAGGCCGCCCGGAGGACTTCGCGCTGTCTGTCCGTGAGGCGGGTGTGCAGCGCCTCCCGGAAGGCGGCGTCCGAGAAGATCGGCGTCACGGAGTCGATACGCCGCTTGGCGGCCAGGTCCGCATCCGGGACGGCGTCGAGGAACGCGTTGACTACCTCTGAAGGGTCGTACGGCGGCGGGATCTCGGCCCTGATGCGTCCGCTTCCCTCCACGCTCCGGACTTCGCGCGGGAGCGCGCCGTGTTCGGCGAGCGTCATGGCGGGGCAGTCGCCGACGACTGCGAACTCCACGAGCCCCCCGCGGTCCCACTCGCGGAGAACCCGCGCTTCGAGGGTCTCGTAGTCCCCGGCCAGATCGACGATCCGCTGCGGGTCGGTGCCCGTCACGTTGAAGAACTCCGCGTACTCACCGTCCTGTCGCGGGACCATCTCGGCCAGTTCGAACCTGCACGCCTCGGCCTCCGAGGCACCCACGAACGGGTACTTGGTGTCTCGAACGGTGAACTCCACCTCGAAGACCGACGGGTCGTCGTCCGCCGCCGAAGCAGTGCTGTCCATCCGCTGGATGTACTTGCCGCGCTACAAAAAGCGTCCCGCCAAAACGCGTTGATCTCACCGCTCGGGTCGCTCGTGCGACCAGAAGGCGTCGTCGACGGTGACCTCCTTCTTGAACAGCGGCACCTCGTCTTTCAGCCGGTCGATGCCGTCTTCGACCGTCTCGAAGGCCTCCCCGCGGTGACCCGCGAGGACGACCACGAAGACGATGTCCTCGCCGGCCTCGACGACGCCCGTCCGGTGGTGGAGTCGGACCTCGTACACGCCATCGCGGGCTTCGAGCTCCTCCCGGATGGTCGCCATCCGCTCCTCGGCGACGCCGTCGTACTTCTCGAACGCCAGGTGCTCGGTCGGGTCGTCGTCGGGACCCTCCAGAGCCCGCACGCGCCCGGTGAACGTCGCGATCGCGCCGCTGTAGCGGGCGTCCGGTGCGCGCTTCACTTCGGCGACGAGCGAGGCGAGGCACTCGTACGGTTCGAGGTCGTCGAGGGCCGCGACGACCTCGTCGACGTCGACCGCGTCGGCTTCGGGTGCGGTTGCGACCGTCTCGCCAGCGTGGCCCCGGTCACCGAGGGCGACAGTCGGGATCGCGGCGTCGCTGTACCCCTCGACGAGGGCGTAGTCGTAGTCGGGTGCGAGGTCGTCGAGCGTCTCGTCCAGGGTCCGTTCGGCGCCGCTGGCGAACCAGCCGGCGTCGTCGGTGATCCCGTAGGTGGCCGCGGCACCGGCGGCGCGGTGGCGGGCGGTGTCTTTCCCCTCGGTGTCGACGGTCGGCTCCGTGGTGAGGTGTTTCACCGTCGCGACGCGCGCCTCCGCCGACAGCCGCTCGGCGAGGCGCTCGACCAGCGTCGTCTTGCCCGAGTCCGACGGCCCGGCGATGCCCAGGACCTGCATACTCCGACTCGGGGTTCCTCCCGCTTGTAAATTCCTGATGGCGCGTTCGGGCCGCCGGCCGCGAGGGCGCTGGTCACCGGTCGTCCGCGATGGAACAGTGACATACCGGCCGCCGCCGTATTCGCACTCGATGAGCGAATCGCCACCGGATCGGGTCCGCGGCGTCGTCCTCGCGGGCGGGAGGAGCACCCGCTTCGGCGAGGAGAACAAGGCGCTCGCGACGCTGGACGGGCGACCCGTCGTCGCGCACGTCGTCGAGGCCGTCGCCGACGGGACCGACGGGACGCCGGTCCTCTCGGTCGCGACCGACTCCCAGGCCGAACGGCTGCGCGACGCGCTCGGCGACCGACGCGTCGAGCCCGTCCGAGACGGCGCCGATCGCTCCGGGCCGCTGGCCGGTCTCTCGGCGGCCGCCGACGCGGTCGACGCCCCCTGGCTGTTCGTCTGCGCCTGCGACATGCCGCTGGTCACGCCCGAGAGCGTCGACGCGTTGCGCGCCCGTGTGGCCGCTGGCAAGGGAGACGCCGCACCGGACGCCGTCGTACCGGTGATCGACGGCTACGATCAACCGCTCCACGGACTTTACCGTCGCTCGGCGCTCGGTCCGGCGCTCGAAGGTCTCTCCGTGGACGGCGCGATGATGGCGCTGCTCGACCGGCTGACAGTCGAACGAGTCGCGGCCGCGGCGACCGACGCGCCGCTGGGAGCGGCGACGACGAACGTGAACACGCGGGTCGACCTCGACGCCCTCCGCGACGACTGACGGCTCGCGGGAACCGTCCACCGCGCCGACGCGTTCCGCCGTCTGGCTTCGTGTGCAGGCCCCCGCCCTATCCGTCGCGCTTCCCTATTTCCGACCGACATGGTCGACGTGATGGGACACCTTGCGATGGGGTTGCTATGGGCGCTCCCGGCGTGGTGGCTCCTCTGGGACGAACACGCGAGCGCGCTCTTCGTCGCCCTCGCCGTCCTGATGGCCCCGTTTCCGGACGTCGACAAGTACGTCGCGATGGCGTTTCCGAACGCGGTTCACCACCACGGCGTCACCCACACCGTGGTCTTCATCGCGGCGATAAGCGTCGTCGCCGGTGCGCTGGTCACCGCGGCGTTCACCGACCGGATCGACGGCTGGACGGCCCAGCGCTTCGACGGACGGCGGACGTTCCTGTTCGCGACAGCCGCGTTCGCCGTCGGCGGACTCAGCCACGTCTTCGCCGACATGCTGTCGGCACCGGACATCTCGACGCCTATCGAGCCCCTGTGGCCGTTCGTCGACGGCTCGTGGGGGATCGACGTGCTCTACTACGACAACCCCTGGTGGAACGTCGGCTTCCTGTCGCTGATGGTCGTCGTCCACCTCGTGGTCGCCTACAGCGCGTTCGACGTCCGAGGGTCGTCTCGCACCGGAGAAGCCTGACCCCCGGCCCGTGCCCGTCGATGCCGGTGCAGCCGGAGCCGCTGGAACGGCGCCGGTTTCGCCCAGCTCCGGCGACCGATCAGTCCGTCTCGCGGCTGTACGGTTCCAGCAGCGCGCTGGGCGCGCCCAGCCGCGAGTCGTCGAAGCGGACGACCGTGATCACGAGGACGAGGATGGTCGCGAGGTACGGGTACGTCGCCATGATAGTCGGGTGCATCAGCAGCTCCAGCAGGGGGTTGACGACGCCCGCGAGCGGTGCGCCCGCGTCGAGCGCCATGTCGATCCCCTGCGAGCGCAGCTGGAGCGCGTCGAGCAGCCCGAAGAGGTACGCGCCGACGAGCGCCCGTTCGGGCCGCCACTGCGCGAAGATGACCAGCGCGACGGCGATCCAGCCCCGCCCGGCGACAATGCCGGTCGCCCACAGCTGCGAGAACGCCAGCGAGAGGTGCGCACCGGCCGCGCCGGCGAAGGCACCGCCGAGCAGGACGCAGAGATAGCGCATCTTGAACACGTCGACGCCCATGGTGTCGGCCGTCTCGGGGTCCTCGCCGACGGCGATGACCTCCAGGCCGAGGTTCGTCCGGAAGAGGAACCACCAGACCAGCGGCACCAGCGCGAGCGCGATGAAATCGGGTGCGGTACTACGGAAGAAGGCCTCCCCGACGACGGGGATCTCGACGAGGTACTGGCCGACGAGCGGGAGCGTCATCTGGGGGAACCCGTCGATGGACTTGTCGACCCAGTCCGCGCCGAAGAAGGTGGTGAGCCCGGTCCCCAGCAGCGTCAGCATGATGCCGCTGATGACCTGGCTCGATTTGAGGGTGATACAGAGGAACGCGTGGACGAGCGCGAGCAGCGAACCGAGGGCCATCCCGACGAGGAACCCGAGCCAGTAGTTGCCGGTGACGACCGTCGTCGCAAAGCCGCCGAGCGCGCCGACGAGCATCATCCCCTCGACGCCGAGGTTGAGGACGCCGCCGCGCTCGCTGATGATCTCGCCGAGCGCGGCGAAGATGAACACCGTCGAGGCCCGCACCGCCGCGTCGAGCAGTCCCGCGGCGAAGCCCATCATCAGGCTTCACCTCCCGCGCTCCGCCGGGCCGACTCGACTGTCTCGGCGAGCGATTCGATCATCGGGAATCACCCGCCCCGCCGGCCGGAGCCGGCTCCCGCGTTACCTCCACGTCGACGCTGTAGCGCTTGAAGAACTCCGCGGTGATGAGACAGAGGATGACGAGCGCCTGGATCACGTCCACGAGCGCCGCGGGGACGCCGTAGGACACTTCCAGTTTCGACCCGCCGACGAACAGCAGGGCGAAGAAGGCGGCGGCGAGGAGCACGCGCGCCGCACCGTTGCGCCCGAGCAGCGCGATCGGGATCGCGGTGAAGCCGTAACCCGGCGAGAACTCGGGCCTGAGTCGTTCCTGCACGCCCGAGATCTCGTTGAAGCCGGCGATCCCGGCGAACGCGCCGCCGACGAGGAACACGAACAGGTACACCCGGAACGTGCTCATCCCTGCCTGGGCGGCCGCGAGCGGGTTCGACCCGACGAAGGTGATGTCGAAGCCGACGCGCGTCCGGCCGACGACGATCGCGGTCACCGCGACCGCGAGCAGGCCGACGAGAAAGCCCGCGTGGACGTCGAGGACCGGGATCGCCGGGAACTGCGCGGCGTCGGGCAGGAGTTCGCTCCCGGGGAAGTTCCCGCTGCCGCCCTGCATCGGCCCGCGGACGAGGTAGCTGGCGAACTGCGTCGCGACGAACGTGAGCAGGAGCGTCGTGATGATCTCGTTGACGTCCCACTTCGCCTTCAGGTAGCCGGGGATGCCCGCCCAGAGGCCGCCGGCGACGCCGGCGCCAGCCAGTGCGAGCGGGATCAGCGCGACCATCGGCAGCGAGACGTTCAGCGCGAGCCACGTCCCGACGACCGCGCCGGCGTACAGTTGCCCTTCCGCCCCGACGTTCCACAGGCCCGCGCGCAGCGGGAGGTAGACCGCGAGCCCGGTCAGGACCAGCGGGACCGTCCGCGTCGCGGTCTGGCGGAGCCCGAACGGATCGGTCAGCGTCTCGACGAACATCGTGTTGTACGCGGCGATGGGATCGACGGAGAGGGCGACGAGTGCGACGGCGCTCAACGCGAGCGCGCCGACCACCGTGAACACCGGCGTCCCGTAGGCCAGCCAGGTCGGCACCTCGTCGCGGGCCGACAGCTCGACCGAGAGGTTCACCGGGAATCACCGCCGTCGAGCGCGTTCCCGTCGCCGGGCGGATCGCCCCTGGTCCCCGAACTGCCGCCGTCCGTCATCGCCCGGTCGGTCGCGCTCGCGTCGTCGTCGGGCTCTCCGGCCCCACGGCCGGCGTGGTCCGGGTCGGCCGCGCCGCCGGTCATCCGCATCCCGACGCGCTCGCGGTCGGCATCCTCCGGCGTGGTCTCGTGGACGACCTCGCCCTCGTACAGCACGAGCAGTCGGTCGCTCAGGTCGAACAGCTCGTCTAGGTCCTCGGAGATGAGGACGGTGCCCGTGCCCTCTGCGCGCTGGTCGAGCAGCGCGTCGCGGAGGAACTCGATAGCGCCCACGTCGACGCCGCGGGTCGGCTGGTGGGCGACGAGCAGGTCCGGGTCACGGGCGAGTTCCCGGCCGAGGATGAGCTTCTGGAGGTTTCCGCCGGAGAGGTCGCCCGCGGCCACCTCGCCCACGTCGTGGACGCCGCGGACGTCGAACTCGTCGACGACCTCCTGAGCGTAGCTGCGCAGTTCGTCGTAGTCCAGGAAGGGCCCGTCGTCGAAGCGCTCGCCGCGGAACTGCTTCAGCGCGGCGTTGTGCATCACCGACAGCTCCGGCGCGCAGCCGTACTCGTGGCGGTCCTCGGGGACGTACGAGACGCCGCTGTCGACGAACGTCCGCGTCGACGCACCGGTCAGGTCCGTCCCGTCGACCGCCACGGTCCCAGCGGTCGGCGACCGGACGCCGGCGAGCGTCTCCGCGAGTTCGCGCTGTCCGTTGCCGCTCACGCCCGCGATGCCGACGATCTCGCCCGCGCGAACGGAGAGGTCGATGCCCGAGAGGGCCTCGATCCCGCGGTCGTCGTCGGCGCGCAGGCCGCTCGCGTCGAGGACCGGCGCGCCGGTGTCGACCGGCTCGCGGTCGAGCGAGAACAGGACCTCGCGGCCGACCATCATCCGCGCGAGGTCCGACTGGTCGACGTCGCTGGTCGCGACGGTCCCGACGTTCTTCCCCTCTCTGAGGACCGTCACCCGGTCGGTGATCGCCGTCGCCTCCGAGAGCTTGTGCGTGATGAAGACGATGGCGATGCCTTCGTCGGCCAGCGCGCGGAGCGTCTCGAACAGGCGCTCGGCCTCCGTCGGCGTGAGGACGGCGGTCGGCTCGTCGAGGACGAGCAGATCCACGTCCCGATACAGCGCCTTCAGGATCTCGACGCGCTGGCGCTGGCCCACGTCGAGTTCGTGGACGGGCGCCCGTACGTCGACGTCGAAGCCGTACTCGTCGGCCAGCGCGTCGATCTCGTCGGCGGAGGCGTCGAGCCCGATCGAGAATCGCTCGGCGAGGGCGCGAGCGACTCGGTTCGTCCTGATGGACTCGGGCAGCCAGCCGCTGTCATCAGTGGCACCCTCCCCCTCGCTCGCGCGGTCACGGAACGGGCCGGCGGGTTCGCGCTCGCCGAGGACGACGTTCTCGGCGACGGTGAGCCGCGGGATGAGCTTGAAGTGCTGGTGGACCATTCCGATGCCGCAGTCGATAGCGTCCTGTGGCGAATCGAGATCGAGCCGGCGGTCACCGAGGTGGACGGTTCCACCGTCGGCGTCGTAGAGCCCGTAGAGTATCTTCATCAGGGTGCTCTTGCCGGCGCCGTTCTCGCCGAGGAGCCCGTGAATCTCGCCGCGGCGGACTGAGAAGTCGATGTCGTCGTTCGCGACGACCCCCGGGAACTCCTTGCGGACGTCCGACATCCGGAGGAACGCGTCCTCGGCCATTACGATCCGGCACGGCTTCGAGCGTCCTTGAAGATACCGTTTGGCCCGCGCCCCGGTTCGCGCTCACACGGCGCGTAGACCGCCGCTGGCGCCCGGTCCTAGAGGGCCTCTGTAGTCCTAATACCGCTATCCAGCCCGCTATAGGCAACCTTATCAATTGCCGCATATCCGTACCAGACGAGGAGCGATCGACCGGGGTGGATCCCGGATCACAGCCACCGACACAACAATGTCGACAGACATCACACGACGACGGGCGATCAAGGCACTGGGACTCGCGGGCGCGGCCGGACTGGCCGGCTGTACGGGAACGGGCGACCCCGAGACGGACACGGGCGGCGGCGACGGAACGGGGACGAGCGGCGACGGCGGATCGGGCGGGAGCGACACCGTCAGGGCCGCGTTCGTCTACAACTCGGCGGTCGGCGACCAGGGCTGGTCGTGGGCCCACGAGCAGGGCCGCAAGGCCGTCGCCGAGGAGTACGACTGGCTGGAGTCCGACTACTCCGAGGACGTCAAGCCGGCCGACGCCAAACCCGTCTTCCAGCAGTACGTCCAGGACGGCTACGACATCGTGTTCGGCAACACCTTCGGCTACATGGACACGATGGTCTCGGTGGCCGAGGACAACCCCGACACCCTCTTCGAGCACTGCTCGGGCTACGAGACCCGGGAGAACATGGGCCGGTACTTCGGGCGGATGTACCAGGCGCGCTACATGGCCGGCGTCGCCGCCGGCATGCTGACCGAAGCGAACACGCTCGGGTACGTCGCGGCGCTGCCCATCGCGGAGGTCGTCCGCGGCATCAACGCCTTCACGCTGGGCGCGCGGTCGGTCAACGAGGACGTCACGACGAAGGTCCGCTGGACGAACACGTGGTACGACCCGCCCAAGGAGAAGGAGGCGGCCAACGCGCTCATCGACCAGGGCGTCGACGTGATGGCCCAGCACCAGGACTCCGCGGCGGCCGTCCAGGCCGCGGCCGAGGCCGGCATCTGGGCGACCGGCTACGACGCCCCGATGAACGAACAGGGCGGCGACAGCTACGTCACCTCCCCCATCTGGCACTGGGAGCAGTTCTACGGCCCCACGCTCGAAGCCGTCCACGACGGCTCCTGGGAACCCGACTTCTACTTCGAGGGGCTCAACGACGGCATCGTCGGCCTCTCCGACTGGGGGCCCGAGGTGCCCGACGACGTGAAATCGGCCGTCGAAGACACCCGCTCGGCCATCGAGAGCGGCGACACCGACGTGTGGGCCGACAGCGAGTTCGCCGACGCCGACGACGCGACGCTGTTCCAGGACATGGGCAGCTACGTCGAGGGCGTCGAGGGCACGGTCCCCGAGTAATCGCGGCCGATCGCTTCGATCCCGCCGGGGCGGGGACGCCCCCGGCCGGCAAACAGGAGTTTTTTTGCGACCCTCGGCAACCGGACGGCATGGAACGGCTCCGCGCGTCCCTGCACGAGGCGCCTATCATCGACAAGGACGGCTACGAGTACCTCGTCCACCCCATCAGCAACGGCGTACCGATGCTCGACCCCGCGCTCCTGCGCGAGGTCGTCGTCGGCATCGTCCGCAACGCCGACCTCGACGTCGACAAGATCGTCGCGCCCGAAGCGATGGGCATCCACGTCGCGACCGCGCTCTCCCTGCAGACCGACATCCCGCTCGTCGTCATCCGCAAGCGCGAGTACGGCCTCCCCGACGAGGTCGCCCTGCAGAAGTCGACCGGATACTCCTCCTCGGAGATGTACATCAACGACATCGAGGACGGCGACCGCGTGCTCATCG
Source organism: Halosimplex rarum (assembly GCF_047715405.1). NCBI lineage: Archaea > Methanobacteriati > Methanobacteriota > Halobacteria > Halobacteriales > Haloarculaceae > Halosimplex > Halosimplex rarum. The sequence continues at coordinate 599,377 of NZ_CP180412.1, forward strand.
TCGACGACCTGCTCTCGACCGGCGGGACGCTCGCCGCGATCACGCAGGCGCTCGACGACATCGGCGCCGAGGTCGCGGACATCGTCGTCGTCCTCCGCAAGGTCGGCGAGAGCGCGCTCGACGAGACCGACTACGAGGCGACGAGCCTCCTCGACATCACCGTCGAGGACGGCGAAGTGACCGTCCACTGACGGCCCGACGCAGATCCGATCCCGCTACAACTGGTGGCCACAGGCGCAGTTGCCGATGCAGTACGTCGTGTCGGCCTCACCCACGTCCAGCCCGACGGCGGCCATCGCGGCGAGCAGGCTCGCCGTCTCGTCGGGCTCCGGCCGGACCTGCGCGGCCGTCGCACCGTAGGGCGCGGCCCCGACCGAAATCCGCTCGACGATCTCGCGCGACTCGTGGTCGATCACCGCGACCTCGTCGTTCGTCTGGACCGGCACGTAGAGTTTCTCGTGGCCGGGCCCCCACGTCCCGACGAACGCCGCGCCGCCGAGGTCGATGCGGTCGACGACCTCCCGATCCTCGACGTCGACGACCGACACGTCGTTCGTTCCGGGCGTGAAAACGTATCCCGTCCGTGAGTCCGGACCGATCTCGCTGGTGAGCGCGCCCTCGCCGAGTCCGTCGTCGGGCGTCAGTTGCGCGAGTAACTCGGGACTCGCGGGGTCGCTCGTGTCCCAGACGCTCTCGGTCCCCGTCTGGTGTTCGATCAGGAGTCGGTCGCCGCTGGGTGCGATAGTCCCCATCCACGGCTTCGACGCGCCGCTCGCGGCTTCCGTGCCGTCCGCGTCTACCCCCTCGCCGACCGGCGGCACGTCGATCTGCCGCTCGATCCCGAAGTTCTCGACGTCGAGGACTGTCAGCGTGTCGCCGAAGAGGTCGGGCACGAACGCGAACTCGCCGTCGGGGTGGATCGTCACGTCGCACGGCCCGGGTCCGTCGTTGTCGCCCCGTCCTCCCTCGTCGGTTCGGTCGATTTCGGCGGTGATCTCCCCGAACGTGTCCGAGTCGCGGTCGGCGTCGATCCGGTAGTTGGTGTGGGCCGGTTCGCGCGCGCTGACGACGACCGACTCGCCGTCCGGCGTCAGTTCCTGCCAGTTCGACCCCGACCCGGTGTCGACGTGCGCGACCTCCGACAGCGATCCCGCCGCGAGTGCCCGGACGCCCCGATTCACGTTCAGCCAGAGCGGGTCCGCGGCGTCGGTCGTCAGTCCGGGCGCGTACTGGTTCGACGGGAACGACGCCGAGAGTCCGACGTGCTGCGTGTCGACGACTTCGTCGTCCTCCGGGTCGACGATGCTCACCGTCGCGTCCTCGGTGTTGAACACGAAGACCGTCGCTTCGCCGCTTTCCCGGGTTCCGCGGCCGTCGCCGGTCGCCGTCTCCCCCGTCCTGCCGGTCGATTCGCTCGAACACCCGGCCGCGAGCGCCGCGCCGGCCGTCGCTGACCCCGCGAGCAGCCCGCGGCGAGAGACGCCGCTCTCGCCGCTCGCACCGGCGCCGTCTCCGTCGGTGGCCCCGTCGCGGTTCGGGTAGAGCCGGTCCGCGTCGCCGTCGGTCATACTGGCGCCACGGGCCGTCGGCGAAAATACCTGCTGGTGGCGTGCGTGAGTGGCGCCGAAGCGGTCTGCGCTCCCCGGCCCGAGTCGACCCTGGCGAAGTCCCGTCAGTCGTCGGCGGGACTGACGACCTGATTCTCCAGGCCGTCGTATCGGCCGCTGTCGTCGATGCGTTCGAGATTCGATTGGAGGATCTCGGCGAGCCGCGTCCAGTACTCGGGCGTCGCGCCGGAGTTGTGCGGCGTGATGCGGACGTTGTCGAACTCCCAGAGCGGGTGGTCCGCCGGGAGCGGTTCGGGGTCCGTCACGTCCAGTCCGGCCCCGGCGAGCTTGTTCCCCCTGATAGCCGAGACCAGCGCGTCGGTGTCGACGATGGGGCCCCGGCCCACGTTGATCAGGACGGCCTCGGTCGGCATCGCCGCCAGCTCCGTCTCCGCGATGAGGCCCCGCGTCTCGTCTGTCAACGGCGCCGCGACGACGACGTACTCCGACCGGGTGAGCGCGCCCTGGAACGTTTCCTCGTCGGTGAACCCCACGACGTCGTCGGTCGGGCCGCCTTTGTCGGGAGAGTACCGGGCGCCGATGGTCTCCACGCCGAAGCCGTCGAGACGCTCGACGACCGCCTGGCCGATGGCGCCCATCCCGACGACCGTCACGGTGGAACCCTGAAGTTCGCCGCCCCGGAAGTGCTGCCAGAGGTTCTCCTGTTCGCGACGCCACCCCTCGTCGAGCCGGCGGGCGAAGGCGAGCATCCATCCGATCACGTGTTCGGCGATGTTCGGTCCGTGGACGCCCGAGGCGTTCGTGACCGCGACGCCGCGCTCGCGGAAGGCGTCGAGGGGGAGGTGCCCCACGCCGGCCGACCCGCAGGCGAACAGGCGCAGCTCGTCGGCGCGCGCAAGCAACTCCTCGTCCATGTGGAGTCCGGTGACGATCCGCGCCTGTCCGACCGTCGCGCGCGTTTCCCCCTCGGTCAGCGGGAGTTTCACGTGGTAGTCCGGCAGGCGTCTGCGGAGTTCCTCCGCGTACTCGCTCGCCGGAATCCCGTGTGCGGGCTGATTCAACACGACGATCCGCTCTTGTCCGGCCATGGTCCGTTGTCGAACGTGACGGGAATAAACGTTCTCGACGTATCAGTCGCTTCCCCCGGTCCTCGGGCGCATTTGGTCAGACCGTCCCCCGACTCCGCGTTCTCCCCGGATCGAAGGCTCGGCCGTCAGTCCGAACTGTCGCCGTTCGCGTCGCGGTCGCGACCGTGGCCGAGCGCGCCGACCGCCGCCGTACCCAGTGCCGCCACTCCGCCGAACACCGACATCCCGTCGCCCGTGCCGGACGTAGTCGTCGTTTGCGTCGCCGTCGGCGTCTCCGTGGGGTCTGCAGTCGCAGTCCCCGTCGCCGTCGCGGTGCCCTCCGAGACGCTACTCTCGAACGCGTCGCTCTCGCAGTCGAATTCGCCGCTCCCGGGCACGGGACTGCTCGCGCTCGGGTAGCCGTTGCAGGCCACCACGGGCCAGTCGTCGTCGTCCCACTGGATACGGTCGACCATCATCGTCCGCACCTCCCGCTCGGCCGTCGCCTCGACGTGGTAGAACATCCACCAGTCACCGTTCTCGTCCTGATAGGCGGTGTTGTGACCCGGTCCGGTGAACCGGTCCGTCGCCGAGAGGACGGCGACGCCGCTGTTGTGTTCGTTCAACTCACGCAGGTCGGTCCCGTTCTGGTTGTAGTACGGGCCGGTGAACGACTCCGACCGACCGACCTCGACCTCGTAGGTGCTGTCGTAGCCGTCGCAGCAGTGACCGGTCGAGTAGAACAGGTAGTAGTAGTCGTTCTCCTCGATTACCATCCCGCCCTCGCGCATATCGCCCGCGAGGTGAAAGTCGGTTTCCTCGACGTAGTCGTCGGCGCCCTCGGTGAGTTCGACGCCGTGGATGCCGTACCAGCTCCCCCACACCATGTAGGGCGTGCCGTCGACGACCCGGAACTCCCCGTCGATGCAGTTGGTCATCCCGAGGTCCTCGGCCCGGAACACCGGCCCCTGATCTTCGAAGGGGCCGTCCGGGGAGTCCGCCGTCGCCAGGCCGATGCCGGGGTTGTCCTGGCTGCCCCACGTCGAGTAGGAGTAGTAGAGGTGGTACCGCCCGTCGTAGTAGTTGATATCCGGCGCCCACACGCCGGCGTCCTCCTCGTCGCGCCAGTCGGGGTACTCCTCCAGTGCCGGCGCGATGTACTCCCAGTTGGCGAGGTCTTCGGACCGCGCGATCGGGACGATGTCCTTCGGCGTCTCGGTCCCGTAGGCGTAGTAGGCGTCGCCGTCGTCGCTCTGGTCCTGGATGACCGTCACGTCGCCGAACCCGATCGGCCCGACGGGGTTGTGGTAGTGCTCGCCGCTCTCGTCGGCCGCCGCCGCACCGCTGGTCGCGACCGTCCCCGTCGCGGCCACCGCTCCCGCCCCGATCGTTTTCAGCACGCTTCGCCGGTCCACGCCACCGCTATCGCGTTCCACCACGGTAGCACCCCTTTTTCGAACTGTCGTGCAAAACTGTTGTTATCTGAAACGAGTTCGATCGCGACCGGCGCTCGGACCGCGAGGGGACTGTCAAGCGATACCGTGAAATGCCGTTCGTGTCACTGTCAGGTCATGCGCTACGAGAACCCCGTGCTTCCGGGCTTTCACCCCGATCCGACGATCTGCCGGGCCGACGGAACGTTCTATCTCGCCACCAGCTCCTTCGAGTACGTCCCCGGCGTCCCGCTCTACCGGAGCGAGAACCTCGCCGACTGGGAACCGATCGGGCACGCGCTCACCCGCGAGTCGCAACTGGCCGTCCACGACGCCGGCGCGTCCGCCGGCATCTACGCGCCGACGCTCCGCCACCACGACGGCACCTTCTACCTCGTCACCACGAACGTCAGCGGCGACGGCCACTTCTTCGTCACGGCAGACGACCCGGCAGGAGAGTGGTCCGACCCGACGTGGGTGGACGCGCCGGGCATCGACCCCGACCTCTTCTTCGAGGACGACACCTGCTACTTCACCTACCACTCCGGCGACCCCGAGAATCCCATCCGACAGGCCGAACTCGACGTGGAGACGGGCGAACTCGGCGACGCTCACACCGTCTGGACCGGTTTTCGCGACCCCTACGTCGAGGCGCCGCACATCTACGAACGCGACGGCACCTACCACCTGATACTCGCCGAGGGCGGCACCCACGCCGGACACATGGTCGTCGCCGCGCGCGCCGACGAGCCGAGCGGCCCCTACGAGGGGTGCCCCGACAACCCCGTCCTCACCCACTGGGGCCTGCCGCGCGAGGACATTCGCGCCGTCGGCCACGCCGACTTCGTGCGAGACGGCGACGGGAACTGGTGGCTCGTCTGTCTCGGCATCCGCCAGCGCGGCCCGTGGCCGCGGTTCCACCATCTCGGCCGCGAGACGTTCCTCGCGCCCGTCTCGTGGGAGGACGGCTGGCCGGTCGTCAACAGTGGCGACCCGATTACGACCGAGATGGACGGCCCGCTTCCGGGCGAGCGGCGGCCGGACGAGACATCCATCGAGCGCACCGACACGAGTTTCGCGGACGGGCTGGGCGTCGAGTGGCAGTTCCGCCGCCACCCCGACCGCGAGCGCTACGAGACCGGGTCCGACGGGCTTCGCCTCCGCGGCGGTCCGGAGACTCTGGACGAACCCGGAGCCGCCTTCGTCGGCCGCCGACAGACCGGCTTCGACTGCCGGACCGAGGCGACGCTGACCTTCGACCCCGGTCGCGGCGAGGAAGCCGGCCTCGCGATAGTCGCCGACGACGACCACCACTACCAACTGGGCGTGACGCGCCGCGACGGCCGTCGAGAGGCCTTCGCACGGCTCCGCATCGGCGACGCGACGGACGTGATCGGACGCGCGCCGGTCGGGACGAAGACCGACCTCGCCGTCACGGCCGACGGCGAGGAGTACCGCTTCCTTGCGGACGACGAACAACTGGGCGCGGCGGCTACGCGCTACCTCTCCACGGAAGTGACGGCCGGGTTCACGGGCGTCGTCATCGGTCCCTACGCGACCGGCCGGGGGCGAACCTGCGAAGCGGTCGCGACGGTCGAGCGCTTCGTCTACGATTCCTGAGCGGTCGCACCGTCCGTCTGGTGGCCTCGTTCAGTGGATTCGGCGCCTGAAGAACGAATACATGCAGTGACGGTCGGAAAGCAACACGACCGTGTCTGGCGAACGTCGACTGTTCGGAAACGTGATGGGCGCTGCAGGCTCCGGTTCGACTGTCGATCGATTCGACTCTTCAGGCCTGAGAAAGCCGAATTCGGAGGTCTGAAATACGCAGATTTGATCCGATTCCGGAGTGGTCCATGACAAAGACTACACCGGGTCGGTGTCGATGAACGAGTGAATGGGAGACTCGTTGTGGTATCCGTCGGTCGAGGATGTCCTTGCCCTCCACGACGATATCGTCTCGGAGTACCCCAACACGCACTCCGGCGTGGCGAACCGTGGGGACATCGAGTTCGCACTGAGCTACATCGAAGAAGGGAGTTTCGATACCGTACCGGAGACGATCCACGAGAAGGCGTTTCACCTCCTCCGGCTCCTCGTTGCCAATCATCCGTTCGTCGACGCGAACAAGCGCACTGCACTCAATACGGTGGTCGTGTTCTACTTCCTCAACGGCTACCAGTTCGAGTACGATGACGAAATCAGGTCGATACTGAAGCGATTCGGAACCGACGAAGCGACTGTGGACGAGAGAGAATCTGTCGAGTATCTCCGGTCCCATACCGAAGAGTTGGACCTGATAGGGGAGATCGAAGACTGGCGTGAGGACCTGATTCGATACGGACTAGAACAGCTAACTGACGATTCCTCCCACCCGAACGATTAACCGCGTTCAGGACATCCACTCGGACATGGCCACTGAGGAAGGAACGGAGTCCGCCTCTGCACTCGACGAAGTGATGGAAGATATCCGTCGGGAGTTAGTTCGGCGCGTCGCGGCGGCCGACCGAGAGTCGAACCGAGACATCTACGACGCACTGGAAAACGAGTAACTCGGACTCACCGGTCTGCGCCCCTGTCGTCGCATATCGATTTAGCCCGCGTGCTTTATCGGCTCAGTAGTCGGCGCGACGAGTTTCAATCGATGATTGATTTTCTCGGTACTTGTCCTGATTGCAGGTACGCGATCCCCGTTGGAAACTACCCCCACGTTCGACTATCGAACGAAAGCACTCAACTCCGGTCGTTCGACCGGTAATCGCCACGCGGTCTGGCGATTATTTCACTGCAAATGTATGGGCGCTGCAGGCTCTGGTTCGACTGTCGAACGAATTGTCCTTTGAGACGTGAGACGACTGATTTCGAGGGGTTCAGAATAGGTACTTAGAAGAGTGAATACTAAGATACGGGCGTTCCACATTCAGAAACTACTAGTAGGCTCTATTGTGTCGAAAATTGCTATACGACAGGCGACTGCAGCAGGATAGTATCCTATATTGGTCATCTCTATCAGGTCTCTTGCGGAGTTATCAGGCGGACTGCTTCAATCTCTGCCCGTGAAGGGCCCATGCGGACTTTTCAGTCGCCCCGTCCAAGGACACCGCATGGACGACACCCCACTTGACGATGTGGACCGGAGCATCTTGCACCAACTCCAGCTCAACGCCCGCCAGACCGATACGGAGATCGGCGAGAAGGTGGATGTGACCTCCACGACGGTCCGGAATCGCCTCGACAAACTGGAGGGGAAGGGCGTGATCCGGGGCTACCACCCCGAGATCAACTACGAGGAAGCGGGCTACCCCCTCCACGTCATGTTCGTCTGCACGGTCGATCCGAATAAACTGGACTCACTGAACGAACAGATCCTCGACATTCGCGGTGTGGTGACCACCCGCGATTTGCTTGGGGGCGAACGAAATGTCCACGTCGAGGTCGTCGCCGGCACGGTCAGGGAGATCGAAGAGATCCGCAACGAACTGGCGGGCTTGGGCATGACGATCAACAGCTCCGAGATCATCTCCGAGACGCAGGTCCAGTCATGGGACCACTTCTATCCACAGTCAGGCCCCGGCGCGCGCCCGGACGACGACACCGACGACGGGTCGGTCACCGATCAAGGATAGCCGGAGATTCGCTTGAAATTTTCAAATCTATCCGCGTCTATAGGCCATGGACCCACATCTGCATTTCAAAATATCCACCAATAACCGATCCGGATTGATTTTTACAAATGTATTGATTATATGGGTAAAAGGGCTTATTCGTTTAGGGATTCTTGCCACGGTATGTCTGAATCAACCGGGGGTGTACCCAATACTTTCAATACATTGTTGGTTCCCGTTCGTCAGTGCTCCTTTCAATCTGTCGTACGTGACAGGACCACATAATGACAACTGAGAACTATAAAGCCGAGACGGTGGGTCTGTTGCAGGATCTCGGACTCAAAGAGTACGAGGCGGGGTGTTTCCTGGCATTGACCCAACTCTCGGCGGGGACCGCCAAGGAAATCAGCGAGCTTTCGGAGGTTCCGCGAACCCGGGTGTACGATGCCGTCCGAGTGCTGGAGTCGAAGGGACTGGTCGAAGTGCAGCACTCCAGCCCTCAGCAGTTTCGCGCAGTTAGCATCGAGGAGGCAACCGCGACCCTCCGGCAGCAGTACGACACGCGGATCGACACCCTCCAGTCACATCTCGAAGCGCTCGACCTCCAGCCGGAGGACAAGAGCGACCGAATGCAGGAGGTATGGTCGCTGTCCGGCCACGACGGCATCGAGTCCAGGACACACACGCTGCTGGAGGACGCCGACTCGGAGGTCGTCTTGTTGGTCGTCGAGGAGGAGCTTCTGACGGAGGCGTTGTATGAGCGACTCCACGACGCAGTAGACCGCGGCGTCGATGTGATTATCGGTGGCGAGACGGACGCGATCATTGCCAAGCTCGGCACCGAGCTGCCATCTGTGAAGGTGTTCGAAACCGAACTGGACTGGCTCCTCGGGCCAGCGAGCGACGACGAGGTTGGCATCAGCCGCCTACTGTTGGTTGATCGCACAAAATTGCTGGTCAGTTCCTTCTACCCGGACGACGATCACGACGACTCAGACGAGCAGGCGATCTTCGCCAACGGCCTGGAAAATGGTATCGTCGTCCTGCTTCGTCGGATGATCTCTTCGGGGCTGCTCCCCCTGGCGGACCCGGGCGACGTAGCCAGGCAGCGGTTCCCGGGCCAGACTACACGAACAGAGCGGTGACTACAGGAAATTGACTGACTAACTGTTGGGAGTCCCCCCCGAGGGCACAGTAGCGAGTAATCCAAAAGAGCGACGCGCTAGTCATCCAGTATGGCCATCGAAGCCTCATTCACTGTCAAGCAGGCCGATTTCCCGTTGAGCGCTGTGTTTGAGCAGTTGACGGATGTCACGATCGAGTTAGATCGTATCGTGCCGACGGGCGAGGCCGTTATTCCTTACTTTTGGATTTCTGCTGATGACACGGATAAACTCACGACAGATTTGAGTTCTGACATCGGGATCGAGCAGGTTAAAGTAATCGACAAATTGGAGAAACAGATGTTCGTCCGCATTGATTGGAACCTCACCCACGAGAGCATTCTCACGGCAATCATAAACACTGATATCACGCTCCTATCCGGCATCGGCAAGGAAAAACAGTGGACCTTTGAAGTCCGGGCAAGCGAGCAACAAGATCTCTCCGATTTCCAGACATACTGCAAAGACCACGATATCCCGATTGAGCTGACTGAACTACACGCGATTTCATCGCTCAGGTCCGACCGCGAGTACGACCTTACCGACGGGCAACGGGATGCATTGGTCATGGCGTATTCAAGCGGGTACTTCGACTCGCCACGAGACGCTACGCAAGATGATCTCGCAGACGAACTCGGGATCACCCGACAGGCGGTCTCATCACGGTTACAGCGCGGGATGCGTCGCCTCGTAGCGAGTACCCTCATCACTCCTGAGAAGTAAACGCCGATCCTCCTGTATAAAAACATGTTGCGTGAGCAAAATCCAGACTCAACCCCGTAGATAGCCTCTATTTGGGTGATGGAAGCTTCTCAAACGATGACCGCGAACCCGGAGATCGCGGAGTCACTGACCCTCATTGAATTCGATGTGGAGAGCGAATCGTTCCACGCGACGTACGACAGCATCCGTGACTCACAGAGTTTCGCGGTCGTTGCAGTGGCCGCGGCCGCCAGTGAGGAAGACCCACAGGCTTTGTCACCGCTTCAGACCGTTATCGACACAGACGCGCTTGACAAACTGACGACGGAGCCAGCTACCGGCCACGGGACCTGTGACAGCATTTTATTCTCTTACGAAGGGTTCGAAGTCACGATAACTAGTGAGGGAGTTATCCAGGCGGCCCATATCGAGAACGCATAATGGGTTCGATGCTACCGTATCGCATTGTGTGTACTTGCCGTGGAACGCCTCGAATTGGCCGGAAACGGACACCTGATACTGCAACCGTTCCGTATCAGGACACGGACCCGGAGTGTGGGTGCGAGAATTTCGAGATCAGAGGGACGACTGGAGATGAGTGAGCAGGTCGCTTCGAGTCGGGAGGACTTCCAGACAGCGCTACGAACGCAACAAGAACGAGTGGTCGCTGCCCTCACAGCAGCGGAGACGATAGATGCAACCCCGATTGTTCGGGATGATGAAACGCTCTCCTGCGAGGAATACGTCACGCTCGTATACGAACTCCACCACGTCGATCTCCCCGAGTTACAGGCTGCGGGGCTGATTGAGTTTGATCGACGCGAAGACATAGTGAGCCGGGGAGCACGCTTTGACGAGGGACGCCCGAGACTCAAATACGGTCATGACCGGTGAGACACTACAGGCCGCAAGTTTCCTACTCGATAGTCCCGGTTCACTCGTATGAGCGATATATCCTCTGTACTGACCGGTACCTGTGCCACGTGAGGTTAGCATAAGAGTTCGTTCGGTTCGGCATGGACGATAGAAGCAGGCGATAGGCACGTTGCATGCCTGTTAGCCTGTGTGCGCTTTACTATCGCCACGAGTGTGGAGCCAGAGTGTTAGCGTCCCGGTTATCACGACCATGCCTGCATTTACGACGAGTAAGAGGAGGCCGCCACTGGCCCTAGCAGGCGCTCGTGACAGTAATGTTATTCCGCCAGCAGCTGCGGCCGGGACGAGTGCGAGGGCAGCGACGACGCCGACGAGCGTATCTGTCCGTTCTTCGTCGGTCGCTATCCCCGCCGCGATACCCGCCGCGGCAGCGGCAAGGACGCTATACCAGCCGGCCGTAATGCGTTCCTCAAGGAGTGGTTTCTCGATGAGGTTCTGCGCAGGTGGGAGCACTCCTGTCATGTTCAGTATCACCGTCGTTCCCATCGCTCCAGCAGTCGCAGCCAAAAGACCGCCGAATGCGACCATGGCCCCGAATCCGGCTCGATGCAACCGGTTGGAAGCAATGCCAGCGGAAACGAGTTCCAACGGCGTCAATGCCGGGGCAATGACCATCGCGCCGATGAGAATTGGAATCGAGTTGGTCAGGAGAGCCACGCCAGCAAGCACACCGGACATCGTCATCAAAACAAGATAGGACGTATCAAGCCCGACCTGTTCGTAGAGGTTCTCGCATTTTTCACCGAGTGAGACTTCGGGACACACATCGAAGAAATACGGGCCTGTCGATTGAAACAATTGCGACGATGCGAGAGTGTCTAATACTGGAACTCCGTCCGTAATATTACACTCTTATTTGCCCCATCAACCCCCTGTATCCAGCACGCCGCTTTTGATAGGGAAACAGTAGGTCGAGAGCGCGTGTGCAAGATGGAGGGCACAAATATCGTGATCCAGATCGTGCTAAAATCGCCAGTAACGATCCCCACTTCGTTTTCAGTTCCCCTTCAGTTCATTCATACACTTGGCGCAAACTTTCATACCACTCCCCCCGGCAAAGTCTTCTTCGCCATGATCAATGGAGTCGATTAGTTCTTTCGAGATGACATCTGGCGGGACGCTTTGAAGATCATCCACATTACGACCGCATCGAGCGCATTTGACCATGGAATGAAGTAACAAAGTCACAGCTAATTATTGTTGGCCACGACTCCTCCCGTTAACGCTGTACCCTGTATTGACCGTCGGTATGAGTCAAGAGCTCTTTCGAATATGCTCAGTACGTGTGCGAACTGAGTAGAGTATATACTCTTGTGTGCTCATCGCCTTCGTACGATCTGATGACAAAACTCGCATTCGTCTGTGTTGGCAACGCTGGTCGGAGTCAGATGGCGACCGCCTTCGCCGAACAGGAGCGCGACCAGCGCGCCCTCAATGTCGAGATCATCACCGGTGGCGTTGATCCCGCTGACAGCGTCCACGAGGAAGTCATCGAAGCGATGCAGGAGGTCGGTATCGACATCAGTGACCGGACGCCCCGTGAGATCACCCCCGAAGATATCGAGGACGTGGACCACGTCGTAACAATGGGCTGTTCAGTCGAACAGTTCCGTCCTGACGACTGGAGTGGTGACAGTACCACATGGGGCTTATCGTCGTCCGATACCCGTGACCAGCGAGACGAACTCAACCAGCGTGTCAAGCAATTCTTCGACGATCTTCAACAGCACGAGCAAGTATAGGAACGAGCCATTCCAGTCGAGTTGCCAATATACTTCTCTCCCGCCTAACTACGAGAGTGTGTGCGGCGCGTATTCGCCTCCCGCGAGAAAGCCGACCTCGACTTTGCCTGGAACGAGGTGACAGGGGCGATCGGCGATTCGGTGACAGTCCTGCCGATCGTGGTCGCAGTCGCAGTCTTGACCGGCCTTTCGCTGGCAGTCATGCTCATCTGGTTCGGCGTCTTCCAGGTCGTGTGGGGGCTTTACTACGGGGTTCCCATCTCCATCGAGCCGATGAAGGCGCTGGCCGCCCTGGTCATCGCGGGGTCGATCACGACCGGTGAACTCCTACTCGGCGGCCTGCTAGTGAGCGGCGTCCTGCTTGGTATCGGACAAACCAATTCGCTGGACCGGTTTGGTTCGTATATCGGCGATTCCGTGGTCGGGGGTATCCAGTTCGGGGATTCACCCGTGTTGCTGGAGACGGGTGGTCGTCTCGGACTTGCCGACCCCGGGTTGGCGGGTCTCGCTGGCGGTGTGGCCGTGCTGTTGATTGCGGCTGGCTACTGGAATCTGAGTGCGCTTGTTGTTCTTGTCCTTGGTGGCGGGATTGCTATCCTCCAGACGGGACTCCCATCCCCCGTACTTCCGCCGATCGAGAGCCTTCAGCAATTACATTCGCTCAGGTTCACGCTCGGGACGGTCGAAGGAGCAGTCGGACAGCTGGCGATGACCGTCGGCAATGCGGCACTGGCGGCGTCGGTCCTGCTCGACGATTACTTCGACCGCGATATCTCTCCGGACGACCTCTCGACGAGTATGGGGGTAATGAATCTCGTTGCGGTCCCCTTCGGCGCGTTACCGATGTGTCACGGGAGTGGTGGCATCGCCGGGAAATACGCCTTCGGTGCACGGACGGCAGGGGCGAACATCATTCTCGGGGTCAGCTACATCGGGGTCGCTCTGCTGGCTGTCGGGCTGGTTGCCGTCTACCCGACGGCGATGCTCGGGGTCATCTTGGCGTTGATCGCTATTCAGCTCGGGTGGACGAGCATCCGCCAGACGAAGGGTCTCTCTTGGTCATTGGTATGGGCGTTATCGGCCTCATCCTCAACCTTGCAGTCGCATTCATCGTCGGTGTCAGCATCTCACTGGCTGCGATCCGTTGGAGAGATAATTCAACTGACCTGTCTGATATCTAGAACTAACGTTCTGATCGGTTCATGCTCTGAATCTATCCTCTCTACAGCGGACCGAGGTTGCTGCGTGCATCCTCTGTGATCAGTATGGCGCTTGGGCAGAATGGGTAGATTAGCAAGGCAATCTATTGGTCCGTGGTCGCAGAGGTCCGTGCATCAACCACCGATTGATTTTCTCGGTTGCCACTAGTTTGGCTGTACGCGAATCCCTTTGGAACCCACCCGTCGTTCGACCATCGAACGAAAGCAATGTCGCTGCGTTCGATTGGCAGGCCACCCCGACGCAGTCAGGCGATTATACCCCTCGAAAATATGGGCGCTGCAGGATTTGAACCCGCGACAGCTTGGTCCGAAGCCAAGCACTCTGTCCAAACTGAGCTAAGCGCCCTGCACTCTTTTCTACACGAGCGTTCGTGTTTAAACGTCCCGATTCGTCACGGCGCCGTCCCGCGTCATTTATGGGGGCGTCGGTGAACGGGATGGACATGGAACGCGCCAGGGGGGTTCTCGAACTGACGCGTCCGGGCAACGCCGTCGCCTCCGGCGCGCTGACGGCCATCGGCGCGTTCGTCGCGGGCACGTCAGCTAACCAGCTTCCGGCCGTCGCGGCCGCAGTCGCCGCGACCGTCTTCGCCGTCGCCGGCGGCAACACCATCAACGACTACTTCGACCGCGACATCGACCGGATCAACGACCCCGATCGACCGATCCCGAGCGGCAGCGTCTCAGCCCGCGGTGCGCTCGTCGTCAGCGGCGTCCTGTTCGCGCTGGCGATCGTCTCCGCGCTCGCCCTACCGACGCTCGCGCTCGCCATCGCGGGCGTCAACCTGCTCTTGCTGATCGCCTACACCGAGTTCTTCAAGGGGACGCCCGGCGCCGGCAACGCGCTCGTCGCCTACCTCGGGGGGAGCACGTTCCTCTTCGGCGGTGCGACCGTCGAGAACGTCCCGCCGACGGTCGTGCTCGCGCTGCTCGCGGCCGTCTCGACGCTCGCCCGCGAGATAATCAAAGACGTGGAAGACGTGGAGGGCGACCGCGAAGAGGGGCTTCGCACGCTGCCCGTCGTCGTCGGCGACCGACGCGCGCTGTCGATCGCATTGGGGCTGCTCGTCGTCGCGGCCGCGGCGAGCCCGCTCCCCTACCTGCTCGACATGTTGGGGGTCGCCTACCTCGTCGTGGTCGCCCCGGCCGTCGCCCTCATGCTCTACGCCGGGTACGAGGGATTCACCGACCCGACGGCCGGCCAGAAACACCTCAAGTACGGGATGTTTCTGGCGATCCTCTCGTTCGTCGTCGGGCGGGCGACGTTCGCCGTCTCGGTGTGAACGGGCCGGTCTGCAGCCGGTCGGATTATAAAAAAGATTTTAACAACTGCCGGAACTAATCGGAGTATACTGCGCGAACCTGTGGTGGTTCGTGGTTTACCGGTGGTGACTCTCGAAGGAATGTACGACCTCGGAACAACGTTCGGGAACGCGACGCTGGCGCCCGGTTCGAACCTCCTGGTCTCGGGCCCGCCGCTCTCCGGCAAGCGTCGCATGGCGCTGGAGATCCTGGCCCACGGTTCGGAGCAGGGCGAAGGCGTCATCGTCGTCACCACCCGCGACAGCGCGAGCCGAATCCTCAACGACTACGAGGCGCTCGTCTCCGACCCCGAGTCCGTCGACATCGGCATCGTCGACTGCGTCACCAAACACCAGGGGCGAAGCGCGCGCGACACCGACATCGTGAAGTACGCGTCGTCGCCCGAGGACATGACCGGAGTCGGGATAAAGTTCTCCGAGTTCGTCGAAGAGTTCCACACCGAACGGGGCATCGAGAACGTCCGCGTGCTGGTCGACTCGCTCTCGACGCTACTGATGTACTCGGACGTCCAGACGGTGTTCCGGTTCATGCACGTGTTCACGAGCCGTATCGAGAACGCCGACGCGCTGGGCCTACACATCATCGAGTCGACGGCCCACGACGAGGAGACGCTGAACACGCTCCACCAGCTGTTCGACCACGCCGTCACCGTCGAAGAGGACGGGTCGCTGTCGACTACTATCCCGGACGCCGTGGTCGGTCGGATCGACGACTGACGCGTCGGCAGCCTTTTGATCGTCTCGTCCCAATTTTCGGCCATGCCAGTCGACTCCGACGACCGACTCCGCGAGATCCTCGACGCCGACACCATCGCCGTCGTCGGCCTGTCGAGCACGCCCGGCAAAGCCGCCCACGACATCCCGGCGTACATGCGTGAGCAGGGCTACGACGTGATCCCGGTCAATCCGTACGCCGACGAGATATTCGGTCGCGAACCGTACGACTCGCTGGCCGACGTCGAGGAGTCGGTCGACATCGTCGACGTGTTCCGCCCGAGCGACGAAGTGCCCGACATCGTCGAGGAGGCCCTCGCCAGGGAGGACGTGGAGACGGTCTGGCTCCAGCTCGGGATCACGAACGAGGAAGCGGGCGAACGAGTCGAAGACGCCGACAGGAACTTCGTCCAGGACAGGTGTCTCAAGGTCGAACACCAGCGGCTGGTCGACTGATCCGGAACGCGATCGCGTCGGTCTGTCGCGGCCGCTGTGGAGAAACGACACCGCAGATCCGTTCGCCGCTCGTCGATCCGCCGCGTCGGCGTCTCAGTTTCCGGTTCCGCTCCCCGCTTGGTCGCCACTGCTGTCGTCGGGGGTGTCAGCCGATTCGTCTCCCGCTTCCTCGCCGCCGGTAGTGGTGCCGTCGTCACCGCCGCCGTCGACCACCTCGCCCCCGTCTTCGCTTTCACCCTCGGCCTCGCCCGTTGCGTCCGCCTCGGGCTCGGGGAGTCGCTCGTCGATGAGCGCGTCGGTGTCGATGTCCTGCTGCTCGGCCAGCGCCTCGACGATGACGCGCTGTTCGGCGAGTTCGCGGTCGATCCCCTCGATCTGGTCGCTCGTGCTCTCGACGCGCTCGCGGACGTCCTGAACCTGTTCGATGACCTTGTTCAGTCGCTCGTAGAGCTTCTCAGCGATGTCAGCGACGCGGCTGATCTTCTTGGCGGTGTCGCCGAATGGCATGCACCCGGCTTCGGTGTCCCGCGTTGTCGGCTTTTCGACTCGTCGGCCGACCCGAGCGTCCGACTCCGTCGACCGGCCGACGGCGATAGCAGGGCCGAAACCACCGTCGTTAAAACCGCAGCGTCCGCAGAGACCGCCATGAAGCAGACGCGGCTCGCGCCGCTGGTCGGCGTCGTCGGATGCGTGCTCGTGCTCGTGTCGCTCGCCGTCCCGTACGGGCTGGTGCGGACCGCTCCCGCGACCGCCATCGGGACCTACTACGGCGAGGGCGCGTTGAACCCGCTCGTCGGCGGGATGTTCGCGCTCGTGACGGCCATCGTGCTGGCCGCGGGCCGCGACGAGCGGACGGACCCACCGCTGGCCGCCGGGGTCGGCATCGCTCTCGGCGGATTCACCTTCGTCGTGACGGCGCTGTGGGCCGTGACGGTCCCCCAGCAGGTGGTCTTCGACATGGACGCGCCGGCGATCATCACCTACCACCGGTGGGCGAGCGCCGCCGTCGCGCTCGTGATCCCGGTCGCGAGCCTCTGGTGGTCGCGGACGCTTGGGCTTCTCTGAACCGGGCGGACCGCGTTGCCGTCGCGGAATCGACGGACCGCGTGACGGCGCCGACCCGAAAGGCCCTTATGGGGGACGGCGGTACTTCTGAGTGGACTAGGCCGGGCAGCTAGGCCCTGCTCGTCACCCGCGGTATGGCCTTCAGCGGGGGCCGAATCCCGGGTGCGTCCGGTCCGCCGGGCGTGGGCCCCGTGAGCCAACATGGAAGCCTCGTCCTGCGGGGACGGCGGTCCGCGGCTTCGCGTCTGCAGGGACGCGCGGCCGCGGTTGATCGAGGGCACTCCGTCAGGCGCGGAAGCGAGCAGCGGACCCTCGGACACCCGTCGCTCGCAGGGTCGCGGGGTGGAGGAGGCAAACGGGATTCCCCGCGTCCGAACGACCGGGCAATCCCGGGCGTCCGACCATTCATACGGCCACCATCTTTTTCGCCCAGGGGTATCCTCGCGCTCTCCGAGCGCTGCGGGTACCCCTGCGCCAAAAACATGGGTGAAAAAGCCGGACGACTCGGTCGCTTCGCTCCCTCGCGTCCGGTGAACCGGCGCCTACGGCGCCGGATGCTGGTGGCAGACCAGCCTTTCCCCGGGTCGGCCGACGGGACGGCCTTCCGGCCACCGCGACCACGTCACAGCGACTGCGACTGCTCCACACGACGACCGCTGACGGCCTTATCCCCGCCGAGCGCGTAGTCTCTCGTATGCCCACAGTCCGGACCAACGACGTCGAGACGTACTACGAGCGCCGCGGAGAGGGGCCTCCAGTCGTGTTTATCCACGGCGCCATCGTCGACCACTCCCAGTGGGATCCGCAACTCGACGCGCTCAGCGACGAGTACGAGACCATCGCCTACGACGTCCGCGGCCACGGCCGAACCGGGGGTTCGCCCCGTGGGCGCTACTCCGTCGACCTGTTCGCCGACGACCTCGGTGCGCTGCTCGACGCGCTCGACGTCGAGCGAGCGGCCATCTGCGGGCTCTCGACCGGCGGCTGCATCGCCCAGGTGTTCGCCGCGCGCCACCCCGACCGGGTGGCCGGGCTGGTGCTGGCGGACACGTTCGGACCGGAGCTCCTCTCCCGAAGCGAGTGGCTCCAGCGGTCGGCGATGCTCCGAGCGACTGTCCTGCCCGTCCGTCTGGTCGGCTACGAGCGCGTCGAGCGGGCAATGGTCTGGCTGCAAGAACGGTTCTCCGGCGAGGGGGTCAGCGGCGACTACGAGCAGATAGAGCGTATCCGAGAGTCGGGACCGAAGATGGCGACCGACGAGTTCGCGAAGGTGATCCGCGCTGTCGCGGCGTTCCACCGGACCGAAGTCGATTTCTCGACTATCACCGCGCCGACGCTCGTCCTCTACGGCGAGAACGAGGCGCCGTTCATGCGCCGGCAGGCGACGAAGCTCGCCGTCGAAATCGACGGATCGACGGTCGAGGCGGTACCAGGTGGCGGGCACGCCTCGAACCTCGACAACCCCCATTTCTTCACCGACGCGATTCGGGAGTTGTTGGAAGAGGTCTACTCGACGGATCCGGTCGAAGCGGCGGACGGCGGCGAAGAGTAGGCAGACCCGGTTCTGGGAGCGCCGACACAACGACCGCGACGTCTGCTACCGCGGACGGACACGCTCAGAGAAAGCACTTACCGGCACGCCACCGACATATCGCCGATGAACGGTCCGAGGGGGGGACTGATCCTCTTGGTGGTCTTCGGCGTCGCGCTCGTCGGTTACGGGGTGTTCGTCGGCGACCAGGGATCGCAGTACCTCGGCGTCGAGGGCCCGAAAGACGAGTCGGGGTTAGCGACCGAGACGGCAGTGATCGAGTACGACGAACTCGACCCACGTACCCAGGACGCCTTCCGGAAGTCCTTCGAAACCGACGAGATGACGCGAATCGCAGACTCTCCGAACTTCGAGTCCGGGTCGGCGATCCGCTACGAGGGCGCGTACTACCCGACGTACGTGATAGTCAGCGACGCCGGACAGACGACGATGGTGACGTCGATCATCGCGGGCGTTCTCTGTTTCCTCGCCGCCCCCGTTGGATGGCGCATGCTTGGCCTCAAGCCGATCCGGTGACCGGTCGCTGTCTCGCCGTCCACTGGTAGCCGTGGCCGGGAGCGCGTGTCGCCGCTCCGCGGCGACCGTGCGACCCGGGGAAGGGCAGGGCTGCCAGTGTGGCGACTGAGCGTTCGGCGAGCGGAGCGAGCCGATTCACTTCTCGCGAGGGAGCGAAGCGACCGAGCGAGAAGGGAGTTTTTCCCCAAGTTTTTGCGGACGGGGGTTCCCGCAGGGAGCGCGAGGCCGAGCGGAGCGAGGCCTCGAAGCGCCCGAGGAAACCCCCGTCCGTAAAAAGTGGGTGCGGTGCTGTTTTTAGTCGTCGCCCGCCGTCGGCTCGACGACCCCGTCGACGTTCGAGAGTTCGATGCCGCCGTGCAGATCTCGCTGGGGGTACGGGATGTTGATGCCGGCGTCGTCGAACCGCTCCTTCACGGCGGTGACGTACTCGCCCTGGATGCGGACGAAGTCTGAACGACTGGGATTGTCGATCCAGAAGCGCGACTGGAGGCCGACGTAGGAGTCGGCGAGTTCGGTGAGCCGGACAGAGGGTTCGGGGTCGCTCATGATCCCCTCGTGCGCGTCGGCCTCGTCGAGGATGATCTCGGTGGCCTCGTCGATGTCGTCCTCGTAGCCGATACCGAAGACGAACTTCATCCGGAGCTGTTCGTTGGCGACGGGGTTCTTGATGACGTCGTCGGTGAGATTCGAGTTGGGGACGGTCAGCAGCTCGTTGTCGAAGGTGCGGACGCGGGTGACGCGGAGGCTGATGTCCTCGACGACGCCGGCGTGGTCGTCCCACTCGATCCAGTCGCCGATGCGGAACGGCTTGTCGGTGAAGATGAACACGCCGGAGACGAAGTTCTTGAGGACGTCCTGCATGGCGAACCCGATGGCGAGCGTGGCGGCCGCGCCGATGGTCGCCAGGGCGGTGAGGATGTTGCCGTAGCCAGCGAAGGCGAAGGCGGCGCCGATCGCGACGAAGACGATGAGGATGCCCGTGAGTTTCTGCAGGGGTCGGCGCGCGTGCGTATCGAGTTCGCGCGCGCTCAGCAGGCGGTTGACCAGCGGCATGACGAAGATCCGACCGAGCAGGTAGATGGCGACGAACGCGACGATGAAGGTAATGGCGGACCCGACGGCGCCGGCCAGCGGCGCGTCGAGGCCGACGACTTCGATGAGGAAATCCGCCACGGGGCCGGGCGGTTCGCCTTCGACGGGCTCTTGCTGGAGCGGCGCGGCCGGCCCGACGCCCAGTGCGCCCCTGGTCATCGCTCGAACACCGCGGTGTGGCCCCGACTGCGGACCACCTGAGCGTTGACCCTGTCGGCCAACTCCTCAGCGAGTTCCTCGGTGGTGGTGCCGCCCCGGGCCGCGCGGAGGAACTTCGCCTTGACGAACTCGCTGTCCTGCAGTTGGTCGTTGAGTTCGTCTTCGATGGGGTCGAGGCCGTTCTTCCCGACCCAGACCGTCACGTCGAGTTCGTGGATCCGCTGTGCGCGTGATGAGTCACTCATGTCTCTACTACTTGGAGTGAAGCCGCTCAAAGGTTACGGGTGCTGACGGCGGAAATTTGGCCGTCGACTCGGGCTCCAGCGGGCGTCAGTCGTACGGATACCGGGCTTGCGCCCCGCAGTCGCAGGTGACGACGACGTGGCCGTCCTGCAGGCGGACGCGGGCGTTCCGGCCGGGGCGGAGGTACGCGTCACAGCTGTCGCAGGTGAAGCGGGTGAACTCGCGTGGGAGGCCGAGCCGATTGCGCTCGGCGATGCGGCGCGCGCGGCGGACGTAGCGACGGGCGCGGTCCTCTCGGCCCGCGAGCGTGGCCTCCTCGGCGAGTTCGCGCAGGCGCTCGATGCGCTCGCGAGCGACGGTCTCGGTGTCCATCCGGTCGTTGGTACGTCCCGCCGACCGGCAGGTATACTTTGCGTTCGTGAGCGGAACCGGGTCCGCGAACGCGGCTGTCAGCGCGGGGCGGTCGAGATGGCAACGCATTAAGGCCCGGTTAGCATACGATGGCTCCATGGACCTGCCGAGGGTGGCTGCGTTCACGGACACCTACCTGCCGACACACAACGGCGTCACCTACACCGTCCAGACGTGGCGGGACCGCTGGCACCGCCGCGGCGGCCGGATGGACGTGGTCTACCCCGACGGCGACCACCCGGCCGGCGAGGGCGAGTACCCCGTCAGTAGCCTCCCGTTCCCGTTCTACGAGGGCTTCCGCGTCGGCGTCCCGGGCGTCCCGGAGGCGGTCGACAGCGCGGAGGTCGTCCACGCCCACTCACCGTTCAGCCTCGGCCTGGCGGGCATGCGACTCGCGCGGAAACACGACCTGCCGATGGTCGCCTCGTACCACACCCCGACGAGCGAGTACGCCGAGTACCTCGCGTTCACTCGACCGATCGAGCGGGCCGTCGAGCGCAGCGCCGAGGAGTACGAACGGCGCTTCCTCGATCGGACCGACATCGTCGTCGCGCCGAGCGAGCGCACCGCCGAGCACGTCCGCGACACCGTCGGCACCGTGACCGACGTCGAAGTCGTCTCGAACGGCGTCGACACCGATTTCTTCCGCCCGGTCGAAACCGAGCGCTTCCGCCGGCGCCACGACATTCCGGACGGACCGCTCGTCGGCTACACCGGTCGGCACGGGTACGAGAAGAACCTCGAAGCCATCGTCGAAGCGACGGAGGGGCTGGACGTGACGCTCGTATTTAGCGGCGACGGCCCGGCTCGCGCCGACCTGGAACGCGCGGCCGCCGAGGCGGACGTGGACGCGCACTTCCTGGGCTGGGTCGACCGCGAGGAGCTCCCCTCGTTCTACTCGGCGCTCGACGTCTTCGCGTTCCCGAGCCCCGTCGAGACCCAGGGGATCGCCGCGCTGGAAGCCAACGCCTGCGGGACCCCCGTCGCGGGGGTCGCCAGCGCGGCGCTCGCCGACACCATCGACCAGGGGGAGACCGGCTACAAGGCGCCGCCGAACGACGTGAGCGCCTTCCGGGACGTCATCGAGCGGACGCTCGCCGAGCGCGACCGCCTCGGCGAGGAGTGTCTCGCTCGCCGGGAGTCGATCAGCGTCGAACGCTCGGTCGACCGCCTCGCCGACGTCTACGAACAGGTGCTGTAGCGTCAGTCCTCCTTCGTCTCCGCCTGGTCCATCCCCGCGCCGATAGCGACCCCGATCGCGATACCCATCCCCATCCCGAGCGCCAAATTGTCGAAGGCGACTCCGAACGAGGCGCCGAGCGCGACCCCGATCGCTATCCCCACACCCATGTTCGAGGCGTCGTAGTTGCCGCCGTCGTCCGTCTCTGTCGCGCCGTCGACGTCGTCGTCTGCCGCTGGTCCACCGTCCATCAGGGACGTAACGACGCGGGGACCGATAACTGTCGCTGTCCGTGGACGTCGCGTCGCGGAAAATCGGCGCAGGCGTTCAGGTCGTGTCGGCTTCGGGGTTGTTCTCTCGACGGTAACTGCCGACCATCTTCCACAGCGTCTTGTCGACGTCGCCGTCCGAACACTCTGTCTCGATCTGTCGGTAGAGCTCTTCCGAGACGGTGATCTCCGGCATCACGTCTACGTTGGGGGCAGATACTGAAAAGCCTCCTGTGAGTCGGGAACGAGTAAATTTTGGAGGGCACGGGCAGCTCGCCGCGCTGTCGTCCCGCGAGTTCGCGAGCCCGTGAGTCAGCGACCGCGCGGTCAGTTCTCGGGGCGGGGGAACGCGGTGAACACCTTCGAGACGACGTCGAAGGGGTCGTATATCGACTGGTGGCACTGGCAGTAGACCGCGTTTTCGGCGCCGTCGACCGTCGCGGACTGCTTGAATCCCGAGGGGACACAGCAGAGGTGCGTGCACTTGTTGAGCCACGCGATGAACCCCCGGTCGGTGCTCGCGGCGAGCCACTCGTCGTCTTCGGCGAGCCGTTCGATCTCCGGGCTCCGGATGACCTGGACGGGGAGCGACGAGTCGGTCTCGACCGACCGCCAGGTGGCCGCGGCGGGCTTGCCCAGGCCGTCGTCGCCGACGCCGTTGCCCCACTCCTCGTAGTCCGCGAAGTCGTCGACGGTGAGCTTCGCTCCCGCTTCGAGTTCCGACTGCCACTCGTAGGCGCCGCCGTCGTCCACTCGGAAGAAGTTGTCCGCCTCGCTGTCCGGCCCGACCTTCGGGTGAGTCTGGATACCGCAGTACTGGAACCACTTGTTCGAGTACTCCACGCCGCCGAGCGTGGCTTTCGCGACCCCTTCCTCCACCGCACCGCCGTCGATTGCCGTGGGCCAGAGGCCCTTGAGGGCGCCGTCCTCGACGGTGATCGGGATCTGCGACATCCCCCGGTCCGCCGGGCCGTCCGTGTTCCTGATGACCTTCGCCCTGACGCTCCCACCGCCGACCCCGGTGCGATTCGTCGGCACGGTCGTCAGCCCGGACCCCGCGACGCCCAGCGAGCCCATCGCGGCGCTCCCGACGATCCCCTTGACGAACCGACGGCGACTCGACGGCGCGGGATACTTGTCCTCGTCCATATCGTCGCCTGCGCCACCGCGACGGATAAAGTATAATATATATTATGTGTAATCGCGGACCGCGGCTGTACCGTTCCACGGCGCGTGGATCGGTGCATCGACTGTGAACCGCGGAAATTCGAACGCCTGCCGGGGAGGGAGGCCGGCGATGGTGTCACCGTACCGAACTGATTAAGGTCGGCCCCCACGAAGTCGGGGGTTATGAACGGTGATTCCCTGGTCACCTACGTGGCGCGCTCGGAACTGCGCTCGGCGGTGCTTCGCGCCGTCGAGCGCGACGCGCGCTCCACCGCGGCCCTCCGCGACGACCTGGACGTGAGCCGCTCGGGCGTCTACAAGACGCTTGACGAACTCGCCGACAGCGGGCTCGTCCGCCAGTCCGACGGGTGGGAACTCACGGCCCGCGGACGTCTCGTCGCCGACGAGCTGGCGCGCCAGCGGACCGTCGACGACCTGCTAGACGACGAGTTCTGGGAAGCGCACGACGTCTCGGTCCTCCCCCGGCGCTTCAGACAGCGCCTCGCTGGCGCGGGCGAGTGGGAGCTCTACCGCAACCCCGCTCGCAACCCCCAGTACCTCGAACGCTGGGCAGTCGAGCTGTTCCGGGAGGCGAACTGGCTCCGCGTCGGCGCGCAGGTGTACTACCCGCGCTTCGCGCAGATGGTGGACGAACTCGCGGACCGCGGGGTCCTCGACGCCCAGGTCATCGTCGACGACCGCCTCGTCGACGAGGCCATCGAGCGCTACGCCGACGGCGACGCGCCCTCGTGCATCGACGAGCGCGTCGCCGACCTCCCCTTCTCTTTCACCGTCACCGCCGACCTCGTCGCGCTCTCGCTCCCGACCCGCGACGGCGTCTCGGACCTGGACGCCGTCCTCGTCGGCTCGGGCGACGGCGCCGTCGAACTCGGTCGGGACATCCACGACCACTACTGGGACCGCGCGGTCCCCGTCGAGGACTACCTCGCGACTGTCTGAGGCCTGCGGTCCCGTCGAGTCAGGCGGTTTCCTCGGTCGTGCTGCGTCGCTCGTATTCGATCACGTCGAGATCCTCGCCGAGTGTGAGATCGAGGGCGTCACCGCCGACTTCGATCGTCGTCTCGACGCGGAGGGGGTCCTCGGAAAGTATCTCGCCGGGCGCATCGAACAGCGCGTTACGTTCCCAGACCGGGGTGGCCCGGACGTCGATTCCGGCATCGTGGAACAGAGAGACGACTGCCGGGTGATCGATTACCGCCGCTCCGACGGCCGATTGGACGGTTCCGCCGCACTCGCGGCACGCATAGACGACGTTGAGGAACCCGTCGAAGCCGTCGACGTCCGGTCCGTCCATCTCATCGACGGACGCGTCTATCCGCCCGTGACAGTACGGGCAGAACCCGCGGTTGATCCGCTCGATCTCGCTGAGAAGGTGTTTGTTATACACCTCCGGGAGATCTTCGTCGTCGCGACGGGCGGCGAGGATGGGCGGCGCCGTCATGTCCGTGATCGTCACGTCGCAGTCGACGCACGCCACGTCCATCTGCCCGTTCGCGTACCCGGCCTCGATCGTCCCGTCGCAGATCGGGCAGTCACCGACTGGCCGCGGTTCGACCGCGGTCTCGTCGTCGGTGTAGACGCCCGAGACGACCGCGCCCACGAGTCGCGATCCGGCGTGCGTCGGCTTGTATCCTCCCTCGGTCTTCCGCACGAACCGCGGTCGTAACTCTTTGAGGTGGTAGTTGAACTGACCGGAGTCCCACACGCCTGCGGCTTCCCTGATGTCCGCAAACGACGCCGCGCCGTCGCCCTCCGAGGCCTTCGTCAAGTCCCAGACGGCCCTGAGAATCGAAAAGCGCGTCTCGTTCGCGACGGCGCTGAAAACCTCGTCCGGGTTCGCCCGTCCGTCCGATCCGTCGCTCATGGGATGGGTATCTGCGAGGTGAATCTTGAAAGTAGCGTCCGAGAGAGTCTACGCTAGCGCGCTACCGGCGCGGATGATCGCCTTCTCGCCGAACGCCGGGCCGACGAACTGGAGCCCGACGGGGAGCCCGTCGTCGGTCTCGCCGGCAGGGACGGAGATCGCCGGCACGTTCGCCAGGTTGACCGG
This sequence comes from Halosimplex rarum, assembly GCF_047715405.1. Classification (NCBI taxonomy): domain Archaea; kingdom Methanobacteriati; phylum Methanobacteriota; class Halobacteria; order Halobacteriales; family Haloarculaceae; genus Halosimplex; species Halosimplex rarum. The sequence goes on from NZ_CP180412.1 coordinate 625,030, forward strand.
CGTCGTGTTCGCGTCGGCGAGATACATCGTCAACGGGTCCTCCAGGCTCTCGCCCAGCTCCATCGGCGGGACCGGCATCGTCGGGGAGGCGAGGACGTCGGCGTCGCCCAGCGCGTCGTTGATGTCGCGCTTGATCCAGGCGCGGGCGTCCTGGGCCTTCTTGTAGTACTTGTCGTGGTATCCCGCGGAGAGCGCGTAGGTGCCGAGGAGGACGCGCGATTTGACCTCTTCGCCGAAGCCCTCCTCGCGGGCCTTCGCGAACGTCTCGTTCCAGTTGCCGTCGTAGCCGCCCGACTGGCCGTAGCGGACGCCGTCGAAGCGGGCGAGGTTCGAGGAGGCCTCGCTCATGGCGGTTACGTAGTAGGCCTCGACCGCGTAGCGCAGGCACTCCAGGTCCACGTCGTGGTAGGTCGCACCTCGCGATTCGAGGTCGTCGATGGCGTCCCAGAACACCTCGGTGACGCGCTCGTCGGCGCCGTCGAGCAGTTCCATCGGGATACCGATGTCCAGCCCGTCGACGTCGCCGTCGGCGGCCGCGGCGAAGTCGTAGGCGCTTTCATCGCGCTCCTCCGTCGCGTCGCGAGTCGTCGCGTCCCGCTCGTCCGGGCCGGCGATGACCTCCAGCAGTTCGGCTGCCTCCTCGACGGTGGGTGCGATGGGGCCGACCTGCTCCAGCGAGTTGGCGTAGGCGACGATCCCGTATCGAGAGACCAGGCCGTAAGTCGGCTTAATGCCGACGACGCCGCAGAACGCGGCGGGCGCCCGGACCGAGCCGCCGGTGTCGGTGCCGAGGGCCATGTCCGCGTCGCCCGCGGCGACGACCGCCGCCGAGCCGCCCGAAGACCCGCCGGGGACGTGCCCCTCGGCGACCGGGTTCTCGGTGGGCCCGAAGGCCGAGGTCTCCGTCGTCGTCCCCATCCCGAACTCGTCCATGTTGGTCTTACCGGGGATGGTCGCGCCGGCTTCCTTGATCCGCTCGACGACCGTCGCGTCGTACGGCGGGACGTAGTCGTCGAGCATCGCCGAGCCGCAGGTCGTCCGGACGCCCTCGGTGGAGATATTGTCCTTGACCGCGACGGTCGTCCCCGCGAGCGGCCCGTCGTCTGCGCCGTCGATTCGCTCCGCCGTGATGTAGCCGTTGTAGTCCGTGCTCATGCGTCTGAAGCCTCCGTCCTGAGTCGCGCGCTGTCGATAGTTCCGGAACGATCCGCCGTCACGAGACGTTCGGTCCCTTGAAGTAGCCGTCCTCGGATTCCGGCGCGTTCCGCAGCGCCTCCTCCTGGGAGAGGCACTCGCGCACCTCGTCGGGGCGCATCACGTTCGCGAGCTCCTCCTCCTCGTCGACCTCGGGCACCTCGTCGAGGGTCTCGAAGTACTCGAGGATGTCCGCGAACTTCTCGGTGAACCGGTCGACCTCTTCGTCGTCGAGGTCGATGCGCGCGAGGTCGGCGACGTGGCGCACCTCCTCCGGGTCGACGACGCTCTCCGTGTCGCTCATGGCCGAGGCGAGGCGTGGCCCGGCGGTAAGGGTTTCGATACCCCCTCCGGCCCGCTACGCCCGATCGCTCGAACCACCGAATGCGACCCCCCGATTCGGCCCGCCGAGTCGCGGTAGGACTATTTGGAGAATAACCGCGCTCAAAGACGCTCTAACCACCAACAACCGGGCTTTCACACCCTCGATATCGGGCCCGTCGCCGACACAGAACCGATACATTAACTATGGTCGAGAATAGACTTAAGAGGTTAGTCTATTTTTGGAAAAGATTTAAGTCGTTTGGACCGCAACAAATAATCCGGTGAGACGGTTTTGGCGGGGACACCCCCGCATAGTTTGCAACCAATGACCGACACCTCAATCAGACGATACACGAGCGAGCGTGAAGAGGAACGCGAGCGAGAGGACGACGAGACTGAGACGCTCGTCTGTCCGGAATGCGGGGGGAATCTCGCTTCCGACGCGGAGCACGGCGAGACGGTCTGCGAGGACTGCGGCCTCGTGGTCGAGGAGGACGAGATCGACCCCGGTCCGGAGTGGCGCGCGTTCGACGCGAGCGAGAAGGACGAGAAATCGCGCGTCGGCGCGCCGACGACGAACATGATGCACGACAAGGGCCTCTCGACGAACATCGGCTGGCAGGACAAGGACGCCTACGGTAACTCCCTGTCCTCGCGCCAGCGCGAGAAGATGCAGCGCCTGCGCACCTGGAACGAGCGGTTCCGAACACGCGACTCCAAGGAGCGAAATCTCAAGCAGGCACTCGGCGAAATCGACCGGATGGCCTCGGCCCTCGGCCTGCCCGAAAACGTCCGCGAGACCGCGTCGGTCATCTACCGCCGCGCCCTCGACGAAGACCTGCTGCCCGGCCGCTCCATCGAGGGCGTCGCCACATCTGCGCTGTACGCCGCCGCTCGGCAGGCAGGCACTCCGCGCAGCCTCGACGAGATCGCCGCGGTCTCCCGCGTCGGCAAGGACGAGATCGCCCGGACGTACCGCTACGTCGTCCGCGAGCTGAGCCTCGAGATCCAGCCCGCTGACCCCGAGAGCTACGTGCCCCGGTTCGTCTCGGACCTCGACCTCCCCGAGGAGGTCGAACGCCGCGCCCGACAGCTCCTGAGTACGGCCAAAGAGCAGGGCGTCCACTCCGGCAAGTCGCCCGTCGGCCTCGCGGCCGCCGCCGTCTACGCCGCGTCGCTGCTCGCCAACGAGAAGGTCACCCAGAGCGAGGTCAGCGAAGTCGCCAACATCTCCGAGGTCACCATCCGCAATCGCTACCACGAGCTCCTCGAAGCCGAAGAGGAGTTCACCGCCCCCTGACGCCGTTTTCCCGCGACTCGTTTTCGCAAGCCCGAAGCCACCGGTGGCCCTCGCGCCGCTATGGAGACGACTCGACACTACACCGCGACGGTCTACGTCGTCAGCGATGGCGCCGTCGCGCTCCACGTCCACGACGGCCTCGACAGGTGGCTCCCGCCCGGCGGCCACGTCGACCGCGACGAACTCCCTCACGAGGCAGGACTCCGCGAAGTCCGCGAGGAGACCGGGCTCGACCCCGAACTGGTCGCCGACGTCGACGACGTCGAGTCCGCGACAATCGACCCGCTTCCCAAGCCCCAGCACTTCCAGCTCGCCGACGTGAACGTCCACGGCGATTTCGTGGGCCACCAGCACGTCGACATGGTCTACTACGCCCGCGCCGACACCCGCGAGATCGACCCGAGCGACGGGGAACAGCCGGCGGAGGACTGGCGCTGGTTCGCCGCCGCGGACCTCGACGAGTCCGTCGACGGACTGGACCCGGACGTGGTCGACATCGGTCGGCGAGCCATCGACCTGGTGAGCGAGAACTAGCTCCCGCCTCTCCGAGGTCGGCCGACGACGTCAGTCGGTGACGGTGATCCGTTCCCTGGAGACCACCGTCTCGGACTCTGTGTGGCGGATCTCCACCTCGACGGTCTGGCCCGGTCGGAGATCGACGCGCCGCTCCTCGATCCGGACGGCGATCTCGGCGCCGGCGTCGAACTGCGCACCGCTGCCGTTCCGCGCGGCGACGACGCCGTCGATCCCGCCGCGTCCACGGGTGAAGACGTGGTTGCCGGTGTAGTCGTCCTGCGTGAGCCGCTCCGTGGGGAGCCCGTGCAAGCGGGCGCGCTTGTCGTGGTCGGGCAGCTCCACGACTAGATCCAGGTCCGAGACGGCGACGGTGTCGCCGCTCTCGTGTCGGATACGGAGCCACTGGGCGTTCTCACCGTCCGCCTGAACGGGGTCGGCGTTCGTCGAGAGGATCGGCCCCCCGTCCGACAGGAAGCCACTCGTCTGCATCAACAGGCCGCCGGTGACGGCGATCATCAAGACGGTGAGGCCGAATCCGATCGCGGCCATCCCCTCCGTGGATATCGCGCGATCGGCGGCGCGGAGCGTTGGTCCTCTCATCTCCCGAAGTGCACTCTCCCTGCCGGTAACGCACCGCCCCTCTTAGGTCCTGTTGTGAACGAGATTACAGAATCGGATGAGGGCGCGGTCGTGAGCCCACGGACGACCGCCGCTCGGCGGCCAGTTGCCGGTCAGACCAGCGACTCGACGTAGCGGTCGACGTGGTCGTCCATCCGTCGCTTGTACCCCGCCTGTCGGGCGAGCCGGTCGAGTTCGCGCGAGACGAGGCTCCCGTACTGGACCGCTTTTTTCTCGCGAAACGCGACGGGGTCGGGCACCCACTCCCGGACCGCGAGGCGGAGCGCCCACTTGCGCTCGCCGCGCTCGGTCACGAGCATCCGTCCCGGCAGGGCGAGCGCCGCCGCGACGACTCGGTCGTGGAGCAGCGGTGCGACCGGTTCGACGCCCGCGCCGCGTAGCGTCAGCACGTCGCGTTCGAGCTGGTCGGGGAGCGTCTCGACCACCTCGCGGCGAGCGCCCCGGACCGTGTCTGCCGCCACGCGCTCGTCCTCCGGCGCTCGGGCTACCTTCGCGTACCCGCCGAACAGTTCGTCGGCGCCCTGTCCCACGGCGAGCCGGTCGAACCCGTCCGCGGCCGCTCGCTCGGCGACGAGAAAGAGCGAGAGCGCGATGCTCACGTCCATCGCGTTGGTCCGGCCGGTCGCCGCGACGATCTCGGGGACGGCGCGCTCGATGTCCTCGTGCGAGAGTTCGACGATTCGCAGGTCTCGTCCGAGTTTCGACGCGGCAGTCCGGGCCGCCGCGACGTCGTGACTCTCGGGAAAGCCCGCGACGTACAGCGGCGCGTCGAGACGGGCCGCCAGCGCGGCGGAGTCGACGCCGCCGGAGAAGGCGACGGCCAGCCCCTCCGTCGCGGTGTCGTCGACCGCCGACCGGACGGCGCCGCGAACCCTACGGACGGCCGCGCGGTCGTCGGGCTCGGGATCTGGGTCGGGGAGCGACCAGACCCGCTCGTCGCCGGCGGTCGAGCGGGCGTGACCGGCCGGGACGGTCTCGGGGACCGCCAGATCGTTCGGATCGAAGCTCCACGCCGTCGGGTCCGTCGCCTCGGTGAACACCGGCTGGCGGCCGAGCGCGTCACGTACGATGCGGCCGTCCACGGCCCCCGCGAATCCGACCGTTCCGGGCAGCGGGTCGCCGTCGGCGCTCGCTCGCCGGACGATGTCGGCGGACGCGCCGCGGACGCGGTCGTTCGCGGCGTCGAACGAGCGGCCGGCCGCCGACCCCGCCGCGTCGGTCATCGGAACAGCCCGTCGAACGCGAGCCGGACCCGCCGGCGGGTGTTGCCGGCGGCCTGCCGGAGGCTCACCAGCCAGGGCGTCCGCCGCGTCTGGAGGGTCGTTCGTCCGTCACTGACGGCCCGGCAGATACCGTCTGCGGTTCGCTCGTCGGTGTCGACGAGGGTCACCGCCCGGCCGACCATGTCGCTGACGTGGGCGTCGCTGCCGGCGGTGATCGGGAGGCCGTAGCGCTCGGCGAACCGGCGGGCCTGGCGGTTGGAGTAGCCGGTCACCAGCCGGGAGTTGTACACCTCGATGGCGTCCGCCTCGCGCAGTTCGGCCTTCGAGATGTTGGCGAGGACGCCGCTGCGCATCTCCTGGAAGGGGTGCGGGACGACCGCGATCCCGCCCTGGTCCCGGATCCGGGCGATCGTCTCCGAGAAAGGCAGCCCGGGATCGACCGATTCGGTCACGTTCAGCCCGAGAACGTGGCCGGCGGCGCTCGATATCTCGATCCCGGGGATGCCGACGAGACCGTACGCCGGCGCGCGGTCGAGGAGCGCCTCGTTCGCGGACACCTCGTCGTGGTCGGTGACCGCCAGCGCGTCGAGACCGACCGCGGCCGCGCGTTCGAGCAGCATGTCCACGGAGTCGCGGCCGTCGTAGGAGGCGGCCGAGTGCGCGTGGAGTTCGACCGATAACACGACCGGGGATTGGACGGGTATCGGCAAAAGCGCCTCGGTCCGGGAGACAGCGGGCCTACGTCCGGTCCCGCCGCGAGCCATGCGGTCCACCCACGCCACCGCGATCCCGGTGACGACCCGATTCCGTATCGCGGATAGAGATTTATCCGGGCGATCCCCCGGTCAGTCGGCGGCGTTCGGAGAGCGCGCCTCGCCGCCCACGCCGCGCTCCTCGGGCGTCAGGTAACACTGCGGGTCCGGCCCGAACGGGTCGTCGCCGTTCGCCAGCGCCCGCAACCGCGAGGCGCCGCGGCAGACGTCCTGATACTGGCACTCGGCGCACCTGCCGGTCAGGTGGTCTTCGCGCTCGCGCAGCGCCCGCAGCAGCGGATTGGACTCGTCGGTCCAGATGTCGCCGAACGGTCGGTCGCGGACGTTCCCCAGAGAGTACCCCTGCCAGAACTGCGTCAGGTGGACGTTGCCCTGGTAGTCCACGTCCGCGATGCGCTCGCCCGTGGGATCGCCGCCGTTGGCCCGCAGGTACTGGTAGACGCGCTCGGCCTGTTCGGGGCCGAACTCCCGTCGCGCGTACTCGACGAGATACGCCGCGTCGGCGTAGTTGCCCACCAGCAGCGTCTCGATCTCGTGGCCGCGGTCGTGGTACTCGCGGGTCAACTCGCAGACCCGGCGGACGGCGTCTCGCCGTTCGTCTGGCGTCAGATCCACGTCCTGAATGTCGGCACCGCGGCCGCCGTAGTCGAGGTGGTAGAAACAGAAGCGGTCGACGCCGTGATCGGCCAGGAGACCGACCACGTCCTCCAGGTCGTCGGCGTTGTGTCGAGTGATCGTGTACCGGAGCCCGGTCTTGAGCCCCGCGGCCTGGGAGGCCTGGATCCCCTCCAGCGCCCGCTCGAAGGCGCCGTCCTGCCCGCGGAAGGCGTCGTTGCGCTCGGGCATCCCGTCGACGGAGACGCCGGCGTACTTCAGGCCGGCGTCGCGCAGGTTCGCCGCTCGCTCCTCGGTCAGGAGCGTCCCGTTGGTCGAGAGCACGGGCCGGAGTCCCGCGTCGGCGGCGTGGGCGACGAGTTCGGTCAGGTCGTCGCGGGCCAGGGGTTCGCCCCCGGAGAACAGCACCACGGGCGCACCGAAGTCGGCGAGTTCGTCGAGGAACTGCTTGCCTTCCGCCGTGGTCATCTCGCCTGGTGCCGGCTCGGTCTCGGCCGCGGCGTAGCAGTGGTCGCAGTAGAGGTTGCACTGCTTCGTGCAGTTCCAGACGACGACGGGCCGGCGCTGCTTGCGCTCGCGGATCTGCTCCTTCGAGGACTCGTCGGCCGCGTCGTACCGGAGCCCGTCGCCCTCGGCGTCGAGGTCACAGAGGAGCTTGCTGACCGATATCACGCCCGGTCACCCCCGCGATCCGCCGTATCGCGGTCCTCGACTCTGTCACCGAGCGCGACGCCGTCGGCGGTGAACCGCCGGGTCTCGTCTGCGGGGCAGAGCCAGAGCGCCTCCGCGGTCCAGCCGAACAGCTGTGCGGCCTGTTCGCGGGCGACGTCGGCCGAGGGCGCGCTGACGCTGCCGGCGTGACGAAGCGACTCGCCCGGCTCTTCGCAGACGAACAGCTCCCACTCGCGAGTCACGTCGCCCCGCGGGGCGTCGACGGACGCGTCGAGGGCGGACGCGCCGGAATCGGGCGCGGAGGTCGGATCGGCATCGGGGTCGGACATACGCGATGAGACGGTGTCGCCCTTCATACCCGCAACCGGGATTTTCAGTCGCTGGGAACGCGACCGACCGCTTAGGTGGTGCGGTCCGAACTCGACGACGATGAACGAATCACTCGCCGGGCGAGCGGCCGACGGAGGCGAACCGCTGGAGTGGCAGCGAGCGGCCGCGAACGGCGGCGGATCACGGAGGTGGCGCTGATGCGACCGCCCGTCGACACCGCCGAACGCCCGCTCGTCCTCATCTGGGAGGTGACCCAGGCCTGCGAGTTGACCTGCGACCACTGCCGGGCCGACGCCCAGCCCGCCCGCCACCCCGACGAACTCTCGACGGCGGAGGGCAAGCGACTGCTCGACCAGACCGCGGCGTTCGGCGACGGCCAGCTCGTCGTCCTCTCGGGCGGGGACCCGATGAAACGGCCGGATCTCGTCGAACTGGTCGATTACGGGACCGATCGCGGACTCGCCATCTCGCTGACCCCGAGCGGTACCGAGCAACTGGACGCCGCGGCCATCGAGTCGCTGGCCGACGCCGGGCTCAAGCGGATGGCCCTCAGCCTCGATGGCGCCGACGCGGAGAGTCACGACGCCTTCCGCGGCGAGTCGGGGAGTTTTGACGCGACGATACGGGCGGCGCGGCAGGCGCAGGAGGCGGGCATCCCGCTGCAGATCAACACGACGGTCTGCGCCGAAACAGTCGAGGAATTACCCGCGATCCGCGACCGCGTCGCCAACCTCGGGGCCGTGCTCTGGAGCGTCTTCTTCCTCGTCCCGATCGGTCGCGGTCGCTTGCTCGACCCGATCCCTCCCGAGCGGGCAGAGCGCGTCATGGAGTGGCTGGCCGACGTGGCAGACGAGGCGCCGTTCGGCCTGAAGACGACGGAAGCGCCTCACTACCGCCGGGTCCGCAGGCAAGCCGCCGCCGAGGCGGGCGCGGACGGCGATGGCGGCCCGAACGCCGGGGAGAACCGTCGCTCGAGCGTCGTCGCCGGCGACGGGTTCGCGTTCGTGAGCCACACCGGCGAGGTCTACCCCTCGGGGTTCCTGCCGGAGTCGGCGGGGACGGTCCCAGAGGACGACGTCGTCGAGGTGTACCGCGAGTCGGACCTGTTCCGGTCGCTCCGCGACCGTGACGCCCTCCGCGGGAAGTGCGGCGCCTGCCCGTTCCGGCAGGTCTGCGGCGGCAGTCGATCGAGAGCCTACGCCCACACCGGCGATCCGCTGGCGAGCGATCCGCTCTGCGGGTACGTCCCCCCGGGATACGACGGACCGCTCCCCTGGGACGACGCAGACGAAGCAGTCCGAGCGGACGGGCGCCCCTGACGGCAGTGGGCCTCGGCCGAACATGTCCAAAACGTGTGAATTGTCCGAGGCGTCGCGAGCGCGCCCTCTCGCCGTCTCGCGGCGGTGCGCGGCCACCGCGTGTCGGTGCGGTTATAACGATGGTCGGGTAAGTGACGGGTAGAAATGGTCCGTGATCCGTTCGCGGACGACGAGGCGCCGGACCTTCAGGACGTCCTGGACGCGCTGGACGACCCGGACTGTCGGGCGATCGTCACGGCGCTGAGCGAACCGATGACGGCCAGCGAGATCTCCGAGGAGAGCGACATCCCGCTGTCCACGACCTACCGGAAGATCGACCGCCTGGAGGAGGCCCAGCTGCTGTTCGAGGGGACCGAGATCCGCCCGGACGGGCAACACGCCAGCATCTACGAGGTCGACTTCGAGGAAGTCGTCATCTCTTTGACCGAGGATCGCGACTTCGAAACCGAAATCGCCCGGCAGCCCCGGACGCCGGACCAGCGTCTGGAGTCGCTCTGGTCGGAGGTGCGCAAAGAAACATGAGCCCACACACAACGCCAGCGACCGCGGTTCTCGTCGCACTGAAAACGATCACGCTCCTACTGGGCGGCCTGATCACGTACTTCTCGTACAAGGCCTACTCCCGGAGCGGTGCCAGGCCGCTGTGGTACCTCGCCGTCGGGTTCGGGATCGTCACAGCGGGGACGTTGATGGCGGGGTTCGTCGACCAGCTCCTGCGGTTCTCGCTGGTCGGTACCGATCTGCTCCCGTTCGCCGGCGACGACGGGAGCGCCATGGCGGTCACCGACATCGCGCTCGTCCTCGAGAGCGCGCTGACCGCCGTCGGCTTCGCTGTCATCGTCTACTCGCTGTACTCGGAGTGATTCTCGCCGTCGTTCGGGTTCGTTCCCACGGGCTGGGAACGGGTGTCGGGGTATAACCTGCGGAGGCCGGTACGGACGCGTAGAGCGTGACCACCCGTGTTCGACACCACCGTCGCCCTCGCACTGACCAAAGCGGCCACCCTGCTGTTCGGCGCGATCCTGACCGGGCTGGCCTGGCGCGCGTACCGCCGGACGAGCGACCCCGCCCTCCGCGCCCTCTCGGTCGGGATCGGCCTCGTGACCGTCGGCGCCATCCTCGGCGGAACGCTCCACAGAGTCGTCCGCATCGACCTCGTCGTCGCCGCCAGCGTCCAAAGCGCGTTCACCGCCGGCGGCTTCGCTGTGTTGACCTACTCGCTGTACGCCGGCGACGAACCCGACGTGGCCGGCGCCGGGGAGACCCGACTCGACGCTGGCGAGGAGCGCTGATGCGACGGCGGCGAGGAACCTCGATCCGACGCCGTCGTTTCTCCGAGCGCGATCTCGATGATTCGCCGAATAGCCGACCTAACCCAGCGGTTTCCGTATCGATCTCCCGGTGCCGGTTCGGGACGGCGATCGCTGGCGTATATCTCATACCGCTATATCGAACCAGTCTCTCGACGGCTTCGGATTCGATCCGCCCGCTGTGTCGCTGCGGGTACGCAACCCGGTCGGATGCCCCGCTTTCGAACCCCTTTTGGGGCGGTTCCACCAAGTAGGTCGGTAGATGGAACAGAACGGAGAGCCGTCGCTATTGTGTCTCCGCGCCCGCGGACAGCCCCGGTCGACCGGCGCTCGCCACCGGCTCGACGAGCCCAGTGCCAGGGGCCCTTAGAAGCTCGATGGCGGGGGAGCGTTCCGGATTTCTCGGCGGCGTAACCGACCGACTCCGCGGCGCGGCGGGCGGGCAATCGCTGGTCATCGGGGCCGTCATCGCCAGCACGTTCTTCATCGGGTTCGGCGGCGGCGTGATCTACCCGATCCTGCCGAACCTCGGGACGATCCTCGGCATCTCCCCGTTTCTCGTCGGTCTGATCCTCAGCGCGAACCGGTTCTCGCGGCTGTTCGCGAACGCGCCGGCCGGCAGTCTGGTCGACCGGATCGGCACGCGCACGCCGTTCGTCGTCGGCATGTTCGTCCAGGGGTTCGCGACCTTCGGGTACGTCCTCGCGATGATAGCGCCGGTCCCCGAGGCGTGGTTCATGGGCGCTCGTATCCTCTGGGGCGTCGGGAGCGCGCTCGTCTTCGCGACGGCGTACACCATCGCCGCCGACGTGAGCACCGGCGAATCGCGCGGGGCGAACATGGGGCTCATCCGCGGGGGCGTCCTCTTCGGGTTCCCGACAGGCGTGGTGATCGGCGGCGTCGTGAGCGAGATCTCCGGGACGGTCACCGCGTTCGTGGTGGCCACCGCCTTCGCCTTCTTCGCCAGCGTCGTCGCCTACATGACGGTGCCCGAGACGCACGTCGACGGCGAGGTCGACCGGTCGGTCAAACCGTGGGACATCAACACCGGCCTCCCCGCGCTCACCGTCGGGATGGTCAACTTCTCGGTCCTGTTCGTCTACATCGGCGCGCTGTTCGCGACGCTCGTCCTCTTTCTCGGACGGAACGACCTCAGCGTCCTGGGATTCGACGCCCAGGGCTCGTCGGGCATCTTCATGGGCGTCACCGTCGTCGCCGCCGGCGTGTCGATGTACCTCGGCGGGTACGTGAGCGACCGGCGGCAGTCCCGCGTCCCGACCCTGCTCGTCTTCCTCGGCGCCACGTCGCTCGGGTTCGTCCTCCTCGCTGCCGCGGACTCCGTGGCGACCCTGGTCGTCGCCTGCCTGTGCATCGGCACCGGGCAAGGCGGGACGAGCGGTCCGCTGATGGCCCTTCTGGGCGATCTCGTCCCCGACGACGAGATGGGCCGCGCCGTCGGGACGAACAACGTCTTCGGCGACATCGGCGGCGGGTTCGGGCCGATCGTCACGCTCCCGCTCGTGGAGACCCTCGGCTTCTGGCCGATCTACCTCGCCTGCGCCGCCCTGCCGGCGATCGCGGCGCTGATCCTCCTGGTCGGCGTCCGCCGAGAGACCGGCCAGTTCGTCCCGCGCGTCGGATCGTGACGGCGAGACAGGCGCGCCGAAATCGTAATCGGCGAGACGGTCGTGCCAGAAATACGCGAGAGAGAATCGACGAGATCGCGAGTCCAGATCAGTACGCGTAGACGACGGCCTCGAAGGGGCGGAACTCCGCACCGACAGGGTCGGTCGGGGCCTCGGCGTAGTTGCCGATCAGGACCTCGGCGTCGGGCCCGGCGACGGCGTCGCCCTCGAAGGCGGCGTCAGAGTCGAAGGTCGCCGGTTCGGCCGACCAGTTGCAGACGACCAGCCGGCGCTCGTGGTCGAGTTGGCGGGTGTACGCGTAGATCTGTTCGTCCTCGGGGGCGAGCAGGTCGTAGTCGCCGTACACCAGCGCGAGGTCGTCGCGGCGCAACTCGATGAGTCGGCGGTAGTGGTGCCACACCGACTCGGAGTCGGCGACGGCGTCCTCGACGTTGACGTCGGTGTAGTTGTCGTTGAGCGCGAGCCACGGGTCGCCCTCGGAGAAGTCGGCGCGGTCGGCGGCGGCCCACTGCATCGGGGTCCGGGCGTGGTCCCGGCTACGGTAGTTGACGGCAGTGCGCACCTCCTCGAAGGAGTCGACCGCGCCCGCGTCGATGAGGTCCTCGACGATGCCGACGGTCATCGCGTCGTCGATCTCCTCCAGGCTCTCGAACTCGGTGTTCGTCATGCCGATCTCCTGGCCCTGGTAGAGGTACGGCGTGCCGCGCATCGTGAGGAGGAAGGTGCCGACGAGCTTGGCCGACTCGCGGCGGTAGGCCTCGTCGCCGAACCGGGAGACGATCCGGGGGTGGTCGTGGTTCCCGAGGAACAGCGCCTCCCAGGTCTCGCGGGCGACCTCGCGCTGGTTGCGCGTCATCAGCTCCTTGAACTCGGGGAGGCTCCACTCGCCCCAGTCGTCGCCGGTCCAGTCGCCACCCTGGTCGACGCCGAGGTGGTCGAAGTGGAACACCATGTCGAGGCAGTCGCCGCGCTCGATGTACTCGCGGGCGTCCGCGGCGGAGGCGCCGCCCATCTCGCCGGCGGTCATCGCCTCGTCGGGGATGACCGCGCCGAGTTCGTCGAGGTACTCGCCGAGGCGCGGGCCGAGCGTGTAGTGTTCCGAGCCGAGCGGCCCCGGTTCGTCCGGGTCGCCGTCGGGGTACCCCTCGGGCTTCGAGAGGTGACTGATAGCGTCCATGCGGAAGCCGTCGATGCCGCGGTCGAGCCACCAGGTGACCACGTCGGTGACCGCCTCGCGCACGGCGGGGTTGCGCCAGTTGAGATCCGGCTGGTTCTCGTTGAAGACGTGGAGGTACCACGCTTCGCGCTCGTCGTCGTATGACCACGCCGGCCCGCCGAACAGCGACTCCCAGTTGTTCGGCGGTTCGTCCGGCTCGCCGTCGACCCAGTGGTAGTAGTCGGCGTACTCGCCCTCCTCGCGGCGTGAGCGCTGGAACCACTCGTGTTCGTTCGACGTGTGGTTGACGACCAGGTCCATGATGAGCTTCATGTCGCGGTCGTGGAGCTCGTCGCGCAGGCGCTCCCAGTCGCTCATGTCGCCGAACTCGTCCATGATGGCGCAGTAGTCGCGGATGTCGTAGCCGTTGTCGTGGTTGGGGGAGTCGTAGACCGGACAGAGCCAGACGACGTCGACCCCGAGGTCGTCGAGGCGGTGGACGCGCTCGGTGATGCCGGGGATGTCCCCGACGCCGTCGCCGTCGCTGTCGTTGAAGCTCCGCGGGTAGATCTGGTACACGACTGCCTCTTTCCACCAGTCGCGGTCGATTCGGCTCTCGTCGATGGGCATCGTCTGTGTCATTGGTCGGTGCTGGTCGCTGCGGGGTCGTCGGTCGCGTCGGTCGTCGCGGTCGGCGTCAGGTAGACGCGCGCTTCCCACGGGCCGAGATCGAACGAGCGGCCCGGGATCGCCGGGACATCGTCGTTTGCGAGCGCGAGTTCCAGGCCGTCAACGGCGACGCTGTCGGGGACGTCGAACGCCGTCGGCTCGTCGTCGAAGTTGAGGACGACCAGCGCGCGCTCGGTCGCGCCCTCGCCCGCGCCGTCGTCGCCCTCGCGGTCGAGCGTCCGCGTGTACGCGAACAGGGACTGGTGGTCGGGAGCGAGCAGTTCGAAGTCGCCGTGGACGAGGAGGTCGCGGTCCCGCAGGGCGATCAGCTCGCGGTAGTAGCGGAATACCGAGTGGGGGTCGGCGCGCGCTCGCTCGACGTTGACCTCGGTGTAGTTGGGGTTCACGTCGATCCAGGGATCCCCGTCGGTGAACCCGGCGTGCTCGTCGTCGGTCCACTGCATCGGGGTCCGGGCGTTGTCGCGGCCCACGGCCTCGACGGCCCCCCGGACGTCTGCGTACTCCTCGGCGGCAGTGTTGGGGTTCGCGATGGCCGCGTCGACGTAGTTCAGCGCCTCCACGTCGCGCAGGTCCTCGCGAGTCTCGAACGGCGCGTTCGTCATCCCGAGCTCTTCGCCCTGGTAGACGAACGGCGTCCCGCCGAGGGTGTGGGTGAGCGTCCCCAGCAGTTTCGCGGACTTGCGGCGGTACTCGCCGTCCGACCCGAAGCGCGAGACCATGCGCGGCTGGTCGTGATTGTTCAGGTACAGCGAGTTCCAGCCATCGCCTTCGAGGCCGTTCTGCCACTTCGCCATGATCTCTTTGAATTCGACGAGGTCCGGGTTGCGCGCGTCCCACTTGTGTTCGTCGTGGTCGAAGGTGACGTGCTCGAACTGGAACACCATCGAGAGCCCGTCGCCGTCCGCGCCGACGTACTGGCGGGCCTCGTCGACGGTGACACCCGGCGTCTCGCCCACGGCGAGGACCGACTCGTCGTCGAGCACCTCGTCGACCATCTCGGAGATGTGCTCGTGCACGCGCGGGCCGTTCATGAAGTGCTCTCCGCCACCGTCGGGGTAGCCCTCGGCCTTGGAGATCATGTTGATCACGTCCATGCGGAAGCCGTCGATGCCCTTCTCGAGCCACCAGCGCATCATGTCGTAGACGGCCTCGCGCACGGCCGGGTTCGTCCAGTTCAGGTCCGGTTGGGCCTCGTCGAAGAGGTGGAGGTACCACGCCTCGCGCTCGTCGTCGTAGCTCCAGGCCGGGCCGCCGAAGACGGACTCCCAGTCGTTCGGCGGTTCGTCGGGCGAGCCCTCGACCCAGTGGTAGTAGTCGGCGTACTCGCCCTCCTCGCGGCGTGAGCGCTGGAACCACTCGTGACGGTCGGAGGTGTGGTTGACAACGAGGTCCATGATCAGGCGAATGTCGCGGTCGTGGAGTTCGTCGCGCAGGCGCTCCCAGTCGGCCATGTCGCCGTAGGCGTCGTCGATGGATCGGTAGTCGCTGATGTCGTAGCCGTTGTCGGCCTGCGGTGACTCGTAGACGGGGTTGAGCCAGACGGCGTCGACCCCGAGGTCTTCGAGGTAGTCGACGCGGTCGATCAGGCCCCGCAGGTCGCCGACGCCGTCGCCGTCGCTGTCGGCGAAGCTCTTCGGGTACACCTGGTAGACCACGGCTTCTTTCCACCAGACCGGGTCGTCTCCGCGGCTCATCGCGAACCACCGACTGTCGGCGTCACCGAGACCGATCGTCGCCCGGCTGACGGGTTTCGATCCCACTGCAGTCTGGCGATTTCCTTCACCCCTCGAATCGCTTGCTTGCTGGTCATGGGTGGTGTCTGGAAGTCCGACGTGGACTTCGCTCGTCAGTATCGAGAGGAACGACCCACTTAATTCTGGCGAGGATTTTGAAGAACGGATTCAACCACAATTTTTATTGCATGGTCCTTCATGATCCTGAACGAGCGATGTCTGATAATCAGCAACACGATCCGGACCGGACGCCGGTGTCGCGCCGCAAGATGGTGCAGCTGCTCGGTGCGGCTGGCGTGACGGCGGGGCTGGCGGGCTGTGGTGGACAGTCGGCAGTAGAAACCGAGACGCCGGCCGACGGCGGCGACGGCGGCGACGGCGGCGGCGACGGTGGAAGCGACACGGACTCGGGGACGCCGACGCAGACGGCGACGCCGGTCCAGGTCGACAGCGAGACCCAGCGCCAGATCCAGGAGCTCGCCTCGATCACGAACCAGACGCTCCCGATGCTGCCGCTGCAGGAGAAGCTGGCCCAGTCGTACCAGACGACCGACGACTGGAACGTCCCGTCGAAGGACAGCGACAAGCTCCAGCTCTACTGGCCGACCGAGTGGCTCCCCCGCTCGGGCGACTGGACGATGAAGGAAGGGTCCGACGACGAGCGCCTGACCTTCGCGCAGTGGGCCAACCCGAACGACTCCCAGTACAACCCCTGGAACGGGAAGAACTTCCCGGAGGCCAGGCGGCTGCTGTTCGACCGGTTCATGAAGAAGAACCTGGCCACGCAGGAGACCGAAGGGTACCTGATCCAGGACTGGACGCTCGACGGCACCTCCCTGACGCTGAACGTCCGCGAGGGCCAGACCTGGCACAACGGTGACGCCGTCACCGCGACGGACGTGGCCAACCAGATCAAACTCGACATCTACAACGGCGGGAGCCTCGGGAACTTCGTCGCGCCCGAGGACATGGGCAACGTCTCCGACCGCGTGACGGTCGCCGACGAGACGACCGTCGAGATGACGCTGGCGTCGGAGACCAACGAGAGCGTCCTCCTCGCGTATCTCCAGCCGAAGTACCTCGTCGCCCACGACGGTACCTACAGCGAGTTCGTCACCGCGCTCGACGAAGCGGGCTCCGAGGACGAGCGCAGTTCCGCGCTCGGCGAACTCACGAGCGACACCACGCCGGAACCCGTCGGCAACGGTCCCTTCCAGTACGAGGACGCCGACACCCAGCGGACGCTGCTGACCAAGTACGAGGACCATCCCGACGCGGACAACGTCAGCGTCCCGGAGGTCGAGTACCTCTACAAGCCCAAGAACCAGGGCCGGTGGAACTCCCTCATCAACGGTGAGACCGACGGGTCGGCGACGCTGTTCATGCCCCAGAACAAGCTCCGACAGCTCCCCGACTCGGTGCAGGTCAGCCTGATCCCGCGACACTACGGCGCCGGGTTCGCGTTCAACTTCAAGAAGGAACCCCTCGACGACGTGCGGGTGCGCAAGGCCATCGCGCACGTGATCAACCGCGAAGCGGTCGCGAAGAACTCCGGCGCAGGCACGAACTCGAAGGTCGCCGTCACCTACCCGAGCGGCCTCACCGGGGAGTTCAGCGGCCAGGTCGAGTCCTGGCTGGAGGGCGTGACCGACCAGTTCGAGACCTACGGCCGCGGCGCCAACCAGACCGATGAGGCCGCCGCCCTGCTGGAGGACGCTGGCTACCAGAAGCAGAACGGGACCTGGCAGAAGGACGGCGAACCGCTCCAGCTCCCGGTCAAGTGCACGGCGGCGTTCTCCGACTGGGCGACGGCCATGGAGACGGCCGTCTCGCAGCTCCAGGACTTCGGCATCGAGGCCGAACCCATCGCGAAGGAGAACTCCTCGTACTGGTCGGAGTACAGCAACGGCGACTTCACCATCGCGATGCAGGGGTGGGCCTCTTACAACCAGTCGTACCCGTACTTCCACTTCCAGTGGCTGTTCGACAGCTGGGACGCGAAAAACGCCTGGAACGTCCCCAGCGATTTCGAGGCCTCCGTCCTGCACGAGGAGCTCCGTGACGGCGACACCGTCACTCCGGCCGACCTCGTCGCGGACCTGTCGACCACTACCGAATAAGTCGGTTCGGTCGATCATCATCAATCATGAGTTACTTACTGAAGCGGATCGGACAATCGGTTCTCACCGTCTTCGTCGTGGTGTCCGCCAGCTTCGGCCTCGTCCGGCTGTTGCCGGGGGGTCCGATGGACTACCTGCGGGCACAGATGATCCAGCAAGGCGGGAGCGACATGTCGATGGCCGAGATCAACCGTCGCATCGCGGCACAGACCAACATCGCGGTGGACAAGCCGATACACCAGCAGTACGTCGAGTACATGGCCGCGATCCTGCAGGGCGACTTCGGCCAGTCGGTCTGGTACGAGGAGCCGGTCGCCAGCATCATCGGTCCCGCCATCCCGTGGACGGTCTTCCTGACCGCCTCGGCGCTGTTCCTCGCCTTCACCGTCGGGGTCTCGCTCGGTGCCCTGATGGCCTACCGAGAGGGATCGAAGTTCGACGTGGGGTCGACGGGCGTCGGCCTCGTCCTCAACTCCACGCCGGGATACGTCGTCGCGCTGCTACTTGTGGCGTACCTGGGCTACCGCTACCAGGTGTTCCCGACCGGCGGCCGGTACGCCTCCGAACTCACGCCCGGGTTCAACGTTCCGTTCCTGGTGAGCGTCCTGAAACACGGGGCGATGCCCATCTTCTCGATGGCCGTCGTCGGCTTCGGCGGGTGGGCGCTGTCGATGCGGGGCAACTCCATCCGCGTCCTCGGCGAGGACTACCTGCGGGTCGCGCGCCTGCGCGGCCTGTCGACGCGACGCATCGCCCTGCGGTACGTCGCGCGCAACGCCATCCTGCCGATGTACACCGGCCTGATGATCGCCATCGGGACCGTCTTCGGCGGGGCGGTCATCATCGAGAACATCTTCGCGTACCCGGGCGTGGGGTTCTACCTCATCCAGGCCATCAACGCCCGGGACTACCCGCTGATGATGGGCGGGTTCATCCTCATCACCGTCGCCATGGTCATCGGCATCACCATCGCCGACCTGACCTACGGGATCCTCGACCCGCGCGCCAAGGGAGGTGCCTCGCGTGAGTCCTACTGATAGCGAGCCGCGAAGCGGCTCGGAAACGGGAGCGGAGAGCGAAGCGAGCCGCGAGCGAGACCCCGACGAGCCGGAAGACCCCGCCCTCGACGCCGTCGCGGGCAACGACGACGCCATCGACCCCGACGCGGTCACCGGCGTCGACGAGTCGATCACTGGCGACGGCCGCGAGCCCGGGTCGTCGGCCGTCTCGGGCCACGGTCGGAAAGGCCGGGTCGCCGCGGA
Organism: Halosimplex rarum; assembly: GCF_047715405.1. Taxonomy (NCBI): domain Archaea; kingdom Methanobacteriati; phylum Methanobacteriota; class Halobacteria; order Halobacteriales; family Haloarculaceae; genus Halosimplex; species Halosimplex rarum. The sequence continues at coordinate 643,852 of NZ_CP180412.1, forward strand.
CGGCGGGACCCGCTCGACAGGCGACGTCTCGGAGTTCGAGCAGATGGCGGACATCTCGCTGACGCCCCAGGAGCGCCGCCGCCAGTGGATCGACGAGAAGGTGCTGGCGCCGGCCCGGATCGTCTGGAGCGACTGGCGCGCCCGCTTCGGCGTCATCGTCGTCATGTTCTACCTGTTCGTGGGTCTCGTCGGTCCGCGACTGGTCGCGGCACCTTCGCCGAACCAGGGGCCGCTGCTGGTCGGGGCGTTCCGCACGCTGGAGTACCCCCTCGGGACGACCTCATCGGGCCACGACCTCCTCTCGCAGGTCGTCTACGCGACGCCGTCGATGCTGGTCATGATCACCGCTGGTGCCGTGTTCACGGTCGTCCTCGGGACGGCCACCGGCACGCTCGCCGGCTACAAGGGCGGGCGCGTCGACACCGTCCTGATGACTATCACCGACGTGATGATGACCATCCCGGGGCTGCCGCTGACCATCGTACTGGCGGCGGTGTTTCAGATCGACGGGAATCCGGTGGTCATCGGCATCCTGATCACCGTCAACGCCTGGGCGGGACTGGCGCGGGCCATCCGCTCGCAGGTGCTGACGCTGCGGGACGCCGAGTACGTCGAGGCCTCCCGCATCATGGGCATCGGAACGCCGAAGATCATCGGAAGCGACATCATCCCGAACCTGATGCCGTACGTCACGATGAACTTCGTCCGACAGGCCCGCGCGGTCATCTTCGGGTCGGTCGGGCTGTACTTCCTCGGCGTACTCCCGTACAAAGACGTCAACTGGGGCGTCATGATGAACAGGGCCGTCAACCGCGCGGGGGCGACCTCCTCGCCGGCCGCGTTCCACTGGCTGCTCGTACCGATGCTGACGATCATCGTCCTCGCGCTCGGCCTGACCCTGCTCGCGCAGGGGGCCGACCGCGTGTTCAACCCGCGCGTGCGGGCTCGACACGCCAAGACCGTCGAGGGCGGGGACGAGGACGACGACGACAGCGGCCCGGGCGGCGCGACGTCCGCGGCCACGGGAGGTATCTGACATGGCGAGCACACGCGACGACACGGCGAGTACCGGCGACGGCAGTCGCGGCCGCGACCAGACCGCGACGGCCACCGACGACCCCATCGTCGAGGTCCGCGACGTGAGCGTCACCTACGACCTCCAGGCCCGCGAGGCGATGGTCCTGGACGAGGTGAGCCTCGACCTCCGACGCGAGGAGATCCTCGGCTGTGTCGGCGAATCGGGATCGGGCAAGTCCATGCTCGCGAACGCGATGATGGACGCCGTCGAGGAGCCCGGGATCACGACCGGGAGCGTCCGCTACTACCCCGAGCAGGGCGGCGAGCCCGTCGAGGTGCTGGACCTCGAGGGCGACGACCTCAAGCAGTTCCGGTGGGAGGAGATCTCGATGGTCTTCCAGGGAGCGCTGTCGTCGTTCAACCCCACGATGACCATCGGCGGGCACTTCGAGGAGACGCTCGACGCCCACGACTACGACGTCGACGAGGGCATGGAGCGGGCGAAACAGCTCCTCTCGGACCTGTATCTCGACCCCGAGCGGGTCCTCAACTCCTACGCCCACGAACTGTCCGGTGGGATGAGCCAGCGGGCGCTGATCGCCCTCTCGCTCATTCTCGAACCGGACGTGCTCCTGATGGACGAGCCGACGGCCGCGCTGGATCTCCTGATGCAGCGATCGATCCTCTCGCTGCTCGACGACATCAAGGAGAAGTACGAGCTGTCGATCCTGTTCATCACGCACGACCTCCCCCTGGTGGCAGGGTTGGCGGATCGGCTGGCCATCCTCTACGCGTTCGAACTGGCGGAGGTCGGGCCGAGCGAACAGATCGTTCGCGACTCCCAGCATCCCTACACGCGGGCGTTGCTGAAGGCGGTCCCCAACCTCGACGCGCCGCTGTCGACGATGACGCCGATCGAGGGGACGGCGCCGAACCCGGCCCACGTCCCGACCGGGTGTCACTACGCGCCGCGCTGTCCGCTCGCCGACGAGCGCTGCCACGAGGAGAAACCCGGCTGGTACGACGCCGGCCCGGACCAGCGCTCGGCGTGTTTCCACTACGAGCGGGCCGACGAAGCGGTCCCCTTCGACGTCGAGGAGGTGCTGGCCTCGGTCGACGACGCGGCCGACTCGACGGTCGATCCGACCGAGGACGCCGATTCCGACGGCTTCTCCGACGTGGGAGGGACCGCGGAGCGCAGCGGAACGGCTGCGACGGCGCCCGGCGACCAAGCGGTCGTCTCGCTGGACGACGTCGAGATCCACTTCGAGGAAGAACAGGGAATCGTCGAGGGGCTGTTCGACGAGCCCGACTCGGTCCGGGCGGTCGACGGCGTGTCGATCGACATTCCGGAGAACGACGTCCTCGCGCTGGTCGGCGAGTCCGGCTGCGGGAAGACGACCCTGGGCAAGGCGATCATCGGCGTCCAGCGACCGACCGGCGGATCGGTCAAATACCGCGGCCAGGACATCTGGGACGCGAAAGACGGCGTCGGAGGCCCCGCCATCGAGTACGGCGACATCCGCCGGGCGCTCCAGATCATCCACCAGGATCCCGGCGCCTCGCTCAATCCGAACCAGAAAGTCGTCACCTCGCTGGAGGCGCCGCTGAAGCGCTGGAACTCGGATCTGTCCACCGAGGACCGCCGTGCGCGCATCTACGCGCTGCTCAAGCGCGTGGGGATGCAACCGCCGGAGGACTACGCCAACCGCTTCCCGCACCAGCTGAGCGGCGGGGAGCAACAGCGCGTCGCCCTCGTGCGGGCGCTGCTGATGAACCCGGACGTGATCCTCGCGGACGAGGCCGTCTCCGCGCTCGACGTGAGCCTGCGGGTGGAGACGATGGACCTGCTACTCGAACTGCAAGCGCAGTTCAACACCTCTTTCGTCTTCATCTCGCACACGCTGTCCAACGCCAGGTACCTGGCGGAGAAGGCCGACGGCCGCATCGGGATCATGTACCTCGGCGAGCTGGTCGAGATCGGCCCGCCCGAGGAGGTCCTCAACGACCCGCAACACCCCTACACGAAGGTCCTGCGGTGGGCGACGGCGAACCTCGACCCGAGCGACGAGGAGATGCGGGACCCGCCGGTGCGGTCGATCGACATCCCCGACCCGGTGAACCCGCCCTCGGGCTGTCGCTTCCACACCCGCTGTCCGGAGGCCCGCGAGGTCTGCACCCGCGAGGCGCCGGCCCTCGGCGAGAACGAGTCGACGCCCGGTGCGCGCGCCGTGGCCTGCCACCGCTCGGACCCCGACCACGAGTACTGGAACAGCGCGACTCTCGACGGCGTCGACGCCGAGGAGACGCCGACGCTGGACGACTGATCCTCCGCTTTCCATGCATGGACCCACCTCGGCCCCACCGCGCTCGCTCGCCATGACTCAGCCCGCGCCCGGTCGGGGGACCGAGGCCGGGGCCATGAAGTACGCACCCGAGGATGACGCCACACGGAGGACGACTACGTGACCAACGTCTGGCGCATGTTCTTCACCACGAGCGCCGTGCTACTGGGATTTCTCCTGCTGTCGGTCCCGTTCGTCGAGCCCGGCTCGGCCACGTTCGTGGTCTCGGTCGCGAGCTTCGTCATGCTCGCGATCATGTTCGTCGCGTCGGGAGCGTTCATCTACGTCGACTGGGACCCCTTCGATGACCTGCTGTGACCCTCGACCGCTACGGGCGCGGAGTCGGAGAAGCCGGGGGAGTCGCGGGGACGCAGAAGAGCCGCGAGCCGAGACGGAACCGAAATCGCGACGGAAACGACCATACGTGAGACGAGATAACAGACAGATACCATGACAGAACAGCACGCCGACGACCAGGCGCTCAGGGACGAACTGAACGTGTTCGGCTTCTCGGACACGGAGATCGACACCTACCTGGCGGTCCTGGAACACGGCGAGACGACGGTCCGGACCATCTCGGACGAGGCGGACGTGACCCAGCGGGCCGTGTACAACATCGCCGAGCGACTCGAAGACCGGGACCTCGTGACAGTCAACGGGCACGCGTCCCCGACGACGATCCGCGCGCACCCGCCGAGAGAGGCGATCGACTCGCTGTCCGGCCGGCTGGAGTCGATCGCCCCGTCGCTGGAAGACCGGTTCAACGAGACCCAGCCGCAGGCCCCCGAGATACAGATCATCAAATCGCGGGAGACGGCCGTCAAGCGGCTCCGAGAGGGTATCTCCGAGGCCGAGCACGAGGTGCTGGTGGCCGTCCCCGAACACGCCTTCGAGGACATCGAGCCGGAGCTACGGGCCGCTGTCGACCGCGACGTGCTCGTCTTCCTGCTCATCGGCGGGATCGAGGACCTGCACGGCGACGACCGGAGGTTGGACGACACCGCGACCATCGTCCGGGCCTGGTCCGAGAGCCTCCCCTTCATGTACGCGGCCGACGACCGAGCGGCGATGATCGGCCACTCCGGCGTCATCTCCGGGACGCACGTCGACGAGGGCGCCGTCACTGTCAAACAGGACAATCTCGCAGGGTCCATCGTCGGCCTGTACCTCGGGGCGTACTGGCCGGCGGCGACGGAGCTGCACGTCTGCGACCCCGAGCCGCTGCCCCGGACGTTCGATTGGTTCCGCCACTCCGTCCTCCAGGCGGTGCTCCACCGGCGGGACGGGACCGAACTCGAAGCCGTCGTGACGACCGACGGCGGCGAAGAGATCGCCGGCCGGGTCAGTCAGGTCCGGCAGGCGTTCGTCGAGCCCGCGACCAACGACTACACGCTGGAGACCAGCCTCTACCTCGAAACGGAGGACGGCGAGGTGAGCATCGGCGGCCCCGGCTCGTTCATCGAGGAGTACGAGGGCGACATCGTGACGCTGCGACGGACCGACGGGTAGGACAGCCGTCGTTCCGTCGGAACCCACCGAGGCGGCCGAAGACGTTCGGCGGAAGGCTGTGGCCCGTCGCCGCGCTACGTTCTCGTATGTCCACGGGACTGAACGTCGACGCGGTCGTCGAGGAGACCGGCGCACCGGCCGACGCGCCGCGGGAGACGCTCGACGTCCGGAGCCTCGGTCCGCCCAAGCCACTCGCGAACACGCTCGAACTGCTGCCTGACCTCGACGACGAGACCGTCCTCGTCCAGTTGAACGACCGCGCCCCGCAACACCTCTACCCGAAGCTCGACGACCGCGGCTACGAGTACGCCACCGTCGAGCGCGACGACGTCACGGTCACGACCATCTGGCGGGCATGACCGGCGCGCCGACGAGCGACTCGACCCCCAGCGACGCGACGACGAGCAACCGCGCGGTCGGCGACTCGGCGGACGGCGAGCGTACGGACGCCGAGCCGGTCGACACGGACGTCGCCGCGGCTCGCATTCGCGACCGCGCCGCCGAGATCCGCGAGCGGGAGGTCGAAACGGCGCTGGCGAAACTCGACGCGCGCGGCGACCTCTCCGAGGACGACCGAGAGGCCGTCGAAGCCCTCGCCGACCGGCTCGTCGCCCGACTGATCGCGGTGCCGGCGGAGGGACTGCAGGCCGCCGCGGACGACGAAGCGGACGACGAGAGCGGTCGCGCCGCCGAGACGGCGCTAGAGCTGTTCGGATAGGCGCTCTGTTACGGCTGTACTCCGAGCGGACTCAGTATTCCGGTTACGAGGATGCTATGGGGTGATCGATCGTAGTAATCAGCAACACTTTATTAGTTGCCGACAATTCCGATACATCGATGGACCGGCGTCGCTACCTGGCTGCGTTCGCTGCCGTTGTCGGTGCAGGCTGTGCGTCCACGGATACGACGCCCGGTCACGACTCGGAGAATTCGTCCACAGAGACGACGCCTGACCGGCGCTCGGACGAGCCTCCGTCTGATTTTCCGACCGACCACGGATTATGGAGATGCCAACTCCCGGACCGGTTCGCTCTCACTGCAACCAGCGACGCGTTGTACGTCGCGAAGGATGCGGCGCTGGTTTGCCTTTCCCCAGCCGGGGAGACCAGATGGGCGACCGACTCCGACACTGACTCGTACGCCATCGCGGAACCACACGATCTCACTGTCGCCGGATCGACAGTATACTACACGGCGCGTGCGTCGACCAAGACCGGCGAAGTCGGGGCGTACGATACGGCGTCCGGGCAACAGCGGTGGGCAACGACTCTCGGTGAAGTCCCGGATTCGCTGATCGGGGTGACCGAAGACACCGTGTTCGCCAGCCAGAGCTACGACGACCCGGGCGAAGCACCGGTATTCGCCTTCGATGCCGAGACGGGCGACGAACAGTGGCGGACGAAGACGGGGATGGATATGGGGTCGGCGGTCGCAGACGGCCTTTGTCTGGTCTACTCGGTCGTGGACGGGCTGACTGCCCTCGATACTGCGACTGGCGAGGTGCAGTGGGAACAGGCCCTCGGAGGCGAGTACGGAGCCCGGTTACGCGTGATTGACGACACGCTCTGTCTGTTTCTGGCCGGGACGGTACACGGCTACGAGCTCCAAGACGGGACACACCGCTGGGAGCAGTCTCTGCCAGGTAACGAGCGGTTCGTCCAGCGACCACCGTTGAGTGCCACAGAGGCCGCGGACCTCTACATCGCCGACGATCAGGCGAGTCTGACGGCGCTTACTGCGGCGACCGGTGAAAAGCAGTGGACCGTCGCGACGAGCGAGGACGACGAAGGTTACGAGGGCTTGTGTCTCGGGACGGAAACGCTGTTCTATCACTCCGGGACTGTGCTCGCCAGCTACGATCTCGTGGACGGGACCCGACGCTGGAGGTACCCGTTCGAATCAGAATACGACATCTCTGGGCCGTTTGTCGCCGATGGCACCGTGTTTCTCATCACACTGGAGACAGAAGGGGAACCGTCGGTAAGAGCGTTCGACGCCGAGAGTGGTCGACTGCACTGGCGCAGGCGTCTCAGCACGGGAGAGTCGTTCCCACCGCGGATCAGTGGTGTATTCGACGAATATGCCGCCCTCAGAACCGATACGGGGCTGATAGGTTTCCCAGTAAGTCCATCGACTCCCTAACGAGACGACCACCGCCGTCGGCGGTGCAAAACTCTACTGCCACGAAAGTATCCTCGCGCCCGTCAGCGCTCGGCGAGGACGAGCAGGGCGACGCTGTCCTCGCGGGCCTCCGGGGAGATGTCCTGGTCGCCGGAGAAGCGGGCGACGTCGCCCGCGACTAACTCGACCGTCTCGTCGCCGAGCGTCATCGCCACTTCGCCGTCGAGGACGTGGCAGACGATTTCGCGGTCGGGGTGCCGGTGGGGCGGGACGCGGTCGCCGGCGTCCAGCGCGAGCCGGACCGTCCTGGGTTCTCCCTCGAAGAGGACGCCGCGCCCGTCGCCCTCCACGTCGGACAGGTGGACGCGTTCGGTCGCGCCCCGGGCGTCGTCGCTCATTCCTTGGGGAGGTCGGCGACGAACTCGTCGGTGTCCCGGCGCTCGACGGCGTAGTTGTCGGCGTCGAAGTCCTCGACCTCGGCCTGGAACTCGTAGAACAGGGGTTTGGGCTCGTGGTCGTTGACGATCCGGAGCGTCTCGCCGCTATCGAGGTCCTCGAAGGCCTCGTGGATCATCGGGTGGCGCTCCGGCGGCGGCACGTCGCGGATGTCGAGAGTCGTCGCTGGCATACACTCCGTCGTAGGTCGCCCGCCGGCCTGTCGGTTCTCACGAACATGTTCGGCAGTCGCGGAGTGCGAGCGGTGTCACGTCCCGTTCGGCGTCAGATTGAGGGGGCGAGGGGCCGCAGGTACGCGGGATGTCGGCGACGCTCTCGCGGTGGTCCCGCGCGCTCGTCGCGGCCAGCGTCTGCTGGCTGGTCGTCTGGCAGGCGGCGGCGCTCGCGGGGTTCCCCAGGCGGACGACGGTGACGCTCGGCCTCTACGGGTTCGTTCTCCACGTCGTCTTCGGGAAGGCCTACTCGCTGGTCCCCTCGTACTTCGACCGGGCGCTCGCCTGGCCGCACGCGCCGGCGGCCACCCTGCCGCTCGCCGTGGTCGGAACCGCGGGCCTCGCCCTGGAACCGGTCGACGGTGTCCCCGCGGTCGTCGGGACCGTCGGCGCGTGGTCGTGGGCGCTTGGCGTCGCCGTCTTCCTCGGAACGCTTGCCTGGACGCTCCGGGGCAACCTCTCGGGCGCCGAGACCGGGACGGGTGACCACAACGCCGACCGCCAGCGGGTCGACCGCGCCGCGAACCTGTTCGTCCCCGTCGTGTTCGCCTACCTCGCCGTCGGGTCGTGGGAGACGCTCGCCGCCCGCGCCGCTGTCTCACCGCTCCTCGACGGCTATCCGCCGCGGGCGACGCACCTGCTGGCCGCCGGCGGGGCCGCGCTCCTCGTGTTCGCCGTCGGGTTCCGCCTCCTCCCGCGGTTCCTCGTCGCTGGGCTCCCTGATTGGGCCCCCTGGATCGTCTTGCCCGCGGGCGCGCTCGGACCGGCACTGCTCGCCGCGGGGCTCCCGGCGGGCCCGGTGTTCCGAGCCGGCGCCGTCGTCGAGGCGGTCGCCGTGATCGGATTCGCCGTCGCCTACGCCCACCTGTACCGGTCGAGCGACCGCCGACGCGTGGGGTTCTACGGCCCGCTCGTCGGCGCGGGGTTCGGGGTGTTCGCCGTCGGCCTCGGTCTCTCGTTCGCGTTCGGTCCCGTCGATCCGGCGCTCGTCGCCGCGCACTACCGGCTGAACCTGCTCGGCTTCCTCGGCCTGACGGTCGTCGGCGTGACCTTCCAGTTCTACCCGCCGACGGTCGGGCGGTTCCCCGGCGCCGGCGACGACCTCGCGCTCGCGGCGCTGGCCGCGATGTCGGGAGGGCTCGTCGTCGAGGTCGTCGGCGCGGTCGTCTCGGCGCCGCTCGCGGTCCGAGGCGGTCGCGTGCTGGCGCTCCTGGGCGCGATCGCCTACGCCTACCTCGTTCTCGGCGTGTTCCGACAGCGGGCAAGAGACTGAGTCCGCGAGCCCCCGCGGTCGGGAATCGAGGTATCCGGCAGGAACCCGGCACATAAAGGGTCCGAACACGTTCCCGCCAAAACCCAGGGACGGGGCGGCCGAACCCCCCGTCACATGGCTGATATCGCGACGCTCACGCTGTCCGGGCTGACCGCCCTGCTCCTTCTCGGCGTGTTCACCTGGGTCCTCCGGGTGGAAGACTGGCGCTCGTACACCCCGACTGCCGGCGAGGCCGGCGCCGGCGGTGGCTACGGCACGGGCGCGGACCACGGGCACAAACCGAGCGGCATCGTCCGCTGGCTGACAACCGTCGACCACAAGGACATCGGGATCATGTACGGCGCGTTCGCCGTCCTCTCGTTCGCCTGGGGCGGCGTCGCCGTCATGCTGATGCGCCTCGAGCTGGTCACACCGACGTCGAACATCGTCGACAGCGCGCTGTACAACGGCCTGCTGACCAGCCACGGGATCACGATGCTGTTCCTGTTCGGGACGCCGATCTTGGCGGCGTTCTCGAACTACTTCGTGCCGCTGCTCATCGGTGCCGACGACATGGCGTTCCCGCGGATCAACGCCATCGCGTTCTGGCTGTTGCCGCCAGGCGCACTGCTCATCTGGGGCGGCTTCTTCCTGCCGAGCCTCGCGCCCGCCCAGACGTCGTGGACGATGTACACCCCGCTCTCGATCGAGCAGGCGAACCCCGCCATCGACCTGATGCTACTGGGGCTCCACCTCACCGGGGTCTCCGCGACGATGGGCGCGATAAACTTCGTCGCGACCATCGTCACCGAACGCGACGACGAGGTGACCTGGGCGAACCTCGACATCTTCTCGTGGACCGTCCTCACCCAGTCCGGGCAGATCATCTTCGCGTTCCCGCTTTTGGGCAGCGCCATCGTCATGCTCCTGCTCGACCGTAACCTCGGCACGACGTTCTTCCTCGCTGATGGCGGTGGTCCGATGCTCTGGCAGCACCTGTTCTGGTTCTTCGGCCACCCCGAGGTGTACATCCTCGTGCTCCCGCCGATGGGACTGGTCAGCTACATCCTCCCCAAGTTCACGGGCCGGAAGCTGTTCGGGTTCAAGTTCGTCGTCTACTCGACGCTGGCGCTGGGCGTCCTGAGCTTCGGCGTCTGGGCGCACCACATGTTCGCGACCGGGATGGACCCGCGCCTCCGTGCGGGGTTCATGGCCGTCACCATCTCTATCGCGATTCCGAGCGCGGTCAAGACGTTCAACTGGATCGCGACGATGTGGAACGGTCGGCTCCGGCTCACCACGCCCTTCCTCTTCTGCGTCGGGTTCATCGCGAACTTCATTATCGGCGGCGTGACCGGGGTGTTCGAGGCGTCGATCCCCGTCGACATGCTCCTGCACGACACTTATCACGTCGTCGCCCACTTCCACTACGTCATCATGGGCGCCATCGCCTTCGCCGTTTTCGCGGGCATCTACTACTGGTTCCCCATCTACACGGGGCGGATGTACCAGCGCACGCTGGCGAAGTGGCACTTCTGGCTGACGATGGTCGGGACGAACCTGACCTTCTTCCCGATGGTCCTGCTCGGCTACGCCGGGATGCCCCGACGCTACGCGACCTACGACCTCGCCGTCGGGCCGGAACTGCTGTTCACGCTCCTGCACCGCTCGGCGACCCTGGGCGCGCTCCTGCTCGCGGTCGGCCAGATCATCTTCGTCTGGAACCTGGTCCAGTCCTGGCTCGAGGGGCCGAAGGTCCGGGACGGCGACCCGTGGGACCTGAAGGAGACCGGCCAGCACGGTCGCGAGTGGGCCTGGTTCGAACGACAGCAGGAGAGCGCGCTCACCACCGACGGCGGTGAGAAAGGGGAGACCGACGAGGCGGCAGCAGCCGAGAGCGGCGACGACTGACCGGCGAAGCTCCGTCTCTCGCGTTCCGGACGTACTGCAGTACAGCTCGCAGAGTGACCGATCGCGGCGGCGCGCGCTACGGAGTTTCATCCGTCTCGTGAGCGAAGCGACCCGCGGGCGAGCGCGCCGAGGGGTTCCAGTGCTCACCGCCGACTCGCAGTCACGCTTCCACTCGGAGTCGGAACCTTGTTTACCGGACTCGGCGAGAGACGGATATGAACTTCTTCGACCGGTTGGCCGACCGCATCGCGACGGCCGACAGCGTGGTCTCGGTCGGACTCGACCCCGACCCGTCCAGGATCCCCGAACACCTGCAGGAGTACGACCTGCCTCGCTGGGCGTTCAACCGCCGGATCATCGACGCGACCCACGAGCACGCCGCCGCGTTCAAGCCCAACGCCGCCTTCTACGAGGACCCCGACGGCTGGAAGGCGCTCCGCGAGACCGTCGCCTACGCCCACGGGAAGGACGTGCCCGTCCTGCTGGACGCCAAGCGCGCCGACATCGGCAACACCGCTCGCCGGTACGCCGACCTGCTCGACGACGACGGCATGAACGTCGACGCGATCACCGTCAACCCCTATCTCGGCCGTGACTCGCTGGAGCCGTTCCTCTCGCGGGCTGACAAGGGCGTGTTCGTCCTCTGTCGGACCTCCAACCAGGGCGGGGCGGACCTGCAGGACCTCGAACTCGAATCAGGTGAACCGCTCTACGAACGCGTCGCCGCGCTGGCCGACCTCTGGAACGGCAACGAGAACGTCGGCCTCGTCGTCGGTGCGACGGCGCCTGAGGAACTCGAAGAGGTCCGCGAGATCGTCCCCGACATCCCGTTCCTCGTCCCCGGCGTCGGCGCGCAGGGCGGCGACGCCGAGGCCGCCGTCGAGCACGGTCTCGCCGAGGACGTCGGTCTCGTCAACTCCTCTCGGGGGATCATCTTCGCGGGGGAGAACCAGGGCGAGGCGTTCGCTGACGCCGCTGGACAGGCCGCGAAGCGACTGAAGAAGCGACTGAATCGGTACCGGTAGCGACGGTCCGGCTCGCCCCAGTCTTCCAGCGACCACCGCGTTCGATAGTCAGTACTCGTAGGTGTCGACGCCGTCGGGCAGGTCGTCGTCGGACGTGCCCGTCGGGTCGGAGGGGTCGCCGCCCCGGATCTCCGCGACGCACTCGCTACAGACGCCGAGTTCGGCGTCGAAGTGGCGGTCACAGACCAGGTTCCCGCAGCGGTCACAGGTGTGGTCTACCGCGGGCTGCTGGCAGACCTCACAGAGCCCGGAAACGCTCATGTTCGAGATTGGGTCCCGACGCGTTTAGGGGTTTGGCCGGCCGACGAGGGCGGCGGCAATCTGCCGTCTACGGGGTCGCCGTCCGAGACGTTTAGGGGGGTCCGCCCCGAAGGGCTGAGCGTGTACGGTCCTCGTCTCGTCTCCGCGCTCGCGGCCGTCTTCGCGGCCACGGCGGTCCTGTTCGCGATCTTCGGGCTCACCGCCAACGTCGGCTTCTTCGCGGTCGCGGCGCTGTTCGGCGCGGTCGCGTACTTCATGTGGTACCACGCGTCCGGGCGGTTCGCCCAGCGGCTCTACCGCAGCGTCGAACAGCGAGCCGAGCCCGGGTCTCAGCGGGGAGGCTTCGGCGCCGGCCCCCGTGAAGACTGGGAACCGCCGCGCGACGAGGGGTCGCGGCGCCGCGCCCGCGCCGCCGCGGGGGGACAGCGAGCCCGGCGGGAACAGCGAGGCGGTCGCCGAAGGCGCGGGCGCGGACCGGGCCAGCAACGTCGCCAGCGCGCCGCGGCCGCCGCACAGCGCGGCGGCCCGACCGCGGCCGAGGCCTACGACACGCTCGACCTGGAACCCGGTGCCGACGACGACGCGGTGAAGGCGGCCTACCGCGAGAAGGTCAAGGAGGTCCACCCCGACGCGGCGTCCGGCGACGAGGAGCGGTTCAAGGAAGTCAACGCCGCCTACGAGCGACTGACCGACGACTGACCGCGGACCTGCGATCGGCGGCTCTCTCAGGCCTGCCGCGACCGAATACTGTTTTGCCCTCGCCGACCGAGAACGGACCAGTGACTCCGCCACTCGCCGTCGACATCGACGGGACCCTCACCGACGAGCATCGCGCAGTCTACCCGCCCGTTCTCACCGTGTTGCGCGAGTGGGACGCGCCGGTGGTCGTCGCTACCGGGAAGGCGCTGCCGTACCCGGTCGCGCTCTGCGAGTTCGCCGGTATCGAGCGAACGGTCGTCGCCGAGAACGGCGGCGTCGCGTTCGTCCACGCGACCGACGACCTGCTCTTCGTCGGCGACCGCGAGGCCGCCCAGCGGGTCGTCGACGAGTACCTCGCCGCCGGCCACGAACTCGGCTGGGGCTCGCACGACCTGATCAACCGCTGGCGCGAGACCGAGGTGGCCGTCAGCCGCGAAGCGCCGCTGGAACCCCTCCAGCGCGTCGCCGCCGACCACGGCCTCGAAGTCGTCGACACCGGCTTCGCCTACCACGTCAAATCGCCCGACGTGAGCAAGGGTCGGGCGCTGGAGGCCGTGGCGGAGCGACTCGGCCGCGACCCCGAGGAGTTCGTCGCCGTCGGCGACTCGATCAACGACGTGTCGACCTTCGAAGTCGCAGGGAGATCGTACGCGGTCGCGAACGCCGACGAACCGGCCCGCGAGACGGCCGACGTCGTGGTCGACGGCGAGTACGGCGAGGGCTTCCTTGACGCGGTCGAACTGATACGCGGGTGAACCGGGGACGGCGAAAGGGGACCCGGGGGCGGACTGCGGCGATTCTTCGGTAGCTCCGGGTCGGAGGCGCGCTCACGAGCACTCCGGACAGATACGGAGCGCTCGGGAGCGCTACGGACGTGAATCGGCGCCGTACCCGGAGAAGGCTTTTGTACCGTCCCCCGTTACCGACCCTCATGAGCCCCGACCGGGCCGTCCTCGAACGCGCCATCGAGCGCGGTGAGCGCGAGGGCGGCAGCGTCGAGTTCAAAGAGCGGCTCACCAAAGACCTCCACCTCGCCGACGGCCGTCGCGAGAGCCTGGCGGCGCAGTTGCGCCACCGCGTCCTCTCCGGCGACGGCGAGGCGACCTACGTGGTCGGCGTGACCGACGACGGCGGCATCGCCGGCATCGCGCCCGACGAGTTCACCGAGTCGATGGACGTGCTGAGCCTGCTGGCCGAGGAAGCCGACGCCCACATCGAGAACGTCGAGACGTGGGGCGTCGACGCCGAGGGTCACGCCAAGCGGAAGGATAACGGCGCCCCGTCCGAGACTCCGGAGCGCACCGACCGCGACGCGCCCGCCGAGGGGATCGTCGGCGTCGCCATCGTCCGCGAGGGCGCCGTCCTCGAAGACGACGAGCACATCGTCGTCGGGACGGCGGGCCACGTCGACCACGGCAAGTCCACGCTCGTGGGATCGCTCGTGACCGGCCAGCCCGACGACGGGGAGGGCGGCACGCGCTCGTACCTGGACGTCCAGCCCCACGAGGTCGAGCGCGGCCTCTCCGCGGACCTCTCGTACGGCGTCTACGGCTTCGACGACGACGGCCCGGTCCGGATGGACAACCCCGACCGCAAGTCCGACCGGGCGCGGGTCGTCGAGGAGGCCGACCGGCTCGTCTCGTTCGTCGACACCGTCGGCCACGAGCCCTGGCTGCGGACGACGATCCGCGGCCTCGTCGGCCAGAAGCTCGACTACGGCCTGCTGACCGTCGCCGCCGACGACGGCCCGACGAAGACGACGCGCGAACACCTCGGCATCCTGCTCGCCACCGACCTCCCGACGATGGTCGTGATCACGAAAGCCGACATCGTCGACGACGAGCGGTTGGGCGAGGTCGAACGCGAGGTCGAGCGCCAGCTCCGCGAGGTCGGCAAGACGCCGCTGTCGGTCGACCGCCACGGCGTCGCCGCGGCCGTCGAGGAGATCGACGACACCGTCGTCCCGGTGCTCGCCACCAGCGCCGTCACGATGGACGGGATGGACGACCTCGACGAGATCCTCGAACGCCTGCCCAAGACCGCCGGTCCCGAGGACGACGAGTTCACGATGTACGTCGACCGCTCGTACAAGGTGACCGGCGTCGGCGCGGTGGCTTCCGGCACCATCCGTTCGGGACAGGTCGAGGCCGGCGACGAACTCCTCCTCGGCCCGATGCAGGACGGCAGTTTCCGCGAGGTCGAGGTCCGGTCCATCGAGATGCACTACCACCGCGTCGACCAGGCTCGCGCGGGCCGCATCGTCGGCATCGCCCTCAAGGGGGTCCGCGAGGCCGACGTCGAGCGCGGGATGGTCCTGCTCCCCCGCGAGGCCGACCCCGAACCCGTCCGCGAGTTCGAGGCAGAGGTGATGGTGCTGAACCACCCTACCCGCATCGGCGAGGGGTACGAACCGGTCGTCCACCTCGAAACCGTCAGCGAGGCCGCCGCCTTCTCCCCCGACGAGGGGCGACTCCTCCCGGGCGACTCGGGGACGACGCGCGTCCGGTTCAAGTTCCGCCCGTACATGGTGGAGGAAGGCCAGCGGTTCGTCTTCCGCGAGGGTCAGTCGAAGGGCGTCGGGAAGGTAACGGACGTCGACGTCGCGGACTGACCGCTTGCTCACGCGGACGTAGTCGAGAACATAATCGGGGCAATGGACGGCTACGGCTTCGGTATCGGAACGGTACTCCGGGAAATATCGTCCAAACGACCGGCCGAGTTCCTACTCCGACGCTACCGGTCGAACAGCCGGTCGGTAACTTTGGCGGGGACTGCCGTGACCTGCACACGCGCATGGGGCGTGATCAAGCGCGACGCGCATCCCGTGCGAACGAGTAAACCCATGAATCAGCAAAATCAGCGCGGACGACAGGGACAGTACAAGCAGCCGAACCAGCAGCCGACGCGACAGATGAGTCAACAGCAGCCCCAGCAGATGAGCCAGCAGCAGCCCCAGCAGCCGACACAGCAGATGGGCCAGCAAAGTCAGCAGCGGCCCCAACAGCAGCTGGGCCAGCAGCCCCAGACACAGCAGCTGGGTCAGCAGCCCCAGACACAGCAGCTGGGTCAGCAGCAGCCCCAGGCCCAGCAGATGAGCCGACAGCCCCAGGCCCAGCCGTCCTTCCAGCAGCCACAGTCTCAGCAGCAGACCGCCAGTCAGCCGTCGTTCCAGCAGCAGCCCCAATCCCAGCAGATGGAACAGCAGCCCCAGGCCCAGCAGATGAGTCAGCAGCCCCAGCAACAGGGGTCCATCTCGGCGCAGCAGCAGCAGCCGAGCGGCCAGCAGGCCAGGTCCCCGAGCCAGCAGGGCCGCGGCGCCGAAGAGGGCCCCCAGGACCGGCGCCACTCCCAGCAGTTCCGCCAGCGCATGCACGAACTCGCCGAACAGCGACCGCGCGACCCCCAGACCGGCCAGTTCCTGCCACAGAGTCAGCAGGGCCAGCAGAGCCAGCAGCCGTCGGGCGGCCAACAGTCCCAGCAGCCGTCGGGCGGACAGCAGAGTGATTCGGGCGGACAGATGTTCGCCCAGCGGAGTCAGCAGGACCAGCAGGGACAGCGGTCCCAGCAGCAGAACTGGCAGTAATCCCGGCGAGATGTCCGTACCCCCTTCCACGCGGTCGCGGCGCTGATCCGACCCCGTTTTCTTTCCCAACCACCGAGCGAGTGGAGAGCCGCGCCGGCGGCGGACGACACAGGGAGAACGGAGGAACCGAGCAGCACGCCGACGCGGTCGCGGCGCGTCAGGACTCCATCTTCTGGACGATCTGGGTCGCCGCGTCGCGCGCCTCGTTCTCGTCGGCGACGCTGTCGACGGGGATCAGCACGCTCTGGGCGGTCCAGTCGTCGTTGCCGTGTTCGTCGCCGGTGCGGACCTCGGCGCCGGAGACGACCGAACCGGCGACGTTCTCCGCCCAGTCGGGGGTGCGGATCTCGTCGAAGTCGTCGGGGTCGCGGTAGCGGACGTGGTAGTAGTTCTCGCTCCGTTCGACGCTCTCGATGGATGCTGATCCGGACATACGCGAGCCTTCCCGTTCCCCCGCCGAGAGTCGTGTGCCGGCACACGAAGGGATCGGGAGCGATCCGCTCACCGACGGATCAGGTCGACCGCGAGAGTCCGTGCAACAGCTTCGACTCCGCCTTCCGGAGGTGCTCGGCGGCGGTGCTGGGCGCACAGTCCAGCGCGTCGGCGACCGCCTCGTGACCCGCCTCGCGCGGGACGTCGTAGTATCCCAGGTCGAGCGCGGCGTCCACGGCCGCGCGCTGGCGGTCGGTCAGGCGTGCCTCGACCGCCGGCGCCGCGGAGCCCAGTCCGCCGACTTCCTCGACCGTGACCTCGACCGGGTCGGAGATCGCCGTGACAGCGGCCTGAAGTTCGTCGTCCGGGCCGAACAGCGAGATGGTGACCGAACCGTCCTCGTGATAGACGATCGGCGGAACGATGACGACCGTCCCGGTCGTGAGCGATCCGAACAGCTCCCGGACCGACGCCGTCGTGTCGTCCCTGATGTACACGTAGAAGGCGTCGTCGGTCGCCGGTTCGAGGTCGTAGTCGAGTACCTCCGGAACGTCCGCGATGGCCGCCTCGAAGGCATCGGCGTCGCCTCGCACGTAGTGGAGGATCCCGAGGTCCCCGCCGTTGTTGTTCCACTGGAGCGCGAGGGCGCGCTCGACGAACGGGGCGTTCGTCACGATGCCGTAGACCGGGTGGATCTCCCCCTCGCGGCCGTTTGCCGTGACGCGCACCCGGACGTGCTGCATATTCGAGCGATCCCCCGCTTCTGTCTTAAACCCCCCGAGCGGATCCGGCAGATTCGATACGGCGGCTCGACCGCTACACTCGTCCATGGGACGAACGCTCCTGACCGGCGCGACGGGGACGCTCGGTCGAGAACTTCAACCGCGGCTGGTAGAGGCCGACGAGACGGTCCGCGCGGCGAGTCGGTCGCCGCCGGACGAAGCCGCCGCGGCTTCGGAACGGCCCGACGCGATCGAGTGGGTGGAACTCGACCTCGCGGACGGGACGGGGCTCGACGACGCGCTCGGCGGCGTCGACGTGGTCGTCCACGCCGCGACGGCGCCGCAGGGCGACGCCGAGGCCGTCGACGTGCGCGGGACCGAGCGGCTCCTCGACGCGGCCGAATCGGTCGGAGTCGACCACGTCGTCTACCCCTCAATCGTCGGTATCGACGACGTCCCGTACTCGTACTACCAGCGCAAACTCGCAGCCGAGGCGGCGGTCCAGGCGAGCGACGTGCCCGCGACGATCCTCCGGGCGACGCAGTTCCACCAGTTCGTCGACGAACTGCTCGGGCTGGTCGCGCGCCTGCCGGTCTGGCCGTTGCCGACGACGTTTCGGGTTCAACCGATCGACGCGCGGGAGGTCGCCGCCGAACTCGTCGACTGCGCGACCGGCGATCCGCAGGGGCGAGCGCAGCCGGTCGGCGGCCCCGGAGTCCGGACGCTCGGGGAGTTAGCGACGAGCTATCGCGAGGCGCGCGGTCTCAGGCGACCGATCCTCCGCCTGCCGTTTCCCGGGGCTGTGGCGAGTGCGCTCCGCAACGGGGCGGCGACCTGCCCGGACCGGGCAGTCGGGGCGATGACGTGGGAGGAGTGGCTCGCAGAGCGATACGGCGCGGCCGCCGGGTCGGGCCGGGTCGACACCGCCTCGTCGTGACCGCACCGACGACCAGCTACGTCACCGGTGTCAGGCCCACGGTTCGTCGACGAGGTCGTGGAGCGAGTCGACGACGTGGTGCGGTTCCGGCTCCGGGTCGACGAGTTCGCCGTCGGCGATCCAGACCGAACGCAGTCCCGCAGCGTGGGCACCGGTCACGTCCGACGCCAGCGAGTTGCCGACGTGGACCGCCCGCTCGGTCTCGACGCCGAGTTCCTCCAGGGCGATGTGAAACGGTTCCGGGTCGGGCTTGTACGGGGCGTCGTGACCCCCGTGGACGATCACCTCGAAGCGGTCCTCGATGCCGAGACCCGAGAGCTTCTGGGACTGCATCCACGGGTCGCCGTTGGTGACCATGCCGACCCGGTAGGTCTCGGTCAGCGCCTCCAGCGCGCGCTCGGCCCCGTCGAGGAAGGCGACGTTGGTCTGGTCGCGCTCGTCGGTGTAGATGTCGGCGATCGCCTCGCCGACGGTCTCGTCGTGGCCCGATTCGGCCGCGAACGTGCCGAACGCCGCCCGCCGCGTGTCGCGGATGTCGTCGCCGGAACCGGCTTCGGAGAACTCGCCCAGGCGCTCGATGTACTCCTCGGCGTCGAAGAAGGGCTCGACTCCCACCCGTTCGAACGCGATCGCGAGGATGTCGTCGGCGCTCCGCTCGTACGCACAGAGCGTGTCGTCCAGGTCGAACAGCACCGCTTCGACGGAGTCGGTCATTGCCGGATAGTTGCCACTGCCGCGGCAAAAGCGAGTCGCTTCCTGTCGGCAGAGACAGCTGTTTCGGGCGACGGCGCCCAGACCGCGAACTCACTCGCTCTCGGACAGCCCGGCGACGAGCGCGTCGACCGCTCGCTTGACGGCCGCGCCGGACTCGACGCGGACGGCGCCGTCCTCCGAGACCGAGAGTCCCGTGTCGCGGTCCGCCGCCGGCCTTTCGTCGCGCTCGAACGTCGAGATATCGTCGCGGGCCGCCTCCGCGACCGCGTCGGCACGGCGGTCCATCGTCAGGGTCGCGGCGTCCGGATAGATACGGACGGTCCCGGCCCGCTCGTCGCGGAATTCGACCCCGTAGGCGACGGTCCCGTCGGGGGACGGCTCGGCGTCGGGGTCGGCGTCGACGACGGCCACGTCGCCGAGCGCGCCGCGGTCGCGGCCGGACAGCTCCGAGGAGAGCAGTTGCGCGATGCGTTTGCCGTCGGTGACGCGGTCCTCGACCATCACTCGCCCCCCAGTTCGGTCGCGGCGCGGTCGGCCAGGTCCCCGATCTCGACGCCCTCGCGGCGGGCGTAGACGACGGCGGCGGCCTCGACGGTGACGCCGAGGTCCGCCTGAAGGCTGTTGACGTCGGCGACGGCCGTCTGCTTGTCGACCCCGGCTTCGACGAGCGCGTCGAGCGCCCGCTCGAAGTTCGAGCGCTGGCGCAACACGTCGTCGTCGGGGACGAAGTCGTCGGGGACCGACACCTCGCGCGGGCCGAACGTCGGGACGACGTCGTCGTCCTCGCGGTCGAGTAGCCCCTCCGTGACGGCCACGTCGACGAGGCGCTTTGCCTGCTCGGGCGAGAACCAGTCGCGGTCGAGCGAGAGCGCGACGACGAACTCGCTCTCCGAGAGGCGCTCTCGGCCCTTGGCGCGGAACGGGACGGCCACGGCGCGGCGCAGACTCATCGTCACTCGATGGGTGGGCGCCGGCACGTAACGTTGCCGGTCGGCGGTCGCCCCGTCACGGACAGGGTCGCGAGGGTTCCACGCGGCGGGCCCGACCGGGAGTCGAGAGGTTCAAGTACACGCTGTGACACTGCACACGTATGAAGTTCCAGGGACGCTCCACTCGCAAGCGCACCGGCGGCCGCCGCCGGAACTTCCGCAAGAAGAAAAAGCACGAACTCGGCGACCAGCCGACCGAGACCCGCCTCGGCGAGCCGCGGATCAAGACCGTCGACGCCCGCGGCAACACCGAGAAGGTCCGCGCGATCACGGCCGACACCGCCAGCGTCGCCACCGACGACGGCACCGTCGCCGCCGCGATCGAGGACGTCGAGGAGAACCCCTCGAACCCCAACTACGTCCGCCGAAACATCGTCACGAAAGGCGCCATCATCCAGACCAGCGAGGGACGCGCCCGCGTCACCTCCCGCCCCGGCCAGGACGGCCAGATCAACGCCGTCCTCGTCGAATAACGCCGCTAAAACCTGCGGTTTCTCCCCGTTCTCCGCGTCGCCAGCGGCGCCGCCCGTTCGGACCGCGGCGAGTGGCCGCGCCGTCTATATACCGCTCGGTGGCCGTCGGGACCAGTCAGTACCGCTCTTAGCGAGCCTTTTGTCGGTGTGCGAACGAGTCGTCGGTGGCGTGCGGCGCGACCGCCACCCGACGACGAACCCCAGCGCATCACCGAGCACCCCCGCCCCGATCGATGCGCTCGTCGCACGCCGCACCTGCGAACTGCCACCTCGCTCCGGGGACTCCATCACCCCGGTTTACGTCACGGACTCGGCGCCGCCTTCTGGAGCGCGCTCTCCGCGATGTTCCCGCCGTAGTCGGCGGTCCGCGACAGCGAGTCGACGACGAGGCCGAGCGACTGCGCGAGTTCGGGCTCGTCGAGGCCGCGAATGACGTCGTCGACGTCGCGAGCCCGGTCGTCGATGTCCGGCAGGTCGGCGCGGGCCTCCGTCGCGAGTTCGACGGCCCGGTCCGGATCGTCTTCGAGCAGCGCGTCCATCGCGGTCTGGGGGACGGTGACCGCCGCGTTCTGGAGTTCGCTCAGCGTCTCGGCGACCGACTCGTTGACCGCCCCGACCTCCAGGGAGATGGTCGCGATCTTCGTCGCGTGGTCGGCGATGCGTTCGAGCTGTCGGGCGCTGGACTGGTAGTCGAAGACGGTCTCCCGGGGGAAGCCGATCTCCGTCGCCGCCGCGGGGTTGCGGAGCACCGTCCGGAACACCCGCGAGACCATGTACCACAGCCGGTCCACGTCGTCGTCGCGCTCGATCACGTCGTGGGCCAGTTCGTCGTCGTTCTCCAGCAGCGCGGTCACCGCGTCCGAGAGCATGGTCAGCGAGACCAGCCGCATCCGCGTGATCGCGTTGTGGACCGACAGCTCGGAGGAGTCGAGCAGGTCTTGGAGGACGACGCGCTCGCCCGTCTCCTCGATGACTTCGAGGCCGACGAGCCCCTGGGTCGCCTCCCGGATCGTCCGCCGCTGGCCCGCCGTCACCCGCGAGGCCTCGAAATTGATGACGTCGAACCCGCTGACGTACATCGTCATCACCGCTCTGGTGAGCCGGTCGCCCTCCAGCCCGTCGATGTCGATCGACCCCTCCTCGCGCTCGTTCTCGCTCTTCGGCGAGAGCAGGAGGACGTCCTCCTCGGAGTGAAACTCCACGACGCTGCCCGCGCTCACGTCGTTCTCCGTCGCCCAGTCCTTCGGCAGTGATACCGTGTACGTCGAACCACCCGTCACCTGGACCTTGCGGGTCTCCATAGCGGGGTGGTGTGGATACGACGCAATAAATCAACCCCTTTCTATATATTTACATCTACATACCAGTATATTGCGGCATATATCACCACCGAGGCCGGGCGCTCTTCCGCGATTCGACGGGGATCCGACTCCCGGAACCCGACTTTGCGAACCTATATATCCGTCTATGGTCGCGATTTCGACCTTGAGCGGCGGTGAGGCCGAGGTTTCCGGTGGACGGGCGGTCGGGATCTCCAGCCGAGCTGTCCCTCCCGCCGATGCCGACCGCTTACTTCCGCACTGTCGCGTCATCCGGGCGTCTCGCAACGGGAACACCGCGATCGACAGCGGGACCGGATACCGGCCGCACGCGTGAATCTGACGCGTAAGCGAGGCCTACCGATCGTCGGTCGGTCTGGTTCGGGTAGGCATGAGTATGTACGACTATATAGTCATAATAGTAGAGTATTTAGTTAATCTGGGGCCACCCTTCGAGTAATGCGGGACACACCTGTAACCCGCCGACAGATGCTGGTCGGCGCGGCGGGTATCGCCGCGTCGCTGGGTGGCTGTATCAGTACGAGTCCGCGACCCCCCGGGCAGGCCGGTGCCGGCGCCGGAGGCGGCGGCGGGGGTTCGGACCTGGAATCGATCAAGGCCGGTGGGTCGTCGACGCTGTTCCCGATGGTCCAGCGCGCCGCGTCGTACTGGGCGTCGAACTACCCGCCGACCGACCGCGAGTACTGGGGTCCCAGCCAGTACGACATCGAGACCGACGAGCGGCTGGCCGACTACTGGGCCAGCAAGTACGGGTTCGAAGCCGACGGCGACGTGTCGCCACCGTTCGAGGTGAGCGTCGGTCTCAGTCACTCCGGAACCGGGCTGGAGAAGCTCCGGGACCAGCAGATCGACATCGGAAACGCGAGCGCATCCGCCGCCGCCGAGTTCCCCGACGCCTCCGAGGAGGAGCTATCGAACTTCACGGAGCACGTCATCGCGGTCGACGCCCAGCCGATCGTCGTCAGCACGGAGATCTACAACGCTGGCGTGACGAAGCTCACGGCCGAGCAGGTCCGGGCCATCTACACCGGCGAGATCACCCAGTGGAGTGAGATCGACAGGTACGACGGTCCGGACAAGGAGATTCAGGCCGTCGGTCGGGCCGAGGGGTCGGGAACCGACACCGCCTTCCGGACGAACATGCTCGGTGGTGCAGACGCGTCGATGGACGGCGTCGACGCGCGGAAGGGGCAGAACCAGCAGGTCAAGACCACCGTCTCGAACTCCAACAACGCCATCGCGTACATGGCGCTGGCGTTCACCGACGACTCGGTGCCCGCAATCGAGCTCGAGTTCGACGGGACCACCTACACGCCGGGCGAGAACCTCTCGGACCCCTCGTACCCGCTCGCGCGCGACCTGCACTGTTACACCTGGGAGGGCACCTCGAAGAAGGAGGCCGCGTTCCTCCGGATGATCCTCAGCGACTTCGGCCAGCAGAACTTCGTCGAGCCCGAGGGCTACTCGAAGCTCACCGACGAGCGCCAGCAGAAGGAGTTAGACAAGCTGCCGGAGCCCGAAGCATGAGCGTGGCGACGCGAATCGAGCGGCTGGACGGAGAGACCCGGATCGTCGGCGGTGTGGGGGCCGTGCTCGTCGTCCTGACGGTCCTCTCCTTTCTCGCCGCGCCCGCGTTGACGGGCTACCTCGCGCTCGCGTTCGCCGCGTTCGTCGTGGTGAGCTATCTCCTCGCGGAGGAGAGCACCGCCCGGTTCCTCCTGTTCACGACGACCATCTCGACCGTCCTCATCCTCGCGTTCATCACCGTCTACCTGCTGATCAACGCGTTCCCGGTCGCCCGGGAGATGGGGTTGTACCTGCTCGCCGGCTCCGACCCGTTCTGGGACCCGCACGCGAACGTCTACTCGCTCGTCCCGATGATGTGGGGGACGCTCGTGACGACCGTCATCGCGACGATGGTCGCGGCGCCGCTCGGCGTCGCCGGCGCCGTCTTCATCAGCGAGATCGCGCCCGGCTGGGCGCGCGAGATCGTGAAACCGGCCGTGGAGATGCTGGCGGGCATCCCCTCGATCGTCTACGGGTTCATCGGCTACACGCTGATCAACCGGTTCATGCAGCAGGAACTGAGCCTGCCCGACTACGGGAGCCTGTTCGTGACCGGCCTCGTCATCGGCATCATGGCGCTGCCGACGGTCGTCTCGGTCGCCGAGGACGCCATCGCGAGCGTCCCCGAGGCGATGAAAAACGGCGCCGGCGCGCTCGGCGCCACGGACTGGCAGACGACCACGAGCGTGACGCTCCCCGCCGCCTTCTCCGGAATCTCCGCTGCCGTCCTGCTCGGCGTCGGCCGCGCCGTCGGCGAGACCATGGCCGCGACGGTGATCCTCGGGAACGTCACGAACCTGCCGGACCCCCTCATCGACGTGTTCGGCAACACCATCACGCTGACGAGCCTCATCGCCAGCCAGTACGGCGCCGCGAGCGGACTCCAGTTCTCCGCGCTGTTCGCCGCCGGCGTCGTCCTGTTCGTCACCGTCATGGGCTTCAGCATCGGCTCGCAGCTCATCGAGCGGCGGATGCGCCAGCGCCTGGGAGGTGAGCAATGAGTTTCGACACCGACACGGAACGGGCGGGCACGCTCGTCTCGGGCGAGTCCTCGACGCGCGAACTGGTCAGCGGCGGCCTGGTCGCGCTGTCGTTCGTCTCGTTCGCCGTCGGCCTGCTCGCGCTCTTCCAGTACCTGCCCGCCGACGCCGCCGTCGCGGGGACCACCGTCTCCACGCTGCTGGGCGGCGCGTTGACCCTCGTCGGCACGGGCGTCGTCGCGCTCGGCGCGGCCTCGTACGGCGGCTTGTTCGAGACGAAACCGGGACACACCGGCGGACTCGCCTCGGCCGTCTTCGTCGGGGCGCTCTGGTTCGCGGTCGGCGGCCTCGTCGGCGCGCAGACGCTCGGGCTCTCGACCGCCTGGCCGCTCGTCGCGCTGGTGGCCGGGGCCATGGGCGCCGCCGTCGCGCTCGTCGCCCGCGAGGATCTCGGCGTCACGCTCTCCGCGGGCCTGTTCGTGCTCCTCTCCGGTCTCGTGGTGGTCACTGGCCTGGTCGGGCCCGGCTGGCGCTGGAACCCCGAGAACTTCTCCGTCGTCCTGACCGGCGTGGTCGGCGTCCCGGTCGTCGCGCTGTTCGCCGGCCTCGTCGGCGGGTGGACGGCCGCCCGCGTCTACGGCGGTTTCGGGCCGCAGGGCCGACAGACCGGCGCGTACGTCCTCGTCGGGACGAACGCCGCCGGCATGCTCGCGTTGCTGGTCTCGATCGTCGCGTTCATCGCCGTCCGCGGGTTCGGGCCGATGACCGAGGGCATCAAGTACGGCCTCTTCTGGGGCCCCTGGACGTGGTTCAACCCGCCGCTGGTCGACACGTGGGTGATCGTCGAGGGTCCCATCGTCTGGTTCTACTGGCCGTTCGTCATGGAGGGCCACAGCATGACCACGCCGATAAACGGCATCCTCCCGGCTATCGCTGGCACGGTCTGGCTGGTCGTCGGGTCGGTCCTCATCGCCGTGCCGCTCGGCGTGGGCGCGGCGGTCTTCCTCACGGAGTACGCCGAACAGGGCCGGTTCACCTCGCTCGTCGAGATATCGACCAACGGCCTCTGGAGCACGCCGAGCATCGTCTACGGCCTGTTCGGGCTGGCCTTCTTCGTCCCGCGGCTCGGGAACACGAACTCGATCCTCGCCGGCCAGCTCGTGCTCGCGTTCATGCTCCTGCCGCTGGTCGTGATCACCAGCCGCGAATCGCTCAAGAGCGTCCCCGACGAGTACCGCGACGCCAGCGCCGCGCTGGGCGTCTCGCGCTGGGAGACGATCAAGAGCGTCGTTCTGCCGGCCTCGCTACCGGGCGTCATCACCGGCATCATCCTCGGCGTCGGTCGCATCGCCGGCGAGACGGCCCCGATCCTGCTCGTCATGACGAGCGACCCGTTCCCCTCGGAGGTCGCGGGCGTCATCGAGGGCGGCTTCCGATTCACGTCCTCGTTCCCCTTCGTCGCCGTCCCCACCGTGGATCTCGTGCAGTCGTCCAGTGCGCTCCCCTACCAGCTGTTCGCGGTCATCGGCGCCGGGCTCGGGGAGAACCTCGACTTCGCGTGGGGCACGGCGCTCGTCCTGCTGCTGGTCGTGATGAGCTTCTACGCAGTCGGCATCGCGTCGCGGATCTACTTCAGGAGGAAACTCGACCAATGAGCGAAACAGACGTGACTCAGACCGAGACCGACGAATCGACCGCGGGAACCACCGTAGAGACCCAGACCCAGACCACGGCGGGCGAGACCGCCGAACGGACCCGCGAGGAGTGGACGCAGTTCTCCTTCCAGGGCGAACCGAAGCTCGCCGTCGAGGACCTGGACGTCCACTACGGCGACGACCACGCGCTGAAGGGCGTCTCGATGGACATCCCCCGTGAGAGCGTCACCGCGCTCATCGGCCCGTCCGGGTGTGGCAAGTCCACGTTCCTTCGGTGTCTCAACCGCATGAACGACCGGATCAACGCCGCTCGCATCGAGGGCTCGGTCGAACTCGACGGCGAGGAGATCTACCAGGACGGCGTCGACCTGGTCGAACTGCGCAAGCGCGTCGGCATGGTGTTCCAGGCGCCCAACCCGTTCCCCAAGTCCATCCGCGACAACATCGCTTACGGCCCGCGCAAACACGGCGAGTTGAACACCGGTCTCGTCGCCCGCCTGCTCGGCCGCGACGACACCGAGGAAGAGGAAGCGCTCGTCGAACGCTGCCTCAAGCAGGCCGCGCTGTGGGACGAGGTGAACGACCGCCTCGACGACAACGCGCTCGGCCTCTCCGGCGGCCAGCAACAGCGGCTCTGTATCGCCCGCTGTCTCGCGGTCGACCCCGACGTCATCCTCATGGACGAGCCCGCGTCGGCGCTCGACCCCGTCGCGACCTCGAAGATCGAGGACCTCATCGAGGAACTCGCCGAGGATTACACGGTCGTCGTCGTCACCCACAGCATGCAGCAGGCAGCGCGCATCTCCGACCAGACCGCCGTGTTCCTCACCGGCGGCGAACTCGTCGAGTACGACGACACCGAGAAGATCTTCGAGAACCCCGAGAGCCAGCGCGTCGAGGACTACATCACCGGCAAGTTCGGGTAGCGCTGTCCGGTCGCTTCCGGAGCATCGTCACTGGGACACGTCGGCCGCCCGCTCGAAGTCGAAGTCCTGTCGGGACACCTGCTGGATAGCGACGGCCGCGACGTTCGCCCCGTACTCGGCGGTCCGTCGGAGGCTGTCGAGCAGCAGTCCGGCGGTGTGAGCCTCGCCCGGTACGTCGTGGTCGTAGAGTTCCCGGTCGAGCCGTTCGATGGCGGCGACCACCTCGTCGCGGCTGGACAGCGCCGAGTGGGCTGCCTCCACTCCGGCGTCGGTGAGGATCACGTCGCCGGCCTCGTCGACGACCCCGCAGGCGTCCTTGCCGAGCGGGACGACGCGGTCGGCGAACCCCGCCGGCAGCGCCGCGTCCGGATCGAGCGCGAAGCGGGCCACCTTCACCGCGTGGTCGGCGACCCGCTCGAACTGCCGACAGGCGTAGTAGTACTCGAACAGCTCGTCGCGCTGGTGGTCGAGCTTCTCGACCTCGTGGAGGTCGGTGAGCGCACGCCGGAAGTGCCGGGTCACCATCGCGAACAGTTTGTCGGCCTCGGCGTCGCGGTCGACCACCCGCTCGGCCAGCGCCGCGTCGCCCTCGACCACGGCCGTCACCGCGTCCCGGTGCATCGCGAGCGTCACGAGTCTGAGCCGGAGCGCGCTCTTGCGCACGTCCACGTTCTCGGCGTCGATGAGGTTCGTCAGCCGGATGCGCGTCTCCGAGACTTCCAGGAGCTCGAACCCCGACAGCTCGGCGACGGTGTCCTCGACGAGCGCGCGCCGGTCGTCGCCGTGGCCCGTCGTGTCGACGAGCGTCACCTCGTCGAACCCGACCGCGTGTAGCGCCCGGACCCGCTGTGCGACGGCGCTGTCGCTACTCGTGGACACGTCGACCGTCGCCGACCGCGTCTCCTCGGCGCGCTCGGCGGCCGGCTCCACGAGCAGCGACCCGTCGGCGTTCGGGTACAGCGACAGCACCGACCCGGCCTCGATCCCCTGTTCGTTCGCCCAGGCCTTCGGCAGGGACACCGTGTACGTCGTCCCTCCGGACAGCTGGACTTTTCTCGTCTCCATACGCTGTCGGATCCCCACCCGTCCCAACTCAACGTTTATATGAACTGAACATTCCGCTCCCACACCATATATATCCGTACGGGGTCGACAACGAAGGGATAGAGACGAGCGCGGCCGCGGCGCGGACGGACGCTATATAGCCGTCCGGACACTCCGTGGAGCACCCCTTTGTCGCGACCGCTCGCACGGAGCGCTATGGCCCGTAGAACCTGGCACCGCTCGCGCGACGCGACGCGCCAGGGCCGTGACGCAACGCTCGCTCACGTCGTCGAAGCGATCGACCGGACCGCGCCGGAGACGAAGGCTGACCTCGCGGCGACGGTCGGCATCTCCGAGCAGTACCTCTCGGAGCTGCTCCAGGAGCTCAAGCGCGACGACGTGGTGCGGAAGGCCTACGTCGTCGACGACGAGGCGGTCTACGAGGCCGCCGACAGCGTCTCCCGCCTCCTCGAACCCGCCGGCGCCTCGCAGTCCGGACGGGACGGCCCGGAGTCGAACGGTCACACTCCCGCCGGCGAGCGCCGCGGCCCGGCCGTCCTCGACCTCCTCGAACGCCTCGACGAGGTGACCGCCACCCAGTACGAGGCCGCCCGGCTCGCAGTCGTCGGGGACGAGCCGGACCAGCCCGCCGGCGCCCTGGAATCGCTGACCAACGAGCGGTACTCCGCCGTCCTCGCGGAGCTGAAGTCCTACACCCTCACGAACGACTGGCCGGCCAACCGCGTCGCTTCCGACCTGGCGACCGTCGCGACGAACCTCGAGATCGTCGGCGACCGCGCCTGCTTCATCGCCGACGTGGCCGACCGCCAGCCCGTCGCGGCGACCGGCGTCGTCGAGGAGCGCGTCCTCGACGTCTTCGCCGCCGGCGACCGCATCAACGACCACTTCCGCGACGTGCTCTTCGAGGGCGATCTGGCCGCCCACGACCGGCTCCGCGCCGAGGAGGAGAGCGTCCACCGCGACCTCGACGAGCTGTTCGAACTCGTCACCGCCTACGACCCGGAGCTGTACGGCTCTCTAGTCACCGTGACCCGGGCGCTCGAACGCGCCATCTACTACTGGGTCGACGCCGCCGAGATCGCCGTCCGCCTCCACGCGGGCGTCGAGGCCGACCACGCGATGATCTGAGGACCGGACCACTCCGGGCCGACGCCACCGGTCGCCCGGTCGTGCGGACCGGGCCGCAGGAAGATTTATATTAGCCCATCCTAATATTAGCAATCGCTAAGATGAGTAACCGATCAGAACCGGTTCCCGGCGACGGGAGCGTCGGGTCCGACGACACCTGTTGTTCTATCGGCCGCGAGTTGACCGAACCGGAACTCGCCGCGGACGTGGAGTTGCTCGCGGCGGTCGGCAACGACACCCGGTACGAGGCGCTCAGGCTGATCGCCGACGCGAACGGCGAGGTCTGCGTCTGCGAACTGGAGCCCGGCCTCGGCGTCAGCCAGGGCGCCGTCAGCCAGGCGCTCTCGCGGCTGTCCACCGCGGGGCTGGTCTCCCGGCGCAAGGAGGGACGGTGGCGCTACTACTCGGCCACGACGCGGGCGCAGGCGCTGCTGGACGTCCTCGACGAGACGCGGGAGGGCGCCGATGAGTGAGCGCTCCGGGTCGACGGACGCGGAGACCGCCGACTCGACGCCGAGCGAGCCGGACGCCGACGAGCAGCGCCGCGCCGTCCGGCAGCGCTACGCCCGCATCGCCGAGGAATCGTCGAGCTGTTGCGGGAGCGGGGACGCCGCGGACGCGATCGCGAGTCCTGACGAGGAACTGAACCGACAGCTCGGCTACTCCGCGGACGAGACCGAGTCCGTGAACGGCGACGCGAATCTCGGTCTCGGCTGCGGCAACCCCAACGCCATCGCGTCGCTGGAGGAGGGCGAAACCGTCCTCGACCTGGGGTCGGGCGCGGGCTTCGACTGCTTTCTCGCCGCCCGTGAGGTCGGCGACGACGGCCGGGTGATCGGCGTCGACATGACGCCCGAGATGGTCGAGAAGGCCAGAGACAACGCCGAGCAGAACGACGCGACGAGCGTCGAGTTCCGGCTCGGCGAGATCGAACACCTCCCGGTCGCCGACGGGACGGTCGACGCCGTCATCTCGAACTGCGTCGTCAACCTCTCGCCGGACAAACCGCAGGTGTTCCGCGAGGCGTACCGCGCGCTCCGCCCCGGCGGACGACTGGCGATCTCCGACGTGGTCCTGACTGCCGAGCTGCCCGAGGAGGTCCACGCCGACCTCGAATCCGTCGCCTCCTGCGTCGCCGGCGCGTCGCCGGTCCCCGACCTGGAGCGGGCGCTCGCTGAGGCGGGCTTCGAAGAGATCGAGATCGAATCCGACGAGGACAGCGAGGCGTTCATCAGCGAGTGGGACGACGAGCGCGACGTGAGCGAGTACGTCGTCTCGGCGACGATCGAAGCGGCAAAACCGGCCTGAAAACCGTTTCGACGGCAGGCCGTCAGTCCGCGCCCGTCTCCGCGACCGCCTCGGCCTCGGGCGCGTACTCGTCGAGGAAGGTGTCGAGGTCGCGGAACGCGTCGAGGCGCTCGGCGAGCGTCTCGTGGTCCCAGTTCCACCACTCGGTGGCCTCGATCCGGGCGGCGATCTCCTCGGGGAACCGCCGGCGGACCGGCTCGGCGGGGACGCCCGCGACGACGGTGTAGGGTTCCACGTCGTCGGCCACGACCGCACCGGCACCCACTACGGCGCCGTTGCCGATCTCGACGCCCGGGAGGACGGTCGCGCCGTGGCCGATCCACACGTCGCGGCCGACCGTCACCGGCTGGTCGGCCCGCCAATCGAAGATCGACTCGTCGTCCTCGCCGAGGTCGTACGCCGCCGCCCGGTAGGTGAAGTGGTGGGCCGTCGGGCGGTCGATCGGGTGGTTCGTCGGGCCGAGTCGCGCGTCGCTGGCGACCGACCCGAACTTCCCGACGGTCGCGTAGTCCAGCTGCACGCGCTCCATCAGGTACGTGTAGTCGCCGATCGCCGACTCGTGGAGGCGACACTCCGGGCGGACCTCGGTCCACGCGCCGAGTTCGCTCTCGGTGATGGAGACGGGGTCGTGGATCGTCGGCTCCGTGGAGAGGTCGCTGCTGCGGTCGGGACCGTAGGATTCGAAGTAGGTCACGGCTGAGAAGTGTGGGGGAGGGTGGTCAGGGTCGACCCCGTCGGCCGAGCGTCGAGGCGAGGATGTTCCGGGGGACGTTCACGAAGGCCTCGACGACGCCCGTCTTCGACCCGTCCTCCTCCTCCTCGCGGAGGTACGACCGAACACGCTGGCTCGCGAGTTCGACCGACCCCGCGAGCAGGAAGATGAGGATGATACAGGCCATCATGTCCGTGTACCTGAACAGCTGGCGCTGGGTGTACAGTTCGAGTCCGAGGCCGCCGCCCCCGATGAGGCCGAGGCCGATCGCGGCCCGGACGTTGTGTTCGAGGTCGAAGGCGATCCAGGCGATGAACTGCCGGAACACCTGGCTGAGCATGCCGAAGGGGACGATCTGCGACTTGCTCGCGCCCGTCGAGCGGATCCCCTCGATCGGCCCGTCGGAGATCTCCTCCAGTTCGTCGGTGAACAGCCGACCGAGGTAACCGGTCGTGTCGACCATGATCGCCAGCGCGGCGGTGAACGTCGTCACGCCGGCCAGCGGGATCAGGATCAGGAACCAGACCAGCCCGGGGATCGCACGGATGAGGCTCATCGTCCCGCGGAAGACGAAGTTGAACGGGTACGGGACGACGCGCTCGCTCGACAGGACGCCGAACACGAGCGCCAGCGGGAGCCCGAGCACCGACCCGGCGACGGCGACGGCGAGCGTGGCGAACATCGCACCGGGGACGATCGTGACCCCGTCGTAGAACAGCGGGGGGACGAGGCCGAGTCCCAGCAGACTCCCGCCGGATTCGATCCGCAGTATCAGGTTCTCCTCCACCATGAACGCCCAGTACTCCCCGAGGTCGACGAACGGGATCGAGACCCCGACGAACGGGATCACCAGTTCCCCGGGCGGGAAGTACGGCGACTCCCCCATGGTGAGTGCCTCGACGAACTGAGGCCACTGCGTGACCAGTTCCCCGACGGAGAAGTTGATGACCTCCAGGCTCAGCCCGAACACGACGCCGACGCCGACCAGTCCGACGAGCGTGAAGAGCCGTCGCTTCGTCTTCCGCCACTTCAGCTCCGTCAGCTTCCGCTCGACCTGCGAGTCGCCGATCTCTTCGAGCCCGACGTACTCCTCCGGCGACCGGTCGCCGGAGGTGCGCCCGCTCATTGTGACACCATCCGTTCGGCCTCCGGCTCACCGTCGAAGCTCACGGGCTCGCCGTCGTGGCCGTCGGCCAGACCGACCGTCTCGACGTCGCCGTAGAGGTCGTCGATCAGCTCGGGGGAGAGGTCGTCGCGGCGCACGTCGAACAGCAGCTCGCCGTCCCGGAGGCCGATGAACCGCTCGCCGAAGTGGGCGGCGATGTTGACCTGGTGGAGGCTGACTAGCGCCGTCACGTCGTGCTCGGTCGCGGCCTTCTTCAGGTAGCCCATGACCGTCTCGGCGCTGGCGGGGTCGAGGCTCGCGACCGGTTCGTCGGCCAGCAACAGCCGGGGGTCCTGCACCAGCGCGCGGGCGATGCCGACGCGCTGTTGCTGGCCGCCGCTCATCTGCGAGACGCGCTGGCCGGCCTCGTCGAGCAGGCCCACGGTCTCCAGCGCGTCGAGCGCGCGGAGCTTGTCCTCGCGGGACTGCCACTGCAGCAGGCTCGTCAGCACCGACACGCGGTCGAGCGACCCCGTCAGCGCGTTCAGGTACGCCGAGACACCCTCGACGAGGTTGTGCTGCTGGAAGATCATGCCCACGTCCGACCGCGAGCCGGATATCGGCTGGCCGTCGAGGCGGATCGAGCCCGCCGTCGGCTCGGTCAGCCCGTTGACGCACCGCAGCATGGTCGACTTGCCGGCGCCGGATTCGCCCAGCAGCACCGCGAACTCGTCCTCGATCTCGAAGGAGACGCCGTCGAGCGCGGTGACGTCGCCGTACTCTTTTCTCAGGTTTTCGACTTTCAGTGTGCTCATTGCTAAATAACAGTGGTGTTTCCGGTGGCGTCGGTCAGGCCGCAGGGTCGATCCCGACCGCGTTCATGCGCTTGATCACCGGCTGGTAGGTCTCCATGTCGGTGTCCTGCAGCGTCGTGAACGGCAGATCCTCCTCGTTGTAGTCGCTGGGGTAGTACTGCTCGATCAGGTCCTTGTCCGAGTTGACCAGCACCTCTCCGATCTCCGCTTTCTTCGAGGAGTCCCACGTTTTACGCGCGTAGACCGGCTGTTTCGGAATCGGGAACGAGAACCAGACCGGGCGGAGTTTTGGCTCCTCCGAGTCGATGGTGTCGAGGAAGGAGCTCTTGTTCTTGACCCGGTCCGGGAAGTCCGACTCGTACTTCTCCGGGATGTGCGGCAGGCCGTTGCCGCCCCAGGTGGTCGCGCCGATGGCCTTGTCGTTCGCGACGCGCTGGATCGCCTGGTTGTGGTCCGACCAGCTCCCCTCGAAGTCTACGGGGTCGCCGGTCGGGGCCTCGCCGATGTCGAGCCCGGCCTCCTGGAGCGCGTAGAGGGCGAAGATCGAGCCGCTCGTCGACAGGCGGTCGGCGAAGGCCCAGGACTTGCCTTCCACGTCAGCGGGCCCCTCCACGTCGGAGTCGGGCTGGGTGAGCATCACGGAGAAGTAGAACGCCGACCCGCCCGTGACCGTCGTCCCGTACACGTCCATGATGTCGGGGTTAGAGATCAGCGTCACGTCGTCCATGCCGATCTCTGCCTGCTCGCTCTGGAGCGCCGGGCGGATCGCCGAGTAGTTCAGCGGGACCCGCATCGTGACGTCGACGCCGTCGACCTCCCCCTCGATGAGGTTCTTCATCGGCATGTAGCGCCGCTTGGCGTCGCTGGGTGTACCCGGTGTCAGCACCATCGTTATCTCCTCGGCGTTCGGTCCGGGCGTGCCGACGACCGCTCCGCCCCCGGAGTCGGTGTCCGTCGAGCCGCCCGACCCGCTGCCCCCGTCCGATGAGCCGCCGTCGGTCCCGCCCGCTCCGGACGAGCTGCTACACCCCGATAGCGCCACGAGCGCCGCGACGCTCGACGCGCCGCCCGCGAGGAACGTCCGGCGGTTCACCCGACCGCTACCTGTCGAACCCGTCCCTGTCGATCCCTGGCCGCGAGTCTGATCTGACATCACCCGAACCGCATCTCGGGGACGGAATAACCGTTGGCTGCGTAGAGTCCGGAGCCGCCGTCGGACACGGCGAGAGCGCGGACCCAGCGCTGTCCAGTCCGGACCAGTCTGGACTCGTCGAAACGGGAGGTGGCGACGACCGCGGACAGACTGACGGGATAGAGAGTACCCAGCGAACACTTACCCGGCGGGTTTCGCTTGGTCGGACCGATCACATGGACGATCCACACGACCGGTCGGACCGCTTCGAACTGATCGCCGCGACCGACGGCGACCTCCTCGAACGCGTCGCGGACTCGGTGCTCGCCGAGGACCCCGACCTGCGAGTACTCCAGGAGCCGCGCCCGCAGCTCGTCATGCAGCGAGTCCGCGAGCCCGTCGAGCGCCGCCCGTTCAATCTCGGGGAGGTCGTCGCGACGCCCGCCGAGGTATCGCTCGACGGCGCGCGCGGGTTCGCGATGGTCCCGGGCAAGGCCGAGCGCGCCGCCTTCGCGGGCGCCGTCGTCGACGCCGCCGTCGCCGCCGACCACGCCGTCGCCGACGATGTGGTCGAGGCGCTGTCGGACACCGCCGAGGCCCACGAGGCCGAGCGCCGGCGCGAGTGGGCCGAGAGCCGCCACACGACCGTCGAGTTCGAGACGATGGAGGACGACCCGTGAGGGCGCTCGGGCTCGACCCCGTCCACGACACGCGACGGACCTTCCGGGCGCTGTGCGACGCGACGAGCCGCCCCGGGAACGTCGTCTCCGTCGACGCCGACCTCGCTGACCACGCCGTCCTCGCCACCCTCGTCGACCACGAGGTGACGACGTGGACGCCCGACGAGCGTCTCCGCGAGGCGCTGGCGAATCAGGGCCGACTCGACGCGGCGTCGCCGACGAGCGCCGACGTGGTCCACGCCATCGGGCGCCCCGACTGGGACGTGCGCGAGTGCGACCGCGGGACGCTCGTCGAACCCAGCGAGGGCGCGACCGTCGTCTATCGCGTCGACGACCTCGGTGACGCCGACGACCCCGGGCTCACCGGCGTCGAACTCGCCGGTCCCGGCGTCGACGGCACCCGTCGCTTCGGCGTCGGCGTCCCCGCCGGC
Organism: Halosimplex rarum; assembly: GCF_047715405.1. Lineage (NCBI taxonomy): Archaea > Methanobacteriati > Methanobacteriota > Halobacteria > Halobacteriales > Haloarculaceae > Halosimplex > Halosimplex rarum. Next base: position 679,353 of record NZ_CP180412.1, read on the forward strand.
GAACTCGAACGGCTCGCCGAGGCTCAGTCGACCTATCCCCGCGGCGTCGACGCCTACTTCGCGGCCGGCGAGCGCGTCGCGGCGATCCCGCGGTCGAGCGAGCTGGAGGTGCTGTAGATGGGGTACGTCGCAGTCACCGCCGGCGAGGAGATCATCGACCGCGCCGAGGACCTCTTCGAGAAGCAGCGGCTCGACGGCGACTCCGAGACGCTGTCGGTCGAGCAACTGGACGAACAGCTCTCCCGGCTCACCGCCCAGGCGATGAGCGAGGGTGGGCTCTACGCCCCGCGCCTCGCCGCGCTGGCGGTCAAGCAGGCCCAGGGCGACACCGTCGAGGCCGCGTTCCTCCTGCGGGCCTACCGGTCGACGCTCGAACGGTGGGAGGAGACCGAGCCGGTCGACCCCGACGAGCTGCTCGCCACCCGCCGGGTCTCCCCCGCTTACAAGGACGTGCCCGGCGGCCAGATCCTCGGCCCGACGAAGGACTACACACAGCGCCTGCTCGACTTCGACCTCGACGGCGAGGCGGACGGGGACGGCTCGGCCGACCGTGACGGGTCGGCGGAAGGACCCGAGGACCCCACGAGCGACTGGGACCTCCCCGACGGCGAGCCGACGACGGTCCAGAACGTCATGGAGATCCTCCGCGAGGACGGCCTCGTCCACGATCCCGAGGCGGACGCCGGCGGGGCGGACAGCGGGGGCGGCGACGAGTGGAGCGAACCGGCGGACACGACGCGGGAGTCGGTCACCCACCCGCCGGGCCGCGACGAGGTGCTCCAGGAACTCGCCCGCGGCGAGACGGGCGCGGTGACCGCCCTCGGCTACTCGGCGATGCGCGGGTACGGCCAGGTCCACCCGACGCTCGCCGAGGTGCGCGTCGGGAAGCTCCCCGTGCGGATCACCCACCCCTACACCGGCGAGGCGGTCCGCGTGACCGACGCCGAGGTGACCGAGTCCGAGGCGGTCGTCCCAGTTTACGAGAAGCGCGACGACCCGCAGTTCGCCTTCGGCTACGGCCTCTCGTTCGGTCGCAACGAGCGCAAGGCCATCGCCATGACGATCCTCGACGCCTCGACCCAGCTCGACGGCGCCGACGAGCCGGCCGAGAACCCCGAGTTCGTCCTCGACAACGTCGACGGGATGGACTCGTTCGGCTTCATCGAGCACCTCAAACTCCCCCACTACGTCACCTTCCAGAGCATCCTGGACCGCATCCGCGCGATCCGTGAAAGGCGGGACCCTGACTCAGACCCGGACGCCGACTCCGACCCCGACGCGGACGCCGACGGTGCCGACGGCGCTCCCGACGAGGACGACGACCCGGAGGTCGACGAACCGGTTGCGACCACGGGAGGCGACGATGACTGACCCCGGCACCGAAACGACCGACGGGTCGCCGGCGGACGAGGACGCGACCGACGGCGACTCGACAGCCGACGACGACCGCGCCGGCGAGGCCGTCGGCGCCGCCTCGGTCGCCGCGGCCGTCGAGGACCTCTCGGGCGAGGGGCTGTCGGGGTACAACTACGCGTATCTCGACGAGCACACGAAACGCGAGGTGCGCCGGGCGGTCCTGAAGGGGATCGCGATCCCCGGCCACCAGGTGCCCTTCGCCTCGCGCCCCATGCCGCTCGCCCGCGGCTGGGGCACCGGCGGCATCCAGGCCTCCCTGTCGCTGCTTGGCCCCGACGACGCGTTCAAGGTCATCGACCAGGGGAGCGACGAGAGCGTCAACGCCGCCAACATCCGTCGGCTCGCCGAGACGACGGCGAACGTCGAGACCACGACGGACACCACCGAGGCGGACGTGGTCCAGACCCGCCACCGCATCCCCGAGGAAGTGCTGACCGACGAGCAGATCGTCGTCCTCCAGGTGCCGATCACCGACGCACTCCGGAAGGTCGACTCCTCGGACACCGCCAACCGTCGCCGGCACGCCCACGCCAACTACGGGAAGATGTGGGTCCACCTCTACGAGAACGTCGTCGAGTGGGGCGAGATCCAGATCGCCAGCCGCTACCCGACGATGGTCGCCGGCCGCTACCTCATGGACCCGTCGCCCATCCCGCGGTGGGACGTGCCGAAGCTCGACGACGCCGACACCCTCTTCCTGTTCGCCGCCGGCCGCGAGGCGCGGATCTACGCCGTTCCGCCCCACACCGAGGTCGAGCCGCTCGCCTTCGAGGATAAATCCTTCCAGGTCGAGCGGTTCCCCGAGGAATCCTGCCAGTCCTGCGGCTCGACGGACACCTACCTCACCGAGATCGAAACCGACGAGGTCCGCGCGAGCGAAGCGAGCGCGGGCTCGTCGGACGAGGGGACCGAGTCCGACGGTGGCGACCGCCTGTACGTCTGCAACGACACCAGCTTCTGTCTCAAACGCCAGAACGACCCCGCGCTCGCCAAGGACCACCACCTCGACCGGTCGGGCGTGAACTGGGGGCCCGGGACGCCCGGCGGGCCGCCGCCCGGCGGGGAGCCAGGAGGCAGTGACGGCGAGGGAGGTGGGCCGGCGTGACCCACCTCGAAGCGACGGGCCTGGAAACCGTCTACGGCGACTCCTGCGGCGAGTGCGTCGAGCGCACCGGCGACGAGGCCGGCCGGAACCAGTGTCCGGTCTGCGGCGCGGTCGTCGCCTGCGCGGACGTGTCGCTCGACGTCGAGCCCGGCGAGGTGCTGGGGATCGTCGGCGAATCGGGGTCGGGCAAGTCCAGCGTCGCGGAGCTGCTCGCGCTCGAACGGAACGCCGACGCGACCACCGCCGGCGACGTGCGCCTGTGCGGCCACGATGGCAACCTGCTGGAGGCCGACTACGAGACGCGCCACCGCCTGCGGACGGACGAGATCGGGCTCGTCCACCAGCACGTCCGCGACGGCCTGAACCTGGCGTTCACCGGCGGCGGGAACGTCGCCGAGAAACTGCTCGCGGCGGGCGAGCGGTCGTTCGTCGACGTGCGCGAGCGCGTCCGCGACCTCTACGAGGCGACCGAGGTCCCCGTCGACCGGATGGACGACCCCGCCGAGACCTACAGCGGCGGGATGCAGCGCCGGGTACAGATCGCCCGCGCGCTCGCCACGGATCCCGAGGTCGTGATCCTCGACGAACCCACGACGGGCCTGGACGTGAGCGTCCAGGCGCGCGTCCTCGACATGTTTCGGCGCATCCAGCGCGAGGAGGACGTGGCCGCCGTCGTCGTGAGCCACGACCTCGGCGTCGTCCGACTGCTCGCCGACCGGACGCTGGTCATGCGCCACGGCCGCGTCGTCGAGAGCGGCCTGACGGACCGCGTCATGGAGGACCCGCACCACGAGTACACGCAGACGCTGATCAATTCGGTCATATGACAGACGTTCTCACCGTCGAGGGGCTCTCGAAGACCTTCGACATGCACGCGCTCGACGACAAGCGAGTCGTCGGGCTGGACGACGTATCGTTCGCCGTCCGCCGCGGCGAGTTCCTCGCCGTCGTCGGCGAGTCCGGCAGCGGGAAGTCCTCGCTGCTGAAGTGTCTCTACCGCACCTACGATCCGACCGCCGGGTCGGCCCGCTACCACCCCAAAGACGTGGATGTCGCGACCTGCGACGACCGGACCGTCATGGCCCTGCGCCGCGAGGCGATCGGCTATACTTCGCAGTTCCTCGACGAGATCCCCCGCGTCCCCGCGGTCGACGTGGTCTCGCGCCCGCTCCGCGAGCGGGGGACCGACCCCGAGGCGGCCCGCGAGCGCGCCCGGGAACTGCTCGACGCGCTCGCGCTCCCCGAAGCGCTGTGGGACGCGTACCCGGCGACCTTCTCCGGGGGCGAGCGCCAGCGGGTGAACCTCGCGCAGGCGCTCGCGCCCGAACCGGAACTGTTGCTGCTCGACGAGCCGACGAGCGCGCTCGACCCCGAGACACGCGCGGCAGCGGTCGACCTGCTCTCGACCGCGACATGCGAGGAGACCACCGTCATCGGCGTCTTCCACGACCGCGAGGTCGTCGAGACCGTGGCCGACCGCGTCGCCGTCCTCGACGACGGCCGGCTCCAGCGCGTGGTTCCGGTCGCGGAGTTCTCCGGGGAGGTGGTGGCGTGAGCCGAACCGAGTCCGCAGTCGCGGCCGCCGACGAGGCGACGGCGGTCGCCCTCACGGATGCCCGCGTCGTCACACCCGACGCGGTCGTCGACGGCGGCGTCCGGATCGAGGGCGACCGGATCGTCGACGTGGGCGAGGTGGACGCCGACGGGGCCATCTGTATCGACGCCGACGGCCAGTTCCTCCTCCCCGGTCTCGTGGACCTCCACGGCGACGACATCGAGTCCCATCTCCACCCGCGGTCGGGCGTGCGGATGGACACGCACATGGCGCTCGCCGCAGCGGACCGCGCGAACCTCGCCGCCGGGATCACGACGAAGCACCACGCCATCTCCTTCGAGACCGACCCCGACTCCCACCGGTCGCCGGAGCTCGGCGCCGAGATCACCGCGGCCGTGGAGTCCGCCGAGGACCTGATGGCCGACCACCGGATCCACGCCCGTTGTGAGGTCACAGAGTCCGAGTGCGTCGAGGCGGTCCTCGACGTGGTCGACGCGGGCGACGCCGACCTCGTCTCGGTGATGAGCCACATCCCAGGGAAGGGGCAGTTCCGCGACCGGGAAGCGTTCGTCCAGTACTACCGCGACTCGGACAAACACACCATCGCGGAGGCCGAGGAGATGATCGCCGAGCGCGGCGACGTCGAGATGGCGACGCTCCGCGAGCGCGTCGAGCGCGTCGTCGACCGGGCCCACGACGCCGGCGCCGTCACGGCCTCCCACGACGACGAGGACCCCGCGGAGGTCGAGCGCCTCCGCGAGACCGGCGTCGACGTGACCGAGTACCCGATCACGATGGAGACCGCCCGACGGGCCGCCGACCTCGGGATGACGGTCGCGATGGGCGCGCCCAATCTCGTCCGCGGCGAGAGCCAGTGGGGCAACCTGGAGACCGCGGCGGCCATCGACGCCGGCGTCGTCGACGCGCTCGTCGCCGACTACCACCCGCTGTCGATGCTTGCCGGCGCGTTCGTCGACACCGGCGAACCGCTCCCCGAGCGCGTCGCCCGCGTCACGGCCAACCCCGCCGCGGCCGTGGACCTGTCCGACCGAGGACGGGTCGAGCCCGGCGCCCGGGCAGACCTCGTGCTCGTCGACCCCGACCCCACGCCGACCGTCAGCCGCGCGTTCGTGGCGGGCGACCCGGTCTATCGCGCGGAGGGGTCGCGATGACGTCCGTCGGCGCCGCGATGGACGTGCGCTTCGGCGCCACGGTCGACGAGTTCGTCGCCTACCTCGACGACTTGGGCCTCTCACATCTGGAACTCAAGCGGGAGTACCTCCACGGCCACCCCGACGCCCCAGACCCCGAGACGGTCGGGTCGGTTGCCGACCGCCACGACGTGACCGTCACCTACCACGCCCCGTTCCGCGACTGGAACGCGGGCAGTTTTAACGACGCCGTCCGCGAGGCGTCGGTCGCCCAGGTCAAGCGGACCATCGACGACGCGGCCGCGGCAGACGCCGGCGCCGTCGTCGTCCACGGCGGGTCGGTCCCGACACGCTACCCCGAGTGGGTCCGCGAGAAAGCCCGCGAGCACGCCCACCGCTCGCTCGCCGAGTGCGCCCAGTACGCCCAGCTCGTCGGCGTCCCGCTCTGCCTGGAGAACCAGCCCGTCGACGACGAGAAGCGCCGCTACACGACGACTCCCGAGGACCTCGAAGCGATGCTCGACGAGGTGGCGGTGGCCCCCGAGTACCTCGGCGTCACGCTCGACGTGGGCCACGCGAAGGTCAACGGCTACCACTGGCGGGACTTCGTCGACCGCTTCGGCGACCGCATCCGGGTCTGCCACCTCTCGGACAACGACGGGGCCGGCGACGACCACGAACCGCTCCCCGACTATCGGCGCGTCGTCGACGCCGTCCCGGCCGACTACTTCGCCTTCGAGATGAAGTCCCTCGCCGACATCGCACGATGTATGGGGGTCGACCCCGAATCGGTCGATAGCCCCCCCGCGACCCCGAGTGACCCATGACAGGAACCTACGAAGCGGTCGTCTTCGACAACGACGGCGTTCTGGTCGAACTCACCGAGTCCGAACTGCTCCGCCGGATCGCCCGCCGCGCGTTCGAAGACCACGGCATCGACGACCCGCCCGAGACCCTCGTCGAGTGCGCCGCCGAGGGCGACCTCGACGGCCTCGCGGCGGTGGAGGACGAACACGACCTCGCGCTCGCCGACTACTGGGCCACCAGAGAGGAGCGCGCGGTCCGCCACCAGTGCGAGGCCATCGAGGACGGCGACAAGCCCCTCTACGACGACGTGACCGCGCTCGCCGACCTCTCTCACCGGATGGCCGTCGTCAGCAACAACCAGCACGGCACCGTCCAGTTCATCGTCGAGCACTACGGCCTGGAGGAGCACTTCGAGCACGTCGCCGGCCGCGAACACACCGTCGCGGGCGCCCGCCGGCGCAAGCCCGAGACCCACTACCTCGACCGCGCGCTCGACGAACTCGGGACCCGCGACGCCCTCTACGTCGGCGACAGCCCCAAAGACGTGGAGGTCGCCCACCGCGCCGGCGTCGACAGCGCCTTCCTCCGCCGCGACCATCGCGCCGACACGGTCCTCGACCGCGAACCCACCTACGAGGTCGAGACCCTCACCGACCTCGTCGACGCGCTCGCCGAGTGAGCCCGCTCGCGGTAGCGGAGAGCCGACCGGTCGGCCCGGCGATACGCGCCGGCGGCGCAACTTACATTGCGCTACCGCCAGTTTTTGAGGGTATGCCACGAGAAGGATATCAGGACAAGCTCGAATCTCTGCGGGAGGACGTCCTCTACATGAGCGAAGTCGTCCTCGAACGGCTCCGCATGGGCCTCGACGCCCTCGAAACCAAAGACGACGACCTCGCCTGGGAGGTCATCGAGGGCGACGACGAGGTCAACCAGCTGTACCTCGACCTCGAACAGGACTGCATCGACCTGCTCGCCCTCCAGCAGCCCGTCGCCTCCGACCTCCGCTTCATCGCCGCCTCGTTCAAGATCATCACCGACCTCGAACGCATCGCCGACCTGGCCACCAACCTCGGCGACTACACCCACGAGGCCGAGCGCGACCTGTACCCCGACGTCGACATCCAGGAGATCGGGACCCTCGTCATCGAGATGGTCGAGGCCTCCATGGACGCCTACGACACCGAGGACCCCGACGCCTGCCTCGCCATCGCCGACCAGGACGACGCCGTCGACGAGCGCTGCGAGGCCGCCTCCGAGACCATCGTCCGCGACCTCATCGAGCGCGAGGTCGACGAGGACACCGGCGAGGAGGAGGTCGAACAGCTCATGGGCGACGTCTCCCGACTCCTCCTCACCGTCCGCGACCTCGAACGCGTCGGCGACCACGCCGTCAACATCGCCGCCCGCACCCTCTACATGGTCGAGAACGACGACGCGCTGATCTACTGAGACCATCTTTTTCGCCGGGGGGTCGCCTACGGCGACCCCCCAGCCAAAAACATGGGTGAAAAAGGCCGCATCTCGGCCTTCGGCCTCGATGCGGTGAACCGCCTCGCTTCGCTCGGCGGATGCTCAGTACAGACGAACTACGTACCAGTGAATTGGAAATCGGTTCTGCCACAGTCGGGGCAAGAATCGACTCGTCGTGGAGCAGGTTTAGCAGTTCCGTCACCAAGGAGAACAAATTCGCAGTTCTGACAGACGATATAATCAGGCAATGGTATCTGTTCTCACTCGGGTTTCTGCTCTCTCGCAGGATCGTCATTGCCCGCTTCTGGCGGCTGGACAATTATGATACCGTAACTGTGGACGGTTACCGTACAGTCGTTAAAGGTGAACCTGACGTGAACGTCGTTGTTTGACGATCCATGTATCGCCGGTTGAACTACCGTCTCAAGTGTCTCGGGGTCACAGACAGAATAGAGGGGCGGTAACTCCATCGGTTCCGTCTCGGAAACGACCGCGACAGTCGAGACGACTGCCATACTTACCGAGTCATCGCTATCGAATGAGAAACGGTAGGTATCTGATTCAGGATTATATTCGATAGCGTCTCTTTTTCTCGTTGCGGTCCAGTCACCGCCCGTGGTGTTCGGGGCCGGAGGTGGCCCTTGGAGGAATGAATTGGACACCACCGGTTCTAGCTCGGTGAGACACTTACACCTTACACCTATATTTGTAAGTGTCATTTTCATACACAACCTGCTTTTATGTTCTCACTTACTGCTCGGCACCACCAGAAGACGAGTCGTACAGTGTGATTGCTGCATCGCCACAGGGACACTCCGCCAGTCCAACCAAACAGAATGATCCGTCGGAGTTTATCTTGGCCACGTAGATCGATCCGCAGGTATCGGATCTGGCCACCGTTCGGGTGATGTGACCGTCACTCTGTTCTGCCATCTGTTTTATCGCTCTAATTCACCGCTGTTGGTGTTAGAACAGGGATTGAAGCGGCTGATCCACACTACAGTTCCATCGGCGCTACGAGCGAGGGATCAGCATCAAGAATAGCAGACAGAGTCGGCTTCACCTGATCGAATTGTTCAGTCGGTTCCACGAGTTCGCGCTCTGGATCATAGTCGATGAGCCCTCTTGAAGCCAACTTCGGGAGGTGGACATGATATAACGAGAGCCGAATCTCTGTGAGTACGTCCTCCGACGCCTCTGTAACTGGCGTCTGATGATTGTACTTGAGCACGGCCTTCGTCAGGTCGTTGAGTGTCAATGACCGCTGCTCTTCTGCGAGCGTCCCAAGTACGATTCGACGGTGCTGGTGTTGACACAGGTCAAGTAGTGAATCGAAGGCGGTGGAATTCTCACTCATTATCCTAATATAGACGCCTGACGGCAATCAGGCTGACTTTTTTACACACAAACCTGTTTTAAGTGCCCACTCAGGATCGGGTTGTAAGGGCGGAGAGCGTGCTCCCGAGGACGTGCTTGATCCCTCCTCGGAGGCGGGAGCCGACGGCCTGCTGTGTGATGTCGAGTTCCTCGCCGAGGGCTTCCAAGGTGACCTCGCGGGGGGATTCGAAGTACCCGCGCTCGTAGGCGAGCACCAATGCCTCTTGCTGAGTGTCAGTGAGGACGGCTTCGGTCGCCGTCTCCATCGGCGTCAGTGCGTGCAACTCCGTCAGTGTGAGTTGGATGTCCAACTCTCGACACCGTCGTTGAAAGTCTGCGACATCGCTTCGATCATCACCGCGTATCTCGAACGTCCACTGTTGATTGGTACCAGTGGCCCCGATCAGTGGCACCTCTGTCTCCGCCAGTGTGGTGAGCACGTCGTCGTATTCCAGCGACCACTCGACGCGTAACAGATACTCATCCTCGACAGAGTCCACTAGCTGAATCTCCTCCACACCCGGATGCCCGTTGAACGCGCTCTCGATGTCGTCTACTTTGGTTCCCCGCACCCAAAAGTAGGGGATTACCACGTCCCGCGCGGGGATAATTCGCTCCAGTTCGACCGTCACGCTCGGCAGTTGGTGGAAGACTGTCCCTAAGGGGAACTGGTCTGACGGAACCGTGAACGTCGCCTCAGTAGCCATTGTTTGTACCGTTGGCTTCCAGCGGTAAAGGTCTGTAACTGCTCGGACCGTGCTCATGATGCCACTGTGCCTGCACGCATACTCTCACGGCCCAAGAATTGGCTCTTGGTGCATCTCGACCCACACGATGAGATCACCGATACGGTATCTGAAGCCGTTACCAGTACCTTCTGTACGCAACACCAAAACCGAGAAGATTGAGTGACGACACGCGGTTTGTATTCAGATGATTCCCGAAGAGCTATGCAGTTGGTAAATTCCATGACGTTCAATACGCAGACCTACTGAACGGAGACTCCACTTCACGCTAGGACACACCAAACTCGAAGACTCAAGTCAGTGATCGACACGCGAACTCCCAGACCGATCGACGCGACGGAACGAAAGTTCCTGATTATCGCGATTCGCCGCTCTCCAGTCCGTTGTCGGTGATCCTGAACTGCACCTTCTCGCCGGCGGGCTTCGCGCGGTGTTTCTCCAGGGTCGCCCGGCGGTTGCCGCCGCGGAAGCGGTCGACGCGGACGATGGTCGCCGACCAGTGGTTGAGCGTGTGCCCGCCGAGGGCGCGCGCCTGGTCGGAGTCGAGGTCGGTGAACACCTGGTTGGTGAAGGCGACGGCGATGTCGTGTTTCCGGGCCAGCGAGAGCAGATGGGCGAGCTGTCGGCCGACCGCGCGCAGCGCTTCGCCCTCCTCCTGTTCGGTGCGCTGGAGGCGGTAGAACCCGGTCGCGCTGTCGACCGCGATGAAGTCGACGGCGTCGACGAACTCCTCGACGTCGCGGACGGCCTCCTCCTGCTCCTCGAAGGTGTAGGCCTCGGTGATGATGAGCCGCGAGGCCACGTCGTCGACGTCGCGATCCGGGCCGCCGGCGAGTTGCTCCATGCGGTCGACCGAGAGGCCCTCGGTGTCGACGATCAGCGCGGAGTCGCCGGCTGCGGCCAGTTCGACGGCCGCCGAGAGGACGATGTTCGTCTTGCCGGCGGCCGGCGGGCCGTAGACCTGTGTGACCGCGCCGCGCTCGAACCCGCCGCCGAGCAGGTCGTCGATGGCCTCGCAACCGGTCGAAATGCGCTCGCTCACGTCTCCGCGTTCGGCGCCACCGGACAAAAACGCTCGCACTCCGCTCGACGCGGCACGTCGGCCTCGTCGGAACAGTCGAACACTTAGGTACCAGCGCCGTCAAGTGCGGGCGTGATAGTCGTCGCGACCGCGGACTTCGAAGTCTACCACGGCGTCGTCAACGAGCTTCGCGACCGGGGAGTGACGTTCACGACCATCGAACTCGACGACGACCTGCCCGAACGGACGACTGTCGTCGTCACCGCGCCCAACGAGTCCCGACCGGTCCCCGACGGCGTGCCGGTGGTACGCGCCGATCCCGACGACCCGCGACGGGCCGTCGACGAGGTGGTCGCGATCCTCCGCGGCGGGAGCGGCCGCACCGTCGTCGGCGTCGACCCCGGGGAACGACCGGGTATCGCCGTCTTCTCCGGCGAGATGATCGTCGCGACGTTCCACGTCCCGCTGGTCGACGCCGCCGACGTCGTCCGCGAGGAGGTCGCAGACGCCGTCGACCCGCTCGTGCGGATCGGCGACGGCGCTCGCCTCCAGGGCGCGAAGATCATCGACGACCTCGAAGACGTCCCGGTCGAACTCGTCGACGAGACGGGGACGACGCCGTATCTCGGCACCGGCGCCCGCGGGATGGGGGACGTGCTCGCCGCCGTCAACATCGCGCGACTGGAGGGCGAGCGCGTCGAGTCCCGGACGATCGAACCCACGGCGGGCGAGCTCCAGCGGATCAAGGACCGCTCACGCGAACAGAGCGACACCAACCGCGCCATCGACGAGACCCTCGCCCGCCGCGTGGCACTGGGAGAGCTGACGATGGACGAGGCGCTGGCCGAACACCGCGGGACCGACGACTGAGCGTCGACAACGACGACCGACCCGTGAGAACGACGATGGACGGGTGGCTTACTCGTCGGGCCGCTCGTCTCGCTGCGAGCGGAGCGCCGGCGCGACGGCCGACGGCTCGAACCCGACGAGGGACTCGAATCGCTCGGAGGACAGGGAGGTGTCGGGGGCGACGTCCATCTCCGGTGGAATCTCGTCGCGCTCGATGGGAGCGGGGTCGTGGCCGAGCGCGCGCATCGCCTCGCAGTGGAACTCGTAGACGCTAACGCGCGGCGCGGGCGCGTGGAGCACGCCCGTCGCCTCCTCCCCGACCAGCGTTCGGATGGTCTCGGCGAGTTCCGTCACGAGGACGGGGCTCTTGTACATGTCCGTGAAGTAGGCGATCGGTTCGCCGCGTTCCAGGTGCTCGCGCGTCCGCGCCAGGCGATGGTCGAGTCGCCCCCGCGAGAAACCGAATAGGTAGCTCGACCGGAGCGCGACGACGTCGTCGCAGTGCTCGTCGAAGGCGTCCTCGAACGTCGCGAGCCGACGGCCGTACTGGTCGCGGGGTGAGCGCGGATCCGATTCGGCGTACCGGCGGTCAGTGCCGTCGAACACCGCCGCGCTGGAGACGTAGACGACGCGTCGCCCCGCGCAGTCGGCCGCGAATCGCTCCGCCCGCTCGTCGAACGGGTCGTCCACGTCCGCCTCCCCGGTGTCGGCGTCGCCGCCGTACTCGTTGGCGGCGGCGTAGACGACGGCGTCCACGTCGTGCGCTTCGAGGATCGGGCTCACGTCGTCGGTCCAGAAGTCGAACTGGACGCTCGCCATCGGGGCCGGCGAGGAGCAGTACGTCCCGACGACGCGGTAGCCGTCTTCGTGCAGTCGTTCGGCTACCGACCGGCCGAGGTAGCCGCTCGCGCCGACGACGAGGACGGTCTCGGTCATTCGTTCGCGACCGCCTCGGCTCGACGGACGACCTCTCTGACCGGGAGTCCCGTCTCACGTGCGACCGCCGCCGCGTCGTCGTACTCCGCGCTCACGTCGAAGACGGTGCCGTCGTCGTCCATTCCCACCTTCACGGCGACTCCGTAGGTGCCCCCGTCGACGTCGATATCCACCGTCCGCATCTCCCGGTCCGCGATCCAGCGGTGGCCGGCCCCGTGCTCGCGGACCCCCAGAGTTCCCGTCTCCTCGGCGAGTCGGCGCGCCACCCGCTGGGCGTCCTCGGGCTTGACGACGACCTTCACGAGGTGGCCCGGCCGCGACTTCTTCATCGTCGCCGGGATGACCGACACGTCCCTCGCGCCGGCGTCGGCGAGTGTCTCCTGCAAGCCGCCGAGGACCTCCGGCGTCGCGTCGTCGAGGTTCGTCTCCAAGACGGTGATAGCGTCCCGCGAGAGCCCACCCGCTCCCGCGCCGACGACGGCGCGGAGGACGTTCGGGTGCCGGTCGAAGTCGTACCCGCCCGCCCCGTACCCCGAGGCGGTCACCTCCAGGTTCGGCAGTTCCGCGACGCCCTCGGCGAAGTGAGCGAGCAGCGCCGCCCCCGTCGGCGTGAGCAGTTCCGCCTCCACGGGGCCGCCCCGGATCGACCAGTCGGCCCGCTCGGCGAGTTCGACCACCGCTGGCGCGGGGACGGGGTAGGTGCCGTGACTCATCGACACCTCGCCGCCGCCGGTCGAAAGGGGTGTCGTCACCACGCGCTCGACGTCGAGGTCGTCAAGCAGTAGCGAGACGCCGACCACGTCCGCGATGGCGTCGTCCGCGCCGACCTCGTGGAAGTGCGTCTCCGTCAGATCGGTCCCGTGGACGCTCGCCTCCGCTTCGCCGAGCAACTCGAAGACCGCCAGCGCGTCCCGCTCGACGGACTCGGGCAACTCCATGGACTCGACGAGTTCGACGACCTCCGCGTAGGTGCGGTGGGGGCCAGCGCCCTCGGCGTGACCGTGCTGCTGACCGTCGTCGTGGGCGTCGTGAGTGCCGTGACGGTGGCCGTCGCCGCCGTGGTCGTGATGATCGTGGTCGCTGTGACCGTGGTCGCTGTGACCGTGGTCGTCGCAGTGACTGCCGTGGTCGTCGTGGCTGTGTCCGCTCTCGTCGTCGTCCGCTTCTCGGTGACACACGTCGACGGCCGTGGCAGCGATGCCGTTTTTCGTGACCGACCGGACGTCGTAGCGGACGGGGAGGAGCGCTTCGACGGGGTCCAGTGCAGCGGGATCGGCGCCGGCCGCGACGAGCGCGCCCAGCAACATATCGCCGCTGGCGCCCATTCGGCCGTCGAACGCGAGCGTTCGCATATCTCAACACGCGCCCGGAGGCGGGAAAAACTGTCCGGTCACGATCACCCCGGGGAGTCGACTGATTCTGCGTGAGGCGACTCCCCACGGGCAGCCGGGTCTCGAAAATCGCGTGGAGGCGTTCCGATCGACGCCCGGACCGAGTCGGGCGATCAGTCGCCAGCGATCCGACGAAACCACCGGGAGCAAAAAGCATATCCGCGGTGGTACCCGAGTGAGACACACTCCCACTCGACTATGAACGAAGTGCAACTAGAAGTGGCGAAAGCGTACCCGAACGACTCGGGGCGCGGCATCGCCCGGCTGGACCCCGACACGCTCCTACACCTCAAGCTCTCTCCCGGAGACATCATCGAGATCGAGGGCAGCGAGGTGACGGCGGCGAAGGTGTGGCGCGCGGACCGGCAGGACTGGAACACCGACACCGTCCGCATCGACGGATTCACGCGCCAGAACGCCGACGTGGGGATCGGCGAGCGCGTCGAGATCCGCAAGGCGGAGGCCGAGAAGGCCGACAAGCTCGTCCTCGCGCCTCCGGAAGAGGCATCGGTCCAGTTCGGCTCCGACGCCGCAGGTATGGTGAAACGACAGATCCTCAAGCGGCCGGTCGTCGAGCGCGACATCGTCCCGGTGATGTCCTCGACGAACCACCCCTTCATGCGCTCGCCCGGCCAGGCGATCCCACTGATCGCCGTCGAGACCGAGCCGGAGGGCGTCTGCCTCATCACGGAGGACACCGAGGTCGAACTCCGCGAGGAACCCATCAGCGGGTTCGAGAAGACCGGCGGTGGGATCACCTACGAGGACATCGGCGGCCTGCAAAACGAGATCCAGCGGGTCCGCGAGATGGTGGAACTGCCGATGAAGCACCCCCAGATCTTCAAGAAGCTCGGCATCGAGCCGCCCCAGGGGGTCCTGCTCCACGGCCCGCCCGGCACGGGGAAGACCCTGCTCGCCAAGGCCGTGGCCAACGAGACCTCTGCCAGTTTCTTCTCTATCGCTGGTCCGGAGATCATCTCGAAGTACTACGGGGAGTCCGAGCAGCAACTCAGGGAGATATTCGAGGACGCCAGCGAGGAAGCCCCCTCTATCATCTTCATCGACGAACTCGACTCCATCGCACCGAAGCGCGAGGACGTGACCGGCGAGGTCGAGCGCCGCGTCGTCGCGCAGCTGCTGACGATGATGGACGGCCTCGAATCCCGGGGCCAGGTCATCGTCATCGCCGCGACCAACCGTGTCGACAGCGTCGACCCTGCCCTGCGCCGCCCGGGCCGGTTCGACCGCGAGATCGAAATCGGCGTCCCCGACGAGGTCGGCCGCGAGGAGATCCTCCAGATACACACCCGCGGGATGCCCCTCTCGGACGACGTGACCCTCGGTCGCCTCGCCGACGAGACCCACGGCTTCGTCGGCGCCGACATCGAGAGCCTCACGAAAGAGGCCGCGATGAAGGCCCTGCGGCGGTACCTCCCCGAGATCGACTTAGACGAGGAGGACATCCCGCCGAGCCTCATCGACCGGATGATCATCAAGCGCGAGGACTTCCGCGGCGCGCTCAATGAGGTGAGTCCCAGCGCCATGCGCGAGGTCCTCGTCGAGTTACCGAAGGTCTCCTGGGACGACGTCGGCGGCCTCGAAGAGGCCAAGGGGAAGGTCCAGGAGTCCGTCGAGTGGCCGCTGAACAAGCCCGAGAAGTTCCAGCGGATGGGCATCGACCCGCCGTCTGGCGTCCTGCTCTACGGCCCGCCGGGCACCGGGAAGACGCTGATGGCCAAAGCGGTCGCCAACGAGACCGACGCCAACTTCATCTCGGTGAGGGGGCCGCAGCTCCTCTCGAAGTGGGTCGGCGAATCGGAGAAGGCCATCCGCCAGACGTTCCGCAAGGCGAAGCAGGTCGCCCCGACGGTGATCTTCTTCGACGAACTCGACTCGCTGGCGCCCGGCCGCGGCGGCGACGTCGGCAGTAACGTCTCCGAGCGCGTCGTCAACCAGCTCCTGACGGAGCTCGACGGGCTGGAGGACATGGAGGACGTGATGGTCATCGGCGCGACCAACCGTCCGGACATGATCGACCCGGCGCTCATCCGCTCGGGCCGGTTCGACAGACTGGTGATGATCGGCGAGCCAGACACCGACGGCCGCGAGCAGATCCTCCGCATCCACACGGAGGATCAGCCGCTCAGCCCCGACGTGAGCCTCCGCGAACTCGCGGAGATCACCGAGGGCTTCGTCGGCTCGGACCTGGAATCGATCGGCCGCGAGGCCGCCATCGAGGCGCTTCGCGAGGACGACGAGGCCGAGATCGTCGAGATGCGCCACTTCCGCCAGGCCATGGAGAACGTCCGGCCGACCATCACCGACGACATCCGCGACTACTACGAGCAGATGGAAGAGGAGTTCAAGAGCGGCGGCAACCGGGGGCAGCAGCGCCGCTCCGGTGGCCGCATCGGCTTCCAGTAGGGCTCGCACCTCTCACTTCGAGCGAACTCTGCTATCGCTGCGACGACTCACGGGCTTCTCGACGCAAAAACGGGTGAAAACTCCGTGAACCTGTCATCGGAGATTAGCTGAGGGTTCTTGGCTGTGCATCTCTAACCGTCTGCATGTCTCTGACTGCAATCGAATCGGGGCCCGCATCTGCACAGTGGTTGCACGGATTGTGGGAGTACTACCGTGAGTACACGCAAACCGCAATTCATGCGGCTGCAGCGGCAGCGCTCACCGCATTCGGATTGCTCGTATTCGTCGACCCGCTCTTCGTGGTGCTGGCGATCGCCTCGTACCTCGGTCCGCCGATCGTCCTCTATAGTCTCGATGCTGACGCTGGGAAGACTGCAGACTCGTCGAATCGAACCACTGCCCGGGCCGATTCGAGGGCGAACACTGAGAGCGATTTCGATACTGACTCGGATAGCGACGACGGGGACAGCGACGCGGATGGTGGGAACGGAGACGCCGATGCGGACGCTGACGGTGTGGACGCTGACGCTGATGGATAGCCGCTCTGTCCGATTTCCGACCGCGACGAATACAGGGCGCCCGTGATCCCGAACGCCGCCCAAGCGATAAGTCGTCGGGAGACACATTACTCGAACGGAATGACTGACGTCGCCCTCGTCAAACAGCCCGTGAAACCGGACAAGGTCGACCGACTGAAAGAGTGGATGGCCGAAGTCCGCGACCGAAGTGACGAGGTCGTCGAGACGCTCCGGGACGAGGGGATGAAAACAGAGTCGGCGTTCCTCGAACGCACCGACGACGGCCCGCATCTGGTGTACTACATGGAGGCCGAAGACATCGAGCGAGTCTGGGACCAGTTCGAGGACTCCGACCACGACATCGACGAGGAGCATAAAGAGGTCATGCGCGAAGTGCTCGAAGACGGGCAGGACGTGGGCGAGTACGAACTACTGTATCACGTCACGAATCCCGACCGGTGACCGGCCGGCGTTTATGTAGTTCTCGTCACAACGGGTAATAGTAAGAGGAGTTCTGCGATGTACTACGATTCGTCAGCGACGCCTGCGCCGCCCAAACCGACGGTCGAACGATCGCCGACTGATCCGCTGGGGCGCTCGCTCCTTTAAGTAGTTCTCGTCACAACGGGTTATAGTAAGAGGAGTTTTCCGGGGTCACGTTTCGAGCAGCTACCGCTGGGTTCGGGTCGCGGCCACAGACATGACCGGGCGGCTCCCGACTGTGGCCGCCAACGACAGGGGGCGCTTGCTCGCGACAGGCCTTTAAGTAGTTCTCGTCACAACGGGTTATAGTAAGAGGAGTTCTGCGGCGTAGTTCGATTCCGAGCGGCGCGTCCGTCGTGACTCGGTCGGGTCCCGTGGCCGTCCACCGCGTTGGCCCAGTCGGTTTTTAAGTAGTTCTCGTCACAACGGGTTACAGTAAGAGGAGTCGTGCGGTTCTGCGGTCAGTTTCGACGGTCAGCCGGTGCTTTCTATAGTCCAGAGGGCGAAGCCCGACGAGATGAACGGGGGACGTGACGCGGCCGACGACGGGCTCCGGGCCCGGAGCGAGCCGGTCGATCCGCGAGCGGAACGGGAGGTGAGCACCCGTCCGGGAGACGGTTCACTCGGGCGAGTCGAGGCTGTCAAAGACGAGTCGTTCCGTCGGTGGGACGTGACGACGCCGAGCGCGACGCTCATCGGCCGGCCGGAACACCCCGACGAGGACGTGAGCGAGAATCTCCGGCGACTCCACGACGAGCAACACCCGGCGATGGCGGGCCACGGCGAGCGGATGCACCGGCTGGAGAAAGCCCGCATCACCCACGCTTTCTGCAACAGGCTCGGCCTGACGCCGTGGGAGCGCGACCGCGCGCTGGGTATCGTGACGGATCTGGACCTGACGGTCTTCGGGAGCCAACGGGCCATCCCGAAGGTCGCGCTGGTCGTCATCCAGCACGTCGTCGACGACGAGCGCCAGCGCATCCTGGGCCTGCACGACCGGGAGTGGATCGCCGAGCAACCGCCGGAGTCGCTCGCCGACCTCCACGAGCGCTTCGACTCGATCAAGGACGACCCGAGCTACCGGACGCTGCTCGATCTGGTCGGGCTGGACGTGACCAGCGTCAACCGGCTCCACCGGACGCTGCAGACCCAGCTCGACGAACAGGACCTCCGCGGGGCCGTCTTCGGCCGTGAACCCCACAGGGACCCCAGTCTCCCCTCGTTCCGGGACCGGGAGCCGACGGAGGTCCCGGGACCGAGCGGGAGCGACGCAGCCGAATAGCGACCGACATCGCTCGGTCCCGCCGTTCGACATGCTTCGATCGGTCCGCCCGCCAACCTCTTCCGCCTCGGCGTGCTACTCTGACCCACGGTCCACATGCCAACAACTATCGAAATCGACGACGACCTCGCCGAACGCATCGAGGGTCACCTGGAGGAAGACGAAACGATGGCCGAGTTCGTCGAGGAACTGGTCAACGTCTACGAGACGGAGGGCGCGTTCCTTCAGGAAGGCTACTCCGAGTAACGCTGCGGCGCCGTTCCGGGCGAGGGAGCCGCCGACGTATCGAACGTCGAGAAGGGCTACGGAGCGGTTGCCCCGCCGATAGCGCGGCCGGTTCGGCCGGTTACAGTTCGCCGAGCTTGCGGAGGAGCTGCCCGCGGTACTCCTCGTCGGCCTGGACGTCTTTGAGTTCGAGGACGTTGCGTTCGAGCTTGTCGAGCGCGACGCCGAACGCGGAGTCGGCGCCGTAGCCCTCGCCGGACCCGGCGGCCTGGCCCTTGTTGGTGCGCAGGCGGATCTGACAGCGGATCAGGGGCGTGCCGCGGAGCTTCTCCTTGTGCTCGTGGAAGCGGACGTGGCAGTGCTGGACCTGCATCTTCTGATACTTGTCCGCGACCCGCTCGATGCGCTGGCGGATGTCCTCCCGGCTGATCGCGTCGAGGAGTTTGATGTTGGTGATCTGCACGTCCATGTGCTCCTCCTCGGTGAACGTCAGCGCGCGCAGCACGTCGGTCTTGGTGATGATGCCCGCGACGACGCCGTCGTCGCCCTCGGGCGTGACGACGAGGCCGGCGTAGTCGTTGTCGAGCATGCGTTCGACGGCGTTGCGGACGGACTCGTCGACGCTCGTGGTCGCGACAGGGCTGTTCATCTCGTCGTACACCGGCAGGTCGAGCACGCGCTCGATGTCGCCGGCGCGCTCGCCGCGCGTCGCCTTATCCATGTCGCGGACGACGATGTCGACGATGTCGTGGCGGGTGACCATCCCGGTGAGCTGCCCATCCTCGTCGAGCACGGGGAGCCGAGAGATGCCGTGCTCGCGGAGGAGATTGATCGCCTGTCCGACGTTCGTGTCCTCCCGGACGGTGACCACGTCGTCGGTGTAGATGTCCGCGACGTCGAGGGCGTCGAGGTTCTCGAGCACGGCGCGGAGGATCGCGTCCTCCGTGACGATCCCCCAGAGGTTCCCTGCTTCGAACACGGGGGCCACTTTGGTTCCGCCCTCGACGAGGACGCGGGCGACCTCACGCACGTCGTCGGTGCGCTCGACCTTGGGCGCCGACTGCATCATCGCGCTCGCCTTCGTCTTGTCTTCGATGTGAGACTGCACCAACTGCTTCTGCGTGATGATACCGGCGTACTCGTCGTCGTCGGTGACGATCAGGCCCTTGGGGTTGTCGCGTTCGAACAGCGAACGGACCTTGCCCAGGCGCTCGTCGACGTCGACGGCCACGTACTCGCCGGTAGCGATATCAGCAATATCCATCTGGATCTCCCATTTCAGAGGATTCCACGCCGAAGATAATCAATCTTGGCGAAGGATCTCACAGATCGAGACCGATCTGCCAGCGTTCGCCCCGCGACCGAGGCCACCGTCGGCCCCGACGGTCCGACCGAGCACGTCCCATGGAGCGCCTCGCTCCCGCACCCCCTCCACCCGAAGCCGCGAGCGTCGGCGCAGTAAGGGGGATCATACCGCCCCGTTCGCCCCCACTTCTCTCGTATCACCGCCGACGAACGCGCTACCGCCACCTCCGGCACCGACGGACTTCGACAGTAGTCGAATAATACTACGACTTTAATCGAAACCATCGATTTGCCGGAAAGTCGAAAGTCGATCGGTTAAGAAATTAACGAACGTTCAACGAAACCCCCGTTCGAGTGGTGTGACAAACACAAACATGAATAATACGGGAAAATCAGCAGAAGTTTTTTCATCCATGGGTGCGCCTGTAGGAGTACGATGACGGGGACACAGACGCCGCGGATCGAACTCTACGTCCGGTCGCTGCTCCCGGACGGCGCCCACGAGCGACAGGAAGCGGTCATCGAACGCCTGCAGGAACTCGACGCCGAGGACGAGATCGAGGACTTCTCGGTCATCGTCTGGGGCAAGCAGATCGCTCGCGAGTCCGCCGGCGCGCGGACCGAAGAGGGCGAGTACATCCTCAACCGCGTCGCCGAGTTCAAGCAGTGGGCCCTCTCGAACAACGTCTCGCTCGAGTCGTTCTACCAGCGCCAGACCGTCGAGAACGACGTCACCGACGAGCCCTACACGGCCATGGTCCTGCCCGTGATGGGGCTGGCCGAGTACGACGGCGAGGAACTGCGCCACGTCGCCCCCTGCACCGAGGGCGAGGAGGTCCACACCATCATGGACCGCCTCGACCGTCTGGAGCGCGGCCAGCCGGCCGCCATCGAGCAGTCCGACGACGTCTCGATCCTCTCCGACTGACCCCCGTCTCCATCTCCGTCTCCCGTCTCTCACCGCTCGTCGATCTCTCCGTTCGTTTCCAGCCGGGAGTGAGGGCGCCGTCTCGACCCTGCGACAGCAAGGCCGGAGTCCATTACGCGAGCGCGCCTCCACCCGGTAGCAATGGCAACCCGGAACGCCGGAACCTTCAGCAAGCTCAGTATCGTCTCGACACTCGTCGACGCCGCAGTGGCCTTCGCCCGTGGCCGCCGCAAGAGCGGTCTCCTGCTCGTCGTCGCCGCGGCGCTGTCCTCGCGAATCCCGGGACTCGGGACGCTCACGTCGGTCGCGCTCCGGATCGCCCGGCGCCTCCGGTAAGCGACGGGCCCGCGCTCAGCAGACCACGACAGAGACGTACACTCGGCCGTCGGGGCCCGCGTGGACGTCGACGCCGACGAGTCCGTTGGCAGTCTCGTAGAAGTTCTCCGCGTCGCTCTCGTACCCGTCGACCAGCGCCCCCGCGAGCGCGTCCGCGGAGTCGAGCGCCGGATCCCCCTCCCCGAACGACCGCCGAAACTGGACGAGGGAACCGACCTCGGCGCCGCAGGCGCCGTCGAGCTCCTCCCGGAGTCGCTCGTCGCTGGGGGCGGTTCCCTCGCCGGCGAGTTCGCGTACCCGGCCCTGATTCGCGAGCCGCGCGGTGTCGTCCAGACTCTCGTGGCGCTCGTACTCGGCGAGCTCCGCGTCCGTCCGCCGGTCGTTCAGTTCCGCGACGAACGCGGCCTCCGTGTCACTCAGGTCCACGCCCGCGAACGACTCGGCGTTCCCGGGCACGTCGTCGCCCATTCCTGGGAGCGTTATCACGCCGAGCAGGCCGAGGACCAGCACCATCCCGGCCACGGCGGCGACCGCCAGACCGGCGACGTAGCGGGCGCTCAACAGGTCGACGTACGACGTGCCGCCGAGCTCGTCGGCGTAGTCGCTCTCGTCGGGGATCCGCCGCTCTAGCTGGGCGTTTCCACAGCGGCTACACGGCGGCGAGTTCTTCTGGTGGACGCGTCCGCACTCCGGACAGACCCACACCGGCTCGCGCTCGTGGTCGGGGTCCTCCGGCGCCACCGGCACGACCGCCTTCTCGAACTTGTGGTGGCCGCAGTTGTCGCAGGGCGGATCGTTCCGGTCGTGGGGCTTGTCGCACCACGCGCAGCGCCACTTCGCCGACCGCGGCGACGGGCCGCCGGAACCGTCTCCGCCGCCGGCCGGGCCGTCCGCGTCCGTTCCGTCGCCGTCACTCATCGCTCACAGGCGAACGGGCACGTCGCGGTCGTCCAGATATCGCTTCACTTCGTCGATGGAGTGCTCGTCGAAGTGGAATATCGAGGCCGCGAGCGCCGCGTCGGCGCCGGCATCGGTGAACACCTCGTAGGCGTCCTCGGGGCCGCCACAGCCCGACGAGGCGATGACCGGCGTCGAGACAGCGTCACAGACCGCCTTCGTCAGCGGGATGTCGTAGCCGTCTTTCGTCCCGTCGGCGTCGATGGAGTTGACGAACAGCTCCCCCGCACCGCGTTCCTCGGCCTCTATCGACCACTCGACGACGTCGAGGTCGGTTCCCTCGCGACCGCCCTTGACGGTGCACTCGAACCAGCAGGACTCACCGTCGACGTCGACGTAGTGCTCGCCCTGTTCGTCGAAGCGGCGCTTCGCGTCGACGCTGATGACGATACATTGGTTGCCGAACGAGCGGGCGCCTTCGGTGATCAGTTCGGGGTTCGCGATGGCGCCGGAGTTTATCGATACCTTGTCCGCGCCCGCGCGGAGCGTCTCCTTGACATCCTCGCGGGTCCGGATCCCGCCGCCCACCGTCAGCGGGATGAACACCTCGTCGGCGACCTGCGAGACGGTGTCGAGCATGGTCTCGCGGCCCTCCGCGGAGGCGGTAATGTCGAGGAAGACGAACTCGTCGGCGCCGGCCTCGTTGTACTTCCTGGCCATCTCCACCGGGTCGCCCGTGTACGCCAGGTCCTCGAAGTTCACCCCGGTGTAGACCGCCGCGTTCCCCTCGTCGTCGAGGTCGACGTCGATACAGGGAATGATCCGCTTCGTCAGAGCCATCTATATCGGCTCTCGGGGGCCGAGCGGCAAAAGGTATCCGCTCTCCCCCGGCGCTCGATGGCCTGGGCCCCAACGTGAGCGTACCGCCGCTCGCACGCCGGTACCCGGAGTATACTTTTCCGCCCGCTGGCCGACCACCGGACGGATGCACCGCGCACTCGCCGCCCTCGTCGCCGGCGCCGTCGCGACGATGGTCATGTCGGCGGCGCTCGCGATCTTCGAGGTCCAGACGCGGTACGCCATCGGGATCTTTCAGGCCATCGCCCGGTTCGTCCGGATGCCGGACAGCGTCTTCCTCGGCTTCGTCGTCTACGCCCTCGTCGGGACCGTCGCCTGGCCGCTGCTGTTCGTGAGTCTGAAGCCCTACGTCCCGCTGGATCTCGACCCCGCGGTCGCCGGCATGCTGTTCGCCCTACCGCTGTGGATCGCCTTCGCCATCGTCGGTCGCGGCGACGTCACCGGCGCTATCGTCGTCCTCTTCGTCGGGTTCACGCTGCTCGCGCACCTCGCCTACGGGTTCGTCCTCGGCGCGGTGTACGCGAGCCTTGCCGACGAACACGCGTAAGGTTACGATACGGCGACCGGAGGCGGCGAGTAGGCTCGCCTGACCGTCCAGTGCCCGACGTATACTTTTCCCTCGGCTTTCGCAACACCCGATAGCCACCTATCTACCCCATGTCTGTACTCGGTAGTATCGCCATCGTCGTCGCGTGCTGTGCCCCGGCAGCGGTCGTCTGGTACCGGACGAGACCCTTCGCCGACCGTCGAGGGGGACGGGACGGTCCCGGTGACGCTTCGGCCGACAGCGCGCCGGTCACCGACGGCGGCCACGACGCGGTCCGGGCGAAACCGCTCGGCCCGCGTCGCTGGTTGACGACCGTCGACCACAGAGACGTGGGGCTGCTCTACCTGGCCTTCGGGACCGTCGCCGGTCTCTGGGGCGGGATGGACGCGATGATGATGCGGACGGAGCTGCTGACGCCCGCGGTGTCGACCTGGGACGCCGAGACGTACAACGCCCTCTTCACCACCCACGGGATCACGATGCTGTTTTTCTTCGCTGCGCCGGTGTTCGCCGGTATCGCCAACTACGTCATCCCGCTGTTGATCGGCGCGGACGACATGGCGTTCCCGCGGATCAACGCGCTCGCGTTCTGGCTGTTGCCCCCCGCCCTGTTCGTGGCCCGCGCCGGGATCATCACCGAACTCATCGCCAAGACCCTCGAAGGCGCTCTCGGGCTGGTGCCACCCGGTGTCACCGCCCGGGTCGGCGGCCTCGAAGGTATCCTCGAACCGCTCTTCCTGCTCGAACCGCCGGGGATCGGGTGGACGATGTACACGCCGCTGTCGATCCAGAGCCCCAACCAGCAGGTCAACCTGCTGCTGCTCGGGTTGCATCTCAGCGGCGTCGCGACCACCATCGGGGCGATCAACTTCATCGCGACCATCGTCAGCGAGCGCGGCGACGGGGTGAGCTGGGCCGATCTCGACCTGTTCTCGTGGAACATCCTCACCCAGTCGGGGATCGTCCTGTTCGCGTTCCCACTGCTCGGGAGCGCCATGGTCATGTTGCTCCTGGACCGGACCGTCGGGACGACCTTCTTCACCGCTGCCGGCGGCGGCCCGATCCTCTGGCAGCACCTGTTCTGGTTCTTCGGCCACCCGGAGGTGTACATCCTCGTGCTCCCCGCGTTCGGTCTCGTCAGTTACATCCTCCCGAAGTTCGCGGGCCGGGCGCTGTTCGGGTTCCGCTTCGTCGTCTACTCGACGCTGGCCATCGGCGTCCTGAGCTTCGGCGTCTGGGCCCACCACATGTTCGCGACGGGCATCGACCCGCGGGTCCGGGCCAGTTTCATGGTCGTCTCGATCGCCATCGCCGTCCCGAGCGCCGTGAAGACGTTCAACTGGATCGCGACTATCTGGAACGGACGCATCCGGCTCACGGCGCCGATGCTGTTCTGTCTCGGCGGGCTCGCCCTGTTCGTCGTCGGCGGCATCACCGGCGTCTTCCTCGCCGCCATCCCCTTCAACCTCGTCGTCCACGACACCTACTACGTCGTCGGTCACTTCCACCTCATCATCATGGGGATCATCCCGTTCAGCATGTTCGCGGCGTGCTACTACTGGTTCCCCCTGATAACGGGCCGGATGTACAACCGACCCGTCGCCGTCGCCCAGGCGGTGGTGCTGTCTGTCGGCTCCGCGCTCACGTTCCTCCCGATGCTCGTCACCGGCATGGAAGGTCTCCCCCGGCGATACGCCGCCTATCCCGAGGTGTTCACGCTCCTCAACCAGGTCTCCTCCGCCGGCGCGTACCTGATCGGCCTCGCAGCCGTCCTCTGGGTGTTCAACATGGTGCAGTCCTACCGCGTCGGGCCCGCCGTCACCGACGACGACGTGTGGAACCTCGCCGAGACCGGCCAGACGGCCCGTGAGTGGCACCACCCGTCTGGCCGCCCGACCCGGAAGGCCCCCGGTGTCGACGCCGGGGCGCCGGACGCCGACGAGAGCCAGACCGAGACCGACGGGCACCCGCCGACCGAACCCGACCGCGGTCCCGCCGTCGACCGGTCGGCGCGCGACGAGCAGATCGGCGGCACCGCCCCGCTTCGACTCGTCGCCGTGGTGACGGTCGCTATCGCCCTCCTCGTCGTCGCCGGCCGCCTGTTCCTCCCGCTTTCGGGGTTCGACTCGGCGACCGAGGCGCTGATACGGACGCTCAACCGGCGACTACTGCTGGTCGCGGTCCCGCTGGCACTGCTCGTCGAGGTCGTCCTCGTCTACGCGGTGTGGCGCTTCCACGGTACCGACCGCCCCTTGCCGACTCCCGAGAACAAGCGCCTGGAGATCGGCTGGACGCTCGCGACGGCGGCCGTCCTCCTCTTCGTCGCCGTCGTCTCCTACCAGGTGTTCGCGTCACCGTACGTCGCCGCCACGCCGGAACCCGAGGGGGAGCGCCCGGCCGACGCCGTCGAGATCGAGATCGTCGCCGAGCAGTTCGACTACGGCGTGCGATACCCCGGCGCGAACGCCTCCGTCGAGAGCACAGACGTCATCTACGCGCCGACCGACCGGCCAGTCTATTTCGAGATCACCGCCGAGGACGTCCTCCACTCCGTCCACGTCCCCGACCTGGGCCTCAAACAGGACGCGTTCCCGGCCCAGTGGAACCTGATCCACACCCGGCTGTACGAACCCGGCGACTACCGACTCTACTGCGCGGAGTTCTGCGGCGTCGGCCACTCGCAGATGCGCACGACGCTCCGGGTGGTCCCGCCCGAGGAGTACCGCGACCGGGTCGACGGCATCGCAGACGGCAACGCGACCAGCGCACGCTCAGGCCGGTCCGGGCGGCCGGCCGGATCCACAGCGCCTCCCGGGACTTCGACGACGCGGTGGGTTCCGACACGCTAAGGTGCCCCCCGGGCGAAACCGCTCGTATGGTCGACGAACACGAGGACGCTGCGCACGGACACGCGGACCGTCCGGACTACGACCCGGCGAACAAGGACCTGCCATCCGGAGAGCCGCCGTTACGCTCGACGGCGCCCCAGAGCGAGTACACGAGCCGCGACGTCGGCGTCGGCTTCGCCGTCATGCTCGTCGGCGTCGCCATCGCGTTCGCGCTGCCGATCGTGTTGGTGTAACGGTCGCCGCTCGATTCCAAGTTCTCTCTCGTTTCGACGCCCGTTAGGGCGACTATCGACGCTCTCGACCCAGGACGCCCGAGCGTGACCGGGCCGCTCCGGTAGTGTCCGAACCGCGAGACGGCGAGCGCGTCTGATCGGCTGTCCCCAAGCTTATTGCTACCCATTGACTTCTTTCGGACATGAGCGGTTCCCTCCACCGGCGGTCGCCCGACGGCGGCCCCGACCTCCACGAGTACGGCGCGATCGCTGCCCTGCTGGCGGGGTTGGTCCTCGTCAGGCTCGGGATCAACGCGAGCGCATCGGCGCTCCGCGCGAAAACGGGGCTCTTCGCGGTGCCGATCGTGGCGATCGCCGCGTACAGCCTCGTCGCGCTCGCCGGCCTCGGCGCGGTCTACGCCGTCTACGCGGCCGGCCGCGAGGAGCGACTGGACGGCTTCGAACTGGCCGAGGCGGGGCTGGCCGCGGCCGCGTTCGTGTTCGTCGCCGTGTACGTCGCGCTGGGGCCGACGGCCCCCGACATCTCCGCGGCGACGGTGCTCCTGCCGGGCGGATCCGCGATCGCGCTGGGCGTCCTCGCGGTCGGGTACGCCCGCGTCGCCGACCTCGATCTCCCCGTGAGCCCCCCGACTCGCGACGGCTGGATCGCGACCGGACTCGCCGTCGCAGTTGTCGTCGCGACCGCCGCGCTCGCGATCGCCGGCGCGAGGGCTCTCGGCTGGCCGGACAGATCCCTCGTGATGTTCGGGTACAGGCCGCTCCCCGACGCCACCTCGTTCGTACTGACGACCGTGGTCCCGGTGACGCTCTCCGCGCTCGGCACGGCACTGCTGTTCAACGGTGCCGTCCAGACGGGGATCCGTCGTCACCGCTCGTCGGCCGCCGCAGCGGGCACCGTTACCCTGCTCGCGTTCGGTGCGGACTTGGCTCTCGCCGTCGTTCCGGTCGCGCTCTCGCCGGCCCTCGGTCCAGTTCCCACCGCCGTCCGGTGGGTCGTGGTCCTCGCGGCGCTCGTCCTCGCGGTCGTCACCGTGCTGGCAGCTGCGGTCGCGTACGGGCGGCTCTGGGACGCGCAAACCCCGATCTCGGGCGACACCCGAGCGACGCTCGTCGCTGCCGGTGCCGGTGCCGCCCTCGCCGTTGCCGTCACGTTCGCTACAGCGGCCTTGGCCGGTAGCAGCGGGGGGCCGGTCATGGTCAGCTACCCCGTGGCCGTCGGCGTCGCGGCGGTCGCCACCGAACGCACCCGGTCGGTGTGGGCGCCGACCATCGTCTACGCGGCCCACGGCGTCGCGATAGAACTCGTCTCCCACTACGTCCTCTCGGGCGAAGGAGCGGTGACCGTCGTTCCGTCCCTTCTCTGAGCCGTCCGGAACGGTCGAAACGCGCGCTTCTCAGTCCAGTTCCCGCTCGATCACGTCGCGCAGGTCGGCGATCTCGGCGGCGTCGTAGGAGAGGTCGGCGTCGTCGAGCGCCACGTCGAGGGTCCCGGAGTCGTCGGCGTCGCCGAGTTCGTACACCGGTGTGACGCTGTCGAACGCCTCGCGGACGCCCCGCGGGTCGGTCGTCTCGATCACGACGCGGCCGGCCTGCTCGCCGAACAGCAGTGCCTCGGGCGAGCCCTTCGTCGGGGCGTCGAGGTCGACGCTCGCGCCGGCCTCCGCGGTCACCATCTCCGCGAGCGTCACCGCGAGGCCGCCGTGGCTGACGTCGTGGGTCGCGAGCGTCGTCTCCTCGTTGGCCACGTCGACCAGCGTGTCGACGAACGCGTCCGGGTCGGCGAGCGACTCGGGAAACCTGTCCGTGCCGCCGAACTGCGCGAGGTACTCGGAGCCGCCCAGGCGGGCCTCGGCGTCGCCCTCCAGCGAGCGCGCGCCGACGAGCAGGAGTTCGCCCTCGCCCTCTAGCGACGTCGGGGGCGCCTCGTACCCGTCTTTGACGCCGACCAGCGCGAGCGTCGGCGTCGGCGGGATCGGCCCGGAGACGGAGTCGTTGTACAGCGAGACGTTCCCGCCGACGACGGGCACGTCGAGCGTCGAGCACATCTCCGCCAGGCCGTCGACGATACCCTTGAACCCGCCGTAGACGTCGGGTTTCTCGGGGTTGCCGCCGTTGAGACAGTCGACCGCCGCGTGGGGTCGCGCGCCCTTCGCCGCGACGTTCGTCGCGTTCTCCAGCGCGACGGCCCGTGCGCCCTCGTAGGGGGCGGCGTCGGTCCAGTTGGGGTCCGCGCCGGAGGAGAAGGCGAGTCCCGTCTCGGCCTCGCGGATCGCCATCAGGGCCGCGTCGTCCCCGGGTGCCATCGCGGTCCGGACCTGCACCTCGTGGTCGTACTGGCGGTAGACCCACTCCTTCGAGGCGGTGTTCGGACTCCCGACGACCGCCTCGAACGCCTCAGCGAGGTCGACGTCCTCGGGCAGGTCGCGCTCCTGTTCGACGGGTTCCTCGGCGGGCAGGTCGTTGTACGGCGCGCCGTCGCCCAGGAACTCGGCGGGCGCGTCGACGACGACCTCGCCGTCGAAGGTACAGACGAAGTTGCCGTCGGTCACCTCACCGATGACCGACGACCCGAGGTCGTAGCGGTCGGCGATCTCGTGGACGCGCTCGACGTTCTCGGGGCGGACCTCGTAGCACATCCGCTCCTGGCTCTCGGCGAGCAGGTACTCCATGGCGTTCATGTTCGGCTCGCGTTCGTGGACGTTCGTCAGCTCGATGTTCGCGCCGAGGCCGCCCTTCTCGACCATCTCCGAGGCCGCGCCGCCCAGCCCAGCCGCGCCCAGGTCCCGCGCGGACTCGAGCAGGCGCTCGTCGATCAGCTGCTCGTTCGCCTCGATAAGCAGCTTCTCGGTGTAGGGGTCGCCGACCTGGACCGCCGGGCGGTCCTCGGTCTCGGCGTCCTCGGCCAGGTCCTCGCTCGCGAAGGAGGCCCCGCCGAGGCCGTCGCGGCCCGTGGAGTTGCCCACCAGGACGAGCTTGTTGCCGGGCTCCTGGGCCTCTGCGGTGACGAGCCGGTCCGGGTCGTCGATCAGGCCGACGCAGGCGACGTTCACGAGCGGGTTACCCTCGTAGTCGTCGTGGAAGACGGTCGAGCCCGTGACCGTCGGGACGCCGATGCAGTTCCCGTAGTGGGAGATGCCCTCGACGACGCCCTCGAAGAGGTAGCGGGAGTGCTCGCGGTCGAAGTCGCCGAAGTACAGCGAGTCGGCGAGCGCGATGGGGTAGGCGCCCATCGAGAGGGTGTCGCGGACGATACCCCCGACGCCCGTCGCCGCGCCGTCGAACGGGTCGACGTACGAGGGGTGGTTGTGGCTCTCGATCCCGAGCGTGACGTAGGTGTCGTCGTCAGCGTCGGACGGGATGGAGACGACCGCGGCGTCGTCGCCGGGACCGACGACGACCTGGTCGCCCTCGCTATCGAACGCGCCCAGCAGCGGCCACGAGGAGCGATAGGCGCAGTGCTCGCTCCAGAGGTTCTCGAAGAGCGCGGCCTCGGCCCGGGTCGGCTCCCGCCCCAGTTCTGCGACCACGAGTTCGCGGTCGGCGTCGGAGAGACTCATTACGCGTCCGTCGCTTCCCACCGGCTAAATCGCTTTCCATGCGCGATCAGGAGTCGGAATCGCGGTCGGCGCCAATCCAGTCAGGACCGCGAACGGCCCGCTCGCCCTCGCGACCGGATCCGTCGCGACCGACCGTCACTCCTCGGGAGCCCGGATCGATAACACGGGGACCGAGGCGGAGCGCATCAGGTTCTCGGTGACGCTGCCGAGGAGGCGTCGGTCGATGCCCGTCCGGCCGTGGGTGCCGACGACGACGAGGTCGACGCCGTGGTCCGCGACGTATTCGTTCAGCGTGTCGACCACGTCGCCCTCCTCGATGGCAGTCTCGACGGCGACGCCGCCGTCCTCCGCTCGCTCGCGGGCCCGCGCGAGCATCTCCTCGTCGCGGCGTTTCCGCTCCGCGGACAGCTGCTCGGAGCGCACGTCGAACCCCAGCCCCGAGGATTCGACCACCGAGACGACGTGCAGCGTCGCCCCGGTCGCCGCGCCGATACCGATCCCTTCGCCGAGGGCGACCTCGGACCCCTCGCTGCCGTCGGTCCCGACGAGCACGTCGTCCGGGGGGTACTCGTGGTCGCTCTCGGGCGGGACGACCAGCACCGGCGCGGCGCTGTTGCGGACGACGCGCTCGGTGACGCTCCCGAGGATGATCCGCTCGATGTCCCGCCCGCCCCGCGTGCCCATGACGACCAGGTCGATCCCGCGGTTGTCGACGTACGTCAGGATGGTCCGCGAGGGGCCGCCCTGGATCACGTCGTCGACCGTGTCGACGCCGGCTCGTCGCGCTCGCGAGGCCGCCTCGTCGACGATGTCGCGTCCCTCGCCTTCGAGGACGTCCTGGACCTGTCCCTCGATCCGGGCGAGGCTCGGTTGGTTGGTGTCGGCGACGTAGAGGACGTGAAGCGTGGCGTCGTGTGCGTCGGCGACGGCGATCGCGACTTCCAGCGCGGCGTCGGCCGCGTCGCTCCCGTCCGTCGGGAAGAGGATCTCGTCGTACATGTCCGACAGTCCACGCGCCAGTGTGAAAAATCTGCCCGCGTGCGGGTGCGACACCGACACACACGCGCCGACTACAGACGTCCGGCGGTCGCGACCACCCCGACGCCAGCCGATTCGAACGCATTCGGCCGCCCAACTATCTCCCCCTACCCCGATAGCGGGGGCTGTTTTCACTCCCTGGGAATCCCCTCTCTCCCCTATAAGGTGTCGTTGCCTACTCCGAAATGAGTATGACCGACAACATCGGTGCGCCCGGAACGGACATGTCGCGTCGCGAGTTCGCCAAAGCCGCCGCCGGCACGACCGGCCTGTTCGCTCTCGCCGGCTGTTCCACGCGGAGCACCCAGGACGCGGGCGGCGTCACGGTCTCGGAAGTCGAATCTACCGGCTCTCCCGCCGCCCAGACCGCGAATCCCGCCGATCTCCCCAAGACCTCGCCGCCGGAGATCGTCAACGTCGACGAGCAGGGGGGCAAGGTCACCCTCTCCAGCGTCCCCTCCTACCACGAGGTCCACCCCGGGGAGTCGATGGGCGGCCCCGTCGACCTGCCGGCGACCTGGGCGTTCCAGGCCGACGACCGCGAGCCCAGCGTCCCCGGGCCCATCCTCCGGACGACCGAGGGCGAGGACATGGAGGTCACCCTCGACAACACCGACGGCAAGCGACCGCACACCGTCCACTTCCACGGCGTCCGCAAGACCTGGGAGAACGACGGCGTCCCGACGACGACGGGCATCACCGTCCCCCCGGGCGAGAAACACACCTACGACATCCCCGCGAACGTCCCGGGCACCCACCTCTACCACTGCCACTACCAGACCCACCGTCACATCGACATGGGGATGTACGGCTTCTTCCGGGTCGACCCGAAGGGGTACGAGCCCGCCGATCAGGAGCTGTTCATGACGCTCAAGGAGTGGGACAGCGACCTCAACAAGCAGATGGCCGGGATGGACGTCGACTACAGCCCCCGCGAGCGCAACCCCAACGTCTTCACCATCAACGGCAAGTCCGCGCCCCGGACGCTCCACCCCGAGGACGGCTCGCCCGTCATCGTCGAGCAGGGTGACACCGTCCGCATCCACTTCGCCAACAACGGGTACATGATGCACCCGATGCACACCCACAACCACCGCTTCGAGGTCGTCGAGAAGGACGGCTCGGTGGTCCCCGAAGCGGCCCGGTACAAGGAGGACGTGCTGAACATCGCGCCCGCCGAGCGCAAGACCATCGAGTTCGAGGCCGACGCCGACCCCGGCATCTACCTCATGCACTGCCACAAGGTGTTCCACGCGATGAACGGTAACTCCTACCCCGGCGGCATGGTCGGCGCCATCGTCTACAAGGAGGCCATGGACACCGACATCTTCTCCCAGCTCATGGACTACGCCGGCTACGAGGGCTGAGCCGCCGGCGGGTCTGTCCCACCGCGCGATCCGTTCCCATCGATCGCGGCCCCCGATTCTCGGTCCCCGATTCCGTATCCCGGTTCAGCCGCTCATTCGACGACGTAGGACTGCATCTCGCCGCGCGAGCGCACGTCGACGAATCGGTAGCGCCGCCCGTCGGAGAGGTCGCCGGCGTAATCGGCGTCCGCGACGCCGCCGACCCCGTACACCTCGTTCGCTTCGCGCAGATCGGAGTCGTGCAGGGACGCCCGCACCCCGTCCGGCAGGGACCCCGCTTCGGGCACCTCCACGATAAATAGCCGGTCGGTGAAGCTCTTGGCCGTCCACGCGTCGCGGACGCCCTCGCGCTCGCACAGCCGGTCGGCCAGCGCGGACAGTTCTGCGGCTCTCCCGTCCATAGAAGCACCGACGGCCGCCGGACCGAAGCCGCCACCGCCGAACGCGTTCGTCCGGCGTCGGACGCGTTCTCGGCCGTGCAAACGTCCGCTATCGCCCGTCCACGGCCCCGTCGTGGTCCTCGCCGTCGCGCAGGTCCCGGCCGGTGTCGGCCGACGCACCGTCGCCGTACGACTCCTCGACGCTCCGGAACACGGAGACGGCGAGTTCCTCCCGGCTCGCGGCGTCGCGCTCGCCGTAGCGGACCTCCTCGAACAGGCGCGTGAGCTCCGTCACGTCCTCCTCGTTCAGGCCGACGGCGACGGCGGCGTCGGCGAACTCGCCGGGCGTCGCGCTGTCGGGGTTCGGGACGTCGAGCAGGCTGGTCATCTCCCACCACGCGCGGTAGACCTCGTTGTCCACGTCCGCGTTGTGCTCTTCGAGCCGATCCGCGGCGCGACCGGCGGCGATAGCGAGGTCGCGGGGGTCCACCGGATCGCCGTCGTCAGCGGCGGCGGCACCCTGGGACACGTCGGTGACCGTCTCACCGCCCGATGCCCGGAGCAGGACCGCCGCGGTCCCGACGAGGACGGCGCCGAACACGCCCAGGACCGCTTCAGGTGGTACGTTCACCGCGTGGATCAGCGGTTCCGTGAGTCCGCCGTCGCCGCCCGACCCGGGTAGTTCCGGGCCGGGACCGAGGCCGGGTCCGCCGTAGTCCGGGCAGTCCGTCGACAGGAAGTAGGTGAGAAACGCCGGCGGCGCGAGCGCGTAGAGACCGAAGAACGTCGCGCCCAGCGAGTATCGTCGCTTGATCGCGACCAGGGCGGCCGCGAAGGCGCCGAAGTAGACGACACCCCCGTACCAGGCCGACAGCGGCTGGACGCACCAGCTCGTCTCGATCGGTTCCCTCGGCGGCTGCGGTTCGCCCGGCGTCTTCGGTTCCTCGGTCGGATCACTCGGCGTGTCCGGGGCCACGCTATCACCGCCGGGATCCGGCGCTTCGTCGCCCGGCTGCGTGCTGGGCGCGCCGGGATCGACCGCCGACGTAATCGCCGCCGCTCCCACGGCCAGGGCGGCCATCGCCACCAGACCGACCACCACGACGCGCAGGGACGCTCGCGACAGATAGTCGTCCATGCGCGTGTGAATGTCTATCTATCGTATAGGTTTTTCGTCGGTTCGTTCGGCTGACAGTCCGTTCGGTGACGGGCCGTGCCCGTTCACTCCGGGGCCATCCCCTTCTCGGCGAGTTCGTCGAAAGCGGCGTCGGACTTCCCCAGGTCGTCCAGGTCCATCCCGTCCAGCACGTGCTCGGCCTTCGAGAACTGGACGTCCTCGTAGGCGACGACCTGGACTCGATTCCCCCACGGGTCGAGGAAGTCCAGCCCCCGAGTGTCGAGCACCTCCGCGTCCACATCGGCCAGGCGCCGCTCGACGAGATCCGCGTCGTCGACGACGAGACCGAAGTGCCGGTGGGCGTCCGTCGACTCGCCCGCGCCCTCGTCCTCGGAGAGCGCGAGGAACTGGTCGCCCATGTCGAGGAACACGGCGGAGTCCGTCTCGCCGCGGACTTCGAAGTCGAATATCGACGCGTAGAACGCCCGGGCCTCGTCGGCGTCGCCGACGGCGAGGGCGACGTGGTTGATCCCGACCATCCGAGCGCGGTCGCTGTCGTCACTCATGTGCGGGGATTCGGTCGGCAGACCAATCAACGGCCGGGTCCGGACGACGGTGTTCGATGTAGGTTGCGGGTGTAGCGGTTGTTTCTGCGGATGAGTTGTCAGCTGAACTCGAAGGCCCGCTTCGATTCCCGGATTGCGGTCGGGATTTTTGGCGCTGCGCGCCCAATCCCGGGCATGAGCTGTCCGTACCTCTCCTACCGGGAGTCGGCCCAGGGGAAGTCTTTCGACGAGGCGCGGGCCTACTGCGACGCGGCCGAGCGCTTCGTCCAGCCGATGCGCGCGGACGTCTGTAACGACCGGTTCGAACTCGACCACCGGACGGACTGCGAGATCTACGTCGAACACGCGACCGACGACCCCGCAGTGCCGGACCCGGACCCCGACGCGACCCTGGAGGCCGAGGAGTCGTGACCTACGACCGCTTTCTCGCCGACGAACCCGTCGTCGTCACCGCGGCGCTGACCGGCGGCATCCACGGCAAGGAGGCCAACCCGAACCTGCCGGAGACGCCCGAGGAGATCGGGAAGGCGGCCGCGGCGGCCGAGGAGGCGGGCGCAGCGATCGTCCACGTCCACGCGCGAAAGAACAACGGCGAACGGGCGTTCTCGACCGAGCGCTTCCAGGCGATCGACGACGCGATCCGCCGGCACGCCGACGACGTGGTCATCCAGCACACGACGGGCGCGACGCAGGCACCCACCGAGAAACGTCACCGCTCACTGCGGACCGACCCCCCGCCGGAGATGGCGTCGCTCGACATGGGGCCGCTGAATCGCTACGACCGACTCACCAGCGAGAACACGATCGCCACCATCGACGCGCTCTACGACGAGATGGCCGACCGCGGGATCAAACCCGAACTGGAGGTGTTCAACGACGGCCACCTCAACGAGGTCCACGGCCTGCTGGAGCGCAGAGACCTCGACGACCCCGTCTACGCGACGCTCATCTTCGGGCCGGGAACCCTTACTCGGCCCCGTCCGCGGAACTTCCTGAACGCCGTCGACAACCTGCCGGAGGACGCGCTGTTCAACACGCTCGGGTTCGGGCGCCACCAGTTGCCGTTCGTGACGATGGGGATCCTCTTCGGCGGCAACGTCCGCGTCGGCCTGGAAGACAACGTCTACTACCAGAAGGGCGAACTCGCCGAGAGCAACGCGCAGCTGGTCGAGCGCGCCGTCCGCGTCGCCGACGAACTCGGGCGCGAGGTGGCGACGCCCGACCAGGCGCGGGATGTTCTCGGGCTGTAGTGCTGCGCGGGACGGGCCCGGTCCGGTAACGCTCACGTCATCGGGTGACGCCGATGCCGGCGAGAGACTTTGTGGGTCGGCGGCGTACTGGAGCGCGTGACAGAATCTCGTTTCGCGCTTCGAGCGGCCGCACGTCGTACCGACCGACGACCGGACACCGCCGCACAGCAGAGGGTGGTCTGAATGGACGGCCCGCACCAGGGACAGCCCCTCGCGACCGCCGGGACGCCCCTCGACGAGGCCGAGGCCGCGCTGGTCCTCGTCCACGGCCGCGGCGCGACCGCCGAGAGCATCCTCCAGATGGGGCGCCAGATCCACCGCGACGGGCTGGCGCTGCTGGCGCCGCAGGCCGACCGCAACACCTGGTACCCGAACTCCTTCCTCCAGCCGGTCGAGTCGAACGAACCCGGCCGCTCCTCCGGACTCCAGGCTATCGACGACGCCGTCGAGCGGGCGAACGACCACGGCGTCCCGGCCGAGCGGGTGATGGTCCTCGGCTTCTCGCAAGGCGCCTGTCTCGGCAGCGAGTACGTCGCGCGGAACCCGCGCCGGTACGGCGGCCTCGTCGCCTTCTCCGGCGGGCTCATCGGCGAGACGATCGACCCCGACGAGTTCGAGGGCTCGCTAGATGGGACGCCGGCGTTCCTCGGCTGCAGCGACGTGGACCCCCACATCCCCGAGGAGCGCGTCCACGTCACGACCGAGGTGCTGGAGAAGCTCGACGCCGGCGTTGAGGAGCGGATCTACGAGGGCATGGGCCACGGCGTCAACGACGACGAGATCGAGTACGTCGACGGGATGGTCGCGCCCCTCCTCGAGAACTGAACTCCGCCGCACGGCGGACGCCGCGGGGACGGTGTCGTGAGTTTCAATACGGCGAGTCGCAACGTCGCTGATGGACATGTCGGACTCCGACGGGGTCGGCGGCCGCCGGCGCTGGATACTGGTCGCCGTCGCCGCGCTGGCGATGGGACTGATCGGCACCTACCAGTTCGTCTGGTCGTCGATCCGGCTCCCGCTGGGCGCGCGCCTCGGTGCGAGCGAGACGGCGCTCGGGACCGTCTTCACGGTCTTTCTCGTCTTCCAGGCCGTCTCGCAGTTCCCCGCCGGCTGGGTGCGCGACCGCTGGGGGCCGAGGGTCCCGCTGCTCGTCGGCGCGCCGCTGGTCGCGATCGGCTACGCGTGGACGGGCGTCGCGGGCTCGCTCCCCGCGGTGTACGCGGCCTACGCGATCGGCGGGATCGGCAGCGGCGTCGTCTACACCGTCGCGGTGAACACGCCGGTGAAGTGGTTCACCGAGCGCCGCGGGCTGGCGACGGGGGCGGTCACGACAGCTTACAGCGGGATATCCTTCCTCCTCATCCCCGGCGTCCGCCGCGGCGTCGACGGCGCCTTCGAGTCGACGCTCCTCGCGCTCGGCGTCGCCACGGGCGCGGTCGCGCTGCTCGGTGCGGCTGTCCTCCGGGACCCGCCGGACCTCGGCGGTTCCACTCCCGGCGCCGGCGAGGACGCGGCGGCCCCCACCGGTGACGACTCACCGGACCCGGACAGCGGCGATAGTGTGGCGGATTCGGACGGTGACGGAGTCGATTCCGCCGCAGATGCGCCCGACTACGGCTGGCGCGAGACGGTCCGAACGTGGCAGTTCTGGGTGCTCTACGCGGTGTTCGTCGTCATCAACGGCGTCGGGCTGATGCTCATCGGGAAAGTGATCTCCTACGCCGACGCGCTCGCGCTGCCGGCTGCGGCCGCGACCGCGAGCGCCTCGGTCGTCGCGGTCGCGGACGCGCTGGGGATCGCGATCATCGGCGGAATCTCCGACCGACTGGGCCGCGAGCGAACGGTCGCGGCCTCGCTCGTCCTCGGCGGCGTCGCGCTCGCCGCGACGGTCCCGGTCGGGGAGGCGAACGCGGCGACGGGGTTCGTCGCGCTCGTCGGCGTGGCGGCGCTCTTTCGCAGCCCGCCCTTCTCGATATTCCCGACCCTCGTCGGCGAGTACTACGGCCAGACGTACTCCTCGGAGAACTACGCGGTGCTCTACAGCGCGAAGATCTGGGGGAGCATTTTCGGCGGGACGGTCGCCAGCGGCCTCGTCGTCACGCTCGGGTGGACCGACTCCTTCCTGCTGGCCGCCGCCGCGCTCGCGCTCGCCGGCGTCGCGACGGCGACGCTCAGAAATCCGAACGCCTGACCCTCAGAGCGACTCGGCGGCGAAGCGCGTCATGACCTTCTCCTCGGCGCGCTGGAGGCGGTACTGCACCGTCGAGTGGGGCGTGTCGAGCTCCTCCGCGAGGTCCGCGACGGTCGCCTCGCGGGGCGTCCCGTAGTAGCCCGCCGCGACCGCGCTCGCGACGGTTTCGCGTTCCTCGGCCGACAGCAGGCCACCGGTGTCGTAGCCGCCGTTCCAGTTCTTGGGGTCCGAGACGTGACTGAGGTCGAGTCGGATCCCGTCGCGGAGCCGCTCGTCGATCCGGTCGTAGAGTTCGCCGACCGCACAGTCGTCGGGTACCAGCAACCGCCAGACGTACTCGGACCCGTCGCGCTCGGCCTCGATGAGGAGGCCGTCGCCGGCGTGGTCGACGGCCAGGTACGGGATGGAGTGGCAGTGCTGGATCTCCTGTCGCCGGGTGAAATACACCCGGTGCTCGGGACTCTTGCTCATGACCTGATACTCGCGACTAGACGAACAGCCTTCGACGTCGAGGCACTCGTTGCAGACCGACTCGTCGAGGAATCGCGTCTCGACCGCGTCGAGCGCCGACTCCGGTCCGAAGACGTGGTCGACGCGCCACATCGCCCGCTCGTTCGCGAAACACGCCGCCGTCTGCGAACGCAGGCCGGACCGCTCGACGAACTCGTCCATCAACTCGTCCGCACCCGCGTCGTAGGTGAGGACGAATTCGAACTCGCGCATATCGATCGGTGAGTTGGATATAGCTAAGATGTTTCGGTTCGACACGACTGCCACCGGACCGCTGTCGACGGCGACGACGGGCTACCGCCGACCCGTCCGCGCGACGCCGGCGTCGACTCGCCCAGTTCTTGCGAGTGATACTGGGTGAGTTCGATTTATCACAGATGATCGGGGTTTTCCGAGTATGCCGGCCGAAACTATCGAAGACACGGCGAACTACACCATCGAATGGGACGACGACATCGAGGCGGTCGTGTTCACCTGGGACGAGTACGTCTCGGGTCAGACGTTCAGGGACGCATGCGGGGCACTGCTCGACGCTATCAAACAGAATAACGCCAGCAAGTCACTGACGGACACGCGCAGCATCAACGCCCACGACGCCGAGGACCAGGAGTGGCTACAGAACGACTGGATGCCGCGCGCAACCGACGTCGGCCTCGAGTACACCGCGATCGTCCACCCGGACAGCGTGATCTCGGAGATGGACGTGGAGAACATGATGGACGGCACGGAACCCAGCGGCGTGAAGTCGCTGCTGAGTTCGGATATGGACGAAGCCCGACAGTGGCTCGCGGACAGGTAGCCCGTCCGGACCGAGACGACTGTTTTACGAGCGCTCGGTCGACCGATAGCGGTCGCCGTCGTCGTCCCGCGCCGCCAGCCCGAACACCACGCTCCACCCGAGCAGCCGCTTCGTCCGCTCGCGCCACTCCGCCTCCCAGTCGGTGTGACGGTCGCGCTCCCAGTGCGGGACGTGTTCGCGCATCGCCTCGAACGCCTCGTCGGCGGTGACCGGTCCGTCGTCCCGAAGCGCGTCGAGGAGTTCGCTCGCGCCGAAGACGCGACGCTCGAACGCGTCGGCCAGATCGGCGTCGTCGACGTCCACTCGCCGACGGCGGAACCCGCGCGGCGTCTCCTCGACGAGTTCCAGCGCCTGGAGGAACGTGAGGGACTCGCGGGCGGCGTCCCGGGAGGGCGCGGCGGTCTCGTCGACCAGTCTGATACAGCAGTCCTCGACCGCCCCGGGGACGAGCGGCACGGCGCGCTGTGCGCGTTCGAGGAACTCCCG
The DNA here is from genome assembly GCF_047715405.1 of Halosimplex rarum. Classification (NCBI taxonomy): domain Archaea; kingdom Methanobacteriati; phylum Methanobacteriota; class Halobacteria; order Halobacteriales; family Haloarculaceae; genus Halosimplex; species Halosimplex rarum. The sequence goes on from NZ_CP180412.1 coordinate 719,326, forward strand.
GTCCCGGACCGGCGGGACGACCTTGTAGCGCATCTACAGGCCGAAACTCTCCGCGAGGCGCTCGTCGTTCACGTCGCCGAGGACGTGGGTATCGCCGCCGACCACGTCGACGGTCACCTGGGCGGGCGCGAAGACCGACTCTGGCACCTCGTGGAAGTCCCAGTCGGCGTCGGCGAAGATGTCGGCGAACGGCCGGTCGTACTCGTCGGTCGCGGTCGAGACCACCTCGTCGAACCGGTCGAACGGTTCGTCCACGACGATGTGGACCTGCCCGCCGTAGGCCAGCGCGTCGTTCGTCCGCGCGATGGCCGTCTCCTCGTCGCCGGCGACCGGCGCGACCGGCGCCGAACCGGACACCGACAGGACGTCGAGCGGATCGTAGCCCAGTTCCGAGAGCCGGAAGGTGGCCAGCTCCGCAGCGCGGGCGGCCGCGGTGACGCTCCCGGTGAGACTCGCCGTCGAGAACGCCTGCAGGAAGACGCCGCTCTCGGCGACGCCGGCGACCTCGGCGACGTGGTCGACCACGCGCTCGTCGGGGACGGTCTCGGTTTCGACGGCGAGGACGGCGAACTCGAAGTCGTCGCGGTAGCCGACCCGCTGGAACTCGTCTTCCTCGGCGACCAGCGCGCGGGCCGGCCCGCTGCCGAGCCCCTCGAACCCGTCGACGCTGAGCTCCCAACCCCCTTTCTGCGAGCAGAGCAGCGCCATCGCGGGGTGGTCGGTCGACAGTTCGACGTGGGTCAGCGGCGCGCCCGCGACCTCGTCCATCCGGCTCTGGACCGTCGCCAGGCCGGCGGTCTGTATCTCCGCGAGCATCAGGCCCGCCTCGACGCCGCCCGGCACGTCGACGCCGAAGTCCAGCACGAGCGCCTCGTTGTCCAGCTGGTGGACGGCGACGTTCAGCTCGTCGGCGAAGTCCAGCGCTTCGTCGACCAGGTCCGTCGCGGTCCGGTTGAGACTCTCCATACCCCGACGTGCTCGCCCGCGGGACTTGCATCTTCGGTTCGACGCCGTCCCGACGGATTCCCCGTCGACCACTGCGAACGGGCAGTCGGCATCAAAGCGAGAGGCCGAGCGCGAAGGCGACGCCGAGAACCGCCAGTATCGCACCGGAAACCCGGCCGAGCAGTCGCTGCTGGTCGGTCTGTTCGTAGTCGTCGTCCGCGAGCCCGAAGTACAGCACCCTGGTCTGGAGCCGGGACATCCGCGTCGGTGCCAGGACCCACGCGACGCCGAGCACCGCCGCGACCCCGCCGACGACGAGCCGCCACAGCGCTACCATATCACCTATCTGCGAGTGCCCGCCCCTAAGTACCCCCGGTCAGCCGGACCGTCGCGAGCCGTGAGGCGTCGATCTACTCCGACCGCTCGCGTTTCGCCTCCCGACCGAGGTGTTCCTCGACGGCGTCGACCTTCTCGCCGGCGGACTGCTCGACCGTCCGCTTGTCGTCGACTTTCAGGAACGTGCTGACCCGGTCGGCGTCGACGGCCTCGTGGGCCGCGGCGGCCGCGGCGAACAGCTCTGCGGAGTCGTCGGCCTCGATGATCGTCCCCATCGGCGTCGTCTCGTAGCCCACGTCGAACTCGTCGAGCGCGGCGACCGCCTTCGCGACCTCCTCGGACATGCTCCCCTCGATGACCGGTGCGACGCTCAGGAACCCGATGACTGTCATACTCGTCTCTACGACGGGCCGGGCCTAAGTTCCCGCGCTCGGGGGACGGCGACGAAAAGCGATCGGCAGGTCGGTCCTCCCGGGACCGGTTCAGACGAACGTCGGCCCCTCGACGTCCTCGCCTTCGGCCTCGCGCCAGGAGTGCTCGGGCTCCCAGTCGAGCACCTCGCGGGCGTTCTTGTAGTCGATCGCCGACTGGTCGCCCTCCAGGTCGACCTCGTCGGGGAGGTCGCCGTAGGTGGCTTCCACGGCGTCGGCGGTGTCGACGCCCAGCAGGTTCTCCTCGGCGACGGCCATGAACGGCTCGTGGCCGTCGAAGTCGACCTCCATCGCACGCTCGACCAGCGAGACCACGTCGCGGATGTCGACGTACGAGAAGAAGTTGCCCGCGGCGTTGTGGAAGGTGATGCCGAAGTCGTTGTCCAGGCTCGCCGACTCGAAGTCGAAGTTCTCCCGGATCGTCGTCGCGTCGTAGTTCCCGGGGTAGTTGATCCACGACGGGCGGACGGAGGCGACCGACACGTCGTACTTCCGGGTCACCATCTTCGCGATCTCCTCGCCGGCGACCTTGGAGGTCCCGTAGGGGTCCTCGGGCCGCATCGGGTGGTCGACGTCGATGGGGAAGTAGTCGGGCAGGAACGACGGCTCGGCGAAGACGGTGCCGTATACCGTCTCGCTGGAGGCCCAGACCACGTCGGCGCCGACGCTGCCCGCGCCCGAGAGGACGTTGTACGTGCTGATGGAGTTGTTCTCGTAGACGTGCGCGCCGCCGTGGCCCAGCGGGTTCGGATAGGCGGCGAAGTGGATCACGTAGTCGGGGTCGAACGAGGAGATGAGTTCCCAGGTCTGGCCCTGGTCGGTGAGGTCCGCCGCTCGGAAGTCGACGTTCGCCGGGCCGGCGCCCGGGTCGCTCGGCCGCCGGAAGTCGATGCTCCGCACGTCCCAACCCTGCTCGGCGAGCGAAGAGACGACCCAGCTCGCCGCGCCGCCGAGACCGCCAGTGACGACTGCTCGTGACATTCCCTCGGCGATACGGAACCGCCCCGCATATAATTTCTGTCGATTAATCGCCATCGACGCCCGAAACCGGCAGATCTGTCCGCGAGCGGCGGCTGCGACGGCGGCGCGACCGTCCGCAGTCAGTTCTCGACGGTGACAGGTTCGCCGCGCTCGGCGCTCCGGAACACGGCGTCGAGGACGCGGGCGTGGTTCACGCTCTCCTCGCGGTCGACCCGCGGGGTCTCGCCGCTGGCGACGCAGTCGGCGAAGTGCTCGACTTCGAGGCGGTAGTGGTCGGCCGGATCGAACGTCTCGGTCACCTCGCGGCCGTCGACGGCGTAGGTCAGCGAGGTCTCCCCCTCCACGTCCACGTCGAAGGTCGGCTCCGCCCTGAGCCAGCCGTCGGTCGTCTCGACGCGGTAGTACTGGGTCAGCGGCGTCTCGAAGCCGCTCTGGACGCGGGCGCTGGCCCCGGAGTCGTACTCCAGGACGCCCGCCATCTCCGTATCGACGCCGCAGTCCCGGCCGTCGTGAGTCCGTGCGTACACGCGATCGGGCTCCCCGAGGAACAGGCGAGCGGCGCTGACGGCGTATGTGCCCACGTCGAGGACCGATCCGCCGTCCAGGTCGGGGTCGAGTCGGATGTCCTCGGCGCCGTCGGGCATCCGGAAAGTGAACGCCGACGTGACGGCGCGGACCTCACCGAGTTCCTCGTCGACGACCTCGGCCGCCCGCTCCGTAAGCGGGTGGAAGCGGTACATGAACGCCTCCATGAGGGTGACGCCGCGCTCCTCGCAGTAGTCGAAGGCGGCCGCGGTCTCTTCGGCGCTCCCCGTGAGCGGCTTCTCGCAGAGGACGTGGAGCCCGGCGTCGGCGGCCGCGCGGATCCACTCGGCGTGCAGCCCGTTCGGGAGCGGGACGTACACCGCGTCGAGGCTCTCGTCGTCGAGCATCGCGTCGTATCCCCCGTAGGCGGACTCCACGTCGAACCGGTCGGCGACGGACTCCGCGGCCGCCTCGTCCCGCGAGGCGATAGCCCCGACCTCGTGGTCGCTCGCGACGATGCCCGGGATGACTGACTCGACCCCGATGTCCGCGGTGCTGATGATTCCGAATCGCATGGTCTCCTCGACGGGCGGAGCCACCGTAAATGGCGGGGGGAGTGGTGTGAGACCGCTGATACGCCGCCGTCCGCGGGCTGGAGGCGGCGACACCGAACCACGGGATCAGCGGTATCGAAACTCCATCACGCTGCGCGCCCGCGGATCGCCCTACCACTCCGTGTCGGTCCGTTCCAGAAACTCCTCCCAGAGGCGCTCCGCGCCGCCGTAGAAGGTCATCCAGGCCGTGACGGCGAACGCGCCGACGCCTGCCAGGAACCCTGCCGCCCGCGCGATGGCGCCCGTTCCGCCGACGACGAGGAGGACCAGTTGCACGAGGGCGACCGATGCGATCACCATCGTCAGCGTGAACACGACGAACCGAATGTACGGGTGCTTGGCTTCCCAGCGCGCCCGCTGTCTGGAGATGAGGACGTATATCGCGGGCCCGAAGACGAGGATGAACCCGGCGATGTGGCGAAGCTCCTCCGCGTACGTTCGCGCCGGCACGACCGAGCCGACGATGGCACCGCCGAGGACGCCGAGCCCGAGCGCCCACGAGGCCGGGTGGCCGAAGTTCACGCCCATGGGGCCCTCCGGCGGCGAGCGACCGCTGGCGTCCGTTCCGCTCGGGCGCGACTCGACATTCGTCTACTCGTATCGACGGACGACGGGTAACGGTTTCGAGAACGGCGAGAAGTCGCCGGGGCCGATCGCCGGTCAGTTGTCGGAGGCGAGGCCCTTGGCGAACTGCTCGGCGAACAGCACGTAGATGATGATCGTGGGCAGCGCGGCGAACAGCGCGCCGGCCATCCGCAGCCCGAAGTCGATGCCGGAGAGGTCCGTCCCGAGTCCTGAGAGCACGAGTGTGACGGTGGCGGCGGGGCTGGACGAGCTGCCGATCAGCGTCAGGCTGAACAGGAACTCGTTCCAGATCATCGTGAACTGGTAGATGAAGACGACGCCGATCATCGGTTTCGACAGCGGCAGGACGATCCGGCGGTAGATCGTCGTGATCGTCGCGCCGTCGATCTTCGCCGCCTCGACCAGTTCGTCCGAGAGGGTGAGATAGTACCCACGGAACAGGAGCATGCAGATGGGGATCCCGTAGACGACGTGGGTGATCGTCAGCGCGAGCAGCCGCGCGTGGTCGTACTCGAAGAACGACATCTCCCACACCGGCGCGAGGATCTCGGCCAGCGGGAAGATGTTGATCCAGAAGTCCGACAGCGGCACCAGCACCGCCTGGTACGGGATGAAGATACCCACCAGGAAGAGGATCAACACCGCGAACTGGGCGCGGTCGCCCCAGTCGACCAGCGTCAGCCCGTAGGCGGCGGTGCTGCCCAGGAAAACCGTCGCGACCGTCGACGGGATCGTCATCACGAGGCTGTTGACGAAGCCGGTTGAGAGGTGGTCGATGGCGCGGCCCCACTTCGAGAGGGTGAATCCGCCCGCTCCCGGCGGGACGAACGGCGTGGTGCCGGTGACGGCGGCGCTGGTCTTGAACGACGTGACCAGCCCCGTCCAGATCGGCGCCAGGAAGAAGGCGAAGAAGAACGTGATGACCAGCGACAACGCGACCTTCCAGTAGTCGAGTTCGGGCAGGATGTCGGCGAAACTCTCGTCGGTGGATGCGGTTGCTTTGCTCATCTTAGAGGCTCCCCTGTTTGTGCTGGTAGTGGAGATACGGTGCGATCACGGCCAGTGCCATCAGCAACAGGATGGTCGCGATGGCGGCGGCGTAGGCCCAGTTCTGGAGTTTGAACGCCTCGCGGACCATCAGCGTCGCCAGGATGTCCGTCGCCTTCGGCACGCGGTACTGGCCGAACATCGAGAACAGGAACGTGAAGGCTTTGAGCGCGAAGATCACGAGGATGACCGCCGCGCTCACCGACGACGATTTGAGTTGCGGGATAATCACGCGCCAGTAAGTTTTGAAGATGCTGGCGCCGTCGACCTGGGCGGCTTCGAACTGGTCGTCCGGGATCGACTGCAACCCCGCCAGAAAGACGACCATCGCATAGCCGCTGAACTGCCAGATCAGCGCGAATATCACCGCGCCGAGGACTAACTCGGGATTGCCGATCCAGTTGTACGGCCCGAGGCCGACCACCCCGAGGATCGTGTTGACCAGGCCGTTATTCACGTTGTACATCCAGAGCCAGAACTGGGCGGTGACGACGAACGACAGGGCCATCGGCAGCAGGTAGACCGTCTGGATCTGCTCTTTGAAGCGGATGCCCCGGTCGAGCATGATCGCCAGAAAGAGCCCGAGCAGCATCGTCACGGTGGTGAAGACGATCAACAGCACGAACGTGTTCTTGCCGGTCGTCCACACCCACGGGTCGTTCATCGCCTGGACGTACATGTCCAGGTCGAGATTGCTGAGGCTGAAATCCGGGCCCTCGCCGAACCCTTCGTAGTCGGTCAGCGAAATCAGCGTGTTGTAACCGATCCCGCCGTACACACCCAACCCCATGATCGAGAAGGGGATGAACCAGAAGGGGAACGACCGGACGAAATCGCTCTTCGAGTACACCCGGAGTTTCGTGCGCCAGTCGCGTTCGGTACCACTCCCCACACCCTGCGAACCGGACACGGTGTCTTGCGAGCTTGCCATAAATTACTAACGTAGTGTGATGTGCCGGCCCGCTCAGAAGACGTTCATGAGCCCGTCGGCGGTGGCTTCGGGGTCGTAGGGTCCCATGAAGTTCGAGGCGATGGCGTCTTTGCAGGCGCTGAGCTGGTCGGCGGTGCCCGCCAGACCGTGGGCGAGCGTCGGCGGGAACTTCTCGAGGTTGTTGAGGTCGTCGACGTTGAGGCTGAGGAACTCGGTGAGGCGGCTGCCGTCGACGTCCGTGCGCAGCGGGATCGACCCCTTCAGGTTGTTGAACTCCACTTGCACGTCTTTCGTGCCGAGGAACTCCGCGAACACTTTTGCTTTCCGCGGCGCGTTGCCGTCCCGCGGGAACAGGAACGAGTCGAGGTGCCAGACGTACATGTCGCCCGTGCCGGGGAAGGGCACCCAGCCCCAGTCCTCGTCGAACTCGAAGTCCTCGGTGTTGCGGTACATCCCGTAGGCCCAGTTGCCCATCGTGAAGAACGCGGCGTTGCCGGCGATGAGTTTGTCGTTGGCTTCGGGGAAGCTGATCGACGATTTGTCGTCGTTGGAGTAGTTCTCGATGACGTTCTGCGTTTTCTCCAGCGCACGAACGAGCGCCTGTTTGTCGCCCTCGCCGTTGATGAACGCGTCGTAGGCGTCGGCGCCTTCCGTCCCGAGGAAGAACTCGACGAAGTACTGCAGGTTCGCCCACGACCCCCGAGTCGTCATCGTCATCGGGACCGCGTCGGTGTTCTGCTCGACCTTGTCCAGCGCGCTAACGAACGCGTCGTAGGACGTGAGGCTCTCCGGGTCGACGCCGGCCTCTTCGAGCACGCTCACGTTGTAGAAGAGGTTGTTGAGCCGGTGCGACCCCAGCGGCACCGCCCGGTAGGCGTCGTTCATCCGGCAGGCTTCGGCGGCTTTCGGGTGCATCGTATCCGTGTAGCCGGTGTCTTCCCAGACGTCGGAGACGCTCATCAACCGGCCGCCGTACTGCTGCATGGTCTTGCCCGGCCACGAAGCGAAGGCGTCCGGCGGGTTGCGGTTGGCGAGGCGGCGCGCGACCGTCGCGTTGAGGTTCTCGTTGGCGTCGCCGCCGATCGGCTTGATGTCGTGCTCGATGTCGGGGTGTTGCTCTTCCCACATGTCGACGAGTTTGCCGACCGCCGCGGCGCCGTCCCCGCCGGTCCACCCGTGCAACGCCTCCATCGAGTTGTCCGTCATCGTCGGCGTCCCACCACCGTCGCCGCCGTCACCGCCGTCACCGCCGTCGCCACCGTCACCACCGTCGCCGCCGTCACCACCGTCACCGCCGTCGCCGCCGCCGATACAGCCGGCGACGAGTCCACCCACGCCGACCGTTCCCGCTTGAATCATCCGACGCCGGGTCAAATCCACTCTGTCACTGCCAGAACTGCCATCTTGCGGCATACACGTAGGGTAACGAGTCTATCTACATAATTATTTGGGAGAGAATCACAGCGAATTGACTGGATTTCGGAGCGAGAAGGTCGAACGAGACGAATCTCGGTACAACGAGTGCGGGGTGACTGACGAGTTCGCGCCCGGTGCGATCGCGATCCAGAGAGAGCCATGTGTACGCTGCCGAGCGGGCTTCACATTCCGATCTGTAGCGGGGCGGCGAGACGGGTGTCGGCGGTCGGTGGCGTGACCCGCGTCAGGCCGACTGGGCGGTCCCGATCTCTTCGACCCGGTCGACGTTGGTGAGCTTGCGGTTGTGGAGCGCGTCGCCGGTGACGCCGTCGAAGAGGTGGATCGCGTCCTCGGGGAAGCGGACGCCGACCTCCTGGCCGGCCGAGAGGTAGCGCATGCCGTCTATCATCACCGTGAGGCTCGCTTCCGACTCCTCGCCGACCCGGAGGTGGACCGCGTTCTCGTCGCCGTGCGGTTCGACCACCTCGACCGTCGCGGGGACCACGTCGTCGCCAGCAGTCTCGTCGATCTCGTCGATGATCTCGACGCTCTCCGGTCGGATCCCGAGCGTGACGTCGGTGTGACCGTCGACGTCGGCCGCGACCTCGGACGAGAGGGCGTAGTCGAACCCGTCGCCGCGTAGCGTCCCCGCGTCGAATTCGAGGTCGAAGAAGTTCATCGCGGGCTCGCCGAGGAACCCGGCGACGAAGACGTTCGCGGGCTCGTGGTAACACTGCATCGGCGTCCCGAGCTGCTGGAGTTCGCCGCCGTCGAGGATGGCGATGCGGTCGCCCATCGTCATCGCCTCGGTCTGGTCGTGGGTGACGTACATCGTCGTCACGCCGAGGTCGTTCTGGAGCTGCTGGAGTTCCGTCCGCATCTGCGCGCGCAGCTTGGCGTCGAGGTTCGAGAGCGGTTCGTCCAGCAGGAAGACCTCGGGGTTGCGGACGATCGCTCGCCCGAGCGCGACCCGCTGTTGCTGCCCGCCGGAGAGTGCGCCGGGTTTGCGGTCGAGCAGTTGGGTGATGCCGAGCGTCTCCGCCGCGTCTTCGACCGTCTCGCGGATCTCGTCGTCGGACATGTCCGTCGACTCTTCGAGGCCGAAGGACATGTTCTCGCGGACGGTCATGTGCGGGTACAGCGCGTAGGACTGGAACACCATCGCGATGTCGCGCTCCTGGGGACGCTTGTCCTGGATCGGCTCGCCGCCGATCGATATCGTCCCGCTCGTCGGCGTGTCGAGCCCGGCGATCATCCGCAGCGTCGTCGACTTCCCACAGCCCGAGGGCCCCACGAGTACCACGAACTCCCCGTCTTCGATCTCCAGGTCGATGTCGTTGACGGCGACGATCTCGTCGCCTCCGTCGTCGAACACCTTCGTCGTCCCATCCAGGGAGAGATTTGCCATAGTTTAAGATGCGGATCTGTCGTAATATAAGCTTCGGCGGTTCCGGGCCGGACAGGACGATCCACGGACATATCCCGCCCGACGACCGCTCACTTCCAGGGAGCGCCCTCGCGGTCGACGAACCGCTCGCGGCGGTCGACAGCGTCGATGCGCTCGACGTCTTCGGGGTCGAGTTCCAGGTCCGCGGCCGCGAGGTTGTCCTCCAGGTGGTCGGCGCCGGTCGCCTTCGGTATCGCGACGACGTTGTCGGGATGGGTCGCCCACGCGAGACACGCCTGGGCCGGCGAGACCCCGTGTTTCTCGGCGACGGCCTCGACCGCGGGCAAGTCCAGTGCGTCGCCGCGACCGAGCGGGGAGTACGCGACGAGATAGTAGTCGTGTTCCTGCGCGTGCGCGACGAGGTCGTCCCGGGGGAGCATCGGGTGGCGCTCCACCTGGTTGGCGAACAGCGGCACGTCGAGTTCCTCCAGCGCCTCGTCGAGCAACGCGGTGTCGAAGTTCGAGACGCCGACGTGACGGGCCAGCCCGTCGTCGACAAGGTCGGCGAACGCCGACAGCGTCTCCGTCGCATCGTAGTTGCCGACCGGCCAGTGGACGTAGACGAGGTCGAGCGCGTCCACGTCGAGCAGGGAGAGACTCGCCTCGATCCCGTCGTAGACCTCGTCGTATGCCAGCCCCTCGGCCATCGGGTGGAGCTTCGAGGCCAGGAAGACATCCTCGCGGGAAATGTCAGCGGACGCGATGCCCTCGCCGACCGCGGCCTCGTTCTCGTAGAATCGCGCCGTGTCGACGTGGCGATACCCCATCTCCAGGGCCGTCCGGACGCTCTCGGCGCACTGCTCCGGGTCGTCGTTCTGCCAGGTTCCGAGTCCGATCCGCGGGAGTTCTTCGACCGTCATGTCAGTCTCCAGCGCACGAGCGCTCGTAGTTCGTTCGGTACCGGCGGTCCGCGGGGCCGATTACGCCTCGGTGGGTGCCGCCTCCTCGCGGCGCGTCACTTCCTCGTCGCGGGTCAGCGTCTGCGCGCGCGCCGTGTCGACCCAGTCGGGTCGTCGGACGGTCGTCGACCCGATATCGGTGAGTCGGGCCTCGCGCGTCACTCGCACTGTCCGATTGGTGAGCGTCGCGTCGTACGCGAGCCGCCAGCGCGTGATCACCCCCTCGTCCGTGACCCGGACGGTCAGCGACACGTTCCGTGGGTCGGCCAGGTACGGCGGACTGGGGAGCCGTGCGGGCTCGCGGAGTGAGCGGCCGACCAACCGCACGCCGTCGGATCGGTCGACGACCGAGAGGTCCGTCGCCGCGAGCGTCCGCTCGATCAGCGGCAGCGACGTGAGGTTGTCCGTCTGATCGGTCCGGGACCACCCGTGGAAGCGGGTCCGTTCGCTGAGGATCCGCCGGCTGGCGTAGACGCTCTCGTTGCCCCAGTACTCGATCGGCGCGGCGAACCGCCCCAGCGGGAACTCCTCGACCCGGTGGTCGATACGCCCCGCGTAGGCGCCCTCGTCGCTCGCGATCCGCCGCGTCCGGTTCGTCACCCACATCGTCCCGTTCGTCCCGGTGACCCGCTGCTGGCTGACGAACGTGTAGTTCGTCTCGCTCATCCGCCGCTCGTGGGTCTCGACGAGGACGGCAGCCGAAACCCCGCCGCTCTCGACTCCCGGTGGGAACCGCGCCCCGTCCGTCGGGACCGGCGCCGGCGTCACCGTCTCGCCGTCGGGCCCATCGACCCCGCCGAGCCCGCCACACCCCGCGAGCGCCACGAGCGCCGCCAGGACGACGAGGCGTGGCAGCCGATAGCACGCCATCGGCCGTACTCCGGGCCGCGATATCATAGGACTGTCGCAGCCCGTCCCGCGGGCTCGCTCTCCCGCGCGGATCGTACCGGGTTGTTGCGGGATAGGGCCGAATCCCTGCGCGATAGCCGTGAGGTTCCCAGCTTCGATAGTTAGACCGAAAGCTTAAGGCGAAATCTCGGACTGCGGGTGGATATGGTAGACCGATGTTACTCGGGTTCGGACGAAGCGGACGACACCCTCTCCAAGCTCGAAACGGCCCTCGACGACGCGACCAGCGTGGACCTGCGGGCCGCGATCGAATCCGCGATCCAGGAGCGCGAGCGGGCGCTCCGACAGCAGTCCGACGCGGCAGTCTCCCCGCAGTCGGACTGACCGAATCCACCGAAGACGCGCGATTTCTCCGCGCTCTCGGCGTTCGAGGACGTCGACGCCAGACGCTGTTTTCCCCCGATCCCGACTGACCGGACACGCTCGATCACGCCGGTAAGCTCACGCTACGCGGCGCTCGCCGGGCCGTTCGCGAGAGGATTGGGACGGGGGATTCGATCTCTCACTGATGCGAGCGGCACGCGAAGCGACCGCTCGCGGATTAGCGTTCGGCAGAAGTGCGACGGGAGGGATTTGAACCGGAGGCAGACGGTCGCCTCGCTCTGCTCGGCGCTGCGACTGCCAGGGTTCAAATCCACGACTGCACTCATTCGCTCACGGTGGCGAGCACACAAGGTGCTCGCCGGGTAGTTCGCGAGAGAAGTGCGACGGGAGGGATTTGAACCCTCGTTAGGACCGTGGCAGGGTCCTGTGATACCACTACACCACCGTCGCGCGTTCCGTCTCGGCGTCGCCGACCGCACCGGCGCGCCTACATCACAATCGACTGGCGGAAAGGGATAAAAGACTTCCGAATCATCGTCCGATTCGAGGGGGACGACCGCCGGACTGGACTGCGGTTTGGGCCTCGTCTGCCAGTCGCGCTACCCGGTCCACTCCGTCCCGTCGTCGTCCCGGGCGTGGGGATCGACGACCAGTTCGACGTAGTAGTACTCGCCCTGGTAGCGGACGACGAAATACGCCTCCTGTTTCAGGATGAGCGAGTGCTCGTTCGTCTTGCAGTCCACGTATCCCACTCCACATGGGAAGTAATCGCCGCCGACGCGGGAGATGTTCTTGTCGTCCAGCGCATGCTGGATCGCGTTCAGATACGCCCGCTCGTGAATGACCTGCCGGTGAGTCCCGTTCCGGTCCGCGTGGACGAACGTCTCCCGCAACGCTTCCGGGACCGCAGAGACGTTGCTGTACCGGATCCCGTCGCTCCCCCGGTCGACGGCGTCGACTGTGACGCGGGACCACAGCGACGGCGACCCCTGGAACTTCACGCTCGTGATCGCCGACTCCGATATCGAGCGGGCGTCCACGTGGACGTGCTGGTGCGGCTTCGACCCCGTCGCGTAGGAGACGTTGCGCGTCAGTGCCACGCGATGGACGGTCCCGTCGACGACCGCCCGGTACCGGAGCGTGGTCGCTCGGAAGCCGTCGTGTGCCGTCTCCTCGCCGACGAGTTCGGCGTCGTAGTCCGGGTGCGAGATGGACTGCCAGCAGTTCGTCGTGTGCTTGTCCCGGACGGTCACGTGCGGCGCATCGGCGCCGGGGAGTTCGCTGGAGAGTGCGACGGTGTCGTTCTCCAGCGCGCTCACCGTTTCGTACCAGGTCGACCTGTTCACCTCGACGGGGGCATCGCTCTCGACGGCCTGTGCGAGGAGCGGGTGTGCCGCGCCGGCGTCCCCCTCCGGACGCGCCGCGGTGCCGTTCCCGTCGAGCGTGGCGATGCGATAACCGACGCGCTCTCGCGGAACCGAGAGGCCAGGGTCGAGCCAGGGTTTGGGGTCCGGGACGGCCGAGACGTTCAGTGCTGCCATCCGCTGTTTACAGCCGACGTGTCCGGCGATACGGTTGTGCGGGAAGTACCCCCCACAGCCGGTGTCCCCGATGGCGGTCCAGTGATGTCCCGACGCGTTGGCGCCGAGGTACCCCCAGACGTGAGACCGCACCTCGAACCCGAACCGGCCACCACCGTACCGGCAGCGCTCTTCGCCGAACCGTGTCTCGAGCACCATCGGGACCCGCTCGCAGGACAGTTCCACGGTGACGCTCGCGTTCGGTTCGACAGGTCGAGGGAGCCGCGCCCGGCACGTCCGCTCGCCGGACACGTTGAACCCGGCCACCGAGGCGTTCTTCAGGGCGGCGGGGTCGCCCTGCTCGCGTTCGCGGACGAGATTGAATAGTTCCACCGTCATCTCGTATCCGTCGGGCCGCTCCTCGACGGCGACGTTCCGGATGCGTAGCGACTGCTCGGTGAGGGGCGGCGCCGACGCTCCGTCACCGCTCCCGACGTTTCGCCGCTGATCGCCCGGGCCGTCGCCGTCCACTGGGAGTCCGACCAGGACGACGAGGACCGCGACTGCCGCGAGGAGGGCGATGAACGCGCCTGCTCCGACGACCGTACGACCACGGACCATACAGCCGCATCTCCCGTGTCGGGGATAAATGATCTCTTGATTACAGTCCTCACTTGATCCGCTCGACCGCGAGTAGACCGGCACCACTCTTTTCCGACTGGCGGCCCCTCCTCTCAGGCGTTATGCCCGGCGACCCGATTCAGTGTCCCGTCTGTGGATGGACCGGCCAACCGAACGACCTCGACGCCGGGGAGGGACGCGGCGCCTGTCCCGTCTGCGACGAGCGCATCCCCGACCACGGCTGAGGGCGTCCGGGCGCCGGTGGCCTCCGAAATCTGCGGCTGCGAGGTCGTCGCAAGCGCCCGACGATCGGTCGACGAGCGGTCGAAAGCGAAGCGGCGAGTACTCGACGAGCATCCCGCTGTAACGGGCAGTACGTGTGTGAACGGGGCGCGTGTGAACGGTTCCCGTCGCGCGCGTGAAGCGCGCTATTTTTAAGGGTGGGATGGAGAAGTATCGCTACAGTCTAGTGGCGCGGCGTGGAAGCGTCACGGCATGACAACAAGCGTGCTCGTGCCGGCGTCCCTCACCCGGGAAGCCGAGGACAAACGCGAGGCAACTCGCAAGATCGGTTACGTGGCCAGGGCGGCCGCGGTGTTCCGGGTGGACCGTCTCACGGTCTATGCCGACCCAGACGGGGTCGAGAAGAGAGGTGCCGGGTTCGTCGAAACGGTGTTGCGGTACGCCGCCACACCCCCCTACCTCCGAAAGGAGGTATGGGACAGGCGGGACGAACTGGAGTACGCTGGTGTCCTGCCGGCGCTCCGCGTGCGTTCACGGACCGGCTCCGGTTCGGACGAATCGGGGTCGTTAAGACAGGGAATCGTGACCGAGGTCGGTGCTGATGGACGCGTACGGGTCAATTGCGGACTGCAACACCCAGTCTCCCTCCCCGTTCCCTCCGACATGGAGGTCGGAGAGGGGGAGCGCGTCTCCGTCAGGGTCTCTTCGCGACGACCGGTTCGGGCGAAACTCGTCGACGAGCCCGCGGCAGGGTTCGTCGTCGACGCCGCGAACCTCGACGACGCGCTCGCGCGGCCCGACGCCGGGCTGACCATCGCGGCCTCTCGCTACGGCGAGGAGCTGACCGTCACGAAGCTCGACCAGCTGGTCGAACGGCTTCGTGGCGGCGATGGTCCCGGCGGCGGGACGGGCGGATCCGACGACACTGATGCATCCGACGACGAATCGGCGCCCCTGGGTGACCTCACGGTCGCCTTCGGCGCGCCGGAGCGGGGACTGCCCGCGATACTCGACGAGGACCCGGACACCGTCGCGGCGGAGACAGGCGACGAAAGGTTCGACCTCTGGCTCAACACGGTCCCAGACCAGGGCAGCGATGTCGTGCGAACGGAGGAAGCGGTGTTCGCCACGCTCGCGCCCCTCAGACTGACGAGGTAAGACAAATGCCAGGAAAGCACAGACCACGCAAAGGCTCGCTGGGCTTCGGCCCGCGTACGCGAGCGGCTAGTGAGACTCCGCGCTTCAACTCGTGGCCCGACGACGAGGGCCAGCCGGGTCTCCAGGGCTTCGCCGGATACAAGGCCGGCATGACACACGTCGTGCTGATCAACGACGAGCCCGACTCGCCCCGAGAGGGGATGGAGACGACCGTCCCGGTGACGGTCGTCGAGACGCCGCCGATGCGCGCGGTCGCGCTCCGAGCCTACGAAGACACGCCGTACGGCCAGCGACCCCTCACGGAAGTGTGGGCCGACGAGTTCCACGGTGAACTCGACCGTGCCCTCGACGTGCCGGAGGGACACGACGCTGACGCCGCAGAGGAACAGATCCGCGAAGCACACGACGCCGGCGACCTCGGAGACGTGCGCGTCATCACGCACACCGTCCCGAGCGACGTCCCCGGCGTCCCGCGCAAGAAGCCCGACGTCATGGAGACCCGGGTCGGCGGCGGCTCGCTCGACGAGCGCCTCGACTTCGGGCTCGACCTCGTCGCCGACGGCGGCGAGCACGCCATGAACGACGTGTTCCGCGCCGGCGAGTACGCCGACGTGGCCGCGGTCACCAAGGGCAAAGGGACGCAGGGCCCCGTCAAGCGATGGGGCGTCCAGAAGCGGAAAGGGAAACACGCCCGCCAGGGCTGGCGCCGACGCATCGGCAACCTCGGCCCGTGGAACCCCTCCCGCGTGCGCTCGACGGTCCCCCAGCAGGGGCAGACCGGCTACCACCAGCGCACGGAACTCAACAAGCGACTCATCGACATCGGCGAGGGGGCGGAGCCGACCGTCGAGGGCGGCTTCGTCAACTACGGCGAGGTCGACGGGCCGTACACGCTCGTCAAGGGCTCGGTGCCCGGTCCGGACCAGCGCGTCGTGCGCTTCCGACCGGCCGTTCGACCCAACGACCAGCCGCGCCTCGACCCCGAGGTCCGGTACGTCTCGACCCAGTCCAACCAGGGCGGTCGCGGGCGCGCCGCGACATCACAGGAGGACTAACGCATGGAAACAACAGTACTCGACCTGGACGGCGACGACGACGGGAGCGTCGAGCTCCCCGACGTCTTCGAGACGGAGTTCCGCCCGGACGTCATCCGGCGAGCCGTCTCCGCCGCGCAGGCCAACCGGAAGCAGGACTACGGCAGCGACGACTACGCCGGGATGCGCACGCCCGCCGAGTCCCAGGGCAGCGGCCGCGGCATGGCCCACGTGCCCCGGGAGAACGGGCAGGGGGCACGCGTCCCCCAGACCGTCGGCGGTCGCCGCGCGCACCCGCCGAAAGAGGAGAAGGACCGCGGTCTCGACCTCAACACGAAAGAGCGCAAGCTCGCCGTCCGCTCGGCCGTCGCGGCCACGACGGACGCCGAGGTCGTCGCGGAACGCGGCCACGAGTTCGCCGAGGACGTCGTGCTCCCGCTCGTCGTCTCCGACGACTTCGAGGACCTCGTGAAGACCCAGGAGGTCGTCGACGTCCTGGAGACGCTCGGCGTCGCCGACGACATCGAACGCGCCGACGAGGCGACGGTTCGCGCCGGTCGCGGGACGACCCGCGGTCGGAAGTACAAGCGAGCGAAGTCCGTGCTCTTCGTGACGAGCGAGGAGCCTTCGAAGGCCGCTCGCAACCTCGCGGGCGCGGACGTGACGACCGCCCGTGAGGTCAACGCGGAAGACCTGGCGCCCGGCGGCGACGCCGGCCGTCTCACCGTCTGGACCGAGTCCGCCGTCGCGGAGGTGGCCGACCGATGAACTCGATCATCAAGCACCCGACGATGACGGAGAAGGCGATGGACGACCTGGACTTCCAGAACAAGCTCCAGTTCGTCGTCGACAGCAGCGCGAGCAAGCCGGAAATCGCCGATGCGGTCTCCGACCAGTTCGACGTGACCGTCGTCGACGTGACGACGCAGGTCCGACCCGACGGCGAGAAGAAAGCGTACGTCAAACTCTCCGAAGACGACGAGGCCGAGGACGTGGCCTCGAGGATCGGGGTGTTCTAACAATGGGACGACGAATCCAGGGGCAGCGACGCGGGCGCGGGACCTCCACGTTCCGGGCGCCGTCGCACCGCTACAAGGCAGAGCTCTCGCACCGCACCGTCGAGGACGGCGACATGATCGCCGGGACGGTCGTGGACATCGAGCACGACCCGGCTCGCTCGGCGCCCATCGCGGCCATCGAGTTCGAGGACGGCGACCAGCGCCTCGTCCTCGCGCCCGAAGGCGTGGGCGTGGGCGACGAGATCCAGGTCGGCGTCAGCGCCGAGATCGCGCCCGGGAACACGCTCCCGCTCGCCGAGATCCCCGAGGGGATCCCGGTGTGCAACGTCGAGGCCAACCCCGGCGACGGCGGGAAGTTCGCCCGCGCGTCGGGCGTCAACGCCCAGCTGGTCACGCACGACCGCAACGTGGCGGCCGTGAAGCTGCCCAGCGGCGAGATGAAGCGACTGGACCCCGAGTGCCGGGCGACGATCGGCGTGGTGGCCGGCGGTGGCCGCACGGAGAAGCCGATGGTCAAGGCCGGCAACAAACACCACAAGATGAAAGCGCGCGGTACGAAGTGGCCCAACGTCCGCGGTGTGGCCATGAACGCCGTCGACCACCCCTTCGGTGGGGGCGGTCGCCAGCACCCCGGGAAACCCAAGTCCGTCTCGCGGAACGCTCCGCCGGGCCGGAAGGTCGGGGACATCTCCTCGCGCCGCACGGGCCGAGGTAGTAACCAATGAGTTCGGAATACCAGATCGGCCACGAGGGCGAGTTTACCTACCGTGGCCACACGCTCGACGAACTGCAGGACCTGAGCCTGGAGGAAGTCGCGGAACTGCTGCCCGCTCGACAGCGGCGAAGTATCACGCGCGGCCTCTCCGTGGAGAAGGAGAAGCTGCTCGACGAAGCCCGCGAGGCCGGCGAGGAGGAGACCGCCAACGACCCCATCCGCACGCATCTGCGCGACATGCCGATCGTGCCGGAGATGGTCGGGCTGACCTTCGCCGTCTACACCGGGCAGAGCTTCGAGCGAGTGAAGGTCGAGCCGGAGATGCTCGGTCACTACCTCGGCGAGTTCCAGCTGACACGGACCTCCGTCGAGCACGGCCAGGCCGGCATCGGGGCCACGCGCTCCTCGAAGTTCGTACCGCTCAAATAACATGGGAATCAGCTACTCAGTCGACGCCGACCCGGAGACCACGGCGAAAGCGATGCTTCGGGAGCGTCAGATGAGCCACAAGCACAGCAAGGCCATCGCCCGCGAGATCAAGGGCAAGACGGCCGCCGAGGCCGTCGAGTACCTGCAGGCGGTCATCGACGAGGAGCAGTCGGTGCCGTTCCGCCAGCACAACTCGGGCGTCGGTCATCGAAACGACATCGACGGCTGGGACGCCGGTCGCTACCCGGAGAAGGCCAGTAAGGCCTTCCTCGACCTGCTCGAGAACGCAGTCGGCAACGCCGACGAGCAGGGCTTCGAGGGTGAAGCGATGGAGATCATGCACGTCGCCGCCCACAAGGTCGGCGAACAGCAGGGTCGCAAACCCCGCGCGATGGGTCGCGCGAGCCCCTGGAACACGATGCAGGTCGACGTCGAACTCATCCTCGAGGAGGTCGAAGAATAATGGCCGACGAACAGCAGTTCATCGAGGACGGGCTCCAGCGGACCCAGATCGACGAGTTCTTCGGCGACGAACTGGGCCGCGCGGGCTACGGCGGCATGGAAGTCGCCAAGACCCCGATGGGAACCCAGATCGTCCTGAAAGCCGAGAAGCCCGGCATGGTCATCGGCAAGGGCGGGAAGAACATCCGCAAGATCACGACGGAACTCGAGGAGCGGTTCGACCTCGAGGACCCGCAGGTCGACGTCCAGGAAGTCGACGAGCCGGACCTCAACGCCCGGATCGTCGCCGACCGCCTGGCCAACGCCCTGGAGCGCGGCTGGTACTTCCGCAAGGCCGGTCACACCACGATCGACCGGATCATGGAAGCCGGCGCGAAGGGCGCCGAGATCGTCCTCTCCGGGAAGGTCACCGGTGCGCGCTCGCGCGTGGAGAAGTTCAACCGCGGGTACATCAAGCACAACGGCGAGCCCGCCGAGGACATCGTCGACCACGGTATCGGCACCGCGGTCATGAAGCTCGGCACTATCGGCGTGCAGGTGAAGATCATCCCGCCCGAGGCCGAACTCCCCGACGACTTCGAGGTCTACGAGGACATGGAAGTCGAGGACTACGTCGCGGACGTCTCCGACGAGAGCGTCGAAGAGCTCCTCGAAGGCGAGCCCGACGAGGCAGAGGCCGAGCCGGTCACCGAACCGGACGTCGACGACGAGGTCGACGAAGAGGTCGTCGAGGCCGTCGACGAGGCCCAGGAGGAAGTCGAGGTTCCCGGCGACGACGCCCAGATGGTCGAAGAGGACGTCGAGGAAGAGCTCGACGACCTCGAAGAGGCCGTCGACGAGGAACTCGACGAGGACACCGAGGCGGAAGCCGAGGAACTCATGGACGAGATGGAAGACGCCGAGGAAGAATCGGAGGCCGACGAGGCCGACGAGGAATCCGAGGCTGATGCCGACTCCGACGCGGACGAGGAGGGTGACGACGAATGACCGTCCTCTACACCGAAGAGATCCGCGACATGACGCCCGCAGAGCGCGAGGCCGAGCTCGAAGAGCTCGAGACCGAGCTCCTGAACGACCGCGCCGTCAAGGCCGCGGGTGGCGCCCCGGAGAACCCGGGTCGCATCAAGGAGCTCCGGAAGGCCATCGCGCGGATCAAGACGGTCCAGCGGGAAGAAGGCGACCTCGAGGAGTCCGAATAATGCCGCTGACACCCGAAACGCTGTCGCGACACGAACTGGTCGGGCTGGAGGTCCGCGTCCGCGCGGGCGCCAACCCCGACCTGCTCGGCATCGAGGGGACAGTCGTCGCGGAGACGACGAAGACCCTCGACGTCGAGCGCGAGGGCGACGAGCCCTCGGAGGCGGGAGCGAATCGGGTGGCGACAGTCCCCAAGGAGGGGACGACCTTCGAGTTCGCGCTTCCCAGCGGGGAAGTCGTGACCGTCGAAGGCCGCAGGCTGGTCGCACGGCCTGCACGCAGAACGGAGAAATCTGGTGATAGCAAATGGCGCTAGGATTGAACGTACAAGAACCCGACGCGGTCTGTGACGACGATAACTGCCCGTTCCACGGCACGCTGAGTGTCCGCGGGCAGACGATCGAGGGCACAGTCGCGTCGACCGACATGGACAAGACCGTCGTCGTCGAGCGAGAGTACGACGTGCCGGTGCCGAAATACGACCGCCTGATGAAACGGCGGAGCCGTGTTCCGGCCCACGCACCCGAGTGTCTCGACCTCGCCGAGGGCGATACTGTCACGATTGCAGAGTGTCGACCGCTCTCGAAGACGAAAAGCCACGTCGTGGTCTCCCGCGAGGGAGGTGACGACTGATGGAGGCGATGAAAGCAGACGTCACGCAGGGCCTGGAGAAGGGCTCGCTGATCAACTGCGCCGACAACACGGGCGCACGCGAACTCAAAGTCATCTCCATCGCCGGCTACTCGGGAACGAAGAACCGCCACCCGAAGGCGGGTATCGGTGACAAGATCACCGTCTCGGTCACGAAAGGGACCCCGGAGATGCGGCGGCAGGTGCTGGAGGCGGTCGTCGTCCGCCAGCGCAAGCCGATCCGCCGCCCGGACGGCACCCGCGTGAAGTTCGAGGACAACGCGGCGGTCGTCGTCGACGACAACGAGGACCCCCGCGGGACCGAACTGAAAGGACCCATCGCCCGCGAAGTCGCGGAGCGATTCGGATCGGTCGCGTCCACAGCGACGATGATAGTATGAGCAAGCAACCACGCAAACAGCGAAACGACGACGCTTCCGCGGCGCTCCACGAGCGCCACGCGAAGGTCCGCGCCTCGCTCGCGTCCGACCTGCGCGAGGAGTACGGACAGCGCAACGTGCGCGTCAACGAGGGCGACACCGTCGAGGTGCTGCGCGGCGACTTCGCCGGCGAGACCGGCGAGGTCATCGACGTCGACCTGTCGGAGACGGCGGTCCGCGTCGAGGACGTGACGGTCGAGGCGGCCGACGGCGAGGAAGTCCCCCGCCCGGTCGACGCCTCGAACCTGCGCGTCACCGACCTGAACCTCGAGGACGACCTCCGCGAGGAGCGTCTCGAATCCGAGGAGGACAGCGCATGACGAAGCATCAGAAACGACTCTCGGTGCCGAACAGCTGGCCGATCGAACGCAAGACGGAGACGTTCACCGTCAAGGCCGACGCCGGCCCGCACGGCGAGGCGGGGGTTCCCCTGCTCATCGTCCTGCGCGACGTGCTCGGCTACGCGGACAGCCGCAAGGAGGCCCGCTACGCCCTCAACCAGGACAGCGTCCTGATCAACGGCAAGGCGGTCTCCGACGAGGAGCGTCCGGTCGGGATGTTCGACATCCTGGCGTTCGTCGAGCGAGAGGAGTACTACCGCGTGTTCCCCGGTCAGGGCGGCCGACTCGCCCTGACCCCGATCGACGCCGACGCCGCGGACTCCGCGCTCGGCAAGATCGAGAACAAGAAGCACGTCCCCGGCGGCGACGTCCAGCTCACGCTCCACGACGGGCAGACGCTGGTCGTCGACGAGGGCGCCCCCTACGACGGCGGCGACTCCGTCGTCGTCTCGAACGACGACGGCGAGATCGTCGCCCACTTCGAGTACGAGGAGGGCGCGCTCGTCACGGCCGTTGACGGCGCTCACGCAGGCGAGATCGGAACGGTCGAGACCATCCAGGTCACGCCCGGTAGCGCCGAGAACAACGTGCTCGTCGAGCAGGACGACGGCGAGGGCTTCGAGACGATCGAGAGCTACGTCGTCGTCATCGACGAGAACTTCACGGGCGACGACGACGAGGCTCCCGAAGACGTGACCGACGAGGCGTCGGCCGACGTCGACGAGGGAGGTGACGGCGAATGAGCTCCGAGACCGCCGATTCGGAGTTCCACGAGATGCGCGAACCGCGCGTCGAGAAGGTCGTCGTCCACATGGGCGTCGGCGAAGGCGGCCGCGAACTCGCGGACGCCGAGGAGATCCTCGAAAACGTCGCGGGCCAGCAGCCGGTCCGCACGCAGGCGAAGGCGACGGTCGGCGAGTTCGGCCTCCGGCAGGGCGACCCGATCGGCGCGAAGGTCACCCTTCGCGACGAGGACGCCCACGCGTTCCTGGAGACGGCGCTCGACCTGGCGGACCTGGGTCGGTCGCAGTTCGACGACACCGGCAACTTCAGCTTCGGCGTCGAGGAACACACCGACTTCCCGAGCCAGGAGTACGATCCGAACACCGGTATCTACGGCCTGGACGTGACGGTCAACCTGGTTCGGCCGGGCTACCGCGTGTCCAAGCGAGACAAGGCGTCCCGACAGATCCCGTCGAGTCACCGGCTCGACGTCGACGACGCGGTCGCGTTCGTCGAGGGGGCGTTCGACGTGGAGGTCAGCGAATGAGCGAAAGCGAATCAGAGCCCGACGACGCGGAGACAGGCGAGCAGGTTGCAAAGCGGACCGGCCAGCTCGAGACCTGCCGGCGGTGCGGCCGCGAGCAGGGACTGGTCGGCAAGTACGACATCTGGCTGTGTCGACAGTGCTTCCGGGAGGTCTCCCGAAGCATGGGCTTCAGGAAGTATTCATGACAGGAAACGACCCACTCGCCAACGCGCTCTCGGGCATCGACAACGCCGAGAGCGTCGGGCATCTCGACCACGAGGTATCACCCGCCTCGAACGAGATCGGCAGCGTACTCGAGGTCTTCTACGACCGCGGGTACATCGACGGGTTCACCTTCGTCGACGACGGCAAAGCCGGTCAGTTCGAGGTCGAACTGAAAGGAGCGATCAACGAATGTGGCCCGGTCCTGCCCCGCTATTCGGCGGGCGCCGACGAGTTCGAGAAGTGGGAGAAGCGGTTCCTCCCCGCCCGTGACTACGGGACGCTCGTCGTCACGACCAGCCACGGGATCATGAGCCACTACGAGGCCCGCGAGGAGGGCATCGGTGGCCAGGTCATCGCGTACGTCTACTAACAATGCCACGCACAGAACTCGAAATTCCAGACGAGGCAAGCGCCGAGACGGACCACCTCGAACTCACAGTCGAGGGGCCCAACGGCAGCGTGACCCGGCGGCTCTGGTACCCCGACGTCTCGGTGTCCGTTGACGACGGCAGCGTCGTCATCGAGAGCGACGAGGACGACGCCAAGACGATGTCGACGCTGGGTACCTTCGAGAGTCACATCCGGAACATGTTCCACGGCGTGACCGACGGCTGGGAGTACGAGATGGAAGTCTTCTACTCCCACTTCCCGATGCAGGTCGACGTCGACGGCGAGGAAGTCGTCATCGAGAACTTCCTCGGCGAGCGCGCGCCGCGCCGCACGGAGATCCACGGCGACACCGAGGTGCAGGTCGACGAGGAGCAGATCACCCTGCGCGGCCCCGACGTCGAAGCAGTCGGCCAGACCGCCGCGGACATCGAACAGCTGACCCGCGTCCCGGACAAGGACGTTCGCGTCTTCCAGGACGGGGTCTACATCACACAGAAACCGACCCGAGGTGACGCCTGATGGCAGACGACAACGAAGACACCGAGGCCGAGACCGAGGAGTTCGAGACGCTCGAAGACATCAGCGGCGTCGGACCCTCGCGCGCCGAGGACCTCGAGGAAGCCGGCTACGAGACGGTCGACGACGTCCGCGGCGCCAGTCAGGAAGAGCTCGCCGACGTGGTGGGCAACGCCCTGGCGGCCCGCATCAAGGCCGACGTCGGCGGTCTCGAAGTCGCCGAGGAGACCGAGGCCGAGGTCGAAGAGGACGAGCCGGAAGCGGCCGAAGAGGCCGATGAACCGGCCGAAGACGTCGAGACCGAGATGCGTCCGCGCATCGAGGTCGACTTCGAGCCGGACCTGGACGAGAACACCGAGCGGCTGCTCAACAAGCGAGCGAAGACGAGCACGCCGCAGTTCAACCGTCAGGACCACCACAAGAAAAAGCGCGTCTCCACGTCGTGGCGCAAGCCCCGCGGCCAGCTCTCGAAGCAGCGGATCGGTATCAAGGGCAAGGGCGACACCGTCCAGGCGGGCTTCCGCTCGCCGACGGAGGTTCGCGGCCTGCACCCCTCGGGCTTCGAGGAAGTGCACGTGCACAACCTCGACGACCTCGAGGACGTCGACGGCGACACGCAAGCCGTCCGCATCGCCTCGAAGGTCGGCGGTCGCAAGCGCGAGCGCATCGAGGACGAGGCCGAGGACCGCGAGATCCGCGTCCTCAACCCCACCTACGAGGAGGTCGAAGTAGATGACTGACCTGAGCGCACAGAAACGCATGGCGTCCGACGTCCTCGACGTCGGGAAGAACAAGATCTGGCTCGACCCGGAGCGCCAGGGCGAACTCGCGGACGCGATCACGCGCGAAGACATCCGCCAGCTCGTCGACGAGGGCGCCATCCGCGCCGAAGCGCCGAAGGGTAACTCGCGCGGTCGCGCGCGGGAGCGCCAGGAGAAACGCGCCTACGGCCACCAGAAGGGACAGGGGTCCCGGAAAGGGACGGCCGGCGGGCGCGAGAACGAGAAGGAGAAGTGGCAGTCGAAGATCCGCGCACAGCGGAAGAAGCTCCGCGAGCTGCGTGACTCGGGCGAGATCTCGAAGTCGCGCTACCGCGAACTCTACGACCGCGCGAGCGGTGGGGAGTTCGACAGCGTCGCGGACATCGAGCGAACCTTGGAGGACAACTAATGGCGACAGGACCACGCTACACGGTGCCGATGCGGCGTCGCCGCGAGGCCCGGACCGATTACCATCAGAGGTTGCGCCTGCTGAAATCCGGCAAACCGCGCTTGGTCGCTCGCAAGAGCAACAAGCACGTCACGGCGCAGCTGATCATCACCGGACCGAACGGCGACGAGACGGCCGCGAGCGCGCATTCGAGCGACCTCGAGGAGTACGGTTGGGAAGGGCCGACGGGCAACATGCCCGCCGCCTACCTGACCGGCATCCTCGCGGGGCTGCGCGCCAAGGAGGCCGGCCTCGACGAGGCCGTCCTCGACATCGGCCTCAACTCGCCGACGCCGGGTAGCAAAGTATTCGCAGTACAGGAAGGCGCAATCGACGCCGGACTCGAGATTCCCCACAACGACAGCGTGCTCGCGGACTGGTCGCGCACGCGCGGCGAACACATCGCCGAGTACGCCGAGCAGCTCGACGACGGGCTCTACGGCGGGGAGTTCGACGCAACAGACCTACCCGAACACTTCGACGACATGCGAGAACAACTACTGGAGGCGGATGACCTATGAGTAGCGGCTGGGAGCCGCGCACACGCCTGGGCAAGGCGGTGGCCGAGGGCGACATCGACTCGATGCAGGACGCCCTCAACTCCGGCCTGCCCCTGAAAGAGCCCGAGATCGTCGACCAGCTCGTCCCCGGGCTGGAAGACGAGGTGCTGGACATCAACATGGTCCAGCGCATGACCGACTCCGGTCGGCGCGTCAAGTTCCGCTGCGTGGTCGTCGTGGGCAACCGCGACGGTCTCGTCGGTTACGCGGAAGGGCGCGACGACCAGGTCGGCGGCGCCATCCAGAAGGCCATCGAGGTGGCGAAGCTGAACCTCATCGACGTCTCCCGGGGCTGCGGGTCCTGGGAGTGCGGCTGTGGGCGCGCCCACACCGTCGCGCTCCGGACGACCGGCAAGGCCGGGAGCGTCGAGGTCGAACTGCAGCCCGCCCCGCGCGGGCTCGGACTGGCGGGCGGAGAGACCGTCCGCCACGTCCTCGAACTCGCGGGCATCGAAGACATCTGGACGCGCTCGTCGGGCAACACGCGCACGACGGTGAACTTCGCGAAGGCGACGTTCAACGCGCTCCAGAACACCGCGGAAGCCCGCGTCCCCCAGGAGACCTGGGAGAAGCGAGAGGTGATCGAGTGATGCAAGCGCTCGTACAGCTCCGCGGCGAGGTCAACATGAACCAGGACGTGCGGGACACGCTGGAGATGCTCAACATCCACAACGTGAACCACGCGGCCCTGGTCCCGGAGACGGAGACGTACCGCGGCATGGTCACGAAGGTCAACGACTACGTGGCCTTCGGCGAGCCCAGCGTCGAGACGGTGGCGCTCCTCATCGAGCGCCGCGGCGAGCCCGCCGAGGGCGAGGCCGACATCGACGACTCGTGGGTCGTGGCGAACACCGATTACATGAGCGTCGAGGAACTGGCGGAGGCCCTCGTCGACGAGGAGACGACGCTCAAAGAGCAGGGGCTGGCGCCGACGCTGCGCCTGCACCCCCCGCGTGGCGGTCACGACGGGATCAAACACCCGACGAAGGAGGGCGGCGAGCTCGGTCGACACGACACCGAGTCCATCGACGAACTCCTGGAGGCGATGCGATGACATCCAAGAAGAAACGACAGCGCGGCTCGCGCACGCACGGCGGCGGTTCCCACAAGAACCGCCGCGGCGCCGGCCATCGCGGCGGCCGGGGCAACGCCGGGAGCCGCAAACACGAGATGCACAACCACGGCCCGTGGGACAAACACGGGTTCGAGCGACCGGACGACGTGCAGGACGACGTCGCGGAGGTCGACGTCCGCGAGCTCGACGAGGACGCCGCGCTGCTGGCGGCCGAAGGCGTCGCCGACGAGGAAGGCGACGGCTACGCTATCGACGCGCGCGACGTCGCCGAGGACGGTCACGACGTCGACGTCGTGAAGGTGCTCGGGAGCGGGCAGGTCCGCAACGAGCTGCACCTCGTCGCGGACGACTTCTCCGAGGCGGCCGAGGAGAAGGTCGAGGACGCCGGCGGCTCGGTCGAACTGACCGAGGCCGGTGAGGAGCGCGCCGAGCAAACCGACAAGGATACACCGGACGAAGAAGACGACTCATAAACATGGGCTGGAAGGACACCGCCGAACCGGTACTCACCCGCATGCCCACCGTCGAGCGCCCGGAGGGACACGTTCCCTTCAAGCGGAAACTGGGCTGGACGGCCGGCGTGCTGGTGCTGTACTTCTTCCTGACGAACGTCTTCCTGTTCGGCCTGCAAGGCCAGGGGAGCGAGGCCTTCGGACAGTTCCGTTCGATCCTGGCCGGTGGCCAGGGGACGATCCTGCAACTCGGTATCGGACCGATCGTCACGGCGAGCATCGTGTTGCAGTTGCTCGGCGGTGCCGACCTGCTCGGTCTCGACACGCAGAACAACCCCCGGGATCAGGTGCTGTACCAGGGCCTCCAGAAGTTCCTGGTGCTCGTGATGATCTGCCTGACCGGGCTCCCGATGGTCTTCGCCGGCTCGTTCCTGCCGGCGAGTCCGACGCTCGCCCAGACGTTCCCCGGCGGAACGTTCGGCGTGCAGTGGCTGATGTTCGCCCAGATCTTCGTCGGCGGTGTCCTCATCCTCTACATGGACGAGGTCATCTCCAAGTGGGGCGTCGGCTCCGGGATCGGCCTGTTCATCATCGCCGGCGTCAGCCAGCGACTGATCGGCGGGCTCGTCTCGACGACCTTCATCGGTGCGGAGAGCGAGATCGGCATCATCCCGACGTGGATCGGCATCCTCACCGGCCGCATCGACGTCGGGCCGATCCTCGGAAGCGGGCTCCAGACGCTCGTCTTCGGCCAGGGGCAGATCCTCGCGCTGATCACGACAGTGCTGATCTTCGTCGTGGTCGTCTACGCGGAGAGCGTCCGCGTGGAGATCCCCCTCTCGAACACGCGCGTCAAGGGCGCCCGCGGTCGCTTCCCCGTGAAGCTCATCTACGCGAGCGTCCTGCCGATGATCCTCGTCCGCGCGCTGCAGGCGAACCTGCAGTTCCTGGGTCGTATCCTGCACGCGCAACTGGGCAGTATGCCCGCGTGGCTGGGGACGTACCAGCAGAGCCAGGGCGGCGTCGCTAACCCGGTCGGCGGCCTGTTCTACTACATGGCACCGGTCCGCAGTCCCGGCCAGTGGATGTGGTGGCTCGGTCAGACGACCAACGAGCCCTGGCAGATCATGCTCCGCGTCGGCGTCGACCTGACGTTCATGGTCATCGGCGGCGCCATCTTCGCCATCTTCTGGGTCGAGACGACGGACATGGGTCCGGAGGCGACCGCCCAGCAGATCCACAACTCCGGGATGGAGATCCCCGGTTTCCGCCGGAACACCAGCGTCATCGAGAAGGTGCTCGAACGCTACATCCCGCAGGTGACCGTCATCGGCGGCGCGCTGGTCGGCCTGCTGGCCGTCCTCGCCAACATGATGGGCACCATCGGCGAGGTTTCCGGGACGGGCCTGCTGCTGACCGTCTCCATCACCTACAAGATCTACGAGGAGATCGCCGAAGAGCAACTCATGGAGATGCACCCCATGATGCGCCAGATGTTCGGCTAACTGTCGGCGGATAGACGGTTCACCACCGACGGCAGTTCCGTTTTCGCCGACCATTTCAGTTCTCGACGACCGCGAGACGGTCGTCGCTCCCGATTCGCGACGAGCCATTCTCACGGACGGATCTGCGGCCCCCG
Organism: Halosimplex rarum; assembly: GCF_047715405.1. Classification (NCBI taxonomy): domain Archaea; kingdom Methanobacteriati; phylum Methanobacteriota; class Halobacteria; order Halobacteriales; family Haloarculaceae; genus Halosimplex; species Halosimplex rarum. Next base: position 747,840 of record NZ_CP180412.1, read on the forward strand.
GAACTAAACGGAGCGCACCGAAACACGGTTGCGAACCCCTGTTGCCCGCGGATCGCGGACGCTGAACTCGGGCGAAGGCGCCGGAGGGCGCGCACCGTCTCCTGGTCGTGCACAAGCGGGGACCGACGGACGGGGCGAACGGCGCCGGGACGCTTCGGGAGCGGGGAGGAGACACAGATGACAGGCAACACCGACGGGAGCGACGCCGGCAGCGAGCGACTGATAACGACCCGCGGCGTCCTCAAGGGGATCGGGGGCATCGGTGCGGGCGCCGCGCTCGGTCTCGGCGGCGTCTACGCGATAGCCGACCGGTCAGACCACGTCGACCTCGGCGGGCTCTTCGGCCGCTGGCTCCCGAAGAAGTCGCCGCCGGCGACCGAACCCGCCGAGAAGTCCTCGCCCAGGACGACGCCGTGGGAGCAGGACACCGTCGTCGTCTCGATCGAGCGCGACGAGAGCGTCTCCGGATTCGAAGCCGCGCCCGACCTGATCGAGGAGGCGGCCGACGCCTGGAACGAGTACATAGAGGCTGACGCGCCGTTCGACCTGACGCTCTCGTTCGAGCCCGACCACGAGGACCCGGACGTCCTGTTCGTCGAACACAGTCTCATGGACTGCTACGGGGAGTACGAATCACCCGCGACCGAGGACCCCGAACTCACCGAGCAGGTGTGCGTGGGCACGCTCACCGACGCTCCCGACGAGACGCCGATCACGGCCGACATCGGGACGGGGCTGGGGGGCGAGGCGTTCTACGGACTGGTCGCGCGACACGCGCTCGGTCGGGTCGTCGGATACGACGTCTGGAGCGACCCCGTCGACGTCATGACGCCGACGATACTCTTCGGACCGGCACACGCCGACCACCCGGACGCGACGTTCATGCTGGGGAGACCGTCCCACCGCGACGACGCCCACCGGCGGCTCGCCGAGTCGATCGCGGAGGAGGGGCTCCCCTCGATCAAGAACTCCAGAACCGGCTCTCTCGGCGAGACCATCACCTCCGTGCGCGAGGAGATCGAAGGGGTCCTCGACGAAGACGAAACCGACATGAGCGAGTGGGCCGCGGCGGCCGAGGACTTCGGATACCCCCGATACGTCGAGGCGTACGAATCGACGGTCCTGAGCGACGAGGTCCCCTTCCTCGAAGCGACAGTGGCGATGATGACCGACCTCGTCGCGAACAATACGAACGAGGAGATCGCCGGGTCGGAGGAACTCGACGCGCTCCTCGAGCGACTCGAAACCGTCGTCGACTGGCCGGCGACGCACGAGGCGTGGGACGTCCGGATCCACCGGCACTACACCGACGCGGTCTGGAGCGAGTGGACGGCCGAACGAGCGTGAGCCCCGGTTTCGCCGCGTCGCAAACCGTTTTGTCGATCCCGTCCGCATCGACAGATCACGTGCATCGGATGGATCGAACTCGACCGACTCGCCGGGGCCGCGACCGCGACAGATGAGCGCCGCGATCGACATCGTCCGGATCGTCGTCGCGATCATGGGGATCGGGGTCGCCGCCCAGGTGCTCGCGGACAGGCTGCAGATCCCGAGCGTCCTCTTCCTGATCGTCGCGGGGGTGCTGGTCGGTCCCGAGGGCCTCTCGCTCGTCGATCCCGCGGTGTTCGGCGACGCGCTCCCCGCGATCGTCGGGCTGAGCGTCGCGATCATCGTCTTCGAGGGGGCCTTTCACCTCCACGTCGACCGCCTGCGCGAGGCGCCTCGGGAGACGCTGCGGCTGGTCACGGTGGGCGCGTTCGTCTCGCTGGTCGGGACGGCGGCCGTCGTCAGGTTCGTCCTCGGCGCGTCGTGGGACGTCGCGTTGCTCGTCGGCGCGCTGCTGGTCGCGACCGGGCCGACGGTGATCACGCCGATCATGAACGTCGTCCCCGTCCGGGAGCGGGTCGCCACGACCCTCGAAACGGAGGGCGTCGTCAACGACGTGACGGCGGCGATCCTCGCGCTGGTGATGTTCGAGTACGTCCTCCTGGGGTCGAGCGGGCTGACGACGCTGGTCCAGAAGTTCGCGACGCGGCTCGCCCTCGGCGTCGTCGTCGGGTGTCTCGTCGCGTCGGTCGTCTGGTACCTGCTCAACCACGTCGAGCTGTCGGTCGAGAACGCGCCGCAGAACGCCCGGCTGATCGTCCTCGTCGCGGCGCTGGGCGCGTACGGGCTCGCCGAGGTCGCCGCGGCCGAGACCGGTATCGCGGGCGAACTCGGCTCGGAGTCCGGCATCGCTGCGGTCGCGGCCGCCGGATTCGTCCTCGGGAACGTCTCGCTGCCCTATCGCGACCAGATCGAGCAGTTCAAAGGCGACGTCACGCTCATCGTGCTGACGTTCGTGTTCGTCGTGCTCGCCTCGCTGCTGACGCTCGACGACTTCGCCGCGCTCGGCGTCCGCGGGGCGGTCGCGGTCGTCGCCATCGCGGCGGTCGTCAGGCCCGCGCTCGTCTTGCTCTGCACTATCGGCGACCGCTTCTCCGTCGCCGAGCGCCTCTACATCGCCGCGATCGGTCCCAGGGGGATCATCCCGGCGAGCGTCGCGACGCTGTTCGCGCTCGAACTCCGACCGGGGAACCCCGAGGCGGCGACGATGCTCGTCGGCGCGGTCTTCCTGGTCATCTTCGCGACCGTGGTGATTGAAGGCGGTCTAGCCCGTCACATCGCGCAGAGCCTGAACGTGATACCGATGCGAGCGATCGTCGTCGGCGGCGGGCGCGTGGGGCGCGCCCTCGCCGAGCGACTCGAAGACCGCGGCGAAGAGGTGGTGATCGTCGAGTCCGACGAGCGGGCGGTCGAACGGCTCCGCCGCGACGGGTTCTCGACGCACAGGGGCGACGGAACCCAGCGGGACGTCCTCGAGAACGCGGGCGCCGGGAACGCGAAGGTCATCGCCGCCGCGACGGCCGACGACGACGTGAACCTGCTGATCGGCCAGCTCGCCAGGAACACCTTCGGCGTCGAGACGGTCGTCGCCAGGGTGAACAGCCCCGACAACGTCGCGGCATTCGAGGACCTCGACATCGAGGCCATCTCCAGCGGGATGTCGATCGCGTGGTCGATGGACAACGTCATCGAACGCCCGGGGATCGCCCGGTGGATGACCGAACTCGACAGGGAGGGAGACGTACAGGAAGTCGAGGTCACCACCGACGGCGTCGTCGGCGAGACTGTCTCGGAGCTACAGGCGGAACTGCCGGACGACTGCCACCTTGCGCTCATCACCCGGGACGCGGAGAACCGCCTGCCCGAGCCAAAGGACACGATCGAACGCGGCGATCACCTGACCTTCATCGGTCGCAAGGACGCGGTCAGGCAGGCGCGCGAGCACTGCAGCGCTTGAGAGCCGATGGGGAGGGGACGGCGACCGGGCTCCGGCGGAGTGCCGGGGCAGCGCGCGCTCGCTAGCGGAGACCGGTCGTCGACCGAACGCGGAGCGCGGTCTGTGGGTCCGTCACAGCTTATTTGTGTACCCCCTACCAACCGCACGTATTATGTCACGCGATATCGACAGACGCAGTTTCCTCAAGCTGACCGGGACTGCCGCGGGCGCGGCGGCGGTCGCGGGGTGTTCGGACAACGGCGGCACGCCGACCGGCGGTGACGGCAGCGACGGCGGTGACGGAGGCGACGGCGGTGACGGCGGAACGGCCACGGACACCGCGACGCCGCTGCCCGAACCCGAGACTCGCGAGGGGTATCTCCAGCGGGCGAACCGCGTGTTGCACGACGAGGCGCCGTGGATCTTCCTGAACCGCCAGTACTCGGTGTACGGGAAGTCGGCGGACGTGAACTGGGACGCCCGGCGCGACGAGCGCATCGACGGGTCGGCCATCGAGCCGACCGGCGACCAGACGTCCGTCCGGATCACCCAGTCGAACATGGACTCGGGACTGGACCCACACGACCACCGCGAGACGCCGACGGACAACATCGTCCTGCAGGCCTACGAGGGGTTGCTGGGACGCGACCGCGAGGGGAAGGTCGTCCAGAAGCTCGCGACCGGCTACGAGCGCGTCGAGGACGGACGGGTCCGCTTCGAACTCCGTTCGGGCGTCTCCTTCCACAGCGGCGACTCGCTGACGAAAGAGGACGTGGCCTTCTCGGTCAACCGGATCGTCCAGTCCGACGTGGGCAACCTAGAGAGCCCCCAGTCCGACCAGCTGGCGGGCGTCACCGGCGCGCAGCCGGCCGACGGGGACGGCGCGGTCGTCGTCGAGTCAGAGGGGATCAACCCGATCGTGTTCGCCCTGTTCGCGACGTACTGCGACGTGGTGAACAAGTCGTGGATCGAGGACAACGACTCGGCGACCATCAACTCCGAGATGAACGGGACGGGCCCGTTCCAGCTGGCGAACTACGAACAGGACGTCGAGGTCGTCTTCGAGCGCTACGGTGACTACTGGGGCGAGCAGCCGCCTGCGGAGCAGCTCACCATCACGGCCGCGAGCGAGGCGAGCACGCGGGTCAACCAGCTGCTGAGCGGCGAAACCGACGTCATCGTGAACGTCCCGCCGCAGAACATCAGCCAGGTCGACGAGGCGGACAACGCGGACATCAGCCCCGTGGCGAGCACGCGGATCATCTACAACGCGATGGTGTACAACAAGGAGCCGTTCGACTCGGTGGAGTTCCGCCGGGCGATGAACTACGCCATCGACCTGGAGAGCATCATCGAGAACGTCCTCTCGGGATTCGCCGACCAGACCGCCCAGCCGACGCTGGAGGGGTTCACGGGCTACAACTCCGAGCTCGACCCGTACCCCCACGACCCCGAGGAGGCACAGCGGCTCGTCGAGGAGAGCGGCTACGCCGGCGCCGAGATCGAGCTACACACGCCGAGCGGCCGCTACCTCAAGGACCTGGAGATCGCCCAGGCGGTCGTGAACTACATCGACGAACTGGACAACGTGTCGGCGTCGGTCAACCAGCGCGACTTCGGGAACCTCACCGACGCGCTGCTGGACGGCGACATCTCGACGGGTCCGGCCTTCTACCTCATCGGCTGGGGCAACGCGACGTTCGACGCGAGCCAGACGATCATCCCGCTGCTGACCTCGGACGGCGCGCTGACCTCGCTGGAGAACGAGCGGGTCGACGAACTGATGAACCAGGCCCAGAGCATGGGCGGTAGCGAGGCAGGGACCGACAGCTGAATGTCGCCGACGTGGGTTCGAACGCGGACGCGGGGGCGATAGCGTGGCGTCGATGGGTCGGTTCTTGCTGAAGCGGACGCTGCAGGGACTGCTCGTCGTCTGGGGAGTCGTGACCGTCGTCTTCCTCCTCCGGTACGTCACGCCGGGGAGTCCGGTCGACTTCATCGCGCCGCTGGACGCCAGCCAGGCGACGCGCGAGCGGATCGCCGCGGACCTGGGACTGAACAGGCCGCTGTACGTGCAGTACGTCGACTACGTCGCGGATCTGTTCTCAGGCGACATGGGGTACTCCTACCGGTCGCGGACGGCCGTGCGTCCGCGCGTGTTCGCGAAGCTCCCGGCGACGCTCGAGCTCGCGATCTCGGCGACGGCCGTCGCCATCGCGCTGTCGATCCCGCTGGGCGTCCTCAGCGCGACGCGGCGCCACGGTCCGGCCGACTACGGCGCGACGCTGTTCTCGCTTCTGGGCATCTCGACGCCGAACTTCTGGCTCGGGGTGATGCTCGTCATCGTCCTCGCCGTGCAGTTCGACCTGTTCCCGACGAGCACGCGGCCGGTCGGCCTGTTCGACGTGATCGGCAACCTCGTCGTGATCGCCGGGCCACAGCAGGGGTACGCGCTCCCGCTCGACGCCTCCGAGTTCCTCGCGGACGCGCGCGTCTGGCTCGCGTACATCACGCTCCCGGCGATCACGCTGGGGACGTACTTCACCGCGCTCATCACGCGGCTCACCCGCTCCGGGATGCTCGACCAGCTGGGTCAGGGATACGTCCGGGCGGCGCGCGCGAAGGGGCTGCCGGAGACGCTGGTGCGCTACCGGCACGCGCTGCGGAACACCCTCATTCCGGTGATCACCGTAGTCGGCCTCCAGCTGGGGACGCTCATCGGCGGCGCGGTCATCACGGAGGCGGTGTTCGACTGGCCCGGATTGGGAACGCTCGTCATCGACGCCATCAACAACCGAGACTGGCCGCTCATCCAGGGCTGCCTCGTCGTGATCGGCGCCGGCTTCGTGATCGTCAACATCGTGGTCGACGCCCTGTACGCAACCCTCAACCCACAGGTGATGGACTGACATGGCACCGGATCCGCTCGACTGGTTGACTCGGCTCCCCGCGATCTTCCGTTCGTCGGTCTCGCCGCGGACGCTCCGGAACCTCCGGCGGGAGTTCGACCGGAGCTTCCTCGCGAAGCTCGGCCTCGGGCTGGTCGCGTTCGTCCTCGTGCTCGCGGTGTTCGCGCCGTTCGTCGCCCCGTGGAACCCGACGAGCCAGGACCTCGACAACAAGCAGCAGCCGCCGCTCGGGTTCAGCCGCGCGGAGACCCAGACCGGCCAGGAGATGGTCAACGGGTCGCTGCAGATCACTAACGAGACGGTGCTCGTGAACGCGACGACCGCCCACCCGCTCGGCACCGACGGGCTGGGCAGAGACATGCTCTCGCGGACGATCTACGGCGCGCGGACCTCGCTCCTGGTCGGCGTCCTCGGGACGCTACTGGCGATGGCGGTCGGCGTCCCGACGGGGTTGATCTCGGGCTACTACAGCGGTCGGGTCGACGACGTGTTGATGCGCATCGCGGACGTGAGCCTCGCGTTCCCGTCGCTCGTCCTCGCCATCGCGCTGGTCGGGCTGTGGGGGAAGGCGGGCGTGGCCGTCCCGGACCCGTTCGTCGTGACCGGGATCGCGCCGGCGGTACGCGGCGCGCTCTCGCTGCCCGGCGGGCTGACCTACCCGACCGGGATGCCGGAGCAGTTCACGCTTCCCGGCACTGTGATCGTCGTCGTCGGTCTGGTCAACTGGGTGTGGTTCGCCCGCGTCGCCCGCGGCGAGGCCCTGTCGGTCCGCGAGGAAGAGTACGTCACCGCCGCGGAGTCGCTGGGCGCGCCCGATCGGTTCGTCATCCGCAAGCACGTCCTGCCGAACAGCCTCACGCCGATCCTCGTCCTCGCGACGATCCAGGTCGCCGCGATCATCCTCCTGGAGAGCGCCCTCTCGTTCCTCGGGTTCTCCGGGACGACCCTCTCGTGGGGCTTCGACATCTCCCAGGGCCGCGAGTACCAGACGACCTCGTGGTGGATCGCCGCGATGCCAGGCCTCGCCATCGTCCTCACGGTGATCGGCATCAACCTCATCGGCGACTGGCTGCGCGACGCGCTTGACCCCGGCATCGAGGGCGAAGGGGGTGGCGTGTAGATGAGCGACCCCGACGCCGCCGGCCAGGCCGATGCGACGGCGGGCGCCGGATCTGGCGGGAACGGCGAGACGGCTCGGGACCTCCTCAGCGTCCGCGACCTGTCGACGCGCTTCTTCACGGAGCAGGGGCAGGTCAACGCCGTCGAGTCGGTCAGCTTCGACGTGCGCGAAGCGGAGATTCTCGGCATCGTCGGCGAGTCGGGGTCGGGCAAGTCCGTGACCGCGCTGTCGCTGATCGATCTCGTCGAGTCGCCGGGCCGGGTCACGTCCGGGGAAGTATGGTACCGTGACGGAGACCTCGCGGAGGAGTTCCCCGACGCGGCGGACGGCGACATGGTCGACCTCCGCGAACTCCCCGAGCGCGTCCGCCGAGCCCTGCGCGGGCCGTCGTTCAGCACGATCTTCCAGGACCCGATGAGCAGCTTCAACCCCTCGCTGACCGTCGGCGAGCAGATCGCAGAGGCCGTCGAGGTCCAGCGGCGAGCCCGGGCGAACCCGCGGTCGACGCGCTCGCGGACGCAGGGGTACGGCCTGGGATCGTACTTCCTCGACGGGATCGTCCCGGGTCGGGATTATACCGACCCGGAGAGCCACGACCGCGCCGTCGAGTTGCTCGAACAGGTGGGCATCCCGGACCCCGCCGAGCGGGCCGACCAGTACCCCCACGAGTTCTCGGGCGGGATGCTCCAGCGGGCGATGATCGCCCAGGCGCTGGCGGGCGAGCCGGATCTACTCATCGCCGACGAGCCGACGACGGCGCTGGACGTGACCATCCAGGCGCAGATCCTCGAACTGCTGCGGGAGATCCAGGCCGAGCGCGACATGAGCGTCGTGCTCATCACGCACGACCTGGGCGTCATCGCGCGGATGAGCGACCGCGTCTGCGTGATGTACGCCGGCGAGGTCGTCGAGCGCGGGACGCTCGAAGACGTGTTCGACGACGCCGTCCACCCCTACACCCAGGGCCTCGTCGGGTCGATCCCGGACCTGGAAGACCCGGCGTCGCGATTGCAACCCATCGAGGGATCGGTCCCGAGCCTCCTCGATTCGGAGATGGACGACCGCTGTTACTTCGCGGACCGCTGCCCGAAGGCGATGGAGGCCTGTCTCGACCACCCGCCGGAGTTCGACGCCGGCGGCGACGAACACGGCGCGCGCTGCGTCCTCGCCGAACGGGAGTACAGCGAAGCCGCCGCGCTCCCAGACGGGTTCTTCGACGACGAGAGGGGTGAGCGCCGTGAGTGACCGCGAGCGCTCCCGCGACGCTTCCGACGGGACCGGAGGCGACCACCCGCTCCTGGAAGTCGACGGGCTCCGGAAGTACTTCGCGGACGACGACTCGATTCTCGACCGGCTGCTCGGGAGCGACGGCCGGAGCGTGAAGGCGGTCGACGGCGTGAGCTTCGCCATCCAGGAGGGCGAGACGCTCGGGCTCGTCGGCGAGTCGGGCTGTGGGAAGTCGACCACCGGTGAGACGCTCCTCGCGCTCCAGGACCCGACCGATGGGGACGTCCGCTTCGACGGCGAGTCGGTGTTCGGTCGCGACGACCTCACCGCGTTCCGCCGCCGCGCGCAGGTGGTCTTCCAGGACCCCTTCTCCAGCCTCGATCCGCGCCAGACAGCGGGCGCAATCGTCACGGAACCGCTCGTGATCCACGGGTTGCCCGACACAGATCCGGGGGTACGGACCGAAGCGGACGTGACGGTCGAGGGCCTCGACCCCGACCGCGTCGAGGTGCGTGTCGGCGACGACGTCGACCGCGTCGTCGAGCCGGTCGACGGCGTCGCCACGGTTCACGTAACGGTCCGCCGGCAGGGCGGGACGGTCAGTGCTTCGGTCGCCGAGGACCTGACCGCGAGGGTCGTCCGAGGTGCGGACTCCGACGACGGCTCTGGCCGCGGCGAACCGGTCGTGGTCGAAGTATCGCTCGGCCGCTCGCTCTCGGAGATCCGCCGCGACCGGGCGAAAGAACTGCTGGAGCGGGTCGGACTCTCGGCCGACCAGGTCGACCGCTACCCCCACGAGTTCTCCGGCGGCCAGCGCCAGCGCATCGGCATCGCCCGCGCGCTCGCGCTCGAACCGGACTTCCTCGTGCTGGACGAACCCGTCAGCGCGCTCGACGTGAGCGTTCAGGCGCAGATCCTCAACCTGCTGTCGGACCTGCAGGAGGAGCTTGGACTGACGTACCTGTTCATCGCCCACGATCTCTCCGTCGTCCGGCACATCTCCGACCGCGTCGCGGTGATGTACCTCGGCGAGATCGTCGAGCGCGGCCCCGTCGACGCTATCTTCGAGGACCCGCAGCACCCATACACGCAGGCGCTGCTCGACAGCGTCCCCAGGGCCGACACCAGCGAGCAGGGCCGACGGGTCGACGCGCTGGCGGGCGACGTGCCCTCGCCGCGGGACCCGCCCGCGGGCTGCCGGTTCCACACGCGATGTCCGCACGCTCGCGAGGCATGCCGGGCCGAAGCGCCCGGGGACTACGAAGCAGAGGTCCCCGGCCAGCGCGCGGCCTGTTTCCGCCTGATCGACGACCACCCCTACTGGGACTCTGAGCCGATCGACGTCGCCGCGGAGCGGGCCGAGCGGGACCGCTCGACAGACGACGGCGCCGGTGACGCGACGGCGGACGACGACTGACGAGTCGCCCGTCGCGCCGCCGGGAGCGACACCTTTTCTGCGGGGCCACCCCGACTTCGGCCCATGACCGAGGACGACGAGGCCGAGAGCGGCCCGGCCTTCGCGGGGATGGGCGCGGCGGCCGCCGTCCGCGAACACTGGGACGACCTCATCGGTGACATGGAGGCGACGGCGGGGGAGTTTGAGGCGGCCGACTGGGACGTGCTCGAACTCCATCCCGGCGACGTGACAGCCGTGACCGGCGAGCGCTGGGGCTTCGACGTGCTCGTCCCCGACGACGAGTTCGAGCGTCTGCGCGAGTGGGTCGACGCCGGGAGCTTCGACGAACACGACGTCTACCGCGTCGAGAGCGGCATCGTCTTCGCGCTCGTCGTCCTGAAGGACGACACCGACGAGCGGGCCGTCTGCTGCCCGCTCTACTACGACGACGCTGCGGTCGAGGGACTCGGCGACATCGCCGAACGCGAGGGCCGAATCTACACGCACGTCCGCAACCTCGCCGAGGAGTACGTCACGCTGACCCACGAGGAGCCCGACCTGTTCTTCCCCGACGACTGACCGTCGGCGGGTCCTCGCTGGCGCCGTCGATCCGGCGAGATGCCCACCGCTTAAGAGGGTGAGCGACCACCGTCCGGTGAATGGCGAAGCCGGTACTGAAGTGGGCGGGCGGCAAGCGGCAGTTGCTCGACGCGCTGTACGCGCGCTTCCCCGGCTCCTTCGGGCGCTACCACGAGCCCTTCTTCGGGGGCGGCGCCGTCTTCTTCGACCTCGAACCGGCCGCGGCGACGGTCAACGACACTAATCCGCGGCTGGTCAACTTCTACGAACAGGTCCGCGACCGGCCGGAGGCGCTGATCGAGCGCCTCCGGGAGTTCCGCGACCCGGAGAGCGACCCCGACCCCGAACAGGTCTTCGCCGCGGAAACCCGGCGCGGGAAGGCCGTCGAGCAGTACTACTACCAGCAGCGCGCCCGCTTCAACGAGCGCGCCTACGGCGACGACTGGCCCGACAGCGACGGCGACCGCCTCGAAGAGGCCGCCCTCCTGCTGTACCTCAACCGGACCTGCTACAACGGGCTCTACCGCGAGAACAGCGACGGCGGGTTCAACGTCCCGGTCGGTCGCTACGCCGATCCCGACTGGGTGCAGGCCGAGCGGATCCGCGCGGCGGCCCGGGCGCTCCGCGGGACCGAAGTCCGCAACGGGGACTTCTCGTACGTCCTCGACGCCGCCGACTCGGGCGACCTGGTGTACTTCGACCCGCCGTACGAACCGATGAGCCCGACCGCTGACTTCGCGGAGTACAGCGCCGAGGGGTTCGGTCGCGAGGACCAGGAGCGGTTGCTCGACGTGGCGAGCGAACTCGACGATCGGGGCGTCTCGGTCGTCCTCTCGAACAGCGGCGTCACGTACGACCGCTACGACGAGGCGGGCTTTTTCGTCGAGCGCGAGGGGGCGACGCGGGCGATAAACAGCGACGCGAGTTCCCGCGGCGAGGTCGACGAGATCGTGGCAACGAACGTCCCGCCGGGCGCGCGGCGCGGCCCGGACCAGTCGTCGCTCGGCGATTACTGATCGCCGAACAGCCGGTCGAACAGCGACCGCTCGTGGCGTTTCTGCGCGAGGACGACCGAGCAGTCGACGTCGTCGACGACGTCGATAACGACGGAGCCGCTGACGAGCCGCTGGAGGAGCCCGCGTTCGCTCGCGCCGAGGACGACCAGCGAGGCGTCGGTCGCCGCCGTCTCGATGGCCGTCTCGACGTCGCCGGTCTCCACCCGGAGCTTCGCGCTCCCGAGGTCGTGCTCGTCGGCCCAGTTCGCGAGGAAGTCCGCGCCCTCGGCGCTCTCGCCCTCGTCGGCGACGTACAGCAGCGTGACGTCGGCGTCGAACTCCCGCCGGAGGTCGGTCGCTATCTGGGCGCTGAGGTCCGAATCCGGGCCGCCGGCGGTCGGGACGAGGATCCGCGCCGGGTCGAAGCCGCGGTCCCGCAGGACGAGGAAGTCACAGGGCGGGTTCCCGGTCATGTCGTCGACGGCGGACTCGGCGCGCCCGGGAGACCAGTGTGAGTCCGGGCCCCACCCCATCACGACGAGGTCGGCGTCGTGGGTGCGCGCGGCGTCGAAGATGGCCTCGTAGCCCTGGTGAGAGACGACCGTCGCGGTGTCGACCTCGACGCCGAACGTCTCGGCGTCCTCGCGGGCGCGGTCTAGCAACTGCTCGGAGGTGGCGTCGATGTCGTCGGCACGGTCGCGCGCGCTCGCCAGCGGCGTCTGGTCGGGAACCGTGACGACGTGGGTCGCCAGCACGGACCCGCCGCGCTGTTTCGCGACGGCGCTCGCCAGCGTGATGAGCGTCTGCTGGTGGTCGGGGTTGGCGAGCGGAACCATCACGCGGTAGTCGCCGCCGTCCGGTGCAACGGTCTCCGCCGCCGACACCGCGATGTCGGGCATCTCCTCGGACCGCTCGGTCACGAACTCACCGAGCGCGCCCTCGTAGACGGTGTGTCGCCGGGCGTACGCGAGGTACCAGGCCACGGCGGTCACGACGAACAGCAGCGAGAGCGCGATCTCGATGGTGTCCATGAACGTGACCAGCGCGAGCGAAGCGATCGCCCCGAGGATCGGCGTGATCGGGTACAGCGGCACCTCGAAGTCGGGGTCGTACTCCTCGACGTCGGCCTCGCGGAACACGATGAGACCCACGTTGATCATGGCGTAAACGATGAGGTGCAGGACGCTCGCGGCCTTCGCGAGCACTTCGAGCTGCTGGCCCAGTGCGGCGATGAACACGATGATCACGCCGCCCGTGACGAGGATCGACCGGTAGGGCGTCGCGAAGGAAGGGTGGATCTCGTTGAGCCAGTCGGTGACGATGCCGTCCCGGCCCATGGCGAAGTTGATCCGCGCCGAGGCGAGGATCGACGCGTTGGCCGACGATGCCGTCGCGAGCAGCGCCGCGAGCGTCACGATGGTCACCGCGATGCCCGTCAGTCCGCCGGGGAATACCAGCTCAGTCACCTGCGCCATGGGCGCGTCCTTGCTCAGTTCGGGCCACGGCACGACGCCGAGCATGATCGTGACGAGGATGCCGTAGACGACGGTCACGAGGGCGACGCTCCCGATGACCGCGATGGGGAGGTTTCGCCCCGGGTTCTTCAGTTCCTCGGCGACCGTCGCGATCTTGGCGTACCCGAGGAAGGAGACGAAGACGACGGCGGTGCCGGGCAGGATGGCGCCGTAGCCCATCGGCGTCAGGCCGCCGTCACCGACGAGCGTCGCGTAGTCGAACGAGAGCCAGCCGAACACGGCAAAGACGCTGAGGATCGACAGCAGGATCAGAACGATCACGGACTGCACGCCGCCGGTCTCCTTCGCGCCGGCGTAGTTGACGCCGACGAAGATGCCCCCGGCGATCAGGGCGCCGACCTGGATGTCGGTGAGGAAGAGGAGTCCGGGGATCGGTGCGAGCGTCGTGAGGTACTGCCCGAAGCCGATGCAGTAAAAGGCCGAGGCGAACGCCAGACCCATCCAGTCGCCCATCCCGGCGATCGATCCGAACAGCGGACCGAGCGAGCGGTTGATGTAGTAGTACCCGCCGCCGGCCTTCGGCATCGCCGTCCCGAGTTCGGAGACGGAGAAGGCGTTTATCATCGCGACGACGCCGCCGACCACGAACGACGCGACGACGATCGGGCCGGCCTCCTGGGCGGCGACGCCCGGGAGGACGAAGATCCCGGCGCCGATCATCGTCCCGATCCCGATGGTCATCGCCGAGAGCAGGCCCAGGTCTTTGGCGAGTTCTTCGTCACTCACGGTTGACCCCTCCGTCTGTCACCGAATCGTCGGCCGGACTTTCGACGTCGTCGTCCGCCGAACCGTCGTCCGCGCTCCGCGCGTCGTCGTCGGGTAACACGATGACCGGCCGGTCCGTCTCGGTCACCAGCGAGAGCGCTACGTCGCCGGTGAGCAACTGGACCCATCGGCTCCCGCCACGCGGACTGATGACGATCGAACTCGCGTCGTAGTCGTCGGCTGCCTCGAAGATAGCGTCAGCAACGTCGGTCCCGTATAGAATTCGCGTCTCGAGATCCGACTCGTCGCCGAGGTGGGCTCTGAGCGTCGTGAACGCTGCCTCGGCGAGTTCTTCGCGCTGTTCGACCGAGGCCTTGTCGGGCGCGCCGCCGGCCTTCTCGACGACGTGAACTGCGAGGATCGAGCCGGTCTCGTAGCCGTCCAGCGCGCGAGCGGTCCCGCTCGCGTCGTCGTCGCCCGCGACCGGGAGGACGACGCGGTCGAGCAGGTCACTCATCGTCGGGGCTCCGGTCGCCGACGGCAGTTCGGTTCCGCGCCGGCGCTCGAAGCGAGGCGATAACCGGGGGAGACGAACCGTTGCATGCTCGGTCTGTTTGTGCGACCCGACTTAACCACTTTGTCCGACGGGCGTCGGCCCCGGCCGGTTCTCACCGTTACCCCGGATATCGCCGTGTAGATCCGAGTTCGGCCGTCGATCCCGGTTTCAGCGCTGGTCCGCGGACGGCCCGACCCGTCGCCGTTCCGAAACACACATTTCCCATCGGTGGGACTGTGGTTGTTGTCTCATGGCGGTCGCCACTCGACGGTACGTCGATTACCGCGTCAGCCTCTCGCTGGTCGGCACGGTAGTGAAGTACCTCGCGGCGGCGCCCCTGTTCCCGGTGCTCGTCGCCTTCTACTACGGCGAGAGTCCGGTTCCGTTCCTCGTGACCAGCGTCCTCATGGTCGCAGTCGGGTTCGCGCTAGAGACGCTCTCCGACGACAACGACCTCGGCCATCGCGAGGCGTTCCTGCTCGTGAGCCTCTCGTGGCTCATCATCCCAGTGCTGGGGACGCTTCCCTATCTCATCGCTGGCCAGGGCACCGTGGCCAATCCCATCAATGCGATGTTCGAGAGTATGAGCGGGTTCACGACGACCGGAGCGACCGTCCTCGACGACATCTCCTTCCAGACGCACTCCCACGCCATCCTCATGTGGCGACAGCTCTCTCAGTGGCTCGGTGGCATGGGAATCCTCGTCCTCATGGTCGCCATCCTGCCGGAGCTGTCGGTCGGTGGCGCCCAGATCATGAACCAGGAGGCTCCGGGCATCTCGATCGAGAAACTGACGCCGCGCATCCAGGAGACCGCCCGCGCGCTGTGGAAGATATACGTCGGATTCACGGTGCTGGCGGCGCTCGTGTACTTCGGACTGGACGTCCTGGGGTTCGCGGACAACATGGGCGTCTACAACGCGGTCGCCCACGCACTGACGACACTACCGACGGGCGGGTTCTCCCCGGAGGCGAGGAGCGTCGAGGCGTTCTCGCCGGCGATCCAGTGGGCGATGATGCCCTTCATGATCATCGCAGGGACGAACTTCGCGCTGTTCTGGTACGCGTTCAACGGGCAGATACGGAAACTGATCGACAACGCGGAGTTCCGGGCGTACCTCGCACTGATGGCCGGCTTCGGCGCGCTCATCTCCGTACTCCTGTTCGCCGGCGTCGGGCTCGCCGAGGCGGCGCCGAACATCGCCCCGATCCCGGGGAACCTGGAGAACTCGTTCCGTCAGGGACTGTTCCAGGTCCTCGCCATCGTGACGACGACCGGGTACGCGAGCATGGACTTCAACGTCTGGGACCAGTCGACCAAGACGATCCTGCTGTTCGCGTTCTTCCTCGGCGGCTCGGCAGGGTCTGCCGCCGGTTCGATCAAGATCGTTCGCTGGGTGCTCGTCAAGAAAGCGATGTCGCGGACGCTGTTCACCTCGGTTCACCCGGAGGCCATCAGCCCGGTCAGGATAGGACGCCAGGCGGTCGAAGAGGAGACGGTACGAGACGTGCTCGTCTTCGTGATGATCTTCCTGACGCTGTTCGTGGTGTCGACCGTCGTCATCTACATCGACAGCCTGCTGATCCCGGACATGAATCTCTCTGGGCTGGAAGCGATGAGCGTCGCCATCGCGACGCTCGGGAACATCGGACCGGGGTTCGGCGAGGTCGGTCCGATGAACGGATTCGGTAACTTCTCGGACCCGGCGAAACTATACATGGTCTTTCTCATGTGGATCGGTCGCCTGGAGATCCTCTCGGTGTTAGTCATCCTGACGCCGTCGTTCTGGCGGGAGTGAGCGCCCGAATCGGTGGAGGGGTTTCCGGGGACCGCCGTCGCCACTATTTAACCGGTCGCCGGACCAACCTCCGATAATGACTGTCTACGAGACCGAAGTCCCGGGCGTCGGTCACAAGTTCGAACTGGACATCGGCGGCGGCGAGCGGCTCATCGTGGTGATCCACCACGACGGCAAGCGAGACGTCTACCTCCGTCCGGAGGAGGACGCCGACAGCGAACAGCTGTTCACGCTGTCGGGCGACCAGGCGCGCAAGTTCGGGTCTATCCTGGAGGGGACATACTTCCAGCCGGTCGAACTCGACGAGGTCGCAGTACCGCTCGGCGAGGCGATAATCGAGTGGGCCGACGTCGCCGAGGGGTCGAAACTGGCCGGCACCTCCCTCGAAACCGCGTCGGTCCGCGAGACGACCGGCGCCTCGATCATCGCGATCCAGCGCGGCGAGGAAACTATTCCGAACCCGACGGCGACCACCCGGATCCAGCCCGGTGATACGCTCGTCATCCTCGGCACGCGCGAGGAGCAGTCGGCGCTTGCCGACCTCGTAGCGAGCGAGGGATGAGCGAAGCGCTGGTCGAGGTCGGGATCGGGCTGGCAGCGCTCGCGCTCGTCGGATACCTCGCGGTGCGCGTCTCGCTGTCGGTCATCCCCGCCTACATCGTCGCGGGCATCGTCGTCGGCCCCAACGAGCCGACATCGCTGTTCGGCGTCTCGCTCACGCTCGTCCCGGAGACCGAGTTCATCGACGTGCTCGCGGAACTCGGCGTCGTCCTCCTGCTCTTTTTCCTCGGGCTGGAGTTCAGCGTCGACCAGCTGCTCGCCGACCGCCGGCGCATCCTAAGCGCGGGGACGGTCGATCTAGTGGTCAACTTCGGGGCGGGCATCGCTATCGGTCTTCTCTTCGGCCTGGGCGCCACGGAGACGCTATTCGTCGCCGGTGTCGTCTACATCTCGTCGTCGGCCATCGTCACGAAGTCGCTCATCGAGCAGGGATGGATCGCGAACGCCGAGAGTGAGCCGATCCTCGGGACCCTCGTCTACGAGGACCTCTTCATCGCCGTCTACCTGGCATTGCTGGCCGCGCTCGTGAG
Organism: Halosimplex rarum; assembly: GCF_047715405.1. Classification (NCBI taxonomy): domain Archaea; kingdom Methanobacteriati; phylum Methanobacteriota; class Halobacteria; order Halobacteriales; family Haloarculaceae; genus Halosimplex; species Halosimplex rarum. Next base: position 765,073 of record NZ_CP180412.1, read on the forward strand.
CGGGAGCGAGGACCTCGCGGCGGTCGCGGGGGACGTCGGCGTCGCCTTCGCCTTCCTCGGGGTTCTCGCGCTCGGCGCATGGGGCGGGACAGCGGTGCTCGACCGCGTTTTCGCCGTTGACTCCGACGAGCTGTTCCTGTTGAGCGTCCTCGCGACGACGACGCTCGTCGCGGGCGCCGCGCTGACGCTGGGTCTGAGCGAAGCGGTCGCCGCGTTCTTCGTCGGCGCGGGGTTCAGCCAGACCGACCACGTCGACCGCATCGAACACCTGATTGCGCCCGTTCGCGACCTGTTCGCGGCGTTTTTCTTCTTCGGGATCGGGCTGACCATCGACGTGACCGTCCTGTCGTCGGTCGCGGTCTTGCTCGGCGCGGCCGTCGTCGTGACGACGGTGACGAAACTGGTGAGCGGGACCGTCTCCGGGAGGGTGTACGACCTCTCGCCGTTGCGCTCGGTCCGGACGGGTCTCGGGCTGGTCCCGCGCGGGGAGTTCTCGCTGGTCATCGCGGCGCTCGCGCTCGGCGCGCCGGGGCCCGTCGCGACGCTGATCCCGCCGTTCGCCGTCGGGTACGTCCTCGCGATGAGCGTCGTCGGTACCGTCCTGATCCAGCACGCCGACCGGGTGACAGACGCGCTGGTGCCGCTGGTTTCGCGAGCGTACTGACGGTAGTCGCCCTGTCGGTTCCGATCCGTTGGGGAGGGCGTTCGCGCATTCGCGGGCGAGGGAAATCCACTTACGCCCGCCGCGAAAAACCCGGAGCATGCACGTGGAGGCCGCGCAATGCGAGTAGTCATCGTCGGAGCCGGGGAGGTCGGCTCCACGATCGCCGAGAGCCTCGCCGACTCACACGACGTGGTCGTCATCGACATCGACGCGGACCGCGTAGAGGCGCTCACGTACTCCCACGACGTGCTCCCGATGCAGGGTGACGGGAGCGATATCAGCGTCCTGGAGGAAGCAGGGATCGCCGAGGCCGACATGCTCATCGCGAGCACGGACGACGACGAGACGAACATCGTTACTTGCGGCGCCGCGAACATCGTCAGTGACGCGTTCACGATTGCCCGCGTCAAGAACCCGAAGTACCTCAGGGCCTGGGAGCGCGCGCGAAGCGCCTTCGGCGTCGACTTCATGGTCTGTTCGGACCTGTTGACCGCCGAAGCCATCGTCGACCTTGCGGGCCTCCCGACGGCACAGGACGTGGACATGTTCGCCGACGGGTTGGTCCAGATGACGGAGTTCGAAATCCCCCCGGAGAGTCCGGTCGCGAACCAGACTGTCGCCGAGGCCGACCGCTTCGACTCGCTCACGTTCGCGGCGATCCTCCGCGACGACGACGTAGTGATACCGACCGGTAACACCCGGATCGAGGCCGGCGACGACGTGGTCGCCATCGGGAGCCCCGAGAGTATCCGGGCGTTTAGCTCCGCGATCGCCCCGGAAGAGCAGGGGCCGAAGGACGTCGTCATCGTCGGAGGGGGCGAAATCGGCTACCAGACCGCGCGACTACTCGAACAGCGCGGATTCACGCCGCGGCTCATCGAGCAGGACGAAGACCGCGCGCGGTGGCTCGCCGAACACCTGCCGAAGACCACGGTACTCAACAGCGATGCCACCGATCAGGAACTGCTCGACCAGGAGAACATCGGAGTGGCCGACCTGCTCGTCGCGGCCCTCGAAAACGACCAGCAGAACCTGCTCGCGACGCTCCTGGCCAAACGGAAGGGGACGGACAGGGCGATAACGGTGGTCAACACCGGGGACTTCGCCGAACTGTTCGAGGCAGTGGGCGTCGACGTGGCCGTCAGCCCGCGGAAGGCGACCGCCGAAGAGATCACGCGGTTCACCCGGGCACGCCGCGCCGAGAACGTCTCGATCATCGAGGGAGACAAGGCGGAGGTGCTAGAGCTCGAGATCGACGGTGACAGCATTCTCGTCGACCGTTCGATCCGCGACGCGGCTGCCGACCTCCCGGAAGGCGTCGTCATCGGTGCGATCACTCGCGGCGACGAACACATCACCCCCCGAGGTGACACTATCGTCAGAGAGGGCGACCACGTCGTCGTATTCGCCGCGGTCGAAGTGCTCGACGAAGTCACTGAGATGTTGTGAGGACCACCTGGACGAACGTCGACTGGCGGACGAGTCTGAGTCTCATCGGGACGGTCATGAAGGGGCTCACCGCGCCGCTCGTCGCGACAGCGGCGGTCGCCGCCGTCTACCGCGAACCGCTTCTCCCGTTTCTGCTGCCCGCGGTGGGGACGCTCTCGTTCGGGGTCGCTCTCGAACGACTCGATCGCGGGGACCTCGGTCTCCGTGAGGGCTATCTCATGGTCGCGCTGACGTGGTTCGTGATCGCGCTCGTCGGTGCCGTGCCGTTCGTGGTCGCCGGCGAGGGAACCCTCGCGTCACCGGTGAACGCGCTGTTCGAGTCCACGAGCGGTATCACGACCACGGGAGCGACGGTCGTCCAGAACTTCGACGCACACGGGCGGTCGATCCACCTCTGGCGCTCGCTCCTCCAGTGGATGGGTGGGCTCGGTATCCTCGTCATCGCCGTGGCCGTCCTCTCGCAGCTATCGGTCGGTGGCGCCCAACTTATGGAGACCGAATCGCAGACGCGGGACATCAACAAGCTCACGCCGCGGATCGAGGAGACGGCCCGGTTGCTCGGCTGGATTTACGCCGGACTGACCGGGCTGATGATCGCCTCGTGGCTGGCTCTCGGCGCCGTCGGCCTCGGTCCGGAAGTTTCGCTCTACAGCGCCGTCGCACACGCGTTCACTGCGGTTTCGACCGCGGGGTTCTCCCCGCGACAGGGGAGCCTCGGTGCGTTCTCGCCGGCGGTCCAGTGGGTCACGATCCCGTTCATGTTCCTCGGTGCCACGAACTTCGTCCTGCTCTATTACCTCACACAGGGAGACCCGTCGCGGCTCAGAGAGAGCGACGAGTTCCGGTTTTACGTGCAGGTCGTCCTCGGGCTCTCGGCGCTGACGGGAATCTTCCTCGTCACTTCGAACCAGTTCGAGTCGGCGGAGGCGGTCGTTCGACACGCGCTCTTCCAGGTGGTCTCGATCCTGACGACGACCGGGTACGCGACCGTCGATTTCAACGGGTGGTCGCCGGCGGCCAAGCACATGCTCTTTCTCGCGATGTTCTCCGGTGGGATGGCCGGGAGCACGACCTGTTCGATCAAGACCATCCGCTGGCTCGTCGTCGCCAAGGGATTCCGCCGTGACCTCTTCACGGAGGTCCATCCCGACGCGATCCGCCCCGTTCGACTCTCGGGACGGGCCGTCGACGAAGGTGCAGTCCGTGATATCTACGCGTACGTCCTGTTGAGCCTCCTCCTGTTCGTCTTGCTGACGGTGTTCGTCGTCACGGACGCCGCGAGGGCTGGGGTCGGCGTGGGCGAGTTCGAGGCGATGGGGGCCGCGGCGGCGACGTTTTTCAACGTCGGCCCCGCGTTCGGCGATGCCGGCCCGTACGGGAGTTACGCGGGATTCCCGGCGACGACGAAGGTCGCGTTCACCGTCCTGATGTGGGTCGGACGGATCGAGATCATCCCCGTCCTGGTTCTGTTGACGCCAACGTTCTGGCGGTCGTGAAGGGCGGTTCCGGGTCCCGTGACAACCCGACGCGGGGTTTCGTCGCGTCAGTTCGAGGGGTCGTACTCGCGCTGGAACTCGCGGATCGTCTCGTCGCTCCCCGCGACGAACACATCGTCGCCGGCGACGATCTCGGTCTCCTCGTTCGTGTGGACCGCTCCGTCGCGAGAGGCGCCGACGACGGTCCAGCCGCGTTCTGTCTCCCGGCGGACCTGGCCGACAGTCTTCCCGGCGAACGGCTCCCCGTTGGCCCGGACGAGGCGGATCTGGCTCGCCATGTCCATCACCCGCTCGCCGTGGGCCTCCGAGGCGACGAGCCGGGCGCTCACCCGCTGAGCCGAGAGGACGTAGTCGGCGCCGGCGCGAAACGCCGGTGAGGTCTTCTCGGCGTCGGTGACGCGGGCGAGGATCTCCAGGTCGTCGGTAAGCGAGCGCGCCATTGCGACCGTCATCAGTGCCGTCGCGTCGTCGTCGACGGTGACGACGAGCGCGTCCGCCTCCGCGATGCCCGCCGACCGGAGGACCCCGGGTTCGGTCGTGTCCCCGACCACGTCGGGTTCGGTCGACGGGTCAGCGTCGACCGTCGTTACCGACGCCTCGTCGGGGAGCGTGTCGACGGCGGCCGTCCCGCCCTCGCCGAACCCTGCGACGACGATCCGGTCCGGAGCGCCGGGGAGCGACCGGGAGACCGAGGACAGTTCGCTCGCGACCGCGTCGATGGCCCTCTCGGGCCCCGCGACCACGAGGACCGTATTCGCGGAGAGTCGCTCGTCGATCGCGGGCGAGAGGCGCAACTCGCCGTCGAACCAGCCGGCGACGACCGTCAGATCGGGGTGGGCTGCGACCGGCGAGTCGCCGAGGGCGACGCCCTCCAGCGGGCTGTCGTGGCGGACCAGTATCTCGCGTATCGCGATGGACTCGTCGCCCGTCGGCTCGAGGAGGGCCGGCGTCGTCGCCTTCTCGGCGAGCCGTCGGCCGATGAGCGCGTGGGTCGCGACGATGCGGTCGACGCCGATTTCCGCGAGCGCCTCCGTGCGGCGCGTCGACTCGGTGAAGCTGATGACGCGCAGGTCCTCGTTGGCTTCGAGCGCCGTGAGGACGACGCTCGCGGTGCGGTCGCCGGTGTCGGTGATGAGCAGCGACGCGCGGTCGATGGACGCCCGGTCGAGATCGGCCCGAGTCTCCGGATCGCCGTCGATCGCCTGGTAGCCCTCGTCGGAGAGCCGCTTGGCTTCCTCGAGGTCGGTGTCGACGAGCACGTAGTCGACGCCGAGTTCTTCGAGTTCGTCCAGCAGGACCTCGGAGTCGCGGCCGTACTCCGCGACGACGACGTGGTCGTCTTTCCCGGTGAGGCGGTTGTCGAGGTTGATGGGCGTCCGCTCGTACAGCGGGATGACGAGGACGCGGAGCGTGACGAGCCCGACGGCGATGCCCGTCACCTGGATGGTCACCATCAGGAGGTTCATCGCCGGCGTCTCCCACGGCGAATCGGCACCGTACCCGGTCGTCGTGAACGTCTCGATCACGGTCTGGAACGCCCGGAAGATCGAGTAGTCCCGTCCCTCCAGGCGGTGTACGCCCAGGTAGTAGACGTAGGTGAAGACGAGGACGATAGTGACGACGCCGCCGGCGAAAACGAGCAGCAACCGCTGGCGTCCGGTGAGATCCCGCGGATGAAGACCCTTGATGTTACGGAGTTCTCGCATCGATACGACAGTTCGTCCGTGTTACGACTCGCGAAGTGAAAAGCGCGCGGCTGCCAGAACGCGTATAATCGTGGGCTCCCTAACGGCGGCGTGGAGCAGTCGTGGCCACCGCCGCGGGCGGCGACGCTCGCCGCACTCGTCGTCCTCCTCGTCCTCGCGGGAGCGGGGTCGCTCGTCCTCTCGATGGTCTCGACGGGCGCCGTCGCGTCGGACACCACCCCGCAGAAGCTCGTCGAGCCCAAGCCCGGCGAGAACGTCTTCTGGCCGTACACCAGCCGGCAGCGCTCGCCGGCGGGGAGGACGCTGGCGATCAACGTCGTCGTCTACGCGGACGCCGAGACGATCCGCTTCTACCTCAGCGAGCGTCGCGACGCGACCTGGAACGAGACCGAGGAGGCGTGGCAGGACGTCGACCCGGACGACGGCGACCAGAACGAGATCGACGCGGCCAACCAGACGGTCGTCGAGTGGGCGGCCGCGCGCGGCGCCCAGCGATACCTCTACGTCCACGACCGGGCGCTCACCGAGGAAGGTCCGAACCAGACGACGCGACGGCCGTATCGAGCGCTCCCGTTCACGGGCGGCGTCGGCGAGTCCGGCGGGCAGTGGATCGACGAGACGTATCAACTTCACGACGGGAAGTACTTCGCAACGCGGTATCACCTGCGCGTCTACGAGTCGCCCTACGAGTCCGACGAGTGGGTCGCCATCCAGGCCCACAGCGACCACTGGGACTGGTTCCGGCTCAGGCACACCGTCCACGACACGGAGGACGCCCAGGACTACGTGGAGTCGGAGTTCTGGGACGACCCGGCCGTCGACACCGTCTGGCGGATGTACCTCGACAACCCGAAGGGTGTCGGCTCCGACGGCTGGGCGACGGTGGTCGACTTCCGCGGCGGGTCGTCGCCGCTGCCGGACGCGAAGACCGCCGGGGTCGCGCTCCTGGCCGGGTTCGCCGCCGTCCGTCCCGGTCGCCGCCGGTCGCCCCTGTCTCGACTCGCCGGCCCGGGCGGTCCAGCGGAGCGCCGCGACGCCGGTGGATCCGTCGACCGACTCCTCGTGTCGAGAGTGCGGCTGGCGTCGATCCTGCGCTCGTGGGACTGGCTGGACGGCCGGCAGGTCGCCGTCGTCTCGTGGACGCTGGCGTACCTGCTGCTGTTCGCGTCGCTGTTCGTCCTCTACCTCTCGGTCAGGTTCGGCGGCATCTTCCTCGAAGAGCAGTTCACCGAGACGTCGCCGAAGGTGATCGCCGCCGCGCTCTACCCCGTACTCGCGTTCGGCCTGCCGATCGCCGCGTACTCGTTCGGTCGCGGGCTGGAGCAGGTCAGGTGTTTCGCCGTCGCGGTGGTCGGGATCGGCGCGGCGATGGTGGTCGATTACCAGTTCCTCGGGGTCACGGTCCTCCCCCTCGACGTCGTGCTCCACCGGATCGGCATCGCCGCAGCCCTCGGACTCATCGCGGCCGGGTCGGTCCACAGCGAGGCGTCGATGGAGCGGGTCAACCGGTTCCTCGCCGCGGGCGTGTTGCTGTGGGTGTACCTCCTGTTGGCTCCGCTCGTCGGCTGGCAGTGACCGACGGACCGCTCACGCGATGGCGCTGACGGCGACCCAGCCGTCGTTCGTGTCGACGCTTCGGACCGCGAACCCGGCGTCCTCGAACAGGTCGGTGACGGTCTCCGGCTCGTAGCGCTCGAAGTGTCGCTCGTCGCTGTCGTACGGGCTCTCGCGGTCGGGATCGGCGGGCGCGTTCGTGCGCTTCAACGAGACGAGCACGACCCCGTCGTCGGCGAGAACGCGCTCGAAGTCAGTCAGCGTCGCCGGCACCTCACTCTCGGGGACGTGCAAGAGCGACGCGCAGGCCCACAGTCCGTCGAACGCGTCGTCGGCGAACGGGAGGGCGCGCATGTCGCCGCGGACGACCGACGCGTCGGGGAGGCGCTCTCGCGTCTGTTCGAGGAAGCGCTCGGTGAGGTCGAACGGGACGGCGTCGAAGCCGGCCTCGGCGAAGGCGGCTGACTCCCAGCCGGGACCACAACCCACGTCGAGGACGCGCGGTCGGCCGCTGACCTCGGTACCGCTCCGGTCGGTACCGCTCCGGTCGGCCCCGTTCGGGTCGGTCCCGTTCGGGTCGGTCCCGTTCGGACCGCCCACGGCGGTGACGAACCGCTCGACGATCTCGGCGACCACGTCGCGGTCGCCGTGGAGATCGGCGTACGTATCGGCGACCCGCTCGTAGGTTTCGACCGTTCGGCGGACGCGTTCGTCCATTCGCGCGGAGGTGCTCGCGGCGAGGACGTAAGCGTGACGCCGGGCGCCGCGCGTCTCGCGCCGGTCGCCCGGCGACCAGAACGACACTAAAAAGAGGAGGAGCGTCGAAGCCCGGGGTATGAACCCGAAGATCCTGATTCTCGGTCCGCCGGGCGCCGGTAAAGGCACGCAGAGCGAACGCCTCGCCGACGAGTTCGACGTCGAACACGTCACGACGGGCGACGCGCTGCGCGCGAACAAGGAGATGGACATCAGCGACATGGACCTGGAGTACGACACGCCGGGCGAGTACATGGACCAGGGCGACCTGGTCCCCGACGTCGTCGTCGACGCGATGGTCGAGGAAGCGCTCTCGGACCTCGACGGGTTCGTCCTCGACGGCTACCCGCGCAACGGCGACCAGGCCGAGGCGCTGCGGGAGATGACCGACCTCGACGTCGTGCTCGTGCTCGACGTGCCCGAGGACGAACTCGTCGAGCGGCTCACCGGCCGCCGGGTCTGCGAGGACTGCGGCGCCAACTACCACGTCGAGTTCAACCCGCCCGCGGAGGAGGGCGTCTGCGACAAGTGCGGCGGCGACCTCTACCAGCGCGAGGACGACAACGAGGAGTCCGTGCGCAACCGGCTGTCGGTGTACCACGAGAACACCGAGCCGGTGCTCGAACTGTACGATGACCACGACGGCTACGTCGAGATCGACGGCGACCAGACGCCCGACGAGGTCTGGGAAGCCGTCCGCTCTGCCGTCGAATCGAACGCGTGAGCGCCTCCACGGCACCCGACCGGAGACTAAAAGCTTGATAACCACCAAGCCCGGAGATAGATAGCAATGGCACGGACCGCAGAGAAAGCGGAGTCGCTGGCCGACGAGAGCCAGTCGATGGCCGACGCGCTGGAGCGCGTGCTCGCGGTCGCCGACGACAAGGGCACGGTCCAGTGGTCAGACGTCAGCGACGACATCACGAGCGGCGAGTGGGGCCGGCTCATCGAGCAGGGCATCCTCGTCGACGTCGACGGCGAAGGCTTCGTCGTCGACGACCCCGAAGGCGTCCGCGACGCGCTCGGCATCTCCGCTCCCGAACCCGGCGACGACTCCGGCAGGTCGAGTTCGAGCGGTTCTTCCGATTCGTCGTCCACCTCGTCCTCCGCGGACAGCGACGACGAGGACGGTGGCTGGTCGCGCTGGGACAAGATGGCCGCCGTCGCGACCATCGCGCTCTTCCTCGGCTACTCGCAGGCGCCCATCCGCAACACCGTCGGGGGCGTCCTCGACCTCGCTCTCGGCCCGCTGGCCGACGTACTCCCCTTCTACATCATGATCCTCGTGCTCGCCGTGTTCACGGGTCTCAACTCGACGATCCTGCAGGGCAAGCTCATGAACATGGACAAGATGGGGGAGTATCAGGAGCAGATGCAGGAGATCCAGGAGCGCCGCAAGGCCGCCAAGGAGCGCGGCGACGACGAGGCTCTAGAGGAGATCCAGCAGGAGCAGATGGAGGCCATGGGCGACCAGCTCGGCATGTTCAAAGAGCAGTTCCGCCCGATGGTGTGGATCATGCTCGTCAACATCCCCGTATTCCTCTGGATCTACTACATGGTCCAGACGGGCGCGATGACGGTCGCACCCGGTACCGAGTACGTGATGGTCCTCCCGATCATCGGCGGCATCGAGGACTGGAGCCAGCGCATCGGCCCGATGTGGGCGTGGATCATCTGGTACTTCGTCTGCTCGATGAGCTTCACCCAGATCGTCCGCAAGGCGCTCAACGTCCAGACCACGCCGTCGTCGTAGCGGCCGCTCGTTTTCCCGCAGCGATTTTTTCGTTATCCGATCTTCCGTCTTCTCCCGGCCGAGCGCACGATACAACGCAGTCCGAGAGTCGCGTCGTAGCGTCCGAGAGTTGCGTCGTGATGTCCGAGAATTGCACAGTGGAGTCGCTCGAAAACCACTCGTGGACTTCACCGCGACTTCTCTCTCCGAACGCAGTCACACCCCGTGTGCGAAGTGAAATCGACCGGTTCGTCGCGCAGGCGTATCGATCGTCGGAGGGCGAGCAGTCTGAGAGATCGGATTCGCGCCCCCACCCCGTGTGCGAGATGAAATCGGTGTGGGGTGTACGGTCCCCTCGTCGCAGGATTTCCGCTGAAGCTCGGGATTCCGCGACTTTCCGTCTGTCTACCCGAATAAACCGAGTTCAATAGGAGTCGGTACTCGAAGTCATATAAATTATATAATGATTCAAAAACGCTGTACTCTAGTCGGACTACGGAGACTGTTTTCAAGATGCGTTCATAAATCCTTCCGTTCTAGATGGTGAACGACGATTCACCGGTCTCAACGGCCGAAACTTCGAAGATCGGTGTGATCAGGGGAGAACCGCGCTCCAACCCGGAGACCCGCCCCTTCCTCGCACCGGGTTTCATCTCGCACACGGGGTGTGGGGGCCCTGAATTCCCGTCCCGTTCCCACATCGAAGATAGAATCGTACTCGTCCGACCCCAGTTGCCACGGTCGCCTGGTGTCCGAATCACCAGATCCAGTCGAACACCGATGGGGGCGGACTACGGTAAGGCGGTTCGACACTGCGGATAGTGCGGGCCTCCGCTCCGGAATTTCACTTCGCACACGGGGTGGGTAGGCAAAATTGATTTTGCCATCGGTCGACCCCATTTTGATGATCGATCCGATAATACGGCCCATCGCCGAGGAATCCAGGGTATTTAATCTCGCACACGGTCCCAGGGTATATTTATAGGACGAGGTTGAGACGGATAGCATGGCCAACGGCGACGACAGCCCGTCTCTCTCGCAGTCCATCAAGGGCCGTCTCCAGGAGGGCGTGCAGAACTCCGTCTTCAAGGACAAGGGGTTGCTCGACCCGGACGTCGTCATCGACGAGGACCGGATCGTGGGTCGGGAACAACAGCTGGAAGACATCATCACGTACCTCCGCCCGGCGCTTCAGGGCAACAAACCGCCGAACATGCTGCTCTACGGACCCTCGGGGACCGGCAAGTCGCTCATCATCAACGCCGTCTGCGAACAGGTTCTGGAGCTCTCGAACTCGCAGGACGACCGCTTCGGCGTCATCAGGATCAACTGCCAGACGATCAAGTCACACGACCGCGCGGTGTACCGACTCGCGAAGAACGCCGCGACCGAAGCCGGCGTCGATCTCGGCGTCCCCGAGAGCGGTATCTCGACGGATCAGAAGCTCAACCGCTTCTACGAGATTCTGAGCGACAACTTCGACTCGGTCATCATCATCCTCGACGAAGTCGACCTCCTCGTCGGGCGGCAGCGAGACCCCAACGCAGAACCGGCGTACTCGAAACTCCTCTATCAGCTCTCGCGCGCGACCCAACTCGGCCGGATCGACGGACACGTCTCCGTGGCCGCGCTCACGAACGACCCTCGATTCATGGAGGATCTGGACGGCCGCGCGGAGAGTTCGTTCAACCCGCAGGACGTCGTCTTCCAGGACTACGACGCGAACCAGCTCCAGGCGATCCTCGAACGACGTCGGGACGCCTACCAGGACGGGGTGCTCGAAGACGGGATCATCCCGCTCAGCGCCGCTTTCGCCGCCCAGGACCACGGCGACGCGCGGAAAGCCATCGATCTGTTCCGGAAGGCGGGGGAGATCGCCGACCGAGAAGGCGAGCAGTCGGTCCGCGAAGACCACGTTAGAGGCGCTCAGGAGGAGGCCGAACGCGACCGCACGCTGACGCAGATGCAAGGGCTTTCGGCCCAGAAGAAGCTCTCGCTGTACGCGACTGCGGTAGTCCCCGTCTACTCCCAGCGGAGTCTGAACGCCGTGCCGAGCACCGTCGCCTACAGAGTCTATCAGTATCTCACCAGCCTCGTAGACACCGAAGAGAAGTCCCGTGACTCGTACCTCCGGTACATGAGCGAGGCGGAGACGTACAACTTCATCACGTCGGAGAAACGCGGCCGCGGCTACGGGAGCGGCGTCCACAAGGAGTACACCTTCATCGACGATCCGAAAGTGGTCGCTGAGACGTTACAGGCCGACATCCGACTGGAGGAGGTCGAAAACAACGAGGATCTCATCGCGTCCGTCGTCACCGCGCAAATCGAGGAATTCTTCGAAGAACACTGACGAGGCGTCGTTTCGCCGCACATTTTCATCTCGCACACGGGGTGCCACCCCGTCGGGTCCCGATTTCATCTCGCACACGGGGTGGTGGACGGATCGATCGCTCCATCCGGTTCGCCTCCGTCGTTAATTCATTTCGCACAAGGGGTGGCACCGCCTGGTACGGTAATTCATTTCGCACATGGGGCCCGGTTTGTCGCCCCCCTCCCACGGATATCTGCCAGTAGGTGAGTACATTTCGCACACGGGGTGTCTCAGACGATACTCCGACACTCGAAGCGAAAGAATGCCGGTTCTGGCCGCTCGGCTGATACCTGTGGGCGATATCGACGCGGCCGCGACGCCGGGTTCCCGATCGAGACTCGATACCGTCGATTTCACTTCGCACACGGGGTGTTCTCCCTCGAACGATCCGCTTCAGGCATTCCTGAAATTAACAATATGTAAGTGAATTCACCTCTCACGCGGGGTATCGGACCCGCACGGTTCCGTGCCCTCGGGAAATACCGCATGCTGCTGGGTACTGGAGTGCGACACTGTCGACCGGACCCATCGATACCTCTCTACAGAGAAGACGGCGGTTCGTAACGTCTTTTTACCGACCGCACGCACGTCGAGTATGTTGATAACCGTCTCCGGTCCCGCTGGGAGCGGAAAGACGACGTTCGCGGAGGCGCTCGCTGACGCGCTGGAGTACGACTACGTCAGCGGCGGCGACATCTTCCGAGCGCTGGCGGACGAACGCGGACACTCGCTCGTCGAGTTCAACAAACTCGCCGAGGAAGACGACCAGGTCGACCGCGACCTCGACCGGCGGCTCAGGGAGATCGCGAGCGAACGCGGCGACGTCGTCCTCGAATCCCGACTGGCGGGGTGGATGGCCGGCGACCACGCCGACCTGAAGTTCTGGCTCGACGCGCCGTTCGAAGTACGGATCGACCGTATCGCCGACCGCGAGGACAAGTCCGTCGAGACGGCCCGGCGGGAGACCTCCGAGCGCGCCGAGAGCGAGGCCAAGCGCTACCGCGAGTACTACAACATCGACATCGAGGATCGTTCGATCTACGACCTCGTCATCAACACCTCGCGGTGGAGCCCGGAGACGGAAGTCGAGATCGCGCTCTCGGCGGTCGAGTCCTACGACCCCGCCGACGACGAGGGGAAAACACCGGTCACCGCCGTCGAGTACGACTTCTGATGGCGCTCCGCGGCCCGCCGGACGACCGGTCCGTCGACGAACTCCTGCAGTTCGGAGTCGTCAACCTCGACAAACCACCCGGCCCCTCGGCCCATCAGGTCGCCGCCTGGGTGCGCGATATGGCCGGCGTCGACCGCGCCGCCCACGCCGGGACGCTCGACCCGAAGGTGACCGGTTGTCTGCCGATGCTCCTCGGCGACGCCACGCGGATGGCCCAGGTGTTCGACGATAGCGTCAAGGAGTACGTCGCCGTGCTCGAACTCCACGGTCCCGCGCCCGCCGACTTCGAGTCGGTGCTCGCCGAGTTCGAGGGGGAGATCTACCAGAAGCCGCCGAAGAAGAGCGCGGTCGTCCGACGGCTTCGGTCGCGGGAGATCTACGACCTCGACGCGATCGAAGTCGAAGACCGACGAGCGCTGGTGCGGGTACGCTGCGAGAGCGGCACCTACATCCGAAAACTCTGTCACGACCTCGGGCTGGCGCTCGGGACCGGCGCGCACATGGGTCACCTGCGACGGACGACGACCGGGTCGTTCGACGACACGACCCTCTCGACGCTGTACGACCTCGCCGACGCGCTCGCGTGGGCCGACGAGGGTGACACCGACGCGTTACGCGAGGTCGTCCAGCCGGCCGAGCGGGCGCTCGTCGATCTACCGAGCGCGACCATCGCCGAGAGCGCCGCCCGCGAAGTGGCCGAGGGCGCGCCCGTCTACGCGCCCGGGTTGCTGGAGATCGACGACGTGTTCCGGGGTGATCTGTTGGTTTGCTACACGCCGGATAGGGCCGCGGTCTGTCTAGGCACACTCGCCGGCGACCCCGAGGCCGACGAGGGGGTCGTCGTCGACCTCGAACGGGTCCTGATCTGACGGACGGAAAGCGAAGGGCTTAATCCGGGACGGCGCATCTGCCGATACACGGGACCGTGGGGTAGCGGTATCCTCGGCGCATGGGGTGCGTCGGACCTGAGTTCGAATCTCGGCGGTCCCACTACCCATATACCCTTTTTCCAGGGTTTCCTGATAGTCTGGAATCGTACCTTTAGGAGGGTCTCCGCATGACCCCGGACAGCCGCGGCGCCGGCCGCGAGTCCGAGGTCGGCCCCGCGTGTTACACCGACGTTCGTAACGCACGGCCGGTCCCCTCCGACGGGACTACGGCGGAGAGCCGTGAGCGGTGCGGCGTCTGTTTCCCCGACGGGACTATCCCCGACGACGTCGACGAGGTCGTCGTCGGTCGCTATTCCTCATCGGTCCATCTGACCGACGACCACGAGGTCGACTGTTCCCAAACAACCAAGCCCGATAACCCGGCGTGTGCGGATTCCGGCCTCGCGGCGAAGATCGGCGCAGAGGACTTCGGACCGGACGATATCGAAGACCTCGCTCGCGGGGGTGATGCCTGATGCCCTCCGACGAGTGGCCCGTCGAGATCGACGGCAACGAGTTCTACCCGATCCCCGAGAGCTGGATCGAACACGGGAGCGACCAGAATCGCGGTTCGCCCCGGATCTACGCGGTCGCCGTCGCGTCCGGTGTCCGGAATCTGATAGTGATCCGGTACGCGAGCCCCGATGGCCGCGCCGTCAAAGTCACCACGAACGGGGCCGAGAACCCTTCCGGTGGCGGGACCGTTCCCGCTTCCCTCGCGAATCACGGTGACTGGCCGCGGTCCATGGTCCCCAGTCGGCACGTCGAACCGACGGGACTCCTCCGTAAGGCCGAGATCGAACACTTCCAGGAGATGTGGGCCGACCGCATCCGGGAGGACGACGGTGCAGAGGCGGACCGGCAGCTCGTCGCCGACGGCGGTACCGTCAATTGCGGTACTGAACGGCTCGGTTACCCCTCACAGCGAGCGGAGAGCAAACACGAGTCCAAACAGGATGAAACCGACGCCGGCCATTCGAACCACGCTATAATAGGAATCACTCATCTCGACGTCTTGCGGGCGTCGAGTCGTTCCGGCGGCTTTCTGTCGGCGATCAATTCCAGCGACCCACTGGGGCTTGAACGCGGCAATGAGGCCAAACACCAGCAGCAAGACTGGGATCACGTCGACCATATCAGCAGATACCAGCGACCGGATAAAAAAACGAAGTCCACACCGCGACCTGACGGTGACCGCTCACTACACACGGATACTGAGCGGCCTGAAGGGGGTGAGTCGGCGTGAAATACGACGAGACGGACCCGATGGTCGGTCGCTACGAGTACGTCGTCCGCGACGTGGACCAGCACGACCTCGGGATTCAGGACTGGATCCCTCCGGAATCCTGTCTGAAGACTCGCGGGTACGGGGAACTCAAGGTCGCGGCCTCGGACGAGATCGAGCGCCGCCTCGACCTCGAGGAGCACGTCGGCGAGCACATCGCGACAGTCTGGATCGACTGCGACGCCTGGGAGTACAGCATCTACTGGGAGGTCGAACCGCCGATCAACCAGCGGTTCCGCGATCTCGTTCGCCGACTCACGGGCGGTGATCCCGCATGAGCGTCCTCGGTTCCTCGAAGAAGCGCGGCGACTCTGTCGAGAGCGCTGTCATCAACGCTGACCCCGGCATCGAGTACGTCGGCGATTCAGAGGCTACCTGGCACGACTGCCGGACGATCCAGTGCCTCAGTCCATGCTACGAGCGACCATTCCTCGGGATCCCAGTCATCGAATCCGGAACCCCAGGCGAGATCAAAAGCGCGTGCGTCGTCCGCAGTAACGGCGACTACGACCGGAGCGGCGCGTGGTACATCAAGCGCCAAGCGCACGAGAAACTCCTCGAAGCCGCTGGATTCTATATTCTCGTAGTTTATGCACCGCGACCGGAGACGCCGATACTCCGGTCGGTGATCATCCCGGCGTCGCTCCTGGACGAGCATCTCGACGGGCGGTGGTACGATGTCGACGCCGACCGCTCGGAGAACGAGGTCGCCCAGCTGACGTGGACCGTGCTGATCGACCGTGAGAACGTCCCCGGATCGGCGGAGGTGAGCCGCTGATGCCGTCGACGAACCAGGCCGGCGGCCGCGACTTCCCTGCGTTCGACAACATCGAGGAACACATCGGACACAACCCGGCTCGGTATCTCGACTGGGATTTCCTGGCCGAGACGTACGGCGATCGCGACATCAAAAGCGGTCGGAAGCTCCTCCTGAAGGCCCGGATCCGTGGAATCGACCGGATCGAAGTGGTCCGCGCTTACAAGGCGGTCGAGCGTGCTCTTGGTCGCGGGCCTGCTGGTGGGCCACGCGAAGCGGTGATGCGTCTCCTCGACCAGCGTGAGGAGTTCCTCCAGGAAGCCGGCGAGCGCCCGGAGCGGTTATCGTACGGCCCGCGTCGTCCACCGGAATACTACGCGACAGAAATCGACAACGAACGCGACGAGCAGCCGCTCACCGCCGCCGAGAAGCTCTCCCGGATGCGCTCCGATCGAGTCGCGACCGACGGAGGTGAGCGCGATGGGGAGTGATCTGACTACGAGCGAATCATCTCGCACGCGGGGTGATTGCGATGTCTGAAGGCGTTATCGATTGTTTGGGGGTTCAGAATCGTTCGAGAGGAAGATACTGTCTTGCTCTGGATCGAAATAGATCTCTAACGCTCGGAGTGCGCCGGCATAGGCCGCAAGCATCACGAACACGAATCCAATCAAGGCGGGAAGGAGGTATTGGAGGGGCATTATCTGAGTTCTTTCATAGCCGGCCGACAAAGACATATCGGTCACTACGTCCGGGGACTGAACAGGACGGGAGGTGACGCCGGTGGCACAAGTCGCGAGAGCCACTCACGAGGCCGAGACGTGGCTCTACTACGCTCCCACTGGCGACGATAGGGAGGAGTACGTCGATTACGACGGCCTCGATCCCTACTGGGCACTGTCGAATCTCCTGATCAACGAGTTCGACGGCTACCAGGAACTCACCGACGTGGAGATCAACGGTGAGCGTTGGGACATCCGCATGAACTACAGCAAGAGCGGGTTCCGTCCCCGTCCCGAGGACGACGTCGCCTCCGATCGCCTCTACGAGTTCGATATCAACGCCCAGGGACGCGGCGAACGCAAGTGCGACTACAACATCTCACCACGTTTCTCGGACATGCGGAAGTCCGACGGCGAGCGGACGACGACCGCGTTCGACCACACTGAGCCCGACGAAGGGATCAGCATCCACTGCCAGCCATCGAACCTGGCGCTCGACGAGGTCGCCGACCTCCTGCCGCGGTTCATCTTCGAGCTCGCCGACTCAGCGGACGTCGGTCTCTATCACGGATATTTCGCCGAGCCGTTTGACGGCCGGATCACCGCCATCGAGCGCTACCTCCGGCTCACCCGGACGATGAACGAGAAGCTCATCGGCACCGGCGGCGTCTTCGATCGCCTCGCGATGCTCCTGTCGGACGCCGACGGGACGAAAGGCGTCTACAAGTTCGACAACGAGCGCGAGCGCGGCTATCACCACGTCGTCCGCCACGGGTCGACCAGCGCTGCCGAGATGGTCTCCGGCCACCGACTCGGCGGCCAGATCAAGAGCTACCTCCCCGAGCACCCCGAGAAGTTCGAACCGGACGATCCGCTGTATCATCCGAAACTCGGTGTGAAGTTCGTCCAAGGACGGACCGCATCCGGGTCCGTCCCGTGGGAGGACCGCGACGAGGTCGTGCGCGAACTCGACGAGCGCCTCGTCTCGTTGCTCTCCTGGGCGGAGATCCCGACCGAGGCCGGTGGGACCACCTACGTCGCTGACGATCACTTCGATGCCGGTCCGGCGGAGGAGTCCGTCCCGATCCACACGGACCCGACGCCGCGCCTCGAGGCCAAGCAGGAGCACCTGATCGTGACGACGCTCCGGGACATGACCGCCGCCGACGAGGAGATCGTCGAAAACCTCGCGACCGACGGCGGTCGGCCGGCCCGCGAGGTCGCCGACGCGGCCGGTGTGGGACTGTCGACCGTGTACCGGTGTCTCCAGCGTCTCGAAGGCGTCATCACATCGGACAACGGCCACGTCCGATTCGTCTCGGAGAAGCTCCGCCAGGAGATCCGCGCGATCACTGAGGCCGCGGAGTCGAAGATCGAGAGCGCTGCTGACCGCGCGGCCCAGCTGGTCGACATGGACGTCCGTCAGTCGGCCTCGAGCGCGTTCGACCGCTGGCTCGCGAAGTACGGCGCCGAGTTCGAAGCGCCCAGCACCGAGGGCGGTCGCCCGGTCGTTCGGATCGATACGGTGCTCTCGAAGATGAAGACCTCGTACTCGACGGACCCGCTCGTCGACGACGTCCTCGACGAGATGTTCGAAGCGTGGGCGGACGACGGACGCGACCCGCGGGACCTCGGTGACGCGATCGTCGAGGTCACCGTCGACGGGAGCTCGATGCGGCGGCCGGTCGCGACGCTCCGCTAACGCCCGACGGCTGAGAGGCATCACTGTCGCTCGTAGCTTCTTCTTATAAGGGATAGTCCGATTCTACCCCGAACCTCGTTTTCAGGTGCAACCCGGATAGGTGCCGATCACCGTCGAGACGGTGGCTCGCCGGTCGAGCGGTGCCCGCTCTTCGGGCAAGCCCCCTTAGGGGGTGTGCCTAAGGGCACGCGCCTGCGGCGCGCAAAAAATACACCCCGCCTTTCCGCCAGTCTCCACCCGAAGCACGTGAAACAGGGGTTACTCAACGATCTGGCTTCCAAACGTTTTTGAGCCAATAGGTAGACACATTGACCGCTGCCGGCGTGACCGAGGCTCTGGGTCGTCTACGGAATAGCTCCCCATCCCGGCCGAAACCATGAGTTCCGGTGGCAAGCACGCGACCGGTCGCCGGCGGGCTCTGTGCTAGGGTGTGGCATCTCTGGCGGTCCAAGCCTCATCCCGTCACCGAAACATCCGTCGTCGCGCTCTTTCAGTACTGCTGTCACTACCCCAAATATCACTAATTTCGAGAGGTATGAACAGTTAAACGGTATTTCTTCTGTTCCTTGAACGGATATTCGTGCAGCGAAACAACCCGATAGGTCGCGTTGAAATGCTGTTGCGAGGAAACGACAGTTTGCCTTTAAGGTACGTACCGTATACTTGCAGTTCGCATGCAAATTAAGCAGCTCCTGAAAGAGGACGACGCGGTGTCGCCGGTCATCGGCGTCATCCTGATGGTCGCGATCACGGTGATCCTCGCGGCCGTCATCGCATCGTTCGTGCTCGGTATGGGTCCGAGCAATGACCCGACGCCGACTGCAACGATTGGTATGGACTACGAGGAGATGGACACCGATGAAGGGGTACTCACCTTATCGCACGAAAGCGGCGAAACAATTGCCGCAGGGAACCTCTACGTGCGCGGTAGCGGAACCTTGACTAGTTCGCCGAGCTGGACTCCTGCCCCTGATACTATCAATACGGGCTCCTGGTCAGACATCAGCTCTTACGATTCAGACAGCGAAATCAAATCTGGCAATGAACTAACTGTCGGTGTTACTAGTTCATATGAGCTCTCTGTTGTCTGGGAGTCTTCTGAGGGCGATACGTCCTCGACGCTGAACGAGCAGAGCGGTCCTGACGCCTAAAAGAACAATGGAAATTAAGCAACTTGTCAAAGACGACGACGCGGTGTCGCCGGTCATCGGCGTCATCCTGATGGTCGCGATCACGGTCATCCTCGCGGCCGTCATCGCATCGTTCGTGCTGGGCATGGGTCCGAGCAACGACCCGACGCCGACCGCGACGATCAGCATGAACTACGAGCAGACCGGGTCCAGTGGCGGTACTGAATACGGCCTTCTGACACTCTCACACGAAAGTGGTGAGACGATCCAAGCGTCAAATCTCTATATTCGCGGGAGCGGATTCAGTACCAGTCCAACTGAGACGCATATCACCGAAGGCTCGTGGACTCAGAGTGGTACGTTCTTCGGCACTAACAGCGAGGTTAAGTCCGGGCAGTCGGTTGATGTCGGTGTCAAGAGTACGTACGACGTGAGCGTCGTCTGGGAATCACCCGAAGGCGACACCTCGTCAACGCTGAACGAGCAGACTGGCCCCGACGCCTAATCGGCGTCTTTTCTTTTCAGTTCTTCAAACTGCCCAGAGGCATCCATCAGTGGCTCGTCGATGGCGTCCTCTATAGTGCTCGGATGCAGCTGGACATCGCGTGTTGTGGTGCATTCCACAAAGGGTGCATCCCACAAAGGTCCGAACCTGCGTCGCGTGAATTAGAGCACCTGTGGCCGTCCGTGGTGTTCTGCGCTCGGCAGCGCCTGCCTGTGAGTTCGAACGCGTTCGTCCGTCGTGCGAGTAGTACCGCGCCCGTCGCGGCCGTGGCCACCAGCACGACCGCGAGCGCGTTTTTTGCCCAGGTAGGCACGAACGTCTCGCGGGCGATCCACCCGCTCGCGTAGACGGCTGCGTACATCGTCCACGGCGTCATGATCGACTCGACGACGTCGTCGACGCCCGCGGTCATGGCACCGGGATGAACCCGAACAGCCACAGACCCAGCAGCACGACCGCGACGAGGACCAGTTTCGTCGGGATCTGCTTAGCGATAGACTCCTCGAGCTTCACCAGCCGAACATAGACGAACAGCACGACCAGAAGCGCGACGAGCCACGCGACCAGCTCCGCGGCGGCACCGATCACACCCTTGAGGGCGGTCAACGGCTCGGGCAGCGCCGGGATCATCGAATCCTCCCGACAGCCCTCCGAGCCGCCTTCGCGACTCGCTTGTCGTTGCCCGTAAAGCGGAGCGCCCCGTAGCCGACCGCCGCGACCAGCCCGAAGCCGACGATCGGCGAGCCGCCCGAGCCACCGCCGCCGGTCGGTCCGAAGCCACCCGATAGCGACCCGTTGAGCGAGTTCGCCGGGTCCGTGTCCGCGAAGCCGATCTCCGAGAAGTTGCTCGACCCGCCGTCGGTGTAGTTCGCCGAGCCGTTGAGTGTCGGCGGGTCCTGGTCGGGATAGGCCGTCGGCTGCGGGTACGGCGTCGGCTCCGTACCGTTCGGGAACGCGGTCGGCTCCGGGTAGGGCGTTGGCGTACCTCTATCGCCCGTTGAGATGCCATCGTTCGCCGCGTGACAACCGAAGTAATAGCCCTTCGGACTGTCGAACTCGACGTATTCGTTGATGCTGGTTCCCGCGTAGGACAGGTTGAACCAGATATCCTCGGTGGACATGCTTGGGTCCCAGTACTCGACCAGCAGGCCGGTCTTGGCCCCGTCAGAACCGGGAACAGTACACGTCCCGAGTGCGGTCATGTCGCCGTCCGCGGGCGGCGTTCCGACCGGCGTCGGCATCGGCGTGGTCGTCCCCGACGCCGTCGCACCGGACACGCAGTTTGCCGAGCTCGAGATGTCCGCCGGGTCCTGTAGCCAGTCCTCGAACGGCGACGCGATCTCGAACTCGCCGCGGGTGTTCTGCTCCGTCGGGTTGACCCCATCGAAGACGAAACTCGCGCGCTCGCTCTCGACGCCCACGCGATAGGACACGTTCGGGGACGCGTGCGCGTCCTCGAGCGTGGTCTCGCCGTAGCGGTTGAACTCCGTCGTCGACTGGTCGCCAGTGAACTCCGACGGTGCCCAGGAGTTGTTGTCGCTGGTCGGGTACGGGTTCCACGTCGCATCCGCACCGACCGACTGGAACTCGGCGTCGCCCTTATAGCAGACGTCCATTCGGTAGTCGAGAGTCTCAGGAGTGGACGTGCCCGGTTTGGAGAGTGAAAAGTTAACTTTGGGTACCACACCAGAGACAGTAACTGATTCTTTTATGGATTTATATCCGGACTTAGAGACGCTGAATGTATACGTACCTTTGTCGAGATCCATCACATACGAGCCGCTGGCATCCGTTGTAGTGTTCTCAACTAGAGACCCATCCTGTAGGACCTCAATGCGCGCCTCTGAAATCGGGTCACCCCCAGATGACGTGACATTCCCGCTGACTGTTGGCGAGGTAACATCTGTGTTAACGCCGACAGCGTCGAGATAGACAGATTCGCCGGGCGACGAAACAGCAACCCTCCCGTCACTGTAATCGTTATCATTGGTCACCATCGTCATCTGCGTACCCCAAGAAGACGGCTCCTCCGTGCCGACTTCCCAGGCTTTCGCTTTGATGTCCGCGCCTTCCTCAATCATCCGGAACCGGTACCAAGTGCCTTCGTGCATTTCCCCGAACGATTGAGATACTCCGTGCGCTTGCAGTTGGAACTCATTCCCATCTGAATTTGCCCGAAGTTTGTACTCAGTACCCCCGCCACCATTCACAACTTGAACCGACCCAATATCTGTCGAGGTGCTGCTTGCCTCCCACCGGACCGTTCCGGTGACGTAGTCGCTGTCGTCAGAAACCATGGCCGGGCCATCATCCCATGTCACCGCATCACCGCTACCAGTGTATTCGAGCGAGTATTCTCCATCAAAGGATTTTGACGAGATACTCGCAGGACCACTCCAGCCAGATATGTCGCCGTCTTCAAAGGTGTCAATCGCAGACTCGCTCGCAGCTGATGCCACTCCAACAGCGGACGATTCGATCGAGATTACGCTTGCCAATCCGGCTGTAGACGAGATGATCAGAATTAGCGCGAGACAGCCGACGATAGCCGTGCGCGCAGTCTGCTTCGAAGGCCGTACAGCAGATAACGGAAACCGTATCTGGTTTCGAAGTGGCCGCCACAGACAGCCCACGGCCGCCGCAGCGACCACCACAACCGAGGCGATCGCGCCGGCGCCAACGCCACCCTTGAGGCCGGCTCGGAGCGCAATGTGCGACGACCACAGGAGATCGACAAGACTGAGAAGGACGATCCCCGTCGACCCCGCGGAGACAACTCGTGGCGCGATATGCGAGACGCGTCGGTAGACGGTGAATATCGCGTGCACACCGCCGACAGCGATCAATCCGGCGCCCGTCCATCCAAGCGGTCCGGCCACCGCCAGAGCGACGGGATTCGTCTCGACCGCCGGACCGCTCTCGACTGCGACGACCGACACCGAAAAGGCCACGATCGTCGCCATGAGGGCGATCGCTTCGCCAATTCGCAATCTATCCGACCGCTCCGATAGCCGCGTCCGAATCCGAGTTCTGAGTTTCTGTATTTGAGTCATGTTAGTGGTTGAGTCCGACGAATTGCTTGAGAACTTGTGCAACATCGCCTCCGTTGACGACGCCGGTGGCCGTCCCGGCGACGTACAGCACGAGCACGATGAACCCGATCAGCGAGCCGACCCGAGCGTACCGAGCCAGCACGACGAACGCGTCGGCCGCTTCCCGGAGGTACCAGAGCGCAGCGACGACCGTCGCCAGGAGCCCGATCGCGATGCCGTCGACGCCGACCAAGCCGACCACCAGGTTGAGCCCGCCGGCGACGATCTCGCGGATCAACACGCGCGATCACCTCCGCGCGCAGTACCGCGCTGCACGCACGGGGGGACCCCTACGTGTCCTATCTGAATTACGCGCGCGTATGTAGCGCCGATCTCGACCGGAGCGAGACGACCGGACGACCCCGATCTCGAAACCGGCCCCTGCGCCTGGATTTGCTCGAAAATTTTTCTTTTTTCGCCGATCATGCCATCGCCTCCTGCCAGTTGCGGAAGTCGATGCTGACCTCGGCGTCGAGCTTAGCCTGTGCCTTCAGGTTCGGCCACTTGACCGGCGCGAAGTGAGGTGCCTTCCAGGCGACGCCCATGCCCTCGTCCATGTCCGAGGTCAAATCCGTATTCAACGGACACTTCCGGTCGCCCGGCAGCGTCCGCCCGATCGGCGGCGCGTTACCGTTCATCGTCAGCCGCCAGCGGATCTTCTGGCGAGCGAACGGATTCAGCTCGCTCAGGCCGTGAACCTGATAGGAGAACGAGAGCCCTTTCTTCCGGGCGTCCGCGTACTTGTCCCGGAACCACTTGATCATCTCGTAGTGCTGGTGGATGTTCTTCTCGGCGTCCGGGTCGAGGATGTTGCCCGCCTCGTCGAGGTTGATGAACGTCGGGTGAACGAACACGTCACCGGAAATCCGGTGGGCGACGAACGCGAACCACCACTGGTCGGCGTCCGTCGGCTGGTTCGGGCCTTCCTCGTCGACGGGCGTCGTCTGTCGGTGGTTGAAGTAGTTGAACTGTGAGACCTCTGTGCAGCCACGGTGCAGCGGGTCTGGGAAGACCACGTAGAACTGACCGGGGACCAGCTGGCCCATGAGGTCCTGGACGGACTCGTAGCGGATCACGTCCCGCGCGATATCCTCGGGACGAACTTCGAACTCGTCGACGGTGACGTCCTCGGGAACGATACGGACGCGCGTGTCCAGGCCCGCGGGTATCGCGAGCGTCGCGAACGGCGCGAAGGCCATCCACTCGGTCCGCTCGTTGGTCCCAGACTCGTCGACCGACTCCGCCCAGATGGTCGTCTCGTTGTTCACCTGCATCCGCCAGAGGATCTGAGACAGCGCCAGCGTCGTCTTCCCGCCGCCGGGCTCGCCGTGAACCAGCAGATCCGTCCCTTTGACCGAGCGGATCTCTTGCGCCCTGTCGGGATCGTCGGCGAGCCATTCCAGGACCTTCGCGCGATACGGCGGGTAGCGCTCGAGCGCCTCGTGCGACGGCTTCGGGTCGCGCGGGTCGTAATCGACCTCACCGACGAGCGCACGAAGCAACTCGAGGTCGCGCTCGTCAGTGTAGACGAGTGCGTCCACGAACGCCCGCGGGAACTCCGCCAGCGCCGAGCCCCGTTTCTCTGCGTCGGCGAGATACTTGTGCAGCGGGGGGATCCCGAAGTGCTGGTGCATGGCCTCGCCGTCGTTGTGGTTGGGGAGACTGACGTCGCCGAGCGCCTGACACGATTTCTCGTGTGGCTCCGTGACGGCCGCTAACTGTTCGCGGATCTTCGCTTGCGTGTCGGCTTTTGGGTCGATTAGCGAGCTCATTACCAGTCCGGGGGTTCGGTGTCGTCGCCCTGGCCCGTGCCAGGAGTCTCTTTCGCGCGTCCGCTCAGTACGCGGACGCCCGCACGGTACCGCGGGAGTACGTGATACGCCGCGAACAGCCGCCGAGCGCGCTGGTCGGCCACAGAGTCACCGGTCAGCACGGCGACCGCGGAGTCCTCGCGATAGACACGAGTGATCCACTCCTGGTCGAGTTCGCCGTGCGTCGCGAGCAGGAGGTCGTGGCCCCAGTCCAGCAGCTCCCCGCGCTCGTCGAACCCTTCGAGCAGCGCGTCGAGCGCGCGCTCTTGCCACTCTTCGAGTTCGTTCAGCGCGGGCCGCATCGCGATGAACCGCTGGCGCTTCGGGTCGTGGGAATCGCCGTCGTCGGCGTCGTCGGCGTACTCGGTGGCGTCCGAGCGCAGCCGGCGGAACGCGTCGCGATGCGCCGGCACCACGTAGTTAGCGACGAAGTGCTCACGGACGCGCTCGGCGACCGTGTCGTCGAGCCTGGCCATCTCTCCCCGGCGCGCCCCGGAGCGCAGCAACGATGCCAGGAGGACGCCCTGGTGCCCTCTGTACTGCCGGCTCATGTCCTCGTAGACGCGTAGGTCCAACCGGCCGAGCGTCCGGATCGTGATCTCCTGGAGCCATTCGAGGGCACGGCGCTCCGAGTCGAGGCCGGTTCGCAGTTCGTCGACGCGCTCGCGAACGCCCTCGGTGAGCGTCACCAGCGCCGGTCGGTACGGGTCCGGCTCGTCGACCTGGTTAGTCGTCGTCACTGGGAACACCTCCCTCCGAGGTGGCACCTTCGGCGGCCTCGCGGCGCCGGTCGACGACCTCCTCGTCGCCGTCGCCGCCGTCGATCGTCGACGGGACGTCGCCATCGGGATCGAGCGCTTCCTCGACGAGCGTGCGGTCGTGCTTCTCGACCTCGCGCTCGACTTCTTGCTGTCGGCGGACGCGCTCGCGGTCGAGTTGCTCTTTCGCCTGGTCGAGCGTCTTCGCGTCGTCGACGTCCTCGGTCAGCTGGAACATCGACGCGACCGCGGTTCGGATGTGGACCGGCGCCGGCTCGACGTACGCCTCGCCGTTGACAGGCTCGGCAGCCCACAGCAGCAGGCCGACCGCCAGCGTGCCGATCACCGGCCACGGCGTCGCCCATCCCCAGTGGATACTGGCGCCCGCAGTCACGAACGCGCCGGCGATCGCGGCGTAGGTGCCGGCATGCTCGCGGTCGAGTGGTGGCGTTGAGAGCCGCCAGCCTTCGGGCTCGTAGTGGAGAATCTCGTCCGCTTCCGGGTCAGCGACGAATAGCTCGTCCCACTTCGAGTTCTGCAGGTTGACCCGCGTGCGGAGCTTCTCGGCGTTGTAGAGCCGTGCCGTCGCGCCGCAGGCTCGCGCCAGGAACGGGAGCAACCCGCGGGTGATCACCGAGACGGTCCCGTCGGTCTGTCGGACGATGCGCTGGTCCTCGAGCTCGGCGTCGAGCATGTCCCAGGCCTCGTCGCCGGTCGGCGATTGGGCGTAGGTGAGTTCCGGCTTCAGGAACATCGCCTTCGAGACGCCCGTCGAGTACGTCTCGAGCATGATGATCGCGATGATCGCGACCACGTACGCGCTGAGGACGATGTGGGCGTTGACGACGAGGCTCGCGATACTCTCGTAGAATATCAGCGAGCCGAGACCGGTCGCGATCGACAGCGCGATCACCCACGGTCCGAGGCCGTAGCCGGGGCCGTCGCCGGCCTTGTCAATCGCCTTCTTGCAGGTGAGTCCGACGACGAAGCCGCCGGCGATGATCCACAGCAGGAAGTCGGTGATCACCGACGCGAGGTAGTCCCCAGCGCTGTCGATGTCGACCGACTGCGTGGTCGCGAGGCTCTTGTGCTGGAACGTCCACCGTGCCCACTCTTTGCCCTCGATCCACATGGTCACGCGCGTCTGTGACTGGTGGTTCGGGAGGTCGATCGGGACGGTCGGCCGGCCGCGGTCTACGGTCACGTCGCGAGTGACGTGGTTGATGTTGGCCGCGTAGGGCTCGGCGACGGTCGTGTTACCGCGCTCGACCGTCCGCGTCTTCTCGTTCCAGAAGACCATGTGAATCGTCTCCTCGCGGTCGCTGAACGCCCACGTCCGGAGGTAGACGGTATCACGCCCGAGCGTGTGATTCCGCGGGAGATACTGGCCGCCCTGGTCGCTGCCGGGCTCGGCGAAGATGTCGTTCGCCGGCCAGTAGACCAGCCAGTACATGATATCCGTCGTATCGCCCATGCGGACGCTGTCGACGTCTTGCTGGACGCCGTTTTGCTTGAGCTCCGAGCGCGTGAACTCGCTCGAGCCATCGCTCGACGAGCTGGCCGACTTGTTGGCCGCGGCCGCGGCGACGTCGTCGACGGCGACCGTCGCGACCAGCGGGGCCGCCACCAGGAGCGCGACGAGCACGAGCGCCGAGAGGGAAACGGTGGACGTCCGAGTCATGCCTCGCTCTCGATCTCCCTCGCTCGCTCGTCGATGCTTTTCAACAGTCCAACGCCGGAGAGTATCCAGACGACCGTCACTGCCAGCGTAAACTTGTCTCCGGTCGCAGTCGCCCAGCCGGCAGCGAAGGCGGCCAGTCCGAGATTCAGGAGTTTCACGCCGGCGTTGACCCGCAGTTCGGGTGCGGCCAGCGTCCGGAGCGAGTACGACGCCGTCATGTCTCGCTCTCCTCCTTTTCGAGGACCCAGTGAGCGAACACGAGCAGTGCCAGGAAGACCAGGACTGCCCCGGGGTTCGCCACGATCGGCCCGGCGCCGCCGAGTCCGAGGACGAGTACGGCGACGATCGCGGCGATGACCACGACCGCCATGACGCCGGACACGAAGAACGACGCCGAGCCCGAGTCCGACGACGAGCTCATCCGGAGCACCGGATCGTGGTCTTCGCCGCGGAGCCGCTCGAAGGTCCAGTAGAGGATCACCAGCACCCCGATGGCGGCGCCGGCGATGCGCACGCTTTCTGTCGGCATCGTTTCCGGGAGCATGTTAGGCCACCCCCTCGCGGTGGTCGCTCTCGCTCGTCTGTACCGGTTCGATCTGTTCGCCTTGGCGATCGAGGAGCACCCGGTCGTCTTCCGCGGCGCACTCGCCCGAGCAGTAGACGCTACGGAGCTCGTGCGTTCCGACGACGACCGACAGCGGGCCGAGAGACAGCCGTCGTGGCGAACCCGACGCGTGGGCCTCGAGGTACTCGTCGACGCCGTTTCGCGACGAGTGTACCCGAACGTGTGCCCCGCAAGTCGCACACGTCGAGTCGCACTCCGGCGTGCCGTCCTCGTAGGCGAACATGCCGCCGACCAGGCCGAGCAGTCCGATCGCCAGCGCGGCACCGACGAAGTCACCGCCAAGCGCCAAGTGGACACCCCACGCGAGACCGCCGCCGCCGAGCGCCAGCCCGAACCAGCCGCCGGGTCCGAGGTCGGACAGTCGGACATCGTCGACCTCGAGCGGGAGCTCAGGCTGCATCCTCCACCTCCACGCTCAGGAAGACGAGCCCGACGATCAGCATGCCGATGCCGATGAACTGCTGGCCGGTGATCGTGAACAGCCCGGAGAGGCCGCCGGCGCCGATACCCATGATGCCGAAGTTGGTGACGAAGTACGGGTGCCCGACGATGAATCCGAACGCAGTTCCGATGATATCGCCGAACTGGACGAGTCCGACGGCGACCGCGCCCATGCCACCGAAGATGATCGTCAGCGTCCACCGTCCGGTAATCACGAACGCCCTCGAGAACGCATCTCGGCGGTCGCGGACCCGAGCGTAGGCCATGAGGAACCGCCCGGTGATGACGAGCACCACCAGCAGGATTCCCATCAGTACTGCACCGACGACGTCAAGCGCCGCCAGGATGTTACCAGGCACGCCGACCACCCCCGCATGCGGGTGGGGTGTTGCGCCCTCTCCGCGAGGGGTTACTATTCGCCGTTTCTGCCGTGATATCGTGTTTCATCGGTTTTCTTGCCAGTCTTTGATTTTCGTGAGCAGTTTGTCGACCTGTACCCCGACGTAGACCAGCGCCCCAGCCAGCAGGATCTTCGTCCCGAGGTCCGGGTAGCCGAACTCGGGAAGGATCGTCGCGCCACTGGTCGCCACCGCAGGGAACCAGTACATCGACGTCGACGAGAGCAGCGCCCACGCTGGCTCGAACGCGCCGAAGCCGACTTGCCCGACAGCGCTCAACAGGAGCGCGGCCCCGGTTATCGGGTGGTTCAACGCCTCTTTCGCGGATTGTAGCGACATTCTATCTCAACCCCAGGAAGTCGACGATCGAACTCCCGCCGGGAAGCTCGCCGAGCAGTGCGATCAGCGCACGATACAGCACCGCGAAGATCACCGCGCCGATAGCGATCGCGATTACCGGTGCGAGCGGTCCCGCCGACGCCGCCGCATTCCCCAGCTGCCCCTGGACCCAGCGGTAGGCGTTCAGCACGCGAAAGCCGACGATGGTGAACGAGCCGCCGAGCTCTACCTGGACCCACGCCAGCGACAGCGTGATCCAGTCGAACACCGCCAGAATCGACGAGACGACGTAGCCGCCGAAGCCGAACACCGACGAGACGATATAGGTCGAGATGAGCCCGAAGATAGCCTTCGGGATCGACCCGTACTCGCGGTACAGTCCGACGAGTTGGGCGAGCGGCCTGACCCATCCGGACGGTAACACTGCACCGGCAAGACCGCCGTCTGAGCCGCCGCTGGTGTCGCCTCTAGGTGGCACGGCGGATCACCACCGTCGCGAGGTACAGCGCCAGCAGCGCGATCCCGATCGCGACCACGTAGCCGGCGATGCCCGACTCGGCGACGAAAGCCGCCGCGCCGGCCCAGCTGCCGCGGACGACTGCCGACCAGAGGCCGAGCAGGACCGTGACCAGTTCGCCGAGGAAGTCTCCGAGTCCGCCGAGGAGGCCGAGCGGGATATCGACCAGCGAGAGAAACGTCGCGACGACGCCCTGGAAGTACGCGAAGATCGTCGCGCCGAGTAGCGTTGTCGCTACACGGCCCCAGCGGATCGAAACGCCGTCGACGTACTCGCTGGGCTCAACCATGTTAGCTGTCCTCGTCGTCTTCCTCCGGGCCTCCGAACCCCGGCGTCGGGATGTCGAACGGGATACCCGGGATGAAGTTGCCCGTCGGCGCCTCGCTCAGGTACGCCACGACCAGGTAGAACGCCAGCAACACGGCGCCGAATCCCAGTGCGAATGTGAACGGCCCGAGGTTGAACATCCCACCCGGGCCGATCGACAGCGCCGTCGAGATCGCGCCGACGTTGATGATCTGCGCGGCGCCGCCGAAGGTCGCCTCGACGAACGCCCCGCCCGCGTTCGCCATCGCCGACAGCGGGATGATGACTAGATCGGCGATGGTCAACACGCCCGAGGCGACAGCACTTCCCGCGGCGAATAACACGGCGCCGATCCCGCGGAAGATCACCGTCTGGAGGTCGCCAGCGTCAGCTGCTCGGCGGAACAGCCGGCGAACGCGCGGACCACCGGCCGCCGACATCTCAGTTCCCTCCACCGAACAGCCGGGAGAGCCCGAGGCCGCTCACGACCATCGCAGCGACGCCGGCGACCTTCCCGAAGATCGTCGAGAAGAACCCGCCGCTGCTCGTCCCGGTCGGCCCCACGCCACCGCTGGTGTCCTGGATCTCGTCGATCTCCTCGTTCTGGTAGAGGATCACTGCGTGGATGCGGTAGGTCGTGCCGGCGGTCGTCGATGCGACCAGTTCGGCGGTCGTGTCCTGGCCCGACAGCGCACCGGTCTTGCCGGTCATCTGCGAGTCGGAGACGTTACCGAAGCCGGTCGACGAGTCGATCCCCGAGGCGACCTCGAGGACCTTGTAGCGCTCCGTCGGGACGCCCTGGTTGAACTCGAGCGTGAGGTCGCCGTGCGAGAGGTCGAGCGCCGTCGGGACCTCCATGTCCGCGTAGAGTTCGAGCTTCTGCGGATAGCTGTAGACGTCCGCGCTGGAGATGTTGACCGAGTACTCGTCTTCGTCAGTCAGCTCCGAGAGCGGATACTCCACCTCGTAGACATGGAGGTCGGAGATCGTCGCGGTGTCGAAGGTCTCGCCGAGCGTCGACAGCGCGGTGATGTTCGCGACGCCGCCCTCGTAGTAGTTCGTGACCGTCGTCGTCTCGAGGTCGCCGTCGTCGTCGGTGTCACGCTCGATCTCTGCGAGTTCGACCTCGCCGGTCCGCTCGACGTCGAGCCACGAGATCGTAACCTGCGCGTCGGACTCGACGGCGACGACGTCGACTTGCTCGATGCTGTCGAGCGTACCGTCACCGGAGCCGGCGAGCGGCAGGTTCGAAACGCGCTCCTGGAAGACGAACCCGTTGCCCGTTCCGTTGGCGATCACCGCGTCATGCGAAGCCGCGCGCGACGCGTTGATGTCCGCGTAGCGGTAGTCACCGTCGCCGTCGACGAGGCGCACCTCGACGGTCGCCCCGCTGGTGAGCTCGTCGACGTTGCCGCCGAAGGTGAGCACCCGTTTGTTCGGGTCGTCGGTGATCGAGACGTTCTGGCCGAACGTCCCGGTCGCCGTCTCGGTGGAGGCGACCGACGCGTCAACCGAGACCTTCTCGACGCCGTCGGCGTCGGCTTCGGTCACCGACACCGACGAACTCGATTCGGAGCTGGTCGTCCAGTTCTCCGCGGCCGTCCAGGTCGCCCAGTTACTCGACTCGGCGTCGATCCGCGGGAACTGGCCGAACGCTTCGGCGTCGATCTTGTCGAATCGCAGGCCGACCGGCGTCGTCTGCGAGGAGTTGATCGACGCGTTGAGGGTCGTAACCTCACCCGCGTCGTTGTAGTACTCGAGCGGGTCGCCCATCATCGCGCGGTCGTGCTCATCGATCGTGAGCTCGTCCTCGACGACCGTCGGGTTGGGCGTCTTGTCGCTCGAGAAGTTCATCCCCGGCGACGCTGCTGCGGCCGGTGTTGCGGTCGCGACCATGATGGCCGCGAAGATCGCGAAGGCTGCGATACCTCTACGTCTGAGTTGTGCTGAAATCATGAATGCCGTTGGATTTCCGTGGTTCTGCTGCCTGTACTCCGAGGTCCGGGTACTTGTCGCGGAACGCTTCGAGGTACTCGAGAAACGCGTCGCTGCATGCGAGCCCTCGCGGCTCGCATCCAGTCACGCCGTGCCCCCGTCGACGTTGCGCCAGTCGCGCCACGTCGGCCGATCCTCAGATTCGTCCCGGTTCTCCTGTTTTTCGCCGTCGATAGGTTCCGTTTCCATCTTTCTATCACCCCCACCGGATGCGGGTAGGGGTACCCCGGCGGAAGCCGCCGGAACACCAGCGTCCACGGCTGAAACCCGTAAAATTGCCACGAGGATAATTACAGGATACGGTATAGAATCAGTACAGGATAACTACAGGATAGGTAGTGACGGCCCCACACACCGGGAATGCTTTTGATAAGTGGCAAACGACCGGTAACCACATGTCCAGTCAAAAACAGTACACCCGTTCCGTCCAGGCCATGGGTCCCAGCACCCTCGGGATCAGTTTACCGTCAGGGTTCGTCAACGAGTTCGACATCGATACCGAGTACGAACTCCAGATCGACGACATCGACTGGGACGCCGGCACGATAACCTATCGTGTCTGAAGGGGAGTGATAGAACGCCCCCTCACATTCTCGATGTGTTCAGTACAGGGGCTGTAGTTAGCAGTCGTACCACGGTTCAATCGTGGTGTCTTCGTGCAGGGTGAGTCCGATATCTTTCAGCTCGCACTCGAAATCAGCCGGCAAATCGGGGTCATACCGCCACGAGTGAGAGACGCCATCTGCGGTAAACGCGTGGACTCTCGAAGGGGTCGTTTCGATAGCGCCACGCGACATCATCTTTTCTGGCCCGAGCGTGAACACACGGCTGAAAAGCGTCTCATCCTCACTATCTATCACGCGGACCGCTATCTCCGCTTTCGAATCAGTCCTGTTCTCAACAGTCACCTCGCTAGGTTCGTCGGTACTACTGGAGTTAGTTCCCGGGAGAACGGCGCTACAGCCGGGAATCGACACGGACGCCACAGCTCCGAGAGAAGCGAGAAACCGCCGTCGAGACGGACGATTGTCTTCGAGAGTGGCTGATCCGTCGTCGTCGGCCATTACTATTCAGCTGAAGACCAAGAGAGATAATACCGACGGACGCACGGTGGACGATACCTATGCACACCTACTGACCAGGTCATTCACCCGTAGCTCTCATGAAATCAACCACGAGGAGGTCCGTTCGATGACGTTCTGGCGTCTGATCCTACAGCGAAACTTCGCGCATAGAATCGATAATATTTGACTCAGTCGGCGCCGCGAGGTACGGCTCAATTGCGTCGTAGGTGCTCCAGCCACCCAGTGCCATGACAATCCGTGGTGAGACGTTTTCCTCTACGAGTAGGTGGTTCGCCCAGGCCCGCCGGAGATCGTGCGAACTGACGCGCTCGTAATCCGGATCGCCCATCTCGTTGGCGGCCTCGTCCGCGGCCCACTCGACCCAGTTCTGCACGGTGCGTTTCGAGACGTCGACAAGCGGCGCATCGCGGTCGATCCCCTCGCTCTGGATGTATCGGTTGATCAGGCTCTCGACCTCGATCGGGAGCCACGTCTCGCGGTGCTTGCCCTGGTCATATTCGCCGGTCGTGTCCTTACCGCCGATGACCTCGAGCTCGTAGTGTCGACCGTCGCTCATTCGCGAGATATGCTTCGGCTTGACGTCCAGGACCTCGTGGGCCCGGAGGCCGCAGTCACCCATGAGTCGGATCGCGATCTCGCGCTCAAAGGACTCGGCCGCTCGCGGGAGCGCTCGATACTCCTCGCGGCTCATCCAGACGTTCCAGGAGCCGTCTTTGTTCCGTTCGGTTCTCATTGCACGCTTCTCGTGGGAAACGTGTAATCAAAACCCTTCCCGGTGGATAGGCTGCTCCCGTGAGGTGACCAGATTCAGTCGTCTCGCTGATGCCCGCCCCTGCGCGTTTCATACTTCTCCCCAAACACGAAACAACGACTGTGTTGAATCCCTATCTGTGCCTACTACTCGTGCTGAGATTCCTCAAGATGGTTCTCGATAGCCGTAACTGCAGAATTTTGGGCCTCATGTAGTTCCTGAAGTTGTTCACTGATTAGCTGTTCACGCTCTCTCATTTTATTGTCTCCGAGATACCCAAATGAGACTCGCCTTAAGACGAAATTGAAAAGGGTATCGAAGCTATCGAAATATTCCTTCACAGCATCCTTGTATAGCGAGGTGTCTGCTCTTGCTTGTAGTTCCATGAGATCTTGAATTGTTTCGACCCGTGCGTAATATTCAACGATGGCGTCAATTTCCTCGTCGGAGAGTAGTCCAAGTTTTCCAGCGTTTGTCTCGTATACTTTTGTAGATACTGGCAGCCCAAAGGCACTAGTCCCAGCACCGTAAGATTCAGCCAATTCATCAATTCCCTCTATTTTTCTAATTTCCTCCCTCAGTGATTTTCTAAGGGCCATAACTTCGCGCTCACGGTCTTTTTCACGTTCTCTCTGTGCCTGCTTCCTCGTCTCCTTATTCTCTTGAACCAATAGCTGCGTCATTGCCGCATACTGGGCTGTTAGTGCGACTAACAGAATTGTAGCAAATGCGGATGCAATTGAAGAAATTTGACCCGCAGACTCGAATTGACCGCCCAATGCCGATAGAATCGAGACAACGGACATTCCTAAGGTTAAGAGTAAGAATGACCACCGAAGTTTAGAAGACTGCAAGACTCGCATAGTGTTCGAATCTTCCAAGTTATTTTCCATATTAGTGGTACGTCAGTATAGAGTGGGATAAAACTGGCACGTTCTCGTGCTCACGAACTGCTTTCGACGCGCGACCGGTGGGATTTCCGTTGGGCAGTTGCTAGCACGAAGAAACCGCTAGATTCGCACTACTGTGGAAACATGAAATTACGCTATCTTTGATTTGCTAACCTCATTCAACCTCTTTCCCCGGAGTTCGTGTTCACTCAATGCTAGAAGATGGCTTTTTAGACAGTCAAAATAAAACTTCAGTTTCGATATAGTAGGGCTCATCAGAGAATTCCGGATATTTGTTCGTGAACACGGATCTCTTGGTATCGTGTTCATTTGAGACTGAGGTAGGTTCATGTTGAGAAACCCCTGGGTTTCATCTCATCAAGAAGGCTATCTTAATGGTTTCCAGGGGTTGATTGGTATATGACTTGAAATTAACATTTTGGGTTAGATGGTAAGGGAATTTGTTATATGATCCGCCTCAATATATTCTCAAGAGTACGAATGCCGGATAGCGGATCAATTGCCGAAAATATCTCCTCTGATGAGTTCCTTCAACAGCGTGCCTCTAATTTCCAGCAAGCGGCTAATGATGCACGAAGCCTTATACGCACGAATCTTATCATTGTTGGTCTTTTTCTCCCGGTAATAGCCTCTCTTTTTTCGGGAGAACCATCTCTCGAAAAAGTGTTTAATAACCCATACACGCAAGTTGGCCTATTAATTTGGGGCACTTCAACAGCGTTCCTTACGTATACATATCATCGGGCACGGAATGCGGCAACTGATCAGTTTGACCCTATCGAAAGAGGATTTCTAGGAAAGTTTCCAGAGGGAGAACAGAAGCACCAAAATCGTGATAAGATCTCAGAATACACAGGGTCTATCCAGAGTGTCAATATATATACTACCGGGTGTATGATGCTTTCGCTCGTTGCAACGAGTCTCTTGGCACTGGGGGTCCTATTACCATATGTATCGTTCATTCCTCAAATGGGGGTTTTTCGGATTATAGGGGTGGTTTTGGGATCAGTGATAATCCTATATGTCCTTTTCAGAATAACCCGT
The DNA here is from genome assembly GCF_047715405.1 of Halosimplex rarum. Lineage (NCBI taxonomy): Archaea > Methanobacteriati > Methanobacteriota > Halobacteria > Halobacteriales > Haloarculaceae > Halosimplex > Halosimplex rarum. The sequence goes on from NZ_CP180412.1 coordinate 800,762, forward strand.
TACATTCTGAATCTGGTGGAGCAACATCTTTCGGAAAACAAGGGGTGGGATGACCTTACGGAACCTCGACAAGATCTTTTCAAAAAACTTTACGTTGCAGTTGGTGATGATAGCTTTCAGAAATCAGAACTTCCAATGAAGGATAGGAACGAGATCCGGTCAATACAAATTGGTTCGACCGGGTCAGACGAACCTCATGTGCTGTTGGAGGACCTAAATGAAGATGGAATCAGTGGATATCTTCTTGAGCAGTTGGTTGAGGATCAGTATTTCGAGAAAAAGGGTGAATCGGATGAACTGGCGGTTCGTCGCCCTTATGGTGCTGATGTGCCTGTGGATGAAGCAGACCAAGAAATAAAAGCTGCAATTGATAAATTAGCTATCCAACTCGAACATAACGAGCCGGCGCGGGAACATGCAGCATCTGAGATTGGAGTCCGTCCTGAGGAACTATTTCATGAACTACGATCTGGGAGTAATCTTCGTCGAGTAGAACGATATAATCGTGTAGTTGAAGACCTCGAAGAGGAAGATTTTGACATCTCATCCACTCAGTTTGAATACGGTTCTGATGAAGTAACCTACGTGCCCACTGATTCAGCACATGACATATATGATAAATTGAAGAAGATAGAACAATCAAGGGAGCGTAAACGTAAATTGGCTGAGAGGGAAGAAGAAATCCGGAAATCTGAAAATACGTACTTATTTTTGGTTATAGATCCAGTTGACGAAAATGGAAATATTGGGGTTGCCACAAACGGATTAAGAGCCCCCAAGGGAGATCTCCAAATATTTAATCTCGTCGAGGCTCAAATCTCCGACGAAGAACGCCAAACACTGGAAAATTTGGAGGCTGATGATGAAATCCGCCTCAGGATTGAAACTCATCCACAGACTATGGAGAAGTATATTGCCTCGGTCGGCGGGCCTTGAAATAATAGAAATCAGTCGACCCAACTTTTACTGCTTCGCATCCCGCTGTCGGCGACCGGCTTTCTGAGGCGGACTGTCCGCTATGGCACGCAGAAAGTTAAATTACGACTGGGGGAGCGTCAAACCGATATCGCCCTACGAATCATGGATAGAAGGGCTCATTGGAACCAAATGAATTAATAATCGTACCGTGTGCTGGGACTGCTCCAGTTGCGTTAGCCGCTGAAAGTGTGTATGGGGATAATGCGAGATATGTTTGTATCGACAACGAGGAAGGCGCATATGAACCATTTAAACAACGCAGGGAGGACGAGATAGCCCGAGTTCGGCAAGAGAGTTTATAACTACTCGTTCTCCTGGTCAAGGATTTTGCTTGCCGAAGGATAGTTCTCGTGCGGCTTCGGAGCTGGGCTGTGTATTTTGATGAAGTGGCCTTAGCCACACTCCCGGTCGCGCGGCCACGAAACCGCTTCCGCGAATGTACACACGAGCGCAGAACTGTGCGCGCAACTCGTGTGTACGAAACCGCGGTCGCGACCGGCGAGCGCACCCGGCCGTCGCCGTGAACACACCCGCGCTCGGCCGCTCTTTATAACGGGCGCGTGAATGAGATGCGCGAGATAACCGCGATTCTCCCCGCCGTGTGTACGAGAGGGCCATGATCAAGCGACTACTCTCCTGGTGGCTCAAGCGTAGGAGAATGGTCGAATGCCCGTTTTGCGGCGAGGAGTCGGACGCTATGGAGTACGAACACGAGCCCTGTGGGACGGGTCTCCACACCTACCAGTGTCCCAACTGCGAGGAGCTAATCGTATGAGAATCCGAACCGACGGCAAGTTCGACCACCGGAAAGATATCGTCGAGGACGTCTCCGTGTTCTACGACTGCAATAACACGCGTGCCCTGATGCTCGCCAGCCAGGACGTGCAGGCGTTCGTCGGCGAGGTCGTCGATCTACTCGAGGACGAGGAACTGTCGCTCGCCCAGCGTCGCGAGCTGGTAGAGCGATTCAACAGCGTCTCCCACCGCCTCGAGTTCGACTTCAAAGCTGGTGCTGACGGGGTAAATACGGAGGTCGAAATCGATCAGTAGGAGTCTAGACCGTAGAATATTGGAAATATATTGTTGTATCTCTCAATATGTTCGCGAGAGCGGTCCTAATCCTCTGTCTCCATAGATTCTTCGAGTGTCTTTTGACGAGCAGTCACCTGCGAAGCTGCTATTTTCCCAAATCCGTATATCCCACTTCCTACCAAGGCTATACCTGCTATTAAGAATCCGAGAAATACGGCCATAAATGATAAGATAGTTATAAATCTAAGCCAGCCAAAGATTGTCTGCTGGATAAATAGACCAAGTATAGTAAGAAACGCCATGCCCGCAATCGTCTCCATGGCAAGTAGAGCGAATCCAGCCTCCTCATGCTCTCCAAACGGAGACGTGGCAGTATCGATACCTTTCGCCAAAGTGAGTAGATACTTAACGAAGATCATACCCACAACAACCAAAATTCCAAACCAGTAACCAAGTCCAAGATCTGGAACTTGAGAAAATAAATTGCCTGTGTTTGAGTCAAAATAGAAAGAAAGTCCGGTTCCCACGATTCCCACGGACGCGAGTAAGAGGCCCACATTCGCGATTATCCGAGATACAGCACTCCATGATGTTTCTCCCGCTTCGTCCTTAATCTCCTTGATTAGAGCAATGAGCGCATCAACATCGAACGGGAGGAGACCGATGATGAGACGAGGGATTATTGATTTTGACATATAGGATCTTATATTTATTTAAGAGTTCTGTCGAACGACCGTCTTGATGCTCTGGACTACCTCATCTTGCGGGAGATCCATCTCTTTCGCAATCGTTGGAGTATCCTCTTTGTGTACAGCGAATCGATAGGCAACAACCATTGGCTGGCCTTGAGATGCGATCTTAGTAGGAATACCATTCTCCATCCATTCGATAGAACCACCATTATTCGCCTTCAATGTACCATACACGTTCGCTCGGACTCGGTTACGAGACTGGTCGTCTGCCTCGTCGAAGACCACAGGTTCGCTCTCGCTTTGCTGCTGATATTTTACGATCCCATTTTCGTTGATCACCGCACCCCCGGTAGAGAACCGCTTGTGAACTGCTACGTCGGAAGTGACCGCGTCTGCAATCTTAGCTGGTGCGACGAATAGGACAACAGCACCGATTAACAGACAGACTCCGATCAGTTCTACCGGGAACGAAATACCAGTCGGATTCAGCACCAGTAGCAGCCCAGCTGCGCCACCGCCTAGTGTAAATTTCAATCGGGTCTCAGAATCGTCGAACGGTTCAGGTAGATGCTCCGGTTTGGGTTCTACCATCGCGTCTTGATCGTAGGGATCTATCGGTTCTGCACCGCCGTTGTCGGAATCTGCATTCGTGGTTTCTGGCTCCAGTCGCGGAGCATACTGATCGACCAAATCGTATCGTCGACGCTCTTCGATGATCTCGAGGAGATCGTCACCGTCGATCAGTTTTACGTTATGCTTCTCGGCCCATTCTTCTGCCTGTTTTGAGAAACTGGAAGTAGTGACGACCACAGCTGCATCTGCAGCAGCGTCCTGTTCCTTCAAAGAGTGGTATTGCTGTACCTTGGGACGCCCAATTTTGTTCCCATCACTGTATCGCTTCGCTTGAATCACCAGTTTTTGCTCAACGAGGTCGGTCGACTTTCGAGCGACCACGTCAACACCCATGTCGTTAGAGTCCTGAGCAACCGTTGTTTCCCAACCACGATCTTCCCAGAGGTCCGCAACAAAGTCCTCAAAGTCGTAAGGATCTATATTCTGTAATCGGGTGCGGATGTCCTCCGCGCTCCGGGCCATTGTCATATGAAACCTCTCTCTAGCGTCTATATACTTGAATCTTAGTCGTGGTTTCAATATCAGATTATGCCTTTTCTTCTTTATCTTACCATTCCCTACAGAGATGTAGGTTCGATCCTATACGAAGCGGTCTCTACTTTCACCCCACTTTCCGGACAACTAAGAGGGATTCTCCGGAATGCGTTCGGTATGCAACACGAAATTACCAGAGGGGCGAGGTATGATTACTGATGCTCGTGCTCTCCGCCCCGAATTCGTCCCGCGGGATCTACACCATCGAGACGGTCAGATAGACCATCTCTCGTCTGTTCTCGCGCCGATCCAGTTTGACAGCGCCGAGAACGTCACGATCTTCGGCCCGAGTGGCGCCGGGAAAACGACGATCGCGAAGTACGTCTTGTCCCAGCTCGAACGTGAAAGTCTCGGCATCCGTTGGGGCTACGTCAACTGCATGGCTGACAACACCCCCGCCGCGGCGCTACACACGATCGTCCGGGACGTGAATCTTGGCGCCGATCTACGCCGACGCGGCGAGCCAACTTCCCTCGCTCTCGACCGGCTCCGTGAGTGCGATGACCAGGTCGTCGCCGTCCTCGACGAGGTCGCTGTCCTTGACGAGCGACCACTCGTCGCGCTCGCAGATCTGCCGAACGTCTCGGTAGTTTGCATCACGATTGACGAAGAAGAGTGGCTGACTCAACTTAGTTCCCGGACGACCTCGCGTATGCAGAGCGCTGCGACAGTCCGGCTAGAGAAGTACGATCTTGATGAACTGATCGACATCCTCGAAAGTCGCGCCACGCACGGCCTCATCAAGTCTCGTGTTGACGATGAGGCTGTTAAGCGGGCTGCCGATATCGCGGCCGGCGATGCCCGCCGTGGGATCGCGCTTCTCCGTCGGGCCGCCCAGCACGTTGAGCAGAACGACGCCCGAGAGTTGACCATCGAGGCGATCGAGAGCGTCGTCGACGACGCGGAAGACGACATCCAGGAGCGGCGCATACGCTCACTCGGGACCCACCAGCGGCTTCTCTACAACATCATTGCGGAAGCCGGGGAGATATCCGGGAGCGAACTGGCCGACGAATACGAGGAACGGGCCTACGATCCGAAGTCCACGTCGAGTCGGCGCCGGTACCTCGAAAGTCTCCGCCGGTACAACCTCGTCGAGGCGTCCGGAAACGGCCGGGCACGGCAATACCGACCGCTTACCTGACCGTACTCTTATCAGAACCGCCTTACAAGCAACTGGCATGTACTGGGGCCAGGTGGTGGTCGCGCTCATGCTGGCAGCCTCGGGGGCTTACACCGCGTACGTGCGCGGCTGGCACGCCATTGAGGCCGCACTGTTCGGCGTCGTCTTCTACTTCCTCATTCGGTGGTTCATCGCGTGGGCGTACCGAATCCGCTACTGGTACCACCGCGGGACGCGCGGTGTCTATACCGAATACTGCACGAATTGTAACCAGCGCCGACACCGACTGTCCGGTGACTGGATACTGACGTGTCGGCGTTGCGGCTGGAAGCCCGGCTGGTACGGGATCCGCTGGCTCACGAAATCTCTCCCAGCTCAGCAACTCCGGCGCACTGTCGTCGGGCCACAACTGCTCGTCGCTGTCGCCGTGATCGGCGTGCTTGCGACAGGGGCTGCGTCGGGGCTTATGCTCGGAGACCTTTCAGTTGCCATCCCAGAGGACCGAATCCAGACAGATAATTCAGATAGAGCCGACAGTACCCACATTTCAGCGGAGGATACACAGCATTCGAAGGGCGGGGCAGGGAGTGGCGGGTCTAAACTAAATGAAACTCGAGTCGAACAGTTGGTTTTCGACTACGTAAATGCGAAACGAGGCCTCCGCGGGATGGAGAACTACACCACTAATTTGCGTGCTGGGAAAGCCGCTCGGCAGCACGCAGTTGACATGGCGGAAAACGAATATTTTTCCCATACATCTCTCGACGGCGAGACTCAACAGGAGCGATACTCGTTCTGTGATGGGGGCGAGAATGCGGCACAAACGTGGGCGAATAAGGAGATCCGACAGAATGATGGCGAGATCGTCTCTTACAGCACTGAGCGTGAGCTTGCTCGCGGTATCGTCACACAGTGGATGAACTCAGATCCTCATAGGGAACGCGGGATCTACGGAGAATGGTGGACTTCAGCAGGAGTTGGTATCGCGATCACATCCGATGGAAAGGTGTACGCTGTGATGGGTTTCTGTAGCAACTGAAGAACTGCTCTCAGGTATATCCGTTCACTCTCCTAATCGCCAGACTGCGCAGCTTCCGCCCACTTCCGCCCATTTTCCGCCCATCGGCGATTTCTCTCAATTTGGACGCTCTTACGGCGATTTCACGCGCTCGAAACCCGGATATATCGACTTCCGCCCATCCATCCGCCGTAGGGCTTTTTCGGTAGCTATCTTCGCTGTGCCCATGTTGCGCAGTCCGCGACCAGATCGAGTCGAACGCGCGAAGGTAAACGGACAGAAAGCCGAGGTCGAGATCTATCACACCGACCCCGACTTCTACACCCGCATCGAAGTCGAACGGGACGAATCCTGGGAGGTCGGGATCGACGAAGAAGGCGTCGCCGAGCTGGTCGAGACCAGCGACGTCGAGGACGATCTCGCTGCTGAGTCAGACATCCCGGAGTGGCTCGTCGAGACGCTCTACGGTATCGGTATCTCGGAGATCAAGGGGATCACGGGGGTGGCTTGACCGTGCCCGACGCCGTCTTTCCGTTCCCCGGTGGGAAGAGCAAGCTCGCCGCCTGGGTCCTCGACCACGTTCCGGAACATCGCTGTTTCGTCGAGGCGTTCGGTGGTGCCGCCGGGGTACTCGCGAACAAAGATCCAGAAACCAGCAAGGTCGAAGTCTACAACGACCTGGACGAAGACCTCGTTCACTTTTTCGAAATCCTACGGGAACAGCCCGACGAACTAGTCAAGTGGCTTTCGTCGGTTCCCTACTCGCGCTCCATCCACTCGGAATGGGTGGAAGCGTTCTATCGGGGCTATCGTCCAAAGGACGATATCAAGCGAGCCGGTCAGTTCTTTTACCTCCGGTACTCGCAGTGGGGCTCCGGTTACGATTCACCGTGTGGATTCGCGACGAGTAAAGCCGCGAGTAGGGCGCTCAGTTTCTCGAACAAGATCGACCGGCTCCGTGAGTTCGCCGAGCGCTTCGACGACGTCGTCCTGGAGAACCTCCACTGGCGGGACCTCGTCGAGAAGTACGACCATCCCGAGACAGTCTTCTACTTCGATCCGCCATACGTCGACGCCGAGGAATACTACCCGGCCAGCGATATCGACCACCAGGAGTTCGTCGACGAGCTGGCAGACCTCGAGGGCCGCTGGCTCTGTTCGTATCAGGAACTACCTGAGGGCGCGGAGGAGTTCGAAGTTCTCTGCCGTGACGAGAAGAACTACATTAACAATGGCACCAGCGGATCGGCGAAAAAGACTCGCGAGCACCTGCTACTGAACTTCGATCCGGAGGGGTTGGAATGAAGAGTTCGAACGGTTCTCCGGAATCACTCAGGTTCCGGTTCACCACGGAGGTCGTAGTCTCCTCGAAGATACGCCTCTCCCTTCTCAGTGATTGCGTAGTATCTGCCGTCACCGGGGAGAATCCTGACGAGTCCGGCCTCTTCGAGCTTGGGCAATCTCCTGGTGATCGTTTTGTAGGAGATCGAAATCTCCCGGTCTTGGAAATTGTTCGCGATTCCCTGAAAATTGTGCCCAGCGCCCGAGTCTTCCAGGAATTCAAGGATGACGTCGTCACTTCTAGTCATCCATTCAGCTCGGTGCCGGGGCATGAGTTCATCCCCGAAGAGCCATCTAAAACCCTCTTCGATATGCGGCATTGTGTCCACTTCATTAGACATGATGTACAATCTTTATCCCAAGAACTAATGCATATGGGAAAAGATTTGGACAGTACAACCGACGCGGTGCTCCTCGGGGTTGTCGCCTCTCAGAAAACGGGTCGACGCCCGTGTTCCAGGCACGGGCGCCGCGTCGGTCAACTAGGTGACCGCGCTATGACAGACGAACCCCGGGCCCAAAAGGATACCCGGAAGGCGGCAGTTCGGCACCGATTTCCAAATAGTTGCCCGACGTGCAGCACCGCGATCGACGGGATCAACGCGGATGGTCCCGGGCTGCGGCGGGCTGACCCTTGCGGACACCAGATTCCGAAGCAAATTATGAGAGAATCAACGGCAGAAAGAGACGCATCGCTCGTAACTGATGGCGGCGTAGATCGGTCGGAAGACTCCGAAGACGATGGAGTTGTCGCCGAGGAAGGTGGGCTGGCGAGAGTCGATGTCTACGGCATCGACAAGGAGCTCATCACCCACAGCGGTAGCGGCGAGGTGACCGTCGGGACCGGAGAGGGACGTGTAGGTGTTGTCCTCGAAGTCGCCTACAGCGAGGACGACGAGATCGAGGTCGGCGCGTCTGCAGTATTGTCTCCTGAGCAAGCCCGCGAGCTCGCTCATGATCTCCAGGAAGGCGCCGAGGAGTCGGAGCGGAAGGCCTCGGCCTTCCTCGACGATCAGAACGACAACGGCGAAGAATGAAGGGGCGAGACCGTGGCCCGCACAATTTGACCGCTCGCGCCGCCATGCAGCGCTGGTTGAACCAACAGAAGACCAGCAAGAGCGACGAGACGCTGGAGACGTACTTCTACCGTCTCAAGCTGTTCGTCGAGTGGTGCGAGGGCAACGGTATCGCGACCGTCTCCGAACTTTCCGGCTGGGACTTCGACACCTACGAGAACGACCGTCTCGCGGAGGACATCGCCGGCACCTCGCTTCAGAACGAGATGAAGACGATCCGGAACTGGATCGAGTACCTGGAGCGCATCGAGGCCGTCGACGAGGGCCTCGCGGAGAAGGTCCACGTCCCGGACGTGCCCGACTCGGAGCAGTCGGACGAGACGAAGCTCCACCCGAACGACGCTCGCCCGCTGCTGGACTACTACCGGAACACACCGCCCCTCTACGGGACGGTACGTCACGCCTGGCTCGAGCTGGCCTGGCACACCGGTGCCCGGATGGGCGGCACTCGAGCGCTGGACGTTCGGGACTACGACAGCGAGAACCGGCGCGTCGAGTTCCACCACCGCCCCGAGATGGAAACGCCGCTGAAGAACAAGCTTGACGGTGAGCGTCCGGTCGGCTTCCCCCGGTCGGTCGCGGACGTGTTGGACCACTACCTCCAGCACCACCGCCACGATCTCCACGACGACCACGGCCGCCAGCCGTTGTTCACCACGTCGCAGGGCCGGCCGGCGACGAACACGATCCGCGACTGGAGCTACCGGGCGACCTTCCCATGCCTCCATACTGCGTGTCCGCACGGCTACGAGCCGGACGACTGCGATTTCAAGGACCCGCACCAGGCGAGCAAGTGCCCGTCGTCGCGGTCGCCCCATCAAGTTCGGACGGGCTCGATCATCTGGCAGCGCGACCTCGGCTTTCCGCCGGAGGTCGTCGCCGAGCGGGTGAACGCGTCCATCGAGACGATCGAACAGTACTACGACCACGCTACCGCCCTCGAGAAGCTCGAGGAGCGGCGGCGCCCGTACATTGAGCGGATGGAATCTGAGTAACGATGAGTTCCAACACCACCCAAACCAACGCAAACCGTTTCGACAAGTACAGCGACGAGCTACAGCGATTTACCGAGGGTTCTAGCCTCGGCGGTCCCACTTCAAAATTTCCAACACATTCATAGTGTCAACTTCGGGTCACCAACTAAGCACATCGGCTCTTTCACGACATCCATTCCGGGAGTAAGTTCAACTCGTACTTCATACTCGTTGGATTTACCATCTTGTTATTTACTGCGGACTCCGGGCCCGCTCCTCCTATGTCAGAATTGGCATAACCTGAATGCTTTCGCTCTGGACGCTTGGCCCGATCGCTGTGATATCCTCTTGCACGTGTACTTCACCCATTGGTCGAGCTGACCCCTCGGAACTCCCGCAATTCGCGATCCGTTCGAAACCTTCTGTAGGCCCTCCGTTTTCCCTTCACGCGGAGAGTCGTAGATACGTCACCCCACGGCTGTATTCACAGCTGAATCCGGCTCTTGATACCACAGAAGCCACTTTGATACCACTCCGTGGACACTCCCACTGGACTGGACGTCAGTTCCGTGAATTTATTACTACGTTCACTTTCATACTCCGATCAGTATCTCGTCAGTATCGCTGTCGGTATCTCACTGAGAGTGCCTCACAGTACCTTTCTCATCCCTCTCGAACTGGCACGCAACCTCACCCGCTCGCCGTCATCTGGTAACTATCACGCTCGCATCCGATATTTATTTACAGGAAATAGTGGCGCACAGAAAAGCATATAGGAGGAAACTATGATCGACTGTAGGCATGGAGCAGTCAAAGTCGGCGGTCGCGATCTTCGTCGTAGTGATCGCGGCCGGTGGCGCCTCGGCGGGCGTGGTCTCCGTGGACGGGGACGGCCGCTCGTTGTCGACGGAACTCACATCCGAGACGAACGCGTTCGCGGCGGACACGGACGGCGACGGCCTCGCCGACGACGAGGAAGTCTCAGCGGGCACGGACCCGCTGTCGTCTGACTCCGACGGAGACGGACTGGACGACGGGCTCGAAGTGAACCGCTACGGGACGGATCCGAACGCCAGAGACTCCGACGAAGACGGCCTCTCAGACGGGGCGGAGATGGCCGACCACGGGACGGACCCCACCGCCGCGGACAGCGACAGTGACGGCCTCGGCGACGGCGCTGAAGTCGACGAGTACGGAACCGACCCGCGCGCGGTCGATACGGATGACGATGGGCTCCGCGACGGTCTCGAAGTCGACGACCACGAGAGCGACCCGCTGGTCGCGGACACTGACCAGGACGGTCTCGACGACGGCGTCGAGGTGATCGACCACGGGACCGATCCCGTCGCGTTCGACACGGACGGGGACGGTCTCAGTGACGCGAGAGAACTCGCCGACCTCGAGACTGACCCGACCGCGACCGATACCGACGACGACGGTCTCGGCGACGCGGTGGAAGTCGACCGGTACGACACGGACCCCACCATCGCGGACACGGACGACGACGGCCTGATCGACGGCAGGGAACTCGACGCGATCGCGGACCCGACAGTCGCCGATACGGACGGCGACGGAGTCTCCGACGGCGCGGAAGTGAACGACTACGGGTCGGATCCGACGGCGGTAGACACGGACGGCGATGGGCTGTCCGACGGCGAGGAGGTCTCCGACGACCCGGCGATGGCGGAGGCCGAGCCCGCGCGCTTCGACGTCTTCGTCGAACTCGACTACATGAGGGGGAGGAAACCCTCGGCGGAAGCCATCGACATGGTCGTCGAGGAGTACGCGGACGCGCCGGTCGAGAACCCCGACGGCTCGACGGGCATCTCGCTCCACGTCGAAATCGACGACGAGATCGATCGCTCGCCGACGACGAATCTCACCGAGCGCAACGACGTCATGGCCGAGCACATGGACTACGAGGGGAAGGGCTACCGCTACGGCGTCTTCGTCGTCGACCCGTACCTGAACGGCCGCGACGTCGCCGGCTTCGCGTCCATCCGCAACAGCAACGGCGCGATGGTGTGCAAGGCGCTCGATCCCCCGCTGTACCAGGCGAACCACTTCATGCACGAACTCGGCCACTCGGTCGGGCTCGGCCACGGCGCGTACAACGGCATCGACTCCAGCCAGGTCTCCTACGAGGAGTACACGAGCGTCATGAACTACAACAGCGGTCGCGAGGTGCTGGGGTATGCCGACGGCGATCCGTTCGACGACTGGCAGCACATCGAAGACCACGTCTACACGCCGCCGACGGACGAGATAGACGACGAGCGATGACCGGACGGTCGCGACTCGTCCGCAACTACGAGACTCGATCGCGGCAACGACAGTCGAAAGCGCGCAGCACCGGCAGACCTGCCTAAATTTGGGTCAGTGATCGTCAGTGTCGGGAATCTCGAATTCAGAACGCTCGACGCCGGCGTCGTCGGTGCGTGCGAGGGAGGCGAGCCCCTCGGGCGTCTCGACGAGAACGGCTTGCCCGCCCGTCCCGGACTGGTTGGCACGGATGACGTTCTCGCAGACGACGTTGCCCTTCTGGACGGGCTCGTCCTGGCGGGTGTGGCCGACGATCTGGGGCTGGGCGGTGCCCGGGAGGAACTGGAAGTCCAGCCACGCGACGCCGGCGCCGAACCCGCGGCCGCCCTGCCGGCCGAGCCCGAGAACCTGTCGGTACTCGTCCACGAGACGGCGCTGCGTGTCGACGTCCTCGGGCGTGCCGACGGTCTCGCGGAGTTCGAGCGCGGCGTCGACCAACCGGTCGTTGAGGGTCGCGGCGTCGTAGTCGGCGACGAGGCCGGCGTGAGCGTAGGTGAAGTTGTAGCCCTCGTACGCGGCGACGAGTCCGCCGCGTCCGATGGATTCGCACAGTTGCCGACGCTCGCCGTCGCTCCGCTGGCCGGAGAACCACGCTTCCCAGTTGACGAGGTCGCGGAAGAGTACGCCCCATTCGTGGTTGCCGAGCGTCACGCGCACGTGGCCTGGTGGGGCTTCGCGAGCGAGGCGCTCGACCAGTTCGATGACTCCCTCGTTGTCGGGGCCGCGGTCGACGAGGTCGCCGTTGACCACGAGGACGGACTCGTCGCCGCCGACCCAGTGGAGATTCCCATCGTCGTCGGCCTCGACGAGCGGGTCGTAGTCGGGATGGTCACCGAGCGCGGTGAGGGCGCGTCGGGCGTCGTCGAGGTAGCCGTGGAGGTCGCTGAGGCTGACGATCCGCGGAGAGTCCGCATCGAGGCCAGCCACCCCGTCCCTTGCGTCGGTCGGCACTCCGTCGCTCTCACCGGCACTGAGTTCTATCATAGCACCTCTGTCATCTCTCGTTCGGACGATTACCCGGTACGCCCGTAGCTGTCAAAATTGCTTCGGGTCGATTCGCGGTCGTCCCGTGGTTCGACAAACACAAAACTCATATCGCCGGGCTGAAAGAACTAAACAGATGAAGCGACTGCGGCAGTTGGCGTCCGGAGCGTACGAGCGGCTGCTGGAATGGGAGCTGTCGGGGACGCCCAGTCACGTCGCCGTCATTCAGGACGGCAACCGCCGATACGCGCGGACCAACGGCGAGGACGCCACTGACGGGCACCGCGCCGGCGCAGAGACGACCGAACAGGTTCTGGAGTGGTGCCAGGAAGTCGGCGTCGACGAACTGACGCTGTACACCTTCTCCACGGAGAACTTCGACAGGCCCGAGGAGGAGAACGAGGCGCTGTTCGACCTGCTCTGCGAGAAGCTCCGGGAGTTCGCCGACGCCGACCGCGTCCACGATTCGGAGGTCCGGATCCGCGCGATCGGCGAGACCCACCGGCTGCCCGACCGGGTGCGCGACGCGGTCGACTACGCCGAGCGGCGCACGGCGGGGTACGACGAACTCCACCTGAACATCGCACTCGCGTACGGCGGCCGGGCCGAGTTGCTCTCGGCCGCGCGGGACGTCGCTCGGGAGGTCGACGGCGGCGCGCTCGACCCCGACGCCATCGACGTCGAGACGGTCGAGGAGCGCCTCTACAGGGGGCCGAGCCGCGACGTCGACCTGATCGTCCGCACGGGCGGCGACGAACGCACGTCCAATTTCCTGCCGTGGCACGCCAACGGCAACGAGGCGGCCGTCTACTTCTGCACGCCCTACTGGCCGGAGTTCCGGAAGGTCGACTTCCTGCGGTCGATCCGGACCTACGAACACCGCGAGGAGTCCTGGCGCAAGACTCGCGCCCGGCGCGCGCTCGCCCTCGTCAAGGCCCTGGGCGACGCCGAGGTGAGCGAGGCCCGGACCGTCCTCCGGCGGTTCAAGGACGCGCTCCCGAGCGCCGAGCGCGAGGCGCTCGAAGAGGAGACTGACGCGGAACTCGAACACCCGGCCGACTGAACGCCGTCCGCCGATATCGATTGCTGCCGACTGATCGCGGTGCCCAGATCGGCTTACCGCGAACTGGCCGCTTGTGTGCGTTCGCCGTCGGGTACCGTGCTAGCTGGGGGCACGTGACGATACGTTTAAGTCGGGTGCGATATGACATAGACTATCATGGCACATTCCGGTTCCGATGCCGACGCGTTCGTGACGCACGGGAGGCGCCCCCGGAGCGTGGCGCGAGCGAGCCGGCGGCTGGGGCTGGCGATGCTGGGAGCGGCGGGCCCGGCGGTCCTCACAGCCTTCCTCGTCGCGTTGACCCGCGACGGGACGGCCGGGCCGGTGGCCTGGGTCGGTGAGGCGATGGCCACGCCGCTGGTAGGCGGTGAGGGGATCACGTGGGCGTTCCACGTCGCGGCGGTCACGGGGTTGGCCGGCGTCTGGATCGTCGGCTTCGCGCTGGTCGTCGAAGGGTACTTCGGCGTCGATTGATCCCGAGAAGAACTGTCGGTTCTGCGGTGCACGTTACGCGATGAGCAGCGCCGTCAGTCGTCGCCGCGGGGTTCCGGAGCGGCGTCCGCCGCGTCGTCGGTCGCCGCGTCGTCGCCTCGCACTCGGAAGCCGCCGCGCTCCGCCCGGCCGGTGAGTTCCCGCTGGGGGAAGGGGATCTTGATGCCTTCCTCCTCGAAGGCGGCTTTCACCGACGTGACGACCGCGGAGACGGCCTTCCACTTTCGGGGCGGCGTGGGGTGGTCGATCCAGAAGCGCATCTCGAGGACGACCGACGAGTCGCCGAACTCCTTCGGGAACACCTGCGGTGCGGGGGAGTCGACGACTTCGGGGAGTCCGGAGATTGCCTCGACGGCGACCTGCTGGGCGCGCTCGGGGTCGGCCTCGTAGTCGATGTCCACGTCGACGCGGATCCGCAGCAGGCCCTTCTGGCTGCGGTTCGTGATGGGGCGGTCGGAGACGCGGTCGTTGGGGATGATGACGAACTCGCCGTCGAAGTTCTCCAGGCGCGTGTTGAAGATGGTGATGTCGGTGACGATCCCCTCCTGGTCGCCGACCTGGACCCAGTCGCCGATGGTGAACGGCCGGGAGAACATGAGGACGAACCCGGCGATGAGCGACCCGAGCGTCTGGCGGGCGGCGAAGCCGACGACGATGCCCAGGAACCCCGCCCCGACGAGGAGCCCGCCGAGGTTCTGGCCCCACACGCTGAGGATGACGACCCCGGTGAACCCGAAGAGGACCAGCTGGGAGGTCCGGAGGACGATCTCCTCCTGGTGGTCGGTCATCCAGTCGGCTTGCCGGCCGAGGTTCGAGACGGCGTCCGAGAGGAACCGCGCGCCGGCGTACGCGCCGAGCGCTATCAGGACGCTCGCGACGAGGCGCCCGGCGGCCGCCGCCGGAGCGTTCAGTCCCTGGACGGCCTCGTCGATGTACGCGCCGTGTCCCCAGAGGACGAGCAGCGACAGCCCGCCTCCCACGAGGAAACCGAGCTGAACGGCGCGCAACAGCGCCCCGCTGAGGGCCCACTGCAGCGCCGACGCCCTCGCCCTCGCGGCGATCCGCGGGAGGACGACCCAGCCGGCGACGGCGAGCCCCGCGACGAGCAGCGCGGTCACCCCCAGTCGACTCCCGACCGTCTCGAATCCGGCGAGGAACGCGCGGATCGACTCGACCGTCGTCGCCTGGAACATACCGTCCAATCGTGAATCGATCGGCTTGGGCGTTGTGTTTGACCCAGCCACGGGCGAAATCCGCGGGATCGGCGCCGAGCCGCTCGCTCTCCGGGTAGCGGGGGACGACAAACTTACAAAACCCCTCGGTCCGTCGACAGGCTATGGGTGCGACCGCGCGGGACTGATCGCTCGGGCGGGACGGCTGGCGAACCGGCCGCTGGGCGCGGGAGTCGCCTTCGCCGGCTCCGCGCTGCTGTACACGCTAGCGTACGTTCGCTTCGTCAGTTCGTACGGCCTGTTCGTCGTCTCGGCGACGATGCTGATCGCCTCGGCTACTGTCGCGGCGTTCTGCTCGGGGCGCTCGTCTGGCGGTATCCCCTGTCGTGGACCGCCGACCGGACGTGTCGGGGTCACGCGCTGGCCGGCTTCCTCGTGGGCGTCATGACGCTCGTGCTCGCGCCGCCGCTCGCGGTGCTCGGGATGATGGGTCCGCTACTCACCGGCTGGCCTCCGAACGTCTCGCTCATCACGCCGCTTCTGATCGCCGGGACACTGCTGTCTGCCGTCGCCTACGGGATGGTCGGGACAGTTATCGCCCTCGTCGCGACGGCGGGCACGCCCGTCGTCGTCACCACTGTCACCGACCTCGGTCTCGGCTACCTCCGGCGCCGTTACGACGATCCCTTCGCCGCGTCCGGAACCGAGAGCGAGACGAGCGTCTGAGTCCGCCATCGGCCGGCCGTTCGACGGTCCATCCGCAGCAGCCAGCGGTGGCCGGCGCGGTGCTTTTGCACGCGAGGCACCAACTTCGAGCATGTCATTCGACGCCCGATGGCGGCGGCTCCGCGAACGCTGCGACTCGCTGGACCCCGACGCTGTGCTGGTCACGCCCGGTGACGAGCGGGTGTTCGCTGTCGACCGCACCGACGACGACGGAATCTTCGTCACGTTCCGCGAGGGGCGCGAGCGGACGCTTCGGCGCGACCAGTTCGAGACGCTCGCCGACCGCGCCGGGACGGATCCGCTCGAACTCGACTCGCTTCCGCCCGGCGTCGGCCCGTACGTGGCGGTGCTCTCTCTGGCCCCGGGATTCGACGTGGACGACGGCGAGTTCCGGGCGACGGAAGCGGGAGCCGAAACGAATGCAGTCGATCGCGACGCAGCCGGTGGGGACGATGAGTACGACAGCCCGTTCGTCCGCTCGCGGTGGGACGTACGCCGGCCGCCCGAGTCGGTCCACGACGACGCACTGTTGCTCGCCGACTGGCTGGAACGCCACGATGCGACCGACCTCGGCACGCTGTCGTCCGACGACGCCGTCGACCTGTACGTGCTCCTCTCGGACGTCCAGCGGGGCGCCGACGAACTCCGCCGGGACGTCGGCGACGAACTCCTCGACTACGTCGGCCCCGAGGGGCGCCTTCACGGGCAGTTCGGCACGGTCAGCCGGACCCACCGGAAGCGCCGCAGACTCAAGGACGAGGAAGCGATATTCGACCGCCTCGACGAGGCCGATATCCCCCACGAGTGGGTACTCGGCGTCGACCCCGACAAACTCGACGTGGTCGTCGCCACGACGGACGTGGGGGAAGACGACGTGTACGACGTCCACGACCAGTACTACGTCCAGAAGACCGCCGTCGACGCCGCGGAGAAGCGCACGCGACTCGACGGGCTCAGGGACCGGCTGGAGGAACTCGACGACGCCGAGGCGGACGACCTCCGCGAGGAGATCGACCACCTCGAAGGGCGGATCGACGACCTGCTGGCCGCGGGGTGACCGCCGTGCTCGTCCTCGGCGACGCCCACGCCGCCGACCCCGACAACCGTCGGCGACTCCTCGCCGCCTTCGAGCGCGCCGACGCCGGCGTCGCGCTCCACGTCGGGGATCTGGAGTACTACGACCTGCCCGCGCCAACGTGGTTCGTCGCGGGCAACAACGAGGACTTCGACGTGATCGACGCGCTGCGGTCTGCTGTCACGGACGGCGAAGACCCCGAACCAGGCCCCGCTGGCGTCCGGAACGTCCACCTGCTCGCCGGCCAACTCGCCGAGGTCGACGACCTGACGGTGCTCGGGCTCTCGGGTAACTACGCACCGACGCGATACGATTTCGATCGGGCGGAGCTATCCGGCGACCGGCGCCGGCACTTCACCCGTGCGGACGTCGAGCACGCCATCGACAGCGGGCGCGACGCGGACGTCGACGTCTTGCTCACGCACGAAGCTCCCCACGGCCTCATCAGCTACGGCTACGACCCGGGGAGCGACCCCATCGACGAGCTGATCGACGCCGTCGAGCCGTCGCTGTGCCTCGTCGGCCACCATCACCGCCACGCCGAAATGACCGTCGCGGAGAGCCGCGTCGTTTCGCTGGCGCCGGCGTGGGAGTCCTACTACGACCTCGACCCGGCGACGCTGGCGCTGGAGCGGTTCGAGACGCCGGACGGGAGCGAAAACGACTGATCGGGAACGGAGTACGGAGAACCGGCTCAGACGCCGCGACCCTGCATCTTCTCCTCTTCGGGCAGGTCGACGTTGGCGTCGCCCTTCATGCCCTTGCCGATGTTCGAGGAGATGTCGGCCAGTTTCTCGGGGTCGTCCCAGTTGTTGACGGCCTCGACGATGGCGGTCCCCATCGCCTCGGGGTCCTCCGCGCCGAAGATGCCCGAGCCGACGAAGATGCCGTCGCAGCCGTGGTGCATCATCAGCGCCGCGTCGGCGGGTGTCGCGATGCCGCCCGCGGCGAAGTTGACGACCGGCAGGCGCTCCATCTCGGCCGTCTCGTGGACTAGATCGGCCGGCGCGTCGTTCTCGCGGGCCCAGGCCTCCCGTTCCTCGTGGGTCATGCCCTGAAGCTCGCGGATGGCGCTCTTGATATTGCGCTGGTGGTGGACCGCCTGGTTCACGTCGCCGGTGCCGGCTTCGCCCTTGGTCCGGATCATCGCCGCGCCCTCGTCGATTCGGCGCAGGGCCTCACCGAGGTTGCGCGCACCGCAGACGAACGGCGCGGTGAACTCGCGCTTGTCGATGTGGTACTTGTCGTCGGCCGGCGTCAGGACCTCGCTCTCGTCGACCATGTCGGCGCCGACGGCTTCGAGGATCTGGGCCTCCTTCGTGTGGCCGATACGGGCCTTGCCCATCACCGGGATTGAGACCTCGTCGATGATCTCCCCGAGCGAGGCCGGGTCGGCCATGCGGGCGACGCCGCCGCGCTTGCGGATGTCGGCCGGGACGGCTTCGAGGTTCATCACCGCGACGGCGCCCACGTCCTCGGCGATGCGGGCCTGCTCGCGGTTCACGACGTCCATGATGACGCCGCCCTTCTGCATCTTCGCGAACCCGCGCTTGACCAGGTCGGTCCCGCGGCGGAGTTCCTCAAGATCCGTTTCGTCGGTCATGTCCTCGACTTGGCGACGGACTCACTTAACGGGTATCGTTTGCGCGTCCGTCCTCGGTACGGCTCTCGCCGCCGGCGCACCGCTGTGTCGCCGCACCGTCCCGCACCGTCCCGCACCGTCCCGCCGCCGTGTGTTAACACTCTTGACCCGGTCGCCCGTTGCCGGGAGCATGACGGACACGCAGTCGACGGACGGCCCGTTCGCGGCCGCGGTGGCGGTCGACGTCGACGATCGGAGCGACTGGTCGGTCTCGCCGCGGATCTTCGGTGCCTACGTCGAACACTACGGACGAGAGATCTACCCCGGCATCTACGCCGAGCACGCGACGAACAACTCCTTCGAGGCATGGAACTTCGACCGGAAGACCGCCGAGCGGAGCCGCCTCGCCTACGCCGAAGACGCGATCCCGGAACACGACGGTATCGCCTATCCGTGGCAGCCGATCGGCGACGCCGACTACGAGACTCCCGCGGGGGGCGTCCACGGCGGCGAACAGCGCCGGCTCCAACGCATCACAGTTGCGGACGACGTGGGTGGCGTCTCTCAACGGATTCCCCTGCCGGACTACCGCACAGCGGAATACGACCTCTCGGTCTCCGTTCGCGGTGAGGGCGTCGACGCCGTCGAGGCGCGCCTGATCGACTTCGACGGCGAGGTGCTCGCCTCCGAATTGATCCCCGTCACCGACGAGTGGGTCCGCCACGAGGACCTCCGACTCGCACTCGCCGGCGAGAGCGACGTTCGGTACCCCGCCGAGGGGACAGAGGACCGCTTCCGCGACATCTCTGCCCCCCACGGCGAGTACCGGCTCCAGCTCGTCGCCGAAGGCGACGGTCACGTCGACCTCGACTGGGTGATGCTCGTGTCGGGCGACGCCGTCGACGGCAAGTTCAACCCCGAGATGCTGGAGCGCATAGAGGAGATGGACGTCCAGTCGATCAAGTGGCCGGGCGGGAACTTCGCCAGTCACTACCGCTGGCGCGACGGCGTCGGCCCGCTCGAAGACCGGCCCGTCAGCGAGGCGCCCGGCTGGGGCGGTCTCGAACCGAACTTCCTCGGGACGGCGGAGTACGTCGAGCTCTGCCGGAAGATCGACGTCGAGCCGATGATCACGGTCGGCTGGTGGGAGGAGATCGGCCCAGAGGAGGTCGCCGACTGGGTCGAGTACTGCAACGGCGACCCCGAGGAGACGGAGATGGGCGCGCTGCGCGCCGAACACGGCTACGAGGAGCCGTTCGACGTGCGCTACTGGGAGATCGGCAACGAGGTCTGGGGCGACTGGCAGTTCGGCCACACCTCCGACCCGTGGGAGTTCGCCCGCGGGTCCGACGGCCGCGAGGGCGCCGACGCCTACTACGACGCGATGACAGCCGTCGACCCGGAGATTACGGTGTTCGCGGACCTGCTCGACCCCGGATACACCCGCTTCGAGGCCGACGCCGACGAGTGGGCCGAGGCGCTGTTCACCGAAGTCGGCGACCGCATCGACGGCGTCGACACCCACCACTACAACTTCGGGATCCGCCGCAAGGACGACGACAGCCCCGAGGAGTGGGTCGAGGCACACGACGCCGCGCCCATCGACTACATGGAGACGCTGGTCGCGTACCCGACGCAGTACGAACGGGAACTGGCCGGTCTCGCCGAGGACGCCGAGGCCCACGGCCTCGACCCGTTCGTGATCAACGTCGGCGAGTGGGGGCTGTACCCGCATCTCGGCCAGGACTGGCCCGAAATCGGGATGGGGACGACCGCCAGCGCCGCCTACACGGCGGGGATGTTCGGCGCGTTCGTCCGACAGGGCGAGGCAGTCCGCCGGGCCTCCCACACGCACATGCCGGTCAAGCAGTTCCCCGACACCGGCGGGACGAACGCCACGCCGCTGGCCCCCGTCGCGCAGGTCCAGCAGCTCTACGCCGAGGTGCTCGTGGACGGCCGCTCGTGGCACGCCCTCGGTGTCGACGTCGACGGCCCGACGCGCACGCTTCCGGAACTGGGCACGCGGATCGAACGCATGGAGGGCGTTCCGTACGTCGACGCGACCGCAGTCACGGACGACGCGGGCGAGGAACTGGCGGTGTTCCTCGCCAACCGCAACCTCTCACACGAGGGGACGGTGACCGTCGACCTCGGATCTGCGGCGGCCGGCCGCTCCGTCGACGTCGACCTGCTGGAGCCGACTGAGAGCCCGCACGACGTCCAGGAATCCCGCTCGGAACCCGACGCTTACCGGATCGAACGTTCGACCGAGACGGGGAGCGACGACGGGACGTTCGAGGTGACGCTCGCCCCCTCGGCGGTGGCGCGGCTGCGAGTCGACTGATCGGGATCGGCGGACGGTCGAATCACGTCGCCCGGATCACTACAGTTTTTGCCGGCGGGGGCCGTCCCGTCTGCCATGTCCGCCTCCGACGGGGTCGGCCGACGGGTCGAACGGGTCGTCGCCCGCTACTTCGACGGGCCGGTGCCCGACGCCGAGGGGCTCCCCCGCTACGTCGCTCCCCTCCCCGACTGGGTCGAGGACGTCGGTCTGCGACTCGCCTGGCCTATCGCGCTGGTCAACCTCGTCGGTACGCTGTTCGGATTCTGGTACTACGCGGGGCAACCGACAGACCTCGCGCCCCCGTTGCTGGGGGGCCAACTCGGGGCCGCGCCCCTGGTCGCCTACCCGCTCATCCCCGACTCGCCGGTAGCGACGATGTTCATCGGCCTCTCGCTGGTCGCCTGGCGGCTCGATATCGACGCCGGCCCGCTGCACATGCTGGCCTTCTTCGGCTGCATCAAGCTCGGCCTCTGGACGCCGTTCGTCCAGCTCGTCCTGAACGGCCCCGGCGGGATCGCCGCCTGGCTCTACTGGTTCCTGATACTCAGCCACCTCGCGATGGCCGTCGAGGCGTTCCTGATCCACCGCTACGCGGCGTTCTCGGTCGGATCGGTCGCTGTCGCGCTCGCGTGGTACGGCTTCAACGACGTGGTCGACTACTTCTGGCCGATCCTGGAGGGGCCGCACCACACCTGGCTGCGGGCCGAACCGTTCGCGGCGGCCGGCATCCCCGACCATGCCGTCCTCGCCCACGATCTGGCGGCCGGCTGGGCCGTCGTGCTCACGCTCCTCGCGACGTTTCTCGCGCTCGCGACGCGCGTCGAGAAGGTCAAGCGGGGCGCCAGCTAACTCGCTTCGGTCGGTGTCGTCGCCCCGGACGCGACTCCGGGAACGTCCTTCCGCAGTCCGAAGCTATTCCCACGACTCCCGCTAGCATGTGATATGGTATCGATTACCGACGCGGAGCGCAGGTCCTTCGCCCGAAACGGGTTTCTCGTTCTCGACGACCTGCTCGACGCCGGCTCGGTCGCGGCGGGACGCGAAGCGGTCGTGGACGCTACCGACGTCGACCCGGACGACCCCGAGCAGGTCGTCGGCCACGGCTACGACGTGGACGTCGAGGGCGTCGACCAGGCACCGTTCAGCGAAATCGCCGAGATGCTGTTTCCGGCCGCCGAGGCGCTTGTCGGCGAGGGCGTCCTCGCGCCGCCGGGTTCGGGGATGCAGGTCGCGCTCAACTTCCCCGACGAGGACGCCGGTGCGGCCACCACCGGCCCGAAGTCCGTCGACGGCCACCTCGACGGCTACGCGAGTTTCGACGAGAATCCCGAAGTGACCACGTTCCAGCTGGGGGCGGCCGTCTACCTCGACGACGTCGGGCCGCGCGGTGGCGGCTTCACCGTCTGGCCCGGTTCCCACCGTGTGGCCGCGGAGTACTTCGACGACCACGCGCTCGAAACGGTCGGCGGCAAGCCGAACAACTCGCAGATCCCGGCGCTGGGCGACGAGCCCGGCGAGTGGGACTACGACGAGCGGCTGCACGACCAGTGCGACCCCTACGAGATCGCCGGTGACGCAGGGACGGTCGTCCTCTGGCACGGCCTGCTCACGCACAACGCGGGCATCAACATCGGCGAGCGGGTCAGGATTGCCGCCATCTCCCGGTTCGCGCGCGAAGACCAGGACGAGATCCGCCGCGACGCCGCCGCGAACCTCTTCGAGTACTGGCCGGCGATGGTGGGTGTCCCGATGGTCGCGGGCGGAGAGCCGGTCGTCCCGGAGTGACCGGCGTCGCCCGACGAGGGCGGAACGGAACCCATACGCCCGTCCGCTGGCTACACCGCGGCGATGACCGACACCCTCCTCTCGCGCGACGGTGACTCCGTGACCGGCGAGTTCGTCGAGCGCGAGAACCGGTTCGTGATCCGCGTCGACTTCGGCGACGAGGTCGGCGACGTCTATCTCGGCGATCCCGGGAAGCTCCGGAACGTGCTCGTCCCCGGCTACGAGGTCCTTTGCGACCCCGTCGACGACCCCGAGCGCGCGACCGATTACGACGCCATCGCGATCCGCGTCGACGGCGACGGCGGGAGCAACCCCGTTCAGGTCAGCCTCCGCGCGGCGCTCGCGAACGACCTGTTCTTCGAAGCGCTCGACGCCGGTCACCTGCCGGCGTTCGACTGGGCCGACGCGGTCACGCCCGAACCGCAACTCCCCGACCACGGCCGCGCGGACTTCCGTCTCGAAAGCGGGGACGGCGACCGCACCGCCTACGTCGAGGTGAAGTCGACCACCCACGTCGACGACGGCGTCGCGAAGTTCCCCGACCGCCCGACCGAACGGGGTCGGCGACACCTCCGCAGTCTCGAATCGCTCGCCGCCGACGGCGTCGAGGCCCACCTCGTCTTCGTCGTCCAGCGCCCGGACGTCGAGCGATGGGAACCGTTCCGCGAGGTCGACCCGGAGTTCGCCGACCTGCTCGCGCAGGTCGCCGACGCCGGCGTCGACGTACACGCGCTGGTCACGGAGTTCGATCCACCGTACTACCGTCTGCGAGAGACGCACCTCCCGGTTAAACTCGACTGAAATCGAAAATTCGGATGCCGTAAACGGGAACCGCGGTCAGCCGACGATGACGACGGCGTTCTCGGTCTCGATCATCTCTCCTTCGCCCGAGTAGGTTCGGGCCTCTTCGATCTCGTACATCTCCGCGTCGAGTTCGACGCCGGCGACCTGCAGTTTGCCGTCGACTTCTTCGAACTCGCCGCTCTCGATGGCGGCGTCGATGTCGCCGACCTCGCTGCCGTACTCCGGCCCGACCAGCGAGTAGTCCAGATCGACGCCGGTGACCTCGGTCGAGACGTCGGGCGCCTCGTCGAGCGTCTCCAGCGAGTCGACGTGCATCGCCTCGGCGATGGCGTTTTCGAAGCCGGCGACGCCGCCGTACACGCGGACGCGGTCGAGGTCGGCGTTCAGCGGCAGCCCCGTGTCGGTCTTGTACCGGCGGAGCGCGGCGATGACCTCCATCGCCCGCTCGCCCGCGTCGAGGTCGGCGTCGTAGCCGCGCGTCTCCGGCCAGTCGGTCGTGTGGACGGAATTCAGTTCGTCGCCCGGGTCCGTACTCCCTTCGCCGTCCGCGTAGAGGCGCTGCCACAGTTCCTCGGTGACGTGCGGGAGGAACGGCGCGAACAGCTTCAGGAAGGTTCGGTGAGCCGTGACGAGCGCGTACTCCGTCGAGGGGTCGCCGCCGTCGCTGAGGCGCTGTTTCGCGATCTCCAGGTAGTCGTCACAGAAGGTGTTCCAGAAGAACGACCGGAGTTCGTTGCGCGCCTTCGAGAACTCGTAGGCCTCGAACTGCTCGGTGAGCGAGGCGACGGCGTCGTCGAGTTCGGCGAGGATCCAGCGGTCGACGGCCGCCAGGTCCTCCTCTGCGGGCGCCTCGACGGCCTCGGGCGCCGGAGTCAACTGGTCGATCAGCCGCGAGGCGTTCCAGATCTTCTGGAGCAGGCGCTCGCCCGCTTCGAGGTCGCCTTCCTTGTAGGGGAAGTCGTCGCCGACGGAGGCGCTGGCCGACCAGAAGCGGATCGCGTCGACGGGGTACTCGGCCATGACCTCCTCGGGGAGGACGACGTTGCCCTTCGACGAGGACATCTTCTCGCGGTTCTCGTCGAGGACGTGGCCGTTGATCATGACGTTCTCGAAGGGCACCTCGCCGGTGTGCTCGTAGCACTTGACGACGGTGTGGAACAGCCAGAAGGAGATGATGTCGTGGCCCTGCGGACGCAGGTCGAACTGGTAGAGCTCCGGGTGCTCCATCGTGAACGCCTCGCTCTCGGCGTCCCAGTCCCAGCCCGCGTTGATCAGCGGGGTGAGTGACGACGTGGCCCACGTGTCGAAGACGTCCTCCTCCGGACGGAAGTCGCTGCCACCGCACGCCGGACAGGAATCGACCGGCGGGTCGTCCGAGAGGGGGTCGACCGGCAGGTCTTCCTTCTCGGCCATGATCGTCTCGCCGCACTCCTCGCAGTACCAGACGGGGATCGGGATGCCGGAGTCGCGCTGGCGGGAGATACACCAGTCCCACTCCAGGCCCTCGATCCAGTGCTGGTAGCGGGTGAACATCTTCTCGGGGTACCACTCCATCTCGCGGCCCGCCTCGAGGTAGTCGTCGGTGCGGTCGAGCATCTCGACGTACCACTGCTCGGTGACGAGGTACTCGACCTCCGTCTCGCAGCGCTCGTGGACCTGGACGGTGTGGTCGTGGTCGCGGCTCTCGACGAGCGCGCCGGCGTCGTCGAGGTCCTCGATGATGGCCTCGCGGGCCTCCTCGGTGGACATACCCTGGTAGTCGCCGGCGAGGTCGGTCATCGTCCCCGACTCGTCGATGGCGATGCGGAGCGGCAGGTCGTGGGCCTGGTACCACTCGATGTCGGTCTGGTCGCCGAAGGTACAGGACATGACGACCCCGCTGCCGGTCTCCATGTCGACGCGCTCGTCGGCGATGATCGGGACTTCCTGCCCGAAGATGGGGACCCGCGCCGTCCCGCCGACGAGGTGCTGGTTCTCGTCGTCGTCGGGGTGGACGAACACGGAGACGCAGGCCGGCAGGAGCTCGGGGCGAGTCGTCGAGATGGTAAAGGTCGCGTCCTCGTCGGGTTCGTCCTCGCCATCGCCGGTCTCGACCAGGTCGAACGCGATGTCGTTGAACAGCGTGTGCTTGTCCTTGTCCTCCTGTTCGACCTGGGAGATGGCCGTCTCGCAGTCCGGACACCAGATGGTCGGCGCGCGCTGGCGGTACTCGCGGCCCTGCTCGTAGAGGTCGACGAACGAGAGCTGCGAGATGCGCTGGACGCGCGGCTCGATGGTCTTGTAGGTGTTCGTCCAGTCGATGGACATCGCGAGCGACTGCATCTCCTCGGTGAACTCCGCCTCGTAGTCGGCGCAGACCTCGCGGCACTTCTCCTGGAACTCCCGCCGGGTGTAGTCCTGGTGGCGGATGCCCAGTTCCTGCTCAGTGAGGCGCTCGGAGGCGATGCCGTTGTCGTCGTAGCCGAACGGGAAGAACGTGTGTTCCCGGGCCATCCGGTGGTAGCGGGCGGTGAAGTCCTGCAGGGTGTGGGCGTAGAGGTGACCCATGTGCAGGCTACCCGAGACCGTCGGCGGCGGCGTGTCGATGGAGTAGACGGTGTTCGGGTCCACGTCGGCGTCGCCGTCGTACTCGTAGGTGCCCTCGTCGACCCAGCGGTCCTGCCACCGTGGCTCGACGGCTGCGGGGTCGTATTCGCCGGGGAGAGCGTCACCGTCTCCGGCGCTGTCTCCCTGGGCGTCGGCGTCCGCGGCGTCGCTGTCGGTGCTCATCGGGAGTCACTCCCGGACGCCGGCGACGGGGCGCGAGTTCCGGCGGCGCGAGCCGTGGTTGTCGGTCGATGCTGTCGGTCGGTGTGCGGTGTGGCGTCGTCCATTGGTCTGTATCGGCTGCTAGTCGGCGAGTCGGTGCGAACGCGGCGTCAGAATGGGGGTGAGTGGGGCTAGGGGGCCCCTACACGGACGGCGACGGCTGCGGAGGCCGGGGGCTCGTTCGTCGCGCGACCGTCGATTCCGGCGAACGGCCCTGTCATCGGTAGAGAGTGGACGAGGCGGGAAAATAACTCTTACGTCATGTCGACGGGCGAACGACCCGCTCACCCGCCGCAGGCGCGCTCAGCAGAAGTTCTGGGTGGCGTAGACCTTCGTCTCGCCGTCGACCTCGGCCGCGGCGACGCCGATCCCCTCGTGTTCCCAGTACGAGCGGAGGACGTTCTCACGGTGGCCCGCGGAGTCCATCCACTGGGCGACGATGCCGCGGCCGATGGCGGTCTCGTTGCCGCCGTAGGATGTCGACCCGTCGTCCGACTCGACGGTGACGTTCGCCCAGGTGTAGGCGATGTTCTCGCCACCGGTCACGTACTCGTTGCCCACCCCGGTGTCGACCCGGCACTGGTACCCGAAGCGGTCGTAACGGTCGGCACGCGTCTCCCCACCCGGCGACGTGTGCGCGAAGTAGCCGTCTTCGGCCATGTCACGACTGTGGTAGCGCGCCGCCGCCCGCAGCTTCGGCGCCATCCGAAGGCGCGAGAGGTCGCGCTCCGTGCGGATCTCGTTGACCCGGTTGTGGATGGCGTACTCGACCTTCGAGACGTCGAGCTCGGTCCCCTCACTGTCGGTCGGCGGGACCGTCGGTGGCCCGGGTGTCGGCGTGGGGTCGACCGACGGGGGATCGGTCCCCTTCACCCCTGGATCGCGCTCCTCGACCGGGGTGGCAGTCTCCTCGTCGAGGAGGCTGATCCCCTCGCCGTCGTTGGGGATGTCGCCCCCGCCCGCCCCGCCGTCACCGGAATCGTCCAGCTCCACCCCGACCTGCACGGGCCCCAGATCCGTGACTGCGACCACGCCGGCCACCGCCAGCGCCGCACCCAGCCCGACGAGCAGGAGTTCCTTCGTCGCCATTTACGTGTCACCACGTTTTCAGTCCGCCCTTCTATACTTTTGCTGTAGGGATTGTTACACGATGGCGTTCTGCGGGCGGACTCCTCGTACGTGGGAAGGTGCGAGACCGGATCTCTGGCGGCTCGTCGTGACAGCGGAAAATTAAATACGGATCGATCGGTCCACGGAACCATGGCATCCAGGCTGGTTGCTGCGGGCGTGGCGGCGTTGGTGTGTGGGGCCGTCCTCCTCTCGGTCGGCGTCGCCTCGGCCGACGGCCAGGAGGCTGGAGAGAGCGTGAGGGTCCCGTTCGAGGACGCCGTGCTCGTCGACGTCGAGCCGGACGGGGACGACGCGGTGACAGTGTACCTGCCGGTCCGATCGACCGACGACCCGAAGGCGGCCGCGGGCCGATTGGCTGACGACGCGTCGATCCCGGTCCACCAGATATCGGTCCGGACCGTCGACGCCAGGATCACGCAGTACGTCAACGGACAACTCGTCGAGGGGGGCGAACTCTATCGGACCGAGATCCGGACCGAGATCGACACCCGGACGGGACCGCTGGGCGGAACGGTCCCGGGCGACGCGCTGACCGCTGTCGCGCCGACCGAAACGCCGGCCTTCGTCCTGGACGTGCCGCCCGGGACGACCGTCAGTCAGGGCTCGGTCCGATCGCGGTCGTTCTCGACTGCGCAGTACGAACTGACGGCCTCGGACGTGAGCGGCGAGGACCCGATCACCTACCGGTTCCCGATCGGATCGATCAACGCCCTGGCCGCGCTCCTCCTCGTGTCGTCGCTCGGGACGTACGCCGCGGTCCGGTTCCGGGCCCGCTCCGTCGCGGACGGTCCCGAACCGGTAACTGACCGAATTCACGCCGTCCGAACGACGAGGGCCAACGCGCTCCTGTTCGGTTCGGCAGCGGCGGCCGGCATCGCGCTGTGGCTGGGCAGTCACTCTCTCGTGTCGCTCGCCGCGGGTGCGTCCCTCCCCGCCGTCCCGACTGGCGCGTGGCGGTCGGTTACTCAGTGGGCGGTCGCGCTGGCCCCGTTCGTTTGCGGCGTCTGGCTGGCGACGACGCTCGCGACCGAGCCCGTCGTCCGAGATCTCACCGACACCCCGTACAATCCGCTGGTGTCCCTCTCGGACTGGGGGAAGTCGGCGGTCTTCCGTCTCGGCCGCTACTGGGCCGCAGGCGTCGTCCTGCTGACGCTCGCGCCGACAATCGTCGATCTGCCGTTACTCGGCGGCGTGGTCGTCGCGTCGCTGCTGGCGGTCGACCAGTTCCTGCGGCCGCTCGCGGTCAGGGCGTTCAACGACACCAGTGCAGTCACGGGAGAGGCCGGGGACGAGTTGACGGAGTTCTGCGACCGACAGGACGTGTCCGTCCGCGGGATCCGGCTGTTAGACACCGACGACGCCCGGCACGCCGACGCGCTGGCCGTCGGCTTCGCGGGCTACTACTGGCTCTTCCTGACCGACGACCTCCTGGCGGCGTTCGACGCCGAGGAGATCCGGGCGCTCGTCGCGCACGAACTGGGACACGTCCGCCACAGGCACCTCTACAAGCAGGCCCTGTTCACCCTGGGGTACTGGGCTATCGCGTTCACGGTCGTCGTCGGGGCATCGCTGGGGCTGTGGGCGTTCGTAGCGGTGGCGTGGGCCTATCGGCTCGGGCTCCAGTGGTTC
This sequence comes from Halosimplex rarum, assembly GCF_047715405.1. Classification (NCBI taxonomy): domain Archaea; kingdom Methanobacteriati; phylum Methanobacteriota; class Halobacteria; order Halobacteriales; family Haloarculaceae; genus Halosimplex; species Halosimplex rarum. The sequence goes on from NZ_CP180412.1 coordinate 830,080, forward strand.
GCTCGGCACCAGGAGTACCAGGCCGACGAGTACGCGGCGACGGCGACGAGTCCCGACACGCTTGCCGAGGCGCTCGACCGGGTCGGATCCGTGAACTTCGCGTGGCGCAACGGGGGGATCGCCCACGACTACGGCGCCTACCCCCCGCCGATAGACGACCGAATCGCGCGACTCCGTGAGGACAACGAGTCAGCTGAGGAGGTGGGCGTCGAGACCCAGTCCGCCGAGGCGTCGGTATCCAGTGAGTGACCGGCGTCGGCGGAAAACGGCGGCTCAGTCGTCGGAGTGCGCGCGGACCCACAGTTCGCCGATGCGTGACAGGCGCGTTCGGTAGGACTTCCCGTGTTCTTCCTGTTCGATGTAGCCCTTACCGCCCGGACCCAGTCGGTCGACGTTGTAGATGACCTTCGAGCGGAAGCTGTCGGTGTACTCCTCGCCCAGCTCGCGCGCGAGTTCCTGGGCCAACTCGGAGACGGACTCGAACTCGCCGTGTTCGCCGAGGGTGAAGAGGATGAGTTCCTCGAAGGGCTTGACGTTGGAAAAGGAGGCGACGGGGAGTTCGAGGATGTGCTTGCCGTCGAACTCCTTGGCACCGATGGTGGTGCCGCGCTCGTCGAACTCCGAGAGCAGTTCCTCGGCGGCGTCGAGGCGCTCGTCGACTCGCTCGGCGAGTTCGGGGTCGTCGACGGCGCCCTGGAGGTCCGAGAGCAGGTCGATGCCGCGGTGGAGCTCCTCGGCGAGTTCGGTTTCGAGGTACTTCTCGGGGACGGTGTAGTAGGTGTGGATGCGCTGGCGGTCCTCCTCGCGCTCGACCATGATGGAGTGGGCCGCGGTGGCGAAGGCGAAGGAGACGGTGCGGGGCATCGCGGAGATGTTGACCCAGACGCTGGCGTCGTCCTCGCGGTCGAGTTCGGCGTTGATGAGCTCGAACGCCTGCTCGAAGGCCTCGTCGTAGTCGTAGACGTCCTCGACGACGAACCGCTCGGTGGTCGCGCCCAGGAGGTTCCGGTAATCCTTCTCCAGTTTGGCAGCGAGATTCCGCGAGTACTCGACGTTGGCCTCGCTCCCGACTGCGCCCTCCAGCAGGACGACGCGGTCCACGTCGAGCCTGTCGCGCACGAGCGGCGCGATCAGCCGGTCGTAGTCGAACCCGACCGGCACGATGTGTGTCTGCATACCCGATACGAGACCCCGGTAGCGTATAAAAACCAGCAGACTCGCCGCTCGGTCAGTCCGCTCCGGTCGCGTACACCGACGCGTCCTCTTCCGGACTCGCGCTCGTCAGCAGCGAGACCCCGACGGTCAGGACGAACCCGAGGAGCATACAGACGACAGAGATGCTCCAGCCGGCGACGGTCGCGGGGACGCCGAGCGGAACTGTTCCGAATACGGGCAGCGACACGCGGTAGACCGGGAAGAAGACGCCGGCAGCGTAGGCGAGTTGGCTCCCGCCGATACCGACGTACATGCCCCATCTCGTCGTGTTGCGCCAGTAGAGCGCGACCATCACGGGCAGCGCCAGTTGCGCGAACCCGCCGAACGCGGTGTCGCCGATCTCCAGTAGTGTCGCCGGCTGGAACAGGCTCGCGACGAACGAGAGGGTGGCGAAGACGGCCACGCCGACGCGACCGAGGAACGCCTCCCGTTGCTCGCTCGCTTCTTCGACGAGCGGGCGGTACACGTCGCGGGTGAAGTACGACGAGCCCGAGAGCAGCATCGAGTCGCTGGAACTCATCATCGCGGCCATCGCGCCGGCGACGACGAGGGCGGCGAACCACGCGGGCGTATACTCCGCGAGCAGCAGCGGCAGGACGTTCTCGTTCGGTCCCGCGGCGATGCCGAGGCCCTTGGCCCACGCCCCGAGCATGAACGCGGGAACGAACAGCAGGACGACCAGCACGGGCCACAGCGGCAGCGTGCGCTTGATGACGGCCTTCGACTCGGCGACGAAGAAGCGCTGGTTGACCTGCGGGAACATCGTGACGCCGAAGGCGATCGAGATGGCCGTCGACAGGACGTACTGGGGCGAGTACAGTCCGCCGCCGAGCGCGAGGAAGTTGCCGTCCACGTCGCCCAGCGTCGCCGTCGCACTCCCCATGCCGCCCGCGGCGGAGGCGACCCAGACGAACGCGGCCCAGACCATCACGAGCATGAACGCGCCCTGGAGCGTGTCGGTCCAGGCGACGCCGCGCATCCCCGAGAGGGCGACGTAACCGATCATGAACAGCGTGATCCCGCCGGCGCCGGCCCAGTAGGGGACCGCGCCGCCGGTCAGCGCCTCGATGGCGGTGCCCGCGCCCTGCTGCTGGAGCATCACGTACGGGAACAGCCAGAAGATGCTGATCGCGGCGACGAGCACGCGCAGCGCCAGCGATCCGAAGCGGTCGCCGAGCATCTCGCCCAGGGTGACGTAGCCGTTGGCCTTGCCGACGAGCCACTGCTTGTACCCCAGCACGTACCAGAGGATCCCGAAGATGACGCCGTCCATCAGGCCCATGACGAGTATCCACTCGGGACCGGCCGCGTAGCTGATGTTCGGGCCGGCGAAGAACGTGAAGGCCGAGAGGAGCGTGGCGAACGTCGTGAACAGGAGGACGACGGTGCCGAGCGTCCGGGACGCGAGGTAGTAGTCTTCTGCGGTCCGTTCGGTGAGTCGGTACGCGACGACGCCGATGCCCAGCGCGACGAGCATGTACCCGAGGATGATCCCGATCTGCAGGGTCGCCTCAGCCATCGCGACTCACCTCTTCGACGCCGAGCCCCCACGCGCGGCGCGTGAAGGCCCAGAAGACGACCGCGGTCAGGCACAGCCAGCCGACGTGCCACCAGACCCAGACCGGGAGCCCGGCGGCCACGCCGTCGCTGCCCCACATGAACCACGGTACGGCCAGCGCCGCGAGCAGTACTCCGACCGCCGACCAGCCGAGCAAGCGCGCCCGTTCGTGCATACACCCCGTGTCCGACTGCGTTCCCGTTAACTTTTCGCCGATCGCAAACGAAACACCATTTCGAAGAGGAATTCTCTTCAACATCGAGGCGCCGTCGGCGGGCGCGACGGGCCGCCATCGTCGGTCGCGCGGGTCGCCGCCGGAGACCCGCCGAGATATCGGACAAAGCCGGACCGAACGGGGGAGTCGGCGGACGCACGTCCGGGTGGATTCGGAGGGAGTCCGCCGATCCGCAGATATTAGAGTGTTCGAGTGACAAGTTAGGAGTGGTTCCATGAGACGGTTCATGGACGGACATTCACCATCACAGCGCCCCGATGAAGGGCAGTTCATCAATGTACGATTCAGCGAAATATCTCATTCACGCGGACATCAGGACGAGCGGGGTGGTCGAGCGGAGTGACGTCGTCGGCGCCGTCTTCGGCCAGACCGAGGGCCTGCTGGGCGGCGAACTCGACCTCCGCGACCTGCAGGAGTCGGGGAAGCTCGGTCGGATCGACGTCGAAGTCGAATCCGAGCGCGGGAGTTCCTTCGGCGAGATCACGATCGCCAGCGGACTCGACCGCGTCCAGACCGCTATCCTCGCGGCCGCCCTGGAGAGCATCGAACGCGTCGGCCCCTCCCAGTCCGACGTCGAGGTACGAGACATCGAGGACGTGCGCTCGGCCAAGCGCCGGCAGGTCGTCGAGCGCGCGAAGGAGCTCCTCGCGGAGTTCGACGCGACGACCATGTCCAGCGAGGACCTCGTCGAGGAGGTCCGCCGGAGCGCCCGCGTCGAGGACATCACCGAGTTCGCGGGCATGCCCGCCGGCCCGCGCGTCGCGGACAGCGACGCCATCATCGTCGTCGAGGGCCGCGCCGACGTGCTGACGCTCCTGAAGTACGGCATCAAGAACGCCATCGCGGTCGAGGGGACGGACGTGCCCGACGCGGTCGCGGAACTGACCGCCGACCGCACGGTAACCGCCTTCCTCGACGGCGACCGCGGGGGCGACCTCATCCTCAAGGAGCTCGCGCAGGTCGGCGACATCGACTACGTCGCGCTCGCGCCGACCGACCGCTCCGTCGAGGACCTCTCGCGCGCCGAACTCATGAGCGCGCTCCGCGACAAGGTGCCCTTCGAGACGGTCTCGGCCGCCGACGCCGAGACCGACGAACCCCACGGGCTCGCCGCGACGGACGGGAGCGCCCAGCCCTCGCCGCCCGACGGCGACGCCGGGATGGTCGACCCGGACTCGCCCGTCGAACCCGACGGCACCGCGGCGACAGACGAGGCCGCCGTCGACGCGACCGACGCCGGCGCCGCGCCGACCGACGCGGACCCGAGCGGCGACGCAGCGCCGACTGGCGACTCCGCGGACCTCGCCGGAAGCGGCGACCCCTCCACGGAATCTCCGGGATCCGAGGGCGATCCGACGACGGACTCGACGGGCGGGTCCGCGGAGGCCGCCGTCGCCGAACCCGACTCCGAGGCGACCGACCAGTCCACCGACGCGGTCGCGCCGGACACGCTCGCGGCCCACGTCGAGGAGGTCGTCGGCGCCGCGAGCGGGACCGTGCGACTGCTCGATGCGACGTACGAGCCGATCGCCGAGGGGCCGGCCGACGATGCGTTCGACCTCCTGGAGTCGGCCGACCAGGTGCCGTCGTCGGTCGTTCTCGACGGCGAACTCTCCCAGCGCGTGCTCGACGTGGCCGCCCAGCGTGGCGTCGACGTCGTCGTCTGCGGCGCGGAAGGCGAGTACGTCAAACAGCCGGTGAACGTCCGGGTGCTCACCGCGGACGAGGTCTGAGTCCCGGACTCACTCGTTCTCGCCGCCGATCTCGCGGACGAGCAACAGGCCGTCCCCTGTCTCGTAGTGGTCGGCGATCCGATCGCGCCGCTCGAACCCGCGGTCGCGGTAGAACTCGCGGGCGCGCTCGTCGACCTCCCTGACGGTCACGCGCAGCTCTCCGACGCCCGCGTCGCGGAGCCGCTCGACCAGCGCGTCGACGAGCGCCGAGCCGAGACCGCCGCCCTGCGAGTCGGGCGCCACCGCGAGTTCCGCCAGATAGCCGGCGTCGCCGTCACCGTCCGTGACCGCGAGCGCGTAGCCGACCGGGGTCGCGGGTCCGTTGCTCGTCGCCGCGGCGTCGTTCGGCGCCGCGTCGTTGCCCCCTTCCGTCTCCGATCCAGTGGCGACCAGAAGTATCGGCGGCCCGTCGACGGCCACGGCGAGGAGCTCCTGCCAGGGTTCGGCCAGCACTACCTCTTGAATGGCTCGCAGCGCGGGCAGGTCCCCTGGTCGCCCCTCGCGGATCCCGGTCATACGGCGACGGAGCCGACGACGGCGACCGCGGCGAGTCCCGCTGCGATGCCCGCGGCGAGCGTCGCGAAGAAGTTGACGCCCTCGTTTTCGAGGAAGACGCCTTCGACGGTCGCGCCCAGCAGGCTGTCGACCGTCATCCCGACGACGCCGCCGAAGACGACGATGCCGGCGCCCAGAGCGCCGACCGTCTCGAAGACGCCCAGCGAGATGGCGGCGATGAGGACGGCGCCGGCGAGGCCGGCGACTTCGCCCTGCCAGGTGACCGCGCCGTCGGTGCCGGGTTCGACGCGCTCGAAGGTCGTGATCAGCCGCGGGTCGTCGAAGACGCCGCCGATCTCGCTGGAGAGGGTGTCGCTCATCGCCGCGGCGATGGACCCGGCGAACGCGAACAGGAACAGCTGTGGTTCGAGCCCGGTCAGCGTCGGGCTGGCCGACCACCCGAGCAGGGCGAACAGGCCGACCAGCGAGTTGGCGAGGACGTTCCCGCTGCCGCGGGCGCCGTCGTTCTCCTCGGCGATCCCGCGGGCTTCCTTCTCCTCGTAGCGGAACTTCGTCGAGAGCCCGCCGACGCCGAAGAAGGTGACCAGCAGGAGGAACCAGCCGGCGTCGCCGAGCACGATCGTCTGCAGACAGAGGAAGACGCCGGTGATCATCCCCGGGAGCGACGCCGTCTCGAGCGCGTAGGCGAGCGCCCCGAGCAGGACGGCGACGGCGAGTGCGACCGCGACGCCCGAGGTGTGGACCGACAGCGGCAGGTCGGCGAACAGCCAGAGGAGCAGGCCGACGGAGATCATGACGAGCGGGTCGTCGCGCTCGAAGAGGACCGCTCGCAGGAGCGCGCCGAGCAGCGCGCCGCTCGCCGCGAGGAAGGCGACCAGCGGCCAGTCGACCGCGGCGTCGATAAGCAGCGCGGCTGCGTACTGTCCGGCGGTGCCGGCGGCGAAGCCGGAGACGACGAACCCGGCTGTCGCGATGACGGGCTCGTCCCGGACGGTCCGGACGAGGTGGCCGCCGAGATTGCCCCACGACAGCAGGAGGACGGTCCCGACGAAGACGGGCGCGGGCATCGCGAACTGCACCACGAGGAGGGCGAGCGCGGCGGCCGCGAGAGCGAAGCCGGCGAGTCCGTAGAGTCGGCCGTCGCGGCGGTCGCCAGGCCTGGCGAAGAGTTCGAACAGCGGTCCGTCGTCGACGACGTAGAGTGCGAGCGCCGTGACGAGGAGGAACGGGCCGGGCGCTGCGACGGTGGCGAGCGCCCGGCTCGTGTTGCTGACGATCGGTGGGACGGCCAGCGCCAGCGTCCCGACGAGGGCGAACGCACCCGCACGTCGGACTGTGGGTGTCACGCTACTGTCGGTATCCCGCGGAGAGCTACTTACCGTTTCCGAACCGTCCCGCCCCGTACAGCCGGCGTGACACGTTCCTCGACTCCCTCGCCGCTCGCCGTCGCCCGCTGCCGAACGTGAGATTTAGGGCGCATCCGACGGAAGCCCGGTTGTGGTCCTCTACGACCGATACCTCGCCCTCCGCCTGCGCTACAGCGACGCGGACCTCCCGGAGACCGTCGCGGTCATCGTCACCGAGCGCGACCTCCTCGAACAGGACGGCTACCGCACGCTCGAACGCTCTTTCGAGTGGGCCGTCGAGTTCGGCGCCGAACGGATCGCCGTCTACGTGAGCGTCCTCGACGCCGAGGTCGTCGAGACCATCCGCGGCGAACTCGCGGACGTGCGAGCCCCCCGCGAACTCGCGGTCCGCGGTCCCGACGACGAGGAGCAGGCCGACGCCCCCATCGTCGTGAGTATCGGCCTCGGCGGGAAACACGAGTTCGCGACCGCCGTCCAGAGCCTCGCTGCGGAGGTCGAGGCCGGCGAGTTGGCCCCCGAGGACATCGACGAGACCGCCATCGAGCGGGAACTGGTCTTCCCGGTCCAGCCCGACCTGGTCATCAAGACCGGCGCCGAGCGCCTCTCCGATTTCATGATCTGGCAGTCCGTCTACTCCGAACTGTACTTCACCGACGTGAACTGGCGGGACTTCCGCCGGCGCGACTACCTCCGCGCGCTCCGGGACTATCAGAACCGCCAGCGGCGATTCGGTCGGTAGGCCGAGTCACGTAGGTCTTTAATTCGCGGCAGTTCGCCGCTCAAATGGTGAGTACGTCGAGTCAGAGATCCGTTACGTTCCGGCGACGCTGTGTCTCAGGTCGACGACCGAGCGGCGATCCGCTCGGCGACTTCCGTCGCGAACTCGCTGGTCCCGAGTCGTTCGCCGCCGTCGAGGTTCCGTTCGATGTCGTACGTCACTCGACCCGACTCGATCTGCGCTCGCAGGGCGGTATCCACCGCGTCGGCCGCATCGTCCCACCCGAGGTACTCGAACAGGAGCGCTCCCGAGCGGATCATCGCGGTGGGGTTGACCTTGTCCTGGCCGGCGTATCTCGGGGCGCTCCCGTGGACGGGTTCTGCGAGCGCGCGCCCGTCACCGACGTTTATGCCCGGCGAGATGCCGAGGCTGCCAGTCTGCGCGGCAGCGGCGTCCGAGAGGTAGTCGCCGTTAAGGTTCGGCATCGCCAGCACGTCGTACTCGTCAGTCCGCGTGAGCAGTTGCTGGAGCATGTTGTCCGCGATACGGTCGTTGACGACGACGGCGTCGTCGGGGACCTCGCCATCCCGCACCTCCCAGAGGGTATCTTCGGTGATCACCTCCTCCCCGTACTCGTCTTCGGCGACCTCGTAGCCCCAGTCCCGGAACCCGCCTTCGGTGAACTTCATGATGTTGCCCTTGTGGACGAGCGTCACCAAGTCTCGATCGCGGTCGAGCGCGTAGTCGATCGCCTCGCGGACCAGCCGCTTCGTCCCGAACTCCGAGATGGGCTTGACGCCGAACCCGGCCGGACCGTCGTGGAGCAGCCCCTCCTCTCCCATCTCGTCTTCGACGAACTCGCGGACGCGTTCGGCCTCCTCGGTGCCCGCTTCCCACTCGACGCCGGCGTAGACGTCCTCGGTATTCTCCCGGAAGACGACCACGTCCAGTTCCCCGGGGTCGCGCCGCGGTGACGGAACGCCGTCGAGGTAGGTTGCCGGCCGGACGTTCGCGTACAGGTCGAGTCGCGTCCGGAGCGCGACGTTCAGCGAGCGGAACCCCGCACCCACCGGCGTCGTCAGCGGTCCCTTGATCCCGACGCGGAACTCTTCGAGCGCCGTCACTGTCTCGTCGGGTAGGTTGGCACCGTACCGCTCTCTGGCGGATTCACCCGCGTAGACGCGCATCCAGTGGATCTCTCGTCCGCTCGCTTCCGCCGCTTCGTCGAGCACTCGCTGGGCGGCGGGACCGACCTCCGCGCCCGTCCCGTCGCCGTGGATGATCGGGACGATGGGGTCGTCCGGAACGTCGAGTTCGTTCGCGTCCGCGTCACTCACCGCGACAGGTTCCCCGCCGGTCGGGACATCGACTCGTTCGTATCGATCGTTCATCGCTCGCACTTGTCTCCGAGTCGAACAAGTAGTTGATAATCGAACAAATATTACGTCGAGGACCGGGCGCTCCGGGACTATCAGAACCGCCAGCGGAGATTCGGTCGGTAGACCGACCGCCGCCCGTCGAGCGGAGCGAGTCTCTCGGAAGGTTGGCCGATGGGCCGCGCCTCTTGTGGAGCGTTTCGCGGGGCGGACGCTGGCCGATACGGCAATTTATGCCGCTGGTGGCCGAAGTGGGTTCTGTAATGAGCGACCCACTCCAGCCGCGGATCATCGACGAGTTACTTCGCAGGGGTCGGTACCTCTATCCGACCGACGTCGTCGACGTGATCGAGCGCTTCCACGGGGTCGCGGGGCCCGGCGTCCCGCGGACGGTCGTCAGGCAGTACGTCGGCGAGCTGTTGAACCAACTCGGGGCCAGGGCACCGTACACTCTCGAACGGTTCGAACGGATCCTCGACGGCCGCGTCACCGATCTCGATCTGTGGCTTCCGGACGCCCTCTACGAGGTCGGGGCCGGCCGGGTGAGCGTCTACCCCGCCCACTGGCACCGGGCGCTCGGAGGCGTCCGCGATCCCGTTCGGTACGTGGAAGTTATCGCCGCCGATCTGGCGGCCGCCAGGGGCGCCACCCCGGACGAACCGTCGCCGCCCGTGCCGAGACCGATCCTGGTCGACGCGATGATGGTTCTGGGCGGGACGAGTCGCCCCGAGGCGGGCGGGGCCCTCCAGGCGGCCCGCCTCGACGGCCGGCTCGTCGTCGAACCCTTCCAGAACCCGGAAGCCGACGTCTGGGTCGCCAAGGCGAGTAGGCGTCGACCCGCGCCGGTCGATTCGACCCCGCCGGTCCGCTCGACGGGCGCGGCAGATCCCACCGGGCGACCGGCGGAACGCGACGTTAGTCGACCGTAGCCGACGCTCGGTCCGGTGTTCGAGGTAGGCAGTAGCCGCCGAGCCGGAGAACGGGCGATCGGGGCGGACCGGAACGACTCGCGGTCGGACCCGCGATGAGAGGGGAACGGGTTCAGTGAAAGGTCGCGCCGTCGCCGATCCGCGTCTGGTAGACGCGAGATTCGACGCCGACGTCCTCGAAGGCGTCGACCATGGCCGAAGCGATGGTCCGCTGGTCGGACTCGTAGCAGGCGGCGATCACGCTCGGGCCGGCGCCGCTGATGGTCACGCCGGTCGCGCCGGCGTCGAAGGCGGCCTGCCTGACGGCGTCGTAGCCGTCGATGAGCTTCGCACGGGCCGGCGTGACGACCGCGTCTTCCATCCCGCGGCCGACGAGTTCGGGGTCCGAGCGGTGCATCCCCGTGGTCAGCGTCGCGGCGTTGCCGACGGTCTCGACGATGTCGCTGACGCGCGCCCCTTCGGGGACGACCTCGCGGGCGTCGCGGGTCGAGACGACGATGTCCGGCAGGCACGTCACCAGCGGGATGTCGGCGTCGACCTTCGAGACGCCGTGAGGTGTCGCGATCGTGAACCCGCCGAGGATCGCCGGCGCGACGTTGTCGTCGTGGGCGTCGCCCGAGACGACGGCCTCGCCCTCCGCGGCGATGGGGACGAGCTCCTTGCGAGTGAGACCGCGGTCGTAGAGGCGGTTGAGCGCGACCGCGGCGGCGGCGGCGCTGGCGGCCGAGGAGCCCAGTCCCGAGGCGGGTCGGACGCCCTTGTCGATCTCGATGTGCGCCGGGGCGTCGAGCGCCTCGGCGACCGCGCCGACCGTGTTCTCGTCGGGGTCTTCGGGGATGAACTGGCTGCCGGCGCCAGTCACGTCGATCGTCGTCTCCGAGGCGCGCTCCACTCGGACCACGTCGGCGGGTCTGTCCAGAGCCACACCGAACACGTCGAAGCCACTCCCGAGGTTCGCGCTCGTCGCCGGCGCCCGCACCGTCACCATATGCGTCGCAATTCCCGGACTGCGGGCAAAAAGGTAGCGGACTGCCGTACTGCCGCGCCAGTGATCAGACGCGCCGTCCGGGAGTTGGGTCGGAGCGTTCGCTGCAGATTGCTCCACCACGCGTTCGCCCGCGGGTAAGCGAACGAAAGTGCTATTCCCGTCACGGCGGAACGTGCGGGTATGATCGGTGTCGTCGGCGGCGGTATCGCCGGCCTCGCGGCCGCGTATCGCCTCCAGCAACGCGGCCGCGACGTGCAGGTCTTCGAGGCGAGCGACCAGGTGGGCGGGCTAGCCGCGGTCTACGAGACCGCCGGCGACCCCATCGAGACGTTCTACCACCACCTCTCGGCCTCCGAGGGAACCATCGTCGAACTGATCGAGGAACTCGGCCTCGGCGAGGACCTGGAGTGGCGCTACAAGACCGACTCCTACTACGTCGACGGGGTCGTCCACCCGATGGAGAAGGCGTGGGAGATCCTCGCCTACCCCCACCTGTCGATCTACGACAAGTTCCGCCTCGCCATGCTCGTCAAGGAGATCGACGTCCGCGGCGGCTGGCCGAAGTTCGACACCTACGACGACATCACCGACTTCGAGGACGTGCCCATCAAGGAGTTCCTGCTGGAACACACGACGCGGCACGTCTACGAGTCGTTCTGGGAGCCGCTGCTGGACGCGAAGTTCGGCTCGCGCAAGGAAGACGTCTCCGCGGCGTGGCTGCTCGGACGAGTGAAGTTCCGCGGCGAGCGCGACCCGATCCGCGGCGAACAGCTGGGCTATCTCGACGGCGGATTCGGCCGACTCCTCGACGAACTGCTGGCCGCGGTCGGCCGCGACACGGTCACCACGGGTGCGCGCGTGACGGAACTGGTCGAGTCCGACGGCGCGGTCGAATCGCTGACCGTCGAGCGCGACGGCGAGCGGGAGACGCACGACGTCGACGGCGTCGTCGTCGCGGCGATGCCGAACGTCCTCGAAGACCTGACGGGCTATCCCTGCGAGATCGACTTCCAGGGGACGGTGTGTTCGGTCTGGAGCATGGAGGAGTCGCTGTCGGACACCTACTGGCTCAACATCAAGGACGAGGCGCCGTTCGGCGTGTTCATCGAGCACACGAACTTCGTCCCGCGCGAGCGCTACGGGGGCGAACACCTCTACTACACGGCGAGTTACATCCAGGACCCCGAAGAGGATCTCTGGCAGATGTCCGACGCCGAGGTCGAGGCCCACTGGCGGGAGGGGATCGGCGATCTCTTCCCGCAGTTCGACCCCGACAGCGTCAACTGGGTGAAGACGGCGCGCAACCCGCGGACGGCGCCCATCTACGAGCGCGGCTACCTCGATATGGTCGTCCCGTACGATCTGGGCGACGAGGTGGCCGAGGGCGTCTACTACGCCGGCATGGCCTCCCGGGCCCAGTACCCCGAGCGGTCGCTCAACGGTGGAATCGAGGCCGGCTACGCCTGTGCGGACCTGATCTCCGAGAAGTAGCCGAATCGAGCGTCCGATTCGGGGCTATCACTCCGGGAGCGAGACGCCGGCCGCCCACAGACCCGCCCCGTCTGTGTCGTCTACCAAGTCGAGCCGGCCGGCGACGAACAGCTGTCCGTCGGCGACCGTTGCGACCCGAGGTCCTCGCGGACGAAGTCGTACGTCCACCGGCGCCGTCCGAACCGGTCGGTCCCGTGGACCGAGTGTCCGGCCCCGACGACGAACCCGTCGCCGACGCGCACGAGGCCCCGACCGGGAATGACGGACGCGAGTGCGTAATTGAGGGCGCAAGCGCGGAACCGAGGCCGCGGAACCGAGGTTGCTGGCTCAGAACTGGGACCGATCAGGTTCACACGACTGACCGTCTCTTCGACCACCCTTTCCCGACCGTCTCGGTTGGTACGCACTCCGCAAACAAATGAAATAATTCTGCGAGTATGTGTCTGATTGTGGTATTGTCAGTAAGTGAGAACGGGTTATGACAGCAATACTGAAGGACCTGGGACCGTTGATTGTGGTCGTCGGTGACGAATGACCGAAACCCTCTCTCTGGCGGTCTCGAAGCGGCTCGTGACCGACGGGTACGCGTATCCGTCGGTCCGCCTGCGAATCGCGGCAGACGCGGGTGAACCGGTCGCGGTTCGGCTCGTCGAGTCGCTTCCCCCGGGTGTGGACGAGACCGCCGTGGGATTCCACGAGGACGAGGGGTACGAACACTGGTCCGTGACGGGTGAGTCTCGGATCGTCTACGAGGACGTCGTTCGGGAGTCGCAGCCGGCGTCGACGCTCTACGCGATCGTCGACGCCTCGCGAGACCTGCTCGCCGCGTGTCTGGAGACCCCGGACGTCGAAATCGCGCGGACGGACGATCTCGACGCAGTCGACGCCGCCGACTGGACGCCGCTCGCCGACGACCGGATCGACGTGTCGATCGGTGGCGCGTCCGGCGGCGACGCCCGCCCTGTGGACCGACAGACCAGTCCTGGGGGCGGGGATTGGGGCGGTTCGGAAACCACGATGACCGAGGACGAACAGCGGACGACAGGTGAACAGAACGGTGAATCGACGGAGTGGGGCGAGCGGACGGACGGTGACGAACGGACCGAGCGCGACGATCAGACGATGCGCGCGACCGAGTCGGGCGAACAGCGGGGAGACCCTTCACAGGCGGCCTCTGATGGCGGATCGGGGGCCCTGACTCGCGGTGGGTCGGCCGACACCGAAGCGTCGGCGTCGGACGAACCGACGACGAAGCCGGACGAGACTGCCTCGGCCGGGACTCCCGTATCTGATGCGACTGCAGCCAGCGAAACAGTCGATCCCGGCGAAACGACCGGTGAGACGGCCGGTCCGGCGGTACCGACCCAACCGGAACCGCACGGGTCGGTGGTCGAGCAGTTCGCCGAGGAGCTCCGGCGCGACGAGCCGTCGTCGCAGGCGGTCGCGACGCTCCGGGACCACCTCGGCGCGGACACCTCGGGGAGCGTCGACGCGAAACTCGACCACTGCATGTCGCGGATCGGCGAACTCGACGCGTACGTCGACGCCCTCGAAGCGTTTCTCGACGACGAGGGCACCGCCGAGCAACTACTGACGGAAGTACGCGAGGACCTGCGGACCATCGAGTCGCGCGTCGAAGACGTGGAGCGACGGGTCGACTCGGTCGAGGCCGCCCAGTCGCGGCTGGACGACCGACTCGCGTCGGTCGAGTCCGACCTCGATACCGTTGCGGAACTCGACGATGCGGTCGACGACCTCGACGCGTCGGTGGCCGAGACGCGCGCGGAACTGACCGACGCGGTCGCGGAGGTCGAAGCGGAGGTCTCGGCGCTCGGCGAGGACGTCGAGAGCGTCGAGGAGTGGCGTTCGACAGTCGTACAGGCGCTCTCGGCGGCCCAGGAGAATTCGTCGGACGGCGACTCAGACGCGGACTGACCGGCCGCCGTCTCGCCCGATTTTTCGCGGGTTACGACTCCGGGAGCGAGACGCCGGCGGCCCACATCTCGGGACTCCCCCCTCGACTCATGGAGTCGACCTGCCCGGCGACGAACAGTTGCTCCTCGGTGGCCGTCACGACCTGCATGTCCTCGTACTCGAACGTCCGGTCCCAGTCGCGTCGCCCGATTCGATCGGTCCCGAACAGCCGGGTGCGAGTCGCCACGGCGAACCCCTCGTCGAGGGGGACGAAGTCGGTCGGTGCGAGGCCTTCGAACCTGCGGCGCCAGACGGGGGAGCCCCGGTCGTCGACGACGGACAGAACCACCTCCTGTCTGTCGTGGTCGAATATCTCCCCGAGGATGGCCGCGCCGCCGGACCGGGGGAAGACACGGAGCGCCCCCTCGGCGTATCCCGCGAGCGTCCGGCGCCACTCCTCGCGGCCGGACTCGTTGGTCGCGAGGAGCGCGGGGACGGTCCCCTCGACCGAGGGCGGTCTCGACTCGCCGACGAAGAGGTAGCCGCCGTCGTGACGGGCACTGACGTCGTGAACGTCGAATCCGTCGAAGGAGTACGTTCGGAACCACTCCCGGTCGCCGTCAGAATCGGTCCCGACGGCCCACGCGACACGGTCCTCGTCCTCACCCATGCCGCCGCCGACGACGACCCCTCCGTTCGGTCGCCGACCACTCGCCGTCGAATTCGGTTCGAGTGCGCTACCTAGCTCGATGTAGCTGTCCCATCGGCGCTCGCCGTCGGGCCCGAGCGACAGGATCCACGGCCGGCTCTCGTCGCTCGCGTGGGTGACGGCGACGTACCCGTCGTCAGTGCGGACGAACCACCCCTCGTACCACTCGGGGGCATCGATGCGAGCGTCCACGTCCGTGGTCCCGTCGTGCAGGAACTGAACCACTCGGAGTCCGTAGTCCGTCTCGCGGGGGCTGACGAGGAGGGCGGCGCCCTCGCCGTGTGCAGGCACCGCGCCGATGGGCTTGTCGTCCAGCGTTCCCAAGGTCTCCGTCCAGACCGCGTCGGACCGCGAGGTCGTCCGCGGCGTAACGGTGTCGGTGCCTCTGTCGACGGATCCAGCGCGACCCGACCCGCGCCTCCCGGCTCTTTGCGCGTCGGCTGTCGACGCCGAGCGAGCGACGGCGCCGAGGACCCCGACGCTCGCGACGCCGCCGAGCGAGGCGAGGAACCGTCGGCGAGGCTGTTCGGAGGGCATCGTCGGCGGGACGCCGCCCGCGGACAAAACCGTTCCGACAAAAGACATTTATCCCGGCCGGCCGGGCGAGCGATCGATGCCCTCCACGCAGACGACCGGGTTCTCGATAGCCGCGATCACCGTCGCGGTCGTGATACTCGCCGCCGCCGTTCCACCCGGCGTGGCCGCGGCACCGGAACCCGACCCGCCGACCGAGGCGACGGCCGATCGGACGGCGGTCGAGAGCGACGGACTGAATCTCACCTTCCGGACCGGAGCGCGCGTCGAGTTCGGCGACCTGGACTCGACGGGCGCCGTCCGCCGACAGGTCGCGGCCGGGCGCCTCCCCGAGGAGGCGATCTTCCCGGTCGGCGACCCGTTCGTCGTCGAGATCACGCACGCCGGTCTTGCGGAGGAACTCGGTGACGGGAACGCGACGACGGCGTTTCTCGACACGTTCGGGACGCCAGCGGCGAACCTGACGTTCGAGGGGAAGACCGGACCGATGCGGGCCTCCAAATGGATCGACCCGTTCCCGAACGGGACGCGTGCGTTCGTCGACGCGGCCAACGACACGACGTACGTCGTCGTGGACACGGACCGCGTTGCGGTCGTGTACTCGGACGCGCCGGGCCCGGGGGTCAACCGGAACGTCTCGCAACCGATCGTGGATCTCCCACCGAGTCTGGTGCAATCCGACCACTTCCGCGCCAAACTGACCCTGGCTGGCGGGTCGAACCTGACGGCGGGCGACGAGCGCCTCGTCGCGACGCGGGATTTCGTCGTCCGGATCCGGACCGCCGAGATCCGGTACGACGACGAACTGCGCGAGCGGGTCTACCTCGACTCGGCGCCGAACCAGACGATACGAGGAGTGACCAACGTCCGGCCCGGGCTGAACATCACCGTCCGTCTCCGGTCCGACTTCACCGCGTCGGATTCGGACGACTGGGTCGCCCGCCAGACGACAGCCACCGTCGCGGAGGACGGGACGTTCTCGGCGGTGTTCGACCTGAGCGACGTCTCGGACGGTACAGTGGTAGACGCGACCGTCCGTTTCGACGAGCGAAACATCCTGGACCGTGAGGGCTACGATTCGCCGGAGTCGGTGACCGTCGTCGTGACTGCTCCGACCGGGAGCGTCGAACTTCGGGGGACCGAACGGAACGCCTCCGGGAGTTACGACGCGGTCACCGTCGACGCGACCCTCTCGCGCGGCGGCTTCGTCGTCCTCCACAGGGGGACGGCGACGGGACCGATCGCTGGCGTCTCGGGGCATCTGTCCCCGGGGAACCACGAACGGATTCCGGTGTACGTCGGCTACGCCACGGAGAGCACCGACGCGCTCGTCGCCGTCGTCCACCGCGACGAGAACCAGAACGGGTGGTTCGACAACGCCTCAGTCGACCGACCGTACGCCACGAGCGGTGACGCCGTCGCGGACACCGGCTTCGCGCCCGCGTCCCCCGAGCCGACGATCAAGACCGCGACACCGGGGACGGCGACTGACACGCCCGCGTCCACCGCGACGGCCACCCCCGCCACAAACGGGACGGGAACGCCCACGCAGGCGAGAGTGGATACGGATACAGGGGCGCCGATGTCACCGACGGCAGATGTGTCTGCGGGCGCGAGCGGATCGACCACCGTGAGCCAATCGGCTTCGCCCGCGTCGGCGACTGAAACAGAAACGAAGGGGACGACCACAACGGGAGCCGGCCCCGGGTTCGGCGTCGTCGCGGCACTCTTCGCCGCAATTATCGTGATCTGCCGTCTCCGACAGCGCTGACGCCACAGCGCTCCGATTTTGTCAGACTTCGCTATCTTCGCCCTCGACGCCCGGCGCCGCCTCGACGTCGACGTCCTCGGGTTCGTCCCGTCCGCCGACCACGAGGTCGCCGTCGGCTGTCTCCACATAGGCGTCGTCGGCGAAGCCGCCCTCGGCGTGAGGATGCTCGGGGTCCTCCAGTTTCTCGGGGGTCGATGGCGCGTCGGCGACGCCGTCGGCCGGGCGGAACTCGCCGAGCGGGTCGTCGATGGTGATGCCGTGGCCCTCGAAGAAGTCGGCGTAGCGGTCGTAGTGAGCCTCCAGTTCGTCGCTGGGGAACTCCATCATCTCCGTCCAGCCGTGGTTGTAGAAGTCGAAGTTGGCCTGGATATGGGTGATCTCGCGAGCTTCGGCCTCGGGGAACCCCTCCTGGAGTGCCGCGACGTAGGTGTCCATCGTCGCGGCGAAGAAGTCGTCGAGGTGGGCCCGCCGTTCGTCGCGTCGTCCCTCCTCGGCCTTCCCGGCGAAGATGTCCGTGTGCATCCCGACGAGCCGGTCGGTTACCTTCTCGCCGACGACCGGGAGCGTCAGCGCCTGCTTCGCCGCGAAGTGACGGACGTTCTGGCGGAGTTTCATCTCGTCGGAGCGGTTAGGACGGGACGCTCTTGAACGTCTCGCTCGCGCGGTCGGTCACTCGATCCGTGTTCACTCCCGGGTACGAATCCCGTTCCAGATGACGGAACGATCAGAATTTCCGTTCATGGCGTGCGTTTGCCAACCAACCCCATGGAGAGATAGCAACCCACATTAACCACGGTTACGAAGATGTCGGGCATGAGCGCATCCCACGTCATCATCGGTGATGGCATCGCGGGGAGTTCGGCAGCGGAGACGATTCGCGAGGAGGACCCCGACGCGGACATCACCGTGATCACCGATGAGGGGGAGGCACTGTACAACCGGATTCTGATCAAGGAGTTCGCCAAGGGGAAACTCCCCGAGGCACCTATCTCTATCCACGAGCCGGAGTGGTACGACGAGCGCGACATCGACCTCCAGCTCAACACGTACGTCACGACAATCGACACCGAGGCCAACGAGGTACACACCCACGAGGGCACGGTCTACGACTACGACAAGCTCCTCGTCGCGACGGGCGGGACGCCCGCCAGCCTGGCGAGCTTCGGTATCGAGAACGCCGACGCCGAGGGCATCGACCACTTCTGGACGTTCCAGGACGCCCGCTCGATCAAGGAGAACGTCGAGAACGCCGACCAGGGTATCATCGTCGGCGCGGGCCTGCTCGGCATCGACCTCGCGGCTATCTGCGGCGCCCAGGACCTGGAATCCAACTACCTGATGCGCGGCGAGTGCTGGTGGCGCTACGCCCTCGACAAAGAGGGCGCCGAGATCCTCCACGACGCGATGCGCGAACGCGGCGTCACGCCGGTGTTCGACTCCGGCGTCGACCGCTTCGAGACCGACGAGACGGGGCAGGTCGAGGCGGCCGTCGACCCCAACGGCGAGCGCTTCGACGGCGACTGGGCCGGCGTCGCCATCGGGCTGAGCTTCAACACGGAGTTCCTGCAGGAAACGCCCGTCGAGACCAACGACAACGGTATCGTCACCGACGAGTTCATGCGCACCAACGTCGACGACATCTACGCAGCCGGTGACATCACCTGGTTCTACGACACCATCCTCGGCGAGATGGGCGAGAACGGGTCGTGGGGATCCGCCAAGGAACAGGGCTCGATCGCGGGCGAGAACATGGTCGAGGACCTCCGCGACGGCGGGGAGACCGACGACCCCGAGGAGTTTCGCTGGGTCTCCTCGTACTCGATCACGCACTTCGACTTCCCGTTCCTCTCCTTTGGCCACCCGACTATCGGCGACGACGAGGCCAGCCAGAAGTTCAGCGACACCGAGTGGCGGCGCCTCGCGTTCAAGGACGGCAAGATCGTCGGTGGCGTCCTGATCGGCGACCTCTCCCAGCAGTCCAAGTACAAGAAGCTCATCCGCGAGGAACGCGAGGTCGCCCAGCACAAGGACCTCCTCATGGAGGAAGACGTCGACATGGACAAGCTCGAAGAAGCGGCGCCCAAGGCCGAGTAAGGCTCCGGTTCGAATTTTCCGCGATTCGGTCGATTTTCGGATTCGCCGCAGAGCAGTCAGCTAGACTGAATGAAATCCTTTAAGTGACAGAGCCGTCCAGTCCGCGCCATGTCAGTTTCGGTGGGTGACACGTTGGAGGACGCGGTGCAGCGACTGTTGACCGTCCCGGGGCTCCTGGTGGTGGTCCTCTTTCTGGGGTTCAGGCTCGCCAACCCGGTGATTTACGAGACGTTCTTCGCGCGCGGGATCGAGTTCGCGCTCAGGGAAGCGGGGGGGTACACGATCAGGGAACTGGAAGCCGAACTGATCGAACGGGGGTACAGCTCGTTGCTCCCGCTCCTCGACGGCCTGACGGAGACGGGGATGGACGTCTCCTTCCCGATCGCCGTGGCGATGCTGGCGGTGCTCCCCTTCGTCGCGGAACTCCTGCACGTCGTCGGAGTGCGGGCGCTGGCGGCGCGAGACCCAAACAGCGTCCCGCTGGAGGAGATCACGTCGGGCCTACCCGGCGCGTACGCGAAGTCGCTGGTCGCGAACTTCGTCGCGCTGGTGTTGATCGTCCTCGGAGCGCTGTTTTTCCTGATTCCGGGTATCGCGCTGGCGGTCCTGTTTTTCTTCGTTCGCCACCGGATCGCGCTGGCGGGCGACGGGGTCTTCGAGGCGATCTCCCAGAGCTACGCGCTGGTGAAGGAGAACGCCCTCCAGATGTTCGCGCTCGCGGCGGTCTTCTGGTTGACGTACCTCGTCGTGACGTTCATCAGCGGGCTGGTCCCGCTCGGTGATCTGACGGGGCCGTTCCGACGGGCGGTCGAGACGGGCGTTATCGTCTTCGGCATCTCGATGCTGACGAGCGCGTACCTGCAGGCGGTCGGCGGCGTCGGCGGCCGGGCGAGCGCCGCGGCAGCGGGTCAGACCGACGGGCTCGGGGCCTGATCGAAGCCGTTTTCCCCCGTCCTGTGCGTCTGTCGAGTATGGACAGCGGCGGCAGCAGCGACATGACGCTCGCGTTCGACCTGGACGCGCTGAAGGAACTGGCCTACCCCGATCGAGTGTTTCAGGACGCGCGCCAGTGGAGCGAGTACGTCGGCGTCGTCTCCGACCAGCCGACCTACGTCGTGACGAACTTCACGCGCAAACACCGGATCCGGCAGGACTTCTTCTCGGGACCCCGCTCGCGCGCCGAGAGCCTGGAGAACGTCCAGCGCCAGTTCGGCACCGAGCGGCACGTCTTCGTCGGCATCGACGACGAGGACGCCGACCTGGCCGAGGAGGTCGGCTGGGAGTACCTCGCTATCGAGGACGCCGCGGAGGCGGCCGACTGGGAGCTCGGCGAACCGGAGACCCCGGACGACGTGGCCGGCGACGACGAGCGCGACGACTGGCCGTAGTGCTCCCAGTCCCGCCGCGCCGTTCTCGCGACCCGTACCGCGGCGTTTAAACGGCTGACAGCGGTACCTCCGACAATGGCAGAGCCGCGCGTCCCCGGGAGCGAGGGGGCCGACATCGAGTTGCCCTGCGGCGAGACGGTGGCCGTCCACGACCTGGACATGGGCCTGCGGGAGTACGACTGCACCTGCGGCGACGTCCACGCCGTCGTCATGGACGTCCACCCGCTGGGCCGGTTCGTCCCCGAGTTCCTCGTCGAGGTGCTGACGGACACCATCGAGACCGCCGACGAGTTCCCGGAGTTCACGACCGCCCACGTCATGGCCAGCGTGATGGAGGAGTTCCCCCAGGAGGTCGTCGTCGAGGACGTCTCCGACGACGGACAGGCCGGCTACTCGATGGTCTGGCTCACCGAC
The DNA here is from genome assembly GCF_047715405.1 of Halosimplex rarum. Taxonomy (NCBI): domain Archaea; kingdom Methanobacteriati; phylum Methanobacteriota; class Halobacteria; order Halobacteriales; family Haloarculaceae; genus Halosimplex; species Halosimplex rarum. The sequence continues at coordinate 851,030 of NZ_CP180412.1, forward strand.
TTCGACGCGCGCCGTCTCCACGAGGTCGTCGTGGAACTCGTCGTCGAACTGATGGACCACGCCGTGAGCCACGCCGACGACGAGGAGGCCACCGCGCAGTTCGAGCAGTGGCTCCACGAGTTCGACGTGGCCGCGTTCGTCGACCAGTACCGCGAGGAACGCGAGTTCGAGACCGAACACGACTCCGCGGTCTGAGGAGCCCTACCGACTTCGATTGTCACACCCTCGACGATGCTCGGCCGTCAGACGGCTGTCTGACGGCGTTTGATGATATCGGCGACCGAAGGGTCCCGCATGCGCACCCGTCAGCGCGAGTTCGAGCGCATCCGCTCGGTGCTCCGGGAGGCCGACGCCGAGGAACCGCTGACGGCGCGGGAGATCCTCGACGTCCTCGAAGCGCACGGCGAGGAGTTCGACAGCGCCCACCGCGTCGCGACCGTCCTCGGGCAGCACGCGCGGTCTGGCGAGGTCGAGGTCGTTCGCGACCAGCCGTTCCGGTACCGCGTGAGCGACCGGACCGGCTGACCGCTGCCGACCCCGAATCGGGCCCCGCCGACGCTCGACGAGGGGGCCGGCCGCTCCGAACCGTCGGTGATTTATGCGTCGTCGCGCTGGATTCGGTAGCGACGCGGCCGCCGTACCGACCCGCGCCGGCGGCCGGCCCGATCACCCGGAGGGCCCCTCGAATCGGGGCCGGAACCAGCCATGGGCGACACCGTTTTCCTCGAATCCGTCGGACAGACGGACGACGCCCGTAGAATACGATTTTCGAAACTGGGTTTCGATATCCGTATTCTTTCGCCGGGTTTATTACGACGAGCGGACTCCCCCCGAGTAATGACACAGGAAGAGGACCGTACGATCTTGCTCATCGGGAGCGGCCCGATCAAGATCGGGCAGGCGGCCGAGTTCGACTACTCGGGGGCACAGGCGTGTCGCGCGCTGCAGGAAGAGGGCGCCCGCGTCGTGCTCGTCAACTCGAACCCGGCGACGATCATGACCGACCCGGAGATGGCCGACGCCGTGTACATCGAGCCGATCAACACGGAGGCCATCTCGGAGATCATCCGGAAGGAACAGCCCGACGGCGTCATCGCCGGCCTGGGCGGCCAGACCGGCCTGAACGTCACCGCGGAACTCGCCGAGGAGGGCGTCCTCGACGAGTACGACGTGGACGTGATGGGCACGCCGCTCGACACCATCTACGCGACCGAGGACCGCGACCAGTTCCGCCAGCGCATGGAGTCCATCGACGAGCCGGTCCCCGAGTCGGTGACTATCGAGTCCATGGACGAGGTCGAGGAGGCCGTCGAGAAAGTCGGCGGCCTTCCGGTCATCATGCGCACGACCTACACCCTCGGCGGTGCCGGGTCGGGCGTCATCGACGACATGGACGAACTCAAGAAGGCCGTCCGCAAGGGCCTGCGACTCTCGCGCGACGACCGCGTGATGATCACGGAGTCCATCGACGGCTGGATCGAACTGGAGTACGAGGTGATGCGCGACGCCGACGACTCGTGTATCATCATCTGCAACATGGAGAACCTCGACCCGATGGGCATCCACACGGGCGAGTCCACGGTCGTGACCCCCTCGCAGGTCATCCCGGACGAGGGCCACCAGGTCATGCGCGACACGGCCCTCGACGTCATCCGCGAACTCGGCATCCAGGGCGGCTGTAACATCCAGTTCGCCTGGCGCGACGACGGCACGCCCGGCGGCGAGTACCGCGTCGTCGAGGTCAACCCGCGCGTCTCCCGGTCCTCGGCGCTCGCGTCGAAAGCGACGGGCTACCCCATCGCCCGCGTCACCGCGAAGGTCGCGCTCGGCAAGCGCCTCCACGAGATCGAAAACGAGATCACCGGCCAGACCACGGCCGCCTTCGAGCCCGCCATCGACTACGTGGTCACGAAGGTGCCGCGCTGGCCCAAGGACAAGTTCGGCGACGTCGAGTTCGAACTCGGGCCGGCGATGAAGTCCACCGGCGAGGCGATGGCCATCGGCCGCACCTTCGAGGAGTCGCTCCTCAAGGCGCTGCGCTCCTCGGAGTACGACCCCGCCGCGGACTTCTCGACGGTCTTCAACGACGAGCTCGAAGACCACTACCTCGAACGCCCCTCGCCCGACCGCCCCTACGCCATCTTCGAGGCGTTCAGTCGCGGCTACACGGTCGAGGAGATAAACGAGATCACCGAGATCCGCGAGTGGTACCTCGAACGGTTCCAGCGCATCGCGGACGCGGCCGAGGCCGCCCAGAACGGCGACTACCAGGCCGCGGCCGACGTCGGCTTCACCGACCAGGAGATCACGGCGCTGGCCGGCGGCGAGTTCAACGACACGCACGCGTCCTGGCTCCCGGTTGTCGAGGGCCCGGACGCTCCCGACGACGATACCGCGATGGCCGACGGGGGTCTCGCGAGCGACACGAGCGAGACCTCGTCAGAGCCACGCTCTGACGGTGGGGCGGAGACCGAGTCCGCGGATGCAGCGAGTTCGCCCGGTCCCGATGCGACCGTCGACGAGGTCGACGCCCAGACGTCGGACCGCGACTTCAAGCTCGTCGACACCTGCGCCGGCGAGTTCGCGGCGACGACGCCGTACTACTACTCCTCGCGCGACCCCATCTCGGGGCTCGGCCGCGACGAGGTGCAGGTCGACCGCGACCTCGAGAGCGTCGTGGTCGTCGGCGGCGGCCCGATCCGCATCGGACAGGGCGTCGAGTTCGACTACTGTTCCGTCCACGCCGTCCGCGCGCTCGAAGAGGTCGGCGTCGACGCGCACGTCGTCAACAACAACCCCGAGACCGTCTCGACGGACTACGACACTTCCGACGGGCTGTTCTTCGAGCCTATCACGGCCGAGGAAGTCGCCGACGTGGTCGAGGAGACCGGCGCCGATGGCGTGATGGTCCAGTTCGGCGGCCAGACGTCCGTCGACATCGGCCACCCGCTGAAAGCGGAACTCGACCGCCGCGGCCTCGACTGCGAGATCATGGGCACCTCGGTCGACGCGATGGACCTCGCCGAGGACCGCGACCGCTTCAACCGCCTGATGGACGATCTTGGCGTCGCCCAGCCCCAGGGCGGCTCCGCCACGAGCGAACAGGAAGCGCTCGACCTGGCCCACGAGATCGGTTATCCGGTCCTCGTGCGTCCCTCGTACGTTCTCGGCGGGCGCGCGATGGACATCGTCTACAGCGACGAGGACCTCAAAGAGTACATCGAGGAAGCTGTCCGCGTCAGTCCGGACAAGCCGATCCTCGTGGACGAGTTCCTCGAGGGCGCCGTCGAACTCGACGTCGACGCCGTCTCCGACGGCGAGGACGTCCTCATCGGCGGCATCATGGAGCACGTCGAATCCGCAGGCGTCCACTCCGGCGACTCGGCCTGCATGATCCCGCCGCGCTCGCTCGGTCGCGACGTGAACCGCAAGGTGCGCCAGGTGACCGAGGACATCGCCCGCGCGCTCGACACGGTCGGGCTGATGAACGTCCAGCTGGCCGTCAAGGACGGCGAGGTGTACGTCCTCGAAGCGAACCCGCGCTCTTCCCGTACTGTGCCGTTCGTCTCGAAGGCGACCGGCGTCCCCATCGCGAAGCTCGCGGCGAAGGTCATGGCCGGCGAGACCCTCGAAGACCTGGACGTCCACGAGCAGGTCCCCGAGCAGGTCTCGATCAAGGAGGTCGTCCTCCCGTTCGACCGCCTGCCGGGCTCGGACCCGCGTCTCGGCCCCGAGATGAAGTCCACCGGCGAGGTCATGGGCACCGCCGACTCGTTCGGCAAGGCCTACCAGAAGGCCCAGATGTCCGTCGGCAAGGCCATCCCGCTCGAGGGGACCGCCGTCGTCGACCTCTCCGAGAGCGAGTTCCCCGGCCGCGAGACCGAGGCCGGCGAGGAACTGGTCGAGGGCTACGCCGAGCACTTCGACCTCGTCCAGTTCGACGACGAAGACGAGTTCGTCGCGGCCATCGAGAACGGCGAGGTGGACATCATCGTCTCCCGCCAGCGCAAGCCGCTGCAGACGGCCGTCGAGGAGGAGATCACCTACTTCTCGACGCTCGCGAGCGCCCGCGCGGCCCTGGAGGCCATCGAGGCCGCCGACGAACCGCTGGACGTCCAGCCCGTCGGCCAGCGCGTCAAGCGCGACGAGTACTGGGGCCAGCCCAAGGAGAACTGAGCGGCGGCTGACTGCGGCGACCGAGCCCCCCTCCGCTCTCCTCCGCTCCCGTTTCTATCGCCGGCCGAGCGTCTTTCCGTTCACGCCACGAACGAGCCGTATGGCCTACCAGACGACGATCGGGTGGTCGCTCGTCTCGTCCGGAATCGTGACGCTACTGCTCAAAGCGATCCCGGGCGACTCGCTGTGGTGGGGCGTCCTGTTGCTGGTGGTCGGTGTCGTCGTCCTGCTGTATCGGCAGTTCTGAACGCCGACAGCTGGTCGGAAGCGGAGCCCGGTTCCGCGTCAGTGGCCGCCCGAAGAGAGGTTGAGGCCGACGATGCCGACCACGATGAGGCCGATGAAGGCGATGCGGAGGGGGTCGCCGGACTCGTCGAAGAGGACGATCCCGAGCGCCGCGGTCCCGACCGCGCCGATGCCCGTCCAGACGGCGTAGGCGGTCCCGACCGGCAGGGACTCGACGGCCTTCGCGAGCAGGACCATACTGATGACGAGCGCGACGACCGTCGCGGCCGTGGGGACCGGTCGGGTAAGCCCCTCGGAGTACTCCAGCCCGACGGCCCACGCGATCTCGAACAAGCCGGCGATACCGAGCAGATACCAGGACATGTCGCCGTGCTTGCGGCGGGTCGGGCCTGTGCCTTCCGGTTCGGTCCGTGGAGCGCGATGAGGTGTGATCGTCGCCCGTCGAGCGGTGAAAATCGTCGGTGTTTATATTCTGGATATGTGATGAACTGGTATGGACGACATCTTCGTCGCTCGACTGATGAGTTCAGGAATCCAGTCGGTCGGACCGGAAACGCTCGTCGAAGACGCCGCCGAGCAGATGCTGAGCCGCGATATCGGGTCGCTGGTCGTCGTCGACGACGACAACCAGTTGCTGGGCATCCTCACGACGACGGACTTCGTCGACATCGTCGCCAAGAGCAAGCCGAAGGCCCAGACCACCGTCGAGCGCTACATGACGACCGACGTCGTCACGACGACGGCACAGGCCTCGATCGTCGACGTCGCCGACCTCATGATCGAACACGGGATCCACCACGTCCCCGTCATCGACGACGAGGAAGGCGTCATCGGCATGATCTCTACGACCGACCTCACGGGCTACATCTCGACCGTCCAGACGCCGTCGCCAGCCTGAACGCCTTCGCCCTCTCCTCGGTCGCTCCGTCCGCCGCTGTCGGCGACCGGACAGCGTGTCGTCGGTCGGTGTGCACCGGGTCGGCAGATCGCTTCCGTTCGGGCGTCCCGATGGCCCCGAACCCGCAACTCGACCGCGTCACTCGGTCACTACTCGCGCGGTTACCGGTCCGTAGCTGACCGAACGGTGGCAACTACACTTGTCCCGGGCGCTCCGTATCTCACAGTGTATGGGACAGGGCCCGTCCGACGAGGCTGACGAGACAGGAGGGGACCCCCCAGGGATCGTGCGGGCACAGATCGAACCGCGGTCTGCGACGGCCGAGAACGAGTTTCTCGAACTGATCGCGCGACTCGAAGGGGTCGACCCGACGGAGTTACCGTCGCTGTACCGCGAGGTCGACCACGCCGTCGAGAACCTCTTCAAGCGGCCGCCGTCGTCCGAGGCGCAGATGGAGATCGCCTTCTCCTACGCGGGATACAGAGTCACGATCGACCAGCGAGGGCACGTCAGGCTGGTCCGGGTCGGCGACACGGTCCCGTAGCCCGCGAGCGGTCCAACCCGTTCGGTGACCGGTCAACGTATTTCCCGGTCGCCCTCCAACGGCAGCACATGGCCTTTCCCAGCTACTCCGAGTACTGGAACGAGATCGAGCCGAGCCTGCTGATCCTGGTCGGGTTCGTGCTGTTCGTCTTTCCCGAACCGGCCACGTCCGTGCTCGGCGCGGGGCTCCTGCTGCTCGGCGCGTCGTGGTGGTTCTACGAGTGGGAACGGTGACCGCTTCGCCGGCTCAGGACCCCCTGGTCACCCGACCGAGACGTATTAGGACGTACCCTGTCCACAAGGAATCGTAGGCGTATTCTGATAAGATCCGGGTGACAACGTCGGGGTAATGACCGCCGAGACGTGCGCGACGTCGCCCGGAGGGAGTCGATGAGCGACGGTAGTCCCCTCGACAGGGCGATGACACTGGCGGAGATGGCGCCTCACGCGTCCGTGACCGTCGGCGTCCTCGCTGGACGCGAGGAGTCGTTTCCCGACGGGCGGCTGCACCAGCCGCCCGTCACGCGCCTCGACGGGACGGAGGCGCCGGCGTACGTCCTGACCAACGGGAAGCGCGGTATCGGCCTGGGAACGAAGCGCAACACGACGAAGCCGGCCGGCGACCGCGGGACGGCGATCGTGGTCACGGACCGCCGGACGCTCTGTCTGGTCGGCGGCGACGAGGCGGACAGCGTGATAGAGGTACCCCACGATTCGGTCGTCGCGGCTTCGTACCACACGGGGCTGCTCGCTACCCGGTTCGTCCTCCGGACGCCGCGCAAGCAGTACCACTGCTGGGCCAAGCGGTCGACGAGCGAGTCGCTGCTCGCGGCGGCCGCGGAGTACGTCGAGGAGCGCACGACGGAGTCGCCCGAGGAGATCGAGACCGACGACGGCGCCAACCAGCTGACCTATCGCGGCCAGCCCATCAGTCGCGAGAATCACCCCGGCGTCCCCGACGACCCACCGTCGGATTCCGGGGCGACGGACGACGGTGAGGGGACGGATAGCGCGACGCAGAACGGGAACGGCACCGACCACACCGAGGAAGGGTCGGAGTCGCGGATCCAGTACCGTGGGAAGCCGGTCGACCGGTCCGAGTGAACCGGTCCGGAGAAGGGTTCGGAGCGCCGGAAAAGCGCGTAGAGCGGTCGGAAAACGGGTAGAGCGGCGGAGAAGGGGTCGAAGGCGGTTCCCGTCGTTAGTTCGTCTGCGTCGCGACGGTGTCGTCCTCGGCCATCGCGAGCACGTCGTCGAAGAAGTCCTTCGAGTCGTTGGGGCCGGGGTTGGCCTCGGGGTGGTACTGGCGGGTGATGATGTCGAGTTCGTCGTTCTCCAGGCCCTCGGGGGTGTCGTCGTTGACGTTGATCTGCGTGACGTCGAGGTTGTCGCCGGGGTCGGCGACGGTGTAGCCGTGGTTCTGGGTGGTCATGACGACCTGGTCTGTCCGCAGGTCGCGGACCGGCTGGTTGACGCCGCGGTGGCCGAACTCCATCTTCTCGGTCTCGCCGCCGAGCGCGTTGGCGACGACCTGCTGGCCGAGACAGATGCCCGCGATGGGTTTCTCGCCGACGTAGCTGTCGACGAGTTCGTTGGCCTGGTCGAAGTTCTCCGGGTCGCCGGGGCCGTTGGAGATAAAGAGGACGTCGGGGTCGAGGTCGGCGACCTCGTCCTCGGTGGTGTCGTGGGGCATGAGGTGGACCGTCGCGTCGCGCTCGACGAGCGACGTGATGATCGACCCCTTCGCGCCGCAGTCGATGAGCGCCACGTCGGCGCCGTCGCCCTCCTCGTTGTAGACGACTGTCTCGGGCGTGGTGACCTGGTCGCCGATGTCGACGTGGTCGCTCATGTGCTTGCACTGGTCGAGTTCGTCGAGCGCGTCCTGCTCGGTAACGCCCTCGCCCGCGGCGATGCCGCACTTCATCGCGCCGGAGTCGCGGATCTCGGTGACGAGGTCGCGCGTGTCGAGCTTGTCGACCGCCGGGACGCCTTCCGCTTCGAGCCACTCGGCCACGTCGTCGGTGAGGTCGCGCGCGACGACGCCGCGCGGGTGGACACGGTCGGACTCGAAGCGCTCCTCTCGGACGCCGTAGTTGCCGATCAGGGGGTAGGAGAACGTGAGGATCTGCTCCTCGTAGGACGGGTCGGTCAGACTCTCCTCGTACCCGGTGTACGCTGTCGTGAATACCAGTTCGCCGCGAGTCGTGCCCGGAGCGCGAGCGCGCGCCTCGACGACGCGTCCTCCCTCCAGTGCCACGTAGGCGTCCGTCATTACGAGATGCGTATACCACCTCCGTGCATAAGCCTTGCTTTCGAAGCCAGGTTACGAATTTCGTAACGGTCAAGTGGGGGCGCGGGGAAGCCACGGGTATTCGATGGACGACCTCGACCGGCAGATCCTGACTATCCTCCGCAGGGACGCGCGGACGCCGTACACGGAGATCGCGGACAGCGTGGGGACCTCCGAGGGGACCGTCCGCAACCGCGTCGAGTCGCTCGTCGACGAGGGCGTCATCGAGCGCTTTACCGTGGCGACGCGGACAGGGAACGTCAAAGCGATGATCGAGGTCGGCGTCGACGTCAGCGTCGACACGCACGACATCAGCGAGCGCGTCGCAGAGTGGCAGGAGGTCGACTTCGTCTGGCAGGTCTCCGGCGAGGAGGACGTCGTCTTCGTCGTCGACGCCCAGGACACCGAGCGCGTCAACGAGATCATCACCCAGACCCGGGAGCTGGAGGAAGTCGTGAGCACGAAGACGAGACTGATTCTGGACGAGCGGGTCGGATAACTGCCCCACCCCGAAATCGACAGAACTCGGCCGGTTCTCTGCAGACCCGTCGGCCGACGTCGCTTCTCCTCAGCCGGGGACCGCTCGCTGTAGTACGTCGCGAGCGTCGTGGATCGCGTCGTACATCGGTAGCAACAGCCTGTCGGTGAGGTACGTCTGTCGCCGGGGCTCGACCCGCCCGTCCCGGATCGCGGCGACGAGGCTCTCGGGCGTGAGTTCGTCGGCGTAGACGAGCGTATGGACGCGGCCGAGTTCGAACGGGAAGTGGGCGTCGCTACCGCCGACGACGGGTATCTCGCGCTCGTCGGCGATCCGCTCGATCTCCGACCGGCGTTCGGGGTGTTTGCCGTTGACCTCGATGGCGTCGAAGGGCGCGTCGGCGTCCAGAACGGTGCTGTCCCGGAAGGGGTGCGCGATCACGGCCACACACCCGCGGCCGTGGGCGTCTTCGACGACCGCGGCGGGGTGGCTCCTGTCGCCGTACGTCCGGTCCGGGGGGTCCGGTCCGACGACGAGGACGTGGCCGTGGCGGGTCGTCACCTCGATGCCGGGGACGAACACCGGGTCGTCGTTCACGTACGGGACCCGGTAGTTGTGGTTCGTGAAGGCGACCCCGTCGATCCCCCTGTTGCGGGCCGACGCGGCCATCAGCCTCGCTCCGTACGGGTCGAACGCCGTCGGGGCGCCACGCGGGTTGTGGAAGGGTCGCGTGTGCAGGTGGAGGTCGACTGCGAACACGTGCTAGCAAGGGGCGATAGTCGTAAAGACCTGCCGCCCCTCGTCTCCACATGCGCCGCGTCATGGTCCGAAATCCGACCGGCGGCGACGGGACTGACACCGAGACCGCCCGCGAGCGCGCGGGCGAACGGGGTATCGAGGTTCGAGACAGCGACGAACCCGGAGACGCCGTGACGCTGGCGCGAGCGGCGGCGGACGAGGCCGATCAGATCCTCGCGTGCGGCGGCGACGGCACGGTGAACGAGGTGGTCCGCGGCGTCGCGGAGGCCGACGCGCTAGACGAGGTTGAACTCGCCGTGGTCCCGGCCGGGACGGGCAACAACTTCGCCGAGAACCTGGGGATCGAGTCCGTCGAACAGGCGTTCGAGGTCGCCGAGGAGGGGGACCGTCGGCGGCTCGACCTCGGCGTCGCGGACGGGGACGTCTTCGTCAACTCCTGCATGGGCGGCCTGATCGCGGAGGCCAGCGAGGACACCGACGACGAGACGAAGGCGCGGATCGGGTCGCTCGCTTACGCGCTCCAGACGCTCTCGGACGCCCGCCACTACGAGGGGCCGCTGCTGGAGATACGCGCCGGCGCGTCTCACGATCCGCTGTGGTCGGGGACGGCGCTCGTGTTGCTGATCGGGAACGGCCGCCGCTTCCTCGGTGGCGGCCGCGGTCAGGCGAACCTGGAAGACGGGCGACTGGAGGTCGTGATCGTGGAGCAGGCGCCCGCTATCGACTACCTCGCCGAGGGCGCGCTCCAGCGATTGCTGAAACAGGATGCCTCGCACCTCACGCGACTCACCACCGAGGAACTACTCGTCACGACGACCGACCGGCCGATGGCGTTCAGCTTCGACGGCGAGATCGTCGAGCGACAGTCGATCGACGCGAGCGTCCGCGACGGGGCGATGCAATTTCGCGTCGGCGACACCTACGAGCCGACACCGTCGCCGTGGCCGGACGAGTGAGGCGGATCGGCCGTGGTCCGCGTCTCGACGGACCGCCGTGAGTCGAAGACTGTTTGAACCCGCTCGCCGATGTAAATCTCATGAGTTCGGAGGACGCGGGGGCTTCTAGCGGTCCCGACGACGCGCCGGGCGCCGGTGCGAACGACGAGTACCACGAGAACGCCGAGCAGGCCGTGATCGCGGTCGACGAGAACGACGAGGAGCAGGGCCTCGTCAACCGACTCGACGCGCACACGGGAGACGGACGGCGCCATCGGGCGTTCACGTCGCTGCTGTTCGACGAGGAGGGACGGATCCTGCTCGCCCAGCGCAGCCCGAAAAAGCGCCTCTGGGACACCTACTGGGACGGGACCGTCGCGTCGCACCCGGTCCAGGGCCAGACCCAGGTCGAGGCCACCCGCCAGCGCCTCGAAGAGGAACTGGGCGTCACGCCCGACCAGTACGACGACCTCCGCGTGACCGACCGCTTCGAGTACAAGCGCTACTACATGGACGAGGGCGTCGAACACGAGGTCTGCGCGGTGCTGAAGGCCACCCTGCTCGACACGTCCCTCGATCCGGACCCCGACGAGGTCGGCGGGCTGATGTGGGTCCCGTACGAGCGCCTCTACGAACACCCGCGGTGGTACCGCCAACTGCGCCTCTGTCCCTGGTTCGAGATCGCGATGCGCCGCGACTTCGAGTGAGGCACCGGGCCCGGCTTTTCCTGCCGAAACTACATTCGGTGTCGCCACGCTAGCTAAGGCATGGCACGCGTCAACCCGGCGACCGGCGACCCCCTGGAACCGGTCGCGACGGACGACGGCGAGGACGTGGAAGCGGCGCTCGCGACCGCGACAGAGGCGTTCGAGTCCTGGCGAGAGCGACCGATCGAAGAGCGGACGGAACTGATCGAACGCGCCGGCGAGGTCCTCCGCGAGCACGTCGACGAGTACGCCGAACTGATGACCGCGGAGATGGGCAAACCGATCGACAGCGCGCGGGGCGAGGTCGAGAAGTGCGCCTGGGTGTGCGACTACTACGCCGAACGGGCGCCCGAGCACCTGCAGGACCGGCGGATCGGCGGCCAGTCGGGAGCGAAGACGTACGTCGCCCACGAGCCGCTGGGGCCGATCCTGGCGGTGATGCCCTGGAACTTCCCGTTCTGGCAGGTGTTTCGGTTCGCCGCGCCGCACCTCACGGCGGGTAACGTCGGCCTCCTGAAACACGCGTCGAACGTCCCGGGCTGCTCGCGAGCGATCGCCGAGGTGTTCGAGCGCGCGGGCTACCCCGACGGCGTCTTCCAGTCGCTCGTGGTCGATTCGGACGCCGCGAACGAGGTGATCGCCGACGACCGCGTCGCCGCGGTGACGCTGACGGGGAGCGAGCGGGCGGGCCGCGCCGTCGCCGAAACCGCCGGCCGCGAACTGAAGAAGTCGGTGCTCGAACTCGGCGGGAGCGACCCGTTCGTCGTCCTCGACGACGCGGATCTCGCGGCGGCGGCCGAGACCGGCGCGCGCGCCCGCTGTATCAACTCCGGGCAGTCCTGCATCGCGGCCAAGCGCTTCGTCGTCCACGCGGACGTGGCCGACGCGTTCACCGAGCGGCTGGTCGCCGAGATGGAGTCGCTGACAGTCGGCGATCCGACCGACGAGGCGACCGATCTCGGCCCGCAGGCGCGCGAGGACCTCCTGGAGGACCTGCACGACCAGGTCGAACAGAGCGTCGACGCCGGCGCGACCGTCGAGTGCGGCGGGGAGGTGCTCGACCGCGAGGGGTTCTACTACCCGCCGACGGTGCTGACGGGCGTGCCGCGCGACGCGGCCGTCGCGACGGAAGAAGTGTTCGGACCGGTCGCGGCCGTCTTCGAAGTCGAGGACGAGGCGGCCGCGATCGACCTGGCGAACGACACCGACCTGGGACTGGGGGCGTCGGTCTGGACCGGCGATCTGGACCGCGGGGAGCGGGTCGCCCGCGAGATCGACGCCGGCTGTACCTTCGTGAATGAACTCGTCAAGTCCGACCCGCGGCTCCCCTTCGGCGGCGTCAAGAACTCGGGGTACGGTCGGGAGCTCGGTCGGGACGGGATCCGCGAGTTCGTCAACCGCAAGACGGTGTGGGTGCAGTCCGCCGGCGAGTGATCGGGCGGCGAGTGCTCGGGCGGCGGCTAATCGGCCAGCCAGTGAGCGGCCAGCGGGTGAGCGGTGGTCGCGACGGGGGACTCAGTCGTCGGCTCCCAGTCCGGCGCGCTCGTCCGCGTCGAGCAGTGCGTCGTCCGTATGGACGTCACCGGAGGCGTCGCCGGATCCGCTCCCGGCGCCGAGCCCACCGTCGGCGTCAGCGTCGGGTAGCGTGACGACGACGACCGTCCCCTCGTCGCACTCACCGAACTCGATGTCGCCGCCGCACTCCTGGACGACCCAGTTGACGAGCCAGAGGCCGACGCCGCTGCCGTGTTCGAGCGCGGTCTCGCGGCCCTCCTCGATGACGACCCGCTCCTGTCGGTCGATCCCCGGTCCGTCGTCCTCGACCCGCACGGCGGCGAACGGGCCGTCGGTCCGATCGGCGGTCACCTCCACGGTCGGGGCGTCGCCGGCGTGTTCTGCCGCGTTCTCGAAGAGCTCCTCGAAGGCGCGCTCCAGCGACGGCCCGCCGACGACGGTCAGGCCGTCGGGGACGCGGACGCGGACAGTCAGGTCGGGGTGACGGTCCTCGACGGCGGCGGCGAGTCCGTCCAGTCTCGTCGCCGCGTCGAAGTCTCCGTCGCAGTCGCGGTCGAGCGCGCGAGAGACCTGCCCGATCTTCTCGCTGCGGGCGGAGACGGTGTCGACGGTGCCCTCGATGCGGTCGAGGCGGCGCTCGACGTCGGTGTCTGTCGGTTCCACCTCGCGGCGGAGCAGTTCGGCGTTGCCGCGGACGACGTTGAGTTCGTTGCGGAGATTGTGGCGGAGGACGCGGTTGAGCACGTCGAGGCGCTGTTCGTGCAGGCGGCGGCCGGTCACGTCGCGGACGCTGACGACGCGGCCGGCGACGCCGCCGTAACTCCGGTACAGCCGCGAGACGCGGACGTCGTAGTAGCGGCGGCCCTCGGGGCCGTCGATGGCGAGTTCGGCCTGGCCGTTCTCCAGGGCGTCGATGGCGTCGGCGAGCCTCGCGGCGATCCGCTCCAGCTTCGCGCCGACGACGTCGTCGGGGTCGACGTCGAAGAGTCGAGCGGCGGCGGGGTTGACGTCCACGATCCGGTCGGCGTCGTCGAGGATGACGATCCTGTCGTCCATCTCGTCGATGACGGCTTCACGACCGAGCCGGCGCATTGCCGGCGTGATCGAGAGGAGCCGTCCCCGGAAGAGCGTCGCTGTCATGACGAGGCCGGCGAAGACGAATCCGAGCCCGATGAGTTCGTACTGCGCCGGGACGACCCCGTAGAGCGAGAGCGCGACGATGCTGACGGGGACGAAGGCCGCCGCGAGGAGGGCGGTGCCCTGGCTGCGGAAGTAGTCGTTCGAGCGGACGGTCACGCGGAGGAGTTCGAGTCCGCCGACGGCGACGAGCAGAAAGGCGTACCCGACGTGGGCCCACATCGCGAGTCCGAACTCGGCGACGAGGACGGAGGCGCCGTCGACCGTCTCGATCCAGCGGTCGGTCCAGACGAGCGCGTGATCGGCGTTCGTCCAGACGAGTGCGGCGAAGAGAGCCGGTTCGAGAAGCAGGACGGCGAGCGTACGCCCGCGGACCGCGCGGTCGCTCTCGGCGTACGCGAGGACGGTCGCCAGCCACGCCACTGGGAGCGCGGTCGAGACTGTCGCGGCGACGTTCGACCAGTAGATCTTGGTCGCGAGCGGCGGCGTCGCGAGCGACATCCCCTGCGCGAGCGCCATCACGCTCGCGGCGATCATGAACACGCCGAGCGGTTTCGCGCCCGGCGTGTCGCGGAACACCCACACGAACGCGGCGACGCCGCTCCCCAGAATCGCCCCCAGCAAGACGACCGGTGTGAGCAGCGGCGTCGACATCGATACTGGGGAGGTTCTCCGGTCCCCGAAATAAGTGTAAGTGGCTGGATATCAAAATTGGATCGGCGGCCGGGCGGATCGCGCCGCGGGTCCGCTCCTCGAGACGGTCCGACCGTCAGGAACGGCGGTTGGCGACGGCCGTCCAGGCGCCGATCAGGCCGAGGAACAGGGCGGGAACGAACGGCAAGACGAGATAGGCGTCGCGCCACCCGAGCGGCAGCGATTCGAGGACGTGATCGGCCCCCGGCAGCGCGACGATGGCCACCGGAATCACGATCAGCGTCACGACGAGCGTGAGGACCAGTCCCCAGCCCCGGAGTCCGAACTCCTGTTCTTCCGGGTCGGGAACGTCGTACCCCGCCGTGTCGGGATTCGAGCGGACCGCCTCGTCCGCGTCGGTCGCGTCACTCATCGAACTCACTGTCCGGGACGACGACGACTTTTCCGAACCCTTCGCGGTCTTCGAGGAGTTCGTGCGCGCGCGACGTCTCGCTCATCGGCAACCGCCCGCGGACGCGCACCTCGAACGTGCCGTCCCACACCTTCGAGAGGACGTCGTCCACCTCGCCCGGGGTCGCCATCGTCGACCCGAGAATCGAGAGCTGATTCCAGAACACGCGGTTGACGTTCGTCTCCGGTCGACTGCCCGCGGTCGCGCCGCAGGTCACGAGCCGGCCGCCCTTGGCGAGGCTCTTCAGCGAGTCGTCCCAGGTCTCGCCGCCGACGTGGTCGACCACGACGTCGACGCCGCGGCCGTCGGTCAGGTCGTCGATCTGCGCCGCGAAGTCGGTCTCCGCGTAGTTGATCGCGTGGTCGGCGCCGACCTCGCGGGCGTAGTCGAGCTTCTCCGCCGTGCTCGCGGTCGCGACCACCTCGGCGCCGGCGAAGTCGGCGATCTGGACGGCGGCGTGGCCGACGCCGCCCGACGCGCCGAGGACGAGCACGGACTCGCCGGCGCGGACGTCGGCGCGCGCCATCAGCATGCGCCAGGCGGTCTGGAACACCAGCGGGGCGGCCGCGGCGGTCGCCCAGTCGACGCCCTCGGGGACGGCGACGAGGTTGTCCTCCGGGACGGCGGCGTACTCGGCGTGGACGCCCGGGACGTGCTCGCCGATGATGTAGTAGTCGACGCACTGGGACTGTTCGCCGTGGCGGCAGAACTCGCAGTCGCCGCAGCTGACGCCCGCGCTGACCGCGACGCGGTCGCCCGGTTCGAACCGCGTCACGCCCTCGCCGACGGACTCGACGACGCCCGCCGCGTCGCTCCCGGGAACGTGCGGGAGTTCGAGGTCGATCCCCGGGAGGCCGCGCCGGGTCCACACGTCGAGGTGGTTGAGCGCGCCCGCCTTCACGTCGACGAGCACCTCGTCGCGCCCCGCGGAGGGCTCGGGCCGCTCGGCGTACTCGATGACGCCGCGGTCGCCGTGGTCCGCGAACTGGACTGCGTGCATACGTGCAGCCAGTCGCGCGCCGGGCAAAACTGTGGCGACCGGCCCGCGCCCGTCTGACCGACGTAGTGGGCCCGACGCCGCCCTGGCATGCTGGGGTTTTTGGTCCGCTGTCGGGTATCGATCCCATGGTCGATTTCCAGTCCCGCGACACCAGCAGGGGGTACGGTGACGACGAGGAGCAAGGGGACTCGGCAGCGGACGGATCCGCCGAGGGGGACGAATCCGCCGGAGAGTCCGGCGAGCAGGAAGGGGACGAATCCGCTACAGATATCGACGAGCAGGAGGGGGACACGGCCGAAGCGGCCGACCAGCGCGCGTCGGACGCCGCTTCGGCCGAGTCGTCGCCGGATCCGGAGCCCCGGGGATCCGACACGGCGGAACCGAGTTCGGACCCGCTTGCGCCGTCTGGATCGGCCGGGGCAGCCGAATCCGATCCGGACGCGTCGGGCGAGTCGGACACCGATCCGCTGGCGCCCGGGGGTTCGGACGGGGAGACGCCGCCGACGGCCGACGACGCCGATCCGCTCGCCGACTCCGGGGACTCGTCGACCGAGCAGACGGCTTCCGGCGAGCACGCGGAGCCGCCGAGTCGGGACTCCGCCGAGCCGGAGAACGGTCGAACCACCGGAGAGAGCCGACCCGAGGACTCTCTCCCCACCGGTCACAGCGATCCCGACGAACACGGGCACGACGACAGTCACGGCGCCGGCGATAGCCAGGGCGACGGTAGACGCGCCGATAGCGACGTCCATTCGCACGATGACGGTCAGTCACACGATGACGGCCACTCGCACGATGACGGCCATTCGCACGAAGACGGGCACTCGCACGAAGACGGGCACTCGCACGAAGACGGCCACGACCACGGGCACACGCACGCGGCAGACGTCGACCTCCTGGGCGTGGCGGTCGTGACAGTCTCGTCCACCCGCACGGCTGACGACGATCCGAGCGGCGACGTCATCGAGGCGGTCGTCGAGGCGGCGGACCACGAAGTCGTCACCAGGGAGATCCTCCGCGACGACCTCGACGGCGTCCAGAACGCCCTGTTGCACCTGACGGGCCGGGACGACGTCGACGTGGTCGTCACGACCGGCGGGACCGGCGTCACGCCCGACGACGTGACCGTCGAGGCCGCCCGGCCCCTCTTCGACCGCGAACTTCCGGGGTTCGGCGAGCTGTTCCGCATCCTCTCCTACGAGGAGATCGGGACCCGGGCGATGGCCTCGCGAGCGACGGCGGGGATGGTCGAGGGCGTCGCGGTGTTCTGCCTCCCCGGCAGCGAAGCCGCCGTCAGACTCGCCACCGAGGAACTCGTCGTCGAGGAGATGGGTCACCTGGTCGGTCTCGCCCGCCGCGACGACTGAGCGCCGGCGGCACCATCGTCGAGCACTGACGCCGGACGCTCGAACCTGATCCGCGACGGGCCGCTCTCCCCACTCTCGCTTTCACTCCCCACGCTCCGCCTTCCCCGTCTCTCTGTTGCGACTCTGTTCGATCCCGTTTTCGCCGGTTCGCGTCGACAGTAGCTGGACCGTCCCGCTGGAAGCCGGGAGTAACGATTAAGTCGGTCCTGACTGAACGTTCAGTCAATGAGTTCAGCCGCAGTGAAACGGCTCCTGTCAGCGCTCACGATCGAAGAGAAGGTACGGCTCACGCACGGTGCGACCGACACGGACGGGACGTCGACCGGCTTCGTTCCCGGGGTGGAACGGCTCGATATCCCGAACGTCCGGCTCTCTGACGGGCCGCTCGGCGTCCGGACGGACGAACCGGCGACCGCGTTCCCGGCGTCGATAGCCCTCGCCGCTTCGTTCGACGCAGACCTCGCCCGCGAGTTCGGCGCCGCGCTCGGCCGCGAGGCGACCGCCCGGACCCAGGACGTGTTGCTGGGCCCCGGACTCAACCTCGTCCGGGTGCCCCACTGCGGACGCAACTTCGAGTACTTCTCCGAGGACCCGGTCGTGACGGGGCAGTTCGCGGCTGGCGTCGTCGAAGGAATCGAATCAGAAGACGTGATCGCGACGCCGAAGCACTTCGCTGCGAACAACCAGGAGACGGCCCGTGCCTCGGTCAGCGCCGAGGTCGACGAACGCGTCCTCCGGGAGCTGTACCTGCCGGGCTTCCGCGACGCGGTCGAGGCGGGCGCCGGCGCCGCGATGTCCGCGTACAACCGCGTCAACGGGACGTTCATGAGCGAACACGAGCATCTCCTCAGCGAGGTGCTCAAAGACGAGTGGGGCTTCGAGGGAGTCGTTATGTCCGACTGGTTCGGCACCGAGAGTGTGGTCGGCACGGCCAACGGAGGCCTGGACCTCCAGATGCCCGGCATCTCCGCCGAGGAACTGTTCGAGTCGATGGGGATGCCCGCCGACGAAATCGACCCCGGCGGCTTCGACTACGCCGACGGGATGCCCGACCCCAGGACCGGCGGGCTCTTCCGCGAGAAACTCGCCGACGCCGTCGAGGCCGGCGACGTGCCCGCGTCCCGTCTCGACGACATGGTCGAGCGGTACCTGACCCAGCTCGAACGCCACGGCCTGCTCGGCGAGAGCGGTGGCGGTAGGGCCGACGACGAGGGCGGAGCGGACCGTGGCGAGGGCGCCATCGACACACCGGAACACCGGGAACTGGCGGAGCGGATCGCCGTCCGCGGGACGGTCCTGCTGGAGAACGACGGCGTCCTCCCGCTCGCCGACGACGCCGACGTGGCGGTGATCGGGCCGAACGTCGACGAGGCCATCCTGGGCGGCGGAGGGTCCTCGGAGACGACGCCGTTCACCGACACGAGCCCGGTCGAGGGGATCGAGGCTCGCGCCGACGGCGATGTCTCGGTCGCCCGCGGCATCCCGCGGATCGAAGACGTGTCGCTGTTCGACGGATTCGGCGGCGACGACGAAGCCGAGGACGAGGAGAGCGCGGACGCGTCCGTCGACGACGCCGTCGCGGCCGCCGAAGACGCGGACGCGGCGGTCGTGTTCGTCCGCGACCAGGCCACGGAAGCGGCGGACCGCGAGACGCTCGCGCTCCCCGGTGAGCAGGACGAACTGGTCGACGCGGTCGCGGCCGCTAACGACCGGACGGTCGTCGTCCTCGACACGAGCGGTCCCGTCGAGACGCCCTGGCGGGAGGACGTGGCCGCGGTGCTCGCGGGCTGGTACCCCGGGCAGGCCCACGGCGACGCCGCCGCGTCCGTCCTCTACGGCGACAGCGACCCGGGCGGTCGGCTCCCGGTGACGTTCGCGCCCGAGGGCGAGTACCCCGCGAACACCGAGCGGCGGTTCCCCGGCGTCGACGGCGAGGTTCACTACGAGGAAGGGCTGCTCGTCGGCTATCGGCACTTCGACGCGACCGACGCCGAACCGACCTATCCGTTCGGTCACGGCCGCTCGTACGCCGAGTTCGCCTATCGCGACGCCGTAGCCGTCGACGACGCGACCGTCGAAGTCACCGTCGAAAACACGGGTGAGCGACCGGGTCGAGAGGTCGTGCAGGCGTACGTCGACGCGCCCGAGGCGCCGGACGATCTGGAGCGGCCGCCGCGGGAACTGGCCGGCTTCGCCGCGCTCTCGCTCGACCCGGGCGAATCCCGTCGGGTCGCCGTCGCCCTCGACGAGCGGGCGTTCGGACGCTACGACGAGTCCGACGGCTGGACCGTGGATTCGGGCGAACACGTGGTCTCGGTGGGCCGTTCCTCGCGAGACCTACGTCTCGGCGTCTCCATCGACCGCTAGCGCTCCCCGCGCCACTCGGCCTCGAACCGATCGACGAATTCCTCGACGTAGGCCGCCCGCTCCGCGGCGAGTTCGCGACCGGCGTCGGTCTCCATCGCCTCGGGCAGGCGCAGCAGTTTCTCGCGGACGTGCTGGATCACGGTGTTGTCGCGGTCGCGCCGGTCGTACGTTTCGCGCACCTCACGGTCGGGGTCGTACATTCCCTGGCCGTGGTGGGCGCCGAAGGTGAACGCCCGGCCGATCCCGACCGCGCCGAGCGCGTCGAGGTTGTCGGCGTCCCGCAGCACTCGCTCCTCGGCGGTCGGTTCGTGGTCGAGGTGGGTCGTCTCGGCGAAGTCGTACTCCTCGTGGTGGGCGACGCAGTGACAGACCGCGTCGCGCCCGTCCGTCGGGAAGTCGGCGTCGGCGAGGACCCGCCGGACTTCGGGGATCGTCTCGCGCGGATGGACGAACCCGTCGCCGCGCAGACGGTGCAGGTCGTGGACGAGCGCCGCGGCGCCCACCACCTCGAAGTCCGCGTTCTCGCGCTCGGCGAGGCGACGACCCAGCCGATAGACCCGCCACGCGTGGGCCGTGTCGTGGCCGGTGTCGTCGCCGTCGAAGTGGTCGCGGACCTCGCCGGCGACTCGCTCGTGGACCGGCGGCACCTCGTCAGCTCGCATAGGTCACCCGCCGCGGGGACCGAGCAAAAACGTGCCGGCCTGTCGACCGGACGACGCTTTATCAGTGCCGCGGCCGAACGCGACGACATGGTGACGCAACTGCGCGAGGGGGTGTGGTGGATCGACCTGCGCGGCGTCAACGCGTATCTCGTCGACGACGGCGGCGACCTGACGCTCGTCGACGCGGGGATGCCGTGGCAGGGCGGGGAACTCGTCGACGCCGTCGTCGAGGCCGGGTTCGCCCTCGACGACCTCGACCGGGTGCTGCTCACCCACTACGACGTCGACCACGTCGGCGGCCTCTCCCGACTCGACGGTCTCGATGTCTCGATATACGCCGGTCGGCACGACGCACCGCTGGTCACGGGCCGGGGGACACCGCCGTTCTCGATCCCGAAAGGCGCTCTCCAGCGGTTACTCGGCCCGCTGTACACCCCACCGAACAACGGGGTCATTCCGCTCGCCGACGGCGACGAGATCGGGTCGTTCACCGTCTACGAGACGCCGGGGCACACCTCCGGGCACGTCTCGTACGTCAGCGAAGAACTGGGCGTCGCCCTCTTGGGCGACCTCGTCTCGGAGTCCGACGGCCGCCTCGATCCGATGCCGTGGATCGTCACCGACGACGCGGGACAGGTCCGCGAGAGCGTCCGCCGACTCGCCACGGACGCGCCGGCGTTCGACGTCGCGGCCGTGGGTCACGGTGTTCCGTTCGACCGGGGCGGGCGAGCGCGGTTCGACAAACTCGCGGCGCGGTTCGGCCACGACCGTGAACCCGCGCGAATTCGCCGCTAACGAGCGCCCGCCGACGGCGACCGAGTGGGGGTCACATGTAGTCGCCGTCGATCGAGTCGTCGCTGCCGACGTTGCTCTCGGCGCCGCGATCGTTCGAGGCGTGGCCCGGTGACTGGCGACTCGTGCCGCCGGTGAAGTCGGCGCTCACGCCGCCGCCACCGCCGGGGAAGTTGCCGTTCTCGAGGTCCGCGGCGGTGACGCCGGACGGACGCGAATCTCCGGCGCGAGCCACCTCGGACCGCTCGATCTCCTCCCCCGCGTGCAGCCGTTCGACCAGGTCGGGGTCCGTCACGACCGCCGAGCGGGGGAGCGGTTCGTCCTCCGGCCAGCGTCGCCAGGCGACGCGCTCCCGCTGAAGCGCCGTCCGAACTGCCTCGTCGTCGGCCGCCTCGGCCCGCTCCCGCGGCGCCGGCACGCGGCCGCCGAGCGCCCGCTCCACTCCGTCGGGTTCGGCGAGGTGGGAGAGCCTGACCGTCGGCTTCCCCGATCGGATCAGGTCGTAACTCCCGGCGCCGAGCAGCCGGTCGAGCCGCCCGTCGCGGCGAACGACGAGGTCGACCTCCTCGGTAGAGACGGTCTTCGACCCCCAGACGAGGCCGCGCAGTCCGCCCCGATCGTACTCGAACCGGTCGCGGAAGACCTGTAGCTCGGACCGGACCCCGGGGACGGCCCCGGCGAACCGCTCGCTCGGGATCTGATCGGTCATCGTGCTAACTATTCGGCGACCGGGTAAAAGCTTCGTGGGGTCGCTCCGGCGTCAGCCGTCCGTGTCGGTCTCCGCGGTCAGTTCCTCGGCGACGGTCTCGGCGTCGAACAGCGCGGGGTCCATCCCGAGGACCTGCTGGCCGCTGACGAACTCCGGGAGCGACTCGTCCGTGTACGTGACGACCCGGATGTCGGGGTTGAGGTCCCGCGCGACGACGATAGAGGTCGCCTGGGCGACGTCGGTGAGGACGTACAGGTCGGCGTCGACGACGCCGGCTTCTTCGAGCGCCGGCCGGTTGACGACGCCGTCGACGACGGCCACCGACGCTCCCCGGTCGCGCAACTCGTCGGCCAGCCCTTCCGTGTCGCTCCCCGCGAAAACTGCGTTCATACCGACACCGACGATACCAGGGGGCTTGTGTCTCACGTTTCGGGCGGCCGCCCGCGAACTAGTCACACAGTCATGAAAAAGCACTTACCAGTCGGTCTGAATTGTCCGATATGGAACGGTCCCTCCGACGGCGGTCCCTCCTCCGCGCGGCAGGTGCGGTCGGTGCGGCCGCACTCGCGGGCTGTCCGGCCGGTATCGGCGAATCCACCGAGTTCGAACCCGGCGAGACCGACTGGCCGAGCTACCGGTTCGACGCGCGCAACACCGCGGTCCATCCGACGGCCCCCGGACCGGGCGGCGACCTCTCGGTGGCGTGGACGGCGCGCTTCCGGGCGGACGCGGGCGGCGAGTTCGCCGATGTGGGCACGGCGGGCCACCCGATAGTCCTCGACGGGACCGTCGTCGCCGCGGCCTACGACTTCACCGGCGAGGTGCAGTTGACCGTCGTCTCCGCGTTCGACCTATCGAGCGGCGAACGACAGTGGGAGCGGACGTTCCAGGTCGGTGAGGCCGACGCCGAGAACGGCATCGAACCGGCGCGAACGCTCGGGTCCGACGGCGAGCGAGTGTTCGTCGAGACGCTGTCGGACGGCCCGACGCTCACCGCTCTCTCGCCGGAGTCGGGCGAGACCGAGTGGGCCCACCCGCTCGACCGCCCCATCGCGTCTCCCATCGTGACCGACGCGGGATCGGTCCTGGCCGGCGAGCGACTGTACGCGAGCTACGACCCAGCGGACGGGACCCGGCAGTCGCGCTATGAGACCGGCGACGGCCGGTACTGGCGGAGCAGGTTTCCACCGACGGTGACTGAGGACGCGATATACGCTCCCGCGTTCGACGAACTCCACGCGGTCGACCGCGAGAGCGGCGAGCGCCGCTGGACGGCGACCAACGACTTCTACTCGATCCTCTACCAGCAGGAGGGAGCGCCGTTCCACCCGCCCGTCGTCGCCGACGGCGTCGCCTACGCGATCGCCGGCTACATCGACAACGCCGACACGGGCGGGATGGTCGCGGTCGACACCGAGGACGGCTCGGTCCTGTGGACGGCGATCCCGGAGGGCGCCACCGGATCGGACTACGAGGGGCGGGATATCAGGACGAAACAGGCGGCCCTCTACGGGATGCCGCTCGTGCTCGACGGGGCCGTCTATGCACACGGCTACGAGCGCGGCGAGTGGGGCTTCTTCGCCATCGACCCCGAGGACGGGTCGGTCGAGCGGATGGGGACGCCAGGGGGCCTCGTCGCGAGCCAGGGACTCCTCTACGGGCTCGCGGGGTCGGATGTTACGCGGGTCAACGCGGTCGACCCGGCTGCCGACGAGGTGGTCGGAACCGCGACAGTCGAAGAGTGGGACCCGGTGGCCGGCGGCGGTCACGCGGTCGCCGGCGAGTACCTGCTGGTCACGACGACCCAAGGGGTCGCCGTGTTCGGGCCGGAGTGACAGAAGGGGTCCTGGCGTGCCGACCGAGCCTTACTCGTACTCGATAGTCGCCGGCGGCTTGTGAGTCACGTCGTACAGCACGCGGGAGACGTTCTCGTTCTCGCCGGTGATGCGCGACTGGATGCGCTGGAGCGTGTCCCAGTCGACCTCCTGGGCGCGGGCGGTCATGCCGTCCCGGCTCTCGACGGAGCGGACGGCGACGACCCAGCCGTGGACGCGGTTGTCGCCCTTGACGCCGGTGGCCTTGCCGAGCACGGCCGCGAGCGCCTGCCACGGGTCGTGGTCTTCGAGTTCCTCCTCGACGACGTGATTCGCCTCGCGGGCGACCTCGAGTTTCTCCTCGGTGACCTCGCCGATGATGCGGACGGCGAGGCCGGGGCCGGGGAACGGCATCCGCTCGGAGATGATCTCCTCCAGGTCGAGTTCGCGGGCGACCTCGCGGACCTCGTCCTTGTAGAGGTCCCGCATCGGCTCGACGATGCCGTCGAAGTCGATCCGCTCGGGGAGGCCGCCGACATTGTGGTGGGACTTGATGGTCCCCTCGCTCTCGATGCGGTCGGGGTAGATAGTCCCCTGGACGAGGTAGTCGGCGTCGACCTCGCGGGCGACCTCCTCGAACTCGCGGATGAACTGCTCACCGATGATGTGGCGCTTCTCCTCGGGGTCGGTGACGCCGGAGAGCGCCTCGACGAAGCGGTCCTGGGCCTCGACGATCCGCAGCGACTCCATGTAGTCGAAGGTCTCGCGGATCTCGTCGGTCTCGCCCTTGCGCATCAGGCCGGTGTCGACGTAGACGGCGGTGAGCTGTTCGCCGATAGCCTCGTAGGCCAGCGCGGCGGCGGTCGAGGAGTCGACGCCGCCGGAGAGGCCGATGACCGCGTTGGCGTCGCCGACCGCGTCAGCAATCTCATCGATCTTCTCGTCGATAAAGGAGTCGACGTCGACCATCAGACCTCCACCTCCTCGGAGCCGCGGGCGCCGTCACGCGTCTGCTCGCCCTCGCCGGCCTGCTCCTGCAGGTCCAGTGCGGCGCCGAGCAGCCCGACGAACGGCGGGCTGGCGCGGCCGGGCCGCGAGCGGAACTCGGGGTGGAACTGCGTCCCGACGAAGTAGGGGTGCTCGGGGAGTTCGAGGATCTCCATCCGACGGCCGGACTTGCCCGAGAAGCGCAGGCCGGCGGCTTCCAGGTCGTCGATGTACTCGGGGTTGACTTCGTAGCGGTGGCGGTGGCGCTCGGTGCAGGTGTCGTCACCGTACACCTCGTAGGCGAGGGTGTCCTCCTCGATCTCGGTGACGTGCGCGCCGAGGCGCATCGTGCCGCCCATGTCGTCGACGCCCTCCTGTTCGGGCAGGATGTCGATGACCGGGTGGGGGGTGTCCTCGTCGAGTTCCGCAGAGTGCGCGCCCTCGAGATCGAGGACGTTGCGGGCGTACTCGACGACCGCGAGCTGGAAGCCGAGACAGAGCCCGAGGTACGGGACGCCGTTCTCGCGGGCGTAGCGGATGGCCTCCATCTTGCCCTCGGTGCCCCGGGAGCCGAAGCCGCCGGGGACGACGACGGCGTCCATGCCGTCGAGTTCGCCGTTGTGACCGTCGGCGAGCTTCTCGGCGTGGATCCACTCGGTGTTCACGTTGACGTTGTGGGCGAGGCCGGCGTGTTTCAGCGACTCGTAGATAGAGAGATAGGCGTCTTCGAGGCCGTATTTCCCGACGAGGGCCACGTCGACGGAGCCGGTCTGCTCCTGGGTGACCAGATCGCGCCACTCGTTGTGGCGCTCGGCTTTCGGCAGGGCGCGGTCGCTCAGGTCGAGGCGGTCCATGACGTACTCGTCGAGGCCCTCGTCCTCGACGACGAGCGGGACCTGGTAGATGTCCTCGACGTCGGGGTTCGAGAAGACGGCGTCGGTCGGCACGTCGCAGAACAGCGCGATCTTCTCCTTGGTCCCCGGATCGAGCGGGTCGTCGGCGCGACCGACCAGAATGTCCGGCTGGAGGCCGATCGAGCGAAGCTCCTTGACGCTGTGCTGGGTCGGTTTCGTCTTCTGTTCGCCGTTTTTCGAGTAGGGGACCAGGGTGACGTGGACGAACAGGATGTCGTCCTCGTCCTCCTCGTGGGCGAACTGGCGCAGGGCTTCGAGGTAGGGCATGCCCTCGATGTCGCCCACCGTTCCGCCGACCTCGATGAGACACACGTCGCTGCCCTCGGCGACCTCGCGGATGCGCCGCTTGATGTCGTTGGTGACGTGCGGGATGACCTGGACGGTCTTCCCGAGGTAGTCCCCCGAGCGCTCCTTCTCGATGACGGACTGGTAGACCTTGCCCGTGGTCACGTTGTGCTTCGAGGTCATGTCGATGTCG
Source organism: Halosimplex rarum (assembly GCF_047715405.1). NCBI lineage: Archaea > Methanobacteriati > Methanobacteriota > Halobacteria > Halobacteriales > Haloarculaceae > Halosimplex > Halosimplex rarum. Next base: position 876,909 of record NZ_CP180412.1, read on the forward strand.
AGGAACCGCTCGTAGTTCCCCAGGTCGAGGTCGACCTCGCCGCCGTCCTTGAGGACGTACACTTCCCCGTGCTGGAAGGGGTTCATCGTCCCCGCGTCGACGTTGAGGTACGGGTCCACCTTCACGGCGGTCACGTCGAACCCGGCGTTCGATAGTAGTCGGCCGGTACTCGCGGCGGTGATACCCTTGCCCAGGCCGGACATCACGCCCCCTGTGACGAAAACGAACTTGTTCCCCAGAGTTTCGTCGTACTCTGTTTCTGGCTCCGTCGGCATACTGACCGTCGGCGGTGCCGGCCCAAAACCGTTTCGGGAGACACTGCAAACCTGCCTAATTGTGAACGGTTACCGGTCGCACCGGCGATCCCGCAGATCGCTGTCGGTTCGGACGGACCCGCTTCCCGGCGGTCACACCTCGTCGCCGAGAAAGTCCGCGACGAGCGCGCCGACCTTCGCGGACTGGCCGACGAAGTGGTGGTCCGCGGCCAGTCCGGTCACGGCGAATCCGCGTTCGACCGCGCGCTCGACGACGGGTCGCCAGTCGACGGTGTCGTCGCGCTCGCCGTAGACTATTTGGCCGGGACACGCGATCCGCTCGACGGCCGCCACGGCGTCGATGTCTTCGTCGATCCTCGCCGCGGGAGCGAGCGCGGAGACGGCCACGAGGTCCGCGTCGGCGGCCGCGACCGGTGACTCGTCGGGGGCGGGGGTCGACTCGCCGGCCGCGGCGACGAGCGCAAGGCAGCCGCCGAAGCTGTAGCCGAACAGCCCGACCGCGTCGTAGCGCCCGCGGGCCCACTCCAGGGCGTTCCGCGCGTCCCGCACCTCGCCGGGCCCCTCGTCCCACGGGCCGTAGTCGAACCGGAGACAGGCGATCCCGCGCTCGGTCAGCGCGTCGGCGACGGCCGTCAGCCGGCGGTCCGAGCGCGAGCCGCCCAGCTGCGGATGGGGCGGACAGGCGACGACGCAGGCCCGCGCGTCGGCGTCCTCGGACTCGCCGGCGACGGCCTCGGATTCGTCGGGCACGTCGAGCGACCCGCGCACGTCGCGGGCACCGGGGATCACGACTGCATCGCTCATGCGTGGACAGAGGCCGCTCGGCCCCTCAAAACTATCGTCGCTCAGTCGTCGCTACGGGCGCGCGTGGCAGACTCGACGCCGGTGATCTCGAACCTGGCTCCGCCCGATTCGCTCTCGGTGACGGCGACGTCCCAGCCGTGGGCTTCGACGATCCGCTCGACGATCGCGAGGCCGAACCCCGTGTTCTCCGGCGAGGTCGAGAAGCCGGACTCGAAGACGCGATCGCGCACGTCCCCCGAGATGCCCGGACCGTCGTCCGCGACGTAGAACCCGTCGTCGAGATCACCGACCGTGATGCGAACGTCGTCGCCGCCGTGCTCCAGCGCGTTCCGGAACAGGTTCTCCAGCAACTGCGGGAACCGGTCCCCGTCCGCGACGATGGCCCCGTCGGTCTCGATCGCGAGCTCCCCGTCACCGGACTCGACGTTCGCCCAGCTCTCGGTCGCGATCCGGCCCAGGTCGACGGGCTCGGGCTCGGCGATCGTCTCGCCCTGTCGGGACAGCGTCAACAGGTCCTCGATTAGGTCCTCCATCCGCCGGACCGAGCGGCGACAGCGCTCGAAGTGCTCGCGCTCGCCCGTGTCTTCGGCCATCTCCAGCGCGCCGTTGAGGACCGTCAGCGGGTTCCGGAGGTCGTGCGAGACGACGCTCGTGAACTCCTCCAGGCGCTCGTTCTTCCGTTCGAGTTCGTCACGCTGGTGCCTGAGTTCGGCCTCGTGGTCGGCGCGCTCGAACGCCGCGTTCGCCGCGGTCGCGAGGATCCGTCCGAGGAAGACGTCGGTCTCGTCGAACGTGGCGGGCTCCGTCGAACCGGCCGACAGCGTACCGAACTCCCCCATCGGGAATATCAGGAGGCTCTGCAACGGCGTGTCCGCGTCGACGGCCTCCTCGTGCTTGCTGATGTCGTCGAACGCGCGGGACTCGCCGGTCTCGAACGCCTCCCAGTTGAAACTCTCGCCCTCGGACGTGAACGTCGGACGGCCGTCGAACACCTCGTCGACCAGGTCGCTGGAGGCGACGGGGACGAGGCCGCCCTCGTCGGCGTCGTACGTCCGTACCATCACGAGCGGGAACCCGAGAATGTCCTCGGCCTCTTCGACGACGAGGTCGGCGATCGACTGCCGCCCCTCGGTCTGCATGAGATCGAGCGTCACGTCCTGCAGCCGTTCGAGACGCTGCTCGCGCTCGCGGCGCCGACCGGCTTGCTCGACCCGGTCCAGCGCCGTCGTGAGCGTCGTCGACAGGATCTCCACCAGCGTCTCGTCGGTCTCGGTGATCGCGCCCGGCTCGTCCGAGGAGACGATGAACACGCCGTGGTCGTCCATCGGGTAGAGGATGACGCTCCGGGCCGGCGTGTCCTCCGTCAGCGAATCGTGGCCCGGTACGTCGTCGATGCGGAGCGGTTCGCCGCTCTCGAACACGTCCCAGACGAGGGCGGCGCGCGTCCCCTCGGGCGCGTCTCGGGGGTACGTCGGGATCTCGTCGAACACGTCGCGGACCGAGTCGACGACCGCGACCGGGGTGAGGTGGTCGCCGTCGTCATCCACCAGATGGACGGAGCTCAGGCGGGCGTCGATGACTTCGTCGGCCGCGTCGGTGGCGACCCGCGCGGTCTCGGTCTTCGTCCGCGTGTGCATCAGCGCGCGCGTCCGCTCCTGGAGGCGATTGAGCTTCCGTTCGCGGGTCTTCTGGGCCGTGACGTCGCGGTACACCCAGAGGTGGCCGTCGCCGTCCGCGAGTTCGATCGGTCGATAGCTCCGGGAGACGGTCCGCCCGTCCCGCAGCGAGAGCGGTTCGTCCCGGACCCGCTCGCGGTTTGCGACCAGTTCGCCGACTCGGTCGACGAAGCCCTCGGGGTCGGCGAACGACTCGCCGATCGTCTCCGCGAGTCGCTCGGAGTCCGAGCCGACGACGTCCGCGGGCGTCTCGGACAGGTCGAACAGGTCGAACAGCTGCGCGTTGGCCGTCAGGACGTTCCGCGACCCGTCCTCGGCGAGCACGCCGACGGGAAGCGTGTCGAACAGCGTCGAGAGCAGGGCGTTCGTGCGTTCGAGCTCTCGCTCGCGCTCCTGTCGCTCGGTCACGTCGACGGAGATTCCCAGGACGGCCTCGGTGTCGGTGTCGGCGAAGTCGTAGGGGAGCAACTGCGGCTCGAAGACACGGGTCTCTCCCGTCTCGTTCCGCAACTCGACTTCGTGGAACCGCTCGGGGGCGTTCGATTCTATCACCTCGAGGGTGGCCGTTCGGAGGCCCTCGGCGACGTCGTCGTCGAGGAAGTCACCCACCTTCGCGCCTTCGAGTGCCGAGACGGAGGTGCCGTAAAACCGCGCAAGTGACTCGTTCGCGAGCAGGCAGGTCCCGTCCTCGTCGATCACGTAGAGGAGCTCCGGGAGCGAGTCGACGATCTCCCGGAGGCGGTTCTCGCTCCGCTCGGCGAACCGGCGCGTCCGGTAGTGCTCGACGGCGTTGGCGACGCGGTTGGCCAGCACCGTGTACTGGTCGGTGCCGCCTTCCTTCTGCAGGTAGTCCGTCACGCCGGCGGAGATGGCGTCGCTGGCGACCGCTTCCGACCCCTTCCCGGTGAAGAGGACGAACGGCAGTTCCGGGTGGTCCGCCCGCACCGCCTCGAGGAACTCGATGCCGTTCCGACCCGGCATGTCGTAGTCGGACACCACGCAGTCGAACGCCCCGGACGTCAGCCGGTCCAGCCCTTCGGTCGCGTCGCTCGCCGTGTCGACGACGAACCGGTCGTCCTCGCGTTCGAGAAACGTCGCCGTCAGGTCCGCGACGTCCGGGTCGTCGTCGACGTGGAGCACTCGAATGTCGTCCGTGGCCGCAGCACTCATTGCCTGGAATGTCAGCGACACCGGCAATAACCGTTGGGGCGCGAATCTCGGTCGTGAAACCGGCGGCGTCGCCGTGGAGGCCCGCTGGCGCTCTCAGACCGGAATCCCCGCAGGGACAGTACCGTATCGCCCCTCGCCCACGGCGGCGGTCGGTGCCGGGTTGTTCGTCGACGCGGTGCGAGACTGCCTACCGGCTCGGTGTGGGACTGTCTGTCAGCTCAATCCGGGACAGTCGGCCGGTGTTCGTGCGTGGACTCACCAAATTCGGTCTGAAAAACAATTAAAGGCTCGGGCACAAAGCGGGGGTATGGGAATACTCTCGCGCGCCTCCTACGTCGTCCGCTCGAAGATCAACGCTGTCCTGAATCGGGCGGAAGACCCCTCCGAGACGCTCGATTACTCGTACGAGCAGCTGCGCGACCAGCTTCAGGACGTCAAGCAGGGCATCGCTGACCTGACGACCCAGAAGAAGCGCCTGGAGATCCAGAAGCGCCGCCTGGAGGAGAACGTCGAGAAGCACAACGAGCAGGCCCGCGAGGCGGTCCGACAGGACCGCGACGACCTCGCGAAGAAGGCCCTCGAGAAGAAGAAACAGAAGATGAACCAGATCGAGGGGCTGGAGAGCCAGATCGCCGAACTGCAGGGCCAGCAGGACAAGCTCGTCGAGCAGAAGAACAAGCTCCAGAGCCGCATCGAGGAGTTCCGCACGAAGAAGGAGACGATGAAGGCCCGCTACGAGGCGGCCGAGGCCAGTACCAAGGTCTCTGAGGCCATGACCGGCGCCGGCGACGAGTTCGAGGACGTCGGTCGCGCCATCGAGCGCGCAGAGGAGCGCACCGAGGACATGGAAGCGCGCTCGCAGGCGATGGACGAACTGCAGGAGAGCGGCGCGTTCGACGACGCGCTCTCGGACAAGGACTCGATCGACCGCGAGCTCGAACAGCTCAGTACCGACAGCTCCGTCGACGCCGAGCTGAACACGCTGAAAGGCGAGATGGGCAAGGAGACCGAAAGCGAGAGCGCCGACGCCGGGTCGAACGGCGGGAGCGATAGCACGGAGACGGAGGCCGAACCGGCCGACGTGGACGCGCCGGACGTCGACGCCAACGGCGAGGGCGGCGAGGACGTCTCGGTCGACGACTCCGAGGTCGAGGCCGAGCTGGAAGAGCTGAAAGAGGACGAGAAGTAGTCACCCGGTCGGACGGCGGCCGGTTCGAGCGGAACTCCTTTTCAGGGCGGCCACAGCGTCGCGATCGACAGCGTCGTGACGACGGCGAGCAGTAGCTGGAGCGGTCCGCCCACGCGGAGGTAGTCGGTGAACTTGTAGCCGCCCGGTCCGTAGACCATCAGGTTGGTCTGGTAGCCGATAGGGGTGATGAACGCGTTCGCGGCGGCGAACGTGACCGCGATCAGGAACGGGAACCCGGCGAGACCGAGCTGCTCCGCGGTGCTGACCGCGACGGGGATCATCAGCACGACCGTCGCGACGGGCGTGATGATCGCGGCGACGACGGCGGTGAGGAGGTAGAGCAGGCCGAGCAGGACGACCGGGGGCAGGGCCTCCCCCGCACCGACGAGGGCGCCCGCGATCGCCTCGGCGCCCCCGGTCGCCTGCATCGCGACGCCCAGGGGAAGGAGGCCTGCGAGGAGGAAGACGACGCTCCAGTTGACGGCGTCGTAGGCCTGGTTCGCGGTGATCGTCCCGGTGGCGACGAGCGCGAACACGCCGCCAAGCGCCCCGATCGTGATCGGGACGACGTTCGTCGCAGCGAGGGTGATGACGGTCGCCAGCACGCCGATAGCGACCGGCGCCCGCGGACCGAGGCCCGGTCCCTCCGGTTTCGCGTCGGTCTGGTCGGTCACGCCGGCGAGAGCGCCCGTTCCCTCGGTCTCTGGCACGCTGGTTCCCTCGCCGGCTCCGTCCGCCGAGACGGCGCGTTCGGTGACAACGAGGTAGTCAGCCTCCTCGAAGTAGTCCACCGAAGCGGGCGTCGTCTGGAGCAAGAGCGCGTCGCCGGCCTGGAGTTCGACCGCGTCGAGGTCCTCTCGACGGAGGTCGTCGCCGCGCCGGAGCGCCAGGACGGTCGTGTCGAACCGCTCGCGCAACTGCAGGTCGCCGAGTTCGCGGTCGGCGATCCCCGATTCGGGGTGGACGACGGCCTCGACGAGCGTCGCGTCGTGGGGTGCGGCGGCGAGGCGCTCCTCGGTGACGGCTTCGCGGGACCGCTGGGCGAGCCCGTACCGGTCCGCGAAGCCGTTGACGGCCTGGAGGCTCCCGCGGACGGTGAGGCGGTCACCGGCGGCGAGCGCTCGGTCGCTCCCGCTCGCGACGTAGGCCTCGCCGTCGCGCTCTATCTGGAGCACGTCCACGTCGTGGTCTCGGGGTGTGTGTGCGTCGTGGTCGACGGACTCGACCTCGGGTTCGGCGCCGCCCTCGACTCGACCGGCGGCGTCGGCCGGCTGCTGTCCAGATCCGAGCGTCGCTTCGCCGGCCACGCCGGCTCCGGCGACCGGCTCGTCGGGGGCTCCGTCGAACACGACGCCGTCGTCGCCGTCGTCGAGCGCCTCGGCGGCGGTGTGGCCGATCAGCGGCGAGTCATCGCGGACGACCAGCACGCTGAGGTGGCGGTCGAGGCCGAACTCGTCGGTGAAGTCGGCGCCCGCGGGGATGCGTTCCGGGACGAGCCAGCGACCGACCGTCATCAGGTACGCGAGGCCGACGACGAGGACGACGGCGCCGACGGGCGTGATCTCGAACATGGAGATCGGGTGGGCGAGGAGGTCCCGGGAGAGGTCGCTGGCGAGGAGCGTCGTCGACGTACCGATGAGCGTCAGCGTCCCGCCGAGCATCGCCGCGAACGACAGCGGCATCAGCAGCTTCGACGGCGAGATGTTCGCTCGATCGGCGAGGCCGGTGATCATCGGGATGAACACCGCGACGACGGGCGTGTTGTTGACGATGCCCGCCGAGAGGCCGGTCACGCCGACGGTCGCGCCGAGCAGGCGCGTCTCGTCGCCGCCGGTCACCTCCTCTAGGGCGGCGCCGAGGTAGTCGACGACGCCCGTGTGCTCGACGCCGGCGCTGAGGATGTACATCGCGAGGATCGTCACGGTCGCACGGCTGGCGAAGCCCTCGATGGCCTCGCCGGCCGTGACGCCCGTGTACGGTTCGAGGACGGCGAGGGCGACGAGGACGCCGATGGCGGTGATGTCGGGCGGCAACCACTCGCTGACGAACAGGGCGAGCGCGACGGCGATCAGCGCGAAGACGACCAGCGCCCCCGTCGACAGCCCGAATAACATACCAGCGAAGGTTCGCCCGTCGACATAAACGGTGGGGTACCGCGGTGTCCCCGGATCCGCTGGCAGGCGCCGACCCGACCGGTCGAGGCCGGCGGCACACTTTTGCGCGCGCGCCGACACGTTCGAGTATGCGTCTCCTGTTCATCCACTCGGACCACCTGGAGTTCGAGGCGCGCGAGCAGGCCGGCCCGGACGACCTCGCCGAGCGGGAGGGCGTCCCGATGGACGGCCGCATGGAGGAGTGCGTGACCGCTTTCATCAGCGTCGAGTCCGACGACGAGACCGACCTCGACGGCGTCGTCGCGAACGCGACAGCGGAACTCCAGGACGTGACAGGACAACTCAACACGAACCGAGTGGTGCTGTACCCCTACGCCCACCTCAGCGAGGACCTGGCGAACCCCGACGCCGCCAAGGAGGTCATGCGGAGGCTGGAGTCCGAACTCGAAGCCGACGGGTACGAAGTCCTCCGGGCGCCGTTCGGCTGGTACAAGTCCTTCGAAGTGTCCTGCAAGGGTCACCCGCTCTCTGAACTCTCCCGGCACGTCTCCGCCCACCGCGACGAAGGTGCGGGTGAGGCCGGCGAGCCGGACCGCGAGCCCAGCGAGTGGCAGGTGATGTGGCCCGACGGGTCGACCGAGGGGGCGGTCGCCGCGAAGGGCGAGGTGAGCGCGGACATGCAGGCGTTCGTCGAGGACGAGGTCGAGGACGTGACCGCCTCGCCGGGCGAGGAACCGCCCCACGTCGAACTGATGCAGGAGAAGTCGCTCGCGGGCTACGACGACCTCTCGGACGTGGGCAACCTGCGGTGGTACCCCCGCGGGAAGCTCGTCCGCGACTCGCTGATGGAGTACGTCAACGACCTGGTCGTCGACTACGGCGGGATGCCCGTCGAGACGCCGATCATGTACGACCTGGGCGCTCGCCCCATCGACGAGCACGCCGGCAAGTTCGGCGAGCGCCAGTACCGCTTCGAGTCGGGCGACCGCCGGATGATGCTCCGCTTCGCCGCCTGCTTCGGCCAGTTCTCCATCATGCGAGACATGCACATCGCCGCGAGCGACCTCCCGCTGCGGATCTACGAGATGTCGACCTACTCGTTCCGCCGCGAGCAGAAGGGCGAGGTCACGGGACTGAAGCGACTGCGCTCGTTCACGATGCCGGACATGCACACCGCGACGGCGGACATGGCGGGCGCTCGCGAGGAACTGATGCGCCAGGCGAAGCTCTCCCTGCGGACCAGCGACGACCTCGGACTGGACTACCAGCCCGCGCTGCGGATGACCCGCGAGTTCTACGAGGACAACGAGGCGTGGGTCGCCGAGGTCGTCGCCGAACTCGACAAACCCTCGCTGATCGAGGTCATCCCGGAGCGCCATCACTACTGGTCGGCGAAAATCGACTTCGCGGCCATCGACGGACTCGGCCGTCCCATCGAGAACCCGACCGTCCAGATCGACGTCGAGAGCGCCGAACGGTTCGACATCACCTACACCGACGCCGAGGGAAGCCACCATCCGCCCATCTTGCACTACTCGCCGTCGGGCGGGATCGAACGCGTCGTCGCCGCCTTGCTGGAGGAGACGGCGACGATGGAGACGCCGCGGTTCCCGACGTGGCTCTCGCCGACGCAGGTCCGCTTCATCCCCGTCGGCGAGGAACACACCGACTACTGCGACGAGCTGGTCGACGACCTCGCGGCGGCCGACGTGCGCGCCGACGTGGACGAGCGCTCCGAGACGGTGGGGAAGCGCATCGCCCGGGCGGAGACCGACTGGGTGCCGTACTACGCCGTCGTCGGCGACCGCGAGGTCGACAGCGGGACCCTGGACGTCAACGTCCGCGCGGACGACGAGGAGATCGAGATGACGCCCGAGGAACTCCGCGAGCGCGTCCGCGCGGAGACCGAGGGGCTCCCGCGGAAGAAACGGTACCTCCCGAAACACCTCAGCGACCACCCGAGTTTCACCGGTCGCTGAGGGCGGACGGAGCGTCGACGGCGGGCCCGCCGGCGTCCGGTCGGCCACCTACCACTATTTACCCGGGTCCCGAACTGTCGCGTATGTACGACGACATCCTGTTGCCGACGGACGGGAGCAAGGGGACGACGGAGACGGTAGAGCACGCGATTTCGATCGCCCGGGACAACGACGCGACGGTACACGTCCTCTACGTGGTCGATAGCCGGCGATACCGCGCCGCCGAGTCGGACACGAAAGACGAGATCGTCAAATCGCTGGAAGTCGAGGGCGAGCGGGCGATCGAGGACCTCCGGGTCGACCTCGAAGACGCTGGCCTGGTCGTCGAGACCGAGATGCGCGACGGCATCCCTCACCGCGAGATCGTCGACTACGTCGACGAGGTAGGGATCGACCTGGTGACGATGGGGACCCACGGTCGGACCGGCCGGGATCGCGTCCAGAACCTCGGGAGTGTCACCGACCGCGTCCTCGAGGACGTGAAGGCGCCCGTCCTCGTCGTCGACATCGGGGACTGAACGGCGGGCGATGCTCGTTCGGGACCTGATGTCGACCGACGTGGTGACCGTGGGCGTCGACGCGACGCTACGCGACGCCGCCGGAAAGATCCTCGCCGAGCACGTCGGGAGCGTGGTCGTGGTCGACGACGGAACGCCGACGGGCATCGTCACCGAGTCCGACGCGCTCGGAGCGGCCCACGACCGTGACCAGCCGCTCGGGGAGATATCGGTCCGCGATCTGGCGCATCCGCCGCTCGTGACCACCGGCCCGGACCGGACTGTCCAGAGCGTCGCGCGGACGATGGCCGACGAGGGCGTGAAGAAGGTGATCGTCACCGAGGACCTCTCCGTGGTCGGCATCGTGACGCTGACCGACGTCGTCTATCACCTCGCGGACCTCCGCAAGGAGGCCACAGCGGCCGCGACTGACATCGCCGAACGAGACTGGCGGACGGACGACTGAGAGGCGGCGGGACGACCGCTTATTCGCCGTTGTCCGGACCGCGACCGGTCTCCAGGCTCCCCTGGCGGCCCTTGGTCTGGCGGTAGTCGGTGCCGAGCAGGTCGGCGAAGTGCTCGACGAACGCCTCGGTCTCCTCGGGCGACTGGTCCGCGGGGTCGAGCATCGGCACGAGTTCGAACCCGCGCCCGCGCATCGTCGTCGCGTGCAGTTCCTCGACGTCGAGTTCGTCCTCGCTCTTGGTGGTGTACTGGAACGCGAGCGCCTCGATGGCCCGCTGGCCGACGGGAACGATGATCTCCGGGTTGATCATGCGCAGTTCGCTTGAGCGGTAGGCCTCGCAGGCCGTGACTTCCTCGTCGGTCGCCGGCCGGTCCGGATGGCGACACCGCGTCACGTACGTCAGGTACACCTCGTCGGGAATGGGTTCCTCAGCACCGGGGTCGCCTTCGACCAGGCCGACGCGGTCGAGAATGTCCCAGACGAGCGACTGGTCGCCCGCGAAGGGGACGCCGGTCTCGTCGGCGGCGGCGCTGGGCTGGTCGCCGATGACGACGAAGTCCGCGCCCACGTCGCCGTAGCCGTGGACGATCCGCTCGCGCGTCTCGACTAGCTCCGGGCAGTTCGTGCACTCTTCGTCCATCCCGAAGGGATTAGACAGATCGTCCTGGCGTGCGTCCATCAGTTTGCACCCCGTATGGTCTGCACGCTCATCAGTCCTCGTCGATCGTCTCGGTAACGGTGTCCGCGTCGTCTGGGTCGTCCTGCGGACTCTCCGGGTGGTAGTCGGTGTCGTACTCGCCGGGGCGGCCGTCGATACGGTCAGGGTTGATGCGGCCGCCCAGCAGCATGAAGTCCAGGATCGTCACCCGGAGCATCGCTTCGAGGACGGGGACGGCCCGCGGCGGCAGGCTCGGGTCGTGGCGGCCGACGACCTTCGCCTCCTTCTTCTCCCCGGTCTCCCAGTCGACGGTCGTCTGGGTCTTCGGGATGGAGACGGGCGCGTGGAAGCTCACCTCGCCGTAGATCGGCTCGCCGGTCGTGATACCGCCCTGGAGGCCGGCGTGGTCGTTGCCGACGGGGACGGGGTCGCCCTCCTCGCTGACGACGTCGTCGCGGCTGCCGTCGTCGAACTCCCAGTCCTCGTTGCGCTCGATGCCGCGAGTCTCCCGGGCCTCGCGGCCCTGACCGTACTCGACGGCGGTCGTCGCGGGGACGGAGAACATCGCCTGGCCCAGGCGGGCGGCGAAGGAGTCGAATCGAGGAGCGCCCAATCCGCGGGGAACGCCGCGGCACTCGAAGTAGACCGCGCCGCCGATGGAGTCGCCTTCCTGCTGGTAGCGGTCGATGGCGTCGCGCATCTCCTCGGCCTTCTCGGGGTCGGCACAGCGGACCTCGTTCTCTTCGGTGTGTTCGAGCATGTCCTCCCAGGTCACGTCGTTCGCTTCGATGTCGCCGATCTGGTTGACGTGAGCCTTGACCTGCACGTCGTGGTCGGACTGGTCGAGGACCTGCTTGGCGACAGCGCCCGCCGCCACCCAGTTCACGGTCTCTCTGGCGGACGAGCGACCGCCACCGCCCCAGTTGCGCGTCCCGAACTTCGCGGAGTACGTGTAGTCGCCGTGGGAGGGTCGCGGCGCGGTGATGAAGGGCTCGTACTTGCCCGAGCGGGCGTCCTTGTTCTGGATGACCATCCCGATGGGCGTGCCGGTCGTGTACCCCTCCAGCGTGCCGGACTTGATCGACACCTCGTCGGGTTCGCCGCGGGAGGTGGTGATCATCGACTGGCCGGGCTTGCGGCGGTCGAGCTCTTTCTGCACGTCTTCCTCGGAGATCTCGACCCCCGCCGGACACCCGGACACTGTACAGCCCATCGCCTCCCCGTGGCTCTCGCCGAACGTCGTGAACCGGAAGAGGCGCCCGAACTCGTTGCCGTTCATTACCACGGGGTCGGTGGGCCGGGCATATAGTTCTGAAGATGTGGGCGGATGTGGCCGCGCCGCGCGGCGGATCCGCCGCGCCAGTTCTCCGGTCCCGGCGCCCGGCGACGCCCGGCCCTCGGTCGCCGACCCGCGACACCCGCAGGTATTTGTCGATGCAGTGGATTGTTCTGGTGACAGATGTCGACGGACCAGCGGACCGGAACGGGGGAGGGCGGTATGGACGGGTTCACTATCTTCGTTGTGGGTGCGATGGTCCTGTGGGTTGTCGTGGAGATAGCGTTGCGCTGGGAACTGGTCGCGCTCCTGGCGGGGCCGATCGGCAGCCCCCGCGGCGCTGACATGCTCCTCGTCGGGATCGGGTTCCCGCTCCTCGCCGGCGCGATCGCCTGGCTGGGCCGTCGCCGGGGGATCGAGCCCGACGACTGGGACTACGAGGTGTCGCTCAGGTCGGTCGCCGCCGGGATCGGTGGCGTCGTCGCGTTCTTTGTCGCGCTCGTGGCCGTCGTCCTGGTGATCACTGCGATTCAAGGAATGCCCGACGCCGGGAACGCGACGCCCGTCGTCGAACCGGGCGCGGCGGCGTGGGTCCTCGCCGCGCTCCTGATCGTCAACGGCGTCGTCGTCCCGTTCGCCGAGGAACTCGCGTGGCGCGGCGTGATCCAGACCGCGTTGATGGATTCGTACGGCGTACTCGCGGGAAGCGCCATCGCCGCGACTGGATTCGTCCTGAAACACGTCGTCGTCGACGGCGGAGCCGACCCGATCAGACTCGCGTCGCTCGTGATCCTCGCGGTGATATTCAGTGCCCTCCGCGCGCGATGGGGGACCGCCTCCAGCACCGTTGCCCACCTCGGCGCGAACCTGCTCGCGACGGGACTCGCGCTCGCGTCGCTTTGAGCGTTACTTAGAGGTCCCCGCGGGGCCTATTCGGCGACGATCCGATGCCAGTTCGGCGCGTACTCTCGGTCGGCTTCGCGGAGTAGGACGTTCTCTCGCGCGTACCGCGCGACCTCCGACGGCGTCAGCGCTTCCGACCAGGACACTCGCTCGTCGGCATCTACCGCGCCGGGGCCGCCGTTGTCGTATTCGGCGTACGTGACGGTCTCCTCCACGTCCGGGCGCGACCAGTTGTGCCACCCGGCGGGATGGACGTGGTCGCCCAGCTCCGAGCGGAGGAAGGCGACGTGGGCGTGGTCTCGCCACGGTCGACCGAGGTAGACTTCCGATACCTCCGGATCGGCGGTCAGCGAGCAGTCGTCGAAGACGTACCCGAACGGCTCTCTCGGCGGCGTCGAAGCCGCCGTGATGTAGGAGTCGGCCTTCGAGTGGATCTCGCAGCCTTCGAAGACCGCGGTGGCACCGCCGAAGACGAAGTCGGTCGTTCCTTCGAGGTAGCAGTCGTCGAAGTACTGTCGCGACCCCTCGCCGGCGACGTAGACCGTGTCCTGGTCGCCGAGGAACCGACAGTTCTCGAACGCGGCGCGGTCGGCCTCGACGTGCAGCGCGACGGCCTGGCCGACGTCTGGACCGGCGGTGTTCCGCACGGTCAGGTTCCGCGCGGTGAAGTCGTTTCCGCAGACCTTCAGCGTATACGTGAAGAACGTGCTGTTGCGTCCCCGGTCGATCCCGTCGAAGTGGTCGTCGTACGTGACGATCGTGTTCTCGACGCTCTCCCCGACCAGGTCGACCTCCGTGTTCCAGGCGTGGACCTTCACCTTCTCCTCGTACACGCCGTCCGCCACGAAGATGGAGACCCGATCTCGTGGGAACGATTTCGCCCCGTCGATCGCCGCCTGCAGGCTCTCGTAGTCGCCGCTCCCGTCCGCGTCGACGACGTAGTCGTATTCCTCGCGTGCTCCCGGAGCCATCGATATCCTACTTCGCTCCCCATCTTCTTGTATACTCTTCGGCTCCGCGTTCTCTCGTGGGGTGAACGATGCGACCTGAATGGGGGCCGCACTCCATCCGTCGCTGGGTTCAAACGGCTCGGTCCCTAACTCCGAGCAATGACAGAGACAGCGAATGCGACGCTCGCGGGCGGGTGCTTCTGGTGCATCGAAGCGGCGTTCGAGGAACTCGACGGCGTCGAGGACGTGACCTCGGGCTACGCTGGCGGACACAAGGAGAACCCGACCTACAGAGAGGTCTGCTCCGGGTCCACGGGCCACGCCGAGGTCGTCCAGGTCGAGTACGACCCCGAGGTCATCGCGTACGAGGACCTGCTGGAGGTCTTCTTCCGGATCCACGACCCGACGACGAAGGACAAGCAGGGCCCCGACGTCGGGTCGCAGTACCGGTCGGCCGTCTACTACCACGACGACGAACAGCAGGAGATCGTCGAGCGGTTCGTCCACAACCTCCAGCAGGGCGGCGACTTCGACAGCTACGAGAACGACGAGATCGTCACCGAAATCGCGCCGCTCGACACGTTCTGGCGGGCCGAGGAGAAACATCAGAACTACTACGACAAGAACCCGAACGACCGCTACTGCCAGTTCCACGCCGAACCGAAGGTGAAGAAGGTTCGCGAGCAGTTCGGCTCCAAAGCGGCGCAGTCCGACGACTGACTGGGTCGCAGATTTCTCGCGAAGATATATCAGCCGGCCGAGCGAACGGCCGGTTATGGTACGGCTCCCGTCGCTCCGCGGCATCATCGACCGGCGGATCCTCGTCAACTTCCGGATCGATGCGGCCGCGCTCGATGCGGTGCTCCCGGACCCGTTCGAACCGCGGACAGTCGACGGCTACGCTATCGGCGGGATCTGTCTGCTCAGACTGACCGACGTCCGGCCGCGCGGCCTTCCTGCCTTCGTGGGCACCCGTTCTGAGAACGCCGCCCACCGCATCGGCGTCGAGTGGGACGACGCCGGTGTCGGAGCGGCCGGCGCGGACGGCGAGCGGCGATCGGGCGTTTACGTCCCGCGGCGGGACACGTCCTCGCGACTCACCGCGGCCGTCGGCCGCCGCTCGTTCGGCGAGTACTACCGGGCGGACTTCGACGTGGACGAGCGCGACAGTCGCTACGCCGTGGCGATGCGAAGCCGCGACGGCGAGACGCGGATGTCGGTGACGGCCGGCGAAGCTGACGAGATCCCCGCCGACAGCGTCTTCGACTCCGTCGCGGCCGCGTCGGAGTACCACCGGCGCGGCGCGGTCGGCTACTCGCCCGCCGCCGGCGACGCTGGCGAGCGCTTCGACGGCGTGGAACTCACGACCGACGAGTGGCGGGTGAGGCCGCTCTCTGTCTCGGAGGTGAGTGCGAGTTTCTTCGAGGACGAGCGGCGGTTCCCGACCGACGCCGTGACGTTCGACAACGCGCTGCTCATGCGGGACATCGGGCACGAGTGGCGCGACGTTGGGTCGATCTGTCCGGAACCGGACGCGACCGCGGACGACCCGGCGTCGGCGAGGACAGCGCAGTCGACTGTCTGAGGGAGGCGGCGGTCTGCCGTCGAGACGTCGACGCCTACTTCGAGACGTTCGCGCCGAGGTCCGCGAGCGTGTCGAAAAAGCCCGGGAACGACACGTCGACGTCTTCGGCCTCGGTGATCGTCGTCTCGCCGTCGGCGACGAGGCCGGCGACGGCCAGCGACATGATGATGCGATGGTCGTCGCGACCGGGGAGGGTCGCGCCGCGCAGGCCGGTCTCGCCGCCGCGGATGGAGAGCCGGTCCTGTTCCTCGACGACGGCGGCGCCCATCTCCGTGAGCGACTCGGCCATGACGCTCACGCGGTCGGTCTCCTTGTAGCGGACGTGCTCGCAGTCGACGATGGATGTGGTGCCGTCGGCGGCCGCGCCGAGGACGGCGATAGTGGGGAGCAGATCCGGCGTGTCGGCGACGCTGACTTCGACGCCCGTCAGGTCGGACTGGCTGACGGTGATCTCGCCGGCCTCGCGGTCCCACTCGATGTCGGCGCCCATCCGCTCCAAGACGTCGACGATGGCCGAGTCGCCCTGTGCGCTCGGGTAAGCTCCCTCGACGACGAGGCCGTCGGGGGCCGCGAGCGCGCCCGCGGCGAGGAGGTAGGACATCGACGAGAAGTCGCCGGGGACGTGGTACTCGCCGCCTTCGGGCGCGTAGGACTGCCCGCCGCCGACGCGGTAACCCCCGTCGATTTCTTCGGCCTGGACGCCGAACGCCTCCAGCACCTCGATGGTGATGTCGACGTACGGGGCGGACTTGAGCTCCGTTTCGAGGTCGACCGTGACCCCGTCGTCGGAGACGGCGCCGGCCATCAGGAGCGCGGTGACGAACTGCGACGATACGTCGCCGGGGATCGAGGCGGTGCCACCGTCGACGGGGCCGCCGAGGACCAGCGGCGCCTGGCCGTTGGCACGGGTACTCTCGGCGCGGCCGCCGAGCTGCTCGATGGCGTCGAGAAGCGGTCCCTGCGGTCGCGAGCGCAGCGACCCGTCGCCAGTCAGCACCGTCAGGCCGTCGGCGAGCGCGGCCGTCCCAGTAGTGAGGCGCATCGTCGTCCCGCTGTTGGCGCAGTCGATCACGTCCGCGGGCACGTCGGGGCGGCCGTCGAAGCCCTCGACGGTGAGCGTGCTCCGGTCTTCGGAGAGGTCGGTCTCGCCGCCGTAGGCCTCGACGGCGCGTCGGGTCGCCTGCGTGTCGGCGCTGATCAGCGGGTCCCGGACCGTCGCCTCGCTCCCGTAGCCCGCCGCGAGTATCGCCCGATGCGTGTAACTCTTCGACGGCGGAGCGCGCGCCCGACCCCGCAGCGTCGACCGCTCGATGGTCGCGTCCATGTGCGGCCCGACGCGGCGGTCAGGTATGTCAGTACCGGACGCGGCATCGGCGCCTCGACGCGGCGGTCCAGCGCGCTGAATGAACGTTCAATCAAAGCGCTTATGCCGTTGAATAAATATTCAATCAACTATGTCCCCGGGCGACCTCTTCGATCCGGACTCCGACGACACGGAGGACCTGCTGATGGCCGCGACGTATCGCGCCCTCTGTGAACACGGATACGCCGACCTCACCATCGAGCGGATCGGCGCGGAGTTCGAGAAGTCGAACTCGCTGCTGTACCACCACTACGACGGGAAGGACGACCTCCTCGTCGGGTTCCTCGAATACGTTCTCGATCGCTTCGAGGCCGACGTCCCCTCGGAGCGCACGGGCGATCCGTGGGCTGACATGCTCGACCTCCTCGACCACGGG
The DNA here is from genome assembly GCF_047715405.1 of Halosimplex rarum. NCBI lineage: Archaea > Methanobacteriati > Methanobacteriota > Halobacteria > Halobacteriales > Haloarculaceae > Halosimplex > Halosimplex rarum. The sequence continues at coordinate 894,190 of NZ_CP180412.1, forward strand.
CTGGCTCCGGGTATCGAGGCGGAGCGCCGGGAGTTCGTCAGCGCGATGATCGAACTCCGGGCCCAAGCGGCCCACGACCCGGCGTACCGCGAGGCGTTCACCCGCCACGACCGCTTCTTCCGGGAGCGCCTCGCGAGCGACATCCGGGAGGGGATCGAGTCGGGCGACTTCCGGGACGTCGACGCCGACCGCGTCGCCAGGCTCGTCCACACGATGTTCACGGGCGCGATGACCCGGCGGGTCACCGCCGACTCCGACGACGGGGTCAGCCCGCTCGAAGGCGTCCGCGAGGAGTTCGAGGCGATGCTCGCGGCCCGTCTGCTCCCGGAGGGCGAGGATGAGTAGCGCGGGCGACCGCGCGGTGAACCTCACGGACGGGAAACTGCTCAAACCCCTGCTCGTGCTGTCGGTGCCGATCATCGCGACGAACCTGCTGCAGGTCGGCTACAACCTCGCGGACACGTTCTGGGTCGGTCGCCTCGGGCAGGCGGCCGTGACCGCCCTCTCGTTCTCGTGGGCGATCGTCTTCCTGCTCATCAGCTTCTCGGGCGGGTTCGCCGTCGCCGGGAACGTCCTCGTCGCACAGAACAAGGGGGCGGAGAACGACGACCGGGTCGACCACGTCGCCGGGCAGACCCTGGCGTTCGTGGCGCTGCTCTCGGCGGTGTTCGCCGGGATCGGGTACCTGCTCGCGCCGCAGTTGCTCGAACTGATCGGCGCCGTGCCCGGGACCGCGGAGTACCGGCTCTCCGTGGAGTACACGCGGACGATGTTCCTCGGCATCCCCTTCGTCTTCGGCTTCTTCATCTTCCAGGGGCTGCTCCAGGGCTGGGGCGACACCCGGACGCCGATGTACCTGATGGCGCTGGGCGTCGCCCTGAACGTCGCCATCGACCCCATCTTCATCCTCGGGTTTCAGGACAACGTCCTCTTCGAGGCGCTCGGGCTCAACGGGCTCCAGCGGTCGCTGTACGCCGCGACCGGGTTCACCGGCTTCGGCGTCCAGGGAGCGGCGCTGGCGACGATCCTCTCGCGCGGGATCGGGACGGTGATCGCGATGGGCCTGCTCCTGACCGGTCGGGTCGGCATCACCCCCGCGCCCGGCGACTTCGTGCCGAAGCGCGAGACGGTCGCGAAGATCGTCCGCATCGGCGCGCCGGCGAGCATCGAGCAGTCCACCCGCGCCGTCGGCGTCACCGTCCTGACCGCGCTCGTCGCGCTCGCCAGCCAGGAGGCCGTCGCCGCGTACGGCATCGGGAATCGGTTGACGTCGCTGGTCTTCCTGCCCGCGATGGGACTGGCCCGCGGGACGGAGACGGTGGTCGGGCAGAACCTCGGGGCAGACCAGGTAGAGCGGGCGAAGCGCGCGGTGGTCGCGTCGGTCGGGCTGATCGCCGTCGTCCTCGGCGTCGTGAGCGCGGTCGTCATCGCGTTCGCGCGGCCGATCACCGCCGTGTTCATCACGGGAGAGAACGCGGAACTGGTGATCTCGGTCGGCGCCGACTACCTGCGGATCGTCGGGTTCACGTTCCTGTTCCTCGGCGCGTTCCGGGTCGTCCAGGGCGCGTTCCGCGGGAGCGGGAGCACGCGGACGGCGATGGCCTTCTCCGTGCTCGCGCTCGTCGTCTTCCGCGTCCCGCCGGCGTACGCGCTCGTCGAGTGGTTCGACATGGGCGCGACCGGCGTCTGGTACGGCATCGCCTTCTCGAACGTCGCCATCTTCCTGGTCGCCGGTGCGTGGTTCCTCCGGGGGACCTGGACCGACGCCGTCATCGACCACGGGTCGTCGCCGTCGGGACCGGACGCCGACGGGCCGATTCCCGCCAGTGACGACGTGGTCGCGGAAGACGACTGACGGCGGGTTCCCGGCGCGGTCGTCGCCTCCCCGGCGCGACCGCTCCGGTGCCGGCGCGAACCGGTGGGCGGATCCCGAGGGCTATCATATTTAGTCGGGGCGCTTGTGAACGTCGGTATGGATCCGGACCTCTCGGCACTGGACGCGTACCTCGACGAACAGGACATCGACGGCTACCTCGTCCACGCGGACTCGACGGACTCGAACCAGTACTACCTCTCCGGGTTCGACGCGCCGGACCCCTTCGTGACCCTCTACGACGGCGATGTCCGCCTCCTCTTCCACCGGAGCCTGGAGTTCGGGCGGGCCAAGCGCGAGTCCCGCGCCGCTACCGTCGAGCGGTCGATCGACTACGGCTACGGCGAGTACAGCGAGGAGCACGACCCTCACGAGGCCTCCTACCGCGTCCTCGCCGACTTCCTCGACGCGTACGACGTGGACGCCGTCGCCGTGCCGCCGCGGTTCCCGATCCACACCGCCGACGGCCTGCGCGACCTCGGCGTGAGCGTCACGGCCGACCGCGACGACACCGTCTCCGCTATCCGCGCGGTCAAGACCGGCGAGGAGATCGACCACGTCCGCGAGGCCCAGAAAGCGAACGAAGCCGCGATGCACGCGGCAGAGGACCTGATCGCGAACGCGGACGTTCGCGACGGGACGCTCTACCACGAGGGCGAACCGCTGACGAGCGAGGCCGTCAAGACCGAGATCGAGGTGACGCTGCTGCGTCACGGCTGCGCGCTCGACGAGACCATCGTCGCCTGCGGCGCGGACGCCGCCGACCCCCACGAACGCGGCGCCGGCCCGCTCGCCGCGGACGAACCCATTATCGTCGACATCTTCCCGCAGAACAAGGCCACGAAGTACCACGCGGACATGACTCGCACGTTCTGCAAGGGCGAGCCGACGGAGACGGTCCGCGAGTGGTACGACTTGACCGAGGAGGCATACCGGGCGGCGCTCGACGCGGTCGAACCGGGCGCGACAGGCGCCGACGTCCACGCCGCGGCCTGCGACGTGTACGAAGCGGCGGGCGAACCGACCCTCCGGAGCGACGAGAGCACCGAGACGGGGTTCATCCACTCCACGGGCCACGGCGTCGGCCTCGACGTCCACGAGGGCCCGAGTCTCGCGCCCAGCGGCGAGGAACTCCAACCGGGCCACGTGATCACCATCGAGCCCGGCCTGTACGATCCAGAGGTCGGCGGCGTCCGCATCGAGGACCTCGTCGTCGTCACCGAGGACGGCTACGAGAACCTCACCGACTACCGCGTCGAGCTGACCGTGTAGACGTTCGGGTTCTCGGCTTCAGACCGTTTCGCCCGCGAACCGGTGGAATGCGAATCGACTCGCGAGTCCGCCGAACAGGAGGCCGACGACGCCACCGGCGATCATCGCGGCGCTCTCGCCCCCGTCGAGCGCGAGCGTGAGCGCGACGGTTCCGCTCGTGACGACGGCGATCGCCAGGGCCATCGCGGCGCCGACGACGGCGGCCGACCGCCACGGGACTTCGATCCGGAGCCCGCGCCAGTACCCGAGACTCGGGCCCGCCGCCGTGGCGAACCAGACCGGATAGATCGCGACCGCCCCGGTCGCGGCCGCAGCGACGAGACCGGCCGGGATCGCCACTGCGACGGCGACGAGCGCGACGACGGTATCGGCGGAGAACAGTTCCTCCTTCCACCGGCGCACGAGGTCCGTACGGAGTGACTCGGGTTCGTCTGTGGAGGGCATCGTCCCCGATTTCGTTCGCTCGACTCGTAATCTTTGTGTCAATGTGTCGTCTCGCGGTCGGCGCGTCCGCCTCCCGGGCGTCTCGGAACGGGATCGGCGGTAGACGCAACGCCTAACCGCGACCACGTCCATGCGTGGATATGACCGACTACACCACCGTCTCGATCCCCAAGGACCTCGCCGACCGCGTCGACGAGACGATCGAGGGGACGAGCTTCTCCAGCACGAGCGACCTCGTCCGCTTTCTCCTCCGCAGCATCGTCATCCAGCGCGAGCAGCAGGGCGAACTCACCGAGGCGGAGTTCTCGGAGATAGCCGATCAGCTGGAAGACCTGGGCTATCTCGACTGAGCGACGCCGGTCGGCGCCGCTCGGCCAGTCGCGCTCACTCGGGGAACTCCTCGGGAGGTTCGACGTCGAGGAATTCGAGCGGCTGTTCCTCGCCGCGGCGGTCGAAAACGGCGACCGACTCCTCGTCCCAGGGCGGGACGGCGACGAAGATGAGCTGGTGGAAGTCGTCGCGCTGGCGGACGCGCAACTCGCCGTTGGGATGGGAGACGAACCGCCCCTGGGTCTGCCCGGCGGGTGTCCCGAGGTCGACGCCGAAGACGAAGTTCACCGACCCCGCGGAGTCGGGGTAGTAGAAGTGGGTGAACACCGGCGTCTCGGGCGGGAGGTCGACCTCCGGCAGGTCCGCGGCCGGCGTCACCGAGAGCGATATCGTCACCGTCTCGGGGTCGGACTCGCGGGCGAACCGGAGGCACGATTCGACCAGTCCGCGCGTCGCGTACACCACACTGCCTCCTTTCGCTGGTATCGGGAAAACTCCGTCGCTCGTCCCGAATCGCCGGCTTAGGAGAGGAACTCTCGCGCCGTTTCGGCGTAGAGCCGCGGCGCGCGCCAGCGCGCGCTGTCGAGCGCCTCGGCCAGCGCGCCGGCGGCGTCGTCGAACACCCCGGCGCCGTGCCCGGTGAGGATCCGGTCGGGGCCGAACCGGCCGAGCGACCGCGGCGGCGTCAGGCGCAGCGCGGGGTGGACGCCCAGCCGCTCGTTCCCGGCCCGGAAGTACGCGGCCGTCCCGACGGCCTCCGGGACGACGAGCGTCTTCGAGTCCTCGTCGTAGAGGAACGCCTCCGTCCACAGCGGGTTGTCGATGAGTTTGTGCAGGTCGTAGTCGGAGTCGGGGAGCCCTCGGCGGATCGTCCGGACGGGCGCGTCGACGTCCGCGGGTACGTCGTCCATCCACTCGGGGACGAAGACGGGAACGTCGTGTCTGCGGGCGATCGCCGCCGAGTCGCGCGTGTGTCGGTCGAGGAGGACGACCGTGCCGCGGACCGTCCCGAGGTCGGCCAGCCGCTCGTCCAGCCCCTCGACGTCGACCGGATCGACGAGCCACACGTCGTCACCGTCGACGAGCGCGTGGCTGGTCCGTTGCATCTTCTCGTCGGGATGGGCGATCCAGCCCGTCCCGCCGTCCCACTGGTCGATCTCCCGCCACGACGGCGCCCTCCCGGTGGCTTTCATCGGCATGGATCGGCGTTAGGGCGCCGGCCACATAAGCGGCGAGACGGGCCGCGTCACGAACCCGCGGATCGGTGACCGCGGTGGCCGTGTCGGCGTTCCTCAGTCCAGCCGACTGGTGTCGATGCTGACGCCCGGGGGCGTCACGACGAGGAAGCCGCGGAAGTGCATGAGCTCACCGTCGGCGTCGCGGACGTCGCGGGCGAACCCCGAGGCGAGTTCGTTCACGTCCCCCTCGACCGAGAGAACGAGCGTCTGCCCGTCGTCGATCGCCGCGAGCCACTCCTCCTCCGGCGTCGACCCGTCGAGCACGCCGAGGACGACCCGGCCGCCGCTGTCGTCGTCGCCGTCTCCCTCGTCCGTCAGCTCCTCCTCGACCGTCTGGAGGTCGAGGTCGATCTCGCTCATACCCCCATCTCAGCGTCGACCGAGAAAAAGGTGTGCGCCCGAGCGTGGTGGTGTTCGGTCCCTGTGTGAAGTGCCCGATTCCGACCTGACACTCTCCGTTCGTGAGACACAGGATGTGCAGTATCGTGCGAGTGAATCTCATCCATCGGTGCGAAAGTAGGAACAGTTCGTCAATACGGAGTTATTCTCTCACCGGTCGTAGAGAGTAGCGGTGATCCAAAATGGCAACCACCGAACCGGGAGCGGTCAATGGCGTCGCTCTCTCCGAACTCGAAGGTGCAATTGAGACGATAAGCGACGACCCCGACGTCGGGATGTTCAGGTTCCGGGCGAAAACCGAGTGGGAAGATGCACTCAAGTCCGTGACGACTATCGACGAGTTCGACCAGGCGGGCGAGACTGTCCACACCCGCGAGTTCACGCTTCAGGGCGACGAACCGGAGCAGATCCTCGGCGAGCGAACCGGCCCGAACGCCGTCGAACTGCTGCTCGGCGCACTCGGTTCGTGCCTGAGCGTCGGCTACGCGGCCAACGCCGCAGCAATGGGTATCGAACTCGACGATCTGCGCTTCGAGCTGAAGGGTGACGTCGACCTCCGGGGCTTCCTCGGCATCGCAGAAGACGTGCGCCCGGGATACGAGTCGATCACCTGCACGGCGTACGTAGAGTCGGCTGCCTCCGAAGACGACCTCACGGAGTTACGCGAACGCGTCGAGGCGACCTCGCCGCTCGTGGACGCGATCACGAACGAGGTCCCGCTCGAAACCCGACTCGTCGTCGAATAACTTCGCTTTTTTGTGGGTGGACACGGAGAAACCCACGCTCTGTCGGCGGTCTGTCTCGACCACGGTTCCGGGCGACCGCCGGACTCAAACCACCGCGGCGGCAATCCATGGTATGAGCGACACCGACGACTGGGCCGAGCAGTTACGAGCCAACAGGACCGAGAAAGACGACTTCTTCGCCGAGCACCCGCAGTCGCCGATCCCCCCCGAAGATCGCGACGAGTTCGACGGCCTGGACTACTTCGAACCCGACCCGGACTACCGCGTCGAGGCGACCGTCACCGTTCACGACGAACCCGATCCCGTCGAGATGGAGACCAGCGACGGCCGCACGGTCCGCTACGAGCGCGTCGTCACCTTCTCGTTCGACCTCGACAGCGAGTCGTACCAACTCCACGGCTACCGGCAGGGGCCCGAGGACCAGACCGTCTTCGTCCCGTTCCGCGACAAGACGACCGGCCAGCAGACCTACGAGGGCGGCCGGTACATGGAACTGGAGCCCGACCGCGACCTCGACGACGGCGACGAGGTGACGGTCGACTTCAACCTCGCGTACTCGCCGTTCTGCGCGTTCAGCGAGACGTTCGCCTGCCCCTACCCGCCCGAGGAGAACTGGCTGGAGACTGTCGTCCGCGCCGGCGAACAGATCGAGTGATTGTCCGGGGCCGCTAACTGGCGGCGGCCGTCGCCGTCGCTGATACGCTTTTCCGCCCGCGGTCCGTAGCTGCACCAGTGCTCTCGGATGTACTCGGCGTGCATCACGTCTCGGCGATCGCCGGCGACCCGACCGAGAACCGCCGGTTCTACGCGGACGCGCTCGGCCTCCGGTTCGCCCTCCGCACGGTGAACTTCGAGGAACCGTTCGTCTATCACCTCTACTACGGCGACGAGCGCGGGGCGCCCGGTTCCGTGCTCACCTTCTTCACTTACCCCCGAGAGGAACCGGGCCGGATCGGCAAACCGGACATCACGACCGCCGCACTCCGGGTGCCGGCCGACTCGCTGGAGTTCTGGCGGGACCGATTCGCCGACCACGGGGTCGACTGCGACCCGATCGAGGAGCGATTCGGCGAGTCGTTCCTCCCGTTCCGGGACCCCGACGGGACGCCGCTCGGCCTGGTGGGCGTCGACGCCGACACCGACACCGGCGCGCCGCGGACAGACCCGAACGCGGGCGAAGCCCGCCGCTGGACCGGCGGAGACGTTCCCGCGGAGCGAGCGATCAGGGGGATCCGCGGCGTGTCGATGCGGTCGGCGGACCCCTACGTCACGGCGAGCCTGCTCGACACCTTCGGGTTCGAACTGGTCGCCGAGCGGGGAGACGCGGTCCGCTATCGCCTGCCGGGTGGTCGCGGGTCGGTCGTCGACCTGCTTACCGACGACGCGCCGTACGGGCGCGAGGGCCGCGGTTCGATCCACCACGTCGCCCTGAGCGTCGAGAGCGGGGCCCAACTCCGCGAGTGGCGTGACCTCCTCGCCGAGCGCGATCTGGACCCGTCGCGGGTGAAGGACCGCCACTTCTTCGAATCGCTGTACGTCCGCGACGGCGCGGGCGTCCTCTTCGAACTGGCGACCGAGCGACCTGGGCTCGGTGTCGGCCAGCGCGAACCCGACCCCGCCGGCTCGCTGGTGTTACCCCCCTGGCTCGAAGCCGACCGCGAGATGATCGCGGGACAGCTCCCGCCGTTCGACGGCTGAATCCCGTCGGACCGACTCCGTCACTGCGACCGAGGCGCCACGGTCAACTCCGGGAGGTTGGCCTCGATCTCGTCGCGGCGGTCTTCGAGCCACTCGGGGAGGACGAGGTTCTCCCCGAGTTCGTCGACGTCCTCGTCGACGGTGTAGCCGGGACTCTTGGTGGCGAACTCGAAGAGGACGCCTCCCTCGGTGCGGGCGTAGATCGACCTGAACCACTTGCGGTCGATGATCTGGGTCGGCCGGAGGCCGCGTTCGACGAGCGCGTCGTGCCACTGGGCCTGCTCGGCGTCGGAGACCTGGAACGCGACGTGGTGGACCGTCCCCGCGCCGGGTTCGCCGCGCGGCGCCTCCGGGTCTTCGAGCAGGTCGACGACGTAGCCGAGTTCCCCGCCGGCCTCGAAGCGCTGTCTGCGGTTTTCGCTCCGCGTGGGCTGAAATCCCATCGTCTTGAGCAGGTTCGCGGTCTGGCTGACCGTCGCGAGCGAGAGCGTCACGCCGAAGAAACCGCGGATCGCGTGCTCTGTGGGGACGGGCCCCTCCGGAGGGTCGCCCGCCGGCGCGTCCGCGCGTCCGACGAGTTCGATGGGGAGCCCGTCGGGGTCGTGGAACCGGATCACGGTGTCGCCGTAGCGGTCGTGCGGTTCCTCCGCCTCGACGCCTTCCGATTCGAGCCTGTCGAGCCAGAAATCGGCAGACGCCGCCGGGATCAGGAACTGGACCGCCGCGACCTGGCCGGTCCCGACGCGGCCGGGGCTGGCGTCGGCGTAGGGGAAAAACGTCATGCTCGTGCCCGGCGTGCCGCTCCGGTCGCCGTAGAAGAGGTGGTAGACCGATACGTCGTCCTGGTTGACGCTGCGCTTTACCAGTCGTAACCCGAGCGTCTCGGTGTAGAACTCGTAGTTGCGCCCCGGGTCGCTCGCGATCGCCGTCACGTGGTGGATTCCCGGAATGTCGGCTGGCATGATCCTCGGATAGGACTTCGACGCCGATAACCCCTTTGTCGACGCACTCAAACCCTCGATATCGGACGGTACCGCACGTCTGAGATCCGCTCTCTCACTCCGTCGAACCGCCGGCGAAACGGCCGCCTGAACCGTCGATCAGATCGGCGACCAGTTCGTCGACGGCCGCGAGGTCGCCGTCGGTGAACCCGTGCCCCTCCCCCTCGTGGATCCGTTCGGTCACGTCGCCGCCGAGCGCGGCGAACACCGCCGCGGTCTCGCGCAGGCGCTCGACCGGGACCCGGTCGTCGCCCTCGTGGCCGCAGACGAGCACCGGCGTCCCGTCGAGTGACCCGTCGTACTCGCCCACGTCCGGTCCCATCAGGCCGCCGCTGGACAGGACGACGCCGCCGCAGGGTCGCGGCGCGCGAGCGACGAACTCGCTCAGGACGCAGGCGCCCTGCGAGACGCCGAGGAGAAGCGTTCGCTCCGTCGGGACGCCGGCGGCCACGACCGTCTCGACGGCGTCGCCGACCGCGTTGAGCGCCGACGAGAAGCCGGGTTCGTTCGAGACGGTCGGCGCGCGGAACGACCCGGGGTACCAGCGGTTGCGGTGGGCCTGCGGCGCGACGAGCGCGAGACCGTGTCGATAGAACTCGTCTGCGAGCGCGGCGATGCCCTCGGCGGTCCCGCCGCGTCCGTGGACGAGCACCGCGGCGGCGTCGGCGACCGACAGCGGGGCGCCGGCGGTCACCAGCGACTGGTTCTGATGGGGTCCCGCCATCTCAGTCGCCCCGGTTCGGTGTTCGGCGGTCGACAGCGGTGCTCGACGAGTGCATCCGGTTCGACAGTGTGGAGCAGGCGACTTGAACCCCCGGCGGGCCGCGGCCGCCGCGTCTCCCGCGGCGTCGCTCGTCACTCCATCCCTCGCGTCTGCCGGCCAGCGGCTTTTCCGTGTGAGTCGCTTACAGGGACCACTCGTGCCAGACAGCTACGCAATCGACGCCGACTGGACGGCGTTGTACATCGACGGCGAGTGGACCGAGGCCGCGGGCGGAGAGACGATCCCGGTGGAGGACCCCTCGACACGCGAGACGGTCGCCGAAGTGCCGGCCGGGACCGAAGACGACGTCGACGCCGCCTACGAAGCGGCCGCCGCGGCTCAGCAGGAATGGGCCGACCAGCCGCCCGCCCGACGCGAGGGCGTCGTCCAGGACGCGCTCCAGACGCTCCAGGAGCATCGAGACGAGGTCGTCGACCTGCTCGCCTCCGAGGCGGGCGGGGGGCAGATAATGGGCGAGACGTCGATCCAGATCGCGAGCGACCAACTGGGCGAGGCGGCGACGTTGCCCCGCCGGATGAAAGGCGAGTTCGCCGACTCCAACATCGAGGGCAAGGAGAACATCGTCAGGCGGATCCCCCGGGGCGTCGTGACCGCCATCTCGCCGTGGAACTTCCCGCTGAACCTCTCGATGCGGGCGGTCGCGCCGGCGCTGGCGACGGGCAACGCCGTCGTGCTCAAGCCCGCGACGAACGCGCCGATCACCGGCGGGCTGGTCTTCGCGAAGATCTTCGAGGACGCCGGGCTCCCGGACGGACTGCTCAACGTGGTCACCGGCAGCGGGTCGGACATCGGCGACGCCGTCGTCGGCCACCCGGAGAGCGACATGGTCGCGTTCACGGGCTCGACGCCGGTGGGTCGGCAGGTCGCCGCGACGGCGGCGGAGAATCTCGCCGCGCAGGCGATGGAACTCGGCGGGAACAACGCCCACGTCGTGACTGGCGACGCCGACCTGGAACAGGCGATCGACAGCGCCACGTTCGGCTCGTTCGTGCACCAGGGACAGGTCTGCATCTCGATCAATCGCCACGTCGTCCACGAGTCGATCTACGACGACTACGTCGCGGCACTGACCGACCGCGCCGAGTCGCTGCCGGTCGGCAGCGCCCACGAGGCGGACACCGTCGTCGGCCCGATCATCGACGAGTCCCAGCGCGACCAGATGCTGGAGTACGTCGAGGAGACCGTCGACGCCGGCGCGACGCTGGAGACCGGTGGCGAGACCGCCGACATCGAGGGCGTCGACGACTCGCTCGTCGTGAAGCCGACGGTGCTGTCGGACGTGACCAACGACATGTCCGCGGCGTGTTTCGAGCACTTCGGCCCCATCGCACCGGTGATCCCCTTCTCGGACGTCGACGAGGCCGTCGAGATCGCCAACGACACCGAGTACGGGCTGTCGGGGTCGGTCCACGCCGGCGACATCGGGCGAGGCCTGGACATCGCAGACCGAATGAAGACGGGCCACGTCCACGTGAACGACCAGCCGATCAACGACGAAGCTCACGTCACGTTCAGCGGCACGCGAGCGTCGGGGATGGGCGGGTACAACGACGGGACGATCCTCGACGAGGTGACCGAGACGAAGTGGATCTCGCTGCAGCGCGAACCGCGGGAGTACCCGTTCTAGGGGTTTTCAGGGGCCGCTCCCCCCGTAGAATTCCGTTCGATCGGTCGCTCGTCCGTCTCGACCAGCCGCTCCCGTGTCCCCTTGCAGTGGTCGAGACGGAAGTCCGGCTGTCCCCGAGGCGGACGATCCGAAATCAAGCAGACAGCCGGACAGCGCCGGCTCACGAGTCCGCGTCGGACTCGCCGTCCTCGATGCGCTCGAGCCACGCTTCGAGCTGGTCGTGGCCTCGATACCGATACTGGCGACTGCGGGAGTCGTACTCGAGGATCCCGGCCTCCTCCAGTTTCGGCATGTGGATGTGGTGGAGCGCCGTCTCGATCTGTTCGTGACCCGGACACTCGCCGAAGCGGGTCTGTTCCCGTTGCAGGAGATGCCGGACGCACTCGTCCAGGCTCGCCGTCTGCTCGTTCGAGTCGATCAGGTGCCGGAGCAGGTCGCGCCGCTGGTGGTCCGCGAGCAGCGACAGGACCGCGTCTACTGACAGCGAGGCGGCGTAATGCTCCTCGTCTGTTCCCGATTCTCGTCCCGAATCTGTCTGTGTCTCTCCGACCTCGCACATCGAATCTACACCCGTGCGTAGTATGGCATGTGGTAGCAAATAGCTTGGGTGTCCGGCGGGTGGTCGCCGACCGACCGGGCCCGTCGCCGGGTCGTCCGCCGAAATATCCGACGGCCGCGCGCACTCGGGGCGGGCGCGCTGGGGCTCGGTCTCCGGCGGTCACAGAGGGACCAGATCAGCGAGAAGGTCTCTGCCATCGCGAAAGACACGGGCGCCGCCGCTCTCGACCCGACCTGTGCCACGTGTTGACGGGGAACCGCTCCGAGCGGTGACTTTATATACGACGAAGGGACAGGTTATAGGTACAATGTCCAACACTGAGGGCACGTCGGCTTCGCCGGCGGATCGAGTTCTTCCGGGGTACTCTAAATAGTACCTCTGAAGTAGACGAGGCACGCATTTTCGACACGACGCTCCGCGACGGGGAGCAGTCACCACGCACGTCGTTCTCGTACGAAGACAAACGCGAGATAGCGGCTGTGCTAGACGACATGGGCACCCACGTCATCGAGGCGGGGTTCCCGGTCAACTCCGACGCGGAATTCGAGGCCGTCCGCGACATCGCGGAAGCGACCTCGACGACGACCTGCGGGTTAGCGCGGGTCGTCGAGAAAGACGTCGAAGCGGCACTGGACTCGGGCGTCGAGCTGGTCCACGTGTTCGTCTCGACGAGCGACGTACAGCTGGAAGACTCCATGCACGCGACCCGCGAGCAGGCGAAAGAGCGCGCCGTCCAGTCGGTCGAGCGCGTCAAGGACGCGGGCGTCGAGTGCATGTTCTCGCCGATGGACGCCACCCGGACGGACGAGGCGTTCCTGATGGAGGTCGTCGACGCCGTCAGCGAGGCAGATGTCGACTGGATCAACATCCCCGACACCTGCGGGGTCGCCACGCCCGGCCGCTTCCGCGACATGATCGCGAAGGTAGTCGATCGGACGGACGCCCAGATCGACGTGCACACGCACGACGACTTCGGGCTGGCCGCCGCGAACGCGCTGTCGGGCTACGAGGCCGGCGCCGCGCAGGCGCAGGTCTCGGTCAACGGCATCGGCGAGCGGGCGGGCAACGCGGCCTACGAGGAGGTCGTGATGGCCCTGGAGTCGCTGTACGACGTCGACACCGGGATCGACACGACGCGGATCACCGAGATCTCCCGGACCATCGAGGGCAAGAGCGACATTCCGGTGCCGGCCAACAAGCCGGTCGTCGGCCGCAACGCCTTCTCCCACGAGAGCGGGATCCACGCGGCCGGCGTCATCGAGAACTCCGACACGTTCGAGCCGGGGGTCATGACCCCGGAGATGGTCGGGGCCGAGCGCGAACTCGTCCTGGGCAAGCACACCGGCCAGCACTCGGTGCGAGAGCGGCTGGTCGACGCGGGCTACGCGCCCACCGACGAGGAAGTGCGCGCGGTCACCCGGCGCGTCAAGGAGTACGGCGCGGAGAAGAACCGCGTCACCATGCAGGTCCTGGAGGAGTTCGCCCAGGACGTCGGCGTCGACCGCGAGGTCGAGGAAGAGGAGGTCCGGGCGTAGGACGATGCCCGCCTCCACGGTCGCCGAGCACACCCAGCGAGAGCCAGATCCAACGCCGGGAGCCGAGCGGCCGTCCCCGGACCGGACACGGAAAATTTATTGCCGCCGGTGTGCAGAGTGTCGTAGTGATGAGAGAAACCGCTGGGTTCGGCGAGGGACCGCTCGCCCTCAGCGGTGCGATTCGCGTTCGTATCGTAGGGGCGCCCTAGCCCCACCAGTCGCACATCCATTCTCGGCGGACGCATCGATTCGACGCGGAGCGGATTCGACGACCAACCCCACCAGACATGAGTGAACAAACACCGGTGTCGCCACCCGACGGCGAGACCACAGACGCGGACGAACAGGCGACGGAGACAGCGGAGGAGCCGGAGACGGCGCGGGCGACCGACGAGGGGAGCCCGACGACGAACGACACCGTGACGACGGGTGCGGAGTCGGTCGTCGCGGCGCTCGAACAGGCCGGCGCGGAGACGCTGTTCGGCGTCCAGGGCGGGGCGATCATGCCCGTCTACGACGCGCTGTACGACTCCGAGGAGCTGACCCACATCACGATGGCCCACGAGCAGGGCGCCTCCCACGCGGCGGACGCCTACGGCATCGTCTCCGGGAAGCCGGGCGTCTGCCTGGCGACCTCGGGTCCCGGCGCGACGAACCTCGTGACTGGTATCGCCGACGCGAACATGGACTCGGACCCGATGATCGCGCTGACGGGGCAGGTCGCGACGGAGATGGTCGGCAACGACGCCTTCCAGGAGACCGACACCGTCGGCGTGACCCAGCCGGTCACCAAGCACAGCTACTTCGCCGACGACCCCGACACCATCGGGACCGAGGTCGGCGAGGCGTTCGCGCTCGCCGACGAGGGTCGACAGGGGCCGACGCTGGTCGACCTTCCCAAGGACGTCACCCAGGGCGAGACCGACCGGTTCCCGGCCCAGCCGGAGACGCCGGACACGTACAACCCGCCGACGACGGCCGAGGAGGGGGCGGTCGACTCGGCGGCCGCCGCGCTCGCCGAGGCCGAGAAACCGGTCATCCTCGCTGGCGGCGGCGTCATCAAGGCCGACGCCAGCGACGAACTCCGGCAGTTCGCCACAGAGTACGAGATCCCGGTCATCACGACGATGCCCGGTATCGGCTCGTTCCCGGAGGACCACGAGCTGAGCCTGGAGTGGGCCGGGATGCACGGCACCGGCTACGCCAACATGGCGATCACGAACACCGACTGCATGCTCGCGATCGGGACGCGCTTCGACGACCGCCTGACCGGCGGCGTCGAGACGTTCGCGCCGGACGCCGAGCTGATCCACGTCGACATCGACCCCGCGGAGATCAGCAAAAACATCGAGGCGGACCACCCGCTCGTCGGCGACGCGAAACAGGTCCTGCGCCAGCTCGACGACGCGATGCCCGTCGCCTACGAGGCGATGGACACCTCGCCGCAGGCCTACGGCGAGTGGCGCGAGCAGTGCCAGACCTGGAAAGACGAGTACGCGATGACCTACGACATGCCGGAGGACGAGCCGCTCAAACCGCAGTACGTGGTCGAGCGGTTCTCCGAGCTGGCCGACGACGACGCCATCGTCACGACCGGCGTCGGGCAGCACCAGATGTGGGCCAGCCAGTTCTGGACGTACACCGAACCCCGAACGTGGGTCTCCAGCCACGGCCTGGGCACGATGGGCTACGGCGTCCCCTCGGCCATCGGCGCGAAGATCGCCGCGCCCGACCAGGAGGTCGTCTGCTTCGACGGCGACGGCTCCTTCCTGATGACGGTTCAAGAACTCAGCGTCGCGGTCCGGGAGGACCTGGACATCACGTACGTCGTCCTGAACAACGAGGCGGTCGGGATGGTCCGCCAGTGGCAGGACGGCTTCTACGAGGGCCGGCGGATGGCCTCGGAGTACCCGTGGATCCCGCAGTTCGACATGCTCGCCGAGGCCTTCGGCGCTCGGGGCTTCCGCCTGGAGGACTACGAGTCGGTCGACGAGGTCATCGAGGCCGCGCGCGAGTACGACGGCCCGGCGGTCGTCGACGCGATCATCGACCCGGCGGAGAACGTCTACCCGATGGTCCCCAGCGGCGGGGACAACGGGCTGTTCGCACTGAACGGCGACCAGCTGGGAGACATCTGAGATGGCGACAACGGAGAACCACCAATGACACAAGGAATGGACGGCCCGCACCCGGACGAGCGGATGCGGCCGGAGGGCCGACGGAACTCGCAGGGGATTCGTATCGACCCGGAAGCCGAAGCCACGCACCTGCCGCGCAAGGCGGTGCTGTCGACGCTGGTGAAGCACGAACCCGGCGTGCTCGCCGAGGTCTCCGGCCTCTTCAGCCGCCGGCAGTTCAACATCGAGAGCCTGACCGTCGGCGCCACGGACGACGACGAGGTCGCGCGGATGACCATCGTCATCGAGGAGCCCGAACCGGGCGTCGACCAGGCGAAAAAACAGCTGGCGAAGCTGGTGCCGGTCATCTCGGTCGAGGAACTCGAACCCGAGGCGGTCCAGCGCGAGCTGATCCTCGTGAAGGTCAGCGGCGAGAAACCGGACGACGTGAACGCGGTCGCGGACATGTACGACGGCAGCGTCGTCGACGCCTCGCCGGAGGCCATCACGGTGGAGATCACCGGCAGCCAGCAGAAGATCGAGGCGGCCGTCGCGGCGTTCGACCAGTTCGACGTGCAGGAGGTCGTCCGCACGGGCGCGGCAGCGGTCGAGCGCGGCGCGGACGTGCTCGAAGACGAGCGACGGAAAACGACGAAGGTATCAGACACCCCTGAGACTGCGGAGACAGCTACAGATGACTGACGAATTCACCACGCCCGTCTACGACGACGGCGACGCCGACGAATCGTACATCGAAGACAAGACCGTGGCCGTGCTGGGCTACGGCAGCCAGGGCCACGCGCAGGCCCAGAACCTCGCCGACAGCGGCGTCGACGTGGTCGTCGGCCTCCGCGAGGATTCGAGTTCGCGCCAGGAAGCCGAAGCGGACGGCATCCGCGTCGCGGTGCCCGACGAGGCCGTCGCCGAGGCGGACATCACCGTGATGCTCGTCCCTGACACGGTCCAGCCGGCCGTCTTCGAAGCCGTCAAGGACGGCCTCGACGAGGGCGACACGCTCCAGTTCGCCCACGGGTTCAACATCCACTACGGCCAGATCGAACCCCCGGAGGGCGTCGACGTGACGATGGTCGCCCCGAAGAGCCCCGGGCACCTCGTCCGTCGCACGTACAAGCGCGGCGAGGGGACGCCGGGTCTCATCGCCATCGAGCAGGACGCGACCGGCGCCGCGAAGGAGGAGGCGCTGGCGTACGCGCAGGCCATCGGCTGCGCCCGCGCGGGCGTCATCGAGACGAACTTCCAGGAAGAGGTCGAGACCGACCTGTTCGGCGAGCAGGCCGTTCTCTGCGGCGGCGTCACCGAGATGGTCAAGGCCGGCTTCGAGACGCTGGTCGACGCGGGCTACGCGCCCGAGATGGCCTACTTCGAGTGCCTGAATGAGCTGAAGCTCATTGTCGACCTGATGTACGAGGGCGGCCACATGGGCATGTGGAACTCCGTCTCCGACACCGCCGAGTACGGCGGGCTCACGCGCGGCGAGGAGATCATCGACCGCGACGGGTTCGACGAGATCCTGGAGGGCGTCCAGACCGGCGAGTTCGCCCGCGAGTGGATCAACGAGAACCAGGCGCACCGACCGGCGTACAAGCAGTACCGCGACGCCGAAGCGAACCACCAGATCGAGGAAGTCGGCGAGCGCCTGCGCGGCCTGTTCGCGTGGGACGAAGCCGACGAGTGACGGGACCGACCGGATCAGACAGATGACAGACGACACGACACACACGACCGAAACCGCGACGGACACCGTCGGCGACGCGGCCCCGAAGGCGACGATGGCCGAGTTCAGCCACACCAACCCCCACACCGGGAAGGCCTTCGGCGACGACTTCGCCTTCCAGCGCGGACCAGCAGTGGCCGCCGACGGGGGTGAGCGGAACGCAGTTCCGCGAGCAGCGCGACGCGAAGCGTCGCGTGACGTGCGAGCGGCCGATGGCCGCGAGCAGACCTCGTCGGACCGCAGGTCCGACGGTGGTCGAGCGGACGCAGAAGACGACGGCGAACAGACGATGAGAGACGTCGACCACGAACACCCCGAGGCGGAAGCGGAAGACGCCAATCGCGTCTTCCAGCGGGGTAACGAGGAGCCAGCGGATTCAGTATGAGTCAGGGTACACTATACGACAAGGTCTGGGATCGACACAAGGTAACGACGCTGCCGAACGGACAGGACCAGCTGTTCGTCGGGCTGCACCTCATCCACGAGGTCACGAGCCCGCAGGCGTTCGGCATGCTGCAGGAGCGCGGCCTCGAAGTCGCGCGCCCGGACCTCACCCACGCCACCGTCGACCACATCGTCCCGACGGCCAACCAGGACCGTCCGTACGCCGACGACGCGGCCGAGCGAATGATGGCCGAACTGGAGGAGAACGTCCGCGACGCGGGTATCCAGTTCTCGGACCCGACGACCGGCGACCAGGGCATCGTCCACGTTATCGGGCCGGAGCAGGGGATCACCCAGCCCGGCAAGACCATCGTCTGCGGCGACTCCCACACCTCCACGCACGGCGCGTTCGGCGCGCTCGCGTTCGGGATCGGGACCAGCCAGATCCGCGACGTGCTGGCGACCCAGACCATCGCGATGGAGAAGCAGAAGGTCCGGAAGATCCAGGTCGACGGCGAACTCGGCGAGGGCGTCGAGGCCAAGGACATCATCCTGGAGATCATCCGCCGCCTCGGCACCGAGGGCGGCGTCGGCTACGTCTACGAGTACGCCGGCGAGGCAATCGAGAACCTGGACATGGAAGGGCGGATGTCCATCTGTAACATGTCCATCGAGGGCGGCGCTCGCGCGGGGTACGTCAATCCCGACGAGACCACCTACGAATGGCTGGAGCAGACGGATTACTTCCAGGAGAATCCCGAGAAGTTCGACGAACTGAAACCCTACTGGGAGTCCATCCGCAGCGACGCGGACGCCGAGTACGACGACGTGGTCCGCATCGACGCGAGCGAGCTGGACCCGGTCGTCACCTGGGGGACCACGCCCGGCCAGGGCATCGGCGTCCACGACCCGATCCCGGCCCCCGAGGACCTGGCCGAGGACAAGCAGGACACGGCGCGACGCGCCCAGGAGCACATGCGCGTCGAGCCCGGCGAGACCATGGAGGGGTACGACATCGACGTCGCCTTCCTGGGCTCGTGTACGAACGCCCGCTTGCCCGACCTGCGCCGCGCGGCCCGCATCGTGAAGGGCCGCGAGGTCGCCGACGACGTCCGCGCGATGGTCGTCCCCGGCAGCCAGCGCGTCCAGCGCCAGGCCGAGGAAGAGGGCCTCAAGGACGTCTTCGAGGAGGCCGGCTTCGACTGGCGCAACGCCGGCTGTTCGATGTGCCTCGGCATGAACGAGGACCAGTTGGAGGGCGACGAGGCCTGCGCGTCCTCGTCGAACCGGAACTTCGTCGGCCGCCAGGGGAGCAAGGACGGACGCACCGTCCTGATGAACCCGCGGATGGTGGCCGCCGCGGCCATCACCGGCGAGGTCTCTGACGTGCGCGACCTGAAGGAGGTGAACCTGGCATGAGAAGCGAGACGCGAAGCGTCTCGGAAATGCGAGCGGACGCAGTCCGCGAGCAGTCCGTGCGAGCACGCCAGAGCTCCGCTCTGGGGGTGGTCGCATGACCGACGCCACGGAAGACATCCCGTCGGTCGACTACGTAGAAGGAACGGGCATCCCGATCCGCGGCAACGACATCGACACCGACCAGATCATCCCGGCGCGGTTCATGAAGGTCGTCACCTTCGACGGCCTGGGCGAGTTCGCCTTCTTCGACCTGCGCTTCGACGACGATGACAACGAGAAGGACCACCCGTTCAACGAGGAGCGCTTCCAGGACGCCAACGTCATGGTGGTCAACGCCAACTTCGGCTGCGGATCCTCGCGCGAGCACGCACCGCAGGCGCTCATGCGCTGGGGCATCGACGCGATCATCGGTGAGTCGTTCGCGGAGATCTTCGCGGGCAACTGCCTCGCGCTCGGCATTCCGACGGTGACCGCCGACCACGAGACCATCAACGCGCTCCAGCAGTGGGTCGACGACAACCCCGACGGCGACATCGAGGTCGACGTGCGGGCGGAGACAGTCACGTACGGTGACAACGAGATCAGCGTCAGCGTCGACCGCGCCCAGCGCGAGGCTCTCGTCGAGGGCAACTGGGACACGACCGCGCTGATGAAGGCCAACAAGAACGCGATCGACGAGACAGCTGCGTCGCTGCCGTACGTCGAAAGCGCGGACTGACGGCCCGGATTTCGTTTTCGCGATAGCTTTGCTCCGATCCAGCTCGCGTATCGTTCGCAGCCGGTCGTCCTCGGGGTCTGGCGGTAGATCGGGGGAGTCCGTCTCCGGTCACGGGGATTCCTTGAGCAGGGAGTCTACGTCGTCGCCCAGTGCCGGTGGTAGTCCGCCGTCCGTCGCGTATCGGTACAGCGCGGTCCTGACGACGCCGTCGACAGTGACGTGGACAGCCAGCGCGGTGAACAGCCCGACGACCGGCAAGACGACTGAGAGGGTATAGCCCCCGAGCGGCGGGAGTTCGACGGCGAAGACCCCGAGAGCGGCGACGACCGCGAGGACGATCGCGGCTATCATCCCAGACCAGAAGATTGCCGTTCCGAGAGCACTGGTCCCGACAGCGGCGACGAGCGCTGTGCCCCACTGATGCTCGGCAGCGGTCTGGATCGCTTCGGCCGTTTCGCCGAGCGAGCCGTCGGTCGTCGCCACCGCCGGATAGATGAACACGTTCAGAACCCGCATCGCAGCGGTCGACGTGACCCCGATCACGCCCCCGAACGGGACGGAGTCGCCGGACGACTCGGCGAACATCGTCGCGACGCTGGTCACGAGCGAACCGACGACGACCGTGCCGACTCGGGAGACAGCTCTCCGAAGGCCGGACCCGAGCGCCGGGGAGCAGCCGGCGAACAGTTCGTCGAGTTCGTAGCAGTAGGCGACCATCAGTACACCGAACACGGGCGCGAGGCCGAAGAGGTAGCCCGGGAGAGTGAGCCACACGAGCCGCACGTCGACCAGAAACAGCACGCCGCCGAGCGCGAACGGTAACACGAGCGCGAGCAGGGACGCCGCGAGCGGGTAGACGAGGACCTGTGGCGTCGACAGGACGACTCGGAGCGCGCGGCCCGCGACCGCGGCCTGCGTCCGGAGCCGGCTTATCCGTCCCATTCGTCGCTCCCGTCGTCGTGGGTCTCGGGGCGAATCCCCTGGTTCGGCGACTGAGCGGTGCTGCCCGCCAGATCTCCATCCCAGTGCGTCCGTCGAGTTCGCATCACGCCGCGATGGCTCCCGATGCCTTTTGAACGTTCGCACGTCCCGGCTGGCGATACTCGTCCGCATCACGACCCGTCAACACGAGGGTTCAGCGGGATCTAGTCGAGCCGTCCAACCGACGGGTCTTTCTCCGTGCCGCGATCAGAGCCGAGCGTGCAGCCGTTCGACCTCTCGCATCCGCTCGCGACCGACATGCCCGTCTACCCTGGGACTGAACCGATCGGCGTCGAACGGCGGGCTACCCGCGAAGCGGACGGCTACCAGACGACCAGGCTGGACCTGGACTCCCACGCCGGAACGCACGTCGACGCGCCGGCCCACCTCACAGACGGTCCGTCACTCGACGAGTTCACGCCGGACCGGCTCCGGTTCGAAGCGGCGGCGGTCGACCTCCGGCCCTGCGACCCCCGAGAGCGGGTCGGCGTCGATGCGCTTCGGGATAGCCTCCCGGGTGTCGTCGACCCGGACGAAATAGACCTTCTCGCCGTCGTCACGGGTTGGGACCGTTACTGGGGCGAGGAACGGTACTTCGACCACCCGTATCTCACCGCTGACGCCGCCCGCTGGCTCGCCGAGTGCGAGTGCGACCTCGGTGTCGATACCGTCAATCCGGACCCGACGCCGACCGAAAACGCCGATCCGTCCGAACCCGACGGGTTCCCAGTCCACGAGGCGCTGTTCGACGCCGACCGCCTGATCGTCGAGAACCTCCGCGGTCTCGACCGAGTCCCGAACCACTTCGAACTGCACGCTTATCCGCTCCAGTTCGCGGACGCCGACGCGTCGCCGGTTCGAGCAGTCGCGTACGCGGGTAACGAGGAACGATAAGTCGCGGGCTGCCGTCGCGTCGGCCTGCCGCACATCGACACCCTCTTTTCGGCACCCGCAGGAGATTGCGACATGACTCACGAGATCGCCGTGATCCCCGGCGACGGGATCGGACAGGAAGTGACGCCGGCAGCGGTGGACGTGCTCGAAGCCGTCGACGTCGACTTCGACTTCGTCGAGGGCGAGGCGGGCGACGCCGTGAAGGAGGAGACGGGTGAGGCGCTGCCAGCCGAAACCCGCGAACTCGCCGCCGACGCCGACGCGACGCTGTTCGGCGCCGCGGGCGAGACGGCGGCCGACGTGATCCTCCCGCTGCGCGAGGTCGTCGGCTCGTTCGCCAACGTCCGCCCCGCCCGCTCGTACCCCGGGCTCGACGCGGTCCAGCCGGACACCGACCTCGTGTTCATCCGGGAGAACACCGAGGGCGTCTACGCCGGTATCGAGGCGGAGATCGACGACGGCGTGCGGACGCTGACCCGCGTGATCACCGAAGACGCCTCCCGGGAGATCGCCGAGTTCGGCTTCCGCTACGCGAAGCAGAACGGCTTCGACGACGTGACCATCGCCCACAAGGCGAACGTCATGCGCCAGACCGACGGACTGTTCCTCGAAACCGCCCAGGAAGTGGGCGACTCGTTCGACGCCGACTACGACACGGCGCTGATGGACGCGCTGGCGATGCATCTGGTCATGCATCCCGAGGACTACGGCGTCGTCATCTGCCCCAATCTCGCCGGCGACATGCTCTCGGACCTCGCCGCGGGCCTCGTCGGCGGGCTCGGCCTGCTCCCGAGCGCGAACGTCGGCGAGGAGAACGCCCTGTTCGAGCCCGTCCACGGCTCGGCTCCGGACATCGCCGGTGAGGGGATCGCCAATCCTTCCGCGATGATCCTCTCTGCGGCGATGCTGCTGGACCACCTGGGCTACGGCGACGAGGCGACCGCCGTCCGCGACGCTGTCGAAGGCGTCCTCGACTCCGGGCCGCGGACGCCCGACCTCGGCGGCGACGCCTCGACGGACGAGGTCACCGAGGCCGTCGTCGAACGGCTCTGAATCGCCGGCGCCCGCCGCTGTTCGAACGCGGGACCGAACGACCCCGTGGCGTCCCGGAGACGAAATTCTCTCACCGGACACGCTGCTGACCGCCTATCAACAGCTGGACTCGACGAGGAGCCGATCGAGGGACAGGTCAGGCTCGAGGGGGACGACGAATCCGACGAGGTGCTCTCAAACGCGCTCGTCAACGGCTACGAAGTGGACGGGCTGGCGCTGTTCACCAGCGAGCGAAGCGACCGGGCGCGGGTGTGGCCGACGGGCCGCGACGGCGGTCGTCGACCGTCGGCGTCACTCTCGGGCGAGGACGCAGACCTCTTCCCACTTGCCGCGCGATTCGAGTTTCTCCTGCAGGTCGCCGGCGTACATCTGCGCCATCTCCTCGGCGGCGGCCAGTTGCTCCCTGTCGACGCCGCCGCCACCGCCGCCGAGCCCGAGGGCGTCTTTGACGCCGTCGAGCAGACCGCCCGAGTCGTCGGACGGTCGGCCGCCGCTGGCGCCGACCATCCCACTCGCGCGGTCGACGTTGTCCAGTTCGGGGACGATGCTCTCGACCTTGCTCGTGTTCGCGACGAGTCGCGCCGTTTCGGGGTCCCCGGGGTTCTCGATCTCGAACTCGACGGCGGTCATGATGAGGCCCCACTGCTGGCGCGAGAAGTTCGAGGCCGCGACCTTCTCGGCGAACTCCTGGTCGACCTGCATCCGTTCGCCGACGATCCGGTCACTCCAGTCGCTGTCGCTCATGCGTTGGCGTTAGACCCTCTCCGGTATGTATCTCCCGCTCGTGGAACTATCGATTCGGGAAACTGCTCCGCGAGTCCTCTCAGCTGCCGTTGCTCTCTCCGCTGGATTCGACGCCCAGCGCGTCGAAGAGCTTCTTCCGCACGGCTTCCTCGGTGAGCTGCAGGAGCGTCTCGCGGTTGTCCTCGCTGGTTTCGATGCCGGTGAAGATGCCCAGCGGGATCTCCACGGCGGCGTCGGTAGAGTGGCCCTTCGCCTCGCCCATCTCGCCGAAGGCGTCGTCGAGGACCTTCCCGATGTTCATCCGGATGTCCTTCGACCGGGCGGCGAGGTAGATGGTGTCGTCGGCGATAGCGAAGACGGCGGTGGTCGTGATCCCTTCGAGATTGAGGAGGTGCTGGGCGGCCTGGGCGAGCGCGTCGCGGTCGCGGATGAACCCCGCGTTCGAGACGAGGTGGCTCCCGCTGACCTCCCGGTTGCGGATGGCCTCGGCGAGCACGTCCAGCGTCTCGGGGGACATCGACGGCGACTCGACCTGTTCGAGCGTGTCGTGATCGGCGAAGGGGTAGAGATAGGCGGCGGCGGTGAGGTCGGCGGGCGTGGTGTCGCGCTTGAAGTCCAGGGTCTCGGCGCGGATGCCGTACAGCAGAGCTGTCGCGACCTCCTGGCTGAGATTCAGGTCGAGTTCCTGGATGTACTTGGTCAGGATGGTCGAGGTGGCCGAGACGTTCGAGCGGACGTCCTCGAAGCGGGCGTCGAGGTCCTCGTTCTCGTGTTCGTAGTGGTCGACGAGGATGTCGATGTCGTCCGCCGCCGGCACGCCGCCTTTGGCGTAGTCGACGAGCGCGACGGTGTCGTACTCGTCCATGTCGACGTCGTCGCGGGAGACGAGGTCGATGCCGAGCAGGTTGACGAACGCGCGATTTTCCTGGTGGCCGACCTCGCCCTCGTAGATGATGTCGGCCTCCACGTTGCGGCTGGCGGCGATGTCTCGGAGTGCGGCCGCGCTGGCGATGGAGTCGGGATCGGGGCTGCGGTGGACGAGGATCGCCATGCGGCCGTCGGTGTCGTCGATGACCTCGGCGAGGTTGCGCGCCTTGTACTCGAGTTCGCCGGTCTCCAGCGCGCGCAGCGCGGAGTCGGCGATGACGGCAGACGGGTTGATCACCACGTCGGCGCCGAGTTCGGTGAGTTCGTCGGCGGAGACCGGGTCCGAGGCGCGCGCGACGATGAAGTGGTCGCCGCCCCGGCCGCGGATGTTCCCGACGGCGGCGGAGTTGGCCTCGACGTCGGACGACATGATCAGGACGACGTCGCAGTCGGCGACCTCGTCGACGACCGACTCGTCGCGGATGTCCGCGACGTTGGCGTCGAGGTCCTGGTCGCGGAGCGCTTCCACGCGGCCCTCGTCGCGGTCGATGATCTCGACCTCTTTGCCCTCGCTGACGAGTTCCTCGGCGACGGCGTGGCCCACGCTCCCACACCCGAGGATGGCGTAGCGAGACATCGACGCCATCGTGATGCCGGTGCTCATCGTGTCACCGTACATGGCCACGAGACATATAATTCCCCACATTCCGCCGCGTGGCGTCCCCGAACAGTAACCGTTATCAACCAACCTCCGTAAGTCGAATTCGAGGGCCGGTAGCTCAGTCCGGCAGAGCGTCTGACTCTTAATCAGACGGTCGAGGGTTCAAATCCCTTCCGGCCCGTTTCTGACGTGAACTACCCGCGAGCACCGCGTAGCGTGTGCTCGCAATCCGTGAACGTCGAACAGGGGTCGAAGGATTTGAACGAGACGAGTCACAGCCCGGGAAGCGAGCGCAGCGAGCGACCCGGAATGTCTCGGCGTGGTTCAAATCCCTTCCGGCCCGCTTCATCTGGCGCTCGCAACCCGCGAGCGCCTGCTGTGCGTCACGGAGGGATTCGAAGTAGACCAGACGCGCGCAGCGTAGCGAGCACGTCTGAGCGCGGTTCAAATCCCGGGAGACGCGACGCGTCTCCCGACCTTCGCGGAACCGGCGGTTTCGTTCAGTCCCTTCCGGCCCGTTTCTGCCGTGAACTGTCCGCGAGCACCGTACAGCACGCCTCCCATGAACGACGTTCCGTCGAGGCTCACCGCTCGGAACGCGGTTCGACGTTCTGGTTCAGGTGGAACAGGTTCCCGGGGTCGTACTCAGTCTTGACGTCGACGAGGCGGTCGTAGTTCTCGCCGTAGAGGAGGCGAGCGGGTTCGTCGTCGAGTCCCGGGAAGTTGCCGTATCGGCCGGTCGCGACGGGCAGCGATTCGAGTTCTTCGAACCCCTCGCGGACCCACGCGGAGTTGGCGTCGTCGGCCGCGGGGTCCTCCCAGTTGGCCTCGAAGTTGACCATGAACAGTTTGTCGCGGTGCCAGAACGCGGTGGCGTCCTGCGGCACGTCACTCACCGCCCCGCCGAGGTGCCAGATGTCGATGGTCGAGAGTTTCGAGGGAGCGGTCTCGTTGTACCGGAGCACGATATCGACCACCTCGTCGGTCAGGTCGGTGAGGAAGATGGACTTCCAGTAGTAGCGCAGTCCGTCGGGGTAGTCCTCGTCGAGCAGCGACTGGAGGCTCTCGTACGGCATCGGTCCGCTGAGGTCGGCGATGGGCGTCGCAGCCTCCGCGAGCGGTCGAAACACCGATCCCGGATCGTCGCTCTCACCGCGGGCGGACCCGAGAAGCGCCAGCGCGGGTTCGTTTCGGGCGGTCTCGGGGAACTCGTCGAGTTCCGGGACGTGGCCGGCGAAGGGGAGGACGCCGGCTGTCCGCGGCGCGTCGGGCGCCCAGTCCTCGAACCGCTCCAGGACGGCGGGCGCGTCGTCGGCGTGGAACCACACGAAGAAGACGGAGATCTCCGGACCGACCTCGTGGAGGGCGTATTCGAAGGACGTGACGACGCCGAAGTTGCCGCCGCCGCCGCGGATCGCCCAGAACAGGTCCTCGTGCTCGCCCTCGCTCGCCGTCCGGACTTCTCCGTCGGCGGTCACGACGTCGGCGGAGACGAGGTTGTCGGCGGCGAGGCCGAACTCGCGCGAGAGGTGGCCGTAGCCGCCGTTGAGCGTGAGGCCCGCGATGCCGGTCTCCGAGACCGCACCCAGCGCGGTCGCCAGGCCGAACAGTTGCGTCTCGTGGTCCACGTCGCCGAGCGTCGCCCCGCCCTCGGCGCGAACGGTCCCGGCCTCGCGGTCGACGCGGACCCCCGTCATCTCCGAGAGGTCGAGCATCAGGCCGCCCTCGGTGACAGCCTTCCCCGCGACGTTGTGGCCGCCGCCGCGAACCGAGAGTTCGACGCCGGTCTCCCTCGCGAAGTCGACCGCCGCGACGACGTCCGCCGTTCCCGTTGCGCGGACGACTGCGCCCGGTTCGCGGTCGATCATCCCGTTCCAGACCGCCCGCGCCTCGTCGTATCCCGGTTCGCCGGGATACAGCATCGCTCCCCTCGTTTCCGCGTCGAGTCGTTCGAGGCGCTGTTCCGATACTTCGTCGGCCTCGGATAGATCTGACGACATTGTCGATCAGTCCGGACGGTACGCCACGTGATCGGATAGTTATAGACTGCCGGCCGCTCCGTGCGCGGAGTAACCGCGGACGACTCGGCGATAGCGATACGTCCGCCGTGTCGCGACCGGCCGGAACCGTCCCCGGGCCGGGATCGGGCGGCACGGCGAGACCGGACCGACCTGCGTCCGGGTAGGTTCGGATTCAACCCGGATAGGCGGCACCTATTTTTCAGGGCGTCGGTGTTCGATCACAGCAGACAGTCGCGGATCCGCCGCGACGCGACTCATGGAACGGAGCGAATCGGACGCGGCGGCGACGGGTCGCCCCTGGCGGTCGCGGACAGTACAGGCGGTTCTGGTCAGCACCGCGCTCGCGCCGCTCGGCGTGCCGCTGATCAGTCCCGGACTGTCGGTGTTCCGGGACGCGTTCGGCGTCTCGGACGCGCAGGCCGGGCTGCTCGTCAGCGGGTACTTCGTCGTGGGCATCGTACTCTCGCCGTTCATCGGCATCCTGACGGACCGGGTCGGCCGAAAGCGCGTTCTCGTCGCGGGACTGCTCGCGTTCGGTGTTCTCGGCGGCGCGATGGCGTTCGCGCCGACGTTCGAAGTCGTACTGGCGCTTCGGGTACTGCAGGGGACCGGCGCCGCGGCGATCTTCATCGCGACCGTGACGATCATCGGCGATATGTTCGACGGCCCCCAGCGGAACGCGGTCCTCGGCCTCAACGTCGCCGTCCTCTCGTCGACCGCCGCGGTGTTCCCCGTCCTCGGCGGTGTGCTCGTGACGATCCGGTGGGAGGCCCCGTTTCTCGCGTACTTCGCCGCGATACCGGTCGCGCTGTTCGTCCTCGTCGCGCTCCCCGAGCCCGCGCGCGCCTCCGGAGGGGGAGGTGTAGCGTACCTTCGGGAGGCGTTCCGGGCGATAGCGGTTCCCCGGGTCATCGGGCTGTTCGCCGCGACCTTTCTCACAGAGGCGCTCGCGTTCGGCGTCGTCTTCACCGCCGTGCCGTTTCTGCTGGACGACGTGCTGTCGCCGGTCCTCGTCGGCGTCGTGTTGCTGGCGGCCGAGGTGGCGTCGACCGTCGTGGCCGCCGCCAGCGGGCAGTTCGCGCGCCGGCTGACGAGCGGCCGGATCGTCGCCCTCGGGTTCGGCTGTTACGGCGTCGGGTTCGTCGGCGCCTGGGCCGCGTCGGAACCGACGGCGTTCGCCGTCTCGCTCGTCGTCGCCGGCGCCGGGATCGGGCTGTTACTCCCGGCTATCGACGCCGCCGTGAGCGAGCAGATCCCGCCGGGATACCGGGCCGGCGCGTTCAGCCTCCGGAACAGCACGACGTTCCTCGGTCGAGCGACCGGCCCGATAGTCTTCACCGGTCTCGCGAGCACCACCGCGCTCGGATACGAACCGCTCTTGCTCGGCGCCGGGGTCGTCGCGGGCACCGTCGCGCTGCTGACGCTCATGGCGACTCGAACGCCCACCGCAGAAGGCAGCGATTGAACGCGATCCGAGACGCGCCA
The DNA here is from genome assembly GCF_047715405.1 of Halosimplex rarum. Lineage (NCBI taxonomy): Archaea > Methanobacteriati > Methanobacteriota > Halobacteria > Halobacteriales > Haloarculaceae > Halosimplex > Halosimplex rarum. Next base: position 922,775 of record NZ_CP180412.1, read on the forward strand.
CCGGGCGGTCGTCCCGTCGACGGCTCGCCCCCGTCAGTGCCACTCGAACAGCGCGAGGGCATCTCCCTCAGGGACCGAGACCCACGCTTCGTCTCGGGCGATGTCGGCGACGACGAACCTGGCGCTCCCGTCCGCCTCGTCGACCGTCGCGACGACCTCCGGCCCGTCCGTCGCCCCTCCGCGAGGCGACCGCGAATCGGTGCTCATAGACAGACGTGCTCCGCACACTGTATTGAATATTTTGGTTCTAGACGGAATAGTGTGCCGTACATCCACCATCGGGGCGGGTAACTACTGTAGTGTCTTCAAATCGTCTCCAAATGTGTACGCGACTGATCGATAATGTAGGATTGGTGCCGGTGACGAGACAAGTGTGCGATTCGTCGAGGGAGGACTGGAAATCAGTCACTACGCGCCGCTCTCGACGAAACGCAGAACGGGAAGTCGTCTACTGGTTGATGCCGTAGACGTCGCCGGACCAGTCGCGGGCGGGATGGTCGTAGACGGGGTGGTCGCGGTCGCGGTCGTCGAGCGCCGCGAGGTCCTCGTCGTCGAGCGACCAGTCGAACAGATCGAAGTTCGAGCGAATGTGGTCGGGCGAGGAGGACTTCGGGAGCGCGACGATATCGCGGTCGATCGCCCACTTGAGAACGATCTGCGCGGCACTCCTGTCGTATCGGTCTGCCAACTCCTGGACGACCTCGTCCTCGAAGACTTCGGTCCTGCCGAGCGGCGCAGCGGCCTCGACGACGGTGTCGGTCTCGCGGCAGTAGTCGACGAGGTCGGGTCGCTGGAACCAGGGGTGGAACTCGATCTGGTTGACGGCGATGGGCACGTCAGCGACGTGGTGAGCGCAGCTCAGCTGGTAGGCGCTGAAGTTCGAGACGCCCACGTTCTTCACCAGCCCCTCGTCGTGCAGCGTCGCCATCGCGTCGAGCGACTCCCGCAGCGAGACGGCTGGGTTGGGCCAGTGGATGAGATACAGGTCAAGATGGTCGGTGCCGAGCCGGTCGAGAGAGTCCCGACACGACTCGATCAGCGAGTCGTAGTTCAGGTTCTTCGGGAGGACCTTCGACGTGAGGAAGAACTCGTCGCGGTCGTACTCCGCGAGCACCTCGCCGATCTCCGCTTCGTTCTTGTACCCCTCGGCCGTGTCGACGTGGGTGTATCCGGCGTCGAGGGCGGTGCGGACGCCCTCTTTGACCGTCTCGCCGCCGATGTCCCACGTGCCGAAGCCGAGTTGCGGGAGTTCGTCGCCGCTCGGGAGCGTCTTCGTCGGAACCGTCGTCATAGAACTGTCACCGACTCGCCGTTGGGCGGGTACCGGGTTCAAATTACTGGTCCCCGGCGTTCTCTCCGGATCGTTCTCGGTGACGTCGATACGGCACCTGTCGCTGGAACTCGTCCGGCCCGCTCGGTCACGGTTCGCGTCCGAACGCTGCGATGACCGTATCCCAACGATTATGCGCGACGGTCGACCTCTCTGTGAGGTATGGACGATCGGGTCTCGCGACGCGAGGCGTTAGTGGGTCTATCGGCTGTGTCTGCCGCGCTCTCTGGATGCTCTGTCCTGGGGAACTCCGAGGACGACTCGATCCGAGACAGCGACGGCGACGGTGTCATCGACAGCGAAGACTACGCGCCCAACGACGCCGCCGTCCAGGAGAAGTCCGATCTCACCGGCGGGACTCCGAGACCGAAGGTGACGCCAGCCAGAACGACAGACCTGAACGACGGGTCTGACACGGGAGCGTCGTCGCCGTCACCAACCCGGCCGCGGACTCCGACGCCGACGCCGACTCCGACCCAGTCACCGACTCCGAGTCCCACCCGGACGCCGACGGCATCTCCGACACCGACCGCATCGCCGACGCCGACGCGGACAGAACCGGCGTCCGATCCGACCTACTCGTTTGCGGTCGCCGACGACTACTGGGACGGGGTCTCCTCGATCACCGCCTACGGCGTCGACGAAGTCGCGGCCGAGGTTTACGAGTCCGACGTCGACGTCGAATACACCGACGCCAGGCTCCGGGTGACGGTCTCGGAGTTTCCCCGCGAGCGAACCGTCGCCCGGAACACCAGCACCGAGTTCGCGCTGACCGACGAGGGATCGGACGTCAGGGTCTCGCTCGACCGGGAAGCGCTCCCGACGGAGACGCGGCTGGAAGTCTCCGCGTTCGTGGTCCCGGACAGGCCCGACGGGGAGACGTCCACCGACGAGTGGGCGTATCTCATGTCCACCGACCCGTTCGAACTCCGGGAACCCGACCGAGGGATGGTGCGGTCGCCGCACCCCGACGGGCTGGACGCCGACTCCGGCGACGCCTTCGACCGGAATCTCGTCGAGGGCGCGTACGACCTCGAACTCTCGGGGCGGACGAACGGGGCCGACTGGACCTCTCGGCTGATCGTCTGGAAGGCCGCGTACGCCGAGGCCGTCGAACGCTCGCGCGGCAGGTCCCGGCCGGAGTACGTCGACTTCGAACTCACCGAGGGGATCGGCCGCGAACTGGCAACCATCCTCGACTCCGACGCCGAGGACATCGGATTCACGGGGAGCAGGGAGAAGGTCGACTTCGTGATCGACTTCGTCCAGCGGCTCCCGTACGTCACCGACGACGCGAGCAAGGGGTTCGACGACTACACCAAGTTCATCGCCGAGACCGTCGTCGAGGCCGAGGGCGACTGCGAGGACACGGCGATCATGCTCGCCGCTATCCTCGAAGCGGATCCGTTCGGCTACGACACGATACTCATCCAGCCGCCGGGTCACATGGCCTGCGGCATCTACCAGGAGGACCCCGAGGGCTGGTACTGGGAGCTCGACGGCCGGACGTACTCCTACGTCGAACCGACCGGCGAGGGGTGGGACATCGGCGACTGCCCCGAGGAGTACCAGGGCGTCGACGCGACGCTCCATCAGGTGTAGCCAGGGGGCCAGCCCGTCGTTCGTCTGCGTGTCGTGCTGTTTCTCGGAATCTTCGGGTCGTTTCACGCCCGCGCGTCGGTGCGAAGGTTGCGCCTGACTGCCTGAATTCTGACCTGTGCGGCGCTTTCCTCCTCTCTGCGGGCGAGTTTGGAGGGGGTGTCTCCGCGTGAGAGATCGCTCTCCCGAAAATTCAGCTCTGCCGATTCAGACGTGATCGGATTCGATACTCGATCTCTCCTCGACGAGATCAGTCGCTACGTTATTCCTCCTCAACCATCTCCGTGGTCTCCGGCTCTACGGGAATCCCGATTCGTCGACCGACCCCGAACGCCGCGCCCTGATAGAGTCCACGGACGTGTTTGCCGGGCTCGTACAGCAACGTGAAGATCAGGTTCCCGTCGTAGCAAACGCTGTTGGTGAACGCGAGATCGCCGTAGACGTACTGCTCCCGGTCGTCGGGGTGCTCCGGCAAGTCGACCATCACCGCGACGGTTTCGAGTAAATCCTTCTCCAGGGCTTCGTAGTCGTCGCCCAGCTCTCCCAGCGTCGAGAGCGGGTCCCCCGGTGCGTGGTGAGCGCAGCCGACTACGTCGTCGGTGACCAGCGTCACCTCCTCCGGATGCTCCACGAATAGCTCGAACCCGAGCGTTCCGTCGACGTAGTAGGTGACGTTCAACTGCGACACTGCTAACGGGAGGCCGCTGGTGATCTCGACGAACTCGTCGCTAGGGTCTTTGGTAGCTAACAGCGTCCGGAGAGCCGCCTGTATCTGCGGCTGCGTATCCTCGGCCAGCACACGGTCTCCCGTCCACGATTCTCCTAATTCCACCTGTCTCTCGGTTGCCATCGCACTCTGAGCCACGACGGGGTACCGAAAAGAGGCCAGCCTAGTCCGGAGTGGAAGTGAAAGTAAAATCACGCCCAGTACCGAGAGACGTCAAATCGGTTGAAGTATCTGCCCGCAAGGGACTCACGGGACGCAGAACGTGGACGCCACGGACTATCTGAAAAGACAGGAGTCTCAGCTGGCAACCGCCGCGGTCGATTCCATCGCTCCCGGATGATATTTAGCGTTTAGCGGTTTTGTCGGCGGTATTCGGCGTGATCTCGATTTTCTTCGGTATCCTCATCGCGAAGGCTACGCCAGTCATCAAAACCGGCCAGTCGACCTCTCGATTCCGGGGCGATGACGCCGAGATATCGAAGCTCCCTCACGCCATTCGAGGAGCCACTGCAAACTGAATTCGGACGCAACAACTGACACTGGAAACGGAGTCTGTCGCAACGCAGGAGAACTGCGGAACAGATCAGAATTCCCATATCGTCGTTGGACAATCGAGACACATGACAACTCTCGTTGCAGTTCGACACGGTGAGACCACGTGGAACCGGAAGGGGCGATTGCAAGGATGGGCGCCTGCTCCACTCACTGCCCTCGGTCGAGAGCAAGCCGGCCGACTCGGCGCAGCACTCTCAGACGGATATGATATCGACCGTGTTCTGTCGTCAGACCTGCGTCGGACGGAGGAGACGGTAGAAATCCTGCTCGAACACTTCGACGCGCCCGTCGCGTTCGAATCAGCGTGGCGCGAACGTGACATCGGTGTCCACCAGGGCTTGGCGGTCGATCAGATGTCGGAGCGGTTCCCCGAGTACGACCTCGGAGAGACTGGCCCAGACGCAGCGCACCGACGGCCGGAAAGCGGTGAAAGTCTCGTCGATGTTCGCGACCGTGTCCTCGAGGGGTGGGAGACAACACTTGCCGAGTGTGAATCGCGTGAGACCATCCTCATCGCGACTCACGGTGGCCCCATTCGCTTGCTTCTCGGGCACGTGAAGGACCTCGATATCGTCGAAACGATCATGGACCAATCACAGGGGAACTGCTCGATCACCGAGTTCGAGTTCGACCACGAGACAGGTGCGGCGAGGATCGTTCGCGAGAACGATACCAGTCACTGCTGAATCGCCCGCCTCAGTTGCACGGCATGACAGCGGCCATCATACCACGAGTAACCCCAATATATCGGAAGGGTTCGGGCGTATTGTGACCCCCCCGAGACGTGCTCGCTTCGCTACGCGCGCGCCTCGTCTGCTTCAAACCGCCCTCATGAACGGTCCTGCCGCTCACGGATTGTTCGCAGCAGGACATGGGTTCGGGCGGAACTATTTCGCACCCCGTACGGTTTCTTCCCCTCCGGGTTCGCGCGCCACGCTCCCTCTCGCGGGGTTCCGTGAGAACAATGAGCACGGATCCAACCGACCTCGAACCGATCGAACCGCGCACCGCGCAGAAACTATACCTCGACCACAAAGCCAGCCAGTACTCGGTGAAGACGGTTCGGGCTCACCGCTACCGAACGAATCACTTCATCGAGTGGTGCGATATCGAGGACATCGACAACATGAACGACCTGACCGGCCGGAGCATTCAGCGGTACCGACTCTGGCGACAGGACACCGGTGACCTCGCCAAGATCACGCTCAACCAGCAGATGAGCACTATCCGGGTGTTCCTGAAGTGGGCCGGATCCATCGAAGCCGTAGCGGCGAATCTCTACGACAAGGTCATGGTCCCGAGAGTCACTCCAGAGGAAGAACGGCGCGACGAGACGCTCTCGACCGAGGAGGCGTCGACGATTCTGGATTACCTCTCGACGTATCACTACGCGTCCGTCGAACACGCCGTGTTCGCCGTGCTCTGGGAGACCGGGATGCGACTGGGAGGGGCGAACTCACTCGACGTGGGCGACGTTCACGTCGACGAGGAGGCGATCGAACTCGTCCACCGGCCGGATCGCGGGACGCAGCTGAAGAACGGTGCGAACGGAGAACGGCCAGTCGCGATCACGACCAGTCTCGCCGGACTGCTCGAACAGTACGTCGAGAACACCCGGGTCGACGCTACCGACGAGTCGGGTCGAGAGCCGTTGTTCACGAGTTCCTACGGCCGACTGTCGAAGAGCTCACTCCGTCGTTACGTGTACCAGGTCACCGCGCCCTGTTTCCGGAACGAGCCGTGTCCCGATTGCAGCGGCTGCGACGAGCCGAGATGCGCAGAAGCGGTGAGCCCGCACGCGATTCGACGGGGAAGCATCACCCACGCCCTCACGGAGGACGTCCCCGTCGAGGTCATCGGCGACCGGATGAACGTCAGCCGCGACGTCATCGACAAGCACTACGACAAGCGCTCGGAGGAAGTGAAACTGGAACAGCGGAGGGGGTACCTCGACAATATCTAATCGGTACTGCTCTTAACACACCCCATAATCTTCCCGATTACTGAATTTCTCGATTGAGTAGCCGGAGATTCTCCCTGAGTCGTTCCCTCTTGACCCAATAACTCGCGTGCCAAGTAGTGACTATCCACAAGTCCTCTGAAGGAAGCCGATACAACCCGCTGTATGCCCCTTTTTCTAATTTCGGATGATAGCTCTTCGTCAGGGGCGACTTATCTGAGTAGACCTTTAGTAGTTCTTCCGGGTCACCCCGCAGTTCTAATTCCTCGTAAATGGCTCGCCAACCTTCTTTCCCTACGCAGACGAGTACTCTTGGGCGAACGATATCGAAGACCTCTCTCACGAACTTCTTTCGGGCGAATTCACTGTCCGGACGTGCGAGATCCTCAATCCCGGTTTTATCTCCGGTCGCTAGTTTGTAGACCCATGTATAGCAGATGTCGCCGAAGAATCCGTCCATAAGAGAGTTGTCGCCATCTGGCGTCACGTACTCCTGATAGCTTTGCTCGTCGCCGAGTAGATCGAGTTCACTCCGGAGAGACTGTATCAGCGTATCGAACCGGTTGTCCGAGTGAGTGAAGAAGCCGTTTTGATTCCTCGCGACCGACTGAGCCGTGGCCTCCACGTCTTTCCCGGCACGAGCGTGTCTATCGTACTCTCCTCCATCCGAGAGCCTCGATCGGTCGATATTATTCTGCATTCCGGGATTCAATGTCGCAATCATCACTTCCTGATCGACCGTTGGCGCGACTCGATAAAAGGCCGTGAGGGGGATTTCACCTTCCCTTAGAAGTTCGATGGCGTCGGGATCGACCCGGCCGTCGTTGAGTTCGCCCAGTCGATCGAAGTACTCGTGGGTATCGCGTATCCCGGCCGATCGGAGCTTTTCCAGGTACTGCTCCTGAAGCGATTCGTGGAACTCCCTCGATCTACGATCAAGAGCGGTCATGTCGATAACTGTAGCTCTATCTATAGGCCAACCGGTTAGTTCTTGTTCACCAATATCAGAGATAGAAACCGCCTCCAGCCTCTTCCCTCAAATGAGTAAATCTTGATTGTGTCGTCGTAATCCTCGATGATCTATCTATTCCTACCTTTATGATATCCGGATGGGGCCTACCCATACGTGACAGGAAGGTCTGCACTCGACATCGAATTTTCAGTCCATCGCTCGATCACTACGAACGACTGCCTACTTCGAGGGCTCCGAGCACTTCGAACTGCTCGCGGTCGTAGTTGGATATGAGAACTCGGATGAAGAGAGGGAAGACAAGATGCTCTTTCGAGAGACAAGCGGTCCCGACAGGGAATTAGATCTCGTCGACCGAACATGCGATAGATGTTCAGGAACTTATAATTGGAAAGATCAATCGCTATCCTGGGACTCATTTCCTAATTCTAATATTCCTTACGGGTACAGGAAGCATCTCGAATTCCGTTCGGCTTACCCATCTCAAATCGAGTCATACAACAAGATGTGCCCGTCGATATTGGCGACAAATACCCAGATCGTACCACTAATATTAAACGGCAGTACCGATGACGGCAAAACTACATCACGTACGCTCTGGATCTGATTAGCTCGGGACTTCGCCTGAGAAAGAAATTAATAGAAAGCCTACTTTCAGGATAATATGAACTTAGGAGGGAGACAGTTCTCGGTTATCTTCTTTGCATTAATTTTGCTTTCGTCACCGGTGACGGCGAGCATACCATCATCTACGTTCTCAGACACCTCCTCCATGGAGGTTGACGGACGAATTATTGACACCGATCCACCCACCGGTGCATACGTAGATGGAGAAAGTGTTTCCGGGGAAGTCATTGTTGAGAACACTGGTTCTTCAGATAACACATATTACGTTGGGTACGATGTGGTTGATCCGGAGGGGGAAAATCGGAATAACGATGGTACTACTGGAACTACATTGACGCTCGCTCCAGGCGAAACCGAGACAGTAGAGGTTAGTTGGTCGGTCGAAGGTGATGCTCCAGTAGGCACCTACGATGTAGTGTTCGCTCTTTGGGAAGAGAGCGACCCGGATAATCTCAATAACCGGTTAGACAATGAAGAGCACAACGATGCGTTCCGGGTTGAAGAGGAGGAGGTAGACGGCGAACTGGACTTCGTTTCTCATCCGAGCGGTAGTTTTGCCAGCGGCGATACAGCAGAAGCCGAAGCAGAGGTCATGAACGACGGAAACGTCGAAAATACGTACTACGTTGGATATAGTGGGATCGATTCCAGCGGTGAAGAGTGGGATAACGACGGAACGACCGGCATGACGGTTACACTTGAACCAGGTGAATCGGAGGTCGTCGATGTCAGCTGGGAAGTTGAAGACGATGCGCCCGAAGACCAATATGACTCGTGGGTAGCACTGTGGGAGGAAGACGATCCGGACGACCTCCACACACGCTTAGATGAGGACGAAGAGTACGACGCCTTCAGAGTCGAAGAAGAAGAGGTGGATGGAGAGCTATCGTTCGTCGAACATCCGGACGGCACCTACACCGAGGGAGAAACCGTGGAAGCCGAGGCGGAAGTCACGAACGACGGTGACGTCGAGAACACCTACTACGTCGGGTACAGTGGGATCGACTCCAGCGGCGACGAGTGGAATAATGATGGGACCACCGGAACAACCGTCACGCTCGAACCAGGTGAATCGGAGGTCGTTGACGTCAGCTGGGAAGTTGAAGATGATGTGCCCGAAGACCAATATGACTCGTGGGTGGCGCTGTGGGAAGAAGACGATCCGGACAATCTCCATACGAGACTAGACGAGGACGAGGAGTACGATGCATTCCGAGTTGAGGAGGAGGAAGTAGATGGAGAGTTGTCGGTTGTTGAGCACCCAGATGGTGCCTTCGTAGAGGGAGAAACGGTAGAGGCGCGAACGGAAGTCACGAACGATGGCGATGTCGAGAATACCTACTACGTCGGGTACAGCGGAATCGACTCCAGCGGTGAAGAGTGGAACAACGACGGAACGACTGGGACGACCGTCACGCTCGAACCAGGTGAGTCTGAAGTCGTCGATGTCAGCTGGGAAGTCGAAGACGATGCGCCCGAAGACCAATATGACTCGTGGGTAGCACTGTGGGAGGAAGACGATCCGGACGACCTCCACACACGCTTAGATGAGGACGAAGAGTACGACGCGTTCAGAGTCGAAGAAGAAGAGGTAGATGGTGAACTATCATTTGTTGATCATCCCAGTGGCTCCGTTACTGCAGGAGAGGCAGTGGAAGCCGAGGCTGAGGTGACTAACAACGGTGATGTCGAGAATACCTACTACGTCGGATATAGTGGGATCGACTCCAGCGGCGAGGAATGGGATAACGGGGGCACGACTGGGACGACCGTCACGCTCGAACCAGGTGAGACAGAGGTCGTCGATGTCAGTTGGGAGGTCGAAGACAATGCACCTGAAGATTCGTATGATTCGTGGGTAGCGTTGTGGAAAGAGGACGATCCAGACAATCTCCATACGAGATTAGATGAGGACGAGGAGTCCGACGCGTTCCGAGTCGAAGAGGAAGAAGTGGATGGCGAACTGTCCTTTGTGGATCATCCCAGTGGCTCTGTTACTGCAGGAGAGGCAGTGGAAGCCGAGGCTGAGGTGACTAACAACGGTGATGTCGAGAATACCTACTACGTCGGATATAGTGCGATCGACTCTAGCGGCGAAGAGTGGGACAACGACGGGACCACCGGGACCACAGTTACACTTGAACCAGGGGAGTCTGAGGTCGTCGATGTCAGCTGGGAGGTCGAAGACGACGCTCCTGCGGACGAGTACGATTCGTGGGTTGCATTGTGGGAGGAAGACGATCCGGACGACCTCCACACACGCTTAGATGAGGACGAAGAGTACGACGCGTTCAGAGTCGAAGAAGAAGAGGTAGATGGTGAACTATCGTTCGTCGAACATCCGGACGGCACCTACACCGAGGGAGAAACCGTGGAAGCCGAGGCGGAAGTCACGAACGACGGTGACGTCGAGAACACCTACTACGTCGGGTACAGTGGGATCGACTCCAGCGGTGAAGAGTGGGACAACGACGGAACGACTGGGACGACCGTCACGCTCGAACCAGGTGAGACAGAGGTCGTTGACGTCAGATGGGAAGTCGAAGACGACGCTCCGGCGGGCGAATACGACTCGTGGGTAGCGCTGTGGGAGGAGGATGATCCGGCTAATCTACAGACGCGTTTAGACGAAGACGAAGTCTACGACGCTTTTGAGATCACAGAGGAACATTCTAGTGCAATCTCGTGGAGTAATGACCCACCTCAAGATATTAGTGAAGACGGATCTTTCACTATCTCTGCTCAGGGACAATTAAACGATGAAGGTGAACTCTGCCTATTAAACGAAAATGAGGATTCGGTAGCGAAAACAATCGAGTGTCGGGGATTGTCTGAAGGGGAGTTTGAAGAATCGTTTACTGTTGAGGCTGCAGACGATCTGACGTTCCAGGAAGGAAGCTCGACTGAGCTTTCTTTCAGGCTTGAAAGTGATGGCGGAACTGAAGATAACTGGACGGATGCGCGTTCTGTATCATTAGAGGGTACAGACGTGATCACCGTCCGTGCACTTGAGGAGGATGGGGGTCCTGTTTCAGAGGCTGACGTACGACTTGAGGGAGTTGGGGAAAAAACCACTAATGACGAGGGAGAGGTAACGTTCAATAGCGAGATCGATTCTGAAATACGGATAGAAGTCGTGGATGGATCGGGCCACATCCGAGAAAGCGAGACCATTGACCCAGGCGAAGACACCGTTGAGGTTGAGTTCCCCAATTTGGAACCTGTTCAGGGAGTTGTATTAAACGACGAAGGAGAACCAATTGAGGAAGGTACCAGTGTCTCCATCGGTGGGACATCCTTCGAGGGAACAACAGACGAGTCAGGTGTATTCGAGTTTGAATATCCACTCCCGACGGGTAATTACACGTTGAATATCGGGGGGCACGAGGATGCTACTCTGTCTGTAAAAAATGGCGTCTCTACGTACGAGTTAGAAACCCACAAGAAGACAGAACTTGTTAAAGACCGAGAAAAAACATTCGTAAAGGGAGCCGTATGCGGTGATCCATGCTGGAATTCGAAGTCGTATGATGAAGAGCATAATCTCTCATATCTCGTTGGCTGGATCGGTGCTTCTGTCGCCCCCGTTGCCGGACAGTTTGCTGATTCACGAGACTTGGGAAGTGCATTGGCACGTGGCAGTGAGACTGACGCTGCGCTTTCCGCGTTAGGTATCCTTTCAGGACCTGCTGCCGCACCGAAGGCCGCAAAAGTCACTCGGAAATTCCTTAGCAGGTATCCGAGTCAGACCCAGAGGGTCGGTAAGCTCGTCTTGGAATCCGATCACATTCCGGACGCGGTGTTTCATAGAGCGGTCTATCGAGGTGCGCCTGACTCAATAGAGGAAGTTGATAACGAGGTCCTAATTCGGTACATAGACGAAGGAGGTGACATTGATCCAGTTACTCGTCATTTGGACAAAGGCGTTGATCCCGACACAATTAATAAATTGGCAGATGAAGGGGCAGATCTTGGTAAGATTAGAGTTGGGAAAAAAGTCACAGGAGCAGACGTTGATGTAGTAAAGCAAGAGGTATCAATCTCTGAAGTTCAGATGTTGGCAAAAGCAAAAAACGGAGAAAATGTAAGGTACTTAGATAACCCAACATGGGACAATCATATTGTGCCGAAGCATATTAGTGGCAAAGACGCAAATCCAGGAACCGACCTGTTTCCGACAGGACAGAGTGGGACACCCTCTAGAATGACTGAAAAAGACGTAAAAGATCTCATATACAAAGGTATGCGACAACAACCCGAAGATGGAAGGGTTGTGATGGACTCGTCAGATTACCCTGAGCTTAGTGATTATGGAATTGACAAAATGAGAGTAATTGTCTATGACGAAGGTAACGTCGCCACCGCTTATCCTACAGAAGGGGAGGCGGTAAAAACATTATCGGAGACGAGTTAACCATTACGATCAATATGGGAAGACAATTCGAAATAAAATTAGATGACTCAGAAGAGATAATAGCTAATTTCAAAGAAGAGGGATTTTCTATGACGGGATCTATTGAACTTATTGCCAACGGATGTTCTTTAACCGATGGGCCACGAGATGAGTTTGTTGCACGTCTTATTATTGACTTGTTAGAATCTGTCCCAGAGATCCTCAACAGAAAACCAATAAATATTGAATTCCTAGAACATCCTCCGGATAGTATTAATATACATGATATAAATGATACGGCAAAGATCAATGTTATCAGTCACAAAGAGGGTGTATCCGTGAATAGTGCGGTTTCCGACGAAGGAAAAACAATACCCACTCATGATTTGATAATTGGGATACAGGATTCTGGGCGAGAATTTGAATCTATTATCAAACAATCAAATATTACAAAGCAACAAAAAACGGCAGAAAGATTTCGCAAATCGATCTCAATATGTGATAAGGCGATTGAAAAATCGCCATACGCAAAATAGAAGGAATGAAGTCTCAAATTGGGCGCCAAACTAAAATTATTACTGCATGTTTCACATCTTTTCATTCATATGGACTATCAATCGTGGTTAATAAATGCTTTATATATGCTAGTAACGACGGTTTGTTCTAGTGATCCTACCGAAGTTAATTCATAAACCAGATTCTGGTTATGTGCTAAATATGTAAAAACTAAATCATTTTCATTTTTTTCACCTGTAGCTATCGTTGTTTGGTATTCAAATTCCTCCTTGGGAGCTTCTTTGACCTCCCTTTCTTCGGTGACTAATTCCACATGATTATTTTTAAGTTCCAAAGCATCGCCATCTGTTTCACAAATATAGACTGCTGAACTCACAAAGCTTGCCCCATCTAATTCGGCGTCTTCAACGAACTCCCTTCTGTGCTGTCTGACAATCTTTTTCTCTTCCAATTCTTCTCGATCTGGCTCGTCTTCGGGTAGTTCTGAAACGATTAGTAGCTCTTCATCGTGAAATTCGAAATTATCAGGTAGGTCGAATATATCGAGAACAAACTCGTCTGTCTCTGTATCCTCGTCGAACGATTCTTCATTTGGCGAATCAGTTTGTCCTTCATTATCGGTTTCTGTGTCATTCTCTGGGCCTGTGTCTTCGTCAGATTCTGTGGTTTCTTGACCCGTATTTGTGAATTTATCTTGACTTTCCTCTGGATCTGGACCCTGATCGAAAATTCCACTACACCCCGCTAATCCTGAGGAGAGGGCAACTCCACACGAAAGACACAGCTGTCTGCGGTTCACCATCATTATATATTCTGCTGTCTAACTCGAAGAACATTAACATTGCCAACACTCTCCAGAATTCGAGAGTTGTACGGGCCGTGTTGCTCAACTTTGCTCGTCTGCGATATCAATGGATTCTGTTGAATAGTGTTGGGACCCCATTGGACCCCGTTTAACGGATGATGCGAATGGATTTCCGACTGCCCCGGGGAAACCTGTCTGACTTTCGGTGGAGAGGCGTTCGACATAGTTCATCTCGTCGGCAGAGCTGAGGCCGCCGTCCATGACGGTCCCGATCGGACGGACACACTTGAGAGAATCCGTGATCTACTCGAAGAGGAACTGGACCACGTCGATATCCAACCGGAGGTGTGGGACGTGTTCGGGAATTATACTCGCCTCGAAGAGGCGTCGACCAGGTGGATATCGGAACCGAGGACACGTAATGGAAAGACTACGAACACGGCATTGATCTCAACGAGATCCGCTCGTCGGAGTACCAAGGCTTCGATAAGGTGATCAACAAAGATGTCCCGGTGTTCGTTGAACAATATCTAGCCCTCGCCGATGCAGGAGCGACTGGGACGCTTACCTTTCGTTCTCTACGCGAACTACTAGACCACTTCGGAAGAGAGGATATCATCCACCTCTTTGACCTCGCTGACGAGCGACCGTTCGGCGAGGGTTGACGTTCTCAAATTGCCTATATCCGGAATACTCCACAAACAGTTCTCCGACCCGAAGAAGCCGGAATGGGTTCAGAACTTATTCTCGGCCGTACGTATTTCAAGCGAAACGCACGAGACTCGCTATGTCGCCAAGTCCGCGAGAAGCATTCGTTGATTCGCTACTCAAGTGGTATGACGAGAACGGACGCCACGGACTCCCGTGGCGAGAGGAAAGGAGGTCAGCATTTGAGATGTTGATCGCGGAGGTACTGCTCCAGCGGACCACTGCAGCCGCTGTCTCCAGTGCGTACGTTCCCCTTGTATCTCGAGACCCGACGCAGGAGGCCGTCGTCGCTGCCCCGTCGAAGGAGATAGGCGACTTGATCGCTCCGCTGGGTCTCGCGAAACGCGTGACGTATCTCGAGCGGTTTTCCGGCCAGTTACTCGATCGTCACTCCGGTCAGATGCCGCGGGACCGCCCGGATCTACTGAATCTCTACGGCGTCGGAGAGTACACCGCGAGGTCGGTACTGGCTCATTCTCACGGAGAACCCGTCTCGGCCGTAGACACGAACGTCGAGCGGTTACTGTCCCGATTCTTCGGCGAGGACCCCGACAAGGTCGACATACAGGATCTCGCAGACGACCTCACGCCGCCGGAGCGGAGTAGCGACATACTCCACGCAATGCTCGACTTCGCGGCCGCGGTGTGCACCGCTCGATCACCGAATTGCTCGGACTGTCTGATCAGACCCGGATGCGATAGTCCTGAAGCCGGAGGTGAAACGGATTAGAACGTTCGAAGACCGCGAGCGACGCGTGCCGTCGCCGTCTGAGTCTGGTCGCGCGTCAGTAGCATTTTGTGGGGCGCCCGGTGATACTCGGGAGAGAAGAGTGTCTGATGACGAGTTCGAACAGCTGGTATTCGAAGACGGGCGGTTGGCCAGCGTAGCCGATGACGACCCGGATCCGACCCCGGGCGAGACGGAACCGGTTCACCCGAACGAGGAGGCCGGGTATCGGCTGGCCGTCAAGCCCGGCGCTCTCGAGGCGAACGAGCCGCTAGTCGATGTCTGCGACGAGCACGGCGAAGTGCTTTCGTTCGGCTCTCGACCGAAGGCCGAGGCGTTTGCTCGGCGTCTCTCCGCGGAGGACGGAACGCTCCGGGTCCAGGCAGCGGCGCCTAACGACTTGAGCGAAGACGATGGATACCTCTTGGCAGCATATGATCGCTCAGTTCGAGAACCGGCGGCCGTAGACGGGGACACGTGGACCTTCGATGTCGGGGCGAACCTCTACGGCGCGCTCGGTGAGACAGTGGTGAAATCGGGAGAGAAACCGCCGGCTATCGAGTACTTCGTCGAGGGGGATCTCGATGCATATCCGGACGACTTGGAGACCGGACTGCGGATAGACGTATCGTCGGATGTCTACGTCCCGGCAGACGAAGGTGGGGGCGGTTGGATACCGGATTGCTGCGTCACGGCACGGGACGGGTGGAACGGCGAGGTTCTCGAGGAGTACTGGTGTGAGATCAAGACCGGCGACGCGTCGTTCGAGCGCGGACAGGTGGAGACCATGCGCCAACTCGCTGCCGAGTCGCGGGTGCTAAAGATACGGGTACTGATCGACGACCTCCCCGATCAATACTCGGTCCGCATCCACGAAGTCGAATCGTCCGGGGACTGACGATGCGGTGGTCGATCAGGCGTCTGAATACTCGGTCAGGTGCTTCGCTAGTTCTTCCCGTCGGCGCCGCGACTTCTGCTCCTCGGTCCGTTGGTCGTAGTGCTTGTCCAGGATGGGTACCGACACGTCCACGCGGTCGCTCAGCATCTCCTTGGGCATCCCGGCGTCCAGCTGGTTCATGATGGCCCACTTCCGGAGCGGGTGGGTCGTGAACCCCGACGGGCATTCGGAGGCGTTACTGTTCTTCGCGGCCTCACAATTGGCCGCGTCTCGATCGTGAGGGCAATCTGGCGAGTACACGCACGGCCGGGACATCTTGTAGAAGTCCCGGCGAATCGTGGCCGTCGACACCCGGCCAGCCGACGTCGTAAACAGGGCTTCGCGCCCGTACTCGTCGACGACGTCGTGCCGATTGTACTCGACGTAATCGACCAGGAAATCACGCAACTCGGCGGAGATGTTGGCGATCCGCTCTCCGTCGGATCCATTCTTGAGCGGCGTGCCGTAGTCCGCCGTCTCTTCGGGTCGGTGGCGCAGGCGGATGATCAGGTCGTCCGGGTCGAAGTCGTCGAGGTCGATGGCCCTGATCGCGCCCATGCGGAGGCCGATTTCGGCGATGAGTTCGAACTCGGCGTGACGTCGAGAGGCGTACTCGAACAGCCGGAAGTACGACCGGATACCCTCGACCTCGTCGTTCTCGGGGACGTCCGTGTTGACCTCCTCGTCCGGCGGCACGTTGGGCAGCGGGACCCGGTCGGCCACACCCTCGGCGACGGCGTCGATGCGCTCACAGAAGCGGAGGAACCGGCGGAGTATCGCGAGGTTCCCGTTGAGGCTGATCGTGGCGAGGTCGGTCTCGCTCTTCCGCCAGGTCTTGAACCGCATGAGTTCCCGACCGCCGACGCCGTTCATGTCGTCGATGTCGGCCTCGTCGGTCCAGTCGACGAACGTACCCAGGGCCGACGTATGTTTCCGCCGCGTGGCGGTCCGCAGGCTGTCTCGACGGTGCTCGAGGTACCAGTCGAGGGCGTCCTGCGGCGCGAGCAGTTCGAGGTCGTCCTGGGTCATCTTGCGTAGGTGCTATAGGTCTGCGATTCCGGTCCACTCGTCCGTGGTCTCTGGCGGAAGAATGCCTGCGTCCACCAGGTAATCCTGATCAGGCTCCTTTGGTCGGAAGGCCGAAATGTTGTGGGGGTTCTCCTTGATGTAGTAGCGAAACGCCAGAGCGAGGAAATCTGACTTTGATAGTCCGGTTATATCGACCGCGTCTCGCACGCGTGCCGCTTCCGCGGCCGAGAGCCGGGTCGCGAATGCTTCTGTTTCACCTGTCGTCATCAACTTCGCCGAGAGTATCTCGGTATAAATAGGATGGTGAGAATTGGCGCATGGCATGGTGAAATGCCGAAAATTAGCATTCGGAATGGAAGATTCGGATAGGCGAATTGGCGACTGGGTACGTTATCGTCAAAACTTCAATGGCGATCCGGTTCCGATTCGGGTCATCGGTCGCCAACTCTGGTGGTCAAACGGTCACGAGAGTTAGGGCTATCAATGGCGGAAAGTTGGTGTAACGACCTGAATTGTTATTCTGAAGCTGGTGGTACGGTTTACAGAACGGCCATATCTGCTCCGATCGAATCTGGCGCGCGGTGATACGCGGGCTTTGGGAACATCGAGTTCTCTGGATCAGCCGTTTTCGCCCAACTGTTGGTCCAATGATTGGGGGAATTCTGATTTGAAGGTCGTCTATGGATGCTATCGTGGCAGTAATCAGAGTTATGCCGCGACTGGAGCGGCAATCGTCTGTAACAACCTGTTACGTCCAAAACTTTGCCATTCCGCTGGAGACTAATGGCATTCCTGCAGATATGGGCCGTAACAGGCTGTAGCAGCGTGAATTGGTTGTTCATAGTCGAGCCAATTTAGTCGGAGAGCGAATGTCCGGATCAGGAAGCACGTCTATATCGGGCTTTGTCCCGATAGGGGCTCACAGTCATTCTGTCAACAGTGGGTTCTGGACTCCCAAGCAACGACCGGGTTGAGGTCGTAGACGAACCCGCGGCGTTAGGGGGTAGTGCTCAATCCCGAGGCAAGGTTGGGGCACCCTACAGCTGAGAAAGAGGATTACCTTCCGACTTCTATCACCATTCGTGGGTTCATCCGCTCTCGGACGAGCAGTGTCTGCGCGTAGTACCGCCGAAGATCGTGGCTCAACACTTTCTCCCAGTCGGAGTCCCCGATATCCTCAGCGACTTGTTCAGCGGTCGCCTTCACTCGCCGCTGCACCGACCGCTCACTCAGGTCAACTATCGGTTCATCGCGAGCGATGTCCTCGACGTTGGCGTACCGTAGTAGTTCGCTCTGGACTCCTCAGGAAGGTATGCATAACGAGGCTTTTCGCCGCTCCCATCAGTGTCCTTCCTTTCAGGAACACGGAGACGACCATGCCCGTCGACGTGCTTGATGTGTTCGGGATGGACCTGCGGGATCTCGAACGACCGGAGTCGGACTTCGCTGCCGAACTGGATGACGAGTGAGTCGCGGTAACTGCCAGCGGTCTGTTTTAGCGTCTTGTACTCCTGCAGCATCAACCAGCACCGATAGGGGTGGTGGTTCTCTTCGCGCTCGGTTCGCATAGATAGTTGTCCATGACAAGTCCGACGTCATAAACCACCGTTTGGGTCGGATCCCCGCCCTATCAACCGGATATCGAGGGGCCGCGTCGTAGTTCTTCAAGAACTATGACTCCCTTCTTGGCTAATATGTACGCGCTGTATCACACTACGGGTTTTCAATGTTAAGGCACGCATTGGATATCCACCCAGTTCCGTCTGTCTTCTACTATCCTCTTTTCCCAACCTCGGAGGCGTCACTGTGCCAAACATCGATTGTTGCTTCCATGAGGTCCTGTTGATACGTCTCCATGAAATTCAGAAGCATTGTCGTTGTATGGAGATGCAATCTAGCGGCTAGCTTGAGCGCTCGGTCCCGTTCTGACTCGGTAATTAGCGTCGTCGAGCGTACAGCGTCCTGAAGCGTCTTGAGCGCCGTCTCGTCGACGACGAGTGGGCAGTGATGGACAATTTGATTGCGCCGCTTCCGGAGCCAATCTATTTCTGCGTCATCAAGTGGAACTTCGCTTATCGGGATTCGTGAATTGTCTGGTGGGAGCACCACCTGTTCGTCTTCGATATAGTTAGTCGGTATGTCCTGTTCAACAAGGGTCTGATAGATTTCTTTGAATGAGTGATGTTCGTCGATAGCAAGTTCGCCGGCGCCAGCTCGCCCTTCCAGATGCCTGCCGACGTACTCGACTGTTGAACAGACATTCCGTATAAATCCATAACAGAACCCCACCTCGTTGGTCTCGAGATAGGTCTGTAGAATTTGTACCGAGAAGGCTAAGCTCTGTGCCGCAGCGAGTTGTCGAAGAATGTGTTTTATTAATTTCTCGTGTTTGTACAGGATCGGTAGTTGCTCCTCCACGATCTTGGAGCGACCAGCTTGGGCGACTTCTTGAAAGCGCTGGCACTGTTCATACTGCTTCCCGACTCTTTGCTGGAGGGTCTGCAGACGGTCAGAGGACTGATCGGTGGTAGCAAGCTGTTGTTGCTGCATCAGCAACTGTATGATATCATGAGACAGCCGGGATCCATCGTTTGCGAGGTCATCGATGTCTGATACCACAGCGTACTCCTTGCGAGTGGCTTCTGAATATAGGTCGACACGACCGCTCTCATGATCAATATAAATCACCGACTCTCGACGGTCGAACTCTAGCGTAGACTCATCGTCCATTTTCTATGACTGCATCCAAATATGCGGACAGTTGTATTCTTACTGAATAAAACCGACCCCTGTTCGACTGTTTCCTCAGATGTTTCGCGGGAAAAGCCACGTTCTAGCTCTCGTACTTAGCTTTTCGGAGTTCTTCAACAACTGAATTAGGCTGCTTTGTCTAACTGCCACCTGATTGAATTAGATCGAATCATCGATCTCAATTTGAAACATTTGGGTTCGCCATTCCTCTAATTCTCTAGTTATTTGACCTTCTCCTTGGAAGAACTCAATTACGTGCGGATTATATTTGAAGAACAAACCAATAATCTCTTGATAGTCAGGAACTGCGCTTTCCGAAGCATCAAGTTTGAACAATTTAAACCGTTCAGTCGTATCACCTGCCCAATCGCTTCCTAGTCGCTTATCATTGTCCTGGTGCCTCTTCAGAAACGATTCTTTTGAGGGATATGAGCGAAGTGCCCCGTCTAAATGAAAGCACTCCGTTAATTCTTCATCTGTAATTGCATGTAGGTACCGGGTATAGTAGTCAAATGATTTCTCGCGAAGTTGTGTGCCGAATTCGTGCATCACTCCTCGCCTTGGCAGCAGCTCTTCTATTTGCAGGATCCACTCATCATCTCTTTGAGTGAATAAGAACTCTGTCCGGTCAATAACACCTGGTCCATAACTACCCGTTCCGAATGTGACGAGCTGATTTCGTTGACGGGAATCTTGAACTGCATCAAGATCGTCTGGTCCCCACCAATGCTCAGCTAAAAAACTTGGGTGGGCCTTGTCTGACATCCCTAGCTTATCGTAATCAAAAGCCAGACTCATATCGAATGATCCGTCCCACTTGTCGAATAATGACTGAGTTAAATGGTAGTTATATGAAAGACCTTCCGGAAAAATCAAAAAATGATCCTCATACTCAAATCCGTTCTTGTTATAGTTTACCGGGAAATCTAAAGGATACAGTCCCGTATCGGTATACTCTTCTAATTCAGGATAAGTCTCGGTGGCGATATCCCGACGGATCTTAACATCGATGTCCCATAGCTGCCGCCGTTGTGTTCGCTCTGGGTCAAGGTCTATCCGAGGCGCGATATAATGGATGAGGGCTGATTCATGGATGTCAGGGTCCTCCTCAGCGATTTTTTGTAGTGTGTCGTATTCTCTTTCCAATCCTCCGGAACAAAATTCCCCCACATCAGGTTTTCAGCAGAAGTATTTGTCTCCTCACAGAGGTCTACGACTTGAGAAATTTGTTCTTCAAAGTCTGACGTCATGGGTACATATCCTCACATGTATCGATATAGTTTTACTGCATATTGAGGATTCGTCTTAAATCGGTCAGAGATGCCCTCCACAATTATTATATGGTATAGATGTCACAAGTCTTCAATGACTGTCCAAGACGCCAAGAGCGTCCTTAATGACGAAGTAACGGGAATCGATTCATACCTTTCTGGTTACAAAGAACTCTCTTACTTTTTTGAGTATAGCGAAATGTGTTCTAACATAATTCGCCTTGTGGAGACTTGGAAACATGGAAGACCTATAATCGAATACCAATTTGAGACAAATTTGTCCGAATTATATTGGGATGTGCATCAGGCCTTCACCCAGTTTACCATATCAACCCATACGGCTATTGAATCACTCACTACTAGTTTACTATCTGATCGAATTGATCCAGGGAACCAAAGTCTAAGTTTAAAAACAGTCGACGAACTGAGCCAACACCATCGAGAACAAATATTAGCAGAAGAGGGTTTGATTGAAGGGAATTTTTCTAATAAGCTTAATCAATTCCGAGGGAAACGGAATATTTTCGCACATGATTGGGGATCTCATTTTGAATTTGAAGAGCATACAGATCCTGTCGAATATGTGGATGAAGGTATAGGCATCGTGGAAAAACTAGTAGAAATGGTGTATGGGTCCTCGCTTCAAAACATCGTTTCGTTCATAGAGGAGTCCCAGATGGAACCCAGCTCAAAGAGTATACGCGAGTGGACCTCCTTTCAACTGATCAGATGCTATCTACAAGAGTATTCTTGGCATATTTTAATTGACGCAAACGTACCAGGGACAAGTGACAAGAAGAATATCGAGAATTTGGAGAAAGTACTTGAAAGACGAGGATTCGACCCAGAGAAGGTGAGAGATCGAGGGCTCTATCGCAGGAGAGGAAGTTCTAGAAAAGGGCATTTACCTGCTGAGGGGAGCATACTCATTGAGTCTAACTTTGAAGTACCTCAATCGACCATATGTGGTAACAATGAGGACCTCGAAATCGAATTCGAAGTAGATAACGACATTCATCTCCCAATAGACGGTCAAATATCGGAATTAGAACAATACGCGGTTTTGTTCATAGATGGGGTAGTTGAAGATAAATGCCCTGTAGAAGGCGCACAAACTGTCACACCGGGAGAGCAAGTCAATCAAACTCTGTCTTATGAATTTAAATCAGTTGGCGAGATAGAAACCAAATTAGGCCTTGTATTTTCCTCTGAAAATAATCATTCTACACAGGTATTGAGGGAATACATATCGGTATGTGAATAAAATAAGTAAAGAGGAGTTTTTCTTGGAGAACGTCGTGGTACTGTGTACGCGAGTTTATCCGAATCTATGCAATGTTTAATTCCCCTTCCATCTCGTAGATTCTTCCCCTTTCTTGCAATTGCTCAATGTCGTGTTCTATTTGGTAGCTCTCTCCAAAGCTCACTAAATCACTAATCTCATTTTTGGTTGCGCCGCCTACCTCTTCAATTGCGGATATAATCTCCTCTCTTCGATCTCTTTGACTCTTCGATTGCCCAGTTTCGATGATATCGACATCGAACTCACCGCTCTCCGGGTCGTAGCCGACTTCCTTCATCGACTCCATTACGAGATCAACGGCCCGCTCAATGTCCTGCATCTCGACTGTATCAGAAAGACGAACCCGCGCACTCGACTCGGCGATCCGCTGGATAGCTTCCACTTGCCGGAACGTCACAGGAACCGGTGAATCAGATTCTTGCCCATCAGCTCCCGCTCGAAAGCCGACAAAGAACTCTTTCAACCGCTTGGCAAACTCTTCGTCTTCGATCACAGGGAAACAGGTCTCCTTCGCGTGAGCGACGTAGGCCCGCATCACTTTGCGGCTGATAGCAGGTTCGACACGATCTTGGTCTTCTTCACTCAGTTCGCTTCCCTGTGTGTATCGACCTGCTGCCTGCCGGATTAGATTATATGTTGTAAGACAGTCGCAAGCTCCGATTCGAGTTCTTCTGCTTGTAGAATGGATATTTCGTTCAATTCCTGGTCGTCAACCGAGGCGGTATCCTCTTCCAGGTCCTGTACTACCAACAGACCGTTCCAACCGCTCCCAAAGTAGTCCTTAGCGTCTCGCTCTCCAAATACAAACTCGTCGTTGACACGGAGAAAGGCAAGATATTCGACGGTCTCTTTGATACCTCTCCGGATGGTGTCGGTATTTGTACTGTTTTTCACCTCGACGATCAGATATTCGTGCTCTCCATTTTCCTCATCGATCACCTCCATCACAATGACGTCAGGACGGCCCGTGTGATTCTTGAACGTCTTTTCCGTGAAGTACTCATTCGCGACACTTCGGGCGACTGTCTGCACCTTCTCCGTACGAGAAAGAGTCCTCCCCGGCGCCTCTGGAACGTCCGACACGAAAGATAGGTCCCTATCTCGGGCAGAGTTATCGTGATACAGCACAATCTCTTTCTCTCCCTCGAGCCGTGCAATCTCTTGTCTTTCTGTCGCGATGGTCTGAAACCGGAGCTCTCCCTCTCGGAGATCCTCCAGAGTAGAAACGAATCGGAAGAGCACGAAGAGCTCGAAAAGTGCGTGGTCATCGTCGGGAGTGATGGCGGTTTCGTCAAGTAGGCTCCTAAGAGCCTCTTCCTCTCCGTCAAACAAAGCGGCCCGAGTTCGCAACAGCGAAGCGGCCTCTCGATAGACTCGCTGACGGGAGTTCTCAGCAGTTGTGAGCATCCGCTCGGTCGGCTCGTAGACGTCCGGGTCCCTGATCCGTCGGACGTGGACGTTCCGCTCGACAATCCGATTCAGATCGTCGATTAGGTCCTCGTTCCCTCTCCAGGTCTCCCTGACCCATTCGTATTCACCACGGAGGTATTCCTCGGCTTCGCGCAACGTGTCGTAAATCACCGAGAGCAGACGTTTCAGGACGACGTTCTCGGCGATGTCGTAGTCCTCTGATCGGTTGTCGCAGACGAAGAGGGACTTGTCGTTCGGGTTTCGAGAGTACCGCTCCTTTATCGTCGAATTCCAATTAATGTGCCCGTCTACTGTCCCGCGGCGAGTTCTTGAGACCGTCTCGGTCTCCGTTCGGACGTTCCGGAGATGCGCGGGTAGCTCGCGGACGAACTCGATGATGTCCTCGGTTAGGATGAAGTGGAGGTCGAGGAGGAGTTCGTAATCCTCGAAGCGGTCGTCCAGCCCGTCTGGTTTGATCGACCGGGCTATCTCGTCCTCGGGGAAGGCGCCGTGCATCACGTAAGTGAGCACGTCCTGCGTCAACTGGTCCAGCAGTTCCTCCCTATTCATCGTCGGCGATGTTCACTTGAAGCATCTCGGCCGCCGCGTCGCCGAGACCGTCCGAGTCAATCTGACGGACCTTCGAGATCTGGCGGACTATCTTCTCCCGCTTCGGGACGCCCTCCAGCTGGGGGAAGATATAGCTGATGACAGCCCTTGTAAGGCGGTCCTCGAGCGGGACTGTCTCGTTCTCGCCAACGTATTCGACGATGTCTTTCACGATCGCTGGGCCAATCGCGCGGTCCTCGACCGCGGTGTTCATTTCACGCCAGACGCGGCCGACCGCTTGCAGCTCTTCTCGATCGCGCTCGAACACCGGAATCTCCCATGCTGTTGCGTAGTCCTGCATCAGGTCTTCCAGGTCCCCGTCATCGTCCGGTATCGAGGGGGCGCCAACGCGGATGAATGCAAACCGGCGCATGAACGCGTAGCTCATCTCATAGAGCGACGTCTTATCGTAGGTATTCATCGTCGCGAAGATGCGCCAGGACTGGGGCACGACGTACTGATGGGGCGACGGTCGTCGGTCGGTCTCCACCGCCGAGAGGAGCTCGATTTCTTCGCCATCTCTGGTATACGGTAGCTGGACTGATTGGCCAGAGAGAAGCGTGAACAGTTGTCCGAACGCCTTGTCGATATCTGCGCGATTGAGCTCGTCGATAACGAGAGGTTCATTCACCTGTCGATCCGTCTGGCGTTCCTTGAGGCGGTTCAGAACCACACCGGGTGTGAACGAGAGCTCGTCGCTTCCCCCCTCAGTCGATTCCGGCATGTAACCTCCCACAGTGTCGAACGTAGACCAGTCCGCAGTGGCTGTAGTAAGTTGGAAATCCGAATAGAGATACGGGTACTCCGACGCGAGGTGAGAACAGACACGACGAGCGATTTCGGTCTTTCCGGTCCCGGGTGGGCCCGTAAGGATGATATGCTTACCCGACCGGAGAGCTGCTTCGATCTGCTGGATGATCTCGTCCTTTTGATCTCCAGGGAAATGCAGACCGTCGAGCGGGTCCGTTGGTATGGAGCCCTCGAACTCCGCATGTGCGTTGATTGTCCCGGTCGGCTTCAACCGATCTGCGACCGCGTTGAGTAACGCCCGAGGGCGCTCATAGTCCGGAGACCCATCGTTGTCCCTGAAAACGCCGTGGGCCCCCTGCGCTGGAAAACTAATTCCGTTCGTCTCTTCGCAGATGGATTGGACCTGTTCGAACCAGAGGAGATTGGCAGTTAGGGCATCCATCTGTTCCTCGAGCTCGTCATTGGACAGATTATCGACTCTCTTCGACGTGTTGAGGCGGTCGAGGTCGCTGGTGAGATACAGCTCATCGAATCCGGCCAGATACGGGAACGGATCCTCTTGGGTCTCGTCGGTCCACCAGCGTTCGTCTTTCGTCGATTTCTCCCCGATGATTCCGACACCGAAGATACCGTGCCGTTGGTCACCGATCGATTCGGTTGCGGCCTCTGAGCGAGTATGAAGAAACGCAGTAGTTCCCGATTCTATCGATTCCCAGATATGCTCCGTATCGGATTCAAATGAGACAGTACCGTATTGAATCGCTGTCAACCAATACTCTGGTGGTGCAGTGAACTTCCGAATCGGTAGATCTGAATCTTCGATTAACTCTATTAGAGGATGGTCCGGTTTCTCTGATGTCGGCTGTTCTATATCCGGGGCGGAAACCGTGTAAGAATCCTCGAGAATGCTGTTGAGCCGTGGCTGACTGAGAGACCCGTTTGGTACGGCCAACTCATCCTGGATCACTCGGATATAGCCCAGAAAGAGCGTCTTCGCGGGTGAAAAACGCCCGAGTGAACCGACACCGAGAGCGTCTGCTTTGGCTTGGAGCTCCTGTTCGGTGGATTCGTAGAACGCCCGAAGTTGGTCGAACTTTGCGGCCTTGCTTGCAGTGACTTCGTCCGACGGTTTGTACCCGGCGAGCGCTGTCGACCAGTCGGCGACGAGCGCCTCGCCGAGTCGGTTCTGGAACCAAGCTGTGCCTCGAGGAGCCTGGTCAAGTCGATTCATAATGTCTTCTATAGCGTCATCGAGCGAGTCGTACTCGTCTCTAGCTTCGATACCGGGACTTACGAGATCCCGAACCGGATACCCCTTCTCTTCCAGTTCTGATTCTAATTCCTCCGATTCCGAACTGATGACGGCGAGGAGTTCCGGAGGACACCGCGTGAAGTAACCCCCCTGGACGAGGGCGAGGTTTTTATCGAAGAAGATGTTACTGTACCCCTCGCGAACCTCCCGCAGGCGAGACTCATACGACCGGTTATTGAGGATCTCTTCGTAGATATCGATCGGTTCTTCGAACTCTCGATAGCCGGTCAGCCAGCGGCGGTATCCCGCTTGGTCGTCCGTCCAGCCGAACTCCGGGAGTCCCTCGAAGTCGGTCTCGAGTTCGGACTCGATTGTGGAGATTCCGATAATTTGGCCCTTGTCCTGGAGGAGATGCAGGACGATGTCGCCGGGCTTGGCCTCTCGCATTTGCGCGTACCGGTCGTGGCCCTGCTTGTCCTGTGTCGGCGAATAAATCGCGTTTCCTAGCTGTAGCTCGCCTTCTTTCTTGTAAGTCCTGCCCTCGATCTCAGTCTTTTCTATCCAGACGGACGGCGGGTCTGTAATTTCAACGTCGAGGCCCTCTCTATCTCGCATCCGGGTCTCGATCTCTAGAAGCGCCGGCTCAAAATGCTCGCGCTGGTAATCATTCGATGAGACGTGGTTTTTCCAGGTCTCACGTCCGGATTTGGCCTGAACCGCATTGATACTCAGATCAAACTCTTCTGCAACGCGCTTTTGCGCTCGCTTCCGTCGCTCACGTGTCGACATGTTCTGCGGAGTATCCAGGAAGTAGTCGATCATAGCGAGAATTTGTTCGCGTCGCGAAGGGGTGTCGTTCCACTCAGATGGGAGAAATTCGTCCGCGGAGTCTGCGAACCGCTCTCGACCGGTCATAGGGCCGACATCGTTAACCCAGTGTAAAATTGTAGGGGGTGTCGCACTCGATTCCGAATGGTAAGGACGCATCGGCGGTCATAATCGTGACAAATATCCGTCTATTCCAGGAGTTGTCTCTTTTACTCGGTAGCAAATCGTCTGTACGAATTAAATCGCTCAGAACCCATGCATCGAAACCTGCCCCCGTATCTTTATTAACCCGCAGTGATTTCGAATACGCGGAACCCCGGACGGCAGCGGGGCGCGTTCAGACACTGCATGGGTCCGGCCGATTTGAGACGCCGCTATGTGGCGTCCGAAATCTCAAACCGGTGCCCACAGGACGTTAGAAGCCGATAATCCGGAGAAATAGAAACCGTACGTACCGCGTATGGGTTCGGGCGGATTTGAACCACCGATCTCGGCCTTGTAAAGGCCGCGTCATAACCAACTAGACCACGAACCCTCACCCGAGGATTTCCACCGACTCGGAATAACGCTTTCTCTCTCGGTCGAACCCGTACGCTTACCCCCACTCCGCTCCTGGCGCCGCACATGGTCGACAGTCGCATCGTCTGGGGGTTCACAGTGTTTCTCCTCTTTTTCCTCGGAGGCGTCTACGCCAGCCAGTCGGGGCTGCTTTACCAGATAAACCCGCCGAGTCCCGACAGCTACGACCGCGTCACCGTCACCGCCTACGACGAGAACGGGACCGAACTCGCGACGGTCGACGTTCGCGTCGCCGATTCGGACCCCAAACGGTGGCTCGGACTCAGTAACACCTCGGACCTGGCGATGGGGGATGGGATGCTGTTCGTCCATCCGGAAGAAGACAGCTACGGCTACGTGATGCGTGATATGGCGTTCTCGCTGGACATCGTCTTCGTCGGCGCGGACGAACGCGTGAGTGAGATACATCACGCGGGAGTCCCAGAGGGGAGTCCCGAAAAGCGATACAGCGGGCGGGGCAAGTGGGTGCTGGAAGTCCCGCGCGGGTGGGCAAACGAGACGGGCGTCGACGTCGGCGACCGGATCGCGGTCCCGCCGACGGCACACAACGTCACTGGCTGATGCGGATCGCGGGGCTCCGCGAGCGAGGCGGTGGTTTCGGTACGGGAACGATTCGCAGGGCTTCGACGCTCTTTTGCGGGTCGATACCCTGAGCGTAGTCGATGAGTGTAGACCTCGACGAGGAAGAGGTCTTCGAGGACGTCCGCGAACGCGTTGACGACCCGATGCGGCGGCTGTTCGCGGACTACGGACGGAAGAACGTCTTCGCGTTCGTAGTCGGGTTCGTCAGCAGTATCGGAGCGCGGGTCCTCGACCTGGTCCCTCCACTGCTGTTGAGTCTCGCGGTGGACGCTATCTTCCTCGACAACAAGGCGTACAGTCTGTGGCTGATCCCCGACGCGTGGCTGCCCCGGTCGAGGGGCGACCAGCTGTGGCTGACAGTCGCGATTATCGCCGCCGCGTTCGTCGTGGGCGCGGGCTTTCACTGGACGAGGAACTGGGGCTGGAATTCGTGGGCTCAGGCTATCCAGCACGACGTCCGGACCGACACGTACGACAAGATGCAGCGGCTCAACATGGAGTTCTTCGCCGACAAGCAGACCGGCGAGTTGATGTCCATCCTCTCGAACGACGTCAATCGGCTGGAGCGGTTCCTCAACGACGGGATGAACTCCTTCTTCCGGCTGTCGATCATGGTGATCGCGATCGCGGTCATCCTGCTGTACACGAACTGGCAGCTCGCGCTGGTGGCGCTGGGCGTCGTGCCGCTCATCGCGATCTTCACGAAGAAGTTCATCGACGTCATCCAGCCCAAGTACGCCGACGTCAGGTCTTCGGTCGGTCAGCTCAACTCGCGGCTGGAGAACAACCTTGGCGGCATCCAGGTGATCAAGGCGGCCAACACGGAGAGCTTCGAGTCCGACCGCGTCGACGACGTGAGCGAGGACTACTTCGACGCCAACTGGGACGCCATCGACACCCGGATCAAGTTCTTCCCCGGGCTGCGCCTGCTCTCGGGGGTCGGATTCGTCGTCACGTTCGTGATCGGCGGGCTCTGGGTGATCGGCGAACCGCTGGGACCGCTCTCGGGGGAACTCGAGGCCGGCGAGTTCGTCCTGTTCATCCTGCTGACCCAGCGGTTCATCTGGCCGATGGCGCAGTTCGGACAGATCATCAATATGTATCAGCGCGCCCACGCGTCCAGCGAACGCATCTTCGGGCTGATGGACACGCCGAGTCGCATCCGCGAGGAACCGGACGCTGACCCGCTCGTCGTCGAGGAGGGCGAGGTCGAATTCGACGACGTGAGCTTCGGATACGACGACAGCGAGAACATCGTCGAGGACGTCAGCTTCGACGTCGAGGGCGGCGACACCGTCGCGCTCGTCGGTCCGACCGGCGCCGGCAAGTCGACGGTGATGAAGCTCCTGCTCCGGATGTACGACGTCGACGAGGGGGCGATTCGCATCGACGGCACGGACCTGCGCGAGGCGACCATTCCGAGCCTGCGGCAGGCGCTGGGCTACGTCAGTCAGGAGACGTTCCTCTTCTACGGGACGGTCCGGGAGAACATCGAGTACGGGACGTTCGGTGCGGAGAAAGAGGACGTCGTCGAGGCGGCGAAGATGGCCGAGGCCCACGCGTTCATCCAGAACCTCCCCGAGGGCTACGACACGAAGGTCGGCGAGCGCGGCGTGAAGCTCTCCGGCGGGCAGCGCCAGCGCATCGCGCTCGCGCGGGCCATCCTCAAGGACCCGGACATCCTCGTCCTCGACGAGGCGACCTCCGACGTGGACACGGAGACGGAGATGCTGATCCAGCGCTCGCTGGACAAGCTCACTGCCGACCGGACGACGTTCGCCATCGCCCACCGCCTGTCGACGATCAAGGACGCCGACAAGATCGTCGTCCTCGAAGACGGGAAGATCGTCGAGCGCGGGTCGCACGAGGACCTGCTCGGAGCGGACGGGCTCTACGCCAAGCTGTGGGCGGTGCAGGCCGGAGAGATCGACGAGCTCCCCGAGGAGTTCGTCGAGCGGGCGGCGCGGCGGCGCGCCCAGACCGAGGCGACCGACGACTGACGGTTCGGGGCCCGATTCGGCCGCGAGCGGGCGGCGTTCGGTGGCGATGGGATCGGGTACCACGTCGCGTTCGGCAGTGCAGGCGGGAAGCTTTTTGGGTCCGGCCGCGAGACCCTCGCACATGAAAGTCCTCCTGGGCATGGGCGGGAGCCCCGACGGGTTCGACGCGCTGGAGGAGACGCTGGCTCGCGCCCGCCAGGCCGGAGACGACCTCACGGTCGCCGTGCTCGACACGTCCGAAGACTACGACGTCGACGACGTCGAATCGCGCATCCGCGACCGCATCGCCGACGCCGGCGTCGACGCCGACGTCCACCGACTCTCCGGCCATCCCGGAAGCGAGCTCACGGAGTTCGCCGCGCGGGAGGGCGTCGACCGCATCGTCATCGGGGGCGGCCAGCGCAGCCCCATGGGAAAGATCGAACTCGGTGAGGTCGCCGAGTTCGTTCTGCTGAACGCCGACACGACGGTGACTCTCGTTCGATGACCGGACGTACCTACCCCGACGACGCGGCCGACCCGTTCCCGGAGCCGCCGCTGTCGTTCACGGACGGCGAGGGCCGGGAGATCAGGATCGAGGAGAGCGGCGGCGACGACTTCGACGCGCTGGTCGAGATGTACGGCCAGTTCGACCCCGCCGACCGCGCCCAGGGGATCCCGCCGGTCAAGGAGGAGGCTATCAGCAAGTGGCTGGACACGCTGCTGTCCGAGGAGTCGCTGAACGTCGTGGCCGTCCACGAGGGCGCGCCGATCGGTCACGCCATCCTCGTTCCCGACCGCGAAGAGGCGTTCGAACTCGCCGTGTTCGTCCTCGGCGACTACCAGAGCGCGGGCATCGGGACGGAGCTCCTGCAGGCGCTGCTGGGCCACGGCCGGGCCGGTGGTGTCGAGCAAGTGTGGCTTACCGTCGAGCGCTGGAACGAACCAGCGATCGCGCTCTACGAGAAACTCGGGTTCGAGACGAGCAACGCCGAGAGCTTCGAACTGGAAATGTCGATCCGGCTGGCCTGACGGCGAGCGGCCACCGAGCGCTGTCCCGCTGCTGTCCGTCCGCCCGCGCGACGCCGTCCGGACTGAGCGGCGATTTTCAGACGGAGAGGACGGGCTGGCTGGCGTACTCGACGACGTACTGCGCGGACTTGCCGAGCGTCTCGTTCGGTTCGATCCCCTGTTCGCGGGGGACGACGATGAAGTCGACGGCAAGCTCCTCGGCGACGTCGAGGATGGCGCTGCCGGGGTGCTGGCGGAGCCGCGAGCGGGAGAATCCGACGACCGTCGAGTGCGTGACGGCCACGTCGTCGGCGAGTTCGTCCGTCTCGTCGGCGAAGGTCACTTGCTCGTCGGCGACCGTCTCGGCGTCGACATCGCCGGTCTCGATCCCCCGTTTGACCGGCTCGTCGATCACGTGCAGGACGTGGACGGCGGCGTCGTAGCGCTCGGCGATCTCGAGCCCGTAGCTGACGGCGCGCTCGGCCTGGTCGGTGGCATCGACGGGCACGAGGACCTGCTCGATGTCGAGACTCATTGTCCACAGGTCTGTCAGGCGAGGGCAAAAAGTCACCGAGGTTCCGCCGGCCGAGCGAACGGTCCGTGCGGGCGGAGGCCCGGTCGGCGGCGTCTCGCGTGGTTTATAGGCCTGGGCGGGGATACCTCGACCATGTTCGACACGGTGGTCATCGCGACGGACGGCTCCGAGAGCGCGTCGCGCGCTGTCGACGTCGCGCTGGACGTCGCCGCGAAGTTCGACGCGGACGTCCACGCGCTCTACGTGGTCGACCGGGGCGACGTCGCGGCTTCGCCCGACGAACTGCGGAAGGAGCTGGTCGACGCCCTCGAGTCCGCCGCCGAGGAGGCGCTGGACGACGTGCGCGAGCGCTCGGGCCGATCTGTCACCACCGCAGTCCGTAACGGCCGCCCCGGCGCCGAGATCACCCAGTACGTCGAGGACGTCGACGCCGACGTCGTCGCGCTGGGGACGCGCGGCCGCCACGGCGACCACGGGTTCGTCCTCGGGAGCGTCGCCGACGCCGTCGTTCGGCGCTGTGACCGGCCCGTCCTCACCGTCCGCCAGCTCGACGCCGCCGAGAGAGACGAACAGGCCGTCTGAGCCGAGCCCGATTCCCCCCGTAACCGGGGCCTTCATTGCCTCGGGGCCGCTCCGCCCCGTATGGACGACTGGATCATCGACGGCGACCGACTCCCGCTCGAACGGAAGTCGGTCCTGCCGGGCGAGGGATTCTTCTACCCCGATTCGCTGCAGGAGACGAAAAAAGAGAGCGAGGCCGTCGACGCGCTGTCGGGCGCCGAGACGGTCGTCATCGCCGACACGGACGCCGACGGCCTGGGCTGCGTCGCCCTGATCCGCGAGGTCCACGGCGACGACGCGGCCATGGTCCCCTCGGGCCCGCACGAACTCCGCCAGAGCATCGAGTGGGCGGTCGAGTACGCGCCCGACGACGCGACGGTCTTCGTCTGCGACCTCTGTCCCGACCATCCCGACGACGTCGAGGGCCTCGACGCGCTGGCCGAGCGGACGACCGTCCGCTGGTTCGACCACCACCAGTGGGACGACGACCTCGCCGCGGCCGTCGAGGAGGCGGGCGTCGACCTCACCGTCGGCGACTCCGAGGAGGTCTGCACGACCGACGTGGCTCTCGCCGAACTCGGCGCCGACTTCCCGGCGAAGTTCGAGGACCTCGCGAGGGTCACGCGCGACCACGACCTGTGGATCAAGGAAGACGAGCGCAGCGACGACCTGGCCGACTACGCGATGTGGGCCGAACCGGAAGAGTACGTCCGGGTGATCCGCCGCTACGGCGTCGACTTCCCGCCGGAGGTCGAAGAGTACCTCGCCGAGGAGCGTGTCGAGAAGGAGGCCCTAATCGAGAAGGCCGTCGAGCGCGCGGAACTGCGCGAGGTCGGCGAGTGGACCGTCGGCGTCACCTACGGTCGCTGTTCGCAGAACGAGGTCGCAGAGGCGCTCCGCCAGCAGGGCGCCGACGCCTCGGTCATCGTCAAACCGGCCGGCAGTGCCTCGATCCGGGGCTCCGAGGGCTTCGAGCGCGCCCACGAGGTCGCCGAGCAGGTCAGCGGCGGCGGCCACCCGCGCGCCGCGGGCTGCAAGCCCCACATCTACGACGACATGCTCGACTACGCCCACCACTGGACGACCCGCGGTGCCGTCGCGAAGCAGGCCATCCTCGACGCGTTCCGTGCACTCCCGCCGGAAGAGCCCGAGGAAGGCGTCGACACTGAACGGTAGCGCGGCTACAGGAGGGGGCGATAACGGCAGTTACAGCAGTGCTTCCACGTTTTCGCGCAGTTGCGCGGCGCGCCTCTCGCGGACCGACTCGTCCGCGCCGGCCCACCAGTACTCGAACCACTGCAACTCGCAGATCCACGTGACCGACTGGTAGAAGCGCTGTCGGCGCTCGAAGGTCTCGCCCCGATCGAATTCGACGCCGCGGTCGCGCTCGTAGGCGTCGAAGAGCGTCTCGCGGACGCGCTCGTGGACCGGCGAGTCCAGCGGTGCCTGCTTCGAGAACTCCCGGACGACCCAGGCGAGTTCGTAGCGCGGGTCGCCCGCCTGGGAAGCGCCCCAGTCGAGGATCGCCGTCACCTCGCCGGAGTCGGGGTCGGCGAGCAGGTTCCCCGGCCGGTAGTCGCCGTGCAGGAGGACGGGGTCAGTCGCGAAGC
This sequence comes from Halosimplex rarum, assembly GCF_047715405.1. Classification (NCBI taxonomy): domain Archaea; kingdom Methanobacteriati; phylum Methanobacteriota; class Halobacteria; order Halobacteriales; family Haloarculaceae; genus Halosimplex; species Halosimplex rarum. Next base: position 956,689 of record NZ_CP180412.1, read on the forward strand.
CGAGCGCGTCGAGTCGTTCGTCGACATACGCCCGCAGGTCCGCTTCGAGATCGGCGAATCTGGTCCCGTCGAGGTCGTCGAGCGCGAACGCGACGATATCGCGGAGTCGGTCGGCCCACTCGGTCCGGCCGTCCTCGACGATCGGCTCCTCGCGGGCGGAAGACGCGGCGGACCCGGCGACGAGATCGCCGAACTCCTCGAACGTCCGCAGGTCGTGGATCCTGGCGAGATATCGTCCCGACTCGCGGACGAGCCGATCCACGACCGCACGGTTGTCCCCCACGGGCACGCCCGAAACCGACTCGCCGGGCAGTCGCTCCATCAGGAAGGCGGGCGTCGGGAGGCCGTCGTGGGACTCGCGGACGCCGTACACCTCGGGGACGGGCAGGTCGGTCTCGCGGCCGACGAGTTCGAGCAGGTCGACCTCGACGAGGAACCGCTCGTGGGTCCGGAAGGAGAGCGCGCCGGCCGAGCGGAAGCACTTCAGGACGGCTTCGCGTTCGGACTCGAAGTTGTCGCCGCTCGAATCGGTCGCCGCCACCGTGACGCCGTAGACGATGTCGCTCCCCTCGGGCATCGGTTCGGCGTCCAGCAGCCGCCAGTCGGGGCGGACCGCCGAGACGGTGGCCGCGAGCGTCTCGCGCGACAGCGGGTCCGCGGGGCCGAAACTCGGATAGCTCATCGTCGGCCGACCGCCGTTACCGCTCGCCGGCGAGCCACTTCTGCGAGTAGGGAGTCCCGCAGGTGCACTGGACGTAGGCGTGGATCACGTCGCCCTCGGCGTAGAGCCCCTCGACCTCCTCGTTCTGTTCCTCGGCGAAGGCGAAGACGAACCGGGCGACGTGGGGGCCCTCGGTCTCGTCGGTGTCGGGGCACGTGCCGCCCGTGCAGTCGGGGTCGACCGTGCCCTCGTTGGCCATCGCCTGCTTCGCGAACGCCATCGGGTCGGTGTCGGTGGCGCGCTGGAAGGCGCTGCGGCCGCTGTCGCCCTCGACGACGAGGACGACGCCGTCGTCGACCCGCTCGCCATGGCCGGCCAGCGCGTCGATGCCCGATACCGCGTGGTCGGCGAAGTACATGAACACGTCTTCCGGTCGGTCCCCGGCCAGGAACTCCTCGCGGTCGCTCATGCCCACAGGGAGTCGGTCCGCGGTGAAAAAGGGCACGTCATCCGTTTCGCCGTGTCGCGTGCCGGCCCCACTATAATCTGCCTCGTCGGTTCGAGACGGCGGTAGCCGGCGGGACGCGCCCGAACAGGGCAGTGTGCTAATAAATGCCATGATATCGCAGGGAGAATCGTGACACGACCCCGTCGTGAACTCCACGTAAAGGATGCAGAGAGCGTCCACAGAAGACCGTTCGCTCGAAGACTACGAGCCGTATATCGACGGCCAGCAACGCCGGGCGATCCGCCAGCACGCCGATTCGCTCTCGGACCTACGGGTGGCCCACGTCAACTCGACGGCGAGTGGCGGTGGGGTCGCGGAGATCCTCCGGACGCTCGTGCCGCTCTCGAACGACGTCGGGATCGACACCGACTGGCTCGTCATGGACGCCCCGGCCGAGTTCTTCGACGTCACGAAAGCCGTCCACAACGGCCTCCAGGGGGACGAGATCGAGTTCACCGACGCCATGCGCGACACGTACCGGCGCGTGACTGAGGAAAACGCCGCCGGGCTCGACGGCAGTTACGACGTGATCGTGCTTCACGACCCCCAGTCGCTGGGGATGGCCGCCACACTGGCCACGCAACTTCCCGAGACGACGCTCGTCTGGCGGTGCCACATCGACTTGACGGCGGCGAACTCGGCGTTTCTCGCGTTCGTCCGGTCGAATCTCGACCCGATCGATCGCGTGATATTCAGTCGCGCGGCGTACGGCCGGGAGATAACGGGCATCGAGAAGGACGTCGTTCACCCGGCTATCGACCCGCTGACCCGGAAGAACCGTCCGCTCAGTGCGCTTTCGGACGGGGGAACCGAAGCCACCGACCTCGAAGCGTATCCGTTCGACCCGGATAGACCGCTTCTCGTTCAGGTCTCGCGGTTCGACCCCTGGAAGGACCCCCTGGGAGTGGTCGAGGCGTATCGGACGGTCCAGCAGTCGGTCCCGGGCGTCCAACTCGTGCTCGCGGGTGCGATGCCCGACGACGATCCGGAAGGAATCGAGATATATCGAGAGGTCGCGACCGAAACGGCCGACGATCCGGACATCCACCTCCTGACGGATCTCCCCGACGCGGGCATTAACGCCATTCAGCGAGGCGCCGATATCGTCCTCCAGAAGTCGTTACGCGAGGGATTCGCGCTCACCGTCTCGGAAGCGCTCTGGAAAGAGACGCCCGTCGTCGCAACCGACGTCGGGGGCATTCCGCTCCAGATCGAGGACGGGGCGAACGGATATCTCGTCGATCCGAGCGATCTGACCGCAGCGGCAGACCGCCTCGCGCTGCTGCTCGAGAACGACGAACGGAGGCGCCAGTTCGGTGAACGCGGTCGCGAGATGGTGCGAGAGCGATTCCTGACTCCTCGATTGGTCAGCGACTATCTGCGGTTGTTCTCAGATCTCGGGGCAGAGTTCACACGGCGAGGGTAGCGGCGCACCGCTCACCTCGCCCCTACTCGCTGCGGCCGACCAGTGACGACCCGCCGAACAGGTTGAGGACGACGAGCGCGCCCGAGGCGACGGCGACGAGGACGACCGCGACCGGGACGGCGGCGTCGAGGCCGCGGCCCTGGAAGGTCGCCCAGATCTGGACCGGAAGCGTGCGGGGGTAGTACGCGAGCATGAGCGTCGCGCCGAACTCGCCGGCCGCGCGGGCGAACGCCAGCGTCGCGCCGGCGAGGATCCCCCGACTGGCGAGCGGGAGCGTCACCCGGAGGACGGTCCGCCAGCGCGAGACGCCCTCGGTCCAGGCGACCTCTTCGAGGCGGCGGTCGACGCGCTCGAACGCGCTCCGGGCCGAGAGGACGACGAACGGCGAGGCGACGAACGTCTGCGCGAGGACGACGCCGGCGAGCGTCCCGTCGACCGAGAGACCGACGACGCCGCCGAGCCCGTTCGACCCGAACGCGCTCAGCAGGACCATCCCGCTGACGACCGGCGGCAGGACGAGCGGGAAGGCGACGACGGCGGTCACGAGCGTCTGTCCGCGGAACTCCGCGCGGGCGAGCCAGTACGCGAGCGGGAGGCCGAATCCGAGCGCGAGCGTCGTGCTCGCGGTCGCCGAGAGGAGCGTGTTCCGGGCCGCGCTGACGACGAACGGCTCACTCAGCGAGGCGAGGACCCGTCCCGGGGACTGAGCGAAGAGGAGCCAGCCGATGGGAACGGCGTAGAGGGCGAGCAGTGCCACGCCGACGGCGGGAGCGAGCGTCTCCCAGCGCCGGCGGTCACCGGCGGAGGCCACGCGGGACATCACCACTGTACTCGGGGTAACTCTCGGGGAGGGCGAAACCGTGGTCGGCGAGGTAGTCGCCGGCGACGAGCGCGTCGAACGTCTCCGCCACCCGGTCGTCGTCGCGTCGGGCGACCGCGCCGTACGCGACCGGTGCGCCCCGAACCGTCTCGCCGCTCGGCAGGTCGTAGCGCATCGCGGCGTACTCGTCGGCGCGGGAGGGGTCACCGAGGTCGACGGCAGCGGGGAGTTCGACGTGGTCGTAGCCGCGGTCGACGGCCATGCTCCGGTAGACGACCGCCACGTCGAGGTCGCCCGTCTCGAACCTGGAGAGCAGCGACGTCTCGGGGTACACCTGTCGCGGTTCGACCAGGGCCTTCCGGAGACCGGGACGGTCGTAGTACTCACTGGCGAGGTCCAGCGCGAACAGCGTCCGGTAGCCCAGCGGGTCCAGGTCCGGGTCGGTCCGTCCGAGCGTCGCCTCGCCCGCGAGGACCGGATCGAACCAGCGGTCGGCCTCGCCGACGCGTCGACCGGCCGCGCTCTCCTCGTCGTAGGCGACCACGAGCGCGTTCGTCGCGAACTCGGCGTGCCAGTCGGTCGCCAGCGGGCCGTCGAACAGCGCCGTGTCGGCCAGGGCGACGATGTCGGGGTCGCGTTTCCCCTCGTCGACCAGCCGCGCGGCGGTCACGGACCCGTGGCACTCCACCCGGAGCGACCGATCGACAGCCGCCCGAAGCCCCTCGGAGAACGCCAGCTGGAGGCTCCCCGCGGCGAGGACGGAGACGGGTTCCCCGGATCCGTCCTCTGCGCCCGCGACGCTCCCGACACTTCCAACACAGCCGCTGAGGGCGGCCGAAACCCCGGTCGCTCCCGCGGCGCCGACGGCACCTGCTGCCGTGAGGAACCCGCGACGGGTGACGCCCGACGCGTCGTCCCCGGAACGGAACCGATCGCTCCCCGACCGTTGTGTCGGCATAGACATATCGACGTTGTGTCGGTCGAGACATAACGATTTTGGTCGGGCCGCTCGACTCGGGGATATGGACGCGGGGTTCGAGGCCCACTTGCGAGTCGGCGGGGAGACCTTCGACGGGCGAGACGCGGCGCTGTTGCGCGCCGTCGCCGAACACGGGTCGCTCAACGCGGCCGCGTCGGCGCTCGGTCGGTCGTACTCCCGTGCGCACGCCCGTGTCGGGGAACTCGAAGGCGCGGCGGGGCCGCTCGTCGAGCGCGAGCGCGGGGGAAGCGAGGGCGGCGGGAGCCGGCTGACCGACGACGCCCGCCAGTTGCTCGCCCAGTTCGAGCGGCTCCAGGCCGCGCTGGAGGGAACCGCCACCACCGAGCGACTCGTCCTCGACGGTTGCGTCACCGAGCGCGACGGCGACCTCGCAACTGTCGAGACAGCGGCCGGGGTCGTCCGCGCGCTCGCGCTGACCGACGCCGAGGACGTGCAGGTCTCCTTCCGCTCGGACGCGGTGACGCTGCACGACCCCGAGAGCGCGCCCGAAGGAGCGGAGACGAGCGCTCGCAACCGCTTCACGGGCGAGGTCCGCGACGTCGACGGCGGCGACGGCACGGCGCTCGTTCGCATCGACGTCGGCGCGTCCGACCCGCTCGCGGTCCGCGTGACGGAGACGAGTCTGGACGCGCTGGGTTTGAGACCCGGAAAACCGGTCGTCGCGTCGTTCAAGGCGACGGCGACGCGCGCGACGGCCGCGCCGGGCGCCGCCGACGAGGAGTAACGCTATTTCGGCGGTTCGATCAGAGCACTTTCTCCATCTCGACGTGGTCGATGCCGGCCTCCTCGAACACGTCGCTGGTCGTCTCGTAGTCGAGATTCCGGTAGAACGCCTCGACGTGGGTCTGGGCGTGCATGACGAGCCGCTCGATCCCCCGCTGTGTGGCGGCCGATTCAAGCGTCGCCATCAGCTCGCGGCCGATCCCCTCGCCGCGACGGTCGGCGACGACAGCGACGCGTTCGACCTTCCCGACGCCGGGATCGACCTCGCGGAGCCGGGCCGCGCCGACCGGCTCGTCGCCGTCCGTCGCGACGAAGTGGACGGCCTCGTCGTCCTCGCCGTCCATCTCGATGTCCTCGGGCACGCCCTGCTCCTCGATGAAGACCTCGCGGCGGACCGCCAGCGCGTTCTCGCGGTCGGCGTCGGACTCGACGACGCGAACGTCGACACTCATGGCCGTACCGTCGTGGTCGAACGACCCTGAGAATTGCGGTCGACCGCTCGTCGAGAACGGACCGCTCCGTCGTGCGAGTCCGTCGAAAAGTCGAATAGTAGTGCCGAAAATACCGACAGATACCGCCGAAAGCGCGTCCTACGAGCCGTCGGGGCTGTAGTTGGGCGCCTCGTCCGTGATGACGACGTCGTGGGGGTGGCCCTCCTGCTGGCCTGCCTGCGAGACCTTCACGAACTCGGCGCGCTCTTTGAATTCGGGGACGGTCTCGGCGCCGACGTAGCCCATGCCCGACTTCATGCCGCCGACGAGCTGGTAGAGCTCGCTCGCGAGCGTCCCCTTGTAGGGGGTCGCCGCCTCGACGCCCTCGGGGATCATCTCGTCTTCCTCGTCCTCGTCGACGTCCTTGAGGTAGCGGTCGCCGCCGCCCGACTGCATCGCGCCGACCGAGCCCATGCCGCGGTACTGCTTGTACTTCTTGCCGTTCATCGTGACGACGCGACCGGGCGCCTCGTCGGTGCCGGCGAAGTACGAGCCGAGCATGACCGCGTCCGCGCCGGCCGCGATGGCCTTGATGGCGTCACCGGAGTAGCGGATGCCGCCGTCGGCGATGACGGGCACGTCGTGCTGGCTCGCCACGTCGGCGACCTGCGCGACGGCGGTGATCTGGGGCATGCCGGCGCCGGTGACGACGCGGGTCGTACAGATGGAGCCCGGGCCGATGCCGACCTTGATGCCGTCGGCGAAGTCGACGACCGCCTCGGCGGCCTCGCGAGTCCCGACGTTGCCGACGACCACGTCGGCGTCGACCTCCTCGGTGATCTCGCGGGCACTCTCGATGACGTTCATGTTGTGCGCGTGCGCGCAGTCGATGAACAGCACGTCGGCGCCGGCCTCGTCGGCGGCGACGGCGCGGTCGGCCTCGAAGGGACCGACGGCGACGCCGGCCCGGAGCGCGCCCTCGTCGTCGCGGGCCGCGGCGTCGTACTCGCGACGCTGGAGGATGCCCTGCATCGTGATGAGCCCGATGAGGCGGTCCCCGTCGTCGACGATGGGGACGCGCTCGATCTTGTGCTCGTACATGAGTTCGAGCGCTTCGCGGGGCGTGACGTCCTCGGGCGCGGTGATGACCTCGTCGGTCATCGCCTCGCGCACCTCGTCGGACTCGCCGACTTCGAGGTACGGGCGGATGTCCGTGCCCGAGATGATGCCCAGCACCTCGTCGTCGTCGCTGACGACGGGCGCGCCGGAGACGCCGGCGCGAGCCATCATCTCGTCGACCTCGCGGACCGTCTGGTCCGGCTCGGCCGTCACGACGTCGCGGATGATCAGCTCGTCGGCGCGCTTGACGCGCTCGATCTCTGCGACCATCCCGTCGACGTCCATGTTGCGGTGCATGACGCCCAGGCCGCCCTCGCGGGCCATCGCGATCGCCATCTCGCTCTCGGTGACGGTGTCCATCGCCGCCGTGAGCACCGGCACCTGCAGCTCGACGTTCTTCGACACGTGTGTCGCCGTGTCCGCGTCGTCCGGTTCGACCCGACTCTCCTTGGGACGGAGGAGCACGTCGTCGAACGTCAGCGCCTCCGGCACGCGGAGTTTCTCCGAGAAAGGTTCGGGATCGTTCGCCATGTAAAGCGTCGCCGCCGACCGCCCAAAAACGTTGCGAGACGGTCGCTCCGTGCCAGCCCTTCCCGAGATCGCGAACCGCCGTTCGGCGGTCGATCGGCCCGCTCCGCGCCGCATGTGGCCGTCTCTCACGCAATTCTTATACTCGATTGGATAATAATGATAGATATGCACTCCGCCAGTCCCGCCGTTGCTGGCATCGGCCAGAAGACCACCCGCGACGCCGCGAGCGTCGCGTTCACACCTTCTGCCGACTGCTTCAAACGGGACTTCGCGGAGAAACCCACCTCGAACTTCGGCGCCGCCCGGTGGCAGTTCGTCGCCCGCCGGAGGCCGCATCGAGGATCGGGACACCCCCTGGCCACGGGAGACGGCCACTGCTGAGCGCATGAGTAGCTCCCAGCACCCGGTCGCACTCACCGTCGAGCGACAGGTCGGCGGTGCGACGAAGCTCCTCGCGACCATCATGTGTCTCCCGCTGGTCGACGGCATCTTCCCGGCGCTCGTCCTCGCGGGCGCGCTCTCGGACCCCGTGGGTATCCTGGAGGTCGGCCTGCTCATCTTCGGTGGTAGCGCCACCGTGGCAGTCATCCTCGCGGAGATGGACGGATCGCGGCGCGAGCAGGCGACGGCCATCCTCGCCGTCGGCGCCGTGTTGATCCCCGTCGCCGCCGTCGAGGCCGCGCTCGCGCCGACCATCCGCGACATGCTCTCGATGGCCGTCTTCGAGCGCTTCGCCGGCCTCGTCATCCTCGCGGTCGCCGCGAAGACCGCGAGTGCCCGAATCGGCGAGTACCTGCCTCGCCCCGCGGTCATCATCGCCCTCGGGCTGGTTGCGAGCTTCGAGCCCACCGGCGTCGCGCTGACGGTGACGACCGACCTCGAACTGGTCGGGCGGGCCGTCGCCGCGGCCGGCGTCGGCGTCGCCTTCGCGCTCGCCGTCGCCCTGCTCGGCCCGCAACTGCGAGCCGTGGTGGACATCGACCGCTTCCGCTTCGGTAGCGCGGTCGCCCTCGGCGTGCTCCCGCTCTCAATCTTCGGGTTGGTTCCGGGCGACGCTCCCCTGGCGCTCGCTGTGTTGGGCGTGACCGCGCTGTTCGCCTTCGACCCGTCCGGCGACCGCGAGTACGCCGTCGTCCCGGACGAGGTGTCCGGTGACGCCGCGGTCGCCGACGGCGGCGACCCCGAGAGTACGGAGGACGATGACGAGGATACGGACGAGGAGAGTGAGTCCGTCCCCGGCCGCGTCTCTAACTACGTCACCACCGACGACGAACGCGCACCGTGGATGTGAGCAGAACTGTGTCTCTGGAGTCACAGTAGTCGGTAGCAGCACCGACCGCGCCGCTACTACACTCGTAGTCCAGAACAGCGTGAAAGCCCCGGTCGTTTCGACTCGGGCGTCTCGCTGTGCTCCTCGGTCGTTACACTCCCTGCGGTGCTTGCTTCGCCGGCCTTCGTCGAGACGACCGCCCCTTTCATTCCCACCCGCGTAGCTGGACGGGACAGTTTGTGTGGGTGGGAATGAAAGGGGCCGTCCGCTGCGGGAACCCCGGCGAAGTAAGCACTGCAACGAGCGAAGCGAGTGAAGCGCGCAGCGAGCCGCGGGACCGCAGCGGACCGGGGCTTTCACGCTGTTCGCGGTTGCAGTTTCACAATCCGCCGTAGCCGTAGGATCAACTGCTAGCCGCGAGTGGAAGGGCTTACGGACGGGCGCGGCGATGCAACGGTATGGCAGACAATCGCGTCGTGCAGGGGCGGATGGTCACGCCCAAGCGCCTGGCGGAACTCATCGAGGGCGAATCGGTCATGGACGCCGAGCCCATCGAGGACGCCGACCGGGACTGTCCCGACTGCGGCGAGAACGTGCTGAAGGTCGGCTACATGCCCGGGGTCACGTCGTTCGTGACCGGTTACAAGTGCCAGGAGTGCGACTGGGCCGAGATAGACGACGAGGACTGACCGGGGGAGACCGAAACCCCTTTAGTGGGATTGGGCATACCGAATGATGCAGGCGGGGTCGTGGCCAAGTCCGGCATGGCGACTGACTCCAGAGGCAACGGCGCCCGGGACGACACTCCAGCTGATATACTGAACGGGTCGGCTGATCACTGACCCTGTGATGACCCTCTGGAGTTCCGAGGCGCTACCGGAGATATCAGTCGATCGGGGGTTCAAATCCCTCCGACCCCATTCTTTCACCGAACGATGTCCCGCGAGCACCGCGTAGCGTGTGCTCGCGTCCTGTGTGTTGTTGAAATCGCAATCAGAGGGATTTGAACCACGCGAGTCGCAGCGCGAACGAAGTGAGCGACCGTCTCGCACCGGGTGAAAATCCCCTCCGACCCCATCCTTCTGCGCCGAACCACGACGGCGAGCACCTCGTGTGCTCGTCACTCGTGAGGCGTGACAGACGTCTCGGCGGGATTCGAACCAGGGAAGTCGCAGCGCGACCGAAGCGAGCGACCGAATCAAATCGGGTGCACATCACCACCGTCTCCAGATCATCGCTATATCGTTCCCGAAGTTACGTCCGTGTTTCGTCGGCGCTCGTCCCGCTCAGCCGCTGAACTCTTCCAGAACCGTTCTGATCGACTGGTCTACCTCAGAGAATTCGTCGAGGTTGAGCGGATCCGTCGTCACGAACACGCCGAGGTCGCCGGCGATCGTCCTCGTGATCGTTCCCCACTCGAAGACGCGGATGTTGAACTTGTACTCGCCGAGTTCCGTCTCCTCGTAGGTCTGTTGAGAGGTGAACCCCAGTCGTTCGTTGGCGACGAACGGTTCCAGGTTCGCGTCCTGTTCGAGGTCGCTCCGGAGATAGAGCTGTTCGTAGTCGTCGACGGTGAAGTACGTGATGCTACGGATGTCGTCGCCGATCGCGGTCCGGCAGACGCTGACGAGTTCGGATTCGAGTTCGGTCACCTCTTCGGACGAGAGCATGGCCAACGGTACGGAACATGGCTGTAAATCATCACTTGCCAGTGACTTACCAGCCGCATACGTAATGTGTCTGGATCGGGAGACTCGAAATCCCCGGAACCGGGTCGAAACGTCGTCGACGGAGGCTCTGGAACACGAGAGATTATGTGCGTAGAACTGAGTGGGATAGCAAGTAGATGGCAAGCAGTTGGTGGCGACGATTCGAGCGGAACTTCTTCAGCGTGCTGTGGATAGTCCTCGTCCTCGCTCTCACCCGTGTCAAGAACGTCCTCACCATGGCCGGACTCGGGGTCGCCTCGTTTTACCTCTGGCAGTCCGCGGTCGTCGTCGTCCAGTTGAATCTCGTGGCCGCCGGTTCGAACCTCGCGGTCGCGGTCGGTGCGCTGCTCGGCAGCGTTCTCAGTTTCCTGGGCAAGCCCGGTAGCGGGCTCGTCGCGTTCGTCCTCGTCGTCGCGGCGGTCAGCGGCGGGGGCGTCGTCCTCGAACCTGGCGGCGGACTCTCCACGCAGTTCGAGAACCCGCTCGGGTCCGGGACAGCAGAGGCACCGCCCGAACCCACGCCGGCGGCGAACAGTCCCGAATCGTCCGGCGGATCGTCCGGGTACAGCGGTGACTACGACTGCGATGACTTCTCGTCACAACGGGCCGCACAGGAGGTCCACGAGGAGTCGAACGGAGCACACGGGCTCGACGGTGACGGCGACGGCGTCGCCTGCGAGACGCTCCCGTAACCGACCGCCGACGTCGACTGCCCAGCGGAACACTCACCCCAACCAGACGCTAGCGAACGAGTCGAAATACTCGTCGCCGGTGTCGACGAGCACGTGGTCGGCCCCCAACCCTGTCACCCGCTGTTTCACCTCGTCGACGTGCGCGTCCAGCCGCGACTGATACGTCTCCACGAGCGACTGACTGAAGTACGACCGCCGGGTCGTGTCGGTCTCCGGGTCGGCGAACAGCGCGTCACCGACGACGTCCGGGTCGCGCTCGTCGGGGGCGACGACCCGAACCACCAGCACGTCCACGTCGTTGCGTGCCAGCGCCGAAACCCCCAATTCGATGTCCTCGGGGTCGGCCAGGCAGTCGGTGACGACCACGACGAGCGAGCGCGACCGGATCTGGTCCGCGTAGGCCGACAGCACCGTCCCGAAGTCGACCTCTCCCGCTAGATCCAGCTCGTTGATCTGGTCGATGAGCGCCAGCACTTCGCCGCGATTCGACCGCCCGGTGTCCAGCCGGTCGGCGCGCTCGCCCATCGTCGAGAACCGGAAGTCGTTGTGCTCCTCGGCGGTGAGATAGCAGAAACCTAGCCCGATCTTGGCGGCGTACTCGAACTTGTGGGCCGTCCCCTCGCCGTAGTCCATCGACGCGCTGGCGTCGAGGAGGACGTGAACCGTTAGATTCCGCTCCTCCTCGAACTGCTTGATGTAGTACTCCTCGGTGCGGGCGAAGAGCTTCCAGTCGACGAGGCGGGTGTCGTCGCCGGGGGAGTAGCGGCGGTAGTCGCTGAAGGTCAGCCCCTCGCCGACGCGCGGCGACTCCTGCTCGCCCTGGCGGAGCGCGGCGGTCTCGCGGTCCAGCGCCGCGTCGAAGCGGTCGAGTTCGTCGAGGAAGTCGGGATCTATCGTCACGGCTCACTCCAGCAGCGACTCGACGACGTCGTCGGGGGTCTGTCCGTCGCGCTCGGCGCGGAAGTCGAGGATGATGCGGTGACGGAGGACGGGCGCCGCGAGCGCCTCGATGTCCTCCTCGGCGACGTGGTTGCGCCCGTGGAGGAACGCGCGGGCCTTCGACGCGACGACCAGCGCCATGCTCGCCCGCGGGCTCGCGCCGAATTCCACCTCCTCGGCTTCGCGGGTCGCGCGGACGAGTTCGATGGCGCGGTCGCGGAGGTCGTCGGCGATGGGGATCTCCCGGACGAGGTCCTGGACCTCGCGGATCTCCGCCCGCGTCAGCACTTGATCGACGGGGACCTGCCGGCTCCCGCTGGTGTACAGGTCGACGATGTCGCGCTCCTCCTCGGCCTGAGGGTAGTCGACGAGGAGTTTGAGCATGAAGCGGTCGGTCTGGGCCTCGGGGAGGGCGTAGGTACCGCCCTGGTCGATGGGGTTCTGCGTCGCGAGGACGAAGAACGGTTCGGGCAGGTCGTAGGTCTCGCCGCCGGCGGTGACCTGCCGTTCCTGCATGGCTTCCAGCAGCGCGGCCTGGGTCTTCGGCGTCGCGCGGTTGATCTCGTCTGCGAGGACGACGTTCGCGAAGATCGGTCCCTTCTCGAAGACGAACTCGCGGCCGTCCTCGCTCTCGCGGATGATCTCCGTGCCGGTGATGTCCGAGGGCATCAGGTCGGGGGTGTTCTGGACGCGCGAGAAGGAGAGATCGGTCACCTCCGCGACGGTCCGGACCATGGTGGTCTTGCCGAGTCCGGGGTTCGATTCCAGCAGCGCGTTGCCGTCGGCGAGGATGCACACAAACAGCTGTTCGAGCACCTCGCGCTGGCCGACGATGCGCTTGCCGACCTCCTCGCGGGCGGTCGCTACTTTGTCCTGCAGGGCCTCCACGCCGTCGTCGTCGATTGTGGGTTCGTCTTGCATGGGTATCGAAGGGGTCGCTCGTCTCGAAGCGTCAGCCCGACTCCTCGCCGCTCGCCTCGTCGTCGTTCGATTCGCCGTCGCTCGATCCACCGCGGTCCTGGTCGCGGATCTGGCGGTTGTACTCCCGGACGAGTTCGGCGTCCTCGACCTGGTCGGGCGACGCGAACTCCGCCTGCTGGCTGTCGCCGCCGTCGGAGCCGCCGTCGCCGCTCGCGCCGCTTCGCTCGCGGTCCGGGAACGTGCGCTCCTCGTCGACGTCGCGACCGCCCCCGCTCGACTCGATCTCGGCGGTCTGGTTCTGGTCGCCGGCCGAGACCTCCTCGCGGTCGCCGAGGACGCGCTCGCCGTCGAGCAGCCCGGCGTAGTCCTGGGAGTCGTTGGCGGCGCCGTCGTCGGTCGGCTGCGGCCGGTCCAGCAGCGCGACGTCGACGACGGCGACCTGGACGGTGGCGAGACTCAGCGCGACGATGACGACGGCCGTCGCCCCGAGTCGCCCGACGTTCACCAGTCCCAGCGAGGAGCTCTCGCGCAGGTCCCCGAGCACCTCCGCGTAGAGCCGGCGGGCCATCCGCGAGTCGGCGTCGGCCTCGACCGCGTCGCGGGCCGTCCTGAGCCTCTCCGCGACGGCCGGGTTCACCGCCTCGAACTGCTCGACCAGGGGCTTCCGGACGCGCAGCCCGGCGACGAGGGTGAACGCGGCCAGCCCGGCGACCGCCGCTACCGTCGCCGAGCCGGGGACGCCCGGTCGCCCGAGGTCGCTGCCCATCGCGTCGCCGACCGGCCCGGCCAGAGCCGCCGGCAGGGTGAGCCGATCCGGGAGCGCGGCCGGTTCGAGGACGGCGAGGAGCAGGTTCGCGGCGAGGAAGACCGCCGTCGCGTCGACGACGCCGGTCACGATCGCCGCTTTCCACCCCTCGCGACGGATCTCGGCGACTGCGTCGGCCATCCGCTCGCGGGTATCGTTCCGGTCCGAGCCTGGTCCGTCGCCGGCCCCAGTCCCGTCGTCGCCGGCCGCGGTCACGTCCTCACCGGTCCCGGGTCGGTCCGGTTTCTCGCTCATCAGTCGTCCTCACAGGTCGTCTTGTTCTGGTTCTCCGGCTGCGAACAGAGCGTGCTCAGGTCCTCTTCTAGCGTCTCGATCCGACTGTTGCGTTCGACGAGCGTCCGGTTCAACCGCTCGTTCTCTCGTTCCAGATCGTCGACGTCCGCTTGCAGGTCGTCGACCTCCGAGTCGCGCTGGTCGAGTTCGTCTCGCAGATCGCTGACGTTCGCCTCGAGGTCGGCGACCCGGTCGTCGCGCTCGTCGAGCTGGATCTCGAGTTCGTCGACGCGCGCTTCGGCGTCCGCCAGATCGGTCTCCAGGGTGTCGACTCTGGAGCGCAGGTCGGAGACCGTCGAATCGAGTTCGTTCCGCTCCTCGCGGAGGGAAGCGGCTTCCTCCCGGAGTGCCTCGCGCTGCATTTCGAGCTCCTCGACCCGGCTCTCGAGCTGGGTGGTGTTCCTGCGGGCGTCTTCCAGCTGCTGTCGAGTGCGGAGCAGCTCCGCCTGCGTCGTGTTCAGCTGTCGCTCCGTCCGGTTGAGCTCCGACGCGACCTGGTCGACGTCCTGGGTCCGCGTGTTCAGTTTCGCCCGCGTCTCGTTGAGCTTCTGGCGAGTCTGGGCGATCTGGGTCCGCGTCTGGTTGAGCCGTTCGGAGAGCTGGCCGTTCTCGGATCGGAGGGCGTCGTTCTGGTCCCTGAGTTGCTGGGCCGAGTCCTGGTACAACATCGTCGCTCCCGCGGCCCCTCCGACCGTCAGGAGGACGAGGGCGACCAGTCCCAGACTGATGTTACGCCCGACTGCGCTCATGGCAAACCACTCGTGAGAGATGTCCGACCGCGGTACACTTGAACTCGCCGGAGTATCACTTCAGTTGAGAAGACGACGAACGCCCCCAGCAGCGCGATCCACGCCCACGCGTCGCGAACGGTCCGGACGCGGGTGGACTGCTCTCTGGCGAGTCGCGCGATCTCGGCGCCCTCGTCGGGGCTGAATTCCCGACCGCCGGTCACGTCGACCAGCCGCTCCAGCCGCGGTTCGAGACCGAGCCGGGCGTATTCGAGCGGGTAGTTCACCGCGTAGGTCGCGTCGAGGACGCTCCGGTAGCCCGCCTCGCGCGGCGTGAACTCCCCGCGGTAGGTCCCCTCGCCGATCTGTCGGAAGCTGACGTTCTCGACGGAGGGGCGCTCGTCACCGCGGTAGGTGAGCGTCGCCGGGCTGCCGACGCGGGCGTCGCTCACGTCGGTGACGCCCTCCCGGTTGCGGCCGGGGTCGCCGATGGCGTAGTTGACCGACTTCGTGACGACGAGCGAGTCCGGCCGGTCGAGCAGCCCGTCGAGGCCCCCGTCCCGGCCGTAGGCGGTGATCGAGACGACGCGGCCGAGGCCGAACCGCCAGGAGGCGATGGCGGGCGTCCCGTCGGCGGTCGCGACCTGGTAGTCCGCGCCGGCCTTGACCGACACCTCGTTGGCCTTCGAGGGGTTGGCCGTCAGCGTCACGCCGGAGGTGATGAACGTGTTCTGCTTCACGATAGTGAGGTTCTGGCCGCGGAACTGTCGGGAGGCGCCGCCGAACAGCAGGCGAAGCCGGCTCGTCTCGTTGGCCCCGAAGTACGACCCGCCGGACTCCTGGGCGATGCGTCGGAGGGTGGCCTCGTTGACGCGGTCGCCCGCGCCGACGGTGATCACGCGGACGCCCTCGCGGCCCAGCTGGTTCGCGACGGCCGCCGGGCGGTCGACGTCGTCGGCGCCGTCGCTCAGGAGGATGATCGTCCCGGGGTTGTTCCCGAGCATGTCGTTCGCGCCGAGCAGGCCGTTCGCGATATCGGTGCCGCCGCGGGTGGTCTCCAGGCGGCGGATCCGCTCGCCGATCGACTCGCGCGCGTCGCCGAGCTGCTGGCGGTCGGCGATCCGGTAGGGCTGGCCACCGAAGGCGACGACGCCCACCTGGTTGCGGTCGCCGAGCTGGTCAAGCACGTCGAGCGCGATGCCCTTCTGGGTCGACAGCCCCTCCTCGGCGCTGCCGGAGATGTCGACGAGCATCACGATGTTCGTCCGGCCGCCGGTGGCGTTGCCCATCCGCACCGGGAGCATGGAGGCGATGGCCGATTCCTCGTAACCGCCCTGCTGGTAGGCGTTGTCGCCGCCGACGGTCACCAGTCCGCCGCCGTCGATGACGTGCTCCTGGAGCGCGCTGACGTTCCCGAGTTCCCCTGCGGGCGTGTCCTGCACCACCACGGCGGCGTAGTCGTCGAGGTCCGGGGGCACCGCAGTCGCGTTCGTCACGTTGTACAGCGACCCCAGGTAGCCCCGGAGCGGGTAGTCGCCGCCGGAGACGTACAGCAGGTTGGGCTTTTCGACCACGCGCACGTCGTGGTAGAACACGTCGTTTCGCTGGTAGACGTCCTCGCCCTCGACCGTCGCCGTCACCCGGTGGTCGCCGACCGACTCGAACGTGTGCTCGACCGAGACGGCCTCGCCGCCGGCGATCGACTCCTCGCGGACCGTCTCGCCGTCGATTTCGACGGTGACCGTCGCCGCGTCGTCGGCCTCGACGCCGGACAGCGAGACGACGAACTCGGTCGTGAGACCGACGCTGGCCGTGGAAGGGCCGGCGACCGAGACGGCGCGTTCGGTCCGCTCGGCCGAGAGTTCGACCGCGCTCACGGTCGCGTTGAGCCGCTGGGCGTCCTCGGCGGCGGCCGCGAGGTTCCGACCGCCGGTCACCTGGCCGTCCGAGACGACCACCACGGTTCCGTTCTGCCGGAGGTTGGCGGCGATGCCGTCGCCGATCCGCGAGTCGCTCCCGCTGGCGACGGTCGCCGTCGTGACGGGGACGCCGGCCCCCTCGATCCCGTCGACGAGGTCCTCGGTCGCGTTCGGGAACACGCCCATGCTCGCCGACTCGTCGGCCAGCAGTGTCACGCGGGGCTCGCCCGGCGTCTCGCGCGTCTGGACCGTGTACGGCCCCATCGCCCCGACGACGAGGAGGACGACGACGAGCACGCGGCTGGCGAACAGGAGCCGGCGGCTCCGCGGCGATGCCGAGCGCGCGCCCGCCTCGCCGCGGAAGATCAGGTACGCGAGCAGCGCCACCGCGACGGGCAGCGCCGCCGCCGGCCAGAGGTGTTCGACGCCGACCGTCAGGCCGTCGAACGAGTGGGAGACCTCCATCAGAGCTCACCCCGTCGGCGCAGGTAGCCGATCTCCGCGACCGCCACGAGCAGCGCCGCGAGCGCGGCGAACTCCGTGATCCGCTGCGGGACGGTCCGGGTCTCCTCACGGGTGACGTTACCCGTCGGCCCCGACCGCTCGGCCAGCGGTTCGACGTCGACGGTCGACTCGCGGTCGCTCAGCAGCGCCGCGCTCCGGACGCCGCCGTCGGTGCGGTAGACCCCCACCTCCCGGAGCGTGACGGAGGGACCGGCGAGCGATCCGGACGGTCCCTCGACCCGGTCGGCACCGAGCCGCACCGTGTCGCCCGTCTGGTGGTTGAGCGCCGCGAGCGGCTCGCGCCCGGCGAGATGGAAGACCGTGCGCTTCCAGAACACGGGGTACTGGTAGTTGTATTTGAAGCTCGACCGCTCCTCGATGTAGCCGTAGTAGAGGAGTCGGCCGGCGTCGCGCCGGTCGGTCGCGAGCAGCGGCGTGCCGTCGCGCAGTTCGATCAGCTTCTCCCCCGAGCGCAACGACCCCGTCAGGTACTCGTCGGGCGGCTGGAAGTCGATGCCCTCCGTCAGGTCCGTCTCCGTCGTCGACCGGATTGTCGGCGACGTGCCCGTCCCGCTGGGGTCGAGCAGGAGGAGGTCGCTCAGTCGGTCGGGCATCTCTTCCTGGGCCTGGACGGCGACGCCACCGCCCTCCGCGAGAGCCGTCCGTCCGGCCTCGACGTTGCCGGGCAGCAGCGAGTCGGCGTCGACGTTGCTGTAGATGATCACGTCGTATTCGTTCTCGACGGTGGTCGGCGGGTTCTCGACGGTCAGGTCGACCTGGTCGAGCAGCGACAGCGCCGTCGTCAGGTAGCGGTTCCGGTCGTTCGTCAGCACGAGCACGTCGACGGTCGGGTCCTCGGGGGCGGCGACCGGGACGACGTCGTCGGTCGCGAAGTCGTCGCCCGGCGAGAGTTGCGCCTCGGAGGTGCCGGCCGGGGTGGGGAACGTCACCGTCCCGACGTCGCCCGCGGCGAGGTCGACCTCCTGGATCCGTTCGCCGAGTCGGACCGTTCGCGTGACCGACTCGTCGCCGAAGTTCTTCACCGACAGCGTCACGTCGGACTGGCTGAACCGGCGGTCGACGAAACCGACGTTGGTCTCGCCGCCGCCGTCGAACTGCCGGAGCGTGACGCTGAGGCCGCGGGCGCGCAGGGAGGTCACCGCGTCGCGCCACTCGTCGCCGGCGAAGTCGCTGAGGACCACGACGCGGACCTCCTCGTCAGCGAGCGCGCGGGCCTGCGCGATGGCGCCGCGCAGGTCCCCCGGCGCGTCCGACGCCTCCAGCCCCTGCAGCGTCTCGCGAGTGGCGCTGGGCGGTCCCCGCCGGAGTGCGACCTGCCCGCCGCCGTCGGTGGTGACGACCGAGGTCCGCGTCGTCACCTCCTCGTCGGCGGCGGCGAGCGCGCGGCCGAGTCGCGTCTGTCCGTCGTCGGTGGTCGCCATGCTCGCGCTCGTGTCGACGACCAGCACGGTCTCCTCGACGACGGCGCGCTCCTCGACGGGGACGTAGGGCGCGGCCAGCGACCCCGCGAGCAACAGGACCGCGAGGAGCTGGATCAACAGGAGGAGGCTCCGGGCGATCCGCTCGAACAGCGGGGTGGTCGCCCGCTGGCGCTGCTCGTCGGCGAGGAACCGGAGGGTGGGGAGTTCCACCCGGTCGGGGTCGGGCCGGATGAGATACAGGACGACGATGGGGATCGCGACCAGGGCGGCCGCTAACCCGATCGGCGCGAGAAACACGTCGGAGAGGGCCATTCGTGTTGACGGGTCGAACGGAAGCACTATTGGTCTTGTGCCGGCGCGTTCCGCGCCCCGGAGACGCGGCCGCGATCCGGCGATCCGTCCCCGCCTCTAGACTGATAGCCCCCGGATCGGGGCGACGCTTTACATCGAGGTAGAAGTCATTAGGGGGAATACCGCGTCCGTACCAGTAGATGAAGCAGTCACCCATCGGAACGGAAGCCACATATCGGATCGACGACGACCAGTCCGCGACCGAAGCGGTCCTCGACGCGGTCGCCGAGCGCGCCGGCGTCGGCGTCCTCGACCTCTCCATCCCGCTCTACGACGCCGTCGACCCGGACGCGCTGAACGCGTTCTATCGCGCCTGCGACGACGAGGAGTCCGCGACCGTCTCGTTCACCTACTACGGGTACGACATCGAGGTATCCGGGAGCGGCCGCGTGGTACTCGCGGAGTAGATGGCGTCGTCCGCCGACCGCGACGCGTTCGAGGTCTGCGGTCGCTGCGGCGAGCCCCTGGCGGGCACCGACTGGTACCCCGCGACGACTCGCCTCCGCGCCGACGGCACGCGGCTGGTGTTCTCTTTTTGCGACCGCCACTGCCTGGCGGCCTGGGACAGACCCGATTGACGCGAACGATACCGTTCCGTCCCGCGAACCGCTCGGTCGCCTCCCGGATGCGACGGCCGGCCGTCCTGACCGCGGCGCTCGGGCACCGTCTCGGACGGGAAACGCAGTCGTCTGCTCCGGTGAGAACGGGTCGCCGTCCCGGGCCCGGAACTCAGTCGTCGGCCGTGCTGGCTTCGAAGAGCTGTCGGCAGAGCCTGCGCTGGGCGGCGCGCACGTGGGTGTTGAACGTCGGCTGGGAGATGTCCATCGACGCGGCGACTTCGCTGCCGGTCTGGCCGCGCGGCTTGTCGAAGTACCCGCCGAAGTAGGCCGTCTGTAGCACTTCCAGCTGGCGCTCGGTCAGCTCCTCCGTGAGCGTCGCGCGGAACTCGGTTGGCGTCTGGCGCGGGCGCTCGTCGCTGCGCTGGGCGACCAGCTCGGAGTCCGGATAGTTGCCGACGAACATCTCGACGAACGCCCTGATGTCGGCGTCGGCGGCGATCTCGACGACGACCGTCGCCGCGCCGTCCTCGACGGCCACGGTTCGGGGACGGCCGCCGTGTCGCCGGACGGTCTCGCAGAGGCTCTCTTCCGAGAGCGCGGCCTCGAAGAGACAGACCGGGACCCCCTCGTCGTCGTGCTCCGAGACGAGCGACACCTCGGTCGTCGCCATGTCGGGCGCGAACGCGAGGAGGTCCTCGGCGGACGCGCCGCGCGTCGACATGTACACCCGGAGCTGCCCGTCGGTCGACGGGACGACGCCTTCGAGGGACAGGTCGCAGCCGCTCTCGCGCGCGAGTTCTACGATCTCCAGGCGCTCGTCTTCGACGCGGAACTCCAGTTCGGTCACCTCGTCGCTGACGAGCGCCTTCTTGCTCTCGACGGCGTTGACGGCGTACGCGATGGTGTCGCCCAGCTCCGCGAGCACGGAGCGTTCGAGCTCGTCGAACACCCCGGGCTGGTTCGCGTAGACGTTCAGGACGCCGTAGAGCACGTCGCCGTAGACGAGCGGCAGTGCGATGGAGGCGTGGTAGCCGCGGTTGAGCGCCGCCTCGCGCCACGGCTCGAAGGCCGGATCGTCGAGGACGTTGTTCACGACCTGCGGCTCGTGGGTCTCGACGGCCGTTCCGGTCGGGCCGTGACCCGTGACGCTCTCGTCGGCCGTGACGGTCGCCGCGTCGAGGTAGCCGTTCTCGGCGCCGGCCCATTCCCGCGGCGTGATCTCGTCGGTGACGGAGTCGTGTTCGCCGATCCACGCCAGTTCGTACGGGCCGACTTCGGCCAACTGGTCGCAGACGACCGTCTCGATCTCCTCGCGCGACGAGGCCTGGACGAGCGCCTGACCGATGTTCCGGATGGTGTCGTTGATGCGGTTGAGCCGCGAGAGCGACTCGTTTTGCTCCTCCAGGGTCTCCTCGCGCTCCTGGAGCAACTGCTCGCGGTCGGCGCGACCGCACGCCGTCTCGACGGTCGCGGCGGTCGTCTGGACGAACTCGATCTCGGCGTCGCAGAACCCGCCCGGCGACTCCGTCGCGGTGACGAACAGGCCGTGGGGACCGAGGGGGATCGCCGCGATTTCGGTGACGTCGTCTCCCACGCCCGATATCGAGTCGACGTCCTCGACGATGCGCCGTTCGCCCGCGGTGAACGCCTCCCAGAGCGGACCCGACGGCGTCGCGCTCAGTGCCGCCGTGGGCAGTTCGTCCGCGGCGCGCTCGGTCCGACCGACCGTCTCGAGGGATCCGGTCTCCCTGTCGTAGCGGACGAGCGCGGTCAGCGGCAGTCCGAGCGTCTCCTCGGCGTGTTCGACCGTCGCCCGGGTGATCTCCGCGTGCGTCTCGGCGTCCATCAGGTCGCGGCTCATCTCGTTGAGCGCGCTCAACTGGGCCTGCCGCTGCTCGCGTTCGAGTTCGTAGCTCACCCACTGCCCGGTCAGTTCGAGGAACGTGCGCTCGGCCTCCGAGAAGGGCTCGGTGCGCGCGTCGCGGGAGGCGAAACAGAGCGTGCCGTACTGCTCGCCCCCGACGCTCACCGGCGCGCCGATGTAGCTGTCGAGGCCGTACGTCTCGTACGCCTCGCGTTCTGCCCACCCCTGTTCGCCCGCGTTCGCGACGCTGACCAGGCGTTCGCTCTCGACGACCTGCCGGCAGTACGTCCCGGAGAGGTCGGCCGCTTTGCCGGGCTGGATCAGTTCGTGGGTGCCGACGGCGTCGACGATCTCGAACCGCTCGCCGGTGACGTGCGCGAGGAAGCCGATGTCGAGGTCGAAGTGCTCGCGGCCCAGTTCGAGGAACCGCCGGAGCTTCTCCTCGAAGCCGATGTCGGCCCGGGAGATGATCTCGTGTTGCGCGCGGAGGGTCTCTGTGCGCTTCTCCAGCGACGCCTTCGCCTGGGCTCGCTCGCAGAGCGTCCCGAGCATCCGGTCGAGTTCGCGGTCGGGCCGGTCCGGCCCGGAGAACTCCTCGGGCGGCGTGTAGTAGAAGTTGTGGCAGACGGTGGTGTCGTAGATGAGGTGCGGGTGGACGCGGACGACGTCGATCAGCGCCTCCGCCGGGAACGCCTCGCGGTCGTACTGGCACAGGGCGATGGCGTCCTCGTCCTTGAAGAGCTCGTTCACCTTGCTCTCGTAGGCCATGAACTCCTCGATGGACACGCCGTCCTCGAGGATCCAGCCCGTCTCGGCGACCACTCGCAGCGCCTCGTACTCCGCGGTGGCCGCCTCGATGGCGCCCTCGTAGAGCTCCATCATCGACTCGGCGTCGAACGAACCCCCCTCGAGGTAGGTCTCCCGGACGGTCTCGAAGACCAGCGCGCCGGATTCGAGCGCGGCGTCGACGTCGACGCCGCGCTCGCGCAGCGACTCCGCGACGGCGTCGAGCGAGCCTTCGTCGCCGACGTACATGCACTTCTCGCCCTGTTCGAGCCCCTGGCGCAGGAACGGGACCGCCGCCGCGCACCGCTCGTCCTCGCCCTCGTAGACGAGCGCGAAGTGGTCGTTCGCGTGGTCGTGGCCGTCCATCGGCTCGATCGGTCCGCGGAACTCCGGGCTCTCCCGCAGCGCCTGGACCGCGCTCTCCAGGTCGATCGTCGGTCGTCGGTCGCCGTCGACGCGCGGTTCCAGGCTCATCGACGCTGGCTCCATGCGCTCGCGTCCGGGCCGTCGACTCGCCCACCGCACCGCTCGATTCCGGACTGACGCGCTCGGAGATGTGTGACTGATATCATGGTGTTATAGAGCGTCTCGGGGCCGTAGTCCCGGATCTGTCGTTGCCACTAGGAGACCCTTACTCGGTATAAGGGAAACGATCGTCTGTTGACAATACGTGCGGGGTTCGGCTCGGTTACACCGAACCTGCTGGAGCGATAGACACCGGTACGAACCAGGTAGTTTCCAGCCACGCGTCCACTGCCTCCGGAGCCGCGCCACCGGCCGTGATACCGGATCGCGTCGCGCAGCGGAGCGACTGCCCCGACCGAACACTCGGCGGGGACTGAGCGCCCCGCCGTCACTCGTAGGCGTACCGTAGGACCGTCTCGCCGTCGCGCTCGACGACGACGGCGTCGCCGCCGTTGTTCCAGACGGCCGAGTCGCTGCCCCAGTAGAGCGTGTCGCCAGTGTCCCCACCCGCGCCCGTCCGGAGCGTGACCGTCTCGCCGGGCCCGAGCGCGAACTCGCTGGGGAACGCGTAGCTATGCCCGCCCTCGTCGCGCACGACCCACCCGCCCAGCGGGAGCGGCGCGTCGGCCGCGTTGCCGAAGACGACGTACTCGTCGTTCAGGTTCTCGTGGTCGTTGCCTGCCGCGTCGGCGTGGACCCGTTCGAGAGTGAGCCCGCTGTCGGAGGTCGCGAGCGGACCGCCGGAGGTCGCCATCGCTCCGTCGGTACCGCCCGACCCGCTTCCGTCCGTCCCGTCCACGCCGCCCGAGCCAGGCGTTCGGCAGCGCCAGAGACCTCGCCGGGCGTCCTGTGCCTCCGACTCGGCGGCGTAGTAGCCGTCCGAGCGCGCGAACGTGCTGTCGTACACGCGGGCGTGGCCCGTCGCCACCAGCCGCTGGTTGAAGTCGATCCCGCCGTCTGCCGCCGTCTCGTTTGCGGGCACCTCCTCGCCCGCGGGCGCGCCGACGTGGACGTACGCCAGCAGTCGGTCGTAGCGGTCGCGCCGGTCGGCGACCGGATCGACGACGAGCGTCACCCGCTCCCCGGCCAGCCACTCGCGGGCGAACGCGCTGGCGTTCTCGCCCGCGGCTTCGAGACACGCGGCGCCGGCGTCGGTGTCCGGCACGCCCTCGTACTCGGCGGGGTCGTTGTCGACGTGGACCTCCGGGGTGTCGACGCCGAGCAGTCGCACGGTGTCGGTCGACCCGTTCCGATAGCGCACGTCGACGGTGTCGCCGTCGACCACCTCGACGACGGTCGCGGTCGTCCCGTTGGCGACGTCCGGCGCCGGCGCGGTCGACCCGCCGGCGCTCTCACCGACGTCCACGCTGAATCCGGCACAGCCGCTCAGAACAGCGAGCACCGTGACCGCGACGACCGCCGCGAACCGCCCTCCGTTCATACACCGCGGTTCGTCGCCAGCCGCATGAGCGTTGGCCTCTCGCGAGCCCGGGTGCCCGCCCCCGTCGGGTCCGTCGATTGCCCGCGCCGGTAAGACTATGTGTCGGTGTCACATGGGGTGCTGTGTATCGCTATGCAACCGTGCCAAAACTGTCAGGCGGTAATCGACGAGTACACTCTGGACAAACAACTCGAACCCCTGCGCGACCTCACAGTCGACGACTTCAACCTCTGCGTCGACTGCACGACAGTCGTCGACGACGCGTGCGTGGAGTGCGGCGGCGCGGTATACGTCCCACGGAGCGAATCCGTCGAACCCGACTACTGCCCGGCGTGTCGAGCCGACCGCATCGACCGCACGGGCCGCGACCCCGGCTGGCATCTCACGGCTCCGTCCACCTGACCGACGCCTACGTTCGCTGTCGCGGTTCCGTCCGTCCGTTTTCCGGTGCCGTCCGGCGGTCACCGACCGGCTATTCGACGCGACCGACTCGGATCAGAGCGGCCGCTCGGCGCTTCGGCGACTCACGAGTTGGCCGCTATCTCCTCGCGGAGGTGCTCCCGGATGGCGTCCTCGTCGGGGTCGTCGACCGCCATCCGCGTGACGGTCTCGCGCTCGTTCAGGAGCGTGTCGGTCGCGTCGATCTCCAGTTCGACGTCGAGGCGGTCGCCGGCGGCGTCGGCGACGACTTCCAGTTTGTCGAGGTCGTCGCGGTACGCCTCGGCGACGGGTTCGTACTCGAATTCCTGGACGAACTCGCGTTCGCGCGCGAACTGCGTCCCCGTGGAGGTCACCGTCGTCGCCGTTCGGAGGTCGAAGCCGAGCGCGCCGACGGCGTCGTGGAGCGCGCGGAGCGCCTCCGGGGGTTCGACGCTGACGTGGTCCTTGTCGTCGGGGTCGGCCGCCCAGTCGATGTCCAGCCCCGTGTCGATCCACACCTCGGTCGGCCCGAACACCGTCGTCGGGGTGTGAGCGGGAACGTCGACGGTCACGTCGTAGGTCAGCGACTCGCCGGCGTCGACGGTGAACCCGTCGGTCAGCGTGAACTCCGTGATCGTCGTGGTGTACGAGCCCTCGTCCGTCCGATAGGCGGTCCGGAGGGAGCCGTAGATCTCGTCGACGGTCTGCTCGTCGTTCCCGCCGTCGACCTCGACGGTGCCGTCGAGCGTCCCGCCCGCGGCGACGCGCTCCGACTCCAGCACCAGGTCTACCTCCGCCGAACCGATCCCCATGCTCGATAGGATTCCCATGTCGACTCGGATTGGTTCTCCTCACGTTATAAATTCTGTGTGTCACGATAGGAGTCGATCAGCGGACCGGGACGCTCGGCAGGCAGCGACCACACCGCACCGAACCCCGCTCAGACCGAGACCGCTTCCGCGTCGGCACGGAGCTGTTCGACCACCGACGGTCGACCGCGGACGACGATCTCGACGGTATCGGCCTCGTAGTCGACGGATTCGACTGTCGCGCGGTCGTAGGCCCGCGAGACGACTCCCATCGCGTCGTCGCAGTTGGGCAGGGTCAGTTCGGCGCGTTCTGTCGGTAACCGCTCGGCGACCGCCGCGAGGAGTCGGTCGAGGTTGGTCCCCTCGCGGACGCTGACGGGAACGGGGTTCGGCGCCAGCCCCTCGACGGCGTCCAGTCGCTCGGCGACGCCCTCGTCGTCGAGCAGGTCGACCTTGTTCAGCGCGGTGACGACTGCCGACTCGTCGACGCCCTGCGCGTCGAACACGTCGAGGGCCACTCGCACCTTCTCGCGGAGTTCGGCCGGCGGGTCGCTGGCGTCGGCGACCAACACCACCGCGTCGGCCGCCGCGGCGTCCGAGAGCGTCTCGCTGAACGACTCGACCAGCCAGTGGGGCAGGTCGGCGACGAACCCGACGGTGTCGGTACACAGCACCGGCCGGCCGTCGATGGTCGCCCGGCGCGTCGTCGTCTCCAGCGTCTCGAACAGCCGGTCCGCGACGGTCGCCGTCTCCGCCGCGGCGTCGGGGTGCGTCGTCTCGCCCTCTCGCGTCCACTCGACTTCGCCGGTGCTCTCGTCTGCCTCGGCCGGTTCCAGGTCGTCGGCGAGCCGGTGCAACAGCGTCGACTTGCCGGCGTTGGTGTACCCGGCGAAGGTGACGAGGTCGAACCCCTGCTCGCGGCGCTCGGCGCGGTGCTGTTCGGCGGGGCTGGGCAGGTCCGACAGCTTGCGTTCGAGGGCCGCGATCCGATTCATCACGCCGTCGATCGGCGTGCCCTTCTCGACCCGCTTGTTCAGCCCGCCGACGTCCGCCCGCTCGCGCAGCCGCGGCAGGTCGTACTTCAGTCGGGCGAGTTCGACCTGGAGTTGCGCCCGGCGGGTGGTCGCCTGGTCGGCGAAGATGGCGAGCACGAGGCGGTAGCGGTCGAACACCTCGGTCCCCTCCGGGAGCGCCCCCCGCAGGTCGGTCGTCTGTCTGGGCGTCAACTCGCCGTCAACGGCGACGAGCGAGGACTCGGTGGCGCTGACGCGATCCGCGAGTTCCTCGACTTTGCCCGCGCCGAAGTACGTCCCCGGGTCCTCGGCGCGGACCTGCGTCACCTCGTCGCGCACGTCGTAGCCCGCGGCGTCGGCGAGCGCCCGGATCTCCGCGGTCTCGACGGGCGGTTCGTCGGCGCGCGCGGCGACGACGGCGCCGCCCGCCCCCGTCCGCGCGTTCGTGGCTGTCCGTTCTGTCGCTGTTTCCGGTTCGTTCTGTCGTGACATGTGTGTCTCTGGGTCGCAGTGCGGTCGGCGGACGGTGCGGTCGCGTCCGAGAGACGGCCTCACGGCTCTCGAACGGGGGAACGTACCGGATCCGCCGCCCCAGTCACGTCAGCGCGGTGCCGACGCAGCCGGATCGCTTATCGAGGTCGACAGCGGGGCGGGGCAACGGACCGGTTCAGAAGGGGTTGCTGAGCTCCATCGCCGTGTCCAGTCGATCAGCCGCGTCCGTCAAGAGCGTTGCCGTGGGTTGGCAAACACTCACACGCCCGTCTCAGAAGTCGCCGAGCGTCGCCTGGTTCTCCTTGAGCGCCTGGGCTGGGTAGCCGAGTTCGGTCGCGACGTAGTTGGCGAACTCGTCGGCGAAGCCGTGCTGGGTGTACACCTGTTCGGGGTCGACGGCCTCGACGACCGAGCCGAGTTCGTCGAAGTCGCAGTGGTCGGAGAGGACGAACCCCTCGTCGTAGCCGCGCCGGTAGACGAACGAGTCGTCGACGGCCCACCCGGAGAATCCCGCCGTGACGGCGTCGCGGGCCTCGACCAGCGACTCGACCCAGGGACTCCGTGGCGATCCCGAGCAGACGAGCGCGTCGCCCGCGCCCAACTCCGCGTCGGGCCCGTAGCGCTGTCCGGGGAACGTCACGTCGCGGTGGGCTTCGATCACCTCGCTGCAGTTGGCGATGGCGTCGGTGACGAACACCCGCTCGCGCGGCGAATCAGCGAGGATGCGCTGGAGTTTCTGCGCCCGCCCGAGCGCGTAGCCGAACAGGATGACGGGCCGATCCATCGTCTCCGCCAGCCACGACTGGATCGCGGCCACCGACTCCTCCGTGGGCGGCAATCGGTACTCGGGCGTGCCGTAGGTCGTCTCCAGGACCAGGACGTCGGCGTCGACGGGGTCGAAGCCGTCGAGGTGGAAGCGGTCGCGTGTCGAGCAGTCGCCGGTGTAGAGGTAGCGACGGCCGGTATCGGGGTCGGTGAGCCCCATCGCCCGCGAGCCAGCGACGTGACCGGCCGGGAACAGTTCTACCGCGGGATGGTCGACGGCCGTCGGGTCCGCGCTGCTCCGTCGGGTCGCGATCAGTGCTGCCGTCAGGTCGGAGGCGACGATCTCCGAGGCCCTGGCGTGGTGGTCGCCGTGGGCGTGGCTGACGAGCGTGGTGTCGCCCGCGCCGCTCCCGTCGAGGACGAACCGCTCGCCGCCGGCGAACGTGATCTCGATCCCGTCGCCCAGCCGAACCCTCCGCGTCACGGCCGCTCGTTGGGTCCACGTCCGAATATACGTGTCGTCGCGCCGGTTCCGGGCCTTCTCTCCGCCGCTTACCACCGCTTCGGGGGGCGTTTAGATTCACCGCCGCTAAACGGCCGATTCCACCGTCGTCCGGCGATCGGTTTCACTTTCACTTCCGGTCCGGGGTAGGCTGGCGTTTTACCCCCTCGCACCCCTCTGTCCCTGGCGATGACAGCACCTGTCGACGTTCCGACCCTCGATCCGGGCCTGACGCTGTTGCGCTGTCCCGGGCCGCGTTCGACGGCGATCCATCGTCTCGCGCTGTCGACACTCGCCGACACGGCGGGCGTGGCCTACTGGGTCGACGCCCGCAACGTCGCCTCGACGTATACGCTGTACGACCTCGTAGACATCCCGCGCCGACTCCGCAGACTCCGGATCGCACGGGCGTTCACCGCCTACCAGCACCACGCGCTCGGCCGCCGCGTCGTCGAGCGGGTCGACGCGCGGACGGGACTGCTGGTCGCGCCGAACGTCGCCTCGCTGTACCGCGACGACGACGTGCCCCGCTACCAGCGCGAGCGCCTGCTCGACAGCACCGTCCGGACGTTCGCGGCGCTGGCCGACGCCCGCGAGATTCCGACGCTTCTCAGCGTCCCGGCGGACCGCGATCCCGGTCCCGCGACAGAGCACGCCGACCGGGTGATCCGGTGCGAGGAGACGAAGATGGGCCACCGCTTCGAGGGGCCGGGCGTCGAGACGACCGTCTACTGGGACGAGGGATACTGGCAGACGACCATCCCCTACTGGGTCGACCTGCTCGGCGCCGCACCCGAATCGCCCGGGCTCGGACTCGACCCGGCCGGAACCGGTTCGCCCGACCCGGTCGAACAGGCCACGCTCGCAGCCGCTGCCGCCGGAGCCGCCAGCGCCCGCGGAGGTGCGGACTGATGGGCCGGACCAACCCCACGTATCGCGACTTCCTCCGCCGACTGGAAGACGACTGGCGTCCCTTCCGCCGGGGACTGCGCCGGCGGTATCAGGACGACTTCGACCGGCTGTTCGAGCGGGCGCGCGGCCACGCCGACGCCGCGGGTTACGCCAACGGGACCGACCCCGAGTTCGCCTTCCTGCTGTCGGTCCTGCTCGCCCAGGAGCGCGAGCTCCGGGAGCTTCGCGAGGAGGTCGACGGTGTCGGGCACGAGGGCCTGAGCGAGGACGGGATCGGAGACCAGAGCGAGGACGGCGGATTCACCGCGGAGCGGTCGGGACGCGACTGATGTCGCTGCTCACCCCGGAGTTCCGGTCGGACGGGTCGGTCCGCGAGTGGCACGCGACCGCCGACGGCGTCGAGACGCGGGTGAACGACGACTACGCGCCGTCGCTGTACGTCGAGGCGCCCGATCCAGTCCGCGCCGATCTCGCGGCGATCCTCGCGGACGACCCCAAAGTCGTCGAGACGGAGACCGAACGCCGCTATCTCTCGCTCGACGCCGACGACCGGAAGCCGATCCTGCGGGTCGACCTCGCCCGCGTCGACGAGGTGCGGACGCTCGCCCACGAGATCCTGTCCCAGTACGCGATCGACTACGCGCCCGGGAAAGTCAGACTCTACGACGTGGACCTGGCGCCGGGGTTTCGCTACTGCGTGGACACCGACACCTCGCCCGCGCCCGACCGGGACCTGCGCCGCCTCGACCTCTCGATCTCCGAGCGGGCGCTCGCGGAGGACGACCTGACCGCGCTCCGCGTCGACGGCGAGCGGCTCGTTGATGCGCGGGCTGCTGGTGCAGCGGCCAGCGGTGCGACCGATTCGCGAGGGGCGATCGACCGGACGGTCCTCGACGACCTGCGAGCGCGGCTCGACGCCGTCGATCCGGACGTGCTGGTCTGTTCGACCGCGGAACTGATTCCCCGGTGTCACGACAGGGCCGCGGAGGTCGGTCTCGACGACTTCCGGCTTGGGCGAACCGACGGGTACGAGCGCCTCGCCGGCGCGAGCACGTACGAGAGCTACGGCCAGGTCGGCCACTCGCCGGCCCGCTACGCGGTCCCCGGCCGGGCCGTCGTCGACCGGTCGAACACGTTCCTGTTCGGGAAGTGCGGGCTGCCCGGGCTGCTCGACCTCGTGGGGCGCTCGTGGCGCCCGCTCCAGGAGACCGCGAGAGGGTCGATCGGCACGATCCTCACCTCCATCGAGATCCGCGAGGCGCGCGAGCGGGACGTGCTCGCGCCGTGGAACAAGTGGGAGCCGGAGGCGTTCAAACCGGTCCGGACGCTCCACGACGCCGACCGCGGCGGGTTCACGTTCGCGCCCGAGCCCGGCCCGTACGAGGACGTCGTCGAGGTCGACTTCGCGTCGCTGTACCCCAACATCATGCGCGAGTGCAACGTCAGCCCGGAGACGGTCGGCTGCGACTGCTGCGACCGCGAGGACGTGCCCTGGTTGGGTTACAGCGTCTGCGACAGCCAGGGGTTCGTCGCCGACGTGCTCGGCGACCTCATCGACGACCGCGCTGATTTCAAGGCCGAACTCGCCGATCTGCGCGACCGGGCCGACGCCGAGACGCTGGCCACGGTCGGGGGCGGCGACTACCAGGCGACGTACGCCGAACCCGACGACGACTCCCCGGTCGCCGAGCGCATCGCCGCGCTGGAGGGACGAGTGGACGCGCTCAAGTGGGTGCTCGTCTCCTGTTTCGGCTACCAGGGCTACCGGAACGCGAAGTTCGGCCGCATCGAGTGCCACGAGGCGATCAACGCCTTCGCGCGGGAGATCGTTCTCGACGCGAAAGAGCAACTGGAGGCCGCCGGCTGGCGGGTCGTCCACGGGATCGTCGACAGCCTCTGGGTGCAACGCGAGGCGCGACCGGAGGGAGCGCCTCGGAATTGCGAGCGGGGAGTGCGCGGCGCGAAGCGCCGCGAAGTCGAGGCGGCGGAGCCGCCTCGCGCGGAGCGACCCGCGAGCCGCGAGGCCGACCAGCGGGGGGCCTCGGCGACGCGGGCGGGGAGTGCGCGGCGCGAAGCGCCGCGAAGTCGAGGCGGCGAAGCCGCCTCGCGCGGAGTGACCCGCGAGCAGAGCGAGGTCGAACGAAGTGAGGCCTCGAAAAGCGAGCGGGAAGCGTCAGCGACCCGCGAGCCCCGCGTCGACGACCCGGCCCCGATCGACGAAGTCGTCGCCGAGGTCGATTCGGACGCGACGCCGGACGATGCCGAGATCCCGCTGGAGGTCGAGGCGCGCTTCGACTGGATCTGTTTCGTCCCGATGCGCGACTCGCGGGCGGGCGCGCTGACGAAGTACTTCGGGCGGAAGGCCGGAACCGATCCCGAGACGGGGGACGCGTTCAAGTACCGCGGGATCGAGACGCGACAGCGCTCGACGCCGCCGTTCGTCGCCGACGCGCAGCGCGAGTTGATCCGGGCGCTCGACCGAGAGCTGGTGGCCGGAAAGCCCGATCCGGCGGCCGTCTGCGACCGGCTCGCCGTCGAAATCGCCCGGCTGGAGCGCGGCGCGGTCGGCCCCGAGGACCTGGTGATCCGCCAGCGCGTCTCGAAGTCCGTGGAGGCGTACAGCCAGCGGACCCGGACGGTCGCGGCGCTTGAGCGCGCCGCGGACCACGGGCTCGAACGACCGCCGGGGACGAGCGTCGAGTACGTCGTCGTCGACGACGAGGCGCGCGGCGCCGACCGCGTCCGGCTCCCGTTCGAGGACGCGAGCGGCTACGACGTCGACTTCTACCGCGAGCGGCTCGTCCGCGCGGCCGAGAGCGTCCTCTCGCCGCTCGGGTGGGACCGCGGGCGGATCCGACGATACCTCCGGGACGGCCGGGATCTCACCCTGTCGGCCTTCGAGTGAGCGCCGGTGGCGAGTCGCGTCCGTGCGTCGGCCGACCGCTTTCTACCCGTCCTTCGCTTTCCACAGTCGTGCCAATTTATCGCCGACTACTTTCACGACCGATCGACCACTTCCGATCGCGGGACGTGACGGGGATTTCCGCCGCGAGACCACTTTCACTTCCGCTCCGGGGACGCGGCTAACGGCTTTTGTACCGGGGTCGCTGGTCGGAGGTGTGCCAGTGAGCGAATACGCGGCGGACGACTCGCCGAGCGGCGGTGTGGTATCGGAATCGGAGGAACCGGACGCGGAGGTGTCGCCGGGGCGTCGGCGGCGCTGGACGACCATCGTCCTCGAGGAGGACGGCGACGGCTGGCGCGCGACCCAGACCGGGGTCGCCGCGGAGGGCCACGGCGCGACCGCGGCCGACGCCGCCGCGGCGTACTGCCGGCGGATCGCCGAAACTGGCGATCGAGTCGAAGGCGGCCGAGGCGGCGATGACGCCGCGGTCGGCGGAGGTGCCCGAGATGACTGACGCGCGTCGGCCTGGGTCGCGAGTGGTGTATCGGTGTCACGGTTGCGGGTTCGAGTTCGGCGTCGGGAGCGCCGGCGCGGCGCCGTGTCCGCGGTGCGGCTGCATCGGCGACCACGAACTGACGGGAGCGCTCGCGGGGACTATCGATGGTGGCCCCTGAGGAACTGCGCGAGTTGCTCTCGGACCCGTACCGCGTGGCCTGCCCGGTGGGCCACACGGCGCTGAATCCCGCGGAGAGCGCACCCAGCGCCTACTGTCGGACCTGCCGCGAATCCTACGCCGCGGAGGAACTGGTCGACCGACGGCGCGGTCCCGACCCCTGCAAGCCTCGCCGCAGGGGGAATGACTAAGTATGTGTGTGACTAACACGCAGATGGAGTCATACGGGGCTCCCGACGTGAACCAGCGTCGTGAACTCCCGGAACATTGGCACCGTGCACGAATCAGCGTGCGACTGCGACGGGCCCTGGCCACCCCGTCGCGCCTCGAGGTTTTATCGGCAGTTTCCGTTCGGAGCGACCGGTTCGCATCCCGCTATCGGGGTCTCGGCGGGCGACCGGCGGAGCAGCCGTTTCGGGTCGAGTGATGGCTATCGAGTCCCGGGCCGTTCCGGTAGCGACTCCCGCGTTGCTCGCCGGACCGGTGTTAGATCGGCCTCCGTCCCGCTCTCCGTCGAAAGGGGCAGTCACTCGTCTCCGTCGGGCAGTAACTCTATTGTGGAGGACCGGAAAGACGACCCGTGAACAGACGCTGGGGCGGCCGCGGGATATCGGAGCAGACGCTGCTGATCCTCATGGCCGCGGCCGCGATACTGCTGGCGATGTCGGTCGTGACGTCGCTGTCGGGCGGGACCGGGAGCGCGGACGACGACCGACCGCGGGCGAGTTTCGTCTTCGAGACGAACGGGACGGACGTGCTCGTCACGCACTACGGCGGCGACCGACTCAACGGCTCGCACGTCTCCGTCGACTCCGACCGACGGGGCAGGCTCGGCAACTTCGCGGGGACCGACGGCGAGGCCTGCGCGACGCCCGTCTCGAACGTGACCCGCGGCGCGTCGTGCCGGGTCCCCGGTGCGGCCTACGAGGCGCTCAGGATCGTCTGGAACGGATCGAACGGAGATCGGCTCGTCCTCGACCGATACCCGGCGGCGCCGACGCCGAGTCCGACACCCACGGCGACCCCGACCGTCACGCCCACGGCGACTGTGAGCCCTACGCCGACCACCACGGCGACGCCGACGCCCGCGGTGGGGCCGAACGGCACGGCAGTCCCGCCGGGAACGCCGGGCAACGGAACGGCGACGCCCGCGCTGAACGGCACCGCCGCGCCGACCGGTACGGCCGCGCCGACGGACGGGACCGAAACGGGCGGAACTGCGACCGCGACATCCGCAGGACCGACGACCGGGACGCCGACGAGCGCGGACACGCCCACGGCGACGCCGACCGGCGGATGACCGCACGAGGAGGGACGAGCGGTCGCCGACGTCGCGCCGAGGGGTTCTTCACGGCCCGAACGAGAGAGGTGAACGACCAGATGGACGCGACCGAACGAGCGGGCCGGGCGCGACGAAGGGGCCCGGCAACGGGGGTGCGCCCGTGAGCGGCGACCTCGGGAGTCTCGGGAGCGCGCCGACGCCCGACCAGGTGGTCTGTCACGTCGACATGGACTGTTTCTACGCCGCCTGCGAGCGACTGCGCGAGCCCGCGCTGCGCGGCCAGCCGCTCGTCGTCGGGATGGGCTACGAGTCCGCGGAACCCCACGGCGCCGTCGCCACCGCGAGCTACGAAGCCCGCGAGTTCGGCGTCGAGAGCGCGATGGCGATCTCCGAGGCACTGGAGCGCCTGCCCCGGAAGGTCGAGGCCGCGAGTGACCCCGATCTCGACGTCGAGGAGGCGGGCTTCTACCGGCCGGTCGACCTGGACTACTACAACGAGGTCGCCGCGGACGTGAAGTCGATCCTCCACGAGCACGCCGACGTGGTCCGCGAGGTCAGCATCGACGAGGCGTACCTCGACGTGACCGACCGGATCGCGTGGGACGGCGAGGCGGCTGAAGAAGCGAACGTCCAGAGCGTCACCGCGTTCGCTCGCGACCTCAGAGCGCGCATCCGCGAGGAAGTCGGCGTCGTCGCCAGCGTGGGCGTCGCGCCGACGATGAGCGCCGCGAAGATCGCCAGCGACTACGACAAGCCAGAGGGCCTCGTCGTCGTCGAACCCGGCGAGGTGCGGGACTTCCTCGCGCCGATGGACGTGGCCGAAATCCACAACGTCGGGCCGGTCACCGCCCGCGAGTTGCGCGACATGGGCATCGAGACCGCCGGTGATCTGGCCGCCGCCGATCCCGACCGCGTCCGCGATCGCTTCGGCGAGCGCGGGCTGGAAGTCCGGCGGTTCGCCCGCGGCGAAGACCCGCGCGAGGTGACGCCCGTCGGCGAGCCCAAGAGCCTCTCACGGGAGTCGGCGTTCACCGATCCGACCGAGGACACCGAAGAGAAGCGCGAGAAGGTGCGCGCGCTCGCCGCCGACGTGGCCGACCGCGCCCAGCGCGAGGGCGCGCTCTACCGTACCATCGGGATCAAGGTCGTCACGCCGCCGTTCGACGTGAACACGCGCGCCGAGTCGCTGCCCGGCCCCATCGAGGACGCCGACCTCCTCGAATCGACGGCGCTCGACCTGCTGGAGGAGTTCGAGGACGACCGCGTCCGCAAGCTGGGCGTCCGCGTCTCGAACCTCTCCTTTGCCGAGGGCGAACAGTCCAGTCTCGGCGGGTTCGAGGACGCGGTCGAATCAGCCGAGACCGAGGACGAGGACGACAGCGAGACACTCGCGGACGGGTCGGCCGAGGACGAGACGCAAGCAGGTGGGCCTGACGAAGGGTGGACGCTCGCGGACTGGGCCGACGAGGGCGAGACGCTCGACGACGACGAGGCCGCAGACGGCGAGTTTGCCGAAGAGGCCAGCGAGGAGACGCCGGAGGAGCGGGACGGACAACTCTCCCTCTGGGAGTACGAGTGAGCGGCGGGTACGGTCGTCCCTCCGCGAGTCCGGGGGATCTTTGTACGGGAGCGTTCAACCGAGTCGCATGCGACTCGCTCGCTTGCAGACGCCCGAAGGCGTCGTCGAGGGCCGCTACGAGGACGGCGTCGTGATCGCCGACGACGGCGAGTACGTCGTCGGTCGCGACGGTGACCTCACTTACCCCTGCTCGCCCTCGGCGCTGTACTGCGTCGGACGGAACTTCGCCGAGACGCTCGACCAGATGGACTACGAGCGCCCCGAGGAACCGGACTTCTTCATCAAACCCCCGGCGGCGCTCGTCGGTCCCGAGGACCCGATCCGCTACCCGGAGTGGACCGAGGAACTGACCTATGCGGGCGAACTCGTCGCGGTCATCGACGAGCGGTGCCGCGACGTGGCGCCCGAGGAGGTCCCCGAGGTCGTCCGCGGGTACACGATCCTGAACGACGTCGACGCGCTCGACCAGCAGGGCCGCACCGCGCGGAAGGCCTTCGACACCTCCGGACCGCTCGGTCCCTGGATCGAGACCGACGTTGACCCGACTAACCTCGACATCGAGACGCTCGTCGCCGGCGAGCAGCGACAGGACGCGAATACCGAACTGATGCTGTTCGACCCCTACGAGATCGTCTCCTACCTCTCCCGCCGGTTCACGTTCCGGCCGGGCGACGCTGTCGCGTTCGGGAGCCCGGCGAACCCCGGTACCGTCGAACCCGGCGATACCGTCGAGATAACCTACGAGGGCGTCGGGACGTTGCGGAACGAGGTCGTCGACGCGGCCCACGCGGACTGACGATCCGCTCGACCGCTGGTCCCGCGGCGGTTCGTCGCTCCGCGCTCCGCCGCTTCTGTGATCCGTCGCTTCCGTGATCCGTCGCCTCCGAGATCATCGAAATAAAGGCGATCGGCGGGGAACGAGGGGGTAGTGAACGCGAACGACAGGGCGATCACCGCGCTCGTGATGCTCGCTCACGGGGCGGTCCACACCTACGAGATGGCGGTACCGCTGTTCGTCGTCGTCTGGCTCACCGAGTTCGAAGTCATCTCGCTCGGCCTCGCCACGTTCGACGTGACGACGGCGACGGTCGGCGTGATAGTCACGCTCGGCTACGGCCTGTTCGGGCTCGGTGCGCTGCCGGGCGGCATCATGGTCGACCGGCTCGGCTCGCGTCGGCTCATCAGCGCCTGTCTGTTCGGCATGGGCCTCTCCTACATCCTGCTCGGGCTGGCGCCGAACATGGTCGTCGTCGCCGCGGCGCTGGTCCTGTGGGGAGCCAGCGCTAGCGTCTACCACCCCGCAGGCCTCTCGCTCATCAGCAAGGGCGTCGAAGAGCGCGGGACCGGGCTCGCTTACCACGGCATCGCCGGCAACGTCGGTATCGGCCTCGGTCCCCTGCTGGCGACCGTCCTCCTGTTGTTCGTCGAATGGCGCACGGTCGCGCTCGTCCTCGGCGCGCCGGCGCTGCTCGCCGCGGTGTACGCCTCACAGGCGAACTTCGACGAGACCGCGGCCGTCGAGGCCCCCGAAACCGCCGCGGACGGCGGGAGCGCCGGCGAGTCGAAGGCGGGGAGCGGCGTCGACTCCCTCGGAGAGTTCCTGACGGAGTCGCGGCGGCTGTTCGCCGGGAGCTTCGTCCTGGTGTTCGTCGTCGTGATGTGCTCGGGGCTGTACTACCGCGGCGTCCTGACCTTCCTCCCCGAACTCCTGCGCGGTCTCCCCGGCTTCGAACCGATCCCCGTCAGCTCGCTCCTCCCCGGGAGCGTCGGCTCGGCCCTGGGCGTCGAGGCTGGCGGCGGACAGACGCTCAAGCCGCAGGACTACTTCTACTCCGGGCTCCTGCTCGTCGGCGTCCTCGGCCAGTACGCCGGCGGAAAGCTGACCGACCGCATCCCCGTCGAGTACGGCATCGCCGGCGCGTTCGGCGGGTTGGCCGTCCTCGCGCTGCTGTTCGTCCCCGTCTCGAACGCGGGGATCGTCCCGCTGATGGCGCTCGGAGCCGTCCTCGGCGTGCTCCTGTTCGTCGTCCAGCCGATGTATCAGGCCACCGTCGCCGAGTATACGCCGTCGGGGACGCGTGGACTCTCCTACGGGTTCACCTACCTCGGCGTGTTCGGCGTCGGCGCGCTCGGCGGGACTATCGCCGGCGGGATCCTCGCGTTCGCGGACGCGACCGCGCTGTTCCTCGCTCTCGCCGGGTTCGCCGTCGTCGGGTCGCTGCTCGGCCTGGTCCTCGGCCGCCGGGCCGCGGTCTGACGGCCACCGCGGTACGACTTCGCGATCCGCACGCCCAACGGAGCGACGCCCGTCTCCATCGGCTTCGGGAGGGACCGCGAGCCGACGACGAACGCTGTCGGCGCTGGACCGTCGATCGCAGTCGTCACAGACTCATCGGCCGGCGTCACCACAGACCCGCCGCTCGCGCTCGTGCGAGCCGTTCCGATCGGGTAACGTGGCCTCAGTCGACGCCGTTCTCCAGGTTGTCCAGGAGCTTGCCGACGAACAGTCCCATCCGTGGGGACAGGTCGCCGTCCTCGGGGGTCTCGGTCGGGTGGGCGGCCATCGTCTCGACGAAGCGCTCGCCGAAGGTCATCGTGTGCATCATGTCCACGACGTCGACGGTGAGCCCGGCGTCGCTAGTGTCCATCTCGGGGTGGCGCTCCGTCTCGGCGGGGGAGTAACTGATCGTCCACGATGGGCCGCCGACGGCGTCGAGCACCGTCTCCAGGGACCCGATCTCCAGCGGGCCCTCGGGCGCGCCGACGTACACCGTTCCCTCCTCGACGGTCGTCTCGTAGCGCGTCACTGTCCCATCCACTCCATCGGTCGCGACCACTCTACCCCACGTTCGCGCCCCGCAGTTAAATCGCTTGACCATTGGGACGTCACTCCCGTCCGAAGCCGGTGGTCCCGTCACCGCCGATCTCACCGAGACAATCGGCGAGGAGCGCGACGAACGCGACGAGTGCGACGAGCGCGACGGCCGCTATCGGGAGGCTGCGGGAACGCGACACCGAACGACGAGGCTCGCGTCGGGCAAAAAACGGCTGCGGTCGCGGGCCGTCAGACGGAGGTCTGACGGGGGCTTATGGCTCCGCCGCGGCTGTCGATCCGTAATGGCAGAGACAGAGTCGATCACCGTCGCGGACGTCAGCGACGGACCCTGTGGGAGCGGCGAGCCGGGTCGGTCGGTCGACCTGCCCGTCGTCGAGTTGCTGACCGGTCGGGGCTTCATCACCGGCAAGTCCGGCTCGGGCAAGTCCAACACCGCGAGCGTCGTCGTCGAGAAGCTGCTGGACAACGGCTTCGGCATGCTCATCGTCGACATCGACGGCGAGTACTACGGTCTGAAGGAGGAGTACGAGATCCTCCACGCCGGCGCCGACGACGAGTGCGACATCCAGATCACCGTCGAACACGCGGAGAAGATCGCCACCCTCGCCCTCGAACAGAACGTCCCTATCATCCTCGACGTCTCCTCGTTCCTCGACGAGGAGGAGGCCGCGGAGCTCCTGACCGAGGTCTCCAAGCGCCTGTTCGCGAAGGCCAAGAAGCTCAAACAGCCCTTCCTGATGCTCGTCGAGGAGTGCCACGAGTGGATCCCCCAGAAGGGAAGCGTCGGCGAGTGCGGCAAGATGCTGATCAAGATCTCCAAGCGCGGCCGCAAGCACGGCCTGGGCATCGTCGGCATCAGCCAGCGCCCCGCCGACGTGAAGAAGGACTTCATCACGCAGTGCGACTGGCTCGTCTGGCATCGCCTGACCTGGAACAACGACACCAAGGTCGTCAGCCGGGTGCTCGACCGCGAGTACGCCGAGGCGGTCGAGGATCTGGACGACGGCGAGGCATTCATGATGAACGACTGGGCCGAGGCGATCCAGCGCGTCCAGTTCCACCGCAAGCAGACCTTCGACGCCGGCGCGACGCCCGGCCTCGACGACTTCGAACGCCCCGACCTGAAGTCCGTCAGCGACGATCTGGTCTCCGAACTGGCG
This sequence comes from Halosimplex rarum, assembly GCF_047715405.1. Classification (NCBI taxonomy): domain Archaea; kingdom Methanobacteriati; phylum Methanobacteriota; class Halobacteria; order Halobacteriales; family Haloarculaceae; genus Halosimplex; species Halosimplex rarum. Next base: position 995,946 of record NZ_CP180412.1, read on the forward strand.
GAGATCAGCGAGGAGAAAGAGCAGACAGAGGACCGCATCGCCGAACTGCGGGACCAGCTCGACGACAAGAACTCCCGGATCGCGGAGCTCGAAGCGGAGCTTCAGGACGCCAGGGACATGCAGCGGATGGCCGACCAGTTCACCCAGGCGCTGGTCGACCACGTCAAGGGCGCGAATCCGGGTCGGACCGAACAGCAGCGGATGCGCGACCAGCGCGCGGCCGCCACCGGGGACCAGGCCTCGTTCGACGAGGCCGGTCGCTGGGGAGACGGCCCGTCGGACCGCGAGGAGGACCGTCCGCTCCCCGACGAGACCGCCCGAGAGGACGACGGCTACGAGCAGAACGCGATGACCTGGAACGGCGACGGGGCGGCCGCGAACGGCGGAGTCACCGGAACCGACGCGAACGCGAACGGCGGAGCGACCGCCGCGGACGACGGAACGGCCGACGCGAACGGCGACGACGCCGGTGCCGGCATGTTCGACATGGCGGGCGCGTTCGGCGACGACGGGGACGATACGGCGACCGAGGCCGCGGGCGCGGCGACCGACGGCGGGATGGTCGACGACGCGGCCGGGACCGACGGTTCGACCAACACGGCGGCGATGACCCGTGGGTTCGACGCCGTCGACGGGAACCCGCTCGGCGACCGCGCGACCGACGCGTTCGAGGCCGGGACGACGGCGACCGTCGACGCCGACGCCGTCGAGGACGCGGCGGCGTTCGCCCGCGGACTCGCGAACGATCTCGCTGACCTCGGTCCTGAGACCCGACAGATGCTCCGGTACTACCGCGACCACGGCCCCGGCACGCCGATGGACGCGCTGTTCGCCGCCGGCGGGTCCGAGGACCGCACGTCCGCCTACGCGCGCAACCGCCGACTCCGCGTCCGCGGCCTCGTCGAACACGTCGGCCGCGGCCGGTACGACTACCGCGTCACCGAACTCCTCGCCGAGCGCACCGACCGCGACGACGTCGTTCCGTTCGTCGAACAGGTCGAGAGCGTCCTCGAAAACGGCGACGCCGACGCGTCCGCGAGCGCGGACTGACACCGGGCCGAGTCGACACTCGTCTCTCGACCCTTTCTGCAGTGCAGCGATCTGGCCGCTGAGCCGACTTGCCTCGAAATCTCAACGGTGACCTACGTCCCACACGGCGACTGGTCGCTCGGGTACAGCGCGACGACTTCCGCGGGATCGAGCCGGAAGTCGTACCGGAGACAGGCGCTCTCGCCGCTCTCGCCGAACAGGTCGCCGGAGACCCGGTGGTCGCCGGCGACGGCGTGGAAGCGCTCCCACTCCCGATCGGTCGACGGTTCGATGGCTTCATCGCGTTCGGCACCCGCGGTGAGTTCGAACTCGTGCCACTCTCCGAGCCCGTCGGCCGCCTCCAGCGCGAAGTGGAGCGTTCGCCGGCCGTCCGTCCGGTTCGACAGTCCGAGGTGGAGTTCACGGAGCGAGTCACCGCTGCTGAGACCGTCTCTGCAGCCGGCGAGTCCGGAGAGCGCTGCGACGCCACAGGCGACGAACCGGCGTCGGGTGGAGGGCATACCTGTCACTGCGCGAGAACCGAGCAAAAGCGCTCCGCTCGGCGGTCGATCGGCGACGAGCGGACGGACGATCGATGCCAGTCCCGTAGTGCCGTCGCCGCTTCGGACCGCCGAGGGAGATCAGATCTCGGGCAGTCGCAGACCCGCGGCGACCATCGCGAGCGCGCCGACCGCGAGCACGGCGAGGCCGGGGAGGAAGGATCCGGTCAGGTCGCGGAGCCCGCCGACGAGGAACGGGCCGAAGAAGCCGCCGAGTTCGCCGACCGCGAAGACCAGGCTGACGGCCGTCGCGGTCAGCGCCGGACCGATGTCTTCTATCTCGGTCGGGATGGCGCGCACGAGCGGCGAGACGCCGCCGACGCCGATTCCGGCGACGAGCGCGGCCCCACCGGCGCCGACGGCGTCCCCGACGAAGACGAGCGCGACGACGCCGACGACGGCGGCGAGCCCGCAGGCGACGACTCCCTCGCGTCTACGGCCGAGGCGGTCAGACGCGGGCGGGACGACGACCGTCCCGACGGCCTGGCCGACGACGAACAGCGTGGCGACCATCGCGGCGACATCGGGCGAGACGCCGCGAGACCCGGCGAGCGTCGGGAGCCACCCCTGTAGGCTGTGGCCGAGCAGGAGGTACGCCGTACCGACGACGACGAGCAGCCGCATGACGCGGTGGGAGAACACCCGCTTCACGTCGGTCCGGAGGGAGACCAGCGAGAAGGCGCTCTCGCCGTCGCCACCGTACGGCGTCCCGTACCGGCGGGCGTGCCAGACGGCGACCGGAATCCAGACGAGGAGGAAGGCGAGCGCCGCTGCGCCGAGCGCGCGGAAGGTCGGGCGCCACCCGCCGAGCGCCGGGCCGAGGATCGCCCGACCGACGCTGTATGCCGCGGCGGTCCCCGCGTAGGAGCCGAGGATGTACACCGTCGACATCGTCCCCAGCAGGCGCGCGGGGAAGACGCTCGCGACGAGTTTCGGCAGGCCGAACGTGATCCCGGTCGCGCCGACGGCGAACAGGACGGTCGTGGCGAGCATCCCGGGGAAGCCGGCGGTCGCCGAGCGGAGCAGTTGCGCGACGGCGAAGATACCGACGGCGAGGGCGATCCCGCGACGCGCGCCGATGCGGTCGAGGACGAGCCCCGAGAGCAAGGAGAGAGGGACGTAGGTCAGGGGGACGGCGCCGACGAGCGCACCGGACTGGGTGTCCGAGAGGTCGAGGCCGTCCGCGATGGGGTCGAGGAAGGCCGCGAGCGCGAACCAGTTCGCCATCAGCAGGAGGTAGCTGAGCGCGCCGAGGACGACGAGCAGGTAAGAGCTGGGCGGGACGACATCGCCGGCGTCCGTGGTGTCCGGGTTGCCGGGGGCGGGGCCGTCCAAGTCGCTGGGGCCGTCCGAACCGGCGACGATGTCCGCGCCGTTCGAGCCGCCGGCGGAGTCGGCGTCCTCGACCATGAGTCCGCTAGCGACGGACGCCCCCTAATAAGCTCCGTCGCCTCGTTCGCGGCGCGCTCGTCGCCTCGTTCGCGGCGCGCTCGTCGCCTCGTTCGCGGCCGCCGAGACGGTTCGCGACCGCGTCGCCCTCCCCGTGGTCGACGCCCGAGACCGATTCCACGAGCGGGGCGACGGAGGCCATTCCGCGCCGGTGAGACGAAGCTTCCTCTGCGACCGGGGTGACGAGGCTTATTCAACGAGCGGTGCGACGAGGTCTTCGAGCGCGGCCCGCGGATCGTCGGCCTTGGCGACGCCGCTGGCCAGCAGGACGCCCGAGGCGCCCAACTCGCGCGCGGCGTCGAGGTCGTCGCCCGTCGAGATGCCGGCGCCGCAGAACACGTCGACCGAGTCGTCGACCGCGGTGGCCGCCTGGACCGCATCGGTGACGATGTCGGGGTCGGCCTTGCTGACGGGCGTCCCCGTGCCGATGAGTTCGGGCGGTTCGACGGCGACGGCGTCCGGGCCGAGCGCGGCCGCGGCGCCGACCTGCCCGGGGTTGTTCGCGCAGACCACCGTCTCCAGCCCCGCGCGCTCGGCCGCGTCGAGGCCCGCGTCGATGTCGGCGAGCTTGCGCCGGGCCTCGGAGTGGTTGAGGAGCGTACCGGTCGCGCCGGCGTCGGCGACGGCCTCGGCGAGCGTGCTACCGGTGTGGCTGCCGTGTTCGACGGGGCTGACGTGCTGTGCCCACGTCTCGACGCCGGTCTCGGCGACCGCCGAGAGGTGGGCGGCCTGCGGGGCGACGGCGACGCGGACGCCGCTCTCTTCGCTCACGTCGCGGGCCGCCTCGGCGACGGCGACCGGATCGCACGGGTAGGCTTTCAGATTGACCAGGACGAACATACCCGGGAGGCGAACCCGGACGGAGAAATAGGTTGTGAGTCCGGCGAGACTGGCGCCGCGGTCGCCCGAATCGTCGGGCGGAGGGTCCGCCCGAGAACGCGGAGGCGTCGGCGACCGACGCGGCCGCCGAGGGTGAGAGTTAAGGCGGTGTCCTCGTAACCTACGTCCGTTGTGACACAGGGGACCGAAAAGCGAGGGACGGTGCTGGTCGTGGAAGACGAGACCCACCTCGCGGAGCTGTACACAGAGTACCTCGACGGCGAGTACGAGGTGCGGACGGCATACGGCGGCGTCGAGGCGCTGGAGATGCTCGCTTCGGACCTCGACGTCGTGCTGCTGGACCGGCGGATGCCCATCGTCTCCGGCAACGAGGTCCTCGCGGCGATCGAAGAGCGGGCCCTCCAGTGCCGGGTCGCCATGGTCACCGCCGTCGACCCCGACTTCGACATCATCGACATGGGCTGTGACGACTACGTGGTCAAGCCGGTGACCCGCGACGACCTCGAAGCGGTCGTCGACCGACTGATGAAGCTCTCGGAGTACAACGACCGGATGCGGGAGCTCACCTCCAAGCGGCTCAAGCGGAACGTCCTCGAAGTCGAGAAGACCGAATCGGAACTCGCCGAGAGCGACCTGTTCCGTCGCCTCCAGCGCGAGATCGCAGAGATGGAAGACGACGTGCAGGGCATCGCCGACGAGCTCGGCACCGACTACGTGACCAGACAACAGTAGCCTCGCGCCCGCGACCCAGCGGGGCGCGGTCTCTGCCCACCGATACCGTCCGCTTTCTCGACCTATCGTCTGTGTAGAGCGGCCGTCCCGCTCGTTCGCCCGCGACCCTCAGGAGTCCTTCCGCTCGACGACGTCGCCGAGCGTGTACTCGCCGGTCGAGTCGCCGCCCGACCACTCGGACTCGTCGGCGGTCCCGCCGGCCGAGAGGTCGACGTCGAGGGCGCTCTCGAGCTTGGTCTGGACCTCGTCGCTCGGCAGCGTGTCGCCGCGCTCGATCTTTCGGATGAGGCTCGCCTTCTCGTTGAGCTTGCGCGCCAGGTCCTCCTGGCTCAGACCCGCGGACTCGCGCGCCGAGCGGACGGTCTCGTCGTAGTCCTGTGCGAGCTCGTCCATCTCGTCGAACATGTCCCGCCGCGGACGCGAGGACCCACCGCCGGAACTCGAAGACGACGAAGACGAGGACGAGGAGGAAGACCCGTCCGACGAACTCGACGACGTGGAGTACTTCGTCGACGCGCCGGAGGAGGACTGCTGTTTCACCTCGGTCCCGAAGTCCGTGCACTCGTCGCAGACGTCGAGCTCCGCCCCCTCGATCTTGACGCGGTTGGGGGAACTCGTCTCCTTCCCGCACATCTCACACTGAACCATGGTCCACCCTTACCGGCGACTGTTGATAAAGTATACGCCAGCGACGGCAGGAACGCCCGCGCGGCGGCCGCGGCCGCGCCGATGCCACCTGCCTTTTTGCCGCTCTCGCCCGTATCTCGCGTATGGAGACCAGACCCCTCGGCGACACCGGACAGGAGAGCAGCGTCCTCACCTTCGGCGCCATCGCCCTCGATTTCCTCGACCAGGACGAGGCGGACGAACTGACCGACGACGTCCTCGACCGCGGCGTCAACCACGTCGACGTGGCGCCCCAGTACGGCACCGCGGAGGTCAAGCTCGCCCCGACGCTCGCCGACCGCCGCGACGAGGTGTTCCTCGGCTGCAAGACGCTCGAACGCAGCTACGAGGGCGCCTGGGAGAAGTTAGAGGAGTCGCTCGACCGGCTCGGGACCGACCACATCGACCTCTACCAGTTCCACGCCGTCACCGAGTCTTCGGAGGTCGACGCTATCACCGCCGACGACGGCGCCCTGAAAGCCTATCGCGAGGCCCAGGAGGAGGGACTCGTCGACCACATCGGCCTGACGAGCCACGGCTCCCCGGACGTGATCCGCGAGGCCGTCGAGCGCATCCCCGACCTGGAGACGGCGATGTTCCCCGTCAACGCGACCGTCGCCGCCAAGGACGACGCCGCCCACGAGTTCCCGGCGCTCGCGCGCGAACTCTCCGAGCGGGGGATGGGCGTGCTGGCGATCAAGACCTTCGCGAAACAGCCGTGGCCCGACGACCTGGCCGACGAGGAGCGACCGTACAATACCTGGTACGAACCGTACGACGACCCCGCGGAACTCCGGCGGTGTCTCCGCTTCACGCTCGCCCAGGAGGGCGTCACGACGCTGACCAACGCCGGCGACCCGCGACTGGTCGACCCCATCCTCGACGCCGCGGCCGACTTCGAGCCGATGGACGACGACGAACGGGCCGCGATGGTCGAGGAGCGCCGGTCCGACGAGTCGCCCGTACCGACGGTCGACATCTGACCGCGACTGCGTGGCCCGGCCGCGGACGGCTCTCTCGACCGCGCGGACCGAGGGAGGTACAGGCGGGTCTCACGGACCGGAACCGTCGAATCTCCGGTACAGCACGAAGCCGGCGAGGACGAACGGGGCACCGACGACCGCGAGGAACCGCACGTCGAAGCCGCCGTCCTTCCGCGCGGATTCTGCGCTGACCGTGACCACTGGTGACGCGGACTCCGCAGTAGGTTGGGGTGCTGTCGCCGTGGATCTCCCGGAAGACCGGTCTCCCGTGGCCGTTTCCTCGACCGTCGCCGGTGGCGGGGATCCCGCATCGGACGGGGTCGCAGTCGGCGACGGTTCGGGCTCGGTCGAGTCGACCGTCACGGTGGAGAGGACTTCGTTCTCGAGGGCGAGCTCGTAGGTCCCCGGCCGGTCGAACCGGTGGGCGAACGTGACGGTCGAATCGCCGAACGCGCCCACAGAGAGATTCTCGCTCGCGACGCGCTCGCCGTTCGCCAGCAAGTCGGCCGTGTACGTTCCCGAGACACCGCCGGTGTTCTCGACGGAAGCGGTGACGGTCGCGGTGTCGCCGACGGTGGCCGTCCTCGCGGAGCGGTCGGTGGCCGTCACGTCGAACGCCGGGACGGTCGAGCCGACGACGAACAGCGACAATCCCGGCGACGTGGCTTCGAAGACGTACTCCCTGTCGGTCTCGTCGACGAGCGCGGCGTCGAGTTCGCGCCACTGCGTGCCTTCGTCGCGATAGAGCGCCACCGCATCGGCGTCGAGACCGGCGGACTCGACGGCGGCCTTGCCGAGGCGGAAGCGGAACGTGACATTCTCGATATCCGCGTCGCTCACCGAGTGGTTCACCACGACGTACCCCGCGGGCGTCGCGCCCGTGTCCCGATGGAACGACGCCTCGTCGGTCGGTGCCTCGGCGCGTTCGTAGGTGGCGACGTCGAGCGAGAAGTCCGCCTCGGTCGTGACGTTCATCGTCAACCGGGAGACCGACACGTTCCGACCGAACGTGCCCGGCGAGCCCCCAATTTCGTCGTCGTCGAACTCGATGACGACGGGCTCCCCGGGACCGGGGTCGCTGACGGAAACGGTCGCCCGGCCGCTCCCGGTCTCCGCGGACCGGTCGACGACGACGGTCGGTTCGGGATCCGCGTCCGTAGCGGTAGTGCCGCCGCCACTGCCACCGTCGTTCGACGGAGTCGGGTTCGATGGCTGTGGGCTCGATCGCACGGTCACGTTCCGAACCGCCGAGTCGGAATTGCCGGCGGCGTCGGTCACCGTCAGCGCCACCGCGTACGTGCCTGCCGCGTCGTACGTGTGGGCGGCCGTCGCGCCGGTCGCGTTCGCACCGTCGTCGAAGCCCCACTCGTAGCTCGCGACGCCGACGTCGTCCGTCGAGTTCGTCGCGTCGAAGGCGACACTGTCCCCGACTCGAACGGTCGTGTCGTTCCCGACGAGGGCGGTCGGTACGGTCCGGTCGGTTACCGTGACGACGATCGTGTCGGTGTCACGGTTGCCGCTCGTATCCGTCACGGTCACGTCGACGGAGTACCTCCCCGGTTCGGCGAACGCGTGCGTCACGTTCTCGCCGGTCGCATTCTCCTCCTCACCGAACGTCCACTCGTAGGCGGCGATGCCGACGTTGTCGCTCGACTCGTTCGCGTCGAACGTGACGGCGTCCCCGACCGCGACGGTTCGGTCACCGCCCGCATCACCCGTCGGAGCGGTCGTATCGACTGTGACGCTCAGTGGCGACGACCGGCGGGTGTTGCCGGCCGCGTCGGTGATCGTCGCGGTGAGGCCGTGTGTGCCCTCCGAGAGCGCCGCCCCCGGGGTGAACGACCAGTCGCCGCTCCCGTCGACCGTCGCCGTCCCGAGCGACCCGTCACGGTCGGAGGCGATCTCGACGGTCGCGCCGGCCCTCGCGGTCCCCGAGAGCGTCGGCGTCGTCTCGTTGGTCACGCCGTCCGTGTTCGACGCCCCGGTGTCGCTCGCATCGGTGAGGGCGAGGACGGGCGGTGGCGGTGCCGTCGAGTCCACGACGACGAGTGTCGGCGACGACTCGGCGGTGTTACCAGCGCTGTCGGCCGCCCGCGCGACGATCCCGTGGGCACCCTGGGAGAGGGCCGTCCCCGGAGTGAGCGACCAGTCGCCGCTCCCGTCTGCGGTGGTCGTCCCGAGCGTCCCGTCGATCGACGAGATCACGGTGACCGCCTCACCGGGACCGGCAGTTCCCGTGATCGTCGGCGTCGTCTCGTTGGTCACGCCGTCCGTGCTCGACTCACCGGTATCACTCGCGGCCGCGAGGCCCGGAACCGACGGCGTCGCGGGCGGGGTCGTATCCACGACGACGGTCAGTCCGGGCGAGAACGAACCGGTGTTCCCCGCGGCGTCGGTCGCTCGCGCCGTGACCGTGTGGGCGCCTTCGGAGAGGGCCGTTCCCGGGGTGAACGACCAGTCGCCGTCGCCGTCGGCTGTGGTCGTCCCGAGCGTGCCGTCCAGGTCCGAACGCACCTCGACCACCGCGTTCGCCTCGGCCGTTCCCGTGATCGTCGGCGTCGTCTCGTTGGTCACGCCGTCCGTGCTCGATTCGCCGGAATCGCTCGCGGGGGCGAGGGCCGGAGCCGACGGTGCCGCGGGCGGGACAGTGTCCTCCACGGTGACGGTGAGCGTATCGGAGTCGGCGTTCCCGGCGGCGTCGGTGGCGGTGAGCGTGACGGTGTACGTTCCGGGGTCGTCGTAGGTGTGTGTCGGCGTCCGGCCGGTCGCCGTGTTCCCGTCGCCGAAGTCCCACTCGTACTCGTCGATACCGACGTTGTCGCTGGAGGCGCTCGCGTCGAAGGTAGTCGCCGCGCCCTGATCGACGGTCTGGTCCGCGCCGGCGTCGGCGGTCGGCGCGGTCCTGTCCTCGACGGTCACCGTCTCCGTGACGCTCGCATCCCCGCCCGAGACCGAGACCGTGTGGTCTCCGACGTCCCACAGCCGTTCCGTGGTCGTGATCGTTGTGGATCTCCCGCCGGGGACGATGCCGTACTCCCTGGCGACGACCGTACCGTCGACCGCGAACGACACCGCGTACTCGGCGTCCGCTTCCCCGGTGTTCGAGACCGTCACTTCCGCCTCGACGGCGCCACCGGGCGTGAGCGTCGTCGGCGAGACGACGGGCTCGGAGTAGTCGAGGTTCGCCGACGGGAGCGCCCACTGCAATTCCGGGTACGACTCCGTCATCGCCCACGTCGAATCGAAACCGAGGTCCATGTTCTCGGCCGCGTCGGCGCCGGTCATCTCCGCGGTGGTGAGGCCGGTGCCGGCGTCTGACGACGACTGCCCACTGGTCTCGGTGTCCCAGTAGGACGACGTGACGGTGTCCAAGTTGTAACCCACGAGACCGCCCGAGTCCATCCCTGAAACGGAACCGGTCGCGTACGACCGAGTCACGGTGTCCAAGTTGTAACCCACGAGACCGCCCGATTCCGGCCCTGAAACGGAACCGGTCGCGTACGACCGAGTGACGGTCCCCCTGTTCCGGCTCACGAGACCGCCTGCGTAATCTCCCGAAACGGAACCGGTCGCGTACGACCGAGTCACGGTGCCCGAGTTGTAACCCACGAGACCGCCCGAGTCCATCCCTGAAACGGAACCGGTCGCGTACGACCGAGTGACGACCCCGTCGTTCTCGCTCACGAGACCACCCATAATACCGGATCCGGAGACGGTGGCCGACGACGAGGCGTTCGTCACCGAACCGCTACTCCCGACGATTCCGACGACCCCACCGACGCGGTACTTGTCCCCGACGACCGTCCCGTTTGTGCTGACATTCATCAGGGAGCCGTCGCTCTGCCCGGCGAGGCCACCTACGCCGTCCGGGTACGCGCCGTTTCCGTGAACATCGATGTCTTCGAGGGCCACGTTCGCGACGGTCCCGCTACTCCCGATATAGCTGAACACCCCGACATCGTTCTCCGACGGACGGTCGATGGTCAATTCCGAGATCGCGTATTCGTTCCCGTCGAACGTGCCGGTGAACTGGTTCGCCGAGTCACCGATCGGGTCGAACCCCGACCCGCCGTTCCAGTTGGCGGTCCCGCTCGCGTCGATGTCGGAGACGACCTCGTAGTGGCTGCCCAGCGCGTCGGCCCTGTCGACCGCGTCGCCGTGGTTTTCGCCGAGACACTGGAGCTGTGCCGCGGACCCTATCTGATAGGGGTTGGCTTCGCTCCCGTCCCCGGCGTAGTTCACGTCGCTACAGACCGGGGCGGCGTTCCCTGCGGCCGCGACGCCGGCGAACCCGACGTTCGCCGTCGCGGCGGCCACACCCAACAGCACCACCAGATACAGCGCACGCGTCCGAACGGGCGCTCGCGTCACCGAACCCACCCGCCCGAGCACCCTCGACAGTCGTCTGCGAATCGTTCGCTCGCCCGCCTCGGAGCCTCGCGGGCCACCCACCCGTTCGACCGTGGCCGATCTACCATTGCCGCAGTCTTCGCCGTAGATCCGTTATAGCCATCGGTAAACTGAGAGGTCGATCGTGAACAGGCTGTTCACGTCCGAACAGCCGGTTCGAGGGGAGAACGGTTAAGATAATTGCCCCGTCAGAAGCCGCATGGACGGGTCGGATACCGACGAAGCGGTCACGCTCCTCCGTCGAGCGACCGTTCTCTCCGCTTGTCAGGAGGCGGCGTTGACGAGGCGCCAGCTCACCGAGCGTGTCGACACCTCCCGGACGACGATCTACCGGGCGACCGTCGCGCTCGAAGAGCGGGGGCTAGTGCAAAAGACCGGCAAAGGGTACCTGACGACGCCGTACGGTCGGGCGCTGGTCGCCGCGACCGAGGCCTTTCTGGACGCCGTCGAAGCGGTCGACCGCCTCGAACCGCTGCTCGACATCGTCGACCATCCAGACCTCGTCGAACACGCCCACCTGTTCACGGACGCGCGAGTGACCGTCGCCGACGCGTCCGATCCCTACCGCGTCGTCGACCGCGTGATGGAGCGGCTCGAAGGGACTACTCGGTCCCGCGGCACGCTCGCGAGCGTGACCTCCGTCCAGGCGCTCGAAGGGGCGACGCCCCGGCTCGAAGGGACCGACTCGATCGAACGGGTCTTCGCCGCGAGCGCGCTCGAAGGCCACGAGACCACCGGTGGCGAAGCGTTTGCCGACGTGGTGGCCGACGATACCGTCACCGTCCTCGTCGCCGACGACGACGCCGTTCCCTTTTCGTTCGCGATCGACGACGAAGGCGTCACTATCGTCGGCCACGACCCGGCGACCGGGCTCCCCACCGTCCACGGCGAAAGCGATTCCGCTACCGCTCGCTCCTGGCTCGAAACGCTGTACGAACAGTGTCGGGAAGGCGCGCGACCGATCGAGTTCGATATCGCATCCGAGCGCACCTCCGAGTGAGAGGGTCTCCGCGGTTCGTTTCGGTTCGTTGTCTGTTTCTCACGATTAGGCACCAGAACGGGCGAATTTGTCCGGATCCGCCGGTCTCGGATCGCGGGGTATTTCATTCGCCGCCTGTATTCCTCGGTTATGGACCGACGACGTTTCGTCAAGGCGGCGGGTGCGGGAGTGGCCGGACTCATCGCGGGGTGTAGCGCCGAACCGACCGGGGACGGCGACGCGACCGACACCAGCGACGGATCGACCGACAGCGGCGACGGCTCGACGGACTCGACCGGGACGGCCGACGGCACCGTCACCGGGACCGCGTCCGGCGGGACGCCGGTGCTCCGCGTGGGGACGTACCCCTCGTTCGTCGACGCGCCGAGTTCGAGCCCGGGCCCGTGGCTCAAAGAGCAGTTCGAGGCCGAACACGACGTCGAACTGAAGTGGTTCCCGCCGGAGAGCAACATGGACTACTTCCTCCAGCGGCGCCAGCAGAACGTCACCATCGACACCGACCTCTTCCTGGGTCTCACGCCCGAGAACCTGGTCAAGGCGGACCGCGGGACCGGCGACGGCGAATCGCTGTTCACCAGCGTCGACACGTCCGCGCTCTCGAACGCGGGCCACGTCGTCGACGACTACCGCTTCGACCCCCAGGAGCGCGCCATCCCGGTCGGCGCTTCGTACATCAGCCTCGTCTACAACCAGAACGCGCTGGACGAGCGCGGCGTCGGCGCGCCGGAGACCTTCGACGACCTGGCGAGCGACCCCTACGAGAACGGACTGCTCGTCCCGAACCCGCAGAACAGCGAGACCGGGAAGGAGTTCCTCTTCTGGACGATCGACCACTTCGGCGAGGACGGCTACCTCGACTACTGGAGTCGGTTGATGGACAACGGCACGCAGATCCTCAAAGACTGGGGGACCGCCTACGACGCCTACTCGAACGACGAGGCGCCGATGGTCGTCTCGTACTCGACCGACCAGGTGTACGCCGACCGCTACGACCAGGACATGGCGCGCCACCAGGTCGGCTTCCCGAACGGTGAAGGCTACGCCTACGTCGAGGGCGCCGCACCGTTCGCCGGCACCGACAAGATGGGGCTGGCGACGGAGTTCATCGACTTCGTGCTCCAGCCGGACGTCCAGGCCGAGATCGCCCAGCGCAACGTCGCGCTCCCGGCAGTCGACAACGCCGACCTCCCGAAGGACTTCGACGACCTCGTCCACGAGCCGGAGACCATCGTCAGCTTCGGCTACGACGAGCTGATGGGCAACGTCGAGCCGTGGCTCAACGACTGGTCCCAGCAGATAGCCAGCAACTGAGCCGATGAGCGCCGGCCGGGTCGTCGAGCGCGTCGGCGTCCCCCTGCTGGCAGTGGTGACGCTCGCGCTCCTCGGACTCGTCTTCTTCTACCCGGTCGGGATCGTCCTCGTCGAGTCCGTGCGGATCGACGGCGTCTACTCGCTGGCGACGTTCGCCGACGTCCTCGCCGACGAGTTCTACTTCGGCGTGTTCACGCAGGTGTTCTCCGACCCCGCGGTCCTCGTGCGCTCGTTCCCGGACTACCGGCTCGGCCTGTTCGGCTTCACCGCGTACCAAGCGCTGCTCTCGACGATCGCGAGCGTCCTGCTCGGGCTGCCCGGCGCGTACGTCCTCGCGCGGTTCGAGTTCCCCGGGCGAAAGACGATCCGCTCGCTGACGGCGCTGCCGTTCGTGATGCCGACGATTCTCGTCGCTATCGGATTCGTCGCCACCTTCGGGAAGAACGGCGTCCTCAACGTCGCGCTCGGGGCCGTCGGGCTCCCGACGTTCAACCTGCGCGGGACGCTCGCGATCATCGTCCTCGCCCACGCGTTCTACGACGCGCCGCTGATCGCCCGGATCACGGCCGCCGCCTGGGAGGGCGTCGACGCGGAGATGACCGAGACCGCCCGATCGCTGGGCGCCTCGCCGCTGCGCGCGTTCCGCGACGTGATCGTCCCGCAACTGCTCCCGGCAATCCTGACCGGGGCGCTGCTCACCTTCATCTTCTCGTTCATGTCGTTCGCCATCGTCCTCGCGCTGGGCGGGCTCAGCCTCGCGACGGTGGAGGTGTGGGTGTACCACCGGATCAGCCAGCTCGACTACGGGACCGCCTCGACGCTGGCGGTCCTGGAGATGCTCCTCTCGCTCGCGCTCACGTACGCCTACCTGCGCTACGAGGCCCGCCAGCGCGCCGCGAGCGCGGCCCGCCCGCCCGAGCGGATGGACCTCTTGGGCTCGGTCACGAAGAGCCGGCTGTTCGCGTGGGGATACGCCCTCGTCGCGGTCGTCGTCTTCGTCGTCCCCATCGTCAGCCTCGTCGTCGCGAGCGTCACCGGACCCGAGGGGTTCACGCTGCGCAACTACCGGTTCCTGATCGAGCGCCAGGCCACCGCCTACGAGTTCCAGGTCAAGCCGCTGACCGCCGTCACGAACTCGCTGCTGTTCGGCGGCGGGACGCTCCTGCTCGCCGTCCCGATGGGCGTGTTCCTCGCCGTCGTCAGCACGCGTAACTTCCGCGGACGGAAGCTGATCGACACGCTCGCGATGGCGCCGTTCGCCGTCAGCGGCGTCGTGGTCGGCCTCGGCCTCCTCCGCGGGTTCGTCTTCGGCACCGAGGCCTTCGGCTACCGGTTCACGGTCGCCGGGCCGCTCGCCATCGTCGCCGCCCACGCCGTCGGGGCCTATCCCTTCGTCACCCGGAACGTCGCGCCGGCGCTGGCTGGCATCGACGACTCCATCGTCGAGTCGGCTCGCTCGCTGGGCGCGTCGCGGGCCCGCGTCATGCTCGACATCGAACTACCGCTGGTCGTGCCGGCCGTCCTCGCGGGGACGGCCTTCGCGTTCGCCATCAGCGTCGGCGAGTTCGATTCGACGGTTATACTGGCCACGGGCGGAACCAGTTACACCATGCCAGTGGCGATCGAGCGGTTCATCGGCCGACGGCTCGGCCCCGCGACGGCGATGGGCGTGGTCCTGCTCGTCGTGACCGGCGTCAGCTTCGTGATAATCGACCGCCTCGGCGAGGGGAGTGGTTTCGGTGGGTAGACTCGAACTCGACGACGTTCGCAAATCCTTCGCCGACACCGTCGCGCTCGACGGCGTCACCCTCGACATCGCCGAGGGCGAGTTCTTCACGCTCGTCGGCCCGTCGGGTTGCGGGAAGACGACGACCCTCCGCACGATCGCGGGCCTCGAAACCCCGACGAGCGGCACCGTCCGCTTCGACGGCGTGGACGTCTCCGGCGTCCCCACGGAGGACCGGGACGTCGGCATCGTCTTCCAGAACTACGCCCTCTTCCCGCACATGAGCGTCCGCGAGAACGTCGCTTACGGCCTCAAGTTCGCCGACCCGCCGGACGGCACGTCCATCGACGAGCGCGTGACCGAACTGCTCGACCTCGTGGACCTCTCGGGGATGGGCGACCGCGAACCCGACCAGCTCTCCGGCGGGCAACAGCAGCGCGTCGCGCTCGCCAGGGCGCTGGCGCCCGCCCCCGAGATCCTCCTGCTCGACGAGCCGATGTCGGCGCTGGATGCCCGCCTCCGCGAGACGCTCCGCCGGCAGGTCAAGCGCATCCAGGCCGAACTCGACGTGACGACGGTGTACGTCACCCACGACCAGGAGGAGGCGCTCGCCATCTCCGACCGGCTCGCGGTGATGAGCGACGGCCGGGTCGAACAGGTCGGCACGCCCCGGGAGGTGTACGAGCGGCCCGCGACGGAGTTCGTCGCCTCGTTCGTCGGCGAGAACAACCTCTTCCGCGGCGAGGTCGTCGACCGGACCGGCGCGGCGACCACCGTCGCCGTGAACGGGACCGAGTTCACGGTCGACGACGGCGACCTCGCGACCGACGACCTCACCTTCTGCGTCCGCCCGGAGGATCTGGTGGTCGACGCCGACGAGAACCGGTTCGGCGTCGCCGTCGACACGGCGGAGTTCCTCGGCGAGACCACCCGCTACTACGCCGACTGGGGCGACCGGACCGTCGTCTTCCGGACCCCAGAGCCCCACGACGACGAGTCGCTGACGCTCGGCTTCGATCCCGCCGACGCGCGGGTGCTGTGACTGATTCGCGCCCCCGCCGCGTTCCGGTGGTCCAACCCGACGACTCGGATCAATACCGAGTGAATTAACCGACGAATACTCCTGTACCAGCGTATGATAACGCTCGCTTCGGACTTCCCGAGCCCGTACCCCGCGGCGATGCGCGGCGTGATCTGCTCGCGCACCGACGCGCGGATCGAAGACATCGCCCACGACTTCCCCCGCCAGGACGTGCGAGCGGCGGCCTTCTGGCTCCGCGAGGTGCTCCCGTACTTCCCGCCCGCCACCCACTGCGTCGTCGTCGACCCCGGCGTCGGGACGAACCGGGCGGCGGTCGTCGTCGAGGCCGGCGACCACCAGATCGTCGCGCCTGACAACGGCGTCGCGATCCCGGTCGCCCGGGAACTCGCCAGTGAGAGCGATACCGGCGAGAGCGACGACAGCGACGGCTTCACGGTCTGGGACGTCGACTACAGCGACGACGAGACGGCGAGCAACACCTTCCACGGGCGGGACGTGTTCGCCCCGGCGGCCGCCGACGTCCACGACGCCGACTCGGTCGGCGAAATCGACCGCTGCGCCCGGACCGACGAGTGGGTCGACCTGACCTTCCCGGAGCCCGAGGTCTCGGAGTCCTCGGCACGCGGCGAGGTGCTCGTCGTCGACGGATTCGGGAACGTCATCACGAACGTCCCGGGGGGCACCGTGGCAGACCGAGATAGCGTCCGCGTCGGCGGCGAGTCGGTCCCGGTCCGAGACGCCTACGCGGCGCTCGACGTCGGGGAGCGGCTCGTCACCGTCGGCAGCCACGGGAACGTCGAGTTCGCGGTCAATCAGGGCCGCGGCGACGACGCCTTCGGTCTCGACGTCGGCGACGACGTGCGCCTGGAGTGGTGAGTCTCAGTCGACGAACTCCCGGAGGTTTTCGAGGTTCTCTTGGCCGATCCCGGCGACCGAGAGCAACTCGTCGTCGCTCGCCGCGCGCACGTCGCGCTCGGTGACGTAGCCCGCGGTCCGGAGCTTTCCGGCGGTGGTCGGGCCGATGCCGGCGACCTCCTCGAACGGGACTTCGGTCTCGCTGTCTGCGTCGTCCTCGTCGTCGGCCTCCTCCGACTCGTCGGCCTCCGCGCCGGAGAGGATGTCGAGCGCGTCGCGGAGCGCGTCGGCCTTGTGTTTGGCTTTCCGCCCGTCCTCGCGCTCGTAGGCGGCGAGGCGCTCGCGGAGCCGCTCGTACTGCCCGGCGTCGCTCGGCATCTCCGCGCCGGGGCGCGGCCGGTAGCGCGTTCCGAGCTCGGCGTCGAAGCTGCCGCGCCTGACGAGCGTGGTCCCGCCCGATTCGTCCCGGAGGAGGACGACCTGCTCGTCGGTGTAGATGACCTGCCGCAACTCGGCGGTCCGCTGGTCTTCGAGGACGAGTCCGATCTGCGTGCCGATCCTGTTGGTTCTCGATGGATCGAGGTGTGCGTCTGACATGGTGTGCGAAGTCGTGCCTGGTTGTTTCACGGCGGCACGCGCTCCGTACAATTACCACGTCTTCAGGCGATTTGGGCCTGTCGTTTCGATGCTCAGTACAGCCCGTAGAGTGAACAATCGCGGTGGCGCGCGCTGTCGAGCGTGCCGAGCGACAGCGAGGCCGCGAGACGAAGCCGTGCGAGGGATGAGCGAAGGAGCGGACGCGACTGAGCGAATCGGCTGGGGAGGTGTGAGGCGCGGTGCTGTGCGGTGGAGGTGCTGTCTTCCTGGCGGAATGAAAGGGCGAGGCGTGCTCGCGTTCAGTTTAGTCGCCTGAGCGGGCACTATCCGAGCGAAGCGAGGATATCTCGCTCAGCGACCGCGAGCGCGCCGAGGGCTTTCAACGCATGCTGTCCGCTGCAGTCGCGCTCATCTACCTTCATTCCATGACTCGATCCATAGTAACAACTACTCAGTTCGCAGGCTATACTGAACAAAACCGTCGTTCAGTTCTACTGTGACGAGCGATCCAGATCAGCGATGTTCCACTCAGAGCGCCTTCATCGCGTAGTAGAACCGCTGGAGCGCGGTGAAGTGACCGACGACGGCGAAGAAGACGAGCAGCCAGCCGACGACGGTCAGCCCCGAGAACGACTGCGTGACGAAGCCGGCGACGACGCCGACGGCGACGACCAGCGCCAGGCGGTCCGCGCGGCCGACGAGGCCGCCGTAGACGCGGTCGAGGCCGACGGCCTGGGCCTGCGTCCCGAGGTAGGAGGTCATCAGCACGCCGGTCACGGCGGCGAGTCCGATGGCGTAGGCTTCCAGCCCGGCGGCGAGGCCGGCGATGATGACGATGTCGGCGTAGCGGTCGATGACGTGGTCCAACAGGTCGCCGGCGGCGCTCCCCGTCCCGAGATCGCGGGCGAGCTCGCCGTCGACCAGGTCGAGCCAGCCGTTGAGCGCGACGGCGACGGCGCCGCCGACGTACAGCAGCGGGTCGCGCCGGGGCGCGAGCGCGAAGGCGGCCGCGCCGACGACCGCGAGAACGAGGGCGATGACGCTCACGCCGTTGGGCGTCAGACCGACGCGCTTGGCGAGGGTCACCGACGGCGCGAGGGCGCCTTTCACCGCGGGGCGGAACCTGTCCAGGGTCATCTGGGGGTGGTCATAGATAGTCGAGGAACGAAACAGTACCGACCTGTGGCTCCCGCTCGCCCGCGACGACCGCCTCGATTTCCGCCGCGACTGCCTCGGGGTCCAGGTCCGTCGCGTCTATCTCGTAGACGCTCTCCTCGCCGTTGCGCTCGACGGCCTCCGAGAGGATCACGTCCAGCGCCTCCGACTCGGCGTTCTCGGTGGCCTTCGCCGTGGGTTCGCCGCGGTCCGTGAGCCGCCGTTCCAGCTCTTCGGGGTGACAGCGCAGGACGACCACACGATCGGCGTCGAAATGGTGCGCGAGGTGTGACTCGAAGAGCACGTCGTCGCGGTCGGCGAGGTAGTCGGCGAGGGCGTCCAGATCGGCGACGGCCGAGTCGCGCTCCTCGTCGTGTTCGACGACGAAGTCTTCCTCGTGGATCACGTCGTTGAGGTGGAGTACGTCGAGGTCAGCAGCGGGGCCGTCGGCTTCGGCCGCGAGCAGCTCGACGGCCGTCGTCTTGCCCGTCCCGGGCGTGCCGGTGACGGCGACCCGCATCAGGCGACCTCCGCGGTCGGCGCGCGCGCCGCACCCGCGGCACTCGCCACCGCCATCAGGCCGAGACCTCCGCGACGACCTCGTTGACGGTCTCGACGGCGCGACGCGTCTGTTCTCGCGTCCCGCAGGTGATCCGGATGCACTCGGGCAGGCCGAAACTGGAGCAGTCCCGGACGATGACGCCCCGGTTCTGGGCTGCGTCGGCCACGGCGCTCGCGTCGCCGACCTCGACGAGAACGAAGTTACCGCCGCTCTCCCAGGTCTCGGCGTCCAGATTCTCGTGCATGTACTCGCGGGCCCACCTGGCCGTCTCGACGGTCTTCTCGACGTGTTCGTCGTCGTCGAGCGCCGCGAGGCCGGCACGACAGGTCAGTTCGGTCACGCTGAAGGGCGTGTTCACGCGGGCGTAGGCGTCGGCCCACGACTTCGGCGTGACGGCGTAACCGAGGCGCATCCCGGCGAGGCCGTAGGCCTTCGAGAACGTCCGCACGACGGCCACGTCGTCGCGTTCCTCGACCAGATCGACGGCCGACGGCGACTCGGTGAAGTGGATGTACGCCTCGTCGTAGACCACGAGCGTCTGGTCGTCGGTCTCCTCGGCGACGGTGCGCACGTCGTCCAGGCTCATCTCCGAACCCGTCGGGTTGTGCGGGCTCGTGACGTAGACGATGCGGTGGCCGTCGTAGGCCGAGAGGACGCTCTCCGGCGTCTGCGCGAAGTCGTCGTCCTTCGCCAGTCGGTACTCGTCGACCTCCCCGTGGTGGTAGCGGGCCGACATCGGGTAGTAGGCGAAGCCGGGTTTCGGGACGAGGACGCGCTGGCCGGGGTCGATGAACGCCCGAGCGAGGTAGTCGAGCGCGGTGTCGCCGCTCGGCGTCAGCCAGATCTGCTCGTCGTCGACCCCGTGGCGGTCGGCGATCTTCGCCGTGAGGTCGGTGTGGGAGGTCTTCGGATAGCTCGCGACGCGGTCGGCGTGCTCGCGGACGGCGTCGGCCGCCTTCGGGCTGGCGCCGAAGGGGTTCTCGTTCGAGGAGAGTTTGACGAGGTCGTCCGGGTCGAGCCCTCGCTCGCGGGCGACCTCCTCTATCCCTCTCCCGGCGCGGTAGACGGCGTGGGCGGAGAGGTCCCGTGGTTCCATACCCGTGAAAAACGCGCCGCGGGCCTTAAGCGTGCTCACACGCCGTGAGCCGTTCACAGGGACTCCGGACACTCGGCGAGCGACACCGTCGACGCGGACCGCTCCGGCGCGAAGTGGGTACGTTCAAGGTGGTCGCGTCCTCGCGGTCGGACATGTCAGCACTGGACTTCGCGATGTACGTGCTCCACCTCGTGTTCGCCGGGGTGTGGGCCGGTAGCGTGATCTTCGTGACGCTCGGGGTGTGGCCGACGGCACGCGACGGTACCGCGAACGCGAAACCGCTGCGGTTCGTCGTCGAGCGCCTGCGGTGGATCTCTCGGGCGAGCGCGCTCGTCCTCTTCGCCTCCGGCGGACACATGGCCGGACAGCTCTACACCGTCGAGCGGCTGACGGGCCAGCCACGCGGGCACCTCGTGCTGACGATGGTCGCGCTGTGGCTCGCGCTCGCCGGTCTCGTCGAGGTCGGGTCGAGCAAGCTCGCGGACGGGTTCGACCAGAAGAAGGTCCGCCAGCCGGCCCGCGACGCTCGCCCGTTCTTCCTGGCCGCGTCGGTCGTCGCCGCACTGCTCCTTGTCGTCGGGGGACTGCTCGCTGGCGGCTACACCTGAGGCAGGTCTCCGCCCTCTCAGAGGTCTTCGTCGAGGTGGTCGGCCGCCTTCAGCGCCAGCGCCGCGATAGTGAGCGTCGGGTTCATCGCACCGCTCGTGACGAAGACGCTGGAGGAAGCGACGGAGAGGTTGTCCACGTCGTGGGTCCGCAGTCGCGGGTTCACGACGCTCGATTCGGGGTCGGTCCCCATCCGCGTCGTCCCCATGTGATGGGCCGCTGGCCCGGTGTTGTCGGGGCCGACCGTCCACCCGACGTCGACGTCCAGTTCGTCCAGCATGCGGCCCTGAATCTCGTTCGCCTTGGCGAGGGTGCGCCGCGTTCGGTCGTCCAGCGACCACTGCACGTCCGGGACCGGGTTGCCGTGAGGGTCCGTCGTCGACGGGTCGAGCGCGATCCGGTTCGACTTTCGGGGTAACTGCCCCACGAGCCCGCCCATCGCGACGTGGGTCCCGTAGTCCGCCCGCAGCGATTCGAGCAGATCGTCGCCCCACTCGTCGACAGTGAGCGCCTGTTCCACGGGCGAGGGGCCGGCGTAGTTGAGGAACTCCAGCTTCATCGGGCCGACGCCGTCGAAGTCGTTGTCGTAGAACTGGTGGCACTCACTCGTCATGAAGCCGACGTGGTTCTGCCGCGTGGGTTCGTCCAGCGTCCCGCCCGTCCCGGCAAAGAGGTGCTCCATGAAGTACCGGCCGATGAGCCCGCTGGAGTTGGCGAGGCCGTCGGGATGGGTCTCCGATTTCGACAGGAGCAGCAGTCGCGGGATCTCGATCCCGCCGGCCGCGAGGACGAACTGCCGCGCCTCCTGGCGGTGTTCGACTCCGTCGGGTGTCGCGTAGACGGCCGCCTCGACGCGCTCGCCACTGCGATCGGTTTCGAGGCGCTGGACGGGCACGCGGTCGAGAACTCGCGCGCCCGATTCCTCGGCGGCAGCGACCGTGTGGTCGGCGCTGTACTTCGCGCCCGAGGGACAGACCGGGTCGCAAGTCCCGTAGCCGACGCACTCGCCGCGGCCGTCGTAGCCCTCCGAGTTCCGGGCGTTTGGGACCGAGTGCATGGCGATCCCCAGTTCCTCGCAGGCCTCGGCGAACAGCGAGTCGCTGTAGGAGGGCCGGAAGGCGGGCATGGGATGGGGTTCCTCGCGCGGCGGCGCGAAGGGGTTGTCCGACGCCCCAGCGACGCCGATTGCGGACTCCGCCTCGGCGTAGTAGGGCCGGAGGTCCGCGTAGTCGATCGGCCAGTCGGCGGCGACGCCGTCGCGCGAGCGCCGCTCGAAGTCGGACTCGTGGAGGCGCATCACCATCCCCTGCCAGTGGAGCGTCGACCCGCCGACGCCTTTCACCCGCATGGCGTTCAGCGGGTAGAACAGCTCGCCGCTCGCGCTGAAGGCATCGCGCTCGCCGCCCATCTCCCAGACGGAGTGCGGGCCGTGGGCTGGTCGAATCGCCCGTTCCATCCGTTCGCGCCGACTGTCGAAGTCGAACCGCGGTCCCGCTTCGAGGACGACGACCTCGTGCTCGCGGTCGGCCAACCGATTCGCGACCAGCGCACCCGCCGGCCCCGCGCCGACGATGCAGACGTCGACTCGTTCACTCGGCGTCCGGTCTCGTTCGTCGCCAGCGGGGTCTGCCGAACTCACGGCGTGTCACCTCCGGTCGCGCCACAGCGACCGCTCTCGGGCGGAGTCCCGTGTTCGACGCCGGCCCGACGCCAGGTCATTGCCCTCGAATTAGGCGAACCTAAACTTATGGCTTGTCATGACAGTCGGGCGCGTGCACGAGCGGCGGTGCGGAGTGTTTAATCGTCCGCGGCGGGTAGAGAGAGTGCGTGCCTTTAGTCCCCGCCCGAGCGTACCCGGATGGGAGCGATGACAGTGCGGCGAACCCGGGCACGCGACACACGAGTGGCGCCGTAAGCGCCGATCCGCCGAGCGGCTGACGCCGCTTCGGCAACTGGAGGCGCCTGACGGCGCCTCCCGCCTCGGCGGTTCACACCGCCTCGGCATTCGGTCGCCCTGACGGGCGACCCGCCCCAGCGGGCTTCGCCCGCTTCGGCATTCGGTGGCGCTACCGCGCCACCCGCCCGGCACGAGGGTTTCCCGGCTGACCCGGCACGCCGCCAGGGATGATGTCGGTCGTTAGTGTTCCGGGCGATATCTCTCAGGCAGAGCGATGGCTCTGTCAGTTTCACTGGTGAGTCGGAGATCACGACATCAGTTACACGTCCGATGGTATGGGTCCGACAGCGGTTGCAGGTTGCTTACCAGTTACCCATTCTCAGCTACAGTTATATCAAATTTGATATGATGTCGGGAAGATAGTAACCAGTATGGATATCGAAGATGATAGCGAATCAAAGATACTAGCGGAACATAAACGGAACGGCTGGGACGTATCGGACTCAGATGGGAGGGAAACGACGCTGGTCAGGACGACGAACGGATCGATTCGGAATCACGTGATAATTGCAGCCCTCACGATCTGGTGGACGTTCGGGGGTGGAAATGTCGCGTACCTGATTTACTCGCGGTTGAACCCGGAGACGAAGGTGATAGTCGAAGGAGCTGCTCACAGTTCGGGTTCCCAGGTAGGAACCGACGTGGAACGGGCGACGGACGAGGCCGACCAGGAGCAGACACCGGCGCCGTCACAGGGGGACGCGGACTCCGGTGGTTCACACGGGCGTTCCGAGCCTACCGAGCACGAACACGACCCCGTATACGGGGCCGAAGAACGTCGAGAACTCGCGTACAGTATGGGGAAAGCGACGTCGTCAGTTCCGCTGTCCGGATATTTCGTGCGGCCGGTGATCTGGTGGTATCGACTCACCCTCACGCTCGTCCCGGTCCTGTTCGGGGCTCTTGGAAAGCGGGAACTCGGCGAGCGGCTGCGGAACGACAATCAGATCATCACCGAGCACGTGATGGCCGGTCACCGAAACGAGCCCCAGCCCACGAAGTGACCCACCGTTAAGGGACCCCCTGACAAACCCCGTAGCAATGCCTGTCGTCGCCGAGACTGCCCTCATCGTGCTCGTCTCCCTTGCGGGTGCGACGGCGGTCGCCGTCGTCACGCTCCGGCACTACGAACCGCCGCCGCGGGAGGGCGAGGAGGAGACGCCCGAACCGTACTTCGAGACGGCGGCGTTTTTCCTCCTGACCGCTGCCTTCTTCGCTATCCTCGGATACGCTATCGCGACCGCGGGGGAACTGGCGAGCCCGTACGGCCGGATCGCCACGCTGCTGTTGACGCCTCTCGGGTTCTATTCGGCGTACGCGACGTACACGGGCCGGATAGCCGAGAGCACGGACGAGGCGGGCGGGTTGATGGGCGTGATCAGCGCGCTCGTTCTCGGGGTCTATCCGATCGCGTTCGACGTGATCTCGCTGCTCTGAGTCAGAACAGGGCCAGCACCGCGGCGGTCGAGTTCTGCGGGTCGGGGAGCTGGTCGCTGAAAGCGACAACGACGTACAGCAGCGAGAACAACGTCGCGTTGTAGATGCCGTGGATCAGCGCGGGGACGACGATGTTGTCCGTCACCTCGTACGCCGCGCCGAAGACGAGCGCGGGACCGACGAGGATGCCGAGCGCGACGAGGTTGCCAGTCGGGGATCCGCCGCTGAGGGCGAACCAGTGGAGCCCGGCGAAGACGGCGCTCGGAATGAGCACGCCGGAAACCGGTCCGAACACCTCGCGGAGGCGCCCCTGGACGACCCCGCGGAAGAGCAGTTCCTCGCCGGGACCGATGATCAGTATCGAGGCGGGGATGAGGATGAGGAGGATGGCGGGGTTCTCCATCCCCATCTCGGCGGCCTGGTTGGTCCCGGTGTCGACCTGCAGGAGCGTGATGAGAATCGACCCGGCGAAGGCGCCACCGAGGGCGAGGACGTAGCCGCCGACGACGATCGCTACCTGTCGGAGCGAGGGCACCGCGGCGTCGATGTCGAACGGGCCGGGAACGCCGTCGAATCCCAGGAGGGACCGGATCTTCGGGGCGACGATCGGTCTGAGCTTGAGATATGCGAACGCGACGCCGGCACAGCCTACGCCCTGGACGAAGACGAGGCTGAGGACGATCTGTGCAGTGTCTGGCAGTTCGAGACCCAACCCCACCACCAACACGGCGAGCGTGAGAGTCACCAGTGCGAATCCGAGCAGCAAGCCCCCGGCGCCGAGACCGACGGCGGACACCAGCGCGACAGCCGCCCGCAGCGGGGACCATTCTCTCGTTGACATACCCGCCGATTGGCCCGACTGCCTGAAAAGCCGTTCCCTCGACCGCGAGGCCGCGCGTGTCACCGCGATCGCCGGGACGGACCGACTGATTCCCGGCCTGCGAATCGGAACAGGCAGACACCGGGATGGTGTATTAGGTCCTTTTACGCTATCCCGATACGTAAACTCACGTTTAGGGCAAGGTATATGTGAACGCTTGCCACACATAGTAGTACGATGGTAGAATGTGACCACTGCGGCGACGACGTGTTCCACGTATGGAGGCGACGCGAGCGCACGGAGACGATGACTCACCGGACGGTCGTCTGGGTCTGCCGGAACTGTCATCCGGAACTGGGAACCACCGGGAAAACCGACGCGTCGGCGACCAGAGCCGTAGCGGACGGTGGTCGTCGGAGCACGTCGGGATAACCGATCGACGGCCCACAGTCGCGCCGACGAGGTACGTTTCGCGGTCGAGAACGCGAATATTACGTTTTACAGCGGTAGGAAAGTACTTGTAGGATAGGCTGGAAGAGGCAACTTATACGGACTGGGGCGCATGAGTACGACGTTCTACGGCGTGCTGGGGGTGGGGCCCGACGCCGGCGACGACGCGATACGCGCGGCCTACCGGGAGCGGGTCAAAGACCACCACCCGGACGTGAGCGCCGCGCCCGACGCCGCCGAGCAGTTCAAGCGCCTCACCGCGGCGAAAGAGGTGCTCCTCGATCCGAAAGAACGGGGCCGGTACGACAGACTCGGCCACGCCTCGTACGTCGACGCTCACTGCGACCCGTCCCTCTGGGTGGTCGGTGCGGGATCGGCCGGCGGGGAGTCGGCGGCCTCCACCGCGCCGACGCAAGCGGGGCCGACCGCGACGTCGCGTTCCAGAAACGGCCGCAGTCGGTCGACGTCGCGTTCCAGAAACGATGGTAGTCGGTCGACGTCGCGACCCGGGTCGGACGTCGGATCGGCCGCTCAGTCGGGAACGGGCGAACGGTCGAGAAGGGGCACGTCGAACCGCGCCCGCACCGCGGAGTCCGACGAACCGGACGACGCTACGGCGTCGGCGGATAGGTCGGCGACTGGGACGCAGGGCAAGTCGGTGACCAATTCGGCGGATCGGTCGGCGACTGACTCTGTGGGTGGAACGGCGACCGACTCGTCGGATGCGGCGGCTGATCCTACAGGCGCGAGGGCGACCGGCCCTGGACCGTCCTCAGCGTCGGCGGGCGCCGCTTCGTCTGCGTCGTCGCCGACTGGTTCCGCGTCGTCGCGGACCGGACCCGAATCGCGGAGGTCTGACTCGACGGCGACGGGCCGCTCGTCGGCCAACTCCACGCAGTCCGGCGGTACACCGGGGAGCGGCACTCGGTCGTCGAGACGGGACGATCAGTCGCGGAGAGGGGGGACGACAGCCGGTGAGCGGCGCCGGCGGAGTGCGTCGGCGACGGCCGGTTCGTACGCTCGGAGCAGTTTCTGGAACGCCACCGACAACGAGGTTTCGGGCGCCGCTCGATCCGACCCGCTCACCGAACGCGCGGTCGGGGTCCTGCAAGCGCTGGGTGCCTGGGTGCTCGTCCACCTGCTCTTTCTCTCGCTGGCGGTCGGGACCGGGTGGTACGTCTACGCCGTGGTCCTGCCGCCAGCGGCGCGGTCGCTGCCGCTCCTGTTCGTCCTCGTCGGCGAAGTCGGCCTGGCGGTAGTTCTGTCGTCGTTGCACATACTCTCTCGCGTGTACAGATAACGCCGCGCGGGCCGCTGAGGCCTCGACTGGTGCTTCAAACGAGTTTTTGTGTCTTGGGAAAAGCCATTAAGCTAGGCCCACTCAGGACGCACAATGGGTCGTCTGCTGCCGTTCAAGTCGGAACCTACCCGGACGCCTGACGAGCCTCGCGTCCTCGACCTCGACGACGAGGCGACCGAGGAAGCCCTCTCCGCGCTCTCCTCCGACACCGCGCGGCAGATCCTCGGGACGCTCTACGAGGAGCCGAAGACGCCGCCGGAGATCCGCGACGAGGTCGGGACCTCCCTGCAGAACGTCCACTACCACGTCGAGCGGCTGGAGGACGCCGAGCTGATCCAGCCGGCGGGCGAGGGGTACTCCGAGAAGGGCACCGAGATGACCATCTACGCGCCGGCCAGCGAGGCGCTCGTCCTCTTCGCGGGCCGGGAGCACGACCGTTCGCGACTGAAGACGGCGCTGACGCGCCTGCTCGGTGCGGTCGGCCTGCTCGGACTCGCCAGCCTCGCGGTCCGGCGGCTGTTCGGCGAGACCGGCGGACGCTTCGGTCAGTACGATATCTCCGTCGGCATGGGATCCAGCGGGGACGGCGGACGCCCGCAGTCGGAGGGCGCCGACGGCGGCGACGGCGGTGCAGGCGCCGCCGGCGGCGGTGACGGTGGCGGTGACGGTGGCGACGGCGGAGCGGACGCCGGTGACGGCGGCGACGGCGGAGCGGACGCCGGTGACGGCGCCGAGGAACTGACGGAGACGCCGACGCCGGAGGACGACGTCGGCATCTTCGGCGGTCAGGACACCGCGACCGACGCCGGCGAGGCCACCTCGACGCCCGAACCCACGCCGACGGCGACGCCGGAGGCGACGGAAGCGCCGACTGCGTCCGCGACGGCTGCCGGGACGCCTTCCTCCACGCCGGCCGGGACGCCGTCTCCAACGCCCGCCGGAACACCGTCACCCACGCCCGCCGGGACCCCGACGCCGCAGGCGACGCCGACCGCAACGGCGACGCCCGCACCGACGGACACGCCGACCGCGACCGAGACCGCGACGCCGACGGCAGCGATGGACACGCCGACGCCCACCGAGCCCCCGTCGCCGACCCCGGAGCCGACCGGCATGGAGTCGGGGACGGCCGGGCCGGCGACGGACCCGAACCTCACCGCGCAGACCGTCGACAGCGCGCGCCGGATCTCGGAGAGCGGCGGCGACGGACTCCTGGCGGACCCCGCGGTCGCCTTCTTCCTGGGCGGTCTCTTCATGATCCTCGTCGTCACCGCCTGGTGGTACTACCAGGGCTGACGGCGACTCGCCCCTCGCCGATCCCGTGACGCCGACCGCCGGCGCCCGGCGACTCGCCCGCGATAGCAAGTCGTATGGGTCAGTCGCGGCAACGGAGACGCATGAACGTACGAAGTGTGGACGCGCTGGGCCCCGACGACCGGGCCGCGCTGTTCGACCGCGACGCGGGCGTGGACGCGGTCCGCGAGGACGCTCGCGAGATCGTCGAGCGCGTGCGGACGGAGGGCGACGTCGCCCTGCGGAACCTCTCGCGGGAGATCGACGGCGTCGAGGTCGGGAACGTCGACGTGACCGACCAGGTCGAACGCGCGTACGAGGAGATCGACGACGAGGTCCGGCGGGCCATCGAGGACGCCGCCGAGAACGTCCGCGCGTTTCACGAGCGCCAGCGCCCCGAGGACTGGACCGAGGACTTCGAGGGGCGGAAACTCGGCCGGCGGTTCCGCCCGCTGGAGACCGTCGGCGTCTACGCCCCCGGCGGCACGGCCGCCTACCCCTCCAGCGTCCTGATGGGCGTCATTCCCGCGGTCGTCGCCGGCGTCGAACACGTCGCCGTCGCGACGCCGCCCGCGGAGGAGCTCGACCCCGTCACGCTGGCGGCCATCCACGTCGCCGGCGCGGACGCGGTGTACCAGGTTGGCGGCGCGCAGGCCGTCGCCGCGCTCGCCTACGGGACCGAGACGATAAACGCCGTCCAGAAGGTCGTCGGCCCGGGCAACCAGTGGGTCACCGCAGCCAAAGCCGAGGTCCGCGGCGACGTGGAGATCGACTTCCTCGCCGGGCCGAGCGAGATTCTCGTCGTCGCCGACGAGACCGCCGACCCGTCGCTCGTCGCGGCGGATCTGGTCGCGCAGGCCGAACACGGCGAGACGAGTTCGGTCGTCGCCGTCACCGACGACGAGGAGACCGCCGAGGCCGTCGCGGCCGCGGTCGACGACCACGCGGCGGGTCGCGAGCGCGAGGAGACGATCCGCGCCGCCCTCGACAGCGACGCGAGCGGCGTCTTCCTCGCCCGCTCGATGAGCGAGGCGGTGCTGTTCGCCGAGGAGTACGCGCCCGAACACCTCTCGATCCAGGCCGACGACGCCGACTCGCTGCTCGACCGGATCCCGAGCGCGGGGAGCGCGTTCCTCGGCCCCTACAGCCCGGTCGCGGCCGGCGACTACGCGACGGGGACCAACCACGTCCTCCCGACGAACGGCAAGGCGAAGGTCACCGGCGGCCTCTCGGTCGACACCTTCCTCCGCTCGACGACGGTCCAACGGCTCTCCCGGGACACGCTGGGCGACCTACGGGAGACGGTCACGACGCTCGCCGACGCGGAAGGACTGGAAGCGCACGGCCACAGCGTAGACGCGCGTTTCGACGGCGAGGACGACGACGAATAGGGCCGTCCAATTCCGCCGTGGGCCGTCAGGTCTTTCTGCGATACCCTCGTTCGGTCGGGCATGACTGCAGATCCGCTCTACCGACCGGCGCACATGGCCGACGTGGCCGGCATCCAGCGAGTCGCGCGCGAGTCCTGGCACGCCGCCTACGACGACATCCTCGGCGAGGACGTCGTCGACGACGTGCTCGACGAGTGGTACGTCGACGACGCCATCGAGTCCGGCATCGACCACGACGCACAGGACTTCTTCGTCGCCGTGATCGACGACGAGGTCGTCGGGTACATCCACGTCGGGCCGCACCCGCCGCGCCGGGTCCACCAGGTGTACCGCCTCTACGTCGACCCCGAGCACTGGCGAAAGGGCATCGCGCGGAACCTCCTCGCCGAGGCCGAGCAGTCGCTGTACGACCGCGACGTGGGCATCTACGAGGCCGAGGTCCTCGCCGAGAACGAGCGCGGCCTCGCGTTCTACCGGTCGACCGGCTTCGAGCAGGTCGACGAGCGCGAGACGGACCTCATGGGCGCAACTGCGCCCGAGTACATCGTCCGCAAGCGACTGTAGCGGACGCAGGCGAGCGACACACAGCCGCTGTCGGGGCGGCAAGAAACCGCAACGCGACCGCTGTCGAGGCGACGAAAAACCGGCGAACGGATCCCCTCGCCAACAGGGTTAACACGTTCGGCGAAAAACTCTCGTGTATGAGTTCCACGACGGACGCGCCCGAGCCGGGCGGCGAGGAGATCGAGGTGACGGAGGCGGCCGCCGAGGAGGCGCTCTCGCTCCTCGAAGACGAGGACATGGACACCGACATTGCCGGTCTCCGCCTGTTCGTCCAGCAGGGCGGCTGCGCGGGGCTCTCCTACGGGATGCGCTTCGAGTACGAGCCCGATGAGGACGACACGGTCTACGAGCACCACGGGCTCAGGGTGATCGTCGACCCGGCGAGCAACAACTACGTGGAAGGCTCGGTGCTGGACTTCGAGGGCGGGCTGCAGGGCGAGGGATTCCACGTCGAGAACCCCAACGTCGTCAGCGAGTGCGGCTGCGGCGAGAGCTTCCGCACCTGATCGCCGCGCTCGACCCCGTCAGTCTTCGAGTTCGAACGCCACCTCGACCTCGGCCTGGTACTCCCTGTTCTCGACGCTCGCCATCTCGACGCCCATCTCCTCGACCTCCACCCAGTAGACGTTCTGGAGCGTCTCCTCGGCGCGATCGACCGCGTCGTCGACCGCTTCGTCGAAGCTCTCGGTACTGGTCCCTATCAGCGTGATCTTCTTGAACACCATCGCGATCGAACAGTACGGCGCCCCGACACAAAAGGCTCGGGCGCGCGAGGACTGAAGGCAGGTCAGGCCGTTCGCTGTTCGAGGCGGTCCTCGATGTACCGGCTGATGCCGTTGAGGTGCGCCGTGCCCCAGGTCGCGACGACGACGGCGCCGAGGGTGTTGTAGATGAGGTCCCACAGCGAATCGTTGAGGCCGTACTGGGTCAGGATGGTGTCGGTCCCGGCCATCGAGGCGACTACGCCGATCGTGAACTCGAGAATCTCCCAGAAGACGCCGTACGCGAGGGTAAACAGCAGGATGAAGACGAAGATGAACCGTGGCGGGAGCGTGATATCGTCGGAGTGCTCGTCGAGCGCGCGGACGGTCGCGTAGCCGACGCCCGCGACGACAGACGACGACAGCGCGTGGGTCATGTGGTCCCACCACCAGACCGTGGCGTAGAAGCTCTGGCTGCCGGGGACGCCGATCGTCCCGAAGGCGTGGAGGAAGACGGCGCTGGTGATCCACAGCGTCAGTCCGGCGTCGAGCGGGACGCCGTAGTCGCGTTCGAGGACGGGGACGAGCTGCGCGATGAGCAGCGCGACGCCGGCGTTGGCGATGATCTTCACGTTCACCTTCCAGACGCCGACGAGGAAGACGCCCAGCATCACCAGCTCCATCAGCCAGGTCAGCTGGCGCTGGCGTCGCTCGCTGATACCGAGACGGTCACGGACTCTCATGCCGTCCCCTCCGGGATGCGCTCGTCGACCGTCGCCCGATGGCGGACGTAACTCTGGAAGACGATGCCGGCGACCAGCCCCGCGATGCCCGAGCCGACGAACTCGACCATGAGTTCGTGTTCGATCGATTCGTAGTCCGCCTCGGTGAGGACGCCGTCGGGCCCGGGATCGAGCAGGAGCGCCGTGCCGAGGTGGACGTCCGACCCCCAGCGGGCGAGCGCCCACAGGCCCGCGGCCGCGAGCGTCGTGACGACGACGAACAGGACGGCGAAGCCGACGCTCATCTCGACCGGCGTGAACATGTGGAGGTTCACAGCGACCAGCAGCGCGAACGCGGCGATCGAGAGGTAGACTGCCACGTTCCCAGTCACCTGGAGAGTCGCGACGGCACGGCCGACGACCGGGAGCCCCGCGAGCAGGACGACCTCCGCGGGCGGCATCGCTCGCAGGTCGCCGAGCGCCAGCGCGGGGAGGACGACGACAGCGCCGACGACAAGCGCGAAGGCCGCCCACAGGTAGTCGCTGGTCAGCACGCTCTCGACGGCGACCAGCCCGAACATCCCGACCAGGACCCACGCGATCCCCGCGTTGATCCGGGTGTCCGTCAGCAGCTCACCGAGGTTCCCTTGTGCCATCTGTACTCCCTCCCATTCGACTCCACCAATGAAACGCTGACGGCTGGCGGAGTCGGCTGGTCACTCGGAGAAACGCGATATCGCGGCCGGTCAGACCGCGTGCCGCCGGGCGACCTCGTAGTCGCCGTCCTCGTCGACCCCGATTATCGCCCACTCGTAATCGGGGTCCGCCGCCTCGAGTCGCCCTTCGAGTTCCGCTACGTCGTCCGCCCACGCGACGAAACACCGGTACTCACCCGAGTCCGGCGTCTCGTCGAACTCCTCCGCCGGTGTGACGTGGACGGCCCGCCACTTCCGTTCGGCGAGATACTCGCCCCCGCGATCGGTCACCGTGTATCCGAGGTCTGCGAAAATCGACCGGGCCTTCTCGTCGAGGTGCTTGGTAACAGCCCTCATTCGTCCATGGATACCACGGCCCACCCAATAAGTGTTGCTACGTTTCACGTTCCGTTGCAGCGTCCCTCCCCGAAAACGGGGGGTAGTAGCCACCTACTGACCGTTTTACCCGCTAGCACTCCGGAGGGTCGAGATCAGTCGTCGCCGTGGCCGGGCGTCACCGGGGCTTACTCGTGGGCGGCGTCCCACTCGTCGGGTTTCTTGAAGTTGCCGCAGTCGGTGCACTTGATCCGGCCCATCGAGTCCATGGCCGTCAGGAACGACTCGCAGTTCCCGCAGTAGTAGCCCCAGCGGCGCTCCCGGTCGGGCGTCCGATAGACGACGAAGAACGGGCCGTCGGACCCGCGTTCGGCGTCGTCGGTGTCGACGTACAGCGTCTCTTCGTCGGGGCCGGTCTTCGTCTCCATGCCTGGCGTATCGGGGAGGGCGCCCTAAACGCTTCCGTCGCGGCATCGAAGCGGATTTGGCCGCGCGGGGGCTGGTCGGAGACAGATGTCGCCACGGGTCCTCCACTACACCGATCTCGAGAACGCCTACGACACGCCCGAACGGATCGCACGCGTGGCCGGGCTCCTCGCCGACCGAGGGGGCGCGGACGCGCTCCTCGCCGGGTCCGGTGACAACACCGGCCCGGGCGTCCTCTCGCTGGTGACCGACGGGCGCCAGTCCCTGGATTTCTTCGACGCGGTCGGCCCGGACGTCGAGACGGTCGGCAACCACGACTTCGACCACGGGTTCGACGCGCTCGAATCGCTCGTCGCGGACTCCCCCCAGCAGTGGGTCCTCGCGAACGTCCGCCTCGACGGCGAGCGGTTCGGCGCCGCGGCGGGCGCCGACCCCGTCACGACGGTCTCGGTCGACGGGTCGACCGTCGGCGTCGTCGGTGTACTCGACCCCGCGACGCCGGAGATGACTCCCGGCACGGACGCGCTCGACTTCGCCGACCCCGTCGAGACAGTCGCCGAGTGGGTCCCGCGCTTGCGCGAACGTGGCGCCGACTACGCGCTCGCGCTCGCTCACACGACCGACGACGACGCGCGGGCCATCGCCGCCGAGACGGACGTCGACGCGGTACTGGCCGGCCACTCGCACCACCAGCACGCCGGCGCGGTCGACGGCACGGCCCTGACCAGGCCCGGCGCGACCGGCCAGTACGTCTACGAGGCCGACCTCGAATCCGGCGACGTGACACTCCACGACGCCCAGGAGGCGGACCCGGACCCCGCCGTCGAGGCGGCGCTGCGCGACCGGATCGCGGCGGAGGGGCTCGACGAGAACGTCGCGCACGTCGACGACCCACTCTCGCGCGACCGCGAACGGCGCCTCGCGGGCGAGTGGCGGCTTGGGAACTTCGTGGCCGACGCCTACCGGTGGAAGACCGGTGCCGATGTCGCGCTCCAGAACGGCGGCGGGATCCGCGAGGGACCGCCGCTGTCGGGCGACGTGACCGTCGGAGACCTGGTGAGCGTGAGCCCGTTCGAGGAACCGGTCGCCGTCGCCTCGGTCACGGGCGACGAACTGCGCTCGGTCGTCGAGGAGGCCGACGGCCGCCGCGTCGACGGCCTCAACGACTACTGGTACGGCCACGTCAGCGGGATGCGCGTCGCCGCGGAGAACGGCGGGTACGTCCCCTACGTGGACGGCGAGGCGGTCGACCCGGACGAGCGCTACACCGTCGCGGTGCCGAACTACATCCTGATCACCGACCTCGAGTTCCCGACGCTCACGGAGGACCACGCGGTCGAACACGACGACCTGCAGTACGAGGTCGTCGTCGACTACGCCCGCGAGCGCGGGATCGACGCGTCGATCGAGGGGCGGATCCCCGACGCCGTCGCGCGCGAGTAGTCCCGCGCGGACCTCGGTTCCTGTTGCGAGTGCAATAGAAAGCTTGACGCGGGGCGACGGTGAACTCCCGCGGGATGACGCAGGTCGTCGTCCCAGTCCGCTATCCGCTCTCCGACCACTCGGAGGCCACGCTCGCCCGGGCGATCGAGATAGCCGATGACAGAGACGCCCAGTTGACGGTGATCCACATCAACCAGTACCAGGACAATCACCAGACCACTCGCCGCGAGCTCAAAGACGCCGTCGAAGGGGCGTTCGGTTCGCTGACCGACACGCGCTACGTCGTCCGCCGCGGGCTGCT
Organism: Halosimplex rarum; assembly: GCF_047715405.1. Taxonomy (NCBI): domain Archaea; kingdom Methanobacteriati; phylum Methanobacteriota; class Halobacteria; order Halobacteriales; family Haloarculaceae; genus Halosimplex; species Halosimplex rarum. The sequence goes on from NZ_CP180412.1 coordinate 1,030,401, forward strand.
CGTCGAGGAGACGCTACTCGACGAGATCGTCGCCGAAGACGCCGACATCGTCGTCATCGGCAAGAAACAGGCCGGCCGCTGGCGTCGGATGATCCGCCGCCTCGTCGACGACCCCGATGTGGAGACGTTCCTCCGGGACGAACTCGACTGCGACGTCGTCACCGCCGAACTCTGACCGCGACCGCTCGTCGCGAATGGATCTTCAGGACTGGTCGTCCTCGCTCGGTCCGCGCTCGCCGTCGATCGCCGACCCCTCGTCAGGGACCCCTGGATCGACCTCCGGGCGGGCCCCGCCTCGGGCTCGGTCGCCGACCGCGACCTGCATCTCGCCGCTCGTCTCGTCGAAGACGTGGTGCTGGTGCGGGTAGGCGATCTCGACGTCCTCGTCGTCGATCGCCTCGGCGAAGGCCGTCTGGATCTTCGAGCGGACACGCAACAGCCAGTAGGGCTCCTCGATCCAGTAGCGGAGCCGCAGGTTGATCCCGTGGTCGCCGAACTGGTCGATGTAACACGTCGGCTTCGCCGGGTAGCGCGCGGCGCCGACGCGGATCTGGGGCCCGCCGCTCACTACGCCGTCGACGTTCCGGGCGGCCTGTTCGACGAGTTCCCTGGCCCGGGCCACGTCGCTCTCGTAGGTGATCAGCACGTCCAGTGCCTGCCGGGTCCGGGTGTCTTCGGCGGAGTAGTTGACCACGTCGCGCTCGCGCATCGTGCCGTTCGGGATCACGAGGAAGGTGTTGTCGAGCGTGAAGATCTTCGTGTAGCGGAGGGTGATGTCCTCGACGAAGCCGCGCTGGTTCCGCTCGGCGAGTTCGATCATGTCGCCGATCTCGTAGGGCTGGTCGGCGAGCAGGAACACGCCGCTGATGATGCTGCCGACGATGGGCGCGAGGATGACACCGACCACCGCCGAGAACACGGCGACGGAGAGCGTCAGATCGCTGAGGCTGTAGTCGTAGATGCCCATGATCGTCAGCGTCGCGAAGATGAAGACGACGAGCCTGATCCCGCGCAGCGCGGTGCGCGTGAGGCTCGGCCGTCGGAAGCGGCGGGCGATCCGCCGTCCGAGCAACTGGACGAGCAGCTGCGAGACGGCGTAGGCGAGGACGATGACGACGACCACCTGGAAGAGCTGTATCACCGGCGTCGGCAGCCCGTTGACGAACGTCCGCACGCCAGGCGGTACCCACGCCGGTCCCGCCGGCGTCCCCGCAGCAGTCGCGGTCTGGGTCGTCGCGTCGCCGCCGGGCGTCGCTGTCTGACCCGTCAGCGCGGCGAGTGCCCGCAGCCAAGCGACCATGCCCACAGCACCATCGCACCCGGCAAAAGAATTGCGTCCCCGGATCGCCCGCCGACGCCCCGGGCGACCGCGGAAAGCGACTTGTGGACGGTGACCCTATTGACAGTATGGACGGACCAGCGACCGCGGAGCCGACGTTCGACGTGCAGGAGTCCGGCGACACCGACATCGACGCCGACGCGCTGATAGCCGGGTTCTCCGAGTTCGGGCTCGCGGGCCTGACGGCCGTCGACTACCTGGTGCAACAGCTCGAACTGACCCCGGCGGGGCGCGTGACGACGCGCGACATGCCGACGATCACGCCGTTCGACGGCGGGAGGCCCCGCCACCCGGTCCGGTTGTTCTCCGCCGATGAGGTCGACGTCGCCGTCCTCGTGAGCGAGCTGTTCGTCCCCGCGACCGCCGCTCGCTCGTTCAGCGACGCGCTCCTCGACTGGACCGCCGCGGCCGACGTCCCCGAGACGGTCGTCCTCTCGGGCGTGCAGATGCCCCACGCCGAGGAGGACCACCGCACGTTCTTCGTCGCGACCGACGACTACCGCGAGACCCGCCTGGAGGACGCGGACGTCCCGCCGATGGCGAGCGGCTTCACGGACGGCGTGAAGGCCAGTCTGCTCGCCCGCGGCATCGACTCGCCGCTCCGAGCGTGCGTCTACGCGACGCCGGCCCACCCGCAGGCACCGGACGCGGAAGCGGCGCTCAGACTCGTGGAGACAGCCGACGAGGTGTACGACCTCGGCGTCGACACCGAGCCGATGAAATCGTTCGCGGCCGACGTCCAGCAGCACTACCAGGACCTGGCCGAGCGCATCGAACAGGCCCGCGACGAGCAACAGCCCGAAGACCGGATGTACATGTAGCCGACGGACCGACGCGCCCGTCGGTTCGACGGCGGCTACTCGACCTCGCCGCCGAGGCTCGTCAACGGCGACGCGCCGCCGACGATGGCCGCCGCGGCCAGGATCGCCGCCGAGAGCGCGACGAAGTCGCCGGACGGCGAGTACCCGGCCAGGCCCGCGCCGGCCTCGACGATGAACACCGTGATGAAGAAGCTCACGATAGCGAAGACCAGCAGGACGATCGAAGCGACGATGCTACTGACGAGCGCGCCGAACGAGTCGAGAACTCCCATATCTGTGATACTCCGTCCCTCCGTATGGTCGCCAGACACATATGATTACGTGCGGGTCGCGTCCCACGCCGGGACGAGAGACGGGTTCGCTCAGTACTCGTGGACCTGTTCGTCGGTGATCGCGGCGTCGATGAGCCGCGTCGGCGTCGCGTCGTAGGCCGGGTTCTCGACCGCGAAGCCGTCGGCGGGTTCGCGGATGACCTCGCTCGCCTGGCGGTGTTCGTTCTCGAAGGCGAAGCCGCCGGTGACCATCTTCGCCTCGGCGCCGACGACGCGAACGGGGACGCCGGCGTCGCTCGCGGTCGCGGCGAGCGGGTACGTGCCGACGCGGTTGTACAGCGTGTCCTCGACGATGCAGTCCATGCCGACGACGACCTGGTCGACCTCGGGGAGGAAGTGCCCGGCGGCGCCGTCGACGATGAGGTGGGCGTCGACGCCGTCCAGATCCGCCAGCGTTCGCACCATCTTCCGCCCGAGGTAACGGGGGCGCGCCTCGGTGCAGTAGACCTCCAGCGAGGCGCCCTCGTCGAGGGTCCGCTCGATGGCCTCCAGCACGGTCGAGGAGTAGTCGTGAGTGAGGATCGTCCGGTCCGTGCTGAGGTACTCGACGGCCCGCTCGGCGGCGCGCTCCTTCGCGGACTCGACGCGGGTGACGACGGACTCGACGACGTCCCGGGTGCGCTCTTTCGCGGTCGCGACGGAGTCGTCCTCGGCGTCCTCGACGGTCGAGACGATCTCGCGCTGGGTCGTCTGGAGCGATGCGTGCGAGGGGTTCGCCCGACGGAGCGCGTGGCTGTTGCGCTCCAGCGTCCGGACGTACTCCTCGACGGTCGGATACTCGCGCTCCGTCAGCGCCAGCAGGGCCTCGGCCGCCTTCACCGCGACGACGGACGAACTGTGCGTCTGCATGTCCGCGATCTCCTCGACCGTCCCGTCTATCATACTGAATACGTCGCCACTCGCTCTCAAAGGCTTTCCCCTCCCGGCACTCGATTTCGTCCGCGACCCCGCGGGTCGACGCCCGCCGGGCCGCGCGGCTATCGGATCTGATACTCTCGCCGAAGCTGGTTTAGTCGGTGCTCGTCCTATTCCGACTACACGATGGCCGAAGACGGCGCCACCGCCGGGGACGAGCGCGACAGGTCGGGAGGGGGGACCGAGCGGGCCGTCTCGGAGTTCACCGGCGTCGCCATCCTCGTCGCCATCACGCTGCTCGTCACGGGGTCGGTCGGGCTGTTCGTCCTCGTCGACCCCGGATCGGAGGGCCAGGGGCCGAACGCGAACTTCACCTTCCAGTACATCGACGCGTCGTCCGTCCTCATCGTCACGCACGACCGCGGCGACTCCTTCGACGCGGGGAACCTCTCGATCAGGAGCCGGGGAACCACCGTGACGTGGGCCGCGCTCGCGAACACGGACAACTCGACGGTCGTCGGACCCGGCGCGACAGTGCAGCTCAGCCGCCGGAACGCCTTCGGGAGTCCGGTCCCGGCAAGCGGTAGAGCGCGCGTCCTCTACAAACCGCCGACCGGCAACGAGACGGTGCTGGAAACATGGGACGGGAGCGGCTGATCCGACGACCGCCGTCGCGCGGTCAGCCCTTGATGTTACAGACGGGGAACGTGCGCGCGACGCGGTCGCCGATGCCCAGCGCGTCGGAGACCCGGACCACCTCGTCGACGTCCTTGTAGACGCCCGGCGCCTCCTCGGCGACGGTCGCGCCGCTCTGAGCCTTGACGTAGACGTGGCTCTGCTCGCGGAGGTCGTCCTGCACGTCGCCGCCCCAGAACTCCTGTTTGGCCTGCGTCCGGCTCATCAGCCGGCCGGCGCCGTGGGCGGTCGACCCGAAGGTCTCCGAGAGCGACTGCTCGCCGCCGCGCAGGACGTAGCTGCCCGCGCCCATGCTTCCGGGGATGATGATCGGCTGGCCCACGTCCCGGAAGGCGGGCGGGAGCTCTGGCCGGCCAGCGGGGAACGCTCGCGTCGCTCCCTTCCGGTGAACGAACAGCTCGCGCTCCTCCCCCTCTTCTACTTCGTGTGTCTCCCGCTTCGCGATGTTGTGCGCCACGTCGTAGAGGAGGTCCATCTCCAGAGCCTCCCAGGAGGTGTCGAAGGCGTCCGCGAAGACCTCGCGGGTGCGGTGCATGATGAGCTGGCGGTTCACCCAGGCGAAGTTTATGGCGGCGCACATCGCGCCGTAGTAGTCCTCCGCGAGCTGCGAGCCCGCGGGCGCCGCGGCGAGTTCCTTGTCCGGAAGCTGGTCCAGTAGTCCGGCGTGGGCCTGTTCGATGTCGCGCAGGTAGTCGGTACAGACCTGGTGGCCCAGCCCGCGCGAGCCGCAGTGGATCAGCACGACGATCTGGTCCTCCGCGAGGCCGAAGCGCTCGGCCACGTCGTCGCGGTAGACGTCGGTGACCCGCTGGACTTCGAGGAAGTGGTTGCCGCTCCCGAGGCTGCCGATCTGGTTCTTCCCGCGGTCCTTGGCCTTCTGGGAGACCCTGTCCGGGTCGGCGTCGTGGCGGACCCCCTCGTCCTCGCAGTGCTCCAGATCCTCGGGGACGGCGAAGCCCTCCTCCAGCGCCCACTCCATGCCGCGTCCGAGGATCGCGTCGACGTCGCCTTTCGTCCCCTCGTAGACGCCGCCCCCGCCCAGGCCGGACGGGATCCCCTCGAAGAGGGCGTCGACGAGTTCCTCCTCGCGGCCCTGCACGTCCGCGTAGGTGAGGTTCGTCTTCATCATCCGGACGCCGCAGTTGATGTCGTACCCCACCGCTCCGGGCGAGATACAGCCGTTCTCGGCGTCGATGCCGGCGACGCCGCCCACGGGGAAGCCGTAGCCCTGGTGGCCGTCGGGCATACAGACCGCGTACTTCCGGACGCCGGGGAGGTGCGTCGCGTTCTTGAGCTGCTGGAGCGTCTTGTCCTCGCTGATCTCGTCGAGGAGGTCCTCGCTGGCGAGGACGCGCGCCGGCCGGTTCATCCCGCCTTCCTGCGGGATCTCCCAGACGTAGTCCCTGACCTTCTCCAGGGTGATGCCGTCCGCGTCGTAGGTGGTCATGGGCGTAACTCCGCCGCGGGCGCCGGAATAGGTTTCGCTGTCAGTGTGTGCGATCGCGTTCGATTTTTTCGTGTCCCTGTCGCAGTTGTTTCTGGTCGATTGGTCGTGACCGGAAGTCGAACCGGAGTGACTCCACGATCCGTTAGGGGTTGAAAGCCCCCGGCGCGCTCGCGGTCGCTGCGTCTGCTCACGGGCGGCGAAGCCGCCCGTTCGCATGGTATGAGGGACCTTCGGTCCCTCACTAGTCGCGCCACCGCAGTTGATCGAACCTTCTCCGGGTGATCGAATCAGTCGAGCGCCGGTGCTGGTTCGTCGCGGTCCCGGTCGCGTCGGTCGGCAGTCGCGAGATAGGCGTCCAGCGAGAGCGGGCCGGCGCCGAGCGTAAAGACGGCCGAGAGCATCCCGAACAGCGTCACGTGGGCGAGCACGGGGTCGTCGGGCAGGCCGAACAGCGTGAGCACGAGCATCGAGAAGGCGACCGCCGCGGTTCCGCGGGTGTAGAGGCCGACGATCAGGAGCAGGCCGACGCCGATCTCGGTCAGGCCGGCGCCGACCACCCACAGGCCGGCGTCGACGGGGACGACGCTCGTCAGGTCGTACCGGTCGACGACGAGCAGCGCCTGCGAGGGGTTCGCGAGCTTCTCGACGAGGCCGAGGTAGGCGAAGGCGACGCCCAGCCCGACGCGGAGGACGGTCGCGACGTAGCGCTCGTAGGACTCCACGAGCACAGCGAACCGCTCGGCCGCACCGTGAACGGGGTCGATCCGGCCGTAGTAGGTCCCGGGCGCGCTCGCGACTTGCTTGAGCATGTGGTCGGCACTGGGGCGGCCGCTGCCCAGCAGGACGATGGCGAGGAAGCCGGGGATGTACTCAATCGCGAGGACGAGTACGGGGTTGAACGCCAGCGCGGTCAGGTAGGATAGGAGACCAGCCACGGCGACCGCCCGCGTCGCCAGTCCGAACAGGATCAGGAACCCGAGCGAGACCTGCAGGAGTCGCGCGTTGACCTCGACGGCGGGGCTGAAGAGGTAGCCTGCGAACCCGGCGCCGATGAGCGGGAGGCCGATGCTCAGCCGGAGCATCCAGGGGACGTACTCGCGGTAGGAGGCGAGCGCCTCGCGGAGCGCGTCCAGGTCGGGGACGATCGGCCGCAGGAGAACCAGCGCACCGAGGAGCACACCGACCGCGACGGTCCCGCCGCCGAGCAGCGCGGCATTGGTCGGGTTCGAGAGGACTTCGGCAGCGAATTCGACGGCGTCCCGCGCCGCCGTCGGCGGGTCGGTGACGTAGTCGACGTGCGCGCTCGCCCGCCCGGCGAGCGCCGCGAGCGCGACCGCCCAGAACCCCGCACTCAGCGCCATCCGCCGACCCGTTGTTGACATACACGCGGCTAGCCGCCCGGCGGGGATAAAGCCACAGAACCCGCACCGGCGACAGCGACCCGGGCCGGTTCAGACGTCGAAGACGACGTAGGCGTGCCAGCCGTCGGCGCTCTCCGAGAGGTCCATCTCGGAGTAGGTCACGGCTTTCAGGTCGCGCGCCTCGACGCGGTCGAACCCGATCCCGCGCGCAGATCCCTCGACGCGCCACTCGCCGTCCGATTCCTCGACGACGGCAGCCTCGTTGTCGACGGGGAGGACCCCTCGCACGTCGCGCTCGTAGATGAGTTCGTCCAGGTAGTCGAACAACAGGGCCTCGCGGCTCTCGGCCGCGACGGAGAACGAGAATCGGTCACCTCCCTCGGCCGGGATCTCGTCGCACATCGCGGCCGCCATCCCGTCGGCGACGGCGCCGAAGACGGCGTCGAGCGAGTCGCCGGTGGCCTCCACCGCCACGTCGGCGGTGTGTTCGCGCAGGTCGAAGCTCACGCGTCACCACCCGCCGACGTCTCGTCGCTGGCGCCGTCGAGTTCGCGTCCGCCGGACCGGTCGCCGTCGCCGCTCGGCCGATCCCCGTCGGTCGGGTCGCCGTCGACGGGACGGCCGTCGTCTCCCGATCCGTCACCGTCGCCGGGTCGGCTGCTGACGGTGTTCTCGTGGCCCTCCTCGGTCCCGAACTCGTCGAGCATGTAGTGGCGGACTTCCTCCTCGTCCTCCAGTTCCGACGCGTCGAGGTCGGGGTGGAGGGCAGCGAACTCGTGGTAGGCCTGCTCGCGGATGTCGCCGGCGGCCTTGCCCGTGAAGTCGCTCAGGTCGGCGGCGGTCTGGGTCCCCCAGTTCCCGAGGTCGTGCACGCCGTCGCGGGCCTGTTCCCGGATCGCTTCGAGGCTCGCGATCTCGCGGTCGCCGTCCACCGCGTCCGAGTCGCCGGTCGCGACGCCGCTGGTGACGATGGAGCGGATCCCCTCTTCGACGGTGAGGTCCACGTCGTAGACGCGCTCGGAGGAGACGTGGATGACGTACCCGCCCATCACGGGGTTCGGTGCCATCGGCATGAACAGCGTCGTCATGTCCTCGTGGCCGGTCGTGTCGGCGATGGTCGGCGGCGACTCGGCGGTGACGAACGCCAGCGAGTACGACTCCGAGCGGGGGAATTCGACGAGTTTCACCTCGCGGAAGCTCTCGGCGTCGTTCGACAGGAGCAGTTCGGTCATCTCGTTGAAGCTCGTGTAGAGGGAGCCGATGCCGGGGATCCGCGCCATCGCCGTGTCGAACACCCGTTCGAGCTGGTTCCCCGATCGCGTCTCGGCGACGAGTCCGAGGACGAACACCATCCCCACGAACGTCGCGATGGCGAGCAACTTCATCGTCAGATCGTCGACGTCCTGCCCGATCCCGAACCCCTCGTTGATGACGAGCACCACGGGCGTGATAGCCTGCAGGATGAAGTTGATGACGAAGACGAGGATCATGACCGTGACGACCAGCGGGATGGTCAGCGCGGCGCCGGAGATGAGAATCTGTCTGACCTTGCCCCCGAGCGTCGGGCCAGACTCGCCCGAGGCGGGAGCGGATGACAGCAAAACCATACGGGTGGGTCACCTCGGTCCGCCGAAAGTCTTTCGGGGTTGGTAGGTACGCGGCCGTTGCCCGCTGCCGATGGAATTATAGTGACTTGCGCGTTATTGCACCGATAGTGAGCGTCAACGTCGAGCGACGGGTCGTCGATCCGGGGGACGCCGACTACGTCGAGCAGGCCTGGCAACTCAAAGAGCGCATCCGCGCCGAGGACGGAGTGCTCCGCCAGCGCCGCGGCTTCTTCGAGAACGCCTACAGGCGTTCGACCGTCTACCTCTTCGTCGACAGGGGCGACCGCGGCACGCTCGTCGGGTTCGCGGCCGTCCGCCGCGACGGCTACATCCTCTTTCTCGCGGTCGACGACGACTATCAGGGCGAGGGGTTCGGCGAGGCCCTCGTCGCTCGCGTCGCCGAAGACTACAGTTCCGTAACCTGCCACGCGCGGACGACCAACCGCGACGCGATCCGCTTCTACCAGCACATCGGCTTCTCCATCGAGCGCCGCATCGACAACTACTACGAGGACGGCGGCGACGCCTACTACCTCAAACTCGGCGAGGAGGAGGGGCTCGCGGACCGGTTGTCGAAGTTGCTGGGGGGATAGCGGGACGCGAACAGAGTGAGCGTCCCGGAGATAACGAGCGGGGAGCGGAGCGACCCGCGAGTAGGGAGGTCGACCGAAGGGAGACCTCCGGGAAGGCGAGCGGGGTCCTGTCGAACGAAGTGAGACAGGGCTCGGAAGACGAGCGGAGCGAGTCTTCCGGTGAGCGGAGCGACCCGCGAGTAGGGAGGTCGACCGAAGGGAGACCTCTGGGAAGGCGAGCGGGGTCCTGTCGAACGAAGTGAGACAGGGCTCGGAAGACGAGCGGAGCGAGTCTTGCGGTGAGCGGAGCGACCCGCGAGCAGGGAGGTCGAGCGGAGCGGGACGCGAACAGAGTGAGCGTCCCGGATATTGTGAACGGGGAGCGGAGCGACCCGTGAGCAGGGAGACCTCCGAGAGAGCGAGCGGCGACCACCGGGGAGCCGCGAGCAGCGGATCGCGAACGAAGTGAGCGTCTCGAAATTGCGAACGCCGCCAGTACTGATCGGCGGCTTCCGACGTGCGCGACGATCCGTGAGCGCAAACGCTTTAGCGCCCCGTTCGAAATCGGGTAGCCGTGCAGGAACAGACGCGGGCGTACCTCCGGGGGCGCTTCGGCGACCACTACCGCCGGACGGAGTTTTCGCCCCCGCCGGACGCCAACGAGCGCGAGTGGGGCTACATCCCGTGGACGGAGGGCCCCGGCGAGACGATGGTCCGCCACCGCTCGCTGCTCGACATGGGGTCGCTCGACGACTTCCTCGCCCGCGAGCGCCCGAAACACGTCTACTTCTCGGCCGGGCGCTACGACAGCCCGGCCGCGAGTTCGATGAGCGAGAAGACCTGGCGCTCCTCGGACCTGATATTCGACCTCGACGCCGACCACCTCCCCTCGGTCACCCTCGGCGAGGACAGCTACGCCGAGATGCTCGACAAGTGCAAGGACGCGCTGTTCCGACTGCTGGACTTCCTCGATTCCGATTTCGGCTTCGAGGACACGACAGTCGTCTTCTCGGGCGGTCGCGGCTACCACGTCCACGTCCGCGACGCCCTCGTCCAGGAACTCGGGAGCGACGCGCGACGGGAGATCGTCGACTACGTCCGCGGGATCGGCCTCGATCCGGAACTCGTCGAGACGACGGAGATGCGCGGCGGCGTCAGCCGGCGCGTCCTCGAGACGCAGGGCGGGTGGGGCCGCCGCGTCCACGAGCGCCTCCTCGACTTCGTGGACGAGATTCTGGCGATGGAGGAGGACGAAGCAAAGGCCCGCTTGCAGGAACTCGACGGCATCGGCGAGGGGCGGGCGAACACCGTCTACGGCGCGCTGGAGAACAACGCCGAGGCGGTCGAAGCGGGCAACATCGAACTCGGCGGCGTCGGGCTGCGGACGCTACTGGACGCGTTCGTCACGGAGGTCGTCGAGAAACAGAACGCGCCCATCGACGAGCCAGTGACGACCGACGTGAACCGGCTAATCCGTCTGCCGGGGAGCCTCCACGGCGGGAGCGCGCTCGAAGTCAAACGGCTCTCCCGCGACGAGCTAGAGGTGTTCGATCCGCTGGTCGACGCGGTCCCGGAGACGTTCGTCGGTCACGAGATCAACGTGCAGGTGACGGACCCCGGAACGGTCGAGCTGAAGGGCGATAGTTTTAATCTCCAGGCGGGTGAGGTTTCCGTTCCGGAGTACCTGGGCGCGTTCCTGATGGCCAGAGGGCGCGCCGAGAAGGCACCAGAATGATCGAGGGAGACGAACAGCGATGATGGACCTGGACGAACTGCGCTCGGTGCAGAGTCGCGAACGGCAGACCGACAGCCTCCAGCAGCTACGGGAGTCGTTCTACCAGGACGCCGGCGAGTTCATCCAGCAGCTCCACCGCGAGCGCGAGCGGGCCGCCAACGAGGCCGACGACCCCTGGGACGCCCCGGAGGTCACGCGCTTGAGCGACGACATCGACACGGCCGAGCAGACGGTCGAGGCGATCTACGAGCGCCGCGTCGGCAAGATCGTCAAGATGGCGTCGCTCGCCGCCGCGGACATGCCGACCGAGGACGAGGGGCTCACCGCGGAGGAGCAGACGCTGTTCGACACGCTCGTCGACGCCATCGAGCGCAACCGAGCCAACGTCGAGGCCGTCATCGACGGTGAAAACCCCGCCGAGGCCGTCGCCGACGCCGGACCGGATCCGGCGACCGCCGCTGACCCGAGTCCCGGCAGCCAGGCCGGTTCGGAGCGAGACTCGGGTCGAACCGACGTTCCGACCGACGCCGCGGCGGCCGCGGACGAATCCGGGCCGACACCGCCGGATTCGCCCGCGGGCCCGGCCGAGGGCGGTGCCGCGGCCGAATCGGGCGTCGATGCGGCCGACCTGATGGGCGGCGACGGACCCGAGGAAACTCGGGCTGAAGCGGAGGCCGGGGACGACGCCACGACGGGCGCCGATGTCCCCGCGGAGCAGGGGACCGACCGGCCGACTCCGCCCGACGAGGGCTACGGCGAGCCCGACGCGTCCGCACCCGATTCCGACGGCCCGTCCGGAGCAGACGGAGCCGACGAAGCGGATACGGCAGACGCCCCGTCGGTCGACCGCACGACGGTCCGGATCACGACCGACGTGGGCGAGATATTCGGCGTCGACCAGCGCGCCTACGACCTCTCGACCGACGACGTCGTCCAACTGCCCGAGGCGAACGCGGGGCCGCTCGTCGAGCGCGACGCCGCAGAGCGACTCGACTGAGTGGGGTGTTTTCTGCGAGAGATCAGGGTCCGACAGCGACGCCGCTCAGGACCGCGGATCCGGTCGCGATCCGAGCGTGAGTTCGACGGTCTGTTCCTCGCCGTCACGGAGGACGGTCACGTCGATGGTGTCGCCGGGACTGGTCTCCAGCGCGAGGAAGCTGGCGAGCGCCTCACGGGTCGGAATCGGCGTGTCCTCCATCGCGACGACCACGTCGCCGCCGGTCGGGACCGACTGGCCGTCTATCGTGGTCTCGCCGCTGTTGCCACGGAGGACGCCGTCCGATGGACCACCCTCGCGCACGACAGCGATGTAGACGCCGACGCGGTCGTCGACGCCGTTGGCCTGGGCGAGCAGCGGTCCGGCGGTCTGGAGGCGCACGCCCATGTACGAGTGCTCGTACTCGCCGTCTTCGAGGAGCGCCGGGATCACGCGGCGGACGAGCGGCGCGGAGATGGCGAAGCCGATGTTGTCGCCGCCGCCGGAGTTGATGACGCCAGTGACGTTGCCGTCGAGCGTGACGAGCGGGCCGCCGGAGTTACCCGGGTTGACCGGGGCGTCCGTCTGGATCGCGTCGGGGATCGAGAAGTCGTTCGGCGCGGGGAGCGTCCGATTGACGCCGCTGACGATACCCGAGGAAACCGAGCCGACGAACCTACCGAACGGGTTGCCGATGGCGACGACCTCCGTCCCCACGGCGGGGTCGGACTCGCGCAGCGCCAGCGGCTGGGCGCTCTCGGGTAACTCCGCGACTGAGAGGACCGCGAGGTCGCTGTACACGTCGGCGCCCTCGACTGTCGCGTCGAGCCAGCCGCCGTCGCTGAACCGGAGATAGATCGCTTCGGCCCCCTCGACGACGTGCTGGTTCGTGACGACGTGGCCGTCGCTGTAGACGAAGCCGGTGCCGCTCGACGGGTTCGGTCCGCCGGTGTGAACCTGGATCTGAGCGATCGAGTCCACCGTGGACTGGTAGACGTCGGCGTACGCGCCGTCCTCGGACTCGCCGGACTGGTCGAACTGCTCGAAGTCGCCGGCCGCGCCGCCGTCGTCGACCGGCGTCTCCGTCTCCGTCTCCGGATCGACCGGAGTCGTGTCCTCGGTGTCGCTCGGACCGTCGCCGAACAGGCCGGAACAACCGGCGGTCCCGGCCGCGAGCGCCGTCCCGCAGGCCGCGAGGAAGCGGCGCCGTGACGAGTCGGGGATGTCCATAGGGGCCCGTCGGCGACCAGCCTGAAAAATCCGCGGACCGACTCGCGACACCGCCTCCGTCAGGCGGCCCTCGGTACCCGTTGACAGGCGAATCCAGCGAATCTCTCCCCCTAAGGGGGGTTTTTGGGCGTCTACGGTCAAGCGGAGTCGACCGAATGGCACGTCCAGACCCCCACGGCAGTTTCGACGAGATCCGCGACGAAGTCGACGGCCACCCGATGCTCAGCCTCTTCCGGTACGCCGTCCCGTACTGGGCGCCGCTGGCCCTCGGCGTCGTTTCGACGATGATCAACCGCGTCGCGCGGCTGTTCCCGGCGTTGCTGATCGCCGCCGCGATCGACCTCGCGGTCAACCCCTCGGGCACCGCGAACAGCGTCCTGTCGGCGATCAACCTCGTCCCCTCGGAGCCGGTCCCGCTCGACGACAGGCAGGCGCGCCTCGACATGCTCTACTACCTCGGCGCGCTGGCGGCGGGCGCCTACGTCGTCCAGTCGATCAGTCACTTCGGGTCGCGCTACTTCTTTCAGACGACGGCCCAGCGCATCCAGCACGACCTCCGACTCGACACGTACGACCACATGCAGCGGCTGTCGCTCGACTTCTTCAACAACCACCAGACCGGTGGGATGATGTCGATCCTCAACAGCGACATCAACCGGCTGGAAGACTTCTTCAACGCCGAGATCCGCGAGATCACCCGCGCGATCATGATCTTCGGGCTCGTCGGCGGGTGGATGATCTACACGGCCCCCCGCCTGGGACTGCTCGTGCTGGTCCCCGTGCCGATCATCGCCCTGATCACGGCGAAGTTCATCATGTGGATCGAACCGAAGTACAAGCGGATCCGCGAACTCGTCGCGCGGATGAACACCCGCCTGTCGAACAACCTCGGCGGGGCGGCCATCGTGAAGTCCTTCGACCGGTACGACGTGGAACGCGACCGCGTCGCCGAGCAGTCCGGCGGCTACCGCGACGAGAAGATCGGCGCCATCACCGTCCGGAAGGCGTTCTTCGCCTCGTTGCGGCTGCTCGTCGGCGCGATGTTCGTGACGATCCTCGTCCTCGGGGGGACCGACGCCGTCACCGCAGGCGGCCTGACCGCGGGGACGTTCGTCACGTTCTTCATGTTCCTGCGCTACCTCGACGGACCGATGACCCGGATCGGCAAGACCGCCAACAACTACCAGAAGGCCAAATCCAGCGCCGAGCGCGTCTTCGGCGTCCTCGGCTACACGGCCGACGTCACGGACGCCGCGGACGGGTACGCGCCCGACGAGGTCGACGGCCGCGTCGGCTTCGAGGACGTCGACTTCAGCTACTCCGAGGGCGGCGACCAGATCCTCGACGGCGTCGACCTCGACGTCGAAGCGGGCGAGACGGTCGGCTTCGCTGGCACCAGCGGCTCGGGCAAGTCGACGCTCCTGAAACTCCCGCCGCGGTTCTACGACGTCGACGACGGCGCGGTCACCATCGACGGGACGGACGTGCGCGAGTACGACCTGCAGACGCTGCGCAACCGGATCGGTGTCGTCGAGCAGGACCCGTACATGTTCTCGGGGACTATCCGCGAGAACATCGCCTACGGCGACGACGAGCTGTTCCGGTCGGTGCTAGAGAACTTCGGTGACATTCCCGACCACGTCGAAGCGCAGGTGCGCGAAGCGGCGAAGGCCGCCGGCGCGCACGCGTTCATCACGGACCTGCCCGACGGCTACGACACGATGGTCGGCGAGCGCGGTGTGAAGCTCTCCGGCGGGCAGCGCCAGCGCATCTCCATCGCCCGCACGCTCCTGAACGACCCCGACGTCATCGTCCTCGACGAGGCGACCTCCGACGTGGACACCGAGACCGAGGAGCTCATCCAGCGCAACCTGGAGACGCTGACGGCCGACCGCACGGCGTTCATCATCGCTCACCGCCTCTCAACCATCCAGGACGCCGACCGCATCGTCGTCATGGACGAGGGCGAGGTCATCGAGACGGGGAGCCACGACGACCTCGTCGACCACGGCGGCGCGTACGCGGGCCTGTGGGCCTCTCAGACCGACGAGGACGCCGCCCCGGGCGTCGCCGGCGCGGACGACTGACGGCCGCCCCGAGCCGCCGGCCCGCTTCTCGTCGCTTCAGATCACGCCTCGGCCGAACCGTCGCCGCGAGGCTCGCCGACGCGACGGAACAGCATCCCCTCGAACAGGAGTTCGACGGACTCGTCCGCAGTGAAGAACTCCGCGTCCGTCGTGCTTTCGACGCAGTCGACGTCGGTGAATCGACAGCAGTGGGACGCCAGGTCCGTGGGGAGCAGTCGGATCTCGAACCCCTCGACTTCGCCGCCGAACTCGACGTTGAGACGGGCGCCATCTTCCGTCACCGTCGCCCGGTGGTTGCCGCTCGGGGTCTTGTAACGGCCGGTCAGGGCGCGAACGCGCCGCTCGATGGACCGGACCGGGTCGACCGAATCGGGATCGTGCCCGGCCGCGAGTGCGAGGGCGTCCCGAGCTGGGCCCCCAGGGTCGGCGACTCCGTTACACGCGATTGCGATCCCGATGCCCTCGTCTTCGAGAAAGCCGACGTAGGCGCCCGAAGCGCCCGTGTTCCCGCCGTGGCCGACCAGCGCGTCGGTCCCGAACGGTCGGATCTCCCACCCGTAGCCGTACGTGAACTCGGTCCCGTCGACCAGACGCTTGCGAGTGGCCAGGGGTTCGCGCATCCGATCGAGCGACGCGTCGTCGACGGACGAACCGCCCTCGATGTGCGCCTGTATGAACCGTGCGAGGTCTGTGACGCTCGCGATCAGCCCGCCGGGTCCCCGCAACACGTCGCTGGACAGAACGGGGTTGTCGGACACCGGTGCCTCGCGGAATTCGCCGTCTTCGGTGACGTAGGGGCACATCACGTCCGCAGACGGGTCTCCCAGCACCGAACTGTCGTACGTCGTCCCATCCATCCCGAGCGGGTCGAACACCTCGCGCTCGACGAACGACTCGAAGTCCGTCCCGGACACTGACTCGACGAGGTGAGCCAGCACGGCGTATCCGGAGTTGTAGTACAAGAAACGGTCGCCGTCGGTCCGCCGCCGGTCGAGCGTCCCGTCGACGAACGCGCGGAAGTCGTCCCAGCCGTCGAGGTCCCCGGCCGCGAACGCGAGGTCGTCGTTCGGCATCCCCGACGTGTGCGAGAGCAGTTCGGCGACGGTGATCGGGTCTCCGGGAGCGCCCTCGAAGTACGACAGGTACGCGGAGACCGGGTCCACTACGTCGATCCGGTCGCGGTCGGCGAGAGTGAGGACAGCCAGCGCGGTCACCGGCTTGGAGACGGACCCGACGGCGTAGCGAGTGTCCGCGGTCGCGGGCGCGCTCGGGTCGAGCGTCCGTTCGCCGAATCCGATCGCGGCGAGGACCTCCGACCCGTCGGTCAGCGCGACGCTCGCGCCCGGGCAGCCCGCGTCGTCGAACCACGATTCGACGCGGGCGAGCGCCGCTTCGACGCGGTCGGCGGATGCTCCGGTATCGCCGCGATTCGCAGAGGGGCTGTCGGGAGCCATCGTCCGTTGCTGTCGGCTGGGCGACGTATATCGGTTGGTGGTTCCGGCTGCTCGGAGTGGTCGCCGCTCGTCGGGGGATCCCCGTCCGCGCGGGGTAAAGTACAACACCGAGTTCCCCAAAGGGAAGGGCATGGCTCCGAAGGTCGCGACGGACGGCTCCGGACGGCCGGACTGGCGACGCCCCGCGCTCCGGGTCGGGCTGGAGATCGCGCTCGTCGCGCTCGTCGCGGCCTACCTCGCGATCCACCTCTCCTCACCGCTCGTCGTCGCGCTCCTCGTCGTCGCGGCCGTCGTCGGGTCGGTCGCGTTGCTGTTCCGCGAACTCGACCGGCAGGCCTACGCATGGGTTCGGTACGCGAGCAATCGCGCACAGCAGAACCAGCAGAAAAAGCGGCGCGAGCGGGAGAAGCGACGACGACAGCGAGAGGCCGCCGCGAAGCAGGCGTCGGACGGACGACGGCAGCAGTCCAAAGACGGCTAGACGCCGTCGAGCGGCCGTTAGTTCGCGGCCACCACGACGAACACGATGGCGAATCCGTATCCGGAGAGTCCAAGCAGGAACAGCACGAGCGGGATCTGGCCCGGGAACCACTGCGTGTTCATCCGGCGGCGGGTCGCGCTGGACAGCGTCACGCCCGCGTCGGCGTTCGCGCCGACGGTCGCGATCCCGGTGTCCATTGCCCCGAAGACGAGACACGCGCACAGGAAACACCCCACCATGAGGAGGCTTCCGAGGACCGTCAGCGAGAGACCCAGGATCAGGGTGAGGACGGACAGTCCCACCGCGACGGCACCGGCTCTGACGATCGTGTACTCCCAGATGGCTCGTGCGAGAGCCGCTACGTCCATACCCGATCATGTATATCAGTCAACCAAAACTCCGGCGATGAACTGCCGCTGGTCGTAGCATTAAGTGTGTCTGCGCCCTATCACGAGGCGAACCATGGAACTGACCTGGCACGGCCACTCGACCTGGCTCGTCACGGTGGGGAGCACAGATCTGCTGATCGACCCGTTCTTCGAGAACCCGAAGACGGACACCGACCCGGAGGAACTCGACCCGGACTACGTCCTGCTCACGCACGGGCACGCGGACCACATCGGCGACGTGGACCGCTACGAGGAAAACACGCTGGTCGCCTCGCCAGAGGTCGTCGAGTACTGCCGCGACCAGTACGGCGACTTCGACGCGGTCGGCGGGATGGGGATGAACCTCGGCGGCACCGTCGAGATCGGCGACGCCTTCGTCACGATGCATCGCGCCGACCACACCAACGGCATGGACACCAGCTACGGCACCTCGGGCGGCATGCCCGCGGGCTTTATCATCTCGGACACGAAGCCGACGCAGGTCGCGGACGAGGAGTCGACGACGTTCTACCACGCCGGCGACACGGGCCTCATGACGGAGATGCGCGACGTGATCGGGCCGTTTCTGGAACCGGACGCCGCCGCGCTCCCTGTCGGCGACCACTTCACGATGGGCCCGATGCAGGCCGCCATCGCGTCCGACTGGCTGAACGTCGACCACGTCTTCCCGATGCACTACGACACGTTCCCGCCGATCGAGATCGACACCGACCGGTTCGTGAACGAGGTGGCCGGGACCGGTAGCGACGCCGAGGTCCACGTCCTCGACGGCGACGAGACGTTCGACCTCTCCGAGGGCTACTGAGTCGCTCCCGACGGGTCGGCCGCCGGACCGACTGGGGTCCAGGCGGCGGCCGAACACGGTCGGTTAGGTATTCTTTAGGAGTGGGGGGTCGATGTGCCGAGTGCAATGTCCGATATCGAAGTCACGAGCGTCTGTGAAGAGGGATACACGGTCGAAAACGAGATCGACGGCGAGTGGTCGCTCGTCGTCGACGCGCTATCCGAGGACGGCCCCACCGCCAACCAGGTGCTGGCGGCCGACTACGTCTCCTGTTACATCCCGGCGCTCCGCGTCGCTGCCGGCGAGTACGACTACGACGACATCGGCCGCGTCGAGGCCGAAGTCGGTGCCGACCTCGACGAGGACGACGACCTCGAGTCGATGACCTGGACGCTCAAGGTCGAAGCCGACCTCGGGAACGACGGCCAGGACATCGTCGAACGCGGCGAAGAGATCTGCCACGTCCACTCGGCGCTCCGGGACGAACTCCACGCCGACATCACGCTCGAAGACGACGCGTTCTAGAAGCGGACCGCGGTCAGGCCGGGACTTCTTCCTCGCCGTTTCCTTCGTCGCCGTGGACGCGCTCGACGACGTCGTTGACGATGACGATGTCGCCGACCGCCTGCACCCAGCGATACGGGACGATGATGCCGCGGGAGGCGCTCACTTCCGGATCGAACAGCTCGCCGTTGATCTGGTGGAGCGCCAGCCCGGTCACCTGCTGGACGTCGAGGTCCAGGCGCAAGTCCTCGACTTCGCCGACGAACACGCCGTTTTTGGTGTAGACTTCCCGCCCCACGAGCGTCGTGATCTCCTGCGGCGCCGTCTCGGGATTCATATAGCGTACCTCGTGTGGCGGGGGCTTAAAATCTTGTTCTACGTCTGACGCCCCGGCTTAGCCACCGTCTGTCGGCCGTCGTTCGTGCGTCCGACGGACACGACGCCGAGGGGGTTAAACGGGACAAGACCGTACGGACCGGCGATGAGTGAAGCGAGTGACGACGCGACCGACGAGGAGCTCGAACGGATCCGCGAGCGAAAGAAGGAACGACTCCGATCGGAGGGTCCGGACGCCGCCAGGGCGTCGGACGGCGACGGCCAGGCCGCCGACGAGACGCCCGACGAGCCGGTCCACGTCGAGGACCAGGCTCACTTCGAGGAGGTCGTCGCAGACGGCGTCGTCCTCGTCGACTTCTACGCGGACTGGTGCGGCCCGTGCAAGATGCTCGAACCGATCGTCGACGACATCGCGGAGACGACCGACGCGACCGTCGCGAAGGTCGACGTCGACGCCCAACAGGGGCTGGCCCGCGAATACGGCGTCCAGGGCGTCCCGACGATGTTCCTGTTCGTCGACGGCGAGGCGACCGAACGCCGCGTCGGCGTCCAGGACGAGGGCGCGCTGCGCGACCTGATCGCCCAGCACGTCTGACCGAACGAACGAGGCGTATAGATTTCCGGTTACGGCGGTTCTATTAGCGGAATATCCGGGAAACTGGCCGATCTGTGGTGCGTGCTTACCTAGCAGTGGTTTCTGTGGGTTCGATTGAGTAATGAAGTCGAGTTACCGGGACCGTTACTAACAGCAAGCGATGAAATCCCTCGGCGCGCTCGCAGTCGCTGAGTCGGATATCCTCGCTGCGCTCGGATAGTGCCGACTCAGCCGACTACATAAACGCGAGCGCGCCTCGCCCTTTCAGTCCGCCAGGACCGCAACCACACAGCACCGCGCCTCACGCCTCCCCAACCGATTCCCTCGGTCGTTGCGCTCCCTCGGTCATCCCTCGCGCGGCTTCGTCGCGGCACGGAGGCCGCGACAGCGCGCGCCACCGCAGTTGTTCACTCTGAAAGCCGAACTAACTGGCTCGCCTCATCGGAGAGAACCGTGTGAGAACTACGCTTTGGCTCCCTCGAACGGACGGTTCTCTGCCATCAGTCGCCGGGAGTGGCCGCGCCGGTGTCGATCGGGTCCTCGATGTCCCCCGTGACCGACTCCAGCAGGTCGGTCACGGTGACCATCCCGACGACCTCGCCGTCTTCGATGACGAGCGCGAGCTCCTGGTTCTCCGCCTGGAACTGGTCGATAGCGTCGCTGACGTCCGTGTCCGGTGACATCGTCACCGGCGGCGCGGCCAGTTCCGCGAAGTCGACGTCGCCGTCACCGGCCAGCCGCTCGCGGTTGCGCATGAGGACGGGCAGGTAGACGACGCCCCGGAAGTCGGTCAGGTCCTCGCCGACGAGCGGGTAACGGGTGTGCGGGTGAGCCTCGATCCGGTCGAAGTTCTCCGCGGTGTCGACGGCGGTCGACAACGGAGCGATGTCCCCCGCCGGGACCATCACGTCGCGGACGGGCTGTTCGCCGATTTGGAGGGCGTTCATGACCTCGTCGCGGCGCTCCTCGGAGAGGTCGCCCTCGTTGAGGACCGAGCCGAGTTTGTTCCGCAGGTCGGCGCGCGACTCGATGACGTCCTCCTCGGTCTCCAGCCACGCGCCGGTCATCTCGATACCGAACAGCCGCAGCGTCCACTTGGCGATCGAGTCGCCCAGCGTGATCAGCGGCGAGATGGCCCAGTTGAACCAGTAGAGCGGCGCGGCGCCGTACCGACAGACCATCCGCGAGCGCTCGACGCCGAGGTACGTCGGCGTCTGCTCGCCGTGGGTGAGGTGGACGAGGTTGATGATCAGGAAGGCGATGATAGCGCCGGCGCCGACGGTCGCCAGCCGCGTGCCCTCGAACACCGGGTAGAAGATCGCCGCCAGCGCCGGTTCGGCGACGATACCCACCGCGATACTGGAGGCGGTGATCCCCACCTGACAGGTGGTGAGGTAGATCTCGAGGTTGTTCGTCATCTCCCAGGCCCGCTCCAGGGCCGCGCTGCCGTCGACGAACTCGTCCTCGGTGAACTGCCGCGCCCGCGTCAGCGCGAACTCGATCGCGACGAAGAAGCCGTTGGCGAGGATCAACCCGACGCCCGCGACCAACCGGATCCCGACTTCCAGGGTGTTCATCGAGCCGTGCGCCTGCGCTACCCCGACGCCCGCGACCAACCGGATCCAGGTCTCCAGGGCACTCATCGCCGCCGGCTTCTCCTTCGAGGATTATAGAAGCGGCGGAAGGCCCGATACCGCTGTCGAGCGGTGCTGTGGAGTCTCTCCGAACGGTTGCCGTGATCTCCGAAGCGCCCTGAAAGATTATGCTATTGCGTCCCACAGCCACGGGTATGCCTTCGACGCTGGTCCATCTCGCCTTCGGCGGGATGATCGCCGCCGCGCTGCTGGGGTCGGTCTTCGACCGGCGGTCGCTGCTGGTCGTCCTCGCCGTCGTCGCCGCGCCGGATCTGGACTCGTTCATCGCGCTCGTCTCCGTCGCCGGCCACCGCACCGTCCTGCACACCTACCTGATCCCGATCAGCGCGGGCCTCCTGCTGTACGCCGACACGCGGATCCGCGACCGCTCGTTCGTCCGCGGCCGCTGGGGACCCGAGGGGGCCCGCCTCGCCTGGGTCAGCGTCGTCGCGCTCGCGTTCGCCGGGATCGGCCTCGACTTCGTGGACCACGGCGTCAACCCGCTGTGGCCGCTGCACGACCAGTTCTACGTCCTCGACGGGCGCTTCGAGATCTCCGACCAGCGCGGGATCGTCCAGTCGTACGTCGACCTGAGCCCCGACACCGAACAGTCCGGCCCGCGGAGCCGCGGCTCCTCCCAGGAGGTCAACATCTCTACCGGCGTCGACCCGAACCCGGGCGGGGAGGGCGGCGGGCCCGACCCGGACACGGTCGAAGACCCCGAACGCATGTTCCCGGTCGTCCGCCACGGCTGGCAGCTCGCCATCCTGGTCAGCGGGACCGTCGTGACCGGCGCACGCCTGTGGATGGGCGACGTCGACGAGAACTGAACTGCGTCGGGAACACGACTGAGGCGCCGAACGGTCAGAGGTCGTCCGGGAGCCCCTCGCCGGCGGCGTCGACGGCGATCACGTCGTCGACAGCCCGGCGCGCGCTGGCGGTGTCTTTGAGGCCGGTCCCGGTGGCGACGACGGCGACGCGCTCGCCGGACGCGACTGTCCCCCGCTCGCGCGCGGTCCGGACGCCGGCGACGGCGGCCGCGCTCGCGGGCTCGGCGAAGACGCCCTCGCACTCGCCGAGGAGGCGCTGGGCGTCGAGTATCTCCGCGTCCGAGACGACGACCGCGTCACCGTCGCTGTCCCGGAGCGCGCGGCAGGCCTTGCCCGCGTTGTGCGGGACGCCTACGTCGATGCTGTCGGCGGTCGTCTCCCCGTTTCCATCGGTAGGACGACCCGTTCCGCCGTCGTTGCGGTCGTCGGGCCCGTCCGCTGACTCGGTGACGAACCGGTCGTAGATCGCGGTCGCGCCCTCGGCCTGGACGCCGAGCATGCGCGGCGTCTCGTCGAGGAACCCGAGGCGCTCGAACTCCCGGAGGCCCTTCCAGGCGCCGGCGAGCGAGCAGCCGTTGCCCATCGGCATGGCGACCCAGTCGGCGTCGGGTGCCTGCTCGGCGAGTTCGAACCCCAGGGTCCGCTTGCCCTCGACCGCGTAGGGGTTCATCGCGGCGTTGCGATTGTACCAGCCCCGCTCGGCCGAGACCTCGCGACAGAGCTCGTATGCGTCGGCGTAGGTGCCGTCGACCCCCAGCACGGTGGCGCCGTAGAGGCGCGGCTGGACCGCCTTCGCTTCGGGGAGGTCCGCGGGGACGAAGATACGGCACTCTAGATCGGCGCGAGCGGCGTAGCCGGCGAGGGAGGCGGCGGCGTTCCCGGTCGAGGCGCAGGCGACCACGTCGTGACCCTGCTGGCGGGCGCGCGAGACGACGACGGCGCTCCCGCGGTCCTTGTTCGACCCGGTCGGGTTGCTCGTCTCGTTTTTCACGAGCGCCTCGACGCCCAGCGCGTCGCCGAGGGCGGGGGCGTCGAGGAGGTCGGTCCCGCCGGCGCCGAGTCTGACGGGCTCGCCGTCGACCGGCAGGAGCGGTCCGTAGGTCCACAGATCCTCCGTCGGGCCGTCGAGCGCGGCGGCCACGCGCTCGCGAACGGCATCGTAGTCGTAGCACACGTCGAGGATGCCGGCGACGCCGTCGTGGTCCGGGCAGGTGTACTCGACGTCGTCGGGGGCGTAGCGCCGACCGCAGCGTTCGCAGGCCAGGGCCTCGACGGAGGTCATCTGTTGGTTCGGTTCCCAGTCGGTCCGACCGTCACAAATGCCTTCTGGGTTTCCGGCGGACAACTGGTACCGATCCGCACGTAGCCCGCAAACGACGTTTTCCCGGTGAGCGCGCAAGCCCGTTTGTGAGCCTCTTCGCCGAGTTCCAGATCCCGTCGACGGATTTCGCGCTGTCCTCCACGCTCGACCGACTGCCCGACCTAGTGGTCGAGATCGACCGAGTCGCCGCGACAGACGAACTGCTGACGCCGTACTTCTGGGTGTCCGACGTCGACCTCGACGTCTTCGAATCGGTCGCGGCCGAAGACCCCACCGTGTCCGACCTCCGCCGACTCGACGACTTCGAGTCGGCGTCGCTCTACCGGGCCAGCTGGACGGGCGACGTCGACACGGTCGTCTACGCCTACACGCAGGGCGGGGCGACGATCCTCGAAGCCAAGGGCCAGGACGGCGTCTGGGACATCAAGATCCGCTTCGACGACCGCGACCCGTTCGACGAGTTCAGGGCGTTCACCGACGACCGCGACGTCTCCTTTCGCCTCGAACAGCTCTACGAGACGTCCCATCCGCGGACCGGGAGCCGATACGGCCTCTCGGAGAAACAGCACGAGGCCCTGAACATCGCCTGGGAGCTGGGCTACTTCGAGGAGCCACGCGAGACGACGCTCGACGCGGTCGCGGAGGAACTCGGCATCACCAGGCAGTCCCTCTCGCAGCGGCTGCGACGGGGCCACCACGCGCTGGTCGCCAACACGATCCGGGTGACGCCGCTCGACGAGGAGAAAGCGTCGCTTTCCCCGACCGGTGACTGATAAACCCCTGCCGTGCGCAGTACGAAGGCCTACCCGGATGGCGCCACACATCTCTGTATGGAAACCCATCCGGCCGACGAGACGACATCGGTAACGGACGCCTTCGGGCTGCTCGGCCACCGGTATCGTCGGTACACGGTCCGGACGCTCGACGAGCACCGGTGCGAGCTCGCGCTGGCGGACCTGGCCGACGAGGCCGCGCGCCGGGAGTACGACGCCGACCTGAGCGCCATCGCCTCCGAAGACGTCCGGGAGCTGTATCTGTCGCTCTATCACACGCACGTCCCGAAGCTGGCCGCGGGGAACGCCATCGCCTACGACCAGGACGCGGACATCGTCGCCCCGCTCGACCGTATCGAGTCGCTCGCGCAGGTCCTCGACGCCATCGAGTGAGACCCGTCACGCAGCGCTGAACGCGAATGCCCAGCGGTGCGTGAACACCGTGCCGCCGGGTTCCCGCCGCGGACCGGAGATCGGTCACGGCCGCGCTTCCCCGTGATTGATGTACCCCGTCACCGACAGCGGTGGTATGAACGAGGGGTTGCGGGTGCGCGAACGGATCGGCGTCGCCGACGTCGTCACGCTCGCGAACGCCGTCGTCGGCTTCGTCGCCGGCGTCGTCGCGCTGTCGGACCCCGCGCTCGCCGCGCGACTCGTCCTGCTGGCCGCCATCGCCGACGCGCTCGACGGCATCGCCGCCAGACAGTTCGGCGGTACCGAGGTCGGCCCGCTGCTCGACTCCGTGACGGACGTGGTCTCCTTCGGCGCGACGCCCGCCCTCCTCGTGTACGGCATCGCGGCAGCGGAGTGGGGCTGGCTCGGCGACGGGCTGGCCGCGGCGCCGCCCGCTCAGGCCGCCGCCGCGCTCGGGACCGGCTCGCTGTTCGTGGTCTTCTCGATCGTCAGGACCGCCCTCTACAGCGAGTTCGTCGGCGAGGGCGAGAACCGGCCGGGCATCCAGAACACGCTCGGGGCGACGATCCTCGCCGCCGCGTACCTCGCCGGGCTGACCTGGATCCCCGGCCTCCTCGCGGTCGCGTCGGTCCTCTCGCTGGCGATGGTCGCTCCCGTTCCCTACCCGAAACTTCGGGCGCGTGACGCCGGCGTGCTCGGCGTGGTCCAGGCGGCCGCTATCGTCGCGCCGCTGGCGTTCTCACGGGCGTTTCCGCGAGTTCTGCTGGTCTCCGCGCTCGCGTACATGATCCTCGGGCCGCGCTACTACTGGGGAGAGTGACCGGGACGACTCCGCAGCGACCGGCCGGACCGGCGTGGTCCGCCCCGGCTATCGCTTGACGACCGCCAGCCGGTTTCCGGAGGCCGGGGCCGAGAGAGTGCGCTGACCGCCGCCGCTGACGACGTCCGAATCGGTCCAGGCCGCCTCGTCCGCGTCGAGCCAGCGGACCTCGAACGATCCGTCCGTCCCGGTGAGGTCGAGGTCGACCGCACCCCCCTCAGGGAAGTAGACGACGTACGCGCTCCCCGGGTCGGCGGCGCAGTACGCTTCGTTCGGATCCCGGTCCGAGAGCAGGTCGTTCCGCGGGGAGAGGGCGAGAAACGGAAGTTCCTCCTCGATCATGCGGACGGAACGGATCTGTGCCCTGGCGCGCTCGTCCAGTCCGATCCCCCACCGGGTCGGGCGATGGAACCGGGCGGACGCGGCGCCGCCGAGCAGGTTCCGCCAGAACCGCTCGACGGCTTCCGCGGCGCTGCCAGCCGAGGCGTTCTCCGCGTCGGTGCCGTAGATCTTGACGTTGTTGAACGGTCGCGGACCGACGTGTTCCTCGATCTCCTGGCGCCAGTCCCGGAGGGCGTCCCAGTGGGCCTGTCCGGTGTACCCTTTCGAGTCCTGGTTCGCCTGCGACACCTCGACGAACGTGATCGTCTCCGGGTACCGACGGGCGACAGCGACCGAGCGCCCGGGCCACATGTTCATGCTGGTCACGTCGACGTCTCTCCCGACGCTGTCGGCCCGCTCGTGCACGTACTCCGCCCAGTGACGCTCCCACTCCTCGCCGGTCGTCGACTCGTTGTTGACGTTGTAGATGACGTGCTCGTACTCGAACGCGACGTCGAGGACGCGGTCGACGAAGCGCTCGAGGTGCGGGTAGACGACCTCGTTGCGGTCCACCGCCTGGTGGATGTCCGCCGCGCTCGCGATCCCGGAATCGTAGCGGCCGTAATTGACGTTGTTCTGGTGGGCGAATGGGTGACTCTCCGAGAGGTCGTGCTGGTCCCAGAGTGTGAGATGCACGACGATGTCGCGAGCGGCCGTCTCGTCGAGGAAGTCCTCCAGCCGCTCGAAGTACGTCTCGTTGAAGGAGGTGAGGTCGTAGGCGCCGTCGTAGACCTCGTCGAACGCGTGGACGTCGTTGCCCCCCCGGTCGGACATCGTGTTCCGGATGTAGTTTCCGCCGACCGCCACCAGTTCGTCGAGGTGGTCGCGAAGCTGGTCCCCGGTCCACTGGAACGGGTTGTCAGTGTTCGATCCCCCGACGAGAAGCGTCGGCTCGCCGTCGTACTCCCAGTACCACGGGTCCTCCCCCGCGACGCCGATTCCCGCGTCTGCCATGACGTCACATCTCCGATGTCCCTGAAATACTTTGGCGAACAGGAGGGACGCGCTGGATCGGTTGCCCGGGGACCGCGGCCTGTCTCCCCGGAGACCACCCGAACCTTTTTCGGCCAGTCAACCGACGGTCGAACCGTGGTTTACGAGACGGGAAATCGCACGATTGACGACGCCGTCGAGCGCGTGCTGGCGGGCGAGCGACTCGACCGTCGGGACGGGCTGGCGCTGATCGCCCAGCCGGTCGACGAACTCGCCGCGGCGGCCGACGCGGTCCGCGCGCACTTCGGCGACGGGACGGTCGACGCCTGTTCGATCGTCAACGCGAAGGCCGGCGACTGCGCCGAGGACTGCGGCTTCTGCGCCCAGTCGGTCCACTTCGACACCGGCATCGAGACCTACGGCTTCCTCGACCCCGAGTCGATCCTCGAATCGGCCAAGCGGGCCGAACGCGACGGGGCCCAGCGCTTCGGCATCGTCGTCGCCGAGAAGGGCGTCTCGAAGGAACGCCGCCCCGGGGAGTGGGAGGAGGTCCTCCGCGCCATCAGGTTGGTCCGCGACGAGACCGACGTGGAGGTCGACGCTTCTCTGGGCATCCTCACCGAGGAGGAGGCCGGGATCCTCGCCGACGAGGGGATCAACCACTACAATCACAACATCGAGACCTCGCCGAACTTCTTCCCCGAGATCGTCGACTCGCACGCCTTCGAGGACCGGGTTGAGACGCTCGAAGTGGCCAAGGAGGCGGGAATGGACCTGTGCGCCGGCGTCATCCTCGGGATGGGCGAGAGCCCGACCGACCGGGTCGACGCGGCGATCGCATTACAGGACGTCGGCGTCTCGTCGCTCCCCGTCAACATCCTCAACCCCGTCGCGGGGACGCCGCTCGGCGAACGCTTCGACGACGGGGCCGAGATCACGACCGAGGAGATAATCCAGACCATCGCGGTGTACCGGCTGCTCCACCCCGAGGCGCGAGTCCGCCTGACCGGCGGTCGGGAGGCGAACCTCGCCGAGGACGAGCAGCACCTGCCGTTCGAGGCGGGCGCCGACGGCATGCTCACCGGCGACTACCTGACGACCGAGGGC
Organism: Halosimplex rarum; assembly: GCF_047715405.1. Taxonomy (NCBI): domain Archaea; kingdom Methanobacteriati; phylum Methanobacteriota; class Halobacteria; order Halobacteriales; family Haloarculaceae; genus Halosimplex; species Halosimplex rarum. The sequence continues at coordinate 1,058,215 of NZ_CP180412.1, forward strand.
CAGTCCGCCGCCGACGACATCGAGATCGTCGAGCGCGCCGGACTGGAGCCGAATCGCGACGCGAACGACTTCGACCCCGATGTGGTGAAGGAGCGCGCGGCCGACCGACGGGCGGCCGCGGACGGAGCGAGCGGCGATAGCGCGGAACGGAGTTCCGCGGGCCGTTCGAGCGAGCCTCGCTCGCGAGAAGAAGCCGCGAGCCGCGACCGGGAGGGAGCGACGGCCGACGACGAGACGGACACCGCCGCGGGCAGCGCGACCAGCAACGTTTCGGACTGACGACGCAGCGACGACACTCACACCATGGACGACGTGACATTCGCGGTACTCGGCACCGGTGGCATCGGCAGACGAACGCTCGACGTCTCCCGACACAAGGAGGGGCTCACCCCGGTCGCGGCCTGCGACCGCGACGGCGTCGCCGTCGACGAGGAGGGCCTCGACGTGGCGGAACTCCTCGACGCGACCGAGGGCAACGTCGCCTCCGGTCCCGAGGAATCGGCGGACGGTACCACGCCGGCGACGCCGACCGACGACTACGCCTCGGACGGCGGTCTCGCGAGCAGCGCGAGTGAGACCTCGTCGGACCCTCGGTCCGACGGCGGTGCGGCCGCGGTCGAGGGATCCACCGCCAGCGACGGCGTGAAACAGACCGGGGAGGGCGCCGGAATCGTCGCCAGCGATCAGGGCGAACCGACGGAGACGCCCATCGACGACGTGATCGCCGAGAGCGACGCGATCGACGCCGTTCTGATCGCGCTCCCGAACCTCGAACACGACTTCATCCCGCGGATAGCCGAGCGTTTCGCCGACGCCGGCTACGAGGGCGTCCTCGTCGACGTGCTCAAGCGCTCGCGCGTCATCGGGATGCTCGACGACCGCGCGGAGGCCCTGGAGGACAGCGGCATCACCTTCGTCTGCGGCGCAGGCGCGACGCCGGGCTTTCTGACCGGCGCGGCCGCGCTCACCGCCCAGTCGTTCGTCGAGGTCGAGGAGGTCGAGATCTGGTGGGGCGTCGGTCTCAAGTCCGGCTACGAGGACAACCGCGGGACCGTCCGCGAGGACATCGCCCACCTCGACGGCTACGACGTCCAGACGGCCCGCGAGATGAGCGACGAGGAGATCGAGGACCTCGTCGACGAGCACGACGGCGTGCTGGAGTTCCGCGACATGGAACACGCCGACGACGTCCTCCTCGAACGAGCGGGCATCTGCGACGCCGACGACGTGACCGTCGGCGGCGTGCTCGACGTACGCTCCGACGAGAAGCCGACGACGACCACCGTCCGCGTGACCGGCCGCACTTTCGACGGCGAGCGCGGGACGAACACCTTCGAACTGGACGACGCGACCAGCATGGAAGCCAACGTCAACGGCCCGGCGCTGGGCTACCTGAAGGCGGCCGTCCTCCGCAACCGCGCCGGCGACTACGGCGTCTACGGCCCCGCCGAGATCATGCCGAGTTTCTGAACCGCCCTCGAACTGGTCCGTGGCGCGGTGGCACGTATCGAGCATCGTTTTGTGCCACCGGTCCGGACGGTCGATATGGTCGATCTGGCGCCGTTCGTGGAGTACTGCGAGTTCGGCGGAGACCGGGTGTATCTCCTGCTGGCGATCGCGCGGTCGAAGGAGAACGAGAACCCGGGAGGCGCCGACGCGCCGGCGATCCGGAAGGTCGTCGAGAGCGAGGCCGACCTGGAGCGGAAGACGGCGGAACTGGCCCACGCGACGACCCGCTTCGAGGAGCGGTTCCGCCTCTATCTGACGGTGAACGCCCGTGACGCGCTCGATGCCACGTTCGCGCTCCGGCGGTCGATGGACGACTGGATCGAGGCACGGCTCCACGGCGACGAGGGCGTGCGTGCGAAGTTCAAACGTGTCGACAGCGAGTTCAAATCGGCGCTCCAGTCGGACGGCTGCCGCGACGAGACGAACTTCCTCTTCGACCTCGACGACGCGACCGCCGCGGACCGCGACCAGTTGCGCTCACAGCTGGACGGGCACACGACCGTCTCCCTCGTCAGGGAGACGCCGAACGGCTACCACCTCGTCACCGAGCCGTTCGACTACAACCGACTGGAGACGGACGTCGCGTACGAGCTGAAGACCGACGGCCTGGTTTTCGTCTCGTATCTCGGAGAGTGAGGGTCCCGCAGAGACCGGCCGTTCGGTGGAACCGAAAGGACGAGGGACCACCCGGGCGGGGGAACTGGTATGACCGACCGCGGGTTCGACCTCCAGAGGCGGTTACGCGAGCGCGAGCGGCAGGGGCTCCGCCGGGACCTCAGGCCGGCCGAGGCGGTCGGAGCACGCGCCCGGTTCGCCGACGATCCGCGCGGCGACGCGCCCGACTACGGCGCGGAGTCGCTCGTGTTCGCCTCGAACGACTACCTCGGACTCACCGGCGACCGTCGGGTCCAGCGGGCGGCCGAACTCGCCGCCCGCTCGGTGGGCACCGGCGCCGGCGCCTCGCGGCTCGTGACCGGCGACACCGGGCTTCACCGCGCGCTCGAACGCGACCTGGCCGACTGCAAGGGGACCGAGCGCGCGCTCGTCTTCTCCTCGGGCTACGCCGCGAACGTCGGGACTATCGACGCGCTCGCGCCCGACGTGGTCTTCTCCGACGAACTGAACCACGCGAGCATCGTCGACGGCTGCCGGATCGGCGCCGACGAGACGGTCGTCTACGACCACGCCGACCCCGACGACCTGCGTGCGAAGATGGCCCAGCGAGCGACCGAATCGCTCGACCGCGGTGCCGAGGAGGACTGGCTCGTCGTCACGGACTCCGTGTTCTCGATGGACGGCGACGCGGCGCCGCTAGAAGCGCTCTGCGACGTCGCCGACGCGTTCGGCGCGTGGGTGATGGTCGACGAGGCCCACGCGACGGGACTGTTCGGCGACGGCGGCGGGATCGTCCAGCGCGAGGGGCTCTCCGACCGAGTCGACGTGCAACTCGGGACGCTCTCGAAGGCGCTGGCGAGCCAGGGCGGCTATGTCGCCGGTGACGAGGCGCTCGTCGAGTACCTGCTGAACGCCGCCCGATCGTTCGTGTTCTCGACCGGGCTCGCGCCTCCGGCCGTCGGCGCGGCGCGCGAGTCGTTGCGGATCGCCCGCGAAACCGGCCGCCCCGACCGCCTCTGGGAGACGGTCGAGACGCTCCGCGCGGGCCTCGAAGCGATGGGGTACGAGGTGCTCGGGGAGACGCAGGTCCTCCCCGTCCTCGTGGGTGACCGCGACGACGCGCTCGCACTCGGGGACCGGCTCGCCGAGAAGGGTGTCGTGGCGCCGGCGATCCGTCCACCGACCGTCCCCGAGGGGACGGCTCGAATTCGGGGGGCGCCGACGGCGACGCACACTGCCGAGGAGGTCGACCGCTGTCTGGAGGCCTTCGAATCGGCAGGTCGGGAGGTGGGACTGCTGTGACGGATGCGAACTCGGCTCCGGATCGGGAGACGGACGCGACCGCAGACGGCCCGTCGGAGCTACACGCGGACGACGTGACTGACTTCGCCGTCGTCGGGACCGACACCGGCGTCGGCAAGACCGTCGTGACCGCAGGACTGGTCGGGTGGCTTCGCGAGTCGGGCATCGACGCCCGCGCCGTCAAACCGGTCCAGACGGGCTACCCGCCGGACGACGACGCGGGGTTCGTCGCAGAGGCTTGCGGGACCGACGACGCCGCGACCTGCCTCGAACGGTTGGAACCTCCGCTCGCGCCGGCCGTCGCCGCGAAGCGAGAGGGCGTGGAACTCTCGTACGAGCGCATCCGCGAGGGCTGCGAAGACGCGCTCGCCGAAGCGTCGGTCGGTGTCGTCGAGGGGATCGGTGGGCTGCGCGTCCCGCTGGCCGGAGATGCGGAGGTCGTTGACCTGGTCGCCGACCTGGACGTCCCCGCGCTCGTCGTCGCTCGGTCGGGACTGGGGACGCTCAATCACTCCGCGCTCACGGTCGAGGCGCTCGAACGCCGCGGGTGCAGCGTCCACGGGATCGTCCTGAACGAGTACGCAGGCGTCTCCGTCGCCGAACGCACGAACCCGGAGACGCTGCGAGCGATGACCGGCTGTCCGGTGTGGACGCTCCCGCCGCTGTCACTCGAGGACCCGACGGTAGCGGTCACGGGCGTCCGGGAGCGACTCCCGAACGGCGCCGTTCCGGGCACGTGACCAGCGGTCGGCCGCGAACCGCTGTCCGGGTAGGGGTATAAAGGGAACGGTGGGGCGCGAGCCCCGGCGTGTGACACTACGGAGCCAACTGACTCCAACGGAAACAGCGCATTTCGCCATATAAGTGCCGTCTATCGTTCTAGCGCTATACGCGCCTTTGAGTGCGGTAGCGCGACGTTATCGCTGTCTGAAACCTGGAATGGGGGCGCTACCCACGGGCCGAACCCCTGTTTCGACTGCGACGCCGTCGGTCGTTAATCACCGCTTTCGAGGAGATCGGCGAGGTCGGCGTGGTCCGAGAGGAGTTCGACCATGCGGTCGACGGTCTCGGGGTCGCGCGTGCGACCGGTGCTCAGCACGTCTTCGAGGCGGTCGACGGTGATCTTCGTGTCCGACTGGACGAGCAGGATCGGCACGTCGGCCTCGGCGGCCTTGCCGAGGATGGCCCCAGACGGCCTGAGCCCGCCCGTGAGGACGATGCACTCGATGCCCGGTGCTTCGAGCGCGGCGGCCTGGATCTCCGCGCGGTCGCCGCCGGTGACCATCGCGGCGTTGCGCATGCGCCGGAAGTGACGCAGGGCGGCGTCGCTGCCCATCGCGCCGACGGCGAAGCGCTCGACGAAGCCGTCCATCGAGGCCTGGGGGTTCAGAACGTCCGCGCCGAGCGCGTCCGCCAGGTCGGCGACGGTGACACCGGCCAGTTCCTGCACTCGTGGGACGATACCCAGCACCGGGATGTCACGGGTCTCGAGGAACGGGACGACGTCGGTGTTCAGCGACTCGAAGTTGCCGTCGGCGACGGCGTTGAACAGCACGCCGGCGAGGTTGCCGTCGAACTGGCGCGCGGCCGCGAGCACTTCGTCCACGTCGGCGGGATTCGTGTAGCCGCCGACGAGGAGCGTCCGCGCGTCGAGCAGTTCGGCCACGTCGGGGTCGGTCAGGCCGACGATGCCGCCCGTCTCCAGTCGGCCGCCCCCCTCGATGACGACGAGGTCGTACGCCTCGGCGAGGGCGTCGTAGTGCTCGCGGACGCGCTCGCGCACCTCGCCGTCGCGGTTGCCGCGGATCGCCTCCTCGATGAACGCCGGCGAGTACACCACCGGTTCGAGTTCCGAGAGGTCGCGGTCGATGCCGAGCATCTCCTTGGCGAGGATCGGGTCCTCGTCGCGGGTTTTCCCGACTGGGCTCTTTAGACGTGTGCCCTTCGGCTTGAAGTAGCCGACGTCGAGGCCCTCCTCCTGGGCGAGTTTCGCGACGGCGATCGCGATGGCTGTCTTGCCGGTGCCTTCTCCGGTCGAGGTGACGAATATCGGTTTCATAGTTGCTCCTGGTCGATGGTGAGTCGCACGTCGACGGCCCGGACGCCGTCCGGCGTCGCGACGAGCGGGTTGATGTCGAGTTCGACGATGGCGGGGAAGTCGGTGACGAGCTGCGAGAGGCGCTGGATGGTCTCGACGACCGCCGCCTCGTCGACGGGGTCCCGGCCGCGAGCCCCTCGCAACAGCGGCGCGGCCTCGATCTCGTCCAGCATCTCCCTGGCCGACGGCTCGCTGACGGGCGCCACGCGGACCGTGGTGTCTTCGAGCACCTCGACGAAGATGCCGCCGAGGCCGAAGAGGACGAGCGGCCCGAACTGCGGGTCGCGGTTCATCCCGGCGATGGTCTCGACGGCGCCGTCCATGTCGAGCATCTCCTGGACCTGCACGCCGAGGATGGTCGCGTCCGGCTGGTAGTTCCGCGCCCGAGTCACCAGGTCCTCGTACGTGTCGGCGACTTCTTCGGGCGGGACGCCGACGGCGACGCCGCCGATGTCCGATTTATGCAGGATGTCAGGGCTGACGATCTTCATGACGACTTCGTCGCCGCCGCCCACTCGCTCGGCCGCCTCGACCGCGCCAGAGCGCGAGTCGACGATATCGGACGCGGGCGTCGGGATGCCGTAGGCGTCGAGCAGTCCCATCGCCTCGACACCGAGGCGATTGGTGTCGCGCCGACCGGCCGATTCGAGGATCTCGCGTGCCGCCTCGCGGTCGACGTCGAACGTCTCGGGTTCGGCGTACTCGCGGCGACTGATCTCGCGGTACTCCCGGAGCGCGTCCAGGCTTCGGACGGCGCGGGCGGGGTCGAAGTACGTCGGGATGCCCGCCGCCGAGAGCGTGTCGTTGGCCGCGCGCGTCGACGACCCGCCCATCAGCGTCGCCGCGACGGGCATCTCGTACTCGGCCTGGAGGTCGACGACGGACTCGGCCAGCGCCTCGTAGGAAAGCGTCGCCGTCGGACACGCGACCACGACGGCGGCGCCGACGCTCGGGTCGGCCAGGGCGATGTCGAGGGCTTCCTCGAATCGCTCGACGGGCGCGTCGCCGATGATGTCCACCGGGTTGTAGACGTTCGCCTCGTCGGGCAGCGCTTGCTGAAAAGTCTCGATGGTGTCGTCGGTGAACGACGCCAGCGAGAGGTCGGAGTCGCCGACGGCGTCGGTCGTCATCACGCCGGGGCCGCCGGCGTTGGTGACGATGGCGATGCCGTCGCGCTCGGGCAGGGGCTGGCCCGCGAGGATGCTCCCGAAGTCGAAGAGATCCTGGACGGTCTCGACGCGGAGCACGCCGGCCTGGTCGAGCGCCGCCTCGTAGGCGGCCTCCGACCCCGCGATGGCGCCGGTGTGGGAGGCGGCGGCCGACGCGCCGGCCTCGGTGCGGCCCGACTTGACGACGACGATGGGCGTGTCGGACGACACCTCGCGGGCCGACTCGACGAACGCCCGGCCGTCGACCACGTCTTCGAGGTAGCCGAGGATGACGTCTGTGTCGGGGTCGTCGCCCCACTCCGCGACGAAGTCGCTCTCGTCGAGGACGGCCTTGTTACCGAGCGAGACGACGTTGTGGAAGCCGAGATTGCGGTCGTTCGCCCAGTCGACGACGGCGGTGACGAACGCGCCCGACTGGCTCATGAACGAGATCGAGCCGGGTCGGGCGTTTTCGGGGCCGAACGTGGCGTTCATGCCGAGATCGGTGTTCATGATGCCGAGGCTGTTGGGACCGACGAGGTTGAGGTCGAACTCCGCGGCGAGTTCGCGGAGTTCGCGCTCGCGCGAGGCGCCCTCGCTGCCGGACTCGCCGAAGCCCGCGGTGATGACGACCACGTCGCGGACGCCGGCCTCGCCGGCCTCGCGGATGGCGTCGAGGACGATGGAGGGGGGCACGACGATGACGGCCACGTCTACATCGGGAACGTCCGTCACGCTGTCGTGTGACTCCAGACCCAGCACCTCGTCTTTCGTGGGGTTGACGGCGACCACGTCCCCCTCGAAGTCGGCGAGGAGGTTCGCCGTGATCGCGCGACCGACGGACCCCTCGCGGTCGGTCGCGCCCACGACCGCGATACGGTCGGGTTCGAACAACGTTGCTAACTGGCCCATCTACTCCCGACTTCGAGTCGGGTCCGTTTATAAACTGTCCCGGTTCTCAGACCGCAAGAAGAGGCGGCCCCCCGGTCTCCACCGACGGCCGCCCCCAAGTGGAGTCCGTCACCCCTCGGCGACGACCGTCGGCGTCGCGTCGGCGAGTTCCTCGATCCGGTCGGGAGCGATCGGGAAGACCGCCTCGGGCGTGCCCGCGGCGGCCCAGACGGTCTCGAACTCGCGGAGCCACTCGTCGATGTAGACGGGGACGCTCGTGTCGTGACAGAACGGCGGGACGCCGCCGATCGCCCAGCCCAGCGTCTCCTTGATTTCGTCGGCGTCGGCCATCCGCACCTCTGCGGTGGAGACGCCCCGGAGGTCGGCGAGACGCTGCTCGCTCACTCTGTGCGCGCCGCTCGTCACCACGACGACGAGTTCGTCTGCGACCATCGCGATGGAACTCGCGATCTGGGCCACGTCGCAGCCGATCGCCTCGGCCGCGTCCGCGGCGGTCTTCGTCCCTTCGGGGAACTCCCGTACCTCTAGGTCGACGCCGAGTTCGGTCGCGCACCGTTCGAACTCACTCGCCCGCGGATGCATGCGGTCTCCTACGGAGCAGGATTATAAATGCGCTGGCACCGTCGATCCGACCCAATGACCAGGGACGAACTGGCGGCGTTCGACGACGCGGTTCTGGCCGACGCGGCCGACGACAACGACGTTTCGGTCGACCGACTCGCGGCGCTCGTCCGCACCCACCAATCGAACGTGCGGGACCTCCCCGGCGTCGAGGACATCGTCTACGAGTGGCGCAACTACTTCCACCAGGATCCGCTGGTCGGGCGGACGGAAGGCGCGTACTACCTGGCGCTGCCCGACCACGTCTGGGAGGAGTTCGTGGAGGACATGGGTATCGAAGGCGCGGAACGGGCGGCGCTCCTCGCAGTCCACGACCGGCAGGCCCGCACCGCGGAGCCCGCCGCGGGCGTCGACGCGGCCCGTCTCGACGGTGACGCCGCCCTCGTGCTAACTCGTCCGTAAGCCCATCCACCTCGGTTTCGTCGACGTTCTACCGCTTGCGAGCCACGGATCTCGAACCCGTTCGGGCACAGATCGAGGGCAGACTCGAACAATCTAGATTTCTTTAGCAACAATCCTGTTTTCGGTTGTCCAAAATTATTCTTTTCGAGTGCCAAACCTTAAGTGCGGAGCGAACGAACAAACGGATGTAATGAGCACCCAGAAACACGTCCTGCAAGAGGCCGGCACGGTCGAGGAGAACTCGCTGCGGCTCGAACAGGGGAAGGCCGAGCAGATCGTCGACGCGTTGAACACTGACCTGGCGGCGACGTACGTGCTGTACCACCAGCTGAAGAAGCACCACTGGAACGTCGAGGGCGCGGAGTTCCGCGACCTCCACCTGTTCCTCGGCGAGGCCGCCGAGCACGCCGAGGAGGCCGCCGACGAGATCGCCGAGCGACTGCAGGCCCTCGGCGGGACGCCGGTGTCGAACCCGGTGAACATCGCCGAGACGGCGCCCGTCGAGTTCGAGGGCGACGACGTCTACGACATCCGCACGTCGCTGGCGAACGATCTCGAGGTGTACGGCGACATCATCGAGTCCCAGCGCGAACACGTCGAGCTCGCCTCCGACCTGGGCGACCACGCCTCCGCGGAGATCCTCCGCGAGATCCTGGTTCAGACCGAAGAGGACGCCCACCACGTCGAACACTACCTCGAAGAAGACACGCTGGTCACCGACGCCGCGATCGAGAAGTAACGAGTCGCCGCGCTACTGTCGGACGTCGACGGTGAGGTCCGTCGCGATCCACCCGTCGCCGTTGTCCGATTCCGTGAACACGGTTTTCGTCTCCGTGGTCGAGTACGCGGATATCTCGGGAGATTCCGCCTGCGGGTGTTCCTCCGACGGTTCCGACGGCCGCCGTCCGTCCGCCGACTCGTCCGTTGTTTCCATGCCTGAGTTTAGGCGAACCTAAAGGAATAAGGGTTGCGGTCGGTCCCGTTATTTGACGGCACGTCGCGGTACCCGTCGACCGCGCTCTCCCCAGAAGATCAGACCGGAGTCCGTGGGGTTGAGTAGGGCGGTCGCGAAGGCAGTGCATGGAACCTCTTTCGGTCGGACTCGTCGGCTGCGGGAACATCAGCGAGCGATACCTAGACGCCGACGACGTGTTCGACGCGTTCGAACTGGTCGCCTGCGCGGACCTCGACGAGGACCTCGCGCGGTCGACCGCCGAGGAACACGGCATCGAGGCGCTGCCAACCGACGAACTGCTCGCCGACGAGTCGGTCGAGGCGGTCGTCAACCTGACGCCGCCCCACGCTCACGCACAGGTCATCACGGAGGCCCTCGAATCGGGTAATCACGTCTACACAGAGAAGCCGTTCGCCACCACGGTCGAGGACGCCGCGGACATCGTCGAAACGGCGGCCGAGCAGGACCTCCTCGTCGGCTCCGCGCCCGACACGTTCCTCGGGGCGGGCCTCCAGACCGCCCGGCAGGTCATCGACGAAGGCCGGATCGGCGAGCCGGTCGGCGCGACCGCTCACTGGACGTCTCCCGGACACGAGCGCTGGCACCCGAACCCGGACCTCTACTACCAGGAAGGCGGGGGGCCGCTGTTCGACATGGGGCCGTACTACGTCACCGCGCTGGTGTTCCTGCTCGGGGGCGCGACCCGCGTCGCCGGGTCGGTCTCCCGGCCGCACGACACCCGGACGATCGGGAGCGAACCGCGTAAAGGCGAGGAGATCGACGTCGAGGTGCCGACCCACGAGACCGGCCTCGTCGACTTCGCGAACGGCGCGACGGCGGACCTGCTGATGAGCTTCGACGTCGAGGCGTCGACGCTCCCCTCCCCGGCATTCGAGATATACGGCACCGAGGCGACGCTCGCGCTCCCGGACCCGAACCACTTCGAGGGACCGGTCCGGATCCGCAGCGACGACGACGACGAGTGGGAGACCGTCCCGCTCACGCACGACTACACCGCCGGCCGCGGCGCCGGCGTCGCCGACCTCGCGTACGCGGTCCGAAGTGACTGGGATCACCGCACGAGCGGCGACCTGGCCGCGCACGTGCTCGAGATCATGTCGGCCGTCCGGACCTCGTCGGCCGAGAGCGCGTTCGCGACCGTCGACTCCGACCCCGGCCGTCCCGCGCCGCTCCCGGCGGCGTTCCCGGACGTGGACCTGTGAGGTCGGAGTCGGGTCGTCCTGCCGACCCGTCGCCGACCCCGTGCGAGTAGTGACGTTTTTTCCGTCGGCGCTCGAAGGTCGGGACATGGCCGACGACGATTCCGGCGAGGACCTCTCGCGGCTGGTGGCCGACCTCGTCCGGACCCTCCGCGAACTCGAAGCGGAACTGGAGCCGCCCAGCCCCGAGGACGGCCCGCGCCTGCCGACCCCGCGGGACCTGCGCCGGCTCACGAGCGAGGTCGCGATCCCGGGCCTCATCCTCGTGCTCGAAACGAACATCCGCGCGCTCAGACTCCTCCAGCGCGCGCTCCGCATGGCGGAGGGCGCCGACCGGGCACAGGAGGGGACCGAGCAGGTCCGCGAGCGCGCTCGCGCCGCGAGCGAGACCACACTCTCGCGCCTCGACGACGCGCTCGTCGAGTTACAGGACGCCGTCGAGGGACGCCCGAGCAACGACGAGGCCGCCGACCTGCTCGACGACGCTCGCGAACTGCGAGCGGAGATTCAGGAGCGCATCCGCGAGAGCACTCAGTCCGCGGGGAGCGACGGAGGCGGCCCTTCGGACGGATCCAGCGAGGGCGGCGAAGCGGCGGGAAGCGACGAGGCCGACGACGACGGCGAAGATAGCGAAGCCGAGAGCGATCCGGCGGCCGCCGTCGACGTCGACGCCGAACTCGAATCGATCAAGCGCGAACTCGACGACCTGCCCGGGACCGGGGACGGCGCCGTCTCGGCGTCGGGGCCCGCTTCGCCCTCGGAAGACGGCGACGACGGAACGACGCAGTCGGACTCGCAGGGGCCGGAATCGCCGGGCGAGGAAGAACCGGACGACGGTTCTGCAGACAGTCGCGGCGACGCCGGAACCGATAGCGCGGACGCGGGCGACGACGCGGGCGGATCTGACGACAGCCGGTAGCGGAATCGGTCACACCGGCGGCGAGTCACAACGCGTCGACTCGCCGGTGCGGTCCGGGGATCTCACTTCTATCGGACGGTGCAGGAGCGGCCGGTGTCCACAGCCCACAGAATCATGAATGGAAAAACATAATGATTTATTATGCACCACCACCTGCGTTCAGATACCCATGACGCCGACCGAGCGAATCGGGGACCGGCGCGCCGAACTGTACGTCCGGGAGACGCTCCCGGCGCCCGCGGCGCGACAGCGAGCGCGACTCCGGGACAGACTCCGCGCCTTCGAAGCCGAGGGCCGCGTCGACGGGTTCGACGTGTTCGACTGTCCGAAGCGGATCCGTTGCGAGAACCCGGCCGACGTAGACGCTCGCGATCGATACCTCGCGTTCACGCGGTGGGCGCGCGAGCGAGGGCTCTCGCTCGCTCCGCCCTTCCAGACGCGTGAGTGCTACGCGATGGACACCGGCGAGAAGAGCGAGTGGCTGGTGTTCCCCGCGATCTCGCTCGCCGTCTACGACGACGGCGACCTCGTCGCCGTCTACCCGCACGCCGACGGCGAGACGTACCGCTCGGTCGCGGATGGGTTGTCCGCGCTCGCCGGGGCCGACGACGACGACTCTGCCGAGGACACCGAACCCGCACCCATCACCACTGCCGACTGACTCTGATCTGTCAACAGAGGGTCACCACGGGTTCCCACGGTTCGCGCAGTCGGTTCGACCCCGGCAGAACGACCGGTTCACTCCGGTCCGGGCGCGCCTCGACGCTCGTTGCTGCGAGAAACCGTGCTTCGACGATTACGCCGGCTCGAACCGATACCCGTCCCACTCCTGGCTCTCTGGAACCTTGATACCGACATCGGGGTCACGGAGTTCCTCGGCGTAGACCGGTTCGACCGCATCGCCCGTCTCGACTTCCTCGGTCGTGACCTGGCCGATGGCGCGGACGTACCCGTCGGCGAGGTCCTCCCCGGAGAGGTCGAACTCGACGATGGCGAGCGTGTTCGGTTCGCGGACGCCCGGCGGCGTCTTCGTGCTGTGGGTCCAGGTCACCACTTCGCCGGTGCGGTCGGCCAGGTCGATCGTTTCGGTCTGTTTCTCGCCGCACTCCGGGCAGAGGGTGTGTCCGGGGTACGTGACGTGTCCGTTCTCGCAGACGTGGGCGTCGAACGACATTATCGTGCCTCCATGATGGTTGTGATGACGCAGTTCCCGAACCCGCCGACGTTGCACGCGAGGCCGGTGTCGGCCTCGACCTGCCGCGGTCCGGCATCGCCGACGAGTTGTTTGTATATCTCGTAGCCCTGTGCGACGCCGCTCGCGCCGAGCGGGTGGCCCTTCGATTTGAGTCCGCCCGAGGTGTTGATCGGCAGTTCACCGTCACGCTCGGTGCGACCCTCGTCCATCTGCTTCCAGGCCTCGCCGTGCTCGGCGAACCCGCAGCCCTCCATCTGGAGGAACTCCAGGATGGTGAACATGTCGTGCAGTTCGGCAACGTCGACGTCCTCGGGGCCGAGCCCGGCCATCTCGTAGGCCTGGTCGCTGGAGTCGACGACGCCGCCCATGACTGTCGGGTCGTCGCGCTCGTGGACGACGTGGGTGTCGGTCGCACCGGAGATGCCCGATATCACCGCGTAGTCGTCGGTGATCGCTTTGGCTCGCTCCTCGGTCGTGAACACCATCCCCGCACTCCCGTCCGTGATGGGACAGAAGTCGTACAGCCTGAGGGGGTCGGCAACGATGGGGCTCTCCAGCGCGGTCTCGATGTCGATCTCCTTCTGGAACTGCGCGTGGGGATTGTCCACGCCGTTCTTGTGGTTCTTGACCGCGACTTTGGCGAGCGACTCGCGGGGAGCGTCGAACCGTTCGAGGTAGTGTCGGGCGGTCATGCCCGCGAACGAGGGCAGGGTGAGCCCGTGTTTGTACTCGGCAGGATGGGTGATCGAGGCGATGATGTCCGTCGCCTCGGCCGTCGAGCGGTGGGTCATCTTCTCGCCGCCCACGAGCATCGTCATGTCGCTCGCGCCGGAGGCGATCGATTGCCAGGCCTCGTAGATGCCGGCGCCGCCCGACGAGGAGGTCTGGTCGACCCGTTCGCTGTAGGCGGGCATGAGGCCCAGGTCGTGGGCGAGGGCGTTCATGATCCCGCCCTGGCCCTCGAACTCGCCGCTGGCCATGTTCGAGACGTACAGGTGCTCGACGTCGTCGGGGGTTATCCCGGCGTCTTCGAGCGCGGCCTCGCCCGCCTGGGCGATGAGCTCGCGTATCCAGGCGTCGCGCTGACCGAACTTCGTCATCGACGCGCCGATCACTGCGACTGTCATGTGCGAAGCGTCGAAGGGGTGTAATGTGGGTGTTACGGTGGATCCACCCAGGAGCGCGTCAGTAGAACGAGCGGCCCCGCTCAGTAGAACGAGCGCGCCGCCGCCTTCCACTCCTCGCCGCGTCGCACGTCTTTCGGCCAGCGACTGCGACCGCGCGCTTTCATTCGACTCGCCAGCTTCCACGAGTCGACCCGGTCGGGTTCGTCGTCCGCGGCTGCGGCAGCGGCCGCCGCGACCTGTCGGTCGTGGAGGTGGGCGCCCACCGCCGACGCGATCGCCGCCGCTTCGGCCTCGTCCGCGTCCGCGGGGATCGACACCGACACCTCGGAGTCGTCGAGCGCGACCGTCACCGTCTCGTCGCCCTCGGTCGACTCGTTCGACGCCTCCGAACCGCCGTCTGAGAGCTCTGCTTCGGCCATTACAGTGGGATGTTGCCGTGGTCTTTCGGCGGGCTGTCCTCGCGCTTGCGCTCCAGCATCTCCAGGTCGCGGATGAGGCGCTTGCGCGTGTCCTTCGGTTCGATTACGTCGTCGAGGTACCCGCGCTTGGCGGGGCCGTAGGGGTGGGCGAACTCCTCGCGGAACTCGTCCATCAGCTCCTGGCGGCGGGCGTCGGTGTCCGCTGCTTGCTGGAGCTCCTTCCGATAGAGAATGTTCACCGCGCCGCGGGGCCCGAGCACCGCCATCTCCGAGGCGGGCCACGCGTAGTTCACGTCCGACCCGAGGAACTTCGAGGACATGACGATGTAGGCACCGCCGTAGGCCTTGCGCACCACGACGGAGAGCAGCGGGACCGTCGCCTCCGCGTAGGCGTAGATGAGCTTCGCGCCCCGGCGGATGATCCCGTTGTGCTCCTGATCGGTGCCGGGCATGAACCCCGGCACGTCGACCAACGAGACGATGGGCACGTTGAACGAGTCGCAGGTCCGGATGAACCGGGCCGCCTTCTCCGAGGCGTCGATGTCGAGCGTGCCCGCGCTGACGCGGGGCTGGTTGGCGACGATGCCGACGACTCGCCCGTCCATCCGCGCGTACCCGACGACGACGTTGCGCGCCCAGTTCTCGTGGACCTCGAAGAAGGAGTCCTCGTCGACCACTCGGTCGATGACCTTCGTCATGTCGTAGGGCTTGCGCGGCGCCTCCGGGACGATGTCGGTGATCCCGTCGAGCTCCCGGTCGGGGTCGTCCCACGACGACACCTGGGGCGGATCCTCCATGTTGTTCTGGGGCAGGTACGAGAGCAGTCGCCGGATGTTATCCAGCGCCGCTTCCTCGTCCTGACAGGCGAAGTGCGCGACGCCGGACTTCGTGGAATGGGAGCCCGCGCCGCCCAGTTCCTCCTTCGACACCTGCTCGCCGGTGACCGTCTCGATGACGTCCGGCCCGGTGATGAACATGTGCGAGGTGTCCTGGACCATGAACGTGAAGTCGGTCAGCGCCGGCGAGTAGGTCGCGCCGCCGGCGCAGGGACCCATGATGGCCGAGATCTGGGGGATCATCCCCGAGGCCTTCGTGTTGCGCTCGAATATCTTGGCGAACCCGACCAGCGAGTCGACGCCCTCCTGGATGCGCGCGCCGCCCGAGTCGTTCAGGCCGACGACCGGAACCCCCGCCTCGGTGGCGCGGTCCATCACCTTGCAGATCTTCTCGGCGACCACTTCCCCCACGGAGCCGCCGAGGACGGTGAAGTCGTGGGCGAAGACGAACACCTTGCGTCCGTTCACGTCGCCGTAGCCCGTGACGACCGCGTCGCCGGGGAACTCCTTTTCGTCCATCCCGAAGTTGGTCGAGCGGTGCTCGACGAAGGCGTCGATCTCGGTGAACGTGCCGTCGTCGAGGAGGTACTCGACGCGCTCGTGGGCGGTCATCTTGCCGCGGGCGTGCTGGCGCTCGATGCGCTCCTCGCCGCCGCCCAACCGCGACTCCTCGCGACGCCGCCGGAGCTCCTCCAGCGGTGACTCCTCGCCCGCGGTGTCGTCGCCCGCTGCTGTGCCCGGCCCGTCTGTCGCGTCGTCGGTCTCGTCGCTGCTCATCTCACCACTCCATGCCGCCGTTGACGCCGATGACCTGTCCCGTCATGTAACTCGACTCCTCGCTGGCGACGAACGAGACGATCCCGCAGATGTCCTCCACAGTCGCGAAGCGGTTGAGCGGGATGTCGCGCAGGATCTTCTCCTGGACGCGTTCGGGGACCTCCTCGAGCATGTCGGTCGCGACGAACCCCGGCGCGATGCAGTTGGCCGTCGACCCCGACGAGGCCATCTCCAGGGCGAGCGTCCGCGTGAACCCGAACAAGCCGGACTTCGTCGTCGCGTAGTTGGCCTGGCCGTAGTTGCCCTGCTGGCCGACGACCGAGGAGATGTTGATGAGTCGGCCGTGGCGCGACTCCTTGATGTCGTCGAAGAACGTCTTCGTGCAGTTGTACACGCCGCCGAGGTTGACGTCGATGACCGCCTCCCAGTCGTCGCGGCTCATGTTCTCGAACTTCTTGTCGACGGTGATCCCCGCGTTGTTGACGAGCACGTCGACCGGCCCGAGCGCGTCGCGGATCTCCTCGCCCATCGCCTGCACGTCGTCGAAGTCGGACACGTCCGCCTGCGCGGCGATCGCCGTCCCGCCGTCGTCTTCGATCGACTCGACGACCGCCTTCGCTTCCGCCGCCGACGAGCGGTAGTTGACCACCACGTCGGCACCGCGGTCCGCGAGGTCCTCCGCGATACCCTTCCCGATACCCCGGGAACTCCCCGTCACGAGACACGTCTGGTCGTCCAGGTTCATGGGGAACACCCCCCGTCGCGTCGGTGCGTTCTCATGTCCTACAGTGGCCCCCGGAAACGGGTTAATAGTTCCCCTTGGACTATTTACATAATATATCGATCCTCTCCGGACGGGGAGACGACGGGAAGCGCGGACGAGCGACGATAGACGGCCCGTCGCGGCCGATCCGTGACCGCCGGACACATCCCGGACACGTTTCTATTCCTACGAAGGTAATAGGGCATCCGTCCCGGTCGACAGCCGTCCGGGGACCGATAACGACAGTTTCTTTAGGCCGACCTAAACACGTACGAGTACGAGACCGATGACACGGGACATCTGCGTCGTGGTGCCGACGATACGGGAATACGAGTGCGTGCGGGCGTACGCCGAGAACGCCCGCGAGCACGGGTTCGACCTCGACAGACTGCAGGTCGTGCTCGTCACCGAGGACTTCTGCGAGACCGACGAGATGGCGGCGATGCTCGACGAAGAGGGGCTCTCGGGGGAGGTCTTCGACGGGACTCGCCGCGAGCAGTGGTACCGCCGCCACGGCGTCGCCGAGTACGAGCACGTCGTCCCGGCCGCGAGCCACGCCGAGACGAGTTTCGGCCTGCTGTACATGTGGGCCGGCGACTACGACGTCGGTTTCTTCATCGACGACGACACGCTGCCCCACGAGGAGTACGACTTCTTCGGACGCCACCTCGACAACCTGGCGTACGAGGGCGAGATAACCGAAGTCTCCTCGGACGAGCGATGGGTGAACGTCCTCTATCAGAACGTCGACGACCACGAACTCTACCCACGGGGCTACCCCTACAGCGCGATGGGCGAGACCGTCGAGACGGACGCGACGGACGTCGACGACGTGGTCGCCTCGCAGGGCCTGTGGACGAACGTGCCCGATCTGGACGCCGTTCGCATCCTCATGGACGGCGACTTGCAGGGGCAGGCCCAGACACGGCTCAGCGCCGACGACTACGGCGAGGACTTCGTCGCCGCCGAGGGCGACTACCTCACCGTGTGCTCGATGAATCTGGCCTTCCGCCGCGAGGTGATCCCCGCGTTCTACCAGCTACCGATGGACGACAACGAGTGGGACGTGGGCCGCTTCGACGACATCTGGAGCGGCGTCTTCCTCAAGCGCGCCTGCGACGTGCTCGGCAAGCAGATCTACAACGGCGGACCCCTCTGTGAGCACAACAAGGCGCCGCGCTCGACGTTCGGCGACCTCAACAACGAGGTGCCCGGGCTGGAACTCAACGAGCACGTCTGGGAGATCGCGGACGGGGTCGGCGGCGACGCCGACAGCTTCGCCGGCGTCTTCGAGGCCATCGCGGGCGCGCTCGCCGACGGCGAGTTCGACTACGAGAACGGGGAGTTCCTCAACTTCGTGGGCGACCACATGCGCGACTGGCTCGCCTGTCTCGACGCGCTCGACGCATCGCGCCCCGAGCGGAGCGCGGCCGCCACCGACGACTGACGCCCCGGAACGATACCGGGAGGTTTTTATTTCTTTAGGGTAGCCTAAAACACATGACGGAGCACGCGCGGTACGGACGGCGTCGCATGCTGAAGACACTCGCGGCGGGCACCGCTGTGGGGCTCGCGGGGTGTTCGGGGCTGTCCGGCGGTGACGGGACGGAGACGGACGACGGGAGCGCCGACGGCGAAAGCGATGGAGGCGACGGTGGCGATACCACTGGGCAAGGTGGGAGCGTCGATATCCCCTCGCTCACGGAGTTCCGCGGGTCGGGGACGCTCGCCTCCGGGCGACCCGCGCCCGAGGGGACGTCCCTCCAGGACCTGCCGGACCTGTCCGGCGACCTGAACCTCTACATCGGCGGCGGCGAGGGCGGCATCTACTACCAGTTCGTCGAGATGCTCCAGGAGATCTACCCTGATTTCAACGTCTTCTCCTCGGACGCGGGATCGTCGTCGCTGGCCTCTCGCATCGTCGACGAGGTGGACGCCGGGTCGCCCAACGCGGACGTGTTCTGGTCCATCGACGCCAGTTCGCTCGGCTACGTCGCCAACAACGACGCGTACGATCCCCTCCCGGAAGAGACGGTCGACCCCGTCCCGTCGGGTTTCCGCGGGTCGGACAACGCGTGGGTCGGCGTCGCCGGTCGAGCGCGTGCGGTCCCGTACAACACGGACGAACTGAGCGCCAGCGACGTCCCGTCGAAGGTCGCCGAGTTCCCGAGCGCGGACGCGCTCCAGGACTCGATGGGATGGGCGCCGACCTACGGCGCGTTCAAGTCGTTCGTCACCGCGATGCGGCTCATCGAGGGGAAAGACGCCACCCGACAGTGGCTCACCGACATGCAGGACGCCGGGACCGAGCGCTTCGGGAACGAGTACGTCGTCTCCCAGCAGGTCGCGGACGGCGCGCTCTCGGCCGGGTTCGCGAACCACTACTACGCGATGCGCGTCAAGAACCAGCGGCCGGACGCGCCCATCGACCTGGCGTTCACGGAGGGCGACGCCGGCGCGCTGGTCAACGTCGCCGGCGCGCTCGCCATCAAGGGCACCGAGAAGCAGGAGCTCGTCTCCAACTTCATCCGACACCTGCTCTCGGCGGAGGCCCAGGAGTTCTTCGCGACGGTGAGTTTCGCCTATCCGATGATCCCCGGCGTCCAGCCGGTCGGCGGCCTGCCGACGGTCGACGAGCTCAGTCCGCCGGACATCGACCTGGCGGAGCTGGCTAACATCGAACCGACGCTGCAGCTCATGCGCGACGCCGGCGTCCTGGGATGAGCGTCCGCGAGCGGGTCGCACCGGCGGTCGACCGCGTTACCGGTGACGCCGACCGCCTCGTCGGGGTCGGCGTCGGCGTCCTGGCGACTGTCATCGCCGTCGCGCTCGTCTTCCCGCTCGGCTGGCTCGCCGTCGACGCCGCGACCCTCGGTCCGCGCGCGCTCGAACTCGCCGTCGACTCGCAGACGCTCGCCGTCCTCGGTCGCAGCGTGGCCCTCGTCGCGGTCGTCACCGGCGCGGCCGCCCTGATCGGTGTCCCGTTGGCCGTGTTGACCGTGCAGGCGGCCATCCCGTTCCGGCGCTTCTGGACCGTGCTCGTCGCGCTCCCGCTGGCCGTGCCCAGTTACCTCGGCGCCTTCGCCGCGCTCTCGGCCTTCGGTCCCCGGGGAGCGCTCTCTGACGCGCTCGCGCCGCTCGGAATCACTGTCCCGACCGTCGAGGGGTTCGCCGGTGCGGCGCTGATCCTGACGCTGTACACCTACCCGTACGTCTTCCTCACGACACGCGCGTCGCTGCTGTCGCTCGACGCGTCGCTCGTCGAGGCGGCGCGGACGCTCAACTGCGGCCGGCTGGGGGCGTTCCGCCGGGTGACGCTCCCCCAGATACTCCCCGGCATCGCCGCTGGCGCGCTGCTGGTCGCGCTGTACACGCTCGCGGACTTCGGGACGCCGAACTTCATGAACGTCGACGTGTTCACGCAGTTCATCTACAGCCGCCACCGGGCCAACCTCGACGGCTACGCCGCGCTGCTGTCGATCCAGTTGCTCGCGGTGACCGCCGTCATCCTGGCCGCCGAGTCGCGGATCGGCGCCGACGACTCGGGCGCGTACGCGAGCCGGGGCAACCGCGGCGCCGCGGAACTCGACCTCGGGCTGTGGCGCTATCCCGCGCTGGTCCTGCCGGCGCTGGTGGCCGTCGCCGCGCTGGTCCTCCCGATCGGTATCTTCGCGATGTGGCTAGTCCGCGGGGGGCCCGGCTACGAGTTCGCCCGCCTCACGTTCTCGTGGTCCTTCGGCTGGAACTCCGTCTACGTGTCGCTGCTCGCCGCGGGGGCCTCCGTCCTCGTCGCGCTCCCGGTCGCGCTCCGGTCGGTGGCCGCCGACTCCCGCCTCTCGTCGTTGACGGCCCGGGTCCCCTACGTTGGGTACGCGACGCCGGGGATCGTCCTCGCCATCGCGCTCGTGAGCTTCAGCCTCGACGTGGTGCCCGCGCTCGACCGAACCATCCCCATACTCGTGTTCGCCTACGTCGTCCGGTTCATGCCCCAGGCAATCGGGTCGATCCGGACGTCGACGATGCAGGTCGACCGACAGCTCGTCGAGGCGGCGCGGACGCTCGGCCGGTCGCGGGCCGAGGCGTTCCGGGCCGTGACGCTCCCGCTCATCGTCCCGGGCATCGTGACGGGAGCGGCGCTCGTCTTCCTCACGTCGATGAAGGAGCTGCCGGCGACACTGCTGCTGCGGCCGCTCGGCTTCGACACGCTGGCGACGTTCATCTGGCGGGCCGAGGAGGCGGGTATGTACGGACAGGCAGCGATCCCGGCGTTCGTGCTCGTGGCCGTCTCCGGCCTCTCGATGGCTGTGCTTTTGGCACAGGAGGACGACTGATCCCCTAACCCCCGACGATGATCGAACACACTGTCCCATCGGCGGCGAACGAACGCGTCGGCGCGGAGCGCGAGCGCGGGGAGTCCGTGCTGGAACTCGACGGCGTGACGCGCGCGTTCGGCGCCGAGCGGGCGGTCGACGACCTCTCGCTGACCGTCTACGAGGGGGAGCTGCTCACGCTCCTCGGTCCGTCGGGCTGCGGGAAGACGACGACGCTCCGACTGCTTGCCGGGCTCGACCGCCCGGACGCGGGGTCGATCGGCGTCGACGGCGAGTCGGTCGCCGGCCCCGACACCTTCGTCGCGCCGGACGACCGCGACGTGGGGCTGGTCTTCCAGTCGTTCGCCCTCTTCCCGCACCTCACCGTCGCGGAGAACGTCGCCTTCGGCATCGAGCACTGGCCGGCCGAGGAGCGCGAGGAACGGGTCACAGAACTCCTCGACCTCGTGAGCCTCGGGGAGTACGGCGACCACAGCCCCGACGACCTCTCGGGCGGCCAGCGCCAGCGCGTCGCGCTCGCGCGGTCGCTCGCGCCCGAACCCGACGTCCTCCTGCTCGACGAGCCGTTCTCGAACCTCGACGTGAGCCTCCGGACCGAAATGCGCGAGGAGGTTCGCAACATCATCAAGGAGACAGGCGTCACGGCCGTCTCGGTCACGCACGACCAGGAGGAGGCGCTCTCGATCAGCGACCGCGTCGCCGTGATCCACGATGGGAGCGTCGAGCAGGTCGGCCGCCCCGAGGTGGTCTTCGAGCAGCCCGAATCGCGCTTCGTCGCGGAGTTCCTCGGCCAGGCCGGCTTCGTCTCGGGCGAACTCGCCTCCGGCGCCGTCGAGACCGACCTCGGGACGCTCCCGGTCGACGTGATCGAGGGGCTCGGCCCCGAGTACGACGGCGCGCTCATCGACGTGATGGTCCGGCCGGACGACCTCGTGGCGACGCCCGCCGACGAGGACCCGGGCCACGAGACAGCGACGAGCGCCGACGCCGATGCGGACTCGGGCAACGGCGAGATCGTCCACCGGCAGTACACGGGACCGTCGTTCGTCTACCAGGTCGAACTCGACGGGGGCGACGTGGTGTACTGCGAGCACAACCACGCGGACGACCTCGCGCTCGACCAGCGCGTCCGGGTCGACCTCCGCGTCGACCACCCGCTGGCCTGGTTCCCCGCCGAGTGACATGCGTCGGCGCACAGCGACCGTCGGCACGGCCGCCGTCGCGCTCCTGGGCGCCGTCGTCGTCTGGCTCGTCGCGAACCGGCTGTTTCCGTACCACTCGCTCAACCACGACGAAGGCGTCTACCTCCAGCAGGCCGCGATACTCCTGGAGGGACAGCTGTACCTGCGCCCGCCGGTCGAGGACATGTTCCGGCCCTGGTTCTTCGTCGAGGGCGACGACGGCCTCTACCCGAAGTACTCGCCGGTGCCCGCCGCGATGTTCGCGCTCGGGAAGCTCGCGGGCGGGTACCGCCTGGCGCTCGTCGCCGTCGCCGCGGGCAACGTCGCCCTCGTCGCCGGCGTCGTCCGCGAGGCCTTCGACGACTGCCGGACGGCGCTCGTCGCCGCCCTGTTCGTCCTCGCCTCGCCGCTGTTCGTCCTCAACTCGTCGGTGTTCCTGCCGTACGCGCCGACGACGCTCCTGAATCTGCTCTTCGCGTACTCCTACCTCCGGGCGGACCGGACCGGGGATCGGCGGTGGGCCGCCGCGGCCGGCGCCGCGGTCGGACTGGCCTTCTTCTCGCGCCCGTTCACGGCCGTCCTCTTCGCCTCCCCGTTCGTCGTCCACGCGCTCTGGACCCTCCGGCGCGATTTCGGCGGCAACCTGCCCCGGCAGGCGACGACGGCGGCGCTCGGTCTCGTCGGCGTCGCGGTCGCCCTTGGGTACAACGCCGTCGTGACGGGGTCGCCGCTGGTCTTCCCCTACGAGGCGTTCGCCCCGCTCGACGGGCTCGGGTTCGGCGAGCGACGCATTCTCGGCCACGAGATCGAGTACACGCCGGAACTCGCGCTCCGCGCGAACGGCCGCGTCCTCTGGCTGTTTTTCAGCGAGTGGGTCGCCGGCGGCCTCGTCGGCGCGGCGCTCGCCACGGGCGGCCTGGCGGTCGCGCTCCGGCGCGGGCTCACCGCGCGGCAGGCGACCCTCGCGGGCGTCTTTCTGACCGTCCCCGCCGGAAACGTCTACTTCTGGGGTAATTTCAACGTCCTCGGCGACCTCGAACGGGCCGGCGACGGCCTGGTCGCCGCCCTCGGTCCGTACTACCACTTCGACCTGCTCCTCCCGACAGCGACCTTCGCCGCGGTCGGCGTCGTCGCGCTCGCGGGAGCCGTCCGCGACGCGCTCGCCGACAGACCGCCGCTCGACGCGCGGGCCGCTCGGGTCGGGTTCGCCGCCGTGCTGCTCGTCAGCGCCGGCGTCGTCGGCGTCGTCACCGCCGACACCGTCGACGAGCGGGTCGAGCGCAACGCGGAGGTGACCGAGACCTACGAGACCGCCTACGAGCCCTTCGCGGGCGGTCCCCCCGCGAACTCGCTCGTCCTCCTCCCGGACCCGTACGGCGACTGGCTCAACCACCCGTTCCAGGCGCTCCGGAACGACCCGGGCTACGACGGGCGGGCCGTCTACGCTATCGACGACAGACCGTTCGAGACGGCCGACGCCTTCCCGAACCGGACGCTGTATCGGTACGTCTACCGGGGTCCGTGGGCGCCGTTCGACGGGTCGCCGCGCGCCGCGCGGCTCCAGCGCGTCGCGGACGTCTCCGGGCCCGGAGTCGCGATGAACGCGACGGTCGGCGTCCCCGCCAGGGCCGACGGCGTCACGTTCAGACTGGGGACCGACGAGGAGAGCGTCTACCACGTCGCGGGTCCGACGGACGACGACGCGACCGTCGGATTCCGCCTCGCCAACGGGACTGTCGGGCTCTCGGGGACGGATGGGCCATCGAACCAGACACTGGCCGTCTCGGGACGCGAGACGGTTCGGCTGAGCGCCTTCGTCGACTACGGACCCGGCGGGAGTTTCACCTACCGCTTCGACCTGCCCGTCGACGCGACTGACGGCCGCGTCCGCGCGTTCACGCCGCGGGTCGAACTCTGCCGCGGCGCGCGTTCCTGCGGGGGCGAGGCGGCGTACATCCCGGAGACGGCGCCCGACGGCGTCTTCGTCGAGACGAACCTGACCGCGACCGACTCCGTCACTGACACACCATGACCGACTCGAACTCCGCGAAACTGTCTCGTCGGGACGCGCTGGCCGCGCTCGCGGCCGTCGGCGTGGCCGGCGGCGGTGCGCTCGCGCTCTCGGCGGCGGACGGCGACGACGGCGACGGTGACGACGCCGAGACGGCCGAGAACGGTCAGGACGGGGGCGACGCCCCTCCCTACGGTGCCATCACCGCCGACGACCTCACTGTCCTCACGGCCGTCGCGGAGACGGTCTATCCGAGCGAAGTGGAGGGAGTCGACTCGTTCGTGACGGCGTTCGTCCGCGGGCGAGCGAGCGCGCAGCCCGACCACGCGGCCGGTATCGCGGACGCCGTCGGGTACCTGTCGGAGTGGACCGGCGCCTGGTACGAGGAGTCGTTCGCGTCACTCGACCCGGCCGGCCGCGAGGAGGCGCTCGACCGGATGGGCGTCCGCGAGGCCGACCCCGACCCGGACGGGTCCGACGCGGCGCGCGTCCGCTACTACGTCGTCAACGAGTTGCTGTTCGCGCTGTACTCGTCGCCGACAGGCGCCGAACTCGTGGGGATAGAGAACCCGCAAGGCCACCCCGGCGGAACGGAGAGCTACCGTCGCGGCCCGGACTGACGGTCGCGCTCGCTATCGGCGTCGCTCTTCCAGACAGACCTTCACGATGGACTTCGCGATGGCCGCGCCGCCGGATAAGGGGTCGAGTTTCGTCTCGCCTTTGCGCTCGTCGTAGTCGATCGCTCGCTCTCGCACGTCGTAGCCGCGCATGAGCGGGCGGATGAGCAGTTCCGCGGAGAGCCCGGTGTTCTCCGTCCAGGATATCTCCTGGACGACCTCGCGGCGGTAGGCGCGCATCCCCGTCGTCGTGTCGCGAACGCGACGTCCCATCAGGACGCTCGCGAGCAGTGCGAAGGCGCGGTTGCCTTGCCGATTGAGCGTCGGCATGGCGTCGGCGCCGGGCGTGATGCGGTCGCCGCTGACCACGTCTGCGCCGTCGTTGATCGCCGCGAGGAACTCCGGCAGCGCGTCCATCGGGTAGGTGTCGTCGCAGTCCGTCGTGACGACCACCGGCCGATCGGCGGCGAGGACGGCCTCGCGGACGGCGACGCCGTACCCCTGTGGTTCCTGTTCGATGACGCGGGCGCCGTGGTCGCGAGCGATCTCCGGCGTCCGGTCGTCGGAGCCGTCCACGCAGACGACGTTCGCGCGCCCGTCTGTCACGCGCTCGACGTCCTCCAGAACCGTCCCGATGGCTTCCTCCTCGTTGTACGTCCCCATCACGACCGTCAGGTCGTCGAACGCGTACGTCCCGGCGGCCGTCTCGGCCGACGACTCTACGTCCGTCGCCCCCCGCTCGCTCGTCGCATCTCCAGCGCTCGTCGGTTCCCCGCTATCGGTCGCGGCGTCGTCTCGCTGGCCGTCCGACCCGTCTCGCTGTAACTGACTCATTGCTCGTCACTCTCGGCTCGACCCCCTTGAATTTTTAGGTTCGCCAAAAATACTGTGCGTGTTCCGCGTAGGGACGGGAGCGACTCGGGGTCACTCGAATTGTTCGGCCAAGAACGCTTCGTTGGGGACGGCACGGTCCCAGTAGTACTCGAAGAGGTCGCGGCCCCATTCGATGGCCCGCTCGTCCTCGGCCAGCACCTCGGTGCGTGAGTCGTACTGTCTGTCGATGGTCGGGAGCGAGAGCATGACCTCGTTGTCGGTGACGCCGACGCCGACGGGCGCGTCGAGGACGCGGACGGGGGTCTCCTCCCACTGCCGGGCGTCGTCCGGCGAGTCGATGCGGTCGAGCGCCTCCAGCGCGACGGTGGTGTCGACGACGAGTCGCGAGTCGGGCGAATCGGGCATGACCGCCTCGTACTCCGCCTGGTAGATCGGCGTGACGATGTGGACGTCCGTGCCGGCGCGTTCGACGCGGTCGCGCACCTCCCGAACGATGGCGTGGGGATCGGTGTCCGTGGCGCGGAACACTTCGGCGTCCGCGAGTTCGGTCAGCCGGAGTCTGAACCGGCGAGGGAGCGCGGCGACGTCGTGCGTCCGCCAGTAGTCGTCTTCGAGCAGGCGACAGAGGTTCTCCTGCTGTTCGAGCAGGTCGGCGACGAGCTGCCCGCTGCCCGTCGCCACCCGTTTGCCGTCGACGGTTCTGACCAGGCCCTTGCGTTCGAGTTCGCCGACCGCGTTGTACACGGCCGACTCGCTCGCATCGATCGAGTCGATCAGCGCGTCCACGGGCTGTCGCTCGGCGACCACCGACGAGAGCACGTCCGTTCGAACCGAGGAACTCAGCACGTATCCGACGATCTTCTCCGTGGTCACGACCGGTTCACCCCGCCAGCCGACCGGACGCGCCTGTCTCTCGCTCCCATTATCGGATTCCATATGTATTGGAGCTACTTCGGTCTTCTGGAACGTTATTTGAAGACTGGAATACTGTGCGGGTGAAAAGTTCAAGATTTATACCGTTGCGGGGACGAGGACAGGATGCGGTTCGATGGGGGATGCAGGGTCCCTGCTGGCTACTCGACCTTGAGGGGGGAGAGCGGCCCACCTGGCGATCACCCGTCACCTCTTTCGAAACGCGTTCTCTCTTCCCCGGCGCGATGCCCGCGGGTCGCGGTCGATTCTGCCGGTAGTCGACGGTCGCGAGCGCAGTCAGTTCTCGGCCGGTCGATGGAAACTGAGTGCGGACGTGACCGAGAACACGGATCGAGAGGAAACCGCGGACGGACGAAGCCGAGCGGTCAGTCCGCCGGTTCCGGGGGCGAGTCGCGACCGATGTGGATCTCGAATGATTCGATGTCCTCGAAGGCGGCGACCTGGCCGCCGACGGTGATACGTTCGTCGTCGGTCTGGACGACGAGCGACGCCTCTTCGAGGCTCGGTGTGAGGTTCGCCTCCGCGACCTTCCCGGAGACGACGATCTCCTCGCCGGTGAGGACGTCCCGCCCCTCGATCGTGGCGTAGAACTCGCCCTCCAGCGCGGCGACGTCGGCGATCGCGCGGCGGATTGTCCCGTAGCGGCGCGGGAAGTCCAGTTCCTCGCCGTTCTCCGTGACGGTCTCGGCGGTCGTCCACAGGACCGTGTTCATGAACATCGATACGAGGAACCCCAGCTCGGACCGGTCGAAGATGACGCCGTAGCGGTCGGTGTCGCCCTTGAGGCTCTCGCGGGTCGCGTAGATGGAGTAGCGACCGTCGGCGACGGCGATGACCGGCGTCGTGACGCCGCGGCGCTTCTTGACGGTGCTCGCGAGCGATTCGTAGTCGTACTCGTCGGTGGCCGGGACCTCCGCGGCCGGCGACAGCAGGATCTCGATCGCCACGCCCTCCTCGTGCTGGCGGCGGAGCTGGCTCTCGAAGCGGTCGAGCAGTTCGGGCGTCAGCGACAGCATTAGCTCGTAGTCAGCCGAATCGATCACCTCAGAGAGGTAGCGGAGGATCGTCGGCCGGGACTTGACCAGCGAGACGGCCTCGGTCCCGCGGGCGGGCTCGGTGTACTGCTGTTCGAGGCCGTCGACGAGCGTGTCGAGCGACTCCTGGAGGTCGTCGAACGCCTCCGCGGGGTCGAGCGCGAGGACCTTCATCGGACGTGACTCCCGGAGTTCGACGAGGCCGATGTCGCTGAGGCTCCGGACCGTGTCGTAGACGCGGGGTTGAGGGATGTCCGTGTAGTCTGAGATCTCCGAGGCAGTCACCTGGCCGTGTTCGAGGATCGTGAGGTACGCCTTCGCCTCGTACTCCCCGAAGTTGAACCGCTCCGAGACGGCTTCGAGGGAGTCGAGGAGGTCGTCACCAGCCATGTCGGTTCCACCTTCCGCGAGCGACCAAATCAGTCTGTCCCTTCACACAGTCGACCGTTCGACCGCTCGGACCGCGCCGCGTCGCGCTCATAGCGTATCGAACTCGACGACGGCCTTGATCTGGTCGTGGCCGTACTCGAAGGCGGGGGCCACGTCCTCCGGCGTCGCGACCGTCGTCACCAGGTCCTCCAGCAGCCACCCCGGGAGTTCCTCCAGCACGTCGATCGCGCCCTCGAAGTGCTTGACGTGAGAGTTGACCGTCCCGACCAGGGCCTTGTTGTGGAGGACGAGTTCGTTGTGGATCCGTCCGCCGTCGACCTCGAACTCCCAGGAGTCCGGGATGCCTAGCAGCGCGCCGACGCCGTTCGGGGCGAGCGCCTCGACCGTCTCGAACGCGTGGGGAGCGTACCCCGTGGCCTCGTAGACGAAGTCCATCGGCTCGAAGTCCTCCGGGACCGCGTCCAGCGGCGTCTCGTTCGAGTTGACGTACGTCGCGCCGATCTCCTCGATGATGTCCACCGTCAGGTCGGGCCGCTCGCGCCGGCCGAGGCAGTACGTCCGGTCGAAGTCGTGCTCGGCGAACGAGCGGTCGCTCTCGACGCCGAATTCCAGCATCGCGAGCGTGATCAGGCCGAGCGAGCGGTTGCCGAGCACCAGCGCGGACTCGGGCGACCAGTCGAACGCCGACCGCGACGCGTATGCGTGTTCGAGCGCCTTCTCGGTGATGCTGACCGGCTCGGCGAAGAAGCCGAACTCCCACAGGTCCTCGGGGAACGGGACCAGGTACTCGGGGGAACTGGTGAAGTACTCCGCCATGTAGCCGTGGTCGCCGACGATCCCGCGCTCGACGTACTCCCCCTCGGGGGCCATGTCCGGTTCGCCGCGCTCGAAGTACTCGTTCGTCCCGTCGGCCGGAGGGCGACGGACCGTCGGAACGACCACGTCGCCCTCGTCGAGGTCGGTACCGTCGGCGTCTTCGACCACTGCGACGGCCTCGTGGCCCAGCACCATGTGATCCTCGCCCTCGGGGAAGCCGCCGTGGGACCCGCCGATGACCTCGTGATCGGTCCCGTCGACCCCGACCCGGAGCGTCCGTAACAGGGCCTCTCCCTCGCCCGGTTCCGGCCTCGGCTTCTCGATCACCGCGGGACCCTCCGAGCCCCGCTCGACTGCGATTGCTTTCATCAGTTGGTCGAAAAATGTACTCTGTTCCGAGTTAAGTCTTTCTGGAACGGGTCGGGGCCGCCGAACGGACCGGCCACTGTCGGGCGGGATCCGGCGTGTGACGGGCTCTCACCCGAGAGACCGACTCGTCGGCGAGTGTCGAGAGGCGCGACTGGAATCGAGAGAACCGGGCGGGATCGAGGGGCGTACCGGCGGGAGTCGGGGGAACGAAGCGGAGAGGGTGCAGGCAGAAACTGGGAGAGAGTGGAGTCAGAAGCCGGGAGCGGAGAGAGCGAGACTCGGCGGTTCGCGTCGTCAGTCGTCGACGGTGACCGCTTCGCCGCTCTCGCTGGAGCGGTAGATCGCGTCGAGGACGCGCTGGACGGTCAGGCCCTGCTCGACGGTGTTGCGTTCGGGCGTCTCGCCGCGCGCGCAGTGTTCGAGGAAGTAGGTCTGCTCGGCCGCGTGGGGGTCGTTGTTCTGCGTCTCGATGTCGGCTTCGACCATGTGGCCCGCACCGTCGACGCCGGACTCGTGGAAGGTGACGCCCTCGGCCGGGCGGAAGGTGGCGCCGGACTCGGTGCCGCGGAGGACGTACTCCTGTTTCTTCGGTCGGTTGACCGCCCAGGCGACCTCCAGGGAGATGGTTCGGTCGTCGGCACAGCGGATCAGCGCCGTCGCGGAGTCGTCGACGTTGAACCCCTCGGGACCCTGGTCCTCGCCCCACATCTGGATGTAGGTGTAGTCGTCGCGGCCGCCGAACTGCGAGCGCGTGACGCCGCTGACCTCTTCGACCTCGGGGTAGCCGAGCAGGTACAGCGAGAGGTCGACGGCGTGAACGCCGATATCGATGAGCGCGCCGCCGCCGGCGACTTCCTTGCTCGTGAACCACGAGCCGCGGCCGGGGACGCCCCGCCGGCGGATGTAGTTGGCTTCGACGTGGCTCAGATCGCCGAAGCGGCCCTTCTCGCGGTAGGCGTTGATGACCTCGACGGGGTTCTCGAAGCGGGTGTGGAAGCCGACCATGCAGAACCCGTCGGCGTCCTCGGTGGCCTCCGCGATGCGCTCGGCGGCCGGGAGCGTGCTGGCGAGGGGCTTCTCGACGAGGACGTCCAGGCCGGCGTCGAGCGCGTCGACGACGTACTGCTCGTGGAACTTGTTCGGCGTCGTGACCGCGACCGCGTCGACTTCCTCGTAGAGGTCGTGGTGGTTCTCGTACGTCCGAACGCCGAACTCGTCGGCGAACGACGCGCGAGCGCCCTCCGCGATGTCGACGCCGCCGACCAGGTTGGCGCCCTGGTCGACGAACCGCTCAGCGTGGTGGTGTCCGATGTTGCCCAGTCCGACGATGCCGAGTCTGACAGATGAGATATCGACCATGATGTTGACTCCGTGAAGTTCTACGGAAAGGTACGCACGGACTACCGTAAATATCCCGTCATACGCGGCTCGAAATTTCGCTCGCCGTGAACGTTACCGCGAACCGGAGCGCGCGCGGGATTACCTGGCCCGACGCGCGCTCACTCGACGGAGACGAGCCTGTTCAGCGCGTAGACGGTCCGGAGCACGTCGCCGGCGTCGCCCGCCGGGAAGACCAGGTCGTCCGTCGACCGGACGTGCTCCAGGACCACGGCCGAGGCGTGCTCCGGCGCGGCGGCGATGCCAGCGTCCTCCTCGTCGATCCACTCCATGACCCGCAGGTCGCTCTT
This sequence comes from Halosimplex rarum, assembly GCF_047715405.1. Lineage (NCBI taxonomy): Archaea > Methanobacteriati > Methanobacteriota > Halobacteria > Halobacteriales > Haloarculaceae > Halosimplex > Halosimplex rarum. Next base: position 1,089,237 of record NZ_CP180412.1, read on the forward strand.
GCTGTCGCCCAGCACCAGCGCGAAGGGGTCGTCGATCCCCAGCACGTCGAAGGCCGCGTCGACGCCGACGGGCTTGTTGAGTTCGCGGCTGACGACCTCCGCCGCGTCGGCCTCGTAGTACGCCACGTCGACGCGGTCGAGGAAAGACGACACCGCGCCGGGCACCTCGACGTCTTCGGTCGCCTCGCCACGCTCGTCGAGCACCGCGCTGATCTCGGGGTCGCGAGCGGCGTAGAAGGCGCGGGTCCACTCGCCGGCCGCCGCGCCGACGATCCGCTCGTCGCTTCCCTCGTTCGGCGCTTCGACCGCGTCGAGGAAGTCGGCGACGGCGACGCCGAGGAGGTCGAGCAGGTAGACGAGCGCGTCGTCGATCACCTCGCCGGCGGCCTCGCTCCCGGTCTCGAAGTTCGGCTTCAGCGTGACGTTGAACTCGTTGCCTTGCAGGTGGCAGCCGCGGGCCACCGCCTCGGGCGCGTCCGTCAACACGCGCTGGCGGAGCCGCTCGAACACCGACCGGACCTCCTCGTCGAGGTCCTCGTAGAGCAGTCGCTTGGTCTCCGGCCCGTGGCCGGGCGTGAACACGCCGGTCCCGCTCTCGTAGACGACGCTCACGTCGCCGGAGTTGACGACGGCGTTGCCCAGCCCCTGGCTGAGAAAGCCCTTCACGTTCTCCAGGGTCTGGCCCGTGCAGACGACGATCGGGACGCCGGCCTCGTGGAACTCCGTCAGGAGGTGCAACGTCTCGCGAGGGATCTCGTTGTCCGTCGTCCCCGCCGAGCGGAGCGTCTCGTCGACGTCGAGGACGAGCGCGTTCACCGGCCGGCCGTACTTGGTCGCCAGGTCGAGCCCGGTAAAGGCCTGGTCACGCGTCGCGTGGGCGGCGACGGCCGCGTACGTCTCGCCCGTCCCGGGGAACGCGTCGCGTATCTCCCCGCGCAGGGCCGCGAGCTCGTCGCTTGCGTCTTCCCAGTAGGTGAGCGCGACCCGCGAGTCCAGCGGCGGGAAGAGGTCGACGAACGCCTGATGGGCCCGCAGCGTGTCGGTGTCGAACTCGTCGTAGAGCCGATAGAGCTGGTCGTAGCGTTCCATTGCTGGAGGGTAGTGTGGGGCACCGTTGTGTAGGTTGGGATCGGCCGATCCGGCGCTCTCGCGGGCCGCGGTCCGTCGCGGCCCGCCGACGCCGCGGGTGTGCCACGCCTCGGCGAGAACCCACAACGGGTAACACCCCCGCGTGCGAAAGAGCACGTAACACGCATGAAGAACATCGACGATCTCATCGACAGCGCGGCCGAGCTGGCCGAGCGCGGTCTCTCGAAGGGGGAGATCGCCGACGAGCTGAACGTCTCGAAAGAGACCGCCTCCTGGCTCGTCTCCCGCAGCGGCGCGACGACTACGACCGACACCGCACCGAAGTCCCACAGCCCCCACGACATCCACGTCGACTGGAGCGCGATCGGCCGGGACAGCGCCCGGCTCACCCACGTCGGCCGGGCCGTCGCCGACCTGCTCTCCAAGCAGGGCGACGAGGTCGACCTGACCATCGGGATCGAGAAGGCCGGCGCGCCCATCGCAACGACCGTCGCGCGCGAGCTCGACACCGATCTGGGGACCTACGCCCCGAGCAAACACCAGTGGGACGACGGCGAGACCGAGGACCTCTCGGGGTCGTTCTCGCGGAACTTCTCGCAGATCCGCGGCCGCGAGTGCTACGTGGTCGACGACACCATCACCAGCGGCACGACGATGACCGAGACAGTCGAGGCGATCCGCGAACAGGGCGGCGAGCCCGTCGCCTGCGCCGTCCTCACCGATAAGCGCGGCGTCGAAGACATCGAAGGCGTCCCCGTCTACTCGCTCGTCCAGGTCCTCCGGGTCGGACAGTCCGAGTAACCGCGCTCCCGACCGCCGCGGTCGGTCCGCTCCGGTTCGACCGACGCCGCTTCTCTCTTCTCGGCCGGCCGAGCGGCCGCTCCGGAGCGTCGCTCGGCGGCGTCAAAACGAGATGTAACATCCGAGGTGACGGCTCTTCCGGGAGTCAGCGCCTGACGTCTTCCCAGTGGGTCGAGGTGATGTGGGCGTCCGGGTCGTCGGGCGCGCGCAGGGTGAGTTCGTCGTCGTTCCAGCGCACGATGAGATCCGGCCGGTCGTCCGTTGGCCCGTCGCGGTCCGAGCCGTCCCCGGTCCGGGCCCGGACGAGGTCGTCCGTCACCGCGCGTCCGTCCCCCTCGAGCACTTCCTCTGTCAGTCCGACGCACTGGACGGAGCGCGACCGATCGGACCGGACCGGAAAGTTCGCTCGCTCCGCGGATTCGATCCCGTCGTAGTCGTCGGATCGTTCGGTCACGGTCGAAAGCCGGGCGCGCAGGGATCGTCCGACCGACCGGAGGCGGTCGACCACCCGATCGAACACCGAGACGGACTCCGTTCCGCGGTCGGCGTCCGCGACGCTCCGACCCTCCCTGTCGGACCCGTCGAGGGGGGACTGGCTCATACATACGCTTGGGGCGGGACGGTAAAAATCATTGTGCCAACCAGTGGCACGCGCGTGGTACTACCGGTTTCCCGTCAGGTCGTTTCGGCCGTTCCGGCGGCGGAGTTCGCCCCCCGACCGCCACCCGAATCTGCTCTCAGTCCCCGGCGGTCGGAACGTGTTCGGGCGCGGGTTCGACGTGGTAGAGGCCGAGGAACGCCACCGCGGCCACGGCGATGAACGCGCTGGCGGTGAAGAACGCGGCGAACACCGACGTGGCGTCCCAGAGCGCACCGACGGAAACGGGGCCGGCGACCTGCCCGACCTTCCACGCGATAGAGCGCAGCGAGAGGCTCCCCGCGACGGCATCGAAGTGCTCGCCCTCCTCGACGAACAGCGCCATGCTCGCCGGCAACCGGATGCTGTCGGCGACACCGCAGATGGCGAAGGCGCCGAACAGCGGGAAGAAGGCGGGCGGGAGCGTGGTCGACAGCGACCCGACGGCGACCGTCATCGGCGCGAACCAGCCGACCGCGTACTCGGCGAAGGGGATGACGGCCGCGCCGACCGCGTACAGCACCGCGCCCGTGAAGACGAACAGGTGCTTGTGGCCGAGGCTGTCGGTGTACGACCCGACCATCCCCTGGGTCAGCGACTTCGTGAGTTTCCCGCCCGCGAGGATACCGCCGACGAGAATCGGGTTCATCCCGAATCTCGTCCGCGCGTAGATGGGCAGAAAGAGGATGACGGCCATCTTGCCGAAGCTCAGGCCGAACCGGAAGACGACCAGCGCGCGGACGGCCGAGCGCCCGAGCAGCAGCCGCAGCGTCTCGACGCCCGTGGCCTCCTCCGGGTCTGACTGGCCGCCGGGGTCGTCGCGGAGGAAGAAGTAGACGCCCACCGCCGCCAGCAGCGTCACCCCGCTGAGGACGCTGTACGTGAGCGTGAACCCGCTCGTCGCCAACAGGATGCCGCCGACCAGGTCGCCGGCGAGGCTCGAGAACGCCCCGACCTGGTTGTAGGTCCCGAGCCACTGGCCGCGCTCGGCGTCGGGACTGATCTCCCCGACGACGGCCGATCCGGTGATCCACAGCAGGCTCGCGCTGAACCCCTGGAGCACGCGCATGAGGATGACGTGGTCCACCGTCTCGACCATGGCGAACCCGACGAAGACGCCGACGTTCAGGACCAGCCCCACGAGCAGGTACCGCTTGGCGTTCCCGGTGTCGATCGCCCGCCCCAGCGGGAGGACGATGATCAGTTGGACGAGCGCGAAGGCCGTCCCGAACAGCCCTTCGACGGTCCCGGAGGTCGCGAAGATGTCCGCGTACAGGGCGAGCGCGATGGCGATCGTCGAGTAGGCCTGCGAGCGAGCGAACGCGGTGCCCGCGAGGGCCAGGAACTCCGGGTTCCGGAGCAACCGCAGCGATCCGCTGGACTCACTGCTCACTGGATCCGACTTCGACTACGGAAAAGAAGGCGTTTCGACCGCGGCGGTCCCTTCCGCCTGTCGGTCCACCGAGACGAGCCCGATCGCGCGGTCTACAGTTCGATCCGCTCGACGATGTTGTCGCCGCCGTCGGAGGAGTTGACGGCGACGATGCGGACGTTGTCTTCAAGGCCCGACCCGTTGAGCTTGGCCTTGAGCAGCTCGTCGACCTGGTAGACGCCCGCGGCGTTGTCCATCTCGATCTCCACGAGGACCGCCGCGTCCTCGCCGGCGTCGAGCGACACCGACCGGATGGCCTGGCTCGACACCGTGTTGATCCCGCGACCGCCCCGCTCGTAGGGGTACCGCGACCGACCGTGTTCCATGTCCAGCCCGTCGGCCAGCCGAACGATGCCCGCCTCCGTGGTCAGGGGCGTCTCCGGCGTGTGGTGACAGAGGATCGCGTGCAGGACCTCGCCCTTCACGCGAACGGCGTCGCCGGTGTCGTAGAACTCCGGGAGGATGCGGTCGAGCAGGTCCGCCGCCAGCGGGATGGAGTAGTAGGGGTGTTCGTCCCGGTGGACGACGTGCCCGATGTCGTGCAGCGTCGCCGCGAGCCCGACGATCACGGGTTCGTCGGCGACGTCGAGACCCTGATCGGCCGCACCGTTGAACTCGACGTCTCCGGCGTGGAGGAGTTCGTACAGCGTCAGCGCGCGGTCGCGAACGATGCTGACGTGTTTCGCGCCGTGGTCGTTGTAGCGCATGCGCGCCACCGGATTGACGTTCTGGGCGTCGAGGTACGTCTGGACCTCCTCGTCGTCGTCGATGTATGCGAGCACCTCGTTGAGGCGCTCGTCGGGGAAGTCGTGCGCGGCGTCCGGGTCGTACGATTGGTCGCTCATGGCAGTACGGTCCGCCCGCGGACGCAAAAACCCCTGCCCCACCGGATCTCAATTCCCTTCGATTCCGCGCACGCCGCCGATCACGAGAGCGTTTCGACCGCCTCGTGCACCTCGTCGTAGTCCGGTTCGATCCCCGGATCGTCGGCCACCCAGGCGTACCGGACCTCCCGGTCGCCGTCGATCACCAGGACGGATCGTTTCGCCACGTCCTCGACACCCATCGACGCGAAGTCCATGCTCAGGTCGTAGGCGTCCACGATCCGCCTGTTGGTGTCGCTGATCAGCCCGTACGTCAGGCCGCTGTCCTCGCGGAAGGCGTTCAGTGCGAACGGCGTGTCGACGCTGATCCCGTAGACTGTTGCGCCGAGATCGTCGAACTCCTCCAGCCGTTCCTCGAAGGTCTCCATCTCGTGCGTGCAGACGCCGGTGAACGCGCCCGGGAAGGAGGCGAGGACGAGCGGTGCCTCGTCCAGTCGCTCCGAGAGCGCGAACTCGGCCACGTCCCCGTTCGCCAGCGGTGCGGTGAACTCCGGCGCGGTGTCTCCGACGTCGACCATACGCGAGGGTCGGACTCCCCCGGAAAGGGCCTTGCGCCACCGGACGAGCCGTCCGGATCCGGGGCCGGCGAAAGATTGATGAGAGCGGTTCTACCCCATGATAGACAGCAAAAAGGTTATAATCGGCACCGAGTAACCGTCGGGTAGAGATGTTGCAAGAAGCACTCATCCCCCTGTTCCCGGTCGGGGGCATGCCGGGCGGGACGGAGCTGATCGTCATCCTGCTCATCGCCGTGTTGCTGTTCGGCGCGAACAAGATCCCGAAACTCGCGCGGTCGACAGGTCAGGCCATGGGCGAGTTCCAGAAGGGTCGCGAGCAGGTCGAACAGGAGCTCGAAGAGATGAAAGAGGGCGCGACCATCGACGACGAGGGTAACATCGTCGACGAGGACGGCGAGATCCTCAAGACCGAAGCCGAGCGCGAAGCCGACAAGGAATCGGCGACGTCCAGCGAATAACGGTCCGTTCTCTCCCCCCTCTCTTCACAGCCCCGCCGAGCAACAGCAAGGGTTTTTCTCCCGGCGCTCGCTGGCTCCGGTAGGGCGTGTGGCCTAGGGGACAGGGCGAGGGGTTCCTAACCCCTCGATCGCGGGTTCGAATCCCGCCACGCCCGCTTCGCGGTTCCTCACGTCCGTTCGGAACACGCTCGCGGCCGTGGCGTAGTTCGCAAACGCTTCGCGTTTGCTCACTCCCGCCACGCCCGTCAGCGAACGCAGTGAGCGAACCGGAACGGGATTCTAATCAGGGAAGACACGCGCAGCGAAGCGAGCATGTCTGACATGGTTCGAATCCCGGAAGACGCCGTAGACGTCTTCCGACCATCGCGAAACCGGAGGTTTCGCTCAGTCCCGCCACGCTCGCGTGCGTGGCGTAGTTCGCAAACGCTTCGCGTTTGCTCACTCCCGCTACGGCACCTGTCGATAGGACAAGACTTACGCCAGTCAGGGAGCGAGAACTGACCGATGGATTACGAGGGCCGGCTTGCTACCGAAGCAAAAGAGCTCGGCGCGCTCCTCGTGGCGTACGTCTTCGTCGGACTGCCAGTCGGGACCATCGCGACCCGGCTCGTCCAGTCGATGGATCGGCCACTGCCCCTCACCGCGATGGAGGCCGGGCTCGTGCTCGGTGCAGGCGTGATAGCCGTCACCGAGATCACCGGCAATCGGCCCGGAACCCTGGAATCGATCGGATTCTTCGCTGCCAACGTCGCAGTTCGGGTGCCGCTCGTCATCGTCGTCGCGCTATCTACCGAGAGCGCCTCGATCATGGCTGTCGGCCACCTCGTCGCGGCGCTGGTCGCGTACGTCCTCGCGATCCGTTGGGGTGCCGCTGAGACGGTCCGTCGATTCAGGAACGGACTGGGACGGCTCACCTGGGTCCCCGACCGCGAGAACCCGGCAGAGCGACGATGAGATTCGTTACTCTCGCTCGTGGACCCGCATCAGCACCGGATTCCGCGGTCGCGCGGTGATGGTCGCCACGAGGTCGAGCGACGGGTCGGAGACGAGTTCGAGGTGGTACCGCTGGAGCAGGGTCGCGAGGACGACCTTCGCCTCCAGCATCGCGAAGCGATCGCCGACGCAGCGGCGCGGCCCGGCGGAGAACGGGAAGTAGGCCAGCCGCGGCAGCGACTGCTCCATCTCGTCGGTCCACCGGTCGGGTCGGAACGCCATCGGGTCGTCGTAGAGATCGGGATCGCGGTGGACGGTCCACTGGTTGATCGAGAGCGTCGATCCCTCGGGGATCGTGTAGCCCGCTATCTCGTCGCGACCGACCGCCTCGCGGACGATCGCGGGCACCGGCGGGTAGAGCCGCATCGATTCCTTCACCACGTTTTCGAGATACGGGAGATTCCGCACATCCCCGACGGTCGGCGGGTCGCCTCCCAGATGCTCGTCGAGTTCCGCGAGGAGGCGCTCCTCGACGGACGGATGCTGCGCGAGCAGGAGGGTGGTGAACGTCAGCGCGAGCGCGGTGGTCTCGTGGCCGGCGAGCAGGAGCGTCATCACCTCGTCGCGGATCTGCTCGCGGGACATCCCTTCGCCCGACTCGTCTTCGACAGCAAGCATCCGGGAGACGACGTCGTCGCCGGGGTTGCGGGCGCGCTCGTCGACGATCCGGTAGACGACCGATTCGAGGTCGTCGATGGCGCGCTGGAGGCGGAACTTGCCCGGCGTCGGGACGTCCACGGGGAGCATGTCGGCGCTGAACCCTTCCTGGTAGTCCATCACGACCTGCAGGGAGGAAGCGACGGTGTTCACGTCGCGGCCCACGTCGACGCCGAACAGCGCGTCCGCGACGATTTCGAGGGTGAGCTCCATCATGTCCTCGTTCACGTCGCGGACGGCGCCGTCGCGCCACTGCGCGGCCGTCTGCTCGCTGCGCTCGACCATCGTCTCGGCGTACTCGGCGATGCGGTCGGGCTCGAACGCGGGGCCGATGAGATGACGCTGGCGCCGCCAGAACTCCCCTTCGCTGTTGAGCAAACCGTTGCCGAGGACGGGGCCGAGCGACTCCTGGAACAGCTCGCCCTTGACGTAGTTCCCGTTGTTGTGGACGAGGACGTGTTCGATGCCCTCGGGACTGTTCACCTGGTAGAACGGGGTTCCGAGCACCTCGTAGTACGCGAGGTCACCGTACTCGCGGGCGCAGCGCTCTCTGAAGGCGTACTCGTCACGCAGGAACTCGAAGAGGCTGCCGACCACCGGCCGACCGCTCGGCCCCGGCGGACGGACGACCGTCGTCTCCGTCGCGGACGCGTTCTCCATACTCGTGATACGGGCGCGACAGGAATAACCGATCGGGCGGTCGGCTCGCGTGCCGACCGACGATCGGCGTCCGTGCCGACCGATTATCGGTGTCGCTGCCGACAGATCACTCGCCCTGGAACTCGGGGTCGCGGTCCTCCCGGAACGCGCGGCGGCCTTCCTCGAAGTCCTCGGTCGTGGTGAGGAAGCCGAATCCCTGACTCTCCATCGCCATCCCGGCGGCGAGACTCGTGTCCTCGGCATTGTTCAGAACAGACTTCGCGACTTTCAGCGCCAGCGGCGGCCCGCTGGTCAAGTCGTCGACGTAGGACTCGACGGTCTCCTCGAACGACTCGGGAGAAACCGCGCGGTTGATCAGCCCCCAGTCGGCGGCGCGCTCAGCCTCGATACGGTGACCGCGGAAGACGAGTTCCTTCGCCCGCGCCTCGCCGACGAGTCGGACGAGTCGCTGGGTCCCGCCGCCGCCGGGGAGCAGACCGAGGTTGATCTCCGGAAAGCCGAACTCGGCGTCGGTCGACGCGACGCGCATGTCGCAGGCCAGCGCGAGTTCATGGCCGCCGCCGAGGCAGTACCCCCGAATCGCCGCCAGCGTCGGTCTGGGGTACTCGGCGACGACTTCGTACAGCGGCGTCACGTCGATTGCCTCGGCTGGGGTGCGATCAGCGACGCTGTCGATGTCGGCACCGGCGCTGAAGGCTTTCTCGCCAGCGCCCTCGAACGTCACGCAACGGACGGCGTCGTCGTCGACGCGGTCGAGGAGGTCGGGTATCTCCTCGCGGACGGCGTCGTCGATGGCGTTGAGGCTGTCGGGGCGGTCGATGGTGACCGCGAGGCGGCCGCGGTCGTCGATCTGACAGGCGATCGCTTCGCTCTCGCGGTCGATGTCCGCGACGCTCATGCGTCGACTGCGCCCGGAGGCGACAAGTAGCCACCGGCGACCGGCGTTCCACCCGAGTCATCCCCGGCTCCCGACCGGGGCCACCGAGTTACTGCCCGCCTCCCGTTCTGCGGATCCCACCCCGAGGGGACGAACTGTCTCCGAGAGAGCCGCCGTCTAGAGCTTCTTCTCGGCGTCTTCGGCGAGCTCCTTCATGCGCTTGCCGACGCGGCCGGCGTCGGAGAACTCGTCTTCGCTCATGGCGGTGGCGAGGGCGTTGCCGAGGACGAACACGGCGTGTTTGTGTTCGCTCTTGGATTTGTGGACGTCGTCGGGCGTGACGTCGAGTTCCTCGTAGGGGTCGAACAGCGTCGAGTCCACGTCTTCGAGGTCGGCGAAGTAGTCCTTGATCATCACCATCTGCGCGTGGAGTTCCAGCAGTTCGTCCTTGTGCATGCGGGCCAGTACGGTAACCGCCGGTTTAAGAATTGTCCGTCAGTGGGTCACACAGGAGTCGCGCGGTCAGAAGACGTACTCGTCTTCGTGGCCCATCATCCCGTCGTCCTCGTACCCCGCGTCCTCGTCGTCGTCCATCGGTCCGCTCGTCTTGTATGCCTTCAACCCCGTCGAGAGCAGGTCCTCGATGGCTTCCTCCCGGTTGAGGAACTCACCCTGCTCGACGAGCTGGGTGATACGCATTTCGAGGTGTTCGGGGATCGTGAGATCAACCTTGGGCATCGGATCGGTCGAATCTTCGGTGAGGGGGTATTTAAGTCTGGCGGGGGTTATATCCGGCCCGGACAGCCCCCATCGTGCGGTTTTTCGCCGGTTCGGCACGGCGCGCTCGCCGGATTCTCGGACGGGTGGCCGATCGCTCGGGGACCGGGCGTCAGCGGCGCATCGCCGCGCCGCGAGACCGCGGCGCGAGACCGCGGCGCGCCGGCCGGGGCGAAGTAGTTAGGCTGAAAGGCACACGGTGCTAAGCGCCTGGAGATGGAACCTCTGCGTGGTGACGAGCCGTCGGTCGACCCCGGCGAGACGACCATCGCGACGCGCGGCCGCGAGGTCGGTCCCGTGCCGGTCGGGGCCGTCCTGCGCGAACTGCCCCGACCGACGGTCGCCTGGTCAGAGGCCGGCCAGCAGGTCGCCGCAGGCGGGTCGGCGGCGACGATCACGGCCGACGGAACCGGTCGCTTCGAAGCGGTCCGGCGGGCGGGCGAAGCGCTGTTCGCGGGGCGGACCGTCGCGCCGGACCTACCGCGCGCCGCACGGCCGCGACTGTTCGGCGGTTTCGCCTTCCACGAAGACGACAAAGACGACGGACAGTCCCCGTGGGCGGGCTTTCCGGACGCGCAGTTCGTCCTCCCGGCCGTGCAGGTCGTCGCTGATCCCGACGGGTCGACCTGGGTCGTGGCGACCGCGACCGGCCCGACCGCGGCCTCCACCGCCGACGCGCGACTCGACGAGTGGGCCGAACGCGTCGCCTCGCTCGCGGACGAACTGCCGACCGGCGGCCCCGGTATCGAGCGACGGACGTACACGCCCGACGACGCGGGCTGGCGCCGGCAGGTCGAGGCAGCCGTCGAACGCATCGAGCGCGGCACGCTCCGCAAGGTCGTCCTCGCCCAGGCGCTGACAGTCGACCTGCGCGAGGAGCTTTCGGTGCCGGCGGTGTACGCCCGCCTCTCGGAGACCTATCCCGACTGTTTCCGGTTTCTCGTGGCGCCCGAGGGCGGCGGCCAGTTCTTCGGCGCGACGCCCGAGCGGCTGGTCACGCGGGACGGCCGGACGGTCACGACCGAGGCCCTCGCCGGATCGACCGGCCGCGGGGACACCCCGGAAGAGGACGAGTGGCTCGCGCGCGAACTGCAGGAGAGCGCGAAGGACAGCCACGAACACGAACTCGTCGTCGAAGCTATCAAGTCGCAACTCGACCCGTTCGCTACCTCGATCTCGACGGGCGACCGCACGGTGCGCCGGCTTGCGACCGTCCAGCACCTACAGACGCCGGTGACCGCCGAGCTCGCCGAGGACGACCACGTCCTCTCGCTTGTCGAAGCGCTCCACCCGACGCCCGCGGTCGGCGGCCTCCCCCCGGACGAGGCGCTGGAGACGATCACGGAGACCGAGGCGTTCGAGCGGGGCTGGTACGCCTCGCCGGTCGGCTGGTTCGACGCCGAGGGCGACGGGACCTTCGCGGTCGCGATCCGCTCGGCGGTCGCGGACGGCCGGCAGGCCACGCTTTTCGCCGGCAACGGCATCGTCGGCGACAGCGACCCGGACCGCGAGTGGGACGAGGTACAATTGAAGTACCGCCCGGTCCTCGACGCGCTCGAATGACCGAACGCCCAGCGGGTGACCGCACCACAACCGCACGGAATCGGGTGAGGACTGCGTGACCGCACCGAACCGCGCGACGCTGTGGGGCCGGACGCTCGTCGACGAACTCGCCGCGAGCGGCGTCACCGCTGCCTGCATCTCGCCGGGGAGCCGCTCGACACCGCTGACTGTCGCCTTCGCGGAACATCCCGAGGTCGAGACCTACTCCGTCCTCGACGAGCGTTCGGCCGCGTTCTTCGCGCTCGGTCGGGGTCGGCGGACGGGCGAGGCGACGGCGCTGGTCTGCACGTCGGGGACCGCCGCCGCGAACTACCACCCGGCGGTCGTCGAAGCCGACCAGTCCCGGGTTCCGCTGCTCGTGCTCACCGCCGACCGCCCGGCCGAACTGGCTGACAGCGGTGCCAACCAGACCGTCGACCAGACGAAACTCTACGGCGACGCCGTCCGCTGGTACCGCGAACTTCCCGAACCCGCGCCCGAAGCGCGCCGCCTCCGCTCCCTCAGGGTTGCCGCCGACCGCGCCGTCGCGAAGACGACCGGCGCGAACCCCGGACCGGTCCACCTCAACGTCCCCGTCGCGAAGCCGCTCGAACCCGTCGACCGACCGGACGACGTACCCGATTCGCTCGCCGAGACCGCGCCGCTCGGGAACGGAGGACGGGACGGTCCGTTCGTCAGGACGGCGAGCGGGACACTCACGCCGGACGACCGGATCGTCGACGACCTTGCGGCCGCCGCGGAGTCCGCCGAGCGCGGACTGGTCGTCGCCGGGCCGCTGAACCCCGGCGTCTGCGACCCGGAGGTGGTCGACGCGCTGCTCGACGCGACGGGCTGGCCGCTGCTCGCGGACCCGCTGTCGGGGCTCCGGTACGGCCCGCTCGTCGAGGACCACCTCGTCTGCGGCGGCTACGACTCCTATCTCGACGCCGAGGTGTGGCCGGATCCCGACGTGGTCGTCCGCGTCGGCGCCTCGCCGACCTCGAAGGTCCTGCGGACTTATCTCGCGGACGTGGACGCCCGGCAGTTCGTGGTCGATCCGGCCGGCGACTGGCCCGAAGCCGAGTTCACCGCCACCGACTACGTCGAGGCCGACCCGACTGCGGTCGCGTCGGCGCTCGCCGACCGACTGGGCCACGGTGCGGACGCGAGCAGGCGTCCCGACGAGTGGCGCGACCGCTTCGCGCGCGCCGAGGCGACCCACTGGGAGACCGTCGAAGCGGGCGCCGACGAGCGGCTGTTCGAGGGGGCGATCCTCGCCGACGTCGTGGCCGGAGCGCCCGATCCCGCGACCGTGTTCGTCTCGAACAGCATGCCGGTCCGCGACTGCGACCGGTTCGGACGGCCCAGGCCCGCGGACTTGACCGTGTTAGCCAACCGCGGCGCGAGCGGCATCGACGGGATCACCAGTTCCGCCCTCGGCGCCGGCAGCGCCGCGGACGACCCGCTGGTGCTCGTGACCGGCGACCTGGCGTACTACCACGACATGAACGGGCTCCTCTCGATCGCGCGCTGCGGGGTCGACGCGACTATCGTCCTCGTGAACAACGACGGCGGCGGCATCTTCCACGTCCTCCCCATCGAATCGTTCGACCCCCCGTTCACCGACCAGTTCAAGACGCCTCACGGGCTCGACTTCGAGCCCACCGGCGACCTCTACGGACTGGAGTTCCGGCGGGTCGGCGACGCCGACACGTTCGCGGAGGCCTATCGCGACTCGCTCGCCAGCGACGGCACGCAGGTCATCGAAGTCCGCGTCGACGGCGAAGCCAGCCACCGCTTCCGCGAGACGCTCCACGACCGGGTCTGCGAGCGCGTCGCGTCCGACCGCTGAGTACGTTTTCCTTTCCGTCACGGTCGCACCAGCGAGTAGGTCAGCACGGACAGCCCGAGCGGGACCCACGTCGCGACGAGGCCGACGACGCCGAAGATGGAGAACAGGCTCACGCCCGGCAACCCGAGCAGAACGAGCGGTATCAAGAGGCTCCAGAGGCCGAACACGGCGATCGCGGCCTCCGGGATCGAGAGGAGGTAGGCGAACGTCAGGAGGGTACAGACAGCGATCGCCAGCCGCGCGGGGAGCGGGAACCGCGGATAGAGCGCGCTCGCGACGAAGAAGGGATAGAGGAAGAATATCGACCCGAGCATGACGAACGACTGGCCTGTCGGGAACAGCCGACTCGGGCTGAGCCGCCGCCCGTTCGACCCCTGGCGGACGGCCCACGCGCCGGTCGACTCCCAGGCGTTCCACGACCAGTCGACGTTGGGCCCGTCCGTCGACCCCGCCGCGGCCTGGCGCTGGGCCGACGGGGAACCGTCGGTCGCACCGCCGCCGGTCCCCCTGCTGGCGGTCGACCCGTTCGATTGCCACGTCGGTCCCGTCGAGTCGCCGCGGGAGCGGGTCGTGCCGTCCCCGGGGGACCGATGCCGACCGCTCTCGGACGACCAATTTCGACCGCTCTCGGACGACCGATGCCGACCGCTACCGGATGGCCCTGCCGAGCCGGTATCTGCGTCTGACGCGTCGTCGGCGTTGGCTCCTCCGCCCTCGTCGCCGGCCGGTCCGACGTCGAACCCGCCACCCGGACGGCGGCCGCCGCGGTGTGACTTTCGCCGGCGACCGGAGCGCCGACCCCGCTGTTGAGACCCGCGCCAGGTGCTCTCCTCGGACGAGCGGTCCGTCTCGCCCGAGCGCCAGCCGCGCCCGCCCGCGGCCGACTGGCTCCAGCCGCCGGCCGAACCGCCAGCGTTCGATCCGCTCTCACCGGCGTTCGGTCCCGCGTCCGTCCGCCGATCCGAGTCCGTCCGGTCTGCCCGGTTCCCCGCGTTCGAACCGGACCGGGTGGGGCCGTCACCGGTGTACGTCTCGTGGCCCAGGCGGTCGTATCGGGCGCGCTCGTCCTCGTCGGTGAGGACGCGTTTCGCCTCGTTGAGCCGCTTCGTGCGCTCGCCCGCGTCCACGTCGTCACTCACGTCGGGGTGGACCCGCTTGATGGCCTCGCGGTAGGCCGTCTCGATCTCCTCGGTGGTCGCGTCGTCGGCCACGCCGAGGCGGTCGTAGAACGTCTCTGTCATGGCGAGCGCTGGTGAATTACTCCGTCTTCGGAGGCCGATACTAAAACGCCTGCGGCCGAGTATCGGTGGCGATAGCCGGCGCTGTCGGCTTCTCTGGACCGTTCGACGACCGGAAGACCGAGGTGCGCGGGGCGTCAGTCCACGCACATGTCACGCCAGACCGTCTCCAGCGGAACGGAGTGGGAGTCGCACGTCGGGTACTCGCGAGCCGTCGCCGTCGACGGCCAGGTCCACGTCTCCGGGACGACGCCAGTCGACGACGAGGGGGAGGTCGTCGGTGGCGGACCCTACGAGCAGACGCTCGCGGCGCTGGAGATCGTCGAGGGAGCGCTGGATGAAGCGGGAGCGTCCGTCTCCGACGTCGTCCGCACGCGGATGTACGTCACCGACATCGACGACTACGAAGCGGTCGGTCGCGCCCACGGCGAGGTGTTCGCGGACGTCCGCCCCGCCGCGACGATGGTCGAAGTGAGCCGCCTCGTCGACGAGGCGTTCTGCGTCGAGATCGAAGCGACGGCCGTGATATCAGAGTGACACCGCTCGGCCGAGCGGCAGCGGTCCCGTTCCGCCGAACGGCCGACTGAGGAATCTTTTTGCGCGGTCCGACCGGAGCACCGGCCATGGTTTCCGAGATCTTCGATCCCGACCGGTGGGAGCCGGTCGAGGCGTTCGACTTCCGCGATATCACCTATCACCGCGGGGCCGACGTCGACGCCGTCCGCATCGCCTTCGACCGGCCCGAAGTCCGCAACGCCTTCCGCCCCGGTACCGTCGACGAACTCTACACCGCCCTCGACCACGCCAAGCGCCAGTCCGACGTCGGCTGCGTCCTCCTGACGGGGAACGGCCCCTCGCCGAAAGACGGCGGTTGGGCCTTCTGCGCGGGCGGCGACCAGTCCGTCCGCGGCGACGAGGGCTACGAATACCGAGGTGACGATGGCGAGAACGAGACTCAGAGCGCGGCAGAAGCGGGCCGCCTCCACATCCTCGAAGTCCAGCGGCTCATCCGTCACATCCCCAAGCCCGTCGTCTGCGTCGTTCCCGGCTGGGCCGTCGGCGGCGGCCACTCGCTGCACGTCGTCTGCGACCTCACCCTCGCCAGCGACGAGCACGCGAAGTTCCTCCAGACCGACCCCGACGTCGCGAGCTTCGACGCCGGCTTCGGCTCGGCGTACCTCGCCCGCCAGGTCGGCCAGAAGAAAGCCCGCGAAATCTTCTTCCTCGGCAAGACCTACGACGCCGACGAGGCCGCCGACATGGGCATGGTCAACGAGGCCGTCCCCCACGAGGACCTCGAAGACACCGCCCTCGACTGGGCCGACCGCATCACCAGCAAGTCGCCGATGGCCATCCGCATGCTCAAGTACGGGTTCAACATGGCCGACGACGGCATGGTCGGCCAGCAGGTCTTCGCCGGCGAAGCCACCCGCCTCGGCTACATGACCGACGAGGCCAAAGAAGGCCGCGACGCCTTCAACGAGGGCCGCGACCCCGATTTCGACGACTACGACTGGTACTACTGAGACCATCTTTTTCCCGCCCGGGTTTCCTCGCGCGCCGGAGGCGCGCTGCGGGGAACCCGGGCGGCAAAAACATGGGTGAAAAAGCCGGACGACTCGGTCGCTCCGCTCCCTCGCGTCCGGTACTCGACCCAGTGCCACCGCCACCGCGACCACCACCGCAACCACCACCGCAACGCGACTCTATCCTCGGACCGAGTTCGCTGCACTGCCGCGAACGCTCGAACACTGTCCGCTCGGGAGCCCACCCCATCGCTCCATATCACTACTCACTGTCAATATCAAGTTTCAAATGGTGGTTATTTTGATGTGTATGTGAACCGTGACTACAGATCATTCGCAACCGAGTCGCACAGTTCTCGCAGTAACGATGGCGTTGCTGCTGGTCGCGTCGGCGGTCCCCGCCGTCGTACCGACCGCGGCGGCCCAGGCCGGCAACGCACAGGTCTCCATCGAGGAGATCCAGCGACCCGACGGTCCGACGGATGCCTCGCCGTACGCGGGGGAGAACGTCACCACATCGGGGACGGTGACGGCCGTCGTCGCCGAGGGGTACTACATCCAGAACGGCACTGGCGGCTACAGCGGCGTCTACGTCTACACCGGGGGACAGCCGACCGTGGCACAGGGCGACGCGGTCGAGGTGACGGCGCCGGTCACCGAGTACTACAACCTGACCGAACTCGACGCGACCGCCGAGAGCGCGTCGGTCACGGTGACGGGCACGGCGCCGACGCCCGACCCGGTCGCGCTCGACACCGGTGCGGTCGGCGCCGAGCGCTACGAGGGCGTGCTCGTCACGGTGTCGAACGCGACGGTCTCGTCCACTCCCGGGCAGTACGGCGAGTGGGCCGTGGACGACGGGAGCGGAGAAGTCGCGATCGACGACGTGACCGCGGGCGACGCGACGACGCCCAACGAGACCGGACGGGTCGTCGCGAACCTGACCGGTCCCGTCTTCTACAGCTTCGGCGCGTTCAAGATCCAGCCCCAGGCCGTCGGGCCGATCACCGCGGCCGACGACGGCTCGGAGGGCGACGACGGTGCGCCCGGCGACGACGTGTCGGGCAACGCGACGACGTTGACGGTCCTCTCGTACAACGACGTGCAGACGGCGGCCTCGAACCCGATGGCGATGGGCCGGCTCGCGGGCGCGGTGAACGAGCGGCGGGCGGCCCACGAGAACCCGACCGTCGTGGTCGGCGGCGGCGACCAGGTGAGCCCGAGCTCGCTCTCGCCGGTCAGCAACTGGACGGTCCCTGTCGCGGCGACCAATGCCATCGACCCCGCGGCCGACGTGGTCGGCAACCACGACCTCGACTACGGGTTCGACGCCGTTCCGAACTTCACGGCCGCCTCGGAGTACCCGTGGTTGCTCGCGAACGTCCGCGCCGATGACGGCGGGGGCATCCCCGGGACGGAGAACTACACCATCGTCGAACGCGACGGCGTCCGCGTCGGCATCGTCGGCCTCGTCGACGACGCCATCGAACCGAAGACCGCCGTCGACTTCGACGAGGCGGGCTACGAGGTCGCCGACTACAGCGAGGTCGGCGGCGAGGTCGCGACCGAACTCAAGACCGAGGAGAACGTCGACGTGGTCGTCGCCGCGGCGCACATCGGCGTCGGCGACTCGAAGGAGCTCGCCCGCGAGACCGAGAACATCGACGTGATCGTCACCGGCGACGACGAAGTGGCCTACGAACCACAGGTCACCGACGGCGCGGTGATCATGGAGGCCGAGGGCCGCGCGGCCTACCTCGGCGAACTCAACCTCACCGTCGGCGCGAACGGCAGCGTCGCGATGGACGACGGCCGACTGCTGTCCGTCGCCGGCGAGGAGAGCGTCCCGGTCAACGAGACCGCCGAGGGGATCGTCTCCTCGGCCCGTGGGAAGTTCCTCTCGGAGGTCATCGGGCGGACGACGGTCCCGCTGAACTCCACGTTCGCGGCCAACTACCACGACGAGACGGCGTGGGGCAACCTCGTCACCGACGCCTTCCGCGCGGAGACGGGCGCCGAGGTCGCGGTCACGAACGCCGGCGGCATCCGCGGCGACTTCGTGATCGAGCCCGGTAACGTCACCTATGACGACGTGTATACCTCGCTGCCGTTCGGCAACACGCTCGTCACCAAGCGACTCTCCGGCGCCGAGCTGCGAGACCTGCTCGCCAGCCAGGTCGTCACGCTCGAATCGGGCAGCGGCCAGCAGTACGGCCAGGAGGCCCAGCTGCAGGTCAGCGGCGTCACCTACGACATGGTGGCCCACGAGGGCGCCGACCCGGTCGTCCGCGACGTTTACGTCGACGGCGAGCCGCTGCGGCCGAACGCGACGTACAACGTGACGGTCAACTCCTACATGGCCGGCTGGGACGACCTCGCCGACGACCCCACCGTGAGCACCGACCTCACGCTGTACGGCACCGCGGTCGCCGACTACATCGAGCGCCAGGGGACCGTCTCACCCCGCGACACCAACCGCATCCGCCGCGTCGACCGCGAGGTCGGCACCGAGTGGGTGTTCGGCGCGAACAACGGTTCGGTCCCGGTCCACTACGAGGTGCCCGACAGCGTCCTGTCGGTCGATAACTCCTCGGTGCGCGTCGAGAACGCTACGGGCGCAGCCCTCGCCGCCGAGCGGGTTCGCCTGACCGGCGACGACCTGATCGTGTACTTCGATCGCGGCGAGTTCGGCTCGTTCGCGGCCGCGAGCGACCACCTCGGGCTGTACGCCGGCTACACCGACGCTGAGTACGACGGCCAGCGGAGCTACTTCGACCGCTCGGTGCTGAACGGCGACCTCGACGGCTGGGAGGCGCTCGCGACGGAGAACGAGTCCGCCCCGGACGACGGCGGTGACGACGCTCGCGTCGACCCGCGAGCGCTGAAGGCCAACGCCGTCGAGCTGACCGACGCGCTCGACGCCGACGGCGGTCGCTACGAGTCCGCCCGCGACCGCGCCAGTGAGCGGTTCGACGACTCGCGCGATCACTACCGCGGGCCCGTCCGCACCGAGTCGGCGAAACTGTTTACCGACGACGCCATCGGCGTGCAGGCGCTGACCGCGTTCGCCGGCACCGACGCCGAGGCCAACGCCACCGCGGCCGCGGACCTGGTCCTGCGGGCCGACAACCGGACGGCGCACCGGGAACTCGTCGACGCGCGGCGGCTGCTGAACGAGTCGCGCGAGGAGCTGGACAACGAGGGGGTCGTCCGAAGCATGGAGTCCCACCTCGACAACGCCGAGCGCACGTACGACCGCGCCGAACGGACGATGGACCGCGCCCGGAACGCGGACGGCCAGCGCGCGATCCGGCTGCGGGCGAGCGGCGTCCGACAGCTCCGGCAGTCCTGGCGGCAGGCCCACCACGTCGTCGAACGGGCCGTCGAGCGCACGGACGCGACCGCGCCCGAGTGACCGGCCGCCCGAGGCCACAGTGGGATCTGGGAGCGGCGTAACGTTCACCCCGCCGTCGCTCCAAGTGGGGGTATGTCCGACGGTGTCAAGCGACGGTTGAGCTACCGACTCCGCCGGGCGCTCGGCCCCTTCCTCGACAGGGCGATGCGGGCGGTCACCGACGAGACGATCCGCGTGTACCCGAGCGGGTACGCGGGGACGGTCCACTGCGAGATCGACCGCCTGGAGTCGGTCCTGTCGGAACACGGGTTCGACTGGAACCCGGTGAGCACGTACCACTACACGCGCCTGGGCAAGCAGACGAACGGCAGCTGGGTCTCCCGCGAGTCGCCGTTCGCCGACCGGCAGCTCCACGCCGTCCTCGTCAGGCAGGCGCGTGGGCAGATCGACGTGTACGCCCACGAGGAGTACAACTGGCACCGACACCCGCTGAAACACACCCGAGACGCCGGCATCGACCGCGAGCGCGGAGTCGAGCGGATGCGAGCGGTCCTCGACGACCTCGACGTCGACGACCGCCGGGAGTCGTACGTCCGGCGGAAGGTTGGCCACCTCGGCCGGCGGGCCCGTGCGGGGCTGGCGCGCATCGCCGACGCGTGAGCCTGACCGGGCGTAGGCGCGCGATCGGCCCCCGACGCGCGAGCGCCCGACCGGGATGCCAACTTTGACACTCGGCGGGTTCTCAGATCCGCGTATGTCGACCGCAGACGCGCAGATATCGAAGACGCGCGCCTGGCTGATGGCGGCCCGGCCGCAGACGCTTCCGGCGGGCTCGGCGCCGGTGATCGTCGGCGCGGGGCTGGCCGTCCACGCCGGCGCGTTCGCGTCACTGCCGTGGCTGGCGGCGCTCGTCGGCGCGCTGCTCATCCAGGTGGGGACCAACTTCGCCAACGACTACTACGACGCCGTCAACGGCGCCGACACCGACGACCGCGAGGGGTTCACTCGGGTCACCGCCGGCGGGCTCATCCCGCCCGCACAGGTCAAGTGGGCGATGGTCGCCACCTACGGACTGGCCGTCGTCGTGGGGGCCTACCTCGTCGCTATCGGCGGCCTCCCGATCCTCGTCGTCGGTCTCTCTTCCATCGCGGCCGGGATACTCTACACCGGCGGCCCGGCCCCCTACGGCTATCGCGGCCTCGGCGATCTGTTCGTCTTCGTCTACTTCGGGGTCGTCGCCGTCACCGGGACCTACTACGTCCAGGCCGTGACGAACGCCGACGTGGGACTGTTCCCGATGGGGATCCCCGACGGAACGCTCCCGCTCGCGGCCGTCGTCGCGAGTCTCCCCGCGGCCGGGCTCTCGACCGCGATCCTCGTCGTCAACAACGTCCGCGACCGCGAGACCGACGCCGCCGCGGGCAAGCGGACGCTCGCAGTGATGCTGGGCTACGCGTGGAGCCGGGTCGAGTTCCTCGCGCTCGTCGGGATGGCCTACGTCGTCCCGGTGATCTTCGCGCTCGACCCAGAGTACGGGCTCTGGTCGCTCGCCCCGCTCGCCTCGCTTCCGCTCGCGGCGAGCGTGAGCAAGACCGTCCTCGAACGCACCGACGGGGAGGCGCTCAACCCCGCCCTCGAACGGGTGGGCCAGACGCTGTTCGTCCACTCGCTCCTGTTCGCGGGCGGCCTCGCCGCGCCCGCACTGCTATGAGCGGCGACCGCCCTGCATCGATCCGGTCGTTCTCTCTCCCGCTCGAATCACCCCTCTCGACCGCCTCCGGGGACGTCGACGAGCGAGAGGGATTCCTCGTCCGCTACGACCACCGCGGCGAGACGGGCGTCGGCGAAGCCACGCCGCTGCCGGGGTGGACCGAGTCGCTGGACGACTGCGAGGACGCGCTCGATCGCGCGCTCGCCGCCGGTGTCGACGGCGACCACAGCGCGGCCCTGCTCGAACTTGATGCGGACGAGGCGCGCGCCGCCCGGCACGGGTTCGCGACGGCACTCCTCGACGCCGACGCGCGGGCCGACGGCGTCCCCCTCTATCGCTGGTTCGACGACTCGCGGACCGTCCACCGCGTCCCCGTCAACGCGACCGTCGGCGACGCCGACCGCGAATCGACGGTCGAGCGGGCCGTAGAGGCGGTCCAACGAGGGTTCGACTGCCTCAAACTCAAGGTCGGCGCGCGGTCCGTCGACGCCGATATCGAACGAGTCCGCGCGGTCCGCGAGGCGGTCGGCGAAGACGTGACGTTCAGGCTGGACGCGAACGGCGCGTGGACTCGCGAGGAAGCCGAACGTGCCATCGACGGCCTCGCCTCTGTCGACGTGGCGTACGTCGAACAGCCGTTGTCGGCGGACGACCTGTCCGGCCTCGCGGCCCTGCGGGAGCGGAGCGACGGCGTCGATATCGCCGTCGACGAGACGCTCGCCGAACGCTCGATGGCCGAGGTGTTCGACGCCGGGGCGGCGGACGTCGTCGTCCTGAAACCGATGGTACTGGGCGGGCCCGGCACCGCGCACACCCTCGCGATGCGGGCCCGCGACGAGGGGATCGAACCCGTCGTGACGACGACCGTCGACGCGGTCGTGGCGCGCACCGCCGCGGTCCACGTCGCCGCGGCGATCCCGGACGTGGCTCCCTGCGGACTCGCCACAGGCGAACTGCTCGCCGAGGATCTGGCGCCGGACCCCGCACCGGTATCGGACGGCTCGATCGCCGTCCCGCAGGATCCGGGCGTCGGGATCGACGCGTCAGAGGTGGGGCTGTGACCCTGCCCGGGCCAGGCGAGTGGCCGGTCGACGATCCCGTGGGCGACTCGTCCGTCGACCTCCTCCGCGACCGTGCGGCATCGACACCCGACGCGACCGCAGTCGTCGACGCCGACGAGGGGGCCGAATGGACCTACCGCGAGTTCGACGAGCGCGTGTCCGCCCGGGCCGCTCGGATCGCCAACCGATTCGACGTCGTCGACGACGACTCGGTCGAGGGCTCTCGGGGTCGCGTCGGACTCCTGTTCGGGACGCGCGTCGCTTTCGCCGACTGCTACTTCGCGATCGGTCGACTCGGCGCGAGCGCCGTCCCGCTCAACGTCGAACTCCCAACCGATCGGCTCCGCTCGCAGGTCTCACGGGCCGACGTCGACCTGATCGTCTGCGGAAGAGAGACCGAAGCGTTGGCAACGGAGATCACGTCACCGGGCGTCCCCGTCGCTTCTGTCGACGAACCGGTGTCGGACGCGGTCGCGTCGCTCCAGCGGAGCGGGGCGGCGGTCCGGGAACCGACCACCACGTCGGTCGAGGTCCCGCTCGACGCGGAGCGCGTCGTCATGTTTACCTCGGGCACGTCGGGCGAACCGAAGGGCGTGCGCCTCACTCGCGGGAACCTCGTCGCCAGCGCCGTGGGGTCGGCCCACCGTCTCGGCGTCGACCCCGGCGATCGCTGGCTGGTCTGTCTCCCGATGTATCACATGGGCGGGCTCGCGCCGCTCGTCCGGTCGACGCTCTACGGCACGACGACGGTGATCCAGCGAGAGTTCGACGCCGATGCGACGGCGCGCGTTCTCGACGAATTCGACATCTCGGGGGTATCGCTCGTCCCGACGATGCTCACGCGCCTGCTCGACGACGGATGGACGCCATCTGATTCGCTCCGGTTCGTCCTGCTCGGCGGCGCGCCCGCCTCCCGCGACCTGATCGAGCGGTGCGCCGACCGCGACGTGCCGGCCTACCCGACCTACGGCATGACCGAGACGGCGTCGCAGGTGGCGACCGCGACGCCCGAGGAGGCCCGCTCGCATCCCGACACAGTCGGTCGCCCGCTCCGGAACACGAGCGTCACGACCGTCGATACCGACGGCTCCACTGCCGATTCCGACGAACCCGGCGAACTCGTCGTCGCGGGGCCGACCGTGACGCCAGGGTACCTGGACGACGAGCAGACCGCTGCGGCGTTCGGTGACCGCGGGTTCCACACCGGTGACCTGGGCTACGCCGACGAAGCGGACCGCCTCTGGATCGTCGGGCGCGTCGACGACGCAATCGTCACCGGCGGCGAGAACGTCCACCCCGCTCGCGTCGCCGACGCGATCCGCGAGGTCGACGGCGTCGAGGACGCAGCAGTGGTCGGGCTCCCAGACGAGGAGTGGGGCGAGCGCGTCGCCGCGCTGGTCGTCCCCGCCGGCGATTCGCCGGAGACCGCCGCGGTCACCCCAGACAGAATTCGCGACGCCGCTCGGGAGCGACTGGCGGACTTCGCCGTCCCGAAGACCGTCGCCTTCGCAGACGCCCTCCCGCGAACCCACTCGGGGACCGTCGACCGCGACGCCGTCCGGGCCGCGACGAGTCGCTCCCGGACCGACTGAGTCCCGTCGACCGGCCACGGGGATCTCCCGCCGCCGCGACGTTTAATCCCGTTCCGCGCCTACGCGGAGTCGTGTGCACGCTCGTCTTCGCCTGGCAGGTCTTCACCGACGCCCCGGTCGTCGCGGCGGCCAACCGCGACGAGATGCACGATAGACCGTCGACGGCTCCCGAGATCATCGACGAGTCGCCGCGCGTCCTCGCGCCGCGCGACGAGGAGGCCGGCGGTACCTGGATCGGCTACAACGAGCACGGCGTCTTCGTGGCGATCACGAACCGCTGGACAGGCCGCGAGGCCGAGCGGAGCGAGGCCTCGAAAGGAGCGAGCGGGGACGAAGGACCCGCGAGCCGCGAGGGCGCAGCCGATCGCTCGCGCGGCCTGCTCGTCCGCGACGCGCTCCGACAGTCCTCGGCCGAGGAGGCCGCCCGGCTGGTCGAGCGCGAACTCGACGACCGCCGGTACGACGGCTTCAACCTCGTCCTCGCCGACGCGAAGGCGGCGCTGTTCGTCGAGTGGGACGGCGACAGCCGCCGGGTGCGGAACTTCGACCCCGGCGTCCACGTCGTCGTGAACGTCGGCGCGGACGGCGATTACGTGATCCCGGAGGCCCGCGCAGAAGCGGGTGAAGCCCAGGCGGAGAACGCCGGGAAGGTGGCGACGGCGCTGCAGGTCGAACCTGGAGAGACCAGTACGGCGTGGCTCGACCGCGCCGCGGACGTGATCTCGGACCACGAGTACGGCGTCTGCATTCACCGGGACCACTTCGGGACGCGCTCGTCCTCACTGGTCGAGATCGGTCGCGAGGGGTCCCGGTACCGGTACGCCGACGGCCCGCCCTGTGAGACGGCCTACCGGGAAGTCGACAGCCAAATTTAAACGGCCCAAACACGGACCCTACTGGTATGGCCGCTGCCGAAGCCGACCTCAACGAGGACGAGCGAGCGGGACTGGAACTCATCCGCGAGACGGGTGGCATCCACCAGAGCGACTTCTGGAAGGAACTGGACGTCGGGTCCCGCAAGGGCAGCCGGATCGCCGACTCGCTGGCCGATCAGGACCTCATCCAGCGCGAGGAGACGGTGTACAACGGCCACAACACCTACTATCTGGAGCCCGCGGCCCGCGACCTCGAGTTCTCCCTGCTGATGGCCGGCGACATGCTCTCGCCGTTCGTCGGCGACGACGAGGTCAACGCCCACAGCGACACCTTCTCGCAGTTCGTGATGAAACTCGCGTACGACGAGTAACGCCCGCGAACCGCGCTACTTCGCCGCCGAACCCGTCGCTCGCACCGGCGCTCGATCGCATCGCTCAACAGCCATGCATGGCCCCGACTGGTGGCGGGACGGACGCGCCGTCGTCCGCCCGTTCGGCCACCGCCACGACGACGCCATCGTTCGGCGGATCGGCGACCGCGACCTCCTCCTGGGGAACGTCCACGCGGCGGACCCGGACCGGTGTGACCGCTCGTTCGACGCCGTGCTCTCCGCGACGCGCGAGCCGCAGCCCTCGACGACGCATCACCGACCGCTCGTCGACGGGCCCGAGGCCGACTGGCCGGCGTTCGAAGCGGCGGCAGACGCGGCCTGTCGCCTCCTCGGCGAGGGATCGCTGCTGATCCACTGCTCCCACGGGGTCTCCCGGAGTGCGGCGCTCGCGGCCGTCGCGCTGGCGGTCGCGGAAAACCGGCCGCTCCGGGGCGCGCTCTCGGCGGTCCAGTCGGCGCGGCCACCCGCCCAACCGCATCCGGCGCTGCACGAGCTGGCCGTCGTCTATCTGGCGGAGAAGAGCGACTGAACTACGCGTTCAGTCTTCGAGCGCGTCGGCGATGCGGCCGAGTTCGCGCCGGGCGTCGTGGACCTCGTCGCGCAGCTTTCGGACCTCGCGGACGAGTTCCTCGTCGGTTTCGGACGACTCCTCCTCTCGGCCGCGGCCACCGGGACCGCCGCCCATGCCGGGCGGGCCGCCGGGGCCGCCACCGCCCATCATACCGCCCATCATCTGTGCGAACGGGTTGCCGCCGCCACCGCCGCCCATGCCGGGCGGGCCGCCGCCGCCCATCATCTCTTCCATGCGCTCCTCGCGGCTCTTGCCCTCGCCGCCGTCGTCGCCCTCTTCGGCGCGCTGCTGGCGGATCTCCTCGACGCGCTCGCGGAAGGACTTCGATTCTCCGTCGCTCTGGTCCTCGCCGCCCTCGGGAGCCTCGTCGGTCGACTCCTCCGCGGGCGCGTCGCTCTCGTCGGAAGGATCGTCTGCCATAGTCTCGCTTTGCCGCGGCGTCCCAAAAGGGTTGTCGTACTCAGGCGATGCGACGCACCAGCACCGAGATGCCCAGCGCCGACGCGACCAGCACGAGCAGGTTGAACACCGCCTGGAACACCGGCACGAAGTCCGGGCTGAACCACACGCGGATCGCCTCCGAGACGGCGAAGTAGAACCGGAAGGTCGCCACGAGCGCCAGCAGACAGAGGATGGCGAACGCCGCCCACTCGACGTAGGTCACCAGGCTGCGGCTCTCGGGCTCGCAGGTCGCCGTCGCTCCGCCGTCGGTCGAGCGGCCGACCGCCGTCTCTGGCTCGGACGTCGGGTCGTCCGTCGTCGCGTCGGTTCGCCCTCCGTTCGCGTCGTCGGTGTCGGTGTCAGTCATTGGTTCCTCCGTGCCGCAAACGCGGCGAGCGCGACGAGCGCGGCGAGCGCGCCGACCGCCCCGAAGCCTGGGCCGCCACTGCTCTCGGTCGGCTCCGGGGTCTCCTCCCCCCGGTCAGGTTCCGGCTCGGGGGTCCCCGCGAAGTCGCCGGCCTGGAAGTCGACCTCCTCGCGGGTGGTGTTCTCCGGAACGGGCCGGCTCGGGTCGAGCATCGCCGAGGCGGTCACCGTGTCCACGAGGACGCCGTCCCGGTAGAGGAACCCGTCGAGGTAGTAGTTGTAGTTCGAGGGCACCTCCAGATCGGCCGTCTCGTTGACCGTCCGACCGGGGCCGATATCGCCGACGCGGACCGACACGCGGTCGGCGACGACGTTCGACTCGACCTGCCGGGCCGTCACGACGAGTTCGAGGCCGCCGGCGGGTTCGCTCCCGCGGTTGGTCAGCGCCGTCGCGGTCTGCAGCGTCGTCCGGTTGTTCCGCTCGGCGAGCACCTGCGCGGAGATGACGGGAGGGCTCGTCGCGCGGTCGCCGAACCGCTCGAAGCCGACGCTGGTCTCGGCGTAGTCGGGCGTCAGCGAGTCGACCCCGCTGACCCGCGTGCTCCCGGTCTCGATCCGGCGGCCGTCCTCGTAGACGCGGACGTCGAGGCGGTAGCCGCCCTGGCGCTCGACGGTGACGTTCATCCGGGTCCGCACCTCGCGGTTCCCGCTGATGGTACCCAGGTTCTTGCGTACGGTCGTCGCGACCAGGCCGGTGTCCGTGTCGACGGCCTGCACCTCGACGGTGACGTTCCGCGCGTCGCCGCCCCAGTGGTCCATCCGCAGATCCAGCGAGAGTTCGGCGCGCTCGCCGCCGATCTCGCCGGCGGCGACCCGGGGTTCCTGGAGGGACAATCTGCTCGGCCGGACGTCCTCGTCGGTCTGCTCGGCGAGCGCGCCGGGGGCCAGCGCGACGAGGCCGGCGGCGGCCGCGACGAGCAGGAGGGCGAGGACGCCGAGCCACGCTTCTCGATTCACGTTCCCCAGCGCTCTCCGGGCTGGTATATGTTTTGTGTCCGACACCAGTTGCGGAGAGCGGCGACCGGTGAGGCCCGCTCACCCGAACGCGCCGAGGCTCGACTGCAGGTTCCGGTCGCTCTCTCCCGATTCGAGGTCGTACCCGACCAGGTCGCGCATGTCGACGGCGTAGGTGCTGCCGCCGTTGTCGAGTAACAGCACCCTACCTTGCGCGCCCCTGACAGTCCCCGAAGCCAGCGTCTCGGACACGGGCCGGTCCGCGAGGTCGACGCCGTAGTCGAACTCGAACGTCTCGATCGGGTCGAAGTTGGCCAGGAGAGCGTCCCAGGCGGCCTCGTCGACGGACTCGTGGAGCCCGCTGACCTTCGTCGGGACGCGGACCCGGTCGCCGATATCGGTCGCGATCTCGGCCTCGATCTGCCGGGCGACGCGGCCGTCGGCGACGGTCCGTAGGTGGGCGGCGCGGTCCGCGCCCTGCTCGCGGAGGCGGGTGTCGAGTCGCCAGGAGCGCGTGACGCCGACCTTGAACGTCTCGGGCGCGAACGCCGCGAGGTAGATGGCGTGTTCCTCGCGGCAGGTCTCCAGCGGGAGCGAGCACTCGCCGGTGCAGCGAGCGCAGGGCCATCGTGAGGCGTGTCTGTCGCAGTAGGGGGCGTCGGCGGCGGAGCAGGGCGTGTGCGCGCCGTCGTCGAGCACGCCGGCGCAGTGACGGTCGCCCAGCGAGTAGGACAGTTCGGTCCCCGGCTCCAGCGACTCGGCGGTGACGGCGCCGTCGCGCGCGATCAGCAACGCCGGCGGCCCGTCGACGCCCGTCTCGTACCCCACGACTTGCACGGCCGCGGGTTGGCGGTGCCCGGATATAGGCGTGGCGCTCGCCGCCTCCCCCCTGCGATCCCCGCCCGGTCGGCCGATTCGCTCCTGTGACCCAGCCGAACGGTGAGGCGGCTTTATGAGTCGGGCGCTCCACGGTCCGCGATAGAGCACACCATGGTGGACCTACAGCTCACCAGTCCGGCGTTCGAGGACGGCTCCCGGATCCCCGAGAAGTACGGGTACACCGCGGAGAACGTCAATCCCCCGCTGGAGATCGCGAACGCGCCGTCGAGCACGGAGTCGTTCCTGATCGTCGTCGACGACCCCGACGCGCGCGAACCCGCGGGGAAGATCTGGGACCACTGGGTCGTCTGGAACGTCGACGGCGACACCGAGTCGATCCCGGAGGGATGGGACCCGGCGAGCGACGGCGCCACGGCCGGGGAGAACGATTACGGGGAAGTGGGCTGGGGCGGGCCCAACCCGCCGGACCGCGAGCACACGTACCGATTCCTGCTGTACGCGCTGGACGACACCCTCGATCTGTCCCGGGACGCCACGAAAGACGACGCCTACGACGCCGCCGAGGGCAACGTCGTCGACAAGGCGCAGCTCGAAGGGACCTACGAGCCCTGATCCCTCTCGATCACGGAGCCGAAACCCGCGAGGAGCGGCCGCTCACTCGGCGAGCAGTTCCCGCGTCGCCCGCCTGACCGCGTCGTCGCTGGAGTCGTCGGGCTCCCAGCCGAGCGCCGAGAGCTTCTCGATGGAGAGGCGCATCCGCGGCACGTCGCCGACCCACCCGCGGTCGCCGCCCGTGAACTCGTACTCCGGATCGAGTCCCATCTCGTCGCTGATGATGTCGGCGATGGCCGTCACCGAGGTGGTCGTCCGCGTCCCGAGGTTGTAGACGTTGAAATCGTCGTTCGCGTGCTCGACGACGTGGCACATCGCGTCGACGCACTCCTCGACGTACATGTAGGACTTCTCCTGGCGACCGTCGCCGAGGATGGTGAGTGAGGTGGGGTCATCTTCCAGTTTGTCGATGAAGTCCGGGATCACCGCGCCCAGTTGCAGGCGCGGGCCGACGATGTTGGCGAAGCGGTACACCCAGACGGTGAAGTCGTGGCTGTGGGCGTACACCGACAGGAGGCTCTCCTCGCCGAGTTTGCTCGCGCCGTAGATGCTGATGGGTTCGAGCGGCGCGTAGTCCTCGGGCGTCGGTCGCGGGGCCTCGCCGTAGACCGTCGAGGAGGAGGTGAAGGCGATGTTGTCGACACCCACCTCGTCCATGCGTTCGATGACCGTCTCGGTAAGGCGGTTGTTGAAGCGGTACTGGTCGACGTCGTCGGCGGCGGCGTTCTTGTTCGCGGCGAAGTGGAAGACGCCGTCGACGTCCTCGGTGATCGCCTCGGCGGCGACCGCCGGGTCGGTCAGGTCGCCCTCGACGACGTCGACGCCGTCGGGGAGCCACTCGCGTTCGCCGTTCGAGAAGTCGTCGACCGCCACGACTTCGTTGTCGTCGACCAGCCGCGAACAGAGGTGCGAGCCGACGAAGCCCGCCCCGCCGGTCACGACCAGTCGCTTGCCGGAGAGTTCCATGCGCCGACATCGTCCACCGTCGACATGTGCGTTCCGGTCGAACGGGGGCGCCCCCTCGCGGCTCGCGAGCGGTCCGCGAGATCGGCCTCCCGAACGTGTAACCGACAGCGGTAACAGGAGATGCCGATTAGGGGGACACATGCAGGATTCGGGGAGACGTACGAGGAGCAGACGACGGTTCCTCGCCAGCGCGGCGGCGGGGATCGCCGCGGGCCTGGCCGGCTGTGGCGGCCTCGTATCGAGACCGAGCAGCGGCGGGACGGCGACGGCGCGGGACGTGTCGCTCCCGGCACCGACGCTCGGAGCGGAGGATGCGCCGGTGACTCTCGGCGTCTACAAAGACTTCGCCTGTCCGGCCTGTCGCCAGTTCAACGCACAGACCAAGCCGAACGTCGTGAGCGAGTACGTCGAGGAGGGCGTCGTCAGACTGGAACACTACGACTTCCCGCTGGACATGCACGAACCGATGTCGTACACCGCCGCGAACGCCGCGCGGGCCGTCCAGCACGAGGCGGACGACGAGACGTTCTTCGCGTTCGCCGACAGTCTGTTCGAGAACCAGTCGGATCTCGGTTCGGCGACGTACGCCGACCTGGCCGACGAGGAGGGCGTCGACAGCGACGGCGTCCGGTCGGCGGCCGAGGGCCGGACCTACCGAACCGTGATCCAGGAGGACAAGCAGCAGGGGATCGACGCGGACGTTCGCGGGACGCCGACGGTGTTCGTCGACGGAGAGATGCTCGACGGGTTCGACTGGGGGACGGTCCGGTCCGCGGTCGAGAGCGCGCGACCGGACGGCGAGTGAGCGGATGCGAGGACGCGTCGGATTTCCTTCGGAAGGCTCCTAAACGGGGCTCGCGTAGCCGCGGAGCATGAACGACGAACCCGAAGTCGCCGTCTTGCGCCTGGGTCACCGGCCGGGACGCGACGACCGGATGACGACCCACGTCGGCCTCACCGCGCGGGCGCTCGGCGCCGACCGCGTCGTCTTCGGCCCGGAGGCGTCCTCACCCGCGGACACCGTCCGCGACATCACCGACCGCTTCGGCGGCCCGTTCGACGTGGAGGTCACCGACTCGCCGAAGGCCGTCATCCGCGACTGGGACGGCCTGGTCGTCCACCTCACGATGTACGGCCTGCCGGTCCAGGACGTCGAGGGCGACCTCCGGGAGGCGCTCGACGACCGCACGCCCGTCCTGTTCGTCGTCGGCGCCGAGAAGGTGCCCTTCGACGTGTACGAGCGGGCCGACTACAACGTCGCCGTCACGAGCCAGCCACACTCCGAGGTGGCGTCGCTCGCGGTCACGCTCGACCGGCTGTTCGACGGGCGCGAACTCGACCGCGAGTGGGAAGACGCGGACCGGACGGTCGTCCCGAAGGACACCGGCAAGAAAGTCGAGGACACGAGCGGCGAGTGATACGCGGCGCGTTTCGGGGCGTTCGGTCTGGAGGCGGCCGGTCTGGAGGCGGCCGAGTTCGGTTCGACCGACCGAGCGAGGCGGTGAGCGAAGGGGAGTTGCCGACGGCCACGTGGTCCGGTGCTTTTAAACGCCTCACGCACTGAGAACACCGTAATGGCGTTTGACGACCTTCTGGAGGACCCCGTTATTCAGAAGTACTTACACGAGCTGGTCGGCCCGAAAGGGATGCCGGTGGCGGCGGCGCCGCCGGACGGCGAGGTGACCGACGAGGAGCTCGCCGAGGAGCTGGGGCTGGAGCTCAACGACGTGCGCCGCGCCCTCTTCATCCTCTACGAGAACGACCTGGCGAGTTACCGCCGCCTGCGCGACGAGGACTCGGGGTGGCTCACGTACCTCTGGACCTTCGAGTACGAGAAGATCCCCGAGCAGCTCGAATCGGAGATGTACCGGCTGCTGGAGGCCCTCGAAGAGCGCGAGGACTACGAGAAAGACAACGAGTTCTACCTCTGTGAGACCTGCGGCATCCGCTTCGAGTTCGGCGAGGCCATGGAGTTCGGCTTCGAGTGCCCCGAGTGCGGCAACCCGGTCGAGGCGATGGAGAACACTCGCCTGACCGACGCGATGGAGCGGCGCATCGAGGAGCTCCGGGACGAACTGAACGTCGAGCACGGAACCGAGGCCTGATGGTCGTACTCGCCACCAAGGTCTACGTCGAGGGCGACGCGCGCGAGCGCTCGCTGGATTCGCTACGCTCGCTGGTCGACAACGCCGTCGGCGACCTCGACGTCTCGTTCACGGTCGGCCTGCGCGACGACGAGTTCCCGACGGTCACCGTCGAGGGCGACGACGAGACCGCCGCGCGCAACGTCCTCGCCGAGGAGTGGGGCGAGCTGACGCCCCAGTTCGAGCCCGGCGAGGAGTACGTCGGCACGCTCGATTCCTGGGACGACGACGGGTTCGTCCTGGACGTCGGCTTCGGCAACGAGGTGCGGATCCCAGCCGCCGAGATCGGGCTCGGCCAGGGGACGCCCGAGCAGATCCGGACGCGGTTCGGCCTCGTCCAGCACCTCCCGATGCGCTTCGTCGCGGCCGACCCCGACGAGGGCGAGCCGGCGCGGCTCGCCGACGCCGAGCGTGACCG
Source organism: Halosimplex rarum (assembly GCF_047715405.1). Lineage (NCBI taxonomy): Archaea > Methanobacteriati > Methanobacteriota > Halobacteria > Halobacteriales > Haloarculaceae > Halosimplex > Halosimplex rarum. Next base: position 1,121,536 of record NZ_CP180412.1, read on the forward strand.
CCTCTACGAGTGGACGCGCGGGAGCGGTCGCGTGAACGTCAACTCGGCGACGCGAGCGGAGGCGCGCGCGACGGTCAACCGCGCGGGCCACGCGCAGGACATCGTCACCGTGGAGCGCCTCGGCCTGCTCGAACAGAGCATCGTCTGCGGCGAGGAGACCGATCCGCCAGGGCTCCTCGCGAGCATCGGGCAGTACATGCCCTCCGAACTCCTCTGCGTCGTGCCATGAGGCGCCGGCTGGTTCCCGCCCTCGCGCTGCTCGCCGTGCTGGTCGTCCTGGCTGGTTGCAGCTCCCCCTTCGGCGGCGGACCGGACGAGACGGAACTCAACCGGAACGCCAGTTACGACTGGGACACGAACGCGACGACGACGTACAACGTCTCCAGGGGCCAGTTCGCCGGCATCGTCACCGTCGAGAACCAGTCCTACCTCGAACTCTACCAGCGCGACGAACTCGGCACCGAAGCGCCGTTACAGATCGCGTCGTTACGCTTCCGGTTCCCGAACGGCACAGTCGTCGCGCCGGCTAATCGGTCGAATCTCGGAGTGGAACACGGGCAGTCACGCGCCAACGTGACGCTCCCGCAGGCGGGCGGTCAGGTGGCGTTCACGGCCGAACGGCCGAACGCCAAACGGTTCGCGACGCCGCTGTTCCTCGACTCGCCGCACTCGGTCGATGTGACGCTGCCGCCGCAGGCGCGCGTCGGCGTCCCGCTCCTCTCGAAGGTGTCGCCGGGTGACTACACGACGACGCTGAACGAGGAGACGAACCGGATGACGGTCCGGTGGGAGTCGGCCGAGCGCGGGCCGATACTCGTCAGGTACTACCTCGCGCGGGACCTGCTGCTGTTCGGCGGTATCGGGGGCGTCCTGACGCTCGTCGGCATCGGCGGCGCGCTGTACTACCTGCGGCAGATCCGCGTTCTCGAACGCAGGCGCGAAGAGATCGGGCTGGACGTGGAGACGGAGACCGACGAGTTCGACGACGACGACCCGCCGCCGGGGATGCGCTGACCGCGGCCGCGCTGGGTGCGGACACACTGACCCCCGTCGTGCCGACGGCAGCGGCGGTCGGCGGCCAGAAGCGGGCGACCTTTTACGGGTACGGTTCCTACGGCGGGTATGCGCGTTGCCATCGTCACGGTCGGCGACGAGTTGCTCGTCGGCGACACCGTGAACACCAACGCCGCCTGGCTGGGAGAGCGACTGCACGAGCGCGGCGTCGACGTCGAGCGGATCACGACGCTGCCCGACCGCGTCGCCGACATCGCCCGCGTCGTCAACGAGTACCGCGCCGAGTACGACGCGGTGATCGTCACGGGCGGCGTCGGCCCGACCCACGACGACCTGACCATGGACGGCGTGGCCGCCGCGTTCGGTCGCGAAGTCGTCGAGAGCCAGGAGGTGCTGGACTGGCTGGAAGCGGCGGGGGGCTACGTCGCCTCCGACCTCGCCGAGGGGACCGCGGACATCCCGCGCGGCGCTCGACTGCTCGAAAACCCGGAGGGCGTCGCGCCGGGCTGTGAGATCGGGAACGTCTACGTCCTCCCGGGGGTCCCCACCGAGATGAAGGCCATGTTCGAGACGGTCGCCGACGACTTCGCAGGAGAGATCAAACACGTCGTGACCGTCGTCGCGGACGAACCCGAGAGCGCCCTCTTGGACCGCATCGCAGACCTGCGGCAGCGGTTCGACGTAACCGTCGGGAGCTACCCCGGCGACTCCGTCCGCGTCAAGATTCAGGGCGAAAAGGGGGACGTCGAGGACGCCGCGGCGTGGCTGCGCGAGCGGGTCGACGCGCCCGAATCGGAGTGAATCTGTCGGTCTACCGGTAGAGGACCTTCCACCAGATCGCGGTCAGGAGCAGTCCGCCGAACAGTAGCACGTACCCGGCGAGATTGACGAGTCCGCCCTGCACGCCTTCCTGCAGTGGGATGAACATGGCCGTGCTTTCGGACCGTCCGATGTAAAACCGCCCGATTTTCCGCCGGACTCCCTGCGGAAATCGGTGTCGGCCGATGCGGGTCGCTTTTGACCGCACCTCCCCAATCACGGGCAATGCGATGGATCGGCGTCGTCGTCAACCCGATCGCCGGCATGGGCGGGCGCGTCGGGCTGAAGGGGACCGACGGGAAAGTCGACGAGGCACGCGAGCGCGGCGCCGAGCCGCGCGCCCCCGAGCGGGCGCGGGCGGCGCTGGACGCGCTCGCCGAGACCGATTCCGGCGTGGAGTTGCTCGTGTTCGCCGGTCCCATGGGCGAAGACGCCGCTCGCGCGGCGGGATTCGATCCCGTCGTGGTGGGCGAACCGGAGGGTGAGCGGACGGGAACGAGAGAGACCACGGCGGCTGACACGCGTGCGGCCGTCCGGGCGTTCGTCGACCGCGACGCGGACCTGATCCTGTTCGTCGGCGGCGACGGGACGGCAGTGGACGTGGCGGAGACGCTCGACGAGATCGACAGCGAGATCCCGATCCTCGGCGTGCCGGCGGGCGTCAAGATCTACTCCTCGGTGTTCGCGGTGCGTCCGAGGGAAGCCGGGATCGTCGCCGCATCGTTCGACGACGTCGAGACCGGCGAAGTCAACGACGTCGACGAGGACGCCTACCGGGCCCAGGAGGTGTCCACAGAGCTGCGAGCCATCGCGAAGACGCCGGTCGCCGAGGAGCGCCAGGCGAGCAAGCAGACCGGCGGCGGGACGGTCGAGACCCTCGCCGAGGGGGTCGCCGAGGAGGTCGAGCCCGGCGTCACGTACGTCCTCGGCCCCGGTGGGACCGTCGGAGCGATCAAGGCGAACCTCGGTTTCGAGGGGACGCCGCTCGGCGTCGACGTGTATCGCGACGGCGAGGTGGTCGTCCGCGACGGCGGCGCGTCGGCGATCGAGGCGGCGCTGGGCGACCGGAACGTGGTCGTCGTCTCGCCCATCGGCGGCCAGGGGTTCGTCTTCGGGCGCGGAAACCAGCAGATCGCTCCCGACGTGATCCGTCGGTCGGACGTCGAGATCGTCGCCACCCGCGCTAAACTCGACGGTCTCGACGTCCTCCGCGTCGACACGGGCGACCCCGATCTGGACGCCGAACTCCGCGGCTGGCATCGCGTCCGGGTGGGTCGCTACGAGCGCCGACTCGTGAAGATCGAGTAACCGCAGCGATATTCGACCGCGTTCTGCGCCGATCGGACCCCCTCTACGACCGGGTGTGCCACTCCCTCAGCCGGAGAGCGGGAGGTTTCTGGACGTGTGTCCAAGAAGAGTAATAGTATTCGGACGAATATTATACCGTGTATAGATACAATTAAGGTCACGAGTAGATAAGAAAGGGTATGGAAACACGGAAAGTCCAGCGGCTGGGTCCGTCGACGCTGGCGATGACCTTGCCTGCGAAGTGGGCCAAAGAGCACAACGTCGAGAAGGGCGACGAGGTGTCGCTACGGATGGGCGGCAAGGGGACGCTCACGGTGATGCCGGAGTCGGTCCAGGGCGAGGAGTCCGAAGCGATCATTCACGCCGAGGACCTGAACGCCGACGCCCTGGAGCGGGCCATCCTCTCGCAGTACGTGCTCGGTCGACGCATCATCCACGTCGACGCCGGCGAGAACGGCACCCTGGAGAGCTCGCACATCAACGCCGTCTACAACGCCGAGACGCAGCTGATGGGCCTCGGCGTCGTCGAGGAGACGCCCGAGCGCATCGCCATCCGCTGTTCGGTCGATCCGGAGGACTTCACGCTCGACAACCTCCTCGAACGCCTGGAGAGCACGGGCTCGACGATGCGGAACGAGGCCGTCAAGGCGCTCGCTCACGGCAACCCCGACCTCGCCCAGCGAGCGCTGAACCGCGAGCGACAGGCGAACAAGATCTTCGTCCTGCTCCTGCGGCTTATCTTCACCTCCTACCAGAACCCGAACCTCGCGCGCGCCGTCGGCCTGAACGACGGCTTCCCGCTCATCGGGTACCGCTCGATCGCGAAGAACCTGGAACTCACCGCCGACAACGCCGAGGATATCGCCGAGATCGCCCTGGAGACCGACGGGCACTCGCTGAACGTCGACTCCGCGACCATGCGGCGCATCCGGGAGTTCACCGACCAGGTCAACGAGATCACCGAGCGGGCCGTCGAGGCGGCCGTCGAGCGCGACTACGACATCGCCGTCGAGGTCCGCGAGATGTTCGCGCAGGTCGGCGACCGTGAGGCGGAGATCCTCTCGGACCTCGACGAGATGTCCAACGAGGACGTCCTCCAGGTCCGCGAGGTGCTCGTCAGCCTCCAACAGACCGCCCAGTACGCGGTCCGCAACGCGGAGATCGCCACGAACCTCGCGCTCAACGAGGAGTCCGAACACACGACGATCCAGTCGGACTCGACCGGCGACTGAGGCGGTTCCGCCGTCGTGACTGTCCGCGACCGCCGACGGGCTCGGGCGTTCTCCGGTCCGTCCGGATCCCGGTGAATTAAGTACTGAGTGACGGAATACTCGGGCATGACTGAGGCAGCCGCTGGGTCTGACATGAGCATCGGGCTGGGACTGGCGTTCGCAGTCCTCGCGGTCGTCGGCGCCGCAGGGATGCTGGTGGCGTACCACGACCAGGTCGTCGCGGGCTGGAGTTTCGCGCTGGCGATAGCCGGCGGCGTGCTCTCCATCGCGGCCATTCACCTGTACGGTCATCGGAACGCGTAAGGAATTGTTAAGGGCGTTCGAGACCTACAGAGAGCCATGAGCGAACTCGGCGAGGAGGATAGAGAGATTCTGGATTACCTGCGCGACAGCGTCTCGCGCGGGCAGAGTTATTTCAGAGCCAAGAACATCGCGGACCACATCGGTCTGTCCTCCAAGCAGGTCGGTGCGCGCCTGCCGAAACTCGACGAGGAGTCCGACGAAGTCGAGATCGAGAAGTGGGGACGCGCGCGCTCGACTACCTGGCGTGTCACGCTCAGTTAACTGGCTTTTTAGGTGACGCGGTCCGAAGTGGGGCCATGACTGTCCGGGTGGAGCGGTCGTTCGAGTTACCGGCCGACCGCGAACGAGTCTGGGAGTTCATCGCCGATCCCGGGAAACGAGCCAGCGCGATCAGCGTCGTCGACGACTACACCGTCCACGACGACGGGAGCGCGACCTGGCACATCCGGCTCCCGATCCCCGTGGTCGACAGGACCATCGCCATCGAGACCGAGGACGAGGAGCGTCGCGCCCCCGAGTACGTCCGCTTCGTCGGCCGCTCGAAGGTGATGAACGTCGTCGGCGAGCACGAACTCACCGAGACCGAGACGGGGACGGAACTCACCAACCGCTTCGTCGTCGACGGGTCGCTGCCCGGCGTCGAGCGCTTCTTCAAGCGGAACCTCGACGACGAACTCGACAACCTCGAAGCCGCGCTCGTCGAGGACCTCGAGGTCGAAGTGTGAGACTCGCGCTGGCGCAACTCCGGATCGAGCGCGGAGCGGTCGAAGACAATGTCGAGCGCGCCCGTTCTGCGGTCGCCGACGCCGCCGCGGCCGGTGCGGATCTGGTCGCGCTCCCGGAGATCTTCAACGTCGGCTACTTCGCGTTCGACCTCTACGAACGCCGCGCCGAGAGCGTGACCGGGCCGACGGTCTCGGCGCTCGCCGAGAGCGCCCGCGAGCACGGCGTCGGCGTCCTCGCGGGCAGCATCGTCGAGGACCTTGCGGCCTCCCGCGAGGCCGGCGTCGAGACGCCCGCGCCGGAGGGGTACGCCAACGCCTCCGTGTTCCTCGACCGCGACGGCGAGCGCCGGGCCGTCTACCGGAAACAGCACCTCTTCGGCTACGGGTCGGCGGAGCAGGAGCTGCTGGTCCCCGGCGAGTCGCTCCCGACCGTTGCGTTCGACGACCACGTCGTCGGGATGACGACCTGTTACGACCTGCGATTCCCCTCGCTGTACCGCGACCTCGCCGACGCGGGCGCGACGCTCGTGCTCGTGCCCAGCGCGTGGCCCTACCCCCGCGTCGAGCACTGGCGGCTGTTCCCGCGGACCCGCGCCGTCGAGAACCTCTGTTACGTCGGCGCGGTGAACGGCGTCGGGACGTTCGACGAGTCGACGCTGCTGGGTCGCTCGGGGGTCTACGACCCCTGGGGGACGACGGTCGCGAGCACTGGCGACGAGTCGACCCTCCTCACCGCGGACGTGGACCGCGACCGCGTCGAGGAAGTCCGGAGCGACTTCCCCGCGCTCGACGACCGCCGCCGATAGCTCAAGCGGGTCTTTGATCCCACGGTATCCATTTACATGCGCCGCCGGATCGACCCGGTATGGTTCGGAAATCAGCGCTGCTCGTCGTCGTGCTCGTCGTTCTGGCGGGCTGTTCGGGAATGGGCGGGAACGACGGCGGCGATGGCGCCGCCGACCTCCAGGCGGACCGAGGTGCCGACGCGGGCGCCGGCGGCGGCGATGACGGCGGCGACGGGGCAAGCGGCGGTGGCGGCGACGGCAGCAAAGAGCCGGCGAACGAACAGTTCAGCGCCGACGACGCCGAGGGCGGAGGCGCGGCCGCCAGCGTCGATCGCGCGCTCATCAAGACCGGAACGGTGCGGGTCGAAGTCGGGAACTACTCGGCGGCCGAGGCGGCGGTCGAGTCCCGGGCGGCCGAACTCGGCGGGTACGTCTCGTCGTCGGAGGCGACGCTTCACCGCACCGACAACGAGACCTGGCGGACGGGCTACGTCGAGGTGCGCGTCCCCTCGTCCAACTTCACCGCGATGTTCGAGTCCTCGCGCGGGCAGGGAACCGTGCTGTCGGCCGATTCGAACACGAAGGACGTGACCGACCAGCTCGTCGACCTGAACGCTCGGCTGGAGAACCTCCGAGCCCAGCGCGACCGACTTCGCTCGCTGTACGAGTCGGCGAACACGACCGAGGAACTGCTGCACGTCCAGGAGCGGCTCTCCTCGGTCCAGGGCGAGATCGAACGCCTCGAAGCCAAGAAGCGCTCGCTCCGGGACCAGGTCGCCTTCTCGACGCTCAGAGTCGAGCTCCGGGAGCCCGAACCCGAACCGGAGTCACCGCCGACGGGCGAACGCACGCCGTTCCACGAGCAGTCGCCCGTCGCCGTGTTCCTCAGTTCGGTCGCCGGGCTCGTCCGATTCGCCCGCACCGCGTTCATCGCCGGCGTCGCCGCGCTCCCCTGGGTCCTGGGCATCGGACTCCCGGCGCTGCTCGCAGTTCGGGTCGGCCGCCGATTCGGTGGCGCCTCGCGGCTCCCCGTCGTCGGGGGTCGGTCTGATTCTGCGAGATTCACGGAACGGGACGGCGACGTCGTCGGTGACGTTCGGCCGCCCGCTGAATCTGGTCCAGGGATGGAGCAGACGGAGTCAGACTCGGCTGGAGACGAACCAGACGACTCCGCAGATACCGACGGTTCGGACGGGAACTCCGAGTCCGACGGCGGCGAGGTCGACGACAGCTAATCGACGATCGGTCACATGCGGTCGCTTTCGTCCGTCGTCGCCGCACGCCACCGTCCCTCAGTCACGAAGTTTATACCAGTGGACCCGTTACAGACACCTGCCGGCGAGACGCTTTTCACGTCGTACCCGGCACAACAACCGCGCTCGGCCAGGCCACGTCGACCGGCCGCGGCACCTGTCCGGACAGGTCGTCCGCGGCCCGCCTCCTCGTCCACGGCTCGTCTCCTCTCGCTTTCCGCGTTCGAGTAGTGCCGTCTATTCGTCTGGGGGTTGTATCCGGGTTCGTGACTGCCGCTCGACAGACAGACCCGCTGGAGACGACAGCAGGCGTCGAAAGCCCTTGGTCCGCTCGCTAGCAGTCGGAATCGCAGACGACGACAAGCGATGAAAGCCCTCGGTCCGGTCGGGCGGTCTGTGCGGGATATCCTCGGTCGCTGTCGCTCCCTCAGATAGGGCCCGCGCAGACCGCCCGACCGTGCTCACGGCTCGCTTCGCTCGCCGTTCGCCAATCGTGGCGCTCCCTGCGTCTGCTCACGGGCGGCGAAGCCGCCCGTTCGCATGGTATGAGGGACCTTCGGTCCCTCACTAATCGCGCCACGCGCGCCTCGCCCTTTCAGTCCGCCGGAAGACTCACTCCGTTCGTCTTCCGAACCGTGACTCGCTCCGCTCGTCACGACGCCAGGAGAGCACGCTCTCCTGAGCCCGCGCTCACTTCGTTCGCGCGGACATCAGGGACAGCAAGACCGCCCGCACAGTACCGCACCGCGCCACACGCCTCCCCAACCGACTGCGGTGCTTCCTCGCTCCGCAGGCTCCGCTCGGTGCGCTCCTCATCCCTCGCACGATTCCTGTCGCGTGACGAGACGCGCGACAGCGCGCGCCAAAATCAATGTCGCTTCCTCGAAACAGCGTTCTCAGTCCTCTTCGGTCTTGATGTCGGCCGAAAGGCCCTGCGCCATCTGGATGTCCTTCGAGTTGTTGAGCGTCCAGGCAGTCCGCTCGGTGACGGCTTCGATGACCTCGCGGGCGCTCGGGGAGCCCTTGCCCGACTTCTTCACGCCGCCGAAGGGGAGCTGGACCTCCGCGCCGATGCAGGGGAGGTTCCCGTAGGCCAGTCCCACTTCGGCGTGGTCGCGGTAGTAGTTGATCTCGCGGTAGTCCTCGGAGACGACCGCGCCGGCGAGGCCGTACTGGGTGTCGTTGTGGATCTCGACCGCGCGCTCGATGTCGCCGTCGTACTCCAGCAGCCCGACGTGCGGGCCGAACACCTCCTCGTGGGTACAGCGCAGGTCGGCGTCGGGGTCCGCCTCGTAGACGAACGGCCCGACCCAGTGGCCGTCCTCGTGGCCGTCGGGGATCTCGTCGGCGTCGAGATCCGTCCGGTCGACGAGGACGTTCACGCCCTCCTCGCGGGCGAGATCGGCGTATTCCTCGACCTTCACCCGATGGGGGTTCTCGATGAGCGGCCCCATGAACGTGTCCTCGTCGAGCGGGTCGCCGACGGCCACGTCCTCCGCGAGGTCGACGAACCGCTCTTTGAACTCGTCGTAGACGTCGGTGTGGACGATGAGGCGCTCGCTGGAGACGCAGCGCTGGCCGGTCGTCTTGAACGAGGACATCACCGCCGAGTGCACCGCGATGTCCAGGTCGGCGTTCGCGGTGATCACGATGCCGTTCTTGCCGCCCATCTCCAGCGCGGCGTCGCGGCCGGGCACGCCGCCGAGCTTCTCGTCGATCTTGTGACCCACTTCGGCGGAGCCGGTAAACAGAATCGTCGAAACGCGCTCGTCCTCGACGATGGCGTTGCCGGCGTCGCCGAAGCCCTGGACGACGTTGAACACGCCGTCGGGGACGCCCGCGTCGACCATCATCTCGGCGACGATCTGGCCGCACCAGGGCGTCTGCTCGGCGGGCTTCCAGACGACGGTGTTGCCCTCGACCAGCGCGACGGCCATGTGCCAGAACGGGATGGCGACCGGGAAGTTCCACGGCGTGATGCAGCCGACGACGCCGCGGGGCTTGCGCCGCATGTAGGCGTCCTTCGCGGCGATCTCCGAGGGCACCACGTCGCCGTGAGGGTGCCGAGCGTTGCCGGCCGCCCACTCGACCATGTGGGCGGCTTCCACCACGTCGGCGCGGCCCTCGCTGATCTCCTTGCCGCACTCCCTGGTGACGATTTCGCCGAGTTCGTCGGTGCGGTCGCGGAGTTCGTGGTAGACGTCCCAGAGCACTTCGGCCCTGTCGATGTAGGACATCGCACGCCACTCCTCGTACGCGCCCTCGGCGGCCGATACCGCCCGCTCGACGTCCGCGGGAGTCCCCTGGTAGAACTCGCCCAGCGTCTCACCGGTCGCCGGATTCTGACTGACGAACGTCTCCTCGCTCTCGCCCGCCGTCCACTCGCCGTCGACGTAGTGCCGGTGGGGCTCCTCGGGCTGGTCGCTCATGATTCCGGTAAATCTTGCACCGGCGACGTGAAAAAGGCACCCGTCGGGCGCGTCCGACCCGGCCGGCCCCTTGCGGTTTCAGCCGGGCTGAACCCGGCGCGTCCGTTCGCTACTGCGCAGCGTCGATCCGTTCGAGTGCCGACTCGAAGTCGTCCTTCCCGATGACGACGTCGTCGGCTCGCTCGTTGGCTTCCGCGGGGTCGACGCCAGCGGCGACCTCGCTGATGGCCCGCATCGACGCCGCGCGGACCAGCGACTCGACTTGCGCGCCGGAGAGTCCCTCGGTCTCGGTCGCGAGGTCGTCCAGGTCCACGTCGTCGCCGAGCGGCTTGCCCTCGGTGTGGACGGCGAGGATCGCTCGCCGGCCCTGCTCGTCCGGGTTCGGCACTTCGACGTGCTGTTCGAGCCGGCCCGGTCGCAGGAGCGCGTCGTCGAGCATGTCCCGCCGGTTCGTCGCCGCGAGGACGACGATGTTCGGGTTCTCCGCTGCGCTGTCGAGCTCGGTGAGGAGCTGCGACACGACTCGCTCAGTCACCTCGCTGCCGTCCATCCGACCGCCCGCGATGCCGTCTATCTCGTCGAAGAACACGATGGCCGGCGCGGTCTGGCGGGCGCGGTCGAACACCTCGCGGACCGCCTTCTCGCTCTCGCCGACGTACCGATCCATGAGTTCGGGGCCGGCGACGCGAATGAAGTTGACGCCACTCTCGCCAGCGACTGCGCGGGCCAGCAACGTCTTGCCCGTGCCGGGCGGCCCGTAGAGCAACACGCCCGAGGGCGGGTCGGTGTTCGTCGCCGTGAACAGCGGGCCGTACTCCAGCGGCCACTCGACGGCCTGTTCGAGCGTCGACTTCGCCTCGGCCAGCCCACCCACGTCGTCGAAGGTGACCGTCGGCGACTCGGCGACGTACTCGCGCATCGCCGATGGCTCGACCGCCCGCATCGCCGCCTCGAAGTCCTCACGCGTGACCTGCGGGTCGTCCCGCGTCCGCCGGAGCGCGTGCATCGCCGCCTCCGTTGTCAGCGTGTGGAGGTCGGCGCCGACGAACCCGTGCGTCCGGGACGCGACTCGTTCCAGTTCAACGTCGTCGGCCAGCGGCATCCCACGGGTGTGGACGTCCAGGATCTCGCGGCGGCCGGTTTCGTCGGGGACGCCGATCTCGATCTCCCGATCGAAGCGCCCGCCACGCCGGAGCGCGGGGTCGATGCTGTCGACGCGGTTGGTCGCGCCGATGACGATGACCTGCCCGCGCTCCTCGAGCCCGTCCAGCAGCGTCAGCAACTGCGCGACGACGCGGTTCTCCATGTCCGAGTCCTCGTCGCGCTCGCCCGCGATCGCGTCGATTTCGTCGATGAAGACGATCGCGGGGGCGTTTTCCTCGGCGCGGGCGAACGCCTCGCGCAGGCGCTCCTCGCTCTCGCCCTTGTACTTCGAGACGACCTCCGGCCCGGAGATCACGTCGAAGTACGCGTCGACCTCGTTGGCGACGGCGCGGGCGATGAGCGTCTTCCCCGTGCCGGGAGGCCCGTGCAACAGCACGCCGCGGGGTGGTGAGATCCCGAGGCGAGTGAACAGGTCGGGCTCGGACAGCGGGAGCTCGATCATCTCCCGGACCTGATCGAGTTCGTCGTCCAGGCCGCCGATATCCTCGTAGGAGACGCCCGTCCGCGAGGCCGACTCGTCGGGCGTCGATCCGGATCCCGACCCGTCGGCCGAACCGGCGGAGCCGCCGGTCCCGCCGGTCCCGACGCCGCCCGCTCCGCCGGTGCTTCCCGTCCCGCTCGCCGCGCTGGCGTCCGTTCCGCCGGTCCCGGTCCCGCCCTGGATCGGCGGCAGTACGGTGATGTCCGTCTCGTCGGTGACGCGCACCGCACCGGCGGGGTCGGTCCCCGAGACGGCGAACGCGCCGACGCCGTCGATGTGGACCTGCTCGCCCTCGCGGAGCGGCCGGTCGAGCAGCGCCCGTCGGACGGCCGACTCCTGCTGTTTGTCGTCCAGTCCGACCGTCTGCGCGAGTCGGACGGTGAGGCTGTCCGCCTCGCGGACGGAGGTCTGTTCGACGGTGACCGTGTCGCCGATGTTCACGCCCGCGTTGGCGCGCGTGTCGGCGTCGATGCGGATGTACGCGCCGTCGCCGCTCTCGGGCCAGGCCTTCGCGACCGTCGCTCGCTCGCCCTGGATGACGAGCGGGTCGCCACTCAGCACCCCGAGTTCCGACCGGACGCGCTCTGGGACTCTCGCGATCCCGCGACCGGCGTCCCGCTTGTTCGCGCCCTCAACGGAGACCTCGATGGCGTCGCCGCTTCCCATATCCGCCCTATCGGGCCGACGCTCTTTATGCTTCCTCAACCACCTTTTTGGCTCGGGGGTCGCTCGCGATGCTTGCGACCCCCGAGCCAAAAAGATGGGGCAAAAAGGCCGCATCTCGGCCTGCGGCCTCGATGCGGTGTCCGCAGGAGTGAGCACCGCGAACGACTGCGGGTTCCTCAGCGCTTCGCCTGGCGGCGAATCGCACTCACTCCGTTCACGCGACTGCTCACTGCAGCGGAACGAGGGACCACGCCAGTCGTCGACGTATCCACCTGTCGAGAGTGGCGTGCTGAATACAGAGAATCTATTCAGCACGTCTCCTTCTATCAATAGCTGATGTCGCTTCTATCACAACGAGTTAAGGTGGTATCTGTTGGCACGTAACGATTCGTCCACCCCGTTCGTACTAGTATTGATGCCTGGTATCACTGGTCAAGGGACAACCGCTCTCTTGGCCGAAATACAACCACGCATTGGGGGAAATCCATGGCTACAGAAACCAAAGCTGACTCGACTCAGATCGACGAGCAGAAACTGAACGAACTAGTGGAGACGTCGCTCGTCGACCTCGGTGCGACAGTTCACGCCTCGCTGGCCATCATCGGCGACGAACTCGGCCTCTACGCGGCACTCGACGACGCCGGGCCGCTCACGTCCGCCGAACTGGCCCAGGAAACGGACACCGCAGAGCGCTACGTCCGCGAATGGCTGCGTTCACAGGCCGCCGGGGGATACGTGACCTACGACCCCGAGACCGACCGATACGGTCTCACCCCCGAACAGGCATACGTGTTGGCCAACGAGGAGAGTCCGGTATTCATGCCGGGGGCGTTCCAGCTGGTCGCATCGGCGGCCCAGATCGAACCCGATCTCCGCGAAGCGTTTCGGACGGGGGAGGGCATCGGCTGGCACGAACACGACGACGACGTATTTCACGGTACGGAACGCTTCTTCGGACCGTCTTACGGGGCGTACCTGATCGACTGGATCGAGTCGCTCGACGGGGTCGACGAGAAGCTGCAAGCGGGCGGCCGGATCGCCGACGTCGGCTGTGGACACGGCGCACCGACGATCCGCATGGCCGAGGCGTACCCCGACTCGACGGTCGTCGGCATCGACTACCACCAGGAGTCGATCGAGGTGGCGCGCGAGCGGGCGGAAACTACGGGCGTCGCCGACCGGGTCGACTTCGAGGTGGCGACCGCGTCAGCGTACGATGGGACCGACTACGACCTCGTGACGATGTTCAACTGCTTCCACGACATGGGCGATCCGGTCGGGGTGGCGGCCCACGTTCGTGAGACCCTCGCGGACGCCGGGACGTGGATGATCGTCGAGCCCTACGCCGAGGACCGGGTCGAAGACAACCTCACGCCGTTCGGCCGCCTCGCGTACTCGATTTCGACAGTGGCCTGTACGCCGAACTCGCTCGATCAGGAGGTCGGTTACGGACTCGGCGCCCAGGCGGGAGAGCAACGCACCCGCGACGTAGTCACCGAAGGCGGGTTTACTCACTTCCGCCGGGCAGCTGAGACACCGACCAGTCTGGTCTTCGAAGCGAAGCCGTAACGTCACCCTCGATCGATTTTTTCGACCACTTCAGACCTCTCGGTGGTCACTTCGAACTCGCAACCGACCGTCGGGCAGACCGGAGAAACGCCTTTACCGGTTGCCGACGCACACCCTACCATGGTCGTGACTACCGAGCGCGACGAGATGACCTGGTACAAGTGCGAGGCCTGCGGGTTGATGTTCGACGACCAGTCCGACGCGCGACAGCACGAGGAGAACTGCGACGCCGAGGAACCGTCGTACATCCAGTGAGGGGGCCGGCGGACCGAGGGGAGGGAGACTGACCGAACCAGGCGGCCGCTACGCGTTCTCGACGATCTCGTAACTGCGCTCGCCCATCTCGTCCTCGGCGAAGACGAACACGCGCCCGTCGACGACCGACAGGTCCGCCTCGATCTCGACGCGGTGGGCCTCGGCGCGGGCGGTCACTCCCTGGAACAGCGTCTCCTCCGCGCCGTCGTCGATCATGACGCGGCCGACGCCGGTCTCCTGCAGGATGTCGTCGTGGGTGTTCAGGTCGTTGATGTAGAGCATGATGCCCTGCGTCTCGGTCTCGTCGGTGACCAGCACGTGGACGTCCTTGCCCGGGCCGGCGCGGACGCTGTCCTCGACCGCCGTCGGGACGCCGCGGTAGAAGACCTCTCGCCCGTCGTGATACTCGACGGCGACGCCGTCCTCGGTCAGCTCGACACCCAGCGTGTCCGGCGGCACGTCGTTGCGCGCGCTCATACCCGACAGTTCCCGCCAGCGCCCCAAAAGCACCGCGTTCCCCTGCCGGGCGGCCGGGACACCTCCGCCCCGGGCCGCTTGCCGGATTTCCGACGAGCCCGCTCACGTCTGTTCGCTCCCTCGCCGACTTCCCGTTCTCTTCGTTCGCGGGAATCCCACAGAGGTAAATACCGCCCGGGAAGACAGGCAGACGATGGAAGGACAGGCAGTCGCTCCCGCGGCGGGGACGGTGCTGAACGCGCTCGCGACCGGCACCGGGTCGGCCTTCGCCATCGACGAGTACACCACTGCGACGGTGGAACTCGACCCCGAGGCGGACGCCGTCACCGGCACCGTCGCCGAGGACCCTGACGCCGACACGGCGCTGATCGAGCGGTGCGTCGCCGCCGTCACCGACCGCTTCGGCGACGGCGAGGGCGGCCGCGTCCGCACCGAGAGCGACGTGCCGATGGCGTCGGGCCTGAAGAGTTCGAGCGCCGCCGCGAACGCGACCGTGCTGGCGACGCTCGACGCGCTCGACGCCGCCGACGCGGTCTCCCGCGAAGACGCCTGCCGCATCGGCGTGCAGGCCGCCCGCGACGCCGGCGTCACGGTCACCGGCGCGTTCGACGACGCCAGCGCGAGCATGCTGGGCGGCGTCACCGTCACCGACAACACCGCCGACGAACTCCTCGCCCGCGAGGAACGCGACTGGGCGGTGTTGGTCTGGACGCCGCCCGAACGGTCGTTCTCCGCGGACGCGGACGTCGAGCGCTGCGAGCGGGTCGCGCCGATGGCCGACCTCGTCGCCGACCTCGCGCTCGATGGCGACTTCGCGCGGGCGATGACGGTCAACGGCCTGGCGTTCTGCGCCGCGCTCGACTTCCCGACCGACCCCGTCGTCGAGGCGATGCCCGTCGTCGAGGGCGTCTCGCTGTCGGGAACGGGACCGAGTTTCACCGCCGTCGGCGAGCGCGCGGCGCTGGAGACGCTGCGCGAGCAGTGGAGCGAGCGCGAGGGCCGCACCTGGCTGACGACGACGCAAACGGAGGGCACACGAATCACATGAGCGACGACGAATCCACCCAGTACGCCGAGGAGATGAGCCTGGACGAACTGCGCGAAGAGATCCGGACGATCGACCGCGAGATCGTCGAGTTGATCGCCCAGCGGACCTACGTCGCCGACACGATAGCGCAGGTCAAAGACGAACGCGACCTGCCGACGACCGACGAGGACCAGGAACAGGCCGTCATGGACCGCGCCGGCGAGAACGCCGAGCAGTTCGACGTCGACTCCAACCTCGTCAAGGCCATCTTCCGCCTGCTCATCGAACTGAACAAGGTCGAGCAGCGCGAGAGCCGGTAGTCGAATCGAGCAGACGGTTCCCGTATCCTCCACTTAGCTATACTCGTTCACAGAAAGGGGAAGTCGAAATAGGCGAGATCTCAGGTTGGGCCTGGGGCCGTTATCGTTACCTCGAGATCGATACCCAGGTCGTGCCCGGAGATTGGCCCGTTGTCGACGATGTTCTGCGGTTCCATGTCTGGATGGCCGATGTCCCCGTCTAGTCCCGTCCCGAGGAGTGCACCGGTCAACGGAAGCGGTGGACGACCAGGAGCCCGCACGACATCACCGGGATCGTCTCCGACGACGATTCGCATGCCCATCCCGCCCCACTCGTGGGGGGCACAGAACAGGTCGTACACGCCTTCTTCCTCGAAGCGATAGAGCCAGAACCCGTGGTGCTCGTTGACCGTCGACGAGAACGCCGGAACGCCGTCGGGGACGCGTTGCTGGCGCTCTTGATCAGTGTGGTACGCCGTCGCCGAGTGTTCCGGCGTTTCGAACTCGAATTCGACTATTGCCCCTGGATCTACGTGGAGTCCCACGGGGGCGAAGTGGAACGCACCGAACTCGACCGTTAGAGCCGGGAGATTCGAATCGTCGATTTTGTCCTCGTCGACGTGGAGTTTCACCGTCTCGTCCGGTTCCAACCGGTCCGGAATCTCGTCCTCACTCGTCCCTGAATAGCCGAAGTGGGAGTGGATCTTCGGTGGCCGGGCGGTATCGGTCTCGTCCCGCACGTTTGACGGTTGGCAGGCACTCTCTTTCGCCTTCGCGGCTCCTCCGAATATCGGGAGCGCCGCACCGAGTCCGGTAGCTCTGAGCACGGCTCTACGTCGACAGATCGGTCGACTGTTCGACGTGTCTGATTTCTCCATTCGTTGGTCTGATGATCGTGTCATTGTCGATTTCGAATCGTATTGCTGGAAGTTACTGGTGTAATCTGCGGTGTCGGTTAGTCAGGAAGCCGGTATCCCAACACACGTCCGAGGACGGCCAGGGCCCTGAAGGCCCAATGCGGCGGGCTCACCGCGTAGATATCCTCCTCGTGTTCCGTCGTCAGCATCGCTAACAGCAGGATGTCGTTGAACCCCTCCGGAGGCAATGACACCCCTCGCTCGGTGACGAGCCGATGGAACCTCCGAAAGAACTCCTCGTGCTGTAGCGCGGGCTGGTGGACGTTGACGACCTCAACCGGCGTCTTGTTCCTGAACGTGTGTGGCGTCCCCGGCGGGACGATGTGTTCCTCACCAGCCGAGACGTCCATCCACTCCCCGTCCACGTACACTTCCAGCACACCTGAAACCACCTCGTAGCGCTCTTCGGCGTGTGGATGGGTGTGGACGAACGGGCCGTCTTCAGGGACGGTTTCGATGTCGAACCTCATCTCCAACAGTTCGCCGTTTGTATCCGCTGTCGATCGCGTGATCTCCCAGTAACCTGGGAAACCGCCCCAGTCGAGGATTCGGTCCTGCTCGCCGCAATCTACTGTCGTCGTAGCGTTGCCCCCGCCAACACCCTCGCCGTTCGGCATTGATTTCCTTGTCATGGTCCGTGGTCACCTCCTGTAGCGTCCATTCCGCCGCTCGATATCGCCCCGGGCGCTCCACGTCACGGACGCCAGTTGCTCGATTCTGACCCGAGCCGAGCAGCTAATGCTATCGGCGGGACCGGGTTTATTTGTTAGGAGAATAATATTTCTCTGAGCGAACGAGACGTATCCGGGTCACGAAACGACGGCGTCAGTCCGGGGTTCTCGGTCGAACTCGACGATATTCATCTCATCGTCCAACGTGAGAGTGAACGCCGTCGTCTCGACCTCGATACGAAGTGATACGCGGAGGGGCTCCGTCGAAACGTCCGTCTCGACGTTGTTCTGAAGCAGTTCGATGGCCTCGTTTACCGCAGGTGATTCGATGTCTAGCTCGGGGCTGCCTGTCAGTTCGGTCGCAAGGACGAGACCAGTCACAAACATCTCGACCGGTAACCGCTTGGCGAACCCACAGGTATCACACTTCATGTCTGCCCAAACCGGGAACGGTGTTCTACAGGTGTCGCAGGGCTGACCATCCTCCACTTCGTGCGCGTCACAGACCGTCACCGACGACGAGATCTGGCCCGCACACTCGCGACAGATACCGTACATCAGATAGGTTATGTCCAGACCACACCGATAGAGACCGGTTGCGAGCGCTTGCTCGGAGTCACGGGTCGTCAGACCCGCTGCTGGATAGCTCGTGAGGAAGAGCGTCCCAGTCGGTGCCTGATCGCCGAACAGTCCGTAGCACTCGGTACACCTGACTCGGAGCCATTGATCCTCGTAGGTGACCGCAACGGCTGCCCCGCATAACGGACACCTCTCCTCTAGCTCCCGAGAGAAGTCGAGGTGCCCCGTACCGGATACGGCTATCACCGTTCTGGCGATCTGCTTCCCTGCACTGCTCAGCCGGTATCCGTCGTCACTTCGTCGGACGAAATGAGGAGCGAGTTTCGAGAGGTGGTAGTTGAACTTCCCGTTATCGTCGACGTCGATCTCGGCCTGTAACTCTGAATACGGCACTGTCTCGACGGCGTCAGAGCCGTCGTCGTATTCGTAGGTGGCACCTGCCCGCCAGAGTACGCGGATGACGTCTAGCCGTATTTCGTTCCCCAGAATGGCGAAGGCCTCGTCCGGGGAAAGCTCGTCGAGTTCGAGATCGGGAGTGAATCGAGTTTGTCCCATGCTAACGATACACACTCAAAATTCATAAAACGCACCTCCAGACTCCCGTCACCGGCGCTCCGTCGGAAACGCTTCGACATTGCCACTGAGTGCATACGGACGGCTTCGCCAGTGCACACACCCACAGCCGAAGTTCCTTATGTTCTCCGCGGGGAAACGATGCGTATGGCCGACTACGAACTCGACGAGACCGACCGGGAGATCCTCGCTGCGCTGCAGGAGGACGCCCGGAATCTCTCTTCCGGCGAGATAGCCGAGCGGACGGAGGCGTCGTCGAGCACGGTCCGAAAACGCATCCAGCGGCTCGAATCCGAGGGGGTCGTCAAGGGGTACAGCGCCGACGTCGACTACCAGAAGTCCGGCTACCCCCTCCGAATGTTGCTGTTTTGCACCGCTCCCATCCCGGAACGGGGCGATCTCATCGAGGACATCCTCGACATCTCGGGCGTCGTCTCGGTCCAGGAGCTGGTCACGGGCGAGAAGAACCTCCTCGTGACGGCCGTCGGCGAGGCAGACGACGACATCACGCCCGTCGCGCAGGAACTCCTCGACATGGGACTGACCGTCGCCGACGAGGTGCTCGTCCGCAGTCACGAGTCCACGCCGTTCGACGACTTCTCCTCGCGGTGAGGACGGCCACCGCCCGATCCCCACGGGAGCGCGTTCTCGACGGCCTGTCCATCGTAACGACCGGTTCGACACCGCTATCGCGCTCGGGACGAACGAACTGTCGAACGGGGGCGGAGACTGACGACCGGATCGTATGAGACTGTTCGGTTTCCACGTCTCCGAGACCAATCTGTTCTCGACACGGGCGTGTCGTCTCGGCCGCTCGCTTCTGAGTCCCCATCGTCGCGTCTCCGGCGCCTCTCCAGACCGCTGCGGAACACCCGACATTCGGCCGTTTCGTTCGTTTCAGGATTCTATCGACCGGCCGAGAGAGGTAGTACACCTTAATGACCATAATGTTCTTTCAATACTTTCTACCGAACAAATTCGTAATATCGAAGAACATAATAACCAGATTGTTCTAACGTAGTGCAACGACGACCAGTTCGTGTGAGGTGGGCGCGATTCAGCGCCGTGGAAGCGAGACAGACTGGTCGGGGATCCAACCGATGACTGGCCAAACGCGAGCGAACGACGCCGTACAGCCCTCTGAGAACGCGACTCCGTCGGCTTCGTTCCTCCCCCGAGCGACGACGGCGGCGGTCTGGGTCCTCTTCCTCCTGAGCGTGGGGACGCTCGCGCTGACAGTCACCGGTCGGTCCGCGTGGGGGTTCGCGGGCGCACTCGTAATCGACGGGCTGACCGCGGTCGTGTGGGTCGTTGTCACCTTCTTCAGCGGGATCGTCCACAGCTACTCCCGCCGCTACATGGCCGGCGACCGCTACCTCGACGCCTTCTTCGCCCGCATCTTCGCGTTCACGCTCGTCGTCATGACGATGACCGCGGCCGACCACGTCGCGCTGTTCGCGGGGGCGTGGCTGGCGATGGGACTCCTCATGACCTCGCTCATCGGCCACGTCCGCGACTGGCCGCAGGCCCGGGCCGCGTCCCGGACCGCTCGTCTGTACTTCCTCGCCAGCAGCGGGCTGCTGACCGCCGGTCTCCTCACGCTGGTGTGGGCGACCGGCGCGACCTCCATCACCGGGATCCTCGGTCAGGTCGAGACCCTCCCCCGGGCCGTCGCGCTCGTCGCCGTCGGGTGCGTCTTCCTCGCGGCGATCATCCAGTCGGCGCTCTTCCCGTTCCACTCCTGGCTGCTGTCGTCCATGACCGCGCCGACGCCGGCGTCGGCGCTGATGCACGCCGGGTTCGTCAACGCGGGCGGCATCCTGCTGACTCGCTTCGCGCCGCTGTTCGCCGGCGAGACCGCCGTCATGTCGGGAATCGTCGTCGTCGGCGCGCTCAGCGCGCTGCTCGGGCAGGCGCTGCTCCTCGTCCAGACGGACGTCAAGCGCAAACTCGGCGCCTCGACGATGGCCCAGATGGGCTTCATGATACTGCAGTGCGGGCTCGGCTTCTTCGCCGCCGCCATCACCCACCTCGTCCTGCACGGGTTCTACAAGGCGTACCTGTTCCTCTCGTCCGGCGAGGCGGTCGAGCAGACGGCTCCCAAGAGCGCGAAACGCGAACGCCTGTCCGTCCCGGGCGCCGTCGTCAGCCTGCTCACGGCGCTCGGCGGCGGCGCCCTGTTCGCCGTCCTGACCGGGAAGGGGACGCACATGGACAGCGGGCTCTTCCTGGCGTTCGTCGTCGTCCTGACGACCATGCACGCGGCGCGCGACGTGCTCCGGCGGCCGTCCCTGTCGCCGTCGGTCAGGCTCGTCAGCGTTCCCCTCGTCGTCCTGACCGCCATCGGCGCCTACGGCGTGCTGTTCAACGCCGTCTCGACGGTGATCGCGGGCGCGCCGATGGCGAAGGCGCCGACCGAGCTGACGGTCGTCCACGTCGGCGTCGCCGCCCTGTTCGCCCTGTCGTACCTGGCGACGGAGCTCGGCTGGCACCGCTCCAGCGGGCGCCTCTACGTCGCGCTGTTGAACCGCTCGCAGCCGGATCCGGACACGATTCTCACCCGCAAGGAGGACTACAATGACGCTTGAACGCACCACCCTGGAAGACAGCATCGACCGCGCGGCCGAGACCGTCGGCTCGGTCTGGCCGCTGCATTCGTTCGTCACGGCCAACCCCCTCGCGGGGTTCGAGGACCGACCCTTCCACCGCGCCGTCGCGGAGGCCGGGCAGCTGTTCGGCGGGCGCGGCTATCCCCGGCCGTCGGTGTTCCGCCGGGCCTGGGAGCAGGGCCGAATCGATCCCGACGTACTGGCCGAAGCACTCGACGTCCACGGCGTGTCCGGGGAGCCGGAAGCCCTGCTCGACGAGATGGCCGCGGTCGAATCGGAGCGGGGGACCGAGCCCGACACTGCGACGGAGACAGTCGACCGCGTGCTATCGAAGTGGCTCGCCGCGTTCCTCGACCAGGGACAGGCCCAGTGGTCGATGCCGGGCCGCGAGCAGGGATTTTACGCCGCCTGGCGCGACCTGGCACCGTACGACGACGAGGTGCCCGGCTGTGACGCCCCCTCGGACCTGCCCGAGATCCCGACGGCGGCGCTGGAGTCGGTCCTCTCGGACTACCCGCAGGGGCGCTGGGAGGCCATCTTCGAACAGCACCTCGCCGCGCTGCCGGGGTGGACCGGGTTCATCAAGCAGCGGGCCGACGGGCACGCCGGACCCTGGCAGGAAGCGTGCCCGATCTCGCTGCTGGAGTACCTCGCGGTGCGGCTGACGCTGGCCGACCTGCTGGACGCGCCCGTCGAACCCGACGAGAACGAGGGCGAAGCCTCCGACGCAACTGAGGGGGCCGACAGGGACGTTCCGCTGCCCGAGATCTGGCTGACCGCGTGGGAGAAAAGCTACCGGAGTCGCCTGCTCGACGGCATCGACGAGTCGGTCACGAAGCCCTCCACTGAGAACGACGAGCGGCCGGCCGCACAGCTCGTCTTCTGTATCGACACCCGCTCGGAGGTCGTCCGTCGGCACATCGAGACCGCCGGCCCGTACGAGACCCACGGATACGCGGGGTTTTTCGGCATCCCCATGCGCTACGAGGGGTACGACTCGGCCGTCGATATCGACGCCTGTCCCCCGATCGTCGACCCGCAACACCGTATCGCCGACCGCCCGGAACACGACCACGACGACAGGGCGGCGCACGACCGCTGGACCCAGGTGGCGTCGGCCGGCCGGAAGCACCTCAAGTCGCTCAAGACCAACGTCGCCGCCGCGTTCACCTTCGTCGAGGGCGGCGGGAGCGCCTACGGCGCCGCGATGGCTGCGCGGACGCTGGTCCCGTCGGCCGTCGCCGACCTCTCCGCCGCCGTCGACGAGCGGGTGCCGTCTCGGAACGAGTTCTGCTCGCCGGCGCTCGACCGCCGCGCCGACGGGGGAGCCGAAGGCGTTCTCCCGCAGGGGATGACCCTGGAGGAGAAGGTCTCCTACGCGGAGACGGCGTTCGACCTGATGGGCTGGGCGGAGTTCGCCCGGCTGGTCGTCTTCGCCGGCCACGCGAGCGAGACGACGAACAACCCGTTCGATTCGAGCCTCGACTGCGGCGCCTGCGCCGGCAACCCCGGCGGCCCGAACGCTCGCGTGCTCGCCGCGATCTGCAACGACGAGGAGGTCAAGACCGAACTCCGCGAGCGCGGGTTCGACGTCCCAGCGGACACCGTCTTCCTCGCCGGCGAGCACAACACGACGACCGACGAGATCACGCTGTTCGACGACCAGGTGCCCGAGAGCCACAGCGAGGATCTCGGCCGCCTCCGCGGGGACCTCGAAGACGCGCGGGCCGGCGCCGCGGGCGAACGCGCGGAGTCCATGCGGGGAAGCGACCCCGACGAGGCCGTCCGCGACACGGAGCGCCGGACGGCCGACTGGGCGGAGACCCGCCCCGAGTGGGGGCTTGCGGGCAACGCCTCGTTCGTCGTCGGCCCGCGCGAGTTGACCGAGGACCAGGACCTCGACGGCCGGGCGTTCCTGCACTCCTACGACTGGACGACGGATCCGGACGGGGAAGCTCTGGAGGCCATCGTGACCGGCCCGCTCGTCGTCACCCAGTGGATCAACAACCAGTACTACTTCGCGACGGTGGACAACGCCGTCTACGGGAGCGGGTCGAAGGTCACGCAGAACCCCCGCGGCAACGTCGGCGTCGTGCAGGGCAACGGCGGCGACCTGATGACCGGGCTCCCGCTCCAGTCGCTCATGCTGGACGACGAGCGACCCTACCACCAGCCCCTCCGGCTCACGGCGGTGATCCACGCCCCGGTCGAGCGCGTCACCGATATCCTCGCTCGCCACGAGGAAGTCGCGGAACTGTTCGACAACGGCTGGATCTCGCTCACGGTCGTGAACCCCGAACAGGACAACGCCGCGTTCCACTACCAGGGCGATCTGGAGTGGGAGCCCACCCTGGCGAAGCCGCTCGTCCACTGAATAGGCGTCTCGGATCCCCTCGGCGGTGTGTCAGTACGTCCAGATGCGGTCGATCCGGTCGGCGACCTCGGTGTGAGCGTCCCGGAGCCTGTCGACGCGCCGCTCCCCATCGACGTTGATCACGTGAATCTCGCCGCGTCCGCCGCTGTAGACGTCCTGGAAGTCGTAGACCGCGCCGACCAGATCGACCGACGAGGGTACCTCGTCGCTCCCGACGAGGAACTCGATCTGCCGATCGACGTTGTACTCGACGAGACGGTTGACCGCGGAAGCCCCGTCGACTCCGTCCGGCAGCGCCTCGACGCCGGGTTCGATGTGCGGTTCGAGCAGGCCGAGGCAGTGTTCGATGCCGGCCGGCTCCGAGAGCCCGTCGGTCAGCGCCTGGTAGGTCCCGGTCACCGCGCCGCAGCCGGTGTGGCCGACGACGACGGCGGCCTCGGTCCCCGTGTGGGCGATCGGGTAGAGCACGTCGCCGGAGACCTCCTCGCCCCCCTCGGCCCGCTGGACGACGCGGTTGCCGATGTTGCCGACGGTGAAGAGGTGCCCCGGCTCTTCGTTGCCCCACATCTGGTCCTGGAGGACCCGCGAGTCCGAGCAGCAGACGGTGACCGCGTCCGGGTGCTGGGCGTCCTGCACGTCGTCGAAGCGGTCGGCGAACGCCTCCGCGTGGACCGCGTTCCCCTCCAGAAGTTCGACGATCGTCTCGTTCATAGTGGAATAGTCACGAGCCACTGGGTTGACTTCTTCGCTCGGCCGACTGCCCGATTCGGCACTGACGGGTCCCTCTCCGGCGTCATCGGCCGCTATCGATCGCCGCCGGGACCCGCTCGATCACGTCGGTCGCGACCATCCCGGTGCCGTACTCCTCGGCAGCGAGCTCCCCGGCGCGTCCGACGATCCACGGACCGAGCCGGGCCGCGTCGACGGGGTCGAGGCCGCGGCCGAGCAGCGAGCCGACGACGCCCGCCAGCGTGTCTCCGGTGCCCGCGACGGTCATCGCCGGCGTCCCCTCGTCGTTGACGTACCGGTCGTCGCCGTCGTAGATCACGTCTTCGGCCCCCTTGGAGACGACGACGGCCCCCGTCGCCCGGACGAACTCGTCGAGCGAGCCGTGTTCGTCCTCGATGCGCTCGACCTCCGCGGAGTCGGGCGTGAGGACCGCACCCTCGAAGTTCGCGCCCAGCGCGGGCTCGATCGCCGTCGCGTCGACGACAGTCGGGACGTCGGTCTGGTCGAGGATGCCCTCGATCGCGTCCGGGTGCGGCGTCTCCAGTCCCGGTCCGACGACGAGGGCGTCGCTCCACTCCGCGACGGACGCCACCTTCCCGACGGAGTCAGCGGTGAGCACGTCGCCGATGAACCGGTTCGTCAGGAGGTTCGGGGAAAAGCCAGCGACCACTTCGATAGCGACCTCCGAGGTGAGGACTTTCACCACGTCCGTCCCGGTCCTGAGCGCCGCGAGTCCGGCCAGCGCCGGCGGTCCCGCGAACTCGATGCTTCCCCCGACGATGCCGAGGCGTCCGTTGTCTCCCTTCTTCGAGTGCGGGCCGCTGTCGAGTTTCGTCAGGAGTTCCTCCATGCGGGCGATTGGGGCCGCGGCGTGAACAGTGCACGGCCGGCAGACGAGGGGGATCCGGGACCGACGGGCAACCGCTCGCCCCGCGGCGCCGGCCGGGGATCAGCGGTGCGCGTCGAACCACTCCGCCGCGAAGTCCACGAGCGCGGGCTGGTCGACGAGTCGCGCGTCGGCGTCGCCGACCGACCCGCGGTCGACGGCGTCCCCGCGTTCGGTCTCGAAGGCGGCGCCGACGTCCTCGAAGTCCGAGGTGTCGGTCGCCATGTCGTCGTACTCGACGCGGACGACCTCGCCGCCCTCGACCACGGGCGCGTCGTTCCTGACCGTGTTCTTCGGGAACTCGGCCCGGTA
Organism: Halosimplex rarum; assembly: GCF_047715405.1. Taxonomy (NCBI): domain Archaea; kingdom Methanobacteriati; phylum Methanobacteriota; class Halobacteria; order Halobacteriales; family Haloarculaceae; genus Halosimplex; species Halosimplex rarum. The sequence continues at coordinate 1,146,992 of NZ_CP180412.1, forward strand.
CTCGGCGAGGTGGAGCGACGTGTTCGTGTCGTAGCTCGTCCCGAGCATCAGCACCGCCCCGTCGCGGTCGTAGACGCGCGCGAGCGGCGAGTGCTCGCCGAGCCCGTAGTCGTAGTGGTGGTCCTCCACGATCGCCTCGGCGTCGGCGCCCCACGCCGCGAACGAGAACGTCGGATGCCGGCTCCTGACGGCGTCCGGGTAGGCGCGGAAGACCTCGGGGACCACGCCGACGGCCCTGGACGGGGTGGTCTCGGGCCGGAACGGCGGTCGCTCGTCGCGGATCGTCTCGATCCACTCCTCCGGGACAGGTGGGTTCGACCAGAGCTCGGGGTCCGTGTACTGCCCGGTGTGCGTCGGGACGACGAGCGTCCCCCGGTCGGTCACCGCCTCCCGGAGCGCGTCGACGACCGCCTGGGCGTCGCCGCAGACCCAGCCGAGCGCGCTCAGCGAGGAGTGGACCAGCAGGGTGTCGCCCGTCTCGACACCGAGGTCGCGAAGTTCCTCGGCCATCGCCGACACCGTCACCGGCTCGTCGACGCGGTCGACGGCGGCGTGTTCTCCCATGGCCCGCCTTCGGGCAGCGGGAATTTGAGTGTTGTGCGACGAGCGGAGACGAATACGAGCGCGCGACTGCGGTCAGTTACCGGTCGCGACGGTCACGTTCCCGTTCGTGCCCGACGCGGTGGCGTTCGCGACGAACGCCTCGTCGCCGGCGAACACCGCGACCGTCTGGGAGTCGACGCGAGCGAGACGATAGGCCGTCTCGTCGCTCGCGGGCCGCTCCGCTCGCCAATTCTCGAACGCGCTGGCGAACTCGCCGGCCTCGCCGGCGTCGTCCCATCGAAGCGCCCAGGCGAACCCGTGGCGACTCCTGTTGTCGGCGTGGCGCAGGCGAGCGACGTGGTCGCTGCCCCACCCCGCCGCGGCCGTCGACGCGACCGAGCGGTTCAGCTCCGCGCGGAGCATCGTCCGGACGACGACTTCGCCCTGGGTGTCGTAGTGTCGAGAGATGTCCGTCCAGTTTCCGCTCGCGTTCACCGCGATAGTGAGGTTGCGTTCGGGCTCCTCGCTCGGCGTGTAGCCGTGGATCAGCTGTTCGGTGGTGACGGGGGTCGGCGTCGACTCGTCGTAGAGCCAGGAGACGTTACGCGGGCTCTCGACCTGCGAGTGGATGTACTGGGACCCGTACAGGTACCGAGCGCGGAAGAGCCGGCGACCCGCGGGACCCTCCTCGTACTGCTCGCGAAGCTCCTGTGTCTGGTTCCAGGACGTGTTCAGGTACCGGTCGACGTACGCGTCGGTGACGTAGACGGACGCGCCTTCGACGAGGCCGGCGGCGACCTGCTGGGAGTCCGTGTCGTCGACGAACCCGCCGAAGCCGCTGGTGTCGGCCACGTCGCTGTGGAACTGCATCCAGTGGACGTACTCGTGGGCCAGCAGCGTCTTGACCTGCCGTTCGCTGGCGTTCTTCGGCATCACGATAATTCGGTCGGGGCTGGCCTGGCCGTGGTAGACGCTCGTGTTCACGAACTCGTCGCCGTAGCCGAACGCGTCGTAGAACGGGTCGGCCGCGAGCTGGTCGTTGTAGCGTTCGAGCCGGGGCATCTCGTCGCGGACGTAGACCGTCGGCGGCTCCACGTCGGTACCGAGCAGTTCCTGAACGTCCGCGTACACGGCGTCCTCGTCGACCGAGAGGGGACCCCCGCGGAGGTCGACGTCCGGATCGTCCGAGCCGTTCGGCGTCGCGGTGGGCGTGGCGGTCGGCGTCTGTGTTGCCGTCGACGTAGCCGTGGACGTCGGCGTCTCGGTCGGTGTCGCCGTCTCAGTCGGTGTCGGCGTCGGGGAATCGGTGGCCGTCGGGGAATCGGTGGGTGTCGCCGTCGGATCGGCCTCCGTCCCGTCGGGCGTCGCTGTCGGTTCCGCAGTCGATGCGTCGGTCTGTGCCGGCGTCGCCGTGTCCTGTCCGCCGAGGGGGCTCCCGCAACCCGCGAGCAGGAGGAGGGCGACGACGCCGACGGTGGCGACTGTCTGTCTCATTGGAGAGACCGCTAGAGGGCGGTTCGCTCGGAATGTCACTTGGCTGCAGTGTATACGTTACGATCGGTTGTCCGACGCCTCCGCAGTCTCCCGGCAGGCGCTCTCCAGTCAGGCGCTCTCCGTGAATCGGTCGGCCAGTGCGTCGAGTTCATCGTGGTGTTCCGTGGTGTGTGGCGCCGTCAGCGGCGAGACGCTCACGTCGCCGTCGACGACTGCCCGGCGGTCGCTCCCCTCGGGGTCGGGGATGTCTCCCTCGGCCATCCGCTCCCAGATGCGGTCGTGCAACTCGATCGCCCCCTCCTCGCGAGTAGCGGTCATCTGGTACACCTCCGACGGGAACGTGACCTGCATCCCGGCGGGGCCCCACTCCGCGACGGGCGCGTTGACGTTGAGATAGTCGGCGTTCTTGAACACGCCCGTCCCCGGAGTGCGCTCGACGAGATACTCCGTCGCTCGCGCTGCCTCCGCGTAACTCTCGGGGTCCACCTGCACGTCCTCGTAGGCCGCGTCGTCGCGCACGGGGATGTACATCGAGACGGCGATCGCGGGCACGTCGAAGAACGTCGCCTCGACGGCGGCGGAGACCGTCCCCGAGCGTCCGAGGACGTACGACCCGAGGTTGGCGCCCTGGTTGCAGCCGGCGACGACGATGTCGGTGTCGGGGGCGACCGACCCCAGGCCGGCGACGGTGCAGTCCGCGGGCGTCCCCTCGATGGCGTAGCCGAGGTCGTGCTCGCGGACGGTCACGTCGTGCGAGAGCGACCGGCCGACGGCGCTCTGGTCCACTGCCGGGGCGACCACGGTCACGTCGCCCACGTCGGTGAGCGTGTCGTAGAGCGCGCGCAGCCCGGCGCTCTCGATCCCGTCGTCGTTCGTCAGGAGGATCGACGGCTCGTCCATACGCCTCCTGTCGTCGGTACGGGCAAAAGCGCACCGGCCCTCGAAAGTACGTGTCTCCCGTAGCTCGTTCGCTGGTGGTTGTGGGTGCCGAGAGAACAGCAGGCGATGACCGGTATCGGTGCGTTCGCTAGCGGGAATCGCTACCGCAGAGATCGCTGGAAGTTGAAAGCCCTCGGCGCGCTCGCTAGGAGAGTCTACACCCGCAGACGACTATATGCGATGAAAGCCCTCGGCGCGCTCGCGGTCGCTGAGTCGGATATCCTCGCTCCGCTCACGGGTCGCTTCGCTCCCCGTTCGCATTCGAGGTCTCCCTGTGGTCGACCTCACACCGCTCGGATAGAGCCGACTCAGGCGACTACACTTCGTCGCGAGCCCGCCTCGCCCTTTCAGTCCACCAGGACCGCAATCGCGCAACACAACACCGCACCCGCATAGCACCGCAGACGGCCACACCCCTCCCCAGCCGATTGCGATGCTCACTTCGTTGCGCTTCTCATCCCTCGCACGGCTTCGTCTCACGGCTCTCACGATGTTCGAGCACGCTCGACAGCGCGCGCCACCGCAGTCGACTCCTGGCCTCAGACCGGGACCCGGTCGACAACGGTCTCGCCGTCGACGACGAGGTTGTACGCCTCCTCGTCGTCGTTCCAGAGAACGAGGACGTTCTCGAACGACAGCACGTCGCCGTAGTCGGCGGCGCGCAGGTCGGCGTTGAGCGTCGACTCCTCGGTCAGCACCGCGAAGTGGTCGACCTGCTGGCTGCCGTCGCCCACCCGGAACAGGTCGTTGCCGCCCTCGGAGAGGTCGTGGCTGAGCTTCGCGGCGTAGTAGTTCAGCCGGTCGGTGACGTGGTCGTCGCTGTCGGCGAACCGCGCCACTCGCGAGTCGTCCGGTGTGAAGTCTACGCGCCGGCGCCCGTCGCGCCGGAGGAACGTGTAAGCGTACTGCACGTCGGCGTTGACGAACTCGCCGTCCCGCCGCTCAGGTCCGTCGAGCCCGGACTCGCCGGGGTCGCCCTCGTCGAGGCGGCGCTGGAAGGCCGGAACCTCGATATCGGGTTTCACGTCGAACGACCAGCAGTCGTCGGCGGGCGTCACGCCCGGCCAGAGCCGGACGGTGGGGCCGTAGATGGCGAGCGGGCCGCGGTCGGCGACCGCGCGCTCGACCTCGCGGAGGCCGATAGCGGTGTTCCGGTCCGCGGGCGCCAGCCCGACGATGGTCCCGTCGGGAGCGAGCGCGTCGGTGTACCGCCGGACGACCGATTCGGGGTCGTCGAGCTCGCTCAGCACGTTCGAGAAGAGGATCAGATCGAAGCCCGCCCGGTCGTCCTCGTCGCTGCCGCCACCCGACTCGCCTTCGATCAGCGCGGCTGGATCGAACGATTCGGCGGTCTCACGGTGGATCGTCGGGTAGACGTTCCGGCCGGTCTCCGCGAGCATCGCCTCCAGCACGTCGGCGGCGTCGCTCGGCTCGACCGCGTGGTAGTCCACGAGCGCGTCCTCGGGGAGGAGGTCGTGGAGCCCCAGCGCAGGGCCGCCCACGCCGGCGCCCACGTCGAGGACGCGGAGTCGCTTCGGCAGGAGCCCATCCCGGATCAGGTCCGCGAGGACGTACTGGGCGACGGCGTAGTAGTCCGGCAGGTGGTAGACGGCGTACGCGAGCGCCGTCTCGGCGTCGTAAGCCACGTCGCGCTGGTGGTAGTAGTCGTCCTTGATCGCGCGGATCCGCTCGCGGAGGCGGTCGCCTGAGTCGCCGTCCGGCCAGCCCGCGCCGTAGCGCTCGACGAGCATGTCCTCCAGCAGGCGACCGTGCTCGACCGGGAACGCCTCCACGCCGTGGAACGCCGTCGAGAGCGGCTCTTCGTCCACGGGTTTGAAGGTTCCGTCCTCGCGTTCGACGAGGCCGAGGTCGACGGCCGACTCGCGGAGCACCTGTTTGACCGCCGCGGGGTGGGGCTGGCCGTCGACGTACTCGTGGATTTCGTCGGGGTCTATCGGCCTGACCTCACGCAGGTACTTCGCGTTCGACCGCACCTGTTCGCGCTGGTCTGCGTTCATCGAGCGTCTCCGTCGGACTGCCGCGCTCCCTCTTCGGGTGACGGCGCGCCTTCGAGCGCGGGCGGTTTTCCCTGTCCCGCTTCCCGGTACAGTTCCTCGAAGCGCTCGCGGTCGGCGTCCGCGATCTCTCGGGCGGACTCGGCGACGCTGCCGGCGCCGTCGAAAGCGGTCTGGATGTCGGCGTAGACGCCCGGGTCGTTGCCGGTCACCGTCTCCAGCACGTCGAACAGCGCGGCCGAGACGGGGGTCTGGAACTCGTCGGGGACCGGTTCGGCTGCGAGACCGAACGCGAGGACGGCGGCGTGAGCGCGGGCCTGGACGGTCTCCATCGCGCGGTCGTGCTCTCGTGCTGTGGTCTCGAAGCAGTCGTTTCCGGTCTCGGCCAGCGCCGCCCGGATCTCGTCGGTGACCGGTCCGGGCGCGTCGGCGACGACCGCGACGTTTCCAGGGGCGTTCGCGGCGGCGAACAGCGGGTGGAAGCTCACCCGTTCGAGGTCGGGACCAGCGGCCTCCATCGCGTCGACCGCCCGCCGCATCACGCCGGTCACGTCCACGAGCGCGCGGTCAGCGCGGTCGGCGTAGCTCTCGATCGCCGACTCGACGGCGGGGATCGGCACGGCGACGGCGACGACGTCGAAGGTCTCGCCGGCGTCGGTCGGGACCGCCCGAGCCGGGGTCTCCTCGAAGGCGTCGGCGGCGTCGCGGGCGACGCTCGGGTCGGCGTCGGTGAAGGCGATCGACGGGGGGTCGGGCGTCCCGACGGCGAGCGTGCGGGCGAACCACCGCCCCATCTCGCCGGCGCCGACCACGAGCAGGTTCATGCGGCGTGGCTACTGTGCCGGCTTCCAAAAGCCGTTCGGTCACTTCTCTCTCCGCCCGGTCCGGCGGTGTGTCACACCTTCCCGTTCTGAAAACGCTTATCAGTCGGCCCCGAGATGTCCGTCCCATGAGACGCGTCCGCTTTCGCGATTCTGCCGGCAACGTGCGCGGGGGTCGATGGACGACCAGAGACGGGGAGGACGTCGTGACCGCCGCCGCGGGTCCGTACGGACGCATCGCGTTCGGCGACGAGACGTTCGACCCCGAAGAGGTAGACATCCTCGCTCCCTGCGAGCCCACCAAGATCATCTGCGTCGGTCGAAACTACGCCGACCACGCCGACGAGCGCGACGAGGAGGTACCCGACAGGCCGCTCCTGTTCATCAAGACGCCCAACACCGTCGCGACCCACGGCAGCACCGTCACGCTCCCGGCGGGCAAGGAGCGCGTCGAGTACGAGGCGGAACTCGGTGTCGTTATCGGCGAGCAGTGCCGCAACGTCGACGCCGTCAACGCCGAGGACGTCATCGCCGGCTACACCTGCTTCAACGATCTCTCCAACCGCGACGACCAGGATATCGAACAGAACTGGGTCCGCGGCAAGGCCTTCGACAACGCCGCGCCCATCGGACCGGTCATCGCCACCCCGGAGCACCTCGCGGACGACGCCACCATCGAGGCCCGCGTCAACGGCGAGACGCGTCAGTCCTCGACCATCGACCGGATGATCTTCTCGATCCCGGAACTCATCGAGGAGATCACGACCTACATGACGCTGGAGCCGGGCGACGTGATCGCCACCGGCACGCCCGAGGGTGTCGGCCCGCTCTCGGACGGTGACGAAGTGGAGATAGAGATCGACGACGTGGGGACCTTGCGCCACTCGGTGCGGTTCCCGGACGCGTAGTAACGCGGTCCGCTCGGCGTTCGCTCGTTCCTACACGGAGTACTCGTCCTGCCGGATCTGCACGTACTTCCCGTCGCCGAAGCCGCGCTTGGTCCACTTGTAGTCGGCGACGATCTTCAGCGCCGTCGTCCCCGACCGCAGGGCGCCAGTCCAGTCGTAGCCGCCGCGGTTTTTCATCGCCCTCGTCGCCGCGAACACGCGGTCCCAGTCGTCCGGTTCCCACCCGCGGACGACCTCGGCGAAGGCGACGTTCCGCAAGACCTCTTCGCCGATGGCCTCCTTCCACTCGCCGTTGTAGGCCATCAGTCGGTCGTTCGCGGCGAGTTCGCCGGCGATCTTGCCAGTGCGGACGGCCACGTGGTCGCCGCCTTCGTGAAACGCCGACGTGGTGCCCATCGCGCCGCCGACCACGGCGATCCCCGCGCTCGTCGGCGAGTCGATCGGCCGGGTCGAGGAGATCGGGTAGGCCTCGGTCCCGCGGGACTTCCCGCGGTCCTCGACGAGCGGGAAGTCGTCCAGGTCGTAGCCAGGGTACTCCCGTTCGAGCAGGCGTCGCAGGTAGACCGCACCGGCGGGGATGCGTTCGTCGTCCGCGTCCAGCAGCGCGTAGTCCTCGGGATTGGCCACGTCCGCGAGTTCCAGGTCCATCGGCATCGTCAGGCCGACGCGGGCGACGTTGTCGTCGTTCGGGAAGATCCACGGGTAGGCGGTGTGACCCGGGATGACGCCCCACCAGAACTTGATGTGGGCGGGGTCGAACAGTTCCTCGGGGATGCGGCGGTGCTCCTGGTAGGCGATGTGGTTGGCCTCCTTGGGCCCGAGGGAGTCCGAGACGCTGCGGCCACTGGGCAGGAACTGGTCCAGCACGCCTGTCGTGATCGTCCGCTGGGGTCCGTCGGCGAGGATCAGGTAGTCCGCGCCGACCTCGTCGCCGTCGGCGAGGGCGAGCGTGTGCCGCGGGTCGCCCGAGAGGTCGGTCTCGACGTCGGTGACACTCGTGCCGACGCGGTAGGTGCCGCCGGCCTCCTCGGCACGGTCGCGGAGCCAGTCGTCGAACTTCGCGCGGTGGAAAGCGAACCCGAAGCTGTCGTACGAGGCGTCGATGCCGGTCTCTTCGAGCGTGACGGACTCGTTCGGGCCGATGAACTCGGCGCCGTCGAGCACGCTCAGGATGACGTCGTCGGGGAGCTCCTCCGCGGGGATGCCCATGATGTCGACCCAGTAATCGAGCATGCCGGCGGCGTCCGTGGAGTCGGGGCCGATCCGGTCGCGGTCGGCGCGGGGGACGCCCTTCTCGACCACGAGGGCGTCGGCGCCCTCGCGGGCGGCCGCCCACGCGGCGGAGGTGCCGGCGGGGCCACCGCCCACGATCGCTACGTCTACGCGGTCCATACCCCTATCCGTGCTTCGGCGGAGTATAAATCCCCCTTTCATTCCCCGACCGAGAGGGCGGAGGGCACCGCTCCGAGGCGGGGAGGGCGCGAACGGTCAACCCTATCAGTGCGCTCGTCCAATCGCCGCCGATGCCAGACCTGATGGAGACGTTTCTGGAGAACCGCTGGATGGTCCAACCGAACCACGCGAACTCCCTCGGGACCACCCACGGCGGGAACGTGCTCAAGTGGATGGACGAGGTGGGCGCGATGTCGGCCATGCGCTTCGCCGGGCGCGATTGCGTCACCGCACGGATGGACCAGGTGGACTTCAAACAGCCCATCCCCGTCGGCGAGACCGCCCTCGTCGAGGCCTACGTCTACGAGACCGGCCGCACCAGCGTCCGCGTCCGCCTCCGCGTCTTCCGCGAGAACCCCCGTTCCGGCGAGCGCGAACTCACCACCGAATCCTACTCCGTCTACGTCGCCATCGACGACGACCGCGACCCGGTTCCCGTCCCGGAACTCACCGTCGACAGCGAGGAGGGCCAACGGCTCCAGGAGGAGGCCCGCAACGGCGACGACAAGGAGAGCACGGCGTAGCGACACAGACCCCAGGCGAGCGCCCCCGCGTGTGCGTGGACTTTTCCCCCCACCGGGCGTATCACGACCCATGACGCTGGACGTCGACCCGCCCGATCCCCCGGAACTGGAGACCATCGACCCGAACGAGTACGACGACGCGCAGGTCGTCGACGACACGGACTACCGGCGCGACGAGATAGAGGATTACCTCCGCGACGGCGCGTGGGACCGGGCGTTCGAGGAGTGGGCCGACCGGACGGACATGGACGAGGCCACCTTCGCGATCGTGGCCGACCTCGACCTCATGGAGCGCTTCGACTTCTTCTGGGACTCCTACGCCGAACGGGTCGGCTACCACGCGCCCGGGCTCCCCGAGGACTGGAAACACCGGGACATCCATCCCGACCTCGACTCCTGGGGAACCGTCTCCGCGATCAACGCCGGGCTGACCGAACTCGGGCAGGAAGTGTGCGACGTGCTCAAAGACGAGTACATCGAGTGGGAGACGGCGTACGAGGCCCCCGACGACCTCCCCGACTTCGAGTAGCCGTCGGCGACGCCGAGCCGATTCACTCCCGCGGGACGGCCACGTTCCGCATCCGCCCTCCGCAGTCCGGACAGGAGCCGATCGACCCGTCGGTCGTCACCCTGTTCAGGCAGTCGGTGCACTCGTACCGCGATTTCTCCGCCGTGTAGGGATCGTCACTGAACATGCGACAAACGTTGACATATGTCAGCAAAAGCGTTGCTGTAAGGAAATACTAGGAGTATAACTCCGTTGAACCACTCCAAACGTCCACTACTGGTCGACGGAGGAACGTCCTCGCCGGTGCCGGTGCCGGTGTATTTCTCCGTGGGGCTCCCGTCGCTCTCGAACGCTGTCGGCGAAGAGGAGCGTTCCGCCCGCGATCCAGATTCGACGGCAGGATACCGAGGTCGATGGTGCGGTCGGTCGACCTGTCAGCGTGGGAATCACCTGGCCGGCGACGAGTACAGGAAATTAATTACCCCCCGTAACAGAGACTGGGGTATGACAACTATCGTCCCCCCGAAAGAACGAGTCTGCGAACGCTGCGGTCGAACCGACGTCTGGGACGACGACGCCGGCACCTGGACGGTCGTCACCGACGACGAGGGCGAGCGCCTCACGGGCGATCGCTTCTGTCTCCACGAGTGGGACATCAACGGGACGTACAACCCGCTCGAAGGAGGCGCCTGAACCCGACCCGATCCAGTCGGATTTTCTGCGGTCGTCCGCTCAGTCAGCGAGTGAGAAGATCGAAGCCAGGGCAGGGATCGGAACCACGGTCAGAGCAAAGCTCTTCGCTGATTCAAATCCGCCGGCTTCCGCTCCTCACGTCCGTTCGTCGGAGGAAGCCAGGGCAGGGATTTGAACCCCGGGAGTCTCGATTACAAGTCAAGTGCTTGAACCACCCAAGCTCCCCTGGCGCGGGTAGGTGTTACTCCCCCTCCTTTGAGAGGTTATCGCTTTCCAGCGGTTTCTCCAGTTGCACCCGGTGGGTGTCGTACCCGTGCCGGCGGTAGAACCGCCGGGCTTCGAGGTTGTCGGCCATCGCCTCCAGGACGACCGTATCGGCGCCCAGGTCGTCGAGTCGCCGCTCCGCCGTCGCCAACAGCTCGCCGCCGAGCCCTTCGTTGCGGTACTCGGGGCGGACGTAGAGATTCTCGACGACGCCCTGGGTCACGTCCATCTCGTAGCTGCCGCGGTCGAGCGTGAACATGACGAAGCCGGCGACGTCGTCGCCCTCGGTCGCGACGACGAGCCGGTCGGTCACGGCGTGGCGGGTCAGCTCGTCCGCGACGACGCTCTGATTCCGATCGGCGAGCACGTGCGAGTCGTACTGGGTCTGCTCGTCGGCGAGTTCGACCCACAGGTCGGTGACGGCCTCCGCCTGCTCCACCGTCGCGAACTGGATCTCCATCGGGGACTCGAACATCGATACCGACCGACAAATCTCTTCGGCCCCGGGACGTGGGAGAGTTTTATTTCCTCGGGGTCTCCACTGTGAGAGGGGGATACGGTATGTTAGCTCACAACACGACAGGTCGCCGGGGTCGCTCCAGAATTGCGCGGGTGAGGGGGGTCAGACCGGCGTCCGGGTACCGCAGACGCCCGTCGACCGACGGCGCGCGGCTCCGCTTGCTGGGGACTCGGACCCGGCCGTCGCACACGACGAACACGTCGCGACCAGTACTGGCGCGCCGTCGGACACCGACAGCGAGGACCCGTGACCGCTCCGGATCCACGTTCGGCCAGTCCGACCTGGCGGCACCGACACCGAACCATGGCCACGAGTGAGCGCGTCACCGACTGGTCTGTAGCTGTCGCGGAGCGGCCGAAGACGGCACTGTTCGGCGGTTTGGTGGTCCTTCTCGCCGTCGACCTCCTGTTCAGACTCGTCGGGTTCGAACTCACAGTCGGCTCGGCGACGCTCCTCGGCGGGAGCCTCGCCGTCGGGCGGCTGATCACGCTCGTCTGGGACGGCATCGTCGTCGGTCTGGGCATCGGCCTGGCCGGAATCGGCCTGTCGATGACCTACAGCATCCTCAGTTTCGCGAACTTCGCACACGGCGACTACATCACGAGCGGGGCGTTCGCCGGGTGGGGCGTCGCCTTCCTCGTCGCCGGGTTCGGGGGCGGTCTCCTGGAAGGGAACGCCCTCTACCTCGCCACGGTCGGCTTCGGTCCGGCCGGGCCGAGCGCTGCCGACATCTCCGTCAGCGTGCTCCAGACGCCGCTGGCGGTCTTCGGCGGGCTGGTCGTGGCCGCGCTCGCTACCATCGCGCTGTCGCTCGTACTCGACCGACTCGTCTTCGAACCGATGCGCGACCAGAGCGGGATCGCCGTCCTCATCGCGAGCATCGGCGTCGCGCTGGCGCTGCGTTACGTCGTCGTCTTCGTCTTCGGACCGCGCAACCGCGGACTGACCGCCGACGGCGCCAAACTCGTCGTCGCCGGCGTCGACGGGGCGCTCGCGCTCGCGACGAAACGCTCGACGATCATCCGCGCGCAGAGCGGCGACGTGTCCGCGGACACCTTCTACGCGGAACTCCCGGTCCTCGACTTCGGCGCCTACTCCGCCGAACTGCTCACCGTCACCGGCGCCGAGGTGACGCTGGTCCTCACGTCGCTGGCGCTGATGTACGCGCTGCACGTGACCCTCCAGCGGACGAAGCTCGGCAAGGCGATGCGGGCGATGGCCGACAACGAGGACCTGGCACAGATCACCGGCATCCCGACCGAGCGGGTCGTCCGCGCAACGTGGATCATCGGGGGCGGCCTCGCCGGCGCGGCGGGCTACCTCCTCGCGCTCGAGCGCGGAACGCTCGCGTACAACCTCGGGTGGCTCCTGCTGTTGCTCATCTTCGCCGCCGTCATTCTTGGCGGGATCGGGTCTATCTATGGCGCGATCATCGGTGGTCTGCTCATCGGCCTCACCAACTCCGTCTCGCTGGTGTGGATCCCGTCGTCGTTCTCGACGGCCGCCGCGTTCGCCATCATGATCCTCGTGCTCGTGATCCGGCCGGACGGCCTCTTCGGAGGGGTGACGACGGCATGAGCGGCGCGGACGCGACCGACGGGGAACGCCCTGGAACCGCCTTCCGCGGGCGCCTCGCCGAGGAGATCCGTGAGGGCGACGCGGGCTTGATCGCCCTCGTCGTGCTCGGCATCTACGGGCTGTTCACGGTCTTCGCGATCCTCGGCCCGTCGGAGGGCGTCGGCGGCGTCGTGGCGGCGCTCCAGGGGGTCACCTTCTGGGCGGCGCTGTACGCGATGCTCGTCCTCGCGCTGAACCTCCACTGGGGGTACACCGGCCTGTTCAACATCGGCGTCGCGGGCTTCATGGCCGTCGGCGTGTACACGTTCGCAGCGCTGACCGCACCGACCGGTGGGAGCCCGCCCGGCCTCGGCCTGCCGCTGTGGGTCGGTGTCGTCGGCGGGATGGCGATGGCCGCGGTCGCGGGCGCGGTGGTCTCCCTCCCGGCGTTGCGGCTCCGCGCCGACTACCTCGCCATCGTCACCGTCGCCTTCTCGGAGATCGTGCGGCTCTCCTTCCTCTCGACGACGATGCAGGAGTTCACCCTGTTCGCCACCCTCGACTTCGAGATCGGGGGCGTCGAGATACTCCCCGATCTGGCGCTCGGCACGGGCGCCGGTCGGGGGATCAACATGCCCATCAACCCGACCATCCCGGTGAAGGCGCTGTTCTACACGAACCCGGGGAACCCGGCCAGCGGCGGCCGGACTGTCTTCGGCGAGGCCGTCCTGTCGGCGTTCGCGACGATCGGGGTCAGGGAGACCGTCGTCGTCTCGCTGGCGTACACGTTCGTCCTCATCGGCTTCGTCGCCCTCTTCTACTGGCTGCTCCGCCGGATCGGCAACTCCCCGTTCGGGCGCGTGCTCAAGGCCATCCGGGAGGACGAACTCGTCGCGAACTCGCTCGGCAAGGACACCCGGCGATTCAAGGTCACGGTGTTCATGGTCGGTTGCGCGCTGATGGGGCTCGGCGGGATCCTCTGGGAGACCCAGCGCGGGTTCACCGACCCCACATCGACGACGTTCCGCCCGATACAGACGTTCTACATCTTCATCGCGCTCATCATCGGCGGCGCGGGCTCGAACACCGGGAGCGTCATCGGTGGTGCGCTGTTCGCGGCGCTGCTCTTCCAGGGACCGCTGTACGTGAGCCGCATCTTCTCGAAGTTCATCGCGACGGGCGACGCCCCCGGCACGTTCGGGGGCGCCGTCGCACCCATCGCGTCGCTGAACCTCTCGCCGTTCCTGGCCTACACACTCCAGAACATCTCGACGCTGCGGTTCGTCCTCGTCGGCGTCGTGCTGATCGTCCTGATGCACCGCAGGCCGACCGGACTGCTCGGCCACCGGAAGGAGGTCGCGTCGAGTATCGACCTGTCGAAGCGCGGCGACCGGACCGGCTCGAACCCACCCCGGACGGCGGCCGACGGAGGTGGTCGCGATGACTGAGGACGGGACGACAGTCGGGGGAACCGGGGAGTCCGCCGAATCCGACGAGCCCGGCGAGGCGGCCGAGATTGACGGTTTCGCCGACGAGTCGGCCGCCGTCTCCGAGGCGGTGACCGACCGCGTGCTCGACGAGGAGGCGGCGTCGCTGGTCGTCGACGACCTCCGCAAGTCCTTCGGGGGAATCCGCGCCGTCGACGGCGCCTCGTTCTCGGTCGAGCGCGGGACGCTGACGGGGCTCATCGGGCCCAACGGCGCCGGCAAGTCGACGACGTTCAACCTGATCACCGGCGTCCACGAGCCCGACGGCGGGCGCGTGACCTTCGAGGGGCGGGACCTCACCGGGATGCGAACCCACGCTATCGCCAACGCGGGACTCGTGCGGACGTTCCAGATCGCCCGCGAACTGGAGGAGATGACCGTCCTGGAGAACCTGATGCTCGCGCCTCGAAACCAGTCCGGAGAGAGGCTCGTCAACGCGGTCACGCCGGGTCTTCGCGGCCGCGTCCGCGAGGAGGAGCGCGAACTGCGCGAGCGCGTCTGGGAGACGCTCGAACTGTTCGAGATCGACCACCTCGCCGAGGAGTACGCGGGCAACCTCAGCGGCGGCCAGCGCAAACTCCTCGAACTCGCCCGCGCGCTGTTGCTCGACCCGTCGATGATGCTGCTGGACGAGCCGTTCGCCGGCGTCAACCCGACGCTTGAGGAGAAACTGCTCGACCGCGTCCACGAACTGCGAGACGAGGGGCTGACCTTCCTGCTCGTCGAGCACGACATGGACCTCATCATGGAGCACTGCGAGCACGTCATCGTCATGCACCAGGGGCAGGTGCTCGCCGAGGGCCCGCCGGCCGCGATCCGGTCGAACGAGCGGGTCATCGACGCCTACCTGGGGGAGGACGTATGAGCGACGCGAGCGAGCCGACCACGGAGTCACGGGACGGAACGAGCGCGACGGGCACGGCGGACGCGTCGACCGCGACAGACGCGACGGACGCATCCACCGTCGACGACTCGCTGCTCGCCGTCCGTGACCTCGACGCCGGGTACGGCGACCTCCAGATCCTGTCGGCCGTGGACCTGGACGTGGCCGACGGCGAGTACGTCACGATCGTCGGTCCCAACGGCGCCGGCAAGTCGACGGTGATGAAGTCGGTGTTCGGACTCACTCGCATCTTCGATGGATCGATCTGCTTCGACGGCGAGGACATCACCGGCGCCGCGCCCGACTCGCTGGTCCACCACGGCCTCGGCTACGTCCCGCAGAACGAGAACGTCTTCGCGGGACTGTCGGTCCGCGAGAACCTGGAGATGGGGGCGTACGTCCTCGAGAAGTTCCCCGAGGAGCGCCTCGCCGACGTCTACGACCGCTTCCCCGTCCTCGAAGAGCGCGAGGGCCAGCGCGCCGGCACGCTCTCGGGCGGCCAGCAGCAGATGCTCGCGATGGGGCGGGCGCTGATGCTCGACCCCGACCTCCTCCTGCTCGACGAACCGTCGGCGGGGCTCGCGCCCGATCTCGTCGAGGACCTGTTCGAGCGCATCGACGCGATCAACGACTCGGGCACCGCGATCCTGATGGTCGAACAGAACGCGAAAGAGGCGCTCCGCCGCTGCGACCGCGGGTACGTGCTCGTCCAGGGCGAGAACCGCTTCGTCGACGCCGGCGACGCCCTGCTCGCCGACGACGAGGTCCGCCAGCAGTTCCTCGGCGGATAGCTCGCGTTCGGACGGAAAAGCCCGATCGCTTCCGCGACGCCGTCGGGCGCTCACTCCGAGTACTCGATGTCCTCGATCACCTCGAAGCCGCCCTCCTGGTAGCGGTAGAACTGGTAGGTCGCGGCGCCGATGTCGCCGGCGTCGTTGAACTGGATGTTGCTGGACGCGCCCTGGTAGTTGATCTCCGTCCCGTCCGCGGCCATCTCCAGCCCCTCGGCGAGGTTGTCGGCCGTGACCGTCTCGCCGCCGCTGTTGGCGACGTTCGCCATCTGGTCGCGGATCGCCTCGCCGTCGTTCTCGCCGGCCGCCGCGTTCGCGAGCGCGAGGACGGCGACGGCGTCGAACGACTGGGCCGTGAACGGGCTCTCCGACGGGTCGCTGTCGAACTCCTCCTGGTACATCGAGTCGAACGCGTCGCGGCCCGGACCCGTCGAACTCGGGGCCGTCCCCCAGACGTTGCGCATCGAGTTGCCGACGTTGCCGGGCAGGCTCCCGCTCTGGAGCCCGTCGGGGACGACGATGTCGCAGAAGTCCTGGGAGTAATCGCCGTAGAAGTCCCGGAAGATCTGGACGCCGCTCTCGGGGTACCCGACGATCATCAACAGGTCTGGTTGGTCCTGCAGCGCGGAGCTGAGCTGGGACGTGTACGACCCCTGGCCCGGTTCGAAGCTGACCTCGTTCTGGACGGTGCCGCCGGCGTCCTCCCAGGCGGAGACGTACTCCGCCGCGAGCCCTTGCCCGTAGTCGTTGTTCAGCGCGAGCGTGGCCGTCGATTCGGCCTCCAGCCGCTCGCGACCGACCGTCGTCATCACGGAGGCCTGGAGCCCGTCACCGGGCGTCGTCCGCCAGAGGTAGCCGTTGTCTTCGAGGTCCGAGAGCTGCGGGGACGTGCTCGCGGGCGAGCACTGGACCACGCCGTTGGGCACGAAGACGTTGTTCGCCGTCTGGATCGTCACTGTCGACGACAGCGCCCCGGCCACCATCGGGTAATCGGCGCTGACCAGCGCTTCCGCGCTCGATATCCCCGTGTTCGGGTCGGTTGCCGTGTCCTCGAACTGGTAGTCGATGGTGAACGCGTCGCTCTCGCTGTCCATGTGCTCGGCGGCGAGCTCGGCGGCCTGCCGGATCGGCGGCCCGAGCTCCGAGAGCCCGCCGGTGACGCCCATCAGAATCCCGACCCTGATGGTCCGCGACCCCGACCCGCCGCCGTCCCCGGTATCCGTCCCCGTCCCGCCGTCGGACGCGGGCGTCTCGGTGGGTGTCTCCGTCGATCCACCGTCGCCGTCCCCGCCGCTGCCGTCGTCACCGTCGGCCTCCGTCGGCGTGTCCTCCCCCGCCTGCGCGCACCCGGCCAGACCGGCCACACCGGCGACGCCGAGCCCCCTCAGTAGCTTCCGTCGTCGTATCTTGCGAGACATCTCGATCCGTTTGTTAACAAGGCGCAAATATAAAGGTGTGCCACAACCTGTCACGTCTATTGTCCTATAGGTAGTGCCTAGCGCCGCTGGGTAGCCCAAAGAACGTCCGATCGGGTCGAGGGAGTGAACACCGCCGATTTCGTACCAGAAAGAGATCACGTACTTTGTGCTTACCTGCAGGGTAGATACGACCGGGCACCATGCCAGACCGTTGGGGGGCCGGTCCCGTTTAGATGTCCCGACAGTCGGCGCAGAGCAGTTGCCCGTTGAACGGCGAGAGGCCGCGCGCGAGCGAGCCGCAGGCCTCGCAGACCGACTGGTCGGTGTACCGATCGTCCCTGCCGGGTTCGGTCGCCCCTGCCCCCCGGCCGGCCGAGACGCCCGCGACGGCGCGCTCGCCGACCTCCGACGCCGGCCCGCTCGCCGTCGGCGCGAAGGGCGAGGCGGACAGCAGGTCGTGCTCAGAGAGGACGCCGAGGAGTTCGGACCCGTCGGAGACGAGCACGCGCTGGGTCGACTGCGCGGACATCTCGTCGGCCGCTTCGGCGATGGTCGTCTGCGGTGAGACCGTCGGGACCGAGTCGGTCATCGCCTCCGAGACGTCGGCGGACTCCCCCTCGGCCCTGACGAACGTGGCCAGCGCGTCCCGCTCAGTCACGACGCCGACCGGGTCGGCCCCCCGCAGCACGACCGCGCTGTCGGCCCCCTCCTCGAGTATCAACTCGGCGGTCTCCCGGAGGCCGTCCGACTCGCTGACCCCGACGAACTCGCGGTCCATCACCTCCTGGACGCTCACGTCTCGTTCCATGTGGGGACGTTTCGCACACTTCGCCTAAAAGCTACCTGCACCACCCTTAAGACGCCAGAACGCGTAGATCCGGACTCCGAAATCGACCGGCAGAGACCGACTCACGCGGGCGTCAGACCGGCGGTTCGGCGTCGGTGGTCGACCGGTCGACGCTGACCTCCTCGCCCGTCGCGCGGCACTCTTCGAGCGCGTGTTTCGCGGCCATCCCCGCCTCGTGGGCGACGGCGCCGCGACCGACGCCGACCTGGAGTTCGACGTCGACGGCGTCGCTCACGTGAGCGACCGCGTCGCGGTAGTCGTCGGCGTCCATGGCCGAGCAGACCGCGATGATGTTGTCGCCGCCGACGAAGAAAGAGAGGGAGTCGTAGGCCTCACGCATGTACCGCATCAGTTCCGCGTAGCCCTGCTCGATCTCGATGAACGTGTCGAACTCGTTGAGTTCGTCCGTGTACTTCCCGGTCGCGTCGACGACGTCGAAGTGGGCGATCTGCAGGTCGTCGGCGGTCCGGTAGTCCTCCTCGATGGCGCGGCCGCGGAGGATCTCCCGGCGTGACTTGTCCTGGGCGCTCCCGGCCTCCTGGAGCTGCTCGGTGGCCGTCCCGAGGGCCTCGGCCGGGGTCGTCCCGGTCGCGACGCTCAGGCTCATCGTCACGGGGTAGCGGTTACCGACCGACTCCTGGATCAGCGCGTGGTCGTCGATCGTCAGGCCGTTCGTCACGGCGACCATGTTGTCGAATCGCGAGAAAAACACGTAACCGCCCCGGTTACCGACGAGCTGCGAGAGGTCGGCGTAGAGGCGGGACTGGAGCGTCTGGAGGTCGACTTCCCGGCGCGGCTCGGGCGTGACCGTCCAGGGGCCGTAGTTGTCGATCTGGACGTGCGTTACCTGCGTGTTCGTCACAGTACCGGCCCGTTAGACACCTGCCTGTATTGGTCTTTCCGTTCCGGACCGATCGTCGTTCCGTACCGGACGCCCCCGCCGGATCACTCCCCGTCGGCGCCGGAGGACGCGCGCGACTTCGTCTCGACGTCGTCCCCGAACAGCCGCTCGTCGTCGACCGCCAGCTCGACGGTGGCGAGAAGCGAGTCGTACCGGACGACGCCGGTCGCCGTGAGCTTCGGCAGGTGCCGCTGGAAGATGTCGCGGCGGACGGGGTCGGCCGTTTCCCTCGACACTTCCTCGACCGCGCCCGCTTCCTCCGCCGCCGCGACGCGCCGGGCCAGGTCAGAGACGGGCAGCGGCCGCTCGGACTCGGCGAGCCGATCCAGGACGCGGCGGCGACGGCCGTCCGCACGCAGGTCCGCGATCACCGACTCCGGGAGCTCCGACCCGTTGTTCGGCTCCGCTTCCTCCTCACTGGTCACGAGCGACCCCTCCCTCGGCCCCTCGCTTGCACTCGATTCCGGACATCGTTCTCTGCCGCCGAACTACGGGTCGGCCGCATTAGTATGTGTCGCGGTACCACGCGGGGTGGGGCCCGTTCCGGTGCTAGCGCCGACCGTCGGGCTCCGACATCGGGATTTCCGGCACAGCGGCGGTCGCCTCTCGGTCGGTCGATTAGCGGTGTGCCACCAATGCCCGCGGCGGTACCTCTTTGGGCCGTCCGGGCGACGACGCCAGTATGCAAGTCGTCCTCTTGACGGCCGGGGAGGGTACCCGGATGCGGCCGCTGACAGAGTCGCTGCCGAAGCCGATGCTGCCGGTCGCCGACCGACCGCTCGTCGCCCACGGCGCCGACGCCGCCGTCGACGCCGGCGCCTCCGAACTGGTCCTCGTCGTCGGGTACGAGGCCGAGGCGGTCAGGGAGTACTTCGGCGAGGAGTATCGCGGCGTCCCGGTCGAATACGCCGTGCAGGAGGAGCAACTCGGCACGGCTCACGCGGTCCAGTGCGCGAGCGAACACCTCGACGGTCCCTTCGTCGTCCTCAACGGCGACGACCTCTACGACCGCGCGAGCGTCGACGCGCTGCTGTCGGCCGAGGGACCCGCAGTCGGCACCTACCGGGTCGACGACCCCACGAGCTACGGCGTCTTCGAGGTCGAGGACGGCGTCGTGACCGGCATCGTCGAGAAGCCCACCGATCCGCCGACGGACCTCGTGAACGTCGGCCTCTACCGCTTCCCGGCCGAAGCGCGCGAGTGGCTCGACGTCCCGCTCAGCGAGCGCGGCGAACACGAGATCACCGACGTGCTCTCGAAGGTGATCGCCGAACGCTCCGTCACCACCGTCGGGGTCGAGCGCTGGCTCGGCTGCGGCCGTCCCTGGGAACTGCTCGAAGCCAACGAGTGGAAGGTCGGCGAACTCGACCGCGACATCCGGGGCGACGTCCACGAGCGCGCCGACCTGCGCGGTCCAGTCGTGGTCGAGGAGGGAGCGACGGTCGACGCGGGCGTCGTCGTCGAGGGGCCGGCGCTGATCCGCTCGGGCGCCGAGGTCGGCCCTAACGCCTACGTTCGCGGCGCGACGCTGCTCGCGGAAGACACCCACGTCGGGAACGGCGTCGAGATCAAAAACAGCGTCGTCATGGAGGGGACGCACGTCCCGCACCTCTCGTACGTCGGCGACAGCGTCCTCGGCCGCGACGTGAACTTCGGGGCAGGAACGAAGGTCGCGAACCTCCGCCACGACGGCGAGTCCGTCCGCTTCACCGTCAAGGGCGACCGCGTCTCGACCGGCCGCCGGAAGTTCGGCGTCGTCGCCGGCGACGGCGTCAAGACCGGCATCAACACCAGTCTGAATCCCGGCGTACGTCTCTCGGCCGGCGCGACGACGAACCCTGGCGAGTCGGTCACGCGAGACCGCTGAAGCCCGGTTCGGTCGGTTTCCTACCGTGGTGGCCGGACGCACTCGCGCTCGCGTTCGATGTATGCGATTAAGTGGGTCGATGTCTTCGAGTGGGACAAGATGGTGGATCCGACCTCCGATCTCAACGAGGACGTGGCCGAGGACGAGGCGCCGACGTGCGCCGTCTGCGGCGACGCGCTGGTCCAGAATCCCGACCACCGGGTGACCACGCGCGTCGTGGACGGCGAGGTCGAAACGACGCACTTCTGCAGCGAGGCCCACCGCGACGAGTGGGCCGAGTGAGCGGACGGCGAGCGCCCGCCGGTTCGCCGGCCGACAGCGAGAGCGCTCGGAGCCCGTGACGGCCGACCGCGAGCGAATCGAGCCAGGGCGACGGTCGGTCTGTCGCTACCGATGCGATCCGTTATCGCCGCGTCGCCGACTCCCCTCGCCGGACTGCGGATATTGTCTCACAACCCGTCACAGCAGCGCATTCGGCGGAATCGGTCGCCCCTTCTCCACCAAACGGTTCCGCCCGACGTTCCGTAGAGCCGAACGTCGTAGAACCAATTCCTCCACACTTTAGTACGGTCCAGCAGTAGCCGGCGGCATGGGACGCGATTACAGGGATCTGCACGATCCGAACGCGGAGTACACGATGCGGGAACTGTCGGCGGAGACGATGGGGGCCGCGGCCAAGCGCGGCGGCGGCCGCGACGTCGAGATCACCGACGTCCAGTGCACCATGGTCGACGGGAACTTCCCGTGGACGCTCGTCCGCATCTACACCGACGCCGGTATCGTGGGGACCGGCGAGGCCTACTGGGGCGCGGGCATCCCGGAACTGATCGAGCGGATGACGCCGTTCCTCATCGGTGAAAACCCGCTCGACATCGACCGCCTCTACGAGCACCTCATCCAGAAGATGTCCGGCGAGGGGTCGGTCGAGGGCGTGACGGTGTCCGCTATCTCCGGTATCGACGTCGCGCTGCACGACCTGGCGGGCAAGATCATCGAGGTCCCCGCGTACCAGCTGCTGGGCGGCAAGTACCGCGACGAGATGCGCATCTACTGCGACTGCCACACCGAGGAGGAGGCGGACCCCGACGCCTGCGCCGACGAGGCCGAGCGCGTCGTCGAGGATCTGGGCTACGACGCCCTGAAGTTCGACCTGGACGTCCCCAGCGGGTTCGAGAAGGACCGCGCCAACCGCCACCTCCGCCCGGGCGAGATCCGCCACAAGGCCGAGATCGTCGAGAAGGTTACCGAGCGCGTCAAGGACCGCGCCGACGTGGCCTTCGACTGCCACTGGACGTTCTCCGCGAACTCCGCCGAGCGCCTGGCCGAGGCCATCGAGGACTACGACGTGTGGTGGCTCGAAGACCCCGTCCCGCCGGAGAACCTCGAGGTCCAGAAGAAGGTCACCGACTCGACGACGACGCCGATCACCGTCGGCGAGAACCGCTACCGCGTCACCGAGCACCGCCGCCTCATCGAGGACCAGGCCCTCGACATCGTCGCGCCCGACATGCCGAAGATCGGCGGCATGCGCGAGACGAAGAAGATCGCCGACGTCGCGAACCAGTACTACGTCCCCGTCGCGATGCACAACGTCTCCTCGCCGGTCGGCACCGTCGCGAGCGCTCACGTCGGCACCGCCGTCCCGAACTCGCTGGCCGTCGAGTACCACTCCTACGAGCTCGACTGGTGGGAAGACCTCGTCCAGGAGGACGGTCTCATCGAGGACGGCTACATGACCGTCCCCGAAGAGCCGGGCCTCGGCGTGACCCTCGACCTCGACACAGTCGAAGAGCACATGGTGAACGGCGAGACCCTCTTCGACGAAGCGTAAGGTTCGTCGAGCACGCTGAGCTTTGCTCAGCGGCGTTCGATGAGACGTCGCCGACGGCCGGACTCGTTTTTTCGGATCTCAGTCGAGGAAGAACCGGATCAGCGCGTCGTGGCCGGGCGCCGCGTCGTCCGGAACCTCGGTGAACCACTCCAGGTCGGGCCGATCGGCGATGTCGTTCGGTCCGGGCGGTCCGTCGTCGCCGCTGGTCGCTCCGTCGCCGCTGCCGGTCGATGCACCGCCGTCGGCCCCGCCGGAACCGTCCGGCCCGGAACCCGGTGGCGCGGCGTCGGTTGGCCCGATTCCGCTCCCTTCCATCCCCCGGAGGAGCGAGGCGCCGAACACGACGCTGTAGCCGACGACGCTCTCGTCGCCGCTCTCCGTGCGCGTTTCGGTGCGGACGACGAGTTCCGGCGCCCGGACGTCGACGGGGACGCCGATCGACTCCTCGCACCAGCGGTCGGCCGCGATGGCCCAGTCCTCGTCGACGCCGACGGGGCCGTTCGGGAGCGTCCACCCGTCGATGTACTCCGAGTCGACCAGCAGGAGGTGGCCGTCGTGACTCGTCAGGCCGACGACGACGAGCCCGCTCTGGTCCTCGGCGCCTGCCGCGACCGTCTCGAACTCGGTCTCGTCGACGACGCGCGTTTGCTCGCGGAACTCGACGCCGGGTGCATCCCGGAGTTCCTCCGGGTCCCTGATGCCTGTCATGGACTGACAGTGGGCGGTGGTGCGGTTAAAGACTAACGGGAACGCGAGGTGTCTCGTACCCACTCGCCGGGTTCGGTGGTCCCCACCGAAACGCTCACCACCGTCCGGCGCGCGCTCCCTCGCATGCGAACCATCGACGAAGTCCACGTCGTGCCGCTCGGCTACGAGCACGACCGGATCCTCCGACCGGTCCGCAAGCACGACGCGGACGTGGTGTACCTCCTCGCGCCGGACGGCGAACACACCCCGCTGACCCCCTACCAGGAGGCGCTCGTCGAGGAACTCGGTGGCGACGGACGGACCATCCGCTTCCGGGAGACGGACCTGACCGACCTCTACGACGTACTCGCGGTCGTGACGACGGTCGCGGCCGACCACGAGAGTGACGTCGTCCGTGTGAACGTCTCCAGCGGCGGGAAACTCGCCGCAATCGGGAGCGCCATCGCCTGCATGGCGACCGACGCGACCGCCTACTACGTCCACGTCGACGAGCACGTCCCCGACCTGGAGTCGACCCCGCGAACGCGCGGGATGCGCGACGACGAAGTGCTGCCCTCCTACCCTATCGAGGCTGTCTCGCGCGATCAGGTGGCGATCCTCGACTACCTGGAGGGGACCAACGACGAGACGTACACCGCCAAGAAGTCCGACCTCATCGACTTCGCCGAGTCGGCGGCCCTCTCGTTCATCGCGGACGCCGACCCCGCCAACGACAAGGCGAAGTTCGCCCTCCTGAACGCCAACATCGTCGACCCGCTCGTCGACGACGGCTACATCGAGGTCGAACGCGTCGGTCGGCAGAAACAGATCCGCCTGACCGAGACCGGTGAGAACGTCCTCCACGCGTTCCGCCACAAGCTCTGAGTCGGCCGACCGCTGCCGCCGGGGTGGCACCCCCGCCGTTCGATCGTTCGTCCCGTAGCGACGCCGCCATCGCCGACAGTGTATCTGGTACGTATAGTATGGATAGTTTTGATACAATACATTGTATCTCGATAGAGCTTACAAATAACCGGTCTGTAGCACGTAGTGGGCGCAGCCCGGTGGGTCGGACGGTGCATCCGCCGTCCCCCAACGGTCTCCCCGACGCTTCGGCCCTCCCTCCGTCCGCTGCCGGACTGCGCCGCTGGTGTATCGTAACGGACAATCGCTGCCTCTGACACGGCGAAGCGGCCGGCGACCGGCCGCTCCGCTCGCGTTCCGACGAACGCCCGAAAATCGTCGAGAGAACCGCTCGTTACAGTTCGACGCGCTCGCCCGACTCGGCGGCCTCGTAAACGGCGTCGATGGCGCGCTGGTCGACGAGCCCGTGTTCGCCGTCGCCGAGGATCGGCGTGTCGGTCAGGACGTGGTCGGCGAAGTACTCCAGCGAGCGCCTGGTCTCCCTGATCTGGTCGAACTCCGTCGTGATCGTGGTGTCGCCGCGCGTGACCGTCAGTTTCCGCTCGCCGCCGAGGAAGGCGTCTTCGAGGAGGAGTTCGCCCTCGGTCCCGACGACGCGAAGACTGCTCGCTTCCTGGGCGTTCTGGCTGGCGGTGCAGGAAGCGAGGACGCCGTCGGGGAACTCGACGGTGAAACTCGCCCGTTCGTCGGGGACGTCGTCGAAGGCCTCGTGGTCGGACCAGGTCGCGCCGGAGACGGCCACCGGGTCGCGGTCGATCACGAACCGCGTCGTGTTGATGGAGTAGACGCCGAGGTCCGTCACGGACGCGCCGGCGCCGGCCATGTCGGGGTTGAGCCGCCACTGGTCGTAGTCGTCGTTTATCGAAAGGAGCGGCTGCGACATGTTGCCGTGGACGAGCGCCACGTCGCCGACGAATCCCGAGTCGACGAGTTCGCGCATCGTGCGAACCGCGGGCTGGACGTGCATCCGGTACTCGACGCCGAGGGTTACGTCCTCGGCGGCCTCGACGAGTCGCTCCGCACGTTCGACGTTGGCTTCCAGGGGTTTCTCGCAGAGGATGTCCTTGCCGAACTCGGCGGCCGCTTCGACGTAGGGCAGGTGGAGCGCGTTGGGCGTTCCGACGTAGACGGCGTCGTAAGCGTCGGTCGCCGCGCCCTCCTGGAATTCGTCGTAGGTGAGCGCGTGCTCGATGGTCTCGTGGTCGTCGGCGACGCCCTGGGCCTTCTCCGTCGTCGAACTGACCACCGTCGTCGTCTCCAGGTGGTCGAGTTCGTTCGTCGCGGGGATGGCGTAGTCGAGCGTCCACCACCCGAGCCCGATCATCGCGAAGCGAACCGTCCCCTCGTCGGCTCGCGGCCAGTCTTTCGCCGTGAAGTCGTCGAAGTACTCGCGCAAATCCATGGGCGTGTGCGCGGACGCGACCGGCATAAGTGATGCGAAGACCGCAGAAATTCGCCGGTAGGGCTCGTCAGATTCGGCATCCCGGGACAGTGGGCTGGCGCGTTCGGGCGCGGAGTTCCCCGGACCGGATCGCTCACTCCCCGAACGCCGCCTCGACGGCGTCGCGGTCGATCTTCGACGGGCCGCTCGTGGGGAGTTCGTCGACGAATGCCAGTTCCCGCGGGTGTTTGAACCGCGCGAGCGTCCCGTCGAGGAACTCGCGGAGATCCGGAAGCGCGAGGTCGGACGCGTCGGCCTCCGGGACGAGTTCGACGACGGCTTTGCCGACCCGTCCCCACTGGTCGTCGGGAACCGGGACGACGACCACGTCGGCGACGGCGGGGTGGTCCGCGACGGCGGCCTCGACCTCCGCCGGGTAGACGTTCTCACCGCCGCTGACGAACAGGTTCTTCTTGCGGCCCTCGATGGAGACGTAGCCCGCTTCGTCGACCCGGGCGAGGTCGCCCGTCGACACCCACCCGCCGAACGTCTCGGCGGTCTCCTCCGGAGCGCGCCAGTACCCGTCTGCTGCGTGGGGCGACCGCAGTTCGAGTTCCCCGATTTCGCCGGGCGGGACTTCGCGACCGTCGTCGCCCACCACGCGGGCGTCGACGTGGACGTTCGCCACGCCGACGGTGTGGGCCTTCTCCCGCGGCCAGCCGTCGGGCATCGCGAAGTTGTTTGGGCCGCACTCCGTGAGGCCGTAGCCCTGGGAGAGGTCGACGCCGCGGTCCCACCACGCCTCCATGACCGACTGGCGGCAGGGACCGCCGCCGGACTTGACGAACCGGATCGACGAGAGGTCGGTCTCACCCCAGCGGTCGTGTTCGACCATCGCCCGGAGCACGGCGGGCACGGCGACGAGGACGCTCGCCGACCGGTCCTCGACGACGCCGAGGATCTGCCCGGGGCCGAACTCGCGGTCGATCACGATCTGACCGCCCATGTGGAACATGGGGACGGTGAGGACGTTCCACCCGCCGGTGTGGAACATCGGGAACACCATCGGGGTCACGTCGTCGTCGCGCAGCCCCCACGCCGTGATCGTGTTCACCGAGTTCCAGACGACCGCCTCGTGGGAGATGACGGTCTCCTTCGGCGTCCCCGTCGACCCGCCGGTGTGCAGGAACAGGTGCGAGTCGCCGGGCGCGACGGTCGGTCCGTCGAACTCCCCGTCGTTCTCGGGGAGCGCCGACTGGTAGGAGTCCCACGTCGATCCGCCGTCGACGGGCAGCGACAGGATCGGACAGTCGCCGGCCCAGTCGTTCGCCTCCGTCGCTTCGTCCACGAGGTCTGCGAACGGTTCCTCGACGACCAGCAGTCGGGGATCGACGGCGTCAAGCAGTTCGGCGAGCTCGGGCGGCGCGAGCCGGTGGGAGAGCGGTGCGAGGACGCCGCCGGTCTTCGCCGTTGCGAAGAAGAGATCGGCGTACTCGGGCCGGTTGCGGGAGACGACCGCGACCCGGCCGCCGGCGCTGTCGGTCTTCTCCCCGCTTTCGCCCCCGTCCAGCGAGACCCCGCGGTCCGCGAGCAGTCGCGCACAGCGGTTCGCCCGCCGGTCGAGTTCGGCGTAGGTGTACTCCGCGCCGGTGGCGGCGTCCACGAGTCCGACGCGGTCGGGCGAGAGCGCGGCGCGCTTGGCGCTCCAGGCCCCCACCCACGCCTGGGGTCGGTCAGTCATCGGGCAGGAACTCCCGGAGTTCGTCGTTCACGCGCTCGGGCCGCTCGATGAAAAAGAGGTGCGAACCGCCGTCGATCTCCACGAGGGTCGCCTCCGGGATCAGGTCCGCGAGGAGGCGGCCGTTCTCCACCGGGAGGACGCGGTCGTCGGCGCCGTGGAGGACCAGCGTCGGAAGCGTGAGGTCGCCCAGGCGGTCGCTCGCGTCGAACGCGGCGGCGGCCGCGCTCTGCCACTCGTACGCCCGATCGGATGGGTCCGTGTCGAGCCGCCAGTCGACGATGCGGTCGACGACCTCGGGTTCGCGCTCCCGGAACTCGTCGGTGAACGCCGGTCGCATCTTGTGGCGGACCCTCTCGGCGCGGTCGTACTCCTCGGGGACGTTCAGCATTCGGGCCTGCGTCTCCTCGGGGACCGGTACCGCGTCGTCGCCGCCCGGCGTCGTGCAGCACAGCGCGAGCGACTCGGCGCGGTCGTATTCGAGGGCGTACTCCTGGGCGATCATCCCCCCGAGGCTAGCGCCGACGAGGTGCGTGCGGTCGACGCCTGCATCGTCCAGCACGGCGTCGAGGTCGCCGGCCATGTCCGCGACTGTGTAGGGCCCCTCGGGCTCGTCGGAGTCGCCCGTCCCCCGGTTGTCCCAGACGAGCGTCCGATGCGCTGCGAACGCCTCCCGCTGCCAGTCCCACATCCACGTCCCGTAACTCAACCCCTCGACGAACGTCACGACCGGCGCGTCGTCGGGCCCGTCGATCTCGTAGGCCAACCGCGCGCCGTCGTTCACCGCGTATGCCATGTGACAGTCATCGAACTCGTCGCCCTTCAACCCGGTCGGTCACGAGCCACCCGCGCGCCTCGATCCGAACGCGAACCGTCGTCACCGACGACACCACCGTCGCGTCCCGAACCGGTTCGACAGACGGGAATTTCGTTACCGATGTGTTCGGCATTCGGGAACCAGTCGAAACGAGGTTCGACCGTTGTCGATAGGGTGCGTCGACCCCGACGCCGCGGTCGGTAGATCTCGCATACTCGTCCCTGAGGGTTTTGGAAGTCCGCTACAATTATACGAGTGGCCCTGACACGGACTGTTATGGATTTGCATGCCAGAGAGGTGAACCAGGACGTCAGGGAGTTAGGGGAGCTCCTTGGAGAGATCATCAAAGAGCAGGTCTCCGAGTCTGCGTTCGACATCGTGGAACAGATTCGGACGGCGGCCGTCGCCTATCGGCGTGGGGACGCGACGGACCGCGCGGTCATCCACGAGACGCTGGACGGCCTCTCCGCCGAGGAGCAAGACGTCGTCGCGCGGGCGTTCACGACGTACTTCGAACTCATCAACCTCGCCGAGGAGCGCCAGCGCGTCCGCGAGATCCGCGAGGGAAGCCAGGACGGGACGCTCGAAGACAGCGTCCGCGACGCGGTCGAGGAACTCGCCGAGCGCGACCTGCGCGCCGAGACGGTCGAGCAGGTGCTGGACGACGTGCTCATCCAGCCGACGTTCACGGCCCACCCCACCGAGGCGCGTCGCAAGACCGTGAAGGCGAAGCTCCGGTCGGTCTCGGATCACCTAGAGACGCTCGACGAGGTGCGGCTGACTACCGACGAGCAAACCGACGTGGAGCGGGATCTGGAGGCAGAAGTGACCAGCCTCTGGCAGACGCCGCAGGTCCGCGACCGCCGACCGGAGGTGACCGACGAGGCGCTCAACGTCCAGTGGTACCTGGAGAACGTCCTGTTCGTCGTCATCAGCGAGGTGTACGACGCGCTCGAACGCGCCGTCGAGGACGAGTTCGACGACGAAGTCGACGTGCCGAAGCTCTACGAGTTCCGCTCGTGGGCCGGCAGCGACCGCGACGGTAACCCGTTCGTCACGCCCGAGGTCACCGAGGAGACGCTCGACCGCCAGCAGTCGGTCGCGCTCCCGCTGTACCGCGACCGACTGAAGGCCCTCTCGGGGATCCTCAGCCAGGACGGCCGGCAGCTCGACACGGGCGAGCGCTTCGACGAACGCCTCGAAGCCCACCGCGAGCGCCTCCCCGGCGTCGCGAGCGAGGCCGAGGAGCGCTACCCCAACGAGCCCTACCGGCAGAAGCTCAAGCTGATGCGCGAGAGCGTCCTGCGGGTCAACGACGTCCGCTCGGGCGGCTACCAGGAGGAGTCCGAGTTCCTCGCGGACATCGAGACGCTGGCCGAGAGCCTGCGCGCCAACGGCGCCGACGTCATCGCCGAGTCGCAGATCGACCCGCTGTACCGCACCGTCGATACGTTCGGCTTCAACCTCGCCAGCCTCGACCTGCGCGACCACCGCGCGAACCACACCAACGCCATCGCCGAGGCCGTCGACCGCGAGGGGATCGACTACGAGGCCATGTCCGAGGACGAGCGAGTCGACTTCCTCACCGAGGCCATCCTGCAGGACGAGACCGTGATCGACGTCGACGACCGCGACGGCTACTCCGACGACGCCGAGCGCGTGCTACAACTGTTCGCCGAGACCGCCGAGTGGCAGCGCGACTACGGCGTCGACGCCATCGACACCTACGCCATCAGCTGGTGCGAGGAGCCCAGCCACGTCCTCGAAGTCCTCTTCCTCGCCGACCAGGCGGGCATCGTCGACCTGCCGGGCTACTGCGGGCTCGACGTCGTCCCGCTGCTCGAATCGAAGTACGCCCTCGACGGCGCCCGTCGGATCATGGGCACGCTCTTCGAGAACGAGGCCTACCAGCAGGCCCTCGACGCGCGCAACGGCGTCCAGGAGATCATGCTCGGCTACTCCGACTCCAACAAGGAGAACGGCTTCCTCGCGGCGAACTGGAGCCTCTTCCGCAACCAGCGCCGACTCGCCGCGATCACCGACGACTACGACGTGGAGATGCGGCTGTTCCACGGCCGCGGGGGCTCCATCTCCCGCGGCGGCGGCCCGATGAACGACGCGATGCTCGCCCTCCCGAACGAGACGGTCTCTGGGCAGATCAAGTTCACCGAGCAGGGCGAGACTATCTCCGAGAAGTACGCGAACCGGTCGATTGCCGAACGTAACCTCGAACAGATGCTCAACGCCCAGATCCGCGCGCGCCACAACGCGATGGAGGAGCCGGTCGAGGAGGTCCCAGAGGAGTGGACCGCGGCGATGGAGACGGCCGCCGAGGCCGCCCGCGAGGAGTACCTCGACCTCCTGGAGACCGACGGCTTCGTCGAGTTCTTCGAGACGGCGACGCCGATCACCGTCATCGAGAACCTGAACCTGGGTTCGCGCCCGGCCTCCCGCTCGGAGGACCGTAGCGTCGACGACCTGCGCGCCATCCCGTGGGTGTTCTCGTGGACGCAGGCCCGCTGTATCCTCCCGGGCTGGTACTCCCTGGCGACTGGGATCCAGGCGTACCTCGACGACGGCGGGGACATGGAAACCCTGCGGGAGATGTACGACGAGTGGCTGTTCTTCCAGACGACGCTGGACAACGCTGCGCTCGCGCTCGCGCGCTCGGAGATGGAGATCGCCGAGCAGTACGCAGACCTCGCGCCCGACGACCTGCGCGACGAACTGTTCCCGCGCATCCGCGAGGAGTACGAGGACGCCGTCGACGCGATCACGGAGATCACCGGTCGCGACAGCCTGCTGCGGCGCGAGTGGCTCGAAGAGAACCTCGCGCGGCGAAACCCCTACGTCGACCCCCTGAACCTCCTGCAGGTGCGCCTGCTCTCGCAGTCCCATCTCACCGAGGAAGAGACGCGGACGCTTCGCCTGACCGTTCAGGGCATCGCGGCCGGCATGAAAAACACCGGGTAAGCGCAGCCTATCGCGGGGTTCGCGTCGATGCCGGGCCGGGACCGTCGAAAACGGCTTCACGCGAGCGGTCGAACTTCCCGCGTATGGCGCTCGAAACAGTGCTACTCGCGGTCGGCCCGGACGCGGACGACCGCATCGAGGCGTTGGCGGACGCGGTCCGGGACGTCGCGGGTCCGGCCGGCGCGACCGTCGTGCTCGGGCACGTGTTCACGGAGGAGGAGTTCGCCGACTACACCGACCGGATGGACTTCGACCAGGGCGGCGATCCGGACAGCATCGCCCGCCGCCATCGCACGGTCAAGCGACTCCGCGACCTGCTCGACGGGTCCGGCATCGACCTGCAGGTCCGCGGCGCCGTGGGTCCCCACGGCGAGACGATCGTCGACCTGGCCGAAGAGGTCGACGCCGACATGGTGTTCGTCGGCGGGCGCAAGCGTCGACCGACGGGGAAAGCCGTGTTCGGCTCGACCGCCCAGACCGTCCTGCTCGAAGCGCCCTGCCCGGTGACATTCGTCCGCGCGGGCTGAGGCTCCGGCTCGGACGGTCGGTTCACTCCCTGGTTTTCACGTTCCGTCGACGAGCGCGGCTTCGAGCACTTCCAGCGGGTGGCGGATCTCGTAGCCCGTGCCGTGCTCCATCTGCATCGCGCAGGTCGGGCACTCCGTCATCCCGGTCTCGCCCTCTGCGTGCTCCATGTGCTCGAACATCTCCTCGCCGATGGCCATCGACGTGTCGTACTTCTCCTCCTTCCAGCCGTAGGTCCCCGAGATGCCCGAACAGGAGTCGCCGACGTCCTCGACGTCGACGCCGTCCAGGTCCCGGAAGAGCTCGACGGCCTGCCGGTCGAGGCCCTGGTTGCGGGCGTGACACGGCGCGTGGTAGGCGAACTCCTCGGCGAGTTCGCCGGCGACGTCGGCCTCCGCGACGGCACCGGAGAGATCCTCGTGGATGCGCAGGTACTCCACGGCCTCGTAGGTGTGGGCCGCGACATCTGCGGTCCCCTCGAAGTCGAACAGCTCGGGGTACTCCTGACGCAACGACATCGAACACGACGTACACGAACAGATGGCGTCGTACCCCTGATCGACGAGATCCGACAGGGAGGAGACGTTCACCTCGGCGTCGCGGCGCGCGTCGTCGAGCATCCCGTTGGCGAACATCGGCGTGCCCGAACAGCCCTGCTCGGGGACGACGACCTCGTAGCCGAAGTGCTCGAACAGGGAGACCAAAGCCTTGCCGACCTCGGGCGTGTTGTAGTTGGCGTAGCAGCCGTGGAAGTACGCGACGTTCTTGTCCGCGTCGACGGGTTCG
The DNA here is from genome assembly GCF_047715405.1 of Halosimplex rarum. Classification (NCBI taxonomy): domain Archaea; kingdom Methanobacteriati; phylum Methanobacteriota; class Halobacteria; order Halobacteriales; family Haloarculaceae; genus Halosimplex; species Halosimplex rarum. The sequence continues at coordinate 1,179,086 of NZ_CP180412.1, forward strand.
CCACGGCGGTCGCGGTTCGCTCGGGCGCGCTTTCGCGACCCCGCTGCGGCTCCCTCGCTCGCCCACCACTCGCGGAACGTCTCCGTAGCGAACGCCGGAAACTCCCGCTCGCTGGTGATGCCCATCGTCTTCTCCATTACCCACCGAGCCGGTCCGAAGTTCATCGCGAAGTTGGCGAGTCGGGGGACCTTACTGGCGAAGAACGCCGAAGTCCGGTAGTTGGCGAGGATTCGATTCCGCCAGTACTCCACCGAGAGCTTGCTCATCTGCTCGTCGACGTAGCGGCCGCGCGTCGTGTTGTGCATCTGGCTGAGCGGGACGCCCGACGGGCAGGCGTCGTCGCAGCGCATGCAGTTCGAGCAGGACATCACCGACTCGTCGACCTCGAAGTCCTCGTCGGTCTGGGTGAGCCGCCACTGCTCGGGCCCCTGGAACTTCGGCCCGGGGAAGTCGTCGTCGACCTCCGCGACCGGGCAACTGGTGTCGCAGGAGGAGCACTTGTAGCAGGAGTCGGCGCCGGGCCGCAGGTCGAACTCTTCGGCGTCGCCGAAGACGTCGACCGCCTCGTGTCCATCCGTCGCGTTCGGTTCCGCCGGTTCGAATTCGCTGGTGTGTTCCGTGTCGCTCATCGTCTGTTGGGTCGCGTCTGTGGCCGCGCCGTCGTCCGCGTCGCTCATCGCACCGCCTCCGCGGCGGCCGTGCCAGCCGCGTGTCCCGTCGCGATGGAGACGCCGCTGCCCGACTTCTCCGCCGCGAAGTCGTATCCGCCCAGCACCGACCCCGCCGCCCGCAGGTTCTCGAACTCGACCGAGCCGTCGGCGTCGAGCGGACGGAGCGTCCCGTCCGTGCGGACGCCGAAGCGGGCGAAGTCGTGGTCGCCGAACGCGTCGCCGTCGAACCACTCGTAGCGGTCCGCGGCGTGCGGGACGTGGCAGTCGAAGATGGGCTCTCGGACTCCCTCGCGGTCCGAACCGATGCCCTTCCCGACGAGCCCGCCCGTCGCGAGGACGAACTCGTCTGCGGCGAACGGGATCCGCGCGCCGTTGCGTTCGACGACGACTTCCTCGATCCGTCCCACGCCGTCGTAGTCGACTACCGGGTTGCCCGTCTCCATGCTGACGCCCGCGGCGTCCATCGCCGCGTAGAGGTCGTCTTCGAGGCGCAGTCCCGGCAGCGACGGCGGCCCCATCGGCACTTCGAAGACGGGAACGCCGAGCGCGGCGTCGAGAGAATCCCGGACCGCGGCGGGGTCGTCGTCGCCCAGCACCGCCGGGAACCCGATGCGCTCCGCGTCGTCGAGGTGCCGTTCGACGGTCGCCGCGAGCGCGTCTCGGGCGCGGGGCCGCCGGCCCTGCTCCGTCTCCACTCTGGCGTCCTCGTCGAGCAGTTTCGCGTACCGGGTCACCTTCGCGTCGGCCCGCAGGTCGCCGGGGAACTCGACGCTCACGCCGCGGACGTCGAAGGGAACGCCCGCGTTTCGCAGGTGGGCGGCCGCGTGCGGCGCGTCGAAGTCCACGAGCGACTCGAACCCGACCAGCAGCGCGTCGCGGTCGTCGCTCGCGAGGCCTGCAGCGGCGCTCGCGGGATAGCGCGCGGTGGGTTTGACCGTCCCGCCGTGCGTGGGAAGCAGGGCGTTCCGGTCGGTGTGAGCGCCGCGGTAGCGGTCGGTTACCTCGTCGAACAGCGCCATCGCGTCGCGGACGCCGTCGACGCCGACGGCGCTGTATGGGTGTTCGTCGCGGAGCGCGGGAATGGCCTCGTAGGGGTCGACCACCGGTCCATCGCCCTCTGGGGTGTACCCCTGCAGGTCGACGAGTCCCGACGCCTGCGCGAGCGTGCTCTGCTTGTACGAGAGGAGTCGAACGTCGGCGCCTTCGCGAGCGGCCGCGAGCGCGGAGAAAACGCCCGCGAGACCGCCGCCGATCACTGCGACTTCGGACTCAATCGCCATCGCGGCCTCCGTCGGTCGCGACGCCGGAGTCCGCTGCAGTGCGCAGGTTCCCGTCGGCCCCCCGGCCGTCGTCGAACGCGCCGAAGTCGACCGGTTCATCGCGGTCCGCAGGGTCGCGGTCGCGGTTCTGGGTGGTCGCGTGCAGCGCGTAGTTGAGCATCGCCTGCGAGAGCTGTTCGCCCCAGAGAGCGTGTCGCTGTCCTTTCCAGCGCTCCTGCAGGAGTTCGTCCCACGCCTCCCGGACTGTCGGCTCGTCGTAGCTGTCCTCCAGTTCGCCCGCCAGACGGTGGACGCAGAAGCCGCCCTGGCAGTTGCCCATCGAGGCGCGGGTCCTGATGCGTACCGCGTTGAGGTCCGACCCGGACTGCTCGATGGCGTCTTGCACCTCCGCGCGGGTGACCGCCTCGCAGTCGCAGACCGTCGGGTTCGGGCCGTCGGTGTCGAGGACCTCCTCGGCGCGCGAGCCGAGCCGCTCGACGCTTCGGCGACCGATCGGCGAGCGCAGGCCGAACTCGTCCATGTAGTCCCGGAGGACCGAGAAGTCCTCGCTGCCGGGGAGCGGCACGTGCGCGGTCCGGCAGGCGGCGTCGACGCCGAAGCGGTCGCAGACGTGGTCGGTGATCTGCTCGGCCATCATCCGGTAGGTGGTGAACTTCCCGCCGACGATGCTGGTCATGCCCGGCAGGTCGTCGCGCTCGTCGTGGTCGAGCAGGAAGAAATCGCGCGTGATGTCCGTCGGGTCCTCGCTGCCGACGTCCGGCGGTTCGTACAGCGGGCGGACGCCCCAGAACGAGCGGATCGTGCGTGCCTCTTCGAGCATCGGGATCAACTCGGAGAGCGTCTCGATCATCGTGTCGACCTCCCACTGCTCCTCGGGGTAGTCCTCGGGGTCGTCGACCTCGACGTCGGTCGTCCCGAGGATCGCGGTCGTCTCGTGGGGGACGACGATGTCGGCGTCGCCCTTCGGCCGGCAGCGGTTGATCACGGTGTCGACCTGCCGGACGTTCATGATCGTCATCACGCCCTTCGAGGGTCGCACCTCGACGTCGAGGCCGGCCATGTCGCCGATCCGCCCGGCCCACGCGCCCGTCGCGTTGACGACGTGGTCGGCGCGGATCCGCTCGGTACCGCCCTCGGTCCCGTGGACGCGGACGCCGGGGCCGGAGGCGTGTTCGACTTCGAGACCGACGACCTCGCCGTCCTCGACGAGCAGGTCGGTGACCGTCGAGTGGGTCTCGACGCGCGCGCCGTGATTCATCGCGCTCGCGGCGTTGGCGACGACCAGCCGGAACGGGTCGACCGCGCCGTCCGGGACCGAGATAGCCTTCTCCACGTCGTCGGCGAGATGCGGTTCCCGGGCGCGAGCCGCTTCCCCCGAGATCACCTCGGCGGGGATCCCGCAAGCCTCACAGCCCGCGAGTTTCTCCTGGAAGTACTCCTCGGAGTCCTCGGGTCGCTTGACGAACATGCCGCCGGTCAGCTCCACGCAGTGGCTCGCGATGTCTCGGAGCACGCGGTTCTCCTCGATGCACTCGGTCGCGCTCGCCTGGTCCGAGACCGCGTAGCGGCCGCCGCTGTGGAGCAGCCCGTGCATCCGCCCGGTCGTCCCGTGCGTGAGATTTCCCTGCTCGACGAGCGTGACGTCGAAGCCGCGCATCGCCAGGTCGCGCGCGACGCCCGCCCCCGTCGAACCGCCCCCGATGACCGCGATGTGGGGTGTCGATGCCATCTGTCACCCTGCCCGTTCGCGGGCCAGCCACTTTACTTCACCGACGCCCGGACAGCGACGATAAATACGTTGATCGTACATGATGTCTCGTCCGATCGAAGGAGGACCGTTCCCGATCGGGACGCTCCACCGAATCGGCGATCGGAGACGACTTTCAGACGGTAGCGATCGCGTATTCCCAGATTATCACCCGTATAAGGCGACACTACCGAGAGTTATCGCTCCCGAAAGAGTCGCCGCCGTCCGGATCTATCGCACGCTGTGCCGGCAGTTCGACCGTGACCCACCGACCGACGAGCAACTGTCGACAACATTTATAATGATTCACTATATTGTTTACTCTCAAGGCGGAAGTTGAGGTAAACTGCCGCCCGACGGAGAACACGCAACTATGGCAGACACGTACATCGGTGCGATCGACCAGGGGACGACCGGAACTCGCTTCATGGTGTTCGACCACGGCGGGCAGGTCGTCGCGAACGCGTACGAACAACACGAGCAGATCTACCCGGAGCCGGGGTGGGTGGAGCACGACCCGGTGGAGATCTGGGAAAACACGAAGGAGGTCGTCACGCGCGGGCTCGCCGACGGCGGGCTGGACGCCTCGCAACTGGAGGCGCTGGGGATCACGAACCAGCGCGAGACGACGCTGGTCTGGGACGAAGAGACGGGCAAGCCGGTCCACAACGCGCTGGTCTGGCAGGACCGCCGGACCACCGACCGCGTCGAGGAGCTCGAACGCGAGGACAAGATCGAGTGGATCCGCGGGAAGACGGGTCTGGAAGCCGACGCCTACTTCTCCGCCACCAAGACCGAGTGGATACTCGACAACGCCGAGCCGCTGAAGCTGTCGAGTTCACGCTCGGAGAACCTGCGCGACCGCGCTCGCAGCGGCGAGCTCATGATGGGGACTATCGACACGTGGTTGATCTACAACCTGACGGGCGAGCACATCACCGACGTCACGAACGCGTCGCGGACGATGCTCTACGACATCGAGAACCTCACCTGGGATCCCGAACTCCTCGACGAGTTCGACGTGCCCGAGGCGATGCTGCCCGAAGTGCGTCCCTCCTCCGACGAGGAGACCTACGGGACCACCGACCCCGACGGCTTCCTCGGCGCGGAGGTCCCGGTCGCGGGCGCGCTCGGCGACCAGCAGGCCGCGCTGTTCGGCCAGACCTGCTTCGACGAGGGCGACGCCAAGAACACCTACGGCACCGGGTCGTTCTACCTCATGAACACCGGCGACGAGGCCGTCTCCTCCGAACACGGCCTGCTGACGACCATCGGCTTCCAGATGTCCGGTGAACCGGTCCAGTACGCGCTAGAGGGGTCGATCTTCATCACCGGCGCGGCGATCGAGTGGCTCGAAGACGTCGACCTCATCAACAACGCCGCACAGACCGCCGAACTCGCCCGCTCGGTCGACTCGACCGACGGCGTGTACATGGTCCCGGCGTTCACCGGACTGGGCGCCCCTCACTGGGACGGCCGCGCGCGCGGCACCATCGTCGGCATGACCCGCGGCACCCGCAAAGAGCACATCGTCCGGGCCACCCTGGAATCGATCGCCTACCAGACCCGTGACGTGGCCGAGGCGATGGAGGCCGACTCCGGCATCGAGACGACGAGCCTGCGCGTCGACGGCGGCGCCGTCAAGAACAACTTCCTCTGTCAGCTCCAGTCCGATATCATCCAGACCGACATCGTCCGCCCGCAGGTCGACGAGACGACCGCGCTCGGGTCGGCCTACGCGGCCGGCCTCGCCGTCGGGTACTGGGATACTGTCGACGAGCTCCGCTCCAACTGGCAGGTCGACCGCGAGTTCTCGCCCGAGATGGACACCGCGGAGGCGGACCGGCTGTACGGCCGCTGGGACGACGCGATCGAGCGCTCGCTCGACTGGGCGCAGGAGGAGTGAGATGTTCGCGCCCGTTCTCCAGGTTCCGGTCATCGGGATGGAGGTCGAGCAGTTCCTGCTCCTGCTCATCACGGCCGCGGCCGGCGGGGCGTTCGGTGCCGCGCTCGGTGCGCTCCCCGCGTTCATCTTCACGGGCTTCGTCGTCTTCCTCGGCGAGGGTCTGGCGATCCTCCAGCGCGCGATCGGCGGGGCGTTCCCGGAGGTCGGGCAGGGCGAACTCGCCACCGGCGTGACCGGCGTCATCGGGTTCGGGGCGGTTACCGGTCCGCACATCGCCTTCGCCGGCGGCGTGGCCGCCACGGCCTACGCCGGGAAGAAGTACCCCGAGATGGAGCCCGACGGCTGGGACTACCACTTCGGGAAGAACATCCTCTACGCCTTCGGCACGAAGCCGGACATCCTCGCCGTCGGCGCGGTCTTCGGCGTCCTCGGAATGCTCATCAACCAGTTCGGGGCCGCCCTGCTCGTGGTCGGCGGGACCGGCCTCACCGACACCATCGCCCTGTCGGTCGTCGCCACCGCGTTCATCGCCCGCGCCGTCTTCGGCTACCCGATCGTCGGGAAGTCCGCGGGCGGCAGCCTGCTCGACATGTCCCCCTTCGAGCGCGAGGAGCCGAGGATGGCCGCGGACGGGGGGATCGCGAGCGAGGAGAGCGATCCCTCGTCGGAGCCCCGGTCCGACGGTGGCGAAGTGCCCCTGGAGCACGAGGGGAGGCTGGCGACCGAGCCGTGGCTCCCCCACCAGTACAAGTGGTCCGGCGTCGCGACCATCGGGCTCGTCGGCGGGATCCTCGGCGGCTACATCTGGATCCAGACGGGGAGTATCTTCCTCGGCTACGCCATCTCGGCGATCAGCCTGCTGTTCCTCAACCTGGGCGTCGAGAAGATCCCCGTGACCCACCACATCACGCTCATCGGCGCCGTCGGCGCGGTCGTCTTCGCTCCCGTCGCGGGGAGCGTCGTCGCGCTGCTCGCCGCTGGCGCGTTCGGTGCCGTCAGCGGACTCCTCGGCGAACTCACCCAGCGGCTGTTCTACGCTCACTCGGGGACGCACGTCGACCCGCCGGCGATGGCTATCGCCATCGCCATGTTCGTCGTCGCCGTCCTGGCGATCCTCGGCGTCCTGCCGAACGCGGGGTACGTCTGATCCCCGCGTCGCCTCCCCGACGGCGACCCCGTTGACTCACCGTAGCCCTTTTGTACTGTAGCAAGAACTGCTCACAACGAACCGACCCAGATCTCACATGGACATCGACGCTCGGATCAAACGACGACAGCGCCGCTCCGACGGCCCACGGCTCGTCGAGGACTACGAGTCGCTCTCGCCCGTGTCGCACGTCGACGAGCCGTCGGATCGCGGCCCCGTCCTCGAGCGACTGCTCGACCACCTCGACCCCGTCTTCGACGGCCAGCTGCCGCCCAACGCGTACGTCTCCGGTCCGTTCGGATCGGGGAAGTCCGCGGTCGTGACGGCGCTGTTCGCCCACCTGGACCAGCTGTCGACCGAGGCGCGCTCTATCATCCACACGAGCACGCGCGCGGCCACGCCCGCGACGCCGGGGTTCGTCACCGTCGACATGCGCCAGACCACGAGCGAGTTCGCCTTCTACCACGCCGTCCTCGACGCCCTCGTCGAGGAGTCCGTCCCCGATCACGGGATCAGCACCGAGGAACTCAGCGACCGCCTCCACGAGGTCCTGGGCCGGTCGCGGTCCGGCGTCGTCGTCGCCGTCGACCACGTCTGCGAGCCCGACGGCACCGACGCGGAGGAACTCGTCGACCTGTTCGCCGGGCTGCCGAGCAACGTGAGCTGGCTCGCGATCGGTCGGGTTCCCCCCGACGACCTCTCGCTGACGGAGTACACCGCCACCGAGATCCGCGTCGACCGCTACCGGCGCGAGATGCTCGTCGACCTGCTGATGACGCGGGCCTCGCTCGGGCTCACCCAGCAGGGGCTCGACCACGACCAGGCTCGCCGGATCGCCGACTGGGCCGACGGGAACGCCCACGACGCGATGGCGGCGCTGTTCGTCGCCGCCGACCGCGCGAGCCGAACCGACCGGACTCGCATCGCCGAGACCGACGTCGGCGCGGCCATCGGCGAGTTCCCCCGCTCGTCCGTGTCACTTGGCCGCGTCCTGGCCCTTCCCGCGAACAAGCAACTGGTCCTCCGGAAGCTCGTCGACCTCGACGCCGACGACCGCGCGTCGGTCACGGCGACGACCGAGGCGATCAGCTCGGACCCGTCGGTCGACCTCTCGGCGGGGACCGTCAAGCGCTACCTCTACGAGATGGCCGAGGTCGGCGTGGTCGAGCGCGTCCGCTCGGAGGTCACCAACGAGAAGGGACGACCGCCGAGCCGCGTCGAGCTCCGGTTCCCGCCGACGGCGTTCCGCCGGTTGTCGGAACTCCGGGAGTGACGGCCGGGTGTGTTCGAGCCGACGACTGCTCAACTCGACCGCACGCGCGAGCGGTCGCCGGTGCCCGACGTGAGCGCGCTGGCCAGCGCGCCCTTGACGACGACGTCGTCGCCGAGCGTCGTCAGTTGCACGTCGGGGACGTTCGAGAAGACGACGTCGTCGAGCCGTTCGCGGAGGGGTTTGAGGACGCGGTCGGGGTTGTTCAGCGTGACGGCGCCGCCGACGTAGATGACCAGCGGCGCGAAGGCGTGGACCATGTTCGCGATGGCGACGACGTTCCACTGCGTGACCTGGTCGAGGACGTACTCGGCGAACTCGTCGCCCTCGTTGGCGTGGGCGAACACGTCCGCCGACGAGAAGTCGGCGCTCTCCAGGGGCATCGACGTCTCGACGGGGTCCTCGTCGTGCAGCCGCTGGGCGTAGCGGAAGATGTTGTTGCCCGAGCAGTAGGCCTCCCAGTGGCCGTCGATGCCGCAGCCGCAGGTCATGAAGCCGTTGGGGTCGACCGTCATGTGGCCGACCTCGCCGGCGTTGCCGTCCCACCCCTGGACGACGTTGCCGTCGACGCAGACGCCGGCGCCGATGCCGCTGGAGATGGTGAGGTAGATCATGTCGTCGGGGTTGCGGTCGGAGTAGAACCGCTCGCCGATGACGCCGGCGGTGGTGTCGTTGTGGAGGTAGACGTCGTCGCTGTCGACGAGTTCGCCGATCGGGCCGGTCAGCGGGATGCGGTCGATCGAGTCGGGGAGGTTCGCGGGGTTGTCGATCACCCCGTCCGCCAGGTCGAGCGGGCCGATGGACCCGATGCCGACCGCGACGACCGCCGTCGGGTCGACGCCGGCCTCGTCGCACGCCCCCCGGAGCGCGTCGAGGACCGCCTCGGTGACCGCGATGCCGTTCGGTCCCTGCGGCGTCCCGGTCCGACGCGAGGCGAGGACGCGCCCCGACTCGTCGCCGACGACGGCGCGGATGTTGGTCGCGCCGAGGTCGACTCCTGCGTAGGTGGCCATTGTAATCGGTGAGTCGTCCCATCGCTACTTAACTGCACATATTCACCCGTCCCCGAGTACCCGTTTCGACGCGGCCGCCACACCGGCGGGAGTGCGAGGCCGAATCGCCGTCGACACCACGTGACCGAAGATCAGACCGACGGGAGCGCCCTGTTCACTCCCCGTCTCGGACGACGTGAGCGGCCAGTTCGAGGTCCAGTTCCTTGACCCCGTCGAGGACCAGTTCGGCCATCCGGCGCGCGCCCTGTTCGCTGAAGTGCGTGTCGTCGGACACGCCCTCAGGGTAGTTGGGGTGTTCGCCGGCAGCCAGGTGGTTGTACAGCGACTTCGACTCCTCCGGTCCCAGTTCGCGCAGGAGCGCCCGGCTCCGCTCGTCGGCGTCGATCAGCGGCACGTCCCGATCCTGTGCCACGTCACGGGTCAGGTCCGCGTACTCTCGATGGGTGTCCTCTAGTCGCCCCTCGTCGTCGAAGTGTCGGCGTGCGATAGACGTGAGCAGCACCGGGTTCGCCCCGCGTTCGCGCGTCTCGTCGACGAACTTCCCGAGGTTGTCGACGAACGCGTCCGGGGGCGTGTACTGCTCTTTCGATGGCACCTCGTCGTTGTGCCCGAACTGGACGAACACGTAGTCGCCCTTGGTCAGGGCGTCCACCACGGGGCCCCAGCGCCCCTCCTCCAGAAAGGTGCGGGTGCTGCGACCGTTGCGGGCGTAGTTCTCCACCGTCACCGATCCGTCGACGTATTCTGCGAACGGCGTCCCCCAGCCCGTTTCGGGGCGTTCGTCCGGGTCCTTCTCGGCCATCGTCGAGTCCCCGATCAGGTGAACGGTGAGTGTCGGCATTTCCGTGGTACTGGGCGAGGCGAGGCATATGTGCATCGATACCGATCAAGAGCGACGACCGCGCCGGACCGGGAACGGCGACGACTCGGATCGCGACGGGTCGCGAGCGCGAACTAACCCCGACCCAGCCCAGCGGGGTGCGGCGAGCGGACTACAGCGATTCGCGTTCCGTCGCGCGCTCGCGCGCCCGGCTCTGGATCGCCTCGTCGTAGACGATGCCCCGCTCGGCGTCGAGGGTGACGACGGTCCCGGAGTCGACGTCCCGGGGGAGCGACGCGTTCGAGATCATCGGGAGTTCGAGCTCTCGGGCGACGATCGCGGCGTAGCTCGTCATGCCGCCGTGACGGTCGATGACGCCCGCGAGTTTCTCCACGTCGCCGGCGAACTCGCCGTCAAAGTCCTCCGGCACGGCGAGGATCGCGCCCTCGGGGACCTCCGAGAGGTCGCCGTCCTCCGTCCAGTGGAGTTCGCCCGAGACGAGGCCCTCGACCACTGACCGCCCGGAGGCGATCGTCTCAGAGGCGACGTGGACCTTGAGCATGTTCGCCGTGTTCACGCCTTCGAGTTCGGTCATCATGCCCGAGAGGACGACCACCGTGTCGCCGCTCTCTGCCGCACCGGTGTCCAGCGCCGACTGGACGGCGTTGTTGATGACCGCGTCCGCGCCGTCCGCCGTGTACGGCGAGCTCTTGGGGATGATGCCCCACGAGAGCGCGAGCCGTCGCCGCACGTCCTCGCTCGGCGTCGACGCGACGATCGGGATCGACGGCCGGAACTTGGCGGCCTTGAGCGCCGTGTAGCCGGATTCGCTGGCGGCGACGATGGCGCTCGCGTCGATGTCCCGCGCGAGGAACCGCGCCGAGCGGGCGAGCGCGTCCGTCCGCGTCTCGTCGGCCGTCGGCACGCGCTGTTCGCGGTTCTCGGCGTACTCGGGCGACTCCTCGACGTCGCGGACGATCCGGTTCATCGTGTCGACGACCCGGATGGGGTGGTCGCCGATGGCCGTCTCGCCGGAGAGCATGACCGCGTCCGTGCCGTCGAGGACGGCGTTGGCGACGTCCGAGGCCTCCGCGCGCGTGGGCCGACGCGCGTGGATCATCGAGTCGAGCATCTCCGTCGCCGTGATGACGGGGACGCCCTCCTCGTGACACCGGCGGATGATCCGCTTCTGGATCATCGGCACGTCTTCCAGCGGACACTCGACGCCGAGGTCCCCGCGCGCGACCATCACGCCGTAGGCGGCGTCGATGATCCCGCCGAGGTTCTCGACGGCGACCTCCCGCTCTATCTTCGCGATGATCGGGATGTCCGCGCCGAGTTCGTCCAGCGCGCCGCTGATCTCGTAGACGTCCTCGCCGTTCCGGACGAAACTCGCCGCGACGAAGTCGACCTCTTTCTCCGCGGCCACCTTCAGTTCCTCGCGGTCCTGGTCGGTGATGACTGGCAGCCCTAGTTCGACGCCGGGGACGTTGACGCCCTTGCGCGCGCCGAGGTCGCCCCCGTTCTCGACGGTCGCGGTGACGACCCCGTCGGAGACCGACTCGACTGTCGTCTCGATGCGCCCGTCGTCCAGCAGGACCCTATCGCCCGGCTCCACGGCCGAGATGTCGTGCGAGACGCCGATCTCCTCGGGCGTCGCCTCCTCGCCCTCGACGAACCGGACCGTCGACCCGCCTTCGAGCGTGATCTCCTCGCGGATCGGCGCCGTCCGGACTTCCGGGCCCGGCAGGTCGAGCATGGTCGCGACGGGACGGTCGATGCGACGGTCGACCGAGCGGATCCGGTCGACGAGTTCCCGACGGTGTTCGGGCGTGCCGTGACTGGCGTTCATCCGCGCGACGGACATCCCAGCCCGGGCGAGCCCCTCGATCGTCTCTTCGGACTCGCTGGCGGGACCGAGCGTGCAGACTATCTTCGCGCTGCGCATCTCAGACCGTGGCCCCCGTTCGAGCGTTCGTTCGGTTCATGTGAACGGATTCCGCCGGCAGGGATAAAAGTGCACCCGTCCCAGAATACGCGACGGCTCCCCGATCGGCGGTCTCCGCCCGCCTATCCCGGCCGTCGCCCTCTCTCGCGCCACCGCAGTGGACTCACGGTCCCGGTGGGCCGTTACCGTGAAATACCGCTCTGTTCGCCCTGGTCGACGACGCGCTGGACTTCTTCGGGCGTGACGAGCGCGACGTCGCCGGGCATCGTCCGTTTGAGCGAGGCGGTCGCTGCGCCGTACTCCAGGGAGTCGGGAACGCTGGCGCCGTCGAGCCACGAGGCGAGGAAGCCGCCGACGAAGGCGTCGCCCGTGCCGACGGTGTCGTACTCGTCGGCCTCGAAGACGCCCTGCTCGTGCACCTCGCCGTCGCTGAGGGCGAGTGACCCCTCACCGCCGCGGGTGATCAGCGTCAACTCGAAGTCGAATTCGGCGGCGAGGTCGCGGGCGATCGCCTCGGCGTCGCCTTCGCGGTCGAGGACGGCCCGTGCGTCGCGCTCGGCCACGACCAGCACGTCGATGTCTCCGAACAGCCCCTCTAACGTGTCACGCGCGTCCGCGGGCGACCACAGCTTCGAGCGGTAGTTCACGTCGAAGACCGTCGTCGTGTCGTGGTCGCCGGCGAGCGAGAGGAGGTCGCGGCTGGTCTCCAGGAGCGTGTCCGACAGCGCCGGGGTGATACCGGAGGTGTAGTAGGCGTCGGCCTCGGCGATCCGGTCCGTGTCGAGTTCGTCGGTCGTCGCCGTGGTCACGGCGGAGTCGGCGCGGTCGTAGATGACGTTCGTCCCGCGGGGTTTGCCGGCCATCTCGACGTAGTACGTTCCCATGCGCGCCTCGTCGTCCCAGATGACGTCGGCGTCGACGCCGTGGGTCCCGAGCGCGCTCGTCGCTCGACGGCCAAGCGGAGAGTCGGGTAGCTTCGAGAGCCAGACCGTGTCGAGGCCGAGGCGCTCGGCGGCGACGGCGACGTTGCTTTCGGCGCCGGCGACGTGGACGTCGAGACTGTCGATCGCTTCGAGGCGCTGTTGGCCCGGCGGCGAGAGTCGGAGCATCGACTCGCCGAAGGTGACGAGATCCGTCATGGCTCCCGATGGGACGGGTCCGTGCTTAAATCCGCAGGGATCGGAGCGATCGGCGGCTTCGGGAGACGACGATAGTTACCGGTTCGATGCGGCGTGTGCGTTATCTCGTTGTGAGAACGCTAGATGTACTCCAAAACTATATATGAGATAGTCGAACATGAAATCCTATGCGCAATTGGGGTAATGTAGACGAAACGGACAGTAGATCCGTGGTGCTGCCCAGGGTGGAAGCGACTCGGAGACAGGACGACGACCGAGATACGGAACGGGGCGTGGAACGATGAGCGGTGAAGACGGCAGTGGCGGTGGCGGTGGCCTGATGGGGATCGTTCGGACTATCGTCCCGGACTTCGTCAGGAAGCGGTTCGCGCTGAAGTTCCTCATCGTGCTGCTGGTGATGGGCCTCGCCATCGGCGCCGTGGGGCTCGTCGGCACCCAGCAGTTCAGTGATCACACGCGCAACCAGACTGAGAGCGAGTACAGCGGCCTGGCGGTACAGGAATCGAATCTCGTCGAACAGTGGCTCGAGAGCAATCGTCTGTCGACGCGGCTGGCGTCGAGTTCCCCGGCCTTCGCCGGCCAGGACCGGTCGCGGATGTCCGAAGCGCTGCAGTCGCAGATGGCGGACGTGATGACCGGCGACGTGAGCGCGATGCACCTCGTCCAGCGGACCGTCAGCGGCTACACGTTCGTCGCCAGCACGGGCTCGCAGAGGGGGAACTCGCTCGCGGGCACCCAGCGATCCTGGTTCATGGGTCACGATTTCGGCGGGGTCAACGACGTGGCGGTGTCGAACGTCTACCGCCCGTCGAACAGCGGGAGTCCGGTGGTCGGACTCGCCAGCCCGGTCAACGGCACTTCGGACCGGTATCTCCTCGTCGAGGTTGGAACGACCAACATCGCCGGCGATCTCCAGGGGCACGACCGAGCCGATGGCGGGTTCACGATGGTCGTCAACGAGACCGGCTCCATTCAGATCGACGAGAAAGGAGTCACCGCCGATTACGACGCGTCGGACGACGAAACGCTCGGTAACTACGGCGACCAGCGCACCGTCGACCGCGCGCTCTCGCTCTCGGACGACCCCAGCGGCGTCATCTCGAGTCGGACGAACGGCGACGTCATGGACGAGGAGTACGCCGTCGGGTACTCCCAGATCATCGTCCCGGGTAGCGACGACACCTGGATCGCCCTCGTGCACGCGCCCACGGACGTCCTCTTCGGCGACGTCCAGCAGGTAACGCAGTTCGGGATGTTCGCTACCGGCGGCGCCGTCCTGCTGATGCTGTTCATCGGCGCCGTGCTCGGCTACAACACGTCGTCGTCCATCGACCGCCTGAAAGGCAAGGCTCAGGAGATGGAGGAGGGCAACCTCGACGTCGAGATCGAGTCGGGCCGGATCGACAGCATCGGCCAGCTCTACGGAGGCTTCGCGTCGATGCGCGACTCGCTCCGCGAGCAGATCGACGAGGCCGAACGGGCCCGGAAAGAGGCGGAAGTCTCGCGGGCCGAGGCGATGGAGATGAGCAGCTACCTCCAGGAGAAAGCCGAAGAGTACTCCGAGATCATGCAGGCGGGTGCCCGCGGCGACCTCACCCAGCGGATGGAGCCCGAGGGCGAGAACGAGGCGATGGACCAGATCGCGAAGGACTTCAACGAGATGCTGACCGAACTGGAGATGACGACCGGCCAGCTGAAGACCTTCGCCGTCGAAGTCGAGGAGAGCGGTCGATCCGTCCAGCAGAGCGCGGAGACGGTCCGCGACGCGAGCGAGCAGGTCGCAGACTCCATCCAGAAGATCTCCGACGACGCCTACGACCAGAAAGAGCGCCTCCAGCGCATCTCCGAGGAGATGGACGGCGTCGCCAGTCAGCTCGACGACTTCGAGGACGACAATCCGGGCGTCGACTTCGGCGACTCGCTGGACAGCATCCGCGACGTGGCCGGGATGATAGACGAGGCCGCGGACCTCGCGGAGGACACGATGTCCGAGAGCGAGAACGTCGCGGGCGCCGCGGAGGAGCAGGCTGCTGAACTGAACGAAGTGTCCTCGCGCGCCGAGGAACTGGTCCGGTACGCCCAGTACCTCGGCGACGGGCTGAACAACTTCGAGACCGAGGAGGAACACGAGTTCGTCTTCCAGACCGGCGCGGGCGGTCCCGATCCCGCGCCCGGTCCCGACGGTGACGGCGCTGGCGAGTAACGCTCGGGAGCGACTTCCCGGGGGCTACCGGACCGACGGCATTTTTCGAACGACAGTCGCCATTGAGCCCGCGGCACGGCGCTCACTCGTCTGTGACGCGGGACCGTCCACGTTGTACGGCTCCTCGAACCAGTCACGTCCCTTGGCCTTTCTCGGTTCGTGTCAAGCCGGTCAGTCGGGACTTCGAAGGGCCCCTGCGAGGCTGTGATGTCGACTTCGGCCACGCACCTCGTCGGGGCCCTCGACCGCGTTCGGTGAGTGGCCGGAGTCACGGTCTCGCGTCGCCCGTCGACAGGAGAGGGAGCCGCCGGTAGCACGTTCGTGGGTGGACGATCGGTACTATCGAGTGATCGAGTGATGACTCGATGGTGGACGGGAGTCCCGATGTCAGTGACGTCGAGCTTCCCGGAGTGCCGATGGTTCCACCCTGACGGACGGAGTCACCAATCCGGCTCGAGCACCGATCCCGCGAGGCGAACGGGCCGAAGCTTGGGAATTCGTTCGCTGAATTCGGCCGGGAGAAACGCGGGGGTTGGGACCACGAGTTCGGCTGACGTGCAGCACGAATACGACATTTCGGTCAGAGGGTCACGGACGAGGAGCGAGTTTGCTGAGTACGGGACGACGCCGGTTTGAAGCCGGTGCGGTTTCGAGACGCTGCACCTGCATCGGGACTTGTCGAACAGGCCTTCCAGACCGGACGCGACGCTGGAGCAACGATCCCGATCCGGCAACTTACTGTTCCCTGTCCGGGACCGAATTCACGAATCCGACTCTCGTGCTGTTTCTCGGCCGTTTTCCAGTGTCTCACTATTGGCCGTGTAACACAAATAGATCGCAATTCGATATAGCGATTAGTGGTTTATCCGAACGGTATTGGGCACGGTTCGAAGCCGAAAACCGTGGTAAGTGACACGAAAACTTCGAGCTAACTGGTTCTGTGCGTGATCGAGGGTTGGGCTGGATTTGGAGTCGAATCCGACTGTCAGTATACGTTCTATCGGGCCCAAAACTCGTGGCAGATGTCGATATCGCGCTCTGGGGTGTCTCGGATGCGGATCCCTGTGAGATCGGATCGTCGGATTCCGTTCCACGCTCTGTGTCGAAACGATATCCCGACTGATCCCCATCGCGTCGCGACTCCCGTCCGAGGTCCGGTGCGCTGGGGACGTCCTGGAGCGCCATTCTATCAGAGCCGCTCGAGCCGACACGAGCTTGGCTGATTCGTGGTCCCGTCGGAAGCTTCTCAGGGTGAGATCCACGGCCGATCCATCTGGGATCAAGGTCGCGAATAGGACATCGCTCGACAATCACCATCACGTTATATTGTCGACGAAACGGCCGGGCAGGTCGGCTCGGCTGACCGTCTCAGCTGGAGACCGATATCCCGTGGATGGTCGCAGAGTATTCAGCGGGTCTAACCGAGATAAGCGAGTCGGCTCCCGCAGTCGGGAGTCCCGTTCGTTGCCAAAGCGACCGGTCTCGACTCTGCCAATCTCTGCCACAGGTGCCTGATGACGGAGATCAGGCGACCCTCTAGCGCCTTGATTTCGCCGCAGGCCGGCTCAGAGCGGTATAGATACCTTCAGCTTCTGTCGATCGGTGATTGTCCCACTGAGCGGAGATGCCGCTCAAATCAGCTGCAATCGCGCCTGTGTGGTCCGGAAACGACGTAGAACATCGTCGCTTTATCAGGGGCCACCGCGAGGTCTCGTCGAGAAATCGCCTCACGGGGAATCCGCGATTCAGTATCGATCCGTCAAGAGGTACCGACTCGAATATCACCGCCTCTACTTGTACTGGGACGCCATCGGTACCCTGTTCGAAGCGTCTCCGGGTCTCTGTTCGGTGAATCCCGTCGGCGATTCTCAGTTCGGCTCGTTCGACTGGAGTTCGACCGCGATTTCTCGGTGCGCTCGATATCCGTGGGAAATCCGGTAACGCGAGCTTACGAGTGACGGCGGACGATCGGTGGGGGTCTCGTCGTGGTTCCGTAGTCCCGGTCTAACGGATTGATTAGGCGCAGAGGCCCCATCTTGAACAGAATATGGTGTCGGACGATATCGAACCACGTCGAACGAACGCCCGTCCGACGACGCAATGGTGCACCCGACGGTGGCGAAGTGCCCCCCACAGGGGGCGGATGCGACGTTCGGTTGTAGAGGGGCGTGAAGCTGTCTTGGGTGAGTCCACAGGCCCCGATTCGTCGCGCTGTTTCCATCTCTGGGCAGTCCACACTGTGCTCTTGCGGGTCAGACGCAATGCCTACAATCAACATTCGCCATTCTATTCGGAAGGTACGGGCAGCGTCGATCAGTAGCCCACGCGCCGACGTCGTCAATCACGGCGCGTTCTCGAGCGGCAATCCGAGAGAAGTGCCCCTGTGAATCACTCGCTACCCAAGAACGATCGTGGACTCTCAACGAGATCACATACGCCCTTCTGGTGAAAAAGTGTCAACTGTTCGTTTGTAGGGCGTATAATAGTTAGATGTGAACTTGATTATAACGCCAAATATGACACCATATACACGCCTAATTGAATGTCATACGGGGATTGGAGAGCACTCCACTCACAAATAAGGGTCTTTATCCGGGAACGTGGCGATAGATTGATTGGGGCGGGGTGAGACTGTGCCTTCGATGGCAGAGAGCGATGTCGATACGTCGCGCGTCTCGGTGCGGACCTACGTACCGACCTACCAGCGATCCGAGTGGGACGACCACGCTGACGAACTGGGGATGAGTCGCAGCGAGTTCGTCCGGACGATGGTCCAGGCCGGACGACGTGGGTTCGGTGGATCGAAAACCGGGCCGACAGTGTCTGAAACAGACGATCCTGAATCAGAATCCGAGGAATCGCCTGCAGCCCCTTCTCCGGACGCTGACCCCCAGGGTACAGGCCTCGAAGACAGGGTCGTCAGCGTCCTGCGTTCGGCCGAGTATCTGTCGTGGGACGAACTCCTCGATGCGGTGACCGACGACATCGAGGCCGAACTCGAATCGACGCTCCAGGATCTCCAATCGAGTGGTCGCGTGACGTACAGCGGCCGCAACGGAGGGTACACGATCGATGAGTAGGGCAGACCGCGGTTCGTCGGCCAGTGAGGATCCGATCGCCTACTTCTTAGACGACATCACGTTCCAGGGGAAGACGCAGCGAACACGGGACGCCTACGAACGGGTCCTCCGGGAGTTCGAGTCGTACCTGGACGAACACGGAATCGGGCTCGCGGAAACCAACCACCGGGACTGTATGGCCTGGGTGCACCAGCTCAGGGGCGCCGTCGGCGAAAGTACTGTCGCGACGTACGCCTCGTACCTCCACCGGTTTTACAGCTACATGAGCGAAGTGGGAACCTTCGAAGAGAACCCGATGACGCTCGTCCTCGAAGAGATCGACGAGTCGATCAACGTCGACCCCGACCGTCGGGATATCTCTGTCCCAGCGATGCGGTCGTTCGTCGCCGATATCGGCCATCCGCTCGACCGTGCCGTCGTCGTCACGCTCCTCAAGACGGGGATGCGAGCCGGAGAGCTCTGCAATCTGGACACCAGGGACCTCTACGTAGCAGCCGCCGATTTCGAGACCGACCACAGGCCCCAACTGGACGGCAAGCCAGACTCCGTGTACGTCGACGACGCGCCCTCGGCGAACAGCGAGTACAACGGCCAGGTCCGGACCGCATCCAACAAACGAAAGCGTGCGACGACGGTCCCGGTCGACGAAGAACTCGCGTCGGTACTCGTCGAGTGGCTCGCGGTCCGACCCGATCCGCGCTCGGCGGTAGCGGACCCGCTGTTCGTGAGCACCGCCGACGAGTGGGGGAAGCGCCTGACGCCCGATATGGTTCATCATCTGGTCGAGACCCACGCCCGAGAACAGGGCTGGTATCGCGACGGCGGCGGCGCCGAAGAGAACGTCACACCGCATTACTTTCGGCACTTCTTCACCACGCATCTCCGCGACCGGACCGGTGACCGGGGTATCGTCAAATACCTCCGGGGCGACGTCGCACAGGACGTCATCGATACCTACACCCACGACTGGGGAGACCGCGTCCGCGAAGTCTACGAATCCAACATCTACCGTCTCCTCTGACCCCGTTTTCGGCCGAGATTTGGTTCCAGCGACGCATAGGTGTCAGGAATCCATCCAGTTCGCCTGCCCGGCGTCGAACTCATAAACCTCATATCGCTATATTGAATCTAGTCTAGATCGCACATTGGCGGACAGCATTCTGACGTGTCCGATGGTGGGATGAGAAGGCAAGAGCGCATCTCGAGTTCGTTCACTGAATTCCACGGTGCGTGGAGTACAGTGCGGGCCGACATCCGACGAAAGGTCGAACTTCGCGGCGGGATTACAGCCGTAGTACTGTCATGGGCCGTATTCCCATTTCCTATGCCTGGACCTTCCAAAACCACTGTTCCATATGTATGAACATTAGTTGGGAAGAGTGAGACGCCCGTCCAGGAACGATCGCGAGAAACTTGTTGCGTGATTGTCCGTAGGCGCTGATCTGGTATTCAGTGGAACGAGAAGGTTTAGAACGAGCGTTCGTTCAGACTGAACAGAGGATCGGGGCTGAGCCAAGAATAGATCTCGGATACGATCAGATATGTGAAGGGTAGTGAGGGAGACACCGTACCAGACAACCCAGGTATCCGGTAATACAGAGGACGAACGCGCGGTGTTCGACAGAGAAGCGGCGCGTGTGCAGTCAGCGAAGCGGGAGGTGCGCTCCCGATTTTCGGAACGACGCGGTTACGTGTTCAGGTAGACGGTCTTGATCTCGGTGAAGAAGTCGAGACCGGCGTCGCCCTGTTCGCGGTAGGTGTTCGTCGAGGAGTCCTTCACGCCGCCGAAGGGGACGTGGAGCTCGAGCCCCGTCGTCTTCTCGTTGACCTTCGCGACGCCCGCTTCGGTCCGCTCGATGAACTCGTGGGCCTCGTTCAGGTCGGTCGTGACGACCGAGGAAGAGAGACCGAACTGGCTGTCGTTGGCGGCCTCGATGGCGTCGTCGAAGTCATCGACTTCGGTGACGGCGAGAACCGGGCCGAAGACCTCTTCCTGGAAGATGCGCATGTCGCGCTCGACGTCCGAGAAGACGGCCGGGGAGACGTAGTACCCGTCGTCGTACTCGTCGCCTTCGAGGCGCTCGCCGCCCGTCTCGTGGGTGGCGCCCTCGTTGGCAGCGACGTCGACGTACTCCAGCGTGGATTCGAGTTCGCCCTGGCTGACGTGCGGGCCCATGCCGAGGTCGTCGCGGCCGTCACCGATATCGATGGATTCGGCGTACTCGACGATGCCTTCGACGAACTCGTCGTAGACGTCCGTGTGGACGATGGCGCGGGAGCAAGCCGTACAGGCCTGGCCGGTCACGCCGAACGCGCCGGCGCCGACGATGTCGACCGCCTCGTCGACGTCCGCGCTGTCCGTGATGATGGCCGGGTTCTTGCCGCCCATCTCGGCCTGGGCGCGGGCCATGTTGTCGGTCGCCGCGTCGTAGACGTGGTGGCCGACCTCGGAGCTACCAGTGAAGGAGACGGCGTCGACGTCCTCGTGAGACGTCAGCGTGCCGCCGACGTCGCTGCCCGAACCGGGGACGAAGTTGATGACGCCGTCCGGGAGACCGGCTTCTTCGAGCGCCTCGACGATGCTGGCCGCGGGGCCCGGCGCGTTCGAGGCGGGCTTGATGACGACCGTGTTGCCCGTCGCCAGCGCGGGGGCGATCTTCCAGGCCGGAATGGCGATGGGGTAATTCCACGGCGTAACGAGGCCGGCGACGCCCAGCGCCTCGCGCTTCGTGTAGACGGACGTCCGACCGCCGCTCGCTCCCTTCCGGTTGCCTGCGTTGTCGGCCGCCTTCTCGGCGTAGTAGTAGAAGATGTCGATGGCCCGCTGGACCTCGGGGCTCGCCTCGGAGAGCGTCTTGCCCTCCTCGTGAGAGAGCTGCTCGGTCAGTTCGTCTTTCTGCTCTTCCAGCAGCTTGGCCGTCTCGCGGAGGATGGAGCCGCGGTCCGGGGCGGGCATCGCTTCCCAGTCGGCCTGTGCGTCCGCAGCTGCGGCGATCGCGCGTTCGGCGTCCTCGGTGGACCCCTTCGCGTACTCGGCGACTGTCTCCGTCGTATCCGCGGGATTCTCGACCGCGAAGGTGTCCCCGCTCTCGGCGGACACCCATTCGCCGTCGATGTATAGGTCGGTGGTCTCTGTCATGCAATATTACGGTCGTCTGGCGTCCACTTACGAGTTTCCATACAGGATATCGTGGGCCGATTTACGAGTTTCCATAGCGGCTACGTTGGACTGTATCTCGATCGCGCGCCCACCCGGACTGATGTGGGAAACTTTATACCAGTGACCTCGGGAGATGTAGCCGTCATGGTCGATTTCGACAAGATCAGCGACCCGAACGCTGAGTACACGATGCGGGACCTCTCCGCCGAGACGATGGGCGTCTCCAAGGAACGCGGCGGCGTACGCGACGCCGAGATCACCGACGTCCAGACGACGATGGTCGACGGCAACTACCCCTGGATCCTCGTTCGCGTCTACACCGACGCCGGCGTCGTGGGCACAGGCGAGTCCTACTGGGGCGGCGGCGACACCGCGATCATCGAGCGAATGAAGCCGTTCCTCGTCGGGGAGAACCCGCTCGACATCGACCGCCTCTACGAGCACCTCATCCAGAAGATGTCGGGCGAGGGCTCGATCTCCGGAAAGACCATCTCGGCTATCTCCGGCATCGAGATCGCCCTCCACGACCTGGCGGGCAAGCTCGTCGACCTGCCGGCCTACCAGCTGCTCGGCGGCAAGTACCGCGACGAGGTCCGCGTCTACTGCGACCTGCACACCGAGGACGAGGCGAACCCGCAGGCCTGCGCGGAAGAGGCCGACCGCGTCGTCTCCGACCTGGGCTACGACGCGATCAAGTTCGACCTCGACGTCCCCTCTGGCCACGAGAAGGACCGCGCCAACCGCCACATGCGCGCCCCGGAGATCGAACACAAGGCCGAGATCGTCGAGGCAACCACCGAGGCCGTCGGCGACCGCGCCGACGTCGCGTTCGACTGCCACTGGTCGTACGCCACCGGTAGCGCCAAGCGCCTCGCCAAGCGCCTCGAAGAGTACGACGTCTGGTGGCTCGAAGACGTCGTCCCGCCGGAGAACCACGACGCCCAGCGCGAGGTCACCCAGTCGACCGCCACGCCGCTGGCGACCGGCGAGAACGTCTACCGCACGCACGGCAACCGCGACCTCATCGAGAACGAGGCCATCGACATCATCGCCCCCGACATCCCGCGCGTCGGCGGCATGCGCGAGGGCCGCAAGATCGCCATGATGGCGGACATGTACTACATCCCCGTCGCCATGCACAACGTCTCCTCGCCCATCGGCACGATGGCCTCCGCGCAACTGGGAGCCGCCATCCCGAACTCGCTGGCCGTCGAGTACCACTCCTACGAGCTCGGCTGGTGGGAAGACCTGGTCGAAGAGGACGACCTCATCGAGGACGGCTACATGGAGATCCCCGAAGAACCCGGTCTGGGCCTGACCCTCGACCTCGACGCCGTCGAGGCGAACATGGTCGAAGGCGAGACCCTATTCGACGAAGCGTAAGGTTCGTCGAGCTGGACAGACGAACGAAGTGAGTCTGTCGGTGTTCGACGAAGCGTAAGGTTCGTCGAGCTGGACAGACGAACGAAGTGAGTCTGTCGGTGTTCGACGAAGCGTAAGGTTCGTCGAGCTGGACAGACGAACGAAGTGAGTCTGTCGGTGTTCGACGAAGCGTAAGGTTCGTCGAGCTGGACAGACGAACGAAGTGAGTCTGTCGGTGTTCGACGAAGCGTAAGGTTCGTCGAGCTGGACAGACGAACGAAGTGAGTCTGTCGGTGTTCGACGAAGCGTAAGGTTCGTCGAGCTGGACAGACGAACGAAGTGAGTCTGTCGGTGTTCGACGAAGCGTAAGGTTCGTCGAGCTGGACAGACGAACGAAGTGAGTCTGTCGGTGTTCGACGAAGCGTAAGGTTCGTCGAGCTGGACAGACGAACGAAGTGAGTCTGTCGGTGTTCGACGAAGCGTAAGGCTCGTCGAGCCCGATCCATCGGTGGCTGTCGAGGCCTGACCCCTCGTCGAACCGGCGAATCTTCTCTCCGACTCGTTCGACGAGCCGAAACGCCGAACGAGCTATCACCTGCTGCTTCCCGAGCATCGGTTGGGACTCCGACCTCGCGAGCCGAAAGACCGCCGAGTCACTGTCCCGATACCTACTTATCAGGTGATTCTCCCCGGTCACGCTCGACAGCCGAACGGCCTCGCTGTCAGATTACAAATCGCGCGATTCTAATTTGGAAGGTTTCACCAAATGAAACGGAAATCGGGGGAATTCCACTTATACGCGAGGGGGGCCGATTCGTGGGCGACACCCGCCGACAGGAACACGGTCGCAGTTTCCGGCCTGAGAACGAGATTCCCTCGAACAGAACAGGTAAGTGATCCGCTGTGGATACTCGGGTATGGAACAGCCGAAGCATCCAGTCACGACTGTCGACAGGACGTTACAGATAGTCGAGATAATACAGGAGCTGGACGGGGCGGGCGTCTCGGAGATCGCCGAACGGGTCGACGTGGGGAAAAGCGCCGTTCACAACCACCTCAACACCCTCGCGAACCGGGAGTACGTCGTCAAGGAAGGCGACGAGTACCACATCGGACTCGCCTTCCTCGGTCTCGGCGCGTACGCCCGCCAGCGCAACGAGATCTTCGACGCCGCCCACAAGGAAGTCGACAACCTCGCCGACGAGACGGGCGAACTCGTCAATCTACTCGTGGAGAAAAACGGGACGGGCATCTACCTCTACCAGTCGCAAGGAGAGAACGCGGTCGAACTCGACACCTACGAGGGCAAGCGCGTTCGCCTCCACTGCACCGGCCTCGGCAAGGCCATCCTCGGCTTCCGCCCGGACGAGGAGGTCGCCGAAATCCTCGACGAGCGCGGTATGCCCTCCGAGACCGAGCACACTATCACCGACAGGGACGCGTTCTTCGACGAACTCGCCGAGATCAACGACCAGGGCTACGCCATCGACGAGGAGGAACGGCTCAACGGCCTGCGCTGCGTCGCGGCGCCCATCACGGACGACGACGACCGCGCTATCGCCGCCATCAGCGTCTCCTGTCCGGTCCACCGTGTCGACGACGACCGCTTCTACGACGACCTCAGGCAGGCCGTGCTCGGTGCAGCGAACGTCGTCGAACTGGAGCACAACTACTCCTAGAACCCATGTTTTTCCGCTGGGGGTTTCCTCGCTCGGCCTTCGGCCTCGCTGCGGGAACCCCCGAACGCAAAAACATGGGTGAAAAAGGCCGAATCCTCGCTCCGCTCGGATTCGGTGTCCGCGGGAGTGAGCACCGCGAACGACCGCGGGCTCGTCAGAAATTCGCTCTGAGAGTGAACCGCCTCGCTCCGCTCGGCGGATGCTGAAGTCTGAGTCGGAGATCCAATCTCGTGAGACTACGCTACTGAAAGAACGAACGTCCACGCTCAGCAGGCGCGCGGAACCGAAACCACATTCCACGGGTCGCCAGCCCTGCGGCGATAAAACCGAAGTGCGGAGAGAAAACGTTCGAAGTGAGTTGCTCGTCGCCTAGCCTACATCGCGCCGCCCATGCCACCCATGCCGCCCATGCCGCCGCCGGGCGGGCCGCCGGCCTCCTCTTCCTCGTCGTCGCCGACGGAGAGGTCACCGGCGGAGATGACGTCGTCGATGCGGATGATCATCGTCGCCGCGTCGACCGCGGAGTCGACGGCCGTCGTCTTCACGCGCAGCGGCTCGACGACGCCGTCCTCGAACATCTCGACGAGTTCGCCTGTGTCGGCGTCGATGCCGACGTTCACGTCGCCCGCGTCGTGGCGCGCGGTCATGTCGACCAGCGCGTCGATGGCGTCGTGGCCCGCGTTCTCCGCGAGCGTGCGAGGGCCGTCCTCGAAGGCCTCGGCGAAGGCCTCGACGGCCAGCTGCTCGCGGCCCTCGACGGAGTCGGCCTCCTCGCGCAGGGCGAGCGACGCCTCGATCTCCGGGGCGCCGCCGCCGGGCAGGACGTAGCCGTCCTCGATGGCCGCGGAGACGACGCCGACGCTGTCGACGACGGCGCGCTCGACCTCGTCGAGGACGTGCTCGGTACCGCCGCGGAGCAGGATCGTCCCGACGCCCTCCGTGGGGAGGTCGCTGAAGATGGTCGTGCTCTCGTGGTCGGCCTGCCGGCGGACGGTCACGTCGCGGATGACGCGCTCGCTGACGCTGCCGGCGAAGCCCAGGTCGTCCTCGGAGACCGTGTCGAGGTCGCCGACGCGCGTGGCGCCGGTGGCCTGCGCGAGGCGCTCGCGCTTGTCGTCGTCGACGCGGCGGTAGGCCGTGATGCCCTCCTTCGCGAGGCGCTCGGCGGCGAACTCGTCGATGCCGCCGTCGGCGAGGACGATGTCCGCGCCCGTCGCGGCGATGCGGTCGACCATGTCGGCGAGCTCGGACTGCTCGCGCTCGACGAAGCCCTGCAGTTCGTCCATGTTGCCGACCGTCGCCTCGGCGCCGACCTCCGTCTCCGAGACCTCGATGGAACCCTCGTAGATGAGGACGTTCGCGTCCTCGTGCTCGCGCGCCATGTTCTGGTTGACCGGCTCGATGTCGAAGAGGACGCCGTCGACGAACTCCGAGTCGTCGATCGAGGCGCCGTAGAACTGGCGCACGACGACCGAGTCCTGGTCGACGGTGCCGTCGTCACGGACGGCGCCCTGGACCGCGGAGACGACCATGGACGAGAGCAGTTCCTTCGCCGTCTCGGCGCCCTTGCCGGTCATCGCGGTGCCGGCGACCTGCTTGAGGACCTCCTCGTCGTCGGGGTCGACCTCGGTCGCCATGTCCTCGAACACGTCGAGGACCGTCTCGGCCGCGTGGCGGTAGCCAGCGACGATCGAAGTCGGGTGGATGTCCTGTTCGAGCAGGTCCTCCGCGTTCGAGAGGAGCGCGCCCGCGAGGATCACGGCGGAGGTCGTCCCGTCGCCGACCTCGGCTTCCTGGGTCGTCGCTACGTCGATGATCATGTCTGCTGCCGGGTGGTCGACGTCCATCTCTTCGAGGAGCGTCACGCCGTCGTTCGTGACGACGACGTTGCCGCCCTGGTCGACGAGCATCTTGTCCATCCCGCGGGGTCCGAGCGTCGTGCGGATCGTCTCCGCGACTGCTCGCCCCGCCTCGAGGTTCATCGACCGGGCATCCTCGCCCGACGTGCGCTGCGATTCGTCGGAGAGGACCACCATGGGTCCGTCGGCCATCTGTCGTGCCATGTGTGCTCACAACCGCGTCTGGCGGAAATAAGATTTGCTTTCCGAACGTCCTCTCCCTCGCGACGCGAGCGGAGAGTCGCGGGTCGCGAATCGCTCCACTGCGGGACGTCTCGGTGTGTTATCGCGCGGAATCTGCGGAAAAACGGAACAGCAGGTGACGACTCAGTCGCCGAAGTTGGACTCGGACTCGGCGCCGTACTCGTCGTCGGGGCCGGCGAGTTCGGCGCTGTTCCAGTACTCGTGCGTTTCGAGCGCGCGGAAGCAGGCGGCGTCGGACTCGCCCGCCGTGTCGTACAGCCCCGGTTCCTCCCGCGTGCAGACCTCGCGGGCCTCCGGACAGCGCGTGTGGAACTTGCAGCCCGAGGGGGGATCCTCGGGGTCGGGCACGTCGACTTCGCGGACCGGCGGGTCCTCCTGGATGCGCTCCCTGGCCAGGTCCGGGTCGACGGTCGGCGTCGACCACTTGAGTACCTTCGTGTACGGGTGCGTCGGGTTGTTCAGGATCTCCTCGGGCGGGCCGATCTCGACGATCTCGCCGAGGTACATGATGGCGATCCGGCCGCCGGCGCGCTTGGCGAGATACCGCGCGTTCGCCAGGTCGTGGCTGATGAAGATGTAGGAGGTGTCGAACGTCTCCTGCAGGTCGAGGATGAGGTCCATCATCCCGACGCGGAGGCTCACGTCCAGCGCGGAGATGGCCTCGTCGGCGAGGATGACGTCCGGGTTCATCAGCAGCGCGCGACCGAGCGCGACGCGCTGTTTCTCGCCGCCCGAGAGCTGGTGTGGGTACCGCTCGGCGTAGTCCTCCGGGGGCATCATGTCCACGTACTCCAGGAACCGGTAGATGGTGTCCTCGCGCTCCTTGGGACCCAGCTCCGTCCGCCACTTCTTCAGCGGGTCGGAGAGGATCGCCTTGACGCGTCGCGAAGAGTTCAGCGCGTTGGCCGGGTCCTGGTGGATGATCTGCATCGCCCGGCGGATCTCCGTGAACTCCGTCTCCGCCTCCCGGGGATTCTCCTTCGCTTGCCAGATGTCCTGACCGCGATAGGAGACCGTCCCCTCGGTGGGTTTCTCCAGGCCGACCGCCGTCTTCCCGAGCGTGGTCTTCCCGCAGCCGGACTCGCCGACGAGGACGACGATGTCGTTCTCGTAGAGGTCGAAGCTGACGCCGTCGACCGCGCGGACCTTCTTGTCGGTCAGCGCGCGCTTGACGATGCCGCCGGGCTTGTAGTGGACGTTCACGTCCTCGACCGAGAGGACGGGTTCGCCGCGCTGTTCGACCGTCGACTCCTCGCCCGAGGCCTCGTCGGGCGTGACGTCGTCCGCCGTGGGTTCGTCTGTGCTCATGGGTTACTCCTCCCTCGCCCCGTGATCGAGCGAGTACTCCAGTTCGCCGCGCGCCTGGTCCGTGTAGAAACACGCCGCCTCGTGGTCCTCGTCGACCGTCACGAGGTCCGGGTCCTCGATCTCACACCGGTCGTCCGCGATCGGACACCGCGGGTGGAACGAACAGCCGGTCGGGATGTTCACCGGGTCCGGCCGCGCCCCTTCGATGGGCTTCATCGAGTCGATGTCCGAGTCGATGCTCGGCACCGAGCGCAGGAGCGCGCGCGTGTACGGGTGTGCAGCGTCTTTCAGTAGCGACCGGGTCTCGCCGACCTCGATGAACTCGAAGGCGTACATGACGCCGATGCGGTCCGAGAGGCCGGCGACAAGCGGCAGGTCGTGCGTGATGAACACGATGGTCAACTCGAACTCGTCGCGCAACTCGCGGAGCATCGAAATGATGGACCGCTGCATGAGCAGGTCGAGCGCCGCCGTCGGCTCGTCCATCACGAGCACTTCCGGTTCGAGCACCAGCGCGAGCGCGATGAGCGCGCGCTGTTTCATGCCGCCGGAGAGCTCGTGCGGGTACGAGTTCATCACGCGGTCGGGGTCGAGGTGCAGCGCCTCGAAGAGGTCGTAGACGTGGTCCATACGCTCTTCGAGGACCGCGTTGTGGGCCTGGATGGTCTCGTGGAAGTGCCCCTTGATCTTCATCGTGGGGTTGAACGAGTTCATCGCGCCCTGGAACACCATCGAGACCTCCTCCCAGCGGAACGACTGCAGTTCGCCGTCGCTCATCTCCAGCACGTCCACCGAGTCGTCGCCGACGGCGTCGTAGTCGCCGATCTGGTCGGTTGTCGGCGTGGCGCTCTCGTCCGACTCGCGCGGGTAGTAGGTGACGTCGCCCGAGAGGTGACCGGGGTCCTCGACCGCGTCCATCAGGGCCGCGGCGAACATCGACTTGCCCGACCCGGACTCGCCGACGATGGCGAGGATCTCCTCGCGCCGGATCGACAGGTCGACGTCGTTGAGCACCCACGCTTGCCCGCGGTTCATCCCGAACTGCACCCGCGCGTTCCGTACGTCCATGACGATGTCCTCGTCGGCATCGTCGCCGTCGTCCGTCGACTGGTTCTGTTGTCCGATAGCCATGTCAGTTCACCTCCGACCGTCGGGTGGGTCCGCACATCAGAGACCACCCGCGTCTTCCTGTTCGTCTTCCGGCACCGTCTCCGAGTGGCGGGCGAGCAGCCGGGGGTTGAACACGCGGTCCAGCCCCTGCGAGAAGAGGATGAGCGAGAAGCTCATCCCCGAAATCGCCAGTAGCGGGAAGAACATCCAGTGGCCCGCCCGCCCGGGCGCCGCGATCGCGTTCCCCTGTCGGTAGGCCATCTGCATCATGACGCCCCAGTTGAACGAGCTGAAGGGGAGCACGCCGATGAAGTACAGCGCGACCGACTGGAAGATGACCGCCACCGCCGCGCCCGCCGCCGAGATGAGCACGAACGGCGCCACCTTCGGGACGAGTTCCTGCCCGACGATGGTCGGCGTCGAGAGCCCGATGGAACGGGCCGCCTCGACGAAGTCCTCGTCGCGTAATGCAAGCACCTGTGAGCGCAACATCCTCGCGAGGCCGGGCCACTGGTCGATCGCGATGATCGTCCCGACGATGAACGGGTTCTCCGGCGAGAAGATCGCCGCGAGGACGATGATGAGCGGCAGGCCCGGGAGCGTGATGAACACGTCGGCCATCGTCATCAGCATCGTGTCGATGACGCCGCCCTTGTAGCCGGCTATCATGCCGACGAGGACCGCGACGCCGACGGAGAAGACGACCCCCGCCAGCGCCATCTGCATCATCGCGGGCGTCGAGTGGACGAGCGTCTTGAAGACGCCCCGCCCCATGCTGTCCGTTCCGAGCGGCATCGTCCAGTCGACAAACGGCTTGAGGTAGTACGGACCCTCGTTGATCTGTGGCGGCGGCGTCAGCCAGACGCCGACCGTCCCCAGAAGCAGGTAGAAGAGGACGCCGGCGCCGCCGATGCGGGTCCGCCAGTCGCCCCAGGCGACCCGGAACGGCGTCGCGACGTAGAAGTCGAACGCGCGCCGGGCGCGCTCGGCCGGCGGCGTCCGCCGGCGCTCGACCTCCTCGTCGGTGCCGAAGATGCTTTCCTGCGTCACGCCTCCGTCGCTTTTCGGCGTTTTCTCGGACATCGTTAGTAGCTCTCCCTCGTCGCGCCGGTCCCGGCTCGCGGGTCGATGAGCCCGTAGGTGAGGTCAGCGACCAGGATGGCCGTCACCGTGATCCCCGAGAAGAACACGAACGCGGCCATCACGAGCGGGTAGTCCTGATTCGTCGCCGCTTCGAGCATGAACCAGCCCACCCCGTGGTACTGGAAGATGCGCTCGGTGATGACGTTCGAGCTGAACATTCCCGAAATGCCGAGCATGAAGCCGGTGTAGATGGGGAGGATCGAGTTTCGGGTCAGGTAGCGGCTGAGGATGCGGTTCGTGCTGAGCCCGCGCAGCCGCGCCGAGCGCAGGTAATCCGCGCCGATGACGCGGACCGACAGCGCCCGCATCCCGATGGCCCCGCCGGCGAAGCCGACGATGAAGTTCGACAGTATCGGCAGCGCCGCGTGCTGGGCCACCCCGATCATGAACTCGAGGTTGAACCCGGGGTCGGCCGCCGGGGGCGCTCGCCCGCCAGTCGGGAAGATGCCCCACTGGAAGGCCAGCACCGAGAGCATCACGATGGCGGCCACGTAGTAGGGGATCGACCGCATGACGAGCACGAACACGGTCAGCCCGGAGTCGATCTTCGTCCCCTCGTGCCAGGCCATGAAGACCCCGACCGCGATGGTCGCCGTGAACCCGAACAGGAGGCCGTACACGCTCAGGAAGATCGACCACGGCATCCCGCGGAAGAGGATGTCGAAGACGGGGTCCTGGAACATGATCGACTCGCCGAAGTCCTGGTACAGGACGATGTCCCGAAGCCACTCGTAGAACGAGATCGGGATCGGTTTGTCGGGGTTGATCCCCGTTAGTTGCTCGGCCATCTGGGCGAGTTCCTGTTGGTCGACCGTGTCGCCTTGCTCCCGCATCTGTTCGACGCGGTCGGCCATGAGCGCCTGCACCGGCCCACCCGGAACGAGTCGATACAACGCGAACGTGATGAACATCCCCAGGACGAACGTCACGATCGCTTGCACGAACCGACGTATGTAATAGTTCATAGTGTGTGTTGGTGTCTCACAATCTCTTAATACTTCCGTCAGAGCGCGGTGACCGCGCTGTAGACGATGTACAAGGCGTATCCGGCGGCCGGGACCGCGGCCACTTTGTACGCCTCGTCGACTGTCAGGTCACGCACGTCCTTGATGGCGTACGCACCGATGTAGCCGGCCCACAGGGCGAACAGCACGCCCGCGAGCGTGGCCGCGAGGACGACCATCTCGCCAGCCGCCTGCGACCAGATGGCCTGCGCGACGTCGCCGGCGAGTCGCGACGAGGGGTTGACGTCCCCCGGGGCGATCTCCATCGTGACCGAGTAGTACGCCATCGCCGCGGTGTGAATGAGGTTCGCGATCAGGACCGGGACCAGCGCCCAGGCCGCTCGCTTCATCGCGAGGTACGTCGTCCCGATGGTCGTGTAGAGCCAGGCGACCGCGTACATCCCCACGCCGTACCAGATCCACACGAGGAACGCGCCGATCAGCG
This sequence comes from Halosimplex rarum, assembly GCF_047715405.1. Classification (NCBI taxonomy): domain Archaea; kingdom Methanobacteriati; phylum Methanobacteriota; class Halobacteria; order Halobacteriales; family Haloarculaceae; genus Halosimplex; species Halosimplex rarum. Next base: position 1,210,623 of record NZ_CP180412.1, read on the forward strand.
GTTCGAGCACGCGCTGCTGGAGCTGGAACCTGACGTCCTGGTTGACGACCACGGCCTGGATGCCGTCGATCTGGGCGATCAGTTCCTGCAGGACGAGATAGTTCCCCACCGCACCGACGACCCCGACGACCAGCACGAGCGCGAGCTCGGACTTGAGCCCGCGCGTCCCGATGTACTCGTCGTAGAACCCCTCCGGGTCTACCAGTAGCGACCGGTACAGCCCCAGCGTCCTGCTGAGGTACGACCCCGGATTCCGAACCGCGTTTGAAACTCCCATTGTAGTCCTCCGGAGTGGATTAGGCCGGCGCCTCGATGGTCGGGACCGGGATCTCTTCGAGGACGTCGTCGACGATCTCCGACTTGTCGACGTCGTTGACCTGTGACTCCGCCGTCAGGCCCATTCGGTGGGCGATGACGGGCTGGGAGACGGTCTTGACGTCGTCGGGCGTCACGTAGTTGCGACCCTCGATGACCGCCTGCGCGCGTGCGGTCTCGTAGAGGCGCTGGGTCCCGCGGGGGCTCATCCCGGTCTCGACCCGGTGGTCCTCGCGGGTCGCTCGCGAGACGGCCGCGATGTACTCCAGCATGTCCTCGGTGACGGTGACCGTGTCGGGCACCGCCTGCAGGTCCATGACCCGCTGGTGGTCGAGCACCTGCCCGACGGTCGGCGTCGTCGACGTCCGGTCGTTGCGGCGCCGGAGCAGTTCGACCTCGCCGTCGACGTCGGGGTAGCCGATGGAGGACTTGACGTTGAACCGGTCGATCTGCGCCTCGGGCAGCGGGAAGGTCCCCTCCTGCTCGACGGGGTTCTGCGTCGCGATCACGAAAAACGGCTCGGGCAGCTGCCGGGTGTCACCCTCCGTCGTCACCTGCCCCTCGCCCATGGCCTCCAGCAGCGCCGCCTGCGTCTTCGGCGGCGCGCGGTTGATCTCGTCAGCCAGGACGATGTTGGCGAAGATAGGACCCTTGTTGAACTCGAACTCACCCTCCTGCTCGTTGTAGATGTACGTCCCCGTGACGTCGTTCGGGAGCAGGTCCGGCGTGAACTGGATGCGGGAGAACGACAGTCCCAGCGCCGTGGCGAAACTGTTCGCCGTCAGCGTCTTCCCCGTCCCGGGAACGTCTTCGAGCAGGACGTGCCCCTTCGAAAGCAACCCCACAAGCACGGTCTCCAGGAACTCCTCGTCGATGATGACCGACGACTGTATCTCGTCGATCACGGCATCCAACTCGTCACTGGCCTCCTGGATGGATAGGTCGGTCTGTGCCATGGTAAGATAGCCCGTGCTTCTCCTCTTAATACTGACGGTGTAAGAGCGTTCCGTCCCCGAGAAAAACTGACCGAACGACCGATTCGTCCGGTTACTGCCGGATCGACCAGATCAGGAACAGCGCGGCCAGCAACAGCAGGGCCAGGGCCGGGATCGTGAGCCCGCCGGAGGGCACGAGGTAGATCCCGTAGGCGATGCCCGCCGCGACGACGCCGACGAAGATGGTCGCCGCCGCGTGGACGGACTCGCCGCGCTGGGTGTCGGTCTGTTCGGAGAGCTGGCGGCCCACGCTGAACGCGTTCGACCCGAGGTCGAACGAGACGATGGTCGCCAGGGTGGCGAACAGCACGATCTCCGGGACGCTGGAGAAGAAGCCGCAGGCGATGACGCCGACGAAGACGATGGCCGTCCCCGCGATCGTCAGCCGCTCGGACTCGAAGACGAACAGTCCCGCGGCGACGCCTGCCAGCCCGAACAGCCCGATCGGCGCCGACAGCGGCGCGAACAGGCCGGTGACGACGACCGCGAGTAGCGCTGCGGCCACCGAGAGGATGCTGCTGAACCGCGCCGGTGCGTGCGTTACCTCGACCGCTCCCGTGTCGCTGTCTGTCTCGTAGCTCATTTACGCCCACCTCGTCTGTGCCTTCTGGATCTCGAGCGAGAGCCGCTCGCCGGGGTCCCAGTCGAGCACGCGGATGCCCCGTTCGCGGAGATACCGGACCCGCGCCGTCCGTTCGATGCGCGTGAGCCGCTGGCCGACCGTCTCGTCGACGGTCACGTCCGGACTGATGACGGTGACCAGGTGGCCCTCGGAGTCGAGCCTGCGCGCCACTTCCGCCGCGTAGTCGTCCGCCAGCGGCGAAAAGAGGAAGATCTGCGACGTGCTCGGCAGGCGCCGGCGCACGTGCGTCATCGGGTCGATGTACTGGCTCTCGTGGTCCTGGCGCTCCGGCGGCCGGGGCGACAGCGCCGGGTGCTGGGCGAACAGCACGCGGGCGTTCTCCAGGTGTTCGCTCCCCGCGCCGGGGGCGTACCAACAGGGCACCGTGTCGAAGGCGGCGACGCCGACGAGGTTACCCTGGTCGTACAGCGCGCCGAACACGTCGCTGGCGGCGTGGACCGAGTGGTCGACGGCGTGCGGTTCGTCGGGGCCCGCCGAGATGTACGCGCTCTGGCGGGTGTCGAACAGGATGGTGACCGTCGCGGCCTTCTCCTGGCGGAAGTCGATCGTCGCGAGTTCGCCCGTGCTCGCGACCTGCTTCCAGTTGATGCGGTTCATCGGGTCGCCGGGGCGGTAGTCGCGCACGGAGTAGAACTCCAGGCCCGACCCGCCCTGCTTGGTGTCGACGTCGCCGGCGTACTGGGTCGTCTGGGCCCGCACCGGCACGTCGTTGGTGACCCGCAGCGGCGGGACGATGCGCATCCCCGCGTCGGGCGTGACGAGCGAGGTCCGCTCGACGCCGCCGCTGAAGTCCCGGGCGACGACCAGCAGTGGCCACTCGTACTCGCCGCGCTCGACGCGGACGGTGTACTCGATCTGCGCCTGCGCGCCGGCCTGTAGCGCGGTGTGCAGCCGCGGGACGCCGTCGGTGACGACGAACGCATCGGGCACGGCGTCGATCAGTCGCAGGTCGGGCAGCATCGAGCCGCTCTCGTTGCGCACCGTGAGCGTCACCTCGACGAGGTCGCCCGGCTCGGGCTCGTCGGTGTCGAACTCGCGCTCGACGACCAGCCCCTCCGTCCGGGGCACCGCCGAGACCCGCGCGTAGATTGTGTACGCGACGCCGACCGTCCCGGCGAGCATGAGTCCCGGATTGAAGGTGATCGTCCCGATGCCGACCGCGACGAGCGCGAACGCCGTCACGCCGAGCCAGCGGTTCGTGTGCTGGAGGGACACGTCCTCGAAGGGCTCGCTCGTCTGGAACGTCGGGATCGAGGAGTTGGCCTCGTTCCAGTTCGACTCGACGCCGTCGTCTTCGTCGTCGTCGTCGCCGGAGCGACCGAGCAAGCGGTCGACGAACGAGCGGTCGTCCTCGGTGTCCACCTCGACCGTGTGGCTCACGTCGACGTCGCCGACCCGAATGAGTTCCTCGACGGTCTCGCGGAACTGGGTCTCGAAGGCGGCCACGTCGTCGGTGCCCGACAGTAGCGACTGCGAGAGACCGGCCTCCTCGGCCGCGGTCCGCTCGCCCTCGAAGAACGCCGCCGCCTGCTCGTTGTCCGTCCACTCGCCGGCGTTCAGGATCCGCCGGGCCTCCTCGACCGAGCAGTCCTCGCGGTTCCGGATGACCGCAACGGCGAGGTTCTCCAGGCGGTCTTCGAGGTGTTCGCGGTTCTCGTTGACTCCCTGCCGCAGGTGGGTCATCTCGTAGAGCATCCGGTCGACGTCCTCGCCGGGCATCGGGTTGCCGGCGGGGCGCTCGGGATCGGGCGTGACCGTCTCTTCGATCTCGCCCTTGAGGCGGCGGCGGACGACCCCGAAGCCCGTCACGGCGCCGAGCGCGCCGATGACGAAGATGACCTCGTTGCCGAAGGGGAGCGCGCTACCGGCGCCCGGGGCGACGATGAGCGCCACCGCGCCCACGAACAGGAGCGCGCCGATGGCGATCAGCAGCCGGTTGAGGACCTCCTCAATATCCATCGTCGCCCTCCGTGCCGTCGGCACCGACGTCGGAACTCCGTCCGCCCGAGCCTCCGTACTCCGCTTCGATGTTCCGGAAGACGTCGATGGCGAGCTGCTCGCGGCTCTCGGCGTCGCGCTCGCCGTAGCGGACCTCCTCGAACAGGCGGGTCAGCTCGCGGACGTCGTCCTCGCCGAGGCCGACGTCGACGGCGGCGTCGGCGAACTCGCCGGGCGTCGCGCTGTCGGGGTTCGGGACGTCGAGCATGCTCGTCATCTCCCACCACGCGCGGTAGACCTCGTTGTCCACGTCCGCGTTGTGCTTTTCGAGGCGGTCGGCCGCGCGACCCGCCGCGGCCGCTAGGTCCATGACGTCGGCCCCGGACCCTTCGTCGGCCTCCTCGGGTTCCATCGTGGTGATGTCCTGGTCGCCGGACGCGCGCATCAGGACGGCGGCCGTCGCCACGAGGACGACGCCGAAGACGCCGAGGATGACGGCCGGCGGGATGTCAATCGAGGCGACCGGCGACTGGGTGCCGTTGGCGATGGCACCCCGACCGCCGTCGCCCAGGCCGGGTCCGCCGACGGTGGCGCAGTCGGTCCCGAGGAAGTAGCCGAGCAGGACCGGCGGCGCGATCGCGTACAGGCCGAGGAACGCGGCGCCGAACGAGTAGCGGCGCTTGACCAGGTAGACCAGCATGGCGGCCGCGCCGAAGTACGCCAGGCCGCCGTACCAGTTCGAGAGCGGTTCGATGCACGTGGTGTACTGGACCGCCTTGTTGCCGGGGTCCTCGTTGCTCCGATTTATGGGATTGCCGCCGCCGCCGGAGCTGTCACCGCCGCCTCCACCCTGGTTGTTCTGGGGGCTCTCCCCCGGGTTCTGCGGCGCTTCCCCACCACCGGGAGCCCCCGTGTCCACGGTCGCCGTGATCGTCGCGGCCCCGACCGCGATAGCGGCCATCGCGACGAGCCCGATCACGACGAACCGGAGGGCTTCCTGTGACACATAATCATCCATACTAAGGTTTGTACGATCCACAGTATATGTTTTTTCCGCTTGATCGAAGCACGGAAACCGATCGATCGGCGCGAGAAATCCGCGAGCCGGGCGCCCTCTCCGGCCGTGACGGCGTGTGAGAGAACGGTTGGCACCGGCAGCCGACGGGAGGCCGCTGGCGGTCACAGATACGATATCTGACCGGAGCGCGCGACCGGTCTGGAGGCGGCGTCTCCGGCCGCGTTCGGCCTGGATCGGTCGTCTGACGGACGGTGGCCTTATACACCCCCGTCCGCTATCCTCGCGCCAATGAACACAGGTGCGGACCGGCGCGGTGACGGACGGGAGCGCGCGGGGTGGACGCGAAGGGAGTATCTCGTCGCGCTGGGCGCCGGGGGCGCGGTCGGGTCGCTCGCCGGCTGCACGGAGACGAACGACATCGTGGACTCGCCGGAGGTGTTCGGCTACCAGTTCCCGTACGACTCGGAGACGACCCACGTCGGGCCGTGGTCGACGTCGGACCCCGAAGGGTTCTACCCGCTCATCTACGAGGCGCGGTCCTATGCGACGCCGGCCCGGGACCGGCAGCTCGGGGACGTCGTCGAGTCGGTGGACGTCGACGGATCGACGGCGACCGTCTCCTACGCGGAGGGGTTCACCTGGTGGTCCGGCGACCCGGTGACCGCCCGCGACACCTGGGTGCACGACGAGATTCAGCGCCACGTCTCGGCGGACCCGGGCCCCAGCGTCGAACTCGCCGACGAGTACACGCTCCGCTACGAGTTCGAGCGGCCGCTGGACGGGCCGCTCGTCCGCTCCGCGGTCGCCAGCGGCGCCGTCCGGACGCCGATCGAGTTCTACGAGCCCTGGCTGAACCGGCTCCGGGAAGCGACGACCGACGACCGGGAGGCCGAAGTGATCGAGAACCTGCGAACGGGGAGCCCCGGGCTCGAAACGCTCGCCGACGAGGGCCTGGGCTGCGGGCCCTACGAACTGACGGAGGTCTCTATCAACCGGCTCATGCTGGAGCGATACGACGACCACCCGCGGGCGGACACGATATCGATCCCGCGGCTGTGGCTCCCGGTCGTCCAGGAGGTGTCGATCGAGAACCTGATCAAGAAGGGCTGGCTCGACGGCGGGTCGGGCATGCTCGACGACGAGGGCGGGTCGCCGGCGGGCAACCTCGAACAGATCGCCCGCTACCGGACCACCTCGGGGTCGAAGCTCGTCCTCGACTGGCGCAACGACCACCTCGCCCGCCGCGGCGTCCGCCGAGCGGTCCTCGCGGCGATACCGCTCGACGACGTCGCCGAAGTGTCGAACTGGGGCGAGCCCACCGAACTGCAGACGGGGCTGGCCGCACCGGCCGAGCGGCGGTGGCTCCCCGAATCCGTCCGCGAGTCGCTCCACGAGTACCCCGTCGCGGCCGACGCGGAGCGAGCGGCCGAGTACATGCGGGAGGCCGGGTACACGCGAGACGAGAACGACGTGTGGCGCGACGAGGACGACCGACGGGCGCGGTTCAACATCGGGACGCCGGTGTGGGACGGATTCGTCTCCGCCGGGAGCATGGTCGAGTCGAGCCTCCGCCGCTTCGGCTTCGACGTCTCGATCGACCGCGTCCCGAACACGCGGATCTACTACGAGGTCTCCAACCACACCTACGACGTCATGCTCTGGAGCTTCGACGGGCGCCCCCACCGGGCCTACGACGTGACGAGCGACGGCGCCACGTCGATCGGCTACGGCGTCTCGGACGCCGCGACGACGACGTCGAGCCAGGGCAAGCCCGTGGAGGTCGCCGTCCCGGAGACGCCGGGCGACGTCGACGCACCCGAGAGCGACCGCCGGGCGCTGAACCTTGTGGACGCCTGGCGCACGATCCAGCGGCCGACCGACCGCGAGGCGACCGTCGACGCCGTCTCGACGATCGCTACCTGGTGGAACGACGCGCTCCCGGACGTCTACCTCGGTACCGAGGTCACCGGCCTCTGGGGGAACACCCGCGACTTCGAGTGGCCATCCCACGAAACTGGTTCAGAATATGGAACGGCCGGTCCGGGTGGGAACCCGATATTCCATATGCTGAAACGCGGGACGATCGAACCGGCGACCAGCGAGTGAGAAGGGAGGGGTCCGGACCGGCTCGCAGTCCCGGTCCGGGTCGGGTGTCAGAGACCGCCGGGGTCGATCGGCGGGAGGATCAGTCGGGGGTACGACTGGTCGTCGAGCGCGCGATGCGTGACCGCGTCACTGGGGCGGTTCGAAGTCGGTGTCGGTACTCGCCTGGGCGATGCCCCCGAGAACGAGCACGTCCTCGATGCCGAACGAGCGCTCGTAGTCGAACGCCCGGCCGCTCGGGTCCGGCCAGTCGAAGTCGCGCACGTCACCGTACGAACCCGTCAGGTACTGGTGGAACGGGAAGTGCGGGACGTAGAAGTTGTAGTACTTCGCGCAGGTCCGGTAGAGCTCCTGAAGCTCTTCCTCCGAGCTACCCGGTTCGCGGATGGCGTTGACCGTCTCCACGAGGTTGACCTCGGTCGCGTCGTCGAGGTCGGGCGCTCTCCCCGCCTCCTCTGGCGCTTCGAAGGCGCCCGGTTCGTTGGGCACCTGCTGGACGATCGGTTTGTTCTGCGTGTCGACCTCGTCGTCGGGGTCGGCCTCGTAGGGGCTCTCGGCGGTCGGGCTGCCGGCGACGAGCGCCTCGTCCCACCACGCGCCGCGGTCGTGGTAGTACTGGAAGATGTACGGGTCGCCGTGCCAGAACACCGTCGAGTCGTAGTTGAGCCCGCCCTCGGGCTTGAGGTTGCTCTGCCACGTCGAGTTCGCCTGCGAACTGAGGTTGACGCCGAAGCCCCATCGCGAGAGGTTCGCCTTGATCGTCTGGCCCGCCTGGATGTGCGCCGGGATGTTCGACGTGGCGATCAGATCGATCTCCGCCGCGTTACCGTCTCGGTCGATCCACTGTCCGCCCTGTTTCGAGTACCCTGCCCGCTGCATGTACTTCGTCGCCCGCTCCTTGTTCGACGAGCGGGAGTAGGTGTGCAGGTTGTCGAGGAAGTCCTCCGAGAAGTGCCGTTCGGCCTGCGAGTCGAGCATGAACGTGTCGTGTTCGAGGACTTGCGACCCCTCTTCGCCCCAGCCGTTCGCGCTGACGGCGTTCCAGTCGATCGCTTCGACGAGCGCGCGGCGCACCCAGAGGTTCTGGAGGTGCTTGTTGTGCCAGTTGAGCTTCCACATGTCCCCGCCCGTCGCGCGCAGCCAGCGGGTGAACTCCTGGATGTGGTCCGGCAGCGCGTCCCGGGTCATCGTTCCGCCGGGGGTGATCGCGCCGTTACTGAGGTCCAGGACGCCTTCCGTCATGAGCGTGTTCGCCCGGTCCCCTTCCGCCCAGTAGAGCGCGAGCTTGTCGACGTTCGTGTACTCGGCGTTCGGGTGCTCCTCGTCGAGGTGCAGGACGACCTTCTCCGACCCGACGTCGTCCATCGATTCGAGGACGTAGGGGCCCGATCCCGCCAGGTGTTCGTCCGTGCCGCCGTTCAATGCCATCCGGTCGAGGCTGATGCGGTCGCTCGTCAGGTCGTCGGTGATGCTGTTGCTCTCGTCTTCGGTCCCGGCGTCGCGGTAGCGCTCCAGATACGGTTCCGTGAAGTCGGGATGGATCGGCGGATTCCCGTCGACGGGCCCCGCGTTGGATTCGAGTATCGGCCGGCCGACCGGGTTCGCCTCCTGCTCGGCCACGTCGCCTTTGTCTTCCCAGCGGTGGAGCGTCCACTGACTCTCGGCCTCCTGGTTGAACGTCGTGCCCTCGGAGAACTTGTTCCCCTGCTGGAAGAAGTTGACGTGGTTGTGCTTCACCCGGGCCTCGGCGTCGTAGGGGTCGCCGTTCCAGTAGGTCGACCGTTCGTCGTGGTGGTCGCGCCAGTCGTAGGGCGGTTCGACCTCGTAGTCCGAGATCCACGTCATGATCTCGATCTCGTCGTGGTCGGGCTTGTGCGGGGTCGGCACGGTCGTCCCGCTGTAAGAATTCTCCGTCGTGTGGACGTTCCGCAGCCCGTGGAGCTCGGACATCCACAGGTCCCCCGCGGTGTTGTCCTGGGGAGGCCACGGGTTCCAGTTGAACACGTCGGCCGAGTTCGGCACCGCGTAGTTGATCGTATCGGTGACCGTCTCCCGGTCGGTCGTCGTGTCGGTGTCGTCGCCGCCGCTCGTCTCCGTCCCTCCGTCAGTCCCGCCGTCGGTTCCACCGTCGCCGCTCGGTGTCGGCGTCGGGGTCGCGGTACTCACGCCATCACCACCGTCGCCGCTGTCGCTCGGGCAGCCGGCCAACCCGGCGACCCCCATTCCAGCCAGTATCTGCGCATACCGGCGTCGCGATAACTCCTTGCCACGGATGCTGTCAAGCTTCCGCATACCACTACCTTTTGCGACTTGTTTATAAATGTAATTATAATTTTCCTACTAACTAGCACCGAATTAATTTTCCGCCGGGATCGTCCATCCGATTCGAACTCGCCAGACACCACCGACGACGTCGATCAGGGCCGGTATAGCGCAAATCGGTATTCGTGTCGTGCGCGCGACGGGCGGGCCCGCGCAAGCGGAAGTTTGAAATACATGTGTGAAACAGTCTATCGCACATGAGGCAGGCCATGGAACGAGCCCGGCAGGAGTCGAGTGGTGGGAAAGCGTACGCGCTGGCCCTGTATTACTTCGTCACGGGGAACATCTCGCTCGTGATCGTCCTGTTGGGCGTCGCGTGCATCGGTCTCGGTGCGACGTTCGTCAACGGAACGCCCGCGATCGTCGTCGGCGGCGACGGGTTCATCTCGGTCATGAACGGCCTCCCGGAAGGCGAGCGGAGCTTCAACGCGGTCGAGGGGACGGTCCTCGCGCACAAGGTGTTCGCCGGGATGATGGGTCTGTTCGGTGTGACCCTTATCGGCCTCGGCGCGAGCATCTACGGGTTCCTGTTCGCGAACAAGCTGTACGCGCGGGCGACCTCGTCGGTCTGACCGACGTTCTCCTTCTTCCGCTCGCTTTCGACCCGGAGGGACGGGTCCGTTCTCGCCGTGACTCTGTGCGCTCGACGTTCGTTCACCCCGCTGGACGCCGACACACGCGAACCGGCGGTTCACTCCGACTGCTGACTGCAGAACCAGAGCGCGCTCCCGCTCGCGACCGCGAAGGCGCTGCTCCCGATCACGTTGAGCGTGGCGACGACGAACAGCGACGAGTCCTGGTCGACGACGAACAGGTACGGCACCTGGATCAGCAGGAACACGACCGCGATCGTGAACACGCCCAGGATCTTCCGCGACTGGTCGCAGAGGGCTTCGACCGCCATCTCGCGACCGCTCTTCTCCCCGGCGGCGTCACTCACGGCCGGACACCCCCTCGTCGACCGCCCGTTGACTGCGCATAGCGCTCCATCGGCAGTCTGCGAAAAAAGCGTTGTCACACCGACCGGTCGGACGGCCCGACACCGATGGTTTCCGATCGACCGAGTCAGGCCTCGTCGACGCTCGTCTCGGTGACGTATCGCCGGGCGCTCCGGGGGACGGTCTTCGAGTCGGTCACCGAGAGGGTCGCGGTCTCGGCGATCTCCGCGGCCGAGTGACCGACGCGCAGTTCGTAGTCGCCCGCCTCGACGGCGAGCGTCATCGAGCGGTCGTGGTACGCCAACTGGCTCGCGCCGAGTTCGAACGAGACCCGTGCGGACTCGCCGGCGTCCAGATCGACCCGCCGGAAGCCTTTCAGTTCCTGAACGGGGCGAGCCTGGTCGGGATTCTCGGCGGAGACGTACAACTGGACCACGTCGCTGCCCGAACGGTCGGCCGTGTTCTCGACGGTGACGCTCGCCGTGACAGTGTCCGACGGACCGATCTCGACGTCCGACACGTCGAGGTCCGAGTACTCGAACTCGGCGTAGCTCAGCCCGTGGCCGAACGAGTAGACCGGCTGGGCGTCGTCGTAGACGTAGTCCTCGGTGAACGTGTTCGGTTTGCGGCTGTAGTGGACCGGGAGCTGACCGACGGACTTGGGCATCGAGACCGGCAGGTGGCCGCCGGAGTCGTGGCCCTCGAAGACGACGTCGACGATGGCGTTACCGGCCTCCTCGCCGGGGAGCCACGCCTGGACTACGGCCGCGGCGTCCTCGTCGATCTCCGGAATCGCGTGGGGCTTGCCGCTGACGAGCACGACGACGACTGGGGTGTCGGTCTCCTGGACCTCCTCGACGAGCCGTTTCTGGACGCCCGGGAGGCCGAGGTCGGTCACGTCGCAGCCCTCGCCGCTGGTCGGCACCATCGGCTTCTCGCGCTTGTCGCCCTCGGCGTCCGAGAAGTCGACGGCCGAGCGCGCGCCGACGAACGCCAGCGCCACGTCCGCCTCTTCGGCGGCCTCGACGGCGCGGCCGATCTTGTCGGTCGAGTCGCCGGTCGCGGTGCAGCCCTGCGCGTAGTGGACGTCTGCGTCGACGCGGTTCTCGACTGCGTCGAGCGGCGTGTCGGCCTCGAACTCGTACTCCTCCTCGGGGTAGTGGGCGGCGTACGCGTAGTCGCCGAGCATCCCCTTCTTGTCGTCGGCCTTCGGCCCGACCACGGCGACGGAGTCGGTGCCCTCCAGGGGCAGGAGGTCCTCCTCGTTCTTCAGGACGACCAGCGAATCGCGGGCGGCCTGGCGGGCCAGTTCCGCGGCGGACTCGTCCTCGTAGGGATCGGTGGCGGCGTCGACGTCGACCGTCGGCTCCTCGAACAGCCCCTTCTCGAACTTCGCGCGCAGGACGCGGCGGACGGCCTCGTCCAGCGTCTCCTCGGCGAGTTCGCCCCGGCGGACGGCCTCGGGGAGGTACTCGTAGCAGTCCGTGTTGGGCAGTTCCACGTCGATTCCGGCTTCGACGGCGGCGACACCCGCCTCGCGCTGGGTCGCGGCCACGCCGTGCTCTTCCTTCAGGAAGTCCACGCTGAAGTAGTCGGAGACGACGTGGCCGTCGAAGCCCCACTCGCCGCGGAGCACGTCCGTCAGTAGCCACTCGTCTTTCGCGCAGGGGACGCCGTCGATGTCGTGGTAGGCGTTCATGACCGACTCGGCGTCGGCCTCCTGGATCGCGGCCTCGAAGGGGAACATGTGGACCTCGCGCAGCTGGCGCTCGCCGAGGTTCACCGACGAGCGGTTCTTCCCGCCCTCCCCGACGCCGTGGCCGACGAAGTGCTTGAGCGTCGCCGAGATGCCGTCGGCGGGCGAGTCGCCCTGCAGCCCGGAGACGTACGCGGTCGCCATCTGCGCGACGAGGTACGGGTCCTCGCCGTAGGTCTCCTCGACGCGCCCCCAGCGCAGGTCGCGAGCCACGTCGAGCACCGGCGAGAGCGCGTGAGCGGTCCCGATCGCTTCGAGCTGGTCGCCGATCGTGTCGGTGACCGCCTCCATCAGGTCCGGGTCCCACGTGCTCGCCATTCCGATGCCCTGCGGGAAGGTCGTCCCTTCGGGTCCCATGTACCCGCTGAGACACTCCTCGTGGGGGATCGCGGGGACCCCCAGGCGCGTCTCCTCGGTGAGGAACGTCTGGAGTTCGTTCGTGATCGCCGCCGCGCGCTCGGGCGGGAGGCTGCCCTCGCCGCCGATGCGGGTGAGGTGACCGATGCCCTCGGCGAGCAGTTCCTCGGCCGCCTCGCGGTTGAGTTCGCCGTCCTCGATCATCGCGGTCCCGTCATCGCTCTCGTTCTCGGCCTCGTCAGCGACGTTTCGGCTGGGGCTGACCGACCCCAGCTGGGCGGCCTTCTCTTCGACCGTCATCCGGGAGAGGAGGTCCTCGATGCGTCGCGAAGTCGGTGCTGTCGGATCGCGGTAGACGTGCTCGGGATCGGCTGCCATTACGGCCGTGAGGTCGTGATCCCGGACTATAATGGTTCCGGGGAAACCCCGCCCGGCCGCGGTTCCGCCGGTCGGACGCAGATCAGGTGGGCAGAATCGTGCGTCACTCCGGAGAGAGTTCGACCGTCGCACCGCCGTCGCCGAGCGAGACGCGTTCGCTCACCGCCTCGTCGTCCACCGTGGCGGTGACCTCGTACTCGCCGTCGAATCCAGTCACGGCGTAGGTGCCGTCGGCGTCCGTCTCGCCGCTCTCCTCGGTCCACCACTCGTCGAAGACGAGGTCGCGGTACTCGGCGAGCGCGGGTTTCTCCTCCCAGCCCTCGGCGAAGAAGGGCGCGTCGTCGCGCCAGTGGAGCGTGTCGAGGACCCCCCAGACGAGGAAGTCGTCGACCGCGGGGTGGCTGAACGCGACCTTGAGGAACTTGCGGAAGAACTCGGCCTTCTCCGCCTCGTCCCAGCTCTCGTCGGCCATGTCGAACTCCGTGATCCGGAGACGCACGTCGTGCTCGGCGTAGCGGTCGAGGCCCGCCTTGACCTGCTCGGGCGTGAGCGCCGCCGACCGGTCGAAGTGACACTGGAGGCCGACGAAGTCCAGCCCCGGGTCGGAGTCGGCGAGGAACTCGATCTGTCGCTCGTACTCCCGACGGGTCGACTCGTAGGGACCTTCGAGCGTGTTGTAGTCGTTGACGCCAAGTGGCATCCCCTCTGGGGCGGCCTCGCGGGCGGCAGCGTACCACTCGGCGAGTATTGGTGCCTCGACTGGGTCCACGTCGTCCAGCGAGGTGTCGTCGGTGGCCGGGACGCCGTTGACGGCCTTGACGAACCCAGGTTTGTGGACGACCTCGTTGGCCACCTCCCACTCGGTGATGTCGTCGCCGTAGTAGTCGATGATGTCCCCGACCTGCTCCAGGGTCCGCTCGCGGACGTGCTCGGGGTCCAGTTCCGGGTCGGTGACGCCGTTGTCCTCCCACTCGACGCCCATCGCGCTGACGACGTCCGGCGGCACCGCCCACGCGGAGACATTCGCCCACAGGCAGACGTGCCCCCGGAGATCTAGCCCCTGATCGAGGATCCACTCGGTCGCGCCGTCGGCCGTCTCGCGTTCCTCCTCCCAGAAGCGCCACTTGTGATGGTTGCCGAGGACGGCCAGGTTGAACAGGTCCGTGACGTGCTCGCGATACGGGTCGCCCGCCTCGGTCTCCTCCAGCAGGTGCCCGGCGTTTATCGCGGTCCCGAAGCCGAAGGCGTGTTCGCGCATCGCCACCTCCACCGCCGCCCCCTCGACGGGGTCGCCAGCGGCGTCGGTCACCTCGACGGCGAGGTCGCTCGTCCGGTGCCGTCGAATCCGCTCGTCGGCCGCCGCTTCCCAGTCGCCGTTCCCCGCGTCGTCGTCGGTACGGGTCGCTCCATCGTCCGCGGGGCCGCTGGGCAACTCATCAGCCGCGACCCGCTGGTCGAAGTCGATCAGCGCGACACCCCCCACGTCGACCGTCTGCGGTCCGTACCCGAGGAACAGTTCCATCCACCAGGCGCCCGCCTCGGCGTCGTAGTCGAACTCGATGGGGACGTAGTAGCGGGTCCACTCCGCGGGCGGTCGCACCTCCGCCGTCGACCGCACCATGTTCGTGTCGACGTTGTCCTCGCTCTTCGAGACGAACTGGACCGTCGGCGACTCGCTCGATTCGGGACCGCGCAGGGAGACCACGCCGAGGAGCACGTCTCCCGCGGCGACCGACCGGTCGGTGACCGTCCCCTTCATCGTCGCGTCCCACGGATTCTCCGTCTCCTCGGCGACTGTCACGCGCACCGCCGACGAGAACGGTTCGCCGTCGCCGACCGAAACCGACGACGTCTCCGCCGCGGACGAGTCGACGGAGAACGCGTCGAGCGCCGCGCTCTCGCCCTCGGCGTACACGAACTCGCCAGCCGGCAGGCCAGTCTCCTCGATATCCGCCGCGAGCCGCCGGTAGTACGGGTCCTCGACGTCCGGCCACCCGCCCCGGGCGGTCGGAGCCGTCGTCCCTTCGCCGTCTCCGTCAGGCGCGCGTTCCGTTTCCTGTGTCCCGCTTTCGTCGTCGGGCGGATCTGTCCCTCCGTCGCCGCTCTGTCCGGGACAGCCCGCGAGTCCGAACGCCGCGAGCGAGCCCAGCAACGGCCGTCTGCCGAGGGAGCGGCCGTCGCTGTCGGTACTGTCCGGTCCTGCTGGATCACCGGCTGGCATGGATATGACTCGATACTAATGAATACCGCACGTAAATAATTCCCTGCTGACGGGCGGAGCGCTTCGAGACGGGAACCGGTCTGGGAGCTGCGGTGATCGGAACCGAAGCGAGGCGTATGGGGGCGGGAACTGATGGCGGTCGCCGCGGTCAGGCGCCGTCGGCGGACCACGAGGGCGAGACCGCCGTCTCCCGGCACCCGACGCTCCCGGTCGCCCAGTGGATTCCTCGCCGTCAGCGTTTTAGTGGGTGGCGGCGATGGGCTTCCCGTATGCAACCCGAATACGACGACTGCTGGCTCCGCTACCGCGAGATCCGCGACGAGGAGGTCCGGGCGTCCTACCGCCGTCTCTGCGCGCACGCCTACGTCTCCGAGCAGTCCCGCGAACTCGGGGCCGTCCGCGAGGAACTCCGTCGCGGCCTCGGCGGCCTGCTCGGTCGCGACCCACACCTCTGGCAGCACCCGCCGCGGACGACCGACGGCTTCCTCGCGATCGGCACGCCCGCGGACATGGACGTCGTGGCCCAGTGCGTCGACGCGGAGCAGGTCGCCGACCTCGCCGAGGACGGTTACGTCATCACGACCGGCGAGTGGGAGGGCGTCGACACGCTCGTCGTCTCCGCGTCGTCGGACAGCGGCCTCGTCTACGGCACGTTCCACCTGCTGCGGCTGCTGTCGAATCACGAACCGATCGAGGACGTCGACCTCGTCGAGGAACCGGCCTCGCCCGACCGGCTGATCAACCACTGGGACAACCCCTTCCGCGGGTCGATGGAGCGGGGCTACGCCGGCCAGTCGATCTTCGACTTCGAGACCCTGCCGGATCTGCGCGAGCGATACCGGGACTACGCCCGCTTGCTCGCGTCGGTCGGGATCAACGGCGTCGTTCTCAACAACGTCAACACGCAGATCCCGGGCCGCGACAGCGCCAACGAGGGGATGGACGAACTGGAGGGGTGGCGACTGCTCGAATCCCGGTACCTGGAGAAGCTGACCGGCCTCGCCTCGCTGTTCCGCCGGTACGGGGTCACGACGTACCTCTCGGTCAACTTCGGAGCTCCCGAGAAGGTCGGTGGGCTCGAGACCTCGAATCCGAACGACCCCGAGGTGGCCGACTGGTGGGCCGCGAAGGCCGACGAGATATACGACCTGATCCCGGACTTCGGCGGGTTCCTCGTCAAGGCCGACTCCGAGGGCCAGCCGGGTCCCTACAACTACGACGCCGACCACGTCGACGGCGCGAACGTCCTCGCCGAGGCGCTGGAACCGCACGGCGGCCGCGTCTGGTGGCGCGCGTTCGTCTACGGCTCGCACAAGGACCGCGCTGTCCAGCAGTACGACACCTTCGAACCGCTCGACGGCGAGTTCCACGACAACGTCACCATCCAGGTCAAGAACGGCCCTATCGACTTCCAGCCGCGAGAACCCATCTCGCCCGTCTTCGGGCAGATGACGAACACCGACCTCGGGCTAGAACTCCAGATCACCGGCGAGTACACCGGCCAGCACGTCCACGCCTGCTACCACGTCCCGATGTGGAAGGAGGTGCTGGAGTTCGACACCGACCCCGAGGGCCACGGCACGAAAGTCAAGGACCTGTTCACCGACGAGGGGACAGGGATGGCCGGCGTCGGCGGCCCCGGCGAGGACAAGAACTGGACGGGCCACTATCTCGCGCAGGCGAACCTCTACGGCTACGGCCGCCTCGCCTGGGATCCCGACCTCGAAACGGCGGAGATCACCGACGAGTGGGTCCGCCAGACGTTCGGCCACGACTCCGATGTGGTCGAGACGATCACCGAGATCATGCACGGCACGTGGCCGGCAGTCATCGATTACTCGACCGGTGGCATCGGACTGATGCACATGATGTACAACGGCGAGGCATACCTGGAGAACCACTACGATCCCGGTCCCGAGGAGTGGCCCGGCTACACCGGCGCGACCGCGGACGGCATCGGGAAGGACCGCAGCTCGGCGGGCAACGGCTACGCCCGGCAGTACCCCGACGCGCTCGCCGAGCTGTACGACGACCCCGAGCGCTGCCCGAAGGAGTTGCTCCTCTTTTTCCACCACCTACCCTGGGACGACGAACTCGACGACGGGAGGACGGTGGTCCAGACGCTGTACGACAACTGTTACGCCGGCGCCGAGGAAGTCCGCCGACTCCGCGACGAGTGGCGGAGCCTCGAAGGCGAGATAGACGCGGAGCGGTACCGACACGTCGCCGAGCGCTTCGACGAACAGGTCGAACACGCCGGTATCTGGCGCGACCGCCTCACCGAGTTCTTTTACAACCACGCAGGGATCGCCGACGAGAAGGGGCGAGTCCCCCGCGAGGACTGAGCGGACCGCGAGCGCGGGCCCCGCGCTCGACGGCGAACAGTTCGTCCCCGGATCGTCGGTTACGCCCGGTCGACCACGAGCGCGTAGGACTCTCCGGCCGACGCCTCGAAGACGAGTACGTCGTCCCCCCGCTCGATCTCGACGGTAGTTCCATCGGCCGCCTCGACTCGGTCGATTCGGTTCTCGTCGACGCGCACCCGGCACGGTCCGTCGCGCTCGGCCCGGACGGTCGCCTCGTCGAGTCGTCCGTCGCGCCACGAGAGGTCTACCTCGAACCCGCCGCGAGCGCGAAGTCCGCTGACCGCCCCGTCGTCCCACCCCTCGGGGAGCGCCGGGAGGAGTCGCAGTTCGCCGCCGTGGCTCCCGAGGAGCGCTTCGGCGATGCCCGCCGTCCCGCCGAAGTTGCCGTCGATCTGGTAGGGCGGGTGCGAGTCGAGCAGCGAGTCGTACGTCGAATCCGCCAGGAGCTTGTGCACGTGGTCGGCGACGCCCTCGCCGTCTCCGAGTCTGGCGAACAGCGAGATAGTCCACGCGCAGGACCAGCCAGTGTGGCCGCCGCCGTTGTCGAGTCGCCGTTCCAGCGACGTCCGGACGGCCTCGCGGAGCGTCGACTCGTCCAGCGCCAGGTCTGCGTCGTCGAAAAGTACGTCAGCGGGGTAGAACCCGACGAGGTGCGAGACGTGCCGGTGGCCCGGGTTCACCTCCGCGTAGTCCTCCAGCCACTCCTGCAGGGCCCCGCTCTCGCCGACCTGCATCGACGGGAGCCGGTCGAGCGCGTCGCGCAGGTCCGCCGCGAAGTCGGCGTCGCGACCGAGCTGATCTGCGGCCTCGATGCAGTGGTCGAACAGATCGCGCGTTAGCTGGATATCCATCGTCGGCATGACGCAGGTCGTCGCCTCCTGGCCGTCGGCCGTCCGGTACTGGTTCTCCGGCGACGCCGACGGCGCGGTCACGAGCCAGTCTTCCTCGGGGTGCTCGACGAGGTAGTCGCGCAGGAACTCGGCCGCCTCCCGCAGGGTCGGGTAGATTCGTTCGAGATCGGCTTCGTCGCCGGAGAAGGCGTAGCGCTCCCAGAGGGTCTGGCAGAGCCACGCGGCGCCCGTCGGCCAGTGGCCCCAGTGGGCGTCGACGGTCTGGCTCGTCGTGTGCCAGCGGTCGCTCTGGATGTGGGTGCAGAAGCCGTCGCAGCCGTAGCGGTCGCGAGCCGTTCGTCGGCCGGACTCGCGGAGGTCGTCGACGAACGAGACGAGCGGGTCGGCGCACTCGGCGAGGTTCGTCACCTCCGCGTGCCAGTAGTTCATCTCCAGGTTGACGTCGAGCGTGTAGTTCGAGTCCCACGGCGGGTGGTACTCCTCGTTCCAGATTCCCTGGAGGTTCGCCGGGAGCGTCCCCGGTCGCGAGGAACCCAGCAGGAGATACCGCCCGTACTGGAAGTACAGCCGTTCGAGGTGCGGATCGCGGGCGCCGTCGCGGACCCGGTCGAGTCGCTCGTCGGTTGGCAGGTCGACCGGCTCGCCGACGTCGAGCGTCACGCGGTCCATATGCTCGCGATGATCTGCGACGTGGCGCTCGCGGATGCGCTCGTAGTCGTCGCCCGCGAGAGCGGCGAGCGTCTCGCGACAGTCCGTCGTCGGGTCGCCGTCCGACGGGGCCGTCTCGGCCGTGAACAGCACCGTCACGGCCTCTGCGTCGCGGACGACGATACCCTCGTCGCTCGCGACGAACTCGTCGGCGTCCTCGTTCCCGCCCTCGATTTCGTCCTCCGCAGAACCGTCTTCCGCACCCCCGATTTCCGACGCGGCGACGACGCTCCCGCCTTCGGCGCGGACCTGCGCGCGGCCCTCGAAGCGCGGTCCCCAGCCGCCGGGTTCGACGTCCTCGTCGTCGCCGGGGACGCCGACCACTTGTCCGCGGAGGACGACCGTGTCGTCCACGACCGTCGTCCGGGCGCACCGATCGCGGTCGAGTCGGATCCGGGCGTCGAGCCCGCCCGGCTCGTCGCTCTGCAGTCGGACGGCGAGCGCGTCGTCCGGGGCGCTCGCGAGATACTCGCGCTCGAATCGCGTCCCGTCGACGGCGTATTCGACCCGTGCGATCCCGTCGCGCAGATCGAGCGAGCGGCGGTACTCCTCGGTCTCGTCGTGACCGCGCTGGTCGATCAGGAGATCACCGAACGGCTGGTACGGTGGAACGCCCTGCGCGTCGGTCACGAAGAACTCGTTGCAGAGCCGCTGGGCCTGTTCGAACTCCCCGGCCCAGAGGCGGTCGCGGACAGCGTCGAGGTCGTCGGGCCCGCCGTCGGCCGTGCGGTCGGCGTGGTCGCCGGCCCAGAGCCGGTCCTCGTTGAGCGCGACCCGCTCGGCGCCGGGTCGCCCGTGGACCATCCCGCCGAGGTGTCCGTTTCCGATCGGCAGGGCCTCGACCCACTCCTCGGCGGGTTCGTCGTACCACAGCAGATCGGTGTGGGAGTCACCGGTCATCGGTACACCGGGAGTGGGAGCCGCGAGCGATTCGGGATCGCGTCGGTCGACCTGCGTCGTAGCGGGGGCGTCGCGGTTCGTGGCATGGGCCGAGCATCCGACGGCGACGTATTGAATCCACTCATAGGGGACCGGGCGCCCTGATATTCCGGCCGTCGACGTGACCGAGTTTTATGTCGGTGAACGCAGTACGGGGCGTATGGCTACTGAAGGCAGTGAGCCGCTCCCCTCCCGAGCGGAGCTTCCGATGCGGGTGGGAGCGGGCCAGTTCATGGACCCGACGCCCGAGCGGCTGCGGTACGTCAAGCAACTGGGTGGGAGCGACGTCCTCTTGAACATGTACCAGGTCGACGACCCGGAGTACGAACACATGCCCGACGACGAGCGGGTGCCGCTGTCGGACGAGGGCGCCTGGTCGGTCGAGTCGCTGCGAGAACTCCGAGAGCGCGTGGAAGCGGAGGGCCTGCGGCTCAACGCCATCGAGAACGTGCCCGTCTCCTACTACGAGGACGTGATGCTCGGCGGACCGAACCGTGACGAGCAGTTAGCCCGACTCAAGGAGACGATCCGGAACATGGGGGAGGCCGGGATCCCGATCTTCGGGTATCACTGGGCGCCCGCGGGCGTCTGGCGGACCGGCTGGGGAACGGCCCGGGGGGGTGCCCGAGTCTCCGTCTTCGACGGCGAGGCGGCCGACACCGAGGAACTGACCCACGGTCGCGAATACTCGGAAGCCGAACTCTGGGAGAACTACGAGTACTTCCTCGACGCGGTGCTCCCCGTCGCCGAGGAGGCCGGCGTCACGTTGGCGTTGCACCCGAGCGACCCGCCGATGGAGCGGCTGGGCGGCGTTCCGCAGCTGTTCCGCAATTTCGAGAACTTCAAGCGGGCGATGGACTACCGTAACAGTGAGTATCACGGCCTGGACCTGTGTCTGGGCTGCTGGTCGGAGATGGGAGCGCCGCTCGAAGACGTGATCCGGTATTTCGGCGAGCGCGACGAGATCGTCTACGTCCATTTCCGGGACGTGTCCGGCGCTGTCCCGCAGTTCGCCGAGGACTTCCTCGACGAGGGCAACTACGACGAGTACGCGCTGTTGAGACTCCTCGACGACGTCGACTTCTCGGGGCTGATGATCCCCGACCACACGCCGCATCTCGAAGGCGACAGCGACTGGGAACACCGCGGCCGCGCGTTCACCATCGGCTACATCCGGGGGATGCTCCGCGCGCTGCGCTCCGAACAGACCGAGTGAGCCCGGAATCGAGACTCCACGCCGGCGTTCGCACCCTCGGCTTTCTTTCGACCGCAGTAACTGCGCTCTCGGTGACTCCCTTCGGACCGACTTCGGACGGAACCGTCTCCGCCGAGACGCGGCCGGTGCCCCGATGCGAGACGTGGTATCTTCCCTCACGATCGAATCCAACGATAGTGGACTGGACGCATAACGATAGACCATTATGAATGAAGCCGTCACGGCGTCGATAGCGTCGAGGAGATCGCTTCGCCCGGGGGCTGATCGCGATCGGGTCCCGGCGGCTGAAAGACATGCATAGTACTGTAATCTGGGGGCCCGATTCCAACATCAGTGGATTTTATGACCAGCGAATGTGTAGAAGGAATATGGAGATCACGCGGCCGGGCGACAGCGACAAACTGGTGCAATCGGTGGAACGAGCGTTCGACGTCGTCGACGTGTTGCACACGGAGGGGACGGTCAGGATCGACGACGTGTCGGAGGCGCTGGACATTCCGACGAGCACCGCGCACGTCCATCTCAAGACGCTCGAATCGGTCGGGTACGTCGTCAGGGACGCCGACGGCTACCGGCTGAGCTGTAGATTCCTCCGCGACGGCGTGACCCTTCGCGGTCGGAAGAACGTCTACCGGGCGACCAAGGCCGAGATCGACGCGCTCGCGGAGACCACCGGCGAGGTCGCCAACCTGGGGATCGAGGAGAACGGCCAGCGGGTCATCCTCTACCAGGCCGAGGGGACCGAAGCCGTCTACGACAACGCGCCGATCGGCGAGTACACCAACATGCACTGGACCGCCCTCGGTAAGGCGATGCTCGCTCACCTCCCCGAATCCTACGTCGACCAGATCGTCGAGACCTACGGGCTCCCCGGTGCGCGCGACGCGACCATCACGGACCGCGACCGACTGGACGAGGAACTGGCACGCATCCTCGACCGGAACTACGCCCTCGAAGACGAGGAGCGACGCGAGGGCATCCGCTCGCTCGCGAGCCCTATCGTCGTCGACGACACTGTCGTCGGCGCAATCTCCGTCTCCGGCCCGAAGGAACGCCTCGACGACGACCGGATCGAGAACGAGCTCCTCCCGGAGCTCCGGAACACGGTGAACGTCGTCGAAGTGAAGTACGCCTACGACTGAGCGAAACGACCACCCGCCCACTCCGCCGGTCGACCGGTCGCTCTGCCGGCCGGACTGTCTCCCTTACTCCCCGCGGAAGCGCGGGATGATCGTCTCCTCGTAGTGTCGCATCGTCTCCTCGAAGTCGCCGACGGGGATGAGGACGGCGTTATCCAGCCCCGCTTCCACCCAGCGTTCGAGGTCGTCGATGGCTTCCTCGGGCGTCCCGGATATCGTCACCTCGTCGACCGCCTCGTCGGGGATCCGCTCGGCGGCGGCGAGGAGTCGTTCCTCCTGTTCCTCGTCGAAGGACATCTCGAACATTATCGGCGTCTCGTCGGCGATGTCCTCGTAGCCCATCTTCTCCAGCAGCGGCGGACGGAGCGCGAGACTCGTCCGGTTCCGTTCGATGGCCGCCTCGCGGGCCTCGTCGCCGTCCTCGGAGACAGTCGTCGGGATCATCACCGCACGGTCGATGTCGTCCGGGCTGCGCCCGCGGTCTTCGGCCACGTCGAGGACGCGCTGGAGGTCCCGTTCGTACTGATCCGGCGCGTGGATCCACGGGAACCACCCGTCCGCGAGCGCGCCGGTGAACCCCCGCATGCTCGGGCCGTAGCCCCCGACCCACATCGGTGGCCTGGGCTCTTGCACCGGTTTGAGCCCCATGTGGGCGTCGTCGAGCTGGTAGAACTCGCCGTCGAAGACGACCGGGTCGTCGGCCGTCGACTCCCAGAGCTCGTCGATCACTTTGAACGCCTCGCTGAACCGGCCGAACGGGTCCGACCAGTCGATGTCCTCGATCGGCGTGAAGTTGAACGCCTCGCCGGCGCCGATACCCAGGCCGAACCGACCGTCGGTCATCCGGTCCAGTGTCGCGCCCGCGTGCGCGAGTTCCGTCGGATGGCGGCGCACGGAGTCGGTCACCCCCGGCATCAGCATCGCCTCGTCGGTGTGCTGGGCGATCGCGGCCAGGACGGTGAACGCCTCCCAGGGCGGGTCGACGAGGAACTCCTCCGAGCCCGTCGGGTGGAACAGGTGGTCCGGCACGGTGATGATGTCGAAGCCCGCCTCCTCGGCGCGGACCGCGTCCTCGACTGTTCCCTGCACGTCGCCGTACGTCACGACCTGACAGCCGAAGTTCAGGTCCTGCGGATCTCGTTGGCTCATGCTCGCAGCATCGACCGATCGCAGTAAATAGGTACCGCCATCTTGTCTCCCTCTTCGCTCACCGGGAGATTCGCTCGCGCTCGGTGGACCGGCGCCTTCGGCGCCGGATGCTCAGTACAGCCCGCAGAGTGAATAACTGCGGTGGCGCGCGCTGTCGCGGCGTTCATGCCGCGACGAAGCCGTGCGAGGGATGAGCGAACGGAGTGAGTGAATCGGCTGGGGAGGCGTGAGGCGCGGTGCTGTGCGGTTGTGGTGCTGTCTTCCTGGCGGACTGAAAGGGCGAGGCGGGCTCGCGACGAAGTGGAGTCGACTGAGCGGGCACTATCCGAACGCAGTGAGGATATCCCGCTCAGCGACCGCGAGCGCGCAGAGGGCTTTCATCGCTTGCTGTCACCTGTGGTCGCTCCCGATTCACTTCTCTTCATCACTCATCCATCAGAAACACCCGCTCAACAAGCACGACGAACTGAACACCGCACGACTGCGGGAGGACACCTACTTTTATTGCAGAATCGACGGTACGAGCAGGTATGAGCTTCCTCGACGAGACGTACCTGCTCGAAACAGCCGCCGCGGAGACGTTGTACGACGCCATCGCGGACCGACCGATCCTCGACCCGCACAATCACGCCGACATCGTCGAGATCGTCGAGAACGACGGCTGGGCGGACATCTGGGAGGTCCAGGGCGCGACCGACCACTACGTCTGGTCGATGATGCGAAAGCGCGGTGTCGACGAAGAGTTGATCACCGGCGACGCGAACAACCGCGAGAAGTGGGACGCCTTCGCGGCGGTCGTCCCCGAGATGGCCGGTAACCCCGTCTACGAGTGGCTCCACCTCGATCTGAAGCGTCGGTTCGGCATCGACGAGCCCGTCTCCGCCGAGACGGCCGACGAGATCTGGGAGGAGACGAAGTCCCAACTCGCCGAGGACGACATGCGTCCGCAGGAACTCCTGCGGGAGATGAACGTCGAGGTGCTGGCGACGACGGACGACCCGGCCGACGACCTCGCGTACCACGAGCGCGCCGAGGTGGAGGTCGAGGGCGTCGACGTCCGGCCGACGTGGCGGGGCGACCGCGCCGTCAACGTCCAGAACGCCGACTTCGACGAGTTCGTCGCGGACCTGGACGACGCGACCGACCGCAACCCCGACGACTTCGACGGCTTCCGCGCGGCGCTGGAAGCGACCCACGACCACTTCGCCGAGCGCGGCTGTGTCGCCTGCGACATCGGCATCCAGGAACCGGTCTCGCGGCCGGTCGGCGACGAGCGCGCCCGGGAGATATTCGACAAGCGCCGCGCTGGCGACCAACTGAGTCAGCGGGAGATCGAGGACTTCCAGGCGTACATGCTGGCGTTCGTGACCGAACTGAACGTCGAGAAAGGCTGGGTGACCCAGCTGCACATGGGCCCTGTCCGCCACTACCGACAGGAGCTCTACGAAGCGATCGGCCCGGCAGCGGGCGGCACCGCGACGACGGGCGAGCTGGATCTCACCGACGGACTGCGCCACCTCGTCAACCGCTTCGACGGCGAGGGGGAGCTTGTCCTCTACGTCGTCGACCCGACGCATTACCCCTCGATCACGACCATCGCGCGGGCGTTCCCGAACGTCAGCGTGGGCCCCGCGTGGTGGTACAACGACAGCCCGTTCGGGATGGACCACCAGCTCGACTACGTCGGTTCGGTCGACCTGCTCGCGAACCACGCCGGCATGGTCAGCGACTCGCGGAAGCTCCTCTCGTTCGACTCCCGCTTCGAGATGTTCCGCCGGACGCTCGCCAACGTCGTCGGGAAGAAAGTCGAGCGCGGCCAGATGCCCCTCGACGTGGCCGAGGACCTCGTCGACCACGTCGCCTACGAACGCCCGAAGGAACTGTACGGGTTCTGAACCGCCGGCGCTGCGGCCCCCGCTCTCCGCGCTTCCGCGACCGTCCCCATTTTTGCCCGTGGCCGAACTGGTCATCGTATGGACCTGGAAGTGCCGACTACGTTCGACGAACGGGACTGGGAGCGACCGGTCGACGGCGGGCCCCTGCGGTTCGCCGTCGTTGGCCTCGGGTGGTTCGGTCCGGATGTCGCGATCCCGGCCATCGCCGAGTCGGACTACTGCGAGACGACGGCCGTCGTCAGTGGCGACCGCAAGAAGGCCGAGCGGGTCGCCGATGAGACGGGCGTCGAGCACGCACTGACCTACGACGACTTCGCGGACGGCGAGGTTGCCGACGCGTACGACGCGGTCTACGTCGTCACGCCCAACGCGCTCCACCTGCCGCACGTTGAGACCGCGGCCGAACTCGGGAAGCACGTCCTCTGCGAGAAACCGCTAGAGGCGACCGCCGACCGCGCCCGACAGTGCGTCGAGGCTTGCGACGAGGCGAGCGTCGAGTTGATGACGGCCTACCGGATGCAGACGACCCGCTCTGTCAGATGGGTCCGCGACGCCGTGCAGGACGGCGCAATCGGCGACCCGGTGCAGGTGCGAGGCGCGTTCGGCTACAACCTGATCGTCGCCGGCGAAGACACGGACCAGTGGCGCCTCGACCCCGATCTCGCGGGGGGCGGCCCGCTGATGGACCTCGGGGTATATCCGCTCAACACCGCGCGGTTCGTCCTCGACGCCGACCCGGTCGCCGTCTACGCCTCGACCGTGGAGGGGCCGCCTGAGTTCGACGGCCTGGAGAAGTACTGCGCGTTCACGATGGAGTTCCCGGACGGGGCGGTCGCCCAGTGCGACACCGGTTACGAGGTCGCGGGTACCAACTACTTCGAGGTCGGCGGCACGCACGGTCGGATCCGCATAGACCGGCCGTTCGACGTCGACGGCGACCGCCGGATCACCGTCGAACGGGAGGGCGAGGAGACGACGGTCGAGGTCGACGAACCGTCGGAGATGGTCGAGGAGTTCGACTACTTCGCGACCGGGGTCCTGATGGACATGGATATCGGTCCTGACGGCGAACACGGTCACTTCGACGTGCGCACGTCGGAGGCAATCTACGAGTCGGCCGAGAGCGGTCGACGAATCGATCTGTAGATGCGACGCGTGGGCGGTTCGCTTCGCGTCGATCCTCCGCCGGTCAGTACGTTTCGAGCGTCTCCTTGATCGCGTGGTAGGCGGGCTTGGGGTCGTTGCCGGCGTCGAACAGCAGCGGGTCGCCGGTCAGCGACTCGAACCAGCTGGAGACCCACGAGTCGGAGTCGCGGACGCCCCAGACGACGAGCGTGTCGACGCCCTCGTCGAGACAGACCTCCGTGATCGCCCGGTAGTACTCGGCCTGCTTCTCCCAGCGCGCGTCCCTGTCGCCGGGGTCGTCTGCGGGCGTGTAGGCCACGTCCATCTCCGTGATCTGCACGTCGAGGCCGAGGTCTCTGAACCGGCGGACGTTCTCGGCGACCGATTCGGGGGCGGGCTTGTCGTGCAGCGCGTGCAACTGGAGCCCGACGCCGTCGATGGGGACGCCGCGGTCGAGCATCCGGGAGACCAGGTCGTAGATGGCGTCGGACTTCTCGTTGACGCCGTCGGCGCCGTAGTCGTTGTAGTACAGATCGGTGTCGGGCGCCACCTCGTCGGCCCACTCGAAGGCCTTGTCGAGGTACTGTTCGCCCATGGCGTTGTACCAGAGGTTGTCCCGCATGGTCCCGTCGTCCGCGACGGCCTCGTTCACGACGTCCCAGGCGTCGACCTTGCTCCGGTAGCGGCCGGCCGTCGTGTGGACGTGGTCGCGCAGGAAGTCTTCGAGCTGGCCGTCCGTGTAGTCCCACTCCTGGAACCACTCGGGCGTCTGGTTGTGCCACGCGAGCGTGTGCGCGCGGGTGGTCTGGTCGTGTTCCCGGCCGAAGTCGACCACCGCGTCGGCGTCGCGGAAGTCGTAGGTGTGCCGGGAGGGGCGGAGCGGCCCCATCTTCAGCGCGTTCTCGGCAGTGACGTAGTTGAACTCGTTGCGGAGGATCTTCTTGTACGAGGCGTCGGTCCGGAGGGGCTCGGCCGCGACGGCGGCGCCGATCTCGAAGTCTCGTTCCGCGGCTACGTCTCGGAGTCTCGGCTCGTCAGCCATACCCCAACAGGTGATTCCGTCCCGGAAAAAGATACCGGGCGAATCCACGGACGCGACAGGAAACCTAAAGATGGACCCGGAAATGAGTAAATCCATGCAGGTCGACACCCTGGGAAGGGAGACGGACGGTCCGCTGTTCGAGGCGGGTGGGAATCGCATCAAACTGCAGGTCCTCGACGAGAACGTCGTCCGCCTGGTGTACACGGCCGGTGAGACGATACCGGACGCCGAGAGCCCGATGGTCGTCGAGCAGGAGTCGAGCGGCGAGTGGGACCTCCTCGAGCGCGAAAGCGAGTTCGAACTCCGCACCGACGAACTGCGCGTCGAACTCGACCGCGAGACCGGCGCGATCACCTGGCGCGAGGCCGACGGCCGGCGCCTCGTGAGCGAGCCCGAGGAGGGGGGAAAGTCCGTCGTCCGCGTGTCGCCCGAGGAACTGACCGTCGGCGACAGCGACGTGGCGACGCCCCGCGAGTCGCTCGACCGCGAGGCGTACTCGACGCGGCTGGATCTGGAGTTCGCCGACGACGAGGCGATCCTCGGTCTCGGCCAGCACGACGACGGCGTCGCGAACTACCGCGGCGAGGAACAGACCCTCTACCAGGGGAACACGAAGGTCGCGATGCCCGCGTTCCTCTCGACGCGCGGGTACGGCATGCTCTGGAACACGGGGTCGACGATGTCCTTCCACGACGACCAGCACGGCTCGTTCGTCTGGACGGAGTGCGACGACGCCCTCGACGTGTTCTTCGTCGCCGGCGAACCCGACGAGGTCATTTCGGGGTTCCGCCAGTTGACCGGCGAGTCGACGATGCTCCCGAAGTGGTCCTACGGGTACGTCCAGTCCAAAGAGCGGTACAAGACGGCCGACGAACTGGTCGAGGTCGTCGACGAGTACCGCGAGCGGGAGATCCCCATCGATTGCATCGTCCAGGACTGGCAGTACTGGCCGGACACGGAGGACCACCACCCGAACTTCGAGGAGTGGGACGGCCCCGAAGGCGACTGGGGACAGTGGGGCCAGAAGTCCTTCCACCCCGATCGGTTCCCCGACCCCTCGGCGATGATGGACGACCTCCACGAGCGGAACGTCCGGCTGATGATCTCCATCTGGCCGAACATGCTCGCCGGCGAGAACTACGACGAGATGAGCGAGGCCGGCCACATCCTCGACGACGAGGACGTGCCGGCGCCGGGCAACGAGCAGCGATACTACGACGCCTTCTCCGAGGAGGCGCGGGACATCTACTGGAACCAGGCGAAGGAAGGCCTGTTCGACCACGGCGTCGACGCGTGGTGGTGTGACTCCACCGAGCCGTACGACCCGACGTGGACGCTACCGACGGCGCCCGAGCCCCACCGCCTCGCCCAGCACACGACGGACGCGTTCAAGCACGTCCTCGACCCCGGATACCTCAACACCTACTCGCTCCACCAGGCGAAGGGGATGTACGAGGGCCAGCGCGCGACGACCGAGGACAAGCGCGTCATCAACCTCACCCGCTCGGGCTATCCGGGCCAGCAGCGCTACGGTGCGATCACGTGGTCGGGCGACATCGAGGCGACCTGGGAGCGCTACCGCACGCAGATCGCCGACGGCCTGCAGTTCACCGCCGCGGGCAACCCCAAGTGGACGCTCGACATCGGCGCGTTCTTCGCCGGTAACGCCGACTACTCGTGGATCATCGACGGCGACTTCGACGAGGGCAACGAGGACGCGGGCTACCGCGAGCTGTACGTCCGCTGGTTCCAGTACGGCGCCTTCTTGCCGCTGTTCCGCTCGCACGGGACCCACACCGCCCGCGAGATGTGGCGCTTCGGCGAACCCGGCGAGCGCACCTTCGACACGCTCGTGAAGTTCGACCGCCTGCGCTACCGCCTCATGCCGTACATCTACTCGCTGGCCGGCTGGGAGACCCACCGCGACTATACGATGTACCGCCACCTCGCCATCGAGTTCCCGGACGACGCCGACGCCCACGAAGTCGGCGATCAGTTCATGTTCGGTCCCTCGCTCATGGTCTGTCCGGTCACCGAACCGATGTACTACGGTCCCGACTCGGAACCGCTCGACGAGAAGGCCGAGGCGCGCGAGGTGTACCTCCCCGAGGGCGTCGACTGGTACGACTTCTGGACGGGCGAGCGCTACGAGGGCGGTCAGACGATCCTCGCCGACGCGCCCCTGGAGAAGGTCCCGCTGTTCGTGAAAGCCGGCAGCGTCGTGCCGATGGGACCGGTCGTCCAGCACACCGGCGAGCGGCCCGACGCCGACTGGGAACTGCGCGTCTATCCCGGCCGCGACGGCGAGTTCGACGTCTACGAGGACGCCGGCGACGGCTACGACTACGAGGACGGCGAGTTCGCGTTCACCCCGATCCGCTGGGACGACGCGGCGAGCGAGCTGACGGTCGAGGACCGCGATGGGTCGTTCCCGGACCTGGTGGATGAGCGCGACTTCGAAATCGTGGTCGTCGGCGAGAATCGCGGCGTGGGGGTCGAGACGGACGCGTCGGAGGACGAGACGGTCACCTACGACGGCACGGAGACGACGGTCGACGTCGACCGCTGACCGGTGGGACTGCGTCGGCGGCCACCGGGCCTCACTCCGGCGACTCGAAGTCGGTGTCGTAGCTGGCCTGGGTCAGACCGGTCATCACCGTCCCGACTGGGATGCTGACGTTGCGGGCGTAATCGAGCGCGCGCTCGTCCGGTCCCGGCCAATCGAAGTCCCGCACGTTGCCCCACGCCCCCGAGATCGACTGGGCGAACACGAAGTCGGGGAGGTAGAAGTTGTAGTACTGGGCGCAGGTGCGATAGAGCTCGTTGATTTCTTCTTCGGACTTGCCGGGCTCGCGGATCGCGTCGACGACGTCGAGCATGTCGACCTCGCGGCCGTTCTCCAGGTCCGGGTCGATGCCGGCCTCGTCGGGCGCGTCGATGGACCCGACTTCCTCGGGGAGTTCGACGACGACGGGCTTGTTCTGCGTGTCCCGCTCGTCGTCCTCGGTGAGGCGAAACACGCTGCCGGCGGAGGGGCTGCCGCCAAGCAGCGCCTCGCCCCACCACGCGCCGCGGTCGTTGTACTTGCCGAACACCGTCGCCGTGTCCGACCAGAAGATCGACGTGTCGAAGTTGAGGCCGTCGCCCTCCGGGTTGAGGTTGTTCGACCACGTCGAGAACCCCTGCGAGGAGAAGTTGACGCCGAAACCCCACCCCGAGAGGTTCGCCTTGATCGACTGGGCCGCCTGGACGTAGCTCGTGTCGTTCGACGGGGCGATGAGGTCGATGGACGCCGCGTTGCCGTTGGGGTCGACCCACTGACCGCCCTGGCGCGAGTAGCCCGCGTTCTGCATGTACTGGGTCGCGGTTTCGAGGTTCTGAGCACGCGAGTAGGTGTGGAGGCTGTCCAGAAAGTCCGAGGAGAACGTGCTCTCGGACTCGGCGTCCATCAGGAACGTGTCGTAGGTGGTGGTCCGGCCGGTCTGCTTGCCCCAGCCGTTGGCGACGACCGCGTTCCAGTCGACCGCTTCGACGAGCGCGCGGCGAACCCACAGCCGCTGGAGGTGGGGGTCGTGCCAGTTCATCAGCCACTGGGTCCCGAGCGTGGCGTTGAGCCACCGGGTCAGCTCCTGCGCGTGGTCGGGAAGGGTCTCGCGGTTGTAGTCCGCCGTCGGCGCGACGATGCCACCGTTGATGTCGATGTCGCCGTTCGACGCGAGCGTCTGGCGGCGCGAGGACTCCGCCCAGAGCAGCTCCAGGTTCTCGACGTTCGTGTGGCCGGCGTTGGGGTGTTCGTCGTCGAGGCGGAGCGTGACGGATTCCGAGCCGATGTCGTCCACGGATTGGAGGACGTACATCCCTGACCCCCACCCTTCCTCGCTGATGCGCTGGAGCGAGACGCGGTCGCTCGTCAGGTCGTCACTGATCGACCCGACCTCGTCGGAGGAGCCGGCGTCCCGGAACCGTTCGAGGTACGGTTCCGTGTAGTCGGGGTGGAGCGGCGGGTTGAACAGCAGCCCCTTGGCCTGGGCTTCGAGGACCGGTTTCGCGACCGGGTTCTCGTCCTGTTCGGGCACGTCGCCCTTGTCGAACCAGCCGTGGCGGGTCCACTGGTCTTCGGCTTCCTCGTTGAACGTCTCGCCCTCTGTGAACTTGTTGCCGTTGAAGAACCACGCGACGTGGTTGTGCGTGACCAGCGTGGGCGCGTCGTAGGGGTCGCCGTTCCAGAACGACGCCCGGTCGTCGAGGTGGTGGCGCCAGTCGTAGGGCTCTTCGACAGTCCAGTCCTCGATCCACGTCATCAACTCGACTTCCTCGTGGTCCGGTTTGTGCGGCGTCGGAACCGTCGTCCCGCTGTAGGCGTTCTCCGGCGTGTGGACGTTCGTGAGTCCGTTCAGTTCCGACATCCAGTTGTCGCCGGTGGTGTTGTCCTGGGGCGTCCACGGGTTCCAGTTGAACACGTCCGGCGAGTTGCCGACTGCGACCCGGATCGTGTCCCGAACCGCCTGGCGGTCGGTCGCCGTCCCGGCGTCGGACTCCTCGGTCGGCGTCCCGCCGTCCCCGCCGTCCCGGCTGTCGGCGCCTGACACGTCGCTCTCCGTCGCGTCGCCGTCGTCTGCGTCGCCGGGGTCCGTCGCGGTGTCTCCGCTGCCGCTCGGACATCCCGCCAGAGCGACCGATCCCATTCCGGCCAGTATCTGCGCGCACCGGCGTCGTGATAGGCTCTCTGCGTGGCTATTGTCATCTCTCCGCATGGATCGGAAATCCCATTGGACTAATTTCAACTTTTCTGAATAAATGTGATATATGATCTGCATTCCGCGGGTGGGCGATGACTGCCGGGAGACGGACGCAGCAGTGTGACTCGCCCGGCAATGACACCGATGGATACCCCTCGCAGATTCGAGTGGCGGATCGTGTCTGAATCGGCACGTATCGTTCATATATATGGATCTGACGCCGTCTGCGGCGGTATCTGCTTGATGAATAAAAATGAGTAACTTGCAGACATGCAGACATGTGCCCGGACATGGAACGACGAAGGTTCCTGCGTTCCGGCCTCGCCGCGACGGTCGCGGCCGGCCTCGCAGGGTGTCCGGGTGGAGAGGGTGAATCGACTACGAACGACGGCGGCGGCGAGACGGATTCGCCGACAGACACACCGACGGAAACGCCGGCTGCGGAGCCGACCGACACGCCCGCGGAGGGCACGGAGTCGGAGACAGACGCGGGGACCGAGACGGACTCGGCCCCGGCGGAACTCCCGCGGCTCCGAACGGACGGAAACTGGGTCGTCACCGAGGACGGCGAGCGGTTCACGCCGCGGGGCGCGAACCTGATCGAGCCGCTGTTCGGCGACCAGAACGAGCGAAACCGGGGTGGGACCTACATGGACACGCTCGAACTGGCGACCGACACGGCCGACGCGTGGTACAACAACATTCTTCGACTCCCGCTCTCGAACTACGCGATCGACCAGCTCGGCTACGAGGAGTACGCGACCCAGTACGTCGACCCGACGGTCGAGCACTGCAAGGAACAGGGCGTCTACCTGATCGTCGACTACCACATCATCCAGAACTGGGACGACGAGTCCGTTCACGAGGACGTCCGGGAGTTCTGGGACTTCTTCGCCTCGCGGTACGCCGACGAGCCCCACGTCCTCTACGAGTTCTGGAACGAACCACAGGAGCCGGCCGCGGACACGCTGGAGAACTGGAACGCCTGGAAGGAGGTCGCGCAGCCGCTGGTCGACCGCATCCGGGAGGACGCGCCCGACACGCCGATCATCGTCGGCTCGCCCAACTGGACCTCGCTCACGAAGTACGCGGCCGAGAGCCCCTTCGAGGGCGAGAACCTGATCTACGCCGGGCACATCTACCCCGGCGACGGGACGAGCGCCGAGGTCTTCGAGGAAGACTACGGCGCGCCCGCCGACGAGGTGCCGGTGATGATAACCGAGTGGGGCTTCGACGCCATCGACGACGTCCAGCCGGGGACGCGCTCGAACTTCGGCGAACCGTTCAAGGAGTGGCTGAACGGTCGCGAGAACGTCGGCTGGACCGCCTGGTGTCTCGACTCGCACTGGCACCCGACGATGCTCGACTTCGACCACAACGTCACCGGCGGCGAGCTGTATCACGGCCACTTCGTCAAGCAGTGGCTGGCCGAGACCCGCGATGAGAACGTCCCTGACGCCGTCGCCCGCGACGGCGCCGAGTACGAGGGACCGAGCGACACCGACGCGCCACCGACCCCGGAGAACCTCGAACTCACCGAGAACGCCGACGGCACGGTGACCCTCGCGTGGGACCAGGTCGTCGACGAGGAGACCCAGGTCATGCACTACAACGTCTTCGTCAACGGCGAACTGCGCCAGCAGATCGACACGATCGGCCTGCTGAACGATGCAGACGCCGAGAACGCCTTCGACGCCGAGGACCTGCGCTTCGAGACGACGCTCGAAGGGTTCACGCCCGGCGAGACGTACAAGATCCACATGAGCGCCGTCGACAGCCTCAGCAACGAGTCGGTCATCAGTCGGATCAAGACCCACAGCGTCTCCGGTGAGGTCGAGATCGCCGCGGAGATCCCGCGCGCCGAGTCCGAACCGAGCGTCGACGGTGAACTCGACGACTCGTGGGAGAGCGAGCGCAACGACTTCCAGCACGCAGTCATGGGCGACCCGGAGGAGTCCGACCTCAGCGGCGGCTGGCGCGCCCGCTGGGACGACGACGCGCTGTACCTCCACGTCGACGTGGTCGACGACCGGAAGTCCGTCGACTCCTCGGAGCTGTACAACGACGACTCGATCGAGGTGTACGTCGACGCCGACTACTCGCACCTGCCGAGCTACGACAGCGAGAACGACTTCCAGATCGTCGCCGCGCGCGGCGCGGACGGCGTCTCGGCGGGCGTCCTGCCGACCGAACTCGACCCCGAGATGGCGTGGAACGAAACCGACGACGGCTACGAACTGGAACTCGCCTTCGCGTGGTCGAACCTCGCCCCCGACCAGACGGTCGAGGCCGGCCACGTCCTCGGGTTCGACGTCCACGTCAACGACGACGACACCGGCGGCGACAGGGACAAGAAGCTGACCTGGTTCAACGAGCAGGACGACTCCTGGGAGAACCCCTCGGCATTCGCCGCCGTCGAACTCGTCGAGTAACCGAGGCCACGCGGTTCGGCCCGGCCCGATCGCTCGCCGTTCGGTGCGCGGTCGCCGTCCGGTTGACCAAGGGGATCGCGCGGTCGTTCGATCGAGCCGAACGGCTCCGTCCAGTTTTGCCGCTTGCCGAACCAGAAAGGCTTCGGGAGGCGAGGGTGTGAACATGACAGACACGCGCGTCACGGTCTGGAACGAGTTCGTCCACGAGCAGGAGAACGACACCGTCTCGGAGATCTACCCCGACGGCATCCACGGGACGATCGCCGACGCGCTCGCCGAGCGCGGGTTCGACACCGAGACGGCGACCCTGCAGGAACCCGAACACGGGCTCACCGAGGACGTCCTCGACGAGACGGACGTCCTGACGTGGTGGGGCCACGCCGCCCACGACGAGGTCGACGACGAGATCGTCGAGCGCGTCAAGGAACACGTCCTCGACGGGATGGGCCTGATCGTCCTCCACTCGGCGCACTTCTCGAAGATCTTCCGGGAGCTGATGGGGACGACCTGCGCGCTCAAGTGGCGCGAGGCCGCCGAGCGCGAGCGACTGTGGGTCATCGAGCCGAGCCACCCCATCGCCGAGGGGATCGACGACTGCATCGAACTGGAGGAGGCCGAGATGTACGGCGAACGCTTCGACGTGCCCCAGCCGGAGACGCTGGTGTTCAACTCCTGGTTCGAGGGCGGCGAGGTGTTCCGTTCGGGCTGTACCTACCGCCGCGGCGACGGCCGCGTCTTCTACTTCCGACCTGGCCACGAGACGTACCCGGTGTATCACGACGAGGAGATCCAGCGGGTCCTCGCCAACGCCGTCGAGTGGGCCGCGCCGAGCGACGAGCGCGCGACCTACAGCCAGGGCAACGCCGAGCCCCGCGAGGACATCGACACGAGCGACGACCGAACCGTCCACTGACCGGACTGAGCGGATCGTCTCGAACGCGGTCGAGAACCGACGTCCGGCCGACGTCTCAGTTCTCGACCGTCGGCGGCGTCAGGTCCTCCTCGTCGTCCTCGTCTTCTTCCTCGTCGTCATCCTCGTACTGCGGCGCGATCCGCCACTTGAAGTAGGCGGTCCAGCCGATCGACGTGGCGCCGAAGACGGCCACGACGAAGGGCGTGATTTCCGGATTCCCTGGCGTCGAGAGCCAGAGCGCGCTGACCATCACCCCGAAGGTGTAGACGAGCACCGCACCGTCCTGAGACGTGAGTTCCATGTCCCCCACTTCGCCCGCGGGGCCATAGAACTGGCGCTCGTTGTCGGCGCCGCACCCGGCCGTGGTGTGGTAACGTTTAACTCCCGGCAGAGTGCCTTGTGCACGTATGCACAGGACTTCCGAGACGACGACGGAACGACGGCGGCGGACGCTGGACGGGCCGTGGGAGTTCGTCACGGACCCCGACGACGAGGGACGCGAAGCCGGCTACCACGAGGAGTTCCCGAGCGAGGACGCCGACCGGGTCGCGGTCCCGAGTTCCTGGGAAGCGCGGACGGAGTACGCCGACTACGTCGGGCCGGCGTGGTACCGCCGGAGGTTCGACCTCGTCGACCCGGGATCGGTTCAGCTCACCTTCCACGCCGTCGCCCGCGAGGCGACCGTCTACCTCGACGGCGAGGAGCTGACGAGCCACGTGGGCGGATTCACGCCGTTCACCGCGCTGGCGCGAGACCTCGACGCCGGCGAGCACGAACTGGTCGTCCGCGCGGACAACACCCACACCGAGACGACCGTCCCGCACGACGACGTGGACTGGTTCCCCCACGGCGGGATCTACCGCGAGGTCGTCGTCGAGACCGTGCCGGACGTCTTCGTCCGCGACCTCGCGCTGGAGTACGAACTGGCGGGCGACGCGGTGACGGTCGAGGCGGAAGTCACGCTCAACAACCTCGGTCCGCGACCCGCGGAACCCGAACTCGCCGTCTCCGTCGGCGAGGAGACCGTCGCCGAGCCCGTCACCGTCGAGGGAATGGACGCTCAAACGGCGACGCTGACGCTCGAACTCGACGACGTGGACCGCTGGACCCTCGACGACCCGACGCTGTACGACGTTGAAGCCAGGATTCGAGGAGCCCACGGCGACGACAGCGAGGGCGAACCGTTCGCCGACGACCTCCGCGACCGCATCGGGTTCCGCGAGGTCGACGTCGACGGTCGGGACATTCTGCTCAACGGCGAACCGGTGTCGATCGCGGGTGTCAACCGCCACGAGGACCACCCCGACTGGGGCGCTGCCCAGCCGTTGCGGATCCAGCGACAGGACCTGGACATCATCCAGCGGGCCGGCTGTAACGCGGTCCGCTGCTCACACTACCCGAACCACCCGCGATTCCTCGATCTGTGCGACGAGGAAGGCGTCCTCGTCATCGAGGAGATTCCGCTCTGGCAGGTCGACGAGTCCGCGATGACCGGCTGTGAGGAGCAGGGACAGCGCACCCTCGTCGAGATGGTCGAGCGGGACCGCCACCACCCGTCGATCGTCGCCTGGAGCCTCTCGAACGAGTGTTCCAACGAGCAGCGGACCGTCGCCGATGCGACGCGCCAGCTCGCTGAAACCGCCGACGGGCTCGACGACTCCCGGCTGGTCACCGTCGCGTCCAACACCGACTGGGAGGGCGGGACCGACCGCGTCTTCCAGTACTGCGATTTCCTCTGCGTGAACGCGTACTGGGGCTGGTACCGCGACGACGGCGACTGGGCGGCCCATCTCGACCGGATCGAGGAGTCGTACGGCGAGAAGCCGATCGTCGTCTCCGAGTTCGGCGCCGGTGCCGTCCCAGGCGATCGGACTCACGCGGCCCGGAAGTGGTCCGAGACGTACCAGGCCGACCTGATCGCCGAGTGCGTCGAACTGTTCCGGGAGCGCGAGAGCGTCGCCGGGTTCACCGTCTGGCAGTTCTGCGACACGCTCGGGAACCCCGACCACGCGATGACCCGGCCCCGGTCGCGGAACAACAAGGGGATCGTCACCGAGTACCGCCGACCGAAAGACGCCTACTGGACCCTCGTCGACCTGCTCGACGGCGGACGATAGCGCGACTGGCACCCCGTTTGTCTCTCCCGTTCTGCCCGTTCGTGAGGTCCATCGCCCTCTCGTTGTTTCCCCCGTCGAGTACGTTCCTGACGCCTGTTCGTTCCCAGTCGGACGAACAGCTCCGCGATTCCGAGCCCGATCCATTGTGAGAGATAGAGAACGCCGATCTGTATTACGTAGGGCCGAACGCAACGGCATCGTCGGTATTACATCCGTAATCTTGTAATCACACCGACGCTGGATCTCTTCATGCCCGTGAATGACTATCGAATTCGATGCCCGAATGTAGCGAAATATTCGACGTTCAGCCGGCAACGCGGAACTCCCCTGCGTCCGGTCGCGACTCCGTACGGACGGATTACCGAGACCGTCGGAAGACGGATCCCTGGCAGCCGGTACTGGCTCTAGAGTTCGTGCCGTTCTGTCATTTTGGGAAGTATGCCATCTATAGAAAACGGTAATGATTGCGTAAGAACGGGGGTGAGTATGAGGTCCAGGTAGTTCGCCTGAGCGGGACGTCCCCGCGGGTGGACGGAACTGCCGGTCGGACAGTGTGCCACTCCGTTCGGGAAGTTCGATCGGCACTCTCCCCACTCCCCGAACGTGTGGTCAGGACGCGTCGGCCTCGGGCGTCAGCGCGCCGGATTCGACCATCGACTCCAGCGGATTGTCGTCGATCTCCAGTGGGAAGTCGACTCGGCCGCGGCGCCGGCTCGACTCCCAGGCGCCGAAGATCAGCGCCGTGCCGACGAGGGCGTTTCGGGCGCACAGCTCCGAGGGATCGCCCGTCTCGACGCCCTCGACGACGTCGACGATCGCGCGTCGGATGCAGTCGCTGCCGTGGACGCCCTCGTCACAGGCGACGGACTCCCAGCCCTCGCCGTCGCGACGGATTCGCAGCGGCTCAGAGGCGGCGACGCCCCCGGGGCCGACTTCGATGACGCCGTCGCTCCCGATCAGTCGGTTGTGACAGGAGACGGTCTCGGCGCCGACTCCTGTGGTCGCGAGGCCGGTGACGCCGTTCTCGTAGCGCCACTGGACGACGGCGTGGTTCTCGTTGTGCGCGCCGAAGAGGACGTCTTCCTCGCGGTAGTCGACGTTCGCGAGCACCCACTCCGCGTCGACCTCGTCGTTGTAGTACGAACAGAGGTCGAACGAGTGGCTGCCGTAGTCGTAGACGTTGGGGGCGGAGAACTCGACGCGTTCGAGGTCGCCGATCTCCCCGTCGTCGAGGAGTTCCTTCGCCCGGCGGAACGGCTCGCCGAAGCGGCGCTGGTGGTTAAAGGTGAGCTGGACGCCGTGCTCGTCCGCTTCATCTGCCATCGCGCGTGCCTCGCCCCACGTGTGCGCCATCGGCTTCTCGCAGTGGACCGCCTCGACGACGCCGCTCCGGATACACCCGATCGAGATGTCCGCGTGGATGGCCGGCGGGACGGTCACGCTGACGACGTCGGGTTCCACCGCGTCGAGCATCGCCTCGTAGTCCTCGAAGACGGCCTCGTCGCCGATCCCGTACTCGTCGGCGAACGCCCGGGCGTTCTCCGGGACGATGTCCGCGACCGCGACCAGGTCGACGTCGTCGACGGCCTCGTAGGCGTCGGCGTGGCGATACCCCATCGCGTAGCCGTCGCCGCTGGGGTTGTCAGGGTCCGGTCCGGCACCGACGACTGCAGCTGTCAGCGTCATGGGCTACGGAGTCACAGGACCGCGAAAAAGGTGCCGTCGCGAGCGAATCCTGCCGGATTCGTCTTCGAAGCCGGTGTCGACCGGTCTCGGGTGGTCTCAGACCTCGATCCACTCGCCGGCGGCGTCGGACTCCTCGATGGCGCTGAGCAGTTCCTGGACGCGGTAGCCGTCCTCGAACGACGGCGAGTGGTCCTCGCCGGCGACCGCAGCCGAGAGGAACTCGTAGTTCTCGTGGACGAACGTGTGCTCCCAGCCGATGACGTGACCGACGGGCCACCAGTGCTCCATGTACGGGTCGTCGGCCTCCGTCACGTTGATCGTCTGGAACCCTCGGTCGCCTTCGAGGAGGAGTTCGAGTTCGTTCAGCCGTTCGAGCGAGAACTTCAGGCTCCCCTTCGAGCCGTTGATCTCGACGCTGTGGTCGTTCTTGCAGCCCGTCGCGAACCGCGAGGCCTCGTAGGTGGCGACGGCGCCGTTCTCGAACTCGGCCTGGGCGGTGTAGGCGTCGTCGACCGTCACCTCGCGGGTCTCGGTCGAGTCGCCGCCCTCGCCCTGGAGCGAGCCGTCGTCGCCGCCGGGGACGGGCCGCTCGTCGACGAAGGTCTGCAGCTGCCCGGACAAGCGGGTGATATCGCCGGCTCGGTCACCGACGAGGAAGCGGGTCAGGTCGATGGTGTGGGCACCCAGGTCGCCGAGCGCGCCCGATCCCGCCAGTTCCTTCGAGTTACGCCAGCTCCAGGGCGCCTCGGGGTCGACCAACCAGTCCTGGAGGTACTTCCCACGGACGTGGTGGATCTCGCCGAGCTCGCCCGCGTCGATCAGGTTCTTGGCGTACTGGATCGCTGGGATGAACCGGTAGTTGAAGGCGATACCGGCGGTCGCCGCCGAGTCGCGCGCGGCGTCGCGCATCCGCTCGGCGTCTTCGAGCGTGTGCGCGAGCGGCTTCTCGCAGAAGACGTGCGTGTCGGCTTCCAGCGCGGCGATCGACGGGTCCGCGTGGATGTTGTTCGGCCCGAGGTTGTAGAACACGTCGACCTCGTCGACGACGTCCTCCCAGTCGGTGGCGTAACGTTCGAAGCCGAGCCGGTCTGCCGCCTCGGCGAGGGCTTCCTCGTCGCGCCCGACGATGACCTCGCGCTCGACCTCCGGCGCCTCCGGGAAGAACATCGGGAGGCGAGCCAGCGCGTTGGCGTGGGCCTTGCCCATGAAGCGGTACCCGAGCACGCCGACGGAGAGTGGTTCCTCGCTCATCGTTTAGGCCCAGTAGGCGTCGCCGGGGGTGGTCTCGAAGACGGAGCGCTGGAGCACGTCGATGGCCTTCTCCAGGCCCTCGTTCGGGGAGGTGAGCGAGTCCTCGTGCTCGATAGAGAGGGCGCCGTCGTAGTCGATCATCCGCAGCGTCGAGACGACGTCCTTCCAGAACTCCTCCCCGTGACCGTAGCCGATGGAGCGGAACAGCCACGAGCGATCGGGTTCTTCGGTGTACGGTTCGGTGTCGAGGACGCCCTTCACGCGGCTGTTGGCCTCGTAGACCTTCGTGTCCTTGGCGTGGAAGTGGTGGATCGCGTCCTCCTCGCCGAGGAAGCGGATGGCCTCGGTGATGTCGATACCCTGCCAGAACAGGTGCGAGGGGTCGAAGTTCGCGCCGATGTACTCGTTCGTGCGCTCGCGGAGTTCGAGCATCCCGGTCGGCTCGTAGACGAGCATGTTCGGGTGCATCTCGATGCCGACCTTCACGTCGTGGTCGGCCGCGTGTTCGGCGAGGTCGGACCAGTACTCTTCGGCGACTTCCCACTGGTACTCGTGGGCCTCGTGGTGCTCGTTGGGCCAGGGCGCCGTGATCCAGTTGGGCGTCTCGTCGTTCGGTCCGCCGGCTGGCAGGCCGGAGAAGCAGGTCACGGCGTCGACGCCGAGCTGGTCGGCCAGCGTGATGGCCTCCCGGAGTTCGGTGTCGGCGCGCTCGGCCCGCTCGTCGTCGGGGTGGAGCGGGTTGTTGTGCGTCGCGAGCGCGGACGCGTAGAGGTCGTACTCGTCGAGCAGGTCCCGCAGTTCGGCCTGTGCCTCGTCGTCGTCGAGGTACTCCTCGCGGGGGAGGTGGTCGTCGCCGACGAACCCGCCACAGCCCAGTTCGACCGCGTCGACCCCCTGCTCCGAGAGGTACGCGAACGCGTCTTCGAGCGATTCGCCGCCGAGTGCCACGGTCAGCACACCTACGTCCATGTTTGTTCACCTCTCTCGAACGCTCAAAAACTCTTGCGGTGCCGGTACCCCTCGCCGCTGGCACCGCGAGAGGGGGCGACCGCGACCACTCGCCCGAACCGCGTTCGGGAGTCACGCCCGGCACACTTAAATACTGCCTGTCCAACAGACCGTACAGAGTATGAGATACTTCCGAGTGACGCGGGGGAACGACCAGCGGCTGGTAGCGTCCGACGGAGAGACGGCCTACGACCTGACGAGCGCGTCGGGCGGCCCCGCGACAGTCGGGGAGTTGCTCGCGAGCGCCGACGAGACGCGACAGGGCCTCGACGAGAGCGCCCAGGCGTACCTCGACGACGCCGAACCGATCGAGTTCGACGGCGACGACGTCGTCCTGCCCGTCGAACCGCCCGAGGTCTGGGCCTCGGGCGTCACCTACCAGATCAGCGAGGAAGCGCGCCAGGAGGAGAGCGACAAACCCGACGTGTACATCGACGTCTACGAGAGCGAACGCCCGGAGATCTTCTTCAAGGCGACGCCGAGCCGGACGGTCGGCCCCGACGAGGCCGTCGGCATCCGGGCCGACTCCACCTGGGACACGCCCGAGCCCGAACTCGGCGTCGTCCTCTACGACGGCGAGATGGTCGGGTTCACTATCGGGAACGACATGAGCAGCCGCTCCATCGAGGGCGAGAACCCGCTGTATCTCCCCCAGGCCAAGGTCTACGACCGCTGCTGTTCGCTCGGCCCCTGCGTCGTCTCCCGCGCTGAAGTCGACGACCCCCACGATCTGGAGATGACGATGCAGATCCACCGCGACGGCGAGGTCGCCTACGAGGGAACCACGAACACTGGCGAGATGGTCCGCACGTGCGAGGAGCTCACCTCCTACCTGACCCGGCACAACGTCGTCCCGGAGCTGACTGTTCTGTTGACCGGAACGGCGCTTGTCCCCGAGGGCGATTTCACCCTCCGCGAGGGCGACGAGGTCGAGATCGACATCGAGGGGATCGGTACGCTTACTAACCCAGTGACGACCGTCTGACGCTGCGAGGGATTTTCTCGGAGGCGAGTGAATATCTGAACGGTCGTTTGCGATTGCAGAACGATTAAGACAGCGGGGTGTCTCTCGCTCGATATGGCGCAGTCCGCGCGAAACACGGTAAAGTCGGTCGAACGAACGTTTCGGATCATCGGCGGCCTCCAGGAGCTCGGCGGGGCGGGAGTGACGGAGCTGTCGACGCACCTCGACCTCCCGAAGAGCACCGTCCACAACTACCTGAGCACGCTCGAACAGGAGGCGTACGTCGTCAAGGTCGACGACCAGTACCGCATCGGCCTGCGGTTCCTCGAACACGGCGCGTACGCCCGCAACCAGTCGCAGATCTTCGAGATCGCCCGCCCCGAACTCGACCGCCTCGCGAACGAGACGGGCGAACTCTGCAACCTCCTCGTCGAGGAGCACGGCAAGGGGACCTACCTCTACCGGACCCGCGGCGAGAACGCGGTCCGCGTGAAGGAGCACGTCGGCAACCGCGTCTGCCTGCACAGCACGGCCCTCGGCAAGGCGATCCTCGCGCACCTATCCGAGGAGCGCGTCGACGAAATAATCGAGCGTCACGGCCTGCCAGCAACCACCGACCGGACCGTCACCGACCGCGACGAACTGTCCGAGACGCTCGCCGAGATCCGCGAGCGCGGCGTCGCGTTCGACGACGAGGAACGCCTGTCCGGACTGCGCTGCGTCGCCGCGCCGGTCCTCAGTAACGACGACCGCGTCCTCGGCGCGATCAGCGTCTCCGGCCCGTCCCACCGCTTCGAGAACGAACGCTTCCGCGAGGAACTCCCGAAGCGAGTCCTCGAGACCGCGAACGTCCTCGAACTGAACGTCACGTACTCGTAGCGGCACCGCCCGCGCCGTCGACGTCCAGCGCGAGCGATCTAATGGCCCACCACCGACTCCGGTTCCGACCCACCGGTCGGACTGCGCCAACC
Organism: Halosimplex rarum; assembly: GCF_047715405.1. Lineage (NCBI taxonomy): Archaea > Methanobacteriati > Methanobacteriota > Halobacteria > Halobacteriales > Haloarculaceae > Halosimplex > Halosimplex rarum. The sequence continues at coordinate 1,254,118 of NZ_CP180412.1, forward strand.
GCCTCCTCGTAGACGACCGCGGTTCCACGTTTCGACGTGAATCCCGAGCGATTCGAAATTGATATCGCACATCTGAATAGATGCCTATATACTTCGAATTCTTATATAAGTTCACCACGGTGCTGAACTTTCGGCACACTCTCCGTTCGATCACGGCCTTTCCCGTCTCAAACCGGTATATTAGGTGTATATCCGAATTCACCGGATAGATTCGGATTAGCTAACTGCTCAGTCGAGACAGCCAGACTGAAAAAACCTGGAATTTTCAAAATCCGGCTACTAGGGTTCGAAGACGTCCATTATGCATTATTAGTCACGTACCGAGAACTGGGAGTTCGCGATCGCGATCTGAATCGGAACGGATTGTGGCCTTCTAATCATACGATACCAATAATATATTGGTATCTGGTAGCTAGTGCTAATTCCGCTGGGTTCGGGGCTACGAACCGAGCAGACGAAAGCACCTTGTCCGGGGGCGGCTAACGGGCGAGTGTGACAGACGACCAGGACGGCGCGTCGCTCGATCGATTCCACGAGGCGATCGAACGGGCGGGTCGTCCAGTCCTGACGACCGACGAGATCGCGCGTCGCCTGGACGAATCGCGGGAAGACGCCGAGACGTGGCTCGCCTCCCTCGAACGCAATGGCGGGGCCGTGAGCCGGGACGTCTCCCAGGACCCCACGGTGTGGTATCCGGCCGAGTGGACGGAGTACGCCGACCGCGAGCGGTTCGTCGTCTTCCCGAACCGCCGGCAGATCGTCGTCGACAGGCCCGCGCAGTTCACCCGCGCCCAGCTATCGCAGTTCGCCCGCCTGGTCGACACCAACGGCGACAGCGGGTACGTCTACGAGATCGCGGACTCGGACATCTGGCAGGCGCCGTACGACGACGTCGAGGACCTCCTCGGCACCGTCCGCGACGTGCTGCCACAGCGCTATCCCGACCTCGAAGAGTGGATCGCCGAGCAGTGGAAGCGCGCCCACCAGTTCACGCTTCGCACCCACGAGGACGGCTACACGGTGCTCGAAGCGGCGACGGAGAACCTGATGGGCAACGTCGCGCGGCAGAAACTCGACGACACGCACCTCAGGGCGCCCATCTCCGACACCGAGAGCTGGGTCGCCGAGGAGGCCACCGCCGAGGTCAAGCGGATCCTCTACGAGGCGGGGTATCCCGTCCAGGACGAGCGGGACCTGGAGTCCGGCGATCCGCTCGATCTCTCGCTGACGCTCGAACTGCGAGACTACCAGCACGACTGGGTCGGGCGGTTCATGGAGACCAAATCCGGCGTGCTGGTCGGACCGCCGGGGAGCGGCAAGACGGTCGCCGCGATGGGTATCCTGGAGCGGGTCGGCGGCGAGACGCTGATCCTGGTACCGAGCCGCGAACTCGTTCGGCAGTGGCGCGATGAGGTTCTCGCCCACACGACCCTCGACGAGTCCCAGGTCGGCGAGTACCACGGCGGGAAGAAGGACATCCGGCCGGTCACAATCGCCACCTACCAGACGGCGGGGATGGACCGCCATCGGCACCTCTTCGACTCGCGCGAGTGGGGGCTCATCGTCTACGACGAGGTCCAGCACGTCCCCAGCGATGTCTACCGCCGGAGCGCGAACCTCCAGACCCGTCATCGCCTCGGGCTCTCCGCGTCGCCCGTCCGCGAGGACGACCTGCAGGAGGAGATTTTCACGCTCATCGGCCCGCCGATCGGCACGGACTGGGACTCGCTGTTCGACGACGGATTCGTCGCCGAGCCGCGCGTCGAGATACGGTACGTCCCCTGGACCGACGACGACCACCGCAACGAGTACGTCGGCAGCGAGGGCCACGAACGTCGGCAGATCGCCGCGTCGAACCCCGCGAAGGTCGACGAGACGCGCCGGATCCTCTCACGGCACCCCGAGCAGAAGGCGCTGGTCTTCGTCGACTACCTCGACCAGGGCCGCGAGCTGTCGTCCGCCCTGGACGTGCCGTTCGTCAGCGGCGACACGCCACATCACGAACGCGAACGGCTGTTCCAGCAGTTCCGCGACGGATCGCTGCGGACGCTGGTCGTCTCCCGCGTGGGCGACGAGGGGATCGACCTCCCCGACGCGTCGCTCGCCATCGTCGCCTCCGGGCTGGGCGGGTCGCGCCGGCAGGGGACTCAGCGCGCGGGACGAACGATGCGACCCGCAGGCCGGGCGCTGATGTACGTGCTCGCGACCCAGGGCGCCCGCGAGGAGGAGTTCGCCCGCCGACAGATGCGGTATCTCGCCGGGAAAGGCGTCCAGGTTCAGGAGCAGACGGTCGAGGAGCCCGACGGAGGTGACCCGGAGGACGATGAAAACGGCGGGGATCAGGCCGACGACGCCGACAGCGACGGAGACGGCTCAGGCGAGGACGAGTCCGCGGTCTGACGCACCCACGATCCGGTCGAACATATTCGGCGCTGCGGGTTACCGCGTGGAGCGGCTATGAAGACACATGTCCGTCAGCCACGACGACGTCGAACCCGTGACCGACCACGTCCACGAGAACTCCTGGTCGGCAAACCTGGAGAAGCCCCACCACGGCGAGGACCGCGAACTCGTCGTCTCACAGGCGCTCGATGCCGTCGACCACACGGCGCCGGGCAACCACGTCAACCTGGTCACCCATGGCGACCACGGCCACCCCGAGACGTATCTCTACGACGAACTCGCGGAGGCGTTCGGCGACGCCGTCCGCTACGAGTACGTCGAACAGTGTGGCTGCGGAGGACACGTTACCCGACTCCACGTCGAAGAACAAGGTTGAGCGCCGCGAACCGGTATCGCCCGGCCGTTACGCGTTAAGCGGGTCGGCCGCGGCGGACGGCCCGGTCGTCACTCCTCGTCGGCCAGTTCCACTCGCTCGGCTCGCCGCTCTTTTACGTCGTCGATGAACGAGTCGACGGTGACGCGTTTCTCGCCGATGGTCGCGCCGACGATGGCGCCGAGCGCGCCGCCGGTACTGGCGGCGTTGCGGCCGACGAGGCCGCCGATTCCGGCGCCGACGGCGGCGCCCATGGCTGCGTAGCGAGCACGACTCAGGATGCGCTTCAGACGTTTCTGCATACCTCCCACTTCGAGTATCTGGCCCATAAGTGTGGCCCTCCCGAAAGTTCCGTGCATGACAGAGCCTCGCATACGTGCAAAAAATTTAATATATTCCCGTGTAGACGTATCGAGTACGTTCCACCACTACGGTGCGAGCGGTGATCCCGAATGATCGACCTCATTGCGTCACCGGCGTTCGCCCGGGCCCACGGCCCGTATGGCGGCAGCGCCGGTTGCGCCGACGCCGCCGTCACGGCGGACGTCGGTGCAGTGAATCCCAGCGGGGAGGATCTGGCGATCGGTCGGTCTGCAGGGGGCAACCGCATGCTCGAACCGACCGTCGCCGCGTGAAACCCCGCGGGCCGCCCGGGCTCCCAGTCCGGTCGACGGCTGTCGGTTCGAGCCGATCTCGGCTCTTCCTGTGACCCCGACGTCGTGGCCACCGGCCCGTCTCGCGTGACGACAGGTTTCGTCCCACCGATGGATCCGCGCTTCGCTGTCCCCCCATCGGCCCACGCACGCCCGGTCCACGCTCCCCAGGTCCCCAGTCGCTGACGCGGCCTCTGTCGCCGCGTCCGGCTCGGACGGGGAGCGCGGCCGGCGAACCAGCGCCAGCGCTGCCGGAGAGAGGCATCACTGCGCGCTTCGACGCCCGCACGGCGGTCGCTCAGGCGACGCGCGTTCGACTCGCGCCGGGCGCCTATGGCAGTCCATGCCACAACCGCGGTGGAATCGACGGCGGAAGTCGACCTGTGGGTCCCCCGGGACACCATGGCGGACCTCGAGAGCGGCGTCCGAACGGTCGTCGCGGACGTCGACGGCGTCGAGACGGCGGAGGTCACCGGCGTGACTGACGTGACGCCTCGCGCGACCGACATCCGGGTGACGGCCACCGTCTGGCTCGTCTTCCCCGACCACGCGCCCGAGGCCGACGCCGTCCGCGAGACGCTCGAAGACGGCTTCGGCATCATGGAGGCGACCGTCCTGGTCGCAGACGCGGCAGATGCCACAGACGTAGTCGACGCGACCGACGCGGACGAATCGTGAACGGCCGCAACTATCGACGACGGCCCGGCGAACGGGCCGTCCCGACCCCCTGCTCTCCGCGGTCACAGCGGTGTGACGCCGGCCTCGCGCCGGAGCGGCGGGTTCGATCCCCGCCGGAGAGCCTGGTGAGAGCAATGTTGTGCATCATCGCGCCGGAGTACGAGTCGGCCGACGACGAGCATCGACGATCGACAGACGCTGGTACGGACAGCGAGGCAGAGAGCGGAGACGACGCCGGGGACGACGGCGATCTCCCGACGGTCGGGACGGTCTGAGTCATCCGATCCGTCCGATCACGCCGTCCAGCGGGCGTCCGAGAGCGTCCGTTGGACGGCTTCCTCGCCGACCGCTTCGGCGAGAGTCTCGAAGCCCGCCCGCTCGCTGCGGTCGCCGGCGTTGGCGACCAGCCGCGAGACGATGAATTCGGGCGTCGACCGCCCCACCGTCTCGAAGCGTGGCTGGTAGTCGACCTCCAGGTCCAGGTCCGGCGTCAGCCCCTCGGCGAAGATGCCGTCGACGCGGGCCTCCGGTGGCAGGGGTTCGAGGTCGTCGGCGAGGTGGGTGACGAACACGCCCAGCGCGCCGCGGTCGACGCTCAACCGGACGAGGCCGTGGAGCAGGTCGGCGGCGCTACCGGGTTCGGTGATGGCCTCGAACTCGTCGACGAGCATCAGCGTCCGACCCTCGTCGGTCAGCGGCGGCACGACCGACCGGAGCGTCGATTCGAGCACGCCGGCGTTGAAACTCGCGTGACGGCGGTGGAAGACGACGGCGTCGACGACGCCCACCTCGGCGCTGTCGGCGGGAACGGGCAGCCCCATCTGGGCGAGCAGCTGCACCTGACAGAGGGTCTCCAGCAGCGTCGTCTTCCCGCCGCTGTTGGCCCCCGTGAGCACGGCGACGCGGTGGTCCCGCGGCGGCGCGTCGGCGCCTGTCATGCCGAGGTCGTGGTCGCCGATGCCGTAGGTGACGGGCTGAACCGGAACGCCCCCGGCGACCAGCGAGAGGTTGCGTGCGTTCTCGACGGCGACGGTCTCTCGATCCACGAACGTCGGCCGCTGGAGGTCGTAGGCGTCGGCGAATCGGGCGAGCGAGACGTACAGCGCCACGTCGTCGACCGCGGTCACCGCGGCGTCTATCTCCGTTCTCGCCGTCTCGATCGTCCCCTCGAGCCTGTCGGCGACTTCGACCTCTCGTTCGTCGACGGCCGTCCGCAGGTCGCCGGCCAGCGAGCGGAGCGTCTCGGCCACGAAGTCGCCGGCGTCGGTCGCCTCTCCGGGCATCGCTTCGCGGACACGCGTCACGTCGACTTCGGTCTCGCTCGTGACGTGGCGAACGAGTGTCTCGCGGAAGTCGTCCGGGCCGCGAGCGCCCGACTGAACTTCCTCGGCGACGCTCTCGGGCGTCGCCGCCATGTCCTCGACGCTCGCCAGCGCGTCCCGGAGCGAGTCGAGTCGGTCGTCGGCCCCTTCGCCGATGCTGTCGCCGCCGCTCCGGAGCCCAGCGAGCGCGGCCGCCGCGTCGGCGAGCGCCTCGTCGTCCAGGTCGGCGATCGGCTCGAAGACGCCTGCGGAGACGCCGGCCTCCGAGAGCGCGAGCGCGGTCCGGACGGCCGCGAGTTCGCCGCCGGCGGCGTTGTCCTCGAAGGCGTCCTCGACAGCGGCCCGGGTCTCGTCGTCCAGCGCAGTCCACGAGTCGCGGGCTTCGAGGATGCGGTCGATGCGCTCGGCCATCTCCTCGCGGGCGCCCAGCGGCGTGAGGATGCGGATCCGGCTGGCCGCGTCCTCGGTGAGGGCGTACTCGCCGGCGAGGTCGAGGATCTCCTTGTACACCTCGCGGGTGTCCCGCGTGGCGAGCACGTCCATCGCCTCGCCGCCCTGTGCCCGCCGGAGGATGCGCGTCGCCCGCCCCTGCGAGAGGCCGGCGTCGACCAGCGCCCGGGTGTCCGCCGACTCGATGGCGGCCAGCGCCCGCTCGACGCCCAGCTGTTCGGCGAGCAGGTCCCGGGTCTTCGGCCCGATTCCCCAGTAGTCCTCCAGTCGCATGGCAGTGGCGTGGGCGTGCGCCGGTATAGTCGTTTCTCGTCGACGCCCCCTCATCGTCGCGAGCGACGCTGGTCGACCGCTCCGTGACCGGGATTCTTGTCGACCGGGCGCAAAGGGGGTGGCATGACCGAGCCGGCGGACGAACGCGACGACGGCGAGGGCGCCGGTAACGCGCCCGACGACGCCAGCGACGTGTCGGACGGCGCCGGATCTGCGGGCGAGCAGCCGCCGGCGTTTCCCTGTCCCGAGTGCGGGAAGACACTGCCGGACGGCGCGCGGTTCTGTCCGCACTGCCAGACGCCGATCGGCGACGACGAGGGGGCGGTCGACCTCTCGGAACTTGACGGGCTGTTCGACGAGGGCGAGCGTCCGGAGTTCCTCACCGCCGAGGGGGGTGAGCGGCGAGCCTCCGGACGCGTCATGGTCGTCGCCGGCCTCGCCGTCGCCGTCCCGCTCGCGCCACTGGGGCTGTTCCTCGTGAGCACGGTCCGCCCCCTGTCGGTCTGGACCGCGCCGCTGGTGTTCCTGGGCAGCTGGCTCGCGCCGGCGGCGTATCTCGCCCGGGCCCGCGTCCCGGCCGAGGCGTTCGCCCGCAGCCTCTATCTCATCGCGGCGGGGACCGCTCTCGTCCCGCTCGGCCTGCGATTCGGCGGTGAGGGCGCCGCGAGCGACGACCTGCAGATCGCCCTCGGCACCGTGACGGCGGTCGCCCTCCTCGTCGCCGGGCTCGCGGCCGTGCTCGGTCGGTACATGCACGGCCAGGCCGACGGTCGGGTCAGCGGCGAGCTCCGGGCGTTCGAAGCCGCACGGGAGAGCGAACGCGGGACGAAGGGGGACCGGTCCGGTGAAGCGGCGGACGGGAAATCGAACGCGGGCGGCATCGAGGAGTAGCGCGACGACAGGGCGGCGTCGAGTTGCGGCCCGGCGGCGTCAGTCGAACATCCCGGTCGACATGTAGCGTTCGCCGCTGTCCCAGTAGACGGTGACGACCAGCGGGTCCTCGACGGCGTCGTCGGCTGCGAGCCGCTCGGCCACGCGTTTCGCGGCCAGGTTCGTGCCGCCCGAGGACTGGCCCACGAGGATCCCCTCCTCGCGGGCGAGGCGGCGACACTCGGCTTCGGCGGCGTCGAGTTCGACCGTCTCGACGTCGTCGATCAACTCGCGGTCGAGGTTGTCGCTGACGAAGCCGGGTCCCATCCCCTGGAAGTCGTCGTCCCCGGCCTCGCCCGTGGAGAGGACGGCGTTGCTCGCCGGTTCGACGGCGACGATCTCGAGGTCGGGGAATTTCTCGCGAAGGCGGCGGCCGATACCGGTGAGCGTCCCACCGGTGCCGACCCCGGCGACGAAGGCGTCGATCTCCCGGTCGCCGACCTCGTCGAGGATCTCCGGACCCGTCGAGCGGTAGTGAGCCTCGGGATTCGCCGGATTCTCGAACTGGCGGAGCTGGACGAAGCCGTTCTCGGACTCTAGCTCGTCGGCGCGGTCTTTCGCTGCGGAGATGTCGCCGTCGACGAGTTCGATCTCGGCGCCGTAGGCGCGCATGATCTGTCGGCGCTCGGGCGACTTCGAGGACGGCATGACGAGCGTCACGTCGTAGCCCTTCGCGGCGCCGACGACGGCGAGCCCGATGCCGGTGTTGCCGCTGGTGGGCTCGACGAGGGCGTCGCCCTCGGTGAGCACCCCGTCGCGCTCGGCGGCCTCGACCATCTCCTTCGCCGGCCGGTCCTTGGCGGATCCCCCGGGGTTGTACGATTCCACTTTCGCCGCGATGGTGGCGCCCGCCGGCGCGTCGACCTCCACCAGCGGCGACCCGATCGTGTCGAGGATGCTCGAGTACACTACTGCGGAATACGACGCAGCCGCTTAAATGGGCCGCGGCAGCGGCAGGCAGTGCGGCCGTCCGTGACGGACAGGGAACGTCACCGGGCCGTTGGCCGGCGAACCGGCCGCCGTAGGCGGGTTTCTATTGCAGGCCGAACCCGCATGTGACTGGTCGAACAACGTCGAGTCGAACCGTTCGACGAGCCACGCTCGTCGCTCGGTCACAGCCGTCCGAGTTCAACAATGTCCTACAACAACGACAACCGTCGACAGCAGAGCCAGCACGACCAGCAGCAGGGCCGTTCGATGGGTGGCCAGCACTCGGCACACTCACAGCAGCGCGACCAGCAGGGCCAGTTCACCGGCCACCAGGGTCAACGGCAGAGCCGTCAGGCCCGGCAGCAGGGAGGACCGCAGTACCAGCAGCAGCAAGGTCAGCAGCCACACCAGGAGAACCAGCAGCGATATCAGCAGGGTGGCCAGCAGCAAGGTCAGCAGGGCCATCGAGGTCAGCAGCCAAACCAGCAACAGGGCCAGCAGTTTGGCGGCCAACAGAACTACCAGCAGCAGGGTCAGCAGCCACATCAGCAGCAGGGTCAGCAGCCACATCAGCAGCAGGGTCAGCAGCCACATCAGCAGCAGGGTCAGCAGCCACATCAGCAGCAGGGTCAGCAGCCACATCAGCAGCAGGGTCAGCAGCCACATCAGCAGCAGGGTCAGCAATTCGGCGGCCAGCAGGGCCGGTCGATCGGCGGTCAGCACTCCGCCCAGTCCCAGCAGCGTGACCAGCAGGGCCAGTTCACCGGCCATCAAGGCCAGCAGCACCAGCAGCGAGACCAGCAGCAGAGCCAGCAGCCAGGGGGTCAACAGTTCGGCGGTCAGCAGGGTCGGTCGATCGGCCGCCAGCAGTCCGCCCAGTCCCAGCAGCGTGACCAGCGGGGCCAGTTCAGCGGTCAGCAGGGCGGCCAGCAACACCGACAGAGTCAGCAGCGACACCAGCAGGGCCAGCAGAGCCAGCAGCGATATCAGCAGGGCGGCCAGCAGTTCAGTGGTCAACAGGGTCGATCGATGGGCGGCCAGCACTCCGCTCAGTCCCAGCAGCGCGACCAGCAGGGCCAGTTCACCGGCCACCAGTCCCAGCAGCGTGGTGGCCAGCAGTCCCAGCAGCGCGGTGGCCAGCAGTACCAACAGGGTCAGCAGAATCAGAACCGCTCGAACCAGAGCGACCGCGGCGACAACCAGAGTAGCAGCTCCCAGAGCAGCGGCGGTAACACGCAGGGTCTGACGCAGGAAGCCCGCTCGCGCGGCGGCAAGAACTCCGCCCAGGAGCAGGAACGCGACGAGCAGGGCCACTTCACCGGAAAGGACTGAACGCCGCCGACGACGCCCGTAGAATCACTGCACCGCCCGTCCGATCCCGTCTGATCTCGCGCAGTGGCCGCCCGTATCGTCGAAACGTTTTCCGCCGTCTCGCCCGGAGACCGACACGTGACGGGGACCGTTACGGACACCTACGCGGCCGCGCTCCAGCACGACATCGCCGACGTGCCCGACGACGCGCGACTGTTCGGCGTCGTCCGGCGACCGACGGGGTGGTTCAGCGCGCTCGTGGACGAGAACGTACCGGCGCTCGGCCCGCCGGAGTCGCTCCTCTCGGAGACGAAAGACCGGCAAGAGGCCCTCCAGATGCAGGGGCTGTGCGACGAGGAGGCCCACAACGCCGCCTGGGTGGAGACCGACTTCGGGACCCGGTACTGCGAGCACGTCGCGAACGACGACGCGGCCCGGGAGGCTGTCGACGCGCTCGCAGAGCGGGTCGCGAACGGCGAGACCGTGGCGCTCGTCTGCTTCGAGGGGGAATCGAAGCGCTGTCACCGGCGGATCCTCGACGACGTGATCCGCGAGCGGGCCGGAATCGGGGGCGAGTAGCTGCGGTGAACGGAGCGTTGTCGTTAAGCCACCCCGCCCGGTAAGGGAGCGTATGTCACTGGAGACCATGGAGCCGAATCCGGTGTGGACCGAGGAGGCCTACGCCGAGACGGTCGACGTGCTCGCGGCGCTCAGACACGAAGTCACGTACAAGGTCTGGGGCGGCGACTGGTGTATCGACTGCCGCTCGCAACTGCCGGACTTCGGCGCGGCGCTCGACGCCGCCGGCGTCCCCGACTCCCGGATCGAGGAGTACGCCGTCGAGAAGGAAGACGACGGCAGCAAGACCGGCCCGAAGGTCGAAGAGTACGACATCGAGTACATCCCGACGGTCGTGGTGGAGCGCGATGCGCGGAGCGCATCGGACGGCGCGACCGGCGATCAGCCGGGAGCGCGCGAGGGCGAAGAAGTCGCACGGTTCGTCGAGGAAGAACCGGTCCCGATCGCCGTCTACCTCGGCCGCGAACTCGAAGCGCTGGCCAACTCGGTCTGACGGTCCCGGACCCCTCGCGGTCGGCTTTCTCTGATCTCTCTCGCCGTCGCTCTCACTCGTCGAACCATTCCAGCGCGTCCGCGACGGAGCGGCTTGGCGGCGAACACGCCCGCGACTGACAGGCGTACACCGTCGGCTCGCCGTCGCGCGCCTCGCGGCCGGTCCAGATAGGCGGAGCGTCGTCGAGGTCGAGCGAGTCGAGCCACGGGGCGAGCTCGTCGTCCGTCGGCGGCCGCGGCGCGAGCAGGCGGCGCGGGACGTAGGTCGTCGCGAGCGTCTCGCGCCACTCCTCCGGAACTGTGTCGGCCGCGAGCGTGAGTTCGTGACTCCCGGAGCGGTAGGTGTCCGCGGCGAGCGCGAGCGACGGGTGCTGGACCGGGTCGGTCTCGATCCGGTTGCTGTGCGTCCCGAGCACGTCCGCGGCGACCGACTCGAATCGGTCGTGGGCGACGAAGTGGTCGAGCGCGAGCAGGAGTTCGGCGGCGACGCCCGCGCTGGAGGGCGTGGACTGGTCGGCAAGTTCCTGCGGTCGCGCCACGAGCGATTCGCCGCTCGCGGGCGTGAAATAGAGCGTCTCTTCATCGGCGTCCCAGAACTCCTCCTCGATAGTCCGGGCGAGGTCCAGGGCGAACGCGAGGTGCTCGACCTCGCCGGTGGCCTGGTAGGTGTCGAACGCGCCGCGCGCGAGGAAGGCGTAGTCTTCGAGATACCCATCGATCCGCACGTCTCCGTCTTTGAAGCGCCGGCGGAGTCGGCCCGCGTCCTCGTCCCAGAGATGTTCGCGGGCGAAATCGAGCGCGCCGACTGCCGTGTCGGCCCACGATTCCGAATCCACGACGGCAGCCTCGGCGAACGCGGAGATCATGAGGCCGTTCCACCCGGCGAGGACCTTCTCGTCGCGGGGCGGTCGCGGCCGCTGTTCGCGCGCCTCGAAGACGGCCGACTTCGCCGCGCGAAGCAGTTCCTCGACCTCGTCCTCGTCACGGTCGTACTCGTCGGCGAGTCCCTCGACGGGCGCGCTCAGGGTCAGGACGGTCTGTCCTTCGAAATTACCGGTCGGGGTGACGCCGAAGCGGTCGCAGAACAGGTCCGCGGCGAGGTCGGTATCGTCGTCGGAGAGTCCGGCGGCGGGACCGTACTCCGAGACGGCGTCTTCGACACCCTCAGGCGTCCAGACGTAGAACACGCCTTCCTCGCGTTCGCCGTCTTCTCCCTCACTCTGGGCATCGAGCGTGCTGTAGAACCCGCCCTCAGAATGGGTGAGTTCGCGTTCGACGAACTCCAGAGTCTCGCGGGCGGTGTCACGGTAACGCTCGCGGCCGGTGAACTGGAAGCCGGCGAGGAAGACGCGGGCGAGTTCGGCGTTGTCGTAGAGCATCTTCTCGAAGTGGGGGACCACCCACTCGCGGTCGGTCGTGTAACGGTGGAACCCGCCGCCGACGTGGTCGTAGAGGCCGCCGTCGGCCATCGCGTCGAGCGTCTCGGAGACGACCTCGCGGTAGGCGTCGCGGCCGCCCTCGCGGTGGGCGCGCATCAGCGCGTGCAGGCGACCGGACTGTGGGAACTTCTGGCCGCGTCCCCAGCCGCCGAACTCCCGGTCGGCCCCGCGGAGTGCGGCGCTGGCCGTCGATTCGAGCACGTCCTCGGCCGGTACCTCGCCGGGCTGGTCTGGGGTCTCCTCTAGATCGCTCTCGATGGCGTCGGTCCACTGTCGCGCGCGGTCCTCCATCTCCTCGCGTTCCTCGGGGTCGATCCAGGAGTCGCTGATGTCTTCGAGGAGGTGACGGAAACCGGGGGCGTTCCGTTTGGGTTCGGGCGGGAAGTACGTCCCCACGTAGAAGGGGTCTCCGTCGGGGGTGAGCCACGCGTTGAGCGGCCAGCCGCCGCGACCGGTCACCTGCTGGCAGATGCTCATGTAGATGCTGTCGACGTCGGGGCGCTCCTCGCGGTCGACCTTGATCGGGACGAAGTGCTCGTTCAGCAGCGCCGCGACGTCCTCGTCCTGGAAGCTCTCGTCCTCCATGACGTGGCACCAGTGGCAGGCGGCGTAGCCGATGGAGAGGAAGATGGGCTTGTCCTGCTCGCGGGCCGCGTCGAGGGCCTGCTCGTCCCACGGCTGCCAGTTGACGGGGTTGTCGGCGTGCTGGCGGAGGTATGGGCTCTCCTCCTCGTCGAGCCGGTTGCGTGCAGTGGGGTCGGCGTCGTCGGTCATACCGAGGGGTAAGCGGTCCCGACAGTAAACCCCGGCGGAGTGGTGAGCGGCCCGATATCGGTCGAAACGCAGGACTTACGGTGACCGGATGCGGGCCTACGCGTATGACAGAAACAGTCCTGCTGGTCGGTGGCGGCGGCCGCGAGCACGCCGTCGCTCGCGCGCTCGCCGAGTCCGACGCGGACCTGTACGCCTGCGCGGGCAACCGCAACCCCGGCATCGCCCGGATCGCCGAGGGATTCGAGTCGCTCGACACGACGAACCCCACCGCGGTCACCTCCTACGCCCGCGAGGTCGACGCCACCCTGGCCGTCGTCGGCCCCGAAGCCCCACTCGCGGCCGGGGTCGCCGACGCGCTCGACGACGCGGGCGTCTACGCGTTCGGTCCCCGGGAAGCCGAAGCCCGCATCGAGACGGACAAGGCGTTCCAGCGCCGCTTCATGCGCGAGCACGACATCCCCGGCTGTCCGGACTTCGAGACCTTCGAGGACATGGACGCCGCCGCCGAGTACATCGACGAATACGACGGCGACCTCGCGGTCAAGCCCGCCGGCCTCACCGGCGGCAAGGGCGTCCGCGTCACCGGCGACCAGATCACCAAAGAGGAAGCCAAGGAGTACGTTCGCGAGTCCGACTACGAGCGGATCGTCCTGGAAGAGCGCCTCGTCGGCGAGGAGTTCACCGTCCAGGCGCTCGTCGCCAACGGAGAAGTCCGCGTCACGCCGGCCGTCCAGGACCACAAGCGCGCCTACGAGGGCGACGAGGGGCCTAACACCGGCGGGATGGGCAGCTACTCCGACGCGACGCTCGATCTCCCGTTCATGGACGAGGACGACTACATGGAGGCCGTCGACGTGCTGGAAGCGGCCGTCGACGCCCTGGAAGGGTACAAGGGCGTCCTCTACGGCCAGTTCATGCTCACCAGCGAGGGCATCAAGGTCGTCGAGTTCAACGCCCGCTTCGGCGACCCCGAGGCGATGAACACGCTACCGGTGCTCAACACGGACTTCCTCGACGTGCTGACGGCCGCGCGCGACGGCGAGTCGCTCCCCAAACTCTCTTTCGCCCCGCGGGCGACAGTCTGCAAGTACGCCGTCCCCGAGGGCTACCCGACCGACCCCGACAGCGGCGCGAAAGTCACTGTCGACGAGGAGAGCGCGGCTGCCGCGGCCGAGGGCACCGACGGCGAGGCACTGCTGTTCTACGCGTCCGTCGACGAGCGCGACGACGGCATCTATACGACGACCTCGCGCTCGTTCGCGGTCGTCGGCCTCGCAGACACGATCGAGGCCGCCGAAGAGATAGCCGAGGACGCGCTCGCGGCGGCCGGAGACGGCGTCCGCATCCGCCACGACATCGGCAAGCCCGACCTCGTCCAGCAGCGCATCGATCACGTGGCCGAACTGCGCGGCGAGTAACGCTCACTCGGGCGCGACGACTTCGATTTTGATCGCTTCGGGGCCCTCGCAGTAGAGGGCGTAGTACCCGCCGGCGTACGGATGCTGATCCTCGTAGAGCAGTGACGCGTCGTCGCGCTCCCGGATCCCGGCGGTGACGCCGTCGACCTGCTCGCGCGAGGCGGCGTGGAACGCGACGTGGTTCAGCCCCGGCTCCCGCCGGTCGAACGGGTGGTCCGCGGCCTCGGCCTGCACGAGCACGACGTACGTCGGTCCGTTCTCCCACGACCTGCCGCCGTCCCACTGGTCTTTTCGGTCGTACCCGAGCGCCGTGAGTAGCCAGTCCCAGAAGTCGACGGACGCATCGAGGTCCGAGGCGCACAGTTCGAGGTGATGCAATTGCCCGGCGCGCTCCGGGTCGGCGTGGTCGGTAGTCACGGTCGGTAATGTGCCGAACTCGTCAAAAAATCGACGGCTGACGTGGTGCGTCGGTCGGGACCTACGACGCGGAAGACCGGTCGTCCCCCCTACTGGACGACGACGGCGCCTTTCATCCCGAGGCTCTCGTGCGGGAGACAGTAGTAGAGATAGGTCCCGCTCTCGCCGAACTCCTCCTCGAAGGTGAACCCTTCGTCCGCGGTGGTCTCGCTCTCGAAGTTCCCCTCTTCGTGGACGACGTTGTGGGCCTGTCCCTCGCCGGTCCACTCCCAGACGACAGTCGTCCCGGAGTCGATCCGGATCGCGGCGGGGTCGAACGCGTAGTTCCCGGTGTTCCCCTCGGCACCGACAGCAACGGTGACCTCGTCCTCGCCGGTGTGGTCCGCTATCTCGCCGTCGAAGTTCGAGGTCTCCGAGAGATAGTCGGATACCTCCGACGGGACGGTGCCGCCACCGCTCCCGTCGCCTCCGTCGCCGTCAGTACCCCCGTCACCGCCTCCGTCTCCGCCGTCGTCGCTGGTCTCCGTCGTACATCCCGCGAGTACGCCGGTGGCTGCGATCGCTCCGATACCACCCAGGAACCGTCGGCGCTGAATCTCTCTGGTCATCTCGTGTCTCATCTAGGGAGAGCACACAAAAGAGAGTTCGCAATTTCGGTTGCGCAAATTCGGGATATGAGCTCCGAAAGCCGTTAATTCGGCCGTTTAGAGGGGAACTGGTTCGGTACGTTCTTTATATAGCTACGGTACCGTGGCCGTCGCAGTCGGCCGGTATCCGAACAACGTTTTCGACGAGAAAGCTGAACGAGACGCGCGACACGCCGCTCAGCGCAGGAAGCCGAGGAGCCGGTAGTCTTCGTCGGGCGTGTACCGGCGGAAGAGGAGGCTGTTGGCGAGGACCGAGACGCTGGAGACGGCCATCGCGACGGCCGCGAGCACCGGCTGGAGCAGGCCCAGCGAGGCGAGCGGGATCATCGCGGTGTTGTAGCCCAGCGCCCAGAAGAGGTTCTGCTTGATCTTCGAGAGGGTCCCCTCCGAGACGCGGATGGCCTTCAGCACGTCCAGCGGGTCGTCGCGCATCAAGGTCACGTCCGCGGCTTCGATGGCCACGTCGGTGCCGCTGCCGATGGCGCAACCGACGAACGCGGTCGCGAGCGCCGGCGCGTCGTTGACGCCGTCACCGACCATCATCGCCCGCCGGCCGTCGGCCTGGATGTCTTCGACGGCCTCGGCCTTGTCCTCGGGCAGCACGCTCGCCATGACGTTGTCGGGGTCGATCCCCACCTCCTCGGCGACTGCCGTCGCCGTCCGCTCGTTGTCACCGGTGATCATCCACACGTCCACGTCGCGCTCGCGCAGCGCCGTGACTGCGTCGCGGGCGCTCGGCTTGACGGTATCGGCGTCGGCGACCACGCCGAGGAGTCGGTACTCGTCGCGGCCCTCGTCGGCGAGCGCGACGAGCATCGCCGTCTTCCCCTCGCGTTCGAGGCGGTCCATCGCATCGGCGGCCGGTTCGACGTCGACGCCCTCGTCGCGCAGGAGCTTCCGGTTGCCGACGAGGACGCGACCGTGGCTCGTCGCCGCCCTGACGCCGTGACCGGGGACGTTCTCGAAGTCCTCCGGGGATTCGACGTCGATGCCGCGCTCGCGGGCGCCCTCGACGATGGCCTCGGCGAGCGGGTGTTCGCTCGCCGACTCGGCGCTCGCAGCGACTTCGAGGACGAACTCCTCGGTGGCCTCGGGTTCGGCGAGGGCGCCTCCGTCGACGGCCACGTCACCGTCGACACTTCCCCCGTCCGTCGCTGGGAGCGCGACCACGTCGGTCAGTTCCATCTCGCCCTTCGTGAGCGTCCCCGTCTTGTCGAAGACGACGGCGTCGACGTCGCGGACGCGTTCGAGGATGTCGCCGCCCTCGAAGAGGACGCCGTTGCGGGCGCCGATGGCAGTCCCGACCATCGTCGCCGCGGGCGTCGCGAGCCCGAGCGCGCAGGGACAGGCGATGAGCACCGCGGAGGCGAAGACGACCACGGCGAACTCGAAGAAGCCGACTGCCGTCGGGCCGCCCGCGGCGAGCCCCCAAAGCGGGAGCGACGTGACGAAGCCGGCCAGCGCCTCGGGGAACGCGTACCAGACGGCGCCCCAGAACAGCGCGTTCACGATGACCGCCGGGACGAAGTACGACGAGATGCGGTCGGCGACGTTCTGGATCTCCGGCTGGCGGCTCTGGGCGTCCTTGACGCGCTGGACGATCTGCTGGATGGCCGTCTCCTCGCCGACCTTCGTCGCCTCGACAACGAGCACGCCGTTCTGGTTGACCGTCGACCCGATCACCTCGTCGCCGGGCCCTTTCGAGACGGGAACCGACTCGCCGGTGACCATCGACTCGTCGACCGCGCTGTCGCCGTCGACCACTTCGGCGTCGGTGGGAATCTTCTCGCCCGGGCGGACCTTCAGGCGGTCACCGACCTCGACCTCCGAGAGCGGGACTTCCTCCTCGGTCCCGTCGTCGCGGACGAGCGTGGCCGTGTCGGCCTCCATCTCCAGTAGCTGCCGGATCGCCTCCGACGCCTGGCCCTTCGAGCGGGCTTCGAGGTAGTTGCCGAGCGTGATGAAGACGAGGATGAGCGCGGCGGTGTCGAAGTACAGCCCCTCGCCGGGGAACCCGAGCAGCCGCGCCACGGAGTAGAGGTACGCCGTCGACGAGCCGAGCGCGATCAGCACGTCCATGTTCGCCGTCCCGTTCCTGACGATCGCCTTGTAGGAGTTCTCGTAGAACTCCTTGCCGAGCAGGACCTGGACCGGCGTCGCGAGCGCGAACGCGATCCAGCCGAGCGGGATCCCCTCGAAGGTGGCCTCCATCCACGCCGGGGCGAACAGGTGGCCGGCGAGCATCGCCAGGAGCGGGAGCGACAGTGCGGCGCCGAACAGCGTCAGGTTCCGCTGACGGCGGATCTCCTCGTTGCGCGCCGCGTCCTGGTGTTCCTGGCTCGACTGACCCTCCGACTCGTCGACAGCGCGGACGGGCGAGTAGCCGGCGTCCTCGATGGCGTCGTAGACGTCCTCGACCGACGCTTCGGCGGGGTTGTACGTCACCTTCGCCTCGTCGGTCGCGAAGTTGACGTCGGCGTCGACGACGCCAGGGGTACCCAGAAGCGACTCCTCGTTCGAGGCCGCGCAGTTCGAGCAGGTCATGTCCGTGATCGCCACGGTGACCGTCTCGCTCGCGGCCTCGTAGCCCGCGTCCTCGATGGCGTCGTAGATCTCGCCGAGCGAGACGGTCTCGGGGTCGTACGTGACGCTCCCCTCGTCCGTCGCGAAGTTCGCGTCGACCTCCGACACGCCGTCGAGCGATCCCACCGACTCCTCGATGGTCTGCGAGCAGTTCGCGCAGCTCATCCCGTGGAGTTCCAGTCGTTCCCTGCGCTCACTCATCTTGTCTATCTCTAGGGGCTCCCCGTTCATGCGGTTTGTCCCTTCGTAACGAAGGCAATATCGTGGCTAGATTTTGGAAGTGAAGTCCAATGGTGGATTTGAGAACCATTCTGAACTGATTGCGGGCTCAGCGTCAGTCCAGCCGCCGGGCGTAGGTCACCTGTTTCGGTTCGAAGCCGTTGTCCTCGTAGAAGCGCCGCGCGCCGTCGTTGTGCCACTCGCAGGAGACGGTGACCTGGTCGGCTCCCCACGACTTCGCCGTCTCCACCGCGCGCTGGACCGCTTCGCTACCGATCCCGGCGTCTCTGTGGTCGGACTCCACGAACAGGTCGACGATGTCGACGCGCGCCGAGTACTCGCGAGAGGGGTGGTCGTGTTCCCGGAGGACGACGAAGCCGACGCTGTCGCCGTCGACGGTGAGGAGGTAGATGGTGGTGTCGCTCTCCTCCAGGAGGCCCTCGATCCCGTCTTCGGCGGGTTCGGGGTTCTCGTACGCGATCTCGTTCAGTTCGTCGTAAGGCTCCATCTCGGTCGCCAGCGCGTACCAGTACTCGGCGAGCGTCTCCACGTCGCTGTCGGTCGCCTCGACCAGTTCCATATCGGGCGGACAGCGCGGGTCGGCTTGTTCGTTACCCTCCCTCGGGAAGGGATCACGGAGAGCCACAAACGATTAGTTGACCCGCCGAGATGGCCGAGACAGGATGGACAAGGGCCCGAGGTCGGGCCGGGCTCCCCGCGCCGCGTAGCCGTCGACGGCAGCGACGACTCGTTCGGCCGGGTCCGGTTCGATCGGCTCGCCGACTGTGCGCCGTCTGGACGCGCGATCCGGGTCGCTGCCGGACGCGACTGTTCTCCGGGCGGCCGCGCTTTCGGTACCCGTGGTCGCGCTTCGCGGACAGCCGTGAGTGAGTTTTCGGCAGTTGGTGTCCGCAGGCGCGGCTCTGAGTCGGTCGACGAACGCCAGCCCTGCCGACCATCCGAATGCCACGCCACGCACGCCCGCGACAGCACAGTGCCGACAGCCACCCGACCGCACGGAACCCCATCCGAACGCGGAGGCCGCAGTCACCGCCCTCTCGACGGGAGGTGAGCCGATGACCGCCGTCCACGACCCGCTCGTCCTCGGGTCGCGAACGGACGCCGACCGGGACCGGTTCCGGTTTCAGACGGCGGACGGTGTCCCCGACGCCGACGCGTTCTGCCCGGGAGAACTCCTCGCACTGGAACACCTCTGGGACCGCGACCTCGGCCGGCTCCGCACGATCGACGCCCGGTACGGCGTCCTCGGCGTCGTCCTCGCGGCCGTCGCCTCGGGAGTCGAAATTACCGCGTCCAGCGCCCGCGCTGCGGCGCTCTGTGAACGGAACGTCGCCGCGAACGGTGCCGACGCGACCGTCAGGCTCGCGACCGGACTCGCAGCCCTCGACGACTCGCCCGCCGTCGAGGCACGGGCGGAAGACCGTCCGTTCGAGGCGTTCGATACCGTCGCTTTCGTTCCCAAAGCCTACGACCCGATCGAACTCGGGACGCGACGAATCCGGATCGCACTCGACTCGCTCGCGCCGGGAGACGACCTCTTTCTCGCCGCGAAGCCCGAAACCGGACTCGAGCGCTACGAGTCCGCGCTCGCCGACGCGGCCGAAACTGTCTCGACGGTCGGAACGCGCGACGACTGGGCGCTCCTCCGGGCGACGGCCCCCGCACGCGTCGAACTCCCGGCCGAACCGCCGTTTCGGCAGGTCCGCGCGACCGTCGACTCCGTTGACCTGACGTTCGTGACCGCTCCCGGTCTGTTCTCGCCCGCCGAACTCGACGCGGGAACCCGCCTCCTCGCGGAGACGGCAGCGATCCGAGACGGCGACGCCGTCCTCGACTGCTGCTGCGGCTACGGCCCGCTCGGCGCCTACGCAGGCGCAGTCGCCGACTGTGAGATCTGGTGCAGCGACGACGACGCGCTCGCGACGGCCTGCGCTCGACAGACGCTCGACGAGAACGGCGTCGACGGTCGGGTCGTGACGGGCGACTGCACCTCCGGCATCGCCGACAGCACGTTCGACACCGTCCTCTGCAACCCGCCGACCCACGCCGGCGACGGCGTCCTCGCCGACCTGTTCCGGGGAATCGGGGGCGTGCTCGCCCCGGACGGACGGTTCTGGTTCGTCCATCATCGGTCGCTCTCGTTGGACCGCCACACTGCGCCGTTCGGATCGGTCGAGACTGTCGCGACCGGTCGCGAACACGTCGTCCGACTGGCCCGGTGCTGAGCGGACGCGGGCCGCCCCGCCGTTCAGCCGTCCACACCCTCGCGCAGGTCCTCGTACATCTCGACGAACGAGGCCTCGCAGGACCCACAGCAGAAGTGATACGTCTCGCCGTCGAGTTCTCGTGTCTCGCCCTCGCTCGTGACGGTGTTGCCGCACTCGTCGCACGTCAGCGCCAGCTCGGCGTCGTCGACGGCGGGGTTCCACGCGCGGTCCGCCAGTAGCGACACCTCGTAGTCGCGGACGTCCTCGGCGACGATATCCGCGTCGAGGACCGACAACACGTCGTCGACGGGGACGGTCCCGGTGAAGACGACCTGTTCGTCCGCGGTGGTAAAGACGTGCTCGACGGCGTCGGCATCGACCAGCGAATCGGCGATGGTGCTCGCCGAGCGGGGAGCGACCGCTAGCGTCACTAGGACGGGCGTCCCCCGCCGGAGCTTCGACCGGTCGACGTCGACGGTGAACCCGCGGATGACGCCGAGGTCTTCGAGCCGGTCGACCCGGTCGGCGACGGCCGGCGGCGACAGGTCCACCGCGTCGGCGATGTCCCGCCAGGAGCGACGGGCGTCGTCGAGCAGCAGTCCAAGGATCCGCCGGTCCGTGTCGTCGAGGTCGCGCATACCGAGAACAGGCCGGCCGCAGGCAAACTGGTTTCGCCTCCGGTCGGGACGGGGAGAGAACCGATCCGTGAGCGGACTCAGGCGGCTTCTTCGGCGGACTCGGCCGCGTTCTCGGCGGGGGTCACGAATATCGTGCCGGCGACGCCGTCCGGGAGCGCGACAGTCTCACCCGTCTCCACGAGCGCGGCGGTGACCATCCCGATCGGCGCGACTTCCTCGATCACGAGTGTCGTCCCGGGGGTGATTCCCTCGTCGTCGAGGTACGCCAATTCTTCCGGGTCGCGGTCGCTGACTCGCTGAACGACCACAGTATCGCCTTCCGAACAGCCCTCCAGCGTCGACCCGGGCGACTCGTCGACGGGGTCGAGCGCGTCCGTCGGAATCGGGTCCCCGTGCGGGTCGACCGCCGGGTCGTCGAGTACCTCCGCGACCCGGCGCTCGAAGGTCTCACTGATGTGGTGTTCGAGCCGGTCGGCCTCGTCGTGGACCTCCGCCCAGTCGTAGCCGAGTTCCTCGGTCAGGTACGTCTCCAGCAGCCGGTGGTGTCGCACCACTTCCAGCGCCACGGTCTCACCCTCGGGCGTGAGTCGAACGCCCTTGTACTTCTCGCGCTCCACGAGCTCGCGGTCGGCCAGCTTCTCCATCATGCTGGTCGCCGTCGGGGGCGTCACGTCGAGCAGCTCCGCGATGTGCGACGTCGCCACGGGCCCGTCGCTCTCGCGCTGTAGCTCGTAGATCGCCTTCAGGTAATCCTCCATCTTGGCGCTGAGCATTCACACGAATTAGATTGATCTAAACCTTAAGGGTGTTGCACGGCGATCACACTCGCCGATCGACAGCTCTACGGCCCCGACGGCCGCTCGATCCCTCCGGCTGACTCCTACCGGCCGAGGTCGTAGAACTCGTCGTTCGGGCGCATGTCGGCGAGGTGGGCCATCCGGTTCGAGAGGTTGAAGAAGGCGGTCACGCTCCCGATGTCCCAGATCGCCCGCTGTGAGTAGCCGTGCTCGCGGAGTCGCTCGAAGTCGTCCTCGTCGATCTCGGCCTGATTCTCGGTGAGCTTCACGGCGAAGTCGAGCATGGCCCGCCTGTCATCCGAGACGTTCGCTGTCCGATGGTTGCTCATCAGTTGCTCGGCGAGGTGCGGGTCGTCGGCGTAGATCCGGCAGAGCGCGCCGTGGGCGACGTTGCAGTAGAGGCAGTCGTTGGCGCCGCTGACGGCGACGACGATCATCTCGATCTCCGCCCGGTCGAGTTCCGTGTTCTCGACCAGCGCGTCGTAGTACTGGAAGAACGCCCGGAAGTGCGACGGACGGTAGGCGTAGGCCAGGAAGACGTTCGGGACGAACCCGGCCTCGTCTTCCTCCTCGGCGATTCGCTCTCGGAGGTCGTCGGGCAGGTCCTCGACGTCCGGGACCGGAAACCGCGTCATGGCTGGATCGCTCATACGTGAGAGGGTGGGTGGCACGCCCTTCAGTGCTCGGGCGAGGACGGGCCAGTCCGTAGTGCGCATCCACGGTCAGAGGCCCGCGAATCGGGGCACCCGTCGAGGCCGTGAACCGTAAGTCGTGTGCCCCCTTCGGGTCCACACGTCCATGCACAGATGGGGGCACTTCGGCGTCGCCCTGCTCGTCTACGCGCCGCTCGGAGCCGCGCTGCTGGCGCTCGGGTTCGAGGCCGCCGCGCTCGTGGGAGGTGCCGTGGTCGTCTCGCTCTCGACGCTACCGGACCTCGACCACAGTATCCCGTTTGTCGAACACCGCGGGAGCACGCACACGGTCGGATTCGCGCTGCTCGTCGGCGCAGTCGTCGGCGCCGCCGGGGTCGCGCTCGGCGCCGGCGCCGACGGCAATTTCGTCCCCGGCGCCGATGCCGGGGTCGCGTTGCGCACGGCCGACGGGCTCACGGCGGCCGGACTGTTCGGCGCGTTCGGATTCCTGCTCGGGGCGCTCGCCGTCGCGTCGCACTTGCTCGCGGACGTGTTGACGCCGAAAGGAATAACGCCGTTCTGGCCCGTCTCGCGGGCCCACTACACGGTCTCCGTCTGTCGTGCGGACAACGCCGTGGCGAATCTCGCCCTGCTGGCGGCCGGCGTCGCCGTCACGGTCGCGGTCCTCCTGGCCGCTCGCGGTTAGATGAGGTCCTGGTCGTCGAGTTGGTCCATCACGTCGTCGACGAACGCGTCGACGTTCTCGTAGGGGAAGTTCCCGCTGCCGAGCTTCGTGTTGAGCTCCATCGCCGTCATCGAGAAGTCGCCGGACTCGAACTTCGTCCCCGGGCCGTTCGGGAGCGCCGGCACGAGGTCCATCGGGCTGGAGATCGGGTAGTCCGCGCCCTCGAACGCTTCGGTGAACTGCTCTCGGAGGTCTTGCCTGTCAACCATACACGAACCATGTCGGCAGTGCAGTAAAAAAGGTTCGAGATTCACATCTATGAACTGGTTGCTCGTTTCCTCCGCGTCCTGTCAGTCGGATCCAAAGCTTCCTTTCCGTGGGGGCCGAACCAGGGCTATGACCGAGGACGGACTGTCACGGCGCCGCGCGCTCGCTCTCGCCGGCCTCACCATCGCGACGCCGCTCGCCGGTTGCGGCGGCGGGGGCGACGGCGGTGGACCGGCCGGTGAGACGACGGACCCGCCTGAGGGAACCGCGAGTCCCGGAGACGAGACGGAGGGGGACACGGACGCCCCGACGGACGGGACGGCAGAGACGGACGCGACCGGGACCGCCGCGTTCGAGGACTTGACTGTGCGCGCCGAACGGGTGGCGACGGGGTTCACGTCGCCGATTGCAGTCGAAGTGCCCCAGCCCGGCCGCCGGTTCGTCGTGGACCAGACCGGCCAGATACGCCTGCACGACGACGAGGGGTTGCGCGAGGAACCGTTCCTCGACGTGTCCGACCGGATGGTAGACCTCGGCGGCGGGTACACCGAACAGGGGCTCCTCGGCCTCGCCTTCCACCCGTCGTTCGACGAGAACAGCCGGCTGTTCGTCCGGTACAGCGCGCCGCCCAGAGAGGGCACTCCGGACGGGTACTCCCACACGTTCGTCCTCTCCGAGTTCCGCGCCGACCCTGCGGGGACCACCGCCGACCCGGACTCCGAGACGACGATCCTCCAGATCCCGCAACCGCAGGGCAACCACAACGCCGGGGCGGTCGCGTTCGGTCCGGACGGGTACCTCTACGTCGCCACGGGCGACGGCGGCGGGGCGAACGACCAGGGCAACGGCCACGTCGACGACTGGTACGACGCTGTCGGCGGCGGCAACGGTCAGGACCTGACCGAGAACCTGCTGGGCAGCATCCTGCGGATCGACGTCGACGGCGAGAGCGAGGACCGACCGTACGCCATCCCCGAGGACAACCCGCTGGTCGGCGAGGACGGCCTGGACGAGCAGTACGCCTGGGGCTTCCGGAACCCCTGGCGTTTCTCGTTCGGGCCGGACGGACGCCTGTTCGTCGCCGACGTCGGCCAGAGTCAGTGGGAGGAAGTCAGCGTCGTCGAGCGCGGCGGGAACTACGGCTGGAACGTCAGGGAGGGCGCCCACTGCTTCCAGGCCGAGGACTGCCCCGAGGAGAGCCCGCGGGGGCGAGAGCTCCGGGATCCCGTCGTCGAGTACCCCCACGGCGGCGCCGAGGTCAGCGGGATCGCCATCGTCGGCGGCTACCTGTACGACGGCGATTCGATGCCCGATCTTCGCAGTCGCTACCTCTTCGCGGACTGGCGAGCGCAGGGCCGGCTCTACGCAGCCCGCGAGGCCGACGAGGGGCTCTGGGAGACGACGACCGTCGCCGTCGAGTCAGAGGCGGAGTTCGGGCCGAACGTCCTCTCGTTCGGGCGGACGCCCGAGGGGGAGGTGCTCGTCTGCACCACCGCGGAGTCGGGCGTCACCGGCGACAGCGGCGCGGTCTTCCGGCTGCGCAGCGCGTAGCGCCGGAGAGATGACGGCCGGAAAGAGACGGCCGG
Organism: Halosimplex rarum; assembly: GCF_047715405.1. Classification (NCBI taxonomy): domain Archaea; kingdom Methanobacteriati; phylum Methanobacteriota; class Halobacteria; order Halobacteriales; family Haloarculaceae; genus Halosimplex; species Halosimplex rarum. The sequence goes on from NZ_CP180412.1 coordinate 1,278,842, forward strand.
AAAATGACGGCCAGCGTTCGCCTCGATCGGCGGTAACTCGGCTCAGTCGGCGGTGACGGGCTGGCCGTGCTGGATCTCCGTCCCGAGGACGTCGAGGAACTCGGCGATCCACTCCGGATGGTCGGGCCAGGCCTGCGCCGTCACGAGGTTCCCGTCGCGGACGATCCCCTCGGCCCACTCGCCACCGGCGCCGCGCACGTCGGCTTCGAGCGCCGGATAGGCGGTGCAGGTGCGGCCTTCGACCACGTCCGCGGCGGCGAGGATCTGCATCGCGTGGCAGATGGCCGCGACGGGCTTGTCCTCCGCGAAGAAGTGCTCGACCGTCTCGATCACGGCGTCGTAGTTGCGGATGTACTCCGGCGCCCGGCCGCCCGGCAGGACGAGCGCGTCGTACTCGGCCGGGTCGACCTCCTCCAGCGTCGCGGTCAGCTCGAAGTCGTGGCCGCGCTCTTCGAGATACGTCTGGTCGCCCCGGAAGTCGTGGACGGCCGTCTTGACCGTCTCGCCGGCTTCCTTGTCCGGGCAGACGGCGTCGACCTCGTGACCGACCGCCTGAAGCGCCTGGAACGGTACCATGACTTCGAGGTCCTCCCCGAAGTCGCCGGTTATCAGCAGGATTCGCTGTCCACTCATGGTTCTGTGACCCCCGCTGGATCCACGTAGTAGTTGGCTGCGCGACAGTATAAGCGTGTCTCGACCTGTCGGGATCGGGACGGAAACGAGCCCCCTCGTGGTCCGAATCTACGCGATAACGGACGGGAGATCGGCCAGCGAGTCGAGGACGAAGTCTGGGTCGACCTCGCTCTCGGCGGCGTCGGCGCGGTCGGAGACGCCGGTGAGCACGAGCGCGGTCGCCATGCCGTTCCGGGCGCCCATCGCGAGGTCCGTGTCCAGGCGGTCGCCGACGACGAGGCAGTTCTCGGCGGGGACGCCGAGGCGGTCGAGGGCGTCCGCGGTCGCTTCCGGGGATGGTTTGCCGAGGACGCGGTCGGGTTCGCGACCGACCGTCCGGGCGATTGCCCCCGTTATCGCACCGGACCCGGGCACGAACCCGTCGGCGGTCGGGATGGTGCGGTCCGGATCGGTCCCGAGGAACGTCGTCCCGTCGTCGATGCCCGCCAGCGCGTCGGTCATCGCGGCGTAGTCGAACGTCTCGTCCCACGAGGAGACGAACACGGACGCCTCGGCGGGGTCCTCGACCAGGTGCTGGCCTGACTCGCGGAGGTAGTCGGCGAGCGACGCCGAACCCACGAGATAGGTCGGGTCGTCCGCGTTGTGGTCCCGCAGGAAGTCCCGCGTCACGGTCGAGGCGGGCAGGATCATCGATTCGTCGGCCTCGATGCCCATGCCCGCGAGGCGGTCGACGTACTCGGCCGGCGTCTTCGTCGGGTTGTTCGAACAGAAGCAGACGCGGATCCCGCGGGAGCGCAGTTCGGCGATGGCGTCGGCGGCGCCCGGGAGGACGCCCTCGCCGCGGTACACTGTGCCGTCGAGGTCGACGATCACGCCGCGCACCTCCGAGAGGTCTCGCGTCGGTTCAGCGGTGTCCGTCATTCGGTTAATCGGGCGCGTCTACGGACCGTCGGGTCAATAGCCCACCGGTGGGTGCGGCGAACGCGCGGCCGGGGCGGCGCCGCGAGTGGGCGACCGCGACCGCGCCGGCGCCACGAGGTGCTCGCCCCGTCACCGAAGTTTCCGGTTCCAGCGCGGGCCGGCGCGCCGTGAGAGCCCGAGACCGACGAGCGCGGCGACGAGCGAGACGCCGAGCGCGACACCGGTCGCCGTCGTCGGCGCCTCGCTGTAGACCAGCGCGGCGACCACCAGCGGGGTAGAGACGACGGCTAGCGCCGCGCCGAACGCGGCGAATAGCGGCGTGTCGAACAGGAGTTCGTTCGGCGAGAAGCCGGTGACGTACGCCGTCACGCCGAAGACGTAGACGGCCACGAGCAGGAACACGACGGCGCCGATGGCGACCTCGGCGGGGGAGAGCCAGACCAGCGAGAGCGCGAGGTAGAGCAGGCCCGCGGGCACCGACAGGAGGAGGTAGGCGGCGCGCTTGCCGGCGAACACTTCGTCCATCGGGACGGGATAGCGGAGGTACTCGTCGGCGCTGTCGAACTGCGTGACCCAGCTGTAGGTCGTGAAGGCGCCGAGGCCGAGGAAGGTCCCGACGGCGATGCCGTAGGAGGGCGCCAGCGCCGTCGCGTCGGCGACCTGCCGGACGAGCAGGACCGTGACGCCGAAGAGCACGCCCATCGAGAACAGCACCTTCCAGACCGACCCGCTGGAGCGGGCGACCTCCAGTACCGTCCGCGTTGCGATCCCGCGGTCGTCCCCGACCGCCGAGCGCAGACGACTGTACCGATCGGGCGCCGAGCGAGTTGCCCCGTCGTCCCCCGGCCGGAACGCGAGTGGACCGACGACCGCGAGCGCAACCGCCGGGCCGAAACCCGATAGCGCCGTTCGGAGCGACGGGTCGAGGTAGAACCCGTAGGGCGACAGCGTCGCGAGGTCCAGCCGTCCCGTCACGACGCCGGCGGCCAGTGCCGCGACGAGCGCGAGGACGGCCGCCCGGCTCCGAGTCCCTACGCCGGAGAGCGTCAGGCTCGTCCCGACGCCGAGCGCGAAGGTGCCCGTCGTGGTCAGCCAGAACAGGCCGATCCGCGCCGGGGGGATCCCCACCGAGAGCGCGACCGCGGCGTATCCCACGGCGAGCGGCGCGAGGAAGAGCCCGGAGTAGTACAGCAGGTCCTTCACGAGGAACACGGCCAGGAGCCGCCGCCAGCTCACCGGGAGCGTCCGGGCCGAGAAGACGAGCAGCGTCACGTCGCCCAGTACGTCACGCAGCGCGTCGCGTCCGACGAGGCCGATGGTGCCGACCTGCAGGCCGAAGAAGAAGACCAGCCCGTGCATGCCCGCGGCGACGGCGTCCATCGGTGTCCCGGTCAGAGTCAGCAACCACACGCCGACGCCGGCGAACGCGGCCACGGCGAACGGGAACGCGGCGAAGCGATCGCCGAACAGTTCCGCCTGCAGGCGCCACTCCTCGCGCATCATCCGGGCGAGCAGGCGCGTCGAGAGGCCGCCCCCTGGGCGGTCGGACGCGCCGGCACTCTCGCTCATCGGTCAGTCTCGCCGGCCGCTCCGAGCGGCCGGCCGCCGCCGTCGGTCGCTGCGGCTTCGGTGTCGGTCTCGGCCGATCCGGACGCTTCGACTTCCTGCCGGAAGTAGTCGAGGAGCTGCTCGTCGCCGTCGAGGTCGCTCGGGTCGCGTTCGGCCACGAAAGCGCTGTCGCGGATGATCCCGACCGACGTGCACAGCTCCTCGGCGACTTCGAGGAAGTGCGTCGAGAGGAAGAGCGTGTTGCCGCGCTCGCAGTACTCGCGCATGTGGTCTTTGACCTCCGCCTGCATGATCGGGTCGAGGTTGACCAGCGGCTCGTCGATGAACACCAGGTCGGGCTCGTGGATGAACGTCTGGGCGAGCATGACGCGCTGGCGCTCGCCCTCCGAGAGGTCCGTCGAGAGGGTGTCGAGCTTGTGGTCGAAGCCGAGGCGGTCGGCCCACTCGCCGATGCGGTCGTCGACGGCGTCGAACCCGCGGACGTCGCCGACGAACTGGAGGTACTCCCGCGGCGTCAGGAAACTCGGCGGGTCCTCTCGCTCGGGTAGGATCCCGACCGCCTCGCGGACGGCCTGCGGGTCGGCCACCGGGTCGTGGCCGAGGACCCCGGCGGTCCCCTCGGTCGGGTCGAGCTGTCCGGTGAGGATCTCGATGGTCGTCGTCTTGCCGGAGCCGTTCGGCCCGAGCAGGCCGAACAACTCGCCCTCGGGGACCGAGAGCGACAGGCTGTCCAGCGCCGTCACGTCGCCGTAGCGTTTCGTCAGGTCGTGAGTCTCGATAGCTGCCATGGTGAGTGCCCTGAACCGCCCGATTCCCGCGACGGGCGGCCCCTGTGCGTACGGCGCGTACATCTGGTGTCAGAGACCATAGAACTTCGGGGATTCCGACGCCCGTCGGTGTCGGAATCGCGTCTTTCCACGCCCCACCCCGCTGTGGACCGACCCCGCTCGCTCTGCCGCGCGCCGCCCGGACGGCGCGCTCACCGCCAGCCGATCCCCGGCGAGGCAGAGTCGTCCGCCTCCCGCCAGGAGTAGGCGGGCTCCCACCCGAGTCGCTCTCTCGCCTTCTCGTTCGAGAGCGCGGCCTGCTCTCCCTCCAGGTCACAGCGTTCCGGCAACTCGCCGGCGACCGATTCGATTATCTCGGCCGTCGGCTGGCCCAGGTAGTTCTCGTCGGCCACGCAGAGGTACGTCTCGTGACCCTCGTCGTCGCTCGCGAGCGCTGCCTCGACCATTCGGGCCACGTCGCGCACGTCGACGTACGACCAGAGGTTCCCGCTCAGCGAGCCCGACTCCAGGTCGAACCCCTCGCGCTGCGGACGGGCGCGGTACGCCTCGGGGGCGTAGACCGTCGCCGGCCGGATCGTCGTGACTGACACGCCGTACTGCCGCGCGACCATCCCGGCGATCGCCTCGCCGCAGTACTTGGACGTGCCGTAGGGGTCCTCTGGCCGTCGCTCGTGGGCCTCGTCGACCGGCAGGTAGTCGGGGAGCCACGGGTCGTCGGCGAACAGCATGCCGTAGGCCGCCTGGGAGGAGGTCCAGACGACCTCGGCATCGGATCTGCCCGCCGCCACGAGCGTGTTGTAGGTGCTCATCGTGTTGTTCTCGAAGACGCGAGTGCCGGGGTCGTCGAGCGGCCCCGAGATGGCCGCGGCGTGGACCACCGCGTCCGGATCCGCCTCGTAGATCGCCTCCCACGCCTCGCCCTGGTCGGTCAGGTCGACGGCGCGGAACTCCGCGTTCGCCCGGTCGCCGTCGGGCCGTTCCAGGTCCACCCCGACGACGTGGACACCGCTGTCGGCCAGTCGCTCGACGATCCAGGGTCCCAGAGCACCAGTCGCGCCGGTCACGACCGCCGTCTCGACGCCGTGGTCGAACTCGCCGCCGCCGTCTCGTGACATACGCTACCATGCGTCGCCCACCGCCGAAATACTTGGGTCGAACGCGTCAGACAGCCCTCGCGGGGTCGTGGTGGACCGACGGGGCTCAGTCGCCCGTCGGCCCGTCGGCCACGCCCGTCGGGCTTCGATCTCGGGCGTCCGTCCCCGATGCGGACCGGCGACGGGCGAGCGCGCCGTAGAGCTCGTCGGGGACCCGTTCGCGGATCCGATCGGCGGTCCCGACGTCGACGTCGACGGCCTGTGCGTCGTCGCCGGTGATGCTCTGGGAGCCCGCGGTGTCGATCGTCACCGTCGCGAGGTCGCGCCGCCGCTGGAAGATCGTCTCCGTCGTGAAGACGGTCTGGACGCGGTGATAGGGGACGACCTTCTGCTTTCGCACCCAGAACCCGTTGCGCGTGACGACGTGTTCCTCGCCGAGCGCGTAGCCGCGGTTCGCCCACTTGAGGTGGGCCGCGACGGGGACGAGCGGTAGCCCGAGCAGCGGGACGTACCAGAACAGCCCGTAGTCGGTGACGACCGTCCCGAGGTACAGCAGCGCCACGACAACTGCGAGACCGATTGCGTACCGGAAGGCGTAGCGGAGCCGCGCGCGCTTTGGCGGGCGCTCGAAGCCCGTGGCGTCGAACGCTTCGAGCGAGCGGGCCAGGCTGACGACGCGGTCGCGTTCGGCGACCGGGATGGCGGACTGCGAACCGTTCGATTCGCCGCTCGTGGGCGTGTAGCCCGCAGTCTCGATGGTCAGCGCCGCGTACCCCAGCGCCCGGGCGAGGACGTTCTCGCGGACGGTGAGCGTCTGCACCTTCGAGAGCGGGATCGTCCCGCGGAACCGCTGGAGGAGGCCGCGTTCGTAGCGCAGTTCCTCCTCGCCGCGGTCGAGCCTGAACCCGTAGTAGCGGGCGGCGTTGAGCGCGCCGGAGATCAACGCCAGCACGAGGATGCCGACCAGCGCCGCGGCCGGGCCGAGGACCGCCCCGAGGATGCTCTCCAGTCCGATCCCGTACTCCCAGATCGACTCCGGTTCGAACGCCGAGACGGCCGAGGGCGCGAATATCGACGCGCCGAAAAAGAGGAACGAAGCGATCCGGAGGTCGACCGATATCAGCGCCAGCACTCCGAGCTCCCGCTGGCTCATCTCGAAGATCGTGTCGAAGCGCTCGGCCTCCGGTTCGGCCGTCTCGCCGTCGGCCGCCTCGACGGCCCGGCTCAGTCGGCTGATCTCCGACTGGAGCCGCTCGGCCTCCTCGTCGCCGACGTAACGCAACTGGGCCTCGGTCTGGCCGCCGCCGGCGGTCTCCAGCCCGACTTCCGCGATGCCGAGGAGGCGCTGGACGACGTTCTGGGAGATATCGACGTTCTGGATCCGCCGCAGCGGGATTTCGCGCTTGCGGCGGGAGAACACGCCCGACCTGATGTCGAACGTGTCCGACGTGAGTTCGTACTCGAAGCGACGGTAGCTGGCGACGAGGTAGCCGACGATGGCCGTCGCGCCGAGGACGACCGCGAGCGCGGCGGCGATCGCGAGCAGGCTGCGGCCGGACCCGAACAGCGCGGAGACGCCCGGGACGCCGAAGACGACGAGCGCGATGGCGATGCTGATCCCCTGCTGCGCGATCTGGTAGGGCACGGTGAGAACGTGCAGCGACCGCGGCCCCTCGATTCGGGGCGTCGTGGACGAGCCGCTCTCGGACCCGGTATCGGTCGCTTCCGCTCCGCTCGGGTCGTGGCCTCGGTCCGCGCCGGGCGTCCGGTCCGCGTCGGGTGTGTCGTCTCCGCTCATACGGCGTCTTCGTCCTCGGAAGCGATCGCGAGTCGTTCGAGCCTGGACTGCAGGTCCTCGGCGGTGTCCGGTTCCAGTCCCGGGATCGTCACGTCTGCGCCGCGGGACCCGGCGGTGTAGACCACCAGCGTCGAGAGCCCGAGCACCCGCTCGAAGGCCGACCGGCGGGTGTCGATGTGCTGGACCCGGACGTAGGGGACGACCGTCTGGACCTTCGTGAAGACGCCCCGAGTCAGGTACAGTGACTCCTCGCGGACGACGTAGCGCCAGGACCGGTAGAGGAGGATCGACCGGACGATCCCGTAGAGCGTGAAGACCGCGAACACCGCAACCGCGACCGCGGCGGCGCTCTCGAGTCGCCCGAGCGGGAGGAACTCGTGGGCGACCGCCCACGTCACCGCTCCGACGATCAGCGCCATGACGGCTGTGCCGATCAGTGGCCCGACGATCCACTCGTATCGGACCGTGGGGTCCAGCGTTCGCGGCTCGCCCGGCGTCTCGACTGACTCGACGCCGCCGGCGCGACCGGTGGCGGACCCGGTGGTCGACCCGCTCGACTCCGCATCGGTCGATTCCGCGGCCTCAGACGTTCGGGATCCGGTCGCGTCCGTCGTCTCGGTCGACGAATCCGTGGGCTGTGGATCCGTCGGCCGCGGGTCCGAAGTCTCCGACTTCGTCTCGGAGTCGTCGGCCGTCACGCCGTCGGGCGGCGGGTTCGAGCCGTCGCCGTCGTCGCGGGGATCTGTCATTGAATCGTCCGTGGGCCGGCCCCGATAAAGTCGTACCGACGGCTCACTCGTGGCCGGCCGAGTTTCGTGGTATCGGCGTCGTCGCCGCTCGGTGGACGTCCGTTCGCGAAGTCGTCCATCGCGGGAGCCTCCTAGTCGACGAGCCCGCCGAACAGCCGGATCCGGTTCCAGGTCGTGAGGATCACGCCTTCGCCGCGTCCGGCGAGCCCGCTCGCGACCCGGGGGCCGAGCGGCCACCTGCACCGGTCCCCGTCGCGGTTGTGGGCGACGAACCATCGGTCCGCCACCTCTCCGCTCTGCGGATCGACGCGGTACAGGTGCCCGGCCTGGTCTATCGCCCAGGTGTACTCCTCGGCGACCGCGACCGCGCCGACGCGTTCGCGGAGTTGCGTCCGCCACTGGACGGTGCCGTCCGCCGTGACTGCGGTGAGTTCCCCCGTCTCGTCGCCGACGAGCAGGCCACCGTCCGTCCGGTCCAGCGCGGTCGGGTTCCCCGAGAGCGGTCGCCGCCAGCCGACACCGTCCGGTCCGACGCCCGCGACGCCGGGCGAATCACCGCCCGTCGCGAGGAACACCCGATCGTCGCCAGCGAGCGGCCGCAACGGTTCCGATCCCGGGACCGTCTCGCGCCACAGTTGATCGCCGGTTTCCGCGGCGACCCCCGAGACGGCTCCGTCCGCCGTCGCCACGACCACCGTGTCACCCGATTTCGCCGGTGGAAGATACGCACTCCCGGGAATGTTGGTGCGCCAGCGGACGGCCCCGTCGGCGCGGTCGAGGCCGACGACGAGCGACTCGTAGCTGTCCCCCTCGGTCCTCCGAGTCGCGGCGGTTACCACGCTTCCGGACGTCACTATCGGCCGATCGAACAGGCCGACGGTTCCCTCGCCGGCGCCGTCCGCCTCGAAGGACCAGCGGCGGTGACCGGTTTCGAGTCCGAGCGCGCGCACCTCTCCGTACCCGACGCCCAGAAACACTGTGTCCTCGTGGACCCGCGGAATGCCCGCTCCGGAGTCGACTGCGGTGTCGATCCACTGTGGACTCCCGGTTCGGGCGTTGAGACAGACGATCCGCGACTGCGGGGAGAGCGTGTAGCCGTACTGCTCGCTCGCGAGCAGGAACTTTCCTTCTCGGACCGGGGGCGACCAGTGGGTGCCCTCGAAGGCCCAGGTCGGGGATTCGGGAGTCGGGCAATCGGTGGACGCGAGCCAGTATCCGGTCCCCGCCGCGCCCGCGCCCGCTGTCCCCAGCAAGACCCGCCGCCGTGTCAACTCGACCATACGAAGCCGGCGGCCGTGTCTGTCAAATGTTTTCTGAACCGACACTCGAAAATTGCCGGATAGCGCGGTCCCCGACGGATCACTCGTGACCGGACACCCGGACCGGCTCGTACGGTTCTTCGAGGTATTCGACGTCGGAGTCCGACAGCGAGATGTCCAGCGCCTCGACGGCCTGTTCGAGGTGCTCGATACTCGTCGTCCCGACGATGGGCGCGTCCACCCACTCCTTGTCCAGCAGCCAGGCGAGGCCGATCTGGGCCATCGTGGCGCCGTACTCGTCGGCCAACTCTTCCACGCGCTCGTTGATCTCGCGACCGCCGCCCTCGAAGTAGGGGTGTTCGCGGGCGTAGTCGTCGGTCTCGCCGCGCGTCGTCGCGTCGTACTCCTCGTGGGGCCGGGTGAGATACCCGCGCGCCAGCGGCGACCACGGGACGACGCCGACGCCCTCCTGCTGGCAGTAGGGCAGCATCTCCCGCTCTTCCTCGCGGTAGAGCAGGTTGTAGTGGTTCTGCATCGTGACGAATCGCTCCAGCCCGAGGCGCTCGCTCGTGTGCAAGGCGTCCGCGAACTGGTGGACCCACATCGAGGAAGCGCCGACGTACCGCACCTTCTCCCGTCGGACCGCGTCGTCGAGCGCCCGCAGCGTCTCCTCGATGGGCGTGTCGTAGTCCCAGCGGTGGATCTGGTACAGGTCGATAGTGTCCATCCCCAGCCGCTCCAGGGAGTTGTCGAGTTCCTGCTCGATGGCCTTCCGCGAGAGGCCGCCGGAGTTCGGGTCGTCCTCGTCCATCTGGAAGAACCCCTTCGTGGCGACGACGCTCTCCTCGCGGTGGCCCTCCAGCGCCTTCCCGAGGACGCGTTCGGACTCGCCCCGGGAGTACATGTTCGCCGTGTCGAAGAAGTTGATGCCCAGGTCTCGGGCGCGTTCGACGAGTTCGATTCCCTCCTCCTCGTCTAAGACCCACTCGCGCCAGTCGCTGTCGCCGAAGCTCATACAGCCCAGGCAGATGCGGCTGACCTCGACGCCGGTCGAACCGAGCGTGGTGTACTCCATGCGCGAGCGCTTCGGGCCAGCGGCGCAAAAAGGTGCGTCTCGCGGTCGCCGTCGCCGATAGCGGGCTATCGCCGAGCGGTTCAGAGCCCTTCGGGATCGGTCCGCGCGACGAGCCGGCGGGCGAGCCCGAACACGACGGCCGCGGCGACGGCATAGGCGGCGACGTGGACCGTCGTGGTCGTCGTCGGGCTGTCGACGGCCAGTTTTGCGACTGTCGTTGCGGGGTGTTCGGGCGCGAACGTGAGCGCACCGAACCCGAAGATCACGAGCACGGAGTACAGCAGTTGGGCCTGCCGGCGTTTGGCGGTCAGGACGCCGAGCGAGAGCCCGAGCGTGACGACCAGCGTCGTCAGCGCGGTCACGACGACCAGCAGCTGACCCACGTTCGCGATGTCGATGCCGTTGAACCCGAGCAGCCCGATCCACAGCAGCGCCTGCAGCGGCGCGATCAGCACCATCGCCAGCGCCTTCCCGTCGACGATGTCGACGAGCGACATCGGCGCGACTCGCAGCAGTTCGAGGGTGCCGCGCTCGATCTCCTCGGTCAGCGAGTCGACGGCGACCGAGCCGCTGATGAACGGCGGGAGGAAGAGGAGGAGCGGCACGAGCACCGTGTAGGTGAACCCGTAGTACGGGCTCGCGTCGACCTCCTCGGGCAGCGGGACAGGCGAACGGTCGAGGTGCTCGGCGCGGACGACCCGCTCGTTGCGCTCGACCTGTTCGAGGAGCGTCCGCACCTGGTCGACGATCAGCGTCGTCTCGATGCTCTCCGTCGGCGCGATCACCGTCACGTCGATCCGATCGCCCGAATCGCCCGCTACCATCACGGCGTGGACGTTTCCGCTCTGGTACGCGTCGCGGGCCTCGTCCGGGGAGGGATAGGTTATCGCGCGGAGCCCTTCCTGGTCGTTCGCGGCCCGGACGAGCGCGTCGTCGTGCTCGCCGGCGACGCCGACGACCACCTCGCCCGCAGAGACTGACCCCGGGCTGTACAGCGAGGTCAGGCCCACGACGAGGAACGACGAGAACGCGGCGACGAACAGCTGGATGAGCAGCGCGAGGACGATCGTCTTCTCGCGGCTGAGCGACGTGAGATCGCGCTTCGCGATGGTGAGTCTGGCGTCCGAGAGCAGGGTGCGGTCCGTCGAATCCTCAGGGGTAGACGCCGAGGCGGACGGTTCGACGGGGGGCGGGGACTCACCCGACAAGGGCGCTCACCACCGTTAGGTTGTACGCGACGTGGACGCCGACGGCTATCACCAACGCAACCGCGTACGAGCGGCGACCGCCGCGCGCGCCGACCGCGGATATCGACGCCGTGACGACGTGGAGCGCGAGCGGCGCGAGCAGGAGCGCGCCCAGGACGACCGGCAGCGGCAGCCCGGCGGAGAGCGCCGCCTGGCTCCCCATCTGGGCCTGCCCGATGGGCAGGCTCTGGAGGTCGGCGAGTCGGACGATGAGCGTGAACTTCTCGGCGACGAAGAAGCCGAGGCCGCTGAACGCGCCGACGACGAGCGCGCTGCGGAGTCGCCCGTCGAACCGGGCGTGGGCGTACCCGGCGTAGACGTGCAGGCTCTTGGCGAGTTCCTCGATGACCGCGATGCCGACGAACGCGACGACGAGGACCACCTCCAGGCTCACTCCCTGGCTGAGGGGATAGAGGAACGCGACCAGCACGAGCTCGCCGACGAGGACGAACGGCAGGAGCACCGCCGTGACGAGCGCGACGCTCCGGCGGCGCTTGATCGGCCCCGCCAGCGCGTCGAGCACCTTGTACGGGATCGGCCGCTGGGTGAACATGTCTTCCTCGCGGTACAGGCCGGCGCCGAGGCCGAAGCAGACCAGCGCCGTCAGCGTCGGCGGCAGCGTCGAGAAGGCGAACTGCCCGAGGCCGATGGCCTGTCCCTGCAGGTCCCGAACCACGAGCGTCAGCGGCGAGATGAGCGCGATGGGTGTCACGTCCGTGAATATCGCCGGGACGAACGCGTAGGACGTCAGCGTGACCGTGATCGTCACCGTCACGAAGGTCAGCTCCTTGAACGACCGGGCGAACATCGCGCCGAGGAACGTCGCGGCGAGGAAGAGGAGCGCGAGCGGAACCATCGCCAGCACCGAGACCGCCGAGCCCTGCAGCAGCAGGGTGATCACCGTCGCGACGCTCAGCGCGGCCGCGAAGTACGGCAGGGTCTTCCCGACGATGATGTCGCCGCGGGAGACCGGCGCGACCAGCAGGAGCTCACCCCGGCGGTTGATCCGCTCGCTGAGGACCGTCGACCCGTACGCCTGGATGACGAAGTTCAGCGGTAGGACGAACACGAACGCGAGGACGAGCGACCGGAACGGGAACGGCGGCGTGATGTCCGAGGGCGCCCCCGAGGTGGACCCGCCCGTCAACCGCGCGCTGATCGACGACCCAGCGACGTTGCTCCCCTCGCTCGGCCGAGTCACGTCGGCCGATCCGTCGCCACCGGTGTCTCCGTCGTTCGTCCCGTCGCCGTCGTCGCTCGATCCGTCGTCTCCGCCGTCGGCTGCCGGACCGTCGTCTTGCCCGTCCTGCCCGTCGTCGGGCCCGTCAGTCCCATCGCCGTCGTCTCCGCCCTCTTCGCTCCCGATCGTGATCGCCTGCTGACCGGGCGCGATGACGCGGCTGGCCTCGCGGTCGACGTACGTGAGGTTCACGGTGACGGGGAACGCCGCGGATTGGTTGTCCTCCAGGTCCATGATCCCGTCGTTGTACCGCATCGTCGACGACCGCAACTCGTCGACGGCCGCGCGGCCCTTCGTGGAGTTTGCGTACTCGCGGACCTGCGGACCGACGATCCTGATCTCCTGATACCCCGCCTGGACCGCGGCGGAACTCGGGTCCTGCACCCGGAACGTCGGGTCCAGGTAGACCGGGTCGTAGTAGGGGTCCTCCTCGACCACGCCGACCCGGTAGATCCCCTGGTCGAGCGCGACGCCCTGGCTGACCGCCATCGGCGCCATCGCGCCGAGGCCGAGGACCGCCAGCAGCGCGATGGCGATCGTCCGCCGGTCGACGCCACCGGCGTTTTTCGTCACTTCCCAGCGGGCGATCCGACCGACGTTCTCCGCCCGCGTGCGAACCCATCGGCCGAGTCGTTGGACGACCGATGGACGGGGACCGTCGGTTCCCGATTCGCCGCCGGACGGCGGTCGACCTCCGCTCACGGTTGCGCCCCGGAACCGCGTTCGGCCCCGGAGTCCGACTCGGCGACGTTGAGGAAGACCTCTTCGAGGCTGGACTCCTCGGTCCGGATGTCGACGACCTCGCCGCCCGCCGCCTGTGCGGCCTCACGGGTCTCGTCGACGGCGTCCATGCTCTCCACGACCCGTCGGTGGTGGCCGTTCTCGCGGGCGCTGCCCGGCACCTCGACGGTCGTGTAGACGTGGTACTCCGTCCGGCCGTGCTCGGCCTGGAGCTCGTCGAGGTCGCCCTTCGCGACGATCTTCCCCTCGTTCATGATGGCGACGCGGTCGCAGATGCTCTCGACGTGGTAGAGGTTGTGCGCGCTGAAGACGATGGTCTTGCCCTGTTCGCCGAGTTCGCGCGTGAAGTCGATGATGTAGTTCGTCGTGAGCGGGTCGAGGCCGCTCCCCGGTTCGTCGTAGATGAGGACGTCCGGGTCGTTGATGAGCGACCGGGCGATGGCGACCTTGCGCCTCATGCCTTTGGACATGTCACCGAGCGGGCGCTCGCGGTGGTCGAGATCCAGGCGTTCCAGTGTGTCGTGGATCCGCCGGTCGGCGACGCCGTCGGGCACGTCGTAGAGGTCGGCGAAGAAGTGCAGGTACGAGAGGGGTGTCATCTCCTCGTAGAGCGGGGACTCCTCGGGGAGAAAGCCGAGGCGGCGGCGCATCTCCGGTTCGCCGGCGTCGAAGCCGGCGACCGAGACGTCCCCGGCGGTCGGCTCGACGAGGCCGGCGAGCATCTTCAGTGTCGTCGTCTTGCCGGCCCCGTTCGGGCCGATGATGCCGAAGACCTCGCCCTCCTCCACCGTGAACGTGCTGCCCTCCACCGCGACGAACCCTCCGTACTCCTTGCGCAGGTCGCGGGCCGTGATCATTCGGCCGATGCTTGCGGGGCGGGGGTTGTATAGGTTCGTCTCCGGTTATCGCATGTTGGTCTCGGGGTAGCGTGTTCGGGAGGAGACTCAGCGAACGGACAGTGGTGGCGCGCGCTGTCGCGAGTCTCGTCTCGCGACAGTAGTCGTGCGAGGGATGAGCGAGCGCAGCGAGCGAATCGGCTGGGGAGGTGTGAGGCCGTCTGCGGTGTCGTGCGTGGCGGTGCTGTCCCTGGTGGAATGAAAGGGCGAGGCGCGCTCGCGCCGCCCTCGTGAGCGAAGCGAACGAGGGCTCGGAAGACTCACTCCGTTCGTCTTCCGGTGTAGGGGAGCCGCTGGGCGGGCACTATCCGATGAGCGGAGCGAACGAGGATATCCCGCTCAGCGACCGCGAGCGGGCTGAGGGCTTTCATCGGTTGTTGTTTATAGCGAGAACAGATGTTCCTAGCGAGCCCGCCGAGGGCTTTCACCGTCAGATGTCGCCAGAGATCAGCACAGATCGACCATGACCCAAACCAGAGCAGACCGAATCACCGACTCACCTCACTCCTCCGGTCGAGGCATCGCTTCGAGCTCGCGGATTTCGGCGGTCTTCTCGACGCGCTCGTACTGTCGTCGCCACGCCTCGGCCGGGAAAAGCCCGTTGCGGTCGAACAGGTCGCGCGCCGCGTCGGTCACCCGGTAGAACTTGTAGGGGTACCCGCGCGTGCGCTCGCCGGTCGGGACCGTCAGCTCCTCGACGACGCCGGCCTCGCGGAGCACCTTCAGGTGGTTCCGGATGGTGTCGGCTTCGAGGCTCGGGTTCATGTAGTCGAGCTCGTCGACGCAGGGCGCGCCCTCGGGGTGGCCGACCACGTCCGCGACGATGTTCGCCCGCGTCGAGTCGGTGACCCGCTGGAGCGCGAGCCAGGCGTCGAACCTGTCGCTCGCTCGCTCCCCGCCGCCGTTGTCGGCCGTCTCGGGTCTCATACGCGTCTGTACTCGCCCCACCGCAATAAACACTTGGACGCTGAGTGCGAGTGGTACTCGACTGTTTCCACAGCGATCACCGAAACGGTTTCGGAATAGTCAGAAGACACATAACGGATCCGGGAGTCGCCGCCGACATGGACGATAGCGACGAGGGGGCGCCGAGCGACGGCGGAGGCGGAGACGGGGGACAGAGGCGCGACGACCGAACGTACCTGAACGGCGTGGACGAAGGGGAACTCGTCGACGCGAGCCCGGACGCGCTCTCGCTGACGCCGGCACAGCACGAGCGACTCAAGGACCACCTCCACGGTGACCGGCTCGACGATATCAAGTACAGCGACCGCCGGTACCTCGTCGTCGGCCGCGGCGGGGACGACGGTCCCGGTCGCCGTCGCACGCTCGTTCGCGACCTGCTGGACGAGCGACGCGAGGCGACGGGATTCATGCTCGAAGACTTCGGGCTCTCCGGCGACGAGATCGACCTCTGGGCGCCCGCGTTCGAGATCCTCTGCGCGCAGGCGACCCACGTCGTCGGCGTGCTCGAAGACTACGACGGCGGCCACGTCTGGGAACTCGGCTATCTCTACCACCAGCAGAGCCGCGTCCGCGATATCCTCTGGCTGCTCAAGCGCGTCTACGGCGACGAGTCCACCGAGCGCGAGCGCTACGACAACGGCATGGCCGCCTCGCACCTCGCCGCCCTCGAACGGGCGGCCGGCGAGCGCGTCGTGACGTGGGACGACGAATCCAGCCTGCGTCGTGCCGTCGGCGAGATCCCCTAACGACTGACTGTCGGGGAGGGGGCCCCGACACTCAAGGCCAAGGCCCGTCGGACCCAACAGGGGCGTATGGTCGCGCTCCCGCGGGTCGAGCGAACGCCCGACGGTCGGCGTCTGGTCGTGGACCGCGTCGTCGGCGCCGACGCGGAGGCGGTGTGGACGGTCTTCACCGATACGGAACGCTGGCCGGAGTGGGGTCCGAGCGTCAGCGCCGTCCGCTGCGACGACCGCTTCGTCGAACGGGGCGCGACCGGCGAGGTGCAGGTCGCAGGCGGGCCGTGGATCCCGTTCGCGGTCGACACTTGCGAGAACTACCGGTGGACGTGGCGCGTCGCGCGGATCCCGGCGACGGGCCACGCCGTCACGCCACTGGCCGACAACAGAGCCCTCGCCGCGTTCGAGGTCCCGCTGTACGCCGCGGGCTACGCTATCGTCTGTCGACGCGCGCTGTCGCGAATCGCGAGCATCGCCGAGCGCGCCACCGAGGACGCGACGGAGTGACGGATCGGACCCGAACCGAGAGAAGTGAGGGGCCGCGGCCGTTAGGTCGGTCGGTTCGTCCGGTTCAGACGGATTTCTCGAGTCGTACGTTGCTGACCTTGTGGATGTCCTCGCCCATCCCCTCGCCGTCGCAGTCCTCGCTCGGGCACCGATAGTGCCAGCCGTCTTCGGTGGCCGTTCGCTCCGCGAAGCGCTCGCCGCACTCGTCGCAGAACAGGTCGCCCTGTGTGCACGTATCCAGGTGGAGTTCGAGCTCCAACTCCGTACTGAACGTACGTTTGCAGTTCCGGCAAATGTGGGTCATATTCTGAGATTCGTAATCGCCCCATATATCAACACCGGAACGTTCACGTCTGCGACTGCCGATTCCGAACAAAGTCGAATCGCGAGACGGCGGTGGGTAATCTCCGACGAACTGTCGGTGGTGTGCCGACCAATCGCAGCCTACCGGGTGTCGATGTCGTCTTCCTCTTTGAGGATCCGGGTCTCGGCCTCGCCGCTGGAGACCTCGTTGACCAGTTCGTAGAACTCGTTTTGCATCCCGGCGGGGAACTCGACGACGCCGACCCACGAGCCGTCGGGCTGCCACTCCTCGCGCTCGAGGTCGCCGAACTCGCGGATCTGCGCCTGCCCGCTGCCGGCGTAGTCGGGCGGGAGCTGCGCGGCGACTTTCACCGTGTCGAAGCGGATAGGGATCACCGGGCGCAGCGCGTCGAGCGCGTCGTCGACCTGCCGCTCGACCGGTTCCATCGGGTCGATCTTGAAGTCGGCCTCTTCGAGCGCGCTCTCGATGCGGTCGGGCGGGTGCGGCGCGTCGTCCATCTGCGGGTTGACCGCGTTGCGCGTGATCCGGTTGACCAGGTCCCTGTGCTTGCGCTCTTGCATCTCCTTGCGCTGTTCGGCCGTGATCTGTATCTCCCCGCGTTCGACGACCTCGGGGATGATTTCGAGTGGGTCCGTCGTCCCGAACACCTCTTCGAGCGCGTTCTCGGGCGGGCGGTCCCCCCGGGAGGCGTTCTCGAAGATGTCTTCGGCGGCGATCACGTCCTCCAGGTCCCCCTCGAACTCGCCGCGTTTCATCGCGAGCGCGGCGTCGGGGTCGACGAGCACCTCGAACCGTTCCCCGTGGGACTCGAGGCGCGCCGTCACTGCCTCGTCGAGCGATATCATACCCTGAGGTTACACCGGGCGGGTAAAAAGGTGTGTGGCGTCAGCGAAGTGGTGACCGCGGGCCGGCGGGGCCCGTAACGGGGTCGATTACTCCTCGGTCTCTTCGTCGTCTTCGTCCTCGTCGGTCTCCAGCAGACCGAGCTCGTCGAGGTGGGACTCCTTCTCGGCGTCGCTCATCTCGGTGAACGTCTCGTCGTCGACGCTGATGGTGGCGATGCCGATGCCCTCGGGGGCGAGTTCGCCGTCGTTGACGGAGGCCAGCGCTTCGAGCGCGAGGCCGACGCCGCCGTCGAGGTCCATCTCCTCGCTGTAGTTCTCTTCGAGGTACTCGCGGATATCACCGCGGTCGGCGCCGACCGCGAGGGCCTTCCACTCGTAGGGGGTGCCCGACGGGTCGGTCTCGTAGAGGCGGGGCTCGCCGTTGGCGATGCCGCCGATGATGAGCGCGACGCCGAACGGGCGGGCGCCGCCGACCTGGGTGTACTGCTGGATGTGGTCGGTGACAGACTTCGTGAGCGTCTCGACGCCGATGGGCTCGCCGTAGCGCAGCTGGTTGACCTGCGCCTGGCGGCGGGCGAAGTCGATGAGCTGGCGCGCGTCGGCGACGTGGCCGGCGCTGGCGATGCCGATGTGGTCGTCCGCCTTGTGGATCTTCTCGACGCTGGATCGCTCCATCAGCGGCGAGCGGATGCGCTTGTCGACGGCCAGGACGACGCCGTCGCTCGTTCGTACCCCGATGCTCGCCGTGCCGCGCTTGACGGCTTCGCGGGCGTACTCGACCTGGTAGAGCCGACCGTCCGGCGAGAAGATGGTTATCCCGCGGTCGTACGCCTGCTGTTGCGATTGTCCCTGCATAGTTATATTCCGAGTTCGGTCGCCCCGAAGACATCCCGACCGGCCGGCACGTCGACGCCAGTCGCACGGAGGACGGCTCGCCGCTCGGTCCCCTCGGTGACGACGTTTCTCTGGTCTGTTGGTTCCGGTCGGCGTCCTATATACTTTTCTTGTCGTGCTCCCGCGGGCGTCGTCGGCGCGGTGACTTGGCCGATCCCGGACCGCTGAGCGGCACCCGCTCGCCGCCCCAACGCTCATTCGTTCGGGTTGCGATCACGCCACATGACCGAGCGCGCGGTGTACGTGCAACGGCTGGACCCGGACGAGCGAGACGCCTACGTCGACGCGCACGACGACGTGCCCGAGGGCGTGACCGACGCGATGGACCGCGGGGGCGTGACGGACTTCGAACTGTACGTCCGGGGGGACCTGGCGGTCTGTATCCTGGAATGTGAGGACCTGGACGCGTATCTCGACGCAGTCGACGGGGACGACGCGGTCGCCGAGTGGGAGGCCTACACCGGCCAGTTCAAACGAGCGGGTGTCGATCCGGACGCCGACCCGGACGAGGGGATCCCGTTCATGGAGCGGGTCTGGTCGTTCAGATCGTAACCGGGACCCTGCGGCGTCGATATCGCGGGAACCACGCGGTCAGCCCGCGATATCGCCGAGGTGGTCCTCGACGCAGGCGCGGACGGTGCCGCTGGTCCCCCGGACGCGGAGGCCGAGGTCGTCGCCGTCGACGTCGGCGATACAGGCCAGTACCGCTCGTCCCCGACTCACCTCGCCGCGGCGGACGCGGACGACCGCGTGGCCGCTCCCGTCGCTGAACTCGAAGCGGAGCACCGACAGGTCGGCCTCGGCGCTCCCGGCGTCGCCGACCAGGTTCTGCGCGGCGAACCACACCTCCCGCTGGAACGTGCTCCGGTCGAACCCCGATCCCGGCGGTCCCCGGAGTTCGACCGCGAGGTACCGCCAGCGCGGCTGGAGGTGCTTCGGCAGGTGCTTCACGAGTCGTCGACTCCACCGGAGTCGGTCGCTCCGTCCGGTTCCGCCGCTGCGCTCCCGCCGGCGCTTGTACCCGCTCGCTCGGCGACGAGGACGCCGACCTGCTCGTGAACCATCTCGACCGCCGTCAGGGCGTAGCCGGCGTCGGTGAACGCGTCGGCGAGCACGCCGACAGTCGCCGGGTCGTCCACCGCAGGGCTGTAGAACGGTTCCTCGGGGTCGGGCTCGCCGAAGAACATCACGTCGCCGAGGACGATACGCTCCGGTTCGAGCGCCGCGATCACGTCGACGGCCTCGCGCTTCTCGGCGTCCGAGAGGTGGTGCATCGCGAAGTTGCTCGTCACGACGTCCACGTCCGCGTCGTCGGGGACTGCCGGCTCGCGGAACCGACCCTCGCCGAACTCGACGGTCTCCAGGCCTCGTTCGGCGGCTTTCTCGCGGGCCTGTTCGAGCATTCCCTCGCTGATATCGCGACCGATCACCCGTGCGGCGTCCTCGGCCAGCGGGAGCGCGATGGCGCCGGTCCCGGTCCCCAGGTCGAGGACCGTGTCGTCCGGACCGGGCGCGGCGTGGTCGACGACGAGCGACGCGCAGGCGCGGTACTCCTCGCTCTTCGACTCGTCGTACTCGCCCGCCTTCTCGTCGAAGCGGGCGGCGTGGTCTTCGAGCGGTTGCTTCATGCGGAGCGATCCGACCCGGGGGGCAAAGAACGCCCCGCTCTACCGGTCTGGGTCTTCGGCGGTGCCCGTCCCGCGATAGACGCCGGGTTCGACGAACGCGTCGCTCTGGAGCCGCCGGTTGCGCTCGACGATCCGCCCCCACTCGGCGAGGCCGGCCTCGACCTGCTCGGCGTCGAACCCGATGACTTCGCCGACCGCCACGAGTTCGCGGGGCGCCCGCAGGTGCAGGTCACTCCGCGGGTCGGCGCTGACGACGTACGGTGCGTCGCAGGCCTCGACGAGTTCGCGGAGCTTCCGGAGCCCCCGGATCGCCTTGACGCGCTGGCCGCCGTCCGCACGCAGGACTCGCCGGAAGGAGAACTCCAGACGGACGCCGTTCTCCGCGGCGGCGTTCGCGAGGACGTGGTTCACGTCGCCGTCGCCGACCATGGGGTGGGCGAGCACGTCGACCGCCGGCTGCTCCACGGCGAAGCGGTTGATCGCTGGCGTCCCGCCGTGGACGGCGACGACCGTCTTGCTCTCGCGGTGGTTGCCGACGAACCCGCTCGCCCGCGAGGGGTCGTCGGCCCGCACCTCGACGCCCTCGACCACGTCGATACCGTGTTTCTCGGAGAGCGCGCCGGCGTCGAACTCGGCGAGGGCGTCCCCGTGGTTACGAACGACGACGCCGTCGAAGCCGTACTCGGCGGCCGTCTCCGCGTACCGCTCGACGGACGCGTCGCCGTCGGGGTCGGCGTGGACGGCTTCAAACATCGCTCGGAGAAGTGCTGATCACGGCTCGGGTCCTCAGAGCCCCTCGAAGACCTCGCGGGCGTTCTCGACGGCCTCGGGCTTTTTCGCCGGGTACGCCTCGACCTTGCTGCGGAAGGTGATCCCGTCGCCGCGCCGGACCTCGCCCGAGAAGGCCGCCTGCTTGTCCAGCGTCAGATAGAATGCGCAGTTGTCGTCGACCCGCTCGTCGAGTTCCTCGACGACGGCGTCGAGGTCGTCGAGTTCGCCCAGTCGGCCGAGAACGTGACGGATCCCGTCGGCGCGCTCGACGCGCGCGGAGAGGACGACGATGCGGTCGCCGTGGTGCCCCTCCGAGACGGCCCGTTCGACCGCGAAGTCCTCGGGGAGGTATGCCCGCAGCGCGCGCTCGACGCGCTCTTCGTCCTCGGTGGCGTAGCAGAACGCGCGCAGGTCGACGTAGTGGAGCGGGACGGACGCCATCGAGTCGTCGCTACTCCTCTGCGGCTTCGAGGCTGTCCTCGGAGACGCCAGCTTCCTGGCCGTCCTCGAAGGAGACCGTGTAGTTCTCGTCGCCGAACATCGTTTCGACGACCTGCTCGATCGTGCCTTCTTCGCCGTCGTAGTCGCTGTGCTCGTCGTGCAGGATGACGCGATCGTCCTCTTCGAATGCCATGCGCGGCGGTACTCGATGCCCGACCAAAAAGGGACTGATCCGACTTACTCGCCGTCGCTCGCCCCACGCCGTGCCGTCTCCGGATCGCCACCGCGTGAGACCGGCGTCGTCGCCGCCGCTCCGTCCGACGGCCGGCTCCCGTTCGGCACGCGACCGGGGTCGAGAGGTCGAAAACTTATGCCGGAGTCCCGCGAACAGGGGGCCATGATCGATTTCGCGCGCGGGACGGTACGACCGCACAGGCGGAGAGCGCTCCGGTTCGCCCCAGCGGGCAGATGACCGCCGTCGACAACCTCTGGTTCCTCGCCAGCGAGGCGCGCCAGGAGGCCGAACAGGTGTACCACCGATTCGCCGACGAGCACGACGCATACGTCGAGTTCGAGACGACTCGCACGGTCTCCCGCGACCGATTCCGGACCGTCGCCGAGCGCATCGAGGCGCAGGGACTCCCCTACGGCGCGCACACGCTCGCCTACCGGCCGTCGGGCGAGCTGCTCCTCGTCAAGCAGGAGGCGATAGACACCTGGGTGCTCCCCGGCGGCGAGGTCGAACCGGACGAGTCCGTTCGCGAGGGCGCCCGCCGCGAACTCCGCGAGGAGGCCGGGATCGACGTGACCTACGACGGTCTCGGCGTCCTCGGCGAGGTGCGGTTCCTGAGCGACGGCCACGAGACGTGGGGCGTCCTCCCGGTCTACGAGGGCGAAGCGGCGTCGACCGACCTCGCGGTGCGCGACCCGGACGGCGAGATCACCGACGCGCGGTGGTTCGAAGAGCTGCCGGAGAACACCCGGGACCGGGCCGTTCTGCGGGAGTGGCGCCGCGAGCGCTTCGGCGGGTAGGCGCCGCCGTGTGCGGTTCAGCGAGTGGGCGTCGTGGGCGGGGTCGGCCGTCCTCGGCTCACTCCGGGCCGAACTGCTCGCCCTCGCGGGCGTCGGCCTCCAGCCGGCGGACCGTCGCGCGGGCGTTGCTTGCGTCGTAGCCGAACAGCACCGATTCCGCGTACTCGTCGGCGACCTCCGTCGCGTGAACGAGGTTGTCGATGTCGACGTCGACGGCGTAGAGTTCGATGCTGAACGGCGTCTCCAGTTCGTCTTCGAACCCCTTGGCGATGATCTCCAGCCAGTAGGTCGTGGTGTACGCCATGTCGTAGACGGGGACGACGAACTCGTCGACGTACTCGGCGAGCGCCTCGGGGTCCGTCCCCGCGCGGTCGAAGATGTGGCCCGGGTACGGGTCGGGGTAGAGCGTCACCAGGAGGTCACCGGGCACCCGCTCGCGGGCGTCGGCGACGAACTCGGTGATGACGTTCGCGCGCCAGGCGCCCCAGTCGTCGAACTCGCTGTCGGCGAACGCCGCCTCGCAGCGGTCGCAGTGGCAGTACTCCTCGCGCGGGAAGCCGACGTCGTCGAGGCGGACGTTCGGGTTGACCTCTGCGGCGTCCTCGATTATCTCCAGCAGGCCCTCGCGGTAGCGCTCGTGGGTGGGGCAGACGTAGGCCCAGTCGAAGTACGGGCGGTCGCGCGTCGCCGGTTCGCCCTCGTCGCTAACGGGGACGAGGTCCGGGTTGTCGGCGGCCGCCTTGTTGTCGCCGAAACAGGAGACCATGTTGACGGCGTTTGCGACGGGTTCGGCCGCGCGACCGGTCACGTCCTTGACCTCGTAGAACCCGCGGTCGAACTCCGTCCACTCCAGCTCCGGCTCGTTCCGCGTCACGACGCCGTACATACCCGTGGGTACTCGGCCGCGGGTGTAAGTCGTTCGAAAAAGCGGTCGGAAAGCGATACCTCACCCCCCGTCACCGGCACGGGACCGGCGGCCGACGGGACCAGAGGGCGGTCGCCGCCGTTACTCGCCGAGGGCGGTCTTGTAGACCACGGCGATGGCGAGCAGAGCGACCACCAGAAGCAGTGATTTCTTGGGCATCCATCGATCGTTCGTGGCAATAGATTAAAGGGTTTCTGGTGACCCGCCGCGAGTTCGGGGAGTGGGCCCGCTCCGCAACGGTCACCGCAGTCGCGTCTCGGAAGGGTCAGCCGTCGCCGGCGGTCACTTCGTTTCGTTGTGCGTGTTCGGGTCCGCCTTCGAGATCGACCGTTCCGCGCCCTCCATGTCGAGTTCGTGGAGGAACGAGAACTCCTCGTTGCCGTCGACGGACGGGCCCTGGGTCCACGGCGCCTCGTACTCCTCGCCGTCACGGGTCGTCGACATGAACGAGTAGTCGAACTCGTCCGGCATCTCTTCTTCCGGGAAGGTGTTCGGCACCGGCAGGTGGTCGAACGGATCGTCGGCGTCACCGAGCGAGTGCAGCGCCTTCAGCCATTGATTCTGGTGCATCGCGTCGCGGGCGACCAGATAGGAGAGCATGTCCTTCATGCCCGGGTCGTCGGTCATCTCCCAGAGCCGCGCGGCGAGCAGCCGGCCCGTGGACTCGGCCATCACGTTCGCGTACATGTCCGCCGCGAGGTTGCCGCTGGCGACCACGTAGCTCGCGTTAAACGGCGTGCCATTCGCATCGACGGGCATCGCGTTCAGCCCCGAGGAGAGGTACTGCCGCGGCATCATGCCGGACATCGCCGCGTCGACGGCGCCGTCCTGGCTCATCTGGTCGCGCAGCTCCGTCGGCGCGCCTTCGAGGTTCTTGGCCACGGCGGTCGCGAGCATTTCGATGTGGCCGATCTCCTCGACGGCGGTCTCCATCAGGAGCTTCCGATACTCCTCGTGTTCGTCCGGCACGCCGAACGCCTGGAACATGTACTGCAGGCAGACGCGCATCTCGCCCTCGACCCCGCCGATCGCTTCCTGGAGCATCTTCGCGAACTCCGGGTTCGGTTCCTCGACTTCGACCGGGTACTGGAGTCTGTCGTCGTGGTAGAACATCGGAGGTCCCGACGTGTCACACGAGCGGATTTTCAATAGGCTGCGGGCCTTCACTGGCAAGCACTACTCGTGATGGCGATCACAACAGCCTACAAAAGCGGGCGCGCGTTCAAGCGACGTCGATCTGCTCGGGAATGCTGTCGCGGACGATGGTGTCGCAGTACGCACAGCGGATGCCGTCGTCGAGCACGTCGAACCGGGACTGGACGGGCTCGTCTTCGGTCGTGATGCAGTGGCGGTTCGGACACGACAGGACGCCGACGACCTCTGTCGGACGCTCGACGCGGTGTTTCTCGACGACGTCGAAGTCGCGGACGATGTTGATCGTCGCGGCGGGGGCGATGAGCGACAGCACGTCGACCTCGTCCTGGTTCAGCTCGCGGCCCTCGACCTTGACGATGTCTTTGCTGCCGAGGCGGTCGCTTGGGACGCGCATCCCGACGCTGACGGTCTCGCCGCTGTCGGCGTCGATACCGAGGATCGCGAGGACGTTCAGCGCCTGCCCGGCGCTGATGTGGTCGACGACGGTGCCGTTGCGGATCTTGGAGACGCGGAGTTCGCGGTCGCTCATCGCTGTCCCTCCAGCACGAGGTCCAGCAGCGCCATCCTGACCGGGACGCCGTTGTGCGCCTGCTGGAAGTAGTGGGCGTGGTCGGTTCCGTCGATGTCGTGATCGATCTCGTCGACGCGGGGGAGCGGGTGCATGACGGTCAGATCGTCGCGCGCCGCTTCGAGCGTCTCGGCGTCGATCTGGTACTCGCCGGCGACGGCCCGGTACTCGCTCTCGTCGGGGAACCGCTCGGCCTGGATCCGCGTGACGTAGAGCACGTCGAGTTCGGAGAGCACCGGCTCCAGTTCGGTGTGTTCGCGGATCGTCGCGCCCTCCTCGTGTAGGTCGTAGCGGACGCTCCGCGGGAGCTGCAGGCTCTCCGGACTGATGAAGTGCTGGTCGGCGTCGACGGTCGTCAGCGCGTGAGCCAGCGAGTGGACCGTCCGGCCGTACTTCAGGTCGCCCATGATCCCGATGGTGAGGTCGTCGAAGCCCGCCGACTCCCGGATCGTGTAGAGGTCGAGCAGCGTCTGGGTCGGGTGCTGGCCGGCCCCGTCGCCGGCGTTGATGAGCGGTACGTCGACGAACTCGCTCGCCATCTGGGCCGACCCCTCGCTGGGATGGCGAAGCACCAGCGCGTCGGCGTAGCCCTCGACCACCCGGACCGTGTCCGCGAGGCTCTCGCCCTTCTTGACGCTGGAAGACTCGACCGTGCCCATGTCCACCACGTCGCCGCCCAGTCGCTTGACGGCGGCGGTGAAGCTCATCTTCGTCCGCGTACTCGGCTCGAAGAAGAGCAGCCCGAGCAGGGCGTTCTCGTGGCGGTCGGCGAAGGCCTCCGGGTCCGCGGCCACCTCCGCGGCCCGGTCGAGCACCTCCTCGATGTCCGCCCGCGAGAGTTGTTTCGCACTGATAATGTGGTCGTGACGCATCGAATAGAGTCGCGCCCTCGACTGTCTTGAATCTCCCGACACGGGACCGACCGCCGTCGCGAACCGGCGATCCCCCGCCATCGCGACGCGCCGATCCCCTGCCGTCGGTCGCCCTGTAGATTCAAGGCGGAAAGCGCGACCACGCTCGCCCATGCTCGCTATCGCCGGAGGCAAAGGCGGCTGTGGGAAGACGACGACCGCGCTCGGGCTCGCCGCGGCGCTCGCGCGAGACGGGCAGCGACCGCTCGTCGTCGACGCCGACTGCGACATGCCCAACCTCCACACAATGGCCGAGGTCGCCCGTCACCCCGGGGTCGACGCCGTCGACGACGGCGAGTCGATCGCCATCGCCACCCACCGGTCGGACGTCGCCCCCGGTGTCGACGTGCTCCCCGCCGGGAGCGCCACCGGACCGATCGGAGAGACGGCGTTGCGACGGCTCGCCCGTGCACCACAGCGGGTCATCCTCGACTGCCCCGCCGGCGCGACCGACGCCGCAGCCGCTCCCCTTCGCGGTGCCGACGCCGCGCTGGTCGTCTCGACGGCCGATCGCGCCAGCCTGTCCGACGCCGTCAAGACCGCGCGGATGGTCGAGGCCCTCGACGCGAGGGCCCTCGGTAGCGTGATCACGCGGTCGCCGTCGCAGTCGCCGCTGCCGCCGGACAGCGACACCGCTCGCGTCCTCGAACCGGTTCTCGCGACGGTCCCATCGGTGGACGGCGCCGTCCTGCGGAGCCGGGTCGGACGAGCGTCGTACGATCGGCTCGCAACGGCGCTAGCGAGGCGGAATATTTAATCTGGTGGGTGTAAAATAGGTCGCTACGATGGTCAACCGGCTACACACGGGCATCGACGTCCTCGACCGGAAGCTCGGGGGCGGGATCCCGGAGGGAAGCATCGTCGCCCTCAGCGCACAGCCGGCCAGCCAGGCGGAGCTGTTCCTCTACGAACTCACAGCCACGCGCGGCACGCTGTACCTCTCGCTGGACCGCACCGCCCAGTCGGTCACCTCCAGCATCGAGCAGTCGCCGGCGACCACCGGCGATCCGACGGTCCGGCACATCTCCGGCGAGGCACCGCTAGACAACGCCGGCAAGCTCGTCAGCGCCCTCCCCGAGACCTCCAACCTCATCGTCGACCCGCTCGACGTCCTCGAAGCCCAGGAGCCCCCGTCGCGGTTTCGTTCGTTCATGAACGACCTCCAGAACCACATCGTCAACACCGGCAGCCTCGGCATCGTCCACTGTCTCGACGGCCGGTCGGTGCCGCCCCTCCGCGACACCACCGAGCACTTCGCCGACGTCATCTTCCAGCTCGAGACCACGACGACCAACGACGAAGTGGAGAACCGACTCGCCATCCCCAAGTTCCGCGGCGGCCGCGCCCCGACCGACATCATCAAACTCGACCTCGTCGAGCAGGTCTCCATCGACACCAGCCGCGATATCGCCTAACCATCTTTTTCCCGGCCGGGTTTCCTCGCGCGCCTGCGGCGCGCTGCGGGAACCCGACCGGCAAAAACATGGGTGAAAAAGGCCGGAACCTCGCTCCGCTCGGTTCCGGTGAATCGCGCTCGCTCCGCTCGCGCGAATGCTCAGCACAGCTCAGAGACTGACCAATCGCGGTGGCGCGCGCTGTCGCGGGTTTCATCCCGCGACAGCAGTCGCGCGAGGGATGACCGAGGGAGCGCAGTGACCGAGGGAATCGGTTGGGGAGGCGTGAGGTGCTGGGCGGTGGCTGTCCTGGCGGACTGAAAGGGCGAGGCGGGCTCGTGGCGCCCCGGCGACGCAAGCACCGCAGCGGAGCGAGGAGCGCAGCGAGCCGCGGCGCCACGAGCCCGCCGAGGGCTTTCATCGCGTGCTGTCAGTCACGGTCGATCCCGATCCACTTTCATTCCCCACTCATCCACCGATCCCTCACAACGCCACACTCTCACCCGCTGTTCTCGCACCGCTCGTACACCGGTTCGAACAGGTCGGGATTGTAGACGTCGTCCGGAAGGCCGTCGAACCACTTCGCATCGGTAATCTCCTCGCCGTCGAGCCCGAACTCCTCGCCCAGTTCGACAGATTCGGCGACCGCCTCGAAGACGACCAGCGTCCAGCCGATCGTCTCGCCCGTCTCTTCGTTCACGAACGAGAACTCGTCCACTCCGCGGGGAGCGATGGGGTCGATATCGACGCCGGTCTCCTCCCGGAGCTCCCTGGTGGCGCCCTCGGCGAGCGATTCGTCCGGCTTGAGCGCGCCGCCCGGACAGATCCAGCCGTCCGCCCACGGCTGTTCGATGAGCAGGACGCGCCCGTCGTCGTCGAACGCGAACGCGGTGACCACCCACCCGGCCGTCACCGCCTCGGACTCGGCGGCGTCCGCGAAGTCGTCCGGCGGGAGGGGCGCGCTGCTCTCGGAGACGTAGAGGTCGTCGTTCCGCTCGCGCGGATCCGTCACCTGCATACGGGGGCGTTGCCGGGGATCCGACAAATACGTTCGCGTTTGGTGACAGGAGGGGGCGCGACGCGGGCAGTTGCCACGGTCGAGATGCCAACACGCCTAAACGTACCTATCCCGATAGAGGGGGTATGCCCGCGAACCGCTATCAGCCCCTCCTCAAGTTGGTCCACAGCCGCGCCGGCGACGCGTTCCGGGGCGCGATCCGGTACGGCGCCGACGACTGGTCCGTCCTCTACCTCCGTGACGACGTCGCGACCGAGCGCCTCCGCGACTCGATGGAAACCATCGTCGGCCGGGCCCGGGCGGCAGCACCGATCGTCCCCCAGGAGGCGTACGACCGCATCGGCGAGACCCAGGCGACCGTCGAACTCCACGACCGCGCCGCCTTGCTCCACTTCCGCGAGGCGCCGACCGACGGCATCGTCGTCTCGCTCGACCGCGACGTGGCCAAGGGTCTCGGCCAGTTCGTCAACAGCTGTAACGCGGTGCTTGACGAGCGCGGAGAGCCCGACGGCTCGAACGGCTGAGAACCGCCGAAAACGGAACGACTTACTCCTCGGCGCCTTCGAGTTCCTCGACGATCTCTTCGGCGTCGATGTCCTCGTCCTCGAGGGCTTCTTCGAGTTCCGCACCGCCGCCGCCCATGCCGCCCATCATACCGCCCATGCCGCCCATCATGCCCATGCCGCCGCCCAGTTCCTCCTGGACGATGATGCGGTCGATGTCGAGCAGGTTGGTCAGCTGCTGAGCGATCTGCTGTTTGCCCATCATCCACTGCTGGTTCATCGTCAGCTGGGGCGTCGCCTCGATGTAGAGCGTCTCCTTCTCGACCTCGACGGTCTCGTACTCGGGTTCGCTCTCCTCGTCCTCGTCCTCGTCCTCGTCGTCGTCCTCGTCGGACTCGACGAGCTGCTCTTCCTCGACCGTGTCAGTCTCGAACCAGACTTCGAGATCCATGTCGAGGAAGACGTCGAGGAGCGCGCCGGCGCGCGCTTCGCGGTCGGTGACCTCGTCGAGGACCTCCCACTCGTACTCGATGTCCTCGCCGGCGAGGGGGTGGTTGAAGTCGACGCGGGCGCGGCCGCCGATGATCGTGTTGATGTGCCCGTGCTCGCCGTCGATGTCGACGTGCGCGCCGGGATACCGGTCGTCCTCGGGGATCCGGTCGGCGCTGATCGTCCGGACTTCGTCGTCGTCGAACTCGCCGAAGGCCTCCTCGGCGTCGACGGTCACGGTGCCGGTATCGCCGACCTCGCTGCCGACGATGTCCTCTTCGACGGCCCCGAAGACGTGGCCCTCGCCGAGGACGATTGTGCGCGGGGAGAACTCCTGGTCCTCGCCGACGCCCTCTTCTTCCGCGACCTCGGGGTCGGTCGTGTCGACCAGATCGTCGCCCTCGACGGTGCGCGCGGTGTAGTCGAGTTCGATGAAGTCGCCGTTCTGGAGACCGGTGGTCTCCTCGGCCGCTTCGCTCTCGGCTTCGTCGGCTGCGTCCTGCTCGGCCTCGTCGGCCTCGGACTCGTTACTCATACGATCACGGACTGGCGTTGCACTCTTAAGAACAACGTTTCGGGCCCGGCTCACTCGCCGACGGACGAGCGGAACTCCGGAACCCCTCCCACGCCGAGGTCGACCTCGAAGAGCGCGCCCGCGCCGTCGCCCTCCTCGTCGCGAGTGCCGGCCGCCCCTTCACCGGGACCGAGCGCCGTCGTGACGTACGCCGTCTCGCAGTCGGGGCCGCCGAAAGTGACCGCCGACACCTTCTTCGCCGGGAACTCCACGCGGCGCTCCTCCGTCCCGTCGGGCGCGTAGCGAGCGATCCGGCCGCCGTCCCAGAACGCCGACCAGACGTGGCCGTCGGCGTCGACGGTCATCCCGTCCGGGAAACCGGAGACGGCGCTCGCGTCGACGACCGTCTCGCGGTCCGAGAGGTCACCGGTCGCCCGGTCGTACCGGTACCGATAGATCGCCTCCGCCTCGGTCTCGGTGAAGTACAGTCCCTCACGGTCGGGCGTGAACCCCATTCCGTTGGGGATCTGCACGTCGGTCTCGAGCGTCGTCAGCGACCCGTCGGTGTCGAGTCGATAGAGGCGCCCGCCCTCCTCGGCGGTCGGCATCGTCCCGCAGTAGACGCGCCCCTCCGGGTCGGCGATGACGTCGTTGAAGCGCGACTCGCGCTCCTCCGGGATCTCGTCGACGACCGGGTCGCCGAGTCCCGAGTCGCGACTCCACGGCAGGATCGTCCCGCGGTCGCAGAACAGGAGCAGGTCGCCGGACTCCTGGATCGTGTAGCCCCCGATCTTGCCGTCGTACTCGAGGACGCGCTCGTATTCGCCGACGCCGGCCTCGCCCGTGGCGCTCCCGCCCTCGTACCGGAACAGGTCGCCCGCCGGGATGTCCAGCCAGTAGAGGGCCTCCTCGTCGGGGTGATAGATCGGGCCTTCGCCCGTGTGGCAGTGCGTGTCGGCGATGCGGCGGATCTCGTCGTCGCTGTCGGAGCGGCTCATCACGACGCACCTCCCGCTGCCGACTCCAAAAGTCCGCGCATGTATCCGATCGCGAACAGCCGGCCTTTGGTGTGATAGCCGGGATTGGAGTTGTCCTCGCCGGCCATCGTGGGCACGTGGTCGGGGCGCATCGGCCCGTCGAAGCCGACGTCGACGAACGCGTCCATCGCGGCCTGCATGTCGGTGGGGCCGTCGTCGTGCCACGTCTCGACGAAGCGGTCGGCGTCGCCCTCCACGTCGCGGAAGTGCGCGAAGTTGATCTTCTCGCCGAAGTGGTGGACGGTCTCGGGCACGTCGACGCCCATCGCGGTGAAGTTGCCCTGGCAGAACGTCACGCCGTTGTATTCGCTGTCGTAGATGTCGAGGATGCGGTCGTAGTTCTCGACGCTGTTGGCGATCCGGGGAATCCCGCGGACTTCGTCGCGCGGGGGGTCGTCGGGGTGCAGTCCGAGTTTCACGCCCGCTTCCTCGGCTACTGGGACGACTGCTTCCAGGAAGTACTCGATGGCCTCCCACAACTGGTCGCGGGTCACGTCGGCGGCGTCGGCCGCGGGGCCGCCGCTGTTTTTCGCGTTGTCGTAGCCCGTCGTGAGCGACCCCCCGCGGGATTCGACGTGGGCTTCCGTCCGGGCCCATCGCACGCCCGCCATCCAGTCGTAACAGACCACGGGGATGTCGAGTGCGCCGCAGTCCCGAACGAACTGTTTGAACTCGGCGATGTCCTCGTCGCGGCCGTCCAGGCCCAGGCGGATGCGGTCGGTCAGCGGAACGCTCCCTTCGATGACCGAGAAGGTCAGACCGGCGTCTTCCAGCCAGTTTTTCGTCCCGAGGAGGTCGTCGTACGACCAGCGGGTCTTGCCGTCGCCGACCTCCAGGGGGTGGATCACGGCGTCGGTCACGCCCATCTGCGTGGCGAGTTGCCAGCG
This sequence comes from Halosimplex rarum, assembly GCF_047715405.1. Classification (NCBI taxonomy): domain Archaea; kingdom Methanobacteriati; phylum Methanobacteriota; class Halobacteria; order Halobacteriales; family Haloarculaceae; genus Halosimplex; species Halosimplex rarum. The sequence continues at coordinate 1,310,399 of NZ_CP180412.1, forward strand.
CTCGTCAGGCTGGCGGGGAAGTACCAGCGATAACTGAACCATAGTCGACAGTTGCGCGCGACTCCGTTATCGGCGTTCCGATCGCGGAAACGTCCGCGGGAGCGACCGCCTACTCGTTCGTCTTGCCGGACTCACAGATGTTGCCGGTCACCCACACTTCGTTGTCCTCGGTGAGTTCGATCCCGATCCCGATCCTGTTGATCTCGGGGTAGTTGAGCACTTCCTTGTGGACGTAGTTCGAGGTCCACTCCTCGAAGATGTCGCGGGCGACTGCCGTCTCGTTCTCGTGGTACACCGTCTCGCCGCCGTCCTGGTAGTTGCGGCCGGCATAGGTCCTGTGGAGAACCTCGAACTGGTAGGCGTCGTTCTTCGGATGGACGATGTACTGGGCGTCCTGCTTCTTGAACTTGCAGCGCTCGGCGAGGTCGAAGGCCTCGTACCGCTGGCCGACCGTGAGGCCGTGCGACTCGTGGACCAGCTCGTCCTTCTCGGACATGGCGACGCTGTGGTTCGTCGCCATCCGGTCGATCTGGGTCACGAGGCTCCCGTTCGCGTTCGTGAACGGCTGGAGGCCCTTCCGCTCGCGCCAGTCGTTCAGCATCCGACGGAGTTCGGTCTCGATCTTCTCCTCGCTGAAGCGACGGGGTAGCTTCGCCGTCCGCGTCGGGACGTCCGTGGGCGTCGGCGCGACGGTCGGCGTCCCCGTCGGCGTCGGAACAGACGTGGGCGTCAGCGTCGGGAACGCCGTGCCCGCAGGCGTCGCCGTTCCGTTCGCGTCCGTCCCCGTCGTGCCAGTCGCGGGTGCCTGTGTCGGTGTCGCCGCCGATCCGCCTCCGCCGTCGGTGTCGCCCGAACCGTCAGATCCGTCCGCGCCCGTGTCGTCTCCGCCGCCACCGCCGCCGCCGAGCAGCATGGCTCCCGCGACTCCCCCGACGAGAACGACGCCGACGGCGACTGCGACGACGACCACCACCTTCCGGTCGACCATGTGTTCCCGGAACCGGACTCGGGACTTAAATCTTGGCAATATCTCAGTTCTCATCGACAGGTCCGCTGTGGTCGGTCGCGACGTGACCGCAGGATGACCTGACGGCGGGATGACGGTCCCCGCCGACCGGGCGCCACCCAGGCGGAATCCATCGCGGCCAGCATCGGGTCCAACCTGGACCCGCTACGAGCGGAGCGAATCCGCACCCGGGAACAGCGGGCTTTTGCCGCCGACGCGCGTCCGCCCGGCCATGTACGAGGTCGAAGTCAAGGTCCGGGCGGACCACGCCGCCGCCGAGGCCGCGCTGGAGCGGGCGGGCGCGACGCGCGTCGACGCGGTCGTGCAGGAAGACACCTACTACGACGCGCCCCACAGGGACTTCGCGGAGACCGACGAGGCGCTCCGGATCCGCCGGGAGTGGGAGCCCGAGGCGGCCGGCGACGGCGTCGATACCGACTCAGACGGACAGGGAGGATCGCCGGCGACGACGCGGATCACCTACAAGGGGCCGCTGCTGGAGGCGGAGTCGAAGTCCCGAGAAGAGCACGAGACCGCCGTCCTGGACGCCGACGCCGCGGTCGGCATCTTCGACGGCCTCGGGTTCGAACCGGCGGCGACCGTTCGCAAGGAGCGGGACCACTACCGCCTGGACGGCTACACGGTGACGCTGGACCGCGTCGACGGCCTCGACGAGTTCGTCGAGGTCGAGACCGAGACGGACGACGACAGCATCGAAGCGGCGCGAGACGGCGCGCTGGCCGTCCTCGACTCGCTCGGCCTCGATCCGGACGCCCAGATCCGGACATCGTACCTCGGGCTGTTGCTCGAAGCGGATGCACAGCAGTAATGGAAACGACCGTTCTGGTTTCCGCAAGTTATACGAGTAGGGGTGTCCAACCCGGACGTAATGACGAACAGGAACGTCAACGTCCAACCGGCGGCGGGGCGCGCCGTCGAGGACCAGGCAGTGGAGATCGTGGAGCGGAAAGGGTTGGGGCATCCGGACTCGATCTGCGACGGTATCGCCGAGAGCGTCTCCCAGGCGCTGGCACAGACCTATCTCGACCGGGTGGGGACGGTGCTGCACTACAACACCGACGAGACGCAGCTCGTGGCAGGCGACGCCGCGCCCGCCTTCGGCGGCGGCGAGGTCCAGGAGCCCATCTACCTGCTCATCGTCGGCCGCGCGACCAAGGAGTACGAGGGGACGAAGATCCCCGCCGAAACTATCGCGCTCGAAGCGGCTCGCGAGTATCTGGAGGAGAACTTCCCGCACCTCGACGTCGGCACAGACGTCGTGGTGGACGTGCGCCTCGGGGAAGGGAGCGGCGATCTCCAGACCGTCTTCGGCGAGGAGGGGTCCGTCCCGATGGCCAACGACACGAGCTACGGCGTCGGCCACGCGCCGCTCACGGAGACCGAGCAGATCGTCCTCAACGTGGAGCGCCGGCTCAACGGCGAGTACAGCGACGACAACCCGGTCGTCGGCCAGGACATCAAGGTCATGGGCAAACGCGAGGGCGACCAGATCGACGTGACCGTCGCCGTGGCCGCCGTCGACGAGTACGTCGCCAATCTCGACGAGTACCGCGACGCGGTCGCCGCGATCGGCGAGTACGCCGAGGAGGTCGCTCGCGAGTACACCGACCGCGAGGTGACCGTCCACGTCAACACCGCCGACGACTACGACGACGGCGCCATCTACCTCACGACGACCGGCACGTCCGCCGAGCAGGGCGACGACGGCTCCGTCGGCCGCGGGAACCGCGCGAACGGCCTCATCACTCCGAACCGGCCGATGAGCATGGAGGCCACCAGCGGCAAGAACCCCGTCAACCACATCGGGAAGATCTACAACCTCCTCTCGACGGAGATCGCCCAGTCGGTCGTCGCCGATGTCGACGGCATCCGCCAGCTCCAGATCCGCCTGCTGAGCCAGATCGGCAGCCCCATCGACGAGCCCCACGTCGCCGACGCCACCATCGTCACGGAAGACGGCGTCTCTGTGTCTGACATCGAGGACGAGGTCGAGGCCGCTATCGACGCGGAACTCGCCGACGTCACCGACATCACCCGCCGCGTCATCGACGGCGAACTCTCCACGTTCTGATCGGGCTGCCGTCCTTTTTCTCTCACTGGCTCGGCCGGCCAGCGGCCGCGCCCGCTGACGAAGCCTGTTTATACGTCCGGTCGGCAACTGGTAGCCATGCAGCCGCCCGGCGCCGACGTGGTCGTGGTCCGCCACGGCGAGATCGGCACCAAGAGCAACCACGTCGGCAAGAAGATGGAGCGCCAGCTCCGCGAGAACCTCGCGGCGATGTTAGCCGATCGGGGCGTCGAGGGCGAGGTCGAACAGCGCCGCCTCCGCCTGCTCGTCCACACCGACGACCCCGAGGGCGCGACCGCCGCGGCCGCGGACACCTTCGGCGTCGTCTCCGCCAGCCCAGCTAGCCGCGTCGAACCCACTGTCGACGCCATCAGTGAGGGGCTGCGCGGGGCCGCCCGCGAGCACTACGACGGCGGGACCTTTGCCGTCTCAGCCCGCCGCGCCGGCGAGGAGTCGGCGCATCCTTTCTCCAGCACGGACATCGAGCGCGAGGGCGGCAGCGCGATCTGGGAAGCCGCCGAAGCGGGGGAGGTCGAGCCCGAGGTCGACCTCGACGACCCCGAGACGGAGTTTTTCGTCGACTGCCGAGCCGAGGAGGCGTTCCTCTTTCTCGAAAAACGGCCGGGTCCCGGTGGGCTCCCGCTGGGGACGCAGGACCCGATGATCGCGTTGATGAGCGGCGGCATCGACTCGCCGGTCGCCGCGTGGGAGGTGATGAAACGCGGCGCGCCGGTGATCCCGCTGTACGTCGCGCTCGGCGACTACGGCGGTGTCGACAACCAGGCGCGGGCGCTCTCGACGACCGAAACGCTGGCGAGTTACGCGCCGGACCGCGACATGCGTCTCCGGATCGCGCCGGCTGGTGACGCGGTCGCGGCAGTCGCCGACGCGGTCGAAGTGGGGCGGATGGTCGTCCTCCGCCGGTTCATGTTCATGGTCGCGGAAGCGGTCGCCGAGGAGGTCGGCGCCGTCGGTATCGTGACCGGCGAGTCGATCGGCCAGAAGTCGAGCCAGACGACCGCGAACCTCGCGGTGACGAGCGCGGCCGTCGACCTGCCCGTCCACCGCCCGCTCGTGACCGTCGACAAGACGGAGATCACCCAGCGGGCCGACGCCATCGGGACGTTCCACGAGTCGACGATCCCGGCCGGCTGCGACCGGCTCGCGCCCGATTATCCCGAGACGCGGGCGCGACTGGACGACATCGAGGACAGGGAGCCCGACGGCCTCCGCGAGCGAGCGGGGGCGGTCGCCGCGGAGGTCGAACCGGTCGCCGAGTCGGCGGCGAGCGATCCCGGGGAAGGCGAAACCGCTTAGGGGCGCCCGGTTCACCTCACCACCATGACGCGGGTGTGTCTGGTCGGTTCCGACGACGTGAACCTCCGCTACGAGTTGCTCTCCCGCGAGACGGCCCGCGACGCGCTCGCGACCTACGACCTGCGCGAACCGTTCGAGAACGCGGTCGGCCTCGAAACCGTGAGCCTCGGTGCCGCGGTCGCGCTCCTGAACGACCTCAACTGGTACCTCGTCCGCTTCGTCGACGAGGCGATGGTCCTCGAACCGAGCGTCAGCGACGACGAGTGGCTCTCTCGCGACCTCGCGGCGGCCATCCGCGACGACGATGTCGGTCCAGAGGAGGCCGCCCGCTTCCTCAAGATCTACGGCCTCGAATCGCCCGCCGAAGCGGAAGAGTCCGCCCCGGACGGCAAACCCGGTGAATCGTCGGCGGGCGGCCAACCAGGGGATACGTCCTCGGGCGCCGCATCTCCGGGCGGCCGAGCGGACGGCGGCCCCTCGTCGGGGGACTCGGAAGCGGGCGCGGACGCCGCGGACGGCCCCGCCTCACGCAGCCGGCGCGGCGACGAACCGAAGCGACTCGTCGAACCGATGTTCGTGACGCGGACCGGCGACGCCCTGCCCGAGTACGACCTGCGCGACGTCGAAGCGACGGTCGTCGAACGAGTCACCGAATCGGAGTTCGGGGCCTGAACCGGCCCGGATCCCGAGACCGGGGCCCGCACCCGTCGGGTGCCGCCAGCAGTTTTATGCGACTTTGTGACACACACCTCTAGCGTGTCATCTCTCCGATCGGTCGCCGGGATGGCGGTGGTGCTCGTCCTCGCGAGCGTCGTTCCGGGACTGGTCGGTGGGGCGGTCGTCGGAGGTCCCAGCGCGAGCGGCGGCGGGGCCGTCGCCGGTGACGGTCTACCGTCGTCGGTCGGTAGCGCCGGTGCCGCAGGGGCCGCAGGGACCGTCAGAACCGCCGGCGACGACAACGAGAGCGCGGCAACGGTCGTCCAGACCGTCACCTACCGCCGGATTCCGAACGCGACGGGGACGATAAGCGCGACCCATCGCTATCGCGTCAGGGGGAACGTGTCGGCGCTCGTCGTCTACGGCTACAACGACGCGGAGGTGACCGGCGCGACCGGGTTCACCGAGCGAGCGAACGGTCGGTGGCTGTGGAACGGGACGACGGCGCGACCGAACCTGACGCTACGGGTCAGCGTCAACCGATCCAGCCGTCACTTCGACGGGCTGCGCTGGGTCGACGTGGGGAACTGGTCGCTCGCCAACCCGCGCACCGAGTTCGCCTACCGCGACGAGAACCGGAGCCGTTGGGTGTACTCCTGGGAGGAGACGCCGCTTATCGACCAGCGAACGCGCGTCGGGCCCGAGGGCAGCGGGTTCGCCGGTCCGTCGGTCGTCTATCTCGGCCAGTACGAATCTCACAGGACCAACGCGACGAAGCAGACGATCCGGTTGATACGCCCGGCGAGCGCCGAACTCGCCGGCTCTCCCGAAGACGTCCTCGACGCGCTGGGCGCGGTGTCAAACCAGCTCCGCGTCGGCGCGCGCGACGAGGTCGTGAACGCGTTCGCCGGCCCCTCACCGCTGCGCTACGGGGGGACGGCAGCGACCGGTGCCGCCGGCCGGCAGGACTTCTGGGCGTCGGCGCGCGCCGAGGCGGGGACGCCTCCCAGCATCTGGATCCACGAGTACGTCCACACCCGCCAGTCGTTCGCCCTCGGCTCCGACATGACGTGGTTCCGCGAGGCGAGTGCGAGTTACTACGCGGCCGTCTGCTCGCTACGGACGCCTACCGACCGGCCGGGGTCGTTCGACCGGTTCGTCGACACCCTTCGAACCGACGACGGCGCGAACGCGACGCTGGCCGACCAATCGTCGTGGTCGTCGACCTACGTCCCCTACGCGAAGGGCGCGCGCGTCCTCGCCGCGCTCGATGGTCGGATCCGCAACGCGAGCGGCGGCGACCGGACGCTCCAGGACGTCTTCCGGCGGCTCAACCGCCACGACGGACTGGTGACCTACGACGTGTTCGCCGGCGTGGTCGGCAACGTCAGCGGCGAGTCACAGCGCGAGTGGCTCGACGACCACGTCCGCGACGGCGAGCAGGCGACGCCCCCCGAGTCGCCGTACGCGTACACTGTCCCCGGCGGCGAGTACGACGCCGACGGCGACGGCGTGACTGCCGCCGCGGAGCGACGCAACGGAACTCATCCCTTCGTCGCCGACACCGACGGCGACGGCGTCGACGACGGGACCGAGTCGCGCCTCGGGAGCGATCCGACCGACCCGTACTCGACGCCATCCGTCGTCAACGCGACGGTCGGCGCGTCGACGGCCGGGGACGCACCAACCGGGTCGTAGCTCTCGGGCGCGACGCGCACGGCCGGCGCGGTGGTGACCGAACGGCGAGCGGAACGGCGCTTTCAAGGCGCCGTCGCTCGCTCCTTCGAGTATGACCACCGTCGCCGTGTTCGTTCGGCCGCCGGAGTCGGGGACAGTCCTGCGGAACTGCGTCGACGCCGGAGCCGTGACCGCCGCGGAGGCGACCGACCTCTACGCCGCGATGGCCCGCGACGTCTGCGCCGCCGTCGAAGCCAGCGGCGCGGAACTGCTCGTCAATTACCGGCCGGTCAACGCCGACGACCCGACGGCCCCGGAGGAGGACGAAGACGCACTGGAGGCCGTCCGGGACGTCGTCGACGACGCGCTCGCGGACCCGGGGAGCGCTCGGTACGAGGTGCAGGTCGGGTCCAGTTACTCCGCTCGCGTCGGGAACACGGTCACCCACCTGCTCGAACGCGAGGAAGTCAAAAGCGCCGCGGTCGTGCGGCCGACGGCGGCCCTGCTCGAACGCCGCCACGTCGATAGCGCGGCGATGAAGCTCCGTCAGTCGGAGGTCGTCCTCGGGCCGGCCACGGACGGGAAGCTCTCCTACGCGGCGTTCACCGAGGCCGTCGACTTCGAGGACGCGTTCACCCCGCCCGAGGTGGAGACGGTGACCGACCGCGCACGCGACGCGGGACTGGACGTGGACTTCGTCGAGATGCTGCCCGTCGCCGAGACCGCGGGCGGATTCGCGACTCTCATCTCGCAGATCCGGGCGCGCCAGCGCGCCGAGCTACGGGTTCCGCCGCGGACGAGCGCCGTCCTGGACGAGCTCGGCTTGCGCGCGGACGCGGTCGACGACCGCCTGGCCGTCGGTCGAGACTGAGCAATCGACAGGTCTTAGAGTGGACGAGCGATAGGCCAGAACGCGGTGGGATAGCGAAGTGGCCTAACGCGCCTGCCTTGAGAGCAGGTGTCTTCACGGACTCGATTTCCTGCGGAAATCAGCGATTTCGGACCTTCTACCACCATCTTAGTTTACCCGTAGGGATAAAACAGGCGGTTCGGTAAGACAATACAATTACCAACAGGATTGAGAAAATCCGCGATTTCACTGATAGAGAGATATTGATGAGCCAGTTCTGATGTATTGAAATTAGACTATTTCCTGATTTCCTCACCGACCAACTATTGGAACTAATCCCTATCTTCAATGTCTGGGTTTCTCAACGATAGGTCCCTTTCGAAATTTCGAGCCTACACCGAAGAAACTCGATAAGGGCGCGGACGACCCATCATACCGCTCCGGTGTTGTTCTACTGAATCCGTCTCCACCAGAGGAGCATCTCCGGCAACGACCGGAAGTACTACTCGCTGGAACGTGCTCGCGAGGTGCTGGGATACGACCCCCAGGACAACTCCGCAGAGTGGGACGCCGACGAGAAAGTCGCCGAAGGCAGCTAAGGCCGTTAGAGAAAACCGGGATTAGCCCGGCTTCTCGCCATCCGCTTTCGTAGTCATACACGGCGTATCGGTGGGTGGTCGCCATCTGGTGGTTCACTCGTAGTCTGTTCCTGAAGGGTTCTAGTTCTTTCGATAGTTTGGATTCTCTTGATGCAAAGCTACTAGAATTTGCTCAGGTATTCAGCGCGCCATCCCTTTGAGTGGCCTTGCATAAGCAAGCAACCGGCAAAGTGACTTTATTCATTGAACTTCCAGGTTATTATATGTCTGATGAAATTGGAAAGGCGATTTTCGTTGGGGCAGTGGGCCTCGCGGTTATCTGTGTCCTTGCTGTTGCCGTACTTGGTGGCGATGTAAGCCAAATGGTTGAGGCTGCGAATGGAATTATTATCTTTGGATTCTTTATAGCAATTGTAGTTATTTTCGCTGGAGCAGTAGTAAACGCTGTAAGCTAATTTAAGAAAGTTGCCAGACGATTTATAAACTACTTCATACCGCTACCATCTTTGCTCAATAAATGGAAGAAGTTCTGCCTCTTCTCGGTCATTAATGTCATCAACGGAAAAGTCTGGTCCAGACAAGTCCCGTAGAATTTTGAGCGAGGATTCCTTATATATGTCCTCATACTTATGCTCAAATGATGAATTTCCTTTCGAGCCATTTTCTTGTGCGCTTAATACAGCTAGATTACCTAATCTGTCTTTGTTGCGGTCGTGGTTTGATAGTTTATTTCCTGCCTCGGCATTCCTTGGTACAAGGTGTTCTACTTGGAAGTTCTCTCGGAACTCATGATAGGGGGAAAGAGATAGTAAACCAGATTGCCCCCTCAGAGAGCGCTCATACTCATACATGATGTATTTGACCACCTCATTATTCCTTACACCCCCCCATCCAGACGTATAGTGCCCATTCAGTATATCTCGCTCACGCAGATACCCAGAGATAACATCTTCCATAGGGGCTATCCGTTCTCTCTTTTCCTCAAGCCGTTTGATGCATTTCTTTATACCCAGTTCTTTTGATTTATGTCCAATATAACGGTTCGATTCTGAATTGAATATCTCTTCTACTTTTGAGGGTTCTATATCCGACCAATATATATCATTAGCAATTGATGATAGCGCACTTTTGTATCCCTGCGCCCCATGTGTCATTACCAAACTAAATCTAAATACAAGCTTTTCTAATTCTGAAACGACATCTGCGAACTCCTCTGAAACAACGTCGAATTTTTCAGCTACAGAAATAAGTAAGGGGGCTGTCGCACTTTGAACTGCTGGGTGCATATATATTAGTTGAATCTTCTGTATTGTGTCTTCCATCAGAATATCTTCTGATTCACCAATCATATTAGAATACTCACTTGCAAACTTCTTTCTATCCGTGAGATACGGATATCGTTCCGAGAACCTCTCTAATGAATTTATATAGGGGGTAATGAACAGCTCGTAGTCTTCTCGTTGGACACTGGCATAATCATCTAAATCAGAGAGACGTCTGTGTATCTCTGATGGACCCGCTCGCTTAGCACGGGAGTCTGACCTTTCGCTGGTAAATACGGCCCAGTGAATACGAATTAGGTCATCAACTTCAGCATCCGAAAACCCGTCATGTATTGTGATATTCTCTATAATATTATTAAATTTATTGTATATGTTTTCTGAATCCATTCTTGGGGATTGAGATGCGCAGTATACAAGGTGGCTCCGCACTTTGTCGTGTAAGCTCAGTCCCCTGCCCCTATTGTTTATCACCTTGAACATCCGCGCCGCTTCGTCAACATCCTCAACAATTTTAACATTCACTTCAAACCGCTGGGTTAGAATCTTTACAACATTGTTTAGGAATTTATAATAGGAGGAATATCCAGAGTTATTTTGGTTGAACTTTTCGTTTTTCCATTCCTGTAATTTTGAGCTTGCTACCTCTTTAGCCTGGAGGACTTTTCTTTCTGCCTCAACAAGCTCTGAGCTTTCCAGATATGATTGGGCTTGACAACTGCCTAATATAACATCATCGTACGCCTCTTTTGCTAATCCGCCGAGACTAATCCTCTCTATACCCTTGTATTCGATGTATTTCTCTTCAATGTCGTTACTCCTTTGTCTAATCTTTTCCTCAATCTCGTCCCCAATATCGTCTTTAGATGCAATAGCCTCCATCTCATCAACAATGGCAGATATGACTATAGAAACCGTGGCCAATCTTTGTTGGCCGTCTACAATCCCAAAGACGTCATAATCTTCGAAGTCAGTCGGTTCAACGGAGCCTCTTTCTTCAAATACGATAGTTCCAAAATAATGGTCGAGCTTTTCGCTCTTATGTGTCGATTTGTTTTGCTCGTAAACAAAGTCAATATCTTCGAGAAGGTCATTCACATTAGATTCGTCCCATGCATAATCTCGCTGATAGTTCGGAATTACAAAATAGGATTGGCTGAAAATCGACGAGAGCGAAAAGTTGTCGTCAGGGTTACCATCCATGTCAGGAACAAATGATTGGGTGTGATAATTATTCTTTGGGTATCTACTTAGTAGTTGAATAGTGCCTGGAGAGCATATATGTCAACCACGCACGTTCTGATAAGTAGATAGCTAGTATTTCGCCTTAGAAGTATGGCTTCACGCGAAAGTCGCTTAGCGAAATTTCTCACCGAGAAGGCGGCAGTATCCCAGACTAAGAAATATCGCCGCGATAACACCAAGACTACCTATCAGACGGGCAAAACCTATCTCCAGTCTTTGAACTCTACGCGGAAATACTGGTCTATCTCGCATCTATCAAGGACATCGGCACCATACCGAAGGAACTCGATAAGGTCCGCAGTCTCTTCAATCCGATACTCTTCACTGAGAGCGCGCTCAAGGCCCGATGCAAAGTCTCGACCTTCGCCAGCAGAATAGAACACAGACTCGCCCCGGCAGGCGACCATGATGCCCCCTTTCTCAAGTACAGCGTTCAGAGACGTAGATGGGTCCGCTATCTGGGACTGTAGTATGAGCTCGTGGAGCAAGGTCAAGTGAGGAGTATCGTCCCATAGCGGTGAGTTCGCAGGTTCGTAACCGATAAGGGCGCGCCGCACCCGCAAGCGGTCTCGGTCTTACCGTCACCAATGAGGTCGGCAATTAGATGAAATGCCTTGGCTTGCTTCTGAAGAATGAAATGTAGTGTAACGGTGAATCGACATTGATACAATTAAATTCGTACAGTGACGACCTCTATCTCACGATATAATCACCTTTGCTATGAGCGGCGCATCGGGGGCCTTGAAGGGGAACTATTCGTAGATGTTTGATGGAAGGTTGTTACATTGGATGACCCCACCTCCATCTTATAATTGGTAACCTTGGTTATCTGCTAATATGGCTTTTGCCGGATTTTTTAGAGTCTCTCAGTGTCATCCGTGACTCAGAGAGGATAGCTATGTCCATCCCACCATTGGCCTCATAACCACCATATAGAATACTAATTCTCTATAATGACAGAGATATTATTCAAACCGGTACCGGTTACATCTGTTCGGCCTTCACTTCAAAACTGCCAGATGCTCTATGGGAAAAACACTCTCAATTTTCAATTTTCCTTAATACCACCACAGCCCGCCGTGAGGGGATTTCGTAGTTTTATGAAGGGTAGAGTCACAAAAGAGAATCAAATGCGACACCGCGGCTAAGAGGCTGCTTAAAATTGAATTTGAACCACAACCATCGCAGAAATCTATACCGGGACCCGGACTACACTATTTTTCTTTGCGTTAGAGACCACGTGGTCGAGACGGATAAACATTCTATTCACAGCGTCAGAGAAGGGATAACCTGCACAGCATTGATTTGAGGGTGTAGGACTTACAGTAAGTACCCTGCAGTATTAGACTCGGCCGGCCTTATCGAGGTTTAATACCGCAAAGTTTGATACTGCTATACTACAGCAGCTGTGCTGTATGCTGTAGCGGCCCGGCACCTTATCGAGGTTAAACTTGGCTGAGGTAAATACAACAAAGAGTATACTATATATACTATAACAGCACAGCTACCGCAGCGCACACGCGAGGCGGTCCCTGTGGATTCATCCAATTTTAATTCGAGATGTGTACTGTTGGCAGTCTATGCAGACGCAGAGCACGACATTGAGAACCGGAGAATCGGAGAGTTTGATTGGGTATCGGAAGCTCGTTCTCAACATTGTCTTCCCATCTCTCAACTTAATAACAGACACACAACAATAGAATACGCAGAAGTATATGGTTTGAATATATTATTGGTATATGGTATATTATGGGGTCGAAAGCAGGGTGCTGTTACTAAACTCAGTAGGACATATATCCCTTGTTCCGGACCAAGAATATCGAGACCCCGGCCCTTCCCGATGTGAAGCCAGCTATCGGCATGCGGCTGCTTGGCATATTCCTCGTAGCTCGCTCCTACGGTGCATTCCAAGCGGTCGCGGCTACGGGCCTTATCGAGGTAAAACGTCAACAGCCTTCGTAGGGAAGTAACTTCAAACGAATTAGTGAGGCCGTCCTATTAGATTGTATGCTGAAAGGGTGACTGAGCACCTACCACTCAGCCTGACTCCTCATTATCTCTCTGCCCAATCATGTTCTGTAGGAAAGTCAGAATTGACCCGAATAGCGTCCCAAGAACAAATGTGAATGCATCGCCGCTGAGAGCATCACTATATGTCATCCATGCGGCGATACCAATTACAATTAGAAAAGTTCCAGCGGCGGTTAAAACAATTCGCTGTTGATGTTTGAAGTAACTCTGCTTTCTTTCGTTTTCGACCCGTTTATTTTCTCTCGACTGTTCAAAATATTCCCGAATCAGATTGGTTACATCTTCCAGATTTTCGATTAGAGTGTTCCAATCAACTTGTTCATCTGTCGCTTGGCTCACTTGTGCTGCTCTTTGGCTTGTTGTATCCCCCGTATCGCTTTCGCCCTTGGCGGTCTCGACGTCATCAAACAACTCTTCCACCGATTCTTGCGGTTCAGAGTCCTCCTCATTGTCCGTGGGGTCACTCATCGGCTCACCTGTTAAGACTAATAGAATATACATCTGATGCACGACAATTATACGAAGTAGAAGTTTCTGTTCGGCTTTTCAGAATAGTAAGCTCAAAGAAATTCTATCCTATACGGTCCAGCGCATCTCTCCTATCTCCGACTGGCGCTTGGTCATATTTCATAGTTGTCTCCTCTCGGCGATGTCGCAGTTGCGATTGAGCGGCCGCAAGGCCTTCTTCACGCGCCATGTAGGTTCCAGTTGAGTGACGGATGGCATACCACGAAAAGTCGCGCTCGATGCTTGCTATCTCCCTCAGATTGTTCAGTAGAACACGAAGTGACTTTCCGGAGTAGGGATTTCCATGGCGTGTCAACCATAACTGGTCCGTATCATCATACTTGGCGTACATCTCTCGCTCATCAAGCCAATGAGCAAGGTACTCCGTTGTCTCTTGAGTAAGGCTCACAGTCCAATTATCGGCGTTCTTTGATGACTCATCTTCTGGAATCCGAAGAGCGGCGTTCTCGACGTCTACCCAGTAAGTCTTTGCACGCCCGACTTCCACAGGCCGAAGTCCTGCGTCCAGTGACGCATTGACGATACTCACGTATTTGAAACCATTCGCACGGTCCCAGTCGTCTTTCCCTACGTCATTCATCGGCTTTCCAAACCGGCTTGCAAGGTGTCGCTTCCACTCTTGGCGCTTATCAGGGTCTAATCCTGCGTAAGCTGGAACACTCCCATATTCGAGGACCGCTTCACGGAGCGCCTTCCGCTCATCGTCGGACACGAAGTCCTTCGGTTGAGAAACCCTTGATTTAGATGGGATAGTGATGTCAGGGTCCCACTCGTCCCCAGCGAACCGAAAGTACGCTTTCAGTGCCAGCTTAGTATTGTCCAGATGGCTCGATGAGTAGTCTTCGTCGCTAAGAATCTGACCTCGTAGATATTGTTCGGCGTGTTCCTGCGTGAGATTCAGCGTGAATCGGTCTTGGTCTGTCCATACGTAGCGGTGGAATTGGTCAATTAGGGTCGAATAGGTATTACAGGTATCGTAGGCATAGCCGGCCAGCTTATCGGGGTCTTTCCCTTGTCGTGCGAGCCATTTGATTAGCTTTTCACGGTGACTTCGATATGTAACGCGCTGGCGCTCGTTGAGAAATTCTTCAGTTGGCTCGCAAATGAGAACGATACCTTCAACTTTCTCCCGCTCATTCATCGTAACACGCCCCAAGTCGTGCGATATCGGTAGTTTCGGGCCGGTTCAATCGGGATGGAATGGAACTACGGTGTTTCATCGTTGGTTGGCCAGAAGGTCCAAAATCGCATGACGGCGCGGGGCTGTCCGTGCTGCGTATGGTGGGATAGCGAAGTGGCCTAACGCGCCTGCCTTGAGAGCAGGTGTCTTCACGGACTCAGGGGTTCAAATCCCCTTCCCACCGCTTTCTGTCGCGAACAGTTCGGCGAGCACCGCGGAGCGTGTACTCGCCAGCGTGAGCGACGAAACCGGCGCGGGGATCCGACGGAGACGGTCCCGGTCACTCCCGTTCGTCCTGTAACTCTCGGATCGCGTCTTCCTGTTCCTTCCGGGCGATACCGCCGCTCTCGGCGTGGCGACCGGTGTACTGCGAATCGGGGATCGCCGACCAGACGGAACCGCCGTCACCTCCCCGGGTCCGCGTGAACAAGACCGCGCAGATCGCCAGGTAGAGGAGCACCGCGGCGGCGAGACTGGGGAGGTAACCGCTCTCGACGAGGCCCAGTCCCTCGACGACGAGATCGAGGAGAGCAGCGACGCCAGCGACGAATGCGCCGCCGATCAGGAGGAACACGAACGCGACGTGTACCCAGCGGGGGACCGAAAGGTCGACCGTTCGCGGCATATCCCGGGGTTCGCGACGGCGGGAAAAAGGTCTTCTGTCTGACTACTCCCGACCGTTCAGAGTGACGTGCGAACTGGGTGGTTGATTTCGGTGGACGAGTGGTGAAGGGACGTGGATCCGGAGCCCGTATGAGGTAGCAGACTCTCCTGAATCCGGATCGTTTCGCTCGTCGGGACGTCGGGAACCGCACGGCACAGCACCGCACCACTCGTCTCCCAACCGACCGCGTTGCTCACTCCTGGGACACCGTACTCGACCGGGGCGCGAACCCGGCCTTTTTGCGCATGTTTCTGGCTTGAGAGCGCGAGCAACCCGAGCGTCCCCCGCGAACGGAGGTGGTCACAGCCCGGTCGGGTGGTCGACGTAGGTCGTCTCCAGTCCCCACTCCGCGGCGAGCTCCTGCAGCGCCTGCACCCCGAAGGTCTCCGTGGCGTAGTGCCCGCCGAGAAAGACGTTCACGCCTGCGTCGCGGGCCTGATGGTACACCTTCTGTTTCCCCTCGCCGGTGATAAACGCGTCCACGCCGGCCTCGACGGCCTCCTCCAGCCAGTCGGCGCCGCCGCCGGTGACGACGGCCACGTCCCGGATCTCGTCGGGGCCGAAGTCGAAGTACTGGACGCCTTCGCCGCCGGTGTCGAGTTCGTCTTCGAGGACCGCCGCGAGTTCCTCCGGTGTGTACCCGTCCGGCGCTCGACCGCGCTGGCCGATGTTGACGGGCCCGATGGCGCCGAACCCCTCGCGGGCTTGCAGTCCGAGCACGTCGGCGACGCCGGCGGCGTTCCCCAGTTCGTCGTGGCCGTCGAGGGGCAGGTGCTGGGCGTACAGCGCGAGGTCGTTCTCGACGAGGGGTTCGATCCGGTCGTAGGCGAGGCCGGTCACGCGGTCGATACCGCCCCAGGAGAGGCCGTGGTGGACGACCAGCAGGTCCGCGCCGCGGTCGACGGCGGCCTCTATCGTCGCGCCCGCCGCGTCGACGGCGAAGGCGACGGTTTCGACCGACGCCGAATCGGGGCCGACCTGGAGGCCGTTGGCACTGGCGTCCACGTCGGCGTATTCGTCGGGCGAGCACTGCTCGTCGTACTTGCCGCAGAGCGTCGAGAGGTCCATACGTCACCGTTCGACGGACGAAGTGGTAGTGGTTGCGGCTTCGCGGGGGCCTCGCGAGTCGACGGCGTGGAAATCCGCGAGAGGGGGCGAGTGAACTGGAGGCGGACTCGGAAGAAAAACCTGACTCTGCGGGACGCCTACGAGTCGCTGCCGTACAGCTGGCCGTTCTCCTCGCGGAGGAGACCGTGCTCGACCGCGAGGTCGATCACCTTGTCGCAGTCGTCGCGGGAGACCTGATAGGCGTTGGCCGCGACGGTGACGAACTCGTCTCTGTCGACCGGGAACTCCCTGTTCTCCAGCAGGCGCATCACTTTCGTGTTCTCCAGGCGCGTCATCGACACGTCGCGCTGCTGACCGCTCGCGCCGTCGTCGGTCGTGCCGTCGCCGCTGGCGCCGGATCCGCCGTCGGCCGGCGACGCCGAGCCGCTGTCGGCTGTTCCGGCAGATTGGCCGCTCCCAGCGGAGCTACCACCGGTCCTGCTTTCGTCGTCGGTGCTCTTGTCGTCGAACGCATCGCCGGTGAGGGAACTCGAATCCGACGAGTCGTCGTCATCCTCGTCCGAGAAGGCTCCACCGGTGAGCGACCCGGTGTCGACCGGGCCGTCGTCCTCGCGACGGAAGCCGGCGCCGCGCGACTTCGTGTACTTCGGTTTCTTCGAGCGGTCGTCAGTCGAGTCGTCCGCCGAGTCGTCGTCTGCCGTCTCCGCGGGGTCTTCGGTAGCGTCGTCGTCCTCACCGATCGGGGTCAGGATGTCCTCGTCGTCGCCGAGCGTCGACTCCAGGTCGTCGCCGGAGGGCGGGGACTCCCCGGTTGCCGGAACGGCACCGTCGGAGCGTTCGTCGGTCGGTCGATCGGCGTAGGCAGCGTTCGCACCGGGTGCGACGTCGTCCGCGCCGTCTTCGACGGCGTCGAGGACGGTCCCGAGGACGGCGTCGAGCTTGCGCTGGCAGGTGACACAGAGGACGACGGTCTTCTGGGAGTCGGTGCTGGGGCGGAGCGTCGAGGGGACCACAGGGCGTTCTTCGAGCGTGGCGTCGAGGGCCGCGCCACAGAAGTAACACGACGAGAGTCGGTCCATGTCTCCACCCTGCATCCCGGCGGACGTAAAACGGTCGGTGCCGGCCGGCCAGCCCCGGCTCCGACTCCGGAGGCCGTCAGCGCCGTCGCCGCTCCGTCTATCGATCCGACGCGTGCGCGTAGACGAACGCGCGGAGCAGTTTCGCCGCGAGCACGGCCGACTGACCGTCGTCCCGGTCGTTGACCTCGACCACGTCGAACCCCTCGACCGACGGCGCGAGCTCGCGGACGATCCGCCGCCCCTCCCGGGGCGAGAGCCCGAACGGCTCCATCGTCCCGGTCCCGGGCGCGTAGCCGGGGTCGAACCCGTCGACGTCGATGCTCAGATACGCGGACTCGTCGTCGGCGAGGGAGGGGCGCCAATCGCTCACGTCGGCCGGCGCGACGACGGTCACGTCCGGCTCGCTCGCGCGCTCCCACTCGCCCTCGCTCCCGGTGCGAGCGCCCAGGATCACGGCGCGGTCGGCCACGTCGAGGGCGTGGCGGGTCACCGTCGCGTGGCTGAGGGGGTCACCAGCGTACGAGTCGCGGAGATCCAGGTGAGCGTCGACGCAGACGAACACGTCGGGGTCGACGGCGCGAACCCCGGCGACGGTCACGGTGTGCTCGCCGCCGACGACGAGCGGGACGGCGCCCTCTTCGCGGAAGTCAGAGAGCGCGCCGCGGAGGAAGGTGAGGTACTCGGCGACGTCGGCGGTCGGGCCGACGTCGCCGTGGTCGTAGACCGCGAGGGAAGAGAACCGCTGGTCGGTGTGGTGGTCGTAGTCGTCGAACTGCTCCGAGTAGTGGCGGACGCGGCGGGGGCCGAAGCGGGCGCCTGGCTCGAACGACGTCGATGCGTCGAGCGGCGCGCCGACGAGCGCGTAGTCGGCCTCCTCCCGCCGGGCGTCCGCGCCGGGGAACATCCTAAACGATCTTGCGCTGCTCTTCCATCTCGAGGTACTCGATCTCGTCGTCGGGCTCCATCGAGACGCCGTCGGGGAGGGCGAGCGTGAACGTGTCGAAGGTCTCCAGGTCCATGACCTGCGCCTCGTCGCCGGAGGTCGAGACGACCTGGCCCTGCTTGCGGTTGATGATCGGGACGCGGATCTTCGCGTCGACCGGCTGGGAGAGGCTGCGCTTCTTGCCGTCGAAGACGCCCTCGGCCTCGACGCGGGCCTTCGCGCTGCCGTGTTTGCCGGGTTTCGCCGTACTGTAGGCGTTGATCTTGCAGGGTGCGTCGTCAATCATGACGTAGCTCCCTTCGTCCAGATCGCGAACCTCGACCTGCTTCGTTGCCATACCGCGGCGTAAACGAGCGACCGGTATAAACGGTTTGGAACGCGTCTCCGGGCCGGAAACCCCGACAGGCCGCGCCAGCGCAGTGCCCACGGATCCCACACCGGCGAGCACCGAACGCGGCGATCCCGTGGGACGCCGACCGTTGGAGTCACGAATCCACGGCAGAAACCGTCACGCGGAGCGGCGGTCCTCGATAACTCGGCCCATTCGTTCGAGCCCGTCGGCCACCGTCGCCCGGTCGGCCCCGAAGCCGACCCGGACGTACCCCGGCCGGTCGAACGTCTCCCCGGGCGCGACGACGACCCCTTCCTCCACGAGCGCCCGACAGAACGCCTCGCTGGACTCGAACGCCTCGGGGACGGTCAGAAACCCGGTCGCGCCGGCGGGCAGGAGCCAATCGAGCCCGTACTCCTCGACGAACTCGGCCACCAGTTCGCGGTTCCTGCGGACGTGCGTCCGGTTCTCGGCCAGGAGTTCGTCCTCGCGCTCGATCGCCTGGCGGCCGACGTGCTGGCCGAATGCGGAGGGTGAGATCGTCGTGTAGTCCTTCCACTCCCAGGCGGCGGTGACGACCTCTTCGGGGCCGGCGAGCCAGCCGAACCGCAGCCCCGGCAGGCCCCAGCCCTTCGAGAGGCCGCACGTGCTGACGCCGTGCGGTCCCATGCCGGCGACGGGTTCGACCCGCTCGTCCGGCTCGGCCAGCGGTCGGTACACCTCGTCGGCGAGGAGGTACGCGTCGGCGGCGGCCGCCAGGTCGTAGACGGCGTCGACCATCTCCTGCGGATGGATCTTCCCGGTCGGATTGTTCGGGTTGTTGAGGACGATCAGCTCGGTGTTCGGCTCGATCGCGTCGGCGACGGCGTCGGGATCGAGCGTCCAGTCGGGCGCGGCGAGTTCGACGCGCGTCACCTCGCCGACCGCGGCCGGCAGCGAGTGCAGCGACTGGTAGGTCGGCGTGACGCAGACGGCGTGGTCGCCCCTGTCGAGCGTCGCGAGGACGGCGAGCAGGTTCGCCTCCTGCGTGCCGCAGGTGAAGAGGAGTTCGTCGGGGGCGCGGTCGTATCGGTCGGCGACCGTCGCCCGCAGGTCCGGGTCACCGTTCGTCGGTATCACGTACCCGAGCCGCCCGGGGTCGGTGTCGAAGCGGTCGGCCTCCAGCGGTCTGACGCCACTGTCCCCGAGGTTCACGGCCGCGCCGTGTTCGTGTTCCGCCAGCCAGCGTTCGAGCGCGAACGACTCGATGTCCATACCGGACACTGCGGCCGTCCGCGGGTTAAGCGTCCGGTCGGAGCGAGATTACTTTTGCTGGCCCTTGCCACCGCCCTTCCCGTTCCCCCTGCCCTTGCCGCCGTTCTTCCCGCGGCCTTTCCCCCTGCCCGGGCCGAAGTTCCCCGTCGTGACGACGCCGGGGTCGTCGTTCAAGTTCGACGTCTCGTCGACGACGCGCCCGGAGCCGAGTCGCAGGTCCGATCCGATACCGCTCGCAACGTCGTCGAGGTACGTCCGCTGTGCGGGCGGAGCGAGTCCGCTACCCATGAGGACGACCGCGCCGCCGTCGTCCGCGAACGACGACACCGCGTCGACCTCGTCGTCGGTGAACTCGTACATCGGCGCCGTGACGATCAGTGCCTTCGCGTCGTCGAGTCGCTCGGCGGCCGCCGACGAAGTCACGTCGTTGACCTGTTCGAACTGCGTGTCGAGCCCCTCCAGATAGCGCTGGTAGTAGGCGGCGTCCTCGCTGGACAGCGAGTAGTCGAGGTGGAACTGGTTGTGTCCGCCCTCGATCAGGACCGGCCCGTCGTCGTCCGCCAGTTCGTCGATCAGGTCGGTCACGAACGCGAAGTTGTCGTAGCCGGCGGTGTCGACCGGATACCCCTCCGCCGCCTCGTAGTCCTCGCTGATCAGGGGCGCGCCGAGGTACGCGACCCCGGCGCTCTTGTCAACGGCCGCGAGCGGAATCTCGCGGCGATACCTCGTGTCGGCGTCCCGCTGCTCGGCGCTGGACTCGGCGAACACCCGGACGTGACCCGGCGGCACGGTCCCCGACTCGCGGACGACGCTCGCCGGGTTCGGCGCGAAGACCTCCGCGACGGGCCCGTCGCGGATGGGCGGGGACTCCTCGGGGTTGCTCGCCGCCCAGAGGCCGGCCTCCTCCTCGCGGGCCGCGTCTTCGGCGGCCCAGAACTCGTCGTGGCGGCTGTAACTCGACCCGTAGACGCGGGCGTACCCCTCCCGGACCGCCTCCTCGTTGTACAGCGTCTCGCGGTCACCGTCGCCGGACCGGTCGTACTCCAGATAGCCGAGGATCCGGCCGAAGTCGTCGTACACCTGTGCCTTCGGGTCGAACGAGAGCGTCGCGCGCGTGCCGACCGGTAACTCCTCCGCGGCGAACTCGGCGGCCTTCGCGCCCCACGACGCGAGATACGGGTACTCGGCGTCGAGCGGGGCCGCGGACTGGTTGTCGCCGCTCCCGCCCTCCGGCGGCTGGGGAGCGTCGTCGGCGATGCCCTCCCACTCTTCCGGTCGTTCCGCGTCGGCCGCGCCCGATTTCTCGGGCGTGTCGATCCCGAGCACGCGGATCGACTTCTGTGGCCGGCCGGACTCATCGACGAAGGCCACGTCGACGGTGTCGCCGTCTGTCACGTCGACGACCTCGACCTCGTAGGTCTCGGTCGGGTCGAGGTCGAGTCTGAGTCCGTCGCGGTTCTCGAAGAACGGGAAGGAGTCGTCGAACTCGGTCGTCGTCGGGACGTACGGGGCGCCCGCGTTGTTGGTCTCGTCTTCGACCTGGTCGTCGTTGAACCGGAAACCGACGTCGAGGGCGGACGCGACGTCGTTCAGGTTCTCCGTTTGGTCGAAGTCACCGTAGTCCGACTGGTCGTGGAGGAAAACCGCGCCGCCGTCGTCGACGAACTGGGCGAGCGCCTCCGCCTCGCTGTCCGAGAACGACTCCGCGGGCGAGGTGATCACCGCGCCGTCGGCGTCCGAGAGGTCGTCGGCGAGACTCTCGGTCGCTTCGACCGCGTAGCCGTTGTCCTCCGCGTAGCTCTCGAACGTCGAGAACCCGGGACTGCCGTCGGCGTTCGACCCGTCGAGCGTGTAGTACTGGCCGTGGCTCTCGTCCCAGAGGACTGTCCCCGAGCCGACGAGGTCGTCCCACACGTTGAGGAGGAACTCCTCGTTGCCGAACCGGAAGTCCGTGCCGTCGGGCGCGAGCATCGCGCCGAAGCCCGCGACCGAGCCGTCGACGGCGACCAGCGGGATGGACTGGCCGTCCGCGTACTCGACGGCGTCGCCGTTTCCGTCGGAATCGACGTTCGTCGCCGTGCTCTCGGCCCACACCGCGACCAGCGAGCCGTCGGTCAGCGGTTCCCCCGCGGCGTCGAGCAAGCTCGACGTCGAGTCGAAGGCCAACTCCGGGATCGTCTCCGCCCCGAACACCCGGCCGATGCCGCGCTCGGCGAGGACGCCGCCCGCCGCCGTGACTGCCGTCGTTCGCATGAACATTCTCCGGTACACGGTGTCGTGTCGGAGGCGAAATACTTGTCACTTTATAATGTCTGCACGTGTGGATATATACCAGTCAAGAATCTGTCGAACGAGTTCCGTGCCTCCCGGAACGGTCGGGCCCCGCACTGACCACCCGACAACCTCATCGAACGACCCCTTCATATTAGAATTCTCATACTACTGTGGAACTGTTTAAATAGTTGCCGTGTATTTATACTATGGAAACATGTCTTCCGAAACAAACGACGGATTCCTGTACGGGGTGTATCGGAGCCGGGTCGGCGAGCCGACGACGCACGACGAGGTGCGCGGCTACTGGGTATTCCTGACGGGGCTCGTCCTCGGGACACTCGGGATCATCCTGTTCCTGCCGAGCACGTCCGCGGTCGGCAGTTCGGGGTTCACCATCCGCGAGGCGAGCGTCTTCATCGCGGCGATCGGGCTGGCGATGCTCGTCGCGGGGCCGGTCATCAGACTCCCCCTCCAGCCGTGGGCCAACTACGCGGCGTACCTCGGCCAGGTGGTCTGTTTCGCCGCGGCCGTCTGGTTCGTCCTGGTGTTCCCCTCGGGATGGAGCGTCCAGACGGGGAACCAGCCGGTTATCGTCCTCTACGCCGCAGGGCTCGCGATCATCACGCTCGTCGGCCTCGTCGCACCGCTGCTCAGTAGCGGGACGCACGAAGAACTCGCCGCCAGCGAGGGCCGAACGAACGAACTCGAATCCGAGCTGTCCGCGGTCCGCGACGAACGCGATCGCCTCGAAGACGAACTCGCACAGGCGCGCGAGGAGTCCGAGGCGGGCGCGACTGCCCAGTCGGACCTGCAGGCGACGCTCGACTCGCTGCGGACGAGCCAGGCGCGGTTCGAACTCTACGAGGACGCGGCCGAGCAGTGGCGCTGGCGGCTCCGCCACCGCAACGGCAACGTCGTCGCCGACAGCGGCGAGGGGTACACGCGCAAGCACAACGCCCAAAAGGGCATGCAGAGCGTCCGGCGGAACGCCCTCGGGGCGACGACGCTGCTGTTCGAGCGCGAGGCGGAACTCCCCGACGAGGAAGCGGACTTCGAACCCGTCGAGGAACAGGAGAGTCAGGGGACCTTCGAACTCGAAGAAGACAGCGCCGGCGAGTACCGCTTCCGGCTGCGCCACGACAACGGCAACATCCTGGGCGACGGCGGCGAGGGCTACTCCTCGCGCAGTAACGCCAAGCGCGCCGTCGCCCGCGTGCGCGAGTACGCCGGCCCGGCCGACTACCTCTGGTTCGACCCGACCGGCTTCGAGGTGTACCGCGACGCGGCCGACGAGTGGCGCTGGCGGCTCGTCCACCGCAACGGCAACATCCTCGCCGACGGCGGCGAGGGGTACACCCGTCGCAACGACGCCAACCGGGCCGTCGACCGCATCCGCGAGAACGTCGACGACCTCGAGTTCGAGGTCTACGACGACAACAGGGGCGAGACCCGCTGGCGCCTCCACGGCGCCAACGGTCAGATCGTCGCCGACAGCGGCGAGGGATACAGTTCACGCGACGAAGCGGACGAGGCAGTCGACCGCGTGCGCGAGTACGCGCCCGAAGCGGACGTCCTCGAAATCGGTCGCGCGGCGTTCGAGATCTACGAGGACCGCGGCGGCGACCACCGCTGGCGGCTCCGCCACCGCAACGGGAACATCCTGATGGACAGCGGCCAGGGGTACGCCGATCGGTCCGGCGCCCGCGACGGCGTCGAGAGCGTCAAGCGCAACGCGCCGAACGCCGACCTAGACGAGTAGTTCCCTCGGGAGACGGATCGGCCACGTTGTAGGCGGTCGTGTCCGGTTCCGTCCGCCCATTTTCTGCACGGCAGTGCAGACCCCAGGCTGCCCCCGGGTTCCGTGATTCAGACCCCACAGCCCGCACCTCGACTCATCACGTCGGTCCGCGAGAAAATGCTCCGTCTGGGATTTGAACTCGATGCCAGACCTCGCTGTCCTCGGTCTGCCGTAGTTCAAATCCCAGCCATGCGCGTCTTTCTTCGTCACTTCGTTCCGCAGAAGGATGCTCCGTCTGGGATTTGAACCCAGGTCATCGGCTCGAAAGGCCGAAATGATTGGCCGGACTACACCAACGGAGCCCACGACGCGTCGACGTCGTATTTTGGAGATTGGACCGGTGGTATAAAAACTCGTCTCTCTCGGTCGCGTGTGCGGACGACTCCCGTGGGCCGTCCGCGCGGCCGGTCACCAGTGGGCGACGAACATATTCGCAGCGGTTCCGGACGGCCGGGAACGCGCTGGCCGGTATATGTGTGAGACCCGGCGAGTTACGGGTGTAGATGACCAGCATCGATCCATCCAGACGGAAGCTGTTACGGGTCGCGGGCGTGGCTATCGCCGGCGGTGCGATCGCCGGCTGTTCGGCCGCACCGGGCGAGTCGTCGGACTCGGGCGGTGACGGCGGATCGGACGGCGGTGACGGGAGTTCCGACGGCGGGACGCCGGAACCCACGCAGTCCGGCGGCGGCAGTTCGAGCGGGGAGTGGACCGAGACGAGCACGGTCGAGATGACCGACGAGCTCGGGTTCGAGCCCAAGCAGATCCAGGTCGAGGCCGGGACGACGGTCACCTTCGAGAACGTCGGCAGCATCGGCCACACCGTCACGGCCTACGAGGACGAGATCCCGGACGGCGCGACGTACTTCGCGTCCGGCGAGTTCGACTCCCAGCAGGCCGCCTCGGAGGGCTACAGCAGCGAGCAGGCGGGGAACGTCCCCGCCGGCGAGTCCTACGAAGTCACGCTCGAGACGACCGGGACGTACGAGTACTACTGCATCCCCCACGAGATGAACGGGATGGTCGGCTCAATCAAGGTGGTCTAACTATGAGTGACGACAACACCGATGCGGACCGGTTCGTCGAAGAGCACGAGCGACAGATCAACGACCTGCTGCAGGAAGTCGAGGATCCGGCGGAAGCCGCGTCCGACGAGGAGGGGTTCTCGATGCAACTCGGTGGGCTCGAACTCGGTCGGCGCGACTTCGTGAAGGCTGGTGCCGCGACCGGTCTCGCGAGTGCCGCCGGTGCGCTCGCGGGCTGTCAGACGGCGCTGCCGGACAGCGCGACGCCGAGCGACAGCGGCGGGAGCGGCTCGCAGGGCTCGTCGGCCAGCCACAGTCACGTCGTCGCCCCGGGCGAGAAAGACGAGTACTACGGCTTCTGGTCCGGCGGGCACTCCGGGGAGATCCGCGTCATCGGCATCCCGTCGATGCGCGAACTCCAGCGCATCCCCGTGTTCAACACGGAGTGCGCCCGCGGGTACGGCTACGACGACCAGTCGACGGAGATGCTTGAGAACGAGGGCGGCGGCTACACCTGGGGCGACAACCACCACCCGAACCTCTCCGAGACGGACGGCGACTACGACGGCGAGTACCTCTACGTCAACGACAAGGCCAACGGTCGCATCGCGCGAGTCAACCTCAAGTACTTCGAGACGGACGCCATCGTGGACGTCCCGAACGTGCAGTCGGTCCACGGCTGTACAGTGCTTTCGCCGGACACGAAGTA
The DNA here is from genome assembly GCF_047715405.1 of Halosimplex rarum. Classification (NCBI taxonomy): domain Archaea; kingdom Methanobacteriati; phylum Methanobacteriota; class Halobacteria; order Halobacteriales; family Haloarculaceae; genus Halosimplex; species Halosimplex rarum. The sequence continues at coordinate 1,336,003 of NZ_CP180412.1, forward strand.
CGTCCTCGGGAACGGCGAGTTCCGGACGCCGCTGCCCAACGACGGCCGCCACGTCAACGACCCCGACAAGTACACCGCGCTGTTCTCGGCGGTCGACCCCGAGTCGATGGAGACGGTCTGGCAGGTGAAAGTCGACGGCAACCTCGACATCGTCGACACCGGCAAGGAGGGCCGCTGGGCCATCGCCTCCTGTTACAACAGCGAGGAGGCGGTCGAGATCCAGGGGATGACCCGCGACGACCGCGACTACGCGAAGGTCTTCGACATCCCGGCCATCGAGGACGCTGTCGAGAACGGCGAGTACGAGGAGGTCAACGGCGTCCCCATCGTCGACGGCACGCGCGAGAGCGACCTGAACCAGGGCGACGATCCGCTCGTGCGCTACGTCTCGACCCCGAAATCGCCCCACTGCGTCGAGGTCGGCCCCGACGGCAAGTACGCCTTCATCGCGGGCAAGCTCTCGCCGACGGTGACGATGCTCGACCTCGACAAGATCGGCGAGGTGGACGACCCGACGGACGCCGTCGCCGGCCGACCGAAGGTCGGTCTCGGGCCGCTGCACACCACCTTCGACGGCAACGGCCACGCGTACACGAGTCTGTTCATCGACTCGCAGGTCGCCAAGTGGGACATCGAGGAGGCGGCGAACGCTGAACTGGGCTCGTCGGACCCGGTCATCGAGAAACAGGACGTCCACTACAACCCCGGGCACATCCAGGCGCTGGAAGCGATGACGACGGACCCGGACGGCGAGTGGCTCGTCTCGCTGAACAAACTCTCGAAGGACCGGTTCCTCCCAGTGGGGCCGATCCACCCCGACAACGACCAGCTCATCCACATCGGCGACGGCGAGAAGGAGATGGAACTGGTCGCGGACCACCCGGCGTACCCCGAGCCCCACGACTGCATCTTCGCCCACAAGGACAAGATCGACCCCGCGACGACGTGGGACAAGGCCGACTACGAGGGCGAGAAGCCCTACATCGCCGAGGAGGACTCGGGCGTCGAGCGCACGGGCGAGCAGTCTGTCCACGTCAAGGCGTCCTCGAAGCGCTCGGAGTACGGCATGTTCGACTTCACCGTCAAGGAGGGCGACGAGGTCCGCCTGACGATGACCAACGTCGAAGGGGTCCGCGACATCATCCACGGCGTCGCCATCCCCGAACACGACGTGAACCTCGCCATCGCCCCGCAGGACACCCGCGAGGTGACGTTCGCGGCGGACGACCCCGGCGTCTACTGGATCTACTGCACGTACTTCTGCAGCGCGCTGCATCTGGAGATGCGCTCGCGGATGATCGTCGAACCGCGCGACTGACCGAGCGGCCCCGTCCAGCGACCCCCGAGCCGCGCGGGTTTCACCGCTCCGCGGCTTCTCGCGACAGGCGAATCGCACGCTGACCGCCCCCGACACGCCGAAGCCGACCCCCAGCATCGCGGTGACATCAATGCAATACGACCCACCTGACCTCGGCGAGTTCACGCAGCTCCGACGCGCCCTGCCGGTCGCAGCGGCGGCGCTGTTGCTCGTCGCCCCGATCCTGCCCATGTGGCACATCGTCGTCGACGCCGTGCAGTACCCGGACACGACGCTCCGACTGCATCTGCACGCCTACCCGTTCATCGGCGGCGACTACGAGGAGATGGCCTCGCTGAATCACTACATTGGGTTCTACTACCCGGACCCGGTGTTCTGGCAGCCCAACTACGAGCCCCACCCGAACGCGATCAAGGTGCCCGAGTGGTCGCTCGGACCGTTCGCGTTCGCGGCGCTCGCCCTCGCCGGCCTGTTCGTCGCGCTCGCCCCCGACGGCGACCGACTCAGGCGGGGACTCAAATACCAGTTCGTCGGCTCGGTCACCGTGCTGACGGTGATGCTGGCCGACATCCAGTTCCGCCTCTACCAGGCCGGCCACACGCTCGACCCCGACGCGCCGGTGATGGGCGTCGACGGGTTCACCCCACCGCTGTGGGGGAAATACGAGGTCGCCAACATCACCAGCTACTCCCGGATCGGTATCGGCGCGTACGTCACCGGCGTCGCCATCGGACTGCTCGCCGTGGCGTTCTACTACCGCGACTCGTCGGCGACGCTCGGCGACCTGCCCGACCGCGTCGGCGGCCGCATCGAGGACGCTCGCGAGTGGTTCGACGAGCACACCGTCGGCGACGACGAGTGGACTGAGGACCGCGAGTTGCACGAGGGCGACGACGACGGCGAGGGCGTCCGAGCCAGCGGCTCTGACCCCGACGCCCCGTCGAGATCCGACCGCAGCGGAGGTGACTGACCCTTGCGACGACCGTCCGTGGACGGCGTCTTCGCCGCGGTCGCCGCGGCGCTACTCGTCGCGTCCGTCGGAACGGTCGTCGCGGTACCGACGAGCGTGAGCCCGACCGGCGACGACGTCACGTTCGACGCAGGGGTCCCCGACTCGTTCCAGTTCGAAGCGACCGACGAGTCGGGCATCGCCACCGTCGACGGCGAGGACTACGCGTCGCTCGACGCTGCGGTCGACGCCGCCGACCCCGGCGAGACCGTCGCGCTCCGCGGGCGGTTCGACCCCGAGAGCGCCGTCGTCGTCGAGACGCCGAACGTGACGATCGAGCGCGCCGACGACGCCACCGCCGCCCGCCCGGTCGTCGACGGACCGGGGGAGGGCGACGTGCTCGTGCTCAACGCGACCGGCGTCACGGTCGACGGGCTGTGGGTCCGCAACTCGGGTTACGAGACCGAATCCAACGACGCCGCGGTCCGGGTCGCCGGCGAGGGCGTCTCGGTTCGCGACAGTCGAGTGACCGACGCCACGTTCGGGATCTGGGTCGACAGCGCCGCCGACGTGCGACTCGTCGGTAACACGGTCGTCGGTCGCGAGGAGGTCTACCCACGCACCGACCGCGGGAACGGCATCCAGCTCTACGAGGCGGTGGACGCCTACGTCGCCGACAACCGGATCACGGGCGCTCGCGACGGCATCTACTACTCGTGGGCTGAGGGCGTCGAGGCGCGCAACAACACGCTGTGGGACCTCCGGTACGGCGTCCACTACATGTATTCGAACGACTGCACGCTGGCGAACAACACCGCAGTCGACAACGACGCCGGGTACGCGCTGATGCTCTCGGAGGGGCTGTCGATCCTGAACAACACCGCGGTGAACAACACCGGACAGAGCGGTCACGGCATCATGGTCAAGGGCATCGACCACTCCGCGATCCGCGGGAACCACGTCGTCGGTAACGGCAACGGGCTGTTCGTGTACAACTCGCTGGACAACGAGATATCCCGGAACCTGGTCGCCGGCAACGACGTCGGCGTCCACGTCTCCGCGGGGAGCGTCCGCTCGGACGTCCACCACAACACGTTCGCGCGGAACCGGTTGCAGGTCCTCGCGGACGTCGGCCAGCAGGTCGTCTGGAACGAGTCGGTCGGCAACTACTGGGCGGGCGCCGGCGCCCACGACGTGAACGACGACGGCGTCAGCGAGACGCGATACCGGCCCGCGGGGATGGTCGAGCACCTGACCCGTGAACACCCGAAGGCGAACGTCTTCACGGGCAGTCCCGCGTTCGAGGTGGTCAGACTCGCCGAACGAACGCTCCCCGTGGTCGAGGCGCCCGGCGTCGTCGACCACAGACCGCTCGTCGACCCGCCCCACGACTGGAGAGAGTACTATGATCGAAGTCACTGACGTCACGAAACGGTACGGCGACGTCGCCGCGGTAGACGGCGTCTCGCTGTCCGTCCCCGACGGCGCATCGCTCGGAGTAGTCGGCACGAACGGCGCGGGCAAGACCACGCTGTTCCGCCTGCTCGTCGGCCACGAATCGCCCGATTCCGGTGCTGTGCGCGTCGCGGGCGTCGACCCCACCGCGGGCACCCGCGTCCGCGAGCGGGTCGGCTACTTGCCCGAACACGCCGGCTTCCAGCCCGCGCTGACCGGCACGGAAGTCCTCGGCTACTACGCCGACATGCGCGGCGTCGACGCCCCGCGGATCGACGGGCTGCTGGCCGTCGTCGGGCTCGAAGACGCCGCCGACCGCACGGTCGGCGGTTACTCGAACGGGATGAACCGCCGGCTCGGACTCGCGACCGCGCTGCTGGGCGACCCCGACGTGCTGCTACTCGACGAACCGACCGCAGGGCTCGACCCCAACGGCGTCGACGCGTTCAACCGCGTCGTCGAGCGAGTGCGCGAAGCGCGCGACGTGACCGTCGTCCTCTCCACGCACAACCTCGGCGAAGTCGAGGCGCTGTGCGACCGTGTCGCCGTGCTCGAAGCCGGCCAACTGCGGACGTTCGGTCCGGTCGACGAGGTGGTCCGCGCGGCCGGCGGCGAAGTCACGATCACCGTGCGATACGCCGACGGCGAGGAGGTGGCGGCCGCCACGGAGGCGATCCGGTCGGCGGCTCCCGACGCGACGCTGACCGTAGGGGCGACCGAAGTCGAACTCTCGGTCGATAGCGACAGTGTCACCGACGCGCTCGGCGCGGTCGTCGAAACCGACCCCGAGTCGGTGAGCGTCGACGAACCCGACCTGGAGACCGCGGTCCGCGAGTCCGTCGCCGGGGGTGAGTCGGCGTGAGCGAACCGGACTCGGAACCCGCCAACGGGACCCAGAACCCGGAACGAACGGACGGACGGAGCGAAGCCCGTCCGGACGGCGGCGCCACCGCCCACGCGGCGCCGACGGCCGCGGAGAGGCTCTCCGCCGACACAGCCCGCCAGGCCCTCGGCGTCGCCCGGCGAGAGTACCGCGTCCTCTCGCGCGCTCGGTGGACCGACGGGCTGGCGCTCCTGTTCGGCGCCTTCTCGCTGGCGGTCGTCGGGCTGACGGGCACTGCAACGGGCCCGACCAGCGTCGGCGCGTTGCTCGTGAGCCTGGCCGAACTGTCGGTCTACCTGATTCCGCTGGCCGCGCTCGCGCTCGGCTACGGGACGGTCGTCGGCGCTGACGAGCGGGGGACGCTGGAACTGTTACTGGCAGTCCCGCTCGGCCGCTCCGCGCTGCTGGCCGGGAAGTTCCTCGGCCGCGCGGCGGCGTTCGCGGTCGGGACGACGGTCGGGCTCGGCGTCGGTGGGATCGTCGTCGCGCTTCGCTTCGGGCCTGCGGTGCTCCCCGCCTACCTGCACTACACGCTGACCGCGGTGAGCGTCGGTGTGGCCTTCCTCTCTCTCGGCGTGTGCATCTCGGCCGCGGCGTCGGAGAAGGCCCGCGCGCTCGGCGGTGCCCTGCTCGCGTGGGTCCTGTTCGTCCTCGTCTACGACCTGGCGGCGCTGGGCGTCGTCGTCGCCCTCGACCCGCCGGGCTGGGTCCTGACCGCGCTCGCCGTCGCCAATCCCGCCGACGTGCTCAGACTGGTCGTCCTCTCGCTGGTGCCGACCGCCGGAGGCGGCGTCGGCGCCGCGCTCGCCACGACGACGGTTTCGACGCTCGCGCTGCTCGCGTCGCTTGCCCTCTGGGTCGTCGTCCCGCTCGCGGTCGGCGGCCGACTGCTGGGGCGGCGCGCCTGAGAATTCGTTCTGGTTCGCGTGCGATCGGGACGGCGCCGGAACAGCGGGGAAACGGACGTGTTGTCGGAATGGGATCAGATCCAATCTCCCGGCGCGTCTTCCCGGAGTTTCGCCTGCGGCGTCGATTCGAAACGGCCGACCGGTGCCACCGGAAGGGATTATCCCGCTCGCCCACCGAGAAGCGATATGCAGTGGTGCGACCAACCGACGATATCGTCCGAGAGCGACGACGTGAGGGCCTGGAGGCGAAGCCCGATGGGGAATGCGGCGTGACCCGCGACTCACTCCCGGTCGAGCACCTCTCGCCACTCGCCGCGCTCGTCGACGAGGTGCTCGTGGAGTTCGGCTACGAAATGGCGGCCGCCACCGACGCCATCGACGACGCTGTCCCCGGTTACGGTGGCCTCTTCGACCCCGGGACCACATCGACCGAGTTGCGTCGCGCACTCGAAGACCTGTTGGAGTCGGAACTCGCCCGGCCACCCGTCCCCGAACCGGCGAGCGACGCGTTCGTCCTCTACGTCGACGGCAGTTCACGCGGTAACCCCGGTCCCGCAGGTGCAGGCGCCGTTATCATGGACGCGACGGAGGAGCGACTCGCCCGTCTCGGCCGACCGGTCGGCTCCCGGACGGGGAACAACACCGCGGAGTACGTCGCCCTCCGGCTCGGACTGTCCGAACTGTTGGCTCGCTACGAGCCGCGCAGGCTGGAAGTGCGCATCGACTCGATGACGGTCATCCGAGACGTCTGGGGCGGCGACGAACCGACGGAACCGGGCGTCGAGACGTACAGCGAAGCCGTCAGGGCGGCGCTGTCGGACGTCCCGGAACACGACTACACGCATCTGGCCGACAGCGACCCGAACCCCGCCGACGCACTGGCGACAGTCGGCGCCGATATCGCCGCCCTGGGACCTGGCTAGTAGGATTTCGCCGCTCCGATTCGAAATCCGGACCTAACCGACGCTGGCCGACAGTTATCATGGAGGAGATAATTTCGGAGAGACCGGCGAGAACGGGGTTCTATGCCCGCACGGGCGGGGGACGTTCGTCGGTCAGGTCCGCGTCGTCGGTGAACTCCTTGACGATCTTCTCCTCGGCGCGGTGGAGCGTCTCGCTGCAGGTCGACTTGGCGATGTCGGCCTCGTCGGCGAGTTCCGTCAGCGTGCACTCGCGGGGCGTGTCGTAGTACCCCTCTTCGACCGCCGTCTGGACGAGTCGGTGCTGTTTCGGCGTCAGCAGCTGCTCGGTCTCCATTTCCTGGCGGACGGCGAGCACCTCGAAGTCGATGCCGAACTGCCGGAGCTGGTCGCCGAGCGTCGAGAGGCGGTCCCGCGGCGCCGTGACCTCCCACGTGACCGAGCCGTCGACGACGGTGAAGGGCAACTCCAGCGGCGTGCCGGCGTTGCGGACCGGCAAGAGGAGCACCGGATTGGACGTCTCGAACTGCACCAGCGCCGTCTCGTCGGTCCGCTGGAGGAAGTCCGTGTTCGTCACGGCGTCGTATTTGTCCATCTCGAGGACGACCTCCTCGACGGCGTCGGCGGTTATCTCCGTCAGCGCGACGCCGCCCTCCTCTTTCGGGAAGACGGTCAGGATCTCGAACTGTGCGTCCGGATGGTTCCGAGAGAGGTCGCCGATCCAGACCGAGTCCGGCACCGTGATCTCCAGTTTGGCCCGCGGCATAGCTAGTTCTACGAGCGCCGAGGGCTATCAGTGTTCCCGAACATGTTCGCATCTATCCGATTCGTCGGCTTCGAGAGCCGAACGATTTCGGCTCAACGGGCGGGCAACGGCGCTCGCGGTTTCGCGAGCCCGCAATTCGAAGGGTGATCCGGCCTACCGCGTCATGGTCGCCCACTGCTCGCGGGGGATCCGGTGTTCGAGCGCCTCGCCCGCCCACAATCGATCGACGTCGTCCAGCACGGCAGCAGTGAGCGGTGGGCGGATTTCGGACCCCCCGACGTGGGGCGTCACGAGGACGTTGTCCAGCGACCGGAGTTCGTGGTCGGCCGGGAGCGGCTCCTGATGATAGACGTCGAGCGCCGCGGAGATGCGGCCGGTGCGCAGTTCTTCGAGGAGCGGTTCCTCCTCGATCAGTTCCGCCCGGGCGGTGTTGACCAGCAGCGCGCCGTCGGGGATCTGCGACAGCCGCTCGGCGTCGATCATCCCGATCGTCTCCTCCGTTCGCGCCGCGTGGAGCGAGACGACGTCCGAGTCGAGCGCGTCGTCCAGGTCCGCCAGCGAGGCGAACGGCCACGCCGACAGGTCCTCGGGGTCGACGTAGGGGTCGTAGACCGACACCGACGGCTCGAACGCGGCGAAGTGGTCGAGCAGTTTCCGACCGATCGTGCCGAGCCCGACGAGACCGACGTCGGCGTCGTGCAGCGTTCGGATGTTCGTGTCCGAGGCGTCCCACGCGCCCTCGTCCATCGCCCGGTCGAGCTCCGGGACGGCGCGCAACTGGGCGAGCAGCAGCGTCAGCGCGTGCTCGGCGGTGTGGTCGGCCATCACGTCGTTGGCGCTGACGACGGGGATCTCCGCGTCGTACACCGCTTCGGAGACGAGCGACGCGACGCTCCCGCCGGTGTGTGCGACGAGCGCGAGGTCGTCGGCCGCCGATAGCACGTCGGCGGTGACTCGCGGACTCCCCCAGCCCGTCACGAGCGCGTCGACGCCGCCGATGCGCTCGCGGAGCTCGGCCTCCGAGAAGTCGTCCGACTTCGGGTTCCACTCGACGGTACCCATCGATTCCAACCGCTCACGCAGGGCGGATGGGAAGAAAGACTCCCGCATCTCCCCAGCTGGCATGGTGACGAGAACGTTCATACCGCGGGGTCCGGCACGTGGGCCCATAAAAGGGGGTCACCGGCGTCGCGACCGTCACCGGTCGGCCGGCTGAAATTCCCGGTCGACGGCGTCGTTGAGCAGTTCCCAGTAGCGGAGCAGGGTCGCCGCGTGCCCCTCGTCGGGACCCGCACGGCGAACGGTCGCCTTGTAGGCCTCGTGGACGACTGCGATCGTCGGGAGCGCGGTGTTGTTCTCTCGCCCCACCTCCCGGGCGTAGCCGAGGTCCTTGTGCCAGATTGCGAGTCCGCCCAGTCCCTCGATGTCCTGTTCGAACTCGCGGTCGAGGTACTGCTCCCAGACGTCCATGCCGAAGAAGTCCCGGAGGTGGGCCGGGTCGACGCCGTTGTCGCGCGTGAACTCGACGATTTCCGCGTCGAGGGCGTTCCGCCCCGCGTAGCGCATCTGGAGCGCGAGCTTGAGAACCGTCGCCGAACCGGCCTCGCCGACGTGAAGGTGGTCGTCGCTGAGAGTCTCGATCAGTGCCCTGGCGGACTCGTAGCTCTCGTCGGTCCCCCCGACCATCATGTGCGCGCCGTCTCGCGGGGCCGCACGGGTGATCGGCGCCTCGACGAACGACGCGCCGCGTTCGTCGCACCACCGCTCGCAGTCCCGCGAGGTGTCGGGGCGGGTCGTCGTCACGTCCACCACGGTCTGCCCGTCGGCGAGCACCGTCAGTACCCCGTCGTCGCTGTTCATCACCGCCTCGACTTCCGGCGTTCCGGGGAGCGCGAGGACGACGAACTCCGACCGGTGCGTCGCGTCCGCCGGACTCTCGGCGGGCGTCGCGCCCAGATCTTCCGCGGCGCCGGTCTGCGCCGGGTCCACGTCGTACGCGACGACGCCGTACTCGGTATCGGCGAGCCGGTCGAGGAACGTCTTCCCGATGTAGCCGACGCCGATCAATCCGACAGTGGGCATGTCACACTTCTCGCCCGGTGTGCGTATAAACGTTCGAGGCGGCGACGGGTCGTCCGGCTGCGTGGCCGCTACCGGCTATCTCGACCGTCCGGCTGCTGCGCGTCGACGGTCGCGACGGCGCCGAGGTTCACGATGTCGCTACCACCTTTTTCTCGTCGCCCTTCCTCGCGCAGCCGTGCGGCTGCGCTGCGGCGAGGGCTCCTCGAAAAACGTGGGCGAAAAAGGCCGGACGACTCGGTCGTGGTCCGAGAGAGCAAAGCTCTCTCGTCATCACGAAAGAGCGCGAAGCGCTCTTTCGAACGACTTTGCTCCCTCGCGTCCGGTGTCCACGGGAGTGAGCATCGCGAACGACCGGCGGGCTCGCCAGAGCGAAGCTCTGACCGTGAACCGCACCGCAGGCGCGCGGGCGCCCTCACTAGGAACCCTGCGCGTCGATGGTCGCGACGGCGCCGAGGTTCACGATGTCCTTGACCTCGTCGTCGCGCTGGAGCACGTGGACGGGTTCGTCCATGCCGGCTAGCATCGGGCCGACCGCGTCCGCGCCGCCGAGGCGCTGGAGGAGCTTGTAGACGATGTTCCCCGCTTCGAGGTTCGGCAGGACGAGCACGTTCGCCGGTTCGTCGATCTCGGCGAACTCGTAGTCGCCGACGAGCAGGTCCTCGACGACGGCCGTGTCGGCCTGCATCTCCCCGTCGACCGGGAAGTCGACGTTCGGGTTCTCACGGAGTAGCTCGGCCGCGCGGCGGGGCTTGCGAGTCCCCTCGTTGTCGACGCTCCCGAAGTCCGAGTACGACAGCAGCGCTGCGCGCGGTTCGACGTCGAACCGCCGGGCGACTCCGGCCGCGTGGCGGGTCACCTCCGCGAGCGTCTCGTCGTCGGGGTCCTGATTGACCGTCGCGTCGGCGACGAAGACGACCCGGTTCTTGAACGCGAGCATGTATACGCCGGCCGCGTGGTCGACGCCCTCCTCGGTGCCGATGACTTCCAGCGGCGGCCGCAGTGCGGAGGGGTAGTGGTGAGTCAACCCAGTCAGCATCGCGTCGGCGTCGCCGCGCTCGACCATCACCGACGCGAAGTAATCGCCGTCGCGGACGGTCTCCTCGGCCTCCTTGCGGGTGAGTCCTTTGCGCTGGCGGAGCTCGTAGAGGCGGTCGACGTACTCCTCGTAGTCGCCCCCGGCCGGGTCGACGACTTCGGGGTCGAACTCCAGCCCGAGCCCGTCGATCTTCCGGTCGATGGTCGTCCGGTTGCCGATCAGGACCGGCTCGGCGATCCCCTCCTCGTCGAGCTGGTAGGCGGCCCGGATGATCTTCTCGTTGGTCCCCTCGGCGAGAGCCAGCCGCTTCGGATCGGTCTGGGCCTTGTTGAGGACGATCCGCATCATCTCGCGGGACTTGCCGAGCCGGGCTTCGAGCCGTTCGACGTAGACGTCCGGGTCGAGTTCGTCGCGGGCGGCGCCGCTCTCCATCGCCGCCTCCGCGACGGCCGGCGCCACCTCGAAGAGGACGCGCGTGTCCAGCGGCTTCGGGATGATGTACTCCGGCCCGAACTGCAGCGGCTGGTCGCCGTACGCCTTGCGGACCGCGTCGGGCACGTCGCGCTTGGCCAGGTCCGCCAGCGCCTCGGCCGCCGCGACCTTCATCGCCTCGTTGATCTCCGTCGCACGCACGTCCAGCGCCCCGCGGAACAGGAACGGGAAGCCGAGCACGTTGTTGACCTGGTTGGGGTTGTCCGAGCGCCCGGTCGCCATGATGACCGTGTCGTCGCGGGCCGCCCTCGCCTCCTCGTAGCCGATCTCGGGATTCGGGTTCGCCATCGCGAAGATGATCGGGTCCGCCGCCATCGACCGAACCATCTCCTGGTCGACGATGCCACCCGCCGAGAGGCCGACGAGCATGTCCGCGCCCTCCATCGCGTGGGCCAGACCGCCTTCGGGCACGTCGCGAGCGAACTCGCGGTTGTACTCGTTGAGGTCACCTGCTTCCGCCCGCTCTGTCGTCAGGACCCCGTCGATGTCGACCATCGTGACGTTCTCGCGGCGGACGCCCAGCGAGAGGTAGAACCGCGCCGTCGCGATCGCCGCAGCGCCCGCGCCGGCGAAGGTGACTTCCAGATCGTCGAGGTCCTTCCCGCTGATCTCGACGGCGTTCAGCAGGGCGGCGCCGCTGATGATGGCGGTGCCGTGCTGGTCGTCGTGGAAGACCGGGATGTCCATCCGCTCGCGGAGGCGCTCCTCGATGACGAAGCACTTCGGCGCCGCGATGTCCTCCAGGTTGATCCCGCCGAACGTCGACTCCATCCCCGCGACGGCGTCGGCGAACTCCGCGGGGTCTGTGTGGTCGACCTCGATGTCGAACACGTCGATATCGGCGAAGCGCTTGAAGAGGACTCCCTTCCCTTCCATGACCGGCTTCGAGGCCTGCGGGCCGATGTCGCCCAGCCCGAGCACCGCGCTCCCGTCGGAGATAACGCCGACGAGGTTCCCCTTCGCCGTGTACTGGTAGGCGTTCTCGGGGTCCTCGTCGATAGCGCGACAGGGACCGGCCACCCCCGGCGAGTACGCGAGGCTCAGGTCGCGCTGCGTGCTCGTCGACTTCGTCGTCCGTATCTCGATCTTCCCGGGTGGGTCCTCCCGGTGATACTCCAGCGAGTCCTCTTCTAGCGTCATAGTCCGTGTACACGGGGGGCGCGGTAAAGATGTGGGATATATGGTCTGAATACTGTATAAGGCCGCCAGTGCGGGACAACTGCGTCATAGACCGGCGGCGTAAACCGGCGCCGTGGAACGGCGACGTAAACTGGCACCATGGAACAGCGGCGTAAACCGGCAGCGTGTCGCGACCGGCCGACGGTCTGGTTGCTCTCTCAGTCGAAGAGCCCGTCGAAGGTCCGATAGGAGAGATACGACAGGTCGCGGGCCGAGAGGTAGTCGGCTTCCTCGGGCCAGGTGAGACACTCCCGGTAGGTCGCCCAGTCGTCGAGCCAGGGGTAGTCCGACCCCAGTAGCAGTCGCTCCGGGCCGAACCACTCCAGCAGCGGCCTGACGTACTCGGCGACGTTCTCGTAGGGCCACGACTCCCCGGACGTCCGCGGTATCGAACTCACCTTCACGTACGCGTTGTCGCGCTCGGCCAGCGTCTCGAAGTCGGTCCACGGCGAGTCGCTCGGGGACGTCTCGGCGTCGGGAAATCCGAGGTGTTCCACGACGAACGGGACGTCGGGATGTCGGTCGGCCAGCGCGGCCAGCGCTGAGAGCTGGTCGGGCTTGGCGAGGACGAACGCCGCGGCGTCCCGGGCGGCTAGTTCGTCGTACAGCGGGTCGAGGTCCGCCGCGGCGAACCAGTCGGCGGTCGGGTCGAGGTCGCCCGGTGTCGGACCGTACTCGAAGCAGGCGTGGAACCGCAGGCCGAGCATCCGCTCGTGGCCGGTGGCGCGCCGGACGTTCTCGCGGAGGGCGGTCGCGTCGGCGTCGTACTCAGCCACCCCGACGCCCCAGAGCCGATCCGGGTGCGCTTCGACGGCGCGGAGCGTGTACTCGTTGGCTCGCTCGTCCCGGCCGTAGATCGACGTCGGCAGCAGCACGCCTTCGTCGACGGCCGCCTCGTCCATGTCGGCTACCAGCGTCTCGTGCGGATAGGGACCGGACCACTCCGGTGGCAGGTCGGCGCTGTACCACGGGAGGTCGTCCGTGTCGTGGCCCCAGGCGTGCGTGTGAGTGTCGACGAGTCGCATTATCGTCCGTGCGCGACTGTCGGCAATAAGAGTACTCCCGACCGAGCCCGCGGCCGCTCGCGGCGCGGTCCATCCCAGAATTTCACAGCGGAGGTCCGAACGAAGAGACGGCCGTCAGGCGTCGCCGTAGCGGACGCTCGAACGGAGCGGGTCCCGGAGCGCCCACGAGTCGGACTCGGGGTCGATCCGGTGGGGTTCGGCGCCGCGGTCGGCCAGGATTCCGGCGTGGTACAGCATCGCCTTCAACTGGAAGACGGTCGGGGAGTGGTAGACGTTCCCGTCTCCGAGTTCGTCGACTTGCAGGTCACCGTCCCCGTCGAGCACTCGACTGCGGGCGTCGTCGGTCCCGCGGAGGAACAGTTCGACGGTGAACGTGGGATGGTCGACGTGCAACCACTCGACCAAGTCGACGAGCGCGGGATCGGTGATCCCGTCGTCGTGCATCGTCTGCAGTTCCTCGACGAGGAGCTGCGTCGCGGGATACGACCACATGACTCGGCGCGCCATCGCACCCCACTGGGGCGCCAGGTCACGGAACCGCTTCGGCGACCCGCGCCACGTCGCGAACTCCTCCAGCGCGGCGTCGACCGACCCGTGACGGTCGAGCGCGAAGCGGACCACTTCCTCGCCGAGCGGGGTGAGATCCGGCCGGTTCGGCGCTTCGTTCACGAGGCCGAGAAATGCCGCGCCCGCCCGAGCGCTGTCGACGGCGCCGACGACGCGATCGGCGAGCACGCGCTCCGTCTCGTCTGGGTGATACAGCGCGAGCGGGAACGCGAGGTAGTTCTTCGGGTGGTTCAGCCCGAAGGACTTGTCCGCGACGCCCTGTGCCGTCGCCTGGAACCGGATCGCGGTCGCCTCGTCGGACGTCCGATTCCCCACGACCCGGGGGACCTCCACCGGGCTGACCGTCCCCTCGGCGTCGACGCCGAGGACGCCCACGTTGAGTTCGCGTGCGAGCGCCCGGGAGGACTGTGAGACGGCCTCGACCGGGGCCGCGACGTAGGCGGCGTTCGCCTCGTGGAGTCGGTCGTACGCCTGGACGACGCCGCGCTCGACGTCCACGCCTCCCGTTTCCCTGTACCCTTTCGCCTCGACCGCGACGAGCGGGGGCTGGTCACCGAACCGCTCGACCGCGAGGAACTCCGCGTCGAGCGACCGGACGCCGACCAGATCCGGATACCCCGATCCGACCCGGACGTGGTTGAACGGCGCGAGTCGCTCGCGAATCTCCGCGCGGATCTGCCGTCCCCGGAGCCATTCGTCCGTCGCGAACTGCGTGTCGGCGACCGCGTACGCGTTCGGCTCGTCGTCGTCGGGGAACAGACGCCGCTTGGTGTGCGCGAGCACCTGCGGTTCCGACAGCGACGCCGCGCTGGCCATGACAGGGGATACACGGCTCGCCACATGAAGTTTCGGAGAGCGACACGGAACAGCCGAGGACGTCTTCGCTATGGCTCGGCTACGCAATTGTGAGAAACGAAAACGACCGGCGGGAAGGGAACAGGAATGCTCCGTCAGGGATTCGAACTACGCCGAGACAGTCCTGCTCGGCCGCACTGCGACCTGCGCGGGCTGTGACTCGTCTACTTCGAATCCCTTCTTGCGCGTTTCACTCCCTCGCAAAACTCGGTCGCTGCAATGCTCCGTCAGGGATTCGAACCCTGGTCCTTGCCGTGAGAGGGCAAGATGATTGGCCGGACTACACCAACGGAGCGCACACGCCCTCTGAGCGTATTCAATCCTTGCGAGGAGACGGGTTTAACGGTTCCGCTTTGGCTCGCTTTCGTCACTCCGTCGCACGCTCATTCGTCGTCGAACGGAGAGCCCGCCGCCTCGGGTTCGTTGCCACTGAGGCTGATGATGTTCTCGCGGCCGACCCGCAGTTTGCTGATGTCGCCGTCGTCCTCCATCTCGGAGAGGAGCATGCTCACCTTCGACTTCGACCAGCCGGTCTCGTCGACGATCATCGCCTGTTTCATCCGCCCCTCGTTCGATTCGAGGATGTCGACGATGAGTTCCTGATCGGTCCGTTGAGCGGGTTCTGCACTCTCCCCACCCGCGTCCGTCTCGGGCGACTCCGGGGGTTCCGGCTCCGGGGGACTCTCGGTCGTCTGTGGACTCTCTGTCGCGGCACCGGAGGACTCGGAGTCGGCCGACCGGCTTCCGGCGAGCAGTGCGGGGACGTTGGAGTGCCAGACTGCGACGCCGCTGAGACCGAGGACAAGCAAGACGACGGCGGCCATGATCATCCCGCCGACGTCACCGGACGCCGGCGTCGCGAGGAGGGCGTGCAGTCGCTCGCCGGCGGTCGAGACGGACAGCCACGGGCCGCCCTCCGTGTTGCCTACGATCCCGACCCCGAGCGACTGCATACCCCCAACCGCGTCGGCGACCAACCACTGCTGCATCTATCGTAACATGCCGAGGTCGGTATAAAAACGCTGTGAATACCCGCGTTTCCGGCGCGCTGATCGCCGGAGGCGAACCGGACGGTTCAGGCGATTCCGACGGTGGGAACCGCGGTTTGCTGGAACACGCCAGCGATGTCGAGGAGGGCGATGAGCAGGGTCGTGGCGACGATGGACGCCGAGGGGGGATCGAAGTGCGTGTCGCCGTGCGCGTAGAAGACCCGCTGGGCGAGTTCGCCGAACAGGCCGCCGACGATGCCGAAGACGCCCCCGACCAGAATCGCGACGGTCGGGCCCACGTTCGGGAGCGCGAGCGCGGCGATACCGGCCGGCAGCGCCATGTGGTGGGTGACCGGGAACCGCTCGACGCCCGCGGCGAGGAACAGCATGCCCGTCGCGGTGATGCCGAACGCGAGGAAGTAGCTCCCGGTCGCGACGGCGAGGAAGCCGCCGAAGACGCCGACGACGAGGCCGAGGAGCGTGACCGTCGCCCACGCCGACTGGTAGGGGAGCCACGGCTCGACGACGTAGCGCCCGACGAGCGACTGGGCGCCCCCGCCGTCGCCGTCGGTCGCCATTCGGCGTTCGCCGTCGTCGTACGGCGTCATGTCGAGCACGTCCGCGCCCAGTCGACCCACGAGCGGGTAGCCGAAGACGGCCCGGTGGAGCAGCGCCGAGACGACGACGCTGGCGGCGACCGGGTCCCACGGGAGCGAGAGACGGAGCGACAGCTGGGCGATCCAGTACCCGAGGATGCCGAAGGCGCCGCCGACCGCGAGCGCCGCGGGGCGCGGGCCGAGCGGCGTCGACAGGTGTTTGGCCTCGTGGTAGGGGAAATCGGTGTCGAGGTGTCCCTTCCGACCGGCGAAGGCCGCGGCCGCCGCGGCGCCCGCGAAGGCCACGTGGGGACCGAACGCCGAACCGTAGCCGACGAGACCAGTCACGCCGGCCGCGCCGAGATCCGACGGCCCGGTCACCAGCGGCGTGCCGCCCGCACCGGTCGTGACCCGCGCGATCTCGCCGATCGTGACCGTCAGGCCCGCGAGCCCGTAGGCCGCGTAGCCGCCGACCGCCGCGCCGACGGCGCCTCCGGCGACGGCGACCAGCAACAGTTCGACCGCGAGCAGTCCGCCGTCAACTGCCATCGCCACCACCCCGCGACGTCGTCCGGTCGCGGTGGTCGGCGTCGTCGCTCCGACGTGTCATACGCGACGAGAGTCGGAGCCACAAGTTAGTACTGACGGATGGGCGCGGCCGACGGAGGCGGCCGTCGCTCCGCGTCGGGTCGGTACCGTGGAACGGTCGGCGTCTATCCGGAGAAACAGCGGGCGTCGGTGCCCGACTCAGTCCCGCATCGAGAGACCGAGCAGCGAGACGAGGCCGGCGCCGATCAGGGCGCCGAGCGTCGCGGGCGTGGCAGCCGAGGGCGCGACCAGCGCCGTCTGGTTCGATCCGCCGGTCGCGGTCGCGGTGCTCGATTCACTCGTCGGCGTCGCGGTCGGGGTCGCCGTGGAACCGTCGTCAGTCGGGGTGGCGGTCCCGGACGGCGCGTCGGTGGTCGTCTCGTCGCCCGACGTGCCGTCGCCGGCCGTCTCGTTGCCGCTCGTCCCGTTGTCGATCCTGTTGTACTCGATCGGCCGGACCCCTCCCTGCTCCAGGGTCACCGTCGCGGCGCTGTCGTCCTCGCCGACGACCTGCCCCTCGGTGACGTTGACGGTCCCGCCGTAGCGGTACATGTGTGACTCGTTGGTCTGCATGCCCGTCCGGAGCCGGTAGGCCCCGGTCGCCCGGACGCTCGGTTCCGAGTACCCCTCTTCGGTGCCCCACTCGTCGTAGCCCGTCGTGGAGTAGGGGACGGTCATCGTGAACGTCCCGTCGTCGCCGGTCTGGGCCTGCTGGCGGTAGACGAACGTGGTGTTCGTCGACGGGACCTCCATCTGTACGGCCGCGGTGACGTTCGCGTTCGCGGGCCCTTCGCCCTCGATGGTCGCGCCGGGCACGCGCTCGAAGGTCTTCACCCAGTTGCTCGACGAGGACTGGAGCGCGTTCGCGACTCCCGGGGTCCTGATCGAGGTCTGCAGCCCGCCGCGCGCGTCTTTCCGGAGTCCGAGCAGGTACTGCTGGGACTGCGTCGCGGTGGAGTTACTCCCGTCGACCATCCGGTAGTGCTCCAGGGCCGGGACGCGCTCCTCCGGGAACTGCCCGACGCCGCCGATCTGTGAGGTCGGGTCGTTCTCGACGTATTCGCGCGCCTCGTCCATCGTGTCGAACCGGATCGTCCCGTTACTCACGGGGACCTGGTTGCCCTGGATGCTCTCGATGTTCCAGTCCAGGACCACCGGGCTGGGTTCGACGGCGCTGCCGTGGAAGTTGTAGAGGCGGACGGCCGTCGAGTTGTAGTACGGCTGCTGGTGGCGCTGGAAGAAGCGGTACTGGAGTCGGCTCTGCTGGCCCGTCTCGTAGTAGAGCCGGTTGTAGTAGTTCCGCTCGGAGATGTTCCCGTCGTCGTAGAAGTTGAACGGCGCGAAGTACTTCCCGCCGAGCTGGAGCGCCTGCGCGCCCGGTCGCTGGTAGAACTGCGAGGTCTCGGTCATCTTCCAGTCGACGTTGACGAAGCGCGTCTCGGCGTCGTCCTCGCTGAGGTCGGTCATCACCTCGTTCGCGTGGGACTCGTTGCCCGACAGCAGGAAGTTCGCCGCCTGGTTGGCGCCCTGCTGGAACGGATTGGCGGTGGGCATCTGCTCGCCCATCACCGTGATCCAGTGCCCGTAGTCCCACCACGAGAGGGTGCCGTAGTGGCCCTCGGGGTAGTCGAAGTTCTCCGTCCGCTCGAAGGTGCCGTAGTAGGGGACGGCGTCCTCGTTGTTCGCGCCGCCGTAGGTCCCCTGGGCCGGCGCGTCCTCCTCCATCCAGCCGAGGGTCTGGTTCCAGGCCTGGGGCGCCTGGCCCGGTCCGTTCGGTGCGGACGTCATCTGCATGGCGAGCGGGAGCGGGTACACGAGCGGCGCGAACACGATGAGGACCACCGCGAGGATGGTCAACACCTGATACGTCTCGATGTCCGTGTCGGGCCTCGAGAGGCCGGAGATGTTCGCCAGCTGGCCGATGACCAGTCCGGTCAGCGAGGCGACGGCGACCGCGAAGTAGTAGTCGAACCGGCGCTGGGTCAGCGTGGCGAACAGCAGGAAGACCGTCCAGACGGCGACGAGCGTCAGCTCGGCGCGCGGGCGGTCGAAGAACTGCCGCCCGGCGATGTAGACGACGCCGAGCAGCGCGATGAGGACCGTGAATCGGTAGCGCGGGAACAGCCCGCTGAAGGGCATCGACTGCGCTTCGCCGATGGTCTGGGCGTTGTCGGAGACCGAGAGACCGACGACGCGGGTCGTCTGCGTGACGAAGAAGCTCCAGATCTCCGGGAGGAGCACCGCCGTCGCACCGGCGAGCAAGAGGAGGATACCGGCGACCGCGGCGGGGTACTGGACGTTCGGTAGCTCGCGGGTCTCCCACTCGCGGGCCAGCCAGGCGAGGAACGCACAGCCCGCGGCGACCGCGAAGGCGAGCATCGGCTGGACGAGGCTGTAACTCGTCGCGCCGATCCCGGCCTGTTCGATGACGGCGAGGCCCATGACGCCGGTCGTCGACAGCGTGATCACGCCGGCGATGGCGACGTGTTCGGGACTCTCGCCGTGGGCGTACTCCGAGCAGATCTCGACGAGGAAGAAGACGCCGAGGATACCGACGAGGAAGACGCCGGGCGCCCACGTCCACAGGTAGACGCCGATAGCGGCGCCGGCGACGATGGACCAGCCGACCGGGCGGCGCAGGGCGTCGACGTCGCGCGCCTGGAACAGCTCCCAGACGGGTTTCTCCTTCTCCGCGACGGAGACGGCGACCATCGTCGCGAGGACCGCGGTCGTCATGAACAGCGCCTCGGCGACGTGGTGGTCGTAGAATCCGACGGTCCCGCGCTGGGCGAACGTGCTCCCGGCGAACGCGAGCGTCGCGACCGCGACGACGCCGGCGAACCTCCCGGCCAGGCGCTTGGCCAGGAAGTAGGTGGGGACGGCGACCGCCGTGCCGAAGACGGCGGGCGCGAACAGGGCGACCAGCCGGACCGTGTGGTCGCTCGGGTTCCCGAGACCGACGACCAGGGCTGCGGTCGCGACCAGCTGGTCCATCACGGTCCCGAACTGGCTGGAGTGGGTCCCCGTGGGGAAGTTCGTCCAGGGGTCGAACGGACTCGTCTTCGGCCAGTTCTCGACCGTGTACTGGACCATCCGGTAGTGGTACCACGCGTCGTTCCCGCTGAAGTACACTGTCCCGTCTATCAGGAACTCTTTCCAATCGCGGACGCGACTCCACAGCATGAACCCGAGGAGGGCGACGATCGCCGGGATGTGGTAGTACTGCCCCACGGCGTCGGCGACGTCTCCGGGTTCTTCGATGTCTTCTATTCGGCCACGCCACTGACTCATTGGTCCGAACCAATCCCATCGCGCGCATAAGCCTTGTCATCTCCCGGTAAATCCGACCCCCGGGAGACGACGGATCCGCCTCAGGTCGGGCGATCGACAGCGGGATCCGGTTCGGCGGCGGTCGACCCAGAGCGGTCGGTGTCGTCCGCAGCGTACCCAACGCGAGGCGGCGTGCGGGACAGACGGAAAGCCTATCCCGGGTGCCCGTTCATGGGGGGACATGCGCGTCTCCGTCGTCCTCTGCGAGCACACGCTCGACCGCTACGACGCGGTCACCGAGGCCGCCCGGAGCGTCCTCGACCAGACCCACGAGGACGTCGAACTCGTCTTCGTCAGCGACGGGAACCGGGAGGTCCTCGACCGCTTCGAGGCCGACTTCGGCGACCGGGAGAACGTCGTCACGCACTGCAACGACGAGAACCGCGGCCTGCTCGTCAGCCGGAACAACGGCGCCGAAGTCGCCAACGGCGACGTGGTCGCGTTCATCGACGACGACGCCGTCGCCCATCCCGAGTGGATCGAGCGCCTCGTCGCCGCCTACGACGAGCACCACGCCATCGCCGCCGGCGGCCGGATGGACCCCATCTGGGTCGACGGCGAACCCCGCTTTCTCCCCGAGGAACACTGGTACCTGATCGGCGCTACGTACAAGGGATTCGGTGAGGGACGGGACACTCCCACGGAGGTCCGCAACACCAACGGCTCGAACATCTCCTTCCGCCGGGACGTGTTCCTCGATCTGGGCGGGTTCGACGACGAGATCGGGGGCCGCAAGGGCGACAAGAACCTTCAGGGCGGCGAGACGGAGCTGTGTGCCCGGATGCAGGCCGAGTACGGCCGCGGCGTCCGGTACGTCCCCGACGCCGAAGTCGGTCACAAGGTGTTCGCCTACCGCACGGAGCCGAAGTGGCTCCTCGACCGTGCGTTCTGGCAGGGCTACTCCAAGCGCGGCATGCAGCAGTTCGTCCCTGGCTCGGCCGAGGAGGAGGGCGACTTCCTCGGGAAGATCCTCGGTGAGTTCGTTCCGCAGCGGCTGTGGGGAATCGTCCGCGACCCCGACGCGACCGCCGCTAAACAGCTCGTCTGGCTCGTCCTCCTGACGGGCGTCGTCGGCCTGGGCTACCTCTACGGCATCGTCAAGTGGGGCTAAGCAGGCCGGCTCGGTCCCCGGCTCGCGTCGGAAGCAGCGCGTCGGTGCGGTCCCGGCAGGGTTAAGCGGCTGCCGGCGCCACGGCGCGGTAATGGCGGACCTGCCCGACGTGTGCGTCGTCACCCACCCGCTGGCTGCCGCCGGCGAGAACGCGACCCGGAGCCTGCTCGACGTCCTCTCGGCGGTCACCGGCGTCGCGCTCGTCACGGCGGATCTCCCCGCCGACTCCGAGATCCGCGACCGACACGAACTCGTCGAGCTCACCCGGAAGAGCGCCGGGGACTCGGTCCCCGTCGCCGCCGCTCGCTTCCTGCTGAACCAGCTCAGAATGTGCCGCGTCGTCGCCGGCAGGGACGAGGAGGTCGTCCTGTTCTACGGCGCCACCTCCTACCTGCTCCCGATCCTGTTCGCCCGGGCCATCGGCAAGACCGTCCTCGTCGAGCCGCGCGGCGACGTACCGCTCACGCTCCGCATCGCCTGGGAGGAGTCGCTACCGAGCCCGGTCGCGCGGACGCTCGCGGGACTCGTCCGCGCGCTCGAACGCGCGGGGTTCGCGGCCGCGCACGGCGTCGTCACCTACACGCCGGCGATGGCGAGCCAGCTCGATCTCGATCCGGACGCCCCCGACGTGTACCCGACGGGCGCGCGGTACGTCCGGACCGACGACTTCGACGTGCGGACGCCGCTCGAAGACCGCGAGCGCCGCGTCGGCTTCCTCGGCCGGCTGGACGAGGAGAAGAACGTCCGCGAACTCGCCGCGGTCGCGCGCGAGCTACCCGACGACGTGACGTTCACCTTCATCGGCGACGGCGGCCTGCGCGAGTGGCTGGAAGCGGAACTCGCCGCGGAGATCGAAGACGGACGGGTCGAGATGCGCGGCTGGGTCGACCACGGCGACGTGCCCGCCGAACTCGATCGGCTCCGTCTGGTCATCCTCCCCTCCGAACCCACGGAGGGGCTCCCGACCACGATCCTCGAAGCCCTCGCCTGCGGGACGCCGGTGTACGCAACGCCGGTCTCGGGCGTCCCAGACGTCGTCCGCGACGGCGAGACGGGGTTCCTGATGGAGAGTACGGAACCCGACGACATCCGGCGGGAACTCCTCTCGATCCTCGACCGCGAGGACCTTCCCGCAATCAGCGAGAACGGACGCGCGCTGATCGAGGACGAGTACAGCTTCGACGCTGCCACGCGCCGCTATCGCGACATCCTGCAGCGGGTTGGTCGACGGCGGCAACGGTAGACGACCGCGGGAGACGGAGGCAACGGTAGACGACCGCGGGAGGCGTCGGCGGCGGTGGACCCCTACTCGACTGAGCGACTCCCCGATGCGGCCACGTCGACGCCGGGGCTGTATCGGAAGACGGGCTCGCTCTCCGGCGTCGCGAAGCCGTTCGTCTCGAACACCCCGTTCTCGCCGACGTCGACGGCGGCCTCGTACAGCGGCCACGGTCGATGGCGAATCTGTGCGTATCGGAGTTCGCCCCCCGGCGTCTCCGTGTAGTACCGGTACCGTTCGGTCAGGAACTCGTCGAGCGAGCCCGGTTCGAAACGGAACCGGTCCCCGACCGGCCTGTATCGAGCGTCGAAGTCGCACGGCCGCGCGCCGGGGTGCCAGCGCTCGCTCTCGAAGGCGATCCGCGAACCGTCGGACCGCATCGACATGCTCGCGAAGTAGTACGGGAGGTGGTGAAACACCCGAGCGCCGGTCACGCCGAGGATCCCGTCGGCGTCGAGGCTGAAGAAGTAGACGCCGCGGTCGGCGGCCGGCGCGTCGTCGCGGGGGCCGGCGTCGCCGTCCGCGCGGGCGGCCGCCCCTTCGTGGGTGACGTAGGTCCGGAGGTTCAGTTCCGGAAGCCTGAACCCGGCCCACGCGGGCAGGCCGCGCGGACGGACGGCGACGTTGGTGAACGGGACGACGGAGAGCCACGCCCGCCCCTCGTAGGTGTCGACGGTGAGGGACTCGGGGAGGTGCGGGTCGACGACGGCGGGATCGACCGGCCAGTTCGCGAACAGGACGTGCCGCCAGCCCATGTCGATCGGGAGGTCGAGCAGCGAACGGAGAGACATCTGACACTCGTACCTACGGTCTGGTTGCCCATTACTTCGTGGACCCGTCGCTCACTCCATGTAGCCGAGTTCGGTCAGCCGGTCGGCGACCTCGTCGGACGGGCCTCCGGCGCGTGCTTCCTCGTGGTCGATTGGGTCCTGCGTTCCCACGTCGGGGTCGTCGACGAAGACGTCGAGCACCTCGCCGTCCACGTCGGTCGGCACGTCGACGCCGTGGTTCGCGAGGATCGTCGGCGCGATGTCGCGGATGTCGATCTCCGGGATCTCGCCGCGGTTCTCGAAGGCGGGGCCGTTCGCGACGAAGATGCCCGTCGGCGTGTTCTCGGCGGCCCAGCGGTCGGGCTTCGTCTGGATCTCGTCGCCGCCCATCCCGTCGTTGACGTGGACGCCCGGCCGCTGGTCGAGCACGACGTCCGGACCGATGTCGACGTACGGACCGTCGTAGACCTCTTCGGCGCGGTAGACGCCGGCGAACAGCGGTTCCCCGTTCTCGTCGGTGACGCCTTCCAGATCCGCGATGAGTCGCTCGCGCACCGACTCCACGTCGAAGCGCGGATTGATGTAGATCGGTCCCTGGCCGCTGGCGAGCGCCTTCGTCTCCGACGGGACGATGAGTTCCATCTTCCGCTCGCGCTTGGCGCCGGCGCTCTGGGGGACGAGCGCCTGGACGCTCTCGGGGACGGTCTTCGCGAGCACGTCCACGAGCCCGAACCGCTTGGCGACCCCGAGCGCGGTTTCGCGGGTGAGCCCCACTTTCTGGAAGTAGTCCTCGACTCCGCTCGCGCGGGTGAGGTAGCCGTTCTCCGCGAGCCACTCGTTGATGTAGAACTCGGTCGTGGTGGCGGCGGCGCCGTGGTCGGACATGATCACCAGATTCGTGTCCTCAAGCTCGGCGAGTTCGCCGAGCCAGTCGTCGACGAGTTGCCAGGCGCGCTTCGTCGGCTCGTCGTCCCAGAAGAAGTGGTGCAGGACGTTCAGGTAGAAGAGCGTGACGTGGGTGAACTCCAGGTCCTCCTCGACGAACAGGTCGCGGGCGACTTCGAGGCGGAGTTCGAGCAGGCGGAGGATCTCGTCGACCTCGGCGCCGCGCTCGTCGTTCGAGGACAGCAGCGGGTCCGGGTGGACCTGGTAGTCGTAGCGCTCGGCGAGTTCGGCTTCGAACTCGGGCGGGTGGGTGTAGCCGGTGTCGAGCGAGCGGTACTCGCCCTCGACTGCGTCCGGGCCCCCCGAGACGACGTAGCCGTCGATCTCGCGGGGCGGGTACATCGAGGGCATGTTGACGACGCCGGCGCGCTGGCCGTCGGCGTTGAGGTAGTCCCACAGCTCGGCGGTCTTGTAGTCGCTGCCGCTCATGATGTCGATGCGCTCGTCGGCGAGGTCGATGCGCTCCCACCAGAAGACGCTGTGTTTGCCGGGGTTCTTCCCCGACGCGTAGCACTTCCAGTTCGGGTAGGTCACCGGCGGGAGACAGCTCCGACTCGTCGCGTAGGTCCCGGACTCGCGGAGGGCGGCCAGGTTTGGGAGGAGCCCCTCGTCGATCCAGGGCTCGGTCAGGAGCCAACTGGCGCCGTCGAGGCCGACAACGAAGGTCCGCGTCATTGTCGAAAACCCCGCGAGGGCGCCGGAAATACGTTTCGCTCGTCCGAACGGTAGGCGCCGGTTACGGGGCCTGTCAGCGCCGGTTCCGCCGTGGTCACCCGTGGAACGGACGCGGTCGGCCGTCGGTCGACCGCTTCGCGATTCATCCCTCGTCGCCGCGGCGCGCGAGCACGTCGGCCATGTCGAGGTTCGCGGCAGGGAGCCACCCGAGCAGCGCGGGGAGGTAGACGCCGAGCGAGCGGTCGACGAGGATCACGACCGGCGCGAGTTCCGGGGTGACCCCGAGGCTGACGAACACGGCCGTCGCCGAGGCTTCCGCGACGCCGACGCCACCTGGGGTCAGGGGCAGGACGGTCACGCTGTAGGCGGTCACGAGGACGACCGGCAGGAGGACCGCCGGGGAGAACGAGCCGCCAAGCGCGGTGAGCACCAGCCAGACGCGCAGGGCGGGAAAGACCATCAGCGTCCCCGCCCAGCCCAGCGCGTAGGGGACGACGACCGATGGGCGGGTCGACAGCGCGCGGAAGACGCTCGCCGAGTCCGCGGTGAAGGAGGGGAGCGACCCGGCGACGCTTGCGAGTCTATCGCCGACGCGCGGGACGCGACCGAGGGCCCCCTCCAGCCGGCTCGCAAGCCGGCCGGCGACGTCCATGCGCCGGCCCGCGAGCAGGACCAGCGCCCCCGCGGCGAGGTAGACCCCCGTCGACAGGAGGATGACGAGGAGCCATCCGCTACCCAGGCGCGGGGCGAAGACGGCGAGGCCGGCCAGCGCCGTCAGCCCGTAGAGGGCGGCGTACAGCCCCGTGTTGAGGCCGGCGACGCTGACCGCCTCGGTCCAGTCCGCGTCGGTGTAGTACCGGAGGACCAGCGGCGCGACCGAGTGCCCCGAGGCCTTCGACGGGACGACGTGGTTGACGAACTTGATGACGAGGTCTATCCTGGCCGTCGTCCCGAGGCTCGTTCGCTCGCGGCCGTTGAGCAGCGCGTACCACATCGAGAAGCGCGACCCGAACTCCAGCGCCGTGACGGCCAGGACGCCGACGACGACGAGCGGGTCGAGTCCGAGGAGTTCCGCCGCCGTGGCGTCCCAGTCGACCTGCCGCGCCACGTACCAGAAGGCGCCGAGCGCGACCGCCCACTGGACGACGGTGATCGCGGTCTTCCGCCAGTTCCGGCGACCTGTTCCATCTCCCGCCCCGCTCACGGTCATTCACTCCCCGGTGGAGCGGTGTCCGTCGATTTCGAGGCGGTGGTGCCAGCCGGGGGCGATCCGACGCGAGCGGCGAGGTCGCCCGTCGTAACGAACTCGAACGGCTCGGCCAGTATCCGGCGGACGGCGCTGCGCATGTAGTCGCCGGTCCGGACGTACACCCGCCTGGGCACGCCCTCGACGGCGGGCAGGTCCACGAGTTCCCAGGGATGGACGTACAGCACCGGCGGGATACCGCTGCGCGCGAGCAGGCGCATCCCGAGGATCGTGTACCGGACGCCGAAAAACCGGATCCAGGTGCCCGTCAGCGGCAGTCGCAGGCCTGGCATCACCGAGACCGGGACCTCGGCGAAGCCCGCGGGCGCCGCGGGGTCGATCTCGGTCGCGGGCGATGGCAGTTCCGTCTCGTGTTCGCCTCCGTACCAGCCGGGGATCGACCGACAGGGGACGACGCTGGAGTCGTACTCGTACCCGCAGTCCGCGAGCGTCCCGAAGTGGTCCGGCCCAGTGTCGAACGAGGGCGCGCGGAAGCCGACGACCTCGCTGTCGGTCGCGGCTTCCAGGCGCGCTTTCGACGTTTCGATCTCTTCGCTGCGCTCGGACTCGGATATCTCCGAGAGGTGCCGGTGCGTCTGCGTGTGCGATCCGATCTCGTGACCGGCGTCGGCGATCCGCCGCAGCACTCGCGGATTCGCGTCCGCGATCTCACCGACGGTGAAGAACGTGCCTGTCGCGTCCGCCCGCTCGAAGGCGTCCAGCAGGCTCGTGACGCCGTCGAGGCCGACCGCCGGCAGGTCGGTCGTGCCGCGGGCGCCGCGGTAGGCCGGCAGGTGGGTGAAGTACTCGAAGTCGACGGAGAGTGCGGCCTGTGGGGATGACATCGACGGGTCGACCTGTCACCCGATACACGCCGGTCCTACTTGGTCGATGGGTTTTCGCGCGTCGGTCGGTCCGCGAGGCGGCCGCTCGGGCACCCGCGTCCGGTGGTCGTGGGGGCGGTCGAGGGCTGCTTGCGTCTGCCTCCGGCAGATACAAATTGCGCGCGTTTCTGGTCGGAGGTACACAGATGCCGCCGACCTCGCCAGCGTCACCGCTCGCCGTCCTCCCCGGGCTCAGCAACGAGGCGCTGACGCTGTTGTTCCTCGGGCTGGCCGTTCTGACGGCGCTGTGGGGCTTCGAGCGCTACCGGACCACGTTCTCGCGGTTCGAGTTCGGCCTCGCGGTCGCAGTCGCGCTGGGGCTGCTGACCGTCGCGTTCGCCCCCGGCCTCTACGGCACCATCGCCGGCCTGCTGAACCTCGAGAGCCGGTTCATCCTCATCCAGATCTTCGCGAACGTCTCGTTCCTCGTGTTGATCTTCTACCTCGTCTCGCGGCTCAACGCCAACAAGCGCGCCATCGGCGACCTCACCCGGAGCCTGACGGTCCAGCAGGCGAGCGCCGACGGCGGTTTCGACGAGCGGACGCTCTACGTCGTCATCCCCGCGTACAACGAGGCCGACACCATCGGAGACGTGCTCTCGGAACTGCCCGACCGGATCCACGACCACGTCGTCCACGCCGTCGTCGTCTCGGACGGGTCCGACGACGCGACCCGCCGGGCCGCCGAGCAGTACGAGGCTATGGTCGTCGAACACCCCATCAACCAGGGCCAGGGCGGCGCGCTCAAGACCGGGTTCGACATCGCGCGCCAGCACGGCGCCGACGTCGTCGTCACCATGGACGCCGACGGGCAACACCCGGTCGACCAGCTCAGCGAGCTCGTCCGACCGATCGTCGCGGACGAGGCCGACTACGTTCTGGGAACGCGCTATCGTGGCGAGGACAACTCCGGGAACTCCATCACGCGGCAGGGCGGCATCCGCACGTTCACGTGGCTCATCAACCGGCTGGCGAAGACCGACATCACCGACTGCACGAACGGCTTCCGCGCTATCCGCGGCTCGCACCTCGGCGACATGACGCTCACCGAGGAGCGCTTCTCGGCGCCGGAGCTCATCATCGAGGCGCGGAAAAAGGGGCTGCGCATCGTCGAGGTGCCGGTCACGATCCACGAGCGCGAGGCCGGCGAGACGAAGAAACCGAAGCTCGGCTACGCCGTCGGGCTCGCGCGGACCATTCTCGTCACCTGGATCCGGTAGGAGAGTACCCCGTCTGCGGCGGCGAATCAGCCGGCGTCCATGTACCCCAGATCCTGGAGCTGTTCTTCGAGTTTCTGGTCCACGTCGGCCCGCTCGACGTCGGCGCGGGTGTCGCCCTCTTCGAAGCTCACGTCGGCGTCGCGGGCGACGAACGTCTTCTCGTAGTCCCGCCAGGCAACGGTCGCGGTGTCGTGCCAGGGGGCGATCGTGACCGCGTACTCCGAGTCGGCTTCGAGCAGGTTCGTCCCGTGCCACGACGTGGGCGCGTCGACGCCGACCGATTCGACGAGCGTCGGCGGGATGTCGAGCAGGCTCATCGGGCCCTCGGCGTCGATCCCGTCGAAGAGGACAGGGACCTTCGTCTGGAAGTCGGCGACCGACCGCTTGTGGCCCTGGTGGAAGTAGAAGCCGTCCTCGCCGAACCCCTCGCCGTGGTCGGAGGTGAAGGCGAAGATCGGATCGCTGTCGATCTCGGCGAGCAGGTGCGCGACGTCGTCGTCGGCGCGGCGGACGGCGTCGCGGTACTTGCCCTCGATCGCGGCTTCCTCCTCGTCGGTGAGCTGCTCGGGCTTGAAGAAGGCCTTCTGGTCGAGTTCCTTCGACATGGCGTCGTCGCCGACGCCGTAGGGGCGGTGGGTCTCCATGAGGTGGACCCAGAGGAACCGCGGCGGCTCGGCGTCGTTGAACTCATCGATGGCCCGCTCGATCACCTCGCGGTCGCGGGGCCGGTTCTCGCTTTTCGCCTGCGGGGGGTAGATCTTGTAGTAGATCCACCGGAGGGCGTCGATGGAGCCGAGGTACTGCCGGAGCTTGCTCCCGCGGTTACCGGGCTCGACGAACGTCTCGAAGTCGTCGAAGCCCCTGTCGAAGCCGAAGCGAGCGTCGGTGTTGGGAGTCGGCGCGTACCCGAGACAGGTGTAGCCGGCCTCCGAGAGCACCTCCGCGATGGTGGGCGAGACCACCTCGGTGGTGATGGCACCGCGGTAGTTCGCCGAGAGGAGACTCGCCAAGCTGGGGCGGGTGTAGTGGCTGCCCGTGACACCGGTCTGGACCGGGAGATCCGAGAGGGACTCCAGCGCGTCCGCGTAGTCGCGCCGGACGGAGTCGGCGGTGACGAGAACGATGTCTTCCATTACCGGAGTATCCCCTGAAACGGGCAAGTATTTTCGGATCCGGATCCCCGTCGGTCGCGGGATCGCCGGATCAGGTCCCGACGAGCGTCAGCACCTTGGCGCGGATCTTCGTCGACAGGACCAGGATGATCGCGCCGTAGACGGCCGCGCCGAGGAACACGGCGGCGACCGTCGCGAAGACGTTCCGGGGGAGAAACGGGAGCGTCGACCGGACGACGGCCGCCATCGCGACGCTCGCGACGATCTCGTACCCGATCTCCACGAGGGGGACGTCGATCGCGCCGACCTCGCCCCGGAGTTCGTACCACGACACGGCCAGGTACACCGTCGTCGAGGCGAGCGTGGCGAAGGCTGCGCCGTACCAGCCGATCAGGTAGACGAGCAGGAAGTTCAGCGAGATGTTCGTCGCGAAGAAGGCCGCGTTGACGCGGAACGCGATCTCCGGGTAGTCGAGGCCGTTCAGCGTGTTGACGAACTGGCTGCCGAACGCGTGGACCGTCCGCGCGGCGATGAGGATGACGAGGACCGTCGCCCCGGCGGCGAACTCGCTGCTGTACACTTCGAGGATCCGGTCGCCGATGACCAGCGCGCCGAACGCGCCGGGGATCAGGAACACGCCCGCGAACAGGAGGCCGTCGCCGACCAGACTGCGGGCGCGGTCGTAGCGCTCGTCGGTCCCCAGGTCGCTCAGCTCCGGGAACAGCGTCGTGCCGATGGACTTGCTCGTCAGCGCGAGGAACGAGGCGAGCGTCCACGAGGCCTGATAGATCCCGACCTGACTGTCGCCGACGAACAGGCCGAGCACGAGGATGTCCATCCACGTCAGCGCCAGCCCCTGCAGGTTACCCAGCCACGAGTACTGCGCGTACCGGCGCAGGTCGTCGAAATCGCCCAGGTCGGGGATCGTCAGGTGCCGTCGCAACAGGACGAGTCCGATGAGGCCGAAGACGGTCAGCGAGGCGAGGTGGCCCGTGACCAGGCCGATAACCATCGCCCCGCCGAGTACGAACGCGAGCTGGCTCGCGAGTCGGAGGATCTGTTCGGCGGTTCCGAGCCAGCCCGACACCGCCACGCGTTTGCGGCCGACGAACCCGCTCTTGACGTGGTCGAACACCATGTTCGCGGCCAGCAGGAAGACGAGCAGGTGGGCGGCGTCGGCGTTCAGGTAGCTGTCGACGTACGACTCGAAGAGGAAGACGACGGCGCCGACGAGCAGGCCGTACCCGAGGGCGACGACGAGGCCGGCGCTGAAGTGACCGGTCACGTCCTCCGTCTCGGACATCCGCTTCGAGACGGCCGTCTTGATGCTGTTGCTGGGCAGCTTGAGCCAGAACAGCAGCGCGAGGACCTGGGAGTAGACACCGAGGCCCGCCGCGCCGAAGTAGCGGGCGGCGAGCAGCGTCGTCCCGAACCCCGCGAGCGACCGCGCTACCTGGGCGGCGAAGTGCAGTACGGCGGTTCGGTCGCGACGCATCGCTTTGGGTAGATTGCTGGCCGGCCAATAATAGGTGCGGTTCCTACCGCAGATAGCCGAGGTCGGCGAGCCGGTCCTCCACGTCGTCCTCGACGTCGCGACCGGCCGCGCTCCCGAGCCTGACGCCCTGGGGCTCCAGCGCGTCGAAGGCCTCCGCGACGACCCCGCCGTCGCTGTCGGCCCGTCGAACGGTCCGCTGGGCGTCCGGAACCCCGAGTTCGATCGCGTCGTCGCCGCGTCTCGCGTACTTCACGACGCCGTCCTCGGTCTCCCGGTAGACCGCCCGCCAGGGACCAAAGTACGGCTCGCGTTCGGGCTCCGGGAGCGAGAGTTCGTTTCCCGGTGGCTTGATGCGGAACGTCGAGCTGAGGACGTCGCCTTCCGGGACGAACGCGTCGGCCGGATCGTCGCCTTCGATGGTCGCGTCGACTACGTCGGGAAACCGCGTGAGCGACGCCGGTGCTTCGACGGTCCGTCCGCCGTCGCCTCCGGGCGACCTGACGAGCAGCGGGACGTGAGTGAGCACCTCGTCGATCCCCCAGCTGTGGTGGCGGAGCCGCACGTCCGTGTCGAGTTCCGTCCGCTCGCCGAACCCCTCGCCGTGGTCGCTCGTCACGACGACCGTCGTCTCGTCGAGGAGCCCGCGCTCGTCCATCGCTTCGACGAGTCGCTCGACGGCGGCGTCGGCCTGCCGAATCGTTCCGTCGTAGAGCGGTTCGAGCGCGGCGAGGTGGTCCCAGAACGCGTCGGTGAACGGCTCGGGAACCTCGTCGTCGTGGACCCGCTCGCGGGCGCGCTCGGCGGCGTCGTCGCTCCAGTTGTCGTACTCGGGGTCGGGCTCGAACGGCGTGTGCGAGTCCATGAGGTTGAGACAGGCAGCCCACGGACCGCTGCGCTCGTCGACCCACGAGAGGAACTCGTCGACGTACACGTCGCCGCCTTCGGACGTGGGGTCGTGCGAGCCGCCGCGCGATTCGAGTTTCTTGTAGACGCCGTTGAGCAGCGACCGGATCGGCTTGTCGTGGCCGAGCGCCTCCCTGGCGTACTCCTTCGGGGAGAGCCGGCCCTGCACGTCGAGCGGCGCGAGGGCGTCGTCGAACAGGCGGAACTTCGCCCGCTTCGGCCCGACGCAGGTGTCGAAGACGTCGGCCAGGTTCGAGGTCTGGGCGACGATGACGTTCGGCGTGAACAGCCCGGTCTCGTACCCGTGTTCCGCGGCGATCCGGTGCCAGACCGTCGTCTCCGGCCTGACGAACGACTTGTGCTCGGTGACGTCGTGTTCCTCGGTGTGATAACCCGTGAAGATGCTCGCGTGACTCGAGATGCTGTGGACGCTCGGCGCTCGGGCCTGTTCGAACGTGACCGCGTCGTCGGCGAACTCGGAGAGGAACGGCGTGGTCTCGTTGTCGTGGCCGTGGAGACTGCAGTTGCGCGCCCGGGCGCTGTCGAGAATCACGAGCAGTACGTTTGGCGGGTCCATCACTCGGAGAATGGGTTGACCGCAACGGAATTTATATTACGTGGTTCCTGGCCGGTCGGTTCTCCGTCGATCGGCGGGCGATAGTAGCGTCGATGGGCGGGCGATAGAAGGATAGAAGGTTAGTCGCGGCCCCGCGCCAGCTCCGCGTACACGTCGAGGTGCGTCTGGACCGCGTTGTCGAGCGACAGCGGCATCTCCTCCATCGTCTCGAGCCCGCGCTCGACCTGGGCCTGGTAGTACTCGGGGTCGCCGGTCAGTTCGCGGACGGTCTCCAGGACGGCCTCGGGCGTCCGGTCGGCCCAGACGTACGTCCCGCGGTCTTTGAACAGGTCGACGATGTGGCCCTGGGCGGTCGAGATCATCGGCGTGCCGCAGGCGATGGATTCGAGACCGACGTTGGAGGTCTTGTCGTTCCTGCGGGGCGCGACCGTCACGTCGGCCACGTTGTAGTACGCCGGCAGGTCCTTGTTGTCGACGAACCCCTCGAACTGCAGGTCGTCGCGGTCGCGGAAGACGTCGGCCATCTCGCCGTCGCCGGCGACGATGATGCGGATATCGTCCTCGTCGCGAGCGAGCCGCGCCATCTCGTCGACGAGCCCGGCGCCCTGCTCCTCGATGAGGGCGCCGACGTAGAGGACGACCGTTTCGTCCTCGTCGATGCCCCACTCGCGGCGTAGCTCCTGGACTCGGTCATCGTCGTACTGGTAGAACCGATCCGTGTCGATGGTGGCCGTGCAGACGGCCGTGTCGTAGCCGGAGTCGTCCCAGAGCTTGTTGTGTTCGAGGACCTTGATCTTCTTGTCGACGCGGAGCAGGCGGCCGAGATACCGGTGGAAGGCCGAGGGCTGTAGCCCGGGGCCGACCCCGCCGACGAGCGGGCCCCAGTAGACGAGGCGGACGAACAGCACCTGGTACATGTTGACCGGGACGTGGACGACGTCGGCGTCGGCGAACGCTCGCCGCGTCGTCGCGAGCGTGGAGAGGGGGTCGTCGAGGGAGATCGGGTGTACCGTCGCCGGCCCTCTGACGTTCTCGGGTTCGTTCGTCAGGACCACGACCTCGTGGTCCGACTGCCTCGCTACCGCTTCGATGATGTCGGCGGCCCGGGTCCGGGGACCGGTGCCCGAGAGACGATAGCAGAAGTAGCCGACCTTCATGCCAGAGTGGAGTCCTATCACGCTCAAAAGTGTTCTCATCGGGCGAGAGCGCACGCGACGGCGGATCGCGAGCCGTTCGGGGGCGGCGTGCGAGCGACGCACGACGGCACGCGAGCGATGCGCGGCAGCGATCCAGCCACAGCGGACGGATCCAAACGAATTTCTCTCTGGACCAAGAACCGCGGATCAATGACAGTCGTCGTGCTGGGCATCGACGCGCTGGACCCGGACCTCGTCGATCCGGACGCCCACCCGAACCTGACCCTCGCCACCCACCGCTCCATCGAGACCATCGAGAGCGTCGCGGGCGAGCCGAGCACGCACGAGCTCTGGCCGACGATAATCACCGGGCTCCGCCCCGAGGAACACGGCCTCACGCTCGACGACGACGGCGTCGCCTGGGGCAACCCGCTCCTCGAACTCGGCAGCACCGTCGCCGACTTCGTCCTGCCCGACGCCCTCCAGACCCGCATCGGCGCCTGGCTGCTGACCAACACCGGAGCCGACGCCTTCCGCACGCCGGCGACCTACTACGACGAGAACGGCATCGAGACCCTGTTCGACGGCCGCGAGGCGACGGCCATCGGCGTGCCCAACTACGTCGTCGACCCCGACAGCGAGGACCGCGAGCACAACCTCCGCCGGTCACTGGGCGACCTCTTCGAGCGGGACCCCGACGCGACCGGCGGCCACACCTCGGCCGACCCCTACGAGTTCTACGAGCAGTGCCTGGAGATGGCGATGGTCCGCATCGCCCGCGCCCGGCGGGGCCTCCGGGGCGGCCGTTACGAACTCGTCTTCGCCTACACGAGCGGGCTCGACCTGGTCGGCCACGTCACGTACGACCTGCCGGCCCTCCAGCGATCGGCCTACGACGAACTCGACGAGTTCGTCGGCGAGCTCCGCGACGACCTCGACGAGGGTGACGAACTCCTGCTCGTCAGCGACCACGGCCTGCAGGACGGCGTCCACACCGACGAGGCGATGGTGGCCGGCACCGACGAGGCGATGGTCGAGGCGATCGGCAGCGTCGTGGACGTGCGAGCGGCGATCGAGGCGGAACTGCGCGGTGGCGACCACCGAGGCGACCGCGAGGAAGGTACGTTCTCGGAGGCCGGCGCCGCGGAGGTCAAGGGACAGCTCGAAGATCTGGGGTACATGTAATGGCTCCGAACATCCTCTTCCTGGTTATCGACGCGCTGCGCATCGACCACTGCTCGACCTACGGTTACGAGCGCGAGACGACGCCGACGATGACGAGGCTGGCCGAGGAGGGGGTCCGCTACGACCACGCCTTCGCGCCGTCGATCTGGACGCCGACCGTCCACGGCGCGATCTTCACGGGCAAGTACCCCTCCCACACCGGCATCTACGGCAACTCGCTGGGGATCCCCGACGACCTGGAGACGCTGCCCGAGGCGCTCAAGCGGCAGGGCTACCGGACCTTCGCCGCCAGCGCCGGCGCGCACATCCGGAAGAGCCGCGGGTACGCCCGCGGCGTCGACGACTACGTCGAGACGCGCCGCATCGGTGCGGATCTGGACTTCGCACAGAAGGTCCTGGGCGACCGTTCGTTCGCCAAACAGGTCGGGTTCACGCTCACGCGGGGCCCCGACGACAAGACCCGCTACAAGTACGACCGCCTGGAGCGGTTCGTCGACGACGCCGCCGACGACGGCGACCCCTTCTTCGGGTTCATCAACGCCAAGACGGCCCATCAACCGTTCAACCCCCCGCGGCCGTACAAGCAGATGTTCACCGAAGGGCTTGAACGGCCGCGCTGGGAGTTCCTCGAACGCGCCATGGAGGCGCTCGGCAGACGGGCCCAGGACCTGCCCGGCCACGACATCGAGAAGCTCAGGCAGGTGTCCCACAGCGGCGGCGACGGCGTCTTCGCCGGCGAGGTCGAGATGAGCGAGGAGGAGTGGGCCGTCATCGAGGCGTGGTACGACGGCGCCGTCCGCTACCTCGACGACCTCGTCGGCGAGCTGATGGCGTTCCTGGAGTCGAAGGGCGTCTACGAGGACACGATGGTCGTCGTCACCTCGGACCACGGCGACAACTTCGGCGACCACGGCGGGCTCACGAGCCACATCTTCTCGCTGTACGACACGCTCCTGCACGTCCCGCTCGTGATCAAACCGCCGCGGTCCGGATCCGGATCTGGGTCCGTGGCTGGGGACAGCGCGGCCGGCGACGCCGCGCCCGCCGGGAAGCGTATCGACAACCAGGTGTCGCTGGTCGACCTGCACCCGACCTTCCTCGAAGCGGCCGGGGAGACGCCGCCCGACTACGACCTCACCGAGAGCCTGCTGGGCTTCGAGGACCGGCGTTACCACGACTACACGTTCGCCGAGTACGCGGGCTTCGACGGCCCCATCGAGCGGCTCCAGCGCAAGTACCCCGACTTCGACGCGACCCGCTTCGCCCGTCCGCTGCAGGCGGTCCGCGACGACGAGCACAAGCTCATCGTCACCGGCCCGCTGAACGGGGAGCACGACCGGGAACTGTACGCCTGGCGCGAGGACCCCGGCGAGGACCGCGACCTCCTCGGCGAGCGGACCGACGTCGCCGACGAGCTGCTGGGCGTCATGCGCGACACGCTCGAACCGCTGGACGACGCCGGCGAGTTCGAGGCGCCCGACGACGAGGAGCTCGAAGAACAGCTCAAAGACCTCGGCTACCTGTGATGTGGCCCGGCGTCACGCGGTTCTCGCTGGTCTGCCTGCGCTTCGACGACTACCACCAGGACGTCGACAACGAGACGTGGGTCGACGTGCTCTCGCGATACGACGACCGGGGCCTCCGCGGCGTCGTCGCCGTCTGCCCGAAGTTCGAGGGAGAGCGACTCAGCGCCGACGTGGTCGAGTTCCTGCACGAACTGGAGGCGAACGGCTGGGAACTCGCTCAGCACGGCTACGAGCACGAGGACGTCGGCGAGGGCCGCGGCGGCCCGCTCTACGACGACCGCAGCGAGTTCGCGGGCCTGGACTACGACGAGCAGAACAGGCGGATCGGCGCGGGACGTGACATCCTCGAATCCCACGGCATCGAGCCGACGACGTTCATCCCGCCGTGGCACGAGTACGACCGGACGACCGCCCGCGCGCTCGCGGCCAACGGCTTCGACTGCATCAACGAGGGCCGCTGGCCGGTCCCGCGCACGGTCGAGGGGGTCACCCTCGTTCCGACGCACGTCCCGGCGATAACGCCGTACATGGTCGGCGCCGGCGTCGTGACCATGGTCTCCCACCCGCAACTCGAGGACTACCCGATGAAGAACGCCGACGCCGTGGCGGGGTACGAAGACAGGATTCAGACGCCGTCAGAAGTCGTCGACTGGTGGAGAAACCGCTCGAAGACGGGTCGACTCGTCGACGCGGCGGAGCCGCTGTACTCGCTGTACTCGCACTGAGACGGCGACGACGCCGGCCGGCGCCGGCTCGGCTACCCGCTCACTCCACGTAGCCGAGCGCTTCGAGTTTCTCCTGTACGCCCTCGGCGGTGTCGTCGGCCTCGACGGGCGGCGCCTGCTCGAAGACGACCCACGGGACCTCGACGAGCGGGCGGACGTGGACGCGGTTGGGGTGGCCGTAGAGCTTCCAGTCGCGCCAGCGGCCGAACGTCTCGCCGTGGTCGGCGGTGACGACGACGGTCAGGTCGCGGTCGACCCACTCGCCGATCGTCGGGAGGATCGCCTCCCACGTCGCTTCGACGGACGCGTGGTAGCCGGCGATGGCCCGCTCCATGTCGACGTGACCCGAGGCCATCGCGACCTGCGGCGAGAGCTTGTCCTCGTCCTCGCGCCCGGGGTTGCGCCGCCACACGTCCACGTCGGGGAACGCGGGGATCCAGGTGTCGCCGACTTCGGCGACGTAGGGGGCGTGGGGCGGCAGGAGGTGCGCGACGACGGGGCGGTTGCCGTCGGCGAGGAAGTCGTCGGCGGCGTCGAGCACCGGTTCGGGCAGGACGTTGCCCAGTCGGTCGTTCCAGTGGTCCTCCCAGACGTGGTCGACCTCGGCGGCGCCGACGTCGAAGTTGGCGTAGTTGACGTTCCCGGTGGCGACGTAGCTGTCTTCGAGAACGCCGGAGCGCCCGCACTCTTCGAGCCAGTGGCCGGTGGCGCTGCCGGGGGAGCGACAGCGCTCGACCGGCCAGTGGGTCACCCGCTGGAGGGCGTCGTAGCGGCAGGCGTCGAGGACGACGAGCACGTCCCAGTCGGTATCGACGAGGCGGTCGTGCTGGTCGGGCCGCTTCGTCACCGACGATATCTGCTGGAGCGCCCACTTGCGCGCTCGATAGGCCAGCGGTTCCGCCGTCATGGCTCCGCGTTTTTCCGGCCCCTCGATAAACCGTTCGGTGTGCGACCGCCGTCGGCCCGGAGTCGCGACAGGTCCGCGAAGTGGAGCCGGCCGGAGTTCACGTCCGCTCGACGTGTTCCTCGTAGAGGTCGGCGAGCGCTTCGACCGTCCGCTCGGCCTGATACTCGGGCGCTCGCTCGACGGCGTTGCGGATGTACTCCTCGCGGCTGCGGTGGAACTGCTCGATGCCGCGGCGGACGCCCGACGGCGAGCGGTCGACGTAGATCGCGGTGTCGTCGCTGGCGTACTCGTTGATGCCGAGTTTGTCGGTGGCGACGACGGGCGTCCCGCAGGCCAGCGCCTCGACGATGGTGTTCGGGCCGTGTTCGTCGACGGAGGGCATCACGTAGCAGTCGGCCTGCTGGTAGTATCTGGGGAGCTCCGAGCGGGAGACGAACCCCTCGACGTCGACCCGATTGGCGAGTCCGGCGTTGGTGATGCGGTCGCGTTGGGCGTCGCCGGTCCCGACGACGGTCGCGTGGAAGTCGATGTCGTTGGGGATCTGCGAGAGCGCGTCGAGGAAGATATCGTACCCCTTGTACTCGGAGAGGTCGCCGAGATACAGCAGGTGAGTGGGCCGGTCCGGGTCGCGGTCTTCCGGGCGAGCGCGGCGGCCGGGCTGGAACGCCGATGAGACGCCCGGGGGGATCGTCTCGACGGTCCGCGCGCCCAGTTTCCGGACGTTGTCGGCGTGGTAGCGACTGAGCGCGACGACGGTCGGGTCCTTGGCGAGCGTGAGGAGGCCCCGCCGGAGGCGGTAGCGCAGCCGGTCTTTCCGGCCGGCAGCCCCGTCCTGGGTCCAGCGGTCGCCTTCGCGGCCGGGGAAGTACCCCTGCACGTCGGGCCCGAGGACGGGCGACCGCCTCGACATCGCGAGCGCGACGGGGTAGGCGACGGTGTCGAGCGTGAGCACGTGAACGATATCGGGGTCGGCCCGCCAGAGGTCGCGGAGGGCCCGCGGTGCGTTGAGGGCGAACTCAGCGGTATTGAGCGGCGATCCCCAGAGGTCGGTCGCGTCGCCGAGGGCGCCGTGGGGCGGCGAGGAGAGCGTCTCGTCGGCGTTGCTCGCCGTCAGCGCGACGACCTCGAAGTCGAAGGGAGGGTCGTCCATGTCCCGGAGCGTGTGGACCCAGTCGTGGAAGCGCCCGAACCGCCCGTCGACCGCGCCATTATAATACGTCGTCAGGTACGCGACCTTCACGCGGCCACCTATCCCGCCGGTGGTATTAGTAGTTGACCGCTCGCGGCCGGCGCGAGAACAGTGTCGGGCCGGCTCGACCCGGTGGGTCCGCTCGGTCAGGCGTCGTCCG
The DNA here is from genome assembly GCF_047715405.1 of Halosimplex rarum. Taxonomy (NCBI): domain Archaea; kingdom Methanobacteriati; phylum Methanobacteriota; class Halobacteria; order Halobacteriales; family Haloarculaceae; genus Halosimplex; species Halosimplex rarum. The sequence goes on from NZ_CP180412.1 coordinate 1,374,986, forward strand.
GGTACGCCTCGCGGGTCTCGTGCTCCCAGATCAGGTCGAAGTAGCGCATGAGTCCCGCGACGAAGGCCCCGTTGTCGGTGATCGCAGCCTGGCGCATGTGGTTGGGCACGTCTTCCTCCTCGACGAGCAGGATGGCCGAGCCCGTCTCGTAGTCGAGGCTCGGGTCGGCGACGTTGCCGCGGAACGGGAGCTTCCCGGTCGAGAAGCGGATCTCGACGGAGGGGTAGTCGGTCCGGATGCGCTCGACGATCCCGCGCTGGATCGCCGGTTCGTCGCGCGGTTCGGTCGAGAGGAACTCGGGGACGAGCATCAGGATGGAGATCTCGACACCGCGGTCCAGCGCGTCGGCGAACGCCGGTTCGACGGAGTCGAAGTACTCGAAGCTCTTGGTGACGACGCAGACGCGCTCGTCGGCCTCGTGGTAGAGCCGGCGCGTCTCGCGCTCGCTCGGTTCGCCGACGTCGACGACGTGGAACAGCTCTTCGGTGGGGGTGATGTCCTCGCTGGCCTGCTCGTAGCGCGGTCGGAACTCCGCGAGGAAGTCCTCGCGGAAATCGTCGACGATGGCGGCGAACTGCTCGTAGTCCTGGCGGCTGTTCTCGACGGCGCGATCGAGGATCGTCTCCGGCGGCTTCGGCTGGTACTCCTTCGGCCGGCCGGGGATGATCTTGATGAACCCGCGGTCCGAGAGCGATTCGAGGACGCCGTATATCCGCGCTTTCGGGATGTCGGTCGCCTCGGCGAGGTTGGGCGCCGTCGTCGGACCGAGGGTCAGCAGCTCCCGAAGCGCCGTCGCCTCGTACTCGGTCAGCCCCAGCGTGTCGAACCACCCGGTGTCCTCGCCGCTCATGTCTCCCTCCTTGCGCCGCCGCCTCAAAAGGGCGCCGAAAGGTTATTAACCGATGGGCGTGTGGTTACTCACTAACTGAGTAACTATGGCCGAACTAAACCGCGCGGACGGCGACCACGTCGACGAGGGTGACGACGAGGCCGAGGTCGAACGATCGGAGACCGAACACCTCGAAAACGTCGAGGACGGCTGTGGTTGCACGGAGATCTGGGAGCACCTGAGCGACCAGCGCGCCGAGGACTGACCGGCCGTCGCGTCCGCGGGGGCGGCCCGCCACCGGCCAGCGCGAAAACCGCTGGACCACGTGCTCGGCGGGCCGAACGGGGAACCTTTTTCTCCGGCAACGTCGAAGCGGGGACGATGGTCGAGTACGACGACGTCTGCGTGCTGGTGCCCACGCTCAACGAGTCCGAGACGATCGGACCAGTCGTCGAGTCGTTCAGCGCAGAGGGGTTCGAGAACATCCTCGTGATCGACGGCGGCTCCACCGACGGCACCCAGTCGATCGCCGAGGAGAAGGGGGCGAGAGTCGTCCAGCAGCGCGGTTCCGAGGGGAAAGGCGAGGCGCTGCAGGAAGGCTTCGAGCTCACCGACGCGCCCGTCGTTCTGATGCTTGACGGCGACCAGACGTACCGCGCGGAAGACGCGCGGGCGATGCTGGAACCCATCTTCGAGGGGAGAGCCGACCACGTCATCGGCGATCGCTTCGCCGACATGGAGGCCGGCGCGATGACCCGGCTCAACCAGTTCGGCAACCGCGTCATCAACTGGGCGTTCAGCGTCATCCACGGGCGGGACTACCAGGACATCCTCAGCGGGTACCGGGCGCTCACTCGCGAGTCGATCGACCGCATCTCGCTGACGGAGGACCACTTCGGCATCGAGACGGAGATGGCCGTCGAGTGCGTCAAGCACAACGTCCGGACGGAAGTCGTTCCGATCCGGTACCTGGCCCGTCCGGACGAGTCCGAGACGAACCTCCGGCCGTTCCGCGACGGCGCCGACATCATCCTCACGCTGTACAAGATGGCGAAGACGAACAACCCGCTCTTCTACTTCGGGAGCGTCGGCGTCGTCAGCACCGTCGTCGGCCTCGTCCTCGGCGCCTACGTCGCCTACGAGTGGATCACCGTCCCCAAGACGTCGCACGAAGTGCTCGCGTTCCTCGGCGCGTCGGCGATCCTCTTCGGCGTGCAGTTGCTGATGTTCGGCGTCCTCTCGGACATGATCGTCACGGTCAACCGCGAGCAGACCCGGCAGCTCGAAGACCTCGCCCAGCGGCTGACCGACGACGGCGAACTCGGGACGGTCGGCGGTGTCACGAGCGGGAGTTCGACGCCGAAAAGCGAGACGACCGCGGCGGACGCCGAACGGAGTGGCGCATCAGGGGCAGGCCCGGAGCCGACCGACGCGTCCGGGACGGACCCGAAGTCGACGGACCGCTCCCGAACGGGAGAGCCCTCGCAGCCGGAACAGGGGTAGCCGGGCGGTCGCGGCCCGGGGTTTTCAGAAGGGGACGAGCCCGCGGAGCTGTCTGAGCAGGCTCGTCGAGGCCGCCTGGCGCTTGCGCTCGAAGACGGGATGCAGCGCGTTGAGCAGGTCCGCCTCGGAGTCGAACGACTCGCGGTCCGCCTCGGCGAGCGCCTCGCCGAACGACAGCTCGTTCCCGGCCGCGTCGTACGGGACCCTCGTGTCCCCGAACTGCGCTTCGAGTTCGTTCGCCGAGACGGGAAAGTCGACGTCCGCGTCCGCGACCCGCGCGTCGAGAGCCGCGATCCCGAACTCGACGACGTCCGGTTCCTCGTCCACGTCGTTCGACGGTGGCCGCACTCCCATTGGCGGCCACAACGGCGTCGGGAACCGAAAATCCTGTGCTTACCCGGACCGGTCTGCCGGTCACGGATTCGCTCTCCGAGTCGGCCAGCGTCGACCGAACCACGGGACGGCCGGGTTGAGACGCCACCAAGGATAACTTACCGGCCCACTTTGTGGCGGGTATGTTGCAGTCGCCGTCGACGTCGGTCTCTCGCTGGATTCTCGGGCTGCTTCCCTGGCAACAGATATTCCTCGTGGTCGCGGTCGTCGGGTCGCTGGCGGTGGCTCGATACCTCGCGCCCGGGGACCGCCGGTGGGGCGACCGCTTCCGGCGACGGTGGGTGCTCGGCGTCCCCTGGGGCACGCTTCTGACGGTTCTCTGCGTTCTGCTCGTCTACTGGGTCGTCCAGGGCGGGTGGGCCCACCCGCGAAATCCGATGGTCATCCCTTTCCGGTCGTGGTCGTACTTCTACCCGCTCGGGACGCTCGTGGCCGGGTTCGCGCACAACGGCGTCGGACACATCACCGGCAACCTGACGGGGACGCTCCTGTTCGCGCCGATCGTCGAGTACTACGTGGGCCACTACCCAGACGAGCGCGGCTCGGAGTCGTTCGCGACGCCGCTGTCCAACCCGTTCGTCCGCTTGCTGGCCGTCCCGGTCGGGTCGTTCTTCGCGGGGATCTTCACCGGGCTCTTCTCGATGGGACCGGTGATCGGCTTCTCCGGGGTCGTCTACGCCTACATCGGCTTCGCGATGGTCACTCGGCCGCTGCTCACGGTGCTCGTCCTCGTCGCCGAACGGGTCGTCGACCTGGTGTACGCCGGACTGCGGAACCCGATGGTCTCCCGGGAACCGCGGCCGGGGTTCATCTCGCCGTGGTGGGCGGACATCGCGATCCAGGGGCACGCGGTCGGCATCCTGCTGGGGGTCGTCGTCGGGATCGCGCTGCTCGCGCGCCGAGACGACTACCCGAACGCGCTGTACCTCTGGTTCGCCGCGCTGGTCCTCGGCATTCGCCAGTCGCTGTGGGCGATATTCACGCCGGTCGGCGCGAACAGGTACGTTCTCTTCCGGGCGGTCGGTGTGGGGATCGTCTTCCTGTTCGCCGCGCTGATCGCGACCGGCGTGTCCGCGTCGAACCGCTCGCTGCGGCCCCAGCTGAGCGAGTCCGGTTCGGGTCGACTGACCCGCGGCACGGCAGTTCGCGCCCTCGTCGTCGCGCTCGTCGTGCTCAGCGCCGTCGCGGTCCCGTTCGGACTGACGGCCATCTCCGGCGACCTCCCCGCGGACGCCGAGACCGTCGAGGTCCGTGATTACACCGTCACGTACGTCGAGGGCGTCCCCAACCAGTACGTCTCGCTGGTCAACGAGTTCCTCTTCGATGAGTCCCAGGCGATCCGGTCGAGCGGGATCGTCGTCTTCAGCGAGGAACGCCGGGTGTGGATCGAGGCCGTCTCGAAGGGGCAACTCGCACACAGCGGCGGCGCGACGGTCAGAGTGGGCGGACTCGGCTGGCGGCGAGCGGTGTACGCGAACAGACAGGGGTGGTCGCTCGTCGGCAACGGGTCGGCCTACAAGGTCGAACTCCGGGAGGAAGGCGAACAGGGCACACTCGCGTACACGACCGATCGGGTCCGCGCCGCCCCGACGATCGCGGGACGGAACGTCTCTATCGCACCCGGTCCGGATGGGTTCGAAGTCGTCGTCACCGAGAACCAGACCGTGCACGGGCGGGCGCCGATCCCGGTGCAGTCGAACGGAACGAGCGTCGGCGGCCTGACCGTCGAACGAAAGGGCAGGGACCTGTTCGCCGTCCACAACCGGACCAGAGTGCAGGTGGCACAGAAGGCGATTCCGCGCGCGCAGCAGAACTGATCGCGGACCGCAGACGCAACCGGTCGGCGGTCGAGCGCGACCCCCGGCGCTTCAGTCGTCCCAGGCGACCCTGAAGACTTCCACGTCGATCGTCTGGGAGGCCGAGTCGTGGAACTCGAACTGGTGGGGGAGGTCGAGTTCGGCGGCGAACGCGTGGGTGACAGTCCCGCCGTTGTCGGCCGCGAACGACTCCACGAAGTCCTGGCTGCCGGCGTTGTGGATCGAGTAGGAGACGTCGCTGATCTCGGCCGCGGTGGCGAGAAAACCGCGGTCGGCGTGTTCGTTCCCGGACTGGGCGCCGAACGGCGGGTTCATCACGACCGTCGTCGGGCCGTCGGGCGCGAGCGGGACGTTCGTCGCGTCCCCGCGGACCCACTCGACGTCGGCGGCGGCCGCGACCCGGCGCTCGTTGGCACGCGCGGTCGCGAGCGGATCGGGATCGAGGTCGAGGCCCACGACCGTTTCCGGCCCCCGGAGGACCGCCCCCAGCGCGAGCATCCCGGTCCCCGTCCCGAGGTCGACGACGATTCGGTCTTCGATGTCGCCCTGTAGGTCGGCGGTGTGGATCAGGTGCGCCGCGACGTCGGGCGGCGTCCTGTACTGTTCGAGGTCGACCCGCGGGTCCTCGAAGCCCGCAACGACCGCCAGCTGCTGGGCGAGCCGCGTCTTCGTGCTCATGATCCCCTCCGGCGTCGGCGTCCCCTCGCTGCCGTGACAGTCATCGCCTCCTAATTTCTCCCGCGTATCCAAAAACGTTGTTGAATGCCTAATAGTAATTTCCGCGGCGCAGCGCGCGCCGTTCCTTCCTCACCATTTATGTGTTCGGTCGTGTTTGCGACGAGTCATGAGTCTCTTCGTCCCGGTGGTGGGGGCCTTCGCGGTCGCGCTCGTGGCCTGGAGCGCCCTCCGGTACGCCAAGCGCGCCCACGACCACCTCGTCGACGCCCGGGAGAACTGCGAGGCGGCCTGGAGTAACGTGGAGGTGCTGCTCCAGCGGCGCCACGACGAGGTCGGGAACCTCGTGGAACTGGCGGGGGAGTATATGTCCATGGAGCGGGACGTGCTCGCGGGGATCGTCGAGGCCCGCGACAGCGCCATCGAGGCGAACTCCCCCGAGGAGGCGGCACTCGCGGAGGCGGAGATCCGCGATTCGATCCAGGAGTTCTACTCGATCGCCGACGAGTACCCCGAGCTGCGGACCGACGAGAAGTTCGAGGACGTCCGCGACGCCCTGCAAAACGTAGAGCAGCGCCTGGAGAACCGCCGCGAGTACTACAACGACGCCGTCAGACGGTACAACGCCCTGCTGGAGAAGGTGCCCGAGCGCTACGTGGCCGCTCGCCGCGGGTACGAGCCCCGCGAGCCCTTCGAGGCCACTGAGGCCGCCAGAGGCGAGTTCTCCGTCCGCGAGCGTCTCGAAGCCGAATAGATGGTCCTCGGGGTCGTCCTCTACGCGGGGCTCGTCATCGGATCCGGCTTGGGCGTCCTCTGGGGTATCGGCTCGCTCCTGATGGGGTTCGACCGCTACCGCGAGGGGTCCGTCATCCGGGATACGCCTATCTCCGCTCTCGATTCAGTCGCGGCCGGACCCGTCGCCGTTCGCGGGGAGATCGAACCCGTCGGCGATCCCGAGACGCGCATGTACGACTGCCCGGAGTGCGTCGCCTACGAACTGTCAGTCCGGGACTTCGGCAGTGGCGACTCGCGGACGCACGCCGACCGCACTCGGGTGATTCCCTTCGACATCGCGACCGAGGGCGGCTCGATCCGTGTCGACGACGACACGTTCGAGTTTCTCGTCTCCGACGAGCGCGAGTGGAAGCGCGAACGCGAGAGTTACGAGTCGCCCGAGGAGGACCTGTGGCGCTTCGAGCGGTCGTGGGATATCGACGAGCTTCGGACGGGCGACGAGCGGGTCTACGAGGCGACGTACCTCTGTCCCGGGGACGAGGTGTACGCCTACGGCACCGCGGAGATCGACGAGCGGCGGGTGGACGAGACGGACAAACCCCTGGCGCTCACCGACCGCGACGGCACCTTCTTCGTCTCGGACCGGGAACCGGACGCGCTGCTCCGTGAGCGTCGCTTCGCGCTGGCGAAGGAGGTGACAGTGGGCGTCGTGGCCGCGACCGTCTCGCTCACGGCCTTCCTCTGGCTCACCGGCATCGCACAGGTGTTCCTCGGCGCCTGAACGCGTCCGGGTTGGCAACCGGCGCAGATAGCCGCCAACGGACGGCTACTCGCCGGCCGCCGATCGGACCCGGCCGACCGCGCTGCGGCCGAGGAAGACGACGAGTCGCTTGCCGGTCTTGTAGAGGTACCACGCGAGAACGAGCGACGCGGCGATCACGGCCCAGGCCACCTGGTCGGACTGGGAGTCCCAGGGGCCGAGGAAGAACTCGACGACCGGGACGAGGACCAGCACCGCGACGAAGAAGGAGACCGCGAACCCGGCGAGGAAGGCGACGAACCGGCCCGTGTTCGCGGCGTCGTGCAGCAGGCTCTGCCAGAGGTAGTCGGCCTTGCTCTGCTCTCCGGGCGGTTCGTCCCCGCGTTCAGTGGCCTTTCCGTCGTCGCCTGCGGTCGAACCGCTCCCGGCCGACCCGCTCCCCGCCACCGCGCCCTCGACATCCGGCGGCCAGTCGGCGCCGTCGAGCGCCGCGCGGCAGTCGGCGCAGGGCGATTCGTCCGTCAGGTCGAGTTCGCGCACGGTGGGAACGTCCGTGAAGACGCAGCTCCTGTCGTCGCACTGGTCTGCGCCGAGGAGTCTTCCGGCCTGTTTGACAGCCTGCTTGCGGACGCGCGCTTCCGAGAGCGCAGCCTCCGTCTCGCCGTCGGCCAGTCGGGCAGTCGAAAACGCGGCGAATTCGCCCCCGAACTCGCCGACGCCGAAGACGTAGTTGCGCCGTCGCTCGAAGAGGTCGACGTCGGTCACGGCGAGGACGGGGGCGGTTCCGACGAACTCCCGGGCGCCCCGAGCGACGGCGCTCGCCCGGTACTGCTCCCGCGATTCGTCGTCGGCGTCGCTCCGGACGGCCGAAAGCGGGACCGACCCCGGCGCGGTGGTCGCGTCGAAGGCCAGGTGCTCGTCGACGGCGGCCGCCACCTCCGAGACGACCGCCTCGTCGACGTCGCCGACCGCGACGACAGAAAGCTCGGGTGAGTCGCCCGACCTCGCGGGGTGGCGGAGACGGACCCGGCAGTCGTCGGGCAACAGCGGCGAATCGCGGCCTTCGAGTTCCGCGCGGCACTCCTCGCACGGGTCGGGACCGATGCGGTCGAAGTCCGCGGGGTCGTCGGCAACTTCGAACAGGTACCCGTCGCTGCAGGCGCCCATCCCGACGAGGTAGCCGACGTGCTGGGAGGAGACGGTTCGCAGTCGATCGACGAACGACGATTCGCCCAGGCGCGCCGTCGAGACGATCCCGACCGAGCCGCGGCGCATCGCGAGCCCGAACGCCGGTTCGCCGCGGGGCTTCCCGATGTCGGCGTCGGTGACCGCGAGAACGGCGTCACGGCCGCTTTCGCGGCGCGCGTGCCGCGCGAGGTCGAGCCCGTGGTACAGGTCGTCGACCGTCTCGTCGAAATCGGACAGCGACACCCGTCCCGAGTGGATACGCGCGTCGACGGGGATCGTCTGCGTCGCTCCGTCGGCGACGGTTTCGAGCGTCTCACGGTCGACGTCGCCGACCCCGACGATCCACAGCGGCTCCCGGTCCGTCGTGTCACTCCCCCCGAACATCGCTTTCCAGCGAGTTTTCGGGGGCTGATAATAACGCTCCCGGTTCTCCCGACGGGAAGTGGCTTACCAGGTGTCGTGGAAGGTGTCGAACTCCAGGGCCTCCAGCGGTTCGTCGCCGACGGCGATGCGGTACTCCTGGGGGGTGAGCATCGGCTGTTTGAACTGCGGGCCGTCGTCGGTCGTGATTCGCGGACAGCCGGTGTTGACGTAGGCGTCGAGCCCGAAGTTGGTCAGACGGTCGGGCGTCACCTCGTCCATCGTGATGAGGTAGGCGTCGTCGTTGTCCTCGACGATCTCCTGGGCGGTCTCCCAGCGGCCCTGGCCGATCTTGGTGCAGAAGATGACGCCCCACTCGTCGGCGTCCATCGCGCGGTGGACGGCGCCGTAGCGCTGCTTCATGAACTTCTCTGTGTCGGCGACGGAGACGGCGTTGTTGACGGGGTCGGCGATGACGACGTGCTTGTCGGGGTGTTCCATCGCGAGGCCCAGCGGGTGGAACTTGCCGCCGCCGACGTACAGCATCTGGTCGGCGTCGACGTCCGCGCTGGCGTAGTTGCACCCGAGCACCTGCCCCTCGTGGGTGAGCCGCTCGTCGCCCTTGCGGGTGTGGACGGTGTAGCCGCGCTCTTCGAGCCACGAGCGCATCTCGTCGAACTTGTTCATGTGCTGGGCGGTCGTCACGAGTCCCACGTCCGGATCTTCGTCGGGGTCAGCGAGCTGTTCGTCGACCGCGCGCTCCATAATCGGGAAGACGTCGACGTTCGAGAAGAGGGGGACGTAGATGATCTTGTCCGACTCCTTCATCGGGCTGTGACCGAAGTGGACGAACACGTCCGTGCGACGCATGAGATAGGTGTCGAGGTCACAGGCGCCGTAGCAGGGCTGCCCGGATATCATGACGCTCACGCCGTCGGGCAGTTCCGAGCGGAGGTCGTCGGCGACGCGCGGGCCGCGGCGCTTGAGTCCTTCGGGGAACTGCAGGCCGACGGTCTCGGCGTCTCGCTCCTCGACGGCCTCGACGATGCGGTCGAGTTCGTAGTCCCACTCGCGGTCGTGACGGAGCGACATCCCCGTCTTCGTGAGGTCTCCCTCGGTTCGTTCCGGCGATTCCTGGCTCATTGGGCCCTCGTACCGGCTGGCGGGGTAAAACCCCCGCGGTCCGCAGTTACCGCTGTGACGGCGTGACACCGCAGGCGCTCTGGAACAGTGAAAACAGCGAGTGCCCGTCCCGTCGAATACGGGTCTCGGATCAGGGGTCGTCGATTGAGAGCGTGTCGTCGCCGCTGCCCGACCGGGTCAGCGCGGAGACGATGTGGTCCTGGAATCGGAGAAAACCGAACACCAGCACGGCGAGCAACCCACCGACCACGAGTTCTGACACCATACCCGTTCGTTCGGGACCCGGTCGGAAAAGCCCTCGGACACCAGCGAACCGCGCCGGTCTCGCCGGCTCGAACGGGCGGGATTCCGGGCCGAGACAGTTCGGCCGCGTCACACTTATTCGCCCGGGTCGGGTAGTGTCAGCCGATGGTCATCCCCGTCGCAGCGCTCCTCCGGATGGCAGTCGTCCTCACCGTCTCGGCCGCGTTCGCGGTCGGGTGCGCGGTCGCGGTCACTAGGCTCGCCGTTCGCACCCGCTTTTTCTCGATGCACGAGCGGATACCGGACACCTGGCACGGGAGGCGAGTGAACCACGACGACCGCGAGGACGACGGGCTCAATCCCGCGCCCCTGGCCTTGGTGGCCTTCTGGGTCTCGTTCGCAATCGTGATGACCGCGTTGGAGGGCCTGCTCGGGGCGTAACGCCGGTCGCGTCGCCGTCGTATCGCGACGGGAGGCACGCTCCCCGTCGTCGTGCGAGCGGTCAGGCGTCGGAGCTATGCCGTTCGGGCCCGCAGCGGCAGGCGTGACTATCCGCTCGTGGGCGACGGCGACAGTCGACTTCCTCCTCGCGGCGCTAGGGCTGTATCTCGCGCTCGCCCCAGCGTTCACGGTCGTCTACGCGCTGGTCGCCGACGCGACGCTGTTCGCCGGTCCGCCCCAGACGGCCGCGGCAGTCGTCGCCGTCGGCGGGAGCTACCCGTTCGTCGCCGGCGACTGGTCGTATCGTCGCCTCCTCGTCTTCGTCGTCGCGCTCTACGTCGCCAGCGGCGCCGCGGGACTCGCTGGGCTCGCCGTTCTCCGCACGCTGGACGTCTCGCTCCCGTCGGCGGTCGTCGCCCGCGCGGGTGCGCTCGCCGCGGCGTACCCGGTCGCCCTCGCGGCAGCGTTCCGCGACCGCGTGCGCGAGCGATTGGGGCTCCGGCCGGTCGACGCGGCCGACTCGCAGTGGCGGTGAGGCGGTTGCTCCGGTCGGAGTCGCCCGGAGTCGGCACCTTGAAAACCGCGACGCACCAAACGGGAGTACAATGAGCATCGAGACCGACGCTGCGCGATCTGATGCGGGCGAGGACGTGGACGCGCTGGCCCGCGAACTCGGCGAGCAGATCGCCGAGATGCCCCTCTACGAGCGCTATCAGGAGGCCAAGCAGAAGGTCGAGGCCGACGAGGAACTTCAGGAGGAGATCCGGGAGTTCGAGCAGATCCGCGAGGAGTTCATGCTCGCGCGCCAGACCGGCGAGGCCACCCGCGAGGACCTCCGGACCCTCCAGGACGCCCAGGAGGAACTCCACGAGAAGCCGAAGATGTCCGAGTACCTCGAAGTGCAGAACGAACTGGAACTGCGGCTGCAGGAACTCAACGAGATCATCTCCGACCCTCTCACGGTGGACTTCGGCGGCAAGGCTGGCGGCTGCTGCGAAGACTGAAATCGGCGACGACCGTTTTTTGCGACGTAATTCGGCGTCGGGAACCTCGTCCCGACAGTTCTCCTCGCCCGACAGCCGCGGCCCCGAGTGACCCGTTCGTAAAGGCTTAATCGCGGCCGTTCGCAGGGTGGCGTATGACAACGGATCCCGACTGGGGACAGACCTCGGACAGCGACTGGGGCGACTGGCTGCCGCGGGCGATCGAGGACGCGTCGCCGGACACCGTCGCCGTCTGGTACCTGGGCTGTAACGGCTTCGTCCTGAAGGCGAGCGACGGGACGACGGTGCTCATCGACCCGTACGTCGGCACCGGGCGACCCCCGCGGACGATCCGGATGATCCCGGTCCCGTTCGATCCGGAAGACATCGCGGACGCCGACGCCATCTTCGGGACGCACGAACACGTCGATCACGTCCACGGCCCGAGCCAGGGGCCGGTCCTCGCGAACACGGGCGCCGAGTACTACACGACCGACTCGGGCCACGACGTGATCGCCGACGAAGACTGGACCTCCCACTGGGACGTGAGCGACGACCAGCTGAACGAGATCAGTGAGGGCGACACGATCGAGGTCGGCGCGTTCACCGTCCACGTAGAGCCGGCCAACGACCCCGACGCCGAACACCCGGTGTCGCTGGTGTTCGAGCACGAGGCGGGGACGTTCTTCCACGGCGGGGACGCTCGACCGGGCGAGTTCGAACAGGTCGGCACGGACTACGACATCGACGTGGGCGCGCTCGCGTTCGGCGCGATCGGGAACATCCCGGACAAGGAAACGGGCGAACCCGTGCGGACGCAGTGGTACAACACCGAGAACATGATCGTCGAGGCGGCCAACGACCTGCGACTGGACACGCTGGTCCCGACCCACTGGGACATGTGGAAGGGGATGCGGACGGAGCCGACCGTCCTGCACAACCACGCCGCGAGTTTCGACTACCCCGAAACGCTCGAGATCGTCGAGATCGGCGATCGGTTCGACCTCTAGGCGCCCGAGTGACGCCGCTGGGAACCCCTGCCGACTGTTCTGTTATCGCCGGAAATCCCGCTCGCGCTCCACTCTCGCCTGAAATGACGGAACCCGGACAATAAGTATCATTAAGTTGGTCGCTAAACGAGGGAGAACACATGAGCGACTCACAACAATACGAGAAGGTCTCGGTCTCAGCTCACGGGGTGACGGTGGACAAGCGGTTCGAGGAAGACGAGTTCCCGGTGCCGGCGATCGCCTTCGAGATCCAGTCGGCGCGTTCGGAGACGGTGACCGTGACGCTGGTCGACGACGTGCCGGAGGACGTCGCGGTGGAGGACCTGGGCTTCCACCCGGAGTACGGTAGCGAGTACTGGACCATCGATGAGGACCAGATCACCTTCGAGCGCGAACTCGAAGCCGGCGCGGAGTACACGACGGTCTACGGGATCCGGGCGACCGGAACGGACAACGTCGAGCAGTTCCTCACGCAGCCGCGGATCGAGCAGGTCGACCCGCCGCTGGAGGACGGCGGAAGCGGCTCGGTCGTCGACGAACAGGGGAGCGACGTCGTCCGCGACGTCATCTCCGGCGACAGCGACGCCGTCCCGGGCCTCGACGACGGGGATGACGGCGACGGGGGCGAGGACGTGGAGACCCTGGACCTGAAAGACCCGAACGAGCCCGCCGACAGCGGCGGCAGTTCCGGGTCCAGCGGGTCGTCGAGCGACTCCTCGGGGAGCGGTTCCTCGGGCGGCGGCGTCGCGCTCGACGACGCGGATGTCGACACGCTCGTGGGCGCGCTCGCGACGGAAATCCGTAACCAGAACGTCGACGCCGAGGACGTGAAACTGCTCCGGAAGGCGTTCGACCTGGCGGACGACTCCGGCGGCAGCGTCGACGCGCGCATCCAGCACCTCCAGACCGAGGTGTCCGACCTGCTGGCGTACACGGGCGCGCTGGAGGAGTTCCTCGACGAGAACGGCACTGGCGACGAACTCATCGACGAGTTCCGCGAGCAGGTCGAGTCCTTCGAGTCCGAACTGGAGGAGGTCCGCGAGATGACGTCGGGTCACGACGAGTCGCTGTCGAGCGTCGAGAGCACCGTCGAGGACGTCGAGTCCTCGATGGACGCGCTCCAGTCGGACATGGACGAGGTGCTGTCGGAGGTCGAGGCCGTCCAGAGCGACGTCGAGGACGTCGAGGAGTCGGTCGGCGACGTCGAGGGCGACATCGACGACCTCGAAGGGCAGATCGGCGACATCGACGTCGAGGACGTCAAGTCCGACATCGAGGACATCAACGACGAGATCGAGGAGCTCAAAGAGTGGCGCGAACAGCTCTCCTCGGTCATCGGTGGGAGCTAACCGCACGGACGGCCTGAAGCCGGTGGAACCGGCGGAGATCGGACTCGTTTTACGGCCCGCTCGTGTGACGAGTACCAATGACGACCGTCAGCGTCGCCGTGCCGCGGAAGGGACGACCGCTCGAAGCCGTTCTCGACCGACTGGCCGACGAGGCGGGCGTCGCCGGGCTCGCCGACGACGTGATCTCGACGCTCAGATACGAGAAAGCGGTCACGAAGGGCGAGCAGTCCGCGACCGGCGACGTCTACGATCGGCTGGCGACCTACAGCGACGACGGCGACCCGCACGCGCCGGAGTACACGCTCGTTCGGGACGACCGCCAGGGGATGCCTCGGCGCATCGTCTTCGACAGCGTCGCCGTCCCGGTCGACGACGACCTGACTCTCCGGCTCGTCGGTCGCGAAGAGCCGTTCCGGGCGCTCCGGAAACACGAGATGCCGCTCGGGTTCGATAGCGCCGATCTGTTCCTCGAAGAAGTCGTCGAACTCCGCGAGGAGCCGCTGGCGGAACTCGGCGACGTGAACGAACGCGTCGACCCGCGGGACACGGACGTCCGCCTCGTCGCCGGACTGGGCGACACCGTCTGGCACTCGCTGCTGGCCAGGCCGGAGGTGGCCGGCGCGCAGGAGGCGGACCTGACGCGCGAATTCGTCGACGGGTACGAGGGCGAGCTCTGTATCTCACCCAGGTACGAACGCCTGGTCGAGGGCGTGCTGGGTACGGGCGCGACGGAGAACGTCGACTTCTGCTACCCGAAGGACGGCGAAGAGGAGGAGGCGGCCATCGCGGAGACGGGTATCGGCGTCTATCTCACCGTCTCGGGGTCGACGGCGAGAGACCACGGGCTCGAAGTCGGCGAACACCTGTTCCCGAGCGAAACCGTGCTGCTGAGAAGCGAACCCGAGGTCACGGACGCGGTCGACCGCGTGGCCGACCTGCTGGTCACCGCCGAGACGGGGACCCGACTGGTCACGAAGTGACGATCCCGAGATCTACGCGTCTTATTCGTCTTCGTCGTCGCTTTCGGTCTGTTCGACCGCGATGACGTCGAGCGGAACGTCGCGCAGGGCGCCTCCCACGTCGCTCTTGGCGATGCGCTCGGCGTGCTCCTCGCTCTCGGCGTTGAACACGTCCATCTCCAGGACGAGGCCGACCAGCGCCGTGTCGGCCGCGATGTACGCCGAGTCGAACGGCTCCCCGCAGGCGGGGCAGTTCGTCGCGCCGACCCCGACCTCGACGTAGTCCATGTCTTTCTGGTTGAGCCGCTTGCCGGCCTCGCTGATGGCGACGCCGATGGCGTCGTCGATGTTCTCGACGTCGTGAACCAACCAGGCGGCTTCCATCACTACGATGTAGTTCATACACCCCACTCGGCGTTTCTCCGTAATCCTGTTTTTGATCCGAGGTCGACAGCAACGCCGAGCGTCTCCCGTCGGGCGCCACCGCGAATTCCGCCGTTCGGCCGGTGCGCACGTGATTGAAATCATGCCCATAACTTATGGCGATAGCCGTCCGTACCAAGCCACCCGTTACCCCGTTCGGGGGGCCGAAGCCGATTCGACTCGGTCGATCGCGGACTATCGCTAATCGCATGACTGCGGCGGGGTATTCTATCACGATCGATTATCAACTGGCCGTCGCCGGGGGGAAAGCTTATGTACCGGGACCGCCGGAGGAAAGTCACACCACGATGCGTTCCACTCTGAACCGTGCAATCGTGTTCGCACTGTACCAGTTGACCCTGTTCGCCGGAATCCTGCTGCTGCCGCTGGCGCTCGCAATGCAGAAGGTCGGGCTCACGCTCCCCGCCCATCGCGCCGTCAGCCGTATCAACGAGAAGTACGAGGAGATGGACACCCGAACGGCCTGATCGACTGATACGTCCCTTTTCCGCCGCAGTTTCGCCCGCTCGGAGCGGCGGGGTTCGCGGGACGACGACGACCGTGGCCGACCGAAAAGATGGTTTTATCAGCACAGGACTGATAGCGGACAACCATGCGCGACCCATCCGCCGGTTCGGAGTTCTCGCAAAATCTGCAGCGCCACGACGCCGGGATCCCCGACCCGACCGAGCCCGAGATCGGTTCGTTCCCCGACGAGTCACCCCAGGGCGACCAGAGCAAGGTCGCCGAGACGGGAACGACCACCATCGGCATCACGGCCGAGGACGGCGTCATCATCGCGACGGACATGCGCGCCTCGCTCGGCGGTCGCTTCGTCTCCAACAAGACGGTCCAGAAGGTCGAGCAGATCCACCCGACGGCCGCGCTGACGCTCGTCGGCTCCGTCGGCGGCGCCCAGTCGTTCATCCGCTCGCTGCGCGCCGAGGTCGATCTCAACGAGGCCCGTCGCGGTGAACACATGAGCATGACCGCCCTCTCGACGCTCGCGGGTAACTTCGCCCGCGGCGGTCCGTTCTTCGCCATCAATCCGATCCTCGGCGGCGTCGACGAGGAGGGCAGTCACGTCTACTCCATCGACCCCGCCGGCGGCGTCATGGAAGACGACTACACGATCACCGGTTCCGGGCTCACCGTCGCGTACGGGACGCTCGAAGACCGCTACGAGGACGGCATGAGCATGGAGGAGGCGCGAAGCGCCGCCGTCGCCGGCGTCCGCGCGGCCGCCGAGCGCGACACCGGCTCCGGCAACGGCGTCTACATCGCCGAAGTCACCGGCGACGGCGTCGAGATCGAGGGCTACCCGAACTTCGACGGCGTCGAGTAACGCACCGCCATTTTCTCGTTTTCACGTCGAACAGCGACTGCCCAGACCGTCGATACCGGCCCGGCTCCGGCCGCGCATTCTCGCCACTCGACGGCGAACGTGACCGGCAGCCACTACGATTAATGGGGGCCGCGCCGTGGGACGGATATGGATCTCTTCGGGACCGCGGGTATCCGCGGTGACGCGCAGTCGAAGGTCACGCCGGAACTCGCCCTCGCCGTTGGACGGGCGGTGGGCGGCGACGGCGACTCGTTCGTCGTCGGTCGCGACGGCCGCACCACGGGCGAAGGGCTGGCGGCAGCCGTCGAAGCGGGGCTGTTGAGCGCCGGGGCGGACGTGACCCGGATCGGACAGGTGCCGACGCCCGCGCTCGCCTACGCCGCCCAACACCGCCGGGGCGTGATGCTGACCGCGAGCCACAACCCGCCCGAGGACAACGGGATCAAACTCTTCGCCGACGGGCAGGAGTACGACGACACCGGCGAGGCGCGGGTCGAACGCCGCGTCGACGAGGGGGCGTCCCCGGTCGAGTGGGACGAGTGGGGAGCAACCGAGCGGGCCGACGTCCTCGGCGCCTACCGGGACGCTGTCGCCGAGTTCGCCCGCGAGTACGGCGAGCCGCTGGACGGCCTAGGCGTGGCCGTCGACTGCGGGAACGGGGTGGCGAGCGTCGCCACGCCGCAGGTGCTCCGGGCGCTCGGCGCCGACGTGACGGCCATCAACGCCAACGTCGACGGCCACTTCCCCGGCCGCGAGAGCAAACCGACCGCGGAGAGCCTGCGGGACCTGCGGTCGTACGTCGCCGAGGGGGGCGCCGAGCTGGGACTCGGCCACGACGGCGACGGCGACCGCATCGTCGTCGTCGACGCGAGCGGCGAGGTGGTCCACGAGGACACGATCGTCGCCATCCTCGCGGAGCACTACGTCGCCGAGAGCGAGGCCGACGACCCGGTCGTCGTCACCACGCCGAACGCCTCGGCGCGGATCGACGAGCGCGTCCGCGGCGCGGGCGGCCGCGTCGAGCGCGTGCGACTCGGTGCGCTCCACGAGGGCATCGCCGACGTGCGCGAGGCGGGCACCGACGACACCGAGGTCGTCTTCGCTGCCGAGCCGTGGAAGCACATCCACACCGCCTTCGGCGGGTGGATCGACGGCGTCGCCAGCGCGGCCGTCCTGGCGCGACTCGTGGCCGGCCCCGGCCTCGCCGTACTACGCGACCCCGTCACCGAGCGCCCCTACCGGAAGACGAACGTCGACTGCCCCGACGACCGCAAGGGCGCGGCGATGGACCTGGTCGCCGAGCGCCTGCCCGCCGAGTTCCCCGACGCTACCGTCAACACGGAGTACGGCGTCAGACTGGAACTCCCCGACGGGTCGTGGACGCTCGTCCGCCCCAGCGGCACGGAGCCGTACCTCCGCGTCTACGCCGAGAGCGAGGACATCACTGCGCTCGTGGAGACCGTCGCCGGCGTCGTTCGCGGCGCGGTCGACGACGCGTGAGCCAAAGCGAGTAACCAGGGCGATCTATCGCGGCCGGGCCGAGGCGCCGCGGCCGCTGCCTATTAGTCCCGACCGACCGTCTCCCCGGCCATGAGCGAGTTACTCGACGCGGCCCGCGACGCGGTCGACGCGGCGTTCGCGCCGTACTCGGACTACGCCGTCGGTGCGGCGCTCCGGACGGCCGACGGGAGCGTCTACACCGGCTGTAACATCGAGATCGCCAACTACAGCAACAGCCTCCACGCCGAGGAAGTGGCCCTGGGCTCGGCGGTCCGCGACGGCCACCGCGAGTTCGACCGGCTCGCCGTCTCGTCGGCCGCGGAGGACGGCGTGACGCCCTGCGGGATGTGCCGCCAGTCGCTCGCGGAGTTCTGCGACGAGTCGTTCGTCGTCGTCTGCGAGGGCGAGGACGGTCCCGTCGAGTACGAGCTCGGCGAGTTGCTGCCCGAGACGATCACCCGGGAGATGGTGGAGCGATGAGCGGAGACGACGGGGACGCGTTCGAGGTAAACTCCGGCGAGGGCGCCGGGAACGACGTTCCCGACAGCGAGGACCCGAACGAGGAGGAGCAGTACCACCTCGAAGTCGGTCCCGGCGACGTGGCCGAGAGCGTGCTCCTGCCGGGCAATCCCGAGCGCGTCGAGAAGATCACCGACGACTGGGACGACCACGAGGTCGTCGCCGAACACCGCGAGTACCGCACGGCGACGGGCACCTACGACGAGACGCCCATCTCGGTCACCTCGACGGGCATCGGGTCGCCGTCGGCGGCCATCGCCGTCGAGGAACTCGCTCGCGTCGGCGCGGACACGCTCCTCCGCGTGGGTTCCTGCGGCGCGATCCACGAGGAGGCCTCGGTGGGTGACCTGGTCATCACGACCGGTGCGGTCCGCCAGGAGGGAACCAGCAAGGAGTACGTCCGCGAGGACTACCCCGCGAGCGCGGACGACCGGGTCGTCGGCGCGCTCGTCGCCGCCGCGGAGCGGTTAGACTACGACTACCACCTCGGCGTCACCGCTACGACCGACAGCTTCTACGCCGGGCAGGGCCGCCCGGGTTTCGAGGGATTCGAAGCCGCCGGCAGCGACGAACTCGTCGAGAGCCTCCGCGAGGCGGGCGTCCTCAACTTCGAGATGGAGGCCGCCTCCGTCCTGACGCTCGCGAATCTCTACGGCTTGCGGGCCGGCGCGGTCTGTACGGTCTACGCCAACCGCGTCACCGGCGAGTTCCGCACCGAAGGAGAGCGCAAGGCCGCGAACGTCGCCAGCGAAGCCGTGTCGATCCTCGCAGACATGGACGGTGCAGCGGAGGCGGCCGGCGCCGACCGCTGGCATCCGGGCCTGGGACTCGACGGGGAGTGACCGCGCCGTTCGCTCCTCCGAACAGGCGTCTTACTCGGCTTCGTCTTCAGCCGTAGGGGAATCGTGACCGTCGGTCTCGGGTTCCTCGTCGGGAGCCGTCTCACGCGCCTCGACGCTGTCGATCCGGGCGCCGTCGACTGCTTCGACGGTGAACTGGTAGCCGTCGAGGGCCACCTGGTCACCGACCTCCGGCGCACGGCCTAACTTGTCCAGGACGTACCCACCGACCGTGCCGACGTCGACGGAGTCGAACTCGACGTCGAGCGCTTCTTCGACCTCGGAGAGGACGACGCCCCCGTCGATGCTGTAGGTGCCGTCGGCCTGGCGGTCGAGCGACGGTTCGCGCTCGTCGACGTCGAACTCGTCGCGGATGTCGCCGACGACCTGCTCGACGACGTCCTCGACGGTCGCGACCCCCTCGAAGGAGCCCCACTCGTCGATGACGCCGGCCATCTGGCTCTGTTCGGTCTGGAACTCGGTCAGGAGGTCGTCGACGGCCCCGGTCTCGGGGATCAGCGGCATGTCCCGAGTGAGGTCGCCCGCGGTGATCGCGGCGTCGGAATCAGCGGTCTCGATCGCTCGCAGAACGTCCTTCACGTCGAGGAAGCCGACCACCTGATCCTGGTCGTCCGCGTCGAGGACGGGATACCGCGTGTGCCCTTCCTCGACGATCTGCGTGCGGAGTTCCGACAGCGGCATGTCCGAGGGGACGCTGACCACGTCGGGCCGCGGGACCATGACCTCGCGGACGGAGATGTCGTCGAGTTCGAACACGCGCTCGATCATCTCCACCTCGTTCGCGTCGACGTGGCCCTTGCTACCCGAGCGGGTGAGGACGGTCAGAATCTCTTCTTCGGAGAGGGTCTCCTCGGTCTCGGAGGCGGGCGGAATCCCGATGAGGCGCGTGAAGTAGTTCGCCGTCCCGTTGAGGACGACCAGTCCGGGGATGAAGATGTAGTAGAAAAACCGCATCGGCGGGGAGACGAACAGGGCGATCTGCTCGGCCCGCGCGATGGCGATGGTCTTCGGCGCCAGTTCGCCGAAGACGACGTGCAAGAACGTGATGATCGAGAACCCGATGGCGACCGCGACGAGGTGGATCAGGTTCTCGGGGAGGACGGCGCCGAGGATCGGTTCGATCAGCGCCGCGATCGCCGGTTCGCCGATCCAGCCGAGGCTCAGCGAGGCGAGCGTGATCCCGAGCTGGGTCACCGCCAGGTAGTCGTCGAGGTTGTCGAGGGCGCCCCGCAACAGCTCGGCGCCGCTCCGGCCCTCTGCGACCATCTGGTCGACGGCGCTGGACCGGACTCGGACGTAGGCGAACTCCGACGCGACGAAGAACCCGTTCAGCGCGACCAGGAACAGCGCGGCGAACAACCGCCCCATCGAGAACAAGATGTCTACCATCGGTGCCTCCGCGTCAGGGCTCTCGGGCGTCGCGCGTCGTACATGCCACCTCGTAGGAAGGGGGTACCGTTAACGGTGGTGGCTTCAACGGCTCGGAGAAGACGATGGATCGCCGTCCGTTCAGTTCGTCGTGCGAACTGACCGCTGGCATTCGCGCGAGCGGAGCGAGCGCTATTCACTGAATCCGAGCGAAGTCGTTCGAAAGACGGCTGCGCCGTCTTTCGTGATGACGAGAGAGCGTCGCTCTCTCGAACCACGAGGATTCAGCCTTTTTCACCCATGTTTTTCGAGGAGTGGTGCCCGCAGGGAGTGCGAGGCCGAGTGAAGCGAGGCCTCGAAGGCGAGCGGGGAACGCAGTGACCCGCGAGCGAGCGAGGACACCCGACGATGAAAAAGATGGCTGTACTGAGCATCCGCCTAGCGAATCGAGGCGGTTCACCGGTCGCGACCGCAGGGAGCGACCGGCCTGTCTCGTGAGCGGAGCGAACGAGACCTCGTCAGAGCTTCGCTCTGACGGTGTTTTCACCCATGTTTTTGGCGGAGGGGTCCCCGCAGGAGTGCGAGGCCGAGTGAAGCGAGGCCTCGAAGGCGAGCGGGGAACGCAGTGACCCGCGAGCGAGCGAAGCGACTGAGGAGACCCCTCCGAGAAAAAGATGAGCTCACATGTCGGGCCAGGCGTCGAGCGCGTTGCCGACGCCGGAGACGTCGGCGATCCAGCGGGCGGCGATACCCTTCTTGAGCATCTTTGCGGGTCGGCCGCCGAACGTCGAGAGCGGGAAGTATTTCACGTCGTGGGCGACGGCCTCCTCGCCGACGGAGACGACGGTCCCCTTGTCGTCGAAGGTCCACTCGGTGAGCGGCTGGCCCTTGACGCGGCGCGCGAGGTTCTCGCCGGCGACTTCGGCGGCCTGCCAGGCGGCCTGGGCGGTCGGCGGCGCGGGGTCGTCGCCGGGCTGGTCGACGATGGCTGCGTCGCCGATGGCGAACACGCGGTCGTCGTCGGTTTCGAAGGTCATCTCGGAGAAGATGCGGTTGCTGCGCTCGTCCTTGTCGACGTCGGCGTCGGCGACGGCCTCGCGGCCGGTGATGCCGCCGGTCCAGATCAGGACGTCGTAGTCCATCTCGGTGTCGTCGCCGATGTAGACGGTGTCCTCGTCGACCTCGCCGATGAACTCGCCGGTGTGGATGTTCACGTCGGCCGCTTCGAGGCGCTTGCGGAGCGCGCCCTGGAGCTGCGGGTCGCTGTTGGGCAGGATACGGTCGAGCCCCTCGACGAGTTCGATTTCGACGTTCGCGCCGTAGTCGTCGCGGTACTCGGCGATCTCGCCGGCGGTCTGGATACCGGAGAGGCCGGCGCCGCCGACGACGATCGTCGCCGGCTCGTCGCGGGTCGCGGCCGCCGCGGCCTCGGAGACGGCGTCGTGGATCGACAGCGCGTCGTCGAGGCTCTTGAGCGTGTGCGCGTACTCTCGCAGGCCCTCGATGCCGAAGAAGGCGGTGCGCGAGCCGATGCCGACCAGCAGGTAGTCGTAGTCGACGTTCTCGCTGTCTTCGAGTTCGACGACCTGGTCCTCCGTGTCGACGCCCTCGACGGTCGCCTGCAGGAACGTGGTTGAGGGGTCTTTGATCTCACCGACGGGGATGGTGATCTTCTCGCGCACGCTGGGGTCGCGGATGCAGCGGTGGGACTCGTGGAGGACGAGGTGGTAGTCCACGTCCGATATCCACGTGACGTTGGCCCGCCCGTCGAGGTGTGACTCGAGGCTCTTGACCGCACCCGCGCCCGCGTATCCGGACCCGAGCACGACGACGTTTTCGTTCATACCGCCGACTCTGTAGCCGGGTGATACAAAGGCTTTGAAACCGTCCCGGATACCGCCCGATTTCGGCCGATCTATAACGAATATACGGGATCGACGGTCGTCGAATGGTCGCTGTGAGAGAACGTTCGGGGGTCGAGCGGAGAATCGCGGACGCGGGGACTGTCCCGCGTGTCAGTGTTCGGGGTCGCCGGCCGGCGCGCGCATGTCGTCGATGGTCAGGATGAGCTTGTTGTTGGTGTCGTCTTTCCCTTCGAGCGAGCCGATGATCTGGAGCTTCGAGAGCGGGGTCGGGCCGACGGTGATGGTGTCTCCCTCGTGGAAGTCGGCGATCGATCCCTGGAGCTTGATCTCCGCGCGGCACAGCTCGGGGTGGTGGACGCTGGTGAGGTCGATCTCCTCGACGTTCGCGTCGGGGATGTCCTCGCCGTTGTGGGCCAGCGGGACGTCCGCGGCCTTGTCCATGTCCTGGATCTGGAGGGCGTCGTAGGCGGTGGCCGTCGGCTTGTAGCCGCCCTTCGGACCGGGGACACCTTCGACGAGCTGTAGGGCCTTCAGACTCTGCATCTGGTTGCGGATAGTGCCGGGGTTACGGTCCACTTTCTCCGCGATATCCTCCCCTTTCACTGCGTTCTCTGACTCCCGATAGAGATTGACGAGCTCCTGCAGGATGTTTTTCTGGCTGGGCGTCAACTCGATTGATGACATACTCTCGATTTGGTCATTGATTTTATTAAAGCCGGCGGTGGGCCGCCGTGACGGCGGGAAATTTCGCCGTCTTCTCGGAGCTTCCGCACACTGTTGGGCGCTTTACCCGCCCGTAAAACGTCTCGGTCCAGACATTAGACAGCGGCTATTTAATACGCTCCGGATGACACCGGCGAATATGCAAGGACAACGCGTTCTGGTCACAGGCGGCGCCGGGTTCATCGGCTCGAACCTCGCGAACTCCCTCGCCGAGGACAACGAGGTCCTCGCGCTCGACGACTGCTACCTCGGGACGCCCGAGAACCTCGACGACGGCGTCGAGTTCGTCCAGGGGAGCGTCCTCGAAGACGATCTCCCCACGGACGTGGACGTCGTCTTCCACCTCGCGGCGCTCTCGTCGTACGCGATGCACGAGGAGGACCCGACCCGCGGCGCGCGCGTCAACGTCGAGGGCTTCGTCAACACCGTCGACCAGGCCCGCCAGGACGGCTGCGACACCGTCGTCTACGCGTCGACGTCGTCGATCTACGGCGACCGCACCGAACCCTCGCCGGAGGACATGGACGTGGCGGTCAACACCGGCTACGAGGCCTCGAAGCTCGCGCGCGAGCGCTACGCCGAGTACTTCGGCAACCACTACGACATGTCGATGGCGGGGATGCGCTTCTTCTCGGTCTACCAGGGCATGGAGGACGGCGCCGAGGAACACAAGGGCGAGTACGCCAACCTCATCGCGCAGTTCGCCGACGACATCGCCAACGGCCGCCGCCCCGAGATCTGGGGCGACGGGTCACAGACCCGCGACTTCACGCACGTCGACGACATCGTCAGCGGGCTGGAACTCGCCGCCGACCACGAGCTGACCGGCGTCTACAACCTCGGCACCGGCGAGCAGTACAGCTTCGACCACCTCGTCGCCGTCCTCAACGAGGAACTCGGTACCGACGTCGAACCCGTGTACGAAGACAACCCCATCCCCGAGGAGGTCTACGTCCACGACACCATGGCGGACGCGACGAAGATGCGCGAGGCGACCGGCTGGGAACCGGAGATCTCCTTCGAAGAGGGCGTCGAACGCGTCTGCCGACAGTACGAGTAACGACCGTGTAACGCCGTCTCGCCCGCTCTCCGACCGTCCACCGCCGATCGGGTCAGCCCGGATCCGGTTGACCCCGATCCGCCGCCCTCCACAGGCCGTCGCGGCGGGAGCGGCGAGCCCCCGACCGTTTTCCCGGTCGCTCTCGAACTCCGCGTATGGACCGACCAGTGCGCGTGTTCGGCGCTCCGATGGACCTCGGTGCGGACAGACGCGGCGTCGACATGGGCCCGTCGGCGATCCGCTACGCCGGCCTGACCGACGAACTCGACTCGCTCGGGATCGATCCCGACGACGGCGGCAACGTCGCGGTCCCCAGTCCGTCCCACACCGACCCCGAGTCCGGTCACCCCCCGGAGGGCCGCGCGAAGTACCTCGACGCGACGGAAGCAGTCTGCCGGCGGCTCGCCGACGACGTCGCGGAGGCAGTCGCCGACGGCCACGTTCCGCTCGTCCTCGGCGGCGACCACTCCATCGCCATCGGCACGGTCAACGGCGTCGCGCGCGACCGCGACCTCGGCGTCGTCTGGTTCGACGCCCACGCCGACTTCAACACGCCCGCGACGACCCCGAGCGGGAACGTCCACGGCATGTCCGTCGCGGCGATACTCGGCCGCGGCTCGTTCGCCGGCAGCGACTGGGCGCACGCCCCGTCGGTCGACCCCGAAAACGTCGTCATCATCGGGCTCCGCGACGTCGACGACGAGGAAGGCGCCGCCCTCCGCGAGAGCGACGTGACTGCGTTCACGATGACGGACGTGGACCAGCGCGGGCTCCCGGCGGTGACCCGCGACGCGATCGAGACCGCCTCCGACGGGACGGACGGCGTCCACGTCAGCCTCGACATGGACTTCCTCGACCCGACCGAGGCCCCCGGCGTCGGGACGCCGGTCCGCGGAGGTGCGTCCTACCGCGAGGGGCACACGGCCATGGAGATCGCCTCGCGAAAACTGGGGGGCGACCTCGCGTCGATGGAGATCGTCGAGGTCAACCCCATCCTCGACGACCACAACCGGACCGCCGAACTCGCCGTCGAACTCGCGGCGAGCGCCCTCGGAAAACGGATCCTCTGAGTCGGCGCCGACGTTTCTCCGCTGACGAACGCCGATTAGGACCGCCGGACCAGCGCCGCGAGGGCCAGCACGAGGCCGGCGACGAGCACGGCGACCGGGCCGAACCCGGGACCGAGCCCCTCGGTGGAGCCGTCGATGGTGCCGCCCGCCGTCGTCCCGTTCGGCCCGACGGTGCCGTTCACGGTGGCGGTCGCGGCGGTCGTTCCGTTCGGCGCGACAGTAGCGGACCCGTCAGGGGTCGCCGTCGGCGTCTCATCGCCGCGCAGCGTCGGCGGCGGGAGTTCCGTCGTTCCGACGGGGTCGGGGGTCGCCGTGGGCGTCGGCGTCATGGTCGGGGTGTCGGTCGGCGTGGCGGTCGGGACCGGTGTTCCGTCGATGTCCTCGGCGGACCGCAGGTCGACGGTGAGATACTCGGGGTCCCGTGGCGGGTTCGAACTGTCCCCCGAAAGCAGGACTCGCCCGGCCGTGTGGACCGCGTCGCCGTCGATCCGGTAGGGGCTGTCGTCGGCCGGGTAGTCGAACCGGCTGTCGCCGTCGTCGTCGCGGTGGATCGCGAGGACGACGGTCTGGCTGTCGGTCACTCGCCGGTCGAGCGAGACGTACGTGTGGTGGACGCCCGGTTCTAGGTAGTCTGAGCGGCCGATCAGGTTCTCGTGGGTGACCTGTTCGTCCGGCGGAACGGCGTAAGCTGCGACGAATCCGCCGTCTTCGAGCGCCGCGGTCACGCCGTCGATCTCTATCGCTTCGTCGGTGTTCTGGCTCTCGTACTCCTGGAACCAGATCGCCGTCTCCGGCGCGTCGCCGGTCGTCAAGAGCGTCTTCGAGCCGTCTATCTCGGCGGTCGATAGTGTTAACCGCGCGTCCTCGGGCGCCTCGGAGAGGTTGACGGTGGTGGCGAACGTCCCGTCCCCGTCGACCTCGGCCTCCACCTGGGCGTCGAAGTCGTCGCCGATGGCGGCGACGTCGAACGTGAGTCGGCTGTGGGGCGCCAGCGACGTCTCACCGGCGATGGTCTGCCTGGACGCGGCCTCGCGACGGATCGCCTCGCCGGCGGGGTCGTACGTGACGTGGCGCTCTAGAACCGCGAAGTCGACGCCGCTGATCGCGTTCGAGTCGACGAGGTGCGAGCCGTCGAACACGGACACGCTGGCTCGACCGAACTCCCGATCGCCCCATCCGTCGGCGCTCTCGTAGGCCGCCCGTCGCAGGTCGACGGTGAGGTAGAGCGTCTCGCTGGTGGCGTCGGGGATCACCTGCATCGAACCGTCGTCGAGGCTGGCCGGCACGTCCATGACGGGGGCGTGCCCGTCGCGGCCGTCGATCGTCAGGTCCAGCACCTTTCCGCTCGCACCGTCGCCCTCGATGGCGCGGAAGTTATCCTCAGCGGTTTCGCCGCCCTGTGCGGCCAGCAGGCCGTAGAGCCCGCTCGCGTTGAGGCGATAGACCATCGTGTCCCCGAGCGCGGGCGCGGGACCGTCGCCGGTCGCCAGCGGGTCCGAGACGACGCCGGACTCGAGGCCCTCGGTGATGTCTCGATCGGTGCTGAGGTTCTCGAAGCGGTCGCCGGGCGCGCGGAGGAGCGTCAACTCACCCACGGACGGGTCGTCGATGGTGAGGCGCTTCGTGACCGTCTCCGACTCGCGCTCGATGGTCACGTCGTAGGCGCCGACCGGCATCGGCGCGCCGGCGACGGCGTCGCGACTGTCGACGACCACGCGGTCGCTGTCGCCGGCGGTGTAGGCCAGACCGGCGACCGCGGACTCGTTGCCGGCGAGGTACGTGTTCAGATACAGCGTCGCCGGCTTCCGGCCGTCGTTGTTCGCGAACGTCAGCGTCACGTCGAACTCGCCGTCGACCGATTCGATCCGGACTGTCCCGGTCCGACTCCGCGCGATGCCGGTCTCGATCGCCGCGATGTCGCCGCGGGCGACGTCCATGTGCGGTGCGTCCGGATAGCTGTCCCTGGAGTGGCCGCTCTGTGCCGCCGCGCCCGCTCCCGTTGCGTCTGCGTCAGCGGCCGATCCGTCCGACCCGAACGCCGCCGCGGACGGGAAGGTAGCGCGGTCCTCGACGGGGGCCGCTCCAGCGTTCGCGTCCGCTGGTCCGGACGGACCGGCCGCGAACGCCGGTGCCCCTGCCGATCCGACGACAGCGACCGCGAGCACCAACAGTACGCCGTAGGTCGACACTGTGAGCCTCCCGAACGTCGTGGCTTCCGACGGGTCCCCCATGACTGGGTGTGACTGCACGCGACTCTCTCAAATGTCTTGTGACCTTTCACCGACGGAGACGGTTCTCTCCGGTGAAACCTCCGGAAACGGAAGTCGCCGTTCGTCCGACCGCGTGGGTCGCGAGACGACGGGTGGTTCGCGCGACTACGCTTCGTCTTCGTCGGCGTCCGCGTCCGCGTCAACCTCCTCGACGGACGCCGGGATCACGTCGACCGTCGCGACCTGGTCGCCGTCTTCGACGCGCATCACGACCACACCTTTCGTGTTCCGGCCGACCTCGCTCACGTCGCCGGCGCGGATCCGCATGATCTGGCCGGCCTCGCTCATGATGAGGAGGTGGTCGTCGTCGGCGACGGCCTTGACCGTGCTGACCGGGCCGTTGCGCTCGTCGGTCTTGATGTCGATGAGGCCCTTCCCGTATCGGGACTGACGGCGGTACTCCGAGAGGGGCGTCCGCTTGCCGTACCCGTTGCGGGTGACGGTCAGCAGGCACCGGTCGTCGTCCTCGTCGGCCGCGACCATGCCGGCGACGCGGTCGTCGCCCTGCAGTTCGATCCCGCCGACGCCGCGGGCGTTGCGGCCCATCTCGCGGGCCTCGCTCTCGTCGAAGCGGATCGTCATCCCCTGTTCCGTGGCGATGATCAGGTCCTTCGTCCTGTCGGTGACCTCCACGTCGACGAGTTCGTCGCCCTCCTCGAGGTCTGCGGCGATGATGCCCGTCGAGAGGATGTTCTCGAAGTCCTCCGCGTTGGTGCGCTTGACGTAGCCGTTGCGGGTCACCATCGCGATGGACTCCTCGGGCTCGAACTCGTCGGTGTTGACGACGGCGGTGATCTCCTCGCCGTCGTCGAAGTCGATGAGGTTGACGGCCGACTTCCCGCGGGCCGTCCGGCTCATCTCCGGGATCTCGTATGTCTTCAGTTTGTAGACCTGGCCCTGATTGGTGAAACAGAGCAGGTAGTCGTGGGTGTTGGCCCGGAAGACCTTCGAGACCCGATCCCCTTCCTTGGGGTCGGCGCCGATGATGCCCTTGCCGCCGCGACCCTGCGGGTCGAAGCGGTCGATGGGCATCCGCTTGATGTAGTCGTCCTCGGTGATGACGACGGCGACGTCCTCCTCGGGGATGAGGTCCTCGTTGGTGATCTCGTCGCTCTGGACGAAGTTCGTCCGGCGCTCGTCGTCGTACTCGTCTTTGATCGCCTGGAGCTCCTCTTTGATGACCGCCAGGAGCTCTGACTCGTCTTCGAGGATCGTGTTCAGGCGCTCGATCTCGTCCTGGAGGTCCTCGTACTCGCTCTCGATCTCGGCGGACTCCATCGAGGTGAGCGAACCGAGCTGCATCCGGACGATGTGGTCGGCCTGGTCGCCCGAGAAGTCGAAGGCCGTCTGGGCGTCGAGGTGCTCGAACTCGGCGTCCAGCTCGCCGAGATCGACTTCGCCGCGGAGCGCGGCTTTGGCCTGGTCGCGGTCCTCGCTGTTGCGGATGAGGTCGACGACCGCGTCGACCTGGTCGAGGGCCTTCAGCCGGCCTTCGAGGATGTGTGCGCGGTCCTCGGCCTCGGCGAGTTCGTACTCCGAGCGCCGTCGGACGACCTCCTTGCGGTGGTCGAGGTACTCCTCCAGGGTCTCCTTGAGCGTCAGGACCCGGGGCTGACCGTCCACGAGCGCGAGGTTGATGACGCCGAAGGTCGATTCGAGGTGGTGTTTGGTCAGCTGGTTCTCGACCAGGTCGATGTTGGCGCCGCGCTTGAGGTCGATGACGACGCGGACGCCGTTCCGGTCGGACTCGTCGCGCAGGTCCGAGACGCCCTCGATCTTCCCCTCGTTGACGTCCTCGGCGATGCGCTCGACCATCCGCGCCTTGTTCTCCTGGAAGGGGATCTCCGTGACGACGATCCGTCCCTCGTCGCGCTGGAGTTCGTACTTCGCGCGGACGGTGACGCGACCGCGGCCGGTCGCGTACGCGGAGTAGACGGCCTCGCGACCGACGATGGTGCCGCCGGTCGGGAAGTCCGGCCCCTTGATCGGGCCGGCGGTGCCGTTGCCGCGCTCGTCGCGGGTGTCGACGAGGTCGTCCACGTCGCAGCCGGGGTTGTCGATGAGGTGGACGACGGCGTCGACCACCTCGCCGAGGTTGTGCGGCGGGATGTTGGTCGACATCCCGACGGCGATGCCCGACGAGCCGTTCACGAGGAGGTTGGGGACCTTCGCGGGCAGGACCTCGGGCTCGGTCAGGCGGTCGTCGTAGTTGGACTGGAAGTCGACGGTGTCCTTCTCGATGTCCGCGAGCATCTCCTCGGCGATGTCGGCCATCCGGGCCTCGGTGTACCGCATGGCGGCCGCGGGGTCGCCGTCCATCGAGCCGAAGTTGCCCTGCCCGTCGACCAGCGGGTAGCGCATCGAGAAGTCCTGTGCCATCCGGACGAGCGTGTCGTAGATCGGGCTGTCCCCGTGCGGATGGTAGTCACCCATCGTCTCGCCGACGATCGAGGAACACTTCCGGTGGGAGGTGTTGCTCGTGACGCCCATCTCGTGCATCGCGTAGAGGATGCG
Organism: Halosimplex rarum; assembly: GCF_047715405.1. NCBI lineage: Archaea > Methanobacteriati > Methanobacteriota > Halobacteria > Halobacteriales > Haloarculaceae > Halosimplex > Halosimplex rarum. Next base: position 1,404,891 of record NZ_CP180412.1, read on the forward strand.
CCGGTGGACGGGTTTGAGCCCGTCGCGGACGTCGGGGAGGGCGCGACCGGCGATGACGCTCATCGCGTAGTCGATGTAGCTCTGCTCCATCTCGTTCTCGACGCGGACGCGGTCGACTTCCGCGGCCGGCGTCACGTCGTCTGTATCGGGTACGTCTGAACTCATTGTGTCACCGTGGTGTTTTCTCCGGTGGTGTCAGTCGGGGTCGGCACGCGACCCGGGCGGTCCCGGCGGGATGTCATCAGATGTCCACCCATTCCGCCTCGGGCGCGTGGTCCTTGATGAACTGCTTGCGCGGTTCGACGGCGTCGCCCATCAGCACGGAGAACATCTTGTCCGCCGCGGCGGCGTCCTCGATGGTCATCTGCTTCAAGATTCGCTGTTCGGGGTCCATCGTCGTGTCCCACAGCTGCTGTGGGTTCATCTCGCCCAGGCCCTTGAACCGCTGGACCTGGGTCGGGTTGCCGTTGCACTTCTCCTCGACGATCCGGTCGCGTTCGGCCTCGGTCATCGCGTCGTACGTGTTGCCGTTGTACCGGACGCGGTACAGCGGCGGTTGCGCGGCGTAGACGTAGCCGGCTTCCAGCAGCGGCCGCATGTGCCGGTAGAAGAACGTCAGCAGCAGCGTCCGGATGTGCGCGCCGTCGACGTCGGCGTCGGTCATCAGGATGATCTTCTCGTAGCGGGCGTCTTCGATGTCGAACTCGTCGCCGATGCCCGTCCCGATTGCCGTGATCATCGCCCGGATCTCGTTGTTCTCCAGGATGCGGTCGAGGCGGTGTTTCTCGACGTTCAGGATCTTCCCGCGGATGGGAAGGATGGCCTGGAACTCGGGGTTGCGACCCTGTTTCGCGCTGCCGCCCGCGGAGTCGCCCTCCGTGATGAACAGTTCGGCGTCCTCGGGGTCGCGCGTCTGGCAGTCCGAGAGCTTCCCGGGCAGCGCCGTCGAATCGAGCGCGGACTTCCGGCGGGTCAGTTCCTTGGCCTTCTTGGCGGCTTTACGGGCCTTGGCGGCCTCGACGGCCTTCTGGACGATGACCTCGGCCGTCTGGGGATTCTCCTCGAAGTAAGTCCCGAGCCCCTCGTGGACGGTCGACTCGACGATCCCGCGGACCTCGCTGTTGCCGAGTTTCGTCTTCGTCTGGCCCTCGAACTGCGGGTCGGGGTGTTTGACCGAGATGACGGCGGTCAGCCCCTCGCGGATGTCGTCGCCCTTGAGGGTGCCGTCGATCTCGCCGAGCAGGCTGTTCTCCTCGGCGTAATCGTTGACGATGCGGGTCAGCGCGGTCTTGAACCCCGTCAGGTGGGTTCCGCCCTCGCGTGTGTTGATGTTGTTGGCGAAGGCGTGGATGGACCCCTGTAGCTCGTTGGTGCCCTGCATCGCCACCTCGACGTGGATGTCCTGCTCCTCGTCCTCGAAGTAGATGGTGTCCGCGTGGAGGGGCTCTTTGGTCTCGTTGAGGTACTCGACGAACTCCCGGATCCCGCCGTCGTAGCGGAACGTGTCGGCCGTTCCGTCTCGGTCGTCGGCGAGGGTTATCTCCACGCCGGAGTTGAGGAAGGCCAGTTCGCGCAGGCGCGACTCCAGCGTCGAGTAATCGTACTCGTCGGCCTCGAAGATGCCGCTGTCCGGCCAGAAGCGGATCGTCGTGCCCGTCTCCTCGTCGTCGTCCATGTCGCGGACGCGTTCGAGGCCCCCGCCCATGGGCTGGCCTTTCTCGAAGGACTCGCGCCAGACGGCGCCGTCGCGCTTGACCTCGACCTCCAGCGACTCGGAGAGGGCGTTGACGACGGAGACGCCGACCCCGTGCAGGCCGCCCGAGACCTGGTAGGACTTGTTGTCGAACTTACCGCCGGCGTGGAGAATGGTCATCACGACCTCGACGGCCGGTTTGTCGTACTTCTCGTGGGTGTCGACCGGGATGCCCCGGCCGTCGTCGGAGACGGAGACCGACCCGTCGTCGTGGATAGTGACGGAGATACTGTCGCAGTATCCCGCGAGCGCTTCGTCGATCGAGTTGTCCACGACCTCGTAGACGAGGTGGTGGAGCCCCCTGTCGTCCGTAGACCCGATGTACATCGCCGGGCGTTTGCGCACGGCCTCCAGCCCTTCCAGGGCCTGGATCTGCTGTGCGCCGTACTCGTCAGACTCCCGTGACATATAATCTGTATACCGGTAGTAGACCACCGTCCTTAAAGCTCTCGCACGCGCGCGAGCGCGAGACCGACGGACGAGAGACGATCTAAACGGTGAAATCGCTCGGTTCCGATCGTCGGTCCGAGACGCCCGGCCTGTCTCGGACGGCCCACTGGGGCCGCCTGTCTCGCGGTCACATCCCGCAAGGGGACGCCGGGGTGGCCCGGTTTCACTTTCACTCTGCCGGCGAACGCCTTTTAAGCTGTCCGGCAGTAGGGGGTCCCACGGATGACATCGTATCAGTCGCAACTCGGCGAGGGTGAGGGGATCGCCGAGGAGCTGGCCGAGAGCCAGCGGTCGATCTCCATCGCCGAGTTCTTCGAGAAGAACAAGCACATGCTCGGGTTCGACAGCGGAGCCCGAGGACTCGTCACCGCCGTGAAAGAGGCGGTCGACAACGCACTGGACGCCTGCGAGGAGGCCGGCATCGCCCCCGACATCTACGTCGAGATCCAGGAGGCGGGCGACTACTACCGCCTCATCGTTGAGGACAACGGCCCCGGTATCACCAAAGAGCAGATCCCCAAGGTCTTCGGGAAGCTGCTCTACGGGTCGCGCTTCCACAAGCGCGAGCAGAACCGCGGGCAGCAGGGGATCGGTATCTCCGCGGCGGTGCTGTACTCACAGCTCACCTCCGGCAAGCCCGCGAAGATCACCTCCCGGACCAAGGGCGGCGTCGACGCCGAGTACTTCGAGCTCATCATCGATACGGACACGAACGAGCCGGAGATCGACGTCGAGGAGACGACCACCTGGGAGCGCCCGCACGGCACGCGCATCGAACTGGAGATGGAGGCGAACATGCGCGCCCGCAACCAGCTCCACGACTACATCAAACACACAGCGGTCGTCAACCCCCACGCCCGCATCGAGCTGCGCGAGCCGAGCGAGCACATGAAGTACGAGCGGGTGACCGACCAGCTCCCCGAGGAGACCGAGGAGATCCGACCCCACCCTCACGGGGTCGAACTCGGGACGCTCATCAAGATGCTCGACGCCACCGAATCCTACTCGGTGTCGGGCTTCCTGCAGAGCGAGTTCACCCGCGTCGGCGGCAAGACCTCCGACTCGGTGATCGACAACTTCCGCGACCGTCACTTCGGTCGCGAGATGGCGTGGCGACCGCCCGAGTCTCACGAGGACGCGGACGTGGCCCGCGCCCTCGACGCCGCCGTGGCCAACAAGGGCGCCGACGCCACCGCGGAGTTCGCCGACCGCGTCTCCGACGCGCTGGACGGTTACGAACGGGTCTCCCACCACGAACTCTCGGCCCTCGTCGACGACGTGGCCGACGACATCGAGGCGAAACACGAGGTGACCTTCGGCTCGACCGTCCGCGAGAACGCCGTCGAGGCCGGCTGGGACGCCGTTGTCGGCGTCGGCGACGCTGACGGCGGGGAGTACGACCACCTCCGGTCGGACCTCTACGGCCTGATCGACGAGGTGACGACCACGCAGAAGGACGATGCGACGATCCAGGGCCTGGCCGACAGGCTCGCCCCGAAGTTCGGCGACGCCGACGACCGGCGTCACCGCTTCACCCGCGACGAGATCCGGGAGTTCGTCCGGCGCGCCGCGGACGCGACCGAGGAGTACGACGACGCGACCTTCGGCGAGACGGCCCGCGAAAACGTCGTCGAGATCGTCTGGGAGTCCGCCGAACGGGTCCCCGACGACCCGCCGAACGTGACGGAGATCGCCGACGACCGCGACACGTCGAGCCAACTTCTGGAGGCGATGCGCGAGACGGACATCATCGCGCCGCCGACGGACTGTCTCGCGCCCATCAACGCCGATCTCATCGAGGAGGGCCTGCGCAAGGAGTACGACGCTGACTTCTACTCGGCGTCGACCCGCGACGCGTCCGTTCACGGCGGCGACCCGTTCATCGTCGAGGCCGGCCTGGCCTACGGCGGCGACGTCGAGGCCGAGGGCAAGGCAGAGGTGATGCGCTTCGCCAACCGCGTCCCGCTGGTCTACCAGCGGGGCGCCTGCGCGACGACTGACGTCGTGAAGAACATCAACTGGCGCAACTACAACCTCGACCAGCCCGGCGGCTCGGGCATCCCGAACGGCCCGGTCGTCATCATGATCCACATCGCCTCGACGAACGTGCCCTTCACCAGCGAGTCGAAGGACGCCGTCGCGAACGTCCCGGAACTCGAATCCGAGATCGAACTGGCGATGCGCGAGGCCGCCCGCGAACTGAAGTCGTTCCTGAAGAAGCGCCGCTCGATGCAACAGCGTCGCGAGAAGCAGGACAAGCTCGCGACCATCCTGCCGGAAATGGCCGAGAAGCTCACGCAGGTGACCGGTAGCGACGAGCTCGACATCGACGACACGCTCGCGCGGATCATGAACAACGTCCTCGTCGAGCGCGAACGCGACGGCGACACGGTCCGGCTCACCATCGAGAACAACTCGGACCGCGCGGCGGACGTGGATATCACCGACATCGTCGCGGGGAGCGAGCCCGCGCTGGCCAACGGCGACGCGAGCGTCGTCGAGATGGACGGCGAGTGGTTCGTCAAGTGGTCGGCGTCGGTGTCGAGCGGCGACGAGGCCACGCTGGAGTACGAGGTCGGCGACGACGCCGAGTTCGAGATATCGGTCGAGGGTCTAGAAGAAGAGCGACTCACTATCGACGCATAACAATGAGCACAGACACAGACGCGGACGCGAGAGAACAGCTGATCGACCTGGCCGAGGAGTTCTACGACCAGTTCGAGGAGGGCGACGTGCCGAAGATGCGGATCCCCACCCGGACGAAGTCCAACATCGAGTACGACGAGGACAAGAACGTCTGGGTGTACGGCGACCGCGAGAGCACGCGTACGGCCAAGACGATCTCCGGCGCCGAGAAACTGCTCAAGGCGACCTACACCATCGACTTCCTCGCCGACCAGCTCGACGAGGATCGCTCGTCCACCCTGCGTGAGCTCTACTACCTGAGCGAGTCCTGGGACCTCGACGAGGCCCAGTTCAACACGCAGGACGAGTCGAACAACCTCATCGAGGACCTGGAGATCGTCTCCGAGGTCAAGCGCGAGGACTTCCACATGCGCCCGGAGGAGTCGGGTGCGAAGATAATGGGGCCGCTGCTCCTCCGCGAGCAGACCAACCGCGGCGACCGGGAGATCCACTGTCAGGACGACGTCGGCCAGGGCGGCTACCAGATCCCGAACAACCCCGACACCATCGAGTTCCTCGACAACGACGCGGAGTTCGTCCTCTGCGTGGAGACCGGTGGTATGCGCGACCGACTCGTCGAGAACGGCTTCGACGACGAGTACGACGCGCTGGTCGTCCACCTCGGCGGCCAGCCCGCGCGGGCGACCCGGCGGATCACGAAGCGACTCCACGACGAACTCGACCTGCCGGTCACGGTCTTCGCCGACGGTGACCCGTGGTCGTACCGCATCTACGGATCGGTCTCCTACGGCTCCATCAAGAGCGCGCACCTCTCGGAGTACCTCGCGACGCCGGAGGCCCAGTACATCGGCATCCAGCCCGAGGACATCGTCGAGTACGACCTGCCGACCGATCCGCTCAGCGACTCTGACGTCAACGCGCTGGAGAGCGAACTGGAGGACCCCCGCTTCCAGACCGACTACTGGGAAGAGCAGATCGAGCTCCAGCTCGAGATCGGGAAGAAGTCCGAACAGCAGAGCCTGGCCTCCTACGGTCTGGACTTCGTGACCGAAACCTACCTGCCGGAACGCCTCGAAGAGATGGGCATCCTCTGATCGGGCTCGCCCTCCCCGTCAGCGGTCGTTCTGCTACGTAATTTTTATTAGGTGGGCCCCCACCCCTCGTGTCATGTCGGATGAAGGTGACGACGACGGACACAATCTGGTACTGATAGTCGCGGTCGTGGGGATCGGGCTGGTAGTCCTCGGCGCCGTGGTGGTCATCGGGGCGGCGGTCGTCGGGTCGTTCGTCCTGGGACTGGGCGCGGAACAGGGGGCAGTGGAGCCTGCCGCTTCGTTCGGCGTCGATGCGACGGCTGACGGAGCGACGGTCACTCACGAAGCTGGCGACAGTATCGACTCGTCGAATCTCGTCATCCTCGTCGACGGCGAGGAGCGAGGGACGTGGGCGGACCTCACTGAATCATCGGACCCAGTGACCACCGGCGACGAGATCGAAATCTCAGACGTGCAATCGGGAGACGAAATCGCGGTCGAGTGGCGGGACGGAGACGAGACGGCTGTGTTGATCAGGACCCAGGTCGGCGCGGCGTGAATCGCCGGTGATTCGGGGACTATCGCTCGTCCAGCACGACGGGCACGCCCCGTTTGGCGACGTCCTCGGCGAACGCTCCGCTGTCGCCCTCTAACGCCTCGAAGGTGTTGTAGTGGATCGGGAGAACGAGATCGGGATCCATCGCCTCGGCGAGGTCGGCGGCGTCGTGGCGGTCCATCGTGTACGACTGGGAGATCGAGGGCACGAACAGGGAAGCGTCGAGTTCCTCGTGGCCGTCGAGCGCGTCCGAGTCGCCGGTCCAGAAGACGTTCGTCTCGTCGACGGAGGCGACGAAGCCGCAGCCGATTCCCTCGGGGTGGATCGGCGTGCCGTCCGGGTTCACGTTCTTCCCGTCGGGGTCGTTGTAAGCGGGCACCGTCATGATCGGGACGCCGTCGACGACGAGTTCGTCCTCCATGCCGACCTCGACGACCTCGTAGGGGAGTTCGTCTATCGGCGTCAGGTCGCGGTCGCTGTCGGTCACGTCGATGCCTTCGAAGGCGACGACCGTCGCGTCGTCCTTGGCGACGCGCTCGACGCCGTCGCTGTCGTAGTGGTGGATGTGGGTGACGCAGACGACGTCGCCGTCCCGTGCGTCGTAGTCCTGTGCGGGCGGGTGACCGACGCCGGGCGTGTCGGGTTCCCACTCGCCAGTCAGCGTGCCGTATCGGCCGGGGTCGAAGTAGACGACGGTGTCGTCGCCCTCGATGCGCAGGGTCGCGTAGCCGAGCCAGTCGACCGTCAGGCCGTCGTGTCGGACTGTCATACTACGCAGTTCCGGTGTGACGGCGAAAAGGCTTCGCCTCTGGGTACTCGCTTCCGATACCGTCGATCGCTGCCGGTCGGCCAGCAGTCCGCCGCTGCTGTCGATCCGCCGCTCGGTTACTACTGCTCGGTCACTGCCGCTCAGTCACTGCCGCTCGGCCAGTCGCTCGACGCGCTCCAGCGGGTCCGCGTCGCCGGGGTCCTTGTCCTCGCGGACGCCCAGGAATCGCGGGAATCGGAGAGCGTACCCGGAGGAGTAGGTGGGCGAGGCCTGGATCTCTTCGTAGCCGACCTCGAAGACGACGGCAGGGTCGATGTCCACGTCGGTGCCGTTCTCGGACAGGACGTGCGGCTCCAGCAGTTCCGTCAGGGCTTCGAGTTCCTCGTCGGTGATCCCGGTCGCGACCTTGCCGAGCGTCTCGAACCCGTCGTCGGTCCGCGCCGAGAGCAGGAAGGTCCCGAGCAGTTCCGCGCGCCGGCCCTCGCCCCACTCGGCGCCGGTGACCGCGAGATCGAGCGTCTCGACGTCGGGCTTTCGCTTCAGCCAGTTCTTCCCGCGGCGACCGGGCGTGTAGGTCGACCCGGGGTTCTTGAGCATGATCCCCTCGTGGCCGGCGCCGAGCGACTCGGCCTCGATGTCGGCGATCTCGTCCGGGTCGTCCGACAGTACGAGTGCGGAGAGGGCCTCGGCGCCGTCCTCGCCGAGGACGGCTTCGAGTCGGTCGTGGCGGTCGACGAGGGGTTCGTCGAGCAGGTCGTCGCCCTCGGCGTGCAGACAGTCGAACGCCCTGAACTCGACAGTCACGTCCTCACGGGCCTTCGCCACGTCGTGTTTCCGGCGGAAGCGCCGCAGGACTTCCTGGAACGGCAGCGGTGAGCCGTCGTCGGCGACGGCGACGACCTCCCCGTCAAGGATCGCCGGGACGTCCACGGCGTCGTCGACGAACTCGACGACCTCCGGGAGCGGGTCGGTCACGTTCTCCATGTTCCGGGAGAACAGCCGGGTGACCGGTTCGCCGCCTCCGGTGTCCGCTTCCGCGGGGTTGTGGTGCACCTGAACGCGCGCCCCGTCGTACTTCCACTCGACGGCGGCTTCGTCCCACTCGTCCAGCGCCTCGGTGACGGTCCCGGCCTGGGCGAGCATCGCGCCGACCGGCCTGCCGATTTCAAGTCCGAGCGCGTCGAGGCCGTCGACGCCCTCGTCGCGGGCGACGACCGCGACTTCGCCGTAGTCGTTGGTGACCTGCAACGCGCGCTCGACCGCGTCGACCGGGACGTCGAACGCCGCCGCGACCGCGTCGCGGACGGTTCCCTCGCCGACGCCGATCCGCATCTCGGCGAGCACGAGGCGCGCGAGATAGCGTGCCTCGTCCCCGTCGGCACGGTTGAACAGCCCGAAGAGGATGTCGCGTTTCGTATCCTGGCTCCCGGCGCCCTCGGTCGCGGCGAGGTCACGGAGTTCGTCGTCGACCTCGGCCACGGTCAGTCCGGCCGATCCCTCGCCCGAACTCCCGCCGTCACCGCAACTGCCCGCACCGAACGCGCCGAGCCCCTGCTGGCCGCCGAAGTCGTAGCTTGCAGCCACCTCGCCCACGTCGCCCATCTCGGCGACGCGGCCTTCCACGTCGTCGGCGGAGACGTTTCGCCCGGCGGCCTTCGCGATGGCCTCGTAGCACAGCGCGGGGCCGATGTCGAGTTTCGTCGAGACGTGGGCGGGGAACACCCGGCCCTGCACGTACCGGGCGACGACGGGCAGGTCCGCGCCCGCCGCCTCGAACAGGTCGGTCACGCGCTCGCGGACCGCGCTGTCGGCGCTCTCGGCTTCGATCGCTCGGGCCCGCTCGGCGAAGGCGGCCAGTTCCATCGCCGCGTCGGTAGGTCGGCCATCCGCCTAAAACCCGACGGACCGCCGCCGCACGGAACCGACGCTTCCCCGCTTGCTGTCGCTCTGCTCGACCTGCGCCACGTCGTAGATACGGGTGCGCTCGGTCGGATACGTGCGGTCGACGGACCCGCCGGTGTACCCGAACCGCTCGTCCCCGTCGGTGTCGAGGTGCGGGACCGCGTACAGTTCCATCTCGTCGCTGTACGTCGATTCGAGACGTATCCGGACGTCGCGGTCGTCGCCGGGCGCGATGTACTCGCTGTGGCCGACGATTTCCCCGTCGGCTGTCTTCGATCGGATCGTGACGTATCCCCCCTCGGACAGCGAAACGGAGTCTATCGTGACGGCGTCGCCCGTCATCGTCTGGTCGGAGAAGGTCACCTGCGCGACGGGCGAGGAGAGGAGCACGAACGCGCCGTAGGCGACGGCGAGCATGACCGCGGCGTGTTTCGCCCCGTCCTTGAGCGACCCCTCGCCCAGCTGTCCGGCGACGAACCCGGAGAGGACCGCCTGGACGATAGCGGTGTGGAAGAAGACGAGCGTGTAGGCGGCCTTGTTCACCTGTCCGAAGCGGGCGAACGCCTCGACATCGATGGCCATGCGGTTCGTGTTCTCCGGCGTCGGGACGTTGTTCGGGAGACTCGGGACGAGCACTTCCTGGACGGCGACGATGATGACCAGGAACACCACGAACGAGACGTAGATGACGACGAGGTAGGTGAACATCTGCTGGCGCCGCTTGCGCCGGAGTTTCAGCTCCGCCGCCGCCTGCTGGCCGGCGATCCGGAGGACCGGGCCGAGGTTCCCGCTCGCCCGGAGCGCGTTCGTCAGCAGCGTGACGACCCGCGTCGTCGCCGTGGTCCGAACGCGCAGGCCGAACCGCCGCAGCGCGTCGTCGACGTTCGCGCCGTAGGTGATGTCCCTGTGGATCCGGTCGACCTCGACGGAGAGGACGCCCAGGTCGCTCTCGCGGACGCGTTCGAGCCCCTCGACGACGGACATGCCCGCCTCGTTGAGGCTCGCGAGCCGGTCGAGCAGTTCGGGCAGCGCCGTCTCCATCCGCCTGATCCGTCGGGAGTAGTACTCCCAGACGACCGCGAACGAGCCGACGACCACCAGCAGCGCCTGGATCAGGACGTCGTCGAGCGCGCGGACCTGTACGTCGCCGACCAGCAGTCCCGGCGCGCGCAGGACGACGGACAGCAGCGCGAGCGGGACAGTCACGTAGAGGATTGCGGTCGGCCGCCCGAGCAGGGTCCGCATCGGTCTGTCGACGAAGACGCGGACCCGTTCGAGGGCGTCGTATGCGGCGAGTTGCCGCCGGTCGGTCGCCGCCGTCGCGTACCCGCCGTCGGTCGCCTGTCGGTCGGTGCCTCGCTTCGCGTCGCGGTCGCCGTCCGACTTCGCGTCGCGGCCGTCGTCCCACTTCGACGTCTGGTCGGGAAGCCCCGAGTGGCCGCGGATCGACTCGGCGAGCCCGGCGGTTTTGGCCCCGCCGCCGACGCCGAGGAGGTCGAGCTTCCCCGAAAGGTAGACCACGAACAGCAGGTTCGCCAGCGGGATCATCACGTACGCGAGCAGCCGTAGGAAGTTGATCGTCTGGGTCGTCGTCAGCCCGAAGACGAGCAGGATCGTCATCAAGAAGAGCGTCCCGGCGACGAGGACGGTGACGTACGCCTCGGCGATGGTCGCCAGCAGTTCGAGTACGTCCTCCTGGCGGTCGACGGCCTCCTCCTGGTAGCGGTCGTACTGCTCGCGCAGGAACCCGGGCAGATTCTGCCCGCTCTGGAGGACGCTCGCGAGGTTCTCGCCGAACGTCTTGAACTCCTCGCTGGGCGTCCGCTTCGTGACGTGTCGGACGGCCGTGATGATGTCGCGACCGAAGAGATCCATCTGCCGGACGGCGACCGAAATCTCGTCGGCGCCGTGGCCGTAGACGGCGCGATTGCGCGCCAGCGTCCGCATCACCTCGGGCATCGCCATCCCGCCCCGTGAGAGCGCGTAGACGAACGCGACCGTCCGCGGGAGCCCCTCGTTGATTCCGCGCCGGCGCACCTCGGCGTGGCTGCGCGGGCGCTCCCATCGGTACCAGTACGCCGAGGCCGCGGCGCCGAGCCCCGTCAGCGCGCCGCCGCCGGTCAGGACCGCGAGCACCTGCTTCGGCGTGAGTTCCGGTTCGAGTGCCGGTCGCCCGAGGGCGTTCGCCATCGCGTTCGGGAGCTGGTTGATGAACTCACCGACCGCTGGCAGTATCAACAGCGCCCCGCCGGTGAGGTAGACCCCGACGACGGCGCCGGCCACGGCCGAAACCGCGGTGACGAGGTACGTCTCGGCGGCGTACGTGCGATACGTCTGGTCGACGTAGGCCTCCCTGAGCCTGCGGCGTCGGTCCGGCGCCTCCTCGGTGACGTATCGGGCGAAGTACCGGCGCGCGACTCGTGCCGACAGCGCTCGCAGCCCCCGATGCAACGGAACGAGCGGAACGAGCGCGACGAGCCCGAGGCCGAAAAGCAGCGGCACGAGGCCGACGAGCGCCCTCATGAGTCGCCGACGGACACCGCGGCGTCGTCTATCATGTCGACGACCTCGCCGGGGTCCGCGTAGTACTTGTTGACCATCGCGGTGAACCGCCGGAAATCGGAGATGCCGCTGTCCTGCAGGTACGCGAGGAAACGCCGGCGGTTCCGGAACTCGCGCATCAGTTCGGCGCGCGTCCAGCCCTGTTCCTGTCGGATCTCCTCTAGGAGTTCGCTGTTGTTCCGCGTGAACGTGTCGGAGGTGCCGTCCCACGAGTAGGTGTTGGAGTAGTCGAGTTCGCCCGTCCGCTGGTCGATGCCCTCGATCTCGGAGACAGTCTTGGCGCGGCGGACCCGCTGGTCGCCGGAGCGGGTCAACACCTGGACGCTCAGGACGTCGAGCGACTGGACCATCGGCCGCGGGACGTTGATCGGCTCGTTCTCGAGGCGGTTGATGACCGTCTGGACGGAGTCGGCGTGCAGCGTCGAGAACGTCGTGTGCCCGGTGTTCATCGCCTGGAAGAGGGTGATCGCCTCCTCGCCGCGGACCTCGCCGACGACGATGTACTCCGGGCGATGGCGCAGCGACGACCGCAGCAGGTCGTACATCGTGATGTCGCCGTCGCCCATGCGCTCGCGGGTGACCGACGACAGCCAGTTCTCGTGGTACAGGGACAGCTCGCGAGTGTCCTCGATGGTGATCACCTTCGAGCGCGGCGGGATGAACATCGAGACGGCGTTCATCGAGGTGGTCTTCCCGGCGGCCGTCCCGCCGGCGAAGATGAGGCTCTTGTTGTTCTCGATGCACAGCCAGAGGAAGGCGAGCATCCGGTCGTCGTAGGTACCGTAGTCCATGAGGTCCACCGGCGTCATCGGCTCGTCGGCGTACTTCCGGACGGTGAACGCCGACCCGCGCGGCGTCACCTCGTCGCCCAGCGCGAGTTCGATCCGCGAGCCGTCCGGCAGCGTCGTCGAGACGACCGGGTCGCTGACGCTGACGTGCCGGCCCGAGCGCTGGGCGAGCTGGACGACGAAGTCGTCCAACGCGTCCCTGTCGAAGACGACGTTCGTCTCGACGTCAGTGTACTCCTCGTGATAGACGAACACCGGCAGCGACGCGCCGTCGCAGGAGATGTCCTCGACGCGCGAGTCGTGCATGATCGGGTCGAGCTTGCCGTAGCCGAGAAACGACCGGTGGAGGTAGTAGAACAGCCGGTAGAACGTCTCCGTCGCCACGTCGACGCCGTACTCTTCGAGGCGCCGGCGCAGTTCCTCGCGGAGCGCCTCGGCCGGGTCGGCGCTCACCTCGTCGCGGTATATCAGCGGGTCGCGGACGTCCTCGAAGACCCGTTCCAGCAGGTCGAGTTCGGTCTCGTCGAGCGACGGTTCGACGACCCGATAGCGGTGTTCGTTCTCCTCGTCGTCGTAGCTGATCGTCGCGTAGGCGAAGGGCGCGTTGAGCCAGTAGCGTTCGATCTCCCGCTCGCCGGTGGCCGTGGGGTCGGCAACGAGTCGCCCGTGGCGTGCGGGGTCGTAGTTCGGGACGTGGATGCGGGTGCCGGTGAGGGCCGTGGCCGCCCGGGTGAGCCACTGCTGGAAGGCGTCGAGGCGACCGCCGCCCGCTCCCGTCCCGTCGCTGGCTTCGCGTGACATGAGAGGTCCGTGACCGCGTGTTACCCGAGGTATCCCGGCGACTCACTTAAACTCGAACCCCCAGTAATCACGGATGAAACTGGCGAAGCGACTGATCGCCGATCCCGCCTCCGGGCCGCGGCTCCGCGGCCGTTACACCGTGAACAGATGGCCCTCTTCGGGCACGTCGAACAGGCCGATGCGCGCGCCGGCGTCGAGCCAGGCGTGGCCGTAGGAGAACGAGGCGAGGGCGTTCACGGGGTCGCCGTCGTCGCGGAAGTGGCGGCCGTCTTCGAGGTACGAGCGGGCCATCTCCTCGCACTCGGCGGCGGCATCGGCCATGGGCGTCCCCTCCGGCGGTGCGACCTCGGCGGCGTCCAGCGCCTCGGCGAGCAACCCCTCGTAGCGGTCGGTCTTCTCTTCCAGGTCGGCGGGCATGTTCGGAGTGGAGTGGGGGCGCGCTCCTAAGCGTTCTGTCGTCGGTCTGCGGCGGTCGGTTGCGCGTCGGTCCCGCACGGCGAATCGACCGGCTTCGGGGTACTGGCCGGTTGGTCACGTTCTCTGCGGGTGTATTGGTCGTCGAGGACGAACGGGAGGCATGGACGAGGATCTCAGCGACAGCCGACTCGACCGCGGCGACGAGGAGTTCGCTGCGGACATCGCCGGCGACAGCGACGCGCTTCTCGAGATACTCCCGCACTTCTACCGGGGCGAGGTGAGTCAGGCCAACAGCGCCCAGGACCGGATCGACCGCACGACGAACTGGGCGATAACCCTCCTGGCGGCGCTGTTGTCGCTCGTGTTCTCCGCACCGGCGATGCCGGCGTACCTGTTGCTCATCGCCGTCGGGGCGCTCGCCGCCTTCCTCTCCTACGAGGTGCGCCGCTACCGCTTCTACGACATGTACCGGTCGCGGGTCCGGATCGTCCAGGAGAACGTCTTCGCCAACGCGCTCTCGCCGGAGGGCGCGGAACACTCCAAGTGGCGCGAGGAGCTGGGCCGGGACCTCCGCTACCCGACGTTCAAGGTCTCCCTCCTCGAAGCGCTCTCGCGACGGCTCCGTCGGATCTACGGCCTGCTGTTCGTCGTCGTCGGCGTCGCGTGGGTCGCGAAGGTCACGCTATTCACGCCGGAGCGCCAGTGGACCGAGGCGGCCGAACTCCCGGGCGTCCCCGGTGTCGTCGTCGCGGGCGTACTCGGGGTGGTCTATCTCGCGATCGTCGCTCTCGCGGTCTGGCCGACCGAACGCCAGGCCAAAGGCGAAATTTACGGCGAGCGAGTGGGCGAGTGGAAAGAGGACTGATCGGGGGGCGCGGGGACGAGCGCGGCGGTGAACGAGCACGCGTCGCAGCGGATCGGGCGCGTCCGGCGACGTACCCGCCCGTCCCGACCGGTCGCCGCGACAGCGCAATCTACATACGGGATACTCCATTACCGTATAGCAATGACTTCCGAGCCGGCCGACCACCGACGGCTGATCATCGCGGGTTCGGGCATCGCAGGGTTGACAGCCGCCATCTACGCGGCGCGGTCGAACCTCAAGCCGCTCGTCCTCGAAGGGGACGAGCCGGGCGGACAGCTCACGCTGACGACCGACGTCGAGAACTACCCCGGCTTCCCCGACGGCGTCGGGGGGACCGAACTGGTGAACAACATGAAAGAGCAGGCCAAACAGTTCGGCGCGGAGATCACCCACGGCATCGTCGAGGACGTCGACGACGACGTTCGGCCCTTCGAGGTGGAACTCAACACCGGCGACACGTACACGACCGACGCCTTCATCGCCGCGAGCGGTGCGAGCGCGCGCACCCTCGGCGTCCCCGGGGAGGACGACCTCATGGGCTTCGGCGTCTCGACGTGCGCCACGTGCGACGGCGCGTTCTTCCGCGGCGAGGATATGCTCGTCGTCGGTGGTGGCGACGCCGCCTTCGAGGAGGCCGACTTCCTCACGCGCTTCGCTGACACGGTCTACCTGGCCCACCGTCGCGAGGAGTTCCGCGCCGAGGACTACTGGATCGACCGCCTGATGGACAAGGTCGAGGACGGCGACGTGGAGATCATGCGCAACACCGAGCTGCTGGAAGTCCACGGCTCCCAGGAGGGCGGCGTCGACCACGTCACGCTCGCGCGCAACGAGTCGGGCTACCCCAAGGACACCCTCGACGACCCCGAGACCGAGGAGTTCGACTTCGACGTGGGTGCCGTCTTCGTCGCCATCGGTCACACGCCCAACACCGACTACCTCCAGGACACCGGCGTCGACCTGGACCCGGAGGGCTACGTGATGACCCAGGGCAGCCGCGGCGGCGGTGAGGGCGCGAATCAGACCGCGACCGGCGTCGAGGGGCTGTTCGCCGCCGGCGACGTGGTCGACCACCACTACCAGCAGGCGATCACCGCCGGCGGCATGGGCTGCAAGGCCGCCATGGACGCCGACGACTACCTCGAACGCGAGGCGCCCGCCGAGGGCGAAGCGGAAGCCGCGGCGGAAGCGGACGACTGACGCTCCACCGCCTTCTCCGGATTTCACTCGCCGTCGCTCGCACACGCATCCACCAGACCCATATGGGGGCTGTCCCTACGGAGACCATGGCAGACGCCGAGACGGTGACGCTGACGCTCGAATCGGAAGACGGTGCGACGGACGAACTCGTCGTCCCGACCGAACTGCTCGACCTCCTCGCCGAGGGCGACGAGACGGCGCCGGAGGTCGTCGGCGACATCGCGATGTTCGGTCTCGCACAGCGCATCCACGGCGCCGTCCACCACAGCGAGGGCGACGTCGACGACAAGATCGCCGACACCGAGGAACTGACGCTCGACCTGTTCGAGGAGCGCTTCGGCCGCTCGTTCGCGGAACTCACCGGCCACTCTCACTGACGTAGCCGCACCAGTACAGGCAGTTTCGCGGTTTCTCGACGCCGGGCCCGCTCGACAGCGTTCGGACCGCCGCCGGTACCGTCAACAGACGTCCCAGCGGATCAGGACGCCGTCGTCGATGCCCTCGACGTCGCGGAGCGAGAGTTCGGGGAAGTCGTCGACGAACCCGTCGCCGTCGGCCAGCGTCGGCGCCTTCCAGCCGCCGATGACGGTCGGGCCGACGTACACAGAGAGTTCGTCGACCAGCTCCGCCTCGAACAGCGAGAAGATGATCTCGCCGCCGCCTTCGACCATCAGCCGGTCGATCCCCCGCGACTCCAGTTCCGCCAGCGCGGCGGGGAGGTCCACCCGCTGGTCGCCGGTCGAGATAACCTCGGCGCCGGCGTCGGTGATCTCGGCGACGAAGTCCTGCGGGGCGGCCTCGCTGGTCAGGAGGTACGTCTCCGCCCGGTCGTCGAGGACTCGGGCGTCCGTCGGCGTTCGGATCCGGGAGTCGGCGACGATGCGGGCCGGGTTCTCGGGCTTGCCGCCCTCCCGACGGCGCTCCCGCCGGGCGTCGTCGTCGACGGTCAGCGACGGGTCGTCGGCCAGTACTGTCCCGACGCCGACCATGACGGCGTCGCTCTCGGCGCGGAGGGCGTCGACGCGGTCGAAGTCGGCGGGACCGCTGATCGCGACCTGTTCCCGTTCACGCGTCGAGAGTTTCCCGTCGGCGCTCATCGCGGCGTTGACGACGACGTGCATAGGGGGGAGAAGCGCGCTCCGCGGAATACCGCTTTCGGTCCCCGGTCTCACCCCGGGCCTCGGTCCGAGGGTCTCACTCCGGCGGCTCGGTGAGTTTGCGCGTGTCGAGTCGCTTCGCGCCGTCGATCGCCGCCGCCCGGAACACGAACGAGCGCCCATCGAGCCACAGCTCCTCGACGTCGAAGACGTACTCCTCGGTCCAGGTCTTGAGGCGGGCCTGTCCCTTGCCGTCGATCTCCAGGAACGTTCGCGGTGTCTCCTGGGTCTCGATCTCCCACTCGTCGTCGCCGAGGCCGAACGACTCGCTCTCCTCGTCGGCCCAGGCGAACACCGTCCGGTACTGCTCTCGCGGCTCCTCGGCGCGACCGTGGTCGACGCGCTTGTCGGTCTCGAAGTCGAACCCGTGGGCCGAACACCAGGCGCGCAGTTCCTGCTCGTCGAAGCGCTTCGGGACCGTCTCCTCGGCGCCGGACCGCCGCCAGACGACGTGGCTCTCCGACGGCTTGCCCCTGAACGACGGGGGTTCCATGCGACGCACATCGAACGTGGACGACCAAAAGCCTGCCTCGACCGGGTTCCCAACTGACACGACGGTGCCCGCGTCCGACGACTGCCGGTCCGCCGTTCCGTGCCCGAGTGCTCGCCGTCGACCGACGGGAACGATTTTTACCGACCCCAGCCGAACGTCTCGGTGATGAGCTTAGACGACCATGCCGAGGAACTCGCCTCCAGCCTCGGTGTCGACAAAACGGAGGTCAAACGCGACCTGGAGAACCTCGTCGAGTACAGCGTCCCCGTCGAGGAAGCGAAGGACAGTCTCCGCCGGAAGTACGGTGACGGGTCGAGCGACAGCGGCGGCCCGACGACCAAAGACATCGCCGACGTCTCGACGGGCGACTCCTCGGTCACCGTCACCGGCACGGTGCTGACGGTCGGCAAGCGGTCGATCCGCTACCAGGGGTCGGACCACGTCATCTTCGAGGGGGAGATCGCCGACGAGAGCGGGAAGATATCCTACACCGCGTGGGACGATTTCGGCCTCGAAGCCGGGCAGACGATCACCGCCGGCAACGCCGGCGTCCGCGAGTGGGAAGGCGACCCCGAACTCAACCTCGGCGAGAGCACGACCATCCAGCTCGCCGACGAAGACCTCGCCGTCGACTACCCGGTGGGCGGCGACGCGACGCTCGCCGAACTCGAACCCGGCGACCGCGGGATCGACGTCGAGGTAACAGTACTGGAGGTCGAGACGAAGACCATCGACGGCCGCGACGGCGAGACGGACATCCTGAGCGGCATCTTCGCCGACGAGACGACCCGGCTCCCCTTTACCGACTGGGAGCCCCACGAGGCGATCACCGAAGGCGCCTCTCTCCGCCTCGAAGACGTGTTCGTCCGCGAGTTCCGCGGCGCCCCGTCGGTCAACGTCTCGGAGTTCACGACCGTCGCCGAACTCGACCGGTCGGTCGAGCCCACCGAGGATGCGCCCGCACTGGCCGTCAGAGACGCTATCGAATCGGGCGGCCTGTTCGACGTGGAGATCGTCGGGAACGTCATCGCGGTCCGCGACGGCTCCGGCCTCATCGAGCGCTGCCCAGAGTGCGGCCGCGTGGTACAGAACGGCCAGTGCCGGACCCACGGCGCCGTCGACGGCGTCGACGACCTGCGCGTGAAGGCCATCCTCGACGACGGCACCGGGACCGTGACCGCCATCCTCGACGACGGGCTCACCGAGGAGATCTACGGCGGCGGCCTCGAGGACGCGAAGGAGCACGCCCGCGAGGAGATGGACCAGGAGGCCGTCGCCGACGCCATCCGCGAGGAGATCGTCGGCCGCGAGTTCCGCGTGCGCGGCTCGCTGTCGGTCGACGAGTACGGCGCCAACCTCAACGCTCGCACCTTCGAGGAGACGGAGGACGACCCCGCAGCGCGTGCCAGTGACCTGCTGGCGGAGGTCCGGCAATGAGCGGGTCGGAGGACCAGGGCGGCGCGGGCCGTCGCGAGGTCGCCTACCGCCTGTTCGCCGCGGAGTTCGAGGACGCCGACTTCTCGTACTCCGAGAGCGACGAGGAGCGCGCCCCGAACTACGTGGTCACGCCGACGGGCGGGCGCGTCAACCGCCTGTTCGTCGTCGGCGTCCTCACCGAGGTCGAAAACGCCAGCGAAGACGTGCTCCGCGCCAGGGTGGTCGACCCCACGGGCGCGTTCGTCGTCTACGCCGGGCAGTACCAGCCCGACGCGCAGGCCTTCTTCGAGCGCGCCCAGCCGCCGATGTTCGTCGCCGTCACCGGGAAGGCCCGGACGTTCCAGCCCGACGACTCCGACGTGACCTACACCTCGATCCGCCCGGAGAACGTCAACGAGGTCGACGCGGAGACCCGCGACCGCTGGACCGTCGGGACGGCCCGCCAGACCCTCGACCGCGTGCGGACGATGGCCCGCGCGCTCCAGATGGACGAACGCGGCGACGAGTTGCGGGCCGCGCTGGAATCCGAGGGCGTCGACACCGGACTGGCAGCGGGCATCCCGCTCGCCATCGACCACTACGGCACGACGCCCGCGTACCTGGACGTGGTCCGGAACACCGCCGTCCAGGCTCTCGAAGTCGTCGCCGACGAGCGAGACGAGGTCGACGGACACACCGCCTCCCCCGACGCGCCGGGCGAGGCGGACCTCGCGTCGCTCGCCGCGATGGACATCGCCCCCAACGTCGGCGGTGAGAGCACGGACCTCGGCGGCGCGCTCGGCGACGAGTCGACCGCGGCGACCGCCAGCAGCACCGAGTCCGCCGACGCGGCCTCGGCGACGACTTCCGACGAGACGAGCACCGGCGCGGAATCCGGAGAGCCCGCGACCGCTGCGGGCACGACCGCAGACACGGAGACGACCACCGACGCGGAGACCGCCACTGACACGGAGACGTCTGCCGACACGGGCGGAACCGAGACCGAGTCAGCGCCGGAGACCGAACCGGCGAGCGCGTCCGAACCGGCCGAGGACTCCCCGTCGGAGCCCGCCGACGAGCCGGTCGGATCGGCGGCGGAGGCCGGCGGATCGACGACCGCCGTCACCGAGTCCACCGAAACCGCTGTCGACGAGTCCAGCGAGACGGACCCGGCCGTCGAATCGGCGCCCGAGGAATCCGACGCCGCCGCCGACACCGGTGCCGCGGACGGGGACGACCTCGACGACTTCGACCCCGGCGAGTTCGACCTCGACGAGGACGAGCGCGAGGAGATCGAGGAGGAGTTCGGGACGGAGTTCCAGAGCGGCAGCGAAGTCGGCGAGCCCGGCGAGGCCGGCATCGAGACGCCGGACCCCGACGAACTCGCCGAGGGCGACGCCGCGAGCGAGGAACCCGCGGCGGGCGGAGCTACCGACGCCTCCGCGCCAGCGGAGCCCGCGGAGTCCCAGACGGACGACGCCGAGGCCGCCGAGTCCGACGCGACGGAGGCGGCCGACGCGGAACCGGAAGCCGCCGAGGAGTCGACCGAGTCGACGGCCGACGCCGAGCAGGCGGCCGACGCCGAGCCGGCCGAAGACGTCGACGTCGAGGACGCGGTGATGGACGCGATGCGCGACATCGACGAGGGCGACGGCGCCCACGCGGACGACATCGTCGACGCCGTGACGAGCCGGATCGGCGCGCCCGCAGACGAGGTGCGCGACGCCATCCAGGACGCCCTGATGGACGGCCGCTGCTACGAGCCGGACGACGACGTGTACAAGCCGATCTGATGGGCGTCGAACCGCTCCCGGGGGAACCGGCCGCCATCGCGGCGACTGCCGACCAGCGGCTGCTCGTCGTCGCCGACTACCACGCCGGCATCGAGGCCGGGCTCCGGCGGGACGGCGTCGAACTCCCCGACCACGGGCCAGAGCGCCGCGAGTCGCTCCTCGCGCTCGTCGACGCCGAACAACCGGACCGGCTGGTCGTCCTCGGCGACCTCGCGAACGCCATCGGCGACCCCAGCCGCGCCGAGCGCGAGGAAATCATCGCACTCTTCGAGGGTCTCCCCGTCGACCTCCCGGTCACGCTCGTCAAGGGCAACCACGACGGCGACGCGGCGTCGCTCCTCGAACGGGTCGACCAGTCGGTCGAGATCACGCCCGGCCACGGCGTCCGCGTCGACGACGTCGGCTTCGCACACGGCCACACCTGGCCGAGCCCGGACGTCCTCACCGCCGACGTGGTCTGCGTCGCCCACGAGCACCCCGTCGTCCGCCTCGAAGACGAGGTCGGTGGCGCCCGCGTCGAACGCGCGTGGCTCCGCGGCGACCTGAACCCCATCCCCTTCCGCGAGTTCCACGACGTCGACATCGACATCGGTCCCGACGCCGAGCTGGTCGTGTTCCCGGCGTTCAACGATCTGTCCGGCGGCACCTGGGTCAACGTCGACGGGCAGGACTTTCTCGCCCCGTTCCTGCCCGACGGGCTGGTCGACGGCCAGGCGTACCTCCTCGACGGCACCCGCCTCGGCGATTACCGGCGAGTCTGAACCGGCCGACCGGGCGTTGCCGCCGACTGTCGCGTCTCCTCGCTCAGGTCGACCGAGGGCCCGACCGTCTCGGGTTCGTTCGCTTCCGGGAACGGCCCGACGCGCTCGACCTCGGCCACCCGTCTCCGCGCGTCGAACGGACTCGCGGGGACGTCCGATCGGCCCCGTCGGCGCCGGGTATCGATTGCTCCCGCGGGAGTGTTCCAGGATCGCCGAGCCCGCCGTACCGGACCCGACCGCCTCCGTGTGACTGTATCACATTCGACGTTTGTAATGCGAAACAGTCACAAACGCACCGAGAGAGGGCACAGACGGCCGATCGGACGTATCCGATTAGAAACCCTTTAGCCGCGCGTCTGGATACAGGGGGCAATGAGTTACCGTATCGGACTCGTCGGTAAGCCCTCGGTGGGCAAGTCGACCCTGTTCAACGCCGCGACGATGAACGACGTGCCCGAGGGCGCGTATCCGTTCACGACGATCGACCCGAGCGTCGGCGAGGCGTACGTCCGCGTCGACTGCGCCGCGCCGGAGTTCGACCACTCCTGCACGCCGAACACCGGCTACTGCGAAGAGGGGGTCCGCTTCGTCCCGTCGAAACTCGTCGACGTCGCCGGCCTCGTCCCCGGCGCACACGAGGGCCGCGGCCTGGGCAACCAGTTCCTCTCCGACCTCAACGAGACGGACGTGCTCGTCCACGTCGTCGACTTCTCCGGCGAGACCGACATCGAGGGCGAGGCGACCGAGGACCACGACCCGCGCGAGGACATCGACTTCCTCGAGGAGGAACTGGACATGTGGTACCTCGACATCCTGGAGAAGGGCATCGAGCGCTTCCGCTCGGGCTATCAGGGCGAGGACCGCGACATCGAGGTCGACCTGGCCGAGCAGATGAGCGCCTTCGGGACGAACGAGGACGAGATTAAGCAGGTGCTCCTCTCGCTTGGCCTCGGACTCGACCCCGACGAGTGGGACGAGGCGGACCGCGAGTCGCTCGCCCGCGAGATCCGACTGCGGACGAAGCCGATGGTCGTCGCCGCGAACAAGATGGACAAGCCGGCCGCCCAGGAGAACTTCGCCGAGATCACCGCGGAAGACGAGTACGACCACCTCACATTCGTCCCCGTCTCGGCCCACGCCGAGAAGGCCCTGAAATCCGCCGACGAACAGGGCGTCGTCGACTACCGACCCGGCGATCCCGAGTTCGAGATCGTCGGCGACGTGAGCGACGAGCAGGAGGCGGGCCTCGAAGCCATCCGCGAGTTCGTCACCGAATACGAGGGGACCGGCGTCCAGCGCGCTCTCGAGACCGCTCTCTTCGACGTCCTCGACGCCATCGCGGTGTTCCCCGGCGCGGAGAAGCCCCAGGAGGACGGCACCTTCCTGCAGGACTGTTTCGTCCTGCCGGGCGGTTCGACGGCCGAGGAGTTCGCGTACTTCCTGCACACCGACATCGGCGAGGGGTTCCTGCACGCGATGGACATCCGCTCGGGTCGGCAGGTCGGCGCAGACACGGAACTCGACCACCGCGACGTCGTCGAGATCACGACGACGAATTGAGAGCGAGGCCGCCGAACGGGGGAACCGCCGCCCGTCTTCCGCGAGCGAGCGATTCAAGAGACCGCACGACCTTGTCGGGGGTATCGTGACGGCGCCGGCGTACGACGAGATATCGACCCACGACGACCTCGTCGCGTGGTCGCGCGACTACTGCAAGGACGTCCGCCGCGAGTGGCTGGTCGACGTCCGCTTCGACCTCGTCGAGTGGGAGGTCTCGACGCGCGCCAAGCGCCGAGCGGCCGCACTCAAACGCCCGAAGATCCCGGAAGCGGAAGTCGGCACCCCGATCGACTGGGAGTCGGCGGTCGCAGCGGGTGGCCGGCGGGCCGGCGGCCGTCCGTTCCCGGCCACGCTGTCGCTGACGTGGGACGCCTTCGACGCCTTCGACCGCGAGGAGTGGGAGTCGACCCTTCGCCACGAACTCGTCCACCTCGAACAGTACCAGCACTGCGGCACCACCGACCACGGATCCGCGTTCAAAGCTCGCGCCCGCGAACTCGACACCGAGGTCCACTGCGAGACGTTCTCCGACCCGAAGTACGTCCTCCGCTGTGCGGAGTGCGACGCGCTCGTCGCTCGGCGCTACAGGGACTGCAAGCTCGTCCGCCGGGCCGACGAGTACCGGTCGTCGTGCTGTCAGGCGGCGCTCGCGGTCGAGTAGCGGACCCGAACCGTCTCGGGTCGTCGCCCTGTCGTCCGATCAGGTCATCGCACAGTCGTCCGCTCAGGTCACCGCACAGTCGTCCGCTCAGGTCATCGCCCCCGCGCCCTCGTCGAGATGTTCGCGGGCGTACGCGACCAGGACGTCCGCGTACGACGAGAACAGCGGACACCGCACGGCCGTCTCGGCAAGCGCTTCGCGGGCGTTCTCGTCCGTGTACGTCGTCGGCTGCGAGAGGTACGGGAGCGCAGCGGGTTCGATCCCCAGTTCGTCAGCGATCCCCGGGACGCGTTCGGTCGCGACGCGGGCGAGCCTGGTCGTCCCCCTGAGGGGGAGGACCCGTCGCCCGGCGGCCCGCCCGAGTGTCTCCACGAGTCGGCGGATCGTCGGCGGGTGCGGGTTACAGAGCTGATAGACCTCGCCGGCCGAGTCGTCGCGCGCCGATATCGCGGCCATCGCGTCGACGACGAAGTCCCGCGGGACGACGTTCAGCCGGGTCGCGGACGGCCTGAGCGGGACTGGCACTGCGGCGACGGGCCACTGCCGGAGGATCAGTTTGAGCAGGTAGTACGGCCCGTCGAACTTCTGGGTCTTGCCCGTGCGGCTGTCTCCCACCGCGATCGCCGGCCGGTACACCGTCGCCGGGAACCCCTCCTTCATCCGGGCCTGGACGAGCCGCTCCGCTTCGAACTTGGTCGCCTCGTAGTGGTTGTGGAACGACTGGCCGACGTCGAGGTCTTCGTGCGTGAAGGTCCCGTCGTACCGGCCGCTGACGAAACACGTGCTGACGTAGTGGAACCGGTCGACGTCCGCACCGACCGCGAAGTCGAGCACGTTCCGGGTGCCGTCGACGTTCACCCGGTCGGCCAGCGGTCGCGCGACGCCGAGGTCGTACACCGCTGCGAGGTGATAGACCACGCGCGCATCTCGCCGGAGTCCGTCGTAGTCGTCGACCGCGAGTCGTGGGTCGGTGATGTCGCCCTCGACGAGCCGAACCCGGTCGCGGTCGACCCCGGCCTCGTCGGTCAGCGTCGCGGCCCGCTCGTCCGCCCGCTCCCGATAGTGTGACTGGACGAGGCAGACGAGCCGCTCGTCGGTACGCGAGAGCAGCCGCGACAGCAGCGCCGACCCGAGGAATCCGGGGAACCCGGTGAGCAACTGCATCGTCACTCACCCAGCGGCGAACGCTCGCGAAGCCAGCGGAGCGCGCGGACGCCCGCCGTCGCGCCCGCTGCGGTGAAACGGTCGGGAACGGCGTCCGGGAACGCCAGCGGGTGACCGCGCTGAGTCGTGACTGTCTGTGACTCCGTGTACTCGCGGATCCCCTCGCGCCCGTGGCGGCGGCCGATCCCCGAGTCGCCGACGCCGCCCATCGGCGCGTCCGTCGACAGCCACATGGCCCGGTAGCCGTCGTTGATCGAGACGGTCCCGGTTTCCAGCCGGCGGGCGACGCGCTCGCCGCGGTCGGCGTCGCCGGTCCAGACGCTCGCGTGGAGGCCGTAGTCGGTGTCGTTGGCCCGCTCGACGGCCTCGTCGACGCCGTCGACCGGCACGACCGAGACGACCGGACCGAACGTCTCCTGGCTCGCGGCCGTCGCTTCTGCCGGCAGGTCTGTGAGGACAGTCGGTTCGTACACCCACGGACCCACGTCTTCACGCCGCTGGCCGCCCGTCTCGACCGTCGCACCGCGCTCGCGGGCGTCCTCGACGTGCGATTCGACCGTTTCCAACTGTTCGGCGCTGATCAGCGACCCGACGTCGGGGCCGTAGTCGAACCCCACGCCGAGGTCCTGTCGTTCGGTCGCGTCGACGAACCGCTCGCGGAGTTCGTCGTACACCGGCCGCTCGACGTAGACGCGCTCGGTCGCGATGCAGAGCTGGCCGGCGTTCGCGTAACAGCCGTTGATCAGGCCGCGGACGGTCGTCTCGACGTCGGCGTCGTCGAGCACGAGCGCGGCGTTCTTCCCGCCGAGTTCCAGCGAGGCGTCGACGAGGTGTTCGCCCGCGAGGGCGGCGACTTCGCGGCCGACCGCGGTGCTCCCGGTGAACCGCAGGTGGTCGACTCGCGAGATCAGCGGCTCGCCCAGTCGCTCGCCGTCGCCGGTCACGACCTGGAAGAGGTCGGCGGGCAGCCCGGCGGATTCGAGCAGGTCGACCGCGACCAGCGCGGAAAACGGCGTCTGCTCGGCGGGCTTCAGGACGGCACCGTTGCCGGCGAGGAGTGCGGGCAACAGGTCCGAGACGGCGAGCGTGAACGGGTAGTTCCACGGCGAGATACAACCGACGACGCCGACGGGATCCGCGTGCTCGACCGTTCGTGTGAGCCCCGGGATCGCGCCGGAACGGCGTGCGGATTCGAGGTGCCCGGGGCCGCGTCGGGCGTAGTACTCGGCGGTGGCGACGACGTCGAGCACTTCTTCGAGGGCGTCGAAGCGCGCTTTGCCGGTCTCTAACTGGACGACGTCGAGCAGGTCGCTCCGGTTCGCGGTCACCGCGTCGGCGAACCGGCGGAGCACGTCGGCCCGCTCGGAGACCGGTCGAGCGGCCCACTCGGCCTGGGCGGCCCGCGCTCGCTCGACCGCGGCGGCCGCGTCGTCGGGTGTGCAGTCCGGAACCGACCCGAACCGCTCGCCGGTCAGCGGTGTCCTGACCGGCGACGACTCCCTGTCGCCGACGGTCGTGACGCCCCTGCAGAGGCGCTCCCGGTCGCGTTTCGACAGCGCGGAATCCGCGCGAGACGGTGCCATGCGCACTGTCAGGGAACCTGGCTATTTCGGTGTTTCCCGTCGCCGGGGCCCGCCGCCGGGTTCGGGGCGAACCGCGGGCTTGAAGCGCGCGGGCGGCCGACGAGCGAGCAATGAGCGACGAGACGCCACGCGAGACGTTCGAACACGACCCGATCGGCCACGCAGAGGCCCGCGCGGGCATGACCGTCGGCGAACTGGCCGACGAGTACGGGAACGCCGGCATCGGTGCCAGCGCCCTCCACGAGGCGGTCGACGTCTACGCCGAGATGCTCGACGACGACGTGACCAACTTCTTCGGCCTCGCCGGCGCGATGGTCCCGACCGGGATGCGACGCATCGTCGCCGACCTGATCCGGGACGGGCACATCGACGCGCTCGTAACTACCGGCGCGAACCTCACCCACGACGCGATCGAGGCCATCGGCGGCAAACACCACCACGGGCAGGTCCACGAAGAGGGCAAGACCGAGCGCGAGCACGACGAGCGCCTGCGCGACGAGGGCGTCGACCGCATCTACAACGTCTACCTCCCGCAGGAGCACTTCGCGCTGTTCGAGAGCCATCTCCGCGACGAGGTGTTCCCGACGCTCGAAGCGGAGTGCGAGGAGTCGGGCGCGGTCAGCATCCAGCGGTTCACCGAGGAACTCGGCCGCGCGAACGCCGCGGTGAACGACGAGGGCGACATCGACGAGGGCGCGGGCGTCGCGGCCGCCGCGTACGAACACGACGTCCCGATATACTGCCCGGCCGTGCAGGACTCCGTGCTGGGCCTCCAGGCGTGGATGTACTCGCAGACGAGCGAGTTCACGCTCGACGCACTGGCGGACATGACGACGATCACCGACCAGGCCTTCGAGGCGGAGGAGGCGGGCGCGATGGTCGTCGGTGGCGGCGTCCCGAAGAACTACACGCTCCAGACGATGCTGGTGGCGCCGGACGCCTACGACTACGCGGTCCAGTTGACGATGGATACCCCGGAGACGGGCGGCCTCTCCGGTGCGACGCTGGACGAGGCCCGATCGTGGGGCAAACTGGAGAAGGCGGCTCGGAACGCCTCCGTCTACGCCGACGCGACGATCACCCTCCCGTTAGTCGTCGCCGCCGCCCGCGAGCGGGTCGAGAACCGCGACTGAGCAGCCCCTGCCGGAAAGACGTAGGACCCGCCCAACGATTTACTCGCGTTTTAAAAATTAATTCTATGGCAGCAATTATCAAACGATCGGTTGCCAAACTACCTTTATCACGGTCGGATGTGAACGAATGGGTACGATGTCACAATACGGGACACCGATAGAGTCCCCGGCCGCGGCGCTCGCAGATCCCCGGACAGCGGACAACGTCGTGTACGACCCGACGCTCTCGGAGCTGCGCGAGTTCGCGCGGGAGAAGGAGACGACGACGGAGTACGGGTCGCCGTCGTA
The DNA here is from genome assembly GCF_047715405.1 of Halosimplex rarum. Classification (NCBI taxonomy): domain Archaea; kingdom Methanobacteriati; phylum Methanobacteriota; class Halobacteria; order Halobacteriales; family Haloarculaceae; genus Halosimplex; species Halosimplex rarum. The sequence goes on from NZ_CP180412.1 coordinate 1,432,643, forward strand.
CGTGAGCGAACACCAGTCGCGCAACGCCGACCTGACGGAGAACGCGCTCGACGCCGACTTCGGCGCCGGCGACTACGAGCACGTCGAGACGGTCCTCGACGCCGCTGCGGACCGCGAGATGGTCTGTCTGGACCGCCAGCTCGGCCGCCACCCCGAGAACAGCTACGTCTGCCGCTACTACGTCCCGAAGGAGTTCAGCCGGATCGCGCTGTCGTGGGCCAACCTCCTCAAACCCGCGTCCGAGGGGGCCGAGCCCGACTTCACGACCGTCCAGCTTCCGGACGCCGACGAGGTGGCCATCCGCGTACTCCCCGACGAGGGGTTCACCGCCGTCCTCGGGACCGACTACTCCGGCGAGGCCAAGAAGTCGTTCCTGCGGCTGTTCATGCTCGACGCCAAGCGCCAGGGCGGCCTCGGCCTCCACGCCGGCACCAAGCGCGTCCGCCTCCAAACCGGGGACCGCGACGGTGACGGCGAAGACGACCTGGAGACGGTCGGACAGGTCTTCCTCGGCCTCTCGGGCACCGGCAAGTCGACGCTCACCGCCCACGGTCTGGGACTCGAAGCCCCGGAAGATGCGACGATGCTCCAGGACGACGTCTGCGCCCTGCGCGAGGACGGCACGGTCGCCGGGAGCGAGGGCGATGGGCTATACATCAAGACCATCGGACTCGGTCCCGACGAACAGCCGGCTATGTACGAGGCCGCGACCCACGAGTCGGCGGTGCTGGAGAACGTCGACGTCGCCGACGACGGGACGGTCGACTTCGACAGCGACGCCCACACCGCCAACGCCCGCGCCATCGTCCGGCGCGAGCACCTCCCCTCGGCGGACGAGGACATCGACCTCCCCGCCGTCGACCAGGTGTTCTTCATCACGCGCAACCCCGCGATGCCGCCCATCGCGAAGCTCTCGCCCGAGGAGGCCGCCGTCGCGTTCATGCTCGGCGAGTCCGTCCAGACCAGCGCCGGCGACCCCGACAGCGCGGGCGAGGCCATCCGCGTCGTCGGGACCAACCCCTTCATCATCGGCTCGGAGGGCGAGGAGGGCAACCGCTTCCGCGACCTCGTCGCCGACCTCGACGTGGAGGCGTACCTCCTGAACACCGGGACCGTCGGCGACCGCGACGTCGGCGTCGACGACACCGTGACGCTGCTCCGCGAGGTCAGCCGCGGCCGCGTCGAGTGGACCGACGACCCGACGACGGGGCTGACCGTCCCCGACGCCGTTCCGGAACTGGACGTGAGCCGCTTCGACGTCGGTGACGCGCTGGCGGACGCCGACGAACAGATCGCCGACCTGCGCGAGGAGCGCCGCGAGTACCTCGACGAGTTCGAGGATCTGGACGAAGCGATTCAAACGGCCGTCTACTGACGGATTCGAGCGCTGCGGAGCGGCCGTCGTCTCGGGCGTTCTCTGGCCGCTCTCGACACTTCGCAGATCAGAAGTCCGCGTCCTCGAGGTGCGCGTTCCGGTATCCCGGTCTCAGGCGTCTCCGCGCGCCCTGTCGACGAATTCGTCCGGCAGGTCGTCTATCTCGCCGGCCTGGACCGCCCAGAGGTTCGCGTATAGCCCGTCCACTTCGAGCAGTTCCTGATGCGTGCCGCGTTCGGCGACGCGCCCGTCTTCCAGCACCAGGATCGAGTCGGCGTCGGTCACCGTCGAGAGGCGGTGGGCGATGACGAAGGTAGTCCGGTCGGCGGCCAGGCGGTCGAGCGAGCGCTGGATGAGCACCTCCGTCTCCGTGTCGACGGCCGAGGTCGCCTCGTCGAGGATCAGAATGTCCGGATCCTGCAGGACGGTGCGGGCGATCGAGATGCGCTGGCGCTGGCCGCCCGAGAGCCGCGCGCCGCGTTCGCCGACCTGGGTGTCGTAGCCGTCAGCGAGTTCCTGGATGAACTCGTGAGCCTCCGCGGCCTTGGCGGCCTCGATGATCTCCTCGCGGGAGGCGTCGAACTCCCCGTAGCGGATGTTCTCGGCGACGGTCCCGTCGAAGAGGTACGTCTCCTGGCTGACGTAGCCGATCGACTCCCGGAGGCTCCCGACGGTCACGTCGCGCACGTCGTGGCCGTCGACGCGGATGGCGCCGTCGTCCACGTCGTAGAGTCGCATCAGGAGCTTGACCGCCGTCGACTTGCCAGCGCCGGTCGGCCCGACGAACGCCACCGTGTCGCCCGCCTCGGCGTCGAAGCTCACGTCTTCGATGATCGTCTCCTCGTCGTAGCCGAAGGTCACGTCGTCGTACTCGACCGCCCCTTCGACGGGGTCGAGTTCGATCGCGTCGGGGCCGTCCTCGATGCGGACGGGCGTGTCCATGAGGCCGAAGATGCGCTTGCCGCTGGCGCGGGCGTTCTCGAACCAGTCGATGATGTTCGAGATCTGCGCCAGCGGGTCGATAAAGCGCTGAGTCAGGAAGATGAAGACGACGAACTCCCCGACGGAGAGCTCGCCGGAGAAGAAAAGCGGCGGGCCCGAGAACAGCCATAGCCCGCCGACGACGAACGTGGCGACGAACGAGAGGCCCGCGAGCAGGCGCATCCCCGGCCGGTAGAGGAAGGCGAGTTTCAGCACGTCCATGTTCGTCGTGTAGAAGTTCCACGACGCCCGCTCGACACGCTCGGTCTCGAAGTCCTCCGTGTTCGAGGTCTTGACGAGCTGCATCCCGCCGATGGAGTTCTCCAGTTGGGTGTTGAGGTCGCCGACGCTGGAGCGGACGGCGTCGTACCGCGGCGCGACCTTGCGGCTGAACCAGATCGTAAAGAGCGTCATCAGCGGCACGCCGACGAGCGTCACCAGTGCGAGCTGCCAGTTCATCGAGATGAGCAGGGCGCCGATGGCCAGCACCATGATGACGAGCCGGAAGCCGTTCTTCAGCGCTTGGTCGAGAAAGCGCTCCAGGTTGGTCGCGTCCTGGTTGAGGATGGACATGGCCTCGCCGGTCTGCTGCTCGTCGAAGAAGGCCATGTCGAGCTCCTGCATCTTCCGGAAGGTGTCGACGCGGACCGCGTGCAGCGAACGGTGGGCGAACACGTCGCTCGTGATCCCCTGTGCCCACGTGCAGGCCGCCGTGACCACGAACGCGCCGACGATGAGCGCCACGGAGAACCAGAACTGCGCCTTCGGCTCCGCGGGGAGCCACGCGTTCGGTACGAGCGGGAGCGAGTAGTCGCTCGACCCGTTGAACACGGCGTCGATGGCCGTCCCGAGCACCAGCGGCGGGACGAGACTGGAGAGCCGCGCGACGAGGTTCATCGCCACGGCGACGACGAACCAGTGGACCCGCGGCAGCCCGTACTCCCGGAACACCCGACGCAGCGGGGCCTCGACCTCGTCGACTCGGTCCGCGACCGCGACTGTCGTGCCTTCGGACATTCGATCGTGTCCGGCCAGTCGATAGTCCCGCAAAAGGGTTTGCATTCTCCGCTGCCGACAGGTCAGTTACCGGAGAGACGTTCCGCGACCGGTGTGTCGATCAGCGGGCGTCGAGCACGACCCCAGCGGAAAACCTGTCAGTTACCGATCAGCGACGAGCGCCGGCGCCCGGCCGGACTCGTCGACGGTCACCTCGCGGCCGAAGGCGGCGAGGAGGTCGCGGTTCGAGGACACGTGGTTGGTGACTCGCGGTATCGATAGCCGACCGCCCGCGAGCGCGAGGAAGACCAGCAACTGGTCGGCGAGGTGGGCGTCGACGGCCGCCCCGGATTCCCGCCATCGACGGATCGCGTCGGACGCCTCACGCGCCACGTCCTCGGCCGGCTTCGCGGGCGCTCCGTACGCGTCGAACCCGACCGGCGAACCGCCGGCGTCGACGCGGACCGTCACGACCGAGCCCGAGCTCTCGGCGGCCGCGTACGCCGTGCGGTGGTGGACCACTTGGACACCGAGCCCAGCGATCGCGTCGGTCGCGGCGTCGGCCTGCCGCTCGGCGACGTCCCCGTCTGCGAGGTCAGCTGACGCTTTCGAGTAGACGCGCGCCGCGGTCGGCCGTCCCGGCTCGACGAGGTCGAGCGGCGAGAGCGTCGACGGCCAGAGGCGTAACGTCGCGCGACCGCCGCCAGCCGGATAGAACCCCGTCCGTTCGCAGTCGACGGTCGCGGCGATCCCCAGGCGACGGAGGAGCGGAATCTTGACCTCGCGGTAGTAGTCGAGCGGCGGCGACCACTTCACGTCGGTCCCGCCCGTCGCAGTGAGCGTCAGCGGTTCGTCGATCCGGGTCGCCAGCGGCAGTAACGTGTCGAACAGCAGCGTCAGGCTACCGGCGGTCCCGATATCGACCTCGTAGCGGCCGCCGGACGGCGTCCCCGGCTCGAACCGGACGGTCTCGGACCCCTGTTCGGCGCCCTCGACCGTGGCGTCACAGACCGCCGCCGCTGTCTCGACGGCCGCGAGGTGCTGCGGTTTGAGACCGGGCGTCGATCGCGTCCCCCGCACGTCCGTTATCTCGACGGGTTCCCCGTCGAGCATCGCGAGCGAAAGGGCGGTCCGAACCAGCTGGCCCCCGCCGTCCCCCCCGTCGACCTCCAACATAGCCGGCGCTTGCTCGCGGACTGGTATATGTTTCCCGGTGGGCGTCTCGAACTGGACAAAACGACACTCTCGGGCTGTCGAAGCAGGTCTGTTCCGGTCGTAGCGGCGGCTCTCGGATGGGGACAGCATGTGGAACTATCCGCCGAGAGGCGTCGAACGGGTCTGTCCGCTCGACATCCGGCGTGCTATCGCGACCGCGAGGAAAGGAGGACGGACGGTCTCGCCGCTCTCACTCGGACCGGCTCTGGACCATCCGCTCGACGCGGCCGACCAGCGTGTCGCGGCCGGTCGCGCGCTTGACCATGTCGCTCATCTTCGTCTGTTCGAAGTAGCTGGCGAACGCGAGGATCGTCGGCGGCCACAGACCCACGAATATCCCCTGTTCTTTGTCACCTTTGGCGTAGAAGAAAAACCAGGACAGCGCAACTGACCCGGCCGCCAGGATCACCGCGGGGTCCGTACCTGTCTCCTCGGCCGCTCGCATCGCCTCTTGCTGTTGACCTTGTGATTCCATGCAGCCGCTCTTGGGCCGGACCGGGTTTAGTTAGCCGCTCGGTAGGTGAGACAACCCCAGGTTACCGGCCGGCGAGAGTGAACATCCCGAACTTACGAACGGAAACCATCGGTTACTCGCCGGCCGACGGACCCGGCGGGACCGTCTCCGGAGCCCGGCGGCGGGATGTGGAAACCGACTTGCCGACCGACGGCGTAGCGTCGACCGGCCGATGACGATCCGCGTCTCCGAGCCGGCCTGACGACCCGGCCGTGACGACCCCTATGAGTTCCGAGGCCACCGACGTTCCGACGAGCCGCGGGACGCGGGTACATCGGACCGGTCCGCTCTGACACCGCGAATTACCGTCCAGGAGTCGCTGAATCCACCGAATACGCCCACCCAGTAGATCGTCGATGAGCGGTTCGCTTGCCGTCGAAAACGAGGACGAAGAAGATGAGTTATGAGTCTGGAACGCACGCGGCAACATAGCGACCGCGAACGCACAACAATGTCTGGCAAATACGACCTCGTCATCGTCGGCGGCGGCATCAGTGGCGCATCGCTCCTGTACACGACCGCGAAGTTCACCGACATCGGCTCCATCGCGCTGATCGAGAAGGAGCCGGAGATCGCGGCGATCAACTCCCATCGGACGAACAACTCCCAGACCCTCCACTTCGGGGACATCGAGACGAACTACACGCTCGAGAAGGCCGAGGAAGTCAAGGAAGGCGCGGAGTTGCTCGCGGGTTACCTGGAGCACTACGACTCCGAACGGGAGATGCACGCGAAGCGGAGCAAGATGGTACTCGGCGTCGGCGACGAGGAAGTCAGGTCGCTCGAACGACGCTACGACGAGGAGGGCTTCGGCGACCTATTCCCGAAGCTCCGTCCGATCGAGCGCGACGAGATCGCCGACGTCGAACCCAAGGTGGTGGAGGGTCGTGACCCTCACGTGGACATGCTCGCGCTCCAGACGCCCGACGGCTACGTCGTCGACTACGGGCAAACCACCAAGTCGTTCGTCGAGCGGGCGGCCGAGGAGTCGAACGTCGACGTCTACACCGGCACCGAGGTCACGGACATCACGCCGACGCTCGACGGCTACACCATCGAGACGACCGAGGGTCGCTTCGACTGCGACGCCACCGTCGTCGCCGCCGGTTCCCACAGCCTCCAGATCGCGAAGGAGCTCGGCTACGGCGAGGACAAGGTGTTACTCCCCGTCGCCGGGAGCTTCTTCCTCGCCGACGACCTGCTGAACGGGAAGGTGTACACGCTCCAGATGAAGAAACTGCCGTTCGCTGCGGTCCACGGCGACGCCGACGTCCACGACCCCTCTATCACGCGGTTCGGTCCGACCGCGAAACTCGTCCCGACGCTCGAACGCGGCCGCATCTCGACGGTCGAGGACTTCCTCGACGTGTTCGGGCTGAACGCGGCGGCGTTCCTCAGCTACGCGAACATCCTCTCGGATAAGGTCCTGCTCCCGTACGTTCTCCGAAATCTCCTCTACGACGTCCCGGAGGTCGGTCCGAAACAGTTCCTCCCGCACGTCCAGAAGGTCGTCCCGAGCGTCGAACTCGACGACATCGAGCGCGCGAAGGGCTATGGCGGCGTCCGCCCGCAGATCGTCGACACGAAGAACAAGTCGCTGGACATGGGCGAGGCGAAGATCGTCGGCGACGACATCATCTTCAACATCACGCCGTCGCCCGGCGCCTCCACCTGTCTGAAGAACGCGATGCGGGACACGCGGACGCTCATCGACTTCCTCGGCGACGACTACGAGTTCGACGAGTCCGCGTTCCGCGCGGACACCATCGACAACTTCCCGCGCGAGGCCGACGGGTCAGTCGACATGGAGACGGCCGGCGGGTCCGACCCAGCGAACGCGGCCGACACGGCTACCGACGACTGACGACGCCTTTCAGCGAGCGCGAAACGCCCGAATCGTGTCGCGCTTCCCGTCACGCCGGTCGACCTGCTCGAAGCCGAGACCGGTGAAGATCTCCCCCCAGTCCCGGTAGTAGAGCGGGAACTCGTCGCGGACGTAGTTCACGTCGGGGTCGTCCTCGTTTTCGACGCGCTCGGCGTCCGCCGCCTCCTCCTCGATCTCCACGGTGACGAGCAGGTCGTCCGTGACCCGGGCGATCTCCTCGAACACCCACGCCGCGTCGGGGTGGATGTGCTGGAGCGTCTGGACGGAGTAGACGGCGTCGAACTGGCCGTCCGCGAAGCCGCCGATCACGTCCTCGATGGCGTCGGCGTAGAAGGTGCCCGACTCGCGGAGTTCGGGGTACTGATCGGCCATCACGTCGAAGGCGCCCTCGTTGAGTTCGACGCCGGAGAGATCGTCGAGCCCGCCGTCGAGGAGGTGCGCGAGGTGACGCCCGGAGCTACAGCCCAGTTCCAGCACCGACGCGTCCCGCGCGACGTGCTGGGTCAACAGATCGAGGACCGTCTCGCTCGTCTCGTCGGGACCGTAGTAGGCGTAGTACTCCGGCGAGTACTCGCCCGAACGGTCCTCCCACTGGTTCCGGACGTCGTTAGAATCCACACTCAAACGCCGCGCGGGAGACGTATAGTCTCGTCGGCCGACGCCACCGCCGGTTACCCACGCCGTCACGTGCCATACCGCCCGAAACTGCTGATCCGGACGGATCGCCCGGTCGTTGTGACGGATCGAGCGTTCCATCGACCATCTCCCCGACGTACCCAATCAAATACTCATAAACCGCCCCTTTCAGAATACATTGTTTCGATATTTTCCGAATTATCGGACAGATGCGGAATGCTTATACATACCTCCGGCGTTCGTTACATTGTAATGGCAAACGGTAAGGTTGACTTCTTCAACGACACAGGCGGTTACGGTTTCATCGACACCGAGGATGCTGACGACGACGTATTCTTCCACATGGAGGACGTTGGCGGCGAGGATCTGACGGAAGGGACCGAGATCGAATTCGAGATCGAAGACGCCCCCAAGGGCCCGCGCGCGACGAACGTCGTCCGCACGTAACCGAGGTTCGCACTGTCGCCTGACGGCGACCGAACGCACCTTGTTCTACTGCACGTTTCTCCGACGAGCGACTGCGCCCTCCGCGGCGTCGCGGACGGCGTAGTCGAGACTCGTTGGATTCTATAACGCGGCACCCCCGAACGGTGTATGGGCAGTTCGCCGTCGACGCCGATGGAAGCACTCCGCGAGCGTGTCCGGTTCTACCTGCTGGATCACCGAACGCCCGCCGGCAAGGTAATCGACGTCGCGTTGCTCGTCCTCAACCTGGTGTTCGTCGCGGTCTTCGTCGCCCAGACCTACGCCGTCGACCCGGCAACGGAGGCGCGCCTGTGGACGGTCGAGGTACTCATCGCCGGCGTCTTCGCCGTCGAGTACGTGCTCCGTCTCTACGGCGCGCGGAATCGACTGACGGAGTTCGCGAATCCCTACACGATGGTCGACCTGCTGTCGGTGCTCCCGACGGTCGCCGTGCTCGTCGCCCCGGTCTCGGCCGCCCTGCTGAACGTGGGGTTCCTGCGCGTCCTGCGAGTGGTCCGCGTCCTGCGATTCTACCGGTTCACGGAGGACGAGGAGTTCTTCTTCGGGACGGTGTCAGCGGGCGCCCTGCGGGCGATGAAACTCCTGCTGACGGTGCTGGTCGTCCTGTTCGTCTCGGCGGGGCTCTTCTACAGCGTCGAGCACCGGGCGAACCCCGGCGTCTCGAACTTCGGCGACGCGTTCTACTACGTGGTGATCACTCTGACGACAACTGGGTTCGGCGACATCGTCCCCGTGACCCGGGCGGGACGGTGGGTCACCGTGGCGAGCATTCTCGGCGCGATCATTCTCATCCCCTGGCAGGCCGGGAAGATCGTTCGGGCCTGGACCAGCGACGACGAGATTCAGATCACCTGTCCCCAGTCCGGGCTCACCGGTCACGACCCGGACGCCTCTCACTGCAAGGCGTGTGGGCACGTCATCTACCAGGAGTACGACTCGCCGGAGTGACAGTCTCGCTCAGTCGTCCGCGCGTTCGTGGGCCGCTCGCACGTGCTCGCGGGCTTCCTCGGGCGTCATGCCGCGGACGCCACAAGAGCACGAGCGCAGTTCGGGCTCAGTCAGCTCGTCCACCTGTTCGACGCGGTCGCGTTCGAGCCGGTCGGTTTCGGGGTCGTACGCGAAGTACACCCGGTGGTTGACCTGCGCTACGCCCTCGATCCGGTGGTCCTCGTCGGGGTCCGGGTTGGCGATCGCTTCCTCGTGTTCGGCCTGCATCGCGTCTTTCCACTCCTCTAGCCCGGCCTCCGGGTCGCGTTCGTCGGTCACGTCACTACGGATCCCCGCCCGAGAGAAAAATCCAGCGGGCCGCCGGTCGAGCCGGACGGTGATCTCATATAGAATCCGAACTGTACCGGATAGTGACGGAATTCAATAACATACAGGTCCTCCGTAATCGGCCAATCGTGTCATATCACGCTTCGATATCCAGGTGCCGATTTATGCCCATCTAAGCACCTACGAGGCAAGAATGAGATGACACAGCTGCAACAACGGAGCACGGTCGCCGATATGGCGCGCCCCGGCTAAAGTCGGAATATTCGCCATAATTGTGCCCTAAAGATGTTGATTTATGTGATCCATGAACGTGATCGCGATTCAGACTCCCCAGAAACAGAGGTAAGAATAGTAAATATTCGTAATTGTATTTTAATCAGTCATACGTGCGGCGCAGACACGGAAAGCGGCGGGCGGTCGGACCCGTCCCCAGAGCGGTTCCGGCAGGATCGCGACGGCGACATCCCTGGAACTCGCGAAGACGGGTTCGGCCGCTCACGCGACGGCGCTACTCCCCGGCCTCGACCTCACGGGCCTTCGCCCGGAGCCACGCTCGGGTCCCGCCGTTCGGGACGTCCAGTTTCCGGGCGTTGACTTCGAGGTCGGGGTAGCCGCCGACCGCTTCCTGGCTGTCGATGTTGTACCTGACTCCGTCGCTGACGTTCTGCAGGATCCGCTCGTCCGTCGGGGTCCGATCGGCGGGGCGAGCGCCGACGTTCGCAAGGTTGTGGTCGACGGTGTCGTCGCTCGGCATCGCTTCGAGGCCGTCGGGCCACAGCGGCCGTTCGTCGACGACCGTCACGTCGTCGTCGACCATCGGCACGTCGCCGTTGGTGTAGTTGTCCGCGAGGTGAGCGATCGCGGTCTCGACGCCGTCCTCGGCGAAGACGTTCGCTTCGTCCGTGTTCGGGTCGAGATAGGCGTTCCCCTCGATGCTGGCGTCCGTGTCGGGGTCCATCCAGGTGCCGTCCTCGAAGTCGTGGACCACGTTGTTGACGACGACGCTCTCGGTCCCCTCCTTGAGACGCGGGTGGCGATCGGTGTTGAACGCCCAGACGTTCCCCAGCAGAGCGACGTTCTCCGCGTTGTTGCCGATCAGGGAGCCGTAGCCGTGCGGCCCCTTCGGGTGGACCGAGTCGTTCAACGCCTCGGCGACGAGGCAGTTCGACACCGTCGTGTTCTCCGTCCGGTACCCGACGGAGAGACACTCGTCGACGCTCCACGACGCCGACACGTGGTCGATGACGTTGTTCTCCGTCTCGTCGGCCGTGTTGACGGCGTCGAGCGCCCAGTCTTCCGTGGGTTCGTCGTAGCCGGCGTCGCCGAGGCGGACCCGGAGGTGCTGGACGACGCAGTCGTTCGCGCTGACGTTCAGTCGGCCCTTGACGAGCGTGATCCCCGGCGACGGCGCCGTCTGGCCCGCGATGTAGCACTTGTCGAAGGGGATCTGCAGGTCGCGCACGCCCAGGTCGACGGTGCCGCTGGTCTCGAACACCACCAGCCGCTCGCCGTCGACTCTGACCGCCCGCTGGAGTTGCGCGCGCGACGGCTCTCTGATCTTGATGAGCGGCGTGTCGTTGTCGAGCCACGGCGCCGCCTCGGCGAAGCCGTCGCCGGGTCCGAACTGCGACGCGCTGTCCGGACCGGCGTGGTCGGGGCTCCGTCCGTTTGCCGGGTTGCCCGTGCTGAACAGCGCGGTCAGCCCGCGCGCGGTGTCGCCGTCGCTGGTGTCGGCCACCGCCCGCACTTCGTAGTAGCGCCGCCCGGTCAGGTCGTCGGCCTCGAACGTGAACGAGCCCGGCGAGGAGAGCGTCGTCGACTCGGTGGTCTCCCACTCCTCGGTCGGGACCTCGCGGTACTCGAAGTAACACTCCGCCGAGTCGGCCCCGCCGAGGTCGGTCAGCTCGCCGGTAACCGTCGGCGCGGCGCTCCCGTCGTCGGTTACCTCGCCCGTGGAGACGAGGGGGACTCCGGTCTCGACCGTGGTCGAACCGGCGACCTGAACGTCCCCGATGTCCTCGCTCGTGTCCGGCGAGACGCCGGAGAGGTTCTGGAACGACGCGGTGCAGAGCGTTCCGGTGTCGTGGCTCGTGACCGCCAGACCGAGGTAGACGCTGTCTCCCAGCGCCACGTCGCTCGCGCCGAGTTCCTCGACGAGCGTCCAGTTCCCGTTCTCCGTCGAGTGGTAGGTCTCGATAGTGTCGCCGCTGCGGACGAGTCGCAACCAGTCGGCGGGCGTCCCGCCGACGCTCGTCGTATCGGCCCCGTCCGAGGGCCGGTACTGCATCGACGCCTCGCCGTTGGGCCGGCGGCGGACCATCACGTTCGCCGCCGCCGGATCGAGCGAGTCCCTGACCATCGGACCGCCTTTCGCCCAGGAGTCGGTGTCTTCGACCCCGACGTTCTGCACGACGACGTCGAAGTCGCCGGTGACCTCCGTGTAGTAGTAGTGGAACGCGTCCGCGGTCCCCCAGATGTCGTCGCCGCCGCCGACCATCGTGACGACCGTCGCAGCTACCGAACTGCCCGCGAAAAGTCCCGTCGCGGCCGCGCCGATGCTTCCGGCTCCGATCGTTCTGAGAAACGTTCGTCTGTTTGTTCTCATTTGGGTTCCCCCGCCGGCATTTACTCCGCAACTATAATAAAAATTAATGGAAGAGGAGAGAACGTGTTCTTCTTACAGTTCGAGTAGCGATAGTTAATTTTTAGTTGATACTTTTCACACCCGATTACAGTGAAGATACGACGAACGGAGACGCGATCGCGAACAGAATTCGACCGATAGAGGTCGGTCGACCGGTTACTCGAAGGCGGGAATGACTTCCTCGCCGAAGAGGCGGATCTGGTCTTCGACGAGGTCTTTGGGCATGCCGGAGTGGTGGAATCGCAGGGCGAGCTGGTTGAGTTCGAAGCGGTCCTGCATGGCTTCGATCTGCTCGACGATCTGGTCGGGGGTACCGTAGATGAAGCGGTCGTCGGCCAGTTCCTCGAAGTCTTCGACGGAATCGGCGTTCATCAGCGGGTGGGAGAACTCCCCACCGTATTCGTCGACGTAGGTGGTGTGGAGGTACTCCTTGCGCTCCATGACTTCTTCTTCGGTCTCGGCGATGACCGCTTCGCGCATCAGCGGGTGGTCCATCGACTCCCAGTCCTGGTCGGTCTCCTCGACGTGTTCGCGCTGCTGGTTCTTGCGATCCTCGACGATGCCGAGGTCCGCGACCACGCCGGGCACCCACGCGTCGGAGAACTGCACCGAGCGGCGGATCTGCTTGGGCCCCCAGCCGCCGATCCACAGGTTCGGTCGGGGCTCTTGGATCGTCTTGGGCAGCGGCTGCCAGTCTTCGACCTCGAAGAACGGACACTCGTAGCTGATCGGCTCCTCGCTGGAGAGGAACTCGTCGATGAACTGGATGCCCTCGATCATCCGGCCCGCGCGCTCGTCCATCGGCACGCCGAAGGCCTCGAACTCTTCCTCCACGTAGCCCAGGCCGACCCCCAGGGTGAGGCGGCCGTCGGAGATGTTGTCGAGCATCGCCGCGCGCTGGGCGACGTGCAGCGGGTGGTACAGCGGCAGGATCAGCACGGAGGTGACGAGTTCGAGTTCTTCCGTGCCCTGTGCGATGCTGGTGAGACGCGTCAGCGGCGACGGCCAGTAGTTGTCGCCTTCGGTGGCCTGGTGGTCGTTGACCCAGCAGGTTTCGAAGCCGACGTCCTCGGCGACCTGACACTGCTCGACGACACCCTCCCAGGTGTCACCGCCCTCTATCGGGAAAATACCGAATTTCATCGTGATTCGTTCCCACCTGGGGTTGGCCCCTACATACTTCTTACGAGAGGTCGCCGCGCGGGTGGCCGAAATCGGGGGTCAGAGGTGCTGGGCGACGAACGGCCAGACGCCGTCGGCGTAGTACCGGTGCCCGCCGGGACCGACGACGAGTTCGCAGCGGTCCAGCGCGCCCGCGGCCTCGTAAATCTCCGAGAGGTGGTCGAACGCGCGGAAGACGCCCTCGATCGGGAAGATGTTGTCGTCCCGGCCGGCAACGGCGACGAAGGGCCGCGGCGCGATGAGACCGGCCACGTCCCACTGTTCGCCGAGACCGATCACGCCGGGCAGGTAGTTACACTCGCAGTGGTCGATCGACGCGATGGAGTCCTCGAACGTGCAGAAGTACGACGACGGCGCGGCGATGTCGATGCGCTCGTCGACCGCCGCTGCGAACAGGGTGACCGCCCCGCCCCCCGAGTGTCCAGTCAGCCCGATTCGGCCGGCGTCGAGGTCGCCGCGCTCTTCGACGAAGTCGATCAGGCGCGTCACGTCCCAGACGCGGTCGCCGACGAGCGAGCGACCGAACAGCTGGGCGTGCAACTGCATCGTGTGACAGGTTCGATAGCCCATCTCCTCGTCGGCGGGGTTCGTCAGCTCGCCCATGCCGCGCATGTCGGGGGCGATCGCCGCGTATCCGCGTTCGACCGCCTGTACGGCGATGTCGCGCTCGTCCTCCTCGATCTGGCGGCGCTGTTCGTCGGTCTCGGCGCGGCCGACGGCGACTTCCTTCGCGCCGTCGCCGTGGCCGTGCGCGACGAGAACGGTCGGATACGGCGGGTCGGGATCGTCCGGCAGGAGGAGATAGAAGGGGAGGCGCAGGTCCGTCTCGGTCTGTATCGTCCACCGCTGGCGCTCGTAGCCGTCGAGCGACTCGCTGTCGGTCCGGGCCGGCGCGAGCGGCGGGACGCCGACGTCCGCGATCGCGTCGTGGCCGAGCACCGAGCGCAACTCTCCCCGGAACGCGGCCTGCCAGGAGCGGAGCGCGTCGCCGGACTCCCCGTCGTAGGCGTACCGACGCTCGTGGTCGCGGAAGAGCCGCGCCGTCCACGCGTCCGGGTCGAACTGGGAGTCGTCCATCTTGTGTCTCCGGTGGGACGGGGAGCGAGATAAAACCCGCTCTCCGCCGGCGGATCCGTCCCGGTCGCGGACGTGTCGTCCTGCGGCGCGCTCGCGGTCGGTAGGGCCGGAGCCAGTACATTGATGCCACAGGGCGTCGGGGTCGAACTATGCACGTAGACGGTATGCAGTTCCACAACGTGGGCGAGCTCCGCCCGGCAGAGAGCGGCGACGGACGGCTCATCCAGCGCGTCCCCGAAGCGGTCAGAACTGGCCTCAACGAGGGCGCCCAGTCGCGGATGCGCCACCCCGCCGGCGTCGAGCTTCGATTCGTCCCCGAGGACGGCGAAACCGTCGAGCTGACGCTCTCCGTCGAGCCGGGCGGCAGCGCCGAGACCGGGACTGTCCGCGTGTTCTGGGGCCCGATACAGGGGTACGACGAGTTCGAGATCGGCCCGGAACCGACGACCGTCGAGGTATCGATGCCCGAGAAACTGACTCGACTGACGGAGTCCGCGACCGAGGACCTGGCTTTCGACCCGCAGGTCTGTCGCGTCTGTCTCCCGGGGGAGCACCGCGGCGGGTACACCGTCTACCACGGCGCCGACGGCGAGCGCCGCCCGCCCGCCGAGGACGAACTCCCCGACCGCCGGTACCTCGCCTACGGGACGTCCATCACGGAGGGCGAGGCCGTCCTCGGCGAGCACCTGACGTACGTGAGCCAGACGGCTCGGCGACTCGACGCGGACCTGATCAACCTGGGCTCGTGCGGCACCGCCTACTGCGACGAAGCGATGGCCGACCACATCGCACAGCGGGACGACTGGGACGTCGCGAGCCTGTCGCTCTCGGTGAACATGGTCGGGACGTTCTCCGCCGAGACGTTCCGCGAGCGCGCCGAGCACTTCGTCGACACTGTCGCGGCCGCCAATCCGGACAAACCGGTCGCCTGCATCACCATTTTCCGGAACTCCCTCGACGTGGTCGAGGGCGAGGACGAGGCCGGCGAGTGTGAGCGATTCCGCGAGGAACTCCGCGAGGTCGTCGCCGAGTCGCCACACGACAACGTCCACCTGCTCGAAGGCCCCGAGTTGCTTCCCGCTATCGACGGCCTGACGACGGACCTCGTCCACCCCGGCGACGGCGCCATGACGACGATGGCCGAGCGGCTGGCCGCCGAACTCGACCCGCTGCTCGCCGACCGGTAAACGGTTCCCCAGAGGCGAACAGTTTAAGTCCCTCGTCGTTCCTATGTGATACCATGACAAATGCGGCGCACAACGACCGGGGACGCACCATCCGCTCGGTGGAGATAGCGTTCAACATCATCGACGTCCTCCAGGAGAAAGGCGGCGCGGGTGTGACCGAACTCGCGGACGAACTCGACCACTCGAAGAGCACGATCCACAGCCACCTGCGGACGCTCGAAGACCGCGAGATCCTCGTCCGCGAGGGCGACGGCTACCGGCTGAGCCTCCGCATCCTCGACATGGCGACGCACGTCCGCGACCAGGTGGGCAACTACGACGTGATCCGCAGCGAGGTCGACACGCTCGCCGAGGAGACCGGTGAGATCGCCCAGTTCGGGATCGAAGAGCACGGCAAGGTGTCGTACCTCTACAAGACGACCGGCGAGCGCGGCGTCGAGACGGCCTCGCGCGTCGGCACCCAGCAGCCGATGTACTCCACGTCGCTCGGCAAGACGATCCTCGCGTACCTCCCGGAGGACCGAACCGAGGAGATCGTCCAGGCCCAGGCCTACGAGGCGCTGACACCGATGACGATCACGAGCCCCGAGGAGCTGTACGAGGACCTCGAAGCGATACGCGAACGCGGGTACGGCATCGACGACGAGGAGAACTTCGAGGGGCTCCGCTGCGTCTCGGCGCCGGTCAAGAACGAGGAGACCGTCCTCGGCGCGGTGAGCATCACCGGTCCCTCCAGCCGGTTCACCGTCGACCGCATCCACGACGAACTCTCCGACCAGGTCCAGCGCGCGGCGAACGTCATCGAACTCAACACGAAGTTCGCCTGAGCAGCCGTCTCTCTAGTTTTCCGCCCGGTCCCACGGGAACGCGTACGTCGGGTCGTCGACGAACCGATCCATCTCGGCCGATATCGAGACGCGCGTCCCGCTCGGTAGCGAAACGCGCAGCGCGTCCGTTCCCGCTTCGCGCGCTTCGCCGTCGTACTCGACACCGGTGAACTCGTGCTCGGCGTAGGCGCCGGCCTGCGTGACGACCTCGCGGTCCCGACTGCCGCCGTTGACGAGCGTGAGGTCGATGCCCGCCGAGTCGATCGACTCGACGAGCGCGCTGACGCCCTCCGGGAGTCCCGGACGCTCGCGCTCGGGGTCGAAGTGGCGGACCTGCGCCATGACCATCCCGCCGTAGTAGACGGGCTGGGGGGCACCCATCGTCAGATTGAGCAGGCCGCGGTGGAAGACGGGGTTGCGGTCGCGGAGGTAGTCCTCGTTGAGCACGTCGGGTTCGCGGCCCTCCTCGGCCATCCAATCGAGGTGCTCCTGGGTGTGGTTGCGGTTCGCTTCGAGGACGCGCTCGGGGAACTCGGGGAACTCCCCCTCCAGGTAGGCGAGCCAGGGCCACTCGTTGCCGGCACCGTGTTTCGAGGAGGGGCGCATGTCCACCTGCTTCCACTCCCGGGAGCCCCAGTCGCGGAGCTGTTCGACGCGCTCGCGGTCGGCCTCGTCGAGGGACATGTACCAGAGGTGGAACAGGTACGGGTCGTCGCGGTGGGTCTTGAACTCGTACCAGCCGTCGCGCCACGTTATCTCGCCGTCGTCCTCGCGGAGGCCGGAGCCGTTGTAGTGGTAGTCGCCCTCGCCGCCGTACTTGTGGGGGATGTAGAGCGTATCGCCCTGCTCGATGCCGTTCTCGATCAGGGTGTCGAGCTGCTGTCGGTGGAAGTCGAGGTGGTCGCGGTCGCCGGTCAGGAGCGTCGCGTTCTCCGCGGCAGTGGTCGTCCCGACGCCGACGTAGTGCCAGCCGCCCCACGACCAGCCGTACATCCCGCCGTACCACTCGCCGTTCGTGTACTCACCGATCTCGTCGGAGAGCCCGACGTTGTCGGGGATGATCCCGTCGTTTCGCTCGACGCGGTCGCGCCAGGCGTCGAGGTACTCCGTGACCCACTCCCGGTAGTCCTCGTCGCCGGTGTGGAGGTACGCGTTGGTCATCAGGCTGGAGATAGCGAGATTGAGCGGTACGTCGCCCCTCGAACACCGCTCCTCGTAGATCTCGAACAGCCGCTCCTCGTTGTCGGGGTCGAGCAGTTCGGTGGCGTTGTCGAACTCCAGGTCGCGCCAGGGGAGGCCGTGGCTGGCCCAGCGGTAGTCCGCGCCGTAGCCGCCGAAGGTCGACTGCGTCCCGAACGCCGACAGGTCGCTGTACTCCGGGCCTGCGCTGCCGTTCATCGGCGCGCGGACGAGTCGCTCCTCGGAGTCGTAGTTGTTCAACTCGGAGTCCCCGAGGTACATGTCGGCGAACTTCGCCGCGCGCTCGCGGACGGCGTCGTCGTCCGGCGCGGCGAGGCCCATGTTGTACGTGTAGAGGTTCCCCTCGCCGAGGTGGAACCAGTCGCGGCACTGCTCGAACTCGTCGACGACCATCGGGTGGCCGTGTGGCGTGTCGGCCCGCTCGAAACGGGTCAGCGCGCCTTCGTAAGCGTCCTGGGCGTGTTCGAGGAGGGACTCGTCGCCGCCCATCGCGTAGACGAGCGGCCAGTTGTAGAACCCCTCGATGACGTCGTCGTAGCCGTCGACGCCGACGTGGTCCTCCGGCGGCCAGAGCGGTTCCCCGTCGTCGCCGAGGTAGTCCGCGACGAACTCCTCGACCGCGCTCTCGAACAGGTCGAACAGCGCTCGCTGGCGCGCTGCCCACTCGGGCGGCTGGGCGACCGAGCGGCGCGCCGCTACTTCGAACATACTCCACCCACCGTCCCACGCGATGATGAACATTTGGGTCGTGGAGGGCTGGACCGGTTGCGCGAGCGTCGGGCCCAAACGTTCACCACCACTGGATGAGAGAGTCTCACCCATGCGTGTCACCGACTACGAGCTGTACGAGGTCCCGCCGCGCTGGCAATTCCTGAAACTGGAGACGAGCGACGGGGCCGTCGGCTGGGGCGAGCCGTACTCGAAGTGGCACTACCAGGGCGAGGCGCCCTCGGCGACGCCCGCCGCCGTCGACCAGATGATGGAAAAGTACGTCCTCGGTGAGGACCCCCGACCCATCGAGGACCACTGGCAGGCGATGTACCGGAGCAGCTTCTACCGCGGCGGCCCGATCCACATGAGCGCCATCGCCGGCATCGACCAGGCGCTGTGGGACCTGAAAGGCAAACAGTTCGGCGCGCCGGTGTACGAACTGCTCGGCGGGCCGGCCCGCGACCGCGTCCGCGCTTACCAGCACGTTTCGGTCCCGGACGCCGACGAATCCGACGACCCCGCGGCCGCCGCGGCGCGCGAGGCCGAGGAACACGTCGCCGACGGCTTCCGGGCGCTGAAGCTCGTCCCGACGCCGGGGCTCGAACTGGTCGACTCGCCCGCGAGCGTCGACGCGGCGAGCGAGGTCGTCGGCGCCGTCCGCGAGGCTGTCGGCCCTGACGTCGACGTCGCGGTGGACTTCCACGGCCGCGCCTCGAAGACGATGGCCAGACAACTCGTCGCCGCGCTCGAACCGCACGATCCGATGTTCGTCGAGGAGCCCGTCACACCCGAGCACGACCACGCGCTGCCCCGAATCGCCGAGTCGACGCGGCTCCCCATCGCGACCGGCGAGCGCCTCTACACCCGGTCGGACTTCCGCCCGCTCTTCGAAGCCGACGCGGTCGACGTCGTCCAGCCGGACGTCTCGAACGCCGGCGGCATCACCGAGACGAAGAAGATCGCCGACATGGCCGAGACCTACGACGTGTCCATCGCCCCGCACTGCCCGATGGGACCGCTCTGTACGGCGGCCTCGCTGCAGATCGACGCCGCCGTCCCCAACGCGCTCGTCCAGGAACAGGTCCTCCACAAGGTCGAGGGAGCCTTCCGGTACGTCGACAACCCCGAGATGTTCGACGTCACCGACGGCTTCATCGACGTCCCCGAGGGCCCCGGCCTCGGCGTCGAGATCGACGAGGAGACGGTCGCTGAGTGGGACGGCCAGGACCTGGAATTCATGCGGCCGCTGGGCCGACGCGCCGACGGCAGCGTCGGCGAACGGTGACGATCGGGGACGGAAGCCGACGATCGGGGGGCGATCGTCGATGCAGCCGGCGAACGCGCACCCCAGTCGCTCCGCCTGGCCGCGATTCCGGCGATCTGCCCGAGCGTTTATTGCACTGTGCTCTCAATTCCCGCGGAATGCACGTAACCGACGTGGAGACGATCAGGTTCACCTACGAATCACACGGGCGGACGGACGAGAAGGGCCACGGCCACCCCGGCGAGCCGCACGAGGCGACCAAGACGCTCACGAAGATCGCCGTCGAGGGCGGCCCGGACGGCTACTGCTTCGGCGGCACGGAGGCCGCCAACGAGATCGCCGCCGACTACCTCGTCGGCGAGAACCCGCTCCACCGGGAGCCGCTGTGGAACCAACTGTTCCGCACGCAGCGCCTCAACAAGGGGACCCTCGACACCGGATCGCTCGCGGCCATCGACTGCGCGCTGTACGACGTGGCCGGGAAGGCAGCAGAGATGCCCGTCTACGAACTGCTCGGCGGCGGTCGCGAGGAGGTCCCGGTGTACGCGAGCACGATGGTCGGCGACGACGACCCCGACGGCCTCGGGACGGTCGAGGCGTACGTCGACTTCGCCGAGGAACTGGTCGACCGGGGGTTCCCGGCGATCAAGTTCCACTCGTGGATGCCGCCCTACGACGCTGACCCTGGCCGAGTCATCGAACTGTGCCGGGCGGTCCGGGAGGCCGTCGGCCCGGAGATCGACCTGATGCTCGATTCGCATCACTACTACACACGGACGGAGGCAAAACGCATCGGCGACGCGCTCGGGGACCTGGAGTTTCGCTGGTTCGAGGAGCCGATGGACGAGTACTCGATGTCCGCCTACGAGTGGCTCTCCGCGGAGGTCGACGTGCCGATCCTCGGCCCGGAGACCGCGGAGGGGAAACACAAGACCCGCGCCGAGTGGGCGAAACGCGGTGTCGCCGACATCGGGCGCGTCGGCGTGTTCGACGTCGGCGGTATCACGCCGGCGCGGAAGGTGGCGGCGCTGTACGAGTCGTTCTACATGGAGTGCGAACCGCACGGCGACAGCGTCCCGGAACTGCACCACCTCTGCTCGATGGCGACCCCCGGAACCTACTTCGAACACGGGCTGCTCCACCCGAAGTACGACTTCGAGACCCACTCGCGGCCGTGGCTTCGGAACTACCCCGCCCCCGAGGACGGCGTCATCGAGGTGCCCGACGAACCGGGGCTGGGCTACGACATCGATTGGGACCTGATCGAGGCCAATCGGGTCTGATACGCGGGAAAAATGGATGACAGGAACCGATCGCCGCTCGGCGAGATGCCGAGCGGGAGGCGGTTCACTGCGGCCGGCGGGACGGTGCGGTGTCAGGGCGGGCTCGCGTTCGGGTCCTCCACGGACAGCGCCCACTGGTCGAGCCAGCCGCGCAGGCCGCTGCTGGGCACGTTCAGCGAGTGGGTGTTCTCGGGGAGTTGCGGGTAGCCGCCGACCTCCTCGTGGTCGGCGATCCAGTAGTCGTAGGGCGAATCAGTGTAGGCGTCGCCATCGCGGTTCTGGATCTCCGAGACGATCCGGGAGTCGTTGCTGGTGCGGTCGGCCGGTCGCGCGCCGGCGTAGCTCAGGTTGTGGCTCTCTACGTCGCCCGAGGCCATCGCGGAGAAGCCGCTGGGCCACAGCGGCCGCGAGGACAGTTCAGAGGTCCCGCCCGTCAGCGGGGTGGAACTCGGGTCGGTCACGTTGTCTTCGAGGTAGGCGTTGCCGCCCTCGATGACGGTGTCGTCTAGATCCTGGGGGATGTAGACGTTCCCGACGATGGACGACTCCGTGTCGTCGTCCATGTTCGTCGCCTCGTTGAAGAAGTACATCACGTTGTTCGCGACGACCGAGCGAGTCCCGGACTTCAGTCGCGGGACCCGGGCACGGGTCTTCGCCCAGACGTTGCCCAGCAGCGCGACGTTGTCCGCGCCATCGCCGATGAGCGACGCGTAGTTGTGGTCCGAACCGTCGCCGTACGGGTCGTGTAGCCCCTCGTAGACGAGGCAGTTCGAGAGAGTCGTGTCGGTCGTGTTGTACCCGACGGACATGCACTCGTCGACGCCCCACGACGCCGTGCAGTGGTCGAAGATGTTGTTCGAGGTGCCGTCGGCGCTGTTGATCGAGTCGTTGCCCTGGATGTCGCCGCTGTCGCCCGGACCGACCCGCGAACGGATGTGCTGGATGACGCAGTCGTTCGCGCTCACCTGGAACAGTCCCTGGGTGAGCGTGATACCCGGCGAGGGGGCGGTCTGGCCGGCGACCCAGCACTGGTCGGCGGTCACTTCGAGTTCGCTCCCGCCCAGGTCGATGGTTCCCGACGTCTCGAAGACCACGAGACGATGGTCGCTGCCCTGCACGGCGTCTTCGAGCGCGCTCCGCGTCGCCTCAGTCACACGGTGGACGGTGACGCTGTCGTCGAACCAGTCCGGGCTGGCGAACCCGTCGCTCAGGCCGAAGTTCGCGCCGCTCCCGCCGGATCCACCGTCGCCGCCGTCACCGCCGTCGCCGCCGTCGCCGCCGTCGCCGCCCGACAGCTCCTCGAAGTTCCAGCGCTGGTTGTCGCCCTCAAGCCAGTCCCAGTCGACGACGTCCGCGCCGTCGGCTGTGGACCACTCGTAGACGTCGAGGACGTTCCCGCTGGCGACGTTCTCGACGCGATAGGTGCCGTCGTCGTTCTGGACGATGTTCCAGCGCTGCATGTCCCCGCCGTGCCAGGACCACTGCTGGATGGTCGTGCCATTCGCCGTGTCCCCGTTCGGCAGGTCGAGGTACTTCCCGCTGTTGACGTTCTCGATCCGATAGGTCCCGTCGTCCAGCTCCTCGACGACCCAGCGCTGCATATCCCCGCCGTGCCACGACCACTGCTGGACGTTGTCACCGTCGGCCGTGCCCCCGTCGGCAACCTCCAGCGCCTTCCCGCTGTGGACCGGTGTGAGCCGATAGGTCGCGCCCGACGTGATTCCCGGCGCGGCGCTCGCGCTACCCGACGCTGTCGCTGTTGCTACTGCCCCGATGCTACTCGCTCCAACGAGACGCAGGAAACTGCGCCTGTCGTGTCGTGTCATGAAGTGACACCAACCACGCATACAAACGGATATAAAATAAACATTTTCTAGAAAATATATAATTAACTAACGTGTTATAGAAACAAGCGGCTCGATCGGTCTCTAGCGGAATTGGCGTCGGCAGAAACCGGGGGAAGGCCGACGGACCCGTCACCGGGAGACCGTCGGGACGGCGTCACCGCCGTCTTTCGGCAGCGAAAACGGTTGCTCTCGTCTCAGGGCGGGCTGGCTCCCGGTTCCTCGACCGCCAGCGCCCACTGGTCGATCCATTCGCGGAGCCCCGAGTTGGGCACGTTCAGCGAGTGGGTGTTCTCGGGGAGCTGCGGATAGCCGCCGACCTCCTCGTGGTCGGCGATCCAGTAATCGTAGGGCGAATCAGTGTAGGCGTCGCCCTCACGATCTTGAATCTCGGTGACGATGCGCGAGTCGTTGCTGGTGCGGTCGGCTGGTCGCGCGCCGGCGTAGCTCAGGTTGTGGCTCTCTACGTCGCCCGAGGCCATCGCGGAGAAGCCGCTGGGCCACAGCGGCCGTGAGGACAGCTCCGATGTCCCGCCGGTCAGCGGCGTCGAGCTCGGGTCCGTCACGTTGTCTTCGAGGTACGCGTTCCCACCTTCGATCACAGTGTCGCCGAGGTCCTGCGGGATGTAGACGTTACCCACGATGGACGCCTCGGTGTCGCCGTCCATGTTCGTCGCCTCGTTGAAGAAGTACATCACGTTGTTCGCGACGACAGAGGTCGTTTCGGACTTCAACCGGGGAACTCGTCCCCGGGTCTTCGCCCAGACGTTGCCCAGCAGCGCGACGTTGTCCGCGCCGTCGCCGATGAGCGACGCGTAGTTGTGGTCCGAACCATCGCCGTACGGGTCGTGTAGCCCCTCGTAGACGAGGCAGTTCGAGAGAGTCGTGTCAGTCGTATCGTAACCGACGGACATGCACTCGTCGACGCCCCACGACGCCGTGCAGTGGTCGAAGATGTTGTTCGAGGTGCCGTCGGCGCTGTTGATCGAGTCGTTGCCCTGGATGTCGCCGCTGTCGCCCGGACCGACCCGCGAACGGATGTGTTGAACGACGCAGTCGTTCGCGCTCACCTGGAACAGCCCCTGGGTGAGGGTGATCCCGGGAGACGGCGCGGTCTGGCCGGCGATCCAGCACTGGTCGTTTGTGACTTCGAGTTCGCTCCCGCCCAGGTCGATGGTTCCCGACGTCTCGAAGACGACGAGGCGAGGACCGCTCGCCTGTACCGCCGCTTCGAGGGCGCTGCGGGTGGCTTCGGTGACGCGGTGGACGGCAACGCTGTCGTCGAACCAGTCCGGGCTGGCGAACCCGTCGCTCAGGTCGAAGTTCGCGCCGCTCCCCTCGGAGCCGCCGTCCCCGCCGTCGCTCGACGTCGTGAACGAGTTGGTCGAACCGACGGCGGTGTCACCGTCGCTGGCGTCCGCCGCCGCCCGGAACTCGTGGACAGTGTCCGCCGACAGCCCCGAGACGGTCCGGTCGTACGAGCCCGTCGACGACACCGTCTGTGCACCGGTCGCGGTCCACGCGCTCGCACCCGACTCCCGCCACTCGAAGTACGCGTCCGCCGAGGAGGCGCCGCCGAGGTCGTCAAGGGCGCCGGAGAGCGTCGCCGACGACTCGTCGACGCTTGACGCGGACCCCGTTGAGACGACCGGGTCTGTGTCGCTACCGCCATCGCCGCCGTCACCGCTGTCCGTCGAGACGCTCCCAGCGACCTCCACGCTCCCGATATCCTCGTTGCTGCCCGGCGAGAGCCCGGAGAGGTTCGAGAACTGGGCGGTGGTCAGCGTCCCCTCGTTGTGGCTACAGACCGCCAGCCCGACGTACGCGCTCCCCGCGAAGTCGATCTCGCCGGGCGAGATGTCGGCGATGAGCGTCCAGTTCTCCCCGTCGGTCGAGCCGTAGGCCTCGATGGTGTCGTCCGAGCGGACGAGTCGCTGCCAGGTCGCTGTCATCGTCCCCCCGGAGACCTCCGCCTCGCCGCTTCCATCGTCGGACGTGGTGCTCTCGGCCTGGTTGCCGTCGTCCGAGCGCCACTGGAACGAGGTGTCGTTGCCCGGTGTCTTGCGGATCATCGCGTGCTCGGCGTCGTCGTTCAGCGTCTGCCGGACCATCAGGCCCGCGCGCGCCCAGTCATCGGTGTCTTCGAGGCTATCGACCCGGACGCTCACGTCGAAGTCGCCGTCGACCTCGGTGTAGTAGTAGTGGAACTCGTCGCGGGCGTTCCAGATGTCGTACCCGGCCCCCTCGATCGTGATCGTCGTCGCCGCCGCGACGCCGTCTGTCGCGTAGTTCGATGCCAGTACCCCAGTCGTCCCGAGCCCGACGGCCCGGAGAAACGTGCGCCTGTCGTGGTGTGCCATGTGTGCCACCAGAGTACTCTACAAATGCATGTATGATAAACATTTTCTAGATATAATAACACAATGTGTAATACAACTATTGTTACCAACCGGTTACTACCGAGCGATCTCGTCGCTACTCGGGTCGAACGTCCGGCGGAAAACGCGATACCTTCGAACCGAACCGACGACTACTCGGACGATTCGGCGGGTTCGACTTCGCCCCAGACGGCGTCGCTGCCTTCGGTCGGTTCGGCCCACTCGACGGCGTTGGCGATCACCTGCTGGACCTCGTCCTGGTAGAGGATGGGGTACTCCTCGTGGCCAGGGCGGAAGGCGAAGATCCTGCCGCGCCCGCGGCGATAGCAGACGCCCGAGCGGAACACCTCACCGCCCTCGAACCACGAGATGAACACCGTGCGGTCGGGTTCGGGGATGTCGTACGGCTCGCCGTACATCTCGGTCGACGGGATCTCGAATGACTCCGGTAGCCCGTCTGCGATAGGGTGGCCGGGGTCGGCGGCCCAGACCCGTTCGGTCTCGCCGCCGTGGCGGTACTTGATGTTACAGGTGGTGCCCATCAGCCGCTTGAACGGCTTCGAGTTCTTCCCCGAGTGCAGCGGGACGAATCCCATCCCCTCGTGGACGGCGTCGACGACTCGGTCGGCGACCTCGTCGTTCACCTCGCCGTTGGCGCAGTGGGACCACCAGACGAGCACGTCCGTCCCGTCGAGCACCTCCTCGGTGAGGCCGTGCTCGGGCTCCTGTAGCGTCGCTGTCCGCGCTTCGAACCCGCGTTGGTCGAGCGCGTCGGCGACCGCGCCGTGGATGCCGTCGGGATAGCGCTCGGCGACCTCCGGCTCTTCCTGTTCGTGGACGTTCTCGTTCCACACGGTGACCTGAATCGTCATTACGGGTCTCTGCTCCGTCGAGCGGAATAAGTTCTTCCGTCCCGCCCGTCTGCGAGGGGCTCCGATTCCGACCTCACTCGGCTAGCGGTTCGTCGGTTCGCGGGAGCTGGGTCCCGGCCGTCCCGCTCAGCGTCGGTGACCACGGCTCGTCCCTGTCGACCAGGACGCTGCCGTCGGCGGTGACGGTCACGTCGTGGTCCGCGTAGCAAAAGGAGAATCGGGTGGGGGCGGGCTGTTCCCCCGACGGGTCGAACAGCGCGTTGAGCGCGTCCGGATCGACCGCGTCGGACAGCGGCGGCAGGTCGACCGGGTCGGTCCGTTCCGTCGCAGCGACTGCTTCGAGAACCGAGAGCACGATAGTTGGTGTTTCTTCGGACACGGTGAAGAGGATTCCCCTGAGGGATATAGTCGTATTCGCCGCTTACGTGCGAACGGTTTCGTGTACTCGCCAATCGCAAATCGAATCGGGGTCGGCTACCCCCCTTTCGGAGGTCCATCGAGCAACCGCCCACCTCCGCCACGCCGATCCGCTCCGACTACCGAGGTTCCCGAGCCACGAACAATTACGATCGTATGCATGTAATAGACGGCTCCCTTTTCCGAAGAACTCCCAGGGATAGCGGGAATCAGAGTCCCCATCGCGCCCCAGAGAAGACCGTTTCGGGCGCCCTTCGTACGATATAGACAGGATTCGCTACGCCCGAACGGACATCGAGTGTCGTCGACCGGACCGCCGCAGCCACGTTGGGAGCGAGAACTCCGAAGAGACTCTCTGAGCCCCCTCATACCTGTCCCACGAGACCAGTGGGAGCAGTCACCGACGGGCGTGGTTCGACGATCAAACTGGAGTATGTCGAATTCCTTTCATTCTTCTCGCCACGCACGTTCCCACCACGGGAACGAAATCGGATCAGCCGATCCGCATATTCCCGCACAACATCGCTCCAATCGGCGATATTCGGGCATTTAGGCCACATCGAGTCGATTGTGAGCGCTCAGTTGATCGTTGGTGCAGCTCCTGTCGTTCCCCTTGTGGGAACTCTGCTACCGTCCGTGGGTCTCACATGATTTAAGCGGCCCCGGACGAGTGGTAGGCCATGGACATCGCAGCCATCGACAGCTACGCGCTCTCCTCCCCGATCGACCCGCCCCAGGACCGCGCGTTCCACGGTGGGACGCGACGGCTCCTGAAACGTGACGTGGTGCTGGTCGTCGTCGAGACGACCGACGGCAGGCGCGGGTTCGCGACGGCCGGCGCGAGCAGTTCCGCGATGACGGAGTACTTCGAGGGCGACTCGCAGGGCACGTTCGCCGATATCATGGAGGGGCCGGTCGCCGACGCGCTCGAAGGCGAGCGCATCGACGCGATCACCGACGCACACGACCTGATCCGCGCGGCCGACGTCCCAGCCGGCGACGTGACCGAGGCGATCTCGGCCGTCGACGTGGCGCTGTACGACCTCCGCGGGAAGGAACACGGCGTCCCGATCTACGAGCTACTGGCCGAGGAGTACGACACCGACCCGACGCTCGAACTCCCGCTGTACGCCAGCGCCGGGATGTATATGGAGCCCGAAGGCTTCGCCGAACAGGCCGCGGTCATCGAGGACCTGGGCTTCTTCGGGTACAAGTACCGGCCGGGTATCGGCCCGGACGGCGACCGGCGGACGGTCGAACTGCTCGCGGACGCCCTCGACGAGACCGAGTTCATGCTCGACGTCCACACGTGGTGGAAACTCGGCGAGGCCTACGGTCGCGAGACGGTCCGAGACCTGGTCGAACACGCCGGCGAGCGGGGCGCCTACTGGGTCGAGGAACCGGTCGAACCGGACGACTACGAGGGCTACGTCGACCTCGCCGAGACCGGGACGCCGCTGGCCGGCGGCGAGAGCGAGGAGTCACCGCAGGGCCTCGTCGACCTCGGCGAGACGGGCGCCGTCTCGTTCCTCCAGGGCGACGTGCGCCACCACGAGGGGTTCACGGGCTGTCGCGACGCCGTCGAGTTCTGCGCGGGACGCGACGACGTGGAGTTCGTCCCGCACAACTTCGGGACCTGGCTCGGGCTCGCCGCGAACGCGCACCTCGTCGCCGCCGCGCCCGAGACTCGCCTCCTCGAGTACCCGGTCTTCGAGAACGACCCCGCGCTCGACGCCGGCACGGTCGCGGGCATGTACCCCTTCGAACTCGCCTTCGACATCATCGAGGGCGAACCCGACGTCGAGGACGGCGTCCTCTCGGTCCCGGAGGGGCCGGGGCTGGGCATCGATGTTGACCTGGACGTGATCGAGGAGTATCCCTTCACCGACGGCCCCTGGACCGAGTTCCACTACGACGACGAGTGACCGGAGACTGACGACCGGACGAGGAGGGATTTCTCTGCGGAACGGGATTCGTGAGCGGTGGTTTCTCTGCGGAATGAACTTCGAGAGCGGAGAACCGAGGGGAAGAAAATCGCACGAATCCGTCAGCGACGACGACGCACGCGAGCGGGCGGCGACGTCACTCGATGAGGCGATTGATGTCGTCGTCGAGCTGGTCGTACAGTTCGGCCGCGCGGTCGCGCTGGTCGGGCGTGAGCGGTCGGATCGGCTCGCGGACCGTGCCGCCGCCGCCGTGGAGGCCGGCGAGTTCCAGACCTTCCTTGACGGCGGCGACGCTCGACGCGCCGACCAGGGTGTTGTCCTGACCCGTCTCGTCGCGGAACTCCTGATACGGGAGACAGACGTTGCGCAGTTTGCGAGCGCGTTCCCAGTTCTCGTTCTGCAGCGCGTCGAAGAGCGCGAGACCGACCTCGGGGCGGAAGTTACTGACGCCTGCGGAGAAGCCCTCGACGCCCTCGGCCCAGAAGGAGACGGCGTACGGTTCGGCGAGGCCGTCGACCCAG
This sequence comes from Halosimplex rarum, assembly GCF_047715405.1. Taxonomy (NCBI): domain Archaea; kingdom Methanobacteriati; phylum Methanobacteriota; class Halobacteria; order Halobacteriales; family Haloarculaceae; genus Halosimplex; species Halosimplex rarum. The sequence goes on from NZ_CP180412.1 coordinate 1,461,359, forward strand.
ACCACGTCGTCGGTCCCCGCGGCGATGCCGGCACCGAGCTTCACCGCGTCTTCCAGCGCGTACTTGATGCCGATGACGCCGTCGACGCGAGTGAGACCGGCGAGGTAGTCCACCGACGGGTCGAACCCGCGGACGTAAGGGACGAGCGGTCGGTCGCTGGCGGCGTCGAGCTCCCGGTAGTAGTCGAGCAGTCCCTGCTCGTGGAGGTAGGTGTGGTCCGGGGGCATGATCATCATCGCGTCGACGCCGTCGCGGTCGTACGCTTCGATCAGTTCGGTCGCGTCGGCGGTGCTGCCGCCGACGCCGCCGAGCACGCACGCGTCGTCCGGGAGCGCCTCGACGCTCGCTTTCGCGATGGCGATCCGTTCGTCCTGTGAGAGCGAGTGATATTCGCTGATGTTCGCAGTCGCCAGAAACGTCCGTATTCCTTCGTCGTAAAGCGCCTGCGCGTTATCGGCGAGTTTGTCGTAGTCGATTTCCAGGGAGTCGTCGAAGGGTGTCAGGAGACCGACAGCCACCCCTCTGAGACGCTCCCGTATCTGGCCGTCTGACAAACGCATGGTGTGAAGATCCGCGTCATCTCCTATAAACCCATCGTCTACCCCGGTCAGCCCGACAGGTCGGGCGAGCGCGAGGGCGTCCAGGACTCGAGGCGCTCGTAGTGCGACTCGAGTCGTTCGCGGTCCGTCTCGCCGAGATCGACGAGCGGCAGTCGCACGTCGCCACCGGTGTACCCGGCGAGGTCGAGACCGCGTTTGACCACCGGGACGTTGTTCCCGTTCGGGACGGTGCTGCCCTCGCCGGGTTCGTCGCGGAGGTCTTCGAGCGGCCGGAGCGCGCGCTGGATACGGCGCGCGCGGTCCCACTGGCCCTTCTCGATCGCCTCGAACAGCGCCAGTGTCACCCTGGGTACGAAGTTCCCGACCCCGGTCGTGTACCCCGAGGCCCCCTCGATCGCGAACGGGATCGCGTAGCGTTCGGCGATCCCGTTGATCCACGTGACATCGCCGTCGGCGTCCTCGACGGTCTGCGCGAACTCCCGCACGTCGTCGACGGCGAACTTCACGGCGACCACCTCGTCCAGTTCGGTCACCGCGACCAGCACGTCCCGGGTGATCTCCGGCCCGCGCTTGTAGACGACGACCCCGAGATCAGTCCCGTCACAGATTGCCTCGTAGTAGGCTTTCAGCCCGCGTTCGTGGACGTACGTGTGGTCCGGGTGCATCACCATCACGGCGTCCGCCCCGGCCTCCCGGTAGCGCGCCGCGAGGTCGAGGATCTCCCGCTCGTTGCCGGCGGCACCGGCCGCGACGGTCGCTTCCTCGCCGGTCGCCTCGACGTGCGTTTCGACCACGGCGACGCGTTCCTCGTCGGTCAGCGCGTAGTACTCGCCCGTGTTCCCGCATGGGACGAACAGTCGGGCGCCGGCGTCGTAGATCCCTGAGAGGTTCTCGGCCAGCGCCTCGTGGTCGACCTCGCCCTCGCGGTCGAACGGCACCGGCGTGGTAAACGCGACGGTCTCGAAGCTACTTCGCAGTCTCCCTCCATCCATGTCTGCCGGTTGGTCTAGCACGGGCTTAAACGTTGACTGCCGCTCCGTCCCGCGATTCTGTCGAGTCCGACTGCCGGGCGGTCCCGAACCGTGCTCCGGTCGATCGATCCGAGGCCGCGCCGCTCAGCACAAGCTATATGCGCCGGCGGGTATCGCACTGAGACATGGAGATCACCCAACTCGACGTCTACGGTCTCTCGCACAGGCTCCCCGACGGCGAGGGCCTCGGCGACGCCCGCGGATTCGGCCACGACCGAGCGACGACGCTCCTGCGCCTGGAGACCGACGACGGCACCGTCGGGTGGGGCGAGGCGTTCGCGCCCGGCCCCATCGTCGAGGCGACCGTCGACGAACTGTTCCGCGACGAGGTCGTCGGGATGGACCCCTTCGATTCGGAGTCCCTCGCGACCCGGTCGTACACCGACCCGTATCACTTCGGCGGCAGCGTGTTCGTCCAGAGCGTCGTCAGCGCCGTCGACGTGGCCTGCTGGGACATCCGCGGCAAGGCCGTCGGCCGGCCGGTCCACCGCCTGCTCGGCGGGACCGAGTGCGAGGAGTTGCTGCCCTACGCCTCGACGATGTACTACACGGAGCGCGACCGTCCCATCACGGAGCCGATCCGCGAGGCCGTCAGCGAGGGCTTCGAGGCGGCGAAGATCAAGATCGGTGCCGACCCGGAGACCGACGTGGAGCGCGTTCGGACCGCGCGGGAGATCCTCGGCGACGACGCCCGACTGATGGTCGACATGAACGGCAACTACCGCCCCGACCAGGCGATCCGGTCGATCCGGGCCATCGCCGAGTACGACCTCACGTGGGTCGAGGAGCCGGTACCGCCGGAGAACCTCTCGGGCTACCGGGAGCTGAGACAGCGGACCGACGTGCCGCTGGCGGCGGGCGAGGCTCACTACGGTCGATTCGAGTTCAAGCGGCTGATCGACGACCGCCTCGTCGACGTGGTCCAGCCGAACCTCGCCCGCTGCGGCGGCCTCTCTGAGGCCCGTCGCATCGCCGACCTCGCGTCGACGGAGAACGTCGCGGTCCGGCCCCACATCTGGAACAGCGCGGTCGGCCTCGCCGCGGCCGTCCAGTTCGCCGCCAGCGTCGGCGACTACCCCCACACCCGCAACGTCCCCGATCCCATGATGGTCGAGTTCGACCGCAGCACCAACCCCCTGCGCGACGATATCCTCGAGACGGCGTTCGACCCGAGCGGCGGTCGCCTGGCCGTCCCGCAGGAGCCCGGCCTGGGTATCACCGTGGACGAGGACGCGATCGAGCGATACCGTCTCGACTGAGCGACGGCGGAGCCAACGCGATCTGGACAGCGGGATCGCGGGCCGTCACCACTCCCCGCCGGATCCGACATTTTCATAGGGGGACGAACCCGGTATGAGGTATGGACGTTCTGGTTACCGGCGCGTACGGACGCTGCGGGACGGCGCTGATCGACCACCTGCACGGCGACGACGCCTACGACTTCACGTACTACAACCGGTCGGACCGGCCGGACGACCACCCCTACGGCGGCTACGACACCATCGTCGGCAACGTCACCGACGGCGAGAAGCTCCGTGCGGCCTCCGAGGGCCGCGACGCGATGATCCACATGGCCGCCTATCCCTACACGGACGGCGACTGGACTGACGTGCTCGAACCGAACATCGTGGGGGCGTACAACGCCCTCGAAGCCGCCCGCGAGGAGGAACTGGAGACCTTCGTCTTCCTCTCGACCAACCACGTCGTGGGGAAGTACGAAATCGAACACGCGCCAGAGCTGTACAGCCGGGACTACAGTCTCCTCGTCGACCACACGGACCCGGTCCGCCCGGACTCCTACTACGGCGCCTCCAAGAGCTTCGGCGAGGACCTCGCCCGTTACTACGTCGAGGAGTACGAGTACCCCAAGCGCGTCTACTCGCTGCGCGTCGGGACCGTCAACATGCCCGAGTACGACCACCCCTACGGCAACGCCGAGTCCGGCGTCGACGACGGGGATTTCGAGCGCGGGAGCCCGGAGTACGACCGGGCCGTCGCGCGCATGAAGTGCACCTGGCAGTCCCGCCGCGACTTCGCTCATCAGGTAGAGTGCTGTCTCGAGGACGACAACGTCGAATACGGCACCTTCTACGGCGTCAGCGACAATCAGCGCCGATGGTTCGACCTCGAACACGCCCGGTCGCTGATCGACTACAATCCCCAGGACGACGGCGACGAGTGGGACGAACCCCCGGCCTGATTCCGGACACACGACGAACGACGCCGTCGCTTTTCACGTGAGTCGAAAGAGATAGCCTCGCGAACGGGACCGCCCGCCGAGTCATGGCAGGGTGGATCTGCGCGCCCGGTAGCGGTCCCGTCGCCGAGTGCAGACAGCAGTACCGCGGGTGGATTTGCGCGGAGTGGTTTCGGGGATCGGTTCGATGTCTGTACACTGTCCCGCGTGGGGTCGGGACAGTTCCCGTTTCGGAACTCGAATATATATGCTTTCTCCTAATCATTGGTTTTCTTATATTTCCGTGACCGGGCGTACCGACCCAAACCAATTTATAGGAGTGTACCGCAGATACCGGTAATGGCGACCAGCACGAACGCGAGCGGCGCGAACAGGCTCACGACGCGGGCGGCGTCGGAACTCAAGGACTCGGTACTGGTGAGAGTCGCGGCGATGGGAGTCTTTCTTGCGTTCCTCGGTATCGCGATCGAGGCCGCGATCCAGGTCGGATTCCTCGTCCGCGGGATATCCGGCGTCTGGGCGACAATCTTCCTGCTCTGGGGCGTCGCCCTCGTGGTCGTCGGCACGGTCGGGCGGACGCTGATCTGGTGGCGCCGTCGGTGAGAACAGTCGGCCGCGCCGCTATCGCTCCGTCAACTGCGAGACGTTGTGTTCTCCGGGATCCCGCGTCAGCGAGAGCCCGTCGATCTTGCGGATCGTGAACTCCCCGAGGACGTTCACCTCACAGCCTTCTTCGAGGTGACCGCCGACCGTCCGCTCGCCGTTGAACGCGGTGACGTGGAGGTGCGGTTCGCCGTCGGCGATCGCGCCCCCGATATTCGTGATCTCCCAGGACCCCTCCAGTTCGAGGTCGACGTTCCTGTCGGACTGGTCCTCCGGGAGGTCCGTCCGGTTGACGTAGTGGATATTGAGGTTGCTGAACGTGCCGATGCCCGACACCACGGCGCCGGTGTCGACGTCGTGTTCCTCGCAGGCAGCCTCGATCGACTCCAGTGCCATATCGCCGCGGTCGAGACGGACGATCACGTGTCCATCGTCTGATTCGAAGGTCTCCATACACCTCTCCGGTCGGCCGCGCGAAGAATAAATCTGCCCCTACCGATGCCCCCGCGTGCGGATCACGCTCGCCGGGCGAACGCGAGACAGGTCGGCTTCGGGACCGAGCGACGTACTCGCTCGTCCAGTCCGCCGTCCTCCGCGACGGCGAAACTGACGACGGTGAAGTCGTCGCGGTTCTCGCAGAGGAGGAAGCGACCGGCCGGGTCGAGCGCGAAGTCTCGCGGATTCGCACCACCCGTGGGAGTGTGTCCAAGCGGCGAGAGCGTCCCGTCGTCGTCGACCGCGAACGAGGCGACGCTCTGGTGGCCCCGGTTCGAGACGTACACCCGGCCGGCGGGGTGGACGTGTACGTCGGAGGGGGAGTTGTCCGCGGCCGAGGCGTCGTCGGGGACCGTGCTCGCGGTTTCGACAACGGTCAGCGCGCCCGTATCTGTGTCACGCGCGAGCGTCGTCACCGTCGAATCCAGCTCGCCGACGAGGTAACCGAACTCGCCGTCGGGGCCGAACGCGAGGTGTCGCGGCCCCGTTCCGGGCGGGAGGTCCACACCAAGCGAATCCTCCGGGCGGAGTCGATCGGCCGCGGCGTCGATCCGATACGCCTCGACCCGGTCGGTCCCCAGATCCGGGACGTAGACGAACTCGCCGTCGGGACCGGGGACCGCCGAGTGGGGATGGGGTTCGCCCTGTCGGTCGGGGTCCGCGCCGCTGCCCCGGTGGGCGACTACGTCGCAGGCCGCGCCCAGGTCGCCGTCGTCGTCGATGGGGTACATCGCCGCTGTTCCGCCCCCGTAGTTCGCGACGAACGCGTACCGCCCCTCGGGGTCGACGCTCACGTAGCAGGGGCCGACGCCCTCGCTCGACCGGTCGACGCGGCGGCGGAGCGACCCGTCTCCCCGGTCGACCGCGAACGCGCTCACCGCGCCGTCGCCCGTCCGGTTCGCGACGTAGACCCTGTCGTGGTCTGGGTGGACGGCGAGGTACATCGGGTGCTCGACTGGCGTCGACGCCGTTTCGGACAGCGTCCCCTCCTCCGCGTCGTAGGCGTAGGCGTGGACGCCGGCGTCGTCGTCGCCGGCCGTCGAGCAGACCAGCGCGAGGTACTCCGTGTCGGTCATCGAACCGACGTACGCCCGGTGTCACCTTCATTCGACCGGTCGTCTCTCCGCCGCGCCGGCGAGCGGAGCGACGCCGCCGGAGCGGCGCGGTCACCGAAAGGACCTTACTGTGAGACCGTAACACTGGGATATGGATCGCCGCGCGTTTCTCGCGACAGCAGCGGCAGTCACTGCCGGGTGCGGCCAGACGGACAGCGCGACCGACTCCCCGTCCGGAGACGACGGGCCGGCGACCGAGACGCAGTCGAACGGCGGCGCGTCGACGGACACGCCGACGCGAACGGAGACAGCGACGGCGGCCCCCGCGTCCGTCGCGGTGACCGACGTGTCCGCCCCCTCGACCATCGAGATCGGGACCGCGGGCGCGCTCTCGGTGACGCTGGAGAACACCGGCGGGCAGTCGGGGTCGTTCGCCTCGACGGTCGAAGCGAAGGTCGGCACCGGCGAGTGGACGACGACTGATGCGAGCGTCGAGACGAGCGTGGGAGCCGACGAGACGGTGACAGAGACGGTCGATCTGCCGCCGAACCACTACGTCGAACCGGGGTCGTACCGCCTCGCGAACACCGAGCCCGTCGCCCGGACGCGATTCGTCGCCCGAGAGCTCTCACTCGGCGACAGACACCTCCTCCCCAACGGCATCGCGTTGTCGTTCCACGACGTCGAGTTCGGGGAGACCTACACCTACGAAGGCAGCGACGGCGAGGCGACCGCCGACCCCGTCGACGGCGACAAGTGGGCCGTCGGCACGGTCCGTGCCGAGAATCAGAGCGACGAGTCGGCGAGAGCGCCGCTCGTCTCCGACATCGGGTTCTTCCGGGGAGAAGAGGAGTACTCCTTCCAGCACATCTCAGACAACCGCGACCGGTACCGCGGCGGCGAGCTCGAACCCGGCGCGGTCAGCGAGGGCGACCTGCCCGCGAGCGTCCCCGTTTCCGCCGAGCGGGCGGACCTCCGGGTCGAGTACAGCGAACGGCTCGACGCCGGCCAGGTCACCGTTTACTGGACGCTCGGCGAGTGAGGGCGCTGTCGGTGCGAGCGACATGTTCCACAGTCGATTGACCGATCACGAGCAGTTTTCTTCGAGCGACGACTACCATCGGCTCACGCGTCTACCGAAGCGTGGGAACGATGCGTGAAGACACGGCGTGAGGACGACACGTGAGAAAACGCGAGAATCGCGGCGACGGCCTCGTCGTCAGTCGTCCGACGGGGCGGGCTGACCGCTGGCGGAGAAGTCGTCCTCGGCGTCCTCGTCGACGATGGACTCGCTCTGCCAGTACTCGTGGTCGTCGACCATCCGGAAGCAGGCCCCACGGTGGGACTGGCTCCCCGTCTCGGCCGCGTACGATCCGGGCGTCTGCTCGGCGCACACCTCGCGTGCCTCGGGACAGCGGGTGTGGTACCGGCAGCCGCTCGGCGGGTTCGTCGGGTCCGGGATGTCGATCTCCCGGATCGGTGACTCCTCGGCGCGCTCCTCTTCGGGGTCGAGCTCCGGCGTCGCCCAGCGCAGCGCCTGCGTGTAGGGGTGCTGGGGGTTGTTGATGACCTGCTCCGGCGGCCCGATCTCGACCAGTTCGCCGAGGTAGAGAACGCCGATGCGCCCCCCGGTCCGCTCGGCGATGTACCGGGCGTTCGCGAGGTCGTGGGAGATGAACAGGTACGAGGTGTCGAACATGTTCTGCAGCTCGATGAGGAGGTCCATCATCTCCACGCGCAGGCTCACGTCGAGCGCGCTGACCGGCTCGTCCGCGAGGATGACCTCGGGGTTCATCAGCATCGCGCGGATGAGCGCGACGCGCTGCTGTTCCCCGCCGGAGAGCTGGTGTGGGTACCGCTCGTAGTAGTCCTCGGGGGGCGTCATCCCGACGTGTTCGAGCATGCTCATGACGCGCTGGCGACGGTCGTTACCGTCGAGGTCCTTGTGCCAGCGCTTGAGCGGCGCCTCCAGGATCTTGCTGTTGCGCCGATGGGGATTGAGCGCGCTGCCGGGGTCCTGGTGGACGATCTGGAGCGACCGTCGGATCTCGCTCCACGAGACCGAGCCGTCGCCGCCGCCGTCGCGGACGTCCCAGATGTCGTTGCCGCGGTACTCGACGCTCCCGCCGGTCGGCCGCTGCAGGCCGACCGCGGTCTTGCCGAGGGTCGTCTTCCCACAGCCGGACTCGCCGACCAGGACGACGACGTCGTTCTCGTAGATGTCGAGGTCGATACCGTCGACGGCCTTGACCGCAGGCGGGTCGTCGAAGAAGTCGAGGAAGCCGGCCTCCTTCTCGAAGTGGACCTCCACGTCGTTCATCGAGAGCACGGGCTGCTCGCCATCGCGGTCCGGGACGGGCTTGGTCGAGCGCATCTCGGAGCCGTCGTCGGTGAGTTCCGGCGTGTCCGCGTCTTCGGTCATCGGGATCTCCTCGGCGGAGTGCTCCCAGTGGTGACAGTGGACGAACCGCCCCTCGCCCGCGTCGTACGGGCCGGGGTCGACGTCGACGCACTGCTCGTCGGCCAGCGGACAGCGCGGGTGGAACGAACAGCCCTCGGGGACGTTCACCGGGTCCGGCGCCGAGCCCTCGACCGGCCGCATGTTCTCGATCGGCGATTCGAGGTTCGGCGTCGACTTCAGCAGCATCCGCGTGTAGGGGTGCGCGGCGTCTTCGAGGATCTCGTCGGTCGGTCCGAGTTCGACGAACTCGAAGGCGTAGAGCACGCCGACGCGGTCCGCGATGTCGGCGACCAGCGGCAGGTCGTGCGTGATGAAGACGATCGTCAGGTCGTAGCGCTCCTTGAGGTTCTCCAGCAGGGAGATGATGGAGCGCTGCATCAGCAGGTCGAGCGCGGCCGTCGGCTCGTCCATCACCAGCACTTCGGGTTCGAGCACCAGCGACAGCGCGATGAGCGCGCGCTGTTTCATCCCGCCGGAGAGTTCGTGCGGGTAGGAGTCGAGCACGCGGTCGGCGTCGAGGTACAGGTCGCTGAGTATCTGGCGCGCCCGTTCCATGCCGTCGCGGACGTCGTAATCGTGGGCCTCCAGCGTCTCGACGAAGTGCGTCTCGATGTCACGGACGGGGTTGAACGAGCTCATCGCCCCCTGGAACACCATCGAGACCTCCTCCCAGCGGTACTGCTTCCGCTCTTGCTTGCTCAGTTCGAGGACGTCGAGCGACTCGCCGTCGCCGGGGTTGTACGTGATGTTCCCGTCGAGGTAGCCCGGATCGACGACGGCGTCGAGCAGGGCCGAGGCGAACATCGACTTGCCCGAGCCCGACTCGCCGACGACGCCGAGCACCTCGTTGCGCTCGATGTCCATGTCGACGTTGTCGAGGACGCGGGACTCGCCCCGCTCCATGTCGAACGAGACCGTCGTGTCCCGCATCTGCAGGATCGGGTCGCTGTGCGTCACCGTCCGTTCGTAGTCCGTCTCAGATACTGTCATTTCAGACACCTCCGACCATGCTCTCGCCGCTCATGTCGTCGTCTTCGCCCTCCGGGCCAGCGTCGCCCGAGCGCTTCTCGTGGCGGGCGCGGACCCGCGGGTTGAACACGCGGTCCAGGGACTGTCCGAGGAGGATGAGCCCCACGGAGAAGACGATGATCGCGACCATCGGCACCAGGAACCAGTGGAGCGCGCCCGGTCGGTAGTGCGCGCCGAAGCTGTACGCCTGGTTGAGCGTGATCCCCCAGTTGAGCTTCTCGAACGGCAGGATGCCCAGGTAGTACAGCGCGACCGCCGAGAAGATGACTCGGCGGGCCGCGTTGGTCAGGTTGATCACGACGAACGGCATCAGGTGCGGGACGATCTCCTTGAAGATGATGTCCCGGTTGGGGATGCCCATCGCTCGCGAGGCCTCGACGAACGACTCCCCGCGCAGCGTGAGCATCTGCGAGCGGATGGCGCGGGCGAGCCCGCCCCACGCGGCGATGCTCAGCAGGAGTCCGACGACGAACGGGTTGTTCCCGATGGGGAGCAACAGCGCCAGCACCATCACCGTCGGCAGGCCCGGCAGGTTGATGAAGATGTCCGTGATCGAACTCAGGACCGTGTCGACCCAGCCGCCCTTGTAGCCGGCGATGGCGCCGACGAGCGTCCCGACCCCGACGGTCGCGAGCGCGCCCGCGAAGACCATCTTCAGGATCTCGGTCGTCGAGTAGACCACCTGCGAGAGGAGGTCCCGACCCATCCGGTCGGTCCCGAGCGGGTAGTCCCAGTTCTGGAACGGCTTCGCCAGCGCGCCGGCCTCGCCGACCTCGACCGGCTGGACGAGGTGCGGGCCCACGATACCCATGAAGAGGTAGAAGAAGACCACGGTGAAGCCGATCCGGGCGCGCCAGTCCGTCCAGATGATGAGAAACGGCGCGCGGACGTAGGAGTCGTAGAGCTTCCGGACCCTGTCGAGTCGCGTCTCCTCGACCGAGGAGACGACCTCGAAGGGGGAGTCGACGCCGACGTTGCCGCCGTCGGTCCGCGCGACCGGGTCGTCGGTCGCCCCGTCGGCGTCCGGAATGGCTTCCAGGGCGTCGGCGTGGTCGCGTCGGTCCGATCCGTCGGTCGAGTCACTCATGTGTCGATCCCTCCGCCGTCGTCTCTGATCGCTCGGTGGATTCCATGTCTCTGTGATTCGCTCGTCCGTGACGGGGTCCAGTCGTCGTCGCGGCCCCACGCCGCAGTTCGGGGGACGGACGCGCGCCCGTCCGGTGGGTATCAGTACGATTCACTTTCCTGCCCTCGGGCTCGCGGGTCCAGATAGCCGTACGTCAGGTCGGCGATCAGCAGCGCGATGACGACCGCGAGCGTGATCACCACGAACCCGCCCATCATCAGTGGGTAGTCGCGCTGATAGGTCGCCGACAGCATGTACCACCCGATGCCGCGGTACTGGAACACCTGCTCCAGAACGATCGACCCGCCGAACATCTCACCGATACTGATGAGCAGCGTCGTGTACATCGGGAGGATCGCGTTCCGCGCGACGTACTGCGTCGAGATGGTCACGTCGGAGAGCCCGCGGAGTCGGGCGACTCGCAAGTAGTCCTCGCCGAGGACGCGGATCGCGTTCCCGCGCATCCCCAGCGACGCCACCCCCGAAGCGACGATCATCGACATGATGGGCAGCGCCGCGTGTCGTATCACCCCTGAGATGAACGGCCACGTCAGCCCCGGTTCGACGCCGGTCGGCTGCTTGCCGCCCGTCGGGAAGATGCCCCACCGGTAGGACATGAAGATGAGTAACATGATCGCCAGCACGTAGAACGGGATCGACCCCATCAAGATCGCCCACGATGTCAGTCCCACGTCCAGTTTCCCGCCCTCCCAGTATGCCATCAGGGCGCCGACGGAGATACCGATGAAGAAGCTGATGAACGTCGCCCAACTCAACACGAACAGCGTCCAGGGGAGCGCCTGTGCGATGATGTCGACGACCGATTCCTGGTAGTACACCGACTGGCCCAGGTTCCCCTGGACCATGTTTACCATGTAGTCGACGTACGCCGCCGGTATCGGTTTCGTCGGGTCGATGCTCAGCCGGAGCTCGACCAGCTGTCGTGCCCGCACCGGGTCCATCCCACGCCGTTCGAGCTGCTGGATCATCGCCCCCATCGGATTGCCCGGCATCATCCGGACGATCACGAACGAGAGCGTGATAACGGCCCACGAAGTGAACGCTGTCTGCCCTAACCTGCGCAGACGCCAGTCTATGTTTACCATGATCCTACTACTTGAAGGGTAGTGACTCCGAACCCCTTGAATGTATCCCTCCACCGCCCGCGCGCGCACCCGTAATCGGTCGCCCCCCTGTCACGACCGCGGTCCAGAATCACTTCCAACACGACCGCCGTCTCGGGATTCTCGGTACAGCCGCGGACTCAGAACGGTTCCCATTCCGTGCGGATGACGATGGCGCTAGCGACGAACGACAGGACCGTCGGGACGAGCGTGAGCTGTGCGACGACGTACGGGGCGGTTCCCGGTTCCAGGTAGTAGAAACAGAACGCCAGCAACAGCAGAAAGAGGATGTCGACCCCGAGTATCACCTTCGCCGCGGACTTGAGCAGTCCCATATCCCCCGACTGACGCCGCGGAGATATAAGCGTTCGCTCGGCCCATCGACGTCCGTCGAGAGCGCAGCGGCTCCGCGACGGTGCGGGACGGCGGAAAAAGCGGAGAGAATCGGGGCCGTCGACGGCGGGTCGACCAGTCAGTTACCGGTGTAGCTGATGCCGTCGCCGACTTTCGTCGCGATGAACAGCGCGTCGTCGATACCCTCGGTGATCTCCGAGGGGGCGTTGAGCGACCAGTTCGCCGTGTTGAACGCGCCCGCGTCGGGCTCGTACATGTTCTCGTGCTCCGGGACGTGCTGGTTCCACCACCACATCAGCTCCTTGTGGTACTGGGATTCGCCCGTCGTCTGCCAGCTCTGGATGTGGTCTGCGACGTTGATCTCCTTCGTCCCGCTGGAACCCTCGGGGTCGCCGATAGGCATCGGGATCTCGGCGTCGAGCGAGAACTGCGCGAGGCTGGAGAGCCAGTCGACGACGAGGCCCGGCGCCCACATCGCGGTGATGCCGTTCGCCGAGGAGCCGTCGGGGATCATCTCGTACTCGCCGTTCTGACGGCGCTCGTCGAAGGTCGCCGAGTCGACGGAGTTCTGGGTCACGCTGACGCCGAACGCCTCGAGGTTCTTCTGGAGCACCTGGAAGTCCGTGCGCTCGGTGGCGTTGAGGAACTCCAGTTCCCACTGCTCGCCGTCCGGCGTGAGCCAGTTGCCGTTGCTGTCTTGCTCGAAGTCGGCCTTGCGCAGGTACTCGGCGGCGCGCTCGGTGTCGTTCTGGCCGTACATCTCGAAGTCCTTGACCCACTCGGTGGCCTCGTGCTCACCGAGTTCCAGGATGCGGCCGGGGACGCGGCACGGCGCCCACTCGAAGCGGCGCTTGACGCCCTGCAGGAGCGGATCGACCGACTGGCGGTCGAACACGTGGCAGATGGCCTTGCGGACGTTCCGGTCGTTGACCGGCGTGTCGTAGTCGTTGTTGGCGCCGCAGTTGAACGTGAACAGGCTGTTAGCCGACCGCGCCTCGCGGTACAGCGAGTGCGTGTCGGGCAGCTGGGATTCCAGGTCGTTCTGAACCGGGAAACCGCCAGCGGTCGCGTCGACCTGGTCGTTCGAGTACGGCTGGATCGGCTGGTTCGTGTTCGGGAAGTTCCGCATCGCGAACTCCCGGAAGTTGATGTTCTCCGCGTTCGGGTGGTCCTCGTACAGCTCGCAGACGATGATGTTGTCGCCGACGTTCGCGATCTGGAACGGCCCGTGGCCGATGGGGTCGTCGGTGATCGCGGGGTAGTTGGCCGTCGTGATCTCTTCGATGACGGCCGTCTTGTCGTCGCCCGAGGAGTTGCGGAGGCGCTCGTGCCAGTCGCTCCACTGATCGTCGTCGTGTTTCGTGAAGACCCCGCGTGCGAGGTTGCCGTGGAAGTCGGCGATGGTGTTCTGCATCGCGAACTTCGGCGCGTACGGCGTGTGGAGGTTGACGCGGACGAGCTGGTCGTCGACCGCCTCGATGCTCTCCATCGCGACGTGCGCGTTCTCGCCTTCCTCGGCCTGCGCCTCGAGGATCGCCAGTTCGATCTGCTGCTCCATCACGTAGTCCTGGGCGACGAACTGGTCCCCGTTGTGCCACGTGTAGTCGTCGCGGAACGTGGCCTCGAGGGTCGTGTCGTCCGTCATCTCCCAGTCCTCGATCATCACGGGGATGATCTCGTCCGCCGAGGGGCTGTAGGCCGCCGGGCGGTCCATGATCGCCGCACCGGGCCACCAGCAGCCAGTCTGCGCCGGGTTCCACGGATTCAGGTGGCGCTCGGGCGGGGCCGCGTCGGCGTGGTCGAACAGGCGGAACCGGGCGTCGTTGACGCCGGACATCCCGTCGCCGCCGTCGCCGGAGGTCCCGTCGCCTCCGTCGCCACCGTCGCCGCCATCTCCGCCGTCGCCTCCGTCGCCACCGTCGCCTCCGTCGCCTGGTGTCGGGGTTCCGTCGTTCCCCGAGCAACCGGCGAGCAGGATGACGCTTCCGGCGGCACCGGCCCTGATAAAGTCACGTCTCGTACTCCCGTCTGATCGCCAGTTGTCAAAGTCTGGCATAACCCGACTTTGCACATGACACTATATATACTTAACTATCTTTGAAGTGACTAGTTTCCGGAACCAACGCTGGGTCGGGCGGATTCGGCCCGTGATCGCCCGGGCGGTCGCGTCGCGCTCCGGCATCTTTAACGGCGGGAAACGCATGGAGACGGGTATGACTGAGGAGCGCGGATCAGGCAGCGACAGTGACGGAGCCCCGAAACCGGCGATTTCGCGACGACGACTCATCGCCCTCGCGAGCCTGGGCGCGGCGGGTGCCACAGCGGGCTGTAACGCCCTCGACGGCGGGGACACGCCGACCCCCGAGCCCGACGCCACCGACGAACCGACGGACTCGCCCGCGCCGACGCCGACCCCCGAACCCACGGAGACTGCGACGGGGACGCCGACGGAGACGCCGACGGAAACGGCGACAACCGTCGCGCCGGGCTTCGACGCCGGCCTCCTGAGCGAGTCACCGAGTTCGCACGTCGCGCCCACGGACGGGTTCGCCGACGCGACGTGGCTCTCGGGCGCGATGCCCGACGTGGTGAAAGTCACGAACCTCGACGCGTCGGGCGAGGGGTCGCTCCGGTGGGCGCTCGACCGCTCCGGTGCGCGGATCGTCGTCTTCGAGGTCGGCGGCGTGATCGACCTCGGGGGAGACACGCTGACCGTCTCCCGCCCGAACGTCTTCGTCGCGGGTCAGACCGCGCCCTCGCCCGGCATCACGATAATTCGAGGCGGCCTCCACGTGAACGCGGACAACGTGATCCTCCAGCACCTGCGCGTCCGCCCGGGGGACGAACTCTCGGGCCCGATCGACGCCATCGGCAACGACGGCGGGTCTAACGTCGTCATCGACCACTGCACGGCGACCTGGGGGACCGACGAGACCCTCTCGACGAACTCCCCGGACGCCCCGGACGTGACGATCAGCAACAACCTCATCGCCGAGTGTCTCGTCGACTCGATCCACCCGAAAGGCGACCACTCCATGGGGACGCTCGTGATGAACAACAGCGACAACGTCACTATCGCTGGGAACCTCTGGGCGCACAACGTCGGCCGTCACCCGCGACTGAAAGGCGGGACCAGTTCCGCGGTCGTGAACAACGTGATGTACAACTTCGACCGCGGGACGAACCTGGGCGGCGGCGTGCCCGACGAGACGACAGCGTCCATCGTGGGGAACTACTACCGCGCCGGGTCGATCACCGACGAGTCGGAACCGGTCGTCGGCGCGACCTTCACCGACGCGGACGGCCCCGTGCGGGCGTACGTCGCGTACAACGAGACCGACCCCTCCATGCCCGTCGTCGACCAGGGAGCGCCCATCGAGTCGCTCTCCGAGCGCCCGGTCTGGCCCGACGGACTCACGACGCGGCGGGGGAGCGACGCCTACGAGAGCGTACTCGCGGGCGTCGGCGCGCGGCCCGCCGATCGAACCGACCACGACCGACGCATCGTCGCCGACGTACGGGACCGGTCGGGCTCGCCGATCGACAGCCAGGACGACGTCGGCGGCTACCCCGAACTGGAGCCGACGACCCGTGAACTGTCCGTCCCCGACGAGGGGGTCGCCGAGTGGATCCGCGAGTTCACCGTCTCCGTCGAGTCGGTCTGAACCGCAGTCCCTGACAGCGCGGTCCGGACGTCCTTTCTCGTTTCTTTTCGTGAAACCCCGTGCCCCGAGAGCGGACGCGATTTCGAACGATTGGACGGCAGAATCATCAGATCGTCCGAACAGTCGAATCACCGGGCCGTCCGAACGCCTCGCGTCGCGGCGCGCAGTACCCACTGGTCGTCGGGAGCGCGTCGAAAGAATGGAGTCGCGGAGGTTCAGTCGCGGCGGCGGCCGAGCAGCGCGGCGGCCAGCAGCGCGACGAGTGCGGCGGCGAGACCGAAGCCGGGGCCGTCACCGGCCGTCGTCTCCGGCGGTTCGTCGGTCGGCGTCGCGGTGCCGCCGTCGTCCGGCGCGTCGGTCGGCGTCGCGGTCGCCGTCGCGGTCGGCGTGGGCGACGGCGTCGCGGTCGGGGTCGCCGTCGCGGTCGACTCGGCCGTGTACGCGAGGCTACCGGAGACCGGCTCGCCGGCGTCGGTCTGGTAGGCGCCGTCCTCGGCCGGGAAGTCGAACTCCTCGTTGAAGTTCGTGTCCTGGTGGACGAGAACGTACAGCGTCGTGTCCTCCTCGACCGGCTCCGAGAGCTCGACTTCCAGGCCCTCGTGGCTACCGGCTTCGAGGTAGTCGGTCTCTCCGATGGTCGGCCCCTGCGGGCTGCCGGTGTGGACGGAGACGAACCCGCCGTCGCTCAGCTCGACGCTGTCGACGGTGACCGTCTCGCCCGACCCGGACTGGTCGCTGACCGAGACGCTCCCGGTCGGCTGCGCCCGGATCTCGCCGTCGATCTGCTGGACGACGAGCGGCGTCTCGTAGGCGTCCGGGAGGTCCGCGACGACCGACGCGTAGGCGGTGACGTCCGTGCCCACGGGCAGGTCGCTCGTGTCGAAGTTCGCGGAGATCGTCCCCCACGGGGCCGTCGACGGGCCGTCACAGCAGATCTGCGGGCCCAGGCCGCTCAGGCCCAGTTCGCCGGTACTCTCGTCCATGATGACGGTTCCGTTGTCGGCGGTGGCGACGAGCCTGACGCTCATCGCCGTGCCGCGGGCCAGCGTCGAGTTGAACTGGACCTGGGCCTCCTCGGACTGCTGGAGGCGGAGTTCGTCGCCGGGCGTGACCGCGACGGCCTTGCCCTCGACGATGCGGAACGTCGTCGTCTCCGTCTTCTCGCCCTGTTCGGTGTCGATAGTCAGCGTCGCCTCGAACTCGTCACCGACGTCGGGCTGGGTCGGCTCGCCGTCCTCGTAGAAGGTCATCTCGTTGAGCTTGAACGAGAAGAACAGCCCCGTCTGCTCGCTGGAGTTGTAGATGCGCGGGTCCGAGGAGCTGTTGTCGGGCACCACGTAGACGCCCGAGGAGTTCTCGGAGAGGTCCAGGCTGAGCGGTGTGCCGTCCTCCGCGTTGGTCTGCGTGACGTTCAGCGAGAGCGGCGAGTTCTGGAACTTCTCGACAGAGTCGCGGCCCGGCGAGAGGTCGATCGCCTCGAAGATCTCGGTGCTCGTCTCGTAGTGGAGCCACATCTCGTCGTAGTACGACTCGTTGACGTTCGTGTTGTAGGCGATCGTCGAGTCGCCGGAGGCGTGGCCGTCGCCGATCTGGGTGCCGATCCCTTCCGGCGTGTCGTGGTCCGGGTTCGTGTACGCGATGGTCATCGTCTTCGAATCCCGGATGGTGGCGTTCTCGATCGTGTAGTCCGGCTGGAGCACGTCGCGGACCGTCCCCGAGCCGTTCGCGATCTCGATGCGGTACTCGTCTTCGAGCAGGACGTCCTGGTCACGGAAGTCGCTCGATAGCGTCTCGTTGGTGTACCCCGGCGCGTAGAGGTGCACGTCGAACGACTCGTCGGCCATCCCGCTGAAGTCGAACTTGCCGGTCAGGAAGCCGTAGGGGATCGTCCCCTTGTCGTCCTCGTCGAGGTTGAGGTTGCCCTCGGTCTCGATGGTCGCCGTCTGGTTCTCCCGCGTCTCGTTGTCGGGGACGAGAACCATCTTGGCGCGCGACCCCGTCATGAGGGTCGTGTTCGCCGTGATCTCCTGGTTGAAGGAGTTCGCCGGCGCGTAGCTGTCGTTCATCGTGGCGCCGCCGTCGACCATCTCGAAGGAGACCGTCTCGGTCTGGCCCTCGACGTCGAACGTGGCCTCGTACTCCTCGCCCGTCTCGAAGCTCGCGTTCTCACCGTCGGCGCTCAGCGTCGCGCGGTTGGGGTCGACCCAGACGTACAGCCCGGTGTCGGGCTCGTCGCCCCGCGTGATGTCACCCTCGACCTCTTCGGTGTCGGCGAAGACCATCACCGGTGGGATGTCGGCCTCGGTCGGCTGGCTGAGTTCCGGCTCGGCGTAGTCCTCCTGGTTCGCAGCGATGTCGAGGGACTTCTCGCCGTCGACCTGTTCGACCGTCAGGTCCCAGCTCTCGTTCTCGATGAACGCCTGCGTGACCAGGCCCTTGTCGCCGCCCTCGGCGGGCGGGTTCAGGGCTTCGAGCCCGTCGGTCTCGACGTGGAGCGCGAGCATGTCCCACTTGCCGTTGGGGTTTCGCGCGGTCGAGTTGTCGACGATGAGCTCGCGGTCGCCCTCGGCGTTCGTGAACATCTCGATGCCTTCCGACTCGTTGCCGTCGTACTCGTTCGGCGGGACCGGGTACGGGCCGTTGGCCTCACCCGGGTCGCGGAACCAGGAGATCGTCAGCGCCTTCGCACTCCCGTTGTCGAGCGTCGCCAGGGCCGCTTCGCTGTCGACGGTCGACTGTTCGACGTCGTCTGTACCCGTCTGTGCCCCCGCGACGGCGACTGTCCCCGCCATGACGGAGAGGATCATCACTGTCGCGAAGAAGACGGCTCCGATCGCGTTCGATCGTTCTTTCATTGTTGAACCACTGGAATATACGTCCCAATCGTTGACTTAGCACCTTATATATGTTTGTGATCTTTCGGCACGATCTCGTCAGTCGCTGACCGGAAGACGACGGATAGACGGGACGTACGTTCGTCCCGGCCGGCTCACTCGAAGACGCCGTCGAGGAACGGAAACTCCTCGACGAGCGAGAGCCGCTCGTTCCGCCGGCCCGACTCGTAGGCGGCCATGGTCACGACCACGGCCTTGAGGCCGTCCAGCGCGGTGGCGGGCGGCTCCTCGCCCGTCTCGACCGCGTCGAGGAACGCCTGGCCCTTGCTCAGCCGCCGGTCGTAGCCGTTGTACGGGTCGTGTTCGGTGCCGTCGGCGTCGATCGTCATGCCGGTCCGGTCGTCCCACTCGCGGCCCTCCAGGTAGACCGCGCCCTCTTCGTCCCAGATGTGGACGTGCTCGCGCGTCCGGGCGACCACGCCGGTGTCGGAGACGTTCGCCATCGCGCCCTCCGCGAACTCGATGATCGTCGAGGACTGCTTGTCGAAGATCTGGTCCTCGTCGTGGAAGTCGACGTAGGCGTTGACGTGCGTCGGCGTCAGGCCTGTGGTCCAGAGGATGGCGTCGACGACGTGGGTACCGACGTTGAGGAGGTGGCCACCGCCGGAGAGGTCGGGGTCCATCCGCCAGTCCTCCATGTTCTCGTAGTACGACTGCCAGTCGTGGGTGATCTCGCCGGTGATGAAGCGGGGTTCGCGGTCGCCGAGCGCCCAGCGCTCGCGCGCCAGGTCGTAGGCCGGGTTGAAGTGGCGCTGGTAGCCGACCATGAACGTGCGCTCGCTCGCTTCCGCCCGTTCCCAGAGGTCGTGTGCGTCTTCGACGCTGGTCGCGAGGGGCTTCTCACAGAGCACGTGGAGGCCGCGTTCGAGCGCCGCGGACGCCTGTCGGTAGTGCAGGCCGTTCGGCGTCGCGATGCCCACGGCGTCGAGCGGTTCCTCGTCCAGCATCGTTTCGTAGTCGAGGTACTGGGAGGACGCCGGAACGGACAGTTCTTCTCCCGCGTCGGCTAGACTCTCTTCGCTCACGTCCGCGAGCGCGACAAGTTCGGAACCAGGAAGTTCCTCGAACTGGCGCGCGAGCCGGATCCCGAGGCTCCCGACGCCGGCGATACCGACGGTTACCGCATCGGATCGGTCGTCCATAACGAGTTCCTGTTGACGGAATCCGCCATTAACTGTTTCCCTCGGTATCGGTCGAGCGGTCGACTCGCAGTGGGCCGCTCGCCTCGGCCCTCCCCGATAGGATCCAGAACGAGCGTTCCTCGTTCGGGAACGGCAATGTTTGAATTTCCCGCACCTTTGCGCCGTAATAAACGATTTTCAGGAGTATATGCCGACCTACGACCTATTTTCGCTATGAGGGAACGGGATGTATCCGTCCAACCGGCAGTTTTTCCCTTCCGACGACGCGATCCGCTCTGTTCACCGATAGCTACGTACTCCGGACTGCGGCCCCTTTGGACCATTCAATTACACTATTACTACTGTAATACTCCGACAGGTCCGTCGAGAACGCGTCGTTGGCCCGTCTCGCGGCGTGACTGTTCAGTCACGACCACTCGGCGATTCGTCGCACAGCTGTCGCCTCCTCGCGGCCCTTCGACCGGGCGACCGAGACAGACGTCGTTCTTCGCAAGGGAACGTCGAGACCGACGGCGTGGACGAGCAGATTCCGTCGTTCTGTCGTGATAATCGTCCGTAGCGGGCCAGGAACGATCGCAGATCGGGAACGACCGAGACGCAAGCGAGTTCCAGTGTTCCCCACAGGAGAACCATCTGTGATATGAGTGTCACAGACGCTCAATGGCCGTTATCGGCTGTCTGCGGACTCGCTAGCGGCCGAGCGCACGTTCGGTGACTCACCCGGAGCGGCCCGTCCGCGTCGAGACGGCGCTCTCCCGTCCAAAAAGATTAATATCGTCCATTATAACCGGTACAGACAGACGACAATGAATCCCGATAGACGGACATTTATCCGAACGATAGGAGCCGGCTCCATCGCCGGCCTCGCGGGCTGTTCCGCGTTGTCGGGCGGCGACGACACGGACACCCCGGCGGACGAGACGGAACCGACAGACAGCGAAGAGACGCCGACGGCCACAGACACGCCGGAGTCGACGGCCGAGGAGACCGACACGGAGACCGACGCGGGCCCCGGCGACACGGAGGGCCCGACGATAATCACGATCGAGGCGGCCGGCGCGGACATCTGGGACACGACCGACCTCGGCCACTTCTACTTCGCGGAAGTCAGCGGCGACTTCGACGCGCGGGTCGAGATCACGTCGCTCGCGAACACGAACCCCCACGCGAAGGCGGGGCTGATGGCCCGTGCCGCCCTCGAACCGACGGCGCGGAACGTCATGGTCCGCAGGCGCCCGGGCTTCGGAATCTCTCCCCAGTGGCGCCCGGAAGACGGCGCGTCCACGACCAGTACGACCTCGGAGGCGGGCGCCCCGCTCAGCCGGGTCGAAGGCGGCACGATGGAGAACGCGACCTGGCAGCGCCTGGAGCGCGTCGGCGATACGATCCGCGCTTACGGCTCGGAGAACGGCGAGGACTGGACGCTGATGGTCGAGCTCACCACCGACCAGATCGAGCTCCCGGACACGGTGTTCCTGGGCCTCGCGGCGACCAGCCACGACAACGCCAACGCGACGACGGCGAAGTTCCGGAACCTCTCCGGCGTCGAACCGACCGAGAACCAGGACCTCGGGAGACCGATCATCTCCGGGAACGTCTCGGTCGCGCAGGCCGCCGTCGTCTCCGACCTCGGCGCCGACACCTCGCCGGAGGCCGCGACGCTGCAGGGGACGCTCTCGAGCATGGGCGGCTCGGACAGCGTCGACGTGCGCTACGAGTACCGAGAGGCGACGACCGACGAGTGGAACCAGACCGACGCGACGACGCTCTCCGAGCCGGGCTCGGTCGAGATCGACGTCTCCGGGCTGACGCCCCGCCGGTACTACGAGTTCCGCGCGATCGCCGACACCGGCGACAACGAGTTCAGCACGGTCGCAAAGCTGTTCTCGACCCCCAGCGGCTCCGATGGCAGTTCCGAGGAGGGCCCGGCCAGCAGTTCGAACGTCGACCCGTCCGACGGGTTCGCCGACATGGCGCCGTGGGTCGACGACGACACGCCGCTCGTCGTCGTTGACGAACCCACCCGCGAGTCGCTGGCGGCCGCGACGAGCATCCCCGGCCCACGCATCGTTGTCTTCGAGACGAGCGGGACGATCGATCTCGGCGCCGAGGACCTCAACGTCCGTAACGACAAGTGCTGGATCGCCGGCCAGACGGCACCGTCGCCCGGGGTCACGCTGATCCGTGGCGGCCTCTGGGTCTACGGGAACGACTGCGTCGTCCAGCACCTCCGCGTCCGCCCCGGTACCGCCGGACAGGAAGAGGGGTGGCAGCCCGACGCCATCGAGGTGGCCGACGATACCAGCGGGAACGTCGTCGACCACTGTACGGGCACGTGGGGCGTCGACGAGAACATCAACGTCGGCTACGACACGAACAACTCGACGATGACGAACTGTCTCGTCGCCGAACCGCTCAACGACGCCACCCACGTCAAGGGCGAGCACGGCTACAACTCGATCATCGGCGACCGAGCGAAGAACGTCACCCTCTCGGGCAACGTCTGGGCGCTCGGGACCGACCGCAACCCCCGCCTCAAGCAGGGCACCGAGACCGTCGTCGTCAACAACTTCGTCCACCACTACAGCGACGGCATGTGGGCCGACCCGGAGACCCAGCACAGCATCGTCGGGAACGTCTTCGAGGACCCCCATACCGACCAGCCCAACGTCTTCGGCGAGGGCAGCGTCTACGCCGAGGACAACGTCCAGCGCGACGACGCCGACGTGCCGATGATCGGCGACGGCATCAGCCAGCTGGATTCGCGTCCGCTCTGGCCGGAGGCGCTCGAAGCCGTTCCCTCCTCCGAGGTTCGGTCGCACAACCTCGAACACGCCGGTGCGCGACCGACCGACCGCACCGAGACCGACCAGCGGATCGTCGAGGCCGTCCGCAACGGCGAGGGCGGCGTCATCGACAATCAGGAAGACGTCGGCGGCTACCCCGAACTCGCCGAGAACACGCAGTCCCTGGACGTGCCGACGACCGGTCTGAAAGCCTGGCTCCGCGAGCAGGCCGCGGCCGTCGAACCGTAAACTCAGTCCGCATCGCCGTCGGTTCTCCGGTTCATTTCTCTCTGTCCCTCTTTTCCCGACGCACAGCCGCTGCTCACCGTCGAGCGTATCGAAAAGACGGGTGCCGGCGATTCAGATCCAGTCGCCGTCGGGTGCCTCGACGCTGTCGCTCAGGTCACCGTGGTTGCCTGCGAACGACAGGCGCCCGGGGTCGTCGCCGCGGACGCGCAGGAAGGTTCCCTCGCCAGTCCAGTCACAACCGCTGACGAGCGTCTCCTCGACGTCGCGGAGTTCGACGACCGGCGTCTCCTGGTCGCTTTCGACCTGCAGGCCGTCGATCGAGACGCGTCCGGTCTCCTCGAAGGCGAGCGCCGGCGACTCGGCGGTCCGGATCCGAACGTTCGAGAACGAGACGTCGTCGATGGACTTGCAGAACAGGCCGTGGCGCTGGTCGAACCCGTCGGCCATCGCCGGCGAGAGGTCCGTCGAATCCAGCGGGCGAGTCGCGTCGATCTCGACGTTCGAGAACGAGATGTTTTCGAAGCGCTGTTCGGGGAGTCCGGCGAAGAAGCCGGCCGTCTCGACGTTCCGGGCGGTGATGTTCGAGTAGGCGACGTTGCGGACCATCGGCGTCGACTCGTCGACGGGGATCGGGTCGCTGTCGATGTCCATGAAGTAGTAGCCGTTGATGGTGAACGGACAGGCGACCCGCCGCATAACGATGTTGTCGAAGCGGAGGTCCTCGACGACGCCGCCGCGACCCCGCTGCGTCTTGATTCGGACCCCGCGGTCTGTGTCGGTGAACGTGCAGTTGCTGACGGTCACGTCGCGGACGTCGCCGGACATCTCCGAGCCGATGACCACACCGCCGTGGCCCGCCTCGACCGTGCAGTTCGTCACGGTGATCTGGGAGGCCGGGCGGCCGATCCGTCGCCCCTCCTCGTCCTTCCCGGACTTGATGCAGATGGCGTCGTCGCCGGCGTTGAGGTAGCAGTCGCTGATGCGGACGTACCGCGAGGAGTCGATGTCCATCCCGTCGCCGTTCGGGGCGTCGTGCGGGTTCTCGACGTTCACGTCGTGGAACGTCACGTTGTCCGAGAAGACGACGTGGGTGTTCCAGAACGGCGAGTTCTTCAGCGTGATCCCCGAGACCGAGACGTTCTCGGACTCGTCGATCTGGAACAGCGGCGGTCGGAGCGTGAAACTGCTCACGTCGTCGGCCTTGTCGTTTGCCGCGCGGAACTCCTCCAGTCGCTCGAGGAGGCTGTCGGGTAGGTCCGCGTCGTCCTCGCCGTAGAACTGCCACCAGTAGTCGCCCTGGCCGTCGATCGTGCCGCGGCCCGTGACCTCGACGTTCTCGGCGTCTTCGACGAGCAGACACGGGTGAAAGCCCGTCTGGTTCCAGCCTTCCCAGCGGCTCTCCTTCGCCGGGAACGCCTCGTGGTCCCGGGCGAATTTGAGCGTCGCGCCAGCCTGCAGCTCCAGCGAGGTCTGGCTGCCGACCGTGAGCGGCGCGGTCAGGTACTCTCCCGGGGGAATTACGACCGTCCCGCCAGTCCCGGCGCACTCGTCGAGAGCCGACTGGAGCGCCTCCGTGTCGCGTTGCTCGCCTGTGCCGGACGCACCGAAGTCTCTCACGTCGCGTCTGGCGTCGCTGTCTGACATAAATCGTCTATCACCGACGCCCTCGATAAAGCTTCCCCTCCCACGCGACGGCCGTCGACCGAACGCGACCGACCGGAAGGGCCGCCCCTCGAATCAGTTCCCCGGCAAATCGTCGAAACAGCTCGCTGTGAAATCATACTAGATATGAGAGAAATTCGAACCCATATTATTTCACACAATTGTCGGCTCGCCGTCCGAGAATCCACCGACCGGAACGACCGCCTCCGAGTCGAGTACTAAAATTTCTACGTAAGTCGACTCAAACCAGATATTTCGCTCGTCTCCTGCGGACAGAGAACGCTCCGGCGGACGCACCCTTTCGGTCCCGTGCGACGACCTTTCGACTCCAATCGGAAATCCGCTATTGCTCGATACGGTCGATGAGAAGCGCTATCGACGCCGCATATCCAGATCCCCGATCGGTAATCACCTCGATCGCGCTCAGTTATCGGAGGTTGGATCGGCCAGATACGTAATTCCTCTGTCTATACGGTTTAAATTTCATAATCCGGTCTACGTTCGGATTGAGTAACGGCGGATCACTGTGCGCTACTCGTCGGGGGAGCGCAGTCGCTCGCGACTGCCGCGTCGGAAAAATATCAGTCGATGTGGCCTTCGTCGCGCAGCTGGTCCGCGTCCTGCTCGGAGTAGCGCCACTCGATGTTGGCCTTCTCGTCCTGCCAGTCCCACGGTTCGACGAGGACGACGTCGCCCTCGCTGATCCACGTGCGGTACTTCATGCGGCCGGGGATCCGGCCCATGCGGTCGACCCCGTCCTCGCACTGGACGCGGACGTGGTTACCGCCGTTGTGCTGTGTTACTACCGCGAACAGTTCGTCGTCCGAGGGCATCCGGAGGTTCCGACGCCCGCTGTTGTCGCTCTCGCTCACAGGTATGGTAGGGGCTCCCCACGTTTAAATCACCTGAGTATCGCGCTACCACGTGACACGACGGTGGCAGGCGGCCGATCCATCGACTCGCCGACCATCCGCGTCGCGCCGGCTCAGACGTGCCGGGCGAGCGCCGGGAGCTTCCCGAGGTCGCTGCGGTCGAACGGATACAGGTCCAGGTAGTCCCGCGCGGTCAGCTCGTAGGCCTGCAGGCGCTCGACCTGCGCGTCGCTGAGGCGGCCGGCGCTTGTGACGAACCGGCGCTGTTGGCCCGGCGTGAAGTCGTAGAGTAGCTCGCAGACGATCCGCTGGATGCGCCACTGGACGCCCTTCTCTCCGTTCCACCGCTCCTCGTAGTCGCGGAGTCGCTCGCGGGAGGTGTCGCCGCTGTCGAGCGCCGCGAGCGCGGCGTCGGCCGCCATCTCGGCGGACTCCATCCCCGACCTGATCCCCTCGCCGAACAGCGGGTTGATGCTCGACACCGCGTCGCCGACGGCGACGAGTCCGTCCATCGCGCGCTGGTTGACGGAGTTGTTCGAGACGGCCTCGCCCGCGTGGACGGCGCGCACCTCCTCGGCCTCCCACCGGGGGTCCGCGGCCACCCACGACTCGACGTAGTCGTCGATGGTCCCGTCGTCGGGGCGACTGTGGCGGTCGTACCAGTCCTCGATCCAGCAGACGCCCGCCTTGAACGCGTCGTCGCCGGCGGGAAACGTCCACGCGTAGCCGCCGGGCGCGACCTCGTGGTCGAACCGGAAGAGCATCGAATCGAGGTCGTAACGGCCGCGGATCTCGTACTCCTTGCCGATGCCGCGCTGGGCGGAGTCGGGGTCGAACATCCCGAGTTGCTTCGCGAGGACCGCCCGGGGTCCGGTCGCGTCGACGACCAGATCCGCGTCGATCCGGTGTTTCTCGCCGTCGGTCCAGTACTGAACGCCGACGACACTGCCGGCCTCGACGACCGGGTCGGAGACCCGCGCACCGGTCCGGATCTCCGCCCCGTGGGCAGCGGCGTCCTCGCCCAGAAATTCGAGAAACGCGGGGAAGTCCAGAACGTGCCCCGGGATCGGGAGAGTCGAACTCGCGCCGGGCGCTTCGAAGATTACGTCTTCGTTCTCACCCATCACCACCTCGTCGGGGACGTCGTAGCGCTCGATCACCTGGTCGAAGGTCCCGCCGGTCGACTTGTCGTTGTCAGAGAGGTCGTCGTTGGCTTCGAGCACGGTGACCGCGTACTCGGAGCGGCTCGCGATCTCCCGGGCGAACTGGAGGCCAGCCGGCCCGCCACCGGCGACGACGGCGTCTACGTCTGCCGACATACACCCGCGAGTACCGACGAGTGCGACAAATCCGTTGCGATGTCAGAGAAGCGTCGGTCAGTACTCGTCGAGGGGCTGCTGGCGGATCTTCGAGCGGAGCTCCGCGAGCGAGGGGTCGTCTTCGCGGGCGAACGTGGCGAAGATGGTAGTGACCTCCGAGCGCGACACCTTGACGTTGCCCTCCTCGATGACGTCCTCGGGGCGTTCTTCGAGTTCGCGGATGGTCCCGACCGCGAGCAGGAAGGGGATCGCCCACGCCGAGAGGGTATTCCCGCGGATCTCGGGCATGGCTTCGAGCCACGTCTGGGCGCCGTCGAGGTACCCCTCGGCGCGGTCGACGACACGCTGGATGACCGGCACGAACGCCTCGCTGTTCTCCTCGTCGGGGATGTCCGCGGTGTCGAGCTCCTCGGCGTCGAGCAGCTCCTGGGGGATGTAGACGTTGTTCTCCTCCTCGAAGTCGGTGGCAACGTCCTTGGAGACGTTGACGAGCTGGAGAAGCATCGCGAACGAGCGGGCGTTGTTCTGGAGGGTGTCTCTGACGGAGTCGTCGACGTTGCGCGAGAGCAAGCCGGTGACGAGCGTCCCGACGGTCCCGGCGGCGTACCAGCAGTACTCCTCGAGTTCGCCGAACGTCTGGAGGCGCAGGCCGCCCTGCTCGGCGTAGCGCTCGACGAACATCGCCATGCCGCTGACGAGTTCGCGCACGGGCGGGCGGATCGCCGCCTGCGAGTCCTCGTCGAGCCCCTCGAACGTCCGGAACACCCGCTCGCACTCGGCGACGACCTCCCAGTCGTCGTTCGGGTCCTCCGGGATCCACTCGTCGATGGCACTCCGGAACGCCGCGATCGTCTCGTCGTCGTCGGGGTCCAGCACCCGATTGTACTGATCGAGGAGGGCGCGCTGCTCTGCGGGTGGGATATGCCCCGCGTCCTCGATGGTGTCGGCGATTCGACACAGGAGGTACCCGACACAGATGTCGCGCGACATGGGCTCGTCCAGCTCCGCAACCGTCAGGGCGAACGTGCGTGAGACGGCCTCGACGGCC
Source organism: Halosimplex rarum (assembly GCF_047715405.1). Lineage (NCBI taxonomy): Archaea > Methanobacteriati > Methanobacteriota > Halobacteria > Halobacteriales > Haloarculaceae > Halosimplex > Halosimplex rarum. Next base: position 1,489,031 of record NZ_CP180412.1, read on the forward strand.
TCGTAGCAGTAGTCGAGGTCGTCCTCAAACACCTGTTCGGTCTGGTTTCGTGACATTCCCGATATTCCCTCTTAACCCTTCCACAAGTAAAAAGTTCGCCTACTGGCCCCGCCCTTCGAAACCCCACGACGCCGACCGATTTCGGGGAGTTCCTGTCTGCGGTCCGTCACTCGCCGACCACGTCGCTGTCCGACGGGCCGGGACCGCCCAGGTCGGCCACGAACTCGTCGAGGCGCTCCGGGTCGTCGGCGCCTGGCAGCGCCGTCTCGGCGGTCCGGCAGGGTTCGTCGACGCCGAGTCGGTCGCAGACGGCGTCCGCCGTCGACTCCGCCATCAGCCGATAGGTCGTCAGTTTCCCGCCGACGACCGAACGGAAGTTCTCGACGCCCTCGTCGGCGTGGTCGATCAGGAAGAAGCCCCGCGAGATGCCGCGGCCGCCGCGTTCGGCCTCGTCGGGTTCGTACAGCGGCCGGACGCCCCACCACTCGCGGACCTCTGCAGCGTCGGCCGCCGCCGGGTACATCGCTGCGCACTCCTCGCGGACGCACTCGCGCTCCCAGTCGGCCCGCTCGAACTCCTCGGGGTCGTCGACGGTCACGCTCGTCGTCCCGAGCACCGCCTCGCGCTCGTGCGGCACGATTATGTCGCCGTCACCGGGCTCGCGACTGCGATTCAGCACCGTCCCCAGGCCCGCGTGGTCCACGGAGACCATCAGGCCGCGGGTCGGGCGCATCTCGACGGTCGCGCCGGCCATCGCCGCGAGTTCGCCGGCCCACGCGCCGGTCGCGTTGACGACGATTTTGGGCCGCACTGTTTCGTCGACCGCGCCGCCCACGTCGACGCCGACGATCTCCCCATCTTCCACTCGCACGTCCTCGACGGGCGCGTTCGAGTGGACGGTCGCCCCGCGCTCGGCCGCCGCGTGGGCGTTCGCGGCGACGAGCCGAGAGGGGGAGACGACGGCGTCCGGGACGCGCATCGCGCGCTCGACGTCCCCGGAGAGACCGGGGACCAGCTCCCGCGCCTCGTCGCCGTCGACGACCTCGGCGGGGATCCCGATCTCCTCGCAGGCCTCGCGCTTGGCGTCGAAGTACGCGGGGTCGTCGTCGGCCACCTGGACGAACAGACCACCGGTCTCCCGGACGCACGCGCCGGCTATCTCCGCGATGGTCCGGTTCTCCGCGATACACTCCTCGGCGCCCCTCTCGTCGGATTCGGCGTAGCGCGCGCCGCTGTGAAGCAGGCCGTGCGAGCGGCCCGTCGTCCCGTGGGCGAGGCCGTCCCGGTCGACGAGTGTCACGTCACAGCCACGGAGGGCGAGGTCCCGCGCGGTCCCGGCACCGGTCGCGCCGCCGCCGACCACGAGGACGTCCGTGTCGAGTGCCATGGCCGGCCTTGGTCCCGTAGACGTATGTGGGTGCTGACGGTCGCGTTCCCGCTCGGGCCCCTCGGGTTCGCCCGCTCGCTCGACAGCCGAGACCCGGCGACAGCGGTATCCGCTCCGCCTCGGCCAGAACAATGATTACCACGGCCGACGCAGGTCAGCCAACGGTCGATGACACGGTACAATCACGCGAGGGTGCAGGAGTACTGGCAGTACGTGTGGGACGCGGAGGGTGTCTACGAGGTCCCCGACGACGCCGCCGATCCCACCTACGTCCTCGGGATGTTCCCCTACACCTCCGGCACGCTCCACATGGGCCACGTCCGCAACTACGCGATCACGGACGCCTACGCCCGATATCGCGCGCTGCAGGGCGACGACGTCCTCCAGCCGATGGGCTGGGACGCGTTCGGCCTCCCCGCCGAGAACGCCGCCTACGAGCGCAACACGGACCCCGAGTCGTGGACCCGCTCGTGCATCGAGCAGATGCGCGAGGAACTGGAGACGATGGGCTTCGGCTACGACTGGTCACGGGAGATCACCACTTGCGACCCCGAGTACTACCGCTGGAACCAGTGGCTGTTCAAGCGGTTCCACGAGGAGGACCTGGTCGAGTACACCGGCGCCCGGGTCAACTGGTGCCCCGACTGCGAGACGGTGCTCGCCGATGCGCAGGTCGAGCAGCCGCCGACCGCCTCCAACGGCGATAGCAATGGCGACGAACCCGCGGAGGCCGACGGCGCCGGGGCCGACCACGCCCACGCAGCGGGCGTCTGCTGGCGCTGCGAGACGCCCGTCGAGCGCCGGGAACTCGACCAGTGGTTCTTCACGATCACCGACTACGCCGAGGAACTCGACGCCGGCCTCGACGACCTGGACGGTTGGCCGGACAGCGTCCGCGACATCCAGCGCAACTGGATCGGGCGCCAGGAGGGCGCGCACGTCACGTTCGACGTGACCGACGACACCGGAGACGAGACCGCGAACGGCGACCTCGAAACCGACGTCGACGTGTTCACGACGAGACTCGACACGGTCTACGGCGCGACGTTCGTCGCGCTCTCGCCCGGTCACGACCTCGCCGCGGCAGTCGCCAAGCGGAACGACGACGTGGCCGAATACGTCGACGACGTGACCAGTGCGGGCACCGCCGCGGGGGGCACCTCGGGCGTCGACACCGATCTCACGGCGACCCACCCGATCACCGGCGAGGACGTTCCCGTCTACGTCGCCGCGTACGTCCTCGACGACGTGGGGACCGGGGCCGTGATGGGCGTTCCCGCGCACAACGAGCGCGACCACGCCTTCGCCGAGGCCCACGACCTCCCCGTCGAGCAGGTCGTCGAACCCGTCGACGGCAGCCCGACGGACCTGCCCGACGCGCCCTACACCGACGACGGGATGCTCACCGGCAGCGGCGAGTACGACGGGCTCGCGAGCTCCGCGGCGCGCGAGCGGCTACTGGGGGCCGACGGCGTCGAGTCGGCCACCGAGTACCGCCTGCGCGACTGGCTCATCTCCCGCCAGCGCTACTGGGGCACCCCGATCCCGATGATCCACTGCGAGGAGTGCGGCCGGGTGCCGGTCCCGGACGAGGACCTGCCGGTCGAACTCCCGCCGTACGTCCGCACCGCGGGCAACCCGCTCGAAGAGAGCGAGGAGTGGAAGTCCGTCGAGTGTCCCGACTGCGGCGGGCCGGCCGAGCGCGAGACGGACACGATGGACACGTTCGTCGACTCCTCGTGGTACTTCCTGCGGTTCCTCTCGCCGGACCTTGATTCCGCGCCCTTCGACACCGAGCGCGCCGCCGACTGGCTCCCCGTCGACGTGTACGTCGGCGGCGAGGAACACGCCATCCTCCACCTGCTGTACATCCGATTCTTCACCCGTGCGCTGGCTGATATCGGGCTGCTCGACACTCGCGAACCCGTCGAGCGGCTGATCAACCAGGGCACGGTGCTGTACGACGGCGAGAAGATGTCCTCCTCGAAAGGCAACGCCATCGCCCCCCACGAGTACGGCGCGGAGACGACTCGCCTGTTCCTGCTCTCGGCGGCCCACCCGGCGCAGGACTTCGAGTGGACCGTCAAGTCCGTCGGCGACGTCTATGACTTCCAGCAGCGGCTGTTCTCGATGGTCGCCGACCGCGACGATGTCGACGCTCGTGACGAGCGAGCGCCTCAGGACGACTACCTCCAGCGGGAGATCGACCGCACGGTCACCGCCGTCGCCGAGGAGTACGAGCGGTTCCGCTTCCACCGCGTCGTCAGCGAGGCGCAGCGATTCGCGCGCCTCCTCCGTCGCTACCGCGAGTACGGCCCCGTCGACGACGCGACCTATCAGCGGGGACTGCGGGCGCTGACGCGCTTCGTCGCGCCGCTGGCGCCGTACCTCGGCGAGGAGATGTGGAACCTGCTCGACACCGAGGGGATGGTCGTCGAGGCCGACTGGCCCGCCGTCCGCGAGCCGGTCGAGGACTACGAACTGGAGCGCCAGCTCGTCGAGCGGACGCTCGACGACGTGCGCGACATCACCGAGGTCGTCGACATCACCGAGCCCGAGACCATCGAGATCGTCGTCGCCGAGGAGTGGAAGTACCGCGCCTACGAACACGTCCGCGCCGCCGACCCAGGTGACGCCGTCGTCGGGTCGGCGCTCGACGACGAGGCCATCGACGAGCACGGCGACCGCGCCGCGGAATACCTCGGGGAACTGGCCTCCCGCGCGGGGGCGCTCGAACCCATCCTGGACGCGGACCGCGAACTCGACGTGCTCGGGGAGGCGGCGTGGCTGTTCGGCGACGAGTTCGGTGCAGCGGTCGAGGTCCGTCGCGCGGACGCCGAGGACGACCTCGCCGCCAAGGCCGAGCCGTCGAAGCCCGCGATCCACATCGACTGATGGCGCCGACCGAGAGGGCGCGCTGAGATGGCACCGACCCGTCGCACGCTCCTCGCCGGGTCGGCTTGCGGGGTCGCCGGACTGACCGTCCTCGGCGGGACCGTCCGTCGGCGGGCGCGCCGCGCGGTCCCGCCGACCGTCCCCGGCGACGGCGACACCCGCCTCGGCTTCGTCGGCGACGTGATGCTCGGTCGGAACGTGAACGGCAGGTGGTCCGGCACCGGCGGATCGACTGACGGCAACGACTCGGAGTCCGGCGCCGACCCCGCCGGCGTCTGGGGATCGACGCTCCCGTCGCTCCGGGCGCTCGACGGCCTCTTTCTGAACCTGGAGTGTTGCCTCTCGACCCGCGGCGAGCGCCGGTCGAATCGAACGTACTACTTCCGGGCAGATCCCGGGTGGGCGATCCCGGCACTCGACGCGGCCGGCACCGCGTTCGCCTCGCTGGCGAACAACCACCTCCTCGACTACGGTCCGACCGCCCTGCTCGACACCGTCGACCACCTCTCGGAGGCAGGCATCGCCGACGCCGGCGCGGGAACCGACCGCGCGGCGGCGACCGATCCCGCCGTGGCGACCGTCGGCGACCTCGACGTGGGCGTCGTCGCGTTCACCGACCAGTCGCGGTCGTACCGGGCCGATTCTGACACTCCCGGTACGGCCTGGACCCCGCTGGATCCGCGGGATTCGGAGACCCGTGCGGTCGTCGGCGGCGCCCTTCGGCGAGTCCAGCGTCGCGATCCCGACCTCGTCGTCGCCTCGCTCCACTGGGGACCGAACTGGGAGGTCCGGCCGTCGGACACCCAGCGGCGGTTCGCCCGCTGGCTGGTCGACGCCGGCGTCGACGTGGTCCACGGCCACAGCGCCCACGTGATCCAGGGGATCGAAGTGTACCGCGGCCGCCCCATCGTCTACGACGCCGGCGACTACGTCGACGACTACGTGATCAAATCCGATCTGCACAACGACCGGAGCGTCCGCGTCGAACTCGTGATCGAAGACGGGCGCCTCGACCGCCTACACGTCGCGCCGGTCGAGATCGTCGACGAACGCGTCGACCGAGCGACCGGCGACGCGGCCGCATGGATCCGCGACCGGCTGCGGACGCTCTCGGAGGAGTTCGGCACGACCGTCGAGCGCGACGGCCGCGGGCTGTCGATTCCACTGGCGGCCGAGTGAGTGCCCGGTCGTAGGCGGATTTCGCCGCGGGATGCGACCCGTTTTGTCGGGCGAGTCCGAACAGCCTCCATGACACGGATCGGAGTCGTCGGCGCGGGCGCGGCGGCCGCGGCCGCGACGTACGTCCTCGACGGGGCGCTCCCGTCGGCCGAGGTCACGGTGCTGGAGAAATCGCGCGGCGTCTGCGGTCGCGCGGCGACGCGCCGCCGGGGCGACGTTACCTACGACTACGGCGCGAACTACGTCACGAGCGACGACGAGCGCGTCGTCGAACTGCTCACCGAGACGCTCGATTCCGATGGTCTCGTCGAGGTGACCGAGCCGATACACGCCTTCGACGCCGACGGCAACGTCTCCGAGGGCCGGGACGCCGACGGCCGCAAGTGGACGTATCGCGCGGGCCTGACCCAGATCGCAAAGCGCCTCCTGGGCGAGACGGACGCCGCGGTCCACACCGAGACGCGCGTCGAGACGCTCGTCCGCGACGACGAGCGGTGGCGCGTCGTCGACACCGACGGCGACGAGTGGGGGCCGTTCGACGAGCTCCTCGTGAACCCACCCGCGCCGCAGTCGGCCGAGTTGCTCCGCGACGCCGAGTGGGGAAGCGAGGCCCGAACGGCGCTCGCCGACGCGGCCGAGGCGGTCCCGTACCGAACGATCTGGACTGCGGTCCTGGGCTACGAGTTCGAACTCGACCGACCGTACTACGCGCTGATCAATCCGGACCGGGAGCACGAAATCGGCTGGATCGCCCGCGAGGAGTGCAAACCCGGCCACGTTCCCGACGGCGAGACGGTGCTCGTGGTGCAAGCGAGTCCCGCGTGGTCGGTCGGGTACTACGACCGCGATCCCGCCGAGAACGTCGCCGAACTCGCCGAGCTGTCCGCCGCTGTCGTCGGCGACGAGCGACTCGCGGACCCCGGATGGAGCGATCATCAGGGTTGGCGCTACGCGCTCCCCGACGAGGGCGTACGGCGAGGGGCGGTCGACGGCGCCGCGGACGCGGACCTCTACGCCCTCGGCGACTGGGTCGCCGGCGAGGCCAGGCTCCACGCGGCGCTCCGGAACGGGATTGACACCGGCGAGCGGGTCGTCCACTCGCTGTGAGTCAGGAGACTGCCGAGCCGCTTGACCGCTCGGCCCGTGGTCGCGTGCGGAGGTAGTAGAGCCCGGCCGTGATCACGGCCGCGACGACGAACCCGGCGACCGACTGGGCCAGCGTGTGCGCGTTCACGGCGACGCGATTCGGGACCATCAACACTGGAATCGCAAGCAGCGGGAGGTAGCGTCGGTCGAGGAGCGCGAGGTACAACGTCGGCGCCAGCGCGAAGATGACGTGGCCGGAGATGTCCCAGAACGGCGAGAGGAGCGCGTACGGGACCGTCACGGCCGCCAGCGTCACCATCGCGTCCGGGACGACGGCGCCCCAGTCGTAGCGCTTCCAGAGGTACCACGTCGTCCCGGCGGCGATCAGCACGCCGCTCGCGACCATCTCGTCCAGCTGCCAGCTGCTCCCCCCGAGGGCCGAGGAGAGTCCGCTCCGCCCCACGAAAAAGAACGCGGCCGTCGGGACGAACCCCAGGACGCCCGCACCGATGAAGGCGCCGACGCGCGGCCAGAGCGCCGACCGGTCGGCCGACTGCTCTCGCCACTCGTAGTGGATCAACAGCAGGATACCGAGTGCGAGCACGCTGCTCGGGTGGAAGACGTACGGGTAGAGCTCGTTCGCTCGCTGGAGCGCCCCGGGCACGCGCGCAGGTTGGGGTTCGAGACGGATAGGCGGACGGGCGGCAGACTCCGGGCCGACCGGTCGACCGCGGCGCCGAGCGGGGTCAGGCCGGTTCAGTGCCTCCGGCCCGGTCGAACACGCCCGCCGCGACCGGTGCGCCGATCAGCCCGGCGCCGAGGGCGGCCGAGACCGCGAAGATGGCCACGGGAGGCGGGACGAGTTTGATAGCGACGTAGCCCAGCCCCGCCAGAACCGGTAGCACGCCGACGACGAGAACCGCACGCGTGCGCATCCGTTCGACCGTCGACCCCGGTCCCGTCGCCTCCCAGACGGCCGCCGCGCCGACCGCGACTCCGAAGAGCGTGACGCCGTCGGTACTGAAATCGCTGACGAGGAGCGCGACGGTCGCGACCGCGACGGCGAGCAAGAAGCCCGCTCGCGGGTCGTCGTCGGTCAGCCCGAACGCGACGACGAGGAACCCGACGCCGAAGACGATGCCGGCGAGGACGTCCCGGACGAAGTGGACGCCGAGGACGACGCGCGAGAGGGCGATCAGCCCGACGAGCACGGCGACCGCGCCGAAGCGCACGTAGTCCGGGAACCGGTCGTGAACGGCGGCGAGCGCCCCGTAGCCGATGGTCGCGCCGGTGGCGTGACCGCTCGGGAAGCTGAAACCGTCGATCGGGACGACGTTCACCTCCGCCGGCGGGCGCGGGACCGCGAAGAAGTACTTGAGCGCGGTGATCAGCGCCATCCCGCCGACGACGATGCCGATGGCGTGGGCGCCGCGCTCGCGGTCGACGAACCAGTAGTCGAGCGTGAACACGACGAGGAAGACGCCGACGTTGCCCAGGCGAGTGACCCCGAGGAAGAAGGGCACCATCCACTCCGGCACGGCCGCGCGGACGGCGTCCCCGAGCGTCTGCATGACGAGGTAACTCCCGGACATCGTGTCCGTTTGGGCCTTGCGACACTTGGACGTGGCGTCGGCGCTCCGGCGGGCAGCGCGGTCGACCGTCGGTCGGTGACCGCTCTGCGCTCAGTCGCCGAAGACGCCTCGGGAGATGGCCGCCGCCATCCCGTCGAAGTAGCCGGTCCCCCACAGCGCGACGGCGGCGGCCGCGATCGTGTTGAACGTGAGGTCGGAGACGATGTCGGTGACGCCGTACTGCACGAGCACCTCGGTCCCGGTCAGCGCGGCGCCGACCGCGCCCGCAGTGAACTCGCCGATCTCCCAGAGGACGCCGAAGGCCATCACCATCGCGAGCGTGAAGACGAACCGGAACTCCTCGGGGAACTGCGCGCGATCGGAGCTCTCGTCGACCGCCTCGACCACCGCGTACCCGACGCCCGCGACGAACGCGCCGGAGACGGCGTGGGCGACCTGGTCGTAGAACGACAGGACACCGGTCTGCTGGTCGTACGGCCCGAGGAACCCGCCGACGTGGATCGCCGCCGCGACGGCGATCCACAGCGCGAGACGGGGGTCGACCCGATGGTCGAAGCGCCAGGCGAGCAGCGCGGGAACGAGCGTGACGCCCAGCGAGAGGACGCCGTTGACCGCCACCCCGACGCGCCCGACGACGACGCCGTACACCGTCATCACGACGATGGCGAGCTGCAAGACCCTCGTGGCGACGGTCGGCAGGCCGTCGACGGTCGGCACCCTCCCGGCGAAGCCGGAGTTCGGCGTCACCGCAGGTCCCTCCAGTGGGTGCGCTCGATCCCGTGCCCGGGGCTCACCCGACGGACGTACACTTCGAAGACGACCCCGGCGACCACGCCGATCGCGGTCGCGAGGATCAGTTCCCACATGAGCGGGGTCTGGTCCGGGAGGAGATCGGTCCCGAACGCGGCGTCGTAGGCGTACCGGACGACGACCCAGAGGCCCGCAACCGCCATCGTCAGCACGACGACGAACCCGACGGCGAAGTCGGGCGTCATCTCCACGTCGGTGAACGCGTCGAGTTCGACGGCCACCACCAGCGCCAGCGCCGCCACGACGACGTACGCGGCCCGTTCGGGGGCCACGCCGACGGACGGAGCGGCGACCGGAATCGCGGCCGCAGCGAGCACCTCCCAGGCCACCATCTCCTTCGGGGTGCGAGCGACCGCTGGGGGCACGACCGCGGCGGCCGCGGTCACGGCCGCGACGGCGACCCACCACTCGACGCCCGCGAGCGCTCGTTCGACGGCGACGGCGCAGAGGACCGCGACGATCAGCCACCCGATCGCGGCGTTCGTCGCCTCGTACCCGAGCAGGTCAGACGGTGTTCGCATCGTGTCGTGTGGATCAGGCGCCCGTCGGCGGTGCTCCGCCCGCCATCAGTAGTTCGAGCGACTCGCGTCCGTCTCCCGGTCGGTGTCGGCGGGCGGGTACCGCTCGTGGTCGACCTGTCGGTGTTCGGCCCGTTCGGGCGGAGCCAGGTGGCTGCGGTGCCACCGAGTCAGCAGGTCCTCGGTGTCGGTGAGCCAGGCGGTCTCGTCGGGGTCGACGTGGAGCGCGAGGTCGTACTCGCGCTCGTCTACGAGGTCGGCGTCGCCCGCGCGGGACTCCTCGCGCGGCTCCTCGGCGACGAGATATCGCTCTTCGACGTGGACGTCGACCTCGTCGGCGGCTTCGTGAGCCCTGACGCCGAATTCGCGTTCGAGAACGTGGACTCGGTCGGTCTCGTCCGCGAACGTGTGCGACCCCCAGAAGGCCGCGTCGACGTCCGCCGACTCAGCGACGTTGCGCCGCTGGAACTCGGTGTACTCGTGGTCGAACCCCGGCGGGAGCAGGTGCCCGGAGGTCGGACGGTCGTCGTCGTGCTCCGGCGTGTCGAGGTGGTCGCGGGCGAACGACGACAGCCAGTGCCAGTCGTGCTCCTCGCCGACGTCGACGAGGTGGTCGCCGAGCGACTCGTCGTCCTCGACGGTGCGTTCGTCCTCGTCGACGACGATCCGGTCCTCGTTCGGGTCGTAGCGCCCGCGGTGGACGGTTTCGTCCTCCGGGGCGTAGAGGAACGCGCTCCCGCCCGCACCGGTACCGCCGACGCCAACCCATTCGACGTCTTCGAGTCGTTCGTTCGCTTCCTCGCCCGGCGTCTCGCGCTCGACGGTCAGGTCGTTGGAAGCGTCGTAGCGCCTGACCGGCCAGTTGTCGAACCGCGGGTCCGTCGCCGGTTCGGGCTCCGTATCGTGGTCGGGGTCGGGCATGGGCCCACGTACGGCGCTCGCGGTGAAAGGAAAGAGCTGCCTACGGCCCCCGATCGGCGAGTACCGCCCTGCTCGTCCGGGTATTTCGGGCTTACCGATGTTGTGGACTCCGCGCTCAGACCGTCTCGTCGGCCGCCGTCTCGGCCGTCTGGACATCGGTCGCCGGTCCGGCCGACGACGGGTCGACGGCGCGGCCGGCGTACCACAGCACCGAGAAATCCTGCGGGCTCGGCAGCGCGCAGGCCATCCAGCCGAGGACCGCGAAGCGCGCGATCCCCTCGCCCGCGAACGGGTCGGCGACGACGCCCGCGGGAACGAGTGCGAACGGCGCAACCAGCGCCAGCGGCATCATCGCCGAGACGCGCAGCAGCCACGCCGGCGTCTCGGCCCCGGGCCGGGGCCGCACGGCCGCCCACTCCCCGCGCAGCCCGGCCTGCAGGAGTCCCCCTTCTTTGCCGGGGAACCAGTCGATCACGTGGGGCACGCCCGCCGCGCGCAGGACGGCCGCATGTGCCAGCTCGTGGGCCACGAGCCCGACGCTGACGGCGACGGCGAGCGCGGCGAGCGCGGCGAGAATCTCGATAGGCGTCATCTACTTCGCGTACGTTAGTCTTACCCGACCGGTTCGGCGTTATCAATCTGTCGGTCGGGCGCGAATCGGCGCCGGCTCACCCCCGGAGGGCGGACGGATACCCGGTAATCGCCTCGAACCGGTTGCTCGGGCGCGCGCCGGTCTGCTGGGGCGGCATGGGGCCTGTGGAAAACAGTTCCAGCCATGCCGCCTTATCAGCGAACGTCGGTTCCAGCATCATCCAGGCGTCGAACAGTCCGTTCTCCACCGCTGGTACCGACAACGTCACGCCCATTGGAGCGACGAGGAGAACCCGCCGATTACGGCCGCGGTACCGACGGGCTCGACTACGGCGTGTGTCCACTCGCTGTATTCGCGCGATCACAACGAACACACGATCGAACTCGACATCGACTGGGACGACATCTCCGACGCTCCCACGGGCCTCGGCGTCGAGAGGAGCCGACCGGCTATCGCAGGTGCGCGGCTTTTGCGTCCGAGGCTCGAAGCCGCCGTATGGCAGACGACCAAACCGACGAGGAGCGCGAGGACGAGTCGGCCGAAGAGGAAGCCAGCGAGGACGCCAACCAGTACGGCGGAGGCGAGCAGGACATCGACGCCGTCGAGCAGACCGAGATGATGGAAGACGACGACGAGGACGACGCAGACGACGAGGAGTAACCGGGCTATCCGTGTCCATCGGGAGCCATCGCGGCGCCGCCGGTCTGGTTCGCCCGGTCGAGCCGGTCGGACGTGTCGAAGTCGATGTATCGCACCCGGACGGTGACGTTCTCGCCGGTCCGGTCAGTGATCGACCGGTCGAGGACGGTCGGCAGGTTCGGGTACGACTGGTTGTCGGTCCGGCTCAAGGCGATCGTCACCGTCGACGGGTCGCCGAACGGGCCGACCGACGTGTACTCCGTCGAGACCTGCGTGATCCCCAGCCTGTCGTACCCGGACTGCTGTAACACGTCCGTGGTGGCGTCGTTCACCGCCCGCTCGAACGAGGCATGCCGATAGGAGCCGAAGCCGACCGCGCCGACGATACCGACCACGAGCAGGGCCGTCGCGCCGACGACGAGCGCCTGTCTGCCGCTGGGGCGCTCGAACAACCCCTCGTCGACGTTGTCGGGCCGGTAGCCCAGGTAGCGCAGCATCAGGTAGCCGCCGACGTTGACGGCGATCATCGTGAGCACGAGCAACACGAGCGCGCCGAGCGCGACGATATACTGGGTCCAGGCGATGCCGACGCCGCTGACCGCGGCGACCGGGATCAGCGCGGCGGCGATCATGACGCCGACGATCGACACCGACCCCTTCGTCGCGAGGCCGTAGGCGCCCGCGGCGCCGGCGGCGAGCCCGATGACCGTCGAGAGGATGCTCGGGGCGAGCCGGCCGGCCACCAGTTGCATCGACGTGATGTCCAGGGTCGTCGGGACGGCGAAGAACTGCTTCACGAGGAAGCTGAAGACGGTGGCCGCGACCACGGCCATACCCAGGCCGATAAGCTGCTGGTGGATACTGTCGATCAGCATCCCGCGGTCGTCGCGAACGGCGCCGACGCTGGCGGTCAGCATCGGGCTGACGATCGGCGCGATGATCATCGAGCCGACGACGACTGCCGGCGACCCCGTGAGCACGCCCGAGACGGCGACGACCGCGCTCAGGACCATCATCCAGAGGTACGACCGCATGTTGAGCCGCATGTCCTTGGCCTTCGAGCGGAGCGTCTCCGGCGCGATCTTGTTCGGCGTCTTCGCCCACTGGTCCTGGACCCCGTCGATCCCCTCGAAGTTCGCGAACTCCGTCGCGTACGACAGCGTGTAGGTACTCCTGTCGTAGCCCTGGGCTTCGAGGTCGTTGAGCACGTGTTCGACGGCGTCGGCCGGCGTGACGAACGTGACCAGGTCGTGCCCGTCCTTGGCGCCGTCCCCGTCGGCGACGGTGTACCCGAAGTCGTACTCGTCGAGGACGCCGAGCACCGTCTCCCGCTGGTCGGGCGGGACCGACAGCTGGACTACCCGCATACCGTGGAAAGGGCCGCTATCCGGAAAAGACTGGACCGCTCAGGGTCAAGCCCGGGGTAGAGACGGCGCGGCCGCCAGCCCGCGTCGCTCGGTCGCGCCCTTCCGGGAGACCAATTACTAAGCGAGCGCCGTCCAAGTGGGTGATATGGAGTACAGACGACTCGGCGAGACCGGACTGCAGGTATCACCCATCTGTCTCGGGACGTGGCGCTTCGGCAAGGAGAACGGCGGCGTCGTGGAGACCGACCGCGACGACGCCCACGAACTGCTCGACGCCTACGCCGAGCGGGGCGGCAACTTCATCGACACCGCGAACGGCTACGGCGGCGGCGACTCCGAGCGCTGGATCGGCGAGTGGCTCGAAGACGAGGACCGCGAGGACTACGTGGTCGCCTCGAAGTGCTTCTGGTCGTCGGTGTCACGCTTCCAGGAGAACCTCTCGAAGAAGAACGTCAAGGCCGAAGTCGAGGGGTCGCTCGACCGCCTCGGCACGGACTACCTCGATATCCTCTACCTGCACCGGTTCGACGACGAAACGCCCATCGAGCACACGCTGCGAGCCGTCGACGACCTCGTGAGCGAAGGGAAGGTCCACTACGTCGGCATCTCGACGTGCGACGCCTGGAAGCTCACGAAGGGCCTCTGGAAAGCCGACGTGAACAACTACGAGGCCTTCTCCGTCACGCAGCCGCTGTTCCACGCGGCGTACTACGAGGACGTGGAGGAGTACCTCGACGTCTGCGCGGACCAGAACCTCGCTGTCTGTCCGTACTCGCCGCTCGCGGGCGGGTTCCTCACCGGCAAGTACGAGCGCGTCGGCGACGGGACGTACGACCTCGACGCGCCGGAGGGCACCCGGGCGGAACTCGACGACCGGTTCGAACGGTTCTACGTCTCCGAACGGGGCTGGCACGTCCTCGACGCCGTGCGCGCGGTGGCCGGCGAGGTGGACGCGACGCCCGCGCAGGTGGCGCTCCGCTGGCTGATCGACCAGTCCGACTTCGACTGCGTCCCGATCGTCGGCGCGCGCACCGTCGACCAGCTGGACGAGAACCTCGGCGCGCTCGACGTGTCGCTCTCCGACGAGCAGTTCGACCGCATCTTCGAAGCACGCTACGACGAGGACGGGGAGCTCTACCAGACAAACGCCTGAACCGGGCGTTTCCGGCCGGATCCGCCGCTCCGAGACCGTGCCCTTATCCGTGAGCCGGCGGTTCGGTCCGTATGGCTATTTCCACCGGCGACACGGTCACCATCGAGTACACCGGCCGACTGGACGACGGCGAGGTCTTCGACACGTCGCTCGAATCGGTCGCGGACGAGGAAGGACTCGCGGACGACCAGCCCGAGCGCGACTATCAGCCCCTGACAGTCGAGATCGGCGGGGGCCGCATCATCGAGGGACTCGAAGACGCGCTCGTCGGCATGGAGACCGGCGACGAGGACACAGTCACCATCGAGCCCGAACAGGCCTACGGCGAGCGCACCGACGACCGCGTCGTCGAGTACGACACTGACGAGTTCACGGAGATGCTCGGCGGTCGCGACCCCGTCGAGGGCATGGAGATCCAGACCGAACAGGGGATGCCCGGTCGAGTCGCCGAGGCCGGCGAGGACACCGTCACCGTCGACTTCAATCACGAACTCGCCGGCGAGACGCTCGAATTCGAGGTCGAGGTCGTCTCGGTCGAGTGAGATCGCGCCACGCCACCCGACTCCGCTCGCGATCGCCGGGCGGCGACGGACCGCTCGGCGGCACCGGATCCGTATAGAGCGCATAAATCCCGGTCTTACTCGCGTTATAGAGTACATAACAACGAGGTTAGAGGTTCTGTCGAAGAGCATGTCCGGGACAGACGAAGGGGGGATCCAGGACCAGCCGCTCGGGCGGTGTCCGAGCTGCGGGGAGATGATCCCCGCGGCGAACCTCCTCATACGCTACGAATCGGACGGGAACTGGCCGAAGCTCTTCGCCGAGTGCACGGCGTGCGACGACCCGGTGCATCCGGAGTGAACACGATGGGTCTCATCGCGTCGCTCGTTCCCGAGCGCGAGACGGTCGTCGTCGAGTGTCGCCGCTGCGGCACGACCGTGGACCGCGGGACCTCCGTCTGTTCGGTCTGCGACTCCGAGGACATCGCCGAGTACACGATCAGGTAACGACTGGAGACCTGTTCTCCCCGCCCGCTGACCGCGTCGGCCCTCTGGCCTCCGTGCCGGCCCACTGGCTCCCGTGCCACCCCACTGGCTCCCGCACCTCAGTTTCCCGCGACGGATCACTCGCCGATCGCGTCGGCGAACGAGTCCGTCGATTCCCGCCAGGCGGCGATTATCTCGTCGTCGTTCTCGCTGTCCCAGTCGTCGATAGCGTCCCGTCGTTCGAGGTCGTCGATGGTCCGCTCGACGCCCTCGCGGAAGGATATCGTGTACTCGAAGCCCAGATCTCGTTTCGCCTTCCCGTTGTCGAACACCGTCGAGTACTGGAAGTGATCCACGAGCGGGTCCGTCCGGTCCGGCACCGCCTCGACGAGTCGCTCGGTGGGGATGTAGACCAGCTCCGGGTCGGGCGCGTCCATCGCGTCGGCGACGTACTCCTGGTACTGATTCCAGGAGATGACCGCTTCGCTCGTGACGTGATAGCTCTCGCCGTAGGCCGTCTCCGTCCCGATGGCACCGACGAACGCTCCCGCCACGTCGTCGCGGTGGCAGGGCCCCCACAGCGTCGCGCCGTCGCCGTGGACGATGATCGGTTTCCCCTGTCGAACACGGTCGAGGTAGTACGTCCCCCAGCCCATGGTGTGGATGACTGGCCCGCCCTCACCGTAGGTGCTCCACGGCCGGATCACCGTCGTCTGGAACGCGTCACCGTGGGCGTCCATGAAAACGTCCTCGCACTCGGCCTTGTCCGCGCCGTAGTCGCTGACCGGCGGTTCCCGGCGGGCGTCCTCCGTCGCGGGGTTGCGGTCGAGCGGCCGGTGGTAGACATCGACCGTCGAGCAGAAGACGAACTGCTCGACGCCCGCGAACGCCTCGACGGCGCTCTCGGCCTGCTCCGGGGAGAAACAGACCATGTCGATCACGACCTCCGGGTTCACTTCGTCGGCCACCTCGCCGAGCCGCGCGTCGTCGTCGCGGTCGCCGTGGACGTGCGATACCGCGTCGGGCAGGTCGGCGTCGGTCTCGCCGCGGTGGAACGCGGTCACGTCGTGGCCGGCGTCGACCGCCTGTCTGGCGATGCCAGTGCTGATCAGCCCCGTCCCGCCGATGATGAGAACGTTCACGGGCGACGGACGGCCAGCGGCCGGATAAAACGTCGCCCCGCGGAAGCCCGGGCCGGGAGGTGCGGTCCCGGACTCCCCGGTTCCGGACCAAACGCTTTTGCTCGCGTCGCACAACCGGGCGTCCATGCCTCGCGACTACGACATCGGCGTCCAGAGCGTCGTGTTCAGGGACTTCTCGCTCCGCGAGCTGCTCGGCGAACTCGACGACGCGCCGGTGACGCACCTCGAACTCTGGGGGCACCACCTCTCGCCCGACCACGACGAGTCGACGGTCGCCGCGGGACTCGACGCCGTCGAAGCGTCCGACGTGTCCGTCTGCGGCTACGGCGTCGTCGACCTCGAAGCGCCCGACGAGGCGCGCGAGCACTTCGAGTTCGCCGACCGCCTCGACGCGGGATACGTCACGGTCAACTACCCCCCGGCGGCGGACGCGATCACCGAAACGCTGGTCGAACTGGCCGACGAGTTCGGTCTCGACGTCGGCATCCACAACTACTCGTCGGTCCACCACGACGACCTCTCGCGGGTCTTCTCGACCATCGACGACGCCCGGTCGGTGCTGGACCGCTACGACCACGACCGCCTCGGACTCTGCGTCGACACCGGCCACTTCCTCGTCGAGAACGTCGTCCCCGAGGACGTGGTGCGGGACCTGGGCGACCGGATCAACAGCTGCCACCTCAAGGACACCTCCGAGGCGGAGATCGAGGACGTCCCCGGGGCCGGCCAGCTCGACGTCGCCTCGTTCGTCGGCCTCCTCGACGAGCACGCCGACCTCGACGCGCCGCTGGTCGTCGAGTACGAACTCCCGCAGGAGCGCGCGCCCGACGCTCTCCGCGACGCCGTCGCTTCGGTGCGGACCGCGCTCGACGGTTGAACGATCGGCTTCCCGCTTCCGACGGGCCTTGCGACCGCTGTCTGCGGATTAACTCGGCGAAACTCGGCCAAAATCGGGCTCACGGCGAGGTCGATTTACGG
Source organism: Halosimplex rarum (assembly GCF_047715405.1). Taxonomy (NCBI): domain Archaea; kingdom Methanobacteriati; phylum Methanobacteriota; class Halobacteria; order Halobacteriales; family Haloarculaceae; genus Halosimplex; species Halosimplex rarum. Next base: position 1,506,276 of record NZ_CP180412.1, read on the forward strand.
TGGTCGCTCCCGCAAGGCGAGCCATGCCAAGTCCCGCACAGGTCCCCGACGACCTCCCAATCGCCCGCACCGCGATCGAAGCCGACGAGGAAGCGACCGACGCGCTCCTCCGCGCCGCCGAGCGCGCCCACGTCGACCTCGACGGCCCCGACCCGCAGCTCTACGACCAGATCGACGCCGGCGCGCTCGACGCCCTCACCGCACATCACCGCTCGCGCGGCGAGTCGGGCGACTTCGTCCTCGTCGCCGACCTCTGGGACCGCACGTTCGTCCTCACGCCCGAGGCCATCGAGGTGTATCCCTGACCGCCCGTTCAGGCGCGACGGACGCCCCGCACCGACCACGGTCGGAACGTAAGGTGTTTGCGAGCGCCCCGCCCACTCCGTGGTATGAGCCTCGACGATCTCCAGGACGACGTCCAGTCCGAGTACGGCGACCTCGACGAGGAGTTGTCCGTCGACACCGACCGCGAGACTCGCAACGAGCTCGCCATGCTGCTGGCAGCCTTGGACACCGACGACCCCGACGAACTCGTCCGACGCGGCGTCCACCTGCTGTTCCAGTCCGCCGTCGAGACCGGCAACCTCGACTTCCACCTTCGCAGCGAGTACGACGTCACCTACGACGAGTACCTCTCCGGCATGACTTTCGAAGAGATGACCGGCGGCGCCGACCTGCCCCAGACCGGCACCGGCGATCCCGACGACCGCCGGTATCAGTTCTAGGGACCCCATCTTTTTCCGCGCGGGGTTTCCTCGGTCGCCTTCGGCGACCTGCGGGAACCCCGCACGCAAAAACATGGGTGAAAAAGGCCGGAGCCTCGCTCTGCTCGGCTCCGGTGAACCGCGCTCGCTTCGCTCGCGCGGATGCTCAGTACAGACAAAGTATTTACTGAACGCAAGATCGGTCCTGATATGGAGCTATCACGACGCAGTGTTCTCTCGGCGCTCGGAGTGGTACTTTCTTTCTCCGTTAGCGGATGCTCGTCTGACTCATCTGAGTCGCCTACTCCCGCTTCGCCTCCTGCGACGAAAGCTGAGGGAACGAGACAAACACCGCCTCCAGTAACGCACTCACCGACACAGACCGCTACACACACGACTGAGCCGATCCCTACGCCACGGAACTGTCCCGACGAACCACTTGTTGATGACGCCGAACGAGACGACATCTCACCCGTTCCGGAACCACCCGAGTCACTCGACGACGGGGCTACACTCGCCGAATACGTTGCGGACTACGAGAAGGCGTATCAGTGGCAGGAGTGGAAGGGGTACGGCGAGAAGATTCACGAGTTCGTTCTGGAGATTGAGTCGGAAGTGACTCGACTCAGCGATACCGCGGTGATCGTCAAGTCAGATTTCGCCGTAGTATCCGGGCGAGTCGATCACACCGGTGACGGGACGCCTGGCCACTTCGACGGCGCGCCCTACGCCGTTAGATACCTCCTGACCACGGAAGCAGTCTGGCGGACTGCGAAGCGATACGACACCGTTCGTACCGTGCCCGAACCCGACCCGCGCGAAAACGGTGTACTTCTAGAGTGTTACTGACAAGTAATATGTACTATCGGTAGAAACGGGAATCTGTACATCGCGTCTGTGTGTCGCTCCGCTCGCGGATGTTCAACTTGCACGGCTACTGAACAGAATTCATCGGATCGTAATGGGGTGTCTTCCCGCTCTACTCCGTCACGCGGCGTCCGCGATAGCGTCGGTTAGCAGGTCGACGCCGAGGTCGATCTCCCGTTCGGTCACGTCCATCGGCGGGAGGATCCGGAGCACATCGTGGCCGCAGCCGAGCGTCAGGAGGCCGCGCTGCATCGCCGCCTCCTGCACGTCGTCACGGCGCTCCTTCGTATCGAACTCGACGGCGAGCATGAGGCCCTTGCCGCGCACGTCGACGACCGGGTCGAGGTCGGCGTCGCGCATCGACTCCTTGAACTGCCGACCGCGGACGACGGCGTTGTCCATGAGGTCGTAGTCGTCGATAACGTCGAGCGTGAGCGCTCCCTGCAACGCTGCGACGATGTCCCCGCCGCCCCACGTCGAGGAGAGGCGGCTCTTCTGCTCGGGGAACACCTCCTCGCGGGAGATGGTCGCGCCGACGCGCAGGCCCTTGGCGCTCGCGATGACGTCCGGTTCGAACGGGTAGTGGTCCGACGCCCAGAACTCGCCGGTCCGCCCGACGCCGGACTGGATCTCGTCGACGACGAGCGTCAGGTCGTGTTCGTCGCACAGGTCGGCGATCTCTTCCGCGAAGGCGTCGCTGGGGAAGCGGTACCCGCCCTCGCCCTGGACCGGTTCGAGGATCAGGTAGGCCACGTCGTCGGGATCGATCGCACCGCGCTGGGGGTGGAGCAGTTTCCGCAGCTGAGACCCCTTTCCGGTGAAGAAGCCGCACGTGCAGGACTGCGCGTCGCAGGCGCGGTCGTCGCAGAACGGCACGCCGTGGATCTTCGATATCTCGGGGAACTCCCGCCGGTAGACCGACTTCGACCGGTTGAGCGAGAGCGCGCCGAGGGTGCGCCCGTGGAAGCCGCCGCGGAACGTGATGCCGTAGTCGGCGCCCGTGTGGTCGTAGGATATCTTGATCGCGTTCTCGACGGCCTCGGCGCCGCTGTTCGAGAGGAAGACGGTGTCCATCCCGTAGTGGTCGCTCCGGTCGGTCAACCGGTGCATGAGGTCGGTGGGCGTCGGGAACGGATGGTCGTCCAACTCGCCGCTGGTGACGTAGAAGTCCTGGCCGGCCATCTTCAGCGGGTCGACGAGGTCGAACCCCTCCATCCGCTCCATCAGCTTGGGGTTGTCGTACCCCAGCGGGGCGGCCGCGACGTGGCTGGTGAAGTCCATGAGGACGTTGCCGTCGACGTCGGTGCAGAACGGCCCCTCCGCCGGTTCGGTGTAGTCCCAGACGAAGTCGTAGACGTAGGTGCTCGTGGCGGCCGACTCGTGGTGGTAGTCGACCCACTCGCGGGCGAGTTCGCCAGGCAGGGACCCCACTGTCGGCTCGGCCGTGTCCCGGTTCATGTCGGCAAGAGGGTCAGTCGCCAGTTAAATGATGTGACTACCGCAGGGAAGCGGGATACGGGTAGCCGGACGGCGCTAAATCGTCGCGACGGCGGTCACGACGCCGGCGGCGACGAGCAGGACCGTGCTGACCGTCATCGTCTTGACCGCGAACTCCCGGTTGGGACTGGCGAAGGTCAGCCCGGCCTTGACGACGATACTCGACGCGGTCGCGAGCAGGATAGCGAATACTGCCGCGTCGGCGGAAAGTCCCCCGCCGCGATAGAGGATCACCGCCGAGGTGGTCGCGCCGGCGCTGGAGACCAGCCCGGTGAGCGCCGCGGTGACGTAGAACCCCAGGCGACCGAACTGGGCTGCCGCGAGACCGCCGGCGACGACGACGAACAGGAACAGGCCGCCGAACCCGAGGACCTTGCGCAGCGAGAACGGACTATCCATGTCCATTTCGAGGTTCTCCGACCAGTCGGCGGTGTAGGCGGCGATGGCGAAGCTCCCGACGATGACGCCGCCGAGGGGGACGACCGCCCCGAGAAGCACCCCCGTCTCGAACGTGAACAGCAGGGCGATGGCGAGGTTGCGGGCGGCCATCGCGGCGTCGGCGAGCAGGATGGCCGCGACGGCGTAGGAGCTGACCGCCGGTCGCTGTTCGACGTGGTCGAGCATGGCGCCGACCACCGCCGTCGAGGAGGCCAGTCCGCCGAAGAATCCCGTCACCGCGATGCCGCGGCTGCCGTAGGTCTGGACGATGGCGTAGTTGACGATGCCGATGGCGGCGACGGTGACGACCATCAGCCAGATGACGCGCGGCTCGATCTCCACGGCCAGGTTCGCGGTGCCGACGTCGTAGCTCTCCGCGGGGAGCAGCGGGTAGATGACGAACGCGAGGATCGCGAACTCGGCCGCCGAGCGCAGTTCCGTCCGGGTCATCCCCCAGGCGAACGAGTGGAGCTCGCGCTTGAGCACGAGCAACAGCGCCGAGAAGACGGTGACGGTCACCGCTTCCAGGGTGAAGCCCGAGGCGACGAGGGTGCCGACGCCGTAGGCGACGAGCATCGACATCGACGTCGTCAGCGAGAGCCCCTCGTCCTCGTCGTCGATGAGCCCGCGGACCGCCAGGAGCGTCCCCTGCACGATGACGAGGACTCCCCCGACGACGACCAGCGGGACCGACCCGAGCACGGTGAACGCCGCGCCGAGAATGCTGATGAGCGAGAACGTTCGCACGCCGGCCGACTTGTGTGACCACTCGCGCTCCAGCCCCAGGAACAGACCCAGGACTCCAGAGAGCGTTATCTGGAGCACCTCCGTGTCCAGCGGGATCGACGCGAACTGCGCGACTCCGTGCACTCCCCGACGTAGACGACTGTCGGTAATAAATATCGGGCCGCTACCCTGCGGACCGCGCCGCCGACCCGCTCGATATCGCGCGCGGACTTCGCCGCGTCGGCCGGTATTTATGTGTCGCCCCGATGATAGCGAGGACGATGGTCGAGTTCGAGTTCAATCCGAACTGGGGGCGGATCGGCTGGGTCACGGTCGGGGCTGTCCTCGGGATCACGGTGCTGTGGGTGTTCTACTCGTTCGTCGGCACCTTCGTGTTCGCGCTGTTCATCTACTACTCGACCCGGCGGGTCAACGGGCACATCCGCGACCGCGTCGGCCAGCGGTCGGTGTCGGCGGCGCTGGCGCTCGTCGCGCTCGCGCTCCCGGCGGTCCTGCTGTTGCTCTACGCGACTGCCATCGGGTTCCAGGAGCTCCAGGAGTTCGCCGGCAACACGGACCTCGGAGAGTACATCGAGGTCGCCGGGCCGTATCTCAACGTGTCCGAGGCCGTGGAGAACCCGCGCGACGTGTTCGACAGCGCGGGCGGTGTGGGCCTGCTCCAAACGGCGCTGACCCGTGGAACCAGCTACCTCGGCCTCCTCGCGACCGGACTCCTCCACCTGTTCATCATGTTCGCGGTCGCGTTCTACCTGCTGCGCGACGACCACAAACTCGCTGACTGGGTATCGAACTTCGACGGCGACGGGCCTACCGTGTTCGAAGCGTTCGCCCGCGAGATCGACGATAGCCTGGAGCTGATCTTCGCCGGGAACATCCTCAACGCCATCGTCACGGGCACGGCCGGAGCCATCACGTACAGCATCTTGAACATCTTCGCGCCGCCCGAGGTCGCGATCCCTTACGCCGCGCTCGTCGGCCTGCTGACCGGTATCGCGAGCCTCATCCCGGTCGTCGGGATGAAGCTCGTCTACATCCCGATGACCGGCTATATCGCGGTGACCGCCTTCTCCGAGGGGTCCGGCTGGGGCTTCGTCGTCGCCTTCGGGGCCGTCTCGTTCGTCATTGTCGACGTCATCCCGGACCTGATGGTCCGGCCGTACGTCACCGGCGGGACCCTCCACACCGGCAGCGTCATGTTCGCCTACATCCTCGGGTCGCTCCTGTTCGGCTGGTACGGGCTGTTCCTCGGGCCGATGATCCTCGTCTTCGTGACCCACTTCGCCAAAGTCGTCGTCCCGGAACTGTTCTGGGCGGACGACGACGAGCCCGGACCGGCCCCATCGGCGCAGGGCCCGGGCACGGCCGAAGCGCCGCTCGACGGTGCGAACGACGAGCGCGGTGCCTCCGCTCGGCCCGCCGACAGCGACCCGGTCGCCGGCGGCGAACCCGCCGCCGACAGCGATTCCGCGACGGATTCGCCACAGGACGGCGCGGCGGACGAACGAGCGGACGGCTCAGACGACGGAGAATCCGCGGGCGACTCCGGGAGCGGGGAGTCGTCGGGCGACTCGCGGGCGGACTGACGGCGAGATAGAGTCCACGGGCGACAGAGCGCGGAAATGCGGCCATCAGTCGGTGAACGCGGTGTTCGCGTGCGGACCGACTACAGGTCGACGTACTGTTCTTCCCAGTCGCGGCGGGCTTCGATCTCGCGGCGACCGCGGCGGGTGAGGCTGTAGAAGTTGGTCCGCCGGTCGCGCTGACCCTTCTCGACGAGTCCCTTGTCGACGAGCGTGTCCAGGTTCGGATAGAGACGGCCGTGGTGGATCTCCTTCTCGTAGTACTCCTCGAGTTCCTCCTTGATGGCGAGCCCGTGTGGCTCCTCCTTCCCAGCGATGACGTACAGCAGGTCTCGCTGGAATCCTGTCAGGTCGTACATCGGTAATGTCCGTGTAGACGTTACTGTCTGATATTCATAAATATGTCGACTGATGATCCAGGTACATCTCCGAACGTCGGCATTAGTCCGCTGTTACTCCCATTCGAATAGTTAAATCAGCTGATATTCTCGGAGTAGTGCTCGTATTCGTTGGATTTCAGGTATCGACTCCGAGACGTTGCGACGGGGGGTTTCGACGAACCCGCGAACCCGGTCGATCGGCACGTGGGCCAGCATCAGTCGACACGCAGCCCGTCGTCGGTCGGCACGGTGATACTTATGCCGCCGGTGCGTCTAGCAGACGTATGCCCGAAGAAGTCCTCTTCGAAGACGAACGGAATCTGACCCGGACCGACGTGGCGTCGTACCTCCGGACCGTGGCCGACCGGCTAGACAGCGGCGAGTCGCTCACTCTGGAAACCAGCACCGACTCGATCACCGTCGACGTCCCGCGCGACGTCGAGTTCGAGGTGAAAGTCGAACGCGAGGGACCGGCCGGCGGCCCCGGCGAACTGGGTCTCGAACTGGAACTCGAGTGGGACGAGAACGCGACCGACGACTCGCTGTCTATCCAGTAGGGGTCGCTGACTGAGCGGCCCGTCTCTCCCCGAGACGTCCGGACAGTCTCTCCCCGAGACGCACGGATATCGTGGGTCCGACCGGCCGAGCGGTTGCAGTAACGAGGCGTTACTCGGTATAGAACGAGGCAGTGGCTGTCTGGTTCGTGACGTTCGAAAGGAATGGAAAGCGAACGCGTGGGTGAAAAGCCCACGCGAACGCTTGCCGCCCTGAATTGGTCCCCGCTGACGCTTCGGCCCTCCAAGCGAAGCGTCATCCGAAATTCTGGCCGGGAATCACATAAAGGTACCGGCACCGGCCGCCATCGCCACCTGTGTATTCGTTGTCTCGTCCGGACAGGCGAGCGGATCCGGCCGCCGCGGCGGCCTGTCTCTGCGCGGGACCGACCGGGCGGATTTTAGGCGCCCGGGCGTTACGGACGCGTATGAAGATCCGCGGCGAGCGCGAGTGTCAGTCCTGCGGAACCCGCTGGTCGTATTACGAGACGGGGAGCGTGGTCTGCCCGGAGTGCGGGAGCATGCGCAGCGTCGGCCTCGACGACCCAACCGAGCACACGGCCAGCCCGGCCGCGCTGGAGTTGAGCGCGATCAGGAACCTCGTGGACGAGCAGCCGCTCGCGGACGTGGCCGAGGCCACCGCCGAGACGTGCCGCGAGTACGTCCGCAAGCGCGGCTTCGTCCGCGGCGGCGACCTCCAGCCGCTCGACGATACGTACCTCGCCGCCGCCGAACTCCGGCTCGCCGCCGAGGAGCTCACCCACGCCATGCGCGTCACCGACGACGAGGAGTACTACTTCCTCGAACTGCTGCGCGGGGCGGACGACGGCGAACGGCCCCCCGCCGACGGCGTGCCCGAGTCGCTGCGCGCCGTCCGCGGCCTCGCGTACGCCCGTGCCGTCGACGCCTACCGCTCGGACGTGCGCCGGTACCTCGACGACCACCCCGACGAGACCGTCCGGGGGCTCCTGTCGACGCTCCGCGACCAGCAGAAACGCGTCGAAGCGCTCGACGGCGACGTGTCCCCGCGGACCGCCGGCGAACTCGTCTACGTCGCCCGGTCGATCGGTCGCGCCCTGATCGACGACGACGAGACCGCGCTCGCAGAAGCGCAGCGCCGGCTCGACGAGTTCGACATCGAACTCTGAGGACCGACCGCTGAGAAGCGTCCGCCACCGAACCTGACGCGCGCGCGGCCTACAGCGCGCTCTCGGTGCCGGACTGCAGCGCGGCCGCGTTGACGGTGTTGTACAGCAACATGGCGCGCGTCATCGGGCCGACACCACCGGGGACGGGCGTGATGGCAGCGGCTTTCTCCTTCGCGCTCTCGAAGTCCACGTCGCCGACCAGCTCGTAGCCCTTCTCGGTGTCGGCGTCGACCTGGTTGATGCCGACGTCGACCACGACGCTCCCCTCGCCGACCATCGAGCCGTCGATCATCTCCGGCACGCCCGCGGCGGCGACGAGGATGTCCGCGTTTCGGGTCTTCTCGGCGAGATTCTGTGTCCGCGAGTGACAGACCGTCGTCGTGGCGTTCCCGCCCTCGCCGTACTGGATGAACAGGTTCGCCATCGGCTTGCCGACCAGCCGCGAGCGGCCGACCACGACGGCGTCTTTCCCCTCGGTCTCGACGTCCGCGGCGGCGAGCAGGCGCTGGATACCGTGGGGCGTGCAGGGCTTGTAGCGCGCGTCGCCGGCGACGAGCCGACCGATGTTCTCCGGGTGGAGCCCGTCGACGTCCTTCTCGGGGTCGATGCTCCGGAGGACGCGGCGGTCGTCGACGTGGTCCGGCACCGGCATCTGCACGAGGATGCCGTTCACGTCGTCGTCGGCGTTCAGCTCGTCGATGGTGTCGTACAGCTCCTCGGCCGGCGCGTCGGAGTCGATGTCCACGTCGACCGTGTCGATGCCGACCTCCTCGCAGTCGCTCTGCTTCATCGAGACGTACGTCTCGCTGGCGGGGTCGTCGCTCATCAGCACCGTCGCGAGCGTCGGCGTGACGCCCTCGTCGGCGAGTTCGTCTACCGCGTCACTGACCTCCGCGCGCACGTCCTCGGCCACCGCGTTGCCGTCGATGATCTCGGTCATACTCGAACGGGCGAGGCGCGACGGTATGAAGCTCCCGGAAACAGGGGCGCGACAGACGACACAATCGACACAGTATTCTCGTCCGACAAGACTATTCCGCAGTCCTCTCAACGCGGGGTATGGACGTTCCGTGGTGGACCTGGCTCGGCTTCAGTGCCTGTTTCCTCGCTATCGCCTGGGGACAGGCGTACGTCGGCAATTCGTTGCTGAGCGTCGGGTTCGTCGTGGTCGCGCTGCTCCACGCCGGCAGGGCCGTCTGGGAACGGATGGGTGAGACGGTTCTCGGTGGAGAGGATCGGTACCAGACAGAATAACAGCACACTTGCCGACGGACGCTGAAATCCGGGTATGCAGATCAACGACCGCCACCACACGACCGAGGGGCGCGAGCGCGTGACGCTCGTCCCCGAGAGTCTGGACGATCTGTGGCATCTCACCTACGTCGTCGAGCCGGGGGACCTGGTGGCCGGCGACACGACGCGGCGGATCCAGCGCAACGACGACGACATGCGCGACACCGGCGGCGAGCGCGAGCCCATGTGGATCGAGGTCGAAGTCGACGACGTGGAGTTCGCCAAGTTCGCCAACCGCCTGCGCGTCGGCGGCGTCATCGTCGACTGCTCCCGCGAGGACCAACTGGACTTCCACCACACGCTCAACGTCGAACCGCTCACCGAGATCGAGGTCGAGAAGGTGTGGAAACCGGACCAGGACGACCGCCTCGCCGAGGCCGTCGAGGCCACCGAGAACCCCGACGTGGCCATCGCCACCGTCGAGGAAGGCCAGGCGTACGTCCACACCGTCGCCCAGTACGGGACCGAGGAGCGGGCGAGCCTCACGGGGTCGAGCGGGAAGGGTCAGTCGACGCTCACCGGCTCGATGGGGTCGAGCGGCGGCGGGAGTTCCCGCGAGGACCTCTACGAGGAACTCACGGAGGTGCTCGGCCGAATGGACGTCGACGCGGTTATCCTCGCCGGCCCCGGGTTCACGAAACAGCAAGCGCTCGACTATATCGAGGAAAACGACCCCGACCTGGCGAGTCTGATCACGACCGTCGACACGGCCGGCGTCGGCGATCGCGGCGTCCACGAGGTGCTCAAACGCGGCGCCGTCGACGAGGTGCAGACCGAGACCCGTATCTCGAAGGAAGCCGACCTCGTGGACGAGCTGACCGAGCGCATCGCGACGGGATCTGAAGTCGCCTACGGCCCGGACGGAGTCGCCGAGGCCGCCGAGTTCGGCGCCATCGAGACGTTGCTCGTCCTCGACGAACGGCTGCGCGCCGAACGCGGCGACGAGGGCGAGTGGGTGATCGACGTCGACGACGTCATCGAGACGACCGAACAGAAAGGGGGCGAGGTGACCGTCTTCTCCGGCGAATTCGACCCCGGCCAGCAGCTCCGGAACCTCGGCGGGATCGCCGCACTGCTGCGCTATCGGATCGACTGACTGGCCCCGGTGCGTCCGGATCACCGGAGATCTCATCGCTGATAACACCACCGGAACTGCTTTGCTGCCGGTTCGGGATCGATCGGCAACGATCGGTCAGGAGACGCCGATGGGATTCGAACAACGCCAGGACTTCGCGCGGCAGGTCGCCGACCTCAACAAGTACGGACAGGCGCTGAACCAGTGCGAGACGGTCGACGAGGTGGTCTCGCTCACGCTGGAGGCGATCACCATCCTGTTCGAGCTAACGGACGTGACCGTGGTCGAGGTCCGCGGGAGCGACGGTGCGGTCGACGACGACCTCCGCGTCGCCGGGAGCACGAACCCGGAGCTATCGGCGGACGCGCCGCCGAGCGAGGTCGCCCGACGAGCCCACGAAACGGGCGAGACCGTCGTCCTGACCGACGACGAGGCGGGGATCGAGCCGGACTCGGACACGACCGCGACCCTCGCGGTCCCCGAGGGGATCGTCGACGAGACGATCTGCGTGATCGTCGTCCGATCGGCGGCGGTCACCGAGTTCGGCGACGAGTTCGTGCGGCCGATGGAGATCCTGGCGACCCACGCCGCGACGGCGATCAGCAACATCCGGTCGCGCGAGCGCCTCGAACGCGCGAGGCGGGACCTGGAGACCCGCAAGGAGATGATCGAGCTCTACGACCGACTGCTGCGACACGACATCGGCAACGACCTGCAGATCATCGCCGGGTTCGCCGACGTCGTCGCCGACGAGGTCGAGGACGAGCAGGCCGCCGAGTACGTCGCGAAGATCGAACGCGCCGCCGCCAACTCGGTCGACCTCGTCGAACGCGTGGGCGACCTGGTGTCGACGCTCGAAGCGCAGTGCGAGCCCGAAGCCAGGGACCTGCGCGCGCTCCTCGAGCGGTCCGTCGAAGACGCGACCGACCAACACGAGTCCCTCTCCGTCGCGTTCGACCCCGCCGACTTCGACTACCGCGTCTACGCCGGCGACCTGATCGACTCGGTGTTCGGGAACGTCCTCTCGAACGCCGCGGTCCACAACGACGGGGCCGTGACCGTTCGCCTGATCGCCGTCGAATCGACGTCGGACGACGTCACCGTCGCTCTCGCCGACGACGGCGCGGGCATCCCGCCCGACATCCGCGGCGACATCTTCGAGATGGGCGTCAAAGGCGCGGACAGCGACGGGACCGGGTTCGGGCTCGGGTTCGTCCGCGCGCTCACGGAGTCCCACGGCGGCACCGTCGCGGTCGGCGAGAGCGACGCCGGCGGCGCCGAGTTCCAGATCACGCTCGAACGCGCCTGAAACGGGATATCCGGCCGCGACCGATCCAGTTGAAACCCACGTTTATCCCGCCGGCGACCGTTGATCAGAGAGACCGCACTATGGAGACTCTCACCGGCGACTGGACGCGCGAGCGGACCGAACAGTTCCTCGACGAGCGGACGATCCCGGTCCGGCTCGCGATGCACACGCCGGACGGCGGGCTCTGGATGCTCTCGCTGTGGTACCGCTACCGCGAGGGCCGCCTCGAGTGTGCGACCGGCGCGAACGCGAAGGTCGTCCGATACCTCCGGGAGAACCCGCCGGTCGCCTTCGAGGTATCGACCAATCAGCCGCCCTATCGCGGGGTCCGCGGGGCCGGCGCCGCGTCGATATCGCCCGACCCGGACAAGGAGGTCCTGCGCGCGCTCGTCGACCGATACCTCGGCGAGCGCGACGGCGGACTGGCCGAGTCGCTGCTCTCGCCCGAACGCGACGAAGTCGCGATCGAGATCGACATCGACCGGGCGTACACCTGGGATTTCTCCGACCGGATGCGGGCTCGCGAGGAGTAGCGGGGCGCGCAGCCGTCGCTCGCGGTTTACCGAGTCGCGGGGGGAGTCGTGCCGAGCGTTGCCGTCAGCTGCTCGTGCGTCCGGAGGCCAGCGCGGAAGCGCTCGACGATCGCCGACTGGTGGGTGGGGCACGCGGTGACGACGACGCCTCCTTCCCGTACCGGGACGATAGGATGAGACGGCTCGTACCGGGCGTTGCGGCAGCCGGGACAGCGGACTCCGCCGGCCGGTCGGTGGTCGAGGAGGTCGGCGGATCCCTCGGTAGTCAGCCCGCAGACCGAGGTGAACTCCCGAAGGTGGTCGTCGCAGCTGAGAACGGGGATCGTGAGCTGGTCGACGAGGAGGAACGAGACCGTCTGCTCGCTCTCCGACTCGAGCGCCGACCGGCACGCCTCGCAGCGCACGGGCGGTTCCTCGCCGCCGTCCGACTGCGAGGGGTCGAGGTCTGTCGACGGCATCTATCTACGTTGCGGGGGCCCCACACGGGTAAGTGATCGGGTCCGGCGGGTCCGATGACCGCTTCGCGCACCGGAAGACCCGCTGGGTTCTCCCTCCGAGCCCTTCTCGCCGCGACCCTTCGTCTCCGTTCGGACTGACGAGGGAGAGAACCGAGCGGTCGCGTCCGTCGGTTCGCCGCCGCCGCCGCGCTACCGAAGCGGGGCGAGGGGGTCGGTCACGGAGTGCTTCCGTCGCCGGTCGTCCAGCAGTTCGAGGGCCGGTTCCACATCGTCGAAACGCTCGCCCCTCGTGACGAGGTTGTCGGTCGGGTCCCACTCGACGAACTCGTATGCCGCCAGTTTCGGCAGGTGGACGCAGTGCATTCGCAAGAGCGACTCGTCCACGGACGACACCTCCCGCGAACTCGCCAGGTGAGTGCGGAGGAGCCCCCCGTGCGCGTCCGCCAGATCCCGCGAGACGCCCGAGAGCGGAGCGACGAGGTAGATATCGCGGTGGTCGAGCCCGAGCAGCAGCTGGCGCCGCTGCTCGTCCGCCAGCGCGTCGAACACGTCGTCGTAGCTCATCGGTCACCTCGGGACGGGGCGCGTTCGAACCCCCAGTACCTCGCGAGTGCGGTTTCGCGAGCGACCGCTCGACTCCGAACGCCGTCGCGGTAGCCCCTCGGTTCGCGACGGTGGCGACCCGGCCGGCGCTGCTCGCTCGATCCCGGGCCGGAGTGTGACCGTTCGCCTGGACGTGGCGGTACCGATCCGCTCGACGGGTCTCGCTTCGGGAGCGGATCCGAGGCCTGTGGCCCGTCGTCGACCGTACGTAGTTCACCCGTGTCGCGCATGTAGCCGTGTTCCGCTCGGAACCAGATAACGTGTAGACTATTTCCGGTTCACTAGACGTTTGATCAAACGAGTAACACCGTTGGCGAGGCGACCGGCCCGACGCCGCCGCCTCACTCGATGTCGAGCGAGAGCCCGTCCGAGGCGAACCGGACGTCGCCGTCGTAGCGCTCGGCGATCGAGTCCAGCATCGCCTCGTGCTCGCCGTCGGTGTGCGGGTAGAGGTGCGTCAGGTAGACGCGCCCGACGTCCGCGTCGGCGTCAGCCAGCACGCCGCCGAGTTCGTTCGGCGTCGGGTGGTTGTCCACGTCGACGCTGTCCGGGAACGAGCAGTCGTGGGCCAGGACCGCGGCGCCGTCGGCGAACTCGATCAGGTCCGTGAACGCCTCGGTATCGCCGCTGAAGACGAACGCCGGACGGTCGCCGTCGGTGGAGTCAGGCGCGCCCGACGACCCGGCGGACCCGGTCGCAGCCGACGCCTCGAACCGGTACGCGAGACAGTACATCGAGTGGTGGACTTCCATCGCGGACACGTCGAAGCCGGCGAGCGAGAACGAGCCGGGCTCGACCTCCCGGAAGCGGAGATCCATCCGGTCCCGCATGTAGTCGTGGACCTCCAGCAGGTCCGTGACCAGCTCCTCGGTCCCCTCGGGGCCGGCGATGGTGAAGTCGGTCTCCCCCGCCAGCCACCGGGCTTTCAGGAGCGGTAGCAGGTCCGAGACGTGGTCGAGGTGGTGGTGGGTCAGGAGGACGGCGTCGATGCCGTCGTAGCCGACGCCGGTCCGCTGGAGGCCGTGGAGGGCGCCGCTGCCGCAGTCGACGAGCAGGTTCCCGCCCGCGGACTCCAGCAGGAGGCCAGTCTGGAACCGCTCACCGGTTGGCATCGCGCTGCCCGTGCCCAGGAAGGTGACGCGCATACTCGCTGTTCGAACGCCGGGTGAAAAGGCCTTCCTCGACGACCTCGGTGCGTTCGTCCTGGGTCAGACTGGCGAACTCGCCGGTGGTCCCGCAGGGGACGAACCCATCGACGCCGCGGTCCGCCAGATGTTCCACCACCTCCGCGAGCCCGTCGTGGTCGACGGCGCCGTCCTCGAAGGGCGTCACGAGCAGACAGAGGACTCGCGTCTCGTTCGAGAGCACGTGAACCGTTGGGTCGCGATCCCCTTCCTGTCCGCCGGCCCGTCGAGTCCGGCCTCGGCCCCACCTGTCGGCGCACAAGGTATTTGTCCCTCACGCGACGACGTGATCGCATGGGATTCCGCATCGACTCCCCGCTCTCGAAGGCGGCGGGCCTGCTGTTCGCGACCGTCGCGCTCGGCTACGTGGTCATCCGTGAGGCCTGGGGGTTCCGTCTCGACGCGTTCGGCGGTGGCACGGCTGGGACCGCGCTGGCCGTCCTCGCCGTTGTCGTCCTCGCAGTCCTCATGATCACCACCGACAACGCCTTCGAACGGTGAAGACCACTTTCACTCCGCTGTCCAAACCCACTTGACGGCGCGGCTCTAACGGAAGCCACGAAGCCCGAATGGGAGGACGCGAGTTGCTCGACGCGGCGGAGGTGGGTGTCGACCCGGCCGGCGTCGAGATCGACGACGGCGACGTGTTAGACCTGCTGGAGCCGCCGGTCCGCGAGTGGTGGGTCGAGCAGTTCGGCGCGTACGTCCCCGAGAACGGCGGCTTCTTCACGCCGCCGCAGAAGGAGGCCGTCCCGCTCATCCACGAGGGCGACAACGCCCTGATCGCGGCGCCGACCGGCTCCGGCAAGACGCTCGCGAGTTTTACCGGTATCATCAACGAGCTCTTCCGGCGCGACCGCGCCGACGGGCTCGAAAACTCCGTCTACTGCCTGTACGTCTCCCCGCTCAAGTCCCTCGCCAACGACATCCACCGCAACCTGGAGGTACCGCTCGACGGCATCACCGAGAAGCTCGACGAGCGGGGCGAGGACGTCGAGATCCGCCACGCGATCCGCCACGGCGACACCAGCGACGCCGACCGGCAGAAGATGCTGAAACAGACGCCGCACATCCTCAACACGACGCCGGAGACGCTCGCCATCCTCCTCAACTCGCCGAAGTTCCGGGAGAAGCTCCGCACCGTGGAGTACGTGGTCGTCGACGAGATCCACAGCCTCGCCGAGAACAAGCGGGGCACGCACCTCTCGGTCTCGCTCGAACGCCTCGAAGCGCTGGCTCACGGCTCGCCGACGCGCATCGGCTGTTCGGCGACGGTCGAACCGCTCGACGCGATGGCCGAGTTCCTCGTCGGGCAGGAATCGCCCGGTGGCCATCCCCGCGACTACGAGATCGTCGACGCCCGATTCGCCCGCGAGTTCGACATGGAACTCGTCTGTCCGACCGACGACCTGGTGAACACACCCCCCGACGTCGTTAACGACCGGTTCTACCGCGACTTGCACGACCTGATTCAGGACCACACGAACACGCTCGTGTTCACCAACACCCGCTCCGGCGCCGAGCGCGTGCTTCACAACCTGCGCGAGCGCAACGACGAGTACGACGAGGAAAACTCCGGCTGCCACCACGGCAGCCTCTCGAAGGACCGCCGTCAGGCGATCGAGGAACGACTGAAATCGGGCGACCTCGACGTGGTCACCACCTCGACGAGCCTGGAACTCGGCATCGACATGCCCCACATCGACCTCGTGGTGCAGGTCGGCTCGCCGAAATCAGTCGCGTCGCTGCTCCAGCGTGTCGGCCGCGCCGGTCACCAGCTCGGCGAGACGGTGACCGGTCGAGTCGTCGCGCTCGACCGCGACGAACTCGTCGAGTGCGCGGTGATGCTGAAGAAGGCGACCGAGGGGTTCGTCGACCGGGTGTTCGTCCCGGAGAACGCCCAGGACGTGGCCGCCCAGCACGTCTACGGCATGGCCATCGCCGAGATCCGGCCAGAAGCCGACGTCCGCGGGATCCTCGAACGTGCCTACCCCTATCGGAACTACGGCGACGAAGGGTGGGAGTCGCTCATGCGGTACCTCACGGCTGACTACGACGGGATGGAGGACCGACACGTCTACGCGAAGGTCTGGCGCGACACGAACGACGCGCCCGACGGGGAGCACCACTACGAGGAGTACCCCGTCGGCGAGCACCTGCTGGGCAAGCGCGGCCGCCTCGCCCGGGTCATCTACATGACCAACATCGGAACGATCCCGGACTCGTTCACCTGCGACGTGTTCACCCGCTCGGGCGACGACTGGGTCGGGCAACTGGACGAGTCCTACCTCGACACGCTCGATTCGGGCGACGTGTTCGTCCTCGGGGGCGACCGCTTCGAGTACCGCTACCGCCGCGGGTCGAAGGTGTACGCCGACCGGACGAACGCCCGCCCGACGGTGCCCTCGTGGTTCTCCGAGCGCCTGCCCCTCTCGTACGACCTCGGTCGGGAGATCCTCGCCTTCCAGCGGGACCTCCTCGACAGGCTCGACCGCGGCGGCGCCGGCGCGGTGCGTCACTGGCTCCGAGAGTATCCGCTCGACGAGAACAGCGTTCGCGCGGTGACGCGCATGTTCGAGGAGCAGGTCAAGTTCGCGGGCTTCGAGAGCGTGAGCACCGACGAGCGCCTCGTCGTCGAGGAGGAACTCGACCGCGAGGAGTACGAGCGCCGGTACTACGTCCACTCGAACTACGGTCGGCGATTCAACGACGGCTTCTCGCGGCTGCTGGCCTACCGCGTCGCCCAGGAGGCCGACGCCAACGTGCAGGTCGCCGTGGCCGACAACGGCTTCACGCTCTCGATGCCACTCAACCGGAAGGTCGACGTGACGGGCGTCCTCGCCGATCTCGAACCCGTGGACGCGCGCCCGGACCTCCGGGCGAGCCTCGACGGCACGGACCTGCTCCAGCGATACTTCCGGATCAACGCCACCCGGGCACTGATGATCCTCAAGCGCTACAAGGGCTACGAGAAGTCCGCGAGCGAGCAGCAGATGAACTCCGAGATGCTGCTCGGGTTCGCGGAGGACCTCGAAGAGTTCGCCGTCATCGAGGAGACCTACCGGGAGATCCTCGAAGACAAACTGAACGTGGACGCCATCGAAGACGTGATCGACGCGATCAGAGCCGGCGCGGTCACGATCGAACACCACCGCGTCGACACGCCGTCACCGCGGGCGTTCGGTCTGGCGACCCTGATGGCCTCGGACGTGGT
This sequence comes from Halosimplex rarum, assembly GCF_047715405.1. Taxonomy (NCBI): domain Archaea; kingdom Methanobacteriati; phylum Methanobacteriota; class Halobacteria; order Halobacteriales; family Haloarculaceae; genus Halosimplex; species Halosimplex rarum. The sequence continues at coordinate 1,523,860 of NZ_CP180412.1, forward strand.
GCTCGCCGAAGACGAGAGCGAAGTGCTCCAGCGCTTCCACGAGCGCGTCATGGCCGAGATCGACGGCGAGGGGACGCCCGAGCGCGAACCCGGGACGAACTGACCGGCCCGTCAGCGGTATCGCACCGTCATCGCCCAGCGTTAGTCGCTTACATCCCGTCGTCCGTCTCGGTCGACTCGTCCATCGTCTGGTCGCCGCTCATTCCGTCGTCCATCCCGTTCTCCGTTTCGTTCATCTCACCGTCCGTCTCGTTCATCCCGCCCATTCCGGCATCTGTCGCTTCCATTCCGCCCATGCCGCCGTCGGTCTCGGTCATCTCGCTCATTCCGTTGTCCATCCCCTCAGTCGTCGTCTCGTCCATTCCGCCGTCCATGCCGCTCTCGCCGTCCATGGAGTCCTCATCGTCCATCGACTCAGTCATCGATTCGTTGTCGTCCATCGATCCGTCGCCGTCGTCCATGGAATTCCCACCCTCGTCCATCGAGCCCTCGCCGGGTTCGGTCGTCTGGCTGTCACTGCCGTCGTCGCCGCCGGTCGAACAGCCGGCCACTGCGCCGGCCGCGACGGTTGCGATCGCGCCACTCACGAACGTGCGTCGAGTCGTCTCGTCTGCCATGATTCGTTCGCGTCGGCGCCCGGATCGGGGATAAGGAATTTTCAAACTCTGCTCGGAGGCCCCGCAAACTCCGTTCGGACCGCGTCCGGACTCCCTTCGAACTCCGTTCAAAATTCGGCCGGGCGACCGCGCCGCTCAGACCAGCAGCGTGTCGAGCGCGTCGGGGACGACGAGCACGTCGCTCCCCGGTTCGACGGCCTCGTCGACGGACTCGCGGGCGTGCATCAGGCACGCCTCGACCACGTCGGGGCTGTCGCTGTTCGTGACGTAGATGTCGTGGTCGCGTAGCGCGCGGGCGACGACGAAGGCCCGCTGAGCGCCGGGCTCGTAGCCCTCCAGCATCTCCGCGTAGAGCGCCTGGGCGCTCTCGGCCGACGAGAGCCGGTCGTAGAACCGGCGCTCGCCCGTGCCGTCGCCGGCGCCCTCGGGGAGCGCTGCCGGGATGACGACGCGACCGCCCTCCCGCAGGGGGTTGTGCGCACCCAGGGTCACGTACGTCGCCGCGCGCGTCGTCTGGTAGAGGTTCGCGTCCTTCGGGGCGCCGACGCCGGCGACGACCACGTCGTATCCGTCTTCGACGGGAGTCGCGAGCGCGTCGCGGGCCGTGTCGGCCAGGTCACGGACGACCGAGCGCGGGTCGCCCGCCGCCGCACCGAGGATCCCGCTCGGACCGTGAGTGACGTTGAGCGAGAACTCGACGCCGACGAGGTCACCGGCCGCGTCGACGAACTCCCTGAACGGGTTGTCGTCGACGCGGCCGAGGCGGACGCCCTCCCGTCCGAGTAGCTCCGGGCCGTGGGAGTAGCCGATCTGCGACTCGCCGCCGGCGCCGACGACGACGGTCTTCGCGCCGCCGGAGAAACCGGCGTACTGGTGGGGTTCGACCATCCCCGTGGCGAGGACGGTGTCGGTCTTCGCCAGCGTCTCGTTGATCTCGATCGGCGTTCCCTCGATCGTTCCCGCCTCGACGGTCGCGTCTGGGTCGTGATTCCGCGCGAGGTCGGCGTGGTCGCCGAGCGCCTCCTCTATCTCGGCGTCGCTCATCGGCCGATGGAGGCCGAGACCGAGGACCACCGTGACCTGCTCTCGGGCGACGCCCGCGACCGCGAGTTCGTCCAGGAGCACGCCGAGCAACACGTCGTCGGGCGTCGCGCGAGTCACGTCCGTGACGACGATCCCGACGGTGTCGTCCGGGTCGACGCGGCGGGCGAGGCGCGGGCCGTGCGGGTCGGCGACGGCCGCCTCGGCCGCCTCGCGGACGTCGACCGGATCGCCGCCAGGTGGGCGACAGACCGTCACGTTGCAGTCCGGGAGCGAGACGGAGACGGTCCCCTCGCCCAGTGGGAGTTCGACAGGCACGGCCGGTCCTACGGCGCCCCCGTCCGAGAGCCTACCGGTCACACAGACGTGACCGAGAACGAAGTGACGGCCCTCAGTCCGTCGCAGTCGTGCGCTGTAACCGCTCGAACCGGCCGACGATCGACGGGAGCGCGACGATGCCGAACGCGAGCGCGGCGTTCGCGACGCTCGCGACGGCCAGTTGCGTCTCGATGGCTTCGACGACGATCAGCGCGACGCCGACGAACCCGACGCCGGCGACGTTGACCATCGCGCGCTCGGCCCGGGAGCGGAATCGCTCGGCGCTGGTCTGCCAGAGCGCGCCGGCGAGACCGCCGACGCTGCCGCCGATCGCGAGCGCCGCGTCGCCGGTCTCCGTGGTCACGAGGACGGCGGGGACCGAGAGGACGACGGCGAGTCCGAACACGACCGCGGCCCCCTCGTCGATAGCGACGGCGAGCACCCCGAGCATCACCAGCCCGACGGCGAAGCCCGCGAGGATGTCCCCAAGGTAGTGAACGCCGAGGACGACGCGGGAGAGCCCGATGAGCGCCACCAGCGCACCGACCCCGAGGATCGTCCGTCGGTCGCGGTACTCGTCCATCGCGATGAGCGCGCCGCCGTAGACCGTCGTTGCGGCGATGGCGTGCCCGCTCGGGAACCCGACGGGGCTGGGTTCGATCGGATAGCGCTGGACTGCGGCCGGCGGCCTCGGTAAGCCGAACCAGTACTTGAGCGCGAGCGTCACCGAGACAGCAACGAAGGCCACGCTGATCACGGCCAGCAGTTCCCGACGCCGCCGCTGGTCGTTCCAGTACGCGAGCGACAGGCCGACCATCAGGAACTTCGCGCTCCCGAGGAGCGTGATCACCCAGAACACCGGTACGAGCTCTGCCGGCACCGCCTCGCGGATCGCGCGACTCGCCTCGACCAGCCGGATCATACCGTGTTCCCTGCGGCGACGGGGCTTATATCCTTTCCTGAGGGGCCGCAAGAGCGGTCAGAATCTAGGTATAAAAGTCCGCCACGCGGTGAAAGTGGAACCGAAACCGACTGATAACTCCTCGCCACGGAGTGAAAGTGAACCGTTCGAGAACTAGTCATAAATGTCCGCCTCGGAGTGAAAGTGGAATATCCAAACCTAGACATAAATGTCCGCCACACGGTGAAAGTGGAGCGACGGCTCTCTAGTCAAAAGTGATAGCCACGGGGCGAAAGTGAAATTCGACGTGCTGTCTCCGCTCGACGACAATTGTGCGTATCGAGGAGAACCGAGGCTGTCGATGAACTCCGACGCTCTCGTCGAGAACCGGAGGCGGTCCGATTTACCGCGCCCAGTCGACCATGCGGCCGTACGTCTCGTCGGTACCGAGCGCCTCGGCGTCGCCGACGAGGACGAGCGCCTTCTTCGCCCGGGTGAGCGCGACGTTGACGCGGCGGTAGTCCTCGAATATCGGGCTCTCCAGCGACCCGGTCGCGACGAAGGAGATGACGATGACTTCCTTGCTCGACCCCTGGAAGCGGTCGACCGTGTCGACGGCGACGCCGTCGGGCACGTGCTTGCCGATCTCGGCGACCTGCGCCCGGAACGGCGCGATGACGCCGATCTCCTCGGCGGGGACGCCCGCCTCGCGGTACGCTCGGACGGTCTCCGCGACGGTCGCCGCTTCGGTGGGATTCGTGTTCCCCTCGGCGCGGCCGTCGGGGTCGACGAACGCGACCTGGTTTCGGAGGTGGCCGGGGAGCGCCTCGACGTCGACGCCGGACAGGTCGCGGAGGTGCTGGGCGGCCACCTCGCCCGTCGCGGGCCTGAGCTGGCCGTCGTAGAACTCCCTGGACGCGAACGCCTGGATCCGCTGGGCCATGCGGTACTGCCGGGCGAGCATGACCGAGGCGTCCGGGTAGCGTTCGATGAGCCGCTGGAACAGCGACCGCGAGAGCGTCGCACCGGGCGCGGGCGCGTCGTCGTCGTCGCCCGCACCGCCGTCGGCTCCGGTTTCCGGTTCCGGCTCGTCGGCCTGGACGACCGGCGGCAACTGCTGGTGGTCGCCGACGAGGACGAACCGTTCGGCCAAGTTCGTCGCGGCGAGCGTGCCCGGTTCGGTGAGCTGTCCCGCCTCGTCGACGACGGCCACGTCGAAGTCCTGTTCGCGCATGATCCGGGACCCGCAGGTCGCCGTCGTCGCCGCGACGACCTGCGCGTCCCGCAGTTCCGCGACTCGCTCGTCGGGGTCGCCGGCGCGTTCGAGACGGTACTGTTGCATGTCCTCGCGGACGCCGCTCTCCGTGCCGACGCGGACGAACTCCTCGAATCCCTGGTCGACGAGCGCTTCGAGCGCGTTGTCCACGGCTCGGTTCGTGAACGCCGACAGCAGCACGCGCTCGCCGTCCTCGACCAGTGCTTGCACGATGTGTGCCAGCGTATACGTCTTCCCGGTGCCCGGCGGGCCGTGGATTATCGCGCAATCTTCGCAGCCGACCGACAACCGCACGGCCTCGTTCTGCGCGTCGTTGTTCTCGATGTACGTCTCCGCCACCTCGTCGAAGTCGAACTCGGGCTCTCGGCGACCGAACAGCACGTCCTTCTCCGCCTGCGATTGGGTGAGAATCGCGTCGTGCAGCGCCGTGAGCATCCGGTCGGTCGACAGCTCCGAGGGGTAGACGTCGATACGACGCAGTTCGACCGGTTCGTCGGCGGTGACGACGATCTCCGGGCGGGGATCGGTGTCGCCCCCACTGTCGTCGCCGCCCTCGTCGTCGACGTCACCGCCCAATCGCTCGACCCGGGCGAGTTCGGCCTCCCCGCGGATCGGGTCGCCGTCGCTCGCGAGCACGAGGTCGCCCTCGCGGATCTTCGAGACCGCGCCGGTTCCGCGGGCGCGCAGCTCCCAGTTGCCGCCGTCGAGTTCGCGTCGTTCTGTCGGTTCGAGGTCCACGAGCGCGCGGTCGTCGTCGGCCCGTTCCTCGGGCGTCTGCTCCCAGAGCTTCGCGTACTCGCGGTGGACCGCGCGGCGCTCGCGCTCGATGGACTGGTACACTCGATCGAAGTACTCGCGCTCTTCGTCCGGGACGGGTGACCCGACGACCCCGGCCTTGGACTCCTGGTCCAACCGGCCGGAGACGGCCATGCAGGTGTCCTGTTCGAAGCAGTACTCGCATTTCGCGTCGGCCTCGTAGCCGGTCGGGACGCTCGCGTCGTACTCCATCGCGGCCAGGGCGTTTCGCGTCCGCAGGACGAACTTCAGGAAGCCCGAGCCGATGGAGAACTCCTTGGCCGGCGAGAGGTCGCCGGTCTCCTCGTTGCGCTCGACCGCGGCGTTCTTGGTGTAGAGCAGGGTGCCCGTATCGGGCGGTTCGCCCCGGCGCTCGCCGAGGATGAGCGCGTAGCAGGTCGCCTGCACCTTGTCGTGAAAGCGGGGTTCGCGCTTCGTGTTCTTCCCCGTCTTCAGTTCGACCGGCATCCCGCGGCGGACGGCGTCGGCCCGTCCTTTCAGCCCGTACGTCTCGCTGACGAGCGTCATCTCGGAGCGCCACTCGTCTTCGTCCGTGAGGGTCCCCTGCTGGAGCCAGCCCTCGATGGCCGAGGCGTTCTGGCGCACTTCCTCGCGGACCTCCTCGGCGCTCCGACCGAGCATCCCGAGTTCGAGGCCGGCCTCCTCGACCCGTTCGTCGATGGACTCGTCGAGGTCCCGCCCTCTGAGCAGGTCGCCGAACACCTCGTGGACGATGGTCCCCTTGACGACGGGGTAGGCGTTGGGCACCCCGCCGATCTTGTTGAGGTAGTACATCCGCGGGCACTGTACCCACGAGCGCACGTCTGTCACGTCCACGAGGAAGTCGGGCTCGACGACGACCATCGAGTCGCCGGTCGTCGAGAACTGCTGTTCGCCGCGGTACTCCCGTTCCTCGGGGTTCGTGACGGCCAGTTCCATCCCGGGTTCGAGGTACGTCGCCGTCTCGGTCCACTTGTCCCAGAGCGTCACCGTGGTCGGTTCGCCCCGCCCCCGGTCGGGCCGCAGGCTCACCTCGACGAGTTCGCTCTCGCCGTACTGTGTCGAGACCGTCTTCGGGTCGCTCACGTCGACGACGACGCCGCGGAGTGTCACGCTCAGTTCTCGGGACGGCCGCGGGAAAAACGCTGTCGGTTAGACGGGGTCGTCGCCACCGGCGTCGGGTCTGCCCCCGCCCGACCGCTCGGGCGTCGGTCGCCCTTCGCGGCCCTCTTCCTCGGCGCCGTCCGCGCCGCCGGATCGGTCTCCGCCCTGGGAGTCGCCCAGATCGGGCGCGTCCGGCGAGACGGCGGGCACGTCGACCGCGGCCAGCGCGTCGGCGATCACGTCTTCGGGGTCGACGCCCTCGACGGTCGCCTCGGTCGTGAGGACGAGCCGGTGGGCCATCGTCGCGCGAGCGAGTCGCTTCACGTCGTCCGGCGTCGTGTACTCGCGGCCGGCGACCACCGCTCCCGCTCGTACGGCCTCGAACACCCGCTGGACGCCCCGCGGCGAGACGCCGATCTCGGTCCGCTCGTCGGCACGGGTCTCCCGCGCGATGTCGATGATGTACCGCCGCACCTTATCGTCAACGCGCACGTCCTCGGCGAGGTCCTGGAGGGCGAGCACCGTTCCGGGACCGACGACGGGGTCGACGCTCGGCGCGAGCGACCGCCGGTCGGCGCGCTTGTCGAGCAGATCCATCTCGCCGTCCACGTCGGGGTAGCCCATCGCGGTCTTGACCGCGAAGCGGTCCCGCTGGGCTTCGGGCAGGCGGAACGTCCCCTCCTGCTCGACGGGGTTCTGCGTCGCGATGACGACGAACGGCTCCGGCAGGTCGTGGGTCGTCCCGTCGACGCTGACCTGGCGCTCCTCCATCGACTCCAGCAGCGCGGCCTGGGTCTTCGGCGGCGCGCGGTTGATCTCGTCGGCCAGCACGACGTTCGTGAAGACGGGCCCCTGGGCGAACTCGAACTCCCGCTCGTGCTCGTTGTAGACGTTCGAGCCCGTTACGTCCGCGGGAAGCAGGTCGGGCGTGAACTGGACGCGAGTGAACCCCAGCCCCAGCGATTCCGCGAGCACGCGCGCCAGCACCGTCTTGCCCGTCCCCGGCACGTCCTCGACGAGCACGTGCCCGCGAGCGATGACGGCCGCGAGCGTCTCGAACAGCACCGACCGCTCGACGACGACAGCCTCCTCCACCCGTTCCACCACGTCGAGGCACACCTCCGTCGCCTCGTCGACGGTCAGCTCCTCCTGGTCGGCCATGGCCGTTCCGTGTGACGCCACCGACATGAATCTGTGCGATCCCCGACTCGGAACCGCGAGGCCGGACGGTAGCGGCGGATTCTGGGTGACCTATCCGCGGAGTAGCGCCGCCAGTACGAGCGTGCCGACGACGGCGGCGGTCATCGCTGCCGTGTTGCCCGCCGGTCCCAGGGCGGTCGTCCGGAGCGCGTACAGGCCAGTGGCGCCCAGCACGGCGACCGCACCGATCCCGACGGCGAAGACGCCGTGGTAGAGCTCCAGCCGCCGGGTCTCCGGGCGGTGGCCCAGCTCGGCCGTGAGACCGAGGCCGAACGATCCCGCGTCCCACACGACGAGCGCGCCGGCGACGCAGGCGAACACGAGCGGCGCGGGGAGTCCGGCACTGTCCGCGCCGATAGCGGCTATCACCAGACCCGCGGCGGCCAGCGCCGGTCCGCCTGCTCGGTCGGGGAACACGTCCAGGCGGACGGCGATCAGCGCCAGGCCGACGACGACGAACACGGCCAGCGGCGCGAGCAACACGGCGACCAGGAACAGTATCGGACTGAGGAGGACGAGCACGGCCGTCTGCGGGACGACGCCGAAGACGAGGGCCACCACGTAGCCGGCACCGGCGATGGCGCCCGCGACGGTCCGGGTCTTGCGCTCGTCGAACTGCCGGGTGATCTGCCGGGCGCCGACGGCGACACCCGCCGCGAGGAGCGCGAGCGTGCCCACAGCGAGTAGCGGTCCGAGGACGTACACCGACGCGAGCGCGCCGACGACCGTCGCCGCGCCCGGAACCAGCCCCAGCGCCGGCGACGACGTCGCGAGGAAGACCAGCGAGACGAGCGCGGTCCCGACCCCGCCCAGGGCCGTCAGCGTGAGCGCGCGCTTGGCCCGGCCGAGGGTCGCCCGGACGGCGTCGCGTCGGTCGCGCGGTGTCAACTGCACGATCGGGAACGCACGGAGCGAAACCCTGACCGCAGCGGCGACGAGGCCGACGACCGCCAGGACGCCGATGGCTGCGGCCGTCGGGTTCGACGCCGCGGTCGTCCCGGTCGCGAGCTGCCAGCAGAGGAACAGGCCTGCCAGGACGATCCCGCTGCCGAACAGCCAGCAGAGGCCGAACACGTACGAGAGAATACCCTGCGAGAGCGCGGACTCCAGCGGCTCGTCGCTGGCGACGTCCGCCCAGCAACTCGCCGTCCCGAGCAGCGCGAGCGCGAAGCCGCCGATCAGCAGGGTCTGCCCGCCCGGATAGAGGGCCACGAGTACGCCCAGCAGTATCGCTCCGGGGAGGAAGCAGAGGTGACCGACGATCTTCTCGCCGAGGGTGTCCCTGTCGAGCAGGGCGACGCCCGCCGCCGCCAGCCCCGAGACGAGGGCGAACCCCGTGAGGAAGGTCGGTCGGCCGACTGCGAACCCGGCCGCCAGCGCGAGCGCGACCACCGTCACCGCGACGATGCCGAGGCTCGTCTCGCGCGGTCGCCCCTCGTCGCCGACGGCCGACGGTCTGTCGAGGCGGGGGCCGAACGGCATCAGCGCGCACCTCCCGTGGCTGCACCCGCGGGCCGGCGCGCCTCGACGGCGAGCGCGTACTCCAGGACGAGCGCCAGCGGCGTCCCCCGGCGCCAGTCGATAGTCCGCGCCCCGCTGGACTGACACCGCGCCAGGCGAGTCCGCCGCCGGACGGCGTCGAGTTGACCGCCGACGGTGGTCCCCGACACCACGTCCGGCGAGAGGGCGATCCGCGAGCGACCGAGCGCGCCCCACGACGAGACCGCCTGCGCGGGTTCCTCGTCGAGCAGCGGCGAGATCAGCGCGAGCTGCGAGCGCGGACTCGCGAGTTCGGCGACCTTGCGGAACTGGTAGCTCGGGTCCACGTCGCTGGGGACGTCCACCTCGACCGCCCGCTCGATGCTCGCCAGCAGCCGCGAGCGGTGGTCCGAGCCGGTCCCCGGCGACACCCAGTCCAGCCCACCCGGTCCCGAGGTGTCGCGGCCCACCACCGCCAGGCCGACGTCGTGGCCGACCCGCAGGAGCGCGGAGACCGTCCGGACGGCGGCGTACGCCGAGCGCTCGACGGCCGTGGGTCGGCCCGGTCCGGCCGCGACCCGACAGACGTCGCGGGCGTCGAGGACGACCACGACCGAGGTCGAGACCCACCGCTCGTAATTGACGGTCGCGAGTTCGCCCCGCTGGGCGTACTGGCGCCAGTCGATCCGGTCGGCGGCGTCGCCGTGACGGTACTCCCGCGTCGAGTGGAACTGGACGCCGCGCCCCGGCTGATCGCTCGTGAGCCGGCCGACGAAGTCGTCGCCGCGGTCTGCCAGCGGCGGCGCGTCGGCGTCCAGCCGGCAGACCAGTCGGTCGTCGCCGACGGTCGCGAGGGCGGTCGTCGCGACCATCCCCGCGCCGCCGGAGCGGAGCCGCGCTCGCGGCCGCTCGAAGTCGTACTCGCCGCGGCGGGCGACGACCGTGTACTCGACAGTACAGGACTCGCCGGGTTCGAGTGTCGTCCCCGCCCGCGGCGACCCGTCGACGACCTGCAGGTCGTCCGGCACGGGGTCGACGACGCGCAGGTCCGACAGCGTCCGGTCGCCCTCGTTCGTCGCGGTCACCGTGACCGTGACGGGGCGGCCCGGCGGCGCCGGCGTGGGGTCGACCGTCCGCTCGACCGCGAGCGAACGCGGCGAGTCCACGGTCGAGATCGTGCCGTAGGCCACGTAGACGAGCGGGACGGCGGCGGCGAGCACGAGCGCGGCGCTGCGGTTCCACAGCCCCGCGACCGCCAGGACGAGCGTCGCGGCGACCGCACCCCGCCAGCGGACGCGACGCCTACGCATCTTCCCACACCTCCCCGACGAGGTTCGCGACCGCCGCGTCACCGTCGCTCGCCTCGTCGGTGTCCTCGACCGCGCTGGCGGTGGTCCCTTCGCCGCCGGATTCGTCTGGCGTCGTGTCGGCGGTCGTACCGGCGTTCGCGTCGTCAGCGTTCCCGTCGGCAGCGTTCGCGGCCGAGCCGGCGCGGCGCGACGCGCTGGCAGACTGGAGCGTTCCGTCCGCCGAGCGCTGGAGGCTGCCGAACGCCGGCGCGAGCGTCGGCACCGTCCGCGGGGCCCGCTGACCGACGACCGGCGGGAGTTCCGCGTCGGCCGCGTCGGCGACGGCCCCGACCGCCCGCGCCGCCTGCCGGCGGACGATCCGCTCGGGGAACAGCCACGCCCGGATCCGCCCGCGAAGCGACATCGGGGGCCGCTCGACGCGCTCGTCGATGACCGCCGCAGCCATCGGGTCGTCTGTCCACGCGCCCGACGCGAGGAGGTCCGCTACCGCCTCGCGGTCGGTCCCGCCCGCGACGAGGACGCGCGTCAGCGTCTCCCGGAGCGGCGGACGGACCACCTCGAACCCGTCTTCGACGGTCTCTCCCGCGGCCGCCCGCTCGCAGGCGTCGTCGACCAGTTTCGCGAACGACTCGCCGGTCACGTCGGCCGGGTCGGCCGTCTCCTCGGGCGTCCCGGGGACGAGCGCGCCGTCGTCGGTCCACGGCGCCGGCGCGACCGTCTCGTCGTCGTCGCCCGAGCGATAGAGCTTCGCGACCGCGACCGCGCCGCCGAGGAGCGCGACGACCGCCGCGCCGGCCCCGGCCTCGGAGGCGGTCACGGGCGTCAGCAGCACGGCCAGCGCGAGCGCCGTGGCGATGGCGACCGTCCCGATCAGGGCCGCCAGCGCGACGAGGACTCGCTTCACGCGTCCTCGCCCTCCCGCTCGCGTTCGATCGATTCGAAGGCCTCGCGGGCCCGCTCGCTCCGATCGCTCGACGAGCGGTCGCCGTACTCCACCTCGCGGAAGGCCTCGGTGAGGACCCGCACCGGCCGCTCGGGGAAACCCCGTTCGATGGCCGCCCGCGACACTTCGCCGGGGGTCGACTGGCGCCACGAGTTCGGACGCACCCACCGCGCGAACCGCCGCCAGAGAGCTCGGAGCGACCGATGCGCGCGGCTATCGTCGGGGTTCGTTCGCCGACCGCCACCTCCCAGGTCGAGTCCGGCGTCAGCGTCGGTGTCCCCGTCACTGTCGGACTCCTCGCGCGTCCACCAGCGATAGGTGAGAAACGCGACGAACAGCGCGACGAGCGATCCCAGGAATCCGAGCGCGCCGAACCGCACGGTGAGTGCGGCGACGAACGCGAGCGCGAGGATTGTCGTGACGACGCGAGCGACGGAGAGGCGAGTCGTCGCGAACGCCCGAACCCGTCCCGGGAGCGCCCGGAGCCAGCCCCACAGCCGCGCGGCGAGCCCGCGGACGGACAGCGGGAGCGCGGCGATACGGGCCGCGAGCCGGCCGAGCACTGCCCACGCCCTGTCCAGCGCGACCGCGACCCAGTCCGCGACCGCGAGAGCCGTCCGGCGGACGAACGCGACGAGCGCCTGCAGGGACTCGGCCAGCGAGCTCCCGCCCGACTGGACCCGCTGGCGGTTCAACAGGGCCGCACCGAGCAACACGACGCCCGTCGAGACGAGCAACCCGAGCAGTTCGCCGACCACGAGGCCGACGAACATCGTCGCGACACCGGCCCACACGAGGGCCGCGCGACGGGCCGCCCCACGTCCGCGAACGCGGGCAGTGACGCCCACGCCGACGACACCGACGAGGAGGAGAAACGCGCTCGGCGTGATCGTCGCCAGGTACGCGCTCCACAGCGACGTCGTCGCGGTCTGTCGCTCGGTCCGGACCGTGACGGTCTGTCGGGGGTCGGCCGGGAGCGCGAACCCGACGCTGCCGCCGTCGTCCGTCCGTCCGATTCGCGAGCCGTCGAGGGAGACGCGGGCCTCGGTCACGGGCGGTCCGCCCACGGTCGCGTTGACGAGCGCTGGTTCGCCCGGGAAGGGGAACCCCTCCTGGGGTACCACTCTCGCGTCGAGCAGCCACACGTCGACGGTCGTCGAGCCCGCGAAGTCGCCGCGCTCGACTGCAACAGTGACCTGTTCCCGGTCCCGGGGGACGGTGAGTTCGTAACTGCCGTTCGCGGTCGTTTGCCCGACGCGCTCGCCGTCGACGCTGACGGTCGCGTGCCGCATGGGCACGCGCTCGACCGTCGCGACGAGGGTCACGGTCTCGCCGGGGTAGGGTTCGCCGCCGACGGTGACGTTGACCGACCCGTGGACGGCGTACGGCGCGGTGTCGTTCTCCTCGTCGTCGGTCGGCTGCGTCGACTGTGCCGGCGCACTCTGGCCTCCGGCGTCACTCCCGCCGAGCGCCAGCGGACTCGCGTCCAGTGGATCGAGGGTCGACCGGAGCGAACTCGCTCGACTCGGCCCGTCGACGGCCGACTGCGCTTCGTCCTCGTACTGCCGACGGAAGAACTCGCAGTCGGCGCCGGGCATCTCGACGGTCACGTTCATCTCACGCGTGTACGGCGCTCGGCCGGTCACGCTGCCGCTCTCGTCGGTCCGACCGACGAACCGTTCGCCGAACCAGACCGGTACGTCCGCGGCGGGTTGCAGGTCGTCGTAGACGCTCACTTCGACGGTCCCGCCGGGGATCGGTTCGTTCTCGACGACGACCCCGCAGCCCCGTTCGGTCGGCGGTGCGTCGCCGCCCGGGATCGGGATCGGGTCGCCTTCGTCGCGAATCACGTCGCCCTCGCCGTCACCCTGCCCCTCACTATCGCCGTCTGCTCCCTCACCGTCCCCGTTCGCCCCCTCGCCGTCGCCCTTCTGCCCACCGCCGCCACCGTTCCCGTCGCGACTCCCCGCACCCCCTCCGGCGGTCTCCCGGGCTTCGCCGGATCCGCTTCCGTCGCCGGATTCGCCGTCGCCCTCGCCCGAACCCTCCCCGTCTCCGAACCCGCCGCCGGCATCGCCGACGACGCCAGCGTTCGGGACGATCGGCGCGACGAAGGCCGCGACGACGAGCCCGAGGAGACAGAGGACGACGAGCGCGACCTGTCGGCGGTCGACACCTGCGGCTCCCGCGCCCGCCTCCCCGGCCGCGTCGCCCGTCGCGTCTGTCTCTGACACCGTTGTGGCCCCACTCGTCCGGCGCCGGACGGGTCCGGTCGCCGGGCTGTTGTACACCTGTCAGGTGTCCCGGATTATCAAACGTCCGGTCCGCCGGTTCGCTCCGGCGGTGCCCGGTTGGACAGGGGACCGTGGCCACGCGGCGATCCGGCGGCGAACGGGCCGACCGCCGACGCGCGGATCGAGCCGAGAACCCGGCGTCTGGACGCTGATCGACCGAGACCGATGCCTTCATTCCCACCGGCGTCCAAGGCGCGACCGACATGCGCGTCCGCGACTGGCAGGATATACTGGAGGACGTCGTGGAAAGCGACGCCGAACCGAACGGCTGGCGCGCGACCGGCGGCGACCGCGCGAGCGGCATCGGCGAGGACCTGTACTTCGGCCACCCTTCGGTCGGGGTGTTCCACGTCAAGACCTACGCGAAGAACCCCTACGAGGTGCAGGGCGTGGGCGCCGAGGTCGCGCGGAAGATCGACGACGAACTCGACCCTCTGTTCCCGGAGGAGCCGGGCGACGGCGGGATGTTCGGCGTCCGGCAAGGGATGGAAGACGAGGACGAGGACGAGGCCGAGGACGCGGCCTCCCGGCTGGAAGACGTCGTCCAGGCGCACGCCGACGCGCCGACGACGCCCGACGCCCTCTTCGAGGACGTGATGGACGCCCTCGACTCGCCGGCGTACGGTCCGATGGAGTACGACCAGTACGGCCGCCCCGACTCGGTTGACGAACTCGCGGACACCTTCGACGAGGCCGAAGAGCTACTCGACACCGAACTCGACGACCTGATCGACGAATCGGTCGACCGGGGCTTTCAGTGATGGGCGCCGCCGACCGCGTTCGGGCGTACTACGACGCGCTCCGCGCCGGCGAGGCGCTCGGTCCCTTCTTCGCCCGGGACGAGGACGTCGTCAAGGTCGGCATCTCCGAGCGGCTGGTCGGCGGCGAGGAGGTCGCCGACGGCCTGCGCGAACAGACGGAGACGACGACCGGCTGGCAGGTCGAGAGCAGCGACCTGCGCGTCACCGAGCGCGACCGCCACGCCTGGTTCGCCGACCGCGTCTCGCTCTCGTGGACCGACACCGAGCGACAGATCCGCTACGAGTTCGACACGCGCTGGAGCGGGACGCTCGAACGGCGTGACGGGGCCGAAGACGCGGACGACGAGACTCCCGACGAGCGCTGGCTGTTCGTCGGCATGCACGTCAGCACCGCGAGGGACCTCGGATGAGTCGGGTGGGATCGTCGCTCGGGTGGTGTCGGTGGTAGGGCCCATCTCGGACGAGGAGCGGTCGTCGTTCAGCCGGCGCGTCACCGTCGGCGTGACTCTCCTCGTCGGCGCGTCCGGCGGACTCGTCGCGCTGCAGGTCGACCCCACGCCGCTGCAGGCGCTGGGCGCCGTCGCCCTCGGACTGGTCGTCGGCTACCCGCTCGCGCGGTTCGTCGTCCCGACCGGTTCGTCGCCGGCGACCCGCCAGCGTCAGCGCCGCCGCGAACAGCGACGCCGCATCGAGGAGAACCCGTTCGCCGACGGGGGCGACGACGAGGAGAGCGACGACGGGAGCCAGTCGAACGGTGACGGCGGCGGAGCCGGTGCGGGGTCGCGGTCGCGCGACCGCGGTCGGCGCTGATCGGTATCGGGATCGAAGTCGAAAACCGGTTTCTGCGACGTTACTCGCCGACGCGGGCGAGCCACACCGCCGGGTCGTCGAGTTCGGCGTCTGTCGGTAGGTTGGCGGGGTCCTCCCAGACGACGGAGGCGCCGGCGATGCCGCGGCTGTCGGCGACGGCGTCGAAGAAGGCCTTGCCGCGCTCGTACTGGCGGCGCTTCATCCCGAGACCGAGCAGTCGGCGGATGACGCGAGCGACTGGGCCGCGGCCGCGGCGGCGCGCCTCGACCTTCTCGCGGAGGTCCGCGTACTCGTCGTCGAACGCCCGGTCCATCACGAGTTCGGCGTACCCCTCGACGGCGGTCATCGTCGTGTCGAGTTCCTTGAGCGCGTCGCGGTCGAGCGACCCCTCGCCGAGGGCCGCCACGGCGCCTTCCATGGTCGTTTCGAGGTGGTCGGAGAGCCACGGGGCCGCGCCGAACTCCGCGGCGTGGGCGACCTCGTGGAAGGCGATCCACCGGCGGAACCGATCGAAGTCGACCTCCAGATCGGCCGCCACCTTCTCGATGTTCGGGTGGACGAAGTACAGCGCGTGGTCGTCGCTCTCGGCGAGCAAGAGGGGGTCGTACTGCCCGAGGACGTTGTTCCCGAGGAAGGCGAGCGCGACGCTCATCGTCCCGGTGTTGACGACGCGGCTCGCGCCGGGGAACATCGTGACCTGCTCCTCTAGCGGTCGCATGACGCGCTCGAACGTGGCGACGTTGGCGTCGATCCAGTGGTGGCGGTTCTGGATCTCGACCATCTCGGGCAGGTCGAAGTCCACGGCGGCGACCGACCGGACGCGGTCCCGGGCGTCGCGCACGTCGTCGGCGTACCCCGCCTCCTCGGCCTCGGTCAGGGCCAGCGAGCCCGGGTCGGTCGACGCCTTCGCGGCGTCCGCGACGGAGCGCCAGTCGACCGGGCCGTCGCCCGACGCCGTCGTGACAGCGCGGACACTCTCGTACAGTCCCATACTCGAATCAGGTGACGCCGCCGGATATGCCTTCTCCCCGCCCGGTCGCGGTCAGAACCGCGCCAGGAGGCCGCTGCTCTCCGCGTCTTCGGCTTCCGTCATTTCGAGCGCGGGCTCGCCCGACCCGCCGAGGAGTCGCCGGATCGCGACGACGGCGAGGATCATCCCGGCGAAGGTGAGGACGATCCCGAACGGGTTCGACCCGTCGTCGGTCGCCGTCTCGATCCCCTCGTCCCCGTCTCCACCGAACGGGAGGCCCCCCAGTCCGCCCGTTTCGGCGGACTCGGCGTCGCTGTACGGTGCGTTCGCGGTGAACTCGGCGTCGTCGAGGTGAACTTCCAGAAGCGTGAACTTCGCCATAGGTGACATTCGGCGAGCGACCGGAAAGGGGTTTCGCCGGCAACAGCCGGTCCCCAGACCCCGCCCGACTCCGGCTCCGCGCCGACATCCCAACCCTTCTTGGGTTCGCCCCTCGACCCCCGGATATGGCACCGGAGATAACGAAAATAGAGAGCACGGAGTTCAGCTACGAGATACCGGACATGGGGACGGACCAGCACGGGTTCAACCTGGTCTACGAACCCGGGAGCAGCGTCGAGCGGAAACTGTTCGCGATCGAGGTCCACACCGACGAGGGGATCACCGGCGAGTACGTCGGCGGCAACTCGCCGGGCGCGGCGCAGTACAACACGTTCGCGAACTACCTCATCGGCAAGAATCCGCTGGAGCGGGAGAAACACTGGTCGGAGGTCAAACGCGCCCTCCGCAAGTACGACCGGATGGGCATCGGCCCCATCGACATCGCCCTCTGGGACTTCGCCGGAAAGTACTACGACGCGCCGATCCACGAGCTCCTGGGCACCTACCGCGAGCGCATCCCCGCGTACGCATCGACCTACCACGGCGACGAGAACGGCGGGCTGGAGACGCCCGAGGACTTCGCCGACTTCGCCGAGGAGTGCCAAGACATCGGCTACGACGCGTTCAAGATCCACGGCTGGGGCGGCAGCGACGGTTCGCGCGACCTCGACCGCGAGGTCGCGGCGGTCCACGCCGTCGGCGAGCGCGTCGGCGACGAGATGGACCTGATGCACGACCCCGCCTGCGAACTGGAGACGCTGGCCGACGCGCTGAAGCTCGGTCGCGCCCTCGACGAGGAGGGATTCTACTGGTACGAGGATCCCTACCGCGACGGCGGCATCTCCCAGCACGCCCACCGCAAGCTCCGCCAGCAGCTCGACACCCCGATCCTCCAGACCGAGCACGTCCGCGGGCTGGAGCCGTTCACCGACTTCATCGACGCAGAGTCGACGGACTTCACCCGCGCCGACCCCGAGTACGACGGCGGCATCACCGGCGCCATCAAGCGCGCTCGCGTCGCCGAGGGTCACGGCCTCGACGTCGAGTTCCACGCGCCCGGCCCCGCCCAGCGCCACTGCATCGCCGCCGTTCGCAACAGCAACTACTACGAGATGGCGCTGGTCCACCCGGACGCGCCGAACACGACCCCGCCCGTGTACGCCGGCGACTACGAGGACCAGCTAGAGACCGTCGACGACGAGGGCACGGTCCCGGTCCCCGACGGTCCCGGCCTCGGCGTCGATTACGATTGGGACTACATCGAGGCGAACGCCACCGGCAGCGTCCACACCTACGAATAACGGTCGCGTCGGCGTCCCACCCCCTCTCGCTCGCGTTCGACCGCTTTCGCCTGCGATCTCCCGTTCTCGTCCGGTATCGTTCGTTCTCGCCCCAACGCTGATTAGCCGTCCGACGGAGTCCCGGCCATGGACGAGTACGAACCGACCTGGGCGTCCCTCGACGCCCATCCGGTCCCGGAGTGGTACCACGACGCGAAGCTCGGCATCTTCATCCACTGGGGCGCCTACTCCGTCCCCGCGTGGGCGCCGAAAGACGCCGACATCACCGCCTCGGAGGGGTCGCCCTACGCCGAGTGGTACCCCTACTACATGTACGAGGAGGGCTCGGAAACCTACGAGTACCACCGCGAACAGTACGGCGAGGACGTCGAGTACGACGACTTCGTCGACGAGTGGGACGCCGAGAACTGGGATCCGGAGCGCTGGGCCGATCTGTTCGCCGACGTGGGGGCTCGCTACGTCGTCCTCACGGGCGAGCACCACGACGGGTTCCCGCTGTGGGATTGCGCCTACACCGCCCACGGCGCCGCCGAGCGAGGGCCGGAACGCGACATCGTGGGCGACCTGGCGGCCGCCGTCCGAGAGCGGGACCTCCGGTTCGGCGCCTCCTACCACGCCAACTACAACTACTACCAGTCGGGCTTCGACGGACCAGAGGGCCACCCCGCGTTCCCCCGTGGACCGCTCGGCGAACCCGAGACGACGCCCGGCCAGGAGTACGTCGACTACATGAACGCCAAACACCGGGAGCTGATCCGGAAGTACGACCCCGACCTCCTGTGGTTCGACACGCCGACCGCCGACAGCGACCACTTGCGCACGAAGGAACTGATCGCGGAGTTCTACAACGACGCGGCCGAGCACGGCCGTGGCGTGGTCGTCAACGACCGCGCCGGGGTCGACGCTATCGGGACGACGATCGATCCCGACAGCGACCCAGCGGAGATCCACGGCGACTTCTTCACGCCGGAGTACCACACGCTCGAGGAACCCGCCGACCGCAAGTGGGAGGCCTGCCGCGGCATCGGCCACTCGTTCGGCTACAACCGCGCCGAGGGCGAGGGCGACCACCTCTCGGCGGGCGAGCTCGTGCGGACCTTCGTCGACGTGGTCTCGAAGAACGGCAACCTCCTGCTCAACGTCGGGCCGAAGGCCGACGGGACGATCCCCGCCCTCCAGCGCGAGCCGCTCCGGCGACTGGGCGCGTGGCTCGACGTCAACGGCGGGGCTATCTTCGGCTCCCGTCCCTGGATCGCCGCCGAGGACGACCGGAGTGACGTACCGGTCCGGTACACGTGGCGCGACGGCACGCTGTACGCGACGGCGTTCGAGTGGCCAGGTACTGACCTGTCGCTGGCCCCCTCGACCGCGGCGGCGAACGCTCGGGCGACACTCGACGACGCGGCGCTGCTGACGGCGGACGGCCCGCTCGCTTGCGAGGTGACCACCGACCGGGACGGTGCGACCGTCGCCCTCCCCGAACGGCCGGCCCACGACCACGCTTTCGTCGTCCGATTCGACGGCGTGACCTGCCCCGAGCGTTGACAGGTCGACCACGAAACGGCCAAGACCCCTCCCCGTCATGCCGGAGACATGCCGAACTACCGCGCAGGGATCATCGGTGCCGGTGGGATCGCAGGGCTGGGTATCCTGGGGATGCACGACGAGGAGGACATCGGTGAGAAGAAGTTCACTGCCAGCCACGCCGGCGGGTACGAGGCCGCCGAGGACATCGAACTCGTGGCCGTCGCCGACGTCGACGAGGAGAAACTCGACCGGTTCGGCGACGCCTGGGACATCCCCGAAGAAGGCCGCTACGTGGGCCACGAGGCCATGCTCGAATCAGAGGACCTGGACGTGGTCTCGGTGTGCACGCCGTCGTATCTCCACCACGAGCCCGTCGTCGACGCGGCCCGCTCGGCCGCCGACCCGTCCGCGATCTGGTGCGAGAAACCGATCGCGTCCTCGGTCAGCGACGCCAACGAGATGGTCACCGTCTGCGACGAGACCGACACCGAACTCGTCGTCAACCACTCGTTCCGGTTCACCGAGAAGCAGCGACGGCTGGCCGAACTCGTCCGCGAGGAGGACCTCCTCGGCGAGGTCCACTCCGTCTCGATGCAGTTCCGGATGGAACTACTGCGCAACTCGACGCACCTGCTCGACACGCTGGTGCAGTTGCTCGACGCCCGCGCCGAGCGCGTGGCCGGGCACATCACCGGCGAGAACGAGGCCGTCGATAGCCTGGAAGCGGGCGAGACGGTCGACGACGCCGGCGGCGGCGGGTTCGTCGTCATGGACGACGGCTCGTTCGCGACCGTCGACTGCACGATCCCGCGCGCGGACTCCTCGATGACGATGCAGTTCGTCGGCAGCGAGGGGAAGCTCTACCTGAACAACGACGACGGCGAGTGGCGCTACTGGCGCCTCGACGACGGCGACCACGTCGAGGTCGACCTCGCCGAGTACGGGATCGAAGGCGCCTGGACCTGGGAAGAGGACTACGAGCGCGCGTTCCCCAACGCGGCCCGACACATCCAGGACGTCCTCGACGGCGAGGCCGAGAACCGCTCGCCCGGCGACGTGGCGACCCGCTCGCTGGAGATCATCGTCGGGTTCTACCTCTCGCACTACACCGGCGGACAGGTCTCGATCCCGCTGGACCGCCCCCTGCGGGACGTCGAGATCACCTCGTGGTAGACGAGGACCCGGCGAGCGGCGGATACGGTGTCAGCCGCCGGTAGCCACGTTCAAGGCGGTTCAGCCGTAGATGGCCCCATGGACGAACCACACCGCGCGTTTCTGGACGATCTGCTCGCGACTTCCAGCCCATCGGGGTACGAGGTTCCCGGCCAGCGGGTCTGGGTCGACTACGTCGAGGCGTTCGCCGACGAGGTCCGCACCGACGAGTACGGCAACGCCGTCGCGGTCCACGAGGGCAGCGACGACTGCGACACGTCGATCGCGTTCACCGGCCACGGGGACGAGATCGGCTTCATCGTCCGCGAGGTCACCGACGACGGCTTCCTGCGGATCGGGCGGGTCGGCGGCTCGGACAAGACCGTCGCACAGGGCCAGCACGTGACCGTTCACACCGACGACGGACCGGTCCCCGGCGTGATCGGCCAGATGGCGATCCACCTGCGGGACGGTGACGACGGGGACGCGCCGGACATCGCCGAGCAACACGTCGACGTCGGCGTCGCCGACGGCGAAGACGCCGCGGATCTCGTCGAGGTCGGCGACCCGGTGACGTTCGAACAGCGCGTGCGCGAACTCGAAGACGGGCGGCTGACCGCCCGGGGGATGGACAACCGCGTCGGGATCTGGGCGGCCGCCGAGGGGCTGCGTCGGGCCGCCGAAGCGGACGCCGAGGCGACCGTCTACGCGGTCAGCACGGTCCAGGAAGAGGTCGGTCTGCAGGGCGCGCGGATGGTCGGGTTCGACCTCGACCCCGACGCCGTGATCGCCTGCGACGTGACCCACGCGACGGACTCCCCGGGCGTGCCGGGCAAGAAGTCGACCGGCGTCGAACTCGGCGAGGGACCGGTCGTCGCTCGCGGGAGCGCGAACCACCCGGCGCTGGTCGCCGCCGTCCGGGACGTGGCCGACGAGCGGGACGTCGACGTCCAGTTGCAGGCGACGGGGTCGCGGACGGGGACGGACGCGGACGCTTTCTACGTCTCCCGCGGCGGGACGCCGACGCTCAGCCTCGGACTGCCGAACCGCTACATGCACACGCCCGTCGAAGTGATCGAGGCCGACGACCTGGACGCGACGGCGGACCTGCTGGGCGCGGTGGGCGCGCGGGCGGAGTCGTACGCGCCGTTCGACGTGGGGCTGTAGCCGGTCTCCGCGGTCGGCCGAGCGACGGCGGTACGCGGCGATCCGGGGCTCGAATCGGGGTGTCGAGGGTCGATTGGGCAAGCGGTACGTTTATGCACGCGACGACAGGCAGTTCGGGTATGAGTGGACGACCGCTGGACGTACTCGAGGCGTCGCTCGGCGAGGAGGTCACGGTTCGTCTGAAGGGCGGCGAGGAGTACGTCGGCGACCTCTCAGGCTACGACCAGCACATGAACCTGGTCATCGAGGACGACGAAGACACAACGATTATACGCGGCGATAACGTCGTCTCGATCAACCCATGACTGGCGCAGGAACCCCGAGTCAGGGGAAGAAAAACACCACGACACACGTCAAGTGTCGCCGGTGCGGTGAGAAGTCGTATCACGTCAAGAACAAAGTCTGTGCGTCCTGCGGGTTCGGCGACTCGGCCAAACGCCGGGACTACGCCTGGCAGGACAAAGCGGGCGAGTAAGGAATGCACGAGAAGTGCGGCGTCGTCGGCATCTCGACTACCGACCGTGACGTCGCCCGCCCCCTCTACTATTCGCTCTACGCCCTCCAGCACCGCGGCCAGGAGTCCGCCGGCATCGTCACGCACGACGGCTTCCAGCAGTACGAACACGTCGAGATGGGCCTCGTCGGCGACGTCTTCGACGAGGACGACCTCGACTCGCTCAATGGTTCGAACGGCATCGGTCACGTCCGCTATCCCACGTCGGGGAGCGTCAACAACTGCTGTGCCCAGCCGTTCTCCGTCTCCTTCAAGAGCGGGTCCCTCGGACTCGCCCACAACGGCAACCTGATCAACACCGACGAGATCCGCGAGGAACTCGCCGGCCTGGGTCACGCCTTCACCTCCGACGGCGACACCGAGGTCATCGCCCACGACCTGGCGCGCAACCTGCTCGAAGAAGACCTGGTTCGCGCGGTCAAGCGGACGATGAGCCGCATCCACGGCTCGTACTCGCTGACGATCACCCACGACGAGACGGTCCTCGGCGTGCGGGATCCCCAGGGCAACCGCCCGCTCTGTATCGGCGAGCTCGACGACGGCTACGTCCTCGCCTCCGAGAGCGCGGCCATCGACACGCTGGACGGCGAACTCGTCCGCGACGTGCGCCCGGGCGAACTCGTCGTCCTCCACGACGACGGGACCGGCTTCGACACCTACCAGCTCGTGGAGACCGAGAACACCGCGAACTGTTTCTTCGAACACGTCTACTTCGCGCGGCCGGACTCGGTCATCGACGACGAGCTGGTCTACGAGGTGCGACGCGACCTGGGTCGCGCACTCTGGGAGGAGTCGGGCATCGAGACGGACGTCGTGATGCCCGTCCCCGACTCCGGGCGCGCGTTCGCGTCGGGCTACGCCGACGCCGCCCCCGAGGGCGTCGAGTTCGCCGAGGGGCTGATGAAGAACCGCTACGTCGGGCGGACGTTCATCATGCCGACGCAGGACGAGCGTGAGCGCGCGGTCCGGCTGAAGCTCAACCCGATCAAGAGCACGGTGGAGGGCAAGACCGTCACGGTCATCGACGACTCCATCGTCCGCGGGACCACGTCCTCGCAGCTCGTCGAACTGCTCTACGAGGCGGGAGCCGAGGAGGTCCACGTCCGCATCGGCGCGCCGCCGATCATCGCGCCCTGTTACATGGGCATCGACATGGCGAGCCGCGAGGAGCTCATCGCGGCCGACCGCTCGGTCGAGGAGATCCGCGAGGAGATCCGGGCCGACTCGCTGTCGTACCTCTCCATCGAGGCCATCGCCGAGTCGCTCGGCAAGAGCGACTCCGACCTCTGCCTGGGCTGCGTGACCGGCGAGTATCCCTACGACATCGAGGGCGAGGAGACGGACCGCGAGGTCCAGCGACCGGCCGTCGGCCACTCCTCGGCCGACGACTGAATCGTCCTCCCGTTCGCCGGACGGGAGCGCCGCTTTCTCTCCCGATCAGAAGAAGTTGAGCACGTCGATCCCGACCTCGAAGTGGTCGAGGACGACGTAGCCGAGGTAGATACCGACGATCCCGAGCACGCCGGCCGCGTTCGGCGGCGCGGGGATCGGGACGTTCAGGAACCGAAAGACCGCGCCGGTCAGAAAGCCTGTCAGCAAGGCGAGCGCCACAGTCGAAGCCGAGGTCATGCCGCCTCTACAGACGGTCGCTACTCACTTCTTTCGACACGGTCCGGCCGCTCGGTCGGCGAATCGCCTCGGCCGAGGCTAGCCGGTTCGGGTCCCGCAAAAGGTGGGTGGGTGTGGGGTGGGTGGGTGATGTGGCACCGAACTGGTGCCGCACATGTCTCTAACCGCGAGGGAGTAATAAAACCACCGACTTAATTATCGGATATGATAATGTCTCGCCCATGCACGAACAGAAATGGGGACCTGCAGTAGTTTGAATGTCAATTCCCACCTCTACGATCCGGCTCCCGATATCATCTCTGTTAATGGGAGAACAACGTATTTGCGGCGGCTCTCGAAAGAGAGACCGATGAAACGGACCGGCCAGTCAGACGACGGGATCCCTCGGTGGGCGGTACCGTGACCGACGCCGGACCGGCCGTGCTCGTCGTCGACGACAATCAGATCATCGCCGACACTTACGCGCAGTTCCTCACGGACGACTACGAGGTCCAGGCGGTCACGAGCGGATCGGCGGCGCTCGAAACGCTCGGGCCGGCGACCGAGGTAGTCGTGCTCGACCGGCGCATGCCGGGCCTGTCCGGCGACGAGGTGCTGACCCGGATCGCCGACCGCGCGATCGACTGTCGAGTGGTCGTGGTCACCGCGGTCGAACCCGACGTCGACGTCGTCGACCTGCCGTTCGACGGCTACCTGGTCAAGCCCGTCGGTCGCGACGAGCTGGTCGCGTCGGTCGACGAGATGGCGCGGCGGGCGGACTCCGACGACGCGCTCCGGCAGTTCCTCGCGCTCGCCTCGAAGAAAGCGACCCTCGAAGTCCGCGCCGACGACGGCGAACTGGCCGAGAGCGACGCCTACGCTCGCATCGAGGAGCGACTCGCGGCAAAGCGCGAGGCCCTCGGCGTCGAGACCGAGACGCTGGAGCGAGTCGTCGGCGGCGACGCCCCCGACATCGCCGAGGTCGACCACACCGACCCGCTGCGAACGGACTGAGACCGTCCGCGTGGCCCCGCTCGTCGCACAGCTACGTCTCTCGACGGGTAGCGTCGGTAGGACGTTTGCGTGGGTGCAGTTCCGATGGGCCCGATTCGCTTCGCCCATCGGCCCCATCGGCGTCACACTCGATCCGCTCGCGTGACTCCCAAGGGAGTGCACCTGCAGCGTGGTCCGCGGTCAGAGAAGCGGCGGGGCTGTCGCTCGGGACGTTGCTTCGGTAGGAAGTTTGCGTGGGTGCAGTCCCAAGGGAGTGCACCTGCACTGTGGTCCGCGTGAGCGGACCGGTAGTGCGTGGGACCGGATTTGAACCGGCGGACCCCTACGGGACAGCGCCCTCAACGCTGCGCCGTTGGCCTGGCTTGGCTACCCACGCACCGGGTGTCTGTCTGCCTGCGATTATTGCTTGCCCTGGCCCCGATAAAAGCCCTTTCGTTTACGTCCGACGACTCCGGTCATCTGTCAGGTCATGTCGACGAGAGAAAACGGGCCATTCAAATAGGCCCTGTCCAC
The DNA here is from genome assembly GCF_047715405.1 of Halosimplex rarum. Taxonomy (NCBI): domain Archaea; kingdom Methanobacteriati; phylum Methanobacteriota; class Halobacteria; order Halobacteriales; family Haloarculaceae; genus Halosimplex; species Halosimplex rarum. Next base: position 1,548,856 of record NZ_CP180412.1, read on the forward strand.
TACCCCCCAGCATGGCGAAGTATTCGACCGGTGGCGCCGGCTCCAGCGCCAGCGACAGTTGCGAGCTCTGCGGCGCCGAGAACGTCGACCTCCAGACGGCCAGCGTCGCGGGGGCGACACTCAGCGTCTGTTCCGAGTGCGCCCACCACGACGAGACGTCCTCCAAGGCCTCGGGTTCCGACGACGACGGCGACCGGAAGCGCCGCGCCGCCCAGAACGCCGCGCGACTGCAGGACGCGAACGCGCCCGACGCCGAACACTGGGAGGACGGCGCCGACTACGACGACGACCAGCTCCCCTACCTCGTCAGCGACTACGGCGACGTCCTCGTCGAGGCCCGCCAGGACGCCGGCCTCCAGACCGCCGAACTCGCCGACGCGGTCGGCGCCGACGAGTCGGACGTGCTCGCCGTCGAGCAGGGCCGCGCGACCCAGGCCAACGTCGGCGGCTCGCTCATCGCCGCCCTCGAAGCCGAGCTCGACCTTCAGCTGGTCGACTCGAACTGACCGGTACGCCGGCGAACTCCGTCTCACTTCGACTTCGACTCGCTCTATCTCTGTTCTCCCGGTCGCCGCTATCTCGGGCGGGCAATTTTTGCCGGCGGTAGCCGAAGAGGAGTCCATGGAGCTTTCGGCCACCCAGGAGGCGGTCCGCGACGCGGTCCGCGAGTTCGCCGCCGAGGAGATCCGACCGGTCGCCGCCGCGGCCGACCGCGAGGCGTCCTTCCCGGAAGACGTGTGGGACGGTCTCGCCGATCTCGACCTGACCGGGCTGACCGTCCCGGAGGCGTACGACGGGTACGACGCCGACCGGCTGACCTACGCCGTCGTGAACGAGGAGGTCGCACACGGCTCGCTCGCCGTGGCGACTGCGCTGTCCGTTCACTGCCTCGCCACGTCGTGCATCGCGGAGTTCGCCGACGAGTCGGTCCGCGAGGAGTGGCTCCCGGAGATGGTCGACGGTCGACCCGTGGGTGCGTTCGCGCTCTCGGAACCCGACGCTGGATCGAACCCCGCAGAGATGTCGACGACCGCGCGGGAGACCGACGGCGGCGACGGCTACGTCCTCGACGGCAAGAAGCAGTGGATCACCAATGGCGAGCGCGCGGGCGTCGCCGTCGTCTTCGCCAAGACCGACGCCGACGATCCGGGGTCGGTGACGCAGTTTCTCGTCCCCACCGACGCGGAGGGGCTCGAAATCGGGAAGAAAGAGGACAAGCTCGGTCTCCGAGCCAGCGACACGACGAGCCTGATCTTCGACGGCGTGGAGGTCCCGGCCCGGTATCGCCTCACCGAACCGGGCCGCGGGCTCGCCGCGGCGTTCTCGATTTTGACCGGCGGCCGGATCGGCATCGCCGCCCAGTCGGTCGGGCTGGCGCAGGCGGCGCTCGACGAGGCGGTCGACTGCGCGGGCGAGCGCGAGCAGTTCGATCGCCGGATCGCGGACTTCCAGTCGATTCGTCACAAGCTCGCGGACATGTGGACGGACGTGCGAGCGGCGCGGGCGCTGACGTGGGAGGCGGCGACGGCCCAGGACCGCGGCGAGGACGCCCGGACCGCCGCGAGCGTGGCGAAGTACTTCGCGAGCGAGGCGGCCGTCGACGTGACGAACGAGGCCGTCCAGATCCACGGCGGGTACGGCTATACCACTGACTTCCCGGTCGAGCGGTTCTACCGCGACGCGAAGGTCACGACCATCTACGAGGGGACCAGCCAGATCCAGAAAAACATCATCGCGCGGGATCTCCTGGGCGAGTGACGAGGCGGGGCCCGCGGCGGGTGCGGGCTCGACCGCGGGCGCGGGCGACGTTCCTCCGGCCCCGGTCGAAGCGCATTTGCTGACTCGTCGCCTACCGAAGCGCGTGACGGAGTACGACGCTATCGTCTACGACCTGGACGGGACGCTCGTCCGCCTCGACGTGGACTGGGGGGCCGTCGCCGACCGCTGTGCGGCGATTCTGAGCGCGCGCGGTCACGACCCCGCCGGGGCGGACATCTGGGAGATGCGGGAGCTGGCGGCCGAACACGGGCTCCTCGACCGCCTCGACGAGGCCATCGCCGAGTTCGAGCGCGACGGCGCCCGGAGCGCCCGCCGCCTGGCGCTGGCCGACGCGCTGCCGCACTCTGTGCCCGTCGGGGTATGTTCGCTCAACTGCGAGTCGGCCTGCCGGATCGCGCTGGAACTACACGGGCTGGACGGCCACGTCGACGTCGTCGTCGGTCGCGACTCCCACGAACTCGTCAAGCCGGACCCCGAACCGCTCCTGCACGCCGTGGAGTCGCTGGGCGCTGCACCCGAGCGGTCGCTGTTCGTCGGGGACTCGGCGTCGGACAGGGAGGCGGCCCGCGCGGCCGGCGCCGACTTCCAGTGGGTCGAAGACCGGGTCTGAGGAAGACTGCAGTCGAGCCTAAGCGGGACTAGCGGTCGAGCCGAACGAGACCCCGAGTCACTCCGTTCGGCGGCGCTCGTAGGCGTACATCGCCAGCGCGGTGACGATCCAGACGACGGCGCCGACGCGAACGGCGAAGAGCACGCGATCGATCCAGGTCGGCAGCGCGACGGTGAGCGAGAGCACGGCGACGATCGGGGCTCCCGCGATAATGGTGACTACGAAGGTGAGCTGCATCACCCGGCCGTAGTCGACCCCGTCGGGATCGGTCCGCTCGACGCGCGCTGGCACGTCAGAGTCTTTCGGCGACGGCCCCTTGAGTCTCCTGTTTTCGCCCGGAGGCTCCGGTGGCGGGACCGAACAGACGCTACGTGTCCACCGACCCGAGGAACTCGGCGACGGCCCGGTTGAACGCGTCCGGCCGCTCGGCCATCGCGAGGTGGGCCGCATCGGGGATCTCGGCGTATGCGCCGTTCGGCAGGGTCTCCGCGAGGTACTCGTGGTAGGCCGGCGGCGTGAGCGAGTCGTGCTCACCGACGACCGCGAGCGTGGGCGCGCCGATCTCGCCGAGGCGGTCGCGCACGTCGAACGCGTGGCACGTCAGGAAGTCCCTGCGGGTGACCGCTCGACCCGTGGCGAGCAGTTGCGACTTCGACCGCTCGCCCGCGCGTTCGCCGACGTCGTGGAAGAGTCGGTCGTCGCCGTGCAGGAACTCGACGGCGCGCTCGAAATCGTCGGCCAGCCACTCGCGGAGGGGCTCGTGCACGGCGAGTTTCGCGCCGGTCCCGGCCAGGATCAGCGCCTCCGGGTCGAGATCGGTGTCGAGAGCGACGCGCAGGACGACGGCCCCGCCCAGCGAGTTGCCCGCGAGCACGTCCGCGTCCGTCTCACGCGCGACGGCGACCACGTCTCGCGCGTATGCGTCGAGCGTGTCGGGGCCGGGTCCGGCGTCGACGTCCTCGGAGTCCCCGTGGCCGCTCAGGTCGAGCGCGGCGGCCGGATGGCTCGGCCCCCTCGCGCCGTACTGGGCGGCCCACACGCGGTGTGTGGCGCCGCTCCCGTGGACGTAGAGCGCTACCGGTCCGTCCGCGTCGGGCCGAGTCGCCCTGTAGGCCGTCGTCCGTCCGTCGTGGTCGAGCGTCTGCACGCGCGGATCTTCGGCCCCCCGGTACGTGGGTGTTGGGCCCGGTCGTCCCGGAACCGTCGGGCCCCGTCGAGTCGGCGCTCTCACTCGGCGGGACCGAGCGCGCGGAGGGTGGTCCCCGTCTTGAAGAAGACGCGGTCACCCGCGACGAGCAGTTCGTCGATCTCCAAGTGGGAGTCCGTGTGCTCCCATCGCATCTCATCGGCCTCCAGGTCGTACGCGTATATGCCCGAATCCGCCGAATAGTACAGCGTCTCGTCGGCGACGACGGGCTGGTTGCCCCAGAAGGACGTGACGCCGGACAGCTCCTCGATCCGGTCTCCGGTCGCCGGGTCGAGTGCGAAGACGCCGGCGTCGTCGCCGTCGTCGGTTTTCTGATCCGCGTACAGGCGGTCGGCAGTCACTCCCGACATGATCCCGACGGTGTCGGTCCACTGTACGTCGCCGCTCGAAGCGTCTATCGCGCGGAGCGTCGGCTTTCCGCTCGCCCCGAGGACGGTCGCCAGATACACCGTTCCGCCGGCGACACTCAAGGTGAACGTGCTGTCGTCGATGTACGCCGAGGAGAGTGTCCACTGTCTCTCGCCGCCGTCCAGACTGTACGCGCTCACTTCGCCGACGCCCTCGACGGTGTAGACGTGCGAGCCGTCGGCGGCGACGTCTATCAGGTAGTTCCCGTCGGCCGTGTCTTCCGATTCGAGCGGAGACGTCCAGCGCATCTCGCGGTCGCCGAGATCGAACGCGAAGACGTCGTCTCCGTTGGCGCCGTAGAGGACACCGTCTCGCGGGACCGGGAATCCACCGGTCACCGTGTCGTCCGTCCAGCGGTGGGTCCCGTCTTCCGGGTCCAGCGCGGTCAGTCCCCCTCCGTCGAACGTGTAGAGCGCGTCCTCCGTGACCATCGGAGTCATACTCCCATCGCTCTCGGACTCGCGCTCCCACAGTACGTCGCCCGTGGCCGCGTCGAGGGCGTAGTACGCCGAGGAACTGTCTACGTAGACGGTCCCGTCGCGGACGCTGGGTGAGACGTAGTGGCTCTCGAAGGTCCACTCCTCGCGGACCGGTCCCTCGGGACCACTGGTCCCAGTGAGCACCGGATTCCGTTCCGCGTTCGCCCCGAACATCGGCCAATCGGCCTCGTTCGTGGCATCGAGCGGCCCGGACCTGTCCGAACTGCCGCCACCGTTTTCGTCTCCCCCCACGCCGACCGCGTCCGTACAGCCCGCCAACCCGAGAGAGACCGCGGCCCCCGCGCCCGCGAGCAATTCTCGTCTCCCCAAGTGTTTCTCTCGCATCAATATCGTCTTGCTATAACAGTACAATAAGCTAACTGATCTCCTGGTCGTGGATTTCACCCCGGACCCGACCGGATCGACACGGCGGGACTGGACACTGGCGGGGAACTGACGTCGCCCAAATCAGAGGGCTGTCAGTGTGAACCGCAATCAAGTATGTCTTCTGAAACCCGGAGTTCTTTAAGTGTTCCACCGTTAGATTTATATACTTATCTAGCTAACTACGAGTTAGTATGACTGGAAAACAGCAGCTGGCTGACGACGTCGGTCTGCGTCGGTACGACTACGGCGACGAGACCGTGCTGGCGGCGGACATCGGTCCGGGCCGGGACGCGTCCGTAGACGTACTCGACGACGCGGTCATCGTCGTCGTGGACGACGAGCAGTACGATCTGGACCTTGCTGGAGACGCGCAAGCGTTTATCCGCAACGGCGTCCTCACCATCGAGGTGAACGCATGAGACTCACTGTCAAGCCCCTGAAACAGAAGGACGCGGGTCGCGGACTCGCCGCCATCGACCGGGCGGCGATGGCCGAACTCGACCTGGAGAACGGCGACTACATCGTCATCGAGGGGAAGGAGTCCCGCGCGGTCGCGCGCGTCTGGCCCGGCTACCCCGAGGACGAGGGCCGCGGCGTCATCCGCATCGACGGGCGCCTCCGCCAGGAGGCGGACGTCGGTATCGACGACAACGTCGACGTCGAGAAGGCCGACGTGAAGCCCGCGACGCGAGTCAGCGTCGCGCTCCCGCAGAACCTCCGCGTTCGCGGGAACGTCGGTCCGATGATCCGGAACAACCTCAGCGGTCAGGCCGTCACGGAGGGCCAGACCGTGCCCGTCAGCTTCGGGCTCGGTCCGCTCTCCTCGATGAGCGGCCAGAAGATCCCGCTGAAGATCGCCGAGACCGATCCCTCGGGCACCGTGGTCGTCACGGACTCGACGGAGGTCGACGTGGCAGAGAAGCCCGCCGAGCAGATCCAGGAGGGCGCCGGCCCCGCCGAGGCGGGCGGCGCCCCCGACATCACGTACGAGGACATCGGCGGCCTGGACGACGAGCTCGAACAGGTCCGCGAGATGATCGAACTGCCGATGCGCCACCCGGAGCTGTTCGAGACGCTCGGCATCGAGCCGCCGAAGGGCGTCCTGCTCCACGGGCCGCCCGGCACCGGGAAGACGCTCATGGCGAAAGCGGTGGCCAACGAGATCGACGCGTACTTCACCGACATCTCCGGGCCGGAGATCATGTCGAAGTACTACGGGGAGAGCGAGGAGCAGCTCCGCGAGATCTTCGACGAGGCCGAGGAGAACTCGCCCGCCATCGTCTTCATCGACGAGATCGACTCCATCGCGCCCAAGCGCGGTGAGACCCAGGGCGACGTGGAGCGCCGCGTCGTCGCCCAGCTCCTGAGCCTGATGGACGGCCTCGAATCGCGCGGGCAGGTCATCGTCATCGGCGCGACCAACCGCGTCGACGCCGTCGACCCCGCCCTGCGCCGCGGCGGTCGCTTCGACCGCGAGATCGAGATCGGCGTCCCGGACAAGAACGGCCGCAAGGAGATACTGCAGGTTCACACCCGCGGGATGCCGCTCGTCGAGGGCATCGACCTCGACCAGTACGCCGAGAGCACGCACGGCTTCGTCGGCGCGGACCTCGAGTCGCTGGCCAAGGAGTCGGCGATGAACGCGCTCCGGCGCATCCGGCCGGAACTCGACCTCGAGTCCGACCAGATCGACGCCGAGGTGCTCGAACACCTGGAAGTCACGGAAGACGACTTCAAGCAGGCGCTGAAGGGGATCGAGCCCTCGGCCCTGCGCGAGGTGTTCGTCGAAGTGCCCGACGTGACCTGGGACCAGGTCGGCGGGCTCGAAGACACGAAAGAGCGCCTCCGCGAGACGATCCAGTGGCCGCTGGACTACCCCGAGGTGTTCGAGGCCATGGACATGGAGGCCGCGAAGGGCGTCCTCATGTACGGCCCGCCGGGCACCGGGAAGACCCTGCTCGCCAAGGCCATCGCCAACGAGGCCCAGTCGAACTTCATCTCGATCAAGGGTCCCGAACTGCTGAACAAGTTCGTGGGCGAGTCCGAGAAGGGCGTCCGCGAGGTGTTCGAGAAGGCTCGCGCGAACGCACCCACCGTGGTGTTCTTCGACGAGATCGACTCCATCGCGGGCGAACGCGGCGGTAACACCACCGACTCCGGCGTCGGCGAGCGCGTCGTCTCGCAGCTCCTGACGGAGCTCGACGGGCTCGAAGAGCTGGAGGACGTGGTGGTCATCGCGACGACCAACCGTCCGGACCTCATCGACTCCGCGCTGCTGCGCCCGGGTCGACTCGACAGGCACGTCCACGTGCCCGTGCCCGACGAGGACGCGCGCCGGAAGATCCTCGAAGTCCACACCCGCGACAAGCCGCTCGCGGACGACGTGGACCTCGACGAACTGGCGAGCCGCACCGAGGGCTACGTCGGCGCCGACATCGAAGCGGTCACCCGCGAGGCCTCGATGGCCGCGACCCGCGAGTTCATCGCGAGCGTCGACCCCGAGGACATCGACGACTCCGTCCGCAACGTGAAGGTCACGATGGACCACTTCGAGCACGCGCTCAACGAGGTCACCCCGAGCGTCGACGAGGAGACCAAGGAGCGCTACGAGGAGATCGAGGAGCGCTTCGGTCCCGGCGAAGCCGAGGTGGAGGAGAAGGAAGTCGGCCGCACCTTCCACTGACGACCGGTCGCAGTCCGCGGTCGTTTCACCGCGGTCGTTTTTCGCGGTTCCGTACCCGGCAGCGACGGCACCGCCCGGGCTGTCGGTCGCGGCGACTCCGAAGCGCAACGCCATTGACCGTCGAGTCCGCAGTTTCGGGCGATGAACGTCAGGGAGCACGTCCCGGCGGTGTCGGGCATCCTCTCGGTCGCGGCGCTGGCGCTCGTGTTCGCAGCGGCGCTCCAGGTCATCCCGCAGGCGCTCCTCCCGCGGGCGCCCGACGCGGTGCTACACGCGATCCCCCACGTCAACGCCGTCGTTAGCGCAACGGCCGTCGGCGCCATCGTCGTCGGCTGGCGGGCGATCCGCCGCGGCGACGTGGCCCGACACCGCGCGGCCATGCTCGCCACCACCGCGCTGTTCGCGCTGTTCCTCGTGGCGTACCTCTACCGCGTCGCCATCCTCGGCCCGTCGGAGTTCAGCGGGCCCCCGCTGGTCGAGGGCGTGATCTATCCCGCCGTCCTGGGCATCCACATCGTCCTCGCCGTCGTTTGCGTCCCGCTGGTCATCTACGTCCTCCTGCTGGCGCTCACCCACTCCGTCGCGGAACTGCCCGGCACCCGTCACCCGACCGTCGGTCGCGTCGCCGCGGCGCTGTGGCTCGTTTCCTTCACGCTCGGCGTCGTCGTCTATCTCATGCTGTACGTCCTGTTCTGAGCGCCCCGCTCACTCGGGGCGGGACGGATCAACGCGGACCGGCCCAGCCAGCGCGTCGGGCCCGTCGGCGAGCGCGGCGAGCACCCACTCGAGGGTCCGGTCGCGCGACCCGGACGTGAAGAACTCGTGGCCGCCGTCGTAGAGGACGATCCGCTCGGCGGGGGCGTGCTCGCCGATGGCGTCCACGCCGACGACGCTGTCCGTGAGCGAGCAGAAGACGACGCTGTCCTCGCGGAAGTTCGGAAGCCGTTCCTGCGCGTCGGCGACCGTCCGCAGGAACGCCGGCGCGATCCTGTCGGGCCCGTCCGAGAGCTGGTCCTCGGTCGCGAGGTCCCCGAGCGCGTCGTCGTCCATCGGGACCGGGATGATCGGTCGAGCGGTCGGCAGCGAGACCAGCAACCGCTGGAGCGGACCGGACTCGCCGGCCATGCCCCACCAGGGGCTCAGGTAGACGCGCGGCGCCGCCGAGTCGAGGTGAGCCGCGACCAGCCCGCCGGTACTGTGCGAGAGGACCCTGTCCGGGTCGGTCGCGTCGTGGCGGCGCTGGGTTGGCCGGACGTACTGGGCGTCGAAGTCGTCCCCGTGGTCGGGGATCGTCCCGACGTCGACCGTGTAGCCCGCGGCGACCAGTTCGTCGACCAGCCAGCGGACGTTCTCGTGGTGCGCTCTGTTCCCCCACCCGAGGACGAAGAGGACGCGCTCGTCGCCGTCGCCGAACTCCGTGAACTCCATGCGCAACGACTGGGGAGCGGTGCCACAAAAGTTCGGGGCCGGTCGGCCGCTCCGGGCGTTCGTGCGTGGTCGCCTCCTGGCGCTCGGTTTCGCTCGTCGTTCGGCGCTCGGTCCCGCTCGTCGCTCGGTGCTCGCTCAGTCGTCGCTCTCGTCGGAGTCGACTTCGAGGTCGCCGGCCGCGACGAGCGCCTCGAACGCGTTGTCCTCGGCCTCCAGCGGGAAGTCGACGCGGCCGCGCTTGCGGGCCGACTCGTAGGCGCCGAAGATTATCTCGGCCGTCTTGAGGCCGTTTCTCGCCCCGAGTTCGGACTCGCGACCCTCGCGGAGCGCGGCGAGCACTTCCGCGGCGGCGCGGTCGATGTACTCGCTGCCGTACCGACCGTCGTCGGCGTCCGTCCCGTGGAGGTGCTCGCCGTCCACGTCGACGGCCTGCCAGTCGCCGTCGCCCGCCCGGCGGATCTCCAGCATGTTGCCCGTCTCGCTGTCGATGCGGATCTCCCCGTCCGTCCCGCGGAGGACGTGCGCGGCGTCGGCGAAGCCGCTTCCCGTCCCGCCGGAGATGACCCCCTGGACGCCCGTCTCGTACTCCCAGAGCGCCCAGGCCTGGTTCTCCTGGTGCATCCCGAAGCGGACGTCCTCCTCGCGGTAGTCGATCTGGGCGATGACCCAGGCGGGTTCGGCCTCGCCGGCGAACATACCCGTCAGGTCGATGGTGTGCGCGCCGGTGTCGTAGAGGTCGCTCCAGGTGGTCTCGACGCGCTGCAGGTCGCCGATCTCGCCGTCGTCGATCATGCGCCTGGCCTCGCGGAAGGGCTTCCCGAAGCGGCGCTGGCGGTTGAAAGTGAGCTGGACGTCGCGGCGCCAACAGGCCTGGGCCATCCGCTGGGCCGAGCCCCAGGTGTGAGCCATCGGCTTCTCGGCGTGGATCGCGGAGACGACGCCGCTGCGGGCGCAGTCGACCACGACGTCCTCGTGGATCTGCGGCGGTACCGCGACGGTGACGATATCGGGCTCGACCGCGTCGAGCATGGCCTGGTAGTCCTCGAAGACGTGTTCGTCGGGGAGTTCGAACGCCCGCGCGAACGCTTCCCCGTTCTCGGGGACGATGTCGGCGCAGGCGACGACCTCGCAGTCGGGCTGGTTCTCGAACGACTCGGCGTGGCGATACCCCATCGCGAACCCCTCGACGGTGGGGTTCTCCGGGTCCGGTCCCGTTCCGATGACTGCGACCGTTTCGGTCATGCCCGTCCAGAGTCAGAACGCGCAGAAGCCTCTTTCGGTCGATTTCGTCACGCACAGTCTATGTGTAGCCCGATAGTGGTAGATCGAGCCGGCGATCGGGCGAAACTGTCACGGGAAATGGTGGTGTCAGTTACCAGAATCGGCCGTCGTACCAGACGAGTTCAATAAGATATATCACTGACTTCTCACCAACGTTACAACAGCTGAGCTATCGACATGCCTACGATAACTGTCGACGGATCCGAATTTGAGTACGAGAGACAGGCGAAGAACAGGTCCGAGAGCGTCTTCGAGGCCAGAGTCATCTGCGAGTCCCGGACCGGCGAGCGGTCCATCAGGTCCTTCGAGATCGACGTGAAGGCTCGCGACGACCTCACGGCCACCCGGATCGAGACCGCGCTCGAGGAGTGGAAGCGGACCCACCCGACGCTGACGGTCGAGCAGATCGTCATCGAGGAGACCAAACGGTGCGGGTTCGGCCAGCGGACCGGAGAGGCCGACGGCGAGGCGAGCGCCGATGCATCCTCGGACGGAGCCACCGGTCAGACCCAGCCGCTGTACCGCGGCGGCGGGCGTTCGGTGCCCCGCTCCCCGGTCGGGTTCGGCGACGTCCCCGTCGAGCGCGGTGAAGAGGTCACGTTCCACGTCGCGGGCCCCGACTCGTCGGTCTACGGCACCAGCAGCGGGACGGTCACCGGCGTCAAGACCGGGACCGAGGACTACAACATCCTCATCATCGAGACGGACTCGGGGACCAAGCGGGTCCGCGAGGACTGGATCGTCGAGGAGAGCGAGGACGAAGCCGAGGACGCGGGAAGCGAAGTCGACGAAGACGACGAGGAGTAGCGGCCGAGACGAGGTAGTTCCGTGACGTGGGGTTCCGGAACGCAGAACCGACCGTTTCCTGTGGGTGATCGTGGCGCCATAGCCTGAGCGGCAGTGCTGATAGCTGCGTGGAGAATCAGTGGTAGTCTAGCATACGCCGAGCGGAGCTCTGACGAGCCCACAGTCGTTCGCGGTGCTCACTCCTGCGGATACCGGAACCGAGCGAAGCGAGGTTCCGGCCTTTTTCACCCATGTTTTTGGCTCGGGGGTCGCCACAGGCGACCCCCGAGCGAAAAAGCTGGAAACTAGATGGTTTAGTAGGACCGTTCTTTCGGCTCGTACTCCTTCTCGCCTTCGAGGAGGACGGGCTTGTAGTACAGGCGCGGGTTGCCGTCGTTCCAGGCGAGCAGGGTGTGTTTGAGCCAGTTCTCGTCGTCGCGGAACTGGTATTGCTCGCGCCAGTGGGCGCCGCGGAACTCCTCGCGGGCGAGGGCCCCGACGGTGATGGCCTCGGCGACGTCGATGATGTTGCGGGTCTCCATCGTGTGCATCAGGTCGGTGTTGTAGGTGCGCGAGGGGTCCGACGCGGCGACGTGCTGGTAGCGCTCGCGGGCCTCGCGGATGTCCGCGAGGGCGTCCTTGAGGTTCTCCTCGCGGCGGAACACGTTGACGTTGGCCGTCATCGTCTCCTGGATGTCGTCGCGGACGTGGGCGTGGTTGATGCCCTCGTCTTCGAGGAGGCGCTCGACGCGTTCGCGCTGGCGCTCGACCTCCGACTCGACGACCGACTGGGCGTCGACCGCGGCACCGTCGGCGGCGACGCTCTCGTCGGTGGACCCGACGGCGCCGACCTCGACGCCTTCGGGGATCTCACCGGCCTCGCTCTCGGCGCTCGGGCCGGTCTGGATCTCGGCTTCCTTCATGTCGCCACCGGCGGCGTGCTTGCCGGCGCGCGCGCCGAACACGAGGAGTTCCGGCAGTGCGTTGCCGCCGAGGCGGTTGCCGCCGTGCAGGGAGACGCAGGCCGTCTCGCCGGCGGCGTAGAGGCCGTCGATGCAGGTGTGGCCGTTCTCGTCGACCTCAACGCCGCCCATCTGGTAGTGCTGGCCGGGCTTGACAGGCATCGGCTCGTCGAGACCGTCGACGCCCTCGAAGTCCTCCGCGAGGTGGAGGATGTTCTCCAGACGGTCGAGGATGCGCTCCTCGCCGAGGTGGCGCATGTCGAGGTGGACGTACTCGTCTTCGATACCGCGACCGGCGTTGATCTCCGTCAGCTCCGCCCGGGAGACCACGTCGCGGGAGGCGAGTTCGCCCTCGTTGTTCGCGTAGCCGTGCTCGAACATGAACCGCTCCTCGTCCCCGTTGTAAAGGATGCCGCCCTCGCCGCGGACCCCCTCGGAGATGAGGACACCCGTCGACGGGAGCGTGGTGGGGTGGAACTGGACGAACTCCATGTCCTCCAGCGGGACGCCGGCGCGGTAGGCCATCGCGTAGCCGTCGCCGGTGTTGGCAACGGCGTTGGTGGTGTGGTCGAACACCTGGCCGGGGCCGCCGGTGGCGAGGATGACGCCGTTGGTGGCGCGGTAGCCCTTGATCTCGCCGCTCGCGATGTCGTAGGCGACGACGCCGTGACACTCGCGGTCCTCGACGTCGTCGTGGTCGGTGACCGCCAGGTCGAGGACCTGCTGTTCCTCGTAGACGGTGATGCCTCGCTTGACGACCTGCTCGTACATCGTGTGGAGCAGGTGGTGGCCGGTCTCGGCGCCGGCGTAGGTCGTGCGCGGGTGGCTCAGCCCGCCGAACGGGCGCTGGGAGACCGTGCCGTCCTCCTCGCGGGAGAAGGGCATGCCCCAGTGTTCGAGCTGGATGACCTCGTCCGGGGCGTCTTGCGCGAAGGTCTCGACCGCGGGGGCGTCCCCGAGGTAGTCCGACCCCTTCATCGTGTCGTAGGCGTGCAGTTCCCAGGAGTCCTCGGGGTGGAGCGCGGCGTTGATGCCGCCCTCCGCGGCCCCCGTGTGGGACCGGACGGGGTGGAGCTTCGTGACCATGGCCACGTCGGCTCCCTCCTCGTGGGCCTCGATCGCTGCTCGCAGGCCGGCGCCGCCGGCGCCGACGACGAGTACGTCGTGTTCGTGCATAGTTACCAGAATTTGAGGTTCGACTTGACTGCTTCGCGTTTCAGTTCCTGGATGTGCTCGGTCAGCGGGATGTCCTTGGGGCACACCTCGGTGCAGGAGAACTGGGTCTGGCAGCGCCAGACGCCGTGTTCCTGCTCGATGATCTCAAGGCGGTCTTCCTTCTGGATCTCGCCCTCGCGTTCGTCCATCGCGAACCGGTAGGCCTTGTTGATGGCCGCCGGGCCGAGGTACTCGTTGTCGCCCGCGGCGATGTTACACGAGGACATGCAAGCGCCGCACCAGATACAGCGCGTCGACATCTTGACCTTCTCGCGGTTCTCGGGGGACTGGCGCTGTTCCTCGCGCTCGCCCTCGGGAAGCTCGTCGGGCTGGAAGTACGGCTCGACGGCGTGCATCTGCTCGTAGAAGTGCTCCATGTCCACGACGAGGTCCTTGACCACGTCCTGGTGGGGGAGCGGCTCGATGCGGACCGGGTCTTCGAGGTCCGCCATCTGGGTCTTGCAGCCGAGTCGCTGCTGGCCGTTGACGAACAGGGCGTCGGAGCCACAGACGGCCTGTCGACAGGAGTGGCGGAAGGTGAGCGAGGAGTCGTAGTGGTCTCGGGCGTAGATGAGCGCGTCGAGGACGGTCATCCCCTTGAAGAAGGGGACCGAGAAGTCGTCGAAGCGGGGCTCTTCTTTGCCCTCGACCTCGGGGTCGTAGCGGAACACCTTGATCTGGACGGTGTTCTCCGCGTCTCGAACCTCCTCGCGTGCCTGTTCTTCGCGCTCTCGGGCCTCGGCGCGGGCCTTCTTCTCCGAGAGGCGGCGCTCCTGGTGGGGCTGTTCGGCCTCTGTGGCCGCGTCCGCCTCGGTCTCTTCCTCGGTCTCCTCGTGTTCGATTTGCGTACTCATAGTAGGTCAGTCATCGCGAGCGCCACGCGGGTTCCCTGAACGATCAGTGCTAGGCTCGCCAGCGTCAAAACGGCCCCGACTGCCTTCTTCCGGGTGCCCGTCAGTCCCTGGTTGATCAGGGCGTTGTAGACGCCGTTGACACCGTGGAAGGTCGCGGTGACGAGGAACAGCCACATCGTCGCGAAGTAGCCGACCTGGCTCATCCGCGCCTGGGTGCCGGCGAAGGTGATCTCCGCGGCGTGGTTGACGAAGTGCAGGAGGAAGAAGTGGAAGGCGAGAACGCCGATCAGGAAGACAGCGGTCAGCCGCTGGAGGAGCCACTTGGTGCCGCCGCGCTCGAACGAGGAGTAGTGTTCGGCCATCGATCACACCCCCGCGAGGAACGTCGGCACGCTCGCGACGACGATGGCGGCCGTCACGACGAGCGACGCGTAGAAGCTCTTGTCCTGGTTCTCCAGTCCGAACCCGAGGTCGACGAACAGCAGTCGCACGCCGTTGAGAATGTGGAAGACGGCCACCGACAGCAGGCCGACCTCCAGAAGGCGAACGACGAGCAGTTCCTCGAGTCCCTGGAGCGTGTTCGTGTACACGGTCGGATCGCTGGCGGTCGCCGTGCTCAACACGGCTATGTGCGTAAAGAGATAGCCGATGAGCACCCAGCCGGTGAACTTGTGGAAGATCCAGGCCCACATGCCCGGCTGGAACTCCCGCCACCGGCCGAAGTCCTCGACCGCCCCGCGGTCGTACGTCTCGCTCATACACCGGGCGCAAAGGCGGCGGGGGGTATAGTAGTTTCTACACCGACCCGTTTCGGCCGCCGAACACGTTCACAGCCGTCCACGACTGGCCGGTTTCGGTCGGTATTTCCCCATTTTCCGGGATCGATCGCGACCGTCGTGAAAAAGCGTTGTCACAGCCGGCGGGAGCGGGGTTCGCGGACGGCGGGCGCGGGGGATGCGCGGGGCGAGCGCGGGGGCAGCTACGTGGCGGCCGTGGACCGATCCGTCGGCGCGCGCGCCTACTCGGCGGCCGTCACGTCGTCGTGGGACTCGGCGCGTTCGGCGGTCCCGTTGACGCCGCCGTTGCGCTCGATGGCGTCCAGCGTCTTCGCGTCGAGTTTCACGAGGTGGCAGAGCGGGTTGCCCGGGTAGACGACGGGATTCTCCAGCACGCCGACGAGCAGCCCGGTGAACGGCGCCTCGACGCGCGCCGTTTCGGTCTTGAACGGGTTCGCGATGGTACAGATGGTCTCGCCCTCGCGGACGACCCCTCCCCGTTCCTCGTGCATGTCGACGAGACCGCCGGCGTCGGCCCGCAGCCAGGTCTTCTCGTCGGAGCCCTCGATGACGGTGCGCCAGCCGGGCCAGCGGACGCGTTCGGTGGGCAGGAGGCCGAACTCCGCGAGGACGCTCTCGGCGCCGACGAGGGCGCGGTCGATGAGCGAGCGCTGGAAACGGTGGGCTTCGCCCATCTCGACGGTGATCGTCGGGGTCTCGCGTTCGCTCGCCTCGCGGCGGAGCGTGCCCTCGGACCCCTCGTTGTCGATGATCACGTTCGAGGCGAACGCCCGCGCCACGCGCTCGACCGACGGATCGTCCATGTTCGCGCGGACGTGGAGCATGTTCGTCCGCCCGCGGGTGGAGGTGTGGAAGTCGATCCCCAGGTCGCAGGGCCTGACGAAGTTGTCGAAGATCCGCTGGGCCATCCGCTTGGCGCTGGTCGACCCCTCCTTGCCGGGGAACGACCGGTTGAGGTCGCGGTCGTAGACAGGGAGGTACCGCTCCTGGGCGATGAATCCGGGGACGTTCAGCACCGGCAGACAGATGAGCGTCCCGCGGAGGTCGTCGAGGTCCCACTCGTGGGCGACCTCACGGACAACTTCGACGCCGTTGAGTTCGTCGCCGTGAGAGGCGGCGCTGAGAAACGCCGTCGGGCCGGGTTCGGCCCCGTTGACGATGGTGACGGGGATCCTGACCGGATCGCCGAGATAGGTCTCGCTGACGGAGTACCGCACGTTGGCCGTCTCACCGGGGTCGACCCGACCGCCGTCGTAGGTGAACGGCTCGGCCTCGTCCATACCTGCCTCTACGGCCGGGGGTTGAAACGTGTGGCGACCCCGCTCGCCGAGCTGATACCGGGGCGAGGGCGCCCCCGTTCTCGTCGGATAGCCGTCAGATCGGGGGCGAGACGGCGAGAGAGCGACCGTCAGTTCTTTCGGCCACCGTCGAGTGGTTCCGGTATGGCGACTTCTGACTCCGTCTCGGTGGGGGTGTTGAGTCTCCACAACAGCAAGGAGACCAAGGCGATACTGAACGCCGTCGACGACCTGGGCCACGACCCCAAGTGGCTCCGCCGCGAGAACACCACGATGCGGATCGAGGGCTCCGAGCCGGTTCTCGAACCCGACGTGGACGTGATCGCGAACCGACTCCTGCTTTCGAAATCGACCGAGCCCTGCGAGGAGATGGGGCTGGCGAACACGCTCGAACAGCTCTGTCCGATGCTCAACGAGCCCGCGAAGACGCTCACGTCGATGCACAAGGTGGCCTCGGCGGTCGCGCTCTCGGACGCGGACGTGCAGGTCCCCGACGCGCTGCTGGCGCTCTCCTCGGAGCGACTCAACCTCGAACGCGAGTCGTTCGGCCAGGAGGCGGTCTACAAGACGGCCATCGGGACCAACGGCGGCGGCACCTGGAAGGTCGACGCGACCGAGCGCGTCAACGCGCGCGTCGGCAACCGCTACGCGTTCCTCCAGAAACTCCTGGAGCGCGACGACGTGCCGACCCGCGACCTCCGCGTCTACGTCGTCGACGGCGAGGTCGTCGGGTCGATGTTCCGCTACGCGCCCGAGAACGAGTGGCGCACCAACGTCGCGCTCGGCGGCCGCGTCGAGGACGCCACCGGGGACGTGCCCGACGAGGTCGTCCAGACCGCCAAGACCGCCGTCGAGGCGGTCGGCCTCGACTACGCCGGGGTCGACCTCATGGAAGGCGACGACGGCTGGTACGTCCTCGAAGTGAACCCGACGGCCGGGTTCAAGGGCCTCTACGAGGCCACGGGGACCAGCCCCGCGCCCCACATCGCGAAGCTCGCGATCGAACGGGTGGGCGGCGAAGTGGACGACCAACGCGTGCAGGAACTCGCGGGCTTCCTCGACGACTCCGTGCCGGCGTGTAAGCCGCCGGCGGTCTCCTCGGGGTCGTCCGACCCGCTCGTCATCGGCTACACCGAAGAGGTCCTCATCAGCGGGACGAAGGGCTCCGAGTCGGTCGTCGCCAAGTCCGACACCGGCGCGACCCGGACGAGCATCGACACGCAACTCGCCGCAAACATCGGCGCCGGCCCGATCAAGTCGATCACGAAGGTCCGTTCGGGCTCGTCGAAGAGCTCGAAGAGCCGACCGCTCGTGGACGTGGTCGTCGGCGTCGGCGGCACCCGCCACACCGTCACCGCCAGCGTCGAAGATCGCAGCCACATGAACTACCCCGTCATCCTCGGCCGCGACATCCTCGGCGACTACCAGGTCGACGTGAGCCGCAAGGCCGACCGCGAGTCCGACCCCGAGATCGAGTCCGAGGAGTAGCGCTACTGCGACTCTCCGACCCGCTCCGCGAGTTCCCGAGCGCGTTCGACCCGTTCGTCCGCGTCTGCGTCCCCGGTCGTCTCGACGTTGTCGAGCAGGTCCGCGACGTGGCCGACGCGCTCGCGAACGACGTCCGCTGACCCCTCCGTCGCAGCCAGATCCGTGGCGTCGCCGGCGACCGCTTGCGCCTCGCCGATCCAGCGGCTCGCTTCGCGTTCGACCGGTCGCTCTTCGGTCGCAGACAGCTCTTCGTGAATCTCGTCGACGAGTTCGGCGAGCGGCCGTTCCGAGTCGGCCGAATCGTCGATCACGAGTGGAGCTCCGTGGGCGGACTGCCACTGGTCGATGCCTCCGACGCGATCGACGGGGCGCGAGATTCGCTGTGCACGTCGGAGAGACGGGGGCCGTCGGTTTAGGTCACGGGGACGCCGATTGGCGTAAATGGATGTTTTCGATACGGAATCAACGAGTAATCCGCATTCGGGCCGATGTAGTACTGATCTCACGGTTGAGTACATAGAAGTATTGTCCTACCAGTAATTACAATTCAGGTAGAAGACAACAATTAAGTTCAATCAAACACCATGACATCTTGATGTTCAGAGGAGATGACTTGAATCGGACGCGGCGTGACGTGATCAAGACGCTCGGCGCGACGGGGGCCGCACTGGCTGGCGGTGCGACAGTCGTAGGTTCCAGCGCGGCGGCCACAGACGGGCCGATCCCGGTGCTGGACGTCGACCCGAAGAATCCCGGCCTCGGGAAGGAAGTGACTCTCGACGGGTCCGACTCGTACGACCCTGCCGGGGAGGGGATCGACTCCCACATCTGGACCGTCCAGCACACCGGCGCCGACGACGAGACCACGGACTACACCGGCATGGACGAGGACTTCTCCGTGACCTTCGACGAGCCGGGTCACTGGTACGTGAACCTGGGCGTCAGAACCCCGGACGACCGGTATAACTCGGTCAAATGGATCCGGACGGTCCACGAGTCGGACGACCAGTGGCCGATCGTCAACATCAACGGCATCGACGGCCCGATCGACGACGGAGAGGAGGTCACGCTGACGGCGAACAACGGCACCCCCGACATGGAGATCGAAAGCTACGAGTGGTCAATCCATCGGGTCTACGATGACGTCGTCGAGTACGAGGGGAAGGAGATCACCCACACCTTCTCCGGCGACGGCATCCGCAAAGTCACGCTACAGGGGGTGACGCCAGACGGGACGGAGAGCTGGGAGACCGACTTCGTCCCGATCGTTCAGGAGACAGACCAGAAGCCGGACGTCGACCTCGACAACGTGCTCAACCAGTACAGCGTCGGTGATTACCACCTCATCCGTCCGGACGCCAGCGACCCCGACGGTGGCCCGATCACGTACTACCAGTGGGTGCTGTTCCGGGAGGGAGAAGAGGTCGACGACGCCTACGGCGAGGAATACGAACTCACCCCGGAGCAGCCCGGTGATCACCGCCTCAACCTGGTCGTCGAGGACGACGAACGCCAAACGGCGACGGCGGACGCCACCTTCACGGTCACTGAAAATACCGAGCAGGTCGAGATCGTCGGCGAAGTCGAGTGGAACGATCTGGGCTACTCGCTCTGGGAGGCCAAAGCGGATGTAAAGAACGTGACTGGCGATTCGCTTACGGTCCGACCGTCACTCACGAACGCCGACGGGAAAACGTCGGAAGCCGAGGAGCAGACCACCATCGCCGCCGGAGACACCGAGACCGTCAGCCACGGTCACAGGGCCACGGCGGACCCGCCGGAACTCGTCTTCGCAGTCGCCGACAAAGAAGTGCAGTACTCCGAGAACTGACGAAAATCGACGATATCACACATTTTCGGCGTGATATCGGGGGCCCTACACGGCTGCGGGCTGGTCCGCGGCTTCGAGCAGTTCCTGGTAGCGATTCCGGATGGTCACCTCGGAGACGTCGGCGACCTCGCTGACCTCCGCCTGCGTGACCTTCTCGTTGCAGAGCAGCGGCGCGGCGTAGACCGCCGCTGCCGCGAGACCGACAGGGCTCTTGCCGACGTGGACCTGCTGGTCCGTGGCGGTGTCGAGCAGTTCGCGAGCGCGGCGCTCGGCCTCGTCCGAGAGGCCGAGATCCGATGCGAACCGGCCGACGTAGCTCTCGGGGTCGGCGGGTTCGATCTGCAGCCCGAGTTCGCGGACGACGTAGCGGTAGGTCCGCTGGAACTCCATCTCGTCGATGCGGCTGACGGCCACGACTTCGTCGATGCTGCGGGGCGTGCCGGCCTGGCGCGCGGCGCCGTAGATAGCGCTCGTCGCGACGCCCTCGATGGAGCGGCCGGGCAGGAGATCCTCGTCGAGGGCGCGGCGGTAGATGACCGACGCGGTCTCGCGGACGTTCTCGGGCAGTCCGAGCGCGCTTCCCATGCGTTCGATCTCGCCGAGGGCCTGCTTGAGGTTGCGCTCTTTCGAGTCACGGGTGCGGAAGCGCTCGTCCCAGGTGCGCAGGCGCTGCATCTTCTGGCGCTGGTTCGAGGACAGCGAGTTGCCGTAGGCGTCCTCGTTCTGCCAGCCGATGTTCGTCGAGAGGCCCTTGTCGTGCATCATGTTCGTCGTCGGCGCGCCGACGCGCGATTTCTCGTCCTTCTCCGAGGAGTTGAACGCCCGCCACTCGGGGCCGGGGTCGATCTCGTCCTCCTCGACCACGAGGCCGCAGTCCTCGCAGACCGTCTCGCCGCGGGCGTCGTCGGTGACGAGCGAGCCGGCGCACTCCGGGCAGACCCGTTCGTCGATCGACTCCTCCGCGGAGCGTTGGGACTCGCTCTCCGTCTCGGTTCGCGTCTCCGGGGCCGATACGCGAGTCTCCGCCTCGCCGGTGGTGGTGCGCGTGTCTGTCATGGTGAACTCCCCTGCGTGGAGGGCAGGATGCGTGGGCGGGGGCTACCGACGGGGAAAACCGTAAAATCCGGTAACCGCCCCTGCTAACCCATCGTAAGGGCGAAAGTTACTTAAACATTTCGCCAACGTTTATGTGAAATCGTTTTATTCGCGGTTGAGATCACGCGCCCCGTCGGTGGACTCGGGTCCGCGATCAGGCCTGGCCGACTTCGGTCTCCCCGCCTTCGTAGTGGTTCCAGATGTACAGCGACGCGTACGACCGATAGGGCCGCCAGCGGTCGGCGGCGTCGACCATCTCGGCGCGCGTCATCTCGGCGTCGAACAGCAGGTCCATCCCCTTGCGGATGCCCAGGTCGCCGACCGGAAAGACGTCTTCCCGCCCGAGGCCGAACATGAGGAACATGTCCGCGGTCCACGGGCCGATCCCGTGTATCTCCGTCAGTTCCGCTTTGACGACGTCGTCGCTCATCTCGGCGAACGTCCGGCGGTCCCACCCGTGGTCGACGAACGCCTGCGCCGCGGTCCTGACGTACTCGGCTTTCGCCTGCGAGAGGCCCGCGTCGAGGAGGACCTCGCGGTCCGCAGCGAGCATTCCCTCGGGCGTGACTTCGACGGCGTCGAACAGCCGTTCCCGGATGGCCGCCGCCGACGCCATCGACACCTGCTGGCGGATCAGGGAGACGACCAGCCGCTCGTAGAGGTCCTCGGCCGGTTCGAGTTCGAGGGCGCCGTGCTCGGCCACGGCCTGGCCGAGTATCTCGTCGGCCGCGAGCGCCTCGATGGGGTCCGCTGTCATCGCCCGGGAGTCAGTACCGGTCCGGGAAGGCCGTTTCGGACCGCGCCGATCCGGGTCGAACACCGAGTGGACGCGTGGGAGAACGGTCTCCTCAGTCGCTCATCCCGGCCGTCCCGCAGCAAGCCGGGGACTCCGCCGGCGCCGCGTCTTCCGCGTCGCCGTCGGCGCGACCCGCTTCGGTCGCGTGATCGCCGCTCGCGCCGGTCTCGCCGACCGCCGCGTCGTCCGCCGTCGGTTCGCGCTCTGGCGCTTCCGCGTCGCCGTCCCGCTCGACCACTTTTGCCGGGTTGCCGACCACGGTCGCACCGGGCGGCACGTCCTCGACGACGACCGCGCCCGCCCCGACCGTCGCGCCGTCGCCGATGGTGATGTCGCCAACGAGCGTCGACCGGGCGCCGAGCGTCACGCCGTCACCGACCGTCGGGTGGCGCTTGACCGGCCGCGGGTCGTCACCGCCGAGCGTCACGCCGTGGTACATCGCCACGTCGTCACCGATCTCCGCCGTCTCGCCGATCACGACGCCCATCCCGTGATCTACGAAGACTCGCCGCCCGAGTTCGGCCCCCGGGTGGATCTCCACCCCGGTGAGAAAGCGCGTGAGTTGGGAGACCAGTCTGGCGGTGAAGTGGAAGTCGCGCGTCCAGAGCCAGTGGGCCAGCCTGTGCGCCCAGACGGCGTGCAGGCCGGCGTAGAGGAACACCTCGGCGGTGCTCCTGGCGGCGGGGTCGGTCTCGCGGGCTGTGCGAACGTCCTCGCGGAGTCGGTCGAACATGATGTGTGGGTGTGAGTGTCGTCGGTGTCGGTGAGTCGAGCGGGCGATGCGAACGAGAAAGAGCGGGCGCTCAACAACAGCGACGCCGAACACTGTTCGGCTGGTCGGGACCCGTGCGACCGGACGAGCGAGAGCGCCCGTTGTGCATGTCTCTCACTCGATTTCCCAGCGGCTTAAATCGTGCGACACTCTCCCCGAGTCGTTCGATCTGTTGCTCCCTGGTCACTCGGTTCAGGGAATCGCTCGCACGGAGTTGCTTCGACCGTCCTCGACAGTGCGTGTTAGAAGGCGTCGGGTCGCTCGCTAGCAGTCAGAGCAACCGCAGGGTATCCCGCGAGTTGAACGCCCTCAGCCCGCTCGTCAGGAGCCGAAACAGCAGTCGACAGCATGCGGTGAAAGCCCTCGGTCCGCTCGCTAGCAGTCGGAACCGCAGACGACGACAAGCGATGAAAGCCCTCGGCCCGCTCGCGCGGTCTGTGCGGGATATCCTCGGTCGCTGACGCTCCCTCGGATAGTGGCCCGCGCACACCCCGCGACCGAGTCTCGCCCTTTCAGTCCACCAGGACCGCAACTGCACCGCAGACAGCCTCACGCCTCCCCAGCCGACTGCGCTTCTCGCTCACTGCGTTCGCTGCGATGCTCATCCCTCGCACGGCTACGTCGCGCCACGGAGGGCGCGACAGCGCGCGCCACAGCCATTGACGTGACCGGAAACGAAACGCCTGGTGGCCGGATCAGGCGATACCTTTGCCCAGCAGTTCGCGAGCGATGATGTTCTTCTGGATCTCGGTGGTGCCCTCGTAGATCTGGGTGATCTTGGCGTCGCGGTAGAACCGCTCGACGTCGAAGTCGTTGACGTAGCCGGCGCCGCCGTGGATCTGGACGGCCTCGTCGGCGGCCTCGACCGCCACGCGGGAAGCGTACTCCTTGGCCATGGAGGCGAGCTGGGTGAGCTGGTCGTCGGCGTGGTCGACGCTCCAGGCGGACTTGTAGGTCAGCTGCCGCGCGGCCTCGGTCTTGGTATGCATATCGGCGAGCTTGTGCTGGATGGCCTGGAACTCGCTGATGGACTTGCCGAACTGCTCGCGCTCCTGGGCGTAGTCGAGCGCCCGCTCGGCGGCGCCGCGAGCGATGCCGACGCCCTGTGCGGCGACGGCGGTGCGGGTCTCGTCGAAGAACTGCATCAACTGGAGGAAGCCGGCGCCGCGGGTGCCGACGAGGTTCTCCTCGGGGACGCGCACGTCGTCGAACAGCAGTTCCGCCGTGTCCGAGGCGCGGATGCCGAGCTTGCCGGTGATCTTCTCGGCCTCGAAGCCGTCGCGGTCGGACTCGATCAGGATCTGCGAGAAGCCGTTGTATCGGCCCTCCGCGTCGGGGTCCGTCTTGCAGAGGACGACGAAGAAGTCGCCGACCGACCCGTTCGTGATCCACATCTTGTTGCCGTTGATCACCCACTCGTCGCCGTCTTTCTCCGCACTCGTGGAGACCGACGACACGTCCGATCCCACGTCCGGTTCGCTGATGGCCGAGCCCATGATGGCCTCGCCCTCGGCGACCGGCCGGAGATACTCCTCTTTTTGCTCCTCGGTGCCGAACTCGACGAGCGCGTCGGCGCCGAACGCGGCCGAGGAGATGGAGAGGCCGATCCCCGGGTCGGCGGCGAACAGCTCCTCGACGATGACGATGTTCGTCAGGTAGTCGTAGCCGACGCCGCCGTATTCGAGGGGAATGTTCGATCCCACCAGTCCCAGTTCCGCGGCCTGATCGACCAGGTCGTGGGGGAACTTCTCTTCCGTATCGTACTCCGTCGCGACCGGCACGATCTCGTTCTCGGCGAAGCGGCGGACCTCGTCACGGACCTGTTTCTGCTCGTCTGAGAGCGCGAAGTCCATGTGTCAAATGTCACCCGTTACCATACATAACGCTTCGTAATCAACGATCAACTCGTCAGTCGTTTCCTCACGAGAGAAACCTTGAAACGGCAGCCGAGAGAGGATGCACACGCTATGAACTTCGAGGATATCGAACAGGTCGCGGTACTCGGCGCCGGCAACATGGGCCACGGCATCGCCGAAGTCGCGGCGCTGGCGGGGTACGACGTGACGATGCGGGACATCAAGCAAGAGTTCGTCGACGACGGCTACGAGAACATCGAGTGGTCGCTTGGCAAGCTCGCCGAGAACGGCCAGATCTCCGAGGAAGAGGCCGACGCCGCTCTCGACCGCGTCGAGCCGTTCGTCGACTTCGAGCCGGCCGTCGAGAACGCCGACGTGGTCATCGAGGCCGTCCCCGAGCGGATGGATATCAAGAAGGACGTCTACGACGAACTGGAGTCGTACGCGCCGGACGAGGCCATCTTCGCGACGAACACGTCGAGCCTCTCGATCACCGATCTCTCCGAGGTGACCGAACGGCCCGAGCAGTTCTGCGGGATGCACTTCTTCAACCCGCCCGTCCGGATGGCGCTGGTCGAGGTTATCACGGGCGCGCACACCAGCGACGAGACGCTCGACGCCATCGAGGAACTCGCCGAGGCGTTCGACAAGTCGCCGGTCCGCGTCCGCAAGGACTCGCCCGGCTTCATCGTGAACCGCGTGCTCGTCCCGCAGATGAACGAGGCCTGCTGGCTCGTCCACGACGACGTGGCGACCGTCGCAGAGGTCGACTCGACCACCTCCTTCGACATGGGTCTCCCGATGGGCGCGTTCGAACTCGGCGACCAGGTCGGCCACGACGTGACCCTGCACGTCCTCGAGTACCTCAACGAAGTCCTGGGCGAGGCCTACCAGCCCTGCCCGCTCCTCGAAGAGACCGTCGAGTCCGAGAAGCTCGGCAAGAAGACCGGCGAGGGCTTCTACGACTACGAGAACGGCGGCGTCGACATCCCCGCCGACGCCGGCCGCGACGACGTGGAGGCGCGCCTGCTCGCCGTGATGGCCAACGAGGTCGGCAAGCTGGTCCAGGGCGACGTCGCACCCGTCGGCGACATCGACGAGGCGATGATGCTCGGCGCCGGCTACCCCGAGGGCCCCGGCAAGCGGGCCGACGCCTACGGTCTCGACGACCTGATCGAGACGCTCGAATCCGCCCACGACGAGACCGGCGCCGCCCGCTACGAGGTCTCGGACGGTCTCCGACAGGCCGCCGAGGAAGGCGGCTTCTACGACGGCGACGACAAGAGCGAGACGGTCGAGTACGAGCAGATCGCCGTCGAGACGGACGGCGCGGTCGGACACATCCAGCTGGACCGCCCGGCCCGGATGAACACGATCACCGTCGACATGATCGACGAGGTCGACGCCGCGCTCGACCAGTTCGAGGCCGATGACGAGATCCGGGCAGTGCTCCTCGAAGGCGCGGGCGATCGGGCGTTCTCCGCCGGCTTCGACGCAGCCAGCGCCGCGCCCGGGAGCGGCCTCGAAGCCAGCGAGATGTCTCGCAAGGGCCAGCGCGTGTTCGGCCGCCTGGAGGAGGTCGGCATGCCGGTCGTCGCGGCCATCGACGGGTACTGCCTCGGCGGCGGAATGGAACTCGCCACCGCGGCGGACATGCGGATCTCGAGCGAGAGCGGTCAGTTCGGCCAGCCCGAGCACAACCTCGGCCTCCTTCCCGGCTGGGGCGGCACCCAGCGGCTCAAGGAGGTCGTCGGCGAGGGGAGGGCGAAAGAGATCATCTTCACCGCGAAGAACGACTACGACGCCGGGACGATGTACGACTACGGCTTCGTCAACGAGGTCGTCGCCCCCGACGAGTACGACGACCGCAAGTGGGAGCTCGCCCGCGACCTGGCCGCCGGCCCGCCCATCGCCCAGAAGCTCACCAAGCGCGCGATGCTCGCCGGTCGAGGTGACACCGACGCCGGACTGGAGTACGAGGCCTCGGCGTTCGGTCACCTGTTCACCACAGACGACGTCTGGGAGGGCCTCGCAGCCTTCCAGCAGGACCGCGAGCCGGAGTTCGAGGGGAAGTAACCGGCGACCTCACGGCTGCCACTGGTCAGTGCACCCAGTAGAAGGTGAATCGCACGTCGCGGTGGCGACTCGCGTCGTCGAGTGTGGCGAGCAGTCTGAACCAGTGGATCGGGAGCATCTCCTTCCGGGTCCGCTCGCGCAGGTGCGCCTGCCTGCCGTCGATCTCTATCCACTCCCGGTGTAGCAGCGGTCCGACGAGTTCCTGCCTGGTGACACGGGTTCGCCAGCAGTCGCGGGCGTCGTCGCTCTCCCACTGTTCGTAGGGGGTCCCGTCGGCGTCGACGAGTTCGAACAGCCGAAGCGGTCTGTACTCGTGCGGGTACGGCTTCGACTCCGCGTATTCCTCGCGCATCCGCTCCCACGCCGGCCGGCTGATCCCCTGCCCCCAGTCGAACGCGGTCAGTTCGTCGAGCGACACATGCTGTTCGTGCTTCATGTCGCCCGTGAGTGTGTCGAACGCCGCGTCGAGATCTGCGTTCGAGAAGCGGTCGAGCGACCGGCTGGCGAACCCCAGCATCGACAGTTTGGCGCCGACGGAGAGATCCTCGGGGAGTCCCTCGGTGCCCGGCAGCGGGTCGAGATACGACGCCCATTTCGTAGTGAGCATGACGTACTTGAACGTGCCCTGGGAACCGGTGATCGGCTCGACCCGCGAAACCAGTTCCCACGAGTCGCCGAACTTCTGCTCCACGACCCCTCTGATGTATCCTGGCATACGCGTTCACTGACGACCGGACTGTCTCCCCCGTGCCAGATAACGGTGCTGAACCATTGAGAGCCAGTTACACGGCCTGCTCGCCGCACCGGTAAGTGGGTGGAGCGAGACGGCAGTCGACACCGCAATAGCGCGGAAACGGGAGACAGAACGGCGGCGGCGAGGAACGCGGACCGACCGCGTCAGTCGTCTTCGGCAGCGTCGAGCGCCTGCTGGGCGACGCGCTCGCTGGCCTGTTCGACGAACTCGTCGGGTAGTTCCTCTATCTCGCCGGCCTGGACGCGCCAGAGGTTTGCGTAGAGGCCGTCGGTCTCGAGCAGTTCGTCGTGCGTGCCGCGCTCGACGATCTCCCCCTGTTCGAGGACGAGGATCTTGTCCGCGTCGCGGACCGTCGACAGGCGGTGGGCGATGATGAACGTCGTTCGGTCGGCGGCGAGTTCGTCGATGGAGCGCTGGATCAGCATCTCCGTCTCCGTGTCGACAGCCGAGGTCGCCTCGTCGAAGATCATGATCGCGGGGTGCTGGAGGATGGTCCGCGCGACGGCGACGCGCTGGCGCTGGCCGCCCGAGAGCTTCACGCCGCGCTCACCGATGTCCTGGTCGTAGCCGTCGGGGAGATTCGTGATGAAGTCGTGGGCCTCGGCGCGCTTGCAGGCCTCGACGACCTCCTCGCGGGTGGCCTCGAAGTGGCCGTACTTGACGTTCTCCTCGATGGTGCCGTCGAACAGGAAGTTGTCCTGGCCGACGTAGCCCATCGACCCGCGCAGGCTGGCGAGCGTCACGTCCCGGACGTCGTGGCCGTCAATGCGGATCTCCCCCTCGTTCACGTCGTAGAGGCGCAGGAGGAGCTTGACGATCGTCGTCTTCCCGGCGCCGGTCGGGCCGACGAGGCCGACGGTCTCACCGGGTTCGACGTCGATGTCGACGTTTTCGAGCACGGTCTCGTCCTCGTCGTAGGCGAAGGTCACGTCGTCGTACTCGACGTGCCCGTCGACGTCTTCGAGGTCGATCGCGTCGGGCTTGTCCTGGATGCGGACGGGCAGGCTCATCAGGCCGAGAATGCGCTTGGTCGAAGCTTTGGCGTCCTCGTAACGCTCGATGATGTTACCCATCTGCGCGAGCGGATTGACGAGCCGCTGGGTCATCAGCAGGAACGTGACGAGCGTCCCGGCGGTGAGTTCGCTAGAGAACGGCCCCGGTGGACCCTGGAGGAGCCAGATCCCGCCGACGATGAACGTCGCGATGAACGCCAGCGAGGTCAGCACCCGAAGACCTGGGCGGTAGACGAAGCCCAGACGGAGCGCGAGCCAGTCGAGCCTGAAGTACTTGTACGAGTGCTCCTCGACGCGCTCGTCCTCGTAGTCCTCCGTGTTCGAGGACTTGATCACCTGGATGCCGTTGAGATTGTTCTCCAGGCGACTGTTGAGGTCGCCGACTGAATCGCGGATGTCGGCGTACCGCTCCTCGGCGAGTTGCATGTACCAGTAGGTGAACACGGCCGAGAACGGGATGACGGTCAGCGTCACGAGCGCGAGCTCGATGTTGAGGCCCGCGAGGATGACGGCCGTCCCGAGCATGAGGACGATCAGCTGGATCATCTCGCCCATCATCGAGTCGAGGAACTGCTCCAGCCGGTTGGTGTCGTTCGAGAGGATGGAGATGAGTTCGCCCGTCTGCACCTCGTTGAAGAAGTCCATGTCGAGGCGCTGCATCTGCTGGTAGGTAGCTGTCCGGGCCTCGTGTTTCACGCGGTGAGAGAAGAGGTTCAGCGAGGAGGCGCGGACGAAGATGAGCAGCGCCTGACCGACCATCGCGACGCCCAACACGCCGATGGAGAACCACAACTGTCCCATCTCCGTCTCGGGCAGCCACGCTCCCGGGACGTACGGGAGCGAGAACGCCGTCGTGTCGTTGAAGATCGAGTCGATGGCGACCCCGAGGATCACCGGGGGAACCAGCGAGAGGAACCGGGACCCGATGCTCGCGAGGACCCCGAGGACGAACCACCGCCGGTTACCGTGGCCGAACTGCATGAACAGCTTCCACAGCGGGTGTTCTATCTCTTCGCGGTGTCGCTCGATGTACTCCGAATCTATCGCTTGATCTGG
Organism: Halosimplex rarum; assembly: GCF_047715405.1. NCBI lineage: Archaea > Methanobacteriati > Methanobacteriota > Halobacteria > Halobacteriales > Haloarculaceae > Halosimplex > Halosimplex rarum. Next base: position 1,577,767 of record NZ_CP180412.1, read on the forward strand.
GCTCACGGGTTAGACTGTCACGCGTGTTAGCCATCCCGTCGCAAAAAGGGGTCGGTCGGCCACAGTCTCTCCGCTAGTTTCGTCGCTGTCGGACGCTCCCGCGCTCGCCCGACGACGAGCCGCGTCGTCGAGGGTCAGCACATCTCACCGAGGTCCCGCCACTCCTCGGTGTGGAGTCCGACGTCGAGTTCGCGCCCGCACCCCTCACAGTAGAAGGAGCCGCTGCGACGGTCTGGCGGGAACTCTGTCGCCTCGTCGTGCTCGTCGCACGAGACGCGGATCCCCCGTTCCGCTCCGGCCAGGAGTTCGACTGAGTAACTTGTCATTCGAGCAGGCATCCGTCGGGGCCGGTCGGGCATAAACCCGATGCCGGCACAGTCCCGCCGTCGGCCGATCCGACTCCGACCGACTCAGTCCCAGAAGCTCCGCGTCCGGGCGTACTCGCGCTCGCGGCGGAGGATGTCGCGGTAGAACTCGTCCTCGTCCTCGCGGAGCTTGTTGATGATCCGCGCGGCGTTGCGCGGGCCGACGCCGCGGGCCGCGAGCGCGATTATCGCCTGCTTGCCGTGTGTCTGGACGAGGCTCCCCGACGTGTACGCCCGCTCGGTCATCTTCTCCTGTTCGTCGTCCTTTTCCGCCGCCTTCACCGCCGAGACGACCTCGTCGGCCCAGGGGTTCAGCGCGGCGATACGGGTCGACCCGCACTCGGGGCACTCCGGCCGGTCGCGGATCCGCTTGACCGGCTTCTTCCGTTCCCAGTCCTGGCAGTGCAGGCAGAAGAGGATCATCCGGTCGTTCTGAATGCGCTCGCGGACGGTCTGGATGACGCTCGCGTCGGCGTGGTCGGGCGAGAGCAGTTCCTGCCCGGCGCTGCGGCCACCGAGGCCGATCGGCGTCCGCTCGCCGAGGAGTTCGACCGAGAGGTCGCCGGACTGGACCCGTTCGAGGACATCGGCGGCGCCCTCGACATGTAGTTCCTCGTGGAGCATCTCGCGGACGGCCTCGTCGTAGACGGGCGTCCCTTCAAGGGCGTCCATGAGCCGGTCGCGTCCGAACTTGCTGCTCGACCCGCGGCCGCGCCAGCGCTTGAGCGCGCCGAACTTCGTCGCGACCTGCGCGACCTTGAACTTCAGCGAGTCGGCGTTCTTCAGGCTCAACTCGATGAGTTCCGGCAGGTGGTCGGGGTCGGTCTCTTCGAGCACCTCCAGCACGTCGGTCGCCGAGACGTTCCGCGGCACCTCCAGTTCGATCCGGTAGGGATCGATCTCCATCCCCACCGACGAGCCCGTGCGCTGCCCGAGCAGCGCCGACAGCAGGCGCCCGAGCGTCTCGTTTATCTTGTGACCGAACGCGGCGTTGACGACGAGTTCGCGCCCGCGGAACTCGACGAGGAGGTCGCGATCCGTCGGGATCGGGTGCTCGTGGTCGGCCACCTGTTCGAGCCCGCCGCCGATAGTTTCGGTGTCGCCGTCGTAGCGGGCGGTGAACTCCCTGGCAACCGAGTCGGCGGAGGCCCCCGACTGGAGCTGTCGGCCGGCGATCCCGCGCATCTCGCCGACTTCCTGGGCGACGGCGTAGGGGACCGGGATCTCAGAGCCGGTCCACGAGGGAACCTCGCCGCCCGGGTCCTCGACGGGCGAGACGGTGACGGTCTCCTCCTCCTCGTCGATCTCGGTGATGCGCCACATCTCGCCGCGCTGGATGAACACCTCGCCGGGCGTGGCGAAGTTGACGACGAAGCGCTCGTCGAGGGTGCCCACGTCGCGGCCGCTCGCGACGTCCTGGACGCTGTATGTCGCCTCGTCGGGGATCATCGAGAGGTTGTGGTAGAAGTACTGCCAGGTGCCCCGTCGCTTCTGAAGCTCGTCGGTGTCCTCCTCCAGCCAGATCACCTTGTTCCCCGCGAGTTCGCGAACGACGCTCTTGAACTCCCGCTCGGAGAGGTCGCGGAACGGGTACGCCCGCGTCATGATCTCGTAGGCCCGCATCGCCCGGATGTCGCCGAAGTCCATGACGAGCCCGGCGATCTGGTTGGCGACGGTGTCGAGGCTGCCGTCGTGGATCTGGGCCGATTCGACCTCGCCCGCGCGGGCCTTCCGCGCGATGGCGAGCGCTTCGAGCGTGTCGTCGGGGTGGGAGGTGACGATGGTGCCCCGCGAGACCAGATCGCGGCGGTGGCCCGCGCGCCCGACGCGCTGGAGCAGTCGCGTCACCTGCCGCGGGCTGTTGTACTGGATCACGTGGTCGACGTGGCCCACGTCGATGCCCAGTTCCATCGACGACGTGCAGAGCAGCCCGTCGAGTTCGCCCGCCTTGAAATCGTCCTCGACCTCGATCCGGGACTCCTTGGCGAGCGAGCCGTGGTGGACGCCGATGTTCGCGTCGAGTTCCTTGAACCGCGAGCCGAGCGCCTCCGCGAGTTGCCGCGTGTTGACGAAGATCAGCGTCGAGTCGTACTCCTCCACCAGATCCCGGATGTACCGGACGTGACTCGCGAAGTCCGGGTCGGTCATCAACTCGCCGGCGAGGCGCTCGTCGCCCTCCTGTACCTGCGGCGAGCGGACGCGCACGTCGAGCCGGCTGCCCACGTCGATCTCGACGACCTCGCATCCCCTGTCGCCGGTCAGGAACTGGCCGACTTCCGCGGGGTCGCCCACCGTCGCCGAGAGCCCGATCCGCTGGAAGCCGTCGGCGAGTTCGAGCAGGCGCTCCAGTCCGACGGTCATCTGTGCGCCGCGCTTGGAGACCGCGAGTTCGTGGACCTCGTCGACGACGACGTGGTCGACGTCGGTCAGCGCCGTCCGGAGCTTCGACCCGGTGAGCATCGCCTGTAGCGTCTCGGGCGTCGTGACGAGCACGTCCGGCGGGTCGTTCGCCTGCTTCTGGCGCTGGTAGTCCGTCGTGTCGCCGTGACGGACCTGCACGTCGAGGTCCAGTCGGTCGCCCCACCACTCCAGCCGCTCGCGCATGTCCCGGTTCAGCGCCCGCAGCGGGGTGATGTAGAGCGCGCCGATGCCGAAGGTGTCCTGTCCTTCCAGCGCGTCGAAGACGGGGAGCATCGCCGTCTCGGTCTTGCCCGTCCCCGTCGGCGCGACAACGAGGACGTTCTCGCCGTCGACGAGCGGCGGGATCGCCTTGCGCTGTGGTTCCGTGGGCGTCGTGAAACCGCGCTCCGAGAGCGCCGCACGGACCTCCGATCCAAGCGCGGCGAACGCCGCCGGGTCGCCGTCCTCGGGGCCGTCGCTCGACTCGCTGACGGCCTCGGCGTCACCGGCTGCTCCGGCGTCTGTCATCGCCCGCGCTAGGGATTTGAACCGATTAAGCCCGCCGGTTTTCGGCGCCTTTTCGCGCCTGATTCGACAGGATTCCGGCGCGCGCTGTCGCGCGCTTTCATGCGCGCGACGAAACTGCGCGAGGGATGAGCGACCGCAGGGAGCGAATCGGCTGGGGAGGTATGTGGCTGTCTGCGGTGCCGTGCGGCGGTTGCTGTTGCGGTGCTGTCCCTGGCGGACTGAAAGGGCGAGGCGCGCTCGCGCCAAGGAGGAGTCGTCTGAGTGGGCACTATCCGAGGGAGCGGGGCGTGGTGCGACCGAAGGGAGCACCACGATGCGAACGGGAGCGGGCCGAGGGCTTTCATCGCTTGCAATCGGTATTGGCTCGAAAAACTGTAGCGTTCGACCGACTCGAAATCTCACAATCTCGACCGGATCAACACCTACTGCTCACTCCTCGTCGAACCACTCCTCGCGCAAGAGGCCGTACTGGACCATGTCGCGGTACTCACCGTCGGCGAACATGAACTTCCGTCGCCGCCCTTCCTCGGTGAAGCCGAGCGACTCCAGCAGGCCCCGCGAGGCGTCGTTGTGGTCGAACGCTCCCGCGCCGATTGCGGGCTCGTCGTACTCTCGGAAGACGAAGTCGATCACCAGCCCGACGGCCTCTTTCCCGTAGCCCTGCCCGTGCACCTCGGGGATCAGCCAGTAGCCCAGTTCCGGCCGGCGGTAATGCATCTCCTCGGCGTTCACGGCACCGATGCGTCGCACTTCGTCCTCCTCGGGCTGGCCGGGACCGGCGTCCTCGCCGTCGAGACAGACGAGAAAGCGGTCGGTTCCCCGCTCCTCGGAAACCTCCATCGCCTCCTGGTTCCGCAGGTAGCTACCGAGCGGGGAGCGGATCTCGGGGTTCGCGCTCGCTCGCTGGAGGAAGGGGAGGTCTTCTTCCTCGACGGTCCGGAGCGTGACGCGGTCGCCGCTGGTGATGCGTGCGCCTGGCATGGCCGACATGACGCCGCCCCTGGGGCATCTGTCTTCCGGTCCGGCGGGATAAATCCGAGTGGATCGCCCGTCGCCCCTCGCGGGACGGCGGGCGAAACGGGGCCTGCGGAACGTCGACCGGCCGGGCCGTCAGCGGTCGGTTTCCTCGCTCGCGACCTCGTCGACCGCGTCCCCGTGGAGCGGCGTGAGGCGAACGGAATCGTCGGCGGCGACCTCGACGCGGAACCCCTGGTATCGGAACGTGACTCTGCACGCCGAGTCGCCGCTCCCGTCGAGGAGGGCGTCGAGGGCGTCGGTGTCGACGGTCCGTCCGAGCGGGTCGAGGGACTCGGGTTCGGCGTTCGCGAGTGCGGCGACGGCCCTGTAGACGGCGACGCTCGCTGACTCGGGCTCGACGGACTCCAGGTCGACCTCGTACGCGGGGGAACCGTCGGCCCGAGCGCTCTGATCGGTCATTGTTCGGTGTGGTGACGACGTGGCCTGCATCGCGCCAACGTTGAAAGACGGCGATGTTCAGGTAAGTACCTGACGGCTATGTGATTAGGTATCGGATAGCACAGGCGTGATCCCGGTCGCGCCGGCAGAGAGTAATCCTTTTGCGTGATTCGCCCGGATGTGGGGGTATGGACTGGCCGCACGACCCCGACGGCGACGAGGGGAGCGAGGGGCGCCGCAAGTACGGGCAGGCGGTGCTCGCCAAGAAGATCGACGAGGGCGAGGACTTCCCGCTGACCCAGTCGGCGTTCGTCGACGACTACGGCGACCACCCGATCCGGATCGACTACGAGACGGTCGTCAGCGTCGCCGAGATCTTCGAGCACGTCGACCAGGAGGAGTACGAGGACTTCCCCGACTTCCACAAGGCGGTCGGGCAGGCGCTCCGCGACGCCGACTACTGGCCCTACCGCCTCGAACACGCGTAACCCGGCCGGAGTTTTAGGGGCACGCCGCTCGTAGGTCCCGCCGAGAACCGACAGTGTCAGACGCATCCAGCGGCGACGACTCGGGCCCCACGCGGGACGACTCGGACGCTCACTCGGCCGACACGCTCCGCGAGCGCGCCGGCGAGAACCGCGTGAAGCTCTGGCTGTTCTACGAGGCCGACCGACGGGTGATCGCCGCCGTCGTGGGACTCGTCGTCTTCGCGTCGCTCGTCGTCGTCGGCGTCCTGACGCCGAACGTGACCTCCGCGCTGCGGAGCGGCGACCCGATCGAGACGGCGTTCCAGGCGTTCATCGGCGCCATCATCACCGGTGTGACGCTCGTCGTGACGCTCAACCAGCTCGTCCTCTCCCAGGAGTTCGGTACGATAGACCAGCAGCGCGACCGCTTCGACGGAACGATGGCCGTCCGCGAGACCGTCGCCGATCACGTCGGTGCGGCCGTCGCGCCCTCGGACCCGTCCGCGTTCATCCGCGTCATCGTCGAGGCGGCGGCGGACGAAGCCGAAGCGATCGGGCATGCGCTCGCCGACGACGACGGCGTCCCGGCCGACGTCGCCGAGGCGATCGAAGATCTCACCGACGGTATCCAGAGCAACGCCGACACCGTCGTCGACCAGCTAGACGGCGCCGCGTTCGGGACGTTCGACGTCCTCTCGGCCGCGCTCGATTTCAACTACTCGCTGAAGATATTCGACGCGCGCCGCATCCGCCACGAGTACGAGGACGACCTCTCAGAGCCGCTCCAGGAGCGGCTGGACGAACTCGTCATCACGCTGGAACTGTTCGCTCCCGCGCGCGAACACCTCAAGACCCTCTACATCCAGTGGGAACTCATCGACCTCTCGCGGTACGTCCTCTTCAGCGCGATCCCGTCGCTGATCGTGGCCGTGTACATGCTGCTGTTCCACGAGGTCGGGACGCCAGGGGGCGCCGTGTTCGGGATCCCGACAGAGGTCGTCGTCGTCAGCGCCGCGGTGACGGTCGCGCTGGCACCGTTCCTCGTCCTGCTGTCGTACGTCCTCCGCGTCGCCAGCGTCACCAAGCGGACGCTCGCCATCGGGCCGTTCACTATCCGTGACACGCACGACCAGAACGAGTGAGGCCGCAAACGCGCGGTGTGCGGGAAGCCTGACCGGTGAGGGCCGGCGATTACACCAGCTGGATGGTGTTGCCGTTCGACGTGACGTGCAGGTCCCGACCGAGTTTGTACCCCTCACTGGACGCGAGGTCGACGTACCCGGAGAAGCCGGCCATGTCCTGGTGAGCCGGGATGACGTGCTGGGGCTGGAGCGCGTCCAGCATCTCGTAGTGGCCCTCTTTCCGGAGGTGGCCGGAGACGTGGACGTCGTCGTAGATGCGCGCGCCCTGCATGCCGAGCAGTTTCTCCGACTGGTAGCGCTGGCCCTCGTTGGTCGGCTCCGGGATGACTCGCGCCGAGAAGATGACCTTGTCGCCGTCGTCGATCTGATAGGGCGTCTCGCCGCGGCCCATGCGGGTGAGCATCGCGCGCGGTTCGCCCTGGTGGCCGGTCACGACGGGCAGGAAGTTCTCCTTGCCCTCGTTCATGATGCGTTCGAACGCCCTGTCAACGGACTGGCGGTGGCCGTACATTCCCAGGTCGTCCGGGAACTCCACGGCGCCGATTCGTTCGGCGGTGCCGGAGTACTTCTCCATCGACCGACCGAGCAGGACGGGTTCGCGACCGATCTCCTCGGCGAACTCGACGAGCGAGGTGACCCGGGCGATGTGACTGGAGAACGTCGTCGCGACGATGCCGCCGTCGTAGTCTTCGAGGCTCCGCATCACGTCGCGGAGGTGGCTCCGGGCGACGGACTCCGACGGGGTTCGCCCCTTCTTGTTCGCGTTCGTGCAGTCCTCGATGTAACAGAGGACGCCGTTGTCCTCGCGGCCGATCTCGCGGAAGCGCTTCATGTCGATGGGGTCGCCGATGACCGGCGTGTGGTCCATCCGCTTGTCGAGGCCGTAGACGATGGCGCCTTCGGGAGTGTGGAGGACCGGGTTGATGGCGTCGATGATCGAGTGGGTGACGTTGACGAACTCGAGTTCGTTCCGGTCCCCGATCGACATCGTCTCGCCCGCGTCCATCTCGACGAGGTCGTTCTGGACGCTGAACTTCGACTCGTCCTGGATCTCTTCTTTGACGAGTTCGAGCGTGAACGGCGAGGCGACGATAGGCGCGTCGTAGCGGTGGGCCAGTTTGGAGATGGCGCCGATGTGGTCGAGGTGACCGTGCGTCGGCACGATTGCCTTCACGTCGCCTTCCAGATCGGACATGACGCGGTCGTCGGGGATCGCGCCCATGTCGATCAGGTCGAGGCTGTGCATCCGTTCGGTCTGGACGTTGTCGTGGATCAGTACCTTCGAGAGGTTGAGGCCCATGTCGAAGACGACGATGTCGTCTCCGGCACGGACGGCCGTCATCTGGCGGCCGACTTCCTCGTAGCCGCCGATAGTTGCGATTTCGATTTCCATAGGTGGGTCCGATCAGAGTGATCCCAGAACCCCTTGCAGAGTCCGCCAACGGAGGAGAGTCGGAGGTGAAACGGCACTTCGACGGCCGGACGAGGCGAGTCGCGACGAGCGACTCCCCCCGAACGCACAGCCTTCCCGGGGATAACGCGTGTTTCGGTTACCTACTGGTCCGCGGCCACGACGTAAATAGCCGACGGACCGAGCCCGTCGACGGGCTGGACGTCGCGAAGCGCTTCCGGAATACGGCCCGTTCGGAGCGGTCGCCGACGGGCGGATCACCCGGTGAATCGCCCCTCCGGGAGAAACCCAACCGTTCACTACCGGCTGCCGTATCGTCGCACGCGTTCCTCTCCCGATACTCGGTCCCGCAGGCGCCCCTTCCACAGCGACGACATCACCCACATGAGCGACACGATACACCTCATCGGCGGCGGAACAGTCGGTCGACGGATCGCCGATCGGCTCGACGTGTGAGGCGATTCGGTCCTGATCGTCGAACGAGACGACGAGCGCGCGGGCTCTCGAACAGCGAGGGTACCGGGTCCATCGGGGCGACGGGACGGACGTCTCGACCCTCGACGAGGCCGGCGTCGTCGACGCACGTCTCCTCGGCGTACTCCTTCGCGACCTCCGCTTCAGGCGTCGTCGGCCGATTCTTTGATGTCAGACAGTCGGTCGACGAGGTCGTCGGTCGAGGCCTCTGTCTCGAACGTGATTTCGCCCTCGTGGTCGTTCTCGTGGACGCTCACACCCTCGCCTTCGTCAGCGTCGACGCTCTGATCCTGTTGCTCGGATTCGTCGTAGCTTCCAAAACCCATACGTGATCGATCCCGACTCCTCCGGAAAAAGCAACCGATACTCAGTCGGGGGCAGTCGACGATCTGACCAGAGACGGACGACGGCGTGTTCGGTCGGCTCGCCGGCGATTCCAACGAAGACCGAGGGATCACAGACGGCATTCGGCCACTGAGTGCGACCAGGCAAGCTCACAGGATCAGCGCAGACGACGGATCGGACTGTTCAGCGGGGCCGACGGGAGAACTCGTCGAAGCGCCCGCTCGTCGGCTGGTATTCGAGATCCAGTGCTCCGTCCGGACCCGGCGCGACCCAGAGGACGCCGTCGACCTGGTCGGCCAGCGCCGCCATCGTCGGCTCGTCGTGGTCGGTGTAGTCGACGCCGACGAGCGTGACGCCCGACTCGGTGCGGATCCCCGAGATCTGCCCGAGCACCGAACACACCTGGTCGGTCGGCACGGTCGCGAGGACCGGCGTGAGCGATCTGACCAGGAGGTGGCGCGCGCCCGTCGACGGTGGACCACCCGCGGACAGTTCGGTGAGTCCGACGACCAGCCGCTCCAGGTCCCCTGGAGCCGGCGTGTAGACGACCGGGACCTCCCCGGCGGGCGCAGCGAGTGACTGCTGTTTCGACGCCGTGTCGACCACGCCGAGCGACGGCCTGTCTCCGTCCGGATACGCGCTCTCGGCGGCCTCGACGGTCTCGTCGCCGCTCTCGGTCGTCGTGACGGACAGCACCGTATCGTCGGCGTCGCCGAGCCGAGAGAGGAGCTGGAAGCCGACGGCGTGGCGCGAGGGGTCGGTCGAGCCCGCGACGAGGACGGTCGAGCCCGTCGCGAGCCCCTGCGGTAGCGGGGCGACGGACTTCGACTCCCGGTCGGTCGACGAGTCAGACGCGTCGGTCACTGATCAGTCGCTCCGGCGCCGCCGAGCGGCGTTCGACCGTCCCGCCAGTTGCGAGACCGTCTGACGGGGATAGTAGCGCGCCCCACAGGTGGGACACTGGGCGATGCGTGCGCTGGACCGTCGGTCCGTCTCGACCGGCAGGTCCGCGGTGAAGACGACGCGTTCGACGAGCGGTGCCCCGCAGTCCGAACAGGGGAGGTCAGTTTCTCTCATGGGTGTGTCTGTGGCCGGTCCCGTCGGTGAGGCCCAGGGCCCGCCATGAAAGGGGTCGCATCCGGCACGGCGCATCTCAGAGCAGTGCCATCGAAGGACGCCTCGCAGCGGTGGCGAACCGATGGGCGAACGAAGAACGGACCGGACGAAGTCCGCAGTACGACCTTCTGTTCCGCTGTACGCCGTAAATATGTTTCGCTCGGCCGGTCGACGGCGGGGCAGATTCTCGTCCGATCCCAGGAAACCGGGGCCGCCCGCTCAGTCGAAGCGGACTCTTCCGAGGCCAGTCAGTCGAAGCGGAACGTTTCGAGATTTCGGGGGGCGTGCGTCCGGACGTTGAGCTCCTGGTAGAGTGCGGAGGAGAGCTGGTCCGTCGCCGTTTCGTCGCCGTGGACGCAGAGGACCTCTTCCGGGCGCGGGCTCATCGTCCCGACGAAGTCTTCGAGTCCGTTGCGGTCGGCGTGACCGGAGAACCCGCTGACGGATTCGACGTCGAACCGCAGCGTCATCTGCTCGCTCCGGCTCCCGCGGTCGCTAAACGGGATCTCGCGGCGACCGCTCTGGATCCGGCGGCCGAGCGTCCCCTGGGCCTGGTAGCCGACGAACAGCAGCGTGTTCTCCGGCTCGCCGCCCAGCAACCGCAGCCAGGACATGATCGGCCCGCCGGTCACCATCCCCGAGGTCGAGAGGATGACGCACTCCTCGCCGTCGGCGATGTCCTCACGCATCTCCTCGCCGCCGTCGACCTGCTGGAACTGGTCGGCGAGGAACGGGTTCTCGTCCTCGTGGAGGATCCGTTCGCGCAGCCCGTCGCGGAGGAACTCGGGGTAAGCCGTGTGGATCGCCGTCGCCTCGCGGATCATCCCGTCGAGATACACCGGCATCGTCGGGATCCGACCCTCGCGCATCGCCTCTTCGAGGACGAGCATCAGCTCCTGCGAGCGCCCGACGGCGAACGCCGGGATGACGACCTTGCCGCCCTCCTCGTAGGTCTCGTTGACGAGTTCGGTGAGCTTGCGCTCGCTGTCTTCCTGGTCGGTCTGGTAGTCGTCGCGGCGGCCGTAGGTCGACTCCATGACGAGCGTCTCCGCCCGCGGGAAGTCGTTCGAGGCGCCGTTGAACAGCCGGGTATCCTTGTAGTGAATGTCGCCCGAGAAGACCACGTTGTGGAAGCCGTTCCCGATGTGGAAGTGCGAGACGGCGCTCCCGAGGATGTGGCCGGCGTTGTGCATCGTGAGTTTGACGTCCGGCGCGATGTCGGTCACGTCGCCGTACTCGATCGGGATGGTGTGTTTGAGCTCCTTGCGGACCATCTCGGACTCGTAAGGCGGCGAACGCCCCTCCTTGGCGGCGACGTCGAGATAGTCGAGCTGGAGCAGGCCCATCAGGTCGCGGGTCGCCTGCGTCGTGTAGATCGGGCCGTCGAAGCCGTACTTGAACAGGAGCGGGAGCAGCGCCGAGTGGTCCAGGTGGGCGTGCGTGAGCACGACCGCATCGAGGTCGGGGATCGGGTTCGCCTCCGGGACCTGGAGGTAGGGGACCTCGCCCTCGGCGCCGGGCTTGTCGCCGCAGTCGATCAGGATCCGGGTCTCCGGCGTCGAGAGGATGAACGACGCGCGGCCGACCTCGCGGCAACAGCCGAGCGTCGTCACGCGGACCCAGTCGGTCTCTTGCTGCTGCTCGCGGTGGATCCGCTCGCCGACGCGTTCGAGGAACTCGCGGCGCTCGTCGCGCTCCTGGATGAGGTAGTTCCGGACGTTGTCGACGGTCGAGGACTCCATCGGCGGCGTCCGCAGGACTTCCGCGGTCCAGCCGACCTCCCGCTGGATCTCCCGGAGCGTGCTCCCGCGGTTGCCGATGACCATGCCGGGCTTTTCCGCCTCGATCACGACCTCGCCGGTCCCCGGATAGAACCGGAGGTTCTCGATCCCGGCTTCCTCCGGTATCAGACTCCGGATCTCCCCTTCCGCGTCACGCTCGCGGACCTGCGTGCCCGGCGCCGGCCGGACGGTGATCCGCTTGCGGACGGAACTGGCCAGTCGCGGGACCAGCCCGTCCTGTTCGGCGAACTTCTGGGGCGTCTCCGTGTAGATGACGAGTTCGGGGCCTTCGAAGGTGACCCGCGAGATCTCGAGTTCGTCGGGGATCTCCGCCTCTATCGTCTCCCGCATCGCGTCGATCGGGTTCGTGCTGTCGTCAGTACTCATTCATATCGTGTGTTCCGCGTGTGGTCGGGGATGGTCGGGCTCTCGACCGCCGCCCGCCGGCGAGAGCGCTCAGAGCGGTTCGTCCGAACGAATCCGGTCGCGAGTCGCCGCCTCGGCCGCCCTCGTCGTGGAATCGGACCCGGACGGAGAGAAGAACCGAGAAGCCGGTTCGGTGCCCGCGAACGGACGATGTCGTTCGCTTTCAGGTAGTCGAGTCACGGTATAAACCGTTTCCGACACTCGCCTCGGGGCGCCCCCGCTCCCGTCGCTCCCGGCGCTCGTCACTCACCGCTCTCGGTCGCGTTCGCGCATGCTCTGGCGAGTGAACTGTGGCTGGGCCCGGATCCCGCGTCGCTTGCGGAACGAGAAGAACAGCAGGACGGCGACGAGGACGGCGAGCCCGACGGTGATCGCGGCGGCGACGAGTTGCTCGAACGCGACGAGGACGGCCGACGAGAACACCGCGCTCGCGAGGACCATCCCGTAGATGAGTCGGCGAGTGACCCGTCCGAGGAGGTTCTGGGAGTCCCGGAAGTCCACCTCGACCTGCAGGTCCTCGTGGATGGCCAGGTCGAGCACCTCCTCGATCTTCGGCGGCGTCCGGACGGCCGACTTGGTCGCCTCCTGGACCTCGTCGACGCGGTCCTCGACGTACTCGCGGGCCGTGTCGGCGAGGAATCCCTGCCGGCGGAGGTAGCCCGTCGCCACGTCGATGAAGTCGAAGTCCTCGTCGAGGGTGACGCAGACGCCCTCGACGACGGTGGCGACGCGGAGGACGAGCGCGAGGTTCGCCGGCAGGCGGAACGGGAAGTCGTAGATGGTGTCCTCGACCTGCTGGACGATCTGCTGGACGCGGTATTGCTCGATGTCCTCGCCGCGGGCGTCGGCGATGGCGAGTTCGAGCACGTCCGCCATCACTTGCCGGTCGGCCTCCGGGCTCAGGGTCCCCATCTCGATCAGCGTGTCGAGGATCGCCTGGATGTCCTGGTCGGCGACGGCGACGTAGAAGTCGACGATCCGCTCCTGGATGAACGGGTCGACGTACCCGCTCATCCCGAAGTCGTAGAAGACGAGCGTGCCGTCGTCCTGCACGGCGAGGTTGCCGGGGTGCGGGTCGGCGTGGAAGACGCCGTCCTCGATGATCATCTGGAGGTACGCCTCCTGGAGCGTCTCGGCCAGTTCCGTCCGGTCGAGGCGGCGCTCGTCGAGTTCGTCGAGGTCGGTGATCTTCGTGCCGGGGACGTACTCCATCGTCAGGACGCGGTCGGTCGAGCGGGACTCGTCGACCTCGGGCATCCGGATCCGCGTGTCGCCGTCGAAGTTCGCGCGGATCTCGGCGAGCATCCGCGCTTCCCGCTCGTAGTCCATCTCCTGGCGGATCGTCCGGTCGAACTCGTCGGCGAGCGTCTCCAGCGAGAACGACCGCGACTCGTCGACGAAGTACAGCAGGATCGGCAGCGTCCACTTGACCACGCGAAGGTCGGCCTCGACGAGGTCCTCGACCCCCGGCCGGCGGACCTTCACCGCGACCTCGCCGTCCTCGGTCCGCGCGTGGTACACCTGGCCGAGGCTCGCGCCGCTGATGGCCTCGGTGTCGAACTCGGCGAACCGGCTGTCGACGGGACCGAGCGCCTCTTCGAGGACGACGCGGGCACGCTCCCAGTCGGCGGGCGGCACGCGGTCCTGGAGCTCTTCGAGCTCCTCGATGTACTCCGGCGGGACGATGTCCGGCCGCGTCGAGAGCAACTGACCGAGTTTGATGAACGTCGGGCCGAGCGTCAGGAGCGTGTCGAGGAGGGTCCGGGCGCGCTCGCGGCGCTTCTCCGGGGAGACCGAGCGGCTGCGGCCGAAGAGGATGAACCGGTTGCGGTCGCGGACGTACGCGAGTGCGAGCGGCAGGAACCGCCACGCGACGACGACGAACCGCCAGTATGCGCGTAGGTTCACGTGAACTCAGTCGTCGATGGGGATCTGCGTCTCCGGCGCGGCCTCCGCTTTGGGGAGTTCGAGTTCGAGGACGCCCCGGTCGATCGATCCAGAGGCGCCGGCGCCGGTGACCCCCGGCGGGAGCGGCAGTTCCACGTCGAGGAACAGCGAGCGCTCCTCCTCCACGTAGTCGAAGTCGGTGGGGACGTCTTTCTCGCGGCGCGCCTCGACCCGGAGGCGGCTGCCGTCGACCGCGGCGTCGACGGTCGCCTCGGACGCGCCGGGCAGGTCGAGCACCAGCAGGTACGCGTCGTCGCTCTCCAGCACGTCGGCGAAAACGGCGTCGGGCAGATCCCTGAGCGCGTCGCGCAACGATGTCATGGGCGGTGCTTAGGATGCGACGGCGAAAAAGGCCGCGGTGTCTCAACCCCCCGCGGCCGAACCGCTGCGACGCACCGCTTATTGGCCGGGCGCCGAAACCGTCGGTATGACCGATCCACGCCGGTCGGCCGCCGACCGGACCGCCCTGTCGACCGCTCGCGAGCGACTCCGCGCGGTCGTCACCCCCATCGATCGAACCGAGACGCTGCCGGTCAGCACCGCCGTCGACCGCCCGCTCGCCGAACCCGTCGTCGCCCGCCGCGCCGTCCCCGCATTCGACCAGGCCGCCCGCGACGGTTTCGCCGTCCGCACCGCCGACACGGCCGACGCGACCGACGACGCGCCGGCGGAACTCGCCGTAACGACCCATGCCGCCGACGCCGGCCGCGCAACCTCCGTGGAACCGGGAACGGCGATCCCGGTGGAGGCCGGCGACGAACTCCCGGACGGAGCCGACGCGGTGGTCGATTCGGTCGCGACGGGCTATGTCCTCGCCATTGCTCGCCCTGTCGACCCCGAGGTCGGAGTCCGCCGCGTCGGCGCGGACGTGGCCGCCGACGAAACGGTCAGACCGGCGGGCCACCGCCTGCGACCGTCCGACCCCGCGCTGTGTACCGCGGTCGGTCGGACGCGCGTCGAGGTCGTCCAGCGGCCTACCGTCGGCATCGTCCCCACCGGAGGCGGCGTCACGAGCGGCGACCCAGCGCCCGGCCAGACCGTCGAGACCGACGGGACGACCGTCGCCGAGTTCGCCGAGCGCTTCGGCGCCAAGGTGACCTACCGCGACGCCGTCGCCCCCGACCCGCACGCGCTCCGCGCCGCCGTCCAGCGCGACCTGACGAAGGACCTCCTCGTCACCGTCGGCGGGACGGGTCCGGGCGAATCGGACCGCGTCGTCGACGTGATCGCCGACCTCGGCGCGGTGGAAGTCGACGGCGTGGCGCTCGAACCCGCGGAGACCACGTCCCTGAGCGTCGTGAACGAGCGGCCGATACTTTCGATCCCCGGCGACCCCGTCGCGGCGTTCGTGGCGACGACGCAGTTCGTCGCGCCCGCCGTCGCCCGTCTCGCCGGCCGCGACCCGCCTGCACCGAGAACCGCAGCGGACGAACTCGCCGACGACGTCGACAGCGCGGCCGGACGGACGTCGGTCGTCCCCGTCTCCTTCGAGGGCGACGACGAATCGGGCGCCGAGACGGGGCAGACCGCGCGCCCCGTCGACGACGAACCGCTGTCGACGCTCGCCCGCACCGACGGGTGGGTCGTCGTGCCCGCGGACCGCGAGCGAGTGGTCGCGGGCGAAACGGTTTCCGTCGAGCGGTGGGAGGCGTCGGTATGAGCGACCGCAAGGAGTTCCGCGACCTCGCCGACCCCGAGCGGGCCCGCGAGACTGTCGCCTCCCTCGATCTCTCGGCCGGCAGCGAGCGCGCTCCCCTCGAAACGGCCCGGGGGCGCGTCCTCGCCGAACGGGTCGACGCCGGCCTGGACGTGCCGGGGTTCGACCGCGCCGGGATGGACGGCTACGCCGTCTGCGCGCCGGACACCTACGGCGCCGACGATTCACCTGTCACGCTCCCCGTCGTCGGGAGCGTCCACGCGGGGGAGACGCCCGACGCGTCCCTCGACGCCGGCGAAACAGTGGAGATATCGACGGGCGCGGTCATGCCGGATGGGGCCGACGCCGTCGTGATCGTCGAACGGACGGAGGAAGTGGCCGGGAACGAGGTCGACGGCGACGGCCAGCCGGACCGTGCCGTTCGCATCGAGACGGCGGTCACGCCCGGCGAGAACGTCATGCTCGCCGGCGCAGACATCGCCGCCGGCGAGCGGGCACT
The DNA here is from genome assembly GCF_047715405.1 of Halosimplex rarum. Lineage (NCBI taxonomy): Archaea > Methanobacteriati > Methanobacteriota > Halobacteria > Halobacteriales > Haloarculaceae > Halosimplex > Halosimplex rarum. The sequence goes on from NZ_CP180412.1 coordinate 1,593,741, forward strand.
CGGCCCGGGCACTCGCCTGACGCCCCGCGAAATCGGCCTGCTCTCCGCGCTCGGCGTCGACGAGGTACCGGTCCGGTCGAAGCCCCGCGTCGCCATCGTCTCGACCGGCGACGAACTCGTCCGGCCGGGCGACGACCTCGACCACCGCGCCGGACAGATCTACGACGTCAACAGCTACGCCGTCGCCTCCGCCGTCGAGGAGGCGGGCGGCGACCCGGTCGTCTACCCCCACGTCGGCGACGACATGGACGCGATGGAGGAGACCCTCGTCGAGGCCGCCGCCGACTGCGATCTGGTGCTCACCTCGGGGTCGACGAGCGCCAGCGCCGTCGACGTCGTGTATCGAGTCATCGAGGAGCGCGGCGACCTCCTGCTCCACGGCGTGGCTATCAAGCCCGGCAAGCCGATGCTCGTTGGCCGAATCGGCGGCGAGGAGGGGTCCGCCGACGCGAATCCCGACAGTGGCGCTGCCTACGTCGGACTTCCGGGCTATCCCGTCTCGGCCCTGACCATCTTCCGCACGTTCGTCGCGCCCGCTATCCGTTCCGCCGTGGGGCTGCCCGAACCGCGGACCGCCCACGTCGACGGCCGGATGGCCGTCGGGGAGCGCTCGGAGGAAGGCCGGCGCCGCCTGCTCGCGGTCGGCCTCGTCGAAGACGAGTCGGGCGAGACGCTCGTCTACCCCGTGGACAAGGGCAGCGGCGCGACGACGACGCTCACCGCGGCCGACGGCGTCGTCGACGTGCCGGCGGACACGAATCTCCTCGCCGCGGGCGACTCGGTGACCGTCGACCTGTTCTCGCCGGACGTGCGCCCGCCGACGCTGCTGGGCGTCGGCGAGGACGACCCCGCGCTCTCGCGACTGCTTGACCGACTCGACCGCCCGCGCTACCTCGCTCGGGGTTCGCGCGGTGGGCTCCGACAGCTGCGCGACGGACTCCCCGACGTCGCCGTCGTCGCCGGCCCGTTCGACGCCGAGCGCGAGGACGTGGCCGACGCCGTCGAACTCGGCGGCTGGACGCGGGAGTGGGGTCTCGTCGTTCCCGACGGGAACCCCGAGAAGATCGAGGGCCTCGGTGACCTCGTCGACCGCGACCTGTCGTTCGTGAACCGGGGGACCGAGTCCGGTCTCCGGACGAGTCTCTCGAACGCGCTGGCGGAACTAGCCGAGGAGCGGGGCGTGGAACGGCGGGACGTGACGGACGCGATTTCGGGGTTCGATCTGGCCGCGCGAGCCTTCGAGAGCCCCGCGCGCTCGGTCGCGTCCGGGAACGCTGACGTGGGCCTGGGACTGCGCGCGACGGCGTCGAAACTCGGCCTGGGGTTCGTTCCCGTCGGGGCGCAGTCCGTCCGCGTGCTCGCGAACCCCGAGCGTACCGAGAAGCCGAGCGTGAGGGAACTGGGCGACTGTCTCGCCGACCTCGCAGACGCTCTCGGTGGGCTCGACGGCTTCGAGAGCGAGTGATCCGAGCGAGCTAGTAGCCGCTGAACCCTCTCGGCGCGCTCAGAGGTCGTCGAAGCCGCCGATGCGGCGGTCGCCGAGGACGCACTGGCCGCGTTCGACCGCGTCGACGCGGTCGACGTGGATCGCGTCGATGCCGGCGTTCCAGGCGGCGCCGGTGTCGTCGGGATCGTCGCCGACGAGGGCACCCTCGTGGCCGTTGTAGCCGACCCCGATGCGGTTCATCGCCAGTTCCACTGGGGTCGGGTCGGGCTTCCAGCCGATGTCGTCGTCGCAGCAGACGACGGCGTCGAACCAGTCGGCGATGTCGTGGTGGTCGAGCAGCGGCCCGGTCAGGTACGACTGACAGTGGGTGACCACGCCGGTCGGACAGTCGAGTTCGCTGATGAACGCCGCCGCGTCTTCGTAGACGAACGACGACTCGGCGCGAGCGACCGGGTCTTCGACCTCGTGGAACGTCTCCCAGAACTCGTCGGGGTCGAGGCCGCGGCGGGCGAAGACGTCGCTTCGCGCGCCGCCGACGCCGTACCACAGGTGGTCGGCCTCGCGGTCCGTGAAGCCGTACCCGAGGCGATCGCCCACTTCTCCGACGATCTTCCGGGGGTAGTCGGGGTCGACGTCGACGACCGTGCCGTCGAGGTCGAACAACCAGAAATCGTACGCGTCGCCGGCCATTGGATCGATAGTGTAGGGGTCTGGACTGTAAGTACCTTCTGCCGGGATCGCCACACGGGAACGAGTCCCGGCTGCAGCGTCTACCAGGCCCGGCCGCAGCGTCCACCAGGCCTGGCCGCAGCGTCCACCAGTCCGCAGCGCCGCGGATCGGGCGGATTTATGCCGCAGACGGTCCAGCGTCCGGACGACATGGGTCTGTCGACGCTGGTCACCGATCCCCGGACATTCTTCGAGCACCGACGGGAGGACCCCTCGCTGGTCGGACCAGCGCTCGTCGTCGCCCTCCACGGAATCATGGTGCTCGCGACGAGCGCCGTCATCCTCCGCTCGCTCGGGGGCCTCCTCGACGGCGTCGACACCGGATCGCTCGTCTACGCCGCCGGCGACCAGCGCGTCGCCGCGCCCCGCGAGTTCGTCCTCTCGCTGGGAGCGACGCCCGTGGTCTACCTCGTCCTCTGGGTCGGCGTCGCCGTCGTCGTCTACCTCGTCTCGGTCTACTTCGACGGCGAGGGGCCATTCCGGCGCGTCCTCGCGTTCGTCGGCTGGTCGCTCGTCCCAACGTTGGTCCCGACCCTCGCGGTGTCGGTCGTCATTACCGCGCTCTTCGTCGACGCACCGACCTTCGCGTCCGAGACCGCAGTCGAAGAGTGGGTCCGCACCTCGGTCGCAGGCAACCCCGCGTACACCGCCGTCCGGCTCGTCCGGCCGCTGTTTACGCTCTGGATGGCCTATCTGTGGATCGTCGCCGCCGAGTGCGCCCGCGGACTCACCCGCCGCCAGGCGCTCGTCGCCGCCGGCCTCCCCGTCGCGCTGGCCGTGCTGAACGCGCTCGGGACCTACGTCGGATTCGCCGCGCAGGCGCTCGGAATCGTCCCATAACGGCTGCCGCGCCTCGTCGCGGACCGGCTACACGTCGTCAGTGACGTGGATCGAGCTGCCGAGGTACTTGGAGAGGACTTCGTCCACGGTCGAGGCGTTGAACAGGTCCAGGTCGTCGGCGACGGCATCGCGGAGGTCGTCGAGATACCCCTGGGTCGTCCGAAGTTCGCTGAACGACACGCTCGCGACCGGTGTGCCGAGCGCGTTCTCGGTCACCTCGCGCATGTACGCCTCGTCTCCGCACTCCCCCCGCCACAGGTTGTCCCGGAAGTACAGCCACCCTGGCTCTCCCGGTGGGTCCGCTCGCCGGAACACGGTCGTCTCGAACGTGTCCGGCGTCGCCCAGACCCCCTCCACGTCGGGGTCGAGTCGGACCGTCACCCGGAACACGTACGCCGCCTCCGAGTCGGTCGCCGTCGCTGACTCGTCCTCGCCCCGCCCCTCGTCGTCCCCCCGAGACATCTACTGCAGGTCGTCGAACCGCTCTGCGAGTTCGATGTCCTTGTCGGTGATACCGCCCTCGTCGTGGGTGGTCAGCCGCACTTCGACCTCGCGCCAGCCGATCGTCATCTCGGGGTGGTGGAAGGCGTCCTGGGCGACCCCGCCGGCGCCCGCGGCGAAGCCGACGCCGTCGAGATACGCGTCGAACTCGTACGTCCGGACGATTTCGTCGCCGTCGCGCTCCCACTCGGCCGGTAGTCGGTCCTCGATCTCGTCGTCTGAGAGCAGGTCTGCCATGTGGAATCCGTGGGCCGGTACCCGCATGAAAGTTCGGCCGATGCGTTCGAGTCGGAAAGATTCTCGCTGCAGAAACGACCGCTACTCGAACTGGAACCGCGAACAGCGTGAAAGCCCCGGCCTGCTTCGGTCCCGGGGCTCGCTGCGCACTTCGGTCGCTCCGCTCCCTGCGGTGCTTTCTTCGCCCGGGTTCCCGGAGCGTCCGGCCCCTTTCATTCCCACCCGCATAGACCGGTCGGCCAGCAGAACCGGGTGGGAATGAAAGGGGCGACGCGTTCGAGGAGGGAGACGACGCAAGCACCGCAGCGGAGCGAGGAGCGCAGCGAGTCGCAGCCCTCGAACGCGTCGGGGCTTTCACGCTGTTCTGTGCGGTGCCATCAGTGGCGGTTGACACTCGACAATCCAAACAATCGACGAATCGAACCGAACCTCGAGAAGTCTCTAGTCGTCGCTCAACTGATCGAAGACGGCGTCGGGCATCTGGTCGCGGATGTGTTCGGGAATCTCGTCGCTCTCGACGCCGTCACTCTCGGACTCGTCGCCGCCGAACTCGGGGTCGAACAGCTGGAGCGCGGTGTTGATGGTCGACCAGTCGTCCTGTTCTGCGGCGTCGCGCAGGCTCTTGGTCGGCGCGGCGAGCAGCTGGTTGACGATGGCGTCGGCCATCGCTTCGACGACCTCGCGCTGGCCGGCGTCGAGGTCGGCCTTGCCGACGGCCGTCTCGACTTCCTGGGCCTTGACGCGCTCGGCGCTCTCGTACATCGCCGAGATGACTCGGTCCGCCCGCTTTCGCTTGTACTGGGCGAGCAAGCGCTCGAACTCGACGTCGATCATCTCCTCGACGACCGTCGCCGCCTCCGCGCGCTGGGCGCGGTTCTCGTCGGTGACGGTTTTCAACGCGTCGAGGTCGCGGACGGTCACGCCCGGGAGCTCGGTCACCGTCGTCGGCACGTCCCGCGGCTGGGCGATGTCGACGACGAACGTCTCGCCCGAGCCCGCGACGGTCGACTTGTCGAAGACGTAGTCCGGGCTCCCCGTCGCCGTCACGACGACGGTGGCCTCGGCGACGGCCTCTGCCACCTCGTCCAGGTCGACGACGGTCGCGTCCGCGTCGACCGTGTCGGCGAGGTGCTCGGCGCGCTCGGCCGTCCGGTTGGCCACGTAGAGGTGGTCGACGCGTGTCGCGAGCGACTGCGCGGCGAGCCGCCCCATCTCGCCGGCGCCGACGACGAGGGCGTCCGCGCCGTCGACGCCGACCTCCTCGTCGACGAGTTTGACCGCGGCGCTGGCGAGGGAGACCGAGCCCTCGTTGATGGCCGTCTCGGTCCGAGCGCGCTCGCCGACGTGGACGGCCTTCGTCACGCCGGCTTCGAGGATCCGGCCGATGCCGCCGGCGGCGAGGGCGTCCTCGTAGGCGGTGCTGACCTGGCCGAGGATCTGGTCCTCGCCGACGACGATCGATTCGAGGCCGGCGGCGACCCGCATGAGGTGCCGCAGGCTCTCCTCGTGACCCAACTCGACGAGGACGTCGTCGGGGACGCCCTCGAAGAAGACGTCGAGCGCAGCGCGGCCCTCCGGCCCGTCGCTGGTGACGACGTACGCCTCGACCCGGTTGCAGGTCTGGAGGACGTACGCCTCCTCGACCGCCGGCGCCGAGAGCAAGCGGTCGACGCCCTCCCGCTGGCTCTCGACGGTCGCGGCTTCGAGCTCGTCGACCGTCGCGCGGTCGATGTCGACGCTCGCGCCGGAGATGACGCCCGTTCCGACAGTCACGCTGTCTCACCCGTCGCGTCCGCGATTACGTCCGCTGCCACTTGTCGAGCTTTGGGTATCCCACTATCTAAAGCCTTCCAAACCGCGTCCGACCTGACAACCGCCCGCACGGCCGCTCGACGCCGGTCCGGCGCGACCCCGTCCCGCTGTAACTCCGCGCGGAGCTCGCCCGTCAACTCGGCCATCGCGCCCGCGTCGGCGATCTCTGTCTCGATCCGCTGGCGCAGGTGGCGACTCAGCGCCGGGCTCGCCCCGCCCGTCGCGACGGCGGCCACGACCGGGTCGTCGCGGACCGTCGCCGGGACGACGACGCTCCCCGCCTCCCGCCCGCCGTGCTGGTCGGCCCGGTTGACGAGGACGCTTCGCTCTCGAGCTACGTCCTCGATCCGCTCGTTCAGTTCGGCGTCGTTCGTCGCCGCGACCGCCAGTACCGGCGCCGTCCGATCGAACCAGTCAGACACGTCGTCGGGGTCCGGGGCCTCGCGGACGAGTTCGGCGTCGCCGAAGTCCACTCGTTCGCCGTCAGCCGCGGCGAACTCCGGGCTCACCACGACCACGCGGGCTTCCCGGGCGAACCGTCGGGCCTTCCTGGCGCCGACGCGTCCGCCCCCGAAGACGAGGACGGTCTCGCCCCCGAAGTCGTGGAGCAGGGGGATCATACTGGAGTCCTTGCCACTGGCGGTAAGTAAGCGTTCTTCTGGATATGTCCCCGCAACGGACGAACAGAGCGGGCCGATTCAGGCGTCGACGTTCGCGTCCGCCCGCTCCTCGATGCGGATACCCGTCTTCTTGAGGATGCCCGTCGAGAACAGCGTGTCCCAGTCCTCGTCGGTCACGTCCCAGTGTTCGGCCATCTTCTCGCGGACCTGCTCGACGCGGGCCTCGCTCTCCTCCTCGCTGCGGCCGTGGGTCATCGCGAAGAAGTTGTACGGCCAGACGCCCTCGTGGCGAGGCCGCCGGTAACAGTGGGTCACGAAGTCGAACGCGGCGATCTCCGGGCCGACCTCGTCGACCACGTCGTCCGGCACGTCCCAGACGGTCATGCCGTTCTCCGAGTACCCCAGCGAGTAGTGGTTCGGGATGACGCCGACGCGGCGAACCTTCCCCTCCGCGTCGAAGCGCCTGATCGTCGAAAGCACCCACTCCACGTCCTCGTCGAGCGCCTCGGCCACGTCCCGGTAGGGCGTCCGCGTGGTGGGGAGGCCGCCCTGAATCTCGACCACGAGGTCGCGCTCGCGCGGCGTCAGGCCGCCCCGGTCGTCGGGATCCACGTCGGGACCGAGACCCGAGAGGTCGATCCCGCCGTCCACGTCCTCCAGCGGCCCCTCGACGGGGAACTTCGCGCCGACGTGGAACTCCCGCTGTTTCGGGAGATTGTACGTCTCCTGGCCGGTCTCCTCCTCGATCTCCGCCAGCACCTCGTCGACGCGGTCTTCGTCGGCGACGCTCACGACGAACCACATGTTGAGGTGGGGGTGCTCGCGCTCGTAGTTGTGCGCGACTTCGGCGTGTGCGTTCACCTGCTCGGCCACCTCGTCGAAGCGCTCTTCGGGCGCGTGCATCGCGACGAGCGTCGCCGTGCCGCCGATGGCTTCCGCGTTGATCAGCGCGCCGAACCGGGTGAGGACGCCCTCCTCGTCGAGCGCGGCGAGGCGTTCGTGGAGTTCCGCGGCTGTCACGTCCACGTCGTGGTCGCGCAGCGCCGCGGCCGCCGGCTCGTAGGGGTCCGCGACGACCGGGAACCCGCCCTGGAAGGCGTTGAGGAGCGCCCGGTCGACGGCGTCGAGGTCGGTCATACCCGCCTCTCGGGAACGAACCCGTATAAACGGCCCGTCTACGGCAGGACTCCGGACTTAGACCCGGAACTGGACCCCGACCTGGACCGCCGGCCCGTCACGGGCAGTCGCTCGCGTCGAACGACTGCTTCTCCGACCCCTGGTCGACGCCGCTCGTCTCCCCGCTGTCGAGGTTCACGAGCATCGCGCGGCCGCCGTAGCCGTGTGTCTGGTCGTGACCGCGGACGACGACGCACGAGGCGTCGCCGGGAACTTCGATCGTCTCCGAGCGGGTGAACGGCGCCGTCGAGTGGGCGTGCAGCAGTTCGCGTCGCCCCAGTCGGTCGCCCTCGATCGACTCGACCTGCCACCAGTCGGCGTACCCCTCCTCGCCGTCGTCGTCGTGGTAGAGCGTGATCGAAAACCGGTAAGCACCGTTCGTGCGCTCGGACTCGACCGCCGTGACGTTGGCCTCGCGGAGGTCGTAGTCGGTCGCCGTCGAATCGGTGGTCGAGTCTCGGCCGCCGCCCGAAGTCGTTTCCCGTTCGGTCGTCGACGCCGGCGTATCGGTGTCCGTCGCGGTTGATCTGCCGGCCGAACTCCGCTCGTCGCCCCCGTCTCCATCGCCACCCGCTTCGCCGCCGGCGACCGTTCCACCGCCGGTCGCGTCCGGATCGGTACCGGTGTCGTCTGTCGCACAGCCGCCGATGCCAGCGATGGCGAGCGCGCTCGCTCGGAGGACCGTCCGCCTGTCGACAGCGGGGAGATCGGGCATACGAACTACTCCGGCCCGTTCGCGGAAAAACGTGTCTCGGACGGGACAGAGCGATCCACTGGCGCCGCGTCGGGCCGCGGAACCTCTATGCTTCTCGGGACCATGCACCACCGTATGCCGACAGACAGAGATCGGCGCGCGTCGGCGATGATCGAGCGCTGGAACCGCGTGTTCCGCGCGCTCACCGCGGAACCGCGCAGACAGATCGTGGTCGCGCTCATGGAAGCGCCTCCGGAACGAGAGCTCTCACTCCCCGAGGCGGCGAACCCGCCGTATCAGCTCCGCAACCCCGAGACCCTGTACGTCGACCTCGTCCACACGCACCTGCCCGTCCTCGCCGAACACGGCTTCGTCGAGTGGGAGCGGGACCCGCTCGTCGTCGAGCGCGGACCGGCGTTCGAGGAGACCGCGGTCGTCTTCCGCGCGTTGCAGGCGTACGCGGGCGAGATCCCGCCGCAACTGACCCAGGAGTGCCAGCGGCTCGAAGAGCACGCGAGGGGGCAGTCGTGACCGAACCCGACGACGTCACGCTGGAACTCGTCGGCGCGATCGCGACGGTGGAGGGCGTCGAGCCGCACGAGCTCGACTACTCGCTGCACGACTACGTCGCCACCGACGCGGTCCGCGAGATGGCCCGGACGGACACCGACGACTGGGAACTCACGTTCGAAGTGCCCGACCACACGGTGACCGTCGACGGTACCGGCGAGATCCAGATAGACGGCGTGACGGTCCGCGAGAGCGACGCCGTCCAGTCCGACGAGATCTGATAACGGCGACGGTGTACGCGGGAGCGGAAGCAGAAACGGAACCGACGCGGAAACCGAGCTCGCAGCGCTTACTCGAAGACGAGGCCTTCGCTGTCGTCGCCGTAGAGCGGGTACTCCTCGCAGAGGCCCTGGACGATCTCGGCGACTTCGGCCTTGACGTCCTCGTCGTCGGGGTTGTCGATGACCTCGGCGATGCAGTGGCCGACGGTCTCGGTGGCGTCCTCGTCGAAGCCGCGGGTCGTCAGCGCCGGCGTGCCGGCGCGGATGCCCGAGGCGACGAACGGCGAGCGGGTCTCGCCGGGAACCGTGTTGGCGTTGAGGACGATACCGACGTCTTCGAGCGCTTCCTCGGCCTGCTTGCCCGTCACGTCCGGGTGCGAGTCGCGCAAGTCGACGAGCACGAGGTGGTTGTCCGTGCCACCCGAGACCAGCGAGAAGCCGTGTTCCTGCAGGTGGTCTGCCAGCGCCTTCGCGTTCTTGACCGTCTGCTCGGCGTACTCCTCGAAGTGCGGCTGCAGGGCTTCCTGGAACCCGACCGCCTTCCCGGCGATGTTGTGCATCAGGGGGCCGCCCTGCGTGCCGGGGATGATCGCCGAGTCGATGGCGTCGGCGTACTCCTCGTCGGCCATGATGATGCCGCCGCGGCCGGCGCGGATGGTCTTGTGCGTCGAACCCGTGACGAAGTCGGCGACACCCACGGGGGAGTCGTGGACGCCTGCGGCGACGAGGCCCGTGATGTGGGCGATGTCGGCCATGTGGTAGGCGTCGACGTCGTCGGCGATGGCCTGGAACTCGCCCCACTGGACCTCGCGCGGGTACGCGGAGAAGCCCGAGACGATCATGTCGGGGTCGAAGTCCTCGGCCTGGGCGCGGATCTCCTCGAAGTCGAGGCGGCCCGTCTCGGGGTCGACCTCGTACTGCTCGACCTCGTACACCTGACCGGCGAAGTTCTTCGGGTGGCCGTGGCTGAGGTGGCCGCCGTGAGTCAGGTCCAGCGAGAGGATCTTGTCGCCGGGTTCGAGGACGGCCGTGTAGACCGCCATGTTCGCCTGCGAGCCCGAGTGGGGCTGGACGTTGACGTACTCGGCGCCCCACAGTTCCTTCGCGCGGTCGATCGCGGCCTGTTCGACCGTGTCGGCGTGCTCACAGCCGCCGTAGTAGCGCGAACCGGGGTAGCCCTCGGCGTACTTGTTCGTCAGGACCGAGCTCTGTGCCTCCAGTACCGCCTCGCTCACGTGGTTCTCGCTGGCGATCATCGCCAGCGTGTCGCCCTGGCGCTCGACTTCCGCCTCGAGCGCGTCGGCGATCTCCGGGTCCACGTCCCGGACCGTGTCGTAGTTCATCTGTAGTGGACTCTCGGCGGCGGCCCGTCAATAATCTACCTTTTCGGCGAGCGGCGGCCGCGCGCCGACGGTCGCACGCGACCGACGGAACGGTGCTCTCCCGATCGCGCGACGGCGACAGGGCGACGAGACCCGCTCGAACGGGAGCGATAGAGTCGATTCATCGCCGACGGGCGGTAAAATTAAGTGTGATAATTCGAAATACCACAGCTATCAGATGAGTTCGAACTTTCTCGAGGAGGACGTCGGTGCCGTTCTCACTGGCGTCTTTCGGGACAGTAGCGGCCTCGTATACGCGGTCAACCCCACACGGGAGACTCTCACCGAACTGATATTCCGGCTGCACGACGTCGACGACCCACCGACCGTCCGACTGCTCGCGCCGGGCGATCCGATCAAGGACGTGATGGCCGACTTCATCGTCGCCGGCCACGCCGCCGACCTCGTGGCCGCGGACACGCTCGGGTTGCGCGCCCTCGACGACGCGCCGGAGGCGTCGCTGCTCGTGACCGAATCGAGCGTCGTCTCGCTGGTCTCGGCCGACGACCGGGTCGGCGGGCTCACGACGACCGACGAGTCGTTCGTCGAGGCGATGCGCGACCGGTACGCCGCCGAGTGGGACGACGCCGAGGCGTTCTCGCTCCGGACGCCGCCGCTGTCGCGGGTCCGCGAGACGCTCGCCGCCGACATCGGGACCGACACGGCCGAGGACTTCGACGGCCTGCTCGACTCGCTGTCCGTCGCGAAGGGCGACGGCGAGGGGCTCGACGAGGTCGCCATCGCCCTGCTCGTCGCCGCGCGCAACGGCCAGTTGCTCTACGACATGAGCAAGTGGGGTGAGGACGTCGGCCTCGCGAGCAAAGCGACGTTCTCGCGGATGAAGACGCGGCTGGAAGACAGCGGGCTCGTCCAGACCGAGAAGGTGCCCATCGACGTCGGCCGGCCGCGCCTGCGCCTGCGTCCCGGCGACGACGAGATCAGAGAGGCCGACCTCCCCGAGCTGGCCGCGATGGCCCAGGAGCGCCTGGACGAGTGAGTCCCCGGGCTTTTCTACCCGCCGCCGCCTCTGAGCAGGCATGACAGTCGGACTCGTCGGATCAGGCCCGGCCGCCGCGGCCGTCGAGGCGGCCATGGGCGACGTGGACGAACCGGTCGAGCGGGTCGCCGTCGACGATCTTCGACCGGGGACGCGCCTCGGCGTCGTCGTCGGCCAGGCCGGCGCGGCGACCTTCGAGCGGGCGAACGACCGGGCGCGCGAAACGGGCGTCCCCTGGTTCGCCGTCGAACTCGGCGGCGTCGGGAGCGTCCCCGTGGTCGACGCGTCGGTCGCGGGCTTCGACCCGGACGGCGCCTGCTACCGGTGTCTCTCCGCCCGCGTGGAATCGAACGTCGAGGCGGACGCCGACCCGACGGCGGCGCCGTCGGACGCCACGGCCAGGTTCGCCGGCGCCGTCGCTGGCCGCCGCGCCGCCCAGTTCCTCGACCCCTCCGAACCGGACCCCCTCGGCGTCGTCGTCGAACTCCCTCACGCCGAACGCGAGTTCCTACCCGTTCCGGACTGTGGCTGCGGGGAGGGTCGCGACCGCGTGCTCGACAGGGGCTACCTCGACCGCGACGTCGAACGGGCGCTCACCCGCGCCGAAGTGGGTCTCGACGAGCGCGTCGGGATCGTCCAGCAGGTCGGGGAGGCTGAGTCGTACCCCGCGCCCTACTACCTCGCGCAGATCTGCGACACGGGCGCGTTCGCCGACGCGACGGCCTCCCGGCAGGCCGCCGGCGTCGACCCGGGGTGGGACGCCGCGTTCATGAAGGCGCTCGGCGAGGCCTACGAGCGCTACTGCGCTGGCGTCTACCACGCGGCGGAGTTCAAGCGCGCCGCCGCGATGGACCTGGCCGACGCCGTCGCCCCATCGTCGTTCGTCCGTCCGGAAAGCTGGATCGACAGTGGCGAGGAGGGCGTCGACGCGGGCGGCGACCGGGCCGAGCGGCCGTGGGTTCGCGGGACCGACCTGGTGACCGAACAGCCGGTCTCGCTCCCCGCCGAGATCGTCCACTACCCGCCGCCCGAGCGGACGATCCGCCCGGCCATCACCACCGGGCTCGGGCTCGGCAACTCCTCGGTCGAGGCGCTGCTCTCGGGCCTGTACGAGGTGGTGGAGCGCGACGCGACGACGATCGCCTGGTACTCGACGTTCGAGCCGCTCGGTCTCGACGTCGCCGACGACGGCTACGAGCGCCTGGCCGCCCGCGCCGGCGCCGAGGGGCTGGACGCGACCGCGCTCTTGCTCACGCAGGACGTCGACGTGCCCGTCGTCGCCGTCGCGGTGACTCGCGACGAATGGCCGAAACTCGCGCTCGGGACTGCTGCCCACCTCGACGCCGGCCGCGCGGCCAGGAACGCCCTCGCCGAGGCGGTCCAGAACTGGGTCGAACTCGACGGGATGGGCGAGGAGGGGGCCGCCGCGACTGACGGCGCCATCGGCCACTACGCCGACCGGCCGCCCGTCGTCGACGAGTTCGTCAGCCCCGAGACGAGCGTGCCGGCCGACTCCGTGGGTCCGGAGTCGATCCCGGAGGGCGGAGACCACCTCGACGCGGTCCTCGACCGCGTCGTCGCGGCCGGCATGTCGGTCTACGGCGCCCGGACGACCACCCGAGACGTCCAGCGACTGGGCTTCGAGGCCGTCCGCGTCGTCGTTCCCGGTGCCCAGCCGCTCTTCTTCGGCGATCCCTACTTCGGCGAGCGCGCCGGGACCGTCCCCCAGGATCTGGGCTTCGAGCCCGCGCTCGACCGTGATCACCATCCCTATCCCTGACAGGCATCTGTCCACTGGGGGCGCGCGCAGCGACGGCCCACTGTGATCGGGGCCGCCCGACGCCCGTTTTACCGATCGCCCGACGGCCCGTAATTTGGCAAGAAATCGACTAATACGAGGATTTATGCCGTGGGGTGCCGATTGTTCACACGGCATCTGGCGTCGCTTCTGCTCGCCGAAGCGATCCGTCAGAGGAGCGTATCATGGTATCCGAGTTCGACCTCCCGTGTACAGACTGCAATCAGCAACTGGTGCGGACGGAAGTCGCGTCGTCGACGGGCGACGAGTTGACCGTGGCCGAGTGCCCGACCTGCGGGAGCCGCTACTACCCCGAATCGGCGCTCGAAAAGGTCTGACGGCCCGGATTTTTCGGATTCGAACACGAGCCCGTAGCGCCGCGTCCGAGGTGATCGTTCGGCCGGTTCGTCCCGATCAGATCGCGAGCGTGACGCGGAGCATGTCCCGCGTCCCGGGACCGAGACCGACGGCGGCCGCCGCGACGAGCAGCAGGACGGCGTAGCGCGGGCTCTCCTCGAATATCTGCTCGTCGAAGAGCCAGACGATCCCCAGCGCTACCGCGAGTTTCACGAACAGGAACGGCCACGAGGTACCGATCACGGCCGAGATCGATGCGGGCTGTATCGCCTCGGTGATGCCGATGATCGCTCGATTGGCGACGTGTTTCGCGCCGTACGCGTCGATCGGGTGACCGAGTTCGGGGAGCCAGTCGGCCGCGACGACGTTCGCGACGCCGTCTATCGCGTGCGCCCAGAGGATGCCGAGTCCGACCACGCCGGTTCCCCGGTTGATCGCCGGTTCGTACCGGTCGGCCGCGACGTACATCCCGTAGGCGAGCACGGACGCGAGTCCCACGTCGACCACCAGGATCTGCGGGTAGAACTCGGCGTACTCGCGCGTCGCCGCGACGAAGAACAGGTACGCAAGCGTCAGCACGAGGACCGCGATACCGATCCCCGCCAACGCCCTGTACCTGTTTTCGACGACGCCCGCGGATTCGAGGCGCAGGCTCGCCAACAGCGCCCCGAGCGTGATCACGAACACCGTCACGTAGATCACCGGGCTGATGAACAGGACGTTCAGCGGATAGCTGATGATGGGGTCGACTCCGGCGCCCACGGCCGCGTCGGTCACGTCCTCGACGACCCGGACCGCGCCGCCGAACAGCATGAACGGGACCAGCGAGAGGAACAGTCGCTTGTCCTCGCCGACCTCCAGCCGGTCGAGCAGGAAGTAGACGCCGGCGAGCATGAAGACGAGCACGACCATGTAGCCGACCGTGGAGACCGTGCTGTACCCGGTGTACGCCACGACGCCCGTGGCCTCGGCGGCCTGACAGGCCGCTGCGCTCCCGAGCAGTTCGGTCCCCTCGCCGGTATTGACTGCACAGCGCGCGTTCATGGCGTCCGAGTAGATCGGCCCCCAGAAGTACTGCCAGACGAACCGGTCGTACACCAGCTCGGTGGCGACGACTGAGCCGCCGACCAGCGCTGCCAGCGCAGCGACGAACGCCGCGAGCCAGCCCCGCTCGGACAACGCCTGCTCGCTTTCCATGCCCGCATTCCCTCGCGTCTGGCTGTTTAGCCTTCCGGTCCCGTGCGCGCGTCGAGCGCGACCGCCTCCGCAGTGGGCCGTTACCGCGACGCCGCGGCCCGTGCGACCTCACAGACCGCGTCGTGCGCCTCGCCGTTGCTCGCGACGATCCCCTCGCGCTCGGGCGTCCACGGCTCGCCCTCCAGGTCCGTTACCGTCCCGCCGGCCCGCCGAACGAGGTGGATCCCCGCCAGCGAGTCCCACGGGTCCGGCGTGTACGTCGAGAACGCCGCGTCGAGTTCCCCGGCCGCGACGAACGCAAGCGTCGACTGCATGCTCCCGAATCGGCGGAAGTCACCCAGTAGGTCGACCGTCGCCCCCGCGATGGCGCCCAGGCCGGCCCCGCCCCCGCGCTCGAAGCGGCCGACGGACGCTGCCGCGAACGTCTCGGGGTCCCCGCGGTCGCTCACCGCGAGCGCGTTCCCGTTGCGGGTCCCGGTCTCGGCGCCCGCAGCGTACAGGTCCTCCGTCGTCGGTAGGTACGTCGCCGCTGCGACGATATCGCCGTCCGTCACCGCGGAGACGGCCGTCGCCCAGGTCCGATGCCCGCGCGCGAAGTTCGCCGTCCCGTCTATCGGGTCGACGACCCACGCGTCCCCGGTCGTGGGCACCTCCGAGAGGATTTCGACCTCCTCGCCCGGCGTCCCCAGCGGCACGGCGTCTTCCTCGCCCACGACCGCGTCGTTCGGGAACTCCCCGCGGATCGTCGAGACCACCTGCCGCTGGGCGTCCCTGTCGGACTCCGTCACCAGATCGTTCTTGTCCGCTTTCGTCTCGACCGCGAGCTCGCCCCGGAAGGCCTGGCGAGCGACGGCGCCGCCCGCTCTCGCCGCCCGCTCGGCCACCGCCGCTCGTCGATGTGCGTCAGTCACACATCACGATCGGACCGGCGCACAAAAAGCCACTGCGAAACCATCTTTTTGGCGGGGTCGCGCAGCACGACCCCCGGGCCAAATACAGGTGAAAACGCCAACTGCTCGCGACAGGAGCGCGACCTACGAGTCGTGTTCGTCCTCACTGGGACTCGAATCCTCGTCGGAACCCTTCCGCAACTGTCGCACCAGGTTCAGGTGCATGAGATGGAGATGCATCCCGATACCGAACAGCAACAGACCCATCCCGACGAATATCAATGGGAGGAGAACCGCGTCGACGGCACCCGCGACGGTGTCGAGGTTGGCCGGTAGTAACACGCCGACCGCGAGGGCGAACGCACCGAGGATCACTCCGAGGCCGGCCTTGACGAACGTGGAATACCGCCCGACCTGCTCGAGCCGCTCTTCGATCTCCGCCGTGTCCGTGGAATCCTCGTCCGGCGTCATCTGTCCCGAGTCCGGCCGCCAATACCGCCAACTACTGTTTTAGCGAATGGTGTCCTGTTCAATTAGCGCTTCTCTCAAACACGCTTTTTTCGGCGCGGACCGCTACCCCGTCTCCTGCGCTTCGTCGGCCATCTCGATGATTGACTCGGCGATGTCGCGGGCCTCTTCGGGCGTGTACAGCGTCTGGTCGCCCCACGACTGGTCGATGCGCACGTAGCCGTCTCTGGTATCGATGTCGAAGAAGGCGGTGTGTTCCAGCGGTGGCACGTGTAGCGGGCCCTGTGCCGTGTCGTCCGTTGCCATACCGCAATGTCTAGTCCGAAATGTCATAAGCTTGCCCCCGGCTGCCGGATTTCTGGACGTTCCTGTAGGTAGTTGGTTCGTCCGCGAAGGTTTGCGAGGGAAGACCGCTCCGTTCACGGCGCGAACGCCGGTCACTCGAGGCCGACCGATAGCCGGCCTCGCTCCGCGGGCTTCCTGCACTGTTTGCGAGGGGCCGCGTGGGCCACACAGTGCGAGGGAAGGGATTTGAACCACGGAAAGACGGTCGGGCTCACTGCGTTCACGGCTTCGCCGTTCACAACGAGGCTCTCACTACATTCGAGCCTCGCGCCGTTCGCCCGCTGCGACTTTCCTGCTTCGAATCCCTTCGTGCATTCCGTCGCAGCGCGGACTGCGCTGCGCCGGCGTGCGAGGGAAGGGATTTGAACCCTTGGACCACCGGAAGACTCGCTCCGCTCGTCTTCCGAGCCCTCGTTCGCTTCGCTCACGAGGACCCCTACGGGAGCGGATCTTGAGTCCGCCACCGTTTCCAGGCTCGGCTACTCGGACGATAGCGGCCACAGAATGTTGCGAGGGAAGATGCCCCCTGAAGGGGAGATCTTCCGCACTGGGTTGCAGTGCGAGGGAAGGGATTTGAACCCTTGGACCCCTACGGGAGCGGATCTTGAGTCCGCCGCCGTTTCCAGGCTTGGCTACCCTCGCACGCAGATACCGGTTCGGCTGACGCGTTTGAATAGGCTACGGTATCGTCGCCGACGCCGCCGCCTACCGGGAGTACGCCCGGCTTATCGAACCCGGCTGGTCCGTCGGCGCCGGTAACCACCCTCGAACGGTCGCGTAATCGGGGTTTGACCGCGCAAAACAGACTAAACTGTTGCGGGGGTCTTCCGTCCACGGCGGCAACGCCGAGACGATGCACCGAACAACGATAGCGGTGGTATTGACCGCACTGCTCACGGCGACGAGCGTCGGCGGCGCCATGGCGCTCGGCGCACCAGTGGGTGACCTGACACACCAGGAGGGCCAGGCGTCGTCCGCCCAGCAGCAGACCGCCTGTGACTACGAGTCGCTGTTCGACCAGACCGTCGGGTCGGTCGTCGCCGTCCGGACCTCCTCGGGCCAGGGATCCGGGTTCGTCTACGACGTGACCAACGCCACCTCCGAGCTGAACGAGTCCGACACCGTGAACGCGACCACGACGGGGAGCGCGTACATCGTCACGAACGCCCACGTCGTCAGCGGCACGGACACTGTCGAGATACAGTTCGAAGACGGCGAGTACCGGACCGGTACGGTCGTCGGTCGCAGTACGTACTCCGACCTCGCGGTCGTGAACGTCTCCGACGTGCCGGCCTACGCCGAGGGGCTCTCGGTCGACGACGCGGACCCGGACCACGGCGAGAAGGTCGCCGCGCTCGGCAACCCGCTCGGCCTCGAAGAGACCATCACGCACGGCATCGTCAGCGGCGCGAACCGGTCGCTGCCGACCGACCGCGGATTCGCCATCCCCGACGTCGTCCAGACGGACGCCCCGATCAGCCCCGGTAACTCCGGCGGCCCGCTGGTCGCCTGCGACGGCGACGTCGTCGGCGTCAACACCGCCGGCATCGCCCAGCAGGGCGCCGAGAACATCGGCTTCGCCGTCTCCGCGTCCCTCATCGAACGCGTCGTCCCCGAACTCGTCGCCGATGGCGACTTCGAGTACCCCTTCCTCGGCGTGCGGACGACGCCCGTCACGCCCGCGGTCGCCGACGCCAACGACCTCAACCAGACGACCGGTATCATGGTCGTCTCCACCGCCGAGGGCGGACCGACCAGCGGCGTGCTGCAAGGCGCCACGGGCGTCGACGAAACGACGGAACGAAACGTCCCGGTCGGTGGCGACGTGATCCTGGCCGTCGACGGCCAGCAGATCGAGACCGGCGAGGACCTGGGGACTTACCTCGTCCTCGAGACCGAACCCGGCGACACCGTCGAGATGACCGTCCTCCGCGACGGCGACGTCCAGCAGATCGAAGTGACCGTCGGCGAGCGGCCGGACCCGCAGGGGACCTGATCCACCGCTCGCGATACGGACTCTCGCAGTGAGGGCGACCCGCTGTCAGCTACCGCGACGGGGACTGGCGCGCCGCAAACTGCGGCGTGCAGACTGCCGCGAACTCCCGTGGCCCGGACTGCCCCCGCCGGCCCGGTGAGCGGCGAACACCTATCCCCGACGCGGCCGTCTGTTCGCGTATGGACAGCGACGCAGACGCGGCGCGTTCCGCGGACGAGACGGTCCAGGTCTGGCTCGTCGAGCGCACGTATTCCGACGACGAGCAGAACATCATCATTCTCGTGTACGCGACACCCGACGGCGAGCGGTACTTCCGCAAGGAGCGGGCGCTGACGAGCTTCACGAGCGATATCCGCGAGACGACCGCGGCCGTGGACGTCTCGCCGAACAACCTCGGGACCGTCACCGACCCCGAAGAGCGCGAGCGCTACGCCACCGAGGCCGCGCGGATGGCCGAGACCTACGACCCCGACGACCCGGTCTGAAACCGCGACGCCCGCGTCTCAGTCGTCCAGGTCCTCGAACTCGGTGATCCGCTCGCGGAGCTCCGCGGGGATCGGCCGCGATTCGCGCGTCTCGGGGTCGACGAACACCTGCGTGGTCTCCGCTTCGGCGACCAGATCTCCGTCTTGCCCGAGTTCGTACGTCATCGTGAAACTCGACTCGCCGAGGCGCGAGACCGCGACGCCCACGTCGACGGTGGTCATCTCGGTCACCGACGAGCGGAAGTCGATGTTCAGGGAAACGACGACGGCGGAGAACTCGCTGATGTCCTCGAGCCCGAGTACCTCCTCGATGTACGCGACGCGGGCCTGCTCGCAGTAGGTCCCGTAGACGACGTTGTTGACGTGACCGAACGTGTCGAGGTCCCGATAGCGGACGTCGACCGAGTGTTCGAAGGCTGCGTCCATGTCTCCGGTGTGGACGGGGCCGGTGTTAACAGCCGCGGAACCGGACTCCCGGGACCGCGTTCGGGAGATCCCGCTCGGTCCCGCCCCGCAGCGCCCCGCCACGAACCGCCGGGACGACCGACGGGGTTACACGTCGGGCGCCCCGACGATGGAGTGATGGACGAACACACCCGGGACTACGACGTCGGGCCGCCGACGTCCGGTGATCCCGCCGGCTGGCGGGCCGACCGCGGCGCGTCCAACGGGTGGGAACACGGGACCCTCCGGCGCGCCGTCGTCCACGGCGTCGCCCTGTTCAACGCCGGCCAGTACCACGAGTCTCACGACTGCTTCGAGGACGAGTGGTACAACTACGGACGCGGGTCGACCGAGAGCAAGTTCCTCCACGGGATGGTCCAGGTCGCCGCCGGCGCGTACAAGCACTTCGACTTCGAGAACGACGACGGGATGCGCTCGCTCTTTCGCACGGCGCTACAGTACCTCCAGGGCGTCCCCGACGACTACTACGGCGTCGACCTCCGGGAAGTCAGAAACACGCTCGCCGATGCCCTCGACGACCCGTCGGCCCTCCGCGAGTGGCAGATCCCGCTCGACGGCGAGCGACCGGTCGCCGACGACCGCGACTTCGCGTACGCCGAGTCGCTGGAACACTGACGGCCGCGAGCGCGGGCGCCCCCTCGGCTCAGAGCTGCACGGCCTCGTACCCGCTCAGGGTCTCCGGGACGGTGACGGTGGTCTGGGTGGTCGCGCCGGACTTCGTCGACAGTTTGATCCGGACGGTGCTGCCCTCTCCGAGCGGTTCGTCGGTCTGGTCGACGTTTACCGTGCCGTCGCTCGTCGCCATCGTCACGTTCGTCGGGGCCTCGCCGGTGTCGAACGTCAGGATGAACCTGTCGTCGGCGTCGTTGAGAACGGGGAGCGAGTCGTCCGCGTCCTTCAGCGCCGTCGCCCCGAAGTCGGCGTCGCCCGCGTCCACCCGGTAGTGGGTGAGCTGGTAGACGCCGCTCGGGTCGAGCCACTGGACGGTGACGTTCCGGAGGTCGACGTTCCCCGCGCCGGGGTTCGCCTGGACGGTGACGTTCACGCGCCCGATGACCTCTTCGCCGTCGACCGTTCCGACCGCGCCGGACTTCGGGGCGACGTCGATCCGGTCGGTCACCTGATCGCTGGAGGCCTGGCCCGTCTGCGCGGACTTCGTCTGGAGGAACCCGGCCGTGTTGATCAGGACTCCGGCCGCTATCGCCGCGACCAGGACCATCGCGATGAAGACGATGAGCGTTCCGATACCGACCTGTGCCTCGTCGTCGATTCTGCGTTCGAACATCTGTGAGTCACGTTCCGAAACGGTGGCCCGCCTGCCGCTCGACCGACGTGTCCGGCGAACCCCTCGTTGGTACCCGTGCTTTCGAGAACACCCTAATAAACGTGTTCGAGCGGTTATCAACGGTGAGTTCGCCGGGTCCCGACGCCAGTCGGGGCCGTGGCGGAACGGAGCGGGTGAGTCTGCGAGCGGCCCTCGCCGAAACGCGCCAGTCACGGGCGAAAGCGGTCCTTCTATAGGGTCGAACCCGGTAGCACGGATCGATGCGAATCGAGACGCTGGGGGACGGCGAGCCCGAGATCGCCGTCGTCGGCGGGATCCACGGCGACGAACCGGCCGGCGTCGAGGCGGTCGAACACTTCATGGAGACGCGACCCGACGTGGCGAGACCCGTGAAGCTCGTGATCGCCAACGAGGAGGCCGTCGACCGCGGCGTCCGTTACGTCGAGGCGGACCTGAACCGCTCGTTCCCCGGCCGCGCCGACGGGCAGAGCCACGAGATCAGGCTCGCCCACGCCCTCGGCGAAGAAGTCGGCGACTGCCTGACGCTGGCGCTGCACACGACCCACTCCTACGAGGGGATGTTCGCGCTCGTCGACGAGGTCCGCGACCTCGCCCGCGATATCTGCCCGCGCCTGTCCGTCGACGCGGTCGTCGAGACGGGCCACGCCGAGGGGCGGATCTTCGAGGTGGCGCCGGACACCATCGAGGTCGAGTGCGGCTACCAGGGCTCGGACCAGGCGGCGCGCAACGCCCGGCAAGTCACCCGCGAGTTCCTCGCGGCGACCGGTGCGCTCCCTGCCGAACAGACGCCCCACCAGACAGATCTGCCCGTCTTCAGGCTCGGCGACCCCGTGCCGAAGGTCGCCGCCGAGACGTACGAGGTGTTCGTCGACAACTTCGAGGAGGTCTTCGCCGGCGAGCGGATCGCGGCCGCCGACGGCGAGGCCGTGATCGCCGACACCGACTTCCACCCCGTCCTGCTGTCGGCCTACGGCTACGAGGACGTCTTCGGCTACACCGCCGAGCGTGTCGGAACCCTGTCGGGCTGAGTACACTCCCGACTGACGGGAGCCCCGCCCGGTCGGGCGTCAGGGCCGGTACTCGGGGTAGCCGTTGTCGTACCCGGCGAGACGACCGAGTGGCGCCACGAGACCGACGCCGAGGCGCTGGAGCCACGTCGGCGCCGCAGCGAGGTACAGCATGTCGTCGAACTCGGTGAGGAGCACCGCCAGCAGCAGGAGGTTCAGGGGCATCCCCGACGGGGTGACCGGGCGGCCGTCCCGTGCCAGCCCGTAGGTGACGCGCATGAACGTCTCCGTCCGCAAGCCGGGATCGACCCCGCCGCGGAGGTGCAGTTCCGACGACCCGGCGTTCCAGAACCGGTGGACGTCGCCGGCCGGGATCGTCACCGACTCGCCCGGGCCATACTCGCTCGTCTCGCCCTCGTGGAAGACGCCCAGGGTGCCGGCGACGACCTCGAAGAACTCGTCCTGTTCGGGGTGGACGTGCCGCATCGGCCCGTGCGAACCGTCGGCGTCGAGCCACATCTCGAACAGCAGCGGGTCCGAGTCCGGGTCGTCCGGGCACTCGGTGAACGCGATCGTCTTCCCGGCGGGCGGGCTCGCTACCCAGTCGTCGTCGATATACGACGTCCCAGTCGGTCTGTCTCTCGGACCGCCCGCTCGTCGCTCGTCGCTCGAATCGCACGTCCAGCGGTCGTCGCTCGAACCGTCCATCCGTCGGTCCTCAGTCGCCGTCGGGTTCGAAGACGACGGTCGTGAGGTCTCGGTCGAGCGCGCAGAAGTCGTGGGGCGGGTCGCCAGCGACCGTCTCGATGGTCCGCTCCTCGTCGAACTCGACGCCCTCGGGCTCGCAGTACTCGTGGCTCGGGCAGTCGGTGTGCGGACAGGGCCCTTCCAGGGACACCTTGCTCCCGGCGTAGGCGCTCGAACTCGCGACGTTGGCGCTGACCGAGGCGGGTTCGACCTCGACGGCGACCACGCCGGCGTCGTGGACGGCGCAGTCGAGTGTGCTCCCGTTCTCGCGGAGCGACTCCACGCGATAGCGGCGGCCCTCGGTGAGGTTGAGACACTGGTCGCGGTACGGACAGCCCTCGCAGGCGCTCGACTCGCCGCGGTAGACGAACTCCTGGCCCGGTTCGGCCAGCCGCGACCCGACGAGCGTGAGCGTCGACATACCGACGAGTTCACGCCGGCGCGGATTAAGTTTCTCGGCTCCGACGCGACGTACAAAAACCGGCGTTCCGGCGGTCCGGTACACCGGTCCGGGTCGGCGGCCACCGAACGCCCGCCTCACTCGCCGCGATCGGTCAGTTCGTCGAGCTTCTGGAAGTATTCCTCGCGGGGTACCTGGTAGAGCGAGCGGTAGTCGATCTCGCCGGCGGCGAACCGACCGGCCAGGTCGACGGCGCCAGCCTGCGCGTCCTGGCGGGAGTCGTAGCGGTCCTCCGAGCGGTTGACCTCGGGTTCCATGTAGAGCGTGACGAACCACGGGTCGTCGGGGCGGGTCTGGTCGCCGGGGTGGCGACGGCGTCGGCCCTTCGTGAGGTAGATGGTCGGGAGACAGGCCGCGGGGAACGCGTCGCTGTCGAACACGTCCGGCCGGTACGCGAGGACGGCCTTGTGGCGCTCCTCCGACCACACCACCCAGTCGTCGTCGAGCCCCTCGAATGACATGCCTGTAGGTGGTCGTCCCCGGACCAAGAGTGTCGCGGTCGGTGTCGAGAACGCGGCGCCTCGTGTCGGGCTCGCACGCAGTCCGGCGTGCGGCCGGGCGCGACCGGTGCTGGTGTAAGTGGCCGTCGCGGCGGTCCACCGACACCCGCTCCAGAGCCTCGTCCTGACGGCTCAGGCGGCCGCGAATCGGCCGACGTTTATATAGCAAGCGACGCCGCCTCGTGAGTGGTTCTCACGATCCACTCGACATACTGCTATTTTCGAAAAGATATTACTGAAATAAATTGGCATGCGCTCCCTTACCGCGGAAAGGCTTATCAGTCCACAGACCTCATATGATAAATAGTATCGGTGGTTGCTCCACGGTACGCTGTCGCTACTGTCCGAGGGTCGCCCGCGCGATTCTCGGAAGTTGCGTGTTCACACATGGCATCCGAACACACGCCCCGGCGGTTCCGGCGGTCCCCTGTTGTCAGCGACGACGAGATGCCGGGCGGACGGTCCCGGGGGCGACGCACCGAGACACGAAACCGCGGCCGCTCCGCCGGTCGCATCCGTCAGCCGGAGCGCGCTGGCGCCAGAACAGTTCGACGTGAACTGTCCGTGATAGCATGACACAGGAAACCCTCGAAGAGCTGAGTCGAGAGTACAGAGACACGATCCCCGCGGATCTCCGGGAACACCGGTCGTTCTCGGCGTACCTCGACCAGCTCTACGACGAGCCCACGATCGCCCGCAACGCCCACCAGCGCGTTGCCGACATGTTCGACTACTACGGCACCGAGTACGACGAGGACGCCGGCGTCGTCGAGTACAAACTCGCCTCGGAAGACCCACTGAACGACGGCGAGAACACCTTCTACGGACGGATCGTCCACGAGTCGATCCACGAGTTCGTCAACAAGGTGAAATCCGGCGCTCGCGGGCTCGGCCCGCAGAAACGCATCAAGCTCCTCCTCGGCCCGGTCGGGTCGGGGAAGTCCGACTTCGACCGCCAGGTCCGGCGCTACTACGAGGACTACACCCGCTCGAACGAGGGGCGGATGTACACCTTCCGGTGGACGAACCTCTGCGACGTCATCCCGGACCAGGACCCCTCCGACGACACCGTCCGCTCCCCGATGAACCAGGACCCCATGGTCTTGCTCCCGCAGGACCAGCGCGACCGGGTCATCGAGGACATCAACGAGGAGCTCGATGCGCCCTACACCATCCGCAACGAGCAGGCCCTGGACCCCGCCAGCGAGTTCTACATGGACCGCCTGCTCGCGCACTACGACGACGACCTCCAGCAGGTCCTCGAGAACCACGTCGAGATCGTTCGCTTCGTGGCCGACGAGAACATGCGCCAGGGGATCGAGACCTTCGAGCCCAAGGACAAGAAGAACCAGGACGAGACCGAACTCACGGGGGACGTCAACTACTCGAAGATCGCCGTCTACGGCGAATCGGACCCCCGGGCGTTCGACTACTCGGGGGCGTTCTGTAACGCAAACAGGGGGATCTTCTCCGGCGAGGAGCTGCTGAAACTCCAGCGGGAGTTCCTCTACGACTTCCTGCACGCGACCCAGGAACAGACGATCAAGCCAAAGAACAACCCCCGGATCGACATCGACCAGGTGATCGTCGGGCGGACGAACATGCCCGAGTACAAGGACAAGAAGGGCGACGAGAAGATGGAGGCGTTCAACGACCGGACGAAGCGGATCGACTTCCCCTACGTCCTGCAGTACGAGGAGGAGGCGAAGATCTACCGGAAGATGCTCAACAACGCCGACCTCCCCGACATCATCGTCGAACCCCACACCCTGGAGATGGCGGGCCTGTTCGGCGTCCTCACCCGCATCGAGGAGCCCGACACCGGCAACGTCACCCTCGTCCAGAAGGCCAAGGCCTACAACGGCGAGATCGACGAGGCCGAGGACATCGACGTGAAGAAGCTCCGCGACGAGGCCGCGGAGAAGGCCGAGATCGGCGAGGGCATGGAGGGCGTCTCCCCGCGGTTCATCGGCGACGAGATCGCCGAGGCGATCATGGACTCGATGCACCGTTCGCGCGATTTCCTCTCGCCACTGACGACGTTCAACCACCTCGAAGCCAACATCGAGAACCACGGCTCCATCCCCGAAGACCGGTTCGAGACCTACCACCGCTACCTCGAACTCGTCCGCGAGGAGTACAAGGAGCGGGCTATCGAGGACGTGCGTCACGCGCTGGCCTACGACGTCGACGAGATCCAGCGCCAGGGCGAGAAGTACATGGACCACGTGATGGCGTACATCGACGACGACACCGTCGAGGACGAGATCACGGGCCGCGAGCAGGAACCGGACGAGCAGTTCCTCCGCAGCGTCGAGGAGAAGCTCGACCTGCCGGAAGACCGCAAGGACGACTTCCGCCAGGAAGTGTCGAACTGGGTCAGCCGGCGCGCCCGCGAGGGCGACACGTTCAACCCGCAGGACAACGACCGCCTGCGCCGCGCCCTCGAACGCAAGCTCTGGGAGGACAAGAAGCACAACATCAACTTCTCGGCGCTGGTGTCGAGCGGCGAGATGGACGACGACGAGCGCAACCAGTGGATCGACGCGCTCATCGAACAGGGCTACTCCGAGGAAGGAGCGCGGGAGGTGCTAGAGTTCGCCGGCGCCGAGGTCGCAAAGAGCGAGATGGAAGACTGATATGAGCGGTCACGACTTCATCGGCGAGGCCGACCGGTCGCTCGACCGCACCTACGAGGCGCCGCGGAGCCTCGCCGAGTACGTCGACCTCGTCCTCGACGAACCCGCGCTGGCCGCCCACGCCTCGAAGTACCTGCTCAGCGCAATCGAGGCCGCGGGGACCCGCACCGTCATCGAGGAGGGCGACCAGAAGGAGCGCTATCGCTTCTTCGACGACCCCCACAACGACGGCGAACACGCCATCCTCGGCAACACCGAGGTGCTCAACGCCTTCGTCGACGACCTCCGGTCGATCGCCGCCGGCCGCGGCAAAGACGAGAAGATCGTCTGGCTCGACGGCCCCACGGCGACCGGGAAATCGGAGCTCAAGCGCTGCCTCATCAACGGGCTGCGCGAGTACTCCAAGACCGACGAGGGCCGCCGCTACACCGTCGAGTGGAACGTCGCCGGGGCCGGCAGCGGCGGCGCCGGCCTCACGTACGCAGACGAACCGGTCGCAGACGAGGACGACTGGTACGAGAGCCCCGTCCAGGCCCACCCGCTCACGGTCTTCCCCGAAGACGTGCGCGAGGACCTGGTCGCCCAGATCAACGAGAACCTCGACGACCACATCCCGATCCGCGTCGAGGGCCGGCTCGACCCGTTCTGCCGCGAGGCATACGAGTACCTCGAAGAGAACTATCGCCGGGAAGGGGTCGAGGAGCTGTTCTCGGCGATCACCGATCCGCAGCACCTCCGCGTGAAGAACTACGTCGTCGACGTGGGCCAGGGCATCGGCGTCCTCCACTCCGAGGACGACGGCCCACCCAAAGAGCGACTCGTCGGATCGTGGATGCGCGGGATGCTCCAGGAACTGGATTCGCGGGGCCGCAAGAATCCACAGGCGTTCAGCTACGACGGCGTGCTCTCGCAGGGCAACGGCCTCCTCACCGTCGTCGAGGACGCCGCCCAGCACGCCGACCTGCTCCAGAAGCTGCTGAACGTCCCCGACGAGAAGTCGGTCAAGCTGGACAAGGGCATCGGGATGGACATCGACACGCAGCTGATCATCATCTCCAACCCCGACCTCGAAGCCCAACTCAACCAGCACGCCGACCGCGAGGGCCAGGACCCGCTGAAGGCGCTCAAGCGCCGCCTCGACAAACACGAGTTCACCTACCTCACCAACCTCTCGCTGGAGACCGAACTCCTCCGCCGGGAGCTCACCGACGAGACGGAGGTGTGGGACGCCGACTCCTGGGGCGAACTCGAAGAGTGGATCCAGGAGCCGCTGACGGTCCACGTCCGCGACGAGAACGACGAGGTCAACGCGAAGGAGCTGGCGCCCCACGCGCTCGAAGCGGCCGCCCTCTACGCGGTCGTGACGCGCCTCGACGTGAGCGACCTGCCCAACGGCCACGACCTCGTGGACAAGGCCCTGCTGTTCGACCGGGGGTACCTCCAGGAGGGCGACGAGCGGATCGACGCCGACGAGTTCGAGTTCGCCGACGGGGGATCCGACGGGAGCCACGGCATCCCGGTGACGTTCACCCGGGACGTGATCGCCGACCTCTTCCACCGCGAACAGGACCGCCACCACGGCGACCTGTCGGTCGAACACGTCGTGATGCCCCGCGACATCCTCAACGCGATGGCCGAGGACCTCTCGACGGCGCCGGTCTTCTCGAACGCCGAGGCGGCAGACTTCGAGGAGCGCGTCGTGCCCGTGAAAAACCACGTCTTCGGTCAGCAGGAGGGCGACGTGCTCGACGCGATGATGCGGGACAAGCGCGTCGACGAGGAGACCGTCGAGGAGTACATCGAGCACGTCTACGCGTGGTCGACCGACGAGCAGATCGAGAACGACCGCGGCGAGTACGTCGACCCCGACCCGCTGAAGATGAAGGTGTTCGAGATCGAGCACCTGGGCCGGTTCGACGACGAGGACTACGCCGGCAACCTGCCCGGCGACGCCGTCGAGGCGTTCCGCGAGGACAAGATCATCACCGCGCTGAATCGCCACGCCTGGCAGCGCCGCGACGAGGAGTTCCGCGTCGAGGACGTCTCCCCGAAGGAGATCCCGGTCATCCAGACCGTCCTCGGGAGCCACTCGTGGGACGACGTCAAACGAACCTACGAGGACTTCGACCCGCGCCAGTGGGACGAGCCGCCGAGCGGCACCGAGACGGCCGACCTGAAGGCGAAGACCGTCGAGAACATGCAGGACATGTTCGACTACAGCGAGGCCTCCGCGGAGCTGACCAGCCGCCACGTCATGAGTCAGGTGAGTTACAAATGGGACTGAAAACCGCGCCCACGCCGCCGGCACGACGCCGGGCGGCGAGCGCCCGAGGTGAACGATGGGACTGAGAGACGACGTAGAGCGCTACCGGGAAGTCGGCGAGAACCGCCGGCAGGACCTCTCGGAGTTCATCCAGTACGGCGACCTGGGCCAGAGCCGCCCGGACTCCGTGCGCGTCCCGATCAAGATCGTCGACCTCCCGGAGTTCGCGTACGACCAGCGCGACAAGGGCGGCGTCGGCCAGGGTGACGCCGAAGAGGGCGACCCCGTCGAGGCCGAGCCCCAGCCGGGCGACGACGGTGACGACGACGGTGACCCCGGCGAGGAGGGGGTCGACCACGAGTACTACGAGATGGACCCCGAGGAGTTCGCCCAGGAGTTAGACGAGCAACTCGGCCTCGACCTCGACCCCAAGGGCAAGAAGGTGATCGAGGAGACCGAGGGCGACTTCACGGACATCACGCGCTCGGGCCCCACGTCGACGCTGGACTTCGAGCGGCTGTTCAAGCAGGGGCTCAAGCGCAAGCTCGCGATGGACTTCGACCGCGACTACGTCCGCGAGGCCCTGAAGATCGACGGCTGGGGGCCGGCGAAGGTCTTCGAGTGGGCCCGCGGCGAGAACATGCCCGTCTCCCGGGCCTGGATCGACGAGGCCTACGACGAGATTCCCGACGGCGAGAAGACGACCTGGGCCAGCCTCGACGAGATGGAGGCCAACACGGAGCGGGTCGACACCGCCCAGCGCATCCGCCGGGAGGGGATCGAAGAAGTGCCCTTCCGCCGCGAGGACGAGCGGTACCGCTACCCCGAGATCGTCGAGGAGCGCGAGAAGAACGTCGTCGTCGTCAACATCCGCGACGTGTCGGGATCGATGCGCCAGAAGAAGCGCGAACTCGTCGAGCGGACGTTCACGCCGCTGGACTGGTACCTCCAGGGCAAGTACGACAACGCCGAGTTCGTCTACATCGCCCACGACGCCGACGCGTGGGAGGTCGAGCGCGA
Source organism: Halosimplex rarum (assembly GCF_047715405.1). Taxonomy (NCBI): domain Archaea; kingdom Methanobacteriati; phylum Methanobacteriota; class Halobacteria; order Halobacteriales; family Haloarculaceae; genus Halosimplex; species Halosimplex rarum. The sequence goes on from NZ_CP180412.1 coordinate 1,622,910, forward strand.
CGAGTTCTTCGGCATCCGCTCGGGCGGCGGGACGCGCATCTCCAGCGCCTACGAGTTGGCTGCGGAGCTCCTGGAAGAGTACCCCTGGAGCGAGTGGAACCGCTACGTGTTCGCGGCGGGCGACTCCGAGAACTCCTCCAACGACACCGAGGAGTACGTCGTCCCGCTGATGGAGCAGATCCCCGCCAACCTCCACGCGTACGTGGAGACCCAGCCGAGCGGGAACGCCATCAACGCGACCCACGCCGAGGAGGTCGAGCGGAACTTCCGCGACGCCAACGACGTGGCGGTCGCCTACGTCTCCAGCCCGGACGACGTCGTCGACGCCATCTACGAGATCCTCAGCACCGAGGAGGAAGCACAATGAGCAGACCGATGAGCGACCGGATCGAGGCCCAGCGCATCGCCGCCGACCTCGAGGAGCCCGTCGACGAGGCGGGCACCCTCGCCCGCAAGTTCGGCCTGGACCCCTACGAGGTGAACTACTGGATCGTCGACTACGACGAGATGAACGAGCTCATCGCCTACGGCGGGTTCCAGCAGCGCTACCCCCACTGGCGGTGGGGCATGCAGTACGACCGCCAGCAGAAACAGGGGCAGTTCCTCGGCGGCAAGGCCTTCGAGATCGTCAACAACGACGACCCGAGCCACGCCTTCCTCCAGGAGTCGAATACCCTGGCCGACCAGAAGGCGGTCATCACTCACGTCGAGGCCCACGCCGACTTCTTCGCGAACAACGAGTGGTTCGGCATGTTCGCCGAGAACCCCAACGCCGCCGCGATGCTCGCCCGCCACGCCGACGCCATCGAGGCGTTCATGACCGACCCCGAGATCGACCGCGGCGAGGTCGAGAAGTGGATCGACCACGTCCTCACGCTGGAGGACAACATCGACCAGCACGTCCCCTACGAACCCATCGACACCCGCATCGACCTGATCGACGAGCGCGACACCGCCGACGTCGCCGAACAGCTCGAAGAGCTCGATCTGTCCGACGAGGTCAAGGGGCAGGTGTTCACCGAGGAGTGGCTGGAAGCCCAGAGCGACGACGAGGAGGGCGCCACCTTCCCCGCCGAACCGGAGAAGGACGTGCTCGGGTTCCTCCGCAAACACGGCATGCAGTACCGCGAGGACGCCGCCAGGGCCGACGAAATGGAGGACTGGCAGAAGGAGATCCTGGAGATGCTCCGCCGGGAGGCGTACTACTTCGCGCCCCAGAAGATGACGAAAGTGATGAACGAGGGGTGGGCCGCCTACTGGGAGTCGGCGATGATGACCGGCGAGAACTTCGCCGGCGACGACGAGTTCGTCCTCTACGCCGACCACATGGCGAAGGTCCTCGGCTCCTCCGGACTCAACCCCTACAAGCTCGGCCTGGAGATCTGGCAGTACGTCGAGAACGCCACCAACCGCCGCGAGGTCGTCGAGCGCCTCCTCCGCGTCGAGGGCGTCACCTGGCGCAACTTCCACGACACCGTCGACTTTGGGCAGGTGCTCGACCTGATCGAACCCGATCCCGAGGTCGCGTCGGTGGTCGCCCACCTCGACAGTCTGGACTCCGAGGACCCGCGGATCGACGCGGACGCGCTCGAAGCAGCCAAGGAGGGCGACGGAACCGTGGACGTCGAGACCTACCCGTGGAAAGTGCTCACCTACGAGGGGCTGGCCGAACGGCACTACTCGCTGACCAAGCCCCAGAACCGCGGGTTCCTCTCGCGGGTCAGCCAAGAAGAGTTAGAGCGGGTCTCACGGTACATGTTCGACGACTCGCGCTACGCGTCGGTCGAAGACGCCCTCGCGGACATCGACTACGCCCGCGGCTGGGACCGGATGCGGGAGATCCGCGAGAGTCACAACGACGTGACGTTCCTCGACGAGTTCCTCACCCAGGAGTTCGTCGACGAGAACGAGTACTTCACCTACGAGTACACCCAGTCGACCGGCGACTACCGCGTCACCTCGGTGGACTACCGCGACGTCAAGAAGAAGCTGATGCTGCAGTTCACCAACTTCGGCAAGCCCACCGTCGTCGTCGAGGACGGCAACTACAACAACCGCAACGAACTCCTGCTGGCCCACCAGTACAACGGCGTCATGCTCGACATCGGGCAGGCCAAGGACGTCCTCAAGCGCGTGTTCGAGCTGTGGGGCCGGCCGGTGAACCTCAAGACCATCGTCAAGGAGTTCGACGAGCACGACGTCGAGGTCGCCAAGCGCCGCGATCGCGAGCCCGAACCCGAAGAGGTCGGGCGACTGATCCGCTACGACGGCGACGAGGTGACCGTCGAGGAACTCCCGTGGGACGCCGTCGACCACCTCGCCGCCGACGACATCGACTACGACACGAAGCCCGACGAGTGGCTCGCCTGAGCCGTTCGTCCCACCTTCCCACGTCGCCATCCCGAATTATCATTTTCCACCGACAGTTTCGATCGTCATTTCTTCGTGATAGTACCAATTGTGCTGAAATCGGCGTTTTCAGCGCCAGAGAAAGCCGCTAGGCTTTTATTGCAGTATAGTTAGAAGATAGGTATCGTATACAACGGTGTCAGGGGTGGGTCGGTCCTGCGGTGGGCGCGGGGTCGATCTCCTGACGGGTGAAACTATGTCCGACGACGAAAGCAAGATAGAACTCAATCGACGGCGAGTACTGGGTGGTATAGTGACAGTGGGCGCGGCCGCGGCCGCCGCGGGTGCGGGGACGTTCGCGGCGTTCAGCGACACTGAATCGAGTAACGACAACTCGGTGTCCGCCGGGACACTGGATCTGACTGTGAACAGCGGAAGCGATCCCGTGACCGTACTCTCAGTGACCGACGCTGTTCCGAATGGTTCCGGGAGCGGAGACGCTATCACGCTCGCGAACGCCGGGTCTGTCGACGGAACGCTGGACATCAGTGTCGCCGCGATAGATTCGAGCGAGAACGGGACCCCCGATCCCGAAGGCTCAGCGCCCGACGAGGGACAGGGCGTTGAACTGGAGGACGCACTCACTATCACGGTTACCCTCGGAGGAAACGACGAGTTTACCGACACCATCGGGGACTTGAGCGCCGATCAAACGATCGTGTCAGGCCAAACGCTGAACGCGGGGGGATCGACGGATTTCAACCTCTCGTACTCCATCTCTGACGCCGGGAACGAGATCCAAACCGACTCCGTGAGCCTCGACTTCGACTTCACCCTGAACCAGGCGTAACGACTCGTCTCAGGTCCGATTTCGTCGTCGACCGGACAGTCGATCGCAGACCCGAATGACCGACCAGATCCGATTATCGCGCAGGCAGGTGCTCGGTGCGGCCGTAGCTGTTGGTCTCGGAGGCACCGCCGCCGGCGCCGGGACGATGGCCGCCTTCTCGGACACCGAGTCGAGTTCGGACAATGCCGTCCAAGCAGGGACGCTCGATCTCACTCTCGACGGCGAGAATCAGACGGTGACGTTCCTGAATCAGACGGACGTCACGCCGGGCGAGCAGGGGAGCGCGACGGTCTCACTCGGAAACGCGGGGACGATTCCGGGCGTCCCGGAGATAGAGGTCGCGGGCGTCAGTTCGACCGAGAACGGCTTCTACGGGAAGGAGAACGGCCAGGACGGATCGCCGAACGACGGCGAACTCGACGAATACCTCGAGATACGAGCCTCGCTCGACGGGACTGAGATCGTCGGGTGGACGGGCGCTGACCTGCTCGCCGAGGGGCAGACCTACACGGCGTCTTCGACCATTCAAGGTGGCGACTCGATCCCGTTCACCGTCGAGTGGCGTCTCCCGAACGACACGAGCAACATGGCCCAGAGCGACGGCTTCTCGTTCGACCTCACGTTCCGACTGATCCAGGAGGGACACGCCTGAATGAAACTCGGTGACATCGTCGACCGGTTCGACTGGCGGCGAGCTGCCAAGCTACTCGGGACAGTCATCGGTGTGGCTGTCGTGTTCCTCTTCGTCAGCGCGGCGGTCCCGCAGCTCGTGGGCGCCGACGAGAGTTACGTCGTGCTCTCGGACAGCATGTCGCCGGCTATCGGCGCCGGATCGGTGGTGTACGTGGACGACGTGCCCACGGGTCAGATCGGGAAAGACGACGTGATCACCTTCCGGAACGTGGACGGCGAGGGTCGCGTCACCCATCGCGTCGTCGAGGTCGTGGAGCGGGACGGCCAGCCACAGTTCAGAACCAAAGGAGACGCGAACGAGGAACCGGATGCGGATCTCGTCTCGGCGAGTCGGGTCATCGGTCGGGTCGCATTTTCCGTTCCCCTTATCGGATACGTCGTCTCGTTCGCCGGGACCGATCTGGGAATCGCGCTCCTGGTGATCGTTCCGGCCTCGCTGCTGGCGGTGACCGAACTGTGGGACCTATTCGTCGCCAGCGGTGGTGACGAACCGAACACTGAAGCAGACGGTGAGACCGAATGACTTCCTCGGCGCGGTGGTTCGCGGTCGTCGCGTGCGCAGTCCTGTTGGTCTCCGCCGGGAGCGCCACGACGTACGGATACTTCGTCGATACCGAGCAAGCGACCGGGAGCGTTCAGGCCGCGAACTCGTTCAACGGTAACAACGGCGGGGGCGGCAATCCGGGGAACGGCCCCCCCGGGAACAATGCGTATAACGACGCGAACGGAAACGGACAGTACGACGACGGAGAAGGCACGTACACTGCGGACGAACTCACGGAATTCGAAGACGAAACCGCGAATCTCGTCATCCCTGGAGACATAGACGAAGTGTACGATCGGAATGGGGAGGTCACTATTACGGCGAACAGTATTCGAAGTGCCGTCGATATCGGATCGAGGAACGCTGAGGTAGAACTAACAGCGACCGGTGGCGATATCGTCATCGACGGAAGCAGTATCAGTTCTCGCAACGGAGAGGTCACTATCAGTACCTCTGGCAACGTGAAGGCCGTGGGATCAACGATAGAATCGCGTAACAGTGAAATCACCATCTCTGGTGAGAACGTCGACATCAGCGATTCAGACATCTACTCGAGAAACGAAGACATAACGGTCACTGCCTCGAGTGAACTGACCGCAAACAGGGCGACTATCGAATCCCGTAACGGAGATATTTCGCTCAATTCGAACGGAGACATGTACCTCGACGGGGCGTCGCTCACCTCGACGAACGGTCAGGCGACGGCAGATCTCAACGTCGATAGCTCGGATACGACGATCCACGTCGACGGTATCTCCGTGAACGACAGAGACGGAATCCTCACGTACACTCCGTCCAACGTCACGGAAGATCCCGATAGCGACGCCGTGAGTGGCTGAGAAATCGTCCGAATTCTTCCGTCTCCTCTTGCGCCACATTTGCTTCAATGTCGAGAATGGGGATTTTCCGGTATAGGCGCTCCTACGTACCAGTATCCGAGCTCTTCGAGGGACGAATATCAATTCTGATTGCTGGGCACAAGAGTATAACCCTGTCCAGAGACGTGTCAGTAGTAATGGCAACAGCGGAGCCCTCCTGGCTCACTCTCGATCGGACGCCGTTCGACGAGGTGTCGTTCTCACGCGTCTGGCTGCTCGCGCTCGCCACGTACGGCGTCGGCGATGTCGTCACGACGATCGCGCTCGTCTACTTCAGTCCGCTCACCACGGAGGCGAACCCCGTCATCAGGCAGGCGATCATGGCCTTCGGCGGAGGCGGGTTCCTCGCGCTGAAACTACTGGTTATCTACACCTGCATCGGGATCAGCCTCTGGGCGGGCGTCGGCGACGACGACAGGCTGATGTTCTACGCGCCGCCGCTCCTGTTGGCAGCCGTCGGGGCCTACACGACCGTTCACAACCTCGGGCTCCTCTTTCACTGATCGGGCGTTTCGTCGGTCGAACTTCTGAGACCGAACACGACATCGAAGCGAGCGGTGTCGCTCTGCACCTCGTTGCCGGTATCGGTCGGCAACCGCCACTCGAAGACGACCGTCGCCTCCTCGCCCGCGGCGAGGGGGCCGACTGTCCGATTACGCACCTCTACGTCCGCGAGCGGCACGAACGCGTCACTGCCGAACACTCGGACAGTCTCGCCGTCGGAGTATCGCACCGAGAGTCGGACGAGCAGGTTCTCCGCCAGTTCGCCCGCCGCCGCGGAGTCGTCCACCCTCGCCTCCGCACTCGTGATCCCGTTCTCCCCGCTTTCGACGGTGAAGGACACGACGGCGAGCTGCCCCGTCGCCGTCCCGTCGTTTCGGAGCGGCAGCCGCGAGGTACCCGCATCGCCCGGTACGACCCCCTCCGCGCGGAGGAGCGTGGCGTCCGCGTCGGCGGTCAGTGAGACTTCCCCGACCGTCTCGGGCGCCTCGGTCCCCGTCGGCGTCTGGGGGCCGGGCGCCGTGTCCGGCATATCGTCGAGGACGAACGTCCCGATACCGGCGCCGAAGATCCCGAGCAACAACAGTAACAGAAACAGGAGTAGTCGCCGACGGCGCCCGTCGTCTTCGTCGTCGTCGGCGGGGGAGTCGTCGCCGCCGACCGTTCCTGTGGACTCGGGCGAATCGCTGTCGGCCGACTCCGCCGATCCAGGTGCGTCACCGTTGTTCGGGTCGGTATCGACCGCTTCTGTCCCATCGTTCGAGTCCTGGGCTGTCGGGCCAGGGACCGTCTGTCGGTCGTCAGGGTTGCCCGAGTCATCGGGATCCCGCGGCTCATCGGGATCGCTCATCCGCACCTCCCGCCCGCCCGGACGCCAGCCGCGACCGCAGTCGATCAGTTCGGCGACGAGCTCCCGGTTCGGAGGTGCCACTGGCTCCGCTCCTCCACCCGTCGGTTCGTGCCGAGTCGTCCATCCGTTCCTGACACCTCACCCGACCGCGCTAGACCGGTCCGGAGCCGTCTGCCGATTACGGAACCCACCCGTTCGGCGACCGTCTCGACTCTGCCGGCTACGGCTATCGATCGGGCGAAAGCGAGTTAAAGCTACTGTGTCAGTCGAACCGGTCGAGCGCGTACGCGGAGACGTCGGCGTCGGTCTCGCCGTCGAGGGTCAGGTCCGCGAGCACCTCCCCGAGCGCCGGCGCGAACTTGTACCCCCGGCCGGAGAGCCCGGCGGCGACGGCGACGCGTCCATCCGCGAGCGTGTCGACGACGAACTGCCCGTCGGGCGAGTTGGTGACCAGACCCGTGTCGAGACGGAGGGTCGACCCGGCCGCGCCGGGCACGTACCGGTCGGCGAACGCCCGGAGCGGCCGCTCGTCGGCCTGCGTCGGTCCGGACAGGTTGTCCGGTTCCGTCGGGCGAAAGTCGGCGCGTCCGAACTTCATGCCCGGAAGGGACACGCCGGGGACGCCGTAGTAGTTCTCCCCGTCGACGGTGGCGACGAAGGGGGTGAGTCCGCCGTCGGCTTCCGGGCCCCCATCGCTGTCGGCCTCCGCGGCCCCATCGCTGTCGGCCGTCCCGCCCGGGTCCACCGTTCGGTCGGCTCCGCGACCGGGAGCGAACCACGCGGTCGCGTGGCGGCACGGTTCGACGACGCCGTCGAGGGGGTCCACTGCATCGGCCGCCCAGGGGCCGGCGGTCACGACGAGGCGGTCGGTCAGGTACGAGTCGCGGTCCGTGTCGACGCGGACGCCGCCCTCGGTCCGAGACCAATCGACGACGCGCTCGCGCGCCTGCACCGTCGCGCCCTCGGAGAGCGCCGCGGAGACGTGGGCGACGACGCCGCGCTCGGACGCGACGACCGCGCCATCGGGCTGATAGAGCGCCTCGGCACCCTGGGGGAAGTCGTAGACGGGAAACCGGTCGGACAGTTCGTCGGCGGTGAGCGTGTCGAACTCCAGACCGTGACGTTCGCAGGCGCGCCGGGCGCTCGCGACCGGTTCGTCGTCCCCGACGGCGACCGCCAGCGACCCGGTGTCGGTCACGAGGTCGGCGCCCGTCTCGCGTTCGAGGGCGTGCCAGCCCTCGTGCGCGCGGTCCGCCAGCGCCATCGTGGCGGGGTCGACGTCGAGCAGTCGCTGGAGGAGCCTCGTTCGACCGTGCGACGAGCCGCGGGCGTGGGGCACGTCGAACCGTTCGAGGCCCAGCACGTCGGCGTCTCGCCGCGCGAGGTGGTAGGTGGCCGCGCTCCCGACACCCCCGACCCCCAGGACGATCACGTCGTATCCCCCGCTGCTCGGTGTCATACGGTCTACTGTGCGTGCATCCGGCAAAGCGGTTACGTCATCGCTCCGTCCGACGCGTCCGCCGGTGACTGTCGGGCGGCGCGTGCCGGCATCAGTCCGCCTCCGCACGGGGCGGTTCCTCGTAGATCCGCTCGATGGCGTCGTCGTGGACGTGTCGGATGTTCCGCCGTTTCTTCTTCATCGAGGGCGTGAGCAGGTCGTTCTCGGCGGTCCACTCTCGCGGGACGAGTTCGAATCGCTTGATCCGCTCGACGCGCTCTAACTCCGCGTTCACCGCTTCGATGGCCTCGCCGACCCACTCGCGGGCGCGCTCGTCGTGACAGACGGCCTCGTCGTCGGCGGGCAGGTCGATGCCTTCGCGGTCGGCCCATCGGCGGAGCGCCTCGAAGTTGGGGACCACGACGGCGCCGATAAACTTGCGCTCGTCGCCGACGACCATCAGCTGGTCGACGCGGTCGCTGGTGGCGAAGCGGTCCTCGATCGGTCCCGGTGCGACGTTCTTCCCCGTCGAGAGGACGACGAGCTGTTTCAGGCGGTCCTTGTAGCGGAGGTACCCCTCGGACGTTATCTCGACGATGTCACCCGTTCGGAAGTACCCGTCTTCGGTGAACGCGGCGTCGGTCTCCGCCTCCGCGTTCCAGTACCCGTCGGTGACGTTCGGCCCCTTCACTTCCAGTTCGCCGACCGGGCCCTCGGCCTCGGGGAACTGATCGGGACCGACGGCCGACTCGTCGACCCGCGCCTCGACGTCGACGACGGGTGGCCCCATCGTCCCCGGACGGATCGCCTCCGGCGGATTGACCGAGATGACCGGCGCCGTCTCGGTGAGGCCGTAGCCTTCGACGACCGGGATGCCCATACCGAGGAACATCTCGGCGAGGTCCTGACTGAGGCTGCCGCCGCCGCTGACGAGGAACTCGACTGCCCCGCCGAGGCGCGTTTTGACCGTCGAGTAGACGAGTCGGTCGGCGATCCGGTGTTTCGCTCGGAGGGCGATCCCGGGGTCGTCGGCCCGGGCGTAGTCGCGCGCCACGTCGACGGCCCACTCGAAGATCCGCTCTTTTGCGGCCGATTCGCTCGCCTGTTCGCGCATGTTGTCGAAGATGCGCTCGTACACTCGCGGGACGCTAGCGCCCGAGGTCGGTCGGAGCAGTTCGAGATCCTCGGGGAGGGTGTCCGGGCTCTCGGCGTACCCGACCGCCGCGCCGGACGCGAACATCAGGAAGTGTCCCGAGAGCCGCTCGAAGACGTGTGCGAGCGGGAGGAAGGAGATAGACCGCGAGCTGTCGTCGAGGACCGGCACGTCGCCCTTGTCCGGTCGCGGCCCCATCCGCTTGCGACACTGGTTGACGTTCGCCCGGAAGTTTCGGTGGGTGAGTTGCACGCCCTTGGGCTGGCCGGTGGTCCCCGAGGTGTAGATGATGCTCGCCAGGTCCTCGGGGTCGCGCTCGGCGATCCACGACTCGTAAGTCTCCAGGTCGAAGCCCTCGTCGCCGCGGTCGTGCAGTTCGGCCATCGTCAACACGTCGTCGCGGTCGGGGGCCGGGCCGTCCGGGGCGCACTCGTCCATGACGACCGAGAAGGACAGATCGAGGTCCTCCTCGACCTCGTGAACGCGTTCGAGGAGCGATTCGCTCCCGGCCACGACGCCCGTCGCGTCCGGATCGTCGAGCAGGTACCGGACCTGCTTCGGCGAGGAGTCCGTGTAGACGGTGGTCACGACGCCGCCGGCCGCCAGCACCGCGAAGTCGGCGAGCGCCCATTCCATCCGCGTCTCGGCGAATATCGCCACGCGGTCGCCCGCCTCGACGCCGAGATCGCGGAACCCGGCGGCGAGTCGGCGGACGATCGCCCGCATCTCGATGTATGTGATGTCGGTGAACTCCCCGGGCGGAGCTTCGGGGATCACCTCCGGCGCGAGCGACCTGTCGTAGACGCTGCCTTTGTACCGCTGGGCCGGGGTCTGGGCGTACCGATCGGCCGCGGATTCGAACATCGCCGCGAGCGTGTCCGATCCGACGACCTCGTCGGTGTAAGACTGCTCCGCGGCCCACCACTGGCCCGTCGGCTCAGGAGAAGCCATAACACGGCGTAAGCCCCCGTGCATGATATATGTTATCGAACCTGCGACTGACGCTCCCCGTTGAACAGCCACAAACGATCGGGGAATTTCCGGCACCACTCCGCCCGCGCAAGTCTGTCTGCCCGGCGAGAGCGCGCTTACTGCGACGCCGACAGCGAATCTATATAGCGCGTATCCGTTTATCGTTCCCCGCCGTGCGGACGCATCGTTCCCAGATCAGACGCCGGCTCACCCGAAGATCTGGCCGAATATCGACGTCTGCGCCCGGTGGACGCGTTCGAGGAAGGCGGACTTGCTGATCCCGAGTTCGGCGGCCGCCTCGGCGGCCGTCGCCTCGCGGGGGACCGCGAAGTAACCGGTCGCCAGCCCGACCTCGATGGCTTCCACCTGGGCCGGCGTGAGGTTCCAGTGGGCAGCGACGGACGGCTCGCCGTCGGAACCGAGCGGCGTGGCCCGTTCGATGGTGACGCCCACCGCGTCGCCGGCCGCTTCGAGCACGCCCTGCAGTACCTCGCGGCCGACGACCGTCCCGCTGTGGAACTCCTCGCCGCCCCGATATCGCAGTGACTCCGCGAGAAACCCCGCGTTCGTCAGGTCGTGGACCACGCAGGGTGCCTTGGAGAGACAGCGGTAGGTCTCGCGGCCGTCCGTCCGCGCGACGTGGAGGTAGCGGACGCGGTCGTCGGCGTCGAGCGCCGCCGCGACGCCGGAGTCGACAGGGCCGCTGCAGTGGACCAGCGCGTTGCCGTCGGCGCGGAGCTGGGGCGGCCGCGCATCGACCGTCGCGCCAGCGACCGCAGACGCCCGCGCGACCGGGCAATCGTCCCCGGTGACCCGGAACTCCACGGCGAGACACTGGTCGATCATCCCCGGATCGTTGGCCCTCCGGAGACATAAACCCGCGATATAACCGGGTCAATACGTACCCGCTGCAGAACCATAACGATTAATATGGATATTGAGGCAGTCGAGCGGCGGTCTGGCCCGAGGGAGTTCGGGCCGGCCGACGACATGCCCGAGGAGTACCGGAAGGCGGCGACGCGAATGCTCCAGTTCCACGCGAACAGCGAGATCATGGGCGCGTATCTGGAGAAACCCTTCATTCGACAGTCGCCGAGTATCGACCGGAAACTGGCGTTCAGCGCGAAGGTTCAGGACGAGATCGGCCACGGACAGCTCCTCTACCGCGCGGCCGAGGCACTGGGCGTCAAGACCCGCGAGGAGATGCTGGACGAGCTTGCCCGCGGCGACGGGAAGTTCCTCAACTGCTTCCACTACGAGATGACCGACTGGGCGGAGACGCCGATGATCGCCTTCTTCGTCGACGGCGCGGCGATGAAACGGCAAGCCACGCTCAAACAGTCGAGCTGGACGCCCTACGCCCACGCGATGGACAAGATCTGCTTCGAGGAGGGGTTCCACGTCAAACACGGTGAGGACATCATGCGCGAACTCGCCGCGGGATCGCGCAAAGAGCAGCGCCTCCTCCAGGAAGCCTTCGACGAGTGGTGGCCGCGCATCCTCCAGTTCTTCGGGCCGACGGACGACAAGAGCACCCATCACGACTTCGCCGCCGACGTGGGCCTGAAGACGATGACCAACGACGAACTGCGCACCCAGTTCCTCAACGCCTACCTCCCGAAGGCGCGCAAGTACGGGCTGGAGATTCCAGACGAACCCCGCATCCGCTACCACGAGGACGAGGACCACTACGAAGTGGTCGAAGACGACCTCGACTGGGACGAGTTCTTCGCCATCGCGAAAAACGAGTATCCCGGAGGGCTCGACCAGATCAACGGCCGCGCAGCGGCCCGCGACGCCGTCGCGTGGGTCCGCGACTCGCTGGAATCGGCCGACGCGGACGATTCGGGGAGCCCGACGGAAGCCGTCGGGGGTGACTGAGGATGCGCTGGGAGGTCTTCAGACAGGAGCGACGCGGGAAGTACCACAAACACTGCGGGGACGTCCACGCACCCGACCGAGAGATGGCGACGCTGTTCGCCCAGATCCAGCACGGGCGGCGGATGACGACGAACAGCCTGTGGGTCGTGCCGAGCGACGAAGTCACCGAGATAGACGCCGACGAGACCGCCTTCGGCGGCCGAACGGACAAGGCCTACCGCTGGGCGACGACGTACAACGTCGACGCCAGCTTCGCCGAGGAAGTCGCGGACTCCGAGAAAGAGCAGGCAGCCGCAGAGCAGTCGAGAGGTGGAAACTGATGGTGCAGTTGCGAGCGGTCACAGAACTGGACGAGGAGGAACGGTCGGCGGCCGAGGCGCTCCTGTTCAGGCTCGCGGACGACGAGTTCGTCCTCGCCGAACGCTACACGGAGTGGCAAGTGGTCGCACCCACGCTCGAATCGGACCTGTCGCTCTCGAACATCGCCCAGGACGAACTCGGACACGCGCGCGTGTGGCTCGATGCGCTGGGCGAACTCGGCTACAGCGAGCAGGAACTCGTCTGGGAGCGCGACCCCGGGAATTTCCGTCACAGCACGCTCGTCGAGTTGCCCTTCGCGGAGGGCGACTGGGCCGACGCGATCGTCCGAGGGTATCTCTACGACGTGGCCGAGGAGCTCCGCCTCGACGCCGTCGCCGAATCCGGCGTTCGAGAGCTCGTCGACCCGATCGAGAAGATCCGGGGCGAAGAGGAGTACCACCTCGAACACGCCCAGACCTGGCTCGAACGACTCTGCGATGACGCTGACGGGCGAGAGCGCGTCCAGACGGCTACCGACCGGCTGTTCCCGCACGCGTTGACGCTGTGGGTTCCGGGTCCGGAGGCGACGGCGATCCGGGCGCACGGACTCCGCGGCGAGTCCCTCGGCGCGATGCGTCGGCAGTGGCTCGATACGGTCGCCTCGTTCCTGGAGAGCCTGGACGTATCGGTACCGCTGAACCCGGGAGACGATCCCGCGGAGGTACTTCCCCCCGAGAAGGGCCGCGACGGGAGCCACACCGACCACTGGCCGGAACTCCACGACGAGCTGACCGAGACCTACCGCGAACTCGGTCGGAGCGACGTCCGGCGACTCCGGGGTGAGAGCGCGTGAGCGACGCCGATCCGGGCGCCGATGTGTCCAATAGCGACCAGTCGGACGGGGACGCGTCGGACCCGACGGCGTGCGCATACACTGAATATCGCGATATCAAATCGAGGGTGGACCGGGAACTGCCGGCCACGGGGAACCACGCGGAGGGAGCCGAAGCCCGGGTCTGGGACGCGCTTCGGGGGGTCGAGGACCCGGAGATGCCGGTCAGCGTCGTCGACCTCGGGCTGATCTACGGCGTGACGGTCGACAACGGCGTCGCGACGGTCGAGATGACGCTGACCTACACCGGCTGTCCCGCGCGGTCGATGCTCACAGACGAGGTCGAACGGGCGGCCGCGAACCCTGAGGGCGTCGACGACGCCGACGTGCGCCTCGTCTGGTCGCCCGGGTGGACGCTGGACATGGTGACGGAGGCCGGGCGCGAGCGACTCCGCGAGTTCGGAGTGAGCGTCTGATGGCCCGGCGACCCGACCCGAGCGTCGAGGCCGGTGGTGAAGGTGGGGCAGTCGCGTGCCCGTACTGCGGGTCGACCGAGACGGCGCGCGAGCACCCGAAAGGCCCGTCGCTCTGCCGGTCGATGCACTACTGCGACGCCTGCGACCAGCCCTTCGAAGCGATGCGCGACTGAAGACTCTTGGCCCCCCGTCGCTAACGGGCGGCCATGCGCGTTCACGCGGCCGTTCTCGTCGCGGCGCTGGCGCTCACCGCCGGTTGCGCCGCGATCGGAGGGCAGTCCCCCGATGCGACGACGGACGCCCCCGAACCGAGCCAGTCGCGGACCGACGAACCGTGCGAGACCGACCTACTTCTGACGTCCGAAGGCAACGATCGGCTGACGCCGAAACCGCTGTCCGACGAGCGACCCGACCGGAACCCGGAAGCCGTCGGGGAGTTCGCCCGCGAGTACGAGCGGGTCTTCGCTCACAACCACGAGATCGGCGAGCGGGCCCGCGACGTGACCGTCGAGCTGCAGGGGACCACCGTCAGATCGGTCGACGACGGGTTCCGCGTGCGCGTCCACGTCTGGACGCGAACGGTGGTGAACACGCCCACCGGAGCGACCGACACCGGCGCGACGACGCGGGAGTCGTTCTACGACGCACACTACTTCGTCTCCGAGGAGGTACTCCGTCGGGCCGAGACCGACCGCCACGGCACCCTCCCCGACGCCGACCTCTCGCGTTCGGGCGTCACACTGGCGTGCTGGGACGGGTAGCGGCGCAGTCGGTGAGACGGCCACACCGGGGTCCTTTTTGGAATGCGCGGTGACTGTGAGATATGACCGAACACGACGGCTGGTTCGCGGGGCTCGACCCCGGTGACGCCGATGCTGCGGTCGAGCGGATCCGGACCGGATCGGCCACGGAGCCCGCCGAGTGGTCGGCGCTCGCTGTCGAGTCGGGGTTCGCCGACGACGCCGACGACTACTACGAGCGCCTCCACGACGCGACGATGGCGGCCGCGCGGGAGGGCGTCCACGAGCGCGAGCGCGCGGACGACAAACAGCTCATCCACGCCGTCCGCGCGATGGACGACTGCGAGCGCACCGCGAACGAACTCGCCGAACGCGTCGCCGAGTGGGCCGGTACCCGCTTCGACGACGCGGGGGCCGGTGTCGAGTACGCCCGTGAACTCGCCGCGGAGACCGCGGACCGAGAACCCGCCGACCCCGGGGAACGGCGCCCCATCGCTCTCGCCGAGCGGACAGCCGCCCTCGCCGACGAAGCCGACGAACTACGGCGGTACGTCGAGGAGACGACGCCCACAGTCGCACCAAACCTCGCGGCGATGGCCGGGCCGGTACTCACCGCCCGACTGATCTCACTGGCCGGTGGTCTCGACAGTCTGGCGAAGAAGCCGTCCAGCACCGTCCAAGTCCTCGGCGCCGAGGACGCGCTGTTCGCCCACCTCCGCGGGTCGGCGAGTTCCCCGAAACACGGCGTTATCTTCACCCACGAGTACGTCCGCGGCACGCACCCGGACGAGCGCGGGTCTGCGGCCCGCGCGCTCGCGGGAAAGCTCACGCTCGCCGCCCGCGTCGACCACTACAGCGGCGACCGCAAGCCCGAACTCGACGCCGAACTGGACGAGCGCATCGCGACCATCCGGGCCCGAACCGCATCGGGTGGGAACGACAGCGGCGACGGGGGTGACGACTCGTGAGCGGCCTCCCCGACGGCGTCGAACGGCGCGAGTTCGACGGGGTCGAGCGACTGGCGACGCGGGGCGAACCGGTCTACGGCGAACCGACCGACGGCGAGTGGCGCGCGTGGAATCCCGACCGGTCGAAGCTCGGCGCGATGCTCGAACTCGGGATGGACACCGGACTCGCCGGCGGCGAGACGGTCCTCTACCTGGGAGCCGCGGCCGGGACGACCGCCAGCCACGTCGCCGACTTCGCCGGCCCGACCTACGGCGTCGAGTTCGCCGCGCGCCCCGTGCGCGACCTGCTCGACGCCGCCGACCCCCGCGACAACCTCTTCCCGCTCCTGAAGGACGCCCGCAAGCCCGAGACGTACGCCCACGTCGTCGAACCCGCCGACGTCGTGGTGCAGGACGTCGCCACGCGCGGGCAAGCGAAGGTAGCGACGGCCAACGAGACGTTCCTCCGCGACGACGGCCGACTCCTGATCGCGATCAAGGCCCGGAGCGAGGACGTGACCCGCGACCCGGAAGACGTGTTCGCGGACGTGCTCGACGAGCTCGAATCGACCTACGAAGTGCTGGAGACCGAGCGGCTCACGCCCCACCACGACGACCACCTCGGCGTCGTCGCGACGCCGCGCTGAGGGCGGTTCGCGCGCTGCGCCTGACGGGCGGGCGGTTCGCGCTCGGAGACCGACCGGAGTACCGGAGGTGTTATCCGTCGACGGGAGAGAAATTCGAGTAGACGGCACGGTCAGCAGCACCTTTCGGTTCGCGTGGTTTCCACGTGGACTATCGCTGGCTGACCTAAACCGTCTCTCTAACGACGCCGAGCGGGTGCCATCGCGATAGTCGGCGAGCGGAGCGACCGCGAGCGGCCGCTCGGGAGAGAGGGACGGCTTACTCGCCCGACGCCGCGCTCGGAAGCGGGATTCGCGGACGGACTGATCGGCTTCCCGCTCAGACCCTGTCCCGACCGACGAGGAAGTACAGGACGAACCCTAGGAACGGCGCGAAGAAGACGACGAGCGCCCAGAGGAACGCCGGCTGGCTGCTGTTCGTCTGTGCGTCCTGGTACGTCCAGACGATCATCGCGAGCGAGACGACCAGCACCAGGATGGCGAACAGGAAGAAAAACGCCGCTGCTCCGGACTGTAACGCGATCATGGAGGGCATCTGTGCCGGATAACTCCGTTATGCTGATAAATATCTTGTGTTGCTCGTTCGGGTGAGGGTCGCTACACGAGCGCGCCGTCCGAGTTCGAAGCCGCGAGAGTCCCAATTCGGAACTGCCGACGGACGGCGCACGCGGGAGAAGGGAAATTTTTAGCGCTGTCGGCCCGACGTACGTCTCGATGGACGAGCGGGGCTCGCGCGACGCCTTTAGCCGGATGGGTACGATCGGCATCGAGGAGGAGTACTACGTCGTCGACGAGGACGGCCGCCCCACTTCGGGCACGGACGAACTCGTCTACGAGTCGGACCCGCCAGAGCTACTGGAGGGACGGCTCGACCACGAACTGTTCAAATGCGTCATCGAGTCCCAGACGCCTGTCATCGAGGAACTGGGCGACGCCCGCGAGCACCTGCTCGCGATCCGCGAGGCGCTGGTCGACCACGCCACCGCCCACGGCTTCGACATCGCCGCCGCCGGACTCCACCCGCTCGCGAAGTGGCGCGAGCTCGAACACGCCGAGAAGCCGCGCTACAAGTCACAGCTCGACCGGATCCAGTACCCCCAGCACCGCAACACGACCGCGGGCCTGCACGTCCACGTCGGCGTCGACGACGCGGACAAGGCGGTCTGGATCGCCAACGAGTTGCGCTGGCACCTGCCGGTCATGCTCGCGCTGTCGGCGAACTCGCCGTACTGGAACGGCTTCGACACCGGGCTCCAGTCGGCCCGCGCGAAGATCTTCGAGGGACTCCCGAACACCGGGATGCCGACCGCCTACGAGGACTACCAGGCGTTCGACGACTTCGAGCGTCGGATGCTGGAGACGGGGAGCATCGACGACCGCGGCGAACTGTGGTTCGACGTGCGCCCCCATTCCGGCCACGGCACCGTCGAGGTTCGCACCCCGGACGGGCAGGCCGACCCCGACCGGGTGCTCGCGTTCGTGGAGTACACGCACGCGCTCGTCGAAGACCTCGCCGCCCGCTACGAGGACGGCGAGTCGGGGAGCGACTTCCGCCGCGAGCTGTACGACGAGAACAAGTGGCGGGCGATGCGCCACGGCCGCGACGCCCCCCTGCTGGACAGGGAGTTCGAGTCGACGGCGGGCCTGGGCGAGATAGTCGAGCGGGAGGCCGAACGGCTCGGGATCGACGGGATCGCCGACCTCTACGACGCCGAGAGCGGTGCTGCACGTCAGCGGCGACTCCGCGAGGAGGAAGGCGTCGACGCGCTCTGCGACGCGCTCCGACTCCAGTACCAGTGAGGCGACCGCGGCGGCAGGGAACGACCGAGGCGCTCCTTCGGTGGCGCGGTTCGGGTCGCCGTCCCCGTGCACTCCCGTAATTACCGGCAATCGGGAACGTCGGCAAGATTTTTACCCGGCAGGGGCTTTCGTCCTCCTAGAGGCGACGTATGTCTACAGACGATCCTTCGGACGACGGTGAGGGGACCGAACAGCCGGACGCCGACTTACCTGACGGCGACGGTGGGAACGTGCGCGAGCGGCTCGAACAGGAGGCCGACAAGGCCGTGACGCAGTTCGACGAAGGGATCGTCGACATGCTCTCGTGGGTACTGGAGACCGAGACGCGGGCGCGCATCTACGTCTTCTTGCGGCAGAACCGCGACAGCACGAGCGACGAGATTTCCGACGGGACCGGGCTGTATCCGAGCACCGTGCGGGAAGCGCTGGCCGAACTCCACGACGAGGGGAAGGTCATGCGCCAGAAGCGCGAGAACGACGGCGCCGGCAACAACCCCTACGAGTACAGCGCGATGGCGCCGAGCGAACTCGTCGGCAACGTCGTCGACGACGTCCAGGAGGAGCTCAACACCGTCTTCAACCTCGACCAGATCCTGGGGAGCGACGACGGCGAGCCGACCGTCGACTCCGAGCCCGTCACTATCACCGTCGAGGACCACTCCGACGGCGCGGGGGACGTCGAAGGGGGAACGGACGGCGGCGACACCGACCAGACAGGGGACGACGCGGGCGCGGACGGGGAAGACGCCCAAGCGGGCGATTCAGACGACGAGGACCACGACGACTACTGAGCCGTTCGGGCGATTTCCGTTCTCAGTTGCGGGTCGTACCGGCGGAGTTCGGGGGAAGCCGAAGGCACTTTACCGGGGACCCACCAACTGAGCGTGTATGAAGGTCGCGCTGGGTGGAACGTTCGACCCGGTCCACGACGGGCACCGCGCGCTGTTCGAGCGCGCGTTCGAACTCGGTGACGCGACGGTGGGCCTGACGAGCGACGAGCTCGCGCCGACGCTGCGGGACGAGAACCGCTACGTCCGTCCGTACGACCAGCGCGAACGCGATCTCGACGACGAACTCGCGGCCATCGCCGACGAGCACGGCCGCGACTACGAGATCCGGAAGATCGACGACCCCACCGGGTTCGCCCCCGAGCCGCAGTTCGACGTCATCGTCGTCTCCCCGGAGACCGAGACCGGCGGCAAGCGCATCAACGAGATCCGCCGCGACCGCGGGATCGACCCGCTCGACATCGAGATCGTCGACCACGTCTACGCCGAGGACGGCGAGATCATCTCCAGCACCCGCATCGTCCGCGGCGAGATAGACGAGCACGGGAACCTGACACCGGGGCGCGAGGGGCGAGACGCACCCACCGAGACCGACGTCGACACGGCGACGGCGGCCTCCGCGACCGGGTCGGCGGACGCCGAACCGACCGACGTCGAAACCGACGACGCCTGATTCTATTCGACGGATCGGTTCCGCGAGGCTCTATCGAACGCGACGGGCTACCAGCCCGGCGCGTCCAGCCCTTCGCCTTCGAGGATGTCCTTCCAGCGCTGCTGGATCGTGAGTCGGGACACGTCGGCGGCGTCGGCGATGACGCTCTGGCTCCGGCGGTGGCCCTCAACCAGTCCGGCGACGTAGAGGCTAGTCGCCATCACCGCCCGCTTCGAGCGGTCGGTGTCGGGGACGTTCGAGAGGAAGAGGTCGGACGCACGCGAGCGGACTGCGGGGTCCAGGTCGAGGCGCTCGGCGATGGCCTCGATCTCGTCGAGCCACTCGGCGTTCTCGACCTGGTCGCGGGCGCTGTACATCGATCCACGATAGCCGTTCCGTCTACTTAAATCCACGACGGGACGAGCGGCCGCTCGGCGATCGAACCCGCAACGGCCTTGGGCGCACCGGCCGAACCTCCGCTCGTGACACAGTGGGTCGAGAATCCGACGGGCGGGCGGGACCGCGGGCCGGGCGCGCTCGCTCGCGCGTGGGCGGAGGTACTCGTGCGACCCCGGCGGCTGTTCCGGTCGGGCGTCGCGCCGGGCGACCAGGCGCCGGGACTGGTGTTCGCGGGAACGGTCGTGTTCGTCGAGGAACTCACACGCGTGCTCACCGGCGCGGCCGCCTACCCCGTCTTCGGCGGGCGACCGCTTGCGTCGACCGCACTCGTGCTCGCGCTCGCCGTCGTCTTCGTCGCGCCGGCGGCGCTGCACCTGACCGCCGCCGTCCAGACGCTCATCCTCATCCCGACCGCGCCCGACCGCGCGGGCGTCAGCGAGACCGTTCAGGTGATCGCCTACGCGACGGCGCCCTGCGTCTTCGCCGGCCTCCCCTTCCCGCTCGTCCGCGTCGCGGCGACGGGCTACGCGAGCGTCCTCCTCGCCGTCGGGATCAGCGACGTCCACGGCGTCTCGCTCCCGAAAGCGGGCGCGCTCGCGGCGATCCCCGCGGCGCTCGTTTTCGGCTACGGCTTCCGCGGGTTCGCCGCGCTCTCGACGCTGACCGGGCTGACCTGGGCGGACGTCGTCGCGAGCCTCTCCTGAGCCGTCGTCGGGTCCGCTACCGCCGCCGTCGGTCGGACCACGGCAGTTTAAGCGCGCGCCGGCCGGATCGACGGTATGCTCAGTCTCGATCTGGAGGAGTTCATGTTCGAGGTGAAAGACGGCGCGATCAAGCACGTCGGGCCGTCGAACAAGACGGCGACGGCGAAGCTCTACGACGTCGAGGGCGTCGACGTCCGGGAGTTCGGAGACAAGCGTGTCAAGGTCGCCTTCGAGGACGAGGACGGCAACGAGGTCGAAGTGGCGCTGTTCCCGGAGCAAGCCAGAGCGGTGGCTCGCGGGATCGAACGCCTCGAAGACGACAGCGCGGTCTTCGAGTGAATTCGTGGTTCCCGTACCGCCGGATCCGACGATAGAGCACCTCTCACGGCGTCGAACCGGTCGTCGGGTGCGCGGGTCGACGGCGAGCGCGTTTCGACAACCGTTTTAGGGTCGGGCCGTTTCTACCTGCCAATGGCTTCGTGTATCATCTGCGGAAAGTCTGTCGACGGTCGCATCTGCGACCTTCACGAGGAAGACGTCGTCTTCGAGTTCCGAGGCAACCAGCCCGACCAGCTGACGGTCGATCGCTACTACCGCGGAACCGTCGACGGGTACGCCGAGTTCGGCGTGTTCGTCGACATCGGCGACAGCGTCACCGGACTGCTCCACCGGAGCGAGCTCGACCGACGCCTGGAGAGTCTCGACTGGGAGTCCGGCGACACCGTCTTCGTGCAGGTACAGCAGGTGCGTGACAACGGGAACATCGACCTCGGCTGGTCCATCCGCCAGGCAGAGAACGAGTTCCGCGGCACCCTCGTCGACGACCCCGCGAAAGACGCACCGTATCTCAAAGAGGACGAATCGGGAAATGAGGACGCGGCAGCCGACGACGATTCGGCTGCCGACGCGTCCGGTCGCGAACAGTCCGACGACGCCGCCGAGGCGACGAGCCGCTCCGAGAGCGAGAGTGACCGTCGAGACACCGCCGCTGGCCGCGAGGCGGAAGACGCAGACGCGGATGCGGACCAGACCGACGAGGAGCCCGCCGAGACGACCGCCGCGGCCACGACGGAGTCTGCCGCGACCGCGGCCGGGGCAGAGAGCGGGTCCGGCGGCGACGGCGGTGCGACCGCCGCGAGCGGCGGAGGCGGCGGCGCCAGTGCCGTAACCGAAGAGCCGTCCCACGTCGCTATCGAGACGCTGTCCGACCGCGTCGGCGAGACGGTCCGTCTCGAGGGCCTCGTCGAGAGCGCGCGCCAGACCAGCGGTCCGACGGTTTTCGAGGTCCGCGACGAGACCGGCAGCGTCGAGTGCGCCGCGTTCAAGGAAGCGGGCGTCCGCGCCTACCCCGAAATCGGCGGCGACGACGCGGTTCGACTGGACGGCGAAGTCCGCGAACGCCGCGGCGAGCTCCAGGTCGAGACCGAGGCGCTCGTCAAACTCGAGGGCGACGAGCGCGAGACGGTCGAGGACCGACTGGCGGACGCGCTCCGCTCGCAGGCCGAGCCCGACGCGGTCGACCCCATCGCCGACGACGACGTCGTCGCGGGGCTGACCGACGGTGTCCGCGAGGTCGCGACGGCCGTCCGGAAGGCGGTGCTCGAAGAGCGGCCGGTCGTGGTCCGCCACAGCGCGACCGCCGACGGCTACGTCGCCGGCGTCGCGCTGGAGCGGGCGACGCTCCCGCTCGTGCGCGACCAGCACGACCAGCACGACGCGGTCTACCACTACTTCGACCGCCGACCGCTGGAAGGCGGCGTCTACGACATGGACGACGCGACCAAGGACGTGACGCGAATGCTCGAAGCGCGCGAGCGCCACGACGAGAAGCTCCCGCTGTTCGTCTTCGTCGCCGCCGGCGGCACGAGCGGCTCGCTCGACGGCTTCGAACTGCTCGACCTGTACGGCGCCGGGCGCGCGCTCGTCGACGACGTCGCGGTCGACCCCGAGGTCGCCGAGACGGTCGGTGCGCTCGTCGCGCCAGCCGCCGAGGACGCCCCCGATACCACCTCGTCGACGCTGGCCACCAACGTCGCCGCGCACGTCAACGACGACGTGCGCGAGGACCTCCGACACCTCCCGGCCGTGAGCTTCTGGGAAGACACGCCCGAGGCGTACGTCGAGGCCGCGAGCGACGCGGGCTACGACGCCGAGGCGGCCCGCGAGGTCCGCGAGGCGGTCGCGCTGGAAGCGTTCTACCAGTCCTACGAGGACAAGCGCGAGCTGATCACCGACCTGCTGTTCGGCGAGGGCGACGGCCACGGCGGGCTCGCCGGCCACGTCAGCGAACAGTTCCGCCAGAAGCTCGACGCGGAGGTCGAGACGGCCGAGGCCAACCTCGACACGCAGACGCTCGACGACACGAAAGTGGCCGTCCTCGACACGGACGCGTTCACCCACCGCTACGAGTTCCCGCCGACGGAACTCCTGCTCGACGAGCTCCACCGCCGCCACCGCGACGACGTGGCCGCGGTCATCGGCGTCTCCGACGACGAACTCCACATCCGTAGCGACGCGCCGATCGACGTGCGTGACATCGCCGACCGCGCCCGCGAGTGGGTGCCCAACGCCGGCCTCACGGCCACCTCGGCCCGCGACGGCAAGCTGGAGTACATCGCCGGCGAGCGCTCGGCCGTCCTCGACACGGTCATCGACGTCGTCGCCGACGAAGTCGCCTGAGCGTTCGGAACTCGTCGTCGTTTCTGCCGTCCCGGTACAGAAGACACTTGTATCGAGAGTAACACGTCCGCGTATGCGCCGTCGATCCCTCCTCGCAACGGTTCCCACTGCGGCGCTCGCGCTCTCCGGCTGTTCGGGCGTTCTCGGAGACGCCGACACCGCCGAACCGACGGACCGACAGGCGAATTCCACGCCGGAGCCGGCTCGCCCGGCTATCCAGCAGTCGTTCGAGTTCGACCACACGGAGTCGGACTCGGTGGGGGAGTCCGCGGTCGGTTCGCGAGCGGCGGCGACAGACGCGGACGCGTCGCTTCCGTGGAGAATTACCGTGTGGAACGACGCCGCGGCGGCGCGCTCGATTATCGTGACTGTGTACGGCGAGTCCGCCGGTCGCGCCCTCGCCGAGACGATCGAGTTCCCGGCGGACGCGTATCACACCGTCCTCCTGTTCGAACCGGACGAGTACACGATTCAGGTTCAGGCAGCGGACCGCGCACGCCACGAGTATCATATCGATGCCGACGAGTTCGACTGCAACGGTCACACCACGGAGATCCGCGTCACTCCGGCGGGCGACGTGCAGTACGTCGAGAGTAGCACGCTGGTCCTCTGCGGTCCGTTACCCACGACGGAGTCCGAAGATGGGTAACGAGGGCCGGGAGCGCGTGCCATTATGCGACTTGACGACGAAATCGGTTGCATGAGCGACTCGACCGAACCCGCAGTCGTCTCGGAGTCAAATCTCGACTGGGACGAGTACGACCACGGCGAGCGCGCGTTCCGTCGGAAACAACTCGGCGCGGCGGCCGGCGGTGACGAACTGGGGACGAGCCTCTACGAACTCGACCCCGGCAAGCGAACCTGGCCACGACACTACCACGCCGGTAACGAGGAGGCCATCTACGTCCTCGCGGGGAAGTTGACGCTGTGGCTCGGGACCGGCGAACCCGAAGACGGCGACGACGAGGAGACCGAACACACGCTCGAACCGGGTGACTACGTCGCGCTCCCGAGCGGGCCGGACCACGCCCACGAGGTCGAAGCGCGCGGTGAGGAGACGGCGCGATTCCTCGTGCTGTCGACGATGAACGAGCCGGACATGTCGGTGCTGGTCCAGCGCGACGCGGCGATGCTGTTCGCGGGCGGGGCGCCGGGAAACTACGACGACCGGTACATCTCGAAGACTGTCGACCTGAACGCCGAAGTCGACTACTGGGACGAGTAGCTACTCGTCGCCCTCAGCCGCCGGGTCGAACACGCCACGACGAAGCCCTTCACGTACGGGGTCGTGTTCGGCGTCGCTGGGCGGCGGCGCGGTGACGAGCAGCGCTTCCAGCCTGCCGCCCTCGTCGGCTCTGACGCCGCGGTCCACGTCGGCGGGGACGACCACCACGTCGCCGGGTTCCACTTCGTGGTCGGTGTCGCCCTCGCGGACGACGCCCGTCCCCTCGCGGACGTGGACGGCCACGTCGCTCCCGGGCGCGTGAACGGGGATGAACTGCCCCGGCTCGAAGTACCCGCAGACCACCTTCATGTGGTCACTCTTGAACACGCCCCGTGCCGAGAACTGGTCGTCGTCGTACTCCCGTTCGGCGTCGAAGTCCGTCGCTGGCATCCTCTAGAGGGACGAGGCCGCGCGGAAAGGCCGCTGGGCCGAACCGGTTCGGTCGCGCGACGGACGACACGACGGCGTGGCCGACGCCTCAGTCGCGGATCGTCCGGATGCCCTTCTTCGCACCGTAGTACGCCCACTCGGCGGAGTAACAGAAGACGCAGCCGCGGAATTTCGGCCTGCTCGGCCCCTCATCCGACTCGCTCGCTTCGGCTGTGGCGGTCATACCGGATGAGAGGACTCGTCGGGCAAGAAGGTGCCGGCGGGTGTGCGCGGCGAGTGCACGGGTCGCTAGACCGCTCTCCGGGCGAGCGACACGCTTATTCGCGCCAGGCGACGAAAGCACACAACGCGATGAGCACCGAGACGCCGGACGCGACAGAGGCCGAGGCAGACGAGCCCGAGGCCTTCCTGGAGGCCTGCGGGGAGCTGGTCGACCGCATCCTCGCCGGCGATATCGAGAAAGACGACGTCGAGCGGGCGAAAAAGGAGGTCTGCGGGAAGTACTCCTCGCCGAAGGTCCCGCGCAACTCCGACCTGATCGACTTCGGACCGGAGGACCGGCGCGAGGAACTGGAGGAGGTCCTCCAGCGCAAGCCCGTCCGGACCGCCTCGGGCGTCTCGCCGGTGGCGATCATGACCTCGCCGAAGCGCTGTCCCCACGGGAAGTGCCTCTACTGCCCGGGCGGCCCCGACTCCGAGTTCTCCTCCTCGCAGTCCTACACGGGCCACGAGCCCGCAGCGGCCCGCGGCGTGCAGAACGACTACGACCCGTACGGGCAGGTCCGCCTGCGGCTCGAACAGCTCCGCCAGATCGGTCACCCCGTCGACAAGGTCGAACTCATCCTGATGGGCGGGACGATGACCGCCCGGAGCCACGACTACCAGGAGTGGTTCGTCAAGCGGGCCTTAGAGGCGATGAACGAGTACGACCCCGAGGGGACACCCGAGCCGGCCGAGGACGAGAGCTTCGCGCAGGACCCCGAGGAGTACGACTTCAGCTACGTCGAGGACGTGATCGCCGAGAACGAGACCGCGGACGTTCGCAACATCGCCACCACGTTCGAGACCAAGCCC
The DNA here is from genome assembly GCF_047715405.1 of Halosimplex rarum. Taxonomy (NCBI): domain Archaea; kingdom Methanobacteriati; phylum Methanobacteriota; class Halobacteria; order Halobacteriales; family Haloarculaceae; genus Halosimplex; species Halosimplex rarum. Next base: position 1,648,669 of record NZ_CP180412.1, read on the forward strand.
GACTGGTGTGATCCCGAGCAGATCGACCGGATGCTCGATCTCGGCGCGACGAAGGTCGAGGTCGGCGTCCAGACCACCTTCGAGCGGATCAACCGCGAGATGCACCGCGGCCACGGCACGCAGGACGCCATCGACGCCAACCGCCGACTTCGGGACTCGGGCTTCAAGGTCGGCTTCCACATGATGCCGGGTCAGCCCGGGATGAGCAAGGAGATGTGTCTGGAGGACTTCCGGCGCATCTTCGAGAACACCGACTGGCGCCCGGACTTCCTGAAGATCTACCCCACCCTCGTCGTCGAGGGGACGGTCACCTACGACTGGTGGCGCAAAGACGAGTTCGAGCCCCTTTCCAACGACGAGGCGGCCGAACTGGTCGCGGAGATCAAGTCGATGATCCCCGAGTACACCCGGCTCCAGCGCGTCCAGCGCGACATCCCCGCGGACTTCATCGAGGGCGGCGTCTGGAAGTCGAACCTCCGCCAGCTGGCCCGCCAGCGCATGGACGAGCACGGCTGGACCTGCGACTGCATCCGCTGTCGCGAGGTCGGCCACCACGACGAGACGCCCGGGGAGATCACCCTCGAGACGGACACCTACGAGGTCGCCGGCGGGCGGGAACACTTCATCAGCTTCGAGGACCGCGAGAAGGGCATCCTCGTCGGCTTCTGTCGCCTGCGGTTCCCGAACGACCCGGTCAGGCGGGAGCTCGAAGATGCCGCCGTCGTCCGCGAACTCCACGTCTACGGCAGCGAGGTCGGCGTCGGACAGTCCGCTGAAGAGGGCGGACAGCAACACCGCGGGTACGGTACGCGGCTCGTCCACGAGGCCGAGCGGCTGGCCGCCGACGCGGGCTACGGAAAACTGGCCGTCCTCTCGGGTATCGGCGTCCGGCAGTACTACCGGGAGAAGCTCGGCTACCGACAGGACGGCCCGTACGTGAGCAAGCGGTTGTGAGCGGTTAGACCGAGCGCGAGCGAAGCGAGCACTCGGCTTTTGGTCCAGATTTTGCGGGGCGGGTTCCCGCAGCGAGCGCGAGGCTCGAACGGAGTGAGAGCCTCGGTGCGAACGGGGTCCTGTCGAACGGAGTGAGACAGGGTTCGGAAGACGAGCGGGGTGAGTCTTCCGGTGAGCGAAGCGACGCGTGAGCGAACGAACGTGAGCGAGGAAACCCGCCCCGCAAAAGGTGGGACCTGGGCCGTACGTGAGCAAGCGGTTGTAATTGGCTCGGACGGAACCTCCGGCGACGGTTCGCTACTCCTCGTCCACGTAACTCCCGTAATCGACTTCGGCCCAGTAGAGGTCGCCGTCGTAACGGACGACGTAGGACCCGTCGTAGTCGGTTTCCTCGACGGGTTCGTGGGCCCGGAAGCGGTCGACCAGCGAATCGAACGCTTCGTTGTCGCTGTCCTCCACCCAGTAAGTGCCGTTGACGGCCCCGTCTACGATTTTTCGTTCTCCATCTGAGAGCCCGGAGAGTTCGAACTCGTAGCGCTCGCGGAGCGACGCCGCGTAGGCTTCGTGACTCTCGGCTGCCTCGCTCGCCTCGTAGCGGTAGACAGTCAGCGTCTCCCGTTCGGTCTGCGCGTCGATCGGATAGACCTCCCCCTCGTATCTGACCGCGTCGTACTCCTGTGTCGGGGCCAGTACCGACGACTCGGCGTCGGCCTCGGTGTAGATTGAATTGACGCCGATGTCGTACCCCGGTCCGAGGTTCGCGTCGGATCGGCCCTGCCAGAGCGCAAACTCCAGCGCCTCCCTGTCGACGGCCGGCAACTCCTCGTAGTCGACGACCGTGCCGTCGACTGACGAGGCGTTGAGATCGACCCGGATATCGACCTTATATCCCGGCTCGGTCCCGTTCTCGGCGTAGTCGAGTGCGTAGAACCGCCCGCCGTGGCGGAACGGCAGTTGCGCTTCGACCGGCGGGTCGTCGTCGACCGCCGTGGCGGTGCCGTTCTCGATGGCGTCCAGTATCAGATCGCTGTCGTCGTCTCCCGATTCGTCGGTGGGCGCGGGATGGCTCGCTTCCTCGGCGAGTGCGGTGTCGTTGACGGGACTCATGGAGAGCGACCCCGCTGCCGAACACCCGCCCAGTCCCGCGAGGAGAGCGACTAAGACGAGGGCGAAGACAGTCCGCTGTCTCATATCGGTGCGTCGTGGATGCGACATGAATGTCTTGTGCAGGCCCAAATCGAGATTTGACTCTCGATCGGGAGACAGCCGCCGAGTCGCGGAACCGGTACGGCCAGTACCGTTTTCCCCCTCGATCGATAATTAGTGACGTACATGCCGACGCGACTCGCGGAGGGGGTGTGGATGCTGGACCTCGGATTGTTCCCGCCGCTGTCGACTAACGGGTACCTCGTCGACGACGGGACCGTCACGCTGATCGACCCGGGGCTGTTCTGGAACCGACCGTCGCTCGGGTCGGAACTGAACGAGATCGGCTACGAAGTCGCGGACATCGACCGGGTCTTCCTCACGCACTACGACCTCGACCACACCGGCGGGCTGCGAGCGCTCGACGAGTCGTTCGACGGCCCCGTCTACATCGGCGCGGACGACCTCGCGATGGTTCGCCGGGAGCAACACCCCAAACTGGTCCACCACAAGGGCCTGTTCCACCGGGTCGCGCGGCGGCTGTTCCCGCTGCCGAGCCACATGGATCTCCGCGGCGTGGAGGACGGCGAGAAGATCGACCGGTTCACCGCGTTTCACACGCCCGGGCACAATCCGGGCCACACCGTCTTCGTCCACGACTCCGGCGTCGCGTTCCTCGGCGATCTCGTCTGGGAGAGCGACGGTCGGCTGACGCCGCCGATCTGGTTCGACTCCTACGACATGCGCGAGATCGACGAGAGCATCCGCCGACTCGGCGAGCGGATCCCCCCCTTCGAGGTCGCAGCGGTCGCCCACGGGACGCCGCTGATCCGGGACGGGAGAACGAAACTGCTGGAGTGTGCTGCCCGTCTGTGATCTCGTCTGACGTTCTCAGGTTTCGAGCGGCTCGCTCCTGTGCTTCGTTCAGTACGAGATGCTTGTTGAGCAGTGATTTCTGTGGGTTCGGTTGCGGAATGAAGTCGAGTCAGAGTGACCGCAGCCAACAGTAGGCGTTGAAAGCCCTCGGCGCGCTCGCGGTCGCTGAGCGACATACCCTCGCTGCGCTCGGGTAGTGGTCGCTCAGCCGATTCCGCTCACTCCGTTCGCCGCGAGCGCGCCTCGCCCTTTCAGTCCACCAGGACGTCAGGACCCTCACCGCACACCACCGCGCCTCACACCTCCCCAACCGATTGCGGTGCTCACTCCGTTGCGCTCCTCATCCCTCGCACGGTGCAGTCGCGGCACGGAGGCCGCGACAGCGCGCGCCACCGCGATTGTTCACGCTGCGGGCTATACTGAGCATCCGTGCCGAGCGAAGCGAGGCGCGGTTCACCGGTCGCAAGGGAGCGAAGCGACCGCCGCGACCGGCCTTTTTCACCCATGTTTTTGGCTAGCGAGGGACCGAAGGTCCCTCGGACCATGCGAACGGGCGGCGAAGCCGCCCGTGAGCAGACGGGGGGTCGCGAGCAACGCGAGCGACCCCCCGGCCAAAAAGATGGTCGCTGAAAAGATGGTCCGACAGGGCTTTGCGGCCGAGGGCGGACGTTGGGATATGGACAGAAAGCGGGAGCTGACGAGCGTCGACCTCGCGGCGCTGGAGGGCGAGCTGTCGGTCTACGAGGGGGCGGGCGTCGGCAAGGTGTATCTCTATCCCGACGCCGACCTGTTGCGGTTTCGGATGCGCCACTACGACCACGGTCGGACGGAGTTACTCGTCGAAGTGGGAGAGAACAAACGGGTCAACGTCACCCACCCAGACCACGTCCCCGAGGCGCCAGAGCGGCCGCCGAACTTCGCGATGATGCTGCGGAATCGGATGCAGGGCGCCGAACTCACCGACGTCTCCCAGTACGAGTTCGACCGCATCCTCGAACTCACGTTCGAGCGCGACGAGGAGACGACGCGCGTGGTGGCCGAGCTGTTCGGCGACGGCAACGTCGCCATCCTCGACGGGACCGGCGAAGTCATCGACTGCCTGGAGACGGTCCGGCTGAAGTCGCGGACCGTCGCGCCGGGCGCCCAGTACGAGTTCCCGAGCGCGCGGTTCAACCCGCTCGGCGTCGACTACGACGCCTTCGCGGCGCGGATGCGCGACTCCGACTCCGACCTCGTGCGGACGCTCGCGACGCAGCTCAACTTCGGCGGCCTCTACGGCGAGGAACTGTGCACGCTCGCCGGCGTCGACTACAACGTCCCCATCGAGGAGGCGACGGACGAGCAACTGCGGGCGCTCTACGACGCCCTCCGACGGCTGGCCGACCGACTGGCGGACAGCGACCTCGACCCGCGGGTCTACTACGAGCTCTCGAATCCCGACGCCGAGGACCCGACCGACGACGAGGACGAGATCGACGGACAGCGCGTGGACGTGACGCCGGTCCCGCTGGCGGAGTACGACCAGCGCTACGGCGTTCCCTTCGAGTCGTTCAACGAGGCGCTCGACGACTACTTCACGTACGCCAGCGACGAAGACGACGACGCGGGCGACGCGGCCGGCGGTGCCAGCCAGCGCCCGGACTTCGAGTCGGAGATCGAGAAAAACGAGCGGATCATCCAGCAGCAGCAGGGCGCCATCGAGGACTTCGAGGAACAGGCCGAGCGCGAGCGCGAGAACGCCGAGGCGCTCTACGCCAACTACGACCTGGTCGACGACATCCTGTCGACGATCCGCGAGGCGCGCGCGGCCGACCACTCGTGGGACGACATCGAGGAACGCTTCGCCGAGGGAGCCGAGCAGGGCATCCCCGCCGCCGAGGCCGTCGTCTCGCTCGACGGGAGCGAGGGGACGGTGACGGTCGATATCGACGGCGAGCGCGTCACGCTGGACGCCAGCGACGGCGTCGAGAAGAACGCCGACCGCCTGTACACGGAGGCAAAGCGCATCGAGGGCAAGAAGGAAGGCGCCGAGGAAGCCATCGCGCAGACGCGCACGGAGCTGGAGGAAGTCAAAGAACGCCGCGACGAGTGGGAAGCCGCCGAAGCGGGCGAGGCCGGCGCCGGGGGTGAAGACGGCGAGTCCGACGAGGAGGACGGCGAGGACGAGGAGGTCGACTGGCTGTCCGAGCCGTCGATCCCGGTCCGCCAGTCCGAGCACTGGTACGAGGACTTCCGGTGGTTCCACACCAGCGACGGCTTCCTCGTCATCGGCGGGCGCGACGCCGAGGACAACGAGGATCTGGTCAAGAAGTACCTCGACCGCGGCGACCGCTTCTTCCACGCGCAGGCCCACGGCGGCCCGGCGACCATCCTGAAGGCCACCGGGCCGAGCGAGTCTTACGACGGCGATGTCGACATTCCGGAGTCGAGCAAGCGCGAGGCGGCACAGTTCGCGGTCTCGTACTCCTCGATCTGGAAGGACGGCAAGTTCGCCGGCGACGTCTACGAGGTGAGCCCGGACCAGGTGTCGAAGACCCCCGAGAGCGGCGAGTTCCTGGAGAAGGGCGGGTTCGCCATCCGCGGCGACCGGACTTACTACGAGAACACCGAGGTCGGCGTCGCGGTCGGGATCACTTGCGAACCCGAGACGCGGGTCATCGGCGGTCCGCCGAACGCCATCGAGCCCGCGACGGAGACGGCTATCCGCGTCGAGCCCGGCCGCTACGCGCAGAACGACATCGCAAAGCGCCTCTATCGGGAGTTCAAGCAGCGATTCGCCGACGACTCGTTCCTCCGGAAGGTCGCCAGTCCCGACCGGATCCAGGAGTTCTTGCCCCCGGGCGGCAGTCGGATGAGCGACGACTGAGCCGACCCGAACGAGCGTCGGGAGTCCGCCCGGACGCGCGCTCCCGAAACCTATTTACTGCGGAGTGCTAACGTTCACCATGATCTCGGAGGCGCTGCTGGTCATCGGACTGCTAGTCCTCGTCTTCCTGCCGGGGCTGTGCTTCGTCGCGCTCTTCCGCCTCATCGACTACGTCGCGGACGACGAACTCATCGCACGCGTGGAGAACGGGGAGTTCCGGTCTGGATCGCCGATGCGTCGAACCGCCGGGAACCGCACGGAGCGCGCACCGAACCGATCCCCACCGGCCGGCGAAGAGGTCGTCTGTCGGGCGTGCGACGCCGAGAACTGGGATCACGCGGACTATTGCTGGAACTGTCTGACGGAGTTGCGCTGAGAACTGCCGCGTCTCGGGACCGAGGACTGCTCGCGCTGACTACTCCCGCGGTTCGACACCGACGACGTCGTAGCCGGCCTCGCGGACGGCCTCGACGAGTCCCTCCTGGTCGACGTCCGCCTCGTAGTAGAACACGACGTCGAAGGTGCCCTCGCGGAGGAGCTGCTGGCACTCCCAGATAAACTCGTCGCCGTCAAGGGTGAGCCCCTGGTGCTGGTTGACGCCGAACTCCGGGTCGTCGTTGCCGGAGTAGACGTAGGTGTCGGTCGGTTCGATACCGGCGTATTCGGCGATGTGGTTGCCGATCTCCAGGGTCGCCTCGTGGAGCGTCGGCTCCTGGTCGCCGGAGATGTCGGTGTGGACGATCAGCCCGACGAGTTCGATTTCGCCGGGTTCGAGGAGTGCCTGCGCGCGCTGGTACAGGTCCGTGTCGACGGCGTCGGCGTCGCTCATTGCCCGTAGGTGCGAGCCGCTGGCTCTTGTGTCCCACGGTCTGGCGTCGCCAGCATTGCCGCGATCGCGGCCGCTCGCCGAAGATATTCGGGAGCGCTCCCATGGAACTCGGGAGCGCTCGGCGTCGACGGCGAGTGGCTGCGCTGGCGCTCGCCGTCGGAACGGACGTGCCGCGGATGCGGCAGAATCCGTCGTCGAGTCGCCTTACAGGCGCTCGAGGTTCGTCGCGCGCGGGCCTTTGTCGGCCTGCTCGATGTCGAACTCGACCTCCTGCCCCTCCTCGAGGTCAGGACCGCCGACGTCCTCCATGTGGAAGAACACGTCTTCGTCGGCGTCGTCGGTATCGATGAAGCCGTAGCCGCCCGTGTCGTTGAAGAAGTCGACCTTGCCTTTGGCCATCGTTAGAGGCGCTCCAGGTTGGTGGCACGCGGACCCTTGTCCGCCTGCTCGATGTCGAACTCGACTTCCTGACCCTCTTCGAGGTCGGGGCCGCCGACGTCTTCCATGTGGAAGAAGACGTCCTCGTCCGCGTCGTCGGTGTCGATGAAGCCGTACCCGCCGGTGTCGTTGAAGAAGTCGACCTTCCCTTTCGCCATGGTTAGAGTCGCTCCAGGTTCTCGGCGCGCGGGCCTTTGTCTGCCTGAACGATGTCGAACTCGACTTCCTGCCCCTCCTCGAGGTCAGGACCGCCGATGTCCTCCATGTGGAAGAACACGTCCTCGTCGGCGTCGTCAGTGTCGATGAAACCGTAACCGCCCGTGTCGTTGAAGAAGTCTACCGTACCGGTCGCCATTGCGTATAGAGGGAGGTGATGCCCCTATTAAAACCTGGCGGGACACCACGAGTCATGCTAGCACTATCCACCGAGAGGCGGCACCGCGAGCGCGTCAGCGAGCCGTTCCACGGGGTGGGGCGGTCGCTCGTCTCCCTCGGCGCCGTCGCGGTCGCAGAGCTGTGACCGACAGGAGGCGCCCGGCGCGACGACCGTTTCGCCGCGGCTGTCGTCGACCTGGTCGAAGAGGATCCGTCCGATAGCGCGACTCATCGAGTAGTGCTCCGCCTCGTAGCCGAAGCTGCCGGCCATGCCGCAACAGCCCGAGTCGAGGGCGTCGACCTCGTAGCCGGCCCGCCGGAGGGCGCCGACGGCGTGGTGGTCCTTCTTGGTCGCCTTCTGGTGGCAGTGGCCGTGGTAGGTGAGCGTCTCCGCGGGCGCGTCGAACTCGATCACGTCGTCGAGACGGTTGCGGTCGACGTACTCGCAGACGCCGTAGGCGTTAGCCGCGACCGTCTCGACCGCTTCGCCCGAGAGCAGGTCGAGGTAGTCGTGCTGGAACATCACGGCGTCGGACGGTTCGACGACGACCAGGTCCCAGCCGTCCGCGAGGCGCGGGGCGAGCGCCTCGACGTTCCGCTCGGCGCGCTCGCGGGCGGTGTCGAGGAATCCCTTCGAGTGGGCGGCGCGCCCGCTGGCGGTCACGTCGTCGGGGACGTCCACGTGGACGCCCGCCGCTTCGAGGACGCGAACCGCCGCTTTCCCGGCCTCGGGATGACTGTAGTTGGTGTACGTGTCGGGGAAGACCAGCGCCTTCCGGTCGGTCCCGGATTCGGGGACGGCGGCCTCGCGGCCGGCGAACCAGTCGACGAACGACTCCCGCTCGAAGGTGGGAAGCGTCCGCTCGCGCGCGATGCCGAGCAGGCGCTCGGCGACGAGGCCGCTCCCCGGGAGCTTCTGGAGCCAGTTCGAGACGGGCGCGGTCGCGCTCCCGAGGGCGCTCAGCGTGTCGACGTTGGCGAAGAGCCGCTCGCGTATCGACGTGCCGTGCTCCTCGTGGTGGGCGTGTTCGACCTCGGCTTTGAGCTTCGCCATGTCGACCTCGCTCGGGCAGTCCCTGGCACAGCCCTTGCAGCCGATGCAGAGATCCAGCACCTCGCTCACGAACTCGTCGTCGGTCGGGTCCTCGGGCAGGTCGCCGCTCATCGCCTGGCGAAGCATGTTCGCCCGCCCGCGCGTCGCCGTGACCTCCTCGTCGGCCGCGCGGTAGGTCGGACACATCACGCCGCCGGTGGTCTCCTGGTCGCCCCGACAGCCGCCGCAGCCGTGACAGAGCTCGACCATCCCGGCCATTCCGTTGTCGTTGTCCCACTCCAGCGTCGGCTCGAAGGGGGCGTCGAACGCGTACTCGGGGTCGAATCGCAGGTTCTCGGTCATGTCGACCGTGCGGGCGCGGTCGGGCGCCTCGCCCGCCTCGACCGCCGCGGCGTCGACGCCGACGACCTGCCCGGGATTCAACAGCCAGTCCGGGTCGAACGTCGCCTTCAAGTCACGGAAGAGGCTCCAGACCTCCTCGCCGTACAGCTTCCGGTTCCACTGGGTGCGAGCGCGGCCGTCGCCGTGTTCGCCGGAGACGCTCCCGCGATACTCGACGACCAGGTCCGTCACCTCGTCGGCGATGGACTCCATCGTCTCGACGCCCTCGACCGTCTTCGTGTTGATCAGCGGCCGGATGTGCAGACAGCCGGGGCCCGCGTGGGCGTAGAAGCTCGCGTAGGTGTCGTGGGCTTCGAGGACGGCCTGAAAGTCCGCGACGAACTCCGGGAGGTTCTCCGGCGGCACCGCCGTGTCCTCGATGAAACTCCCGTGTTTGTCGTCGGTTGTCCGCGAGAGCAGGATCGGCAGACCGCTCTTGCGCAGCTTCCAGAACCGCGCGCGCTCGGCGTCGCCGTGCGCCTCGCGGGCGCCGAACGCCCGGATCGGGGCGTCGGTCGTTTCGGCGGCACCCTCCGTGGGATCCGCTTCGGTCGCAGCCCGGCCAGCGTCCGCGCCGGCCCCGTCGACCGTATAGACGGTCACTCCGCCCCCGCCCGGCTTGCCCAGCCGGTCGGCGATCAGGTCGGCGACGCGCTGTTTCCCCGCGTCGTCGGACTCGGCGTAGAACTCGACGAGGAGGACCGAGCCGGTCCCCTCCGGGAGCACAGAGTCGACGAGGTCGCCGAACTCCTCGGTCTCCTCGGCGAGGTCGAGGAGCACGCCGTCGAGCACCTCGACGGCCGCGGGATCGTGTTCGAGGATCGGCTGGACGTCTTCGAGCGCTTCCAGCAGCGTGTCGTAGGTCAAAAGCGCGAGTCCCTTCGTCTCGGGGACCGGTTCGAGCGAGACCGTCGCCTCGGTGACGATGGCCAGGGTGCCCTCGCTCCCGGCGAGCAGGCGGGCGACGTTGACGGTGGTCGGTTCGCCGTCTTCGCTCTGGGCGTCCAGCGCCTCCTGGGCCTCGGCGACGAACGCGTCGAGGTTGTACCCCGAGACGTTGCGCTTCAGTTCGGGGAACGCCGCCTCGACGCTCGCTATCTCCTCGTCGACGATCCGGGCGAGTTCGGCGTAGATGCGGGCTTCGAGGTCGTCGTCCTCGCTCGCGCTGTCTGCGGCGCTCGGCGCCGCGCTATCTGCTCGGTCTCGCAGTTCGTCGAGGGTCACCTCGCCGAAGCGGGTGACCGTCCCGTCGGCGAGGACGACCTCGCACTCCTCGACGTAGGCGTCGGTCTTGCCGTACTGCAGCGAGTGGGCGCCCGTCGAGTTGTTGCCGATGGCGCCGCCGAGCGCGGACTTGTCGCCCCAGGCGGGGTCCGGGGCGAACTTCAGGTCGTGTGGCGCGAGTTCGGCGTTCAGTTCGCCCAGGATCGCCCCCGGTTCGGCCCGGGCGACTCGCGCGTCCGGGTCGACGGAAAGGACCGCGTCCATGTGTCGCGTGAAGTCGAGGACGACCGCCTCGTTGACGGCCTGGCCGGCCAGCGAGGTACCGCCGCCCCGGGGGAGCACGGGGATCGACCGCTTCGCGCAGTAGGAGACGACTGCGGCGACGTCGGCCGTCGACCGGGGGTAGACGACGCCGACGGGCGTCACCTCGTAGAAGCTCGCGTCTGTCGCGTAGAGCTGTCGCGAGTAGTCGTCGAACCGGACCTCGCCCGCGACCCTGTCCCGGAGGTCGGCGACCAGTCCCGGTCGCGCCACCGCGTCGGCCGCGTAGTCGTAGTCCGCCCGCGGGTCCTGCGCGGGGTCGGAGTCCGGCCGGTCGCTCGTTCCCATTGCCGACGCCTACGCGTCTCCCCGGATTAAAGCTCTGCTTTCGGTGGGCGCGGTTGTAGCGTCAGACGGAACGGACGACGGCGGCGACGGCCGTCGCCCGTCCGAGACAGAATGCGAAATCTCGCTACTCGGGGCCGAGCAGCGTGTCCGATGACAGCACCACAGGTGCAGTGTGGCGTCGGTGGCTGGTAGTGATCGGTTGGCGTGCGATACCTCACGGCCTGTTCCGGGTCCAGGTTCCCGGAGCGATTCTCTTCGTCGACTGTCGGGCGTTCGCACGCCCGAACTTCGCAATAGACGATCGCAGAGATTCGGGGATAAAGGTTGCCCATAAGGACAGTTTAAGGAGATAGTATCGATTGTACGTCCGGTAATACCTCTGATTGTTCAACAGTATCCCGGGCCTCGATAGGTTTCGATCGAATCCCGAATCGCGCCCGGGAGACGCGTCTGGAGTGCGGACGGGACCGTGAGCGAAGACAGAGGGGGTGGCGGTGGGCGAAGCGAATCAGAACTCGCGCCACTCGGTGGGCTTGCCGGCCAGGCCGAGGACGCGGGCCTCGCGGCGGCCGTCCTCGTCCCGGATCTCGATCATGCCGTCGAACGCCTGCTTGATGACCTGGAGTGTCTGGTCGTCGTGGGCGCTGGAGTCGATGGTGAACAGGCCGAGGTAGCCCGCCGAGTCGAATCGCGAGGAGAGGACGTGGCAGAACTTGAAGACGGTCTTGCGGTCCGTGTACGTGAGCATCGTCGACAGCGACGTGAGGGCGAACCGGCCGCTCTCGGCGCCGTTGTTGTGGAGGTACTCCAGGCACTCCGTGATCCCGATACCGATGCCGGTGAGGTCGCCGGGCGACGAGACGTGGTAGACGTAACTCCCCGAGGCGGTGGCCTCGCCGCGGCGGCTACCGTCCCCGCGGCAGTCGACGACGGAGACGGTCGAGGGGTCGGCGTCGGGAGCGCGGTCGAGGAAGTCGTCGAGGACGCTCTCGGCGCGGTCACCGGTCGTGACGACGAGCGAGCCCTGTCCCTCCGCCGCGCCGTCGGCGAGCACGGACATCGCGAGGTCCTCCTTGCCGCTCATCGCCGGGCCGGAGACGAGGATGTTCGACCCGGGACGGACCGATTCGAGGACGTCGAACTCCAGAACGTCGGTCAGGTCGTAGGCCGTCTCTGAGTCGCTACTCCTCGCCATCGCTCAACCCCCGTAGCGTCGCGATGAAGTCCTCGTCCCCCTCGATACCTCCGAGCGCGTCCCCCAGGTCGTCACGGAGCCCGTCTATCCGCTCCTGTAACCGCGCGTACTCCTCGTTGTCGGCGAGTTCGGCGCTGCTCTTGGTCGCTTCCAGGGTCGCCTGGGTCTCGACCAGCGAGTAGTACTCCTGGAGCAGGTCGTCGTACTCCGACCGCTCCAGCAGGTTCTCCACCGTGTCGTGGAGCTGCTCGCTCCGGATTGGCTTGCAGAGATAGGCGTCGAAGCCCATCTCGAGGATGTCGAAGTCCGGCTCGACCGCCGTGACCATGGCGACGCGACACTCGAGGCCTCGCTCTCGGATGCGCTTGAGCACCTCGTCGCCCGAGAGACCGGGCATCATCCGGTCCAGCAGAACCACGTCCACGTCGTCGTCCAGTTTCGCCAGCCCCTCGTCCCCACTCTGGGCCATTCTGACCTCGTACTCGTCGGCGAGCCAGAGGTTGTACGTCTCCGCGACGTCGGGCTCGTCCTCGACGATGAGTACGACTGGCGTGTCCGATCCTTTCATCTGCTCTCTACGGCGTCGTTGTTGTTCATCACACATAGCCCTGTGGGTAGCCGCCCCGGTCAAGATGGCAGAGAGCGCCGGGATTTCGGCGGATTCGCGACCCGACGCTCGGTCCTGTGGCCGGCTCCTCGACCCCCGCTCGACGGGCCTCGACGCGGGTCCGAGTCGACTCGCCATCGCCGAAGCGACACGCTCTAACGCCGGCCGGGCCAACCGGGACGCATGATCGCCAACGTCGCCGAAGGACAGCGGGTCTTCACGAGCAACGCCTTCCTCGTCACCGGCGACCGCACCGTCCTGGTCGACGCGGGCAGCGAGTTCGACGCCGTCGCCGAAGTCCGCGAGCGCGACGCCGCGCTCGACGCCGTCGTCCTGACCCACACCCACCCCGACCACGTCGGCAACACCGCGGCCCTCGCCGACGCCTTCGACTGCGACGTGTGGGGGTTCGACCCCGATCACGAACTGGTGGACCACGCGATCGGAGACGGCGAGGAGGTCCGCCTCGGCGACCACAGCTACGAGGCGCTCCACACGCCCGGTCACAAGGACGACCACCTCTGTTTCTACGCCGCCGACCCGGAGGTCCTCTTCGCGGGCGACCTCGTGTTCGCCAACGGGAGTTTCGGCCGGACCGACCTGGCCGAGGGCGACCGCGGCGTCCTGATCGATAGCATCGAGTACGTCCTCGACACCGTCTCGCCGAGCCTCGCCGAGATGCACACCGGCCACGGCCAGAGCGTCACCGGGAATCCCTACGAGCACGTCGAGACCGCGCTCCGCGCGGCCCAGTTCTGATCCGACGGCCGAGTCCGCTCACGCTCGCTAACTCACGTCCGCGTCGTCGACGGTGTACTCGTCGATCCACGGCGGTTCGGTGCGGTCTTTCGCCCAGGAGAAGAGGTGTCGCTTGTCGTTCGCGTAGTAGTAGCGGTAGGCGTCGACGTAGTCGTCGGTCGCCCACTCGCCGGTGAGTTGCGGCGGATCGGACAGGCCGACCGAGGGCCAATCGAGCGCGCGGACCGCCTCGGGGTCGAGGCCAGCGACCTGATCCCACGACCCGTGTGACTCCTCGGGGGTGTGGTCCCAGCGGTAGCGCCACTCCTCGTGGGCCGCGTCGGTGTAGGCGCGCAGGTACTGCCAGTTCTCGAACGACTCGGCGGCCCACCGCGTCAGCGGATGGTCCGAGTGCGTGAACGACAGGTCACCCTCCTCGTAGCCACGCAACTGCACGGCCGTCGTCAGCACCATCGAGCACTCGAAGACGCTGCTCGTGACGTGCCTGTCGACGAGCCAGGCGACCGCTTGGCGGAGGTCCCGGTCCAGCCAGAACGCGTTGACCACGGTCCGGATAGGGTCCGCGGACGGGTATGGCCTGTGGGGCCAGACGGGCTCGAAAAACGCGTTAGGCACCGCTGTCGCCTACTCGAAGGCCGTCGCGAGCACCGCGTCGTAGGCGTGGTCGTACGCGTCGGCGACCGACCTCGGGTCCGCCCGCGCCTCGGCGGACAGCGGCGGCAGTCGCGCCTCGGTCGCCGGATCGACCAGGTCGGTCACGTCGTCGACCCGCTCCTCTAGTTGCCCGGCGGCGGGGCCGCCGCTGGCGACGGCGCAGCCCTTGGCGTAGCGCTCGCCGTCGTAGACGCGGACGCGTCCGGGCTCGACGACGGCGACCGCGTCGGGATCGATCTCGCGGAACGGTCGGGCCACGTCCGCGTAGGACTCGACGACGGCGCGGTCGGCAGCCGCGACTTCGGCGCGGAGGTCGCGCTGTGCGGGCAGATGGCGTTCGGTCATTAAGTCGTTGAACGCGCCGACCGACGAGACGCGCGGCGCGTCGGCGAGCGCGAGCGCGTCGCGGACGGCGTCGGGGAGGTCGACCGTCCCGTTGACGACGTAGCCGTCCGCGACGCGGTCGACGAGGAACTCGCGGTCGTCTCTGCCGAGCAGTCCGGTCCCGCCGCCGGGCGACGGCCGCCAGAGGCGGTGGACGGGATTGATCTCTTCGGGCTCGACCGAAGCGGCGCTCGCGGCGGCGAGCTTCCGGGCGTCCTTGCCGTAGAGGCGGCCCTCGGCCGTCGCAGTGCGGAAGTCGTCGTGGTCGAACCAGTAGTCGTTGCCCGCGCGGGGCTTGTACCCGACGGCGTCGGTGCGCGCGACCAGGCCGGTCGAGAACGTCGTCTTCCCGGCGTCGACGCGGGCGCCGCCGGCGACGAGGACCCTCATCTATCGCCACCCGCGCCCCTCATTGCTCGGCGCTGTCGGCCGCGTCGACGTCCGGAGCCAGCCCGTAGTAGCCGGGGTCCTCGTCGGCCTCCGGTTCGGCGAAGACGAACTCGTCGCTGTGGCTCATCATCCACGGGATGGCCCAGTCGAGCAGAACGTTCTCCGTCTCGATGTCGAGTTCCTCCTCGGGGTCGACGCCCTGGAGCAGGCGGCCCACCTCGTAGATGGTGTACATCTCGTCTGCGTCGAGCACTTCCGCGGGCTCGCGGAACGCCAGCGGGCGCAGGTCGTCGAAGTCGGACTTCGGTCGTGGCATGGGCACGGATACTCCCCGTCCGCGCCTAAACCCCTCGAAAGACGCTCGCGGGGGGACGGGGGACTCGCGGGCCGCTCGGCGAGCGCTCGACAGCGGACGCGCGACCGCTCGGCGAGCGTCGAAATGGGTGCGCAGACGCGTGGCTGGTCGGTCAGGCGCGAAAAAATCGGCGAAGGTGAACTGACTCGTCGTTACTCGAAGTGGCCGACGGCGGTCTGGTACTGGTCGGCGACCTCGTCCCAGTCGACGACTTCGAAGAAGGCGTCGATGAAGCTGCCGCGGTCGGGACCGTAGTCGTAGTAGTAGGAGTGTTCCCAGACGTCCAGCGCGAGGACGGGGTGTGCGCCCCACAGCGCGCCCTGGTCGTGTTTGTCGACGGCCACGTTGCGCAGTTGCTTGGCGACGGGGTCGTAGACCAGCAGGGCCCAGCCACCGGCAGCGGATGCGGCGGCCTCGAACTCGCCCTTCCAGCCTTCGTAAGAGCCGAAGTCCTCTTCGATGCGGTCGGCCAGCTCGCCGTCGGGCTCGCCGCCGCCGTTCGGGGCCATGTTCTCCCAGAACAGCGTGTGCAGGTAGTGCCCACAGCCGTTGTGGGTGACGTTGCCCAGCGCGCCCGCAGTCGACGAATAATCGCCCGACTCGCGCGCGTCGGCGAGCGTCTCTTCGGCCGAGGCGAGGCCGTTGACGTACCCCTGATGGTGGGTGTCGTGATGCCACGTCAGCACCTGTTCGCTAACGTGCGGTTCGAGGGCGTCGTAGTCGTACGGGAGCGGCGGAAGCTCGGGATCGGATTGCTCTGGCATAGATATCTCCTCCACTATGACGGTCGGCTGGATACCTGTTAAAGTTTGAGGAACTGGATGCGTGTGAGTGTCACCCATTCCCATCGAGATCGGGTTTTACGACGGATTACACTGTCGAACTCGACGGCTCCGGGTGCCGGGCCGACCCGTCAGTTTCGCGTGGGATCGACGGTCGGTCGTGGGTCCGGGGACGCGAGCGCGGTCGGGCGAACCGGCGGGCGGTCACCCGTCTCCCCGCGCCCGTTCGAACATCTCGATGGCCCGCTCGCGGCGCTCGCCGTGATCGACGATCGGACCGGGGTAGTCGGGCGCCAGCAGCTCCCGCCGGCCGGCGTCGAGTTCGTGCCACGAGTGGACGGCGTCTGCGGGCGCGTCCCGGAGTTCGGGGACGTACTCGCGGATGTATTCGGCGTCCGGGTCGTAGCGTTCGCCCTGGGTCATCGGGTTGAAGATGCGGAAGTAGGGCTGGGCGTCGGTCCCCGTCGAGGCGGCCCACTGCCAGCCGCCGTTGTCGTTGGCGGTGTCGTGGTCGACGAGTTTCTCGCGGAACCAGTCGTAGCCCTCGCGCCAGTCGATCAGGAGGTCCTTCGTCAGAAAGGAAGCGACGATCATCCGCACGCGGTTGTGCATATACGCCTCGGCCCGCAACTGGCGCATCCCCGCGTCGACGATGGGATAGCCCGTCTCGCCGTCTTTCCACGCCTGGAGACCCTCGGGGTCGTGGTTCCACTGGATAGGGCGCTCGTACTCCTTGTAGTTCTCCGTGACGACGCTCGGTTCGTCCCAGAGGACGTGACTGTAGAACTCCCGCCAGGCGAGTTGCGACTCGAACTCCTCGGCGGAGTCGTAGTCGGTCCCCGCGACGGCGCTCTTTGCCTCGACGACTGCCTCGTGGACCTCGCGGATCCCGATAGTCCCGAACTTGAGGTGGGCGGAGAGCCGCGACGTGCACTCGTCGGCGGGGTAGTCCCGCCGGTCCTCGTAGTCGTAGATATCGCCCTCGCAGAACTCGTGGAGCAGTTCGCGGGCCGCGTCGGTCCCGGCCGGCGGAACCGTCGCCTCCGGTGCGTCGAAACCGAGGTCGGCGAGCGAGGGGATCGGGTCGTCGTCGGCGATATCGGCGAGGTCGCTCTCGGCGGGTGGTTCGGCAGGGTCGTCTTTCTCGCGGTCGCGCCACTTCTTCCAGAAGTAGGTGAACACGGAGTACACGTCGCCCTGGTTCGTGCGGATGGATCCGGGTTCGTGAAGTAGCGCGTCCTGTACGCTGTGGCGGGCCACGTCGGCGTCGTCGAGCGCCCGCCGGACCGCCGCGTCGCGCTCGCGTCCGAGCCCCGAGACCTCCTTTCCCCAGGTGACGCCGTCGGCGTCGAACTCGGCCGCGAGGTCGGGGAGGACTGCACACGGGTCGCCGCGACGGACCACGAGGTCACTCCCGCGCTCGCGATAGCACTCCCGGAGCGAGTCGAGCGCGTCGAGCATGAACGCGACGCGCGGCGGTCCCGCGTGGGCGAGCACGTCGCGGTCGAAGACGAACACCGGGACGACGGGGCCGTCCCCGGTCGCAGCGGCGAGCCCCGCGTTGTCGGCGACCCGGAGGTCCCTGCGGTGCCAGTGGAGTCTCATACGTCGTCTTCTCGGTACTCGTCCCTGAAATGGCTCCCTAACAGATGGGGTAGCCGGGGCGAGTGACTGACGCCCCAGCACATTTTTATCTGACGAGATAAATCACTCCTCGTGACAGAAACTCCGGTGCTCGATCGATTCTGGGCAGCCACCGAGTGGCACAAAGCGGCCAACGAGCTGACGTACGCCGCTCCGGCGGACCCGCGGCGGCTCGTGCGGGTCGATCCGGCGAGCGTCGAGCGGTTCACCGGTTCCCTCCGGCTCGACGTGGGCCTCGGTCGCGTTCAGGATGGCGACTGGGACCGACCGGAACGGTGCGACCGCATCCGCGAGACGGCGATCTATCGCGGCCTCGTCCAGCGGTTCGTCGACGGCGCCGACTGGCAGGAGACGGCGCTGTACGAACAGGCCCAGCGACGCCTCGACGACGCGGGATCAGTGCGGGGATACGGAGACATCGAGACGTTCAGAGCGACTCGCTGTGCGTATCTCGACGACCTCTACGAGTCGATCCGCACTGACGGCTACCGACCGAACGCGGACGCGACGCACGACAATCCCTCCGCAGACGAGAACCCGTACGAGGACGCCTACGCCCACAAGCTGGAGCCGCTGGTGGCCATCGGTCGAACGGGCCAGACTCTCTGGACGGAGGGGTACCACCGGTTCGCTATCGCGGACATCCTTGACGTCGACGCGATTCCCGTACAAGTCCTCTGTCGTCACGACGAGTGGCAGCGCGTCCGCGACGATGTCGCCGAATCATCGTTCGACCGGCTCCGGACGGAGTTCGAGGTCGACGCCGACCACCCCGACCTGCGAGACGTCACGTGTCGTGATCGTTCGGATCCCTGAGCGCGAAACGGGAACCGAGTTCAACGAACGCCGCTGAGGCCCACGCTTAAGCGCCGGCCGAGCGTCCCTGAAGACATGGAACACGTCACGCTCGACGTGACCGACGGGGTCGCGACGGTAACGCTCGACCACCCGGAGATGCGCAACGCGTTGACCAGCGGCGTCGCGACGGATCTCATCGCGGCGATGGACGAGATCCCGGACGACGCCCGCTGCGTCGTCCTGGCGGGCAACGGGTCGACGTTCTGCGCGGGGGGCGACATCGACGCGATGGTGGAGGGGCTCGACAGCGACGCGCCCGCTCACGAACGGGTCCAGCGGATCGTCGACGAGACCGCCGGTGCAGTGCGGGCGGTCGCGACCTGCGACCTGCCCACCGTCGCGAAGATCCACGGGCCGGCCTACGGCGCCGGCGGCGCGCTCGCTGTCGCGTGTGATATCCTCCTGGCGAGCGAGTCCGCGTCGATCAGCTTCGGCTTCCGCCAGGTCGGCCTCAACGTCGACTCCGGCGCCTCGCACCTCCTTCCCCGGATGGTCGGCGAGAACGTGGCGAAGGAACTACTGTTCACCGGCGAACTTATCGACGCCGAACGCGCGGCCGAGGTGGGATTGTTCAACCACGTCTACCCCGACGACGAGTTCGACGCCCGCGTCGCGGGGATGGTCGACCGCATCGCCTCCGGACCGACCGTCGCGCTGAAACAGTCAAAGCGGCTCGTCGAACAGGGGTTCACGAGTTCGCTCGACGAGGCCATCGAGAACGAGGCGGCCGCGCAGATCGTCTCGGCGTCGACCGAGGACCACGAGGAAGGCGTCCGCGCGTTCGTGGCGAGTCGCGACCCCGAGTTCGAGGGGGAGTGAGCGCCTCACCGCGGGTCGGACGGCTGCCGTTCGCGGGTCAGCGCTCCGCGTCGACGCCGATCTCGGCGTAGAACTGCGCGAAAAAGTCCTCCATGAAGTCCCACCGGGCCTCCCCGAGGCGGCGAGCCGGCGGGGTGTGCAGTTCGTCCAGTCGCTCTCTGGCCCACTCCCGGAGGATCGTGACGTCGGGCACGTCCGGCGCTTCCGCGTCCGGGATCGACGAGTCGTCGATCGCCGCGTATCGCTCGCCCGCTCGCCCCGAGCGCTCGCCGACGATACAGGCGAGGCGGACGACGCCGACCGCACCGGTCGCGTCCAGTTTGTCCGCGTCGAACAGCAGTTCGGCCTCGGTGGTCTCGGGCTCTGGCGAACTCGACCGAATACTGTGCGCCCGGATGCAGTGTTCGACGGCGTCGACCGCGTCGGCCGGCACGCCTTCGCTGTCGAGGAGGGCGACCGCCTCCGCGGCGGCCCACTCGTCGTGGTCGTCGATCGCTCCCGTTCGCTCCAGCGGCCGTCCGACGTCGTGCAACCACGCCGCGGCGGCGAGGACGTCCCGGTCGACAGACCGGTCCGAGCGGTCCGCCAGCCGGATCGACAGGTCTCTGACACGCTTGGCGTGAAAGCAGTCGTGGGCGGGGAGGGCGTCTTCGTAGTACGGGAGCGACAGCTCGCGCGCGAGGGGACCGATCGTCTGCGTCATGGACCGTGTGAAGCGTCGAAAGCCGGACAGCAAAGTCGTTGCGGAGCGGTCGGGGCCGGCCGGCGGACGGGACCGTCAGTCGTCCGCGGGACAGCCGGCCGAGTCGGAACTGAACCGCGAGTTCGTGGACGCGTCGTCGGTCCCCGCGGCGGTCCCGTCGTCGGTCGCGTACGAGTCGTCGAGCGGGAAGAAGCTCTCGGACGCGGTGAGTCGGCCGGGGAGCGTGCCGCGGAACCACGGCTCGTCCAGCGACGCGCTCCCGATGATCGCGAACCCGGCGAAGATGACGAGGAACCCGACCACGGCGAGCGCGGAGACGGTCTCGCCCAGCAGCGCCCAGCCGCCGAGCGTGGCGACAACCGGGACGACGTAGAAGGCGAGGTTCGCGCGGATGGGGCCCACGTCGTCGATGAGGCCGAAGTACGCGATGTAGGCGAGCGCGCCGGCGAACAGCGCCACGTACCCGAGCGCGATCAGCGCCTCTGCGTTCCAGGAGACGGCGGCGACGGACTCACCGGCGCCGAGGCTCAGCGCGTGGGTGACGACCGCGGCCAGCGGGAGCCCCCAGGCGGTCCGGACGGTGCTGGAGAGGTCGGCGTCCGACCGGCGGATGAGCACCGACCCGAGCGCGCCGCAGACGGCGCTCGCGAGCATCACCGACTCGCCGAAGACGCCCCCGGAGAGGAGGGCCGCGGGGTCGGGGTTCGCGACGAGACCGACGCCGAGCAGGCCCAGCGCCATCCCGACCGCCCCGCGAGCCGAGAGCCGTTCGTCTGCGAGCAGGACGGCCGCGAAGACGGGCGTCAGGATGGGGTTGAGGCTGGCGATGATCGACGCGACGCCGCTGGTAACGTACTGCTGGCCGACGAACAGCAGCGCGTTCGTCAGCCCGATGGCGAACAGCCCGGTCGCCACGATGCCGCCGAGGTCGCCGCGGGTCCGCGGGATCAGGTCAGCGCGCTCTCGCGTGACGACGACGAAGGCGAACATGACGGCCGTCGCCACGTCGAACCGGAGCGCGACGAACAGCAGCGGCGGGAAGTGGTCGAGACCCGCCTTCGCCGCGACGAACGTCCCGCCGAAGAAGACGCTGGTCGCCAGGAACGCGAGGACGCTCTTGCGGCTGATCACGCCGACACCTCCGGTCGGGGTCGGCGACGGCTCGCGCCTGCGGCGGAGAGCGACCGCGCCGGGGACAGGGGTATATCGATAGATCGCATCTTACCATATCGTAGGATACGGGGCCTTATAGTGTCGTTTAGAAAATTTTGAGCGCCGGGAAACGGGCGCGTCCCCTGTCTCGTTTTCACCCCGTGCAAGCGCGGCGCGGCGTGCAAGCGGACGCCGGCGTCGAGCCGCGACGGACGGCGGGTAGCGGCCGAACGGCGCGCCCGTGCAGGCGTCGGCCGCGCCCGAAAACGGTTTAGCCCGACGCCCGTCACGTCGGGTATGGACGCGGCGCTCGAAGACGTGGAGTTCCTCGCGCTCTCGGCCAACAGGGTGGAGGTGTTGCAGTCGCTCGCGGCGAGGTCGCGGAGCCGGTCGGACCTCGCCGCCGAGACCGGGGCGTCGCAGGCGACGCTCGGCCGGATCCTGAGCGACTTCCAGGAGCGGTCGTGGGTCCGGCGGACCGACGGCGAGTACGAGGCGACCGCGACGGGCCGGCTCGTCGCGGACGCGTTCTCTGACCTCCTCGACGTACTCGAAACCGAGCGCCAGCTCCGGGACATCGTCGCCGACCTGCCGACCGACGCGATGGGGTTCGACCTCGCCCGCCTCGCCGACGCGACGATCACCGTTCCGACGGAGACGCGCCCCAACGCGCCGCTCCAGCGGCTCATCGACCTGGAGCGCGAGGCCGAGACGATCCGGGCGTTCTCCCACGCCTTCAACGAGCAGACGCTCGCGCTGACGGCCGATCGAACCGCTGACGGCGACGTCTCGTTCAGCGGTGTTTTCTCGCGGAGTGCCATCGACGCGCTGGCCAGCGAGTCGACGCTCAGGCGCCGGCTGGAGACGCTCCTCGGCGCGGAGGCCGCGTCGGTCCGCGTCCGCGACGACGGGGTCCCGCTCGCCGGCACGCTCGTCGACGACAGGGTCCACCTGCTCGTGCGCGACGACAGCGGCGTCCTCCGGGCGTCGATCGACACCGACGACCCGGCCGTCGTGGCCTGGGCAGAGGACGCCTTCGAGCGCTACTGGTCCGACGCGACGCCGCTCGGTCGGAGAGACCTGGACGACTGCGATCCCGAGTGACCCGGATCCCTCGGAAGACACTACCCCCATCGCACAGACGAACCGGCCAAACGCTCGGATCGACCGGTCCACCGTCCGCACCAGTGCGGCCCATCGCCCGGTCCCGATCGGTATCATCCGATCCCGTTCGGCCCGTCGTCCGGGCCCCATCGGCCCGGCGTGCCCCTGTCCGCGGATCTTTGCTCCGCCAGGCTTATGATTTAGACGGCTCTAAACCACAACCATGTACGGTCGTGCGCCCGCCGGCGACCCCGTCGGTCGCGGCGCCGGGACGGTCCGCGCGTCCGCGCGGGTGAGTCGCTCGTGAACGGGTTCCTGGCAGTGATGGTCGCGGCGATGGTCGCCCAGTTAGTCGTCTTGCCGGGCGAGAAGGTGCAGTTCATCATCGCGGGCCTGGCGACGCGGTTCGACCCGTTCACGGTCGTCAGCGCCGCCGGGCTGGCGTTCGCCGGGTGGACGGCGCTGGAGATCTGGTTCGGGCAGGCGCTGAAGGGCGCGCTCCCGCCCGTCTACCTCGACGGCATCGCTGGCGGGCTCTTCCTCCTGTTCGGCGTGTTGCTCCTCCGGTCGATCCCGGAGGGCGGACAGGTCACGCCGACCCGCGACGAGGTGAACGCGGCCGAGACCGACGGCGGGGTCGCCGGCGTCGCGAGCGCGGACGAGGCGCTCGACGTGTCCGTGCTGGGCCGGGACGTGCCCAACCGCTTCGGGAACTTCCTGCCCATCTTCGCGCTGATGGCCGCCGGCGAGTTCGGCGACAAGACCCAGCTCGTCACGATCAGCCTCGCGGTCCAGTACGGCGCCCACCCGGGTATCTGGGTCGGGGAGATGCTCGTCATCATCCCGGTGAGCCTCGCCAACGCGTACTTCTTCAGCACCTTCTCGGGTCGCTTCGACGCGGTGAAGGCCCACCTCGCCGGCGCGGCGCTGTTTTTCTTCTTCGGCCTCGATACGTTCTTGACCATCTTCACCGGCTTCTCCGTCTGGGAGACGATCGTCGGCGCCGTCGCGGGCGTCCTCCAGGGAATCTGGGCCGGCGTCGCGGCGGCGGTGCCGGCGGTCGCGACGCTCGTCTAACACGCGAACGAGCGCGGACCGGCCGGTCTCGCGTCGGGCGTCGCTGATCGCCACACCCAAGCGAGTTCGGTCGATAGGGGTGAGCGATGAGCGAGGCCGACGAGCCGGTGGGTGCGGACGACTCCCTCCCCGAGGACGTCGAGGCGGTCCGGCGAGCGCTGGTCGAGTGGTACGAGGCCGACCACCGCGAGTTCCCCTGGCGGCGGACGGAGGACCCCTACGAGATCCTCGTCTCGGAGGTGATGAGCCAGCAGACGCAGCTGAGCCGCGTCGTCGCCGCCTGGGAGGCGTTCCTGGAGCGGTGGCCGACGACGGCGGACCTCGCGGCCGCCGACCGCGCCGACGTGGTCGGGTTCTGGAGCGACCACAGCCTCGGCTACAACAACCGCGCGAAGTACCTCCACGAGGCCGCCGGCCAGATCGAAGACGAGTTCGGTGGCGAGTTTCCCCGCGAGCCCGACGAGCTCTCGGAGCTGATGGGCGTCGGTCCCTACACCGCGAACGCCGTCGCGAGCTTCGCGTTCAACAACGGGGATGCCGTCGTCGACACGAACGTCAAGCGCGTCCTCTACCGCGCGTTCGATGTGCCGGACGACGACGACGCATTCGAGCGGGTCGCGGCCGACCTCATGCCGGAGGGCGAGTCGCGCGTCTGGAACAACGCGATCATGGAACTCGGCGGCGTGGCCTGCGAGAAGACGCCCGAGTGCGACGGCGCGGCCTGCCCGTGGCGCGAGTGGTGTCACGCCTACGAGACGGGCGATTTCACCGCGCCGGACGTGCCGACGCAACCCGCGTTCGAGGGGAGCCGACGGCAGTTCCGCGGGCGGATCGTCCGGACGCTCGGCGAACACGACGAGCTGGCGCTCGACGAACTCGGGCCGCGCATCCGCGTCGACTACGCGCCCGAGGGCGAGTACGGGCGCGAGTGGCTTCAGGGGCTGCTCTCCGACCTCGCCGACGACGGGATCGTTCGGACGAGCGAATCGGACGGCGAGGTCGTCGTTCGGCTTCGATAGACGGTCGCGAGCGCCGGCCGTCTCTCGGGTCGACGGCGAGCGAGGGACCGTCGAGTCGGGCCGTCAGGAATCCTCGGACGGCGGGAGTCGAACGACGCAGAGCCAGAACTCCTGGATCGACTGGACCGTCTCGATGAACTCGCTCGGGTCGACCGGTTTCGTCAGATACGCGTTGGCCTGGAGTTCGTACGACTCGACGACGTCCTCCTGGGCCTTCGAACTCGTCAGGACCACGACGGGCAACCGCTCCAGTTCGGGGTCGTCGCGGATCTCGTCGAGCACCTCGTCGCCGTTCTTGCGCGGGAGGTTGAGATCGAGGAGCACGACGTCCGGTCTGGGCGCGTCCGCGTGGTCGCCGCGCTGGCGGAGGAAGTCGAGGGCTTCGACCCCGTCGGTCACGACGTGGAGCGCGTTCCGGATATGTCCGTCTCTGAACGCCTCACGGGTGAGGCGGACGTCGCCGGGGTTGTCCTCGACGAGGAGGATGTCTGCCGGGTCGCCGGAGGGGTCATAGTCGGGCACTGTGTCCTCCTACGGCCGGCAACGTGAATGTAAACGTCGATCCCTCGCCGGGCTCGGTCTCCACCCAGATGTCGCCGCCGTGGCGCTCGACGATGCGCTCGCAGAGCGCCAGTCCGATGCCCGTCCCGGAGTGGTCGTCGTGGCTGTGGAGGCGCTGGAACACCTCGAAGACCCTGTCGACGTCGTCCGCGTCGATGCCGATGCCCTCGTCGCGGACCGAGATCGACCACCGGTCGCCGACACGCTCGGCGGAGACGTGGATCCGCGGCGACTCGTCGCCGCTGTACTCGATCGCGTTGTCGAAGAGGTTCTGGAACACCTGCCGCAACTGCCCCCCGTCGCCCTCGACGCGCGGGAGCCCGTCGGCGGTGATCTCGGCGTCGCTCTCCTCGATCCGGACCTGCAGGTCGTCGCGGACGTCGGCGAAGACCGCCTCCAGGTCGACCGGTTCGAACGGGTCGCCGCGCGTGTCGACCCGCGAGTACTGGAGCAGCCCGTCGATCATGTCGCGCATGCGATCGGCGCCGTCGACGGCGAACTCGATGAACTCCCGACCGTCCGCGTCGAGGTCGTCGGCGTAGCGCTGCTCGATCAGCTGGAGGTAGCTGGAGACCATCCGCAGCGGTTCCTGCAGGTCGTGCGAGGCGGCGTAGGCGAACTGTTCGAGGCGCTCGTTGGACTCCTCCAGGCGGTCGATCAGGTCCTCCAGGCGCTGTTCGCGCCGTTTCCGCTCGGTGACGTCCTGGGCGGCCCCGCGAAGCGAGGTGACCACGCCGTCGTCCCTCTCCGAGACGCCCTGCACTCGGAGCCAGCGCATCTCCCCGCCGGGAGTCTCGAATCTGCCCTCCACGTCGAAGCGGTCCCCGGAGTCGAGCGCCTCCGCGACGGCGCGCTCGACGACCGGTCGATCGTCCTCGTGGTAGACGTCGAGCGCATCGTCGAGCGGCGGTTCTTCGTCGGCGTCCACTTCCAGGAGGTCGAAGAGGTGGTCAGTCCAGAACACCTCCTCGGTACCAGGGTCGATCTCCCAGCCGCCGACGTCGGCGATGCGCTCGGTCCGCTCCAGCAGGTCGAGCGCCCGTTCGAGTTCGGCCTCGCGCTCGACCTGATCGGTGATGTCCTGCGAGAAGCTCAGCCCCGCGAATATCTCGCCGTCGGCGTCGCGCAGCGGCGTCGCTCGCGTCCGCCAGTGGCGACCGCCGAACTCGAAGGTGTCGCTGCCGGACTCGCCGTCCTCGACGGCGGCCCCCAACAGGGGTTCGAGGTCCTCGACGATGTCCGGCGGGAACACGTCGGTAACGGCCCGTCCCTCGAGTTCGTCCCTGTTCGGAAGCACGTCGCCAAGTTCGGCGCCCTGGACGAGCGTGAAGCGGAGGTCGTCGTCGTACACGGCCACGGCGCCGTTGGGGAAGTTCTCGGCGAGCGTCCGGTAGCGGCGCTCGGACTCCTCCAGTCGTCGCTCGCGCTCGACCTGCTCGGTGACGTCTTCCCCGATGCCGACGACGCGCTCCATGCCGCTGTCCGCGTCGCGGACGCTGGCGCCCTTGGCGCGAACCCACCGGACCTCGCCGTCGGACCGGCGGATCCGGAACTCCTCGTCGAAGTCGCGCTCCGGGAGCGCGGTGAACTCCTCGCGGACGCGGTCGCGGTCGTCCGGATGGACCGTGTCGAGGAACGACAGCGGCTCGTCGTACAGTTCCTCGCGGTCGATCCCCCAGACCTCTTCGAAGGCCGGATTGAGGTACACGAACTCCTGTGCGTCCTCGGTGGCCATCCAGACGACCTCCTCCAGGTTCTCGGCGAGCATCCGGAACTTCGCCTCGCTCTCGCGCAGTTCCCGCTGGGCCTCCCGTCGCTCGGTGACGTCCTGCACGACGAGCATCCCGGCGAACACCTCGTCGTCGGCGTCCCTGACCGGCAGCGTGTTGGCGTAGAGGTGGCGGCCCCGGAACTCGACTTCGAAGGAGGCGCGCTTGCCCTCCAGAGCGGCCCGGAAGTGCGGCTCGATGTCCTCAAGCAGTTCGCCGGAGTGGATCTCGTCGATGCTTCGGCCCGTGCGGTCTTCCGGTGAGAGGTCGAGCGCGTCGAGGAGTTGCCCGCCCACGACCGTGTACTCCAGGTCCTCGTTGAACAGGCCGACCGACCCGTCCGGGAAGTTCTCGACGAGCGTGCGGTAGCGACGCTCGGACCGCTCGATCTCGCGTTGCTGTTCCTTGCGCTCGGTGATGTCGGTGAGCGCGCCCGGGAAGTTGACCGGCTCCCCGGCCTCGTCGCACTCGACGTGGCCGCGCGCGACGACCCACCGGAGTTCGTCGTCGGCGTTCCAGACGCGGTACTCAGCCTCGTACTCGCCGCAGGAGTCGACAGCCGCCTCGATCTCCCGTTCGACGCGTTCGCGGTCGGCCTCGTAGATCGACGAGACGAACCGGTCGATGGAAACGCCCTCGCGGGCCTCCTCCGGATCGATGCCGAACGTCCGCGCGAACGAAGCGTCGGCGACGAGGCTGTCTTCGGGGATGTGCCACTCCCACGTCCCGACCGCGCCGGCCTCCGCCGCGGCTTCCAGTTGCGACTTCGCGTCGTGGAGGTACTGTTCGCGCTCCTTGCGCTCGGTGATGTCCTGGGCCATCGTCATGCCGGCGAAGACGTCGCCGCGCTGGTCGGTGATGGGGACGCCGTGGACGACCCAGTCGCGGCCCGCGTACTCGAGTTCGACCGACCGTTCCTCGCCGTCGAGCGCGCCCTCGAACAGCGGTTCGAGCGCCTCGGCGGTGGCCTCGTCCCAGGCCTCACTGAAGTGCTTGCCTTCGACCTCGGACGGACTGACGGGGATCCGTTCGAAGCCCTGCCCGGCCGCGAGCGTGTACTCCAGATCGCGGTCAAACAGCGTCACGAGCCCGTTCGGGAAGTACTCGGCGAGCGTGCGGTAGCGGCGCTCGGACTCCTCCAACTGGCGCTCGCGCTCGGCGCGCTCGGTGACGTCGCGGTCGGAGACGATGATCGAAACGACGTCGCCGTCGTCGTCCGTGACTGGCCGGAAGTAGCCTTCGAGGACGTAGCGATCGCCGTCCGGCCGAGTGAGGTCGGCCTGGAAGTCGACGTACTCGCCGGCCGCGGCGCGCTCGGTCCACTCGCGCACCTCGCCCCCGACGTCGTCGCCTTCCCCCCACCAGGGCGTCTCCCAGAAGAGGTCGCCCCGAACGTCGGCGAGGTCGGCGTCGATGTACTCCATCGCCGTCTCGTTGATGTCGACGACCGTCCCGTCGGGTTCGAGCAGCCCCACCAGGATGTTCGGGTCCTCGAACACCGCCTCGAAGCGCCGCTCGGTCTCCCGCAGCTCGCGCTCGCGCTCCGTCCGGTCGCTGACGTCTCGGACGAAGCAGATGAGTGCCCCGTCACCGGTCGACACGAGCGAGTGGTGGCTACGGAACCGGGTCCCGTCGCTCCGCACGCACGTCGTCGTCCCCGCCCACTGGCCGTCCTCGTGGATGGTCGAGAGGACCTCCTCGCGGAACCCCGCGGGATCGGCCTCGATGCCGAGGGACTCCCAGGATTGCCCGATCATCTCGTCGGGGTCGTAGCCGAACGTCTCGGCGTAGGCGTCGTTCACGTAGACGAACTCGCCCTCACCGTCCAGCAGGCTGATACCTCCGCGCGCGGCTTCCAGCGCAGCGACCAGGTGATCGTGGTCGATCGCCCGCTCCCGATCGCCCCCCGCGTTTCCGTCGTCGCGCTCGCGTTCGTCGACGGAGCGCCTGCCAACGGATCCCCCGTCGCTGTCGACTCTCTCCGCTCCCTCGCGGCCGCCTTCCCGGCGGACGACGCCGACGAATCCGTCGGCGGCTCCCTCCGGATCGAGCGCGTTCACCCGCATCTCGCAGGGGACGCGGTCGCCGTCCGCGGTACGGAGGGCGAGAGCGAGGCGAGCGCCTCGTTCGGCCGCGTCCGCGGAGAGGCGGTCGATCTCCCGCTCGATCGCCGCGGCGTCTCCGTCGTCGAAGAGCGCGGCGATGGGTCGGCCGAGGAGCTCCTCGCGTTCGCGGCCCGCCAGGTCGACGAACACGTCGTCGACGCCGCCGACCCGTCCCTCGATGTCGATCCGGACGAGCCCGCCGTCCAGCGCGTTCACCAGTGCCCGATACCGTTCTCGGGCCTCGCTATCGTCGGCCTCTCCCCAGAACACGGCCCCCGAGGCGTCAGCCCGTCTGCACATGTACACGATACAGTGCTCGGAGTGGATAAGTTACTTGTCGGGCCGGGATCCGCGGACGAATCGCAGTGGACTGCCGCGCCGCCGCGAGCGCGCGTCGCAACGTTCGACCGCGGCGCCGGATGAACTCCCGGGTCGGGGGCCGACCGACGCGTGCAGAGGGGACACTCATTTCAGCGTGTGTCCGCAATTTCCGGTCGATGGCCGGTCTTCTCGTCTCGCTCGCGCTGGCGGTCGTGGCGACGGGCGTCATCTGGAAGGGGAGCGAGCGCTTCGAGCGGGCCGCCGGACGGCTCAGCAGGTACTACGGGCTGCCCGTCGCGGTCCACGGGGCGATCGTCGTCGCCGTCGGGTCGAGCTTTCCCGAGATCAGTTCCATCGCCATCAGCACGGTCGTCCACGGCGAGTTCTCCCTCGGCGTCGGCGCCATCGTCGGGAGCGCGATCTTCAACCTCCTCGTCATCCCCGCGTTCTCGGCGCTCGCGAGCGAGGACCTGGACGCCACCCGCGACCTCGTCCACAAGGACGCCCAGTTCTACGTCATCAGCGTGCTCGTCCTGTTCATCGTGTTCGCGCTCGGCGCGACGTACGTCCCCGGCGGGACGAACAGGGCCGCCGTCCTGACGCGACCGCTCGTCGTCCTCCCGCTCGCAACCTACGTCGTCTACGTCTTCCTCCACCAGCAGGACGCGAGCCAGCACGTCGCTCCGGCCGCGCCCGACGTGCGCCCGCTCCGAGAGTGGGGGCGGCTCGCGGTCGCCCTGGTCGTCATCGCCGTCGGCGTCGAGGGGATCGTCCGCGCCGCCCTCTCGTTCGGGGCGATATTCGACACGCCGAGCTTCCTGTGGGGGCTGACCGTCATCGCCGCCGCGACGAGCCTGCCGGACGCGTTCGTCAGCGTCAACGCCGCGAAGAACGACGACGACGTCACCAGCCTCGCGAACGTCCTGGGGAGCAACACGTTCAACCTCCTGGTCGCCATCCCCGTCGGGGTCCTCCTCGGCGGTACGGTGACGATCGACTTCCTGGTGGCGATCCCGACGATGGGGTTCCTCGCGTTCGCGACGCTCGTGTTCATCGTCTTCACGCGCACTCGCCTCGAACTCACCGACCTCGAGGCCTACGGCTTCCTCGGCCTGTACGCGCTGTTCCTGGTCTGGATGACGCTGGAGACGATCGGCGTCATCGACACCGTGATCGGGATATAGGGCGCGCTCTCGGACCCTCGCGCCGGGAGAAGCGGCGGACCGGCGAAATTTTAGGCACCCGTCCCCGACGAGTGCACATGCCGGACCAGCCGCACGTCGTCGCCGTCTGTGGCAGTCTTCGCGAGGAGAGTTACACGCGCAAAGCGCTGCGGATCGCGCTCGACGCCGCCGAGGAGGCCGGCGCGAGCGTCGACCTCATCGACCTCCGGACGTTCGACCTCCCCCTGTTCGACCCCGACGCCGAGGACGCCGGTGACGCGGCGGAGCTCCGCGAGCGAATCGAGCAGGCCGACTCGGTCGTCCTGGGGACGCCCGTCTACCACGGGTCGTACTCCTCGGTGCTCAAGACCGCCCTCGATTACTGCGGGTTCGACGAGTTCGAGCACAAGACCGTCGGCCTCCTCTGCGTGGCCGGCGGGTCGTTTCCGGTTACGTCGCTGGACCACCTCCGGTCGGTCTGTCGCTCGCTCAACGCCTGGGTCGTCCCCCACCAGGTCGCCCTGCCGCGAGCGCGGACCAAGTTCGACGGGCAGTCGCTCCGCGAGGAGGGCGACCGCGACCGCGTCCGGACGCTGGGCCAGCGCATGGTCGAGTACGCGAACATCGAACCCGACCCGCCCTGTATCGAGAGCACCGAGAACGTCGGCGCGGACTGAGACACCGGGGCACCACGGGCGAACGGCCGACCGACCGTCCCGCGAGACCCGGCACGATAGTTTAAATCAGAGGGGGACACATCGTCCCACGATGAACGAGGCCGGGGCCGTCGCGTGGGTCGACGGAGCGCGGGGGGATCGAACGGGGGAGCCCGCCGAGGCCGTCGCGCGAGTACGACAGCGGGGATTCGCGGTCCGACGAGTTCGGGCCGAAGACATCGGAGACGAGATCGCGGATCGACCGCCGGACTGCGTCGTGTGCGACGCGGACAGTTGTCTGGACGGTATCGCCGCCATACGGACGGTCCACGAGGTCGATCCGACCGTCGCCGTGGTCGCGCTCGCACGCGACGGTGACGAGTCGCTAGCGCATCGGGCAGTCGCGGCGGGCGCGACCGAGTACGTCCCGTCGACGGACGCCGAGACGATCGTCGAGGCCGTCGACCGAGCGACCGAACGCGGGCGCCGCGTTCGCGAGCACCACCTCGAATCCCGGGCGGACCGCGCCGAGGAGTTCGCGAGCGTGGTCGCTCACGACCTGCGCAACCCGCTGGGCGCGGTGAGACACCGCATCGAGATGGCCCGCCGGACCGGCGACGACGGCCACCTCGACGACGCGCTCGCGGCGCTCGACCGGACGGACGAGCTGTTAGGGGAGCTGGTAGCGAGAGCGCGAGCGGACCCGTCGACCAGCGACTTCGAGGGAGTCTCGCTCGCGGCGGTCGCTCGCGCGGCCTGGGAGCACGTCCCGACGGGCGAGTCGACGCTGTCCGTCGCCGACGACTGGACCATCGCTGCCGACCGCGAGCGACTGACCCAGTTGCTGGAGAATCTCTTCGTCAACGCGGTCGAACACGGGACCAGCGAGGAGAGCGTCGGCGTGGAAGTGCGCGTCGGCGTCGACGATGACGGCTGCCTCTACGTCGAAGACGACGGACGGGGGATCCCGGTCGAAGACCGCGGATCGGTGTTCGAGTCCGGCTATTCGACCGGAGTCGACGGGACGGGATACGGGCTGGTGAGCGTGCGGCGAATCGCCAGTGCCCACGGCTGGACGGTCGAGGTGACCGAGAGCGCGGACGGCGGTGCCCGCTTCGAGTTTCGCGGGGTCGCGGTCGGCGACTCGTGAGCGACACCTTCTTGAGCGCGACGGGGATAGCGGAGAACGAGCGCGGGTAGCCAAGCCAGGAAAAGGCGCAGCGCTTAGGACGCTGTTCCGTAGGGATCCGCCGGTTCAAATCCGGTCCCGCGCACTGAACGGAAGACGACGAGCGTAGCGAGTCGTCTGGAGTGAGGGAGCAGGACCGGATTTGAACCCTACCAGTCGCGCGCAGCGACCGAAGGGAGCGAGCACGTCTGGGTCCGGTTCAAATCCGGTCACGCGCGAATCTCCGCAAATTCGCGTCCACGGGCCGGAGCGACGCCGCTGGGACGTAAACATTAGTAAGATATAAGTAACGGATGAGAGACATACCCGGTGAGATGCGCTACACGATCGACAAACGGCCGAGTTACGCGGTGCTGGAAGTGGGACTGGCGGAGGGTGAGGAGATCGAGACGAAGCCTGGTGCGATGATGACCCAGTCGGCGGGAATCGAGAACGAGACGAGCATCGGCGGCGACGACGGCGTGATGGGGATGGCCAAGCGGGCCATCAGCGACGAACGTGGGCTCGTCGAGAACAAGTACTACGCGGTGGCCGACGACGCCGAGGTGACGCTGGTGCCGGACCACCCGGGCGACATCACGGCGATCAACGTCACGGAGCAGGGGCCGATCAAGTCCCAGTCGGGGTCGCTACTGGCGTGGGAGCCGCTGGTCGAGCGGTCGACGGAGATGAACAACCGCTCGAACCTGTTCTCGTCGGGCGAGCTGACGGTGCTGGGCATCTCGGGGCAGGGGATGGCGTTCGTCTCTTCGTACGGGTCGATGTACGAGAAGGAGGTGACGCCCGAGGAGCCGCTGACGGTGGACGAGGACCACCTCGTGGCCTGGACCGACGGGCTCTCGATGGACCGGCGCAAGGACGGGAGCATCAAGTCGACGATGCTCGGCGGCGAGGGCTTCGTGACGGAACTCTCCGGCGAGGGGCACGTCTGGCTGCAGACGCGCAACCCGCTGACGCTGATGGCCGGCGGGACCGAACACGAGGACGGCGACTCGGCCGGCGGCCCGAGCGTGGACGATTTCATCTGACGGGAGAGAGCGGATTCGAACGGGGTCCGTTGACCGGTCCGGGACGGAGTGGGTCGGGACCGGTCGAGTCGATCCGACGCGGTTTTTCTTGCGACGACCGTGCCGACGGAGTTAACCTGCGGCCGTCTGACCCCCCGAGTATGGAACGCGATTCGATAGCGACTGGGAGGGATCAGACGTGCGCGTAGTGCTGGCGGTCGGGACAACGCGGACGGCGGAGATCGACGGGCTGAGCGCGGCGGGCGCCGACCCGGAGGCGATGGTCCACACGCCGAGCGCGGACGCCGAGATCGTGAGCTACGGCGAACCGGTCCGGTCGCCCGTGGTGCCGGTGAGTCCGACGGGCTGTCCGACGCCGGCGGTGGTGACGCGGGCGGTTCGGGATCTGGTCGGGTTCGACGTGACGGTCGTCGACGGGGGGCTGGCCGAACCGACCGGCGCGCCGACGGTGACGGTCGGGGCGCGGCCCGGCGACGACATCCGCGAGGCCGATCCGGTGCCGACAGCTCCGGGGGCGTTCGCGGCGGCCCGGGAGTTCGGGCGGGCGCTGCCCGACGACGAGGTGTTCCTCGGCGAGTCGATCCCCGGTGGGACGACGACGGCGCTGGGCGTGCAGGCGGCGCTGGGCGAACGGTCGGCGGCGGGCGACGGCGCGAGCGTCTCCTCGTCGCTGCCGGAGAACCCGGTCGAGCGGAAGGAGGCGGTCGTCGACGAGGCGCTCGCGGCGAGCGGGCTCGACGCGGGCGACCTGGCCGGCGACCCGCGGGAGGCGATCCGGCGAATGGGAGATCCGGTACTGGCCGTGCTGAGCGGACTCGCGCTGGGGAGTCTCGAATCGGGAACCGAGGTCACTCTCGCGGGCGGGACCCAGCTGGCGACGGTCGCGGCGATCCTGCGCCACGCGGACGAGGAACAGCGGCTCGACCTAGCGACGACGCAGTACGTCGCCGACGATCCGTCTGTCGACCTCGACGCGCTCACCGACGCGTTCGACCTCTCGGTGACGGCGACGGATCCGGCGTTCGACGCCGGCGACCACCCCGCGTTCGACGGGTACGTCAACGGCGAGGCGAAGGAGGGAGTTGCGATGGGCGGTGCGCTCGCGCTCGCGACGGCCGCCGGCGTGCCGATGGCCGACGTCCGTGACAGCGTGCTGGCCCGGTATCGGTCGCTCCCGGTCGACACCTGAGCGGGGAACCGCGGTCGCACCCACACACGTGTCAACTGTCGATTGTTTTCGGCGCTGTATCGATCGGGCGGGGAGCGAGTTCGGCGCGTTCGCATGACGAGCGTGCGACGGCGGTCAGACGGGCCGAAACGCTTTTTCATGTCGGATGAGTTGATACGACAATGACCGGTCTGGACGACTTTCTCGACGACTTAGTCGCTGACGCCGACGCGGTGTTTCTCTTCTCGCCGGGTAAATCGGACTACGAGACGATGGCCGAGGACGTGGAGACCGTCGTCGTCGGCCCGACCAACGACGTCGAAGCGGAGTCGTTCGTGGAGCTGCCGCTGGAGTTCGAGGACCTGCGCGACCGGGTCCGGTTCGGCGTGGAAGGGGCCGTCGAGAACGGCCACGTCGACGAGGACGCGGAGCTAGTCTGTCTGGCGGGCGTGTTCGACGAGGACGCCGACACGGTCTCGCGAGTGCGGGCCGACGAGTTCGAGAAGTCCGGCGTCTACGACCTGTTCGCCAACTCGCGGGCCGAGCCGGCGGTCATCCGCGACGTCCTCGAAGTCGCGGTCGAACTCGGGAAGAAGGGCCAGAAGGGCAAGCCGGTCGGCGCACTGTTCGTCGTCGGCGACGCCGGGAAGGTGATGAACAAGTCCCGGCCCCTGAGCTACAACCCCTTCGAGAAGTCACACGTCCACGTCGGCGACCCGATCGTGAACGTGATGCTCAAAGAGTTCTCCCGGCTCGACGGTGCGTTCGTCATCTCCGACTCCGGGAAGATCGTCTCCGCCTATCGCTACCTCGAACCGTCCGCCGAGGGCGTCGACATCCCGAAGGGGCTCGGCGCGCGACACATGGCGGCCGGCGCGATCACGCGGGACACGAACGCCATCGCGATCGTCCTCTCGGAGAGCGACGGTCTCGTGCGAGCGTTCAAAGCGGGAGAACTCATCCTGGAGCTCGATCCGGAGGCGTACTGATGCAGATCGACTGGCCGGAGGTCGTTCGCGCGGTCTTCTCCGAGCAGGGGGCGTTCGTGGCCTCGATCGCCATCCTGCTGTTCGGCGTCGTCTTCAGCTACCTCGTCTGGCGGTGGACGCGGACGCTACTCAAACGCGCCGGTGTCGGCGAGACCGTCGAGGGGACGCCGTTCGAACGCACTGCCCGTGGGTTCGGTACCTCGACCGTCGGGATCATCTCGAACATCGCGGCGATTTTCGTCTACGTCCTCGCTATCATCCTCGCGGTGAACGTCGCCAGACTGGGGAATCCGGACGTCTTCTGGACGCGCTTCACGGGGTACCTCCCGAGCCTGTTCATCGCCGCGCTCGCGCTCATCATCGGGCTCGTCGTCGGCGACCAGGCGAAGCTCTACGTCAGCGAGCGCCTCCGGAGCATCAAGCTCCCGGAGGTCAGCGTCATCCCCGAACTCGTCAAGTACAGCGTCTTCTACGTGGCGATACTGATCGCGCTCGGGCAGCTCGGGGTCGAGATCGCCGCGCTCCTGGTCCTGTTGGCCGTCTACGCGTTCTCGCTGGTCGTCCTCGCCCTCGTCGCGTTCTGGGACATGCTCAGGTCCGGCGCGGCCGGCATCTACCTGCTCCTGACCGAGCCCTACAGCATCGGCGACCGCGTCCGTATCGACGACAACGAGGGGATCGTCCAGGAGGTCGACATGTTCACGACCCGCATCGAGAGCGACGGCGAGGAGTACATCGTCCCGAACCGGAGCGTCTTCGAATCGGGCATCGTCCGCATTCGCGACTGATCGAGTCCGGAGTTATTCTGCGTCCGCGACGGTCGCCGGGACGCCGGCGACCGTCGCGCCCGGCGGGACGTCGTCGGTCACGAGCGAGTTGGCGGCCACCTGCGCGCCGGCGCCGATCTCGACGCCCGGCAGGACGACGGCGCCGGCGCCTATCATCGCTCGCTCGCCGATCACGACCTCGCCCGTCCGGTACTCGTCCTGGAGGAACTCGTGGCAGAGCACCGTCGCGTCGTACCCGACGATCGCGTGGTCTTCGACGGTGATGAGGTCCGGCCAGAACACGTCCGGCGTCGACTCCAGCCCCCAGGCGACGCCGTCGCCGACCGTCACCCCGATCCGCCGCAGTAACCAGTTCTTCAGCCGCATGCTCGGGCAGACCCGGCAGGCGAGGATCACGACATAGTTGACCATCACGCGCAGCGGGTGGCGCGCCGACGTCCAGTGGAAGATGGAGTTGTACGGCCCCCGCGTGGGATGTCGCGTGACTCGGTCGTAGCGGGCGGTCGGCCCGTCGCGACCGCGGCCCGATCCCTCGGCCGACCGCGACCGCGCGTCGCGCTGCTCGCCCGCGTCGTCGGCCTGCGTGTCCTCAGTCACGACTGTCTGTTCGGACGCCGTCGCCTTGAATCTCGTCACATCGATCGGGACAGCCGCCGCTCTGCGTGGCGTCGGTACGGGCCCGAAAAAGTGAGAGCGCGTCGTATCCGCGGTCCGCGCGGTCAGATCCTATGCGCCGGCTTCGGTCGCGGTCTCGGTCGCTGTCTGCTCGCCGAAGCCGTCGTCGGTTCCGGTCTCGGTTTCGGTCTCTTCACCGGTGCCGTCGTCGGTCTCCGTTTCGCTGTCGGTCTCCGTTTCACTGTCGGTTGCCGTCTCCGTGTCGGTTTCCGTCTCGCCGTCCGTCTCGGTGTCGGTCTCCGTTTCGGTGTCGGTCTCGTTACCGTCGGCGGCCTCCGTTTCGGTGCCGGTCTCCGTGCCAGCGTCCACCGTCGGGATCGAGACGGTCATCGTCGCGTCCTGAACGGGGATCAGCTGGAACGAGGCGCCCGCGGGCGCTTCGTCGGGGTTCGCGTACCCTGCGGCGAAGGCGGAGTAGGCGTTACCGCCCTCGACGGAGAGGTCGACGGTGGCGAGCGTCTCGTTCGTCTCGTTCGAGCGGATCTCGAGCGTGTAGTCGCCCGCCGGGACGTTCACGTAGTCCGACGCGTTCATGAAGGTCACGTTCGACACGAGGACCGTCTCGCCGTCCTCGCCGTCGTCGGTCTCGGTCTCCGTCTCCATCTCGGTCTCCGTCTCCGTTTCGGTTTCGGTTTCAGTCTCGGTTTCCGTTTCAGTCTCCGTGTCGGTCTCAGTCTCGGTCTCCTCACCGACGCCGTCGTCGGTTTCCGTTTCCGTCTCTGTGTCCGTCTCTTCCTGCGCCGCCATGGACATCTCTTCGTCGGTCTCCGTCTCCGTTTCGTTGCCCATGTCGGAGTCGGTCTCCGTTTCCGTTTCGTTGCCCATGTCGGAGTCGGTCTCCGTTTCCGTTTCGTTGCCCATGTCGGAGTCGGTCTCCGTCTCCGTCTCCGTCTCCGTCTCCTCGCCGGCCGCGTCGGTCGCGTTGTCCTCGGACGGACCCTCGGTCACGACGACGTCGACCGGGCCCGCGTCGGGCGAGACGTGGACGACGCTGACGGCCGCCATGTCGTCACTCGGCTCCCAGGCGTCGTCCTCGAAGGCCACCGGCTGGAACTCCGTGTCCGAGTCCGTGCTGAACTCGCCGCTGGCGGCGATGGTCGCGACCATCCGCGGCTCGATCGTCACGTTGCCCTCGTAGAGCACGTTACTGGGCTGGCTCGCGATGGCGATCGACACGTTGTACGTGCCCGCGGTGACGTTCATGTACTCGGTCACGTTTCCGAACTCTACGTTGGACGCCACGGTCTCGTTATCTAACGTCACGTTGACCGGGGGCGCGTCCGGGGACATGTGCGCCACCCGCAGGTACGATGTGTCCTGCGTCTGCGTCTCTGTGTTCACGTCGTCCTGTGCGGAGAACGACGCAGCGCCGCTCATCGCGAGCGTGCTCACGACGAGTGTCAGCGCTACTGCTCCGACTATCGCTTTCGTGTATCTATCGTAAGTCATCCGACTGAAGAAAGGGGCGAGATACACTTTGTTATCCTCCGCCCAGCGGAGACCCGTGAATCGTAAGCCGAGACAATCACCGCGACCCCCGTCAATAGCCCCGCCCTTGTGTCACTCCGTTCCAAAGCCCGCGCGATGGCACCCCTTACCCGTATCCAACCCGCCGCCACCGCCGTCGTCTCTCGACGACAGTAATATGCAGTTACTCGCGGTGAGACCGGTGAAATCCCCCGTGATCGAGATCTTCGAGTATCGATCTCGATACTCGGCTCGGCAGTCGATCGCGGCTCGCATTCAACCAGTTGCCGTGGGACGATCGCAGAACTGTGCTCACGGGTCACTTCGTTCCCCGTTCGCCGACCGAGACGCTCACTGCGTTCGCGCCTCGCATGCGCCGGCCGGGATTTGAACCACGCGAAGACGGTCCTACTCGCGTCGCTGCGCGGGCTGGGACTTCTCTACTTCAGAATCCCGGGTGCTCGTTCGTCACTTCGCTCCTCACTGCGCCGGCCGGGATTTGAACCCGGGCCATGAGCTTGGAAGGCTCAGGTCCTACCACTAGACCACCGGCGCTCGTTCGCTTTGCTCCCTCACGCCGCGACTCGCGAACGATCCGCGTTCACTCGTCACCGGCGCTCGTTCCACCATTTCTCGTCGCTAATTAAGGGTGTTTCCTTTCCGGGCGAACCGATAGCGGGACAGCGGCGGGTCCGCCCGCTCCGAGTGCCGCCGAACGAGCCCGTTCGAGGAGCACCCCGCGCGGCCGGTCACGACGGCAATTCGACGGCTGAGACGGTGTCGGCGTCCCTCCGCAGGTAGAACGGTGCCCGTCACACCAGACGAACATGGAGACGAACTGCTGGAATCGCCGGTCTATACCGACGACGACAGCGAACAGGTGGCTGCGACGACTGAAATCGCAGGACTTCAGAGGAATTTTCACCGTAGGAGCGCACCTGACGCAGTTATTGTCCGTGATAGCTGCGGGAGATCGCTTATGAGCGATAGTCGCCGACGTTGAGAGAGAAGGTTTCGACGTCAGTTATGAGTCTAGAATCTACCGGACACGCGTACGCGCCCGCCGAAGCGAGCGACACCGACGAACGGACGGACCCGGAGAATCCGGACACCGGATCGGTCTGGTGGGCCGAACTGTCGCTCGGCGCCGTCTGTTGGCTCGCGGCCGCGGCGGTCGCCCTGTCTCAGACGTCGCTCGGGCCGTTCGCGTCCGTGTCGTTCGTCTACGGGACTGTCCCCGCGGCGCTGTATCTCGTCGTCGCGGCGGTCCTGGGCCTGAGCTTCATCCGGTCGGGTGTTCGGCGAGTTCCCTGACCGGTCGGTTACGCCGACCGGACGACCGCGTAACAGTTCCCGCTGGAGATCTCGAACTCGACGAGCGACAGCCCGCTCTCGGCCACGTCCGCCCGGAACTCGTCGGGGTCGTAGATGTGGTAGAAGCGGTCCACCGTCTCGCCGCCGGGGAGCGTCCACTCGACGGTCGTGTCGAACCCCTCCGCCTCCTCGAAGCGGTCGTGTTCGGTCGACCACGCGCTCACGAGCGCCCGACCCTCCGCGTCGAGCGCCCGAGCGAGTTCGTCCAGGCTCGCCAGGCGGCGCTCCCGGGTCGGCAGATGTGGCAGCGTCGCGACGTACACCGCGAGGTCGACCGCACCGCTCCTGACCGGTAGCCTCGCCGCATCGGCCTGGCCGAGCGCGCACGGATACCCTCGTTCCGCGGCCCGTGCGCTCGCCTCCCGGAGGATCCCGCGGCTCACGTCGAGTCCGACTGCGCGGTCGCAGCGCTCGGCGAGGAGTTCGGTGTGGCGGCCGTTCCCGCAGCCGACGTCGAGCCCCACGTCGCCCGAGCGGCCGTCGAGAAAGGACTCGACCTCCGGCCAGGGGTACTCCCGCGTCGCCGAGAAGTGCTCGGCGATCCGGTCGTAGGTGTCGCGGACTGACCTGGTGTCGGGACCGTCCGCCGGCGTCATCGGTCGCTCATCCCGGTCAGTCGTACTTCTCGGGGTAGGCCTCTCGGAGCAGTTCGGGCCGCTCGTCGAGACGCTCGCGGACCGGCGCGATGACCTCCGAGATGGCCGCGCCCGCGGACGGCTTGAGGTCCGCCGGGTGAAGTTCGCCGGACAGGAAGTCCTCCTCGACGGCGTCGTAGTCGTCGTAGGTGAGGTCCCCGCCGTACTCGTCGGGCCGCTCGACGACGAACGACTCGCCGCGCTCGTCGAGGATCGGGAAGACGAGGTACTCCAGGTACTCCAGAACGCCGTTGTCCTCGCGCTCGCCCGCGGGGCAGTAGGCGGCCTCGATCTTCTCGACGACCTCCTCGGGTGAGTCGTTGAGGTTGACCTTCGAGGACTCGTCGGAGGCGGACATCTTCCCGCCCGAGAGACCCGACAGCAGCGGAGCGAAGACGCAGACCGGCGCCTCGCCGCCGTGGTCGGGGAGGATCTCCCGCGAGAGCATGTAGATGCCGCGCTGGTCGATGCCGCCGTAGGCAACGTCGGCGTCCAGCGCGTCCACGTCCAGCGTCTGCATCAGGGGGTAGAGCAGGCCGCCGAGCTTCGGGGAGTCGGACTCGCGGACGACCTCGCTGCCGGCCCGCTGGGCGCGGCTGAGCGTCGTCTCCGCGGCCATCCGCAGTAGCTCCAGCGAGTAATCGGGGTCGAGTTCGAAGTCGCTCCCGCGCACGAAAGAGATCTGCTCGGCGTCGGCGCCGGCGGCGTCGATCATCGCCCGGATGGTCTCCTCGTAGTAGTCCGAGCGGGCGTCGAGCAGGTCGAAGGGGCTCTTATTGTCGTCGAGATGGGCGTGCAGGTCCGCGATGAGGACCGTCACCTCCATCCCGGCGCCGAGGAAGTCGGCGAGCTTTCGCATCGTCGTGAAGTGCCCGATGTGCATCTCGCCGGTCGGCGCGTACCCGATGTACACCGACGGGTCGCCCTCCGCGAAGTGCGTCTCCAGTTCCGATCGCTCGACCACCTCGGCCGTGTTCCGTGTCGCGAGTTCGAGCCGCTCGGCCGTATCCATGTCCGCACGTCCCACCGGGCGAGATTAAAGGGTTTCTTTCGGCCGAGAACGCCTATCACCGCCTCGATACGTTTTTCCGACCGGCGCGGACGGGCGTCGGATACCCAAATATGTCGGCAAAATTGATTTAGATGGTGAAACTCATTTCGGGACGATGCCTCTCTCGACCGGATGCGAACGGCTGGACGCGCTGCTGGGCGGCGGCGTGCCGTCGAATCGCAGTCTGCTCGTGTCCGGTCCGCCGGGGACCGGCAAGACCACGCTCGGGATGCAGTTCCTCCAGGCCGGCCTCGACGCCGGCGAGGACTGCCTGTTCGTCAGCACCGAGCAGACGCTGGGCGAACTGCGGGACACGCTCGACCCGTACCCCTTCGACCTGGACGCGGAGAACCTGACGGTGATCACCGTCCACGCAGAACCCGGTGAGACGATGGAGCGCGACGACGACCTCGTGTTCCGGACGCTCGACGGCGGCGACCGCGCGGTCACGGAGTGGTTCAACCTCCCTTTCTCTCGGGAGAACGTCGTCCACTACCTCTCCGACCACAGCCCGAAAGACCGCATCCTGCTCGACAGCCTCTCCGGTCTCAGACCCATCGCCGCCGACCGTATCTCCTTCTGGCGGTCGACCTACGACCTGATCCGCCTGTTCTCAGACGACTTCGGCGCCACCTCCTTGCTGACCGCTGGCGCCGGCGGCGACGACCGCGGCGTCGCGGGCGACCTCCTGCAGTACGGCACCCACGGCGTCGTCCGGCTCTCCTGGCGAGAGCGCAACAACCAGCGCCACCGCTTCCTCCGCGTGGCCAAACTCCGCGGACACGACCACGACGACCGACTGCACAAGCTCGTCCTCGGGGACGACGGCGCGACCGTCCGACCGACCCAGCGGACGCCACCGACGGATCTGCTGCACCACGAGCACCTCTCGACCGGCGTCCCCGCGCTCGACGACCTGCTCGGAGGAGGGTTGGTCCGCGGCGGGTTGACCGTGTTCTCCCACGACGGGACGACCGGCTACTACGCGATCAACGCGCGGCTGCTCGCCGCCGCGCTCGAGGAGGGGATGGCGTTGGCCGTTACGCTCCCGGCGGGAGTTTCGCTGGCGCAACTCGACCGCTACTGGACGGACGGCGACTGGTCGGTCGACGGTCTGCTCGACGACGACCGCCTGTTCGTCCTCGAACTCGTCGAGAGCGCCGAGTGCGACCACCGCAACGTCATCTGCTACGACGAGGACGAGCGCGACTGGCAGGCGATGATGGAGCTGTCGTACGAGCGCAGCGGCGACCGACCGCTGTTCGCGTTCGTCGACACCGAACCGCTCCTGGAACAGCTGTCGCCCCGTCGCGTCCGACACGTCCGCTACCGGGCGGCCGCGCGCCACACCGACGAGGAGGACGTGGTCGTCTACACGGTCAACCCCGCGATTCAGGACCGGACGCTCGTGGAGTTCTTCGTGGACGCGAGCCGGCAGACGCTCCGTATCGAGCGCGCGGACGACGGAGTCGAGTGGCTCACGCTCCGGAAGTCGCCGACGGGGGCGCCGGGGACGAGCGCCGTCGTCGACTACGCGGAGAAACCGCCGTACGTGGACCTCGTGTGACGGGAGAAAAGCGCGGTTCTCGGGTCCGACCGGCTCAGGCCGTGGCCGACTCGACGAGTTCGACGGCCTCGGCGTCGACGGCCTCGGTGTCGAGGAAGTTGGGGATGTAGTCGCGGCGCTCGTAGGTGTCGCGCTCGTCTTCGGTACCGACTGTGCACCACAGCTGGGGTCGGTCCGGTCCGTGCCACTCGCCCTGGCGAGCGACGCCGAAGACGACCAGCTCCTCGCCGTCGACCGAGATGACGGCGTCTTTCCGGAATCCGGGGTCCCCGTGGACGATCAGCTTCTTCATGGCCGTCGGTTCGGTGGAAGCGTACTTAGTGACTTCGGACCCGCGGCGAGTCAGGCCGCCTGCGCGCCGGTTCGCCCGCGACGCGAGCGACACGCCGTCGGAACGGCGGGTGGACCGCCGACCCGCAAAGACTGAAAGGGGACATTATGTGTTAAGTGGTGACGTTTAACACGGCCGGCGAGAGCGAGACAATCGTGGCGATCGAGTACATTCGGGCTGTGTTGCGCAGACCGCTGTTGCGTCGGGTCGTGCGGCCGGTGGCCGCGTTCGCGGTCCTCGTCGCCGTCGGCGTCGTCGGGTTCGTCGCCCTGGCGGGCGTCGGGGTCGTGGAGGCGCTGTTCTGGTTGCTCGACCCGACGAGCATCGAACTGTACGTCGAGTCCCACGACGCGCCGGCGCGGGCGCTGCGAGGGTACGGCATCGTCGTCGTGTCCGGGCTCGTGGTCGCCGGGTTGTGGATCGGCGAAACGGTGCTGTCGGCGACCTTCGGCGGCCAGATCGGCACGGAACTCAGACAGATGCAAGTCGAACGATCCATCGGCGACTGCGAGGACCACGTCATCGTCTGCGGGTACGGTACCTTCGGCAAGACGATCGCACGACGTCTCCGGGACCGCGACCGGTCGGTCGTGGTCATCGAGACCCAGGACAGCCAGCACGAGCGCGCGCTGGACGACGGCCTGCTCTCGGTCCAGGGGGACGCCCGCCGAGAGGGGGTGCTGACAGCGGCGGGCGCCGGACGCGCCGAGACCGTCGTCGGCGCCATCGACGATTCGAACGTCAACATCCAGATCGCCATCACGACCGGTGAACTGGCGCCCGAGGCGACCGTCGTGGTCCGCGCGGGCGACGAGATGTACGAATCCGTCGCACGGCGGGCCGGCGCCGACGAGGTGATCGTCCCCGAGGTCGTGAGCGGCGAACAGGTGACGACTACGCTATA
Organism: Halosimplex rarum; assembly: GCF_047715405.1. Classification (NCBI taxonomy): domain Archaea; kingdom Methanobacteriati; phylum Methanobacteriota; class Halobacteria; order Halobacteriales; family Haloarculaceae; genus Halosimplex; species Halosimplex rarum. The sequence continues at coordinate 1,692,664 of NZ_CP180412.1, forward strand.
GGCAGTCGCCGCGCGCGAGGCGCGGACCAGCCGACCGCTCTCCGGGCGGCGGCAGGCCCGAACCAAACGGGTTTTAAGCGGGCACGACCAAGCCGCTCGCAAGGTCGATATCTATGGAGATGCCACGCCGATTTAACACGTACTGTCCGCACTGCGACGAGCACAACGAACACGAGGTCGAGCGCGTCCGGAGCGGTCGGACCTCGGGGATGACCAAGGTCAACGGGCGACAGGCCGAGCGAACGCGCTCGGGCTACGGGAACGCGGGCAAGTTCTCGAAGGTCCCCTCGGGCGGGAAGCCGACCCAGAAGACCGACCTCAAGTACCGCTGTTCCGACTGCGGCAAGGCCCACCTCCGCGAGGGATGGCGCGCCGGCAAGCTGGACCTGCAGGACTAACGATGACAGGGAACTTCTACAGCGTCGCGTGTCCGGACTGCGAGAACGAACAGATCGTCTTCGGCAAGGCCGCCACCGAAGTCGCCTGCGAGGTCTGCGGTCACACGCTCGCCCGACCGACGGGCGGTAAAGCGGCCATCGAGGGCGAGGTCGTCGAGACCGTCGAGGCACGATAATGAAATACAGCGGCTGGCCCGACCCCGGCGAACTGGTGGTCGGACGCGTCGACGAGATCGAGGACTTCGGCGTCTTCGTCGACCTCCAGGAGTACGAGGACAAGCGCGGCCTCTGTCACATCAGCGAGGTCGCCTCCGGGTGGATCAAGAACGTCCGGGACCACGTCTCCGAGGGGCAGACGGTCGTCGCGAAGGTCCTCGACGTCGACGAGGGCGCCCAGCAGATCGATCTGTCGATCAAGGACGTCAACGACCACCAGCGCAAGGACACGATCCAGGAGTGGAAGAACGAGCAGAAGGCCGACAACTGGATGCTGCTGGCGTTCGGCGAGGACATCGAGGACGAGACCTACGCCGCCATCGCCAACGAGCTGCTGGCCGCCTACGGCTCGATGTACGAGGGGTTCGAGGAGGCCGCCATCCACGGCGAGGAGGCCCTCGACGAGACCGACCTCTCCGACGAGGAAGTCGATGCCATCGTCGAGACGGCTCGGGAGAACGTCTCGGTGCCCTACGTCAACGTCACCGGCTACGTCTCGCTGGAGTGCCCCAGCGGCGACGGCGTCGACGTGATCAAGGAGTCGCTCCAGGCCGCCGAAGGCAACGGCGAGATTCCCGAGGAAGTCGACCTCGACGTGACCTACGTCGGCTCGCCGGAGTACCGCATCCAGGTGCAGGCGCCCGACTACAAGACCGCCGAGTCGCAGCTCGAATCCAGCGCCGAGCGCGCTATCGCCGTCGTCGGCGACCACGGCGGCACCGGCGAGTACCATCGCGAGCGCCACGAAGACGTCGAGTGATCGGCGGTCCGCGGACCAACCGTTCTCATGAAATCCGACATCCTCGTCTGTTCGGCGTGGCGCGACGAACACGAACGGCCGCGCTACACGCTCGCCGACACCTGTCCGGCGTGTGGCGCCGAGGCCGTCAACTCCGCGCCCGCGCCGTTCTCGCCGGAGGACAACTACGGGGAGTATCGACGCGCACTTAAGCGGCGACGCCGCGACTAACCCGTATGGACGAATACGAACGCGAGGCGCTGGCGAGTCCCGACCTCGACGATCCCGTCCTCGTCGAGGGGCTGCCCGGCGTCGGTCACGTCGGCAAACTCGCGGTCGAGCACCTCCTCGAAGAGATCGACAGCGAGCGCGTCGAACGGGTCCACTCGACGCACTTCCCGCCGCAGGTGAGCGTCGAGGACGGCCGGACGGAACTGGCCTCCGCGGAGTTCCACGCCGTCCGACCCGAGGACGGTCGGGACCTGCTCGTGCTCACCGGCGACCACCAGGCCCAGGACAGCGAGGGCCACTACGGGCTCACCGACACGTTCCTCGACGTGGCCGAGGACTACGGCGTCGAACGCGTGTTCGCCCTCGGGGGCGTCCCCACCGGCGAACTCATCGAGGAGTACTCCGTTCTCGGCGCCGCCACCACCGACGAGGTCGTCGCCGACCTCGAAGACGTGGGCGTCGAGTTCCGCGAGGACGAACCCGCCGGCGGCATCGTCGGCGTCAGCGGCCTCCTCCTCGGTCTCGGCGAGCGCCGCGGCTTCGACGCGGCTTGCCTGATGGGCGAGACCAGCGGCTACCTCGTCGACCCCAAGAGCGCCCAGGCCGTCCTCGAAGTCCTCCAGGAGGTCGTCGACTTCGACGTCGATTACGCCTCGCTGGAAGAGCGTGCCGACGAGATGGAGGAGGTCGTCCGGAAGATCCAGGAGATGGACCAGGGCACGCCGACGGCCTCGGACGAGGACCTCCGCTACATCGGCTGACCGACGACCGCCCGCTCGCCGTTCGCGCTTCGCCGCTCCCGAGACTTTCATATTTCAGCGACGCCAACCCCCGCGCGTGGCACTGGACGGTCTGCTCGCGCTGCCCCGGTGGTTCCTCGTCGGGCTCGGCCTCGGCGTCGCGAGTAGCATCCTGGCCGCCTGTCTGTTCGTCGCCGCGAACCGGCTCTACCCGTCTCGACAGGCCCGTCGGCGCCGACACGGGGGCGAAGGGCGCCGCCGGACCGAACTGCGGGACTACCTCGACGCCATCGACGAGCCCTTCGCCGAAGACCACTTCGTCGAGGGCCAACACGTCGCCTTCTACCTCCCCGAGCGAGACGTGGCGATCACGTTCGACGCGCGGGCGTACTACCGCATCGAGCGCTCGCCGACGGTGCCGGTGCTGGTCGAGCACGAGATGCCGGGCGTCCAGCTCGGCGACCGACTCCCGTTCGACGTGCCCGACGTCGACTTCGGCCCCGACGACGACGAGGAGCGTATCGACCCGACGATCGCCGCGTTCGCAGAGCTGGGCGTGCCGGCCTCCGCGAGCCTCGACGAAGTGAAAACCGCGTACCGGCGGAAGGTCAAGGAGGTCCACCCCGACCAGGGCGGCGACGAGGACGAGTTCAAACGAGTCCGCGAGGCGTACACCACCGCGAAGCGTCACGCCGGCTGACGGCGGTTCGGCCCATCCCCGACCGCGCTATCGGTTCGGCGGCTTCGCGGCGTCGTCGGTCACCCTGACGAGTACGTGCGTCTCGTCGACCGCCACGTCACAGCCCTCGTAGCGGAACGTGACCGACGCGTCGCCCGCTCCCTCCAGGAGGTAGTCGAGCGAGTCGGCCTCGACGGCGTGATACAGCGGGCGCAGGTCCGTGATCGACCGGTCGGTCGCGGCGGCGACGGCTCTCACCACCGCGACGGTCGGCGGGTCGTCGCCATACGCGTTCCTGACGGTCCAGTCGTCGATCCTCGTCATCTGGGCCTCACCTGGCCACGGCTGTCGGCCGACGCCGCGGGGGGTGGCGAAGCCCGCCGGTCGCGTGCCCTCCCGGGGCCGACGTCGGCGGTCGAGTGCGGTCGACAGACCGGGTTCGATTGGACTTCGCTCACAGGAGAGATTGACGCCGAGAGACATTGAGGCACATGCCAGAACACTCAGGTACGACCCCGGTCGGGGACCGCGTCGCCGTCGGTGCCCTCGAACAGCTTCGAGAGAACCTTCCGCTCGGCGACGCGGAGGTGCTGGTGGAACGTCTGGGGCGCGATGTCGAGCGTCTCGGCGACGTCGCCGGCGTCGCTGGTCCGCGCCGGCCACGCGAAGTACCCCGCGAAGTACGCCGCCTCCAGCGCGGCCTGCTGTTTCTCCGTGAGGTCAGCCGCGAGCCGCCCACGGAACTCGTCGGGGGCCCGGAGCGACCGTTCGGTCTCGTGACGAGCGGTCAGATCGGTCTCGGGATACGCCTCCGTGACGGCGTCGACCACTTCGCGGACCTCCGCGTCGGACGGCAGTTCCGCTACGATCCGCGCTTCCCCGCGATCTGCGACGCCCGCCGTCGTCCTGGCGCCCAGTTCCGCCAGTACCGACGTGATCGTCCCGCCGCGCGTCCGGAACTCGAAGCGACCGCCCTCCAGTTCGTCGACGGCGGTGATCGACGGGACCGACGACGCTGCCTCGCGAATCCGTTCGGCCGAAGCGTCGCTCGACGTGAAGTAGAAGACCTGTTCGCCCCCGAACGAGAGCGAGCGCTTGAGTTCGAGCCGGCAGTCCGCCGCCGCGGAGACCGCGACGAACGGGAGGTCCTCGTCGCGTGTTCGGAGTTCGATCTCGACGACCGCGTCCGAGTGCAGTAGCTGGTGGGTCAGCGCCGACTGGATCGCGTTCCCGATGACCTCCCCGAGTTCGCCCAGCACCGCCCGCTCGCGCTCCGAGAGGCCCAGGACCCTGTCCGTACACACGCCGAGTAGCCCGAACCGCCGGTCGTTCGCGGTGAGCGGGACGGCCGCGAAACTGCGCGGCCGGTCCGCCTCCTCGCCGTCGACCATCGGCCCGCTCGTGACGCCCTCGCTAACCTGTACCGAGCCCGACTCGGCCGCACGCGCGACTATCGGCGGGACGCTCGATTCCTCGCGACGCTCGGCGACCTCGACCATCTGCCGACCGAGCCCCGCGTGAGCGTCCACGTCGAACCCCTCGCCGTCACCGTCGAGCGACCCGACGACAGCCCCGCAGTACGCCCCCTCACCCACCAGGCGCGTACAGACCGAGCGGGTGATCTCCTCGCGCGTCTCGGCCTCGACGAGGGCTCGATCGACCGACCGGATCGCCGTGTTCAGGTCGTCCAGGCGCTCCAGCGTCCGCTCGTGTCGCCTGGTGTCGGAGATATCGCGCCCGACGCCCGTCTGTCCGACTATCTCCCCGTTCTCGACGAGCGGTGCGCCCGTGAACTCGTACGGGATCTCGGTCCCGTCGCGCGTCACGATCGCCGACTCGACCGTCACGACCGACCCCTCCTCGAGGACGCGACCGATGGCCGAACCGACGCGTTCGTGGTCGTCCGCCGGGATGAAATCGAGCGGATTCAGCGACTCGATCTCGTCGTCGGTGTAGCCGGCGACCTCGTTCACCCGGTCGTTCCACCGCACGAACCGACCCTCCCGGTCGAACGCGTACACCACGTCCGGGAGCGCGTCGAACATGCTCCCGACGAAGGCCCGCTCCGACGCGAGCTGTTCGCGCCGCTGCACCTGCGCCGAGATGTCCCTGAAGACGCCGACGAAGTACCGGTCGCCGTCGTGGGTGAACTCACGGAACCACATCGCCAGCGGAACCTCGTGGCCGTCACGGTGGCGCCCGCTGAATCGCACGTCGTCCCAGTCGAAGCTCCGCCGGCCGCTCCGGAGATACGCATCGAATCCCGACCGATGGGCGTCACGACACCGCTCTGGGATCAGCTCGACCAGCGAGCGGTCGACCAACGCTTCCGGTTCGTACCCGAAGACCCGTTCGACCGCGGGATTCGCGAAGACGATGCTCCCCCCATCGTCGACGACGACGAAGCTCTCCGGCGCGCTCGCGATGAGTAACTCCGGGAGGACAGTCCCCCCGATGACGTCGACGAACGACTCGTCGACCGCGTTCGCAGCTGCTGCGCCGCTCCACGCTCCGCCGGGGCGCTCGACGTCGTAGCTCACAGTCTCAATGCGGTCGTTTGATAATTAAGTATTGTCCCAAAATGCATAGTGTACAACATATCGGTGAGATAGGGTTTAGGGCGGGCAAAATGCCGGGGTTCAGTTTCGAAGGCCCCCACCGTTCTAAGATTCACCCGTGAGAACGAAAGCCGACCGCACCGACGCGGCGACTGGATTCGCTCCACTCGTCTTCGTCGCGTTCGTCAAACTTGAGAAGCTCACTTCGTTCGTTTCTCAAGACACCGAGAGACTTCGCTCACGGGTCGCTTTGCTCCCCGTTCGCTTCGAGGTCTCCCACCGGTCGACCTCGCGACGCTCGTCTCCCGAGTCGACGAGCACGACTCCTCGCGTTACTCGTCGGCGTCCTCTTCAGTAACCTCGCTGGCGCTCGCTTTCTGAAACACCGATAGACTCACTGCGTTCACGGGTCGCCTGCGCTCCCCGTTCACACCGAGGCGCTCCCTACAGTCGCACCTCGCACCGTTCGTCTATCGAGCCGACGAAAGCTCCTCAGACTCGCTTCACTCGTCTTCGTCGCTTTCGTCCAACTGAAAAAGCTCGCTCCGCTCGCTTTTTCAGACACCGGAAGACTTCACTACGTTCGTCTTCCGAGCCGACGAGGACGACTCCTCGCGTTACTCGTCGTCGTCCTCGTCGACGTCTTCGAAGTCGGCGTCGACGTACTCCTCGCCCTGGCCAGCTCCGGCCGCGCCGCCGGCGCCCGCAGCGCCGCCGGGACCGGCGCCACCCATGCCGCCCATACCGCCGGCACCGGCAGCGCCGCCCGCGGCACCGGCACCGGCCGCTCCTTCGGCGGCCTGGTCCTGGTACATCTGCTTGCCGATCTCCTGGAGCGCCTCGGCGAGGCTCTCCGTCGCGTCCTTGTAGTCGTCGGTGTCGGCGTCCTCGTCTTCGAGGACCTCCCGGACCTCGTCGATCTCCGCCTCGATGTCCTCGACGAGTTCCTCGTCGACCTCGTCCTCGTTCTCCTCCAGCAGCGTCTCGGCGCGCTGGATCGTGCTCTCGGCCTCGTTGCGGGCCTCGATGCGTTCGCGGCGCTCCTGGTCTTCCTCGGCGTGCTCCTCGGCCTCCTGCTGCATCTCCTCGATCTGGTCGTCGGAGAGACCGGCGCCGCCCTCGATGGTGATGTTCTCCTCGTTGCCCGAGCCCTTGTCCTCGGCGGAGACGTTGACGATGCCGTTCTCGTCGATGTTGAACGAGACCTCGATCTGCGGCGTGCCCGCGGGCGCCGGGGGGATACCCGAGAGCGCGAACTCGCCGAGCAGTTCGTTCTCGTTCGCGATCTCACGCTCGCCCTGGAAGACGCGGATCTGGACCTGCGTCTGGTTGTCCGCGGCCGTGGTGAATATCTTCGACTCCTCCGTGGGAATCGTGGTGTTCTTCTCGATGAGCCGCTCGAAGAGTCCGCCCTTGACCTCGACACCGAGCGAGAGCGGCGTCACGTCGAGCAGGACGATGTCGTCCACGTCGCCGGAGAGGACGCCGCCCTGGATGGCCGCGCCGAGCGCGACGGCCTCGTCCGGGTTGACGTTCTTCTTGGGTTCCTGGCCGGTCATCTCCTCGACCTGATCCTGAACCTGGGGCATCCGCGTCGACCCGCCGACGAGGATGACCTCGTCGATGTCGCTCTGGTCGTAACCGGCGTCTTCGAGCGCCTGCTCCGTCGGGCCGACCGTCCGCTCGATGAGGTCCGCCGTGAGCGACTCGAACTTCGCGCGGGTGAGCTTCTCTTCGAGGTCGAGCGGGCCCTCGTCGGTCGTCGTGATGAACGGTAGGTCGATGCGGGTCTCCTTGCGGTTGGAGAGTTCGATCTTCGCTTCCTCGGCTGCGTCGTTCAGCCGCTGGAGCGCCTGGCGGTCGTCGCGCAGGTCGATGCCGTGTTCGTCCGCGAACTGTTCGGCGAGGTAGTCGATGATGGCGTGGTCCCAGTCGTCGCCACCGAGGTCGTTGTCACCGTTGGTCGCGACGACCTCGTAGACGCCGCCGCCCAGGTCGAGGATGGAGACGTCGAAGGTACCCCCGCCGAGGTCGTAGACGAGGACGGTCTGGTCGGACTCGTCGTCGAGCCCGTAGGCCATCGCGGCCGCGGTCGGCTCGTTGACGATGCGCTCGACCTCGAAGCCGGCGATCTCGCCGGCGTCCTTCGTGGCCTGGCGCTGTCGGTCGTTGAAGTAGGCGGGAACCGTGATGACCGCCTTCTCGACCTCGTCGCCGAGGTACTCCTCGGCGTCGTGCTTGATCTTCTGGAGGATCATCGCCGAGACCTGCTCGGGCGTGTACTCCTCCCCGTCGAGTTCGACCGAGTAGTCGTCCTCGCCCATGTGGCGCTTGATGGACTGGATCGTCTCGTCGGGGTTCTTGACTGCTTGATTCTTCGCGGGTTTGCCGACGAGTCGCTCGCCGTCGTCGAACGCGACGACGGACGGTGTCGTCCGCTCGCCCTCGGAGTTCACGATGATCTCGGGGTCGCCCCCCTCCATGACCGCGAACGCGCTGTTCGTGGTCCCGAGGTCGATTCCGAGAATCTTGTTGCTCGCCATCTTACCCGACTATACCCGATTGCGCCGGTTAAAAGTTGCTAGATGAACCGAACACGAATCCACCCAGACGGCCCCAGACAGGCGATTTCCGTCTCTGCCGGCGCGGCCGACCGGTGCTTATAAATCCAACCGCAATACCAGCGTTATACCGTCCAAAACTAGCCCGTCCGACAGGTCCGACGACGGTCGCCGGCCCCCGTTCCCGGGGCGTCACTCCTCGGCGCCGGACCCGTCGCTGACGGTGACCTGCGCCTCGCGGATGACCTTCTCGGCCATGACGTAGCCGGGGCGGTGGACCTCGGCGATGGCGCCCTCGGGCTGGTCGGACTCGACGCGGACGAGCACTTCGTGCCGGTGCGGGTCGACATCCTCGCCGGGTTCGGGTTCGATCACGTCGACGTTCTCCTGGTCGAGCACGTCGTCGAACGACCGCAGCGTGGACTCGACTCCGCCTCTGATGTCGACGTCCTCGTCCTGTTCGAGCGCGCGCTGGAGGTTGTCGCGCACGTCCAGCAGCCGCGTGACCAAGTCCTCGGTCGCCCGCTGTTTCTCCTCCTCGCGGCGCTCGTCCATCCGCTTCTTGTAGTTCTTGAACTCCGCCTGTTTGCGCTTGAGCTTCTCGGTGACGTCGTCGAGTTCCGCGTCGCGAGCGTCCAGTTGTTCCTCCAGCCCGTCGACGCGCCCACGGAGCGCCGCGAGTTCCTGCGCGATCGACTCGGGGTCGGACTCGGCGACGCGGTCGATCAGGTCATCGTCCGGAGCGCCCTCGAATCCGGCGTCGCCGTCCGCGGCGTCCTCGCCGTCTCCCGCGTCCGCGCCGGCCTCGCCGGGGTCGATGACCTCGTCGGGACTGACGGGGTCGCCCGCGTCGTCGTCGGCTTCCCCGTCGAACTCGGCGTCTGCGGTCGCGCCTGTCTCGTCTGTAGCGGCCCCAGCGGGGTCGGACGCGTCCTGCTCGGTCATACCCGTGGGAAGTCGCCGCGGCGACAAAAGGGTTGAGAATCCGACCGACGGGACGGGTCAGACGGTGCGGTCGACGCACCGATACCGGCGGCTTCCGGCCCCTGTCGGCGGGCCGACCCCGCACCGCTTAACTCCGGGGCGCGGGTAATCCGCGGCAGTGACCGTTCGGCTCACCTACGAGGAAGGCACGATCCGGATCACCGGTGTCGAAGACGCCGGAAGCGACGCCGAGGACGCTGGTAGCGACGTCCTCGACCTGCCCTACGTCGAGCGCGACGAGCGCTCGAAGACGCTCCGGGCGCCCGCCCACCGCTACACCGACCTCCGTGCGGCCCTCGACGACGTCGGTGTTCCCTACGACGACCGTGTCTTCGCCCTCCCTGAACTCTCCCTCGACTCGACGTACGAACTCCGCGGGTACCAGCGGACCGCGCTCGACGCGTGGGAGGCCGCCGATCGCCAGGGTGTGCTCGAACTCCCGACCGGGAGCGGGAAGACCGTCATCGGCATCGCCGCGATGGAAGCCCTGGGCTCGCCGACGCTCGTCGTCGTCCCCACCATCGATCTGCTCGAACAGTGGCGCCGGGAGCTCGAACGGGAGTTCGACCGCGAAGTGGGCCAGCTCGGCGGCGGCGAGCAGCGCCTCGCCGACGTTACCGTCTCGACGTACGACTCGGCGTACCTCCGCGCGGACGAACTCGGGGATCGGTTCGGCCTCGTCGTCTTCGACGAGGTTCACCACCTCGGCGGCGAGGGATACCGCGACATCGCTCGGGTGCTCGCCACGCCCGCTCGGATGGGACTCACGGCCACGTTCGAGCGCCCCGACGGCGCCCACGAGGTTGTGGAGGAACTCGTCGGCCCGCTGGTCCACCGGGTCGACGTGGACGAACTCGCCGGCGAGCACCTCGCCGACTACGACATCAAGCGCCTCGAAGTGGCGCTGACCTCGGAGGAACGGGACGTCTACGAGCGCCATCAGGAGACGTTCACCGACTACCTCGCCGCCTCGGGGATCGACATGCGAAGCGGCAGCGACTACCAGGAACTCGTCAAGCGCTCCGGGAGCGACCCGCGGGCCCGCGAGGCGCTGCTGGCGAAACAGCGCGCCCGCGAGGTGATGATGAACGCCGACGAGAAGGTCGAGCGCCTGCAGGACATCCTCGACCGCCACGAGGAGGACCGGATCATCGTCTTCACCGCCCACACCGACCTCGTGTATCGCCTCTCCGAGCGTTTTCTGATCCCCGCGATCACTCACGAGACCGGCGCGAGCGAGCGCCGCGAGATCCTCGAACGGTTCCGCTCGGGCGAGTACTCCCGGGTCGTGACGGCGAACGTGCTCGACGAGGGGGTCGACGTGCCCGACGCGAACGTGGCCGTCGTGCTCTCGGGCAGCGGCAGCGAGCGGGAGTTTACCCAGCGACTCGGCCGGATACTCCGACCGAAAGAGGAGGGCGAACGGGCGCTGCTCTACGAGATCGTCACCGAGGAGACCGCGGAAGAACGGGTCGCACGCAGACGGCGGTAGATTCGCCCTCTCGGTTCCACCTACTCCGCCGTAGTCGAGTCGTCTTCGGCGGTCGCCGTCGCTGTGACCGCGGGATCTCCCGTCGCCGTCGACTCGTCGGCCTCGGTCGACTCGGCCGTCGCGGTCTCCCTGTCTTCGGGGTACGGCGTCACCGTTCCCTCCGGGATCGGGGTCGCGGGCTCGCCGGGCTCGAACCGGACGTCGAATCCTGGGTCGGTGTCGTACTCGCTGTACGGGACTGGGACGACGATTCGTATCTCCTGTGACTCGCCAGGCTGGAGCGCGACGTGTTCCGTCGGCGTGAATCGCTTGTCACCCGCCGTCAGGACGACCGTCATCGTCGCGTTATCTGGTCGTTGCGCCCGGTTCTCGACCGTGAGCACGACCAGGAGGTCGCCGTCGTCGGTCGCCTCGTAGGTCCACTCCGGCACGGCGAACTGAGGGTCGCCGGATCCGCCGTCGTCCCCCTCACCGCCGCCGGGCGGGTCTCCGCCTCCGGACTCGCGGACCGCCGCCGGTGGTTCGGGGGCCGTCACCGGCACCTCCCGGTTGGCGCCCGCACAGCCCGCCGTCCCGCCCGCTGCGAGGGCGGCCAGCCCGCGCAGGACCCTCCGTCGTTGCATACCTGCTTCCCGGGGACGGTCCGGTAAGAATCTTCTCGTCGGATCCCCCGGCGGTGAGACCGCCGGCGAGAGCGACCACCCGTCGCGCTTATGCCCGTCGGCGGCCGACTCCCGGCCGTGCTGACGAAGGACCTGCTTCGCGTCTCGCGGGCCGGCGGCGGCTTCCACCCGCAGTTCGTCGACGGCGACCGACGCGACCTCGCCGCGCGAGTCCTCGGCGTCTACCAGGGCCACGTCGACCGCACGCGGGCCGAACTCGACGACGCCCTCCAGTCGCTCGAACGCGAGTCCGACGACTTCAAGCTGGTCCGCGGATTCGCCAAACTGCTGGACCGCGAGGCCCGCTTCGAGGTCCGCGCGCCGGTCGAACCCCTCCGCGCTCGGGAGGCCGCCTTCGCCGCGAGCGAGGCCGTCGGCGTCGTCACCGTTGCCGACCGCGAGCGGGCGCTCGAACGGGCCGCGAGTCGGTTCGACACCGATACCGACGCCGAGGCGCTCGCCGACTCGCTGTACGCCGACCTCGACGCCCGTGAGGTCCTCGCCGCGGTCGACTCGCGCTGGGGCCCCGACGAACTCGTGGCCCAGTACAACCTCTCGCTGGGCCAGACGGCCCTGTTCGACGCCACGGAGGTCCGCGTCCGGTCGAGCGACCCGAAGGCGCTCGTCTCGGCCGTCAAGCGCCTCCGCCTGATGTACGAGGTCCGCAAGACCGACGCCGGCCGCGAAGTTGCCGTCACCGGCCCGACGGCGCTGTTCCGGCGGACGCGTCGCTACGGGACTCGATTCGCCCGTCTCCTGCGGACGGTCGCGAAAGCCGACGAGTGGCGCCTGGAAGCGACCGTCGACGACCGCGGTACCGAGCGGACGATGGTGCTCACCGACGAAGACGTGTCAGTCCCGGGCGTCGAGCCCGTGACCGACGTGAGCTACGACAGCGGCGTCGAGGCGGACTTCGCGACGCGCTTCGAGTCGCTCGACCTGGACTGGGACCTCGTGCGTGAGCCCGAACCCCTGGAAGCGGGCGCGAGCGTCGCCATCCCCGACTTCGCGTTCGACTACCGCCACGCCGACTTCCGCGTGTTCTTCGAGATAATGGGGTTCTGGACGCCGGCGTACGTCGAGAAGAAGCTCTCGCAACTGGAGGCCATCGACGACGTAGAGCTACTCGTCGCCGTCGACGAGGACCTGGGCGCCGGGGAGGCCATCGAAGCCAGAGACCACCGCGCGATCCCCTACTCCGGAACGGTGCGAGTCAAAGACGTTCGCGACGCGCTCCGGCGCTACGAGGACGAACTCGTCGCCGAGAGCGCCGCGGCGCTCCCCGACGAACTGGTTCCCGAAGCGGACGTCGTGACCCTCGAATCGCTCGCCGCCGACCGCGGCGTCAGCCAGAGCGCCGTCGAGGACAAGGGGTTTCCCGAACACGAGCGCGTCGGACGGACCCTGGTCAGGCCGGCGGTGCTGGAAGAGCTGGCCGACCGGGTCGATGTCGGGATGGACCTCGGTGGGGCCGAAGCCGTCCTGGACGAGTACGGCATCGACGACGCCAGCGCCGCGCTCTCGGCGTTGGGGTATCGTGTGGCCTGGGAGGGGTTGAGCGGTGGAACGGTTTGCGAGCGCGACGAGTGAGTCGGTGATCGAGCCCGAGTTTCTCAGCAGTCCTCGCCGGCTTTCACGGGGACGAGCGTCACCGTCTCCGTCCGTTCGCCGACGGTCGCGCTGCCCTGCGAGACCTGGATCACGACGTCTTCGAACGACTGCGGCGCCCACGATCCCTCGCGGACGCTCGTGAACGGGACGGTCACCGTCCGACTGGTGCCCGGCGGGACCGAGACGACGCGCCGCTTCGTGTCTCCGAAGACAGAGGCGCGGACGGCGATACCGACCGCCCAGACCTGCGGGTTGTCGAGTCCGGATTCCGCACGGCTGACGGTGGCCGTGACGGTCGCGCTGCGGACGACGACGTCCTCGCAGTTGGCCGTGACGTTCGTCGGCGTCGCGCCGGTGGCGTTCACGTCGTCGACGGAGACGGCACCGTCACCGTACATCGACGCCAGGATGGCCCCAGAGGCGCCGATAACCGCGAGAACGGCGAGAACGACCCAGAGCCGGCGCGACCACGACATACCACTACGATTCTCGCTTCCACTGATAAGCGTTGCCGTGGTGAGAGCCGCTGTGATAACGTCCGCGTAGGGGCCGCTGTGACGGCGTCCGCGGGTCTCTGTAGTCCGGCGTCGATCCTACAGCTCCCGGCGCCGGCCCTTCGGGACCTGCGAGCGGAGTTCGCCGTGGACGTAGAGGCCGACGCCGACCGGTTCGGGCTCGCTCGCGACGTCGGTGGTGACGATCAGGTACCCCCAGTCGCCGTCCCAGTCGAGTTCCTGGTCGTCGCCGGCGACGAACGTCGCCGCCTCCTCCCGCGAGAGGTGGATGACGCAGTCGTCTGCCCGGCCGCCGAACCGCTGGATGGCCTCCAGCGTCGGCTTCCAGTGTTCACGGCGCGTCCGCAGGAACGCGAGCCCGAGTCCTTCGATTTCGACCGGTGAAGCCACGTCGTCGGCGAACGCCCAGATCTTGCCGGATCCGCGCTCCCAGAAGGTGTGGTTCTCGAACGTCTCCGGCGGGACGCCGAAGCGCTCGTCCCACCACTCCAGCACTTCCTCGCGGGTCGCCCGCCCCTCGACCGTCCGCTCCTCGGCGGTCGCGGGCAGTCGGTCGAAACGAGTGCCGTCGTTCTCCTCCGCGACTTCGGGGCTCATTCGGCGGTCACCTCCAGTTTCGCGCAGAAGAAGCCGCCCGTGTCGTTGTGGTGCGGGTAGATGCGCTTGGCCTTTCGGACGGACTCGTCGTAGGTCTCGTCTTCCCACTCTGTGACGCCGGACGCGTGGTCGAGCGGCAGGTCGAACTCGACGAGTTCGCACGGCTCTTCGGCGAGCGCGTAGTCGAGGACGGCCTCGTTCTCCTCGGGCGCGAACGTGCAGGTGGAGTAGACGACGGTGCCGCCTTCGCGAGTGGTCTGGATCGCCCGGCGGAGGACGCCCTTCTGGACGCCGGCGATGCCGTGGACGTGGTCGAGGTTCCAGTCGTCGAGCGCGTCGGGGTTCTTGCGGATGGTCCCCTCGCAGGAACACGGTACGTCGACGAGCGCCCGGTCGTACGGCTCGCCTTCACGGCCTTCGTCGGAGTCGGGCGCGCGGAACGGCTTGAGCGAGTGGTTGCGGGCGTCCTCGTGCGTGACGGCGACGTTCGTGGCGCCGGCGCGCTCGGCGTTCGAGCGCAGGGCGGAGATACGTCCCAGATTGTTGTCGGTCGCGACCAGCAGCCCGGTGTCCTCCATCAGCGCCGCGATCTGGGTCGTCTTGCTGCCCGGTGCGGCACAGGCGTCCCAGACGCGCTCGCCGGGCTGGGGGTCGAGCACTTCGGCGGGGACGGCCGAGACTTCCTCCTGGCCGTGGATCCACCCGAGCACGTACGGCCAGTTCGTCCCGGGCTGGTCTTCGGGGAGGGCGAGCAGTCCGTCGTGCCACGCGCGGGGCTCGTAGGCGATGCCCGCCTCGTCCAGGGCCGCTCGGGCGCGCTCGACGGTCGTCTTCAGCGTGTTGACGCGGACGACCGAGGGGAGCGGCCGGTCGCAGGCCGCGCGGAAGGCGTCGAAATCGTCCACGAGGGGCGCGTAGCGCTCCAGTACGTCCATTGGGGCCCCGTTCGCTCCCGCCCGTGTTAACCCCCTCGTCTCGCGGCGCCCCCGGCGCGCGTGGACGGGTGACGGCGCCGGCGGTCGGGCCCGGCGAGCGCCCGCTCGCGGGCGGTTTTAAGCCGTTGGCGACCCGCCACCCGGTATGGCTCACGTCAGGGTACACGACGACGAGATCGAATTGGACTCGCCGACGTTGATCGAGGGGCTGCCCGGGGTCGGCCTCGTGGGCAAGATCGCAGCGGACCACCTCGTCGATGCCCTCGATATGACCCACTACGCGTCGTGTCACTGCGACGGGCTCCCGGAGGTCGTCGTGTTCAACGAGGGGGACCAGAGCTACCAGTCGCCGGTCCGGATCTACGCCGACGAGACGCGCGATCTGCTCGTCCTGCAGAGCGACGTTCCCGTCTCGCCGAACGCGGCCGACGACTTCGCCGCCTGTCTGGTCGCGTGGCTGGGTGAGCGGGACGCGACGGCGCTGTTCGTCTCCGGACTCCCCGCCGAGAAAGACGACGTCCCCGCCCTGTACGGCGTCGCGAACGGCGACGCGGCCGCGCTCCTCGACGAACACGACATCCCCGCGCCGACCGAAAACGGCGTGATCAGCGGACCGACCGGCGCCCTCCTCTACGAGGCCAACCGCGCCGACCTCGACGCGCTCGGGCTGGTCGTCGAGTCGAACAAGAACTTCCCCGATCCGGAGGCTGCGCGCGTCGTCCTGCTCGACGGTGTCGGCCCGATCGCCGGCGTCGAAGTCGAAACCGAACACCTCGTCGAACAGGCCGAGGAGATCAGCAAAGCGCGCGAGAACCTCGCCAAGCGGATGGAAGAGGCCCAGGAGGAGAGTTCGAAAGCCCAGCCGATCGGGATGTACCAGTAGCGGACCGGGCGGGAACCGCGCGGCGACCGGGTGGCAGACCTCGGCACGTCGGACGCAACGCCTTTTTCGCGGTTCGTCCGGTAGCCGACGCCGATGGGAGTCGCAACCGCCGCGCAGACCGTCGGCGTCGGCGTCGTGTTCGGACTGGCGCTGGCCGCGCCGCCTGGCCCGATGAACGCGGTCATCGCCGAGGAGAGCGTCCTCCGCGGCTGGCTCGCCGGCTTCACCGCCGGGCTGGGCGCGATGAGCGCCGACCTGATCTTCTTCGCGCTGTCGCTCGCCGGCGTGGTGGCGTTCCTCGACGACGCGGGCACGGCTCGGGCGGTCATGGTCGGCGCCGGCGGACTACTGATGCTCTATTTCGCCGCCGGCGCGGTCCGCGACGCTCGCGCGGACTTCCTGTCCGACGACGTGGGCCCAGCCCCGGACGACGCGGACGCTCGCGGCTTCACGAAGGCGTTCGTCCTCGCGCTGACGAACCCCTACCAGATACTCTTCTGGCTGACGGTCGGCGTCGGCCTGCTCGAACCGGGGACCGTCGACGTGCTCTCGTACCTGCCCGCCGTCGGCGACGGGCTCGCGGGCGTGCTGGTGGTCAGAACCGGAAGTCCGGCGCTGCTCGCGGGGCTGTTCGGTGGGATCATCGTCTGGATCGTCGGCTTCCCGGCGACGCTTGTCAGCGTCGGCCGGCGGGTCGACGCGTTCGCACCGACCGTCGCCGCCGTGTCGGCGGTCGTGCTCGCGGGCTTCGGCGTCACCTTCTGCTGGACCGCGGCGCGGACGCTTCTGGGCGGAGTCGCGTAGCGCCCCGCAGCGGTGTCGGTGGCGAGTCGACCAGCGTCAGTCCGGTCGCTCGGGCGGCCCGTGCAGGTCCGCGTCAGGATCGACGTCGGCGACTTCGGATTCGAGCCACTCCTTGAACCACTTGACCCGCTTGAGCCGGCGGTGGACGATGCTCTCGGCGGTGTCGCTCCGGATCCGCTCGCGGGCGTCGACGCCGCGTTCGAGGACGCGCCCGACCATCTCGGCCGCGTCGATGTGCGTGCGGGACTCGTACCCCATCCGCAGGAGCATCAGCGCCGTGCCGTTTGCCCCGACCTTGTCGAGCAGGTCGGCCTCGATGAGACACTGCGTCTCCAGGGAGAGGTCGGTGAGATCGCCCTGGTAGGAGTGGTCCTCGACCGCGGCGCAGACCTCGTCGACGAACGACGCGGGGTAGTCGCCGTGACTCGTGAGGTATTCGCGGGCGATGCGCGCGCCCTCCTCGGCGTGGAGGTCCTGGTCGACTTCCAGTTTCGCGATGTCGTGGAACAGCGCCGCCACGCGGGTCACGTCGACGTTCGCCCCTTCGGACTCGGCGATCTCCTCGGCGAGTTCGACGACGTTCAGGATGTGATTGAAGCGGTACTCCGCGGAGTGCCAGGGGTACCACCGCATGCGACCGCCGTCGTCCTCGCTCTCGACGCTGGCGGCGAGGTAGTCGTGGACGAAGCCCTTCATCTCCTCGAACTCCTCGTCCGAGACCGGCGACTCCCTAATCTCGACCCCCACAGAACCACCTCCGATAGATACGTGCGTCAGTCATCTTACGGATAGAAACGCGCGTTCGACTCTTAGGCGTTACGACACCCGTGGCGAACCGATTTCGGCCGGATTCCGACGCCGATCGCCGCCGCGACGAGCGGCATGTTTCACCGTGACAGGGCCACTGTCCTGCGATTACCCCGAAGTAGACTCCCCATCGCTGGCCTGTCGCCACCGCCGATCGGCGGCGAACTCCACGCTCGCCCACCGATCGCCGTCCCGACCCGACGAGTCGACAGTCGATCCGCGACGCGGGTGAGGTTTTATCGTGTTGCGTGCCAACAGTTGACATATGGAGATACGAACCGCAGCGCCGGCCGACAGCCCGGCGATCCGCGACGTGGCCCGCCGCTCGTTGCAGGCGTCGTACTCCCTCGGCCCGGGGGCGATCACCGACGCAATCTCGGAGTGGTACGGCGAGGACACCGTCGGCGAGACGCTCGCCGACCCCGACAGAGTAGTGCTCGCGGCGGAGCGGGACGGACAGGTCGTCGGGTTCGCCGAATCGGAGCGGTCGGCCGACGGCGAGACGGCGACGATCCTGTGGCTCCACGTCGATCCGGCGTATCGGGGCGAGAGCATCGCGACCGCGCTGTTCGAACGAACGCGCGACCGACTGGAGGAGTCGGGCGTCGAGCGCGTCGCCGGGCGCGTCCTCGAAGACAACGATGACGGGAACGACTTCTACGAGGCGCAGGGGTTCGAGCGGGTCGGTCAGGAGGAAGTCGAAGTCGCCGGTCGAACGCGCGTCGAGAACATCTACGCCGAGGGGTCCGACGGCGGACTCCAGTCGATCCGGGCGGCCGACGGCGCCACCGTCTACGTCGACGAGAACGACTGGGACGAGGGCTCGGCGGGGAAGTTCTACGCGGTCTACGCCGACGAGGACGCCACCGACCACTACGGGTACTTCTGCGCCAACTGTAACCGACTGGCGAACGCGATGGACGCCATGGGCCGCATCGAGTGCGACAACT
Source organism: Halosimplex rarum (assembly GCF_047715405.1). NCBI lineage: Archaea > Methanobacteriati > Methanobacteriota > Halobacteria > Halobacteriales > Haloarculaceae > Halosimplex > Halosimplex rarum. The sequence continues at coordinate 1,711,026 of NZ_CP180412.1, forward strand.
GCGGCAACGCCCGCAAAGCGACGCGCTGGGACGCGGCCTACCTGTAGCGGTCGGTCGGCTGGGCCGGGCGCCGCGGTCGAACTATCCGATGGTGTCGATGCGGTCGACGGGCATGACGGAGTAGTCGATCGAGAGCGTATCCTGGGTCGCCCGGATCTTGCCCACGAAGGTCGAGATGTCTTCGAGCCCGCCCTCGAGGATGAACAGTTCGAGACAGTAGTGGTCGCCGATGTGGCTGTGGACGTTCGAGGCGACCAGGTTCTCGTACTCGTGTCGGAGGTTCATCATCCGGTTCTCGACGCCCGAGGAGGAGTAGTCGAACAGGACGGTGACGACGCCCATCAGCTCGCGCTCCTCGAGTTGCTTGTCCTCGAACTCGCCGAGCAGGTTCCGCGCCGCCTCGCGGACCACTTCGCTCCGCCCGGTGTACCCGTGTTCGTCTGCGAACGTATCGATCCGTTCGAGCAGTTCGTCGGGCATCGAGACGCTGACGACGGTCATATGTTAACAGAGTGCCGTCGAGATAATAAGGATTGATATCGGCCGCGGTTGCGCACCGTCGGGCCGAATACAGTCTTGCTTCGGTCGGGAGACTCAAGGACGGTGGTGCAGACTACAGGGACGATGGAGACGAGTCACCGGGTCGTCGTGGGCGACGCGCGCGACCTCTCGGACGTGGCCGCCGACAGCGTCGACCTCGTCGTGACCTCGCCGCCGTATCCGATGATCGAGATGTGGGACGAGACGTTCACCGCCCTCGACCCCGCCGTCGGCGACGCGCTCGCCGCGGGCGACGGCGACCGCGCCTTCGAGGCGATGCACGGCGTCCTCGACGACGTGTGGGCGGAGGTGTCGCGCGTCCTCGTCGACGGCGGCATCGCCTGCGTCAACGTCGGCGACGCGACCCGGACCGTCGGCGACAGCTTCAGCGTCTATCCCAACCACGCTCGCGTCGTCGAGGCCTTCCAGTCGTTCGGCTTCGACCCCCTCCCCGACGTGCTCTGGCGCAAGCCCGCCAACAGCGCGGCGAAGTTCATGGGCTCGGGGATGGTCCCGCCGAACGCCTACGTCACACTCGAACACGAGTACGTCATGGTCTTCCGCAACGGGAGCGACTCGCGGTCGTTCGAGCCCGGCGCCGACCGCCGCTACGAGGCCGCCTACTTCTGGGAAGAGCGCAACCGCTGGTTCTCCGACGTCTGGACCGACGTGCAGGGCGAACTCCAGGGGCTCGGGCACGACGACCTCCGCGAGCGCTCGGCGGCGTTCCCCTTCGAGATCCCCTACCGCCTCGTGAACATGTACTCAGTGTACGACGACACCGTGCTCGACCCGTTCTGGGGCACCGGCACCACGTCGCTGGCCGCCCTCGTCGCCGGCCGCAACTCGATCGGCTACGAGCGCGAGGCCGCCTTCACCGAGGTGTTCGACGACCAGATGACCGACGTCGGCGAGCTCTCGCGGTCTGTCGTCCGCGAGCGACTGGACCGCCACCGGGAGTTCGTCGCGGAGACCCGCGAGAACGGCGACTCCCTCGGCTACGAGGCGACCCACTACGACTTCCCGGTCCGGACCAGCCAGGAGCGGGACCTGCGGCTGTACGCTGTCGAGTCCGTCGAGCGGACCGACGAGGGGTACCGGGCCCGCCACACACCCGTTTGAGCGGCCCAACTCGATTTCGATGGCGAAGTCGCTTGCCAATGAATATTACCAAGAGTAATTATAGTCCCGAGCGGATTCGAACCGCTGTCAGTGGCTCCAAAGGCCACTATGATTGGCCACTACACCACGGGACTGTTGCCGGTCCGAACGGTCACCCGGCCCGCCGGGCAGTCGAACCGCTCGTTGGAAAATCGTACACTGGGGGCGAACTTCAACGCTTCGAGACGGATCAGTCGTCGGCGGTTGCGGGGACTTCCAGCAGGCCGCAGACGTCGTCTTCCGGGTCGAAGCAGTCGGGGCACTTCGGATCGCGGTCGATGATGGTGTCGAGGCGCTCGGCGACGGTCTCGTCGATGACGCTCTCAAGCTGGCGTGCCTCGCCGCGGAACTCCTCGACTTCGAGGACCTCGACGAGGAAGCGCTCGATGATGCAGTAGTTCTGGAGGGCGTCGCGGGCGCGGACGATGCCGTCGTCGGAGAGGGTGACGCCCTTGTACTTCTCGTGTTCGGCGAGGCCCTGGTCTTCGAGCTTGCCGATCATCTCGTTGGCGCTGGCGGGGCTCACGTCGAGTCGGTCTGCCAGGTCGCCGGTCGACGCTGGACCGTCCTCGATCTGCTGGATGAGATAGATGGCTTTCAGGTACTGGTCGGCCGTGTTCATCGTCGTTCCTCCATGAGTTGGGTCACTTCCTCGACGCCCTCGGCCTCCTCCTCGCGGATCGCCGCGAGCGTGTCGATGAGCCGCTCGCGGTCGATACCGAACTGCACGTCCGACGCCTCGATAGCGTCGATGAGGTCGTCGTAGAACTTGTAGGCGGTCTCCTCGTTGCAGAGCTGGTCGTAGAGGACGCCGTCGAAGTCCTCGTCGGACTCGTACTGGGCCTCGACGAGCGTCTCGATCTCCTCGAAGGGCACCGTCTCGGCGTCGAGTTCGTCGACCAGCGCTTCCAGGCGTGAGCGATGGTCGGCCGACTCCTCGGCGGCGTCTTCGAGCATCGCCGTGACCCCCTCGCCGAGATCCGCGGCCGAGTCAGCGGCGTGTTTGGCGGCGCGCGCCTCGACGACCTCTTCGAGGACGATGCCGATCTGCAACAGACGGGCCAACTGGTGGTCGGACCCGACCGGGACGGTGAGGCTCACCGGCCGGCCCCCCGGTAGTCGTCGCGCGTGACTCCGTTCATGGGCAATCCTCGGAGAGGCGGGGACGTAAGTGCTTCCCTCGGCGATTCGAGCGGCGCTGTCAGTTCGTCCCGCGGTCGCGGTTTCGTGTCCCCTCGCTGGCGGTGTCCGGACCGTCGCTGCCGGTCCAGCGAAGTGCGGCTAGATAGAGGACAACGACGACGACGCCGACGAACACTCCCAGAACCGACTCGGAGAGGAGCCGTGGAGGCCCCGCGTGCAACGGAGCTAGCGTCGCGAGTGCGAGGGGGCCGGTGTGAAGCGGGCGCATGCTCTGAGTAGACGTGAATCGCGAATTATATTTAAACGCGCGGCGGATTTTCGCGAGATGAGAACGGCCGACGCGCGGTGATTCCGACGGGAATGTCTCGGTCGACGAATCCTGCGAGCGGGGCGATTACGTCTGCAGGCGCCGTGGAGCGAAGCTCCACGAGCCTTCGTTCGCTCCCTACCGGTCACTCACGAAGACGCCGTCAGAAGCGGGTTCTGACGAGCCTGCGCTCGTAGAACCGCCTACTCGCGCAGACGCTCGACGACGAGTTCGTCCAGGTCCTCGCGGAGTTCGTCGACGGCGACTTCCTCGAAGACGGGCACGAAGAAGCCCTCGACGAGCATGTCCTTCGCGCGCTTCTCGTCGACGCCGCGGGAGGTCATGTAGAACAGCTCCTCGGCGTCGACCTGGCCGACCGTCGCGGAGTGGCTGGCCTCGGTGTCGTGGTTGTTGATGATGAGCTTCGGCGAGGCGTCGGCCTCGGCGTCCTCGCTCAGCATCAGCGTGTTCTCGCGCTGGTAGGAGCTGGTGTCCCACGCCTCGCGGCCGACGTCCTGGACGCCCTCGTAGACCGAGCGCGCCTCGTCGTCGAGGACGCCGCGGGTCACGAGGTCAGCGGTGGTGTGCTCGTTCTCGTGCCAGACGCGGCTGTTGATGTCGAAGTGCTGGTCGTCGTGCCCGAAGAAGGCGCCGACGATCTGGCTCTCGGAGCCCTCGCCGAGCAGGCGCGTCTCGACGCTGGACTTCGTGAGGCGGGAGCCGATGTTGCCCTCGATCCAGTCGACCGTGGCGTGGTCGTCGGCGTGGCCGCGCTTGACCGAGAAGTTGTAGGTGTCCTCGGCCAGGTTCTGCAGCGCGCCGTACTGGACGCTGGCGTTCTCGTCGGCGACGACCTCGACGACGCCCGAGTAGTACTGGTCGCCGTCGATGTTCGTGCCGGTCGTCTGCCGTTCGAGGATCGTGGCCGAGGCCGATTCCTCGGCCACGACGAGCGTGTAGTTGAACAGCGAGCGGCTGTTCATCGTCGTGCGGATCTTCACGTCCTCGGCGGCGACGCCCTCGGGGACGTAGACGAGCGTCCCGGCGCTGAACAGGGCCGTGGAGAGGGCCGTCAGGAAGTCCCGCTGGGGATCGACGACGCTGCCGAAGTGCTCCTCGATCAGGTCGCCGTGCTCGGCCAGTGCCTCGTCCCAGGCGAGAACGTCGGCGCCCTCGGCCTCGACGCGGTCTTTCTCCTGGGCGAACTCCAGCGGGTCGACCAGCGTCTCGTAGTCGAGGTCGACGAGGTTCGTCCAGTTGCGCGGGCCGGGCGTCGTGATGACGTCCGGCATGTCCAGATCGTCGAGCGCCGCGAGCGCGTCCAGACGGGTCTCGAGGAGCCACTCAGGCTCGTCGAGCTCGTCGCTGATCTGCTGTACTTGCTCCTCCGTGAGGTTCGCGTGTAGCTGCGTGCTCATGGTAGACACCGGGGGTTACCCGAGCGAGCCCTCCATCTCCAGTTCGATGAGGCGGTTAAGCTCGACCGCGTACTCGATGGGCAGTTCCTCGGTGATCGGCTCGATGAAACCGGCGACGATCATCTGCTTGGCGTCGTCGTCGTCGAGGCCGCGGCTCTGGAGATAGAAGACGTCCTCGTCGCCGATCTTGCCGACGGTCGCCTCGTGGGCGACGTCGACGTCGTTCTCCTGTATCTCCATGTAGGGCATGGTGTCCGACGTCGACTGGTTGTCGAACATCAGCGCGTCGCACTCGACGTTGGTCTTCGATCCCTTCGCGCCGTCGGCCATGTGGACGAGGCCGCGGTAGTTGGTGCGGCCGCCGTCCTTGGCGATGGACTTCGACTCGATGGTGGAGTTCGTGTTCGGCGCGTTGTGGTAGACCTTCGCGCCGGTGTCGATGTCCTGCCCCTCGCCGGCCATGGCGATGGTGATGTGGTTGTCGGTCGCGCCGGGGCCCTTGAGGATGGTGCTCGGGTAGAGCATCGTCGCCTTCGAGCCCATCGAGCCGGACACCCACTCCATGGTGCCGTCGGCCTCGCAGATGGCGCGCTTGGTGTTGAGGTTGTAGGTGTTCTTCGACCAGTTCTGCACCGTGGAGTACTGGACGTGAGCGTTCTCACCGACGAAGACCTCGACGCCTCCGCTGTGGAGGTTGAACGCCGAGTACTTCGGGGCGGAACAGCCCTCGATGTAGTGGACCTCGGAGTTCTCCTCGGCGATGATGAGCGTGTGCTCGAACTGGCCCATCCCTTCCGAGTTCATCCGGAAGTACGCCTGGACGGGCATGTTGACGGTCGTGTCCTCCGGGACGTAGACGAACGACCCGCCGGACCAGACCGCGCCGTGGAGCGCGGCGAACTTGTTGTCGCTCGGGGGGACGCACTTCGTCATGAAGTGTTCCTTGACGAGGTCTTCGTGCTCCTGGACGGCCTTGTCCATGTCGCAGAAGATGACGCCCTTCTCCTCCCAGCGCTCCTGCATGTTCTGGTAGACGATCTCCGACTCGTACTGAGCGCCGACGCCCGAGAGGGCGTTCTTCTCGGCCTCCGGGATACCCAGTTTGTCGAAGGTGTCCTGGATCTCTTCCGGAAGATCCTCCCAGTCCTCCGCGCCGCCGCGCGTCTCGATGTCCGGGCGGATGTAGGGAACGATCTCGTCGATGTCGACCTCCGAGAGGTCGGGCTGGCCCGGCCAGTCGGTCGGCATCGGCATCTCCTGGAACTGCTCCAGGGCGCGCAGGCGTCGCTCGAGCATCCACTCGGGCTCGTCCTTGTCCTCCGAGATGAGACGGACCGTCTCCTCGGTCAGTCCCTTCTCGGTCTCGAAGGCCGACTTCTCCTCTTTCTTGAACTCGAATCGGGCCTCCGTGTCTGTCTCTTTGAGATGGTCTTGGTCTGAACTCATTGTTGTGTAGTGGGTTTGGTGTGGAGCCGTAAGACGCTGTTCACGCTCAGGCCGCCTCGTAAACTTCCTCGCGGACCCAGTCGTACCCCTCGTCTTCGAGGGTCTCGGCCAGTTCCGCGCCGCCAGATTTCGCGATCTCGCCGTCGAGCATGACGTGGACGTAGTCCGGCTCGACGTAGTCGAGGATGCGCTGGTAGTGGGTGATCTGCAGGATGCCCGCGCCCTGCTCGTCGCGCAGCGCGTTGATGCCCGTCGAGACGTCCTGCAGGCGGTCGATGTCCAGCCCGGAGTCGATCTCGTCGAGCACGGCGATGCTCGGCTCGAGGATCGCAGCCTGGAGGACCTCGTTCTGCTTCTTCTCGCCGCCGGAGAAGCCCGCGTTGAGATAGCGGTTGGCGAACTTCTCGTCCATGTCGAGCTGCTCCATCTTCTCCTGGAGGATCTCCTGGAACTCGGCCACGCCGACCTCGCCCTCGTCGGCGGGGCCTTCCATCGGCGAGGTGTCGTAGCCGGCCGCGTCCTCCTTGGTGTCGCCTCCGGCCTCGGCCTCCTCTTCCTCCGCTTCCTCGTCCTCGAAGAGCTCCTCGCGCTCCTCGAGCTTGGCGTTGAGCGCCGTCCGCAGGAAGTTCACCATCGTGACACCCTCGATCTCGGCGGGATACTGGAAGGCGAGGAAGATGCCCAGCGCCGCGCGCTCGTTCGGTTCGAGGTCGAGCAGGTCCCAGGTCTGGAGGTCCGCGGGAACTTCGATGTCCTCGAACTCGTCTTCCTCGATGTGGAAGCGGACCTCGCCGCCCGTGACCTCGTAGGCCGGGTGGCCCGCGATGATCTTCGCCAGCGTCGACTTCCCGGAGCCGTTCGGCCCCATCAGCGCGTGGATCTCGCCCGACTCGACTTCCAGATCCACGCCCTCGAGGATCTGTTCACCGCCCTCCTCTGCGACTTTCGCCTGCAGGTTGTCTATTTCGAGTACAGCCATGTGTTTCGGTCATCCTAAACGAGGGTACTGTCGCTGATAATAGTTTCGAGTTTTCCTGGCTGTCTTCGCCATTGCGAAAAATAAGTTTTAGAATCCGTAACACACGTCTGCGGAGCGTCGAGTCCCGGCGATTCAGTCGGTCTGCGGTTCGGCGAGCGAGGTGACGGTGACGTCCTCCACGACAGCCGTCGTGGGGTATTCCGGAGAGAGGCTGGAGACGGCGATCCCCACGAGTACCTGCTCGTCGAACTCGACCTGTCGCTGGTCGACCGCGTACCAGTCTATCCCCCTTCGGGAAACCGAACACGTGACCGTGTCGCCGACGCGTTCGATCCGGTAGTATTCGAACCGGTCGGCGTCGTCGCCAAGTAGCTGCGACCGGCCCACGGTCCCGGGGCGCCCGCGCCAGAGCACCTCGGATCCCTGCTTCGCAGTCGCACCGACGTGTCCGTAGGCGCAGTCCTCGTCGGTCCCGCTCCTGATCATGAACCCGGCCTTGCTGTAGTCGATGACCGGTTCGACGTCGCGCACGCGCCCTTCGATCCGAACGTCGCCCGGGACTCGCGTGAACACGTAGTGAAAGCCGTTCTCGTGCTGCCAGATGTTGGTGCCGTCGGACTCGATCGTCCATCGGTCCGCTTCGGCGTCGTACGTTCCGCGGTCGCCGGCCGTGACCGTCCCCACGTCGACCGCCTCGTCGAGTTCGTGTGGCGCGCCGGCGATGGTCGGCCCCGGGTGTTCGGTCACGAGCATCGCGTTCCGGAACTCGAATCGGGCGCCTCCGGACTCGCTCTCGGTGACGGCGAGGTCCCACTCGTTGTCGGTCGCGATCTCCGAGACGATCGCCAGTCCCGACCCGCTCCCCGATTCGGCGGTCGTGTACCCCTGTTCCGTGACCGCGTCGCGTTCGCTGGACGGGATCCCGGGGCCGTCGTCGGCGACGTAGAACCCGTCCGCGAGGGGCCCGACTCTGACGGTCACGTCATTGTCCCCGTGTTCGACGGCGTCCTCAGGAGCTTGCGACTGAGGGCTCGTCGAACCGTGTTCGACGGCGTTTTTCAGGAGGTTCTCGAACAGCGGGCGGATATCGGCGTCGGCGGCACGGATCGCGGCACCGTCGGGAAACGCGACGTCGAGGGTCGCCGACCCGGTATCGATGGCCGCCCACACGTCGGCGACCGTCGGAGTGAGCGGCACCATCCCCGCATGGCTGTCGATACCCGTCCCGGCCTGCGAGGTCTGTCTGAGGTCGTCGAACATCTCCTCCATCCGGTCGAGCGCCTCATGGATCTTCTCGAGGGCGACCTCGTCGTCGTCCTGTTCGCGAGCGATCTCCAGGAAGCCCGAGGCAACCTGCAGCGGATTCTTCAGGTCGTGGTGCGCGTGCGAGACGAAGTGCTCCAGCCGCTCGATCCTGCGTTCGAGCGTTCTGATGCGCTCTTTCAGTTCGGTGATGTCCACCGAGATGCCGACGAGCCCCGTGATGGACCCGTCCTCGTCTCGCAGCGGTACTTTCGTCGTCCGCAACGTGATGGGGACCTCCTCGCCGTGGTGCTGTATCTTCTTGCGGATCGATTCCCCCGTTTCGATGACCCGCATGTCGTCCCGGTACGTTTCGTCCGAATCGAAGGGATGGTCGTCCCCGAAGATCTCCCGGTCGGTCTTTCCGTACTGCTCCCCGGGCGGGACACCGCCCTTGACGTCGGCGACTTTCACGTGACGCGCCTGGTCGTCCTTCGCGTAGAGCGCGACGTCGAGGTCCGACAGCATGGTGTCGAGAATCGCGCTCTCCGTGGCGCGGGCCCAGCGGTCCTGGTAGGTCTCGACCGCATCGGTCATGGCGTCGACGAGATGATCGTGTAGTCCGTCGACTCGTGGGACGTACCTCGCTCCCGCTGCAGCGGCGGCGGCGACGGTGCTTTCGTCACCGTCCACCGGGCAGTAGAGGATGGGGACATCGAGCTCGATGCTCGACAGGAACTCGATGACCCCCTCGTCGGCGTCTCCGACCGCGATGCAAGCGCTCTCGTCCCCATCGATGCGGTCCCGTGCCGCCGCGAGCGACTCGGCGACCGCCACCTCGGCCCCTTCGCAGGCCTTCGCCGCACGGACGAGGGCCTCGCGCCCGGACTCGTCCGATGCGACCACGAAGATAGTCGACGGTCTCCCGAGAGCTAGCTCCATCGGTTAATGACGTCTCTAAAGCCCTCTGCATCAAAAGTCTACGGGCAGTATTTCACCCCGTGATACCTCGGGAACGGCGGCCGCCGCCGCGCTACATGAAGCTCTCGAGGCCGGTCTGCTCCTGGCCGCTCTTGACCTCTTCCCAGGAGATGTCGAGCGCTTCGAGGACGCGCGCGATGGGTCCCTTGAGCGTCTTGTCGAGCATCTTGTCCCAGTCGACCGCGAACTCCTCGGGGACCTGGTCGGCGTAGTCGAAGCAGATGACCCCGTCGCCCGCGGCCACTTCTCGCTTGAACGCGCCGTACAGCGGGTCCTCCGCGGGGTCGAGGTCGAGTTCCGCCTCCACGCGCTGGAAGAAGTCGGGGTGGACCGTGTCGAGGTAGAGCCGCTTGGGCTTCGACCCGCTGGCGAAGTTGGTCCCCAGGAGGAGGTTGGCGTACTTCGCGCCGCGGACCTGCGCGGTGTCGGTGTCGTAGTTGTCGAGTTTCTTCCCGATCCCACCTGGAATACCCACGTCGTCGAGACTGACGTTCCCGGACTGGTAGTCCTCGATGACGTCGTGGACGTAGTCTTTCACGTCTTCGAGGTCCTCGCCGTGGACGATCATCTCGATGACCTGCAACTGCACTTCCTTCGTGATCGGCGCGATGTCCGAGCGCTGGTACTCGAAGCCCGTGATGTCGATGTCGTCGACGTCCTTGCCCTCCTTCCAGACGATGTGGCCGGCGTAGCGCTTCTTCTTGCCCGCCTGGAAGAACCGTCGGTAGAGCTTCTCGAACTCGATCTGGAAGCGGTGCGAATCGGCGTTCAGCTCCTCGCGGGCGAACTCGTCGTAACGCGCGTTGATGTGCTCCTCGATCTCGAACGAGCGCTCGATGGCCTCGTCTTTCGGCGTCTCACCGCCGAGTTCGAGCATGACCGAGTCGGTGTCGCCGTAGATGACCTCCTTGTCGAGTTCGTTGGACGCCTGCTCGGTGAAGCTGATGACCTCGCGGTTCGTCGAGGTGACGCCGGCGCTCATCTCCCGGTCGTAGAGGCGGAAGCGGTCCCAGCCGAACACCCCGTACAGCGAGTTCATGATGACCTTTACCGCGGCCTGCTGGCGGTCGAACCGCTCGTAATCCTCCGACCCGGGGTCGTTGTCGTTGCGCAGCGCTTTCTTCTCCTCGCGCTCTTCGAGGAGTTCGTCGACCATCTCCCGGATGATGCCGTCGGGCTCCTTGCGGAAGTGGACGCCCGTGGGCGTGCGGTAGGTCTCGCCGTCGAACGTCTCAGGGTCGACCTTCGTCTCCGGCGAGGCGTTGATCGTCGTCATCGACATCGGGTACAGGGACTTCAGGTCCAGCACCGACACGTTCTCCCGGACGCCGGTGATGGGATCGAAGACGGCGCCGCCTTCGAACTCGTCGGTGGCTTCCTGCTGGCCCTTCGAAGGGAGCGCGAACTCGCCGTAGGCCTTGTGGAGGACGTACATGTCGACGGCGTCGCCCGCGGTCGGGGCGTCCTCGATCTTACAGCCGACGAGCTTGCGCGCCTCGTCCCAGAAGGCGATGATGTCCTGCTTGCGGTCGAGTTCGACGCACAGCTCCACGTCGCGGAGGTTGTATTCGAGCAGGCGCTCGGGGTCGTCTTCCCACAGGTCGCCGATGTCGCCGGGGTACCGTTCCTTGCCGACGCCCATCTCGACCTCGCCGACGGCGTCCAGCCGGTAGGACTCGAGTTCGCTGAACTGCGTCGCCTTGTACGCCCGCAGGAGGTCGAAGACGACCCGTCCCTTGATGTCCGGGCCGTTCCAGTCCGAGCGCCAGACCTCGTTCACCCGGGAGAGCCGGTCGATGTCGAGGTCGTAATCGTGGGTCGGGCCGGCCAGTTCCTCGACGCGATCCAGGAAGTACGGCGCGTCGAAGTCCGCGAAGTTCCAGCCCGTGAGGATGTCGGGGTCGGTCTCCTCGACGTACTCGATGAAGGCGTCGAGCATCTCGGCCTCCTCGTCGAACACGCGCACGTCGGCGTCGATATCGCTCTCGATCGGGTCGTACGCTTCGAGGGCGGCGGGTCCGTCCACACCGTCAGGGGAGTTGTATAGCCAGTTGACGTACTCGTCGCGATAGGAGTCGTGGGAGGTGAGACAGACGATGGTCTCCTCGCCGTCCTCGGGGAAGCCGTTGCGGTCGTCGACCTCGATGTCGAACGTGTTCACCCGGGGAGTGGCGTTGGCGTCGACGGCCTCGACCTCCTCGTGGGGGATCCGGATGGTGCCGTCGTCGGTCCGGCGTTCGGGCACGCGGACGCCGCTCTCGATGTCCTTGTCGATGAGCAGGCGGTTCGGGAAGAGGATGTCCGCCTCGTAGTGGTCGAACTCGTCGCGGATCTGCCCGACGTCCCGCGGCGTGCGACCGATGATCTTCGCGAGTCGCTCCCCGCGGATGGATTCGAAGGGCTCGCCCTCGGGGTCGGTCTCGCGGTAATCGATCAGGCCGTCGTACTGGGCGATGCGTTCGTCGTCGACGTTCTCGATGGGGGCGTAGAAGTACGGCTCGAAGTCGTACACCTCGACGTGCTCGATATCCGGCCGGCCCTCGTCGGTCTCCCGGCGGCCGAAGACGTGGACGACGGGGAACTCCTCGTCACCGCTGTACTCGACGGTGTAGTCGACCTGTGTGACCGTCAGCGTGACGCTGCCCTCGGCCTCGGGGAACCTGGCCGAATCGGCGTCGACCACCGTCGCGACCTCGCCACCGCCGTCGTCGCCGGCGACGTGGGCGGCTTCCTCGGCGGGCCGGTCGTCGCCGGCCCCGAAGTCCCCGAACTCCGTTTGCTCCATGATGGTCCCGCTTGGCGGCCGCCGATTAAAATAACCGCGGTCTGCCCGGTCGGTCTCGGGGACGTCGCCGCGTCGTCGTTGCAGGCAGAAGATACTTGACACACTGTCACAAACCCCGGCACGAAGCCATGACGGACCACACGACGCAGCGCGACGTGTTGGACAGTGGCGACAGCGAGTCGACGGCGGGCGTGCGAGCGGCCCCAGCCGACACAGTCGGCGTCGCCGCGACGGACGCCTACGAGGTCGACGACCGCGTGGTCCTCTTCGACGTCGAGAACCCCCTCGCGTGGGTCGAGTCCGACGACGCCCTCGCGCTCGGCCAGATGGCCTGAACGGCCCGCGATTCGGCGGCGCTGCACCGAGTGGGAACCCTTTTTGCCGCCAGTCCGCAACCGCCGGGTGTGTCGAACGACGCGGACGGGGATGCAGAGGACGAGGGCGGCCTGCTCGGCGACGCCGAGCGCTTCGAGTCCTCGCTCGGTCCCGACGTCCCGGAGGTCGAGGTCCCGGAAGTCGAGATCCCGTCCGTGCCGGGGGCCGGCGACGCCGGCGAGACCGACGAGGCGGACGCCGACGCGCTGGACGTGGACGTCGACCCGGAGGTCTCGCGGACGTTCTGGCGGCTCGTCCTCGTCTTCGACGTGGCGCTGCTCGCCATGTCGCTCGGCCCGATGTTCGTCTTCTTCCGGGGCGACTGGGACACCGGCGGCCCGCTGTTCGTCCTCGGCGCCGTCGCGTTCGCCTACGGCGTCCGCGAGTATCGGCAGTACCGCTACGGCGACGAGTAGTTCCGCGACGACGACGCCCGATCGGACGGGCTCGCGTGTTCGACCGGAACGGCTAACCCCGCGAACCCGCTACGGGCGGCCATGCGAACGGTCCGCGACGAGTCCGGGCGGCGATACCTCTTGCTCAAGGAGTCCGGCGACTCCTCGCGCGTCCGCGACCCGGAGACCGGCGAGGAGCGCCACGTCGCCAACGACCGACTGGAGCCCGTCGAGGGCGAGTCCCCGCTGGAGACGGCGAGCCGAGCGGTCCCGGGACCGGTCCGCGCAGTCGTCGGCGCGGTCCACGACGACCGGTCGCTCGGCCTCCTGCTGGAGATCGACGCCCGGAGCCCCGTCGACGTGCGGACGCTCATGGGCGCCGTCGACCTCTGCGAGAGCGACCTGCACGGCCTGCTGAGCGAGTTCCGGGCGGCCGGTCTGATCGCCGAGACCGACGTCGCGGGCGTCCGCGGCTACGAGACGACCGAGCGGGGCAGCGCGGGCCTGTCAGCGCTCGTCGACGCCGACGACGCGGACTGAGGACTCGGCGAAGCGTCGGTCTCGACCGCTGTTCTCGCCACCGTCGCTGCCGCGACCATCTGAAACCCTCGGAAAACAGCCCGTCGTTCAGTCGTCGGCTTCCAGCTCGACTTCGGCGAGTCGGTCCTCGGGCGCTTCGCGGACGACCGTCGAGCGGTTCGTCGTCGAGTCCTTCTCGACGCGGACGAGGTCGTCGGCGGCGCCGACGAGCTCCTCGTCGTGGCTGACGACGAGGATCTGCTCGACGCCGTACTCGCGCATCGCCTCGACGAGTTCGACCAGCTGTGAGACGTGCCCGGAGTCGAGGAAGACGGTGGGCTCGTCGAGGATGAGCGGCGGCATCGGCGCGGCTCCCTCGATGCCCTCGGCGAGCAATCGGTAGATTGCACAGCGGAGGCTCAGGTTGAACAGCGCGCGCTCGCCGCCGGAGAGCTGCTCGGGGTCGAGCGGTTCGCCGTCCTTCTGGTAGACGGTGAGTTCGTAGTCGCCCGAGAGTTCGATGCGAGCGTAGGAGTCGTTCTGGTAGACCAGATCGAAGATCTCGTTCAACATCGCCTGCAGGCTCTCGACGTTGCGCTGGCGGAGATCTGCCCGGAGGTCGCCGTACATCCGCTGGAGCTGCTCGGTCTCCTCGTACAGCGAGTCGAGCCACGCGACGCGCTCGGCGAGGTCCTCGCGGCGCTCGCGCAACGATTCGAGCTCCTCGATCTCGTTCTCGACGCCGCCGATGGCCGACTGGAGGTCGTCGCGGCGCTCGCGCAGCGATTCGAGCTTCGCGTCGGCCTTCTCGACGTAGTCGGCTGCCGTCTCGCGCTGGTCACGAGCCTGCTCGATGCGGTCCTCGTCGAACTCCTCCCGGAGGTCCGACCGTCGCTCGCGCTTCTCGGCGAGTCGCTCGCGGCGTTCGTCGTTGGTCTCTTCGAGGTGCTCGCGGCGCTCGCGCAGGCGCTCGACGGCGTCGGTCGCGTCCGCGACGGCGTCGAGCAGGTCCTCGACGCGCTCCAGTCGCTCGCGGCGCTCCCGGATGCTCCCGCGCTCTTTGTTGATCTCGGCGACGCGCTCGCGGCACTCCTCGGCGGCCTCCTCGCGCTCGGCGGCCGTTTCGCGCTTCTGCTCGGCCTCTGCGTCGAGCTCCTCGGCCTCCTCGCGGAGTTGCTCGACCTGCTCGACCTTCTCCTCGACGGTCGCCTCGCGCTGCTCGACGAGCTGCTCGACGTTCGAGCGGTTCGTCCGGCACTCCCGTATCTCGGACTCGGTCTCGACGAGGTCCTCCGCGCGTTCGAGCCGGTCTTCGAGCGTCGACTGCCGCTCGCGAGCGGATTCGAGTTCGGCTTCCAGTTCCGCGAGTCGCTCGCGGTCGTCGTCGATGGTCTCGACGTGCGGCGAGTCGTCCACGTCCTGTCCGCACTCGGGACACTTGCCCTGGTCGAGCAGCTCCTCGGCTTCCTCGATCTGCTCGCGCTGGTTCTCGACGTCGGATTCGAGCCCAGCGACCGTCTCGCGGGCCTCGCTGAGTTCGTCGGCGACCTCCTCGCGGAACGACGACGCCTCGCCGAACTCGACCGGCGCGTCCGCGAACTCGGCTTCGAGCGCCTCGACGCGCTCGCCGAGCTCGTCGATCTTCTCGCGGCGGTCCGCGAGCGACTCGCGCGTCTCGGCCACGTCGGACTCGAACTCCGCGGCCTGTTCGCGTTTCGCGTCGGCCTGGGAGTCGAGGTCCGCGGCGCTCTCCCGGAGGTTCTCGGCCTGGTTGGTGTGCTCGGTCACCTCGGAGGTGACCTCGTTGAGGGCCGACTGCAGTTCGTCGTCCCGCTCGGCGAGCGCGTCGAGCCGGTCGTCGACGGCGTCTGGACTCGGTGGGTCTTCAGCGTCGCCGTCGAGTTCCGTCTCGGGTAGCAGGTCACCCAGTTCCTCGCGGTGTCCCTCGCGGGTCTCGCGGTGTTCGCTCATCTCCTCGGCGAGGTCCTCGCGGTCGCGCTCGGTCGCGGAGATCTGCTCGCGCAGGTCCTCGATGTCGGATTCGAGGTCGCCGAGCTCCTCCCGTTTCTCCTCGTAGGATTCGAGGATCTCGGCGGCCTGGTCTCGCGTCTCGACGGCCTTCTCGCGCTGCTCCTCGAAGCGGTCGATCTCGGCGGCGACCTCCTCGTTCTCGGTCCGCAGGTCGTTGAGCCGGGCGTGGAGCTCCTTGTCCTCCTTCGTCTCGATCTGCTCGTCGAGTTGCGTGAGGGCGCCTCGCTTGTCGTCGCGGACGCGGCCGACCCCGACGCGGGCGTCACTGGCGCGCTCGCGGTAGTCTTCGAGCTTGCCCAGCTGGAGGAGCGAGTCGAGCATGTCCTGGCGCTGGGCCGGCGAGGCGTTGATGAGCTTGTTCACCTCGCCTTGGCGGACGTACGCGCAGTTGACGAACGCCTCGGCGTCCATGCGGAGGAGGTCCTCCACGTAGGCGCGGACATCGCGGGCGCCCTCTATCGTCGCGTCCGGCGCTTCGAGGACGCACTTGGCGGTCGTCGGTTGGTCGCCGGTCGCGCGGACGCGTCGCTCGACGTGATAGGAGTCGCCCCCGTGGGCGAACCAGAGTTCGACCTCCGTGTCGTCCGCGCCGATGGTGACCACGTCGCCCAGGTTCCCGTCCAGCCCCTTCGAGCCGTACAGGGCGAAGAAACACGCCTCCAGCAGCGACGACTTGCCGCTGCCGTTGAGCCCGTGGATGACCGTCACGCCGCGGTCGAGGCGCAGATCCGCGTCGTCGTAGCACTTGAAGTTCGAGAGTCTGACGCGCTCGAACCTCACAGGTACTCACCCATCGTTACCTGGTCTTCCGGGTCGCCGTTCGGCGCCGCGCCCTCATCCAGATCGTCGTCTGCGTCCTCCGAACCGCCGTCCGTCGTCGGTTCCGGCTCTGACTCCGTCGCGGGCTCGTCCCCGTCGTCGCCCGGTCCGGCGGACTCGTCGGCGGACTGTTCTGATTCCTCGGCGTCGCTCGATTTCGCGGGCCCGCCGGTGTCATTCAGCGCTTCCGGCTCGTCGCCGTCATCGTCGGGACCGAGGTCTGCCGACGCGAACTCGTCGGGGTCGCCCTCCTCGACGAGGTCGGCGACCTGGGACTGGACCACCTCGTCGACGTTCGAGTCGGCGACCTTGCTCGCGCGGACGGTCTCGTCGAGCGAGCGGGCGGCGCTGCTCAGACCGAGTTCACGCACGCGCTCGCGAACCGCGTCGTCCGGGTCGGCGAAGGTGACCTCGCGTTCGGTCTCCTCGGGCGTCTCGCGGCGGTCGGTGACCCGAGCGACGAGCGCCCCGCGGTCGAGCGCGAACTCCTCGACCGCTGCGGGCGTGACCGGGTCGCCCTCGCCGTCGATGGTGACGACGACCACGGCGTCCTCCACGTCGTACTCGTCGACGCGCTGGCGGACGCGCTCGACGGCCTCGCCCTCACCGAGTTCCAGGTCCACGAAGACGAACTCGCGGGTGTCGAGACCACGGCGGCGGACGTCCACGTCGCCGTCGAACGTGACGAGGTTGTACCCCCGCTCGGCGCGTTCGGCGGTGCTGGTCCGCTCGGTCGACCCGCAGTAGGTCACCCAGGTATCGTCGACCTCCGCGGTGTCGGCGTGGTGGTTGTCGCCGAGGAGGAGCGCGTCGAACTCGACGTCGGCCGCGGCGAATATCTCCCGCGGGTCCCACTCGCCGAAGTCGAACGGTTCGAAGAGGCCGTGAGTGACCAGCGCGGCGTGGTCGCGGTCGTGGTCGTCGCAGTCCATCTCGAAGCCCTCGCGCTGGGAACGCGGGACGAAGTCGAGGCCGTAGAAGGCGGTGTCACCGACCGCGACCGGTTCGGGACCGAGGCGGGTGGCGAGGCCGAGCGACTCGAACAGATCCAGCCACTGGGCGTCGCGTTTGCCCTCGTGGTTGCCGACGATCGCCAGGAAGGGCACGTCGGCGTCGTCGAGGGTCCGCAGGACCGAGAGCGTCCCCATGATGTCGTCGAGGGTCGGCCGCCGGTCGTGGAAGAGGTCGCCGGCGTGGACGACCGCGTCGACGTCGTCTGCGACCGCGTCGTCGACCACCTGCCGGAACGCGTCGAGGAAGTCCCGCTTGCGTTCCGACCGGTGATACTGCCGGTACCCGAGGTGGGTGTCCCCGGTGTGTATCACGCGCGTCATCTGTCACCGGCTACGAAACCCCCGCCTAAAGAGGTGTCGCGAGCGCGGTGAAAGTGTTCTCGGACGGTACGGTCGAACTACCGGACGAAACAGGCGACTCAGGCGGAAAGACGGTCGAGCCCGGACCGGGTCGACGCGAGCGAACGACGCTCGCGTCGGCGCCGATCACTCGATGTCGAGCGTGTAGATGCGCTTGCGCGCGTCCGCGAAGGAGAACCGAGAGCTGACGACGTCTACGTCCTCGAGGCGGTTGAGGGCGTAGCGAACCGTTCGCGGCGGAAGCAGCGTCTCTTCCGCGAGTTGACTCTGGGTCAGTGCGTCGTTGTACTCCAGGGTTTTCGCGACCAGCTTCGCGCTGGGCGGCAGGTCGCGAACGGCGTCCCAACCGTCCGCTGCCGGCGATTCTGGCTCCGCAGACTCGGGCGTACTCATCTCAATTGCAGCTTCTGGATACAGCCTAATAATATTTCCCGTTTCAAATTATTACCTCAGAGAATCAATCGGCAAGAAGCGTGACAGTCGGACGCGGGACGACCGTTCTATGTTCCACGGTAACACATAACTCTCGTTTCGCGAGGAAACCGGGAGACAGCGCTCGTGCGGCCGTGGACGTGTCGGAACGGCAAGCAACCCGAACGACCCGAAACCTCTTATTATCTCATCCGCTAGCAGGGGTGTAATGACCGACACCGTGGACGAGGTGGACCTGCCGTACGACGACGACGCCTCTCAGCAGGACAAAATCGAGGCGCTCGAAGAGCGGCTGGAGGTCCTCGAATCCCAGAACGAGGAGATGCGCGACAAGCTCCTCGACGCGAACGCCGAGAACAACAAGTACCAGCAGAAGCTGGAGCGGCTGACTCACGAGAACAAGAAGCTCAAGCAGTCGCCGCTGTTCGTCGCCACGGTGCAGGAACTCACCGACGACGGCGTCATCATCAAACAGCACGGCAACAACCAGGAGGCCATCACCGAGGTCACCGAGGAGATGCGCGACGACCTCGAACCGGACTCCCGCGTCGCCGTCAACAACTCCCTCTCCATCGTCAAGAGCCTCGAAGACGAGACGGACGTCCGCGCTCGCGTGATGGAAGTCGACCAGTCGCCCGACGTCACCTACCAGGACATCGGCGGCATCGAGGACCAGCTCGAAGAGGTCCGCGAAACCGTCGAGATGCCCCTGCAGAACCCCGGCATGTTCGAAGAGGTCGGCATCGACCCGCCGAGCGGCGTCCTGCTCCACGGCCCGCCCGGCACCGGGAAGACGATGCTCGCCAAGGCCGTCGCCAACCAGACCGACGCGACGTTCATCAAGATGGCCGGCTCCGAGCTCGTCCACAAGTTCATCGGCGAGGGTGCCAAGCTCGTCCGCGACCTGTTCGAGCTGGCCCGCCAGCACGAGCCGTCTGTCCTGTTCATCGACGAGATCGACGCCATCGCCGCCAAGCGGACCGACTCGAAGACCTCCGGCGACGCCGAGGTCCAGCGCACGATGATGCAACTGCTCTCGGAGATGGACGGCTTCGAGGACCGCGGCGAGATCCGCATCATCGCCGCGACCAACCGCTTCGACATGCTCGACCGCGCCATCCTCCGCCCCGGCCGCTTCGATCGCCTCATCGAAGTCCCCAAGCCGGACATCGAAGGCCGCGAACAGATCTTCCGGATCCACACGCGCAACATGAACCTCGACGAGGAGCTCGACTTCGAGAAGCTCGCCGACCTCACCGGCGAGGCCTCTGGCGCCGACGTCAAGGCGGTCTGCACCGAAGCCGGGATGTTCGCCATCCGCGACGACCGGGTCGAGGTCCGCATGCAGGACTTCCTCGACGCCTGGGACAAGATCCAGGCCGAAGAGGAGGAAGAGGACGTCTCCCGAACGTTCGCCTGATCGGCAATTCCACTCGGCTACTCGGTTTCGGTTCCCCCGTCCACTTTCTGGTCGACGAACGTGTTCACCTGCCTGAAGAGGAGCACCACGCTCAGGAACGCCGCCGCGAGCGCGACCCCCAGAGCGGCGAGGCCGCCGCCCTGCACTCCCAGGGAGAGCGCCGCGATCCCGGAACGGGCGCTCGCCTGCACGAACCAGAAGAACGTGCGCGCGATCACACCCCACTCGTGAGAGGTCTCCTAACACGTCACCTGTCGATCACTCTCGGCGGATAGTTATCGGTCACACTGTACTGGACCCGGGCGGCTCGTCCCGGCCCGCAGTGCGGCGCGGCGGCGCCAACGATTAAGGTCGACGCGCTCGATGAGGGCGGCATGAACGTGCGCGAGCAGTTCGACCGGCCGGCGTGGGTGACGGCGGCCGCCACGCTCGTCAGCTACGGGCTGATCTTGCTGTTCCTGTTCGTACTGCTGTTCGTCGTCCCGTTCCTGATCTACTCGCAGGCTCTCTGAGAGGACTGGCGGGAGCGAGTCGCTGCCCGACGGCCGAGTCAGCGCGGTCTGCGGGGACTGCGGCCGTCATCTCCGGACCGTCTCCTGCACGTAGAGATGCGCGTAGACCCCGTACCAGACGATAGCAGTCAACTCCCCGAGGCTGGCGGCGACGGCGCGGGTCACGGGGCCCGAGGGGAGGAAGCGACCGCCAGTGCCGGGGACGTCGCCGATCAACGTCGTTACGGCGATGCTGCCGGCGGTCGCGACCAGCACGAGCAGGAACTTGCGCTTGCGGCCCCTCGTAATCGCCCAGCTCACGCGGAGCGAATCGACCGGTCCATAGCGCCCGATCACGCACGCCTCGAACGCGAACCAGCACGCGTACAGGACGAACAGGAGCGGGACGACGTGGAGCGCGAGGAGCGCGACGAACACCGACTCGACGCCGAACGTCGCCATCGGGTTGACGCCCGAGACGAAGGCGCCGACGAGCAGCGGCAACGTCACGATCGACGGAACGGAGATGGCGAACGCGACGACGACCGCCAATACGCCGACGAGCGCGATCCCCCGCCGGAAACTGTGTCTGAGTCCGGCCGACAGGGAGACCTGCTGACCCGTGAGTTCGCCGGCAGCGACGCCCGCCACGTACCCTCGGAGCACGACGAGGAGCCCGAACGGAACAAGCGGTTCCGTCAGGTCGACAACGGGCGCCGGTGCGGACTGGGCGAGACCGCTGTTCAGGAGTTGACCAGCGAGGACGAGCCCGAGAGCGAGGGCGGGTATCGACGGGTTTCGCCGGCACAGGGAGACGGACCAGACGAGGCTGTCGAGGGTCGACCGTCGGAGGACGGTCGCGTCGACGCCCCGACAGTCGAGGCAGCCGCAGCGGTCGGTGTCCTGGCGCGGCCTGATCGCGGGGATCACTCTCCCGTCGCTTCGAGCACAGTCGGCTTCAAAGCTCGGGGACGACGACGCCTGCCGGCCGCTCATTCGGCGCCGAACAGTCGGGAGACTGTCTCCCCGAGGGCGATCAGGACGGCGGGCGGGCCGACGAACGACGTCAGCGACTTGACCGCGTGCTTGAGTCCCGGGCTGTCGTCGCTGGTCCCGAGGAACACGAGCGTCGGGTCTTCACTGACGACGAACACGTCCATCTCGCGCCCCTTCTCGGAGTAACACGTGTCGGCGACCTCGATGAGCGCCGCGTCTTCGAGCTTCTCCAGGTGGTAGTGGACGTTCTGGACGGACATGTCGAGTCGTTCGGCAACGGTCGACGGCGTCGCGGGCTCCTCGTTCAGCAGCCGGAACACCTTGTAGGCCGTCTCCGAGGCCAGGGCCTCGAACACCGCCCGCGCCTCCTCGTCGTCGATGCAGATCACCGACGGCTCGCCGCTGCGGTCGACCGATGCGTCCGTTCTTGTCGGCAGTAATCGTCCCATAGTGTGCGGCTCCTCTCCAGTCACTCCATCCCGGTCGCGAGGGGTACTCGCCGTTCGTCCGGACACTCCGCGGCCAGCGAGGTATACGTTTCCGTGGTTCGACGCGAACGCCGGATCATTCGGCAGCAGCACGCTCCGTTTCGATCGGGGTCGCCTCGGCGATCCGGACGTAATAGGCGGTGTAGACGGTGTAGAAGTACGCGGACGTGACGGTCGTCAGCAGCAAGACGACGAGGGATGCGACGACGGACAGTTCGTCCGACCAGGCTCCGTGGAACCCGAGGTCCGCGTCGAGAGAGATCGCCTCCGACAGCGACTCCGGCGTCAGGGCGCTCCCGGAGAGCAGTCCCCAGAGGAGCGAGAACCCGACGACGCTCCAGAAGTTTCGGCGAACCAGCCTCGCGCTCCGCGACAGGGCGGCCCGCGCCCCCACGTCCTCGGCGACGACCGCCGTGAGCGAGAACTGAAGGAAGAAGACCGACAGCAAGACCGCGGGCAGGGTGAGCAGCGTGACGGCGAACGAGAACCCCACGGCCCCGAACCAGGCTGTCTCGCCGAGGCCCCCGAAGACGACTATCGCGAGCGGGACGAAGGTGATCGGCAGCGAGAGAGTCATCACCCCTATCACGACGGCGACGATCAGGACCGCTGCGACGAGGACGCGCAGGTAGTAGGTCCGCCCTGCGCGGGCGAACTCGCCGAGCCCCGCGTCACCACCGCGGATCGCCCCGAGGGCCATCCCGGTGAATCCACCGGCAACGAACGGGAACGCGAGGAAGACGCCGAGACTCGCGAGGACAGAGACGGCGGGCGATACCGCTCCCTCCCCGACGGTCTGTACGTGCACGACCAGCGCGACGAACAAACCGCCGAGTAGCAACGCGGGGTTCGTCCTGAGCGCTGTCCATCCGTCTCTGAACGCGGCGAGCGCAGCCATCGTGTCCAGACGTTCGACGGACGCGGTATTGAAGCGGCCGTAGAATCAAAACGAGTTTTTATCAATTCCGGACCGCCCGGGTGGATCGATCCGAAGCGGCCGGTCGCCTCGCCAGACCGGCGGCCTCGTCAGTACTCGCCGGCCGTGAACCCCAGACTCCTACCCCGGGACACGGAGAACTCGACGAAGAACGCCTCAGCCGACTCGTCCACTTCGAGCCAGTGACCGATCTCCCCGCCGTGGTCGGCCACCGCCCTGACGTAGAGGAGGCCCGTCGCGCTCGACGACGACACCGGTGACGCCGCGGAACCTGGCTCGACGCGCAGCTCGTACGTCTCTCGCCACTCGTAGTCCGAGTCGTCGGGGGAACCGTCCTCGACCGCTTCCTCGAACTCCTCTCGAAAGGAATCGGGCCGTTCGTCGACGGGTCGCACCGAGCCGACGTTCCAGACGCCGAGTTCCACGGTCCGGGGCTCGTCGGTCGTGTTCTCGACGACATAGGGAGGTGTCTCCTCAGGCTCCCCGGAAACGAGCGTGCAGCCTGACAGGGCGACAGCCGCCGGGACCGCGGCGACCAGTCCTCTGCGAGTCAGGTCCATGAGCACCTACTGGACGATGTCGGCGATCCGTCGCGCTTCGCCGGAGGGCGAGGCGTTCTTCTCGACCATCCGCAGGACCTCGTGGTCGGTGACTTCGGGGTAGGGCTTGTCGATGGCGTCCTCGATGAGCGACTTCTCCAGGCGGAAGTCGTGGCCCTCGTAGACGACGTCGACGCCCTGCTCGTCGAAAGAAAGTACCGTCATGGCCGGGGCTATGCCGCCGCCGAATAAATATCTGGAGGTGTCCCGGCGGCCCCACACCGGCACCGTCAGACACGCGTCAGACGCCCGTCGTGCACGGTGTCAGGGTTTATTACCACGGAAATCGGTAATCGAAGTGTGCCGATCCGCTCGGACCCGCTCGACGAACTGACCATCCCAGACGGCACCACGGTCGAGGAGCACGACCTGGTGACCGGCGGTGACGTGATCGTCGGAGGACAGAGCACCGTCGAGTTCGGGGTCCGCGGCGACGACGTGATGGCGGGCGAACGCGTGACGTTCGGCGGCCACATCGAGGCCGAGGGCGACTGCCGGCTGGACATGTGGAGCGAGGTCGAGGAAGACGTGCTCGTCGGCGGCGACGCCTACCTCGGCGAGCGCGCGCAGGTCGGCGGCGAACTCAAGGTCGCCGGCAACGTCGACATCGGCGACGACGTCGACATCCAGGAGAGCTTCGAGGCCAGCGGCCACATCGTGATCCGCAACCCGATGCCGACGGTCGTCTTCCTCGTGGTCTACCTCTCGCAACTGCTCCGTATCGGCGAGGAGGAGGCCGCCGAGGACCTGGCGAGCCAGCTGGTCGAAGCCGACGACGAGGAGGCCCAGCCGGTCGTCATCCCGCGGGGCGCCCGCGTCAGCGACGACGCCTGGCGCGTCTCGACGCCGGCCCGCGTCGGCGACGACTGCCGCCTCCATGGCAACGTGCGCGCCGAGGAGCTGACCGTCGGCGCCGACAACACCATCTTCGGGAGTCTCCGCGCCCGCGGCGACGTGTTCGTCGGCGAGGACACCGAGATCAAAGGCGACGTGACGACCCGCAACGGCGACGTGTCCGTCGCCCGCGGCGCGACGGTCTGGGGCGACATCTCCGCCGAGGACGTCGAACTCCACGAGCACGCCATCGTCGAGGGCAAGATCCGCGTCAGCGGCGAACTCACGCAGGTCCGCGACGCGCTCGGCCCCGAACGTGACGACAGCGAGGACGAAGTGGACGACGAGAGCGCGGACGAGCCCGCGAACGCCCAGACCCACGAGACCGACAGCGACGTGGCCGAGTCCGAGTCCGAACCGGCCGACGACGCGGTCGACGAATCGCCCGCAGAACCGCGAACCGACGAGGCCGCCGACGAAGACGGGTCCGTCGACGAACCAACCGGGACGGACGACGAGCCGGCCGAGGTCGACGGCGTGGCCGCGGACGGAGCCGAGGAGACCGACGAACCGGCGGACGACGAGACGGCGCTGGCCGTCGAGAGTCGGGAAACCGTCGAGGCAGAACTCGACGGCGTCGTCCCGATGATGGGCGGGCGGCCGGACCACAGCGAGAACGGCCACGACGAAGACGCCGAACTCGCGGAAGTCGAGTAACCGAAAGCGGCTTTTTCGGGCCCGCAGTACCCCGTAGTATGCTCTCTATCGCGCTTGCCGGCAAGCCCAACGCCGGCAAGTCGACCTTCTACAAGGCGGCGACGATGGCCGACGTGGACGTGGGCAACTACCCGTTCACGACCATCGACGCCAACCGCGGCGTCACCCACGTCCGCACGGACTGCCCCTGTCTCGACCGCGAGGAGCGCTGCGGCCAGGAGAACTGCCACGACGGCAAGCGCTTCGTCCCCGTCGAGTTGCTGGACGTTGCCGGCCTCGTCCCCGGCGCCCACGAGGGCCGCGGCCTCGGCAACCAGTTCCTCGACGAACTGTCGAACGCCGACGTGATCCTCCACGTCGTCGACGCTTCTGGGGGTACCGACGAGGAGGGCGAACCCGTCGAGGTGGGCGAGCACGACCCCGTCGAGGACCTGCAGTTCATCGAGGAGGAGATGGACCTGTGGCTGGCGAGCATCGTCGACCGCAACTGGGAGTCCATCGAGCGGGCCTCCCGCTCGCCTGATTTCGACATCGACGAGGAATTGGCGGACCTCCTCACCGGCGTCGGTGCGACGGAACTCGACGTGGCGCGCACCCTGCGGGACCTGGAGTATCCGGAGGACCCCATCCAGTGGACCGACGACCACCGCGAGGAACTGGCCGGCGAGATCCGGGCGCGAACGAAGCCCATCGTCGTCG
The DNA here is from genome assembly GCF_047715405.1 of Halosimplex rarum. Classification (NCBI taxonomy): domain Archaea; kingdom Methanobacteriati; phylum Methanobacteriota; class Halobacteria; order Halobacteriales; family Haloarculaceae; genus Halosimplex; species Halosimplex rarum. The sequence goes on from NZ_CP180412.1 coordinate 1,736,153, forward strand.
TCGCCAACAAGGCCGACGTGGCGCCGCCGGAGAACCTCCAGGCGCTCAAAGAACGCAACGAGGCGACCATCCCGACCACGGCCGACGGCGAGCTTGCCCTCCGGAAGGCCGCCGAGGCGGGCGTCGTCGACTACGATCCGGGCGATCCGGACTTCGAGATCCTCGGCGACCTGAGCGACCAGCAGGAGCGGGGCCTCGAACAGATCCGCGATGTCATGGACGAGCACGGCGGCACGGGCGTCCAGCAGGCCCTCGACACCGCCGTGTACGATGTATTGAACCAGATCACGGCCTACCCCGTCCAGGACGAGACCCACTGGACCGACGGCCAGGGGAACGCGCTGCCCGACGCCTTCCTCCTCGGGTCGGGATCGACGCCGAAGGACCTGGCCTACGCCGTCCACTCGGACATCGGCGACGGCTACCTCCACGCCGTGGACGCCCGGAAGAACATGCGTATCAGCGACGAGGAGGAACTCGAAGAGGGCGACGTGATCAAGATCGTCTCGACGGCGAACTGACTCGGCGAAGGGCGACCGAGAGATGACAGAGACGATTCCCCCGAGCGACCTCCGCCCGACCCAGCTGTACGTGAACGCCGCGAAACTGGGGACCGTCCTGAAACGCCTCGACGGGCCCGACCACCAGTTCGGCCCGCTCCCGATCTACGAGTTCGACGGCGAGCGCTACCTGACCGACGGTCACACGCGGGCCTTCGCCGCGTATCTCACCGGCACCGAGACGGTGAGCGTCGAATACGACGAAAACCTGGCCGAAGAACACGACCTCGCGCTCTACCGCGAGTGCATCAGGTGGTGCGAGGACGCAGGCGTCGAACGCGTTTCGGATTTTACCGGGCGTGTGTTGGCACCCGACGAGTACGAACGGAAGTGGCTCGACCGATGCTCGCGTGCAGCAGAACGGCTCGGCGACGCCTGAGGCTCGACGGCGGAGATCAGCGGTCGGAACCGCCGGAGAACGCGGCGGAGAGACGCGAGCGCAATCGACTGACGAGTCCCGGTTCGGGCTGGTCCGTCGGTTCGAGGTCCCACCCGGCCGCGTCCGCGACGTCGCTCGGGCTTCGGAACTCCCACCCGGTCGCGTCCGCGATCCGGCGGTCCTCCGGGGTCGTCCCGACGAAGACGTGCCGGGGCGCGTCGCTGGACTCGCGGATCCCCTCCATCGCGAGCCAGATGTCGCGGTCGCCCAGTTCGAAGTCCTGGAGGAGGTCGCGCTCGGCGACGAACGCGGCGACTGCGTCGGTGTCGTTGGAGACGACGCCGACGTACCGACTCCACTCGCGGGCGTCCTCGAACACCGCCGCGGGGTCGTCGAACTCGCGGATGGCAGCGAGTTCGAACGCGAGAGTCATCTCGCCGCTCCGTCCGTCCTCGGCCTCGACGCTCATGGACGGGTGTTCGGCGTCCGGGGTGAAAACGGATTTGCCGCCGTCACTCGCGGTTCAGTTGTCGACGACGACGGTCTCCCAGTCGTGGTCGCCGTGGGCGCCCTCGCGCTCCTTGGCGGCCTGCTCGACCCGGATGAACTCCGACTTCTCGCGGGCAGCGTCGATGGTGTGGCCGCCGCAGTACGAGAGGCCGGATTTGATGCCGGCGCAGAACTCGGTGGCGATGTCGCCGAGCGGGCCCTTGTACTCGGTGAAGCCCTCGACGCCCTCGTCGGCCTCGACGTCGGCCTCGGCGTCCTCCTTGTCCGAGCGGTCCGCGGCGGCGGCGGTCGTCGCCATGCCGCGGGACTTCTTGTAGCGCTCGCCGTCGATCTCGACGATCTCCGGGGGCGTCTCCTCGGTGCCGGCGAAGAGACTGCCCATCATCACCGTGTCCGCGCCGGCCATCAGCGCCTTGACGGCGTCGCCCGACGAGCGGATGCCCCCGTCGGCGACGATCGGAATGTCGAGGTCGTCGGCCGCGTCGGCGCAGTCGTCGACGGCGGTGAGCTGCGGGACGCCCGCGCCGGCGACCCGGCGAGTGGTGCAGTGGCTCCCGGGGCCGATGCCGACTTTCACGCAGTCGGCGCCCGCGGCGTGCAGGTCCCGAACCCCCTCGGCCGTGGCGACGTTGCCGACCACGAGGTCGGTGTCGGGGAACTCGGCGCGGAGGCGCTCGACGGTGTCGAGGCAGCGTTCGAGGTGGCCGTGGGCCACGTCGACCATCACGCAGTCGGCGCCGGCGTCGACGACCGCCGCGGTGCGGGCGACGGCGTCCTCGGCGATGCCGACCGCTGCGCCGACCTGCTGGCCGGCGTCGACGACGCGCTCGACCGCGTCGGCCTGCTCGTCGACGGTCATGAATCGGTGGATCGTGCCGAACCCGCCGGCGCGGCCGATCGCGATCGCGGCGTCGGCGCCGGTCACTGTGTCCATGGGCGCCGAGAGGAGGGGCGTCTCCAGTTCGATGTCGGCGGTCAGGCGCGTCGAGAGGTCGACGTCGCTCCGGCTGTCGACCGGCGACCGCTGGGGGACCAGCAACACGTCGCCGTACGAGAGCCCGGTGCGCAGGTTTTCCATGCCGCCACATCGGTAGTCCGTCCGACCTCATAACGCTGGCGGCCGCGCCGTCTGGTATTCGGAGCCTACTCGGCGCCGGGGACGGTCGTTCACCCCAGCGGTCGGAACCACACCGCGGCGACGAGGACCGCGAGGAAGAGGTACGACCCGCGAATGAGTAACATCGTGGCGAGTTCCGGCTCGGCCCGGCGGGCGACCAGTGCGACGGCCCCGAAGACCAGCGCGGCGAGCCCCGCGCTCGGCGGGATGCCGCGGAGGCCGACGGCCAGGAGGACGACCGCGACCATCCCGGTCGCCATGAGGGCGTACGCGGCTCGATAGGCGCCGCGCGTCCCGAGCACCACGGCGACCGTCCGCTTGTCGATAGATCGGTCGTACTCGTAGTCCTGGGCGTCGTCGACGACCTTGATCCCCGAGAGGAAGAGGAGGAAGACGCCCGCGAGCCCGAGGACGGCCGGCGTGAGTTCGCCCGCCTGGACGTAGTAGCCACCGAGGAGCGCGAGCGCGATGCCCGCCGGGTAGCCCGCCGTCGCGCCGACGGTGTGGGTGTCGAGCTGCGGCGCGTGGAAGTAGCCGAGCGCCCACGTCGGCGCCGTGATCGCGACCGCGCCCGGGCCGGTCGTCAGCCACAGGCCGGCCAGCGCCGCCGCGAATCCCGCGGTCGAGCCGAGCAGCGCACGGCGACACGCCGGCGCGGAGAGCGGGTGGTCGTCGTCCTCACCCCGCATGTGGAAGTCGACGTACCCGTCTTTCACGTGGGCGGTGTAGACCGCGAAGAACAGGGCCGCGACGTGGAGCGCGGCCGCCGCGGGCGCCACCTGCCCGGCGAACACCGCGCCGAACAGCGACGCGGCCAGCGGCGGCAGCATGAACACCGGATGGACTTGCGAGAGCAGCGCTCGCGCGAGCTCCCCGCCTCCCCGAGCGTGCGTAACATCCCCCATACCACACGGGAGGGTCGGAAGCCCCTACGTTCTTTCGTCGTGTCAAGTTTACAGGTCGAGCGACCCGCCGATCGAAGGGATAGTTCCGACCCTACCGAGGGGTGGTACACCCGGTCGCTCATGTGCCTGGCACCGCTTGCAACGGTATGGACCGCGGACGAACGCGCCGGTTCGCCTGGGGACTGTTCGGCCTCGGCGTCGTCGTCCTGTGGCTCACCGTCAGCGAGCTCGTGGGACCAGTCGGTGGACTCGCCGCGCTCGCCTGTTTCGCTCCGGCGCTGCGCGTTCGGACGGGGTCAGCCCAACGAGCGGCCGCCGAACTCGTCGTCGCCGCGACGGTCGGGCTCGGTCTCTTCGTCGTGGCCATGTTTCGGCCGCTCGCCGGCCTCGCACTGCCCGACATCGGCGTGCTCGGCCCCTACACGTACCTCGCGACGGAGGTCGCGTTCGGGACGCTCGCACTGGCGCTCCTCGCTCGGGCGGGCCGAGACGCCCTGCGACGTGCGGGCGCGACGATCGTCGTGATCTACCCGCTCGCCTACGTCTGGGACTGGTACACGCTCGAAGTCGGCGTCTTCGCCATCCCGTTGCGGACGGGCGTCGAGTTCGTCGGGATCCCGCTGGAGGAGCACCTGTTCATGGTCGTCGTGCCCGCGCTGATCCTGGGCGTCCACGAGACGCTGAACGAGCGAGACACGGACCCGTAGTCGCCTCCGTCCGAGCGCGGTCGAGCACTCAGACCAGGTTGTCGTGGTCGAAGACGAACGCGGAGACGTGGGAGGCGAGGCGGCGCGCGTCGGACTCGGTCTCGGCGTGGAGTTCGCCCGCCAGCGGCCCCGTCTCGCCGCCGACCGACTCCGTCTGGGATCGCGGGTCGACCTCGATCGAGTACGAGCGGAGCGACCGCACCTGTGCTCGGAGCTTCCGGAGCGCGGTCTCGGACAGTTCGCTGTCGAGGTGCTGGAGGTCGTACCGGACGACGAACCCCCGCTCTCCGTCGCGGACGGCGACGACCGGGAGGCCGCGGTCGGCACAGCGGTCCCACAGCGCCCTCCCCTCCGCCTTCGTCTCGTAGATCGGGACGTTCGACGGGGCCAGTTGATCCATCGTCGTCCGTTGGGCCGCGAGTGCCTTCCGTATTGCGCCCGCGACGCCCGGGCTCCGGCCGGCGCCACAACTGTTCAGATCTGATACTCAAACGCCGTTCAGGAAATCGTCAAGTCGGCGTCGGCCGTCGGTCGAGGCGTGCGCGTCGACCTGTCGAACCCGCGGACGCTGATCCGCCGGTACTACCTGTTCCAGGCGCTGGCCGCGGTCGGGTTCGTCTCGCCGATCTTCGCGCTGTTCGTCCTCCGAGACCTGACGTACCCGCAGTACGGGACGCTCAGCGCCGTCTACTCGCTGCTGATCGTCGCGGGCGAGATTCCGACGGGCTACGTCGGCGACCGCTTCGGCCGCCGGGACACGCTGGTCGCGAGCAAGCTCGCCATGGCCCTCTCGCTGTTCGGGTTCGTCGCCGTCGACTCGTTCGCCTCCTATCTCGCCGTCTACGTCGTCTGGGCGCTCGGCATCGCGCTGACCTCGGGAACCGGGGGCGCGTGGCTCTACGAGGTGCTCGAATCGACTGTCGGCGAGGACGAGTTCACGCGCGTCCGCGGTCGCGGGCAGGCCGTCGCCCGCTGGTGTTCGGCCGTCACGACGGTCCTCGGGGCGGTCCTCTACGGTTTCGACCCGCGCTACCCGTTCGCCGCCGCTGGCGCTCTCATGGTCGCCGGTGCGGGCGTCATCGCCACGCTCCCGCGGACCGAACAGTTCGAGAGCGGCGAGGCCGGGGGGCCGTCGGTGCGCGAGGCGCTCCCGCTGCTCCGCGACCGGATCGCGCGGCCGCCCCTGCGGTCGTTCGTCCTGTTCGCGGCGCTGCTGTTCGGCGTCGTCGGCGCCGCCAATCAGTACGTCCAGCCCATCGCCGTCGCCGTCGTCGAGAGCGGCGACCTCGCCGCGCTTCCGGTAGCCGGTGCCGTCGAGGGACTGACAGTCGACGGCGGGACGCTCGCGGGAGTACCCGTCACCGCCGCGACCGGCCTGGGACCTCTCTACGCGAGTTTCGCCGTCGTCGCGGCGGCGGTGAGTTATTACGCCGGCCCGATCGAGGCGCGCCTGGGGCTCCGACGCGTGCTCGCGCTCGCGGCGGTGACGCTCGCCGCTGCGACGCTGGTTCCACTCGCGGTCCCGCTGGCCGCGTTCGCGTCGTTTTACCTGTTGCGAGCGGTCCACTTCCTGCTCCGACCGATGGTCGAGAGACACGTCAACGACCGCGTCGACGACGTGGGACGCGCGACCGTTCTCAGCGCCGTCTCGATGGTCGTCGGCCTCGCGCGGACGCCGCTCGTCGTCATCGCGGGCGTCGCCGCCGGCGCTCGCGGGCCCGTCGCCGCATACGGGGCGCTCGGCGCGTTGCTGCTCGCGACGGCCGTTCCCCTCGCCCTCTTCGGGTCGCCGCTGCCGTCGGCGGCGGACGACGACACCGCCCAGGGGGCTCGCGGCGAGTGAGTCGACTGAGTCCCCGGCAGCAGTCAGACCGCCCCGGCCAGAAACGCCGCGACGCCGAAGCAGACGAGCGCGAGCGCGGCGCCGGCGGGTCCGGCCCGAACCCGGCGATTCAGCTGTCGGCGGACCGTCTCGCCGGCGCGGTCGGCGAGGACCGTTCCGGGTCCGCCGACCGCCGTTCGGTCGGCGTCGCTCCCGAAGACCGTCACGCTGTCACCGGATTCGACGCGGACCTCCTCGTAGATCCGGGAGCGGTCGGCGTCGCCGAGGTCGGCGTCGGCGGCGTAGGCGGTCACGCGCTCCGGGACACCCTCCCGTTCGCGAGCGACGAAGTCCGACCGCGACGGCCGACCGCCCACTGGCCACACGTCGAGCGACGCCTCGCTCGCGTCCACCCTGACCCGCTCGGTCGCCGACTGGACGACGAGGGTCGTCCCGCCGGAGTCGCGGTGGATCGGCGGCGGGCCGCCGCGGCGGAACATGCCGGAGTGCTCGCGGACTCTGACCGCCCAGGCCAGGCAGTGATCGCCGCTCAGCGGCGCTTCGACGGTCTTCCCGCCCTCCGGCTCCGCGACGCCGGCGACGAACTCGCCGTCGCGGAGTCGCCGATACCGGCCCAGGTTGCTGACGGCGAGCGCGACGCAGAACAGACCGACGCCGAAGCCGACTATCGTCAGGACGACCGGGAACCGCATCGGCTCGCCCTCGCCGGGTATCTCTCCCGTCGCCGCAAGCCAGGCGAATCCGACGGAGAAGACGAGCAAAGCGGTGAATCCCGCCCAGCGATCGATCCCCATCGGTCGGGAGATCAGTCCGACACGCGCGAAGAGGTTAGTGTATTTCGCGAAGACGTACCCGAACGCGAGCGTCTTGACGAGAACGACGAGGACGAACCCCGCGACGACCACCGTGACCGGGTTCAGCGCCATCAGCGGGCGTGAGCGACGTTCGATGATAAAACCCGACGGTTCACGGCCTGTGGTCGCTCCGCGGCGCCCGCCGCCTCACCGCACCGCGTCGTACGCCTCGCCCATGATCTCGAGCGCTTCTTGCAGCGTCTCGACGTCGACGGCGTAGGAGATGCGAGCGTAGCCCTCGCCGTGCTCGCCGAAGGCGTCGCCGGGGACGACCACGACGCCGCGGTCGATCACCTCGTCGACGAACCCCTCGGGCACCTCGGGCATCGCGTAGAACGCACCGTGGGGCGTCGGGCAGTCCATCCCGATGTCCGCGAGGCCGTCGAGGAGGACGTCCCGGCGCTCCTCGAAGGCGTTGACCATCTCGTCGACTGCGTCCTGCGGGCCAGTGAGCGCGGCCTCGGCGGCGTACTGCGCGGCCGCCGTCGCGCAGGCCTGACCGTACTGGTGGACGCGGAGCATCCGCTCGATCCGGCGATTCGAGCCGGTGACCCAGCCGAGCCGCCAGCCGGTCATCGAGTAGGTCTTCGAGCAGGCGCTCACGACGACGACGTTGTCGGTCTCGGCGAACTCGATGGGGGAGCGGTGTTCGCCCTCGAAGACGATGTGTTCGTACACCTCGTCGGAGATGCAGAGCACGTCGTGCTCGTCGGCGATGCGGGCGAACTCGCGCATGTCCTCGGGCGACTGGACCGCGCCCGTGGGATTGGCGGGGCTGTTGACGATGAACGCCGCGGTGTCGTCGGTGATGGCCTCCTCGACCGCCGCGGGGTCCATCGTGAGGTCGTCGCGCAGTCCGACGGGCTCGGGTTCCCCACCAGCGAGGTGGGTGAGCGCCTCGTAGGAGACGAACCCCGGGTCGGGGAACACGACTTCCTGCCCCTCGTCGACGTGGGCTTCGAGGGCGATGTGGAGCGCCTCGCTCCCACCGGCGGTCGCGATGACGTCGTTCGGGTCGACGTCGATGCCCCGGTCCTCGGCGTAGCGGCCGGCGATGGCTTCGCGCAGCGACTCGGTGCCCTTGTTCGAGGTGTACCCGTCGGCCTTTCCGGCGCGGATGGCCTCGATGGCGCCCTCGCGGGCGTGTTCGGGGGTCGGGAAGTCCGGTTGGCCCAGGCCGAGGTTGATCGCGTCCTCGCCCGCGGCCTCGAAGACCTCGCGGATCCCGCTTATCGACACCTGCTCGACCCGGTGAGAGAACTCCGTCATACCACTACCGCCGGCGCGCTCCCCGATAATTCTTGAGGGTCCGAACCCGCCGTCTGCCGAAGGCCGTCGTCGAGACTCTCGGGTCGGACCGGATCAATTTATGACAGATACACTTCAACTATCCCTGGGCCGATCCCGAAATAGTCAACGAACGGCAGTTTTCAGCCACGTGTCCCCAGTTCTCACGAGCGGCACGTTTACCTGTTTCCTGATACACTATCGGGTAATGCACGTACGACAGACGCTCGCGGCGCTGGTAGTCGTTCTCGCGACGGTGACCGCCGGCTGCGGGTTTCTCACCGGGCAAGACTCGCTGAGTTTCAGCGCCGAGCCGGCGACGGTCGGCGACGACGTCCAGTCCGACACTGGGTACGAGGAGCAGGCCGTCGAGTCGTCGACGGTGACGCGCAACTTCAGCGCCGCCGGGCAGACCCGACAGGTCGAGGTGACCAACCAGCAGGCGAGGTACGAGCGAGCGGTCGACCTCGGGCCGCTGGGGTCCCAGCGCGCGGCGGTGTTCGTCACCTTCGCCAGTCCCGAAGTCAGCGTCGTGGGCCAGACGTTCAACCCGATCTCGGACATGAGCACGCGGGAGATCCTCCAGCAGTTCGAGTCCCAGTACGAAGGGCTCAGCGTCGGCGACCGCGTCGAGACCCGGAGCGTCAGTGCGCTCGGCGCGTCGCGAACGCTGGAAAAGTACGAGGGGACGGCGACTATCGGCGGTAGCGAAGTCGACGTGTACGTCCACGCCGCGAAGTTCCAGCACGACGACGGCGATCACATCGTCGCGGTCGGCATCTACCCCCAGCAGATCGACGGCGAGGAGGAGAACGTCGTCGCGCTCGTCGAGGGGATGGAGCACGACAGCGGAGAGTGACGTTCGGCGGAGAGTAGCCTCCGCCGAGCGATTCAGAGGAGGTACGACACCACGACCAGAGCGGCGATCAACAGCAGTAATCCCAGTAACAGTCCGCCGCCGCTGACAGAGTTGGGCCTGGGATTCTGCGTGGTCTCCGTGGAGAGCGGGCCGTTGGAACCGGGGTCCATATGTCACAGATGAACACGAACGCATATGAATCCTCGTTCGCAGCCCGAAAACGCCTGTTCGACCGCCGTTACCGCGACAACAACACTATCACCGCACCGCCTACCGCGACAACAACACTATCACCGCACCGCCTACCGCGACAGCAACATCATCACCGCACCGCCACCGCCGACGCTCATCCCCACCACCCCGTAGTCGTGGTCCTCCCGGACCATCGCGTGGGTGATCGTCGTCGCCAGGATACCGCCGCTGGCGCCGATGGGATGACCGAGCGCCACCGCTCCGCCGAGGGGGTTGAGCCGCTCTTCGGGGATCCCTAGCCTGTCGCGGACGTAGACGGTCTGTGCGGCGAACGCCTCGTTCACTTCGTAGTGGTCGACGTCGTCGACGGCCAGGTCGTTCCGGTCGAGGAGTCGCTCGATGGCGTCGCCGACCGCCTGCGAGAACTCGGCGGGGTCGCGGTAGGCCACGGCGTAGTCCTCGACGTGGACCATCGGCCCCAGCCCGCGCTCCTCGGCGGCCTCGGCGCTCGCGAGGAGGACGCCGCCCGCGCCGTCAGCGAGCTTCGACGCGTTCCCCGGTGTGATCGTCCCGTCCTCGCGGAACGCGGTCGGGAGTCGGGCGAGCCCGTCGAGCGAGGAGTCCGCGCGGGGCCCCTCGTCCTCGGTGACGAGGCGGTCGTCGACTTCGACGGGGACGAGCTCCTCGGCGAATCGCCCCTCCTCGATCGACTCGGCGGCCCGGCGGTTGCTCCGCAGCGCGTACCGGTCCTGGGCCTCGCGGGAGACGCCGTGCTCGTCGACCAGCGCCTCGGTGAGTTCGCCCATGTGCGCGTCGTAGCCCACGTCCCACAGCGCGTCGAAGATCATGGAGTCGACCAGTTCGGTGTTGCCGTGGCGCCGCCCCTCGCGCATCTCGCGGACGAGATAGGGAGCGTTGGACATCGACTCCATCCCGCCGGCGACGGCGACGTCGACTCGGCCGGCGTCGATGCGGTCTGCAGCGAGCGTGATCGCCCGGAGTCCCGAGCCCGAGGCCTCGTTGACGGTCGTCGCGGGCGTGTCGTCCGGCAGTCCCGCCTCGACGACGGCCTGGCGGGCCGGCACCTGTCCGACCCCCGCCTGGACGGCGTTGCCCAGACCGACCCAGTCGAGGTCGTCGGGTTCGACTCCCGAGCGATCGACCAGATCTTCGAGTACCGTCGCACCGAGTTCCGGCGCGCGCACGCCCGAGAGCGACCCGAGCATCGCCCCGTGAGCGGTTCGCGCCCCGTCGACTATCACGACGTCTGTCATGTGCGGAGGGTTCGGCCGCACGGACTATCGGTCTTCCCCCGGAATGGCGGGGGTTACTCCTCGGCGGCGTCGCGCAGGTCCGAGATGTGGTCGCGCAACACCGTCAGCGTCGCGTCGGCGTCGGCGTAGCCCTTGTCGTACTCTCCGAGCGTCGTGTCGGTCTTGTCGAGGAACTCCTCGACAGCTTCATCGAGATCGGTCATACTCGCCTGTCGGACGCCCACGGGGATAAGTTTCCCCTGACCGCTCGCCCGCGCTACCCCGTCCCACACCCGGGAAAGCGCTTTTCCGGTGGCCCGTTCGGATAGGTGTATGTCCGACCTCTTCCCCGAGCGCATCGAGACCGAGCGCCTCGTCCTCGAAGCGGCGACGACGGAGACGCTCGACCCGCTCGAACTGTACGAACACGTCCGGGAGGGCGCGCCGCACATCGACGAGATCACGGAGTACGTCACGTGGGACCCCCACGAGACGCCCAGAGAGACGGAGGAGTTCCTCGAACTGGTCACGGAGGAACGCGAAAACGGCGAGGGCGCGACCTACGCGATCCGGCCCAAGCCGGGCGAAGACGGCGAGGCGCGGAGCGCCTCGGAAGATTCGAGCGGTGACCAGCGGGAACCGCGAGACGGCGCTGGCGAATTCGCCGGCTTCACCGGGATGAGCGTCGATTGGGACCTGCAGACGGCGACGTTCGGCGCCTGGCTTCGCAAGCCCTTCTGGGGTCACGGCTACTCCGGCGAGCGCGCCGCGGCGTTCATGGAGGTCGCGTTCGACCGACTCGACCTCGACGCCGTCGTCGTCACCGTCCACGAGGGCAACGAGAAGTCCCGCAAGGCCGTCTCGCGGTATATCGAAGCTCACGGCGGCCGCCGCGAAGGGCTCCTCCGGAACTTAGAGATCAACATGGACGGCACTGTCGCGAACGTCCACCGGTTCACCGTCACGCGGGCGGAGTACCGCGAGGCGACCGGCGACGGCGCCGACTGAGGGTCTCGTCGTCGCCCGGTCTGTCGCCCCCACGTGCGTCCTGTCCCCCCGCGTGCGTCAGGTCTTTGCCCGCCGGTCTCCGAATGGCACTCGATGGACCCCGAGTACCGGGACAGGGCAGTGTATCTCGACGGCACGCTCGTCCTCGCGGATCTCCACTTCGGGAAGGCCGAGGCCTCGACGGTCGAGTTCCCAATCGGCGCCGGCGAGGACTGCGTGGACCGGCTGGAGGGGTTACTCGACCGTTTCGATCCCGACGAGGTCGTCCTCGCCGGCGACGTGTTCCACTCGTTCAGCTCCGTCCCGGACAGCGCAGACGCGGCGCTCTCGGGGATCGTCCGCGCGGTCCGCGATTCGGGCGCTCGCCTCGTCGTCGTCGAGGGCAACCACGACACGATGCTCGGCGACGCGTACGCGGGCGACCTGCGCGACGAGTACGAACTCGACACCGACGGCGACGAGACCGTCGTCGTGTGTCACGGCCACGAGGAACCCGAGACGACTGCTGACGCCTACGTCGTCGGCCACGACCACCCCGCCATCGAGATCGAGGGGCAGAAGCGCCCCTGTTTCCTCCTCGGCGACGGCGCCTATCGCCGCTCGGACGTGCTCGTGGTTCCCCCGTTCAACCGTCTGGTCGAGGGACTGTCGGTGAACGGCCGCGTCGGGACATCGCGGCCGGAATTGTCGCCGATGGTGACGCGGGTCGCGCAGTTCCGTCCCGTCGTGTTCGATGCCGAGAGCGAGGAGACGTTGACGTTCCCCCCGCTCGGCCAGTTCTCCCGGATGTTATAGGAGTGAAATTCTCTGGCAACCGGTTCGGATATTCAGCGAGCTTGATAGCTGGTGGATCGACCGCAGGAACTGCTGGGAGTTGAAAGCCCTCGGCCCGCTCGCGGGTGCTGTGCGGGATATCCTCGTTCGCTAGCGCTCCCTCGGATAGGGCCCGCGCACCACCCGCGAGCCCGCCTCGCCCTTATAGTCCACCAGGACAACAACAGCACCGCCCCGCACAGCACCGCAGACTGCCTCACCCCTCCCCAGCCGATTCGCTCACTCGCTGCGCTCGTTCGCTCATCCCTCGCACGGCTTCGTCTCGCGCCCCTCGCAACGCTCGGGGACGCTCGACAGCGCGCGCCTATTCGGTTGAGGGGTCTGTGAAGACCCTCACAACTCGTCAGAAACAGTTTTTGCGGCGATCTGCCCGCTCTCCAGCGCGCCCTGGATCGAGGACCACTGCGTGTAGTCGCCGGCGAGGTAGACCGAGCCTTCCGGGGCGTCGACCGCGGGCAGGTCGGCCCTGAAGCCCGGCGGCTGGGCGAACTGAGCGAACTCGACGCGGTCGGTCGCGACGTGTTCGAGGTCGTCGAACCGGTGCTCGGGGTACCAGGTGACGAGCGCGTCCCGGACGGCGGTGGCGAATTCCTCGTCGCTCCGGTCCGGGTCGCCGAGCGTCGTGGCCGAGAGCAGCGCCGTCCCGTCGGGCGCGTACTCCGGCGCGACCGTCGACAGCGGGGCGACGGTGTTGGGGACGTCGCTGCCGGCGTTGAGGAGGATCCGGTGGCCGGTATCGAGCGAGCGGTGCTCGCGCGTCGAGAAGTACTGGGTGACGCATCCGAGCGCGTCGGTCGGAATCGATTCGACGCCCGTCAGGTCTCTCGCGCTCTTTGGGTCCGTGGCAACGACGACGCCGTCCGCGTCGACCGTCTCACCGCCCGCTTCGACCGTCGCGCCGCCCCGGCCGCCGTCGACCGCGGAGACCTCGACACCGGTCTCTATCGTCGCGCCGGCCGCTCGCGCGCGGTCGACGAGTTGTGCGGAAATGGCGCCCATGCCGTCGGCGGGGACGGCGGTGTTCCCGCGCGAGAGCATCGAGAAGGTGTAGCGGAAGACGCCGGCATCCGTCGACAGCGAGCGGTCGAGCGTGATGCCGCCGTAGAAGGGTGCGGCGAAGTTCTCGACGAATCGCTCGGAGAATCCCTTGCGGTCGAGGTACTCCCGGATACTCTCTTCCGGTCCGTCGAAGAGCGTCCCGGGGTCGGTGTTCCGAAGCCCGCGGCGCAACTGCAGGACTCGAATCTTGTCGCCCAGGGTCACGTCGGGGTTCATCGCCGATTCGATGGCCGCGAGCGGGGCCCGGAACGGGTCGGCGAGGGTCGAGCGGTGGTCCGGGCGGGCGATAGTCGCGCCGGGGGCGAACGTCCGCAGGTCCAGCGCGTCGAGGTCGAGTTCCTCGCGGACGGCCGGGTAGGCGGAAAAGAGGACCTGAAAGCCCCGGTCGAGGGTGAACCCGTCGACCTCCCGCGAGCGGACGCGGCCGCCGACCTGCTCTCGGCGTTCGAACAGCGTCACGGCCGCCCCGTTGTCGGCCAGTCGCCGCGCGGCGACCAGGCCGGCCAGTCCACCGCCGACGATGACGACGTCGCTCATATCTCCACCATGGACCGGTCCCACAAAACGCCCCGTGTCTCCGTCCCGGACGGTCCGGAACCACCGCGGGGCGGCGAACGGACAGTGATTAGTCGGTGCCGTCCCCCGACTCGGGTATGGACACCACTGCGTCTCTCGACGGCCTCGTCTGCGTCGACTGCGGGGGCTCCCACGACCCGGTGGACGCCCCGCGTCGCTGCCCCGACTGCGGCGGGATCCTCCGTCCGACGTACGACCACGGCGCGGTCGACGTGACGCGCGACTCGCTGGCCGACGACCGATTCGACGGCGTCGCCCGCTTCGCCGACCTGCTCCCGTTCCCCACAGACTCGCTCGTCACGACGAACGAGGGGACGACCCCGCTGATCCCCTGCCCCGAGTTCGCCGAGGAACTCGGCGTCGGCGCGGTCTACGTGAAAGACGAGGGAGCCAACCCCACCGGGGCGACCGCCGACCGCGGGGCCGCGCTGGCAGTCACCGCCGCCCGGGAACACGGCGCCGAGAACGTCGCGCTCCCGACGACCGGCGATGCCGGCCAGAGCGTCGCCGCCTACGCCGCCCGCGCTGGGCTCGACTCGGAGGCGTTCGTCCCGACGCGCTCGACGTTCGTCGCCAAAGCCATGACCAACGTCCACGGCGGCGACATGAGCGTCGTCGAGGGCCGCTACCCCGACGCCGTCAAGGCCTTCGAGAGCGCGATGGCCGACGACGACAACGCCGACTGGCACTCGCTGGCCCCCTTCGACTCCCCGTACCGCCACGAGGGCGCGAAGACGCTCCTGTTCGAAGTCGTCGAGCAGCTCGACTGGGAGGTCCCCGACGCCGTCGTCTACCCGACCGGCCACGGCCTCGGCGTCGTCGGTAGTCACCTCGCCACAGAACAGCTCCGGGAGACAGAACTCGTCGACGAGGCGCCCGCGCTCCACGTCGCCCAGCCAGAGAACTGCGCACCCGTCGTCGCCGCCGACGACGCGGGCGACGACGACACCGAGGTCTGGGAGCGCCCGGACACGCTCGTCGGCTCGCTGGAAGTTCCCGACCCCGCGGGCGGCGCGCTCGCGCTCGACGCCGTGCGCGACACCGGCGGCTGGGCCGTCGGCGCCAGCGACGACGACGCCCTCGAAGCGGCCGTCACGCTCGCCGCCGAAGGCGTGGAGATGAGCGCCACCGGCGGCGTCGGTGCCGCTGCCGCCCAGGAACTCGCCGCCGGCGGTCACCTCGACAGCGACGACGTCGTCGTCCTCGTCAACCCCGTCGCGGGCAACAAGGAGAACGACGTCCTCCGGAGCCACCTGATGCGGAAGGGGATCTGAGCGGACGCAGACGGACTGATTATCCCAGGTGGCGCGCGCTGTCGCGCGTCTCGTCGCGCGACAGTAGTCGTGCGAGGGATGAGTAGCGCAGGAGCGAAGCGACGAGCAACGCAATCGGCTGGGGAGGTGTGAGGCGGTTTGCAGTCCCGTGCGGTCGGTTGCGGTCCTGGTGGACTGAAAGGGCGAGGCGGGCTCGCGTTCATATAGTCGCCTGAGCGGGGCACTATTCGAGCGAGCGTAGCGAGCGAGAATATCCCGCTCAGCGACCGCGAGCGCGCCGAGGGCTTTCATCACCTGTTGTTTCCTGCGGTTGCTCCGACTCCTAGCGAGCGCGCCGAGGGCTTTCATCACCTGTTGTTTCCTGCGGTTGCTTCGACTCCTAGCGAGCGCGCCGAGGGCTTTCAACGTTTACCGTCGATTGCGGTGATGGCGATTGCTAGCGAACAGATCAAGAAAGAGCAGACGATCCAAGCAGCGACAGTTACGACCCCAGCGTCGCGTTGGCGAGCGTCACCGACTGCGTGTCGCCGCGCATCGCGCCGGTCCACACCACACGAACACTATCACCGGCTTCCAGATAGAAGCCGACGCTGCGCTCGGCGTCGAGGTAGTTCTCGTCGCCGTCCGAATCCACCGAGGGATCGTCGACGGTCAGCGAGTCGCCGGGGGCGACGGGATACCCGGCGCCGCGTTTCGTCGGCCCGCGGTCGTCACTCACCCAGGATACCGTCTCACTGTTCCCGGTGCTCTCGTCGACGACGACCACGGACAGCCGCTCGGTCGTCCGGTCCGCGATCGAGTCGCCGCCGGCGTGCTGGACGGTCAGCGCGCTCGATTCAGCGTCGAACGAGACGGAGAAGTCGGCGTCGGGGCTGTCGCGACGGAGCTCGTCGCCGAAGTAGATGACCGAGCCGACGACGGCGACGGTGACCGCGAGGACGATCAGCCAGACGACCCACCGCTCGACGCCGCCGCGCTCGTCGCCGACCAGTCCGGACGAACCCCTCGTCATTACGCGGATCCACTCCCGCCGGGTAGTTAGGTGTCGGGGGTCCACCGCCTCGTTCCCCCGATTCGGATACCGCACTCGCCGGCCCGAACTGTCAACCGACCCTAATTTTAAAACGTGGCGGCTTCGACCTCCTCGCATGGCCGATCCGTCGATCGAGACGTTGACCGCCCGTCCCGGCCTGAGCCGTTCGACGCTGGTCCCCGAACGCGGTGCGCTCGCACAGTGGTACAGCGAACCCGGCGGAGAGAAACGCCTCCGCCTGTACGAGTACGACACCGGTGAGACGGAACAGGTACCGGTAGAGAGCGACGCACTCGACCCGCCCGACGTGGTTCGGACCTTCTGGACAGGTTCCGAGTTCCTCCTCCAATCGCGACCCGAGGTGTACCGGCTGCCCATCGGAGGCGATCCGGAACCGCTGGAACTACAGGCGGAATACACGCTCGTGAACGATATCGACGGCGATAGCCGGCGACTGCTCTACGTCCACTACGCCGAGCCGTGGACGCTTCGACTCCGCGACCGCGAAACAGACACCGACTGGGCCCTCTCGGAACACCCCGAGCAAGAAGGATTCGCCGGGTTCAGCCCCGACGACGAGTGGGTCGCCTACCGGGAGAATCCGAGCGAGTCGCTCGGCGAGGGCCGGCAGGTAGTCGCGACTACGGACGGGAAGGTAGAGGCAGCGTTCCACGTCGGCGACCCCGAATCGAGGACACGACAGCGGGGGTGGCACCCCGACGGTCGCCGCATCCTCCTCGACGATCGCTCGACGGGGTGGTATCGGACGGGGCTTCACGACTGGCGAACAGACGAGACGACGTGGTTTGGGACCGGCGAGCGCGACGAACTCCCGGCGGCCCTGTCGCCCGACGGCGAGACGCTCGTCACGATTCGACGCGCGGACGGCCGATGCTCGGCGGTTCGGTATCCGGTCGACGCGCCAGACGAGGGGCAGGTGCTCGACCTCCCGGGCGGCGAGTTCGACACGCGCAGTGCGACCGCCGTCGACCTGCCGAACGCCGGCAATGAGGTCCTCCTGCGGATCGGTACCGCGACGCGACCCCAGCGACTGTTCGCCTACGATCTCGACGCCGGCGAGGCGCGGGTGCTCGAAGACACGACGACCGAAGCTCTCGAAGCCGCGCCGCTGGTCGAACCCGAGTACGTCACCTACGAGTCGACAGACGGATTCGATATCGACGCGGTGCTCTATCGAACAGAGAGCGACCGGCCAGGGCCCGCAGTGGTCTACGTTCACGGCGGCCCGACGACTGCGGAGCGGTGCGACTACGACCCGTTCGCCCAGTTTCTGGTCGGCCTCGGGTACTCGGTGCTGAAGCCGAACTACCGGGGGTCGACGAACCGGGATCGAGCGTTCGAGGCGGCGATCCGTGGCGACTCGGGGTACGGTGACGTGGACGACGTGGCCGAAGGCGGTCGCTGGCTCGCCGACCGTTCATGGGTCGACGGTGACCGGCTCGCCGTGGTCGGCCACTCCTACGGCGCGTACAACGCCGCGATGCAGGCGATCCGCTACCCCGACCTGTGGAGCGCGGCCGTCGTCGAGAACGGGACGCTCGATCGGGTCGAAGTGCTCGGCGACCCGAATCAGTACGCGCTTCGCCGCGTCATCGACGACCCCGCGGAAGAGACGACCGAAGCGTACCTCCGGGAGATCAGCCCGGTCCACAGAACGGACGACGTGGGCACGTTCGTCTGCGTCGTCCACGGCGCCGAGGGGCCGGGTCTGGAGATGGCCGAGCGGTTCGTCGAAGGTTTCCGCGAGCGCGGGTGGAGCAAGGGTGAGGAGTTCCGGTTCGAGGTGATCGAAGGCGAAGGCCACGTCATCGGCGACGTGGAACCGTACTGGCGACTGGTCGCGGACGTGCTCGACGAACGGATGTGAGGGTGAAAATCTCGCGGCGCGTCGGGAAGTGCATCGCCATCGACGGTCAGGTGATCGTCAGCACGAGGAAGAAGACGAGGACGACCTCGTTGACGATCCAGGAGTTGTCGTTCATCCAGTCGCGGACCTTGGGGAGTAGCGTCTCGGCTCTGGCGCCCAGCAATACTACCGCGATCGACGGCAGCGCCAGCAAC
Organism: Halosimplex rarum; assembly: GCF_047715405.1. Taxonomy (NCBI): domain Archaea; kingdom Methanobacteriati; phylum Methanobacteriota; class Halobacteria; order Halobacteriales; family Haloarculaceae; genus Halosimplex; species Halosimplex rarum. Next base: position 1,754,485 of record NZ_CP180412.1, read on the forward strand.
AGCAGCGTGAGCGCCACGAACGGAGCGGCGTCCAGCAGCGGGAGGTCGTTTGCGACGAGGTACGACCCGACGGCGACCGAGGTGACGATGTCGGTCGGGAACACGCCGAGCAGCAGGAATCCGAGACGGAAGGAGAACCGCGGCGTGGCCTGCTCCAGTTTCCCCATCCACTTCGGCGGCTCGGAGTCCTCGCGCCCGAGGAACGTGGATATCATCGCCACGACGATCAGCACGAGGACCACCGTCGAGAGGATGCCGTTCGACTCCCCGCCGCCGCCCACCGACACACCACCGAGGAGATAGGTAAGCGTGACCACCGCCGAGATGGAGAGCGCGGCCCCGAAAACGAACAGCGCGGAGTTGCGCCGCCAGTCCCGACTCGTCGCCAGAAAGATTGCGCTGAGCAACTGCGGCCCGGCGACCATCACGATCGCGAGCGGGAGTACCGTGAGGAAGCTCATCCGCGTGTCCACCGCGGGCTCGCCGTCCTCTCACCGACCGGTGGTCGCCGCGGGGACCCGGTGACGTGTGAGCGCACGCACACATCTGCGCCTGTGACCGGAATCAGGCTACTGCATGCGATCACAAGGCCGGAACTAGGTACCGAGAGCGACGGAGGAGTCGATCGCCGTCGTCAGTCGGCCGCGCCCTCGTGAATCGCCTCGCCGCGGTAGAGTCGCTCGGCGATCCTGAACGTCTGCTCGGCCTCGCGGCGCGTCGGGAAGTGCGCAGCCATGTATCTGGCCGGTGTGACCAGCGCCAGCCGCCGTTCGTGGTCGCTCTCGGCCGCTTCGAACTGCGCGAACCCGCCCTCGACGTTCTGGAGGGTGTGGAACCCGGCGTCCTCCCGCAGCAGTCCCTCGGCCATCGTCCGCTTGAGCGCGTCGGGGTCGCCGCCGGCGTCGAAGTGCTGACTCACGATCCGACCGGCCTCGTCGACGCGACCCTGTTCGTCGAAGGTCGAGAGCAGTCGCTCGCGCAGTTCGGCGGGGTCTTCGCCATCGCCCGCGCCGGGGTCGGGCAGCGGCGCCCTGGGCTGGTTGAGGAAGCGGTCGAGGTAGACCGACATCGCGCCCTGCCAGCACGCCCGGTAGAGGTCGTCGGCGTCGGTCCGCCCAGCGAGTTGCTTCACTGCGTTCGCGAAGGAGAACGTGTGATGCACCGTGTTCCAGTCGCTGAACTCGTTGCTGGTCGCGAAGTGGGCCACCCGACGGAGCGCGGCGACGGCGACCGCGTGGGCCAGTTCCTCGGTCGTCGCGCCCGCACGGATCGCGTCGCGCAGCGCCGCGTCGATAGCGTGTGGGTCGTCGCCGAGCAGTGTCTCGACGAAGTCCTCGGGCCGGTCCCACGACTTCCCGTCGCCCGCGGCGGACAGTTCCGAGATGTCGTCGTCGGCGTCGAAGCAGAGCTCGGCCACGTCGATGGGCTGGCGCCAGGCGTTGGTCTCCTCGGCGCGCGATCCGTCGGTGATGGTGTCGACCGTCGACGCGAGGACGTCCTCGGCCCGGTCCCAGCCGACGTGGTCCAGCGTCTCGAACGCCTTGTTGATGAAGTCGACCGTGTGGCTGGAGTTCATGTAGAGGTGGTCCGTCGCGGCGGCGACGAGGATCTCGACGAGATCTTCCGGGGGCAGGGTCGCCGTCGCAGCTCGCAAGCAGCGCTCGGCGCCGTCGGCGTCGCGCACCTCGCAGGTCTCGCGGAACCACGACTTCAGGCGCGCTTTCGAGAGGTCCTCGTTGCCGAGCGCGTACTGGTCGAACCGCGGGGGCTCGCCGGCGCAGTTGCTCGCCACCTCGCGGACGCCGACGAACATCGCCCGCTGTTTCTCGTCGTGGTCGACCTGGTCGTAGAGGTTCGCCATCGCGCCGAGCGTCGTCAGTCCGCGCCCCCAGCCGTCGGCGCGGTACTTCGTCCCGAAGTCCACGGCAGTCTCCAGCGGCGTGGTGAACCCCTCACCGTGGTGGTCGAGGTGGATGGCCGACTTCGCCAGCACGAGCGAGAGGTTCTCGCGCATCCCGTCGACGAGTCGGTTTCGCCAGTGGATCTCCGGCGCCACGTCCGTCTCGGGGTCGGGGTCGACGTACACCTCGCCGTCCCGGACCGCCGTGGGGAACGTCTGCACGTCGTCGGCCCAGATGTCGAACGTGTCGCCGCAGGAGAGTTCGAACCGGGCGTGGTGCCAGTGGCAGGTCAGCAGACCGTCCTCGACGGTCCCCTTCGAGAGCGGGAACCCCATGTGCGGACAGCGGTTGTCGACGCCGTACACCTCGCCCTCGTGGTGGAACAACGCGACGGCGTGGCCGCCGACCGTCGTCACCGCGCGTCCGTCCTCTCGCAGCGCATCGAGGTCCGCGGCGTGCTCGTACCCGTCCGGCACGTCCGTGGGTTCCGTTGCCATACCACAGACCACGGACGCCGATTGTAAAGGCGTTCGCTGAAGCGCGTTTTTGAAACCCATCGAACAGGTATCACCGGGACGGCGTCCGGCGAGGGCCGGATCCGACCACAGGGTTATCAGCCGCGAACTCCAAATTCACGGGATGCCAGACAACCGCGAGGGGCGAGACAAACAGGCGCACGACGAGGAGAACCGCCAGCGGATGCGGGCGATACTCGAAGAACTCGAGCGCGGCGACGAGACCGAACCGCCCGTCGAGGAGCGCGACCTCGACGTCCTCGAGGAGGAACTCGAAACCGTCGAGTTCCCGGCGACGGGACTCGAAGTCGTCGAAGCCGTCGGTTATCACGAGGTCGAGACGCCCGAGGGGTCCTACGACGTCGCGGAACTCGTTCCGAGCACGGAGGAGGAGACCTTCGACTCACCCGCGGCCGTCCGCATGCGCGTCCAGCGACCGACGGTGGCCGCCGCGATGAAGCGGGTCGTGGAGGCGACTGGGACGCTCGACGACGCCGGGGTCTGGGGCTCACAGCGCGAGGCGTACGAGCGTACGTTCCGGGAGCTCAAGGCGATCGACGCCGTCGACGACGACGAGGGGATCGGCGTCATGGCCGACTGGATCGTCGAACGCATCGAGGAGAAGGGGAAACTCCCCGGGTCCCGTGACGTCCGCCGACAGGCCGCGAAGTACTGTCGGCAGAACGGCTACGAGGTCCGCAACGACGAGTGGCTCGGCGTGTAGGCCGCCCATAGAGATTTCTCGCTCCCGCTCGACAGTCCGTGCATGGAACGTGTCGTCATCGACGACCTGTCGTCCAGTTCGGCCCTCGACGTCGACCGCCGTGGCCTCTCCGGGCCGCTCGACACCAGCGACGTGGCGATCAATCACTACCGGATCCCACCCGGTGACGGATTTCCGAGCGGGCTCCACACGCACGTCGACCAGGAGGAGATCTTCGTCGTCCTCGACGGAACCGCGACCTTCGAGACCCTGCCGGCGTCCGACGGAGCGGACGCTCACGCCGAACCGTCCCGAACCGGCCGCGAGATACCCGTCGACGCGGGCGAAGCGGTCCGCTTCGCGCCCGGCGAGTACCAGTCCGGCTCCAATCGCGGCGAGACCGACCTCGTCGCCGTCGCCATCGGCGCCCCGCGGGAGAGCACAGACATCCGTATCCCCGTCGGCTGTCCAGAGTGCGACGGGGCCGATCTCGGACTGAACACGGGCGGCGACGCCCTCTCGTTCGTCTGTCCCGACTGCGGCGCCGAACGAGTCCCGGCACCGTGCCCCGAGTGCGGTGGTGGCGCGATGACGCTCACGCTCGACGACGAGAACGCGGTCGTCAGCGCCTGCGAGGACTGCGGCGCCGAATTCGACGCGCCTCCCTATCGAGACTGACCGCGGGGTGAGACTAGACCCGTTCTATTGAAGTAGCTCAATCTTCTACACCGCGACAAGCGATGAGCGAGGACTTCTACGAAGTGCTCGGGGTTTCCCGGGACGCCAGCGAGGACGAGATCCAGGAGGCTTACCGGGAGAAGGCGCGCGAGTACCACCCCGACGTGAGCGACGAACCCGACGCCGAGGAGAAGTTCAAGAAGGCCAAGAAGGCCAAGGAGGTCCTCACCGACGAGGAACAGCGCCAGATGTACGACCAGCTGGGCCACGATCGCTACGTCGAGGCCGACAAGCACGGCGCCACCGACAACGGCGGTCGCGGCGCCGGTGGCATGGGCGGTATGGGTGGCGGCATGGGCGGCGGCCAGGGCCCCTTCGGCGACATGTCCGACATCTTCGAGACGTTCTTCGGCGGCGGCGGTGGGGGCGGCGGCTCCAACCGCCCACGCCAGGGTCGGGACCTCCGCACCGGCCTGACCATCGACCTCGAAGACGCCTACCACGGCGTCGAGAAGGAACTCAACGTCACGCGCCCGGACACCTGTTCCGACTGCAACGGCGAGGGGCACCCGCCCGACACCGACTCCCAGCAGTGCCCCGAGTGCAACGGTCGCGGCCAGACCACGACCGTCCAGCAGACCCCGATGGGTCGTGTCCAGCAGCGCCAGACCTGCCGCCGCTGCGAGGGCGAGGGCACCATCTACGACGAGACCTGTTCGACCTGCCGCGGCGACGGCGTCGTCCGCGAGGACGCCTCCCTCTCCGTCGAGATCCCGGCCGGTATCGAGGACGGCCAGACCCTCCGCATGGAGCGCGAGGGCGCGCCCGGCGAGCGCGGCGGCCCCAAGGGCGACCTCCTCATCGAGGTCACCGTCCGCGACCACCCCGACTTCGAGCGCGACGGCGCCGATCTCCACCACCAGGAGCCCATCTCCTTCCCCCAGGCCGTCTTTGGCGACACCATCGAGGTGCCGACCGTCGACGGCGCGGTCGAACTCGACGTGCCCGGCGGCACCCAGAGCGGCGAGACCTTCCGCCTCTCCGGGAAGGGCATGCCACGTCTGCGCCGCCGCGGCGACGGCGACCTCTACGTCCAGGTGCAGGTCGTCACCCCCGACTCTCTCAACGAGGACCAGCGCAAGGCCCTCGAAGCGTTCGCCGAGGCCGGCGGCGAGGAGGTCGAGGTCGAACAGGGCTTCTTCGAGAAGATCAAGAGCTCTTTCTAGACCATCTTTTTCGCCAGGGGTGTCCTCGGTCGCTGCGCTCCCTGCGGGCACCTCTCCGCCAAAAACGTGGGCGAAAAAGCAGGTCGCTCCCTTCGGTCGCGACCTGTGAAACCGCGCCTCACGTCCGTTCGGCGCGGTACGCTTGCCGCACAGACATCCTTCACAGTCGTTACCGAGGATGTTCCCACCTACTGGCGGGTTATTCCTCAAAGGCGACAAGTAGCCGAGGCCCCTGACTATAGTCGATGTGCGCGTCCGCGGAGTTCACGCCGCTCGACGACGTCGACAGGGCGATCATCCAGCTGTTACAGCGGGACGCCCGACACAAGACCGCCGTAGAGATCGCCGAGGCCGTCGGCGTCACGGACGGAACCGTGCGAAACCGGATCGCCGACCTCGAAGAGCGGGGTATCCTCGAGGGGTACGTCCCCGTCATCGATTACGAGCAGGCGGGCTACCAGCTCGAGATCCAGTTCACCTGCTCGGCCCCGATCGTCGACCGGGAGAAACTCGCACGGGAGGCGCTCCAGGTCGAAGGCGTCGTCGAGGTCACCGAGCTCATGGCCGGGAAGGAGAACGTCGAGATCATGGGCGTCGCCCCGCGGAACGACGACGTCACCCGCATCGCGAAGAAACTCGACCAGTTGGGGATGCAGATCGAAAACGAGGAGCTGATCCGCCACAGGTACGTCCGCCCGTTCGACCACTTCGGAACCGAGGACGTCTCCGACGACGAGAGCGGCACCTACGAGACGTAACTCCTGAATCGGGTCCACGACACCGCCGCGTTCGCTGCCGTCACCGTATCAGGGGGTAATACGGTCCGCTCGACCGACGAGTGCGATACGCGATTCGGTTTTTCGGAATCTGATCGGGTCACCACTGCGCGACCGCATCTGTACGGCGTCGAAATTGGACATAACAGAACAAAGAAGCCCCTGATTGCTATTTTCCAGTATCCGAATCTGCGAAAGCAATATACGTACTCGGAACCCAATGAGAGTGATGACTTCCACAGACGGGACGCTCAGGCACAGTGATAAATCACTCGTGTACGACGTGCTGTCGAGTACTCGGCGGCGCGACGTCGTCCGCCTGCTCGACGACGCCGACACCGGGCTGGGTCTGCGAGACCTCGCGGAGGCAGTCGCCGAACGGGAGGGTAACGCCGACGCCGAACAGATCAGACGGATACAGGCGTCCCTGTACCACGTCCACGTCCCGAAACTCGCCGACGCGGGCATCGTCCGGTACAGGGAAGAGAGCGATCGGGTCACCCTCACAGAAGCGGTCACGTTCGACGCGATCGACGTCCTCGGCGAGTGAGACCGCTGGGACTGCTCTCCAGCCCGGACTCGCGACCGCTACGCGACAGCGTTCAAGGCACGTCGCTGCCCACGTAAACGCCCGCGATAACGGGTCGGACTCCTTTTGCCGGTTCCCGCCGAAGCGCGGGCATGCACGTCATCGGGGACCTGGTCGCGCGCGAGCGGCGCACCGACGATCTGGCGGTCCGGACGGACAGCCGCGCGGGGTCGTACAGCTACGAGAAGTTCTGTACGAACGCCTGGAAGACTGGTAATCTCCTGCGACACTACGGCGTCCGCGGCGGCGCGACCGTCGCCGTCGACGCCGGCGAATCGCTGACCCCACCCCCGCTGCTCGCCGCCTTCGGTGCCGCCCTGCTGGGCGCGACCGTCCGGTTCGACCCCTCCGAGTCGCCCGACGAGAAGGCGCTCCTCGCCCCTGCGTCGCGGGCCGACTCGTACGACGCCGGGCCCGGGACGAAGGTGCTGGTCTACGGGGACGTGTCCGACGACCCCGAACTCGCCCACTTCGAGGCCGAGATGTGGAGCGAGAACCCGACGAATCCGCCGGACGCGGTCGAACCGACCGCCACCGCGCTCGCGGCCGGCGACCGGCGGTTCACTCACGAGGAACTGCTGGGCTGGACCGAGCGGGTGGCGGAGACCTACGACCTCAACGAGACGGACGAAGTGGCGATCCGCGCGCCCCTCGCGGACCCGGGGACCGTCGTCGCGGGCGTCCTCGCACCGATCCTGGTCGGCGGCACGATACTCGTCGACCGCGACCAGACCGGAACCGCGGCGGTCGTCGAAGCGGGCGGAGATGCGCCGGAAGAAGCGGTCATCGACCCCTCGGACGCGGTGTGAGGGGCGCCCCTCACTCACCGGTCGGGCGGATGAAGTCGGCCAGCGCGACGGTGATGCCGAGTAGCCACCCGAGCGGGACCGAGATACCGATCCAGATGAGGACGTAGGCGAACTCCGTCATGTCGAACCGCTGGGCGACGTCGTCCCTGAGCCCCACCGGTTCGAGGACCTGCGAGCGGGCCAGTTCGGCGATCTGCTCGGCGTAGACGATGCTGAACTGCGCGACGTCGTCGGAGACGAGCGCGGCGACGACCGGCGGCAGGAAGATGGCCGTCATCCCGAACGGGTAGGCGAAGACGACCGTCGTGATCCGACCGCCGACGCTCCGGAAGAGCACCGCGAGCGCCGACGAGAGGACGGCGACCACGCTCGCGGCGATGATCGCGTTGGCCTCCTGGCTGGAGAACTGCGCCTGGAGTCGGAACTCGACGAGCGCGGAGAGGCCGCCCCAGACGAGGATCGCCAGCAGGACGACGCCGACGGCGCCGAGCTTCTCGACGGAGACGTCTATCTTGCGGGCGTGGAACCGGACGATCACGCCGAATAGCGCGAGCGGATAGAGGACGGCCACGACGAGCGCGCCCAGCGCCGACCACGCGATATACGATACCTTCTCGCGGGTGGTCTGCGGTTGCCACTTCCCGAGGACGGTGTCGCTCGCCCCCCGCTGGCGCGGATAGAGCAACCCCATCCACGTCTCGTGGAACTTGTTCAGGTCGAAGCGTATCGCTTCGACGACCCCCTGACGATTCCCGACGGACATATCGGATGGGTTTGGCAGCCCGCTGTATACCTCTTCTGTTGCTCGCCGACCGCCGTCCCCGATTCTCGGTCGACAGGTTCTCTATACGACAGGAACGGGGGATCCTCTCACACCCCGGAGACCGTCAGCGCGACGCACCGACGCGCCGATGCGCCGACTTCGGAGTACCGGTGCAGCGATCGGTCAGTCCCAGGCGCTCGGTCCGAAACCGGGATCGATCTGGCGCTCGGTCCGGTCGATACCGTCGATGGTCGCCACGTCCTCGTCGTCGAGATCGAGCGCGACGCTCTCCCAGTTGTCGCGGATGTGGGCCTCGCTCGTCGCCTTCGGGATCGGCGTCACGCTCTTCTCGCGGATCCACGCGAGCGAGACCTGCGCCTCGCTCGCGTCGTGTTTCTGGGCGATCTCCGACAGTTCGGGCACGTCGAACACCTTCCCGCGGACGAGCGGCGAGTAGGCGACGAGTTCGATGTCCGCCTCGGCGACGTACTCGCGCAGTTCCTCCTGCTGTAGGAGCGGATGCATCTCGACCTGATTGGCGAAGAGAGGCTCGTCGAGGATCTCGCGGGCCTCGTCGAGGTGGTGCGGCTCGAAGTTCGAGACGCCGATGCGGTCGATCAGGCCGCGGCGTTTCAGCTCTTCGAGCGCCGGGAGCGTCTCCGCGGCGTCGTACGTCCGCGACGGCCAGTGGACGTACAGCAGGTCCAGCGAGTCGACACCGAGTTTCTCCAGGCTCTCCTCGGTCGACTCGATCACGCCGTCGCGGTCGAGGTGATCGATCCACACTTTCGTGGCGAGGAAGATGTCCTCGCGCGGCACGTCGGCCGCGGCGATGCCGTCGCCGACCGCCGACTCGTTGTCGTACGCCTGGGCCGTGTCGACGTGGCGATAGCCCATCTCCAGCGCCGTTCGCACGCTCTCTGCGCACTCGTTCGGGTTCTCGTTCTGCCAGGTGCCGAGCCCGAACGTCGGCATGCCGTCGACGCGCGGCACGCTCTCCGGAGTCAGTGAGTCCTGTGACATACTCGGTACTGCGGGCGAGCGACCGAAAGGAGTTGCGACCGGCGAATCCGCTGTCGGCGGTCCTACGTGTCCGTCGACTCGTCGTCGTCGTCCGTCGACTCCCCGCTGTCGGTGCTTCCGTCGGAGTCCGCCGATTCCGCGTCTTCGCCCTGCTCCGCGTCTTCGGCCGGTTCTGTTCCGTCAGCCGCACCTGTGTCGCCGTCGTCGGCAGCGCTGGTCGTGTCGCCGTCGTCGGCCGATTCCGCGTCGCCGGTACTCTCGGAGCCGTCGACGACGGTCTGGGCCGACTGCACGTCCTCGTTCTCGTCGGTCGCCGGTTCGGTGGTCTCGGCGTCGCCGTCACCGCCGTCGCCGCCGCCATCGCCCGTGTCGACCGGTGCCGCACCGCCGGTTCCCTGCCCCGGTCCGGCGACGTTCTCGTCGTCGTCGCCGCCGGCGAGGAACCGGTTGTAGAGCACCCCTCCCCCGCCGAGCGCGAGGATCACCGCGCCGATGCCGATGGTCGTCGGCGACAGTCCGCCGCCGCCGTCGCCGCCCGCCGTCGTTCCCGCACCGCCATCGCTTGGTGCCTCCGTCCCGCCACTGCCGTCCGGCGTCCCGGTCGGTGTCGGTGCGCTCGTGTCCGTCCCGTCCCCGTCGCCCGCCGCGACGGTGCCTCCCGGTTCGTCGGTCGGAGTAGGAGAGAACGTCGGCGTCGGCGACTCCCCGGTCGGCGTAGGCGTCGGGCTCGGCGTGGCCGACGGCGTCGCGGTCGCGACCTCGTCGCCGCCGATCTGCACGGCCCAGCCGCTCGCGGTAGACCCGGCCGACTCCGCAGTCTGCCCCACGGAGACGAAGCCGCCGCTGTCGGTCATCTGGAACGCCGAGAACCCGCTGGAGCCGCTGCCCCAGGTACCCGTCCACTTCTCCTGTCCATCGATGCCGAGGGTGGCGGCGTAGCCGCGCCCGTCCGTGCCCTCGCCGTCGGTCGCGGTCTCGCCGACGACGAAGTACTCCAGGTTCCCGTACCTGACGTCGTACAGCGCCGTGAAGTTGTCCTCGGTGTAGCGCTTGTCCCAGAGTTTGCCGCCGTTGACGTTGAACTCCAGCGCCCAGCCACGCTGGTCGTTCGTCTCCGGGTCGAACGCGTTGGCGCCGACCGCGACGAACCCGTTCCGGGTCTCGGCCACGTCGTAGAAGACGTTGAAGTCGTCTTTCGGGTTGGTCGAGCTGTTGGAGTTCTTCTTGAACTGCTGGGAGAACTGCTGGACGCCCTCCCCGTCCAGCTTGTTCGCCCACCCCGCCGTGTCGCCGGACGTGTCCGCGGTCTCGCCGACGACGACGTACCCGCCGCCGGAGTCCGGGACGACGCCGTGATAGCGGCTCCGCGACCCCGGGCCGTACCGGTGGGCCCAGTCAATCTTGTTCTCGTCGGTCAGGCGCGCGACCCACGCGTCGTCGAACCGGCTCGTCCACCCCGCGAAGACGAACCGACCCTCCCCGTCGACGGCAACCGACCGCATGGTGTCTGTCGTGCTGTCACGCACGTGGAAGACCCTCCGCCACTGTTCGACGCCCTCGGCGTCGACCCTGAGCGCGAACGCGTCCTGGCCTTCGACGGCTTCTCCGTGGGTGTGTCCCGCGACGATGAACCCGTCGTCCGTCGCCGCGACGTCGAACGCTTCCGTCGTCGCGTGCTCGGCGAACGTCTTCTCCCATACGAGTCGGCCCGCGGCCGATATCTTGTAGAGCCAGATCACGCTCGCGTTCTCGCCGCTGGAGGGGTCGGTCGTCCCCGCGACGACGTACCCGCCGTCGTCCGCGGGTGCGATCGCGTTCGCCGTGCCCCCGTCGCCCGACTCGTACGTCCGGTTCCAGCGCGTCTTCGGCTGTGCGGCCCGCTCGCTCGCCTCGGCCGCGCCACCGCTTGCGAGTCCGCTCGCCGCCAGCGTCCCTGCGCCGGCGACGCAACAGCCCGTGATGAATCGCCGTCTGCTCGGTTCCCGTTCCATGCCATGGGAGGTGACCGGAAGGGGTAAAATCTTGTTGGGTCCCCGATGGGTTGGCGCGTCCCGACCGCAGGCGTTCCACGTCGCGGTCTCAGGCGTTCAGCCGCTCGCGGGCGAATCGCACGAGCAGGGGCAGGTCGCTCAGGTGAATCAGGTCGCGCATCGCCAGCCGGTTGCCGTCGTTGACCTTCGCGAGCGTGTCGCCGTCCGCCCGCCGCAGGTCGGCCATCAGCCTGTCGTAGCGCTCGTTGGGCGTCAGGTACAGCAGCTCCGTCATCAGCAGGCGGGTCTTCATCTTCGGCGCCACGTCGTCGTGCCAGAGCTTGTTGTAGATCCGCATCTGCTCGGCGGAGGTGTCCACCGTCCCGGTCAGCGCCCGGTCGGCGGTCGCCGCCGCCGCGCGCGCCGAGAGCATCCCCTTGTGGATCCCCTCGCCCCACAGCGGGTCGATGGTCGGCACCGTGTCGCCAATGGCGATGAAACTGTCGGTGGTCATCTGCCCCGGCTCCTGGATGTGCGCCGAGCCGCGGTGTTGCTTGCCGTCGAGGCGCCGTGCGTTCTCGAAGCGCGGGTCTGACTCCAGCCAGTACTCCAGGTAGTCGTCGATGCCCATCCCCTCCTTCGCGTACTCGCGGTGGCTGTCGTTCTGGATGTAACAGAGCCCGACCTTCGCCGTGTCCTCGCCGGTGTGGAATATCCAGGAGTAGCCGCCCGGCGCGAGGTCGTGATCGAGCCTGAGCATCATCGCGTCCCGGCAGTCGGCGAAGTCGGGGTGGTCGACCTGGACCCCCTCGAACTCGTACTCGACGCCGATGGCCTGGCGATCGCGGGAGAGGTCTGTGACGCCCAGGTCCTTGGCCAGCGGCGCCGCCGGCCCCGTCGCATCGACCACGACGTCCGCATACACCTCTTTCTGCCCGTCGTATCGGACGCCGACCACGTCGCCGTCCTCGGTGATCGGCTTCGAGACGCGCGAGTCGAAGCGGTACTCCGCGCCCGCCTCGCGACCCTGGGCGACGAGCCAGCGCTTGAAGTCGGCGAACTCCAGGACCGCACCGGGCTGGTCGCGCACGAAGTGGTCGTTCGGTGACTCCAGCACGACGTTCTCGGTGTAGTTCATCACGACGTCGTCCGGGACGTTGAACGACGCCATCATCGAGGGGAACGTCCCGGCGGTCGACTTGTTGCTCTGACGCGGGAAGTCGGCCTCGGGCTCGGTCTCCAGCACGAGCACGTCGTACTCTCTCGCCGCTAAATCGCGCGCGCACTGCGCTCCGGCGGGACCGGCCCCCGCGATCACCACGTCAAAGCGGTCGCTCATAGACATTGGTCCGGCGTCTGCGTAATTAACGTTCCTGAACTGGTCGACCCCGTGCGGCACGTTTGCGCCCGGCGCAAGCCGACTCACTCGCGCAGTAGCCAGGCCAGCACGACCCCGCCCAGCAAGAGCGCGACCACGCCGAGCGACCCGCCGCTCGGAACCGTCTCGAACAGGGCGTAGCCGACGCCGGCCGTGAGTATCGCGACGGTCACGCTGCCGACGGCGTGGAGTAGTTCGACTCGCGTCGTCGCGACCGCCGCGTCGGCATCCCGGTCGATCCCGATGGCGAAGGTTCCCAGATCGGCCGCGATCACCGCACCGAAGGCGCCGAGCAGCACCGACTCGGCATTCGCGGGTCCGGTCGCCGCCAGTATCGTCGCCGCGAACAGCGTCGCGCCGGCGAAGACGATCGACGACTCAGACCGGCGGATCAGCCCCGAGACGAGTGCGAGCGCGCCGGCCAGCCCGACCAGAGAGGCCATCGTCGACCCGCGGACCGCGGACAGCACCGCCAGCGTCGCGACGACGGCGAGGGCGTGACTCGCGCGCGGCCGCCGCCGGTCGCGCGCTCGACTCACCACCATTCGGCGTCACCCCCGTCCGTCGCAACCGCTCGTTCGGGAGTTTCACGGCCGGATGCCGCGACGGTCGACACCTCATCGTCGATTTCCCACTCGACGACGGAGATGCCGGCGCGACGGCATTCGTCGAGTCCGAGACGCCGCTCGGTCGCGGCCAACCGTCGGTACGCGGAGTCAGTCGCGGTCACGTCCGGGCTCGCGACGGTCACGTCATGTCCCCGAGCGTCGAGCGCACGGGCCACCTCGGCCGCGCTGTCGTCGACGAACGGCGAACAGAAGACGACCTGCGCGTCGCCGGGTAGCTGGGCGAGCAGGCGGTCGAACCCGTCGTCGACCGGGTCAGACCCGTTCCCTTCGCCGGAACCCGATTCCGTCGGTGGCTGCCAGCCGAACGCGTCGTGTGTCGTGAGCGCCTCGTGGAGTTGCTCGCGGTGCGTCCGGCCGGAGGCCGGCGGGAGCCAGCAGTCCCGCGGCGAGAGCGCCGCCAGTCCCACGTGACAGCCGTCGTCTGCCAGACCGCCCGCGAGCGCACCGGCGACGTGGGCACAGACGTCGACCCCCGGTCGTCTGTCGTCACCCGCGGTCACGTACGCCTCCCGGCGCGCGTCCACCAGCAGGACGACCTTGACGGTGCGGGGCTGGTCGAACTGTCGCGTCGCCAGTTCCCCGTCCTTCGCGTAGCGGTTCCAGTCGACGCTCGACAGCGAGTCGCCGGTCCGGTACTCGCGCACGGAGTGGAACGCGATCCCCTCGCCAGTGGCCGAGACGGGCTGGTTGCCGGTGAGTCGAGTCGCCAGATCGCCCAGCGGGACCGAGCACGCCTCGTAGCGCGGGCGGCAGACGACGGTCGAGCGATCAGTGGCCTGCCGAGCGGTTCGCCGGCTCGCACCGCTCACGTCCCGCGTCACGACGGTGAGGCTGTCGAACTCGTGGCGGCCACGCACCGCTTCGAACTCGTAGGCGATCGAGGCCCGCTTGCCGGGTCGGAGCGCGGTCGTGTGCCGTGCGGTCCCTTCGACGACTTCCAGCCCGGCGGGCACGTCGTCGCAGAAGCGAAGGTCCGGGAGTGTGCGACCGCTCTCGTTCTCGACGGTGAGCGTGACGCGCACCGTGTCGCCCGGGTCGGGATCGGTGTCACTCACGTGGCGCTCGACGGCGAGTTCGGGGTCGGGCGCCTCCGCGAGGCGGCTGTACGCCGCGAATCCGACGCCGGCGAGCCCGGCGAGGATGGTAACGGGCGTCCCGACGAGGATGCCGACCGCAGTCGCCGCGAGCGCGAGCGCGTGGATGCCGTTCCACCGCCCAGTCCGTTCGAGCCGCTGCTCGCCCCGGGCGAGCCCGCTCCCGAGCGCCGCCGTCTCAGTCATCGGCGACACCTCCGGTCCGTCGGGCGCTGGCGTCGCGTCCGTCCCCGTCTCCCAACCGAGAGATGGCCGCGGCCGCGCGCTCGGCGCGTCGGTCGAACTCCGGGTCGACGCCGGCGTGGGCCGAGTCGTCGCCTTCCTCGGCGAACAGCGCCGCCGCGTCGGGGTCCTCGGTCCACGTTCCCTCGGCGAGTCGGGTCTCGGCTTCGGCGGGGGAGTGCCCCTCGAAGCGTTCGAGGGCCGCGACCGCGGTCGCGCGCAGTCGCTCGCGGATCCGGTCGCGCTCGGCCGCGTCGCGCTCGCTCGCGCCGACCGACCCTACCGCCGCCGCGAGGTCGTCGCCCGGGACGGCGTAGTCGGGGCGCTCGCCCGCTCGCGGGAGCGCGCCCGTGGAGTCGTCCTCGCTGTCGAACCGCTCGACCGCCGCGAGGCCCACCCCGACGAGGGCGACGGCCCAGATGCCCAGCGTCAGCAGCGTCGCGAAGTCGAAGCTGACCAGACCCGGCCGGAGCGTCAGCGTGACGCCCGCGACGACGGCGACGAACCCGAGCGCCAGCAGACCGCGACGACGGTTCACGACCCATCACCTCCGGACGAGCCGCCGTTGCGGTCCGCGTCGGCGTCGAGCCGGTCCGCCAGTCGCTCCGCTCGCCGTTCCCGGTCGTTTCCGGGCGATTCCCGGCCGTATCGGACGGATTCGAACTGCCCGGTGATACCCTCGACCGCGTCGGCCGGCAAGCCGCGGTCCACGGCCGCCGCAGCGGCTTCACCCGGCGTCGTCGCGTCGTCGACGCCGTCGACGCGTTCGGTGAGTCGGTTCCAGGCCCGCACGACGGCGTTGTCGGCGGGGGTGTCGTACCCCGGATCCACGGCGGGGGTCGGCGGACCGGTATCGCCGCCGTCACCACCGTCTTCGTCCCGAGGAGGTGCTCGGGTATCGTCGTCGGTCAGGATCACGGCGAGGACGGCGACGACGAGCAGTCCGCCGACGAGTCCGGCGAGGATCAGTGAGGAGACGCCGCCACCGTTACCTGTGTCGGGCGGGACTCGTGTCTCGCCGTCGACGGCCGTCGACTCGGAGGCAGCGGTCCCGTTCCCGGCCATCGCGCCGGGCGGCGGAGGGGATCTGGTCGGTGCCGGTTCTGTCGGCGTCGTTCCGGAGTAGAGCGTGGGCTGGTCGGCGCCGCCGAGCGACCCGGCGGCGGTGACGAGCGCGACCAGCGCGAGGAGGGCGATCAGGGCGGTCGCGAAACGCTTCACAGACCAGAGTGTTCGGCCCATCTACAAGTTTTTATCGACCATCCGTCGGCCCGGAGTCGCGGTCGCCGTCGCCCGCGCGGTGAGCAGCTCCGTCGAGTCGCTCGGCGGCGGTTTCCGCGCTCGCGACGGGTTCGTCCGTCGGCTGTTCGTCCCCGTACCGGAACGCTCGGAACCGATCCGTGACGGTCGAAACCGGATCCGCGGGGAGGCCACGGTCGGTCGCCCTCGCGGCGACCTCTCCGGGCGTCGCGGTCTCGTCTGTCTCCGCCAGTTCCCGGAGTCGGCGCCAGGCACCGACGAGCGTGCTCTCGGCGGGCGAATCGTAGTCGGGATCGACGCTCGGCACGGGGTCCTCGCCCGCGGAATCGTCCCCGGCGGGAGCTTCGGAAGCCCGCTCGTCGTCGCCGGTCAGGAAGACGACGAACAGCCCGCTGGCGAATAGCGAACCGACGACGGCAGGGACGAACAGCGGTGAGACGCCGCCACCGTCACCGCTCGCCGGGGCTCGGGTCTCGGTGGGAGCGCGCTGGACGCCGGATTCGTCGCTTCCGGGGGGCGCGCCGGTGGGTGGAGGGACGTCAGTCAGCATCGGCTGGCCCGTCGGCGTCTCGTCGCCGGTTATCGACGGCCCCTCGACGGCGTCGAACGTGCCCGCGGCTCCGGCGAGCGCGACCAGCGCGAGGAGCGCGACCAGCGCGATCCCGAGACGCTGCACGTCGAAAACTGAAGACGGGATCCGTCAAGTGATTTCCGGCTGAAACGAAGTGGTAGCGGGGCGGACGCGGCGGCGGTGAGGATGCAGGGTAGGCCAGCGTCCGGCGCCGCAGGTGCCGGTTCTTCCGAGCGCGAGCGGTGCGAGGCGCGACCGACGGGAGCGCCTCGATGTGAACGGGGAACGGAGTGACCCGTGAACGGAGCGAGCGCTCGGCCTTTTTCACCCATGTTTTTGGCGGAGGGGTTCCCGCAGTGAGCGAAGCGAACGAGGAAACCCCTCCGCCAAAAAGATGGTCTAGTAGAACTCTCGGACGAGGTCCATCGCATCCTCGGGGGCGCCGTCGGGGATGTCGGACATGTCCTGGTCGATGCCCTCGCGCTCCTCCCAGGGGACGGACTCGTCGTCCTGGTAGATGACGCCCATGTACTCCTTGTCGCCTTCGAGGATCTTCTCTTTGGCGGCCTCGCGGTCGGTCGAGTCGTGGTCGGTCTCCGCGAGGTCGACCAGCGAGTCGCGGAAGTAGTCGTAGGTGTCGACGTCGTTGAACGTGACGCAGGGCGAGTAGACGTTGACGAAGCCGAAGCCGTCGTGCTCGATGGCTTCCTGGACGATCTGGGCGTGGCGTTGGGCGTCCGAGGAGAACGACTGGGCGATGAAGGTGGCGCCCGAGGCCAGCGCGAGGGCGAGCGGGTTGACCGGGGGCATCTGCGGGCCCTCGGGGGTGGTGCTCGTCTCGAAGTCCTGGCGCGAGGTGGGCGACGCCTGCCCCTTGGTGAGGCCGTAGATGCGGTTGTCCATGACGACGTAGGACATGTCGACGTTGCGGCGGACGGCGTGGACGAAGTGGCCGGCGCCGATGGAGTAGCCGTCGCCGTCGCCGCCCGCGACCATCACTTCCAGGTCGGGGTTGGCAAGCTTGACGCCGGTCCCGACGGGCAGGGCGCGGCCGTGGACGCCGTGGAGCGCGTAGCTGTGCATGTAGGTGCCGATCTTACCCGAGCACCCGATGCCGGCGACTACGAACGTGTTGTCGGGGTCGTTGCCCGTCTCGGCGAGGGCTTTCATCATGCCGTTCATCGTCCCGAAGTCGCCGCAGCCGGGACACCACGTCGGTTGCTTGTCGGATTTGAAGTCTGTGAATCGAACGTCTGAGCTCATTCTGCCTCGACCTCCTGTGAGCCGGCGTCGGTGCCGGCGAGTGTGTTCTCGATGTCTGTCGCGAGTTCGTCCGCCTTGAAGCGGACGCCGTTGTACTTGTTGACCCGCTGGACCCGTTCGAGGACGTCGTGCTCGATGACGTCCGCGAACTGCCCGGTGGCGTTACACTCGACGACGATGACGTCGTCGGCGGCCTCGATCTCCTCCGAGAGATCGGGCCGCGGGAAGATGTACGGCACCGAGATGAACCGCACGTCGTGACCGCGCTCGTCGAGGAACCCGAGGGCCTCGCGCATGGCGCCCTCGTTGGAGCCCCACGAGATGACGAGGGTGTCGGCCTCGGGGTCGCCGAACTCGCGGTAGTCCCAGTCCTCCTGCTCCTTGGCGGTCTCGATCTTCTGGGTACGCTTGTCGACCTGCTCGATGCGGACCTCCTCCTCCTCGGTCCGGCGACCGAGTTCGTCGTGTTCGAGACCGGTGGTCATGTGGGCGCCGCCGGTCGTGCCCGGGAACGCGCGGGGGCTGATGCCGTCGGCAGACGGGAAATGCGGCTGGAACTGGTCTTTCTCGTTCTGCCAGCCGTCGATGTCCTCCTCGTCGACGACCTTGCCGCGCTCGATCTCGACCTCGTCCATGTCGAACGCCTCCGGCGGGAACGTCTGCTCCGTCACGGCGAGCGCGAGGTCCGAGACCAGATAGACCGGGGTCTGGTACTTCTCGGCGTAGTTGAACGCCTCGACGGTCTTCCAGAAGCACTCCGAAACGGAGGTCGGGGCGACGACGAACCGCGGGATCTCGCCGTGGCCGCCGTACAGCGTCATGTTGAGGTCGCCCTGCTCCTGCTTGGTCGGCATCCCCGTCGAGGGGCCCGAGCGCATCACGTCGCAGATCACGAGGGGAGTCTCGGTGGTGGCGACCAGTCCGAACGTCTCGGTCATGAGGTCGATGCCCGGGCCCGATGTGGCCGTCATCGCGCGTGCGCCTGCGCGGGCCGCGCCCAGCGCCATGTTGATCGCGGACAGTTCGTCCTCGGCCTGGACGACCTTGCCGCCGTACCGTTCGACGCGGCCGGTCATGTACTCCATCACGTCCGTCGCGGGGGTGATGGGGTAGCCAGAGTAGAAGCGACAGCCGGCGGCGATAGCGCCCATGCCGATGGCCTCGTCGCCGTTGAGCAGAACGTAGTCGTTGTCGGTGGTCTCGATGTCGTAGTCGAAGTCGTGGTCGTACTCCTCCTGGACGTGCTGCTGGCCCAGGCGGGCGGCCTCCTTGTTGTTCTCGACGATGGCCTCGCCCTTGTCGCCGAAGCGCTTCTCCAGCGACTCGTCGAGGTTCTCGATCGGGAAGTTCGCCACTTCGCAGGCCGCGCCGAGCGCGACGACGTTCGCCATGATGGCGCCGCCGGCGTCTTCGGCGAGGCGCTGCAGCGGGACCGACAGGCCGATCATCCCCTCGGGAACTTCGACGTCCTGCATCGTGGAGCGCTCACCGTCGTAGATGATGACGCTGCCGTCGTGCAGTTCGTCCATGTTCTCGTCGATGGTGCGCTCGGTGAGCGCGATGAGGATGTCGAGCCTGTCGACGACGCTCTCGACGCGGTCGACCGACGTCCGGACCTTGTAGGCGGTGTACCCGCCCCGGATCCGTGACGCGAAGTCCTTCGAGGTGAAGACGTGACGGCCGGCACGCGAGAGTGCTTGAGCGAATATCTTCCCGGTAGAGTCGATACCGTCACCGGCTTCACCGCCGATGGCCCAGTTCAGGTCCTCGGGCATATTGCATTTGAGTATCTTCCGCCCGGCAAAAAGACTTCTGTAATGGCCCCGGACTCCGACCCCCGCTTTCGTCGTAGAACTGGACGCACGGGCGAAAATCGGCGGTTTCGAACAACCGGTAACACTGTCCTGTATTAATGAACGCCGTGTCGGTCGACGAATGTCCAGCGGGTGAGGCGACACCGACGGCCGGGAGCGAAAGTGCCTTGCGCCGGGGCGTGCGAACGGCGTGCATGGAAGACACGGAGGTCACAGTGGTCGCCGTCGAGTCCGTCGGCGACGACGCCATCGCCATCGACTTCGAGACGCCCGAGGGGTTCGACGCCCGCCCCGGCCAGTTCGTGAAGGTCGCCCTCGACGGCGTCGACGAGTCGCGCTTCTACACTATCTCGTCCCCGGACGTGCGCGAGAGCTTCGAGATCACCGTCGGTATCGACCCCGAGGGCGAGGTCGGACCGCGGCTGGAAGATCTGGAGGCCGGGGACACCGTCGAGGTGTCGGGGCCGTTCGGGAACGCCTACTACGAGGGCGAGGAGCGGGTGCTCGTCCTCGCGGGCGGGCCGGGCGTCGGCCCGGCCATCGGCATCGCCGAGCGAGCGCTGGACGACGGCGGCGACGCGGCGATCGTTTACCGGGACGCCGCGCCGATCCACGACGACCGGCTGACCGAGTTGAACGAGCGCGGCGCGTCGATCGCCGTCCTGGCGCCGGAGTCGCCCCTCGAACAGTCGGTCGCCGAGGCGCTGACAGGCGACGCACAGGTGTTCGTCTATGGCTTCGCCGAGTTCCTCGACGACGCAACGGCGGCTATCGCGGCCGCCGGGGGCGAACCGGACGACGCGAAGGTCGAGAACTTCGGATAGCGGGCGACGCGGGCGGGACCGGGGACGTCCCTCGGACCCGCCCAACTTCACTTGGCAACGGTTAAAAACCGTGAGAGGATACGCAGTGGTATGAGCGAGAGCCAACAGAAACGCCAGCAAAAGTGCGTCTCGTGCGGCATCAACATCGCCGGCACGAACGCCGCCGCGTTCAAGTGCCCGGACTGCGGCCAGCAGATCTACCGCTGCGCGAAGTGCCGGAAACAGAGCAACCTCTACGAGTGCCCGGACTGCGGGTTCATGGGGCCGTAACGATGGGGAAAGTCGCCGCGCAGATCAAGGTCATGCCGCAGAGCCCGGAAGTCGACCTGGACGCGCTCCAGGAGCGCCTCGAACAGTCCCTCCCCGAGGGCGCGAAGATCAACGGCTTCGAGCGCGACGACGTGGCCTTCGGCCTCGTCGCCCTGCTCCCGACGGTCATCGTCCCCGACGAGGCCGGCGGCACCGAGGCCGTCGAAGAGGCCTTCATCGACGTCGAAGGCGTCGAGTCCGTCGAAGTCGGCGACGTCGGTCGTCTCTGAACCGCGCCGACCTCGCTTCTCTCCGGTATCGCCCACCGCCAGCCGTCAGTCCGCCGCCGGTCGAAGTCCAGCTACCGAATCAACGGTGATATTCGGTGGGGACGCCGGGACCGTTCTCCCGTTTCCACCTTATCATATTTGAGATTGCGCAGCAATACTTAACTCAACATGTACTGTCGAAAAATCTATGGACCGTCGGATATCGAGATTCCTGCCGGACAGGATTCGTAGCAGCTACGTACGACAGTTTGCGACCGCCGTCGCGGTCATCCTCCTCGTCCTCGTGTTCGTTCTCGGTGGCGTGTACGCGGCGGAGCTGAGTTCCCAGCGCGCGTCGGCACAGGACTCGCTCGTGACCGCGACCGAGCAGAACGCGGGTGAGGTCGGAAGCTGGTACAGTCAGTACCAATCGTCGACGCGGCTCGTCTCGCAGTCGGGGAAACTCCGCCCGGACGCGAGCGGGTCCATCGACACGCACCTCCAGAGCCTCGCTCGGTCGATGCCCGGTGAGGTCGTCGGCGTCCACTACGTCAACTGGCAGAACGGGAGCGTGGTCGGCAGTTCGGAGCGGATACCCGACGACGCCGAACAGCGGCTCCCCTGGCTCTCCGGCGTCGACCTCGACGGGGTGGGCGTGACCTCCGTCCAGACGACCTGGGGCTACCGAATAGACAACGAGACCAGAATCACGTTCATCAGCCCGACCCAGTACGGCCTCGGCTACGCTGCCGCAGTCGAGGTGTCCGTCTCGGAGTCGTTCGACTTCGGGGAGCCGGTCAAGGGCAGCCGAACCCAGCTCCTCTACCGGAACGCGACGTACCTGCACGGCGACGACCCCGAACGACTCGGACGCGCCTACGAGGGGCCCGGTTCGCGGGAACTGTACAACCGGACCGAGTTCATCCCCGCGCTGCGGAGCCTGAGCGCCAACTCCGGCAACGAGAACGCGACGCTCGTCCAGCAGGACGGCCGAGTCGTCAGCTACGCCGGCGTCCCCGACGCCCGCCTGGCGCTCGTGACGACTGCCTCGACCGGCGTCTACGGCGTCCCGACGCAGACCAAGCTGTACCTCGGGCTGGTGTTCGTCTTCGTCGCGCTCAGCCTGGGGACGGTCGGCGTCCTCATCGAACGGCCGGTCTCCCGGTCGATCAGCACGCTCGCGGACCGGACCGAGGCGATCGAGAACGGCGACCTCGACGTGGACCTGGAGACCCACCGGAAAGACGAGATCGGGACGCTCTACCGGCGGTTCGCCTCGATGCGCGACTCGCTCGCCGACCGCATCGACCAGATCGAGACCGCCCGCGAGGAGGCCAGAGCCGAGGCCGACGAGGCGAGACGCGAGGCCGAACGCGAGCGCGAGGCCGCCGAGGAGTTCACGGAACACCTCGAAGAGACTGCCGACGAGTACGGGGAGACGATCCGCGCCTGCGCCGACGGCGACCTGACCCGGCGGCTCGAACCGGACGACGAGAGCGACGCGATGGCCGAGATCGCGCGCTCGTTCAACGACATGATGAGCGACCTGCACGAGACTGTCGGGCGCGTGCTGTCGTTCACCGACGAGGTCGCCGAGTCGACGACGCGAGCGGCGACGGCCACCCAGGAAGTCCGCACGACCAGCCGCGACGTGAGCGAATCCGTCTCGGGGATCGCCTCCGACGCCACCGAACAGGACGAGTACCTCGGCGAGGTCAGCGAGGAGATGAACGACCTCTCGGCCACCGTCGAAGAGGTCGCCGCGACGACCGACACCGTCGCGGACCTGGCGGAGGAGACCGAGTCGCTCGCCGACGACGGCTCGACGGCCGCGACCGAGGCGATGGCCGAGATGGAGACCATCGAGTCGCGGACCGACCAGACGGCGGCGGAGATCCGCGCGCTCGACGAGGAGGTCGAGCAGGTCGCCGAGATCGTCGACCTCATCGACGACATCGCGAGCCAGACGAACACGCTCGCGCTCAACGCCTCCATCGAGGCGGCCCGCGCCGGCGAGTCCGGGTCCGGGTTCGCCGTCGTCGCCGCGGAAGTGAAGGAACTCGCCGAGGAGACCAGCGAGGCGACCCAGGAGATCGACGATCTGTTGACCCAGCTCACCGAGCGGACCGGCGAGGCCGTCTCCGACATCGAGTCGATGCAGTCGGACGTCGGGAGCGGCGTCGAGACGACCCAGCACGCCCTCGACGCGCTCGACGAGATCGCCGAGCAGGTCCGGGAGACCAACGACGGTGTCCAGGAGATCAGCGACGCGACGGCCGACCAGGCGGACTCCGCCCAGGAGGTCGTCTCGCTGGCCGACCAGGTCTCCGACATCAGCGCCCGGACCGCCTCCAGCGCCGAGACCGTCGCCGAGCGAACGGACGAGCAGGTCGCCAGCATCGACGAAGTGAGCGACACCGCCGAGGCCATCGAGTCCCAGGTCGAGGAGCTCCGGGACCTGCTCGCCAGCTTCACGGTCCAGGTCGACGACGCCGCCTCCGAGGGCGGCTCGGAGACGCTCCCCGAACCGGTCGCCGACGGGGCCGGAGCGGACGGTGCCGTGGCGGTCGAGGAGGCCGACGCAGCCGAGGAGACCGACGCGGACGAAGCCCTCGGAACGAACGACGAGACAGCTGACGCGGACGGCGCGACGAGCAGTCCGGACGACGACGCAGTTGCGGAGGACGATGAGGCAGCCGATTCAGCGGGCGAGACGACCCACAGCGACGGCGGCAGTGGCGCGGCCGAAGACGACGGGCGGGCCGAGTGAGCCGGCCACCGACCGCGTAACGCACGTTTTATAAGCGTGTCCGGATAACTGAACCGCACGAATGCCTAACTCCAACGGACCCCAGAAGAAGACGCGCAAGAAGCTCCGAAACAAGCCCCGAGAGAGCGGGACCTCCCCGCCCCAGCGAGCGGTCGCGGAGTACGAGGTCGGTGAGAAAGTCCACCTGAAGATCGACCCGAGCGTCCCGGAGGGTCGCTACCACCCGCGCTTCGACGGGCGCACCGGCGAGGTCGTCGGCGAGCAGGGCACCGCGTACAAGGTCGCTATCGTCGACGGCGGCACGGAGAAGACCCTCATCGTCAAGCCCGCCCACATCCGCAGCCAGGCATGACGATCTTCAAAGAGAAGGTCGACGAAGAGTTCCTCACGGTCGCCGAGACCAAGGACATCCTCGCGGAGCTCGAACGCGAGCGGGCGGCCGACGAGGACCGCGAGATGCGCTACGAACTCGCGCGCGCCATCGAGCACGTCAACCGCTTCGCCGTGCTCGACGCCGAGGAGTCACGGGAGTTCGTCGACGAACTGCTCGAACTCGAGAAGGTCGACGAGCCGACCGCCTACAAGATCGCGAACCTGCGACCGCGGGATCGCGACGAGCTGCGCGCCATCTACGCACAGGAGCGGTTCACCCTCTCGGGCGACGAACTCGACGCCATCCTCGAAGTCGTCGCGAAGTACGCCTGAGCCCGGCGCGATTTGCCCCCGACCACCCGACTGCGGGGGTTTAAGTTCCGTCTCGCCCTACTCATCTGTCATGAGCGACACCGAGCGCGGCGACGACGCGTCGGGGGGTCCCACGGCCGTCGTCCTCGACTTTCTCGCACACGGCCGGACCGAGGACGACCGCCCGCAGTACCAGAAACAGCCCCTGGCCTACGCGTTCGGGCGCGAGGACTTCCGCCTGTACGAAGTGGTCCTCGCACCCGACGCCGACGTCTCCATCGGCGACGACCTGGTCGTCGACCGAGCCGCCGACCACATCGAGCGCGCCGGCGAGGTCGAGTACGAGGACCTCCCCGGCGGTGCCCAGTCCGAACTCGACTACGCCGTCGAGGACCTCGTCGACGAGGAAGAGCGTCGCTTCGTCGACTTCTACAACGACGCCCAGCCCATCACGCTCCGGCTCCATCAGCTGAATCTCCTGCCGGGCATCGGGAAGAAGCTCCGCAACGCCATCCTCGACGAGCGCAAGCGCGGCCCCTTCGAGAGCTTCGAGGACCTCGAACAGCGCGTCGACGGTCTGCACAACCCCCGCGAGGTCGTCGTCGAGCGCATCCTCGAGGAGATCCGCGAGGACGACCTGAAGTACCGCACCTTCGCCCGCCGGGACGACGAGGAATGAACGGCGAGAACGCGAGCGGTTCGCCCTCGGACCCGAACTCGGGACCGGAGACCGGATCCCGCGATCCCGACGCCCTCATCCGGCGGGCCAGCGTCCGCGGCGATCCCGACCACGACCAGCACTTCCTCGTCGACGACCGCGTGCTCGACCGCCTGCCGGGCTACGCCGAGGAGGCAGGCGTCGACCTCTCGCACGTCCTCGAGATCGGCGCCGGGACTGGCGCGCTGACAGATCGACTGCTCGCGGTCGCGGACCGCGTGACCGCGATCGAGCGCGACCCGGACCTGGCGGCGTTCCTCCGCGAGGAGTTCGCGGCGGAGATCGACGAAGGCCGGCTCACCGTGGTCGAAGGCGACGCGCTGGAGGTCGACCTCCCCGACTTTTCGGCCTCGATATCGAACCTCCCGTACGGCCCCTCCAGCGAGCTCGCCTTCCGGCTGTTGCCCGAGGGTCGCCCGCTGGTCCTGATGTTCCAGCGGGAGTTCGCCGAGCGAATGGCCGCGGAGCCGGGCACCGACGACTACGGTCGTCTTTCGGTGACCGCGGGCCACTACGCCGACGTGGAAGTCGTCGAGCCGGTCCCCAAGGAGGCGTTCTCGCCGCCGCCGGCCGTCCAGAGCGCCGTCGTGCGGACGACGCCCCGCGACCCGGACTACGAGGCGCCGGACGTCGAGTTCTTCATGGACTTCCTGAAGGCCGTGTTCACCCAGCGCCGGAAGACCATGCGCAACGCCGTCCGGAATACGGCGCACATCTCCGGGCTGGGCGATCCCGACGCCGTGGTCGAAGCGGCCGACGAGGACTTGATGGGGCGCCGCGCCGGGAACGTGACCCCCGCGGAGTTCGCCGACCTGGCGACGCTCGCCCGCGAGGTGGGCGACCCGGGCGAGCACCCGTCGGCATGACCGACGGGGGCGGAGCCGACCGGCCCGACGGGGGCGAAGCAGAGGGCTCCGACGGAACGCCGAGCCTGGCCGACCAGCGAGGCGTCGAGCGGGTGTACCAGCCCGCCGAGGACTCGAAACTGCTCGCCGATGCGGTGGTCGAGCGGGTCGAAGCCGGCGACCGTGCGCTGGACGTGGGCACCGGGTCGGGATACGTCGCCGCGCGCATGCGAGACGCGGGCGCCGACGCGGTTGGCGCAGATCTCAACCCGCACGCTTGCCGTCAGGCCGCGGAGAACGGGGTTCCCGCCGTGCGGGCCGACCTCACGACGGCGTTCTGCGACGGCGCGTTCGACGTGGTGACCTTCAACCCGCCGTATCTGCCGACAGAGCCCGACCAGGAGTGGGACGACTGGATGGAGCGGGCGCTGTCTGGCGGCGAGGACGGTCGCGCGGCCATCGAACCCTTCCTCGACGACGTGGGCCGGGTACTGGCGCCCGACGGCGCGGCCTACCTGCTCGTGAGTTCGCTGACCGACCCGGACGCCGTGCGCGAACTAGCGGCGAAGAACGGCCTCGAATCCGAGGAGATCGCGAGCGAGTCCCACCCGTTCGAGACGCTGCTGGTGGTCGAACTGACGCGGTGAGCGAAGCACCTCGTCGCCGCCGAACGGTTGCCGTTCCGGCCGTGGATTGATGTCAGTCACGCTCGAAGTGACGCGCGATGGGGGACGACCGCCGATCGTCTGGAGCGGTGTTCGCCGTCTTCCTCTTCCTCGCGTTCGGGTGGTCGTGGGCGTTCTGGGGCCCGGAAGCGCTGGTCGAACTCGGCGTTCTCGACGCCGCCCCCGATCTGCCGGCGCTCGGTGCCTTCGGTCCCTCGCTGGCCGGCGTCGCGGTAGTCGCCTGGCAGCGAGGTCGGTCCGGACTGCGCGACCTCGCTCGTCGCGCAGTGGACACCTCGTTCCCGCGGTGGCTGTGGCTGCCGACGCTCGCGCTGTTTCCGGTCGTCGCGATCGTCGCGGCGGCGTACGCCCGCTACGCCGGCGCCACGCTCCCCACGCCGCCCTGGGTGACCGACCCTGTCGCCCTGCCGATCGCGTTCGGGTACATCCTCCTGCTCGGCGGACCGCTCCAGGAGGAGTTCGGCTGGCGCGGGTACGCGCTGGACCCGCTGGTCGACCGGGCCGGACGCCTGGGTGGGAGCGTCGTCCTCGGACTACTCTGGGGCTTCTGGCACCTCCCGCTGTTCTACATCCCGGGACGCACGATCTACTACCAGAAAGCGATCGTGGGGTTCGTCGCTTCGATCGTCATGGTGACGATCGTGATGACGTGGCTCTACGACCGGACCGGCGGGAGCCTGCTCGCGATGTTGCTCGTTCACACGTCGTTCAACTGGACGACGTGGGCGATCCCCGTGCTGGAGACCGACCCCGGGTCGATCGTGTTCCTGATCGGTCAACTCGCCGTCGTCACCGCGATCGTCGCTGCGTGGCGATCGGGACGCGCGACGGGACGGCCGGACCGCACGGCGGAATAACTCCAATGCATT
Source organism: Halosimplex rarum (assembly GCF_047715405.1). Lineage (NCBI taxonomy): Archaea > Methanobacteriati > Methanobacteriota > Halobacteria > Halobacteriales > Haloarculaceae > Halosimplex > Halosimplex rarum. The sequence continues at coordinate 1,781,583 of NZ_CP180412.1, forward strand.
AGAGTAGATGAGAAATATTATAGGGCGTCATGTCGTAGCCCGGTTCAATGACGGACGTAGTTTCCACGACGCCCGGCCTGTTCCCGTTACCGGACTGGGCGAAGGACGAACTCGCGGACCTGAAGGGACGACAGAAGGGCGGTCTCGTCACCGGCGACGAGAGCGCGGAGATCACCGACGCCTACGAGCGAGCGCGCGAGGAGATCGTCGAGCTCCAGACCGACGCCGGTCTCGACCTGCCCGTCGAGGGCCAGCTCCGGTGGGACGACATGCTCACCCACCCGCTGTCGGTGGCCGACGCCGTCGAGACGCGCGGCATCGTCCGCTACTTCGACAACAACAACTTCTACCGGGAGCCGGTCGTCACCGACGGCCTCGCCGCGACCGGTGACGTCGCCCGCGAGCTCGAAGCCGCCGGTGAACTCACCGACGACGGCCTGAACGCCGTCCTGCCCGGCCCGTACACGCTCTCGCAGCTCGCGACCGACGAGCACTACGGTGACGACGCCTCCTTCCTCTCGGCGCTCGCCGACTTCCTCGCCGCCGAGGCCGAGCAGTTCCCGGACGTCGAGACCCTGTTCCTGCTCGAACCGTCGCTGCTGGAGTCCCCGCCCGGTGACGGCGCGGACGAACGCGCCAGCGAGGCCATCGACACCGTGGCGCAGGCCGCGGACGCCGACGTGGTCGCCCACACCTACTGGGAGTCCCACGGCGGCGACGGCGGCGTCGACGAGAAGGTGTACGCCCACCTGCTCGACGCGGACATCGACGCAGTCGGCTTCGACTTCGTCGCCAACCACGAGGACAACGCGTACGTCATCAGCGAGTACGGCTGCACCGACGACGTCGCGCTGGGCATCGTCGACGGGCAGAACACGCTCGTCGAGGACGCCGAGGAGATCAGAGAGCGCGTCGAGTGGACGCTCGACAACACCCACGGCACCGACTTCGAGACGGCCTACGCGACGATCAACACCCCGACGTTCTACCTGCCGTCGGGCAAGTTCGAGGACAAGCTCGCGGCGCTTGGCGCCGTCGAGCGCACGGAGGTGAAAGCATGACTGACCGACCCGCAGACAACCGAGAACAGTTCCGCCCCGCCGACCACGACAACGACCACTTCCTGCTGACGACGGTCGTCGGCAGCTACAAGAAGCCCAAGTGGCTCGACCACGCCCGCGACCTCCTCGAAGACGAGGACACGAACTTCGGCGACGAGGAGTGGGAGGAGGCCACCGACGACGCCGCCCGCCTCATCACCGAGGAGCACGAGCGTTCCGGGCTCGACGTCGTCGTCGACGGCGAGATGCGCCGCAACGAGATGGTGGAGTACTTCGCCGAGCGTATCGACGGCTACGAGTTCAACGGCCGCGTGAAGGTCTGGGGCCACAACTACTTCAACAAGCCCAGCGTCGCCGACGAGGTCGAGTACGGCGAGCAGTGGCTCGTCGACGAGTTCGAGTTCACCGACTCCGTGGCTGATCGCCCGGTCAAGGTGCCCATCACCGGCCCGTACACGCTCGCGAGCTGGACGTTCAACGAGGCCTACGAGGACGACGAGGCGCTCGCCTACGACCTCGCCGAGCTCGTCAACGAGGAGATCGAACAGCTCGTCGACGCCGGCGCCCGCTACATCCAGATCGACGAGCCCGCGCTCGCGACGACGCCCGACGACCACGCCATCGTCGGCGAGTGTCTCGAACGCATCGTCGAGGACATCCCCGAGGACGTGCGCATCGGTGTCCACGTCTGCTACGGCGACTACTCCCGCATCTACCCGGAGATCCTCGACTACCCGGTCGACGAGATCGACCTCGAACTCACGAACGGCAACTACGAGCAGATCGACGTGTTCACCGATCCCGAGTTCACGCTCGACCTCGCCCTCGGCGTCGTCGACAACCACACCGCCGAGGTCGAGACCGTCGAGGAGATCAAGGAGAACATTTTGCAGGGATTCAAGGTCGTCCCGCCGGAGCAGCTGACCATCTCCCCGGACTGCGGGCTGAAGCTCCTGCCCCGCGAGATCGCCTACCAGAAGATGGAGAACATGGTCCAGGCCGCCCGCGAGGTCGAGGCCGAACTCGACGCCGGCGAGATCGACGTGCCCGTCGCCGGCGAGACCGCCAGCGCCGACGACTGACGCCGTCCGTTCTTTTCACCCGGCGCGCGCGATCGTGCGTACGGGGAGTTTCCGATGCCCTCCGTTCGACTCCAGGAGGACCGACCGAAACCTGTCTCCACCCGACCGCAGTGACTGGACCGTCGCACCCGATCAGTATCACGCCTGCATACCGACAGAGATGGGTCCAAACACCACATTAGGGACCTAGAAGCCCTTGAAGGAATACGGCGGAAAGGGTTTTCAGGGGTCCACCCGAGAAATCGATCAAGTGAGAGACACCATGACCAGCTCAACGGACTATCGCGTCGAACTGTACCTCCGCGGCGACACGTACGGGAGCTACGACCGCCAGAGTCGAATCCTCGAACGCGTCGAGGCCCTCGACTCGGAGGGCGTCGTCGCCGACAGCGAGGTCGACGCGTCCTGGCAGCGCATCCGAACGCCCGAACAGGACAGTCGGGACGAGGCCCTGCGGACATACGAGGACCTGCGCGCGTGGGCGAACGAGAACGGCTACCGCATGGAACCGGCGTTCCAGCGGCGCCAGCGCTCGTATATCGGGACAAACGCGGTCCACGACGTGGTCGTGTTCCCGATGGCGTCGCTGGCGGTCTACGCGGACGCCGACCTGCAAGCGGTGTTCCCCTGCGCGGACGAGTCGGGCGAGATCCACTACTCGGTGCAGGACTGCCTCGACGCGTTCGAGAGCGGCGAAACCGACTGGTTCGAGCAGTTCGCGCCGGTGACGGTCGACCGCGCGGCGCCGCGGCTGACCGTCAGCGCGGACTGAGGGGGGTCGGTGGTCGGCGGCGAGTTCTCGAACGGCGGACGGATTTTTCGAGCGGGAATCGGCGAGAGAGTCAGCTCCTGAGCGCCTCGACCGGTCGCTCGTTGGCCGCCTTCCACGCCGGATAGAGGCCGCTGAGCAGGCTCGTCCCGACGCCGAAGGCGAAGGCGAGGCCGATGTAGACGAAGTTCCCCGGGCGGAAGGCGAGCATCGCGTCGCCGACGATGAAGTGGTTGATGACCAGTCCGGCGACGACGCTGAAGGCGACGCCGACGATACCGCCCATGATCCCGAGGAGGACCGCCTCGGAGAGCATGATCTTCAGCACGTCGCGCTTCTGGAATCCGACGGCGCGCAGGACGCCGATCTCCTGGCGTCGCTCGACGGTGCTCATGAGCATCACGTTGAGGATGCTCACCCCCGCGACCAGCAGGGAGATGGAACCGATGCCGATCAGGAAGAGGTTCAGCGCCTGGAACGACTGGCCGATCTGGTCGGCGACGCTGGAGTAGTCCCGCACGGAGACGCGTTCGCGGCGGTCGTTCAGCCGCGAACGGACGGCCATCGCGGTCGCGTTGGCCGCGGTGCTGTCGCTCTCGGTGATCGTGATCGCGTCGTACCCACGCTGTTGGAAGCTCCGCGTCGGGAGGACGATCTGATTGCTCGGATTCGTGTAGCCGAAGCCCTGGCTCGGGGAGAGCACAGCGGCGATGCGCTCTGTCGAACCGTTGACGGAGATGGTATCGCCGGGCGAGAGGTCGTACTGATCCGCCAGGTTGGGCCCCACCAGCGCACCGCTGCGGTAGGGCTGGGGGATCGCGCCCTCGCGGGCCTCGAACAGTTGTCCCGGTTTGTCCATCCCCATGACAAACCGGGTTTCAGATGACCCCCTGCCGTACGACACGCGGGTGAACCGCCGTTGGGCCGGCGCGACGGTCGCCTCGGCGCTTGCGAGAGACTCGATCTGGCGGAGATCGCGCTCGGTGAGCAGTTCCGGAGCCCCCTCGGAGTCCGCAGGCTCGACCATGACCTGATTGCCGATGCTGCCAAGGTTCTCCGTGAGCTGATACCGCAGCGTCAGCCCGAACATGCCCAGGGAGGCGATGGCGATGACGCCGATGACGATGCCGAGCGCCGCCAGTATTGACCTGACCTTCGTCCGCCCGATGTTGCGCCGGGCCATCAGCAGGGCGGGGAGCCGCCGGCGCAACCAGCCCATCACGGCGGATCACCCCCCGCGTGGCTTCCGTCGGACGACCCCACGCCGTCCGTGACGGGGGCCGAGTCGACGCTCTCGTCGGGGCGACGCCCGCCGTCCGCGGGCACCTCCTCGCCCATGTAGCCGTCGACGAGTTCGACGGTCCGGTCGACGTACTCGTTGACGAGTTCGTCGTGCGTGACGGCGATGACGGCCACGTCGCGCTCGGTGATCTCGACGAATTCGTCGAGGATCTGCCGGCCGGTCTCGCGGTCGAGATTGCCGGTCGGCTCGTCGGCGAGCAACACGCGCGGTTCGTTGATGAGCGATCTGGCGATGGCGACGCGCTGTTTCTGCCCGCCGGAGAGCTCGTCGGGCTTGTGGTCGAGGCGGTCGCCCAGCCCCATCCGTTCGAGCAGGTCGACGGAGCGCTCCTCGACGGTCGGGTCGTGGTCGAACAGCGCCGGCACCTCGACGTTCTCCTTCGCCGTCAGCGTCGGGATGAGGTAGAAGTTCTGAAAGACGAACCCGATGGTGCGCTTGCGGGCGGTGGTCTGCTCGCGGTCCGAGAGCCCCGTGACGTCCTCGCCGTCGAGGAGGACCTCCCCCTCGCTGGGGTCGTCGAGCAGGCCCAGCAGGTTCAGCAGGGTGGTCTTCCCGCTCCCGCTGGGGCCCATGATGGAGACGAACTCGCCGGGTTCGACGGCGAAGTCGATCCCCTTCAGGGCTGTCAGCGTCTGCCCGCCGGTCCGGTAGCGCTTGACGACGTCCCGAGTCTCAATCACCGCCACGACTGTTCCTCCAGGCGCGAACGATGAGCACGGCGACGCCCGCTGCGACGAAGAGGCCGACGACCGCCGGCAGGAGGAAGCCGCCGCCCCCGGAGCCGCTCGTGTCCGGCTCGGGACCGGTGGCGAGCGCGCGGCTCGCGCCCGCGGCGTCGACCTCGACGGTCCGGGTGTGCTGCTCGCCGTCGACGAGGTATTCGACGTCGAGCGGGACGGTCGAGACGTTGCCCTGCACGGTCGCGTACACGTCGAAGGAGACGAAGTCGCTCGCCGGGACGGTCCCGACGAAGAACTCGCGGTTGGGCGAGGTGGGCGTCACCCGCTCGGTGTCGACGACGACGACGCGGACGCTCTCGGCGTCGGTCGTCCCGAGGTTGCTCGCGCTCCCGGAGATGCGCAGGCGGTTGCCCTCCGGGACGACCTCCAGTCCGGTCAGACCGATGGTCCCCGGCGTATGGGTCAGCGCCGTCGAACCGGCCGCCCGGCCGCGCTGCTCACCGACGTCGTAGGTCGACTCGACGTCGACGGTCGCGCTGTTCTCCGACATCGAGGCGTTCAATCGGACGGTCCGCGACTCGCCGGGCGCGACCCGGTCGAGCAGCGCCTGGCCGACGGTAGCGTTCGGCGAGGTCCCCCGGACGCTGACGTTCGAGAGCGGCGCGTTGCCCTGGTTGAGCACCGTCACCTTGACGGCCTGCGAGTTGCCGCCCTCGACCGAACTCAGGTCGAGCGCGACGCGGTCGCGCAGCGGTTCCACTTCGATGGGGAGCGTCTCGGTGACGGTGCGGGTCGCCCCGCCGCGGGTCGAGTAGCGCAGCGTCGCGGTCAGTTCCTGCTCGCCCGCCTCCGCGGGCCGGAAGTCGAAGTTCGCCGTCGCCGATTCGCCGTCAGCGACGCGCGTGAACACCGTCCGGTCGTTGCGGACGGTGACGCCCTCGCCCGACACGGTCAGTTCGGCGTTGGTCATCGCCGCACCGATCCCGTTGGCCACCGTCACCGTCCCGTCGGACTCGATCCCCGCTGTGGAGGTGTTCGTGTCGATGTCGAGCTGCGGGCGTTCCTCGGTCGTCCGGACGGTCACTGTGTCGGTCACGGTGTCGGTCACGCCGCCGGAGGTGGTGTAGGTCAGCGTCGCCGTCATCCGATGAGTGCCGGGCTCGTCGGCTCGGTAGTCGAACTCGACCGTGCGCGAGGCGTTGGGTTCGACCGTCGCGAGCACCGCTCGGCGATTGGTGATCGCCACGTCCTCGCCGTCGACGGTGAGTTCGACGTTCTCGATGGGACTCCCCAGACTGTTCGCCACCGTCACCGACCCGTCCGTGCGGATGCCCGCCGCGGAGTCGTTCGCGTTCACGTCGACCTGGGGCGTGCGGTCTTCGACGGTGATCGTGAGCGGATAGCTCAGCTGCGTCCGCTGGTCGTTCGCGGTCTCGCGACCGGATACCCGGACCCGGAGGTCGTACGTCCCGGGTTCCTCGAAGGTGGTCGACAGCGGGACCGTCTTCGTCCCGCCGACCGGGATCGTCCCGAGGTCTTTCACGTCGGCGTACTCGTCGGGGTCGTTCCCGCCGCCCGCCTCCACGACTCGGACTCGGTCGACGAAGTAGCCGGCGGAGCTGCTGTCGAAGTTCTCGATAGTCGGTTCGATCGCCACCTCGTCGCCCGGAACCGGCTCGGAGGGGCTCACGTCGACCCCCGTGATCGTCACGTCGATGCTTGCGGCGGCCGAGACGGCCGGGAGCGATGCGACTGCGAGCAGTGCCAGTACGGCGAGCGTCTTGGTGCGGTTCATTGGTTGGAGGGATGCGATCGTCGAACGCGCGAGCGGGCTGTCGAGCGGGTGATTCGGCGAGACACGATCAGAGCACCTCGAGGGCGACCAGCAGCGTCCGGGCCGTCCAGAGCAGTCCCAGCCCGACGGGGACCGCTACGGTGATCGCGGCCTGGCGCAGGGTCAGATCCCGGGCGTGCTTCAGCGCGAACGTCCAGAGGAAGGCGCTCCAGAGCGTGAAGACGATCGACAACACGGCGGACAGCGCGACGAGCGGCCCCGTCTGGAGCGACTGGGAGAACTGTTGGTAGGCCTCCATCGTCATCTCGGTGGGGACGTCGATCCCGCGGACGTTGAATCGATAGTAGTTGACCGCCGCGCCGGCGATCGACCCGAGGACGCTCGGGACGTATCCCCAGCCGACGAGCGCCAGCGTCGTCGAGAACTCGCCCTCGCCGTCCAGCAGCGCCGAGATCCCGTGGAAGAGACCGGCGTACAGCAGCCAGAATACGAACGGGAGCGCGAACGAGAACACCAGTGACACCGCTCGGATCGCCGTCACGAAGCCACCGCCCGCACCGCCGCTCTCGAACACCTGCGACATGAACTGGAACTGGAGTAGAGACGCCACCACGCTCACTACTGCGATGGCGGCGACCACCACTGCGGGCCCCTTCAGCGATGGATCCGGCACCCGTCTCCGGAAGAACTCGTCCGGATCGGTCAGGAGGGACAGTACGGAGGGCATGACGCCGGGCGATCCGTACAGTTAGGACTTAAATACTTCGTTTCAACTTACACGTTCTGGCCAGAACAGGTCCGTGAGGAGCGTTGGTGCGTCGAGGAAAGCGGGCAGGTCAGAGCGGAGCGCCGCGACGCGTCGCGCTCACCGCGGGACGGCGTCGAGGAGGCGGTCGAACTGCTGGCGGTACTGGAACTCCGCGCGGGCGCGGCCGAGGTCGTCCTCGGCAAAGGCGTCGTCGAAACCGGTCATCCGCCACAGCAGCGTCGACAGCTGGTAGATCGGTTTGCACTGCTCGTACTGTTCGTCGGGTTCGAACTCGTGGTGGGTGCGGTACCCCTCGTACAGTTTCGTCCGCAGACGCTCGCGGGTCTGGGGGTCGTCGAACGTCGAGTCGATGTAGAGGAACTCCGCCTGGGCGAGCTGGTAATCGCGGTGGGCCGCGAGCGTGTCCTGCCAGTCCAGCACGGCCGTGATCGGGTCGGGTTCGTCCAGCATGCACAGGAGGTTCGTCGGCTGCATGTCGTCGTGGACGAGCCGCGGCATGCCGTCCTCGGGCACCAGCGAGACGCTGTCCTCCAGCGCCGCCTCGGCGCGCGACTGGACGCCGTCGAACGGTGTGCCGTCCAGTTGGCCGATGTGCGAGCGCGTCAGGTCCGCGAAGTACTCCCGCCAGTTGCCGCGCCAGTTGCGGATCGTGAGCCGGCCGTCGTAGAGCATCAGCCGCCCGAACGCCTCGAAGGCGATCTCCGAGTGCAGGTCGCCCATGATCGAACCGACCTGTTCGATCACCCGCTCCCAGTCGTCGCCGGCCATCTCGCCGTACCTGTCCGCGAGGTTGTCGCCTCGTACCCGCTCGGTGACGAAGTACGGCGGGACCGACCGCTCGGGCTCCTGTTTGAACACGAGGATCCGCGGGATGGGGATCTCCGTCCGGTCGGCGACGTACTCGTGGAGCTTCGGCTCGACCGCGAACCGCTCCTCGCCCGCCGGTTTGAACTTCACGTACACTTCGTACTCGGTCCCTCGGTAGACGAGCGTGACCATGTACACGTCAGCCCGCGTCCCACCCGTGGCCGGCTCGTAGCTGAATTCCTCGTAGTCCGGCCCGGACTCGTCGAGGACGGCTTCGATATCGGCGGCCGATGTCGTCTGCACGGCCCTCTATTGGATAGGGGGTGCCAAAAATGTATCAGTCGCGGCGACGGGAGACGCCGGGTCTGTCTCCCCCGCGGTCGCCGGAGGGCGACCCGGCTACCCGGCGGTGGGACTGGCGGCGCTCGTCGTGTAGCGAGTGCGGAGAGACGAGACCGTCGGGGGTCTCAGTGAGACTCGTCTTCGTAGACCCAGGGCTCGTCCGCCCGGGCGTAGTCGACGAGTTCGTCGTCGTCGAAGAACAGCTCGATCTCGCGTTCGTTGGCGCCCTCGTCCTCGTGGTCCGAGCCGTGGATGACGTTCTGGCTCAGGTCGAGGCCGTAGTCGCCGCGGATGGTGCCCGGGGCGGCCTCGGCGGGGTCGGTCGCGCCCATCATGCGGCGGACCTGGCGGGTCGCGTCCGCGCCTTCCCAGACCATCGCCATGACCGGGCCCGAGGTGATGAACTCGACCAGGTCGTCGAAAAAGGGCTTGTCCTCGTGCTCGCCGTAGTGCTGCTGGGCGAGGTCCTCGTCGATCTGCATGAACTTCGCCGCGACGAGCTTCAGACCGCGCTCTTCGAGCCGGGAGATGACCTCGCCGGTCAGGTTGCGCTGGACCCCGTCGGGCTTGACCATCACGAACGTGCGCTCGTCGTGGTGGCTCACGCTTCGGCCTCCTCCTCTTCGGCTTCCTCGTCGTCCGAGTCGTCGTCGGCTTCGGCCTCGTCGGACTCCTCGTCCGCTTCGGCTTCGGCGTCGTCCGCGTCGTCCGCGTCGTCGTCCGACTCGGCATCCGCTTCAGCTTCGTCTGCTTCGGCCTCGTCTGCTTCGGCGGCCTCGTCCGCAGACTCCTCCTCGGGTTCCGGCTCCGGCTCCGCTTCGGGTTCCGGCTCCGACTCCGCTTCGGCTTCTTCGCCGGCCCATTCGAGGTCGCGCGACTCGCGACCGAGGTTGGCGTTCTTCTCGCACTTCGAGGAGCAGTAGTGGATGGTCGAGCCGTTGACGCGGACGAACATGGTTCCCGTGCCGGGCTCGATGTCGGTGCCACAGTAGTCACATTCGCGCGTTCGTGGCATTATTGGCCTCCGATCTGGTCGGCCTCGCGGGCGGTCTCGCGGAGCTGGAGCACGTCACCCTCGCGGACCGGCCCGAGGACGTTTCGCGTGATGATGCGGCCCTGATTCTCGCCGCTGCGGATCCGGCACTTGACCTGCATGGCCTCGCCGTGCATCCCCGTGCGGCCCACGACTTCGATGACTTCGGCGGCCGTGGAACCGCCGTCTCCGTCGTTTTCTTCAGCTGACATCGTCGGTCACCTACCGGAGTTCCTCGACCTTGGAGGCGATGTCGTCGACGTCGTCCTGGGCGTCGCCCGCGTCGACGATCGCGGCGGCCGCGCTGCCGACTTCGAGGCCGGCCGCGTGACCGACGTCGTCCTGCGTCGCGATGAAGACGAACGCGATGTCCTTCTCGTCGGCCAGCTCGGGGAGGTGCATGACGATCTCCTCGGGCTGGACGTCCTCTGCGACGAAGACGAGTTCGGCGTTGCCGCGCTCGACGGCCTTGGTCGTCTCGTTGGTTCCTTTCTTCACTGTCCCTGTGTCTCGTGCGACCTCGAGGGCCTCGAGGGCGTCGTCCTCGAGGTCCGCGGGCACGTCGAAATCTACGTATACTGGCATTTGTGGATCACCTCCTGCGCGTGGGCTCGCGCTCCCCCGCCGTCCGGGCAGACGCCCGGGCACCGCGAACGGATCGCGGCGAGATATCCTGAGAGGCTAGGAGCATCATCAACCCCGCACAGGCTGTACACCGTACTGGCAGAGGAGTACTAAAAGCCCTTTCGAAGACGAAATAGCGTGAGAGGCCTGCACACGCCTCGACCGGTCGCTTCAGACGCCGCGAAACCGCCGGTTCGAACCCGGCCAGCCAGCGGTGTGACACGCGGCCTCAGGGGCGGTCGCCGCGGAGGCGTTCGAGCGATTCGACCGTCGCCGCCGCGCCGCCGACCAGTCGCTCCACGACCGCGGCCGCAGGGTCGACTTCGTTCACGCCGCCGACGCTCTGTCCGGCGTAGTGTGGCAACTCCCCGACACGCCCCTCGACGCCCGACAGCGGCGGCAGGTCGACGTACCGTTCGAGCGGCTCGCCCGATCCCGTCTCGGCCACCACCTCGTCGGCGTCGTCGCGTTCGTCGAGGGGCGGTCGCCCCGCGGCGACCCACCGTTCGGTGGCGCGTGATTCGAGCGTTCGATGAGGCTGGTCGGGCCACCCCTTCGGAAACGGCGTCCCGCGGACCGTCTCGTCGGCCGCGCCGTCGACCACGGACGACCGGTAGCGCTCGTGTGCGTCGGCTTCCTCCGTCGCGACGAAGCGCGTCCCGAGCCAGACGCCGTCCGCCCCGAGCGCGAAGGCCGCCGCCAGGCCGCGCCCGTCGGCGATACCCCCCGCCGCGACGACCGGTACGTCGTCCGGCGTCTCGTCCGCCACCCGCGGGACGAGCGCCATCGTCGACACTTCGCTCTGGACGTGGCCGCCGGCCTCCCACCCCTGTGCGACGACCGCGTCGACGCCCGCCCGGACTGCTGCCCGGGCTTCGGCCGCGCTCCCAACCGTCGCAAGCGCGTCGGCGCCCGCATCGTGGACTTGACCGACGTAGGGCGCGGGGTCGCCGAACGAGAACGAGACGAGCGGCGCACCGGCGTCGAGGCACACGTCCAGGTGGTCGTCCGTCGGGAACTCGGTCGCCTCGTCGTCGAGAACGAGGTTGACCGCGAACGGTGCGTCGGTGCGGTCGCGGACTGCCTCGATGACCGCGCGGGTCGCCTCGAAGTCCCGCCAGGTCACGGCGAGCGTCCCGAGCGCGCCGGCGTTCGAGACGGCCGCGGCGAGTTCGGGCGTCGAGACGCTCCCGATGGGCGCCTGTACGACGGGGTGGTCGAGGTCGAACCGGTCACAGAGCGGCGTGTGGAGGGACACGGGTGGTCGTGGGAGTCCGGCGAACTTGAATCCGATCGGCGGTTCTTTGCCGCTCGCCGGCGGACCCACAGCCATGACCGTCGGCCGCGTCGCGAGCGCGCTCCGCGGGGAAGCCGTCGCCACCGACGAGCGGCGCCTCCTCGTCCTCACCGGCGACGCGACCGCCACCCGCGAGGCCGCCGCCGACGCCCTCGACGCCGCCGCCGTCGACGCCCCGGACGTGACGTACATCGGCGAGTCCGCAGACACTCCCTGGGAGCAGGTTCCACAGGCCCGCGCCGGCGACCTCCTCGGTACCACGCACGCCGCGCTCGTGCTGGACTGCCACGCGGAGTGTCGTCCCAACGCCATCGGCCGGGCGGTCGGCGCCGTGGACGGCGGCGGCCTGCTCGTCCTCTGCGTCCCGCCGCTGGACTCCTGGCCCGGGCGCCGCGACGCCTTCGACGAGTCGCTGGCGGTCCCTCCGTTCGACGTCGACGACGTCGCCGGGAACTTCCGGACACGGCTGGTCGAGCTACTTCGCGTCCACCCAGGGATCGCGATCGTCGACGTGGGCGACGGGACCGCCGACCCGTCCGTCGAACGCGACGGGCTCACGAACCCCGCGCCGCGCGTCCGTTCGGACCCGCCCACGGCGCCGGAGAGACCCGTGTTCCCGGCCGCGGTGTACGAGCGCTGTCTCACCGACGACCAGGTCGCGGCCGTGGAGGCGCTCGAAGCCCTCCGCGACCCCGGGAACGCGGTCGTCGTCGAGGCCGACCGCGGTCGCGGGAAGTCGAGCGCCGCCGGCCTGGCCGCGGGGGCGCTCGCGCTCGGCGGCCGGGACGTGCTCGTCACCGCACCGCAGTACCGGGGCGCCGCCGAGGTGTTCGCCCGAGCGCAGGAGGTGCTCGCGGACGCGGGCGCGCTCGCCGGCGATCCGGACGAAGGCGACCCTGAGCGACTGGAAACGACCGAAGACGCGGGCGGCCGCGTCCGCTTCGAGCGGCCCGCTACGGCCGCTGAACTCCCGGGGAGCCCCGACGCCGTCGTCGTGGACGAGGCGGCCGCGCTCCCGGTCCGGCTGCTCGAACGGTTCCTCGACGCGCCCGCGGCGGCGTTCACCACGACCGTCCACGGCTACGAGGGCGCCGGTCGCGGCTTCTCGGTCCGGTTCCGCGACCGCCTCGACGAGAGCGAGTTCGCGGTGCGCGACGTGGCGATGATCGACCCGATCCGCTACGCCGCCGGCGACCCCGTCGAGGTGTGGGCCTTTCGCGCGCTCCTGCTCGACGCCGGACCCGCCGTCGACCCGCTCGTCGCCGACGCCGGTATCGGTGCCGGCGTCGGCGACGACACCGATGCCGACCCGGACTCGATCGCCTACCGCGTCGTCGACGCCGCCGACCTGCTCGCCGACGAGCACCTGCTCCGGGAGGTGTTCGGCCTGCTCGTCGCCGCTCACTATCAGACGGAACCCGACGACCTCGCCCGCCTGCTCGACGCCCCAAACGTCGCCGTCCGGGCGCTCACGTTCGACGGGCACGTCGTCTCCGTGGCGCTGCTCGCCCGCGAGGGGGACCTCCCCGCGGACCTGCGGGCGCACATGTACGAGGGCGGCCGCGTCCGCGGGAACATGATCCCGGACGTACTGACCAGCCAATTGCGCGACGAGGAGGCGGCCGTTCCCGCGGGACTGCGCGTCCTCCGCATCGCCACGCACCACGCCGTCCGTTCGCGCGGCCTCGGATCGCGACTGCTCTCGGAGGTCCGCGCCGAGTTCGCCGACGACGTAGACTGGCTCGGGACCGGATACGGCGCGACGCCCGATCTCCTGTGGTTCTGGCGGGCGAGCGGCTTCTCGACGGTGCACCTCTCGACGACCCGCAACGAGTCCAGCGGCGAGTACTCCGCGGTGATGCTCGCCCCGACGAGCGACGCCGGGCGAGACCTCGCCGAGCGCCACGGTCGGTGGTTCGCCGACCGCGTCGGCGCGATGCTGTCGGACCCGCTCGACGATATGGACCCCGACGTGGTCCGCGCCGCGCTCCGGAGCGTCGACGTGCCCCCTGCGCTGGACCTCTCGGCGTGGGAGTGGCGACTCCTCGTCGGCATGACCGGCGGCGCAGGCATCTTCGACACCTCGCCGCGGCCGCTCCGCCGGCTGACCATCCGGTATCTCGTCGAGGCCGGAGCCGCGGGCGACGAGCCGCTGTTGACTCACCGGCAGGAGCGCCTGCTCGTCCGGAAGGCGCTCCAGGGCCACACCTGGGAGGCGGTCGCCGACGACCTGGGATTCCACTCGCTCGGGCAGTGCATGCGGGCGCTGGGCGAGGCGGTGCGACCGCTGCTTTCACGGTTCGGGGACGCCAACGTGGAGGCAGAACTGGAGCGATTCGAATGATGCAACTCCCCGCAGTCGGCGCCCTCCCCGTCGACCTGCTCGTGCTCGTCGCGTTCGCCCTCCTGATCGCCGGCGTCGTCGGCAGCGTCACGCCGCTGGTCCCCGGGGGCGCCCTCTCGCTCGCCGGCGTCCTCGTCTACTGGTGGGGGTCGGGCTTCTCCGAACCGAACGTGCTCGTCCTCTCGGGCGTGATATTCGTCGCGCTCGTCGCCGTTCTGACGGACTGGCTGGCGGGCGCGATCTCCGCGAAGGCCGGCGGCGCGTCGCTGCGGACGACGATGATAGCTACCCTCGTCGGCCTCGTCGGCCTGACGTTCGGCCCGATCGGCTTCCTGGTGGGGACCGCCGGCACCGTCTTCCTGCTCGAACTGGCCGAGGGCGGCGAATTCGAGGAGAGCGCACGCGCGGCCGGCGTCACGCTGCTCGGGATGCTCACTTCCAGCGTCCTCCAGGTGCTGCTCACCGCGGGCGTCCTCGTCGCGATGGTCGGCGTGTACCTCCTGTGAGCGCACCGCCGGTCCGCCGGCGGGAAAGACTCTCCTCGCGGCGCCCGTAGTGAGCGCATGGCCGAGTGCGCGGAGGAAGACTGCGACGCCGCGGCGGTCGTCGAGTTGCACATCCCCTGGGCGGACAACCGCCTCGTGTGCGCGGGGCACGCGCGGGTGATCGCCAGACAGGACGGCGTCGTCGCCGACCCGCTCGACGGATACGAGGACGCCTGGCCGTGAGAACCGCTCGCCCGGGAACAGCGCGGGCAGCCCCTCTTACTCCGAGCATCGACGGACCCAGCGGTCCGAACGATGGGTCTCGGCGACGTCGAGACAGCGTTCGAGCAGGGGCGCCGAGTCGTAGTCGACGACGCGGGTCTCCTCGTCGAAGTCGATCACGCCGGCGGCGGCGAGTTTGGGGAGGTGGCCGTGGTAGAGGTCCGATGCCACAGTCGCGGCGTCCTCGTCGGTCTTCGCCGCGACGCCGTCGACGAGTGCCGGGAGTTCCAGCGAGCTGCGAGGGGCGCTCCGGAGCACGTCGATCACCGCACGCCGACGCCGATCGGCGAGCAGTTCGAAGGCCGCGTCGAGTCCGTCGCCTTCGCCACCTGTCATTACGTGAGCAATCGGGAGAACGAGTGAAAAACGGACACGGTGGTGTACCAGGTCCACCACGGATATACCGGGAACAAGCGCCCTCCAGGCGATTCTGCGCCGCCCTCACGGTGCCGTCGCCAGCATGACCTCGTCGAGGTACTCGCCGTCGTACTTGTAGTGGTCCTCGCGGACCGCCTCGACCTCCCAGCCGTGGGCCTTCAGGAACTCGATGGCGGCCTCGTTCGAGTCGGGGACGCTGTTGTAGATCTTCTCGTAGCCGTTGTCGGTGGCCCACTGGAGGCCGCGTTCGAGGAGTTCGCTCCCGATGCCGTGGCCGCGGTACTGTTCGAGGACGCCCACAGTGAGTTCGGCAGTGTGGTCCAGTTTCTCCGTCTCGTTCGTGTTGAGGTTCACCCAGCCGACGACGTCGTCCTCGACGGTGGCGACGAAGAACACCCGCGACTGGAGTTCGTTGTGCCGTAGGAGCACCTCCTCGTGGTCGATCACGTCGGCGACCGTCTCCGCGTCGACGTACGTCCCGTCGCCGATGGCCTGCCGGATCACCCCGACGAGGCCGGTCAGGTCCTCCTCGCGGGCGCGGCGGATCGTCACCTGAACCCCGTCAGAGCTGAACTCCTCCTCGAGTTCGTCCTCGTAGGCGATGCGCAACTCGCCCTCCGACTCCAGCAACACGCCGTCGCGCTTCAGGATGGCGACGTGGTGGCCGAACGCCCGCGGTTCCATCTCCAGCGCCCGCCGGGCCTTCCCCGGCTTCACCGACCCGTGTCGCTCGACGTAGTCGTAGATGTCTCGCCGGTCGTCGTGGTCGAACGAGAGTTCGGCTGTGAGCTCCATGGGTATCGGTACCACGCCACGACACTTATCGTTTGTCACGGTTGATCGGGTAAAACACGGCGCGTCGAGCCGGTCGGGCGGGTTGGGCGGCGACGGATCGGCGAGAGAACTCAGATCAGCCGTATGCCGCCCGCTCGTCGGTACGTTCGGGGACGTTGGTCAGGATCCGGGCCACGTCGGCGACGTTGTGCGTGTCGATCAGGGCCTCGGCGGCCGTCCTCACGGAGTAGTCGGCGTCGAGTTCGACGCCGTAGCAGCGGGCGTACAGTTCGAGGTAGTCGTTCATCGCCCGTTCGAGGCGGGCGAACTCCTCCTCGCCGAAGCGGTCCCATTCGCCGCTACGGGCGTCCACGTAGACGGCGACGGCCTCGCCGACGCCCTCCCGGCAGAACGCCATCGCGCGCTCGGCGTCCGGTGGGTCGGTCGGCGGGTCGAACGACTCGCGGGCGCTCGCTGCCTCGGCGGCGAGGTCCTCGATGCGGTCGCTGTACTGTGAGGCCATGGCGAGTCGAGGGCGGTTCAGCCCTCCTTGTACTCGACGCCCTTGCCGCCGCGCGGGTGCGTCCAGTCGGTGTCGGCGACGACGGCGCAGGTGCCGCACTCGACGCAGGGCTGGGTGTCGAGGCTGACGACGTGCTCCTCGGTGCCGTTCGTCCCGACGTACTCGTCGCGGTAGCAGCCGCCGCCGAAGTCCTCCGCGCTGACGGGGCAGGCCGTCACGGCCGTCCCGCTCGCCTCGTAGGAGTTGTCCCTGAGTTCGATGTGGGGGTTGCCCTGGTCGACGTCGTACGTCAGTTCCCCGATGCGGTCGTCGAGTTCCGGGGGTTCGACCGTCGATTCGCCCTCGACGGGCGCACCGAGTTCCTCGGCGATCACGGTGGGGACGGTGACGTAGCCCATCCGCGTGTCGGGGAGCATCCCCATGAGGAACGGGGAGTTGAACAGGGTCTCCGCCCGGTCGCCGAGCGCGGAGATGGCCGTGCGACCGACCACGGAGTCGGTCACGGCGTTCATCGCCGACGCGACGGGACCGACCTCGCCGAGTCGACCCAGCGTCTTGTACCGCGTCGGCCGGAGTTTGTCCATCACGCCCTCGTTCTCAAGCTTCGTGACGTAGCGCTCGCCCGCTGCGCCCGTATCGCCGCGGGACTTGGCGTCGACGAACGCCTCGGCCGCGAGCGCGCCCGCGGTGACGGCGTGGTTCATCCCCTTGATGATCGGCCCCTGGGCCTGCATCTGCCCGGCGGCGTCCCCGACGAGGAGGAGCCTGTCGCGATACGGCGACGGGTGGGCCACCTTCTTCGAGTCCGGGACGAGCTTCGCCGAGTACTCCAGTTCGGTGTACTCGTCGCCGATCCAGTCGGCGAGTAGCGGGTGAGTCAGCAGGTTGTCGAGCAGTTCCTGCGGTTCCGCGCGCTCGTTCGCGATGGAGTCGAGGTGGAAGACGGTCCCGACGGAGAGGGACTGGTCGTTCGTGTAGAGGAAGCCGCCGCCGCGGACGCCCTGGAAGAGATCGCCCGAGAACAGGTGGGCGACGCCCTCGCTCTCCGCGACGTCGAAGCGGTCCTCGATGGCGCCCTCGGGCATATCGACGACCGCCTTGACACCCTGGAACCACTCGTCCGGCTCCTCCCAGTCCATCAGCCCCGCGTCGCGAGCCAGTTCGGAGTTAACGCCGTCGGCCGCGATGATCACGTCGGCCGTGATCGGGTCGATCTCGTCGCAGGTGACGCCGACGATCTCGGCGCCCTCGCGGAGCAGACCGTTGACGCGGACCTCGGTGAGGAGGCCGCCGCCGGTCTCGCGGGTCATCTCGTGGACTTCGCGGGCGAGCCACGAGTCCATCTTCCGCCGCAGGACCGAGTCCGCCCACTCGGTGTCGTGGTGGTGCAGGTCGTGCAGGTCGAACGTCTTCACGTTCCGCCCGGCGACGTTGTGGATGTAGTGGTCGGTGACCTCCCGGTCGGTGGCTTCCTCGCGGAAGCCGGGGAACAGTTCGTCGACGGTGTACGGCGAGGACTCCTCCGCGTAGAGGAGGCCGCCGGAGACGTTCTTCGACCCGGCGTCCACGCCCCGTTCCAGGACCAGCGTCTCGATACCGTTGCGTGCCAGCGTGGCGGCCGCGGCCGCGCCGCCCGGGCCGGCGCCGACCACGACCGCTTCGTAGTGTTCGTAGTCGTCTGTCATGGTCAGTCGTCGCTCGCCTCCGCGAGTGCCGCCGCCAGTTCGCCCGATTCGACCGCCTCGGTCAAGCGGGGGAGCACCTCGAAGAGGTCGCCCTCGATGAAGTAGTCCGAGAAGCCGCGGATGTCCGCCTCGGGGTCGGTGTTGATCGCGATGATCGTGTCGGACTCGTCCATCCCGACCTTGTGCTGGATCGCCCCGGAGATGCCCGCGGCGACGTACACGTCGGGTTCGACCACCTGCCCGGACTCGCCGATCTGGCGGTCCTCGCCGACGTACTGTTCGACGTGGCCCTCGAAGTTGTACGAGGAGGTGATCACTCCGCGCGAGAGACCGAACGCGGCGTCGTCGAACGCCTCGACGAGGTCGAGGCCGAGTTCGATCCCCTCGGTAGGCGAATCGCCGATGCCCCGGCCTATCGCGACGACCACGTCGTGACCCGTGAGGTCGATGCCGCTGTCGAGGGTGTCGAACTCCGTCACCTCGACCTGGAACCAGTCGTCGTCCAGGTCCATCTCGTGCTCGATCACCTCGCCTTCCCGTTCGGGGTCGGCCTCCGGGATCTCGAAGCTCCCCGGGATGACCGACGCGCCCTGCGGGTGGAAGTCGCGGAACGGCTTGTCGATACAGAGGATCGTCGAGTACTCGAACCCGGAGAAGTCCGGCCGCTTCATGTGGAGGATACGGTCGAACTCCTTGCTGTCGCCGGGCTTGCCCGTCTTCGCCGGGTTCGAGATCATCGCGTCCTCGATGTACAGCCCCGAGCAGTCCGAGGCCAGCCCGGAGTCGAGTTCGCCCTGCACCAGCGCCGAGAGGTCCCGGCCGTTGTTCGTCGCCGGGAACACCGTGTACCGGGGTTCGTCGTACTCTTTCCAGTCGACGTCCTCCTGGTCCTCGTCGGCGACCTGCCCGCCGGCCCGCGCCATCGAGCAGAAGATCTCCGTGTAGGGCGTGTGCCTGAACCGCTCCAGCCGGTCGTCCTCGTGGTAGACGACCCGGTCGGCGCCGTACTCGACGGCCTGCTCGGTCAGATCACCGACAGAGTCACCGATGAGCACGGCGACGACGTCCTCGGGATTCCCGTCTTCGTCCCCGCCGTACTCCTGGTTGTACTCGTCCATCAACTGGCGGGCCTTCCCGAGCATCTCCAGCGACACGTCGATGAGTTCGCCGTGCTGGGTCTCGCAGTAGACCCACATGTCCCGGTAGGAGCCGTCGTCGATGTTCTCCACCCACTGCTTTTCGTTCGTGGGGTGGTCGAGGTCGGGGTGTTTCTCCTCGGGCGGGACGTACTCCAGTTCCTCGCCCTCCTCGTCGTCGCTGCCCTCGATGGACTCGATTCTGTCCTCGATCTGCCCCTTCGCGGTCTTGCGGTCCTGGCCCGCCTCCTCGCGTTCGAGCAGGTCTTCGAGGACCCCCACGTCGTCGATATCACGGACGAGGTTGGCGATGTCGGCGACAGTGAGGTCATCCAGATCGACGGTCTGGGGGTCGATCTCCTCGTCCTCGCCCTCGACCTTCTCGATGCGGTCCTCGATCAGGGTCTTGACCGGCACGCGGTCCTCGCCGCTCTCCTCGAGTTCCAGCATCTCCCGCAACTCGTCGGCGTCGTCGACGTCTTTGATCTTCGGGCCGAGCTCGGCGATCTCGTGTTCGGTCGGGTCTATCTCCGGCACGGTCAGTCACCCCCCGCGTAGGGCGCGAGTTCCTCGACGACCTGTTCCATCCCGGCGTCGTCGCTCGGGTCGACCACCGTGGCCTCGCGTTCGGAGGGGGCCTTCGGGATCGGGTCGACGCCGGCGACGATGGTCGGCGAGCCGTCGAGACCGATGTAGTCGGGGTCGAGGTTGAGCGCCGCGTGGTTCCACATCGTGAAGCGGTCGTACTCGGCGACGTCGAGATCGGTGTCGTCGTCGATGTACTCGCCGAACTCGTCGGCGCGCTCCCGGGTCTGCTCGCGCAGGTCCTTGTGTTTCAGCCGGTGTTCGGCCTTCCGGTAGGTCGGTTCGAACTCCGGGTCGGCGACGACGAACGCCGGGAGCGGCGCCTCGACCGTCTCGATCTCCTCGACGTCGCCCTCGACGAGGCGCTTCGCCCGCAGGATCCCCTCGTCCTCGTCGATGTCGAGCGAGATGACGTGAGTGACCAGCGGCATGTCGAGACACCAGTCGGTCTGGGGCCCGGTGTGGCCGGTCTCCCCGTCGGCGGTCTTGAAGCCGGCGAACACCAGGTCCGGCGGCTCGTCGAGCTTCTGGATACCGGTCGCGGCGGTCATCGCGGTCGCCCACGTGTCCGCCGCACCCATCTCGCGGTCCGAGAGGAGATACAGATCGTCAGCGTAGACGTCCCGCATTCCCTCCTGAAGGACTTCCATGTAGCCCGGCGGACCCATACTCATCAGCGATACCGTCCCCCCTTTGCGGACCTTCGTCTGCAGCGCCGCCCTGAGCGCGTGCTTGTCGTTGGGGTTCATCACCGTCGGCGTCTTCCCCCGCTCCAGGTGGCCGTCTTCGTCGAAGGAGACCTGGCCTTCCCTGAAGTCGGGGACGCCTTTCGTCAGTACGACACTGTGCATAGTGTTATCACACACATTGGTAACCGAACGGACAATGGGTAAGTTTTTCGTCCATCAAAACCTCGATTCTGGGACGCATCTCGCCGTCGTGACGGGCGATCGGCGCGGAGCAGTCGCTCGGCGGGAGAGTTGTTTAGAAAACTACAAAACGGCCATCGACGGGTCCGACGGCGTCAGATGCGGCCGGCGCGACCGGGGTCGACGTCGATGGCGTCGACCGGACAGACGTCGACGCAGAGCATGCAGTCGATGCACTGGTCCTCGTGGGCCGGGTCGGCCTTGATCTCGCTCTCGGGGTGGTCCGGGGTGTCGACCCACTCGAAGACGTCGACCGGGCAGTCTTCCAGACAGGCGCCGTCGGCGAGGCAGATGTCGAAGTCGACGGCGACGTGGGTCCCGTGGATGCCCAGCGTCTCGGGTTCCTCGACGGGGCCCCAGACCTTGTGCCCCTCGTGTTCCTCGACGACCTCGCGGTTGTTCTCGAACTCGGGATCGATGGCCATGGTACCTAGTCTGACCGGTCCGGCACACGTAAAGGTTGTCCCAGCCGAACCTCCGTACTCCAGCGGATCGCCGCCCCGAGCAGCCGAACCCGTCGAACCGTCCCGGGAGCGGTCGACGGATACCGCGGCACCGCAGTCACGGGATACCGCGACGTCGTAGTCACCGGAGACGGCGGCGTCCCGATGCCCGGCCACGGTCGGTCCCGCTCGCGTCTCTCAATTCTCGGCCGAGGTGAGGATAGTGTTGGTCGTGAGTCTGACTATCGCCCGACGGAGTCGCTCGGTGACCGCCTGGTCGGAGATGCCCAGGGCCTCGGCCAACTCGACGGTCGTGCAGCTGCGCGGAATGTCGTAGTATCCCTTCTCCACTGCGAGGACGATCGCCTCGCGCTGTCGCTCCGTCAGACCGAACCACGGGCCGAGGTCGGGGTCGTTCGGGTTGTACACGCGGATGACCTCGAATCCGACTCCGTCGTCGCGGCAGCGCTCGCGGAAGGTCGACATTGCGTCGTGCGACGGAAAGCGCAGTTCGAAGCGCCAGGAACCGTCGGTGCCGGTCGCGTTGAGGATGTAAGCGTTCACGCCCCTGATAGCCCGGAAGACGGCGTCGTTCTCGACGGACCACTCGAACGTGTAGAGGACGCGGTCGTCGTAGGTGTCGATCTGGACGAGATTGCTGACCGACTCGTTCCTGGCGACCGTCGCCTCGAACGCCTCGAAGTCCGCGTCGTAGACCCAGAAGAACGGCACCGCCCGCTCCCCGGTCGGGACGAGCGACTCCAGTTCGACCGTCCCCGACCGGGAGACGTCCATGATACGTCCCAACTCGAACTCCGTCGCTGGAATGCTAATCTCGGCGATGACGCTCATATAGACAACGTCCGTGAATTATACCGGCCCGCGGGATAGGGGGTCAGCATGACACATCATGCCGCAACTGTTCGAGAGCCACACGTTCCACTACAGAGAGACGACGGAAAAAACTGTTCTATGAGGCGACACCTCTTCGAAACCCACCAGCCGACCGAGAAGTCGCACCTCGAAGCGACCGCAGTCGCTCGCACGGCGGCCCGGTCGTCGGCCGACACTCGGCCGAACGCAGGGAGACCGACCGATTACGGGTGCGTGTAGTACGCGACCGCCGGATCGGCGTCGAGGTCGTCCAGCCGGGCGAATCCGACACGTTCGAACTGGAGCAGCGCGCCCTCGTCGTACTCGACGACGCCTGGCTCGGCGACCCCGGTCACGTCGCCGTCCATCGTCCGCAGGCGCAGGCGCGGCCCCGCAGCCGGCGCCCAGTGGATCACCGACACGTCGCCGTCCCGGACCACGTCGAGGTCGTCGCCCGTCGCGGCGAGTTCGCCGTCCTCCGCGCGGACGCAGCCGTACCCCTTGAGCCAGACCCGCTCGCCTTCCCCGGGCGCGTCGCCCGTTTCCAGCACGACCTCGTCACCGACGGGCACGTGCCGTCGACCGCGGTCCTCGTGGTTCGGGTGGACGAGCGGTTCACCGGCGTCGGGCCCGCCCGAGATCGCCATCGCGACGGCGCCATCCGTTCCGGGCCCCTCCTCGCGGACGAAGAAGGCGCGGTCGGTCTCCTCGTCGACCAGGTCGCGGTTGTTCGCGTAGATCGACGACATCGCGAGGTCGACGTTCGACGAGGAGGTGCCGAGTTCGGCCATCGCGTCGACGATGGCTTCGCCGCGGATGCCCCGCCGTCGGAGGCTCGCGATGGTGGGCGCGCGCGGGTCGTCCCAGCCCGTCAGCTCGCCCGCTTCGATCTTCTCGATGATGGTCGACGTGCTCATCGGCACGTCGTAGGCGTCGATCTGGACGTGCCCCCAGTGGACGACCTCGGGGTACTCCCACCCGAAGTAGTCGTAGACGAACGCCTGGCGCTTCGCCGAGTCCTGCAGGTCGATCCCGCGGATGATGTGCGTGATCCCCGTCAGCTGGTCGTCGATCCCGCTCTGGAAGTCCAGCATCGGCCAGCAGCGGTACTCGGCGGCCTCCTCGCGGGGATGGGGCGTGTCGATCATCCGGAACGCGACGAAGTCACGGAGCGCCGGATTCTTGTGCTCGATGTCGGTCTTGACCCGCAGGACCATCTCGCCGCTGGCGTACTCGCCGGCGACCATGTCCTCGAACTCCTCGCTGACCGTCTCGACGTCCTTGTCCCGGTGCGGGCAGGCTTCGCCGGAGTTTTTCATGTCGGAGAACGCCTCGCCGGAACACGAGCAGGTGTAGGCCCCGCCGAGGTCGATTAGCTCTCGCGCGTGGTCGTAGTAGATATCGAGGCGGTCGCTCGCCTTGATGACCTCGTCGGGTTCGAACCCGAGGTAGTCGATGGCGTCGAGGATGTCGTCGTAGGCGTCCAGATCCGGCCGCTTGGTCTCGGGGTCGGTGTCGTCGAACCGGCAGAGCATCCACCCGTCGTACATCTCCTTGTAGGTCCCGATTACCGCCGGCATCCGCGCGCTCCCGAGGTGCCACGGTCCGTTGGGGTTGGGCGCCAGGCGCATCCGTACCTCGTCGTACTGGTCGGCGTTCGGCAGGTCCGGCAGGATCTGGTCGTCCTCCTCCTCCTCGGCGTCGAGTTCCTCGACCCGCTCCGGGGCGAGTTCGGCCAGTCGCTCGCGCTTCTCCGCGGCGTCCATCCCGTTGACCCGCTCGACGACGGGCGCCACGACCCCGGCCATCTCGTCACCGTGCTCGCGGAACTCCGGGTTCTCGCCCATGAGCGGGCCCATGATGGCCCCGACCTGCGCGTCGCTGTCGTGTTTCAGCGCGTTGAACAGCGCGTTCACCTCGGCGGCCTCCTCGGCCTGCTCGCGTACGTCGTCGTCCATTACCCGGGCGTTCGATTCCGGGGGTGAAAATCCCGTTGGGTTGGGGCCGGCGACGGGACACCGCGTCGGACGGTAGGGTTTTCAGCCTCCCCCTCGCACCCCCGGACATGGCACGGGAGGTCGTCGCCTTCCTCGCGGGGTCACCCGACCGACTCGCTCTGCTCGACTACCTCGCCGAGGAGCCGTGCGCGCCCCGCGACGTGGCCGACGCGCTCGGCGTCTCCGGCAGGAGCGCCCAGCGCAACCTCGCGCAGTTCGCCGACCGCGGCTGGGCCGAAAAGCACGACGGCGCCTACCACCTGACGGCCCGCGGCCGCCTCGTCCGCGAGGCATACGCCGACTGTCTGGACCGGATCGACCGGATCGACGACCTCGCGGGGTTCTACGACCACCTCCCCGACGGCGACGAGGCGCCCGATCCCGCGTGGCTCGCCGACGCGACGGTCGTCACCGCCGACCCGGACCATCCCCAGGAACCGGTGACGCGATACGTCGACGCCGTCCGGTCACTCGACACCGACCGCGTGCGAATGCTCTCGCCGGTGCTCTCGCGCATCTTCGAGCGACCACACGCCGAACTCGTCCGCCGCGGCGCGAGCACGGACCTGATCCTCCCCGCCGACCGCGTCGCGGCCGCACGCGAACGGAACCCGCCGAAGTTCGAGACGGTCCTCGCCGTCCCCTCCGTCACCCTCTACGAGACCGACGACCCCGTCGACGTCGGCCTGACCGTCACCGACGAGCGGACCTTCGTCCTCGCGTACGACGCGGACGGCCACCTCCGGGCCTGCGTCGACGGCGCCGACCCCGACCTCCGGACGTGGGCCGTCGACCGCTTCGAGGACTACCGCCGCGCGGCGGCCGAAGTCGAGGGACGCGGCCCGTTCTGATCGGGCGCGGTCACCCCTCGCCACCCCTCGTCGGTCGCGACAGCCCTTGTCACCGGCGCCAGCGAATGTCGTGAAGGCGGCAGGCAGCGTATCCGGAGGTATGAACGTCCTCGTCGCCGGCGGCACCGGCTTCGTCGGCACTGAACTCTGTCGAGCGCTCGCCGACCGCGGCCACGACGTGACCGCGATGGCCCGGCATCCCGAAGACGCGGCGCTCCCCAACGCGGTCGAGACGGTCGCGGGCGACGTGACCGACCGCGAGTCAGTCGCGGCCGCGGTCGCCGGCCGCGACGCAGTGGTCAACCTCGTCGCCCTCTCGCCGCTGTTCGAACCCGACGAGGGAGGGGAGGCCCACGACCGGATCCACCGCGGCGGCACCGCGAACCTCGTCGCCGCCGCCGAGGACATCGGCGTCGACCGCTTCGTCCAGATGAGCGCCCTCGGTGCCGATCCGGACGGCTCGACCGCGTACCTCCGGGCGAAGGGAGCCGCCGAGGAGGTCGTCCGCGCCTCCGACCTGGACTGGACGCTCGTCCGCCCCTCCGTGGTGTTCGGCGACGGCGGCGAGTTCGTCGGGTTCACGAAGCTCCTGACGACGCCGTACGTGACCGGTCTCCCCGGCGGCGGCGCGACCCGCTTCCAGCCGATCTGGGTCGGCGACCTCGCGCCGATGCTTGCCGAGTGCGCGACCGGGGACCGCCACGTCGGCCGGACGTACGAACTCGGCGGTCCCGAAGTGCTGACGCTCGCCGACGTGACCCGCGCGGCCTACCGCGCCGAGGGGAAGTCGACCGTCGTCCTCCCCGTCCCGATGGCCCTCGCACGAGTCGGTCTGACGCTGGCCGGATTCGTCCCCGTCGTACCGTTCGGCGCCGACCAGTACCGGTCGCTTCGCCTCGACAACACCGTCGGCGACAACGACGTGACCGCCTTCGGCCGCGATCCCGCGTCGCTTCGCACACTCGGCGCGTATCTCGACGGGAGAGACGAGCGCGACGGAGATGCCGAACGCCACGACGGCGTCGACCGCCACGACGGCGACAGTGTCGACCGCGACAGCGGAGGTGCCCGCAGTGTCGACGACGGGGATCGCGGCGAGCGGGACGCAACGACGACCCCGCTGTATCGGTCGCAGGCGGTCCTCGCCGTCTTCGGCTTCCTCGCGGCCGCGTGGTCGCTGCAGTACGTCGTCGACATCTACGTGCACCCCCTCGTCCGGTGGCTGTTCGTCGTTCCCTACGTGGTGACGCTGTTCCTCTTCGACAACGGAGTAACCGAACAGGTAGTCTACGCGGTCGAACCGTTCGTTCCGGTTCCGGGGCCGGTCCTCTGGGAAGTCGGCAACCTACTCACTTACTACCTGGTCTCGATCGTCATCGGCGGGCTGATACGCGGCGGGAGACTGCTCCTGGGCCGGAACGACGGAGGAGATGCGGACAGCGCGACGATCTAGCCGCCGTCCGAGACCGACGCCGCGCGACCGGCGCGTTCGGCCCGCGCCTTGATCCCGAGCATCATCCCGCGTTCCATGACGAAGTGCGGCAGTTCGTACCCGACGTAGCGAGCGAGGTATCCGAGAGCGGTCCGGGCAACCGGCTTGCGCCCGCGCACGAGAAAGCGCGTCGTCTCGTCGTCGACCCGTTCGAGGTGAAACGTCCACGTTCCACCGTCGTGGCCCCGGAGCACGAGCGTTCGGCGGGGGTCGACGCGTTCGACAACCATCGACGTCGTCGGACTCTGGAGCCAATAGTCCGGTCGGACCATCCGGATCCTATCGCCCGCTCGCAACTGCTGTAACGCCGGGTCGACGCGGTCGGCGTTGTGAATACCCGCGCCGACCATGTTCTCGAGCCAGGTGTAGCTGTAGAAGCCCCCGCGTCCCTGACCGAGTTGCACGACCCAGGCCCAGACCTCGTCGGGGGACGCTTCGATGGTCACGGCCCGCGTGGTCTCGTCGCAGGGTTCGGGCGTGACGCCGTCGCCGGGGAGCCGCCGACGCACCTCTTCGTCGGTGGCGCCCCAGCGTCTGTGCCGGGGTCTGAACAACAGGTGATACGTCGAAAGGAGCGCGGCCGCGACGACGAGTGCGATTCGAGCAGCGTCGCGCCGCCCGATCGCCGTCCGAACCGAGTCCGTCTGGACGCCCTCGCTCGTTTCGGTACGCATGCTACTCTCTCACCAGTGGCGGTACGTGCGGAGTCAAGACGTATGTTTCGCCGCGACCAACGGGTGGCATGGGCGACCGAGGCGAACGGATCGAACCGTTCTCACCCCGTCGTCGCGGCACGGTCGATTACATGCGCGCGGCGGGCCGACGAAGCAACGTCCACGGTCTCGTCGAGATCGACGTCACCGAAGCGAGAAGGGCCATCCGGGCCATCGAAGCGGAGGAGGGCGAGGACGTCTCGTTCACCGCGTTCGTCGTGAACTGCCTCGCACGAGCCGTCGACGACCACCCCTACGTCAACGCGTATCGCGACTGGCGGGGACGGGTGCACGTCTTCGACGACGTCGACGTGAACGTGCTCGTCGAGACGGAGATCCGCGGCGAGCGGATCGGCGTCCCGCACGTCCTCCGCCGGGCGAATCGACGGTCACTGCGGTCGCTCCACGACGAGATCCGGTCCGCGCAGGAGTCGCCAGACCCCACGGACCTCTCGCGCTGGGCCGAACTGGCGCTCCGGCTCCCCGGGCCCGTCCGACGGCTCGTCTGGCGGCTCCCGCAGTGGTTCCCCCGACGCTGGAAGGACACGGCCGGGACCGTCGCAGTGACTTCCGTGGGGATGTTCGGTCGCGGCGGCGGGTGGGCGATCAGCCCGACGAACTACACGATGCAGGTGACCGTCGGCGGCATCGGCGAGCAGCCGCGACTCGTCGACGGGGACGTCCGGAACCGCGAGTTCCTTCACCTCACGGTGACGTTCGACCACGACGTGGTCGACGGCGCACCCGCGACCCGGTTCGTCCGACGGCTCGGGGAACTCCTCGAGGACGCCCACGGGCTCGATTCGTGGACCGAGACGTGACCGAACCAGTCCGCGCATCGACAGCCGGGGCTATCCTGCGAGGTGGAGAAAGCGAGAGAATCGAGAGAATCGAGAGACCGACCTGAATGCGAGCTAGTACTCGCGCTCGATGAGGTAGTCGGCGATGTCTTCCAGGCGGTCGCGCGAGTCGTTATCGGGGAGGACCTGGAGGTTGTCCTTCCCGCTGGCGATGAGGTCCCGGGCGGTCTCGCGGGCGTACTCGATGCTGCCGACCTCGCGGAGGCGCTCGACGGCGGCCTCGATCTCGGCCTCGTCGACGGCCTCGACGGAGTCAGTCTCGACGAGATCGTCCACGTCGACGCCCTGTTCGCGGGCGTGGAGCGTGATGAGGGTCTGCTTGCCCTCGACGAGGTCGGATCCCCGCTGTTTACCGAGTTTCTCGCTCGGCGTCGTCAGGTCGAGCAGGTCGTCCTGGATCTGGAAGGCCCGGCCGACGTCGAGGCCGTAGCCGTACAGCGAGTCGACGGTCTCCTCGTCTGCGCCGAGTAGCATCGCGGCGATGGCGGCGCTCGCGGCGTACAGCACGGCGGTCTTCAGTTCGACCATCTCGAGGTACTCGTCGGTGGAGACGGCGCCGCGCGACTCGAAGTCGATGTCGAGCGACTGGCCCTCGCAGATCTTCGTGCAGGTGGTGGCGAGTTCGAGCGCCGCCGCGTTGGTGTGCTCGGGGTCGGCGCCCGTCTCGAGCAGTTGCTGGAAGGCTTCCGAGTAGAGCGTGTCCCCGGCGAGGATCGCCGTCGAGAGGTCGTACTCGCGGTGGACCGACGGGACGCCCCGCCGCAGGTCGTCGTCGTCCATGATGTCGTCGTGGATGAGCGTGAACGTCTGGATGACCTCGACGCTGACCGCCGCTTTCATCACGTCGACCGCGTCGTCGCCGACCGGGAACGACCGGTAGTCGACGGCGTCGGGTTCGACGTCAGCCAGCGACTCCGCGACCAGCAGCAGGACGGTCGGGCGGAGCCGTTTCCCGCCCGCGTCGAGCAGGTACCGCGTCGCCTCGTAGAGGCGCTCGGGGTGCTCGATCGGGAGTTCCTCCGCGATTGCCTCGTTGACGCGCTCTCGACGCGCGACGATGGCCCGCTCGACGGCCGCCTGGGACTGCCCGCTCATGTTACTCGACCAGCTGGATCATGTTGCCGTTGCGCGTGACGTGCAGGTCGCGCCCCATCTTGTAGCCCTGGCTCTCGCAGAGGTTGACGTACTCCGAGAACCCGGACATGTCCTGGTGGGCCGGGATGACGTTCTGGGGCTGGAGTGCGTCGAGCATCTCGTAGTGGCCCTCGCGGTTGAGATGGCCGGAGACGTGGATGTCGTCGTAGATGCGCGCGCCCTGCATGCCGAGCAGTTTCTCGGATTGGTAGCGCTGGCCCTCGTTGGTCGGCTCGGGGATGACCCGCGCCGAGAAGATGACCTTGTCGCCGTTGTCCAGTTCGTACGGCGTCTCGCCGCGGCCCATGCGGGTGAGCATCGCGCGCGGTTCGCCCTGGTGACCCGTCACGATGGGCAGGAAGTTCTCCTTGCCCTCGTTCATGATCCGCTTGAACGTGCGGTCGACAGACTTGCGGTGGCCGTACATCCCCAGGTCGTCCGGGAAGTCGACGAAGTCCAGTCGCTCGGCGGTGCCGGAGTACTTCTCCATCGACCGGCCGAGCAGGACGGGCTGGCGTCCGATGTCGTCCGCGAACTCGACGAGCGAGGAGACGCGAGCGATGTGAGAGGAGAACGTCGTCGCGACGATGCCGCCGTCGTAGTCCTCCAGGCTGTACATGACGTCTTTGAGGTGACGGCGAGCGACGGACTCGGAGGGCGTGCGGCCCTTCTTGCCCGCGTTCGTGCAGTCCTCGATGTAACAGAGGACGCCCTCGCCCTCGCGACCGATCTCGCGGAAGCGCTTCATGTCGATGGGGTCGCCGATGACCGGCGTGTGGTCCATCCGCTTGTCGAGGCCGTAGACGATTGCGCCCTCGGGAGTGTGTAGCACCGGGTTGATCGCGTCGATGATCGAGTGGGTGACGTTGACGAATTCGAGTTCGTTCTGGTCCCCGATGGACATCGTCTCGCCGGCCTCCATCTTCTGGAGGTCGTTCTGGACGCCGAACTTCTCCTCGCTCTTGATCTGCTGTTTGACCAGCTCGATAGTGAAGGGCGTGGCGACGATCGGTGCGTCGTAGCGGTGGGCCAGTTTGGAGATGGCGCCGATGTGGTCGAGGTGACCGTGCGTCGGCACGATGGCCTTCACGTCGCCCTCCAGGTCGGACATGACGCGGTCGTCGGGGATCGCGCCCATGTCGATCAAGTCGAGGCTGTGCATCCGTTCGGTCTCGACGTTGTCGTGGATGAGGACCTTCGAGAGGTTGAGGCCCATGTCGAACACCACGACGTCGTCGCCTGCGCGAACTGCGGTCATCTGGCGGCCGACTTCCTCGTAGCCGCCGATAGTTGCGATTTCGATTTCCATGGTTTGCACTCCGAGGAAGGCTCGCCCGCGGGCGCGATGGCGACCGGCGAACAGTGGACGCTTGCGTGACTGCCACGCTCCGGACCGCGCCGGACTCCCGACTCGCAGGCCGGGGCGCCCCCAGCCCGCGCGTCACCCGCGCGGTCGGAACCCAGTCCGCATCGGCGTCCGATGCGTCAGCCGGCCGCCCCTACTGCGACCCGGGCGGCCGTATACTCGGTTACTTCACCCTATACGGCGAGGTTTTAAAAAGCGTGCGACTCGTCTCCGAAACCTGTCACTCCTCGTCGCCCACGTGGCCGGGCCCCGTCGTCCAGCCGCCGGCGTCGTCGTCTCCGTCTCCGCCGTCGTCGCCCGCGAACGCGGCCGCTTCGACGTCTTCGCCGTCCGCCCCCTCCACGTCCATCGACTCGTCGTCTCTCCCGTCCTCGTCTCCCGCAGACAGGTCCCCGGACCGCCCGTCGTCGGCCGCCTCCGACTCGCCCGTCGCGGGCGCGAGCGGATCGGTCGCGTCCCCGTCGTCCGACGAGAGCGGGTCCTCGCCGTCCCCGCTCGTCGGTGCCAGCGGGTCCGACGTGTCGTCAGCCCCCGGCGCCAGCGGGTCGTCACGCTCGCTCGTTCCGGACGCGAGCGGGTCAGATCCACCGTCGCCGCTCGAATCCAGCGGATCCGCGCCTCCGTCCGTTCCGGGATCAAGCGGATCCCCGCCGACGTCGGTGTCAGGTGCCAGCGGGTCGTCCTCCCCTTCGGCGTTCGGCGACAGCGGATCCCCGCCCTCGTCACCGGCCTCGAACCGCTCGTCGGATCCGGAATCCGATCGGTCGTCCGCTTCGCCCGCCGCCACCGACTCGCGCGCTGCGTCTCCGGCTTCCGATTCGCTCGCGGCGGTTCCGGTTTCGTCCGCGGACGACCCCGCATTCGCCCCGGTAGCGTCGCCCGTTGCGACTCCGGTGGCGTCCTCGCTCACCGCCGACTCGGACTGCTCGCGGTCGCTCACGGGTTCGTCCGGGCCGTTCCCCGCGGCGTCGTCCGCCGCGGTCGCTTCGGCGTCGGATTCGCCGCGACGGGGCGGGCCGCCGCCCTGACCGAAGCCGAGTTCCGCCGCGATATCGCTGTCGCTGGCGACGTCTTCGGGGGATTCGACCGAGTCGTCGACAGCCGACCCGTCAGTCTCCGAGGCGTCTGCCGCCGAATCGACAACCGCACCGTCGTCGGTCGCGCCCCCGTCGACCGGACCGTCCTCCCTCGCGTTTTGAAACATCGAATCGTCGGCGTCCAGATCTCGACCGGCTGGACCGTCGTCGATCTGGCCGTCGTCTCCGGTACCGTCGTCTCCCACGCCGTGGGCCGCCGAATCGTCGGCCGGCGAATCCGCCGCTGTCCCGGCCGATGTCGTCTCCCCAGCCGATCGCTCGTTCGCGCCGGTCGTCGGCTCGCCCGCGTCCGAATCGCCGCGCTGGCCGGGATCGTCGGGCGATCGCCACGGGTCGTCGGATCCGCCGGTCCCGCTCTCGTTCGCTCCGTCGGCCGGTCCGGCGCTGTCGGGCTCGCTATCGGTCGTCTCGTCCGGTTCGAGCCCAGGTGCGTCCCGGTGTTCGTCGTCTGCCTCGGACGACGAGTCTTCGGCCTGCGCGTCGCCGCGGACCGGTGGCTCGTCGGCCGATGCACCGCGAGCCGCGGCGCTCGCTGGCGCGGAGTCGTCCGCAGCGGTCGGGTCCGCCTCGGCGCCATCGTCGGAGGCAGCCGGCGCCGTTCCCTCGGACGGCTGGGCGGGCGCCGGGCCGGTCCGGGCCGTTGATTCACGGGGCGTCCGCGGTTCCGGCTCGGGTCGCTCGGAGTGAGACTCCGCAGCGTCGGTCGCCTGGATCGGATCGCCGTCGGCGTCCGCGGGGCCCGCGGCGACGGTCGCACTGTCGGCGTCCTCCTCGGTCGCGTCGTCCGTTTCGACGTCCGCCTCGGATCCGGGGTTCGCCGGCACCGCGCGGGTCACGCCGGCCATCGCGCCGTCGGCGACGAGTTTGTAGGCGATACCGGTCTGTCCGGCGCCGAAGACGAGGACGCCGAGCACCGCCGCGAACCCGCCGGCGGCCGCGAGCGCGCCGTCCTCGTTCGCGCCGACGCTGCCTGCCTGGACCTGCTCGGAGAGCAACCAGCCGCCGCCGGCGACCAGCGCGCCGCAGAGGGCAACCAGCACGAGCCAGTACGAGAAGAGGTAGAACCCGTATCGAAACGCCTCTCGACGGGGGACCGATGTCATATCACTCTCATTGCATAGCCCGGCCTAATAGGTTACGACGGTTCGGTGTCAGGAGCGGACGCCCGCTACCCACATATCGACCGATGCGAGATTGCGCCCGCGACCGTGGCCTGGTTCTGGGATAGTCGATCCCAGCGTCATCACTCCGGGCATCGCCACTCCCGACTGGCCTCACTCCCGACCGGCGACGACCGTCCCGGGCGACTCGCCGGCCAGAAACGCCGACAGCCCGTCGGGGCCGAAGACGTGGGCCGGCGCGGACAGCGCCAGGAGTTTCTCGACCTTGGCCGCCATCCCGCCGGTCACGTCCGTCGCGTCGCTCTCGCCGACGGCGTCGGCCACGTCCGAGAAGCGCTCGACGCGGTCTATCACCTCCTCCGACTCGTCGAGAACGCCGGGCACCGTGGAACACAGCCCCACCCGGTCGACCGTCAACTCGCGGGCGAGCGCGACCACGAGGTCGTCGCCGCTCGTTATCGTCACGCCAGCACCGGTCTGGGCGACGCCGTCGCCGTGGAGCACCGGCGTGAACCCCTCGTCCAGCATCGTCGCGACGCTCCCGATCGGAAGCGAGAGATCGCCGTCTGCGTCGCGGCTGGCGACCGACAGCGGCCGCACCGGGAGCGCCTCGACCCCCTCGGCGTGGAGCGCGTCGATGACTGCGGCGTTGAGTCTGCCCATCGCGTCGTGGATCGCGACGGCGTCGGCGGCCGAACGCGTCCCTTCCACCGAGCTGACGCCGCGCTCGGCGGCGGCGTGGTGGCCGAAGCTTCCACCGCCGTGGACGACGACCAGGTCGCCGTCGTGGGCGGCGACGGCCGACGCCGCTCGGGCGAGCGCGCCGTCGTCGACGGTCTCTGGCGTGTCCTTGTCGGTGACGACGCTGCCGCCGAGCTTGAGCACGGTCGTCATTCGACGCGGACCCCTTCGGTGTCGAGTTCGGCGCGGAACGTCTCCTCGCAGCCGGGGAGGTACCGCAACGCCGTCTCGGTCTCCTCGCTGTCGTCGAGCGCGACGACGCAGCCGCCGCCGCCGGCGCCCGTGAGCTTCGCACCGAGCGCGCCGGCGTCCCTGGCCGCCCAGACCATCGAGTCCAGCGACCGCGAGGAGACGCCGAGCGCCGAGAGCAGCCCGTGGTTGAAGTCCATCAGTTCCCCGAGTTCGTCGAGGTCGCCCGCAGTGAGCGCCTCCTCGCCCGCGCGCACCAGGTCGCCGATCGCCGCCACGGTGTCGGCGGCGAAGTCGTACTGGTCCTTGAGTTCGCGGACGCCCCCGACGAGCGCGCCCGTGTCGCCGGCGCCGCCGTCGAACCCGACGACGAACGGGAGTTCCGGCGCGTCGAGCGACCGACAGTCGTCGCCCTCGACGCGGACCGCGCCGCCGGTCGCCGAGCAGAAGGTGTCCGCGCGGGAGGCGTTGCCCTCCTGGACGGCCAGTTCCGCTCGGTAGGCTCGGTCGGCGACCTCCGCGGCCGAGAGATCGGCCCCGAGTTCCCGCGTCGCGGCGAGGATGCCCGCCGCCGTCACGGCCGCCGACGATCCCAGTCCGGCGCCGAGCGGGATCTCGCTCTCGATGGTGATGTCGAAGCCGGCCTGCGGCGCATCGGCGGCCTCGCGAGCCTGCTCGACCGCGGCGTCGACGTAGCCCGTCGCGGCCTCGACGAGCGACTGCGAGACGTTCACGTCGGGGTCGGTGTCGGTCGATCCGCCGTACTCGACGGTGAAGCCGTCGAGGCTCAGGTCCTCGGCGTGGACTCGCAGGTGGTCGTCCTCGCGCTCCTCGACCGTCACCCGCGCGCGACGGTCGATAGCGCAGGGCACCGCCGGCTCGCCGTACACCACTGCGTGCTCCCCGAAGAGGTAGACCTTCCCGGGAGCGCTCGCGGTAACCATGCCCACCCCTCGAACCCGCGGGGAGTTAGGGGTTTCCGAACGCCCGCGACTACAGCCAGCGGACCGGATCGAGGTTCCAGTCGGTGTGTCGTCGCACCCAGACGCCGACGGCCCCGCCGACGGCCGACAACCCGACCGTGTACGCCAGGAACAGCGCCGCGACGAGACCGAGAAAGAGGCCGTACGCGGTCGACGCCGGCGATATCCCGACGCCAAGCCACGCGACGACGCGGAGCGCGGGCAACAGCACCAGTGCGAGCGGCAACACCGCGACGACGCCGGCCAACAGCCCCAGTCCGACGCCGGCGAGGTATCCGGTCTCGCCGCGGAATGCGGCCGCCGCGCCGCCGGCGACCGGGGAGAACGGTATCACCGACAGCGCGAGCGTCACGAGCGCGCCGTAGCCGACGTCCCAGAGCGGACCGCTACGGTCGGTCTCGGTAGTTTCGTCTCGATCGACGGATCCGGGCCGCCCGTCGCCGTCGTCCCGGCCGGCCGCCATCGATCAGATGTCGATGTCGGTGTCGTACTTGACGTAGTTCCCGATCCAGCCGCCGAGCGCGCTCAGTCCGACGGTGTAGACGGCCAGCGCGACGAAGATGAACAGCACGATGATCCCGCCGAAGGCGAACGGAAGCACGCCTTCGCCGCTCCCGGCCGAGACGACTCCGAGGAGGCTGAGGACCAGGAACACGACGGCGACCACCGGGACGAGCGCGATGGCGCCGGAGATGGCGCCGACTTTCAGCCCGTCCGACCGCGTTCCCCCCTGGAAGTAACCCGCCAGCGCCCCGCCTAACACCGGAGATAACGGGATGAATCCCGAGGTCACTGCCGTCACGACCGCTCCCACGAGCGCGTTGACGAACGTGTTGCCTTCGTCCATACCCCGTCGTTCAGCGAGCGGGGGCTTAAAACCGGTACTCGCTTCGACAGGTCTCGCCGGCGGATCGCCGTCGCCTCACAGCGAGCGGTCACGCCGTGGCTTTCACAGCGAGACGGTCACGCCGTGCCACCCGGTCGAGCCGCCGGGGTGGGCACCCGTCTCCTCACGGGTCTGACGGTTCCCCTCGCCGTCGGTCGCCCGGACCACGACGTCCTTCGGTCCGGAGTCGGGCGCGTCGGCCACCAGCCGGAAGCGTCGCCAGGCGTGCGGCGACGGCGGATCTTCGAGTGTGGCGTCCGTCCACGAGTCGCCGCCGTCCAGGCTCACCTCGACGCGGTCGACCCCGCGCCGCCCGGCGTAGGCCACGCCTCCCACGGCCACGCGGTCGCCGCGCCGCTGGACTCCACGGACGTACGAGAGCGTGTTCACAACTGCCTCCTCGTCCCAGCCGCGCGCTTCCCAGTAGGCCTCGTGATCGTCGGTGCTGACCTCGATCGCCTCGACCCACTTGGTCGACTTCATGCCGTAGCGACCGGGGATCAGCAGGCGCGCCGGGAAGCCGTGTGCTTTCGGGAGGGTCCGCCCGTCCATCCCGACGGCCAGGACCACGTCGTCGCGCTCCCGAACGACCTCCCACGGGATCGCCTCGGTGTAGCCGTCGGCCGCTCGCGTCACGACGTCGACCGCACCGTCGGCGACGCCCGCTTCCTCCAGCAGCGCGCGGACCGGCACCGCTCGCCACTCGACGGTGCTGATGAGGTCGCCGCCGACGCCGTTGGAGATACAGGCCGTCGTGACGGTCATGTCGCGGGATTCGTCGTGATCGAGGAGGGCCGGCAGATCGAGTTCGAACGGCTCCGCCACGGCGCCGCGAACCGACAGCGACCACCGTCCGGCGTCGACGTTCGGGTTCGAGACCGCCTTGTCGACGACGTAGTGGTCGTCGGCGCTTCCGACCGCTGCGGGCATCCCGGCGAACTCGTACCCGAAGTCGGCGTCTGTGTCCGCGACCGAGACGACCACGTTCTCGACCTCCCGCCGGGTTTCGACGGCGTTCCGGTCGGCCACGGGCGTCGCAGCCGCTCCCGAGTCCGGCGTCGTCGTCCCGGCGCGCTTCTCGGCGACCGCATCCAGCGAGTCGCCGGGATCGGGGCCCTCACCGCTCCGCGTGCCGCCGATCGAGCGCGCCGCGAGTCCGCCGCCGATCGCGACGCCCGCCGCGCCGCCGATGTTCCGGAGCGTCCGACGTCGGCCCACGGTCGGCCGTCCCGCGTCGCGGAAGATGCGGAGGAGCGCCGGGCCCGAGAGTGCCAGCGCTGTCGCGAGCGTCCACCGCCAGAATATCCCGTCGCCCGCCGCGCGAAACCCCGCCGCGGTGAGGACCACGACGACGAGCGTCACCCCACGGACGAGCAGGCGCTGCTGCCGGCGGTTCGTCCCATAGCCTTCGGCGAAGGCGGCGATCCCGGCTGCGATGGTGACGACGAGGATAGCGATCCCGGCCATCAGCGCCGGCTGGGCCAACCCGCCGAGCGTCTCGATGGCGAGCGTCGCGACCGGGCCCGGCGACAGCTCGATCACGACCTGCGCGGCGACCGCGATCGGGTGCCCGCCCACGAGCGGCGCGACCACGAGGACCCCGAGCAGCCACACCGCCGCCGTCGCGGCCCACCGGAACGCCGCGCTGTCACGGCTGTTCATGCCACGCTCTCGGGACCGCACGCGGGAATAGCTTGCGCGGCCGCTCGGCGGCCTGCCGATCGCGCCGCTAGTCGGTGAGGTAGATGCGAGACCGGAAATTCGGAAAAACGGCCGTTAAATCTCGGTCTCGAAGTCGTCGAGCGAGTAGCTGGGTTCGGCGCCGCGCCGGTCCAGTGTCTCGTTGGCCAGCAGCCAGTAGACGACCGACAGGGCCTTGCGACCCTTGTTGTTCGTCGGGACGACCAGGTCCACGTTGGACGTCTGGTTGTTGGAGTCGCACATCGCGATGACCGGGATGCCGACGGTGATGGCCTCCTTGACGGCCTGGGCGTCGCCGATGGGGTCGGTGACGACCACGACGTCCGGCTCGATGTAGCCCTCGTAGTCGGGGTTGGTCAGCGTGCCCGGGATGAAGCGGCCGGTGCGGGCGCGAGCGCCCACGGCGTCGGCGAACTTCTCCGCCGGGAAGCGACCGTACTGGCGCGACGAGGCCACGAGGATCTGCTCGGGCTCGTAGTTCGCCAGGAAGTCCGCGGCCGTCCGGATGCGCTTGTCCGTCATGCTCACGTCGAGCACGTACAGCCCGTCCGTCCGGACGCGGTGGATGAACCGCTCCATGTCCTTGGTTTTCTGCTGGGTACCGATGTGGGCGCCTGCCGCGAGGTAGTCCTCGACGGGGATGAGGAGGTCTGCCTCGTCGTCGGGCATGACGTCCTCGTCGAGGGCCGGCCCCTCGTCGGCCTCGTCGGCCGCCTCGTCTTCGACGTCCTCGGCCACGTCGTCGGCCCCAGCGGCCGATTCCTCAGTCTCTGCCTCGGTGGCCGCTTCCTCTTCGTCGACGTCCGGGTCGACGTCTGAGTCGGCGGCGTCGAGGCCTTCGTTTTCGTTTCCGCTCATACTGCGTTGTCCTCGATTCGGATGAGTTCGTTCAGCTTTGCGGTGCGCTCGCCGCCGACCGCGCCCGTCTTGATGAACGGGGCGTCGGTCGCGACGGCGAGGTGTGCGATCGTGGTGTC
The DNA here is from genome assembly GCF_047715405.1 of Halosimplex rarum. Classification (NCBI taxonomy): domain Archaea; kingdom Methanobacteriati; phylum Methanobacteriota; class Halobacteria; order Halobacteriales; family Haloarculaceae; genus Halosimplex; species Halosimplex rarum. The sequence continues at coordinate 1,819,690 of NZ_CP180412.1, forward strand.
CTCCGTCTCGCCGCTCCGGTGGGAGACCACGTGGCCGTAGGCGTTCTCGACCGCCAGTTCGATGGCGTCGAACGCGTCCGACAGCGTCCCGATCTGGTTCGGCTTGATCAGGATGCTGTTGGCCGCGCCCTGCTGGATGCCGTCACCCAGCCGGTCCGTGTTCGTCACGAACAGGTCGTCGCCGCAGACCAGGGTCCGGTCGCCGACCTGCTCGGTGAGGTCGGCGAAGCCCTCGTAGTCGTCCTCGTCGAGGGGGTCCTCGACGTACTTGAGGTCGTACTCGCGCACGAGGTCCGCGATGTACTCGACCTGCTCCTCGGTGGAGCGCTCGCGGTCGGAGTACTGGTAGGCGCCGTCCTCGTACATCTCCGCCGCGGCCACGTCCAGGCCGAAGCGGATCTCGAAGCCGACCTCGTCGGCGACCGCTTTGGTCGCCTCGTCCATGATCTCGAAGGCCTCGCCGTCGTCGATCGACGGCGCCCACGCGCCCTCGTCGCCCTTGCCGCTCGGGACGTCCCGATCGATCAGGATGTCGTGGACCTCCTGGTGGACCGCCGCGTTGGCGAAGATGGCCTCGGAGACCGACGGCGCGCCGACCGGCACCGAGAGGAACTCCTGGATGTCCGTCGCGTCGGCGGCGTGTTCGCCGCCGCCGACGACGTTCCCGAGCGGGATCGGGAAGGAGTTCCCGCGGAAGGTGCCCCCGAGATGCTGGTAGAGGGGCATCCCGGCCACGCTGGCACCGGCCTTCGCGGCCGCCATCGAGATGGCGACCGCGCTGTTGGCGCCGATCGACGAGAAGTCGTCGGTGCCGTCGGCCGCGTGCAGCGCCGCGTCGACCTCGCGCTGGTTGCCCGCGTGGACCTCCCCGACGAGTCGGGGAACGGCGTCCTCGCGGGCCTTCGCGATGGCCTCGCTCGCCGGCAGTTCGATGGCCTCGTACTCGCCGGTGGAGGCGCCGCTCGGTGCGGCCGCGCGGCCGAAGCCGCCCTCCTCGGTGAGCACGTCGGCCTCGACCGTCGGGTTGCCCCGCGAGTCGAGCACGCGGCGCAGGCGGACGTCGGTGACGAGCGTCACGCCTGTTCACCCCGCCGGACGGTGAAGGGTAGCACGCCTTCGTCGTACTCCTCGGCGGCGATCAGGATGGGCTGGGTCTGCTCGCTGTCGACGAGCACCGGTGCCCCGTAGGCCACCTGCAGCGCTCGCGCGCCGATGATGCGTGCCTTCTCGTAGCGGTTGTACGACTGACTCATTGATAGGGTGCGACGATGTCGACCAGGTCCTTGTGCGAGACGAGCATCCGCCGGCAGCAGTGGCGCTCGACGCCGAGCTCGTCGAGGACCATCTCCGGGTCCTCGGGCTCGTCGGCTTCGCGCGTGCGAGCCTTGAACTCCTCCCAGTGCTCGCCCACGACGTTACCACACGTGAAACACCGGACCGGGACCATCATGGCGAGATCACCTGTAAGACTTCTGGTAACGGGCCCGTGCGCCGGGGCCGCCCCACTTCTTGGACTCGCTCTGACGGACGTCGTTGACCAGCAGCGACCGGTCGAACTCCATGAACGCGTCGCGGAGCTCGGCGTCGTTGGTGTGCTGGACCAGGCCGCGGGCGATCGCGGTGCGGGCCGCGTCGGCCTGCCCCATGACGCCGCCGCCCTGGACGTCCACCTCGATGTCGACGCCGTCGCGGAGCTCGTCGTCGGCCAGGCGGAACGGTTCGAGCATCTTCAGCTGCGCCAGCTCCGGCTCGGTCAACTCGACTGGCTGTGCGTTGATACGCACGCGGCCCTCGCCCTCGCGAACCGTCGCGCGGGCCACGGCCGTCTTCTTCTTGCCTGAGGTGTTCGTTACCATGTTTTGTTCGCTCCCAGCGCCTCGCTCACGTCGCCGAGCGAGACGAACTTGATGTTCGAGAGTCGGTCCAGCGACGTGCCTTCCAGCACCTCGCCGTCCTCGTCGTAGGGGTTACCCATGTAGACGCGGACGTTCTCGAAGGCCTCGCGACCGCGCGTGGTCTTGTAGGGCACCATGCCGCGGATGGACCGCTTCAGGATGCCGTCGGGGCGCTTCGGGTAGGCCGGACCGCGGTCCGAACCGAGCTGTCGGCGCGTCTCGAACGTCCCGATGACGTCGTCTTCGCTGCCGGTGATGACCGCGCGCTCGGCGTTGACGACCGCCACGCGCTCGCCGTCCATCGCTCGTTCGGCGACCTGCGAGGCGACGCGGCCGAGGATGCAGTCCCGCGCGTCGACGACCACGTCGGCGTCGAATTCGGCGAGGCTCATCGGATCACCCGCACGTCGGAACCGTCGGGGTTGTCTTCGAGTGCCTGTTCTAGCGTTGCCGCCTCGCCGACCTGGTCGATCTTCGTCCGGGCGGTCCCGGAGAAATCGACCGCAGCGACGGTGACGTCCTTCTGCAGGACGCCACTGCCGAGTACCTTGCCGGGCACGACCACGGTCTCGTCCTCCTGGGCGTATCGCTCGATACGACCCAGGTTGACTTCGGCGTGGGTGCGCCGCGGACTCTCTAAGCGCTCGGCCACGTCGCCCCAGACGTCGCCGCCCGAGTTGCGGGCGGTCGCCTTGAGGTCAGCGATGAGGCTACTGAGTCTCGGATTGCTCTTGCTCATACGTTTCTCCTAGAAAAGTGCAGGGAGCAGGATTTGAACCTGCGGACCCCTACGGGACAGCGCCCTGAACGCTGCGCCGTTGGCCTGACTTGGCTATCCCTGCTCGCGATTTCTTGTTTCGCGTGCCCCCTCAAACCGCTTTCGATCCCGACGCTCGTCGCGCCGGATCGATGCGCACGGCGCGGTGCGCCGTTCGCTTCGAGGCGCGCCCGTCGGACGTACCTCGCTACCGCAGTCCGCGCATTTCCAGCCGGACGTGCGGGTCGCTCGTGGCCGTCGGAGATTCCCTCCGGCGACCGGGTGCGAGCGACGTGGGTTGTGGGGGCTCGTGACATCGTTACAGTTGGACCGATTCGCGCAGTTCGTCCGCGCGGTCTCGCAGCGAGTCGATCGCGCGGGTGACGAGTTCCTCGACCGTCAGTGAGCCGTCGGTCTCGACGCTGAACACGAAGGCGTTGGGAACGTCCTCGACCTCCAGCTCCTTCCCGGGGTATCGCTCCGTCAGGTCGTTGTCGAACTCGTCGGTCGCGATCAGCTCGCCGTCTTCCTCGATGACCCCGCGCAGGATGTGGGGGTCGTCGTCGGCGAACTCGCCTTTCTCACCGACCACGTTGACCCGCTGCAGGTGCCGGTACCCGACGGCCACGCCGCCCTGGTGTTTGGCGTGTTCGCGGCCGTGGTCGAGCACCGCGTCGGCCTCGACTTCGAGCCGCTGGCCGGCCTTGAGGTCGATGATCGGGATGTTGTCGTCGGCGGGCTGGACCATCTCGTCGCTACTGACGATGTCGCCCGAGTAGGCGGTCACCGTCTCGGTGGTCTCCTCTCGACTCGGTCCCTCGACGTCGAGCGCTAGCGTCACCTCGTCGCCGATCTCGAACTCGCCTTCGGGCGTGGTCAGCGGCACCAGCCCGAGTCGGAGTCCGATCTGCTCGTCGAACATGACGCTCGAGTTCTCCACGACGCGCAGCTGGTCGATGGAGAACGTCGGGACGTCCGCGATCATCGCGCGGCGGATGCCGTTGGCGAACGCGGGGGTGATCCCCCGCACCAGGAATCGCGCGTCCCGGTCGCCGCGTTCGACGAACTCGACCTCGTAGTCCTGCATCGTTAGAATCCTGCGTTCTTGGGACCGCGGGTGCCGTCGTGCGGGATCGGGGTGACGTCCTCGATGCGACCGATCTCGAGGCCGGCTCGCGCCAGCGCTCGGATGGTCGCCTGCGCGCCCGGTCCGGGGTTAGTCTGCTGGTTCCCACCGGGACCGCGCACGCGGACGTGAACGCCCTCGACGCCCTGGGCCTGGACTTCCTCGGCGACGACCTCCGCCATCTGCATCGCGGCGTACGGCGACGCCTCGTCGCGGTTCTGCTTGACGACGGTCCCGCCCGAGGACTTCGCGAGCGTCTCGGCGCCCGTCTCGTCGGTGATCGTGATGATCGTGTTGTTGAACGATGCGTGCACGTGGGCGACGCCCCACTTGTCGTCCTGTGTCTCGCTCATGTTATTGCTCCTCCGCGCGCTCGGGGTGGAGTTCGTCCGTCAGCGGGCTGTTCTCGTCGAACTCGACGGCGCCCTGCTCGTCGACGGTGATCTTCTTCGACGGCCGGGTGACGCGCTGTCCCTCGACCGTCACGTGCCCGTGACTGACGAACTGCCGGGCCTGGCGCGTCGTGTTGGCCAGCCCCTTCCGGTAGACGACCGTCTGGAGTCGCCGTTCGAGGATGTCCGTCACGTCGAGCGACAGGATGTCGTCCAGCGAGTCGGTCTCGTCGAGGACGCCGATGCGCTTGAGACGAGCGAGGAACTCTTCGGTCTCCTTGGCCGCGCCGGCGGTGCCGGTCTGGCCGAGGAGCTTCCGCGCCTCGCGGCGGTACGCGCGCAGTTCGGACTGGGCGCGCCAGAGCTCTTCTTTGTTCTTGAGCCCGTACTGGCCGACGAGTCCGGACTCCTCGCTGATGCGTTCGCCCTGGTAGGGGTGGTTGGGCGTCTCGTAGAACTTGGTGTTGCTACCGAGTGCCATTACTCTTCATCCCCCTCTTCGGCGGCGGCTTCCTCGGCCTGCTCTTCCTTGATGGCCTCGACGTTGACGCCGATGGTCCCTTCGGAGCGACCGGTGGACTTCGTCCGCTGTCCGCGGACCTTCTGTCCGCGCTTGTGACGCGACCCCTTGTAGGAGTCGATCATCTTCATGCGGTTGATGTCCTGTCGGCGAGTCAGGTCGAGGTCGTTGCCGGTCTCGTGGGTGGTCTCGCCCGCGAAGAAGTCGTTCCGGTGGTTCGAGAGCCACTCGGGCGCCTCCTCTGCGAAACCTTCCACGAGGGCGACGATCTCGTCGATGTCCTCCTCGTCGAGTTTCCCGAAGACGGCGCGGCGGTCGATGCCGGCCTCTTCGGCGATGATGCGGGCCGCGCGATGGCCGATTCCGTTCATGTCGGTGAGCGACCGCTCGACGGACTTCGTGCCGTCGAGGTCGGTCTGGCCGATTCGGACGAAATAGCGGATATCCTCTTCGTCTTCCGCTTCGTCCGGGTCTTGGTCTTCTGCACTCATGTGTCTGTGATTCGAGTGTGAGCGTCGTGGCGGGGATTCGAACCCCGGAGGCTGTACGCCACAGAGTTAGCAACCCTGCGCCTTGGGCCAGGCTTGGCTACCACGACACGCACTTTGCCGCGTGCGGTTGTATACTGGCGCCCTCGCGTACCGTGACTCCGACGAGTCACCTGCGGGACTCGGGACCCGATGCCCCTGCACGAGCGTACCTGAATTACCTACTGGGCCCTATTTAAACGTCACGAAGTGGTCCCCACGCGCCACGCCGTGGCACGGCCCCGGACCGGCCGCGGTCCCCGGGGGATCGTACCCACCGGCATCCCCTGAGTCGACGCCACCGATTAGTCCGTCCGGCCCGAGGTATCGGTATGACCGACGACCCCGCACTCGTCGACCCGACCGACCGCGAGTCGGTCCGCCGGAACCTCGAACGGTTCGCCGGCGCCGACGCGGTCTCCGAGCGCGAAGACGGATCGCTGGTCGCGGACTTCCGCGGCACCACACACGTCACCGTCCGTCTGGACGGGCGGGTCGAGACCGGGATGCCCCTCCACGAGTTCTCCGGGTCGTCGGACCGCCTCGTGTTCGACCACCCCGCCGGCGAGCTCCGCGTCGAGACCGACGCGGAGCCGGACTCGGACGGCCCGAACCTGTCCTACACGTTCCGCCGGCCCTGACCGCCGGAGACCCCGTTCCTCGCATCGACACAGAGGAACACCTGAACCGCGGTCGAGGTCGCCGAAGACCTGGTCGCGGAACTGGAGACGGCGATGTTCGTCACCGACTGGTGAGAACAGCGGTCTCCGATAGCGCGCGGTGGGGCGTCAGTCGTCGCCCCGGGCGGTCGTCTCGTCGGTGGCCGGATTCCGATCCCCGCTCTCGCCGAGCGACTCGCCGCTCCCGTTCGCGGGCCCGTCGCCGTCGTCCAGGTACGCGTCGTTGACGACCCACTCGCCGTCCTCCTGGACCATGTACTCGCCGTAGAAGGGGACGCGGTTGGCGACCGTCTCGCGGAACGTCTCGCGGATCTCGGCGCGAGTCATCTCTCCCATCGGTCGCAGGTCGTCGTTGCGGTTGAGACAGCCCTTCAGGTACCCTTCGTGCGTGACGCGCACGCGATGGCAGTTCGCACAGAACGTCGGGTTCTCGACGGGGTCGACGATCTCGACCATGCCCGCCCGCGACTCGTCGACCGCTCCGTCGTCGCCCTGAAGGTCGTCGCCGTCGGCAGCGCTCCCTTCGGGAGTGACCCAGTAGCGCGTGCGGTCGTGCATCTCGCGGCGCTCGACGTGTGCGGCTTCGTCCGCCAGCCAGTCGTGGACGCGCTGGATGTCGATGGCCCACTCGGGGTGGCCGGCGATCTCCGGCATGTATTCGATGAGCTGGAGGCGGAGTCCCTCGTTCTCGGCGACGTGTTCGACCATCTCGGGGACGTACCCCGCCGTCTGCTCGAAGACGACCATGTTGAGTTTGACCGGCGCCAGCCCCCCCTCCAGCGCGGCGTCGACGCCGTCCATCACGGCGTCGTACGCGCCGGCCTGGGTCACCTGTTTGAACGTCTCCCGGTCCAGCGCGTCCTGGGAGATGTTGACGCGGTCGAGGCCCGCGTCGACGAGGTCCGCGGCGCGGCCCGGCAACATCGTCCCGTTGGTGGTCAGTGAGACCTCCATCTCGTCGGGCGCGCGGCGGACGATCTCCTCGACATCCTCGCGCAGGAGCGGTTCGCCGCCGGTGAACTTCACCGAGTCGACGCCGAACTCCGCGACGACCCCCAGAAATCGGACCACGTCGTCGGTCCCCATCTCGTGCTCGCGGGGCGCCATGGGGCCGCGGGTGTCACCCAGGCCCTCGTTGTGGCAGTAGACGCAGTCGAAGTTACACCGATCGGTCAGGGAGACCCGCACGCCGCTCACTTCCCGACCGAACTCGTCCGCGAGCATACCGGCTCTTTCGGCCCGGCGGTAATAAGGCCGGTGCCCGTTCCAAGATTTCTGCACACCCGGTCACCGACCCGCGAAACCGCCCGAACCGGCAGGAGCCGTCGCGGACGACAGGTTCAAACGCCCGTGGCACGCAGTCACACGAAATGACCGCCGAGCGCCGGGACGCCGTCGGATCCACCGAGGGGCGAGCGGACGAGTCGGTGGCGCCGACCGACGCGGACGCGGCGGATCCGAGCGACGCGTTCGGCGCGCTCGGCAGCGAGACGCGCCTCGACGTGATCCGCGCGCTCGACGACGACTCGCCGCGCTCGTTCTCGGCGCTGTTCGACGCGACCGACGAGGACACCTCCGCCGGATTCGCCTACCACCTCCGGCAACTCACCGACCGATTCGTCCGCCAGCGCGACGACGAACGCTACGAGCTGACCGACGCCGGCCACTCGGCAGCACGCGCCCTCAACGCGGGGACCTACACCGACAGCGTCGACCGCGACCCCATCGAACTGGCCGACGACTGCCCGTTCTGCGGCGAAACAGGACTGCGCGCCAGCGCCGTCGACAACGTCACCGAGATCCGCTGCGACCGCTGCGACTCGCCGCTGTTGCGGTTGTCGTTCCCGCCGAGCGGGTACGCGAGCCACGACGCGGAGAATCTGCCGGACGCCCTCGACGTTCACCACCGCAGGCGCATCGAGTCGTTCGGCGACGGCGTCTGTCCGGAGTGCGCCGGGTCGGTCTCGGCGAAGATAGAAACGGCGTCGACGGAGGACCCTCGGACGCGCGACGAAGCGGGGCACGTTCCGGTCCAGATGACATTCGAGTGCGAGGCCTGCAGCGCGGGGTTGCGCTGTCCGGTCGCGCTCACGCTGCTGGAGCACCCGGCCGTCGTCTCGTTCTACCACGACCACGCCCGCAACGTGCGCGACCGACCCATCTGGAACGTCGGCAGCGAGTGGCGCGAGCGGGTCGTGTCTCGCGATCCCTGGTGCGTGGTCGTCAGCGTCAGACTCGACGGCGACGACCTGATCTGCTACGTCGCGGGCGACGGGCGCGTGGTCGACCATCGTCGGACTGACCACGACAACTCCGAAGAGCCCGCGAGGGCGACTGAGTCGGCAGATGTCGGCGAAGCGAACGCCGAGTCCGGATCCGACCGGGCGCCGGCCGGCGAGCGCACCCGAGGCGAAGAGAGCGGAACCGGGGAAGCCTCCGCCTGAGTCGGTCGGATCGTCTCAGGACGCCGGCGAGAGGTCCGCGTCGTCGAGCACTGTGGCTCGTCGGTCGCGGTCGAACGCTTCGTACCCGCACTCGTCGAGTACCGCGACGTCGATCTCCCGAGCACGCAGCTCGCCGTCTGTCCCCTCGTCGAGCGCCGAGAGGGCGAGCGAGACGCCGGCGCCGGCGTCCGATTCCGCCACATACTCGGCTTCGAGGTGGCTCCGGATGACCTCGCTTCCATCACCGACCGCCGTCGCGCGCCACTCGGTGGGCGTCCCGGACGGATCGATCTCGTAGAGTCGGGGAACCGATTCCACCACGCCGCCGACCAGCAACGCCGCACCGAACGGCCGAGTTCCACCGGTCTGCGTCGACTCCTGGATCTGGTCGGCCACGGCCTTCGCGACCGGTTCGACCGCCGGCGCCTCGCCGTATCGAAGCCGCTCGCGCTGGGCGAACTGCCGACCGTAGTCGACGAGCCGTCGCGCGTCGGCGACGTGGCCCGCAGTGGCGACGCCGAGGCGACCGTCGACGTCGTGGACCTTCTCGATACTATCCGGTTCCATTAGCGGCGACCGTGGCCGCCCGTGGGCGGCGAAGACGACCGCGTCGTCGGTCGCCACGCCGACGGCCGGGCTTCCGCGCTTGACCGCCTCGCGCGCGTATTCTACCTGATAGAGGCGGCCGTCGGGCGAGAAGACCGTCACCCCGCGGTCGTACGCCCGCTGGTCGTTCGACTGCATCAGGCCACCTCCTCCGCGCCGCCCGCCGCACCGTGTTCGTCACCGGTGTGGGCGGTCTCGTCGAGGGCTTCGATCTCGACGCCGTCGCTCGTGACCGTCGCGACGGTCACGCCGTTCCCGCTGGCGGTGTCGCGCTCGCTCGCGGCCTCGACCGCTGCGACGGCCGTTTCCGTCGCCTCCGATCGGCTCGCGTCGGGTTCGAACCGTCCTTCGAGCACGCCGTAGGCGACCTGCATCCCGCTCCCGCCCGCGGCGTAGGCGTCTTCCATGACGCTCCCGCCGCCGTCGAGTTCGTAGACGTGCCCGCCGGTGTCGTCGACGCCTCCGAGGATCGGCGCGATCGGGAGCCCGCGCACGATGTGCCCGGCCGTCTGCGAGAGCGCCTGCATGGTCATGGGCTCGCCACGTCGGGATTCGTAGAGGCTCGCCTCCGCGCGAATCGATCGGATCGCGTCCTGCGCGGGGCCGACCGACCCAGAGATCGCCAGCGCGGCGTGCGGGTGGACTCGCGAGATCTTTCTGACGTTCTTGTTGGCGGTGAACCGCCCGCCGAGGCTCATCCGCTGGTCAGCGGCCATCACCACGGCGTCGGCGGCTGAGACCGCGACGATGGTCGTCCCGGTGTCGAAGGTCGGCGCGTCGACGTCAGTCGTCGAGTCGGCTTTCCCGTAGTCGGCTGCTAAGTCGTGCAATCGCGACCCGCTGGGCGGGCCGAAGTCTGTCGGCGTCATCGGCGATGAGTCAGGGCGGTGTGGGGAAATATGTTATCTAAAATATATTTTAGCGAGGCGAGTGACAGACCGGGCTCGCGTCTTCACAATCCTTTTCGCTCGCACAGACGGAGACGAGGTATGGACGAAGACGACGTGCTCGACCTGCTCGGGACGGTCGAGGACCCGGATCTGGGCGACGATATCGTCTCGCTGGGGCTGGTCAACTCGGTCGACGTCACCGACGACGAGGTACGCGTCTCGCTGGCGCTGGGGGCGCCGTACTCGCCGACCGAGACGGACATGGCGGGCGCGGTCCGCGAGGCGCTGTCGGGCCTCGACCGGTCGATCGAACTCGACGCGGAGGTGGACAGCGGGCTGGTCGCCGAGGGGTCGGTCCTCCCCGGCGTCGAGAACGTCATCGCGGTTGCCTCGGGGAAGGGCGGGGTGGGCAAGAGCACCATCGCCGTCAACCTCGCGGCCGGGCTGGCCCAGCTGGGCGCTCGCGTCGGGCTGTTCGACGCCGACGTGTACGGGCCGAACGTGCCGCGGATGCTCGACGCCGACCAGCAGCCCCAGGCGACGCCCGACGAGACGCTCGTCCCGCCGGAGAAGTACGGGATGAAGCTCATGAGCATGGACTTCCTGCTCGGCGAGGACGACCCGGTGATCTGGCGCGGACCGATGGTCCACAAGGTGCTCACCCAGCTCTGGGAGGACGTCGAGTGGGGCGGGCTGGACTACATGGTCGTCGACCTGCCGCCGGGAACCGGCGACACGCAGTTGACGCTGTTACAGAGCGTCCCCGTCACCGGCGCGGTCATCGTGACCACGCCCCAGGAGGTCGCCATCGACGACGCGCGCAAGGGGCTGGAGATGTTCGGCGAGCACGAGACGCCCGTGCTGGGCATCGTCGAGAACATGAGTTCGTTCCGCTGCCCGGACTGCGGCAACGAGCACGCGATCTTCGGCGAGGGCGGCGGCGAAGTGTTCGCCGCGGACGCGCAGATGCCGTTCCTCGGCGATATCCCCCTCGATCCGGCAGTCCGCGAGGGCGGCGACGCCGGCGAACCGATGGTGCTCGACGAGGACAGCGAGACTGGCGAGGCGTTCCGCTCGTTCGTCAGCAACGCCGCGAACAATCAGGGGATCGTCCACCGGCGTCGCCACGCCGACCGACGCTGAGCGGCTACTCGTCGCTGTCGGGGTACTCCAGCGCGCTCTGGTCGACGCGGTAGACGGCCACGTCGCCCCACTGCTTCTCGACGCTGACACCGGCCATCGACTCGAAGGCGGTGAGCTCCTCCTCGGAGTACTCCTGGCGCTCGTTGGTCCCGACGTAGACGTACTCGACTTCGTACTTGTCGAGGTAGTACGCGCGTTCGGCCGGCGATCCGGTGTAGATGGTGTCTACGTGGTCGACGCGCGTCTGATACACCTCGGCCCCCCGGTAGCCGACCTCGTGGGCCCACCCGACCACCGTCGGCACGCCGGTCAGACTCGACACCGGGTTCGTCCAATCGTACATCTGTGACCCCCGTCCGGGCGCGGAGGCGATGTTCGGTTGCCCCTCCAGCTGGTCGAACCACTGGATGGCCGCGTACTCGTCGGGGTGGCGGTCGGTGACGAAGTCCAACGCGTCCAGGGTCGGGTCCTCGGGGTGGTTGGGGTACGTGTCACCGCTGAAGTGCGCCGAGAGCGCGAACGTGCCGTACAGCGCGGTCGAGATGACGAGCACGACCGCCAGGGCCCGGAACGCCGACTGCCAATTGTCGCCGGAGAGCGCGAGCGCGGGCGAGTGGTTCTCGACGAGATGGGCGAGGACGGCGCCGGCTGCGACAGCCCAGAGGATCCACACGTCCGCGTAGGTCTTGAACACGGTGTTCATCCGCCCCGGACCGGCCTGTTCTTTGACGTAGACGAACTCGACGATGACGACGACCCCGGCACCGGCGATGATCAGCAGCGTTTCGAAACCGAGCACGTCCCGGAGGCGTTTCACGGTGCTGGCGTCTCCCGAAGCTGCCGACTCGGTGGTCGCCGTCCCGCCGTCCGCCGCCGCTCGCTTCCCGGTCCCGATCGCTCGAGACGCGATGCGGTGCAGGGCGTCGGCCTGCGTTCGGAGGAGGACCCACCCGATGGCGACTACCGGACCGAGGAGCGCGAGTGCGGCCGACGACGCCAGGAACCACGCGATAGCGATACCGGCCCCCAGGAACACGAGGACCTCGCCTACCTCGTCCGACTCGACCTGCGGGACGGCGTGCCGCGCCAGGTGGAGGGCGAAGAGGAGCACGAACGCGCCGTGGACGATCAGCAGTTCACCCAGCGAACTCCTGTCCGTCCAAACGGCGATCGAGCGGCCGCCGCCACTGGCGGAGCCGAGCCAGAACGGCAGCGACCAGAGGGCGCCGAGGACGACCACGGCGACGGCGCCCGCGAGCGCCACGCCGTGGCGAGCGAGTTCGCGCTGCCAGTCCTCACGCCGCGGGATGTGCTCAACGACCGCGCCGGGCAGCAGCGACACCGGGTCGGCCGGTGCGAGCGCGAGAGTCAGGAACGTCAGTCCGCCGACGATCGGGAACGACCACGTGTTGACGACGGCGAGCAGGCCGGCGAGCGGCGGGACGGCGACCAGCAAGAGAAGCAGGCGCCGCGTCCGTTCGGCCGCCGGCGTTCGGTAGTAACTGAACAGGAGCGCGGCGGCGAGCAGGACGAACGGCGTGCTCATCATGTGGGCGTGCATGTCGCCGTTGAGCCAGGCGAACAGCGGGAACTCGTTTATCGTCCCCTCGATCACCCGGCTGGCCGACCAGTAGCCGAACTCGCTGGGCCCCTCCGCTGCGACGCCCGAGAGTTCGATCCCCAGGACGCCGGCGACGAACGAGGCGAGGCCGTCGGGTAACAGCCACATGAGGAGTTTCAGCGGGGTCGAGGCGTTGCTGGCGAAGCCCACGAAGAATGCGCCGAAGGCGCCCGCCCGGACGCGCGAGACGCCCCTGCTCGCGCCGATCGACCCCGCCAGCCCGTAGGCGGCGGTGACGAGCATCCCGAAGAAGCCCGCAAGCGCGAGGTTGTACGCGAATCGGGCCTCGGTGCCGGTGATCTTCGTCAGCAGCGCGGCGACGAGGTGCCCGCCGTAGTAGTACTTCACCGGGCGGCCGGCGAACCACACGTCTTCCGGGGGGAGCGCCTCGGCGCGGAGGAGCGACTGCAACATTCCGAAGTCGAGGAACTTCTCGCCGCCAGCGGGGTGGACCCCCGCGTCGACGGCGCGGATGGCGATCATGAACAGGAACGCGACAGTGAAGACCGCGGCGACCTCGCCGTAGCGCCGGCGGTCGAACTCGGCGCCGCGGTAGACGGCCGCCGCGGTAGCGGCCGCGAGGACGGCGAGACCGACCAGTAATCCGGCCGTAAGCGAGACGTGTCCGACGACGTACGCGACGACCCAGAGGACGGCGAGCGCCGCCGGGAGCGCCACGCCCGCCCCGCGGTCGGCGAGGCGCGGGAACAGTACCGCCGCCAGCGGCATCCCGACCGCCATGAAGGCGAGGTAGGCCACGAGCCACCAGAGGACGAGACCGTACTCCATTACCAGAGTGGCCGTCTCCGGGGCCTATACCTCTTGTGGACCGGCGTACCCCGTACCGACGAGGGAGCCCGCGACCACACCGACGACGGCGTCGTTTCACCGCGAGACCGTGGGGCGGGGCACCGCCGATTCCCGAGTTCCGAACGGTTTTTACTCGCTGCGGTGGTCACAACTGGCAATGAGCGCGTCCGTCGGTATCGTGGTCCCCGCCTTTCGACCCGACGTCGATCGCCTCGCTTCCTACGTCCGGTCGCTCGATGCCCGGCTCACCCCGGAAACGATCCGCATCGAGCTGGACGACGCCGACGAGGAGGTGGCGACTGCCCTCGCGGACCTGCCCGCGACGGTCAGCGTCAGCCCGTACCGCCGCGGCAAGGGCGCCGCGGTCACCGCCGGGTTCGAGGCACTAGAGACCGACATCCTCGGATTCGTCGATGCCGACGGCAGCACCGCCCCGGGAGAGTTCGCGGCGGTGCTCGCCGCGATCACCGACGGCGGCGCCGACGTCGCGGTCGGGTCGAGACGACATCCCGACTCGGAGATCACGAGTCACCAGACGTTCGCCCGACGGTTCCTCGGCGACGGGTTCGCCTGGCTCGCTCGTCGGATGCTCGACGCGGACCTCTACGACTACCAGTGCGGCGCGAAAGCGATCACCGCAGAATCGTGGGACGCCGTCCGCCAGCACCTCTACGAACCGGGGTTCGCCTGGGACGTCGAACTCGTCGCGATGGCGGGCGCGCTGGAACTCGACGTGGCCGAGGTACCGATCACCTGGGAGGACCAGCCGGGCTCGACCGTCTCCCCGGTCCGGACTTCGGTACGGCTGGGTCGGGCGCTCGTCTCCTCGCGCCACCGGGCGAAACAGATCCGCAACAGCCGCGTGCACAACGCCATCGCCGCGACCCGCGAGGACCCGACGGCACTGGTGGAGAAGAATGACTGACGGGAGCGGGACGGTCAGGTCGCGGCTGTCGTCGCTGGCCTCCGGGATCCGGTTCGGCAAGTTCGTCTCTGTCGGCGTGGTCGGTGCGGTCTGTGACACCGCCGTCCTGGTGTTCCTCTCGGAGGTGGTCGGCGCCCCGCCGAACCTGGCGTGGCTGGCGGGCGTCGAGACGGCCATTCTCGTGATGTTCCTCGTCAACGAGAACTGGACGTTCGCAGACCACGGCGGCGACCAGGAGTCCTTTTTCGCCCGCCTCAAACGGTCCCACGTCGTCCGCGCCGGTGGCGTGACGACGCAGTTCGTGGTCTGGTGGACCATCTACAATCCGCTGTTCGTCGACCTGACGTTCGGCGACGTGGCGGTACTGTCGAGCGCGGCAGGCGTCGTCGGACTGGCGTCGGCGCTCTCGGGCCTCGATCTCTGGCTCCTCGTCGCCAAGGGCAGCGGCGTCGCAGTCGGGATGGTCGTCAACTACGTCTTCGAGAGTCTGTTCACCTGGCAGGTCCACGAGGGGTGACCGCGACACTAACTCACGGACGGCGAGTGAATCACAACCCTTAATGGGTGGTCGCCGGTACGAATGAGTAGCGGGATGGGATAGCCAGGAGATTCCGGCGGGCTCATAACCCGCAGATCGGTAGTTCAAATCTACCTCCCGCTATTTTCGAAGAAACAACGCGAACGAGGAGCGTAGCGACGAGTGAGCCGGTTTCTTCGAAAATATTCCGAGGAGATTTGAACCCTGCCAGTCGCGCGCAGCGAACGAAGTGAGCGAGCACGTCTGGCTCCGGTTCAAATCTACCTCCCGCTATCAGTTTGCGGACGCAACGACGAGGAACGAAGTGACGAGTCCTGCGTCCGCAAACGTAGGCCGTTGTAGATTTGAAGTAGACCACGAGGGAGCGAAGCGACCGAAGTGGGCGTAGTTCAAATCTACCTCCCGCTGTGATTTTGCCGCGAGCTAAACGGCGAGCACCGCCTCGCGTGTGCGAGCTGTCGGCACGGATGGACGTCTCCTGTGCGTTCTGCGAGCAAGAGACGACACAGACACTCAGAGGTGTGCGAGCGGTGACGGGGGTACGTCGAGGAACGTCCAATCGGGTCCTCAGGCGAACGACCGCAGCTGGATGAGGCCGTCGCTCGTCACGACTACCTCGTAGCCGAGGTACTCGAAGGAGAGCGTTTTCACGGACGAGCCGGCGGCGTCACGGAGTCCGTTGAGGATGTCGGGGTCGATGCTGTCTCGGAGCGGCGGGAGCGACTCCGGGTCGCTCCCGAGCTCGTCGGCGATCGCCGTCAGGACTATCGTCCCGAACTCGTCGTCGCGCGAGGGGCGCGCCTCGATGACCACGTCGGGTCCACGGTCGTCGTCGATCTGGTTCATGTGTGTGTGTGCCTGGGTGGGTGCGCGTTACGCCGGCACGCGACGGGCCGCCCCGGCCGGTGTCGCCACTCGCGCTGGGCAACGCTTTTACCGGCGGGGGGAGAAGGCCGACATGTCCTACCAAGCGCCCTTCTCCGCGCGCTCGTGTTCTAGTGACGGCCATACCACGGACTGGGTTATTAGCTTTATTCTGTAAACATGATAGGCCACGTGATAGTAAACGAATAGAACCGCCGTCGTCTCTCGAATCGGCGAAAACGTACAACGTTTCTCCGAGCTGTAATACGCGCCGAGAGCGCGAGCGCACGGCGACAGCGCTCGACCGTCGTTCTCCCCCGGAGTGGCCCCGGCTCGCTCGGGAATCCCAGTTTCCACGTCGCGGCGGCCCGCAGGAAACGTCCACGCGGCCAGGTCGAGATCGGTCGCGCGCGCTCGTCGACACGGGAGACTCCCCGAGCCGTTCGCTCGGAACAACTCCAGAGCGCCCGCGACCGGCGGCCCCGTCGGCGGGAACCGATGCGGCGGATCTGATACCGATAGTATAGGTCAGACAGCGGGTTTCGGACGGTTTAGTGAGGACGATCCCGGGGTTCTTAGTGGGAAGGTGCTGGACACGACAGGTATGCGCCACCCAAGTCTCGTCGCGCGGATGGCGGTCGTCGGATCGGTCCTGTTCGCGTTCTACGCAGTGGCAGCGGTCGTAGCCATGGGCGCGTTCGGGGCACCGCTGTGGCTGGTACTGGTCGGGAGCGTCCTGTTCGTCGGGGTCCAGTACAAGATCGGCAAGTGGGTCGCGATCCGGAGCGTCGGTGCGGAGGACCTCCCGGAGGACCGGTTCCCGGAGGTCCACCGCCAGGTCGAATCGCTCTCCGACGAGATGGGCATCGAGAAACCGCGACTGATGATCGCGCGGATGGGCGTCCCCAACGCCTTCGCTGTCGGTCGAAAGGGCGCGGGAACGGTCGTCGTCTCCGAGGAGCTCCTCCGGACACTGAACGGCGACGAAGTCGAGGGCGTGCTCGCACACGAGCTGGCACACATCGCGAACCGCGACGTGGTGATGATGGTGCTCGGCCAGGGGATCGCTTCGATCGTCGCCATCGTCGCCCAGTGGGCCGTCCTGCTGACGGGCGACAACGACATCGCCGACTTCTTCCTGGCCATCGTCGTCGGCCAGGTCGTCCAGATGCTGGTCATGCTGTTCGTGTTCGCCATCTCGCGGTACCGCGAATACGTCGCGGACAGCGACGCGGCGGGCGCCATCGGCTCCGGCGAACCGCTCGCCCGCGCGCTGGAGAAGATCAGCAGTGGTAACGAGCGTGCGAGCGACTCCGCGGTAGACGAGCAGGTGAACGCGCTGTGTATCTTCGGCGAGAAGCGCGGGCTCGCGCGCCTGTTCGCGACCCACCCGCCGATCGAGAAGCGTATCGAGAAACTGCGGGCTTGAGATGGACTACCGCACGCTAGCCGCCGCTGTCCTGGGGATCGGCCTCGGTGTCGTTCTGGTCGCGGCGCCGGAAGCAGTCGTCCGCGCGCACACGACTGGGCGCGTCCCCGGCGAGCGCGGCGGCGAGTACGGCACCGACGGCGAACCGGAAGGGAAAATTAGACGGCTCGTGCAGGTCGTCGGTGCGGCGCTGATCGCGGCCGGGGGGTACTTCGGCGTCGTCGCGGCCGGAGTCCTGTGAGAAGCGGGGCAGTCAGTCGTCGCCCTGCTCGTCGACGATGACGACCTCGCCGTCTTCGACGACGACGTTGATGAGCGTCTTCGCCTCGTAGCCGGCGTCGGCGAGTTTGTTCTGCCCGTCGTCTTTCTTGATGACGCAGACGATGTCGACGATGTCGGCGCCGATCTCTTCGAGCGCGCCGGTGATGCCCGAAAGGGTGCCGCCGGTCGAGAGCACGTCGTCGAGGACGAGCACGCGGTCGCCCTCGTAGACGTCGTTGACGTACATCTCCGACTCGGAGTAGCCGG
This sequence comes from Halosimplex rarum, assembly GCF_047715405.1. Classification (NCBI taxonomy): domain Archaea; kingdom Methanobacteriati; phylum Methanobacteriota; class Halobacteria; order Halobacteriales; family Haloarculaceae; genus Halosimplex; species Halosimplex rarum. Next base: position 1,837,385 of record NZ_CP180412.1, read on the forward strand.
TGACCTGCGAGAGCGCGACCTCCCCTTCGAGACCGTACTGGCGCTTGCGGACGACGACGATGGGGATGTCGGTCATCAGGGAGACGGCGGTGGAGATGTGGATGCCCATCGCGGCGGGCGTGACGATCTTGTCGACGTTTTCGAGTTCGGCTTTGCGGATGATCTTGATGACGATCTCGCGGAGCAGTTCCGGCCGGAGCATCGGGACCCCGTCGCTGATCGGGTGGACGAAGTAGTGATACCCCTCTTTCTCGACGATCGGGGCGTCGAGCAGCGACTGCTTCAGACGATTCATGCCCGGTGAATGGAAACCCGGGGGGAAAAGCCTGACTAGCTCGGTCGGGTCAGGCGGTCGACAGCAGGTCGGCGAGCCAGTCCGCCATCGGGAGCGCGTACGGACCGTACTGGAAGTAGACGAACGCCGAGAGGACGACGAGGTTCGTCCCCAGCGCGGCGGCGAGTCCGCCGACGGCGGCCGTCACCCTGTCGAATCGTTCGTCGAGCGCGCTCGCCGTCGCGGCCAGTGCGAACGCAGCCGCGACCGCGAGGCCGACGACGGCGTGTAACTGGAGCGCACCGCCGCGCCCGAACGTCCCGGTGGTCGTGGCGACGAAGATCAGTTGGGCTCCGAGAAGGACACCGGCGAGATACGTCCATAGCGCCGTTCGGCCGTGATCAGTGAGAGCGCGACGGATCTGGTTCTGTCGAACGATACCGTAGACGGCCAGCGGATACAGCGGGAGGAGATAGCGGACGGTGACTTGCGCGTGGAGAGGCAACCGGTGAATGTACACCAGGTAGAACAGCAGCGCCGCGGCGACGACGAAGGCGTCGGTGGCCCGCTTCGGCGATCGACGGAGGGTGCGCATCGCGCTGAGTAGGCGAGCCGGGCGAATCCGCTCGACTCTGTCGAGTCTCCCGCTGAAGAACCGGCCTGCTGCGATTCCGACGGTCCCGGCGATGCCAGCGACCAGCGGGGCTGATTCGACGATCGTGAGGTTGATCGCTTGCTGGTTGTCGCGCGAACCCACTGACGAGATGTATCCCGCTCGGACGAACGTCTGGTACACATCGCCCGGCCGGTTGACCGTGGCGTGGAGACCCTGGACGAACGGACCGAAAATGAGGTTTAGTCGCTGCGTGATCTCGTCGACCGGTCCACCGAGTACTGGTGGCAACAGCCCAGATCCTCCGCCACCGCCGCTGCCACCGCCACCACCGCCCGAACCGGATCCAGAGCCGAACGTCGAATCGCCAGAGAACTCGCCGAACTGGTCGAGCATTCGCGGCGGTCGCACCGGGTCACCAGAGATGAGCGCGTTGGTCAGGAAGAACGGGAGCATCGAAAGAGCGAACGCCCCCCCGACGACCGCCAGCGTTCGCCAGTCGTTCGACGGTGCCGTCGGAACGTCGACGAGCACGAGCGCGAGGAAGACGACGAACCCCTCGCCCGCGTGAACCCAGGTCAGTAATCCGACCAGCGCGTACGCGAGCCCCCGGAACTCGGTCGGCGAGAGGAACGCGTCGTCGGTTGGTCCCTCGCGGCTCCTGTAGAACGCGTAGACGACACCGAGCAGGAGCGCGACGACGTACACGTGTCGCTTCGGAATCGTGGCCCAGAATCCGACCGGAGTGGCGAGCACGATACCCGTCGCCGCTGCGGCGCCCGCTCGACGACTGTGCATCCGAGCGAGGAGGCGATAGGCCGTACTCGCGGCGAACGCCGCGGCGACGAGCGCGCTGAGCTGGAGCGCCGCGAGCGGTATCAGATCCGGAGAGAGCGGTTCGGCCAGGTGCGCGTTGAGGCCGAACGTCGATAGCGCCACTGCCGCGCCGACGACGGCCATGAGCGACTGGCGGTCGACGAGCCGACCGATCTGGACGGCAAGCGCGAGCACCACCAGGGACCAGAGCGCAGAGAAGACGAGCCCGGGATCCGCGACCGACAGCGTGAGTCTCAACGCCCAGAGGAACGGGACCGCGAACGCGACCTGCCCGTAGTTGCGGCCGTACGTCTTCCCGTCGTGGATCTGCATCCCAGGGGCTTCGAGCGTTCCGTAGAGCGCCTCGTCCACGACCAACTGGCCGCCGGCGAGTGCGACCAGCGCGTTTGCCGGCGTGTAGTTGTCCGTGATGAAGATTCCGACTCGCCAGGTGAGACCGAACACGGCGAGCGTCCCGAGAAAGATGACGAGTCCGAGGCGGTCCCCGACCGTCGCCCTGACGAACGCCTGCCGGAGGTCGTGGATCCGCTGTTGTGAGAGGGCGAATCCGGCCGATCGTTCGCGGCCGGTGCTCATTTCGTGACCTCCACGTCGATCGACTCGTTGTAGAGAAGCGATTTCCCGTCGCTCGCGCGCATGACGACCGAGAGTTCGCCCTCGTACACCTCACCTGGCGTGACGTCGTCGGAGAACGTGTCGGTCTGCAAAGAGAGCGCGATCCAGCCGGTCCGTCCGTCGCTCAAGAAGTGCGTCGTCGACCGCGAGTAGCCGAATTCGGGGATCTCGATGCCGTATGCGACGGTGGGCTTCCCGGATATCGACGCGAGGTGAATTCGCGCGTCGGGGACGTTGAGATAGTACGTCTCGGACTGGTACTCGCGTTCGATCGTGGCGGATGCGGGCGCATCGATCCGATCGACGCTGGCGTTCCCCTCACCGAGACCCGCCATGTCGTACCTCGGTGTCGTCAGGTCGACGACACCGATGGCCGGCCCCGAGAGGAGCGTGACGCCGAGGATCACAATCGCGGCGGCGTACGTTATCGCCCGCGGCCGATTCATTGGCGAATCACCGCTTTCGACCAGTATAAAGTCGTTGACCGTGGCCGTACAGGGTTCGAATGTTGAGCGCCGAATCCACCGAACTCGAACATCGTGTCGCTACCGGTCGATCTCGTCGGGCGCGTATCCGTCGTCGCCGAGTCGCATGTCCGCACCGCTGTAGGTGTGATACGCGGCGGCGACCGTGAACGTCGCGGCGATGACCGTCGCCCACTCGAGCGGAGTGAGAAGGGTCAGCGGGAACAGCTCGGCCCAGAGCGCGACGACGACCGCGCAGCTGATAGACCCGAGCGAGAGGTAGAACTCCCGCCACGGGAACTCGGACCCGGGGACGATCTCCAGGTAGACCGTCATTTCTTCCGTGTACGGCGTACGTGTCACGAGGTTCTCGTCGGCGTCGTACTCGACGATCCCGGCGTCCTCCATCTTGCAGAGGTGGGTCTGCTGGAGCGTCGTGTAGACGCGCTTTTTCTGGTCGTTCGTCACCTCGTCGACGGGCGTCTGGTACTCCCAGGCGGCGATCTGCGTGGCGAGATCGCTCAGTTCGACCGGTTCGTCGAACCGCTTGAGATACTCCAGAACGTATCGACGTCGCTGGTTCTGCAGGACGTCGAATATCTCTCCCTTCGACAGCTCTCCGTCCCCGCGCGCCGGAAGTCGTCTCGTCTGATTACTCATGGTGTGGACCCGTTGTCACGAGTGGAACCCCAGCCACCCGTCGTCTGGATGATGTGTGTTAGATTGCTCATCCGCTAAGACTGTTTCGGAGCGAACGTCCAGTTCGAGAGTCTGTCGCCCGCTTCTCTTCCCCGTTCTCGTGGCCCGTAACTGCAATTGACGGTCGAAAGTATTAGATCCGAGATCTACAGTGCCAGGTGTTGGTATCAAATGTGAATGAGTCGCCCGCGAGTAGCGGGCAAAACCGCACGTCTACCGCCGTCCGAACGGCGTGAGATATGCCGAGCCCGTTAGGCCGTCGGGCCGGTCCACTCCTTCATCGTCGAGGAGCTGTCGCCAGCCGTGCTCTGCCAGACGATGCGGGCTTCACCATCGGAGCCCACGTCAGCGATCTCGATAGACATGCCTGCCTGAACATCGGATGTAGCTCCGATGTTGGGCGGATAGTTATCCCAACTTTGACCCAAACTGGCGCCGCCCGAACCGGGGGAACCACGGATGTAGAGGTTCTGAGCCTGAATGGTCTCACCACCGTCGTGAGTGACTTTGAGCGGTGCCGTGCTGCCCGCCTCACCGTTCCACTCGAAGCTGAACGACGCCTGCGGGGTTGTGCTACTGACCTGGTCGCCGAGTCCGAGGACGAACGTCGCGATGACGGCCGCGAGGATGACCGTGATCGCGACCATGAGGATGACGCCGATGACCGGCGACACCGCGTCGTCGTCCGCGAAGAGTTGATTGAGTTGCATTGTTGTTGTCGTCACGCCCGATGCGTGGGGCCGAACCCCTGTCTCGCCGCCGGCCTGACGTCGAATCTGGACCGAGCTGCGATCGGTGCGTGTCACCTACGCCTCACCCAGCGCCGCACATAAGCGTCACTACCGTATTATCAAAATCGGAAATTCAAGGGCGTGCTGTATCGTATCAACACTGATACTCGGGCGTATCGTGCCGATTGAATCGACGAGCCGAGTCGTGGAACTGTCCTGAGAGCGGACGGGAATTACGCGAACGACATAGCTGACGGAAATTATATCTTCACTAATATGATTCCCGATGCCCGAAATTCTGACGAGTATATCTGTCGGCTATGATTCCAGAGTTATAACACGATGGCCGGTTCGTCAGTGGGTTTTCGGCAGCCGGAGATCGTTCGGGGGTCACGCTCGGCGAAGTTGAGAAGCATTAAGTCGCGTCTCGGCAGATGAACGCGTGTGCAACCGAGCTCGTCCGCGCTCCTGGCGCTGTTGGCACTGCCGTTTCTCGGTGCGGCGCTCGCCCCCCTGGTCTACCGGGTGCTCGGCGAGCGGACGGCCTACTTCGCCGCGGCCGTCGCCGCGGCCTCGCTCGCCCTCGTCGCCAGCCTCTACGGTACCCACGGGACGGTCGTCGTCCCGTGGATCCCGACGTACGGGGTCTCGCTGGCGTTCTACGTCGACGGACTCGCCCTGCTGATCGGGACGCTGGCCACCGGTGTCGGCGTCCTCGTGTTCACCTACTCCGGTGGCTACATGCACGGCGAGCCCGGCCAGGCGAAGTACTACGCGACGCTGCTGGCGTTCATGGGGTCGATGCTGGGCGTCGCCTTCGCGGCCGACCTGATCGCGCTGTTCGTCTTCTGGGAACTCACGAGCGTCTCGTCGTTCCTGCTCATCGGCCACTACCAGGACGCCGACGCCTCCCAGTACGCCGCGCGCAAGTCCATGCTCATCACCGTCGCCGGCGGCCTGTTCATGCTCGTCGGCTTCCTCCTGCTCCACGTCGTCGCGACGGGTGTCCCCGGCGTCGACTCGGCGTTCCGGCTCGCCGGCGAGGGTTCGATACTCGCCAACGCCGACACGATGGTCGCCGCCTTGCGCGCGCAGGGACTGTTGGTTCCGGTGCTCCTGCTCGTCGGCGTCGGCGCCGCGACCAAGTCCGCGCAGGTCCCCTTCCACATCTGGCTGCCGAACGCGATGGAGGCACCCACGCCCGTCTCCGCGTTCCTCCACTCCGCGACGATGGTCAAAGCCGGCGTCTACCTCGTCGGTCGCTTCCGCCCGCTGCTCGTGACCGACGAGTGGACGCTGGTGTTCGGCGTCCTCGGCCTCGCGACGATGACGATCACCGCGATCCTGGCCGTCGGCGCCAGCGACATCAAGGAACTACTGGCGTACTCGACGGCCTCGCATCTGGGGCTCATCGTCGCCGGCTACGGCATGTCGGGCTATCTCGGCGCCGAGACCGGGGCCTTCCACATCCTCAACCACGCGCTGTTCAAGGCCGCCCTCTTCCTCGTGGCCGGCATCGTCGCCCACGAGGCCGGCACGCGCGCCATCGACGAGCTCGGCGGCCTCGCCGAGGACCTGCCGATAACGGCGGGAATCACGTTCGTGGCCGCGCTCGGGATGGCCGGCGTCCCCCCGTTCAACGGCTTCTACTCCAAGGAGTTCCTCTTCCACGCCGTCTACGTGACGGCCGAGCAGTTCGTCGCGAACGGCGGCTCCGTTCTCTGGTGGCTCCTCCCCGCTGTCGCCGTCTTCGGGAGCATCTTCACGTTCCTCTACTCGATTAAGTTCCTGATGCTCTTCTTCGGGGACAAGCCCGACGCGCTCGGCGAGGTCCACGCGCCCCCGCTCGCGATGACGATCCCGGCGTTCGTGCTCGGGACGCTCGCGCTGCTCGTCGGCCTCGGCGGCGTCGCCGCCACGTTCGGGTATCACGGCTGGCCCGTGGGCGCCCTCGAGAGTTTCGTAGGGAGCGTCACCCACAGCTCCGTCGCCCCCGGAGGCGAGAGTCACGACTTCTCGTACTACCTGCCGACCGAGGTCTCGCCGTGGCTGATCATGAGCGCGGTCACGATCGGCGTCGGCACTGTCGCCTACCCGTTCTTCGACCGCATCCGCGATGCCGTCCGGGCGGTTCGAAGCGTCGACCCGCTCCGGCCGAACTGGTACTACGACGGGATCACCGAGGGACTCGACCGCTCGTCGGCCATCGACCTGATCCAGACGGGGAACCTCCGCACGTACGCGGCCGTGCTCTCGCTCGCGCTCGCGGCACTGACCCTCGGGGCGTACGCCGCCGCGAGCGTGGCGCTGCCGGACATCGTCTACGCGGGCCTCGAACCCGCGCTCGTGATCGTCCTCGCCGTCGCGGTGATCGGCGCGGTCGCCGTCGCCGCGTCGCCGTCACATATCTCCGGCGTCCTCACCCTCTCGATCCTCGGGTTCATGGTCGCCATCTTCTACATCCTCGGGAGCGCGCCGGACCTGGCGCTCACGCAGCTGGTCATCGAGACGCTCGTGCTCGTCATCTTCCTGCTCGTGCTCGACAAGCTCCCGGCCTTCTACGGCACGGTCGACAGGCTCAAGGCGGCCCGCGACGCGGTCGTCGCCGCGGCCGTCGGGCTCACCGTCTCCGTGACGGTGCTGCTCTCGACGGCCGCCGGACCCGACGACGTGATCGCCCAGTACTTCGTCGCCAACGGCGGCGTTCCGGCCGAACACGACCCGATATTCGTGAACGCCGGCGGCGGCGGCAACATCGTCAACGTCATCCTCGTGGACTTCCGTGCGTTCGACACCCTCGGGGAGATTTCGGTGGTGGCGATGGCCGCGCTGTCGGTCATCACGCTCATCGCCATGCGGGAACGAGGTGAGATCCAGTGAGTCTCGACAGGCAACCGACCGTCATCGCACGCACAGTGACGCGACTGGTCGTCCCGCTCATCCTGGTGACGGCGTTCGCCCTGCTGTTCCAGGGGCACAACCTGCCGGGCGGCGGCTTCATCGCCGGCGTCCTGACGGTGACGGCGTTCGCCCTCGTGTACATCATCTTCGGGCTCGACTACCTGGAGACCGAACTGCTCGACCGCAACCCCGAGACGCGCTACGAGACCGAGTCCGGCATCGTCCGCGAGTACGGCGCCGTCTTCTCGCTCGGTCTCGCCGTCGCCGTCGGGAGCGGCATCGCCGCCATCGCGCTGGGCTACCCGTTCCTGACCCAGGCAGTCGCCTTCGTCGAACCACTGCCGATCTACGGGTATCTGGAAGTCGCATCGGCGCTCGCGTTCGACCTCGGGGTGTACGCCGTCGTCGTCGGGGCGCTCCTGACGATCCTCGCGGAGGTGGGCGCGGAATGACCCAGGTCATCCTCGCCGGCGTGCTCGGGCTCCTGTTCGCGCTCGGCACCTACCTGATCCTGCGCAGGGACGTGGTCCGGGTCATCTGGGGCGTCTCGATCATCAGCCAGGCGGCGAACGTCTACCTCGTCACGATGGGCGGGCTCACCGGCCAGTCGCCGATCCTCGGCCACGGCGGCGAGCACCCGGTCGCCTGCTCCGTGCCCGACGCGGGCGCCAACTGCGTGACGGACCCGCTCGTCCAGGCGCTCGTCCTGACGGCCATCGTCATCGGCTTCGGGACGACCGCGTTCGCGCTCGTGCTGACCTACCGGCTCTACGAGGAGCACGGCACGCTCGACCTCGGGGAGGTGACCGTCGAATGAGCGCCGACCTCGCTATCTCGACGACCCACATTGTCGTCGCGCCGATGCTCGTCGCGCTCGTCACCGCGGTCCTGACTCTCGCGACGCGCCGCTACGACCGCCTCCAGCGGGTCCTCAGCCTGCTCGGCATCGGCATCTACGCGGTCGGCGTCGCGGTCCTCGCCGAACGCGTCCTGGGCGGCGGGACGCTCACCTATCAGCTGTCGGCCTGGCCGGCGCCGTTCGGCATCTCGCTGGTCGCCGACGCGCTCGCCGTGTTCATGCTCGCGCTCGCCGCGCTCGTGACGGTCGCCATCCTCGTGTTTTCGGTCGCCTACGTCGACGACCAGGGCCAGCGCGTCTCCTACCATCCACTCTTCCACTTCATGCTGCTGGGGGTCACCGGATCCTTCCTCACCGGCGACATCTTCAACCTCTTCGTCTGGTTCGAGGTGATGCTCATGCCCAGCTACGTGTTCGTCGCCTTCTACAGCGGCCCGCGCCAGACCGCCGCGACGCTGCAGTACACCGTCCTCAACCTCGTCGGCAGCGCGCTCATGCTGGTCGCCATCGGCGGCCTCTACGCGACGATGGGGACGCTCAACATGGCCGACATCGCCCGCCGGCTCGCCGACCCCGCGGCGTTCGGGATCGACCCCGCACCCGTCCTGGGGCTGTCGGCCATCCTGTTCATCGTCTTCGCGCTGAAGGCGGGGATCGTCCCCTTCCAGTTCTGGGTGCCGCCCGCCTACCGCGCGGCGCCCGCGCCGATCTCCGCGTTCCTCGCCGGCGTCACCAAGAAGGTGGGCGTCTACGCCATCGTGCGCCTCTACTTCACGGTGTTCGCCGCGGGGACCATCGAGGGCGGGCTCGACCTGCCCGGCCTCTCGGGCGAGTCGTTCCTCGCCTTCTTCGGGCCGGTCCTCTTCCTGATGGCGCTGGCGAGCATGCTCGTCGGCGGGATCGGCGCGGTGAGCCGCGGGAACCTCGACGACGTGTTCGCCTACTCCAGCATCGGGCAGGTCGGCTTCATCGTCCTGCCGCTGGCGGTCGTCGCGACTGTGGGCGACCACTCCCTCGGGGCGACGGCGACCGACCTGCAGGTCCTCGGGATCGTCGCCGCGCTGGTCTACTCGCTCAACCACGCCGTCGCGAAGTCCCTGCTGTTCATGGTCAGCGGCGCCGTTTTCGACGCGACCGGGACGATCGAATTCGACCAGATCGGCGGGCTGACGACGCGGTTCCCGGTCCTCTCGGGGTCGTTCTTCGTCGGCTCGCTCGCCCTGGTCGGGATCCCGCCGCTGTCGGGCTTCTTCGGCAAGCTCCTGGTGTTCGACACCGGAGGCCGGGCGCTCGCGGCCGGAGCGCCCGGCGCCGGACTCGCCCTCGCCGGCGCGCTCGTTGGTGCGATATTCACGATCGCGTACCTCTCGCGGACGTGGACGAAGGGGTTCTGGGGCGCCGTCACGCCGGTCGTCGAACACGGCGACCGCTCGACCGTCCTCGTCGGCGTCGTCGCCGCGCTCGCGCTGGTAGTCGTCGCCATCGGCATCGGCTTCGACCCGGTGTACGACTTCGCGGCGTCGGCCGCCGAGGCCGCGCTGGACACGGAGGGATACGTCGACGCCGTCGACCCGGAGGTGGTCGCTCATGAGTGAGCGACCGCAGGTGACTTCGGTGACGACCGGGGAGGTGGAGACATGAGACGCTGGATCGCCGTCGGCGCCGGCCTCGCTGTCGTCTGGCTGTTCGTCCGCGGCGTCACGCCGGACGCCCTCGCCGGCGAGTTCCTCATCGGCCTCGCGATCGGGATGCCGATCGCCTTCGCCTTCCGGCGCTTCTACCTGCCGGAACTGCCGCTGGGCGAACGCCTTCGCGGGCTCCCGTACGTCGGAATCTACCTCGCGCACTTCCTCTGGGAGCTGCTGACTGCGAACGTCGACGTCGCCTACCGCGTCCTGGCGCCGTCGATGCCCATCGAGCCGGACGTGATCGAACTGCCGCTCCGGGTCGAGACCGACCTCGCGATCACGACCATCGCGAACAGCATCACGCTCACGCCGGGGACGCTGTCGATGGACTACGACGACGAGCGAAACACCCTGTACGTCCACGCCATCGACGGCCGCGACCACGCGTCCATCGTCGATCCCATCCGAACCTGGGAGGGCTACGCGCTCCGCATCTTCGACGAGGAGCGCGAGCCAGGCGACCCGGTCCCGGACCCGGACGCCGTGGCCGCCGCGTCGAACGGCTCGACCGCCGACGGCGACCCCGCCGAGACCGAAGCCACAGCGGGCGCGAGCGCCGCCGACGCGGGAGGTGAGACCGATGGCGAGTGAGCTCCCCGCGTTCCTGGAGACGGCCGTCCTCGGCGGCCTCCTCCTCGCCACCGCAGTGACGCTCCTCGCCGGCTACCGCGTCATCTGGGGGCCAACGGTCCCGGACCGGGTCGTCGGTCTCGACACTATCGGGACGAACGTCGTCGCCATCGCGGCGCTGTTCGCGCTCCAGACCGGCGAGAGCCTGTTCGTCACGGTGAGCCTCGTCCTCGCCATCATCGGCTTCATCAGCACCATCGCCGTCGCTCGCTTCGTCACGGAGGGTGACATCATCGAATGATCTCCACAGTCCACGCCGTCGTCGTGACCGCGCTCGTCGCCGTCGGGAGCTTCTTCCTCCTCGTGGGGACCGTCGGGCTCCTGCGGTTCCCGAACGTTTACAACCGGATGCACGCCACGAGCAAGGCCGCCACGCTCGGCACCTCGTCCATCCTGCTCGCCACGGCCGTCTACTACGGCCCCGCCGGGGACGCCCTCACCGCGCTCGTCGGTATCGTCTTCCTCTTCTTCACGGCGCCGACCGGCGCGCACGTCATCTCCCGGGCCGCTCGGAAGATGGGCGTCCCGTTCATCGAAAGCGCCGACTGGCCCGGGGCCGACCCGATGCGCGACGAGGACGGCCCGACCGACGACGACTGATCCGCTCGCGCCCCTCGGTTCGCGTCCAGCGACTCACGCTCGCCGGCTCTCGCTCACCGCCCACGTCCGCCGGCTCTCGCTCACCGGCGCGCCAGGCCCTCCCACACCCCCGTTCGGCTTTTCACGGTGGCCCTCGATCGGCCGGTATGGCCCACTGGACCGAGACCGCGTTCCGCGAGCGTCCAGACGTCTTTCGCCGCCACCTCGAAGACAAACTCGCGGAGGCGACCGCGGAGACCGAGGACCTGCTCGCGCTGCTGGCCGACAACGGCGTCGAACCGACGACGGCGCTCGACGTGGCCTGCGGCATCGGCCGCCACGCGGTCGAACTCGCCGACCGCGGGGTCTCGGTCCGCGGGATCGACATCTCCGAGTCGTACCTCGGCCGCGCCCGGGAGCGGGCCGACGAGCGAGGCGTCATCGAGAGAGCGACGTTCGAGCGTGCAGACATGCGCGACCTGGGCGACCGCACCGAAGAGTACGACCTCGTCTCCAACCTCTGGACATCGTTCGGCTACTACGACGACGCGACGAACCGCGCGGTCCTGCGGGGAATGTACGACCGGACCGCGGACGACGGGGCCCTCGTCATCGAACTCGTCAATCGAGAAGGTGTGCTGGCCGACTTCCGCCCCGCCGGCGTCCCGGAAGACGGCGACGCCCTCGTCGTCGAGTCGGCGGACTACGACCCCGAGACCGCCCGGATGGAGACGACGCGCCGCGTGTTCGCCGAGACCGACGGGGGCTACGACTACGAGGGCGAGATGGTCTACGACGTCCGGCTGTACGCGCCGGCGGAACTGGCCGCGTCCTGTCGGGAAGCCGGCTTCGCCGACGTGTCGCTGTACGCCGGCCTCGACGGCGCGCCCCTCGAACGCGAGTCGACGCGACTGGTCGTGGTCGCCGAGCCCTGACCGCCCGCGACCCGCCTACAGCGGGGCCGAAGCCGGCCACGCGTCCGACCGCCGTCACCGGGATCCGATGGCTCAAAGAGCTCTTTGACGTGACGGAAGACACTCATAATCGTCGACAGTATCGGCGAACATGTCACTGCTGGAGAGGCTGTGGGCGCGCCGCCGCGAGCGCCCCGGCCTGGTCCTCGTCGCCGCTCTCCTCCTCGGGGCGCTGTTGACCTACCCGTTCGTCGACTGGTGGCTGCGCGCGAACTTCGAGTTCGCCTCGAACTTCCGGTTCGGCGACTTCGGCGCGTACAACACCGCCATCGAGCGCTGGCACGAGGGCGAGTCGCTGTACCGCCGGACCGAGGACGGGGGCTTCTGGGGTACCTACCTCTACCCGCCGGTCGTGCTCCTGCTGTTCTGGCCGTTCACCGAACTGCTGGCGTTCCGGCCCGCCGCGATGGCGTGGGTCCTCTCGACGGGACTGTTCCTGTGGCTCGGTCTGCAGGCGCTGGTCGCCGCCCTCGGCGTGGACCTCCGCTGGTTCGAGCGGCTTGGCCTCGCCTGGCTCGTCGCCGGCTTCCAGCCGGTGATCCTGACCGCGAAACTGGGACAGACCGCCCTGTTTATGGGCGGACTCCTCTCGTTCGCAGCCGCGGCGATGATCGACGACGGGCGCCGTTCGGCGAACCGGGCCGACAACTCCCTCCGATCGTCGCCGGTGGCGCTCGCCAGCGGCGCGGCGACGGCGGTCGTCGGCATCGTCAAGTTCGCCTACGCGCCCGTCGGTGCGCACCTCCTCCACGACCGCCAGCGCATGGCGGGGGCCCTCTTGGCGCTGGTTCCCGTCCTCTGGTTGTCCATTCGGTTTTTCGACGTCTCGTCCTACCGGACCTACGTCGAAGTGCTCCGCTGGGGCGTCGAGCAGGGCGACGGCGGCGCGCGGTCGCCGACGCTCTGGCTCCCGCCGTACTTCAAACCGTTCGCGTGGCTCCCCGGCGCGCAGGCGCTGCGCGCGCTCGTCTGTCTGGGAATCGCCGGCCTCTCCGTGCTCGCCCCGTCCCGGGCGCGCCGGAGTGTCTTCGCGCTCGGCGTCGCGGCCGTCCCGCTATTCACGCCTCAGACGTACGCCTACTACTTCGTCGCCCTCCTGCCCGTCGCGCTCGTCCTGCTCGCGGTCGAACTCGAACGCGACGGCTATCCCGAACTCGTGCTCGTCAGCCTCCTGCTCGTCCACCTGCACTCCTACGGGCTGAAGTTCGTGGTCCACAACGTGCCCGCGGCGGTCCCGGCGTTTGAGACGCTGCAACCCGCCTACCTCCTCTTCCAGCCCGGGCTCTGGGGGAACGCGCTGTTGTTCGGACTGGCCGCGCGCAGCGTCGTCCGGTCGACGGACCTCTCGACGGTCCTCCTGACAGGGTTCGACGGGACGGGAAGCCGGGCGAACGAGAGCGACGGGTAGCGACAGCGGGCGACAGTCAGAGTTCCTCGGCGAGTTCCTCGGCGATGCGGGCGCCCAGTCCGGCCTTCTCGCCCTCGTACTCGCTCACTTCGTCGGGGCGAACGAGCAGCGCGCGCGTCCGGTCGGCGGCCATCACGCCGGCGTCGTTGCCGACGACGAACGCCATCCCAGCGCGGTCGAGCAGGGCACGGGCGGCCGCGACGACGTCCTCGTCGTCGCCGTCGGTCTCGGCCTTGAACCCGACGATGGGAAGGTCGGGGCGGGCCTCGCGGACGGCGTCGACGAGTTTCGGCGTCGGTTCGAGTTCGAGCGTCAGCCTCTCCTGCCCTGAGCGGATCTTCGATGGGCGGCGCTCGACGGTGTAGTCGGAGATGGCCGCCGCGGAGACGAGCGCGTCGGCGTCGGCCACGGCGTCGAGCGTCGCTTCGCGCATCTGCTCGCCCGACTCGACGGACGCGACGGTCGCGTAGGGAACGCCCTCACCGTCGTGGACGAGCGTCACGTCGGCGCCGCGGACGTAACACGCCCGGGCTACCGCACGGCCCGTCTTGCCCGAGGCGCGATTCGAGAGCGTCCGGATCGGGTCGATCGACTCGGTCGTCGCACCGCTTGTGACGACGACGTGGCGGTCGGCGAGGGCGTCCGGCGTCGCGGCGCGGGCGGTCGCCAGCGCGATGGCGTCCTCGGTCGCGATCTTCGCTTTCCCCTCCTCGACGCGCGGGTCGACGAACTCGACGCCCCAGGACTCGACGCGGTCGATGGCCTCCAGCACGCCGGGGTGGTCGTACATCGGTTCGTGCATCGCGGGCGCGACGACGACGGGCACGCCCGCCCCCAGCGCCGTCGTCGCGCAGGTCGTAACCGGCGTGTCGTCGACGGCCGCCGCTATCTTCCCGACGGTGTTCGCCGTCGCGGGCGCGACGAGGAACACGTCGGCCCACCCCTCGCGACCGCAGAGTTCGACGTGTTCGACGGCGCCGGTGATCTCGGTGACCACAGGCTCGTCAGTGGCAAACTCCAGCGACCAGGGGTGGACGATCCCGCGCGCTGCGCTCGTCGTGACGGCCCTGACGCTCGCGCCGCGGCGGCGCAGTTCGTGGGCGAGTTCCACCGTCTTCACGGCCGCGATCGAGCCGGTGACACCGAGCGCGACGTTGACGCCGTCCAGCATCGCTCGCAGGTTGGCGCCGGCGCGACTTATAAGAGGCGGCTCGGACGCGGGCGACGCTCTCGGAAGAGACGGATTCGGCGCGCCGATAGCGAGAACCGAGAGGGGGGAGAGGGGTGTCCGATTCGATAGGGGATGCCTCTGACACCCGTTCGATACTGGTCGGGACTGGCCTAATGAGTGTTCCGTTCGCTGACGATCGGTCCCGCAATCGGGCCGTCGGACGGTCGGCGTCGCCGTCGATTCGCCATCGGTCGGCCGATCCGCCGCCCGCAGACTCGTCAGCGCCGCACCGCGAACGCGACAGCGACGAGCGAACAGAGGACGAGGGCGAGCGCGACGGCGGCGCGGTCGTCCGGGATCCGGAGGGGGACCGCCAGGTAGCCGACTGCCGTCGCGACGGCGACGCCCCCGAGGAGCGCGCTCCCGGCGGCCGTCGCGTGGACGACTTCGGTCCGCGCCGGCGGGCTGATCCCGCCCAGGTCGCGTTCGAGTCCGACCGCGTGGACGCCGAGGTCCCAGACGAACAGGCAGACCGCGGCGCCGACGACGACGGCGACCGCCGGGAGGTCGTCCGCGAGCAATAGCGTCCCTCCGAGCAGCAGCGTCGCGCCGACGGCGAAGCCGGCGCCCGTCAGGTTCGCGCTGTCGACGAAGACGTGGACGCCGAGGATCACCGCGGCGGTCACCAGGATCGACACGAACACCCCACCCAACACCTGCAAGGCCGGTCCGAAGGCCGCAACCACAGCACCGGTCGGGACCCACGGCGCGAGCCACGCGAAGGCGAGTCCGAACGCGGCGAGGACGCCGACGGCGAACGCACAGACCACCGCGACGATCCCGCCCGCGGCGAACGCCAGCGTGTACCCGGGCGACGTCCCGGTCCAGAAGACGACGCTCCGCTGGAGCGGTGCGGCCAGCACGACGGCCGCGAGCACGGCGGCCACGCCGGCGAGCGCGACCTGCGTGGCGCCGGAGAGCAGCGCGACCTCCGCGGCCCGTTCGACGGCCGGACGCGCGGTCAGGAACGGATCCAGTAGGTCCGGGACGACCGTCGCGAGGACGAACTGCACGACCAGCGCCCCGACGTACCACAGCGGTAGGTCGGTCAGCCGGAGCCTGAACTGCGCGGCGAGGCCGTCGTCCATCTCGGTTCCCTCCGGCGTCCAGCGGTCGACGACCCGCGCCGCTCGCTCTGCGAGCAGTCCGACGCCGATGACGCCGACCTGGATCCACCACAGCGCGGCCATCGACGAGTACGTCGACAGCGCGAACACCTGCCCGAGCGCGATCGCCACGACCCCGGTCCCGAACAGGAACGCCCCCAGTGCGAACGCGATGCAGCCGACGACGACCACGAACCCGGACTCGGACACCGTCCGGTACAGTTCGGAGACCGCGTCGTCCGCGAACCCGTCCCAGCACGCGACGGCGACGACCGCCGTCCCGACGAGGAGCAGCGCGTACGCGGTCGCGTCCGCTCGGACCGCCAGCATTACGCCGCCGATAAGGAGGGCGCTCCCGAGCGACAGCGCCGTGCTACCGGCGCCGACGCGTCGCTTTCGCTCGCTCGTGACCGCGCCGGTCCCCCAGCCGAGCGCCAGTGCGCCGCCGCCGGCGACAGCAGCGAGCGACGGCGCGTCCAGCCCGACCGCGACCAGTGCGGCGAACGCGACCGCGACGACGAGCGCCGTGCGCGCGGAGACGACGCCGCTCCGGGCGCGACTGTCGGGAGCCGTCACGCGCCCCACCTCGCGCCGGCGCGATCGACGGCCGCCTGCAGCGGTTCGTCCGGGGTCCAGTCGACGACCCGGACCCGCTTCGTGCCGGTGACCGTCCGCAGCCGTTCGGACCGCTTGACCCGTTCCACGGTCCCGCCGAGGGTCGACCCGTCGGTCACGTCCGGGCTGACGACCGTCGTCACGTGCTCGCGGGCCACCAGTTCGTCCACCGTCCGGACCGAGACGTCGTCGAGCAGCGGCGTGACGAAGACGACCTGAGCACCGTCCGGGACGGCGTCGAACAGCTGGCGGTTCTGCTTGCCGACGTCGCCGGACCCACGGCCGGTCGCGTCCGGTCGCTCGCCCGACGCGTCCCCGCCGGCCGGGTCCGACTCGCGGTCGGCCGAGACGTACAGGTCGTCGACGTCGACGTCGAGTTGCGCCCGGAGCAACGTCCGGATCCGCAGCGTCTGCTCCGGGCCGCGGTCCGGGGCCACCGTCCCGAGCGTCCCGATGACGCCCGACGAGCGGTAGTAACACACGGACGCGCCGACGAGGTTCTGGTCGTCGAGGACCGCGTCGGCCAACCGAACCGTCGCGTAACAGCAAAGCTCACGGACGGTCGGTTCGCCGACCGCGCGTCGGTGGTCGAAGCGCCCGTCGACGACGAAGACGACCGTCGCCGCGTTCGACTCGCGGTAGGTGACGGTCGTGAGGTCGCCGGTCGACGCGTAGCGGTTCCAGTCGACGCGGCTCGCGGGGTCGCCGCGCGCGTACTCCCGGGTGGCGTAGAACTCGACGCCCTCGCCGCCGCTGTCGGTCTGGACGCGGCCCGACCCGATCCCCGTCTGGCCGGCCAGCGCCAGCGACTCGACGGGGGCGTGACAGACCAGCGTCGCCTCGGCGCCGTAGACCGTGCGACGGACGCCGACGCCGCTCGCGCCGCGCGCGACCGCGACCACGTTGCCGAAGGCGTGCTTCCCCCGCGAGATCCGCAGGTCGTAGCTGAACTCCAGGGCGTCCCCCGATTCGACGGTGCCCGCGGCGCGCGTCTCGCCGTCGACCACCTCCAGGCCCTCCGGCGGGTCATCCGCGACGCGCAGATCCGCGAGCGGTGCCGAGCCGACGTTCTCAGCCCGGACCGTCACCGTCGCTCGATCGCCCGGTTTCGGCGCCGCCGGCGCCACGGTCCGCTCGACCACGAGCGGCGCCGCGGGCGGCCCCGAGAGCGAGACGTAGCCGGCGTAGACCAGCCCGACGATCCCCGCGAGGAACGCGCCGGTGTTCGAGAGCACGACGCCGGCGCTTCCCGCGGCCAACGCGAGCACGAGGCCGACGACCCACCGGTCGTCTGCGTCGACGCTCGCCGTCTCCGAGACGGTCGTCGTCCGCGTCACCAGCGGCTCGTCCACGTATCCGCCAGTCGTCGCGGTCCGCCCGTCCTCGGGCCGCTCGCCGCGCTCGCCCTCGGCCGCCGCGGACGGTCGGTCGCCCTCGGCGGTCGTCTCCGCGCTCACGGCGACTCCACCTCCGACTCGACGTCGGCGATGGCGGCCAGTTCCGCCACGGTCGCCTGCACTCTCCGGCGATACGGATCCCCGCTGGCCCAGTCGATCACTCTGATCCGGACCGGGAGTTCCACGTCGCCCATGTACGCCGCGGCGCGCGGGTCGTCGGTCCAGGTCCCCTCGTCGAGCGCGGCCTGTAACCCGCCCAGGTCGTAGTCGGCTTCCTCCCGGAGCACGTCGACGGCCACTCGCCGGATCGTCCGCTCGACGTCGATTCGGCCCCGCAGTTCGACCGTGTCAGTCGGATCGGCGAGTCTCCGCAACGTCTCGTCGATATCGCCCCCGAGGACCTTGCCGGGCGATTCGTCCGCGCGCTCCGGGTGCGGGAGCGTCGTCTGTGTCTCTTCCGTCCCACTCCCCCTGGCCGTCCACAGCGACCAGAGGCCGAGCGCGACCGCGAGGTGCGCGATGAGGTAGACGAACAGCCGCGCCGGGTCGGCGAGTGCGCCGATAGCGTCAGCGACGCGGGGACCGCCGACGCCGGCCGCGACTCCGATGGCCGTCACCAGCGAGAGGACGCCGAGGCCGCCTGCGACAGTCCGGAGCGTCCGGGAGTTCAGAACGAGCGACCCGACGGACCGCCACGGGGCCTCACCAGCCGGATCCGCGGCCGACCGGTCGCTCATCGGTCGTCCTCCCGGTCGCGGTCGGCGAGAATGTCGCTCACGGCGTCGATCGCCGACCGCGTCAGGTCGCCCGACGGCGGCCGACCGCCGTAGCGCACGTCGCGGAACGCGCGCGTCAGTCGGCGGACCGGCCCGCGCGGGTCACCGTGCTCGACCGCCAACCGCGCGAACTCGCCCGGCGTGCGCGCCTCGGGGTCCTCGACAGGGAGCGGAGCGGCGAACGCCTCCCAGGCGCCTTCGACTGTCCGGATCGGATCGGCGCTCTCCTCCTCGGAGTCGGGATCGATCGAAGCCGTCGCGCGGGCGTCCGCAGTCGGCGACTCGCCCGTCGCTGTGCTCGTCCCGCCGCGGCCCAGCCCGGAGAACAGGCCAGAGAGCGAGAGCGACGGCGCGCTGGGGAGCGAGAACAGCCCGTCCAGCCCGCTCCCGAACCCCTTGCCGAGCGAGCGCGCCCCGGCACCGAAGACGAACGCGAACCCGCCGGCGGCCTCGCTCGCGAGCGACCCGGCGCCGGCGAGGATCCGCGCCGTCCCGGTCGAGACGCCGACGAGCGCGACCATCGTCGCCTGCGGGATCCGCGCCGCGACCGCCGTCGGCGACCCGGTGAACAGCCGCGCGATCCCACCGAAGAGACCGAGCGACTGCGCCGACCCGCCCGCGGATCCCCCGCTCTCCCGGAGGGCCTGGACGAATCGGCCCACGAAGACGAGCGCGAGCACCAGCACGAACAGGAGCGTGAGCCCGCCGACGATACCGAGCAAGTCGACGCCGCTCTCGTCGTCTCTCTCGGCTGTCGTTTCGATTGCCGTGGCCGTCGGCGTCGGGCTCG
This sequence comes from Halosimplex rarum, assembly GCF_047715405.1. Taxonomy (NCBI): domain Archaea; kingdom Methanobacteriati; phylum Methanobacteriota; class Halobacteria; order Halobacteriales; family Haloarculaceae; genus Halosimplex; species Halosimplex rarum. Next base: position 1,856,572 of record NZ_CP180412.1, read on the forward strand.
CCGTGGGCGTCGGCGTCGCTGTGCGCGTAGAAGCCGCCACCGTGGTCACCGTCGCCCCCGACGAGGCTCCGTCGGACCCGTCGGTCGCCGTCCCATCGACCGTCCCCCTATCAGCCGACGAGTCGTCCGCCGAGTCACCCGGGTCGGCGGTCGCTCCGTCCGGTCCAGGCGCGTGACCGTCCCCGGAAGCGGGGGCGTCGGGGCCGACGAGGTCGGTCTCCGAGGCCGGCGCGGATCCGAACCCGGTGGGCGGGAAGAGCGCGCTCCCGAGTGCGACCGCGACGACTCCCAGTGCCACCAGCACTGTGCGGTGCCCTGATCGCGTCACACCGGACACTGGACGCTGCGCGACTAAACTGTTGCCTTCGGTGACTGTTCCGACGATCGGACAGTTTTTGCCCCGTCCCCGAGAACGCCACTGACGTGCCTCTCAGCAGCGACCGCGGGCTGGCGGTCAGGATGGCGGCGACGCTCGCCGCCGTCGTCGCCGCCAACGCCATGTTCGTCGGCGCGCTCGTCTACCTGACGGCGCCGCGGCTCGGCGCGCTCGCACGGCGGGCAGGCGACGCGGTCGGACTACCCCCGGCAGTCACGGCGCTGTGGTGGCTCCCGCTGGCCGGCGCCCTCGTCGGCGCGTGCGTCTGGGCGCAGTTGCGATACGTCCGCAGCGAGACCCTGGGCGCCGTCGACGCCGAGCGCGCCACGGCGGACTCCCACCCGGAGCTGGACCGCCGCGTCACGCGGCTGGCCGCCCAGGCGAGCGTCCCGACCCCAGAGTGCTACGTCGTCGACAGCGAGACGCCCAACAGCTTCGCGCTCGACGGCGTCGGACGGCCCACGCTCGTGGTCAGCACCGGACTGCTCGCGACGCTCGACGGCGACCACCTCGACGCGGTCCTCGCCCACGAACTCGCGCACCTCCAGCACCGGGACGCGACGGTGATGACCCTCGCCTCGTTCCTCCCGGCGCTGACCAGCGACCGCTACTCCCTCCTCGACTCGCTGGGACCGTGGGCGCGCAGTCGCTTCGTCTGGGCGGTCGCGCTCTGTGTGGTCTACTTCGCCGGCGCCGTCGCGACGCGGTCGAACCCCTTCACCCCTGGGTACGTCGTCGGGTTCGTCGTCGGCCTCGCGGCGGTGATCGTCGGCGGCGGCGTCGTTCTCGGTATCTTCGCCACCGTCGCCGTCGCCGCCGCCCGCCGGCTCTCGCACTATCGCGAGTTCGCGGCCGACGACGCCGGCGCCGCGCTCACCGGCGACCCGGCCGCCCTGGCCGACGCGCTCGCGACGCTCGACGAGGAGACGGCGAGCGCCCCCTCCGTGGACAAGCGCCTCGCCTACGACGAGGTCCGCGGCCTCTGTCTGCTCCCGCACGGGTTCGAACCGGGAGACGGCGACGGTGCTGCTGGCGACGTTCACGACGACGAGTTCCACGTCGAGACGCGCTCGCACCCGCCGACCGACGAGCGGATCGCGCGACTCCGCGAGTTGGTGGAAACGCAGTAGTCGAAACCGAGCCGGCGCTCGCGATTAGGATAGGTCGAAGCGCTCGGCGGCGGTCTCCATGTCCTTGTCGCCGCGGCCGCTGAGGTTGACGAGGATCGTCTCGTGGTCGGTCTCCTCGGCGACGCGCTTGGCCATCGCGAGCCCGTGGGCCGTCTCCAGCGCCGGGATGATCCCCTCTTCCCCGCTCAGCGCGCGGAACGCCTCCAGCGCCTCGTCGTCGGTGATCGCCCGGTACTCAGCCCGGCCGACCTCCCGGAACATCGCGTGCTCGGGGCCGACGCCGGGGTAGTCCAGCCCGGCAGACACCGAGTGGACCTCTGTGTCGTCGTCGATCACTCTGGTCTTCATCCCGTGGATCACGTCCTCGTGCCCGTCGTCCAGCGGTGCGGCGTGGCGCGTGGAGTCGCTCCCCTCGCCGCCGCCCTCGCCGCCGTAGAACGCCACGTCGTCGTCCCGGAAGGCGTGGAACAGCCCGATGGCATTCGATCCGCCGCCGACGCAGGCGACCGCGGCGTCGGGCAGCTCGCCCGTCCGATCCAGGAACTGCTCACGCGCCTCGCGGCCGATGACCGACTGGAACTCCCGGACCATCCGCGGGAACGGGTCGGGGCCGACGACCGACCCGACCAGGTAGTGCGTGTCGTCGACGTTCTCGACGAAGTCCTCCAGCGCGGCGTCGACGGCGTCGGCGAGCCCCTCGCCGCCGCGGGTCACCTCGTTGACTTCCGCGCCCATCAGGCGCATCCGGAAGACGTTCATCTGCTGGCGCTCGACGTCTTTCTTCCCCATGTAGACCTCCGTATCGAGGTCGAACAGGGCGCCGACCATCGCCGTCGCCGTGCCGTGCTGGCCGGCACCGGTCTCCGCGATCAGCCGCGACTTGCCGGCCTTCTCCGCGAGCAGCGCCTGTCCGACGGCGTTGTTGATCTTGTGTGCGCCGCCGTGGAGCAGGTCCTCTCGCTTGAGGTAGATCTCCGCGCCGTAGCGCTCGGAGAGGTTCTCGGCGTGGTAGATCGGCGTCGGGCGGCCCGCGTACGACTCCAGGATCGCCCGGAACTCCTCGCGGAACTCCTCGGTCTGGGCGACCGTCTCGAAGGCGTCGGCCAGCTGGGCAAGCGGTTCCTGCATCGGTTCCGGCACGTGGCGGCCGCCGAACGACCCGAACTCGTGGTCTCCGTCCTCGCTCATGGAGTAGGCTGTCCACGGTCGAGACCATAGGTCTATCGACAGCCCTCGACCGATCCGTCGAAAGACCCGAAATTACGCGCCAAAGGCCCTCTATGTAGAACATAGGTTTATCGTGTGAGAGCGCCTATAGGATGCCATGGACACGAAATCCGCGGATTCGTTCGTCGCACAGCGAGAGGGTGACTTCTGGGTGAACGCGCTCATCGGGGCCGTCGCGATGGTCCTCCTCTCCTGGATCCCCTTCGCAACGGTGCTCGGAGGCGCCGTCGCCGGCTATCTGCAGCGAGGGACTCGCATGGACGGGGCGAAGGTCGGGGCCGTCTCCGGCCTCATCGCCGCGATCCCTATCTTCGGCGTCCTCCTGCTCGTCTTCAGCCTCTTCAGTTTCGGCGCGATCGCCGGCGGCGAGGCGCTCGGCCTGGTGATCGTCGTGGGGATCATGGTGTTCGCGCTCGCCGTCGTCGCGGCCGTCGTCGCGGGGACCGGCGCCGTCGGCGGCTACCTCGGGGTCGCCCTCCGCGAGCGCTCGGACGAGGGCGACGAATTCGACGACCGCGGCGACGGGTTCGACGACCGAGACCCGCGCACCGCCGATTCTGCCAGGGAGGCCGACGTCGAGGTCGACGCGGCCCACTGACCGACAACTCGGAACCAGTTCGATTTTCACGCTCGATTCGGCTCTTGTCCGGGGATCGCTCGCTGACCGTGAGCGGTCGCCCGCCGAGGCTATTAGTACGAGCGGCCCGCAGGGGACGTGTGGACGAAGTCGAGGTCAGTACGGTAGTGTACGTACCGCCCGACGAGATGTACGACTTCATCGTCGACTTCCCGCGGTACGCGAACTACTCCGAGTACCTCGAGGAAGTGCGACGCGACGGCGACGGCTCGCCCGGCACGCGCTACAGCCTGCGGTTCGCCTGGTGGAAGCTCAGCTACACGGCCCAGACGGAGGTCGTCTCGACCGAGCGGCCGAGTCGACTCGACTGGCGCGTCGTCAAGAACGTCGACGCCGACGGTCACTGGCTCGTCGAGGAAGTCCCCGAGGAGGCGCCCCCGAACGCCGAGACCGCCTCGCGCGTGACGTTGCGGATCGAGTACGAACCCGGCTCGGTCAACGCGGGTAGCATCGACCTGCCGCGGTTCGTCTCGCTGTCCTGGGTCGTCGAGAAGGTCAAACCGCTCATCCGAAAGGAAGCGACGCGAGTGGTCGAACGGATCGTCGCGGACGTGGAAGGCGAACCCCGCGAAGTCGACCTGACGGTCCACACCGGACCGGACGCTATCTGACACGAACTCGCTGTCTGCGACGACCGAAAAATTGGGCTCCGCGAAGGGGCAGGCCGACGCCTCAGGCCTCGTCGTACTCGCCGTAATCGCCGCCGTACTTGATGAAGAAGTACGCCAGACCGAGCGTCGCGGCCATCCCGAACCCGGTGGCGATGCCGAGGGACTTCGCCGCGTCGGGCACTTGCGGTATGCTGCTACCGCCGCCACCGCTGTCCACCTCGACGGTCGGAACGTCTTCGCCGACGGCGATGGCGCCCTTCATTCCCTGGCCCGCGTGGGGCGCGCAGTTGTACGTGTACATCCCGCCCGTTTCGAGCGTCGCCGAGTAGGTCTCCCCCTCGGAGATGGTGGCGAACTCGCCGCCCTCGGTCCCGTCGAGGCTGCCGCCCTCGGGCTGTTCGTTCGGCTTGACGTTGTGTCCGGCCTCCACGAACTCGAAGTTCACCGTCGTCCCCGAGTCGATCCAGATCTTGGTGGGTCCGAACGCGAAGCCGCCCGACCCGACGCCGACCTCGACGGTCGCCTCTGACTGCCCGCGGAGGTCCTCGTAGCCCTCGTCGTTGGCGTCGTCCACGTACGATGGCCACTCGGGTTGGACGTTTCCGCCGCCTCCGCCTCCGCCCCCGGTATCGGTCCCTTCCTGGGCGGCGGCGGTACCCGCGCCCGCCGCGACTGCTGTGGCGCCCGCGCCGGCGCGCAGGAACGCCCGACGTGACACGTCCGCGCTCTGATCGCTCATACCCGGGGGTTGGGGACCGCCCGTAGTGAATCCACCGGAACAGAACCGACGCCACGCCGCCCACCGCTCGCGACACACACGCGGTGCGGTGCCTTTTTGCCGAGTCCTCGCCACACTCCGGTGATGACGAACGGACCGGTCGTCGGTGTCGTCGGCGGCGACACCGACGGCGTCGTCGCCGCTGTCGAAGCCGCCGGCGGGACGCCAGTCGTCGGCCCTGCGCGGAGCGTCGTCGACGATAGCGAGGTGCTCGTCGCCGTCGGCGAACCGGCGCTACTTGCACTCGCGCGCGCGACGCCGTCGGTCCCCGTGCTGCCGGTCGCCGCCGGGCGCGGCGTCAGGTCCGTTCCGCCGGGCGCCGTCGACGAGGCGGTCGCCGCGCTCCTCGTCGACGACTTCGAACGCACTTCCCACCCCGTCGTCGACGTCCGCGTCGGCGACGGCACGCGCGCACGGGCGCTGCTCGACGTGATGCTCGTCAGCGCCGAGCCCGCGCAGATCTCGGAGTACGCGGTAGACAGTGGCGACCACCGAGTCGCCCGGTTCCGCGCCGACGGCGTCGTCGTCGCGACGCCGGCGGGGTCGAGCGGCTACGCCAGCGCGGCCGGTGGACCGGTCCTCGCCCCGGGCAGCGACGCCGCCGCAGTCGTCCCCGTCGCCCCGTTCGAGACGGACATCGGCCACTGGGTCGTCCCGACTGACGACCTGGGCGTCACCGTCGAACGCGACGAGACCGCCGTCCATCTCCTCGCCGACGACCGCGTCGTCGGCCAGGTCGATCCGGCCGAACCCGTCACCGCGTCGCCGGCCGCGTCCCTGGTCGTCGCGGTGGTCGAGGCGAGCCGGTCGCCGTACGCCCCAGCGTAACCCGCCTCCACCCGGTCCAGCGCCGCGCTGGATTGGAAAAACTCTAATGGGCCACGGACTGATCTCCCGCTATGGTTGCATACGAGCTGTTCGGGCCGATCGACGCCGCCCTCGGGGACCACATCACCGGGGAGATCCTCGTCATCGAGGCGGTGCTCCTCGGTCTCGTGGTGTTGAACATCGCCGCGCGCGCGCTGGCGCACAGACGCCACATCTCGCAGGCCGAGAACGGTGACGCCGACGAACTCACGCGTCACCCCTTCCACATCGCCACCAACGTCGCGCTCGTCCTCGGGTCGTTCTACTACGCGACCATCCACCACCACGCGGGGATGGTCGCCTCGACGATCGCTATCTTCATCCTGCTGACCGACCTCTTCGAGTTCGAATCTCGCCGGGTCGAGGTCCGCCGGGAGATCGACGTCGAGCGACCCAAGGCCGCGATCGGCGCCTCGCTCGTCGCCCTGCTGTACGTCGGGTACGTCACGTTCTTCTACGGCCCGCTCGGCCAGTTCCTGTAAAGCCATCTTTTTCTCTCGGGGGTTTCCTCGGTCGCTACGCTCCCTGCGGGAACCCCCGAGCCAAAAACATGGGTGAAATAGCCGGAATCTCGCTCCGCTCGATTCCGGTGAATCGCGCTCACTGCGTTCGCGCGAATGCTCAGTACAGCCTGTCGAGTGAACAGTTGCGGTGGCGCGCGCTGTCGCGAGTCTTGTCTTCCTCGTGAGCGAAGCGAACGAGGGTCAGCGAGAGCGACGCTCTCGCCAGACGCGACAGTATCCTGCGAGGTCTTCGTGAACGCAGTGAACGAAGGCTCGGAAGACGAGCGGATCGAGTCTTCCGGTGGATGAGGAGCGCAACGTAGTGAGCAGCGAGGGACCGAAGGTCCCTCGGGCCATGCGGACGACTCGCGGGTCGCCCGCAGACACCGCAATCGGCTGGGGAGGCGTGAGGCGCGGTGCTGTGCGGTTGCTGTTCTGCTGTCTTCCTGGCGGACTGAAAGGGCGAGGCGGGCTCGCGGCGACCGCAGGGAGCGGAGTCGTCTGAGTCGGCACTATCCGAGCGCAGTCGTTCGAAAGACGGCGGAGCCGTCTTTCGTGATGACGAGAGAGCGAAGCTCTCTCAGACCACGAGGATATCCGACTCAGCGACCGCGAGCCCGCCGAGGGCTTTCATCGCTTGCTGTCAATAGTGGCGGCGTCCATCTAACGTCATTTCATAGCCAAACCCACAGAAACAACGACTCAGTTTGCACGCTGTACCGACAGCGCGGCGAACTGAGCGAGCGCTCGGAACCGAAAGCGGCGAGAGAAATCGAGTCGTCGTCAGTTCGAGCGTTCGGCGTACGCTTCGCGTGTCTGTTCGATGGCGGGGATGACGACCCAGAAGGTGAGCGCGCCCATGATGGCGAACCACGCCATCACGTCCATCAGTGCGATCCCGATCTCGCCGTAGATAGACGAGGGGGTCTCGACCGGCGCGATCAGCTGGACGCCGCTACCCTCGAAACTCGGGGTGCGATACCAGCCGGCCAGGGTCAGCCACGCCATCCCCGCGCCGGACAGTATCGCCAACCCCTTCGCGAATTCGTCAGCCATTGTTTGACGGTTCGTCGGTGTCGTCTTTAGCGTTTCCCATTCCTTCGGCCCGGAACCGCGTCGAGAAGGCGTAGGTGACCGCCCCGAAGGCGATCAGTCCCACGCCGGCCAGCGCCACGAGCGGGTCGATCTCCGATAGCTCCGCCGTCGCCCTGTCCGTCGCCACGTCGAGGACGAGAAACCCTCCGACCACGGCGACAACCGCGATCAGCGTCGAGAAGACCGTCACGCGCTTGTAGACGGCCGTGGGGACGACGACGCTCCGCGCGTCGCCTCCGGCTTGGCCGCTCTCGGCGCCCTCGCCGTCGGAATCGTCGCGCTCCGAGCGCGTCTCGGAAGTCGCCGAGTCGAAACCGACCGCAGAATCCGGGTCCGTCCCGCGGGCGTCCGCGGCCTCGTCGGCCGAGTCGCCGGTCCGGGACGGGTCGTCCGCCATCTATTTCGGCGGCCGCAGCCGGTAGTACCGGCGGTTGAGGTTGAACATGTACCCTTCCCGCATCGTCCTGAGCACCGCGTACGCGAGGAACGCGGACAGGATCGGGAGCAGGAACGTCAGGTCGAACAGCAGGTGCGAGTCCATCGTGATCAGGTTCTTGACCGACAGCGCGGCGATGGTGAACGCGAACACGATGCCGCTAACGCCGACCGCGCCCCAGAAGGGCTGTTCGACCGGCCGGCGCGCGCTCCCCTTGTTGAGGAAGGGGACGATTGCGACGAACCCGACGACGACCAGGTTGGCGAGGACGCCGTACGTTCGGTCGGCCATCAGCTTCTGACCGCCCAGCAGGCTGATGTCGGGGTTGAGCGGGCCGAGTTTCAGCAGGCCGAACGACCAGTAGAGGTACCAGTCGGGCAGGATGACCGGCGGCGTCGACGACGAGTCGGCCGGCGGGCCGATGTGGGGCGGCAGCGCCGCCGAGAGGAAGATGATCATGCCGACGAAGAAACTCGTCAGCGCGAGGTTGCGGATCATCTCGTGGGGCCAGGTCGGGAACGCCAGCACGTCCCGTTCGACGTAGCTGGACTGCTGGCGCAGGTCCTGGTCCTCCCGTCGCGAGCGCTCGAAGTACTCGTAAGTCAGCCGGGCGAGCCCCTGCTGGCGCGCTTTCCGCTCGCTCCAGGTCGGGGTCTCGTCGTCCGGCGGGACGATACCCGTGCCGTCGGTGCGAACTTCTTCGCTGTTGTCGTTGTCGCTCATTGTATCAGTGTGGTTCCGCGATGCCCTGCATCCAGACGATGCCGATGTGGACGGCGATCAGCCCCGTCGTGACGAACGGGAGCACGAACACGTGCAGGATGTACATCCGCTGGACCGTCGACTGACTGAGGGTGAACCCGCCGAACAGCAGCTGAGCCACCCACTCGCCAATCAGCGGTATCGACAGGCTCATCTCGACGCCGATCTGCCCGGCCCAGAAGGCCAGCTGGTCCCACGGGAGCAGGTACCCCGTGTACCCGAAGACCATCGTCAGCGAGATGAGGACGATGCCGATGATCCAGTTGAGCTCGCGCGGCTCCTTGTACGCGCCCGTGAAGTACACGCGCAGCATGTGCAGGAACACGGCCGCGACCATCACCTGCGCCGACCACCGGTGGAGACTCCGGAGGAAGAAGCCGAAGTTCAGGTCGGTCATGATGAACGTGATGGAGTTGTACGCGAGGTCCGGCGTCCCGTTCGAGGCGCCCGCGCCGGGCGCGTAGTAGAAGCCCAGCAGCGCGCCGGAGATGGCGGCCACGACGTACGCGATGGTCGAGAACGACCCGAGCGCGTACAGCGGATACCAGTACCAGAACTTGTTGTCCAGGTTGTACTGCTCCGTGTGGCTCTTGGGCATCTGGAAGTTGACCTTGTAGTACATGTTCTCGAGGATCTCCAGATAGTCGACGATGCGCAGGCGCCTGTCGAGCCACAGCAACAGGGTGAGGTAGATCTCCTCGATAGCCGTCAGGTCGCGGCTCTCCATCCAGGTCTCGTGGTCGTGTTCCTCCTTGCGTTCTAAGCTCATCTGTTAGTCCTCCGGGCGCGGACGCGCGACGAACTGTACTTGTGTGGGACTGAACGGGTCGTAGATCGACTGGTGGCACTGACAGTACACTTCGTCCGCGCCGCCGAAGTTCGCGCTCCCTTCGAGCTGTTTGTAGCCCGGCACGCAGCAGAAGTGAGTGCACTTGTTGATCCAGGCCATGAAGTCCTGGTCGGTCGCCGCGTCGATGAAGCTCTGGATGTTTCCGGGGAGGTCGCTGAATTCGCCCTCGCCGTTGGCCATCTGCGAGACCTTCGTCGAGCGGAGCACCTGCACGGGAATGGTCTTCGCTTCCTCGCCTTGCGACCGCCAGGTGGCGCTCGCGGGCTTGCCGAGGCCGTCCTTCCCGATCCCGTTGCCCCACGTCTCGTAGTCGTCGAACATGTCGACTGTGAGGACGGTGTCGCCCTCGACTTCCTGCTGCCACTCGTACGCGGGCGGCGGACTCGCCGAGGCGCGGATCATATTGTCCGCGTCGGCAGTGGGCTGGACGCCCTGATACTGTTCAAGCCCGCAGTACTGGAACCACTGCGAGGAGTAAGTCACTCCGCCCAGGTCCATCTCGGCGATCGTCCGCTCGATACCTTGCACGGTCTCGGTGCTCGCTTCGGGGAAGAGCCCCTGCAGCTCGCCCGAGTCGGTCACTTCGACCGGGACGATCGGCATCCCGCGCGGCGCCGGCCCGTCCGTGTTCTCGATGGCGATGTACTGCGTCGGGCCGCCACCGCCACCCGACGCGGATGTCACCGTGTTCATCGCGGCCGCGCCGCCCGTTCCGACGCTCGCCAGTGCCGCACTGCCGACCACGCCTTTCACGAACCGGCGTCGACCCGTTTCTCCGGGGTACTTGTCTTCGTCCAGTGGCATTGTTTATCGTTTGTAGTAAGGGTAGACGGCTCGTTTCACGCTCTCGATGGGGTCCCCCTCGGCGAAGGGCGTCCCATCGACGTCCTCTTCGCGGACGTAGAGGTCCTCCCACTTGCGGCGTCGTTTCTTGACGATCATCACGTCCGGCAGGAACTCCTTGCGGTACAGCATCAGAATGAACGCCAGGTCGACGAAGATGATCGCGAGGATACCGCCCAGGTACATGTTGCCGAGCGGACTGTACCCCCAGCCGTTGACCAGGCCAAACGTGAACAGGCCGACGAAGACGACCTCGACGATCGTCAACAGGACGATCCCGACGGCCGCCGCCGTGCTCTCGCGGGCCGGTTCGTAGCGGTGGATGTCGCCGTAAGTGCTTCCGGACGAGGACATCAGTTGTTCCCTCCTTTCGCGTTCGGTGATTCACCGTACTTCAGCAAGAAGAACGTGAACAGCAGGGAGACGACCATCATCACGATGGTCGACACCCCGACGTAGTGTGGGTGGAAAGGCACGCCCATGTGTTCGGGGTTCAACGGCGTCGCGCCGCCGCCGACCTCCTCGGTCTCCACGTCTTCGCCGACGGCGACGGCGCCTTTCATCCCCTGGCCCTCGTGGGGGCCACAGTAGTAGGTGTACATGCCGCCGGTTTCGAGGGTCGCGGAGTAGGTCTCGCCCTCCGGGACGGTATCGAACTCGCCGCCTTCGGTCCCATCGAGGCTGCCGCCCTCGGGCTGTTCGTTCGGCTTGACGTTGTGGCTCGGCGTGACGAACTCGAAGTTCACCGTCGTCCCGGGGTCGACCCAGACCTTGGTGGGCGCGAACGCGAAGCCGGACGAACCGACGCCGACCTCGATCGACACCTCCGATTCGCCGCGGAGGTCCTGGTACTCACCACCGGCAGCGTCGTCTACGTACGACGGCCACACGGGCTGCACGCTCCCGCCTCCGCCACCTCCCTCCTCCTGGGCGGCGGCGGCCGTACCGGCCCCGACGGCCGCGGCGGACGCACCGCCCGCGGCGCCGCCGGCGGTCCGCAGAAAGTCCCGTCTATTCATACACGTCGATGCTCGGTACCGAATTTGTATAAACCCACCGAATACGCACGCAGGCGCGCGATTAGCCGCCTGCGACGGAGCAGAGACCCGCAGATATTCGGGTCGGGGTCGGTCCGACAGCACCCGTCCGGGAGACGGAGGACACAGTGGGACAGCGACGCCGACACACCGACCCGCTCACGACGCGTCGCCCTCGCCTTCCGAACCGCTCCCCGGGAGCCCGTCCGACCGCTCCCCGGGGATCCCCTCTGTCCGCTCTGCCGCTTCCCCCTCGTCCGACAGGAAGTCCGGTCGCTCCCCCGGCTCCAGTTCGACGGCGCGCAGCCGATTGCGGTACTCCTCGGCGCGGAACTTGTCCGACAGCCGGGCGTTCGCGACGACCGCGAACAACAGGAGTCCGATCCCGAGGAAGACGACGCCGGCGACGAGCATCCCGATCACGTTCAGCGACCGGACGCTCCCGCCGCCGGGCGGCTGGATCAGTCCGAGGCTGATGACCAGCCAGCCGCCGATCAGGAGGAACCCGGCCAGCACCTGGAACCCCGCGACGACCTGCAACATCGTGTTCCCGAGTTCACCGCTGCCCTCCGGTACCTCCTGGGGTTCGGGAAGCAACTCGTCGGGGGGCGCCTCCGGCACGTCGTAGGAGTTCATCGACGCCAGCGCGACCGTCGGCTTCACGTCGCGCAGGACCGTCCCGTGACCTTCGACCGCGCCGTCGGCGTAGACGGTGGCGTACCCCTCGTCGGAGTACGCCAGCACGCGGTCGTCCTGGCGCTCGACGCGGGCGAACACCTCTCGGTCGGCGACCCGCCGCTTGAGATCCGCCTCGACCCGGTCGAGCAGTTCCTGCCCGGTAATCCAGGTGTCCGGATCGAAGACGGCCTCCCACTCGTCGGCGGACATCGACTCCATTTCGGCCGGACCGAAGTCCTCGAAGTCGTACTCGGCCTCGACCTGCTCGCGGAGCGCCTCGATGGACTCGGGCCCGCCGTCGCCGTCCGCCGTGTCCGACGCGTCGGCTCCGCCGCTCGCTCCATCCGAGGGCTCCCTTCGCTCGCCCTCGCGGCTCGCGGGTTCTTCGTCCCCGCTCGCTCCATCCGAGGGCTCCCTTCGCTCGCCCTCGCGGCTCGCGGGTTCTTCGTCCCCGCTCACTCCGTCCGAGGGCTCGCTTCGCTCGCCCTCGCGGTCGTCGGCCGCGTCGCTCATTAACGGAACTCGGTCCCCGAGGGGTAAAAGCGCCCCGACCCGATGACGGCCGTCCGTCTCAGTTCCACGCCACAGACCGCGCCGAGCGCCCCGAAGGGGGCGTTCTCGCGACCCCTACCCGACGCAGACGGCCACAGACTCCACCGATCCTCTGCGACGGTTTCGAGCACGACGCGGGAGTGGCCAACTCGCGTGCGCACACGAGAATCGAACGGCAATCGGTCGGAAGTCGGCTCGGCACCGGAACCCAGGCCACGGTCGTGGTGGCAAACCTAGTTCAGTACCTATTCAACTACGTTCGATCCGGACGTACCGACATCTGGTGCATTAAGGAGAATTTCGCGGCTTTGTCGGATATTCGCGGCCTTCGATCGGTACACTTACTTTAGATATCGATCAACTGTCTCTCGATGGCCCAGGGAACGGAGCGGCTTCGGCGGTACCTCGACGACGAACTCGGCGAGTGTCGGAACGAGGACGTCGAGCGCCGCCTGGACGAACTCGGGACGCTCGAAGCGGCGCTCGGGGCGGCACAGGTCGACGCGGAACTCGACGTCCTCTCGGCGCTCGCCAACGAGACGCGCTACACGCTGGTCCGCGTGCTCGTCGCCGCGGGCGAGGAACTGTGCGTCTGCGAACTGAACGCGGTCGTCGACGTCTCCGAGAGCGGACTGAGTCACGCGCTCTCCGCGCTCGTCGAGGCGGGACTGGTCACCGATCGCAAGGACGGCCGCTGGAAGAAGTACCGCGCGACCAACCGCGCGGTCGCGCTCGTCACTGTCCTCGACGGGAGCGTCGACGATGAGTGACGCCCACGAACACGGACCGGACTGCGACTGCGAATCCTGTGGGGACCCGCGCTCGATGGACGTCCTCGACAAGTACCTTACCGTCTGGATCTTCGGCGCGATGGCCGTCGGCGTGGGCCTCGGATTCGTCGCGCCGTCGGTGACGCAGCCGATTCGGGACCTCCACCTCGTCGAGATCGGGCTCGTGGCGATGATGTACCCGCCGCTGGCGAAGGCGGACTACTCGCGGCTCCCGACCGTGTTCCGCAACTGGCGCGTGCTGGGGCTGAGCCTCGTCCAGAACTGGCTCATCGGCCCGACGCTGATGTTCGGGCTCGCCGTCTTCTTCTTCAGCGGGCTCGTCCCCGGGCTCCCGGCGCGCCCCGACTTCTTCCTCGGGCTCGTCTTCATCGGGATGGCCCGCTGCATCGCGATGGTCCTCGTCTGGAACGAACTCGCCGAAGGGTCGACCGAGTACGTGACCGGTCTCGTCGCGTTCAACAGCCTCTTCCAGATCCTCACCTACGGGGTGTACGTCTGGTTCTTCGCACTCGTGCTACCCCCGCTGTTGGGCATGGAGACGCTCGTCGCGGGCATCACCGCCTTCGATATCACGCCGATGCAGGTGTTCGAAGCGATCGTCGTGTTCCTCGGGATCCCCTTCGCCGCCGGCTTTCTCACCCGATACGTCGGGACGCGAGCCAAGAGCGAGGAGTGGTACGACGAGCGACTCGTCCCGAAGATCGACCCGCTGACCCTGGTCGCGCTGCTGTTCACCGTCGTCGTGATGTTCGCCACGCAGGGCGAGAGCATCGTCGCCGCGCCCGCCGACGTGCTGCTCATCGCGGTGCCGCTGACCATCTACTTCGTCGTCATGTTCCTGGTGAGCTTCGGAATGGGGCGGGGGATCGGCGCGGACTACTCGACGACGACGGCGATCGGCTTCACCGCGGCGAGCAACAACTTCGAACTCGCCATCGCGGTCGCGGTCGCCGTGTTCGGCGTCGGCTCCGGCGTCGCCTTCGCCACCGTCGTCGGCCCGCTTATCGAGGTCCCCGTCCTGCTCGCGCTCGTCAACGTCGCGCTGTACTTCCAGCGCAAATTCGACTGGGGAGCGTCCGCGGCGGGAACGCCCGAACCGACCGCCGGCGAACCGGCGACGGACGACTGACCCACACCCGACAACCTATCGACGTTCGACCACCTACCCACACCCGACACCCGATCGACACTCGACGACCAACCACCCGACCGCACGACACACGATGTCCACAGAAACCGACACCACCGACCCGACCCGTATCGCCTTCATGTGCGTCCAGAACGCCGGCCGCTCCCAGATGTCGACCGCGTTCGCCGAGCGCGAACGTGATCGACGTGGACTCGACGACAGCGTCGAGATCCTGACCGGCGGGACCCACCCCGCCGACCGCGTTCACGAGGAAGTGGTCCAGGTGATGGACGAAGCCGGCTTCGACCTCTCTGACCGGACGCCCCGCGAGATCACTCTCGACGAACTCCGCTCGTGCGACTACGTGGCGACGATGGGATGCTCGACGCTCGACGTCGGCAAGGTCGGCGACGACGTGACCGTGGCCGACTGGGCGCTCGACGACCCGGACGGCCAGGACCCCGAGCGGGTCCGCGAGATCCGCGACGAGATCGAAGCGCGCGTCGCGGCGCTGTTCGACGAGATCGAGTCCGAGGAGTGAGCGGACTTTCGGCACGGTTTAGGAGGCATGGCCGATAGAGTCGGCTATGGTCACGGACAGGGTGATCGCGACGGTCGTGCTGCTGGCCGTGACGGCGAGTTTCCCCTGTTTCTTTTACGGCGCCTGGTACATCATCGAGACCGAGCCGGTCACCTGGGGGGTGTTGATGCACCACCTGAAGTTCGTCGTGACGGGGCTCGTGCTGACGACGGTGCCGCTGGTGACGTGGATGGCCCCACGGCTGCTCGACCAGTTCGGGAGCTTCGCCATGGTCCACGCCTTCCTCGGGTTACAGGCGTACGCGATGCTCGCGTTCGGGTTCACCGGCATCGTCCGCATCTTCTCCGCCAAGCGCCGCCACGACCTCTACAACGACTACGACGAGGACGTGCTGCTCGACGAGATCGGCTCCGAGCGGATGAGCCACTGGCGCAGTCGCGTCCGGATCGGCGTCTTCGGCTACGTGATCTTCTGGGTCCTCGCCTACGGCGCTGGCGTCGCCCGGTACGTCCTGCGCTACGATATCCTCGAACTCGTGCCCGGCCTCTGAACGGGGACATATTCTCGGACCGCGTCGCGAGAGGCACCCGACGACGGGATTTTTGAGGGACCACGTCGAACTGGCGGCCCATGACCGCAGATTCGACGGACGAGCACCCCGAAGTGTTCGTGTTACGACAGAATATCCACGGCATCTCCCCCCGAGAGTACGTCGACGCGCTGCGCGAACGACTCCCCGACCGCGAGGTCGGTTTCGCCGCGACCCCCGATCAGGAGCGTGAGATGCTCCCCCACGCCCGCGTCGTCGCCGGCTTCTCCCTCGACGAGGACGACATCGAGCGCGCGGAGAACCTGGAACTGTTCGCGTGTTCGTTCGCCGGCGTCGATCACCTGCCGCTCGACGCGTTCCGCGAGCGCGACATCGCCGTCACGAACGCCTCGGGCGTCCACGGCCCGAACATCGGCGAGTACGCCGTCGGCGCGATACTCACCTTCACCCGCGACTTCCTGGAGTCCCGACGACGTCAGCGCCGCCGCGAGTGGCGCTCGCACAAGACCCACGAACTCGCGGGGAGCACCGTCGCCGTCGTCGGTATGGGACCTATCGGCGAGTCGATCGTCCAGCGCCTCGACGGGTTCGACGTCGACACGGTCGGCGTCCGGTACACCCCGGAGAAGGGCGGCCCGACCGACGACGTGTACGGCTACGAGGACATCGGCGAGGCCGTCGCCGACGCCGCGTACGTCGTCCTCGCCTGTCCCCTCACCGACGCGACCGAGCACCTGGTCGACGCCGAGGTGTTCCTGACGATGCCAACCGACGCCGTCCTGATCAACACCGCGCGCGGCGGCGTCGTCCACACCGGCGACCTCGTCGACGCGCTCCGCTCGAACAACATCCGCGGCGCTGCGCTGGACGTCACCGACCCCGAACCGCTCCCCGAAGACCACGAGCTGTGGACGTTCGAGAACGTCCTCGTCACGCCGCACAACGCGGGCCACACCCCCGAGTACTTCCAGCGCCTCGCCGACATCGTCGCCGACGCCGTCGCCACCGCCGAGGAATCGGGCGAGTGGGAGGGGCTGCCCAATCAGGTAGTCTGATGGCGTCTCCGAGCCGACCGGCCGCCGATCAAGCGCCGCTCTCGCCGGTCGAATCCCGATACCCGGCGCGGGCTTCGAGGAGCAGGTAGCCGGCCGCGACGACGCCGGCGAGAGCGGTCAGCAGTCCGTCGGTCGTGACCGGCCCGACGGCGACCGGCTCGGTCACGGCCGCGGTCGCGCCCAGAACGACGACGACGCCGACCGCGGCGACGAACCGCCACCGCGCGGAAACGGGGACGAGTCCGTCCTCGCCACGCCACGCGAGATAGAGGTGCGCGCCGGCGAGGACGACGCCGTTGAATGCGACGAGCGCTACGACTGCGAACGGGCTCTCGGCGTCGAAGACGGACGGGGAGAGGGCGGCCAGACTGGCGAACGCCAGCGCGACGACCGTCACGTGGACGGCCGTGTCTCTGGAGACCATACTGGACTGTCACTGCGACTGATGAAAAGCGTTGAGTCTCCCGTCGCGAACGGGAGAGCGGCCACGTTCACTCCCGCTCGTCGAGGACCTCGGTGTCGCCAGCGCGCAACCCCTCGCCCTCTTTGATGGCCTGGGCCTCCTCCTCCATCGCGTCGACGTCGACCTGTGCTTCCTCGTCGATCTGGCCGATGATCTCGGCGATGTTATCGAGACCGAGGAGCTCGCGCGTCTCGGCGTCGAAGTTCAGGCTATCGAGTTCGCCGTCGCCGCTGGCCTTCGCCATGTCGGTCACGTCGCTACCGGTGAGGTGTTTGCCGTAGCGACCGAGCAGTGAGGACATCTCCTGGGGCAGGATGAACGTCGAGGAGTCGCCCTGGCCGATGTTCTCCAGCGTCTCCATGCCCTTGTCGATGATGGCGCGCTCGCCCATCGACTCGGCGGATTTGGCCCGCAGCACCGTCGAGATGGCATCGCCCTGCGCTTCGAGGATCTGGCTCTGTTTCGACCCCTGCGCGCGGACGATGTCGGACTGTTTCGCGCCCTGGGCCTGTTCGATGGCCGAGCGCCGTTCGCCCTGCGCTTCGAGGATCATCGCGCGGCGACGCCGCTCGGCCGAGGTCTGCTGTTCCATGGCCTGTTTGACGCCCGCGGCGGGGTTGACCTCGCGGACCTCGACGCTCTCGACGCGGATCCCCCACTCGTCTGTGGGTTCGTCGAGTTCCTCGCGGATGCGCGCGTTGATCATCTCCCGCCGCGAGAGCGTGTCGTCCAGTTCCATGTCGCCCAACACCGCGCGCAGCGTCGTCTGCGCGAGATTCGACACGGCGTGTTTGTACTCCTCGACCTGGAGGAAGGCCCGCTTGGCGTCCATGACTCGGATGTAGACGACGGCGTCGGCGGTCACCGGTGAGTTGTCGCGGGTGATCGCTTCCTGCTGTGGCACGTCGATCGTCTGGGTCCGCATATCGAACGGGTAGGTCCGGCTCACGAACGGCGGGATGACGTGGATCCCGGGTTCGAGCAGCTTTCGGTACTCGCCGAAGACCGTCAGCGCCTCCTTCTCGTAGGCCTCGACGATCTCGATCGCCGAGTACACCGCCGCTATCGCGATGAGGAGGAGCAGTCCGCCGACCACGACCAGCGGGGAGATGTCACCGAGCGCCTGGAGCGGGACGGTGATCGAGAGGCTCATACGTGAGCTAGAGAGTTACAGACAGATAAGGAATCGGCACCATCTTTTTCGCTCGGGGGTCGCTCACACCGTTCGCGACCCCCGAGCCAAAAACATGGGTGAAAAACGCCGAGCGCTCACTTCGTTCGCGCTCGGTAGAACCGCCTCGCGCCTGGGGCGCTCGGCGGATGCTCAGTACACCAAGTGAACCGGAAACCACAATATCAAGCCCAACAAGAATCGGCGATGAGACCTCAGACAAGCGGTTCGTCGGGGGCGTCACGCTCGTAGGTCTCGCGGAGCGTCTCCGCGAATCGGCCGTCCTTGTCCAGCGCGATGGTGACGACGGTAAACGTCCCGTCCGGGGGTCGCAGAACGAACAGTTCCCGGGCTGCCGGCTCGGTGTCGGCCTGGTCGTTGATCCGGTCGACGAGCGGTTCGAGCGGGCGGGCGCCCGCGCGGAAGTCGTCGAAGACGCTCGGCTGTCCCGCGTCGGCGAAGACGTAACAGACGCCGTTGACCTTGTTGTCCGTGTTGTACGTCTGCGTGGCGTTCATGCCCTCGCCGGCCGCACGGGTTTCCTCCCAGAGGCTCTGTGCCACCTCGAAGATCGGGTCGGCGTCCTCGACGAAGGTGTACAGCGTCGGGCGAACGACCGAGAGCGACCGCACCGTCGGATCCTCCGACCCCCAGTCGAGTTCGGCCTCCACGAGGTAGCCAGGGTGCAGATCCTCGACGGGTACGTTGTGGCCTTCGATCGGAACCGCGATAGTCTCGAAGGTGTCGCGGTCGAGAAACCGCCACGTCTCCTCGTCGCGACCGGGCAGCACGCGGTAGGTCCCCTCGTCCATGGTCGCACTTCGCGGGGCGGCGGGATAACGTCGTCCATATGCTTCGCTCGGGGCGCTCCGCGCCCGTTCGCAGGTTCGTGGGACTCACAGAGTCCCGCGCCCATCCCAATACTCTCAGATGTCGAGCGTCTGGTGAGCGCACGCTCTTCTGGCTTCGGCGCGAGCGCTCAGTGCAGGTGGCGTCTCCCGGAACGCTGATCCGACCTGTCGAGCGGTGGGGGAGATCGGCTGCGAGATAGCGGTGTCGTCAGCGACGAGGGAGCGAGTGAAGAGGGAGACACCCACGGAAAGCAGATCGACCAGAGTCTCTCACTGTCGAGGAGGGGTCGCGCAGCAGTCGACTGCTGTCGGACAGGCAGTCGTCCCCGCCACAATCGCGATCACCAGTTCTCACAGCCCCCAGAAGAACGCGATACCGGCAGTCGTGACGACGGTCAGTACGAGCTGCAGCGGCGCGCCGACGCGCGCGAAGTCCGTGAACTTGTACCCACCAGGGCCGTACACCATGAGGTTCGTCTGATAGCCGACCGGGCTCAGCAGGGGTGTGCTGGCGGCGAACGTCACTGCGAGGGCGAACGCGAAGGCGTTGACGCCGAGCTGGCCGGCCACCTCGATAGCGATGGGGAGCATCAACACGATGCTGGCGTTGTTGCTCACCATTTCGGTGACGATCGCGGTCCCGAGGTAGAACGTCGCGAGCATCGCAATCGGGGGCAGGACGGCGCTCGCACCGACGATACCCGTCGCGATCAGATCTGCCGTCCCCGATGCCTCGAACGCGACTCCCAGCGGGATGACCCCGGCCAGCAGGAAGATGACGTCCCAGTCGACGGCCTCGTAGGCGTCGGCGGGGCGGAGGATCCCCGAGAAGAGCATCGCGACGACGCCGGCGAGGGCGCTCACCATGATCGGGAGGTACTCGAGGGCGGCCAACCCGACGACGCCGGCGACGATCCCCAGGGCGATCGGGATCTGCGCCCGGTCGAACTCTTCCCAGCGCTCGTCGCTGGAGACGACGACGTTGGTGTCGGTCCGGAGCCGGTCCAAAACGGTTTCGTTCGTCTGGACGAGCAGCACGTCCCCGGCCTGCAGGCTGACGTCGCGGAGGCGCTGGCGAATCACTTCGCTGCCGCGGCGGACGGCGAGCACGGTCGCGTCGTACTCGCTCTCGAATCCGGCGACGCCGTCCCGTCTGTTCGACCACGGCCCCGGGAGCAAGACGACTTCCGTGAGCGAGGTGTCCGCCTCGGATTCCGCTCCGTCCTCGCCTTCCTCGCCCTCGTCGTCTTCCGTGTCCGTGGTGGTGGGCGCTGACGGCGGATTCCACGTGTGATGTTCCGGCACGAACCCCTCGGGGAGCGACTTGTCGCCCTCCCGTGCGGCATCGAGGAGCTCCGGCAGGAGTTCGAGGTGTTCGTCCTCGATGACCTGTTCGAGCGTCTCCTGATTCGCTCTGACCGAGAGAACGTCGCCGGCGCGAATCCGCTCGCTGGGGAGGCCGCGGACGATGCTACGACCGTCGCGCACGACCTGGAACACGTCCAGGTCGAGGTCGCCGCGTTGCAGTTCTCGTATCCGCGATCCGACGAGGTCAGAGTCCGTCCGGACGACCACGTCGGTCAGGTAGTCGGCCATCCCGAACTGGTCGGCGGAAGACCCCTCCGCCGAAATTCGGGCCGGCGTGAGGTGTCGGCCGACGGTCAGTAGATAGACGATACCGACCGCCAGCACGACGACGCCGAGCTGCGTGAACTCGAACAGCGAGAACGGCTCTCCGGTCGGGCCGATCTGCGCCCAGATGTCGCTCGCGAGCAGGTTCGTCGACGTCCCGATAACGGTGAGCGTCCCCCCCATCATCGAGGCGAACGAGAGCGGGATCAGGAGCTTCGACGGCGAGGTGCCGGTCTTCCGGGCGAGATTCGTGACGGCGGGGATCAGCACCGCGACGATCGGCGTGTTGTTGACGAAGCCCGCGAAGGGGCCGGACAGTCCGACCGTCGCGACGAGCTGTCGGGACTCGCTGTCGCCCGCGAACGCCTCCATCTTCTGGGTGAGGATCTGGATGACGCCGGTCTGTCGAACCCCTTCGCTCAGGATGAACATCGCCAGCACGGTGAGCGTCGCGGGGTTCGAGAAGCCAGACACGCCCTCCTCGGGAGAGACCCCCGTCCACGGCCCGAGGAGGATGAGCCCGACCATCAGCGCGATGGCGGTGGTGTCGATCGAGACCGGCTGGAGGACGAACAGGACGAGCGCGACGGCGACGACTGCCAGCACGACGAACACGTCGATAGAGACCGGCAACGCCACGGGGAGTTGCCCGGGTAGTGTCGACACCGCCAGTGCGAATTCGTGCAGGACGTTCACGAACCAACTACCCCTCGAATCTCTACGGGACCTACATAAAAGTACGGTTCCGGCTCGAGCCGCGAGACTGCCGGAGAACAGCACACCCAGTTCCCAGCTCATCTACGTCGCTCACAGCCCCCCTGTCTTCGGCGACTGTTCTCCGCTTTGATCGGGACCGCAGCCGTGACGGGTTCGCGCCCCTATTCAGCGCACCCCTTTCGAGGTCTCTGCCGAGTGGTAGATACACTGACGATCAGTACGCACACGTACTGCGTGATCGATTCGTCGAAGACGGTCGACCGTGGCGACTGCTTACAGGTAGCCGGTGTCGAGCAGCAGTTCGCCGTTGAGCACGCTCGCGCCGGCCGCGCCCCGGAGCGTGTTGTGGGCGAGGCAGTTGAACTGCAGGCCGTGGGTGGTCTCCTGGACGCCGCCGACGGAGACGGTCATGCCGTTGCCGAGGTTTCGGTCCATGCGGGGCTGGGGGCGGTCGGGTTCGTCGAAGACCTTGATGAGCTGGTCGGGCGAGCTCGGGAGGTCGAGCGACGGGTACGCTTCCAGCGCCTCCTCGGCCTCGGAGGGAGTGAGGTCCTGCTCGGTGTCGGCCCAGACGTTTTCGAGGTGGCCGTCGATGGTCGGGATCCGGTTACACGAGGCCGAGACGTCGGCGTCGTGCCACTCGACTTCGGCGCCGTCGAAGGTGCCGAGGAGCTTGCGTGACTCGGTCTCCATCTTCCCCTCTTCCTTGCCGATGTGGGGGATGGCGTTGTCGATGATCTCCATCGAGGAGACGCCGGAGTAGCCGGCGCCAGAGACGGCCTGCAGGGTGGCGACCTCGATACGGTCGAGGCCGGCGGCGTCGTCGATGGCGGCCAGCGGCGGCACCATCGTGATCGTCGAGCAGTTGGGGTTCTTGACGAGGGCGCCGTCCCAGCCGCGCTCGTCGCGCTGGACCTCGATGAGGTCGAGGTGGTCGGCGTTGACTTCGGGGATGACGAGCGGGACGTCGTCGTCCGAGCGGGCGTTCGAGGAGTTCGAGGAGACCACGTAGCCGGCCTCGCAGAAGTCCGGCTCGACGCGCTCGCCGACGCTAGAGGGCAGCGACGAGAAGATGAGGTCCACGTCGTCGGGGACGGCGCCGGGCTCGGTCGCCACGACCTCGGTTTCGGCCACGTCCTCCGGGATGGGCATGTCGATGCGCCACTTGCTCGCCTCGCGGTAGCTCTTGCCCACGCTGGACTCGCTCGCGGTGAGCGCTTCGATCTCGAAGTCGGGGTTCGGGTCGAGTAGCTGGATGAGTCGCTGTCCGACGGCGCCCGTCGCACCGAGGATGCCTACGCTGACAGTCATTGATCCGGGATAGAGAGACGCCTCCTCAAAACAGTTTGGATACGTCTACCACGGTCAGGAACAATCATGGGCGATATCGCAGGAAGGCGCCGCCGCTCCGGACGAACTGACGAAGAGAGGAGAGAACCGCGCCTACGCTTCCGCGGGCTGGGCGTTCTTGCTGGTGACGTAGCCGGCGATGCGGTTCCGGACGCCCTTCGATTCGACGTTCGTGAGCTCTGTGACGACGTCCTTGTTGTGCTCGAAGTCGTCGCCGAAGGCGTTCGGATACCGCTCCATCAGCAGCGTCGCCGTCTTCTTGACGTAGGCGGGTTTGATAGCCATACCCGCCTGTTCAGCCCTCGCGCCCTAAAAGGATTCGAATCGACGCGCCGGTACCGTAGCGCCCAGTCGGGCCTGCGCGGGTCAGGACCCGATCTCAACCGGTTCGACGACGGCCGACGAGTCGTTGGCCGGGTTGTTCACGGCCGTCGAGACCGGATAGGTTCGCATCTCGTCGGCGGGATACGGGTCCAGCAGCGCCTCGGCCTCGTCTGGGTCGGCGGTGAGCCACCGGTCTTCCTCGTCGGGCGCGAGGACGACCGCCATCCGGTGGTGGAGTTCGCCCACGGTGTCGTTGGGCTCGGTTGTGACGACGGTGAACGTCTCGACGGACTCGGGCTCGGCGTCGGGGTCCGAGCCGCCGCCGAAGTCGCCGAGTCCGGTCTGGGTCTGCGGGGGCGTCCAGCGCTCCCAGAGCCCCGCCATCGCGAAGAGGTCGCCGTCGCCGACGGTGACGCGGTACGGCTGTTTCCCTCCCTCGTCGGTCTCGGCCCACTCGTAGAACCCGTCCGCGAGGACCAGACACCGACCCGCCTTCGGCGTGTCGAGATCCCGCTCGCTCCGCTCGCGGGAACAGCGCCGGGACTCGTAGGCGTCGGCGAAACTCCGCTTCTTCCGTGCTGTTTCCGCGCGTGCGTTGATGAACTCGAACTCCGAACGGTCGTCGGCCCACGAGGGAACGAGCCCCCACTCCATGCGCTGGATCGTCTCGGGCTCGTCCCCGATGACGACCGGTAGGCCCTGGCTCGGCGCGGCGTTGTACCGCGGTTCGTACTCGAAGTCGAAGGTCGCGCCGAACCGCTCCTCGACGTCGTCGGGCGGCGCGAAGAGACTGTAGCGGCCACACATATCGCTCGCTTCGGAGGCCAGCGCCATAACGGCATCCGCCTCGGGCCGAGACTACTGGTCGCCGGCAGGTGAGAGAGCGCCACAGTTAGGGTGCCGACGGAGCCAGCGTCCCCATGGCCGAGGAGTACGACAAACTCGTCCGGGACGACATTCCGCGGATTATCCGAGAGAACGGGGATGAGCCGGTGACCCACGAAGCGTCGGGCGAGGAGTACCGCGAGCGCCTGCACGAGAAACTCGACGAGGAGGTCGCGGAGTTCCACGACGACCCGAGCGCCGGCGAGTTGGCCGACGTGCTGACCGTCCTCGACGCTCTCGGGGAGTGCCACGGACTGGAGGCGGAGGAAGTCGAACGCGTCCGCCGAGAGAAAGCCGACGAACGCGGAGCGTTCGACGACGGGGTGGTCCTCGAAGCGGTGCGTCGGTGATACGCCGGCCCGTTTCGGGGTGACGATGCGACCCCCGGCGGTGTGTTACTCCTCGTCCAGTGCCGCGGCGAGGATGTTCGCGTCGGCGACGAGTTTGAACAGCGCGCCGATCACGCCGCCGAAGAAGAACGTGGCGCCGACGAGCACGATGGCGAGGCCGATGATCTGGCGGACGATCTGCGCGAGCCCGCCGATGAACGGCGGGTTGACGAACATCGACAGGCCGATAGGGAGCAACAGCGTCCCGACGAGGTAGAGGATGATGAGCCGGCGCATCTCCGGGTGGAGCGCGTACGCGACGGCCGAGTCGAAGTCGACGGGCGAGCGACTGAGCGTGTCTTCCGGTTCCGGCATGGTCGCTACTGTCGGGCACGCGGGATAGTAATTGGCGTCCGTTCACCGGCTATCGACGTTATTTGTCCGGTCTCGTAGAGGTAAGCGAAATCGCGTTAGACGCTTTATACCCGCCGGTAATCGTCCGATAGCAATGTCGGCTGCCGACGCATCGGCGATCGATGGCGACACACGGGGGGACGAAGACGAGGCTGACCGCGAGTGTCTGGATCGTCGCACTGGTCGCGTTCGGCGTATTCGACGTCGCCCTGACCGCGGCGGCGGTCGGGACCGGCGTAGCGGCGGAAGCGCACCCGCTCGTCCGCGAAGGGATCCGGCAGTTCGGTCTCCTGGTCCTCCCGGTCTGGAAGGGGATCCTGCTCGCCGCGTTCTACGTCCTCTACCGGGCGACGCCGCGACCCTACGACGTCGGCGTCCCGCTCGGCCTCGCGATCGTCGGCGTCGGCGTCGGGATCTGGAACGTCGCCGTGGTCGTCTTCGCGATCGCGTAGGTCTCGCTTGTCGATGCCGTGCGGAGAGAACTAGCGTCCGCGCCGAGCGAAGCGAGGCGCGGTTCGCCGGACGCGAGCGAACGCAGTGAGCGAGGCGTCCGGCTTTTTCACCCATGTTTTTGGTCCGGGGGTCCCCGCAGGGCCGAAGGCCCGAGGAGACCCCCGGACGAAAAAGATGGTAACCAGATGGTCTCTAGATGGCGAGGAACTGCGTCACTAGCCACTTCGTGACGGCGGCGGTGATCGAGCCGACCCAGGTGAGCGCGACGAAGTGGATGTAGGTGTTGATCTTGTGGCCGCCGTCGACGGTGCGGACCATCAGCGCCGAGAGCATGGCGCCGAACATGATGATGATGACGAGCAGGAACTCGATGAGGGGGATGTTGTACACCTCGGTGTTGATGAGGCTGCCGACGTCGAAGTTGCTGGTGTTGCTCTGGAGGTCGAGGCTCATCGAGGCGAGGATGTTGACGACCTGGAGGCCGATGAAGAAGGCGAAGGTGGAGGCGGCGGTGATCCCGTAGAGGAGACCGATGAGGGTGGTGGTCGCCTGAGTGCGGCGCTGGCGGAGCTGCTGGACCTCCATCATGTTCTCGGAGATGACTTCGCCGAGGAGTTTGGGGTCGCCGCCCATCTCCCGGCCGATGAGGTACATCTCGGAGAACATCTGGATGAGGTAGGAGCGACACTCGGCGGTGAAGTGGCGCCAGGCCTCGGTCGTCTCGATGCGCATGTTCAGGCGCTTGTAGAGATTGTCGACGTTGTCCGTGAGGGGGCCGAAGTCCTTCTTGCGGAGGCTCTCCAGCACGGTCGAGGTCGTGGACTGCTTGGCGCCCTCGGTGGCGCCGAGCGCGCGGATGAAACTCGGGAACTCCTCGTCGCGGGCCTTGATCTTCTTCTCCTCGGCGTTGACGACGATCCCCGGGATCAGCAGGGGCAGAGTGGGGATAGCCGCGTAGAACGGCAGCGGGAGGGGATCGAGGAAGAAGACCACGTCGTCGAGGGTGACGGGGCTGACGCCGAGCATGCCGGCGAGCGAAAAGGCCAAAAGCAGCGTCGAGAGGGCGGTGCCGGCGACGGTCGCGTTGCGGATCTTGTCCTCGACGGGCGAGCGCTTGTCCTCGGGGTGGTACCACAGCGGGTCGTGGGGCGCCATCGAGCGGATGGCGAGGTAGAACCCGGACTGGACGAACACGTAGAGGACGATGACGGCGCTGACGGTCATCGTCGGGTTCGTGCCCGTGAGCACCGGGAGGACGACGGCGAACACGAGCGCGAACGTCATCGAGAGGATCATCGACAGGTAGAGGTCCTTCATAACCTCCAGGTTGTCGAGGGTCCCCTGGTAGACCGTCTTGTAGTTCTGGATGATCTGGTCCTGTTCGGAGACGAGGTAGTCGTCGAGCGCCTGGCCGGCGCCGAGGGTGTAGCCGAGGCGGTCGAAGAAGTCGGAGACGGCGTCGCTGGGGACCTGTTTGGCTCGGCGGCGGCAGGCGTCGTCGAGGCTCTGGTTCCAGGTGTCGACGAGTTCGACGACGCGACCGATCTCGGCGGCCATCTCGCCGTACTGGTCCTGCTGGGCGAGCTGGCGGAACACCTCCATGCGGTCGATGTTGGTCGTCGCGAGGACCGTCATGTGCGTGACGACGAGGTGGAACTGGTTGTTGAGTTCGGCCTTGCGCTGCGAGAGGAGGATCTTCGGGTAGAACACGGCCGAGAGGAACATCAGGAAGCCGAGCAGCGGGATCGGTCCGCGGATCATCAGCGGGAGATCGAGCAGAACACCGATCCCGAGCGTGACGAGGAAGAACAGGGCGGACGGCGCGAGGATGACGCCGATGTACCGGTTCAGCGGCATCGGCATCTGCTGGTAGGCGTCGATCAGGCCCGAGAGGGCGCTGGTGACCGTGAGTTCGAGATCGCCCGCGGATTCGTCAGCCGAGGCCATCAGTCGGGTCTGTGGATGTCGAAGGGGAGGCCCTCGACGCCGTCGCGGTGGTAGTCCTCGATCAGTTCGTTGACCTCGTGGTAGCCGAGGATACCCTCCTGGATGGCCCGCTCGATGATGCTCGCGCGGAAGTTCAGGTCGTCGTAGATGTCGCGGGTGTCCTCGTAGCCCAGCAGGGTCGCGATCTGCTCCTCGAGGACGAACGAGTTGTTCATGCCCTGGAAGATGATCTCGTCCTCGACGGGGTCCCAGTAGAACGACTGGCGGGTGACGACCCCGTCCATCTCCTTGGAGTAGCCCTCGATCTCCTGGACCGAAGTCACCCGCCTGAGGACCTGGTCGCCCTGCTTGACCCGGTTCTGGAACAGCGCCACGTCGGCGACGTCCATGAACGTCTCCGGGACGTTGATCGGTTCGCCGGTAAAGCGCTGGATCATCGAGACGATGTCGCTCGCGTGGAAGGTCAGCATGACCGGGTGACCGGTCTGGGCCGCCTGGAACGCCATCCGGCCCTCTTCGCCACGAACCTCACCGACGATGATGTAGTCGGGGCGCGAACGCAGCGCGGCGGCGACCAGGTCGAACATGTCGACGCTGGACCCTTCGTCTTCGCCCTCACGCGTGAGGAGCTTCTGCCACGTGTCGTGGGGCGGCAGGACCTCGGCGGTGTCCTCCGCGGTGTATATCTTCGCGTCGCGGGGGATGAACGCCATGATGGAGTTCAGCGTCGTCGTCTTCCCTGACGCCGTCTCCCCGACGACGAAGACGGTCTGCTCGTTCTCCAGGCACAGCCAGAGGTACGCGGAGAGCTGCGGGCTGAGCGTCCCCCACTTCGTGATCTGGAAGATCGAGAGGGGCACGTCGTCGCCCTGACGGATGGTGAGCGAGGGGCCCTTGACCGAGACGTCGTCGGAGTAGATGAGGTTGAGACGCGAGCCGTCGGGCAGGGTGGAGTCGACGATGGGGTCCGAGTCGGAGACGGGGTCGCCGATCCGCTCGCCCATGTTCTTGAGCCACTGGTCGTACTCCTCGGGGGTGCCGAAGTCCACAGTAGTGGAAAGCATGCCGTAGACGGCGTGGTCGACGTGGCACTCGTGGGGGCCGATGACGTGGATGTCCTCGTTCGCCGGGTCGCGCATGACCGGTTCGAGCGGGCCGAGCCCGACGATGTCGCGGTTGAGCCGGTAGAGGATGTTCTCGTAGGTGTGCTCGGTCACCTCGACCTTGCCGATGTTCGAGAACTTCGAAAAGCGGGAGAGGACGCCGCCCTCGTCGCTGGCGCCGCTCTTGACGTTGGTCGACTCCTGGAGGAGCTCCTCGATGCGGTCGTCGTACTCGTTGTCGCTGGTGGGGGCCGGTTTGGAGACGCTCTTCTGGAGGAGCTTGTTGCGGACCTTCTGGAAGACGACCTTCTCCTCGTCGTCGAGCTCCGGCTCGATGGCGTAGTACTTCATGTCCTGGCCGATGTCCCCGTAGATGTGACAGAAGATGGGGCCGCCGACCGGGTAGAGGACGTTCGGCCGGTGGGACTCGTAGTCGTCGTCGGCCTCCTCGATGAACGTGGGGAACTCCCCGGTGATCTGCTTGAACTTCTTCAGGTGGTCCATCAGGTGGGGCCGGCGCGACGCGACCTGCCTGAGTTCGTCCGAGGGTTTGGGTCGTCCGTGGTCTGTCATGTGTGTCTGTGCTCCGAGGGGTTACGCCACGCTGCGCGATTCGATCACGATGCCGGTACCCGAGCGGACCGAGTACCCGATGGAGTCGCCGACCTGTTCGCCCATCCCGGCGAAGCGGAGGACGCTGATCTGACGGCGGACGTCGTTGCCGACCTCGACCATCTCGAGTTCGAGGAAGACGTCGGCGATGGCCCGGAACGGGCCGATGGCCTCCTCGTCCAGGGTCGAAGGGTCGACTGTGAGCATGATGACCTTCCCCTGGGAGATGATGTCCCGGAAGAAGGAGATGATCTCAAGGGCGGCCTGGCGCTCGTCGTTCTGGCGGACCAGCGCCTCGAACTTCGGGTCGTTGCGGAGGATGGCGTCGAAGGTGTCGATGATGACGACCTCCGACTCCCACATCACTTCGGCCTCCATCAGCCGCTTGAGCAGCTCCTTCCGGTCGCCCTCGTCCTCCTGGCCGGAGAAGGTGTTGCCGTCGCCGATGTCGGCGTGCAGGAACAGCATGTTCTCGTCGAGGAGGTGCTCGACCATGCCGTAGTCCAGCGAGTGCATCTGGTCGAGGAAGCTCCCGACCGTCAGCTCGGTCGAGAGCATCGTGACCGTGTGCCCCTCCTCGCAGAAGCCGTAGGAGAAGCGCTGGCTGATGGCGGACTTGCCGGCCCCGTAGTCGCCCTCGACGAGGACGATACTGCCCGGCGGGATGCCCCCGCCCAGCTCCTTGTTCAGTCGGTCCCGCTCTTTCAGTCCCAGTGAGAGTAGGTCGGTGGTTGCGATGCTCATGTTCTGAACTCGAATATCTCCTCGTCGCCGTTGACGATCACTTTCACGCGGTGGTCTTCGCCGCTCGTGAGCGGGTTGGCGGTCCGGTTGATATCCGCCCGCAGGACGGTCCCCGGTCGCCAGGTCGTGCCGTCGGCCAGCAGCGTCACGCCCACCTCCGTCTCGAACCGGCCGTCGACGAAGACGTTGATCGCGCGGCTCTCCGCCGCGAGCGTCTCCGTGCCCGTGTTCTTGAGGTGGATGGTGATGTTCTGGTTCCCGTCGGCGTCGTAGATCCCGCCGGCGCCGCTGTCACTGATTATCTCGACGTCCGTGCGCACGTCCTGGCTCACCTGGAGCCCCTGGTCGTCGATCGCGTTGCTCAGCTCCCCGACCGTCTGCGTGAACACGCCCGCGACGGAGGCCGCGACCAGCATCGAGGCGATGAACAGGATCATGTGCGAGACGGACACGCTAGCCACGCAGGATCACCTCCGACGACCGGTTCGGCAGGGCGCCGCCGATTCGCGGACGGGCCCACCGGACGGCGCGCGACGCGGTCGTCACGAGACCGACACCTCCGCACTGCCGCTGACACCGGTCTCGGTGGCGACTTTCACGTGACTCGGTTCGGTCGACTCGTTGAACTCCACGAACAGCCGCTCGTGGGGGAGCCAGAGGTCGGTGGCCGCGTCGCCGTCGACGGTCGCCTCGGTCTCCCAGCCGTCCATGTACTCGTTGTCCAGCAGGATATCGGTCCGCTCGACGGACAGGCCGTTCGACCCCGTGTTCCTGACGGCCAGGTCGATC
Source organism: Halosimplex rarum (assembly GCF_047715405.1). NCBI lineage: Archaea > Methanobacteriati > Methanobacteriota > Halobacteria > Halobacteriales > Haloarculaceae > Halosimplex > Halosimplex rarum. The sequence continues at coordinate 1,886,804 of NZ_CP180412.1, forward strand.
AGGTACCACGTCCTGTTGTTGTGGTCCTTCGTCGTGTAGCTCGACGTCCGGATGTCGATGGCCGTGTTCGTGCGTTCGAGCGCGGCGTCAGCGCGGTCGTTCTGGGCCTCGGTGACGCGCTCGAAGCTGTTCGAGGCGGCCGTCTGCCACATCCCGAACGCGATGAACAGCCCGATGAAGATGAGCGCCGCAGAGCCGCTAACGCTGAAGCCCATCGGCACCACCTCCGCGGCGCCCCGAAAGCTTCGAGAGGGCGACGGTCTCGGCGGCGTCGCCGTCGAGCTGACTGATGTAGCGCAGGCTCTCGGTGTGGTGGTCGATCGTGAGGCCGCCCTCGTCGCCCGACCCGTCGAACCCGCGCAGGTACGCCTGCAGGTCGTCGGCCACCGGCTCGGACACCCAGTCGATCGTCTCGTAGTAGTCGATCGCCCTCGCGGTCTCGCGGACGCCGACCTGGTCGACGAGGTACTCCAGCCACTCGACGACGACGAGCTCGCTCGCCAGCCCCTCCGGCATCGCCGCCAGGTAGGGCTTCCCGTCGGAGTCGGCGTCGGCCGCCGATCCGGCCTCGGACGACGCGTCGGCCGTCGCAGCCGTCGGTTCGGTCGGTTCCGGGTCGGAGGCGGGCTCCGGCTCCGGTTCGGGCTCAGGGTCAGCGACCGGTTCGGGCTCCGGTTCCGGATCGGGGTCGGGGTCGACGTCCGGCTCTGGATCCGGCTCGGTCTCGCCCGCCAGCCCGTCGTCTTCGATAACCTCGTCGAAGAGGTCGTCGTCGGCGAGGTCGCCGTCGGTCTCCTCCTCGGAGCCGTCGTCCAGCAGCTCGTCGGCGTCGCCGAGGTCGTCCCCGAGGTCGTCGTCGAGCGAGTCGTCTTCCTCGTCTTCTTCGAGTTCGTCCGCCCACTCGGCGTCGCCGGACTCGTACTCGTCTTTCAGTTCCGCGAAGGACTTGCCGCCTTCGCCGTCGCCTGTTGAGTCACTCATGTCCTCACTGTCTCCATCGAGGTCGTCGACCCCGTCGTCGAAGTCGCCGTCGTCGAAGTCGTCCATGCCGCCGAAGTCGTCGCCCTCGTCAAGCGACCCGTCGTCGAAGGTACCGCCGTCGTCTTCGAAGCCGCCGTCCATCCCGTCGTCTACGCCGCCGCCCATGACGTCGTCGACGCTGCCCTCCGGCGCGGCGTCGTCCTCGACGAGGTCCTCGTCGAAAAAGCCCTCCGCGTCCGCGTTGGCGATATCGTCATCGAGGTCCTCCTCGCCCTCGTCGCCGTCCCCGTCGTCGTCGAAGAGGCCGAAGTTGCCGCCGCCTCCGGCGCCGCCCATTCCGCCGGGTTCCATGTCGTCGGCGAACGGGTTGACGCCGCGAGTGACCATCTCGTAGATGTCGAGGAGTTTCCGGACGTTCTCCTCGACGTCGTCGACGGTCTCCGCGATCTGCTCGTTCTCGTTCCGGACGGTGTTCACGGTCGACGAGAGGCTCCCGACCTCGGTCTCCAGCTCGTCGAGGCGGTGTTCGAGTTCGTCGGTGTCCGAGCCGCCCTCGTCCATGTCGCCGAACTCGTCGTCGCCGAACTCGCCGAAGTCGTCGCCCTCGCCGCCGTCGTCGAGGCCGCCGAAACCGCCGAGGTCGTCGTCGTCGCCGTCCTCGGCCATCAGTCCGCCGTCGGCCATGCTCTCGTCGCCGTCGTCGCCGTCGTCACCGCCGCCGTCACCGAAGATGTCGATCATCTGCCGGATGCTCATCCCGACGGCACCGCTGGTCAACATGACCAGCAGCGCGGGAAGCGCCTCCGACGCGTCCGGCGCGATGGGGCCGAACGACTGTGCGACGAGGCTCATTACGTCCAGTGGTTCACTCAGATACCCTTCAATGTACCGTTTCTGGTATCATTACTGATAATAAACTCGTTAATACGATCCTACCGGCGTTGAAATTACGGCGGGACCCGCGAAAGAAACGTCGGACGTAAATTTCGGCAGTTGCGGCGCGAAAGCAGTGTGTTCCCTGGAGAGTGAAACGCGCCCCCGTCGGACGCTCGTCAGACCTACGTTCCCTATCTCTGATACTATAGCGTGATCGCGTCGCGGTTCGCACTTTTGACGATGAGATCGCCGGTCCTCGTTTCGAGTCGAAGCGACCGGCCGTGGTCGCCGCCGACGTCTTCGCCGACGATCGGGATGTCGAACTCGGCGAGCGTCTGGCGGCCCCTCTCCACGTTCCGGACGCCGATGCCCGACCCGCTCTCGGAGAAGTCCAGCATGTCGCTTCCGCCGGCGATCTTCGCTTCCATCCGCTCGCGTTCCGCGCCGAGTCGTTCCATCTCGTCGACGAGGTCGCGGATTCCCGAATCCGCGAACTTCGCCTCGTTCTTGCCCTCCATCTCGTCGATCGAGGGGAGCATGACGTGGAGCAGGCCGGCGACGTCCGCCTCGTCGTCGTACACGGCGACGCCGAGACAGGAGCCGAGGCCACTCGTTGTCAACACGGCGTCAGCGTGCGAGACCTTCGACTCCGCGATCCCGACCTTGATACGCTCGGGTTCGACCGTCGGTTCGCTCTCGGCCGCCGTCCCGTCGTACACCTTCATGTGTCAGAATATCTTTTCCACGTCGGCCTCGGTCTCGTCAGCGCGTTCGACGAGTAGTTCGTCAAGCGCCTGACGTAATTCCTTTTCGTTCGGGAGCGCGTGTATCTCGGCCCCAAACTCGATGTCGTCGGTCCGCATCTCGGAATCGATGATGAACGCGTGCTCCTGGTGTTGTCCGACCTGAGCGGCCAGCGGGTCGACGATGGCGCGGCCCATGTCGTGGACCAGCCGCGGGGGCGTGTGCTCCACGGACGTCTGGAGCACGTTCGCCCAGCCGTCGACGAACCCCGAGGTCATGATGTTCCCGAGTTCCTCGATAGCGGCCTCGTGCTGGTCGGTCAGTTCGTCTACGTCCATCTCGACGGGCATCATCGCCTCGGCGATGTGGACGGCCGACGCCTCGTCGAAGAGGACGAGCAGGAACCCGCTCGGCACGCCCGTGAACTCGACGACGGTCCCGACGTAGGTGTCGGTCCCGACCTGTTTCGGGACGTCCTCGATCGGGGCGAAACTCAGCCGGGTCACCTCCGCTTCCGTCTCGATCCCGGTCATCATCTCGACATTGGCGGCGGCCTGGGCGGTACCGTCCTTGGTCATCTCGTTGAAGACCTCAAGCTTGTCGACGGGGATCGCGTCGTCCTCGGTGTCGGTGGTCCGCGACATCACGTCCGCGAGCGGGTCGTACTCGGGGAACATGTAGATGTAGAAGCTCACGGACTCGCCGACCCACTCGATCTCGCTCTTGAAGACGAAGACGTGGTCGCGCTCGTCGTCGCTCGGGGGATCCGGGAGCATCGCGGCCCCGTCGCCTTCGACGTAGTTGGGCGTCGAGTGCTCGATGGTCGTCTCGAGGAAGTCCGCCCACCCGTCGATGAACCCGCTCATCATGATGTTCCCGATCTCCTCGACGCTCGATCGGGCCATCGCGTCGTCCCCGGAGCCGCCGGGGACGAGCGACTCGACGATCGTCTCGCTGCCCGCGCGGTCGAACACCAGAACCGTGTCGCCGGCCAGTTCCCCGTCGAACGCGAACTGGACGCCGACGTAGTCGCCGTTCGCCAGCTGTTCGCCCACGTCCGCGCGGTTGACCAGCGTGATCTTCGTCACGTCGACCACGGCGTCGAGGCCGGTCATCTGACACAGCGACTGGGTCGCCTGCTCGGCGCCCTCGTGGGCCAGGCGGTTGAACGTCCCGAGCGACTGGACGTCTATCTTCATGAGGGGACGACGTCCTCGATCGCTTCCATCACGCTCGGCTTCTGGAACGGCTTGGTGATGTACCCGTCCGCGCCGGCTCTAACCGCTTCCTTCATCTTCTCCTCCTGGCCGACGCTCGTGCACATGATGACGTTCGCGTCTGGGTTCGATGTCTTGATCTCGTCGGTCGCCTCGATCCCGTCGCGGATGGGCATCACGATGTCCATCATCACGAGGTCCGGGTCGTGTTCCTTGTACGTCTCGACCGCCTCGACGCCGTTTTCCACCTCCCCGACGATGTTGTGGTCCTCTTCCAGTATCTCCCGCAGCAGGTTCCGCATGAACTCCGAGTCGTCGGCTATCAATACGTCTGACATGGGCCTATCACCTCTGTGGTACTGTGAAAACCAAGATAAAGCCTTCCCGTAAATTATCGTGATTGATAGCAACTCGCGTCGACGAACGGGGGCGGATCCGGCATCGCCTCCCGGGCCCGAGTCGATCCTGGTGGATCCCGACGACGGCGTCAGATCCGGAAACCGTCCTCGTCGCCGACCGCCGCGATGAGGTCGGCGATGGAGTCGTCGGGAGACAGCTCCGTCGATTCGAGAAGTCGGCGGAGACTCGCGGGCGGGTAGCGAACCGGGACGTTCGCCTCCATCAGGAGGATCCCCAGCACTTCCTCCACGGGCGTCTTGCCGTCGATCTGCTGGGCGTACCAGAGCACGAGACTCTCGAAGATGGTCACCACGTCGTTCGAGACCATCTGTCGCTGCTGGATCGACCCGTCGAACGTCGCCGTGATGTCGAAGCCGTACCGAGACCCAGAGTCCTCGAACTGCGTCTCGAGAAACGCGTGGACGTCGCTCTCGGTGAGTTCGGGCGTATCGGTGGCGCCGTCGGTCGGCTGTTCGACCGGCGCGCTGGACGGTTCGTCTGTCCCGTCGTCGACCGTCGGGACGTCGTCGATGGGATCCCCCGGCGAGACGACGTAGCGGCCGTCGTCTATCTCAGCGACGTGCTCGTCCTGCGTGATGTCGAGCTCGTCGGGCGAGAGGATGGGGCCGTCTTCTGCGTCCGGTGGATCGTCGTCGCCCTTGGCCATACGGTGTTGTCTGCGATAAAAAGGTATAGTTCCGTCGAATGAAAGGACTTCGACAGGTTTAGAGCTGAACTGCGTTGGCACCCGAGAGCGTCTCGGGGACGGTCAGCTGTTCGCTCGTGGTCGCACCGGACTTGGTCGTGATCTTCACGTTGACGGACGCGCCTTCGGGGACCTGGTCACCGAAGAACGTGTATCCGTCACCGGTATCGGTCGTGGAGTAGGTCGGGTCGTCAGTATTCACGTCGTCATGTCCGAGGTCGAAGACCATCACCATGCGGTCGTCCGGGTCGTTGAGCACGGGATGTGAATCATCGGCGTCCTTGAACGGCACGATACCGAAGTGGCCGTCAGCACCGGAGGCGGCCACGCTGGCGTTGACCAGGTTGTACGTACCCGACGGACCGACCCACTGGACTGTCGCGTTCTCGAGGTCGATGTTACTCGCCCCCGGCGACTTCTTCAGCGTCATGTTGACGACGCCGACTTCGGACTCGCTCAGGTTCGTCCCGGTCGCCGCTGCGACCTGCAGCCGGTTCGTGACCTGCTGTCCCGACTGCTGCCCGGTCTCTTCTGACTTCGTCTGCAGGAAGCCAGCCGTGTTGATCAGTACGCCCGCCGCGATCGCCGCCACCAGGACCATCGCGATGAACACGATGAGCGTCCCGATACCGACCTGCCCGCGATCGATTTGTTTGCGTTCGTTGTTTAGCATGGGTTCTCCGCCCGGGGCGTTACGGTGCGCCCGGACTCTACTCCGAAAATCCTACTCTCCCGTATTAAGGGTGTCTCCCCAATTATCGAGAATAAAATCGGGCCCTACCGAGAACAGTGACGTTCTCAAACGATAAAACAGCGAGTAGACTGTTTAAAACAAGTATATTCAGAATTGCGTCGTTCGGGAGCAGTCGCTCAGTTATCCGAGAATTAATCTAGAATATGATAATGCTACCGCAGTCGGTTCAGTCGTACGTGACGAGACTGTACATCACGAAGAGGTAGCCGAACGTCGTGAGGCCGCTGTTGACCAGTAGCAGCGACCGCGGTCCCGCGAAGTCGGTGACGAACGCGCTGATCATCGTCGCCGCGGCACCTGCCACTGCCAGCGAGAATCCCAGCGAGAGGTGGAGCATCGCCCGTCGAGAGGTCTGTACGTACGCGCGCATAGCCATACCGACCATCGTCAGCCCGGCGACGACGAAGACGACTGTCGATACCGCGTAGAGGAGTTCGATCACTGTGACCACGTTAATTCGGGGGTTCTCGACACCCCGTATTAAATCCACCCTCGAAAATATCTATCGTGATAACCGACAGCGACCAGAAACGAACGCCACCGAACAACCGAAGCGACTCTGGAGGGCTGTGAGCCGAGCGACGACGGCCCGTCGCGTCGCCGCGCTGGGGGACTTCTTCTTCGCGCGTGCGGGCTTAGCTCTCGGAGAGAGTGCGCCAGGCCTCGTCGAGCTTGTTCGTGACCTCCGAGCGCTCCTCGATATCGACGGTCAGCGACTCCTCGAAGTCGATGTGTACCGTGTCGACGTTCCGACGGTACACCTTGATCCGACGCCTGTCGTCCGAGAGGATGTTGTCGTGGAGCTCGAGCAGGTCGTGTTCGGTGAGCTCGTCGATCCGTCGATAACAGGTGGCGATCGGGATCCCGAGTTCGTCACTCAGTTCCTGGGCCGATTGGGGCTCGTCCGTCGCATCCAGGATCTCTGCACTGTATTTGTTCCCCAGCGTCTGAAGGATCTCGGCTGAAGCCATCCGTTATCAAAACGTATATTCACCACAGTATAAATCTATCGCTGCCGGTACGCACAGATTACGGGACGTTCCCGATCTGCAGACGATGTCTGGAAATCGGGACCGAAGGGGCCAGAAACGGCCATTTCACCGAGTAATAACGGGTTACAAACGTGAAAATCGGGCAGGGCCCTCCCCGATCACAGCGGCGTGTCGTCCTCGCTCATCATCGAGAACGCGCTCGCGTTCTGGTGGACGCGGATCCCGCCCTGGGAGATCTCCATCGGGAAGATATCGGTCTCGATGTCCTGCTTGCGCATCTTGGCGACCCAGACGTATCGGTTGACGCCCGACTCGGTCGGCGTCTGGATCAGGTAGATGTTCCCGTCGGTCAGGTAGTTCTCCAGACCGATCTCCGTCTCCGGGAACACCGCCCCCTGCTCGTTGGTCATCAGGGTCGTCAGCTCGTTCTGGCTCAGGATGTCGGTGAACTTAAGGAGGTAGGTCCGCTTTTCCTTCTCCGTCTCGAAGAACAGCTCGAACATCGCCAGCGAGTCGAGGACGACCCGGTCGTAGTCGTTGTCCTCGAAGTCGTCGAGCAGGAGTTCCAGCGACGACGAGAAGTCGTTCTCCCGGAGGAGCACCTTCTTGTCGTACACCTTGATGTCCCCGTTCTCGACGTGCTCCGCCCAGTTGTCGAACCCCAGCGACTCGGCGGCCTCCTGGAGGTCCTTCGCGTCTTCCTCGAACGTGAGGTAGATGCCCTTCTCGTCGAACTGCTCGACGCCGTTGTAGATGAACTGCAGACAGAGGATGCTCTTGCCCGCCCCTGGATTCCCGCTCACCAGTGTAGTCGAGTTCTTGACAATACCACCGTTCAGGATTTCGTCCAACCCGTCGATGCCGGTTTTCGTTAGTTCGATCATGTCTTCCGTGGATCCCCGCGGCGTTCGGCTTGTGGAGCATCGGTCGTCTTCGGTAAAAAGTCTTGTTCATGCGAGTAGTTGCAAACCGGACAACGACGCGCGAGACGTGCTCCGAGAGCGGGGATCAGGCCGAAGTGTCAGAGAACGTCTCTGGGCCGGCCGATTCAGGCGAGCGAGCGACGCGGTGGCTGCTGGTCGGCGGGTCGGTTCAGCGCGGAGACGAGAGACAGGTTTCCGTCGGGAAGACGCTCAAGCGGAGTGGACGGCTTTCGGGTCGACCCAGATGACGAAGTCCTCGTCGCGTTTGACGACGCCGCGGACGGCGACCTTGTCCTGCGAGGGGGAGTCGTCCACGTCGTCGCGGTCGACCTGTACCACCTGGAACACCTCGTCGACGATCCAGCCGGCGGCTCCCTGGTCGTCGACGATGGCCGGGTCGAAGACGATGATGCGCCGCTCGGCGCCGTCGCCGTCGATGCCGAAGACGACCTTCGGGTCGACGATCGACGTCGTGCGCCCGCGGAGGTCCATCACGCCCCGGATGTGCGGCGGGGAATTGGGCACCGTCGTCACGTCGCCGACGTCGACGATCTCGGTGACGTAGTCGATGCTGACGCAGTAGGTCTCCTCGCCGAGGGCGAACTCGAGGACCTGTCCGTCCGTCGCGCTCGTCGACGAGTGCTGGGTGTTGGATGCCATAACTGGCCGTTGGGGAAAGTGCCCACGACGGCGACTTAAGCGTGTCTCCCGGGTTATCAGCATTGATTTCGCGGGCGGAGTCTTTATGCCCGACCTACCGCAGTGTCCTAACACGTATGGTGCCGGCTCCGGCGGGGTTCCGGGGACGGGTTTCGGGCCTCGCCCGAGCCGTCACCGGGGGCTTCACATGGCAGTAGACTCGTCGCCACGAGCGGTCGTCGCCGACGACTCGCACTTCATGCGAAGCGTCATCTCCGACATCCTCGACGAGGGTGGGATCGACGTGGTCAGCATGGCGAGGAACGGCCGCGAGGCCGTCGAAGCCGTCGAGGCGACCGAACCGGACGTGGTGACCATGGACGTCGAGATGCCGGAGATGAACGGCATCGAGGCGACCGACCGGATCATGTCGACCTGCCCGACCCCCATTCTGATGTTGAGCGCGCACACCGACGAGAACGCCGACGTGACGTTCCAGGCCCTCGAGAAGGGCGCCGTCGATTTCTTCCGCAAACCGGGCGGAGAGGTCTCGATGGAGATGTCCCGGCTCCAGGACCAGCTCGTCGAGATCGTGACGTCGGTCGCCGCCGTCGACCCGACCGACTCCTCGGACGTGGCCTCGGCCCGGACCGCCGGGTCGGACGTCGCGGTCGACGCGAGCGCGGGGCCGAGTTCGAACGAATCGACCGGAGCCGACTCGGGGACCGAGCCGGCGGTCACCTACGTGGACAACCCGACGGTCGTCGTCGGCTCGTCCACCGGGGGGCCGACCGTCGTCGAGCAGGTCCTCTCGGACCTGCCGCTGACCGCGGACCTGCGCGTGCTCGTGGTCCAGCACATGCCGAGCGGCTTCACCGGCCGCTTCGCCGAACGGCTCGACGCGCGGAGCGAGTACGATGTCCGCGAGGCGTCGGACGGCGCGAGAATCGGCGGCGGCGAGGCGCTCATCGCCGCCGGCGACTACCACATGGAAGTGACGAGCTACCGGCGCGGTCGGCTCCGCGTCGGGCTCACGCAGGACCCGCCCGTCAACAACGTTCGACCGGCCGTCGACGTGACGATGGAGACAGCGGCCGAGACGATCACGGACCCGCTCGCTGGCGTGATCCTGACCGGGATGGGCGAGGACGGCGCTGCGGGCGTCCGCGCTATCCACGCCGCCGGCGGGTACACGGTCGCACAGGACGAGGCCACGTCGGCTGTCTTCGGGATGCCCAAGCGGGCGATCGAGACCGGCTGCGTGGACGGCGTGGCGCCGGTCAACGACGTGGCCGCAGCGATACTCGATGCATTCGAGGTGACATAAATGGACGAACAGTATCTCGACGCGTTTATACGCGAAAGTGAGGAGGCGATAACGAACCTGAACAACTCGCTGCTCGATCTGGAGAGCGATCCGGACGACCAGGCGGCGATGGACTCGATCTTCCGGACGGCCCACACGCTGAAAGGCAACTTCGGCGCGATGGGGTTCGAGGACGCGAGCAACCTGGCACACGCCGTCGAGGACCTCCTCGACGCGATGCGCCAGGACGAGATGGAGGTCACCGCCGAGCGGATGGACCTCATCTTCGCCGGCGTGGACATGATCGAAGTCATCGTCCGCGAGATCGAGTCCGAGGGCGAGTCCACGACCGACACCGAGGAGATGGTCGCGCAGCTGCGCGCCGTCCTCGAAGAGAGCGACTTCAACGCCGAGACCGGGGCCGTCGAGCCCTCGATGGCACCCGCAGGCGGCCCCGCGGGAGACGCGGAGAGCGCCGGCGCGCCGGTCGACAGCGACGACGGCGGGCCCGACGGTCTGGACCTCGACGCAATGGGCGTCGCGCCCGGCGACGCCGACGAGCAGATCGTCCGCGCGCGGGTCTCCGTCGGCGAGGGAGACATGCTCGGCGTCGACGCCATGCTCGCGCTCGACCGGATCACCGACGCCTTCGACCTGCTCGGCGCAGCGCCCGACCGGGACGCGATCGAGAGCGGCGACTTCGAGGAGGACTTCGTCCTCGCGCTCGACGCGCCCGACGCCGACGCGGTCGCGGCCGAACTGGACGCGATCAGCGCCATCGAGTCGGCCGAGACGACCGAGATGGCGACCCCCTCGGACGCGGCCGGTCCCGGCGGTGGAGCCGCTCCGAGCGACGGGGCGGCCGACGCGGACGGTAAAGAGGGCGCCTCGGTCGACGAGATCAAGTCGGTCCGCGTGGACGTCGACCAGTTAGACGACCTCCACGGGCTGGTCGAACAGCTGGTCACCAGCCGGATCAAGCTCCGTCGGGCCGTCGAGACCGAGAACCTCTCCAGCGCGTCGGAGAACCTGAACGAACTGGACAAGATCACGGCCAGCCTCCAGAACACCGTGATGGACATGCGGCTCATCCCGCTGAAGAAGGTCGTCGGCAAGTTCCCGCGGATGGTCCGGGACCTCTCCCGAGAGCTCGACAAGGAAGTGGAGTTCACCATCGAGGGCGAGGATATCGAACTCGACCGCACCATTCTGACCGAGATATCGGACCCGCTGATGCACATCATCCGCAACTCCCTCGATCACGGGATCGAGGCGCCCGCCGAGCGCGAAGAGGCGGGCAAGCCCAGGACCGGACAGGTCGAACTCCGCGCCTCGCGCGAGCGCGACCACGTGATCATCGAGGTCGAGGACGACGGCGCGGGGCTCGACGTCGAGGGGATCAAGCGAAAGGCCGTCGAGAAGGGCGTCCGCTCGTCGGACGAGATCGAGGCGATGGACGACTCGGCCATCTACGACCTGGTCTTCCACCCCGGTTTCTCGACCGCCGACGAGGTCACCGACACGAGCGGTCGCGGCGTTGGGATGGACGTCGTCCACGACACCGTCACGCAGCTGGACGGCTCCGTCAGCGTCGACTCCACGCAGGGCGAGGGGACGACCGTCTCCCTGCGCTTGCCGGTGACGATGGCCATCGTCAAGGTCCTCTTCGTCGAGGTCGGCGACGAGGAGTACGGCGTCCCGCTCAAGAACGTCGACGAGATCACGCGCACGAGCGAGGTCAAGCAGATCAACGGCAGCGACGTCATCAAGCACAACGGGGACATCTACCCCGTGATCGACCTCGCCGAGCGCTTCGACGTGCCGGGCACCGGCGGGGGCTCACCCGCCGAGGCCGGTGCCGCCGAAACCGGCACTGCCGCCGACGCGACTGGCGGAGCTGCCGAGTCCGGCGACGGCGGTGCTGCAGCCGTCGCGGCCGCCGGTGCCGGCGTCGACGCCGCAGCAGTGGACGCCGCGTCCAGTACCGCGGGGCGCGACGAGGGGATGCTCGTCCGCATCCGCGAGTCCGAGCGCCAGGTGGCGCTGCGCTGTGACGCCGTCAACAGCCAGGAGGAGGTCGTCGTCAAGCCGCTCGAGGGGATCCTCAGCGGCACGCCCGGCCTCAGCGGGACGGCCGTCCTCGGCGACGGGAACATCGTCCACATTCTCGACGTGGTGACGCTTTAATGTCCGCGGCCACGGAGCGATCGACGTGACCGACCGACGCGACGCGGAGGAGACCGCATGAGCCAGGAATCAGACCGCGCGTTCGACGACCTGCTCGGGTACATCGAGCGCGAGCTGGACTTCGAGTCCGGCTTCTACAACGAGGCGTACCTCGACCGGCGGATCACCGCCCGGATGCGCCGCACCGACACCGACGACTACCGGACCTACAAGGGACTGCTCGAAGCCGACGACGGGGAGCGCGAACAGCTACTCGACTCGCTGTCGATCAACGTCACCGGCTTCTTCCGAAACCCCGACGCCTGGGAGTCGCTCCGGGGCGTCCTGCGCGACCTGACCGCTAAGCAGCGGTCGGTCTCGATCTGGAGCGCGCCTTGCGCCGACGGCCGCGAGCCGTACTCGATCGCGATGCTCGCGCTCGACGACGACGAGATCGACGCCCGACGCGTCGAGGTCCTCGGCACCGACATCAACCGCGACATCCTCCGCACGGCCCGCGAGGGCCGCTACGAGACCTCCCAGACGACCGATATCGAGTCCGAGCTCGAACCGCTGTCGACCCCCGACCGGTGGGTCGACCGCGACGGCGACGTGTTCACCGTCACCGACCGCGTGAGCGATCTGGTGACCTTCGAGCGCCACGACCTCATCCGCGGTCGCGAGAAGCGCGGGTTCGACCTCGTGCTCTGTCGGAACCTCCTCATCTACATCGACGCCGACTACAAGGTCCCCATCTTCGAGACCATCACCGGGTCGCTGGCCGAGGACGGCTACCTGATGATCGGCATGACGGAGACACTCCCGTCGGAGTTCCGCGGCCGGTACGAGGCGGTCGAGAAGCAACACCGGATCTACAGACGCGCCTGATGTCACTCTACCAGCTCGAACGCGACGGCGACGTGCAGGAACTCATCGGCGTCCTCCGGCGAAGCGACAACCCGGAGCTGCGCGCTCGGGCCGCCGAACTGCTCGGGAACTTTCCGGAGCACGACGACCGCGACGACGTCGTCAACGCCCTCAGCGGCGCGGCCGCCGAGGACGACAGCTCGGCGGTAACCGCCGCGGCCGTCGACTCGCTGGACGAGATGGGCGGCGACGCCATCGAGAGACTCATCGCCGACGTCGCGGGCGTCGACTTCGGCGAGGGCGCCGACTGGATGAAGGCGAAGGCGTTCGTCCGCGCCCTGGGCGCCGACGTCCCCGAGTTGCGAATGGCCGCCGCGAACGGCCTCGGGAACCTCGAACAGACTGACGCCGTTCCGAAGCTCGTCGAGTGTTTCGACGATCCGGACCCCCGCGTCCGGGCCCGCGCGGCCCGCGCCTGCGGGCAGATCGCCGACTCGCGGGCGACCGGCGCCCTCGAAGACCTGCTCCGCGACGACAGCGCGACCGTCCGTCGGGAGGCCGCCGACGCCCTCGGAAGCATCGGCAACCGACAGGCCCTCTCCGCGCTCCTCCCGCTCTACCAGGACGACGACGAGCGAGTCCGGCGGATCGCCGTCGGCGCGTTCGGGAACTTCGGGAACGCCCAGCCGGTCGAGTACCTCGTCGCGTCGCTCACCGACGAGTCGGCCGCCGTCCGCCGAACCGCGGTCTATTCGCTCGTCCAGTTGCTCTCGAACGTCCCCACGCAGCAGAGCCACGAGATCCGCGAGACGATCGTCGAACAGCTCAGCGAGACCGACGACCGCAACGTCGTCGTCCCGCTCGTCGAGATCCTCGAAGAGAGCACCCAGGCCGCCCAGCAACGGAACACCGCCTGGCTGCTCGGTCGCGTCACCGAAGCCGAGGAGCGCGAGCGCGTCGTCGACGCCCTCGTCGGCGCGCTCCGCGCGGACGACCAGATGACGACCCAGTTCGCGGCGACGAGCCTGGCCGAACTCGGGGGCGAAGCGGTCGAGGAGCGACTGCTCGCGCTCGTCGACGACGCCGACGCACCCGCGGAGGCGCGCGCCCAGGCCGTGTTTACCCTCGGCAAGGTCGGCAGCGAGCGCTCGCGCCAGCGCATCGACAAGCTGCTCGACGAGACCGAGAACGAGCAGATCCGCAAGCGCGCCTTCTCGGCGATCTCGAAACTGGGTGGGCGCGCGTGAGCGGCCGCGCCCAACCGCGGGTCGTGAGCGAACCCGGGGGTGAACGCCGATGAGCGGCGGCGAGCGCCCCCTGGCGGACACGCAGGGCCGATTCGTCCAGGTCGTCACGAACGGTCGGAAGGTCAACGACCTCGAGTGGGTGTCCGGCCGGATCCTCCTCTCGAACAAGCGGCTCGTCCTCGCGAGCAACGAGGGCAAGCGGCAGTTCCCCCTCTCGAAGATCACTACAGTCAAGAACCGCAAGAACGCGAACCAGGCGATGGCCGCCGTCTCGGGCTACTTCTCCGTCCAGCTCGGCTCCGACGTGTTCCTCGTCGCCCCGACGGACGTCGACGAGTTCGAGGAGCAGTTCTACACCGCCCTGCTCGACGGGGAGGTCGTCCTCGTGAAACACCCGGCCGTCGAGGGCGGCGTCGTGCAAGACGTCCAGTGGACGAAAGGCCGGATCAACATCGACGGCGATATCGTCGGGCTGGCGGTCTCCAGCGGGCAGTTCGTCGAAGTCGAACTCGAAGACGTGGGCGCGGTCGAGACCAGGGAGACGACGGTCCGCGGCGACGAGCGCCGCGTCATCGAGATCGAACACACCGACGACGACGGGACGAGCGTCCAGACCTACGTCTCCGGCACCACCCGTCACGTCTCCATCCTCGAATCGCTCGTCCGCCAGGGCGAACTCCAGAACGCCACCGACGCCGACCTCGACCAGACGGACATGGAGGTGCTGATGGCCCTCTACTCCGGCGTCTCCCCGTTCGAGATCCCCGACTTCGTCGGGATGGACGTCGAGGAAGTCGAGGCCGTCTTCGACCGCCTCGTCGAGGAAGGCATCCTCCGGGAGAAGCGCGTCCGCCGCGACGTGCGCCTCAAGGCCCGCGGCCGGAACATCGCCAGCGACGTCATCGGCGACCAGTAGTCACTCTCGCGGTAGAACGTCCCAGCCACAAGCGACAGCCAGCTACAGCGGCGTCCCGCCGCGCTCGCCGTCGCTCCCGGTCGCCGCCGCGCCGAGCAGGTCCGCGACGACCCCGTCGTACTCGTAGCCCGGCACCACGCTCTCGACGTAGGTCCCCTCGACGTACTCGATGAACGTCTTCCCGACGGCGGCCGCCCGGTCGGCGTCGCCGAAGGAGAACTCGTAGGTCACGACGACGGTCCCGCCCTCCGCGGTCACGCCGAACTCGTCGAGGTCGACCGACGCACGCGTCGCCATCGGCGCGTCCTCAAGGCGCCGTTCCATCGCGTCCAGCCAGCCGCGCTGGACGGCGTCGCCGACCTCCCCGTCCGTGACGGCGCTGTCGAGCGTCGGCACCTCGACCGTCACCTCGAAGTCCGTCGCGTAGTCCGCGCGCTCGCTGGCCGTCACGGTCGCGTCGAAGTCCGTCGTCGTCAACTTGTAGCCGTCCTCGCCCGCGGTGAACGCGTCGTGGGCTTCGAACGCCTCGCGCGCCTCGGCCGGTAGCTCGTCGGTCATTACGCCGCGATACGGCACAGACCGGCAAAAGGGCGTTGCGTCGAGGCTGGGCGGGAATGTTGCGACGGATGCGAGGGAGGGGATTCGAACCAGAGCAAGACGGTCCTGCTCGGGCAGTGGCCCTGCACGGGCTGCGACTTGCAGGGCTCGAATCCAGACACGCACCGCTCCTCACGTCAATCACCGCGACGACAAGTCGTCGCGAGCCCTCGTTCGCTCCGCTCACGAGGACGTCGCAGATGCGAGGGAGGGGATTCGAACCCCTGGACCCCTTCGGGAGCGGGTCTTAAGCCCGCCGCCTTTGGCCTAGCTCAGCCACCCTCGCGCGTTCACCAGTCCACCTTCCGCGGGAAAAGCGGTTACGGTCCGGGTACGGAATCGACCGGGAAAATCGAGCAGTCAGCGGAGACGATTCGGAGGCGCGGGGACCGGGGGGTTCAGACCTCCACGTGGAGGTCGGTGAAGGGGATCCGGACCACGAGGATCCGGCGAACCGGGCGGCGCTGCAAGCGGACGCGCAGGACGAGGGCGGTGACCGCCCACGAGATCGCGCTGAGAGCGACCAGCGAAGCCGAGAGCGCGGGGTACATGAACGCCAGCGCACCGACGACGACCGCCAGGGAGACCGCGAGCGACGCGAGCAGCGTCCGCGCCAGACTGTACTCGGTGGGGAGCTCGGCACGTGCGGCCGAGGGGTGGTTCCGTCGCATTACAGATGGTACTACCGCCCCCGACACCATAATGGTAATCTGAAATACATTTCTGTAGGCGCGTTTACTGAACTCTGTTTCAGGAAACTCGTTCACACACCGGGGGTAGCGCTCGGCCGGATCGCGACCATCCGCCGCACGCAACGAGCCGCGGGGCAGCGAGCCTCAACTCGTCACGTCGTAGGCGTAGAACGTGTCGGGGTCGGGGAAGAAGTCCGATGGGTCGTCGTGGTGGACGGTGCCGAGGCGGGTCTGGTCGAGCGTCTTGACGTGCGTGTACATCTCGTCGCGCTCCATCGCGGTGCGGACGAGCCCGCCGGCGTACCGCATGTCGTACGACCCAGCGACGAAGACGACGACCTCGTCGGAGGGGTTGATCAGTTCGGTGACGATGAAGACGAATCCGCCGCTCTCGAGCTGGTAGACGGCCGTCTCCTCGAAGGCCGACTCCTCGTACATCTCCTCGAAATCCTCGGCGTAGTTGTCCGGAATGACGTGCGAGAGCCCCCAGGAGTCGTTCTCGCCCATGTCCGGCGTGAGCGTCGTCGTGTCGCCGGCGGGGACGGTCAGCGTCTCGTACCCCTTCGACTCGCGGTCCTCGGCCATCGCCTGCATGTCCTGGATCGTCCGTTGCCAGTTACTCTTTATCTCGTCGCTGTGCTGGGCGACGACTTCGCGCTGGTCCGGCCCGTCCGGTCCGTCACTCTGGTGGGGCATACCCGTGGTAACGCGGTTCGGACAGTTAAGGGCGGTGGCGTCGGCCGGGCCGGCGCGGCGGGCGGTCGCCGGACGAGGTCCCGACACCCGGTCTTCACACCCGGATGCCCAGCCAGAACTCCATGGCCAGCGAGACACCGAGGACGAGCAGGCTCGCGGCGAACACCTTCTTGTTCCGGCCGACGCGCTGGTCGAAGGGGATGCCGTGGCCGCGCAGCGGCGGTATCTCCTGGATCCGCGCCTCGAAGCCGTGTTCGTGTGTGGACTCCATCGAGAGGCGCTTCTCGTCCCTGTAGGAGGGGGTGGGCTGGATGCCCAGGCTCCCGAGGCCGAACAGGAGGATGCCCACGAAGAAGACGGCGTACTTCGAGGCGACGAGCGTTCCGCCGACGACGAACCCGACGGCGATCGCGGCCGCCGAGACGCCCGCGCTCACGGCGACGACCCAGAGGACGAACTCGACGAGCCGGAGCCGGTTACTGGCCATCCGTCCGGCGACCGAGGGCCGCGTCGACGCTCTCGTACTCGTCGCCGTGGCGGTGACAGTAGCTCAGCCGGTTCGTGTCGCTGACTGGGTACAGCTCGGGCCTGGTCGTGTCACAGACGCTGTCGAACTGCTCGCTCATGTACTCGCGGGCGCGGTCGGGATACCCGGATTTCACGTACTCCGCCGCCTGCTCGACGTGGCCCATCACCTCGTCGGAGACGTCGTCGTCGAACATGTCTCGGACCGTCTCGTCGATGTCGTCGAACCTGGAGAACGACCCCATCCGGCGGCGGACCCGGTTGCCGACGCTGAGGTCGATCCGGCTGCGCTCGCGGATCACCTCGCGGAACCGCTCGATCGAGTTCCACGTGTCGGCGTCCAGGTCCTCGTGAGTCTCGGGCCGGATCTTCGCCGGACAGCGGGTCGTGAACTGACAGCCTTCCGGCGGATCCCGCGGACTCGGAGGCGTCCCCGGGAGGGTGATCCGCTCCCGGTCTACCGTCGGATCCGGCACCGGGATCGCCGACAGCAACGAGTGCGTGTACGGGTTCGCCGGGTCCGTATAGAGCTCCTCGGTCAGCCCCAGCTCCATGATCTTCCCGAGATACATCACGGCGACCCGGTCGCAGATGTGCCGGACAGCCGAGAGGTCGTGGGCGATGAAGAGGTACGTCAGTTCGTACTCGTCCTGCAGGTCCTCCAGCAGGTTGAGGATCTTCGCCTGCACCGAGGTGTCCAGCGCGGAGACCGGCTCGTCCAGGACGACGAACTCCGGTTCGAGCGCGAGCGCGCGAGCGATGCCGATGCGCTGGCGCTGTCCCCCGGAGAACTGGTGGGGGTACCGGTAGTAGTGCTCCGGCTGGAGCCCGACCTGCGCCAGCAGGTCCTTGACCTTCTCCCGGCGCTCGCGCGGACTGTCCACCTCGTGGACGTCCAGCGGCTCGCGGACGATCTCGCCGATGGTCATCCGGTCGTTGAGGCTGGATTCCGGGTCCTGAAAGACGATCTGTGCGTTGCGTCGCCACTCCTTGAGCTGTCTGCCCGACAGCTCGGTGATGTCCGTGCCGTCGAACTCGACGCTCCCCTCGGTGGCGGTCTCGAGCTGCACCAGCGTCCGGCCGAGCGTCGTCTTTCCGCAGCCAGACTCGCCGACGAGCCCGAGCGTCTCGCCGCGCTGGATGGTGAAGCTCACGCCGTCGACGGCCTTGACCGGCGGGTCGGCCAGCAGGCCCTGCCCGCCGTAGTACTTCTTCAGGCCCTTCACCTCGACGAGCGTCTCGCCCGTCACGGCCGGGTCGGAACGTCCGCGTTGCTGAGACATCTCGCTCACTGTCGGTCACCTCCGTCGATCGCGCCGCCGTCGGCCGCGACGTCGTCGCCGCGGTCCTCCTCGCCCTCCGTGCCGAACGAGTCCGTCGACCGCTCGGCCAGTCGTTCGTGATGGGCCACCGCCTCACCGGTCGATCGGTCCTCGGGGTAGAGGAGACAGGCCGCGGTGTGGTCGACGTCGCGCTCGTTGACCTCGACGAGCTGCGGGTGGACCGCGGTACAGTCGTCGAACTCCTTCGGACACCGCGGGGCGAACCGGCAGTACGTCGCCGGTTCGTTCGGCGTCGGCACGTCGCCCTCGATCGTCCGCAGGCGCTCCTCGTCGGCGTGCTGGCCGGGGATCGCGTCGAGGAGTCCGTTGGTGTAGGGGTGTTTCGGGTCCGCGAAGAGGTTCTCCGTCGGCGCCTTCTCGACGATTTCGCCGGCGTACATCACGTTCACGCGGTCGGTGATGTCGGCGATGACGCCCATGTCGTGGGTGATAAAGAGGATCGAGAGGCCGCGGTCCTCCTGCAGGTCTTCGAGGAGTTCCAGGATCTGCGCCTGAATGGTCACGTCGAGCGCGGTCGTCGGTTCGTCGCAGATCAGGACCTCGGGGTCGCAGGCGAGCATCATCGCGATGACTGCCCGCTGGCGCATCCCGCCGGAGAACTCGTGGGGATACTCCTTCAGGCGGCGCGAGGCGTCCGGGATCTGGACGGCCTCCAGCAGGTCTATCGCCTCCTCTCTGGCCGCTTCGCCCGTGATACCGCGGTTGACCCGCAGCGCTTCCCTGATCTGGTTGCCGACGGTGAACACCGGGTTGAGCGACGACAGCGGGTCCTGGAAGACCATGCCGATGCCGCTGCCCCGAAGGTTCTGGTACTCCTTCACCGAGTAGCCGGTGATCTCCTCGCCCATGAACCTGATCGACGAGCCGGGCAGGATCTCGCCGGGCTCTTCGACGAGGCCCATGATCGAACGGGCCGTGACGGACTTGCCGGACCCGGACTCGCCGACGAGGCCGACCGTCTCGCCCTCGTAGAGGTCGAGGTCGATGCCGTCGACCGCGCGGATCGTCTCGCGGTCCGTGTGGAAGACCGTCCGGAGGTTCCGCACCGAGAGGACCGGTTCCTCGTCCCCGCGGCGGTCGGGAACGCGCCGGTCGTCGGCGGGTGGAGTGCTCATCCTGCGCTCCCCCCTGCGGCGGCTTCCTCTTCGGCGCCGCCCTCGCTCTCGGGGTCGATCGCGTCGCGGATGCCGTCACCGAAGGCGTTGAGCCCCGTGACGAGGATCACGATGAGCATCCCCGGGATGAGGGCGATGTGCCACGACTGCGTGGACACGTAGTTGCGCCCCATCGAGATGGCCCGACCCCACGCCGGAGTCGGGGGATTGATTCCGAGTCCGCTCCCGATGAACGAGAGCGCCGAGAGGCCGATCACGATACCACCGACGGCCATCGAACCGTAGATCAGCAGGTACGGGAGTACGTAGGGTAACATGTGTTTTCGCATCGTCACGCTCGGCCGCTGGCCGAAGCTCTGGGCCGCGTCGATCCACTCCTCCTCGGAGACCTGTAGCGCCGGACCGCGGACGGCCCGCCACAGTCCGGGCCAGCCCGTGAGGCCGAACACCATCGCGAGCAGGAATCCGCCGTTGAACACGTCCGAGAGCCAGTGGCCCTGGAACGCCATCGCGACCATCAACAGCAGCAGTAACTGCGGGATCGACGTGATCCCGTCCGCGGTGAGGATGGTCGCCAGGTCGACGACCCCCTTGTAGTAGGCGGACACGAGCGACATGCTTATCGCGATGAGCCCCGCCAGCCCCATCGCGAGCGCCGACACCGTCAGAGATATCCGCGCGCCCATGACGGCGAAGGTGAACAGGTCCCGCCCGTTGGTCAGCGTGCCGAACGGGTGGAACCGACCGTAGTCGTCGTAGGTCATCGGAGCGACGTTCTGGTCGCCGTTGCCCTTCGACTTCGAGTTGAAGTTCGCGTCGCCGGCGAGGACCGTCTCCACCTCGCCGCTCTCGGAATCGAAGTACTGGACCTCGTGGCTGTACGGCGACTCGATGTTCTGCTCGACGGTCGTCGGTCCCAGCGCCGGCGCGAACAGCGCCATCGTCCCGAATATCAGGACGACCGCGATGCCGAACTGCGCCCAGCGGTGTCCTCGAAGCCGGTCGGCGACGTCGTCGCGGGGCGTCCAGTCGGCGTTGCGGTAGTGGTCGCGGAAGACCTGCCAGCCCCGGAACGCCCAGAGCGCGGCGACGAACGCATAGACGTAGATCAGCGTCGCGCGGATCGCCCACGCGACCGCCGGCTGGAGCCCGAGGAAGGTGTTCTCCCACGGACCGTTCGGTCCCGTCTTGTATCCCTGGTTCGGGATCGTCTCCCGCGAGAGCAGCGTGGGGATACTGTGAGCGGTGCTCCGCAGGCCGTCGAGGAACGCGCTGGCCGACTGCTGGAAGCCGACGATAGTCTCCGAGGCGGCCGGCGAGAAGACGCCGACGAACACCTCGATGAGCGCCGTCGTCCCGATGAGCGCCGAGTCGAGCAGGAGGAGGAGTCCGGCGAGGAGGGCGCCGAACTCGACTGTTATCAGCCCGAGGGCGACAGCCGCCCACGTCGCTGCAGGCTTGGGATTGGCCGCGATCCGCTCGCGCAGCGTGGTGTCGTCCTGCCAGTCGCGTCCGCGCGTCGCGTCGGTGACGGTCGCGCACATGGTTACTCACCCGCCCCTTCGAGCGTGATTCGCGGATCGATGAACGTGTACGCGATGTCCTGTGCGATGTTGAAGAAGACGAGTATCAGGATGAACACGTAGGTCAACGCGCCGATAATCGGGATGTCGGCGGCGAAGATCGCGGAGAGGTAGAGGTTCCCGAGCCCGCGGATACCGAAGATCAACTCGACGAGGACGGACCCGCCGATGAGCAGGTAGAACTCGCCCATGACGACCGGTAACAGTGGGATCATCGCGTTCCGGGCCACGTGTTTCCCGATGATCGTCCGCGTCGAGAGCCCCTTGGCCTTCGCAGTGTCGATGTACGGGGCGTTGATGCTCTCCAGGACCGCCGTCCGCCCGATGCGGACCTCGTTCCCCATCGACGACGAGCCGAGGACGAGGGCGGCGGGTAGGATCCACTTGAATGCGACGGCCCAGTTGTAGAAGTTGGGCACCGGTATCGATATCCCCTGGACGAGCTGGTAGCTCCCGAGCATGTTGCCCAGCGCGTTCGGGGTCCCGATCACGTTGGTCGGTATCAGAAAGCCCCGGTAGAACGAGAGCAGGCCGCCGGCCGAGAGCAGCCCGGCGAGCATGACGGCCAGCCAGAAGTTCGGCATCGCTCGCCAGACGATCCCCCCGAACGACGCGGCGTAGTCGCCCCACGTGTTCGAGCGGAGTCCGGCGTACAGCCCGATCGGGATGCCCAGGAACAGCGCGATCAAGACCGACCAGAAGCCGAGCCACACCGTCGCGGGCATGCGCTCCCAGACGAGTTGACCGACCGGCTGGCCGCGCGTGACGACCCACGACTGGCCGAAGTTGAACGTGATCGTGTCGACGAGGAAGTTCTTGTACTGGATCCACAGGGGTACGGGCGTGCCGTCCGGATACCTGAGCCCGAGCGCGACGGCGAGCTGTCGCGCCGTCTGGGGGTCAGAGTCCCGACCCAGGATCGCCGTCATGGGGTCGAACGGGGACAGGTAGAGGATGATGAACGTCATCGAAAGGCCGAACAGCACCACCGGCACCCCGAGGACGAGTCGTTTCGCGAGATACAGGAGTTTGTTCATGGCGTAGTCTCCGTTATACGGGTGATCGTCGTACTATCCGTGCCGGCGAGCAATACGTGCGTCGACTTCGTAAATCGGTCATCGGAGTACGCCGCGTGCTACGGTCGCGGCGTTACTCGGACTGGTAGTGCTCGTCGTACGCCTCGATGCCGCCGGGGAAGATCTGGGGCGGCGTGAGGTGGTAGGCCGGCTCGAAGCGGTCTTTGAACACGTTCTGCATGAACTGCGGCTGGTTGATGACGTACGCCATCGCCTGCCGGACCGCCTTCGGGACCGCTTCCATGTTGAACCCGATGTAGTACGTTCCGATCTCGGGGACCTTCGCGAGGTTGACGGTCTCGCCGTTCTCGAGGTCGTAGGTGCCGAGTTCGCGACCGAGGTCGTCCGTCTCGTCGATGGTCACGGCGTCGGCCTGATACTGCGAGGTCGGGACGCCGCCGATGTCGGCGTTCTGGTTGAGGAACCGGTTGTAGGTCGCCTGCGTCTCCGAGAGGATCGCGGCGTCGATGCCGTCGAAGTTGGCGCCCTCGCCGTGGTAGTCGTCGTACGCGTCCACGACGAACTCGCCGCCGTTGCCGGACTCCCAGTTGACGAACTCGAAGGGACCGCAACCGATCGGGTTGCTGGAGAACTCCTCCCACGGCATCTCGCCCTCGTAGCCCTCGATGTCGCCGACGATGCCCTCCGGCACCGCGGAGAAGGCGGAGTACGCCAGCACGGACAGCGAGAACCCGAACGGCTCTTCGGTGGTTATCTGCAGTTCGTAGTCGCCGGTCGCCTCGACGCCGATGGAATCGGGGATGATCCGCTCGCGCGTCTTCGGTTCGCCCGTGTCGGTCGCGGTCTCCGTGTTCCCCTCGCTGTCGGTCACCTCGACCTCCTCGGTCTCGTGCTCGATGCCCATGACGCTGATGGGGAACCGGGCGTTCGTCGACCGGGTCGACGCCATCAGCCGCTTGATGGAGTAGACGAAGTCGTCGGCGGTCAGCTCGTCGCCGTTGTGGAAGGTGACGCCCTCCTTGAGCGTGAACGTGTAGGTCGTGAAGTCGTCGCTGAGTTCGTACTCCGTGGCCAGCAGGTTCTCGACCTCGGTCGTCCCGTTCCGGTAGTTGGTCAGGGCGTCGAACATGTCCATGATCTTCCCGCCGCTGGCCGTGTTGCCAGACACGATCGGGTCGAGGCTGCTGAACGTCCCAGACGTCGTCGAGAGGCGGTCTTTGCCCTCGATCCCGGCGACCGAGTTGCTCGCCTTCGCTCGCGAGGGGCCCATCGGGCCCGGCGGGTTGTAGTCGACGTAATCGTACCACATCCCCTCGGTGACCGACTGGAAGATCGGGATCAGGGCCGCTTCCTGCCACATACCTTCTTCCATGTTTACCGCCGCTTCACCGCGGATCTGGGCCGCCTCTTCGGTGTCCTGCGGATTCTCCTCGATCCGGTCGAACTGCTCGATCATGTACTGACGGACTTCGGGGTCCGCCTCGGCGTCTTCCGACCAGAAGAGGCGCGCGCCGTTCGCCGCCGCGTTGTCGGCGTACATCGTGTTCGGCGGGTCGATCAGCTGAACGAAGTTCTGCGCGCCGGGGTAGTCGGCGATCCACCCGAGGGTGTACGCCTCGTGGTTGCCGTTCCGGGTGGTCTCCAGTAGCGGCGAGAACGCCGCTTCGCTCTGGTTCATGTCGATGTAGGCGGACTCGAGCCGGGAGGCGATCGTGCTCGCCATCTCCGACCACGTCGGGCTGCTGTACTGGAGCCAGTCCAGCTCGAAACGGTTGTCCGGTCCGTATCCCGCGTCTTCCATGACTTGCTGGGCCTCCGGGACCTTCGTCTCGCCGACCCCGTACGGATACCCGTCTACGGTGATCGGGCTGTCGTCCGTGCCGGTTCCCGTGTCCGTCCCATCGCCACCGTCGCCACCGTCTCCACCGTCGCCACCGTCACCACCGTCACCACCGTCACCGCCGTCTCCACCGGGCGTGTCCGTGTCGCCCCCGTTGGATCCGCATCCGGCAATGGCGGAGGTGAGGGTCGCGGCACCGGTCGCTTTCAAGAATCGTCGTCGGCTAGTTTCCGAACCGTCGGTATCGCGAGGCATACTGTGCCATAGCCGATCATACTACTTAAATTGCGGTGGAACTTGCCGCAGGTTTCTTTGCTAATCGCCATACTACGGCGGTCGAAAATTATCTTAAATTATATTCTAACCCGTGGTATTATATTAGGGAATTAGCGGACCGAAAGGGGCTGACCAGCCCCTACTATTGACTCAGGATAGTAAAAGTGTACGGGGGAACGGCGAATGAACGTCCGGTATTACCGATGAATATCGACAGATTCGAGCACGACGGTGTCGATCGGTCGATCACTGGGGTCGGTCTCGACCGAGCCGATCGCCTCGACGACGTCCATGCCGTCGACGACCTCGCCGAAGACGGCGTGTTTGTCGTCGAGGTGGGGCTGGGCGCCGAGCGTGATGAAGAACTGCGAGCCGTTCGTGTCGGGGCCGCGGTTGGCCATCGAGAGCTTGCCCGGCTCGTCGTGGCGCAGGTCGTCGTGGAACTCGTCGTCGAAGGTGTAGCCGGGGCCGCCCCGGCCCGTTCCGGTCGGGTCGCCGACCTGGAGCATGAAGTCCTCGATGACGCGGTGGAACTCGACGTCCTCGTACAGCGGATCGACACGCTTCTCGCCGCTCTCGGGGTCCTCCCAGGCGCCTTCGCCCGGGCCGACCGCGGCCTCCTCGTAGTCGGACTCGGTCGCGTGGTCCACGAACGCCTCGACGGTGTTCGGCACCTTGTCTTCGAACAGTCGGACTTCGATGTCGCCCTCCGAGGTGTGGAGCGTCGCAGTCAGATCGTCACTCATGATTCGACAGAGCGCCGGAGCGAAGAAAACCCTGATGGTACCGCCGTCACGGGCGGCCCCCCGCCACGGCGTGACCGCGACCGCCGTCACAGCGCTGACGTGACGGTCCTCGCCGAGGACACGGTCGGCCCCTCGACGGCTTGCGGGCCACCGTTCACATCGACGGCCCGACGCGCGTGATCGCCGAGGATTCGAGTCCGTGTTCCTCCGCGCGCACGCGCCGCCCGCCGGCGACCGCTCGCAATCGGTCCAGCAGATCGGCGACCGACGCCGCGGTCGCGTCCACGTCGACGTCGTCGCCCACGGCGGAGAGCGTCGCCTCGTCGCCCGAGACTTTCAGCACCGGAGCGACGGGGTGGCCCGTCGGGACCCCCTCACCGGTGACGTGGATCACGACCTGCGCCCCGGTTGCGACGAGCCCCGTCGCCGCCTCCGCGAAGCGCGACGGAGCGTCGACCACGGCCAGCCCCTCGTCGTGGTCGGCCCGTTCACCGTAGGCGAGGACCCTCCGGATCGGCTGGTCCCCCCACGCCCGCGTCACCGCGTCGAACTCGTGGTCCGTCGCGTCCCGACCGACTCGCGACGCGCGCGCCGGCTGTCCGCGGTGGCGCTCGACGAGTTCCCGAACGGCCGCCGCGCTCTCGTCGCTCGCCGCGCGTGCCGCCGCGTGGTCGGGATGGGCGACCACGCGCTCGCTCCCGGCCGCGACCACTCGCGCGCCCGCGTCGACCAGTTGGTCCAGGACGTCACCCACCAGCGGGTCGGCCGTCTCGCGAGTCGACGCCGAGAGGTCGCCCGAGACGACGCCGACCGTCAGGTCGGAGAGGTCGGCGGTCCGCTCCCCGTTCGAACCCTCGGTCTCGCGGAGCCGCTTCGCCGCGTCGGCCCCCGCTTCGACCGTCGCGTCGGTCCCGCCGGCGTCCTGGATGGCGGTCTCGCGGACCGGAACCCCCAGGTCCGACAGGTCGGCTGCCACGTCGTCGCTCTGTATCGACTCGCAGCCCAGGCCGACGACGACCGTGCCGGCGACGTTCGGATTCGAACCCACGCCCAGGAATGCGCGGAGCGTCTGCGACTTGTCGTCGCCGATCTGGCCGCAGCCGTGGTCGTGCGGCGCGCTCACGGCGCCCGGCACCGCCTCGGCGATCCGGTCGGCGACGATCCGCGAGCAGATGACCGACGGCAGCACGAGCACTCTGTCGCGCACGCCCACGCCGCGATCGCCGCGATCGACCGCCTCGAACCCCTGTGTCAGGCTCACGCCGACTCACTCCCTGATTCGTCCGTCTCCGCGCTCGCTGCCGCCGCCGCGCGGTCGCCTCGCCCGCGCGTGCTCTCGCAGTTGTGGGTGTGGACCCACTCGCCGCGAGCGACGTCTTCCGACGCTTCGCCGATGACCTCGCCGTACTTGCGCACCGTCTCGCCGGCGTCGACGTCCGCGAGCGCGACCTTGTGGCCGAACGGGATCTCGTCGGCGACGGAAAGCGGCGGGTCGGCGTCGCCGAGCCGATCCCCGGGTTCGAGGTCTTCGAGCGCCGTCGCGACGTTGTCCTCGGTCGCCATCAACAGCGCTCGCCCGTCGAGCACCTCGCCTTTCATCGGTCGCCCTCCCGCGGCGCGCGGTCGAGCCCGCTGCTCATCGCCCGCCCTCCGCCGCGAGTTCGCGCGGTTGGCGCTCGTTGATCGCGAACTCCTCCAACCGGCGGGTCTCCGCGGCCGTCTCCGCGCCGTCCGCCACCGACAGCAGCGTCCGGTAGATCCGCTCGCCGGCGTCGCCAAGCGGTTCGCCGTCGATGACGGTACTGGCGTCCACGTCCATGTTCGACGCGAGCCGCTCCGCGGTTCGCGGGTTGCCGGTCACCTTGATCACCGGCGCGATGGGGTTGCCGGTCGTCGACCCGCGCCCGGTGGTGAAGGCGATCACCTGCGCGCCACCCGCGACCTTGCCGACGACGCTCTCCACGTCGTAGCCCGGCGTGTCCATCACCGTCACTCCGCCGCCGACCGGGATCGTCTCGCCGTAGTCGACGACGTGGCGGATGTCGCGGGTGCCGCACTTGGCGAGCGCGCCGAGACTCTTCTCCTCGATGGTGGTCAGCCCGCCCTCCTGGTTGCCCGGCGAGGGCTGGGCGCCGCGCATGTCGACGCCCATCAGGTCCGCCAGGCGTTCGCGACGGTCGACGCGGTCGAGCAACTTCTCGCGAGTTTCCCCGTCGGCGCAGCGCTCGGCCGCGACGTGTTCGGCGCCGATGAACTCCGGCGTCTCCGAGATGCAGACCGCGCCGCCCGCGTCCACGAGTCGATCGGAGGCGTCGCCGAGGGCGGGATTCGCCGCGATGCCGCTCGTCGCGTCGCTGCCGCCGCACTCGACGCCGAAGACGAGTTCGCTCGCGTCGGCTTCCTCCCGACGCTGGTCGCCGACTTCCGCCCAGAGGTCGGCGACGATGTCGGCTCCCGCGTCGAGGGCGGCCTTCGTCCCGCCGGCCTCGCGGACGGCGAGCGTCTCGACGGGTTTCCCCGACTGTGCGATATCGTCGGCGACGTCCTCGGCGTCGATGTCCTCGGTCCCGAGTTCGACCACGAGCGCCGCGCCGACGTTCGGGTTACGGCCGATCCCGGCGAGTATCGTTCGCGTGCGCTCGCGGCCTTCCGCGGGCTGGCTGGTGCCCATCTGGTGGGGCGTCGCGCGCGCCCACCGGCCGGCGTCGCCGGCGATCCGATCCGCGATCGGACTCGCCGCGACCGACGTGGGCAGGACCGCGACGTGATTGCGGACGCCGATCCGGCCGTCCGATCGGCGGTATCCCTGAAAGGTGTCCATGGGAGAGGATCACGTTCGAACGCCAAGAACGCTTCGCGGACGAGGCGACGAGCCGCCCCGAAACCGCCCTCGATCATCTGTCGTCGGCACGAAACTTATTACGCGGTGCTGGACAAGTCCGTCTATGAACAGGCGGACGCTCCTCCGAACCGTCGGCCTCGCCGGTACGGTCGGTGTCTCCGGGATCGGGGGCTGTCTCGGGACGCTCGCCGGCGGCCCCGGAGCGTTCGGTGGCGACGCGGAGTGGCGGTACGGCGTCGGCGGGTACGTCGACGCAGTCGCGCAGGGCCGCGTTTTGGGTAGCGAGGATTCGTCGGCAGAGGGCGCACGAGGCGGGGTATTCGCGCTGGACGCGACGAGCGGCCGCCGGGAGTGGCGCTACGGCCGCTCGAACGGGTTGACGGGCTACACCGACCTGGTCGTCCGGGACGCGGTCTACTTCGGGGTCGGCGACGACGCGGTCGGGAACGGTTCGGGAGAGCTGTACGCCGTCGAGTTCGACGGCAGCGAGCGGTGGGTCCGCGAGTTCGGGAGCGTGTACCGCGCTCCCCGGATCGCGGACGGGGTCGTGTACGTGGGCACCGACGACGGTGTCGTCCGCGCAGTGGACGCGACCACGGGCACGGTCCGATGGGCGACCGAGTTCGGCGAGTCCAGTCCGAACGTGTTCGCCGTCGACGACGCCGTCTACGCCGGCGACGAATCGCTCGCCGCGTTCGACCGCGAGGACGGAAGCGTTCGCTGGGACCACGCCGTCGACGACGGACACGTGTCCGAAGTCGTGGTCGACGGGGACGTCGCGTACGTCGAAGGGTACGACACCGTCGCCGCGTTCGACCGGGGGACGGAGCTGTGGTACCTCGATCGCGCGGGAAAACTGAAACAGTTCGCGTTCGGTCACCTGCTCGTCGACCACGGCGACCGCCTGTCCGCGTTCACCGCCGCGGACGGCCAGCGTGCGTGGTCGGTCGCGGCCGACAGGGCACGCGTCGCCGTCGGCGACGACCGCGTTTACGTCGGCGACGAGGAGGGCAGTGGAGTGGTCGCGGTCGATCCGGACGACGGGACGAAACTGTGGGACGACGACCTCGGCGGGGAGCCAGCGGAAACTGTCACTGTTGCGGGGATCGGCGGCGAAAGTCGAAAGGGCGACACTCAGTCGCTCTTGTTCGTGGAAGCCGGCGACGAGCGGGTTCTGGGGTTCGACGCGGACGGCGAACGGCAGTTTGACGCGAGCGTCGAGGGCGACATACAGAGCCTCTTCGTCGACGAGCGGGTGTTCGTCGGCACGGAGGAGGCGGTCTACGCGCTCGATCCAGCCGAGCGGACGCCATCGTGAGGCGTGGACGGCGCCGCCATCCGTCCGGGTCTCGCCGGGCCCACCCGCTCAGAAGTCCCGCAGATCGTCAAGCACGTCCGCGGCGTCGCCGCTGTCGAGCGCGTCGCGCGCCATCTCCAGTCCATCATCCAGCGAGTCGGCGTCCTCGCGGGCGTAGATCCGTAGTGCGGCGTTGAGCGCGACGGCGTCGGCGAACTGGTCGTCGCGATCGCCCGCGAGGACGTCCTCGGTGATTTCGGCCGATTCGGCGGCCACGTCGTCGACCTGGAGGTCCTCGCTCTCGAAGTCCATACCGTAGTTCGCGGTCTGGATCTCGAAGTCGTCCAGTTCCTCGTCGCCCGCGTTCCACTCGGCGACCACGGTCGTCCCGGGGCGCACGTCGTCGTAGCCCTCCATCCCCTGGAAGAACAGGGTGCGGGAGACGTCCTGGCTCTCGGCGGCCTGGAGCGTGTCGGTCATCTTCGTCGCGAACGCGAGGTGGTAGAACGAGCCGAGATGCACGTCGGCGTTGGCGGGGTTAGCGAGCGTCTCGACGGTGTTGACGAACGAGCGGACGCCCATGTTGTCGCGGCGGTCGAACAGCGCGTCGATACCGGGGTTGAACGCGGGCTGGTAGTAGAAACCGAAGCCCACCTCGTCGACCATGTCCGCGCTCTCGCCGGGTTCGATCTCGGTCCGGACGCCGAGTTCGTCGAGCACGTGCTTGTAGGCGTCCTGTTTCTGCGTCGGGACGCGGTCGCCGCTGTGGACGACGACCGGCGTGCCCGCGGCGGCGGCGACGACGCCGGCCGCGACGCCCAGAATCGCGGAGCGGCCCTTGCCGTCGTAGTTGGCGCCGCAGTCGACGGGGTCGGCGTCGGGTTCGGCCGTCTCCACGCTCTCCTCGCGCATCACGTCGACGTAGGCGGCCAGTTCCTCGGCGTTGTTGCGCTTCCAGCGGTTGGCGAGCCAGAACGCGCCGAGCGTCGTGTGGTCCGGTTCGCCGGCGAGGATGCGCTGGAACGCCTCGCGCGCCTGCCCGCGAGTCATGTCGTCGGCGGACTTGTGCCCGGACCCGACGACCTCGGTCATCAGCCGTTTCAGCGGCCAGTCGCCGAACTCCTGTGTCGCTTGAGCCATGCGAAACGGTTCGGACCGGTGACTCTAAAGGGACCCGCTTCGGGCAACGCGCTGGGAATCCCCGTCGGGCTCTTCGATCCGTGTTCGGTCCGCGGTGTGACCGCCGGCGCGGTCCGCGACCGGGGCCACTGTCACGCCTCCGCCTTCAGTGCGCAGGCGGCTGCCGTTCGCGTGCCCGGCTCTCCACGCGACGTGCGCCGTCGGCCGAGCCAGGCTTATCACTCGGGGTCGCGACACAGCCAGACATGGAGTACACGACCCTCGGCGACACGGGAATGACGGTGAGCCGGATCTGCCTCGGCTGTATGAGTTTCGGGTCCAACGACTATCGCGACTGGGTGCTCGACGAGGAGGACAGCCGGCCGATCATCGAACGGGCGATCGACCTCGGGATCAACTTCTTCGACACCGCGAACGTCTACTCGAACGGCGAGTCCGAGCGCGTCCTGGGAAACGTCCTGGACGACTACGAGCGCGACGAACAGGTCATCGCGACGAAGGGCTACGGGGAGATGGACGAGGGGAATCCGAACGCGAGCGGACTCTCGCGGAAGGCCATCGAGCAGGAGCTCTCGAACAGCCTCGACCGGCTCGGCGTGGACACCGTCGACCTCTACCAGACGCACAGGTGGGACTACGACACGCCGATCGAGGGGACGCTCCGCGCGCTCGACGACGCCGTTCGCCGGAACCAGGTCCGGTACGTCGGCACCTCCTCGCAGTGGGCCCACCAGTTCGCCGACGCGCTCCACACGAGCGAGCGCCTCGGCCTCGAACGGTTCCAGACGATGCAGAACCACTACAACCTCGCCTACCGCGAGGAGGAACGCGAGATGCTGCCCCTCTGCGAGCGCGAGGGGATCGGCGTCGTCCCGTGGAGCCCGCTCGCTCGCGGCTATCTCACGCGTCCGCACGAGGAACTCGCCGAGACCGTCCGCGGGGAGTACATGGAGAACAGCCAGTTCGCCGAGCGGATAGCCACCTACCGCGCGAACGGGGGCGAGGAGATCAACGAACGCGTCGAGGAACTCGCCGCGGAGAAGGACGTGACTATGGCACAGATCTCGCTCGCGTGGCTCCTCCACCAGGACGCCGTCGACGCGCCGATCGTCGGCACCACGAGCGTCGAACACCTCGAAGACGCCGTCGAGGCGCTCGAGATCGACCTCTCCGACAGCGACCTCGAGTACCTGGAAGAACCCTACGGGCCGGTCGAGATCAACGGCCACGACTGAAGTGCCGATCCCGGCGGTGATCACCCGACGACCGCCCGACGAGCGAGAGCGGGAGGAAATTCCCCACCGGTCTGCCAGTTGGATCCCGGTCTCGGGGCCGTGTCCGGCTGGCGCCGCCGAAGCGGTGACGCTGCCGCGGAAGCGACGGTCCGAAAGAGGTAGGGCGCTGTGTTCCTAACTCCCGTCGAATGAGTCAGGGGACGGCCGACTGGCGGTCGCAGGTGGACGCGGTCGACGCGGCGCTCGTCGACGGCTGGCAGAGCGGGTTCCCGGTAGCCGAACGACCCTTCGAAGCCGTCGCCGCGGACGTGGGCGTAGACGAAACAGCGGCGCTGGAGCGGGTCCAGCGGCTCTACGACCAGGGGATCTTCCGCCGGTTCGGTCCCGTGCTGAACCCGCCGGTCATCGGCAGTTCGACGCTCGCGGCAGTGAAAGCGCCCGTCGACCGGTTCGACGAGGTGGCAGCGGTGATCAACGAGTACGATCAGGTCAACCACAACTACGCCCGCGACCACGAGTGGAACATGTGGTTCGTGGTGACGGCGGCGTCGAAGGAGCGCCGCGACGCCATCCTCGCCGAGATCGAGGAGCGGACCGGCTGCGCGGTACTCGTCCTCCCGATGCTGACCGACTTCTACATCGATCTGGAGTTCCCGGTCGTCAACACCGACCGCTTCGCCCGCGAGAGCCTCGCCGAGACCGACGTGGCGGCGACGACGATCAGCGAGCGGGCCGCCGCGGATCTGACTGACCTGGACCGCCGGATCCTGCTGGAGGTCCAGGAGGGGTTCCCGCTGACGGCGACGCCGTATCGTGACGTGGCCGAGGCGGTCGACGCGCCGGTGGCGGACGTGCTCGACAGCGTCGAACGGCTGCTCGCCGACGGCTGCATCAAGCGGATCGGTTGCGTCGTCAACCACCTCGCGACGGGGTTCGACGCCAACTGTATGGTCGTCTGGGACCTTCCCGACGAGGACCTGGACGAGCGGGGCGTCGAAGTAGGCCGACTTCCCTACGTGACGCTCTGTTACCACAGACCGCGCCGTCCCGACCAGGCATGGCCCTACAACCTCTTCACGATGATCCACGGGCGCGAGCAGGAGGCTGTCGACACGAAGATCGACGAACTCGCCGGCGAGTACCTCCCCTACGACCACGAGCGGCTCTACTCGACCGAGACGCTCAAACAGACCGGCGCGCGGTACGAAGACCTCGTCGACGACGGCGACGACGGGTAGCGGCGACCGACGCGTCCGTTCGTGTCCGTCACTGCACAGGAACCGACGGAACCTTTTTGCGCACCGTTGTTCCATATGTCCACGTTCGAATGACGAGCCAGGAGCGGGCGGTCGTGCTGATCGTCGACGACGAGCCCGCAGTCACCGACTCGTACGCCGCGCACGTCAGGGAGCACCACACCGTTCGGACCGCCTACAGCGGGGAAGCCGCTCTCAGCGAACTCGACGAGGCGGTCGACGTCGTCCTGCTCGACCGGCGGATGCCAGACATCGTCGGCGACGACGTGCTGGAGACGATCCGCGAGCGGGGCCTCGACGCGCGGGTCGCGATGGTGACGGCGGTCGACGCGGACTTCGACATCGTCGACATGGAGTTCGACGACTACGTCGTCAAGCCCGTCAGCGGCGAGGAACTGCTGGAGACGATCGACCGTCTGCTGCGCTGTACCGAGTACGAACGCGCGCTCAGGGAGTACTACCGCGTGACCAGGACGTACGTCGCGCTCAAGTCCACGAAAGACCGGGCGGAGCTCGACGGTAGCGACGAGTTCCAGCGGCTCGAATCCCGACGCGCGGAACTGCGCGACTCGCTCACGTCTGCCGCCGATCGCCTGGCCGACGACGACTTCGAGGCGCTCTTTCGCGATCTCGAACGGTGAGCACAGGTGTCGCTAGGCGGTCCCGGGACGATGCCGTCCAGCGATCTCGGAATGTCACTGGGCGGTCTCGCGGCGCCGTCACCGAGCGTGGCGAATACTCGGCTTTTCGAAAGCACTATTCGGGGAAGGTCCTAAGCGGGGCACAATGACACCGCAACTGCCGGACGTCCAGGCGTCGAGCCCGGACGTGACCGTCGGCCTCAACCGCGTCGGCGTCACCGGCGTCGAGAAGCTCGTCGAGATAAGCCGCGAGGACAAGCGCCCATACGTCCTGATGGCGGAGTTCGAGGTGTTCGTCGACCTGCCCAGCTGGCGCAAGGGCGCCGACATGAGTCGCAACATGGAGGTCATCGACGAGACGCTCGAGGCGGCCGTCAGTCGCACCGACTACCGCCTCGAAGACATCTGCGGCAACGCCGCCGAGCGCCTCCTGGAGAAGCACGACTACACCGAGCAGGCGGAGGTCCGCATGGAAGCCGAGTTCGTCACCCGCGAGCAGACCCCCGAGAGCGACCTCCCAACGCAGTCGACCGCGGACGTCATCGCCTCGGCCACCGCCACCGACGAGGGCACCGACGAGGAGATCGGCGCCTGCGTCACGGGCATGACGGTCTGTCCCTGCTCGCAGGGGATGTCCGCCGCCCGCGCCCGCGAGACGCTCCGCGAACAGGGCGTCGACGACCAGACCATCGAGGAGTTCCTCCGCGACGTGCCCCAGCCGGGCCACTCCCAGCGCGGCCACGCCACGATAACGATCGAGAGCGAGGGCGGCCCTGACGTGGACCTCGTGGATCTCATCGAGGTCGCCCGCGATTCGATGAGCGCGCGGATCTACAACCTCGCCAAGCGCCCCGACGAGGACCACATGACCTACCAGGCGCACCTCGACGCCAAGTTCGTCGAGGACTGCGTGCGCGCCATGGCCGAGGGCGTCGTCGAGGAGTTCCCCGACCTGGACGACGACGCGGTCGTCTACATGGAGCAGTCCAACGACGAGTCCATCCACCAGCACAACGCCCACGCCGAGCGGATGTCCGACGTAGCCACGCTCCGCGCGGAAGTCAACGGCGACGACTGAGCGCTGGCCCGCACCACCGAGCGCCGGACGACACCCCCTCAGGACGCCGATTCTTCGCGGTCGTTCGACTCGTCTCCCCGGTAGACCAGCAGGTAAAACAGCGGGAACGTGACCAGCAGGGCGCCGAAAGTGTTGCGCGGCTGGGCGAACACGTCCGGCGGCGCGAAGACCGATCCGGCCAACATCGCGCTCAGGAGCGCGAGCAACGCGGTGAGCGTCAGTCGCTCGCGGTCCGACTGCGGCTGGCTGCGGTCGCTTCGGTAGTAGACGTACGCGACCAGTAGCGGCGGGAAGACGGCGACGGCCACGGCCGACCCGGCGGGGTGGTCGCTCCCCCGCGCTCTCGCGTCCTGGTACACCCAGACGACGAGCGTCGCCCACGTGAGCGCCGGGATCGCCGCTGCGGCGGCGAGTGACCCCGTCGATTGCAGGGGCAGCGGGACGCTCGCGACGGCGGCCGCGGTGACGGAGACGGAGACCGTCGCCAGACCGGATAGCATGGAACCGGGTTGTCGGGGCGCCGTCCTAAGCCTTGTCTGTCGCCGGTCGGTCGCCGAACGGGTCGAACCGGCGTCGACGCGCCGAAGATTGAAGCATCGAGGCACTCGTATGGTAGCTATGGGCAAGCGAGTTCTCGTCCCGGTCGACGGGTCGGAACAGGCACACAGGGCGTTCGAGTTCGTCGCCGAGGAGTTCGGCGACGCGGAGGTGGTCCTCTTGCACGTCATCAACCCCGCCGAGGCGGGCTACAGCGCGCAGGCCTCGCTCCCGAGTTTCTCCGAGGAGTGGTACGAGAGCGAGAAGGCCGCCGCCGAGGAACTGTTCGACGAGATCGCCGACCTCGCGGCGGACACCGACCTCACGGTCGACCGCGCCATCGAGGTCGGCAAGCCGATCCGGGTCATCGTCGAGTACGCAGAGGACAACGACGTCGACCAGATCGTCATGGGCAGCCACGGCCGCTCGGGCGTCACGCGCATCCTCCTCGGGAGCGTCGCCGAGGCCGTCGTCCGGCGCTCGCCCGTCCCCGTCACCGTCGTCCGCTGAGCTGTCACCCGATTCCGGTCAGTCGCCGCCGGCGTGCCTGACGATGTGGACGTCGTACCGGGGGTCTTCCGACACCGGTGCGCCGACGCTCGTGACCGGCGTCGACACGCGACCAGCGTTCTCGCTCCCGATGAAGACGATCTCCGCGTCCACGTCCTGGGCCACGGTTCGAATGGTTCGGACTACGTCGGTCGTAATCGACGCGACCGAACTCACGTCCTCCGGCCGCTCACAGCGGAACGTGGCGTCGGGGGCGACCTCCGCCACCTGCACCCGCAGCGCCGATTCGATCTCGTCGGGGTCGTACCGCTCGCTCTCGTCGATCCAGCCGCGCTCGACGGCGAAATCGCGCTCGTCGAGCGGGATAACGACCAGCGCGACGACCTCCTCGTCGGTCAGCGCCGCGAACTCGGTCGCTCGCTCCAGTGCGGCTTCCGCGAGGGCGGATCCGTCGAAGGGCACCAGGTAAGTCATGCGTCGAGGTGCGACCGCCCGAGCCTTATAATCGGTGGCCGGTCCGCCTCGTCTACGCGGTCGGTCCCGTCGTGCGGCCCGCCCGTCGCTCGCCGGAGTTTCGCCCGAAGCGACAGACGAAAGGTCCGCGACCGCTCAGGTGTGAGTATGGCCGACGACGGACCCGTCGATCCGAGCACGATCGGCGAGAGCGACGCGCCCCCCGTAGCGGACAAGCCCTACAAGATCATCTTCGAGGCGAACAAGTGCTTCGGCGCCGGGAAGTGCGCCGAAGTCTCCGACAACTGGAAGCTCGACATCTCCACCGGCATCGCCCAGCCGCAGGCGTACTTCATCGACGAGGACGACCTCGACGAGAACGTCCGCGCGGCGGAGATCTGTCCCGCGAAGAAAGACCGCGGCGTCATCCACGTCGTCGACCGCCGCACCGACGAGGAGATCGCTCCGGATCCGAACGGCGACGGCTCGCTGTCCGTCGACTGGTGAGACCCTCATCCGAGTGGTAGATCTAGCTGCATAGCTATCGCTCGCAGTGCGTCCGTCGGTATTATTTTCTCTTGAGTCTTAACTGAATAGTAATGCCCTCCGACCGCGTATCAGCCACTCTCCAAGACAATCGACCATCTCGACGGCGGTTTCTTGCTTCGCTCGGAGTTGTAGCGTCCGTATCTATTTCCGGCTGTAACGCCGTTCTCCCGGGAACCAACTCCAGTAGCACCGACGAACCTAGCGAGGTGACTGTTGAGAACAGGTCTGATTCGAAGGCGGAGATAGCAGTCCGTGTGATAGACAGTGAGGATGAGACACTTTTCAGCCGCGTGTTCACGCTCGGGCCAGAAACGATGATATCGCGTGGTGCTATCGAAACGACCCCTTCGAGAGTCCACGCGTTTACCGCAGATGGCGTCTCTCACTCGTGGCGGTATGACCCCGATTTGCCGGCTGATTTCGAGTGTGGACTGAAAGATATCGGACTCACGCTACACGACGATTCCACGATTGAACCGTGGTACGACTGCTAACTACAGCGTGCGAGTGTATCGGTTGTTTCTGATTAATCTGGAGTGAAGAGAAGTCGATCGGGGGCAACCGCTGGAGACAGCAAGCGTTGAAAGCCCTCGGCGGGCTCGCTCACGGGTCGCTTCGCTCCCCGTTCGCATGTCGAGGCGCTCCATGCGGTCACGCCTCGCACTCGCGGTCGCTGCGCGGGATATCCTCACTGCGTTCGGATAGTGCCCGCGCAGGCGACTACATGAACGCGAGCCCGCCTCGCCCTTTCAGTCCTCCAGGACCGCACGGCACAGCACCGCGCCTCACACCTCCCCAACCGATTCGCTCAGTCACTGCGTTCCTTCGCTCATCCCTCGCGCGGTGCTGTCGCGGGATGGACCCCGCGACAGCGCGCGCCACCACAGTCGTTCACTTTGCTGGCTGTACTAAGCATACGCC
Organism: Halosimplex rarum; assembly: GCF_047715405.1. Taxonomy (NCBI): domain Archaea; kingdom Methanobacteriati; phylum Methanobacteriota; class Halobacteria; order Halobacteriales; family Haloarculaceae; genus Halosimplex; species Halosimplex rarum. Next base: position 1,924,446 of record NZ_CP180412.1, read on the forward strand.
GAGCGAAGCGAGACGTTTCACCGTCAGAGCGAAGCTCTGACGAGCCCGCGGTCGTTCGCGATGCTCACTCCCGCGGACACCGGACGCGATCGGAGTGAGCGTCCGGCCTTTTTCACCCATGTTTTTGGTCGGGGGGTCGCCTGCGGCGACCCCCCGACGAAAAAGATGGTTAGAAAATGTTGGCCTGCTCGTAGACGGAGATGCCGTTCATCGTGATCTCGTAGGGTTTGGTCTCGCGGGAGTGGTTGGCGTTGCGTATCTTCTGGATCTCGACGGCGAGGCGGGTCTCCTGGGTCTCCGAGCGGACGTAGCGGAGGAGGAAGACGGCGTCGGTGAGGTACTCGATGATGCCGTGGCGGGAGGCGTAGGGGTTGTTCTCGTTGGCTTCGCTGGTGAGGACGGTGGTGACGCCGGCCTGTTTCAGGCTCTGGGTGAAGTCGAAGACCTCGGTGCGGCGCTTGGACACGTCGTCGTACATCATCTCCAGCAGTGAGACCGAGTCGAGGACGAAGCGGTCGGCGCCGAAGTCCTCGATGAGTTCGGGGAGTTCGCCGCGGATGTTGTCGAGGCTGTTGGCCATCTCGACGGGGTCGAGGTCGATGACGGCGAGGTTGCCCTCCTCCTCGTGGCGTTCGAACTCCCAGCCGCGCTCGGCGGCCGTCGACATGATGTCGTCGTAGGTCTGTTCGAGGGTGATGAAGACGCCGCGGTCAGTGTCCTCCTTCTCCAGGCCGTGCTGGAGGAACTGGAGACCGAAGGTCGTCTTCCCGGTACCGGCGCCGCCGACGATGACGATGAGGTGCCGGAGCGGGACGCCGCCCTGGATCATGTTGTCCAGGCCTTTGATGCCGACGTCGAGGCGGGGGATGCTCGACTCGAAGTCCTCGTCCTCGAACTCGGCGTCGCCGCCGCCCATCCCGCCCATCGCCTCGGCGAAGTCGTCGTCGAACAGTCCGCCACCGTCGTCGCCACCGCCGCCGAAGTCGTCTCCGTCGGCACCGAACTGGTCGCCGCCGCTTCCGGAGTCACCGAACGGGCTCTCGTCGCCGGTCCCGACGTCGCCGAACGGGCTCCCGTCGGTGGATCCGTCGTCTGCGGCCGGTCCGTCGAATGCGCTGGACGACTCGTCGCCCGCGGGACGGTCTGTAGCCGCCTCGCTGTCGGCGGAATCGGCCGTCTCGAACGGCGAGTCGGACGGGTCGGACGAGTCGGACTCGGCGGTCGCGTCCGCGTCGTCGGGCTCCTCGTCGCGGAACGCGCTCTCGAACCAGTCGTCGTCTGCGTCGTCGCTCATCGTCTCACGGCCCCGATGTCCGGGGTAACCATGACCGAAGGTGAGTCTCCCCACGCATTAATGTTGCCCGCCAGCTATCGCGGCTGATTCGAGCGGGCGAGCGGGCACGGATAGGTCGCGGCCGGTCGGGCCGTCGAACGGCGAAGGGGTCGTTTATTGCGGTGGAGGGTCAAGTTCGGGCAGATGCGAGTCGGAATCGTCGGGCAGCGGGGCAACCGCCGCGCCGCGGCCATCGTCGCTGACCTGTACGAGCGCCTCGACGGCATGGGCGTGGACGTGGCCGTCGACGAGGAATCGGCGGCCGAGACCGCGGTGTGGCCGAGCGAGGACCCCGACCCGGCCGATCTGGGCGTGCCCGTCGACCGGATGAGCGACTGCGACCTCGTCGTGAGCATCGGCGGCGACGGCACGTTCCTGTTCGCCGCTCGCGCGGCGGGATCGACGCCGATCATGGGCGTCAACCTCGGCGAAGTCGGCTTTCTCAACGCCGTCTCCCCCGAGAACGCCGTCGACGCCGTCACGGCCGAAGTCGATGAGTACCAGGAGCGGGGCGCCGTCGAAACGCGGGACATGCCGCGCGTCGAGGCCAGCGGCGAGGGGTGGTCGCTGCCGCCGGCGCTGAACGAGGTGGTCGTGCAGGGCCCGCGGCGCGGTCACGGCGGCGGCGCGGCGCTGGAAGTGCGCGTCGACGGGTCGCTGTACACCAGCGGGCACGCCGACGGCGTCCTGATCGCGACGCCGACGGGGAGTACGGCGTACAACCTGAGCGAAGGGGGGCCGCTGGTGCATCCGAGCGTGTCCAGCCTCGTCCTCACGGAGATGTGCGGCGAGGAGTCGATGCCACCGCTGACCGTCGACGTCGACAGCACCGTGACCGTCCGCGTGACCGACGCGAGCGGGGGGTTCGTCGTCAGCGACGGGCGCGCGCGCCAGGCGCTGTCGGTCCCGGCGCAGGTGACGCTCGAGCGCGCCGAGGAGCCGGTCCGGATCGCCGGCCCGCCGCTGGATTTCTTCGCGGCGCTTGGCAAGATCGAGTGAGCGAAGCGGTCGGGAAATTGCGGCCATGGGACTGTGCCGACGCGTGATATCCGGAGAAGCGGGGACGAGCGGTGCGAGGACGTGGCGGATTACTTCTGGGCGGTCGTGTACAGGACGGGCGAGATCACCAGCAAGACGAGGCCGATCATCTTGTACTGGAGGATGCTGGTCAGGAGGCTCAGTTCCGCGGGCTCGTAGAGGCTACCGGGAGCGAGGAGGAAGAGCGCACCGAACGTGATGAGGTGTAGCGTCAGCAGTTTCCGGGACCGCTGGGTGGCGACAGCGAACAGTCCCAGGACGAACCCGACGATGAGCGCGTCGCCCAGATTCACCTTGAGCAGGAACCCGTCGATCACCTGCAGTGGGATCGGGAGCATTCTTGTCTCGAAACTGGCCGTGATACAATCATTAAACTTCCGTTCCCGCCCCGTTCGCGGCCCAGGCATCGACCCCCGATACCCGAACGTGTGCGAAGCGGACGACCCGCCGCTCACCGACCGGTGTCGTACTTGTAGGTCGCCTCGTCGGGATCGATCCCGAAGTCCTCGGGGCCTTCCTCGGGTTCAGTGTCTCCCTCCGCGGCGGCAGCGCCCTTGAACGCCTCGCGGAGTTGCGCCGGCATCTGGAACCGCTCGGGGTCGATCCGGACGGGGACCGCTTCGGGCGCGACGCCGTCGCGCTTCTCGCCGAGGCGCTCGCGCAACCGCCCGGGAAGCGTGGCCTCCTCGATGCGCTCGAAGCCGAACTGCGCGAGGTAGTCGGGCTGGTCGGTCAGCGAGTAGACGGCGTCGAAACCCTCGTCGCCGGCCGTCCTGACGAGTCGCTCGACGACGTGGGCGCCGACGCCCTGGTCGCGCCAGCCGTCGAGGACGCCGATGCTCGTCAGTTCGCAGACCTCGCCGTCGTCGGTCTTGTGCACGCGGTAGCGCCCGAACCCGGCTTTCACGTTGTCTCGCTCGTTTATCGCGATGACGTAGTCGCGCGAACGGAACGCTGTCTCGTCGAGTCCCATCGCCTCGATGTGGTCGAGCAGCCAGGCCTCGTCGCGGTTTTTCGCGTCCCGAACGTACATGTGCTACCCTCAGACGGCCACGTGAAAAGTACTTGCGGGCGTTCGAACACTCGTGTCGGGCCCGCTCGTCGACCGCCACCGCGGGCAGCAGTCCCGCGTCGCCGCCCAGCGACGGTCTGACACGATCGTCCGGGCAAGTAATTTGTGATAGCTGAGCGAACTTCGAGTATGGCGTCCGACTCACTGGCAGACATCGACGAGGTGGTCCACCGGCCGGATCGCGAGTTCGTCAAGTCGACGAACGTCTGGGAGTTCATGCAGGCATACGGCATCGACGACTACGCGGAACTCGTCGACCGGACGACGCGGGCGGACCCGGGGGAACCGGCCTCGGGCGTCGACTGGTTCTGGGACGTCGCGACCGACTACCTCGACGTGGACTTCTTCGAGCCGTACGACCGCGTTCGGGGCGACAGCGAGGGGCCCCAGTTCTCCGAGTGGTATCCCGGGGGAACGACCAACATCGCGCACAACGTTCTGGACCGCCACGCCGGCACTGACGTCGAGCGGCGGAACAAGGTCGCCTGCATCTGGGAAGGCGAACCCGTCGGAGCGAACGGCGAAGCGACAGAGATCCGCGAGGTCACCTTCCACGAGCTCCACCGCCAGTCGAACACGGTCGCGAACTACCTCACCTCGCGGGGGGTCGGCGTCGGCGACACGGTCGGGCTGTACATGCCGATGGTCCCCGAGGTCGTCTCGATCCTCTACGGCTGTTTCAAAGTCGGCGCGATCGCGGTCCCCATCTTCTCTGGGTTCGGCGTCGACGCGACCGCGACGCGCATCGACGACGCGGAGTGCGCCGTACTCTTCACTGGTGACGGCTTCTACCGTCGCGGGAGCGAGGTCCGCCTGAAGGGGACCGCCGACGAGGCCATCGACGAGGCCGGTTACGTCGAGGAAGTGGTCGTCTACGACCGACTCGGCACGAGATCGGAGGCGGACAGCGATCACGACATCCCGTGGACCGACGGCCGGGACCGCTGGTGGGAGGAGGCCGTCGCGACGCGGGACGACGCGTTCGAGACGCGCGAACTCGACGCGGACCAGGAGTCGATGCTCCTCTACTCGTCGGGCACCACCGGTGAACCGAAGGGCATCGTCCACACGCACGCCGGCGTGAACGTCCAGTGCGCCAAGGAACTGTACTTCGGCTTCGACCTGAAGCCTGCGGACCGGTTCTTCTGGGTGTCGGACATCGGCTGGATGATGGGCCCGTGGACGCTGATCGGCAACCACCACTTCGGCAACACCGTCTTCATGTACGAGGGTGCGCCGGACCACCCCGATCCCGACCGCTACTGGGAGATGATCGACCGCCACGGCATCACGCAGTTCGGCATCTCGCCGACCGCGATCCGGGCGCTGCGCAAACACGGGGACGAGTGGGTCGAGGACCACGACCTCTCGTCGCTCCGGCTCCTCGGCTCGACAGGCGAGCCCTGGGACCCCGAGTCGTGGGTGTGGTTCTACGAGCAGGTCGGCGGCGGCGAGGCGCCGATCATCAACATCTCGGGCGGAACGGAGATCTGCGGCTGTTTCCTGATGCCGATGCCGATCCAGAACCTCAAACCCTGCACGCTCGGCGGCCCGGGACTCGGGATGGACGTCGACATCGTCGACAGCGAGGGCGAGAGCGTCGCCGACGCGCACGAGCGCGGCTATCTCGTGGCTCGCGACTCCTGTCCATCGATGACGAAGTCGCTCTGGCAGGGCGACGAGCGCTACCTCCGCGAGTACTGGTCGACGTGGGAGGGGCTCTGGGACCACGGCGACTGGGCCCAGAAGGACGAAGACGGCTTCTGGTTCCTCCACGGCCGCTCCGACGACGCGCTGAACGTCGCCGGGCGGAAAGTCGGCCCCGCCGAGGTCGAGGGCGCTGCCATCGAACACGACGGCGTCAACCAGGCCGCCGCCGTGGGCGTCCCCGACGACACGACCGGGACCGCCGTCGTCCTCTACGTCGTCGCCGAGGACGGCTTCGAGGAAGGCGACGAACTGCGGGAGGAGATCAGGGAGCTGGTCGGCGAGGAACTCGGAAAGCCGTTCCGCCCGCGGGAGGTGCTGTTCGTCGACGCGTTCCCCAAGACCCAGAGCGGGAAGATCATCCGCCGCGCCATCCGCGGGACCTACACCGGCGAGGACCTGGGCGACATGTCCAGTATCGAGAACCCCGACGCGCTCGACGAGGTCGAAGCCGCTCGGTAGCGAGTGACCCTCTCCGCTCGGGGACTCCACGCTACAGATCGAACAGGTACGCCCGCCCAGCCCGGTCGTCGGCGCCGGTCGGCGCCCCGACGAGTGCCGTCCCGTCCGCGAGTTCGACCCCGAACCCGAACCCGTCGGCCGGGTGGCGCGACTCACCGACGAGCCGCATCGTCCGTTCCAGCCCGCCCTCCGTGTACTCCAACCCGACGACCTCGCCCGCCGCGTCGTCGTGTGGGAGTCCGACGAGGACGGTCGTCCCCTCGACCGCGAGCCCGGAGATGTGGTCCGGCTCCTCGGGCTTGTCGGGCGGGGCGAACGTCGCTCGCTCGGTCCACCCCTTCGCGGTCCGCTCGAAGACGTAGATGGGGTCGGTTTCGTCGTGATCTGTCGCGGCGACAACGGCGATGTCGCCGTCGAGGGCGACCAATCCCCCGAAACCGGTGTTGTCGGCGTCGATCGAGAGCGTCGTCTCCCGGTCCCAGGTGCCGTCCGAGCGCTCGTAGACGAACACCCTCCCGTCCCAGTCGTGCTCGTCGCCCCCTGCCGGCGCGCCGACCATGAACGTCTCGTCGGAGACGGCGAGCCGCCGACCGAACAGGTTGTTCGTCTCGCTGCCGAAGGCCGCGACCTGTGACCAGTCGTCGCCCGACCGCTCGAAGACGAAGACGTCGCCCCGCCAGTGGCGCATCGGCTCCGGGTCTTGGACGGCCCCGACGACCAGCGTCCCGTCGTCGTGGGCGACCGACTTGCCGAAATCGAAGTAGCCGTCTTCGGGCGGGTCGGTCGGAGTTATCCGTTCCCGACGGGACCACTCCTCGCCGTCGCGCTCCACGACGTCGACGGCGCCGTCTTCCCCGAACGGCCCGTAGCCGAGAAACGCCGTCTCGCCGTCGAGTGCGATCGACGACGAGTATTCCGAGTACCCTCGCCCGTCCTTCTGTGACGACAGCGTCGCCGTCCGCTCCCACCCGTCGTCGCGCGACTCGAAGACCGAGAGCGAGTCCCAGTGGACGCCGACCAGCGCGACGTCGGACGACAGCGCCACCGGCGCCCCGAACCACTGCGGATGCGGTTCGGAAGACGGCGTCAGCGCCGCGGTCTCGACCCGTTCAAACGGTGGAGTTCCGGTCGGCGTCGGAGTGGCCGTCGCAGTGTCCGTCGGCGGCGGGGTGTCGGTTGGAGTATCCGTCGGCGTCGCCCGCCGTGTCGGAGTCTTCCCCGGTGCGGTCGGACCGGCCGGGGTCGACGAGACATCGCCCTCCGCCGTGAGCGTCGCCGCAGGGGTGCGCGTCGGCGTGTCCTCCGATTCACCCGAGAAGACGCCGTTACAGCCCGCGAGACCGGCCGCCGGCGACACGGCGATCCAGCGGAGGAGGGCACGTCTGGAGACCATCTATCGAGTCAACAGAACGGAACGTGATAAGACCGGGTGGTGTCGATGCTCCCGTCTCAGTCGCGGTCGAGCACGGCGTTGCAGTTCGGACAGTTCGTGTGGCCCGCGTCGGCCGCGTAGGTCTCCCCGCAGATGGGGCAGAACTCGTTTTTCGTCGCGTCCTCCCCCACGGTCCGAGTCGCATCCGGCCCGCCGGACCGACTCGCGTCCCCGGCCGCGACCGGGTCCTCGGCGTCGGCCGGCGGCGTGAACACCCGCGTCTGGCTGACGTTCTCGGCCTGTTCGGCGTCGTCGACGCTGGCACTGTTACCGTTCGCCGAGGCGGTCTCCGCGGTCGAACCGCCGCCGCCCGGCGAGGAGTCTGCGGCGGCGTCCGTCGGGGACGAGCCCTGTTCGCTCGGTTCGACCTCGGTGTCACCGCCGCCGCCGTCCGAGGCGGTCCCCATCGCGAGGCGGTCGGAGGTGCCTGGCTGGACGACCTGCGGATAGCGCTGGCCGGCCCGGATCGCCGACCGCGGCACGTCGGGGCGGCGGATGCGGACGACCAGGCTCGCGAACAACTGGACCCAGACGTACGCCAGGGCGAGCACCGCCGGCGTCGCCACGGCCGCCAGGGGCAGCGCCGGCGCGGAGACGCCGGCGCGGCTCACCGTCCCGAACGCGATGTCGGCGACGCCGTACCGGGCCGCGACGGCCTCGACCAGCGCCGTCTGGCCGGCGAGCGACGACGCGAGCGTCACCGTCGCCGTCGCGGCGACGGCCGCGGAGACGAACAGCAGCCCCTGGAGCAGCCGCGGGACCGAAAACGAGTAGACGCGGTAGCCGTAGGCGACGGTCCGCACGAGCAGGAGCGTGTTCGCGACGGCGAGCGCGGCGAGGACGTACCACGTCGCGACGCCGCGGACCGCGCCGACGGCGACGGCGGCGATCAGGAGCACGAGCGGCGGGACGAGCGCGACCAGCGGCCGGTCGAACCGGTAGCACTGCTCGACGTTCCCGCGCAGGTTCGTGATGTTCCCGACGACGTAGCGGACGGCCGCGGCCGACGGGAGGAGGACCCAGAGGACGGCGTAGGTCACCGCGAGCGCGGCGGCCTCCGTCGACCAGGGATCGATCGAGTACGAGCCGACGGCGAGGTCGGCGACCTGGTCGACGGCGGCGCCGGTGCCGGCCAGCCAGATGAGGTAGCCGACGCCGCCGACGAGGATTCCGAGGAAGAGCCACCGCTCCTCGTCTCCGAGGAGGCGGATCGACCTGCCGAGTTCGCGTCTGGTGTCTCTGGTGTCCATGCTGGGTCGTCCGTCCGCTGTCGACCGCCTCAGGGCGCCTGGACGCGCATCGTCGCGACGCCGGAGAGTTCGATTCGATCGCCGGGCGAGACGGGGACCCGGTCGCCCTCGTCCAGCGACCCGCCGTTCACCACGGTCGGGTTCTGTCCGAGCGCGACCAGGTGGAACTGCCCGTCCTCGCGGACGAACTGGACGTGTTCGCGGTGGATGCTGAGCGCGTCGTCCTCGTCGCCACCGGTGTTCATGACGATGCTGCGGATCGTTCGACCGACCGTATCCCCGTCCCACACTTGAACTTCGCGGTTACGCACGACGAGGAGCAGCGATTCCGGCCCCTCGTCGCCCGAATCGTCGGATACCTCCGACGACGCGGCGTCGACCGCTCGACCCGCCGCGCCCGCACCGGCGTCCGCGTCGGCCGCTGCGCCCGCATCCGCGTCGGCCCCGGTGTCGGCCCCGGCCGCGTCCGCCGGCGCGTCCCGGTCTTCGGCCGGCGCGGCTGCGGACGCTCCGGTTTCGGCCGCCGGTTCGTCGTCGGTTGCGGGTTCCTCGTCGGCCGCCGCGCCCGCCTCGACATCGCCGGAGCGGTGGGCGTCCAGATCCTCGCCGCAGGTCGCACAGAAGTTGTCCTCCGGGTCAACGTCCCCGTCGCACTCGGGGCACGCGGTCAACGGCCCCGGTTCGAGCGCGGAGACGTCCTCGCCGCAGGTCGCACAGAAGTTGTCGTCGGCGCCGACGGACTCGCCACAGCTCGGGCACGATAGTTCCTCGGTAGCCGAGTCGGTGGCCCCGCCGACTTCGGACCGCTCGTCTTCCGGGGACTCGGCCGCTTCGGCGGTCTCGGGGTCTCCCCCGGACTCGACCGCTTCGGCGGTCTCGTCGGCCTCGGACGAGCCGTCCGAGTCGGGCGAATCCGACTCGTCGTCTGCGCCGGACGCCTCGACCGACGGGACCGCCTGTCCGCTGTCGGATGCTGACTCGCCGTCGGCCCGGCCGTCGTCACCCGGCTCCGGGGGTTCTCCGGCGGGCTTCGACGCCGTCGACTGGTCGGGGGCCGACTCCGCGTCAGGGATCTCCTCCTCCACGTCAGAGGGCGCCCCAGCGACCTGCTCGGCGTCGTCGGTCTCGGTCTCGGTCGCGGCGTCGTCCGGGCCCGTCTCCCCGGGCGCGCCCTCGTCTTCGGTCTCTTCGTCCCCGGCCGCGGCCGCGGCTTCGTGTTGCCATTCCCCGCAGTCCGAGTTCGTACACCAGCCCCCCGCGGCGGTCGGGTCGAACGCCTCCCCGCAGAGGGGGCACTCGACCGACTCGCTCGTGCTGTGCGACATAGCTGTCGGCATATGCAGGCCGGTCATGAAAACAGTTACCCTCACTCGCCCACCGTCACCGGATTCCTGACAACAGTCGGACCGGAACGACCGCGACCGGGCCGACGGTCAGTCGCTCTCGCCGAGGACCGTCTCGCGGTCTTCGAGCGCTGGTTCGGCCCCCGCGGCGCGCGGCGGCGGGTCGTCGGGCGTCGCCGGAAGCGTCCCGTCGCGCAGCAGGACCGTGGAGAGGTTGTCCTTGCCCCCGCGGTCGTTCGCCAGGTCGACCAGCCCGGTCGCGGCGGCCTCGAGCGACGACGCCGAGAGGACGGCGTCGCGGATCTCCTCGTCCGTCACGGCGCGGTCGCGGACCACCGCGGCCATCTCCTCGTCGCGGCCGGCCTCGACGTACCACTCGTAGAGCTTCGCCGCCTCGGTCTGGGCGTCGACGAGGCCGTCGCTCGTGACGAGCACCACGTCCTCGCGGTACAGCGGGACAGTCGACGTCTCGACGTTCACCGTCGCCGTCTCGGGGTCCTCGCGGCCGCTCCCGCCGACCGCGCGCGTGATCTCGTTGCCGCGAGGGTGGACCAGCGCCTCCACGTCGTCGATCTGGCCGGCGTCTCGCAGGCGCTGGACGACGGCGTGGTCGGTCGTGAGCGGGAGGATCTCGTCGCGCGCGGCGTTGACGAGGTACGCCCGGCTGTCGCCGACCCAGCCGTAGTGCAATGAACCCCCGACTATCACGCCGGCGACGACCGTCGCGTGGGCCTGCTGGCCGCTCTCGGCCGCGTACTCGAGCACTTCACGGTGGGCGGCGACGATCGCCTCTGCGACCGCCGATTCGAGGTCGGCCGCTCGCGGCGTCGTCGGCACCGACTCCTCGACCGCGACGCCGAACCCCCCCGGGTCGCTTCGAGCGGCGCTGACGGCGGTGCTCGCGAGGTGCTCGCAGACGGCCGTCGTCGCGATGTACGACGCCGCGTCGCCGGCGTCGTGGCCGCCCGCGCCGTCCGCGAGCGCGAACACCGCTGTGCCGCGGTTCACCGCGTCGTCGACCGTCGCCGTCCGGTCGGTCGCGTCCCCCGATTCGTCCCCTTCGTCTCGGTCGTCGGCGCTCGCGCGGTCGCGTTCGTAGCCCAGGAACCCCTCGCGGTGGCCCTGTTCGAACACGGAGACGGCGACGCTGTCCTCGTTGATGCCGCCGTCGCGCTTGCGGTCGCCGACGTCGTAGTGTGTCGCGTAGTTCATGCCTGATCACTCTCGAACTCGAACGTGACGCCGTAGCTCGGGTGGACGAGGGCGATCAGGTCCCCGTCGCGAAGTCCGTAGAGCTCCGGCGGCACCTTCCCCTCCCGGTCCGTCGCGTCTTCGCCGGACGCTTCGAGGCGCTCCCGGCCCTCCTCGCTGAGGACGCGCTGCCAGCCGTTGCCGGTCTGGACGTAGGTCCCGTTGAGGCTGCGGTCGCGGATGAACCACTCGCCGTCCGCGTCCGTGTCGAACTGGACCTGCACCGTCGAGATGTACTCGCCGTCGTCCTCCACGACGATGGACGAGCGCGGGCCATCCGCGTAGCGTCGGCCGATCGTGTCCCCCGGATAGACGGTGTAGGACTCGTCTTCCTGGGTGTATCGCACCGTCGCAGCCGGCGGCGGCGTCGGATCCCTGGCTTCGAGCACCCGCTTCATCGCGGTCGCGTTGCGGTAGCGGTTCTCGTAGTCGGTCTGGGTCGCCATCTCGACGATCTCGGCCAGGTAGGGCTCGCACTCCGCGCCGAAGTCGCGCGGGTCGACGCCGTCCTTGCGCGGGACCGTTCCCTTGAGCAGGTAGAGGAGGATCTTGCCGACCGAGTACACGTCCGACCACGGACCCTGTCGCATCTCGGTCTGGTCGGCCTCGGCGACCTCCCTTGGCTTGTACGGACCGACGATGGTCGTCTGGTCGACGGACTCGTCGCCGGCATCGGCGCCCGCGGTGAAGCCCGTCGCGGTGTTGAAGTCGATGAGCACCGGCGTCACCGTCCCCCCGCGGTGGGTGATCATCACGTTGTCGGGCTTCAGGTCCCGGTAGACGATCTCGTTCTCGTGGAGGAAGCTCATCGCGTCGCAGAGGTCGATGCCGATCTGGCGGACCTCCTCGATGTCGTCGAGCGGGCCGGTCCGCCGGATCGCGTCGTCGAGTTCGTAGCCGTCGACGAGTTCGACCACGAGGACCGAGGTCCCGTCGTCGTCGGCCACGCCGAGCAGCGACATGACGTTCGGGTGGCCCCCGACCGCTCGGATGGCTTCGAGCGTCTCTGCCTCCTTCTCGAAGTACGCCGTGACGATGTCGCGGTCGTTCTGGCTCCCCGCGTAGTTGGGGTACTTGACCGCCACGGACTCGCCGGTCCTGGTGTCGGTGGCGCCGAAGACCTTCGCGAACCCGCCCTCGCCGATCACCTCGCCGAGCTCGTAGCGGCCGACGACCAGATCCCCCTGCGACGGCGCGGCCGTCATTCTATCCGGGAGTCGTCGACGATCCTGGTCGCGTCGTTGCGCTCCTCGCGGCCGCCCTCGCTGACGAGACGGGTCTGGCGCTTGGCCTCCTCGACGACAGCGGTGTCCTCGCCGTGGATCCGGGTCATCTTCTCGACCTGCGTCTCGGCCTCCGCGACGTTGCCCTTCCCGAGTTCCGTCCGGACGACCGTCTGGCGGTGGTCCAGAGACACCGACTCGTTGTGTTCGGCGAGTTTGGCGTTGTCGTCGGTGTACGCGGCGGCGATGCGGTCGGAGGCTTCCCGGCCGGACGCCGTGAGCGTCACGTCGACCAGGGGGGCCTCGCCGAGTTTGTCGCGGGGCGGGGCGTGGACCTTGAGGACGACCCGCTGGTTCTCGCGCTCGGCGAGGTCGGGCAGCGGGACGCGCGCGGCGTTGCCGCGCCAGTCCACGTCGACCTCCTGGGCCTGCGGGAGCGCCCGGTACACTTCGCTCACCTCGACGCCGGGTGCGGCGTCGAGTTCGAGGCTAGCGTCGGTCGCGACGACCGACTGTGCCTGCTCGACGGCGGCGCCGAAGAACGACTCGATGTCACCGGGCGATTCGAGGTGAGTCCACTCGCCGCGGGCGGTCGTTCCGAGCGTTCGAATGGTCTCCTCGTCGTAGTCGGTGCCGATACCGGCCGAGAGGATGCGGATGCCCGACCCGTCGATGTCCCTCGCGAGGTCGCGGAAGTCCGCGGGCTCGTGGGAGTTGTCCTTGCCGTCCGAGAGCAGGAGGACCCGGCGGACGGCGTCGTCGGTCTCGGGGCGATAGCCCAGCGAGTCGAGCGCGGTCCTCGCGGTGTCGAGGCCGTCGTACATGTCGGTGCCGCCGCCGGCGCCGAGGTCGTCGACGTGGCTCATCGCCGCCTCGCGGGAGGTCTCGCGCCACTGGGTCGGTCGCATGACGACCGACGCGTCGGAGTCGAACGCGACGATACCCACGTAGTCGTCGGGTTCGAGCAACCCGAACACCCACGAGGCGCCCTCGCGGGCCTGGTCGAGTTTCGCGCCGTCCATCGACCCGCTGGTGTCCAGACAGAGGACGATGTGGCGCTCGCTCACCCCCGATCCCGTCTGTGCACCCGGTTCGACGTCGACCGTCGCCGTCAGCGTCGTCCCGTCGGCGGGCACGTACGGCCGGTTGACGTCGGTCTCGATTGCTACCATCGTTCCCCCAGTTGCTCCGGTCCCGTATGTACTTTTATCCGACGCGTCGGGCGGATCCGCTCGCGCGGGTGACCCGCCCCGGCTTCCCCGAACCGGCCCCTACGCGAACAGACTCTGGATCACGTCACCGAATCGCAGTAGCATGATACCGCCGACCAGCATCGCGAGCAGCCACAGGAACGTGATTATCACGCTCCTCCGCACGAACGGGTCCTCGATCCAGGTTGCCATACCACACACTACGCGCGCCGGGGCTCAAAAAGACTCGCGTCGGTTCGACGGCCGAAGGGGAGCACCGACGAATGGCGGCGGACAGCATCGATATCGACCGGCGATAGCGTCGCTGCCCGCGTAGTCGCGCAATCATCCGTGTCGTCCGACCCCCACGTCGACGGCCGGGCGCTCCGTCGCAAGCCGGGCTTTGCATCGCAAACGCTACTTTGTGTCGCAAATTTACTTTCCAACGCAAACTTTATTGGGTCGGAAACTAGTTTCCGAACTGTGGCAATGTCCCGTCCAGTTCAGTCCCCGCGCTCGCTGCACAGTCGAACGACCGACCGAGTCACCCGGCGAGGGCGCGCCAGTCGACAGCCCGATCAGTCGGAGGTGTCCATCCGGTGAGCGCCGTCGAAATCGAGGGCGTGAGCAAGCGGTTCGGAGACGTAACGGCGGTCGAAGACCTCTCGCTGACGGTCGGGCAGGGCGAGGTGTTCGGCTTCCTCGGGCCGAACGGCGCCGGGAAGTCGACGACGATCAACGTGCTGCTGGGATTCCTGAAACCGACCGCGGGATCCGCCCGCGTGCTCGGGACGGACGTGACCGAAGATGCCCGTGCGGTCCGCGAACGCGTCGGGCTCCTCCCGGAAGCGTTCGACGGCGTCCCGAATCTCAGCGCCCGCGAACACGTCGAGATCGCGATCCGGACCAAGGGGACCGACGACGACCCCGACGCGATCCTCGACCGCGTCGGACTGGACCCCGACGACGCCCGGCGCCCCGCCGACGACTACTCGACAGGGATGCACCGGCGGATGGGGCTCGCGATCGCCCTCGTGGGCGAACCGGACCTGATCGTCCTCGACGAGCCCTCCGCGGGGCTGGACCCTAACGGCGTCCAGCTGGTCCGCGAGATCGTCCGCGAGGAGGCCGAGCGCGGCGCGACCGTCTTCTTCTCCAGCCACATCCTGGACGAGGTCGAGCGCGTCTCCGACCGGGTCGGAATCATGCAGGACGGGCGGCTCACCGCCGTCAACTCCGTCGAGAACCTCCGCGCCGAACTCGGAATGGGCGCCGTCGTCGAGGCGATCGTCGACGATCCCGTGGACCCCGCCCCCGTCGCGGCGCTCGACGGCGTCACGGACGTGTCGGTCGCCGACTCGACCGTCCGCGTGGCCTGCGCGACACCGCGGGCGAAGATGCCCGCGCTCCGCGAGATCGACCGGGAGACGACCGTCGCAGACGTGACTATCGAGGAGGCCTCGCTGGAGGACCTGTTCGAAGCGTACACGGCGGGCAGTGGGAGCGGCAACGGTGACGCCGACGGGGCCAGTACCGGCGCCGACGGGCGCACTGGGGACGGATCCAGCGAGCGCGCCGCGGCCAACGGGGGTGAACCGGCGTGAGCGCGGTGACCGTCGCGCGAGCGGACTTCCTGAGTATCCGCCGGTCGTCCGTCGTCGTCGGCGTGGTCGGGACGTTCGCGATGATCGTCGGGCTGGCGTTTCTCGGGTCGAGCGAGGTGCATCCCCACCCGGTCAGGACGACCTGGGGCTTCGCGGCGCTCGTCGCGTGGGCGTTCCCGCTCCTGCTCGCGCCGCTGTCGTACCTCGCCGTCGCCGGCGACCGGACTCGCGGGACGATCACTTACCACCTCGGGCTCCCGAACTCGCGCGCCGAGTACTTCGCGGGCAAGTACGCCACCCGCGCGGCCGTCGCCGCCGCGACGATGGCGGTCGGCGTCGCGGTCGCGTTCGCCGTCGCGCTCGCGACCTACGAGCACGGGCCCGACCCCATTCGCTTCCTGTCGCTCGGTGCCGTCTCGGTCCTGTTCGCCCTCTCGATGGCGGGGATCTTCGTCGCCGTGTCGGCCGCGGTCGCTTCGCGCTCCCGGGCGATGATCGGCGTCCTCTTCGCGTACTTCGTCCTCTCGGCGTTCTGGATAGGTCCGTTGCCCGCCCTGAATCTCGGGACCGCGCTGGACGCCGTCGCGTCGCTCCCGGGCGTGACGATCGCGGAGTCGACGCGGGCGCTGGTCGGCTCGCTCTCCCCCGCCGGCGCGTACTTCAACACCCTGCCGGAGCTGGTGTGGGCCGACGCGCCCGGCCAGTACGAGGTGTTCGCGCAGTTCGAGGACACGCCCGACTACCTGGCCTACGAGCCCTGGTTCAACGTCGCGGTGATGGTCGTCTGGACCGTCGGCGCGCCGCTCGCCGGGTACCTGCGCTTCCGCGGGGCCGAACTCGGGTGACCGGGCGGCCCCGTTCCAGCGGCGGTCCCCGCTGGCGCTTCCGGAATCGACTTACCGGCCCTCCGACAACGTCGGGCCAACGGCCGCCGAACGCAGCCATGACAGACCAGCGAACCCACGTCCGTCAGTCAGCGCCGTTCGTCGCACAGCCACCCGCTCCCGCGAGCGACCCGGCCGTCGACGGCGCGACAGCCGCCGTCGGAGTCCGGGGTGGTCGCGGTGAGTGACGCGACCGAGGACGTCGACCCCGAAGAGCTCCAGCGACAGCTCTCGGAGATCAAGGGCGCGATGGGCCTGACCGAGCAGTATCCCGGACGGGCGCGGCTGTGGCTGCTCGTCGGATTCATCATCGGCGGCGCCGCGGTGCTGACGCAGGCGACGTTCTTCTACTACCGGACGCTCGGAGCCACCGCGTACACCGCGATCTGGGTCGGCTTCGTCGCCGTGGCCGTCGCCGCTTCGTGGTGGATGGCGTCGCGGCTCCCGAGTGCGCCCGCGCCCGAGACCGCCCCCAGCTGGCGGGCGGTGTTCGGATCCCTCGCGCTGTTCCTCGCCGCCGGCGCCGGCGTCGCGGGTGACGCCGCGCGGCAGGTCCCCGGGCTGGACCGGGCGCTCCTGTACTTCGGGCTCGTCATCGCGACCATCGGCCTCGGGCTGCTGGTGACCGGCGCCGTGCTCGCGAGCTATCGGGTCCGCCGTCGTGACAGGCTGGTCTTCTACGTCGGGGGCGCGTGGGTTCTCGTCTACGCCTCGTGGCTCCCCTACGTCCAGATCCTCCGCTGGGTCGGCGTCGGGCTCTTCGGCATCCTCTTCGCCCTGTACGCGATAGCTGCCTACGTGTATCTGACGCGGGCCTGACTCATGGACTTCGACAAACTCGTCCACCAGCCGACCCGGTTGCAGATCTTCGCCCACCTCTACCAGCACGGCGAGACGAGTTTCCCCGACCTCAAGGAGGCGCTGGACGTCACCGAAGGGAACCTCGCCAGCCACATCGGGAAGATGGAGGACGCCGACTGCGTCGCCGTCGAGAAGCAGTTCGTCGACCGCAAGCCCCAGACCACCTACGAGCTCACCGACCTGGGCCGCGAGAAGTTCGAGGAGCACATCGGAACCCTGGAAGCGCTGATAGACGATCTCGACGGGTGAGGCCCGCGAGCGAACGCGAGCGGCTTTTTGTCCCAGCTTTTTGGCCGAGCGGGTCGCGAACTGCGAGGCGCGACCGAATGGGAGCGCCTCGGTGGCGAGCGGCGAAGCCGCGAGCCGTGAGCGACCCCGAGGCGAAAAAGATGGTCGCCAGGAACACATCGGAACCCTGGAAGCGCTGACAGACGATCTCGACGGGTAACCGCCGCTTACACCGGTCGTCAGGTATATCCGTCCATAAATCAAAGAAAAAATGATGGAATACAAGGAGCCGCTCGAGGATACGCAGCAGACGCTCACTGAGCACCTCGACGCGGCGCTCGACAGTGCTACCGACGAGACGGCCGTCTTCCACCTCCGGCAGGCCAGGCAGATGGCTGCCGACCTCCCGACGCTGGTCGCCGAGAAGAGCGACGAAGAGACAGACTAACGCCGGGATAGACCGACCCGAGTCGCGACGACTCTCCGAACGCTACTCCCCGTCGAGCGACGCGTCGGGCAGGAGCCCGCGAACCGAGGCGCCGAGCGGGCCGGTGACGAGCGGGACGACGACGCCGACCAAGAGGATCGACCCCATCGCGAGCGATTCGGCTGCCTCGGGCCACTCTGGCGACGACCGGTCCGGGGGCTCGGCCGGTCGCCACCAGACCCGCGCGTTCGCCCCGACCTTCTTCGTCCGGAGTCGGCCGCGGTCGACGAGGCGGTCCAGCCGACCGTACGTCGCTCGTCGACCGAGGTCCAGTCGCTCCGCGATCTCCGTCGTCGTCTGCGGTTCCCCCGACTCGTCGAACAGCGCCAGCGTCGTCCGCATCACGTCCGTCAGCGGTCCCCCTGCCATTACCCACGGCAGGCGTCCCCGAAGCATGAACCCTCCGTCGCCGGAACACACGACCGTTCGAGTCGAGTCGCCGAACGAGACAGATCCCGTCGATCGCGAGGGCAGTCACGTTCGGCCGACGGGAACGTGTCTGGGCGCCTTGCCGACTTCGACCACCTAATTGATTATGGCGTGAGCTTACGGTGGCACGGAATCTCTGGAGAGATACACCACTACGATACACTGGTGACCCCCATATGTCTCAGACCACCACCGAATTCAGACCCGGTTTCGCGGCGACCGCCGACCTGAACGATACCGAGCTGTTCGGCGTCCTCTCGGATCGACGACGACACCTGTCGCTCGACTTGCTCGACGAACGAACCACGCCGATCGGCCTGCGCGAACTCGCGATGGGAATTCTCGCCCGTGAGGGCGGCGACCCGGACGACATCGAAGCGGTTCGGTCCGTGGAGATCGCGCTCCACCACAAGCATCTGCCGAAACTGGACGCGCTCGGTGTCCTCGATTACGACCGAGACGAGAAGCGGATACCGCCGTAAGCTCCGTCGACGCCCGACGCGTCGCGCTCTGCCAGGTTCCCGCCCGGCCCGATTTGTCTGCTCCGTCCGGTTCGCTCGGCTCGCTTGGCTCGCCCGATTCCTCCGCTTTTCCTCGTTCGGCTTCGAGGGCGTCGAGCCGACCGTCACCCACGCCGGTTCGCTCTGCCGCCGCGAACCCCGCCGCCAGAGCGGCCGCTGTGAACCGAACTGGATCGAAGAGAAGTCGCGGTGAACGCTGGTTCCCGGGCGGCGTTACATGTAGCCGAGGTCGCGCAGGCGCTCCATCAGGTCCTCTTTGTCCTGAGCGCGGCCCGCGCGCTCGGTCGTCGAGTCGAGGTCTTGCTGCCAGGCCGGTTCCTCGGCGGCCTTGTCAGTGCTGACTTCGGAGCCGAGCGAGCGGAACCCGGCGAAGTACTTCGGCGAGACGGGGATGTCCTCCTGCTCGATGCCCTCGGGGAGGTCGTCGTCGGTCTCGGGGACGTATCCCTCCTCCGGGAAGTCCTCGACCGTGTCGGGGACGACGAAGTTCCAGAAGGCCTCCCAGACGGCGGCCTCGTCGAACTGGAGGATGGTCTGGACGCGGTCGTGGGGCGGGTAGATGTCCGGGTCGTGGCGCGGCGAGAAGAACGTCTCGTCGGCGCGGGACTCCTGCTCGTCCCAGCGGATGCCGGAGATGATGCCGTCGACGTCGTGCTCCTCGATGGCGTCGTTGAGCGCGACGGTCTTGAGCAGGTGGTTGCCCACGTAGGTGTCCAGCAGGAACGGGAACGTGTCCTCCTCGTACTCGAGGATGTCGCGGACGTGGTGCTGGTTGTGTTCGGAGAGCTCGTCGATCGGGATGTCGTCGCCCGGTTCGAGGCCGTGCTCGTCGACGTAGTCGCCCACGTCGGTGTTCCGGGCCCAGATGACTTCCAGGTCCCACTCGTCGGCCCAGTGTTCGACGAAGTCGATCAGCTCGTCGAAGTGCTGGTAGTGGTCGATGAAGACGACCGGCGGGACCTCCAGGTCGAACTGCTCGGCGACCTCCTTGACGAAGTACAGCGTGAGCGTCGAGTCCTTGCCGCCCGTCCACATGACGACCGGGTTCTCGTACTCTTCGAGGCCCTGTCGAGTGACCTCGATGGCCTTCTCGATCTTGTCGTTGACGTGCGGGTAGTCGGCAGGGTCCTCGCCTTCGCCGTCGGTGTAGTCGACGTTCAGGTAGTCGGGGAAGTCTGCTGACATCGGTAATTACATCTCATTACCCGGCGGGATAAGTTCTTTTTGGAGAACGGGGGGATTGTCATGTGAGACCGTCCATCACAGTGACGCGAGTGTCCCAACCAGGTGCCGGCGGGGTGCCGAGTGGGTGCCGACGGGAGCGATCCCCCGGCGCGTCGTGTCAGCCGATGCAACGAAATGGGTCGGCGTCGAACGGCCTGTATGAGCCCTCCCACGGGAGAGACGGAGACGAACGCGGTCCGAGCCGAGTCGACGTCGTCGCCTCGCGAGGAGTTTCGCCCGACGCGGTGGTTCCGGTGGCACCTGGTAGCCGCGCTGGCGCTGTTCTTCGCGAGCGCGTTCGCGGCCTACGCGCTCGTCGGGACGATCCCGATCGAGCAGCTAGAGGCGCTGCTCGGGGACGTGCAGGCGGAGTTACCGAACGACGGCCCGCTCCCGGAACTGGCGTTCGTGCCGCTGTTGGTGAACAACCTCCGCGCCCTGCTGCTGATCGGGCTTGGCGCCGTCACGGGCGGAGCGCTCTCGGTGTTCGGTCTGGTCGTCAACGGCGCCCTCGTGGGGGCCGTCGTCTCGTTCGCGGTCCGCCAGACCTCGTGGGCGATCGTGCTGGCTGCGCTGCTCCCCCACGGGGTCCTCGAACTCCCGGCGTTCTTCATGGCGGCGTCGATCGGACTGCGCGTCCCACACCGGGTCCTCCGGTGGCTCCTCGGGTGGGACGAGACGCCGCTGAGCCGCGTCGAGTTCGTCGAACTGGCGGTCATCTCGGTCCTGCTCGCGGCGATGATCGCCGTCGCGGCCTGGATCGAGGTCAACGTCACGCTCGACGTGGTCGAGTGGGTCGCTGGCGACGGCGCTCTCGACCCAGTGAACGCCTGAAGCGCCCGATTTCCCTTCGGAGGAGTTTTACGTTTCACCGGTGAATCGGGGACTGATGACTTCGGCAGACTCCGGCCAGAACGACGGCGCCGGGTCGCTCAGCGAGACGGTTGTACGGTCCGTCGCAACCCACAAGGACACCGAAGAGATGGCGCTGCCGTCGCTGTACGGCGTCCTCGATCCCGACGCGCTCGACAGTCTCTTCGATACCCCCGGTTCGATCCCGAACGGGCAGGTGACGTTCGACTACGCCGGCTGTACCGTCGTCTGCGAGAGCGACGGAACCGTCGACGTCCGCGACGCGGGAGAGTAGGCGACGTCCTCACGGATTCGAACACACTGGTAGAGACGTCGCTGTCGAACGCAGGGCGTGAGCGGTCGGGACAAAATCAACAGAACGGGAGCGACGCGTGGGAGGAAACGCGTCGACTCAGCCCGAGATGAACTCGTTGTCGCGCCAGTTGACGCCCTCGGAGTCCTCGTCTTCGCGGGGGTCCTCGACGACGTTGATGGACGCGGGCACGTCCTCGCCGTCGACGATGCGAATCGCTTCGAGGTCGTCGTCGGGCGAGATGATGGCGGTGAGGGTTCCCTTCTCGGCGATCCGGGCGATGTCACAGAGGACCTGAAACATCTCGTACTGCAGGGTGCTGTTCTGAAGAACCGTCTCTCGGTCGCCCTTGAAACAGGCGTACTCGACGAGCTCCGAGGGCGGCTCTTCCTCCTCTTCCTCCAGGGCGCCCCACTGCGGGCCGCCGGCGGTGTCCGTGGTGTGGACCGGCGTGCTGTCCTCGTCTTCGTCCTCTTCGATCTCCTCGTAGACGCGGTTCTCCGTCACGCTGGCCTTCAACTGGGCCGTCGGCGTGTACTTGCTGATGCTCTCGTCGACGGAGACCGCGCTGATGATGAGCGTGTTGTTCCGGCGCGTGATGTCGACGTCTTCGACGTTCTCCGGGAGATCCGGGTCGTCGAAGAAGTCGTACACGTCCTCCAGGGGCAGTTCCAGTGTCGAGTGGAGTCTGTATACGCGGCTCATGTTTATGGGATCGCCGGCCGTCCGCTGACGACGGTGCTACACACCTGTAGAACGCCCACCCATATAGGGCCTACCCTTCCGACCCGGACCGTTCCGCCCTCGTCTCGTCCGTCGAGAAGCGCTCCGCCGCGGGGGTATCGCGTGGGTTTTTGACCGTAGAGGTCGGAGACGGATCCGTGAAAGAGTACGAGCGCAAACAGCTCCTGGAGCGCATCGGCCGGGAGGGGGCGACCGTGGGCGCCGACATCCCCGACCGCATCGAGGTCCAGGGGGAGCCGGTCGAGTTGCGCGAGTTCGTCTTCGAGATCAAGCGGCGGGACACGATCCCGGCCGGCGAGCGCGAACGCGTCGACCAGGCGAAGACGAACCTCCGGCGCGAGCGGATCCGACGCAAGGACCTGATAGAGGACAGCGACATCTCCCGCGAAGAGGGCGAGCGCCAGGCACAGGCGATCATCGGCATCGACCGCGCGCTCAACGCGCTCGAGAACCTCGGCCCGACGAACCTCGAAGCGGAGATCGAAGCCCAGGAGACCGCCGACAAGAAGCGCTGGATGAGCTTTCTCAAGCAGGCGCTGGGCCACGACCAGGACAGTCAGGGCTCGCACCGCTCGTCGAGGTCGCGATGAGCGTCAACGACGACATCGCGGCCCGGCTGGAGGAGTTCGCCGACCTGCTGGAGGCCCAGGACGTCGAGTACAAGCCGCGGGCCTACCGGCGGGCCGCCGAGAACGTCCGCGGCCACCCCGACGACGTCGCCCGGCTGGCCCACGCCGGGGAAGACGCGCTCGACGAGATCGAGGGGGTCGGCGACGCCATCGCCTCGAAGATCATCGAGTACGTCGAGACCGGCGAGATCGCCGAGCTGGAGGAACTGCGCGGGCAGCTGCCGGTCGAGATGGCGGAACTCACTCGCGTCGAGGGCGTCGGCCCGAAGACCGTCGGGACGCTCTACGAGGCGCTGGGGATCACGACGCTCGACGACCTGGAAGCCGCCGCGGAGGCCGGCGAGATTCAGGACGTGAGTGGGTTCGGCGCCAAGACCGAGCAGAACATCCTGGAAAACATCGAGTTCGCTCGCGAGGCGACAGAACGCGAGCTGCTCGGGGAGGCCCGCCCGCGCGGGGAGCGGGTCGTCGACTACCTAGCGGGGCGCCCGGCGATCGACCGGATCGACCTGGCGGGGTCGCTCCGCCGCTGGAAGGCGACGATCGGCGACGTGGACGTGCTGGTGGGCAGCGAGGAGGGCGAGGCCGTCGTCGACGCGTTCACCGACTGGCCGGGCGCCGACGCGGTCATCGAGGCGGGCGAGCAGAAGGCGAGCGTCCGCTCGGGCGAGGTGCGCGTCGACCTGCGGGTCGTCGATCCGTCCGAGTTCGGGAGCGCGCTCCAGTACTTCACCGGCAGCAAGGACCACAACGTCACGCTCCGGAACGTCGCCATCGACCGCGATCTGAAGATGAACGAGTACGGCGTCTTCGACGTCTCCGAGGTCGACGACCCCGACGCCGACCAGCGAGCGGGCGAGCGCGTCGCCGGCGAGACCGAGGAGGGGATGTACGAGGCGCTGGACATGCCGTGGATGGCGCCCGAGATCCGGGAGAACCGGGGCGAAATCGAGGCCGCGCAGGACGGCGACCTCCCGGATCTGGTCGACGAAGGCGACGTGCGGGGCGACCTGCACGTCCACACCGACTGGTCGGACGGCGGCCACACGGTCGCGGAGATGGTCGAGGGCGCCGCGTCGTTCGGCCACGAGTACGTCGCGATCACCGACCACGCGACCGGGCCGGGGATGGTCGGCGGCGTCGGCGTCCCCGACGACGAACTCCGCGAACAGATCGACGAGGTCCGCGCGGTCGCCGAGGAAACCGACTTCCCCGTGTTCACTGGCGTCGAGGCCAACATCTCGACGGAGGGGGAGATCTCCGTCGCCGACGACGTGCTGGCGGAACTGGACGTCGTCGTCGCCTCGCCACACGCCGGTCTCGACGGCGACGGGACCGACCGGCTCGTCGCCGCCGTCGAACATCCCGAGGTCGACATCATCGGTCACCCGACGGGCCGGTACATCAATCAGCGGTCGGGACTGGACGTCGACGTCGAGCGCCTCGCCGCGGCTGCGGCCGAGCACGACACCGCGCTGGAGGTCAACGCCAACCCGGCTCGACTGGATCTGGGCGGCGGGGCGGTCAAGACTGCGGTCGAAGCGGGCGCGACAGTCGCGATCAATACGGACGCTCACCGGCCGGCTCGCTACGCTCACGTCCGCTACGGCGTGCACACGGCGCGTCGGGGCTGGGCCGAAGAGACCGACGTACTCAATACGCGAGGCGTCGAAGGCCTGCGCGAGTTCCTCGAATGACCGGCGACGAGCCAGACATCGACGAGCGCGCGCGACCGGCGACAGCGAGCACCGCGACGACCGAGGACGACATCCCGCAGCGACCGTCGGCGGAGTCGGCACTGCTGCTCGACACGATGCTCGGGAAGCTCGCCACGTATCTCCGAATGTGCGGGTACGACGCCGCCTACGCGGTCGAGCGCGGGGCCGAGGACGACGACGACGTGCTCGCACTGGCGCACACCGAAGGTCGCGTCCTCGTCACGCGCGACCGCGAACTGGCCGCGCGCGGCGAGCGGACGCAACTGCTCTCGACCCGCGACGTGACCGAGCAGCTACAGGAGCTGCGCCGGTCGGGGTTCGACCTCGACCTGGCCGAAGAGCCGTCGCGCTGTAGCGCCTGCAACGGTCCGCTCGAACGAGTGGATCGGACCGAGCCGACGCCCGACTACGCGCCGGAGACCCACGAGGAGACCGTCTGGCGCTGTCGCAACTGCGGCCAGCACTTCTGGAAGGGCAGCCACTGGAACGACGTCGCCGCGACGCTCGACGGCCTCTGACCGGACGGCTCCAGACACCGGCGACCGGCCGGTCGTCGTCGGCCGGCCGCCACCGGCAAGCAACACGGCTTAATAGCACATGTCCCTACCGGCGGACGAATGACGTTATCGGACGAGGCCCGCGAGCGACTCGCGGACGTGGTGGCGCTCCAGCCGACGAAGAACGCCGAGCTCCAGGCCCAGTGGGAGATGGACAGCGGGAGCGACGTCCACCAGTACCTCGAATCCGAGTTGAAAGACTACTACTACCGCAACGAGGACAGCCTCATCTGCGCCACGCCGGAGGCCAACGAACTCGTCGGCGACGAGGTCGAGGGCGAGGTGAACGAACAGGTCGTCAAAGCCCCGCCGCTCCAGGCGGCGGTCATCGACGCCCTCCCCGACCACGACGAGGAGCCCCAGAGCGTCGTCGCCACGCTTCACGACGTCCAGGACGCCGGGATGGACGCCGAGGTAGACGACGTGCGCTCGGCGCTCCGCTCGCTCACCGAGAAGGGCGTCGTCGAGCGGGTCCAGAAGACGGTCCCGACGTACCGGCTGGCCGTCGAACGCGACGCGCTGGACGTCGAACGAGTCGACGGCGACGACGGGTAATCGGTCTCGGCGCACGCGACTACCTGTCAGCCGTCCCTGTCGAGTCCCGGCCGCTGCCGCCGCCGTCGCCGGTCGAGCAGGCGCTTGATCCCCTTCCCCGGCCCGCCCGTTATCGGCCAGTCGCCCGAGCGCCAGACCGGCGGTTCCGGTTCGAAATCGGGGCACGAGCCCGAGCACTGCCCGGCGGTCTGGTGGCACTCCTTGGCTGCGCAGTACGGCAGGAAGCCGGGGCGTTCGTCGGTGAGCCGGAAGTGCCGGCAGTCGGGACGCATGGTGTCGGCGTAGGAGCGCCAGCCGCGACCGTAGGCCCGTTCAGCGAGTTCGAGGCGCTTGTCGCGCTTCCACTCGGGGTCGGCGTACTCGAAGCGCGCGGCCGAGGCGTCCCGGGCGCCGCCCGAGGGGCGTTCGAGAATCCGCGTCCCGGGGTCGGCGGCGGCCAGCGTCCGCGGGTGCCAGGAGACGCTGGCGTCGCCGTCGACGTCAACGGTGAGGACGCCCGCTTCGACCGGCACGTCCTCGATCAGCGCCGGTTCGACCGTCTCGCCGGTCTCGGTGGTCGCGACCCACACCTCGTCGGCCAGCGACAGGGCCACGTCGCGTTCGAGTTGCGGGGCGAGCGCGCGAGCGGCGCTGGCGTCGAGGTCGGGCTTGTTCTCGATGGCGACGATCCGCCGGACCCAGTCGGGATACGCCCACTTGCGCCGGAGTTCGATCCGGCCGTTCGAGCCCGTCCGGGTCTCGACGACGCCGCGGTCGCCGGCGCGGTGGACCGCCTCGCGGACGTACCGCCAGGGGTAGCCCGGGTCCGGGAGCGCGTCGCGGTACCACGCCCACTCGGCGGGCGCGTTCCGGACGACGTGCAGGAGGTCCGAGTCGAGTTCTTCCAGGCCGAAGTTCGCCCGCTGGCGCAGGCCCTCGGGGTCGCACTCGACGACGACCGTGTCCCAGCGGCGGTCCCTCGTCCCGATCTGCCGGGCGACGATGGCGGCCGAATCGCCGGTCGAGACGCCGTCGGGCGGCCACTCGCGTTCGGCCCACTGGCAGACGCAGAGCTCGAAGACGAACTCCGACCCGCCGAGGGCGCCGTCGTCCCCGGGTGACACGACCCGAGATAGGCGGTGGCGACCGCTTATATGTTTCGCGAACGGGAATCAGGCCGACCCACACGGGCGCCGGACCCGCAACGACCCGCCCGCAGCGGCGGGGTGTATCCGCACGCTGACGTGCGACCCGGATCGGACCGGTCGAGAGCCGGCGACGCTGTCGGCCGTTTCCCGACGTTCACAGGAGCCCGACGGGCACCGCGGCCGAACGATATTGGGAACTGACCTGTTTCTGCGAAGATAGGATTTATATACTATGCGGGGAGAGTGTGGCACATGGCTGGGAACCTGTTCGGAAGTGGAATCGCGGCGACAGTGCTGCAGACGAGCAACGGAGCAGGCGGCGCGCTGGCGGGGGCGTTCCTCGTCATCTTCGCCGTGTCGATGGTGATATCGCTCATCACTCTCGCCGGGTGGTGGAAAGTGTTCACGAAGGCGGGCCAGCCCGGCTGGGCAGCCATCATCCCGATATACAACACCTACATCCTCGTCTGCGAGATCGCCGACCGGGACGTCGTGTGGCTGCTGTTGAGCCTCTTCATCCCCTTCGCGGTCATCATCCCGTTCATGGACGTCGCGAAGGCGTTCGGGAAAGGCGCGGGATACGGCCTCGGCCTGTTCTTCCTCGGGTTCATCTTCTTCCCGCTGCTGGGCTTCGGCGACGCCCAGTACCGCGGCGCGACCGGCATCTGAACGGCGATCGCGCGGCGAAACGGCGGTTTTACTCGGCGTTGAGGACGCTCCCCAGCGCTCCGCCCAGGATGTAGCCGACCGGCGACATGAAGAGGAGACCGAAGACGTTCATCAGGGCGCCGAAACCGCGGGCGAACATCATCAGGCCCACGTCAGCGCCGGTCGCCGCGCCCATGACCCCGCCGAGGACGAACGACGCGGGGATGTAGACGACGTTGAACGCCACGGCGGCTAGCATGCCGGTGACGAGAGCGAACTTGATCGCGGATTCCGCGTCGGTGATCGACGTGAAGGCGACTACGACGAGTGCGCCCAGCAAAACCTCTTTGAACAGCGGGACGTACCGGACGAGGTTGACGACCGGGACGAACCCCGTGACCAACAACGCGACGAAGATCGTCGCGACCGATTTCTTGAACGCTTCGTCGTCGAATCCGAGTACCATAACGGATCGCCCGTATCGGGCCGACCGTGATTAACCTACTGAATTGACACGTGTGCCGTCGAGTTGCGGACCGGGGGCTCGACGCCGGACGAGTCGCCAGTGGTACACTCGTCGGGAGACATCTGCGGGCCTGGCAGACGGCCGCACGGCGAGCGGACTAAGAAGCGACTCGCTCGGCGCGGATCCGGTGGTCGGAGTGGCGGGTCGCAGCCCGTCCCTACTCCTCGTCGTCTTCGTCCTCGTCTTCCTCCGCGAGTTTCTCGTCGAGGAACTCGTGGGCCTCTTCGAGTATCTCGCGGGGACCGTCCTGGGTGACGGTGTTGATGGCCTGTTCGTAGTCGCGCCACTGCAGGTCGCGGTGCTCGTGGGAGAGCTCCGCCGACGCCTCGAACGAGCGGGCGATGAACAGGTGGACTGTCTTATGGATCGTGTTGCCGTTGGCTTCGAACACGTAGTCGTAGTCTTCTCGGAAGCCGTCTAAGAGCCGGAAATCGCCGATTCCGGCCTCCTCTTTCACTTCGCGGATGGCGGTCTGCTGGAGCTCCTCGTCGCCCTCGACGCCCCCTTTGGGGAACTCCCAGTCGCCGGGGCGACTCTTGAGGAGCAGGTACTCCCGCCGGCCACGCGTGTCGCGAAAGAGGATGGCTCCCGCGCTCGTGGCCTCTATCATTGCCGATACGTACTCTATCACACCTTAAGTGAATATCGGAGCGTCGCCAGGCCGATACCACATCCGTCCGACCCCCTCCGCTGGCGGACAAACGCATCGCTTATCCGCGCGCCCGGCGACCGGACGCATATGCCGTTCGTCACGAAGCTCACGTTCACGAGCGGGGATCGGCGCCTCCTCGACGACATCGTCGACGGCGTCAAGTCCGCCGCCGAGCGCAAGGGCGTGGAGCTGAAAGGCCCTCACCCCCGGCCCCCGACCGACCACCGGGTGCCCCAGACCAAGCGGCTCTCGGCCGAGGGCGGTCGGTTCGAGCCCTGGCAGTACACCGCCTACACCCGGACCGTCGAGATCCACGGCCACGACGAGTTCGCTCGCGACGTCGCCGGCGACGACTACCCCAATCGCATCCACGTCGAAGCCGCGATCGAACAGGTCTGAGCGCGCGAATCCGTCGCATTTGACCGTCCGCGAGACCTCACTCAACAACACGTCTAAGCACCCGCGCGTCCCGCCCGTGTTCCACCCGAAACCGTCTACACCCTCGCCGTCGTCTCCCCCGCCATGAGTCAGCCGAGTCGCGACCGCCTGGTCGAGTTGCGCCGCGCCTTTCACCGCCGACCCGAGCCCGCCTGGCGGGAGTTCTGGACGACCGCCCGCGTCGTCGAGGAACTCCGGGCGCTCGACGTCGACGAGATACGCGTCGGCCCCGAGGTGGTCGACGCCGACGAGCGCATCGCCGTCCCCGACGACGCGGAACTGGACCGATGGTTCCAGCGGGCGCTCGACGCCGGCGCCGACCCCGAAATCCTGGAGCGACTCCGGGGTGGGTACACGGGCGCGATGGCGACCGTCGAGGGCGGCGACGGCCCGACGGTCGGACTCCGGGTCGACATCGACGGGCTCCCTCGCGAGGAGTCGACAGCCGAGGACCACGTCCCCGCTCGCGAAGGATTTCGATCCGAGAACGACGACGCGATGCACGCCTGTGGGCACGACGCCCACGCGGCGATCGGACTGGGCGTCCTCGAAGCGGTCGCGGACGGCGACTTCGCCGGCACCCTCAAGGTGTTCTTCCAGCCCGCCGAGGAGGCTATCGGCGGCGGCAAGCCGATGGCGGAGAGCGGTCTGCTCGACGACGTCGACTACCTCCTCGCCGTCCACGTCGGTCTCGATCACCCGACGGGCGAGGTGGTCGCGGGGATCGAGGGGTTCCTCGCGGTCCATCAGTTCCGCGCCGACTTCTCGGGCGAGTCCGCCCACGCCGGCGCGCGGCCGTCGGAGGGACGCAACGCCGTCCAGGCGATGGCCGCGGCCGTGCAGAACCTCTCCGCCATCCCTCGCCACGAGGACGGCAAGACGCGGGTCAACGCCGGCGAGGTCGGCGGCGGCAGCGCGACGAACGTCGTCCCCGAGGAAGCATACATCGAGGGTGAAGTCCGCGGCGAGACGACGGAACTGATGCGGTACATGCGCGACCGCGCCCGGTCGGTCGTCGAGGGCGCGGCGGCGATGCACGAGTGCGACGTCGAACTGGTCTCCCAGGGGGAAGCGCCGGGGGCCGAGAGCGACGACGCGGTGGTCGACGTGGTCGAGGCGGTCGCCGGGTTGACCGACGGCGTCGACTCGGTCGTCCGCAACGCCGACCTTGGCGGGAGCGAGGACGCCACCTTCCTCATGCGCCGCGTGCAGGAGAACGGCGGGAAAGCCGCCTACGTGGGCATCGGGACCGACCACCCCGGCGGCCATCACACGGCCACCTTCGACGTCGACGAGGACTCGCTCGTCGTCGGCGTCGACGTCCTGACCGAGACGGTCCGGGCGCTAGCGAGAGACCGACCGTGAACTGACGGTCGGCTATCGGCTTCGGTGGTGTATTCGCGGGGCCCGCCCCTACGCAGCCGGCCCCTTCCATCGATAGAGGACGTTCCCGTCGGCTCCGTCGGAACTGACCCACGAGACCGTCACCTCCGTCCGCGAGAGCTTCAGGCGGCTCGCCGCGGCCGGACACACGGTGCCGACCGTGACGTCGGCGCGTGTCCCCGCCATCACCTCCGACGTCGAGACGCCCAGTCGCCCGAGATCGAACCGCTTCGAGACCGTCCCGTGGCCGAGGCAGTTCGCGTCCGAGACCTGCACCTTCACGTTCTCCCGGGCCACGACGTCGCCGCCGGTGAACTCCAGGGCAAGTTCGTGGCCGCTGCTGTCGACGTCGAACTCGCCCGTGATCGCTACCGTCGGCGCCCCCATCCCCGACAGCGAGTCTTCGTATCCCATGAAAAACGTCGCCACTGTCGCCGCCAGGAGCACCGTGATCGCGACCATCAGGATGACCCCGATGACCGGTGATACCGCTCTTGCCGTGTCGCTTCCGTTCATGGTCTTCCCCACACGCGCCCCTGCGACCACGGGAACCCGCCGCTCTGTGACCGGACGACCACCCCCACGGGCTGTCCCGGGCCGCACCCACACGGCGCGTCGTACGTTCAATTAATTGACTTTTGCATATAAATGTTTGTCAGGTGTGTGCGATTTCGATCCTGGAAACATTTCTCGCCGGCAGACTCGGCGGCGTGGCGCATACCGAACGGTGCGACGCGCCCGATCGGCGGGCGGACGGACGAGACAGCTGTCTGTCGAAACGCCGATAGGTCTAGACGACAGGAGCGACGCCGCAGCAGAATCCGGTGACGCGGCGCCGACCGAGCGCTGAACGGGCCGGGAGACGGACGGAGGAAAACGGTGAGTCAGGGCGGAGGTGTCAGTACTTGGGGTCGGCGCCGGTCGTCGCGTAGACGTCGTCCATGATCTCGTCGCGGCGGGCCTGCCAGTCGGCGAACTCGTCGCGGCTCTCGGGGTAATCCTCGTAGTGAGCGAGCACGCGCTCGGCGAGCTGTTTCGTCTCGTAGAGATCGTAGATGGTGCCCCAGTGGCCGACGGACTTCACGGCGGTCTTGAGTTTGAGCCAGAGGCCGATGTCGGTCTCGCCCTCGTAGAGCCCCTCGGCGATATTCTGTGCGGGAAGGGCCGCCAGCATCCCCATCAGGTCGTCGATGTCGTAGGCCGTCACGAAGATGTTGTACACGTCGAGGGTCGCGAAGCGAGCCCCGAAGTGGTCCATCACGTTCTTGTTGTACTCCCAGAGTCGGTCCTCGCTCACGTCGTCGGCCTCGATGGCCTCGATGGCCTGTTCGCCCGCGTACTGGCCGGAGTGGGCGGCCCCGCCGATGCCGCCTCCGGTTGTCGGATTGACCAGCCCGGCGGCGTCGCCGGCGGCGATGAACCCCGGCGCGACCGCCGAGTCGTAGGGACGCCGCGTCGGTAGCGCCGCGCCGAGTTTGTCCTCGACGGTGGCGCCCTCGAACTCCTCGCGGTCCCGCAGGTCGCGCTTGAGGTCGTCGACGAGTTTCATCGGCTCCTCGGTCATCTGGAAGCCGAGGCCGGCGTTGATCTCGGTGTCGGTCCGCGGGAAGTACCACAGGTAGCCCGCGGCGCGCTCGGTCGGCTTGAACACGAGCGCGTCGTCCCACTCGACGGGTTCGTCGACGGTGACGACCTCTCGGTACGCCGAACAGAACTGCTGGTAGCTGACGTTCGTGTCGAAGGAGCTCCCGTCGAAGTCGATGTTGTCCTGCAGGATCGACAGCGCACCGGCGCCGTCGATGACGACCTCGGCCTCGTAGTCGACGGGGTCGCCCTTCCGCATCGCGCGGACGCCCGTGACGGTCCCGTCGTCGGCCTGCGTGACGTCCTGAACCAGCGTGTCGTAGTGGAGTTCGGCGCCGGCCTCCTCGGCCCCTTCGATGATCCGACGACCGTACTCCCAGCGGTCGATGACGGCCAGTTCCCCGGGGACGGGGATCTCGAGAACCGTGTCCTCCTGCGGGATCTCGAAGCGGCCGTGGTCGACATCGGTGTTGGTCATCGCGGGTTCGATCTTCGACTCGGGGATCGCGTCGGGGAAGGAACCGGCCCCCTTGAGCGCGTCGCCGCAGGCGATGTGGCCCCCTTCGTCCTCGGGTTTGCGTTCGAGGATCGCGACGTCGTAGCCCTCGTGGGCGACGGTCGCTGCGGCGTATGAGCCCGCAGTCCCCGCCCCGACGACGACGACGTCGTACTCGCGTGTAGTCATGGTCCACTTTTCGCGGGGGAGGGAAGAAAACTCTTTACCAACGCTCCGACCCCCAGCAACGGGTTTCGGTCGGTCTCGCGGCGACGCGGTCCGCAGACGGGCATAAAGAGTTTAGGCGGATACCACCGAACCGATGGCCATGACCGATTACACCGTCGAGTTCGTGGGGACCGGCGAGGAGATCACGGTCTCTGACAAGGAGACCGTCCTCAGCCGGTGTATCGAAGAGGGCATCGCGCAGGAGTACTCCTGCCGCGTCGGGATGTGTCTCGCCTGCTCGGCGAAGATCGAGGAGGGCGAGGTGACCCAGCCCGCCGCCCGCGGCCTCACCGACGAGGAGGCCGAGAACTACGCGCTGACCTGCATGGCCCGCCCACAGTCGGACCTGAAACTCGACCGCGGCAAATACCCGCCCAGCATCGAGGACGACGTCGCCGCGGCCGCCGGCGCGAACCCCGACCACGCATCCGCGGACGACTGAGGGCCGGGGATGAAGGTCGTCCGTGCGATCGGCATCGCGTTACTGAGTCTCGTGGACGCGCTGGTCCCGTCCGTCGTCGCTGCGCTGACCGTCCTCTTTTTCGCCGTCGATCCGACCGTCGACGCCGCGCGACCCTACGTACTGGCAGCCGGGTCCGGCGCCGCCGTCTTCGTCGGGACGCTGGCGGTCGGGTTCGCGCTCACGACGCTCGGCCACGGTCCGTTCCCCGTCACTCGCGCGACGAAGCGAGTCTGGCAGTGGTGGCACCGGCCGTGGTTCACCGGTCGACGAGGGCGGTAGTACGCCAACCGCTCGCACGGCAGCGCAAACGCTTTTCGCTCGGCACCGGACAGACCGAACATGAGCGACGCCGTCGAGGAGTTCGTCACGCCGCCACCGGCCGAACCGGGCGACAAAGTAGCCGTGATCGCGCCGTCCAGCGGCGCGGCGACGGTGTTTCCGGACGTTCTCGACCTCGCGCTCGAACGGCTGCGCGACCGCTTCGACCTCGATCCCGTCGTCTACGACACCGCGGAGGCCGATCCGGAGCGGCTCCGCGAGAACCCGGTGCTGCGAGCCGAAGACGTCCACGAGGCATTTCGCGACCCCGACATCAGCGCCGTCTTCGCGACCATTGGCGGCGACGACCAGATCCGGATGCTTCGCCATCTCGACGGCGAGATCCTGCGGAACAATCCGACCCGGTTCTTCGGGATGAGCGACAACACCTGCCTCGCCAGCTACCTCTGGACCCACGGGATCGTCTCGTTCTACGGCGGGCAGTTGCTCAACAACGTCGCCATCGCCGGTGAGTTCCCCGAGTACTCTGAGCGATATCTCCGCCGCGCCCTGTTCGAGGAGTCGCTGGGCGAACTGGATTCGGCGGACGAATGGACCGACGACGTGATCGAGTGGGCTCGGGACGACTTTCGGGAGGCGACGCCCGAGTACGAGCCCGCCGACGGCTGGCAGTGGGACGTGCCGGACGAACGAGCCGGCGAGCAGATTTCTGGTCGGCTGTGGGGCGGCTGTCTCACCGTCCTCCAGTGGGTGCTGGCCGCAGACCGGGGTGCGCCAGACCTCGACGCGCTCGACGGTGCAGTCCTCGCGCTGGAGACCTCCGAAGAACTCCCGAGCGCCGACGACGTGAGGCGGATCCTGACCTGCGTCGGCGAGCGCGGCCTGCTTCAGCGGTTCGACGCGGTGGTCGTCGGGCGCCCGCAGACCCGAAACCGGGAGCGCGAGTACAGCGAGGAGGAGCGCGACCAGTACCGGGTCGATCAGCGCGCGACGATTCGAGAGTGGGTGCGGGAGTACAACCCCGACGCCCCGATCGTCTTCGACCTCGACTTCGGCCACACGAACCCGAACGCACCCATTCCGATCGGCGGTCGGATCGAGATCGATGCGGGAGAGCGCGCGATCCGGTTCCCCTGACCGGCGAGAGAATAGAAATCGTCAGTTCCCGGTGACGATGTCGGCGACGCGGTCGCGGTCGAACAACTGTTCCTCGGCGGGGATCTCGGGGTAGTGGTCGCCGTTCTCGTACCCGGGCCACTCGCCGAAGACGTCGGGATAGAGCTGTTTCGCGGTCATCTCGATCTGGAAGAGGTTCATGATCGGCCCCTGGTAGCGCATGCCCTGCGCGTAGACGCGGTCGTTCTCGACCGCCGAGAGGCTCTGGCCGACGGAGTGGGAGCGGAGCTGCTCGCGGACCGAGGCCATGTCGTACCGCGGCGTCATGCCCCAGAGGTGGAGGATCACGTCCGGGTCGGCTTCGGCCATCGTCTCGTAGCCGACCGACCCCCAGAGACCGTCCCACTGCTCGCTCCCGAAGGCGTCGACCGCGGCGAGCGGCCGGGTGTCGGCGAGCCAGAATCCCGGGCGGTTCAGGTGGTACGTCCAGAACTGGCCGTCGCCGAGCGTGACGCGCACGGCGGTCGGGCGCTCGTCCTCCGGCGGGAGATCCGTCTCGATGGTGCTGAGGAGGTCGCTGTGGACGGCGTTGAGTCGCTCGTAGCGCTCGCGCTCCCTGAAGACGTCGGCGACGTGCCCGAACAGCTCCCAGAGCGTGTAGTACTGGTAGTCACCGGCGTAGGCCTCCGGCGGGTCGGCGCGCGTGCCGCTGTAGAAGTTCCCGAAGAACGGCCCGACGTTCTCGGTGATCTCCTCGACGTCGCTGCGGCTCCAGTTCTGCTGGGTGACCGCCCAGGCGGGGTCGAGGAAGTGGACGTCGCTCTCGAGGCCGTAGAAGAACTCCTTGGAGAAGTCGTCGTACGGGTTCACCAGCCCCTCCCAGTCGAAGGAGACGCCGTCCAGTCGCTCGTAGTAGTGGTTCATCGTCGGCCCGGCCATGTCCGGCACGAACATCGAGTTGACGGCGTCGCCGTGGCCCAGCGCGACGAGCATGTCCGCGTACTGGTTGTACATCGTGAAGACGTTCTCCGGCACCGAGTCGAACGCTACCTCCCCGACCGGGGAGAGCGTCGCCGTGTGCGGACCGCTGTCGGTCGCGGTCGCCGTCGACTGATCGGTCGCCGCCGGCGTGGGCGTCTCGTCGGCGGCCGGATCGGTGGCTGTCGGTTCGCCGTCAGTGGTCGCGCCGTCCGGCGTTTCGTCGCCGCTGTTGGCGCACCCCGCGAGCAGCACGCTCCCGAGGAGCGCGCCCCCGCCCGCGATGTACTGTCGGCGCGTCGACCGTCGCCTGTCGTCCCTGTCTCCCATAGATTAGGCAAGCCTAAATCAACGGATAGTAGTTTCGGATCACGGCCGAGAACGGGACGCAGGCGGGCCGAACCCGGTCGTCGCTCCTCGCCGGCGAGGTCGAACCGGCCCGTCAGTCTTCGTCGACCGGGTCGAAGGCGTTGTCGCGCGTCGGGAAGTCGCCGGACTCGACCTCGTCGACGTACCGCTCGACGGCTCGTCGGATCTCCGAGTCGAGGTCCGCGTACTGCTTCGAGAGGCTATAGGGCTCCGCGCCGAGGCCGAGCACGTCGGAGACGACCAGGACCTGTCCGTCGACGTAGCGGCCCGAGCCGATGCCGATGGTCGGCACGTCGACGGCCTCGGTCACCTCGCGGGCGACGCCCTCGCTGACCGTCTCCAGGACGATGGAGAACGCGCCCGCCCCTTCCAGGCGCTGGGCGGTCTCGACGAGCGCTTCGCCGGGCGAGGACGTGTCGGTGTCGCGGCCCTGGACGTACGCCCCCCCGATCTCGTTTTTCCGCTGTGGCGTGAGACCGACGTGGCCCTGGACGGGGATGCCGAGTTCGGTCAGGCGGTCGACGATCTCGATGGTCGTCTCGCCGTAGGGCGCGGTCTCCAGTTTCACCGCGTCGGCGTTCGATTCCTTCAGGAAGCGGCCCGCGTTCTGTACGGACTCCTCCATGGACGTCCCGTAGGTGAGGAATGGCAGGTCGGCGACGACGAACGCCTCGTCGGTCCCGCGGACGACCGCTGCGGTGTTCGAGAGCGCTTCCTCCAGCGTGACGGGCAGCGTGTCGTCGTAGCCGAGGTGGTTGTCCCCGGCGCTGTCGCCGACGAGGATCATGTCGACGCCGCCGCGGTCGACCTGCCGGGCGATCGGCGCGTCGTAGGCCGTCAGCATCGTCAGCGGCTCGCCCGCCTCGTACTTCTCGTAGAGGTCCGGAATGCTGTTGCGAGACATCGCGATTGGTCGCTCTTCGACCGCCACCCGTTTATCAGTTGCCGCAGCGTGACAGGGCGTCCGCGCTGAGACAGGCTGACAAGCCGACTGGCGCGCGCCGTCGCGGCACGGCGGCCGCGACGTAGCCGTGCGAGGGATGAGTCGCGAGGGACCGCAGGTCCCTCGAACCGTGCGAACGGCGCCGAAGGCGCCGTGAGCAGATAACGCAGGGCGAGCGCGAGCGAGTCCCGAGCAACGAGTCGGTTGGGGAGGTGTGAGGCGCGGTGCTGTGCGGTTGCTGCCTTCCTGGAGGACTGAAAGGGCGAGGGCCGCCCCGGGAACCCCGGACCCGCAAGCACGTGAGCAGTGCGAGGCGCGACCATCGGGAGCGCCTCGATAGCGAACGGGCGAAGCCCGCGAGCAGCGAGCGCGGGCAGCGCGGTCCGCGGGACCGGAGCGGGCCGAGGGCTTTCGTCGCTCTTCGGACGCGGTCGAAGCAACTGCTAGCGAGCGACGCGGTACAACTGACCGCACAACAGCGCTAACTCACACTCTCACGCGACGACAGACGACTCCCGCCCGTCCAACTCGGCGAGTACGTCCCGGATCAGGTCGGCGTCGGTTCGGTGGGTGCCGAACACGACGCCGTCCGCGTGTTCGTCGAGTCGCCGCGCCAGTTCAGCCAGCCGCTCTGCCTGGGTCCCGGACGTCGAGAGCTGGAACGTCAGCGACGTGTCCAGATCGCCGACCTCGCTCGCGAACCCCCGAGCCAACGACTCGACCCAGTAAGTGGTTTCGTAGCCGGTACCACACAGCGGGACGAGGAAGCCGTCGACGTGTTCGGCGAGCGCCGCGGGATCCAACCCGGCCCGCTCCTGCAGGTGGCCCGGGTACGGGTCGGGATACAGCGTCGCGATCACGTCGCCATCCACACGCTCGGCCGCCTCGGCGGTGAAATCAGTGATCACCGAGGAGCGCCACTCGACCCGGTCCTCACAGTCGCTCTCGGCGAACAGCCGCTCGCAGCGGTCACACCGGCAAAAGTCCTCGCCGGGGAACCCGAGCGTCGTGAGGCGCACGTCTCCCACACTTCCCACGTCGGCGATCCGGTCGAGTACCCCGGCGCGGTAGTCTGGATCGGTCGGGCAGACGGTGCCCCAGTGATGGCTCTCCACGTCGGGCGCGGCGCGGGTCCCGCCGCCGGTCACCGCGGCGCGGTCGGGCGATTCCCGGACCGTCTCCGTGTCGCCCCAGCAAGCGACGGAGTTGACGACGCCCTCGACGGGGTCGCGGCGAGCGCCCGAGACGCGCTCGGTGAAGTAGTAGCTGCGGTCGCCGACGCCCTCGCGAGCGAGGTCGGCGTCCGCGGTGAGGATGCCGTGCATGGCCGACCGTCCGCCGCGGACGGGCTTAAAACCGGGCCACCGACGGTCAGTCGAGGCGGGACCAGTACAGCGCAAGATTCAGCGTCGCCCCCTCGAACTCGACGGTCGTCTCGCCGACGCAGGCGTAGCCGAGCGACTCGTAGAAGCCGCGAGCCCGGTCGTTGCCGGCACCGGTGTTGAGGACGAACGCCCGGTAGCCCGCGCGGCGGGCGCGCCGTTCGAGTTCCTCGACGATCCGGGTGGCGAAGCCCCGCCCCTGCATCTCCGGTTCGACGCGGATCCGCGAGAGTTCGGCGGTCCCGGCGGTGGCCTCGAACTGCTCGGCCATCCACCCGTCGAGCGGTTCGTAGGCGCCCGTGGCGACGACCCGGGCGTCGGACTCCGGGTCCGCGGTCTCGCCCTGCTCGCGGCCGGTGACGCTCGCCTGTATCGAGGTCTTCCGTCGGTCGACCTCGCCTACCAGAAACTCCCCTCCGGCGTCGAGGTAGTGGCCGCACACGTCCAGCAGGTCCTCATCGGGCGCTTCGGGCACCCACTCTGGCGTCTCGGCCATGGCCTCGCGGTTCAGTTCTCTGACCCGGTCGCCGTCGCCGGGACGGTACCGCCGGATTCGCAGCGTCGCCGCGTTCATGCGGAGGCCACCGTCGACTCGTCGTAGACCGGGAACGTCCGACAGAGGTCGTCGACGGTCTCCCGCGCGTCCGCGGCGACCGCCTCGTCGTCGGGCGTGTCCAGCACGTCGGCGATAGCGTCTGCGAGCCGCTCTGTCGCCGCCGCGTCGAACCCGCGAGTCGTGATCGCCGGCGTGCCGATCCGCAAGCCGCTCGCCACCGTCGCCGAGCGGTCATCCCCGGGCACGGTCTGCTTGTTGGCGACGAGACCGACCGATTCGAGCGCGGCCTCGGCCGCGGCGCCGGGCAGGTCGGGATGGGTCTTTCGCAGGTCGACGAGCGCGAAGTGGACGTCGGTCCCGCCGGAGACCAGTTCGAATCCCCGTTCTCCCAGGCGGTCGGCCAGCGCCTCGGCGTTCTCGACGATCTGGCGAGCGTATCCGTCGAACGCAGGCGTCGACGCTTCGGCGAAGCCGGCGGCCTTGCCGGCGACGTTGTGCATCAGCGGGCCGCCCTGACAGCCCGGCATGACCGCGGTGTCGACGCTATCGGCCAGTTCGTCGGCGCACAGTATCATCCCGCCGCGGCCCGCGCGGATCGTCTTGTGGGTCGACCCGGTCACCAGATCGGCGACGCCGACGGGCGAGGGATGGACGCCAGCCGCGACGAGGCCGGTGAGGTGCGCGATGTCGGCGACGTGGTACGCGTCTACGGCGTCGGCGACCGCCTGCATCCGCTCCCAGTCTGTCACTCGGGGGTACGCCGAGAACCCCGAGACGATCAGGTCGGGGTCCGTCTCCGCGGCGCGGGCTTCGACGGCGTCGTAGTCGAGCCGGCCCGTCTCCGGGTCGACGCCGTAGTGAACCACCTCGAAGTGCTCGTCGACCATCGTGTACGGCTGTCCGTGGCTGAGGTGGCCGCCGTGGCGCAGCTCCAGCGAGAGGATCCGGTCGCCGGAGTCGAGGAGCGCCTGGTAGGCCGCGAGGTTGGCCTGCGTGCCCGAGTGCGGCTGGACGTTGGCGTGCTCGGCTCCGAAGAGGTCCCGCGCCCGCTCGCTGGCGAGGCGCTCGACCGCGTCGGCGTGTTCGCAGCCGGCGTAGTACCTGTCGCCGGGGTCGCCCTCCGCGTACTTGTTCGTCAGGACCGAGCCCTGGGCGGCCAGCACCGCCTCGCTCGCGTAGTTCTCGCTGGCGATGAGCGAGAGCGTCCCGCGCTGGCGGGCCCGCTCGGATTCGAGGGCGTCGGCCAGCGCGTCGTCCACGGGTGACAGGTCCGTCGGCATGTCCGGGAGGTCCCGTGACGGTCTCAAAGCTACTGTGCTGACACCGACGGCTCCGTTCTGACGGTCGACACAGTCGTCACAGTCGGTCGAGCCGGTCGGCGAGCCGTCGACAGTCACGGGTCGGCGAGACGCCGACAGCAGTCGGACGGAGAACGGTCTCGATCGCCGACCGCGCTCACTCCAGGAAGTACTCGATGTCGTCGACGACGTCGCCGTGGGCGTGGTAGGCGTCCTCGGGTACTTCGTCGAACCACCCCAGTTCCAGGTCCGTCCACTCGCCGAAGGTCGGGTCGTCGGCGAGCGGTTCGCCGTCGACGGGTGCAGTGCCGACGACCGCGTCGAAGCTCGTGGCCGTCCGCTCGGCGTCAGTCCGGAGTTCGTGAGTGATCTCGCT
Source organism: Halosimplex rarum (assembly GCF_047715405.1). Lineage (NCBI taxonomy): Archaea > Methanobacteriati > Methanobacteriota > Halobacteria > Halobacteriales > Haloarculaceae > Halosimplex > Halosimplex rarum. Next base: position 1,964,195 of record NZ_CP180412.1, read on the forward strand.
GACCCGGAGGACTTCGGTAGCCCGAACCGGGACGCCGGTCAGCGTCTCGCCGATCTCCGCCGTCCGCGCCAGCCAGTCCGCGCCGGCGTCGACGTGGCCGTACGGCAGCCGCCAGCCGTGCGGACTGTCCATCAGCAGGACCGCACCGGCGTCGTTCGTGATCCCGAGCGCGACGAGCCCCGCGACGCCGTCGAAGTAGTCGAACGCCTCCTGTCCGTCCGTGGTCCGTGTCTCGCTGTACTCGACGTCCGGGTCGTCCCGGAGCGTCGCCGGATCGCGTAGCGCGTCCATCTCCTGAGCGTTGTCGACCCCGGTATTTGGTCGTTGGTGGCTCGACCCCGCGACCGAGTCGAACGTCGGCGATCTATTTGGTAACAAGCATCATATATCGTCGCGGTCGTACCTCGTGAGACGGTGGGCGAAGTGACAAACGAATCAGACGAAACGCGCGAGTACCAACACCCTGAATCGGGAGCGGACCGATGGCGGAGGTAACCGAGATCGGACGGGACCGCGGGAAGACGTACGTCTGCCGGACGTGCGAGGTGGAGTTCGTTATCCCCCGGACAGAGACCGCCGTCTGCTGCCCCATCTGCCGGATGAATCGTATCCGAGTGATCGACTGAACCGGGCCCGCCACGGCGGCACGGCCTGCGGGCCGTCACCGTCTGGTTCTGCCTCTCACCACTCGAAGTCGCCCAGCGGGTCGTCGGCCTCGTAGTCGGCCCAGAAATCGTCGGCCCGGAACTCGTTCGCCGGGTGGAGACGCGCGGGGGCCTGCGCGAACCACGCCGCGCCGTTGAGTTCCCCCGGCTGGACGGCGATGTGGCCGCCGGCGTAGTCGGCGTCGAAGAACACGTAGAGAGCGTGTAACCGCTCGTCGTGATCGCCCGCGGAATCGGTCCTGAACCGCCTAAACAGGAAGCAGTCGGTGATCTCGCAGTCGACCCCCGTCTCCTCGCGGACCTCTCTGACGGCGGCCTCCTCGTAGGTCTCGCCGTGCTCGCGGCTACCGCCGCTCGCTTTCTCCGAGGTCTCCCGCCGGTCGACCTCGCCGTCCTCGCGGCCACCGCCTGCCAGCCCCCAGCGAGTGCTGCCGCGACCGAGGATCATCAGGACACGCCGGCCATCGTCGACGCTGTCGGGCATCGACTCGGTGAGATCGGCCGCCTGGTTCGGCTCGCGCACCACCCACGCGTACGCGCCGCCGATGTACCCGCGTCTGGATCCCTCGCGGAGCCGCTCGAAGCGCTCCGGGGGGACCTCCTCGTGGACTTCCTCGACGGACACCGGACCGTAGTCGTCGCGTAACCGCTCCATCCGCCGCTCGACCGTCTCCCGATTGACGTGCGCAGAGGGCATGAGTAACGGTCGTCACACGGGGGCGCCAAAAGCGTAGCGGAGAGGCGGGCCCCGCCGTCACACCGCACGGTGTGGCCCGTGACGGACCGACCGGCCCGGACTGCCCAAGATCGATCACCCGGTCACTCGATCACTCGATCACTCGATCACTCGATCACTCGATCTCGTCGAGCGAGTCGAAGCCGCTCCAGCACTCACAGTCGAGGTCGTCGATCGACGTCACTTCGTCGGGGAGGTTCGATATCGGCATTCCGTCGTCGAAGCGGTCGCACGCGTCGGTGTGCACCGAGAAGTCGTCGCTCGCCATGACCGGCATGTACCGAACTGACGACGTATCCCACCAAAAATCCCGCGTCGCGTTTTCAGTGCGGATAATCGGGGCCGGACGCGGCGACGAAAGGGTCGCAGTCGGATCCCGCTAGCGAGGGGGTACTCGCGTCTGTGTCGACTGTGTCAGGACAACCGTTTTCCCGACGGGGCGAGTGAGGGCGGGCATGGAAGTCCCGGAGCGGGTCCACCTGATCCCGGTGGGTTACGAGAACGATCGGATCGTCTTGCCGGCGGTCCGACTGCGCGCCGACCGCGTCGTCCTCCTGCACTACGAGGACGAGACCGACCACCCCTCCTACGCCGAGACGGTCCGCGAGCGTCTGGACGACGAGGGAATCGACCACGAGACGGTCCCGTGCGACATCTTCGACTTCTACGACTCTATCGGGACCGTCGCGGAACTGGCCACCCGCTTCGCCGACCACGAGGTGTACGTCAACCTCGCCTCCGGGTCGAAGGTGACGGCTATCGGTGGCATGATCGCCTGCATGGCGACCGGCGCTAAGCCCTACTACGTCCGTGCGCAGCGCTACGCGGCCCAGACCGACGGCGACGTCGCCGAGGGGATCCGCGAGATTACCGAACTCCCGACCTACCCGATGCAGAGCCCCGAGCCCCAGCACGTCGCGGTGATGGACTACCTCGACCGCGAGGACGGCGCGCGCAAGCGCGACCTCATCGACTTCGGCAAGGAGGCGGGCCTGCCCTTCATCGCCGAGCGCGACGCTGCCAACCGAAAGAGCGAGTACCGCCTGCTCGACAGCCACGTCCTCGGTCCCCTGGTGGAGAACGGCTACGTCGACCTCGAAGAGGTAGGCCGGTCGACCCGCGTCTCACTGACCGAGAGCGGCCGCAACACGCTCCGGGCGTTCCGCTACCTCATCGACGAGGACTGACAGCGGGCAAACAGCTTTCCGTCAGCCGGTCCGATTCTGCCCATGCGCGCCGCCGCCATCTCTCGCGTGGTCTCCGCCCCGCCCGACACCGTCGCCGAACGGCTCACGCCCGAAGCGGTAATCGAGGGAGAGGGCAGATACGCCGTGAAAGACGTCGAGACGGAGGACGGCCGGACCGTCGTCACCGCGTGGCCGGCCGGTCGGCTCTTCCCGCCGCGGTTCGCCTTCGAGGACCGTCCGAACGGCTTCGTCTACCGGCGGCTCGACGACGGGCGACCGCTGGTGACGACCGAGACGACGGTGACGCTCCGCCCCGAGGGCGACGGGACGCGTGTCGACGTCGAGTCGGAGGTACAGGCGTCGGTCCCCGTGCCACTGATCGAGCGGAGTACCGTCCGACAGCGGCGTAGAGACGTCGAACGCCTCTGCGAACGCCTCGACGCGATCGTCGGTGAGCAGCCGCCGGAGGACGCCGGTACGACCGTCCGAAATGATCCGAAGTCGGAAACTAATTGACGGACCTGGATGAGTGTCACCGTATGACAGCAGGCTCGCGACCGAGCGAGGAGCACCGACGGGTCCGCCGCCTGGAACAGGGCTGGCGGTTCCACCGCGGTGACGTCGAAAACGGCGAAGACCCGGCGCTCGACGATTCGAACTGGGAGTCCGTCGAGGTCCCCCACGACTGGAGCATCGAGGGGCCGTGGGACCCGGACAACCCCGGCGACCAGCAGCAGGGCTTCGCGCCCGGCGGGATCGGCTGGTACCGCCGCGAACTGCCCGACGACGTCGACGGCGAACCGACGCTCCGCCTCGACGGCGTCTACCGCAACTTCGACGTGTACGTCGACGGCGAACACGTCGGCCACCGCCCCTACGGCTACTCGACGGTCACCTACGACCTCGCCGAGTTCGGCGTCGAGGGCGGCGAGACGCTCGCGGTCCGCGTCGACAACGACGAGTACCCCCACAGCCGCTGGTACACCGGGTCGGGCATCTACCGCAACGCGCACCTGATCGAGACCGACTCCGTCGCGGTCACGCCGTTCGGCACCGACGTGCGCACGACGGCCGCGAACGGCCGCCGCGCCGAGGTGCAGGTGCTGACCGAGGTCGAGAACGCCGAGGACGGCGCCGTCGACTGCGCGCTGGAGACGGACATCGTCGACGCCGACGGCGAGATCGTGGCGACCGCCGGGAGCGAGGCGACCGTCGACGCCGGCGAGGCGCACGAGTTCGAACAGCGCCTCTCCGTCGCCGACCCGGACCGCTGGACGCTCGACGATCCCACTCGTCACTTCGCCCGTAGCGTCGTCTACCGGAATGGCGAACCCGTGGACGACTACGTCACGCCGTTCGGCATCCGCACCTTCGAGTGGACGAGCGACCAGGGCTTCTACCTCAACGGCGAGCCGGTGACGATGAAGGGGGTCAACCTCCACCACGACGCCGGCTGTCTCGGCGCCGCGGTGCCCGAGCGCGCCCTCGAACGCCGCCTGGAGACCCTCCAGGAGATCGGCTGCAACGCCATCCGGATGAGCCACAACCCGCCCCAGCCCGAACTGCTGGATCTGTGCGACCGGAAGGGCTTCCTCGTCATCGACGAGTCCTTCGACAAGTGGCGCCACGAGGGCGCCGACGAGTGGTTCGACGAGTGGTGGCGCGAGGACCTCGCGGCGATGGTCGACCGCGACCGCAACCACCCGTCGATCGTCTGCTGGAGCGTCGGCAACGAGTCCTACGACCAGGGCGACGACTCCATGCTCGACGACCTCGCCATGCTCACCGAGGCCACCTCCGAGATGGATCCGACGCGGCCGGTCACCTACGGCGCGGCCCCATGGGGTGGGGACACTGCGGGAATGGTCGCCCAACTCGAAGACATCGGCGAGCACGTCGACATCCTCTCCTGTAACTACCAGGAGCAGTGGTTCGAGGCGTTCCGCGAGGCCGGGCTCGACAAGCCGATCATCAGTTCGGAGGCCAAGCCGTTCTTCCTCGGCGGCGAGGACGAGGACATCGGCTTCATCGCGGAGAACCCGTGGTTCGGCGTCGCCGACAACGACTTCGTCGCCGGCCAGTTCATCTGGTCGGGCATCGACTACCTCGGCGAGTCCCGCGAGTGGCCGAACAAGGGTTGGGCCACCGGCCTGATCGACACGACCGGCGCGCCCAAGCCCGAGACCGGCTTCCACGAGAGCGTCTGGTCCGACGAGCCGATGGTCCAGATCGCCGCGTTCGACCCGGACCGCGACCGCCCGGCCGGCCGACCCAACTGGAGCTGGCCCGCCGTGTCCGAGCACTGGACGTTCCCCGGTCGCGAGGGGTCGCGCGACTTCGTCCACCTCGTCACCTTCACGAACGCCGAGACCGTCGAACTGTACTGCAACGGCGAGTGGATGGGCGAGCGCGACCTGGCCGACACCTCCGACCGGATGATCGAGTGGTACGTCCCCTACGAGGCCGGGACGCTGCGAGCAGTGGCGAAAGAAGACGGCGAGGTCGTCGCCGAACACGAACTGGAGACCGCCGGCGAGCCCGCCCGCGTCGAACTGGACGCCGACCGCGAGACCATCGCCGCAGACGGTCGCGACCTCGTCTACGTCGAGGCGACCGTCACCGACGACGAGGGCGTCCGCGTCCCGCGCGCCGACGACCTGATCCGGTTCTCCGCCTCGGGCGCGGGCGACATCGTCGGCGTCGACAACGGCGACCTCGACAGCGACGAACCCTACGTCGCCGAGTCGCGCTCGGCGTACCACGGCACCTGCGTCGCCGTCGTCCAGGCCGACCGCGACGGCGGACCGCTCGAAATCGCAGCGGAAGCCGACGGCCTCGACGGCGACAGCGTGCGCCTCGCCGTCGGCTCGGACGACTGACTGCCGTCGCGGTCGCGATCGCCTGCCGACCGCCGCGGCTGATAGCCCCCGAATCCACGGTCGAGCTGCGATATCGACGGCGATTTCTCGCGAACTGGCGTCGGGATATTCGGCAGATAGCGCGCCATAAGCGGTCCATTACAATGCGGGACTGCGGCGTCGCTCCCGACAGCCACCCATGCACACGGGTAACTCAGCGTCCGACGGTTCGGACGAGAGACAGTCGGCGTCCGACGGCGACTACGCGGTCTCCAGACGCACCGTTCTCAAGGGAGCGGCGGCCGCCGCGGTCGGCGCCACCGCACTGCGGTCCGCGCCGGGGAGCGCGCTGGCAGACCCCGCCCCGCCGGTCGACTGGACGGCGACGAGACTCGACGACGACGGCGCCAGCGACGCGTTCGGCAGTTCGCTCGCGCTCGACGCCGCCGGGGAGACGCTCGTCGTCGGCGATCCGGGGCGCCGGAGGGAGGGAGTCAGAACCGGCGGCGTGTCCGTCTACGCCTCCGGAGACGACGGCTGGACCCGCGAGGCGGTGCTCCCGGCCGACCCGCGTGCGCGCCTCGACCACGTCGGCGCGTCCATCGACATCGACGCGGCGGGCGAGACCATCGTCGTCGGTATCCCGGGCGAGGACGCGCTGGCGGGGCAGTGCGGTGCGGCCTCGGTCTTCAGACGCGAAGACGGCTCGTGGACGCACGAGACGCAGCTCATGGCCGGCGAGGACGCCGACACGCGGGACCGGCTCGGCAGGGCGGTCGCCGTCGACGACGCGGGCGAGCGGATCGTCGCCGGCGCCCCAGCCACCGACGCCACCCCCGCCAGACCGGGTGCGGCCTACGTCTACGACCGGACCGAAGACACCGACGGCGACGTCACCTGGTCTCGGACGTCGAAGTTACAGCTCCCCGACGGGTCGCCGGACGCCCGCGCGGGGGCGTCCGTCGCGCTGTCGGGGGACGGCGCGACGGCACTGGTCGGCGCACCGGGCGCGGCCGACGGCGCCGGCGTCGTCGCCGCGTTCACCGAAGACCCGTGGGACCACGTCAGGTCGACCGAGAATCCGACGGGCGTCGCCGCGGGCTTCGGCACCGCGACCGCGACCAACGGCACCGATAGCGTCGTCTGCGCGCCAGAGGTGCCCGATTCGGACTCCGGCGAGTCGGAGGGCGACAGCGCCGACGGAGGGGGCGGTACCACGGGGTACGCGGGCGTCTTCGGCGGCGTCTCGCTGGCGTCCGGCCAGCGACTCGCCGCTCAGGAGGGGGCGAGCGGCGAGCGCTTCGGGACGGACGCCGCGCTCGCGACCGACGGCGACTGCGCCGTCATCGGCGCCGTGTTCGACGGCGAGGACGGCGACGGCGCGTCCAGCGAGAGTGACTCCGATAGCGACGACGGAGACAGCGCCACCGCCGAATCACCGCCGACAGGCGGCGCCTACGTCTTCGACCGCGGCGACGACGGCTGGAGCCGCTCCACCCGACTCGCGCCGACCGGGTCGGCCGACGTCTCGCAGTTCGGCCGGGCGGTCGCGACGGACGGGGACGGATACGTCGTCGCCGTCGGCGGGCGAGGGACGACAGGCCAACAGGCGAGGACCGCGGGGACCGACACCGGCACCGAGTCGTCGGCCGCGACCGGGACCGTCACCGTGTTCACCCGCGATTCGCCCGAGATATCGATCGACATCGAGCCGGACGAGGAGTGGCCCGCGTCGGTTCCCTACCGGGGCGGCGGCGAGATCGAGGTCTGCATCGAACACACCGACGAGTTCGACCCGGCCACCGTCGACGTCGAGACGCTGCGATTCGGGCCGCCGCGGGTGATCGACGACGGCGACGGCGCCCGGGCGGTCGGCGGCGGCAGTATCGAGGACGCGAACGGTGACGGCGAAAGCGACCTCGTCGTCCGATTCCCCGCGGACGAGGCCGAATTCGCCCCCGACGACTTCGCCGCCAGGCTCGTCGGCGAGACGGCCTTCGGGACGCCGATCGCCGACCACGACTTCGTCGTGACCACCGACGGTGACGGCGCAGACGAAAGCTCAGACGGCGAAAGCTCGGACGGCGAGAGCACAGACGGCGAAAGCTCGGACGGCGAGAGCACAGACGGCGAAAGCTCGGACGGCGAGAGCACAGACGGCGAAAGCTCGGACGGCGAGAGCACAGACGGCGATAACTCCGACGGCGAGAGTCAGTAGTCGAGTCGGACCGGTGCGGTCGTGCCGACCGTCGCCTCGTCCGCAGTCCGTCGCTGTGTCAGGTCACTCGGTCAATGTTTTTGCCACGGGCGTCGAACGGGGAGATATGCGCCCCGCCCTCTACTGGCTGTTCAGCGTCGTCGTCGGCGTCGCCGTCGCCGCGGTGACGTGGGAGTACGCGGACTGGCACGTCGCCGGCGTCGCGCTCGGACTCGTTTACGTCGTCGGCATCGGACTGGTCTGTAGAGCCCACCTCGCCCTCAGATCGCGTATCGACTCGTGGAAGCGTCCCTCGCTGTGGGCCGGCGCGTTCGGCGGCCTCACGGCGTTCACAGCGACGACGACCGCGAATGCCGTCTCCGACTCCTCGGGGACGGTCCTCGCCGTCACGCTGGCGGTCTTCGGCGCCGGAATCGTCGGCGTCGCCGCCGGCGTCGGCATCGCGCTCGAAAACCTCGACCGCCCTGGGCAGCGCCCCGCCGACGGCGATCCGCACCCGGCGACGAGCGACGGGTAACCGCCGCCTCGCCGCCAACGGTTAAGGGCAGCCGCGCGAACGTCCACGTATGTTCGACCCCGACGACCTCGCGGCCATCCGGGAGGGTCGCGAGGAGTGGGAGGCAGACACGCGCGGGCCGACCGTCGACCGCTTCGGGGAGCGCGAGGAGACCTTCGAGACCGATACCGGCGGCCAGGAGGTCGCCCCCCTCTACACCCCCGCCGACGTGGCCGACCTCGACTACGCGGAGGACCTCGGCTTCCCCGGCGAGGAGCCGTACACCCGCGGCGTCTATTCCACGATGTACCGCGGCCGACTGTGGACGATGCGCCAGTACGCCGGTATGGGCACCGCGACGGAGACCAACGAGCGGTTCAACTACCTCATGGACGAGGGCCAGACCGGCCTCTCGATGGCGTTCGACCTCCCCACGCAGATGGGCTACGACTCCGACGCCGGTATGGCCGCCGGCGAAGTGGGGAAAGCCGGCGTCGCCATCGACTCGCTGCGGGACATGGAGACGGTCTTCGACGGCATCCCGCTGGACGAGGTGTCCACGTCGATGACGATCAACGCTCCGGCGAGTGTGCTGCTCGCCATGTACATCGCCATCGGCGACAAGCAGGGCGTCCCCCGCGAGGAACTCAGGGGGACCATCCAGAACGACGTGCTCAAGGAGTACATCGCGCGGAACACGTACATCTACCCGCCGGAGCCGTCGATGCGCATCATCACGGACATCTTCGAGTACTGCGCCGCGGAGGTGCCGAACTTCAACACCATCTCCATCTCCGGCTATCACATCCGCGAGGCCGGCTCGACCGCCGCTCAGGAGATCGCGTTCACCCTCGCCGACGGCATCGAGTACGTCGAGGCCGCACAGGAAGCGGGCCTCGACGTCGACGAGTTCGCCCCTCAGCTCTCCTTTTTCTTCGCCTCGTACAACAACATCCTCGAAGAGGTGGCAAAATTCAGGGCCGCTCGCCGGATGTGGCACGCCATCATGGAGGAGCGCTTCGACGCCGAGAAGCCCGCCTCCAAACAGCTGAAGTTCCACACCCAGACCGCGGGGTCGACGCTGACCGCCCAGCAGATCGAGAACAACGTCGTCCGGGTGGCCTACCAGGCGCTCGCGGCGGTGCTCGGCGGCACGCAGAGCCTTCACACCAACGGGAAAGACGAGGCGCTCTCCCTGCCGACCGAGAAGTCCGTCCGGACCGCGCTGCGGACTCAGCAAATTTTGGCCCACGAGTCGGGCGCCGCGGACACCATCGACCCCCTCGGCGGGAGCTACTACGTCGAGTCGCTCACCGACGAGGTCGAAGCTGAAGCCCGCGAGATCCTCGACGAGGTCGATTCCAGGGGCGGGATGCGGAAGGCCATCGAGAGCGGGTGGGTCCAGCGGCAGATCCAGGACGTGGCCTACGAGCGCCAGGAGGCGATCGAGTCCGGCGAGCGGGTCATCGTCGGCGTCAACGAGTACACCGTCGAGGAGGACGCCCAGGACGCCGACGTCGAGGAGGTCTCCGAGAAGCAGGAACGGAACCAGATCGAGCGGCTGCAGTCGGTCCGCGAGGAGCGCGACGACGAGGCGGTCGATGCAGCGCTGGCCGCGCTCGGCGAGGCCGCCCGCGGCGACGAGAACCTCCTCCCCTACATCGTCGACGCCGTGAAGGCCTACGCCACGACGGGCGAGATCTGCGACGAACTCCGGGACGTCTTCGGCGAGTACCAGCCCGGCGCGGCGCTGTAGACCGGTCACGGCGCCGGAGACCGGTCGCGGCGCCGTCGAGACCGAACACCCGGGCGCGATTCCGCGGTCGCTCGCCGTCTGTTCCCGCCGCACGCAGTCGATCCCCGTGATTTTTGCGCCGGGCGGGCGCAGGCCGCGACATGGCACAGTCCCAGTACGACCCCGCCCTCGCGCGGGTCCCGCCCTCCCTCGGACTCGCCGCCGTCGCCGTCTCGTTCGGCGGCGTCGTCTACGCGATGTTCGCCGCGCCCTGGTTCTCGCCGTTCCGGTACGCCCTCTCGGATCTCGGCGCCCGCGGCGCGGTGACGGCACCCATCTTCAACGGCGCCCTCCTCGTCGGCGGCGCCCTCGGCGTCGGTTTCGTCGTCTCGGTCCTCGCCGACGTCGACCACCCCATCCGCGCAGCCGGCGCTCTGTTCGGCCTGCTCGCGATGGCCTTCATGGCTCTGGTCGGCGTGTTCCCGCTCCCCCATCCCCTGCACGGCGTCGTCGCGATCCCCTTCTTCCTCTGCCTCACGCTCGCCGTCATGCTCTGGGGCGCCGGCGACTACGCCGCCGGCCGGGAGGTCCGCGGCCTCGTTCTCGTCCTCGCTGGCGTCTTGCACGTGGTCTCGTGGGCCTGGTGGATCCTCTACCCCTGGTTCCCGCCCGGCATCGCCATCCCGGAACTGTTCGGATCCGTCGCGTTCGCGCTCTGGGGCGGCTGGATCGCGGTCGACGAACTCCGGCGGCTGCGCGTGGATCGCGACCGGCTGTGAGAAGGAGTGTAATCGGCCGCCTCAGTCGCCGTCCCGGACGGCTTCGGCCCGTTCGACGTACGATTCGGTGAACGCCGGGACGTCTTCGTGCTCTCCGAGTTCCTCCCGAGTGAGCCAGTGGACCGCCGCGACCTCGTCGCGGTCCTGCGGCGTCGGCTCGCCGCCGGTGTACTCGCACAGCGTGACGACGTTGAGACACTGCTCGCCGGTGTCGGCCTCGAACGTGCCGCTGCAGACGTACTCGACGACACCGACCTCGATCCCGACTTCCTCGGCGATCTCCCGGCGCGCCGTGGCTTCGATCGCGTCGTCGCCGTCCGGTGGGTCTTCGAGTTTCCCGCCCGGAAGGCCGAGGATTCCCGGGGCGTGTTCTTCTTCGGCACCCCGCTCGATGAGCAGGTACTCGTCATCCCGTGTGACGACGCCGTCCACGTTGACGACGTAGGCGTGTTCTTCCATGGTTGTCGACGCTGTTATTCCGCAATTAATCTCACTATCTCCGTAGCCGGCAGTTGGTTCGGACAGCGCTTCGTACTCGCCGTCGACAACACACAAGGAAAGCCCTCGGCCCGCTCGCTAGCAGTGTCTGCGACAGCGGACAACAACAGGCGATGAACGCCCTCGGCCCGTTCCGGTCCGCCGGAAGACTCACTCCGCTCACGGGTCGCTTCGCTCCCCGTTCGCATCGAGGTCTCCCTTCGGTCGACCTCGTCCCGTTCGTCTTCCGAGCCCTGCCTCACTTCGCTCGGCAGGACGCCAGGGACAGCAGAACGACACCGCACAGCACCGTGCCTCACACCTCCCCAACCGACTGCGATGCTCCCTCGCTTCGCTCGGTGCGCTTCTCGCCCCTCGCACGATACCGTCGCGGGATGAAACCCGCGACAGCGCGCGCCACCCTGAAAATTCAGAGCGCGTCGATCAGGGCGTCGATGTCGTCGGCGCTGTTGAAGACGTGGACGGACACGCGGACGGTCCCGGTCGGCGGGATGTCTCGGACGCGGATGCCCTCGTCGTCAAGTCGGGCCGCCGTTTCGATCGGATCGTCGGCCTCGAAGGAGACGAGCCCGGACTCGTATTCCTCGGCGGAGACCAGTCGGTCGCCGAGACCGTCCTTCAGCCGGTCGGTCAGCCGCTCGACGCGGTCGGCGACGGTGTCGTAGCCGACGTCCTCGATAGTCGCGATGCCCTCGCGGAGGCCCGCGTAGGGGACCGGCGAGACGCTCCCGGTCTCGAACCGGCGGGCGTCGGGCTTCAGTTCGCTGGGATGGGCCTCGGGGTCTTCGACGCCCATGTAGCCGACCTGTGCGGGTTCGAGCGAGCGGGCGAACTCGTCGGCGACGTAGAGGAAGCCGGTGCCCGTCGGCGCGAGCAGCCACTTGTGACCGGCGGCGGCGACCGCGTCGGCGCCCCACGCGGCGAAGTCGACGGGGGCCTGGCCGACCGACTGGACGGCGTCGACGAGAACGCGAGCACCGGCGTCCTGCGCGATATCAGTGAGTTCCGCGACGGGGAGGCGACAGCCGTCGGTCCAGCACAGCGAGCTAAAGACCGCGAGTTTCGCGCCGTCGACGGCCTCGCGCCACTCGTCGCGGTCGACCTGGCCGCCGGCCGCGTCGACGACGCGAACCTCGATGCCGACGGCGTTCTGCAGTCGCTCCCACGGCAGGATGCCCGCGGAGTGCTCCTGGTCGGTGCGGACGACGACGTCGCCGGGCTGCCAGTCCATCGCCGCGGCGATGCGGCCGATGCCGTCGGTCGTGCTCTGGGTGAGCGCGATGGACTCCGGGGCCGCCCCGACGTGTCCGGCGACCACCGCGCGCGTCTCGTCGAGCGCCTCGAACAGCGCGCCGTAGGTGCCCGCGCCGGTGGGCGCCTCGTACTCGTGATACTCCAGGGCGTCCTGGGTCGCTTCGACGACCCGGCGGGGGCTCGGCCCGCCGGCGCCGGTGTTGAGGTAGATCCCCTCGTCGAGCGCCGGCATGTCCGCGCGGAGTTCCTCGGGAGTCATAGCAGAATCGACGGCGCGTGGGCGATTAAGGCCGGCGGTCCCGACGCCGGGATTAAGCCCTCGACGGGCCAAGCGCCGCCATGGAGTTCGACCACGCCGGCATCGCGACCGACGACCGCGACGCCCTCATCGACCTGTACGGAACCGTCCTCGACGCCTCCGTCGCCCACGAGGAGACCTTCGGCGACCTACGGGTCGCCTTCCTCGATATGGGAAACGGATACCTCGAACTGCTCGAACCGACCCCCGACGCGCAGGGGCCGATCCCCAACTACCTCGACAGTCGAGGCGCGGGCATCCACCACCTCGCGCTCCGAACCGACGACATCGGCGACGCGCTCGACGCGGCCCGGGCAGCGGGCGTCGAACTCATCGACGAAGCGCCGCGGCCCGGCGCGTGGGGTCACGAAGTGGCGTTTCTCCACCCGGAATCCACGGGCGGGATCCTGATCGAGTTCGTCGAGCACTGAATGAGCGGGATGGACAGCGGGGCGCGGGCTCACCCCGGCAGCAGATCCCCGAGCGCGGACCCGATCGCCATCGGGACGAGCGCGACGCTGACCTGACCGAGCGCGAACCACGGCTCGGCCCAGTCGACGCGTCCCCAGGCCGTCATCACGACGAGCGCGGTGAGCAGCGGGATGGTGAGCACGCCGAGGAACTTCCGCGGGAGGACGCCCAGGATCGGGTTGTGGACGCGCACGTCCTGGAAGTCCGCGACGTAGAGGATCCCGATCACTAGCGCGACCGTCAGCGCGTTCGTCAGCACGAAGTAGTGCGGTCGAACGGCGATGAAATCGCCGACCTCCTCGGTGCCGCCCTCGACGAACATCGGGATACCGAACAGGAGCGACCCCAGCAGCGCCTCGGCCGCGTCGCTGCGGTCGAACCCGAAGACGACGCGACCGAACACGGCCGGTTCCTGCACGTCCCGCATCATCCGCATGGTCTCGCGGACCTGCTCGCGCTCCTCGTGGTCGTCGACCGTCTCCTCCAGCTCGGCGAGCTCGTCGAACAGGTCGCTCATGTCCGGACCATCGGCTTCCCCGTCCCAGTCCCAGGTCACGTCGTCCGGGACCTCGCCCTCGCTGTACCACTCGTCGTCGGCGCCGGCGTCCCCGTCCGTCCCGCGCTCGCCCCGGCGGCTCATCCGCCGTCGGGATCGGCGTCGGGATCGACCGGGCTCTCGGTGCGCAGGTCCGGGCGCGGGTCCGGATCGGCGGATTCGACCGGCTCGCCGCCCTCCCAGACGTAGAACCCCTCGCCCGTCTTCCGACCCAGGTTCCCGGCCGCCACCTTCTCCCGGAGGACCGGCGGCGGCGTGAACCGCTCGCCCAGCGTCCCGGCGAGGTGGTCGAGCGCATCGAGCGTCGCGTCCAGTCCGCGCTCGTCCGCCGCCGCGAGCGGTCCGACGGGGTGGTCGTGACCCACCGTCATCGCGCGGTCGATCGCCTCGACGCCGGCGGCCCGCTCGTCTATCATCTGCATCGCCTCGACGGCGAGCGCGAGGCCCAGCCGCGTGGCCGCGAAACCGGGCGTGTCCCGGACGACGACTGCCTCCCGGCCCAGGCCGTCGACGAAAGAGACGGCAGCTTCCCGGGTCGGCTCGGCGGTCTGCTCGGCGACGACGACCTCGACCAGCGGCGCCTCGGGCGGGTCGACGAAGTGCAGGCCGACCGCGCGACCCGGATTCTTGAGTCCCGCCGCGACGGCCGTGACCGACACCGCGGCGCCGCTGGTCGCGATGAGCGTCTCCTCGCCGACGTGCTCCTCGACGGCGGCGAAGCGGTCCCGGCGGCCCGCGCGGTCGGCGTCGGTCGCCTCGACGACGAGGTCCGCGTCGGCGACGGCGCCGGCCAGTCCCGTCGTGGCTTCGATGCGCTCGACCGCGTCGTCGCGGGCGTCGGCGTCGAGATCGCCGGCGGCGACGGCGGCGTCGAGCCCGGCCTCGACCGCGTCGATCCCGTCCATGACGACGTTCGCGTCGTCGTCGTGGAGGGTCACGCCGTGTCCCGCGGCGGCACAGCACTGCGCAATACCCCGACCCGTCGCGCCCGCGCCCAGTACGGCAACGTCCATACACCCCATGCGAGCGCCGACCCGATTAAGCGTTGTTGCCCGGGATCGGCCCTCGACTGTTATGCTATTGGCGTGTTAACAGGTAACGCATGCCGTACAGCTACGAACCCCAGTACTTCGAGGAGTTCGAGGAGGGCCAGACGTTCGAGAGCGTCGGTCGCACAGTCACCGAGGCGGATTTCGTCATGCACTCGGCCTTTACCGGCGACTGGACGGAACTGCACACGAACGCCGAGTACGCAGAAGACGGCCCGTTCGGCGAGCGTATCGCGCAGGGACCGATGACGTTCATCCTGGCGACGGGCTTCGTCTACCGCTGTGGCTTCCTCGAACGGCGCGTCGACGCCTTCCTCGGGATGAACTACATGGACATCCCGGCGCCGGTCTACACCGGGGACACCGTCTCCGCCGAGTTCGAAGTGACCGAGATTCGGGAACTCTCCAGTCGCGACGACGCCGGACTCGTGGTGATCGACAGTTCGATGACGAACCAGGACGACGAGGAGGTGTTCGCCGGCGACATGAAGTTCCTCGTGAAGCGTCGGGCGTGACCGCGACGCGAGCGACGGACGGCCGCGGTCGCGCGACGCCGTCGTATCGAACGAGCAATACGAACCGGTGGCCCGGCAGGGGGAACGTCGTCGTCATCCGCATGTCAGACGCGTGTCCCCTGTCGGACCGTGCCCGACAGTCCGCCGTATTCGACGGCCGATAGCCCGAATATGTGCGCTTGCGGACGTTGTGTCGTCTGACATGCGACGGAAGTCGGGCGAAGGGTTTATGTGTCCCCAAAATTTGTCTATATAAGAACAATGGAACGGCCGAGCCGCCAGCGCGAGCGCGTGGAGTCCCAGGAGAAAGAGGAGGAAACAGCGGACGAACAGGCCGAAAATCAGGAGTGCCCCGAGTGCGAGTCGTCCGCGCTCGTGACGAGCGCGGACGGGGGCGAGGTAGTCTGCGAAGACTGCGGCCTCATCATCGACGAGGGCAACATCGACCGCGGACCCGAGTGGCGAGCGTTCAACCACAGCGAGCGACAGGAGAAATCGCGGGTGGGCGCGCCGACCACCCAGACGATGCACGACAAGGGGCTGACGACCCAGATCGACTGGAAGGACAAGGACGCCTACGGGCGTTCGCTGTCCTCGGAGAAGCGCAGCCAGATGCACCGCCTGCGGAAGTGGCAGGAGCGAATCCGAACGAAAGACGCCGGCGAGCGCAACCTCCAGTTCGCGCTCTCCGAGATCGACCGCATGGCTTCGGCGCTGGGCGTCCCGCGCTCGGTACGTGAGGTCGCGTCGGTCATCTATCGGCGCGCGCTCGACGAGGACCTCATCCGCGGCCGGTCCATCGAGGGCGTCGCCACCGCCTGCCTGTATGCCGCCTGCCGCCAGGAGGACATCCCGCGCAGCCTCGAAGAGGTCTCCGAGGTCTCCCGGGTCGAGCAGAAGGAGATCGGCCGCACCTATCGCTACGTCGCCCAGGAACTCAGCCTGAAGATGGAGCCGGTCGACCCCAAGCAGTACGTCCCCCGCTTCGTCTCCGAGCTCGAACTCAGCGAGGAGGTACAGGCGAAAGCCAACGAGATCATCGACGTGACCGCTGAGAAGGGGCTTCTCTCGGGCAAGTCCCCGACAGGCTACGCCGCCGCGGCCATCTACGCCGCCTCCCTGCTCTGTAACGAGAAGAAGACCCAGCGCGAGGTCGCCGACGTCGCCCAGGTGACCGAGGTCACCATCCGGAACCGGTATCAGGAGCAGATCGAAGCGATGGGCATCCACTGACGGGCGCCCAGCGGCCCCGGCATTCGGCACCGTTCGTCCGCCACTGACGGCATCGGGCCGTCGACTCCATTCTTCGCGCACTGACTGGTGAGCGACGGCTCTCGCCGTCTGCGGCGGCCGTCGCTGTCGACTCGGTTCGAACGGCGAGAAACGGGTCCGAGAGTCAGTCGGCGGTGGCGTTCGGGCCGTCGCCGATCGACGCCTCGACGTCGGCTACCTCGTCGCTCGCGGCGGCCATGCTCGCGAAGTCGTTGATGACGATGAGACCGAACCCGACCTTCGCCACCACGTCGATGTAGGTGACGACGAGCGCGGTCGTTTCGGTGTCCATGGCGCCGATTGCCGCCGGTGCCAGCAGCCAGATGACCGGGTAGACCAGCCACAGGACGACGACGAACGATCGGAGCTTCCGGAAGAGCGCGGCCACGTCGTCGGCGCTGTCGTCGGCGAGCGCCTCGCAGTCGGTGAAGAGGAGATACACGACGCCCGCGAAGCAGGCGCTCCCGACCAGGTACAGCGCCCAGTTCAGCGGCGAGCCAAGCGTCGCGCCGACGAACCCGAAGACGATCGTCAGCGCCTGGAGCGTCGCAAGACGGGCGATTAGCTTCGTCGAGGCGCCCACGACGAGCGCGATGACCGCGACGTGGATCGGGGTGGTGAGCAGCCAGTCGACGTACCGCGGGACGAAGACGGTCGCGCCGTCCGCCGTGGTGAGGCCGCCGAATCCGAGGGCCATGAGGCCGTAGGCGACGGCGGCGATCGCGGGCACGACCGTCGCGAGGCCCAGCTGTCGTCGTCGTTCCGTCGGGACGAGGGTCAGTCCGTAGGCCAGCATTGCCGTCCCGACGAGCATTCCGAGCGTGCCGATGGTGAACCAGGTTGTGAGTCCGAGCATTGTCAGTCGTCCGTCGCCGCGGTCGTCGCCGATTCCGCGCCCTCGACGCCCGTTCGCGTCTCGAAGCGCGACAGTTCAGTCTCCAGTTCCTCCGCCCGCTCGCGCAGGTCCCGCGCGGAGGTCGCCACCTCGTCGATGGACCGGGACTGGTCGTCGGCCGCCCCGGCCACCGCGTCGGCCTCCGTCGCGGTCTGCTGGCTGATCGCCGTCAGGTCGTCGATAGTTCCCATGACTTCCTGCGCGGTGCGGGCCTGCTCCTCGGTCGCGTCGTCGATCTCCTGGATACCCGTGTCGACCTCCTCGGTGTACTCGACGATTGTCTCCAGGGCGTCGACGGCCTCCTCGACCGTCGAGACGCCGTCCGTGACGCGCTCGCTCGTCGACTCCATGGTGTCGACCGTCTCGCTGGCCTGGCTCTGGATCCCGTCGATGCGGTCCTCGATGTCGCCCGCGGCCTCCTTGGTCTCCTCGGCCAGCCCCTTGATCTCGTCGGCGACGACCGCGAAGCCGGCGCCGTCGCCGTCCGCGTGGGCCGCCTCGATCGACGCGTTGAGCGCCAGCATGTTCGTCTGCTCGACGATCTCCGTGATCACGCTCACGATCTGGCCGATCTCGTCGAGCTCGTCGTCCAGATCGGTGATCGCTCTGACCGTCTCTTCGGTCTCTTCCTCGATGGCGCCCATCTCCGCGATGGCGCGCTGGGCGGCCTCACGGCCGCCTTCGCCGACCTCGGCGGCCTGCTGGGAGGTCGTCGCGACCTCCTGGGCCGAGGAGGCGACCTGCTGGGCCGTCGCGGAGAGGTTCTCCATCTCGCCGGCCGCGTTCTCCAGGCGGTTCGACTGCTCCGTGGTGCCGTCGAATATCTCCGAGATGGAACTGGTCACCTGTTCGCTCGCCTGGTCGACCCGCTGGGCGTTGTCACCGACCTGTTCGCTGGCCGCCGAGACGTCCCCGGCGAAGGACTTCATCCGCGCGATGGTCTCCTCCAGGGCGTCGAGCGCCTCGTTGATGCTCCGGCCGACCGACTGCATCGACCCGTTGTCGCTCTCGGGGTCCGCCCGCCGGGTGAGGTCGCCGTCCGCCACGGCCGCGAGGACGTCGCCGTACTCCGTGGCTTTGGCCTCCAGGTGCGTCGTCATCGACTCCATCTCGGCGGCCTCTCGCTCGGCGCGCTGGCGCGCGTCCTCGGCCTCCGAACGAGCCGATTCGGCCTCGGCCACCTTCTCGCGGATCGAGTCGCGCATGTCCTGGAACGACCGGTACAGCGTCCCGATCTCGTCTTCCCGGGTCGTCGCGAGGTCGACCTCGAGGTCGCCGTCGGCCATGGCCTGCGCCCGCGCCGACACGCGACGCAGGGAGATGATCGTGTTGCTCCCGATGGTCACGCCGACGAGGCCGAGGTTGATGATCGCCAGCAGGACGAGACCGACGAGGTCGGAGTTGATCTGCGCGCCGAGCGCGTAGGCCGTCTCCTTCGACGAGTGGATCATCACGACCCAGTCTTTGGTCTCCATGCGCGTGCTCGCCATGAGCATCTCCCCGTCGTCCATGAACGACGCTTCGCCCGGCTCCATCATCGAGGGGTCCATCCCGGGCCCATCGTGGGCGGTCAGGATCTCGCTCGCGTTCGGGTGGGCGACGTAGTCGCCGGCCGCGTTGACAACGACGGTCGACGTGTCGGCGTTGGCGTCCGCGAGCGCCTCCGACCGCGCCGCGATGTCGGTCATGAAGACGAGCGCTCGGTTCTCGGCCCCGGGAACCGGCGTCACGACCGCGACGACGGGGTGGTCGACCGCCGACACCTCGAACGGCTCCGAGACGTACGCGTCGTTCGGTCCGTCGAACGTCGGCGGGTCCGTCGCGAACGGCGCGCCCTGCTCGGCCGGGCTCACCCCTTCGAGGTCGTCGTTCGTGCTCTCGACGAACGTCATCGATTCGGTGTCGAGGTAGTGGATCGCCACCACGTCCGGTGGAACGGAGCCAGAGTCGACGATCTCGGTCAGTTCGCGGTCGATGGCGTCGCCGTCGCCCGAGCGCATCGTCTCCAGTCGGGCGGTGAGGACGGCTTCGCGCTCGACGCTCCCGAGCCACGAGTCGAGTTCGTCGGTCCGCGTCTCCGAGAGCGTCTGCAGGTCCCCTTCCACGTCGTCTTGCAGCGTCGCGGAGGCCTGGGTGCTGATGACGGCCCCGAACCCGACCATCACCACCACCGCGACTGCGAGCGCCAACCCGAGGCGAGCGGCGTACGACCGCCTGATTACCCCGGGCAAGAGAGAAGGTGCATCGGATGTCATCGTGCGGTACAGAGGAATACTCCCTGTAAAGCGTTCGTGCGCGATTCTCAGGGCTGATAGCCGCGGCGGCGGTCGCGCGTACCGCTTCCCTCGCCGCGGAGAGATCTGGTCCCCGTCTCAGGTCTCGGGTTCGGCCCAGATCGGACCGGCCCACGACATCCCGCCGTCGGCCTGCTCGACCCGCAGGTAGTAGACGTCGGCGTCGCTGCCGCGCCGGTCGTCCCACGCCATCCCGGTAACCGGCTCGTCGTCGACGACTTCGCCCGACTCCGTGAAGGCGTCCAGGCCCGCTGACTCGTCGGCGGTGCCTTCGACGACGTGCCAGTCCTCGTTGTTCTTGACGACGGTGACGCGCTCGACCGGTGCGGTGCCGGCGACCAGCCACTCGACCGTGCGGTCGCCGTCGGCGGTGACGGTGCTGTCGTTCTCGCCGACCGCGACTCCGTCGACCGCGAACTCGACGAGGGTTCGGTTGGGCTGGCTGGTCGCGTAGACGCGCCGCGAGCGCAGGCTCTCGAAGACGCTCTCGCGGGAGAGGTCTGACGCGTAGAAGCCGGTCAACCCACCGGGGTAGCTCCCCTCCTCCCAGATGCGCCAGATGTGCCCCCAGCCGACACCGTCCTCCCAGATGTCCGAGAGCGAGGGGAGATGGGGCGGCAGGTGAATGTGCGAGCGGCCGGGGCGGGGCGCGTGGAAGTCAGACGACCCCATCATGCCGACGCGGTAGCCGAGTTCGTGGGCGTCCTGGACGTAGTGGCCGGGGTCACCCATCTCGCCCTGGCCCATCTGGACGGGCTTTGGATTGCCCTCGGCCCGCGGCATCTCGCTGGACCCCCACTGGGAGTACACCTCGACGAGCGGCGCGACGTCGTCGTCGTAGTCCACGTTCGAGAAGTCGAAGGGGTACATCGCTTCCGCGGGGTGGTGCGGGATGGCGAGGGCGTCGCCGTCGCTCTCCTCGCGCCACGCCTGCAGGCGGCGGAAGAGCTTCTCGTATCGGTTCGTATCGGTGTCGAGCGAGTCGAACAGTTCGGCGTCGTCGACGCCGTCGAAGTAGACGTTGATGTGCCCGCCCATGTTCGGCTGTTTCGTCCACTCGTAGCCGAACAGCGTCACGAACTCGCCGGGGTCGTGGTAGCGCTTCGTGACGGTCTTCATGTCCTCGAAGTACCCCCCGTGCATCCGGCGACGCTGGAGCTTTGGCGGGATGAAAAACCCCATCGTGTCGTGGTCGGTGTAGGCCACCACGTCGAGATCCATCACGTCGCGGCCGAACTCGAAGCCCTTGCTCATCGACCCGGCGCCGTCGGAGAACTGCGAGTGCAGGTGGATATCGCCCCAGTACAGCCGGTACTCGGGTTCGGACTCGAACACCTGCACCGGGTTGCTGACGAAGCGACGACCGCTCTCGTCGGTCAGCACGAGGTACTGGACGCCCGGCGTCTCGAAGGCGATCCCTTCCTGCTCGGCGACGGCCTCGTCGGTGAGGCCGAAGTTGAGCCGGTCGGGGTGGATCGCGTCGGGGTCGGTGCTCTCGATCGTGAACGCGCCGTCGTACTCCGGGAGCAGGCGGAGGTACTCGTCCCAGACCGACACCGTCGCCGACAGCGGTTCGTCGGCGACGACGCGGGAGGGCAAGACGCACTCGACGTCGTCGAACCGGCGGCGTCGGCCGCGCGCGAGGTCCGCAAGCGAGGGTTTGTTGTCTGCGAACACCTTCACGGACTCGATGGCTTTCGTCAGCATCGGGACCACCGCCGGGGACCGGCGCGTGCACCCGGTCTGGCCGACCGAGCCGGCCGCACGCATTTCTGAACGGACATACCACGGACGTACGTCGGCGACGGGAAAAGCGTCCCGGCGGACGCGACGGAATCTCGGCCGCCCCCGCTCCGTTCCCCGACCCAAACAGTCATTACGGAATATCGTCACATATTCGAGAGACGCCGCGAGGACCCGCCGGCGCGGCGAATCACGACGATGACAGCGGACAGAGACGCCGGCGACGGGGGCGAGCGCGACCCGCTGCTCGCCGTCGTCGCCAACCCGGAGCGTGGGCCCGATCGGTTGCCGTACCTGCTGGGCTCGCTCGACGCCGCGGACCGAGCGCGACGGCTCCGCGCGGCGCTCGCGCTCTGCCTCGTCGTCGAGTCCTCGCCCCACCTCCTGGAGCCGGTCGTCAGACGACTGGTCGACCGTCTGGACGACGACCCACCGGTGGAAGTCCCACACGCCCTCGATTACCTCGCCGCCCGCGACCCGAAAGCGGTCGACGAGGCGGTCACCGACCTCGCCGACGAGGCGGAGTTCTGGGCGCGCCAGTACCTCTCCCAGTCGGGCGGGGGCTTCGCCCGCAGCGAATCCCTCCAGCCGACGCCGGGTAACCGCGACATCGGCAGAACCGACGTGGCCGGCGGCGACGCTGACGCGGACCCCAGGCAGGTGTACACCGACCGTTCGACCGGGGACGACGAAGGCACACCGGCCACAGTCGACCGCGAGGCCGACGAAGACCCAGCGGGAGCAGACGGAGACAGAGACGCCGATGGAGGCGACGCCGATTCCGACGGTGAAGGCGCTGCCGACGAGAGCGGAGACGGGCGAGAACTGACCCGGGGGGCGCTGTCGCTCGTGGCAAAGCGACTCGCCGCCGTGATCGATCGGAGTCGGTTCGACGACCTGAACGTGCTCACGGAGCGCCGCCGCGAGCGCTTCGGCGACCGCTACCGCGCCGTCGGGACCGTCGACGACGCGGAGACGGCGCTCGCGCTGATCGTGTTCCGCGTTCCCGACGGCGACGCCGCGGCGTTCGCCCGGTCGATCCGCAGCGCGCTGGGATCGTGGGCCGGCGTCGACGACCACGAGTCGGTCCTGACCGTTCACGACTGGGCCATCCGGCCGCGTCCGTGGGCCGCGCTCGAACACACCGAATCGGCGCTCCCCGAGTGCGACGCCTTCGCGCCCGACGAGGCGGTCGCGAACGCGATGGAGGTCGCCGATGCGGTCGCCCACGCCCACCGGCGGGGCGTCGTCCACGGCGCGCTCGATCCGGAAACGATCCGGTATCCGGGCGCGACGCTGTCGGCGTCGCAGCGGCAGCGACCTCGCGTGACGGCGTTCGGTCTCGGTCGCGCCTACGCGGCCCACCGCGGCCTCGCGAACGTCGTCGACCCGCGGTACGCCGCGCCCGAGCACTACGACGACCGTTTCGGCCGCGTCGACCACGCGACCGACGTGTACGCCCTCGGTGCGCTCCTCTACCGCCTCGCCACCGGCGAGGCGCCCTTCGTCGGCCGACCGGAAGAGATCAGGACCGGCGTCCTCGCTGACCGGACGCCGGTGCCCGGCGAGGTCGACCCCGAGTTGCCGGACGGCCTCGACCGCGTCGTCCGGAAGGCCATGGCGACCCGGAAGCTCACCCGCTACGAAACGGTCACGCACTTCCGTCGGGAACTGGAGGGGATCGACGCCGATGGCGGGTGACCTGACGTTCGGCCTGTCCCTCGTCGCCGACGACCCGAACCTGACGTTCATCGCTTTCGTCGGCCTCGTCCTGCTCACCGTCGTCGCCGCCCGCTTCGGCGCCTACGCCTACCTGAACGTCCGCGCGACGGAGATGGCCGCCCAGCGCGTCCTCTGGGAGTATCTCCTCTCCGTCGGCGTCGTCGCCGCGCTCTACGGCGTCGTCGGCGTCCTCGAGATCGTCTCCTCGATCCGCACGCCGTACAAGAACGGGGTCATGCTGGCCGTCGTCCTCCTGCTCGCGCTCTCCGTCCGCGAGATCTACTTTAACGCCGCCCTCTCGTCTAGCGCCGCGGACCGGTCGAACGGGTTCGCCGGCCGCCGCCTCGTCGAGGTCGCCTTCGTCGGCGTCGTCGCCGCAGTCGTCTTCGGCGTCGCAGTCGTGGGCGTCGTCCGCCCGCTGCTCGCGCTCCAGAGCGTCGGCGCGCTCGTCATCGCCGGGTACGGCTTCTGGTTCGGCCGTCGCCAGACCGCCGCGGCGATGGTTCAGGGGACGATGATCGACTCGCTGCTCCGCCACCTCCTGCCCGTCATGGCCTTCGCGACGCTCGTCCCCGCCGTCGACCTGGCGACCATCGCCGGCCTCGACCGCGTCGTCGTCGTGCACGTCCAGGTCGTCTTCGTCATCATGACCGCCACCGCCCTGATGACCGCCACCATCAAACTCCGGCAGAACCTCGCGAGTCTGTGACCTCCGGTTGAACAGCTGACTGCTGTGGCGCGCGCCGCCGAGCGTTTCATCGCGAGGCGGCGTCGCGCGAGGGATGACTGAGGGAGCGAAGCGACCGAGGGAATCGGTTGGGGAGGCGTGAGGCGCGGTGCTGTGCGGTGCGGTTCCTGGTGGACTGAAAGGGCGAGGCGGGCTCGCGGTGAGCGAAGCGAACGGAGTCGCTGGGCGGGCACTATCCGAGGGAGCGATAGCGATCGAGGATATCCCGCCCAGCGGCCGCGAGCGGGCCGAGGGCTTTCATCACCTGTTGTTTCCTGCGGTTGCTTCGACTTCTAGCGAGCGCGCCGAGGGTTTTCATCGCCTGTTGTCCGTTCCGGCTGGAACACCGGGTAGAGGGGAAACCGGAGCGGCCGCGTCAACTACCGCCCCGGACCGGAGAACAACCGAAACCCAGCGTACAGATCAATCCTCGGACGGACAGTACTCCGGAAAGTCCGTCATCACGCCGTCGACGCCGGCCTCGCGGAGCGCGTCGGTCTCACCGGACTCACGCACGGTCCATCCGTTCACACCGAGGCCCGCGTCGTGTGCTCGCTCAGCCAAATCCGACGTACACGCGTCGAGATTCGCGTGCAGGAACGAACAACCCAGTTCCGTCGCGCGCTCGACGGCCCCCTCGCCCTCCCAGACGGCGATCGCGGTCGGCAGCCCTTCGACCTCGGAAACGGCCTCGGGATCGAACGACGAGACGACGGTGTCACAGCCCGTGCCAGCGACCAGTCGCTCGACGCCCTCGCCGGTCCCGCGCTCTTTCAGTTCGGCGTGGAGGGTCACGCCGTCGGGGATTGCCTCGACGACCTCCTCGAAGGTCGGCACGCCGGCCCCGGAGCCCTCGACCGACAGCGCGGCGAGTTCCGCGGCGGTGTGGGCGGACACGGGACCACTTCCGTCGGTCGTCCGGTCGACGGTCTCGTCGTGGCAGACGACGAGGTCGCCGGAGCCGCAGATGCGCACGTCGACCTCGACGGCGTCCGCGCGCGACGCCGCGTCCTCGACCGCGGGGACGGTGTTCTCGGGATTGACGCCGCAGAAGCCGCGATGGGCGATGCAGTTCACGACGGGTCGTTCGCTTGGATCGCGGGTAGGCTTTGCCCCGTCGACCGCCGACGTACTTTTAACCTGGTTCCACTCGAACCCACAACCATGTCAGCCGACTTCGACTTCGGAGACAGCGTGGTGCTCGTGACCGGCGCCGGGGGGACGCTCGGCAGCGCCGTCTGTGACGCCTTCGCCGACGCGGGCGCGACGGTCTGCGGCGCCGACCTCATCGGCCCCGACAACGAAGACTTCGAACTCGACACGGACCGCGTCGACTTCTACCAGGGTGACTTCACCGACGAGGACGACGTGGCCGAGACCATAGAGTCCGTCGTCGACGACCACGGCGGTCTAGACGCCCTCGCCAACATCGCCGGCACCTGGCGCGGCGGGACGCCCATCGACGAGACCGAGGCGAAGACATTCGACTTCCTGCTGGACGTGAACCTCAAGACGATGTTCCTCGCCTCCAAACACGCGATCCCCCATCTCCGCGAGTCCGACCTCGCCGGACAGGGCGCCATCGTCAGCGTCTCCGCGCGCTCCTCGCTGGAGGGGGGCGAGGGCGACGGGATCTACCGCGCGTCGAAAGCAGGCGTTCGCATCCTCACCGAGACCATCGCGGAGGAGAACCCGGGCGAGGTGCGCGCCAACGCGGTCATGCCGAGCGTCATCGACACGCCGATGAACCGCGAGATGATGCCGGACTCCGACCACGAGAAATGGGTCGACCCGTCCGACATCGCCGAGACGATCATGTACCTCTGCTCGGACGCCGCCTCGGTCACCAGCGGCGCGGCCGTGCCGGTGTACGGCGAGGCGTAGCGGCTCGAAGAAACCGCGGGGAGTCGCCGCTCAGCAACCGCCCGCCCCACCCGCCGCGCCGGCGCCCGCACAGCTCGCACCGGCGGCGCTCGCGCCGGCCATCGCGGCCGCCGAGCCCGTCACCACCGCCGCGTTGTCGTTCCTGCTGTAGTCCACGCACTCGCCCCACGCGACCGGCGCGATCTGGTCGTCGATGTCGTCGGCCCCCAGCATCGCCGACTTGAAATCCGCTACGTCCCAGCCCGTCTCGGTGACGAGTCGGTCGGCCAGGTCCGGCGTGACGGCGATCCGTCGACACTCCTCGGCCTCGAACAGCTCGTCGCCGTCGAAGGTGAACTGCACGTCGTAGTGGCGGACGAACACCCCCTCGAAGGCGGGGGCCATCGCGCGGATCGCCTCGCCCGCGAGTTCCCAGACGAGGTCGTAGTCCGGCGACTCGACGTCCTCGCCGAGCGAGAAGCGAGCGATGGGCACGACGATGGGCTCCTCGTCGGGGCCTTCGTTGACGACCGCGACGCCGGTCACCGCGCAGTCGTCGATGCCGTACGTCTCGGGCGTGATCCGGTTCTGTAGCGCCTCGTGGGCGTCGTCTTCGCGCTCCTGCAGGTCGACGCCTTCGTCGGTATCGTCGTCGCCGAGCAGTCGTTCCAGTAGGGAGGGCATTGCGTCTCTCCTGTCGCTGGGAGACGACTTAGCGTCTGTGGCCGTAGCTATTTTGAACGACACTCACGGAGCATCGGTAGAGATGGTCGAACGAGAGACGTGGGCGACGAGAGTCGGGTTCCTCGTCGCTGCAATCGGGAGCGCAGTCGGCCTGGGGAACCTCTGGCAGTTCCCCTTCAAGACGGCCGCGAACGGCGGCGCGGCGTTCGTTATCTTCTACCTGATCGCCGTGGTGTTGATCGGGTTCCCGGCGCTGCTCGCCGAGTTCGTGATCGGTCGGGGGACCCATCGGAACGTCGTCGACGCCTTCGACGACATGGGCGGCCCGCGCTGGAAGGTCGTCGGCGCGATGGCGCTGGTCACGGGCTTTTGGATCCTCTCGTACTACAACGTCGTCGGCGGCTGGGTCCTCCGATACGTCGTCGGTAGCGCCACCGGCGCGTACTTCGACGACCCCGACGCGTACCTCTCGGCGATCGCGTCCGGTCCCGAGGCGGTCGCCGCGCAACTGCTCTTCCTCGCGATCGCCGTCGGTATCGTCGCGATGGGGATCGAGGACGGCATCGAGAAGGCGACGAAAGTCATGGTCCCGTCGATCGTCGTCCTCATGCTCGCGCTCGCCGCCTGGGCGCTGACGCTCGGCGGCGCCGCCGACGGCCTCGCGTACTTCCTCTCGCCCGACGTGAGCTCGCTCGTCGACAACGCGTGGACGGTCATCCCCGACGCCGTCGGCCAGGCCTTCTTCACCCTCTCGCTGGGGATGGGGATCATGGTCACCTACGCCTCCTACGTCGGTGAGGACGACAGCCTCCCCGTCGACGGCGGCGTCATCGTCGTCTCGAACACGCTCATCGGCGTCCTCGCCGGCGTGGTCGTGTTCCCGATCCTCTTCGCCGAGGGGATAGACCCGGCGACCAGCGGCCCGACGGCGCTGTTCGAGGCGATGGCCTCGGCGTTCGCGGCGCTCCCCGCCGGTCGACTCCTCGGGGTCGTCTTCTTCGGCGTCGTCGCGCTGGCGGCGCTGTCCTCCGCGATCAGCCTGCTCGAAGTCGCCGTCTCCTACGCCACCGACAACTCCGAGCTGTCGCGGCCGACGCTCGCCGCCGGTTCCGGGGCGATCCTCTTCGCCCTCGGGCTCCCGTCGGCGCTCGACACCGGCGATCCGGGCGGCTTCTCGGCGTGGTTCGTCTGGTTCGACGCGCTGGCGTACAACCTGCTGTTGCCGCTGTCCGTGCTGTTCGTCGTCGTGTTCGTCGGCTGGGTCCTCAGGCGTGACGCGGTCGCGGAACTCCGCGAGGGGAGCCCCGGCTCGGACGGACTGGCGACGGCGTGGCTCTGGACGACCCGGACGGTCGTCCTCGTCGGGATCCTCACGACGCTCTGGCTCGGTTTCCGGACGCTCTTCCTGGTCGAGGACGCCGCCTTCTTCGCGCCGTTCTGACCGACCGGGTCCGCTGGCGGCTTCGTCGGCCGCCTCGCTACCGCACCATGTACGGGTCGTCGTCGGGTAAAAATCGGCCCAGGTCCGCCCGGCGGACGTAGTCGCGCCGCCGGAGTTCGGCCAGCACCTCGACCAGGGCATCCTCGTCGGCGTCAGACCACTGGGCGGGGTCCTTGACCGGGACGATGAGCCACCCGCTGCCGGGAATTTCGGTCGCGTGCTGGGTCTCCATGTCGACGTCTTCGGGCGGGCGAGCGCTCATGTTCGCGAAGACGTGGCGCGCCGCGCGCTCGCCGACCGGCAGGAGGACGTGGGCGGTGATCGCGCGGATCTCCGAGTCGAAGATGTTCTCCAGGTCGGCGTAGTCGCGCTCGCTCGGGACGCCCTCCGGGACGCACGGGTAGAGGTACGAGAAGAAGGTTTTCTCGACGACGGGCGGTTCGCCCGTCTCTGCGAGCAGGCCGCCCTCGGCGAGGGCGCGCTGCAGTCGCTGGCTTGCCTCGAACTCCGTGAACGGGTAGCCCGATTCGGCCCCGCCGTGGACGCCAGGGTGGTCGCCGACGACGTGGAAGTCGGCGTTCGCGTCGCCGTAGCCGGCGACGAACGGTTCACACGGCGGCGAGAAGCCGAAGGGGTTCGACTGGCGTGCCGTGACGTTCTTCACGTCCGGCCGAAGTGGCGGCGGCGTCTAAACTCCGCCGGTTTTCGCCGTCCCCTCTGTCCCGTCCGCCACGGCCGCACAGCGAGTGACACGCCCGTCAGGCTCGAAAGACGGAGACCGACCCGCGCCTCCCGAACGCCGACGGAAGAGTTGTATACATCGCGTACAATGTAAACAACATGGGAACGATATCCGCGCGGGTGCCGGACGACCTGGAGGCCGAACTGGAGGCGTATCTCGACCAAGAGAAGCTCGATCGGAGCACGGCCGTCCGGAAACTCCTCGCCGACGGACTGGAGGAGTGGCGCCGCGACCGGGCGATCGAACAGCTCGACGCGGGGACGATTACGGTCAGCGCCGCGGCCGAACAGGCGGAGATGTCAGTCTGGGACTTCCTCCGGCTCGCCGAGGAGCGCGACGTCACGTGGGTCGACGGCGACCACCTCGAAGACGACCTCGGGGACCTCTGAATGTGGGTGTTCGACGCCACACCGCTCATCTATCTCGCGAAGGTCGATCGTCTCGGTCTCGTCGACGACGTCGACGGTCGGTGCGTCCTGCCCGATCCCGTCCACGCGGAAGTCGTCGAAACGGGGATCGAAGAGGGGTATCCGGACGCGCGCCGGATCGAGGCCGCGGTCGAAGCCGATGTCCTCGACGTCGTCTCCGTCGCCGACACGCCACTTCGGTCCCGGATTCGGGAGAATCCGAAACTGAGCGAGGCGGACGCCGCGGTGCTCGCCTGTGCCGACGCGCGCGACGGCGTCGCCGTGATGGACGAGACGTACGGCCGAGACGTCGCATCGACCGAGGGGATCGCGACTCGCGGGACCGCCTATCTGGTCCTGTCGCTCGTCGCGGACAGCGTTATCAGCGCCGGCGAAGCGCGGTCTGCGATCGACGCGATGGTCGAGGAAGGATGGTACTGCGCGCCGGACACCTACGCGAAGATCCTGTCGAAGCTCGAATCGATGGCCGACTGACGGTCGCGTCCCCGTCGAAGTCGCCCGCACCCCGTCGGGAAACGCTTTTCTCCCGGACTGCCGATGTCCCCCCAATGACCGCAGGGACCCGTGATCGGCAGCAGTTCACACCGGATCGAGGTGGGCCGGCGTGACCCACGAGGAAGACATCGAAGACCTGCGCGAGCGCAAGGACCGCGCCCGCGAGGGCGGCGGACAAGAGCGCATCGAAGCCCAGCACGACCGGGGCAAGAAGACCGCCCGCGAGCGGATCGACTACTTCCTCGACGACGACACCTTCGTCGAGATCGACGCGCTCCGCGAGCACCGCTCGACCAACTTCGACATGGAAGAGCAGTCGTTCCCGGGCGACGGCGTCGTCACCGGCTACGGCGAGGTCGACGGTCGCACCGTCTTCGTCTTCGCCCACGACTTCACCGTCATGGGCGGTTCGCTCGGCGAGGCGTTCGCCCAGAAGGTCTGCAAGGTCATGGACAAGGCCATGGAGACCGGCGCGCCCATCGTCGGGCTCAACGACTCCGCGGGGGCGCGCATCCAGGAGGGGGTCGACGCGCTCGCGGGCTACGCCGACATCTTCCACCGCAACCAACTGGCCTCGGGCGTCGTCCCGCAGATATCGGCCATCATGGGCCCCTGCGCCGGCGGCGCGGTCTACTCCCCCGCAATCACGGACTTCATCTTCATGGTCGAGGAGACCAGCCACATGTTCATCACCGGTCCCGACGTCATCGAGACGGTCACCGGCGAGGAGGTCTCCTTCGACGAACTCGGCGGCGCGGCGACCCACACCGGCGACTCGGGCGTCGCACACTTCGCGCCCGCCGCCGAGGAGGAGGCGCTGGACGACATCCGCTACCTCCTCTCGTATCTGCCCGCCAACAACGCCGAGGACCCGCCCCGCGTCGAACCGTGGGACGACCCCGACCGCGCCGACGAGGAACTTCGTGAGGTCGTGCCGCAGGCCCCGCAAAAGCCCTACGACATGCACGAGGTGATCGCAGGCGTCGTCGACGAGGACTCGTTCTTCGAGGTGGCCGAGCGCTACGCGCGGAACCTCCTCACCGGCTTCGCCCGCCTCGACGGGCGCCCCGTCGGCGTCGTCGCCAACCAGCCGCGGGTCAACGCCGGCACGCTCGACATCGACTCCTCACTGAAGGGGTCGCGATTCGTCCGCTTCTGCGACGCGTTCAACATCCCCCTGCTCACGTTCGTCGACGTTCCCGGGTTCATGCCCGGCAAAGACCAGGAGAAGGGCGGCATCATCAAACACGGCGCGAAACTGCTGTACGCATACTCGGAGGCCACCGTGCCGCTCATGACCGTCATCACCCGGAAGGCCTACGGCGGCGCCTACGACGTGATGTCCTCGAAGCACGTCGGGAGCGACGTCAACTACGCCTGGCCCACCGCCGAAATCGCGGTCATGGGTCCGGAAGGGGCCGTCAACGTCCTCTACGACGACGAACTCGACGCCGCCGAGCAGGTCGAGGAGAAACGGCAGGAACTCATCGACGAGTATCGCGACGCGTTCGCCAACCCGTACACCGCCGCCGAGCGCGGGTTCGTCGACGACGTCATCGAACCGCCGGAGACGCGCTCGCGGCTCATCGGCGACCTCGAAACGCTGGAGACCAAACGCAAGGACCACCCCGACCGGAAGCACGGGAACATTCCCCTCTGACGGCTGCGGGACCGATTTTTAGCCCTGCGTCGATCCGTTCGCCACTCGCCACCCGAGGACGCCGCAGAGCGCGAACCCGTAGGCGTTCAGCGACCCGTGGAGCGACACCATCCTCCCGATGCTCAGTCCCAGCGGGTTCGTCCCACTGAACGCCGCGACGCCGTAGCCGAGCGCCAGCACCATCGACGCCGGGAGCGCGAGCGCCGAGAGCCCCACGAGTGCGGCCGGAAGCACGTCGAGCGACGGGACGGCGCGCACGAGCACGAGCAGGCCGAACGCGGCGACGGCGAGCGTGAACACGCTCACGGCGAGGATCTCGACGAGCGGCGAGAAGGAGATACCGACCGCGATAATCGCAGGGCCGACGAGGATCACGCCCGCTATCGACCGGGCAAGCCCCTCGAAGCCGTCGAGGTGTCGGCCCGTGACGCCCGCGAGGACCGGGAGCGCGAACCCCGCGAAGTGGAAGTGAACGGCGGTGAGGAGGACGATGACGGGGTCGAACCAGAAGGTGATCCCGCGGTGGAAGAGCACGAGTGCGACAGCGGCGACGACGGTGTACGCCAGCCCGGCATCGACGAGCGTCTCGGACAGATCGATCGACGCGAACCCGCGCTCCCTGACGCGGACGAGACTCGCGAGCCCCAACAGTCCGGTCACCGGGACCCAGGCCGCCGCAGCGAGCGTCGCGATGAGTTCCGAGGACGCCACCAGCGACACCAGCACGAGCGGGGCCGTTGCCGGTTGGGTCACCGCCGCGAGTGCGAGGAGCGCTCCCGGAGTCCCGTCGAACCCCCGCTCCGCGGCCAGGCCGATCCCGAGCGGCACGACGACGAGCGGCGCGATTGCGAGCGCCTGCTCGACCGGCGAGAGGTCGCCCGCGACCACAGCCAGGGTCCACAGCGCCCCGCCGGCGACCGCGCTGACGTCCGTGACTGGGACGCCGCGAATCGACGGGACCGGGGCCGCTGTGCCCCCGGCGTCTCCGATCGCGGCGCTCGTCTCGGCCCCGTGCGCGCCGCCGGCCCCGTCGCTCATGGCGGGAGCGGATCGATTCCGGTCGTCGGCTTCAGATCGTCGGGGACGACTTCCATCTCTCGTCGCCCCTGGGTGAACGAACCGCGATAGCCGAGGATGTGCCCGGCAAGTCCGCTCTCGACGGTGGCGGTGACGGAAAAGTGCTCGTCGGCCTCGTCGTAGCGGTCCCGGACGGTCACGTCGACCGCCAGCGGGCCGGGCGTCGGCAGGTAGCACCCGCCGACCCTCGTCCACTGCTTGCCGCCCTCGACGACCAGCGCGCCGTCCTCGACGCGCGGGTGGAGTTCCGAGACGACGTGGCCGCCCGTCCCGAGGAAGTCGAACAGGCGCTCGCGCTGGTCGTCCCAGACCGTCAGCGAGTCGAACCGACGGACCCGCCCGTCGAAATCGAACTCGCGGCGGGTCGTCAGCGCCTCGTAGCCCGCCGGGTCGCGGAAGCCGACCGTGGTCACCGAGAACGGCACGTCGGTCCCCGACTCCGGGAAGAGGAGGTTCCGCAGCGGCATCGCGTAGAGCACGGGGAGCGCGAGCGTCCCGCGGGTGATGTCCATCCGCCCTCGTCCCACCGTCGCGTACGCGTCCCCAGGTCCGAGCCCGTAGCGGTCCCGGACCTTCGGATGGAGGTCGTCGGCCGCCGACCCCAGCGCGCGCTCGTAGACGCCCGTCACCCGACCACCGCCGCTACCGCCACCGGCCGCGAAGCTACCTGTGTATCCATATCGTCCGCTGGCACGCCGGCACACAAAACCGTTGGTGCCGCCGCTACGGCAGCGCGGACCGCGAAAAGAAGTCGGCTCCGGCGGTCAGGACGCCTGCTGGATCATGTCGCGGGCCTCGTCGTCGCTCAGATCCATGTCGTGTTTCTCCTCGGCGTGTTCTTTGACGTGCTCGATGACTTCCTGTTCGTCCTCGGATTTGATCATGAAGTCGTCGTTCTGGCTGCATTCGACCTGATATGCCATACGCGTTGCGTGGGACCCGCCGGGTTTAGCTATACACCCGTTTCGACAGGGTAGGCAGTCGGCGGTTCCGAGTAACCCGCCGTATCCGGTCGAGTAAGGGCTTCGGGGCCGGGTCGAAACAGGGCCCGGAACGGTCCCCGAACCGGACAGCGACGGACAGACGCGGACTACGCGCCGCTTACTCGTCGCGCAGGAGCGCGTCGTCGCCGTGGCGCTCCCGCAGGTCCCGGAGGGACGCTTGCGATTCGCGGACTCGCGGCGTCTGCTCCGCGTAGGCGTGTTCGAACCACTCGTCCACGTCGGGTTCGTACGCCTCCGCGCCCTCGATCAGGGCTGCCACGCGCTCGCGATTGCGCTCCCCGATGGCGTCGACTCGCTCGTCGTCTAGCAGCCCGCGCTCGCGGAGGAACGCTTCCATCCGGGGGATCGGGTCCCGCTCTTTCCACCGCTCGACTTCGGCGTCGTCGCGGTACTTCGTCGGGTCGTCGGCGGTCGTGTGCGCGCCGTAGCGATACATCTCCGCTTCGATCAGCGTGGGACGCAGTTCGTCCTCGCCCGGATCGCGGGCCTTCTCGACGGCCGTCTTCGTCACCTGATACACCGCGAGCGGGTCCATCCCGTCGACGCGGACGCCCTCGAAGCCGTAGGCGTCGGCCTTCTCGGCGATGGTCGCGCTGGCCGTCTGGCGCTCGCGGGGCACCGAGATGGCGTACTGGTTGTTGTTGCAGAAGAATATCGCCGGGGCGTCGAAGACGCCAGCGAAGTTGAGCGCCTCGTGGAAGTCGCCCTCGCTCGTGGCGCCGTCGCCGAAGTGACAGCAGACGACGCGGTCGTCGCCCTGCAATCGGGCGGCCCACGCCATGCCCGTGGCGTGGGGCAGGTGACTCGCGATGGAGATGTTGAGGGGGAAGATGCTGCGGGAGGCGAGCCACGCGTTGCCGACCTCGTGGCCCTTCCAGTACAGTAGGTACTCCGGTTCGATGCCGCGGGCGACGACGGCGCCGTGTTCGCGGTACTGGTCGAGGATCCAGTCGTCGTCGCGCAGGGCGTGCGTCGATCCGATCTGGGCGCCTTCTTGTCCGGCCAGCGGCGGGTACGTCCCCAGCCGACCCTGCCGCTGGAGCGAGACGGCCCGCTCGTCGAGGTGGCGGGCCAACCGCATCTGCGCGTACATGTCGACGAGCGTCTCGTCCGGCAGGTCAGGGACGGTCGCCCCGTCGCGGACACGTCCCTCGGCGTCGAGCACCTGCGCCAGCCCGTCGTCAGTGCGCGCGAGGCGTTCGCTATCGCTCACTGGTAGGTCGACGCCCAGGAACCGCATAACCGTTTTCCCGGTCGGCCGGTTCGCCGGTGGGGCGACTCGCCGCCGCGGGTCCGCCGGCTATTCGAGCTGGTGGTAGTCCAGTTCGTAGCCGGCGTCGAGCGCGTCCTGTACCGCCTCGCTCGGCGTGCCGACGGGCGCCGTGTCGACTCGCATCGCGCCGACGCTGTCGCGGCCGATCACGACCGAGCGGCGCCACGCGGGGTCGGTTTCGGGGTAGTCGGTGCGGAAGTGCGCCCCCCGGGACTCCTCGCGTTCGAGCGCGCCGCGCAGGACCGCCTCCGCGACGGTCAGCGCGAACCCCAGGTCGAGCGCGAACTCGAACGAGCGGTCCGTCCGGTCGCCGACCGCCAGATTCGACGCGCGGTCGCGGACCCCCACCAGTTCGTCGAGCGCCTCGCGCAGCCCCTCGCCGTCGCGGAGGATCCCGGCGTGGGTCCAGAGCAGGTCGCGCACGTCGTCCAGCAGCGCCTCTGGGTCGTGGGTCCCGTCGCGTCCCGACAGCGCAGCCAGATCCCCGAAGTGCGCGCCGGCGCGGGCGTGCAACGCGTCCGTCCGCTCGTCCCTCCCGGCGCCGTCCCCGTCGGCCGCGAGCCGGTCGGCGACCGCCTGGCCCGTCACCTCCCCGAAGGCGAGCGTCTCGGCGAGGGAGTTGCCGCCGAGGCGGTTAGCGCCGTGGACGCCCGCCATCGTCTCCCCGATGGCGTAGAGGCCGTCGACCACCGTCTCGCCCGCATCGTCGACGACGACGCCGCCCATCCCGTAGTGGGCCGTCGGCGCAACCTCGACCGGTTCCTCGGCCATGTCGACGCCCAGGTCGGCGAAGCGCTCGTGCATCCGCGGGAGCCGCTCCTCGATGAAGTCGCGATCTCGGTGGGAGATGTCGAGGTAGACGCCGCCGCTGTCAGTGCCGCGACCCTCCGCGATCTCCTTCGCGATGGCGCGAGCGACCACGTCGCGGGCGTCGAGTTCCATCTGGTCGGGCGAATAGCGCTCCATGAACCGTTCACCACCGGGAGATCTCCGCTCTCCCGAGCCTCCGCTCGCGTCGCTCGCGGAGACCCCGCTGTTGTACAGCCGTCCGCCCTCGCCGCGGACCGCCTCGGTGACGAGGCGGCCGTCCCACTCGTCGCCGTACCGGTTCCCGACCATCCCGGTCGGGTGGAACTGGACGAACTCCACGTCGAGCAGGTCCGCGCCGGCGCGATAGGCCAGCGCCGGGCCGTCGCCGGTGTTCTCGTCGTCGCGCGAGGAGTGGCGGCTGTAGAGGGCGGTGTACCCGCCCGCCGCGAGCACGACGATCTCCGCGTCGACGGCGACGAACTCGCCGGTGTCGATGTCGACGGCCGCGGCGCCCAGTACCCGGTCGCCGTCGGTGATCAGGTCGGAGACGAACAGGTTCTCGCGATAGGGGATCTCGAGTGCCTGCGCGCGCTCGACGAGCGTGTCGAGCATCGACTCGCCGGTGTGGTCACCGGCGAAGGCCGTCCGCCGGAACGACTGGGCGCCGAAGTACCGCTGGTCGATCTCGCCGTCGGGCGTCCGACTGAAGGCCATCCCCCACTCGTCGAGTTCCCGGAGGAGGGCGGGCATCCGCTTCGTGACCGTCTCGACCTTCCCGGGGTCGTTGACGTGGTGGCCCTCGTTCAGCGTGTCCGCGGCGTGGATCGTCCAGTCGTCCTCGGGGTCGAGCGTCCCGAGCGCGCCGTTGACGCCGCCGCGGGCCCACGTCGTGTGCGCGTCGCCGTGGCCTCGCTTGCCGACGACGAGCAGGGCCTCGGGATCGACGCCCTGTTCGACCAGTTCGATGGCCGTCCGCGCGCCGGCGGCGCCGGCGCCGATCACCAGTACTCGCCGCTCGACCGTCTCGTAGTCGTCGGGGTCGACGGCCTCGCTGTCGGCCGGTTCGAACGACTCACCCGTCGCTGTCCAGTGAGGACTGTTCATAGAGAGACTCGGGGCCGGAGAGACTTAACACCAACAATCAGATCGGTCGAAAACGTACGGATCAGGCCGTCGACGGGCAGAATTCGTCATCGACGATCGGGCCGGGTCCGTCCGGGCGGGGAGACCGGGCGCTCCCGCGGATCGAACCGGCGACTCCGATTAGATTTAAAGGGCGACGCTCGGTACAGAGTGATATGTTCGAGAAGGTCCTCGTCGCGAACCGCGGCGAGATCGCCGTCCGCGTCATGCGCGCCTGCGAGGAGCTCGGCGTCGGGACGGTCGCCGTCTACAGCGAGGCCGACAAGCACGCCGGCCACGTCCGCTACGCCGACGAGGCGTACAACGTCGGCCCCGCCCGCGCAGCCGACTCCTACAACGACGGGGAGGCCGTCATCGAGGCCGCGAAGAAGGCCGACGCCGACGCCGTCCACCCCGGCTACGGGTTCATGGCCGAGAACGCCGACTTCGCCGCCCGCGTCGAGGAGACCGAGGGGATCACCTGGATCGGCCCCGCCAGCGAGGCGATGGAACGGCTGGGCGAGAAGACCCACGCCCGCCAGGTGATGCAGGAGGCCGACGTGCCCATCGTCCCCGGTACTACCGAGTCCGTCGAGGACCCCGAACAGGTGGTCGAGTTCGGCGAGGAACACGGCTTTCCCGTCCTCATCAAGGCCGAGGGCGGGGGCGGCGGCATGGGTCAGGAAGTCGTCGAGAGCGCCGAGGACGCCGAGGAGGCCCTCGATACCGCCCAGCGAGAGGGAGAGGCGTACTTCTCGAACGCGTCGGTGTATCTGGAGCGGTTCCTCGACAACGCTCGCCACGTCGAGGTGCAAATCATCGCCGACAAACACGGCAACGTCCGCCACGTCGGCGAACGGGACTGCTCGCTCCAGCGGCGCCAGCAGAAGGTCATCGAAGAGGGTCCCAGCCCCGCGCTGACCGACGAGTTGCGCGAGCAGATCCGCGAGGCCGCTCGCCGGGGCGCCGACGCCGGCGACTACTACAACGCCGGCACGTTCGAGTTCCTCGTCGAGGACGAGGACCGCAACGAGGAGGGGCTGCTCGACGCCGGCACGGACTTCTTCTTCCTCGAAGTCAACACGCGCATCCAGGTCGAACACACCGTCACGGAGGAGCTGACGGACATCGACCTCGTGAAGTGGCAGATCCGCGTTGCCGCCGGCGAGGAGCTGACCTTCGAGCAGGGCGACGTCGAGCTGGAGGGGCACGCGATGGAGTTCCGGATCAACGCCGAGAACGCCGCGAACGACTTCGCCCCCGCCACGGGCGGCGAGTACGAGGTCTACGACCCGCCGGGCGGTATCGGCGTCAGGGTCGACGACGCCCAGCGGCAGGGCGACGACCTCGTCACCGACTACGACTCGATGGTCGCGAAGCTCATCACCCACGGCGAGGACCGGGCGGAGTGTATCGCCCGCGGCAAGCGCGCGCTCGCCGACTACACTATCGAGGGGTTCCCGACGATCATCCCCTTCCACCGCATGATGCTCACCGACGAGCCGTTCCTCGAAGGGAGACACACCACGAAGTACCTCGACGACGACATCGACCCGGAGCGCATCGACGCCGCCCAGGAGAAGTGGGGCACCGAGACGGAACCGAGCGGCGACGGCGACGAGGAGGTCGTCGAGCGGGAGTTCACCGTCGAGGTCAACGGCAAGCGCTTCGAGGTCGACCTCGAAGAGCGCGGCGCGCCGGCGATCCCGACCGGCGGCGACGGGGCCGGGGGCGGCGGCCAGGCCCAGCGCCCCCAGCCGGGCGGTGGCGGCGGGTCGAGCGGCGGCGACTCCGGCGGCGTCTCCGCCGAGGGCCAGGAGGTCGCCGCGGAGATGCAGGGCACCATCCTGGAGGTCAACGTCGCCGAGGGCGACGAGGTCGCCGCGGGAGACGTGCTCTGCGTCCTCGAAGCGATGAAGATGGAGAACGACATCGTCGCCGAGAGCGCCGGCACCGTCACCCACGTCGAGGTCAGCGAGGGCGAGTCCGTCGACATGGGCGACACCATGTTCGTGATCGATTAGCGCTGCGTCGGGCGACGGAACCGCCGAATGTCTCCGGACCAGCCGTCGGCGCCGACGTCGACGTCGAACACCACTGTTCCATCCCTGACTGCCTCGACGAACTCCCACGGGTAGTAGTGGGTCCAGCCGTCGACGTGCGAGCGGTCGACGTCGTCGACGACGACGTACGCCGCCGCGCCGTCGCGGAGGTCGGTGAGCAGCCGGAGTCGCTCGTCGCGCGTGGGCATCATCCCCGAGTCGACGCGCGGGGCGGTCGCCGCGAACATCGTCCGGAGTCCGGGGTATCCGTGGAGGTGCCACTCGATCCGCATCATGCCCGCGAGTATCCGCGATCGGACCCGGCTGACGCCGAGTTCGGCGAGCAGTTCCGGGACGCCTGGGACGCCCGCTTCGTAGCGGAGTCGCTGGTTCCCGATCGCCCACACTTCGACCGCGTCGCCGTCGTCGAACGCCCTGAGCCACGCCAGCGGGACCGCCTCTCGGTCGGCCGGCGGGTTGACGTCGACGGTGTCGTCGCGGTCGACCGCGAGGATCGTCGTCATCCCCCTGACCGAACGGAGCGACACCGGTAGTAACACACCGGTGAACGCGGGTCTCGACTTTGTTCGTAGGCGACCCGAAACTGCGGTTGCAGACGCGGCCGCGGCGAGTCGGTCGAGCGGGCGTCAGCCGGTATCACTCGTCGTCAGCCTCCGGTGGGCGGCGTCTCCTCCCCGAAGCGGACGTCGCTACGTCGTCGAAGTCCCCCTCGATATAGAACACCGCGAGCGGACTCGTGCCCGCTCGTTGCCGTCTCGAGCCGTCTGCGGGTCGGGTCGAGGTTCTCGGGCTCTCCGGGTCCGAGTCCGCCGCTCCGCAGTCGCAGGGACAGTCGCTCGCTCGCGGTGGCCGCCCCTGGGGACACCGCCTGCGTCGCAGCAGCGACAACGTGACGCGGACGGCTAATCGCGAGGACGCCGAGAGGATCAGGCCCACCACCGCCGCGAGCACCAACCACTCGCGGCCGCGATAGAGCGCCCACAGCGCGACGACGAGGAGCATCTGTCGCAATCGACCGGGCCCCGATATCGCCTTGAGGAGGCCACAGACTAGCTGTTCCGGACCGAGCGCGAAACCGCCGACCCCACCGGGGTTCGGATCCGTATCGCATCCGTTGTTTCGTACTGTCATCGTTTGACGAGGGACGCGTCTACGCCTCGCCGCAGTCGGCTGGCGAACTCTCCGTCCCCCTACGAACGGTAACACACCCCATACAGATAGTATTAAGAACTGAACGTCGTTCACCGTTTGATTATTCCGGGCAAAGCGATCCGTTACTCCCGGACCGGAGGCGGTTCGGGCGGTACGTGGGTCTGGCGGCCGCTGGCGGTCGAAACCGCCCGTTCCGCCCGCCGGAAACTGGCGCCTTCGCCCGTTTCACCGTACTTACGGCCGGGACGCCGTCGCGTCGTCGCTCTAGTGCCGTCCGCGGAATGGTCCCCTTACCAGACGCAGCGCCGATAAATGGCATATAGATCACTAATAACAATTTACCTGTTGGTAGAATAACTGCTCGTAGGGGTTCCCGTCGGCTCGTCGGGCCGCGACTCAACCGATGGGAGTCGGCCGGGAACCCGACGGAGACAGTGCAATGTACGTCGGCATAGACCACTCGACGACGGGGATCAAGATCGCCGCAGTCGACGACGGCGGCGAACTGACGACCGCGTTCCGAATCGACCGTCGGAACGTCGAGTCTGCCGAGGCGGTCCTGCACGAACTAAACGACCGTGTCGGGCTCACGCGGATCTCGCTGGCGACGGTGACCTACGCGTTCGGCGACGCGATCGACGAGATCGAGGGGATCGACCACGTCCCGAACAGGGGCGTCACCGACCTCGTGGGGCTGGACTACGGCACCGGCGCCGGAGCGACCGTCTTCGACCGGGTGCGCGACTCCGACGTCCCGACCGTCGTCCTCCCCGGCGTCCATCGCGACCTCGACACGCTCCACGGGTTCTTCAAACACTACTCGGCGCTGGCCGGGCCGGACAAGGTCGCGTCCATGCGGTGCGCGCTGGAGCGGTTCCGGGCCGAGTTCGACGCGGCG
The DNA here is from genome assembly GCF_047715405.1 of Halosimplex rarum. Classification (NCBI taxonomy): domain Archaea; kingdom Methanobacteriati; phylum Methanobacteriota; class Halobacteria; order Halobacteriales; family Haloarculaceae; genus Halosimplex; species Halosimplex rarum. Next base: position 2,004,875 of record NZ_CP180412.1, read on the forward strand.
GACACTTTCGTCTGGGCGTGTGCGAGCTCCTCCTGCATGGCGGGGCTCGTCTGCGACGGCCGCCTGCGGGGCTTTTTCCACTGGGTCGGTCCGGTCCACGGCTGGCCCGACCCCGAGGCGGTCCGCCGAGGCGTCGAGACGGACTTCGACGACGTGTTCATGCAGTGCGGACTCCTCCCGCGATGCGGTGCGGACCTGACCGAAGTTCACGACCTCTCCGACCCGGAACTGTTCGAGAGCGTCTACTGGTCGACCATGCTGAACGTCTACGCGCTGTATCCGTTCGCCCGTGAGCTGGGGAGCGACGGCCTCGACGCGATCGTCCTGAGCGGTCGGCTGATGCGGCGCGAGCGGCCCGTCCCGCTCGGGCGGCGGGTGTACGAGAGCTGTGTCGACATCGCCCCGGTCCGGTTCGCGGAGCCGTACACGTCGGCCCAGGGCGCGGCGCTGGTCGCCAGGGACGTGGCCGAGGGCGCCGAGCACGTCCTCGGTATCCCCGTCGGAGATGTGCCGGAGGTTGCGGGAGAGTGACCGTGCGGACGGTCAGATCTCCGTGGTGTCGGCGGCGTCGACGAGGCCGTCGAAACACGCCTCGGCCCAGGCCAGCGCGGCGGCGGTGTCGTTCACGATGACGCCTTCGAGGCTCCCGCCGCCGTCCCCGACCGGGACGGCGACGACGTCGTCGCCCACGAGGAGCCCGTACATCTCGGTCGTCGTCGTCTCGTACACCGTGGTATGGGCCGCTTCCGTCAGGTCCGCGAAGCGGTCGGGGTAGTTCGCTTCGAGCGTCTCCACGACGTCGGCGGTGAACACGAGCGTGGCGGGCATCTCTCGGTCGACGACGAGCGAGTAAAACGCGTCGACGTACGAGGGCAGCACCGTGCTCGAATACCCCCGTATCTCCGTCGCGTCCGCCGCGGCCTCGACCACGTCCAGAAACGGCTCCTGCGGGGCGTGTTCTTCCGCCCGATGCGCGGTCGCGCCCTTCAGCAGTCGCATGTCGATCGGCGAGTCCCGCGGGAGGACCGACAGCACGTCGCTCAGCTCGGTGATCGTAGTGAGCCCCGCCCGCGTCCGCGTGAACTCGCGGCAGAACAGCTGACCGAAGGCCGTCAGCTCGTGCGCCGTCCCGGACGACCGCAGCACGCCGAGTTCCTCTAGCTCCCTGAACGAGCGGTCTACCGTCGGCCGCGAGCAGTCGACCTGTCGCTCTATCGCCCGCTTGTCGAGCGTCCCCGCACAGACCAGACACAGCAGTTCTCTCCTCCTGTTATAGATATCGAGAACGTCAGCGACCGATGGGTCCCCCATTAGTGTCACCTTTTCCAGTCAACAAGATATAGTTAACGGGCGTTATTGATAAATGAACTATAGTACGTGGGCACCCAGATCGGTGATGCCGACGTACCGAAGCCCATCTCGACGCCGTCGGGACCGAAGGGCACGGCCAGTTCGTCCTCGACAGCCACGCCAGCGCCCGCTACGGCGACGTCTGCCGCGGAGGATCACGCGGTGCGCGTCGGCGAGATCGACTGAGTGTCGGTTCCATCGGGGGTGACGACCGACGCGCTCCGGACCACTTACGTCCGACCGCTGGCTACGCGGAGCCATGCAGGAGACGCGAGAGCGCGTCCTCGACGCGCTCGTAGACGGGCCGGTTACCGGGCCGGAACTGGCCGAGCGACTGGACGTCTCGCGGGCGGCTGTCTGGAAGCACGTCGAGGCGCTCCGCGACGAGGGGTTCGACGTCGAGAGCGGCAGCGACGGCTACGCCATCGACGAGTTCCCGGAGTTCGGCGGGTCGGCCGTGGAGTACGGTCTGGAGGCGCCCTTCGACGTGGAGTTTCACGAGTCGATCCCGAGCACGAACGCCCGAGCGCGCGACCTCGCACAGGAGGGCGCCGACGACGTGGTCGTCCTCGCGGACGAGCAGACGGGCGGCCGGGGCCGGCTCGACCGCGAGTGGTCCTCGCCGAGCGGCGGGATCTGGCTCAGCGTCCTCGCACGGCCGGACATCCCCGCCACACACGCGCCGGCGTACACGCTCGCCGCCGCGGTCGCCGTCGCCCGGGCTGCACGGGAGGCCGGCGTCGACGCCCGGATCAAGTGGCCGAACGACGTCGTCGTCCCGGGGACCGACGCCGACGGCGAGGCGGTCGAGCGGAAACTGGCCGGCGTCCTGACCGAGATGGAAGGCGAGGCCGACCGCGTCTCGTGGGTGATCGTCGGGACGGGGATCAACGCCAACGTCGATCCCGGCGACCTCCCGAGCGAGGCCGAGCCGACGACGCTTCGCGCGGAGACCGGGGACGTCGACCGTCGGGTGTTCACTCAGCGCGTGCTGGAGGAGTTCGACGACCTGCGGGAGGATCTGGACGCCGTCGTCCCGGCCTGGCGGGAGTACGCGACGACGCTCGGCAAGCGCGTGCGCGTCGACACGCCCGGCGGCGAGGTCGTCGGTGAGGCCGTCGACGTTTCGTTCCCGGGCGCGCTCGTGGTCGACACCGGCGACGAACGGGTGACCGTGACCGCCGGCGACTGCGAGCATCTGCGACCCGTCGAGGACTGAGATCGATCGGCAGACGGATCGATCGGCAGGCGACGTAAGGCTCCCGTTCAGGAGCCTTCGACGCCCGGCGTCCGGTCCGCGTCTGCGTCGGTGACGCGTTCGGATTCGGGGACGCCCCCGGGTTCGGTCGCGGGCTCCGCCTCGGCCGGCTCTTCGGTCTCGGCGGCCGCGGCCGCTCCACCGACGGGCACCGTCACCACCGGAACGGCCGACTTTCTGACGACGCGCTCGGCGACGCTCCCGAGGAGGAGCCTGTCGATCCCGCCGCGGCCGTGGGTCCCCATCACGACCACGTCGACGGGCTGGTCCCGGGTGTAGCGGACGATCTCGGTACTGGGCGTCCCCTCGACCGTCGTCGTCTCCACCGGCACGTCGTCGGGCGCCACCCGTCGCAGCTGTTCCAGGGCCGTCTCCCCCTCCGATTCGAGCACCTGCCGGACCCCCTCCCAGGACGTCTCCATCGGAAGCCCCGTGAAGCTCGTCGCGTCGATAACGTACAGCGCCCGGATCGTCGCGTCGTGGACCCGCGCCAGCTCCCCCGCGTGTTCGATCACCCGTTCGATCCCCGCCGACCCGTCTGTCGGCAAGAGGATCGTCTCGTAGAGACTCATGCTATCAAGTACCACGCGTGGCTGTATAACCCTTCGGCAGGTGCGAGAACTGGGGAAAGCGGAGAACGGGTAGGAGGGGTACGACCGGGCGTCGGCCGCCGAGCGACGTCCGCGGTGAGTGCGCGACAGTCGGCGCGACGCCGATCAGGCGCCGGCCATGTTCCGGCAGGACTCCGCGCACTCGCGGAGCACGTCGGCGCAGACCTGACAGTGGTTGGCGTCGTGCTGTTCGCACTCGTCGGCACACGCCTCGCAGGCGTCTGCGCACGCCTCGGCGAGCTGGCTGCTGCTGTCGGAGCCGCGGGCCATGAACCGCGCGTGCAGCGACGCGAGGTCGGCCACGTCGCGACAGAGTCGCGCGCACTCCTCCATGTCCGGGTCGCCGAGGCACTCGTCGGCGCACCACTCGCAGACCTCGGCGGCCTCGTTGCAGTTCTCGATGCAGTCGCGCTGTTCGTCGCTCAGCCGGTCGATCTTGGAGACGGTGTCTGAGAGTGACATTGCGGGACGAAATTGGGCCCGATTCCCGTTCAACGGCGGGCCTGTATCTCCAAGGCGGCCGACCTCGGTACTCGGGCGTGTGCCGCCTGACGCTTAATGACGGGACGGAGACCGGCCCGGTACTCACCGGCCGGACAGGTACACCTCGGAGACGTCCGCGACGCCGGCCCGTCGCACCGCCGCGCGGACGGGGTCTTTCGCGCCCGAGAGGTTGTCGGAGTCGCCGTCGAGGACGAGCAGTTTCGCGTCCCGGCCGGGTTCGACCAGTCCGCAGTTCAGCCCGGCGATCTCGGCGCCGTTGACGGTCGCCATCCGCAGGACCTCGCGGGCGCTCACGTCGGCGATCTTCGCGGTGAACTCCATCTCGCGGAACATGGAGGGGCTGTTGAGGAAGACGTTGTCCGTTCCGAGCGCGACCGTCGTCCGTTCGAGCAGGTCGGCGATCGGCGGGAAGCCGACGTCGGTGACGAGGTTCGAGCGCGGGCAGACCGCGACGGGGATCTCGCTGTCGGCGACGCGGTCGAGGTGGAGTTCCTCGGCGTGGACCATGTGGACGAGGAAGTCCGGGTCGAGGTCCAGTGCCGGGTTGATGTCCGAGGCGTCGACCTCGCCGGCGTGGATGCCGAACAGCTTCCCGGCGCGGGCGGTCGCGTTGCGCTCGCGGCTGAAGTCGGCGTCGTTCGCACCGCTTGCGCCGAACCCGTCGCTGGCCTCCATCGCGTCGACCGTCTCGCGTCCGAGGACGACCGGGTCGATGTCCAGGCCGTGGGCGGCCCGATCGAACGCTTCGACGCCGTCGACGCCGCCCTCGCGGAACTCGATGCAGGCCGCGGTCCCCGAGTCGACCATGAACTGCAGGGACCGACGCATCGCCTCGACTTTCTCCCGCTGGCCGGCCTGCCGGAGCAGGCGGTGTTTCAGGCCGTCCGGCGGGGCGACGAGTTCTTCGAGCGAGAGGCCGCCGCCGGCCTCCTTGGCGATGGAGTCGCCGATGTGCGTGTGCGCGTTGACGAACGCGGGCAGGATGACGTCGTCGCTGTGGGTGGACTCCTCCTCGATAGCGGTGATCTCGCCGTCCTCGACGACGACGCGTCCCTCGACGGGGTCGAACTCGCGGCCGCGCAGGACGGTGCCGGCGAACGTCGTGGAGTCGGTCATTACAGTGAGACTCCGCTGGCGTCAGTTAAAGTCGTCGAGGGTCGCGTGGACACCCGGGCGCACGTCGCGAACCCTCGTATCTTCGAGGTCGAGACCGAGCGCGCGGACGGCCGCGTTGCCGACGCGTTCGGCGGTCTCGTCGGGGGCGTACACGCCGAGTCGCCACTGGTCGTGCTGGGCCGCCCGGAGCGCGCTGACGAGCGTCGACTGCTCGCTCAGCCGGCGCACCTGGCCGTTGACGAGCACGCGGCTGCTCGACTCCCGCATCGACGGCCGGGGCGGCACGTCGAGGATCACCGCGTCGGGGTCGACGTTCGCCGCGTCGGCCACCGTCCGCTCGTGCTCGCGGATATCCTCGTGGTCCGCGTCGATAAGCGACTCCGGGACGGCCTCCATCTCCGCCCAGACAGCCCGTTTGTACAGGTCGCGGCGGTCGAGGCGGTGGGCGAACGCCGCGGTCGCCTCGCACTCGCGGAGGGCCACCCGGAGCCCGTAGTCGTCCATCCGCCGCAGTTCCTCGCCGTCGATCTCGGTGTGCGCGAGCAGGCGCTGGGTCCCGCGGCGTAGCATCGCCTTGGCGATGCGGGAGACGTGGTGGCTGTAGACGGTCGGGTTCATCAGCGCCCGCGAGAGGAGGAGGCTCTCGGCGGCCTGTACGTTCCCCTCGTCGAGGACGAGGTCGCCGTCGACGAACCGGAGCGCCCGGACGAGCCGCTCGGCGTCGATCGTGCCGTAGGAGACGCCGGTGTGGTGGGCGTCCCTGACGAGGTAGTCCATCCGGTCGACGTCGAGTTCGCCCGAGACGATCTGGCCGAGTTCGCCGTCGCCGGCGACCAGGTCGGCGACGCTGTCGGGGTTCAGCCCGTGGTCGGTCAACACACGCGCGACCGGGCCGCTCCCGAGGAGGTCGCCGACGTCGTCGTGGTACTTCCCGGTGCGGCGGTGGACGACGTCCTCGATGTTGTGGCTGTAGGGGGCGTGGCCGACGTCGTGAAGCATCGCCGCGGCCCGGACGCGCTCGGCCTGCTGGCCCTCGATCCCGAGGTGCGACAGCGCCTCGGTCGCGAGGTGGTAGACGCCGAGCGAGTGCTCGAAGCGGGTGTGGTTGGCGGAGGGATAGACGTAGGTGACGGTTCCGAGTTGCTTGATCCGACGCAACCGCTGGACGGGCGGCGTGTCCAACAGATCCGCCGCGACGCCCTCGACCGCGATGTGGTCGTGGACGCTGTCCTTGATCGTCGTCATTGCGTCGAAATTACGCGGCTCCCGACATAAGGGTCAGCATCCGCTGTCGGGGCTGGGGAGCCTGCCGTCACCGAACACGACGCCGGGGCCGGCGGTCAGGCGAAGGTAGCGAGCAGGTCGTACAGTTCCTGCTCGGTCGCGTTGCCCCTGCGAACGGGCTCGCGGGGCTTGCGGCCCGTCACCTCGACGGTCTCGATGGCGCGTTCGGGTTCGTAGCCGCGGTCGTGGGCGAGCCACGCCGCGAGCACTTGGCCGGTGCGGCCGATCCCGTCGAGGCAGTGGACGACGACCCGTTCGTCGTCCGCGACGGCCTCATCGAAGAAGGGCAGCAGTTCTCTGTCGAGGAGGGCGGGCTCGACGAGGCGGCCGTCCGGGACGGGCGCGTGGAGTACCCTGCCGTCGCCGAACGCGTCGACGTAGCCGTCGTCGCAGTCGTCGGCGGACTCGGGGCCGGGCTGGAGGCTGCAGACGCGCTCGACGTCGTGAGCGCGGACGACGGCGATCCAGTCGGCGAGGGCCTGAGCGTGACCGGCGGCGCTGTGCCAGTCCGGGCTGCACGCACCGTAGACGTGCTCCTCGTCCGGTGCAGCGGGGGCGAATCGGTGTGCGTCTGCACCCGATTCTCGGTTGTGAACGTCTGGCATCGGATCCTGGTCGGATCACTCGACGACCCCCCTTGAGTCTAGAGGTGCAATTCTCACGTCTGACAATGGACCCGGAGTGACGAGCCGGTGCAGTGTGGCGATTCCAGACTGCGCTGCGGTCCGGAGTCGCTGCCGCGGACGCAAAGCTTTAGCCCGGGGTCACCCCTACGGCGGGGTATGGTGACGTTTCTGTCCGGCGGGACGGGCACACCGAAGCTCCTGTCGGGCGCCGACGCCGTGTTCGAGCCGAGCGAGACCGCCGTCGTCGGCAACACCGGCGACGACGTGGAGCTCGGCGGCCACCTCGTCTGCCCGGACGTCGACACCGTCCTCTACCTCCGCGGCGATCGCCTCGACCGCGAGACCTGGTGGGGAATCGCTGATGACACTGCGACGACCCACGAGAAGCTCGTCTCGCTCGCCGAGGCGGCCGGGTTCGAATCGGGACCCAGATATCTCCCCGACGACCGCCAGACCGCGGGCCGACGGATCGCCCGCTGGCGCCGGTTCTCGGGCGTCGGCGAGTTCATGCTCATCGGCGACGCCGACCGCGCCGTTCACCTCACGCGGACGAGCCTCATCGACGAAGGACGCACGCTCACGGAATCGACCCGCGTCCTCGCGGACGCGTTCGGTCTGACCGTCGACCTGCTGCCGATGAGCGACGACCCCGTGGCGACCATCGTCCACACCGAGGAGGGACCGATGCACTTCCAAGAGTTCTGGGTCGCTCGCAGTGGCGAACCCGTGATCGAGTCCGTCGAGTTCCGGGGGAGCGACGATGCAGCGGCGACGCCCGCCGTCCTCGACGCGCTCTCCGAACCCGTAGTCGTCGGCCCGTCGAATCCGATCACGAGCCTCGGGCCGATGCTCGCGCTGGACGGGATCCGCGAAGCGCTCGCCGAGACGCCGGTCGTCGCCGTCTCGCCGTTCGTCGAGGACACCGTCTTCTCCGGCCCGGCCGACGAGCTCATGGAAGCCGAGGGGTACGAGGCCAGCACCGCCGGCGTCGCCGAGGCGTATCACTTCGCCGACGCGTTCGTCCTCGACGACGCCGACGGGACCGACCTCGACCGTCCGGTCGTGCGCACCGACACCCGGATCGACGACGGAGACGACGCGACCCGCGTCGCGCGCGCGGTAGAAGACGCGCTGGAGGCAGTCGAATGAGCCTCGACGATGACGACGGCACTGGCGCCACCCACCACGACCGCACTGGCTCCAGCCACGGGGACGTACCGTTCGAACCGCGTCTCGCGCTCGCCAGCCTGAGCGGCCAGTCCGACGCCGACTGGGCGACCGCCGCGAGCGAGTACGCCGGCTGTGCCTTCCTCGGAGGGATCGCGCTCGACGAACCGACTCGCGACGCTGCACGGGCACTCGTCGACCGCGACCGCGACGAGTTCCTCCCCGACGATCCCCTGGCGTTCATCGACCGGCAGCTATCCGCGCTCGCCGATTCGCCGCTCAGACCCGCGTTCAACGTTCGCGCGAGCGGGCCGGAACCAGTCGGGGAGGCCGCCGCGGTCTGCGCCGACCACGCCGCAATCGTGGAGGTCAACGCCCACTGCCGGCAGGACGAGATGTGCGCCGCCGGCGCCGGCGAGTCGCTCCTGCGCGACCCCGACCGACTCGCCTCCTACGTCCGAGCGGCCGCGGAGACGGAGGCGACGGTGAGCGTGAAGGTTCGCACGGAACTCGAAGGCGTCGACCTGCCCGCAGTCGCCGCTCGCCTGGACGACGCCGGTGCTGATCTCCTCCACGTCGACGCGATGGACTCCGAGGCGGTCGTCGCCGACGTGGTCGACGCGGCCGACGCGTTCGTCGTCGCTAACAACGGCGTCCGCGACCGGGCGACGGTCCGGGAATACCTCGACTACGGCGCCGACGCGGTCAGCCTCGGCCGACCGAGCGACGATCCGAGGATACTCCGGCGAGTCCGCAGGGCCGTCGACGAGTGGTTCGACGGCGCCGAGAAACAGAAGTCCGAGCGGGCCCCCAACGCCGAACCGCGGGGGTCGGACACGTGAGGACGACCGCTCAGAACGCCGAACTCGCGCTCTTGCTGGAAGTCGCCGGAACACCGAAGCCCGGGAACGTCGACCGCCACCGCGAGTACGAGGACCTGCGCTTCGAGCACTTCCTCGCCGGTGCCGTCGGCGCGCGAGCGGGCCTGGAGATGGCCGCCGCCGGCGACCCGCTCGGCGAGTCGTTCCTCGCGACCATCGAGGGGATGAGCGAGCAGCGCGGCGGCAACACGCAGTTCGGCGCCCTCCTCCTCCAACTCCCGCTGGTCGCCGCCGCGGGCGACGAGAATCGATCGCTCAGCCCGGAGGGAGCGACGGCGGTCGTCGACGCGACGACCGTGGCCGACGCCGCGGACTTCTACCGGGCGTTCGAGGCCGTCGACGTGGCGGTCGATGACCCGCCGGAGGGCATGGAACCGCTGGATGTGCGCCGCGGGAGCGACGCCGTGCCCGAACTGGAATCGCGCGGGCTCACGCTCCGGGACGTCATGGAGCGCTCCACCGACCGCGACGGCGTCGCCCGCGAGTGGGTGGAGGGGTTCGAGCGCGTGTTTGCGGCCGCCGACGCTGTCGAGCAGGGCGAGGGTCCTGTCGCCGACCGCGCCGCACGGGCCTTCCTCGAACTACTGGCCGACGAGGTCGACACCTTCGTCGCGACGAAACACGACCGAGCGACCGCCGAATCGACGAGCGAACGGGCCCGTGCGGCTCTCGACGGCGAGATCGATCCGGAGACGCTGGCCGACGAGTTCGTCGCCGAGGGTATCAATCCCGGCACGACCGCTGACATCGTCGCGGCCGGGTTGTTCGTCGCGCTAGAGCGAGGGCTGGACGTATGACTGTCGACGAGAGCGCGGACGAGGGTGCCGGTGACTGGCCGGTCCACCTCTCCGGCGTCGTCGAGTCGGTGGTCACCACGCTCGGCCCGAACGACCGCTGGAACGTCGCCGCGCTCGGCCTCCACGCCGGCGACCCCGTGACGGCGCGCACCTACGGCCGCACGCGGACCCGGCGGAACTTCCGCGACCGCGGCGCCGGCTACGTGCAGTTCACTCGCGACCCCGTCGACTTCGTCGACGCCGCGCTCGCCGTGCGCGAGGTCGACACCCCGGTTCTCGACAGCGCCGACGCGTGGACGGAGGTCGCTGTCGACCGGATCGATTCGACCAGTGAAGACGGAACGGACGTCCTCATCTGGCGACTCGATCCGGTCGACAGCGGCGTCGAGCGGCGCGTCGTTCCGACGACGAACCGCGGGTTCTACGCCGTCGTCGAAGCCACTGTCGCCGCGTCTCGGCTCGGCGTCGAGTCCTACGACACCGAAACGCTCCTGGAGCGACTCGATTACTTCGAGCGCGTCGTCGAGACCTGCGGCGGCGAGCGAGAGCGGACGGCGTTCGACCGCATCGATGACCTCGTCGACGCGGAGTGGTAGCTGCGCGGACCTGTCCGTCGTACCGACAGAGCAGCCGACAGTGTTAGACCACGAACATTTATACCGGAGAGGGAAGCACCAGCGAGTAGAGGATGCTGGACTGGGATCGGGGAAGTCTGACGGCGGCGCTGTGTTTCGCGCTCGTCGCCGGAACGGTGGTGAGTTTCGTCCCGGGAGTCGCTGGAGCGGCGAATCTCGGGACCGAGGCGCCGTTGGCCGACGCTGGACTGGACCAGAACGTCACCGTCAACGCGACCGTGTATCTGGACGCGACGGGGTCGCGAGACCCGGACGGTGAGATCGACGGCTACGAATGGCGGCTCGAGACACCGGACGGCAACTACGAGCACCCCGACTGCCAGACCTGTGGCCGGACGTCGTTCGTCGCCCGGGAGATCGGGACGTACAACGCCACGGTGACGGTCACCGACGACGACGGCACGACCAGTAGCGACACACTCCGCGTCCACGTCGAGGAAGCCGATGGTCCGACGGTAACGCTCTCGGGACCCGAGGAGTTGAACACCGGCGAGGTCGCCGGGTATACCGCCTCGGTGTCGGCCGGTAGCGCAGACGTCGCGGCGGTGACCTGGCGAATCGACGGGGACTGGCAGAACCGGACGAGTATCGCCGGCGAGAGTGCGACCGCGGACTTCCTACACGCGTTCACGGCGGCCGGCAGCTACACGGTCAGCGTGACCGCCGTCGACAGGCTCGGCCGCCAGCGTACTGCGACCAAAGAAGTGACTGTGAACGGCCCTGACGCTGATATTAGTAGTGAGAGCGGTAGCCCGGCGGAAGTTAGCGGGACCGGTGATGGCGAGAGTTGCTCACAGTACAACCGGGACGACGCTACGTACTGTAACAACGATCGCATGACCCTCGACAGCAACGGGATCGTCATCTCTGACGCCGACAACGACGGAACGACCGAGTGGGGCGGACAGACGTTGGACGCGGACTTCGCAGCAAAAAACGAGGGAGTGTCTTTCGACTCGACTGATGGGACCGTCGAATTCGACAGTCAAGAAGCGTACAAGGAGGCGTTAGAAGCAGAGACAGTCAACGTAAATCCTACTGCTGATGCCAACCAAGATACCGATCAAGAAGACACAGGAGACTCCGAAGATCGAAACAATGGTGGCCCTTTTAGCGACGATTCCGACAACACAGACGGTAATTCGGAAGATGATGAAAGTAGTGACGGTGGTGACGACGGGAGTGATGATGCCAATAATGGTGATGATAATGATGGCGGCACTTCTGACACTAATAAAAACGCAAATGGGGAAGATTCCGAGGAAGGTGAAACTGAAGGAAGCGACAACAGTAGGAACCGGACGGGCCGAGTTCCCCATAATGGCCCAGGTGGATTCTAAAATCCCGAATACAAGCATTCTATTAGACAATGTCATTTAGAAAAACGGACAATGATCATCACGCAGTGAGCTCAATTTCTATTTTGGGGATTGGTTTAGTGCTTGCTATCGGATTGGTTCTCGCGCTAACATGGATGTCCGGTGGTGTGTTAGAGCCGGAAAATGATCAAGCAGTATCTAATTCAACTGCATCTACAGAGGGCCCCGTTGAGAACACAACCGCTCCTGTAATACAAACTCATGAATCCACAGATAATTCCGTACCTACACCCACGCAGTCCCCCAAACCGACACCTACTGGCACGCCGTCACTGCCATCTACTACAGCGATCCCATCTGCGACCTCCACACCAAGTCCCTACGCTAACGACAGGTACAGTGGGTTTGTAAGTACAGTCTACGGTGAGGTCAAAATCAGTACAGACGTCCCGATGAGAATCCGTGGGTGGAGAGTTGTAAGAGGAAAAGTATTGATCATGGTATTGAACCTAAGTGCCCCATCAGAAAACGAAGTCCGTCGAACAAGACAGATCAATACTCTTGTGACAAGCGGATATACTCAAGCGGTTGCTCACTATGACAACGGTAAAATTGACGGGAAGATTCCAGACCAATTACGAATTGCAGAAGTGAATAATACCGGCACTCCCCCGAAAACTTGGTACGTAAATACATCATTGGCACGAGACTATTACTTAAATAATCTAAATGCCATGGAGTTTACTGACCGCTATTGGAACTCAATGAGAAATATGAGCGTTAAAGAAGAGAAATATATAAATGAGATGGACAGGGCAGGTGGAAACACTACTTACTTTAATAAGAGTTCAAAGTAGACAGAAGTCACTCAGTATTGGCTCATTTGGGGCATGATGTTATTATGAAAATAATTATTTATTCCTGTCACAAATGGTGTTAAAAATGTATTATAGGTGAGGCCGAAAACATTTGGTCGCACCGTCCCGGAATCCGACCATGGACTACGACGAGGCGGGAGCGACCTGTCAACGGATACTCGACGCCGTCGGTGAAGCGGTCATCGCCGACGAGCGGTTTCTGGAGAGCGTCCTGACGGGAGTTCTCGCGCAGGGGCACGTGCTACTGGAAGACGTGCCGGGAACGGGGAAGACGCTGACAGCGAGGAGTTTCGCCAGCGCGCTCAACCTATCCTTCTCGCGCATCCAGTTCACGCCTGATCTGCTACCATCGGACATCACCGGATCGAACGTCTACAACGAGGGGACCGGCGAGTTCGAGTTCGTTCCGGGGCCGGTGTTCTCGAATCTCCTGCTGGCCGACGAGATCAACCGCGCGCCGCCGAAGACCCAGGCGGCGCTGCTGGAGGCGATGGGCGAGGGGCAGGTGACGGTCGACGGCGAGACGACCGAGCTGCCGAGCCCGTTTTTCGTCATCGCGACGCAGAACCCGATCGAGCAGGAGGGGACTTTCGGGCTGCCCGAGGCCCAGCGCGACCGCTTCGTGTTCAAACTCGCGATGGGGTACCCGGAGTTCGACGACGAGCGGACGCTCATCGACCGCCGGGCCGACCGGACGTCGCAGTCGCCCAGCGTCGAGGCGGTCGTCGACCGGGAGACTGTGGCGGAGTTGCAGTCGGTTCCCGAGACCGTCTCCGTGGACGGAAAACTGCGGGACTACGTGGTCGAACTCGGGCGGGCGACGCGCGAGGACGACCGCGTGGAGGTGGGCGTCTCCCCGCGCGGAGTACAGCGGCTGTTCGAGGCCGCCCGGGCGGCGGCGGTGATCGACGGGCGAGCGTACGTGGTCCCAGACGACGTGCGGCGGGTCGTCTATCCGACGTTCGCTCACCGGCTCGTGCTCACGACGGAGGCGAGCGTCCGTGGCGCGGACCCTGCCACGGTGGTCGCGGACGTACTCGACAGCGTCGCCGTCCCGGCGGTCGAGGAATCGGGCGCGGAGGACCGACGAGCCCGCGACTCAGCGGAGCGCGGCGACCAGCAGGACGAGCGCGGCGACGGCCGCTGAGATGGCGAAGGGGATCGTCGTCACGTCGGTGAGGACGGTCCCGGCCGCGACTCTGTGTATCGCCAGCGCGCCGATCGCACCGATGGTGCCGACGGCGAGCGCGGCGGCGAGATGAACGGCCTCGGGAGTGGCAGTCGCTCCCGCTCGTCCGACTTCTCGGCCGAGAGTCACGCCGAACTCGCCGGCGTCCCAGACGACAATGCTGGCGACGAGTCCCCCGAGAACGACCGGTGCACCGACGCCGGCGCCAGCGGCGAAGCCGGCAGCGACGAACGTCCCCGCGGCCGCGAGCGCCGGTCCGGGGGCAGACTCGGGCAGCGCTCCGATCGCCATCACCAGCGCGAGCGCGAGCGAAAGGGCCGCTGTCATGCCGACGAGCACAGCCGAGACGGTGATGACGACGGCGAGCGAACCGTAGTAGTCGACGACGGCAGTCGACTGGCGAGTGAAGGCCGTCGCGAACTGACCGGGCAGCGCGTCGGCGACGAACGCAAGCGTCGGCGAGAGGACGACCCCGTGGAGCGCGGCCGCGAGCACCACGACTACTGCGCCCCCGACGAACGGCGTAAACGCGACGAGCACGTCGCTGGTCGCGGTGCGAGTCGACCGTTTGAGCGCCCAGACGACCGTCGCGACCCCGCCGGCGAGCAGCGCGAGCGCGACGAGCGCGGTGCGGAGCAGCGGACTGGCGGTCACGCCGGCCACGAGCCCGTACACCGGTACCGTGAGCACGGTCCGCAACGCTGATGGCGAGACGACGACCTCCACGAGCGTCAACGGTAGCACCGCGGCCGCGGCGAGGGCCGTACGGCGAGCGGTGCGTTCGAGCGCGGCCGCCATCTGTTCGATCCGGTCGTCGGTCTGGGGCGTCGACAGCTCTTCGACCGGGAGCGCGTCGATAGCGCGGGCGACCGCCACGGCGGTGGCACCGACGACGAGGCAGAACGTGAGTAGGTGCGTGCGGCCGGGGACGGGAGCCAGGAACGCACCGACGACGTCGCCGACGGCAGTTACCAGCGGCTGGGCGATCGGAGCCTCGTCCGGGCCGCCGAGTCGGCCGAGCAGCGTCGAGAGCAATAGCACGGCGGCGACCGACAGCGGGACGACGAACGTCTTGACGGCGAGCTTCGCGTAAGCCCACGCGCTCTCCGTGGTCAGGCCGCCGGCGAGCGTCGAGAGCGCGCCGACCATCGCGACCGTCCCGCCGAGGACCACGACGGTCGCGCTGGCGACCCGGAGGCCGCGGGGGCGAATCTGGGCGACCGACTGTACCGGGTACAGCGCGGCGACCAGGTCCAGAAACGTGTAGCCGACGGCGGCGGCGAAGCTCGCGCCGACGACCAGCGCGAGCAGTCCGGCGCTCGCGGTCGCCCCAGCGCGCCACCGATCCCGTCTGACCAGCCACAGGCTCCCTGCGAACGTCACAGCGTGGGCGAGCGCGAGAGCGACCGCGAGCGCCGGACCGAGTCGTCCGATCAACGCGCCGGCGGCGACGACCGTCAGCACGACGACGATCGCGGTGCTCACCCGCGACGGGTCGGTCGTGATGCCGGTCGCGGTGGGGTCGTCGGTCGTCGCGTCGCCTTCCGACCGCACGTCAGCCATGGGATCCCCCCGGCAACGACGCGAGCGCGTCGGCGAGCGCAGCGTCGACCGCGTCCGAACGGTCCCAGTCGACCACCGTCGCGCCCGTCGCCGAGAGATCTTGCATGCGAACGTCGCGCTCGTGGCTCGCGACGCGCGCGCCGAGCGAGTCTGAACCGGTCGCGCCGGGACTGAGGACGGTGATCGGATACTCGCGCTGGCGGACCCGGCGGACGAAGTTCACGGGCCAGTCGTCCAGCACCGGCGTCACGAAGACCACGTGCGCCATCGGCGGGAACTGCGACAGCAGATACCGGACCGCGTCAGCGCCCCCGTCCGGCGTCGCCGTCTCCGGCGCTGTCGCGCTCTCGTCTCCAGACGCGTCGCCCGATAGTTCGATGCCGCCCGGCCGGTCGTTCGCGTCGGCTCTTCTCGCGTTCGTTCGTGGAGATTCGACGTTCGTTCCACCGGTAGCCGAGCGAGCGCCGCGGCCCCCGTCGTCGGGGTCGTCGGCGACCCGCTGGACCGCGTCGAAGAGGGCGCGAGCGTGCGCCACCGCGTCGTCCCGATCGCCGGCGATCCAGGGGACCGGTCCGACGCCCGTCGAGACGGACGGATCGGCGCCGTCGACGCCGAACGCCGCCGCACCCGTCGTCACGTCGGCGTCGACGAGGGACTCGTAGATCCGCTCGGCGGCGTAGCCGGTCAGCGACGCCGCCGTCGGCGCGCCAGCGTGTGGCCTGACGCGGCCGACCGGCCTGGCGTCGACCACGACGACGACCCTGACCGCTCGTTCCTCGCGGTACGAGACGGTCGTCAGCTGGTTCGTCTTCGCGAAGCGCCGCCAGTGGATCCGGCTGATCGAGTCGCCCGGTCTGTACTCCCGCGTCGAGTGGAACTCCAGCCCCTCGCCGCCGCTGTCGGTCGGGTGTGTCCCCGCCCGGGCGAGCGTCGCCGACCCGACTGGCGCGGCCGAAACGGGATCGAGCGAGGAGAGCGTGCCGTCGCCGGCCGCCGGAACGGACTCTGTGACGACCCGACCGGCCGCGAACGGCCGCAGTCGCACGACCGGGTCGGCGAACTCGAATTCGCCGCGCAGTGCCACGACATCGTACGTCAGCGTCGCCGATTCCCCCGGCCGGAGCGTGACACACCGGCGCGGCGACCCGTCTACGACTGCCAGGTCGTCGGGGACGCCGTCGACGATGCGGACGTCGGGGAGCGTGCCATCAGAGACGTTTTCGACCGTGACGTCCACCGTTACCGACGCGCCCGGCCGCGGCGTCGCGTCCGAGAACGACCGTTCGACCCGGATCGCGGCGTCCGCCGGAACCGTCGAGAGGGCACCGTAGGCGACGTACGCGAGCGGGACGGCCGTCGACGCGAGCAGGAGCGGCGACGCGAACAGCAGTCCGAGTGCGACGAGCGCCGCCGCCGCGACGGCGCCGATCCGCAACCGGTAGACCCGTTCCCGACTCACTCGCCGACACCCCCGTCTCGGATCGGCTCGACTCCGGGGGCAGTTCCGTCGGTGTCCGCATCGTCGCCGGTCTCCCCGTCGATCCGCTCGTCCTCCGCAATTGCGTCGACCGCCGCGACCGTCTGCCGGACGCGTCGCTCGCGCTCGGTCGCCGGGTCGAGCCACAGCCGGAGACGCGACCGGAGCGACGGAACCACCCCGTCGGCCCCCGAGAGAAACGCCGCCGCGATCCTGTCGTCAGTCCACTTGCCCGTGGCGACGGCATCGGCTGCCGAGTCGTCGTCCCATCCGCCCCGTTCCAGCCGTGCGACCGCGAGCCGGCGGATCCGGTCGCGGATCTGGTCCATCGCGCGCTCGTCGCCGTCTACCGCTCGGTCGACGGCAGCGTCGAAATCGTTCGCCGCCAGCGTCCGGTCGGGGGCCGTGACGGTCTCGGGCGCGTCAGTGACGAGCCGCTCGAACCGTTCGGCCCCGCTCCGGTCGCCCTCCACGAGGCGTTCCTCCGGCGACTTCCAGACCGCGCCGAAGAGGTACAGCCCGACCGCCGCGCTACCGAGGACGAACAGCGTCCGCGGTCCGAGCGCCGAGGCGGCGCCGACCAGCGTCGCCAGCGGCTCCGTCTCGGCGACGAGATCGGGCGCCCCGACCGAGAGCACGGCCAGTCCCGTCGCGAACGCACCGACGACGCCGAACGCGGCCCGGAGCGGTCCGTGCATCAGTCCGCACCCCGCTCCGCGTCGCCGTCGGCCGCCGAAGCGTCGCCTTCGCCGTCGGCCGCGTCCGCAGCGTCTCCCGACGACTCGGCGGGTTCGATAGCGCGTTCGATCCGATCGATCGCCGCCTCGACGGCCGGGGCCGAGTCGTCGGGCGAACGGGGGCCGTACTCGACGGCGCGGAACTCGTCGCGGAGCGTCGCGACGGCGTCGGCGGGCAGGCCGTCCGCGGAGACGGCGTGGTCGGCCAGCTGTCCCGGCGTCTTCGTCCACGGTCGGTTCACCGACACTGTGCCCAGAAATCGGCCCCAGGCCTCGCGGATCGTCACGTGCGCCGCGTCGTCCTCAGCCGACCCTGACCCGTCGCCGTCCGCGGGGGTTCCGCGACCGTTCGACGGCGTTCGCCGGTCGACGGGGCGGCGGAGTCGAGCCGCCCACGCGGCGACCCACGACCGGAACGCCCGGACCAGTTCTGCCGGCGAGCGCTCGCCCGAGACCAGCGCGGCGAGGTGGTCGAGCGTCCGCTCGATCCGGGCCGCCGCGGCGATCGCTGCTCCGACGAACGCCCGAACGGCCAGGCGACCGGCCGTCCGGAGGGGGACCGCGAGACTGCGAACGAGTGACCGGGGTCTGAGCGACCGACGACCGACCGTGACGGCCGCACCGACGAGTACGGCGAGGGCGGCCACGACGACGCCCGCAGCGTTCGCGATCGGGTTCGAGACGGTGGTCCGGGCGGTCTGGCCGTCCGTCTCGACCGCGATCGGCACCGCCGATTCGAGCGGTAGTCGAGTCCTGAGCGTCCCGTCGACGCCGGTCTCGCCGACGCGTTCCCCGCCGATCCGGACCGGGGCGCCGGCGACGGAGTCGTTGCCGAGACGCGCCGACACCTCGACCGGCGTTCCGGCGACCGGGAGCGGCCAGATCGGCTCGGCGGAGACCGTCAGCCCGGCGAGCCGGAGCGTCTGTGAGCCGGCGACCGGATCTCTGTCGACGCCGAGCGTCACGTTCCCCGGCGACCCGGGGAGGCGAACCCGCGCCTGGCCGCCGTCGTCCGTCCGCGCGACCGGCTCGCCGTCCAGCGTCACCCTCGCGTTCTCGACGGGGACGCCGTCGACCGTCGCAGTGACCAGCGCGGTCTCTCCGGTGGCCACGTCGCCGGACACCGACAGCGTCGCCTCGGTCGATACGTCGAACGAACGCGTCGTGTTGTCGGGCTGAGCACGCGCTACGAGGGAGTCGGCGTCCGGCGGCGGGAGCGACAGCGGTTCGGCCATCGACAGCGCCGCTCCCGACGGGGCCTCCGAGTCGACGGTCCGCCCGACGATGACATTGACCGAGAGATTCTCGGTGTAGGGTACCCGGCCGGCGACGGTCCCGCCCCTGTCGGTCCGGCCGATCGGTTCGCCGTCGAACTCGACCAGCGCGCCGACGATGGGCTGAGCGCCGACCGTGACGGACACCTCGACGACCGCCCCGGGCACCGCCGTGCGATTGAGTGTGACCTCGATATCACTCATCGACGGGTCCGCGGGATCGCTCGGGACCGGCGTGTCGTCCTCTCCACCGGGCGTGTTCGGTGTCGGCTGCGGCGTCACCACCGTCCGGTCGTCTCCCCCGGGATCCGCCGGCGTGGCGGTCGCCGTTCCGTTGTTCCGACCGGGGTCCGGCGAGAACGTCTCGCCGGGGCTCCCCTCCTCCTGCGGGCTGTACTCCCCAGGTTCGCCGCTTTCCTCGTAGGACTGCTCCTCTTGCTGCAGGCGCTCCGTGCCCGGCGTCGGGTCGAAGCGCACCCAGCCGACGCCCTCGAAGTAGACCTCCACCCACGCGTGGGCGTTCATCGCCCGGACCTGGAACGTGTTCGCCCCGACCTGCTGGCCCGTCGAGTAGCCGACGACGTACCGCGCGGGGATCTCCTGCGAGCGGAGCATCGCCGTCATCGCCGTCGCGAAGTACTCGCAGTAGCCCGCGTCCATCTGCGTGACGAACTCCCTGGCGACGTGATCGCCCGACGGCTGCGAGACGTTCAGCGAGTACTCCTTGTTCGCCTCCAGCCACTCCTCGATCCGCACCGCCGTCTCGTACGGCGTGTCCGCCCCCTCGGTGACGTTGTTCGTGAACGGTCGCAGCGACACCGCGCTGCTGGGCGGGAGTTTCGTGTAGCGACGCTCGATCGCGTCCGGGTAGTCGCGACCGGTCGCCCGGAGCATCTCGGGGTCCCGCGGCGGTTTCCGACTCACGCCCACGTAGCTGGTGCCTTCCGGCAGCGGCTCGTCGGCGCGCGCCAGCCCGCCGTCGGTCAGTTCGAGGCTGTCGGGCCCGTCGACGCGCAGTGGCCGCCACACCGCCGGCGCCGACGTCGTCGGGCGCGCCAGGTCCACGCGGTAACGGACCTGTCTGCCCTCCACCGGTGCGGTCGCGTCGCTCGTCCCCGACTGCGACCAGCCGTCGCCCGTGTAGGTGTCGTACGCGCCCGTCCGCCAGTACCCGGACTCCTCGCTGCGGACCTGGAAGTGGACCTCCGTGTTCTGCGATCGGAACGGGTTGCCGTCGCTCTCCCCGAGCGACCCGCCGACGGACGTCCGGTTGCCGAGGTTCAGCGCGCCGAATCCGTCACCAGTCCCGAAACCGCCGCCGGAGTTCCCGCCGCCCGAGCGTTGGTCCGCTCCGGGGGGCACCGGGATCAGCGACTCCGCCGGCGCGCCGCCGAGGCCGACCGAGGCGGCCGCGGGGATCAGCGTCGTCGCGAGGATAACCGCGACGATACAGCCGGCGACCAGCGCGACCGACCCGTACTCGCGGTCCGCCGCGTCGCCGGCGAACTCGAATCGCTCGTCGGAGTCGCTCATGTATCGAACAGAATCGGAGTGTGCAACCGGATCGTCACGTTCCACTCCGGGCGTTGCATTCACCGAAAGGAGGCCTGCCAGGAACAAATACTTCGTGGTTGGACCGCCCTCACGCGGTCGAACGGGGCTGTTCGACGCTCGCGACCAGGCGCCCCACGGCCGGGAGCAAGGGTTTTGTGCCCCGGTGACCGAACGCAGGCATGATCGACGGATCGAAGTGTCCCGACTGCGACGGGCACGTCAGCACGACCGACGGCACGACCTACGTCTGCGACGACTGCGACCGCGAGTTCGACGCCGCCGACCTGTTTCTCCCCTGACCGCTCGGGCTATTCCGACCCATCCTCGAGTCGACGCCCCCTCCGGCGGGACGAGCGATGTCGTCTGGCCCGGGTGAGGGATGCACTCACGCGGTCGCTTCGAGACAGGCCTCGTGGACGGTTTCGCCGTTTTCGTTCGGCGTCCGCCGCTCTCCCGGAACGATGGGCTCTCCACAGTACGCGCAGCGCAGTTCGCCGCTCTCGTCGCCCTCGTCCATCACTCCGGTACCGATGCTTTCGATCACCTCGTCGGGCTCGGCCGAGCCGCTCGACACGCTGTAGCCGAGTGCGGCCGCGCCGACTCCCGCCAGCACGCCGCGCGTTCGCTTTTGCTTCCTGAACGACTGGATCGCGACGATCACCAGGACGGCGGTGAGAACCACGCGAGCGAGTCGACCGCGATCACCGAGTTTCTCGGACAGCTCCATACCTGCCTATCGGGTGCCGCGCCCTTGTAAGTCATCCGTCACAGTCGATGCGTTTGCGCGGATCGACCACTCGACGAATGCCGAGCAGGAAAGGAGAGTACGGAATCGTGTTACTGCCGGAGGCGGCGGTCAGTCCAACGGTGCCTCCGGTGCCGACTGTTCCGGCAGGATACCGCCGTCGTCGCTCCCGCCGTCCGCTCGTTCGCCGTCGGTCGCGTCTTCGGCCACGACGAACTGGAATTCCTCGGTCCCCTCCTCGGCGATCTCCTCGGTTCCCACCACCGTCTCGGTAGCCGCCGTTTCGGTCTGTCCGGCGCCCTCGGCGTCGGTGTCGGTCGCTTCGCCGCCGGTGGGAGCCCCCTCGTCCGTCGGGGTCTGCTCGCCGGTCTCCGCCGCCGACGGGTCGAAGTACCCGACGGCGAACCCGCTGTACGCGGTGCCCGCTTCGGGAGAGATCTGGGCCTCCTGGACGGAACCCTCGTCGCCGGCGTCGGTTTCGGTCTCCGCGCCGGCGGTCGTCGTCTCTTCCGCGTCGCCCTCCGCGGCACCATCCGCGGTCGGGGTCTGCGTCGCGGCTTCGGTCTCCGTCTCGCCTTCCCCGTCGCCACCGCCGAAGATGCCGCCGCCGTCGCCGCCGTCCTGCACCGCGACGACCTCGAGCGCGTCGGCGTCCAGGACCGCGTGGAAGACGCGGATCCGCGTCAGCTCCGCACCGTCTGTCTCGGTCTCCTCGCCGGCGGGACTCGCGCCGTCGGTCTCGGTCGCCGTCTCCTGGCCGATCGCGCCCCCGTCAGTGGGCGTCCCGTCGGGCGTCTCCGCACCAGCGGTCGTTTCCTCATCCTCCGCGGCGGAATCGCCCGGCGCGGAGAGGTCGTCTTCGAGGAGTGCGACCGTCAGCGGCCGGTCGTCGTCCGACGCCTCCCCGCTTCCCGTCACGCCGTCGTCGGTCGGGGTAGCAGCGTCGTCAGTCGGCGTCTCCGCACCGACGGTGTCTTCCCCCGCGGCGGTCGTTTCACGGAACTCGAGTGTGTAGTCGCCGGCCTCGGCGGTGAACGACTCGTGTTCGCCGTAGGCGAGCCGGTCGATGACGACTTCTCCGTCGGCGTCCCCGCCTTCGGTCGTCGCCGTCGGCGTCTCCTCGCCGAGACCCGGCGTCTCCGCCTCGTCGGTGGACGTGTCCTCGCCGTCGGTCGGCGTCGCCGCGGTCTCTGTGGGCGTCTCTTCGCCGAGACCCGGCGTGTCCGTCTCGGTGGACGTCTCACCGAGGGCTGTCTCCCTGAGTTTCCCGTAGGCCACCGCGGTGTAGGTGGTCCCCTCCTCCAGTTCGACTTCCTCGTCGTAGATGACGCGCTCATCCGCCTCGCCGAAGATCCCCTCGAGGAACCCGGTGCTCTCCGTGGCGACGATCCGGATCTGATAGGTCCCGGGGTCTACCTCGTTGTAACTACTTACGTTCCCGAACTCAAGCCCATCGACCAGCGGGCCGTCCCCGCCGACGGCCGTCTCAGTGCCCGCTCCGCCGTCCGTCTCCGTGTCGGTTGCATCTCCCTCCGCCGACCGAAGGGTGACGTCGATACTCGGTGTGTCGGGTGACGCGTGGGCGACGCGGAGCGCCGCTCCGTCCTGTTGGACGGCGGCGGAATCGCCGGACGCCGACACGAGGGCGTTCCCGGCGACGCCCGCGACGCCGAGCGCGCCGACTCCCTGTATCACTCGCCGTCTGGTGACATTCGGACTCATGCGTTCGTACCGTGGACCTCGACAGCCTTTGTTAGTGAGAACAATTACACGTTCAGCTACATGACCGACGAATCTGATAACGGAAACTGCAAATTTCCGCGACTATGTCCGATCGCGGAACGGTCGGCGGACACTCAGTCTGCGACTGTTATCACGATCGAAACCACAGACTTCCGTTGCCGTCGGTGGAACCGTCTACCACTGGGAATCGAATCCATCCGTTCTCACCGAGCAGACTGTTTTCGTCCGGACATGACTGTGTAGTGATGTTAATCCACCGTTCGTTTCGCCCGTTTCGCCCGTTTCGACAGCGAAGCGGCGCGAAAGGTCGAGCTATCCGCGCCGTTACCGTAGTTACTCGCCACAGCCCGCTTCGTGCCCGTCTCGGCTCTGGCGTCTATCTCCATGGCCATTCGACGCGGACCGGATCGTAGGCGCGATCGACGACTGATCGTCCGCAATTGGGTCCCAAGTCATCCTACTCATCTTTCCGCCCAGATTGGGCGAAGGTGTTTTCTCACTCCTCGTCGGGATCTCGCGTGTCTCGGTCGACTCGTCCGCCGGGGTGAAATCCGTGTCACTGACCTGTCCGGTGAGTCGAACGGCCGGGCCGAACGTGCCGTCAATCAGCCGACGTATCCGGGCCGTCTTTCGAAATCCTTTTTTCTCCCCTCCTCGCAGTCGGAGATGCGCACGACGGCGCGCCGCCTTAGCTCAGACTGGGAGAGCACTCGACTGAAGATCGAGCTGTCCCCGGTTCAAATCCGGGAGGCGGCATACCCTTCTCGGTTTACATGCCGGAACGACAACCCCCGTAGGAACCCCTACGTCTCGTCTATCGACGTCTTGCGTTAACGGAGGTGAGCGCGGTTGCAGCTGGTAGAGACCGCGCCTCACGAGTTCGCCGCGCACTTCCTGTTCGCGGAGCACGGGCTGTCCCCGTTCTTCGCGTGCGACCGGCGGGTGAAGGAAGGCGGCGGGAGCCAGCGCGCGACCTTCCAGTACGAGAGCGAAGAGTGGGAAGCGTCACTCTCGTATCGAGATTCTGGACTTGCTCATCCCGGCGCGACGCTCCCGACGGGCACCTCATTCGAGTTGGACGAGATGCGCGAGTTCGACCTCTACATCCACAGCTGCTACGACCAGGTGGGCGAGCGCTCGCTGCACGCCCACATCGCCCCCCGCTGGCAGGGGATGGAGAGCAAGAACGGGAAATCGATCTCTGTCCCCGACGACCTCGACGAGGGAGTCAACCTCCATATCCAAGGTTCGAACATTGAGTTCGAGCGCTACCAGCCGCTGATTCGGAAGGCAGCAGCGTCAGTGGGAATAAGTCCCGGTTACTTCCGGCAACTCCATGAGTTCTCGACGATTCTCGACGCGGAGCGGTACGTCCGTCTCCACGAGGGCGTAAGCGGCTCAGTCCACGCCCGCGACGGCCCAATCGCACAGCTGGGGCACTTGCTCGAAAACGACCGGCAGGGCCGTCGTAAGCTTGTCCAGTACGACAGCGACGAACGGGGCCGGAATCAGCCTGGATACTATCACACGGCCACGCTCGGCCCGAGACGTATCCGCGAGGCGTTCCCTGAGCACGAACTCCCGAAAGAGATCAAGCACTACTACGCGAAAGAAGCGGCCGGGTTAGACAGCGGCCGCGCACTTTCGCATCCCAAGGTGGGGGTGTCTTACCAGAAGTCATTCTGGGATGACCAGCTCGGTGCATCCGCCAGCGCTCTTGAACAGCTCACCGTCGAGTTGGAAGAGACGCTGTTCAGTGTGCTCGCAGAAGCCGGAGTCCCTCTTCAAACCGGGATGGGCACCTACGTCGAGGACGCGTATTTCAGCGCGGAAGAATCGAACCGAAATCGAGACGTGGTGGAGCTCGACTTCACGCAGATCAAGCATCGCCAAGAGTCCGTCGTCATCAAGCACATCGCGGACGGGCTCGCACCGACTGCGTGGGATGCTCTTCAGGTCCTCGTGACTGACGGGGGCGAGATCAGTCCGCAGGAGATTGCCGAAGAGGCGGATCGGCATCCGGGGAGTGTCCGGCGGGCACTCGACCGCATCCCGGAGCTGGTGGAGCGGGAATACGGAAGCGTCTCTCTGCGCTCGAAGTACATCGCCGATCTCGTTCACGATGCTGTGAAAGAGGCGAAAGAAGCGACGAGGCGGGCAGCAGAGGCGGGAGCGAAGGCGATGGAAGCCGCCGAACGTGGCGTTGACGAATCGACGAGCGCGTTCATCGCTTGGGCGGCGAAGCATGATATCGATGTGCAGGATCGAGACGGCGGTGATCTGAAACTCGACTTCGGCAAGGTCGACGACATCAGGAAGAAGTTGCGAGAAGGCTTCGATCTCTGGACTTCCGCCAACATGCCGGAAGAGCGGTATCGGATGGCGAAGGTCCGCTACAGGGAAGACGTTGGTTCGAAGGGTAACTACCTCTCGACATCCGACGTGAAATCATTCGCAACGACGGCCTGGCGACTCCTCGACTGAAGCGACCCGAGTAGTGGCAACACTATGGACCGGGGCTAATTCCCGGTAACATTCGCTGTTTTCACCCGGATCTCAAGCCGACCACCCCCCGCGGGGGGTGCCGAGGGGGTGGGCTGTGTTTTGATCTCGTCCCCTTAGGGACACACTTAAGCAAGAATCAAACAGGATAGGGACGAAAAGTCGCCAGCCACATAGCGTCAGTCGCTTGTTTATCTCGCGGTAGCGTTGAGCCACCCGAGACACGAGACACAGACTGGCTCCATATTCGACCGCACGTAGGGTCCGTTGTTGTTGACCGGTCGAATCGTGAGTTCATGTTCACGCCCACCACAACGTGCACACTCACGTTTGCCCTGTTTGATGACGTGGTAAACCATCCGGGCGCGGTAGAACGCCGGCACAGCATTGATCGGGTTCGGGGCGTACTCGAACTCTGTCTCGGCGGGTATGGTGAGGTCGTTATTCTTCCCTCGATTACAGAGTTGGCACGTCGCCTGAAGGTTATCGAGGTCATCAGTACCGAACATCGAGGCCGCCTCGATGTGGTCCACTTCAGTGCGATGGCCGATCCCGTTCCCGTACGGCTTGTAGGGGTCGTCGCGGGTTAGGGTCACGGGTACGTCGTCAAGCGGTGCATGACAGTGCGCACACCGGCCCCCCTGCTCACGGAGTAATTCGTCTTTTTGCCAGTCTGTGCCGCCGGAACTCCCGCTCTCCCAGTGGTCGAGTAGCGTTGCGACACGCTGGGCGATCGGGTGGACGTCAGGGTGATCAGCGTCGAAGCCCAGCGTTTCGGTCATGTACTCCTCGATGAGGGTCGCCCGCGAATGTCGCCCCATGGGGTCGTATTCGATTGCCTCTGGCGGCGAGAGATGGACTGCTAGTCGGAGTTGTAGTTCTGTCCGGTATCGCTCCGAGATCTCTATGTGTGCGTCCAGCACCTGCTCGATGTGTGTCTGCGCCTGCGGTGCGTGATCGAGTTCAGCGACCTTCGCGTCGCTCTCGGGCGAGAGAAAGAGACGGTAGTAGGCCAGTTCGAGTGAATCGAGACTCATGTAGCAGTTACTTTGTTTGCTTGAACAGTTTCATCGAGCCGATCTGGCGGTCGTTAGAGGCCTTCTCCATCTGCTCGCGGAAGAACTCCCGACCCTGGTGCGTGTTGAGACTCGATTCGGTCCACTCGCGGGTGAAGAACTCCTCGGGTAGGTCAGCCAATACCATGCGAACACCTTCATCGACCGCGTCGAGGTCGGCGAACATGGTATCGGCACTGCGGCCACCCATCACCGGCGTGCTGAGGAGTTTGAGACGGTCGAGCAGGAATTCCTGCAGGGTATCCAGCGCGATCTTCTGGGTGATCTGCCGCTCGACGTCGGTAGCATCAGGTTCGCGGGCCGTATTCCACGCATCGGAATACTCGTCCGTCACGGCGTTCCAGAAGGTGAGGAACACCTTCAGTCGGTAGTCATAGTCGGGGTCCTGCTCCCAGTCGTCTACGCCGTCATACAGCCGCTTGTACGAGGTGTTGGGCTTGACGAACGACTTCACGAGGTTGAACGAGATGCTCTCCTTGATGATCCCCTGACTGTTGGGCAGACCGAAGTCTACCATGTGCTGGAATGGTGAGTCGTCACGGCGGTGGAGCCGGTACGAGAGTTTCGCCTCGCGAGCGTGAACGCCTGTCTGCTTGAAGCGCTTGAACAGCACCTCCAGTTCACCGTTTGACAGCGACGTACTGATGACCGCGTGCAGTTGGTCGCGGCTGAGCGGTGACGCCGTGCTATTGAGGACGTAGAACTGGAAAACCTCCTCGGGGTCTGTCAGGCCAGGGATGATGACCGCGGGGAAGTCGACGTCGAACTTCGTGACCTCCTTCGCGCCCCAGAGCCGGTGCTGCCCGTCGATGATGTTGCCTGGCACCGCGAGACCCTCCACGTAGTCGGAGACGGCTTCCTGCCGATCGTCGCTGAGGCTGTCCCAGTCCTCTGAGGCCTGCTTGAGTTCCTTGGTGAGCTCGGCGAGATGCGACGCAGGGAGACTCCCGTTCTCGTGGTCGGCCGGGTCATTGCTGATCTCCCCATCGACGAACCTTTGCTCCTCGTCGCTGAGACGCTCGTAAAACGCCTCGTACTGCGCCTGGATCAGTTCGTCGGACTCGTGCTGGTTGTGTTCGATAGTGAGCGTCACGACGTCCCCATCCTCATCGATACTAACAGCGTCTTCGTCGACGCCGATGAGAACGGCTCCGGGGATGATGTTCTGGTCGGCCGTCGTGAGGTAGTCCTTGATGTCGTCGTAGCGCTCGTTAAGATCACGCTGGTATCCAGCCATGAAGTCGTCCTTCTTGCGGGGGACGTCGGCCCATTCGAGAGTCTCCGCGGCGTCGACTACCGTGGAGTACATCGTGGGGGCACCCGGTTTTTGCTGGATCTTGAGAGCCTGTAGAGTGGTTGAACTCATGTTGCAGTCGAACCGAAGAGTTGTACCGCTATAAATCTTACTCGCTCAGCATACAGAAACCCTTCAAAACACGATTTATATTCGAGTGTTCGATACTAACTGTGCAGGTGTGGACGTACCAAAACCTTCGAACGCCTGTATTATACAGATACAGGGTGATTTATGCTGATGGGGGAAATAGAAGTCTGTATAATACAGCATGACCGACGACACGCCGAACAACACAGGCGCCTCTGAACGTCCAGCAGGCTTTCGCTCGAAGGTCGGTGAAATTCCGGGCGCGCCGGAAAAAACGGCTTTATTGAGTCTCTCGACACTGGATCCGGACCGCGCAATCCTGGAGTTATGTGACAACAGTATCGACGCTGCCCGTGTGAACGACCTGACAGCCACCGACATTGAGCTCGTCCTCGGCGAGGACTACGTCGAAGTGCGAGACGGTTCCGGGGGAATTCCTGAAGACTCATTAGATGTCTGGCTTACACTCGGCGCATCGCGACAAGCAGACGAAGAAGGCTATTTGCTTCCCGATAGCATCGGCTGGGCGGGCGTCGGTGCGATTGAGGCTTCTCTTTCCATCGGACAGAGCGTCATGTTAGCCAGCCGGGCAGAAGGTGCTGATCAGGGATACGCCTACTACATTGACGAGGAGTACATCCAGGCCGACGACTGGAGCCTTGATTATTATGAATATGATGGACTTGACCCGGGGGAGACAGTCGTACGCATCGAAGACCTCACTATCGACAGTCATGACCTTTACGGTGAATACGACACACTTGCCGATCTTCTAGCAACGACGTATGAACTCTATCTCGTCGACACGAACGCAGTTTCATGGGCAGAAAATATCCCAGATCTTGATGTCGACATGACGATCGTCGACGAAGTGGACAATAAGCGCGAGTCCGTAACTGCGGACGTTTCAGTGGACTGGTCGTATTTAAACTTCGATAGCGCCCACCCACGTGCGTACCAATCATTCAAGTTGGCAAACGAAACTACAATGGGACGCGTCCGGTTAGACATAATTTGCGGACTCTCTCGTACGAAACACCCCAAGCCAGGGGTTCATTTGTACGCGAATGGTCGGAAAATATTCGATGGCGAAACCAGTTACGAGGCCGGATTCGGGTTCCCTAATGGACTCAATCAGTTTCGGTCTGAACGACATGGGCGGCTTGTTATCCTCGTATTAGTGCGTTCCTTGGATTCGCCCCGTGACGTACCCACGGAGAACAATAAGACTACGTTGCGGGACGGGAGCGATACGACGAAGGAGATTAAGAAGCGCATCGGTCGGACGGGACTGATGTATATGCATCTGGCAGATGTCCACCGTGTCCCGACCCCAATGAGTGAGGCGTACCCTGCCGAACAGACATTCGCTAGCAATGGCGGACAAATCGAACTGCTGGACTATAGTGAGAATCAAGATGTTCGCGATCATCCTGGCGGCAAGCGTTCGGGACGATACTACGAACTCGAAGAACTAGAGGCCTTTAAGCAGACGACGAAGCGACATGCGAAGCTTTGTCTCTCGTGCGCAGACGCGATAGAGCCTCGTCATCGGCCTGCATATCACGGTCTTCAGCATGAAGACCTCGACACAGATGTAGCCGTCGAGCAATACGACGAGACAAAGGGCTTCCTTCAGGACAGGTTCGATTCCCTCTACGATGCTGAGTCCCGGTACTGGGATGAACCAGTTCAGATAGAAAAAGACGAGCTGCCCGATGTGGATATCGACGTGGATGCACGCATGGGAACGCTAGAAAAACTTGCTCGTCGGCATGCACAAGCAGATGAGTCATTCCGGTATACAGGTATAAAGCCATGGGAGCAGCCGTATTACCTTCAACAGCTGTATCAGTTTGCAGGGAGAGATCCAGAGGAGTTACCCGAAAAAGTACACCTGCCACCAGAAGACAAGCACCTGTACGAACACGGGGCGTTGCCTGAGGAAGCATCCGAAGAAAGCGAAGTAGATAACGCGGAGACGCCCTCTGAAACGCCATCAACAAACGACTCCAGTGATCTATCACTATCCGAATTCATTGCGGCAAACGAGAGTACGATCACAGCGGCGGCTCACGAGGATGAGTCCGAGTACGAGACTGTCACTCGAATGGTGGAAGGATACGCATCGCTGACATCTATGGACGAACTCGGCGAAATTCCTCTTGACGCTGCCACCCCAGAAGAGAAACTTCGTCGAATCGTTGAAAGATACAAGGAGATTGTAGGAGTTGCCACAGATAATTGACCCCCATCTAAGAAACATTGACTAGTTGGGAGACATAAGTTAATCACAAGTGAGATGGATAGAGAACAAGACTACAATTCAGCTATCTATCGGATTTAGATTTGATCCACACCAATAGATCTTTGAGTTTTGAGATTGGGAAATAATCCAGCAATGAGTACCTCCTATCACGATAACTTGCGCAACCAGTCACCCCAATAAGATACACAGTCGTAGCTACCGTGCCGGCAGTTAAGATCAGTAAATATATTGGACGTAAAACATACGTGGTATATTCATCCAACAAGATCAGTGGGGGAGGGAGAATAAAAAGGAAAGAAAACAGCATCAAATGCTTCTTCCGTAGCATTCCGGAAAAGATTTCTAGGAAAAATGGCACTTCTTCATTTCTGATTTTGAGCATATATTCCCATGAGCTGAAAAACAGAGTGAAAGCTACAACACTGTATGTAAGCAATCTACCGGCGGGAATCATCAACTGCTCTTGAGATTCCTATGCAGTAAAAATATACCGATATATCCTAAACTTCGTGACGAATCTTATTGCGGACGAACTCCGCCTTCTCAGGATCGTTCTTTAGGATGATACCGGGGGATCCAGATTCTCCGAAATCACGGAAGTCATGTTCGTCCATCCGGACATACTTCTGATCAAACACCATGTAATGCCGATCTAGCTCTGACGCTGCCTCGCTGAGATGGACGTTTTCATTGCTTTGGGCTAAATTTCGAAGTTTAGAATACTCCTCTCTATGAAGGTGGTCTTCAGCACGAGGATCGAACTTAATTGTAACTTCCACACCTCGTTGAGCAGCATCTGCTATCGAATCAAATATTTTTCTCTCATTATCGAAGCAGTCAAGATCAGTGGTTATGTAGATCTCATCCTCCGTCTTGGCCATTAATTCTGAGAGTTGCTTTTGTTTCCTCCCCTCATCAATATCATTTGTAACCCGCCGAGCAGAATCGATAGCGGCAGCTGCTCCGAGGAGGGCGGCGCCACCAATGATTGTTTTTCCGTCGATATTTGTCATGGTTTATCACCCGGTATTTCTTCGGGTGTGTACTTAAATATTGGCCCCAGCTGTACTAAATGGGCAAATATTGTACAGCCCGCGTGACGGTCACTCATCGCTTTCCGGTACTCATTCTAGATACAAATACTCCACGAATTCCGGAAATACTTTCTTCGCGATAGGACTCAACACCTTGCAGGATAGGCACTGACAGTGATCATTATATTGCAGTCTAGTTATTCTCTATGATTAGTCCCGTGATTTCATCCAGGAAGCGTTAGTTCTCACATGGTCGTGCAATGGAACAGTTGTTGAAGAACTCCATGGTGTAAGCCATGTTGTTGACTGCAGTTAACAACATTCCCCGAATCTTGTGTTCCGCAGTTTGCAGAATGCATCCATAGCTGGGAATGGGTTTTACGAGAGGTGAGAACCCATTCTCCCAGAACTCAGAGAGTTATGACTCAGTTCTTGAAGAACTACGACACGGATCACTCGATACCCGGCTGTTCGCCGGGGGATCCGACCCAAACGGTGGTTTATGATGTCGGACTTGTCATGGACAACTATCCATGAGAATCGAGCGGAACGAGAACCACCACTCGTATCGGTGCTGGCTCATGCCCGAAGAGTACAAGACGCTGAAGCAGACCGCCGGGAGTTACCGCGACTCGCTCATCGTCCAGCTTGGCGGCGAAGTCGGACTCCGGTCCTTCGAGATCCCGCAGATCCATCCGGAACACATCAAGCACGTCGACGGCCACGCTCGTCTCCGCGTTCCCCAGGGGAAGGACACCGAAGGGAGCGGTGGGAAGCCCCGTGACGCCTACCTTCCTGAGAGAGTCGAGAGTGAACTCCTACGCTACGCCAACGTCGAGGACATCGCTCGCGACGAACCGATAGTCGACCTGAGCGAGCGCTCCGTGCAGCGGCGTGTGAAGGCAACCGCCGAACAGGTCGCCGAAGACACCGGGGACTCAGACTGGGAGAAGGTATCGAGCCACGATCTCCGTCGGTACTACGCGCAGACGCTGCTCGTGCGAGAGCGAATGAATCCGCGCGTGGTGATGGAAGTCG
Source organism: Halosimplex rarum (assembly GCF_047715405.1). NCBI lineage: Archaea > Methanobacteriati > Methanobacteriota > Halobacteria > Halobacteriales > Haloarculaceae > Halosimplex > Halosimplex rarum. The sequence goes on from NZ_CP180412.1 coordinate 2,036,886, forward strand.
GCGGCTGGTCATCGTTCTCAGCTGTGGAGCCGTACTTGAACGCGCCTACAGCAGAGGTAGTGAACGAAGAATTTGATGGGGTCTCACTTTCCTAATCGTCTGGAGCAGTCTCATCGAGCCACTTCTCTTTCGCGCTGTGGGCTCCGCTCTTACTGGAGTATCCGGCGCGCTCCGCTAACTCACTGGTCGAGATCTCACCGCCGGTCTGTTCAAGGAGTAGGTGAACTTTGGCCTGCTTCTCTGTGAGATTTTGAACGTTCGAAATCCCGTTCGCTCGCTGTGGGTGAGCGCCCCCATCGCTGGGTAGTGCGCTATCTCTATTCGACGGCTGTTCTCTCGCTAGCTCTATAGGCGCCGTCGTGCGATTTTGATCTGTGCTCTGTGGGGGCGAAGCAGAGCTATCTGTCGCTGTTCGTTGCCGTTCGATCTCGCGCTCGACCTGCTCTATCTGAATAGTCTCACCAGTGTACCAAACTTGAACGGCGGGAGACTCCCTGAGATGATTTACGACCGTCTCCCCCAGCTCTTCCTCTAGTGACCGATTCTCTGTCGATTCAGGGGGCTGCTCCGGTTGACTGTGTTCGGACTCCTCTGCATTCGGGAACCGGGCCATAGAGATATACTGGTAGCGGGGTACTGTAACCCACATGTTGGGAGTGCTGTGTGGCATCTTCAGAGGGGGGTAGTCCACTGGTCGAAAAGTGACGGAGTTCGAGACCAGCCAGAAGGTACCAACAAGCACCCTGAACCAGCACAGGATCCAGAGAACGGCCACCCCCGAAGTACCCCTCGATTGTTGGTGGTCGCATGACCCCGTTCTATCCACTGACCAAGGATAGTGGTATTGAGTGCCTCAAGGACAGCAGAAACGCGGAATCGACCGGGGGCACGAGGGGGCGAGTTCCGGGTGGTCGTACCGGCTACTCAGGCCGGGACCAGCACGACCAGGCGGGGAAGGAGGTGGCCAACCCCCGGGTGAGACCCCCTCAGATGGGTGGTCTGCCCCCTCAGTCAGCGTTGATTTACAGATGAACACTCTCAGCACCCTGAAGCGACACAGAAGTTTGCTTCGAGGGGGGTGTTCGAAGGGGTATTGAATACCCTCAACCACCCCCTTCGAGGGTGGTCGTTAGATGTCGTCCTCGGGGAAGACCAACTGGATAGGACTATTGAAATCGTACCGCCAATGATACGGTTTGGCAGGATACAGGGCGCACATCGGTTATTGATATTTCGGCAACCGATGAGAATATGAATTGATATAGAAAGGACACATCGCTATCGATTTAAAATCTTCAGTCACAGAACCCCGGCTAAACTAATAACCCAATGAGAACCAGTTTGAATCCGAGAGCAAGGATAGCCAACTGCCGTGCCCTCATTGCGCTCTGAAACTTTCCGAAATACAGGATGTCCAGTGCTTAACAATTAAGATGATAGAGATAAACTCTGTGAGCAACTGGTGACTGGGCGTGCTTGATCAGGACATTAAATCGGCAATACGGACGTACTTGGTTGACCAAGGAGACACTGGATACCTATATTTCGATTTTTATTTTTCATCGAAACGGTTGTCTGAAGACTTAACAGTAGAGTTTCTCAAATCGTCCCTCGGAACAGTCGATATCTCCAAGCATAATAGCATCCAAGGGGACGGCCATTTGATTCGGATTGGAGATGCCCCGATTTTGTTTTGGGAGTTAGACAATCAGAAATGGTTCGTCGTATACTCAAGCACTGGACTCTCTCAAGCCAACCGGAATAAATTGTCTAAGGCTCACAAGAAGGTCGGGTGGATTCTACCAGCGCAACTTGAAAGCGACGTGGTAGATAACTTGTATCAGGAATTTTCGCGAGAAGAAGAATCAGTTAATATTGAACGTCGATGGGATCCGTACTGGGTCTATGAACGCGGGTCAGAAATCCCGGAGAGCCTGAGAGACTACTACAAAGAGAACATTGAGGAGTTTGTCGAAAAGGAGATCGAATTCAATGTGAAGACCCCTGGCTGGTTGGTTGATACAGCATTCAAGCAGGGAGTGAAAGAGGATCTTCTCAATAAGTCTGAAATCTCGCAGTCTCGATTCACCTATGACCCCGACAAATCATCAAGCACAGTCAGTGACGGCGGTGTCTCAGCAGACGAAGATTTCCAGTCGTCCGTGACAATCCGCCAGCGTGGGGAAGTTGTTCACCGGTCAGGAGTCCCAGAAGCCACATTCACGCTGCTGGATGAGGTTGAAATCAGAGATAGTCTGTTTGACGAACTCGCAGAAATTGTTCCTGAAAGAGAGACGCACCGCAGGGAGAACGGGATCGTCGACACGACTCACTTCAACCCTGGCGGCGAGCTCCACATTACATTCAAAGAGAAAGATTTCGACCAGGAAGCAAGTATCACGCTCTCAAATCTCTTGACGGTCGGGCAAGACGATGTTAAAATCCACGGTGTAATACAGTGGCGAGACGAATTAGAATTCCTCGCAGAGACTTACACGCCATTCGACGAGGGGGAGTACCGAATCTTGTTCACTTCCGTTGAAGATGATGATGGCGATGAACGTGCATCGCTACATATACGCCCAAGATCGGCTACAGCAGCAGGCTTAGTATATGTTTTCCAGAAATTGAAGGAAAAGTTCGATCCGCGTGTCGAATACGAGATTGAACACCCGAAATCGATGGAGGTGTAATCTATGGCGGTTAGCAATTATGACGGGAATTCCTGGCATCAGGAGTTCACGATCTACTGGAGTCAACTGTACGCTCTATATGCTCATGAGATCATCTGGCAAGACCAACTCTGCGACCACGGGTATCGTGGGTACCCGGACCCGCAATATGAGACTGATGACGGGGAATTAAACCCTGATCTTACCGGATTCCACGAGGAAGGGGATGCACATCACATCGCTATCCGGTGCTTTGAGGACATCAAGGACGGTGGCAACAAGTATGTAGAAGGGCATGAGGACTCGGTGACTGACGAGATTGAATCTCTGAGCAAGTATCACGATATTGCATCTGAGGAAGTTTCAGACTGGCTTTCCTTTCGAGACCATGATTTTGAACCGAATAATCAGGAAGTAGTTGCGCTAATCCCCCGTGCCCTCTATGCAAAGTACAGTTCTGTAATCGATTCAGCTGCATCTGAGAACGACATCATTGTATGGACTATCCGTCCGAACGGCTCATCAATCATAGAGAAGCAGTGTGGAAACCACTCAAACAGACGATTAGAACGGGCAGTATCTGATGAGTTAAAAACGTATCCGAATGCGACCGATCTACTGCAGTTCAGTAGACGGACCGACACGGAATTTTTGAAATTTGTTTTTGTCAGGAAACTTGTGAACCACTGCTCCCGCGAAAATAAGCTCGAATTCACCTTCGACGAAGTAGATACAATTATGACAGAGAGTCAACCTCCTGTGTTAGGGCACCTTCGGCGTGAAACCAGGGAAGAAGAATTCTGGAGAGATTTCCTCTACAGTATGTTAAGACGCTTCAAAATCATCGAGAAAGGGAACGATGAGAGTACCTACCGGTGGAAGCGGAAGAATTTCATCAACGAACCGCGCTACCAAAGCCGGATCTTAGAGAACGTTCGCGAAGACTTAGGAATCGGTGAAAATGCATGATCGCGTCAATGGAAATTGACCGGCAGGAACTGCGGAACACATTAAACGGGCTTCAACAGTCTACAGAGGTGGAAGAAGAGTCGTTTGAGGATTTCAATCTGATTTCGATGAGTAATCCGAACAGGTTGAAGCTGTACGTGCGACATTTTGAGCTTTTCCAAGTCGTACATACATTGTCTGACTCGGATGCAGTATCACTTGATGTGAAGCAAGACAAAGAAATGGTATTCAATTCTGATGTGCTTACATCTTTGATTAAAAATTCTAAATCCGAGCGGCTCAACATCAGATTCTATGAAGACAAATTCTCAGTAGAAGCTCGAGATAGTTGGTTCTCAACTCCTACTACATTCACGCTAAACCTATTTCAAGAAGATGAATTCCAATCGATTTTGAGCCTCTCTGACTTTGAGACGCTTGCTTCTATCGACCGACGCGAACTGGTTGAGAATTTAGAAATGATGTCCATCGTCTCAAACGTCGTTCAACTCAAATTGACTAGCGACGAATTCTGGATTTCAGTCAGTGACGCTGTGCACGGTGAAGGGAAAGTCATGGAGGCAGTAAACAGAGACGAAATTAGTCTAAATGATTTCGAGCAAAAATACCGTATAGACATTATTGAGTCGTTCCTGGGATCGTTCAACACTGATTTTGTAAATGTTCAGATGAACGAAAACCAGGTACTGCGACTGACTGCTGAAGACGGCGGTCACACCGCTGAACTAACGTTAGCCCCGCGAGTCCGCTGATGCCTCACTGAAACCGCTTGAGAGACCGATTCTCTGCCGATTCTTTACTTGCTTCTAACTTATCCAACTGAGTCTTGATTTCATCAGAAACCCCATCAATCCGGATACCAAGACTGTTTGATCGTTTTTTAATCACTGTTGCAAGATCCGCTTCCCGGATTTCTTCAGCATCTTCATCCCAGTACGTCACGGTGATCGACCAAATTTCCATGTCGAATGCCCCCTTATCAAGTTCCTCTCCAAGTGACGGATGAATCGATTCAGTTCGTAATCGGCGAATAAGCTCGTTCAGCGCTTCTACCTGATAATAGATCTCGTTCAAATCCTTGTATAGATCCGTATCCAGTGAATCGATCACACCCTCTTCGAGTGCAGCTTGCCATGAATCATCAGACAGAACGTCAATAGAGTAATGAGACGTATTTCCGCCGTTTTCACTCTGGAGATGGGAAATCACATCGATATTATGATTCACAGTTTCTCTGTTTCGTTTCAGCTCCTCTTGCACGGATAGCAAATGTTGTCTTGTCCGCTGATATTTTTTTGCCTTGTTTATCTGCCGATCATTGAAAAATGCGACTATAACCCCAATAAGAGTGGCAAACAGAGTCGAAAGAAACCCTGTGAAAACACTGAATCCACCCATCAATACCTTAAAATAAGACCACTCAAATATATCCATCGCAAAACCACCGTAGATACTTTCAGGTCACCGACTACGGCGCAGAAACAGTCGAAATACTGTTACGTCACCCTCTGCAGACGAAGCAAAACCCTGCAATACACTCCTACCGGCCAATTCATACAGTACGTTCGAAATAAGCGGATACGCCGTGCTGATTGTAACCCCTATATTCAGGATACCAAACCCCTCAAATTACAATTAGTTTATCAAGGGAAATGGATTCTATTCGGGGAGTCGCCACAAGCGGGTCATGCCCACTTTCCTACTTTCGAGATAACCCTCGTCGTACAAGGATTTGAGCCGTCGATACGCAGTATCTCTATCACACCCAATCTCTTCGGCAATCGCCTGTGTTCCAGCACCCGGACCGAGCTCACCGACGGCTTCCAGAAATTCCTCGTTAGTGTAACTCGTCGTGTATTTACCTGTCTCCTCATCTCGGTCCTTACCGGGCATCAACTGGTCCATGAATTTCTCTCCGCATGGTGATTTCGGTCGTGACCCCCGAACCACCATACATTATACAATGTATGGGCAAGACTTATCCATACATGCTTCAATGTATGGTCTAAGAACTCGGCTATCTGGGCACCTTCAGTAGGAAATGCCCGGGTGGTAGAGACACCCGAGCCGGGTTCTTGGACCAGAACCCATGCCAACCGACGACACTCAAACGAAAGAAAGCATCGCCTCGGAAACCGACCACAGCCAGCCGTCCCGCCGTGAATTCTTGGGAACTACCGCCCTTTCTGCGCTCCCACTCTCCGAGACCCAGTTCGGGCGAGACAGTGTCCCGGAAATCGTAGCCGCCGAAGTCGCCGCGACGTACGTCGACCCCGCTCGTAGCGACCTGGTTGGGAAACAGCCCGACCCACAGAGGGCGGTTCAGCGATTAGAACACGCTGTCATCCGCCTACGCGATGAAGCGACTCATTCGCTTGACTCGGAACAGGGTCCAGAGTCTCCACCAGCCGAGAGACCATCTGACGACTCACCAATTGCCACCTTCTCAGTCCCGCCAAACTTCGAACGCGAGATCCGGGCTCAGTACCACCGCCACCTCGTACAGACCAATGAAGAAGCTGAACTCGGCTTCGACGAATTTCTAGACGAAGTGGTGACGATTAGAGACGATCCTGCCCGTGGTCTATCTATTTCCTTCGAGGGTTGATTAGTTAATAACTTATTAACTTAACAACAGGTTTGAAGTATGATGGTTTGGAATTTGCATTGTGTAGATGGGCACGAAACGTTGCCGCAGTTCCCTATCGAACGAACAGCCGCTCGATGAGTGAATGACCTAGTGACTCATTCATTCAATCGTTGACATGAACTAAGTAGATCCGCCCGAAACGAACGAGATACACGACCCAAACCAACCCGACAGATCACAACGATGACTCTCCACAGTCGTATAGAACGAACGTATGGCCTGATGTGCTCACCAAGCCTCGGCCATACGTTACGAAAGGTGGACCGGGAAGGGTTCTTCCCAACTGCTGTTACTAGCGCTAGATACTTAGCAATTGGGGATGGTTCCCTCCCGGTCCGGTGTCGCCGGCCTAACCGGCCTGTCATCGGACGATGGAATCCATACACGATGAACTAACGCCGTCCCGTTGGAGTATCGCCTACCACCCGAACAGTCGCCAGACCAGGGGTGATTGGGATGCTTGAGCGGTTCGGACACGACAAGCTCCGGCTCGTCGAGTGCCCCGTCTGCGGAACCGACCTGACGGGTCGGAAGCCCTCCCACCACATCGAGGATCACGCGCCGAGTGAGTTCGGACTCTCGCCGAAGGGGGTGATTCAATGACGGCGACCACTCCCGACGGAGAAGAGTACGTCCGCGAGAACAAGGACCAGCTCGTCCGGATCATCAAGCACGGTGACGATGAGTTTGCCCGTGCTCTCGCACTTCGTGCGCTCGTCAAGTTCGGCAACGAGCCGGCGCTCCACGACGTGGAGAAAGAGATCGAACGAGCGAAAGAGGGGGTCGGACGGTGAGCGCAGGATCAGTCCGCGCCAGCGTCGACGAACTCCCGCGCCTCTCGGATGAGGTCGGGGTTGTCGTCGGCGAGTTCGATGAACTGCTCGACGCGGTCGAGATCGTCCAGGAGTTCCGGGTCGTCGCTAGCAATCTTCAGCAGCTCCCGGCGCGTCTCCCGCTGGTCCTCTTTGATCTGCTCGACCGAACTGCTGTCCATCGCCTGACCGCACCAGACGCAGGTGGGTTCGTCTCGGGGCGTCTCACGGCGGCATCGCGGACACTCGACCGGCGCAATCGGGTCAGTCTCGTCCTCTTCCACGTCGACGCCGTGCGCCTTCGCGACAGCCCGATCGTTCGCATCGCCGAAGACCGCGACGTACCGGGAAGCAACATCAGAACCGCGATCCCAACCGTGGTGGTCCTCGATGTGGGCCTGGTTCACGCCGTCCGACGCGAGATAGGAAGCGGACGACTTCCGCATCCGGGTGAACGTCACCTCGGTATGCGTGACTCCTGCCTTCCGGGCGTGCTTCTTCAGGATCTTCAGCTTCATCTGGTAGCTGATGTCCTCCGGCTTGCTGAGTTTCGACCAGAGAGGTGCATCCGGGGTTTCCGGTGCTGGGTGGACGTTCAGCCACTGTCGGAGATAGGGGACCGCGGTCGTCAGGATAATCGACCGTTCACCCTTCTTCCCGTCGACGGAGATGCGGAGCCCGTACTTGTGGTCAGAAACGTCTCCGACAGAGAGATCACGTATCTCCCCGCTTCGGGCACCAGAATCCCATGCGACGGCGATGAGTGCCTTATCGCGGGCGTGGCGGCACTCTTCGAGCATGGGCTTGATGTGGTCATCCCACCAGAGCATCTTCGACGGGTTCGGCATCGGGTTGTAGTCTTTCGACGTGGTGGCCGAAACCCACGCGATGCTGTCCGGGATCTCGTCCCCGTCGGAAACGTGCTTCCCGTACATACGGAGCGCGACCCGGTAATCCCGGTTCGACTCCTCGTTGTCGTAGGTGTCGTGAATCCAGCGGACGATGTTTTCAGTCGGCCGCTTCTCGTCGAGGGTGTCCGCCAGCCCGCCGACTTCTTCAGCCATTCGCACGCAGTGCCTGAGAAGCTTCTCACGGCGTTGCTTTCCGTACTTACTACCGAGGAGGGCGAGCTGGTTGTCGAAGGCCCTGAGGACTTCTCGGTCGTCCTCGCTCAGTTCCTTGGCGTCGTCGATGCGCTCCTGCAACTTCTCGATTCGCCGGTCCACCGATCGGGTCATCTAGATGGGGGGATGTCTTATCGGCATGTAAACCACCAGTTGATATCCGGGAGGCGGCATCCTCTCACCGCTTGATTTGTGACCCACAGCTTCTGCGTTCTCCAGTGACACCGTTCTATTTCGGCACAATTCGCTCCTCTGCGATGTCCGTACACGCGTATTCACGATAGTCCGGTCGTCGCCTGTCGACTCGAGAGGGCGTCCCACAGCAGGTCGCTCTTCGGGAGCGGTTTTCCGCGACCGAGATGGCGCAACCGAGAACGGGGTCCACGCAAGTACAGCGTCTGACTCGTCTGCGCGACACCGTCCGCCGACGACGTGCTGGCCTCGGAAACGACCGCTCCGTCGTTGCGGATCTCGACGGTGAGTCCCGCGGCCGTATCGTCTCGTTTCTGCCCGTTGACGGAGATGATATCCACGTCGTCGGTGATGTACTCTCCCTGATCTCGACCCCCGTTCGTGACGTGCGAGGACAGGTCTGGCTACAGTCACTTCGGCTGCCGGCCCAGCCGTCACTCGCCGTCTCTTCCGCAGTATCGACCGGTTCGACGGATCGAGTGGCGCCTACGCTCCCGGGACGCCGACGGCCTCTAGAGCACCGATCCCGACGGCCGCGAGCACGTAGAGGACGACGAGCGAGGCGATCCAGGCGATGAGCGCGATGAGGATCGCGTCGCCCCAGCCGCCGGGGTAACGGAACTGGATGACGGCCACGTACGCGACCAGAACCAGAATCGGCCCGAGGAGCGGGATCCAGCCGAACAGGAACCCGACCACTCCCCAGATGATCGCGCCGATCAGTGCCGTCACGATCGCGTACGTGTAGTCCTCGTGATCCGTGATGACGCTCGCACCGATATAGATCCCCAGCGCGCCGACCAGCAGGCTGACCACGAACACGATTATCGAGTCGAGGAGTGCCATATCGGATGAAGTGGGGACAAGCCCGTAGTTACTACACTGTTACTCTCCGATATTCGCGCGTACGACCCGGAGCGAATGCGTAAGTTCGACTTATCGGTTCCACGTCGTTCGCGGCGGGGACGCACTCCCGGTAGACGATTGACCGTTGACGGCCCGATCGCACTGGAACGGCCGTGGACGTGTCGGAGGGGGAGTCACTACAGCAACCGCGGGACGTGAGTCCGGTCTGCGTGACGTTCCCGTCTTCGGACCTAGGCGAATTGACGCGGCAAACTCGATAAGTCGACGTTACCGAGCGAACGGCGCAGCGGGCGCGAGCGGGCTGCAACGGGCGGGAGTAAGCACTCAATTGCTATCGGTGTCGGCGTACAAGTTCGGGCGACAATGGCCGCACAGCCGAACGTCGTCGTCGTCGTCGCCGACACGACGCGTGTCGACGACGCGTACGATCCGCAGGTCGCGCCGACGCTGACGCAACTCGCGTCGACTGGGACGCGGGCCACGCGCGCCGTCTCCGCGGCGCCGTGGACGCTCCCCTCGCACGCCTCGCTGCTGACGGGCGTCCCGCCGTCCGCCCACGGCGCTCACGCCGATCACGAACGCCTCGACGACCGTCACCCGATGCTATCGGAACTGTTCCGCGACGCCGGGTACGAGACGGTGTGCGTCTCGAACAACACCTGGCTGAGCGCCGAGTCCGGGTTCGACCGCGGCTTCGACGAGTTCCGCCAGATGTGGCAGCTCGTCCAGTCCGAGAACGCGCTGAGCGAACTCGTCGACGTGACCGAGGAGAGCCGTGCCCGTCTCGTCGCCCGGAAGCTGTTCGCCGGCAACCCGCTGGTCAACGGCGCGAACGCCCTGTACCGGCGGCTCGTCCGCGACCGCTCCGACGACGGCGCCAAGCGATCGACCTCGTGGATCGCGGACTGGCTGACAGGCCGCTCTCGTGACGACCCCTTCTTCCTGCTCGTCAACTACCTCGAACCGCACCTGGATTACGAGCCGCCCCGCCGGACCACGGAGCCGCATCTGCCCGAGGACGCCACCTACGAGGAGGCGCTGGACGTCCCCCAGGAACCCTGGGACTACCTCGCTGGCATGCTCGAGCTCTCCGACCGGGATCTGCGGCTGCTCCGCGACCTCTATCGCGGAGAGATCACCTACTTCGACGAGCAGCTGGCGGCGCTCAAGGAGGCGCTCGTCGCCGCCGGCGAGTGGGAGGACACGATCCTGGTCGTCACCGCGGATCACGGGGAGAACGTGGGCGACCACGGCCTGATGGACCACCAGTACTGTCTCTACGACACGCTCGTCCACGTTCCGCTGGTCATCACCGGCGGCGCGTTCACCGGCCGGAAAGACATCGACGACCTCGTGAGCCTGCTGGACCTCGCGCCGACGCTCCTCGACGCCGCCGGCATCGACGCGCCGAGCGCCCGCGAGGGCTTTCACGGCAGCTCGTTCCACCCTGACGCCGACGTGCCCGCCCGCGAGTTCGTCGTCAGCGAGTACATGGCTCCCCAGCCCTCGATGGAAGCCCTCGAACGCCACATCGGAGAGGTCCCCGAACACGTCCGACAGTACGACCGATCCCTGCGCGCCATCCGCACGGAGACGCACAAGCTGATCCGGGGCTCTGACGGCTCCGAACGCTGCTACGACCTCGAATCCGACCCCGGCGAAACGACTGACGTGTCCGAGACGAGCCCCGACGTCGTCACCGACCTCGGCGACGCCCTCGACGAGTGGCTCGAAACGGTCGACGCCGCCGGCGACCGCGAGTCGGTGACGATCGGCGACGAACGCAAGGAGCGACTCGAACAGCTCGGCTATCTCCAGTGACGGGTCGAGGGGTCCCCGCTGATACCCGAGAAACGCCGTCGAGAATCGACAGCCATAGCGCCGCTTCTCGGCAGTCACGCCCATTTCACCCATCGAAAAGGATGCAAGAACTTGCCGGCAGGGCGCCCTTTCGAGTGGGGTCCCTAACCCGCCCGTGAATCGAACAGAATCCGAGTCGGTCTCCGTATCCGGCCTTCTCTCGGTCGTTCGAACGCTGTCGGTGGTTGTCGTCGTCGTGACGTCCGTCGGCGTGGCAGGCGTCGCCGCCGGCCAGCCGGCACAGGACGCTTCGGCGAGCGAGGCGGTCACCGGCCTCCAGGACCAGAGCGACCAGACGAACAACACGACTGCGGGCCAACAGAACGAGAGCGACCCGGTATCGCTATCGATCGAGAACGTGACGAACTGCGGCGTTCGATGTCGGACCGTGACGGCCAATCTGACGAACACCGGGAACGAGACGTTGGAGAACGTCACCGCGGACACGCGGATCCTCGCCGACGACACCCGGGTCTGGAACCGCACCGTCCGGTTCGACAACGTCTCCGCCAACGCGTCGGTGAACCGAACCGCGCGGATACGCCTCTCGTACGTCGAGGCGTTCACGATCGCCAACAACGACGGCTGGATCCGGCTCAACACCACCGTCCGCTGGGACGGCGGGAACGCGACGTTCTCCGAGCGCCGCCGAGTCATGCGGTAGCCAGTGCCCGAGACGACCTGGCACGGCCGCCCTGCTCCCCGACGGTACCGCGCGAGTACTCCCTTACGCGCGTGACACTCGGCCCGGATGTCGACTAACGGTGCAGGTAAGCGACCGCTATCTCGCGGGCGAACGAGCGAGAAGGTGCAAACGGAGTCCGGCCTATTTGCGGACCCGGACGCCACTGCCCACACGGGTCACGTACCCGCGATTCGTCATGCACCACACACACCACACAGGAGCCGACCAGCAGGACCGACAGACGCACGACCGCCAGCAGCGACAGGGACAGCAACACCGCCAGCAGGACCAGCAGCATCAGCAGCATCAGCAGGGCCAGCAGGGCCAGCACCAGCGCGGCCAGCAGCAATCCCACCAGCAACGAGGTCAGCACCAGCAACACCAGCAGGGCCAGCACCAGCGCGGCCAGCAGCAACAGGGTCAGCACCAGCAACAGCAGCACGGTCAGCACCCCCAACAGCAGCACGGGCAGATGCAGGGTCAGCAGACGAACCGAGCGCACCAGCCTGGCCAGGGCCAGCAACAGCACGCCGGCCAGCAGATGCACCAGCCCCAAGGCGATTTCGGATCCCCGTCCGCACAGATGCCCCGACAGGATGAGTTCCAGCACCACCGTCGGAGTTCCGGGCAACCGCAACAGTCGGGACAGCACGGCGGCAGCCAGCACCAGCAGGGCGGCCAGCAGTCTATGACTGGCCAACAGCGCCACCAGACCGGCGGGCAGCAACAGGGCCGCCAAGCGAGCAGTCATCAGCACCACCCCGACAGTCAGCAGCAGAGCCACCAGGGCAGTCAGCAACAGAGTCGCCCGACGGGGACCCAGCGCCAGTTCCAGCAGGTGAGTAGCCAGCGAACGAAGCAGACCGGTGGCCACCCGGGTAGCAGCGGCCAGCCCAGTCAGCCCAGCCAGCGCGCGAGCAGCCACCAGCACCACCCCAGCGACCAGCACTACTGGCAGTCCGAACGCCAGGAGCGACAGCACACCGGCGACCAGCAGCAGCGTCAGTCCGGGGTCCAGCACCAGCAGCAGCCGCAGATCGGAGGACAGCACCAGCAGCAGCCCCAGACCGGAAGACAGCACCAGCAACAGGGCCGTTCTCAGCAGGACCAGTTCGGCGGGTCGGGGCAGCCTCGGCAGCCGAACCGACAGTCTATCGACGACGTCGTTCCCCAGTCGAACCAGCACTCGGGGTCGTGGTCCGAGGAAGGGCTCCTGTACGGCGGCGAGGCGCGCCACGACCACGACCCCCAGCACGTCGGTAGCGAGCAGAGCTACGGCCGCTGAGACGCCGGCGAGTTTCGACGCCGACCGTCACCGTCTCCGTCACTTCCCCCGGTAGACCGGCCACCTGACGCCGAGGGCGGGAAGCCGCCACCGGACCTCGGCACCGATCCACGCGAGCGTCGCCCCGATCCCGAGCAGCGCCGCCGCGAACTCCGGGCGGCCCATCCACACCGGCGAGACGAAGATGACGCCGTTGACGACCCGCGAGGGGACGACGAACGTCACCAGGTCGCTCAGCGGATCCAGCGGGTCGAACCCGCCGCCGTCCGCCCGCTCGGCCGTTCTCGATTCGAGGCCCAGGCGGGCCGCGCTCTCGCCGCCGGCGCTCTCGGACCCAGTCTCCAGTCGCTCGGCGTCGTAGGGGTGGGAGACGGGCACCGACCAGACGACCTCGCCCCGCTGGTTCACTTCGAGGACGCGCTTGCCGTGGGTGTCGGCGATCAGCGTGTTGCCGTTCGGAAGGCGGTCGGCGTCGCGCGGCCACTGGAGTCGGGCGTCGCGCCACTGCCAGGTCCGCTCCCAGACGCCCTCCGCGGCGGTCGTCGCCTCGCCCGACTCGGGGTCGACGCGCTGGTACTCGACGATCCGGCCGTTCTCCGAGTCCGCGACGAGGAGGGCCGGCCCGCCGCGCTCCGGTGGGATGTAGTCGGGGTTGTGCTGCTCGTAGAGCGTGTCGTGGTCGCCGTCGCTCCCGAGCGTCCAGTTCTCGACGAGCCCCGTCTCGCGGTCGATGAAGACCACCTGATCCTGGTTGCGGAGGCTGACCACCACGCGGCCGTCGTCGAGCAGTGAGACGTCGTTGATGTGCGCCCAGTCCTCGGGGTACGCCCCGCCGCCCTCGACGGGGAAGTCACTCTGGGCGTCCCAGCGCCACTCGACGAGGTCCGTCGTCGTGTTCACCAGGAAGACCTGGTCGTCGACGATGTCGGCGATCAGGATGCGCTCGTCGTCGACGCGGACGTGGTCGTGCCACTCGGCGGCGAGTTCGCTGTCGTCGTACCGGGCGTATATCTCCCGTGTCTCGCCCGTCGAAAGGTTCACGCGCTCGATCACGTTCCGGGTGCACGGCGGCGACTCGCAGGTGGGACCGCTGGTGTGGATCGTGTCGGTCGCGGCGTACTCGACGGTCAGCGACTCGTTCGCCACCGGGTCGACGTCGAAGTACTTGGTGTGGGTGTCGTCGTAGTAGAGGAGGCTACCATTCGGGCGCCAGGCGACGATCGTCCCGAACTTCGCCGACTCGGTGACGACCGTGTGGCCGTCGCGCGGCTCCGGTCGCGGGACGTCGCCGGCGCTCGCGGTCGTCGGTGCCGTCGCCGCGCCGTAGGCGAGGCCCGCGATCGAGACGACCAGTAGCGCCGCGAAGACGACTCTGACGGCACGGCGTGAGACCACTGTCGTGCGACCGTATGACCGCCGCCGACAAGAAACTGATCCACGCCGCGCGCTCGAAACGGACTACGAGAGCGGGTCTGGCGACGGGTCGGAGCGCCGCCGGTGCGGTCTGGCCGTCACCGGAACAGTCGGAGCGCCGCCGGCGCGGTCACAGCCCGATCAGATCGTCGATGTCGACGTCGGTGACGCGGCCGCCACAGCCCGTGCATTCGCTGACGTTGGACGGCGCCGGGCCGCCTTCCATGTGCAGGAGCCCGCAGTCGGTACACACTTCGAGTTCTGCCTGGAGCATGCGCCCGGGATGTCACGGCGGTCCGACATGTGTCTTGTGCCGGTTCGGACGAGAACGGGTCGATCCGGACGGGAGGATCCGGCGACCGAGATGGACGTGTTCGGCGGCCGACGTGGACGGGGCCAGCGAGAAGTCGACTACTGGTCGATCGAGTCGATGCGGTCCGCGAGCGGGGCCGCGCGTTCGTCGTCGGCCAACCGTGCGCGGACGCTCCCGACGTCCGCGGCGAGTCGGTAGGTCGGCCGCCCCTTCCCAGTCGGGGACGTGGCGTCCCGCGTCCCGTCGACGAGTCCGGCGGCCTCCAGTTCGTTGAGAGTGCGGGCCACCTCCGCTTCGGTCACCGTCCCGAGTACGTCTCCCTCAACGGCGTCCATCGCCGCGTTGCACGTCCGCCGGATCTCCCCCGCGTGGGCCGGCGTCTCGTCGCGGGTCGCCAGTTCGGTCACGCCGGCGAGGATTACCTGCGTCGACAGCGACGCCGACTCGAGGTCCTCAGAATCGCTCATACCACACCGTTCGGCCGGACGTGTCATAACGATTGGGTGCGGGATCAGCCGGTATCGTCCGTCAGGTCGTCGTCTGGGTCGTGTTCCGCTGGGGGATCTTGGGGATGAGCCACGAGAGGAACGCGTCGGGGCTGCGGGTCTGTGTCCACACCGTCCCCTCGCCCTCGAACTCGCAGACCAGTCCCTCGCCGCTGAACAGCGTCGACTTCAGGCCGCCGACCTTCCGCACGTCGAACGAGAGCGAGTCCTCGAAGGCGACGATGTGGCCCGTGTCGACGACGTACGACTCCGCCCCGTCGAGTTCGTGCTCGTCGATGGCCCCGTAGCTCGACAGGAACAGCGGCCCAGTCCCTTCCATCCGTAGGAGAAAGAGCCCCTCGCCGCCGAAGAACGTCTTCGCGCCGCCGAACTCCGTGTCGACGGTGATCGACGGATCCGACGCCAGGAACGACGACGACTGCACGTAGAGCGTCTCGTCGTCGAGCGAGTGATGCTGGACGTCGCCGGACAGCGCCGGCGCCAGCTGGATCCGGCCCGGTTCCGAGGCGGTGAACGTGTTCATGAAGAACGACTCGCCGCCGAACAGCGACCGCGACAGGGACTTGAGCAGCCCGCCCTCGGCCGCCGTCTCGACGTCGACGTGCGGCGACTTGCTCACCATCGCTCCCGCTTCCGACCGGACTGACTCCCCGGCGTCGAGGTCGAGGGTCAACTGCGCGTACGACGGTCTGTGACTGATCTCGTGGTCCATGCCATCAGTACGCTGTCATCACGTTAATCAGTTCTTGCTCGCTTGTTGCCACGATCCGCGGGCGCGTGTGGGCGCTGACCCTGGCCGCCGGACCGGTAACCCCACCCAACCGACTGCCGACGCCGAGTGCCGGTCTGCGAGTACCACTGTCTTACTCCGGGACGCCGTGCACGTCCCCGCTGACGGCGGGACGCGGCCGCGAGCGGCGCCGAAGTTCGCCCGTCATAACAATGGCCGTTCCGCTCCGGCATCGGGTATGACGCTCGAAACGCGGGCGGGGAGCAGTACGGTCGGTCGGCGATCGCTGCTGCAGGCGCTCGCAGCGGCGGGCGCCTTCGGCACGGCGGCGACCGGGGTGACCGCAGCGCGGGGCGGGCAGGATGGCGACGACGACTCGAACGACGACGCCGACCCGCTGTACGCCGTCGAGCAGGGCGACGAACGCTACGAGATCACGCCCCTCTCGGGGAGCGAGCCGGTGGAATCGTTTTACGACCTGCGCATCCCGGAGAAGTACGTCGGCGAAAACGGGGCGACCGACCCCGGAGAAGGCCCGTATTACATGTCGGTCGGCACGCGGGACCTGCAGCGACCGTCGACGTCGCTGCTGTTTTTCTACGACGGTCCGGACGGCGTGAGTCTCGTAGTCGTCCACGACGCCGACGGCGACGACGGCGGGTCGGCCACCTGGACGGTCTCCGGCGTCCCGGCGAGCGCCGAGTGGCTCGTCAAGGACGATTTCTACCTGTTCGAGTCGGGCGAGCGACCGGAGAGCAACTACGACAACTGGGACACCGACGGTTCGAACCACCGGATCGACTGGACCTGGGGCGCGACCAGGGGCGACGGCGGCGTTCTAGGGTATCTCGACCCGGGGGCATCTATCGGGATCAACCCGCAGTTCAACGAGGAGGCGGCGCTCTACGGCGAACACTACGAGGGCGATATCGACGAGTGGCAGCTCCTCTCCGCCGACGGGGAGGGCGGGGTCACCCGGTCGACGCTCGACCTCGGCGCGCCCATCACGGTCGCCGTCGAACGGGCGTCAACCGACGGAGGCGGCGACGGCACGGATCTCGACCTCTCGGTCTCCCCGCCGGACGCGAAGATCAACGTCGAGAGCGAGGGGCTGGTCCCGGTCGACATCGATTGCCCGGACCCCTCGGCGATCGACCTAGACTCGATCTCGTTCGGCGCGCCGGAGGCGGTCGACGGCGGTGACGGCGCGTCCCCGAAACAGCACGACCACGCCGAAGAGAGGACGTGCAGAGTTCACTTCCGCGTCGACGAGACGGATATCGACCCCGAGAACGCGCTCGCGAAGGTCGTCGGGAAGATCCGCGGTTCGGGCGACGGAGGCGGCGGAAGCGACGAGTTCTCCTCGTTCTCGCTCGACGACGCCATCGACGCGTTCGATCCGACTGACGACGGGGAAGACGACGGAGATGACAGCGACGATGGGGAGGGCGAGGAAGACGGACAGAGGAAGGACGGTCGCGGTCCGCCGGATCACGCCAACGACGACGAGAGCAACGGGCGTGGAAACGGGAACGGAAAGGGCAGGGGGAACGGGGAGGGCAAGGGGAACTGACGGACAGCGAACGCCCGAACAGGACGATGTCGTATTTCTGCCAGGTGTTGTTGACGGCGGGAGTTCTCCCGGATTCCGGACTATCATCTGGGCAGCCGCGGAAGCAGACGAATCTGCGGTCGGGAACCGCCGGTTCCGCCGTTACTCGGGGGCGAGCGGCTCGTCCGCTCGGTACGTGATACCCATCGGGAGCCCCTCGGCGTCGGTGTCCGGATCGGTTGGGATCGTCAAGAGGTCACCGTCACCGGGCGCGGCGGTGTACGCGAGGGCGACGGCGTCCAAAACGTCGGCGACGGCCACTTCGTAGCCCTCGGTCGCGGCGGCGGCCGCCTGGACGGTCGGCGGCGCGTCGCGGTCGTACCGCGCCAGCGTGCGCATCCGCTCGGCGTAGCCCGCCGCGTACGCGCTGGAGTGTTCCAGCGGTTCGCCGGCGAAGGCCCGGTAGCAGAGTTCGGGGTGGGACTCCGCGAACGCCGCGTTGGCCTCGGGGACGTTCCGGAGGAGTTCGTCGACGGCGGCGATGCCGTCGCTCATCGCGAACGCCCGCTCGGTGATCCCGCGACCCGCCTTGCGCTCGTTGACCCGCTGGGCCGCGGGGTAGCGGCGCTTGCGCGTCGCCTCGCGGACCGGGGGGACGACCACGGTGTCGGCCATCGGACCGAGGACGTCGCGGGTGAGGGCGTCGCACCGGCGTCCCTCCTCGCCCTCTTCGACCAGTCCGATCGGCACGTCGACGAGAACGCACTCGGCGCGCTCCTCGTATCGGACCCAGAGGTCGCCGATCTCCGTGAACGCGGCGGCGTGGTCGAACCCGGCGCGGTCGAACGCCACCGCGAACCACGCCGCCTCCGACCAGTCGACGCCGACGTACAGCGGTCCCCCTGTCTCGCTCATGCCTCGAAATTTCGAGTCGGCGGACAAAAATCCCTTGCCTACGTGGGTTCCGCCGCGATCCGGCGCGCCACGGCGCACAGCACCCCGAAGGGTCGTGGTAACGCTTCTCTCGGAACTCTTATACATCCCCCGACGTTGTGTTTAGAAGCAATGGCATCCGGTAAGGTTGACTTCTTCAACGACACGGGCGGTTACGGTTTCATCGAGACTGAGGACGCTGACGACGACGTTTTCTTCCACATGGAGGACGTGGGCGGTCCGGACCTCGAAGAGGGACAGGAAGTGGAGTTCGACATTGAGCAGGCGGACAAGGGTCCGCGAGCGACCAACCTGGAGCGCCTGTAACAATGGCGAAAGGTAAGGTCGACTTCTTCAATGACACCGGCGGGTACGGCTTCATCGAGACCGACGACGCGGACGACGACGTGTTCTTCCACATGGAAGACGTCGGCGGCCCCGACCTCGAAGAGGGTCAGGAAGTCGAGTTCGACATCGAGCAGGCCGACAAGGGCCCGCGAGCGACCAACCTGGAGCGCCTCTAATGGCCTCCGGTAAGGTCGACTTCTTCAACGACACCGGTGGATACGGTTTCATCGAGACCGAGGACGCGGACGACGACGTGTTCTTCCACATGGAAGACGTCGGCGGCCCCGACCTCGAAGAGGGACAGGAAGTCGAGTTCGACATCGAGCAGGCCGACAAGGGCCCGCGCGCGTCGAACCTCACGCGACAGTAAGTCGCACTCTCTAACTGCGGCGTCAGCGTTCCGCTGACTCCGAATTTTCATATTATCACGCCTCCGAGCGACAGCGCTCCGAACGACGCCGCTCGTGCGGTTGCTCGCGGCGGATCGCTATCGTCCCGGCAGCGACGGGAGTCGAGAACAGCGAGAAACCCGCTTACTGCGGGTCGATGTCGTTCAGTTTCGCGAGGTCCTCGTCGGTGAGGTCGACCTGCGACGCCGCGACGTTCGATTCGAGGTGGTCGACGCTCGACGTGCCCGGGATCGGGAGCGTCACGTCGGAGTGGTGGAGGAGCCACGCGAGCGCGACCTGGCGACGACTGGCATCGCGGCCGTCCCCGACTTCGTCGAGCACCTCCGCGATGCCCTCGTCGTCGACGGTGTAGAGCGGGCCCCAGGGGATGAACCCGACGTCGTATTCCTCGCAGGCCTGCAGGACGTCCTCGTCGTCGCGATATCCGATATTGTACTGGTTCTGGACCGTCGCGATGTCGACGATGTCCCGCGCGGTCTCCAGTTGTTCCACGGTGACGTTCGAGAGGCCGACGTGGTCGACCTGCCCTTCGTCTTTCATCTCGGCGAAGGCGTGGACCGAGTCCTCGAAGTCCGTGTCGGGATCCGGGCGGTGGTACTGGTAGAGGTCGATCGAATCGACGCCGAGTCGATCTTTGCTGACCATCACCTGATTGTGAAGATAGTCGGGGTCGCCGTGGGGCAGCCACTCGCCGTCGCGGTGGCGCAGGAGGCCCGCCTTCGTGGCGACGACTGGGTCCGCGTCGACCTCGGCGAGCGCCTCGCGGAGGATCCGCTCGCTGACGCCCGGGCCGTAGGAGTCGGCCGTGTCGATCAGGTCGACGCCCAGTTCGACCGCTCGCTGGACGACGCGCCGGGCCGTCTCCTCGTCGTCGGGCCGGCCGATGATGTCCTCGCCGGTGAGCCGCATCGCCCCGAATCCGAGTCGGTGGACGGTCAGCTCGCCGTCGATGTCGAACGTGTCGCTCTCGTTGGATACGTCGTCAGCCATAGCGCCCGATTCTGTGGCTTCCACGCACTAAGCCGTGGGGAAGCCGGAAGGACGTGTGGGGTTCGACGGCAAGGGATTTGTCGGCGGTGACCGATACCGCACCCATGGACGATGTGGTCGTCGCGTTCGAACCGGCGGAGGAACCCGGTCTCGAGTACGCCGAGGCCCTCCTGACCGACGCGGACCTGCCGACCGCCGACCTCGGGAGCGACGCCGTCGACTGCTACGTCGCACGCGCGGCGGGTGAACGGGTCGGCGTCGGCGCGCTCGAACTCCGCGGACCCCACGCGCTCGTCCGCTCGGTCGCGGTCGAACCCGACCGCCGGGGGGAAGGCTACGGCACTGCGATCGCCGACGCGCTCGAAACCGAAGCCAGCGACGCGGGCGCCGAGCGCCTGTTCCTGCTCACCACGACCGCGCGCGACTTCTTCGCGGCCCGGGGCTACGAGGTTGTCGACCGCGAGGCGGTCCCTGACCCGATCCGGGCGACGAACGAGTTCGCCGACCTCTGTCCCGCCTCGGCGACGGTCATGCGCAAGTCACCGTAGCGCCTCGCGCGCGACGAACACCGGCTTCGGCTCCGGCCGCTGTCCGGACAGCACAGCGCCCGCCACTTCGTCGGGTCGAGATCCGCGACGGGCTCGCTGCGAGTGGATCGCTCTCGGCAGACCGAGCGCTCGCAGGTGCCGCAGTAGCGGTCGGCTTCGCTGATCACACCGAGAGTACGGCAACCGATCGCAGAACTGACACACCCGAACAGCGGGGTGCGGGCCGGACCGGGGTGGACCCCGGTAACGGGCCGGACTACTCCAGGTCGAAGCGGTCGGCCCGCATGACCGTGCTCCATGCGTCGACGAAGTCCTCGACGAGTTCGGCCTCGCCGTCCTCGGAGCCGTACACCTCAGCGACCGCGCGCAGTCGGGAGTTCGACCCGAAGACGAGGTCGAAGCGGGTTCCCTCCCACACCAGTTCGCCCGTGTCGCGGTCGCGACCCTCGTAGACCTGGTCGCGGCTCTCGGTGGGCTTCCACTTGGTGCCCATGTCGAGCAGGTTCACGAAGAAGTCGTTGGTCAGCGTGCCGGGCTGGTCGGTGAACACGCCCAGGTCCGAGTCCCCGTAGGTCGCGCCCAGCGCGCGCATGCCGCCGACCAGCGCCGTCATCTCCTCGACGCTCAAGTCCAGCAGGTCGGCCTTGTCGACCAGCAACTCCTCGCCCGGGCTGTCGACGTCGTCCGCGAGGTAGTTGCGGAACCCGTCGGCCTTCGGCTCGAGCGCCTCGAAGGAGTCGACGTCGGTCTGCTCCTCGCTGGCGTCGACCCGACCCGGATCGAACGGGACTTCGACGTCGTAGCCGGCGTCGGCCGCGGCCTGCTCGACGGCCGCGTTGCCGCCGAGGACGATCAGGTCCGCCAGCGAGACGCGCGTGTCGTCGTCCCGGTCGTTGAACTCGGCCTGGATCGACTCGTAGGTCGAAAGCGCCGTCTCCAGCCGGTCCGGCTCGTTGGCCTCCCAGCTCCGCTGGGGTTCGAGACGGATCCGCGCGCCGTTGGCGCCGCCGCGCTTGTCGCTGTCGCGGTAGGTCGACGCCGAGGCCCAGGCCGTCTCGACCAGTTGCGACCGCGGGAGGTCGCTGTCGAGGAGCTCCGCCTTGAGGTCGGCGACCTGCTCGTCGTCGATCAGGTCGTAGTCGCGGTCGGGCAAGGGGTCCTGCCAGATCTTCGTCTCGTCGGGGACCTCCGGGCCGAGGAGCCGCTCGGGCGGCCCCATGTCGCGGTGGGTCAGCTTGTACCACGCCTCCGCGAAGGCCATCCCGAACGCCATCGGACTCTCCTGGAACTCCTCCATGATCTCGCGGTAGTCGGGGTCGCGCTTCAGCGCGATGTCCGTCGTGAGCATCATGGGGGTGACCTCCTCGTCGGAATCCGAAGCGCCCGGGGCCGACTCGACCTCCTCACCCTCCTTGGGCGTCCACTGCCACGCGCCGCCGGGGCCCTTCTCGGGCTCCCACTCGTAGTCGAGGAGGTTGTCGACGTAGCCCATGTCCCACCAGGTCGGGTCCTGCGTCCACGGCCCCTCGATGCCGCTGGTGATCATCTCGCCGCCCTTCGTGCCGTCGGTCTGCCAGCCGAGGCCCATGTTCTCGATGGGCGCCGCCTCCGGCTCCGGCTCGTGATGCTCGTCGGGGTCGTCGGCGCCGTGGACCTTCCCGAAGGTGTGGCCGCCGGCGATCAGCGCCGCGGTCTGCCTGTCGTCCATCGCCATCCGGGAGAACGTCTGGCGGATGTTCTTCGCGGACGCCATCGGGTCGGGCTGGCCCTTCGGACCCTCGGGATTCACGTAGATGAGTCCCATAACGGAGGCGCCGAGCCCCTCCTGGATCTCGCCGGGCTCCTCGAAGCGGTCGTCGGCCTCCCACTCGTCCTCGGGTCCCCAGTCGACGGACTCGTCCGGTTCGAAGTCGTCCTCGCGGCCGCCGCCGAAGCCGAACGTCTTGAACCCCATCGACTCGATGGCGACGTTGCCCGCCAGGACGATCAGGTCGGCCCACGAGAGGCTGCGGCCGTACTTCTGCTTGACCGGCTGGAGCAGTCGCCGCGCCTTGTCGAGGTTCGCGTTGTCGGGCCAGCTGTTGAGCGGCGCGAACCGCTGCTGTCCGCCGGCCGCCCCGCCGCGGCCGTCGTAGGCGCGGTAGGTCCCGGCGCTGTGCCACGCCATGCGGATCATGAAGGGTCCGTAGTGGCCGTAGTCGGCCGGCCACCAGTCCTGGGAGGTCGTGATGACCTCCTCGATGTCGGACTTGACCTCGTCGAGGTCGAGTTCCTGAAACGCCTCCGCGTAGTCGAAGTCGTCCCCGTAGGGCCCGCTGTCGCGGGCGTTCTGGTCGAGGATGCTCAGATCGAGCGTGTTCGGCCACCAGTCACGGTTGCGCTTCCGTGTCTGGGGGTTCGGCTCCTTGTTGCTCATTAGTCATTGTTATAGCGGTGTTGTTGTTCCATAAGGTTTCCTTTGGATAGGAACAATCCGCTCCCGTCGACCGGATCGGTGCCGGACGCGAACGACTCGCTCGCCCCACCGAACGGCTCGATCTCGTGACCCGAGCCCGACGGCAGTGGGTCGCGCAGGGCGGGTCCGCGAGACGACCAGCGAGGGGGTTTAATGGGCCGCTTCCGTATCGGCCGGTATGCTCGTATTTCACGCCGCCTTCCTCGCCCTGCTGGTCGGGACGGAGGCGTTTTTCACCTGGCTGGCGGCGCTGAACGTTCGCTACGGCGCCGATGCGGTGCGCGAGGCCGACCGACAGGAGGCCTCGGACCGAGCGAGCGGTGATAGCGCGGAACGAAGTTCCGCAGACCGTTCGAGCGGGCGAAGCCCGCGAGAAGAGACCGCGAACCGCGAAGCCGCGTGGTTCCACGACCGGCTCGACGTCGACGACACCGACGAACTCCTCGGCTACCAGCGCGCGACGACCGGCGCCTCCCAGCTAGAGGCGTGGGCCGGTCTCGGCCTGGTCCTGCTGGTGCTGTACTCCGGGCTGCTCGTCGACGCCGTCGCAGCGGTCGAGTCGCTCGGCCTCGGCACCGTGCCCTCCGGCGTCGTCTTCTTCCTCGGCGTCGTCCTCGCGCTGCAACTCTCCTCGGTCCCCTTCGACCTCTTCGACACCTTCGTCGTCGAGGAGATCTTCGGGTTCAACGAGCAGTCGCCGCGCCTGTGGGCCCGGGACCAGGTCGTCGGGCTCGCGCTCTCGCTGGTCATCAGCGGCCTGCTCGCCGCGGCGGTCATGTGGGTCGTCGACTCGTTTCCCGGCCTGTGGTGGGTCGGCGCCTGGGCGCTGTTCGTCGCCTTCTCGCTGGCGATGATGGTGATCTACCCCAGAGTGATCGCACCGCTGTTCAACGACTTCGAGCCCGTCGAGTCGGGCGACCTCCACGACGCCGTCACCGAGGTGTTCGACCGCGCCGGCTTCTCGTGCTCGCAGATCTACGTCATGGACGCCAGCCGGCGCAGCGGCCACTCCAACGCCTACTTCGTCGGGTTCGGCGCGACCAAGCGCGTCGTCCTGTTCGACACGCTGGTCGAGCAGATGGAGACCGACGAACTGCAGAGCGTACTCGCCCACGAACTCGCCCACTGGAAGAAGGCCCACATCTGGAAGCGCGTGGGGAGTTCGGCCGTTCGGATGGGCGTCGTGTTCTTCGTCGCCTACCAGCTGGTCACCGGCCCCTGGCTCTACGAGATGTTCGGTCTCGCTTCGGGGACGGGGCGGCCGGTCTACGCCGGTCTCTTCCTCGCGGCGCTGGTCGTGTATCCGCTGAACCGCCTGACCGCTCCGCTCGAAAACAGGCTTTCGCTTGCGCACGAGCGGGAGGCCGACGCCTTCGCCGTCGAGGTGATGGGCGACGGCGAGCCGATGGTCGACGCCCTCTGTCGGCTCGCCGGCGAGAACCTCTCGAACCCGTTCCCCCACCCCCTCTACGAGACGTTCCACTACACCCACCCGCCGATCCCGGACCGCGTCCGTAACATCCGCCGGCAGGCCGGCGACGCGGCGACCGCGAGCGACGAGTCGAGCGCCGCGAACCCGGGGTAGCGCCCCGTTACCAACCGTTCTGCCGAGGCGTGAGAGAGTGAGTGACAGCGCGCACCTGCAAGCCGCGGCCATACCCCCCTGGCGGGGTAAATACGCGTAGTCCGTCATGGAGAGGACACACCTGCGAGCCGACCGCGTCGAGACGGATCTCGACCGCGTGCTCGCGTCAGCGGGCGACGACCTCGTCGTCGCATCGAACCGCCAACCGTACAGGCACGACTACGACGACGACGGCGACGTGACCGTCGACCGCCCCGCGGGCGGCCTGACGGCGGGCCTCGACGCCGTGATGCGCCGCGTCGAGGGCACCTGGATCGCCTGGGGCGACGGCGACGCCGACGCGACGGTCGTCGACGAGGACGACCGCGTGACCGTCCCGCCCGACGGGGAGGACACCTACACCCTGCAGCGGCTCTGGCTCGACGACGACGAAGTCGAGGGGTACTACTACGGGATCGCCAATCAGGTGCTCTGGCCGCTCTGTCACGCCGCGCTCGGCACCGTCGAGAGCTGCGGCGACGCCTGGGCCGACTACCGGCGCGTCAACGACCAGTTCGCGGCTGAGCTGGCCGCGGCCAGCGACCCTGGCGGCCTCGTCTGGCTCCACGACTACCACCTCGGGCTCGCTCCGCGACAGGTCCGCGAGCGCACCGCCGACGCGCCCGACGATCCCACCGCGGACCGCACGCTCGCTCACACCTGGCACATCCCCTGGCCGAGCTGGGACACGTTCCGCGCCTGTCCCCACCGGGAAGAGATCCTCGACGGCCTGCTCGGCAACGACGTCCTCCTCTTTCACGTCCCGCGCTACTGCGCGAGCTTCCTCCGATGCGCCGAGCGGGGGCTCTCTGACGTCGATGTCGACCACGATGCCGGGACCATCACCCACCGCGGCCGGACGACGACCGTCCGCGCGGCGCCGATGGGCGTCCCGGCCGACCGCATCCGCGAGCAGGCCGGAAGCATGGAAGCGAGCGGCTTCTGCGCCGCCTTCCGCAAGAATCGCGGGATCGACCGCGACACGAGAATCGCCGTCGGCGTCGACCGCCTCGACTATACCAAGGGGATCGTCCAGCGCCTCGACGCGCTCGAACGCCTGTTCGAGGAGCGACCGGACTACCGCGGCGAGGTGACGCTCGTCCAGATCGGGACGGAGAGTCGGTCGTTCATCGACGCCTACCAGCGCTACCAGGAGCGCGTCGAGGCGGTCGTCGAGCGGGTCAACGGCCGCTTCGCGACCGACGACTGGCAGCCCGTCGTCTACACCACCGACATGATCTCCAACGAGGGGCTCGCCGGCCTCTACCGCGAGTCCGACCTCGCCGTGGTCAGCCCGGTCCGCGACGGCATGAACCTCGTTGCCCAGGAGTACGTGGCCGCCCAGGACGACGACCCCGGCGTGCTCGTCCTGAGCGACCAGGCCGGCGCCCACGACGTCCTCGGCGAGTGGACGGTCTCCGTCCGCCCGCACGACACCGTCGGGTTCGCCGACGCGCTCGACGAGGCGCTGTCGATGAGCGAGCGCGAGCGCCGGCGCCGTGGGAACGCCCTCGCCGACTACGTGAGCGACAACGACATCGAGTCGTGGGTCGGGACCGTCCTCGGGACCGTCGCGAACCTCGGCCACGCCGACGGAGGTGTGACGACGCGTGCAGGCGACTGACGCGACCCCCCTCTGGCTCGCCCGCGAGGACGTCGCCGACAGCCTCGCCGCCGCCCCGGGCGTCGTCTGCGCGCTCGACTTCGACGGCACGCTCGCGCCCATCGTCGACGACCCCGACGCCGCGCGGATGCCCCCGCCCGTCCGCGAGCGCGTCGAGCGACTCGCCGGGCGTCCCTCAGTCGACGTGGCCGTCGTCAGCGGTCGCGAACTGGCCGACCTCCGCGACCGCGTAGACGTCGACGGGATCGCCTACGCCGGTAACCACGGCCTCGAACTCCGCTACGACGGCGGCGAGGTCGTCAACCCCCAGGCTCGGCGATGCCGCGACGCCGTCGACCGCGTCTGCGACCGCCTGGCCGACCGCCTCGCGCACGTCCCCGGCGTCGAGATCGAAGACAAGGGCCTGACCGCGACGGT
Source organism: Halosimplex rarum (assembly GCF_047715405.1). Classification (NCBI taxonomy): domain Archaea; kingdom Methanobacteriati; phylum Methanobacteriota; class Halobacteria; order Halobacteriales; family Haloarculaceae; genus Halosimplex; species Halosimplex rarum. The sequence goes on from NZ_CP180412.1 coordinate 2,063,865, forward strand.
CCACGTCCGACAGGTGCCCGCCGAGCGCGTCCCCGAAGTCGAGCGGACCGTCCGCGCCACCGTCGAGGAAGCGGTCGCGAACGGCGCCCCCCTGGAGACCCGCGACGGGAAGGCGATCCGGGAGATCCGCCCCGCCGTCGACTGGGACAAGGGCCGCGCCGTCGAACTGCTCACCGACGAGGTGCCCGACGGGTGGCTCCCGATGTACGTCGGCGACGACGTCACGGACGAGGACGCCTTTCGAGTCCTCGACGACGAGAGCGGATCGGTCGACGGTGTCGGCGTGCTCGTCGGCCAGCGCGAGACCGCCGCGGACTACCGCCTCGAAGAACCCCGCGACGTCCGCGAGTTCCTCGACCTCGTCGCCCAAGCGCAGCGCGAGTGAGTTCTTTGTTAGTTACGTAGTGTGGGAAGTGACGCCAGACCGCCTCGTAGCGCCGCCAACAGTAATGTAGAGCGAAACCGTAGGTTGTCGATATGCGGGACCTGCTCGGAGACGTGTTCGCGCCGACGCGGTACAACGTCGCCGCAGCGGTCGCCGTCGCGGGCCTGCTCCTCGTCGCGTACGTCCTCGTCCCGCACCCCTACGTCCAGTACGGCGCGTGGCTGGTCATCTTCACCGTCTGGATGGTGTGGTTCGTCTACGTCGGCGTCGACCGGATCTACGGCGTCGACTCCTGACGCGAAAATCGTTCCCCAGCCGGGGAAAAGCGCTCGTTTCTCAGTCGTCGTCGGCGGGCTGTTCGTCGCCGCTCTCGGCCTCGTCGGCTGCCTCGACGCGCGGCCCGCCCGCGTGGCCCTCGTGGGCGACTGCGGTCGCGAGCAGCTCCTGCGAGAGAGCGGGCACGTCGCCCGAGGAGACCGGCCCCAGTGCGTCGATGCCCTCGGCCGACCGCGGGAAGGGACGCAGATCCATGTGGACGGCGATGCCGGCTTTGGCGCCCTGACCCATCGCGACGGGGATCTGGTTGTGTCCGGGGGTCACGTCGCCGACGGCGTAGACGCCGTCGACGCTGGTGCGACCGTGGTCGTCCACGTCGATGGTCCCGTCGTCGGTCAACTCGCAGCCGACGGCCTCGGCCAGGTCGGTGTTGTACTCCGAGCCGTACATCGGGAAACCGCCGCGGTACTCGCGGACGGTCCTGTCTTCGAACTCGAAGGATTCGAGCCAGCCGTCGTCGTCGCGGTTGGCGGCCGCGATCTCCTCGTGGATCACCTCGACGGGGTGGTTGCGGAGCATCTCGTCGGTGTCGTCGCTCCACTCGGGATCGTCGCCGCGGGTCAAGAGATCCACCTCGTCGGTGAAGTTCAGCATGATCATCGCGACGTAGGCCGCCGAGTCGCCGGTTCCCATCACGTAGACCGGCTCGTCGGCGAACATGTAGGCGTCGCAGTGCAGGCAGTAGTGGAGCCCGCGGCCCGTCGGCGGGAGCGGCGGGTCCGGGGTGACGTCGGAGAACCCGGTCGCGAGGACGACTCGGCGAGCGCCGTAGGTCGCGTCGCCCGTCTCGAGGCGGAACCGGGGACCGTCCGCAGTCTTGCCATCTCCGCCGTCGGCGCCGTCGACGCGCTCGATCCCGCCGACGAACTCGCGGTGGACGTCGGCGCCGTACGATTCCACTTGCTCGGCGGCCTTGCCGAGGAACTCGCCGCCGCTGACGTCCTCGGTGACGCCGATGACGTTGTGGGTGTCCTGCATCATCGCGGCGCGGCCGCCCCCGCGGTCGACGACCGCTGTGTCCAGCCCGAGCCGCGTGGTGTAGAGCGCGGCCGTCAGTCCCGCCGGACCGCCGCCGACCACGACGACGTCGTACTCGCTGTCGGTCATGTACGAACGGCTAACGAACGAGGCGGCTTAAACCCCGTCAAAGCGGCGCGCGCGGTTACTGACGGGTAATCCCGGCTGGGAGACGGGGTGGCCGCGTCGGTACCGCTCCGACCCGTCCCAGTCACCCGCTTTCCGGGCGAGTCTCGTCCGTGAGCGTGCCGTTCCCGCATTCGCCGGTCCGGCGGAGGACGACGGTGTACTGGTCGACGCCCATGTCCTGCGGGTCGCCGTACTGCATGACTCGCGGGCGGGTCCCGACCCGGAGCAGACGCTGCCACATCCGGGCGCGCCCCTCGCCGCGGAGGAACCGGGGTTCGCGTCCGTACTCGCCGGCGATCTCGTAGGGGTAGGTGTCCTCGGCGAGCAGGTCGCCGACGAACGCCTCGGTGCTCGGGTTCGAGAGAACGTCGGCCCGCTTGCCCCAGGAGTCGGGCGCGAGATACAGCAGCGACTTGTGGTAGTTGAGGACGACGTAGGCCGGACAGCGGTCCTCGAAGGTCCTGACGCCGAAGCGGGGGCGATAGTCGACGCGCTCGCTGTGGGGAACCGCGGCGTCCTGCGGATCTCCCGTATAGGTCTCGATCGTGTCGTTCGTCCCGCCGTGACTGGTCAGGTAGTCGACGGCCTGGTCGCGTGGCTGGGAAGCGTAGGCGAGCGTCCCCGCGCCGGCGTAGGCGGCGCTCGTCACCAGCAGGAGGGCGACGAGCGCCCGACCGACCGCGGGCCTGCGCTCGCGCAGGCGGACGAGTGCCACCGCGAGGACGAGCGCCAGCAGCGCGAGTGTCGGCAGGAGGTGGTGCGTCCGGACGTATCGCCACGTGGAGAACACGAGGAGGTACGTGCCGACGCCCGCCAGCGCGATCCTGAGTGCGTCGGCCGTCAGCGACCGCTCGCGGAATCGTCCGATCGCGGCCGCGACGCCGCCGACGAACCCGACCAGCAGCGGGATCCCGGCGCCGTTGAGGTATCCCCGGAGGATCCACCACCAGCTCGGCTGGACGAGCCACCCGTGGGGTTTGGACTTCGCGCCGAACGCGCGGCTGATCCGCGCGCCGAACTCCTCCGGGGCGCCGAAGACGATGCTCGGGAACCCGACGACGACCGTCGCGATCCCGATCAGCACGCCGATGCCCAGGAACTTCGGGCGGACGAGCGACCCCATGAGTCCCTCGTCGGAGCGCCGAGCGCGGTGGACGTGTGCCACGCCGAGCATCACCGCGCTCACGCCGCCGGAGAGCTTGAACGCGATCGAGATGCCGCCGAAGAGACACCCCCAGTAGAACAGCCGGTCGACGCCCGACTCGACGTAGCGGACAGCGAAGTACAGCGAGAGCAGGAGGAAAAACAGCGACGGGACGTCCTCGCCGCCCTCGTGTGCGAGGACGAGGAATCCCCAGGAGACGGTCAGCAGCGCCGCGGCGAGTCGGCCGACCGCGCGGTCGCGCACCGTCGTTCCGATGCGGTAGACGACGTAGACGCTGCCGACGGCCATCGCGACGTTCGCCAGGCGAACCGGCAGGACGCTCCAGGTCCAGATCCAGCCGGGCGTCCGGAGCCAGTGGGGCCAGAAGCCGACGCCGACGTGCCGGCCCATGTCCGCGAACGACGGGAGCGCGTCGCTCGCCAGGACGACCACGAGCACGGGAACGAGCGCGATCGCCGAGAGGTACATCGCGGAGCCGTAGGTCCGCCAGTACCCCACGCCCTCGGTGATCGAACCGAGTCCCGGGTCGTCGAGGTACGCCGCGAGTACCTCGATCGGGTCGACGACTCGCCAGCGCTCGTCGCGCGTCGCGAAGTTCGGCAGGCGGTGCCAGATCCAAAAGGACGACAGCAGGAGGGCGGCGACCAGGATATACGGGAGATACGGGTCCGCGCGGAGGTCCTCGGCGACCTGCCGCTTCGCCCGCTGGAGGGGATCCGGGAGGGGCATCTGTACGTATCCGTTCGACCGAGGGAACGGTTAAAAACGACCCGCCTTCGACGCGGTAGCCGGTGGATAGGGTCCGGCGCTCCCGCCGGTGGCAGCGACTCCAAGTCACCGCCGCCGTCGTCGTCTGCTCTCCGACACCCCCGTTCGCGGCGCGGTTCGCCCGCTCGGTCACCTTTTTGCCACGGCGTTGCGAACGGAGCGACGACATGACACACCGCATCGCGATCGCCGGGATCGGAGCAGTCGCGACGATGCACGCCGAGTCCATCGCCGACATCGACGGCGCGGAACTCGTCGCCGGCTCCTGCCGTACCGAGGAGCGCGGCCGTGAGTTCGCCGACGAGTACGACTGCGCGTGGTATCCTGATACCGAATCGATGCTCGACGGCGAGGACGTCGACGTCCTCAGCATCTGCACGCCGAGCGGCGCCCACCTCGAACCCGCGCTGGCGGCCGCCGAACGCGGCGTCGACGTGCTCTGCGAGAAACCGCTCGAAATCACCACCGACCGCATCGACGAGATGGTCGCGGCGGCCGACGAGGCCGGGATCCGACTCGGCGGGATCTTCAACCAGCGCTACAACCCCGTCGTCCGACAGCTCCACGAGGCCGCCGCAGAGGGCCGATTCGACGACCTCTCGGTCGCCAGCGCCTACGTACCGTGGTGGCGCGACGACGGCTACTACGACGGCGCCTGGCAGGGGACCCAGGAACTCGACGGCGGCGGCGCGCTGATGAACCAGTCGATCCACGGCATCGACGCGATCCAGTGGCTCGCGAGCGCGGCCGGCGCGGCCGGCGCGGACAGCGCTGCGGACGGCGCGGGGAACCCGAACCCCGTCGAAGAGGTCTTCGCCTACACGGATCGCCGCGCCCATAGCGACGAGATCATGGAAGTCGAGGACACCGCGGTCGCCGTCCTCCGTTACCGCGATGGGACGCTGGGCCAGATCCTGGGCGCGACGTCGATGTACCCGGGCTCGCTCAAGCGCCTCCAGATCGCGGGCCGCGGCGGCACCGCCGAGATCCTGGAGGACGAGCTCGTCACCTGGCAGTTCCGCGAGGCGCGCGACGACGACCCGGAGATCCGCGAGGAGTTCGGCGAGACCGACTCCGGCGGCGGCGCGGCCGACCCGATGAGCATCGACTACGCGAACCACCGGCGCAACATCGAAGACTTCCTCGACGCCCGCGAGGACGACGAACCGTACATGCTCGACGCGAGCGAGGCGCGCAAGGCCGTCGAGATCATCGAGGCGATCTACGAGTCCGCCGAGCGGGGCGAGCCGGTGCGGATCGAGTGAGCGGTCGAGTTTCGCATTACTGATTCAGGAGTCGGCCGATATCGTCCACGAACTGCTGCGTCCGTTCGAAGAGTGAAGCGACGTCTTCATCTATCGGAGCGTATCCGTAGTCGGCCTGCTGTCGAAGATCAGCGAGCGTCGTCAGAAGACGGCCCTGATCGCGAGACATGTCTCCATCGAGAACGAGGTGTTCACCGAAAAGATTCCGAACTGCGCCGTGCGAAGACGGTTCGACCCCACAGTCATACAGCGCCGCCTGTGCAGCGTGAAAGCAGGCGTAGTAGAGACGATTCACAATACCGGCATCGCTCCCACCACTAGTTACGAGGGATTCTGCATCTCCCAGCGCCACTCTTGCTTTCGAAAGTTCCTCTTCGACGTACTCCCGATCAGCCATAGATAGACTGTCCGTCTTCGATCACAGTGCGGAAAAATGGGTGATCCTCACGGCGGTCCATCGTCGATTCCGTCACTGCGTGAATGCTGAACGTGGCACCGCGTTCGAGCATTACGTCGTAGGCGATATCCCGCAATCGCTCTTCGGTTGCAGAGACGTCAGCGCCGTCGTCGAGAACGGCGAAGATGTCGATATCGGAGTCCGACCGGTGGACGCCACGCGCCACGCTCCCGAAGAGGTAGAGTCGGTGGACGGCATCGAGACGCCCATCGTCGACTCGGTCGACGAACGCGTCGACGGCGTCTCGATGGGGGAGCGTCGATTCGGCCATACCGGAACTTGCTCACGACTGTATTTAAATTTCAGCCGCACGTATGGGTAGCCTGGCTACTGGCATCCCTCTCCGCGGTGGCAAGACATACGGTCCCACGCCGCGACCGCGGAGACATGACCGCCCCCTTCGTGATCAGCGGATTCGCCGACGAGATCGCCTCCGACCTCGACGACCAGCTCTCGACTCTGGACGGGCTGGACATCGACCACCTCGACCTGCGCGGCGTCTGGGACGAGAACGCCCTCGACCTCTCGGACGAGCGGCTGGACGAACTGGAGGCGACGCTCGACGAGCGCGGCTTTTCGGTCACGTCCATCGGCTCGCCCATCGGCAAGATCGGGATCGAAGACGAGTTCGAACCGCACATGGAGCGCCTCGACCGCGCGCTGGAACTCGCGAACCGCTTCGACACCGAATACGTCCGCGTGTTCTCCTACTACATCCCCGAGGGCGACGACCCCGCGGACCACCGCGAGGAGGTCCTCCGGCGGACCCGCGTCGCTGTCGAGAAGGCCGAAGACGCAGGTGTGACGCTCGTCCACGAGAACGAGAAGGACATCTACGGCGACACGCCCGGGCGAGTCCGGGACCTGCTGACGACCGTCGATTCGCCGCACTTCCGGGCCGTCTTCGATCCCGCGAACTACCTCGAGATCGGCGTCCGTCCCTACCCCGACGCGCTCCTACAGGTCGTCGAGTACGTCGAACAGGTCCACATCAAGGACGCCGAATACGGCGAGCGCGGCGAGATCCGTCCCGCCGGCGAGGGCGACGGTCGCATCGGCGAAACAGTGGCCGCGTTACGGGACCGGGGATTCGAGGGCGCGCTCTCGCTGGAACCGCACCTGTCGTTCGCCGGGTCGGCGTACGGCTACAGCGGCCCCGAAGGGTTCGAAGCGGCCGCCGAGGCGCTGAAGGGTGTCCTCGACGAGGAGGGCGTCCGCTACGAGTAACGACGCGAAATCGGAACCGCAGTCATTAATTCGGGAGGTGACATGAGATCGGATTCATGCCGCCCGACGAGCGCCCCACCGTCGCTGACGCGTACGATAGACTGGCGCAGACGTACGAGACCCAGGAAGCGGACCCGTACTGCGCGGACCTGGAATTTCCCGCGACGACGGACCTCGTTCCGGACGTCGAGGGGAAGCGAGTTCTCGACGCGGGTTGCGGTCACGGTCGGTACGCGGAGTGGTTGGTAGAGCGGGGAGCGGACGTCGTCGCCGTCGACGAGAACGCCGAGATGCTCGAACAGGCGAGACGGCGGATCGGCGAGCGAGCGGCGATCCGCCGGGCAGATATCACGGAGCCACTGGAGTTCGCCGACGACGGCGATTTCGACGGCGTCGTCTGCGGCCTCTCGCTCCACTACGTCGAAGACTGGCGAGAGCCCTTCGCGGAGTTCGCCCGCGTCCTCCGACCGGGCGGGTTCCTCGTGTTTTCGGCGCAGCATCCGGTCGACGAGTACGTCGCGTTCGACGCCGAGAACTACTTCGAAGTCGAACGGCATCGGATGACGTGGTCGGCCGACGACGAGGAAGTCGACGTCCCGTTCTATCGCCGGCCGTTCTCCGAGGTCGTCAACCCGCTTCTCGAAACCGGGTTCCAGCTGGACGAGCTGGTCGAACCGAAGCCCAGCGAGGGGTTCGAAGCGAAGAAGCCGGAGTCCTACGAGAAACGGCTGACCTACCCGACGTTCCTGTGCGTTCGAGCGTCGAAATCCGCATAGCGACCGAGTATCGAGCGGAGCAGACGGGGCGTTTCTGATCGGCCTCGCCCGCCGACCAGTCGGACCACTTTCGCTCCGGACCCGTAGCCTTTTACCCGACTTCGGACACAGGTCACCGTATGACCGAGGCGACGGGTATCGTCGGGGAGTTCCTCGCGCTCAAGGAGGAGACCGACGCCGACATTCTGGCGATGCAGTGCGGCGACTTCTACGAGTTCTTCGCCGAGGACGCCGAGATCGTCGCCGACGAGCTCGATCTCAAAGTCTCGCAGAAGGGGTCCCACGGCTCGTCGTACCCGATGGCGGGCGTGCCGCTCGACGACCTGACGCCGTACCTCTCGGCGCTGGTCGAGCGCGGCTACCGCGTGGCCGTCGCCGACCAGTACGAGACCGGCGACGGTCACGCCCGCGAGATCGAACGGGTCGTCACGCCGGGAACGCACCTCGCGACGACCGACGACGACGCGCAGTACCTCGCGGCCGTGGTCCGCGACGGCGGGACCGACGGGAGACAGACGGGGGACGACGCGACCTACGGTATCGCCGTCGCGGACGTGACGACCGGGCAGTTCCTCGTCACCGAGCAGTCGGGCGCCGACGCGACCGCGGCGGCGCTGACGGAGCTGTACAAGTTCGACCCCGCAGAGGTGCTTCCCGGGCCCGACGTCCGCTCGGACGACGCCTTCCTCGACGAGGTACGCGAGCGCACCGACGCCTCCCTGTCGCTGCAGACGACCGAGGCGTTCGCACCCGGACGAGCACGCCACCGCGTGCGCGAGCAGTTCGGCGCGGAGACGCTGGAGAGCGTCGGCATCGCCGACGCAGAGGCCGCGGTGCGGGCGGCCGGCGCGGTCATCTCCTACGTCGACGAGACCGGCGCGGGCGTGCTGGCGTCGATGACCCGCCTCCAGTCGTTCGACGAGTCGGCCTACGTCGACCTCGACGCGACGACCCAGCGCAACCTCGAACTCACCGAGACCATGCAGGGGGATCGCGACGGATCCCTCTTCTCGACGGTCGACCACACCGTCACGAGCGCCGGCGGGCGCCTCCTCCGCGAGTGGCTCCAGCGCCCGCGCCGCTCCCGCGGTGAGTTGACGCGTCGGCAGTCCGCGGTCGCCGCGCTCGCCGAGGCGGCGATGGCCCGCGACCAGTTGCGCGAGACGCTGGGCGACGCGTACGACCTCGAACGGCTGGCCTCGAAGGCCGCCTCGGGGAGCGCCGACGCCCGCGACCTGCGCGCCGTTCAGGAGACGCTCGCGCTGCTGCCCGCGGTCGGTGACCTGATCGCGGAGACAGACCGCCTGGCAGACTCACCGCTCACGGACGTGCTGGACCGGCCAGACCGGGAGGCGGCCGCGGAGCTGGCGGCCGACCTCGACGAGGCGCTCGTCGAGGACCCGCCCGGGACGGTCACGCAGGGCGGGCTGATCCGCCAGGGTTTCGACGCCGAACTGGACGAGATCATCGAGTCTCACGAGTCGGCGCTGGCGTGGATCGAGGAGTTACCCGAGCGGGAGAAACGGAAGACGGGTATCACTCACCTGTCGGTCGACCGGAACAAGACCGACGGCTACTACATCCAGGTCGGCAAGAGCGAGACCGACCGAGTGCCCGAGGAGTACGAGCAGATCAAGACGCTGAAGAACTCCGAGCGGTACGTCGTCGACGAACTCGAGGAGCGCGAACGGGAGATCCTCCGGCTCGAAGAACGGCGCCACGAGATGGAGCGGGAGATCTTCGAGCGCCTGCGCGACAGAGTGGCCGCGCGGGCGGAGGTCCTGCAGGAGACGGGCCGAGCGCTGGCGGAGTGCGACGCGCTGGCGAGTCTGGCCGCCCACGCCGTCCGCAACGATTGGACGCGGCCGGAGTTGACCGACGGTCGCGAGTTGGCCGTCGAGGGGGGTCGCCACCCCGTCGTCGAGCAGACGACGCAGTTCGTGCCGAACGACCTCTACATGGACGACGACCGGCAGTTCCTGATCGTGACGGGGCCGAACATGAGCGGGAAGTCGACGTACATGCGCCAGGCGGCGCTGATCACCCTGCTGGCGCAGGTCGGCAGCTTCGTCCCCGCCCGCTCCGCGCGAGTGGGACTGGTCGACGGCATCTACACGAGAGTGGGCGCGCTAGACGAGTTAGCACAGGGCCGATCCACCTTCATGGTCGAGATGCAGGAACTCTCCAATATCCTCCACTCCGCCACCGACGACTCGCTCGTGATTCTGGACGAGGTGGGACGGGGCACCGCCACGTACGACGGCATCTCCATCGCGTGGGCGGCGACGGAGTATCTCGTCAACCGGATCCAGGCTAAGACACTGTTCGCGACTCACTATCACGAACTCACGGCGCTCGGTGAGGAACTCCCGACGGTGGAGAACGTCCACGTTGCCGCGGACGAGCGCGACGGGGATGTCACCTTCCTGCGGACCGTCGAAGACGGGCCGACGAACCGGTCGTACGGGGTCCACGTCGCCGACCTGGCTGGCGTCCCCGAGCCGGTCGTCGACCGCTCGCGAGACGTGCTCGATAGACTCCGCGAGGAGAAAGCGATCGAAGTCCAGGGGAGCGACGTGGCCGACGGCAGTGAGACCGAACAGGTCGTCTTCGATCTGGGGTCCGGTGAACTCGTCGCCGGTGACACGAACAGTTCCCAGCAACAGGTCGCGACCGACGGGAGCCAGATGGAGGTGCCGGCAACCGATTCGAACGGTCAGTCGCTCGATCCGGAGACCGAAGCCATCCTCGACGAACTCGGTGATATCGATGTCAACGAGACGCCACCCGTCGAACTGATGGCCAAAGTTCAGACCTGGCAGGAGCAACTCGACGACAGCGACGCTGATTAGCTGAACTGCGATACCGAGACGTCGAGACTATAGATATCGCGTCGATACAGTACCTCGAGCTCCTCGTAATAGGGGTGTGGCTAAGGCCACAATCTCAAAATACACCGCACGCTATCTGCAGAGTTGAGCTGAAATCCGCCCCCTTTCGGGGCGCGCGAAAATTTAGGGGGAGTGTCAGCACCCGTTTACCAGGGTTATTATAAGACTGTAAATTAATAAGATAGGTCATGTCTGGGACATCGATAACCCCGCAAGTTTCGTCCAAGAATAGCCATGTTGTCCGGGTGAAAATGAAACCAGCGTTGGATGAGTCCCGGATTGAAGAACTAATGAGAGCAGGTATCGGTGTATTAGATTTCGACGCCGGTGCTTCAGTTGAATCAGATGCCGCATCTGGTGGTGGAGCAGACCGGTCGTTCAGTTCCTACATCACATTCACACGCGATGGAGGCTATGGAGTGTTGACGAACGAAAGTCATACTCTGACGGTAATCGGCTTTGTTGAGGGACCGTGCGCGATGTTTCTCGATGAAGAGTATGATGGCGAGATCATCACCGAGAAAGCGTTCCAGTTCGACCGATACACTGTCATAGAGGACACTAAATCTAGAGAACCCGAACTCTACCAAGTTCTGCGGAACTATGATCCTCTTCAGACGATGTCGAATGTCACTGATGAGGAAAACAAGGGAGTGATCTACGAGACATTTCATGAGGCCGAGGAACAGGGAGATGTTCTACGGGTTTGAATGGTTTACACATTCACTGAATAAGGCGTTCTGGACGTACTCTGCTACTTGAGTTCCCCCTCCGTATGTGGCAAGCCACCTCCACACCTGTCGCAGATCTGAGCGGAAGGAAGTCGTTTCTCTCGACCAGGTTCGGAGTTCCAAGGCGCGCGTTCCTATTCTATAATATGGGACGTGCCCGGGTTACTCCAGGCACGTCCAAACGTCCAATCGACGGACAGTCCGGAGATTGACACACGTTCACCGAGGTGTAGAGGGAATGGTTCCCTGAATATAGGAACTCAACCAAGTAATTTCTTCTAATCTCTCAGAGATAAAATCTGATATTCTTTCTACCCCGCCATACACTCCATCAAGCTCAAATCGTAAATTTCCAGTCCGAACCAAATTATGGTATTCTTGGATTGAATTTACCCTGGTAGCATAATCGTCAAAAGGTTCAAAAGCCATAGACCAATTTGCACGGTTACCTCCACCCGCTCGGGAATCAGTTCGTTCGATTAGGTCAAGATCGGAATCGGGGTTACAGTGATCGGGATGTCTCGAGCACTGGAAGCCAAGAACATCTGCTATCGCTTCCACAGATTCTCCTCTGGTTGGCCAACTCTCATCTGGAATTATCTCTATTCTAGAAAGTGGTTGAACGCCTGTAAGCGGGCCAGATAGTACGTTCTTCGCAATGATTTTCTCACCTTGATCTGTTTCTCCCTGTTAATGTTCCGTAGACTCCGTCTTTCAAGTGGCCTTCTGGGTGCTCTACGGTCTCAATTTCTAACTTCCTACCTTCAGTTAGCCAAATCTCTATTTTCACAGAGTCCTCTTCAATATCTAATTCAGCTGTTCGGCTGAAGACCCATGAATGATGATCGATATAGCTCCGAGATGTCGACATTAGTGTACTGAGAGGTGATTTTGGGCGCTTTGTATAAAGGCACGATCAATATCTAAATTTAGGACAATTAATACTCATGCCTGGTCTGATTTGCTCTGAAATCTACGAGCTTCAAATTGCATTTTCTTCACTACAATCGACGACCTACACTCTCGCAGAACTCGAATAACATATTGTGGATCTCGTGAGGGTCTGAGGAATGGACTACTAAATAAACCTCCTCGATCAGCTCGTCGCCTACCTGTTGAACAGCTTCAAACCCACTTGAATCCGTGTTTTCGACGATCTCTCTGATTTCCTCAACCTCGGTGAGATGGTATTCACGGGCAAGATCGCCAATAAGGCCTGGTCCAATAATTTCCAGTTTTAACGCTGTGGCTCCTCCAAGCAGATCCACAGTGATATGCTGTACACGGCACGGCCCAATCCGATAAGAAGACGAGACAAGCTTCTCTCTAATCTCTTTCTCCTTCTGTAAGTCAGGAGAATCCGCAATTTGAGCTGATATCTTCTCTAGGGTCTTGTCTGATAGACTTCGGGCAACTCCTCCAACCACTGCGCCAGAGAGTGGATCCATACTATACTGTGGTAGGAATTCCGGGAAAAGTGTTCGCCCAATATCCAGTGATCTCCCTCAGATTTCCATCACAAAGCTAGGCAGGATCATCTGATGAGAGGCAATTCAGCGATTCTCTACAGGGTGTAGTTCCCGATATACGTCTCTCAACCCCGGTTATGTTCCGGGTTTATGGTGAAACCTCAAATACTTCGAAAAGATACGGCTATATGCAATGGCACATATTACCAAAGGTGCTCAAGTTGCTATTGAAGCAGTATGCAATCATCCCGACCCAGAGAATCCTCTAGAAGACTTTCTGGCTGCCACAATGTTCGTTGCGGGAAATCAAGAAGATCCAATCGGCTACGTCACTGATGGGGAGTTAGCGGAGATCGTCGTCCATGCAAACGAGGACGGACCTCGTGGTGTAGCCCAAGCGTTGTCGACATAAGTCTAAGGGTTCTATATCGGCTAATTGCGGCGCCGATGACTTTGATTGGTTCAAGCGTTTTCTTCTCACAACTATCTTCGGAAAGCCACATAGTTCGTACTCGCTTCTCCACTCATCGAATAAAATCGACGCTTCGTCCGTTCTGGACCCCTCCTTCGCGGAACCAACGAGTATTCCCGCCAGTCTCGTCACTTGGTGGCCGGACCAGAATTTGTTTGGTTGCTCCTCACTGGGCGCTACTCTGTCCGGTGGCTGCCCTCTCGATTACTCTCCCAAAGTCTCCATTCCGCTCCATTGGTTAGTTACATTGAAAGTACATGAGGGTATCAGGATGAGACACGAGGGGGGAAAGCAGATGGTAAACTCGCAAGGACTGCCCGGTCGATTGTCATCGAGCTGGGTCGAGTTCCTCGCGCAGAGTCGTTCCCAGTACCGATTCACCTGCTTGGGAGTCAGTCCACATCCCAGCCAGCGGAGACGGATGCCACCAAGAATGTACCTACCGGAGGCCGGTATCAATGGCGACTGACGTGCCCGAGGGCGAGACCGAACGGCGAACAACGGCCGACTCGTCGGCACTCCCGGTCGCAGTTCCGGACGAGATGCAGGCGGCCGAGTCCATGCCGGCCGCTGACGCTATCGAGCCGCGACCGTACATCGAGATCCGGCCCGCGGAGACCGGGGTCGACCCGGTGGCCGTGACGCGGGCGATGGAACAGGTGCAGGCGCTGCTCGCCGAGCACACGGAGACCGGGCTGATCGCGACGCTCCGTCGGTCCACACAGGTGCCACAGGTCGAGTGGTTGCTCGTCTCCGACGGCCGTCCCGACCCCCAGATCCGGTATCTCGTCGGAACGAACCACCCCGACCTGATCGAGGACCTGATCGGCCTCCTCCGGCGCTGTTTCCCACCGACCTACGAACTCCGGGAGGTGACGTGGCACCCCCGATACGTCGAGGAGTTCCTGCCGATCGCCGACCCGGAGACGGGGCGACACTCGATCACGTTCCCGACCGGCGAGGTGGTCGATACGACGGTCCATCCGTACGTCGCGGGTGTCGAATACTACGGCCGAACGAAGCGCAGTCGTGACTGGCAGACTCCCCTGACGCCGTTTGCCGGTCGGACAGGGTCGAGTCGTCGCTCGAATCCCTCGACCCGTCGCTCACAGACATCGACCCGGCGAACGAACACGATGGGCCGCCAAAACGATGGATCGTCCGGGCCGTCGATCGCACCGCTGATCGAGACGATGGCCAACGCATCGGTCCCGGTCGTTTACCAGTTGGTCTGTGAATCCCACGACGACTGGAGCGAGCAAGCGGACGACTACATATACGATCTCGAAGACGGGACGGCCACGCTGGGAGCGCGCCTCTGGGAGGCCGTCTCACCGCGCACCGAGGAGGAGCGCGAGCAATACACGCCGCCGGCGTCGGACCGCAAGCGAATCGAGGCCATCAACGAGCGCGACCCACAGCGGACGCTCCGTGTCTCTGCACGCGCCGTCGTTCTGACACGAACGGACAACGAGCGCGCCGACAGGGTCGCCCGGCAGCTGAAGACTGCGTTGAGTGACGTCGACGGTCCGCATCACGAACTACGGGGCGAGATCGTCACCGACGCGGATCTGAAACCGCTGGGTGAGACGCCACCGGGAACGGCGCTCTTCGAGGAGGTGATCGAGCGCACGGTCCACCCGGTCACCTACGAATCGGTCGCGAACAAACTGCCGTGGAACTCCTTCGAGAGTCGGGGGATCGTCGTCGCTCCCGAGGAACTGCCGGGACTCTGTCTCGTCGACGGCGGGGACCTCACGCCCGACGGCACCCGCGCACTCGAGACACGGCCGGCCGAACAGACCGCGCTGATGCTCCCGCCGCCACAGCAACTCATGCAGTATACGCCGCCGGGAATGGCGCTGTGCATGCCGCTGACTCACGACCGCCAGCCCTACGGTCAGCCGTTCTACCTGAGACCGAGCCAGCAGGACCGCCATCTCGTCGTCGTGGGGGACACCGGCTCCGGGAAGTCCGTGCTCATGGAGGGTGGGATCGTCACCAACGCCGCGGCGACCGACGGCCCGGAGATCCTCTTCGATTACAAGGGCGGCGGGACCGCCGAGGAGTACCTCCGCGCCCACTACGCCGAATACGGTGACCTCGACGACGTGCTGTACTTCGACCTCTCGCGCGTGCTGCCGGCCTTCTCGTTTTTCGACATCGAACCGCTCCTCGAGGCGGGCGTCCCCAGAGAGGAAGCCCGGTCACGGAAGGCGGGCCACTACGCGGAGATCCTCGAGGGCGTGATGGGCGCCGAGAACTACGGCAAGGCCGCAGAGTCGGTCAAGGCGATTGACAATCACATCCGCGCGCTCTACGACCCGGTCCACGGGAGCGATACGATCGACCACGACGATCTGATCGGCGCGCTTCGACAGACCCAACGCGGTGAGGCGGTGCCCTCGACGACCGACGAGAACCTGACCGACTACTTCCACAGCCTCGACGACCTCGACCGGGACGTCTTCAACGCGATCCTCGGTGGAGCGGTCGGCCGCGTCGAGAACATCGCGACCGACGGCCGGCTTGCGCCTGTCTTCGAACACACCCCGGACGAGCGCGACGACCCCGACGAAACCGCTACAGGCGACTCGAACACGGCCCAGCCGTCCTTCGACTTCACGGAGGTCATCGACGAGGACAAAGTCGTCGTCTTCGATTTCGCGGGGATGGAGGGGAAGGCCAAGCGGACGCTGACGCTGGTCATCCTCTCGAATCTCTGGACGGCACTCAAAGCGCGCGACCAGCGCCGCGACCACGGTGACGACGACCCCCCGCAGGTCAATCTCTATCTCGAAGAGGCCCGCGACGTCGGGGCGACGAAACTACTCGACACGCTACTCTCGGAGGGGCGCAGTTTCGGGCTATCGATCGCCCTCGGTCTGCAGTTTCTCGAACAGCTGGAGTCACCGGATCCCGAGAACAACACCTACCAGGAAGCGCTCAACGAGACGGCGACGTTCGTCGTCGGGAACGTCTCGGTCGATACCGACCTGCCGCGCGTTCTCGCGACCGAAGCAATGTCTGTCGAGGAAGTCGACAGGCGCCTCACGGGGATGAGTCGCGGCGAGTGGCTCGTCCGGCCCGGGACCGACTTCGACGAGCCGGCGGTCAGGCCGTTCCTCGCCCAGTCGCTTGCGGCCCCGCCCGGTCACCCGGCCAGTGACGACCCGCTCTCGGGGGCCGAGGAACGCACGTTCCAGACCGCTTTCGAGCGAGTCCGCGACCGAACGGCCGCAACTGCGGGCCTCCGCCAGCACGACGCCATCGAGACCGCTAATGCTGAAGCGGCCAACGACACCGACGAGACGGACAGTGATCCGGACGCAGACACGGCTGACTCGGAGTCAGCGCCACAACACGCCGAGCAGACCCATCCCGACCTCCGCACCGATACGCTCCTGCCACACACGCGGCGCATGCCCGACTGCGTTACGTACGACGACGAGGTGGACGCGCTGTGCTGTGCAGCGTGTCATAATCGCTACGACCCGTCTATCAACGGGATGGTCCGGGCCATCGAGTGCTGTCACTCCATGGGGGAGGTCGACTCCGACGACATCCCGATCTGTGAGTTCAATCTGAAACTCTCGCCGGAAGAGATCGTGGCCTCGGAGTGGTCGCTGACGCAGTTGCTGTTCATCCAGGCCGTCTACAACGCCGAGCAGCGTCGCTACGACCCGCGGGAGTACGACCTCAAGACCGATTCGATGCTTCGCCTGGAGGAGTACGTCGGGATCGACAGGGAGGACCTCCAGCCACTGCTGGACGCGGATCTGGTCCGCCACGACACCGACCACCCACACCGGCTGTACTCGGTGTCACCCGATGGTCGAACGGTGATCGGCGAAGCCTATCGGCGCGGCATCGATTACGGCCACGGGCGAGGCGATCTCGAAGAGTCCAGCGAGCACGTCTTCGGCGTCGAGGTCGGGATCGAGTTGCTCGAACAGCAGTACAGGGACGACCCCGAATCGCCCGTCGAGACGGTCTCCCCCTATCACGAACTTCAGGAGGGGTCGCTCCCGGCAGCAGCGTTCATGGGCGACGGCTCCGAGGTCGACAAGGACCCCACGGGCTACGATCGTCGGCGACTCGACGTTGCCGGCCTCGACAGCGAGGGGAACGTCGTCGTCACCGTCGAGGTCGAACGCGTCAACAACGACGTCCACCGGGCGGTTCCCGAGGACTACGACAAGATGGCCGCTTGCGACCCGGAAGAGGCCATCTGGATCGTCATGGCAC
The DNA here is from genome assembly GCF_047715405.1 of Halosimplex rarum. Lineage (NCBI taxonomy): Archaea > Methanobacteriati > Methanobacteriota > Halobacteria > Halobacteriales > Haloarculaceae > Halosimplex > Halosimplex rarum. The sequence continues at coordinate 2,081,201 of NZ_CP180412.1, forward strand.
GCAAGGACGGCCACCAGGTGCTGTCGGTCCTGAACGACCCACCCGAGGGCGACCCTCGTGTCGAGAAGACCTACAGTCGGAACACCCCTCCCCGGGACTTCCGGATCGACACGCCGGGGTTGACGGCGATCTATCCGGCCGAGTACGTGCGAGATACGCTCCTGAGCGACGATTAGATCGCCGGCCAGCGAACTGGCACACAGGGCACCGCTTGCAACGGTGGACGCTATCGCCCGCGGCTCCATCGCGAGTGAAGTGAATTCGAAAAAGATAAATTAATTACCAGTACAGATGACAATATGGCCGCCATCACTGACGAGTTCCGTGTGTATCCGCTGCCGGACGGAATCGGCCATCACAATCTCGTCCAGCTCAACCCCGACGGTGCCGACGAGCGGGTGGCAAACCACCGCGTGTTCGGTGTGGAATCCAACGCATATCTGAGTGAGTTACAAGCGCAGGTCAATGGGCTTACGCGCGGTACGAAAATCCGGGCGACGATACGCGATGTCAACTCGCCAGGGGCAGCGGTGTTCGATGGCCAGTTCGATCTCCTCGGCGAGGAAAGCGTCTACATCGACTACTGCCGTATCGAGGCGCTCCCTGACGAACTGCAATCGATGGTGGCCGGGCTGACCGAGCGAAGCGCTCCCGAGACGGCAGTGTTCGACGAACGCATCCAGGAAGACGGCCCAGGTGTCTACGTCGAAGTCTATCCGCTGGGTGGGCAACACGCTGGCCGATGGCTCGACGTTCTCATCGGGAAGTCCCCTATCGAAGACCGTCTCACCTCACTCCCCTGCATCAACGAGCCTGCCCAGGACGTCCTCGTCCAGATTCCCTACTACGGGCAGGCGTTCACGATCTACTACTTCTCAGCGGATTCCTACGAGGAGATGACCGAGTATCGGTCGCTCGTCGACACGCCCCGTGGATCGACCCGTGAACTGAACTCATTCTTCGAAGACGACCACAACCACGACATTAGGTCACGCTGACCGGAGCACCCGCGTAGCTAGCGAGCAGTTGTGTACTTATCACTCACCACACATTCGTTCGATTGCAATGGCCCCTCGACCGACACAAAGATGACTGCACCGAGCAGCCGCCGAAAACCACCGAATCAGTACAGCCCTCCCCAGCGGGAGATCGTCAGCGACGAATTTGCTGCTGAAACATTCCTCCAATTCGAACCGACACAACTCCAGTAAGGCTTCGAGACGAAACGATGCTTCCCGTCGAGATCGCGACCGCTAGTTGGCAGGTGGTCACGGCCTGGTTCGCACAGATCCGCGACGGTGACCCCGAGAGCATCCTGCTGGCCTGGGGGCTTACCATGGTCGGCAAGATCGTATTGCCGAGATATCTACGCAGGTTCAGAGTGCGATTCAGGCTGCTGTGCGAACGATACGGACTCCGAGACGAACGGTCAGTCGAACGATCGGCTGATCCGTCAGTTGTGACGACTGAACAGCTCAAACGAGCCGAAACAGCGAATACGCAGGTTTCTGCTGCTGATCTGTGGTGGACATTCGAGACGGTCGTCCTTGTCCCCGTTATCGAAGAAATCGTCTTCCGAGGGGTCCCTGTGCTCCTGACTCGGCAAGCGACCGGTTTCGCCGAGATTGCGTTGCTGGTGTCGATCGCAGCCACCGTCGCCTGGGCGTATCTCCACGTCTACTTCGACCAAACATCATTCCTCCTCCCGCATCTCCTCTCCGGGGTGTTGTTGCTGTACCTGTGGCTCCACGGTTTGGGCTACGTTGCTATCGGGATCCACATGTTGACCAACCTGGTCTCTGTCTCCGGCCTGGTCGTCCGGCGATTCGTCAGAATCGTTCACCCGAATAAACTCGCTGCAGGTGAAGAGCACTGGGTCACCGTCAGCCCACATAGGAAGCCCTCATATGGACTCTACAAGGCGAAAACCAAGGATGGACGGCGGGTTGGCGTGACCGATGTCACCCCGGGGGAAACATGTCTGGTCCGTGTCGCGACCGCTGGTCTTAGTGCGAAGGCCTACCCGGTCCGGGAGGAGGAAGCAGAAAGGACTGACGGGACAAACTATTGATAGTTCGTCATGGACCAGATACCGGTCGGCTGTTGTCCAATCCGGGTCGTGGCTGCGCGCGCAGCGGTGTTCTCGTGAGCGCAGCGAACGAGAGCACGGAAGAGCTTGCTCTTCCGGAGCGAGCACGGAGCGGTGGGTGGGGAGGCGGGGCACGGGCGGTCAGGCTCACCCCCATTCACCGTCTGGGAGCAGAAGGGGCGGGAACCAACAGAAATACGTCCGCCTGATCAACGCACTTGCCCGGCAAGTGACCGACAGCTACTCTGGCAGTTCCTTACACCCGGTCCGAACACATTCCCAGCAGGGAAATTCGCCGATGCAGTCCGGACACTCCTCGTCGTCAGCCGCTCCTGCCTCGTCCTGTGCCGACGTCGCTTCGGGCGTGTTTGCTGCCGACGCTGGAACGTGGCCGCCGTCTGCGGCGACCGACTGCGAGCCGTCCGCGGCTGTGACCGCATCGAGAAGTGGCCGTCTGATTGCGACGGCAACACGATGTTTGCATGCGCCCTCATAGTGGTCATCTGCCGGGCACGTACACTCGATCGGAAGCCCGTCCTCGACGGTGACGAGATACTCGTGTTCGCTTGGGTTCGCGTGGCTTCCGTTGCGAATGGATACGTTCCCCGCAACGAGAGAGAACTCGAAAGCTTCGTACTGGGCACGCTTTGCAACTCGGGTCGAAAATTCCAGTTGTTCCAGTGGATGCATGGATGGCCGGAACACCCAGACATGAGCGCTCCGCCCATCGAGGCGCGGACAGACCGAACCGTTCGCGCCTACCTGATCTCGTAGGTGGCGATGGCCGACCGCCCACAGGCCGGACACGACGTCGTCGACGAGTCCACCGATTTCCCGCAGTGGCGACATTCGTGAACGCGCTCTACGGTCGGATCCAGGCCGGGGACGCGTCCACGGAACCAGACGAGCCTCATCGGTCCCACGCCTCCCGTTCGGCCTCGATCGTATCGCGATGGTCGCGGACCGTCGCCGTGCTCACGTCCGCTGCTGCGGCGAGGTCGAGTTGTGTGATGTCCACGCCGTGGTCACGGCAAGCAACCGCGAGACACGCCGCTGCGAAGCCCGCTGGATGGACGCCGATGCTTTCCTGGGCCTGCCAGGCCCGCTCGGCGAGTGCGCGAGCGTGACACTCGGTCTCCGTGGGAACGTCCATCGACGAGGCGAGACCTGGGATGAACTCCTGCGGTCGCTGTGGAGGCGCGGGGAGTCCGAGTTCGTCGTTGAGTACGTCGTAGGCGTTGGTGACGCGGTCGCGGTCGACCTGCGCGACCGACGCGACCTCACCGAGTGTCCGGGTTGCATTCGTACACCGACAGACAGCGTAGATTGCGGCCGCTGCGAATGCCTCTATCGAGCGTCCATGGAGTAAGTCCTCGTTCTACGCCGAGCGGAAGAGCGCGCTGGCCTGCTCGCGGTCGTCCTGATCGAGGTCGAGCGCGCCAGTCATGCGCGCGATCTCCGTACAGCCGTGGGCGAGGTTTCGTTCGGCTTTCGACCGCCACTTCGCGCGTGTGTGTTCGCGGCGTAAGCGACCCAGCTGCCGTCGCTTCTGTCCGGAGAGTTCGTTCCCCTGCCCGTCGATTTTGCTCCCGATCTCCGTGGAGAGCCCGCGGTCGTGACGGGCTTCAGTGAGCGGCGCGCCCGTCCGTTTCCGGTTCGTCTCGTCTTCATCGAAGATGCGTGGGCCGCGTCGATCGAGGCGACACGCCTCGACGACGAGCCCGCAGTCCGTACACCGGGTTTCGCCGCCGTCCGTGGCGAGTCGCCCGTCGCACTCGGGACACTCGTCGGCAGGGATCGTTCGACCACTCTGTTCGTCGAAGTCGCTCTCGTAGGGTTCTGTCGTCGCCATCGAAGGTCAGCGCGAGGCCTCGTTTGATGCCCCCCGCACCCCTCTCAGGGGGAGACAAAATCACACGATAGCGCACACCGGAGTTCCAGTGAATTGTCTACTGTTATTCGACGAGCGTTGGTCTACGGACGATGAGTTCTTCCTGATCGTCGACCCACTCGTCGAGTTTCGCTTCCAGATAGTCGATGGCGTCGGCGTGGGTGAACACGCCGCGGTCGAGCAGGTCGCCGGCGACATCCTTGAGCCCCCGGAACTCGCCCTGCGCGAAGCCGTCACCGACTGGCTCGCCGTCGTACCAGCGCACGGTCCGAAGCGCACCGTTGCCGACTGTGGGTGCATCCTCGACGGCCTTACAATCGAACTGTAGGCCGAACCAGTGCGTCCGGTAGGCAGTAACTCGGAAGTCGGTGTCGGCGACGTAGCACGCTTCGTGGTGTAGGTAGTCCAGATGCTCAGTGATGATCTCGTCGAGAGTGAGCCCGATCGCCCACGGTTCGACATCGATCTGTCTCGACGGGATGGCGTGAGCGTCGAGGACACGGTCGACAGTGTGGTCAGTCGTTGCTTCACGGAGTCGTCGGTGAACGTTTTGGATCGTCTCATCCGGATCGTCGCCACCGAATGGCGTTGATGCCGTAATGGCTCGTTTGAGTCGAAGGTGCTGGGCACCCCAGTGGGAGTAGTGCAGGTTGTAGGTACTGTCCGGCCGTTCGTAGGCGATGAGTGCGCGATGTCCCATTGTACTCCGCGGGAGTTTGGGAGCCCCCGCACCCCTTCCAGGGGGAAATAAACTCCCGTGCGGGACGCGATCTATGTCCGACGAGTGATCCTGCCCGATTGCACCGGTGCCATCTTCGCGATCTGCTCCTCGAATGTATACAGAACGTTCGGATCGTACGCTTCGTCGACGTGGTTGCTGTTTCAGGACCCAGATCGGCGTCTCACAGGAACGGACGAGTGCAGTCCGAGCCAGTCGCCAGCACGCAGATCGATCGGATCTGTCCGGAAATTGCTCACGAGAGCGAGCGAGTTGCGCACGATATAGGCACGGCCGTTCTCGGGCCCAGACCTGTCGTCAATGGTAATTTCATGGCCAGTCGAGGAAGACTTTTAATTGTTACCTGATTATTGGGAACTACCAGATGTACGAGGTTCTCGATGACACAGCGGCGCAAATCGTCCTCGCCATCGAGAGTGGTGACTCCATCCGTCGGGTCTCTCAAAACCTGCACACGCCGTACGAGACGGTGAGACAGGCCGTCAATCGGCTCGAAGACGCAGTTACGTTTCCTATGACGACGGCCTCAGTGTCGCCGACGAGCGCGTGAGAGACGCTGCTCGCGAGCTCGTCGCTGCCAGCGCCGGCGTCAGTCCCCCCTCCATCGAGGAGGCCTATGTCATCCCACAGTTCGGTGACTGGCGGTTCGCGTTCACACGGATCGACGCCGTCTACGTGTGGACCCAAGGTGGTTACCAAGTTGGGCGGAATCCGGATGACTATCCGCTGTTCCTCGCTGTTCGTGAGCAGGATGTCGACGCCTGGGAGGCGTTTTTCGAATCGTTCGGCCTCCCCACCGCATTCGAGCGACAGCCCCGAGAGGAGCTGGACGGGCCACTGCAGATCGTCCTCGAGCCACGCCCCTCACTCGACATTGAGCACATCGAGGGATACCCGGTGATCCCGAGGACCGAGACCCTTGAGTACATGCGCGAGAACTACACTCAGTTCCAGTCGGCGCTGGCGATGCTCGACCGGATGTACGAGGACCTCGACCTCGGCGTTAGCTACCGGGAGACGGAACGGGCGCAGACATGAGCTTCAACAACCGAAGTGACGCACTCATCGAACTGCTTGAGGAGCTGACCCCAAGAGGGACAAAGGATGTCCACTTTACGGTAGAGGGATAATTCAGTCCTGTTGTGTAAGGCGTTGAAATGGGTTATAATCCAAGCAGTGGAGTCCTGCACGTACCGGTCACACCGTCACGATAATGCGCCCCAGTTGAATTGTTTCCCTTTGAAAATGCGAAAGGCTCTACTCTGGCAACTACTAAGTCGCTAACGAATAAGATCAGGTGAATATCCCACGGACTCTTCCCAGAAAGCCGCTCTCTCCGTCGTCATTGGGGGTCTCTCTAATTTCTTCCTGAGTGTTTGTCTTGGCTTCCGTATCAGGCAGATCAACTCCGGCAGGTGGTGTCCCCAACCATCCAACGAATTCCTTTGGAGACTTGATTAACAGGTCTCGGCCACGTTTCTCTACCCGTGCAACTGTAGGAGGATCCCGCATGTAGGTGTAGGTCTCTGTCGACATCTCCTCCGGAAAGGTGACGCGCAGCGTATCTCCCCGGTCTTCAGTAGAAACATCCTCACGTTGGAGCAGATCGTACCACCTGTCTCTCCCGGAGTCATGTTCCTCGTCCGCGGGTCGCCGTGGGAACCAGTCTGGAACGGGTTCGTTGGCGTACTCGTAGATGTCGATCATGACTTCACGGGCGACCCGGAGCGCATCGTCATCGTCAGTCAGCTCAAGCTCTCGAGTGAGGAGCTCATGGGTAAACCAGAGGAAGAGGGGGTTCTCTTGATCAATAAGTCGATTTACCTCCGCCTCGCCCTTGTAACTCGTGTCGAAGTTGACGTCGAAATGGAGGATCTTCGCCCTGTTCCGGAACCACTCGTCTGGACGCTTGTCATTGCTGATGAACGCAAATAACGGATAGCTAGCTTCGGAGGTCCAGTTACCCCAGTAGTTCCGGAACGTGTCTAACCGATTGACGGTGTCTTTGGTGATGTCGTCGACGACGACGGGGAATGCCGTGTTAGCGGATCGCATTCCTCGAATCTCTCTCTTTCCTATTTCGTCGGCGTCTACTGGCTGTTTGACGCGGCCGCCACTAATGAGCGATAGTGCGAACTCGGCGAACGTCCCTTTGCCTGCGTCGGATTCTCCGTATACGTACAAGTTGGGGAGTGCTTTGTCGAGATCGATTCCGTACTGGCTGTAGAAGGCGGCGGTCCGATTGGCAAATGGTGCCCACATCATCCAAAGGAGCGCCTCAGCCATGTGTGCCTTTACAGCGTCTGGATCGTTGCAGTTCCCGTATTTATCAACCGTTTCAATGTAATCTTGGATACCTTGGAGAGCCGACGTAACTCGGTCGCGCTCATCTGGAAGTGACTGTCCGATTTGATAGACCTTCCCGTCAGCGTGGAACGTCAGGTGGTCGCCAAACTCAACGTCGTTCGGTGTCGCGTTCTGCTCGTCGGATTCGATTCGGGAAACGCGCATCGTGGGGACCTCGAATACGTCACGTTTGTACTGCTGAACGGCCCGCGGAGTAGCTGTTAACGAGTCACCGGAAAGCGACGCATCGAAATCAGTCATCTTCGCTAACGTCTCAATCGCTTCGTCGCTGTGCCCTACGAGTGAGAGATTGATGCGGGTATCCCCCGAGTCACCAGGGTCAAGTTCGGCTACTGATTCCTCGCCGTTTTTGGCTTCTTCACCCTGACTGACGTCGTCCATCGAGGCCGCCCGTTCTTCAACGGCTTCTTCAACATCCTCGCTGAGGTCGATATCGTTCCCAAGCACGAGATCGACCTTATCAGCCTCTGCCTCAACCCGTTCGTCGAGGCGTCCGTGGAGTTGTCCTACTTCGTCACGGGTTTTGACCTTGCCCTCCGTATAGAGCGTGAGGACCTCTTCACGATCGTCGTCAGTGTTGGCGATACGCTCAGTCAGATCATCGAGGAATGGACCGTTTTTGTTGTACTCGCGGTGCTCCTCGTAGAAGTTCTCCAGGTCCGACCAGAGTTTGGTGGCCGTCGACGTTTCGAATACTGCTCCTGCGTTCGCTTGTCGGGTCCACGCATTGCTGGAAAGATTTGGTGAGCCAATGATTGCGGTAGCTTCGCGGACCGGAGAGAGTTCTGTCTCCTCGGATTCCTCAGATAGCTGTTCTTCGGACGAATCTTTGGATTCCTCCTCTACCGCCGATTCTACTGTCCCAAGCGTCTGCTGATTAGCCGTTTCGTCCCCAGTTGACGAGTCTAGTGTGTCCGACTCGGCTTCTCGGCGAGAAGCGTCACTACTTGGGCCGTATTCGATGAGATATACCTTGCTGTGGACTTCTTTATTCTCACAGAGGTAGATTACGAGCTTTCCATCGCGTTTCAATTGTTCAAGTCTATCCGCGAGTTCTGGCTTATCGATGAGACGTTCTCGGTAATCGTCGATATCACCGACGACGACTTCCAGATACTCCAGCGTCTCAACTCGGTCGAATAGTTCGAGGATGAATTTCGGCGAGTCGCAGTACGTAACGACCTTCATTCTGGTCGCATCCTCGAAGTACGACGCAAAACGATTGTAGCTCTTGAACAATTCGACCCGACCGCTGTCGTCCCCTCCGAAGGGGAGTTCAAATGATTCAGTCATTTGTAGTGATCTGGTTTTGGTGAGTTGAGATATTTCGTGAAGCGGCCTACTCTACACATATGGGACTCCTTTGAGAAGTTCGCCATTCAGGAGATACCCTTTCCTCGCGTGTTCGGCACACCGGTCCGCGTAGTATGTAGTGATCGGCAGGCGGGTCGATCGACTGATCGACGCAACGTGGGCTTCCGACAGCCAATAGGCCTGCTTGGTCAGCGTGGAGAGGTCTGTCGACCCGTGTCGCTTTACGACGCGGATCGGTTGTGGAGTTCCGGGAAGCCGTTCTGGTTTGCCTGTCGTCGCTAGATAGGCGTGATCGGCGTTTTCCGACTCAAATGCAGCCCCTTTCCGTGCACTCTCGAACCGGTCGCCCGTGTAGGAGGCGATACGCGGATTCCCACTCTTTCGGATCTCGACGAGATCGAACTTTGGGATGAGATCACTGGCCTTTTCGAGTCGTTCTACGAGGGCTTCGAGATCCAGATAGAACTGGCCGTCGCGATGGATGACGACGTGGTTCGGTGTTCCCTCTTCCTCTTCGAGGTAAATGTTCAGGAGATTCTTGATGACGTCGACGATATCGTCAATCTGGAATGTCTCTCCGTTCTGCAGCGACGTCGACTGTGATGCAAGAATAGAGCCATCCCCGAGAACGACGTTTGCGCTCGCACCGACGTGCTGTTCGGTTTCAGCGTCGTAGGTGACGTCGAGTCCGATGAATACGTCGGTATCTCCGGGAACATCGTGAACTCGCCACGGTATGCCACCGCATTTTGCCACGAGTCCAGCAGCGATGTTCCCCAGGTAGTCATCCTCAGAAAGGCTGGAGACCGCGACCATCTGGGAGGGGAGTTTTTTCTGTCCGAACTGTTGTTTGAACTCTGGGTATGGGTCGTCGATATCGGTCTGCTTCTCTATCCAGCCCTCATCCGGCACAACCGCAACGACGCCGTCGAAATCAGTGGCTTGTTCGGCTACCTGGGTGTAGTCGAATTCAGAGCCGAGCGCGTACGCCTCTCGTTCGATCTTCGTTGGACTCGTCCCGTAGGCGTGGAGCTTCTTGAGGAGAAGCCTGACGAAGTCACTACTCTCGTCTTGGTAGCGCTGTGGGTAGAGGAAGAGAAGATCGAATGACGGAGGGGACTGATACACTCCGTGTCGGTCGAGTCCTTTGGCTCCATAAGATTCAGTCTTCCCGTTCTTGAATCGCAGATTTGACCGATTTGCATCAATCGAAATTTCGTCGTAGCAGACGTTGGAAGGACAGGAATCGGGTGATAGTGCTAACGACGGCGTCGTTCCGACTGACTCGATGAACGACCGAGCTATGCTGAACCGTTCGTTAGGCCGCTTTCGAGATACGGATTGGAACCGTCCGTGGAAGTCTCCGTCGAGGAGTTTCAACTGGTCTAGCGTCGGGACCACAGAGCAATACTCGAGCGCCTGGAGTCCGTCCATCGTTCCATAGTCGATCTGAGCCATGATGGGCTCACTGGCAGCGACCGTTTGTATGGTCTCCTCATTGACGTATCCACGCGTTCGGTGATACTCAGCGATGGAGGACCCCATCTCGTCGACGAATTCCTCGTAACCAGTCTCGACTAACTCCTGTACCGTTCCAGTGCCACCGTTCTCATAGACGTCTGTATCGTGCTCGACGGTGACTCCCTCGATCTCGTGACCATTTCGGACGTATTCGGCCGCAGAGAAGGTTGACTGGAGATGGTAGCTGCTGTCCACTCCGCAAATGACTGTCCCATCAGGATCTATCCAGATACGGCACTTGTATTCTCTGGAGGCTGTGAAGTCCCCGCTGTTCGCTCGGATTTCCGGCTCAAATTCAATGATAGAGTTGATCGCCTTGACGTCGTACTGACCCACTAGTGCTGCTTTCAGATCTTGCTTGACGAGTTCTCGAAGTGGCTCCCGATCATCAAATGAACGGGCTTCTAGCGTTTCTACCCCGGTATGCTCTGGCTTGACCGTATGGCCGGCCACTTCTATGGGGTTGGACACCTTGCTGACACTGTAAATCCGAAGAGGGCCGTTTGTCGTTACCGGCCCTTGCGTTTGATATCGAAACTGGGCCGCTACACGGGCGGTGAAGCCAACAATACCATTTTCGACTCCATCATCTTGTTCGTCTATTCCACCGGGGACCCGAAGTTGGTAGCTATGTACTTGGAGCTCTGGGAGCTCTCCCAGACAGTAATGTAAGAGATAGTTTCCTCTTCCGAGGGAATTAGCCGACTTTGAACTAGTCGAATCTTGGGCTTCGGCTGACTCCTCTTCTGAGAGTTGCCGGATTGCCTCGTCGGTGGCCTCAGAGGGTGTCTTATCGAGTGAGACTATGTTGAAATCCCAGGAGGGCTTGAGTTGCTTCTCTCCGTTATAAACGTCGCCTACGGCTTCCTCGAGTCGATACCAACGACCCACGTTCCATTCGTACGACGCACAGTCATTGTTGTTGAAAATCGTCAGCGAGACATTATTCCCCTCGATATCTGTCAGGAGTATCTTCCGGGCTACTGTATGGTGGTCCCACTCGTCGATCTCTACGACTCCCACCGTGATATCGATACGCTCGTCGGACCGGATGTCTTTTCGTGTATGCATCCCTCGTCCCGTAGTTCCGTCAATGCCGGCCTAGGTGATAAACCTAGTGACTAACTCCATCCCAAACTAACAAACTCGGATATACGTCCATCCCAAAGTAAATATATACGGGAGTCCATGTCGCTACAATGGCATCGAGTGTTCAGACAGCGGAGGACATCGTCTCCACTGCAAAACAGGACGAAAACAGCCTCCGAATTCCCCTCAGGATAGACAGTATAGATGAAACTGAAGACCACGACTATTGGGCACAGATAGTCCACTGCTCTGATGTAACCGGCGTTCACGTGAAGATAACCGTCTTCGAGGACTGTGAGCTCGCCGGGTACGAATTCATCGAGGGGTCCTGGTACGAATTCGATGACGTCAGGCCGGATATCTATCAAGGCACGATCGGCATTCAGGCAAAATGGGAACGGCAGATTCAGGAGCTAGAAAACTGTCCCGCGCCTTCATCACCCTCTGGTGATGGTGTCGTCAAAAAACTCGGTGACGCTGAATCCATCGCTGCCTTGGATATTGAGACCATTTCGACTGTATCGGAGAGTGACCGCGAGGCGACGAATCCCGATCATCAGGAAATCCTCTGTATCGGTTTGGGATATCGAGCGGATTGCGACTCGGAAGTCGAGACCGAGGTTCTCTTCCGAGAGGATCAGACGGAGACGGCGGAATTAGAAGCAATCGAAGCAGTTGTCGACTGGATCGAGACACGTGATATCGAGGTTATTGTGACTTTCAGTGGGGCGTGGTTCGATTTCCCCGTGCTTCTAGGGCGTGCAAAAAGAGCTGCTGTAGCTACTGGCGAGCCCGAAAGAGGAGACCGAATTCGAACAGTACTCGAATCCCACCATCATGCGGATCTCTCAGCGGCGAAGAATAGAGCTCTCGGCGCAGGATCTCTCGAGGATATGGCCAGCCATGTCGGTTCTCCTGTCCCAACGACCTGCTGGACGGATTACGAAACCGGCCTTTCACCGCGAAACTGGCGTGGTGACCAATGGCAGTTGATGCATGAGAACGGTCGAACACCGCCGTCCTACGATTTGGACGATACGGAGATCTTCAATAGCGACATCCCCTATTTCGGTGCTGCCTGGTTAGAGGCGCCTTCCGATGGATCAGATACGCGCGCGACAGAACTCTATGACTGTATAGAGGATTATACCAAAGCAGACATCCAGCCGCTATTTTCGATAGCCGACCACGAGATCACACGGGGGCAACCGGCGTTCCAGATGTCCTACGATGTGAATGGAGGATAGTTTCGTCCGGTAATATCTCATTCGTGTTTCTACTTCCAGTAGAGCTATAGCACTTAAATAGTCATGTTGGTCCATGGCATTGCCTGGCGACGAAATCGCTCCACAGACCACTGAGAACCACTTCACCGATCCCGTTGAAATCCGGGAGACAGCCTATAATATAGAGAGGTACATCCATCTGGTACCGCTCGATTGGTTCCTCGTCGTCTCGGGCGAAATCCACGCTTGGAACTACGAGCACTACGTCGATAACGAGCAACACTTCGAAAAGAGAGGTGGGCAGTACTCTATCGACAATGTCTACTTCGAATACGAGAGCGAGCCAAACCCTGATGGAACGGGCAAGCCGTTCAAAATACGAGTAATAGACCCCAACGATGACGAAATCAAATGTCACCCTCGGACCCACTATCTGCTATGGCTACTCGACTACGACGAGGAATCGTACGAAGTCGTTAGAATAGCTCCCACCGAGGAGCACGATGCCGTTCTCGTCACTATCCAAGAGCGACTTCCCCACGTTCCCCGAGAAAATTAGGATACTCTGCTCCAGAGAGTACGAACACTGTCGTGGTAGCTGCTTTAATCCGCTCTCAGAAATGCAAGTTCTAGTAACGAATCAGTCGCTGATCTTCTGCACTGTGTACTTCTCGTCTGCACAGGGGAGCTGGTTGTGAGTACACCAACGGCAGTGGTCGTCCGCCTCATATTGATTGAATGTCGTCTCGGAAATTTGCTCTATCGACTTCGTGATCGAAGAACGGACTGCTTCTAGATCAGACGCTCCGTATGATCGCGTGACTACTTTCGGCCCGACTTCACCGACGTACGCGTATCCCGCTCGGTCAACCGGTTCGTCATAGAGGTCGCGACAGGCAAGCAAATAGAGGGGAAGCTGCCGATTCGACTCAATATCACGGGTACGTTCCGTCGCTTTGTAATCTATGACCACGAGCTCGCCATCGGACGTACGATAAACGGCATCTATGAATCCGACGAGTTCGTGCCCGTCGACCTCGACCTGGAACTGCCGTTCGGCGTCGACGACTTCCCAGCGACTTATCTCGAGTTCGAAGTACCGGTCGATGCAGGCCTTCGCGGCAGGAAGGGCATCGCGGGCACGGCGTTGGCCGGCGAGTCGTTCACAAATCTCGTGCCATCCGTCGGGATCGGTCGTCTCCTTCTCGGCAGCGATCTCTGCTGTATCGTGGAAGAGTAACCCGATATCTTGCTGAGAAACTCCTTCGACCTTGCCACTGGTCTCCCTGTAATCGTCGAAAGCACCGACGACGTAGTCCAAGTAGTGTTGACGCGGACACTCCTCAAACGTCTCAAGCGACGTATAGCTGTGACGCAGTGCGGGCATCGGCGTCGACGGACCGGTGAGGACGTTGACTTCGAACGTTGGCTCTTCGATGGAGGACTCAACGTTCCCCTGTAGTGACTTTGTCGCAAGGGAGAGCACCTGTTCGCGACCCTCATCCGGCTCCAGTCGGTCGCCACTATAGGTCACGCCACCGCCTACGAACCCGACGACGTTGGTTGCCAGAGAGTCCGTCCAGTCGCTAGCCCCAGCTGGGAGACATGCGTTCAGGTCTCGCCAGAGCGGAATGTGACCACTGTCGGGTTCCCAGGGAACCGACGACGGGAGAATTTCGTCCACGGCTTCGTGCATGGATGGACCTGGCTTTTCGTCCGATTCTTCCCCTGCACTCTCCTCGTCGCCGCTCCGTCCTTGGAGTACGAGGATGTCTTCTGTACGAGTAAGCCCGACGTGGAGTACGCGCCTCGTCTCTCTCGCGTCACGGGCGACGAAGTCTTCGTCGAACGCGGCTGTTGGCCCCGTAGCGAGGGCCTCTTCTAACGCGCCGAACGTTCTCGAACTCGGTTCCCACTCATCGGCCGTGAGTCGAGGCATCAATACGACGGGGAAGTCGAGACCTTTGCTCTTGTGAACAGTCATGACGTTGACCGCATCGTCCGCCAGATCCGGCTGACTCGATGGAGTGGAACCACTCTCGTCGAGCAACGAATCGTAGTGCTGGAGCGATTCGATGAAATCTGGGGATAACGGTGGCTGGACGGCGCCAGTTCCGTACTGCTCTATGACCTCGTCAAGCCGGTCCAGGTCCCGACGTTCCTGACTGCTCAAGTACCACTCAATGTCAGTCAGGTCCTTGAGTTCTCGATAGAAATGACCGAGCGACGCAGTGTCTCGGAGTTCTAACAGCGTTTTCACGTGGTTTCGGGCCTCCCGTATGGTATCTGGTTCCTCGAACTGATTGAGAGGTACGTCGAGAAGCGCCGTGAGTAATCCATCATCGTGGTCGTTAAGCAATCGGAGATCGCGATCACAGAGGCGATACCGCATTGTCAGGACACGATTCCAGCTGACCTCGTCTGTCTCGGGACGAGCGAGGGCTTTGAGATACGCGACGACTGTGCCCACGCCGATGGACTCTGTTGCGAGGTCGCCGGATACCTGATAGGGGATTCCGGCTCGGTCGAACGACTCTAGTATAGGCGTCGCGTGGTCGTTCTTCCGTACGAGCAACGCGACATCCTCTGGGTCGTAACTCTGATCGAGGTCCTTTGCCTCACCACTGAGCAGATTCCTGACGAGAGTGACTAGCTGTTCCCCTCGCTGCTGAGCCTCCTCTGCCTCTTCGATAACGGCGACTGACGTCCCATCGTAATCGGGCTCCTCGACTCTCGTAAGCGTTTTCTCGAACTGCCGCTCGTCGACGAGTTCGAGGGCTTCGTTAGCCAGATCGAGAATTGGCTGGCGGGAACGGAAGTTCTGCAGTAGTGGTTCGTCCGTGAGGGACTCGCCATACCTGGCATCCAGTTCGGAGGTAATGTTGTCGACATTTGCCCCTCGCCACTCGTAGATGGCTTGGTCGTCGTCGCCGACGACGAAGAGTCGATCGTCGGAGACTAGCGCGGTGACGAGGTCGAACTGGAGGCGGTCCGTGTCCTGGAATTCATCGCAGAATACGTAATCCCACCGACCAGCTATCTCGTCCGCGACGTCACCTTGAAGAAGTTTCTGAGTCTCAACGACGAGTCCGTCGAAGTCGATGAGCCCCCGCTCGGTTAGTTCACGTTCGTAAGCCTCGTAGCCGGCCGTGAGGTCTCGTGCCGTCTTGCAGTCTTCCAAGAAGTCCTCCAGGTGGTCGGGCAGTTCCATCTTCAGGTCGTTTGGAATCCCACTCGGAGCGCCGCTGCTGTACCCGCCGAGGAGGTACTTCGGAAGTTTGTGGGCGTTCTCCGGGAGCGATTGCTCACCGTCCTGGTGGGCCTCGAAGGCCGCCTCTAGTGCATCACAGAGATCGACGAGACGATCAAGAAAATCTCGGAGACATCCTTCGACGCCGTCTGATTCGAGGCGTTCCCGTTCAGCGGCGATGTCTCGACTGGCGTCAGGAATCCCATCGAGCACACTACCGACGGAGCGACCGCCGAGGTGGTCACCGGCGATCGCTCCAATCCGTTCGGGTAGGCTGTCCAGTTCGTACAGCCGTTCTGCCGGCCCGAGGAAGGAGTCGACATCCGCCGGGACGATGCCGTTACGTTTCATCGATCCGATGAACGAGAGGAGTTTTGACGCAGCGCCGTCGGCGAAGGATTCAGGGCCATAGACGTTCGGCTTGACCGACCGGTACTCAATCTCGTCGAGCACGTCGAGGACGATAGCGTACTTTTCGGCGTCAGTGATGATATCGAAGTCCGGATCAACGCCGGCCTCGTAGGCGTAGTCCGTCAAGATCTCGTTGCAGATGGAGTGATAGGTGTACGCGTCAATATCATAGCCGGCCGTCCCGAGTTTTGCATTGAGCTTTTCGCGCATCGAATCGGCTGCGTTGTTCGTGAAGGTCAGCGCGAGAATTCGGTCGGGGGAAACGCCCTGTTCGTCGATGAGATTCTCGATCTTCCGCACCATCGTGAAGGTCTTCCCCGTTCCGGCGCCAGCAAGGACCCGCATTGGATACGTCTGCGATTCGATGATGGTCTGCTGTTGCTCTCTCGGAGTCTGTTCGTCTTCAGCGACGGGCAGCCAATCGGGCTGCTCCGGAGTCATCGGCTTACCCTCTCGGCGATGTACTCGGCACACGCATCACTGTAGTCACAGTCAGGACAGGCCTCGTCGTTGATCAGGTCGAACGGTTTCGGGTCATAGACATCCGACGTGATTCCATCGTGCGCCTCCTCGATCAATGACCAGATCATGTCGTTGTATTCATCGTAGATACCGGTCGTTTCACGTGGGTACCCTCGAGCAGATACCTCGTAACCGTCGGGTCGGCTGACGAACGATCCTTGGTTCATGAGTCCGTAGAAGCTGAACCGGACCGTCATCCCGTCCTCGTACAGCGTCGATTGCTTAATCCCCTCAATGTACGTCGCCGTCTGGAAGGCGTTTTTCACACGCTTCGGCTCATGGTCGTCACCGTTCCTGTGGTCTTCGAGTCTCGTTGCGGTTCCCGACGAAATGACGTCACGGAGGTTGCGCTTGTAGTCGATCAGGTGGAGCTCATCCTCTGTCTTGAGGATATTGTCCACCTTTCCGTGCAAACCCCGGCCGTTTCGCTCGAACTTGACCCATCTCTCTGTTTCGACGGAGCTTCTGGCGTGCTCGATACCATCCCCACCATTCGGATCAAAGAACGTATCCAGCGCTGCGCGATTCTCTGCCCGCTGGAACTCTTGGTGTGATTGAGACGCATAGTCGGCGGGATCGATGTGATCGGCCCAGGTCTCCTCGAAGGTAGCCATCGCCCGAGCGTGGATCTGCTTGGGTTCGTCGTCAGGTTCTGTCTCGTTACAGACGACCTCTATTGTCTCGTGATACGCGAGTCCCTGATTGAGATACAGCGTCGTCTCGTCGGGTGTTTCGACACGCTGTTCGTACTTGTGATCGTACTTCCGGGCACAGTCTGCATACGTGGCCAGCCGCGACGGCGAGAGGTAAACTACGTCACTCACGGCGGATCTCCCCCATAGCGAAGTCGACACGCGCATGAAGTGCATCTCTCAGCCTCTCTCCGCGCCGACCGCTGTTTTCGAGAAGCTCGTGAACCTCTGCGAGATCCGCCTCGAGGTCATCGAGTGCTACGGTCACGTCTTGACTGCGGCTGCGCCGAACGTCGGATAGCGCCCGATCGACGCGCGATAGAAGATACTCTTCGGCTGCTCGTTCACTTCGGATCGTCTCGTCTGGCGCCTCGGTGATCCAGGAGAGTGTCCGATAGGAGTCTGCGAGAAAGCGAGAAGCCTGTGTCCGCTCTTCCAGTGCCGTGTCCTCGTATTCGTAGAGGCAACAGTACAGTCGGTCCGTCGCGGCCGCCGCACCTGATGCCAAACGCCGTCGCGATAGTTCCGCGTAATATCGCCTAAGAGGTCGGCTTGATTCGGTTGAGTCAGTGCTGAAGGTTGCCTCGACATCGTCAGCGTCGACATTCGTCACGCCGGGATAATCTGGCATTCCAGCCACACGTTCCTGTGGAAACAGCCTCGTCAACCAGGCATCCCCAGGATACTCCTCATCGACGAGATCGAGAAGAAAGACAGCTCGGTATCGCCCATTCTTGATCGCTTCGACGTGATCGACCTGAACGCCACCGTCGCGTTCGGTGGCGCTCGTCTGATTATGCTGGGGCGCATACTCGTGTGCTCGCTCTAACATGTCCGCGAACGACTGCCAACTCGTGTCGATGAAGGCGGTGTCCTCAACGAATGACGCCATTCGGAACACGCGCTCGACGTCGCTGAACTGGGAGCGGGCATCCAGAGGATCGTTCTCGTCGACGATGCGGTGCTTCAAGTTCGAATCAGTGGCCCAACGACGAAGGGGAGCAGCAAGTCCGTTCATGGCCTCGATGTCCTCGAGGAGTCCTTGGTCTAGCGCGGAGTGATCGGCGAGAATCTCATCCCGGTGCTCTCCCCCTGACCCGAGGTAACGAGTCACCTGCAAAAGCTCTCGGACGGCAGGATCGTCGCCGAACCCTACGACAGTGGACGATTCGGTCGGCAGGCCAGAGCGTTCTAGTCCTCGGAGAGTATCTTTAAGGGCCGAACCACTGTGCTGGAGTCCGACGGCGAAGTCGTCATAGTTCCATTCTTCCGTCTCGCGGAGCCGTTCGATTTCGTCAGCGACCTGGTGGAGCTGCTCGTCCGAGGTTTCGGTGGCTAGGACGTTGACCTGACCTCGCTCAGGATCGTCGGGCACGATTCCGCGAGCCCAGTATGCAGCCGCCGCCTCGGGACGTCTGGTGATGTCTTCTCGGTCGAGTGTTTCCTCGTCGGTGAACGAGACTTGGTCGGCAAGCGACCCGGACTCCATTCGCGTTCGACGAATGCTGGCGTCCGTTTCTGCGACGCACACGAGGTCTACTCCGTCGGAAATCGTCTGAAGGTAGCGGCGGTCAGGGGGCAAGAACTCCTCGAACTCGACCGCGAGAATAGCCGAAGCGTCGACGATATCGTTTCGCTGATCGGGGTCCTCCAGGACGGATGTCGCTTCGTTGATTAGCTGACCCCGGACCATGTGGTCGTGATTGGCGAGCCACTCGTGAAACGCATCTCGTACTGAGGTTATCTCCTCTAGCTCTCGAGTCGTATCGAGGGCAGCGTTTTGCCACGTCGCGGTTTCCATGAGCCCGCCGATGTCCTCTGCAAACGACGGTTGTTGGGCGGCTCGGTGGAGGTAATCACACTCCCAGTCGTAGTCCTCGAGAAATCGGTGGACGAGTTCACGACGGAGAGTATCCGAAAGGATCGTCCGATCGTCGGTTTTGTTGACTACTTCCGTTGCCTGTACGACGAGCGATGTCACGCGAGGAACAGCGGCGCCTGGAACTACATCATCGAGGAGCGTGCGGAATGTACCCATGCTCGTCGGCGATCCGGTGAGTACGAGTAGCTCCTCGGAGTCGTACTCGTCGAGCAGTTGCTGATATCGGTCTACGACAACGTCTCTGACCATACCGCTAGCGAATGGGGTCATAATCAGTGACCCATCGAACGAGTGCTCACCAAGCACGGGATAACCTCCCGACCCGTATCGAACTCGCAAGCATTGAGGAACCAACCGATGACATAGCCAATAGCTTCGGTTGAAGGGCCAAATACATGTCCCTCGGATTCGTTTGCGATATTACTGGTGAGCGAGTCGGGACTTCAAACGGTTCATGCTTGAATTGGCTACTTCAGTATACCTACTGGTAGAACTGGATAGAACCCAATCCAAAATATATATTTATTGACTCTTTCTGGTCTAAAAGCAGAAGAAGCTGGTTACCTTATCACGCCGCAATCGGGTTTTAGTCTCATTCAATTCACGATCCGATCTAAAGGCCGCTTTCGACATCTCAGAAGCTCAAGTGAAATCATTCAATGTGTAGTTAGGATTGTGATGATGTTTCGTCTGCTCAGTCTCATCTAGTACCCCCTCCGAGACAAATTGTTTAAAATACGCCTTTGGCATTCCCTCGGCATCAGAGTGGCATTGAACACACAATGTAACGAGGTTTGAGTGTCGATGGGCAACCTCGAAACTCGTGGTGCGCTCGTATTCGCGTAGGAAACGATTGATGTGGTGGACGTTAAGGTCACGCCCAAACTCGTGCATGTGAGTATCACGTTCAAACCCGCAAATGACACACTCCTCACCGTCCCGTTGGATGATTTCTTCTCGCCGTTTCTCCCAAAGAGGCCCATAGCTTTGGCTGTCTCCCTCACCTGGACTGACGTATCGCGGTTCTTCCCCGAACTTCCGGACCGCCTCATTCCAGCCGCCGTACCGGATATTATATACTGCAGCTGAAAACGTCCCGAGTTCGTTCATCTCAGCGCCGGATGGAACGTGTCCAAGCGCTTCCTTGAGGCGATAGAACTCCTCCTTGAGTTCATCATCAGATATGTGGCTTCGTTTGGAGGGTTCCAGATCAGCCGCTCGGAGTGCTTCGTTCCATGAATCAAATCGGCCAATGTACAGAGCGGGGTCATAGTCGCTGCTGCCGACTATGTCGTTAATCGTTGGTGTTCGGCCGAGTTCGTCCGCAACCCGCTGCAGTTCCGCGACCAATGATTCATTGGAGACATCGTGGTTCCGATGGGGTTCAAACCCTGCATTACGAAGTGCCTGGTTCCACGAATCAAACTCCCGATAGTACCATTTTGACTTGATAGTACTGTGTTTCCGAATATCGAAAATCTTGGGGATCCCATCGATCGACTCTGCAATCCGTTCAATTTCGTCAAGAAGTTGCTCGCACGAGACATCTTCGAATGAGAGGGGTGTCTCGAGTCCCGCTGCTTCGAGAGCCTCAATCCACGAACCGAACCGGTCGAAATACGGAGGCGTAGAGAATTTCCCCACCTCATCCATCTCTCTTGCCTTAGGTGTCCGATCGAGCTCCGTGGCGAGATCATTCAACGCGTCAAGTAGCTCAGATTCGCCGATATTGTAGCGGTGGACTGGTTGGAATCCACATTCTTCCAAAGCATCATTCCAGGAGCCAAATCGGCGCTTATAGAGGCTAACGCTAAACCGACCGTTTTCTACGACATCTGATTGTCGCGGCGTTCGATCAAGTTCATCCGCTAATGACTCGAGTTCTGCCAGCAATTCGCTATCTGAAACATTGTGAATGTGAGTTGGCTCAAATCCCGCAGCTCGTAATGCTTCGTTCCATGACCCAAACTCCTTCGCAAACCAGTCCGGCTGGAATTCCGAATGTTCGGTAACATCCTTCCGTCGCGGTACTCTTTGGACCCGGGTTGCGAGTTCCTCTAATTCCTCACAAAGATCTTCGGCGTCGACTTCGCTCCATCGCGTCGGAACTTCAAACCCGGCCGCAATGAGAGCCTCACGCCATGATCCAAATCGGTCACTGACGATTTTGGCGGACATTTTCCCATCCGTCTGCATGTCCGTCCAGGTGGGAATCTTCCCACTGTTGGAATCTGAGAGTCGACGGAGTTCTTCGAGAAGATCTTCGTTCGTATACTGTTTCCGCTGTGCGGGGACCTCTAGTCCAGCCGCCTCGACGCCTTCACTCCATGTTCCAAACCGCCGGGTGTAGACCGCTCCACTGTACTTGCCACGGTCGTTCATTTCAGAGCGCTTGGGTGCTCGCCCGAGTTCACCTGTGAGCCGTTGCATTTCGGCTATGAGATCCTCGTCGGATATATCGTGCTTCTTATTTGGAGTGAGTCCAGCTTTCTCAATTGCTTCGTTCCAAGATCCAAAGCGCGTCTGGTACGGGCCATGAGAGTACCGGGCCGTTTCATCCATATCCGCCATCGTTGGCGTCCGGTCCAGTTCGTTGGCTAACTTCCGGAGTTCGGCAAGGAGATCCTCGTCCGAGATATTCTGTTCTCGATTCGGTTCGAGCCCGGCTTCGTTGAGGGCGTCAGTCCAAGAGCCAAACCGGAGGCTGTAGGTGCGACTACTATAATTTCCGTGCTCTCTCAGCAGTGTTGTCGTTGCTTTTCCGTATTCGTCATGGAGTCGGTGGATCTCGGAAAGCAACTCCTCCCTGCTGATTCGGTTACCCACTGTCACCCGTATTTTCTGTTTCCTATTTATTTTTAGGGCGATTCGGGAACTTCCGAGTGCCGC
This sequence comes from Halosimplex rarum, assembly GCF_047715405.1. Taxonomy (NCBI): domain Archaea; kingdom Methanobacteriati; phylum Methanobacteriota; class Halobacteria; order Halobacteriales; family Haloarculaceae; genus Halosimplex; species Halosimplex rarum. The sequence continues at coordinate 2,103,083 of NZ_CP180412.1, forward strand.
TCCCGAAGCTATTCACGAGTCGGACGCTCCTTGCAGCTCTGCACGCACCTTTCCGACGCGGTCTTCGACGTCGTTCTGAATGCTTCGCAGCTCTTCGTCGATCTCGTTTGCAGCCTCGCGGATGTTCGTCGTCTTCGTCCGGACCCGACTGAAGCGACCGATGGCGTCCTCGATTTCTCCAATATCGTTTTGGATAGCTTCTGGCTCAAGGTCTGCCCCCGCATCGACGTAGGATTGGACGGCACGAGCCCGCGCCCAGTTGGTGGCGATGCGAAGAAAACCAGGTTCGACGTCGTCGTCTTCGTCCGCACTCAACGCAACAGAGAGCCGGTCGTCGTCGAACTCCTGGAAGTATCCGACCTTGTCCGGCACGTACGACTCGCACTCGAAGACAATGAGCGCGTAGTCGGCGTCCCTGTTCTCGATGGCCTCGGCCAGCTCCTCCTTGATCTTCGGCTGTGAGTAGTTCGTCGCACTCTTGGCCTCGACGACGATTCGCTGACCAGTGTCACCCAGGGTGAGCACGAAGTCCCCGACCTTTCGGTCTGAACGCTCACCGAGTTGCTCACCGGTCGGTTCGACCTCGTCCGTTGTATTCCGGACGACGTCCCCGAGGATGTTACCGACGGTCTCCTCAAAGTCGTCACCTTTGAGCGTCGTCTCCTGCTTTAGTTCCTCTCGCGTCTCCTCTTCGGTTTCCTGTTCCTCGATCTTATCCCGAAGAGACCGAATCTCGTCCAGCAGTGCAGACTTCAGACGGTAAGTCGGCGTTCCCTCGTCGTCTGGGTCGAGTGCTTCCTGAATCCGTTCGCCGTCCTCACCCAACTCCTCATCGAGCCTGTCGACGAACGGCCCGTCCTCACTGAACGCGTGTTCGATGTGTTCCTGGAGCTTTCCGTCTTCTCCAAGATGCTTTTGAAAAATCTCGGGGACGTCACCATCGCTCCCGAACCGTTCCTCGACTTCGTCTTCGATACGCTCGATTTCAGCTTCGAACTCCTGGTGCATCTCACTGAACTTCCGCTCGACAAACTCCTCTTCGCGAGAGGTCTCGGCGAGCTGTAGGGTTTTTACGCCCACGTTCAGCGCATACTGGATCGCCTCTTCTCGGTCCTCAACTTCGATTTCCTCCAAGTATTCCACCACATCCGAGTTCGTGATCTCTAGCTCAGAGACCTGGACACGATCTGCCGCCAGTTCTACTTTGGGGGCCGGTTTCTGACTCATGCGCTTTCAACACATACCAATAACCTCCCACCAAATAAAACTAGTCACCGCGCTTCGCCTATTATTCAGATTGAACCATTGAGATGTGCCTAATCCACAGAACTATATTGATGGACTCACAATTCAGATACATGGAGATTACCTACCAGCACGCAAATCCGCATTCGGGGAACGAATCGTTCCTCTTGCGCATTCGCGAAAAACACGAAGCACGTACGCCGTGCATTCTCGTGGACGCTGGAGATGGCGTCGATGCCGGGGAACTAATCGGTGACGACGAGTATCTGGCAGCGATTCTCCTCACGCACGCACACGTCGACCACTACCGGTCCCTGGACGACGCCCACCGTGACCGAGCGCCGATTCTCACCTCGCCGGGAACAGCGGCGATAGTCGAGGACGTCTTCGCCGAAGGCAAACGTCACTACGGACTCAGTGAGACGGAAGCACTACTCGGACATGTCGAAGGGATCGACGGCTGGCGTGATGTCGTGGCCGGGACTGTCCGCGTCCATCCCGTTCCGGCAGGGCATGCACCCGGTGCGTGTGGATTCCTCGTGGAGGTCGGCGACGAAGATCCGTTCCACGCGCTCGTGACCGGAGACTTCACTCGTCGGGACGCCGGCGGGTATCCCGGCTTCGAGCCGGAGAACTACTTCGACATCGACGCCGTCTTCCTCACGGCGGCGACGAACGATGACTTCGAGGACGAGCTCACGGAAACCGTCGGAACGCTCGTTCAGCGAGCGAGCGAAGGATCGACGACGCTGTGTACGACGAGCGGGCTGACCGGCGTCCACCTGGCGACGCTCCTTGCGGGCGTCGAGCGGGATACCGAACGGGCCGTGCGGGTGATTCTTGCCGGCCAGGTGGCGAAACTGTACGACCGCCTCGGATACGACCACGACAACGTCGAGACCGTTCCAACGTACTCCGATCCGAAGACCTGTCTGAACGCCGGTGCCGTCACCATCGCTGGACCAGAGGTCCCGGTCGAGGGCAGTAGCGCTCGGCTCTTCCGAGAGATCGAGGACGACCCAAACGCGACGCTCGTGCAAGTTCAGGGCGGGAACACCGACGCGAAAGACAGTGGCGACGCGAAAGGGACGGTCTCCTCGACGATGTTTACGAATCACCCGTCCGAGGACGTCCTCGACGACGTCGTCGACACTATCTCGCCGATCCACGTCGTCGTCGAACATCAGCACGGCCGCGCAACTGAACGGTACAAGGACAAGTGGGACGCCTATACGTGGGCGAACGGCGACGCGACTGAACAGACACTCTTCCGAGACGGTTCCATCGTAGCCCCGCCGTGGGTCGGCGAAAAAACCCACAGTCGCGTTCGGGGACGTGAGCAGTCTCGAACAGTAGCCGCGAGCAACGACGGGCTCCTCGAACAGCTGTCGCTACCGGAAATCGGGAGACGTGACCAGATCGATCTCGCGGCCGAAGGTGTCGACGTGAAGCGCCTCCGCAAGCGGCTTCGGACAGGCCGGCCTGCCCCGGAAACCACGTCCCAGCCGACTCCGAACGCGGAGGCGAGTGGCAGTTCCGGTGGTGAACGTCGGGCGACCGTTGCCGACGGTGGACTGTACGAGACGACGGGCCCGGCCATCAGCGAACAAAAGCGCGCCCGTGTTACAGTGGACACGGGCGATGCGGACCAGTCCGAGGAACTTTTCGACACGGTCTCTACGCAGGTAGCGTTGAGCGCCGAAGCGGATACGATGAACGATAGCGCTCCCGAATCCGTTGATACGGCGCCAGAGCCAACTCCAAAAGACGACGTAAACACGGACGACGAGGACGGTACCGATGCCGTCGAGCGCTTAGAGTCTGTTACTGGGTCGAACGAATCCACTGGATCGATCGAGGCGGACGAACGCGGTGAGCCTGAGCAGACTCGGGAGGAAACAACGGAGGAACCGATAGATAACGACGGCGCTAGCGAGCAGTCTGTTTCCGGTGTTCGCTCCTCAGCGGCCATGGAAGGCGGCGCTGACGATGCCACGACCGTTGAGATAGATCCCGTCGTCGGGTCACTCGCAGCCGAGTACGCCGACGACTGCGGGACAACTATCGACGCTGTCGTCGCGGACGCCGTCGAGGAACTATTGGCTGCCGTCCTTCGTGGCGACAACGTCCACATCGAGCCAGATGCGCCGGCGACAACTATCGATGCGGATTCCGCTCTAGAGCAGGTGATCGAACAGTCAATGGCTGACGATGCAGATGTATCGACTTCTGTCAGACGGACTCTCTGTAAGGGTCTAGGCATCGACCCCGATGCTCGAACAATATCAGTCGCTGGTTTCGATACCTTCGCGCCTCTCGTAGACGCCATCGCTGAAAATGATGACTCCGCAGTCACCGATCCCGACCAGATTGTACAGGTTGCGCTCGAACATCACCTGACCGACCAATGAACCCACGGATTAACCAGTGCATTACATTACAGAAATCCACAGATTTGCGACATCAGAACGAATGATTATTTATGTCCAGCACGGAGGATAGAGCAATATGATGGAGTCGTCTGAGTCTACCGCTTCCTTCCTCGAAGATGCAAAGCAGCATAACCAATGGTGGGATGGGGAAACCGGCAGTCCGTCAGATCTCACCGAGGTCACGGAGCTTGAGCCACGTTCCGACGTCGTGAATTGCCTCAAACAACTCGATAGAGAACACGATGGAGAAACGGATGGTCTCGTTTATCCTATCTACGGACCAACGGGGATAGGAAAGACCACTTTATTACTACAGATTGTTGCAGCTCTTCTTCGAGAGGACACGGTGGCATTCGACCCGAGCCACCGCGACTTAGAACTCGTCGGTAGTATTGATCCTCGACAAGTCCTGTACATTCCGTTGGAGGACTCGCTTTACCATCTCGAGCCTTCGGAAGATGCCATGGCAGCACTCGGCAATGTTGTTGATTACTTCTATACCCATATTGCCCCACGGACCGGTCGGAAGTTCATTTTACTTGACGACGTCGGCGCACTCCGCCTCGAAGGTGAAGAGAAACAGCAGCTTCTCGATCTTATCGACGACGACACGTCTCTCGTAGTCACGGGGATCGTTGAATCTGAAGTGAATATGGAGGAGGTCACTGGCAGTGATGAGGTCCAGGTGAAGTGGGCTAGACCTATGCTTCCGATGAAGTTCATCGATACCGTTCAACACGGGGTCTACAACAAGTCCGTGTTCGAAGACGTCGATTCGGATCTCGAATCGATAGTCGAAACGCACCGGACGACAAGCTTCGATGAGGACAATTCGTTAATCAGCGACGTTCGAAATAACCTATCAGATGCCACAGCGCTCCCAGACGCTATCGAAGCCCTTGAAGATCTTCACTACAACGTACTCTCTGAAGCTGACCGGGACGGACTACACGAAGCTGCACGGCGATACTTGCAGAAAGGAGGGTTGTTCCAGCGAGTCCCCGACTACTCCGTAAACAACGAACTCGTCCACTCGCATTTCCTGCTCTACCTCTACAAGGAACTTGCACAGTATGAATCGATCAAGAACCCGGAAAACCTCCATCGGCTCGCATCGCTTGCAGCGAGCCGTGCTGGGCAGGAGCTAAAGTACACTGATATAAGCGAACGACTGGGTGTGGACCGCCGTACCGTTGACACGTATCTCTCCCTTCTTGACGAAGGGCTCTCAGTTTCGGAATCACACGATTACTCTCTACAGCGATACCGGCGGACCCGACTCTATCTGCGTAATCCTCGGCACGTCGTTCTCCTCTCACAGCGGCAGGAACACTTCGGATTCGAATCGTACGAGCCAACGGGGCGCCTCAATCACGACTTCGAGTATAAACTTGCTCGAACTGTCGGTTTCGACCACGCCAAGCGGCTTGCATACCAAGTCGAGGATGATTTCGAGGGAGAAGACCCACAAGTCGAATACTGTGAGACCGAAGCCGGAACGGTGGATTACGTCCTCCGAAATGACGAATTGGTCCTCCCATTCGTACTCTCCTACCACCCGCATACCGACGCGTCAACGTCGATCGCGACGGCATTTGACCCATCCGTCGGGAAACATCCACAGGAAGATGGGGAAGATCTCATCGACCTCGAGTATCAGGCGCCTTTCCGGTTTATTGTCACAGATAGCCTCCCGAAGGACCTTGTAAAAAGCGAGTCCCTCGTGATCGAGAGAGATGGCTGGAAGCTCTGTTATTTGCCGTACTGGCTCTTCTTGCTCATCTGCTAAGTTTCTGAGTGGGTATGCTATGATAGACGAAACATAAAGTAGGTCCGTTCAATCCACCCATACATGACTCTCATATCCGACGGCGGTGACGCGCCCATCCCCTCTTTGTCTGGGACGATCTCACCAGACGAAGTCAACATGGATCTAACGATGTGTGGTCTCCTCGTTGAGCGAGCCGAGGAGCTCACTCAACTTTATGCAGATCACGGAAACTGGAACGATGTGAAGAACATCTGGTTCGACGAACGCCTATCGAATCGGAGTACACGGGGAAGCTCGCAGAAAATATTTCGGGTCCTCACATCTCGCTTCAAGAACGCACCGACAACGCTCCCGAACCCCAGTTTGCTCCCCCAGGTGTTCGAACAATGTGAGACGACGCGAGACAAAGCACAAATCCTCTATTTGTATCTTGTTACCGACGATACCTTGGTTCGATACGTCGTCACCGAATACAGCAACCGTCTTGTTTCCGAGGAGCCGAAACCATTGGACTTCTCTAACGAAACTCTCCTAAACATCCTCAACAGCTTGACGTATTCTGACGGCAGCAGCTTCGATTATGCAGAATCGACAACCGAGCGTTGGTGCGAAGGGATCCGGTCAGTGATGCGCGAGGTCGGAGTTCTCGAGGGCCAACAATCAGTGACTGGAGGAACTCCTTCTGTCGGAACTGTGCCGCTACTCGTAGCGATGGATTATTCATACGAAACTGGCGACGAGGAATGGATCGCCTCCCCACGGGGTTTCCTATACCTCTTTCAACCAGAGAACCGCTGGGAAGAGCTGTTTGATCGAGCTGCTAGCACCTCTGCATGGGAGTATCTCGAACTCCACGGTGACCTTGATCTCCGCCCCACCGAGAAACCGTATTCGTGGATCTCCAGGGGAGGTGTCAGTTGATGGTTGACGCGAGTTGGTTCGAAGACCTTCCAGAAGACTTCGAGGAATCAGTTCGCATCGACAGGGATGAGTGCGATCATCGCGAACGCGCCATCAACTCATACCACGTGACTGCGGACTCCCAGCGCTTTATTCGAGACTTCGTCAATCGGACACTTGGACAGGCAGACGATATGCGTACAGGTTCGAACTATTGGCTCTATGGCTATTACGGCAGTGGGAAGAGCCACCTGCTGACCGTCCTCGACGGACTACTCGACTCCGACTGGCTTGACGGACGATACGACGACGTCTGGGACGACCTTACGCAAGTAGCAGAAGACGACGATGTGGACCAATTGAGGAACCACTGGCGTACAATCCACGACGAATACTACGTGATTCCTGTTTCGATCAATCTTCTCAAGTATCAGGGGCAGAAGCAGCGGAGCTTCAGTGAGATCGTTCTCAGGCATGCCCATCAGGATCCCGATCTGACCGGAGTCGACGACGACATCTCGAGGGGGCTCTCCTCCCAACTCGACGTAGCGTATTTCGAGAAGTGGTTCCGGACGACCGACGCATGGCCTGAACGACAGACTCGGGCCCAGGATGCGCTTGAAACAGTCGCGGCCGGACATAGTGGGTACGACTTGGATACGGAGAATCTCTGGGAAGACATCCAGAGATACAACGCTCTGGCAGATGTGGTTCTCCCGAAGCTCTTCGAGGAAGTCAACGAAACCCGGGACGGGTATACCGATCTTCAACCCTCTGACATCGACCCAGAAGAGGTGGTGACTCGGTTAGACCAATTGCGCGCAGAGCGGGAGGAAGAACTAGAGAAACCGGTAAAGCTGGTCTTGCTCCTCGACGAAGTGAGTCTCTTCATCGGGACTGACTTCGAGCGTTTGACCGAACTTCAGACGCTCGCAGAAAATATCGACGATATCGGTGATGGCGATATTCAGTTAGTCGCGACTGCTCAGGCGAAAATCGAAGACGTGCAGCCGAAGTTCGCCGCACACGGTGCAGACTTTAGCATCGTCAAGGATCGATTCCCCCACCGTTATCAACTTCCCAGTAAGCATGTCGGTGATATCGCTAAGCGGCGTCTCTTCGAGAAGTCCGACCAGGGCGAATCCCGAGTCGATGAGGTGCTCGAAACTGCCTCTGTGAAGCCCACAGAATCACTGGTATACAACGAAATTAAACAGAACACAAAGCCACCACTCGACAGCATCGACGAAGATGCACTCGTTGAGTTCTATCCCTTCCTCCCCTATCACGCACCGCTCTTTCTCGAGATACTGTTTAATCTCAGGCGAGAAGCCACCGATCCCGCAAAGTCGATCTTCTCAGGAACCGCTCGCGCAATCCTCGCGCTCATGCACAACCTCCTCCAGCGCTGGATTGAGAATGGGAAACCCGACCACGTCATTACCTTAGTCGATTTCTACGAGTTGGTCAAACCAGAGCTTCGCGAGATTCTCACTCAGGACATGCGAGTCATCGAGGGATCGGACACGACCCGTGGGATCGCAGACGAGGTTGAAGACGGCAATCTCGAAGAGTTCGACCTTGCTGTAGCGAAGGCGGTTCTGTTGCTACAGCACGTCCACGACATCGTCCCTCTGAATGAAGGGAACATCGCTGTCTCGGTCATGTCCGATCTCAACGGGCGGTCGTGGATCAGCACGCAAAATCGGGTCGAAGAATCGCTCGGTCGACTACAGAAGTTCATTCGACCCACTGAGGACGAATCTGGCGCAAGATACCGGTTCGCCACACAGGAAGAACGCCTCATCTACGATGACACGGAAGCAAACGAGGAGAATCCAGATTGGGATGCCATCCTCCATGCGTTAGATGAGCATCTCTGGAAGCGTATCATTCAGGATCTTGCTCTCCCGGAGTCCGTTCCATACAGCGACTCCGGTGACGAATACCCGGTTGCATACAAGTATCGTGTCGACGGGGAAGACTTTGAGACGACTACAGAGGCTGAAGGAGGGTTAGAGGTTTCCATCGCAGTGCAGGGTGTTCATCCCGACTATTCGTCTCACAATGGCGATGGAGAGACCCTCTACTGGGAAATCGATACCGACGGCCTCGAAGACCTTCGTAAGCATCTCGTTGAGTGGTGGGCACTTCGAGACGCGATTTCGACACACAACGCCCCCTCAGCGGTAGAACGTGATCTCGAACGGCGAGCCAGTGCTGTCAAGAGTAAGCTCGTTAGCGCCATGCAAAGCGGTTCCTACACCGTAAAGGATCGAACGGATATCGGAAGTCTCTCGGAGGCAGTGCAGACTGCGATTGACGTGGGGTATCCAGATGACTTCCACCCCATGATGCTCCAAGTGGACGAAGATCGTCTTCAGGAGCTCGCAGAACTTTCCACCGAAGATCCGCTGCCAGCCTGGTCACATACAATTCAAGTACCGTCTTCTGACCCAACGGCAAGCCAGGGGAAGAAAACGATACAGAGCAACGTGATGGCGCTCACGGGTCGACAGCTAAAGGATAAAGAAGACGGCTTGAACATGAATACGGTCCTCGATGGAATTGCAGACAAAAAGCCGTTCTACGACGACGCTCGTCCGGCACTGTGCGCCATTATCTGGGGCTTCTGTCGGGAAGGACGGCTTGTTCCCATCGACGAAGACGGGAATACTCTCGAAAATTCGGTGGTGCTGGATCAGAACCGGCTTTCGACGACGAGGCTGAAACTCCTCCCACGCGAACCGATCGGGAAGCTCCTCGAAAAGGGTGGCTTCAAAGAAACCACAGAGACAGTCGCTGACGGACTGATCAACCTTCAGGAATCAAATCAGCAGCTCCACTCGGCGCTCACTGGTCTTCGAGAGGACATCCAGCTCGTTGCCGACACCGACATCCGGTCAAAAGCCGTCAGAAGCCTTCTGGCGTCTCTCGCTGACGAGCTATCTGAACGGATTGACGCCGCTTCGGATCGTCTTGCTGTCGTCAGGTCACAGGGCGACGGGATCGGGGATGCGATTGAACAGACCAATGACGAACAGGAATGGCTCGATGAAGTTGTGGACGTTTGGAATCGTCGGCTGGTATCACTCTACCGCTTCGATGTCCAGCTCCTCCTGGGCGATAGTGAGTTCGAATGGATTGACGAGAATGCTCAGTCGTTGGTAGAGGAACAACGTGATGCGCTCGCGACGTTCGAAGGGAGTTGGTGGACGACCGAAGGGTGGAAAGTGCTCGTCGGCGAGACGGCCACGGGACTCAGCGACGAGCTTCAGCGATCGTGGGACGAGTATGTCGACGGCCAAGGCCTCGCTGCGTTCGTCGAGCGTCTCGAAGACCACCCCTGGATCGTTGACGCGACGGAACTTCCGACAAGTGTACAGCCTGCGTTTGAGCGGACATACATTACGCCACTCCGAGAGCTTCGCCGGTGGTACCATACCATCGAGGAAACAGTCTCCGCACTCGGTGCTGACGACGAAGACACGCTCGTTTCGGCGGCTGATGACGTCTCAACCGTTGAGTCTCGTGAAGAGGCTATCGAGGACGATATCGCTGTACTGGAGTCTAGACTCGAACGCCTCTCGACAATCGTCGGGGATCAGGAACCTGACGAAGTGGACCGGATCGGAGCCCTTCCGGACGACAGGCAGGCTATCAATCAGCGTCTCGAACAGCTCGTGGAGAACCGAGAGCTGGACATCGAAAAGGTGGATTCGGGGGTGATCGTTCGATGACAGACTCGCCGTATCTCGCATTCAAAGAGAAACTGTGCACGTTTGCCGACGGGCAAGCAGGAATCAGAAATCCGTTCGTCATCGCAGCGGTCGAACCAGCGGTCGAGCATCGGGTTGCAGAGCGGCTCAGTGCATGGGCAGTGGATGCTGACGAAGCACCAGCCGTCGAAACCGAGATCTCAGTACAACCAATCTGGCTCGACGAGCTTCTTCCGAAGACCAAGGTGTACAACCTATCGGTAGCACTGGGCGGCGAGACGACTGCCGAGCGTATCGAAGAGACGCTGCAAGATCGTCTAGCGGAAGAGCTCGTCGAGGAGATGATTGCGAACGAAATCGACGACGACCGCCTGCAGAGTCAACAGCACGTGGTATTGCTCCTCAATCTCGGCAGCCTCTATCCATTCACCCGTGCATCTGAACTTCTCGATGAACTCGACCGTCGTAACGTCAGGTCCACTATCGGCATTCCCTTCCCCGGCGACGTCGTCGGCGGGAAATTGAGTTTCTTCGGCGGCGATTCACGACACTACTACCCGGCACATCAGATCGACGGGCAGATTCGGGAGGTGCATCTCCAATAATGACTATCAAAGAGCTATTCCGTAGTGACCCCACGCGACAACTCGAAGAAGTCCAGAAAGTAAACGCCAGAGAGCGGGCTGAAACCGACGTTGCAGAGTTCCACGAGACCGAGAGCGCAAAACGCGTTCTTACGGAACTCGGAGAAGTCATACAGACACATCCGGGGGAGGCTGCACGTTTCCTCTATCTCCACGCGACCTTCGGTTCGGGGAAGACACACTTGCTGAAACTGATCGGCCTCGTAGCCGACAGCGAGTCCGAATTCGCGCACCTTGGAGACGAACTAGCCCAACAGTGGCCTGGGTTCGACAACCTAGCCCGGTCGATCGACGAGTCGCACGTCGACCGTCTCAAGCCGGTTTTCCTGAACCTTCTCGATCGGGACGCCTCCAAGGAACCGCCTCTCCCGTTTCTCATCTTCGAGGCGATTGGTCGTGAACTCGGATACCCGACGGACCCCAACTGGCTGCTCGAGTGGGCCTGGACCGTCGATATGGAATACGATGGTGTCTGGGATGCACTCATTGCCGCCGAGCAAAACGGACAGACCTTCGAGGACGTCCTCGAAGAACGAGCGTCGCTGCGACGCTGGCTCTACGAGACGCTACCGTCATTGCCGGAGACGAGTGGAACCGATCTCGACAGAAAATCCGGCGTCAAAGCGTCTATCGAGCATGCAGAGGAGGAGGTCGACCCGGAATCGTTCGACCCCGGGGAGCTGGTCGACCGAGTCGAGGCCGTCACTGACGCGTTGAACGAAAGCGGACCACAGACGGAGTTACTATTGGGGCTCGACGAGGTTGCACTCTTCGTCGGTGATAGTCGTCACCGATACCGAGAGTTCGAGGAGACGATGGAAGCACTCCAGTATGGCCCGAATCCGGTCGTCGTCACGACCGGGCAGTATTCGCTCCCGGCGACACGCGAGAGTCTCATCGGGGAGCCAGCGGACGACCACTGGACCCATCAGCAGGTACCTCTCGAAGGCGCTGACACGGAGATTATCGTCCGGAAACGGTGGTTGCAGAAAGACGGATCCAGCAGTGATCGGGTATCCTCGCTCGTCTCATCGATGCCCGATCTCTCTTTAGAGACGTATTCGGCAGTCGAAAGTGCCGATCCAGACCCCGTCGAGTCGTACCCCTTCCGCGAATACGACCTCACTTTACTTCGAAAGGTGATGCAGGAACTGATCACACAGGGACGAGCAACCGACCGAGACTACATCCAAGGCCGAGCGCTGCTTGTGTTGGTTCGCTCGCTGTTCACGAAATTCGGGTGGGCGACGGCCGAGGAGGGAGCACTCGTGACGTGGGACGAGCTGTTCGATCTACTGGTAGAGGAAACCACGTACGTCCCGCTGTGGGTGCAGGAGATGCTCGATAATACGTTGATTCCGACCTTCGACGGCGATGAGAGCGCCTGGGAGGTCCGGGTATCGAAAGCACTGTACCTGCTTAATCAGACACCAGCAGTCCCAGCTACACCAGAGAATCTGGGCCGGTTGATGCTCGCCGACGTCCACTCTTCAGTTGATGAGACGGTGGACAACACCGAATCAGCGCTGAATACACTCGTGGACAAGCGAAAAGTGCTCACCGAAACCAACGACAAAGGTGACGAAGTATATACACTGGTTTCTGAGGAGCAGGAGAGTATTCTCAGTCGAGCACAGACCAAAGCTGAGCAGATCTCACCTCACCAGTTGTCTGCGTGGCTAGAAACGCGGCTCCGGGAAAACGACGACTTCTTCCGGAGCGATAGTAGCGTTCCCGAGGCCGATGTCGGCGACGAACGCCTCGTTCCGCTTCGGTACGAGTACTCCATTCTCGACCCCGTCGGTCGAGCACCCACCACAGAATTCGATGCCGTTCGAATCCGCATCTTAGCTGATGATCCGGATACGGTCACTGATCAGGTCGAAACGTGGAAGGACGTAAACGACGGCCGAGCAGGAGGCGAGCACATTCTCATCGCGATCGACGTGCCCGAGACCACACTCGATAGGATTCGAAACGTCCTTGGGATGGGAGAAGTCCTCGAAGCGGAGACTGAGACACACGAGGAGCTCGAACGGGAACATCGGACCGACAAACGGCGGTTGGAGTCGTCCGTGAGCGATCTCCTCGAAAGTGCGTCTATCCACACTGTTCACGAGTATCGCGGTGAACGTCCGGGTGTACTCGAAGAAGTCGTCGAGGACCAGGTTCAGTCTGTCTTCGGCTCTACTCGGAAGGTACTATCGCGCCCTCTCGTCGAAGTCGACGATGCGAAGGGGTTAGCGAAGTTCTTCCGCGGTAGCGGCGAATGGCCCCTCGCCGACAGCGATGCGGTCATGTTAGGAGTAGACAGATCTAATCGTCGGATCGGAGACAGTGGCTGGTGTCGAGAGTTCATCGACGAGTACGAATCACAGAGCGCAGTCGACGTGGAGACGTTGCTCCAGCAAACCCGTACCTCCAACGGAGACTATCGGGGGACGCCGCAAGAGTCGATCGCAGCACTCCTCATCACGCTCGCGACGTCGAACGAGAAGGTCGCTCTGAAGCAAGACACCGACTACGTGACGGAGCCAGCAGCAATCGGTCGGCAGGTGCGTACGAAGAGTGGACTCACTTCGTTGCAGGTCCGGTTCGGCGTTGATACGATCAATCCCAAAGAGATCCGTACAGTCGTATCGACTGTTCTGGGTCACGAACCAGACGGCGACGACCCCGACGAGTGGGTCACCGAGCTCGCGACCTGGGTAGATGAGCAGAGCGTCCTCGTCAAGCGAACATTCAAAGGAGTGTCTCGGGAGTTCGATGTCTCTCTGGAATCGCTCGAATCTGCACTATCGCCAGCGTACAGTGGTGGCGAAATCTCCACATCGGATCTCGTCGAAGATGGCGTTAAATCGGATGCAGAGACGTTCGCAGATGCGCGTGAGCTCTTCGCGGTCGAAGACGACGAGAAATCTCTCTGGACGCAGTTTTCTGAGACGTTAAAGTTAGTAGAATCGCTGTACCCAAGTGCGACGATTACGTCGCGAATGCAGACTACAGCCGAAGGCGGTTCTGTGCCCACGAAGGAGACACTGGCAACCCGGATCGCTGATGCGACCGGTCATCGTATCGACGTTCTCTCTGAACAGTACCGGCGAATCACAGGCGGAACAATCGACGTATCGGATCCAGCAGAGATCTGTGCAGACCTCTCCGCGTGGGTGCGAGAGAACGAATCAACGGTCAAAACGCTACTCGAGCATGCTACGGATACGTTCAGTGGTATTTCGTTCGACCACCTCGAACCGGTGTTCGAAACAGCTTGGGCCGGTGACCAGATCGAGGAAGAAGCACTCGTCGCCTCTAGTGTGCGCCAACAAGCGAAAGCCTACGAGAAGATCCGTGGGATCCTCGATGGGGATCCGAGTCCGTGGAATCAGTTGGAGGCAGCCAGGGAAACCCTTCGTACGGACCATCCAGACTCACCCACGACCGCGGCAGTAGACACCGTCCTCGATTCATCGCGACCGCCGTCACTTCAGCGCGTGCAGCAGCTCATCGATGAAGCAGACGATCCGAAGCCACCGGATGCCGACGACGATGTCTGGGCGGAATTGCAGCGTGTCGCAGAGGACCTCCGCCAAGAACTGCCGAACGCGAAAGTCACCGATGAGGTGACTACGGTCGTGGATGCTGACGAACGGCCAACCGAAGAACGGTCAGAAGAACTCCTCTCAGAAGCGAAGACGATCTTGGAGCGGATGCGGACGATGCAAGAGGAGTTAGATGGTCTGGATGACGACGATATCGTGCTGATCGACAGAACTGAGTGAATGGCTTGGAGAATCTGAACAGTCGAATCGATGCCATCGAAATACCCTGGAGGAATCGAAGATCCTGACCGGTTCCGAGAATTAGTCTCGCTATTTGAGGCGCAAGAGCAGCGAAATTACTACTATGAGCAAGCGTTGGCAACGGTCGAGCAGGAGTTCGGCCCAGGGTGGTATCATTCGGACGAATTGATATTGGGTGGTCCGATGCTGTTGATGTACACCTGGAATTTCGCCGCTCGAGAAACAAAATCGTTAGATGCGGATACTGTGAGTAGCATCTTCGAGCGACATCATCAAGCAATTGAGGAGGTCCGGTCCACTGCATTGGTTGATGCTGACCTACAACCAGGGGGTCCCGCTTACGAGACAGTGAAGAATGTATGGGCCGATATGAAAGATCACTTCGGCCAAACTGGTACCTCAAAGGTGCTGAGTCTTCTCGCACCAGAACTCTTCGTAATGTGGGATCAAGATATTCGAACTCGATCCCAGAGACGGCAAGGGGATCCGAGGGACAAGAAACGAGAGGACCGAGGCGTGTATTTCTACCTCAAGGAAGCAGGCTACTCACCCGAGAACAATAAACCCAGATTCGGTAGAACAGCAGAGGATTATATCTTATTTCTTCAATACTGTAAGGAGATTCTTCAGGAAGTGGTTTCTCATCCGGTTCTCCAAGAGAGAGACGCAACACCGGCTAAATTGCTGGATGAGTCTCTTTATGCATTTTACAAGCTCGAAAACGAATAGCAGTTGAAACACCAGGCAAACATGAAGCCACCGATCATAGTGGTGGATACCAAAGAAGGCAATAAACACATTTGTGCCCCCTCCGAGTAAGCCGGTGGTATGCCGAACCCGCTTTTCTCCACCTACACCCAGGGCGAGAATCGAGTAACTTCGACACTATTAGCGGTTCTCGAGCACGTGAATAGTCGGTTAGCCGAGGATATTCTGGAAGCGATTACCGACGAGTCTGACCTTTCTCTGGTCGGCTTCGATAATCAGGTTACAGGGACGGATTCAGTTCCGGATGCGGCGATCCGGGCTTCCACGGCATTGTGGTTCGAGACGAAGACCAGTCGCGACGCTGTCCGTAGAGAGCAGTTGGATAATCACTTGCAGGCACTGGATGAGGACCCATCTGATCTCCAGCGGTTGATAGTCCTCACGCCAGATACCCGGGTTCCCCCCGAAGTACAGGCAATCGACGACGAACGGATCGTCTGGGCGAGTTTCGATACCCTCGTCGGGAGTATTGAATCGGTTCTAGAGCGGGATGTTGGGAGTGCCGAAGCGAGTATGTACGTTCCGACCGAACGCGAAGCATTCCTGCTCCGTGAGCTCGTCCGATTTATCTACGACGAATCACTCGTAAGCGGGCAAGAAGAGCGAGTGCTGGTCGTCGCTGCCCGCAAGGCGTGGCCGGAGTATCACAAGTATGATCTCTACTTCTGCCAGCCGAATCGCTCTTTCAAACCGGTTTCGCACCTCGCGTTCTACAAGGATGGGGAGATCAAAACAACCGTTCCGAAAGTCACCGGGTCTATCGAGAGCGTCACCCTCGACGAGGAGACGGTACGTGGTCATCCCGACCTCTCCCAGCATCAGGAGAGCGAACTGCTAAGGGCCGTGGAACTGATGCGGGAGAATGGCTCCGATCGGTACCGAGAGACGGAGAAAGTCCTATTCCTGGAGGAAGACGTTGAGCTGGAACAGGCAATTCGGAACGACAAGACTGCGAGCGATTCCAATCGGACGGTCGCATTCGTTCAGGGCCACCGCTACGTGTCGCTAACGACACTCCAGGAGAACCCGACGTATACCGCCGAATTAGAGGAGTGAGTGGGCCGGAGTGATGAAACCGTACATCGCACAGCGAGGTCTCAATTTGTAGCCGAGAGATACACTTATTATTGGAACCTCTTAATCGGCCATCGTGAGTCCCGAGACTGACTTTTCGGTATACCGTTTAAAAATACAGCCTGGCGGGGCAATTGAGACTGCGAATCCGTACGAATTCTGTAAGGGCGAGGGCATTGTTGGAGTTGGATGGGGCTACAATCCGGCGGTGTTGCTCGAAGATGGTGAAATTGAGAAGGTAGATGAGATGCCGGACACTGAGTCTGCAGTCGACCGGCACAACGAAATCGAACAAAGGTTTCGCGAACGGAAGAGCGACGATTACACCCCCTCTCGAGTGAAACTCAATGGCGACCTCAAGTCCTCCTTGCGATACATGATCGAAGACATCGAGAAAGGGGATTTTCTTTGGGTGAACGAGGGAAGCGAATTCGCTCTCTGTAAGGTAACCGGAGACTGGGAAACTGACCTTGATCTGAGTGCCGAGAAACAGGACGAATTCGAGAGCAACGACATTCGGAATTTCCGTGAGGCAGATTGGGAGGCCGTCCCGTACCCGATGGTCCCAGGTTTCGTAAAGCGCCGGTTCGCTGGCCAGGGGAACACGCTAAGCCAGATGCACATCGAGGATGGTCAGAAATTGATTACAGAACAAATCTTCGCGGTGAGTGAATTTGACGATGCTACTGAGGGGCTTTCCGCGGCTGTGTCAGACCAATTGCGGGCAGATGTGACGGCTTCGCAGTTCCTTGGTATTCTTGATCCCGCTGAGATCGAGGACATCGTCCTTCTGAAGCTCCAAGCGGGTAAGGGAGATTGGTCGATCATCAAGTCGACGACCAGCAGTTCTGAAGCAGACATTGAGTGCGAACTACGTCGGATTCGTGATGATGAGGTTGAACGTGCGTTCGTTCAGGTGAAAAGCGGAAACGCGTCTGTTTCTGAGGAAGAGTACGTAGAGAAGGCAGAATATGGAGATGTATTCTTCTTCGCCGAGGAACCGATCGATGTTGGGCAACACGGTAATATGTTCGAGATCAGCCCCGACGAAGTCTTCGAGTTCGCAAAAGAGCAGACGGGCCTTCTTCCCGACTCCGCATTATTGAAACTCAACGCCTACCTCTAAATTTGCTGGACGAGGGGTGTCTCAGAATTTATTAGCATAGGATACCACCGTGATAGTATGAGCTCAAAGGGCCAGCTCCGGCGATTCGAGAACAAGGCACAGTTGCTCCGGCACATCGCTGAGGAGACTGGTACGGACATCGACACTCTGTGGGACGAGTACGAAACCCAGATCTAGAACACGTTGACTCGCTGTCGTAGAGGAAGTCATAGAACAGTTCACAAGACGATTGATCCTCAGAATTGAGGAGTGAATCACCTGCTCAACCGGTGTGCGGTTTCAACGAAATTGTTCTTCAAACTCGATTGAATCGAACTTCTGTCTTCCGCGGCTGATTAAGAGGTCGTACTCATCTTCTCGGACAAAATCAACGACGGGCTCGTTATCCATATTGTACCGGATACGGTCAGGAGCCCATCCCAAGATGGAGAAGTACTCGAGAACGGCATTGGGATAGATATCCGTTCCACGGGTCTCACCCGTAACCTCGATGCGATTCTCCCCGGATTTCGCCGTGGCCCGCACGTGTTCACCGATGTCCTGTTCCAGACCTGCAATAACCTCATCTGCGTCGGAATCAGAGGATACCATACTTCGGGGAAGAGTATCTGGGCAATAGAATCTATCGGCTGTATTGAGTGAACAGGGATTAGAAAGCTAGGCGCGTGAACTGTTCTATGACACCCTTCTTGCTGGAGAACGTTAGCGAACGCTCGCCGCTAGAATTATAAGTCCCGCTCCTTTTAGAGTCTACTAACGGCAGGTGAGATTCATGAGTGAGAAAACAGCGGAACTGTGGGCGCGTGCAGAAGACTGTCATGAATCACCTGCAGATATAGAGGCAGCACTCGAGGAACTCAATCGAGATCTCGACTGGGATCGAGAGAACCTCATCGCAGAATCAGTCAGCCAGCGAGAATCGGTGCTGGCCGACGACTGAGTTCCTGAATGCTGATTTTGGACAGCAATGTCTGGATATACATAGCGACAGCAGCGGAACTCCCCGTGGAGATCTACTCCGATACGCTCGGCGAACGTCTCTACTTCACTGAAGAATTCTACGACAGTCGTCATCAGACCGTGGTTTCGGTGTATATGGTGGAAGAAATCCAGCAGGGACTCCATCGGTCAGAGCGAGTAGAGAGTGAGGAAATCGACGAGGCACTCACACTCCTGTTCAAGCTATTCGGTAGCTGTGACGACGTGATCACGACCTTCGACGGAGACGAACTCGAGGACCTCCAGTTACGAGACGTTCGACAGAAACCCCACAATCAGCTACTGGGACACCTGCTGGACATCCAGGCGAAAGACGTGCCTATCTTTTCGCTGGCGTACGAGTACCGATACGAACGGCCGCATATCTTGACCGACGATGGGGGTTTCGGGGAACTATCGCCGGCAGCGTTCGGTCTACAGAACATCACCGTCGAAGAGCTCTCACTGACGTGGTGAGTGGGAGGCCAGTACCCGGCCGCCCTCGGCAACATTGAAGTTGGTGGTGGTCAGTTGAGAATACCATACAGGTCATCTTCGAATGGAAAGCGAGTCTCTCTCTCAGCGGAAGGCGCAACTGGACAAGGGCGAACGCGAGCATCTCGAAGACGTCGTCGCCGAGATGCGAGATCGCGTCGAAGACAACGTACGGTTCCAGCTCACTCAACAGGACCTCGACAGCGAGCCAGAAGACACTGAAACACTGGACGAGGACACGACTTCACTGGTCGAGGCTATCGAACTGGAAGCCGTGGACGGCCACTCCTGGGACGACGGCTTCGAGAAGTACGTCACGAGCGTCGGCTATACGATCGTCAATCGGCTAGCCGCCCTCCGCTGTATGGAGGTTCGTGACTTCATCGACGAGGAAGTCACCGTCTTCAAGGAGAACGGCCTGACGCCTGCCGCGGAGACGCTCGTCCACGAGGAGTTTCTCCTAGAAGACGAAGCTATCCTCGAGGCGTACCATCGGGCATGTGACTCACTCGCCGAGGAGATCGAGATTCTATTCGATCGCTCGTCAGCATACAGCCTCGTTGATCCTGATGACGATACCTTCGAGGAACTCTGCGAAATGCTGGACTCCGTTCCCGACGAGGTCTGGCGGGCCGACGACGTGCTCGGATGGGTCTACGAGTACTACAACGTCAAGTTGCTCGACGATCTGCGCCGCAAAGGCGACCGGGAAGGCCTCGACCCTGAGGACGTTCCCGCGGCAAATCAGTTCTATACGCCCCACTGGGTTGTCCGGATGCTAACCGACAACTCTCTCGGGAAACTCTATCTCGAACACACCGGTGAATTGCAGGATGTCGTCGAATCGCAGGAAGCGTTCTCCCCGGACGAGCGAAAGAATCGACCACTCTCTCCAGACGAGTCGCCCGATATCGCAGATTTCTGTACCTATCTCGTTCCTTCCGAAGAAGAGGGTGAGCCGACCGACTTCGAGCACCCGGAGGAACTTCGCGTTATCGACCCTGCCTGTGGGAGCGGGCACTTCCTGCTGTACGCGTTCGACGTACTGGAGCGTATCTGGCGTGCGGAGACGGACCTCTCTGACGAGGAGATCCCGCGGAAGATTCTCCAGCACAATCTCTACGGTGTCGACCTGGACATGCGGGCCTGCCAGCTCGCGGCCTTCAATCTGTATCTGAAGGGTCGGACCCGCGCAGAGGCGGAAGGTGCTGATGGGTTCGACATGCCCGAGGTTGGCATCGTCTGTGCGGACGCCAAGGTGGCCGACATCGACGGTGTCGAGGCAGTGTTCGACGAGGTGGCTGGTGACGATCCGAAGGTTGAGGACGCTCTCAGGCGAATCCTCGACGCCTTCGAGGAGGTCCACGGACTCGGGAGCCTGCTCGACGTTCGCGGGACGCTCGGTGACCTGTTCGAGGACGACAGCCATACGGAGGGCGTCCAGATCACGCTCGACGACGACCCGACGGCAGACCACACACTTGGTCAGGTGCTACACAGTCTGCGTGAGGCTGTCGAAGAACACAGAGACTCGGACTCGTTCCTCGCACAGGACCTTCGGAGCTTTGTGCGGCTACTAGATATTCTGGCGCAGGACTACGACGTGGCGCTGATGAATCCGCCGTATGGTTCAAGAAGCCGGATGCCAAATACCGTTCAAAAGTACATTGAAAGCCGATATCAGTATTCACCCGAATTCTATATCAACTTCTTCGAGGTCTGTGATCGATTGAGTAAACCCAACGGACGTACTGGGATGTTAGTCCCTCGTACGTTTATGTTTAAGAAACAATTTTCCGGGTTCCGGGAGGATTTCATTGGTGAAGAGGGTAGCTTTGATTTCTTAGCAGAATATGGCATTGGTGTTCTTGACAATGCCACTGTTCGCACAGTTGGGACTGTAGTTCGTTCAGGAGAGGACCGAAATTCCTCTGGAACGTTTATTCGTCTACACGATATTGAAAGCCAAGAAAAAGAACCCACTTTCACAAATGTTCTTGCAGATGACGCTGACATCAATCGTCTTTTTGAGATTGATATGCGGGAATTTCACAATATTCCTCGTTCGCCTATCTGTTATTCAATTCCAAGTAAGGTACGTGCGTTCCATAAGACAAATCTAAAAATTGATTCAGATCAGGCTGAAGTGGAAGGAGATTCAGCATGTCGGGCAGTCCCAGGCCTACTGACAGGAGATGATGACCAGTTTGCACGGTTCCACTGGGAGATAGAGGAATTAAACGAATTCGAGCCGATCTCCGAAGGAGGAGCTAAAGCATGGGTTGTCCCCCATATTACTGAGACTGTCTACTGGAGAGGGGATGGTAGGAGGCTTAAAAGAGCCAATCAATCGGTTCGAACGCCCAATGAGGATCTATACGGAAAAGAAGGCCTGACATGGACATATATAAAGGATACTGGCCGGAGATTCGGATACTATCCAGGCGGTCTGTTCAGCCATAATGGGTTTTTATTGACTCCTCTGGAAGAGAAATCTCTCTGGGAAATGATGGCAATCTTAAACTCTAGCCTGTATCATTCACTCATTTTATCACAAACGATTGAACGTAATTGGAATGCTGGAGAGATAGGTAGTATACCCTGGCTGGAGGATCTAGAGGGCCAAGGTCTCGGAGAGAAAGCCCGAGAGCAATTCAAAGAGGTCCTGCATCAGAGGAGTTCTGACAGTAGTAGTCCATACTATATAGGCCCCTCACTCCTTCCCAACAGTGTCGATAGAGAATTCTTCTACAATCATCCACATCAAGAAGCCCTGATTGGCGAATTCGAACTAAATATCAACTCTCCGTCTCCTTCCACAGACATTAAAGAAGCATCCAGACAAAGCGAGGTAGATGCCCTATCTCGCAGAAAACAATTAGAGTCAATATCAGAGAAGATTGATAATGACATATATGATACAGTAGATTTAGACGAATCTACGCAGGAGCAGATTCGTCAAGAAATCTTCCTACGAACCTCAGAGTCACCAAAGGATCGCGAAGTTCCTGACCCTGAATCAGTACCAGAGATTCCTGAAAATATCGATGTTCAGGTCAAGGATCTTGTCCACCACTTCGCAATGGAGGCCGTCCGTCAGGAATCAGATGGGATAGTCCCACTCCATAGCACCGAAGAACAAGCCAATATGTTGGAGCGCGTCATCGAGAGGTTTGAGGACGCCTATGGTGAGGACGCAGAAGATCGCCTCGTCGAAGTCGATGAGATTCTTGGAGCCAGATCCGCCGCCGAAGAGGCATATCCCAACCTCCGAGCGTTCATCGAGAATAACCTGTTTGACTACCACGTCGACAGGATGGAGAATACGCCAATTCTATGGAAGCTCTCTACAGAGCGCCTTATCGCTGACTCGACAGGTGAGGGTTTTGCCTGCTTCGTCGACTACCACAATCTCGATTCGGGACTCTTAGACCGACTCACCAACCAGTACCTCGAACCTCGAAAGGCCGAACTCCGGGAGCGCCGCAGCGCTGCGAATCGCCGTCGGAGTGACGAGTCGCTCTCGACTAGTGAACAGGCGGAAGCCGCCGAACAGTACGAGCGCTGTGCGAGCGGGCTTAACCAGATTAGTGTCTTCGAGGACGTACTCCAAGAACTGGGAAGCACCGACGAGCGCGACTTCGAGGACGAGGATCGACAACTCGTCAAGGAACTCGCTCCGAAGGTCGCCACCTTCCGAGAGGAAACCCGTGAGCGCGTGGAGACGCTGTCGGAACTGCGCGAGCGAAACAGCGAAGAGTGGTTCCAAGACACCTTCTCGGATAACTTTTGGAACGCCGTCGAGGAGTGGCGAGAGGAATGGATCGACGCCCTCAGCGAACTCGAACGCGCTTGTGAGGAGTACGCCAAGCCCGCCGACGAGTCCGTCGAGGCACACCTGGCGGATCTGTTCGACTACTTCAACTGGCGACTCAAGGGGTCGGACCACTACTCCAGCACGGGTATCCTTTTCATGACATACTACTTCGAGCGCGAAGGGGCAGATCTCCTCGACGATGACGGAGAGCCGTTCGATACCCTGACTGATGACGAACGCCTGCTCGCCTCGCTCGCGACCGGTCTCGACGACCCCTCGGTCGTCGACGAGGAGTTCCTCGAAGCGATAGCCGACGACGAGGGCGTCGAGGAAGTCGACGATCTCCCGCCGCTGGCAGAGTTCAAGGCCCTGGCAGAGGAGATCGACGACCGCTGCCAGACCATCGACAAGCAAATTCCTTCGGATTGGACTGACCGCGCGCTCTCGGAGATAACGACCGAAGGGTACCAACCGAACCACAAGCACGGCGTCGAAATCAATATCACACCGCTCGCACAGGCCGAGATCGTCCCGAAGACGGTGGAGGATGACGTTCTCTAATCATGACAGCGACGAAGACACTCCCCCAGTGCGCTCACGACGCTATCGAGAGTGCCATCGACGAGGCCGTAGACGAGGACCCTGTCGTCCTCTGGTGGGACGACGGTGGCTACCTCCGTGACATCGTCCGAGAAACCAGCAGCCAGCTCGGCTGTAATTTCCGAGCCGCGGAACAGACGCCGCTGGAACTCCGCGCAGAGGCACCACGGGACCAAACCGTCTGGTACGTCCCGCAGGCCAGCAGCGACGACGTCGACTGGTTCAAAGACGTCGAGCACACCGGCGACGTGATCGAACAGCACATCGGGAAGCTCGCAGCCCGCTGCTTCGAGAACGACCGACTGCAGGCGGCGACGATTCGGACAGCCTACGAGGACGCCGACGACCGGGAGAACGTCGCCAAGACGCTCTACGACGAACTCAACGGCGAAGGTGGCCTCCCGTCGCTCCAGGGCCTCCAGACGAAGATCGTCCTCGACGGACACGACGACCCCGTCCAGTTCGTCCTCGAACACGGCGCCGAGAATTTACCCAGCGACGAGGACCTGAGAGAGATTCGCGATCTTCTGGTCGACAACGGGGTGGCTGCCGTCGACGGCGTAAGCGACGCCCAGACTATCGTCGAACGAACGCGCCGCTGGGCCGTCGCGGAGTGGCTCGTCGACGAGGGACTAGACAAATCCCTGCTCCCCCAGGAGTACCAGCCCGAGTCCAGTAGCGGATTCGGCGTCTCCAGACCGGAACTCCGCTCCGTCCTGAGCAAGACCGAACGCAAGCAGGAACTGGCTCGCGTCTATCTCGACCCAAGCCAGCGGTTCTGGCACGATATCGTTCGCACCTACGACGACCCGTGGGAACTCGTCGACTGTCCCGTCGACGCCTCGCTCGAACACCGCCTCTGGGACGAGTGGACGCAGTCGTTCCACGCCGGCGACTACGAGCAATGTGCAACCCAGGCGGAACAACGCCACGAGCGCCTCGACGCGACCTACGGCGACGTTCCGTGGACACAGCTCTGGGAGCAGGCTATCGACATCGCGACGCTCGCGAACGAACTCGAAACGTGGGAGGAGAGCGGCGATACCGGAGATGTCGTGGAACTGTACGGCGACGTAGAGGATGGAACGTGGCAGATCGACAACGCCGTGTTCAACCTCATCGTCTCCGGCGAACCGGAAACCGCCCTCCCGGAAGAGCATCCAGCAACCGCGAAACTCGAAGACCTCCGCTCGTCGCTGGTCGAATCCAGATACCTGGAGTATCTCACCGATCTTGGCGACCTCGTCGGGGACCAGATCGAGGCAGGCTCGCCGTTCGTCGGCGAGAACCACGCCCACCAGTTCTTCGCCGAAGAACAGGAACACCTCCAGAGCGGCCAGAGCGTCGCACTGTTCATTGTCGACGCCCTGCGCTTCGACCTCGCACACGAACTCGCAGAGTCCATTCGAAGTGAGCTCCCCAAGCTCGAAGTTGACGAGAGCAAGTGGGTGGGAACACTCCCCTCTGACACCGAGTTTGGGAAAGCCGCGCTCACCCCAGGAAGCAAGTTCAGTTTCAACATCGAACTGCAAGACGGTGAGCTCGTTCCTGAACGGAACGGACGCGAGATCACGAATCATCGCCGACAGACGCTCCTCGAAAACGACGGCTGGAGCTACATCATGCAGGACGCCGAGGACGAGGTCGGCTGGAGTAACACGCGCGTCGCCTACTACTGGAACGACATCGACGAGACCGGCGAGAAGGAGCTCACGGACTTCGAGGAGCTGTTCAGCGACCGCATCGATGCCATCTCCCGGATCATCTGCGAGAAGCTCCGGAAAGGCGAGTGGGACCGTGCGTACATCCTCTCAGACCACGGCTTCGTCTCACTCCCAGAGCACGTCGATATCGACGACCTGCATCCGCCGAGCAACGCCGAGAAGGTGACTCGTCGGTGGGTCGCCGGCGCGGACCTGGACGACGACACGCCTGGTGTCTTGCTGGACGAAGACACGCACCTAGGCTACCTCGACGACGATACCAAAATCAGCGTCCTCACCGACCCGATTCAGCGTTTCAGGAACCAGGGGCTCCCAGATGCTCGTTTCTACCACGGTGGCGTCCTCCCGCAGGAGTTCGTCCTGAATTTCGTCACGATCACGCAAGAGTAAATAACTCTTTGCAGCCCGCGCCACCAATCATACACTCTCATACAAAAGGGCCTGATGAGGGCGTCAAAAACTGTTCAACTGCTATCTGTGGGAATTACTCCTCATGTACGAGCGGCGGAAAATACGAGTCGAAAGTCCAGTAGAGATCGACGAGGGAGTTGGAGAAACCAAGTACCACTAGTACTGGCCACTGAGCAAACGCAAGGCCCAGCACAAACAGTCCAAAATGGCCTCCATTATTGATTCCCCACTTTGTCTGCGTAGCCGGATCGTTGTGCAATGCTAGACTCCCCATCTGGTAGGAGATAAGTATCCCCCAGAGCCCGTCAATCAAGAGAAGTACCGCAAATACGGTAAAGAATCGGTATGGCATAGTGACCAAACCCCCCAATATTATTATAATTCCTGCGTCAAACAATAGCATGCTGATATCGACCGCCCTGAATCGCTGACTGCTAACTTGTGACTCCGTAATCTTGGTAAAATCTGTCTCAAGATAGGTCGTATCGAGATGCCGAACCCCGCCCAAAAAGAATCGAAGCACAACCAGAAGAAAGACACTGAAAGTGAGTAACGTCGGGAGTTCACGTCCGAAGTTAGATACCGAGAGCCTTCGGAATTCGGTCAGTACTGAATTGAATCCTAGAGATAAGCCGATCGTGAGTAACACCGTATAGAATAGCCGATAGGCATCGTGAGTGTTGGTCAGATACTTTTCCCGGGCTTCGGGATCATCCTTGCTCATCTGTGGTCTAAATTGACATTCATCGCCGCCCATGAAGTATCTCAGCAAAATACATAATGTGCTCGCGGGGGGTTAGGTAGGTATCCAATCCCTATGCGTGCAAAGCTAGAGCCCGGAGATACGATTCTCCTCAACGATCAGCCCGCAGAGGTCATCAAGACGTATTCCGTCGGCGACCTCGATTATCTCAGGGCCTACGTCGAGAACGTCGGTGTAAAAACCGTCTGCATCGACGACGTGAACATCGAACCGAAACGTGAACAACTCGGCACACTCGACACCGCAACCGCCGGGCAACTCCATCCTGACCATGAGGCGGTTTCGGCCGAGTGGTTCGACTTACGGTCACAGGCGCTCCAGCTTCAGATCGCCCACGAACAAGGTCAGTTACTCAGTATCTCGAACTCGCTCGTTCGTCTGGAGCCCTACCAACTGGCCTGCGTCAACTGGGTCATGCAGAAGCTCCGTCAGAGAGCGCTCATCGCAGACGACGTCGGGCTGGGGAAGACAATCGAAGCGGGGCTGATCCTCAAAGAACTCACTGCACGCAACCGTGCAGATCGGGTGCTGTTCGTCGTCCCGGCACATCTCCAGAAGAAGTGGATTCGGGATATGGACCGCTTCTTCGATATCTCCCTAACGCCTGGCGACCGCCAGTGGGTCGAGGGCGAACGCCGCCGACTGGGTGAGGAAGCGAACATCTGGAATCAGGACCACCAACGGATGGTCGCGGGCATGGCGTTCCTACGCCAGGAAGAGTTCCGGGACGAACTCGACAATGCATTCTGGGACGTTGTCGTCGTCGACGAAGCGCACAAGGCGGCCAAGCGAGGCGAGTCCCCCAGCAAGACCTCGAAGATGGTTGAACGAGTCGCAGATAACTCCGACTCGCTGCTCCTCCTCAGTGCGACGCCCCACGACGGCAAAGGAGACGCGTTCCGCTCTCTCATCGAATATATCGATCCGTTCCTCATTGCGGAGGACCAGGACCTCTCCAAGGAAGCAGTCGACCGCGTAATGATGCGTCGCGGCAAGCAGACTATTTACGACGACGACGGGGAACGGCTTTTCCCGAATCGAGAAGTCGGGACGATCCCGGTCGAGCGGACGCACGAAGAGAAGCAGTTCTATCAAGCAGTCACAGAGTACGTTAAGCACGTCTACAATCGCTCAGAGCAGCTCAACGAACCCGCAGTCGGGTTCGCAATGGCGTTGATGCAAAAGCGCCTCGTGAGTTCTATTGGAGCTATCCAAGCCACCCTGAGCCGTCGGCTGGCGAATTTAGTCGATCAGCAATCCACCGCAACCTCACTTTCCGAAGAGGCGTCCGCGTACCTCGAAGGTGAAGACCTTGAGGAGACTGACAAACAAAAGGCCGAGGAAGAACTTGCAGGCCTCACCATCACCGAGAGCGACGCCCAGCTCGAAGAAGAGATCGAAACACTACGTGACCTCGTCTCTCTCGCCGAAGGAATTTCGGTAGATTCGAAAGCCCAGAAAGTTCGTCGGTATATCCAGCAGCTGCTTGAGGAGAACCCG
Source organism: Halosimplex rarum (assembly GCF_047715405.1). Lineage (NCBI taxonomy): Archaea > Methanobacteriati > Methanobacteriota > Halobacteria > Halobacteriales > Haloarculaceae > Halosimplex > Halosimplex rarum. The sequence continues at coordinate 2,130,850 of NZ_CP180412.1, forward strand.
AACGAGAAGGTGTTGCTGTTCACGGAGTACCGAGACACGCTCGATTACATCCTCGATCTTGTGAAGGACGAGCCGTGGGCAGATGAAATCCTCGTGATTCACGGCGATGTCGACAAAGAGGACCGAGCGAATATCGAAGACGAATTCAATCACGGCCAATCTCGTCTGCTTTTCGCAACGGACGCAGCGAGCGAAGGGATCGACCTGCAGCACAGCTGCCACATCATGGTCAACTACGAGCTGCCGTGGAACCCCAATCGACTCGAACAGCGGATCGGTCGTCTCCATCGCTACGGGCAGGAGAAGGAAGTGAAGGTGTGGAATTTCACGTTCGAAGACACTCGCGAAGGCGAGATCTTCGAGATGCTGCAGGAGAAGGTCGAGAACATCAGGGGGAAACTCGGGAACACCGCCGACGTCCTCGGAATGCTCGACGACGTCGACGTGGATTCGCTTATCATGGAATCCATCCGGAACGACGAACCGGCGAGTGCGACGAAAGAGGAACTCGAGGAACTCATCGACGAACGGCAACGGACGCTCGCAGAGTGGTACGAGCGCAGTCTCATCGACACCAGCACCTTCGACCAGGAGAGCCGAGAGAGGATCCAGGAAGTCATGGATCAATCCGAAGATGTCTACGGTAGTGAGGCCGACATTCGAGAATTCTTCGAGCGCGGCATTTCGGCACTGGGCGGCGACGTCGAAAAAGCTGGGACCAATCTATTCCGAGCCGATCTACCGGAGACTCTTCGTCGAGCCACCGATGGCGACCTCTACGGGCCGTTCACATTCAACCGCGAGTTCGCGATGGACCACGATGACATCGACTACGTCTCTCCAGACGCGCGGCTGGTTCAAGAGTTGATGCAGCGTGTCCTCGACAGTGATCAGGGCTCTGTGGGTCTGAAAATGCTCCCGTTCGTCGATGATCCGGGAATTACCTACAACTACCGAGTCCGATTTGAGGACGGTACCGGCGAAGTGATCCGTGAAGAGATACTCCCGGTTTTCGTCGATGCAGCACACAACGATCCACAAGAGCGTCTTGGACAGCGAGTCGTTGATGGGGACAGTATCAAAGGCAGCCCTGAGGAAGAGCCTGTTCAAGTGCTACTGGAAAACGAGAGTGAGATGCGTTCATCCGCTGATCGCTATATTAGTCAGCGTGTCGAATCTCGCCGAGACGAACTCCAAAAACGGCGGCGAGAGGAAACGGAGCAGGAGCTTACGGACCTCGAAGCATACGCAGAGTCTGAACGAGAACGAATCGAGACGTTCATCGCGGACTACGAGCGGAAAGCCGAATCAGGAACCGACATGGATATCGCGATTAGAAGACAGCGAGACCGGCTTTCGAAGCTCGAGGACAGAATCGAGCAACGCCGCCAGGAGCTTCAGCGAAAAGCTCAGGTCATCTCACTTGCCCCAGAAATCGAGAACCTTTGCTTGACACTCCCCATCTAATTCTTCCGTAGACCTTGAAATCCCCTTCATTGAGGGCCGCACAGGCACTATACCAATCTCCCAGATTCTGATGAACCACTATAATACGCGGAGTAGGGACTTCTAGCGGCATATATGATCGAACGACTTTGCGATCCGCCAAAATAGAAAATAGATACATCGAAGGTCCGCTAGTCAGAAACTATAAGCCGGGGGATTCCCATGGTAGGCGTATGACGAATTCACGAAACGAGGGGCAATCTAGCATGAACCACCCGGACCAGGGAACAATCCACCTCTGAGATATGGCAAGCGACCCTGGGGTTCGTCTGCTTGCCCTCCGCTGCGACGCGTTAGCCGACGCATCGACGAATGCCATCGCTGACCTCATCGACTACTTCGATGCAGATCTCATCTACATTATCGAGGAAAAGCTGGATATGCGGACCGCGAGCACCGTCGAGCGTACCGCCTCGTGCCCGGTAATATATACTCGACGTAGCGCGGTTTGCACCGAGACTATTGACGACGTCACCGTCTCCATCGTCAGTTCCCTCGACTTCGTAGGTGGGGCCTCTTCTGCCAGCGGGCACGGAATCCCAGACGGCGCCGACTACGTCATCTGCGATGAGATCCAGACGAGTGCCGACTCAGTCACGATGGATGTCTCGCTCGATGGCCTCGAACACCTCGCTCGCTTTCAGCACCGAACTGACCGAGAGGCAACGTTCCTCACCGGGGCCATGGAGGCCAGTTATGACTTCGTCTGGAAAGCGGACGTCGACGACGAGAGCGTTCGCCTTCCAGTCCGGGGTCTTGCTCCGACCCGCCGGCAAGGGGCACCAGAACTCGCCTGTGTCTCGCTTGATTCAGACGGCCGGATCGGCGTGTCCACGACACCCGCAGATAAATTCGGTCTCCGGGCTCTTTCGGGAGTGGGTAAGGGGACTGCTCCGAAGCTCGCTCAAAACGGGTACGAGACGCGTGACAAAGTCGCAGCCGCGACGGAACGAGAGCTTCGGGAGATTCGAGGCATTGGTGAGTCGAAGGCTCAGAGCATCCGACAGAGCGCCCACGCGCTGTCCGAGGGCTCCGTCATCCGTCTCACGAACGAATCTGTCCCCGCAGCAGAGTACAGCCCACTATTCATTGATATCGAAACGGACAGCCTCAACCCGAGTATCATCTGGCTCATCGGCGTTTACGACCCAGAAGCAGACGAGTACGTGGACTTCATCGATAGGGAACCGTCGCGAGACAACCCGGGAAAAGCCACCCGAGAGTTCGTTACGTGGCTCGCCAGCGAATACGATCGCACGTCACTCATCGCGTGGAACGGCCACGACTTCGATTTCAAACACCTCAGCCGGTTCATTCGAGGATACGCCCCAGAATATGCAGACTACTGGTCGGACTCCGTGTTCGAGTACGACCTGCTGGACTGGGCCGTGCGAAAGGACAACGCCGTCCTCCCGGGCCGGACAAACCGGGTTGAAGACGTCGCCGAAGCCCTCGGGCATGGGCGTGACGCGGCTGCTGCCGCCTTTGACGGGAAATCCTTGGCAAAGACCATCCAGCGGCTCCTCAGATCTCCAGAGCGCGCTCGCGACGTAGACTGGGAGGCAGCCCGGGCATACTGTGAAGCGGACGTCCGTGAGTTGGCCGCAGTTTACGAAGCCATCGCCGAGGCGACGCCCGGCCAAATGCGTGCTGGCGGTCCTGGTGATGAAAACACCACACAGACTGGACTCATGGACTTCTAACAATGCACGACGACCACGACACCGACTACGGCCAGACAGACCTTACGACCAACACGGAGAGCAATACGAGCAACGATGAAGTCGACATCGAGACGGATATCCTCCAGCTGACCGGCGAGGAACTCGAGAGCACCTACCCAAATAACCGCTACTTTGGGCAGGTCCACGAGATATTCGAGATTCCTGCTCGGGAAGAGCAGACCGTTCCAGCAGGAGACGTTCTTCCTCCGGAGATCGCTCGGAGCCTAGAGTTTGATCCGTGGAGTCACCAAGCAGACGCCCTCGAAGTGCTCGATCGGGGTGAAAACGTCTGTGTAGCAACCAGCACGTCCTCCGGGAAGACGCTCGTATACGGCCTTCACATCGCGCGTCAATACCTCGAGGATCCGGAAACGCGGTCACTGATCGTCTATCCGACGAAGGCGCTGAGCCGTGACCAAGAACAGGAACTCAACGAGTTCTTTCGTGACACCCTTGGCCTGGATATCAGTGTCGGTGTCTACGACGGCGATACGAAAAGCGAAGAGAAGTCTCGCATCCGCGATGAGTGCAACGTCGTAATCACGAACTTCGTGGGGCTGAATCAATACCTGGAGAGTCACCACCTGTGGGCAGACTTCCACTCGAACTGCTCACTGGTCGCTATCGATGAAGCACACATGTGGACTGGTCTCGGTGGAATGCACGTCGCCTGGATACTCCGACGTGCACAACGGATCATCGGTTACTACGGCGGAGATCCACAGTACGTTCTCACAACAGCGACTATCGGCAATCCCTCGGAACATGCCCTCGCACTCACCGGAGAACCTGCGGCCGTCGTCGACGAAGACGGTTCGCCGAGGGGCATTCGTCATCTCGTCTTCTGGGATCCCCCCATGAGTGGTGACGACGGTCTTACCGACGAGATCGACTCTCCGCCACTGTCGAAACGTCCGGCAACGGTTGAGGCCCCGGAGGTGTGGGCACACATGTGCCAGAAGAACGTTCAGTCACTCTTGTTCTGTGACTCGCGAAAGCTCACCGAGTTATCCGTCAACCGCGCAAAGCGGTTCATCGGCGATCCAGAGAACCGGTATCAGGGGAGACCAGATCTCGCGGCCTACCACGCTGGACACGGCAAGCAATCACGTCGGGGGACGGAGCACCAGCTCAAGGAAGGCCAGCTCGACGGCGTCTCGACGACGAGTGCCTTAGAAGTCGGGATCAACATCGGCGGCGTCGACGGGACCGTCCTCATGGGGTATCCAGGGTCGCGACAATCGTTCTGGCAGCGGATCGGTCGGTCAGGCAGGGGAACCCGGGATGCGCTCTCTGTATTCGTCCCAAGCCACTCCACGCTCGATCAGTACATCCTCCAGCACCCCGAGTACGTCCTCGAAGAGGACCACGAGAGCGCTGTCGTCGACCTCGACAACAATCCAGTGTACCTGCAGCAACTCGAGTGCGCTGCGCAGGAACTACCGCTGACGCTCGATGACGCAGAGGATTTCGGAGGTGAGGAACGACTAGAGCGTGCCGTCGAGTACGGCCGACGGAACGGCGACCTCGAGGGGTCGCTCGATAGCGGTGTGATGTACGCCCATCGCGACCGCCCACAGGAGGAGATTAGCTTGTATTCCTCCGGTGGAAACGCCTTTGACGTCCGGCTTGCTGGTGACGGCTCGATAGATCATCAGGCGATAGGCCGTGACCGGGCCTATAGAGACTACCACGAGGGTGCAACTGTTCTCCACCAGGGTGAGCAGTACCAGGTCGTCGAACTCCGAGAAGACATCCCTCAGCCGTATATCTCGCTTGAAAAAGCGAATGTGAACTACTACACCCAGTCCCAGGGCCAAGTCAACATTTACGACACCGTCGTCGAAGATTTTCGTGAGGTCGGGCCGTTCACGCTGAATTGGGGGTATGGAACGGTATCGGTCCACTACAGTACGTATCTCAAACGAGAGATCGGGAGTGGGGACGTGCTCGAACTGGGTAATGAAACTGGTGTTCCGCCGTTAGAGATGCGAACCCAGTTGTGTTGGGCTGAGACCCCTACCGACATCGAACAGGCGATGCTCAACAAGCACTCGGAGTATCACAACCCGGAGTGCATCAACCTCCCACCGCGGCTTCACGGATATCTCGGTGGGATTCACGCCGTCGAGCACGCGATGATCGCCGTTTCGCCGCTTGAGCTAAAGGTCGATGGGGGTGACATTGGAGGTCTTGCAACGAATCGTCTACCAGAGAATCCTGAAAAGAGCGGATGGTTCATCTACGACGGTATCGAGGGGGGTCTCGGGTTTTCGCGGTCGATATATGAACACTTCGAAGACGTGGCACAACGCGCCCACGACCTCATCGTCGACTGCTCATGCGGTCGCGATGAAGGATGTCCCGCCTGTACGATGGACGACCGGTGCGGAAACGATAATCGTCCGTTGTATTCTCCTGCAGCCGCAGACGTACTTGAACATCTCCTCGGTGATCAGGATGAGGAGGATCTCGCTGAGAATCTGCCGGACACAGAGAGTGAAGTGACGCCCATCGATGAACAGCGACCCCCTGCCTCAATCTCATGATCAGCATCCCTCCGTGGCCCAAAATACGCCGATGCCGGCTTGCCAGATCCATGCTCCGGACGCTTTGGTCAGCAAACGGTGCTGTCTCGCGATCGAGGAACCAGCAGTCAATACGAGCAGCCGCTCTCCCTCGTGCAACTCGCAGGTTGAACGGGACCAAGTCTGGAATGTCAGAGGTAAATGAACGACCCGACAGCCACGCTGCACTCCCTCAATACGATAGTTTCGGCTTCGACTCTTGGTTGTCAGATGCCACTGGAGCCGTCCTGGAGGGGGCCAGACGTCCGAATCCAGAAAGAAGAGGCGGAAGGTTCTCATGCGGGTCACATGACCGAACTGTGGTTTCAGCTTCACACCGAGGGAGGTAACCATGTCTAGCTACGATCCAGACGACTCTATGCCACCACGACAAGACGAGGAATGGGACAACATTCGGCTTCCCGAGAGTGAAGATCAACAGCGTGTGATTACCCCCGCTCGAATCGGGGAGTACATCGGATTCGAGCAGTGTCCTCGCTATTTTAAACACTCCGTACAGGATATCGAGTCTTCCCGTTACCACGATGGCGACGACTTTCAGGAATCTTTTCAGCCGCTCAATATCCTCCTGACGAAGGCTGGGGAAGAGTTTGAAGAGCGTGTTTGTGACGAAATCCTCTCCTCAGAGGACGCGCTCGTCGATCTCGCGAGAGACGCTGAAAACTTCGCACCAGATGACGATGCGATCATAGAAGTCCTGAGAACGGCATGCGAGGAACCGGCAGCCCCGGACGAGCCAACTGTACTTTATCAGGCTAGCTTCGTGGATAATATCGGCGACTGGCATGTCGCCGGTGACGCGGACCTCATTCTTGTCTGGTCGACTCCGGATGGCGCAAAAGCACGCGTACTTGACGTCAAGAGTGCGCAGGAGGAGAAGTCCTACCACCAAATTCAGGCCGCGACCTACGTTGACTTGTTGAGGAGGCTCATCGACGAGTCTCAGAGACTAAATGAGGATGCCATTACTTGCGAAGGTGGGATCATCACTCGGGCAGATTCATACACGCCGCCTTCTCCAGAGAACGTCCCCCGTTTCGACGTAGAACCTAGAATCATCGATGTTCGTCGACTGCTAGCGCCGGACGGAGAGCTTGACAAACTCGCCGACAAACCGTTTGAGGAGGTTCCGTACCAGCTCAATGATAAATGTGCCAATTGTGCGTACAACGAGAGCTGTCTAACAGATGCTTACGAGGACGGCCACCTGAGGCTCTTGGGACTATCGCCGGCCCAGCAAGCAACGCTTGAGGAACACGGAATCGAGACGGTCGACGACCTTGCAGATATCGCCAGGCCGCCTGATCCCGAAGACTGGTATCCAACGGAGTACAGAAGTCCCACTTTTGAACGAGAAGAGTACCGTGAGTTGAAGGCTACCCCGGGAATTGGAGAGGAGTTCCCCACGCTCCTCTACCGAGCGAAGGCAATGGCCGATTACTTGGACCCAGATGGTGGAGAGATCATCGATCGATTCGTCCCGTGGATTCCCAGTACGGGACGATGCCCACTCCCAGAAGATGAACCCCCCGAAGACACGAATATAGCTCACGACTGGCTCCACGGTTCCATGGTCCGGGTGTATCTGAACATCCAGGTAGACCATCTCCGAGATCGGTTACTTCAGTTGAGTGCTCGCGTATCTGCTACGGCGAGTGAAGCGGAGAGTCAGCGTATTTCCGTCGTTTCACAGGGGGCGCCCGACGGTGCCTCTCAATCACAGGCTGCTGAAAAAGAATTGCTTGAGACGTTCATAACGCGCCTCTATGACGCCATTCGGGCAATATGCGAGGGAATCGAATTTTCTGGGATTGATCAGTCAGATCCCCCTCTCCACTTCTATCTCTATACGGGAATGGAGCGGACCGCTTTAGAAGACGCTTTTGACCGACATACGACCCCGGTTATTAATTCGTTCCAGTCCATGCTCGAAGGATCACCGGGACACGATAGCCCGATGGTGTCTCGACTACGTCCTTCAGTAGATACGCACACCGCTGTCCCCGCTCCTTCTCCGGGACTGCTCCCAGCGTACGACCACCTCTCTCCTGTTTCGGATGACGTATATCGCAAATCGAGAGACAGCGACGAATGGTCATATACCCCCGATAGTACGGACGAAGCCGAGTCGATCCACCTGCGGTCGGTCTTCAGTTACCGTCTGTTCGATTATAGCGTCACGGGCGAGAAGCGGTCTGATCCGGGGGTTAAGATTGACCCGACAGAACGAGACTTCATTCACGGGATCCCTACGAAAGTCCGTTATGGAGCAGAGATCCCACTTGGATACCTCTGGTCTGCTGTCGGGCGTATCAATGATGAGTGGGTTGAAGAAGTAAAATCGAAATACGACATCGCTGGGCGTGAATTGGCTCGATACCGATATCACGATATCCGAACCAAGGACCGGGAAATTGACTCCGAAGATATTCGAGCCCTTGGCCGACACTTCTGCGATGCCCTGGAACACGTTGAACGCTCTCTAAACAGTCGTGACGCGGTACTCAACAAGGATCCCTATCCGATGGGACGATTGGCCGTCGATGCCTACTCACCACCATCACTCGCAGCAGCTTGTCACCGGTATCTTTGGATAGAACATACAGCCCAACGAAAGGAAGAGTATGACCACTATCGAAAGCTTCCGACTCAGCGGATGTTGTCCGGAAAATCGATCCCCGTTTCGATCAACAAAGTCGAAGAGAAGAACAGTCGCACGCTTCACGTCGAAGGAGTAGTTCGATTTGATCTGCCGTTTCTCAGGAACGAAGAAGAAATCCGACGCGCGTGTCGGCAAAAGGGGAGTGAGGGGTCTTCGAGCGGGTCTTGGATGGTGGCGAATCCCTACGACTTCGGTCGATTGGATACCGAGACCACACAGCCATACGAAATTGAATCGGGCGTTCAGGTAACGCTGGAAACCTTAGATCTGGATAGTAGAGCCATCTCCTTCGATGCACACAACTTCTACGGCGAGGGCGACGATTTCGGCCGGACGCACGATAAATGGACTACTGAAGAAAAATACGACACGTCAGACAGTAATCGGACCTACTTCGCTAATGGTGAACAGGTCATTCTTGACCCGCAAACGGACGATATCACAGCTGGACGAGCCAAAGCTGCATTAGAGCATGCGGACACAAACGAACTTCATGAAGTGCTAGAAGCTGTTCGGTTTGAAAACGAGCTTTCGCCCAAAGCCAGCGGTATCAGCGATAATGGGTTGGATACGTTCGCGGACTGGCTCTCTGAGTCGTTTGGTCCTGACTCACTCCCGAGTGATGAGCAGCGAGCATTCATTACGGAGGGCACTGCACAAATCGTCGGTCTCCAGGGGCCTCCTGGAACGGGAAAGACTGCCGGTGCGTTCGCACCGGGATTGTGCGCGCGAATGTATGCCGCAGCTGCCAATAACGCTCACTTCGCTGGGCTCGTGACCGCCCCATCGAATACCGCGATAGACGAACTCCTCGAGGATGTCGCGGAGACGATGACCGACGCGGAACAGGCGTCTGGGAAGGATACCTCGCAGCTCAAAGCGTCGCTCGAGAATGCTCATCTCGTCCGCATAGCCAACGACGAGCCAGAAAATGCGCCAGAAAACGTCACTTATATCGACTACAACGATTCAGATGATGCAGAGAAGTTGGAACAACTTCGAGAGTGGGTGACCTCCGGCGGCAGTGCTTCAAGCGAAACAGGCTCGGGTGGACAGTCGAGGCTGAGTAACTTCGGTGCTGTCGCAAACGACGATAGTGACGCCGACGAGTCCGTACAAACGCTCGTATTCGCTACACCAGGGCGTGCATGGCGTCTAGTGAGCAAGTTATGTCCTGACTCTGAAGACGAGGAAACTGCTGATCAAGGGTACTGGGATGTGCTTGCAGCCGACGAAGCCTCGATGCTCACGCTCCCTAATTTCCTTCTAGCAGGAAGCGCACTCGCCCCGGGAGGGCAAGTATTGGTCGGGGGCGACCACCGGCAACTCCCGCCTGTACAGAAGCACGACTGGGATGATGAATCCCGAAGGGACATCCGTGCGACGGTTCCCTACCTGTCTGCTCTCGATTATCTTCGTCTTCTACGCGGGGAAGACGACGTCTTGGATGAGGAGCGGCAGAGTGAGTGGGAGCACGAACATCGGGCGTCCACCGAGGCCACCGGCATTCCTTTCTTCCGATTGTCCAGAACCTACCGATTTGGGTCGACAACGGCGGACCTGACTCGACAGACCGTGTACAAAGCGGACGGCATTGACTACGAATCGGGACGGGAATCGGCACCCGTGGAAGTCTCTGATGCCGACTTACCGAGACCAGTGGATGCTATCCTGGGAGATGCATCTGTGACACTAGTTACGTACCAAAGTGATGAGCATTTCCAGCAGTGGAATCCAATCGAAGCAGCACTAGCGACGAGGATCCTCGAGGGGCGCAATAATACCACGTCTGCAGGAGTCGTCACACCACACAATGCACAACGGAGTAGGGTGACAGCTCTACTCGAAGATGCGAAACTCACCAACGAAGACAAGAGTGAGATCGCGGTAGAGACAGTAAATCGCTTCCAGGGAGGCGAGCAGGATCTGATGGTCGTGAGTGCGACCGTTTCTGACCCACAATATATCTCTAAAGAGAGCGACTTCTTGCTAAGTCAGAACCGTGTCAACGTATCACTTACCCGCCATCGCGATAAGCTAGTAATCATCGCCCCGGAAACACTCTTGGGCTATATTCCAGCAGATCCGGACCTCTACGACGAGACGCTCATCTGGAAAGAGATCGGGATAGGTAGTGGTGAAGCACCAACAAAACGTGGTAAAAATCCGATATGGAGTGGGACGCTCAGTGAAATTCTCAGTACAGGGCTACCGTCGTCTATCGATGAAGATCCGCAAATTTATGCCTATACATATGAGAACCTCCAATAAGGGAAGGACCTCATTCAAACATTCTAAATTATATTTAGGTTGTCATTGAGGATCAGACGGTACAGATTAAATATAGCGTGCAATAGGCCCGGTACCCTTAACCAGTCATCAAAGAGGAAGTATCTGTTCTTGAGGTATAATCAGACCTCTGTATAGCCTGTTCGGATTCCAAACGTATCAAGAGTAGTTAGTCGAGATGGGGAGAAACTGCTCTTTCAAGATCAAGGTTTTCACGTCTCGAGTGACGAGTGTCTTGATTAAAGTGATATAAGCTTCAGGCCGTTCGGTCATCGCCGCGTGTCCGGTTCGCTCGAGCCGACAGAATACACTCTCGGGAATCCGACGCGCCGTGTTACGTCCTACTTCCACGGGAACGATCCCGTCTGCAGGCCCGTGAATGACCTGTGTCGGGACATCGATCTAGTCCATCGTGCTCTGACCGTCGTACCCCCAGAATGCCTCGGAAACGGTCGTCCATGCCGATCACCGATTCGGTAACGATTCGATTGCAGGAAATCCTCGATCACAGCCCTCGATGTATCCTCGTGGAAGCCCACAGTGTAGGCTAGTTGCCGGATGAGCCCGTCGTTAACAGGTCCTCGATAGAGGCGAAGTACGAGAAACAGACATAACAATAGTTTTCCTACGACGGTCTCGTCGGCGAAGCGCTCGACTGCCTGCTCCGCTCGCTTCTGGACTGCGTCGACGTTCATCGTGGTCGGCCCCCCATCGCGCATCAGGACATCACCGTCGACGAGAACCGTCTCAACGTCTGCCGGTGCAGCGTTGTTCACCACGTGAGCGGGTATGTTCGTCAGCGGGGTGAACTTCGGCTTGTCGACGTTGAGGACAAGTAGATCCGCCCGCTTGTCCGGTTCAATGCTCCCGATCTCGTCGCCGATACTGAGGGCACGAGCCCCCCTCAATCGTAAGTATTCGGACGAGCTCCATCAAAGAATACTGGCCGGTCGCCGCTTGACGTTGGCCGCGAGGCGGGCCTGCCGTGCTTCACCGAACATGCTGTAGGAGTCGTGCCAGTAGTGATCGTCGATGCCCAGCCCGACGCCGACGCCCGCTGCCCGGAGTTCGGGGACGGGGTCCACTGCATCTCGGCGTCTGGATTCCAGTAGGCGAACACCGACGGGCAGTGTGCGACGGACGCCTCCGCCTCGGTTGTGGGTGTAATGTCTTCGTCGTCAGCGACGCGAAAGTGAGCGGCGACCAAGCGGTCGTCGAGGAGCGCAGGCTCGGGCAGACCCAAACGGGGTACAAGGAGTCGGCCGTCGAGCAGCTCCAGCAGCATCACACGACGACGGTCACCTATGCCGGCGACATCAACGTCACGTATAACAAGACCTGCGAGCCAAACCACGCGGATATCTCCGTCCAGTCGATCGAACCGGTGTATCCCCCGGAAGTTCGGCACACGACCGAGCTCCAGGAGTACACCTACCCCTACGAATACTACGCGGCAGGCCGGTCACGAATAATCGCCGAGGACGGGATCCATCGGTGCGTCCACTGTGACGCGAACGGTGGCGACGAGACATACGCCTACTGTCCGAACTGTGGGGATATCGCCTGCCCCAGCCACACCAAAACGGAGCGACTGGAAGGCGAACCAGTCTGTACGGGCTGTGCGGTGGCGGAACGGTTCGGGTTGAAGACGAAGTACTTTTACGACGGTTAGAACCTTGAGGCGTTCCGCGAAGAGTACGCCGAGATGCCGCTTCACGAGAAAGCGTTGGAGAACAAGTTCCTGGCCGGCGGGATCATCTGAGCGGGTTCGGTATTTTGTCGACCCAGCGACCGTTCCTTTGAGTCTTTTCTAAAGTGTTGCTGATCAATTCACGCATTCTACGATCTACCGGATCTCATACTACGCTCATTCCCATGAGGAATTGAATCGCTCCCTAGCGCGATATACAGTGTGGGTTTACTGGTCACTCCCTGTTCGAGATTATCGATTTGGGCGCTCTCAGCTGCCTTAGGTACCAGTCGCCGATTCACTTCTGATCGATCTCATCGCCGCAGCCCTCATACGCTATCCCTCTCCGCTCTGCGGCACACCTCGATGCGATTTTCCCCGGCACGCTGACGGTCATATCCGCTAACACTCGCACACCTGACAAAGGATTTATAGTGGCTGCGTGTCATCCTGACGAGTCACCATGGGAATAATCACTGACATCATCACCCTTCCGTTCAAGATTATCGAAGCGATCTTCAAGCTCATCGCAGCCACAATAGACGCCGTGTTCGCGTTAGTGGGTGCTATATTCGATATCACATTTGCGCTCATAGACGGAGCTTTCCGGCTTTGTGCGTTTCTCTTGTTTCTCCCTTTCAAGATCCTTGGAGCATTGCTTCCACCCTATGGCACGAGTAGTGGGAGCGATTCGAATGGCCGGAAGGGCCGCGCGAAGTGACTGCTTCTGACTTTGAATACGGGCCTTGCTATCTCGTAAGAGGCGGTCGCTCTTTCAGTCGCTGACTAAGGCGACCGGAATCGGTATCCCGTCAATATGTCTTTCGCAGTCGTGTTTGTGCTGCGGGCCTGCGACGTAAGGTAACGCTCCACAAGCCTTGCAATAGCCTGAGTGGGCCTGGTCCGTGTGATAGAGCGGCAGCGGAGCGTGGTACTCACAGCTTGAGTCGTGGTGTGACCCCTCAGAGTCAGGTTTCGATTTACAAGATGAGCAGGCAACGTCGTAGTTGCTGGCGGTAACACTCCATGTCGCGATCGCGGGGATGCCCCGCGGGCAACTCCCTTCGTGATGGAACCCAGACACTGCGGGCCGGGCCTCGCAGTGTCGACAGTCAGAGTTGTGGGCATTTTCGGTGTCCAGTTTGAGGTATGCGTAGTGGAACTGACATTCGTCTTCGTGGTGAGGGCCGTCAGCGATCGGGGAGACTGAACAATCACTACAGCTTGATGTATAGTCGTCAGCGTCAGTCACAGACAGCGGAATGAGCGTTGTCGAGACGAAATGCAGTAGTAATGCCTTCTGCTCTCGCTCTGTGAGTGCACTATCGCTCCCAGAACTGCCCCCCTTCGGGCTGTTATCCGGAGATTGCAACGGCTCGCTCGGTGCGTGGAATGAGTTTACCTCCGATTGTGCTGTGTCAAACGCTGACATTCCGTTTTCGAGCGGGTCTATTCTATCGTTCACGAACGGATCATCGGGTGATAGTCCGACTGAGCTACCCATCAAAGATTCATCCTCGTAAGCAGCTGCAACACGGCGTCGCTCACGATTGGCTAGTTCTTCTTGGGCTAGGTCCTCCACAATCGGTCGGAACTGGGGATCATTCATCTGATGCCCCAAGGTCTGATGATTGACCCTCCCGAACTGGTCCAGTCGATTGAGCTCGAAATCACTAAGCGTCCCCAGATCGTTCCGTATCGACTGTTTAAATGTCATATGTGACTGGTTGCGTTACAATACTAAATCATTTTGGGCGAACCGACTTCCCCTGATTTTCTACCCCGATAATCGAATTGCTGACCTGTTGTTCAAGCCGTTTGACTACGTCCGCCGGTGCCTCTTCCGTCGGGATTGTCTGTATCTGTGACCGTAGCTCGCCATACAACGCTTCGACCCCATATTCCGTCATTACATCGTTGATGGTGGTTGGGCGCTTCCCGTTCGCATACCACCATGCCACCGCCCAGTGTGAGAGGCAGAACGTGAGCGAGCGGAGTGAGCAAGCATGTCGCTCTTGCTGTCGGAGATGCCGTGCTTGCTGGAATTCGCTGAGGGCCTCTGACATATTATAGTGGACTGTGTGTTGGGAGAGTTCAGTCTCGAATAGTGTGTTCCGTAATGCATCAAGCTCCCACTGGCTCCCATAGGAAACTTCACCCGTGAGCAGGGGCTCGGTCGCATATACTGGGTCCAACGTGCGGATGTACTGATTCAGTTCTTGTATCGAGAGCCGAGTGACATCCCAGTGGGCCAATTCAAAGTTTTTACGTCGCTCCTTCGACCGATAGAGCGCTACTAGATCGTGATCGTTCGGTGCTAATTTCTCTGTTATCCAAGACCCGTACCGAAGGATCAACGCTGCGCCCTCCTCGATGAGGTACCCCTCGATCTCTGACTTTGGCTGCATACACAAGGGCTCGGCTGTGCCCTCTTAGAAGATGTGTCCGTGATGAATCTGAAGAGAGGGAATTCCAAACAAGCAGACACCACACTTCTATGCGAAATATCCAATCCTGCTCACCCAGTCGTAGATCGCGAACAGTCCAAAAGAGATGAGATATCCCACTGCTCCTGAGATCCATACGACTGGTGGAAAGTCAAAATACAGACCGATTGCGGTGTAAAGGAGGGCTATTGGTAATATCTGGAAAGAACCTACTGTCGCGACACCACTGATTATTGTCACAAGTATGCCTGTTTCCATTTCGACCGCATCAGAGATACTTTGTAGGTCGCTGTTACTGAGTCTTGACGAACTATACATTGCTAGCGAGAGATAGAGGAGGGGTATCGAAATCGGAGGCTGCAGTCGAATTGAACCAAAGAGCAACATCGTCCCGGCACCAGAGCACACCGGTAGTGGGAGCAGCGAAATGACTATTTCTCTCCAAGGGCTCTCAGTACTATAATGTCGAACCCGCCCCGCGGGATTATCCTCCGACGTCCAGTCCAAATAGTTGGGCCACTGCCAGTAATTGACTTGTATGATCTCCGCTCCCGTTAGCAGACACCCTAGTGCATGCGATAACTCATGTAGAACGGTTCCGGGCAGAAAGACTAACATACATATCGTTCGTCCCAAATCGAGGAATTTGAGACCGCCGCGATAGAATGTCTGCCACATTTTGCTGAGATACCTTCATTCATAGAGTGTTTATCTGTTCGGATTCCGGAACCAGTCTCGGAGCTACCTATCGTTGGCTAACCTCGAACTCACTGCCTCAGAAATCCCCTTATCAGTGATAGCTGAGCGTAGGTAGTCGTAGTGATTAGGGAACGTGTCTGCCTGTCCGGGCGGCTTGCAACCCTCCGAATGCCCAATCACCCACACGAAACGTCGACATCCTCCACATGGAGGGTTCCATTCTGGTTGATAGAAACGCTCGAGACCCCCGCGTCACCGGGGTTGTGTACGTACGAATGCCCTCTGGTAGTCGGGATCGCTGTCAGTCCGCGTTGGTGGGTGTGTCCAGAGAGACAGGCGTCGACACCAGCCGCCGCCAGTGCAACCCGAAGCGCTACGGAGCCGAAATGGTAGTCTCCATCGTGCGAGTGCTGTCCGCGGATGTCGAACGGTACATTGAATGGAGAGATGTGGCTTGTAACGACGGTCGGGCTGTTGACTCCCTCTACTAATTCGATGAGCGTCTCAAAGCGGGCATCGAGCAGAGTGAGCGACGTCTCGAACGAGGGGTTCGTCGCCTCGGTACCAAGTTTGTGTGCGAGGTTCGTTTCGGACAGGTCGCCGGCGAGGTATTCCCCTACCGCACGGAGAAGAGTGCTTGCGACGGTATCTGGCGTCCGTGCCTCGCCTTCGATTGGGATGTCTGGATAGTCAGGGGACAGCAGGGCTGGCGTGAAGTCGAACTGCTCACAGCCCCAACCGGCAACGGAGAGCGACCAGTCTGCCCCTACGACCACGTTTCGAGTAACGCCGTGAAGTGGATGGATATTCGTGAGTCCCTCGCTCAGCCGCCGGGTGCAGTCGACAGGGTCGTGGTTCCCAGGTACTGCGAGTACTGGAACTCCCTGCTCATCGAGACGCTCGAGGAATACCCGGCCCTGTTCTTCGTAGGCTTCACCAGCCGACACAGACTTGGCATGCTCGCGGTTCTCGTCGACCACGTCACCGAGAGACAGCACGATGTCGTGTGTTTCGACCGGGAGCTCTGCAACTGCATATTGCGCTCCTGTGGGGCGGAGGTGCAAATCAGAGATGATCAGCAAGTCAACGGTAGGGCCCTCGACACTGCAGATCGGTTCGGGGCTCGATTCAGTCATTTGCCTTCAGGGCGTTCTCAGCGGTGGTTCGGTCGGGGAATCGTTCGCCGTAGGCCATATAGTCGACTAATCTGTCGGCCGCCAGCGGTCGGTAGTCCAGTAGCTCAACCGAGAAATTGATACGTCGAGTATCGTGGTCGATGAAGGGGTACTGGTCCGGCCAGTTGTTGTGGTGGTGGCCGTGAAGTAGCCACCCATTCCAGTTCGAGGGGCCATCCGCTGGATCGTGGATGGCGTGGAACGGGATTCCACGGTGCTCGAACCGAAACTCTTCCACAAACTGGACCCCGTCCCGCTCTTCTAGTATGATACCGTCGTGGTTACCCAGTACGAAGACGATCTCGCCGTTGAGTTCGTCCAGCCAGTCCAGTAGGGCCGGAGCTGACGTCCGAATAGTCAAATCGCCACCGTACAGAACCTCGTCATCTGGGTCGACTACGTCATTCCAATGCTCGACCAGCGCCTCGTTCATCTCCTCGACTGAGCTGAACGGTCGGTCGCAGTAGTTGATGATATTGTCGTGGTCAAGGTGAAGATCCGAGATGAGATAGTCCATGGTTTGCTCGTTGCCGAGTGACTACTCGAAATTTACGCCCGGGTGGACGGTGGTAACAGGGAACAATACAGGTTCTACGGCTGGATCGCCATCTGTAGACAGACAGTCGGACAATCATCAATATGACTACAACCACTCGACGATGTTTGTGATTTCGGTCGTGTCTGCATTCATCGGCTTGAGGATGATGGGAACATCATGCGCTCGATGGAAGACGAACACACATCAGCGGCTTTGTTGAAATCCTATTATCTCGACAACTTTCCTGCAGAAACAGCTGTTAGATAGCTATGCGAACTGGGTTAGAAGGCACCAATATGGAACAAGCTTACTATCAGTGCTAACGCCAGAAGAATTGCTGATGCTGCGATGTCCGCAGCAGAATATCCTATTTGAATATGTGTGACGACTGCTCCAGCCATCGCGAATGTGGATTCGGTCCCGCGGTGGTGTTTACCCATCGCATCACGAGAAACACAACGTCTCCGAAACCATGTTTCTCGTTGATGCTGGTGGCCGCCTGACTGCCCTCCCTTGCCACGAGCTAAGCGGTCACATTTCTGAACTAGATAGTGCCTCCGCAACGAACTCTCAGTGAGAGAGGAAGAATTTAACTATATGGTCACGTCATACTATCGAAAGACTATGTCCTCGTCAATTCACCCTCAGGAAGAAAGGCGACGTTCGTTATTCCTTTATCTGATACTGACGGTCATGTTCGCGTTCCCCATGGTCCATCTCTTCTACACGATGTGGACGAAGGGCGCCTATCGCTTCGTCAGCGAACAGATTCATCTGCCGCTCGGTACGGCGGGCGGGTCCAGTGTTCAGGTTCTAGCGATGCTCGGAAGCGGCCTCTATCTGGGCTGGCTGGTACTATTCGCGAACGACTGGCGAAAGCGCTATCAGGGATACATCTTGCTTTTCGGTTCTGCCCTCGTCACGGCGCTACTCGCCGTCTTCGGGATCGGTATCCCGAACATCGACTTCAGTAGCCCCGTCAACATCGCCGCATTCGTTTTCGGTCTGAGTATCGGGATAGCGTCAGAGGCCCGCGCAGGAGACCAGTCGCTGGGTGGGGACCTGATGAGGCTGGACTACTCCCATCCGGATAACTCGTGGGCACACTGGATGACGAACGAGCAGGGGAGAAATTCGCCCGCGGAGTTCCCGGTCGCCTACCGCGGGCTCGTCCTGTTCATGTTTACAGTGGTAGTGGCCGCAAACGCACTGAACACCCTCTTCAATCCGAACCCGTTGCAGGTTCTCTTTCACCTCGGGACGAGCGTCGGATTGCTGTACTTCCTCTACCAGCTACTCGACGTGAACGTGATGGTACTTGAGGAAAAGACCACCGAGTCGACGTCGGCGATCAGTTTCGAGGAGGAGGAGGAAACGCCAAGCGTTCAGTTCGAGGTGCTCGGTCCTCAGCAGTCCGGGAAGACCTACCTGGCTCTGGGTCTCCACCTGACAGTTACCCGGGATGACAAGTATGATGTCGAGGCAGTAGAGGGCAGGATGCCCGACATCATCGAGGAGCACACCAATCGGCTCGTCGGGATACGGTCCGGCCTGACCGGGTGGGGGATCGGGAACACGATGATCGACACAGCAGAGAAGGTCAAGATCCGGTTCACCAAAACCGACACGAAGCGCGGCAAGTCGCTGCGGGCCACTGTCAATATGTTCGATTACCCCGGCGAGGTGCTCAAGGACCTGGCACAGCGGGTGGAACAGCGGAAAGGACAGAAGATGACGGACGGTGGAGAACCGCGGGACGAAACCGCTGACGGGCCGGATCCGCTTGAACAGGAGGAGCAAGGCAACCTGGAAACTCTCGACGACGTCGTCGACGAGACGAAGCGTTCAGAGGCCGCTGGAGGCAAGCCTCGGGACGGTGACGACTTGGGAACTCTCGACGACGTCGTCGACGAGACGCTCGAAGACGGGATAGACGAAACGCAACGACCGGGCCCGGAGGCCGGTGTGCCCGACGATGTCGACGGGAGGCCCGCCGCCGAAGACGCCGACGGCGATGTGGGCGCGAACACCGACCTCGGCGGTAACGTCCGCAAGAAGGTTGAAAACGCCCTGATCACGAACGTGGGTGACGCCGACAAGCTCCTCGTGTTACTCGATTCGCAGCGGTTCCAGACGGGTGAAGACATCGTCGAGGACGACCCCGGGATGATGCTGCGTGAGATGACAGAAATCGTCCAAGGCGCCGATCCCGACGAGATAATCCCCGTCGCGACGAAGGCCGACTATCTCCTGGAAGACTACGACGGTCTATTAGCCGACGAACCGCCCACAACCGAACAGTACGTGGAGTTCAGAGACTACGTGAACGACCGGTACGAGAACGGGAATCCGCTGGCGGACACGCTGATCGAGTTAGCCGATTACCCGGTCTTCCCGGTCTACTATCTCACCGGCAAGGACGAGAATGGTGAGTACAAACTGAAAGTGGAGAATGGGAAGGTTCAGCCCGTCGGATTTGAGGAACTGCTGAACGCAGTCGTGAACGCATAACTGTTTCCGAGATGACTACACTGACGGTATACAACACGAACGGCGCCGAAGTAGCCTCGGAAGGATCGGATGGCGCTGCAATCACCGGAGACATTCAGCGGTTTATCGACAATCAGATCGAATACTACGTCGATACGAATCGGCCGACCGTGATCGCACTGGTCCGTGCCGACGCGCCCCAGGTAAAGGGCAGAGACATCGCCAACTTCTGGGCAGCGTACCGGGGGGATGACGCCGAGTCACTGCCGACAGAACTGGTCGCACAGTTAGACCATCTTGCAGCGAACGAAGGGTGGACATTCTACACAGAGGACCCGAGGTTCGCGGTTCCATGGTCACTCGCCCAGGCTGGAGTCCAGAGTCCGGAGGATCTGAACATCGATATGGGCCCGCTGTTCACAGTCAAACGGCTGATCGAGGACCACAAGTGCCTCGATTTCGGGTTCCGGGGGTACGAACAGGCGGCCCGAGCGCT
Source organism: Halosimplex rarum (assembly GCF_047715405.1). NCBI lineage: Archaea > Methanobacteriati > Methanobacteriota > Halobacteria > Halobacteriales > Haloarculaceae > Halosimplex > Halosimplex rarum. The sequence continues at coordinate 2,151,154 of NZ_CP180412.1, forward strand.
CGATTACTTCCTGCGGGCGGGAAACGACCACGTCGAGTACGCTGTCGCATCGAATGGCCGGATCGGACCAATTTCCGACACGGAACTCGTGCTCGTCCCCGGCCATGATAACAACTTTGATATCTTAACGGAAGCGACAAGAACGCACATCTCATCGAGATACGCGGAACTCGAATCGGAAACGAAATCGTACTACCAAGACCAAACCATCGCCTCCGTTGAGACACTCGCCGAGGACGCCGACCTGAGCCCGGTTCGAACGCTGGAGGAACTGCATCGACTTGAGCGATATTTCGCCGATTCGACCGGATATGACGGTGCCGATTCCGACTTCTATAGTGAGCACAGTCAGGCGGTCGTTACCCGAACGGATGCGATCCAGTCGGGAACCGCAATCGGGAACGCGCCGAGCCCCGCAGTCCTGGGCCGGGGGACGAGAGATGACATGATCGCCGATATCCGGGACGCTGTCACGGAGACGCGCCGGACCTATGCCGAGAACCTCGACGAATACGTACGCGCAGTTCTCGACGAACGTCTGCGGACGCTCGGTCACGCCACCCCGAGCACCGAACTCGTTGGACTGCGAGCGGTCGAGGATCGATTGTTCGAGGACCCTGCCACTGCACCGGCTGATCCGCCTGAACCCGCGAAGGAAATCACTGCGCTCGTCACCCGGATCGAAGATACCAGCGTCCTGCCGGAATCCGAGAAAAGCGAACTCGCCGGTCTGATCCGGTCACGCGTGGCTAACCGAAAATCCCAGCTCAGATCCGAGGTCGAAGACGACCTTCGTAACAGGATCCGTTCCTGGATAGACGGCCTCCCGCCCGAGGACTCGACGCTGGCGCTCCGCATCGCGAGGAAAACGGAGACACTACAGACGGCTATCCGGAACCCCGACAGGGATCTCGAACTGGATCAGACGCTTTCTCGCTCTTCGGAGTCGTTCACCCAGCTAGTGCGGCGCCTTCACAGTAACGAGATCATCGAGGAACATACCCGGTCCCGGCTACTGAGGGAGTTCTGCGACGACCTGTCCGCATTCGAGTCCGACGTCGTCGAACAGGGAAAAGCGCATCTCCGGGCCAAAACCGAGGACGAACTCGACCAGCTGCAGGAGGACACCCGGCCGGCAGAAGAGTACGCGATGGTTTCCCAGAGACGGTCACTGTTCAGTCAGCACTCGACGGTCGACCAACCTCAGTTGGAGGGCCTCGCCGAAATCGTCGAGACGATAGACGAAGAACCGCTCTTCACCTCTGAGGAAAGAGAGGAACTGCGATCCCACGTCAGGCGTGCGTTACGGAGTCGAGAGAAGCAACTCGAACAGGAAGAGAAGGAGAAGTTCGAGTCCAGAACGAACTACTATCGTAAGAAGGCGGTTGAATCGCAGCTGGAGTCCGGCAGGAGAGCGGACGCGATAGACGTCCTCGAATCCGTCGAGAGGTATCTGAACGGATGGAGCAGTGCGAGGTCGCTCCCGGACACGCTGCGGACGTCGTACAGGAACAAGCTACGCGTCCTCGCAGGTGACGACGAACATGAATTTCTGTCCGACGAGGACCTGGAGGAGATCAGCGCGAATTTGGCCGATGCGAGAGCGGACTCGCTGACGGAACTCCGTGAGGACGAGTACGAGGAAGTCCGACGCTCTATCGACGCGGAAGTCAAGGAACTATGCGAGGCCCTGAACGACGACCCGGAACCCTTCGTCACCGTCCTCAAACACCTCAGGGACTACGCCAGAAAGAGAGATCCACCGTCTGACGGGGCGGCGGAGCTTCCGGATACGTCCCAGAGCATGAGCGCCCGGGTCCAGCGGATTCGACGATTAGCCGACCGAGCGAAGGATCCCGAGGACGTCCTCACGCGCGACCACCAGCGACGTCTCCGGCAGCATCTCAAGTCGACGCTCGACTCGTCGCTCGACGCGGCGCGAGACGACTTCGTCGACGACAGGGTGACCCGACTGACGGAGTTTCTCGAATCGGAATACGCGCTCGACGACCCCACTCTTGAGGACGTCGACGAGAGTATCGAGTCGCTCGACGCTATCGAATCGGCCGTCCGCGGCGAGGAACCCGACGCTTCGATCCCGGACGCGGCCGCTGCCTGGATCGAGGAGATGGACGGCGACTTGGTGGACGACTCCCACGAAGCGGAGTTCGAAGATCGAGCGGTGTCCGCGGTCGATGCCGTCAGAGCGGATCTGGAACAGCGAAAGGATGTCCTGCTCCGCGCCGAGGTAGATTCGGAGATCACCGAGATAGTGAATGGCGATGGTCCGATGGAGGCGAAAATCCGAGAGCTACGAGACCTCGCGAGCGTCGTGAACCCCGAGACGATTGTCCAGAGTCCGGGTCTGGACTCGTCCGTCGTCTCGAAGTGTCGCTCGCTCACCGAGGAGACGAGAACGGAGTTGCACTCTCACGTCAAGGGCCAGATCCGGTCGCTCTCGGAGATGCACACCGACTCATTGGTCGACGATATCGTCCAGGACCTCGAGGAGGTTCTCCAGAAGGTTACGTACCCTAGAAACGCGGTCGAAACCTTCGAGGACTACGTGAACGGGAACGCGTCGATCACCGACAGCAGCGAGTTGAGGCCCGTGTGTGACGAGTTCGACCGACTCGAACGGCTTCGCGACGATGGGGTCGTAAGCAGGAGTCAATTCGAGTCCGCTCGGAAGGAGCTACTCGAGGAGGTCGTAGCACTGAAAGGCAGATACGGACCGGATTCACTGAAGGAGCGGTTCGTCTACAATGTGAGGACCGTCGTGTGGCGTGTCCGCCGTCGGACTAACTGAACCGACGCTCCCGAACTGGCATCATCTGCTGTCTCCCGGTCGAGGCGTACCGACGAGCGAGTCTCCGTCCGCGAACCCGAGGACGTCATCGCAATCGACGGTCCGGCGGTCGACCGGCCCCAGATTACGGTGGTCACGTCAAGCCGTCGAGTACTTCGACCCACTCGCTCGCGGACGGGCGTATGTCCGGGTTCTCTCTGCCCTCGATGAAACAGCGCTCGAAGTGTCTCCGTATCTCGGCGGGTAAACTGACGTATCTATCGACGTCGACGGGCGGTTCGTACTTCCCGTCCACCGGGTCGCGGTACGGGAACGGGTTCTCACGAATCATCTTGCTGTAATCACCACGGACGGTCTCTTCACCCTCTGCTTCGTAGGGGTGGACGCCCGAGAGAAGGTGCTGGAAAATGTGAACGGCCAGACTGAAACGGTCTCCCTTTCGTACCGCGTCAACCGGGCCGTACAGCCCCTCCGGCGGCGTGTACCGGGGCCCGGAAATTTCGGCGGCGTGTGTCTCTACTTCCCCGCTGATACAGTACGTGTCGCAGTTCGTCAGGATCACGCACCCATTCTCGACGAACACCGTCTCGTGATCGAGATTGCCGATGGCGTGGCCCGCGTCGTGGATCTCGCCGACTATCTCCGCCAACTGGCGCGGGACGGCGAACCTCTCGTCGCTCGCTGAAACGACGCCGGCCTGTTGGAGGAACGACGTAGTCGTCTCGATCAGCGACCCGGAGCTCGTCTTCGCTCTCTCGCTTCCCGCTTCCAGGATGTTATCCGGACTCTCAAGCCCGGAAAGTGTCATCTTGTATCCGAGGAACTGGTCCCCGTCGGCGGCGACGACGAGGTCAGTCGGCCAAGCGCATTTCGCACATCTAGTAGCGTTCGACAGAAAATTGGGATAAGTGTCGGTGAGGGCCCGGATCTTACTCCGTAAGTCGGCATCGAACCTGCGCCCGGGCTCATACACCTTCACGAACTCCTCGCTTGTGCCTTTGACCCGGAACGTGGAACTCTCCTCAGCCGTCGCGACGACGTCACCGAGCGTGAATTGTTCGCCCGTTCGCGTTTCGACGTCCGTACCGAGGAACTCTCCGGGCCGCTTCACCGCCTCTGTCTTCCGGAGGTCCCTGAATAGTTCTCTCGCCGCTAGCACTCCCTCGGGGAGTCGGTCAGTCGGATCGGTCTCTGTCTCCGGAGGTGTGATCCCTATCGCGATCGTCTTGTCGTCACTACTTGTGGTGGTGTAGGGCGGTTCTGTGAACGCGCTCACCATCTCCTCGCGAGCGATGTCCGGATCTTCGATCTTCCGTACCAGTTCGAACACCTTCTCGAAGAACTGCTCTTTGGCCGTCTCCAGGTCGTCCCAGGCGAAGTTTTGGAACCCGTCGGAGAAGACTGCGACCCCGTCGTACTCCTCTCGAAAGCCGAAGCGATAGGAGCGTTCCCATATGTCCTGCTGAATGACGTGCGTGATGTGAGATTCGTCGATGTCCAGTATCTTTTCTTCCCTCGGAACGAGCAGTGAGTACGATTCTCGATTCTCGTACACAATCCCGCCGTCGCCGACCACCGCGCCCGCGATTCCTGCTGGGCCGCCCACGACCGCGAGTAGCGTCGTACCTAGGTCCCTCGGAGAGAGCTCTCGTTTCTTCGCCTCTACCCCCAACTTTTCTCTGGTCCTGACAAACGCTTCTTTGAACGCCCTTTCGGCCGTCTTTTCAGTGAATTCACGGTTGGACTCGAGATATTCCGTGAGGGCATCCGTGACCTCCCGGGTCGCGATTTCTGACCCCATAGCCGCTTCCGGGGCTTCGCCTAAACCGTCGGCGACCGCCAGAACGAACTGGCCGTCGGAGAATCGCTCGCCGTTCCAAGCGTCTTCGCACGGACGGTCCTTCTCCTCGTGTTTCGGACCGGTCACTGAACAGCCGACGATACGCGCTTCCCCCGACATTTGATCTGTCATCTAATAATTCAGGCGCGAACCCTCACTCGGGTCCTTCGACAGCGTCGTCGGCGTCCTCGTCCGATGTCGCCTCCTTCGACTGGTGTTTCGAGGTCTCGGACACGATCCGGAAGAACTCCTTGAACTGCCCCTTATCGAGCTGGAAAGCCATCGCGTTCCCGTCCTCGGCGACGGAGATCAGGTCCTCCAGCTTGTCCATGTTCGCGTCGTCCCCGATTCCGACCGCGTAGAAGAGGAAGTGGTTATCCTTCGTACCCTCCTCAATGACCTCCTGCGCTAGGTCCCAGTCGTCGGACCCTCTCCGCATGTCCGGTTCTCCGTCCGTCAGAACCCACATCAGCGCGCGATTCCGCGGGAGTGCCTCGTCGTCCACTTCCTCCGTGTAGTCCTGGAGATGATCGGTCCCTTCCACGATAGCGTTGCACATCGGCGTACCGCCGGACGGGTCCTGTAACTCCGGCGGCGTCCACTGCTGGATCGGCGTGAACTCTTGGACCTGGTCGACCGTTCCGCCGAAGGTGAACAGAGAGAGGTCAACGGCCTTCTTCGTCTGATAGTCGTTCTCGACTTCCTCCTTGAATAGTTCCAGCCCCTCGTTCAACAGTTCTATTTTCTCATATGTCGAGCCGTCAGGTGCAGTGGTCGAAAACCCCATAGACCCCGAATTATCTAGAAGCATAACGTTCGGCACCCTGGCCTCCGTCGGTTCGACTTCATCAAGCCCGAATCTCGCCATGATTTCGTAATACCTGTTATTTCGGAGGTGTATTCAAACTTGGGCTTCTCTTCCTTCTGTCCCGTTAATCTCCTGCATCACACTCATTTCCGGAATGGGTTCTCTTTGTCATCGCTCTCGTCCTCTCCGCTTTCACTTCCCGCCCCGTCTCGTCTGTTGCTCCAAGGATCTCCGTCTCCGTCAGTGTCGGACTCGTCACCCCCGTTTGTCGAACTATCTGTTGTCTTCTCGTCTCCGTCTTTGTCTTCCCGGAACGGATTCGCCGTCGGATTGTCCGAAGACCCGCTGTCGGTCGGACTCTCCGACCCTGCAGTTGACGTGTTACTGTCGAATGGACTCCCCGTTCTCGCGGCTGACTCACTGTCACCTCCAGTTCCACCGTTCGACGTGTCGTTTCCGAAGGGATTGCCGTTCCCCGTTTCCGACGTGTCGTCTCCGAAGGGGCTGCCCGTCTCCGTCTCGGTGTCGGTGTCCCTCTCTGTGCTCGAACCGGGCCGCTCTCCGCCCGCGTTTCCTCCGTTCCCTCCTGCCACGGAATCGGTTATTCCCTGTATTGACACCCCGCGGAGATCAGCGAACGTCTTCGCCCACTCTATCGCCGACGGCCGTCCCCACCCCAAGCGTTTCCCGGTCCTGTTGAAGCAACTGTCGAACTTATCCTTGATTTCGGACGCCAGTTGATCGTAGTCCGGTGCCCTGCTGTGTGGTTCGTAGCGTCCCGGGTCCGGATTCGCGTACGGGAATCGCTCGTTCCCCTGTATCATATCCTCGAAATCGCCCGCGACCGCATCTTCTCCCTCCGCGAGGTAGGGATGGATACCTTCCATCACGATGTTGAAAATGTGGACTCCGAGACTGAACCGGTCCGCTTTTCGCACCTTCCGGAGTTTGTCGTCCCGTGCCCCTTCCGGTGGTGTATACTTCGGGAGGAACGTTTTCCCCTCGTACTCCCGCTTGTCGCCCGCGGTGTGGAACGCGTCGCAGTCGACGAGTATGACCCGTCTGTCGTCCGTCACGAGGAAGTTGTCGTGGTTCCAGTCCCCCACCCCGTGACCCTCGTCGTGGATCCGGTGTATCGCTATGGCAAAGTTCTGGGCTACCTCGTACCGGTCATCGAAATCGCTCGGACCCCACTGCAGTTCCTCGCCCACATACTGGTTGACGGGCCGCACTGTGTCGAGGTCCAGGTAGGGCATCCCGTATCCGACGAATGAACCGCGAGTGTCCCGTATCACCGTCTCCGGCCACACGACCGACGTTCTGTCCCGGATGTCACTTGAGACGCCAGTGGGCGCGTTTTCAATCATCGCCGGGATCTTTTCCTCCTTCTCCGCCCGATACTCCTCGTAGAATATCTTCGCGACGTTGTCGGACCCCTCTATCTGGTAGACTTCCCCCTCCTGACCCGAACCGAGCAGTTCTCCGAGCGTCCGGGTTGTCGAACCAGTCTGCCCTATCCGAACCGTGTCACCCTCCAGATCCATTTTCTCGTCTAAGGTCATACCTACCCGTTGATTCTCCCTTCTGATGTTTCTCGTATAGACGGCTTTGCATATTGTTCTGTTGGCTTTCGCCCCGCTCTGATCTTCCGTCACACCGTTCTTGCACGGAGCGCCTCATCGTCCGAGCACGATTGATGTCTCTCTGGTCGGAGCTGTTAACAATTATATGGGTGACGACTCAACCGACAGGACATACCCGCAACCTCCGGTCGACACCTGTCATGAGCATCCCTGATACTCCTGTTGACGAGTCCGGTGAGATACCTGTCGGTAACGAAGTCGGGAAGGGAGCGGAGGGGGTCGTTTACAAGATCGTCGAGTCTGACGAGGTTCTGAAGGTCCTCGACGAGGATCGCAGACGGGAGAAGGCCGACAAGGTCCGTACGATGGTGGACAATCAGCCGATCGATCCGACGTTCCGAAAACACGGCATCCGAACGATCGTCTGGCCCTCGTCTGTCGTGTACGACGAGAATAGCGAACAGTTCGTCGGCTATCGGATGCCGTACAAGGATCTCGACGAATGCGAGTCGTTGTCCAACTATCTCCTGAAGAACAAGCTGTCTTCTGAACGCGATTTAAGTCGGCGGTTCATATTGGCTCGGAATCTCGCTATCGTAGTCAGCGAGATTCACCGACAGGGGCACGCGCTGGGGGACATGAATCCGAAGAACATTCTCGTCAACGATCTCGTCGTCTCCCTGATCGACTGTGACGGGTTCTTCATTCGAGGTCCGGACCGTTCGTACCTGGGGGGGACGTTCCGCCCTGCGTTCACACCTCCTGGGGGGTTAGAGGATGACATCGAGGAGGCTCGCCTGTGTGATAGGTTCGGGCTGGCCGTCCACATTTTCAAGATTCTGATGGACAACTACCACCCGTTCCACGCCCGGGGGGCGGGATCCGTCTCTGGGTCATTCGATGACTGGATCCGGGCGTACGAGTTCCCGTACGAAGAGCCGAAACCGGGCCGAATCGAACCACCCATTGACGCGCCCGACTACGACACGCTCCCGACCCGCGTTCGGGAACTGTTCGCCACATGTTTCATCGAGGGGAAACGGGAGGGTGAACGGAGACCCGCCGCGAGTGAGTGGGCCGAAGCGCTCAACGAGGCATATCGATACAAGGGATCGACGGCAGAGTCGAGTCAGAGCGATATCTGGACCGGGTGGGAATTAAGGGGGGATGCGGGACGAGACGGAGTCCATTCGGAGAACCCCTGGGAGGAGTGGATATTCCCCGGTGCCCGGAGGCATACTGACGGGTCCGAACCCAGCGAAGACCCGTGGAACGGGTGGGCCGCGTTCGATCGAAGCGAATGAACGCGTCCTCGTGGTTCCTCCGGCTCCACGTCCTGTCGAGGGAGTATCGCCGACGCGCAGATGTCGAATTTCACCGCGAGAGCGAAGTATCCGGTGGGCGGGTTCGGACCCCATTGCTACCGGTATCGTTGTTCCCAGGCAACAGGCGGCCGAACGTCCGCCGAGAAGGGATCGGGGCCGGGAGCGAGAGTCAGTAGAAGTTCTGGGTCGCGTACACGGCCCCGTTCGGATCCAGGTGGACTCCAATCCCCTCCGCTCGGAAGCTCTCTCGAAGCAGGTTCTCTCTGTGGCCGTCGGAGTTCATCCAGCCGTCGACGATGGATCGGGCGACTTCCTCCGGTGACGCCGTGAGGTCCGGGTTCTCAAGTGCGATGTTTTCGCCGACGCTTCGCGTATCGTGGCCGAACTTCCGGTATCTGTCTTTCGCCTCATGCCCGTCGGGAGACGTGTGGTCGAAGAAGTCTCGCTCGGCCATGTCGCGACTGTGTTGCACAGCGATCGCCGACAGGTGATGGCTGTAATCGAGCGTCTGGCGACCGTGATCCGCGCGACGCTTGTTGGTCGCTTCGTGGATGGCGCGTTCGATCGCTTCCGGACTCGCCGTGGGCGTGAAGTCCAGGGGGACATCTATCGGGTTTCGTTCGACCGACGACCCGCAGTTCGGACAGGTCGCATCCGGTGGTGCTCGGTCGCCGCAGAGGGAACACCGCCACTCGTCGCTGATGTAAATTATCGGGGCGTCACATCCCGGATGCCGTCCCCGGACAGCCGTGGAACCGCAACTTACACACTGTGTCCGGGCAATCGGAACAGTCAGCCTGGGTCCCTGTGCCGCTTTCGGATTCTGGATCGTCCCACCCTCGACATCGGTCCAGGCCTCCTTCTCGAGAACGCCATCGATCCACGAACTCCCGTCATCCCCGCGGTCCTCGCTGTCGGTTTGTCGTCCTCCGCTGTTAACCTCCTCGTCCTCTCGACCTACCCTCTCTTTTACGTCATCGACCCAGGAATCGTTTCCCATTGTTGGTCTCTGAACCAAGGTATTACCCGTGGGGCATAAGGCATTTTCTAGCTCGCTCTTCTGTCGAACATTATTGGTGGATAGATGTCTGGCGATTTTGCTCTCGATACCTTAAAGAAAATCATCTCGAAAAACAGAGCTATGAGCGAGTGAGTAAGGGGATCTGGTGACTATCGTTCAACGCCGAAATCGTCCCCAACAATCTGCTTCACAAGAGCGTTCTACGATAGCAAGGATCTCACGCTGTTGCAGGCGCACAACTACGACTATGTGATGTCGATCATCAGATTAAGTGAGACGATTCAACAAGAACTCTCGGAAGCCTGGAGCCATGTTATCGAACATGACCTGACAGTGAAACTCGACAGTCACAGCTAGCCCGTCGATTTTTCCGTCTACATCGACTGTACGTATCTGAATTACGGTATGAGGAGAACGGTGTGGCACGTCACGGCTACGCCGTTGACGTGCCGTTCATTGAGATCCCACGCGACGCTTGATACCACCATAGCAACCGCTTCGGTATCGGGTCGAGCTATCGCTTGTCCGAGCAAACGACAGCGATGACATCCATACGAGACTCGACGGTGAGACTGCTGTTCATCGTGGTGAGCCAGTTGGTGCAGAATACGTGGCGGTATCTCCATTACGAATACGTGGTGACACCCCGTTGAGGAGGGCGTCGCCTCTGGCAGTGGCCGAACAAGGAGTTTGTGAATATGATTCTGTGAGCTGCGTAGACGGCCCTCGCGGTTCGTCGGGCTGTCCCTGCCAACCTGCCACTAGACCGGTTCTACCGGTAGTACTGACCGAGCAAGAGTCTTCGTAAATGGCATGGCTGTCGCGTTAGTAGCTGACCGCCGCTGATAGGACAGGTTTGCCTTCGATCAGCGGTGCTTAACCGTGATCGACGACTCACTATAATAGAACAGGTGGCTCAAGTTACGCTAACTGGCGATGCTTTGTGAAGTGCTGAAGTTAATCTGTCTCGTTCGACACGATCCACGAACCCACAGTCAGACACCATCTACCTGAGGATAATTACTATCATACGTGCCGTGTTCCGAGACAGTATCAGAGTATTGCCGAAGGGCCAGGGAACGCGCTGGAGGTGGCATCGGCATACTTCTGCCTGCCTCCACGCTGATGAACAGTCCGGTGAGCGTTGACGTCATCTACCCGTACTCCGGCAGAAGTGACTCTGAAAAAGTTTGCACTCTCAGATTCGAGTGCTGGGTTATTGATCTCGACCGGTCAGAATGGTGTGACCGAACGTACCGCTCCCACTAAGGCGCTCGAAGACACGCCCACGAGCACTATCGCAGCAATCCAAAACCCGATAGAGTACCCCACAGTTCCGACCATGAACGAAACAACCTCGCCGGCAAGTGATTGGTAGTCATAAATCGCAGCTCCGGCTAGACAGAAAATGATTCCTGCCTTCCCCGTGGTATTGAGGGTGCTCGGTGCGGCTCGTAGTCGATAGGTAGCGCCGACGACCGCAATCGCGAACGACATCAGAGTGTAAATGAGCGCGACATCGTAGGCACGCCCACGGACAACCGGGTCCGACGTGATGACATACGCGACTAGCGAGAACCCGACTAACGCGATGAATGCAGCGAGGAACTTGAACTTCAGGCGTGGTAACAGCCCGCGCAAGACTCCCCTGAGTGATCCCGACCCACTTCCGCCGCCAGCTAGGAAGTCGACGGCCTTCTTGACAAAGCGCAGGGAAGCAACACCTTCGATCACCTTCGCCAGAAACAGCAGGTACATTGATAGCAGTCCAACCGAGGCGTACTGGCGGACGAGTGCCGTCGCGATACAGAGGTAGCCGACGACCAGAGACCCGACGATTACTGTCCGTTCCCGGGAGGGGATCGCCCCCACTTGCCCCGCCGCAGTCGCACCGACGACATTCCCGAAGTACCACGTCAATACGAGCTGAATCCCAAAAAAGATGGCTGCAGCCGGAAGCCATGCCGGTTCTGCCCTGACGAAGGGACTGATCTGGAGCAGCATTCACGATACCCCCAGCAATCCTCTGACTGCGATGACCGTCGCCACCGCCGGGGCTAGGACCGCTGTCAGGGCCGCTATCAACTGGACTACTTCGAGCAACTGTGGCCGCTGGAGCAACGTGTAGTAGCTCATCAGGCCCATACACGCAGCCATTGTGATGCGCATGCGAGCAGGGATATCGAGTACCGCTCTGAGCTGAACAGTCATCAGTAGCGACATCCCAGCTAAAACGAGCGCGACGCCGACTCGCAATAGGCGACCGATAGCGAACGCGTGGAACGGGTCCTCGATAGCAGGCACGAACGTAGCTCCCATGATTTGCTGGCGAACGCCCGCGGTTATAAATAGGTGGTCAGATTAACCGACGAACGTTGTCGTTCGGCTTGACCAATTGTCTTCCTTCGACCTCGTCAGTTGTCGTTCTGGGAAATGTACCTGTCGGCTATCTTGTGCATGAACCAGTGCTTACTTACCTCAGAGACGGCGCCTTGGAATCCCTCGGTTCTCTCGTCGAGCTTCCGGTCTATTTACTGACTGAACTCGCTCTGTTTCAGGCCGAGATCCGCTACGAACGCGGAGACATTCTCAGAAGCCGAACCATCACGATGTGAGAACCATTCTATGACACCTTCGGGTCCTCCTAGGCAAGGTCCTGTCCGTCATTTTCATTACTAGTTACACTAACGTGGTCAGTTAATGCGTCAATCCATTCGCTTGGAACAGGGCGTTTCTCTCCAAACGCTCTGCCATGGTGGTGGAAGCAGCGTTCAAACAATTCTCTAATATCAGCTGGAAGCTGGTCATAGTTGGGGGCATTATCGTGTGGTTGGAAACTTGTGTTTTCTGCGCCGTAGGGGAACTGATTCTCGCGTATTAGGTCCCCAAAATCACCGTTCGCAGGCATGGGACCTTGCGTGATGAAGGGATGGAATCCTTCCATCAAGAACTGAAAAGTCCGTCGCGCATCCACACGATCTCTCCCAGTATGAGGTGCTACCACCGGAACTAGCCGGCTACGACTAAGTGCGGATCTGGGGGACGACTGAGACTAATGCCACGAAGAAACAGGCCGCGATCGACCAACTCACCGCTGGCGATTACCTACTGTTCTATCACGACGGCGTCTTCATCGCCGGTGGACGTGTCGACCGAGCGTTCGAGAGTACCTAGGCTGGCACCCTGCTGTGGGACGAAGCTCGGAGTCGCCACTGTTACACCATCGAAGCATACACGACCGCCGTCCCCACAGTCGATGAAGTCTGGGAGTGGCTCGGATACGATGGCCGTCCGGTCGTACAGGGGTTCGCCCGCGTCGCTGCTGAGCGAGTACGTACACTTCGTGAAGAACAGGGGGCCCTGCCGACTGTGCTCCTTGGCGGTGACGCAACACAGCAGTCCCCGATTGGGGGTGAACCACAGATACCCGACGCCATCGATACGTCTACCCTGACCGACGAGGACCAACAATTCATCGAACAGCGCCGCCGGGTACGCGATACAGCCTTCAGGCGACGCGTCCGTGCAGCCTATGAAAACCGCTGTGCGGTCTGTGGACGCCACCGGACCACTCCCGATGGGACTCCGGAAGTCGAAGCTGCCCACATCTATCCAAAAGGCGCTGGCGGCCGCGATGTCGTTCCCAATGGGCTTGCTCTGTGCAAACTCCATCACTGGGCATTCGACTCGGGGTGGATCTCGGTATCCGATGACTACGAAGTGCTCGTCAAAGACGCGCCAGATCAGCCCGGATACGCGGAGTTCAGTGAACTGGCCGGGACCCTGCTTCACCTCCCAGACGATGAATCCCACTACCCAGCTGTCGAATTCCTTCAGGAACACCGCTGTTTGCACGGATTCGACGATGAATGAGACGGGTGGTTCTATATTCAACTCCAAAGCGGTCTCGGAGGCAGACGAGTACGTAGCTTCAACACGGTCCGCGGAAAACGCCGTCTCGATGGGCCGGATCGTGTAGCTTGAGATGCACTGGCAGAAAGCGTTGTCTCGATGCGCCGAGCACCCTGAGAAACACTATATCCGATTCGCCGAAGAAATTCTGGAACATGCGGAGCGAGCCAATCTCGTCGACAGTGTCTGACCGACCGAAGCGGAATTCGTCGAGCGGGAAGTCACCAACCGCTTCTTATCAGTCGCGGAGTTCCGCAACCGATCGCGCGACCTTTCGAACGTGCTCGCTCCGCTCGAGATCGAACTCTTCGGCCAGGTGGTCGACGGTTTCCTCCAAATTCATATCTGGGTCGAATCGGTCTGCGGCCATAAGTCTAGTGCCAAGCATCTATGCGCGTCGACCCTCGCTCAGGAAAGCTGTATCGGCCTCTGTTCCTGATCACAACGTGAAATCCTGCCACGGGGGCTCGGGTTGGGCTATCGCCACCTTAGAGCAAAATGGATCCGGCCATGCGACTTCTACTGAAGAGCCTTCGGCAGCTCATGAAGCAGTTGTTAGTTATTCAGATATCCAATGAGTTCTCTGGCAGTCTGACTGATCCGTTGGAGCCGAGCCCGGATCGCGTCCGCGCATTCCGAATCCCACGCGGCGAGGTAAAACGCGGACCCGCTCATATCCAGCTCACAGTGGCGACCGACGATGTAGGCGACCGCTTCCGCTTCGATCTCGCGTTTCGCCCGCTCAGACCTGTCGAGGTCCCCGGAATGTAAGAGCGCGTGGGCATACTCGTGGACGAGCGTCCCGGCGACTGCGGCTCTGTCCGGTCGGTCCCGTAGCTCGACGACCGGCTCCTCATCCCGTCCCTCAGGCCACCGACAGACGCCGTCTGCGTTCCCATGTGGCCACACTTCGTCGGGCACGACACGTACGGATACCCCAACTTCGTCGGCGATGTCGAACACCCGGCCGAGGAGGTCACCGGCGTCCCCGGCCGCGTCGGTCTCCAGCTCCGGGAGCGGCTCACCCTCGGTCTGGGAGATGTCGAAGACCGGCGCGGGTGTGAACCCGACCAGCCCTTCTGACCACGCTTCAGGTTCTGTTTCGTCGTAGTCACACCCGATCTGCTCGTGATAACTTGGCGCGTTCTCGCACTCGGGACAGCGCGTCGTGATGATCGGCGCCCAGATCCAGATGGCCGACTCGCCCTCCCTCACGTACCGATCGAACTCTTCCTGCCACGTCCGATACCCCGCGACTTTCGTCGCGTCGGGGCACTGCTGTTTGATGAGAAGCGTATTCCGATACGAGTAGTCGTGGAAGCGCTGCTGGATGTCGAGCCATTCCTGGAACTCCTCGCTGGCCCGTACCTCGTCGACGGCCGCGACCAGATCGTCGATCCACTCGTCGACGGCACTGTGCATCTCGGCGTCTCGTGTGTCGGCCTCGTCGAACGAGACCGACGAGTCAGTCGACTCCATATGTAGCGACTCCGTTCGTCGGAGCGCCTCCGGCAGGACGCGCCCCACCCCTCGGGGGCGCACAAAAACACCACGTCTCTCCCAGTACCCGTCAGAGATACGATCAGCACCACCGCCGACACTAGTTCCAATTGCCAGCGCGATGCCACCACGAATACGACACTCACTGAGGCCCACACCGATCGCCCGCACGAAAACAAGTATATTATTACATCATTGAGTTACACATTCGATCGACGGCATCGGCATACAACCACCTGAATCAATCACGTACCCATGGTCCAATTGCCCTTCGATACGACTGAACGCCTTCCAAAGGACGTCACCGCCCGCGCCGCGTTCGAGAAACCACGACTGGAGCCGACACGGTTCGACGAGCGTATCCTCGCTCGTATCGACGTCCCCACGGTCGTCGTCCATCTCCCCCACGAGTTCCTCCCGACAACCGAGTACGGCGCCGCCCGGCTGCAGGCGATCAGAACCATCGAACCTGACTTGACGGTCGACGACATCGCTGCCGACCTCGACACGGCCACGTCACGACTCGACCCGAGCTACGGCCCGCAGACGTTTTATTACAGCCTCCGAAAACACGCGGTCCAGCTGTCGTCGAATACGTTCGGCCGCTTTATCGACGACCTGTACTGTATCGACAGTCTCGTCGCCGACATCGAAGCAGAGAGTCCCAGAATCGGCCCCGATCCCACCAGCGATACCGACTCCCGGACCATCAACCCCTCTGACACCGTGACCGGCGCCTGTGTCTGGCCGACGGCCGATGGCCTGTTCTACTGCAAGGTCCGACGAGGTGACCCGAGCGATAACTTCAGCGCCGAGTACGGCCTCCTCAGTCACGGGCTGCCGCTCAACATGACACGCATCCAGCGGTTGTTCGAAGCGGTTACCGACGACCCGCCAGCCCGCACGCTCCCGTGGCCGCTCCGCCGGCTCACCCTCCAGGGCAGTACGACGTCAGTCCCCTTCCTCCACGCGGTCGACGAAGCGATCGACACGCCCGAGGCCGATACCACGCCACGGATTTCGCACGCTGGGCAGAACCCGGTCTTTGGCATCTTCAGTGAAAATCTCCCCATCGATACCTCTGGGCCCGAGCGCTCGCTGTACAATCACCTGCGATCGGTCGGCACACTCGGGTACACGACGCCCAGCGGTCCGCAGCCCGACGCATACACCCTCGATGCGATCCATGCACTCGATCCGCCCACGAACGGAGTCATTTTCGTGGCCGCCTCACTCGAGCGGCCGTGAGCGATGGAAGTCTCACCGCAACTAAGAGCACAAACCAATACGAGTCACACATCCACCCGCTAGGTCCATGGAGAACTGCGGGATCGGTGACTGAGGTCGTGGCTGCGCGCGCAGGAACGAGCACGGAGCGGAGGGTGGGGAGGCGGGGTTCGGGCTGGTCCGGCACTAAATAAAAAAGAGGACAATCAGTGACCGCTACTTAGTCCACCACCGACCGCGATCCGGGAACTCGATGGTACTCCAGCCAGTGACAGCCACCGAGACACGGCCCTCGTACCAGCTCTTCTCCACCTCGCGCAGTCGTACCGTCTGTCCTTCTTCAACCCACGGTTTGTCGCTCTTCTCCCAGATGGTGAACTTCGTCCGCCCTGAGTCGTCCTCGATCAACCCAACTTGCTGAATCGCTGGATTATCCGACTTCCAGAGCGTCGTCACTGTTCCTTCGATGTCGACTGTCGACCGTGGCACCGCCTCGAGCGTCTCGATTGGGACTGGCACCCCGGGTGAGGCGTGCATCTCCTCTTTGACCAGCAATGCCGCGTTCAGCATGTCCACGCCTTCGGCGACCTTCTTGGCGAGTCGATACGCCGCCCCTGCTCTGGAACGTCCGTCCAGCTCATCCGCAATCTGCGCTGCACGCTTGTTGACTTCCGCCAACTGCTCCTGACTCAACTTGGTCCGTGGATCGTCTGGCCGATCTTCCTGGGTGTATCGCGTCTGTGACCCGACCACGTCGCGCGTCCGCTGTTCACGGTTCGAGGATTGGCGCCGGTCCCACCGTTGCCGGGTGCGTCGAATCTCGACTTCCCGTGCTCTGAAGCGTTCTTCGCCTTCCAGGGTCATGCCCTCGGGCCTGGCCTCGGGATGGTTCGTATCCACCTTCCCCTGAATCTCCTGATCGACCGACCGCCGCAGTTCCGGCGTCTCCTCGACCGCCGCGTCGACGTCTTGGTCGTCCGCCTGTGCGTCCGAAACTTTACTACCGAATCGCGTTTCACTAGACATTGGGGTTCCGACTCCTGAAGGCGCTCACGCGCCTGCCACCGCGATGCCCTTACATCGCGGTTTTCCGACGACCACGACCGACAGACTCGTCTGCGCGTCTCGCTCGCGCCTTCGCGAGCGCCCAACAGGCGCGAGCAAGAAGCGCTGTCGGGGCGACCAAAAACCAGCCACGCGCGGGTGACCCGCCCGGAGCGAGCGGCCAGCGGAGTAAGCGTGGGGGGTGAGCAGCCACGCCGCGCAACCCCCCGCGCTTACCCGCTGGCGCGAGGGCACATGCACTTTAGCCCGGCAGCCCGCCCGCTACTGCAGGCAGGCAGCCCGGAATGGTCGGTCGCGAGCGACGCGCAGGGCGGCACGCACCGCGCGTGGCGAGCCGTCACGACGCACACAGACAACCGACGGCGAGTTCAGGGACCCAACCGCGCACCTGGCGGACTGAAAGGGCGAGGCGGGCTCGCGTGCAGTTCAGTCGCCTGCGCGGGCACTATCCGTGCGGGCGGTGCGGAGAGTACGGATATCCCGTCGCAGCGACCGCGAGCGCGCCGAGGGCTTTCACCACTGCCGACGACTGCGATCACTATCATTTGCCAATTTGGAGGGCCCAACTGGAAGATACGATGACGCTCGGTCTTCAGCTGCTGCTGTGTTTCAAGTGTGGCTGTGTGTCAAGCACATCTCTCGTACTACGGGACTCAGCAACAAAGTCGACAGACTTGCTGTTGGGACCACAGTTATCGGTGAGTTCCGGCATCGCTCTCTTTACCGTCGTCGCTCCCGTCATCGTCATCGTACTTCTTGCGGAGAATATAGTCGGAGATTCCCACCATCACCAGCACCGAAATCAGACTAACGACAATGACACCGCTCCAGTCTGGGGAGGTGATCAGGAATCCAATACCGGTGGAAAAAGCGACGAGTCCGACAATAAGGAAATTGTACGTATACCGCAGTTTGTCGGCCTTCGAGGCGAGAACGCGATTGTTCTTCTCGATGTTCTTTGCCAGGTTCTTCGACACGATACCCGGGTAGGCCTCCGGGCTGACGTCGCCGTCAGTTAACCCGTCTGTGAGGTGCGTTCCAGGGCCATAGCCGACTTTCACGTTGAGAATACTGACTGCAGCAAACACCAACGATATTAGCAATGAGACCACTCCCAGAATCAGAAAACTCAGAACGGCTGGTGAGAACGTTCCCGTCGGGTTCTCACCTTGCGCAACGATCGAGAGCCCAGTGAGAAGAATCCCGAGCAAGATCCCGATGAGACGGGCGGCCCGCCAGGCGTTCGTATCGACATTTGTGAGCGCACTCAACTGACTTTCGACCATTCGATCGTACTTCTCCGTCAGATGCAGGTGTGACTCTCGTTCGTCCCTTGCTGAGGGATCATCCCCTGCCATAGTCGGTCAATACTCCCCGAGAGTGGGTTGTGTGTAATCGGGTGCCTCCATGTCACCCGTCGGGTCGCTCGGCTCTGTCAGTTCGTGTAGATCGCCCTCGTCAAGCTCCACTTCGTTCTCACAGTGCCACCCTGCGAACAGCATCGCCAAGTCCGAAAACTCCCCACCACGAACGACGACGTCTTTGTACTCCCGGCGTTTCTCGCGCAGGTTACGGAAGTCGACCCGATATTGGGTGTCCGTCAGCTTGTGTGCTGTCTCGACGATGCAGAGGTATTCCAACGTCTCGTCGACCCAGTCTGAACTGACCGATCCATTGGGGATATAATACTCGTTGAGGTCGTCAGTTAGCGAATCAACCGCAACCTCGAACGTGAGTGTCTGGTCAGGGTCTCCACGCTGCCACTCGATCTGCTGACTGTCATTGAGTTGGTCGTAGAACACCCGATCCCACATGTGGCACGCGAGATAGAGACTCGGGGGCTGTTTGTTGCAGAGCACACCGGTCGCCTTGTGCCGGTCGAAATCCGTGATCGGGATCTGAATAGTAGCCAAGTTGCCGTCAGAAGAGAGTCGTGGACTCATCTGTGCGTGGTCGGGTAGGGATCCATCCCGGAAATTCTCGCCGACCAACGACATTCGTTCGAATTTGTATTTCGGCTTGGTGTCTTGGTCGATGAGACTGAATTCTAATGGAACGAGGTTGGGGTCTCGAAGGAATGTATCGTCGAACGAATCCAGATGGACCCGCGCTGTTTGGGCCTGCTCGTCGGCGATGAGGAGACAGATGTCAACAGTCTCTGGCTTCGTACCGTTGATCGCGAGATCGGTTGTTTCGATGGTCGTGAAGGGGGCCAACTGTTCCCGGAAGACCGCTACATCACTGGCGACGTCTTGGACTACGTCGGCCACGAGGCAGTACTCCGGGGTGAGCGATGCAGTGAACGTGGGTGTTTGTTCGGCAGCAGCAGCCGCCGTGATGGGGTCAGGGAACCACTGGAAATCGAACGCATCCGCTACGCTGATGTCGCTGAGAAACTGCTCCCAGGCAGCCACGATATCGACAACTTCGTCGTAAGTGCGAAACTCCGCGAATGCTTGCTCGACACAGTGTTCATACTGGTTCTGTCCCCTCACGACGTGTCACCCTGAGACAAAATACTCCTCGGGGTCCTTGCTGCGGTCGTTCCCTTCGGAGACATCACCCTCGAGGAACCCCTGGTTGATCCGGTCGCAGATCCGGGACAGAGACTTCCGAGAAGCATTGAAGCCGGGAACAATACTCACGCGGCGATCTGAAGTGAGGAAGACGTCAGCGTTCGTCCCATCTTCGTAGTCCAAGACCGACGCATGCATGTACGGATTTTTGTGATAGACGGTAATCGAGGAGCGTTTGAGACCCTCCAGTGCGTTGATGAGTCGGACATTCTCCTCGCGGCCTTTGATCGCCCCCTCCTCGTAGAGGATCTCTATCGTGTCTGCTTCCCGGGATCCGTACTCCCGAGCTTTATCGTTGAAGAGGTCGCCTTTTGCTGAGAGGAGTGTCGCCAAGTTCGGGAGGATCTTCTTGAAGTAGATGCTCTGATTGCCACTTACGTAGCGTGAAACTCCCTTTCGAGAGAGTTGCCCGCGGAACTCGTGTCTGGACTGTCGGAGTTCGAATTCGATTTTATCGACGTAGTAGTTCTGTTCACTGACTTCCTCGATGTTGAATAGGTCGAAATATCGGCTGTTGTCGAAGTATTTGACTTCGGTGTCTCCGCCGGGAGATTTTGTCACTCCCTTCGTCACATAGAAATTCCCGTTTATCTCGTCGCTCAGCTTGTTCAGGAGCTGTCGGAGCTCGCCAGTGGAGAGGAACGAAGTCGAGACGGTAGGCGGAAGTCCCTGGATGTACCTGCGGACTGCCTGATTGAAGAACTCCCGGTCAGAGACAGCAAAGGCGGTGTACGCTTCCGTCTCGGGATGGCCGAAGACAGAGACCGTCCCCGAGAGGAATTTGTACCCATCCTCGTTGTAATCCTCACCGGACCCTTTGATGCGGCGTGTCAGATCGATCTGCAGAAATTCTTCGCGCTCCTCGATCTCGACGGTGAACCCGGTAGGAGTGTCATTCGCGAAAATCTGCTTCGGGTTCTCTTCTGCAATGAATGTGAGAGACCGGACCGGGTTCTCCTCCTGCTCGATGGCCTCATTGGCCCACGCGTACAGCGTCTCTAAGGTTTCGAGGTCAGTGAACTGGTACAGATTGGTGTCTTCCACGGTCGGGTCCTCGTTTCGGTCGGGTTAGGTTGCAAATTTGCGGGCTCGCATTAGTTTCTTGTCTTTCAGGTGAGGATAGCGTGTGCTCACGTATCAATCTGGGGAGAGCGTAGTGGAAGTGATTTCGAAGAAGGGGATGGATCAATTCCATATCCGACTTGGGAGAGCCGTCGTCGGGTAGCGATCCACCCCTGTTACTCGGACAATTGTGTGACTCGCTTCGTGGATCCGTTTTTTCGAATCCGTCCCGCAGGCTGCTATCGAGATGAGTGCCGTGTGACTGTTCGAGCGGGATGAGAATATCTCGGGGCTTCGCTCTGAGGAGACCGCGAAACTCTCAGATGGGTGGAGACAGCCATCGCAAGCGAGTCCAGCACTGTTAGCGCCCGCTATCACGGTCGTCGAATCAATCGAAAGCAACAAAGAATCCAGACGCAAGACTGAGTCAATACGATAGCGATACGCGGAGCGTGGACGGATTCGTCGGGATCTACATCACTCGACTTCACGACGAATGTCACGCCGTCACGACCGCCGAACGGGCCACTCGGGCGTGCTCGAGCCACCGCTTGTGTGTCACGATCGGCGATAGCGACCGGTAACAACGGTCTCGTGGCGATCCAGCCGTGAGTGTGAACTTCGAGGGTCGATGAGGTTGGTAGCATTCGTCGATGGGAAACCTCCCGTTGTAGACGCTCGTCGCTCTGATTTCAGCGATATCGTGACTCCGGCAGGCCGACTGTTCGTGCTCGGTTCTGGACGCCACCTGCCGCCACAGTCGAAATCGCAAGACGGCAGCCGTGTGTGACGATCGACTGTGCGTGTACACAGCGACAGTGTGCCTGTCCCATGCGTCTGCCGTCTCGTGAACGGACACTCTCACACCCGTCTCTCGTCCGTTCCGCCCGAGTGTGCTACGAAACTGGCATGCCCCCACTCACGTCGCTCCAGTCACACACGAGTGTTTCTCCCCTGGGAGACTGTTTATACCGGCCAAAAATGCCAATCGTGACAATTTGGTACGGACGGGAGAATCCATTTGCGGAGTACAAAATTGATGTTAGTTCCGCTGGGTAGTCGTGTCTCTCTGGAGTTGAAATGGTGGTCCGGGCGAAGACGCTGTTCGCGACGCACTACCACGAACTGACGACGCTGGCCGACCACCTCGACCGCGTCTACAACGTCCACGTCGCCGCGGACGAGTCCGACGGGGACGTGACCTTCCTGCGGACGGTCCGCGAGGGGCCGACCGACCGCTCGTACGGGATCCACGTCGCGGACCTGGCAGGCGTGCCCGACCCCGTGGTCGACCGTTCGCGCGACGTGCTGGAGAAGCTCCGCGAGGAGAAGGCCATCGAGGCGAAAGGCGGGAGCAGTGGCGAGCCGGTGCAGGCCGTGTTCGACCTCGAACAAGGGGAATTCACGGCCGATAGCGATAGCGGCGGGGATTCAGAGCGCGGAACGGCTGCCAGCTCGGACACCCCTGCGACGGCCGACGGCGGTGAACCCGACCCCGAAGCCGTGCTCGCCGACGAGTTCGGGGAAGGCGTACCCGAAGTGCTGGAGACGCTGGCCGACATCGACGTCAACGAGACGCCACCCGTCGAACTGATGGCGAAGGTCCAGGAGTGGCAGGAACAGCTAGACGAGGAGTGATCGGTGAATCGGGGTCGAGCGGGCGCTACTGATCGACGTCGACCTGCGCCGGGTTCGGGTCCATCTTGAAGACGACGCTCGGTTCCCACAGCAGCCGGTGTTCCTTGTAGGTGCCCTTGCCCATACCGCCGTGTTCCTGATTCGACTCGGTGACTTCGAGGAAAGCGAGTTCGCTGAGCAGCCCGCGGATCGAGTCCGTGGTGAGGTCGTCCGCCCCTTCCGCGGCGCAGACCTTCTGGTACACGTCGTAGATGACGGTCGTCCGGAACCAGTCCTGTTCCTCGGACGTGTTCGCGGTGAGGTTTGCGAGAGCATAGAGAACGTACTTGCTGTGAGGCGGGAGGCCGGCGATGAGTTCCTTCAGCCGCTCGACCTCGGCCTGCTCCTGCGCGCGTTCGAGGTGGCTCTCGGTCACCTCTGCGATGCCGTTGTTCTTCGCGTAGTCGCCGGCGTGGCGGAGGAGGCGAATGGCTTTGCGCGCGTCACCGTGGCGCTGGGCGGCGAGCGCGGCCGTTTTCGGGATGACGCCGGCGTTCAGGACGCCGTCGCGGAACGCGTCGCGGCGGTTTTCGAGTATCTGTCGGAGCTGTTCGCCGTCGTAGGGGTCGAAGATGAACTCGTTGTGGCCGAGGCTGCTCTTGACGCGCTCGGTCATCTGCTCGCGGAAGTTCACCTTGTTCGAGATGGAGATGATGCCGATCGGGACGTCGACCTTCCCCGCTTCGCGGGCCCGGGAGAGCAACATCAGGACGTTGTCGTCGCCGAGGCGGTCGACCTCGTCGAGCGTGATGAGCGCGGCGTCGTACTCCCGGTCGAGGATCTCCCAGAGGCGGTTGTAGTATTCGTTCGTCGAGATGCCGCGCGTGGGGATCTGGACGCCCGTGTCGGGCGTGTTGATGCCCTCGGCGATGGTCTGGATCGTGTCGGCTTCGCCCTTCGCCTGGGCGCAGTCGACGGTCACCGTCGCGAGGTCGTTGGCGCGCCGCTCGGCCTCGCTCCGGGCGCGCTCCATGACGTGGTTCGCGACGAGCGACTTCCCGGAACCGGTCTTTCCGTAGAGGATGACCGAGTTCGGCGGCGAGCCGGTGACGGCCGGGCCGACCTCGTTGGCGAGGTCGCGGATGTGTTCGTCGCGACCGACGATCCGGGCCTCGTCCGGGACGTGGTCGATGTTGAGTAGCTCCCGGTTCGCGAATATCGTGTCGTCACCGCCCTCGTCGACGGACTGGAACAGCTCGTCCCCCTCCGCTGTCGCCGCGTTCCGACGCTCCTGCATGACTCCCCTGTTCGGTGGCCCGCTGAAAAATGTTTCCACTACACTCCGAGTTAGTTACCCGCCAGTAGAACCTATCTTTCAGGATAGGGGCGGATTCGACGTAACTCCGAACTCGGTAATCCCCCACTAGATTCCGAGTTAGCGTCAGACGCTCGGCGTTCGGTACCGATCACGCCGGTCCGGCGACTCGGCCCGTGGCGACAGACGGACGGTGATCGACCACCGCCGATGGGGGGACACACACCTAATTCCGAGTCACCGATCGACCGAACGCTGGCAGATGGCCGTCGATCGGGGACCCACACCCGATTCCGAGTTAGTCGGAGGCGGATCCCTGGAGAACGGGAACAACGTCCCCGAGATATTGCTCGAATGGCATATTTCGGGGAGGAGATCCGGTCCGCTCGGGACGGACACCGGATTCCGAGTTAGTTTCGCGGGACGGAACGGTCGTCCCGAATCCGATCCGACCGGAGACACACCCGATTCCGAGTTAGTCTGACGGCCACCGAACGAACTACAGAACCAGACACACACCGGATTCCGAGTTAGTTCGACGACAGTATGACACTCCGTGAGGACAGACAGATCGATTCACGGCCAAACAGTCCCAGTTCGATAGGCTACTCAAACACACTAGCGTTCACCCCACCTAGCACCACCCCCACCAAGCACCACCCCCACCAAACACCACACAACTAGTGCCACTCAGCTAGCATCATTTAGCTATCAGCACTTAGCTAGCACTACTGTCTTTTTCTACGTTCACTACAATAATCTCGACAGAATGCTAGTTCTAGTGCGAACACACCGGATTCCGAGTTAGTTCACCCTCCACAGAGACACTCGACCCCGCCGAACCCCCCACTAACTCGGAATCCGGTGTGTGTCCCCCCAGTCGCTACTCCGACCCCATCTCGATCGGGACGGTTCGACACGCGTTCCTCGGTGATCGTCCGCAGACAAGCCGCATTACCCGCGACGACCGCGTCACCGCCCGTTCCCGCAGACTGAGAGCGGGCTCACCCCCTTATCCGTTCCGGCGATAGAGACTCGAATATGAGCGACAGCGACGACGCGTGTACGTACTGGGCGCCGACGGAGTGTGAGGGATCGATCCACTGTCCTCCGCGGTGTCCGCGATTCGTCGACACGGAGGGAGACCGCTGGGTCGTCCGCCCGCCGACGGCCGACGACCGTGACGCGCTCGTCGACATGTACGACGATTTCGCGCCCGGCGAACGAGCGCAGGGACTGCCGCCGCGGAATCGCTCGCGGATCGTGGACTGGCTCGACGGCCTCCTGGAAGAAGGGTGTAACTTCGTCGTCGTCGGGCAGGAGCGAGTCGTCGGTCACGCGCTGTACACGCCGACCGACGACGCCGAACCGGAGTTCGCAGTCTTCGTTCACCAGGACTACCAGCACCGCGGTATCGGGACCGAAGTGAGCGAGCACGTCCTCGCGACGGCCGTCGTCGGCGACCGCAACGCGCTCACCCTCGTCGTCCAGCCCGGCAATCGGCCCGCTCGCCGGCTCTACGACACCCTCGGGTTCAAAGCGGTCGAGGACGTCTCGTACACCCAGACGGGGCGACCGAGGAGCGTCCTCCGGATGCGCCGGCCGCTTGACTCGTCCGCCGACACCGTGTCGTGTCGGCATCCGCCGCTGGTCCGTGGGGACCTCTCGCCGACCGTACCGGGCCCGGCCGCGTCCGACTAAGCCGGCCGCGTCGATACCAGCCGCGCCGGACTGACCCGCCCCATTGGGACGTAGCCAGAGCGAGCGGGCGAAAACCATACGCAGGAAGGACAGCAGACGACGAATGAGTGCGGAAAAGAGGGCTATCCGAGGACGTATTCGAGGACGGGGTAGCGCTCTCCGAGCGTCTGTCCGCCGAGGTCGTAGTTCTCGATCCACGCGTCAAGGCCGAGGATCCGGCCGGCGCCGAAGGCGGCGACCGCGAGGAACACGAGCATGTACGCGAAGTCCCCGTTGATGAGGCCGTGGGCGATGTCCCAGTTCCCGAAGTAGAACATGAGCATCATCAGCGCGCCGAAGAACGCCGCGAGGCGGACCAGCGCACCGACGAGTAGCCCGAGCCCGATGAACAGCTCGCCCCACGGGACCGCGACGTTCGCGAACTCGACGAACCACGGCGTCGACCCCATCCAGGCGAACAGCCCGGCCAGCGGGTTGCCGTTCGTCGCCGCGCTGTGGGCCAGGTAGCCGCCCGCGCCGAACGGTTCCGCTGCGGTGATCTTCGTGAACCCGGAGTAGGCGAACGCCCACCCCATCATGAGACGGAGTGAGAGGACGAACCAGGCAGACAGACTGTGGGCGCGCCCGCCCACCGTGTAGCCGCCGACGGTGCTCTGGAACGTGTTACGAGTGTCTGGGGAAGTGGTTGCTGCGGTCATAGTAGGCGGAAGAGAACTTCCTACTTCTATAGACGACGTATGGGGTAATAAAGTGATATGTATACGCGGTAGCATGGTTCTCGATACGTTACGAGAATTATTCGACTCGGGCCGTCGAGCGAGACAAATGGCTCAGTACAGCGGTGCGATCTCCTCCGCGCCCTCGTTGAGCAGTTTGTCGAGGTTGTCCTCGCGCTCGGACTGCAACTGGTCGATGTTCTCCCTGGCCTCGATGGCAACCTGCTGGAGCTCCTTGATCCGCGGCACCTTGTGGATGCCCGAGAAGAGGACGGCGCTCGCGACCGTTTCGGAGTCGGGAATCGGGTAGTCGCCCCCGCGAACCTCCATGCTCCCGGTTTCCTCCTCCACCCACGACCGCCCGCGCTCGATGCCCTTCCGGTTGAGGAACTCGGGCGGCCCGCCGACGACCAGCAGCGAGCGCTCGGCTCCCGACAGATCACAGGGGAGCGTGAGCCGACCGAGCGCCGCCTTTCGCACCAGCGACGTGATGCGATTGGTCGTGTTCGCTTCCTGCATGTCGTCGACGACGCTCTCGTCGCTGGCACCACCCATCCGCGAGAGGAGCCCCCCGTCGTCTCGTTCGACCGTCTCGGAGGCGTAGCCGACCGTGGAGACGCCGCCGCCCGCGAGCGTGTTGATGATCTCCGAGGAGTCGACGACGCTCTCGGCGACCTGGTCGTTTCCGACGGTCTCGCCGGCGGCGAAGAGCATGCCGAACCGGCGGACGATCTCGCCGTTTATCTGGTCGTAGCCGCCGGCCATCGACTCGCCGGTCTGGCGCCAGGCGTCGTTGTCGAACACGAGCACGTTGTCCGTCTCGCGGACGAACGTCTGGAACGACCGGGCGGCGTTGAGCGTGTAGATGCCGCCCTCGTCGGCCGCCGGGAGGACGCCCAGGCCGAAGACGGGCTCGGTGTAGATGCGCTTGAGGTGCTTGGCGAGCACCGGCGCGCCGCCGCTGCCCGTCCCGCCTCCCAGCCCCGCCACGATCAGGAACGCGTCCACCTCGTGAACCGGTATCTCGTCCAGCGCGCTCTGGACCTCGCCAACGTCCTGCTCGGCGATCTCCGCGCCCAGTTCGTTGTCCGCGCCGACGCCGTGGCCCTTGACGCGCGCCTGTCCGATGAGGACGCGGTTGTCCACGGGGACGTTCTCCAGTCCGCGCAGGTCGGTCTTCGCCGTGTTGACCGCGATGGGGGAGCTGAAGATGTCCAGTCCCGTCCGGCGCTCGTAGTCGACGAACTCGTCGACGATCTTGCCGCCCGCCTGTCCGAAGCCGATGAGTGCTACTTTCATGGTTGCCTCGTGACGGGGGTCAGTGGTCGGCACTTACCCGCGGTAAGCCCTCGATATCCCGACGCCGACGTCGCCCCGTGTCGCTTCGGACTCGCGGCCGACACGGGTATTGTTATACGGCGTCTTACCGACGCTCTCCGGCCTGGACGCGCCAGCCAGACCGACGGAGAACACGGCCCGACCGCACGGATTTACGCGTCGAGGCCCAAGGGACGGACAGCATGAGCCACGGAGACGCGAGTCACGAGTCAGTCGACGAGCGCGGCGACCGCGACCGGCAGCGCGACGCGGGGAGCAGCGGCGGGAAGATGGAGCAGATCTCGGGATACGTGCGGAAGGGCGCACGCTCGGGCGCGCTCGCCGGCCTCGGTGGCGGCGCGACCGTCGTCAGCGGCCTACGTGACATCCGGGCCGGCGACCGCGCTCGCGGCCTCGGCCGGCTCGCGGTCGGCGCCGGCCTCCTCGCGATCGCGGCCGTCCAGCGCCGCTCACGCCGCGACGGGGGCGAGCGGATCGACATCGACCAGTCGGACGTCGTCGACACGGCCCCGGACATCGAGAGCGCCGCCGGCGAGTTCGAGAGGCAGCCCGACCACGCGAGCGGTGACGAGGCCTCGTCGGTCGTCGACACCGGCGTTGACGTCGGGAGCGCGGTCGAACCGGGCGACGAATCGGGCGACCAGACGGGGGGGCAAAAGCGCGCGGAGTCCGATGAGTCGACCGGCGAAGCGGCCCCGCTCGCCGACGATCGGCTGGGGGCGGCGGCCTTCGACGAACACAGCAACGAGGTACCGGCGCCCCAGCGTGCGTTCAATCAGGAGTTCCTCTCGATGAACGCCGAGGTCGTGTGGGGGATCCGCGACGACGACGGGGTCGTCGTCTCGCAGCTTTACGACCCGATCGAGGAGGGCGAGGACGTCCGATACGTCGCCAGCACGCAGGTCGACGAGAACCGTATCGTCACCGTCCCCGACGAGGTGCTCGACCACTGGGAGAGCGTCTACGACGGCGTCCGCGTCGCAGGCGGTGACGATATCGTGTTCGCGACTGGCGACGAACTGGAACGAGACGAGCAACTGCTCGTCGTCCCCGCGGCGCACGCCGACGCCGTCGTGAGCGACACCGCCTGACCGTTCCGCAGTCGGTCAGTTCTCTCGGAACTGCGCGCCCGTCGACCCCTCGGGCGGGGTCGCGTCCACCCAGTTCGATTCGTCGAGGACGAACCGCGCCGCGACCGCGGCGACGCGTCGGGCGGTCTCCTCGCGATCGAACAGGGAGATGCTTCCGAGCGACGCGCCGACGCTCTTGCTCGCCTCGCGGGTCGGGACCCCCGGGTCGCCGACCAGGTCTTCCAGTTCGCGCGTCAGCCGCTCGTCGAGCTCCTTCCGCGCCGGCCTGGCGAGTTCGCTCCCGGCCGGCAGGAGGTCGTAGGTGACCGCGTACCCCTCCTCGTAGCGCTCGACGGCGAAAAACGGCGTCCGCTCTCGCTCCGCGCGCTCGTACTCCGCGTCCCGGGTCGCCTGGTCCTCGTAACACGGCACCTCCGCCGGGTCGTATCCCTCTGTCACGTCTACCAGTTGGCGCTTCGACACCATAAACGTCTGGCGGCCGGGGGCGGTCCGATGTGGGCTGGGCGTTCCCGTCGGCTCGCTGGCGTCCGGCCGCCCCCGTGTAGAACGGGTAACTAAAGGCCCCATTTGAGTAAGCGAAACCTACTACGTAGTTGCGGGTTTCGGATCGATCACATGTCCAGAACGGAAACCGCAGCCGCCTGCTGGCTGGCCGCGCTTGTCGTCGCCGGCACGCTCGCCGCAGTCGTGCCGGCGGGTGCGGCCGCCGCAGGGCCCTCCACCCCGTCCGCCGACGCGGCGGACACGCAATCGAACAGTCCCTCCGCAACTACAGTCCCGATAGCGTTCGCGGGGACCGACGACGGCGGCACCGTCGTCGGCGGCATCGAACTCCCGGAGAACTACAGCATCCGGATGGGTTCCCCCGCGCTGAACGGCTCGCTCGTCCGCTTCGACGAGGACGATCAGGTCGACTGGAAGCGGACGTTCTCGACGACCAACGCCACCACGCAAGTGGCCGACGTGGCCGTCGGCGACGGCGGCGACGTGTACGCGCTCGTTACCACGCGGGACGTCCAGGTCGAGACGTACCCGGCGGAGACGACCGTCGAGGTCGTTCACCTCACGAGCGACGGTGACGTCACCTGGCGTCACGAACTGAACGCGAGCGCAATGTCGGCGTACGGCGGGACCGCCGACACGATGCGCGCGACCGACCAGGGCGTCGCCGTGGCGTTCGGGCTTCCGGGCGGTGACGGCGTCCGCCTGACGGAACTCTCGGGCGGCGACGCCGTCTGGAGCGAAACCTACGGCGTCGACGCCTCCCCGACGTCGCTCCGGACGACCGACGACGGGTTCCTCGTCGCCGGGAACGCCGGCTATTCGAACCCCTGGGTGCTCCGGACCGGCTCGTCCGGCCAGGTGCAGTTCAACCACACCGTCCGCGGCTCGGTCGACCAGAGCGTCGTCGGCGCGGTCCCCACGGACGACGGCGGCGCGCTCCTCGCGGGCACGCAGTCCGGCTTCGGTGGCAGCTACTCGACGAACGCGTGGGTCAGCCGCGTCGACGACGACGGGGTCACCCGCTGGAGCCGCCTCTACGGCGTCGGCAACGAGAGCCGAGTCCAGCAGGTCTTCGCCCACCGCAACGGCGTCGTCCTCCTCGAACAGGGACAGAACCAGTTCCGCGGCGCGACGACGGTTCGGGTCCGCGGCGTCGGCGACGACGGGCGCCAGCTGTTCGACGAGGCCTCGCAGTTCAACGGCTCGCTCACCGCGGCGAGCCGCGTCGACGGCGAACTCCGACTCGCCGGCCTGACCGGCCTCCTGTCCGACCGCATCGCGACCACCGAGTCGACGATCACCATCCCCCGGACCAGCAGCGGCGACAGCGACCGTCTCCGGGCCGACGTCGACGTCACCTCCAACGAGACGGCCTACCGCGGGCAGAACCTCCGGTTCGCCGACCGCGGTGCCAACGGCGCCACCTACGATCTCGTGCGAGTGCCCGACGAGACCGACTTCTTCGAACCCCACGTCGTCCGACGGGTCTCCCTCGACGACGGCGAGGCCGTCCTCGAATCGGCGACGCTGACCGACGGCGAGTACGTGCTCCGGAACGACGACGGCGAGTCGCTCGTCCTCGAAGACGGCGCCGTCGTCGGCACGGGTACCGACTCCGAGGCCGCGTTCACCCTCGCGAGCCAGGACTTCTTCTACCTGGAGACCAACCGCACGTTCGTCGACGCGGCCGCCGGCGAGGACCGCGTCTCGCTGTCGCTGCGCTCCGAGCGTCCGGACTACGACCTCCAAGTCGCCGTCGAAGACAACCAGGGCGAGTCGGTCTCGGCCGACGAACTCCGGGACGCGTTCGACGACGTCGACGGGTTCACCGGCGTCGAACGGGTCGGCGGCGATCCCGTCGCCGCCTTCGAAGCCAGCGGCGACGTCAGGATGAACGCCTCCGCGGCCGCCTTCGACGCCGGCCTCTACGAGGTCGAGGTCAGCGCCGTGGACACGCGCGAGGCCGGCGCGTCCGCCAACGCCCGCCTCGTCGTCGCACACGAGTCCAACCGCACCGTGGGGCTCTCGCTGAACGAGTCGTCGCTGACCCTCCCGATCAACGGGACGGCGCAGACGAACCTCACGCTCTCGGGCGTCGACAACGGTATCAGCGCCCTCTCGATATCCGCGAATCGGACCGGTCACCCCGCCGTCTGGCCCGACCTCGGACTGCACATCAACGCCTCGCGGCTCTCCGCGGGGGCCGGTGGTAGTTCCGACAGCGCCGAGGCCTCGGCCACGGCTTTCGACGGCAACACCGGCAACGGGACCGTCACCGTCGGAACGTTCGGCGTCGAGACGAACACCTTCGGCAACGAACAGATCGAGCCCGGGAACAACACGATCACGCTCCGCGTCGACTGGGTCGTCGACGAAGACGGTATCCCCTACGGCGTCCCCGACGCGATCACCGTCCCCGTCGAAGTCGTCGAGTCGACTAACGGGACCGACGGCGAACGCGACGAGGGAGGCGTCGGCATCAGTGGCGGCAGTAGTGGCGGCGACAGCAGCAGCAGCGGCGGCGACAGCGCCGGTGGTAGCAACAGCGCCAGTGGGAGCGCCGGTGCGACCAACTCGACGACCGCCGCGGCCGCCGAGTAATCGCGGAGCCCACCGCCCTTTTTTCCGCAGAAACAGTCGGTAGCGTCGCCTACCACGCCGCATCGAGGACGGCTTCGATCTCCTCCGCCGACGGGTCGAGCCCCTCGGGAGCGCCGCCCATCAGCCCGTCGTTACGGATCGCCTCGGCGATGGTCGGGAAGTCGTCACGCGCGAGTCCGTCGATAGCGCGCAGTCGCGAAGGGAGTTCGAGGTCGTCGCTGACTGCCGCGACCGCGTCGACGGCGCGATCGGCGGTCTCGTCGTCGCCGGTGGCCGGGTCGTCGACGTCGAGCGCCTCGGCGAGCAGATCCCGTCGCCCGTCGACCTCGTCGAAGACGTAGCGGAGGACGTGCGGCGCGAC
Source organism: Halosimplex rarum (assembly GCF_047715405.1). Lineage (NCBI taxonomy): Archaea > Methanobacteriati > Methanobacteriota > Halobacteria > Halobacteriales > Haloarculaceae > Halosimplex > Halosimplex rarum. The sequence continues at coordinate 2,183,126 of NZ_CP180412.1, forward strand.
GATGCCGTGGACCGTCCCCTGGTGAGCGTCGTAATCGTGGGAGAAACCGTGGCCGAACGCGTGGATGACCGAGGCCCGATACGTCCCGGGCGTCGAGATGCCGTACTGGGCGAGGACGACACCCGCGACCGCGTCGTACAGTTTGCCCTCGTCCATCTGATCCCGCGGCAGCGTCTCGAACCCCGACTGCATGAGCGAGAGCGCCCGCATCGCCGTCCCGTCGGTCACTGGCGTCCGATAGCGCGAGTAGAGGCACTCGATTGCCTTGTCGAACCCGTTCATCGCCGACGCGCAGAGCACGCCCTTCGGCGTGGTCTCGAACAGCGCCGGGTCGTAACAGAGCGCCGTCGGCATGAGTCGGCGGTCCCCGACCGAGCCATTGGGGATCTCCCGGTCAGAGAGCCCGGACGGGTCGAGCGTGAGGCCGACGCCGGCGATGACGGAGAGGTCCGCCCCCGCGAGCGTCGTCGGGACGGCGACGACCGGCGTCGGATCGCCGTCAGTCGCGACGGTGACCTCCCCGGATTCGAGCGCCCCCTGCGCGGCGGCCTCGACGTCGTCGTGGCTCGTCAGCGCGCTGATCACCTTGGCGACGTCGAGACTGCTCCCGCTCCCGACCGCGACGAGCGCGTCGATCCCCTCCGAGCGGACGCGGCGGGCGCCGTCGAGCCCCGTCCGCAGGTACTTCGCGGGCGTCGTCTCGTCGAACACGCCGGCGAGTCGGTCGTCGAGCCCCGCTTCGACCGGGTCCATCACGTCGCGATTCGCCCCGACGTTCGAGCCCGTGACGACCAGCGCGTCAGTCAGGCCGCGCTCGGCCAGCACCGCTTCGAGTTGGGCCACGCATCCCCGAGCGCAGCGGAGTTCGCCCGGGTCGTAGTCGAACGAGAAGCCGCGCTCTGAACCGCGTGCCTCGGGCGCCATATCCCCGAATTCGGCCGATCGATCCATAAGTCCGTCGGGGTCGACGATCGCGCCTGACGCCCCGTGCGCTGTCGGGCGTCCCGCCCACGGAATCGCCGGATCGCTCCGGGATCGAAGACGGGACGAAAACGGTTATTTCCCTGCAGGAGACACCACTCTCGCACGCTCCCGGTTTGGGACGCTCCGCTGTCGGACGCTCGCACTCTGGGACTCCTCGTAGTCCGACGCCCGTCCCCGATCGACGGCATTCGATCGACGCCACCCCAGTGTCATTCTCCGAACGTCCGAAACTGGAAGTCCGATCGTATAAATAGCGATGGTATGATGAATTATTTATTGTTATATACCGTAGTGTATTCGGGGATGTCGCGTAGTTTCGTTTTCGCAGGACTGTATCGGGTCCCGCCAGCGAGCTAAGCAGACGATCAAAATCACACTTCGAAACCATCTCACCAATAATACGCTGATTTTACGTCCATTACGGTGTATCTGGACCGTTCTATTCGAACGACCGAATTCACGGGCAAATAAATCAAATAGCGGATATCTTCTCAATCAAGTCACGAACCTAGACATATTGCGGACGGATCGATCACGTCGACTCACCGGTTGGGACGAGAACGACGAATCGCGACGACACGGTCGCGACGCTCGCCGATCGGGCGACAAGGAGTGATACGGGGTTCCGCGGTGCCGCGTCGAGAAAGCGGCGGAACCCGAGTGACGGCCCGGAACCGGTCAGGCCGATCCGAAGGCGGCGGGTCGATGGTTCAGTCGAGGCGTCTCGGACTTCGAAGGCGCGACGGCCGACGGGCCGGTCCAGGTCGGCTTACTCCGGCGCCTGGAAGTCGGTGTCGTAGCTGGCCTCGATGAGCCCGCCCAGGATGAGCGTTGAGCTGATACCGAAGCCGCGCTCGTAGTCGAGTCCGCGGTGGCCCGGCTCCGGCCACTCGAAGTCGCGGACGTTGCCCCAGGCGCCCCAGTTGTACTGGTGGAACACGAAGTGGGGCAGGTAGTAGTTGTAGTACCGGGCGCACTTCTGGTAGAGCTCCTGAAGCTGCTCCTCGGACGTCTCCGGATCGCGGATGTCGTAGACGATCTCGGCCAGGTTGATCTCCTCGCCGTTCGAGAGATCGGGGTTGATACCGGCTTCGTCGGGAGCGTCGATGGAGCCGACCTCCGAGGGGATCTGGACCTGGAGCGGCTTGCCCTGGGAGTCCTTTTCCGTGTCGCGGTCGACCCGCGTGGACGGGTCGTCGGCCTTGCCCATCACCAGCGTGCCGGCGAGCGGACCGGCCGTGCTGTTGTAGTACCCGAACGGGTTGCCGTAGCCGTGCCAGAAGACCGAGGACTCGTAGTTGAGCCCGTCGCTGGCGTTGAGGTTGCTCTGCCAGGTCGACCAGCCCTGGCTGCTGAAGTTGACGCCGAACCCGATCTCGCTCAGGTTCGCCTTGATCGTCTGGGCGGCGCCGGCGTAGTCGGCGATGGCGGACGGGTAGATGATGTCGATGCTGGCGGGGTTGCCGCTGGGGTCGACCCACTGGCCGCCCTGCTTGCTGTAGCCGCCGCGCTGCAGGTACTGCTCTGCGGCCTCGGGGTCGGACTCGACGGGCCAGCCGTGGAGGCTGTCGAGGAAGTCGCTGGAGAACGTCGCCTGCGACTGGGCGTCGAGCAGGTACGTGTGGTTCTCGATGGGGACCGACCGTTCGTCGCCCCAGCCGTTCGCACCGGCGGCGCTCCAGTCGACGGCCGCCACGAGGGCGCGGCGCACCCAGAGATTCTGGAGGTGGTCGCTGTGCCAGTTGAACCGCCACTTGTCACCGCCGGACGAACGCAGCCAGCGGGTGAGCTCCTGCATGTGGTCCGGCAGGCTTTCGCGAGGGAACAGGCTGTTCGGTGCGATGATGTTGCCGTTGAGGTCGAGCGACCCGTTCCCGGCGAGCGTGTTCCGGCGGTCGCCCTCGCCCCACATGAGGGCGAGCTTGGAGACGTTGGTGTTGGCGGCGTTCGGGTGAGCGACTTCCGTGTCACCGTTGCTCGCCGCGGCCTCGTCGCGGAGACGTAGCGTGAGCCGCGCGGACCCGATGTCGTCGTCGGAGCGCAGCTCGTAGGGGCCGCTCCCCCAGCCCTCGTCCATCAGTCGCTGGAGCGTGATCCGGTCGCCGATCAGGTCGTCGGTCACCGCCTGGGACTCGTCGGCCGAAGAGGCGTCCTGGTAGCGCTCCAGGTACGGCTGCGTGAAGTCCGGGTGCAGCGGCATGTCGCCGTCGTTCGGCGCCGCGTCGGCCGCGAGGATGTGCCTGGCCTGCGGGTTGTCGTCGAGCCCGTTGCTCCCGTCGGCGTTCCACCGGTGGTACTCCCACTGACTGACGGCCTCGCTCTGGAAGGCCGTGTCCTCGTTGAACTTGTTCCCGTTCTGGAAGTAGTGGACGTGGTCGTGGATCTCGCGCGCCTCGGCGTCGAAGGGGTCCCCGTTCCAGTAGGTCGCCCGGTCGTCGTGCATCTCGTAGATGTCGTACGGCGCCTCGACCTCGTAGCCCGTGTACCACGTCATGATAGAGACGCTGTCCGTCCCGGGCTTCCACGGCGCCTCGACCTCCAGGCCGCTGTAGGCCATCTCGCCCGTGTGGACGTTCTTCATGGCGTGGAGGTCCGTCATGAACCCCATCCCGGTCGTGTTGTCCTGGGGCGCCCAGAGGTTGGCGTCGAACACGTCCGGCGAGTTGGACTGGAAGATCCGGATCTCGTCGGTCACCGGGTCGCCTTCCGGCGTCGGCTCGTCGGTCGCCGTCTCACCGGACTCGTCGGTGTCGGACGGCGTGTCCCCGGACCCCGAGTCGCCCGGCGTCTCCGTCGGCGTCGACGCCGGTTCGTCGGTCGCCGTCCCGTCTCCACCCTGCGACGGACAGCCCGCCAGGCCAGTGATCCCGACACCGGCCAGCAACTGTGCGTACTGCCGTCGCGACAATCGATCGCGCAGGTTGTCATACTCCCGCATAGTAACCCACTTCAGCGCTTGCTATAAAAAAATTACCTAGTAATTCGTGACTCACTTGCCACTCGCTTCACAGGGGCTCGTGAGTGCGATGTCGGGGGATTCCGACCGACGACGTCCTCGCCACAGCGCAGTCTACGCCGTCTACTGAGCGACGATGGTCGCCCTCGCGGCGTTGTACGATGACGATCGGAACCGGGTGGTATCGTCGTGCGCGCCCGCGGGAAGATTACTGACATCACCGCAGAAGGTCTCGGAGCGACTCACTGAATCGCCGCGATTCACCGTCCGTATAAAAAGGTCGTCGACGAGGTTTTGCGTTTCACAATGTGGGAAATATTGTGGGGAATCTGGCAACGAGACAGCTTGAATCTACCGATACCAAGCCATGTTTGGTGGAACTGGGTGTAAAATTACATCGATATCATAGTAATATTCATTATCGACTGCGAATATGTACCGAATCGAGACACGTTCTATCGTTTCATATAGTGGGATTTTCCGAGAGAATCGCCGGACCGCGGACGGCCACTCTCGCCCCGGTCTCTCGGATGGAGACGACGGCACCGAAGGGAGAGCACCGCGAGACTAGCGACGATAATATCGGATAGGACCATATAAGCGCTGAATCGGACGTTTTTGGCAGTTTCACAGACGGCACTCGTATCGATTGAGGCCGAGACACTGGACAGTGACAGGCCTCTGGGACAGCGACGACTATCAGCGAACGGGACCGACCGCTGGCAACAGTCTGTCAGCGCCACTACAGCCGGCCGAGACCCCGCAAAGCTCGAACGCTGCCAGGCGATTACAACATTAAGACTGTAAGCCGAAGGGAACCCACCGGGATCGCGCCTCCGGGATCATCCATCCGAATATATCGGACGAACCGTCGCCGGCCGCAGAGGTCACATTTATGTCCACAGTAGCGGATCGCTCAGACGGAATGTCGACATCGCTGTTCGAGTACGAACCGAGAGACTGGCGAACCGACGCGACGGGCACGGTCAGATTCGCGCTCGTCGGGATCGGGTGGTGGACCAGCGAGTACGTCCTCCCGGCCATCGAGGAGATAGACCACTGCACGACGACGACGGTCGTCAGCAGTTCGACGGAGAAGACCGACCGCGTCCGCGAGGCGTACGACACCGTCGAACACGGCCTGACCTACGAGGAATTCGCGGACGGCGAGGCGGCCGACGCGTACGACGCGGTCTACGTCTGCACGCCGAACGCGACCCACCTCGAACACGTCGAGGCGGCCGCGCGCAACGGAAAGGCCGTTCTCTGCGAGAAGCCGATGGAGGCGACCGTCGAGCGCGCCGAGTCGCTCGTCGAAGCCTGCGAGGAGCACGACGTCCCGCTGATGGTCGCCTACCGGATGCACACCGAACCCGCGGTCCGGCGGGCCCGCGAACTCGTCCGCGACGGCGTCATCGGCGAACCGCAGCTCGTCCACGGCGAGAACTCCCAGCCGCTCCTCCGGATGATCGAGAATCCCGACCAGTGGCGGCTCAATCCCGACCTCACCGGCTACGGGACGTCCGTGATGGATCTGGGCATCTACCCGCTGAATACCGCGCGGTTCGTCCTGGACGCCGACCCCGTGCAGGTCCAGTCGACGATGGCCTCCGAGCACGAGGCGTTCGACGAGGTCCCCGACGAGGTGGCGACCTTCTCCGTCGTCTTCGACGACGGCACGCACGCCGCGTGCTCGTCGTCGCAGAACGCCCACGACCACACGCGCCTGGAGATCGTCGGGACCGAGGGCCGCATCGAACTGGAACCGGCCTTCCACATGGAGACCTCGCTGACGGTCGCGCAGGGCGAGACGACGGTCGACGTCGAGACCGAGCAGGTCGACCAGATGGCCGAGGAGTTCGAGTACTTCGCCCAGCAGGTGCTCGCGGACGAACCGCTGTACGCCGACGGCGAGCACGGGCTGGTCGACATGAAGGCGGTCCGGGCGATCCACGAGGCTGCGGAGTCCGGCGAGACGGTCGACGTCGAGTAAAAGCGGTTTCCGCGGTTTTCTACGGTTCCGCGGTGGGACAGACGATGTATCCAGTTTCGAAGGCGGAACGGCGGCTCAGCGCAGTTCGTCGGCGCGCTTCTCCCAGTCCTCTTCCCAGAGGTCGATGGTGTGGACCGAGTCCTCGGTGTACTCGTGCTCCTCGACGACGTCCATGTCGAGTTCGATACCGAAGCCGGGGCCCTCGGGCACCTGAACGTAGCCGTCCTCGACCTCCAGCGGATCCACGAGCAGCTCGTCGACCCAGTCCTCGTCGTAGGTCTGGAACATCTCCTGGATGCGGAAGTTCGGGATCGAGGTGCAGAAGTGCGAGTAGATGGCGCCGGCGACCGGCCCCTGCGGGTTGTGCGGAGCGATGTCGACGTGGTCGGCCTCCGCGAGGCCCGCGATCTTCTTGCCCTCGGTGATCCCACCGGTGTTCATCAGGTCCGGCTGGAACACGTCGATGTCCGTCCGGGTGACGAGCTCGAAGAACTCGTGTTTGGTCATGTGGCGCTCGCCGGTGACGACCGGAATCGGCGACTTGTCGGCGACCTCGGCGAGGCTGTTGATCGAGTCCGGCGGGCACGGCTCCTCGTACCAGGCCGGGTCGAACTGGTCGAGCTTGCGAGCGATGTCGACGGCCTGCGCGGCCGAGAAGCGACCGTGACACTCGATGAGCAGTTCCACGTCCGGGCCGACGGCCTCGCGGACCGCGCCCACGATATCGACGGCGTGGTTCTTCTCTTTCGTGGTCATCGACTGCCAGGCGGTCCCGAACGGGTCGAACTTCATCGCGTCGTAGCCGTCGTCGACGACGCGCTCGGCGGCTTCGGCGAAGCCCTCCGGCTCGCCGTCGGCCTCGGTGTACCAGCCGTTGGCGTAGGCGCGCAGCTCGGTCCCGTGATGGGCACCGCCCAGCAGGTCGTAGACGGGCTGGTCGAGCACCTTGCCCTTGATGTCCCAGCAGGCCATGTCGACCGCCGAGACGACGGTCGTGTTGATGACGTTCTTGGAGAACCACTCGTTGCGGTACATCTCCAGCCACAACTTCTCGGTGTCGAACGGGTCGCGGCCGATGAAGAAGTCCGACATCTCCTCGATGGCCGCCACGACCGTCCGCGGCTTGTCGTGTGTCGTCGCTTCCGCGATGCCGGTGACGCCCGCGTCCGTGTGCAGACGGACGAAGACCCACGGCTTCCACGGGTTCGCTACCAGGTGCGTCTCAACGTCGGTGATTTCTACGTCCGACATAGTTGGGTTGCTTCCGAGAGACATAATAAAGCTACCGGTGCAGGCCGAATCTGTGCGGGTCAGCCCCCGTCCGACGTTGTCGGACGATTAATGTGGATCCGGCCCCGTGATATCGGTATGCACGTCGAACGGGACCCGCCGATCAAGTCCACCGCGACGAGCCTCGACGTCATCGAGACCGTCCACGAGATGGGCGGGGCGACCCTCCCCGAAGTCGTCGAGCGCTTCGAGAAGCCCCGGAGCACGGTCCACGACCACCTGAAGACGCTCACGGAGGCCGGCTACCTCGTCAAGGACGACCGCACTTTCCGCGTCAGCGTCCGGTTTCTCAACCTCGGGGGTCGCGCACGCGCGGAGTCACAGTTCTTTCAGGTGGCCGAGGGCGAAGTGCGGCAGCTGGCCAGCGACACCGGCGAGCACGCGAACCTCATGATCGAGGAGAACGGCCGCGGTATCTTCCTCTACAAGGTCAAGGGGTCGCGGTCGGTGAACCTCGACACCTACGAGGGGATGGAGGTCGACCTGCACACGACCGCGATGGGGAAGACGATCCTCGCCTGGGTGAGCGAGGCCAAACGCGACGCCATCTTCGACGAACACGGCCTGCAACCCGTGACGAGCAGGACGATCACCGACCGCGACGAACTGGAAGAGGAGCTCGAAGCGATCCGCGAGCGCGGCTACGCGATCGACAACGAGGAGCGCGTCGAGGGCGTTCGCTGCGTCGCGGCCCCGATCGTCACCGACGACCGGGTCGTCGGCGCGGTGAGCGTCTCGGCCCCCAAGAGCCGAATGAACGGCGAACGGTTCGAGGAGACGATCCCCTCCGAGGTCCTCAGCACGGCGAACATCATCGAAGTCAACCTCCAGCACGCCTGATCCGGCGATTCCGGATGGCATTTGTGCCACGCTCCCACGACGCGGGCTCCCCCGTAAACGTCGCTAACACAATCTTTATGACTTCGAACTCACCATGAGGGACTATGCGTTACTATCGCATCGAGCGAGGGGAGTCTCCGTCGCTGATTGTCGAAGACGAGTCCGCCGCCTACGACCTCACAGCGACCGAAGCCGAACCGACGTCGTTTCTCGAACTCGCGTCAGCCGCGTCGCTGACCGACGAGACCGTCGACGACGTGGCCCGGGGACTGATCGAGGAGGCCCCGACCGTCGAACTCTCGACCGTCCGGGAGCACCTCGTCCGACCGCTCGACCCCGACGAGATCTGGGGGGCCGGCGTCACCTACGCCATCAGCCAGGAGTCCCGCGAGGACGAGGGCGGCCTCGCCGAAGCGTACCTCAACGCCTACGAGGCCGACCGGCCCGAGGTGTACTTCAAGGCGACCCCGAGTCGGACCGTCGGTCCGAACGAGACGGTCGGGATCCGCGGCGACTCCGACTGGGACGTCCCCGAGCCCGAGATGACGATCATCCTCTACGAGGACGAGATCGTCGGCTACACCGTCGGTAACGACATGTGCAGCCGCTCCATCGAGCGCGACAACCTGCTGTACCTGCCCCAGAGCAAGATCTACGCGAAGAGTTGCGCCATCGGCCCCTGCATCGCGACCGACGAGGCCATCGGCGACCCGCTCGACGTCGAGATGAACATGGAGATCATCCGCGACGGCGACACCGTCTTCGAGGACTCCACCTCGACCAGCGAGATGGTCCGGACCTGCGAGGAACTGGTCGACTACTACACCCGGTACAACGAGGTGCCCGAGTCGACCGCCCTGCTCACCGGCACGTCGATCATCCCGCCGGACGACGTCACCCTCGAGGAGGACGACGAGATCCATATCGAGATCGAGAACGTCGGCACGCTCGAGAACACCGTCGAACAGCTGTAGCCCATCGCCACGACCGCCGTTCGGTCTATCCCGGTCCGAACGGCTGACTTCCGTCTGTTCCGTTCGCGAGAGCCGTCTCAACGGCTACATCGGGCCGTTCGTCGCCGTTCGGACCGATCATTTTATACGACGGCCTCGGGATACCATACGTCTGTATGGCAAACGCCCGCGTCACCGTTCACACAGAGGCAGGTATCGACCGCATCGAGCCCGAACTCCACGGCCACTTCGCCGAGCACCTCGGACGCTGCATCTACGACGGCATCTACACGGACGACTCCGTCGACGAGGACGGCTTCCGCGAGGACGTCGTCGAACTGCTCGACGACCTGGAGATGCCGGTCCTGCGCTGGCCCGGCGGCTGTTTCGCCGACGACTACCAGTGGGAAGACGGCATCGGCCCGCAGGAGGAGCGACCCCGCCGCCGGAACCTGTTCTGGGGCCAGGGCCGCGAGATGATCCCCGAGGAGTCCAACCGCTTCGGGACCCACGAGTTCCTCGAATTCTGCGAGCGCGTCGGCACGGAGCCGTACCTCGCCGCCAACGTCGGTTCCGGCGACCCGCAGGAAGCGGCCGACTGGGTCGAGTACGTCAACTACGACGGCGACACCACGCTCGCCGACCGCCGTCGCGAGAACGGCCGCGAGGACCCCTTCGAGGTCAAGTACTGGGGCCTGGGTAACGAGAACTGGGGCTGTGGCGGCCAGATGGACCCCGAGCAGTACGCCCGGGAGTACCGCCGCTTCGCGACGTACGTCGGCACCCAGACCGCCCACATGCTCGACCACGACCTCGAACTCATCGCCTGCGGGTTCGAGGGCCACGACTGGAACCACCAGTTCATGGAGGAAGTCGGCGGCACGCCCTGGGGCGTCGACTACCCGCTCGACCACCTGACGCTGCACCACTACTACGGCCGGACGATGTCCGTCGCGGAGTCCGACGAAGACGACTACGACGAGTTCTTCCTCGAGGCGCTGGAGATGGACCACCACATCGAGCGCCTCGCCTCCGCTATCAACGCCTTCGCGTCCACGCGCGACATCGGCGTCATCATCGACGAGTGGGGCTCGTGGCACCCCGAGGCCCAGGGCGGCACCGGTCTCGAACAGCCCGGCACCGTCCTCGACGCGCTGTCGGCCGCCGCCGTGCTGGACATCTTCAACGACCACGCCGACGTCATGACGATGTCCAACATCGCTCAGACGGTCAACGTCCTGCAGTGCCTCGTCGAGACCCAGGGCGACGACGCCTTCGCGCGCCCGACCTACCGCGTCTACGACCTCTACGCCCCCCACAAGGGCAACGAGGCCGTCACCACCTCGATCGAGACGCCCACGCGCGAGGTCGACGACGAGGAGCTGCCGCTGGTCGGCGCCTCCGCCTCGGTCGACGAGGACGGCGAGGTGTACGTCACCGCGACGAACCTCGACACCCGCGCCGCCCACACCGTCGAGTTCACCGTCGAGGACGCGACCGGCGACGACGTCGACGCGCAGGTCCTCTTCGAGGGCCAGGAGCCCGACCTGGAAGTCGACGCCGACAACGCCGACGCGTTCGCCGCCGACGAGCTCGACGTGACCGTCGATAACGACGGCACCATCACCGCGGAACTCGAACCGGCGACGGTCGCCGGCATCTCCGTGGAGTGACGCCGCCGTAGACCGGGCCCGACTCCGGTCGCGTTCGCTGTCATGGATGCGTGCGGTCGGCCGCCGGTATCACGCGGCCATCTCCGTTTCTCTCTCGCCGTTGACGGTGATCACCGAACGGAACGTCGGGACACGTCTCGCCATCTCGATGGGACCAGTCAGTGGTCACCGGCCCGCCGATCCACTCGTCCTCCGCCCTCCGGACGACCCCGTGACGCACCGGACGCCCGAACGGCTCGCGACCGCTCGTCGGTCGCAGCGGGACGGTGTTCTCGGTGCGACGACGGTCCATGAGATCAGCGATACCCGGATTCGGTCGCCGTACCCGCCGGTTCCCACGGCGAGAATTGCTAGCGTTTCATCAGATTCCCTCTCGATCTCGGACCCGATCGACGCACCCAGTCGTCGGCGTCGGTCGACACGAACGCGGTCGCGGCGCCGCACGGCGAATCGAGCGAACGTTCGACCGACATATCAGGGACTGAAGTAGTACAGCCGACGAATGGATCGCCTTGCAGTCTTGCGATTATGACGCCATCTACAGGTGGTGCCAGCGAATCGCCCCTCCGCCTCACATCGCCCCTTCGCCTCACATCGCCGGGACGCTTTCACGGGCGGACTCGCCGAACGAGTGTTCGATGTCGAGCGCGGGCCAGCGGTCCGCAGGTCTGGGGTACCAGTGCGTAGAACGGCTGTCCGTGTCTGCGGAACGGAAGCGTATCGGTTCGGAACGGCCCTGGCATTTCGAACGTCCGGAGCGAACCAGACTCCGGCCCGATCGAGCGATCTGCGGGCAGATAGCGCTCTCCCGGTGAGACGAATCGCTCCATGGTCGATCATCCGAAATCCTTATATGAATCCAATTTGGAACAATAGCCCATGCCATCAGATGGCAAGCCGACAGACAGGGCAGCAGCGCGAGGGCGCCGGTTTTCGCGACGGCATATTCTCCGTGCCGGCGCGATGGGCGGTGCAGCGGCGCTCGCAGGGTGTTCGAACAACGGCGACGGCGGCGACGGCGGCGACGGGAGCGGTGACGGAGAGGATGGCGACGGTGGCGACGGAACCTCGGACGGGACTGCCGGGGGCAATTTCACGCCCGCGGACAACGCCATGACCGAGGGCGACACGGTCAACCCGACGAACTACCAGTTCAACCACCTCAATCTGAACCAGACGTTCAGCCACGCCATGCAGAACGACTGGTTCCAGCGGTACAACATCGCCAACGAGGAGATCACGCCCTACGCGTTGGAAGTCACTAGTTTCGAGGGCGAGACGGCGGAGTTGAAGGTCCGCGACGGCCTCACCTGGCACAACGGTGACCCGGGCGACCCGGTGAACGCCGACGACCTCTACGCGAAGTTCGTCACCGACACGCTCACGAACGGGACGCTGGGCAAATTCTGGACGGAGATCAACCGCTCCGGCGACAGGTCCGTCGAGCTCACCCTCGACGGGACCATCAGCCGAGAACTGTTCGACGACGGGCTGAACTACTACGCGCTGGAGACGCCCTGGCGCAGGTACAAGGACTACGTCGAGCGGTGGGAAGACGCGACGACCGGGACCGCGGCGTCGAACATCCGCACCGACCTCCGCAGCAAACGGTTCGAGGAGCCCCACGGTAACGGCCCCTTCCAGGTCACGGACATCTCCAGCAGCCGCCTCCGGATGGAGAAGTACGAGCACCACCCGGACGCCGACAACATCAACTGGGACTACTGGGACATCGAGAAGGTGTCGAGCGACACCGCCAGCGTCCTGATCGGGATGGAAGTCGACGCGTTCCGGAACTACAACCCGCCGCAGTCGGTCTTCGAGAACGTCCCCGACGCCATGGAGTCGGCGGCGCTCCCGGCGCTGTGGGGACAGTCGCTGCCGTTCAACCACAACGACGAGGACTTCGGTAACGTCCGCGTCCGGCAGGCCATCTCCGAGTTCGTCGACCGCGCGGCCTGTGCGAACAACTACGGCCGCTGGGGGCAGCCGGTCGAAGCGCCCAGCGGACTCGTCGGGAACATCAACGGTCAGAACGAGCAGTCTGACCGGTGGCGGAACAAAGTCTCCGACGAGATGGCCGACACGTTGCACCGCTACCGGAACCCCGAGCGGGGCCGACGCCTGCTCCGCGAGGAGGGCTACCAGAAGGACGACGGCACCTGGTACAAGCCCAACGGCGACGTCTTCGAGTTCTCCATCAAGGTGCCGACCTACAACGACTGGCACCCGATCTACCAGACGATCGTCGACAACCTCACCAGCGAGGGCATCGAGACGGAGATGCAGACCATCGAGGCGACGGCCTACTGGGGAGACCACTTCACGGCCAACAACTACAAGGTGGCCTCGACGGGCTGGACGCTCCAGCGGTCCAGCCCCTACTACGTCTGGGACCAGTACTACAACGTCGACGTGAACTTCCTGGGCATCGACCCGACGAGCCTGATGGCCCCGCCGGTCGGCGAACCCGACGGCGAGCTCCAGGAGTTCAACCTCAGAGAACTCCACTCGGAACTGCTCACCGCCCGCGGTGACCGCTACGCGGAGCTCACCGACAAGCTCGCCTGGATCACCAACCAGACGCTGCCGATGCTGCAGATCCACGAGATCAACGACGCGACCTGGTACCGGACGGACAACTGGGAGATCCCGCCGACGGACGACCCGGCCTACCAGGCCAAGTTCCCGCTCTGGTGGCTCCCGCGCCAGGGCAAGCTGCAGGCGAAATCGGAATAACGGCCCGATCGCCGGGCCCGAGGCGCATCGAGCGAAACAGTTATGCCATTTCATACCACCATTCTTCAATAATCGATGTACGTTGCCAAACGAGTGGGACAGGCGTTCATAACGTTCGTGGCCGTCGTCACGGTCACCTTCGCCCTGGTGCGGTCGATCCCGGGTGGGCCCGCAGACTTCTTCAGGGCGCAGGTGATGCGAAGTGGCGGTTCCGACCAGATCAGCATGCGCGAGCTCAACAATCTGGTCGAATCGTACACGAACATCGACCCGTCGACGCCGCTTCACGTTCAGTACTACAACTACGTCACGAGCGTCCTCCAGGGGGATCTGGGACAGTCGATCCAGTACGGGCGGCCGGTCGCGGACATCCTCATCGAGGTAACGCCGTGGACCGTCTTCCTCCTCTCGATATCGATCCTGCTGACGTTCGCTATCGGGATCGTCCTGGGAGCGGTCATGGCCTACCTCGAGGGAACCCGGTTCGACGTCTCCTCGACGATCACCTCGATGTTCCTGAACTCCGTGCCGTACTACATCGCCGCGATCTTCCTGGTCTACATCGTCTCCATCCAGTGGGGATGGCTCCCGCAGTCCGGCCGACACGCGTCCGGACTCGAACCGTCCCTGACGCTCGAGTTCATCGTTAGCGTGTTGCGCCACGCGATACTCCCCATCATTTCGCTCGTCGCCACCGGGTTCGGCGGCGTCGCGATCACGATGCGGGGCAACGCGATCCAGGAGATCGGCGAGGACTACATCCGCGTCGCGCACCTGCGGGGCGTCCCCGGTCGGCGGATCGCGACCCGCTACGTCGGCCGCAACGCCGTCCTTCCCATGTACACGAACTTCATGATCTCGGTGGGATTCATGTTCGGTGGGTCGGTGATTCTCGAGGAGATCTTCGCGTACCAGGGCCTCGGTGAGGTCCTCCTGGGGGCGATCCACTTCCAGGATTACCCGCTGATGATGGGCGGGTTCCTGATGATCACCCTGGCCGTGCTCATCAGCATCCTCATCGCCGACCTGACGTACAGCAAGATCGACCCACGTATCAGCGACACCGGCTCACGGGAGGCCTACTGACATGGCGGAGAAGACCTCTTCGTTCAACCAGTCCGACGACTCCTCGACGGCCGCCGGACAGACCGCCTCGAAGGCGGAGATCTACCGCGAGTGGATCGACATCGCGATCCTGACCCCCATCAGGGTCGCCTGGGACGACTGGCGGACCCAGACCGGTTCGATCATCATCCTGTTCTACGTGCTGCTGGGTACCGTCGGCGTCGTGCTCGTCGAGGCGCCGAACCAGGGACAGGGCGACCGGTACACACAGCCCTTCCAGGACTGGTCGGTGCCGCTCGGGACGAACAATCTCGGTGAGAGCCTGCTGTCGTCGACCGTCCACGCGACGCCGCCGATGCTCCAGATGATCGCCGCCGGCGCGGTCTTCTCGACGGCCATCGCGACGGTTGTCGGCACCGTCTCCGGCTACAAGGGCGGGGCTATCGATCGCCTGCTGACGACGCTCACCGACATCGCGATGACGATCCCGGGGCTGCCGCTCATCATCCTGCTCGCTGCCGTGTTCGAGCCGACGAACCCGGCGGTCATCGGGATCCTCATCACGATCAACGCCTGGGCCGGACTGGCTCGCTCCATCCGCTCGCAGGTGCTCTCCCTTCGCGACCACTCGTACGTGGAGGCCTCGCGCATCATGGGCGCGTCGACGCGGCGGATCCTCCAGGACGATATCCTGCCGAACATCATGCCGTACGTCCTGATCAACTTCGTCAACTCCGCACGCAACGTGATCTTCGGGTCCGTCGCGCTGTACTACCTCGGGATTCTCGGCGGCGTCCACGAGAACTGGGGTATCATGCTCAACGGCGCCTACAACGACGGCGCCATCTACGCGCTCGAGTTCATCTACTGGCTGCTCATCCCGATGATCGCCATCATCGGCATCTCCTTCGGCTTCGTCCTCTTCGCACAGGGGACCGAGAAGCTCTTCAACCCGCGCATCCGCGCACGCCACGCAGAGACCGTCGAAGACGACGCGCCCTACCAAGAATGACCATGCAACAGACACACACCGCGGCAGTCTCGGACCCGATCTTCGAAGTGCGCGACATCTCCGTGTCGTTCGACATGGACCGCGGGGAGTCGCGCGTGCTCGACGAAGTCGACATCGACATCCAGCGGGGCGAGATCCTCGGCGTCGTCGGCGAGTCGGGGTCGGGCAAGTCGATGTTCGCCTCGGCCCTGCTCGACGCCGTCGTCGACCCGGGCGTCCTCACGGGCGACATCGCGTTCCACCCCGAGGACGGCGAGTCGATCGACCTGCTGGACCGCAGCGACGACGAGGACATCAAGGACATCCGCTGGCGGCAGATCGCGATGGTCTTCCAGGGCGCGATGAGCTCGTTCAATCCGACGATGTCCATCGAGGACCATTTCCGCGAGACCCTCTCTATCCACGAGTTCGACGTCGAAGAGGGCATGGAGCGGGCCCGCGAGTTGCTCTCGGACCTCTACCTCGAGGCCGACCAGGTGCTCGGCTCGTATCCCCACGAGCTGTCGGGCGGGATGAGCCAGCGGGCGCTCATCGCGCTCGCGCTCGTCCTCGAACCCGAAGTGCTCGTGATGGACGAGCCGACCGCCGCGCTCGACCTGCTCATGCAGCGCTCCATCATCGAACTGATCAAGGACATCGCCAGGGAGCGCGACCTCACGATCGTGTTCATCACGCACGACCTGCCGCTGGTGGCGAACCTCGCCGACCGACTGGCCGTGCTGTACGCCTTCGAGTTCGTCGAGGTCGGCCCCGCCGATGACGTCCTGACCGGCGCGAAACACCCCTACACGCGGGCGCTGCTGAACGCGACGCCGAACCTCGACACGCCGCGCGAGGAGATGCGCCCCATCGAGGGCGCGGCGCCGGACCCGGTGAACGTCCCCGAGGGCTGTTCGTACCACCCGCGGTGTCCGCTGGCCGACGAGACCTGCGTCCGCGAGGATCCGCCGCTGGACGGCGACGACGACGCCCACGCGGCGGCCTGTCACTACGTCGACCGGGTCCCAGACGAGGTGCCGCTGACCATCCGGGAGGTGACCATCAATGACTGACGAACCCGTCGTCTCGATGGAGAACGTCGAGGTCCACTTCGAGTCCGAGGGGTCGATCCTCCCGTTCGGCGACGATCCCGAGGTCGTCCAGGCGGTCGACGGCGTCTCACTGGACATCCCCGAGAACGACGTGGTCGCGCTGGTCGGCGAGTCCGGTTGCGGGAAGACGACGCTGGGCAAGACCGCCATCGGCACCCAGCGCCCGACCGGCGGGTCGGTGAAGTACAAGGGCCAGGACGTCTGGGAGGCCAAAGACGGCGAGGGCGACGTGGAGATCCCCTTCAAGGAGATCCGCCAGTCGCTGCAGATCATCCACCAGGACCCCGGCGCCTCGCTCAACCCGAACAAGACGGTCCAGCACTCGCTGGAGGCGCCGCTTCGCCTGCGACACCCGGACATGGACACGTTCGAGCGGCGCGAGCGCATCCACGAGATGCTCGTCCGCGTCGGGATGGAGCCGCCGGAGGACTACGCCAAGCGCTTCCCGCACCAGCTTTCGGGGGGCGAGCAACAGCGCGTCGCGCTCATCCGCGCGCTGCTGATGAATCCGGACCTCATCCTCGCGGACGAGGCGGTGTCGGCGCTCGACGTGAGCCTGCGGATCGACATGATGGACCTCATGCTCGACCTGCAGGACACCTTCGACACTTCCTTCCTGTTCATCAGCCATAACCTCTCGAACGCGAGCTACATCGCCGGCAAGTCCGACGGGCGCATCGGCATCATGTACCTCGGCGAACTCGTGGAGATCGGCCCGATCGACGAGGTGCTCGGTGACCCCCAGCACCCCTACACGAAGGCGCTGATGTGGGCGACGCCGAACCTCCACCCCGAGGCGGCCGGTCGCGGCGACTCGCCGCTCCGGAAGATCGACGTGCCGGACCCGCGCAATCCCCCGACCGGCTGTAGCTTCCACACGCGCTGTCCGGAGGCTCGCGAGGCCTGTACCGGCGAGATGCCCGACGCCGTCACCGTCGGCGACGACCACGACGTCGCCTGTTACCGCGCCTACGACGACCACGAGTACTGGTCGAGTCCGGAACTCGCCGACGACGCTCCCGAGAGTCCGGGGACAGCGGACGGTTCGACAGCGGACTAACCACCGCTAGCTGACCACGGCTCACCCGCGGACTGACCGCGGGCCTACTACGGATCGACGGCTGACGTGGTCGGTTCCCGTTTCCAGTAGTTCTTTACCCGCGACGGAGAAAGAAGCGGGCATGCACGCGAGCAAGGCTGTCTTCCGGGCGCTTCTCGCCGTCGGACTGGCACTGCTCGTGATGACCGCCGGGCTGTTCGTCCTGCAAGAGCCGGGGACCGCGGGGTACGTCATGTCGATTCTCTCCCTGGCCGTCCAGCTCGTCATGGTCCTCGTGGGCGCCGCCGGCCTCTACTACGAGTGGGACCCGTTCGCCCCGCTCATCGAGGAGTGAGCGGCGACCCCCCGACAACTGAAATCAGAGCAGTGCCGTCCGCCGTTCGGGAAGCGAGAGAAAGCTGTTAGTCGTCGCGCCCTCGTCGCCGTTCCGTTACCGTTCGTCAGTAACTGCTGTGACCGCTGTTGCCTTTGTGTCCGCTGCGGTCGTCTCCGGATCTCTTGCCGCGGTCTCCGTCGGGAACGTTGCCACCGCGGCCGTCGGCATCGTCACGGTCCCAGAGGTCATCATCGTTCGCGGTCCCGGTCGTTGCGGTCCCTGTCCCGGTCGCCGCGATCGCGGTCCCTGTCGTCGCGGTCCCGGTCCCTGTCGTCGCGGTCCCGGTCCCTGTCGTCGCGGTCTCGGTCCCGGTCGTCACGACAGCGATCCTTGCGCCCGCGTCCGTTCCCCCGACCGTCGTCATCGTCGTCGTGCCCCCTTCCGCGGTCGTCGTCGCAGTAGTTCTCGTGGTAGGGCTCGCCGTCGGGCGCGACGTCGATCCCGTGCCAGACGCCGTCGTCGTCGACGGTGTCGGGGCGCCCGCGGTCGTTGTCCACGTAGAGCCTGACGACCGCGGCGGGGTCGAGGGTCAGCGAGAGCGTCCCGTCGTCGGCGACCGTCTCCATCGACGTCTCCGCGACGTGGTTCGTCGGTTCCGCCCACGACTCGGGGAAGGCGTGTGGGAGCGGCCGCTCCTCGGCGGTCGGCCGGACCGCGACCGACTCGACGGACTTGCCCGCGTACCACTCGCCCAGGTCCAGCGTGACCTCGGCGTTCTCCCGGAGGTTCCGGTTCGTCAGGAAGACGGCCAGCTCCTTCCCGCGGCGGTTCTCCATGGCGGCCGCGTCGACGTAGGGCACGTCCTCCATGCGCCGGATGCGCGGACCGGTCTCCGGGATGGTCCGGCTGTCACCCTCGATGTCGACGTCGACGGCGTGCCACTCGGCGTTGCCCTCGAAGACCGCCGAGTACAGCGCCGTGACGGTACCCGACGGGGCCAGCGGGTTCGGGTCCGGCGGGTAGTCCTCGTTGATCGGCGGGAACATCCGCACCGGGAGCCACGTCTGGGAGGCCTCTTTGACCGTGTCGCTCTGCCGGATGAAGGCGTTGAGCATCCCCGCGATGTACGACCCGCCGGGCATCGTCTCCGGGCCGGGATAGGGGGCGCCGTCGTCGACGCCGGGGAACAGGCCGTACTCGCCGACGTTGATCCGGAAGTCGTCGACGCCCGCGTCGGCGGCCTTCTCGCTCAGATCCGCCATCAGCTGACCGAACTCCGTCGGGAACATCACGAGGATCTCGTTGTAGTCGATGGGGCCGGCGTCGTTCGCCTCGTACCAGGCGTCCCGGTCCTCCTGATTCTCGATGCCCCAGTTGTAGCGGTGCAGGTCGAAGCCGTCGAGGCGGTCGGCGGCTTCCGCGAACAGCGTCTCGTTCCACGTCGCCGGGTCGGGCGTGTTCGCCTCCTCGTATCCGGGATCCATCGCGTCGGCGTAGACGAGGATGTCGTCGTCGACATCCTTCATCGCGTCGTAGTACGTCGTGAACCCGATCCGCTCGTCGGAGCCGCTGGCGTACTCCGAGGCGTCCTGCGTCGACCCGCGCTGCCAGGGCCCCCACACCTCGTTGCCGACCTCCCAGTGCGTGATGTCGTATGGCTCCTCGCGGCCGTTCTCGACGCGGAGTTCGCCCATCTCCGTGTCCGCGTCGCCGTTGCAGTACTCGACCCAGTCGGCGGCGTCTTCGGGGAGCGTCTGGCGCTCCGACGCCCAGGCCGGCGGGTTGTCCCACCAGCCGATCGTGATCCGGGGCGTGAGATCGGCGATCTCGCAGAGTTCGAGGTACTCGTCGGTCCCGAAGTAGTTGGGGTTGATACCGCCCCAGGCGTGGTTGAACCGGACCGGCCGCTCGGATTTCGGCCCGATCCCGTCGCGCCAGTTGTACTGGCTGACGAAGTTCCCGCCCGGCCACTTCAACCAGGTCGTGTTCTGCTCGCGCATCAGCTCGACCGTGTTCGGGTTGTACTTGCCGCGGATCGCGTCGTCGGCCGCCAGGTTGATCCAGTCGAGGTCGACGTGGCCGCTCCCCTCCGCGGTGAACTCGACGGCGTACTTGCCGTAGGGCGTGTCGACGTTTCCGATCGCGCCCGCGACGTACTGGTCGCCGCTGGCCTCCGCGAGTTCGAGCGTCACCTCGTGGCGGGCCCACTCGCCGGTCACGTCGAGTTCCGTCGACGCGAGTTCGTCGCCGTCCAGCGAGGTCAGCGCGGCCCGGACCGTCTCGACGCCGTCGCCGCGGACCGACACCGAGAGGTCGTACCCGTGGGTCCGGAAGTCCGGCAGGACGATCTTCTGGGAGATGCCGCCGCGGGCCCCGTCGAGGGTGACGCGCTGGTAGTTCGTCGTCTCGACCGCCGAGACGCCGCCCTCACGGGACTCGAAGGAGACCCCCGCCTCGTCGCCGCCGACTGGTTCCCACGGGAAGGGGATCCCGCCGGCCCGTTCGATGTCGGACGCGGGATAGAACGTCCGCGGACCGAAGTAGTCGTCTTCGGAGTAGCTCCGCGGGTAGAAGGAGGGGTTCTTGACGTGCTCCGAGTAGACGCCGGGGTAGATCGTCCCCGACTCGTAGCTCTCGCAGAGCCGCCCGAACAGCCCGTCAGAGACGGGCTCGTCGGTCCGATCGCCGGCATCGATCGTGACGGTGTTGCCGACGGTCGCCCCCGTCGCGCCGGCGGCCCCCGACGCGCCGGCGGCCGTCCCGGTGGCCGCCCCCGCGACCACCGCCGCCTGCAACGCCATGAAGTTCCGTCGACTCAGTCCACCCGTGCCAGTGCTGCCGCTACGTGCGCCCCTGTGAGGGTCGCCATCACTCACCATACGGGACCCACATCAAAATCAACATACAAAAACATTCCTGAATGATTCTGACTGATCAGCGACAGATGCCGCGGTGCGGTGACTGCGCCCATCCGCACCGGTCGCTGCGGAGGGGACGTCTCGGATCACGAGAGAAAATTTTAAGTTCGAGAGTTCGAAAGCAGAAACCGGCAGGCAGACTCCGACTCACTGTCAGTTCGGCTGACCCTACGTCCCCTCGTAGGAGCACATCCCCACGCCGTGACTCGATCCCTCGAATTGCCTGCCGCACCATCTCTCTTTCCCCTCTCAGGATTTCGCCGGTTCGGACGAGCCGCCGTCACCGCGGACGGGGCAACTATCTGCCGAGTGCGAAAATAACAATTTTATTTCATAGACATGGAAATTATACTTTCGCAGATTACGTCAGAATTCGTTGCACGAATCGGCGACGGACGAGCGAGTGGCTATCCGACGGTGGGATCCCAGATCGGTGGAAGAATCCCGGTGATGGGGGCGAAGAAACGGGGGAGGAGACGCCAGGGGCGATCTGCCGGGGGAGCGCGCCCTCAGAGGGCGTCGGACCACTCGGAGTAGGTGGTGTTGAACTCGACGACGCCGACGACGTTGCGGAGTCGCGAGGGGATCTCCGAACGAAACCGCTCGTCGGTCAGTCGGTCGGCGGGGCCCGAGACGCTGATCGCGCCCAGCAGTTCCCCGGAGCGGTCCGAGATAGACGACGCGACGCAGCGGACGCCCTCGTCGCGCTCCTCGTCGTCGAAGGCCACGCCGCGCTCGCGGATCTCGGCTAGCGACTCGCGCAGTTCTTCCGGGTCGGTGAT
The DNA here is from genome assembly GCF_047715405.1 of Halosimplex rarum. Taxonomy (NCBI): domain Archaea; kingdom Methanobacteriati; phylum Methanobacteriota; class Halobacteria; order Halobacteriales; family Haloarculaceae; genus Halosimplex; species Halosimplex rarum. The sequence goes on from NZ_CP180412.1 coordinate 2,204,798, forward strand.
CGTGTTCGCCGTCCGACGGGGGAGCGGATTGTCGGCGAGAAGGGCGTCGAGCTGGTCCTCGGGGAGTTCCGCGAGGAACGCTTTGCCGGCGGCCGTGCAGTGGAGGTCCTCGACGGTGCCCGCGTAGGTGGGCGGGTCGTCGACGTTGTCGCCGGCCGCCTGGTAGAGGGTGATCCCGTGGCCGTCGCGCTCGACCACCAGTCGGGCCTGTTCGCCCGTCGCGTCGGCCAGCCTGTCGACGTTGGGCTTCGCGACGTGGTAGATCCGCTCCTGCGTCCGGGCCTGGGCGCCGAGCGTGAACAGTCCGAGCCCCAGTCGGTACGTGCCGTTCTCGCGGACCAGGTAGTTGTCGGCCGCGAGCGTGCTGAGGTAGTGATGGACGGTGCTCTTGGGAAGGTCGAGCGCCTCCGCGAGTTCCGTGACGCCGACGCGGTCGCGCTTGCGGACCGCTTCCAGGACGCGGAACGCCGTGGCGACCGACTTGATCTGCTCGCCTCGCGGCTGCGAGTCCCCGTCGCTCATGGACGACCCTCACGGGGCCGAGCCTTAAACCTGTATCAGCGTCGACCGCTCAGACCCAGCCGTGGTCGGTCGCCTCGTAGATGCTGTCGATCACTCGCTGGACCGCCAGCGCCTGCTGTGCGGTGCAGCGGTCGGGCGACTCGCCCGTCTCGACGGCGGCGAGGAAGGTGGCGAGTTCGTCGCGGAACGGGTCGTTGGCCGGCGGGATCAGTTCGCTGTCGACGTAGTGGTCGACCACGTCGCTGCGGACCTCGTAGAGGCGGAAATCGCGGACTTGCGTGTTCGACGGTTCGACCGACTCCAGCGGGTTCGTGATGTCCATGGAGACGCCGGCTTCGGTCCCCCGGATGTTGTACTCGTGGCACCGCCGGGCGTTGGCCGCCCACGCGACTTCGAGGTGGGCGGTTCGGCCGCCCTCGAACTCGCAGAAGGCGGTCGCGGCGTCCTCGACGTCGTACATCTTCGCCTCGTCGTCCTCGCCCCACATCTCCAGGTACGCGTAGTCAGATCGGTTGCCGAAGTCCGATTGGGCGGTGGCGATCACCTGCTCCAGTTCCGGCCAGTCGTAGAAGTCGAGGACGAGGTCGATCAGGAAACACCCGACGTCGATGAGCGCGCCGCCGCCGGCGATCTCGCGGGAGGTGTACCACGTGCCGCGACCGGGGACGCCCCGTCGGCGCATGTACCGGGCGTCGATGTGTCTGACGTCGCCGAGGCGCCCGCTCTCCACGTAGGCTTTCGCCAGCTTGCAGCGGTTCCGGAAGCGGTGGAAGTAGCCGCACATGCAGATGTTACCCGTCTCCTCGGCCGCCTCGACGATCCGTTCGGCGCTCTCCAGGTCGTGCGCCAGGGGCTTCTCGATCAGCACGTCCAGCCCGGTGTCGAACGCTTTGAGCGCCGCCGTCTCGTGGAACTTGTTCGGCGTCGAGATGATCACCGCGTCGAGGCCGGCCTCGAAGAGCGCGTCCAGCCCCTCGTACATCGTCGCGTCGTACCGGTCGAGGAACCGCTGTTTCACTCGGGGATCGAGGTCCACCGCGTGGACCGTGTGCCCGAGCTCCTGGAGGAACTGCGCGTGCGTCTCCCCGTGCTCGCCGAGCCCCACGAGCCCGATGTCCATCCGGGGGGAGTCGTCGTCCATAGCCAACCCTCCGCGCCGACGGTTGTATTAATTTTGGTCACTCCGTGAGGAAAATCCGCCCGTACACCGTCCGAAACACGTGAGAAATCGAACCGTTCCGAAGTCCTACCAGGACTGTTATCTTTATTTCTCCCCGATTCTCGTCTCCGGAGTCGAACGGCCGGCTCGGTCGGAGTCGGCGGAAACGTTGAAGGCCGTCCGAACAGCAAGCAATCACAATGGCCGAAACGTATTTCAGGGGACACGTGACGCAGCGCGGGATCGTCTTCGGTCCGCGCGGCGACGTGCTGCTGGTCACGAGCGGGCTGCGGCCGTGGACCTTTCCGGGCGGTCGGATCGAGACCGACGCGGAGCCCGAGGCCGCGCTGCGCCGGACGCTCCACGACCGGGTGGGCCTGCATACGACGGTCGAGGAACCGGTCAAGACCGTCACCGACATCTGGGGCAAGGGCGACGAACCCGTCTACGCCGTGCTCTACCGGGTGCGGGCCCGCAGTCGCAACGTCGACCTCGACGACACGCACGACGACTACTGCTGGTACACGCCGGAAGGCGCCATCGAGGAGATGCACTTCAAGTCGCTGGAGACTGCCGTCGAGCGCGCCGTCGCCAACCACCAGAGCGACGGCGCCGAAGCGGCCGACGACTGACCGGTCCGGCGACTGACTGGCCCGAGACCGGTCGGTCCGGTCGATCTCAGGCGATCTCGGTGCGCGAGTAATCGACGGCGAGGACCGCGAGACCGAACACGAGGAGGACGAGCCCGGGATCGACTGTCGCGACGGCCGTCGCGACGAGTTGTGCGACCCCGTCGACGGCCGTTCGCGCGCCGCCGGTTCCCGCGGGTTCGAGCAGCGGACTCCCCGTGGGAGTCGCCGCGACGAACCGCTCGCCGGCGTAGTGCAAGACCGCGCTGGCGGCCACCAGCCCGGCCGTCGCCCCGAGGTACTCTTCCAGCGAGCGGCGGGCGTGCTCGGTCTCCTCGGCGATGACGACGGCGCCCTGGGCGGGCGCCCAGACGGTCATCTCCTTCCCTTTCTCCGAGTAGTGGGTGCCGACGGGCTCGATGAGCGTCGCCGACTCCAGTTTCGTCAGGTGATACGAGACGGTCTGGACGGACTTCTCCGTCGCCGCCGCCAGCGCCGAGGGGGTCCGCGGCTCCTCGTGAAGCGCGCGGTAGATGCGCCGCGCCGTCTCCGAACTGAGCGCGTCGAACACCCTGTCTTCCTCCTCGCTCCCGAGTTCGACGAACCGCGGCGTCGCATCGCGGTCGTCCGTCGTGCCGTGTTTGATACGTGAAATCTTGCTCATCTGTCTCGCCTCCAGGCGACCGCGCGTCCGCGTCCTCGAACTATCGACGCGACCCCGAGTAGCGGCGCCGCGAGCAGCGCCAGCGGCGCGATGCCCGGCAGCGCACGCTCCGTCCGTACCGCCGAGTCCGACGCGACTCGCTCGACGGCCCTGCGTACGTCGAGGCGCCCGTGGCCGGCGATCGAGTCGGGCGTCTCCCGGTCGGCGCTCGCTGCCGACGATTCGAGCGCCCGCTCGACACCGCCGGGGCCGAGCGACGGGTCGGCGTCCAGTACGAGCGCCGCCGTCCCACCGGCGTACGCGGCCGCGACCGACGTTCCGGTCGCGCCCCGGCCCGGCCACTCGTTCCAGATACCCACGGGCGCGACCACGTCGACGCCGCGGCGCCCGTCTGCAGTCGGACCGCGACCGCTGTGGACCGCGACGTTACCCGTGTCGCCGTCGTACGCGCCGACCGAGAGGACTCCCCGGGCGGTCGCGGGCGCCGCGACGCTCCCGGCCGGTCGTGCCTGTTCGAGCCCGTGCGTCGTCGACTCGATCTCCAGGCGCACGTCGGACGCGGAGGCGCTCTCCGGTCCCGAATCGGTCCGGACGGTGACGTAGTACGACCCGGGGCCGACCGACGTCTCGATGCGCTCCCTCTCTGTACGGCCGGTGCGCGGGACGTCCCGCCGGACGGGTTCGGAGGTGGCGACTCGCTCGGGTCCGGCAGGCGCGTCGCGGTAGAGTTCGAGCGTCAGGTCGACGTCGTCGCCGGCCGGGTCGGTCCAGGTCACCCACAGTTCGACCGGGCCGGCGGTCGACGACCCCGACGGCGACAGCGGGACGAGCCCGTTGCGGACGCCGTCGGGGAACTCGTGGGCGCCCTCGCGGTCGGGGCGGAGCGAGCCCGCCCAGTGACCGCGCGCCTGGTTCCCGGTCGGCGCGACGACGAGGACGCCCGCGTCGCGAGCGCGCGTTGCGGCCCGCGACAGCGGCGCCGTCCCGTCGTCCGGGGCGCCCAGTCGGTTGAACTCGACGACCACGACGTCGGCCCCGCGGTCGACGAGCCACTGCATCCCGCGCACGGCCGCCTCGGGCGAGTCGGCGTTCGCGAGCAACAGGTCGGCGTCGGGCGCCGTCGCCGCGACGGTGGTCGCCGCGGCGGTGCCGTGGGCGGTGACGCCGCCGTTCCCGACGCGGTTGCCCGGTCCGAACGCGCGAGCGGCGACGACGCGATCTCGGAGCGTCGGGTGACCCGTGGCGAACCCCGTCGCGTCGAGGACGCCGACGGTGACGTTCGACCCGGTGACGCCCCGGTCGTGGGCCTCCCCCGCTCCGTCGGGGAGCGTGAGGTTGCTCCGCTCGACGGTCGGCCCGTCGTCGGCACCGATGGACCCGAGCGCGAGCCCCAGCGACGCCGAGACGGCGGCCGCCGCGAGCGCGCCCACGACCACGCCCACCGCGAGCCAGCCCAGATCGGTCAGCAGCCCGCCGTCGTCACCTCCGGCCATCGTCCCTCCTGGGGCGTCGACCGGCCCTCGCTCGGCGGCGGATTCCGGACGGCCGACCGACGCAGTCCGGCCCATCAGTCGCCATCTTCGCCCTCCTCGACCCGCTGCATCAGTCGCCGATACCTCGTCGTGGTCTCCTCGGGACCGAACAGGTGCGGCTTCAGGTGGAACTCCCCCTCGTCCGCCCAGGCGAGGAACTCCCGGACGGCCGCCGACGCGTGTTCGCCGACGGGCACCGTCGGGACCGCTCGCTCCAGTTCCCAGCGCCGGGCGGCCACCTCGGGCCGGCACAGCCAGTTCGCGTAGCGGAGGCCGGCGAGCGGCCGCTTGCTCGCGGTCGGCACCGCGGAGAAGTCGCAGTTCAGGATCGCCCCCTCCGACGGGACGACGTACTCCAGGGGCACGCCCCGCTCGAAACGCGCCTCGTACACCGCCGGGAGCGACAGCGACCCGACGACGGCGTCCTCGGCGACGAACCGCTCGACGGCGGCCGGCCGCTCGCGGTCGTCGTGCCCGTCGACGAGCTTGGGCCGCTGGCGACGCAGGACCGACTCCAGCCGGTCGAAGTCCGGGTCGCGCGGGTCCTCTCCGGCGTACAGCGCGGCGAGCTCCGGGTGTCCGTAGACGACGTCCGTGTCGACCAGCACCTCGCCCTCGTCGGCGCCCTCCCAGAGGGCGCTCCAGGAGTCCGGCGGGCGCTCGAAGTAATCGGCGTTGTACACGAGCGGCGTACACTGCGCCTCGACGGGGAGCCCGAAGACGTCGCCGTCCGTCCGGTGGACTCCGACCGAGCGGAACACGTCGAACACCCGGTCGAACGACGGCACGTCCTCCGCGGGCAGCGGGTGGAGCAGCCCGTCGTCGATCGCCGTGCGGAGGGAATCAGTCGTCGTGACGACGGTGTCGAACGACCCGTCGGGCTCGTCGCGCGCGCTCGGTTCGGTGAACAGCCCCGTGACGCGGTCGAACGCTCTGCTGAGCACTCCCGGGGGCCGCTCGCGACCGCCCAGCGAACGTGAGGGGTACCAGGCGAACGTCCGGTAGCTCCGCACCTCGATGTCGGTCCGGTCGTGAAACGCCTCACGGGCCCACGTCGACCACTGGTCGTAGTAGTCCCCGGTGACCACGGTGGCGGCGCCGGTGTCCGGCGGCCACGAATCGAGGCGCCGCGGCATCTCCGGGCTGTCACGGCTGAGCAGGTGGCCGCCGCCGACGGCCGCCGCGCCGGCAGCGACGCCGACGCTCTTCAGGACCCGTCGACGCGAGAGCGGTCGCGGGGACCGACCGCCGTCCACCTCGTCCATGCCTGCGAGGAGTCGCCGGTATCACATATAAGCTACAGAAAGTTTCGAACGGCGTCGAAGTCACCGCCGGGTTTTACTCCGGACCCCGCTCAGGTGGGGACACGATGGCGACGCCCCGCGACCGGTCCGACGCGAACGAGCGGGATCGGCAGCGAGACCGCCGTTCCGACCCCGCGGACCGCGACTCCGGGCCGGCGGGCTCCGCGCTCGCGGTCGCGCGGCGCGACCTCGCGGCGCTCCGGCGCTCGACGCTGCTGTGGGTGATCGCCGTGGTGATGGTCGCGCTGACCGTCGCGCCGGTCCACGACCTGGTCGGCAGCGACATCCTGGTACAGACACCCTACGACGTGATGACCCGGCTGCCGTCGCTCTACTACGTGACCGTCGGCGCCGCCGCGGCCGGGGTCGGCTACGCGGCGAACGGCGCCCCGCCCGCGTCCGGCCGGCTGGGGGCGCTTCGCCGCCGTGTCGAACGTGCGTGGGGAGCGACACGCCGGAACCGGACGCGCCGGACTGCGGCGGCGCTCGGAGCCGCGTCTCTCGCCGTCCTCGCCTATCTCGCGATCATGCAGTTCGGCCCGAACCCCGTCGCCCTGGCGCTCGTCGCGCTCGGTCTCACTGCGTACGTCGCGGCCGGCGTCGACCGGCACCGCGATCACGAGTCGAACCACGCGATGGCGACGGATCCCGACCCGAGCAGCCGACGGACCCGCGGCGGGCTCCCGGAACGGGGGCGGACCGCGTTCCTCGGGTTCGCGCTGAGTCGGTCGGCGGTCCTGCTCTGTCTGGTCCTGGGGGCGTATCTGCTCCAGGGAGCGCTCGTCTTCGTCGAACTCCGGGCGTTCGAACCGGCCGCCTACGCCGCGAACGCCGCGCTGCTGTCGGTGTTCACGGTGATGTGGGCGGCGATCGCCGTCGGGTTCGGCGGGCTCGCGTCGACGCCGAGGCGGGCGTTCGCCGCCACGCTCGGCCTGTACGCCCTCGCGAACCTGACCCACTTCTGGCACAACACCGTCTCGAACGTCGTCGGCGCGCTCCTCCTCGGCGACGCCTACGCCCCCCACGAACTCACCAGCCTCGAGAACCCCTACTCCGGGGACCCCTGGTGGGTGCTGTACCTGGGCTGGTTCAACCCGTTCGACGGCTTCCGGGGCGTCAGCCACTGGCTGTCCGTGAAGCTCAGTTCGGCCCACATCGTCTACGACGGCGAGGTCCACGAGGTCACTATCGGCGGGGATCCGATCCACGTGGCCTACGCCGTGGCTGTCATGCTCGCCTGGACCGCGGCGTTCCTCGCGGCCGGGTACTACGCCTCCGGCCGTCCGTAACCGATCTGAACTGTGGCTTCGGCGTCGTCTAAATATACGGTAGTAGTTAATTTCTCACCGCGTAACGTAGCTTCGAAATCCGTCTAACCTATCGGATATTTTACCGTCTATCGGGGCGATCGTCCGGACGAGATGGCAGCAATCGAAACCACCGCCCTGACGAAGGAGTACGGCGACGTGCGTGCCGTCGACGGGCTCTCGCTCACAGTCGCGGAGGGTGAGATATTCGGCTTCCTCGGCCCGAACGGCGCGGGCAAATCGACGACGATCAACATCCTGCTGGACTACGTCCGCCCGACGAGCGGCAAGGTCTCGGTGCTCGGCGTCGACCCGCAGGAGCGACCGCAGGCGGTTCGGGGGCACTTGGGCGTCCTCCCCGAAGGGTACGCCCTCTACGACCGGCTCTCCGCACGCAAACACCTCCGCTTTGCCGCCGAGATGGAAGGGGTCGACACCGACCCGGCGGCGATCCTCGACCGGGTCGGGATCGCGGACGACGCCGACCGCGCGGTCGGCGGCTTCTCGAAGGGGATGACCCAGCGCCTCGCGCTCGGGATGGCGCTCGTCGGCGAGCCCGACCTCTTGATCCTCGACGAGCCCTCCAGCGGCCTGGACCCCAACGGCGCCCGCGAAATGCGGGAGATCGTCCGCGAGGAGCGCGACCGCGGGGCGACCGTCTTCTTCTCCAGTCACGTCATGGAGCAGGTAGAGGCCGTCTGCGACCGCGTCGGCATCATGAACGACGGCGACCTCGTGGCCGTCGACACGGTCGACGGTCTCCGCGGCCGGCTCGGCACGGGATCGACGCTCGTCGTCACGGTCGATACGGTGCCCGACACGAGCGGCGTCGAAGCGATCGACGGCGTGACGGGCGTCGCCGTCCGCGGCGACGCGCTCCGCGTCTCGTGTACGGACCCGGGCGTGAAGGCGGCCGTCATCGAGCGCGTCGGCGCCGCGGGCGCGACGGTCCGCGACATCGACGTCGAGGAGGCTTCGCTCGAAGACCTCTTCACCGAGTACACGGGCGCCACCGCTCCCGGCTCCGACTCCGACGCCTCGGCGGGGGTGACCGAGGCGTGACGGCCCGGGCGCTGACGATCGCGCGGAAGGACCTGACGGACCTGGCGCGGTCGAAACTGATGTGGGTGGCGACGCTGGTCGTGCTCGCGGCGACGGTCCCCCAGACCTACGACCGGGCCACGGACTCGTGGAACGTGTTCGTCGACTCGACGCAGGACCAGCTGCTGATCCCGTTCGTCCTGTTCGCCGGCCCGGTCGCCATCGTCGCCGCGTACGCCTCGGTCGCCGGCGAGCGCGAGTCCGGGAGCCTCCGCGTCCTGCTGAGCTTCCCGACGGACCGCGGCGCCGTCCTCCTCGGCAAGGCACTGAGCCGGACCGTCCTGCTGCTGGCGCTCTCGCTCGGGACGTACCTCGTCCTCGGCGGCGTGTTGATCCAGGCCTACGGGACGCTCGACGGCGTCGAGTACCTGCTCGACGCGGGGCTGCTGGCGGCGTTCACCGTCGCGTGGGCGGGCCTCTCCGTGGGCGTCTCCGCGGCCGTGGCGACGAAGGTCAGGGCGGTCGCGGTCCTGTTCGGGCTCTACCTCGCGCTCGGCCCACTGAACCTCTGGCGGGCGACGGTGGTCCGGCTGGTCGGGACGGTCCTCGAAGGCCCCGGGTTCGACCCGTCGACGCTCCGGTCGCTCACGAACGCCGGCGGCGAGACGCCCGAGTGGTACCTGTACGTCGGGCGGCTGAACCCGATCCAGGCCACGCTGGCCGCCAACGAGTGGACCAGTCACGCCCTGACGCCGTCGGTCTGGTCGACCGGCCCCGCCACCCTGGCGCACAACGCCTTCGGCGTCGCCGCCGTCCTCGCGTGGGGCGTCGTCCCCCTGGCGATCGGTCACTGGCGCTTCGGGCGCGCCGATCTGGGGTGATCACCATGCGCGAAGGAACTTCCAAACAGCTGGCGCTGGTCGCGCTCGGCGTGGTCCTGCTCGCCGCGGCCGCCGTCGTCCCCGTCGACGCCGTCCGCTGGCACGACACGTCGGCCGACCAACCGCACTTCGCGGCGGGCAACGCGACCGAACTGCGCGGCGAGGGCTACGATATCGTCGCCTACGAGAACCTCTCCGACCGGGGCAAGGAGCTGTACGTCGCGACGCTGGAGAGCGGCGGCGAGTACCGCGTCCCCGCCGGCGAGGGCGCCGAGGACTTCGCGTACCCGTCGCGAGCTGACGTGATCGAAGACGCGAACCACTCCGGTCTCGACGCCCAGGCCGCGATGCACGTCGCCATCGAGCGCCCGAACGGGAGCGCCGACATCCCCGCGGCCGACGAGCCGGTGGACGACGCCCGGTACGACGTCGTGCTGACGAAGACCGCCCCACCGCCGCTGCTCACGGGTGCCCGTGCCCCGCAGGTCCTGCTCGCGCTGGCGGGACTCGCGGCGCTCGGCTACGGCGGGTCGCGGCTCGCGACGCTGTGAGGGCGAACGACGACCGGACGCCACCGGCCGGAGTACTCAAGGGCGTCGGCCGATCACGGAGGGGTAGATGAGCGACGACGCCCCGACCGGAACGATCCGCCGCCTCGACGAGGCGACCGTCGAGCGTATCGCCGCCGGCGAGGTGGTCGAGCGCCCGTCCTCGGTCGTGAAGGAACTCGTCGAGAACAGCCTCGACGCCGACGCCTCCCGCGTCGAGGTGAGCGTCGAACGCGGCGGCAAGGACGGTATCCGCGTCGCCGACGACGGGATCGGGATGACCGAGGACGAGGTCCGCCGCGCCGTCGAGGAACACACCACGTCGAAGATCAGCGACATCGACGACCTCGAATCCGGCGTCGCCACGCTGGGCTTCCGCGGCGAGGCGCTGCACGCCATCGGCGCCGTCTCCCGCCTGACGGTCACGACTCGTCCCCGGAGCGATCGCGACGTAGACAGCCCTCGCGGGACGAAGCTCACCGTCGAGGGCGGCGAGGTGACGAGCGTCGAGCCGGCCGGCTGCCCCGAGGGGACCGCCATCGAGGTCGAGGACCTCTTTTTCAACGTCCCCGCCCGCCGGAAGTACCTCAAGCAGGACGGCACGGAGTTCGCCCACGTCAACACGGTCGTCACGAGCTACGCGCTGGCGAACCCCGACATCGCCGTCTCGCTGACCCACGACGACCGCGAGACGTTCGCCACGACGGGCCAGGGTGACCGCCGCGAGGCCGTCATGTCCGTCTACGGCCGCGAGGTCGCCCAGTCGATGGTCGCGGTCGAGGCGGACGAGTCGGATCTGCCGGACGGCCCCCTCGACGGCGTCTCCGGGCTGGTCAGCCACCCGGAGACCACCCGGAGCACTCGCGAGTACCTCTCGACGTACGTCAACGGCCGATACGTCACCGCCGGAGCCGTCAGAGACGCCGTCGTCACGGCCTACGGTCACCAGCTCGCCCCCGATCGGTACCCCTTCGCCGTCCTCTTCCTCGACGTACCCGCCGGTGACGTCGACGTGAACGTCCATCCCCGCAAGCTGGAAGTCCGCTTCGCCGACGAGGAGGGCGTCCGCGAGCAGATCCGGACCGCCGTCGAGTCCGCGCTCCTGGAGGAGGGACTGCTCCGCAGCGGCGCCCCCCGCGGGAAGTCGGCGCCCGAACAGACCGAAATCAATCCCGAACGGAGCGACGAGCCCGGGGGCAAGTTCGATCGAGACGCGGACGGCGAGTCGACCGACGACGCAACCACTGGTGAGGCGACAGACGACGCCACCACGGGCGAGTCGCCCGCCGCCGAATCGGGCGGCCAGTCGAGCGAAGCCGGGGCCGCGGTCGGCTCCGAACCCGCGCACAGCGCCGACGAGACGACTGACTCCACCACCGCCTCGGTCTCGGGCCCGACGTTCTCGTCGGACCCGTCGGCCCCCTCGCCTCGGTCGTCACCGTCGACCGACGGACCCTCGAAGGAAACGCGCCCGACAGACCGGTCGGAGACGGGTGAGGAGAGCGGTTCGGTGGACTCTCGCGACGCGACGACGGCGGACGTGACGGGCGAAACCGGGACCGAGACGACCGAAAACACTGACACAGACGTCGACACCGACACAGACGTTGGCACCGACACCGAGACGCCCGGTGACGCCGACTCACACGACCGGGCTCGGAAGTTCACGGGCGGTCACGGGCAGGCGCGCCTGGGCGGCAGCGAGCCCGAGACCGGACCGACCGACTTCGACGCGCTGCCATCGATGCGCGTTCTCGGGCAGCTGCACGAGACGTACGTCCTCGCCGAGACTGATGAGGGGCTCGTGCTGGTCGACCAGCACGCCGCCGACGAGCGGATCAACTACGAGCGCCTCCGCGACGAGTTTACCGGCGAGACGACGACGCAGGCGCTCGCGTCGCCGGTCGAGCTGTCGCTGACCGCCCGCGAGGCGGAGCTGTTCGAGACCTACGGCGAGGCGCTGTCGACGCTGGGTTTCCGCGCCGAGCGCGTCGGCGACCGGACCGTCGAGGTGCGAACGGTCCCGTCGCTGGTCGCGGACGCCGCCGACCCCGACCTCCTTCGGGACGCGCTGGCGGCGTTCGTCGAGGGCGAAGGCAGCGCTGCCGAGACCGTCGAGGCGGCCGCGGACGAACTGCTCGCCGACCTGGCCTGTTACCCCTCGATCACCGGCAACACGTCCCTGACGGAGGGGTCGGTCCGCGACCTGCTCGCGCGGCTGGACGACTGCGAGAACCCGTGGGCCTGCCCGCACGGGCGCCCCGTCGTCGTCGAGTTCGACGCCGACGAGATCGAGGCCCGCTTCGAGCGCGATTACCCCGGCCACGGCGGCCGCCGGGACTGACGCCCCTCGCGCCGTCGGTTATTCTCGCGGTCTGCCGCGATCTGCCCGGTGACGCACGAAGACCCAGTGACAGGTCCATCCCCCTATGAATTATACCGAATGCTGTCCATGGACGGGGTATGACGGAGCTGGTTACGTTCGGCGAAACGTCGCTACGGGTGTCGCCGGTCGGGGACGAGCGCCTCGAGACGGCCGGTGAGATGCGGATGCGGGTGTCGGGGACGGAAAGCAACGTCGCGGTGGCGGCGAGCGCGATGGGTGCGGACGCGACCTGGCTCTCGAAGCTGCCGGACTCCCCGCTGGGTCGGCGGGTCGAGCGGTCGCTCCACGAACACGGCGTCGACACCGAGATCGCGTGGGCCGACGAGGGGCGACAGGGTCTCCAGTTCGCCGAGCAGGGCCCTCAGCCGCGCGAGGAGCGACTGCTCCAGGACCGCTATCACGCCGCCGCGGCGTCGGTCACGCCCGGCGAGCTGCCCATGGACCGCGTCCAGCGGGCCGACGCGACGTTCGTCGCCGGGAGCACGCTGTCGCTGTCCGGCGACATCGTCGAGACGGCCGAGGCGATCCTGCGAGCGGCGGGGAACGGCCTCGTCGCGATGGACCTGGACTTCCAGCCCGGTCTCTGGTCGGTCGAGGAGGCCCGCGAAACGCTCGACGGCGTGTTCGACGCCGTAGACGTGCTGATCGCGAACGAGGATCAGGCCCGGCGCGTGTTCGACCGGACGGGGTCACCGCGGGAGATCGCCCACGCCATCGCGTCGACCCGGGAGTTCGAGACCGTGGTCATCACCAGGAGCGAACGGGGCGCGCTGGCCTGCCGCGGCAGCGTGATCAACGAGCAAGACGGGATCGAGGTCGACGCGGTCGACCCGACCGGCCAGCACGAGGCGTTCACCGGCGCGTTCCTCGAACGCGTCCTCGCGGGCGCCAAGGCGGACGAGGCGCTGGCCTACGGGGTGGCCGGCGCGACGCTCGCGCGGACGATCCCCGGCGCGATGACGACCGTGACTCGGGCGGAAGTCGACTCCCTGGTCGAGGACCTGCAGAGCGGCCGCTGACCGTCGTCGGCCGCCGGCGGGCCGGCCCGGGATATCCCTCGGCTCCGGGCTGGTGAATTCTCTGGGTGCTCACGGGCGCAGTCGGGAACCAGGAGGCAAACAGTCGACAAAGATATGGGGCCGCCCAATGAGGTTCCAGTCATGGTACGGGCACACGCGCGACTGACTTCGGTTCTGTTCTCGCTGTTCGTCGTCAGCGCGTCCTTCGTCGGGGGCGTCGGCGCGTCGACGACGCAGACGGAGACCGTCACGCTGACAGTAACCGTCGTCGACCAGGGCGGCAACCCCCTCGGCGACGCCCGGCTCTCGGCGACCTGGGAGGACGGCGGGCCGGTCAATCGGACGACCGCCGGCAACGGGAAGGCGTTCCTCGACGTCGCGGAGGGCGCAGACGTCACCATTCGGATCGATCACCCGCACTACGTCCGTAACGAGCCCTACGTCGTCGAGAACGCGAGCGCTCGCGACGTGACCATCGAAGTCGCACAGGAGGGGCGAGCCACCGTCACCGTCGAGGACGAAAGCGCCGCGGTCGGCAACGCCATCGTCCGCATGTTCCACGACGGCCGGCCGGTGGTCAACGCCCGGACGGCCGCCGACGGGACGTTCACCACCGACGACATCGAACAGGGCAACTACACGCTCATCACGTTCAAGGAGGGGTACCTGCGCAACCGGACGACGCTGACGGTGGACGGACAGGTCAGCCAGTCGATGACCATCGAGCAGGATTCGGTGCTCGTCACGTTCGGCGTCACCGACGACCACTTCGACCCGCCGCGGTCGGTCACGGACGCCAACGTCACCGTCCAGGACGTCGCAGACGTGACCACGCAGGGGACCGGCAGCGTCACCGTCAGCGTCCCCGTCAACGACGCCTACGACGTGACGATCACGAAGGCCGGCTACGAGCGCGTGACCGAGCGCCTGTCGGTCCGCGAGTCTGAGACCACGCTCAACGCGTCCATCCAGCGCGAACCCGCTATCAGCGTCCGGGCCGACAGCGACCGCGTGGTCGTCGGCGAACCCGTCCGCGTGACGGTCACCGACGAGTACGACAACCCCGTCTCCGGCGCCTCGGTCGGCGTCGGCGACTCGTCGGTCGGCGAGACCGACGAGAACGGCGTTATCAGCGTCCCCGTCGAGAGCGCCGGGAACGTCACTATCTCGGCCGAGTCCGACGGCCGCGAGGCAAGCGTGACCGTCGAGGGCGTCCAGGCGGGCGGCGACGACACGCCGACGCCGACCGCGACGGCGACGGCCACGTCGACCGTCACCGACACGGACACCGACAGCGGTGCCGGCCCCGGATTCGGCGCGGCCGGCGCGCTGGCTGCGCTCCTCCTCGGTGCCATCGCGGCCCGCCGCCGGGACTGACTGAACCCGGCTGAATCGCGACATTCTATACCTCGGACCGGTCGGGAACGTCCTGCAGGGGAGTGCATACCGGTAATCGTCGCCGCCTCGCGGACGCTTAGGTGCGGGGGAGCGGACCCACGAGTATGGCCACCGAGGCGCCGAGCGTCCGGTCGACGGTGCGGCAGTTCTTCTCGCTGGAGCGGGACGTGCTCGTCCTCTCGCTGGCGATGTTCGCCTTCAGCCTCGGCTTCCAGATGACCGGCCGCTACCTCTCGGAGTACCTCGTCGTCCTCGGCGCGACGCCCTTCGTCGTCGGCCTCTACGGCTCGTTCGGCAATATCATCAGCGCGGTCTACCCCTACGCCGGCGGCGTCTTCTCCGACCGCGTCGGCTCGCGGTACGCGCTGACCCTGTTCGGCCTGCTGTCGACCTTCGGCTTCCTCGTCTGGCTGGTCGCGCCCCTCGTCGGCCCCATCGACCTCGGCGCCGTCGTCCTCGAACCGTGGCTGTGGATCTTCGTCGGTCTGGTCCTCGCGCAGGCCTGGAAGTCCTTCGGCCTCGGCGCGACCTTCGCTATCGTCAAACAGAGCGTCCCCGACGAGCGCCTCGCGCGCGGGTTCGCCAGCACCGAGACGTTCCGCCGGACGGCGTTCCTGGTCGGCCCGCTGCTGGCCGCCGGACTGCTTTTTTACTTCGGCGGGACCGGCGAGGAAGACATCCTCCCCGGCTTCCTGTACGTCCTGGCGGTCGCCGTCGGCTTCGGCGTCGTCGCCACCGCGATCCAGCACGTCCGCTACGAGACCGACGCCGACTCCTTCGGCAAGCAGTTCGAGGGCGTCGCCCAGATCCGAAGCGACCTGGCGGACCTGCCAGAGACGCTCCGCCCGCTGCTCGTCGCGGACACGCTCGTGCGCTTCGCGAACGGGATGGTGTACGGCTTCTTCATCCTCGTCATCACGCGCGTCTACGAACTGGACGTGACCCTGTTCGGCTACTCCCTCAACCCCGCCGTCTTTTTCGGCGTCCTGCTCGGCGTCGAGATGGTCGTCGCGCTCCTCTCGATGGCGCCCGCGGCCATCGCCGCCGAGCGGGTGGGATTGAAGCCCGTCGTCGCTCTCGGGTTCGCCGTCTACGCGGTCTTCCCCGTGTTGCTCATCTCCGCGCCGGCCGACCCGCTCGTCATCACGCTCCTCTTCGCGTTCTCGGGACTGCGCTTCGCCGGCCTCCCCTCGCACAAGGCGCTGATCGTCGGTCCCGCCGAGCGCGACGCCGGCGGGCGCGTCACGGGCGCGTACTACCTGCTCCGGAACACGATCGTCATCCCCAGCGCCGCGCTGGGGGGCTACCTTTACGACAGCGACTGGGTGGTCGAGTTGCCCGCCGGCCCGCTGGACCTGCTGACGGCCGGCCCGGAACTCGCCTTCACCGTCGCGAGCGCCGTCGGCGTCGTCGGCGTCGGCTACTTCCTCGTCTTCGGCGAGGAGTTCGAGGCCTACGCCTGAACGGCGCTCCGGAGCCCCGTGAGCGGCGCCGGGCCGGACACCCCGTGAACGCCGGCGACAGGCCTATCTCTCAGCCAGTGCTATGTGGTAGCATGGCTATCGACGGTGAAACTCCCGGCGCGGACCTGACCGACTGCGAGGTCGAGGCGCTCCACGAGGTCGAACTCGGGCTGGAGTGGCTCAGGCGCGCCCACGGCAAGCTGGTGGAGTTCCACCACAACACCGGCCACGCGATGGAACATCTCGACGAGGCCGAGACGCTGCTCCGCGAGTGCGGCCACGAGGGCCTCGCCGACGAGATCCGCGAGCGCCACCTCCCGCGGGGGGTCGTCGACGAACACCGCTGGTCGTACGACGTGCTGGAGTCGTTCGAGGACGACTTCATGACCGAGATGTCCGCCTTCGCGGAGCACACGCGCACTGACCTCGCCGACGGTCGCCGCCACGTCGCCGAACGCCGGCAAGAGCGCGAGTGGAAGCGGGGCGCCGAGGAAGAGTGAAAAAACCGGATTTGCCCCGGAACGAACGCGTCGCATCCGCCGAGCGCAGAGAGGTCGGCTCTAGTGATTCTGGATCGCGTCGATGACCATCGCCGCGGCGACGATGGGCTCTTTGGGGACGTTGGAGGCGTCGTCGATAGTGACGTCGTAGCGGTCGCGGATCGAGAAGTGCGCCTGGAGGGTGCCGACGTGGCCGCCGTTCGGGTCGGCGATCTCGTACTTGTGAGGGATGAGGCTCCCGAAGGGGAGGTAGTGGCGGGCGAGGGTGTAGAGCGCACCCCGGGAGTCGAGCGTGGCGAGTGCCTCGCCGGTGTCGACGTCGCGGACCGTCCAGGTGTCCTGGAAGATGGAGAAGTCGTTGTCGAGGACGACCAGGTCCTCGCCGGTCTGGGAATCGGTCAGGGTGTAGTTGCCGGCGACGTCCAGCATGCTCCCGGCCTTGACCGAGAAGACGTCGTTGCCGTCGCCGTCGACGAACGGGAACTCCTCCTTGAGCTTGAACATCTTCTGCTTGCCGCGCAGGACGACGTTCCCGGCGCTGTCGAGCGCCTTGTACTTGTTCCGGATCAGCGACTGCTCGACGGTGTAGCTGTCGTCGGAGAGCTCCAGTCCCGCGATGTCGTACGTTCCGGCCATGCCCCCAACTGTCCCGCCCCTTGTATATAAAGTGTGACAGTCGGGTGGCGGAAACCGGCGAACCGACAGCGTTTCACACCCCCAGTTCTTGACGTGGGATAGATGAGCAAAGACGTCATCGAGGTCCGCGGGGCAGAGGAACACAACCTCAAGGACGTCGACGTGACGATCCCCCGAGAGGAACTGACAGTCGTCACCGGGCTGTCCGGGTCGGGGAAGTCCTCGCTCGCGTTCGACACCGTCTACGCCGAGGGGCAACGCCGCTACATCGAGTCGCTGTCGGCCTACGCGCGCAACTTCCTCGGGCAGATGGACAAGCCGAAAGTCGAGAACGTCGAGGGGCTCTCGCCGGCGATCTCTATCGACCAGAAGAACGCCGCGAACAATCCCCGCTCGACGGTCGGGACCGTCACCGAACTCCACGACTACCTCCGCCTGCTGTACGCTCGCGTCGGCACGCCTCACTGCCCCGAGTGCGGCCGCGAAGTCGGCGAGCAGTCCGCCCAGCACATGGTCGACCGCATCCTCGAACTCCCCGAGGGCACCCGCGCGAAGATCCTCGCGCCGGTCGTCCGCGACCAGAAGGGCGCCTTCGAGGACCTGTTCGACGAACTCGTCGCCGAGGGGTACGCCCGAGTCGAGGTCGACGGCGAACAGCACGACCTCTCGCTCGACCGCCCCGACCTCGACGAGAACTACGACCACACCATCGACGTGGTCGTCGACCGCGTGAAGGTGAGCCCGGACGCCCGCTCGCGGATCACCGACTCCGTCGAGACGGCACTCGAAGAGAGCGACGGCATCATCAAGGTCGCGCTCCCCGACCCGCCCGAGGACGCCGAACTGGGCGGCGCGACCACTCGCTCGGTCGGTGACCTCGGTGACGAGGGCGAAGACGCGGCCGACGCCGCGGCCGACGACCGCCTCGTCGTCGAGTTCTCCGAGGACCTGGCGTGCACCCACTGCGACATCGACATCAGCGAGATCGAGACGCGCTCGTTCTCGTTCAACAGCCCCTACGGCGCCTGCCCGGCGTGTGAGGGGCTCGGCGAGACGAAGGAGGTCAGCGAGGACCTGGTGATCCAGGACCGCTCGAAGCCGCTGAAACACGTCTTCGCGCCCTGGAGCTACGACCGCACCTACTACTCGCGCCAGCTCGACAACGTCGCCGAGCACTTCGGCGTCTCGCTTTCCACGCCGTTCGAGGAGTTAGACGAGTCGATCCGTCGGCAGTTCCTCTACGGGACCGACAGCCGCGTCCACTTCGAGTGGCGGACCAAGAACGGCACCCGCGAGAAGACCGAGCGCTTCGAGGGCGTCATCCCCAACCTCGAACGCCGCCACGTCGAGACCGACTCCGACCGCGCCCGCGAGCACATCGAGGAGTACATGGCGACGACGACCTGCCCCGAGTGCGAGGGGACCCGGCTGAAGGCCGAGTCCCGCGCGGTCCTCGTCGACGGCACCGCGATCACCGAGGTCAACCGCCTCTCGATCGGCGACGCGCTGGAGCACTTCGAGGGCGTCGAGCGGAACCTGGACGAACGCGACACCATGATCGCCGAGGAGATCCTCAAGGAGATCCGCGCGCGCCTCGGGTTCATGGTCGAGGTCGGGCTGGAGTACCTGACCTTAGACCGGGAGGCGGCCACGCTCTCCGGCGGGGAGAGCCAGCGCATCCGGCTGGCCACCCAGATCGGGAGCGGCCTCGTCGGCGTGCTGTACGTCCTCGACGAGCCCTCCATCGGGCTCCACCAGCGCGACAACGACCGCCTGCTGAACACGCTTGCCGAACTGCGCGACCTCGGGAACACGCTGCTCGTCGTCGAACACGACACCGAGACGATGCGCCGCGCGGACACCATCATCGACATGGGTCCCGGCCCCGGCAAGCGCGGCGGCGAGGTCGTCGTCAACGGCGACTTCGACGAGGTGATCGACTGCGAGGAGAGCACCACCGGCGACTACCTCTCCGGCGAGCGCGCGATCCCGGTGCCCGACGAGCGCCGCGACCCCGACGGAGCGATCACCATCGAGGGCGCCCGCCAGCACAACCTCAAGGACCTCGACGTGGACCTGCCCGTCGGCAACTTCACCGCCATCACCGGCGTCTCCGGGTCGGGCAAGTCCACGCTGATGCACGACGTGCTCTACAAGGCGCTCGCCCGCGAGATGCACGGCAACTCCGACGTGAACCCCGGCGAGCACGACGGGCTCTCCGGCCTCGACAACATCGAGACCGTGCGACTCATCGACCAGTCGCCCATCGGCCGGACCCCGCGCTCGAACCCCGCCACGTACACCAACGTCTTCGACCACATCCGCGAGCTGTTCGCCGAGACGAACCTCGCCAAACAGCGCGGCTACGAGAAGGGCCGCTTCTCGTTCAACGTCAAGGGCGGCCGCTGCGAGGAGTGTGGCGGCCAGGGCACGGTCACCATCGAGATGAACTTCCTCTCGGACGTGCAGGTGCCCTGCGAGGAGTGCGGCGGCGCGCGCTACAACCGCGAGACGCTCGACGTGACTTACAAGGACGCCACTATCGCGGACGTACTCGACATGAGCATCGACGAGGCCTACGACTTCTTCGAGGGCCACAGCCAGATCCGCCGCCGGCTGAAGCTCCTGAAAGACGTCGGCCTCGACTACATGCAGCTCGGCCAGCCGTCGACCACGCTCTCGGGCGGCGAGGCCCAGCGCGTCAAACTCGCCGAAGAGCTGGGGAAGAAAGACTCCGGCGAGACGCTGTACCTACTGGACGAGCCGACGACGGGGCTGCACCCCCACGACGAGCGCAAGCTCATCGACGTGCTGCACCGCCTGACCGACGACGGCAACACCGTCGTCGTCATCGAGCACGAACTCGACCTCGTGAAGAACGCCGACCACATCGTCGACCTCGGCCCCGAGGGCGGCGAAGCCGGCGGCCAACTCGTCGCCGAGGGCACCCCCGAGGAAGTCGCCCGCACCGACGGCTCCTACACCGGGACGTACCTCCGGGACCTGCTCCCCGACGTGGACATGGAAGGCCCGCGCGGCGACCGCGTCGTCACCGCAAACGCGGACGGCGAAGCCGAGACGGCGCCGAGAGCCGACGACGACTGAGTTCGTCCGCGGACAGCCGCCGATTCCCGCGACGTGTTCCTCAAACTCGTGGCCGCCGAGGACGGAACCTCGAGAACTGCTATCTCGACGGACCCGAAGTCCTCGGGTTCGTCGAGCGTCAGGCCGAGGGGTCGAGGAAGGCGAACTGCTGGTTGTCGCCGTTGGTCGCGCTCCAGATCCCGACGTTCGCACCGTCCTCGGTGCTTATACCGAAGACGTCCACAGCGAAGTCGTCGGGGGCGTCCATCGGCCGGAGGCTGCAGTACCCGTTGGCCACGGGCAGGACCTTCCACTTCTGGTAGTCCGCGCCCTCCCAGGAGGCCTGGACGGCGTCCGCGCCCTCCGAGGCGCCGCCGTCGGCTTCCATCACGAGCCCGCTGTTGACGTTCTCGATCCGGTACACGCCGTCTTCGAGTTCCGTCACCTCCCAGCGCTGGTAGTCTGCGCCCTCCCAGACACCCTGCTGGACGTTCGCTCCGTCGTCCGTGGAGCCGTCGGCCACCTCGACGACCTTGTCGTCGGCGGTGTGCCTCGCGGTCAGACGGTAGGTGCCCGCTGCGACGTCGACCGTGACCGTCACGGAGTACGTCGCCGTGCACCCGCTTTCGGCGGTGGCGTTCAGGTTGACGGTGTACTCGCCGGGTTGGTCGTAGCTATGGGTCGCCGACCAACCCGTCGCGGTCGTGCCGTCGCCGAACTCCCACGACAGGGAGTCGATCGAGTTCTCGTCGCCGGAGATGTCCTCCGCCTCGAAGTCGATGGACTCGCCCATGTCGACGCGGGTCGCACTCGGCACGGCCCGCGCGATCGGGTCCAGTTCGTCGATCGTGATCGTCTCGATGTCGGTCGTCGTCTCCCCGTTTTTGCCCGTCGCGGTTAGCTTGACGGAGTACACACCCAGTTCGTCGTAGGTGTGACTGGTCGACCAGCCCGTCGCAGTCGTGCCGTCGCCCAGCTCCCACGACAGGGAGCGGATCTTCCGGCCGTTGCCCGTCAGGTCCTCCGCGTCGAATTCGATCTCGTCGCAGAGGGTCGCATCGGTCTCACTGGCCGAGATTTCGGCGAGTTTGTCGTGTCCGGCGGGTTCGAACGAGGTCTTGATGTCGGGTTTCGGCGGGTCGTCCATCCCGTGGCCGAGGAAGAAACTGGGCCACGGCGGCTGGTTGTACCCGACGTTCTGGCGCGCGATGCCGGTCCGGTACTGCGGGTCGTGCAACAGCGTATACAGCCGGTTGTCGGTCTCGTGTGGCGTCGCGTAGAGGCGCAGGTGACTGCTGTCCTCGGCCCGCCAGATTACCTCCTCGCGCCAGTCACCGAGGATGTCCCCCGACAGACACGGGTTGCCCTTCGTCCAGTTGTTCGAGCGAGTGCCCTCGAACGATTTCAGGAGGTCGAGTTCCTGGGCCTCGGGGTCCCACTTCTGGATGTTGCCGATACCGACCCCGTCGCCTTGCCAGTCGTGGTCGAGCAGTTCGCGGTGGAGGTCGCCCGTCCACCAGATCCCCGAGTTCACCGAATTGATGGCGCTCTCACTGATCGACTCACCGTCGGCGGTGAACGTACCGGCGATGTCACTCCCGGTTTCCAGGGGTTGGCCCCCCCACGCTTCCGCTCCCTCGTAGTTCGGATCGACGTCGGCGACCATCGCTCTGCCGACGTCCGCACCGTTCCTGACGGCCCAGATGTACTCGCCCGTCTCGGCGTCGCGCATCGACAGGCTCGGCGCCCCCTCGGCCGGATACTCGGCGGGGACGAAGATCTCCAGACCCTCGCGGTCTGGGATGAAGTCACCGCAGTGCTGAGCGTCGGGGTTCGACATCGTCGTCGTGTGCAGGCCGGTGCCGTCGTGGTCGATGACCGCCCCGCCGAAGACGATCTCGTCCCTGCCGTCGTCGTCGACGTCCGCGGTGGCCAGGCTGTGGGCGCCCACGCCCTCGTACTCCTCGTTCCCGTCCTCGCTATCGAAGATCCAGCGTAACTCGAGTTCACCCTGCCGGAAGTCGAAGGCGGCGAGCATCGTCTTCTCGTAGTAGCCCCGCGTGAACACGATGCTCGGTCGCTCGCCGTCGAGGTAGGCGGTCCCCGCGAGGAACCGGTCGACGCGGTTCCCGTAGCAGTCGCCCCAGTCGCAGGCGTCTCCGCGCGCGGGCTGGAAGTCCTCCGTCGCGAGTTCCTCGCCCGTTTCGCCGTCGAAGACGGTGAGATACTCCGGTCCTTCGAGGACGTATCCGGACGGGTTCGTCCAATCGGCGTCCGGATCGCCGATGACGTTGCCGGCCGCGTCTTCGGTCCCGTCGGCCGTCCGCACCACGAGCTCCGACTTGCCGTCGCCGTCGAAGTCGTACACCTGGAACGGCGTGTAGTGCGCGCCGGCTCGGACGTTCTGACCGAGGTTGATCCGCCAGAGGTGTTCCCCCTCCATCGTGTACCCGTCGAGCAGGACGTCGCTCGTCTGCCCCGACTGGGCGTTGTCCTTCGCGTTCGACGGGGACCACTTCTGGACGATGTCGAGCGTGCCGTCGCCCGTGAGGTCGCCGAGACTCGCGTCGTTCGCGTGGTACGTGACCGTCTCGCCGTCCTCCCCCTCGACCGGGTCGGGCTTGTTCAGTGGGATCTCCTTGTACTGGTCGTCCCACACCTCGACCGATTCCGACATCCCGGGCTTTCGGTCGTCTTTTTTGCGCTTACCGCCGGCCCGCCCGTTACCGACCGCGCGAACCGCGTAGGTCGAATCGGTCGTCCCGTCGGGGTCGAGGTAGTTCGTGCTGTCAGTGATCGGTTTGTTGTTCAGCCGTTCACCGTCTCGGAATACGTGGAAGCCGAGATCGGCGGGTTCTGTCCCGAACAGTCGCCATCGGAGCAACACCCCGTCTTCCGTCGGAACGGCGACGAGCCCCCGTTCGAGAGACTCCATCTGCCGCGTACCGTCCGTGTCGGGTCCGTTCCGTTTCCCCTTCCCGGTGGTTGCCGCACTGATCCCGCTGGTCCCCAACAACGCCCCTCCGGCAGCGATTCCCCCGAGGAACTCGCGCCGGTTCTGTCGATACCGACCCTCGCTTTCATCTTCATCTAACATTGTGTTTTTCGCCACAACGTTGCCATTTGAAGTCATTTTGTATGAACGTTTGGGTATTGACAACCCTTCACACATGATAGTCTGGCAATTTATTGACCAGTCGTACCCCGTCGGTTCCGTCCGCTTCGAGTGGACGACTGCGGCGGGACTGTCCGGGTCGAGGGCGGGATCCGAAAGGATTTATCGACCACCGGCATGCGATAGCCAATGGTCTCACGGCATACGGGAGAAACCGCGCTACTGGTCGCGGTCGGTATCGCTGGTTTCGTCACCGCACAGTCGCTCAACACGCCCGAAGTGTTCGCCGGTCTCATCCTGGTCGCGTTCGCCGTCGTCGCACCGACCGTGCGCGGCGAACAGCGCCGTCGACGCGACGCCTGAGGAGCACGACTCCAACGGCCAGTTACGCGGAAGGCGGCATTCCCGGCAGTTCGTCCCGGTCGTGGGATGCCCCGAAGTCGACGTCGGGACCGACGGGAACGAACCCGGTCGGGTTGATCTGCTCGTGGCTGCGGTAGTAGTGCTCCTTGACGTGCTCCAGGTTCACCGTTCCTGCGACGCCGCCCGTCTGGTAGACGTCACGCGTGAATCCCCAGAGGTTCGGGTAGTCGACGAGGCGGCGGACATTGCACTTGAAGTGGGTGTGGTAGACGGCGTCGAACCGGACGAGCGTCGGGAACAGCCGCAGGTCCGCCAGCGTCAGGCGGTCGCCGAGCAGGTACCGCCGGTCCGAGAGGTGACTCTCCCAGCGGTCGAGCGCGTCGAACACCGTCCCGACTGCGTCCTCGTACTCGGACTGCGACTCCGCGAAGCCCGCGCGGTAGACGCCGCGGTTGAGCGGGCGGTAGAGTTCGCCGATGTATCGATCTATCTCCTCCCGATGGCCCGCGGGATAGAGGTCGACGCTGCGGTAGCCCGCGAACGCGTCGGCGAGCGTCCGCATGATCTCGTCGGACTCCTCGTTGACGATGGTTCCTGCCCGTTCGTCCCAGAGGACCGGCACGGACACCCGGCCGGTGTAGTCCGGGTCGGCCGCGGTGTAGACCTCTCGGAGGTAGTCGCTCCCGTGGAGGCGATCGGGCGTGCAACCGTCCTTTTCGGCGGTGAACTCCCAGCCGTCGTCGCGGCGGTGGGGGTCGACGACGCTGATCCCGATCGCGTCGTCGAGGCCGAGGAGCGCGCGCGTCAGCAACGTCCCGTGGGCCCAGGGACAGGCCCAGGAGACGTAGAGGTGATACCGGTCGGAGTCGGCCGGATGTCGGTCGGTCCCGACCGCCGATCTGAACTCGGTCTCCTCGTAGTCGAAGTCCACGCGGTCGTCGTTCGTTACGTCGCTCAACCACTCGCCGTCGATGAGTCGTCCCATGGATGTCGTGTGTTCGTCGGTGTGTGTTTGCGGGCGATTCAGACCACGGAGGGGCCGACGGCGTACGGCCAGGCGGCCGTCGAGAGCGCCAGAAAGACCAGCGCCGCACCGGCCAGTCCCGCGTTCTTCAGGAAGTGGATCAGCTCGTTCTGTCGGTCTTCTCCTTCCTGCCCCCAGAAGTCGTGCATCACCGGCGTGACGCCGACGAGGAAACCGATCACGAGGAGCGCGCCCACGGCCGGGAACGCGCCCACCAGGATCGACGCGGCGCCGCCGATCAGCGCCACGCTCGACAGCGGTACCAGTATTCGTGGTGCCGGCGCGCCCTTGTGCGCGGCGTAGCCCACGGTCTCCTCCAGGTCGAGCAGGTTACCCAGCGCCATGAAGCCCAGCACGGCCGCGAACAACCCGCGACCGAGCAACAGCGCCACCCCGGCGCCCGTCGACTCGAAGACCATCAGATCGACACCTCCCCGACAGCGACCGTTCCTGCCTCTCCGCTCACGGCACCGTCCGTCGAACCCGCGTCGGCTGATTCCGCGTCGATGCGACCGTTTGCGTGTGTTGCGTTCATCGCAGTCACACCTTTCGCTGTCGCCCACATTAATATCAGGTATATTATGCTATACCGGGTTGGGTCGGATCGACCAGGTATACCGCGGTGTACCGGGACGTGTCCCAGCGGGAGATTTTTCACGCAGATGGCCGAATCGACGGGTGATGCAGACGAACGACCCGGACGACCCGTTCGCGGACGTGGACCCGCAGGCGTGCCCGACCGCGGAGTCCCTGGACGTGATCGGGACGCGGTGGCGCCTCAACGTCCTCCACGACCTGCACGACGAGGGGGAGATGCGGTTCAACGAACTCAAGGAGGCGACGGGTGCGAGTTCGCGGACGCTTTCGCAGTCGCTCGACGCGCTGACGGAGGCGGGCCTCGTCGACAAGCGCATGGAGGAGGCCGCGCCCGTCGCGACCTTCTACTCGCTGACCGAGAAGGGCGTAGCGCTCGGTCCGGTGTTCGAAGAACTCGACGCGTGGGCCCGGGAATACGTCGACCCCGCAGAGTACACCGGGGAGTGACCGGCTCCTGAAATCGATTTCAGCGAGCAGTTAAACGGTTCCCACCCCTCCGATCGAGTATGACCGACGTCACCGCCTACGCCGCCCTAGACGACCGCCTGCTGGTCGTCCGCGGCAGCGCCGACAGCGACGACTGGTCCACGAGCGAACGGCTCGTCGGCCGCGACTTCGAATCGGTCGCGGCGAGTCCCGAACGGCCCGAGCGAGCGTTCGCCGGCACCGTCGAGTCGGGCGTCCAGCGCACGACCGACGGGGGCGACAGCTGGGACCACGTCGCCCCAGACGTCGACGACCGCGTCACCGCGCTGACCGTCAGTCCGCACGACCCTGACACGGTGTGGGCCGGGACGGAACCCTCGGCGGTCTACCGCTCCACCGATGGTGGCGACTCGTGGGAGTCGCTGCCGCCGCTGACGGATCTCCCCTCCGAATCTGAGTGGTCGTTTCCGCCGCGGCCGCACACCCACCACGTGCGATGGCTGGAGGTCGACCCGCACGACTCCGAGCGGCTATACGTCGCGATCGAAGCGGGCGCGCTCGTCCGGACCGACGATGCACTGGCGAGTCGCGCGGGCGAAGCCGACGGCACGGAGACGTGGCAAGACCGACCCGACGGGGCGCGCCGCGACAACCACACGCTGGCGACCCATCCCGACGCCGAGGGGCGCGTCTACACCGCCGCCGGCGACGGCTACGCGCAGTCCGAGGACGGCGGCGACACCTGGACGTATCCGCAGGACGGGCTCGACCATCGCTACGTCTGGGGCATGGCCGTCCCGCGCTCGGACCCCGACACCGTCGTCGTCTCCGCCGCCAGGGGCGCCCGGAGCGCCCACTCCGTCTCGGCCGCCGAGGCGTACGTCTACCGGACGACGGGTGCGGCCGGCGGGCACGGAGACGAACGCGCCGACCGCGGTGATGAGACGGAGTGGTCCCTCGCGATGGACGGGTTGCCAGAGGCCGAGGGGACCGTTCGGTCGGTACTGGCCGCCGCAGGCGGGCCGGTCTTGCTCGCCCTCAACAACCGCGGGCTCTACCGCTCGGCAGACGCCGGCGAGTCCTGGGATCGGCTCGGCGTCGAGTGGCCGGACGAGTACGAGTCGCAGACGCCGCGCGGACTCGCCGTGGTCTGAGAGACGCCAGGGCGCGGAACGCCCTCACAGCGCCGTCGCGACGCCGTAGACGAGCATCGTGGTGACGACCGCCGCCGCCGTCGACACCGCGAGGACCTGGAACGCGCGCACCCGGTCCTGCTTGACCGCTTCTGCCTCGTCGATGGACCCCGCGTCGCCGCCCGACCCGGAGAGGTCGTAGCGCGCCAGCGCCCCGAAGGCGGCGCAAAAGCCCATCCGGTCCTGGACGATGCCGACGAAGCCGCCGAACAGCAACGGGAACGCACCCAGCAAGAGTCCCGCGGGTTGCCCCGTCCCGAGGACGAATCCCACGTACGCCGCGGCCGCGAGGAACGAGAGTGCGCCGGCTCTCCGGCGCTTCCGACGCTCGTCGCGCCCGATGTTACAGACGCCCGGCTGATACTCATTCATGGTCAGATCTGCGGGGTAGTCCCGGATAAAGCCACCAGCAAACAGCGCTGGAACCGCCCTCGACGGGACCGAAAGTTCCGTCGTCGCCGGGACGCGACCGACGGCCGCACCCCGGACTGAAAGATATTTCATCGCGACGCGCGACACCACGTCTATGTACGATTTCGTCGTCGTCGGCTGTGGCCCCGCGGGATCGCGGTTCGCCCGCCGCGCCGCCGAGCGGGGCCGCGACGTGCTCGCCTTCGAGCAGGGCGAGATCGGGAAACCGCTCGCCTGCTCGGGCCACGTCTCCACCGATATCTGGGACTACACACCCGAGGGAGCCCGCGACCGACTCCTCCAGAACGTCGTCTACGGCGCCCGGTTCCACCTCGGCGGCCCGCGCGGCGACCCGCCGGGCGACCCCAGGCGGAACGGCCACGCCGCGTCGGTTGCCGACGGCGACGCACGGACGTCCTCCGCCGACGCCCGAACCACTACCTATCCCTTCTACAAGGACGAACAGGTCTCGAACGTCATCGACCGCGTCGGACTCGACAAAGAACTCGCCGACGCGGCCCGCGAGGCCGGCGCCGACGTCCGCGAGAACCACACCGTCGTCGGCGTCGAGGAGCGCCCCGACCGCGTCCGCGTCGAGGTGAAGGGACCGGACGGCGTCGAGACCCACGAGGCCCGGATGGTCGCCGGCTGCGACGGCCCGAAGTCGCGCGTCCGCCGCGAACTCGACATGCCCGAACCCGACGAACTGCTTCACGGCGTGCTCGGGTTCTCCGACGAGGACGACGACACGGACTTCGTCGACGTCCACCTCACCGTGCCGGACTTCTTCGCGTGGCGCATCCCGCGCGGCGATGCCGGCGTCGAGTACGGCCTGGCGACCCCGCCCAGCGCCGACGTTCGCGAGCGGTTCGACCGCTTCACCGCCGACTACGGTGTCGAGACCGACCACCGGTGTTCGGGGCTGATCCCCGTCGGCCCGCCGGAGTCGGTGACGAGCGAGCGTGCGTTCCTGATCGGCGACGCGGCCGCCCAGACCAAGCCGTTCACCGGCGGGGGCATCCTCTACGGGATGACCGCCGCGAACCACGCCGCCAGCGAGATCGACCCGCGTCGGCCGGGGAGCCTGGCCGACTACGAGGACGCCTGGCGCGACGACCTCGAACGGGAGATCGAACTCGGCCACTGGCTCCGGCGGGCCTACTCGCTCCCGGAACCCGTCCAGCGGGCCGGACTCCGCGCCTTGTCCGGTGAGATCGGCGTCCACATGGACCGCCCGACCTCGCTGTTCTCCGTCGACCAGTTGAAGTCGCTGCTGCGCGGGTAGGCGGCCCGTCGTCGACCGCCGGCGCTCGGCGTCGACACCGCTCCCGCGCGGTCGGAACCGTCGAAATCCTCATTTGACAGCACTCCGAAGCGCCGCCATGGAATTCGACCTACCGAAGACGGCCGCGTTGTTCACCCTCGTTGTCATAGTCGGCGTTGGCGCACTGATCGGCGCGCCGATCCCGATGGAAACGTCGACCATCCTGATGATGGTCGCCCCGTCGATGGTCGCGTTCGGCCTGATCTGTCTCGGACTGGGCGTCCTGTACGGTGAACACCGGGCGACCAGCGCACACTGAGATCCCTCGTTAGTTCGCCGGCCCGCCGAGATAGCGACGGAACGCGAGCATCGCCGTCGCGAACGCGATCCCGAATATCACACCGCTGACGGCCGCCTCGCGCAGCCCTTCGTTCGTGACTGTCGCGAAGAGCACCCGCGCAACGACAGACGTCGCGACGAGCGCGAGGAAGTAGGCGAGCGTGTGCTCTTCGAGCCACTCGCCGGCTACTGCGAGCGGAGAGGTCAAGCGGGAGAGGGAGGGCACGCCAGGTCCGTCGTCCCGCGACCACTTGACGGCGTCGGCGGTCCCGGAAGATGTAACCCGCCACCGGCCCCACACCGGGATAATGACGGTCATCGAGTCGGTCCACGAGGACCACGGCGCGACGTTCGAGGAGCGCGGCGACCGCCGGGTCGCGGCCCACTACGGCCGGCCCGAACGAACCCACGCCGCCGTCCGGAACGTCGTCGGCGTCACCGAGCGCGGCTACGGCGTCCTCGTCGTCGAAGGCGAGGACCGCGTCGACTTCGTCGACAACGCCGTCTCCAACCGCGTCCCGAGCGAGGACGGCCAAGGCTGTTACGCCCTGTTGCTCGACCCCTCTGGCCGCGTCGAGACGGACATGTACGTCTACAACGCCGCCGACGGCGACCGACTGCTGCTCTTTCTCCCTCCGACCGAACACGAGCGTGTCGCCGACGACTGGCGCGAGAAGACGTTCATCCAGGACGTCGAGATCACCGACGCGTCCGACGACTTCGGCGTCTTCGGGGTCTACGGCCCGCAGGCCACCGAGAAGATCGCGAGCGTCCTGAACAAGGCCGCCTCGCCGGATCGACCGCTCTCGTTCGTCCGCGGCACGATGGGCGACGCCGGCGTCACGGTGATCCGCGACGACGGCCTCACCGGCGAGGAGGGATACGAGGTGGTCTGCGCAGCGGACGCGGCCGCGGACGTCTTCGACACGCTCGCGAACCTCGGGCAGGCGGCCGCCCCCTTCGGCTACCGCACCTGGGAGACGCTGACGCTGGAAGCCGGGACGCCGCTGTTCGAGTCGGAGCTGTCGGGGCGGCTCCCCAACGACTGCGGCGTCCGCAACGCGCTGGACTTCGAGAAGGGCTGTTACGTCGGCCAGGAGGTCGTCTCCCGGATCGAGAACCGCGGGCAACCCGGGACGCGACTCGTCGGCCTCACCGTCGAGGGGGTCCCCGACGCGGGCGCGGCCGTCTTCGCCGCCGACGCAGCCGTCGGCGAGGTGACCCGCGCCGCGGAGAGCCCGACCCGCGAGGAACCGGTCGCCCTCGCGGCGCTCGACAGCGATTCGGCCACCGGGGACGCCGACCTGACCGTCCGGGTCGACGGCGACGAGCGGCAGGCCGAGCGCGTCGCGCTCCCGTTCGTCGAGGGGAGCGACGACTCCGAGCGACGCCCGCGATATCCCGACCAGTGAGCGGATCGCGAACCCGCAGAACCGTTGAGTGGGCGCACGACGGCTTCGTGCGGGCCTACGGCGCCGTCAGGTCGAGCGGCGCGAGCGGTTTCACCGACCGAACGGCGTTCTCGCCAGTGATACTGGCACGAAACGCTCAATATTTGTGCTGTGCAAGGTGGTCGTAACCCCGCCCATGTCGGAATCAGTCATCGCGGACTTCGTCGCCTCTTTCAACTCCGAAGCGTCGGCTCGCGCCGAGCCGGTGAAAGGGCGGATCCTGCTGAGCGAGAAGCGGCTCGTGCTCGCCGGCGACGAGGGGAAGGTGACGATCCCCCTCTCCGCTATCTTCGACATCGCGGTCGGTCACGTCCCCGACGGGCTCGGGGAGTTTTTCAACTCGACGGTCACTATCGCGTTCGAGCGGTCGGGCCAGCGGATGGTCGCCGCCGTCGAGGCCGACGACGACAAGATCGAGAAGTTCACCACCGTCCTGTTCAAGGCCATCCTCAACGGCACCGACGTGACGGTCAAACACCCGGCGCGAGTCGGCGGGCGCGTCACCGACGAGTCGTTCGTCCCCGCCAAGCTCTTCCTCAAGCCGGGGAAGGTCCGTTTCCGTCGCGCCGACGACACCGTCGACATCGACCTCTCGACGGTCAGCGACTTCGAACGGACCACCCGCGAGATCAACGGCGCCGAGCAGGCCGTCCTCGCGGTCCGTCACCTCGACGACGGGCAGGCGGCCCTCTCGCTCGGGGCCATGGACTCCCCGCGAAAGATGTCGATCCTCGGTCGGTACCTCCGCCTGGAGTACAGCGACCTCATGGCCGACCTCGAAGACGTCTCCCTCTCGGAGGAACAGGTCGAACTCCTGGTCGCCGTCTACTCGACCGGCCCGGGCGTCTCGCTCGCCGGCGTCCTCGACATGGAGAGCAGCCAGGTGACGATGGTCCTCAACGACCTGAAAGCCGACGAACTCGTCGTCGACGCCGACGACGGCCCGAAGCTCACCCCCAAGGGTCGCGTCGTCGTCAGCAAACACCTCGAAGACGTCAACTCGTAGCCGACCCGGATCGGACGAACCGGCGCCTGTCCGCCGACGTAGCGGCCACCGAGATCCGGTTTCGCTGCCGAGGACTGGGGGGAGGAAGGCCGTTCCGGCGCCGTCAGTCGAGGTCGCCGCTGAGCGCCTTCGCCGCCGTGAGCAGGGGGTCCCAGCCCGGCCCGAACGGCGGCGAGTATCCCAGGTCGAGGTCGGCCACCTCGCCGACGGTCATCCCGGCGTGCAGCGCCGTGGCAACCGCGTTGACGCGGTGGGCGCAGCCCTCCTTTCCGACCAGGCCGGCGCCGAGTAGCCGTCCCGTCTCGCGGTCGGCGACCATCTCGACGGTGATGCGCGACCAGCCCGGGTAGTAGTGGGCCCGCGAGATCGTCGAGACCGTCTCGACGACCGGGTCGAACCCCGCGGACCGAGCCTCTTCCGGATTCAGGACGCCCGAAGACGCCACCTCCAGGTCGAACACCTTCATCGTGACCGTGCCGACGACCGGCCCCTGGCGGGTGGGCGTGCCCGTGACGGTGGTACCGACCGCCCGGCCCCCGCGGTTGGCGGCGAGACCGAGCGGCAGGTGGACCGGCCGGTCGAGGACGAGGTGGTGCTTCTCGGCGCAGTCGCCGGCGGCGTACACGCCGTCGGCGCTCGTCCGACCGTAGTCGTCGACGGCGACGGCGCCCGTCGGGCCCAGGTCGATACCGGCGTCCGCGGCGAGTTCGACGTTCGGCTGGACGCCCTCGTCGACCAGCACGGCGTCGGCCGGCACGCGTCCCCGTGCGCTCTCGATCGCCGTCACCCGGCCGTCCTCGCCGGCGAACCGCTCGACCGGGGCGTCGAGGTGCAGCGTGACGCCCCGCTCGCGGAGGTGCTCCTCGACGACACCCGCTGCGGCGGCCCCGAACGACGGCAGCGTCAGCGGGCCCGACTCGAAGACGTGCTCGCCGTCGTCGACGAGATGCACGTCGAGCCCGCGAGCGTCGAACGCCGCGACGAGTTCGAGACCGATCTTGTTCGCACCGACGACCGCGACCCGCTCGACCGCCCCGTGGAGGTGGTCCTGGAACTCCCCGCCGAGCGGCAGCTCGGCCCCGGGATGGTGGGACTCCCCCGGCTGCAAGTACTCCCGGAGGGCGCGCCCCTCTTCGAGACTGCGGATCGTGAACACGCCGTCGAGGTCCTCGCCCGGGACGTCGAGGTCGGCGCCGCTCCCACCGGTGGCCAACAGGAGATCCGCGTATTCCAGATCGTACCGCCCGTCCGCGGCGTCGACAGTGACGGTTCGATCCGCGGGGTCGACGGCGACCGCTTCGTGGTGGCGCCGCAGGTCGATACCGTACTTCCCGACGAGCTTCTCCGGTTCGGTCACGACTAAGTCATCGACGTCGGGGATCCTGCCCCTGACGTAATAGGGGATGCCGCAGGCACCGTAGGACACCCACTCACCCCGCTCGAGAACGACCACTTCCCGTTCGGGATCTTCACGGCGGGCTTTCGCCGCAGCGCTCATCCCGGCCGCGTCTCCTCCCACGACGACGAAGCGTTCGCTCATGCGCGGTGTACACGAGGTAGCAGGATGTAAGACCCGATTCGGGGAAGAATCTGGCAACCAATCGGATCGCCGTGTCGGGTTCGACACGACGGTTCCCCACCGGACCGGCCCGCGCCGAGCCGTTCGGGTTCGTCCCCTCTCTTCGACTCGGCGCGCGCAGCGTCCTTCGGGCGCGAACACTCCCGGAACAAACGGGCGGTCAGGCTTCCCAGGGCTCGCCGCTCGCCAGGTCCACGTCGTGGTCGAGCTTCGACGACGGACAGATGTCCTCGACGACGCAGGCGTCGCACTCGGGGTTGCGCGCCGTGCAGATCTCCCGCCCGTGGCTGATCAGCAGGTGGGTGTACCACTGCCACTCTTCCTCGGGAACGGTTGGGAGCAGGTCCTGCTCGATAGCGTCCGGCCGTTCCTCCTCGGTGATCCCGAGCCGCCGCGAGAGCCGCTGGACGTGCGTGTCGACGACGATCCCCTCGACGAGGTCGTGACCGTGCTGGAGGATGACGTTGGCCGTCTTCCGGCCGACGCCCTTCAGTTCGGTCAGCTCGTCCATCGTGTCCGGCACCTCGCCGCCGTGGTCTTCGACGATCGTCTGTGCCGAGGATTTGAGGTAGTCGGCCTTGCTGTTGTGGTAGGTGATGGAGTAGATGTCCTCGGCGAGTTCGTCGACGTCCGCCTCCGCGTAGTCCTCCGGGGTCTGGTACTTCTCGAAGAGCTCCGCGGTCACCTCGTTGACGCGCTCGTCGGTACACTGCGCCGAGAGCATGACGGCGACGAGCAGTTCCAGTCGGTTCGAGAAGTTCAGCGAGATGGTGGCGTCGGGGTACTCCTCCCAGAGCCGCTCGATGACTTCCTCGGCCTGCTCCTCGCGCGAGGGGAGTGGGGTGCCCATTGTGGACGGATCGTCGGCCGAATCTCGCTTCAGTGGTTCGGTCTCCGGCGCGGCTGAATAGGAAAGGAGGAAAAACTTCGACCGATCTCGCGTCGTTCGCGGCCGTTACTCGACGTAGGTGTACTTGCGCTCGCCCATCCGACCCCAGCCGTCGAAGACGAATTCCGCTTCGGGCGAGGTGAACTGGTCGGTGTCGCTGGCGCCGGCGTCCTCGTCGTGGTTGTGCACGTCGTGGACGTCCTCGTACTCCTCGAAGGTGAGTTCGTACCGAGCGTCGAGTTGCTCGTCGACGTCGAGGGCTTCGATCTCTTCCTCCCAGCCTGACTGGACCGTTTCAGCGTGGACCTCAGCCTGCGCGCCCGACCCGTATGAGCCGACGAGCAGCCGCTCGCCGGTCAGGTCCGCATCGTCCTCGTAGGCGGCCTTCAGGCCCGAGAGGCGGGCGACGTGGACCGAGCCGGTGTACCAGTTGCCGACCTCGCGGGAGATGGTGAGCGTCGGCTCGACCGTCTCGGCGTACCACGACTGGTAGGTATCGGTATCGGTCAGATCGTCGGTGTAGTCGGCGGCGGCCTCGCGGAACGCCTCCTCGCTGTCGAAGGCCTCCCGGCGGGGCTGGCGGCCGATCTCGTCTGCGAGCGCCTCTTCGATCTCCGTGTCGCGGCTGAAGTGACGGAACGCGAGCGCCGCGGCTTTGCGGACCATCCCCGGGAACGGGGTGTGGAACGGCCCAAGGACGTAATCGTCGGGGTGGATGGTCTCGGTGACCGACTCGAAGTCCTCGATGGCCTCGCGCATGCGGGCGAGGTACACCTGTACCGAACGCTTGCCGTCGACGCTCGGGAACTGCTGCTGGGGCTTGAGGAAGTCCGTCTCGTCGGCGCTGCCGTACCCCTGCTCGGTCGAGAGCTCGACCAGGTCGGGGTCTTCGGTGACCAGCAGTGCGACGGCGCCGGCGCCCTGCGTGGCCTCGCCGGGGTCGTCCCGGGCGTACAGCGCGGTGTCGGTCGCGATGACCAGCGCGGCTCGACCGCGATTGCGGCCAGCGCGGATCCAGTTGTAGGCGTCGTCGAGGCTCTGGGTGCCCGAGATGCAGGCGAACTTGCGCTCGCCCTTGTTGGCGTGGTGGAAGTCGCCGTCGTATACCTGTTCGAGACAGCCGGCGATGTACGTCGAGACGGGCTTGGAGTTGTCGAACGCCGACTCGGTGGCCACGTCGATCCGGCCGATGTCCTCGGGTTCGAGGCCCTTGCGCTCCATCAACTCGTGGGCCGCGTTGGCCCCCATCGTCACGATGTCCTCGTAGACGTCCGGGAACGAACTCGCAGTCAGCCCGAGCCCCTTCGTGTACTTCCCCGGGTCGTCGCCCTGCGCCGGCGCGAACGTCTCCGGCAGGTCGAGTCTGAGCTTCCCCGTCCGTATCTCGACGGCGTCGATACCGACCGATGTCATACCCCTCGATCCGTGTGACTCCTACAAGTGCCTGTCGACTATCCCATCGACGAGCGTCGAACGTACAGTAACCGTGGGAGGCGTCGGCCGAGCGCTTCGACGGTCACGAGCGTCGCGAGTACAGCAGTCACTGCGAGGACGGCGGCGTTACCGGACGCCCCGCCGCTGCCGTCGCCGGGAGACTGGAGCGGCGGCGCGGTCGCCGTCGACGTCTGGTCACAGTTTAGCCCGCTGGACGGACTTACCGTGTCGTAGACGTTCTGGATCGTCCCCGTACAGGTTCGCGTGTTTCCGGCGGTATCGTAGGCGGTCAGTTCGACGGAGATGTAGTTTCCGTTGCCGTTCATTCCCTGTTCGGGGTTGAGCGCGACGACTTCGTAGTAGAACGGAGGGTTCACCGTCGACTGACCGACCACGTTTCCGTTTTTGTCTCGTACGCGCAGTTCGACTCTGTCGATGCCGGTGTCGTCCTGAGCGTTCCCCTGGAAAGCGACGTAATCGGTGTTGCTCGTCCCGCCCTCGGAGTTCGACGCTTGCGCCTGCGTCCAGCTCGCGAACGTCGGTGCCGTCGTATCACCGCTCCCGGTGTCATCGTCCGAACCGCTCCCCGGCGCTCGTCCGCCCGCGGTACCGCCGCCGACCGCCTCCCCGATCACGGATATTTGGGGGTCGTCGATCAGCCACTCGTCGTTGGCGGCGTCGGCTCCCTGCTGGCGGAACCGTAGCGAGAAGTTGCCGTGGGCCGCGTCGCTCCCGAGTCGGACGACCCGCTGTCGCCCCGGGTCGGTCCCGGTTAGCTGGAGCGTGTCCGCCGTCCGCCACACCCCGCCCTCGTCCAGGTACTCCACGTACAGGGCGCCGTTACCGTCGTTCAGGTCACCCTCGTCACTCTCCTTCGCCCAGTACTGGACGATCACCATCTCCGCCCCGGTCGTGTCGTACTCGGTCGTGACGATCCCCCCGTCGTTCCCACCGGGCAATACGACGGCCGACGACCCGCTGTTCGCGTTCTGCGTCGACAGCTCCGGGTCGTCGCCGGCGAACGTGCCGAACACACCGTATCTCCCGAGGTCGGACTCGAAGCTCTCGTAGGAGGGCGTCGAGACGTTGCGAGTCGCGTTCGCGCCGGCGCTCTGCGTCCACAGCGTGGCGTTCCCTTCCGCTCGCTCGAACCGTACCGTCGTCGTCGCCGTCCCGTCCGAGTCGGTCGCGGTGACCCGCTTGAACGCGCGGACGATGCCGGTGTCGTTCGACCCGAAGCCGACCGGCGCGCCGATCTGCGGCCGCTCGGTCTCCGCTCGCATCGTGACGTTACACGCGTCCGACGTGGATGCGCACCCCACGCCGCCGCTCGTCGTCCCCGGTACCGTCGTCGCTGCCGTCCAGCGCAACGCGTAGCCCGCGCCGCCGCCCCCGCCGCCCCCGCCGCCGAGTCCACTTCCGTCGGTGTTCCGAACGGTCAGGTCCATGCTGACGTTCTCCGGTCTCCCGCCGGCGAAGGCTCCTGGCCCCGACCCCGGCGTCACTGCGAAACTCGCGTTCACCCTCCCCGCTACCGGCGCCCCGTCGACGTTCGCGGGAGCACGGTAGATCAGGCTCGCGCGCCCGTTGTCGCCCGTCTCCGCACGGGCCGTGACGGTACCGGTGCCATCGGTCGCCGCACGAACCGTCACCCCGCTCACCGGGTTGTTGTATCGGTCGCGCACCTCGACGACGAACTGCTCCGTTCCGCCCTCCGGAACGTACGTCCCGTTACCGCGGATCTCCGTGACGTACGCCGCCTTGGTCCCCGTCACCCGCGTCCCGACGCCCGCTTTCGCCATCCGGAGGTCGTACGTCCCCGGGACGAGGTCGACGACGAGCATCCGATACGTCGGTGCCGCCGGGAGCGGGTTCGTCCGCACGTCGGTCACGTTCCCGCCCGCGGCGACGAATTCGTCGGCCAGCAGTTCCTCCCAGCGCGATTCGCTCAGCCGCGTCGGCACGCGGACCGTCACGTTCGAGTCCGGGCCCGCGTTGCGGACGGCGACCGTCCTCGACGACGCGCTCACCGGGCGCACGTCGACCGATCTCGTCCCCGACGACGACTCGCTGATCGACCCGTTCAGCGCCACCAGCGATACCGTCGTCCCGTCCACCAGCGCCTGCCCGCTCCGCGTGACGGTCGACCCAGCGACGGAGAAGTCGTCGTACAGCACCGAGTTCTCGTATATCGTCGACGGCGGCTGCCCGTACTCGTTGTAGTTCGGTCGATAGACGATCCCCCCGGTGTCGTAGTCACGTCGCGTCCCGTCCCAGAAGTCGTCAGTCTCGTCGTCGAGTGCCGTCGCGTTCGCCAGCCCGAACGACACGTCGCCGTCGGCGGTCCCGACCGTCCGCAACTGCCCAGAGGCCGGCGGCGGATTCACCGCCAGGAGGCGCGGGGGGTACGTCGTCCCCAACGTCACCGACACCGACTGTTGTGCCGAGTCGCCGACCGTCGACACCACCGCGTTCCGGAGGTCCAGCAGCTCCCCCTGGATCTGCTGGCTGTGGTCGAACTCGGCCCGTTCGTTCTGCTGTGGGACGACCGCCGCCTGGTAGATCGACAGCAGGATGACGACCGCGGCGAACACCAGCACTGCGCCGATCTGGATAGACTGGCCCCTGTCGTCCCACGATTCCATGTGCCCGGAGTTCCGACCGGGCGTGCAAAAACCTGTGTCCCCGATTTTCCACCCTGATAACGACTCGACCGCCCCCCTCTACCGCCGGGGCGGCGGCCGCGTCAGTGAGCGAACCGGGGCGGCTGCGCCGACCGCCGCCTCACTCGTCTTCTTCTTCGACGACTTCGGGGTCTTTCATCGCCGTCTGGAGGCTGTCGAGCCCGTTGACCCACTGGACCACCAGGCCCGGCTCCAGTTCCTCGGCCATCGCCGGGTCGAACTCCGCCCCGTCGATGACGAGCGTCCCCGCCTGCACGCAGTACGACAGCGCCGCGTCGAGGTCCTCCTCGGACTCGGCGTCGGCCGCCGCGCTGACGTAGTCGCCGATGCCAGCGTCCTCGGCGGTCCCGCCCACGATGTACTCCTCGGCCGCGTAGAAGACACACACGAGGGAGGTCTGGACGCTGTCGACGAGCATGAGCGCCTGTTCGTCGTCGAACTCGGGCTCGGCGAGGACGACCTCGCGCATGTCCTCGATCTCGGCGAGCGCGCCCTCCTCGTCGAGCACGTCGTCCTCGAAGTCGGAGACGACCTTGACCACCGCGATGGCGGTGTCGTCCTGCATGTTCCAGAGCAGTTGGGCCGTGTCGTCGTCCTCCGGGTCGAGTTCTTCCTCGTCGATCCTGTCCAGCCAGTTCTGCCAGCGTTCGGGCGTGTAGTACTCCCCCGGCTGATTGCTCATATAACTCCGTTCGTCGCTCCGGTGATATGGCTTTCGACCCCGATCCCATGTTTTTGGCTCGGGGGGTCGCGCCACGCACGACCCCCCGAGCCAAAAACATGGGTCAAAAAGCCGCTCGCGCGAGCGGTGAACCGGCGCCGCAGGCGCCGGATGCGAGCGTGGTGGGCCTGCCCTTCCCCGAGTCGCGCGGCCCGCGCAAGAGCGCGGGCACGCGCTCCCGGCCACCGCACTCTGCGACCGTCCACGCTCAGTACGCTTCTTCCGTCTCGATGTCAGCGTAGAGCCTGAGCAATCCGCATTCGGGACACATCACCGTCTCGACCTCCTTGCGTTCGCTCATCCCGAGCTTGCCGAGCAGTCCCTCACGCTTCTCGTCGGTTCTGACGTGTGGAGGATTCCACGCGTCATTCATCCCGAACTCGACCTCTTCCATCGTCACGCCGCAGTCTGGACAGCGGTACTCCACGGGGTCCGTACCCACGCGCGTGACCTAAATACCGGTCTCTCGCCACCGGCGCCACGTTCCCGCTACGCTTATCGTATCAGTCCACGAACAGAGATCGAGATGACCCTCGCCGCGGCGGCCAGCGCTACTCTCGTCGGCGCCGTGCTCCTGGCGGTCGGCCTGTTCGGCGTGCTCCGACCGTACACGGTCGCGCTGTGGCGCGAGCGCATCGACGCCGTCGGGAGCACCCGATCGTGGGACGACGTCGAACCGACCGAGTGGCGGGTGACCATCGCCCGGTACACCTTCGCGATACTCCTCGGGGGCGGCGTCCTCTTCCTGTGGATGGCTGCCCAGCAGTGGCTGAACCTGACGTGAGACGGACCGCTTACTCCAGCGTCCCCGCGGTGTCGATGTCGTACACCGCGGCGGGCGTCTCGACGTGCGCACGCCGAACCGCCTCGTCGTGCCCCTCTTCGAGCAGCCATCGAACCCGCCGCGGGACCGTCTTGACCCCCAGGACCGCGCCGGGCCGGTCCGGGTCGTCGATGTAGTCGGTCTCCATCATGAACGGCTCGTCCTCCTCGATGGCGAGTTCGAGGTCCTCCTTGTTCGAGATGACGCTCTTGGTGATCCCCTGGAGTCGTCCGCCGGAGTAGTGCTTCACGACGCGGTCGGCCGGGAGCCCGCGGTCTTCCGCCCACTCGGCGACCTCCGTGAAGTCCTCGCCGCCCTCGGCGTGCAACTGGATGGCACAGCCCGCCTCCGCGGCGAGGTCGAACCCGCGCCGCATCACGTCGTTCGAGGCCTCCCAGACCGCGTCGGACACGTCGTAGTGGGGCCGCCCGGACTTGAGGCCCAGCGCCGGGCCGTCGGCGACGTACTCCGCCGCCGCGTCGAGGCCGGTCTGCATCAGGTCACGGGCCTCCGCAGGGTCGTGCCCGTCGTCGACGAGCTGGGATATCAGTGCGGGGTGAACGCCCAGCACCGGCCAGGCGCGGCCCGGCAATACCTCGCTGGCGCGCTCGACGACGTCGACGGTGAGGTCGAACACTTTCCGGAAGTCCTCGGCGTCGCTCGGCAGGTCGTCGAGCAGGTGCCACGACGGCTTGTTGACGACGAGCAGGTGCGTGCCGCCGTTGTCGGCGAACTCCGCGGCGGCCTCGACCCCGCGCCCGTGGACCGGGTCGAGGTGCATGTGGTCGTCGAGGACCGGCGTGTCGAGGGCTCCGTCCATGTCTCGCCGTGGGACCCGCCGGCGCAAAAACCGATCGCTCCGGGGCCCGCCCCGACACCGTCGCGGTCCGCAATCGGCCGGTCAGTCGCTCCCGTAGACGCCGCAGAGGTCGCCGGTCACGTACACCTCGTTGTCCTCGGTCGTCTCGATGCCGATGCCGATCCGGGTCGCGTTGGCGTACGAGAGGCGGTCGCGGTACGGTCCCGTCTCGGTCCACGACTCGAAGATCGCGCTCGCGATCGCCGACTCGTCGCCGTTGTACCGGGTGCCGTCGGCCGTCTCGTAGGTCCGGCCGGCGTAGGTCTTGCCGAGGACTTCCAGGCGGTTGCGCGTCGGCGTGACGATGTACTGCGCGCCGGACTTCTTGAACTGGCAGGTCTCGAACAGCGCCGCGTCGCGGTACCGCTGTGCGCTGGATCGGTTGTCGATCCGGTGGATGGTCTCGCCGCGGTCGGCCATGTCGACGCTGTGGCCCGTCGCCATCCGGTCGAGGCGCTCGACGAGACGCCCGTCGGGATTCCCGAACGGGCGGAGTCCGCGTTCCTCGCGCCAGTCGTTTAACATCCGCCGGAGGTCCCGCTCGATCGCCTCGGTGTCGAAGCGCCGGATCAGCATCGGCGTCCGCGTCGCCGTCGCGGTCGGATCGGGCGTGAGCGTCGGCGTCGCCGTGGACGTCGGCGTCGGAACCGCGGTGGGTGCGACCGTGGTCGCAGGCGTCGGTGATCGGATCGGCGTCGCGGTCCCTGTCGCGGCTTCCCCGGGGCTGGGAGTCGCGCTCGGTGCCGATGTCTGGGCGGCCGTCGGCGTCGCGATCGGACTGTCGACCCCGTTGTCGGAGTCACCGAACTGGCCCAGTCCGCCGCCGACGACGAACCCCAGGACCGCCCCGACGAGGAAGAGACCGAACACGGACGCGGCGAGGACGCGTCCGTCGATGCGGAGCATGTCCGAGGATTCCCACAGCCCCGGTTAAAGACTCGCCCCCAATTATCACGGCTTGAACGAGTACGGCGATGCGAGGGGCTCGAACGTCACACCACGCCCGCGACGACGAACCCGACGAGCAGACCGAAGGCGAGCGCGGCGACCAGTACGCCGACGAGGACGCGGTCGTCGATCCGGTACATACCGGACGATCCGGCTCCGCCGGGTTAACTGTTGTACCCTACCAGCGATCGGCCGTTGAGACCGCGCTCAACCGAGCGTGATGTCCTCGTGGGCGGTGTTCCGGAGCGCGTCGGAGCGGCCGTGCTCGCCGGGCGCGATGGCGATGGTCGCCAGCCCGCGCTCGGCGGCGGCCTCCAGCACCGGCTTGAAGTCGGTGTCCCGCGAGGCGACCGCGAGCACGTCGATGGCCTCCTCGACCGCCGCCGCCGTCGCGTCGACCCCCAGCTTGACGTCGACGTCGCCGCTCGTCGTCACGACCTCGAACCCGCGGGCTTCGGCCGCCTGGATGAGCCCCGCCGGCGCGTTCTCGTCGAGGTACAGGAGCGCGAACGAACACTGGCCATACCGTTCGGCGGCCGCCCGCACGTCGTCGAGGTCGACGTCGAACTCGTCGCGGAGCACGTTCGGCCCGTCGACGTACAGCCCCACCCGCGGCTGGTCGTGGCCGCGGGAGTCCGGGCCGGCGCCGTCGCTGTCGGCGTCCCCAGACTCCCGCCCGTCGCCGCCGAACAGCCGCCCCAGCAAACTCATGCCCCGCCGTTGGCCTCCGCCGAGTATAGGCGTGACGTTTCGCGCCGTCAGGACGGCATCCACCCCGGTCCAGGCGAAGGCGTAGACGGCCAGCACCCCACGGAGAACGGAACCATGCCGGACGAGGGCGACTCGATTGCTGTCCGCAACCTCGACGACGGCGAGCGCGCGGCCGACCGACCCGACCGCGGGTCGGGCCCGGAGTCGTAACGGAGTTAACCCAGACAGTCGCATGTGCGGGCAGATGCGACGAACCGTCCTCCCGATCCTCGTGGTCGCGCTCCTGCTCGTCGTCCCGGTCAGCGGCGCCGCGTCGGCGGCGACGACCGGCCACGACGGCGCCGAACTCGCGGCCGCCGGAGCCGCGCTCCAGGAGCGCCCGAACCCCTGCGTTGGAACGATGGAACGAACGCCCGACGGGACGACCCTGTTCTCGATCCAGGGCGCCCACGGCGGCGAGAAGACCTCCGCGATGGTCGTCGGCGCCCGCCCGGACGGCTCCATCGTCGGCGTCCACAACGACACCGCCGCCGGCCGCTGGTGGAGCTACGACGTCGACGTGCTCCCGAACGGCAACGTTCTGGAGGCGACGACCGACAACCGCGACACGCTGATCGAGGAGATCGACCCCGCGACCGGCGAGCACGTCTCCGAGCGCCGCTTCGAGAACGTCTACGACACCCACGACGTCGACCTGATCAACGGAGACGAACTGGTCATGAACGACATGAGCCAGGACGGCGAGGACCGCCTGCTCGTCTACAACCTCACCCGCGAGGAAGTGGTGTGGGAGTACTACTTCGCCAACTACACCGACCACTACCCGCACGACGGTGGCGGCGAGTTCGGCGGCGACTGGACCCACAACAACGACGTCGACCAGATCGAGGACGGCGTCTTCATGGTCTCGGTCCGCAACTTCGACAAGGTCGTCGCCATCGAACGCGACACGAAGGAAGTCCGCTGGACGCTCGGCGAGGACGACAACACCTCGATCCTCCACGAGCAGCACAACCCCGACTACATCGAGAGCGAGGACGGCAACGCCACGGTCATCGTCGCCGACAGCCTCAACGACCGCGTCGTCGAGTACGAGCGCGAGGGCGACTCGTGGAATCAGACGTGGAGTCTGCACGGCGGTGGCCTCGCCGAACCGCGCGACGCCGACCGCCTGCCGAACGGCAACACGCTGATCGCCGACCGCCGCGCCCACCGCATCGTCGAGGTGACGCCCGAGGGCGACGTGGTCTGGGAGGTGTACTCGCCGTACCAGCCCTACGACGTCGAGCGCGTCGGCACCGGCGACGAGTCCAGCGGGCCGACGATGGCCGACGCCGGCGCGACCGGCCGCACCGAGGTGACCGGCAGCGCGGACTTCGACACCGGGGACGTCGAGGCCTGCTACGACTACCTCACCTCGGTCGAGCGCACGCGGCTGATCCCCGACGACGAGATCGACGCCGTCACCGAATCGACCGCGACCCAGGACGGAACCGACGGCGCCACCGGCGGAACCGACGGGAACGACACGGACGGCGACGGCGAGTCCGACTCTGACACCGAATCGGCCGGAAACGGCGACAGCGTGCTCGGAACGCCGACCGCCGGGTCTGGCCCGTCGCCGCTCGGTCCCGCCCTCGCGCTCGCCGGCGTCGCAGCCCTGTTCGCCGGCGCAATCGTGCGTCTGCGACGCCGCTGAAAAAAGACGGCTGCGGGCGATTTCTTCCTCAGTCCTGCGCCATCGGCGCGTCGCGTGAGGCGGACTCGCGCCGGACTGCGTCGACGCTGCCGTGGTTCGCCCACGTGAGCAGCAGGCTCGGCAGGACGAACACGGCGACGACGAACGACAGCGACAGCGCGAGGACGACGAGCGTCCCGAAGCTCTGGATCTGCGGGTGCGGGTGGAGCAACAGCGCGCTGAACGCGCCGACCGACGTGAGCGTGCTCCCGAGCAACGCGCCGCCGGTGCCCGTGACGGCCGTGCGGAGCGCGCCGGTGACGGTCTGCCCGCGTTCGATTTCCTGGGCGAATCGGTCGCTGACGTGGATGTTGTAGTCGATGCCGAGGCCGATGACCAGGCTCAACAGCAGCGCGGTCAGGAAGGTCAGCGGCACGTCGAGCAGGTACATCCCACCGACGACCAGCGCGAGCACGAGCGTGATCGGGACGACCGTGACCGCCCCGAGGCTCGCGCTTCCCGTCGCGAGCCTGTAGACGACAGTCAGCAGGACGCCCACCGCCGCCAGCGCGATCACTAGCGTGGTCATGATGCTGTCGGCGGTCTGTGACAGTTCGGCCTCGTTGAGCGTCCCCGCGCCGACGGCGATGGCGCTCACGCCGTCTGCGTCGACGCTCCCCGCGACGGCCTGCATCGCGTCGCCCTGGGCGGTGTACGTCGCGGCGTCGCTGATGGGGACGATAACGCGGAGCGACCGGTACTCGCCGCCGGTCCGTTCGCTCTGCTCACTCCCCGACGAGCCTCCGGTCGCTTCGCTCCCGGAGACGCCATCGGTCCGCTCGATCACGCGGCTCGCCTGTTCGGGCGC
The DNA here is from genome assembly GCF_047715405.1 of Halosimplex rarum. Lineage (NCBI taxonomy): Archaea > Methanobacteriati > Methanobacteriota > Halobacteria > Halobacteriales > Haloarculaceae > Halosimplex > Halosimplex rarum. Next base: position 2,249,254 of record NZ_CP180412.1, read on the forward strand.
CGCGCCGTACAGCGCGTCGTAGACCTCCGCGACGTTCCGGTCGGGGACGCCGTCGCCGTCGGTGTCGGCGTCGCGGTACACCTGTGCGAATTCTTGATCCGCGGCGGCGACCGACTGCATGACCGACAGCGGCGAGACCGCCGGGACGGACCCGTCCCGCTGGAAGATCGCGTCCTGCTCCGCTGCCGAATCGCGGACCGTCTGCACGGCCGCGAGCGCCTCCGGTGAAGTCACGTCGCCTTCGAGCAGCACCTGGGACCGCCGACGGTCGTCCTCCGAGGCCGCGCGGTAGCGCTCGTCGACGTATCGGCTCTGTTCCTCGGACTCGTGGGTGTCCCAGCCGAGCGGGCCCGGGAGGTCCTGCTTCCACTCGGCGATGGGTTCGTCGGTCTGCTGGACGGACTGGCGGTCCAGATCGGTCCAGGCGACCGCACCGGCCGAGCCGGCGACCAGCGCGAGGACGATCACGACTGGCGCGGCCCGCTTCGCGAGGCGCGCGCCGCTCGACAGGAACGGTTCGAGCAGGCGCGTCTTCCCCAACGCCCGCTTGCGCCGGTCGAAGCCGACCCGTTCGAGCAGGCCGTCGACGGTCACCTTCAGCGCCGGGACGAGCGTCAGCGAGATCACGAACGTCGAGACGACGCCGAGCGTGATCCCGATCGCGAGCTGCCTGATGACGGTGAACTCGTTCGTGGCGTTGGACATGAACCCGACCGCCGCCGTGACGGTGACGAGCCCGAGCGCGACGGCGACCGACGATAGCCCGCGGAACATCGGCTCGCGGATACCTTCGGCCTCACCCCGTTCTTCGCGGTACCGCATGAACACGTGGAGCCCGTAGTCGACGCTCAGTCCGACGATGAGGACGGGGCCGATGATCATCGTCATCCCGGCTGGGATCTGCATCCAGCCGAGGATGCCGAACATCCACAGCACGGAGAGGACGACGCCGGTGAACCCGACGATCACGTCTACCAGATCGCGGTAGGAGAACGCGAGCACGGCGAGGATCGCCAGCAGCGCGACCGGGACGATGAGTTCCGTCGTCTGCTGGCTGTAGTTCGCGTTGGACTCGGCGATCGCGTGTTCGCCCGTCGTGAAGTACTCGGGGTCTTCACGGTCCTGGGCGATCTCGTAGAGCGCCGCGGTCGCCGCCGTGCGCGTCTCGGCGGCCGACTCGCCGGCGTCCGCGCTCTCGAACCTGAACAGCAGCCGCTGGCTCTCGGCCGTCGCCGTCCCCGTCTCGTAGTCCCCGGGGAGCAGCGCTTGTGCCTGCGAGCCCTCGGTGAGCGTCTCCGCCACGAGGGATTCGACCTCGCTCTCGTCGGTCGACTCCAGCGCCGCGATCTGCTCGTCGATCGTCGCGTCCGAGGTGCCGGCCGCGCGCATCGCGATCAGGTTCGCGACGCCGACTGGTTCGCGGTCGCCGAGGCTCGCGGCGACCGATTCGTTTTCGAGCGCCGTTCGCTGGAAGCGCAGCGAGTCCAGTAGCGCGCTCTTCGAGAGGACGTTCCCGCCGTCGCTGCGAACGTAGACGGGAGCCGGGCTGACGGCGGTCGCGTTCTCGCTCTCGTCGTCGTGGCCGCCGTAGTTGGTCTGGATGTAGTCGAGTTTCTGAGCGACTTCGGTGTCGCCGACGGCGCTGCTCGCGTTCGCCTGGCTTTGGGTCTGCAACTGCCCGATTCCGGCGACGACGCCGGCCGTCGCCAGCAGCATCACCAGGAGCACGACGACGTTGTGCTCGGTGACGAACCGGAGCGGGCGTTCGAGGGCGTCCCTCACGGGGACACCTCCGTCTGCGTGTGCGGTGCGCCACCCGGCCACCGGCCGGGCGGGAGGGCGATCCGTCGGATCGACGCTTCGGGAACCATTGCGTTCGACGGGTCGCCCCGACGGATCATATAAACGGGATCACGGTTTCAGACCGAGAAACTGTGCGAAACTACGGGGGACAGTGTGGCGGACTTCGGACGGAGCGTCTTCGAGTCCCCGATTCTCTCAGTCCGACGGCGAGTCGCGCTCGTCGACGTCGATGCGTCCCATCTCGGGGGTCGCCTCGTCTCCGAGGGAGGTCTGGAGTTTCCCCACGGCGACGGCGGCGACGTAGATGGCGACCGCGACGAGGACGACGACCCCGCCGGCGGTCGCGCCGGCGTAGTAGGAGACGCCGATGCCGACCAGCACCGCCAGTTCCGCGAGGACGACCGAGACGAGCAGCGCCTCGTCGAAGCTCCGGGCGACCTGCGAGGCGGCGGCGACGGGGACGACGAGCATCGCGGCGACGAGGATGACGCCCATGATCTGCATCGCGCCGACGACGACCATCGCCGTCAGCATCACGACGATCCGGTTGTACCAGTCGACCGGGATGCCCGACACCTCGGCGGCCGTCTCGTCGAAGGTGACGTACAGCAGTTGGTTGCGCGTTACGCCGACGACGGCGACGACGATGGCGAACAGCACGAGCAACACCGCGGCGCTCTGGGAGGTAACCGTCGAGAGGTTGCCGAAGAGGTACTGGTCGACGCTGACGGTCAGCCCGCCCGCGTTGATGCTGATGAGCGTCGTCCCGAGCGCGAAGCCCGTCGAGAGGACGATGGCCATCGACACGTCGTTGTAGGCGTCGGTCACCTCCGAGATGAGTTCGATGCACAGCGCGGCGATCATCGCGACGACGACCGCCGTCAGGTAGGGGGTGACCCCCAGGTCGATGACCGCGTTGAGGAACAGTCCGACCGCGACGCCGGCGAAGGCGGTGTGGGCCAGCGCGTCGCCGATGAGCGCGAGCTGGCGGTGGACGAGGAAGGTCCCGATGAGCGGCGCCATCACGCCGATGCACAGCCCCACCAGAATCGCACGGTGCATGAACCCGTATTCGAGGACCTGCAGGCCGGTCTGCTTCGCTACCCAGCCCACCGCGCCCGACCAGAGGTCGAGTATCCAGTACAGCGGGGCGAGTACCGCGTCGAGCGGGCTCGACTGGAGGGCGGCGAGCGCGGGCCAGACGTCGACCGTCGGTCCCAGCAGTTGTGCGAGGAGTCGCGCGACGACCTGCGCGAGGAGCGGGTCGGTCATCCCGACTCACCCAGCCCCCTCGCCGCCGTCCCGAACGCGCGGACCAACGCGTCGCTGTCGACGAACTCGTCGGTCGGGCCGTCGAAGTACACCTCGCCGTCGAGACAGACGACGCGCTCGGCGTGTTCGGTCACGGCGCTCAGATCGTGCTCGATGAGCAACACGGTGATCCCGTCGTCGTTGAGCGATTCGAGCAGCGCGTAGAACGCCTCGACGGACTCGGCGTCGACGCCGACGGTCGGCTCGTCGAGGACGAGCAGCTCCGCCTCGCTCGCGAGCGCCCTGGCGATGAACGCCCGCTGGCGCTGGCCCCCCGAGAGCTGGGTGACCCGCCGGCCCGCGAACTCCGACATGCCGACGGTCTCGAGCGCGCGGTCGACGATTTCCCAGTCGTCGGCCGAGAGGAGGCCGAACCCGACGTGGGGGAACCGACCCATCTTCACGACCTCGCGGACGGTGATGGGCATCTCCTTCGAGGCGCTGGCGTGCTGAGCGACGTAGCCGACGCGGTCGCCGTCGTCGAAGCGGTGGGCCGGCTCGCCGAACAGCCGGACCGCCCCGGCGTCGGGTTCGAGCAGCCCCAGCATTAGCTTCATCAGCGTCGACTTGCCCGAGCCGTTCGGGCCGACCACCGCCACGTACTCGCCGGGATCGATGGTCAGCGAGACGTCTTCGACCACCCGGGTCGCGGTGTAGCCGAAGTCGACGTCTGCCACTTCGATCACCGGGTCCTCGGACTGGTGTGTCTGCTCGGTCACCGTCTCCGCCGTCGGCTGCCCGCTCATTCGAAGTTCCTCCACTCCTCGGTCCAGCCGTCGGGGCCGGCGTCTTCGGGCGCTTTGTTCCCGAGCACGACCTCGAAGGTAGGCATGTTGATGTTGTAGGCGATCTCCTCGTAGCCCCAGTCCTCGGCCACCCAGTCCTCGCGGACGCCCGCGTAGGGGGTCACCGGGAAGTACGCCGTTACCTGCGTCTCCTCCAGAAGCTGCTTGGCCGGTCGGCGCGCTTCGAAGACGCCGTTGGCGATGTAGTCGATGTCGTTCTCGTCGATGACCTCCTTCGCTCGTGCGATGTCCTCGGGCGCCACGTCGCCGCTGGCCGCGAGGTTGGTGACCAGCGGGCGCATCCTGACGCCGTAACGCACGCCGATGTACTGGAAGGCGTTGTGCGCCGCGAGCTGGACCACGTCGCGGTCGGCCGCGTCGAAGATGGCCTGGTAGTCGGCGTCGATCTTGTCGACCGTTTCCGTCTTGTACGTCTCCGCGTTGTCGCGGAGGGCGTCCTCGTGGTCGGGCGCGAGTTCGACCAGCCCCTCGACGATGTTGTCGACGGACGTCTTCGCGCGGTGTGGATCGAGCCAGAAGTGCGGGTCTTTCCCCTTCTGTCGTCCGACGCCCTCCTCGTCCGGATCGAGCGAAGCCGCCAGATCCACCAGCTCGACGCCCGCGCGAGCGTTGATCAGTTGCGTGTCGACGTTATCGTCTTCGAGCGTCTGGATGGCCCGATCCGCCCAGGGCTGGAACCCCGGGCCGACGTGGAGGAACGCGTCGGCCTCGATGATGTCCTGCGTGACGCTGGCGTTCGGTTGCCAGCCGTGACCGTGGAGGCCTGTCGGGACGAGGTTCTCGACCGTGATGGGCGTTCCCTCCGCGATATTCCGGGCGAAGTCGTAGAAGCTGAAGAAGGAGGCCACCACCACGGGGCCGTCCCCGTCGCCGCCCCCGCCGGGTCCGTCCGTTCCCGCAGTCGTTCCACCGATACATCCCGCGAGGCCGCCGATCAGGGCACTCGACCCCGCTGCGAGTACTTGTCGACGCGTCGGTCGCGGCCCGTCTACCGCTCCGCTCGTGTGAGTCATTACCTCGCCGTAGACACCGATAACACATTAATGCTTCTAGTCGAATCAGATTTTTAGATTAGTCTAATTCGAGCAGATTCCGGAGATTGGATCCCTCTAGCGTCCGAATCGTGGAAAGCCACTCTTTCGCGGTCTCCCATCGGAAGCCCGGAGGTGGACTGACGAGCCCGGACGAAGAGCCGATGCCTGAATCGGTGACCGCCGAGCGGTTTCGGCGTCGTTCGATATAGTCGCATGCAGTTGAGAGCGTCAGACGCGGGGTCGAGACGGGATGACCGCGCACGTGCGGGCGACGACAACAGTTACGTCGCTGGCGGGCGGATTCCGGGACATGACGCTCAGACAGCCGCCGCTCGCGGCGGCACACGAGGACAGCGGCGCGACGCTGACGGAGTTCGGGGGGTGGGAGATGCCCGTCGAGTTCGACTCGATCCGGCGCGAACACGAGGCGGTCCGCGAGTCGGTCGGCCGCTTCGACGTCTCGCACATGGGCCAGATCACCGTCACCGGCGACGACGCCGGCCGGCTCACCAACCGGCTGGTGACCAACGACGTCTCCGACCTGGACCCCGGCGAGTCGAACTACGCCGCGATCACCGACGACCGCGGCGTGATGCTCGACGACACCGTCGTCTACCGCCCGCCCGCCGATTGGTCGGTCGACGCCGACTACCTCGTGATCCCCAACGCCGGCCACGACACCGAGATGGCCGACCGCTGGGTCGAACACCGCGAAGCGTGGGAGCTCGACGCCACGGTCGAGAACCGCACGGATTCGCTCGGGATGATCGCGCTCCAGGGCCCGGTCGCCGAGGACCTGCTGGCCGACGAGACCGACGCCGACCTCGGGTCGCTGGCCCGCTTCGACTCGTTCGTCGCGAGCGTCGCCGGCGTCGAGACCCTCGTCTCCCGGACCGGCTACACCGGCGAACCCGGCTTCGAGCTGGTCGTCCCCTGGGAGGAGACCGAGACGGTATGGACGGCTCTGGACTGTCAGGCCTGCGGGCTCGGCGCCCGCGACACCCTCCGCCTGGAGATGGGGTTTCTCCTCTCCGGGCAGGACTTCGACCCCGGGGAGAACCCGCGGAACCCCTACGAGGCCGGCATCGAGTTCGCCGTCGACCTCGACTCGGAGTTCGTCGGCCGCGACGCCCTCGAAGGCGCCGACGTCCAGGGGGTCGACGAGAAGCTCCGCGGGATCGAACTGGTCGACCGCGGCGTCCCCCGCGAGGGGTACCCGGTCACCACGGCCGACGGCGACTCGCTCGGGGAAGTCACGAGCGGGACCTTGAGCCCGACGCTGGACGCGGGGATCGCCCTCGCGTACCTGCCAGTCGACCGGGTGAGCCCCGGCGACTCCGTCCGGGTCGAAGTCAGGGACGAACCGAAGAAAGCACGTATCACCACCACCCCATTCCTCGATAGATGAGCTTCGACGTTCCCGACGACCTGCGCTACCTCGAATCCCACGAGTGGGTGCGGGTCGACGACGACAGCGCGCGCATCGGCATCTCGGACTTCGCCCAGGACGAACTCGGTGACGTGGTGTTCGTCGACCTCCCGAGCGAAGGCGAGGAGATCGCGGCCGACGAGGACTTCGGCGTCGTCGAGTCGATCAAGGCGGTCTCCGACATCTACGCCCCCGTCTCCGGGACGGTGACTGCGGTCAATAGTGACCTCGCGGACGCCCCCGAACTGATCAACGAGGACCCCTACGGCGACGGTTGGCTGATCGACGTCGAACTGACCGACGACGGCGAACTCGACGACCTCCTGACTGCCGACGAGTACGAGGACCAGATCGCCTGAACGCGGTGTCCTCGTCTCGACGTCGCTGACCGCCCGTGAATAACCCGACCCGATAGCCCGATATCGGCCCGCAGAATCCTCGATCTATTCGATTGCTCCTCTCTCGCGCCTCGAACGGTCCGTTCGGTCCGCCACTAGTAAACCCATTTCCGCTATATGGAATGGCGGTAGGCCCGCCAGAGCGGGCCACAGTCGAGGCCGAACTCTGCGCGTACATCGCCTCGCAAGACGGCGACGACGGCCAGGAGCGGTCGGTCCGTTCGCAGACGCCGCCCAGTACGCGCAGTTCGCGCCCGTTGACGGCGTCCTCGACGACACCGACCACGTCGTCGACATAGAGACCGTCGCGTTCGTCCCCGCGGAGTTGACGGCAGAACGTCGCGGTCGGAAATTCGAGAATATTGGGATCAACTTGGGACAATAACTGATGCGATCGGGGTGTATCTGTCCGAAAATGGAAACAGAACAGCACGTTTCGCTGGCTACGCGATGGATTCCCCGCCTACTGCAGGCGTGGCTGTAGGCGGTACCAGCTGGAACTCGCCGACGTCGGAGCCCACAGACCGTGAAGTGGATGATTACAGTCGTAGTTGCGGCACAGCGGGTAGTTCAGAAACGAGATCTAACCAGTCCTGGACGAACGGCCCGGTATCGTCGAGGCTGAGATAGTCGAACCGCGGGTTCTCGTGGCAAGAGACGGCAATGTCACGGAGCGTATCGACGTACGATGGCCGTTCAACGTGCGGCGAGTCGTGCCGGGCGAGACTCAACACGTACAGCAATTCCCCCTTCAGCCAGTGACATCCGACACCGACGTCGTAGCTCGGGTCTATCTCCGCTTCCCGGCCGGTCACCTGTTGCCAGTAGTACTTCGGGAAGTCTGCGCCCATCCTGACACTCGATGCGAGTGACTGCCACATTCGGGGATTGATCTCCGCGAGCACGAACTCGCCCGTGTTCTCGTCTCGAAGATACTCCAGGCAGGCGAGGCCGTGCCATTCCAGATGATCCAGTAGGTCCGTCGCTACCGCTTCGAGTTCCGGAATCGCGACCGATTCGCGGTACGCGCCGCCGGATCCGACGTACGAAGTACCCCGGACCTGGCGGTGCTGGAAGACAACCAGCGGGTCGCCCCGGTCGTACAGCGCTCCGACCATGTATTCCTCGTCTGCCGGAACGTACTCCTGGACGATCGGGTCGTGTCCCATCTCCGCTCGAAGTCGATCGGTATCGGGCCGTTCACCGGGACGAACGTGCTCGATACCGTCGGGTGAAAGGGCTTCCTCCGGGCCGAGCCAGTCGCAGTAGGTCTCGGTGAGCAGGTTGTACCGCGACTTGATGAGTCGTTCCCCCGACCAGTCGTCGACGTCGTCCATGAGTTGGGTTTCGGGAACCGGGACACCGGCTGACTCGGCCGCCTCGACGAGTTCGACCCGATCGTGTGCCTGTCGGAGCGTCTCCAGTGGCGGAACGGCGAGGGAAACGTGGCGCTCGAACGACGACCGGTACCGGGAGAGGACGTAGATGTCGGTTTCGCGCACGGGAATTATCGTCTCGACGTCTCGACGGGACGCGACGTCGAGGAGCGCGTCCTTGTACGCCACGAGGTCCTTCTCGGGATCGGGAACCGCTACCATCTCGTCACAGTAGCTCGAGGAACTCCCCGTCGAGGATGCCTTCTCCGAGACCACGATGGTGTGGATCCCCGCCGACCCGAGTGAGCGGAGACACGCTACAGTACTCGGAACGGTAGTCGCTGGGACGACGACCGAAGCCCCGTCAGAAGTGACCTCTTGTTCCATCAATCGCTCTTTGCCCTGATTACTCCATAGTAAATCACGACGTATCTCCCGGAACGACTCGACTAACTGAGACGGGTAATATCGGGAAGAGAGAGGGAGACGGTCGTTCGCCCGCCGACCGCCCAAGTTTAAATATTCGGAGACGATTCAGTGGTCGCTTACCGTCGTTCGCGGCACGTTGAATGGGCCCGCTCGGATTTGAACCAAGGACGAAGCGGTTATGAGCCGCTCTCTCTAACCAGACTGAGATACGGGCCCGGTACATCCCACGATTTCGGACGCCGGCCCTTTAGCCTACCGGGTTCTCCCACAGCGGCCCCGGGACGGCATTTTAGGCCCAGCCGCCCCGAGTCCGAACATGGACTTCGACACCGTCCAGGGCGACATCGCCCGGCAGTCCGCCGACGCACTGGTCAACGCCGCGGGCACGACCCTCCGGATGGGCAGCGGCGTCGCGGGCGCGCTCCGCCGGGCTGCCGGCGGGCCGATCAACGAAGCGGCCACCTCGAAGGGACCGGTCGAGCTCGGCGAGGTCGCAGTCACCGACGCCTTCGACCTCGACGCCGAGTACGTCGTCCACGCCGCCGCGATGCCCCACTACGGCGACGGGCAGGCCACCCGCGAGTCCATCGCCGACGCGACCAGCAACGCCCTCGCTCGCGCCGACGAACTTGGGTGCGAGTCCGTCGTCCTCCCCGTTCTCGGCACCGGCGCCGCCGGCTTCGCGTTCGACGAGGGCGCCCGCATCGTCTGTGAGAGTGTCGACGAGTACGACGCCGATGGACTGACCGACGTGCGCGTCATCGCCTACTCCGACGACGAGTGCTCCCAGTTGGAGCGGATCGCCGACGAGATCCAGCACAGTTGATCGCCAGGTAACCGTTCAGCCGCGCCGAACCCGTCCGACGAGAAGCTTCACTCCTCGGCGGTCCGCCGGATAAGATCGGCCAGGTCGTCCCAGAAGCCGTCGACGTACTTGGAGGCGTCGTCGATGGTGGGACGGGCGTTGGTCTCGTTGACGACGCACCGCTCGTCGGTCACGAGCAGGTCCACGCCGAGGAACGGGATGTCCAGCACGTCGGCGGTCCGTTCCGCCAACTCGCGCAGTTCGGGGTCGAGATCGACCCGGCTGGCCTCGGCACCGCGGTGGACGTTGTGCTTCCACTGGCCGGCGGCGAGCGCGTCGTCGGGGAGGCGGCGCTCGACGGCACCGATGTACTCGCCGTCGAGGACCATCACTCTGTAGTCGGTCGCGCCGGGGAGGTACTCCTGGAGGAGGTAGGACTTGTCGCCGGTCGCGTGGAAGTCGTGGACGAGGTCGAGGTAGTCGACGACGCCGAGCAGCGAGTCCAGGTCGTGGGCCTTCGCGACGCCGACGCCGCGGGTTGTCGAGTTGGGTTTGACGACGACCGGTCGGTCGAAGCCCTCGACGGCGGCCGCGACTGTCGACTCGTCGACGGGGTTCGAGACCATCACTGTCTCCGGGACGGGAACCCCGGCGTCGGCCAGCCGAGTGATCACGTCGGCCTTGTTTCGCGAGCGGAGGATCGCCTCGCGGTCGTTGACCCACGGGACGCCCAGCGCGGCGTCGGCGACGCCGCCCTCCATGAGTCGCGGCGGGTAGACGAACCCGACGTCGAACTCACCCCACGGGGGGTCGGTGAGCGAGATCGTCCGCTCGCGCGACTGGACGTGGTCGGCCCGCACGTCGCGCGCGGCGAGCGGCTCGCGCATGCGCTCGTAGGTCTCGGCGTCTGTGGCGACCGCCAGCCGAAGCATGCCCCCTCGTTGTGACGAATCCCACTTAGCCCCTCCGCTCGCGCCGGAATCGAGGCAGCGAAGTCAGCCGGCGAGAACGGACTCGTCAGTAGGCCGCCGGAGAAAGCGAGAGGAAGGCCGCGTTACGCGATGAGGAGCTCTTCGCCGCGTTCGACCTTGATGCGGCACGGCGGCGTGATCTTGTTGTACGCGCGGCGGAACGCTTCCTTGACTTCGACGGCCTGGTCGACGTCGCAGTAGGCCGTAAAGAGCTGCTCGCCGGCCTGGACGCGCGAGGCGGTGCCGACGATCTTCCCGAAGGCCTGGCGCATACCGTCGGAGACGCGGTCCGCGCCCGCGCCGGTCGCCTGCTTGTTCTCCCGGATGACCTGGTGGGGGAACTTCCGGAGGACCATCTTGTAGTTGCCCTCGCCGAGTTCCTTGATCAGGTGGCGGTTCGCAGACAGGCGCGAGGCCTCCATCGAGCCGTGGCGCAGCTGAACGGACTCCTCGACGATGAGCGAGATCTGGACCGGGTAGTCGTCGGGGTCGGCGTTCTTGTCGCCCATCTGGTGCTGTGCGATCTTCGAACCGGGAATACCCGTGATGTACTCCCGTCGGGTGTACGCGGGCTTGTCGATGTCCCGGTACATCGAGGCTGGTTTCTCGGCCATGGTCTTGGTGTAGACGTGGCCTAGCGGTGGTAAAAGGGCTTCGAACCCGCGCGGGCGTGTGGGCCGCTCTGCCACACGCCGGTGACGCCTGTCGACGGCCGATCTCACGGAATCGAGACGCCGTGCGCGTCGATCTGGTCCGAGAGCGCGTCGGGCCCGACGACGCGGACGCCGCGGTCAGTCACCCGTTCTCGCGCCCGCTCCGGCAGGCAAGCGCCGGTGACGACGACTGCTTCGTCGAGCCCCTGGGCCCGTTCGACGGTCGCGGCGAACCGGTCGACGTCGTCGGGGCCGACCGCTGGCGCGCTCGACGAGTCGACCGTCAGGATCGCGGCGGTGATGGTCACCGGATCCGGCGTCGTCACCCGGATATCGTACGCGACGAGCGTGCTCCCCGGAGACTCGACCTCCCAGCCCGTCGACTCGAACAGGTCCGCGACGAGTTCCCGGAACCGCTCGGGGTCGAGCGACGCGAGGCCGTCGGTCGATCGCGTCGCGTCCGCGGATTCGGTCGATTCGGACCCCGACGGCTCGATGCGGGTCTGAGACTCTCTGACAGACTCTCCGGCGTCCGCGTCCCCGTCGTCGGACGCCGCGTCGCCGTCATCAGACTCTCCGCCGCTTCCCTCGGAGTCTGCATCGGTGTCCTCCGTCCGTTCGGCGGACATCCAGTCGTCGTCGGTCTCGTCGTCGACGAACACCCACCCTTCGCGGTCGGTATTGGGTTCGTCTGCCGACCCGACTGGAACGGGGTCGTCCGCCGAACCGTCTGCGTCGGGCTCGGCTTCTGATTTCACCGCGCCGGCTTCGTCGACGCCCGTACCCGCGATCGTCTCGTCGACGGCCTCCGCGATCGAATCGTCTACGTCGCCTGCCATCGCCTCCGCCAGTGCGTTGGCGATCTCCTCGTCGACGTCGCTCGGTGGGGCTTCGGTGCCGTCGCTCGGCGCGTCCTCGTCACCGGCACCTGTCGTGGCGTCGTCCCCCTCGGCCGCTGTGTCGTCTTGGACGTCGGTAGCCGGCGCTTCGTCCCCGTCGGGCGTGACCACCACGGTCTCCCGGGCGTCGTCGGACGGTTCGCCCTCGCTCTCTGATCGGGCGGCGCGGCGCTCGGCGAGTCGGTCCCGGAGCCGTTCGACGGCGTCGAGTTCGTCGGGGACGCGCTCGCGGGCGACGTCGTGGGCCGCGTCGAGCGCCGACGCCGCCCGCTCGTCCGCAGCAGCGGCCGCGTCCGGTGGCGCGTCCTCGGCCAGATCGATGGCCCGCCGAGCGCGCTCGCAGTGGGCCGCGACCAACTGCTCGGCGGCGATAGCGAGGCGCTCGCGGACCGTGTCGCGGTCGCCGGCGAACCGCCGCTCGCCGCGACCCCAGTCCAGCGCCCGGAGCGTCTCGTAGCGGTCGAGCGCGCGCTCCCACCACTCGACCGCCGTCTCCGGGTCGTCGGCCGCCGACGCCTTCTCGACGGCGGCTTCGGCGCGTTCGAGCGGCGCGCTCGTCAGCCGGTCGCGCTCGGTCGCGAGGCGGTCGCGGTGGCGCTCGATAGCGCGGTCGGTCGGCAGGCCCGCGTCGACCGACAGCGCCGCCGCGTAGCTCTCGTCGGCCCGTTCCAGCAGATCCAGCGCTTGCTCGTAGTCGCCGTCCTCCCGACGTGCCTGCGCCCGTTCGCCGAACGCTTCGGCCCGCCCCGCGTAGGCGCGCCGCTCGCAGTCCCGCAGCCGCCCCCTCGCAGATTCGAACCGGTCGGCGAGCGTCGCTGCCGCGCCGTCCAGCGACGCCGCCGCGTCACGGGCGGCCTCCAGCGCCTCGCGCGCCTCGTCGAGCGCCGGCAACACGCCCTCCGCGTCTCCCGAGCCGAACTGCGCGTCGGCGCGGTCGAGCGCGTCCGCTGCGGCTTCGAGGTGGCGCTCGGCGCGCGCCCAGACCCCCGCTGCGCCGTCGACGAACTCCCGAACCGCGTCGAGATCACCCCGCGTCGGAAACCGGTACTGCAGGCCGTCGACGGTGTCGACGACGAGTGCCCCCCCGAGGAACCCGTCCTCGGTCCGCGCGTCGACCACGTCCGACAGCGCCACCGACCGCGTCCGGTCGCCGTCGGCGCGACCGACCGCGAACAGCACTCGCGCGTCCGTCACCAGCGCCGCTGCGGTGTGGTCCCCGTCGGGAGCGAGCGCCCCCTCCGCGTCCCGCTCCCCGTCCGCGTCCCCCTCGTCTGTTCGTTCGATCGAGACCCCCCGTTTCTTGTTCCGGACGACGTACCGCGGCGTCTCCGCGGGTTCGACGTACTCGCCGAGCGGCCGGTCCGCGAGTAGCCCGCGCGCGATGAGTCCGCCGCTGCCGGTCTCCCGGAGCACCGCGGCGTCGCCGTCCTCGACTTCGATTACGTGTTCCATCGGCCCACCCGTCGTGACTGGCCCAACCATCGACGGGATGACACTAAACTCTTTGGTCAGCCCCGTCAGACCGGACGAACGGCGGGTTACACGCGGGTCACTGGGGTCCTTTTGGGCGTGGCGGCCCAACGGTGAACCGGCATGAACAAACTCGTCGACGGCGAGTGGCGGACAGACATCGACGACTACACCAACGACGACGGCGAGTTCGAGCGCCAGGAGTCGACGTTCAGGGACTGGGTCGAGGACGACCCCGACGCCCGCTTCCAGCCCGAAGCGGGCCGGTACCACCTCTACGTCTCCTACGCCTGCCCGTGGGCGCACCGCACCCTGCTGATCCGCTCGCTGAAGGGCCTCGAAGACGCCATCTCGGTCGACGTGGTCGACCCCTACCGCGACGACGACGGCTGGCAGTTCACCCCCGACAAGGAGGGCTGCACGCCCGACACCGTCAACGGCAGCGACTACCTCCGGGAGGTCTACCAGGCCGCCGACCCGGACGCGACCTGCCGCGTGACGGTCCCGGTCCTCTGGGACAAGGAAGAAGAGACAATCGTCAACAACGAGTCCGAGGAGGTCCTCCGGATGATCGACACCGAGTTCGGAGAGATCGCCGAGCGCGACGTGAACCTCTATCCCGACGGATACCAGGACGAGGTCGACCGGATCGTCGAGGACATCTACGAGCCGATCAACAACGGCGTCTACCGCGCCGGCTTCGCGAGCTCACAGGAGGCGTACGACCGGGCCATCGACGCGCTCTTCGACGCGCTCGACCACTGGGACGAGGTCCTCGCCGACCAGCGCTACCTCGCCGGCGACCGCCTGACGGAGGCCGACGTCTGCATGTTCACGACGCTGGTCCGCTTCGACCACGTCTACCACACCCACTTCAAGTGCAACGTGAAGGCGATCCACGAGTACGACAACCTCTGGCCGTACCTGCGCGACCTCTACCAGACGCCCGGCGTCGCCGAGACGGTGAACATGGACCACATCAAAGAGCACTACTACACGACCCATCCGGACGTCAACCCGAAGCGACTGGTCGCCCGCGGACCCGACCTGCACTTCGACGCCGGACACGACCGGGACGAACTCCCCGGCGGCCCGCCCACCGAGTTACTGCCGCTGGCGTAAGCGGCTAGGGAGCGGTCCGCGTCTTCTCAGTCGCCGCTCGAACTCGCCGACCGAGCGCCGCTACCGTCGGCGCGGGCCGCGAGTTCGCGTCCCAGCGGCGAGTCCGGACGGGTCCGCACGGCCACGGCGGAGCCGTCGTCGACGGTCGCGACGACCGTCCGCCGGCGCGTCCGGACGACCTCCAAGCCGTCGAACTCGTCGCTGCGCCGCACGGCGCGGACCACGAGCGCGAAGCTGCCGGCTATCGCGAGCGCGAACAGCGGCGCGAGCGGTCCGGCTTCGAGCCCGACGAGCGCGGCGAACGGCGCAAGTGCGACCGCGCCGGCCGCCCACAGCGCGAGCGGGTCGTCGCTCGCCCTCCCGCGGAGCCGTCGTTCGATCCCGGAGAGCGCGTCCGCGAGCGAGCCGGCCGGGCCGAACCGTCGAAGCCGGTCCGTCAGCGTCGTGCCGTTCACCGCGAGTCCCTCGCGGCGGACGTGGTCGAATGCCAACACTCCCCCGACCGTGGCGAGCGCGAGCGCCGGCGTCAGCGGGTTCGACGCGACGGCGAGCACGCCGAGGAAGGCGACGACGGAGAGGCCGTATCCGAGGCCGCCCAGCACGCGAGCGTCGCTACCGCGGACGCCGAACGCCGCGTCGACGGAGCTCCGCACTGCGCAGAGCCGGTCGAAGCCGACGCTGACGAGGCCGTCGTCCGTCGCGACGACGAGCCGGTCGTCGGTGAGGCCGGCCGTCGCCGGACCGCCGTTGTTCCCGAGCAGCTCCCCGGCCGCGACGAGCTGTAGCGACTCGTCTGACCGGAGCACCCGTCGGATCGGTCGCGCGTCCCCGTCCAGTTGCGAGAGCGGCGTCCACGCCTCGACCGTCGTGACGCGGTCGACGGCGCGGCCGATGGCCCCGCGGACCGCGCTCCCCCAGTCACCGTCGCGTCCCGCGTCGTCCTCGTCGTTCGGCGCCTCCCGTTCGTCAGTCGCCGCGTCCCGCTCGTCGATCGCCGCGTTCCCCTCGCCGGGCGCCGACCCGTTCTCGTCGATCACCGCCTCGCTCTCGGGGCGGTCCCACGTCTGCCGAGCGCCCGATGCCGTCCACCACTGTCCGTCCCGGTCCGACGCGGCGTTCGACCCCATCGCGTCCGTCTCGACGCGCCTCGCCGCGGTCGCGGAGCGTCCGGCGCCGACGTCCCCCCGGCTCTCGTCGGCGTCGTCGCGGGGGTCCTCTGTCGTTCGTCTCTCTCCCATGGGGGCGAGTACTCCGCGCCGACGGGATTGTAAATGACAGCTTATCGGCCCGATTGGCGGTTCTCGCCGATGGATCCGACCGCGGCTCGACGCGGGGGAGGCCGGTGGGGAGAGCCGACCGCGTCGCGGACTCCGGCGACGACCGCCGGTGTCGAAAGGCCGTAGGGCGGGGGACGCCTGGGGGGTGCCATGACGCGCGTCACGGTCGGCGGCCGCCTCCACGTCGGCTTTCAGAACCTCTCGCTGGCGCACAACCGACTCTACGGGGGCGTCGGCGTCGCGCTCGCCGAGCCGCGCCTGGTCCTGCGCGCCGAGCGCGCCGACACCGTCGACTGCGACGACGAGGCGGCGACCCCGTACGTCGAACGGGTCGTCGACTGCCTCGACGTGCCCGGGGCCGCCGTCCGCGTCGACGAACGCCTGCCCCGTCACTCCGGGCTCGGCAGCGGGACGCAGCTCGCGCTCGCCAGTCTCGCGGCCGTCGCCGGCGCGTACGACCGCGACGCGGACCCGCGCGAACTCGCTCCCGCGCTCGGTCGCGGCGGCCGCAGCGGCATCGGCGTCGCGACGTTCGAGCGCGGCGGGTTCGTCGTCGACGGCGGCCACCCGACCGAGCGGTTCACCACCGCGCCGCCCGCCGAGGGCGAGTGGACCGTTCCCCCCGTCGTCGCGCGCCACGACCTCCCCGACGACTGGCGGTTCGTCCTCGCCATCCCCGACGCGGGGCCGGGGCGGAGCGGCGACGAAGAGGACGAGAGCATGCGCTCGGTCGTCGAGCGGGCCGACCCCGGAATCGCCGAGGACGTCGCCCGGCTCGTCACGCAGCACCTCCTCCCGGCGGCGGCGACGGGCGACCGCAGCGACTTCGGGAGCGCGATCGCTCGCCTCGGTCGCCTCAACGGCGCCTGGTACGCCGACGAGCAGGGCGGCGTCTACCGGCCGCCCGCCGGGGCGATCATCGACCGGCTCGCCGACGAGCCGGCGGTCGCCGGCGCCGGCCAGTCGTCGTGGGGGCCGACCGTCTACGCGCTGACGAACGCGGACTACGCCGACGACGTGGCCGGGGCGGCCCGCGACGCGCTCGACGCGGTCGCCGACGGCGGACGCGTGACGGTCGCGCGGCCGCGCAACGAGGGTGCCAGGATCGAGCGGTCGTAGCGGCCGGTTCGACCAATCGGACGCACGGCCTGGACGGCCCCTCGTGCGTTTCAGCGAGCGAGAACTGCGGCGAAACAGGTAAGCGGGAGGGGGCGAATCCTCGGCGCATGGACCGGATACCCTTCGGCGTCCGCCAGCTGGACACGACCATCGGCGGCGGCGCGCCGACGGGAAGCGTCGTCCTCGTCGCCGGGGAAGGCGGCGCCGGGTCGCGAGAGTTCCTGCACACGAGCACGCTGATGAACGCCCTCGGGCGGACCGACGAGGACCTCCACAGCCTCTACTACGGCGACCTCGCGGCGAACGCCAGACCGCCGGACGAGGTGCACTTCGTCTCGTTCACCGCCGACGAGGAGCGCTTCGCCGACGAGGTGGGGATGACCGTGGGCGACGACATCGTCGACGCCGGCATGGACGCGGTCAGGTATCACGACCTCTCCGAGCAGTACTTCCACCGGAGCCCCGTCCCCCGGGACTGGTACGCCGAGGAGACCGCCGACATCAAGGACCTCCGGGCGCGCCAGGAGCGCGACGACATCCTCGGCGAACTCGGACGGTTGCTCGTCCAGCACGCGCCCGGCAACCTCGTCGTCATCGACTCGCTGTCGGATCTCATCAGCACCGCCGGCCGCGACGAGAACGTGAACTGGTCGGACGTCGTCTTCCTCATCAAGGGCCTCCAGAAGGGCGCCAACCGGTGGAACGGAGTCATCCTCGCCCACGTCGGCCGGGAGACGGTCTCGGACACCGAGTACGGCCAGCTCGTCGACAGCGTCGACGGGACCCTGGAGTTCCAGTGGGCCAGCGGCGGGTCGACCCGCGCCCGGACGCTCGTCGTCAAGCAGTTCCGCGGCGTCCTCTCGGGGATCGACGACGAGAACATCGTCCAGTTCGAGACCGAGATCGGCGACGGCGGCTTCGACATCAGCGACGTGCGCAAGATCCGCTGACGGAGCGACGTCGGCGAGATCCGCTGACTGAAACGATACCGCCGGCGAGGACGGAACGCGGCCGAGAGCGATTCTCCGCCGCGATCCCCAGATTCGATTTCCGAGAACCGGTGGCAAACGCTTAACTGTCTCGTCCGGACAACACAGGGTAATGGCGAGCGAGTCGTCGGACGACGCCGCGGTCTCCGTGTCGCTCCCCGCGGACGTAGAGGCCTGGCTGGACCGCACGGCCGACGACCTCGGAGTCGACCGCGAGGCGGTCGTCGTCCAGCTGCTCGCGTCTTACCGGGCCGCCGAGGAGTTCGGCGACGAGGGCGTGAGCGCGGCGCTCGGAACCGACGTGGAGACCGAGGTCAGGGAGGTGATAGCCGAGCAGCTCCCCGACATCGCCGACGCGGTGGCCGAGCGCGTCGACGGCGACGGCGGCGACGTCGAGGCC
Organism: Halosimplex rarum; assembly: GCF_047715405.1. NCBI lineage: Archaea > Methanobacteriati > Methanobacteriota > Halobacteria > Halobacteriales > Haloarculaceae > Halosimplex > Halosimplex rarum. The sequence continues at coordinate 2,267,545 of NZ_CP180412.1, forward strand.
GTCGAAGAGGGGCTCAGCGCCGAGATCGACCGCGTCGAGGCCGACTTCACGGAGAAGATCCAGGACGTGCGCGAGCGGGTCGTCCAGGTCAAGCGGGAGGCCGACTCCAAGGCCGACGCCGACCACACCCACCCGGAGTTCGGCGAACTCGCGACGCTCTCTACCGCGGTCGACGACCTCGAATCGGCGCTCGGTTCGCTCGAATCCCGCGTCGAGGGCGGCGACGCCTCCGCGGACGTCGCGGACCGCGTCGACGAGGTGGAGGACCGACTGGACGAGATGGAGCGCGCGACGGACCGGCTCGACGAGATCGAGGAGCGGCTGCGGACGGTCGCGTGGGTCGTCAGCGACCTGCGGGAGGCCGAGCGAGCGCGCTCGACCGGGTCCGACGCCATCGAGCGACTGAAGGCCACAGCCGCGGAGCTCGACGCGGACCGGGCGGTCTGCGGGAACTGCTCGAAAGCCGTCGACATCGCGCTGTTGCACGAGCCGCGATGCCCCCACTGCGACGCGACAGTCAGCGACGTCCAGTTGCCGAGCGGCCTGTTCGGCAAACCGACGCTCACCGTTGCGCGCCGCCTCGAAGCCGGCGACGAGGAGGAGACAACCCGTTCGAACGTCCCCGACGCGGCCGAACGGGAGTGAGACTCGTGAGCGACGACTCAAGTTCGGATCGCGACGACGAGGCTACGGGAGACAACGGTGGCGCTACGGAAGCCGGCGACCGCGACCCCTTCGATTCCTTCGAGGAGCACCGCGATCGGAAGGGTGACCCGTTCGACTCCCTCGACGAGGACTCGCCGCAGGACTCGTCCGGCGAGGGGGCCGACCCCGACCCGTTCGAATACGGGGAGTCCGGGGGTAGCCCCAGTCGACGGGATGAGGACGGCGAGCGCGGCAGTCGCGGTGGTGACGGTACTGGCGACCCGTCCCGAGATGACGTGGACGACCTGCTCGCGGACGCGGACGACCCGCTCGCGGACGTCGAGGTGTCCGACGGAGACCCATTCGAAGCGAAGGCGAGCGCGTTCGAGCGGTCGGACGTCGAGGGAATCGATCCCGACGAGGTGTGGGCGCGCCTCACCGCCGAACCGGACGACAGCGACCCCGGAACTAACTCGGAATCAGGGGCGGGTGCAGGAGCAGACGAGGGTCCGTCGTCCGGCGAAGACGACGTCGCGGAGGTGTCGAAACACGCCTACTGCGAGGAGTGTGAGCATTTCTCGCCGCCCCCGGACGTGACCTGTACGAACGAGGGGACGGAGATCCTGGAGTTCGTGGCCGTCGACACCGTCCGCGTCGCCGACTGCCCGGTCGTCGCGGAGCGGCGGGAGCTCGAAGACGACCCGTAGGCGGTCGCTGCGGACCGTGGCGGGCTCGCGTGTGTCGGACGGCGAGGAGACGAGAAATTGATACGGCCGGGGGGACAACGACCGAGACATGCAGTTCTGCGACGACTGCGGTTCGATGATGCACGCCGACGGCGACGAGATGGTCTGCAAGAGCTGCGGGACGACCACCGGCGTCGACGAAGACCGCGCCGAGCAGTTCGTCAGTACCGACGAGCAGGCCGGCGACGAGGTCATCGAGACCGAGGAGGGGGCCGACTTCGAGGGGAAGCCGACGGACAAGAGCGTCACCTGCGAGGACTGCGGCCACGGCGTGGCCTGGTACACCATCAAACAGACCGGCGCCGCCGACGAGCCGCCGACGCGATTCTTCAAGTGCAAGGAATGCGGGTATCGCTGGCGGGAGTACAACTGACCCGGCCGACATCTCATCCGCGACCTATCGCGCGGTCGGCCCGCGACCGATCGCCCAGTAGGCGCCGCGGTGGCGAACCAGTCCCCTGTCTTCGAGGCGCGCGAGGACGACGCCGACGCTCCCGTGCGGGACGCCGGTCAGCTTGCAGATCTCGGCGGGCGTGAACGCCTCGTCGCGGCGCTCGGCGAGGAAGGCGAGGACACGGTCCGCGTTCTCGGCGCCGGCCGCAGGCGGGCGGAGCCGGGGTTCGGGCGTCGTCTCGAACTCGTCGATACTGATAGGCATACACGTCTCTACGTCGGACGCAGGCATATCCATGTCGGGCGTCGACCGGCCGCCGCGGCGAGACGGCCGTCCCCGGAAATTATACCGGACCGGTCGGTATCTCCAGCCATGAGCGACGAGACGGACGACCCGATGGAAGCCCTCATCGGTATCGTAGCGGTCGCGACGCTCCCGCTCACGGCGCTCGCGGGGATCTTCCTCGGGGAGGCGGCGGCCGCCACCGTCGCCATCACGGGATGGCTCTTCCTCGTGCCCGTCCTCGCCATCCTCTCGGACTACGTCGACATCGGGGAGTGGTGGGACAGCGCACGGTCGACGGAGAAATCGATTCGCGAGCGCGACCGCGAGCACGCCGAAACGGGTGACGCCGCTCTCCAGCGCCTGCGCGATCGCTACGCCGCCGGTGAGATCGACGACGTCGAGTTCGAGCGACGCCTCGAACGCCTCCTCGAAACCGAGGACGCGGAGGTCCCCGACCACGTCGATCTGAACGGGACCGCGGAGCACGATAGCCGCCGGGGGCGGGGCCGCGAGCGGACGCCCGAGCGCGAACCGGAGTGAAAGGCATTTGCCCGTCGGCCGCGGACGGGAGGGCGTGTCTGCAGACGCCCGCGTGGTCGAGGTTCACCCCGGCAAGGAGGCGGTCGTGGACTTCGATCCCGGTCTCACCTTCGAGTGCGTCGAGGAGTGCACGTGGTGTTGCCACCACGGCGTCCTGCTGTACGAGCCCGATTTCCTCGAACTCGCGAACGTCGCGAACCTCTCCGAAGCGACGACGCAGTTCCGCGGGCAGGACTTCGTCCGGAGGGAGGGGAAAGACCGCGCGGACCGCGTCGGCGAGGACGGCGCGGCCTGCTTCTTCCTGCGCGACGACGGCCTCTGCGCGCTCCACGACGAACACGACTGGAAGCCCGCGCGGTGTTCGGTGTTCCCCCTCGAAATAACCGTCGCAGAGGGCGACGCGACGGAGCGCGAGGGCAGCGATATCCACGTCTCGGTCCGCGAGGAAGCTCACGAGCACTGCGACGGCCTCGGCGTCTCGGAACGGCGGGTGATCGACCACCTCGACGCGTTTCTCCCGACGGTGTTGTGGGACCTCGATCAGCCCGAGACGAAACGAGAGCTCTAATGGACCACCGATCCACGATTCTGCGACTGGCGCGCGCTGTCGCGGGGTTCATCCCGCGACAGCATCGTGCGAGGGATGAGCGAGGGAGCGAAGCGACCGAGCGAATCGGCTGGGGAGGCGTGTGGCGCCGTGCGGTCACGTTCCGTGAATCCTGGCGGACTGAAAGGGCGAGACCCGGTCGCGCCGTCCTCGTGAGCGAAGCGAACGAGGATATCCCACACAGCGGCCGCGAGCGGGCCGAGGGCTTTCACCGCGTGTTGTCGATTGTTGTAGAGACGACTGCTAACGAGCGGGTCGCGGGGCGACGTTCGGAACTCGATCAAGAAAACCGAGTGAAACCGACAGATCAGGGAGCGACGACGAACCAGGCGACGACGACGGCAACCGCACCGACGACGGTACTTCCCACGGCGTGGACGCGCAACTGGTCGAGCAGCTCGTGGGACTCCTCGTGGAGCGAGCACACCTGGTCGATCTCCGAGCCGGCCTCGCAGACCGGCAGGAAGTCCATCGCGATGTGGAGGAAGATGCCCGCGGCGAACCCGAAGACGACGGCGTTGAGCGCGGCGACCTCGGGGACGGGCAGCGACGCCGAGGGGATCGCCGTGATCCCGACGCCAGCGGCGGGGAGCAACAGCGCCGAGACGGGTTTGCCGTTGCGCCGGAGCCGGCGCGCGGCGGCGTAGCCCGCGGGCCCCTTGTGCGAGACGATGGCGAGGCCGAGCAGGAGCCCGAGCGTGGGCATCGAGCCGTAGACGAGACCGATGATGAGGCCCGCGGAGAGGGCGTGCGCGGTGATCTGTGCGGTCGTCACGTCCATCGGGAGGTCCCGGTGAGTGAGTCGGTGGCCGACGACGTGGCCGCTGTACCCGACGACGATGCCGAGCGCGATGCCGATGCCGCCGATCTGAACGGCGCCCGCGGCGCGACCGATGTTGATGGCCTGCGGGACGAGGAACATCGCGGCGCTGGTGACCATCGCGCCGCTCGCTAACCCGTACCCCCAGACGAGACGCTGCGGGTCGGTCGCGTCGGCGCGACCGCCGAGGTACGCCCCCGCGACCATCGCCGCGAAGGCCACCCATCCGATGATGAAGACCTTCCACAGGTCCGTCACGACCGCCACCACGGACAGCGCGAGCAGCGCGACGACGCCCGCACCGCCCGCCAGCGAGAGACGCCCCGCCGAATTATTAACGCCAGATGCCTCGTTAATACTCATTCGTTGTGAACGCGGCGCTAGTTATTAATAAGTCTGTCGCTCACGCCGGCGGACACGCCCGAGGACGGCGACGACGCGGCCGGTGAGTCGGGAATCACGCGACCCGGGACCGACGATCGGGTGACGAACAGGGGTCTACCCGCGTGCGGCGAACGCGGGCGCGACCGGACGGGTTAGGTGTTCCCTTTTTCACCGCTCCGGCGCAACCACGTTCCAATGACAGGGCTCTCGGGACGGGCGGACGGCGTGTCGGTGACGGTGGTCGGCGGCGGCGTCGGCGGGCTCTCGTCGGCGGCGTACCTCGCGGACGCCGGCGCCGACGTGACGCTCGTGGAGAAGAACGACCAGCTCGGCGGCCGCGCCAGCCGGCTCGAAGCCGACGGCTTCCGCTTCGACATGGGTCCCTCGTGGTACCTCATGCCCGACGTCTTCGAGCGGTTCTTCGGCCACTTCGGGAAGGCGCCAGGCGACTACTACGACCTCGAACGGCTGGACCCGCACTACCGCATCTTCTTCAAAGGAGAGGGAGCGGCCGGCGGCGACGGCGAACGGATCGACGTCGCCGCCGACCGTGCGACCAACCGGGAGCTGTTCGAGTCCATCGAACCCGGTGCCGGCGAGGCGTTCGAAAAGTACCTCGCGACGAGCGAGCGCCACTACGGCACGGCGATGGAGAAGTTCGTCTACGAGGACCGCTCCTCGCTGCGGGACTGGATCGACCTGGACGTGATGCGCGCCGCGCCCGTCGGCCTCACGCTCCTGCGGTCGATGCAGGGCCACGTCGAGAACTACTTCGAGAACCCCAAGCTCCAGCAGATCATGCAGTACACGCTGGTCTTCCTGGGGGGTTCGCCCCGCAACACGCCCGCGCTCTACAACATGATGAGCCACGTCGATTTCAACATGGGCGTCTACTACCCCCTCGCCAGGGACGCCGACGACGACGGCAACCACCCCGGCGGCATCGGCGTCGTCGTCGACGCCTTCGTCGACCTCTGTCGCGAACTCGGCGTGTCCTTCGAGACCGGCGCCGAAGTGTCGGAGATCACCCGTCGCAAGCGGGGCTTCTCCGTCGTCGACGAGACGGGGGTCGAGCGCCGCCCCGACCGCGTCGTCGTCAACGCCGACTACGCCCACGCCGAGCAGGAACTCCTTCCCGAACACGAACGGCAGTACGACGCCGACTACTGGGACGACCGCACCTACGCCCCGTCCGCCTACCTCCTCTACCTCGGCGTCGAGGGCGACGTACCGGAACTCGCCCACCACACGCTCGTCCTCCCCGACGATTGGGACCCGCACTTCGACCAGATATTCGACGAGCCCGGCTGGCCAGACGAACCGGCCTACTACCTCTGTGTCCCCTCGAAGACCGACGACACCGTCGCGCCGGAGGGCCACAGCAACCTGTTCGTCCTCGCTCCCATCGCTCCGGGTCTGAAAGACTCTCCCGCTCAGCGCGAGCGCTTCCGCGAGCAGATCCTCGACGACGTGGCCGAGAACGCGGACACGGACCTGCGCGACCGCATCGTCTTCGAGGAGGAGTTCTGCGTCTCGGACTTCGTCGACCGCTACAACGCGACGCAGGGGACCGCCCTCGGACTGGCGCACACGCTCCGCCAGACCTCGCTCCTCCGCCCGCCGAACCGCTCGACGGCCGTCGACGGCCTCTACTTCACGGGGTCGTTCACCACCCCCGGTATCGGCGTCCCGATGTGTCTCATCAGCGGCCAGCACACCGCCGAGGCGCTCGTCGAGGACGTGAACTAACTTCCCCGCCCGCGTATGATCGACGACGCGATGGCCTCCGTGACCGCTCGCCTCGGCGCGCTCGCACCCCCCGACACCACCGTCGGGTATCTCCTCCGCCTCTCTCGGCCGCGCTTCTGGCTCTACCTCGCGGGCCCGGCAGCCGTCGGCGCCGTCTTCGCCACCCGCGAGACGGCCGAACTGTTCACGCCGCTGACCGTCGGGCTGGCCTGCTACTTCCTCGTCCCCGCGAACGTCTTCCTCTACGGCGTCAACGACGTGTTCGACGCCGATATCGACGAGGAGAACCCGAAGAAAGACGGGAAGGAGGTCCGGTATCAGGGCGACAGGGCCGTCCTCGCGGCGGTCCTCGTCAGCGGCGTCCTCGGCGTGGCGGTCCTCCCCCTTCTCCCGACGGAGGCCGTCGTCGCGATGGTCGCCTTCCTCGCGCTGTCGGTCCAGTACAGCGCCCCGCCGTTCAGGTTCAAGACCACCCCCTTCCTCGACTCCCTCTCGAACGGCCTCTACGTCCTGCCGGGTGTCGTCGCCTACGCCACCGTCGCGGGCCGGTTTCCGCCAGCGCTCGCCGTCGCCGGCGCCTGGCTCTGGACGATGGCGATGCACACCTTTTCCGCCATCCCGGACATCGAACCCGACCGCGCCGCCGGCATCGAGACCACAGCGACCGTCCTCGGCGAGCGGCGCACCTACGCCTACTGCTGTCTCGTCTGGGCGCTCTCCGCAGCGGTTTTCGCGCTCGTCCATCCGTTCTGGGGCGGGCTGATCGCGGTCTATCCGCTGTTCACCGCCGCCGTCGCGCTGACGGCCGTGTCCGTCGACCGCGCGTACTGGTGGTTCCCCGTCCTCAACACCGTCGTCGGGGCACTACTGACGATGGGCGGCCTCTGGAGGTACGTCTATGCCACCTGATCCGGCCGACGCCGTGGGCCTGCCCGCTCCCGAGCGGATGGACCGCGACTGGCTGGAAGCCCGCCTCGACCGCCTCGTCAGCGAGAATCGATTCACCATCGCGGTCGTCTTCCCCGTCACCGGCGCCGCGCTGTTGCTCGCCAGCGCGCTCGACCTGCTCCCGCCCGCGCTCGCGTTCAACCCGTGGCTCGTCCTCGTCGGCGTCGTCGTGATGCGCCTGCCCCTCGTCGCCGGCGTCGCGCCCCTGATCGACCGGAAGGCGACCCTCGCGCTGCTCGCGCTGGCGGCCTACGCCTACGGTATCGAATACGTCGGCATCACCACCGGGCAGCCGTACGGCCACTTCGAGTACGGCGTCGCCCTCGGGCCGATGCTCGGCGGCGTCCCCCTCGCGCTCCCGGTCTTCTTCTTCCCGCTCGTCCTGAATAGCTACCTGCTTTGCCTGCTGCTCCTCGGGGATCTGGCTCGGTCGCCGTGGGTCCGCCTGCCCGTCGTCGTCGCCACCGTCGTCGCTGTCGACCTCGTGCTGGATCCGGGGGCGGTGGCGCTGGGCTTCTGGACCTACGACGGCGGCGGCGCCTTCTACGACGTGCCGTGGTCGAACTACCGGGGCTGGGTCCTCTCCGCCGCGGTCGCGGTCGCCGCCTTCGACTGGGGACTCGACCGAGAGGCCCTGCTCGCGCGGCTCGACTCCTGCGAGTTCATGCTCGACGACATGGTGAGCTTCGTGATCCTCTGGGGAGCGATCAACGCCGCGTTCGGCAACTGGATCCCCGTCGGACTCGCTGCGCTGTTCGGCGCCGGCCTCGTCGTCACCGACCGGTTCGACGTGCCGACGCGGCCGCGGTGGCTGGAGTAGCGAGCGTGGCCGGCGACCGGTCGTGACGCGGCCGACAGCCCTTCTATCGTTATTTCCTGTGATACTCACGGGGCAACGCTTTTCGTCGGGTTTTCCTCTGAGACGGTATGGTCGAGACTACGGGCGGATCCGGGCGGGTTCGCTCCAGAATCGAGGGCTGGGAGGGCGTCCTCCGGGAGTTCGCCGAATACACGCCGAGTGGGGACTCCATCCCCGACGAGGTATGGCGGGGACGCCACCGGAACATCCTCGCGCTCCTGCTCGCGCACGTGCCGTTGTTGCTCTTGCTCGGGACCTACGAGGGGACGGAGTCCGCCGTCACGGGCGCGACGATCCCCGAGATCCCGCTGACCACGGTGCTCGTCGAAGTGGGCGTCGTCGTCTCGTTCGCGCTCCTCGCGGGCTGGTCGCGATTCGAACGGCGCACGCGGACAGCGCTCGCGACGATGGGGCTGGTGACCACGTCCGGGTTCCTCGTGCACTTCTCCGGCGGGTACATCGAAGCGCACTTCCACTTTTTCGTCGTCATGGCCGTCGTCGCCGTCTACGAGGACTGGCTCCCGTTCCTGCTCGGGATCGCGTTCGTCGCGGTCCAACACGGCTACTTCGGCATGATCGACGCGAGCCGGGTCTACAATCACGCGGCCGGCATCGAGAACCCGTGGGCGTGGTCGTTCATCCACGCGGCGTTCGTGCTGGCCCTCGCCGGCGCGCTGATGGGACACTGGTACTCTACCGAGCGGTCCCGCGAAGAGGCGAAGGAACGACTCCGGCAGGCCGACGAGAAGTCGGCGGAGGTCGACGACCTCGAAGCGAAGCGAGCGGAGAACGAGCGGGCCAAGGCGGAGGCCGAGGAGATGCTCGCCGAGGCCGAAGCGAGACAGAAAGAGATCGAACAGCTGAACGCCCATCTCGAGGCCAAGGCCGACGACTACAGCGACGCGATGGCGCGGGCGGCCGAGGGCGAGTTCCGCGTCCGAGTCGACGCCGAGAGCGAGAGCGACGCGATGGCACAGATCGGGGAGTCGTTCAACGAGATGCTGGAAAACACCGAGTCGGCGATGCGGGAGATCCAGACGTTCGCCGAGGAGGTCGCCGAGGCGAGCGACGGCGCGGCGGCCGGGGCCGAGGAAGTCGAGCAGGCGAGCGCCGGGGTGAGCGAATCGGTCCAGGAGATCGCCAGCGGCGCGACCGAGCAGCGCGAGATGCTCGAGACCGTCTCCAGCGAGATGGCGGACCTGTCGACGACCGTCGAGGAGGTCGCCGCGTCCGCCGAGACCGTCGCGGAGACCTCCCACGAGACCGCCGAGATCGCCGAGGAAAGCGAGCGGACCGCACAACGGGCGATCGACGACTCCCGGGAGGTCCAGTCGGCGATCGACTCGACCGTCGAGAACGTCGAGGTGCTCCACGGCCAGATGGACGAGATCGGCCAGATAGTCGAACTCATCGGCGACATCGCGGACCAGACGAACATGCTGGCACTCAACGCCAACATCGAAGCCGCCCGCGCCGGGACCGGCGCGGGCGCGAACAGCGGTGACGGGTTCGCCGTCGTCGCCAACGAGGTGAAGCAGCTGGCCGAGGAGACGCAGGCGTCGGCCAGCGAGATCGAACAGCTCATCGAGGAGACCCGGAAACAGACCGAGACGACCGTCGAGGAAGCCCGAACGGCCGAGCGCCACGTCGACGAGAGCGTCGCGGCCGTCGAAGACGTCGCGGAGGCGTTCTCGCAGGTGGCGACCAACGCGGAGGAGACCGACCGAGGCCTCCAGGAGATCCGGACGACGACCGACGAGCAGGCGGCGAGTACCGAGGAAGTCGTGTCGATGGTCGAGGAAGCGGCGGACATCAGCCGGTCGGCCGCCGACGAGACCGAGGGCGTCTCCGCCGCCGCGGAGGAACAGGCGGCGTCCACCTCGCAGGTCAGCGCCAACGTCCGGTCGCTCGGGGACCGGTCCGAACGGCTCCAGTCGCTGCTGTCGCAGTTCGCCGTGAGCGACGCGCAGGCGGCCGGTACCGGAGCGACGCCCGCGATCGAAGACGGCGGACGGCCCGAATAACCGGACGCGCTTTCTCTCTCCCACCGAGGCGGTCCGTCCCGGCCGACCGGAATCTCTCCCTTCCGGCAGTGCAACCCGACCGAGAAGCCGGAACCGCTTGCGGTCGCCGCACGATACTTCAGTGGACAGTCGTAACGCCGAACGATGACAGACCTGTTCTCCCCGCTCCAACTCCGCGAGACGACGATCCCGAACCGTCTGATGGTCTCGCCGATGTGCCAGTACTCCTGCGAGGCGCGCGACGGACTCGCGACGGAGTGGCACCACGTCCACCTCGGCTCGCGCGCCGTCGGCGGCGCCGGCCTCGTCATGGCCGAGGCGACGGCCGTCGAGAAGCGCGGTCGGATCACCCCCGAGGACCTGGGCATCTGGAACGACGGCCAGGCCCGGGCGCTCGAACGGACGACCCGATTCGTCGAGGAACAGGGCGCGGTCCCGGGCATCCAGCTCGCCCACGCCGGCCGCAAGGCCTCGAAGACCCGTCCGTGGGACGGGAGCCGCCCGCTGTACCCCGACGACGGAGGGTGGGAAGTTATCGCCCCGAGTGCCGATCCGTGGCCGTACGAAGCGGAGGACAAAGGCGACGCGCCGCCCACGCGGGAGATGACACAGGGGGACATCGAACAGGTCATCGGATCCTTCAGGCAGGCGGCCGAGCGCGCCCGCGACGCCGGGTTCGAGGTCGCCGAGGTCCACGCCGCCCACGGCTACCTGCTGCACGAGTTCCTCTCGCCGGTCACCAACCACCGCGATGACGACTACGGTGGCGACTTCGAGGGCCGGACGCGCCTCGCCCGCGAGGTCACCGAGGCCGTCCGCGAGGTGTGGCCCGACGAGAAACCGGTGTTCGTCCGCATCTCCGGGACCGACTGGTTCGACGACCGCGACTCGTGGACCGCCGAGGACTCCGCCCGGCTAGCAGACCGCCTCCACGAGGTCGGCGCGGACCTGATCGACGTCTCCAGCGGGGGCATCGCGCCCGGTTCCTTCCCCGATCAGGTCGGCCCGAACTACCAGCTCCCGCTCGCCGAGGCCGTCCGCGAGGGCAGCGAGAGCGACATCGCGATCGGGACGGTCGGCGGGATCACGACGCCGGAGCAGGCACAGGCGGTCGTCGCCAACGGCCGCGGGGATCTGGCCATCGTCGGCCGTCAGTTCCTCCGCGACCCGTACTTCGGGCTCCGCGCCGCCGACGTGCTCAACGCCACCGACGAGGTGTCCGGGCCGCCGCAGTACCGCCGGGCGTTCGGGTTCTGAGACGCCTCCGGCCTCCACTGATCAGTCCCGATCGAGCGCGACGCGCAGGTCTTCGCCGATGGCCTCGACGGCCTCGTGGGCGCGCTCGACGCCCTCGCTCTCGGAGAGCATGCCGACGAACCCGTGGACCATGGACGGGTAGTTCCGGAACCGAACGGACACGCCGTCGCCGACCAGCTTTCGGGCGTACGAGATGCCCCCGTCGCGGAGCGGGTCGAACCCCGCGGTCACCACCGTCGCGGGTGGCACGCCGGAGAGATCGCAGGCCCGCGTGGGGTCCGCGTACGGGTTTCGCTGGTGGACCTCGCTGCCGTAGTAGCAGCGGTCGAACCACCGCATGTCGGCCTCGGAGAGGACATAGCCGGCGTACTCCTGCATCGACGGCTGGTCCTCGCGGGTTCCAACGGCCGGGTAGACGAGCGCCTGGTAGTCGAGGCCGGGACCGCCGCGCTCGGCGGCCATCAGCGCGGCGACGGCCGCGAGGTTGCCGCCGGCGCTGTCGCCGGCGACCGCGAGTCCGCCATCGCGGTCCAGCACGGCGGGGTCGTCGGCCGCCCACTCCAGCGCGGCGTAGGCGTCCTCGACGGCGGCCGGGAACGGGTGTTCCGGCGCCAGCCGGTAGTCGACGGACACCACCTCGCAGTCGCTCTCCACCGTCAGCAGGCGACACAGGTGATCGTGGGTGTCGAGATTCCCGAGCACGAACCCGCCCCCGTGGTAGAAGACGACCGTCGGGTACGGCCCGGCGGTGTCCGGTCGATAGCGCCGAACGTCGATATCGCCGTCCGAACCGGAGATCGAGAGGTCGGCGACGGCGCCGACCGCCGGCGGGTCCCCGCTCTGGAGCCACGTGCCGAGCTTCTCGAGGAGGCGGATGCCGCGCGCGCCCACGGTCGACAATCGAGACCGACTGGAGCCAGCGACGAGAGTCCATCACCGCCTGGACGTCCGGATGCGGTTCGTCCGCCGCGAGCCGCGGTCCGTCGGCGTCGTCGTCCGCTTCCGGGCGCAGGAGGGAATCGCTCGCCATGCGCGCGAGTACAGCGGGACCCGCCAACAACGCACCGATATCGCGTGCTCGCGCCGCTCCCGGCTGGCCCACCTGCGGCCGACCGGCGACTCCGTCGGCCGGGCCGATCTCCCCGATTACACTCGTGTCCCCTGATTACTCGCACGTCCGCGAGCGTCTATTACGGCCGAATTCGTAGGGAGTAGCGACGCGTGACGAGAGTCACGGAGACACTACCAATGAACGTACTCCTACTCGGTGCGAGCGGCACGATCGGACAGCGTATCGCAGACGAACTCCTCGACCGCGACCACGCGGTGACGGGCACGTCCCGAAGCGGCGAGGTCGATGCGATCGACGGCGAGGACTTCGAGGCCGTCGCCGTCGACGCGACCGACGCCGACGAGATCGCCGACGCGGCCGCCGACCACGACGCAGTGGTCTCGGCGCTCGGCCCGAGCGACGACGCGGACCTCGATATTCTGGTCGAGATGGCCGAGGCCGTCGTCGACGGTGTCGGCGCAGTCGAGACCGAACGCCTGCTCTGGGTCGGCGGCGCCGGCAGCCTCTACGTCGACGAGGACACGCAGTTCATCGAGACCGACGCGTTCCCGGACGAACTCGTCCCCCTCGCGCAGGCGCACATCGACGCCTTCGCGGTCGTCCGCGAGGCCGACGACGTCGAGTGGTCGTACCTGGCACCGCCGGGAATCATCGAACCCGGCGAGCGGACGGGCGACTACCGCACCGTCGAGGGCGAACTGGTCGTCGACGACGAGGGCGACAGCTACATCACCGCCGAGGACTACGCGGTCGCGCTCGCCGACGAACTCGAATCCGGCGACGAGGTCCACACCCACCTCGGCGTCGGCTACTGACGACCGGCGCTCCCTCCCCACCGGCCCACCGCCCACACGAAGCCCCAGCCCACTCCGGATCCCCGAGTAGCCGCCTCAATCTCCGCCCTGCCCTGATCTCCTTCCCCCGCCGCCCACCACAAGACTGATTCCACCCATCTGCGAACTCGGTCTTGAATCCGTATTGATAGATGGCCCCCGACATCCGCCGGCACCTCGTAGACTGGGAGTTCTGGCACGCGCTGACGATGGCGTCGCTGGCGGTCTGGATACTCGCGCGGACGAGCCGGTACGCGCTGGTGGACTGGCTCTACGCGCTGGCCTGGCGCGGGGCCATCCCGTTCGTCTCCCGACTCGAACGAGACCAGGTCCGGCCGATCGTCGAGGTCTTCGTCGAGATGTGGCTTCCCATCGCTCTCGTCTCGTTCGTCTGTGGCTTCTTCGCCTTCCACGCCGACGCGGAGTCACGCCGGCGCGCCGAGGGCGACTGAGCCCGGCCGAAGACGGTCTCCGCAAGTGTTAACGCGGGGTGCCGAGAAGCGGCGGTCATGACGCGCGAGAACCTCGCCACAGCGAGCGACACACTCGAATCGGCGGCCGACGCGACGACCGACGACGATGCGGCCGAGCGACTGCAGAGCCTCGCCGACCAGCTCGACAGCCTCGCCACGCGCGACCGCGACCCCGACCACGGACGCCTCGCCCGCATCGAGAACGCGCTGCACGACCTCGAAGACACCGACGTGGCCGACCAGGTCACCGACGCGCACGAGTCCGTCGTCGCCTTCCGCGAGACGGTCGAAGGCGTATAGGGCATACGGCAAAAGAGCGGTTCCCGGCGGAACCGGGAGACAGGGGAAACGGCAAGCGATGGGGTGATGACGACGCTTCGGGAGCGGCGGGACCGGCTTACTCGACCACCTCGCCGTCGGCGACTGCGAGCGTCTCGCCGTCGTGGTAGACGACGACCTCGAAGGCCGTCCCGGACGGGATACCGGTCATGTTGAACCCGGCGGTGAACCGCCCGTCTTCGGTCACCGTGGCGGTGGCACTCTTGAGGAACGGATTTGCGCCGCCGGTCGACGCGACCCGGAGGGTCACGTTGGTCCCGGTCGAGAGATCCGTCTCGCCGGCGATCTGCTGGTCGGCCGCGGACTCGACGGTTAGCTCGTCGCCGCTGTAGTCGAGGGTCGTGTTGTGGTCCGCTTCGGCGACGCGACTCGACTCCGCGACGGTCCCGGTGCGGTTCGTCGGGGTCGGGTCGGCGGTGGGCTCCTCGTTGATCCCCCCGACGACGACGCCCTCGGCGGACGCGAGCGTCTCGCCGTCGTGGCGGACGACGGCCTCGAAGGCCGAACCGTTAGCGATACCGACGAGGTCGACCGGCGCGGCGAACGCGCCGTCCTCGCCGACGGTCGCCGTACTCTGCACGAGGAACGGCGAGGCGTCCGACGTAGCGGTGAGTCGGACAGTTACCTCGGAGCCGGCCGACAGGTTCGTCTCGCCGCGGATGGTCTCGTTTTCGAGCGCCGCGAGCGTGAGGCGGTCGCCCTCGTAGTCGAAGGCGGTGCCGGACTCCGAGTCGTCGTCGGTGGGCGTGACGCCCTCGACGGCGGTGACGCGGGCGCTCACGTTGGCGAGTTCGGCGCCGTCGCGGACGACCGTCGCCCGCGCGGCGGCGTCCTCGGAGACGCCCGAGAGGTCGACGGTCGCCGAGAACGCGCCGTCGTCGCCGACGGTCGTCGTCCGCGAGACGAGGAACGGACTCGCGGCGTCGTCGGAGACGACCCGTACCGCGAGTTCCGTCCCGGGCGCCAGATCGGTCTCGCCGGTGACGGTCTGGTTCGGCGTCCCGTCCAGCGAGAGGCGGGCGCCGTCGTGGTCGACGGTCGTGCCGTCGCCAGCGGGCGCATCCGTCGCGCCGGGCACGTCGGTCGCGTTCGCGGGGGCGCCGCCGAGCGGGACGCCGCCGGCCGACGCCGCGGCGACGGCGGCCACGAGGACCACCGCGACGACGCCGGCGGTGCCGTAGGTGCGGTTCACCGGATCACCCCCGTTGTGACGCGGGAGGGCTGTCCGCGGTCGGACCACAGGGGGCCGACCGCCTCGATTCGGTCGCGGGGTGGGCGGTCTGCGTGCATCCCGCTTCCGGCTACGACCGACCGGTAAGTATCCCCGACGGATGGTTAAATCTCAGTTTGAGCCGCGTCAGACGATCTACCGAGGCTTCGATCCCCGCTCACTCCATCGTGACGTGCTGGCAGTCCGCCTCGACCCGGATACCCGGGGACCCGTCCTCGTTCGTCTCGACCCAGACCTCGATCCCCGACCGGTTCGGGTCGTCGCAGGGGAGTTCCGGCTGCTCGAAACCGGGCCAGTCGCGCTCGAAGCGGGTCCCGTCGACGGTCACGGCGACGGTCTCGGGCTCAGCCGAGTCGGGGAACGGCGCGTCCTCGTCGGCCTCGTTGTCGTCCGAGAGGCTGTACTCCTTCTCGAAGACCGTCTCGCCCGCCTCGTCGGTGACCGTGACCGACACGTCGTGGGAGTCGTCGCGGTCGCCCAGGTAGACCGTGACCCAGTGGGCGAGCTGCGGGGACGATTCGACCGCGCTGCAGCCGGCGGCGGCGGCGACCAGCGCCGCCGTCGAACTCGCGAGGAACGAACGGCGATTCGGGGAGGGCATCGATCCGGATCTGGTGCTTCCCGCCCGTTAAAAACCGCTATGACGGCTATATAGACCGGTCCGCGAGGTACCGAGACGGTCGACGGATCGCCCCTCGTCAAGCGGACGCTACCCCTCGTCCAGCAGATGATCCGCCAGGATCGGCACGAAGGTGCCGATGTCGGTGACCATCCCGACGGCCTGGTCGCTGCCGCGGTCGAGCAGCTGCGTGACGGTCGCGGGGTTGATGTCGACGCAGACGGTCCGGGTCGTCGACGGCAGGCAGTTCCCGACGGCGACCGAGTGCAGCAAGGTCGAGAGCATGAGGACGAGGTCTGCCTCGTGGGCCTGCTCGCGGATGGCGTTCTGGGCCTCCATCGAGTCGGTGATGGTGTCCGGGAGCGGGCCGTCGTCGCGGATGGACCCGGCGATGACGAACGGCACGTCGTTCTGGACGCACTCGTACATGACGCCGGACTCGACGGTGCCGCTCTCGACCGCTTCCTCGATGCCGCCCTCGCGGATGATCTCCGAGATGGTGTAGATGTGGTGTTTGTGACCCTTCCGCGGGTGGTCGAGGCTCTCGGTGTCCATCCCCAGCGAGGTGCCGTAGAGGTCGCGTTCGAGGTCGTGGACGGCGAAGCCGTTGCCGATAGAGAGCATGTCGATGTACCCCTCGCGGACGAGACGGGCGAGGTCCTCGCGAGCGCCCGAGTGGATGAGCGCCGGGCCGCAGACCGCGAGCACGTCGCCGCCTTCGCGTTTGGTCTCCTCGATAGCGTCGCCGACCTGGCGGATGGTGGACTCGGAGGGGCGCTCCGAGGAGACGCCGCCCTGCATGAACCCGAAGGCGCCCTCGCGGTCGCGCGGTCGCTCCGGCGGGCTCACGCGGATGCCTGTCTCGCCGGTGACGACGAGGTCGTCTTCCTCGACGGCGCTGAGAACTTTCGTGTATGCGCGGGGGCCGTCCTCGCCGTCGTCGACGCCCTCGACGATGACTGCACAGTCCATCTCGATGTCCTCGACCTGGATCCACTCGCCATCGATGCGGACTTCGGTCGGGTGGTTGGTCGTCGAGTAGAAGCCGTAGGGGACGACCTTGTCCTTCGGAGCGCGCTGGAGCGTGACGTCCTTCGGGTCGGAGGGGTTGGCCCCGTTCTGGTGGAGTTCGTGAACGATGGACTGTAGGGTCTCCTCGTCCTCGGCCTCGACCAGCAGCCGGGCGTAGGACTCGTCGGTCTCGTGCCGACCGATCCGGAACTCCTCGACGTCGAAGGAGCCGCCCATGTCCATGATGATACCGAACGCGGCCTGCATCATCCCCGAGTCGATGATGTGGCCCTCCAGTTCAACTTCGCGCGCGGCGGTCATGCCCCCAGCATCGGCGGCGGCGAGTAAGTCGCTTTGGATGTGTCCGGCGTCTCGCCTCGCTTTTCCGAGCCCCGCATCGAACCGCTTACGTCCGTCGGCGCCTAAATCGGAGCGATAGATGGACCGCGGAGACCTCGCGCTCGCGCTCGCACTGCTCGTCGGGATCGCGCTGACGGGCCAGGTCGCCGGCCTCGTCAGGTCGGCCGGCTTCTCGACCGTCAGCGGACTCGTCTGGCCGATCGGCTACGGCAGCATCGTCCTCGCGGCGTGGTACGTCTGGATCCGCCCGATCGACCTGCGCGCGCCCACCCCCGACGACGCAGATCCGTGGGCGACGGACGGCGAGGAACACACCGATCCCGACCGGTAGCGCGAGTGGTTTAATAACTCGGGCGCGATCGACTAGTAAATCGTAACAGAAACACCGGGGTTCGTAGCAGCGGGGTTAATACGTCGCGATCGCCTAGCACCGAGTAATGACAGACCGAGGCCCGGAACGGACCGACGGCGGAGGTGACCCCGGCGGCGACGGGGCGGGCCGGTGCGGCGACGACGGCTGCTGCGGAGGCGCCGCAGTCGACGCGCCCACCGACGCCGCGGGCGCCGAGGCGTCGCTCTCGGTCCCGGACATGGACTGCTCGTCCTGTGCGAGCAAGGTCGACAGCGCGCTGGCCGACCGCGAGGGGGTCGTCGCGACGGACCTGCGCCCGACCACTGGAACGGCGACGATCACCTACGACGACTCGCTGATCTCGCGGGCGGACCTCGTCGCGGCGGTCGAGAGCGCCGGCTACGGCGTCGCCGATGCGGACGGCCGGGGCACCGAGGACGGAGCCGCAGGCGGGGAGAGCGTCTGGGAGACCGCGCGCGCCCGGAAGACGCTGGTCAGCGGTCTCTTCCTCGGACTGGGTCTGCTCGTCCAGTTCGGCCTGTCGGGGCTAAACGACCCCGTCCTGGCGGCCGCCGGTCGGGAGTTGCTCCTCGCGGACGCGCTGTACCTCGTCGCGGTCCTCGCGGGCGGCCAGGTGATCGTCAGGAACGGCTACTACTCGGCGAAGAACCTGAGCCTGGACATCGACTTCCTGATGTCGGTGGCGATCCTCAGCGCCGCGGGCATCTCGCTGGTCGTCCCCGAGATGCACTTCTACGTCGAGGCCGCCTCGCTCGCCTTCCTCTTCAACGTGGCCGAGCTACTGGAGCGGTACTCCGTCGACCGGGCCCGGAGTTCGCTGGAGGAACTGCTGACGCTCTCGCCGGACGTGGCGACCGTGCGCCGCGACGGCGAGCGCGTCGAAGTCCCGGTCGAGGATATCGCCGTCGGCGAGACCGTCCTCGTCGAGCCGGGCGAGAAGATCCCGATGGACGGGACGGTCACGGAGGGCGCGAGCGCCGTCAACCAGGCGCCGATCACAGGCGAAAGCGTGCCCGTCGACAAGGAAGTCGGCGACGAGGTGTTCGCGGGGACGATCAACGAGCAGGGCTTTCTCGCGGTCGAGACGACGGCGCTGGCGGGCGACACCACCATCGATCGCATCGTCGAACTCGTCGAGGACGCCCAGGCGAACAAGACCGAGCGCGAGCAGTTCGTCGAGCGCTTCGCCGACTACTACACCCCGGTCGTCGTCGCGGCGGCGCTGCTGGCGACGTTCGTCGCGCCGGTCGTCTTCGGCGGCGGCTGGGCGACGTGGTTCGTCCGGGGGATCTCCCTACTCGTCATCGCCTGCCCCTGCGCGTTCGTCATCTCGACGCCCGTCACCGTCGTCTCGGGCGTCACGAGCGCGGCGAAAAACGGCGTCCTGATCAAGGGCGGCAACCACCTCGAAGCGATGGGCGAGGTCGACGCCGTCGCCTTCGACAAAACCGGGACGCTCACGACAGGCGAGCTCTCGGTGACCGACGTGGTCGGACTTAACGGTAACACCGAGAGCGACGTGCTCCAGTGCGCTCGCAGCATCGAGCGCCGGAGCGAACACCCCATCGGCGACGCTATCGTCGCCTGCGCCGACGAGCGCGGCGTCCCGGACCGCGAGGTGTCCGACTTCGAGTCGATCACCGGCAAGGGCGTCCGCGCGGACCTCGACGGCCGGACACACTACGCCGGCAAACCCGGCCTGTTCGAGGACCTGGGCTTCGATCTGGACCACCTCCACCTGACGGGCGCGGAGCCGATGACCGACGGCGGAGTCGTCGTCGAGCACGCCGACCCCGTTTGCGACGGCCGCGACGACTGCGTCGACCTCGCGGAGACGATCCCCCGGCTCCAGTCCGAGGGGAAGACGGTCGTCCTCGTGGGGACCGACGAGGAGATCGAGGGACTGGTCGCCATCGCCGACGAGGTCCGGCCCGAGGCGCGCCGGACGGTCGAGCGCCTGCGCGAGCAGGGGATCGACCACCTCGTGATGCTCACGGGCGACAACGAGGGGACGGCTCGCGCGGTGGCCGAACAGGTGGGCGTCGACGACTTCGCCGCCGACCTGCTCCCCGACGAAAAGGTGGCCCGGGTCGAAGCGCTGACCGAGGAGTACGACGAAGTCGCGATGGTCGGCGACGGCATCAACGACGCGCCCGCGCTCGCGACGGCCACCGTCGGGATCGCGATGGGTGCCGCCGGCACCGACACCGCCCTCGAGACCGCCGACGTGGCGCTGATGGGCGACGACCTCTCGAAGCTCCCCTATCTCCACCGGCTCGCCCGCGCCGGCAACGGGATCATCCGGCAGAACGTCTGGGGCAGCCTCCTCGTCAAGGCCGCGCTGGCCGTCGCTATCCCGCTCCCGTTCGTCGCCGTCCCCCTGTGGTTCGTCGTCCTCGCGGGCGACGTCGGCATGACCACCGCCGTCACCGGCAACGCGATGCGGCTCGCGCGCATGCGTCCGGACGTCCCCGAACCGTCCCCGTGACGAGCCGGCCGCGGAAACTCGTTCCGTTCTTATCGGACGCGAGTATAGGAACATATCTGACCATTTTCCCCTTCAGTAGGACTTCGTTTCTAGATCTCCGCGAATTAGGGCCCCAAATGATTCTGATTCCTTCGGTACGGTCGATATTTATCGGCCGGAGACCGCGTTCGAGAACTCGAACCTGAAAAACTCGATTACTCGTCGGAGAGAGCGTTTACACTGGATTTCGCCGCCAGTATTCGATACGTAACTCAGATCGAGAACTACCATATTCATACATTAGTTCGATCAGTTATCTATCGGTGATCTCATGGATCGCGGCTGGCGAGTGGACCCGAGGCGACGCGTGGCGGTCGATCGGTCGGCGATGCGACCGGCTACCGGGACGAAACCCGGTCGTACCCGAGGAATTCGGGTTGGACGAACGGAAGACCTATCAGCCAGTCCGTGGTAGCCACCCGTACATGACGAACCGACAGGACGAGCGCCCGGACAACAAGGTAGAACGGGTCGTACGGAAGTACGACCTGGGTGACCTGGGTCGGGAACTGGAGCGCCGGTGGACGGGGGAGGGGCGGGAGCGCCAGAGCCTCCGCGACCTCGCGCACTACTTCAACCGGCGCGTGCTCGAGAGCGCGATGGACGAAGCCGGCGTCGTGACCCTCCAGGGCGAACTGGAGAACATCTACGAACTGCTCACCGAGGACGACGTGACCGAGGGCGCACGCACGCAGGCGCGCAACCGCCTCGAACGCGAGGGCATCGACGTCGACGAACTCAGCGGCGACTTCGTGAGCCACTACGCGATCCACACGTACCTGCGGGAGTACCGCGACGCGGAGTACGAGTCCGGCGACGACGAGAACCAGCGCGAGAAGTCCGTCGAGACGATACAGCGGCTCACCAGCCGATTGAGCGCCGTCACCCGGCGCAACGTCGAGAACCTCCGGTCGACGGACCGCCTCGACATCGGCCCGGTCGACGTCATCGCCGACGTCCAGGTGGTTTGCCAGGAGTGCGGCCGACAGGAAGACCCGATCGATCTCATCGAGCGCGGCGGCTGCCGCTGCCACGTCGACGACTGATTCATTACACTCGTATGTGTGTAATCGACGTCGCCGATCAAGAGCGAACGGCCACGGACGGGAGCGAACACCGCCAGCGAACGCGAAAATTACCACCCGAGAGACACTCATTGCAGTACATTTATAGACTGGTAAACGCACTCGGTACGTATGGGAGCGACTGATAGCATGGCGAAGTCTGTAGACGTCTCCGTGGAGAATGTGGGGGGGATCGACAGCACGTCGGTCTCGTTCACGTCCGGCGTGACGATCCTGACGGGACGCAACGCGACCAACCGAACCTCGCTGCTCCAGGCCATCATGGCCGGCCTGGGAAGCGACGACGTCTCGCTCAAGGGCGACGCCGACGAGGGGCACGTGGAGATGACCGTCGGCGACGAGACGTACACGCGGACGCTCGAACGAAAGAACGGGACGGTCGTCACCAGTGGCGACCCGTACCTCGAGGACTCGGAGATCGCGGATCTGTTCGTCTTCCTGCTCGAATCGAACGAGGCGCGCCGCGCCGTCGAACTGAGCGAGAACCTGCGCGACCTCATCATGCGGCCGGTGGACACGGCCGCCATCGAGGAAGAGATCGACGAGCTCCAGGCCGAGCGCGACGAGATCGAACAGCGCCTGGACGACCTCCAGTCGCTACGGCACACCCTGCCGGATCTCGAGGAGCGTCGCACCGAGCTCGAAGCCGAGATCGAGCGAAAGCGCGAGGAACTGGCCGAGAAGAAAGAGCAGATCGAAGAGGCGGACCAGGACGTCGGAACGACCCGCGACCAGAAGGCCGAACTCGAAGACGCGCTGGAGGCGTTCCGCGACGCCCGTTCGGATCTTGAAGACGTGCGCTACAACGTCGAGAGCGAGCGCGAGAGCATTGGCGCGCTCGAGTCGGAGATCGAGACCGTCGAGACCGAACTCACGGACCTGCCCCAGGAGGTCTCCGGCGACGTCACCGAGGTCGAAGACCACATCGAGCGTCTGCGCGAACAGCGCCAGGCGCTGGACTCGACCGTCAACGAGCTCCAGAAGGTGATCCAGTTCAACGAGGAGATGCTCGAGGGGACGAGTTCGGACGTCGTCGCGGCCCTGCGCGGCGGTGCCGACGCCGACCAGGTGACCGACCGACTCGTCGACGACCAGGTCGTCTGCTGGACCTGCGGCAGCGAGGTCGACCAGGCCGACGTCGAGTCCACGCTGGACCGTATCCGCGACCTCCGCCAGGAGAAGCTCTCCGAGCGCCAGGACCTCCAGTCCGAGATAGACGACCTGAAGACCGAGAAGGCGACCTACCAGGAACAGAAGCGCCAGCGCTCGCAGCTCGAAGACCGACTCCAGCGCGCCGAGTCCGAACTCGAACAGCGCCGGGAGCGCGTCTCGGACCTCGAAGACGAGCGCGACCGCCTCGAGGGGCGCATCGACGAACTCGAGACCGAGGTCGAACAGCTCCAGGACGAGACCCAGAGCGACCTGCTGGACCTGCACCGCGAGGCGAACGAACTCGAGTTCGAGATCAGCCGCCGCCAGGACGACCTCGAGGACGTCTCCGAGGAGATCGAACACATCGAATCCGAACTCGACCGCCGCGACGATCTCAAGGAAGAGCGCGAGGCGCTCCAGGACGAGATCGAGGACCTGCGGACGCGCATCGACCGGATCGAGGTCGAGGCCGTCGAGCAGTTCAACGAGCACATGGAGTCGGTCCTCGAGATGCTCGGGTACGAGAACCTCGAACGCATCTGGATCGAGCGCAAGCAACAGCGCGTCAAGGAAGGTCGTCGCCGCGTCGAGAAGTCCGTCTTCGACCTGCACGTCGTCCGTAGCACCGACGACGGGACGACCTACGAGGACTCGATCGACCACCTCTCCGAGTCCGAACGCGAGGTCACCGGCCTCATCTTCGCGCTCGCGGGCTATCTCACCCACGACGTCTACGAGACCTGTCCGTTCCTCCTGCTGGACTCCATCGAGGCGATCGACTCCGACCGCATCGCCCGTCTCGTCGACTACGTCTCGGAGTACGCCGAGTACGTCGTCGTCGCCCTGCTCGAAGAGGACGCCCAGGCGCTCGACGACTCCTACCAGCGCGTCACGGAAGTCTAGCGCGCCCCACCGCGGGGTTCTCCGCCGCCGTTTCGCTTTCGTCTTTCCTCGCCTCGATCTGGCCTTCCGTTCGTCGAATCGATCGCACTCCCTCCCGATCCCGAATATCGACTCGAACTCCCCTGAATGCGACGAACGCGCCGTTCTACCCACGAATCTAGATGTTTACTCGAACCGTAGTGAATGTTTAGTGGGTAATAGCTCGGTCGTGGCATAAGCGTATTGGTAGTTCTCCTCGGGGCCGTCGGCGCGGTGTGACAGGGCGCCGCGTGCGTCAGCAACACGTCATCTCGATGGGTCGTACCGGATCAGATAGGATTGCCGCGAAGCGGACTTTGGCGACTCAGCGGGTCTCGTCCCCTCCACGGCCGCGTGCGAAACGGTCGCCACGGCCGGCAACGACCGCTTCGAACGGACGTTCCGATAGGCGGGACGCACATTCGATTCGTTCACGGATTCGCTTGGAGTGGGATACCCATCAATAATATACGTATATATGTTATCTGAAACGACCGAGTGGGTGGAGATCGGGCGTCTCAGGCGCTCTCACTGCTGAAGTCGGCAGGGGAAGAGAGGGGGAGACGTCGCCAGGTGCGCGGTGGACGGAACGCTGCGGGTCGTCAGCGCAGTCGCACCGAGCGGAGGGCCGCGCGGGCGCGATCGAGCGGGGCGTACCGGGACCAGTACAGTTCCGACCCGGCCCAGCCGAGCGCGGTGAGGAGGGCGACGGCGCCGAACGCGAGGTCGGTGAACCTGACCCAGGACGGCGCGGCGTAGAGGAGGCCGTTGACGGCGATGCTCGGCGTCAGTTCCTTGAGCGTGACCCAGGCCGTCTCGACGACCGTCCGGTCCGGGTGGGTGATCCGGCCCGCGGGGGGAACGGCGCCGGAGTCGCCGTCGTCGCTGGCGGGTTGGACGATCGGGACGCCGACCCCGGAGCGCGAGCCCGAGCCGGCTTCGGTCGTGCCACGGGCGTTGCGGATAGAACGCATACTGTCGCCGCCCGAACTCTCGTCACCGGTCCCCAGGCGCTCCACGTCGTAGGGCATACCGACCGTGAGCGACCAGTTCACGCTCCCGTCCGGGGTGACCTCGGCGATGCGGTCGCCGTGCGTGTCGACGACCAGCGTGTTCCCGCTCGGTAGGCGGTCGGCGTCGCGGGGCCACTGGAGCCGGCTGTCGCGCCAACCCCACGAGCGGACCCACTCGCCGTCCTCGGCGGTCGTCACGTTGCCCGTCTCCGGGTCGACCCGCTGGTACTCCAGCACGCGGCTGTTCTCAGAGTCGGCGACGGTGATCGCGGGGCCGCCGTGCTCCGGCGGGATGTAGTCAGGATTGTGCTGCTCGTAGAGGACCGAGTAGTCGTCCTCGGCGCCGAGCGTCCAGTTCGCGTCGACGCCCTCGCCCGGCTCGACGAAGACGACGCGGTCCATGTTCCGGACGCTGACCATGAACCGCCCGTCCGGCGTGACCTCCACGTCGTTGATGTGCGTCCAGTCGCCCTCCGCGCCGCCGACGTCGGGGTCGAAGTGGGCCGACGCGTTCCACTCCCAGACGGTCTCGTCGGTCGTCGTGTTCACGACGCGGACGCTGTCGCGCAGGATGTCCGCGACGGCGACGTGCGTGTCGTTGATCCGGTCGACGTCGTGCCAGCGGGCCGAGTAGATGCGCGGCGTCACCTCGCCGTACACCTCCCGTTCCTCGCCCGTCGTCAGGTTCACTCGCTTGAACACGTTGTACGTGCAGCGCTCGGTCGAGACGTTCGCGCAGGCCGCGCCGTCGAGGTGCTTCGACGCGAGGAACTCGACCGTGTAGTCGGCCCCCTCGACGGGGTCCACGTCGAAGTACACGCGGTAGGTGTCGTCGTAGTACGCCACGTCGCCGTCCCGGTCGAACGCGACCAGCTCCGCCCGCTCGTCGGAGGCGTAGAACCCCTGCGTCCCGACGACGGTCAGGTTCTCCGGGTCGTGTTCGGCGGGGTCGACGAGCGTGCGACCGTCCGCGCCGCTCGCCGCGCCGCCGGACCACTGGTCGACTGCGCCGGTCGTCAGCGACCCGTTCGCGCCCGGATCCCGGTAGTCGGGCGGCCGCGTCTCGGGGGCAGCGACGCCGGTTTCGCCGGGGTTCCCCGCGTCGTCGAGCGAGCCGTGTGCCCGCGCGACGTTCGTCTCCGCCGTCGCGTAGCTGCTCGCCACCGCTCCCGCCGCGAGGACCAACACGACGGCGAAGAGCGCGCGAGCGTGACGTTTGGAGGGGCCGTTCATACCCAGACACTGGGTGAGCGTTCGTTAAGTTTCTTTAGATCCGCCGACAGGCGGCGCTCGACGCCGAGGATTCGCGAGGAGACGGCGTGACTGGGGACGGCCGGCGGCGGGCCGTCCCGGCCAACAGACGGGCCGCCGGACGGCGCGAGTCGGGAGAACGGAGCGCAAGCGAGCGAGCAGTCGATCGCCGAGCGGCGGGCGGGGCTACTCCGGGGAGACGAACACGTCGCTGTCGAGGAGGTCGGTGACGTGGTCGGCGAGGAGTCGGAGGTTCTCGGTGTCGTCGCGGTTGTAGGAGACGAGCGTCTCCAGCGCCTGCTCGTCGCCCCGCTCGTACTCCCGCCAGAGCCGCACGGCGTCCTCGCCGGAGAGGTCGGGTCGGTCGCGCTCGATGCCCGTCTCCGTCTCGATGGCTTTCAGCCCGCCCGTGAGACCCAGCCGCCGGCAGGGGTACATCAGGTCGACGTGCGGCACGTCGACGTCCACGTCGAAGGCCTCCTCGAGGAAGGGCACGTCGAAGCGCTTGCCGTTGAACGTCACGAGCAGGTTCGCGTCGTCGAGGCGGCGCTGGAGGCGCTGGGCGGTCAGGTCTCGGCCGGCGACGAACACCTCCGTGTCGCCGGGGGAGTGGACGCCGACGACGGTCACGTCGTGACGCCGCTGGTCCAGCCCCGTCGTCTCGATGTCCAGGAAACACGTCTCCTCGCGGAAGTTCTCGTAGCAGCGCCAGTGGCTGCCCGAAGGGAACCGCTCGCGGAAGAAGCGGGCGTCGCCGTCGTCCAGGCGCTCGCTCGCCTCCGCGATGAACGACTCGATGTTCTCGGCCTGTCTGGCGCCGACGGCCGACGGATCGAACGACTCCCACCGGGTGACCCCGGACTCCCAGAGGGAGCGCTCGGTCCGCTCGCCCACGCCCGTGACCGGTATGAAACTGTTCTCGATGCGCACACTCCTCCGGTTCGCCCGACCGCTCTTGGCTGTTTCGCTCACGGCCCGCCGATCGCTCGCGATTCGCCGGCTCGCGGAGGGGCGACCGAACCAGCGTCCCTCGGACAGGCGGGGAATCGGTGCGGACGCCTGCATCGCGGCCGCCACGCCGCTTATGTCCGTCTCGCCCCTACAGCAAACAATGATCCGGCGGGTCGCCGTCGTCGCGGCGCTCGCGGTCGTCTTAGCCGGCTGTAGCGCGTTCGCGCCGACAGACGGCGCCACGACACCGCGGGAGACGGTCACGCCGCTTCCGGTGCCGACCGACACGCCCGCGTCCGGCGACGCGTTCGCTCCGCCGCCGGGGGTCGCCGCCAACGGGTCGGTCTCGCCGTCGGCGCTCGGCGCCGCTCACCGCCGCGCGCTCGACGGCCGCTCGTTCACCTGGTCGGTCGACCACGAACGGCGCGACCTCGAGACCGGCGTGACCGTCGACGCCGTTTCGAAGCACCTGCGCGTCGGGAGCGACGGCTCGTACCTGTTCCGGACGGTGCGGTCGCCCGACCGGCATCAGTCGCTCTACGCGGGCGATTCGGGCGCCTACTCTCGGACGGTCCTCGGCAACACCTCGACGGTCCGCCGCCTCGCGAACGCCGTCGACTACCGCAACTACCTGACGACGTCGCGGTCACTTCAGGTGCACCTGCTGACGGAGGGAGCGAACGTCGCCCGGGTCGAAGAGGGCGGCCAGACGTTCTACCGCCTCCACGTCACCTCCCCACCGCCGCGAGTCCGCGACGGTCACCCCAAGCAGACCGTCCGCAACTACAGCGCGACCGCGTACGTGACCCCCGCGGGGCTCGTCGCGTCGCTCGTCGTCCGCTACGACTACGAACTCCGGGCGGACCACGTCGCGGTGTCGCTGCGCGCCGACTACGGACGCGTCGGCGAAACGACCGTCACTCGACCCGAGTGGGCGACCGGAACCGAACGTGACCGCGCCGCGACCGCGACCGAGCGCCCGACGAGTAACGCCACCGGGACCGCCCCGCCGCAGACCGACGCGACGCCGTCGGAGGACCGATGATTCGGCGACCGAACTGGATTCTCGTCGCGGTCGGAGCCCTAGTCGTCCTCGCCGGCTGTAGCGCTCTCGGACCGTCGACCGACGCGCCGGCCACGGAGACGATCACCCCTGTGCCCGTCCCGTCGGCCGTGGACTCCGAAGCGGCGACGCCGGCGGAAACGCCGACAGCCCGCGCGGGACTGGACGCGTTCCCGGGCGTCTCGGCCAGGAGGGGTATCGACGTGGAGCGAGTCCTGTCGGCGCACGTCGTCTATCTCTCGACCCGGTCGTATACGGTCGAGTGGGCCCGCTGGACGGCCGGGGGAACCGAGTCCGTCGCGGATCGCTTCCGGCGACGCGTCGAAGTCGCGGACGACGAGACCTACCTCCGCCGAGACCGGGGCGTGGGCGCCAGGAACGTCGCGTCGACGTACGTCGGTCCGGAAGGAGCCTATCGCCGGGTACTCGACGAGAACACCGCCGTCGTCACGCCGGTGACCGTCCGGGACACCGACCCCGCTCGCGAGCGCTTCGCGCACCTCGTCGCGTTCGAGGTGAGCTCGTTCCTCCGGAGCGGGTACGACGACCTCGACGTCGTCGAGCGGGACGGTCGCCGCTACGCGCGGGTGTTCACCACGCGACCGCCGCCGCAACTCGTACAGATATACGATGCGTACGCGCTGCGCAACTTCAGCGCCACGCTGTGGATCGCTCCCGAGGGGTACGTTCAGGCCGTCCACTACGAGTTCGACCTCGTGGGGGCGGAGCGCAGTTTCGGCGTCGAGTGGCGCTACGCCTACACCGATATCGGCGAGACGACCGTCGACCGACCGCCGTGGGTACCGACCGACGGGGCGACCGGGACCCCTGCAAACGTGTCGACGTCCGGCGCGCCGCCGACGGACGCGCCGACGCCCGATCCCTCCCGCGTTCCTCCCTCGACCGTCACGAACGTGACAGACGCCGCGTGACCCTCATTTGACCGATCGCGCTATGGCTGTGGTATCCCCTATCAAACCGCACGTTAGGCGCTCACGTGCCGGAACTTCTTTTTCGGTTCCGAGTTAATTTCTCTTAAAATATCGTGAAAAGAACTATGCCGGTGCCCGCCGAACGGATGGATATGATCCACGTCGGCGTCAACGGATACGGGACAATCGGGAAGCGCGTCGCGGACGCGGTGCGCGCCCAGCCGGACATGTCGGTCGCGGGCGTCGCCAAGACCAGTCCGAACTTCGAGGCGAAGGTCGCGCTCGAACGCGGCTACCCCCTCTACGCTGTCGACGAGGACCGGACCGACGCGTTCGCCGAAGCGGGCTTCGACGTCGCCGGCACCGTCGACGAGCTCGTCGCCGAGAGCGACGTCGTGGTCGACGCGACCCCCGCCGGAATCGGCGCCGAGAACGCCGACCTGTACCGCGAGCACGACACCCCGGCGCTCTTCCAGGGCGGCGAGGACGCCGACGTCGCCGAGGTGAGCTTCAACGCCCGCGCCAACTACGAGGCCGCACGCGGCGCGGACTACGTCCGCGTCGTCTCCTGTAACACGACGGGGCTCTCCCGGCTTCTGGCTCCGATCATCGAGGAGTACGGCGTCGAGAAGGCCCGAATCACGCTCGTCCGCCGCGGCGGCGACCCCTCGCAGACGGGGCGCGGCCCGATCAACGACACGCTGCCGGACCCGGTCGAGATCCCCTCCCACCACGGTCCCGACCTGAACACCGTCTTCCCCGAGATCAGCGTCGACACGATGGGCATGAAGGTGCCCGCGACGCTGATGCACACCCACGCGGTCAACGTGACCCTGGAGTCGGAGACGGACGCCGAGTCCGTCCGCGACCTGCTCGACGCCGAGTCCAGGCTGTTTGTCATGCCACCGGAGCTCGACATCGACGGTGCGGGCAAGCTCAAGGAGTTCGCACAGGACGCCGGCCGCCCGCGCGGCGACTGCTGGGAGAACTGCATCTGGGGCGACTCCGTCACCGTCGACGGCCGCGACATGTACTGCTTCCAGGCGATCCACCAGGAGGCCGACGTGGTGCCCGAGAACGTCGACGCCATCCGCGCCGTCCTCGACACCGCCGACCGCGAGGACAGCATGGCGCTGACCGAGGACGCCCTCGGCCTCGACGGTCAGATCGGACAGTCGATGCGCGATCCGGTCGCCCAGCCGCCGACGCTGGCAGACGGCGGCCGCGACGCCGACGACTAGCGACGGTCCGCCGTTTCTACGCCGATCCCGCGGACAGCTCGAATCGCTCTATCTCGCCGGTTTCCGTGTCGAGGACGACCGCGTAGTGCGGGCCGGGCGTCCCTTCGAACGGGATGCCGCCGGGGTTGATCCGGACGGTTCCGTCGCGGTCCTCGTGACCGAACTCGTGTGTGTGGCCGTGGAGGACGTAGTCGTAGCGGCCGCACTCCACGAGCGCGTCGACCACCGGCGCGCCAGTGCCGTGGTAGACCGCGATCTCGCTCCCGTCGAGCGTCAGTTCGCCCACCTCGTCGAGGTAGGTGCCGAACTCCGCGACCGTCGAGCGAAGTGCCCACTCGCCGTCGTTGTTGCCGCGGACGGCGTAGAAGTCGAAGGCGTCCGAGTCGAACGGCGTCGCCGAGAACGGGGCGACGATATCCCCGCAGTGGACGACGGCGTCGACGCCCTCGCGTTCGAAGACCGAGACGGCTTCCTCGACCGCGTCGAGGTTGTCGTGCGTGTCGGAGACGATGCCGAGTTCCATGGGCGAGTAGTCGGCCGGTCGCCCAATCAAGGCTTCCCCTCGGGAACCGGCGCGGACCGCTCCATTGCGCGGATTGAAGGCGAGCCCAGCCGAACGAGCGGTATGGACGTACTCATCACGGGCGGCGCGGGCAAGATCGGCACGGCGATCACCGACCACCTCGGGGACGGCGACCACTCGTTCACCAGCCTCGACGTCGAGGAACACCCGGATCCCGACGTCGAATCGGTCGTCGCCGACGCGACCGACCGTGACGTCGTCCGCGAACACGTCGCCGACGCGGACGCGGTCGTCCACCTCGCGCGCGTTCACATGGAGGTCGGCGGCACCAGCGACCAGACCGTCGTCTGGAGCGAGGAGCACCTGGAGAACCTGCGGCTCCACGCGTCGGTGTACAACGCCGCCCTGGAGACGGGGCTGGACACGTTCGTCTACGCCTCCTCGAACCACGCCGTCGGGATGTACGAGAAGACGAACATGCCGGACATCTACTACGGGTCGAACGTCGAAGTCGATCACACCGTCCAGCCCCGGCCGGACTCGATGTACGGCGTCGAGAAGGTCTACGGCGAGGGTCTGGGTCGGCTGGCCGCCGAGTCCTCGGACATGTCGGTGTACGCCCTCCGGATCTGCGCGGTCCGCGACCCGGAGTACGACCACCCCTTCGGCGACGCCGAGCGCGGCGTCGACAGCGGTCGCTTCGAGCGCGGCTCGGACGCCTACGACGAGCAGGTCGCCCGCATGCGCTGCATGTGGCAGTCCCGCCGTGACATCGCTCAGATGGTCGAACGCTGTCTCGACGAAGACACCGTCTCCTTCGACGTCTTCTACGGCGTCAGCGACAACGCGAACCGCTGGTTCGACATCGACCACGCCCGCGACGTGCTCGGCTACGAGCCCGAAGACTCCGCCGAAGAGTGGGACGAGCCGCCGAACTGACCGCCGAGAATCGAGCGCCCGTCCTCTCCGCTGGCTGCTCAGCACCGAGAGATTAACTCGCCGCCGAGTTATTTTATTTCACCGATCGTAGAAAGAAATTTAGTCGCAGCCGCCAAACGAGTGGGTATGGGAGACACCGGCGACGATTGGACGCGGCGGCACGCACGGCTCGGCGCGAGCGAGGACAGCGAGGAGAGTAATCGAAGCGAGAGCGTCGTCAGCGCCGAGCCGCCGGCGGACGACTGGGACGTCCGCCACGCCTGGTGTCGGCGGTAGCGGCCGAGAGACGGATAGAATCGATACCGAGTGCCGTTCTGTGGTCAGTTCCCGTCCTGCAGCACCTCGACGCCGACGAGCCGTTCCCCCGTGAGCGCGCGGATGTAGGCGCCGCCGGCGATGGAGACGTGGTCGAAGTCGTCCTCGCTCAGTCCGTACATCTCGATGGCGCGGGAGGTGTCGCCGCCGCCCACGACGGAGAAGCAGTCGGTCTCGGCGATGGCTTCGAGGACGCCGACGGTGCCGTCGGCGAAGCGCTCGTCCTCGAACAGGCCCAGCGCGCCCTTGACGAAGACGGCCTCGGAGTTCTCGACGAACGCGGCGTACTCCGAGACGGTGTTCGACCCGACGTCGAGGAACGCCCGGTCTTTCTCCTCGATGTCCCCCACTTCGATCTCGTCGCGTTCGCCGTCCTCGTCCTCGAACGCGAGGTCGAGCGCCAGGTGGATCTGGGTCTGGTACTCGTCGAGGAGGTGCTCGATCGTCTCCCTGTTTTCCTCCCACTGCTCGTCGAAGAGGTCCATCCCTTCGAGGTCGCGGCCGACGGGGACGTCCGCGGCCCGCAGGAAGAGTTCGCCCGCGATCCCGCCCAGCAGGAAGTCGTCGACCCGGTCGCCCAGCGCGGTCATCACGTCGATCACGTCGGTGGCCTTCGTCCCGCCGACGACCATCGTGACGTTGCCGTCGAACTCCCGCTCGGCGATGGCGGTGTTGGCCTCGTACTCGGTCTCCATGACCCGACCGGCGTAGGCCGGGAGCGCGAACGGGAAGCCCACGAGCGAGGCGTGTGAGCGGTGCGCCGCCGAGTAGGCGTCGTTGACGTAGGCGTCGAACTCCGGCGCCAGCGCGCGGACGAACTCCGTCTCCGCTTTGACCGTCGGTTCCTCCTCGGGGAGTTCCTCGTCGCACATCCGGGTGTTCTCCAGCAGCAGGATCTCACCGCCGTCGAGGTCGTTGATCGCCGAGATGGCGCGGTCACCGAACGTGTCGGGGACGAACTGGACCGGGTGGCCGACGTGGTCGGCGAGGATGTCGGCGTGCTGTTCGAGCGAGACGAAGGTGTCCCGACCGGGCCGGCCCTGGTGAGCCATGAGCACGACCGCGAAGTCCCGGTCGGCGAGTTCGCGGACCGTCTCGGCGTGGCGGTCGAAGCGGCGGTTGTCCTGGACCTCGCCGTCCTCGACCGGCGAGTTGAGGTCGAGGCGGACGAGGACGCGCTGGCCGTCGTCGAGGTCGTCGAGCGTCTTGAACGCGGGCATGGTTGGTGTTCGAAGCGTCTCCCGGCGACGAGAAAAAACCGCGTGGTCCGACCGAGTTCTAGTCGCAGGCGCGGCCTGGCGAGGTACGCCGGCACGGCCGGAGTCGTCTCTGCGGATGGATCACAGCCCTCCGAAATACTTGTGCCTCCGCGGACACGTCTTCCGGGCAGAAGCGGGGATCACCGATGTCCGATGAACTCGCCACGATCCTGAACGACCTGCACGAGTTGGGTTACGAGATGGTCGACCGTGTCGAGGGCTTCGAGAGCGAAGCGAGCGGTCGAGTGCCCCTATCCGAGGAACATCGCCGCGAGCGCGCGACCGGCTGGCGCCGGTATCTCCCCCGGATCCACTGCGACGCGGGCGACCCGGACCTCGTGCCCGACGACCTGCGGGCAGCGGTCGAGGCCCGCGGGTGGACCGTGCAGGCGATGGGGCGGAGCGACGACACGGTGACCGTGGTCGTCTCGGAGAACGGCGTCTAAACCGGGTGAAGAACCGCTGAACGCGAAGAAAAGCCGAACCGCGGGGTCGGTTCAATCCTCGGTGACGTACTCGGCGACGTCGAGCATGCGGTTCGAGAAGCCGAACTCGTTGTCGTACCAGGTGAGGATCTTCGTCATGCCGTTGACGACGTTGGTCGACTGCAGGTCGACGTACGAGGAGTACGGCGTCCCCTGGATGTCGGTCGAGACGACCTCGTCGTCGGTGACGCCGAGCACGCCCTCCAGTTCGCCCTCCGCGGCCTCGCGGAACGCCTCGTTGACGTCGCCCTCGGTCACCTCGTCGTTCAGGTCGACGACGAACTCCGTGATCGACCCGTTCGGGACCGGGACGCGGATCGCCATCCCGTCGAGTTTGCCCTCCAGTTCGGGCAGGACCTCGGTGGCGGCCTGCGCGGCGCCCGTCGAGGTCGGCACGATGTTCTCGGCGGCGGCACGGCCGCGGCGGGTCTTGGCCTTCGGGCCGTCGACGAGGTTCTGCGAACCCGTGTAGGCGTGGACGGTCGTCAGCTGGCCGGCCTCGATGCCGAACTCCCGGTCGAGCACCTTCGCGACCGGCGTGATGGAGTTCGTGGTACAGGAGGCGTTCGAGACGACGTCCTCGCCGTCGTACTCGTCGTGGTTGACCCCGTAGACGATCTGTTTGACCGGCTTGTCGCCCTTCGGCGGCGCGGAGATGACGACCTTGTCGGCGCCGGCCTCGAGGTGCTTGCTCGCGTCGTCGTAGGTGCGGAAGATGCCCGTGCACTCGAAGGCCACGTCGACGTCGAGGTCGTCCCACGGGAGCTGCGCGGGGTCGGTCTCCTCGTGGATCGACGCGCCGAAGTCCGTCCCGTCGACGGTGAGCACGCCGTCGTCGAGCGTGACGCCCTCCAGGCGGCCCATGACGGTGTCGTACTTCGCGAGGTACTCCATGTCGTCGTCGTCCATCACGTCGTTGATGCCGACGACCTCGACGCGCGGGTCCCCGAGCGACGCGCGGAAGACGTTGCGGCCGATGCGGCCGAAGCCGTTCAACCCGATCCGAACAGTCCCCTCGTTAGATCCGCTCATGCTGGCTAGACCGTGGAACGATGCGAGTATAGGGTTTTCGAAGACGAAACACGCTCCGTCTGCGTTCGGCATTGCGGATCGGGCCGGGGCGCCGCGGGCGATGTCGGCCCCTCGCAGAACGGGCCGACGCGCGCCCTGTCGACCGGTTACGGCCGCCCCTGCGGGATCCGAACTCGTCTCTCGGCCTCCGAGCGTTCCACGAGCCGCTGAACTCGCTCGTCCGTCGCCGGATGCGTCGACAGCATCCGCGTCAACGGCCCCTCCTCCTCGCCGTTGACGTACAGCGGCGACAGCAGCGACCACGGCGAGTTGCTCGCCCGTTCGATCTTCCGCAGCGCCCGCGCCAGCGCCAGCGGGTCGCCGGTCACCTCTGCCGCCCGGTCGTCGGCCGCGAACTCCCGCCGGCGCGAGTGCGCCAAAAGCGCCAGCGTCAGCGCGAAAAAGGCCAGCGACACCGACCCCGCCACCGCTCGCTGGACCCGCCCCGGGATCGTCCGTGACCACGCCTCCGGTCGCCCGCGGATCCACGCCACGCCCCGCGCGACGCCCGCGCCGACCACCAGTACCGGCGCGAGGACGAGCACGACCACGCCCGAAAGCGTCTGCAGGACGCTGTAGCCGAACGTCTGGACGAGGCTGTCCTTGCGCTCGATGTGCGCGAGTTCGTGGGCGCAGATCGCCGACAGCTCGTCGAGGGTGAGCAGCCCGAACAGCCGCCGGTCGACGACGACGTGGCCCGCTCCCAGCCCGCCGCCGAGCGCCAGCGCGTTCGGCTGGCCCATCTCCGCGACGAGCACGTCCGGTCGCTCGATCCCCATCCGGTCGCTGTAGGCGTCCAGCCGCCGATACAGCGCTTGCGCTCGCCCCTCCGGGAGCTGCCAGACCTGCAGATCGCGGAGGATCTGTGCCGTGCCCACCTGGTAGCTGACGAACGCGAACACGACCGTCGCGACCGCGAGATAGAGCGCCAGCGTGGATAGCGAGGGTCTGAGCGCCCACACCGACCGCGCGAACAGGTACACGAAGTACGCGCCGGCCAGGTACACCGCCAGGGTCACCACCCCGACGATCGCCATCAGCCCCCGCAGTATCCAGCGCATATCCGATCGTCCGTCTGCGTCCCTGAAAACCCTTCCTGGCTCTGTGTGGGAGAGGTGAGAGGTGTCTTTGACGCTGTGACTGGTACCGCATGGAACAGCGTGTTGTCCCTCTCATTCCCACCACACAGACTGTCGATCAATCGAAGCGGGTGGGAATGAAAGGGGCCGTCATCGGGCGGCGAAGCCGCCCGATTGCTCGGGAGAGCTTCGCTCTCCCGGTGTCCGCTCCGGGAAGACGGGCGTAGCAAGCACCGCAGGGAGTGAAACGACCGAGGAGCGCAGCAAGCCCCTCGACCGGAGCGGTCGGGGGCTTTCACGCTATTTGCGGTCGCAGTAGTCCTGTAAGCTGTCGTGCCGCTCTCGGTCACGTTTCTAAAGCCAGAGACAGAACCAACACCGACACACCCTCTCGTAGCCAGCACGCTGATTTAGCTGCAGCAGAGAGGTGAGAGCATGGATGGCGACACGGCGCTGAACGCGGTCGGGGCGGCGTTAGTGCTGGCCATCGTCGCCGGGCTCGTCGTGGTCGCGCTCAACTTCGCCGGGGGTGCCTCCGGGAGCGACGCGCCGGACGCCGACTGGACGGTCGAGCGGATCAACGACACCGCCGTCCGGGTGACTCACGCCGGCGGCGATCCGGTGCGAACCGACGAGATCAGAGTGACGGTCGACAGCGTGAGTCGGTCGACCGACTGGACCGACCCGGTCACCGAGAACGAGACGACCGTCGTCCAGGCGAGTGAGGGCTCGCTGGTTCGGATCGTCTGGAACGGCGGCCGCGGGGACCGCGAGGTCATGCACAGCGAACGGCTCTGAACGCCGAAATGCGAAAATACCGGCTCCTCAGTCGCTCTCGTCGGCGCGCGTGAGATTCGCCACCTGCTCGACGCCGTCGGGGCTGACGCGGTAGCGGGTGTCGGCGTCGACCTCGAAGGTCTCCTGCGTGCCGTCGGGCCAGGCCACGTGGAGGGTGGCCGTCTCCGCGTCGCCGACGCCGATGTGGAGCGCGCGGCTCTCCTGGGAGAGGAAGTCGCTCTGGTCGGTCTGGCGGACGACGGCCTCCTCCTCGCCGCCGGCGGTGACGGTGACGTTCGCGCCGAGGGCGGTCGCGCCGGTCCCGTCGACGACCTCGAACTGGACGGCGGCACCGCCGTCGACGGTGTTCTCGTAGAGCACCGTCGGTCCCTCGTACGTCGAGAGGACGATGTCGCGGTCGCCGTCGTTGTCGTAGTCGAGCGTCGTCATGCCGCGGCTGTCCTGGTGGGTCATGCCGTGGACGGACTTGTTGACGCGGGCGAAGCCGGTGTCGTTGCGCTGCCACACCTGCGGGACGGTCCACTTGGGGTCGTCGTAGTCGACCTTGACGGTGTGCTGGGTGCTGTGGATCAGGTCGCGGCGGCCGTCGTTGTCGAAGTCGGTCAGGCTGGCCGACCAGCCCCACCCGCCGTGGCGGACGCCGTACTCGCCCGCCCGGTCGACGAACTCGCCGTCGCC
Source organism: Halosimplex rarum (assembly GCF_047715405.1). Lineage (NCBI taxonomy): Archaea > Methanobacteriati > Methanobacteriota > Halobacteria > Halobacteriales > Haloarculaceae > Halosimplex > Halosimplex rarum. The sequence goes on from NZ_CP180412.1 coordinate 2,304,397, forward strand.
CTGGTTGATCAGGAGCGTGTTGCCCTTCGTCCGGCCGGACTTGATGACGAACGCGAGGAACCGCTTGAGGCGCTCGTAGCGCTCCTCGCCCATCTTCTGCTTGTCGATGGGGATGTAGATGTTCGTGACGAAGATGTCCATCCGGCCGTCGCCGTTGACGTCCGCGACCTCCGAGGACATACCGTTCCGGGCGGTCGCGCCGCCGAGCAGGCGCTGGGAGAACTCGCCGTCGCCCTCGTTGATGTAGACGGTGTCGTTGTTGTAGTCGTTCGCGACGTGGATGTCCGGCCTGCCGTCGCCGTCGAAGTCGACGAAACTCGCGGCGAGGCTCCAGCGGTTACCCTGGATGCCCTCGACGTCGACGCGCTCGAAGGTGCCGTTGCCCGTGTTCTCGTAGAGGAAGTTCGGGTTGCCGTTGTCGTCCGGGACGTGGCCGGACTGGTAGAAGTGGCCCTTGGGCTTGTCCTCGTGCCAGTCGCCGGACTGGTAGACGAAGAGGTCGGTGTCGCCGTCGCCGTCGTAGTCGGCCGCGGCGGCGCCGAGCGGGTAGGTCAGGTTACCGATGCCGACGTCGTCTCGCTCGAAGGTCCCCTCGTCGTTGTGGAGCGCGACCGGCGGCGCCTGCTTGCGGAAGAAGAGGAGGTCGTCCCACCCGTCGCCGTCGTAGTCGACGACGGAGGCGCTCTTGTGCCAGTCGGTCAGGTTCGGGAACGACGCGGCGCGCTCGAACTCGCCGCCCGTGTTCTCGTAGAGGACGGGCCGCTCGCCGCCCATGACGAGCAGGTCGTCCCACCCGTCGCGGTCGTAGTCGAGGACGTAGACCGCGTTGTTGCCGGCGCCGACGCCGGTGCCCGAGCCGTGGTAGTTCAGGCCGGCCTCGGCCGTCGCGTTCTCGAAGGTGAGCGGCTCGGAAGTTGGGGCGTCCTCCCCTCCACCGCCCAGGTCCCCGAGCGCACCGGAGCAGCCCGAGAGGACGACCAACGCCGCGACGGCGAGGACCAGTAGTCCGCGACCACGCACCGAAGCGAACCCAGAACCGGGAGCGGAATCGCGAGCCGAGCGGAGGGGGTCCATCGACTCACCCCTCCGGGAGCGCGCGGTTCTCGCGCGCCGGCACGACGTAGGTGCCGCGGTTCACCGTCTCGACGTAGTTCACGATGCCGTGGTCCTCGGGCGCCACGTCCACGTCGTACTCCTCGACGTTCATCGCCTTGCGGGCCTCCACGAACGATTCCAGTCTCCGCTGGACGGAAGTGAAGTTGAACCCAGTGTGCTCGGGCGCGTCGGTCGCGAACCCCTCCGAGCGCCGGAGGATTTTCGGCGAGAAGTCGTCCTCGCCGCGGGCGCGAGCGACCTTCTGGGAGTGACCGATCACGCCGTGTTCCTCGGCGTGGTCCTCGATGCTGTCGACGTCCTCCTCGGTGATCCCGCTGTCGCTCCCCAGGCCGGAGCCGTCGGGGCCGACTTCCTCGGAGGAGTGGGCGGGACAGAACATCCGGTCGGTGCGCTCCTCGTGGTCGTGGTCGTACCACTCGTCGAGGTTCAGCCGCAGGCGCGACAGCGCGAGCGTCGTTCCGCCGGCGAACGGCCCCTCCTCGATCTTCACGCCGTCCTCGCTGGGGAGGCTGTCCGTGAAGCCCGACTTGAATCCCATCGAGAGGGGCGCGCTCTCGGGTATCTCCTCGTGGTCGAGCTTCTCGGCGGGGATGCCCTTGCCGGCGAAGCCGGTCCGGCGCTCGGCGACGGAGAAGACGCCGTCGAGCGACCCCTCCACCTCGATCCCGTTGACCGTCTCCTTGCGGCCCATGAGCGCTTCCTCGGCGGCGAGGACGACCGATCCCACGTCGCTGGTCAGCACGACCGTCGCGTCGAAGCCGTCGGTCTTCTCCGGGTCCTCGCCCACTTCCTCCAGCATCCGCTCCGGCCACATCAGCGACTCGGGCACGTCGCCGAACCGCTCGAAGTAGCTCGGCGCGTAGCCGATCAGGTAGAGCAGGCCGCGGTTGAACGTCGCGCCCGTGCCGCCGCCGGTGCCCCACTGGAACGCCCGCTCCAGCGTCTCGAAGGCGGCGTCGACCTGTTCGCGCTCTTCCGCTGTCGGCGGGTCCGACCCCTCGTAGGAGAGCCCGAGCACCAGTTGCTGCTGGGGAGGGACGGTGTTGCCGTGGGTGTCGAGCACCAGGTACTCGCTCCACTTGTGGATGGCATCCGGGAGGGCCGTGGGGTCGCCCCGGGGGACCATCCGCGACTCCGGGCCCGCATCGGTCTCTGGCTCCTCCGCTGTCGGTTCCTCCGTCTCCTCGTCGCGGAGCAGCGACCGCTCGCGAGACAGGCACGCCGACAACGCGCTCGATCCCCCGATCGCCACCGCCGATCTGACGAACTGCCGTCGTGGTATCCCACGCTCCCGATCCGATTGCATCACTTCTGGTAACGATTCACGCGGCAAAACTCTTTTCCAAACTCACGCCCGCTCGCCGTCGGATCCGAGCGGTGTCGAGCGCCCGCCCGACTCGACGGCGACGGCCCGCCGCGCCGACGGAGTCCGTGTGACTGACCGCCACGTATATACGACTGCCGGGGGTGAGCAGTAGACATGTCTGACGGGTCTTCCGCCCCGCTCACGGGGGTCGATCTCGAATCGCTGACCGCGGCCGACGTCGACGACGAGGAGGTACGCGCCGCGCTCGAATCAGACGACCCCACCGTCCGCCAGCGGGGCACCCGCGTCTGTTCGGTGCTCGGGGCTCGTGACGCCGACGCGCTCAGACCGCTCGCCGACGACGTCCTCGCCCGACTGGACGACGATAGCCTGGCCGTCTCCCGCCACGCCGGCACCGCTCTCGTGTCCCTCTCGGAGGTCCACCCCGACTCGGTCCGCGGCGACCTCGACCCCGTCGTCGGCTTCGCCGAGAGCGACCTCGGCGGCGTCCGCATGGTCGCCGCGCGCGTCCTCGGCAACGTCGTCGTCGACCACCCCGACGCGGTCGCGCCCTACGTCGACCGCCTCGTCGGTGCCGTCGCCGACTCGGAGGGCACGTACGCGCAGTCCGACCTCGAGGAACACGTCGAGGCGGCCCGGGCCGCCGACGACGTCGCCACCGAGAACGTCATGCAGGCCAACAAGGAAGAGGCCCAGAAGCGCGTCGTCTCGCGGGCCGCCCTCGCCAACGTCGTCGTCGCCGTCGCGGAGGACGACCCCGGCGCGGTCGTCGGCCTCGTCGACGAACTGGCGGCGCTCCTCGACGACCCCGACCCGAACGTCGTCGGCGCCGCCCTCGACACGCTCAACGCGGTCGCCGAAGACGACCCCGACGCGGTGGCCCCGGCGATCGACCCCATTGTCGACTGCCTCCAGCAGGACGACGAGATGCTCCGCGCCCGCGCTATCAGGACGCTCGGCTTCGCTGGTGCGACTGGAACGGTCGACCGCCTCCGCGACGTCGCCGAGAGCGACGCCGACGAGGACGTTCGCGACCTCGCCGCGGAGACGGCCGACTACCTCGAAAGCGCCTGAGCGGCCGCGTCGCTTCCCGTCGGTTCTCGCACGGACGGTCCAGTTCTCGGCAACGACTCATCGGTTCTCAGATACGTCTCATCGGTTCTCAGATACGTCTCATCGGTTCTCCCTTGTGACTCAGTAGTTCTCTATCGGCACCCCGGCGTTCTCAAAAGCGATCCTCTCGTTCTCCGGCTACGACTCGTCTCGCTCGTTTCCGCCCTCTCTGTACCGCTCGCCGATGGTCTCCCCCTCGTCCATCTCGCGGCGTGTACAGTACCAGAACGTGCCTCCGAACAGAGCGAATCCGATGGCCAGTATCCCGGCGTCGACCAGCGCGATGTTGTAGGCCGGCGTCTCCGGTTCGAGGTAGAACAGCGAGAAGACGAGCAGTGCGGTGAGCACTGCGAGGACGAGCAGGAGCGGCTTGGCCTGCTGGCGCTGGCTGCAGGCCGCGTTCACGATGCTCTCGCGTGCGGACATACCCGACGGGAGGGGACGCCCCGCAATGAAGGTAGTGGGAAACGCGGACCGCGAAAAGAGTGTGCCGCTGGGTCGAGTCAGCGCCGGCGGGTCAGTCTTCGAGTTCGGGGCTCGACCAGTACTCGTGGTCCTCCAGCTCGCGGAAGCAGGCGGTGGCCTGTTGGGCGCCTTCGACCTCGTAGAGCGACGGTTCCTCGCTCACGCAGGCCTCGCGGGCCTCCGGACAGCGGGTGTGGAACCGGCAGCCGCTCGGCGGGTCCACCGGGTCCGGCACGTCGATCTTCCGCATGGGCGGCTCGCCGGCCTGCTCGGCGTCGAGGCCGAGGTCGGGCGTCGCCCACCGCAGGACGTTCGTGTACGGGTGGTGCGGGTCGTCGATCATCCGCTGGGCCGACCCGATCTCGGCGATCTCGCCGAGGTACATCACGCCGATGCGCCCGCCGCCGTGTTCGCTGAAGTAGCGGGCGTTCGAGAGGTCGTGGCTGATGAACACGTACGAGGTGTCGAACTCCTCCTGGAGTTCGAGCATCAGGTCCATCATCTCCACCCTGAGAGAGACGTCCAGCGCGCTGATCGCCTCGTCGGCGAGGATGACGTCCGGGTTCATCAGGAGCGCGCGACCCAGCGCGACGCGCTGTTGCTCGCCGCCGCTCAGCTGGTGGGGGTACCGGTCGGCGAAGTCCGCGGCCGGGTTCATCCCCACGCGTTCGAGCAGCGAGTAGATGCGCTCGCGACGCTGGCTCGACCCGAGGTTCGGGTGGGTCTGCTTGATCGGCTCGGCGAGGATCTCGACGATCCGCCGGTTGGGATTGAGCGAACTCCCGGGGTCCTGGTGGATGATCTGCAGCGACTTGCGGATCTCCGAGAACGGGACGTCCGCGTTCCCCCGCTTGGCTTCCCAGATGTCCGTGCCGCGGTACTCGACGGTGCCGGCGGTCGGCTCCTGCAGACCGATGCAGGTCTTCCCGAGCGTCGTCTTGCCGCAGCCGGACTCGCCGACCAGCGTGACGACGTCCTGGTCGTAGATGTCGAGCGAGACGCCGTTGACCGCCTGCACGACCTGGGGGTCCTCGCGGAACGACTCGATGATGCCCTGCTCCTCCTCGAAGTGGACCTCGACGTCGGTCAGCGAGAGGATCGGCTCCTCGTCGCGGTCGTCGATCGTCGCGCCGCTCGCGGGCTGTCTGGCGTCGCTCATCGTAGTTCACCCCCGTCGGACTCGTCGGACTCGTCCGACGTAGCTCGCGAATCTTCGATTCGCTCACCCCCGTCCGCCGCGACGTCGCTGTCGCCGCCGGTGTCCCCCGCGGACTCGAAGTTGAGGGGGATCTCGGCCTGGGCGGCCTCCCAGTGGTGGCAGGCGGCGCCGTGGCCGTCGGAGACGGTGTAGAACCCGGGGTCGTCGCTGACGCACTGGTCGTCGGCGAGCGGACAGCGCGGGTGGTACGAGCAGCCATCCGGCACGTTCACCGGCGCGGGGCTCTGGCCCTCGATGGGTTTCATCTCCTCCAGCGGCGCGTCGAGGTTCGGCGTCGCGTTCAGCAGCGCCCGCGTGTAGGGGTGGCCGGCGTCGCCGATGACCTCGTCGCGGGGGCCGATCTCGATCATCTGGAAGGCGTACATCACGCCCATGCGGCTGGCGAGCGAGGCGACCAGCGGCAGGTCGTGCGTGATGAACACCATCGTCAGGTCGTACTTCTGCTGGAGGTCCTTCAGCAACATGAGAATCGACCGCTGCATCAGGAGATCCAGCGCCGCCGTCGGCTCGTCCATCACCAGCACCTCCGGTTCGAGGACGATGCTCAGGGCGATGAGCGCCCGCTGTTGCATCCCGCCGGAGAGCTCGTGGGAGTACGAGCCGAGCACGCGCTCGGGGTCGAGGTAGAGGTCTTCGAGCAGTTCCCGGGCGAACCGCATCCCGTCGTCCACGTTCTTGTCGTGGGCCTTCAGCGTCTCCCGGAAGTGCGCCCCGACCTTCATCGTCGGGTTGAACGAGCTCATCGCGCCCTGGAAGACCATCGATATCTCCTCCCAGCGGAACTTGTAGAGCTCGTCGTGGTCGAGTTCGAGCACGTCGACGGTCTCGCCGTCGCCCCCGTGATAGAGGACCTTGCCGCTGAGCAGGCCGGGATCGGGGATCGCGTCGAGCATCGCCGAGGCGAACATCGACTTGCCCGATCCGGACTCGCCGACGACGCCGAGGATCTCCCGGCGCTCGATGTCCATGCTCACGTCGTCGAGGACGTACGTTTCGCCGTCGTCGTAGGTCACCTTGAGGTTGCGGACCTCGACGATCGGGTCGTCAGTCGTGAAGTGCGATTGTTGGTCTGTCGTAGCCATCTCACATCACCTTCCCGCCGAAGGTGTCTTCGTCTTCTTCGGACGCGGTCGATTCGGACTCCCCGGCCAGACGGGTGCGGACGCGCGGGTTGAACACGCGGTCGAGCCCCTGTCCGAGGAGGATCAGTGCCAGCGAGAGCAGGCCGATGGCGAGCATCGGCGCGAGCAGCCAGTGGGCCGCTTCCGGGGCGAACAGCGCGCCGCCGGAGTACGCCCGCTGGAGCGTGAGCCCCCAGTTGGTCTGCTGGTAGGGCAACACGCCCAGGAAGAACAGGCCGACTGAGGCGAACACGACGTACCGGGCCGCGAACACGAAGTTGACCGTGATGTACGGCATCAGGTTGGGGATGACGTCCTTCCGGAGGATCCGGGGCGTCGACACCCCCATCGTGCGCGAGGCCTCGACGTAGCTCTCCTCGCGGATGGTCAGCACCTGCGAGCGCAGCGACCGGCCGAGGCCGGCCCAGTAGTTGATGTTGATGATGATCCCGACGAAGATGGGGTTGCGCGGGTTGAACGTGAACGCGAGGATGATCACCAGCGGGAGGCCGGGGATCGCCATCACGAGGTCGGAGAAGGACATCAACACCCGGTCGATGGTCCCGCCCTTGTAGCCGGCGAGGGTGCCGACGGCGACGGCCAGGCCGGTCGCCCAGACGCCGCCGGCGAGGATCATCAGCAGCATCTCGTCGGTCGAGTGGATGATCAGCGCCATGATGTCGACGCCCGCGTTCGTCGACCCCAGCGGGTACGCCCAGTTCTGGAACGGCTGCATGTACCGCTCGGGCGCCTGGCTGGACGTCGGCGTGCGCCACAGACCGGTGACCGCAACGAACGCCATCAGCAGGTAGACGCTCATCAGCAGCAGTCCGATGCGGGTCCGCGTGTCGCTCCAGGCGACGACGGCGGGCTTGTAGATGCTCTCCTCGTAGAACTCCCGGGCGCGATCGCTCCGGGACAGGTCCGGCGCCGAGGAGTCGTCGCTGGTCCAGTCGACGCCGCCGACGGTCGAGTCCATCTCAGAACGCTTCATTGGACTCACCCGATTTGACCCGCGGGTCGATCTTGCCGTAGGTCAGGTCGGCGATATAGACGCCGACGACCAGCGCTACCGTGATGATGAGGAACGTGCCCATCATCAGCGGGTAGTCGTTGCTGTCCAGCGCGTCGAACAGGTAGTAGCCCAGTCCCGTATACGAGAAGATGTCTTCGAGGATGACCGTCCCGCCCAGGCGGAAGCCGAGCAAGAGCAGGAATCCGGTGTACATCGGGAGCACGGCGTTTCGCGCGACGTACCGCGTCGCGATCCGCGTGTCGGCGATACCGCGCAGTCGCGCGACGCGAACGTAGTCCTTCCCGAGGATCTGGATGCTGTTGCCCCGCATTGCGAGCATCTGGATCCCTGCTTCCGCGACTGTGTACGAGAGAATCGGCAGGAAGGCGTGCTGGAGCGCGCTGATGACGAATCCCACCGAGAGGCTCTCACCTCGGTACTCGGAGCCGACCGTCCCCGCGGTCGGCGTGATCCCCATCTGGTAGCTCAGAACGTAGAGCAGCAGGATGGCGTAGACGTAGAAGGGGATCGACATGACGCTGATCGACAGCACCGTCAGCGCGCGGTCGAACCGGGACCCCTCCCAGTAGGCCTGTAGCGCGCCGAAGACGATCCCGAAGCCGAACACGAGGACCGTCGAGACGCCGACGACGAATATCGTCCACGGGGCGGCCCTGGCGATGATGTCCGCGACCGGCTCCTGGTAGTGGATCGACTGGCCCAGGTTCCCCTGGAAGAAGCCGGCCATGTAGTCGATGTACTGTTGCCACAGCGGTGCGTCCGGGTTGATGTTCTGTAGCGCCTGAATGCGTGCCTCGATCTCCTGGGATGACATCCCCTGTCTGCGGAGACTGTTCCGCAACTGGGAGTAGGGTCCGCCCGGGAGCAGGCGGATCAGTCCGAAGGTCAGCGTCGCCACCAGATAGATGGTGACGAACACTCTGGCTGTTCGTCTGAGGTAGTAATTGCTCATGGTTTATGGTTGGCAGTTGCGCCAATAAAATTTATGTGAACGGTTGTCGTGGACCGTTTACTTCGCCTGCAGTTCGCCCTGCCGCGGCAGCCAGTTGGACGGCCACTTGATCTGGAGGATGTCCGAGCCTTCCTCGGGGACGTTCCATTCGTCGTTGGTCAGCCAGGACTGCTCGAGCTTCCCGACGCAGGACAGGAACGGGAGTTCCTGGTTGTTGTGGTAGGCCAGGTTCGTGATGAGGGTCTGGACCTCGTTCTCGTCGGTGGTCGTCGCGAGCGTCTCGACGGCCGACCCCGGCGTGATCGTCACCTCGCCGTTCGGGCCGCCCGAGAGGGTGACCTCCTGGTCGGCCGGGTAGTTGTGCCCGCCGTCGAACGCGGTGGCGAGCAGCTGGTGGCGCAGGACGAAGTACGGGAACGACGAGCGCGGGCCGCCCGGCGTCCACGGGCGAGCACCCATGCTGAAGTCGCCGTTGACGAACGCGTTCGTCCAGTCGCTGCCGGGCAGCGTGTTGACCGTCGCGTCGATGCCGAAGGCGGTGAGCTGGTCGACGACCGTCTCGGTGGCCGTCGTCCAGTCGGTCCAGCCCGCCGGCGAGATGAACTCGACGGAGAGCGTCTCGCCGTCCTTCGACCAGGAGCCGCCGACCTCACCCTCGTAACCGGCCTCGCGCATGAGTTCGGCCGCCTTTTCGTTCTGCGAGGCGTCGACGCCGTAGTCCTCGAAGCTGTCCATCGAGTCGCCGACCCAGCGCTCGATGTCGTCCGGCGTGATGCCGCAGGGGGCCGAGGTCGGGACCTTCGTGTTCGGCCCGGCGTTGTCGACGATGGCCTGTCGGTCGACGACGTGAGCGACGGCCTGGCGGACCTCGCGCTGGCCGAAGTGCGGGTCGTCGTGGTTGAAACAGATCCCGTAGCCCCACTTGGCCGGCGGGTTCGCCTCGACGACGTGGTCCGGGAAGTTGTTGACGACTGGCGGCGGCGCGAACAGGCTGATGTGCACGTCGAGCTCGCCGCCGAGCAGCCCCTGATGGCCCTGCTCGTTGCCTTCGCGGAAGAGGTACTGGTACTCGTCGAAGTTGATCCCGTCGGCGTCCGGGTGGTCACCGAAGCGGGTCAGCCTGGCCTGCTGGTTGTCCTTGCTGTCGAACTGCCACGGGCCGCTGCCGACGACTTCCTGGTCCTGGCCGTGCCACTGGAAGCCCTGTAGCCCCTCGGCGTCGCCCTCGAACTGCGAGAAGATCTCGGACTTCGCGTCGACGCGGAGCTGGGCCAGCTGGTGGAGCAGGATCGTCTCGTTCGTGTCGCCGGTCAGCTCCAGGACGACCGTCTTGTCGCCGTCGGCCTCCCAGCTGTCGACGAAGTCCGCGACGGGGTCGTTGACCAGGGTCAGCATCTCGAACTGCGTGAGGAGGTCCTCGGAGGTGACGTCGTCACCGTCGTGCCAGACGAGGTCCTCGCGGATGTTCAGCGTCACCGTCGTCCCGTCGATGGTGTAGTCGCTGATCGCGTACGGGATGAACTCCCCGTTCGCCGCGTCGTACTTCATGTACTGGTCGAACAGGTCGTACGTCATGTACGTCCCCACGTTCTGCGTCGCGTACGTGTTGAAATGGAGGTCCGACGGGACGCCGTTGTTCGTCGCACCGACGAGCGTGACGTCCTTTACGTTGGTCGATCCACCGTCTCCACCGTCGCCGCCGTCGCCGCCGTCGCCGCCGTCTCCACCGTCTCCACCGTCGCCACCATCACCGCCGTCGCCGCCTCCGTCACCGTCACTACCCCCGTCACCGGGAGTGTCCGTTCCGCCACCGCCACCACACCCCGCAAGCGCGGCAGCACCAGACACACCTGTCAGTTCGACGAATCGACGGCGGCTAATTACGTCGCTGTAGTCGCTGTTATCGCTTGCCATGACTCACTAAATTCCGTACATCCATAGTAAATAAATGTTGTGGATCATTCCCCCAATTAAGCCCCGAATGTCTCCCAATAGTCGCCCACAACTGCCCCAGATTCGGTCTCGAACGGGGAATTTCCGACGAGCAAACGCCCCGGTATCGAGTCCGTTCTGGGGATCACATATAAGTCTTTAGCTCGGGCGCGGGGCGGTCGACGGTCCGACGATCGTCGGGCCGATCGCGGTGGGAGGCGGCCAGCGTTCGAGTGAGGAGGACCGAGAACGGCTCGACTATCGATCCGACACTCTCCCGAGAGGCCCCGAAACCCGATTGTCGAGTTCGAAATCCCCGCGCAGTCCGAGTGAACGGCGCCGCGAGACGTTCGACAGCACCTCGCAATATTTATATAGGTGACAGATATCCATCCGAACATGCCAGAGAGTGGACGGGAGGCCGAGTATCAACAGTCGAATCTCCCGGTTTCGCGGCGCGTTTCGGATCTGCTCGAGCGCATGACGCTCGAAGAGAAGGCCGGCCAGCTCGTCGGGACGTGGGCGGGGACGATGCATCGCGAGCTCGACGTCGACGACGTGAAGGACCTGATCAGGGACCATCACCTCGGCTGTGCGGCTCCGTTCGGGTGGGGCGGATCCACCGGGACCGAAGTGGGCGAGATCGTCGACATCGTCAACGAGCTTCAGGAAGTCGCGACCGAGGAGACGCGACTCGGGATCCCGCTCTTCGTCAACGTCGACGCGGTTCACGGGCACGCGTACGTCGCGGACGCGACAGTGTTTCCCAACGGCCTCGGCGCGGCGGCGACGTGGGACCCGGAGGCCATCGAGGAGGGCGCGTCGGTCACCGCGACGGAGATCGCCGCGACCGGCGCCCACCAGAATTACTCGCCGACGTGCGACGTGGGTCGGGACCCCCGCTGGGGCCGCGTCTTCGAGACCTTCGGCGAGAGCCCCCGGCTGGTCGCCGAGTTCGCCGCGGCCAAGGTCCGCGGCTATCAGGGCGACGGGCTGGAAGCCGAGGACACGGTCGTCTCGACGGCCAAGCACTTCCCGGCCTACAGCGAGCCCGAGCGCGGCGAGGACGCCGCGCCGGTCGACGTCTCGGAGTACAAGCTCCGCAACACCTTCGTCCCGCCGTTCGAGGCCGCCCTCGACGCCGACGTCGAGTCGGTGATGCCCTGCTACAACTCGATCAACGGCGAACCCGTCCACGGCTCGGCGCGCTGGCTCACCGACCTGCTGCGCGGCGACCTGGGCTTCGACGGCACCATCGTCTCCGACTGGGGCGGCGTCCGCCACCTCACCGACGACCACAAGACGGCGGCCGACCTCCGCGAGGCGACCTACGACGCGCGGACCGCCGGCCTCGACGTCGCCTCCGTCGGCAACGACCTCGAAGCCGAGGAACTGGTCGACCTCGTCGAGTCGGGCGACCTCGCCGAGTCCGTCCTCGACGCCAGCGTCGAGCGCGTCCTCGACCGCAAGTTCCGGATGGGCCTGTTCGAGGACCCCTACGTCGACAGGCGCGAGGCCCTCGACACGGTCGGCGCCGCGGACCACCAGCAGACCGCGCTGGAGGTCGTCCGCGACTCGCTCACCCTCTGCAAGAACGACGACTTCCTCCCCCTCTCGGGCGACGAGGACGTCTTCATCGGCGGGCCGAACGCCGACAACCTCGTCCATCAGGTGGGTGGCTGGTCCGTCGAGGCCGAGGAACACGTCGATGGGACGACCATCCTCGAGGAGATCCGCGCCCACGTCGACGGCGACGTGACCCACGAGCAGGGCGCGGCCCTCCACGAGACGCTCGACGTCGAGGCGGCCGCCGAACGGGCCGCCGACGCGGACGTGGCCGTCCTCGCGCTCGGCGAGGGCTGGTACCTCCACGAGTTCGGTGCCGGCGGCCCGCGCACCGAGACGGGCGAGTTCCCGACCCGCGAGCAGATCGACATCCCCGAGGCCCAGCAGGAACTGGTCGACGCCGTCGCCGAGACGGGGACGCCCGTCGTCGGCGTGCTCGTCACCGGCCGCCCGCTGGCCGTCGAACGCCTCGACGAACAGGCGGAAGCGGTCCTGATGGCGTACTTCCCGGGGACGATGGGGGGGAAGGCCGTCGCCGAGACGCTCGTCGGCGAGAACGACCCCAGCGGTCGCCTCCCGATCACCGTCCCGCGCTCGGGCACGCAGGTCGACGTCCACCACGACTACCTCCACCAGCCACGGCCCATCGGCGACTCCGAACATCCCGACTCCTACGACCCGCTGTACCCGTTCGGTCACGGACTGACCTACACCGAGTTCGAGACCGGCCAGCTCGCCGTCTCCGAGGAAGTTCTCGGCCCCGGCGACACCGTCGAACTCGACGTGACGGTCGAGAACGTCGGCGACCGCGCCGGCACCGAGGTCGTCCAGGTGTACAGCACGACGGAGTCGAAGCCGCTCGTCATGCCCGAGCGCCGGCTTCAGGCGTTCGAGCGCGTCGCCCTCGACGCGGGCGAGGAAGCGACCGTGACGCTGGACGTCCCCGTCGAGCAGCTCGGCGTCTACGCGCCCGGCGACGGCCACCGCGTCCAGCCCGGCCACTACGATCTGGTCGTCGACGGCGAGGCCGTCACGGTGACTGTCGAGGGCGACTACATCTGAGCGACGACTGCCCGGTTTTTCGCCGCCCCAGCCGGCTCACGGGTCCGGCCGCGGAAGCGCCCGCTGCTCGCGGGGCGGCAGGAGGAAGTTCCCGCGCCGGCGCACGAAGACGTACTCCAGAATGCCGTTGTTGACCCGCTGTCGGACGGCAGGGTTGTCCGTCAGGTCAGTGCCGTTCATCGCCGATCGAGTGGCGACGAAGTCCGAGATGTCCTCCTGGAGGGCGAGGAAGTGCAGGCCGGCCTCGCCGCCGTCGGTCGAGTCGAAGTCCCGCCGCAGGATGATCGGCGAGCCATCCTCGCGGGCCCGGGCGTTCTTCTGTGCGTGGCCGACGCGGCCGTACTCCCGGGCGTGCTCCTCGATGTCGTCGACGCACTCGCCGACGCCGTTGTCGTCCCCGAGGTTCTCGCCGGTCCCCTCGACGCGGCCGTCCTCGGCGTGGACGGGGCAGAACATCTCGGCGACGCGGTCGTCGTGGTCCTGCTCGCCGTACCAGTCGTCCAGGCGCAGGCGGAGCTTCGAGACGTGCTGGGTGGTGCCCCCGGCGAACGGTCCCGACTCGATCGTCACCCGGTCCTCGCTGGCCTGATTCTTCTCGAAGCCGGACTTGAATCCCATGAACAGCGGCGCGTCGTCGGGAACTGACTCCGGATCGGGGATCCCCTCCACCTCCGCGTTCTCGGCAGGGAGGCCCGCGCCGATGAAGCCCGTCCGCCGCGCGCGGCCGTCCCCGGCCAGCGACGCCTGAGCGAAGATCCCCGACAGATCCGTCTCCATCTCGGCGCCGTTGACCTCGCTCCGGTCGCCGAGCAGCCCCTCCTCGGCGGCGAGCAGGGCCGATCCCCTGTCGCTGGCGAGGTGGACGAGGGCGTCGGGATCGTCGAGCGCGGGGTCCTCGAACGGCGAGAGCGCCTCGGGCGCGGGGAGGTCGACGCTGTCGGGGAGCGAGGCGTCGAAGCGCTCGAAGTACGCCGGCGCGTAACCGACGGTGAACAGCAGTCCGTCGTTGCGCCGGGCGAACGCGCGCTCCAGCGACCGGAAGGCGGCCTCGGCCCGCTCGCGGTCGTCGGCGGTCGGCGTCCCGTCGTCGGCGTAATCGAGGGACAGGAGGAGGTGGTGACGCGGCGGGACGTGGTTGCCGTGCTCGTCCGTCGTGAGGGCGTCGTTCCAGGCGTGCTGGCGGGAGGGGTGAGCCGACGGCTCCGCGCCCGGCGGCGTCGCGGCGTCGCTTTCGCGGTCGAGGCAGGCAGACAGGGCAGCGGACCCGCCGATGGCGACGGCGGCCTTGACGAACTCGCGCCGGGAGGGGTCGGGCGTGCGGGGAGCCATCACTGGAAGTACAGGACTGCTCGGAAATGGACGTTGCGATTCCAACCATACGCTCGGCAGGGGAGATCTGTAGACGCACGGCGTGACCGATGGAGATGCCCGGCGTGACCGAACCGCCGGTTACGTGCGACGCGAGCGTGCGGTGACGAGACCAAGTACGAGCCCCAGCACACCGACCGCGACGCCGAATCCGGGGCCGTCGGCCGCCGTTCCGTCGGGGCGGTCCGTCTCACCGGACGTCGGCCCTGAGGGCGATTCGATCGGGGGTGAGTCGGTCGCGCTCGGCGTCGCAGTGGCGGACGTGGTGCCGTTCGATGGATCGGGCGTGGCCGTCGCGCTCGGTGTGTTGATCACCGGGCCGTCGTCCGCCTCGGCGTCGGGCGAAACCGTGAGGTACGTCCCGACGGCCCGGTCGCCGGCCGTGATCGGCGGGTCCCCTGGACCGAAGACGCCGTCGCCGTCGTCGCGGTGGACGACGACGTGCACCCGGAAGTCCGACGACTGCTCGGCGACGTACGACTCGTTTATTCCCACGGTGACGTTGTCGTGGCTGCCGGCGTCGAGCGCCTGTGATCCGATGGTCGCGTTCGTCCCGACCGGGCGGACGGCGACGTGACCGGCTTCCGGGAGGTCGACCCGCCGGACCGTGAGCGCCCCGTCGCCCACGGGCTGCGGATCGAACTGCGCGCCGAGGACGCGCGCCTCCGCGCCGTCGCTCTTCCGGACGGTTATCTTCGTCTTCGCCGCGCGACTGCGGATCGCCGCCGAGGTGTCGGTCCCGATGTCGAACGCCTCGTTGCCGTCCATATCGTCGTGGAGGACCGCCCAGATCGTTCTGTTGCCGGACCAGTCGGCCCAGACGGACTCGCCGACGCCGACCGCGACGCTCGACAGGTACGTCATGTCGGGCGTCCGGCCGACATAGCTGTGGCCCAGCGGCTCGCCGGGTCTGCCCCCGTCGTCGGCGCGGAGGACGACGAATCCAGGCGTCAGCGCCGACACCGTCTCGACGACGACGGTGCCGTCGCCGGTCACCTGGGAGTCCGCGGCGACGTGGTCGCCGTGCGCGGACACCGTCGCCACCGCGAGCGGCGTCGCGAGGACGACGGCCAGCACGAGAACGGCCGCGACTCGTCGGGATGGGGTCCCCGCC
Organism: Halosimplex rarum; assembly: GCF_047715405.1. NCBI lineage: Archaea > Methanobacteriati > Methanobacteriota > Halobacteria > Halobacteriales > Haloarculaceae > Halosimplex > Halosimplex rarum. Next base: position 2,319,788 of record NZ_CP180412.1, read on the forward strand.
ATATCAGGCGGTGATCGTCGCCGGGTCCATCTGCAGGAACGCTCGTTCGTACCCCTCGTGGCGCGCCAACTGTGGCGGCGTGTCCACGGTGAGGGCGATCTCGTCGCCCGACTGGGGACTCTCGGGCACGGCGGCACCGTAGTGATACCCCAGTTCGGGGTCGAGCGTTCGCTGGAACGCGCCCTCGAATACCGTCTCGCCCCCGCGCGCGACGGTGGCTGACAGCCCTATCGCGGGCAGGACCAGCCGGTTGTACGGCGTCCGGGCAGATATCGCCAGGTAGGAGTTACCCTCGGTGAAGCGGCCCGCTGCGTCGGCGGACAGGTGCGTCGCGACGAGTTTCGCGTCGTCGCTGCGGCCCGTCCCGAGGACCGTCCCGGGGAGGGCGGCCGGCTCGGCGGCCCGCGGCTGGGGCAGCTCGCCCATCTCCATCGGGGCCAGCGCCCCGCGCTCGCCCGCCTCGTCGATCTGTTCGGTCTTCAGCTGCTCGCGGACCTGTTTTGACCACTCGAACTCGATTTCGGCGGTCTCGCCGTCGGCGAACCGGCCGGCGAAGTCGCCGGTCGTCCGCGCGCTCACGCCGCCGACGCTGAGCCGCGCGGTGTAGGTCCCGTCGCCGTCGAGCCCGAAGTTCGCGCCGTAGTGAAAGCCCATCCGCTGGGAGAGCATCGGGTAGATGACCTCCTGGGAGACCAACTCGCCGTCGCGGGCGATCTCGACCGAGAGGTTCGAGTCGGGCAGGACCGTCCCCGTCTCCGGGTCCCAGACCGCGGCCATCAGGTGCACGTCGTCGCCGTCACGGATGGGCGTCACCGAGCGGTCCGAGAGCGTCACGGTCCAGAAGCGGTGGGGGACCGCGACCAGCAGGGCGAAGCGGTAGTCGCCCGCCGTCGCCGTCCCCGGCATCACCATCGTCTCGCGGAACGACTGGACGTAGACGCCGCTCGGGCCCTCCGGCGTCGCGGTCGGCGACGCCGTTGGATCGGCGGTTTGCGTGCGTTCGTCGGTGGGGGACGTCGCGTCGGGCGACGAGTCGGTTCCAGCGGTGGCGGTCGGATCGGCCCCGCCGTCGCCGAGGCAGCCGGCGAGTCCGAGCGCCGCGGCACCCGTCGCGGAGTGGAGGAGGCTCCGTCGGTTCATCGCCGGAGAGTTGGGCCATGCGGCGGTTAACGGTTCTGGTATCTCGGTCGACACGTTCCGCGCGGCCCGCTCCGCGGAAGTGACACCCGGCGATGGCAACCGACGGTCGGACCCGGATAGACGGCCTGCCAGCGCGTCTCACTGCGGATTTAAGTGTCCGCGGGACGTGATATGCGTATGGTATTCGAGAACGTCACCCTGTTCGAAGTCCACCTCGACGACGCGCAGTTCGGCCCCGGAGCGGGGCGGGCAAGCGACGACGCACGCGACGAGGCGGTCGACGCAGTGCGCCGCGACGCGGACGAACGGGCGACCGGCAGCGAGCCCACGGACGAGGAAGGGAGCGGCCGCAGTCGGATCGCCAAGCTCGCGGTCGCGAGCGTAGTCGTCTCGGTCGTCGCGACGCTCGCCGCCCGGCGACTGACAGGTCGAGACGACGAGCCCGCGTTCGACGCCGGCGACGCGGACGAAGTCGAGCCCGCGCCGTACACGCCAGAGACGACGGACGAGGGCGAACCCGCCGCGAGTTCGGCGGCTGCACGCGACGAGTAAGCTCGTCTGTAAAATTCGCATTTTAGTTTTAGGTGTCATTATGTGCGGACGGTCCCTCGGTTGACGTGCGGTCGGCGCGCGCCCTCCACCCGGCGCTTGCCGTCCGCGTGCCCGACAACCCCACCCGCGACCCGACCCCCGACAGTGCCGCGCTGTCGGTGCCAGGCTGGCCCGTCTCCGACGGGGCAGTCGCCATCTTCACGCGGCCGGGCCTGTCACCCGCGGGCTCGGCCGATCGTTTTCGCGACGCGACGCTCCCGCCATCGGTGAGTTTCGCCGCCCCCGGAGTCGTCGTCCACGGCTCCCTGTACACCCACGAGTGATTCACAGCGAACCGTCGCGCTCCCGGTCATCGTCAGCGCCTGCTTTGCCGGGCTCGGCGGCATCGTGTTCCCGATCTTGTCGGACCGCGTCGCGGTCCCTGGCTTTTCGTCCGTCTCCGTAACGTGTGCCATGTTATCGCATCTCGGACGATCCCGCTTGGTCGGCGGCGTCTACGCCCACACGGGTCGCGCGAACCCCGAGACGGCGCGCCTCTCGGACGGCAACGTGACATCAGAGAATACAGATTTGAGTCTAGATGAGTCTCGATTTACATAGACATTATGTTAGGACTACCCCCTCGATCGAAGCTTACGAACGAAAAGCGGCACTAGGAGCGATATACTCCTCTGAGAAGGGGATCAGATCGTCGATTTTTGAGGCTCGATCGGTGATCTCGGATCGTGCTATCGATCGAGTGATTTCGGCTTCGTCAGCACATACATGCTGTTTGAATCAGGTTACTTCGACATCCGACCTAGCGCAGAGCGTTCATGATATAATATTTCCATATTTTTTCTTTGTATACATTGGAAAAAACAGGACGATCGTTCTCACGGTCGGATGGAGATCGAGTCGGTTATCCGTGGCCATCGGTGAGAGTGGATGTGACCTCCACTGACTCCGACGACCCGGCCGCGCCGGGCCCTCTGACGACAGACGCCTATCACGTCACCGTCGACGGCGGCCGCGATTCCTTCTTCGCCCTGAGCATCGAACGTGAGGACAGCGAGACCGCGTGGCTGATGTCCGACACCGTCGTCGCGCTCGACGAGATGCGGTGACCCGCCGCCCGACGTCCCGCTCCTTCTCGACACCACCGGCTTTGTTTCGCCGCGCCCGACTCACAGTCGCCTCCGAGCGTCGCCAATCCGACGGTTTGGCCGAAGCGCGTCTCCCGATTCAGTACCGCGAGAAGTTCTCGTCGGGATAGACTCGGCCGTCCGCGACGTCGACCACGTCGAGGGTCGCCAGCCGGTGCAGTCGCCGAACGGCGTCGTCCTCGTCGACGCCCAGTTCCACCGCGCGCTCGATCACCCGGTCTCTGGTCGGGACCGACTCGATCAATCCGTCGTCGTCGCTGACGGTCTCCTCGGCGACGATCGCCTTCAGTACCGCGCCGTGCTCGCGCTTGGAGGGCGTCTGCCTGTCGCCCGTCCACTCGACGCTCAACGACCCGTCGTCGTTGACGTGCGAGACGACGAATCCGCCCGGCAGCGACTCGGTCAGCGCGGCGACCAGCGCCGCCCGGTCCAGTCGCGCGGTGAACCGATGGCGGTGGCCGTCTCGGGAGCGCTCGGCGTGCCTGACGTTCACGCCTACGTCCGTCACCGCCGCGCCGACGTGCTCGGCCAACCGGTCGCCGACGTCTCCGGCGATCTCGTCGCGTTCGCGCGCTCGTTCGGCCGCTTCCTCCGCGGTGGTCTCGTACTCGCGCATCCGTTCGTGGAGCGGGTCGTCAGACATAGGCCCTCCACTCGACGCCAGCGAATTACGTGTTCCGGCCGTTTCGAGCGATGGGCCGCTCTCGACTCCCCCTCCGCTCTATCCCCACTCCGACCCCCCATCCCCGCTCCCGCGACCGATCCCCTCGCTCTTAAGATAGGGCCGGTCGCATGGGGGAGTATGCCCACGCAGCGCACACTGGAGGAGTTGCTGCCGACGGTCGCCGACTACACGCTCGGACTGGACTTCGAGGAGTTCATCCAGGGCGAGCGGCCGATGGTCATCCGCGGCCTGCTCGCGACCGACGACGACGAACACACCGAGATCGCCGAGGAGTACCTCGACAAGGCGGTCCGCTCGCAGTCGACGAAGGGCCAGCTGGCCTACGGCTCCATCGACGTCGTCCCCGAGTGGGACGAACACCGGATCTTCCGCCCGGTCCCGGACGCCGGCGCGTTCGGCTACCTCGTCCTCGAAGCCTACGAGGACGACGGCCCCGAGTACTTCCTCGACGCTGCCCGGCGGCAGTTCGAGTACCTCCACGAGGACGCCCCCCGCAGCGAAGCGGGCGGCATCTCCCACCACATCGACGACATCGAGCTGTGGATCGACGCCGTCTACATGATGTGCCCGTTCATGGCCCGCTACGGCCAGCTCACGGACACGCCCGAGGCCGTCGAAGAGGCCGTCGACCAGATCATCGTCCACCACGACCACCTCGTCGACCCCAAGTCCGACCTCTATCGGCACATCTGGCGCGAGACGCCCGACAGCTACCCCGACGGCTCGCTGTGGCTGCGCGGCAACGGGTGGATGGCCAACGGCATCCTCGACACGCTGGAGTACGTCCCCGAGGACCACCCCGAGCGGGATCGGTTGGAGGAGATCGTCACCGACCACCTCCTGAGCATGGCCGAGTACCAGGACCGCAGCGGGTTCTGGCACCACCTCATCGACGACACGTCGATGTACCTCGAAACGTCCGGCACGATGCAGTACGCCTACGCCTTCACCGAGGCCGTCGAGCGCGGCCTGCTCGACGAGGAGTACCGCGAGGTCGCCGAGCGGGCGATGAGCGCCGCGAAGACTGCAGTGACCTCGGACGGCGCCGTTCAGCGTAACGCCGCGATGCCCGGCGGGCCGGAGGCCCCCCAGGCCGTCAACCTCTACGGTCAGGGCTGGTTCCTGATCTCCGGGACGCGACTGCGCGAGTCCGGAATGGGCGACTGATCACCGGCTGCGCGGTTTTCGGGCAGTCGTCTCGTTCTGTCTGACGTGCGAACTGAGTGGTTGTTTCTATGGGTTTGGTTGTGGAATGAAGCCGAGTCGGAGCGACCGCAGCCAACAGCAGGCGTTGAAAGCCCTCGGCGCGCTCGCGGTCGCTGAGCGGGATATCCTCGCTGCGCTCGGATAGGGCCCGCGCAGACGACTACATGAACGCGAGCACACCTCGCCCTTTCAGTCCACCAGGAACCTTGACCGCACAGCACCGCGCCTCACACCTCCCCAGCCGATTCGCTCCCTGCGGTCGCTCATCCCTCGCACGGTGCTGTCGCGAGACAAGACTCGCGACAGCGCGCGCCACAGCAATTGTTCACCCTCCGGGCTATACTGAGCATCCGCGCCGAGCGAAGCGAGGCGCGGTTCACCGGTCGCAAGGGAGCGAAGCGACCACCGCGATCGGCCTTTTTCACCCATGTTTTTGGCTAGCGAGGGACCTTCGGTCCCTCGGACCATGCGAACGGGCGCGAAGCGCCCGTGAGCAGACGGGGGGTCGCGCGCGGCGCGGCCCCCCGGCGAAATAGATGGTTAGAGGTGACTCCGGAGCGCCTCGTTCATCACGTCGACGGGCGCGTCCTCGCCCGTCCACGTCTCGAAGGCGTCGACGCCCTGGAACAGCAGCATCCACGCGCCGTCGATCGTCTGGGCGCCGGCCGCGGCGGCGTCGCCGAGGAACCGTGTTTCGAGCGGTTTGTACACCGCGTCGAAGGCCACGCAGTCGCCGTGCCAGGCGTCGGCGGGCGCGACCGACTCGTCGGACTCCAGACCGACGCTGGTGGCGTTGGCGACGACGTCCGCCTCGGCCATCAGGTCGGGGAGTTCGTCGAGGCCGTGACCCGTCGCGCCGGGCACGTCCTCGGCGAGGTCGTGGGCCTTCGACTCGGTTCGATTGGTGACCGCCACGTCGGCGCCGGCCTCCTCGAACCCGAACGCGAGCGCGCGGGCAGCGCCGCCCGCACCGACCACCACGGCGTTGGTTCCGTCGAGTTCCACGTCGTGGTGCTCGAACGCCCGAAGCGTGCCGGTCATGTCGGTGTTGTACCCGATCGGGCCGTCGTCGGTGAAGTCGATGGTGTTGACCGCACCGACGCGCTCGACCGACTCCTCGGGGTCGACGAACTCGTAGGCGTCGTGCTTGAACGGCAGCGTGACCGTCAGGCCGTCGATACCCAGCGCCTCGGCGCCGCGGAACGCCTCCTCGATTCGGTCGGGGTCGGCCTCGAAGGTGACGAATCTGGCGTCGATCCCCAGGTGGTCGAAAGCGGCCTGGTGCAACGGCGGCGATAGCGAGTGTTCGACGGGATTCCCGATGATACCGTAAACGTCCATACGCGTGTGCTCGCCGGGGTGGGTAAAAAATGATCACGGTTCGGTCCCCCTGAGTGACCGGACGACGTACCCCGTCTCTCGACGGAGATACCAGACGCGGACCGGGCCACCAGCGAGAGCGACGTCCAGGGAGCGCGTGGTCGTCCAGATACGTCGCCCGCAACCTCCGCCTGCCGCGCCGTCAGAAGCGAGGCGGTGCGGGACAGGACCTATTGAGTCACGCGCCCTACGGTACGTATGGTCCGCAAATCGGCAGTCATCGCAGGTGCGGTAGGGGGCATCGCGGCGGCCGTGGGGGGCTGGACGCTCTACCAGCGGCGGACGACCGAGACCGTTCCTTACACCGTCGTCGCCCGTCTCGGCGACGTCGAACTCCGCCGCTATCCGGAACTCGTCCTCGCCGAGACGGTCGCCCCGTCCGAGAACGAAGCGTTCGGCCGACTGTTCCGGTACATCTCCGGTGAGAACGACGGTGGCGACGACCTCGAGATGACCGCACCGGTCGAAGTGACCGACCCCGGAACGAAGCTAGCGATGACCGCACCGGTCGAGGTAGCGCGGCCCACACCGGCGCGCTCGACGACGGCGGTCGAACCCGGCGCGGGCCGCGCCGAGAGCGGCGTCCGGATGGCGTTTTATCTCCCGCCGGAGTACGACCTCGACTCGGCCCCGAGTCCGAGTGACGACGTCGTCGACCTGGTCTCCGTCCCGGAGCGGACGCTCGCGGTCCGACGGTTCTCCTGGCGGCCCACCGACGACCGCGTCGACCGTGAAACAGACCGGCTGCTCGAAACGCTCGACGAGGCCGGCGTCCCCCTCGACGGTGAGCCGTTCTTCATGGGCTACGACGCCCCCTGGACGCTCCCCCCGCTCAGGCGCAACGAGGTGGCCGTCCAGATCGAATCGAGCGACCGGTCGTGACCAGTCGCTCGTCGGGTCGCGTCGTCAGAAGTGGGTTGGCCAGGAGTTGAACCTGGGGCCTGCTCCGTGTGAAGGAGCCGTCATAACCGGACTAGACCACCAACCCGGACACTCGGCGATAATCCGCCGCCCACCTTAAGAATTGCTTTCCGTCGGGACGCCTACCGAGAGCCGACGCGTCCGCGATACGACCCGACCGTCGCGCTGACCTGGTCGAAGCGGTCTCGCCACTCGCGCTCGACTTTCGTCCGGATCCGTCCGATCCGCCCCGGTTCGGGCTCCTTCTCCCGTCCGGTCAGCTCGCGGACCTTCGCCTCGGCGGGCGCGACCTCCTCGGTCACGCCCTTGCTGGCCGCTCGGACCGCCCGCTTCAGGTAGTACAGGGTGTCTTCGAAGTGCCTGTTCATATCTGTCCTCACGTCGGCAACAGAGATATCCTTTGCCCCATACCACCGCAACGCTTATTTCCTTTTAGGTAAACCTAAAATATGTCGGCGCGCGGTCGACCGTCCGGCCGCCGCCGTCTGTCTGTCCCAAACGCCGCCACGTCCGCACACGACGGTGGGCATCGCCGTGTGCCGACGGTTTTCGGTCCGAGAGACCCGCCACTCACTTACTGTCCCAACCGGTATCGGGAGACATGTTCGAACAGGTTCCCGTGCCGACGCCGTTCCAGGTCGGCCCCGTGAACGCCTACCTCGCCGAACGGACGCTCGTCGACCCGGGCCCCGACAGCGACGAGGCCTGGTCGCGCCTCACCGACGCGCTGGCCGAGCGCGACCTCGCACCCGCGGATATCGAACGAGTGCTCATCACCCATCCCCACCCCGACCACTTCGGGCTGGCCAGCCGGTTCCGGGATCTCGGCGCGTCGACCGTCGCCCACCCCGACGCCGCGGCGATCATGGCCGACTTCCCCGGCCGACTCGACGCCGAGCAGGCCTACTTCAGCGACTTCTTCGTCCGCTGCGGCATGGCGCCTTCGACGGCCGAGACCGTCACCGAACTCCCGGAGGCGTTCGTCCATTATGCCCCCAGCGTGGGCGTCGACCGCCAGGTCGGCGCCGGCGACACGGTCACGGTCGACGGCAGGGAACTCCGCGTCGACGACCTCGTCGGCCACGCGAGCGGCGAAGTGCTCTTCGCGTTCGACGGACAGGCCGGATGGGAGGCTATCGTCGGCGACAACGTCCTCGCGGAGATCACCCCGAACCCCTTCCTCCAGCCGCCGCCGGAACCTGGCGCGGAGCGCCCCCGGGTACTCCCGGCGTACAACGACTCCCTCGCGGTCCTGCGCGACGCGGGTTACGACCGACTGCACCCCGGCCACCGGGGCCTGATCGACGACCCGCCCGAACGTATCGACGACATCCTCGCCGAGCACGACGAGCGCACCGAGCGCGTGGCCGGCATGCTCGACGAGCCGACGACGCCCGTCGCGGTGATGAACGAGCTGTTCGGCGACCTCCCCGTGACCGAACAGTTTCCCGGGATGAGCGAAGCCGTGGGCCACCTCGACGTGCTCGAAGCGGCCGGACGCGTGACTGTCCGGGAAACCGACGACGCCATCCTCTACGAGCGCGACGAGTGAGCGAGTCGAGCGGGCGATCGCGTAAACGCTGCTGTGGAGCGCTCAGTACGAGGGCGCTTCCTCGCGGACGCCTTCGCGTTTGTTCACGACGCGGGCGAGCGTGAACAGCAGGTCCGAGAGGCGGTTGAGGTAAACGAGTGCCGCCTCGTTGACGCCGTCCTCGGCCTCGGCGAAGGCGACCGCGCGCCGTTCGGCTCGCCGGCAGACCGCGCGCGCCTGATGGAGTTTCGCGCCGGGCTCGGAGCCGCTCGGCAGGATGAAGTTCTCCAGCGGCTCCAGTTCCTGGTCGAAGTCGTCGATGCTGGCTTCGAGGCGCTCGACGTGTTCCTCGCGGACCCGAGGGTCGCCCTCGTCGGGGTCCGGGTTGGCGAAGTCGGCCTGGGCGACGTGGAGGTGGTTCTGCACCTCGCGCAGGAGGTCGTCGACGTCCTCGTGGCCGGTCGGGCGGACGACGCCGACCAGCGCGTTCACCTCGTCGACGGTCCCGTAGGCCTCGATTCGGGGGTTCGCCTTCGAGACGCGGGACATATCCCGCAGGTCGGTCAGCCCCTCGTCGCCGCGGCCGGTGTAGATCTTCATACGCACCGCTCGGACTGCCAGGGACTTAAACACGGAGCCGAACCGGTGAGCGGCCGAAAGCCGGGGCGGCGACGAGCCCGGCGCGTCGGCCGGCGAAAGATCAGCACGTTAAATTAGCGCCGTGCAGAAGGCGGAGACATGAGCGAGGTCCTGAAGCTCGAATGTCCGGTCTGTGAGACCGAGCGTGAGTTCTTCCAGGCGGCGAGCATGAACGTCCACATCGGAAAGAAAGTCAAGTGGCACTGCTGGGAGTGCGACTACGGGTTCGTGCGCATCGACGAGACCGTCGACACGAGCAAAGCCACGGCCTGATTCCGGCCAACTCGTTTTCGATCCGTCGTGACTCGATAGCATCGCGTCCCTCGGACGGGTCCCGTCGCTCACTCGTCGGCGGCCGTCAGCGAGAGCACGACCGCCGATCCTCCCAGATCGCTCTCCTCGAACCGCAGGCGGCCACCGCAGGAGTCGCACACCCAGCGGACGACCCACAGGCCGAGGCCGCTGGCGTGTTCCAGCTGGGTGATCTCGGTCGAGTCGTCGACGACCGCCCGTTCGTACTCGGGGATCCCGGGGCCGTCGTCGGCCACGCAGAGCGCGACTCGCCCGTCGTCGCGGCCGGACTCGACGGCGACGCGGACTCGACCGCCGCCGTACTCGGCGCTGTTCTCGAGCAGTTCTCGGAGCGCGAGTTCGATCCGGGCGTCGCCGACGACGGTCGCGTCGTCGACGTCGGTCGCGATCCGCAGGTCGGGGTACTCCTCGCGATACTCCGCAACTACGCCGTCGACGACGTCGCCGATCCCGACGGTCCCGTCGCGGAGGGACCCCTCGCGCATGGTCCGGTCGAGCGAGCGAGCGCGCTCGCTGAGCGAGGCGACGTCGGCGGCGGTCTCCGTGAGCGTCGCCGCCCATTCGTCGACCGTCTCGTCGTCGACCCGTCCGGCGATCATCTCGGCGTACCCCATCACGACGTTCAGGTCGTTGCGGAGGTTGTGTCTGAGAACGCGGTTTAACACCTGGAGGCGCCGCTCGCGCTCCTTCTGGTCGGTGATATCGGTGTAGATACCGAAGCTGTTGACGCCGTCCTCGCCCGTCTCGTAGGGGACGCCCCGGAAGAGGAAGTCGCGGTAGCCGTCCGCGGCCTCGCGGCGGACCTCGCGCTGGACGACCTCGCCGTCGGCCGCCTCCCGATCCAGTTGCCGGCCGCTCTCGCGCTCGTCGGCCGGCAGGATGTAGTCGTTGATCGGTTCGTCCGCGATCGTCGCGGGGTCGTAGCCGAAGACGTCCGCGAAGGCGTCGTTGACGGTAGTGACGACAGGCTCGGAGTCACCCTCGTGCGACGCCTCGACCACGGCGTCCGGCAGGTTGTCGAAGAGGTACGTGAACCGGTCGCGCTGGGTCTCGAGCTGTTCGCGCGTCTCGACGAGTTCGCTCCGGTCGCGGACGACGCCGACGGTCCCCGCGAACGCCTCGTCGGCGGGGAGCAGTGACACCTCCAGTTCGGCCGGGAGCGCCTCGCCGTCGCCCCGCCGGAGCGGCGTCTGGACGAGACTGCTTTCGACGCCTCCGTCCCGGACGTCCGCGACGGCCGCCTCCAGCGCCTCGCCGTCCCCGACGACCGACGCGACCGGCCGCCCGACGAGGTCCGCGCGCTCGACGCCGAGCCACGCGGCCAGGGGCTCGGTCACGAGGGAGAACCGGCCGGACTCGTCGGCGACGTACACCATGTCCTGGACGTTCTCGAGCACCGTCCGGTACTGGACGAGTTCGTCCTCGTAGGCCACGCGGTCGAAGGCGACCGCCGCGTTCGAGGCGAGGATCTCCGCGAGCGACCGGTCCAGGTCGCCGAGGGGGTCGTCGTCGGTCGCGCCGATGCTGACGACGCCGTGGTCGCCGAGCGGGACGTACAGCGCCTGTGAGAGGGTTTCGGGGACCCCATCGGGCCGAGTCTCGAAGTCCGCGGGCGCGGAGAGCGTCTCACCGCGCTCGAACGCGCGTCCCGGTCCGCCCTCGCCGACCGCGTAAACCGGCCGATTCGCGACCGAGGCTCCTTCGGCTCCGGCCCCGGCCACGGGTTCGAGCCGCTCTCGCTCCGGGTCGTAGATCCGGACGGCGGTGAGATCGTAGCCGAGCGTCTCGGCCACCGCATCGGCGACGATCTCGGCGACCCGCTCGCTACTGTGGGCGCCCAGCAGCGCCCGCGAGGTGTCCAGCAGTTCGGCGAACCGCTCGCGGGATTCCCGGAGCTCCCGCTCGCGCTCCTTCCGGTCCGTGACGTCGCGGATGACCCCCGCAGTCCCCTCGAAGCGCCCCTCCTCGTCGGTCAGCATCGTCATGTGGTCCTCCGCGTCGATAGGCTCGCCGGATCGCGGCTGGAGCGGGAGCTCGAACGTCGTCTCGACGGCGTTGCCGTGGACGAGTTCGCGGAGCTTGTTCTCCGCGAGCTGGACCGTCGGTTCGTCCTTGATCACCGAGGTGTGCTCGCCGAGCAACGCCTCGCGGTCGTACCCGGTCAGGTCGAGGAGCGCGTCGTTGACGACCTCGAAGTGCCCCTCGTCGTCGAGCGCGTAGACGCCGTCGTCCACGGCCTCGATGATCGACTCGTAGCGTTCGAGCTCCCGTGTCCGCTCGCGCCGATCAGTCACGTCGCGTATCACGCCGGCGAGACCGGCGAAGTCGCCGTCCTCGGTGACGAGCGTCGCGTGATCCTCCGCCGGGAACGGCTCGCCGTCCTTCGGGACGATCGTCGTCGAGACCGTCACCGCGGACTGCTCGCCCCAGACCAGTTCGTCGACTGCGTCGAGCGCGGTTTCGAGGGAGTCGTCGTCGAGTATCAGGTCCGAGTCCGCGCCGACGAGTTCGTCCGGTGCGTAGCCGGTCATGTCGGCAAGCGACTCGTTGACCACGACGAACCGCCCCTGCCGATCGAGGACGTAGACGCCGTCTTCGACGGCATCGAGCGCTGTCGCCGTCTCCTCGATCCCGACGTCGAAGTCCGCCTCTCGGGAGGCCAGGTCGGCCGCGCCGTCGGTGCGGTCCTCGGTGTCGTCGACGGTCCCCCCGTCCGCCGTCTCTGTCCGCGGTTCGTCGGGGAGATGCGCGAGCACCCGTTCGGTGAGCGACTCGTCGGCGGCCGACCCGGGGTGGTACTCGGTGATCCCCAGCCGGGTCGCGGCCGCCGCGAGCTCGCCGTCCGGTCGCGACGACGCCAGCACGACCGGGCCGTCGTAGCCGAACTCGCGGACGGTCTCGACGGCGTCGAGCGGGCCGATCCCCGAACTCGCTTCCGTCGAGTCCGTCCGGCCGTCGGATCCCTGCTCGCGCCCGTCGGGTTCGACGGCGACGACGCAGCCGAGGTCGAACGCCCCGAGGTTCGAGAGGGTCTCGCGTCTCGTCGTGGCTCGTTCGAGACGCCACTCCGTCGTTTCGAGCGCTTCGATCCACCCCGGGTCGATCCGTCCCCCGACGACGAGTACCCTCGGTCCCATTCGTGAACGGAGACAAGGGAATTCCCGTATATAGCGGCTTCCCCCCGATTATCGAATCCTGAATCGTTGACCCCGAGCGACGGCGAGTCCGCGGGGGCCGGGCCGCGACCGACTACTCGTCGAGCGCGTGCCAGGACAGGCGCGGTTCCCGCGCGGCGCTCACCTGATCGATCCGCCGGGCCGCGGTCCGCTCGGGCGCGGCTTCCAGCGTCGCGTCGTCCTCTGCCGCGACGGCGTTGAAGGCCGCCGCGAGGTCGTCGAGCGAGCCGCGCGTCTCGGCCTCCGTCGGCTCGGTCATCAGCGCCTCGTCGACGATCTCCGGCCACTTCGTCGTCGGCGGGTGGACGCCGTAATCGAGCATCCGCTTGGCCGCGTCGGCGGCGTCCTGGTCGCCCGCGCTCGCGACGAACTCGTGGTGGAAGGGCCCGTAGGGAACCTCGTAGTCGATCTGGCTCGCCAGGTAGTTGGCGTTCAGGACGGCCTTCGCGCTCGCGTCGGTGAGCCCCGCGTCGCCCAGGCGCGCGATGTACGCGTACGCCCGGACGAGGACGAGCCAGTTGCCCGAAAAGCCGTGGACCTTGCCGATGGACTGTTCGGGTTCGTAGCGCTCGTAGCCGCTGTCGTCGCCCTGCTGGCGGACGTGGGGGGTCGGCAGGAACGGCGCCAGTTCGTCGACGACGCCGACCGGCCCGGCACCGGGACCGCCGCCGCCGTGGGGCGTCGCGAACGTCTTGTGGACGTTGTAGTGCATCACGTCGAAGCCCATGTCGCCCGGTCGGGCCCGCCCGAGCAGGGCGTTGAGGTTCGCGCCGTCGTAGTAGAGCAGCCCGCCGGCGTCGTGGACGATCTCGGCGATGCGCTCGATGTCACGCTCGAACAGGCCGAGCGTGTTCGGGTTGGTGAGCATCAGCGCCGCGGTGTCCTCGCCGACCGCGGCCTCCAGCGCGTCGAGGTCGACCCGGCCGTCGTCGGCGCTGGGGAGTTCGACCACGTCGAAGCCCGACATCGCCGCAGTCGCGAAGTTCGTCCCGTGGGCGCTGTCGGGGATAACGACCTCCGAGCGCTCGTCGCCGTTGGCCTCGTGGTAGGCGGCGGCGATCCGGATGCCGGCGAACTCCCCCGCCGCACCGGCCGGCGGCTGGAGCGTCACCGCGTCCATCCCGCCGATTCGCCCGAGGTAGTCCTGCAGTTTCGCCTGCAGTTCGAGGGTGCCCTGGACGCTCCGACCCGAGCGGTCCGGGTGGACCGCGGCGTCGGGCAGCGCGGCGACCCGCTCGGTGAACTTCGGATTGTACTTCATCGTGCACGATCCCAGCGGGAACGGTCCGCTGTCGACGCCGTAGTTCATCTGCGAGAGGCGAGCGTAGTGGCGGGCGAGTTCCGGCTCCGCCAGCCCCGGCAGTTCCAGCGAGTCGCGGGTCAGGTCGTCAGGGAGGGGCGAGTCGTCGCCGATCTCGACCTTCGTCGAGTCCTTCTCCGACAGGAGAGGTTCGTACTCGCCGTCGTCGGTCCAGCGGGCCTGGTCGTACAGCGTGCCCGCCTCGGGCGCGTGGTCCGCGGCGCCGTCGACATCCTCGATATCTCCCGGATCGTCGCTCATCTCAGGCCACCTCCTCCACCGCCTCGACGAAGCGGTCGATCGCGGGCTCGTTGGCGTCGGTGACGCACACCTGGACGCGGTGGTCGCCGACGACGTGGACGGCGAACCCCTCGGCTTCGAGGTCGCTCGCCACCGCGGACGCGGGCTGGTCGGTGCGGGCCTGGAACTCGCGGAAGTGATAGCGGTCGTGGACCGGCGCGGCGATCCCCGACACGTCGTCGAGCCGGGCCGCGAGGTCCTCGGCCAGTCGCACGCAGTCCTCGGCGAGGTCGACGAGCCCGTCCGGGCCGAGCGTGGCGGCGTGGATGGCCGCCCGGAGCGCCAGCAGCGCCTGGTTCGTGCAGATGTTGCTCGTCGCCCGCTCCTTGCGGATGTGCTGTTCGCGCGTCTGGAGCGTCAGCGTGAACGCCCGCCGGCCCGTGGCGTCTCGCGGGTCGCCCCGCTCCCCGCTCGACCCGTCCGTGCCACTTCGCGGCACGCGTTCCTCGCTGACGCCGACGAGCCGACCGGGAACCTGCCGGAGGTACTCCTCGCGCGTCGCGAAGATGCCCATCCCCATGCCGTATGCGGTCCCGATCCCCAGGGAACTCGCCTCGCCCACGACAACGTCCGCACCGACGTCGGCCGGTCGCTCCAGCAGCGCGAGCGCGACCGGGTCGGAGCCGAGGACGAACAGCGCGTCGTGGCCGTCGGCGAGGTCGCCGACGGCACCGAGCGACTCCTCGATGGCCCCGCTGACGGTCGGATTCTCGGCGTAGACCATCGCCGCCTCGTCGTCGAGAGCGTCGGCGAGGCCGTCTACGTCGACGTTGCCGTCCTCGGTCGGGTAGGTCTCGACCGACAGGTCGGGGCCGTCCGCGTACTGCTCCAGGACCGCGCGCTTGCCCTCGCGCAACTGGTCGGGAACGAGGACCCGGTCGCCGGAGACCGAACGGACGCGCTGTGAGAGCGTCGCGGCCTCGCCGAGCGCGGAGGCGGCGTCGTACATCGAGCAGTTCGCCACGTCCAGCCCCGTCAGTTCGACCAGCATCGACTGGTACTCGAACAGCGCCTGCAGGAACCCCTGGGCGACCTCGGGCTGGTACTGCGTGTAGGACGTGAGAAACTCCTGGCGGCTCGCCAGGTCGTCGACCAGCGCCGGGACGTAGTGGTCGTAGTGACCCCGGCCCATGAACTCGGTCAGGTCGTCGTTGCGCCCGAGCGTCCGCTCGGTCTGCCGGCGGACGGTCCGCTCGCTGCGCGCTTCGATACCGAACTCGCCGTCGAAGCGGACCGACTCGGGGATGTCGAACAGGTCCTCCTCGCTGTCGGCGCCGACGGCCGCTAGCATCGCCTCGGTGTCGGCCGCGTCCTGAGGCGCGTACGGGCTCCCGCGCGTCCGCCGTGTCATTGTGGTCCCTCGCGTGTCATAGTGAGCTCCCCTCGGGAGTGATGGGCGACCCTATCGGCCCCTCGCACATGAGCCTCCCGTTCCGAGTGCGCCCAGACCGGCCGAACTGAGAGTGGGAAGGAGACGGCCGACAACGCCCGAGGAAGTCGTCTACTCGCCGACCTCGATCCGGGTCCCGGGCCGGGAATCGCCGTCGGCGACCGGGAGTCGAACGTGCAGCACGTCGTCGCGATAGGTGGCCGAGATGGACTCGTCGTCCACCGAGCGGGGGACCGAGACGTCGTGATTGTACACGCGCGTCTCCCCGTCCTCGGTCCGGTGCTCCGCGGAGACGTGGAGGCGCCCGTCGTGCCAGCGGAGGTCGACGTCCTCCCGGTCGTAGCCGGGGAGGTCGACGTACACCTCGTAGGCCCCCTCGTCTCTGAACAGTTCGACCTCGTGGTCCGGGTGGTGTGTCATGAGTGGGTCCCGTTCGGACCGTGGGGCGCGAGCCATTTGAATCGCCGCGCCGAACCCCCAGCGCGCTCGGCTGCGGGGCTGAACGCGGGGCGCTACGATCCCGCCGCGACCGTGGTACGACTTGACTAACGGGTCAGTCAGTCCGGAATCTTTTTGACTGACCGGTCAGTTAACCACATCAATGAGCGGAGAGACGGAGAGCGCCGCGGCGGCCGCTTCGGACACGTCGGAGGCCATCATGGAGGCCACTTACAGCGCGCTCTGCAAACACGGCTATGCGGATCTGACGATGCAAAACATCGCCGACGAATCTGACAAGAGCAAGGCGTCTCTGCACTACCACTTCGACACGAAAGAGGAGCTCCTGCTCGCCTTTCTCGACCACCTCTACGAGTCGTTCACCGCAGAGTTCGCGACGACCGAGGGCGCCCACGCCGTCGACCGGCTGATCACCTTCGTCGACGAGGTGCTCTGCAAGTCCGACGTAGAAGGCGCGGAGGAGTTCCAGACGGCGCTGATGGAGATCAAGGCCCAGGGCCCCTACGTCGAGACCTACCGGGAGGAACTGGAGCGGATCGACGCGTTCGTCCGCGACCGGGTGCGCGAGATCGTCGCCGACGGGATCGAAGAGGGGCTCGTCCGCGACGACGTTGACCCCGACGACACCGCGGCGTTCGTCGCGACGCTCGTCGATGGGGTCAACACCCGCCGCGTCGCGATCGGCGAGACCGACGGGAGCACCCGGAACATCTTCGTCGCCTACGTGCGCGAGAACCTCGTCGCACCGGGCGCCGACGTCGCCGTCGACGGCGAGACGCTCGGCGCGGTCTCGGAGGGTGAGGACTGATGCCCGGCGACCGCGTCGGCCGGCTCGTTCGCGCCGTCCGCGAACGGGTGAACGTGGTGTTCAAGAGCCGCGACGAGTTCGACCTGACCTCGGGGGGGATCGCCAGGCCGCTCTTCTACCTCTCGATCCCCATCGTCGTCACCAACCTCCTCCAGACGATGTACAACCTGGTGGACACCATCTGGCTCGGCCGCTACAGCACGGAGGCGCTGGCGGCCATCAGCTTCGCGTTCCCCGTCGTCTTCTTCCTCATCTCCCTGGGGCTCGGCGTCTCTATCGCCGGGAGCATCCTCGTCGCGCAGAACATCGGCGCCGACGACGAGCGCCAGGCGGAGTTCGCCGCTTCCCAGACCGTCACCTTCGCCATCATCGCGTCGCTGATACTGGGGACCGTCGGCTACTTCATCGTCGGCGACATCCTCCAGCTGCTCGGCGCGTCCGACGACGTCCTGCCCGGCGCGACGGCGTACCTGGAGATCATCTCCATCGGGATGGTGTTCATGTTCGCCTTCTTCGTGTTCATGTCGCTGATGCGCGGGTACGGCGACACGATCACGCCGATGCTGGTCATGTTCGTCACCGTCGTCGTCAACATGGTGCTGGACCCGTTCTTCATCTTCGGCTGGGGGCCGTTCCCAGAACTCGGCGTCGAGGGCGCCGCCTACGCGACCGTCTTCTCGCGAGCGCTCGCGACCGTCATCGGCCTCGGCATCATGTTCCAGGGGACTCGCGGCGTCAAGATCCGTCTCGAAGACATGAAGCCGGACCTCTCGTACCTGCGGAAGCTCCTCCGCATCGGCGTCCCGGCCTCCATCGAGGGGACCGGCAACGCCATCGCCGTCAACCTCATGCTCGTCATCGTCAGCGCGTTCCCGACCGTCGTGGTCGCCGCCTACGGCGTCGGCGTCCGGATGTTCTCGGTCATCTTCCTGCCCGCCATCGCGGTCGGCCGCGGCGTCGAGACGATGTCCGGCCAGAACATCGGCGCGAAAGAGCAAGAGCGCGCCGCGTCGGCCACGCACTTCGCCGCCCGCGCGATGTTCGTCGTCCTCGCCGCCGTCGGCGTGCTCACCTGGCTCGGCGCCGGCAACATCGTCGCCATCTTCTCCGACGACCCCGAGGTGGTCGAGGTCGGACGCCTCTTCCTCCGCTACGTCGCGCCCACCTTCGGTTTCACCGGGATCTTCCACTCCTACAAGGGCGGATTCCGCGGCGCCGGCCAGACGATGACCGCCGCGCTCATCTCCATCGGCATGCTCGGCGCTATCCGCCTCCCCGTCGCGCTCTTCGCCTCCCAGTCGCTCGCCTACGAGGGGTCGTGGGTCGCCGGCCTCGTCGGCGCCATCCCGTTCGACCCCGTCGCCGCCCTCGTTCGCGCGCCCATCGAGGCCGTCGCCGTCTTCGAGATGGGCTACGAGGGCATCTGGCTCGCCTTCGCCGTCTCGAACGTCTGCGGCGCCGCGCTGGCGTTCGCCTGGTACATGCGCGGCACCTGGCGCGACGCCGACCTCACCGAGGACACACCCGGAGTCGGCGCCGCCGGCGCCGGAACCGACGCCGACGCCGAGCCGACGACCGACGACTGACAGTTCGGCCCGCGGTTTCCGTTCGCGGCCCCGGCCTGCGCGCGAGAAGTTAAAAGGGATCCCGCCCTATCCCCCGGCGAGGCGACCACATGACGGCGCGCGACCCTTCGTTCGCGATCCCGGGCCGACCCGAGCGTACGTATCCCCGGAGCGGCGGCGTCGAGTACGAGGGCGAGACCGTCTTCGCCCTGACGCCCGACGCCGACCGCTCGGACGGCGACCTCGACGCACTCGTCGCCGACGTCCTCGAATCCGGCCCGTACCGCTCGGGCGACTTCATGGAGCTCCCGATGCCGCTGTACCTCGTCCGCGACGAGGAGACCACCGACGTGTTCCGCGTCACGGTGCGCAACTGCGCGATCCAGTTGCACGTACTCCCGGAGACCGAATCGGTCGGGCTGCGCCGTTTCTACGACCGGCTCTGCGAACGCTCCGAGTGCGAGTGGTCAGTCGTCTGCCGGACGGACTTCGGGTGAAGTCGTCGCTCACTCCGTGAGACTCCGGCGAACGGACAGCGACCGCCCGTCATAAGTTCTATCACGGCGTTGGGCAAGTTCGAGCTATGGCGACCTACCTCTCGTTCGAGTACGCGCACACCGACGACCTACCGGACGATGAGGACGGCGAGTTCCGGACGCCCGACGCCCTCGTCGAACACTTCCTGCGGGAGTTCACCGAGGAAGGCGACCGGGTGATCGACGTCTTCGCCGGTTACGGCACGACCCTCAAAGTCGCCGAGCGCCTCGACAGGGTCCCGTACGGTATCGAGTTCGACCCCGACCGCGCCGCCCACGTGAAAGACCAGATCGACGACCCCGACAACGTCCGACAGGGCGATGTCCTCGAGCTGGACGCGTCGTGGTTCCCGACCTGCGACTACTGTTTCACCTCGCCGCCGTTCATGGAGCGGACCGACGACCGCAACCCCTTCGAGAACTACGCCGGCGAGAGTACCTACGAGAAGTATCTGGACGACATCGAAGCCGCGTTCAGCCGTCTCGACACCGTTCTGGCTCCGGGCGCTCGCGTCGTCGTCGACGTCGCGAACATGAAATACGAAGGTCGAGTGACAACGCTGGCGTGGGACGTCGCCGAGCGCGTCGCGAACGTCTTCCACTTCGACGGCGAGGTCGTCGTCACCTGGGAGGGCCGCGACGACCCTGGCGACGGCCAGTTCGGATACGGTTACGACCACTCGTATTGCCTCGTGTTCGCGAAATCCGAAGCGTGACCGGACGTCGGAGAGCTGTCGCTCGTCGGTGTGAGTTCGCGAGAAGAGCCTAGGCCGGGATTTGAACCCGGGCTCTCGTCCTTACCAAGGACGCGCTTTACCTCTAAGCTACCCAGGCGCCATCCGTCAGTTGCCGCGATTCGTCTTTAGGCGTTTCGATTCTTTCGCCGGCGTGCGGGCTTGCCACATGGTAGACGGCGCCGGGACCATCGGCTCAGAACCGCTCGGCGAGCGCCGCCGGCGTCGCGTCGGAGAACAGGCCCTCGGCCAGGGGAAGCGCGCCCTCGGTTCGAGCCATCTCACCGACGTGGGCCCGCAGATCCGCGGTGGCCTCGCCGCCGGCCGCGGCCGCACCGGCGACCGCGGCGAGTTCGAACACGTCGACCTCCAGGTTGCCGTCGAAGGTCTCGTCGCCGGTGGTCCGGCGGCGCGTCTGGTCGCCGCCGAACGACCGGACGACCGCGACGGCCTCCGCCGCGGCCTCGGTGCGCGCGAGCAGGTAGAACCCCCGAGCGACCATCACGTCGGCGACGAGGATGTCCATGTCGGCGGCGTCGGCCTCGGTGGTCGCCACCGGATCAGCTGGGTCCGCTGGGACGCCGTCCGCGTCGGAGAGCGTCACGTCTCCGCCGTCGGTCCACTCGCGGTGCTCGGTCCCCGACGAGCCGCCGTTCACGCCGTTCTCGGGGACGCCGTCGGCGAGTTCGTCGCTCCGCGGACCCGCCGTCGCGCCGTCGCGCTCCCAGGGCGGGTCCTGCGAGAGCGTCCGCGTGAGTCGCAGGCCCTCGTAGATGAGTTGGACGCCCGCGCCGCGCTCGGCGACGGCGTCCAGCGATATCGAGGTCGCGTCGCCCTCCGGCGCTCGGCTCGCGGCGGCGCGGGCGCTGAGGACCGTCAGCACGCCCGGTGCCATCGACCCGTCTTCGAGGCGTTCGCGGATGCGCTCGCGGAGGCGGTCGGGCTCGACGTCGCCGACCGCGTCCGTCGCGGCCACGCGGACCGCCGCGGCTTCCTCCATTGGCGTCGGCTAGCGGGGGGAAGGGCAAAGACCTTTGGAAACGACTTACCGAACGACACCTATGCCGACGCCTGCGACGGTACACTCGCCGTTCCCGACCGATCGCCGTGCCATCGCGGGGTCCCGCGGTGATCGAAACCGCGACCGACGGCGGCGTGCGCGTGGTGACGCTCGACCGACCGGACCGCCGGAACGCCCTCACGCCCGCGGCGCTCGACGCCCTCGAAGCGGCCGTCGCGGGCGCCGATGTACCGGTCGTGTTCCTCCGCGGCGCGGGCTCGGCGTTCTGCGCCGGCGCGGACCTGGACGCCGTCGCCGCCCTCGACGGCCGTGACGCAGCCGCGGCGTTCGCTCGGCGCGGCCAGGAAGTGGCGTCGACCATCGCCGACGCCGACGCCGTCGTGGTCGCGGGGATCGACGGACCGGCGCGGGGCGGCGGCGTCGAACTGGCGTTGGCCTGTGACGTGCGCGTCGCGACGCCGGAGGCGACCTTCGCCGAGACCGGTGCGACCATCGGCCTGTTCGGCGCCTGGGGCGGTACGGCCCGACTGCCCGCGGTCGTGGGCCTCGGTGAAGCGATGGACCTGGCCCTCTCCGGACGAGTCCTCGACGCCGACGAAGCGCTCCGGACGGGGCTCGTCTCCCGCATCGTCGACGACCCGCGGGCGGTCGCCGCGGAGATCGCCGCCAACGACCCCGAAGCGCTGCGCGTCATCAAAAACCGACTGCGGGACGACGCCGAACGGGGCGTCCAGGAGCGCCGCGAGGCCGAGGCGTTCGCCGACCTGCACGCGGACTTCGAGCGGTAGCGGGCGGATCGGGTGCCACCGTCACGGGACTCTCGGTCGGCACCGAACTCTCGGCCGGCATCGAATTCTCGGCCGGCGCGGAGTCGTCGGCGGTCGGCCGTTCTGTCACCCCGAGAACCGAAACCGTTGAAAGCGCAGCCGACTCAGTGAGTGTATAATGCCGGATTGCGACTACTGCGGGGCGACGTTCGACGGGGAGGAGGCCTACCTGGACCACCTCGCCGCGGAACACGAGGGGGAACTGCGGTCGATCGACCAGCGGCGCGTCGCGGACCGCGAACCGGATTCCGAGGGCGGCTTCCCGCTCGGACCGGCCGTGCTGGTCGGACTCCTGGTGTTCTCCGGCGCGCTCGTCGTCTACGTCACCTTCCTGATGGGCGGATCCGGGGGGACCGCGTCGGCGAGCGGACTCCCCGACAGCGGCGCCGACTCGGTGATCTCCCAGGTCGAGACCGAGGAGTCGACCGGGCGGAACCACGAGCAGCAGGGGACCGAGATCGACTACCAGACGGTCCCGCCGACGAGCGGAGACCACTACGGCGGCACCTGGGAGAGCGCCGGGTTCTACACCGAACAGAAAGCGTACGAGTCGCTCGTCCACTCGCTCGAACACGGCGCGGTCGTCGTCTACTACGACCCGGCCGAAATTTCGGCCGGCGGCGAGGAGGGGCTGCGCGGCTGGGCGAGCAACCAGACCGGCCAGTGGCGGAGCTTCATCGCCGTCCCCAACCCGGAGGACGACCCCGAAGCGACGTACGTCCTGACCGCCTGGGAGAAGCGCCTGACGATGAACGAGTACGACGCCGGCACGGTCCGCGCGTTCGCCGCCGAGTACATCGGCCGCGGCCCGGAGAACCCGGTACGGTAACGCACGACCCGTCCCCCACTCCGTTTTCTGCCGCTCAGTGCAGCCGGTCGGGACCCGGCGGCGCCCGTCGCTTGTGCTCGCTCGCCTCGTAGAGCCCACGAACCGTTTCGATCGTCTCGGCGTCGACCCCGATCTCGTTCGCCGTCGCGGAGGTCGACAGCGGGCCGTCGACGTGGAGCGCGAGGATCGAATCGAGCGTGTCGTAGGCCATCCCGAGTTCGCCCTCGTCGGTCTGGCCTTCCCAGAGCTCGGCACTGGACTCCTTGCCTGCCAGGTCGTCCGGGACGCCGACGTGCCGGGCGAGCTGGCGGACCTGCTGTTTGTAGAGGTTGGCGATGGGGTGGCAGTCGACGGCGCCGTCGCCGTACTTCGTGAAGTACCCGACGAGCGCCTCGCTGCGGTTGCCCGTCCCGACGACCAGCCCGCCCTCGTGGTTGGCGACGAGGTAGTTCAGGACGCCGCGGACCCGCGCCCGGAGGTTCCCCGTCGCGGTCGTGTCCTCGGCGGCGTCGGGGTAGGCGTCGAGGAAGGAGTCGACGAGCGGGTTGATCCCGACTACGTCGTACTCCACGTCCAGCAGTTCGCTCGCCACGCGTTCGGCGTCGCTCATGTTCTCGTCGCGGTTGACCTCGCTTGGCTGGACGAGCGCGTGGACGTTCTCGGCGCCGACGGCTTCGACGAGGAGGTGCGAGGTGAGCGTGCTGTCGATGCCGCCGGAGAGGCCGATGATAGCCTGGTCGGCCCCCGCGGCCTCGTACTGGGATTCGATGAAGTCGGTGATGTGCTCGCGGTGGGCGTCGAGTTCCGCTTTCGAGAGGCGCAGGTCGATCGGGTCGTCCGCGCGGGCGATGGACTCGGTCGCAGTCATGGCAGGCGATTGGGGTGGCGGCGACTAATACCCTCGCGTCGGCGCTCATCGGTGACCGTCCGTCCACTCTCGCGAAGCGCTACGTTCAAGTGACCCCGACTGCGATTCTGACATGCACAGCAGGCGCCGTTGGTCCAGTGGTAGGACATTAGCTTCCCAAGCTAATAGCCCGGGTTCAATTCCCGGACGGCGCATGCGAGGCGCGAATAGTGAGGGACCGGAGGTCCCTCATACCGTGCGAACGGGCGGCGAAGCCGCCCGTGAGCAGACGGAGTGAGCGCCTCGGAATGCGAACGGCGAACGAAGTGAGCCGTGAGCGTATCTCTGCGGCGAACGTCACGGCGAGCACCGCGTAGCGTGTGCTCGTCCTCGTGAGCCGCGATTTCGGTCACGGGAAGTGAAGTAGACGAGTCACAGCCCGCGCAGGCGAACGGAGTGAGCCGAGCAGGAATGTCTCGGCGTGGTTCAATTCCCGGACGGCGCACTACCATCTTTTTCGCAGGCGGGTTTCCTCGCGGGTCACTGCGTTCCCCGCTCGCATTCGAGGCCTCGCGCTCGCTACGGGAACCCGCTTGCCAAAAACATGGGTGAAAAAGCCGGACGCGTCGGTCGCTCCGCTCCCTCGCGCCCGGTACAACAATCCACCATTTCCGCACGGCAAATCTGCCACCACACCGCACAGCACGACTGAAAGCAGGCACCGCACCGATTCGAACCTTCCCAGGCCGTGACGGTCCATCCGCCGATAGCCACCGTGGCCTCCGAACGCTGAACACCGGCGAGGACAGCCCGCCGGCCAGCTCCGCCGCCTCCGGCAATCCACCGCGATACTTGGGTTTAAGCCGCTCGGAGCGAAAGAGAGTGGCAATGTCAGGGAGTGGGCGGGTTCTCGTGGTCGCCCGCCGCCCCGAGCGCGCGGCGGCCCTCGCCGACGAACTCGGGGCGGACGGGTCGCTGTCCACGGAGACGGCGAGCGCGACGGGTCCGGCCGCGATCGACGGCCTGGGGGACGCCGACTGTCTCGTGTGGGTCGGCGACGCGACGGCCGAGAGCCTCGCGGACCTCGTCGAACGCGCGGGGGGCCGAGAAGCAACGGCGGTCGTGGTCGTCGGGGACGGCGACCCGACGCCGGAGACGGCCTTCGGCGCCGGAGTCGCCGACTACGTCCAGGCTGGCGACGGCGAGGCGGCGGTCCTCGCCCGGCGGGTCGAGCAGTTGCTCACGGAGACCGGTGAACCGGCCGACGGCGGACCCGCGACGGCCGCGGACGGCAGCGGAGAGCAGTCCGAACGGCTCCGCGGCGGTGTCGCATCGTCACCGGAGACGAGCGCCGAGCGGGTACTCGACCGCGTCGACCGCGGCGTCGTCGGCCTCGACGACGATCTGCGGATCACGTACCTCAACAGCCGGGCCGAGGATACCCTCGACCGACGGAGCGAGCAAGTGGTCGGCGAGGACGTCTGGGACGTGTTCCCCGAAGCGAAGGGGACGGTGTGCGAGCGGGAGTACCGCGAGGCGCTGGAGAGCCAGACCGTCCGGACCTTCGAGACCTTCGACGGGGCGACCGAGTCGTGGCTGGAAGTGACGGTCTTCCCGGCGCCCGACGGGCTCTCGGTGTCGCTCCGCGACGTGACCGACAGGAAGCGGACGAAGGCCGAACTGGAGCGCAACGAGCGGGCGCTCCGGGACCTCCAGCGGCTGGCCTCCTCGCGAGACCGCTCGTTCCCCGAGAAACTCGACCGGGCGCTCGCCGTCGGCTGCGAGCGGCTCGACCTCGAACTCGGCTACCTCACCCGGATCGAGGACGGCACGCAGACGATCGTCGCGACCTACGGCGACCCCGGGGCGTTCGAACCGGGGGCGAGCGCGCCGCTGTGCGAGACGTACTGCCGGCGGGCGCTCGACGCCGACGGGGTGCTCGCGGTCGAGGACACCGCCGCCGCGGGATGGGACGACGACCCCGCCGACGAGCGGTTCGGGCTGGCGTGTTACCTCGGGGGGACGCTGCTGGTCGACGGCGAGCGCTACGGGACGCTCTGTTTCGGGTCCGACAGGACCCGCGAAGCGCCGTTCAGCGACGCCGAGGAGACGTTCATCGAGCTGCTCATCGAGTGGGTCAGTTACGAACTCGAACGCCGCGAGCACGAGCGGGAACTGGGCCGCTACGAGACGATCGTCCGCTCGGTCGACGACGGCGTCTACGAACTCGACACCGACGGCCGGTTCACGTTCGTCAACCCCGCACTGAGCCGGATCACTGGCTACGAACCGGACGAACTCCTCGGCGAGCACGTCTCCGCCGTCAAGGGCGACGAAGAGACGGGAGACGCCGTCGCGGCGCTGCTAGCGGGCGAGGAGACCGAGCGGACGGTCGAGTCGGTCGTCCAGCGCAAGCGCGGGTCTCCGGTCCCCTGCGAGGACAGCATGACGGTCCGCACCGGCGGGGACGGCGAGGTCCGCGCCGTCGTCGGGGTCGTCCGCGACGTGACCGAGCAGACGGCCCAGCGGGAGATGCTCTCGGAACTGGTCACCTCCTCGCGGTCGCTGATGCAGGCCCGCGACCGCGAGGAAGTCGCGGAGATGGCGGCCAGGGCCGTCAGGGACGTGCTCGGGTTCGAACTGAACGTCGTCCGCCTGTTCGACCGCGACGAGGACCGACTGCACCCCGCCGGCACGACCGACGCGGTCGTCGAACGCGGGCTGGAGACGCCGAGCTACGACGTCGACGAAGGCGGACCCGGCCGGGCGTTCGTCGACGGCGAGATGGTCGCCGACGAGGGGTTGTCGACCCCAGCGGACGAACGAGGGGACGACCGCGAGGACGAGGTCGTCCGGTCGGCGCTGCACGTCCCGATGGGCGTCCACGGCACCATCAGCATCGGCTCCGAGGAGCCCGACGACTTCTCGAACGTCGACCGCCGGGCCGCCCAGCTGCTCGCGACCAGCGCGGCCGCAGCGGCCAACCGCGCCAAGCGCGAACAGGAGGTCCGCGACGCCCGCGAGCGCGTCGACACGCTTGTCGACCGGATCAACGGCCTCATCGAGAACACCGTCGAGGTGCTCGTCCAGGCCGGCACCCGAGAGGAACTGGAGCGCGGCGTCGTCGAACAGCTCGTCGTGACCGAACCCTACGCCTTCGCGTGGATCGGCCAGCCCGACCTGGCCGCCGATCGGGTCGAGGCCGCCGCGTGGGACGGCGACGTGCCCGAACTGGAATCGGCCGTCGAGTCGCTCTCGCTCGACCGGGCCGCGGCCCGCGACGCCGCCGACCCCGCCGCGCTCGCGCTGGACGACGAGACCATCCATATCGTCGACGACCTCGCGGACGCGCCCGCGGACGGCGTCCACGCGGTCGCCCACGAGGCCGGTCTCGGGTCGATGATCGCCGTCCCGCTCACCTACAAGGACGCGAGCTACGGCGTCCTCTGCGTCTACGCGCCGACGACCGACGCCTTCGCCGACCGCGAACAGGTCGTCCTCAGCGCGCTCGGCCGCGCGGTCGCCAACGCCGTCAACGCCATCGAGAGCGGACGTATCCTCTCGACCGACCGCGTCGTCGAACTGGAGTTCACCGTCCGTGACAGCGACCTCCTCTTCGGCCGCCTCTCGGCCCGGACCGACGCCGCCCTGGAGCTGACGGGGTCGGTCCACGAGTCCGACGGCAGCCTCCGGCTGTACGTGGCGGCGACCGGCGCCGACGCGGACGAACTCGAATCGGCGCTCGCAGCGGACGACGCGGTCGCCTCCGCGACGACCATCGTCGACCACGACGGCGACGTGCTGTTCGAGGCGGTCGTCGACGACTCGCTGGTCGAGGTGCTCGCCGACCACGGCGCGGTCACGCGGGCGGTCACCGCCGAAGACGGCGTGGCCCGGTACACCATCGAACTCCCCTACGAGGCCGAGGCCCGCGAGGTGTTCGAACTCGTCGCCGACCGCTACGAGGGGACGGACCTGGTCGGCTACCACGAGCACGAGCGGCCCGTTCGCACCCGTCAGGAGTTCCGCGAGGCCGTCACCGACCGGTTCACCAACCGCCAGGAGACCGCCATCCGCACGGCGTTCCTCGGCGGCTTCTTCGAGTGGCCCCGCGACGTCGATGGCGACGACCTCGCCGAGTCGATGGACATCTCCCGGCCCACCTACCACCAGCACCTCCGCGCCGCCCAGCGGAAGGTGTTCGACGAACTGTTCGACCCGCACTCGGGACGGTAGGTGCAGTGTTCGGTTTGTGTGCGAATTGATTGCTGGAGAAGCTGCCAGTTTCAATAAATATTTTGAGGGGCCTGCTACATAGGGCGCATATCTCGCACGCCTTTCCTCTGACTGATATTGTCCGTCGATTTCTCCTCACACCTCCGAACCTGACGGCCAAGTCCTATCCCGATCAACCACTATTTGGCAGTAGAGATGGCTCAGAATGCTGCCGATCGAATCGGCATCCTCTGTGCTGCGGATCAGCCAGTGTTCTCCGCAGTCGCCGAACGCCTGCGTGAATCCGGCATTACTGTTCGATTCTTCGATCCTCGCTCCAAGATCTCGCCGAGTAAACTCGACGAGCTCTCATTACTTGTCAACAAGCAGGCCTTCCCGGTTACACTTCCATCTCTCAATTACGCTCGGCGGACGGGTACACCACTGTGGAACAACCTCCCTGCAACCATAGCGTTTAGCTCTCGCCTGATCTGTCTGCAAGCGCTTGAGGAAGTAGGATTTCACACCCCCTCAGTGACGTTTGAGAAACCCGCCGGGGAGTGCGTTGCAAAGGACTACTACATCTGGAATGGAGACCCCGAACTGAATGGTGAGGGGGACTTCTATGAGGAACTCGTCCCGACGAAACCAGTCGATTACAAGTACTACGCCGTAGACGATGGGGAGTCCATTCAGACGGCGGGAAGGCGCGTCACGTCAAAGCTGTACGGCCCGAAGCGATTCCTCAGCAAGGCGCGGGCCAGACCGAGGCTTACCGCCCGCCTCCAACGTCTCGTCGAACGAACCGATCTTCGAGGTCTCGGGGTCGATTTCGTCCGCGATGATGAAAACCGATTCTGGGCTATCGATCTCAATCTCGCAGCGGGATACCGGAATACCGAGTTAGAACCTGCGATCTGTCGGTCTATCCGTGCGAGCCTTCCCGACCAATGATCTATCGCTGGGACACGACCTTTGTATCAGGCAGTTATTTTGTGTGGACGGTGGGAGAACTCACTGTATTCAGCACGCCACATATGACATATATTTTGTAGTTTACGACAGTCCCCGTTACGTTGTTCACTTGTACTGAGCATCACCACCAAATGGGATCATCGTTCCAGACCCACATCGACGGCGGCCGGCATCGTGACGCCCCCTGTCGCCGGACCGAGAGAGATGGATTGATACGCCGGGGTCGCCTACCGGGAGTCGATGGCCGACGAGTCCGAGGACGACGCGGCCGCGGCGGTCGAGGGGCCGCTGTGGACCGAGACCCACGCGCCGGCGCTCGAAGACCTCCCCCAGCCGACGGTGCGCGAGCACCTCCAGAGCGTCGTCGAGGAGCCGATGAACCTGCTCGTCCACGGGCCGAAAGGCGCCGGCAAGACCGCCGCCGTCCGCGCGCTGGCCGACGAACTCCACGAGAACCCCGACGCCGACCTCGTGGAGATCAACGTGGCCGACTTCTTCGACATGACGAAAAAGGAGGTCAGCCAGGACGACCGCTTCTCGCAGTTCATCGACTCGAAACGGCGCCGGGAGTCCTCGAAGGCCGACCTCATCAACCACGTCCTCAAGGAGTCGGCGAGCTACGCGCCCGTCTCGGGCAACTACAAGACCGTCCTGCTGGACAACGCCGAGGGCGTCCGCGAGGACTTCCAGCAGGCGCTGCGCCGCGTCATGGAGCAGTACTACGAGGCGACGCAGTTCGTCATCGCGACGCGCCAGCCCTCGGCGCTCATCCCGCCGATCCGCTCGCGGTGTTTCCCCGTCTCGGTCAGGAAGCCCACCCACGAGGAGACCGTCGCCGTCCTCGAACACATCGTCGAGGCCGAGGACGCCGACCACGACGACGAGGGCATCGAGTACGTCGCGGGCTACGCCGACGGCGACCTCCGCCAGGCGATCCTCGCCGCCCAGACCACCTACGAGCAGGAGGGCGAGATCACGATGAACACCGCCTACGAGGTACTCGGGTCGCTGGGCGCCGACGAACGCGTACAGGAGATGATCACCGCCGCCGAGGCCGGGGAGTTCACCGACGCCCGCAAGACGCTCGACGACCTGCTCGTCGACGAGGGCCACAGCGGCGAGGAGGTCCTCGAAGACGTGCTCACGGTCGCGCGCTCGCGCTATTCGGGCGCGGAGCTGGCGCGAGTCCACGAACTCGCGGGCGAGATCGACGTCGACCTCCACGAGGGGACCAACGACCGCATCCACGTCTCGCACCTGCTCGCGGAACTGGGCGAGATGCGCGCCGGTCGGTGAACGGCGACCGCGCCGGCGAACCGCACACCGGTACGTGGGATTGGTCCGGGCCGGCGCGAGCGCCCCCGGACCCTTCGACGGGCGTCGCTGGACGCGTTATTCGCTTCGAAATCCTTTTACCCGCTTCGGGGGGAGTATTGGACAACGAACCATGGACATCGACATCATCGCGGAAGACGAGAATCCGATGTTGCATCGGACGGACGTGCGCTTCGAGATGACCCACGACGAGGCGACCCCCTCGCGGCTCTCTGTGCGCGACTCTCTCGCGGCGAAGCTCAACAAGGACGCCGGCGAGGTCGTCGTCCACGAGCTCGACACGAAGTTCGGCATGCGCAAGACTGTCGGCTACGCGAAGGTCTACGACGACGCCGAGTACGCCCGCGACGTCGAGCAGGACCACATGCTC
Organism: Halosimplex rarum; assembly: GCF_047715405.1. NCBI lineage: Archaea > Methanobacteriati > Methanobacteriota > Halobacteria > Halobacteriales > Haloarculaceae > Halosimplex > Halosimplex rarum. Next base: position 2,349,986 of record NZ_CP180412.1, read on the forward strand.
GAACGCAACAAGATCGTCGCCGAGGACGGCGAGGCCGAAGAGGCCGAGGAGGCCTGAGATGCCCCGACACGAGCTCTACGAGGACGACGGCACCACCGAGCGCGAACAGTGCCCCCGTTGCGGCGACACCTTCCTCGCCGACCACGGCGACCGCAAGCACTGTGGCAAGTGCGGCTACACCGAGTGGGAGTAGGCCCCGCCTTTTCCGCCGTTTTCACCGGTTCGTAGCCGCTCGCTTGGCGTCTGTTTCGGGTGGGATCGATAGCGACCGGATCCCGACGGAAGATTGATACCCGAGACGGTGGTCGTTCCGTTCGAGTGACTAGTCCCTCCACCCGAAAGCGAGCGGCCGGCGGATCGAGGATTCGGACCGCCCTCGCCGACGCACGGAACGATCCGTGGACGCTCCTCGCCGCGGTCGCTACCTTCCTCCTCGGCGCCGGTTCGACGTGGTACGCCCTGCGTATCTGGATCTGGCCGGCACTAACGGCCGATTTGGACGCCGTACACGAGATATCGGTCGTCGCCGTCGCGCCGTGGGACGTGATCCTCCTGCAGGCCCAGGCCGCGTTCGCCGTGGGCCTGGTGCTGGCGGGGGAATCGGTCTGTTACCGTGCCCGCGGGGCGCTGCTGGGCGAGCGCTGGTCACCGAGCGATCCGATCCCCGGCGCGATGCGCGCGCTCCTTGTCGCCGTTGGCGTCGCCCTCTTCCCGCTCGGTGCCGCACTCGGCTACGACCGCGTCGTCCCGGTCGTCCTCGATATCCTGGCGGGCCCCGGATCCCGATGGACGGTCGTCCGGTGGGGCCGCGTCTCCCTGCTGACCGCGGTCGTCTCGGGTATCGCAGCCCAGTTCGCGTTCGTCGGCACCGTTCTCAGCCTGTCGAACTGGCGGCGGTGACGCCCGTCTGACACTCGCCTCGGCGGGTGACCGGAGCGCCGACGACGTGCACGTGTTCGCAGATTCTTGGAAACGGCTGACACATTCATACGACCCGCGCCCGAACGTCGAACGGGGAGACAACCAATGGCAAACTTCGACGGTAAGACAGCGATAGTGACGGGCGCGAGCGGCGGTATCGGCGAAGCGGCCGCAAAGCGGTTCGCCGAGGAAGGAGCGTCGGTCGTCGTCGCGGACCTGAAGGTCGAGGAGGGCGAGGCGACCGTCGCCGACATCGAGGACGCCGGCGGCGAGGCGACGTTCGTGGAGACGGACGTGAGCGACCCCGCCGACGCCGGCGCGATGGTCGACGTCGCGGTCGACACCTACGGCGGCCTCGACTTCGCGTTCAACAACGCCGGTATCGAGGGCGAGCGCGAGGCGACGAGCGACCAGCCGGTCGACAACTTCGAGCGGGTGATCGGCGTGAACCTGAAGGGCGTGTTCCTCGGGATGCGCGCGGAGATCCCGGTCATGCTCGAATCGGGGGGCGGCGCGGTCGTCAACACCTCGTCGATCGCCGGACGGCTCGGCTTCCCTGAGATCAGCCCGTACGTCGCCAGCAAGTTCGGCGTCATCGGCCTGACGAAGACCGCGGCGCTGGAGTACAGCGGCGAGGGCGTCCGGGTCAACGCAGTCTGTCCCGGCGTCATCGACACGCCGATGGTACAGCGGTCGCGGGAGGAGGACCCGGAGATGATGGAGCAGACCGCCGCCGCGACGCCGATCGGGCGCCTCGGCGAACCCGAGGAGATCGGCGACGCCGCCGTCTGGCTCTGCTCGGAGGAGGCGTCGTTCGTCACCGGCGAGGCGATGACGATCGACGGCGGCTACACGAGTCAGTAGGAACGCCGGCCCTGTCAGCGACGCCGGCCCGCTGTCGGCGACGCCGGTAGACCGCGGCCGCGGCGGCCACAGACCGAAGTCGTCTTTTCCGTCCGGAGACGAGAATCGGGAACCACATGGCCGCGAGTCCGCCGAACGGGGACGGGAACGGAGCTATCCGGCGAGTGCTGGGCATCGAGGGGACCGCGTGGGCGGCCAGCGCCGCCGTCTACGAGGTCGGAAGCGACGAGGTCACCATCGAGAGCGACCCGTACCAGCCCGAGAGCGGCGGTATCCACCCCCGCGAGGCGGCCGAACACATGAGCGAGGCCGTCCCGTCGGTCGTCGAGACGGCAATCGAGGCGGCCCGCGAGCAGGCCGCGGCAGCGGGCGAAGACCCCGACGAGTCGCCAATCGACGCCGTCGCCTTCTCACGCGGGCCCGGCCTCGGTCCCTGCCTGCGGATCGTCGGCACGGCGGCGCGGGCGGTCGCCCAGCGCTTCGACGTGCCGCTGGTCGGGGTCAACCACATGGTGGCCCACCTGGAGATCGGGCGCCACCGCTCGGGGTTCGACGCGCCGGTCTGTCTCAACGCCAGCGGCGCGAACGCGCACGTCCTCGCCTACCGCAACGGCCGGTACCGCGTGCTCGGCGAGACGATGGACACCGGCGTCGGCAACGCGCTCGACAAGTTCACCCGCCACGTCGGCTGGTCCCACCCCGGCGGCCCGAAGGTCGAAGCGCACGCGAAAGAAGGAGAGTACGTCGACCTCCCCTACGTCGTCAAGGGGATGGACTTCTCCTTCTCGGGGATCATGAGCGCCGCGAAGCAGGCGTACGACGACGGGACTCCCGTCGAGAACGTCTGTCGCGGGCTGGAGGAGACGGTCTTCGCGATGCTGACCGAGGTGAGCGAGCGAGCGCTGTCGCTCACCGGCCGGGACGAACTCGTCCTCGGCGGAGGGGTGGGCCAGAACGAGCGCCTCCAGGGGATGCTCCGCGAGATGTGCGAGCAGCGCGGCGCCGACCTGCACGTCCCCGAGAACCGCTTTCTGCGCGACAACGCCGGGATGATCGCCGTCCTCGGCGCGAAGATGGCCGCCGCGGGCGATACCCTCGCGGTCGAGGAGTCGGCCATCGACGCGGACTTTCGCCCGGACGAGGTGCCCGTGACCTGGCGGGACGGAGAGCCCGTGCCCGTGCGATCGGACACGAGCGGCGTCGGAGGCGCGAACGGACACGGCCAGGCCGGCGAGACCGAACAGCAGGGCGCGGAGGCGACCGTCACCGTCGAAGGCGACCGCGTCGTCAAGCGCCGCCATCCGCGGTCGTACCGCCACCCCGCGCTCGACGAGCGGTTGCGCCGCGAGCGGACGCGGATCGAGGCGCGACTGACCAGCGAAGCCCGCAGACAGGGCGTTCCGACGCCGCTCGTGCGGGACGTCGACACCGCGTCGGCGACCATCGTCTTCCAGCGGGTTGGCGACCGCGACCTGGACGACGGGCTCTCGACCGAGCGCGCGGCGGCGGTCGGGCGCCACCTCGCGGCGATCCACGACGCGGGGTTCGTCCACGGCGACCCGACGACCAGAAACGTGCGCGTCGGATCTGCGGGCGACTCCGTAGCGGACACCGACCGCGTCTTCCTCATCGACTTCGGGCTGGGCTACCACACCGGCCACGAGGAGGACCACGCGATGGACCTGCACGTCTTCGCCCAGAGCCTCGCGGGCACGGCCGACGACCACGAGCGCCTGCAGGCCGCCGCGGAGGACGCCTACCGCGCGGTGAGCGAGCGTCCCGACGCCGTCCTCGACCGACTCCGCGAGATCGAGGGGCGCGGTCGCTACCAGTAGCGCGTCAGTGACGCCCGTCCGTCCGGCGCGACCCCCCTCACGGATGCACGACCCCGCGGCGGCCCAGTCAGACCCGGCGAGTCGTCGGCCGTGTTAGCCGGTACCACGGAGATTTAAATACCCGTCGGCGAACATACGAACTATGGAGCAACCACTGGTCGTGTACGACGACGAGAACTCGGAGCTGTTGAGAGAGGCGGGGGAACTCGCCGCGGGCGTCGACGCGACGCTGACCATCGTCTCGCTGATGACGTCCGAGGAGTTCAGGGACGCGCGCGAGGCGCTCGACGTCGTCGCGCAGGAGGAACACACGAGCTACGACGACAGCGTCGTCATCGACGCGGCCAAGCGGCAGGCCAGAGACACCGCCGAGGACGTCTTCGACGACGTCGACGTCGACTGGCAGGTCGTCGGCGCCCGCATCGGTGACAGCGAGAGCGAGGCCGACCGCATCCTCGAAGTCGCCGACGACAACGACGTCGACCACGTGTTCATCACGGGCCAGAAGCGCTCGCCGACCGGGAAAGCCGTCTTCGGCGACCGCGCGCAAGCGATCATCCTGAACTTCGACGGCCCGGTCACCAGCCTGCTCGGGTAACGGAAGACTTACTCCGCCCGACCCTCCTGTCCCGGATACATGGACGACCAGCAGACCCTGCGCCGGCGGGCCCTCCTCCGCCGCGCTGGGACGGGCGCGCTCGCGCTCGCGACGCTCGGTGGTGCGACCGGGACCGGAACTGTCGCCGCGACCGACGCTGACAGCAGCGGGTCCGAACCCGCCGCGCGCCGACAGCCGAGCGCGTCAGCGACGCAGTGGCCCCAGTTCCAGGCCGACGCCCTCAACAGCGGGTATACCGAGACGCCCGGACCCGCCGAGGGATCGGTCGCCTGGCGGTACGACACCGGCGACCCGGGAGCGGCGACCGCGACCCCGCCGGCGACCGGCACGCCGTTCGACGAGGCGCCCGACGACGCGCGAGACAACGTCGTCTCCTCGCCGGCGGTCGTCGACGGCACCGTCTACGTCGGCAGCAACGACGGCTTCCTCTACGCGATCGACGCCGTCAGCGGCGAGGAGGAGTGGGCCTACGAGACCGGTCAGGAAGTGATGTCCTCGCCGGCGGTCGCCGACGGCACCGTCTACGTCGGCAGCCACGACGGCCGCCTCCACGCCGTCGGCACCGACAGCGGCGAACGCGAGTGGGCCTTCGAGGCCGACGGCCCCGTCTTCGCCTCGCCAGCCTACCGGGACGGGACCCTCTACGTGGGCACGCAGGCGGGGTCGATGTACGCCGTCGACACCGCCGGCGAGGAGGTCTGGCAGCGCTCGGTCGCCGACCGCGTCGACTCGACCGCGGCCGTCGTCGACGACACCGTCTACGTCGGCCTGTGGAACGACGACCACACCGGGAGCGTCGTCGCGCTCGACGCCGCGACCGGCGAGCAGACCAAGGAGTACCCCGCGACCGGCGAGATCGCCTGCTCGCCGACGGTCGTCGACGGCGTCGTCTACTTCGGCGACTACGCACGCACGATCTACGCCGTCGACACCGGCACGGCCGAACTCGTCTGGGGACGGCAGTTCGACGGCGCGATCCTCGCCTCGCCGGTCGTCGTCGACGGCACCGTCTACGTCGGCGGGTTCGACGGCACGCTCTGGGCGATGGACGCCGCGAACGGCGACATCGAGTGGTCGTTCTCGACGGGGAATCAGATCTTCTCCTCGCCGGCCGTCACCCGCGACACGGTCTACGTCGGCAGCGCCGACCACTCGCTCTACGCCGTCGACCGCGCGACCGGCGACGAGGTGTTCAGCGTCGAGACCGACCGGCCCGTCCTCTCCTCGCCCGCCGTCACCGCGGGCGCCGTCTTCGTCGGCAGCAGCGACAGTCGCGTCTACGCCGTCGGCGACCCCACCGGCGGCGAGTCCGTGAGCGCGACGCCGCCGGAAGCGACCGACGATCCCACGGCGACCGGCACCGCCCCCGTCGGTGGCTCGGGCGACGGAACCACCGCGGACGACGGCCCCGGATTCGGCGCACTGGGCGCGCTGGGCGCGCTCGGCGTCGGCGCCTGGCGACGGTTCGGCGCCGCGGAGCGCGACGGCACTGCCGCCGACGGCGACGAGTGAGCGACTTGAGCGACGAGTGACGGGCCGGGACCGGCGGACGACCGGTCGCCGATCGGTGCGGAGCGGACTCCGGCGGCGGTCGCGCCGGCGCCTGCGGTGGAAAATCACTTAACCGGTCCGCCCCAATCGTGGCACATGGTCGACAAACCCACCTCGGGGTCGCTTTTCGGCATTCCGTACAACTTCGAGCAGCCGAGCCTCAAGCGCATGCTCTCGACGTACTGGCAGCCCGGCGAGGGCATGCTCGTCGAGAAGCCCTTCGGCGTCGGCTACACCCTGAACCTCGCCAGTTGGCGCTCGTGGGTCGTCCTCGGCGTCGCCGGCGCCCTCTGGTGGCAGCAGAGCCAGAGCGCCAAAGAGACGGAGTTCGAGGACGAACGCGAGGAACCCGTCGAAGTCGTCGTCGAAGACTGAGCGCGTGACTCCGCGGTTTTTCGCATCCGCCTTCGTCAGCCAGCGACTGCCTCGATAGACGACTGCAGGAGGACTGGAGCAAATTACAGCGTGAAAGGGGCAGTCGGCTCGACGGGGGCTTTCACGCCGTTCGCAAGAGCTTCGAGCAGGCGAGAGCGTACCCGGACATCGAATGGTGCGGCTTTCACGTCCGTCTCGACACCATCTGTAGCCGTCGATCGAACACAGAGACCCGAAACCAACGCACCTATGGCGAATCGAGCGCTCTCGTCGGACATGACCATCCGGTTCGTCACGACGAATCCCGGGAAGGTCCGCGAGGCACGGGAGTACCTCGCGGAGCCGGTCGAACAGCTCGATTTCGACACGCCGGAGATCCAGAGCGCCGACCTTGGTGCCATCGCCGCGCACAAGGCCCGAGCGGCCTACCAGTACGCGGACGAACCGGTCTTCGTCGACGACGCGGGCCTGTTCATCGACGCGTTCGACGGGTTCCCGGGCCCGTACTCCTCGTACGTCCACGACACCGTCGGCGTCGAGCGGGTCTGGCGACTCGCCAGCGAGGAAGACGACCGCGCCGCGAGCTTCCGCGGGGTCGTCGCCTACTGCGACGGCGGCGAGTTCGAGGCCACGCCGGAGCCCGTGGACAGGGAAGACCGACGCGGTCAGGACCTCTCGGCGGAGGAGCGCGCGGCGGCGACGACCGACGAACAGGTGCGCACTGCCGACGGTGACGGCGATGGCGACGGCCTGCCCGTGAAACTCTTCTACGGCGTCGTCCCCGGCGAGATTGTCGAGCCGCGGGGATCGGGCGGATTCGGCTACGACCCGATCTTCGCGTACGACGACCGCACGTTCGCGGAGATGGACGCCGAGGAGAAAAACGCCGTCTCCCACCGCGGCCGCGCGCTCGCGAAGTTCGCCGAGTGGCTCGAAACGCGCGCTTCGACCGAGTGAGCGGGCGGTGGGCGGTTTCCGGGTCTCTGCTACGCTCGCGGGTCGCGGTCCGGGCCGGGATACTCGCCGTCTTCGACCGTTCCGTACAGCGATTCGGCGTCGAACAGCGTCGCGAAGGCTCTCGGGTCCTTGACGCTAGTCTCGACGCGACCACGGACGGCCGCGCCGGCCGCCGCCGACTGGAGGGTCTCGTCGAAAGTCAGGACGTGCATGGCCCCGCCGTGGAGCGCCGAGGCGAGCGCCGGGTGGTCGCCCTCGGGGTGGTCGACCGGCTCCCGCAACTCCTCGATCCGGTCGCGCCAGTCCGCGGCGAGGTCGGCGTCGGCCAGGTCGCCGATGACCGCCTGGGCGTCGTCGAGGAGCGCATCGCTGGCGACGAGAGTCATCCACGAGTGCGAGCGAACGTGATCCATCGCCTCTCGGGCGTCGCTCCCAACGAGGAGGTCCGCCGCGAGCACGTCCGCGCCGACGACGATCCGTGCGGGGCTGGCGTCGGTCACGATCCCTCCCCCTCCCCCTCCTCGGTCCCGGCTCCTACTCCGGTCCCGTCTCCGTCCTCGCCGCCCTCGCGTCGCCGGGCGATCGCTTCTCGCACGTCTTCGACCGTCACCTCGCGGCCGTCCGCCCGTTCGAACAGATCGCGCCAGGGCATGTCCGAACTGACGGACTGCGGCGGGTAAAACGCACGGATCGAGCGGCTCCGTCTCCGATCGAACGGCGGAAAATCGCCGGACTGCAGCCGGTCTGACACGCGTCTGACGGGTGTTTACATAGACAGGTCGAGCAGTCACGCGTGGGCGCGCAGCGACGGCCTCACTTCCCATCCTCCCTACGGCGCGCCCGATCCGCAACCACTCCAAGACGCCCCGCGGTCGCGTCTCGCGACCGCGACTCTCACTGCGAACAGCGCTCGGCTCGTCAGGCCGCGGCTTCCTCGCCGCGGAGGAACGCCCGAATGTCGGGGAGATCGGCGGGAGCGGCCATCAGGGCGACGTCGTCGCCGGCCTCGATCTTCGTCTGCGGGAGCGGGATCTCCATCGGTTCGTCCGCGCGGCCGTGGGCGTAGATGTGAGCGTCGCCCTGGAGATCGACCTCGACGACGCGGCGGCCGATGAGCGGCGACCCCTCGGGGATGGCGACGGTCGCGACCGACAGCTCCTCGGTCAGGTCGGCGAGGACGTTGAAGTCGCCGCCGAGCAGCGCGGTCTTGGCGCCGGCGGCGCCGAGTCGCTCGGGGTAGATTATCTCGTCGACGTCCTCGGCGTACTTCTCGTAGATCTCCTGGCGGTAGTCCTCGTCGATGCGTAGCGCCGTCCGCAGCCCGTAGTGCTTGCCGAGCATGCACGCCGAGAAGTTGGTGTTGAGGTCGCCCGTCAGCGCGCCCACCGCGTCGGCGTCCTGGATGCCGGCCTCCTCGAGCGTCGCCTCCTGGGCGCCGTCCCCCTCGACGACCGTGAACCCCTCCTCCCTCGCGCGCTCGACCTTCTTCGGGTCGTTGTCGACGATGACGAGGTCGTGACCCTCGCTCCGAAGGATCCGGGCCGTGCGCATCCCGACGCGGCCGAAGCCGACGATGACGAATTTCATGATGGCTGGTAGGGCGCCCGCCCCCAAAACTGTACTCCCGAGCGACGCTTCGACGCCCGAGACCGGTCGTCAGTGGTCGCGGATCGACCGCTCGCTCACCGGCGTCTCCGTCACCGCCTCGAACCCGGGGTCGTCGGTGTCGTCGCCGACGCCCCCTCCCGCGTCCGACCCGTCGGCCTCGAACCGGGCGACGCCCACGCCGGCGACAGTCGCGAGCGTCGCGACGACGGCGGTCGAGACGACCGCGTTCGGAAGTGTAGCCGCGCCCGCCGCGAGACCCGGGTCGGTGTTTTCGGCCGCGAGAGACCACGTGATCGGTATCCAGGCGACCAGCAGCCCGCCTAGCGCGCCGGTCGCCACCGCGGCGACGAAGCGTCGCGCCGGGGCCGCGATTCCGGTCCGGCGGACCGCCAGTGCGCCCAGCGCGAGCCCGCCGCCGACGAGCGCGAGGTCGCCTGCGAGCTGACTCGCCAGGAGGTACGTCGTCACCGTCGTCCCGATAGTCCCGAACTGCGGAAGCCACGTCGGGACCCCGACGCCGTCGCCCGCGACCATGGCGAGGTCGCCCGCGGCGTTCAGCGCGTGCCCGGCCCCGGTCACGACGCCGGCGGCGAGCGCAAACGGGAGTAGGCCGCGCGTGGAGAGGGCTCGCGAGCCGCTGTCGCGCGTCGAGGCCACCGTGACGCCCGCCAGCGCGCTGACCGTGAGGACGCCGGGGATCGCGACCAGCGTCGCCGTTACGACGAGCGCGGTCAGAAACGGACTCGAACCGGCCGAGCCGTTCGCGACGACGGCCCCACCGAACATCAGGAGTAGCACTGTCGCCCCGGCAGCGCAGACGACTCCGACGTACCGCAGGTACGTCCGGCCGACGTCGCGGTGGCTGGCCTCTCGATACCCCAGTGCGAACGCGCCCGCGAGCACGGCGAGCGTGGCGATGGCGAGCCCCGTTTCTCGGTAGACGGCGACTGTGGCGGCCGTGGATTCCAGGGCCGGGAGCCACGCGGGAACCGAACCGCGTGCCAGTGCGATCGGGGGGAGGAACTGCGATGCGACGGCGACCACCGTCAGGACGGCCGGCAGGAGGACCGTGCGTGCGGAGCGGCGCATAGCGGCCGTTCGGCCGCCGGACGGATAAAACGTCGTCACGTTCACAGGTTCCCGCGGCGTCGGCGGTATCGGCGGTGTCCGTGACGGCGGCGCCGGGGTTGCCGGCGGTATCGGCGAGAGCGACTGTTCCGGCCGCGTCGGCGTCACGGAGCGGTCCGGGGGTCGCCGGGGGTCGTTGGACACAAGAGTTTCGCGGCCCTCCGCTCGCGTATGGGACGACAGATCACGGTCACCGGGATGAGCTGTGAGGGCTGCGAACAGAGCGTCGAAGACGCGCTCGAAGGCGTGCCCGGCGTGAACGACGCCGAAGCCGACCGCGAGTCCGAGACGGCCACGGTCGAGGGCGACGCGGACGAGGACGCGCTCGTACGGGCGGTCGAGGACGCCGGCTACGACGCGTCGGCGTGATACCGTAGGAGCGACGCTCAGAAACGCCAGGCGCGGAGAAGTCGGAGCGGGAGTCAGTCGTCGAGCGCGATGGACGCCAGTAGCGCCTCTAGCTGGATCCGCTCGTTCGCGCCGGTCGTGATCCGATACTCCGTCTCGCCGATGCGGTCGAGCAGGCGAACGGCCGCCTCGTCGCCGAGGTCGAACTCCCAGACCGAGCGGTGGAGCTGGTCGATCACGTCGCCGCCGGCGATGCCTTCCTCGGTCAGGAGGCGATCGAGCGTCGAGCGCGCCGCGGTGAAATCGCCGTCCAGCGCCTCGACGACCATCTCCTTGATCTCCTCCGGGCGGGCGGTCGAGGTCAGCGCGTAGACGGCGTCCTCGTCGACGACGCTGCCGGTGACGGAGGCGGCCTGGAGCGCGTTGATCGCCTTCCGCATGTCGCCGTCGGCGGCGTAGACGAGCGCGTCGATGCCCTCCTCTGTGAGCTCGATCCCCTCTTCGTCGGCGATGTGTCGCATCTCCTCGGCGACGGCCTCGTCCGACAGCGGCGAGAAGCGGAACACGGCGCAGCGCGACTGGATGGGGTCGATGATCTGGCTGGAGTAGTTACACGAGAGGATGAAGCGGACGTTGTTCGAGAACTGCTCCATCGTCCGCCGGAGGGCGGACTGGGCGTCGCTCGTCAGCGCGTCGGCCTCGTCGAGGAAGATGATGCGGTAGTTGTAGCCGCCGAAGGAGGTGCGCGCGAAGCTCTTGATCCGATCCCTGACGACGTCGATCCCCCGCTCGTCCGAGGCGTTGAGTTCGAGGAAGTTCTCCCCCCAGTCGTCCCCGTAGAGTTCCCGGGCGATGGCCGTCGCGCTCGTGGTCTTCCCGATGCCGGCCGGTCCCGAGAACAGCATGTGGCTGAGGTCGTCGCGGTCGACGTAGCTCTGGAGTCGCTCGACGATGTCCTCCTGTCCGACGATCTCGTCGAGTCGCTGGGGTCGGTATTTCTCGATCCAGACTTCCTCCCGTCCCGCCCGCGACCCGGACTCCTGATCGGCCTCGCTCATGGGATATCGGAAGCGCGGGCCGTCCGTAAACCTACCGAGTGGCCAGCGTCGAACCGTTTCGGTAGTTGCCTGGATGACACATTTATCGTCTCGCCGATCGTATCGACGATCCATGCGGCGCACAGCGATAGCACTCGGAGTGGTACTGCTCGTCGTTCTCTCGGTGATGCCCGGTGTGGCCGCTGCGGCGACGCGGAGCGGCGAGACCGTCGTCGTCGAGGAGGGCGAGACGATCGACGAGGACCTGCAGGCGTTCGGCGGGACCGTCGTCGTCCGCGGCACGGTCGAGGGCGACCTGCAGGCGTTCGGCGGGTCAGTTCTCGTGGCGGGGACCGTCGAGGGCGACGTCGAAGCGACCGCCGGGACCGTCCGGATCGGCGGCACCGTCGGCGGCGACGTCTCGGCCGCGGGCGGGAGCCTCACCGTCGGCGAGGACGCGCGGATCAACGGAACGCTCGAAGCCGGTGCGGGCAACATCGTCCTCTCCGGGACGGTCCTCGGTGACGCTCGCCTCGGCGCCGACACAATCACGCTCGGCGAGAACGCCCGGATCGCGGGCGACTTCGTCTACGACGGCGACGTCACCGGTCTCGACCGCGCGACGATCGACGGAACGATCACCCAGCGCGACGACCTCGGCGTGGGCCCCGGCGGCGACTTCGCGATCCCCGGCGTCTTCTTCACGATCTACGGGATGGCCGTCGCGGTGCTGTTCGGCGCCGTGCTCCTGCTCGTCTTCCCCGGACTCTCCGGCGACGTCGCCGAACGCGCGACCGCTGACCCGCTCCGGACCGGCGGGATCGGCCTGCTGACGCTGGTCACCGTCCCGGTCGTGCTCGTCGCTCTCGCGATCACCATCGTCGGCATCCCGCTCGCGCTCGCGGGCACCCTCGCGTTCGCCCTGCTCGCCTGGGTCGGAACCATCTACGGCCGGTTCGTCCTCGGCTCGTGGCTCCTCTCGCTGGCCGACGTCGAGAACCGCTGGGCGGCGCTCCTCCTCGGCGTGTTCGTCGTCGCGCTCCTCCGATTGATCCCGGTCGTCGACCCGCTCGTTCGCCTCGCCGTCTTCCTGCTCGGGTTCGGCGCGCTCGTCGCCGTCCTCGCCGACGGCTATCGAGACCGCCGCGGCCGCCGCGAACGGAGGGATCGGTCCCCGGACGTCGACGACTCCGGCGCCGAACCCGCCGACTGACCGGGCCGCGATACCGGTCCGGCCGACCGCGGGACGACACGCTCAAGCCCGCCCGTCCCGATCCTCGGGTATGCGCGTCACGGTCGCCGTCGCCGGCGAGGACACCCGCGAGGTCGAGATCGACGAGGGAGCCACCTACGCCGACCTGCTCGACCCGCTTCCGTACAGCGCCCACGAGGTGTCCGTCCTGGTCGACGGCCGCCCTGTCCCCGAAGACGCCCCCGTGGAGACCGACGCGGTCGAGGTGCTGCGACTCGTCAAAGGCGGGTGACCCGCGCGACCGTCGACGGCCCCGACGAAGGGGTTCGAGAGGGTGGCAACGCGCCCGTCGTTCACCCGTTCTTCCCGTCCGTTCCGTCGGGTTACTCATCCTGAAAGAAGGCCTTACAGCCCGCGAGACCGTACGAGGGGTGAGATGGTGCCTTCCGACGAGGGGGACGCGGGGCGCGAGCTATTTCGAACCCTTCTCGATCAGTCGACGGATAGCGTACTGGTCATCGACCCGGAGACGGCGGAGTATCTGGACGTCAACGAGACCGCCTGTCGCCGCCGCGGGTACAGCCGCGAGGAGCTCCTGCGGCTATCTGTTCCCGACGTCGAGACCGAGATCCCCGACCGGGAGGCGTGGCGCTCGTTCGTCGAGGGTCTGCAGACCGAGGGAGACCGCACCTTCGACGGGTATCACCGCCGGAAAGACGGGAGCACCTACCCGGTGGAAGTCAACGCGTCCTACGTCGAACTGGACCGTGCGTACGTCGTCGCCGTCGCTCGGGACGTGACCGAGCGCAGGGAACGCGAACGGGAACTCGAACAGTACCGCGCGCTCACCCAGGCGGCCAGCGACGTGATCGTCACGATCGACGAGCGGAGCGTCGTCCGGTCGGTGAACCCGTCGGTCGCGGACGTGTTCGGGTACGAGCAGTCGGAGGTGGTCGAGGAGCCGCTGACGCTGCTGATGCCCGACGAGTTCACCGACCAGCACTTCGAGGGAGTCGACCGGTACCTCGCGACCGGCGAGCGAACGCTCGACTGGGAGTACGTCGAACTGCCGGGCCGGCACGCCGACGGGTCGGAGATCCCGCTCGCGGTCTCGTTCGGCGAGGCCGAGTTCGGCGACGAGCGGTTCTTCACGGGCATCATGCGAGACATCTCCGAGCGCAAGCGGATCCAGCGCCGGCTCGAAGCGTCCAACGAGCGCCTCGAACAGTTCGCCTACGCCGCCTCACACGACCTGCAGGAGCCGCTGCGGATGATCACCAGCTACCTGATGCTGATAGAGCAGCGGTACGGCGACGAACTCGACGAGGACGGCGAGGAGTTCCTCGAATTCGCCGTCGATGGCGCCGACCGGATGAAAGCGATGATCGACGGCTTGCTCGAATACTCGCGCGTCGAGACGCAGGGCGACCCGTTCACCGCCGTGGACCTGGACGCCGTCTTCGACGACGTGCTGGTCGATCTCCAGGTCCAGACCGAGGAGAGCGGCGCCGAGATCACCGCCGAGTCGCTCCCCACCGTGGAGGGCGACCCCGCCCAGTTGCGCCAGGTGTTCCAGAACTTGCTGTCGAACGCCGTCGAGTACAGTGGGGACGCGCCGCCGCGGATTCACGTCGCCGCCGAGCGACGCGGCGCGGCGTGGACGGTCTCGGTCAGCGACGAGGGAGTCGGGATCGAATCGGACGCGACAGACGAGATCTTCGAGGTGTTCCGACGGCTCCACGGACGCGACGAACACGCCGGGACCGGTATCGGTCTCGCGCTCTGTCGGCGGATCGTCGAGCGCCACGGCGGCGATATCTGGGTCGAGTCCGAGCCCGGCGAGGGGTCGACGTTTTCGTTCACGCTCCCAGCAGTCGACGAGGACCCGAAGTAAAGCCGCCGTATCGAGCGGCCGCGCCGAACGAAAAGACGGTTGTTTTTGACGCGCGGGGGTGTATCGGTGGTCGATGAGTGGCACCCAGCCGGCCCCGGGCTTCGAGTTGCCGAACGTCGGCCCCGGTCCGGACCCGTGTTCGCTGACCGCGCTGGCCGACGAGGAGTCGTTCGTCGTCTTGCTCTTCCAGGACGACCACGACTGCGCGGAGTGTCGGTCTCAGGCGAAGCGGGCCGGCGAGCGGTTCTCGGCGCTGCGCGCCCGCGACGCCGTGGCCGTCTCCGTGCTCCCCGAGTCCCGCGAGCGCGCCGAGGAGTGGCAGGAGCGCTTCGAACTCCCCCACCCGCTGCTGGTCGACCCCGACGCGAGCGCCGGCGACGACTACGGCCAGCCCGCTCGACTGTCGTTCCTCGGCGAGTGGGTCCCGGTGTTCGGTCGCCTCCCCGCGGTCGCAATCGTCGACGCGCGCGGGCACGAACCCGTGGTCGCGTGGACCTACCGCGGCAGGTCGTCGTGGGACCACCCCTCGATGACGACCGTGCTCGACGCGCTCGACGGCCTCCGGGAGTGAGACCGAGATGACCCGCCAACACCTCAGATGACCCGCGACGTGACCGTCCGGCCGGCGACGGCCGAGGATCTGCCGGGCATCCTCGGCGTGCTTGACGCCGGCGCGCTCGAAACCGACGCGGACCGCGTCCGGGCGAGCATCGACCGCGGCAACGCGTTCGTCGCCGTCCGCGACGGATCCGGGTCCGACACCCCGAACGAGACTGTCCTCGGGGCGCTCGTGCTCGTCCGCCCGGGCGAGGAAAGCGTTCCCGGCGACACCGGTGAAACGGCCGAAATTGACGCGGTCGCGGTCCGTCGACGCCGGCGCGGACAGGGCATCGGCGGGGCGCTCGTCGCGGCGGCCGCCGACCGGTACGACCGACTCGTCGCGGAGTTCGATGCGAACGTGCGACCGTTCTACGAAGCCCTGGGATTCTCTGTGACGGCCCTCGACGCGAGCGATCGGTTCCGCGGCTCCTTCGAATGTACCGAGCGCTGACAGTAGCGACCGCGCCGCGCGCGGCGGACCGAGAGGCGAGCGTTCATCACCCTCGGGACGAAACCAGCGGTCGATGAACCACCCGCTCGCTGCGCCGGAGTTCCTGCTGGCGAACGTCAGCGCGGGGCCGGACCCCTGCTCGCTGGCGGCGCTCGGCGACGCCGAGTTCGTCGTCCTCGCCTTTCTCCGGGACTTCCACTGCGACCGGTGTCGGAAACAGGTGCGGACGCTGACCGACCGCTACGACGACTTCCGGGCCCGAAACGCGGCCGTCGTCGCCGTCCTCCCGGAACCCGCGGAGCGCGCCCGCCGGTGGGTCGACAGGTACGACCCGCCGTTCCCGCTGCTGGCCGACCCCGACGGCGCCATCGCCGACGCTTACGACCAGCCCACGCAGCTCGGCGGGCTCGGGGCCGCGAACGACTTCCTCGGTCGCCTCCCCGCGACGTTCGTCCTCGATACGCGCGGCGACGAACCGCGGTTCGCCTGGGCGCACAGGGGCGACTCGCCGCGGGACCGGCCCCCGGTGGACGAAGTCTGTCGGAAACTCGACGCGCTCCGCGGCAGACCGGAACAGTGAGAGAACGGGTCGAAACGACCGGCGCGACCGGTTCGACCGCAACGAGCGAGGCGACTCACACGAGCGGTTCGACCAGGTCGCGGCCGGCCGAGAGCAACTCGTCGACGCGGTCCTGCGAGCCCGCCTCGGCGTAGACGCGGAGTTTGGGTTCGGTCCCGCTCGGACGCATGAGCAGCCAGGTCCCGTCCGCGAGGAAGACCTTAAAACCGTCCACGGTCGAGACGTCCTCGACCGCTGCGCCGGCGAGTTCGTCGGGCAGCGCGTCCTCCAGTTCCGCCAGCACGGGCGCTTTCCGCTCGTCCGGGCAGTCGACGCTGACGCGGTCCTGGACGATCCCGCCGTGGCGGTCGAGGAGGTCGTCGACGCGCTCGTCGTAGCCCTCGGCGTCCGCGATGGCCGCCGCGAGGAGCGCGAACGCGACGCCGTCCTTGTTCCGGACGTGCGCGGTGAGACCGAATCCGCCGCTCTCCTCGCCGCCCATGACGGTGTTGTGCTCGTCCATCGCTTGGGCGACCCACTTGAACCCGACCGCGGTCTCGTGGACCTCCTGGCCGTGGTCCTCGGCGACGCGGTCGACGATGCTGCTGGTCGAGACGGTCCGCACCACGTCGTCGCTCGTCGTCGCCTCCGCCGACCACAGGTCTTCGTCGAGGACCGCTTCGTACGTCGCGGCGAAGAAGAGGTTCGGGTCGAGGACGCCGCGCTCGGGCGTGACGACGGTGATGCGGTCCGCGTCGCCGTCGTTGGCGACCCCCAGGTCCGCGCCGGAGTCGGCGACGCGGTCGGCGAGGTCGGTCAGGTGGTCGGCGGTCGGTTCCGGCGAGTCGCCGCCGAACTCGGGGTCGCGCTCGCAGCGCAGTCGCTCCACGTCGGCGCCCGCGCGTTCGAGGAGCACGTCGGTGACGCCGCGGCCGCTGCCGTGCATCGCGTCGTAGACCACCGAGAGGTCCGAGAAGTCGGCGTCGACGGCGTCGAGAACGCGTTCGGTGTAGGGGCCCACGAGGTCCGTCTCCTCGACGGCGCCCCACTCGCCATCGGGCAGCGGGTCGGGTTCGGCGAGGCGCTCGGCGAGCGCGTCGGTCACGTCGGGGAGCGCGGGCGCGCCGCCGCTGGGGAGGAACTTCACGCCGTTGTACTCGGGCGGGTTGTGCGAGGCGGTTATCATCAGGCCGCCGGCGAGGTCGCGCTCGCGGACGGTCCAGGCGACGACCGGCGTCGGGAGGTCGCGGCCGGGGACGAGCACGTCGAAGCCGTTCGTGGCGAGGACGCGGGCGAGTTCCTCGGCGAACCCGCGTGAACTCTCGCGGGCGTCGTAGCCGACCGCGACGGTCCCGGCCGCGCCGTCCGCGCCGGTTCCGTCGGCCTCCTCGCGCAGGAACGTCGCGACTGCCTGGCCGACCATGCGGACGCGCGGCGCGGTGAACTCGTCGAGCGTCGCCCGCCAGCCGTCGGTGCCGAAGTCGATGGCGTCGGCGTCTGCGGTCATGCCCGAAGGCACCGGTGCCGACCGGAAAAAGGTGTGTGCGTGGCGTGCTATCACGACGAACGGACCCGTCGGGAGCGGCGATCAAACGGGGTTCAGTGGGCGTCGTCGGCGAGCAGGGAGGCCGGCAGATCCAGCGCCGCGGGCACGCCCCCCTCGTCGAAGAGCCGTTTCTTGGCGGCCCGCGAGCGCTGTTTGATCTCGTACTCGCGGGACATCGCGGCGGACTGCGAGTCGAACCCCTCGACGTGGACGAGGCGGACGGGCGTCCGACCGCGGGTGTACTTGGCGCCCTCGCCGGCGTCGTGCTCGCGGACGCGGCGCTCGACGTCGGTGGTGTAGCCGGTGTAAAACGTGTCGTCACCGCACCGAAGGACGTACACGAAGTGATCGGCGTCCGGGGTCCGCAGGTCGGTCATGGGGCTGTGCGGGGACTACGCTTCGAGCGCGCGCTCTCTCGCGACTTCCGCGATGCCCGCGTTCGCCGAGCAACTGGGGCAGGCGTGGACGGCCCCGCCTTCGTCGGCGAAGACGCGAGCGAACTGGTCGGAGACGTGCGCGCCGCAGTGGTTACACGTTGGCATTGGTTTCTCCCGGCTGTCAACCGGTACCAGACGGTTGGCGTGCCCCGGATATAACGGGTATACCAACGTGGTTTGGTGTCACTCGCGTAACCGGCCGCTGGCCGCCAGCGCGGGCGTTGCGCGGTCACCGGTCGGCCCTCGCCTCGTCGATCCGCCGGGCGATCAGCCCGGCCTGCGCGCCGGCGGTGAAGCCGGCGTCGACGTTGACGACCGAGAGGGCGGTACAGGACTGGATCATCCCCGAGAGGGCGGCCTCGCCCTCGCCGGCGTGGCCGTACCCCGTCGAGACCGGGAGCCCGATGATCGGCACGTCGACGAGCCCGGCGAGGACGGTGGGGAGCGCGCCTTCGCGGCCGGCGGCGACGACCAGCACGTCCTGGTCGCGGAGGGTTTCCAGAGAATCCACCACACGCGCGAGCGACGCGACGCCCACGTCGTCCACGCGCTCGACCGTCGCGCCCATCTCCCGAGCGATGGCCGCCGCCTCGCCGGCGGGCACGGCGTCCGAGGTACCCGCGGTCACCACGCCCACCGACGCGTCTAGATCGGGACGCTCGAAATCGGGCATCCGAGCCACGACGACGCCCGACCGATCGTCGACGTCCACGGCGGCCGTCGGATGGTCCGCGCCGAGCACGTCGCGGACCGCCTCGGCGACCGTCTCGTCCGCCCGTGTTACGATAGCCCGTCCGGTCGTCTCGACCGACGTCGAGGCCAACGCCGCGACCTCCGCCGGCGTCTTGCCCGTCGCCAGCACGGCCTCGGGGACGCCGCTCCGGTCGGTGCGGGCGGCGTCGAATCGCCCCGCGTCGCCTGTGGCGTAGCCCGCGAGCTCCGCTTCGGCCTCCGCGGGCGAGACGTCGCCCGCCGCGACCGCTTCGAGTAGTTCGCGCATATCCCCCCTCTGTGTTCGACCCACTTGACCGTCCCCCTCCGCCACGGTCTCGGGCGGTGGCGCGCGCCCGGCCGCTCACTCGCCGCCGAGCGCGCGCGAGCGGTCCCACGGGGCCGTTGCGCCCCGATCCGGGCCGATCCACACTCCGATACTCCACAAGATACTTAAACACGCGTCGTTCCGACGGTCCGACAAGCCGGGAGCGGCGCTCAGACCCCCGACAAAGGCGGCGAGACTGCGTATAATTGGGAAAGTTTATAAACCATCCATTTGTTCAGACATCTTGTATGGCAGACCTCATTGTCAAGAATTCGGTCAAGGAAGCGCTCGAAGAGATGAACGTCTCCCGCGACTTTTACGACGCCCTCGACGAGGAAGTCGAAGAGCTCCTCGAGCGAGCGCAGCGACGAGCCGAAGCGAACGACCGCAAGACGGTTCAGCCGCGCGACCTGTAAGGTCGACTCAGTTTCGCTTTTTTGGGGGGAACGTCGTCACGGCTCGAAGACGGTGACGTCAGTCTCCGTGCCGACGTGTACCTCGTCGGCGAAGTCGACGAACAGCCCGTGCTCCACGACACCGGGCAGCGCCGACAGATCGGTCGCCAGCCCCGCCGGGTCGGGCATCGCTCCGAAGTCACAGTCGAGGATCAGGTTCCCGTTATCCGAGACGACGGGCCCGCTCTTGCGGTCTGCGCGCCTGAGTTCGGGCTGGCCCCCCAGGCGGCGGACGGCGTCGGCGGCGGTCGTCCGCGCGTCGGGTAGTACCTCGACCGGGACCGGGTAGTCCAGGACATCGGCCTCTTTGGTCGGGTCGGCGACCACCAGGAGGCGGTCGGCTGCGGCGTCGACGATCTTCTCGCGGGCGTGCGCGCCGCCCCCGCCCTTCACGAGGTCGGCGCCGGCGAACTGGTCCGCGCCGTCGATGGCGACGTCGACGTCGGCCTCGTCCAGCGTCGTCAGTTCGATCCCGACGTCGATGGCGATCTCCCGGGCCTGGAAGGAGGTCGGGACGCCTTCGATGTCGAGACCGGCGTCGACCTCGCGGCCGAGCGCCCGGATGGCGTGGGCCGCCGTGCTCCCGCTGCCCAGTCCGACCACGGTCCCGTCCCCGACCTCCGCGGCCGCGCTCTCGCCCGCGCGGCGCTTGGCCTCCTCGCGTTCGCTCTGATTCATGCCCGGGTCAAGGCCGCCCCCCGGCAAAACGCTACTGGCACCGCCCGGTCGCCCGCGACGGCGAACGCGTCTCCCTCCGGCGTGCACGAGAGGGGCACATCGGTCCGCCAGCCTATCGGCCGCTTCTACTCGATTAGCCGCTCCAGCCGCCGGCCACGTCGTCCGTGATCCGGTCGCGCCACGTCTCGAACTTCGTCTCGCAGTCCGGGCTCTCGGCCGTGTGGTCGACGAAGCCCGCGCCGGGCGAAGCGAGTTTCGCGCCGCAGAACGGACACCGTTCCGGGTCGCTCCAGGATTCTGTCGTTGCCATGTCAGCACAGCCGCCGTCTCCACAGGTAAAGGTTTCCGGTAAATACCTAAGGGCAGTGCTGTGATGATAATACACACTATTACAAATAGTGCCTATCGATTTTTACTCGATTCCGAGTTGATCATCCGTGGTAATCCATCACAACAATGGGAATAAGCGATGTAGGGCCGCGGACGGACGACCTTATATTCTCAAGTCAGAATAATAGGAACGCTTAAACGGGACGAGGAGATGTACGTCGATAATGGCAACCCAGCAGTACGCGACCGTCGGGGCCTTCACCTGTCCCGACTGCGACGGCGAGATAGCCTTCGAACACCAGTCCTGGCAGTGCGACGAGTGCGGCTACGTGCCGCGACACGGCGCCGACTAATCCGCGAGCGGGGGACGCGCTCGCGTCCCCATCCGTGAACCGACCGCGGTCGGGCGCCGCCGCCCGACGCGGACGGCCGAGTTTTTTGGTCCAGTCCTCCGACGGTCAGGTATGTTCGGAACCAGCGGCATCCGGGGACCCGTCGGCGAAGACGTGACCGCCGAGCTCGCGCTCTCGGTCGGACGAGCGATGGGCGTCGACGCCGACCGCGTCGTCGTGGGCAGGGACGCCCGCGACAGCGGGCGTCTCCTCGTCGACGCCCTCACCGCGGGCCTCCGGGAGTCGGGCACCGACGTGGTCGACCTCGGGTTCGCCGCGACGCCGACGGTCGCGCGGAGCGTCTCCCTGGAGGACGGCGACGCCGGGGTGGTCGTCACCGCCTCGCACAACCCCGCCCCCGACAACGGCATCAAGCTCTGGCAGCCCTCCGGCCAGGCGTACGACGGCCCGCTCCGCGAGGAGATCGAAACGCGCGTCCGCGAGGGAACGACCGACCTTCACGCCTGGGACGACCTCGGCGAGCGGGAACGCCGCGACGGCACCGACCGCCACGTTGACGCCCTCGTCGACGCGGTCGACGTCGTCGAACCGCTCTCGGTGGTCGTCGACCTCGGCAACGGCGCCGGCGGCGTCACCGTCGAGGCCCTCCAGCGGTTGGGCTGCGAGGTCGAGACGCTCAACGCCCAGCCCGACGGCTCGTTCCCGGGCCGGCCGAGCGAACCGACGGAGGAGAACTGCCGGTCGCTCGCGTCCCTGGTCGCCGCGAGCGACGCCGACCTCGGGATCGCGCACGACGGCGACGCCGACCGGATGCGCGCCGTCGCCGGCGACGGGACGTACGCCTCCGGGGACGTGACGCTCGCGCTCCTCGCCCGTGAGGCGGCCAGCGAGGGCGAGAGCGTCGCGGCCCCGGTCGATACCAGCCTCGCCGTCGACGACCACCTCGCCGACGACGGCGTGACCGTCGAACGCACGCGCGTCGGCGACGTGTACGTCGCCGAGCGGGCCAGCGAAGCCGGCGTCGCCTTCGGCGGCGAGCCCAGCGGCGCCTGGATCTGGCCGTCGGAGACGCTCTGTCCCGACGGTCCGCTCGCGGCCTGCAAACTGGCGGCGCTGGCCGCCCAGCGCCCGCTCGCGGACCGCATCGCCGACGTCGAAACCTACCCCATCCGGCGCGATTCGGTCGAGACCGACGAGAAGGCGGCGGTGATGGAGCGGGTGAGCGAGCGCGTCCTCGGGGAGTACGACGACGTGACGACGCTCGACGGCGTCCGCGTCGACCTCGGCGACGCCTGGTTCCTCCTGCGGGCCAGCGGCACGCAACCGATCGTCCGTATCACCGCCGAGGCCCGCGACGACGGCCGCGCCGAGGAGGTATTCGCCGAGGCGCGCGACCTGCTGGTCGACGCGGTCGACGAGTGAACGCGCTCGCTTCAGTGGCGACGCCGGAAGCCGTGGCTGGCCGGTGCGAGCACAGGAGAAGCGTTCTGACAACGATCCGGGTGTGCCCCCCGACTCGGCCAGTTCGCCTCCCCCCAGGATTACACGACGATACAGGACCCTATCCGCGACGGGTCGAGCGCGCCTCGCGAACGTCGGCCCCGTCGCGGATCTTGTCCTCGCACTGAGGACAGACGCGCGGCGACTCGACCCCGTTCGGCGTAAACACCCGTGCGTAGTCTGCCGTAACGAAGGAACCGCAGTTCTGGCATTCCGGCATACGTTGTATCCCTTCGAGTACTGAAACTTAATGGTTGGTGATTTGGTAGTAGCACGCACACCCCGCCGATTCCCGCGCTCATCGGGTGAACCGGCGGATCGAGCGCGAGCGGCAACTGCCGGACCGCCCGCCCCGACAGGACGCCCGTTACTGTTCGAGCAATCGTCGCCGGGATCGGTAGCGCGAGCCGGATCCCGGACGTGGACACAGCCGGCCAGGGGAGGTCAGGCGGGCGAGAGCGGTCGGTCAGGCGAGAGTGGTCGGACGGGTGAGAGCGGTCGTTCAGGCGGTATCGGTCGATCGGGTGGAAGCGGTCGGTCCCGGCGGCTCGACCGGTGGAGAGCGGTACGGTTATATCCGAGAGACGGCTGCACTCGGACAACCGGAACGCGCGTTCCCCGGGGGTCAATTTCATGGACAGGGATTCGCTCGCACTGACGCGACCGCTGGTCGCCCGCCTCTGCGTGCTCGCCCTCGTCGTGGCACTACTGGTGCCGTCCGGCGTCTCGGCGCTCACGCACGAACCGATCGAACTCCAGAAAGGGGCGATCGACGAACCCGCGAACGGCACCACGGTCATCGCCGTCCAGGGGTTCAAAGGTCGCGGCCAGAACAGCTCCAAGAAACCCGCCCGCCTCGTCGCCGTCGGCCCCGAGGGCGACCTGGAGTGGAACTACGAGCCCCAGAGCGACGTGACGTGGTTCTACGACGTCGACCCGCTGGAGGACGGGACTCTCCTCGTCGTCGGCGCCCGCCCCGGCGGCACGACCGTCTTCAAGTATGACCCCGCCAGCGGCGAGCGCGTCTGGACCGAACGCCTCGACACTCACGACACCCACGACGTCGACCTCATCAACGGCGACGAGCTGCTCGTCGCGGACATGCGCAACTACAACGCGACGTCCGAGCGAAACGAGGACCGCCTGTTCGTCTACAACCGCACCACCGACGAGGTGACCTGGGAGTACCAGTTCGAGCGTCGCTACGACCGCGACGACGGCGGCCAGTACGCCGGCGACGGCAACGACTGGACCCACGTCAACGACGTCGACAAGATCGGCGAAGGCCGCTACCTCGCCTCCCCGCGCAACATGGACGAGGTCGTCGTCGTCAACCGGTCGACCAAGGAGGTCGAACTCTCGCTGGGCGCTCCGGGCGACCACAGCGTCATGTACGAACAGCACAACCCCAACTACGTCGAGAGCGAGGACGGCACGCCCGCGATACTCGTCGCCGACAGCGAGAACGACCGCGTCGTCGAGTACGAACTGACCGGCCGCGAGAACGGCTCGGCGACGTGGGAGCGGACCTGGAACCTCGGCGTCGACGGCAACCTCAACTGGCCCCGTGACGCCGACCGCCTGCCCGACGGCAACACGCTCGTCACCGATTCGCTCAACCACCGCGTCATGGAGGTCACCCCCGAAGGCGAGGTCGTCTGGGAGTACTACGCCCCGTGGGGCACTTACGAGGCCGAACGCGTCAACCTCGGCGACGAACCCGGCGGGCCGACCATCAGCGACCAGGGCGCCAGCGGCGCCTACGGCCTCAACGGCAGCGCCGCGCTGACGCCCGGTTCGACCGAGCGAGCGACCTTCGCCGACTGGGTCTCCGGAACGTTCGCCGGGACGCCCATCTCGGAGCAGGCCGACTGGTTCGCCGAGCGCTGGGCGCACATCGCGCCGTGGATCCGCCCCGTGTGGATGAGCCCCTGGGCGTTCGTCGGCGCTCTCGGCGCGGTCCTGCTGACCCTCGGCTGGGCCGGCGGCGAGACGGTCTATCATCGCCGCTGGATCCGCGACCGACTCCGCGCCGGCTACGCCCGCCTCCGTTCTTCGGGCGACCGCGGCGCTTCCACTGACGCAGACGACTGACGCCGGCGCGGCTATCGACCGTTCTTCTCGATAGCGTCCATCGACAGGAGCGCCGCGCTCAGAAGTCGGCGGTGACCGAGCCGTCCTCGGAGAGGTCGACCACGCCGTCGAAGCGCGAGCGGAAGTCCTCCAGTTCGCCCTCGTCGTGGACCCCCTTCGCGAGGTGGAACAGCCCGACGGCGTCGTGTTCGTCGAGCAACTCCAGGATGGCGTCGACGGCCTCGCCCGCCCGCTCGGCGTCGGAGTAGTAGATCATCTCGGTGACGGAGTCGAGGCTGACGCGCCGCTTGCCCTCCGTGGATTCGAGAAACACGCGCGTCTCGTCGACGATACCGTCCAGGTCGTCCGGCGCGGAGACGTACTTGACGTTCTCGGACTGCCGACGGGTGTAGCCGCGCTCGACCGACAGCGCGTCGAGGATGGTCGCCCGCTCCTCGTCGACCTCGTAGTGTTCGAGCTTCTGGCGCACTTCCCGCGCCGTCGTCCGCGTCGAGATGACCAGCATGTGGTCGGTATCGGTACTCAGAAAGTCCGTGTCGATCCGGTCGGTCTCTCCCGTGCTCGGATGCACGAGGAGGATCCCGGTCCCGCCGGGAACCGTGTCCGGCGCGTTCTCGATAGCGAGACGGTAATCCATGTCCAGTTGAGAGGCTGGTATCGCCTTAAGCCTGCGGGACCAGATCCCATCTTGTTTCCATCTTTTTCGCCGGGGGGTTTCCTCGGTCGCTACGCTCCCTGCGGGAACCCCCCGCCCAAAAACATGGGTGAAAAAGCCGGTCGCTCCCTGCGGTCGCGACCGGTGTCCTCGTGAGCGCCAGCGAACGAGGGCACGTCAGCGCTTCGCTCTGACGGCGAATCGCGCTCACTACGTTCGCGCGAATGCTCAGTACCGTTTCTGTAGCCGGCACAGTGCGTTAATTTTCGATCTCTTCGAGCGAAACTCTGACTTTGTGATAGCATTTTAATTGAGCCGTTGATTCGTCGCCCCATCAGTGGATGTCTGCTTTCCTCCACGTCTGAACAATGTGGTTTAAATGTTCTCTGGGTGAATAGAACTGCGACTGCCGAGTTCCATGACTACCTCACGTTCATTTTCGTTCACGGCGATACTCCTCGGTCTTCTGCTCCTCTATATCGGACTGGCGAATATCGGCACCCTGTTCCCGCAACTCCTGTGTGAGGAAATTAATCCGAAGGGGGTCCACATCGGACCGAATTTCGCCCTGGTCTACAGCGGCGGATGCAATCCGTACAGTAATGCCCACATCATCTGTGGAACTGTGACACTGGCTGGACTCGCAAGCCTCGGGAGCGGCCTCCAAAGATTACGGCCCATTCGATACCTTCGCACACACAGATAATCCCTAAAACACGCTGTCGGCGGTCGCGGCGCCGACGACGCTGAAGATGGCGCCGACGCTGACGGCGCGGGCGGTGATCTGCGCGCGTTCGAACGTGGTTGCGTTCTCGACGAAGGTGCTCGGCGCTGTCAGCGTGAGTGCGAGGACGGCGACGGACCCGTAGGAGACCAGCATGAGCGAGACGAAACGGAGCGGGATACCCGCGACCTCGGCCTCGCGGTCGGGGTCGCGGTCGTCGTCGGCCTCGTAGAGGGCGCCGTAGCCGATGGCGAACACGACGGCAACGGTGGCGGCCACGTGCCACCACGTCATGTTCTCCGCCAGCGTCCACACCTCCTCGGTGACGACGAACGGCCCGGCGAGGAGGAACCCGCCGACCACCTGCTGGGCCGTGTCGGCGAGCTTGTACCGCGGCGCCCGTCCCATGACTCCGCGATTTCCCGGGCATCACCTAAATCCTGGCGTTCCCCGCCACGACGGCGGCGGCGATGGCGGCAGGGCGAGTCAGTTCGTCGCCGCCGAACGCCGTTCGGTCGCGGTCGAGGCCACCAGATACGCGGCGGCGAACGACCCGGCGAACAGCGGGAGGAAGTACAGTACCTGAGTGATCGGGTCCGGCGGCGAGAGGATCGCACCGACCACGAAGGCGGTGACAACTGCCATCGCGTAGCTGCCGGCCAGTCGCTCGCGTCGGGTCGGTGGGGCGTCGCGCGGTCCGGCGTCGCCGCGAGCGAACCGTACGTACCAGTAGTGGACGGTCCCGACGGCCAGCTGCATGTAGAGGAAGACGTCGAACGTCGACGACCCCTTCGCCCGCGCCTCGCTGCGCGCCCAGTAGGCGAGCACGAAGGGGTTGGCGATGACAACGAGGGCGGCCAGCCCGACCGCGACCGCTACCAGCGGCCGCTCGACCAGCAACGGAGGGGGTTGCACGGCCGGCCGTACCTCGCCGTCGGACATAGGTCTTCTCACCTCGCCGACATCCCGACCGGCGCGGGGCGTCAGCTTCCGGGCCGGCTAGACCGACACAGAACCGTTTTCATCGCGCCCGCCCACGGCCCGAACATGAGCGTCAGCGAGGAGTTCGACGAGTGGGCCCGGGACGGCCGCGACGAGGGCATGGAGGAACGCCACTGGCACACCGCCAAACACGCGCTCTCGCGGATGCCCGTCGAGGAGGGCGAGACCGTCCTCGATCTCGGCTGCGGGAGCGGATACGCCGGGCGCGCGCTCCGGGAGACCAACGACGCCGCGCGCACGTACGGGATCGACGCGTCGCCGGAGATGGCCCGCAACGCCCGGTCGTACACCGACGACCCTCGCTCGGGCTTCCTGAACGGCGACTTCGAGCATCTGCCCTTCGACGACGACAGCATCGACCACTGCTGGTCGATGGAGGCGTTCTTCTACGCGCGCGACCCAGACGCCGTGCTGGAGGAGCTACACCGGGTGCTCCGACCCGGCGGCACGTTCTACTGCGCGGTGAACTACTGGGAGGAGAGCGTCCACACGCACCGGTGGGAGGATCTGGTCGACGTGCCGATGATCCGCTGGACCGAGCGGGAGTACCGCGAGCGGTTCCGCGAAGCGGGCTTCCACGTCGCCGGTCAGGACCGCATCCCCGACACCGAGACCGAACTCCCGCCGGCCGGCGAGTTCCCGATCGAGGGCTTCGAGACGCGCGAGGAGATGGTGGAACGCTACCGCGAGCACGGCACCCTCCTGACCGTCGGCGTCGCCCCCTGAGTTTCGACGTCGGCCGTAAATCCCCCAGAACTGACGCGATCCGCAGCGAACGCGGACGTAGTCGGCAAGCCCGTGCCAAACGTTTTGTAGACCTCGGACACACGAAGTGGTATGGCATTGACGCGGCGCCAGCAGGTGCTGGGTGGGCTCTTCGTCGGGATCGGGCTCCTGACGCTCGGGATCCTCTCTCGGGTGCTCGGGACCGTCTTCTTCGCCATCACGGTGGCCTACGTGCTCTATCCGGTTCGGCGGGCCCTCGTCCGGCGGGGCGTCCCTCGCCGTCTCGCCGCCGCCGGCGCGACCGTGGTCGGGTTCCTGTTCGTCGCGCTCGTCCTCACCCCCATCGTCTACGCCGTCTACATCCGGCAGTCGGTGCTGTTCGGGCTGTTCCGCTCGATCCCGAGCGAACAGCCGATCTCGCTCTTCGGGGTGACGTACGTGATCGACGTGAGCGCCCTGCTGACGCAAGCGCGCGAGTCGATCCTCGACATCGCGGTCGACACGGCCAGCGCCGCGCCCGTCATCGCCCTGAAGGCATTCCTGTTCGTCTTCCTCATCTACGGCCTCCTCCTGCGACCGGGGAGCGTCCGCCAGGCGATGCTGCGCCTCGTCCCCGGCGAGTACCACGACGTGGTCCTCGCGCTACACCGGTGCGTGCGCGACACGCTCTACGCGCTGTACGTCCTCCAGGCGGCGACGGCGCTGGGGACCTTCCTCGTCGCCTACCTCGTCTTCTGGCTGCTGGGCTACGAGGCGGCGTTCACGCTCGCGTTCTTCTCCGGACTCCTCCAGTTCATCCCCGTCATCGGCCCGAGCCTGCTCATCGTCGCCGTCGCGACCGGACAGGCGCTCGCCGGCGAGATCACCGCGGCGCTCGTCGTCGCCATCGCCGGCCTCGTCCTCATCGGCTTCCTCCCCGACGCGCTCATCCGGCCGCGCCTCGCCTCGGTGACGACCGGGATGTCCGCCAGCCTCTACTTCGTCGGGTTCACCGGGGGGACGCTGAGCCTGGGCGTCGTCGGCGTCATCGCCGGCCCGCTGATCGTGGCGCTCCTCGTCGAAGTGGTCGAGATCATCACCGACGAACGCACGACCGTCCAGCAGACCTTCGACGGGAGTGCTGTCGACCCGACGGACGAGCCACCGTCGGATCCGCCCGCGGACGAACAGTCCGCTGCAAGCGAACGCTCCCGGACCGACGAACGATCCGCCCCCGACGACAGGCACGCGGACGACAGACCCGCGGACGACTGACCGGGGTCGAAATCGGCTCGCGGCAGTCGAACCGGTCCGGCAGCGACCGCTGTTCGCTCACTCGCCGGTTTCCAGTTCGCGGCCGGCCGCCTCCCACTCCGTGAGGCTCCCCTCGTAGAAGGCCAGGTCGGGGTAGCCGAGGTGTCTGAGGACGGTGTAGGTGTGGCTGATGCGCCGGGCCGTGTTGCAGTACAGCACCACTCGCCGGTCGGGGGTGAGTCCTCGCTCGTCGAGGATCGCCTCGATCTCCTCGCGGGGTTTGAGCCCGCGCGTCTCGTCGTCGACGAGTTCCCGCCAGTCCAGTCGGACGGCGCCGGGGATGTGTCCCTCCTCGTACTCCCAGGCCTCCCGGGTGTCGACGACGACGGTGTCGTCGGCTTCGATGGCCGCCGCGACCGCTTCGATGTCGACCAGCGGCGTCTCGGCGGGCGGGTCGACCGCGTAGTCCGAGGGCTCGAACTCGGTGACGTCGCTCGTCGTCTCGTGGTCGAGACGCCACGCGGAGAAGTCGCCGTCGAGCAGGTGCAGCCGGTCGCGGGGGTGGCCGTACAGCTCCGCGGTCACGAGGAAGCGGGCGGCGAACACGCCGTGGGTGTCGTCGTAGGCGACGATCCGGTCGTCGGGGGTGATCCCCGCTTCGCGCAGGAGGTCGGCGAAGACGTCGGCCCCGGGCAACATCCCCTGGTCGCCGCCCGCGTCGCCGGACGGGCCGTCGGCGTCGGACCCTCCGTCGCTCGCCTCGTCTTCGGCGGCGTGGGCGTCGGCGCGGAACGAGTCGAACGGGACGTTGACCGCACCGGGGACGTGGCCGATGCCGTCGAACTCCCAGGCGTCGCGCACGTCGACGATCCGGACCTCGTCGAGTCGGTCCGCGACCCACTCGGCCGAGACCACGATGTCACTCATGTCCCCGTGTCGGGCGAGGAGGCGCTTGAAGATGTCTGTCCCGGCCGGT
The DNA here is from genome assembly GCF_047715405.1 of Halosimplex rarum. Taxonomy (NCBI): domain Archaea; kingdom Methanobacteriati; phylum Methanobacteriota; class Halobacteria; order Halobacteriales; family Haloarculaceae; genus Halosimplex; species Halosimplex rarum. The sequence goes on from NZ_CP180412.1 coordinate 2,379,673, forward strand.
CGGAGGTAGTGGCAAGTATGTCCGCAACGACCGGTCACCGCTCGCGTCATAAACCCCGCCCGCTCGGGCCCCGCGCCACCCCGGTGGCAGCCGTCCGCCGGTCGCGGCGACCCGTCGAGAGCACTATCGAGAGACCGTGAGAACCATCGGCACGGCCATCGTCGGCAACACTGTCCGCTATAGTCGTCAAGGGGCGGGACATGCCGAGAGTCCTAGGTGTATATAGCTGGTAGACTTACGGTTCTATGAATCATGAGCGACTACGCCAAAGACGTACTCGTCACCGCGGACTGGGTGGAAGAGCACCTGGACGAGTTCCAGAGCGACGATTCGGACTATCGACTGGTCGAGGTCGACGTGGACACCGAGCTGTACGACGAGAGCCACGCGCCGGGCGCGATCGGCTGGAACTGGGAGACCGACCTCCAGGACCAGGTCGAGCGCGACATCCTCGAGAAGGAGGACTTCGAGGCCCTGCTGGGTTCGGCGGGCATCAGCGAGGACACAACGGTCGTCCTCTACGGTGACAACGCCAACTGGTTCGCGGCGTACACCTACTGGCAGTTCAAGTACTACGGCCACGACGACGTGCGCCTGCTCGACGGCGGCCGCGACTACTGGGTCGAGAACGACTACCCGCTCACCGACGAGGAGCCCGACTTCTCCGAAGTCGACTACGAGGCCTCCGGCCCGCGCGAGTCCATCCGCGCCTACCGCGACGACGTCGAGAACGCCGTCGAAAAGGGGCTGCCGCTCGTCGACGTCCGGTCGCCCGAGGAGTTCTCCGGCGAGGTCCTGGCGCCCCCGGGCCTCCAGGAGACCGCCCAGCGCGGCGGCCACATCCCCGGTGCCAGCAACGTCTCGTGGGCGGCCGTGACCAACGACGACGGCACCTTCAAGACCGCCGACGAGATCCGCGACCTCTACGCCGAGGAAGGCATCGAGGGTGACGGCACGGTCGTCGCCTACTGCCGCATCGGCGAGCGCTCGTCGGTCGCCTGGTTCGCGCTGCACGAACTGGCCGGCTACGACGACGCCATCAACTACGACGGTTCCTGGACCGAGTGGGGCAACCTCGTGGGCGCCCCGATCGAGAAGGGCGAATAGGCGTAGTCCAGCGGTCGACGACTGAACGCGCGACGGGCCGTTCACGCGTTCGAATTTTTTCGACGTCACCGACACCAGCGGCGAGCTCATCCGGGGGACACAACGGTTTTCCATCGACGAACCGAACGTCCTGTCATGGAACTGTCGGCCCTCCACGAGCCGCTCACCCGGACGGAGACCGCCGGGCTGCTCGCCGCCGCCGTCGTCGTCGCCGTCACGCTCGGTCCGAACGCGATCACGCTCGCCGACGGCTCGTCGGCCCTGCTGTCGGCCGTCTCGGCGCTGGCGATGGGAGTGCTGGCGTTCGTCGTCGGAGCGCTCGCGCTCGGAGTGAGCAAGGTGGCACGGAGCGAGGAGTGACCGCCGGCCGACAGCCTGAACGCCCCGTCCGCGACGACGAGGATCGTCTCGTCACCGACTGTGTCGGTCGCATCGCCCAGCCGTTCGAGGCTCGCTCGAACTGATCGAACGTCCACGAAACGTCACCCTCTTGGTCGCCGATACGGACTCGCGGACGTGGACCGCCACGCCGTCCAGACGTCGCTGCACGCGGCCGCCCTGCTCGCGGTGACGGGCGTCGTCGCCTGGCTCACGGGCACGCCCTTCGTGTTCCCGAGCCTCGGGCCGACGGCGTACCTGCTGGCGACCCAGCGGACGCGGGCCCGCGACCGGCTGGTGCGTATCGTCGCCGGCCACGCGATCGGCGTCGCTGCCGGCCTGGCGGCCTATCGGCTACTGGGGTCCGGCGTCGTCGTCACGGCCGATCTCGCGCCGCGGTCGCCGGCGCTCGCGGCGCTCGTCGCCAGCGGCGTCATCGCGCTCGCGCTCACGAGCGCCGGAATGCTCGCGTCCGACGCCGTCCACCCGCCGGCGTGCGCGACGACGCTCATCGTCTCGCTGGGGCTGTTGCCGTCCGTCCGCGAGGGACTGCTCATCCTCGTCGCGGTCTCGGTCCTGGTCGGGGCGCACGTCCTGACGACGCGCGCGACGCCCGACGTCGCGACGTGACTCTCGACGAGAAGATTCATAGGTCGAGACTGACACGAACTACGTATGGAGGAAACGCTTCGCGACGCGCTCGAATCCGACGACGCGCTCGGGGACGCCGCCGCCGTCGTCCTCGACCGCGCGGAGTCGGGCGACGGCGCCGTCGCGTGGGTGGACGTGAGCGATGCTGTCCCGGCCGAACAGTGGGGGCGGCTCCTCGAACGCGAGGTCGTCGTCGCGACCGAGGGCGGGTTCGTCCTCGACGACCCCGACGCGGTGCGGGCGGCCGTCGGCGACCGAGACCTCGCAGATGCCGCAACCGCCGCAGCCGACGAAGACGCTACCGACGGCGAGACGGACGGCTGGTCGGCCGCCGACAAACTGGCCGGGGTGGCCGCGTTGAGTCTCATGGCGAGCTACCAGGTCCCGATGGCCCGCGACGCCGTCGGCAGCACGGCCCACCTCCTGCTCGGGCCGGTCGAGGCCGCGCTGCCGTTCGGTGTGACGGTCGCGCTGCTGGCCGTCGCGACGACGGTGGTCTCGACGACGCTCCGCCGACGCCTGATGGACGACAACCCGCAGGAGCGGCTCAAGGCGCGGATGGACACCGTCAAGGAACGACTGGACGCCGCCCGCGAGCGCGGCGACGACGAGGCCGTCGAGCGGTTGCAGTCGCGCCAGCAAGAGCTGATGGTCGAGCAGTTCGGCGCGATGAAACGGATGATCCGTCCGATGGTGTACGCGATGCTCGTCACGGTTCCCGTCTTCCTGTGGATCACGTGGCTCACCGTCAATCCCGCCGCGGCGATCACCCCGGCCGCGCAGGTGCTCCCGCTGGCGGGCCGGGTCGTCTGGACCGCGCGGCTCGTCGGTCCGATCCAGATGTGGACCGCGTGGTACATCGCCTGCTCAGTCCTGTCGGGCCTCGCGAGCAAGCGCGTCGCGAAGAAGGTCGGCCCTGTCGTCGCTGACTACCGCTCGGCGTTCTGAATCCCCTACCCCGCCGTTTTCTGCCGCCCGTCTCCGACTGTTCGCAACGGTAGCCGCCGAGACGATGGTTACAAGCCGGGGCCGTCCGACCCTTTTACCATGGATTCACAGGAGTTCGTCGAGACGGTCCGCGACGAGGCGGCGACGCCGCTCTCGCGGCTCGGCTCCTCGAAAGCGCTGTTCGCCGACACCGAGGGCGAGATGGAGGACGACGCCGTCCTGCAGGCGGCCGCCGACCGCGCGCACTTCGCGGCCGAACGCTTCGACGCGTGGGCCGGCGAGGAGGACGAGGTCGTCGCCGAACTGTTCGCCGACGCCGCCGAGACCGAGCGCGGCCACGCCGAGGCCGCCGCCGACGAGCACGGCGACTACGAACCCGGCGCCGAACCCGCCGTCCAGGCGCACCTCGCCGGCGTCGAGGGGACGGCCGAGCGACTCGGCGCGTTCGTCGGCTGGGCGCTCGCGGCCGGCAACAACGCCGACCAGGTGGTCGGCTACTTCGTCGGGCAGGCCAGCCCGCAGACGGCGAGCACGTTCCGCGCCTTCGGCGACGACTACGACGAGTACGTCGCGACGGCGAGCGACCTGCTGGAGGACGTCTGCGGCGACGAGGGCTGGGCCGACGCCGTCGAGGCCGCCACCGCGACGGTCGAGGCCGACTACGAGGCGTACTTCGAGACGCTGGAGTCGCTCGGCGTCAACCCGAAACCGGTCTGTTAGCGGGTACTGTCGGGGAGGCGCGTGGCGAATTGGCGCCGCAGACTGAGGGATGGCGTCGGGAGGCAGGACGGCGTCGACGGCGACAGCGATGGTTTGTCGTCTAGTCGGATGAGTAACTATTTTCACGACGGGCGTTCACGAGGAGCGTGTGCGACGGGTCCTGGCACTGGCGGTGCTGGGGATCGTCATCGTCGCGAGCGTGGGGGCGCTGGGCGCGAAGACGGTGGACGCCCGCGACCACGCCACCGCACCGCCGAACGGCTCGACGGACGAGACGGCCCCGCTGGGGGACGGAGCGGACAGCGACCCGCTTCTCGACAAACTCGACCAGTTGGCCTTCGTCTCGCAGTCCACCGAGAACGGGTCGGCCGACGCGTCCGGTGGGACCGACGCGGCGACGGCGACCGGAACTCCCCCCGGCGCGGACGGACCCGGTCCGGCGCCCGCCGCCTCCGGTGACGCGAACGAGAGCGCGAACGCGACGGATTCGGACGACGACGGACTGTCGGACGAGACAGAGCTGGATATCGGGACTGACCCCTTCGACGCCGACACCGACGGCGACGGCCTCGAGGACGGACGCGAGCGGGCGATCGGGACCGACCCGCTCGACCCCGACACCGACGGCGACGGCGTCTCGGACGGGAGAGAGGTCGAACGAGGTACCAGCCCGCGGTCGATCGACGCCGACGCGGACGGGCTCACCGACGAGCGCGAGCTCGAACTCGGGACCGACCCCTTCGACCAAGACACCGACGACGACGGCCTCGGAGACTGGCGGGAGGTCGAACTGGGGACCGACCCGCTCGACCCCGACACCGACGGGGACAACCTCCTCGACGGCTGGGAGTACCGGGGACGGACGGCCAGCGGCGCGAGTCTTCCCGCCAGCGACCCGCTCGCGATGGACATATACGTCCAGATCGACTACGCCAGCGGCGTCGACGCCCACTCCCAGGAGTTCTACGACCGGATCGAGGCGGAGTTCGCGGAGATGCCGGTACAGCGACCCAACCAGACGGGGATCGACGTCCACGTCCGGGAAGGCGACCACATCAACGAGACCGCCGTCTACACGGGCGACAACTTCTGGTCGCTCAAGGACGACCTCTACCGCGACCGCCTCGGCCCGCGGACGGGCCGCTACCACCACGTCGTCGTGACCGACTTCGCCACCGACGAGGTCGGCTACGGCGAAGTCGGCGGCCGCTTCTCCGTCGTCGACGCGGGGGCCTCCGACGGGACGAAACGCCACGTGATCGTGCACGAGCTCCTCCACAACGTCGTCGGCCGTATCGAGGCGCCAGGCGCCTGCGAGAGCGACCCGCACCACTACTGCGACGGCGGGTGGCTCACGCCCCGCATCACCCCCGGCGAAGGCGAGTACCTCCCCGAACCGATCGGCGCGGAGATCGAGCGGCAGGGGTTCCAGCCCTGAGCCGCCCGCCGCGTTCGCTCGGGGACAGCGGACCTACTTCGGCGGCTGCGACGGCTGCGGCCGAGTCGTCGCGCCCGCCGGCTGGTTTTGCGGTCCCTGCTGCGGCGGCGCGAGCCCGACCTGCGGCGTGACGCCCTTCGGAAGCACGTACCACAGCCGGTCGTGCGGGACGAACCCGACCTGCTGGGGTTCGTCTGTGTCGTAGCGCTCGCGTTCCTCCTGGTCCTCGGTCCCGTAGAGGACGAGCCCGTAGTCGTTGACCTCGTACCTCGCGCACTCGAAGACGGTCCCGTCGGTACAGTAGACGTGCATTGCGCCCGCGCTAGGGGCGCGATCCGGTTGAACCTGCTGTCGAGGGCGATCGTGTTCAGTATCGGTTGCGAACTGAGCAGTTGTTTCTGTTTGAGTTGGCGGGAGAGGAAGGTGAGTAGATGGGACCGCTACTGACAGCAAGGGATGAAAGCCCTCGGCGCGCTCGCGGTCGCTGAGCGAAATATCCTCACTCGCTGCGCTCGCTCGGATAGTGGCTCGCTCAGGCGACTATATAAACGCGAGCCAGCCTCGCCCTTTCAATCCGCCAGGAAGACAGCACCGCTACCGCACAGCACCGCGCCTCACACCTCCCCAGCCGATTCGCTCACTCCGTTCGCTCATCCCTCGCACGGCTTCGTCGCGGCATGAACGCCGCGACAGCGCGCGCCACCGCCATTGTCCACCCTCTGGGCTGTACTGAACGCCGTCGCGGTGATACCCCGGGGTATGCACATCCCTCAAGTCGCTCGCGGTTTCACCGTTCGCTGTCGAGGCGCGAAGCGCCTCGCACTCCCCGCTCGTGTATTCGTGGTCCTCGCTTTCCTCGCGGGTCGCTCCGCTCCCCGCTCGTGTATTCGTGTTCCTCGCTCCGCTCGGACCACGCTTCGCTCGGACCACGCTCCTCAAGTCGTTCCGGCCCTATCCCCGAGTAATGAGCGACACCGAGGGTCCCCTGTCGCCGGACAGACCGGAAGAGGAGAGCGACTTCCGCGTCGACGCACCCTTCGAGCCGGCGGGCGACCAGCCCGAGGCCATCCGGCAACTCGCCGACGGCTACCGGCGGGGCATGGACAAGCAGACCCTGCTGGGCGTGACCGGGTCGGGCAAGACCAACACCGTCTCCTGGGTCGTCGAGGAGATTCAGAAACCGACGCTCGTCATCGCCCACAACAAGACGCTCGCCGCGCAGCTCTACGAGGAGTTCCGCGAGTTGTTCCCCGACAACGCCGTCGAATATTTCGTCAGCTACTACGACTACTACCAGCCCGAAGCCTACGTCGAGCAGACCGACAAGTACATCGAGAAAGACGCCTCCATCAACGACGAGATCGACAAGCTGCGCCACTCGGCGACCCGCTCGCTACTGACGCGTGACGACGTGATAGTTGTCGCCTCGGTCTCGGCCATCTACGGCCTCGGCGACCCGCAGAACTACGTCGACATGAGCCTCGAACTCGAAGTCGGCCAGGAGATCGACCGCGACGAGGTGCTCTCCCGTCTAGTCGACCTGAACTACGAGCGCAACGACGTCGACTTCACACAGGGCACCTTCCGGGTGCGGGGCGACACCCTCGAGATATTCCCGATGTACGGCCGCTACGCGGTCCGCGTCGAGTTCTGGGGCGACGAGATCGATCGGATGCTCAAGGTCGACCCGCTGGAGGGCGAGGTGAAGTCCACCGAGCCTGCGGTCCTGCTCCACCCGGCGGAGCACTACTCCATTCCGGAGGAACGGCTCCAGCGGGCGATCGCGGAGATCGAGGACCTGAAAGAGGAGCGGGTGCGCTACTTCGAGCGCAACGCCGACCACGTCGCCGCCCAGCGCATCGACGAGCGGACCACCTTCGACCTGGAGATGATGCGCGAGACCGGCTACTGCTCGGGCATCGAGAACTACTCGGTCCACCTCTCCGAGCGCGACTCGGGCGACGCGCCCTACACCCTGCTCGACTACTTCCCCGACGACTTCCTCACCGTCATCGACGAGTCCCACCAGACGATCCCCCAGATCAAGGGCCAGTTCGCGGGCGACCGCTCGCGCAAGGAGTCGCTGATCGACAACGGATTCCGCCTCCCCACCGCCTACGACAACCGACCGCTCACCTTCGAGGAGTTCGGGGAGAAGACCGACAAGACCCTCTACGTGAGCGCGACGCCCGCCGACTACGAGCGCGAAGAGAGTGAGCAGATCGTCGAACAGATCGTCCGCCCCACCCACCTCGTCGACCCCGCGGTCGAGGTCTCGCCCGCCGAGGGACAGATCGACGATCTCATGGACCGCATCGACGACCGTGTCGAGCGCGAAGAGCGCGTCCTCGTCACCACCCTCACCAAGCGCATGGCCGAGGACCTCACCGAGTACCTCGAAGAGGCCGGCGTCGCCGTCGAGTACATGCACGACGAGACCGACACGCTCGAACGCCACGAACTCATCCGCTCGCTCCGACTCGGCGAGATCGACGTCCTCGTCGGGATCAACCTGCTCCGCGAGGGGCTTGACATCCCCGAGGTCTCGCTGGTCGCCATCCTCGACGCCGACCAGGAGGGCTTCCTCCGCTCGGAGACCACGCTCGTCCAGACGATGGGGCGGGCCGCTCGCAACGTCAACGGCGAGGTCGTCCTCTACGCCGACGACCCCAGCGACGCCATGGAGTCCGCGATCGCCGAGACCAACCGCCGCCGGCGGATCCAGGAAGAGTACAACGAGGAACACGGCTTCGAACCCACCACCATCGAGAAGGAGATCGGCGAGTCCTCCCTGCCCGGCTCGAAGACCGAGACCGGGAGCGCATCCTCGCTCGACCCCGACGACGACGAGGAGGCCGCTCGCGCCATCGAGCGCCTCGAAGAGCGCATGCAGGAAGCCGCCGACAACCTGGAGTTCGAACTCGCCGCCGACATCCGCGACCGCATCCACCAGCTCCGCGAGGAGTACGACCTCGCCGGCGGCGACGGCGAGGAAGGCGTCGTCCCCGAGCCCGTGACCGAGGATTTCTAAACCATCTTTTTCGCCGAGGGGGTCGCCGAAGGCGACCCCCTCGTCTGCTCACGGCGCCGAAGGCGCCGTTCGCATGGTCCGAGGGACCTTCGGTCCCTCGCTAGCCAAAAACATGGGTGAAAAAGGCGCGAGCGGCGAAGCCGCTCGCGTGAACCGCGCCTCGCTCCGCTCGGCGCGGACGTTTCCAGAAACCCTCACCGCCTGAACGCCCCACGACCGCTAACCGCTTACCGCTATCAGTCGCCTACTGTTGCCGTGACGTCCTCGTCTTCGGTGCTGAGATGGATCGAACCGCCGTACTGCGGATGGATCGTCGCCTCCGCCGCGGTGGGGGACGCGCCATCGGTCCGTACTCGCACGAGCATCGTGTCGGTCGTGACGTCGTCGGTGCCGCCCTCGCCCGGGTACTCGGACGTGAGGCTCACGGTCGATCCCTCGACCGCGACGTCCCGGAGTTCCAGATCCGGAACCGAGGAACTCCACCGGTCGTGGACGACGACGACCGCGGCCCGCGAGAAATCCGTCTCCCCGAGGAAGGCGCTCGCGTCCCCGCTCTGGAAGCGCTCCGTCGGGAACGCCGCGGCGTGGTCGCTCTCGGTCAACAGCGCGAGATAGTGGTCCTCCCCGTCGTGTTGCGGGAAGGGAGCGTCGACACGGTGGAGCCTGTCGGCGCCGTTGAAAGCCAGCGACGCGGCGCTGTTTCCGCGGTCCGGCGTGTCCGTCGCGCCCGTCCCGTCGTTCGGTGTGGGCGTTCCAGTGCCTCCCGGTCCCGCGGAGTCGCCGAGACAGCCCGCGAGAGCTGTCGCGACGCCGACACCGAGGCCGAGAAACCCTCGCCGCGTCCGTCCGTGCATGCCGTCCCTACACCGCCGACGTATAGAGCGGTTCTGAAGTCGCAAGCGGTCCTTTGACCGTTCGTTGTCGGTCTGGACGGGACTCCCGGCGTCGAACCGCCGACCGTAGGCCGAAGACATGGCACTCGTTCGCACACTCGGAGAAGCCTTTTCACTCGGTGACTACAGCGATCTAGCAATGAATTCCCGTTGCTGACCGGAGTCAGGGCAGTCGCGGTCGTCACGTCGACCGCTGTCGCGGCGGGGGTACAGCACCCCCGTACAGCCGTCGATCTCTGATTCCGGCGTCGCCCACTCCTGGCGCCCGCTCGGTCGCGGCGTCGCGGGCGACGGTTTTCTCGTACTCGGCCAGCGACGCGCATCGCCCGTCGACCGACGACACACAGCGAACGCAGATGACCGACCTCTCACGCGAGACGATCACTCGAACGGTACAGCGCATCGAACCGAGCTGGCGCGTCGAGGACGCGGCCCCCGCCGAAGACGGGCACCACCCGGTCTACTTCCTCGCCGTGTCGACGCCGGAGGGCGCACGAGAGGTAGTCCTCAAGGGGACCGCTCCCGACCAGTCCTCCTCATGCGACGACGAAGCGCGGTTGCTCGCCGTCCTCGACGCCCACACTGACTTGCCGGTCCCCGAGGTGCTCGGAGTCGTCGACGAGGCCGACGGGCTGCCGACACCGGCGTTCCTCGCGACCGCGCTGCCCGGGGGGAACTACAGCCGGACGGCTCTCGCGGACTTCTCGACGGAGCGGGTCCGCGAGCTGGCCCGCTCGACCGGCCGGCTGCTGGCCGAACTCCACCGACTGGACGCGGTCGACGCCTACGGGTTCGTGGGCGTCGACGCCGCCGAGCGCCTCGACGGCGGCCGACCGAGCGACGACCCCGGACAGATAACCGTGGGCGACCCCACCGAGTCGTGGACCGGGTACCTCCGCGGCGAGGTCGACCGGCTCGACGACCACCTCGCGGACACGCGATTCGCGGACCTCCGGGTGAACGTACTGTCGGCAGTCGACGCGCGAGTCGATGACCTCGCCGGCGAGTTCGAACCGGTCCTCGCTCGGGTCGACCAGTCGCTCGACAACTCGCTGGTCGACCCCGACACGGGGAGGGTGACGGGGCTGCTCGACTGGGAGTTCTGCGTCGCGGCGACGCCCGCCTACGACCTGGCGTTCGTCGAGTACACGCTCGTCGGCGGCCACTGGCGGCTCCTACCCGAGGGACCCGACCACAGCGCGGCGATCCGCGAGGCGCTCCTGGAGGGGTACGACGCGGCCGGCCCGAGCGGCGTCGTCGATCAGTTTCGCGCGAACCGCGCGTGCTACGCGCTGCTCGTCCGGGCCCACGAGATGGCGAACTTCGCGGCCTGGTTCGACGGCGTCGGCGCCGACTTCGACGACCGCCGCGACGAGGCCGCCCGGCGGCTCCGGGCGGAGATCGACCGACTCGTCTGATCGGGGCGGCCGCCCGGCGGCCGTGCGACAAGATATTTGACGGCCCCGGTCGACCACCCGGCAGAGGTCCGCTGGATGGACGACACGACCCCGCACTCAGACACAGCCCGCCTCGCTCCGACGCGGCGGCGATTCCTCGCCGGACTGACCGCGAGCGGTGTCGCCGGCTCGGCGCTGGTCGCCTCCGCCGCCGGTGATCGAGGGACGCTCTCCACTCGCGACGGCAGCGGCGTTTCCGACACGAAGTGGCCGATGCACGCCTACGACGCCGCCAACTCCGGCTACAGTAGCGCGAACGCCCCGAACACGGGGATCGCGGTCGGGTGGGACCGGGCGATAAACGCGACGGGAGAACCGACATTCGACAGCACCAACGCCTACGTTCGGAGCGCGGACGGCAGTCTCTACGCACTCGACCGGACGACGGGCGAAACCAGATGGCGATACAAGACGGACGGCACCAACGACGCGCCGACGGCCGCGGCCGTCGCCGGCGGGACGGCGTTCATGGACGACGGCGACGCCGTACTTGCCGTCAGAACCGGGTCGCAGTCGCGGTTCTGGCGCGCCGAACTCGACGGCAGCGTCTCGGCCCCGGTGACGGTCGCGGGTGACCGTGTGCTCGTCGCGACGAATGCCGGCACGCTCTACTCGCTCAGCCGCGACGCCGGCAGCGAGCGCTGGACGTTCGACGCCGGCGACGACGTCGTCGCGGCGCCGGCCTACGGCGGTAAACGTGTTTTCGTCGCCACCACTGACGGCACTGTCTCCGCGCGCGACGCCCAAGGCGGCAACAGCCGCTGGGAGTTCAGCGCCGACGCGGCCACAGAAAGCGTGACGCCGGTCGTCAAGGGCGACGCCGTCTACATCGGTGACACCGATGGGACCGTCTACGCCCTCGACAAGACCGACGGCCGCGTCCGCTGGCGAGTCGACCTGGACGACGCCGTGGTCGGCGGTCCGAGCGTCACGTCGAACACCGTGTTCGTGCCGACGGCGGGCGGGACGCTCTACGCGCTGAACACGACCGGTGGATACGAACGCTGGACGGCCGACATCGGCGCGGCGGCGAGTCAAAAGCCCGTCGTCACCGACGACGCCGTCTACGTCGCGACGGACGACGACGCCGTCGCCGCCTACTCGCGGAGCGGTGGCACCGAGAACTGGCGGGCGGAACTCCCCGTCGACGACCCGGCCCTGTCGGTGGTCGACGGGCTGGTCGCCGTCGTCGGCGGCCTCTCCGTCGGCATCGAACGGGGGTCCCAGACGGAGATAGCGCGCGGATCGTTCAGCGCGGTTACGACCCGATGGACGCACGAGACCGACGGGACCGCGACCGGGTCGCCGGCGCTGACCGACGACGCGCTCTACGCCGTCGACGACACCGACGCCTGTTACGCGGTCTCGCCGACCGAGGGCGACTCGCTGTGGCGATACGAGACCGACACGGACCTGGCCGGTCCTGCGGCCGGCCCCGACGGCGTCTACGTCGGCGGCGCCGACGGCACCGTTCGCGCCCTGGCAGCCGACGGCAGCGAGCGGTGGACCGCGGAGACCGACGAGCCGGTCCCCGCGGCGCCCGTTCGTCGGGGTGACGCCGTCGTCGCCCTCGACAAGGGCGGTCGACTGTACGCGTTCGACCCGAGCGACGGAACCCAGCGCTGGACGGGCCTCGTCGACAGCGGCGGGACCAGCCCGGCCGTCAGCGGCGACCGCGTCTTCGCGAGTTCCCCGAGCGGCGTCCTCTCCGCGTTCGACGCGGCGAGCGGTGAGGAGCTCTGGGGGTTCCGCGCGAGCGCCACCGTCGGCGAACCCGCGGCGGCCGACGGCACGGCCTACGTCGGCGACCGGAACGGACGGTTCTACGCGGTCGACGTCAAGAAAGGCGAAAAACGCTGGTCGACGGATCTGGGCTCGGCCGTCCGGGCCGCGCCGACGGTCGCCGGTGACGCCGTTTACGTCGGGACCGTCGACGGGAGGCTCCACGCGTACGACGTCGACGGCGACCAGCGCTGGACCGCCCAGGCCGGCGAGTCGATCCGGGCGAAACCCGGTGTCGCCGGCGACCTCGTCACCGTCGGGAGCGACGACGAGAGTCTCTACGCCTTCGACGCCGAGTCCGGTGAGAAACGGTGGTCCTACGACACCGCGGCGCCGCTCCGGACGACGGCGGCGTTCGGTAACGACTCGGTGTACGTCGCGAGCGCGGAGATCGTCGCGCTCGACCCGCCCGGCGCGGTTCAGACGCCGACACCGACCGCGACGCCGGACGACACTCCCACACCGACGTCGACGCCCACTGATACCCCCGGTGGAACAGCGACGCCGACCGCGACACCCGGCGGAACGACGCCGACCGACACGCCGACGACGACCTCGACCGGGGACCCGTCGACGCCGACGGCGACGCCGACCTCGACCACCGGATCCGGCTCGGCCGGGACGACAGTCCCCGCCGGGTCCGGCGGGACGGCCACGCCGACGGAGACTCCGACGGCGACGCCCACGTCCACGCTGACGACCGCACCCGGCGGGACCAACGGCGGCGGTGGCCCCCTCGACGGCGTCGCCGGCGAATGGATCCCATACGCGGGCGCCGGCGCCGTGGCGGCCGTCGTCGCGGTCGGCGCGCTCGTCAAGCGGTTCGCGGGCGGCGGTGCGACCGGCGGCAAGCAGGCCGACGCGCTGGACTGGGGCGGCGGCCTCGACGACGACGACAAGTAACCGGATGGCCGTTTTTCCGCGAGTAGTCCCACGTCGAGTAACTGCCGTCTCTCGCGTCCACCCCTCCATTCGATATCGCCGATATTGGTTTATCGCGAGTCGATCTCGAGTCCGTCGAGAACAGCGAGACACGCGACACGAGCGGTAAACGGCGACGAAACCGGATAAACTGCTCTCGATCGCGGTCTGGGGGCCCGCGATCAACGAGATTCCGAAGCGGCGCGACCGGATTCGTCGACGAACGCCGTGAGTACGGCCGATTCGGCCCGGCGGAGGAGTTCGCCGGCGTTGCTCCGGGCGCAGTCGAGCGCGGCCGCCACGTCGGCGACCGATCCCGTCCGGGGCACGTCGTAGTACCCGACGGCGACGGCGGCTTCGAGCGCCTCGCGCCGGCGGTCGGTCAGTGAAGCGGGCGCCGGCCACTGCCGGAACTCCCGCACTCGGACGAGTTCGGTCGGGAAGAGCCCGGCGAGGTCGTCGTAGAACGCCCCGATCGCGTCCGGCTCCCCCACGGCCTCGAACCGGACGACGCCGCTGTCCGCGAAACGGACCGGCGGAACGAAGACTACCCGCGACGCGGCGACGAGGTCCATCACCGGGTCGGGGAGTTCGTAGTCGGTCTGCCGGACAAACGCGTACGTTCCCCCCTCGGCGGCAACGAGGTGGGTCCGAGTGGCCGAATCGACGCCTTCGAGCACGTCCTCCACGGCCGACGGCGGCGCGTCGAACCAGGTGAGCGTCGTCACCTCCGCCGTCGGCCCCCAGATCAGGAGATCCGCTCGCGTGATCGGGCCGCCCGCCATCATCCGCCGATGGAACGGGTGGGCGGCGTCCTCCGGATACGTCGTCTCGAACGTGGCCTGCCGCATCGGTCGCACCCCCGCACCCAATATAAAAGACCGTATCGATCCGGGGAATCGTTCTGGCAGTCGGCCGGCGTACGGTCGGACATGGGCCGTGTACAGGCCGCCGGAGCGGGGAGCGGTGACGGATCAGACGGACGGAACGCGGAAGCGGACAGGGACGAGGGGTTCGAATCGGTCGAATACGGTGTCGAGAAACGGACGCTGTCCTACGCGGAATACGGCGACGCGGGCGGCGAGCCGTTAGTCGTCCTCCACGGGACGCCGGGATCGCGGCTTCTCGGCGAACTCTTCGACGAGGGGGCACGGGAACGGGGCGTCCGCGTTCTCGCACCTGACAGGCCGGGGTTCGGGCGGTCGTCGGCCTGGTCCGGGCGTCGCCCGACCGACGCGGGCACGTGGTTCGAGGCGCTCCTGACCGACGCCGGCGTCTCGACGACCTCCGTCGCGGCGTTCTCGGGCGGGTCCGTGGACGGGCTGTCGCTGGCCGCGACCCGCGGCGACCTCGTGGACCGCCTGGACGTCGTTTCCGGGGCCGCACCGCCGTCGATCGCTCGCGAGACGCCCCGACTCCAGCGAACGCTCGGTCGAGCGGCGGCTCGAACCCCGTCTCTTCTCGGAGCCGCGTTGCGTGGACAGACGTGGCTGGCCACGCGCGGCTCGCCGTCGACCGTCGTCGGGCAGTACACCGACGAACCCGGCGATACACCGACCGAAGTCGCTGAACTGGTGCGCCGAGACTTCGTCGAGAGCTGCGCGCGGTCGCGGAACGGCGCGGTGACGGAGCTATCGTGGGTGGTCGAGGGGTGGGGGTTCGACGTCGCTGACGTCGATTCCCCGGTGGCGCTGTGGCACGGCGAGCGCGACGCAAACGTACCGATTTCGGACGCTCGGCGGCTCTGCGACCGTCTCTCCGCCGGGCAGCTGCGGCGACTGGACGACGATCATCTGACGACTCTCTTGACGAGTCGGTCGGACGTTCTCGATCGGATCGCTCCCAGAGATTGAATGGGCGGGCGGACGACGCGCCGATATGGTCGACCGAACGCACCGGACGGCGGCCGTCGAGGGCCACCGCCTGCACTATCTCCAGGCGGGCGACCCCGACGCGCCGCCGCTGGTGCTCGTCCACGGGGGGATAATCGACGCCGCGCACGTCAGTTGGGGCGCCGTCATCGAACCGCTCGCCCGGGAGTACCGCGTCGTCGCGCCCGATTTACTGGGCTACGGTCGCAGCGCGAAGCCCGACGTGACGTATTCGCTCTCGCTCCACGTCGGCGTCCTCGATTCGTTCGTCGAGGCCGTGGGACTGGAATCGGCTGCCATCGCCGGGATATCGATGGGCGGCGGGGCCGCGCTCGGGCTCGCGCTCCGGTCACCGTCGGCGGTCGACCGGCTGGTGCTGATCGACAGCTACGGCCTCGGTCGCGAACTCGCAAACGGCCGACTGACGGCCCTCCTCGCCAAGACGGAGGTGTTCAACAAGGCGGCTATCGCGCTGATGCGCCGGAGCCGCGGATTCACCGCCGCGAGTCTCGGTAACATCGTTTACGACACGGACGCCCTCTCGGAGGACGCGATCGACGCCGTCTGGGAGGAGGCCAAACGCCCCGGCGTCGGCGAGGCGTTCCGGAGTTTCCGGGCCGCAGAGGTGACGAACGACGGGTACCGCACCGACTTCTCGGAGCGTCTGGACAGAATGGAGGTCCCGACGCTCCTGCTCCACGGAGAACACGACGAGGTGTTCCCCCATCGCTGGAGCGAGCGGGCCACGGCCCGGATTCCCGACAGCGAATACCACCTTCTCGCGGAGTGCGCCCACTGGGCACCGCGGGAGCGTCCCGGGACCGTGGTCGACCTGATCCGCGAATTCGTGCCCCGGTAGCGCCGAGGCCGGCCGAGACGCGAATCGCGTCAATTTGACGAACGGAATTGCCGCGATTGCCATCGTTCGAGCCGTTTCCGAAGAGTTCCGGCGAGCTACCGGGTCGTGTCCGAACCCCTCTCTATAAATTATATGTCGCGATATAAAATCGAAGGTGCGACGGCTACCCTGGAGACGGTGCAACCGACGAAAACCGGCTACAGCGCGTCCAGAAACGCGTCGAAGGCGCCGCTCTCGGGGTGGCAGTGGCAGTAGGTGCCGAGCGTCCGATACTCGATGAGGCCGTCCCGGCCGTCGGCGATGCCGTCGCCGCGTTCCACGTCGAAGGCGAAACGGGCATCGGTCCCGGGGTCGGCCGTCGAGTAGTGGAACTCGTGGCCGCGGCGGGCGCCACCCGCGGAGGCGGTGAGTGTGTCCTCGCGCGCCACGAGTTCGACGTGGTCGAGCGCCTGGTAGCGGTCGTGCATCTGTACGTCCGCCGGGAGCACGCCGGCCATCTCGTATGTTTCGCCGTCAGTCGTGGTGAGCGACTCAGCCAGTGCCATCAGCCCGCCGCACTCGCCGAGAACAGGTAGCCCGTCGGCGGCGCGGTCGGCCAGCGAGGAGAGCGCCGGGCTGTCGGCGAGGGCGTCGGCGTACCGTTCGGGGTAGCCTCCCGGGAGGTAGACGCCGTCGCAGTCGGGCAGGTCGTCGCCGTTCGCGGGTTCGAACGTGACGAGTTCACCCCGTTCGCCGAACCGTTCGAGCGTGGCCGGATAGACGAAACAGAACGCCTCGTCGCGCGCGACGGCGATCCGGGGACGGTCGGACTGGGACTGGGACTGGGACCCCGGCCGGCGACCCGTCTCGACGGAGTCGGGTTCCGGGGGCGTCGCGGCCGCCTCGCGCAGGCGATCGGTCCGGAGGTGTTCGGCGGCCGCGTCGAGCGCGTCGGGGTCGAGCGGTGCCTCCCCGCCCATGTGGAGTCCGAGATGTCGGTCGGGGATTTCGAGGTCGTCGCGGGGAGGAATCCGACCGAAGTAGGTCAGATCGTCGGGGAGCGCACCGCGGATTCCCTCGGCGTGGCGGCCGCCGTGGGCGCGCTGAGCGACGACGCCCGCCACCTCGATATCGCGGCCCGCGGTGTCGGCGTACTCGCGGAAGCCCAGGGCCGTTGCGGCGACGCTCTCCATCCCGGCGCTGGCGTCGACGACGAGGACGACCGGGAGGTCGAGCGCCTCGGCGACCATCGCCGTGCTCGACCCGTCGCCGTCGTACAGTCCCATGACGCCCTCGACGACGCAGACGTCCCCCTCGCCGCGGTGGTAGTTGCGACGGAGACCCGCCTCGCCCTGGAGCCAGCGGTCGAGCGTCCGCGACGGCCGGCCCGCTATCTGCTCGTGGTGGCTCGGGTCGATGAAGTCAGGGCCGGCCTTCGCCGGCTGGACGGCCAGCCCCTCGCGCTCCAGCGCCCGGACGACTGCGAGCGTCGCCACCGTCTTGCCGACCCCGGAACTCGTGCCGCCGAGGACGAACCCCTTCACGGCGTCGCCCCCGGAGCGTCGGCGTCCGCCCGCACGACCAGCACCGAGAGGTCCGAGAACGGCGTGTCGTCGGGGCCGGTGCCGCCGGCGTGCGTCGACAGCGCTTCCAGTGTGGTCTCGGTGACGGTCTCGTCGTCGTGCGTCAACCGCTCGTAGACCAGCGCGGACAGCGATCCGGGGGCGCCGGCTTCCAGTAGATCGGCGGCGACGTCGCCGGGCATCACGTCGTACGGGCGCGGCAGGACGAGCAGGTGGCGGTCGCCGGCGTCGGCGCGGAGGCGCTCGCGGTCGGCGGCGAGATCGCCACGCTTGTGGAGGGTGACGAACGTCGAGTCCTCCATGGGCGTGCGGGCGCGACTCGCGGCGATCTGGAGCGAGGAGATACCGGGGACGACGCGGACGGGTCGGTCGACCGCGGCCTGGACGCGCCCGAGGAACTGGTAGCCCGAGAAGTTCGGGTCGCCCATCAGGACCGCCGTGCCCGCTGCGCCGTCGGCGATCCGCTCGGCGAAGGCGGACAGGGTCTCGTCCTCGTCGTCGTACCCGCAGGCGAAGGGGTCCCCGTCGATTCGGTCGCTGACGAAGTCGACGACGGTCTCGAAGCCGACGACCGCGTCGGCTTCACGGATCGCCCGCTCGCCGCGCGGGGTGAGGTAGTCGAGGTTCCCGGGGCCGATGCCGACGGCGCGAACGGGGTCGTCGGCGTCCGGACTCTCGGGCGCCGCGACCGCGACGGCCTCGGGCGGCAGTTCGTCGAGGTCGATGTCGGATGTGTCAGTCACGCGTTGTCACCGTCCACGACCAGCGGCGGGTTGACTGTTCCGGACCGTCCGAGGGGAACTGTTTTGGCGATGCCCGTCGACCCCGCACGGCATGAACATCGGCGTCTGTTACTTCCCGGAGCACTGGCCCCGGGAGCAGTGGGAGGACCAGGTCGCACAGATGGCGGAGGCGGGCATCGAGTACGTCCGTATGGGCGAGTTCGCGTGGTCGCGCTACGAGCCCGAACCGGGCGAGTACGACCTGGAGTGGCTCGCCGACGCGGTCGACCTGATCGGCGAGCACGGCATGGAGGCGGTCCTCTGTACGCCCACTGCCACCCCGCCGAAGTGGCTCAGCGACGAACACCCGAGCATTCTGCGCGAGACTGCCGACGGGACGACGGAAGGGTTCGGCAGTCGCCGCCAGTACTGCTTCAACTCGCCGGTGTACCGCCGGGAGAGCGCCCGCATCGTCGAGCGGATGGCCGAGCGCTTCGCCGGCCACGACGCCGTCGCCGGCTGGCAGACCGACAACGAGTACGGCTGTCACGGCACGACGCGCTGTTACTGCGACGACTGCGCCACCGCGTTCCGCGAGTGGCTCCGCGAGCGTTACGACGACGTCGACGACCTCAACGAGTCGTGGGGCAACGCCTTCTGGAGCCAGGAGTACACGGGGTTTCACGAGGTCGACCCGCCCCGGTCGACGCCGGCCGGTCACCACCCCGCGCGCCTGCTCGACTACTACCGGTTCTGCAGCGACAGCGTGGTCGAGTTCAACCGCGAGCAGGTCGATATCCTCCGCGCGGTGGACGACGACTGGTTCGTCACCCACAACGAGATGAACCTGTTCGGCGCCATCGACGCCTACGATCTCGGCGACGATCTCGATTTCATGTCGTGGGACTCGTACCCGACCGGCCACGTCCAGCACGCGCCGGGCGAAGCGACGCCGGACGAACTGCGCGCTGGCGACCCGGACCTGGTCGGATTCAACCACTCGGTCTTCCAGGGGAGCGCCGACGGGGATTTCTGGGTGATGGAGCAACAGCCCGGCGGCGTCAACTGGCCGCCCCAGCCCACCCAACCGGGCGAGGGCGCGATGGCCCTCTGGGCGCACCACGCCGCCGCCAACGGCGCCGAGACGGTGAGCTACTTCCGGTGGCAGCGCTGCGATATGGGTCAGGAGCAGTACCACGCCGGCCTCCGCCAGCAAGACGGCTCGCCCGACCGTGGGTACACCGACGCGGCCCGCGCCGCCGAGGAACTATCGGGACTCGCGGCCGAACTGGACCCCGAGCGCGGCAACGACGCCCGCGTCGCGCTGCTCCACGACTACGAGAACCTCTGGGGGCTGGACATCGAGCCAGCGTCGGTCGACTTCGACTACTGGGACCACCTGCTGACCTACTACGCGGCGCTGCGCCGCCACGGCGTCGAGGTCGACGTGCTCCCGACCGACGCCGACCTCCGCAGCTACGACGCCGTCGTCGGTCCGACGCTCTACCTCGCCGACGAGGATCTGGCGGACCGACTCGACGCGTTCGCTCGCGACGGCGGCGAAGTACTGGTAACAGTCCGATCGGGCGTGAAGAACGAGCACAACCGACTCCGCCCGACGCTCCCTGGACCGCTCGGCGACGTGGTTGGCGCGAGCGTCGAGCAGTACGAGGGATACCGCGGCGACGCCGACCCCGAGATCGAGTACCGCGGCGAGACCTACGCGTTCCGGACCTGGGGCGAGTGGCTCGACGCCGACGACGCGGAGACCGTGGCCACTCACGAGACCGGCCCCGCGGCGGGAACCGCGGCCATCACGCGCAACGAGCGGGGCGAGGGCGGGGTCACCTACCTCGGCGTCTGGCCCGCGGAACCGCTCGCGAACGCCGTCGTCGGCGACTTCCTCGACGATGCGGGCGTCCCCACAACCGAACCGCTCCCCGACGGCGTCCGCCTGGCACGCCGGGGCGGACTGACCTGGGTGGCGAACTTCACCAGCGACGTCGTGCGCGTGGATACGCCGAGAGACGCGACGTGGCACCTCGGCGACGGTGACATCGAGAAGTTCGACGTCGCCGTGACCGACGCCCCGCTCGCCGACGTGAGCGTCGACGTGGAGTAAACCAGGGTTCGACGGAGAACACGAGATTTGTGGCGCGCGCTGTCGCGCGTCTCGTCGCGCGACAGTAGTCGTGCGAGGGACGAGCATCGCAGCGAACGCAGTGAGCGAGAAGCGCAGTCGGTTGGGGAGGCGTGAGGCGCGGTGCTGTGCGGTAGCTGTCCTGGCGTCCTGGCGAGCGAAGCGAGCCAGGGCTCAGGGACGATCAAAGCGAGTCTCCTGGCGGACTGAAAGAGCGAGGCGCGCGTGGCGGCGATAGCGAGGGAGCGAAGCTCCCCCGGACCGTTGGCGCGGCGAGGCCGCGCCAAGAAGCCGCCACGTTTTGCGGAGGTCGGCTCCGCCGACCTCCCTGTCGCGGGGTCTGCGCGGGCCCTATCCGAGGGAGCGCCAGCGATCGAGGATATCACGCACAGACCCCGCGAGCGGGTCGAGGGCTTTCATTGCTCGTCGTCAGTAGCGGTCCAGGCGACTAGCTCGTCTACGGAAAGAGCACTATCTACAGCCGCTCTTCGAGCGTCTGGGCGGTCTTCGAGCCGATGCCGTCGACGCGCTGGAGTTCCGTCTGCGACGCCGATCGAACGTTCTCGACGCTGCCGAAGCGCCGGAGGAGCCGCTTGCGGGTCTCCGGGCCGATCCCGTCGAGGTCGTCCAGCACCGTCGACACCTCGTCGCGCAGGGTCTGGTGGTACTGGACGGCGAAGCGGTGGGCCTCGTCGCGGACGCGCTGGAGGAGGTGCAGGTGCGAGGCGTCGTCGGGCCAGTCGTACACCCCTGAGGGCGTCACCACGAGTTCCTCGTCCTTCGCGAGGGCGATGGCGGGCACGTCCCATCCCGCCGCCGCGAGCGCGTCCCTGGCCGCACCCAACTGGCCCTCACCGCCGTCGATGAGGAGCAGGTCGGGGTCGGGGCGATCGTCGCGGCCCTCGACGGCCCGGTCAGCGCGCCAGCGGACCAGCGAGCGCATGTTCGCGTAGTCATCGTTCTCGTCGTCGAGTTTCTTCCGGCGGTAGTCGGACTTCTCGGGGCTGCCGTCGACGAACGTCACGTCGCTGCCGACGGCAGCTTTCCCCTGGGCGTGGCTCACGTCGAAGCCCTCGATGCGATTCACGCGGGCGTCGAGGCCGAGCGCGTCGGCCAGCGCCCGGCCCTCGTCGTCGCGACGGTCGCGACTGCGGGCGTTCTTCAGCGCGAGGTCGACGAGCGTCGACTCGCGGCCGGTGCCGGGCACCCGCAGCGCGACGCCCTCCCGGTCCAGCCAGGCTTCGAGGTCGGCGTCGTCGGGGTGATCGGAGCAGAGGATCGCGTCGGGCAACTCGCGTTCGGCGTAGTACTGGGCGATAAAGGCCGCGAGGACGGCCCCGGAGCGCTCGCCCTCGGGCGCGTCGAGGCGGTGGCGGTCGCGGTCGACGAGTTTGCCGTCCTCGCTGTGGAGGCGGGCGACGGTGCCGGTCTCGCCCTCGACGGCGACGCCGAGCACGTCGACCACGCGCTCGCGGTCGGCGTCCCCGTCCTCGTGGCGGCCTTCGCTGGCCACCGCGTCGCCCGATTCGCCGTGGATCGCCTCGACGGCGTCGAGGCGATCCCTGAGATTCGCCGCGCGCTCGAACTGCTGGTCGCCCGCGGCCGCCTCCATCTCCCGGCGGATCGGGTCGGCGAGGGCGCCGGTCTCGCCCTCGAAGAAGCGCTCGACTGCCTCGACGTCGCCCAGATACCCCTCACCATCGATCTCGGTCTCGGCGACGCAGGGGCCGGAGCAGAGGCCGATGTCGTGGTCGAGGCAGGGGCGGTCCCGGTTGGCGAACTTGTGGTCGGAACAGCCCCGGATGCCGTAGGTCTCGCGGACGGCCTTGACGACCGTCTCCAGGCGGCTCTTGTCGGTGAACGGGCCGAAGACGACGGCGACGGGTTCGGGGTCGCGCGTGATCTCGATCCGGGGGAACTCGTGGTCGGTCAGCTGGACGAGCGGGTAGGACTTGTCGTCTTTCAGCCGGACGTTGTAGCGCGGCCGGTGGCGCTTGATGAGGTTGGCCTCCAGGAGGAGCGCCTGGGTCTCCGTGTCGGTGACGGCCACGTCGACGGAGTCGGCCTCGGCGACCATCCGACGGATGCGCTGGCTTCGCGGGTCGGCGTACGAGCGGACTCGACTCCGCAGGTCGACCGCCTTCCCGACGTAGAGGACCCGCTCGTAGGAGTCATCCCCCGCCTTCGCAACCCCGTCGGTGAGGGGCGCGCCGGCCGCGCCGTAAACGGCAGTTCCCTCGGTTTCCTCGTCGCCGCCGGTCCCGATTGCGCCGCCGTCCTCCTCGGTTTCGTCGGTCCCGGCCCCGCTCCGTCCGCGAGACTCGCGGGCCAGGAACTGATAGACGCCGGGCTCTGCGGGGAGGTCGGCGGCTCGGTCCCGGACGGCGTCGGGATCCATCGCTCTCCCGTAGCGACTCGGAGAATTTGAACCCTGCGTCCGCCGATTCGCGAGGTCCGGCGAACCGGGGATCAGCCGTCGAACTCGAACGCCGATCCGTCCGCGGATCCGTCGTCACCGTCGGCATCCGCATCGACGTCTTCGTCCCATGCATCGGCATCGTCGTCCCACGCATCGGCATCGTCGTCCCACGCATCGGTATCGTCGTCCCGCGTCTCGGCGTCCTCGCTCTCCGCATCTGCATCGTCGCGCTCTCCCCCGACTACGTCGTCGATCGTCTCGGAGAAGTCCGTCCCGCTGGTCTCGCGGACGGCCCGTTCGACCTCTTCAGACACCGACTCGCCGGACTCGCTCGACGTCGACTCCGCCCCGCCGGTGATCCCGTCGCTCCTGACCGCGCCCGAGTCGGGGGCCAGCGGGTCCGAGTCCGCGCCTGTCGTGGCGCTCACACCCGCGCCGGTCTCGGCTGCCTCGACGCCCTCCGTCTCGACCCCACTGGCGTCGACGGTGGCACCGCCGTCGAACAGTGCGACTTCCAGATCCGCGACGGCGGCGTCGAGGGCGCCGTCCTCGGCGGAGACGCGGACGTCCCCCTCGTCGCCGGCGACGTCGACGACGAGGACGCGGTCGCGAGTCACCAGGTAGACGCCGAAGACGAAGACGGCGAACAGCACGAGGACCGCCCCGATCAGCCGGGCGAACTCGTCGATGCGCGCGATCACCCCGAGGAACTGCTGGAGCATGGCGAGCAGGCCGCCCATCCCGAGTTGCCCAGTCGCTCCCGTCTGCTGGAAGGCGTCGGTCGGGACGAACGCGCCGAAGTCGACGAAGACGCCGACGGCGAGCAGGACGACGCCGTAGACGATCGTCCGCCCGCCGATCCCGAGCAGGTTGCGCTCGCCCTCGTGGCCCGCTCGGACGCCTTCGACGTTCGGCAGGTCGACGCCGCGGTAGTTCTCCCCGTCGCTCCCGGGCGTGAACGCGAGCAAGCGATGGCTCGTCACGACGACGCGGTCGTCGCCGCCCAGTTCGACGCGCCGCTCGACGGTCTCCCCGTCGTAGAGGAGGTCCTCGACCGACCCCGCCCACGCCCTCCCGCCCCGCCCGCTGACGCGGTCGAAGAGCCGACCGAACAGAGACATGCCCTATGGAGGCGGACACACCGACTTAAACTGTGCGCCGCTGTCGCCGGCCCGGTCGCCCTCCGATGGCCGTTTGCCCGCCGCTGGGTGGTCGGCCGTGATCGGGGCGGTAAGCGGCGTATAACCAAGGTATCGACCCGGTGAACGCGAGACGTGCCTGACTGGGATCGGTTCCGGACGGAGCGGTTCGTGGCCGCCTGCCGCTGGGCGCTCGTGCTCGCGCTCACCGGTCTCGAAGTGGCGACCCTGAGCGTCTGGCTGGCGCTGGTCGACGGCGCGGCGCCGCTCTCACGGATGGCCGCCGTGGGCGTCGTCGTCCTCGTCGTCGGCCTGCAGGTGGAACACTTCCTCACTGACCTGGCCGCCAACGGACCCGCGGTCGGGTTCCCGCTCGGCCGGACGCTCGCGGTCAGCGTCACGGAAGCGCTGCTGTGGATCGGCTGGTTCGCCGCCGCGAAGGCGCTGGGCGAACTCCGGGGCGTCTTCGTCGCCGGCGTCGCCTTCGCCGTCGCGCTCGCCGTCCAGCACACCGTCGAGGCCAACGCCCTGCGCGGTCGACCGCTCGCCCACCGGCTGCTGGACTCGGCGACAGTCGGCTTCAGCCTCGTAACCGCCGCCGGCGCCTCCGTCTGGCTGGCGCTGTCGACGCCGGTCGCCGGCACCGAGCCGCTCGTCTCGTTCGTCGCGAGCGGGCTCGATCCGACGACAGCGGGCGTCGTCGTCCTCGCGGCCGCGCTGCTCATCGAACGGCTGCTGGTCGTCCGGTTCGCTCGCCGCGAGCGCAGCGAACGCACTGCCCCGGCGCGGCGCGCTCGCGGCTCGTGGTCCCGCGCCCGGTGAGCGATCCGGACCGCCGGCTACAAGCCTGCCCGGCGCCCACGGACGCGTATGAGCGACGACAGCGTCAGGTGCTGGCTGGTGGACCGACAGTCGCGCGACGAGAACCTCGTCACCCTGGTGTACGCGACGCCCGACGGCGAGCGCCACGTCACCAAACAGCTCTCGTTCCAGTTGCTCACGCGCAAGCCGACCACCGCAGCCATCGACGTCGACACGGACCGCCTCGAACCGACGCCCGACGACGAGCGCGACCGGTACGCCACCCAGGCCCAGTCGATGGCCGAACAGCACGACCCCGACGACGAGGTGTGACGCGCCGGGCGCCGGCCCGAGACTTATGAAAACCTATAAATGAGGGCGCGAAAGCCCCGGCCATGCCAGCCATCGAACTCGACGGACTGACCAAACGGTTCGGCGACGTCGCCGCGCTTCGGGGGGTCGACATGACCGTCGAGGACGGGGACGTCTTCGGGTTTCTCGGGCCGAACGGCGCCGGCAAGACGACGACGATCGACATCCTCCTCGACTTCGTCCGGCCCACCGCCGGGTCGGCCGAGGTCCTCGGGATGGACGCCCGCGAGGAATCGGAGGCCATCCGGGAGCGACTGGGCGTCCTCCCCGACGGGTACGACCTGTACGACCGCTTGACGGGACGCCAGCACCTCGAATTCGTCGCCGAGGCCAAGCGGGCCGACCCCGACGTGGAGGCGCTGCTCGACCGCGTCGGCCTCGATCCGGACGAGGCCGACCGCAAGGCCGGCGGCTACTCCCGCGGGATGCAACAGCGCCTCGCGCTCGCGATGGCGCTCGTCGGCGAACCCGATCTGCTGATCCTCGACGAACCCTCGTCGGGCCTGGACCCCAACGGCGCCCGCCTGATGCGGCGGATCGTCCGCGAGGAGAACGAGCGCGGCGCGACCGTCTTCTTCTCCTCGCACATCCTCGGGCAGGTCGAGGCGGTCTGCGATCGGGTCGCCATCCTCCAGGACGGCCAGATCGTCGCCGAGGACAGCGTCGAGGGACTGCGCGCGGCCACCGACACCGGCACGAAACTGGTCGTGAGCGTCGCCCCCGGCGACGCCGAACGGGCCGCCGACGCCGCCAGAGAACTCGCCGTCGTCGACGGCGCGACCGTCGAGGGCGACGACCTGGTGGTCAGCTGCGACGGTGACGCGAAGATGGACGTGCTGACGGCCATCGAAGACGCCGGCGTCGAGGTCGAGGACTTCGAGACGCGCGAGGCGTCGCTGGAAGACCTCTTCGCCGCCTACACCGAGGACCGCGATGGACCGGCCGCGGACGCCGAACCAGCGGGGGCCGACGCCGAGACGGCCGACGGCGAGACGGGAGACACCGACGCCGCGGCCGAGGAGCGTGGTGCCCGATGAGCACCGAGAGCCAGGGGCTCGACGGGGCGCTGCGCGACACCTTCGACTGGTACCCGGTCGCCAAGAAGGAGTTCCGCGACGCGATCCGCTCGAAGGGGCTGTGGATCCTGTCGTTCGTCTTCACGGCCCTGTTCCTGATCCCGGCCGGACAGGCGCTGTTTTTCGGCGGGAACATCCGCCAGGACGTGGCGCAGGTCGGGATGCAGCTGTTCATCTCGCGCTTTTACCTGAACATCGTGACGCTGCTCGTCCCGATCGTCGTCATCTTCGCCGGCTACGCGGCGGTTTCCGACGAGCGGACCAGCGGGTCGCTGAAGGTGCTCCTCTCGCTCCCGTTCTCCCGTCGGGACGTGATCGTCGGGAAAGTGGTCGGGCGGAGCGCCGTCGTCGGCGTCCCGCTGCTCGTCGCCATCGGGCTCACGGGGCTGTTTTTCGCCCTCTCGGACTTCCAGTTCAAGCTCGACGTGTTCGCGTGGTTCACGCTGTTCACGTTCGCGTTCACGCTCGTGATGACCGCCATCGTCGTCAGCATCTCCGGCGCGATGTCGACGAACCTCCGGTCGCTCGCCGGCGCCGGTCTCGTCTACTTCTACCTCTCGTTTGGCTGGAACTCGCTCGCGAACTCGATCGGCGACCTGCTGGCCGACTACGCGGGGATCGCCGGCGCGATCCGCTGGCAGATCGTCCTGGTCGTCAAGCTACTCAGCCCGACGCAGGCGTACAAGACGCTCACGAACTCGATGCTCGGCGAGGGGTCGGGCGCCGCGCTGACCGCCCGCTACAGCATGTTCCAGAAGGGTCCGGAGACGATGCAGACCATCTGTGCGGACGTGCTGGCCGGCAACCCCGAGACCGTCCAGAGCATGTTCGGCAACCGGACCGTCTGCGAGAGCGGCGGCTCGTCGATCCCGTTCTACCTCTCGGACCCCGCGGTCTTCCTGAGCTTCTTCCTCTGGATCGGCCTCGCCGCCGCGCTCAGCTACTACACGTTCGATCGCGTCGACCTGTAACTGTCGTTCGCTCCCGGTCGAATTCGGTTCGTGCGGACCTGTCGGCGACACTTCTCTCGGGAATCGACGAAACCGGGAATGCCGCGCCGTGCGGGTCGATATCCGTCCCACGAGCGCCCTACAGCGCCGCACCGACTATCCAGAGGATCATCTCGAGGAGAAAGTACGCGGCGGTGAGCGCGAAGAACCCGGCCACTGCGACGATGGCGACCGTCTGCAGGATCGAATCCCCTGACCCCGTCGCGTCTCCGTCGTCCCTGCCCACTTCGGCCTCGCTATCGACGTATCCCATCGACTGGAGGGTCCCCGACGCGGAGTCGTCCTCTGAATCCCCCTCCGTTTGGACCACGTCCCTCGTTCCAGCGGGGCTCAGTCCCCCTATCTCGCCGTCCACTCCGCTGGCGCCGTCTCCGTCCATGTCTGTTCATGTCAATGGAAGGCTATAATCCTTCTCCGGCGGTCGTCCGCGACTCCGCTCACGACGCCGGCGTCACGGCTGGACCTCGACGCCCTCCTCGCGCAGTTTCTCCTCGAACCCATCGACGCCGTCGAGCGTCGGGACGTCGTGTTCGGCGGCGTCGTCCCGCTTGGACTGGCCGGGGTTCTCGCCGAGGACTAGATAGTCCGTGTTGCTCGACACGCTGCTGGTCGCCGATCCGCCGGCGTGCTCGACCAGATCCTGCGCTTCGCTGCGGGTGTAGCCGTCGAGCGAGCCGGTGAAGACGAAGGTCAGTCCCTCCAGGGCGTCGCCGGTTGTCGTCTCGGCCTCCTGGGGGTCGACGTGGTCGAGCAGGCGGTCGAGCACGTCCGCGTTGGCCTCGCTATCGAAGAACTCCCGGATCTCGCGGGCGACGGTCGGTCCCACATCTTCCACTGCCTGCAACTCGTCTTCCCCGGCCGCGCGCACGGCATCGAAGGCTCCGAAGTGGCGCGCCAGCGAGGCGGCGACCGTCTCGCCGACCTCGGGGATGCCGATGGCGGTGAGGAAGTCCGCGAGCGGCGGCTCGCGGGCGCCGTCGAGTTCGGCGACGAGGTTTTCGGCGCTGGTCTCGCCCCACCCCTCCAGGTCGGTGAGGTCGTCGACGGTGAGTTCGTACAGATCCGCCACGTCGGAGACGAGATCGGCGTCGAGCAGTTGCTGGACGCGCTCCTCGCCGACGCCCTCGATGTCCAGTCCTTTTCGGGAGGCGTAGTGCTGGACCGACCGCTCGCGCTGGGCGCGACAGCCGAGGCCGCCCGTGCAGAAGGCCATCGGGCCGTCGCGCTCGACGGGACTCCCGCAGACCGGGCACTCCGCGGGGAACTCGAAGTGGTCCTCGCTGGCCGCGTCGGTGACTTCCGCCACCTCGGGGATCACGTCGCCGGCGCGGCGGACGCGCACCCCGTCGCCGATTCCGACGCCGAGGCGCTCGATCTCGGCGGGGTTGTGCAGAGAAGCGCGCGAGACAGTGACCCCGCCCACCTGCACGGGGTCCATGAGCGCGACGGGCGTGAGTCGCCCCGTCCGACCGACCTGGACGACTACGTCTCGAACGGTGGTGTGCTCGCTGCGGGCGGGGAACTTGTAGGCGAAGGCCCAGCGCGGCGCTCGCGAGGTGGTCCCCAGTTCGTCGCAGGCGTCGGTGTCGTCGACGGAGATGACGACGCCGTCGATCTCGTAGTCCAGGTCGTCCCGTTCCTCCAGGCGGGCGTCGCGATAGTCGATGGCCGCCTCGACGTCGTCGACGAGTTCGGTCCGCTCGCAGACCCGCAGTCCCCACTCGGGGAAGGTCTCGTGCATCTCCCAGCGGGTGTCGAACTCGGTCCCGGCGAGCACGTCGAAGAAGAACATCGAGAGCGGGCGTTCCGCGGTGACCGAGGGGTCAAGCTGGCGCAGGGTGCCGGCGGCGGCGTTGCGCGGGTTGGCGAAGGGGTCGTCGCCGCGCTCGACGAGGTCGCGGTTGTACGCCTGGAACGCCTCCTTGGGCATGTACACCTCGCCGCGGACCGCGAGGAAGTCAGGGTGGTCGCCGCGCAGGCGCTGCGGGACGCTCGGGATGGTCCGGACGTTCGCCGTCACGTCGTCGCCGACGTCGCCGTCGCCGCGGGTCGCCGCGCGCTGGAAGACGCCGTCCTCGTAGACGACCTCGACGGAGAGCCCGTCGAACTTCGGCTCGCAGTAATAGGCGATTTCCCCGTCGTAGCCGGTGGCTTCCAGCCCCTCGCGGACGCGGCGGTCGAACTCGCGGACCGCTTCGGCCTCGCCGCCCTGGTCGATCGAACGCATCGGCGCGACGTGTTCCACGTCGGGGAGTTCGTCGCGGGGCGCGCCGCCGACCCGCTGGGTCGGGCTGTCTTCGGTCTGGATGTCGAACTTCTCTTCGAGGTCGCGCAAGCGAGAGAACAGGGCGTCGTACACTCGGTCGTCGATGGCCGGGTCGTTCTCGACGTAGTAGCGGTGGTCGTGATAGCGGATCGCCTCACGGAGGCGCTCGGCCTGTTCGCGGGCCGCTCGCTCCGAGAGGTCCTCGACCGGGTCGAACTCCGTCGGCGGGTCGTCGACGTAGGGATTGTCCGCAGCAGTCTGGGCCGCCTCGTCCGTCATTACCCCTCTCTCGCGGCGGCACCCTCTTTGAAGGTTCGGTGCGGGCTGCGCTTCCCGAACGGTCCCCGGCTCAGAGGGTCACTTTCCAGGTAGTGCTGTCCGAGCGGCCCCACTGCTCGATCTCGAGCTCGCGCGTCCGCTCCTGCAGGAGTCCCATGTTGATCCCGACCTCCTTGGGCGAGAGGCCCAGTTCCTCGGCGATGTACTTCGCCTTGAAGTAGGCGGTCCCGTCGACCTGCTCGCGGAGGTGCGAGAGGATCTGCGACTGCGTCTCGGTCAGCGATGGGGCCGCGACCACACCGTCACGGCGGGTTGGCGTCGGCATACTCCATGCTGGGCAGGGATTGACCATTGTTATGCGTCGATTTCGGTTCGAAAACGCCGTTACGGTCCGTCTGCGGGGGAGCGAATCCTCAGTCGCCGGTCGCGCCCGCCCGGTCGCGGTCGGACTCCGAACTCACCGTGTCGATGAGCCCGTCGGTGGCCCCGTCGACCGCGATCGCGTCGACGTTCGCGAACAGGAAGCCCGCGAACCCGACGCGGATCAGCAGGTCCATGTACGCTCCCACGGTGCTGACGACGAACTCGTCGAACACCCGCGCGACCGAGAGCAGGGAGAACGCGATGAGCATCCCGATCAGGAAGAGGAGGAGATTCCGCGCCTTCCAGTGGAGGAGACGCTGCCGGTCGGGGAGTCGTTGAGCGCGCTCCCAGACCCGGCCGAGCAGGAGGTACGCGAACAGGACTTGCCCGGCGACCATCACGAGCAGGCCGACGAGCCCGGCGGTGCCGCCGAGGAGCACCCCGCCGTTGAACGCGACGACCTGGATCACCGGGACGACGACGAAGACGCCGACCATTCGGCGCGATTCGCCGGCGAGGAGGGCCGTGATCCCCCACAGAACGGAGTACGCGATCAGGTCGTCGGCGATCCCCGGCGCGTCGAGGCTGGTCCCGCCGACGTCAGTACCGACACCGAGCGCGATCAGCACCGTCCCGGCGAGCGAGACGCCGAGGACGAACAGGACGGGATAACAGTACCGCCTCCGGGACGCTGAGATCCCACGGAGCCAGCCGAGCAGGACGACGAGCGCGACGGCCTGCACAGCGGCCGAGACCCAGAAGACGACCGACGACTCAATCATCGTCGCCTCCCGCGAGCGTCGCGGCGCCGGGATTCGGCCCGTCTCCAGCCGCCCGCGCGCCCTCGCGCGTCTCGAAGACGGCGAGGCGGTCGAGCAGGTCGTCCGTACGGCCGGCCAGATCGTCGGCGCGCTCGCGCACGTCGGCCATCGTCCCGGCGGTCTCCGAGGCGGTGTCCGCGAGCGTGTGCGATCGGTCCGCGACCCGCCGGGCGACCTCGCCGACGGAGTCGACGGTCGCCGCGACTTCCTCGGTGGCGGCCGCGCCGTCGTCGGTGGCGCGGGCGATCTCGCCCATCGCGGCGTCGACGTCGTCGACGGTGTCGGTGAGCGAACCCAGGGTGTCGCCGGCGTCGGTCACGGTGTCGACGCTCGCGTCGATCCGTTCGCGCGTCCGGTCCATCTCGTCGGTCACGTCGTCGACGTCGGCGCGGGCGCCCTCGACGATGGTCTCGATCTCGTCGATGGCGGACTGGGTCTCCTCGGCGAGCTGTTTGACCTCGTCGGCGACGACGGCGAACCCGTCGCCGCCCACGTCGGCGTGAGAGGCCTCGATGTTGGCGTTCAGCGCGAGGATGTTCGTCTGCTCGGCGATGTCGTCGATGATGCCCGTCGTCGCCGCGACGTCGTCCATCCGGTCGTCGAGTTCGGTCACCAGCCGGTCGAGCTCGTCGACCGTCGTCTCGACCGTCCGGATGGCCTCGATGGCTTCCTCGGCGCGCTCGGCGCCGGTCGCCCCCACGTCGGAGGCCTCGGCGGCCTGGTCGGCGATCTCGTCGGTCGTCGCGGCGACCTCCTCGATGGTCGCCGAGAGGTCGTCTACCTCGGCGACGGCGCTCTCCAGCTGCTCGGCCTGGGCTTCCAGATCGGTCGCGAGTTCGCGGATGTCGTCGGCCAGTTGCTCGTTGAGTCGCTGGACCTCCGCGGACTCCTCGGCGACCGCCGTGCTCGACGCCTCGACGCGCTCGGCGAAGGTGCGGATCTCCTCGACCGTCTCGGAGAGGCCCCCGGCCATCTCGTCGTAGGCGTCGGCGATCCGGTCGACGGCGTCGACGTCGGTCTCGGTCGAGAGCTCCCGCGTGAAGTCGCCCTCGGCGGCCGCGGTCATCGCGTCGCCGATGCGCTCGGCGTGGTCGAGCAGTTCCTCGTTGAACGCCTCGGCCTGCTCGGTCGCCGCTTCCGCCTCTTTCCGGGCCTGCTCGGCCTCCCGACGGGCCTCGTCGGACTCGTCGAACGCCTCGCCGAGCGACCGGCGCATGCTGTCGAACGTGTGCGCGAGCCGGCCGAACTCGTCCGTCCGATCGACCTCGGCGGACGCCTCCAGGTCACCGTCCTCGACGGCTTCGGCCGCGTCCGTGAGCCGGCGGAGCGCGACGGCCGCGTTGCCGCCGAGCACGATCGCCAGCAGTCCGAGGTTGAGGACGAGAACGAACACCGTCCCCGCGATCCCGGAGACGCCGGCGCCCGGGTCGGTCGCGGACGCGACGTGACCCGCGAACAGCGCCCCCAGGGCGACGGTCACGGTCGCCGTCAGCGCGACCGCCGCCGCGATCCGCCGGCTGTAGTGGTCTCTGACCGCAGATACTGTCACCGTATTCATGGCTAGATCAGGATTTCGTGACCGCTCTCTTATTCGTACCTGACCGAGTATCCGAGATGATAACGACCAGTGAAATTAGCTCAGTAACGATTATTCGCACCACATACGAAGTCCGATAGAATCAATATAGATAACTACCCTCGAGAGGACAGGGATCCTGTCACTTCAGGAGCCGTCTGCGTGGGCGTGACCCCCGCCGCGACCGGCTGATATCGGCGACCGACGACCGCTTACCGCCAATCGCCGACCGTCGGTCGCCGGCCGACGCTCCCGCCTCCCGGACGCCGTCAGTCGTCGCTCAACACGCCTTCGGCGACCGCCATGTCCTCGACGTCGGGGTCGTCGGCGGTCGCGCGGAGGACGAACCGCTTGCGGACCAGATCCGCCGCGTACAGCGCAGTACCGGCGATGATCATCGTGTCACCTGGGAGGCGCGCCCAGAAGAGGTTCTGGACGATGGGCTGGTTGTAGAACGCGAGGCTCCGGCCGGCCGCGTAGCTCTCCGTGAAGATCGCCTCCAGTTGCAGGAAGCCGACCGGGAGCACGGAGACGAACACCATCAGCGCGAGGCCGACGTTCCACAGCCAGAACGCCCCGCGCAGCCAGGAGCCGTCCCAGTCGGCCGGGTCGATGGCTATCTGGAGCATGTAGGTGACCATCCCGAGCGCGAGGAAGCCGAACGCGCCGAACATCGCCGCGTGGGCGTGGCCGACCGTGAGGTAGGTGCCGTGTTCGTAGTAGTTGATCAGCGGGAGGTTGATGAAGAAGCCGAGCACGCCGGCGCCGACGAAGTTCCAGAACCCACTCGCGATGATGAACATGAACGGGAGCTTGTAGGGGAAAGACTCCCTGCCGCCGGCCATCGCGCGGTACTGGCCGATGGCCTCGTAGAGGATGAACACGAGCGGGACGAGTTCGAGCGTCGAGAAGACGCTCCCGATGGGCACCCAGAGGTCCGGCATCCCGATCCACCAGTAGTGGTGGGAGACGCCGATGACGCCCGTGGACATCACGAGCAGTGCCTGGAGCATGACCGCCTTCTCGGCGCTCTGGCGGGAGAGGAGGTTCATCGACACCAGGGTGAGCCCGACGATGGCGACGATGAAGAACTCGAAGGCGCCCTCCACCCACATGTGGACGACCCACCAGCGCCAGAACTCCGTGACGGCGATGTTCGTCTCGGGGGTGAACAGGAACCCGGCGGTGAACAGCAGGGCGATGGAGCCGCCGGCGTAGAGGATCATGTGGGCGAGCCCGTAGGCGGGTTCGCGGTCGAGCATCGGTTTGAGACCGCGGATCGAGAGCAGCGCCCAGAACCCGAAGCCGGCGAGCAGGCCGATCTGCCACACCTTCCCGACTTCGAGGTACTCCAGGCCCTCGTTGCCGATCAGCCACCAGAGCGCGCCGTCGAGGTAGCCGTTGGCCCCGAGCCAGATGCCGCCGAGGCCGCCGACCGTCACCACGACGATGGCACCCAGCAGCCCGTTCACGTACGTCGACTGCCGGCTGGGTTCGTGCCCGGTGAGCAGGGGTGGGAGGAACAGCCCGGCGCCGAGCCACGTCGCGGCGATCCAGAGGATCCCCAGGTCGATGTGCCAGGTCTTCGCGATGGCGAACGGGAGCACCTGCAGGATGTGGACGCCGAATAGCTCCTCGATCCCGAAGAAGCCGGCCCGCTCGATGTAGAAGTGCGCGAGCAGTCCCCCGAGCAATACTTGCGCGAGAAACAGTCCCGCGGCGACCGGAACGAATCGTAACGCGGCGCGCTGGCTCGGGAAGACGCTCACCTCGCCGGGTTCGGGGACGGAGATGCCTGCCGCCGAGGGCTCGGGGAGGTCCACCGCCTTGTAGAGCCAGATGGCTCCGCCGGCGCCCGCCACGAGGAGCACCATCGCGATGACGCTCCAGGTCATCGCGGCGGCGGTTGCGTCGTTCCCGGCGGCCGGCTGGTAGGGCCAGTCGTTCGTGTAGGAGTGGTCACCGGCGGGCCGGTCGGTGTGGGAGAACCACGCCGTCCAGAGCGCGAAGTCGGCGAACTGGCGGGCCTCCGTCTCGTCGTCGATCATGTCGACCGGGACGCCGCGGGCGTGGTCGCCCTCGTGGTAGCGCCCGACGTATGCTTCCCTGATCTGCTCGTGGGCGTACACCTCCGCGGCGGAGTACTGGATCGCGCCGCCGTCGTAGCCCTCGTCGAGGTCCGATTTGACCACGTCACCGACGGCCGCCTGCTCGGCGGAGTCGAGGTCGCCGTACTCGCTCCCGTAGCGCTCGCGGGCGTAGTAGTCGCGCATGTGCTCGACTTTCAGGTCGAGCGTGTCCGCGGTGTAGTCGGCGCCGTAGTAGGCGCCGTTACCGAGGATCGACCCGTGGTTCATCAGGCCGTCGCGCTGGAAGGCCTTCTTGCCCTCGCGGATGTCCTCATCGGTCATGACCGTCTCGCCGTCCGGTCCGACCACCTCTTCGGGGATGGGCGGCGCCTCCTGATAGGCCAGCCACGCGCCGCCGGCCATCACCACGAGGTTGAACACGAACACGGCTGCCAGCACCTTCGCGATGGTCGCACGCTTCACCTTCATGTGCGGCCGTTCGAACCCCACGTATAGGAGCGCCACACTGGTTCTCGACCGCCGACAGGGCGCCCGAACACGTTCGCCCGTCTCGACGTCGTCCGCGGGTTTTGCGGGTATCTGTCACACCCGAGAACGGGAGAAATCGCTCGCCGATTCTACTCGAAGGAGCCGCGGTGGGTGATCTCCTCCACCGACTTGCGGCCGCTGGGCTGTTCGCGCTCCCGCAGGTCCGCGGGGAGCGTCTCGGGGTCGGCGCGCTCGCCGATAGCGATCATCGCCTCGATGTCGAACTCGTCCTCGGGGACGTCGAGGGCGTCGTGAGCGGCCCCCCAGTCGAACCCGGCCATCGGGTGGACGGCGAGGCCGCGGCGCGACCCCTCCAGCGCGAGGTTCTGCCACGCCGCGCCGGTGTCGAACGAGCGCGTCGCAGCCGGCTCCCCGCTGTGCTCCAGTGTCGTCTTCGAGAACAGCGCGACGAGGACTCCGGCGTCGGCCGCCCACGACCGGTTGGCGTCGTTCAGGAGGTCGAGGAACGTCTCGAACTCGTCGTCCTCGCGGGTCGCGTAGACGAACCGCCAGTGCTGGTTGTTGAACGCCGACGGCGCCCAGCGAGCGGCCTCGAACAGCGGTAGGTACTCGGACTCGGGCAGCGACTCGCCGGTCATCGCGCGCGGCGACCACCGGTTGACGAAGATGGAGTCGACGTCGTGGTCCGGCCGGCGGTGCTCGGCGACGTCCTCGCGGAGGCCGTCTTCGATCTGCGTCTGCTGACTCATCGCCCCCGACTACGGACGCCAGACATATATACTGGATCTGACACGAGAGTTACCGGGTGGCACCGGTGTCATCGGGGGAGCCGTTCGCACGGGCCGGGGCGTTCCAGAAGGAAAGCGGACGCTCGAAGCGGTCGCCCGCTCAGAGGTCGGCCACGTCTTCGATGGCGTCGGTAAGTTCCTGAATGCTCTCGAGGTCGTGTTCGCCCATGTGGCCGATGCGGAACGTCTGTTCGCCGAGCTGGGAGCCGTAGCCGTTCGAGAAGACGAAGTCGTACTCCTCGGAGACGGCCTCGATGGTCGCGGCGACGTCGATGTCCTGCGTGTTCTCGATGCAGGAGACCGTCTGGGAGCGATAGCCCTCCTCGGCGAAGAGGTCGAAGTGCTCGCGGGCCCAGTCGTGGACGTACTCGGTCATCTCCTGGTGGCGCTGGTCGCGGGCGCGGTGGCCCTCCTCCAGCATGTACTTCATCTGCTTTCGATAGGCGAGCATGACCGGGATCGCGGGGGTGGAGTGGGTCTGGCCCTTCCGGTCGTAGTAGTCGAGCGTGCGCTGGAAGCCGCCGTACCACGACGCGGAGCCCTTCTCCAGTTCGCGCTCGTAGGCGTCGTCGCTGACGACGCAGACGGCGAGGCCGGGCGGCATCGCGAAGGCCTTCTGGGTGGAGGCGAAGATGACGTCGATGTCGTGCTCGTCGATGTCGACGTAGTCGCCGCCCAGCGCGGAGACGGCGTCGACGACGAAGTACGTGTCCGGGTACTCGGCGACCACGTCGCCGATCTCCTCGATGGGGTTGCGGACGCCGGTCGAGGACTCGTTCATCACGGTGGCGACCACGTCGTAGTGTTTGTCGCTCTCCTCGAGTTCGGCGCGGATGTCCTCGGGCTTGATGGCCTCGCCCCAGTCGTACTCGAGGCGGTCGACGTCCTTGCCGAGTCGCTCGGCGACGTTGGCGTGGCGCTCGCTGAAGCTCCCGCAGGTCGGCACGAGGATGTTCTCGTCGACGAGGTTGAGCGTCGAGGCCTCCCAGAACTCGGTGCCGGAGGCCGTGAGGATGACGACCTCGTTGTCGGTGCCGAGGAACTCCTTCGTGTCCTCGACGATGGTCGTGTAGAGGTCGGTCATCCGGTCCATCCGGTGGCCGAACATCGGCTGAGCCATCTCGTCGATGACGTCTTCGCGGACCTCGGTCGGGCCGGGGATGTACAGCGTCTTGTCGTCGTAGTCGCCTGTGTATTCCTGTTTCTTGGGCACTGGAACCACCGTCTGTTACCGAGAGAGTCGGAGCGGGAGGGTATGGTAGTTTTGATGCCGGCGCGACACCGTCGACGCAGTCGACACAGTCGACCGAAGATCGACGTCGCGGGCCGATCACTCCCCGCGCCACGGCGGCGAGAGGTGGACGTGGAACAGCTTCCCGCAATCCTCGTCCCCGCAGACCGGGCATTCGTCCGTATCGGCGGTCGCGGACTGCGATTCGGTGTCCCCAGACGCGGCCGCCGTCGCCGCGACGACGCGACTGCCGGCGTGGCCGAGTTCGTAGCCCTCCTCGGACTCGCGGACGAAGTACTCGCAGAGCCGTCGCAGGTGGTAGCTGAAGCGACCGGAGTCGCGGACGCCGGCGCGTTCGCGCAGGCGGGAGAAGGGGAGCGGCTCGTCGGCGTCGGCGAGCGCGCGGAGGATGGCGAGACGCGTCTCGTCGCCCAGCACGTCGAACGCGTCGACCGGATCGTCGACCGAGTCGGTCATGTCGGGCGCTCCGCACGCGCGGCTCCTGTACTTTGTGGCGCGACGACCGCGTCTGTAGGCAGGCGGACTCGAATCACGGACAGAAATCGAGAGACGTGCGGCTTCCGCCGCGGGAGCGACGACGCGGAGGGCGGCTCAGGAGAGGTCGATGTTGGCCGAGTCGTCGGCGCGGTCGAACGTGACCTCCAGGATGCCGTTGTTGTACGACGCCGAGGCGGAGTGCTCGTCGACGCGGGCCGGCAGACGGACTCGCTCGTGGTACTCGCGGGCGTCGCCGGCGGCGTCGAGGGTGAGCACCTCGCCGTCGCAGCGCAGGTCGATGTCCTGCTTGTCGACGCCCGGGATGTCCGCGACGACCCGCAGTCGGTCGTCTTCCTCGTAGACGTCGAGGTGGACGTCCGCCGCCCCGGGGTCGGAGGGGCCGGCCCCGGCGCCCGCACCGCCCCGAGCGCGCGCGTCGTCCATCACGTCGTTCATCATCCGCTCTATCTCCCGGAAGAACTCGTCGAAGGGGTCGTCGCGGTCGTCGCGTCGCATGCGAGATGCTATGTCGATCGATGGCAAAAGCTTTCGGCTCGCGGATCCGGAGCGATAGCCGTCCGCTGGGCGGCGGCGTCCGGGCGTCGAGCCGCCTGATCCCAGAGTATTTCCCGACGGTGGTCCATCCGTGGGACGTGCGTCTCGTCCAGATCACGATCCCGACCGGCAAACGGGAGACTGTCACGCGCGCGCTCGACGACGAGGAGGTCGACTACATCATCACGGACGAGACCAGCGACCGCGAGTACGCCGCCGTCGCGTACGTCCCGCTCCCGACCAACGCCGTCGAACCGGTGCTCGACACCCTCCGCTCGGCCGGCATCGACGAGAGCACGTACACGGTGGTACTCGACGCCGAGACGGTCGTCTCGGAGGACTTCGAGGCCCTCGAAGAACGCTTCAGCGAGGAGGAGGACACCGACCGGATCGCCCGCGAGGAGCTCGTCACGGCCGCGGAGGATCTGCTGATGTCGCTGCCCACGTACGTCGTGATGACCGTCGTCAGCGCCGTCATCGCGACCGCGGGACTGCTGCTCAACTCGCCGGCAGTCGTCGTCGGGTCGATGGTGATCGCGCCGCTGATTGGACCGGCGATGGCCGCGAGCGTCGGGACGGTCGTGGTCGACGACGAGCTGTTCGCCGAGGGCGTCAAGCTCCAGGCCATCGGCGTCGTCGTCTCGATCGCGGCCGCCGCCGTCTTCGCGTGGCTCGTCAAGACCGTCCACCTGATACCGCCGTTCACCGACGTGACGGCGATCCCGCAGGTCCGCAGCCGGCTCTACCCGGACTTCCTCTCGCTTGTGGTCGCGCTCGGCGCCGGGATCGCCGGCGCGCTCTCGCTGACAGCGGGGGTATCCTCGGCCATCGTCGGCGTGATGATCGCCGTCGCGCTCATTCCGCCCGCGGCGACCGTCGGCATCGGCATCGCCTGGGGGAAACCGATCGTCACGTTCGGGTCGAGCGTCCTCGTGCTGGTGAACCTGCTGTCGATCAACCTCGCCGCGCTGGTCGTCCTCCGGTACAGCGGCTACCGGCCGACCGATTGGTTCCAGCTCGACACAGCCCGCGGCGCGACGATCCGCCGCGTCGCCGTCCTCGTCGCGGCCATCGTCGTGCTGTCGGTGTTCCTCGGCGGCGTCACGTACGACTCCTTCCGCGGCGCGACGACCGAAGAGCGGATCCAGGACGCGACCGCGGACGCGATCAACGAATCCTCCGCGAACGCTGAACTGATCTCGCTCGAAGTCAACCGCAGTAGCAACTTCCTGCTGCGCCACCCCGTCGCCATCACCGTGACGGTCGGCGTCGAAGACCAGGAGTACCCGCGGATGGCGGACCCGATCGACCGCGCGGTCGAGCGCGCGATCGACCGCGAGGTCGAGACCCACGTCAGGTACGTCGTCGTCGACTCCGCCTGACAACCGTCCGTCACTCGGGCCCGAACGGGTAACCGCCGGACGAATCCGTCAGACGCTCGTCTGACGACGGATTCCGATCCTTCAAAGACGCGTTTGAGTTAACGTGATCCCTATCTGATAGCGGGTCGTCGGAACGGACGCATGAACTCACGAGTCACACTCGCCGGAGTGGCCATCGTCGCGGCCCTCCTGGCCACGGCAGGCGCGGCGACGGCGTTCACGTCCGGCGGCGCGCCCGTGCAGACCCAGCCCGCACAGGAGAACATGAGCGATACGATCACCGTCGGCGCCTCCGGCCAGGTCCAGGCCCAGGCCGACCGCGCGGTGGTCCGCGTCGGCGTCGTCGCGACGGGCGACGACATCGAGACCGTGCGCGAACAGCTCTCCAGCAACGCCAGTCAGATGCGCAGCGCCCTGAACGAGATCGGGATCGACAGCAGCCAGATCCGGACGGGCTACTACGACATCTCGACGAACCGCCGCTACGGCGGCGGCCAGAGCGAGGAGCCCGAGTACCGCGCCGTCCACTCCTTTTCGATCACGGTCGAGGACCCCGACAGCGTCGGTGAGGTCATCGACACGGCCGTGACCAACGGCGCCAACGAGGTCGACGGCGTCGAGTTCACCCTCTCGTCGGACAAGCGCGAGGAGCTGCGCCAGGAAGCGCTCACCGAGGCCATGGACACGGCCCGCGGTGAGGCCAGCACGATCGCCGGCGCCGAGGACCTGACCATTACCGGCGTCGACCGCGTCTCCACCACGGAGTACCACTCCCGGCCCTACGCGGTCGAAGCCAGCGCGATGGCCGGTGACGGCGGCGGGACCTCCATCGACAGCGGTCCGGTGACGGTCTCCGCGTCCGTCAACGTCGTCTACGAGGCGAGTTCGGACTGACGACCGGGTCGCTTCGCCCAGAATACACCGTCCCCGCTGACGCTCCGCGCGGCCCCCCTACTTCCCCCCTGACGCTCCGCGCGGCCCCCCTACTTCCCCCCTGACGCTTCCGTTCTCCCGTCACCGGTCGCCCGGTGACGTTCGCTCTTTTACCCCGTAGACCCGTCGCTCACGGGATTTCAGGACAGAGACGTCGCCGGGACCACGTCGACTACCGAGAATTGTCGAGGCCTACCGAGAATACCGAACCGGTTCCGTCCGCGGTTACTGCCCGTCGTAGGGGAGTTCCGGCTCGTAGTCGACGGCGTCGACGGCGGCGTCGAGGACGCTCTGGACGTTCTCGTCTTCGGTGACGCTCATGTACAGGTCGGCCTCGACGTCGCGCGAGCGGTCGGACTTGTTACAGACCGTCAGGACCGGCACGTCGAAGCGGGCTTCGATGTCGTCACGGAGTGCGAGCTGCAGATCGAGCGGATAGCCGCAGTCCCCGCTGGCATCGACGAGGACGAGGACGGCGTCGGCGAGGTGTTCGAGGGCGCTTGCGGCCTGGGCTTCCACGTCGTTGCGCTCCTCGGGCGCGCGGTCGAGCAGGCCCGGCGTGTCCACGATCTGATAGCGGATGTGGCCGTCGTCGAAGTGACCCACGCGGATCTCGGTGGTCGTGAACGGGTACGAGGCGGTCTCGTTGCGGGCGTTCGTGACCGCGTTGACGAAGGTGGACTTGCCGACGTTGGGGTAGCCGGCGACGACGATGGTCGGCTCGTCGGGACGGATGTCGGGGAGAGTCTTCAGGTCGTCGCGCGCGGCGCCGACCGCGGCGAGGTCGCCCTCGACCTCCTCGACAACGTCGGCGATGCGGGCGAACGCCTGCCTGCGGAGCTTGCGGGCGGTGTCGATGTCGCCGGTGGCGATGCGGCCCTGGTACTCGTCGCGGATCTCCGACGTCTTCCGGCTCGCCCAGTTGATCTCCGAGAGGTGCTGGCGGACGGCGTCGATGCCGCCGATGTCGGGCGCGTCGTCGTCGGTCGTGTTGGAGGCGATGACGGCGTCGGCGAGTTCCTCGTAGAACGGGTCCAGATCGTCGAAGTCCGGCCAGTCGGAGACGACGTTCTCCAGGTTGTCGGAAGCGATGTTGGAGGCGGTCTGCAGCATCGAGAGGGGGGCGTCGTGGCCGCTCTTGGCCCGCCCCGCGCGCGCGGCCCGCGAGAACGCCTTGTCCACCAGCTCCTCGGACGTCGGCGTCGTCGGCAGGTCCTCGAACGGTTGGCTCATTGCCCCCCGATAGACGGCCGGCGCGTAAAAGGCCGTTTACTCGTCGGCGCCCGCGACACGCCGTCACACCGGCGCGACCGCGCCTGCCGGCGTATCCCTGCGAGACGCCTATCCGTCCCCGCTGTCTACCCCGGGTCATGACCGACTGGAGTGCTGTCGTCTGGGGATTCGCCGCCGGTCTCGTCGCCGGCATCGCCGCCTTCGTCGTCCCGGTGGTCGGCCACATCGGTGCCGGGCTGATCGCCGGGTTCGTCGCCGGCTACCTCGCCGGCGGCGACCTCGGGAGCGGCCTCTGGCACGGCCTGCTCGCCGGCGCGCTCGGAGGGATCGTTCTCGTCGTCCTCACCGCACCGATCGCAGGCCTGCTCGGCGGCGCCCTCGGCGGCCCCATCGGCGGCGTCTTCGGGGGCCTCAGCGTCGTCGTCGTCGGCCTCGTCATCGCGTTCGTGTTCGCCCTCGACAGCGCCGTCGGCGGCGCTATCGGGGCGATCCTCGCCGACTGACAGGGCGCAGTCGAGCCATCTCCGGAGTCACGTTTTTCCCCGTTCCGTCCGCAGCCCGAGTATGGCGAACATCGACGCGAGCGAACTCCTCCCGAACGGCCACGTCCAGCAACTGGCAGCCGACGGGGAAATCACCCAGATGCATCGCGGCCACGAGTACGCCGAGGAGGGCGACATCTTCGAGATCGACGGACGGACCTTCGAAGTGACCGACGTGACCCGACGGACGCTCGGCGACCTCACCGACGAGGACGCCCGACGCGAGGGGTCCGAGGATCTGGAGGGGTATCGCCAGCGGCTGAACCGCGTCCACGACGAGTTCGAGTGGGACGACGACAGCGAAGTCGTCCGCCACCGCTTCGAGCCCCGAGAGTGATCGTTCCAGTCGACACGTCGCTACGGTACCAGTAGAAGTTCGGCGTCGGGAGGGCCGTTTCCCCTCCTACCGCCGCTCGGCCAGCTCGTCGCGCAGGTCCGCTAGATCCATGTCTTTCATCGCGAGGAGAACCAGCAGGTGGTAGACGATGTCGGCGGACTCGTGGGCGATCTCCTCGCGGTCGTCGTCCTTGGCGGCGAGCAGCAACTCCGTCGTCTCCTCCCCCAGTTTCTCCAGCACGGCGTTCTCGCCTTTCTCGTGGTCGAACAGCGACGCGGTGTAGGAGTCCTCGGGCAGATTCTCCTTGCGGTCCTCGATGACGGCGAACAGCTCGTCGAGCACGTCGTCGGTCATTACCCGCTACGTCGGCGCCCTGGGGTAAGTCCCCTCGGGTTTCCGGCCGTCGGCGTCGCGCTCGAAATACCGTGGCGCTCGCTACGCTCGCGCCACACGCTGCTCGCGGGTCACTTCGTTCCCCGCTCGCTAGCCGAGGTCGCTCACTGCGTTCGCGACCTCCCCCTCTCACGGGTCGCTTCGCTCCCCGTTCGAAATACCGTGGCGCTCGCTACGCTCGCGCCACGCGCTGCTCGCGGGTCACTTCGTTCCCCGCTCGCTAATCGAGGTCACTCACTGCGTTCGCGACCTCGCTTTCAAAAAACGCCAGATCGTGAATCCGGTAGTCGTCGGTCAACTCCGGATGGAACGAGGTCCCTACAACCGGACCGTCCCGCACCGCGACCGCCCGCCCGTCCCACTCGGCGAGCACCTCGGCGTCGCCCACCGAGTCGATCAGCGGCGCGCGGATGAACACGGCCGGGAACGGGTCGTCGAGACCCGTCACGTCCAATGGCGCCTCGAAACTATCCGCCTGCCGGCCGAACGCGTTGCGCTCGACGGTCACGTCGATCAGGTCCAGCGAGGTGACGCGGTCGTCGTTCGGGTCGGCCGAGGCGACGATGAGCCCCGCACAGGTCGCCAGGACCGGCTTGCCGGCCTCCACGTGGTCGACGATCTCGGGGGCGATCCCCTCCCGCTGGAGATGCCGGGAGATGGCCGTCGACTCGCCGCCAGGGAGGAGCAACAGATCGCAGTCCGGGACGACGCCGGACTGGCGAATCTCGATGACTTCCGCGGTCTCGTCGTGACTGCTGGCCGCCCGGCGGATCGCCTCGGCGTGTTCGCTCACGTCGCCCTGGACGGCGACGACGCCCGCTCTGATGGTCATACCCTCCGGTACCGGATGCGACGCGAAAAACCTCTCGCTCCGAAGGAACCCGCCCGTCGGTCAGTCGTCCGCCGATTCAGCCGGTTCGTCGTCCTCGTCCTCGTCTGTCGGCGGGGCGGAGTAGAGCATCCCGCGACTCGTGCTGACTCGTGTCATTACCCGCACGTCACCGACTCGCACTGATAACCATACCCCTGAATGAAATATGAGGTATTAAGCCACATCTAGGAGGTATAAGGTCGACCGTTCGTCACAGACAGCGGGTGACGCGCGACGTACGGCCAAACTGTTAGGGACGCGGAAGCCGTATGGCCGATCCATGTCAGATAGCCGGGACCCGGTCGAGGCGCGTGCGGAGAATGGACGGGACCTCTACGAGGTGTCGACCTGGGAGGTGCGAACGGGGTTCGACAGGCTGTCGGCCGGGCTCTACTCCGTCGGCGTCTCGGCGGCGCGGCTGTTCGTGATCCTCGTCGCCGTGGCCATCCTCGGCCTGCAGTTCGCGCTCGGCGGCCTGGGCGCCGTCACTGACCCGATCATCGGCGTCTTCGTGTTGCTGTCGGCCGTGCCGGCGCTGGCGCTCGCGGCCTACGTCTGGTACGCCGACGT
Source organism: Halosimplex rarum (assembly GCF_047715405.1). NCBI lineage: Archaea > Methanobacteriati > Methanobacteriota > Halobacteria > Halobacteriales > Haloarculaceae > Halosimplex > Halosimplex rarum. The sequence continues at coordinate 2,424,187 of NZ_CP180412.1, forward strand.
GACGACGTCGGAACCGCTCGAACTGCTCGTCGGTACGTTCGTCCTCGGCGTGCTGTTCGCCGGTTTCGCCGGGATCCTGAACGGGATCGCCGACTGGGGGATCCAGTCGATGGGGCTGACGGTCGGGATCGTCGGCTTCGCCGCCCAGATCCTCTTTTTCTTCCTCGTCGTGGGACCGGTCGAGGAGACGGTGAAGCTCCTGGCGGTGTGGCTGTACCCCTATCGAAAGCCGGAGTTCGACGCCGTCGTCGACGGGGCGGTCTACGGCGCGATGGCCGGGCTGGGCTTCGCGACCATCGAGAACGCCCTCTACATCTCCGGACAGACGCAGGGGATCGCCGACCCGCTGAGTCTGATCGCTGCGGGCAGCAGCATCTCGGCCGTCCGCGCGCTCGCGGGACCCGGCCACGTCATCTACTCGGCGTTCGCGGGCTACTACCTCGGACTCGCGAAGTTCAACAGCGAGAACGCCGGTCCTATCGTGGTGAAGGGGCTGCTCATCGCCGCGCTCGTCCACGCGACGTACAACTCGCTTTCGAGCGTCGTCCCCGCCATCGTCGCGAACCTCACCGGGATCCCGTGGTTCGTCGCCTTCTTCGGGTTCATCATCCTCTACGACGGCATCTTCGGGTTCCTGCTCATCCGAAAGATCTCCCGCTACCGGAAGGCCTACCACGAGACTCACGACGACGCGCCGGGGGGACAGAAATCGGAACTCACCGAGTTCGACGGCTGATCCGGCGGTCTCTGCCGTCTTAGGGACCTATCGGTACTCGCCGAGCGCCTCTCGCACGGCGGCCACGTCGGCGCCGGCCTCGACGTCGCGGTCGGCCAGGCCGAGCATCCGCTCGACGTACTTCGCGAACACGTCGACCTCTACGTGAACCGCGTCGCCCGGTTCTTTCGCCGAGAGCGTCGTCTCGTGGTACGTCGTCGGGATGATCGCTACCGAGAACGTCCCCGCCGCCTCGTCCAGCGCGGCGACCGTCAGGCTGATCCCGTCGAGCGCGATCGAGCCCTTCTCGACGACGTACTGGGCCAGCCCCGGCGGTAGCTCGAAGGTGTACGCCCAGTCCTCTCCCACGCGCTCGACGTCGACGATATCGGTCGTCCCGTCGACGTGGCCCTGGACGACGTGGCCGTCGAAGCGCTCGTCGGCCGCGAGCGCCCGCTCCAGGTTGACCTCCTGGCCCTCGACGACGGAATCGAACGTCGTCCGATCGAGCGTCTCTGCGGCCAGGAACACCGAGAACCACTCCCCGTCCTCGTGCTCCTCGACGGTGAGGCAGGCGCCGTCGACGCTGACGCTCTGCCCGCCCTCCAGACCCGCATAGCTCGTCCCGATCCGGAGCCGGCGGCCGGCGTCCGTGTCCTCGATTCCGACGATCTCGCCCGTCTCCTCGACGATACCGGTGAACATACGACTCGGTTGGGAAGATCGTCACAAAAGGATTATCGTTCCCAGATGTGGAATGAGATCGGCGACCGCGGGTTCCCGGAGGCGGGGGGCTTTTGCCGATCGGGAGGGTATCCGAGCGCATGGCGCGCAGTATCCTCGGAATGGTGGGGCTCGGGGCGACGCTCGTATTCGCGATCCCGGTCGCGATGCTGGGGTTCGACTACCTCGTGCTCCAGGGGAAGACGGGTATCGGTGCCGCCTTGCTGGTCGCCGCGGGCCTGATGATCGCGATCGAGGAGTACGTCACGACGCCGGGCGACCTCGCGGGGACCGCCGTCGAGAAGACGCTCGGGACCGTCGTGAAGTCGCCGGACGACGACGAGAACTGAGACTGTCGGGACTCCGCGGTGGCGACCGGCGGCGGTCGCGGTGCGAGGGCAGTGCCGAACCGAAACAGATCCAAGCGTTAAAATCGTGAGGATGTGACACGGCGGATATGCGCCGCTCCGACTCCGAGTCACCCGCCCGCGACGAGTCAGACGACGCCGCGGACGCGCCAGAGTCCGAGCCCTCCTCTCGCGCCGATGCCGGCGACGGACGGGACCCTGCGCCCGATCCGGACCCCGACGACGGTGCCTCCCGGTTCGGTCGGTCCGACCGTCTCGACGAGGCGACTCGGTGGGTGCTCGGGATCGTCGTCGCCGGGTTCGTCGTCCGCCTCGCCTTCCTCGGTGCGCGCGTCGCGCACTACGACGAGGGGCGCGTCGCCTGGTGGGCCGATTACTTCCTCGACTCCGGCCAGTTCGAGTACCGCTACATCATCCACGGTCCGTTCGTCCAGCACGTCAACAAGTTCGTCTTCGACGCCTTGGGCGCCAACGACTTCACGATGCGACTGGTCGTGGTGGTGATCGGCGGCCTGCTGCCGCTGTCGGCGCTGCTGTTCCGCGAACACCTCGAACGCGACGAGATCGTGGGCGTCGCCTTCTTCCTGGCGCTGAACCCCCTGCTCGTCTACTACTCGCGGTTCTACCGGAGCACGCTGATAGCCGCCGCGTTCGCCTTCGTCGCGTTCGGCCTGCTCGTGCGCGCGTACGACGAGTGGAACGTCCGCTACGTCCACGCGGCCGTCGTCTTCGTCGCGCTCGCGTTCACTGCGAAGGAGAACGCCGCGGTCTACCTGCTGGTGTGGATCGGTGCGAGCGCCCTGCTCGTGGACCAGTTGCTCTTTCGGACCGGCGACGACCAGTCCGGCTTCGAGTGGCTCAGGGCCCGCGTCGACGAGACCGACCGGCGACCCCTCGCCGAGTACCTCGCCGACTTCGTCTGGCACTTCGCAGTCGCCATTTTCCTCTTCCTCGGCGTCACCCTGTACTTCTACGCGCCGCGGTCGCCCGGAACCGAGGCCGTCGGCTTCTGGCAGACCGTCTGGAACCCGACGCTGTTCCCCGAACTGTTCAACCGGACGCTCGACGACGTGGTCGAGGGGTACAGCTACTGGTTCGGCGGCGCGACCGACGCGGGCTGTCGGAAGGATAACATCGTCGACGCGTACCTCTGTTTCCTCGGGCAGGAGCTCCACGCGATGGCCCAGGCGGCGTTCGCCCTCACGGCGATGGCCGTCGTCGGCTTCATCGCCGAGCGCTGGGGCCGCGTCCGCTCGCGCGGCGTCGTCCTCTTCTGCGCCTACTGGGGCTTCGTCTCGGTCATCGGGTATCCGCTCGGGACGGACATCGCCAACGCCTGGATCGCGGTGAACGCGCTCGTCCCGCTGGCGGTCCCCGCCGGCGTCGGCATCGCGCTCGTCGTCGACCGCGCGCGCGACTCGCTCCACACCGGCTCGGTCCGCTTCGGCGTCACCGCGTTCGTCCTCCTGCTTATCGGCGGCTACATGGCCGCCTCCATGGCCGGAAGCGTCTACCTCGACCCGGCCAGCGACGACAACGAACTCGTCCAGTACGCCCAGCCCGCCGACGACTTCCGCCCGTCGATGCGGGTCCTCGAAGAACGCGCCGGGACGCACGAGGGGACCGACGTGCTCATCGTCGGGTCCAGTTACGTCCGTGAAAATCCCCGCAGCGGCGGTCTCGAACCGAGGTGTTCGAGCATCAGCAACACGCTCCCACTGCAGTGGTACATCGAGGCCTACGGCGCGACGGGTGACTGCATCCAGAGCGCCGAGGATGCGGTTCAGCAACTGCAAGGGGAGCCGCTCGACCCGCTCGTCGTCATCGCACCGGAGATACTGGAGAACGACCTCAGTCCGGCGCTGGAAGGCTACGACTCGGAGGTCCACCGCCTGCGCGCCTACGGGAGCGAGGCCGTCTTCTTCACCGACCGCTCGTCCGCCTCCGGGGCGTCCGCCGGGAACGCGACCGCGCCGCAGCCGGCGGGCGGGTGACCGACTGCGAACGCGCCGCTCCCGTTAGTCCACTTCTATCGCAGGTCACGCTCCCGTTCCCAACCCCGGAGGAGCGCCGTCAGCGTCTCGTTGACCGGGACCGGCCCCTCGGCCCGGTCGACGACGGCGCCGTTTATCGCGTCCACCTCGGTCCGTTCGCCGGCCTCGATATCCTGGAGCATCGACGACCGATTCGCGGCCGTCGCGTCGGCGACTCGCTCGACCGCGCTCGCGGCCGCCTCGTCAGAGAGGTCGATCCCGCGCTCGCGTGCGACCGCGGCCGTCTCGACGGCGGCCCGACGAGCCGGGACACCCGCCGGCCCCTCCGAGAGCGCGCCGTTCTCCGCCCGAACGAGCGCGGTCACGGCGTTGATCCCGGCGTTGACCGCGAGTTTCTCCCAGAGGCGCCGCGGCATGTCCGCGGCGACTGTCGTCTCCACATCGGCCGCGTCGAAGGCGGCGCCAACCCGGTCGGCGTGGGGCGAAGACCCACCGTCGGGCGGGCCGAGCACCACCTCGCCGCGACCGGTACACTCGACGCGGCCCGGGCCGCGCAGGCGAGCGCCGTAGGTACACGTTCCGGCCAGCACCGGACAGGCCAGCTCGTCGGCCAGTCGCTCCTCGTTGCCGAGTCCGTTCTGCAGCGAAAGGACGCCGCCGAGATCGGCGTCGGCGAGCGCCGCTGCGGCCGCGTCCGTGTCGAACGCCTTCACCGTCACGACGGCCAGATCGAAGCGCCCGTCGGGGACGGTCGTCACTGCCGCGGGTCGGACGCGGGCCAACACCTCCCCCTCGATGCGGAGGCCGGCGTCGCGGATGCGCTCGACGTGCGGGTCCCGGCCGATCAGCGTCACTTCGTGGGCGCGTGCGAGCAGTCCGCCGAGGAGGCTGCCGAGGCTCCCGGCGCCGAAGACGAGGACTCGCACGGGGTTCAGTCTTCGATCCAGTAGTAGATGTCCTCGCGGGCGGCGCCGCAGTTGGGGCACGCGTCGGGGAGGTCCTCGACGTCGCCCATCTCGCCGCACTCCCAGCAGCGCCACATCAGCTCCGCCTCGGCCGCCTCGCCGGTCGCGAGGTGCTCGCCCGACAGCGCCGCGATCCCCTCGTCCGTGGTCACGTAGAACCCGTGTTCGTCGAATCCACGGACCGTCCCCAGTTGGTTCCCCTCGTCGTCGTAGACCGCCTGGCCGAAGCCGATCTCGATCTCCTCCGCTGGCTGGCTCATACCGGATCTTGTCGCGACTCGCGCATAAAAGTACGTGACAGGGCTGCAAACGGGCCGTCACGCCAGCCACCGCGGCCGCTCACTCGTCGCAGACGTCCGGCTCCGTCCCGTCGGGCTCCTCCGACCCCTCCGACCCGTCGGGTGCGTTCGGACAGTCGCCATCCAGTTTGCGCTCACGTGGGGACAGAGCGGCGTCGAAGGCGGAAGCGTCGTCTATCCGCCGAAATCCGTCGGCGAGGTCGCGTCGAAGCCGGTCGATCTGTCGGTCCAGTCTGTCGCGTTTCGGCGCCGCGTCCTCGTCTTCGTCCGCGACCGCCGCCCGCTCCTCCGCGAGCGCGTAGTACTCCTCCAGCCGTTTCCGATACCGGGCGCGGGCCGCCAGTCGCGACACCGTCGCGCGAACCGCGTCCTCGTCCCACTCCGCGACAGCGTCGACCGGCACCTCCGGGCCGTCCCGGGGACTGTCCCGGTTCCGGTCTCGGTCCCGGCCCCATATCCAGTCGCTGTCCGCCTCCGAATCGAGAACCGCGATCCGCCAGCCCGTCTCGGAAGTCCGCAGCTCGGCCAGGATCGGTTCGAGCGGTCCGTCGCGGAGGTCGCTGCCGACGAGGACGACGTCGACTTCGTCGTCCAGCGTCTCACGGAGCCCCGCGGGGCTGTACGCCGTCCTGACCGTGCCGTCGCCGCGGAGCGTCGCTGCCATCGAATCCACCGCCCCAGCGTCGGCACCTGCGAGCACGACCAGGTGCCGTCCCGAAGTCATGTTCGGCGTCTCACCAGGGAGGTATAAAGAGCCACCCCTTTGCCGTCCCGCGATTTCCTCACCGGTCGACGACGGTGAACCGCGGCCCCTCCGACTGGACGACCGTGTCGCAGAGGATCCGAAACGTCTCCACGGTCGTCGGCTCGTGGGCGTCGGGGTCGAGGTGGAAGAACGCGACGCCGTCGACGCGCCTGGTCACCTCTCCGAGCGTGTAGACGAACTTGAACGCGGTCGACTCGTCGACGTGTCGAAGAATCCCGGTCAATGAGTGGACCGCGACGCCGACGTCGTCGCCCGCGTCGTCGGCGCGTTCGAGCACGTCGCTGATTCGCCGCCCGAGCGCCTCCAGGTCGGTCGGGTCGGAGACTCGCTCGACTGTCGCGTCCGTCGCACCGTCGGTCGCAACCGCCGCGGAGCGCGTGGTTTCGTCGACTTCGACGCACGTGACCGGTTTCGTCCCCGACAGCGTGCTGTGCGTCCACAGCGAGAGCCACTCCGATGCGGATCCCGTGAGCGTTACCGCGGCGACGCGGTCGATGCTGTCGTCGATTCGCCGGAACGCTCGCACGCAGGCGTCCATCGATCGGCTCTGTACGTCGGGCGCCAACAGGAGGACCGTCGTCGCGTCCGCGAGAGCGTCCCCATCGTCGGATCCGCCCGTCATCTCCCCCCCACCCTGTGTTCCCCTCTCACCATAGACATCTCGACAGCGGACCTACGTGACAATGAATCTTATTATTCTCTGACATCCTATCGTCCGAAGACCACTCTCTCCAGCCGAACCAGATTCCAAACGAGACGCCACGAGGCACCGATTTCTAATCTCTCTCGTAGATACTGATAATACAATGGTTAATTTATCTCTAATTTTTAGATAAATTCAATCAGGTAGCGGATAAATAAATATTTGGCTATGAGCCAAGAATCAACGCGACTCCGCGAATTCCTCGAAGAGAACCCCAAATGGATCGGCGTCATGTTCAGCGCGCTGTTGCTGCTCTCGCAGGCCGGCTCCGCCGCAGCGGCCAACGGCGGCTCGCTGACCGGTCCCTGAGTTACAAATCGGAAACGTCCATACTCCAGCAGAGAGAGTCGTTAATTTCTACTGGAATATCCTGCTTGTGGAGGAAATCGATAGTCTCTGGTGCTGTTAACGTATGTGTTCCCATCTGGCCGGAGTTTATGTAAAACGAGGTCACGCCGTCAATTTGAGGAATGAACACCGTACCCATCGGTGTTGACAGGGTTGGATATCCAAACAGCGTGAGGTCATAGGAATCCTCTGCCTTCTCGACAACGGCTTTATTCGGAGTCCCAGACCGATTTTCGACGATGGAGGCACTTGCGTCACCTACGACCAGATAATGATGACCAATCTGCTCGTACTGCTTGATTATCGACACAGTTGCTGCAAGCGAGAAGCCTTGGTTGAGTAACTTTGCGACGGTACGACCGACGGAGGTCGCTGCCTCGTTGACGATGTCGGTTACTGTCGCAATTCCGGCCATCGCCCCACTCTCCACTAGGCCCCGTCCTTGTTCATAGGAGTCACACGCATTGAGGAGGAAGGCACTGACATTAATCTCGGAGAGGTGTCGCGTATCGAGATATCCATCGGTACAACGGATGCCCTCGTCGTCGACGTGGCCGATATAGTGGAAGAAGTCGATGTCCGACTCCAGAACCTCGCGCATCTCCACTGTTGTCAACTGATCCTGGAACGAGATATCGAACTCGACCCAGTCACGCGTCCCGTAGATTTCTGAAACGACGTTCTCGTCGGTCATCTCTTCATCGTTGCAGACGACTGCGACCCGAATCTGTGGGTCAGTCGTCGGTTCGAACGTTAGCCGACGATAGTACGCGTCGACCGTCATCTTGCTCGCACCGACGGGGAGTCCATTACCGACGTACGCCTGTTCGATGCTGTCCGCAGGGTCGGGACGGAAGATATCCGTCTCAGCCGTAGAGGTTGAGGAGTTGGTCGACCGTGCTTTCGTGCTCCGACGTAGCGCCTGCGGGTTGTCGCGGAAGAACGACTCCACTTGCTCTGAAAGGTCCTCCAGCGCCTCGTCGTCCGAGGGGACCGCTCCCGGGCAGCGGACGATCGCGAGTTCGTTCGCGAGGAACGGAAGCGCGCTGACGTATTCGGCGTACGGCCGAACGTCGGCGGTCAGTTTCCACTTTGGGACGATATCTTCGAGCGACTCGTACGGGATTTCGAGATAGGCCCTGAGCTGTTCGGGAAGCGACTGGTCGTAGACGCTCGCGAAGTCGATATCCACTCGTTCTTCCACTTCTGCACGTTCGTGTAGGTCTACCTGATAGTATCCTTCCGTGCGCGTGGCGCAATCCAGCAAGAGGACCTGTTTGAGGGTTCGGGCGACAGCGGGTTCGAACCCATCATCGTCGTCCAGTGGATACGACCATTCGTCGGTAACGATTCGGGGAGACGGGCCCGGTTGTAGCGTCGCCCCGAGATAATACACGAGCGGGACGACGGGATAGATGAACTCCTCCACGGGCGGCACTTCGATAGCGACTCCGTTGTCCGGAGAATCGATCGCCTCTGGGATCGAGAGTTCATCTCCCAGTTCAATTAGCGGAGGGTGTCCCCGTAACGACGGGAACGATCGCTCACAACTGGTCGTTTTCAACGCCGACCCGAGCGTCGAAAGGGCAGCCATGATATCTTCAGGTTTCTCTGTTGTCGTAACAGTAGCCGCAGGTTGCTCGTGTACGGAGCGGGCGCCGACGTGTACGTGATTCGTCTCGGAGAACGACAAGCGGACGCAATCTTCCATCGAGGTGATTGCGATCCCGCCATCGACTGCTAACTGTAGTTTGACCTGCGTAGTTGCCAACTCGACGTTATAGCGGCCAGGAGGGAGGGTCACTGAATCGTGATCGTTGACTTCCGCGACGGTGTTCCCATCCTCGTCGCGAATCCACAGCGGAACGAAATACGGCGTCTCGATCGTGTCGGTTCGGATCGTCGCCGCGGTGTCTGCGGGGAAGTAGAAACGGTCGGTGTCACAGTCGGAGATGTCCGGTTGCTCGGGGGTGAGAAGCGCGAACTGGGTCTCCTGGATCGGGTCGACGATCTGCGCGCCGTCGCGACTCGGGTGCGGGCGGATCTGCGGGCGGGTCGCGTCCAGGTCGATTGTCATGCTGTAGAGGGCTCCTGCGCTCTCCCCGTGGGGCAACGGCAGTCCACCCGTGCCCGTCCCCCCGAGACGAGTATCCGAGCAAACGCAGTGGGGAGAAAAAAGCTTGTTGGCCCGGAAAACCCGTCAATCAGAGAACAGGCTCGTGTGAACCGGCGCGAACGACGGGTCGTCGTCCTCGGGGGGTTCGTCGGTGTCGGTGACGGCCGTCCCGTCGACGCCGTCCGCGAGGAAGTCCGCGAGCGGCGGACCCACGTTCTCGGGTTCGACGAGGAAGGCGTCGTGGCCGTGGTCGGACTCCACGACGTGGTGGGCCGCGTGTACGTCCGCGTCGCGCAACGAGTCGGCGAGTTCCTCGGCCTGCGCGGGAGTGAAGTGCCAGTCGCCGGTGAACGACATGACGAGCGCCTCGCCGTCGAAGGCCGCCAGCGCGTCCTCGTCGGACTCGAAGCCCGCCGAGAGGTCGTAGTTGTCCATCGCGCGGGTGAGATAAAGGTAGGCGTTGGCGTCGAAGCGGTCGACGAACGACTCCGCGTTGTAGTCGAGATACGACTCCACGTCGCGGTAGGGGAAAAAGCCCGCCGCGGGGTCGGTCGGGAACGAGCGCGCGGCGTCCCGGCCGGCCGCGCGGCGACCGAACTTCTGTTCCATCGAGGCCTTCGAGAGATACATGACGTGGCCGATCTGACGTGCGAGGGCGAGTCCGTCGTCGGGGCTTGGGCCATCGCCGTAGTAGTCGCCGCCCTGCCAGTCGTCGTCGGTGGTGATCGCCCGGCGGGCGATGGCGTCGAGCGCGAGACACTGCACGTCGAGGCGAGCGGCGGCGGCGATGGGGACGATGCGCTCGACGTGGTCCGGATGCTGTTTCGCCCATTCGAGGACGTTCATGCCGCCGACGCTACCGCCGACGACTGCGTGGAGATGCGGGATCCCGAGTTCGTCGAGCAGTTGTCGCTGGGCGTCGGTCCAGTCCGCGACGGTGACCGCCGGGAAGTCGGTGCCATAGGGCTCGCCGGTCTCCGGGTTCTCGCTGGCGGGACCAGTCGTGCCGTAACAGGAACCGGGGACGTTCGCACAGAGGACGTAGTACTCGCGAGTGTCGATGGCCTTGCCGGGACCGACGATGTCGTCCCACCAGGCGCGGGCCTGGCCGTCGGTCTCCTGGTCGGGGTGGCGCCCGGCGACGTGAGCGCTCCCGGTGAGCGCGTGACAGACGAGGACGGCGTTGTCCCCGGTGAACTCCCCGTAGGCCTCGTAAGAGACCTCGAGCTCCGGGACCGAGCGGCCGCACTCGAACTCGAACTCGCCGAGCGAGACCGAGTCGCGTTCGATCTCCATCTACGAGTCACCCGGTTCGTTCGCCCGCTCGATAGCGCCGTCGACGTCCGCGAGCACGTCGCCGACGTCCTCGATCCCGACCGAGAGGCGCACGAGGTCGGGCGTGACGCCGCTGGCGCGCTGTTCCTCCTCGGAGAGCTGGGCGTGGGTCGTGCTCGCGGGGTGGATGACGAGCGTCTTCGCGTCGCCGATGTTGGCGAGGAACTGGGCGAGGTCGGTCTCCTCGCAGAAGCGCTTGCCGGCCTCGAAGCCCCCGGTCAGACCGAAAGCGATCATGCCGCCGTAGCCCCCGCTCAGGTACTCGGTGGCGTAGTCGTGGGTCTCGTGTGATTCCAGACCCGGGTAGGTGACCCACTCGACACCGGGGTGGTCGGCGAGGAACTCCGCGACGGTCTGGGCGTTCTCGCAGTGGCGTTCCATCCGGAGTTCGAGGGTCTCGGTGCCCTGAAGGGTCGCCCAGGCGTCGAATGGTTTCTGGCCGTCGCCGAGCGAGCGGACGCCGCGCTGGCGAGCGGCCATCGCGAACGCCTTCTCGCCGAACCGTTCGGCGAAGGTGACGCCGTCGAAGGCGCCGTTGGGCGCGCCGATTTCGGGGAACTTCTCCGGATAGTCGGCCCAGGGGAACGACCCGCCGTCGACGAGGACGCCGCCGACGGTGGTACCGGAGCCGTGGATCCACTTGGTGGTCGACTCCCAGACGACGTCTGCGCCGTGGTCGAGCGGATTGCAGAGCGCGGGCGTGCCGAACGTGTTGTCGACGAAGACGGGGACGCCGCGCTTGTGGGCGACGTCTGCGATTTCCTCCATCGGGGGCGTGACCAGCGAGGGATTGCCGATGGTCTCGTAGTGGACGTAGGCGGTGTTTTCGTCGATGGCCTCGGCGTACGCCTCGGGGTCGAGCGTGTCGACGAAGCGCGTTTCGATGCCGCGGCGGCTCCCCATGTTCGAGAGGTAAGAGTGGGTGCCGCCGTAGATAGACGAGGCGGTGACGACGTTGTCACCGGCGCTGGCGAGGATAGAGGTGCCCGCGTCGAGCGCGGCCATGCCGGAGCCGGTGGCGACGGCGGCGGTGCCGTTCTCGAGGGAGGCGAGCCGGCGCTCTAGCGTGGAGACGGTCGGGTTGTCGAACCGCGAGTAGACGTTCCCCCCGTCGTCCAGCGCGTACCGGTCGGCCGCGGTGTCCGCGTCGTCGAAGACGTACGAGGTCGTCTGGTAGATCGGCGGGGCGCGGGCCCCTGTCGCCGGATCGACCTCCTGGCCGGCGTGGACGCAACGCGTCCCGAAGGCGTACGGATCGGTCATGTGTGTCGTGCATATATCCCCAAACATCTATAACCACGAGTTACGGCAAATATCTCAGTGATAACGGTTGGCACGACCGCTGCCGGCGCGTCAGTGTCGGTCGGTTTCGACGACGTCGAGCGAGCGGTCGACGGTCACGTCGAGGCCTTCTCCACCGGCTTCGAGCGGGACGGTCACGCGCAGCGGGTCGCGCTCCGTAACGGCGATATCGTCGGGGTCGCAGGCGTCGGCGGTCCACAGCAGATCCGTCAGCAGGTCGGGCGCGTTGGCGGCGACGAAGGGCAGCACGTCGGGGTGATAGACGAGCACCTCCGGGAGGTCCGTCGAGAAGAAGTTCTTGCAGTACGAGCAGTGGTGGACGACGGCGGGGCCGGGCATCGCGTGTTCGAGGTCGCTGGACTTCTCTTCCTCGGGGACCACGTCGTGGTACATCTCGCTGGCACAGGTCGGGCAGACGTCGCTGGCGACGGTCATGAGATCCCGGCGGGCGTAGACGCTCGCCGCCCACAGCACCGCGTCGGGGTCGTTCGACCGGATGGCGCCCGGCGGGAGGTGGTACTTGAACGCCAGGTCGCCGCAGTCCCGGCAGCGGACGACGAGCATGCTGTTCCGGTAGGTCGCTTCCAGTTCGCCGTCGCAGGCGACGCACGCCGAGTCGACGGGGAACGGGTCCACTGTCGTCCGGTCGGTGAAACTGTCGGCCTTGATCGCCTGGTAGAGGATGACACCGGGATACAGCAGGCCGTACCCCTCCGCTTTCTCGGTGACGAAGACGTCGAGCAGTTCCTGGAGGTGGTAGTTGAACCGGCCGCTGTCGGTGACGTCACAGCGGCGGCGCAGTTCCTCGAAGGGGAGCGGCCGGGGCTGGCTTCCCTCTTTGGCGTCGCCGAGTTCGAGGAGAATGGATACTCGCAGTTCGTTGCCGAGGAGGGCGAACGCCTCGGCCGGCGGAACGGACCGTTTCTCGGAGACCTCGAACGCGTCGCTCATGCCCACGCACCTCGGGGCGCACCCATTTATCACTGTCTCTCCCCGTGCAGCGGGGTAGGAAAGGTCGCCGCATGTTCGTCGGCGCATCGAGCGGTCGACTTATACTCGTCCGCGTCCGTCACTCGACCGACCGATGGCGCCGTGGTACGCCTGGACGCCGTGGGGCGGCGAGTTCTGGGTCGCCCGTTTGCTCCTCCAGCGCGGGATCGCGCTGACCTACCTCGTCGGCTTCCTCGTCGCCGCCCGGCAGTTCCGTCCGCTCGCCGGCGAGGACGGCCTGCTCCCGCTCGGCCAGTACGTCGAGCGCTACGAATTTCGGCAGAAACCGTCGCTGTTCTACTTCCTCGACAGCGACCGCGCGCTCGCCGCGGGCGCGTGGCTGGGTGTCGTTCTCGCCGCGCTCGCGCTCGTCGGAATTCCCGGCCGTTTCGGCACACCCGTCTACGTCTTCGTCTGGACGGTGATGTGGGGGCTGTACCTCTCGTTCGTCAACGCCGGCCAGACCTTCTACGGCTTCGGCTGGGAGTCGATGCTCTGCGAGGCGGGCTTCCTCGCCATCTTCCTGGGCGCCCCCGACCTGATCGCCCCCGCTGTCGTGATCTACCTCTTCCGCTGGGTGGAGTTCCGCAACATGCTCGGCGCCGGCCTCATCAAGATCCGCGGCGACGACTGCTGGCGCGAGCTGACGTGTATGGACTACCACTACGAGACCCAGCCGATGCCGAACCCGCTCTCGTGGGTCGCCCACCGCCTCCCCGACCGATTCCACCGCGTCGAGGTGCTCGGCAATCACGTCGTCGAACTCGCCGTCCCGTTCTTCTACTTCGGACCACCCCGCGTGGCTGCCGCCGCGGGAGTCGCCACCGTCGGCTTCCATCTCTGGCTGATGCTCACCGGCAACTTCGCGTTCCTGAGCTTTCTGAGTATCGTCCTCGCCGGGAGCCTGTTCGCCGACGTCGTCCTCGCCGGCGTCATCCCGTTCTCGGTCCCCGCAGCGGGGTCGCTCGCGCCGCTCCCGCTGTGGTACCAGGTCGCCGTCGCGGGCCTCGCCGTCCTCGTCGCCGCGCTGAGCTACTACCCCGTCAGGAACATGATCTCCTCGACGCAGGCGATGAACCGCGCGTTCGACCCGCTCAATCTGGTCAACACCTACGGCGCGTTCGGGTCGATCACCCGCGATCGCTTCGAACTCGTCGTCCAGGGGACCGACGACGCGGTCGTCACCGACGACACGGAGTGGGAAACCTACGAGTTCCCCGGAAAGCCCACCGACCCCGAACGCCTGCCGCCCCAGTGGGCGCCGTACCACCTCCGGCTGGACTGGCAGCTGTGGTTCGCCGCGATGTCGCCCTCGCCCGCGCGCCACCCGTGGTTCGTCCACTTCCTCGCCAAACTGCTCGCCGGCGACGACGGCGCGCGCTCGCTCCTCCGGACGGATCCCTTCCCCGACGACCCGCCGAAACACGTCCGCGCTCTGCGCTACCGCTACGGGTTCACCTCGTTCGGCGAACTGCGCGAGAGTGGCCGATGGTGGTCTCGCGAGCGCGTCGGCATCTACTACGGCCCCGTCTCGCTCGACGACTCGCGGTTCAGACTCACGCTCCAGCGGCAGGGCTGGGAGGTGCCCGAACCGGAAGGGAACGAGAGCGAGGAGCGCGAGGTCATCGCCCGAATTGCCGGGACTGAGTAGTTTGTCGGATGCGGTGGCGCGCGCTGTCGCGCCTCTCGTGGCGCGACAGCACCGTGCGAGGGATGAGTAGCGCAGGGAGCGAAGCGACCGAGCAACGCAGTCGGATGGGGAGGTGTGAGGCTGTCTGCGGTACCGTGCAGTGGGTGGGAATGAAAGGGGCGACCGGTTCGGCGAAGCACGGCGACGTAAGCACCGTGGTTCGAGAGAGCGAAGCTCTCTCGTCATCTGCTCACGGGCGGCAAAGCCGCCCGTTCGCAGGTTCGTGGGACTCTGAGAGTCCCACGCTCATCACGAAAGAGCGCAAAGCGCTCTTTCGAACGACAGCGGAACGAGGAGCGCAGCGAGCCGAATCAGTCGGGGCTTTCAACTCTGTTCAGTAGTCAATCGATCTAGTCGTTTTTCCAGAAGAAAATCTTCGTGCCAGTTGATTCCCTGACGTTGGTTGTTCTTCGGCTCCTCGTAGCGGATTTCCATTTTTCCAGTCGCCGCTTCGTCGATGTTGACGAGATATGACTCGTCGAGAACGGGATTGTAGACGGCGAAGTGATCGATATCGCCCTCGTACCCGTCGCGTTCGTACCCGTTACTTCGAACGCGAGTGCTGAGCGTCTCGAATTGAACTGTTCCAGAGGACCGCTGGTAGGCTGTTTTCGCCTGTATCCGGCTGAAGACACCGTCGAGTTCGACCACGAAATCGTACGGTTCGTTATCGAACTCAGGAACCAAGACAGGGATGTCGCGGACGGTGAACTCCATCTTCAGTATCGATTCGGTCGCCTGTCCGCGCTTTTGTGTCTCCTCTAACTCCGAAAACAGATCTGCTCTCTTGCTCATCCTGATGAGATGAATAGTTCATAGATTGAAAACATTCGGCCAGGAAGTGAAACTAAAAGAACGCGACAGCCAGCATCTTCGGGAGTGCGCGAAAAATAAAACGCCACCGCCAGGACTCGAACCTGGGACAACCTCGTGTCTGCGGCACGCAGGTGACCTGCGCACCCTAACAGCGAGGTGCTCTACCAACTGAGCTACGGCGGCACGCATCCATTCATAGCCGGAGTTATTGTATAGGGATTTCGCTTTGGACCCGCCGCGTCACGGAGTCACGCACCACGAGCCCCACCCAGATGTCAGCAGAGGTGATTTTAACCCTTCACCCGTCGAACGCGGTCGCATGTCGACAGCATCCGTCACTCTCGAAGTCGGAGACGACACCTATCCCGGACGACTGAACGAGCCCGAAAATCCCACAGAACGGGGCGTACTGATACTCCCCGGGATGGGACACGGGCCGTTCGGCGACGTGTTCGACCGGTTCGCGGAAGCGGCCGCCGACCGGGGACTGCTGGTTGCGCGCTTCGAGACCTGGACCGGTCAGGACGACCTCGCCGAGAAGAGCGAGGCGGACATGCAGCGGGAGCTCGATGCACAGATCGAGTTCCTGCGCGAGCGCGACTGCGAGCTCGTCTCCGTCGTCGCCAAGAGCTTCGGCGGGCGCCTGGCGCTGACGCATCTGTCGACCGAACACGTCGCGCGGATGGTCCTGTGGGCGCCCGCGGTGTTTTTCGGCGAGTACGACGACCGGCCGACGATCACCGTCGACGAACTCGCCGACGTCGAGCCACCAACCCTGATTCTCCAGGGCGATGCGGACGAGGGCCTCTCGGTCGAGAACGCCCGCGACCTCGCCGAGCACCTCCCCGAGGGCGCGGTGGTCGAACTCCCCGGCGAGGATCACTCGTTCCGGAACGACCAGAGCCGAATCGTCGACGAGACCCTCGATTCCCTCTCTAGCTGAGGTCACGATCGAACGTGAACTCATATACCCACTCAGAGAGCCGGCCGTGTCCCGATTTCACCGGCGTTCGGATCGACCGAATCCTCAGCTGAGATGACCGCCTCGCCCGTCATCGAGCGACAGGTAGCGCCACGCCGCGTAGGCCAGAACCGGGACGAGCGCGGCGAAGACGCCACCCAGTACCGTCCCCGGGATGAGAACCATGTAGGTGAACAGCCCGAGCGAAGCGACGGCGGTCGCGACCACCGCGAGTCGATTCGAAGTGACGTCCATGGGCGACAGTACCGACCAGCCAGTGATAACTGTTGTCTAAATGTTATTTCCGGCACCGCTCCGACGCGCGATTTAGACGCCACCGCGCATCAGACAGATTTTCACGGGTCCCGCCGAACCCACGCACATGAGCGACGAGTTCGACGCGGTCGTCGAGCGGGTCCGCGAGCGGGTCGAGCCCGACGCGGCCGAGCGCAAGCGACTCGACCGGGTCGCCGAGGAGTTACGCGAGCGCGCACGGGCGGCCATCGCCGACCTGCCGGTCGACGCCGAGGTGATCCAGGTCGGGTCGACCGCGCGGGACACCTGGCTTTCGGGCGACCGCGACGTCGACCTGTTCGTCTCCTTTCCGCCCGGAATCGACCGGGGAGACCTGGAAGCCTACGGACTGGAGGTCGGCCACGCAGTCCTGCCCGAAGGTCACGAGGAGTACGCCGAACACCCGTACGTCAAGGGGACCTGCGACGGGTTCGACGTGGACCTCGTGCCCTGCTACGCGGTCGAAGACGCGACGGAGATCCAGTCCGCCGTCGACCGCACGCCCTACCACACCGAGTACCTCACCGCGCGCATCGACGCCGGTCTCGCGAGCGAGGTCCGCGTCGCCAAGCAGTTCCTCACCGGCATTGGTGTCTACGGCAGCGACCTCCGCACGCGCGGGTTCTCGGGGTATCTGACCGAACTGCTCGTCCACGAGTACGGAGACTTCCACGCCTTCGTCGAGGCAGCAGCCAACTGGCATCCGCCGGTGGAATTCGACCCGGAAGACCACGGCCGGGAATCCTTCGAGGACCCGCTCGTGGTCATCGACCCGACGGACCCCGAGCGTAACGTCGCCGCGGTCTGCTCGGCCGAGGCCGTCGCGCGCCTCCAGCACTACGCGCGCGACCTCCTCGCGGATCCGCGCGAGGAATTGTTCTACCCCGCAGAACCCGACTCGATCGACGCCGACGCCGTCCGCGAGGCCTTCGAGCGGCGCGGGACCACCCCGGTCGCGATCCGGTTCGACGCGCCGGACGTGGTGGACGACCAGCTCTACCCACAGCTCGACCGGTCGCTCGGCGGCGTCACGAGCGAACTCGACCGGCGGGGATTCGACGTGCTCCGCGCGGCCGCGTGGGCCGACGATACCGCCGTCTTGCTGGCCGAACTCGAAGTCGCCGAGCGGCCGACCGTCGAGCGCCACGAGGGGCCGCCGGTTCACGTCCGCGACCACGCCGAGGGATTCTACCAGGCGTACGTCGACGACGAACCGGAGGCAGACGGCACGTACGGTCCGTTCCTCGACGGCGAGCGGTACGTCGTCGAGCGCCCGCGGGAGTTCGAGACGGCCGTCGCATTCCTGGAGAGCGACGCCGTGTTCGACGTGGCGCTGGGCGCGCACGTCGAGTCGGCGATGGAGTCGGGGTACGCGGTGCTCGCGGGCGGGGACGTGAGCGAACTGGCCGCTGCGTTCGGCGTCGAGTTCGGGCGCTATCTGGACCCGCGTCCCTGAGCGCGGCATAAAAGTCTCGACACGGTCGACCGGGACCGAGGGGTCACTCGGTGTCGATCGCGTAGAGTCGCTGGCGGGCGTCCGCCGGGTAGATCCGTTCCTCGACGAGGTCAGCCTCGGTCAGGTCCGACAGCGCGCTGCGAACGCTGCGCTGTGAGAGCCGGGTTTCCTCGGCGAGCGTTTTCTGGGTCAGCGGTCCCTCGTACTCGAGGACCGTGTACACGAACTTCGCGCTCGGTGTCAGGTCGTCGAGTTGCGATTCCCAGTCACGATACGTTTGTTCCGTACAGCAACACACGGGGTGAAGTCACCAAGAGACTCGTTCCGTGCACACACTTGTAATGGTTTCCGCCGTTCGTTGATATGTTGGCCGCTACCCGTCGACTGGGAGACATAGTTCACGCAGAACGAGCGGCCAGCCACCGCGCTCGTTGAGAGGGTCACCGCGACGGTCCCAGAAATCTGAACTGATAATAACCGGTCCCCGGCGAGCGCAGCGATCGGCAAACCCACGCTGACTGGGGTGGGTTTAGTTCACACGCCGGTAGTCCGTGGGTTCACTCACCGGCGAGGTCGAAGCCCTGCGTCTTCACGTCCTCGATGACCTCTCGGGCGGCGTCCTGAACGTCTTCGGTGGGATCGGCGGGGTCGTATCCGTCGAAGACGTCGTGGACGTTCCGGATGCTCTCTGTCAGCGTGTCGAGGCCGTAGCCGCCTTCGAGGACGAACCCGAGGCCGGCGTCGATCCGGTCGGCGAACGTCGACAGACGGCGGGCCATGCAGCCGTAGCCCTCGGTCGAGACGCGCATCCGCGAGATGGGGTCGTGCTCGTGGGCGTCGAAGCCCGCCGAGACGAGGAGGAGGTCGGGATCGAACGCCTCGAACGCGGGGACGATCAGGTCGTCCACCGCGGCGAGATAACCGGCGGTCCGCGTGCCGGGCGGGAACGGGACGTTCATCGTCGTTCCCTCGCCGGGGCCCGTCCCGATCTCGGTCACGTCGCCGGTGCCGGGGTAGATGCCGTCCTCGTGGATGGAGACGAAGAACACGTCCTCGCGGTCGTCGAAGATGTCCTGCGTGCCGTTGCCGTGGTGGACGTCCCAGTCGACGATGGCGACGCGGTCGACGTCGCGGTCGTCGAGGGCGTGCTGGGCCGCGACGGCGACGTTGTTGAAGAAGCAAAACCCCATAGCGTCGTCGTAGACGGCGTGGTGGCCCGGCGGGCGGCCGAGCGCGAATGGGGTGTTCCGGCCGTCTGCGCCGTCAAGGGCCTCGTCAGCGACCCAGTTGGCCATGCCGGCGGCCGCGAGCGCGGCGTCCCAGGTGGCCTCGACGGCGACGGTGTCGGCGTCCCAGTCGCCGCCGCCGTCCGCGCAGAAGTCCTTGACGTCCTGGACGTAGTCGGCGTCGTGGACGGCGGCGATCTGTGCCTCGGTCGCGTCGTCGGGGGAGACGTACCTGACGCCGTGGGACTCCGAGAGGCCCTGGCGGATGGCGCGCAGGCGGTCGGGGCTCTCGGGGTGGCGCTTGCCGGTATCGTGGTCGAGACAGGCCTCCCGGTAACCGAAGTTCATGACGGGCTTACTCGTAGTACTGTGCTAATCGAAAGTAGGCCTCGACGTCCTCCGCTTTGACCGTCCGCCGGTCGGCGTGGCGGGCCAGGTCGGCCGCTGCCGCCGCCACGCGGTCGGCGAAGACCTCCAGTTCGGACGCCAGCGCGACGCGGGCGTCCATGGAGACGCGGTAGTCGTCGATGTCGAGGCGGGCGATGCGGTCGACGGGCGCGATCGGCAGTTCGAGGTCGTCCTTGTCCTGCGAGACCTCGACGCCGAAGTCCGACGCCATCAGCGTCTTCCGCCCGTCCGCGGTCGCCACCTCGGCGGCCTGGGTCGCCAGCCCGGCCCCTCGCTGCTGGATGCGACGGGCGAGTTCCTCGGCGGCCTCGGCGCTGACCCGCAAACTCCCGGCGTTCCGCCGGATGATCGTATCCACCGGCGCGAACGGTAGCTCGACGCTCATACACCACAAGCGGTCTGTTCCGGCCTTAAGCGTTTCCGAAACCCGCTGTGTCGAACCGTCGGGCAAACACCGCCGGCGTGCCACCCCGCCACCGCGCTGGTCGATACTTCGAAAGGTCCGAATTCGGGGTCTAGCGCCGTCAGAACGCGCCCTCCCCGCCGGATCAGAACACGTCGTCCGCGTCCAGGCGGTCGTCGCGCACCGACCCGCGCGCGGTCACTTCCTGTCCGAGGGTGAGCGCCGCGTCCGTCTCGACCTGCATCGTCTCCTGGCCGTCGTCCAAGATTACGGGGTCGCCCGTCTGGACGACTGTCCCCGTGAACTCGACCTCTTCAGCCGCTGTGGCCGCGGCCCCGCCGTCCGCGCTGGCGCCGCTTGAACCGGATTCGGACGAACCGCCATCGGAGTCGCTCGCAGCGCCCGCACCGTCGCCATCACCGGTGAACGCGCCGAGGCCGGCCGACTCCGACCCGCTCGATCCCCCGGAACCGCCGTCGCCGCCGCCGGGCGAGGGCGCGGCCGCGCCGGCACCGGTGTTCTCGTCGAGGACGACCACCGTCGACTGCCAGCCCGCCGACGCTTCCAGGTCGTCCTGCCAGCCGTCCTGTATCTCGGCGTCGGCGACGAAGACCTCGTCGCCGGGCGCGATCTCCTTGTCGGCCTTCTCGCCCCACAGCGCGACGCGGATGTCGCCCGTGTCGTCCTGGACGCGGATGTTCCGAACCTGTCCCTCCGAGCCGTCGTCGCGGTCGAACGTGCGCTTGGGATCCGCCGAGCGCACGACGCCCGCCAGGTCGACCATCTGGTCCATCTCGACGGCGTCGATCGCGTCGGCCTCGGGCACGAACTCGACGGTCTCCTCGATCTCGTCGACCGCGCCGTGGTCGCCGACGTGGAGTTCGAGGTCGCCCTCGCGCTCGCGGACGTACCCGTCGACGATCTCGACGGCGGTCCCCGGCTGTATCTCCTCGACGCGGTCAGCGCGGTCGTCCCATAGCGTCACGCGCACGCGCCCCGTCTCGTCGCCGAGCAGGAAGTTCGCGACCTTCCCCTCCGAGCCGTCGTCGCGGTCGAACGTCCGGATCGACTCGGTCTCCAGCACGATGCCCGTGACGTTCACGTCGGACTGGCCCATCGTCAGCCCGTCGACGGACGACCCCGCGCCGAGTTGCACGTCGATCTCGGCGTCGTCGTCCGGTTCGGCCTTGTCGACGGAGACTTCGAGGCCGTTGTACCCGTCTTTCGGTCGGCCGGCGATGCGGAGGACCTGTCCTTCCTCCAGCATGCCGTCGGTGATGGCCTCGGCCTGCTGGTCCCAGAACGCGAGGCGGACGCTGGCGGTCTCGTCGGCCGCTTCGACGTTGACGACGCGGCCGTCCTCGTCTTCGCCGTCGCGCTCGAAGGTCCGCAGATCGCCGATAGAGACGACTTTGGCGAGGAACTTCACCTCCTCCATGCCGGGTTCGATGTCCGCGACGGTGTCGACTTCCCCTTCGTTGAGCTCGTGGGCGAGGAGCATCGCCGCCGTCTCCTCGTCGGCGAGTCCGCCCATCTGCTCGACCTTCTCCTCGACGGCCTCGCGGAACTCCTCCTCGGAGACGTCGGTCTCCAGATCCGCGTAGATCTCCTCGATCTCTCCCATTAGTCTAGCCGTTGGCACGGTATGTCGCCGCTTAAGCGTTGTCGTTGGCCCGGTACCCCGCCCGCGTACGGCGATTTCGCCGCCGTTGCGGCCGCGCCCTCGGCCGATCGGATCGCCCGCGCGCTCGCCGCGTTCGCTCCGTGCATGGGTCGGTGTGGTCGCCCCTTCGGGTATAAAATCACGGGTCAGACGCGGGGTCGTGTTCAGAACAGGTGATCCAGTGACCAACTGCAGTGGCGCGCGCTGACGAGCGTGCCGAGCGATAGCGAGGCCGCGAGCCATAGCCGTGCGAGGCGCGACCGCAGGGAGCGCCTCGACATGCGAACGGCGAACGAAGTGAGCCGTGAGCGAGCCCGCCGAGGGCTTTCACCGCTTGTGTCGCCCGCGGTCGCTCCCGATTCATTTCCATCCATCACTCAGCCACCAGAACCAACCACTCAGTTCGCACGCGAACCGAACACCGTCGCTACCGAATCCGGTTACCGGTCGGTCGACGTAACCCGCGTGTCCTCGCCGCCGTGTTCGTGGACGACCGTCACCGTCTCGGGGAGCGCGGCGTCGAGCGCGACCGTCGCCTCGTAGTCGATCTCGGTGATGCACTCTGCGCACGCGGTGTCGGTACCTGCATCGGACTCGGCGCCGACGACGACGGTGAGCGTCCCGCCGTCGAGGCGGGCGTCCGACAGGACCGCCGTGTAGCAGGCGTCGTTGCCCCAGATGGTCCCGGTGACCGTGACGGTCCCGCCGCTCTCGTCGAACGAGACGGACGCCTCGTCGGTCTCCGTGCCGCAGCCGCTGTCGGTCACCGAGAACGACTCGTCGGCGACGCCGCTGGGCGTCGCGGACGGTTCGCTGTCGGGCGTACCGCTCACCGTATCTGTCGGCGCGTCGCTCGGCGTGTCGCTGCCGTCGGGGTCGGGCTCGGTGACCGTGTCTCCGGGGCCGTCGCTCTGGGTGTCCACGGGGGAGTCCGTGTCGGTGTTCTCGCCCGAATCGTCGGTGGGTGTGGGAGCGTCAGTGTCCGTGGGCTCGTCGGTCGCCGTCGGCTGGCCGCCCGATCCGTCGGACAGACAGCCCGTCGCTGCCAGTGCGCCCGCGGCGGAGAGGCCGCGGAGGAGGGTGCGTCGCTTCACGGTTGGACGATAGGGGTGTCGGATAAAGGGTCTTCTCGACTATCAAGCGACCCTTTGACACTCGCCGGACGGATCGTAACCCCTTTACAATCAACCGCGGTACGTAGAAGTGAGTCCGGATAGGGTAGTGGACTATCCTCTTGGCTTGCGGAGCCAGGGACCGGAGTTCGAATCTCCGTCCGGACGTTTCTCTCCCGAAGCAAACCAGTGAGCACCGCGTAGCGTGTGCTCGCCATCGCTGAGGGAGATCACGGTCGCGGAGATTCGGGCACGATAGACGCAGCGCGACCAACGGGAGCGACCGTCTATCGGCAGTTCGAATCTCCGTCCGGACGTTCACTTCGTTCACGTCCGACGTGCCCAGCACTCGCTTCGCTCGTGCTGGACTCCGTCCGGACGTTTCTGTCGACGCAACTCGCCGAGCGACAGCGAGGCGACTGCGTCGACGTAACTCCGCGAGGAGATTCGAGCAGGGAAGTCGCAGCCCGGGAAGCGAACGGAGTGAGCGACCCGGAACGTCTTCGCGAGTTCGAATCTCCGGCAGACGCTCACTACGTTCGCGCCTGCCGAGCCCAGCGCTCGTTTCACTCGCGCTGGACTCCGTCCGGACGTTCCTTCCGACGGTTTCCCGCGAGCACTGCATAGGTTTGCTCGCCGTGTAGAGGTGATCAGCGTCGCTTCTCCGAATCGACCGAGAACCGCGCGCCGTCAGGCGATCTTGGTGACCAGGAAGCCGCCCAGGGCGCCGAGCGCGGCGTTGACCGCCAGACCGAGGAGTTCGCCGGCGACGACGATAGCGGCGAGGACGGCCCCACCCGCGGTCTCACCGATCGCCCCGGCGCCGGCGACGAGTCCGACGGCGAGGAAGACCAGTAGCGGGAGCGTCAGCGCCCACCCGACCAGTCCCGCCGCGGCGCCGACGCGCGTCTCGGAGTCACCGTGGAGGTACGCCGCTGCGCCGCCGCCGACGACGGCCGACCCGGGGACGAACGAGACGAGGGCCGTTATCGCCGCGCCGTAGACGCCGCAGGCCCAGAACGTGGCGGTCGTCCCGCCCGCACGGGCGACGCAGTCCCGCGTGCGCCGGCGCGCGACGACGAACGCCGCCGCACCGACGACGAATACGAGGCCGGTCAGGGCGATGCCGACGGCGAACCAGTCGACGAACGGCACCCCAGCGGTGATGGCTTCCGCGCGCGTAAGCCCGTTCACCTCCACCCCCTCGGCGGTAACGAATTCGGTGATCAGCGCCCGATCGACGCGTGTGTACAGCCCGATCCCGACGGCCGTCAGGACGAGGCCGACCGCCCCGGCGACAAGAGCGAGCAACCAGTCGACGACCGCCGGCACGGGGTCGCGTCCCGCTGTCGATCCGTCGGTCGAGACCCGTTCGGCGTCGTGGGCGGTATCTACGTCTGTCATATCTACCGATACGAAGACGAGCAGAGTATAGCCCGCGGCTCCGCTTCACGGTCGGTAAGGCGGCGAATCGTTTAAGTAGTTCGAGCCAGCTACGTCCGCCGAGTCACCTGATTCGGGTGGGCAAACCTGTTTCGGGCGGGCGACGTCGTCGCCGTCCACAGAGATTTGTATCGCGGCCCGGATCGGTCGGTATGGAACAAGTCAGCTTCGACGACGCCGAGACGTACGAACCCGACGAGGGGTGGCGCCGCGTCGCGCTCGCGGGCGACGACGACGTGAGCCTGGAGTGGTTCGAGAAACCGCCCGACCACAGCTCGCCGATGCACGACCACGAGAACGGGCAAGTGTGTCTCGTCCTCGACGGCGAGCTTACTATCCACACAGAGAGCGATATGGAGCGGTTGACGCGCTATGACTCGGTGTGGCTCGACCCCTGGGAGTCCCACCGCGTCGAGAACGAGGGCGACGAGACGGCGGTGGGTCTCGACATCTTCGTCCCCGGCCGCTCGTTCGACTTCTGGACGGACCGCGAGGAGTAACGGGCTGAGACACCACGGTCGCTGTATAGAGTACCGCACAGAACAGCGTGAAAGCCCCCGCTGGCTCGGCTCCCGCGGGTCGCTGCCATCGAACGCGTCGGGGCTTTCACACTGTTCGCCGCGGTGGATCGATCGGCTATCGCGCCATTCACGCAGCCAATAGCAGTAACGGAGCGAGTCGCAACGAGTTTCACCGGACAATCACAGTACGTTTAAGCCGGAACTCTCCGACCGAGTACCCGATGACACTCCGACACACGGCGATCCGGGTCGAGGACGTCGAAGCGAGCGTCGAGTTCTACGAGGACCTGTTCGGCTACGAGGTGCTCCGGGAGTTCGAGACCGACGACGGCACCCGCAACGTCTTCGTCGGCGACCCCGCCGACGAGGACACCGACGACCCCGCCGCGCTCCAGTTCGTCGAGGCAGACGGGCCGGTCGAGACGGGCGACTTCGAGCACGTCGCGCTCACCGTCGAAGACGTGGACGCGACACTCGATCAACTGGACGACGACCGGATCGAGGACGGTCCGATCACGATGGAAGAGTACGACTCGCGCGTGGCGTTCGTCACGGGTCCCGAAGGCTGGGGCATCGAACTGGTCGAAGACCTGTAGAGGACCCCACCCCACCGACTTTTCACGCCGACCGTCGAAGTCACGGTATGGACGACTCCACGCGAGCGCGGGCCTGGCGTGCGTTCTGGGAGCGCCATGCCAACCCCTGGAGCGGGTGGTCACGGACGGTGACGCTCCCGGCGCTGCTGTACGCCGTATACCACCGCCGGTGGCGATTGCTCGCCGCGACGGTGGCGTTCGCAGTGTTCAACCCGATCTTGTTCCCGAAGCCGGACGACGCCGACGCCTGGATGACGAAGGTCGTCCTCGCCGAGCGGTACTGGCGCGAGAGCGGCGACCGACTCGGCGTGCTCCAGTTGCTCAACGTCGGGAACGGCTTGACGACGCTCTACGCCTTTCACGCCGCGTATCGCCGCGACGTCGGGGGCGCGACGGTTGCGGGCGCGCTGGCGATGACGCTGAAGTTCGCGTTCGTCGCCGCCCTGGTCAGGCGCTACGAGGGGGAGATCGAGTGGCCGACGGATCCCCCGGGTTCATCCGACCCAGTCGAGGTGTGACCGCGACGCGGTCGCCATCTGCCGGGTCGTACCCCACGCTTATTGGGACAAACTACCAAGGTACGGACGTGTCGACCACAGTGCCATCGGAACGGCTCGCAGAGTTCCTCTGGGAACGGCACGCCAACCCCTGGAGCGGGTGGACGCGCGTGTTCGCGTTCCCGGTGCTGGTGTACGCCATCCTGACGCGGCGCAAGCGACTGCTCGTCGCGGCGGTGGCGGCCATCGCGATCAATCCGGTCGTCCTCCCGCAGCCCGACGACGCGCGGGCGTGGACGAGCGACGTGGTCCAGGCCGAGCGTTACTGGGTCGACCACGGGAAACACGGGGCGCTCCTCCGGTCGCTCGACGTCGCGACGCTGCCGGTCACCGTGGGCGCGCTCTACGCCGCCTACCGCCGCAAACCGAGAGCGACCGCCGTCCTGACCGCGCTCTCGATGGCGCTGAAGTTCGCGTTCGTCAACGCGCTCGTCCGTCACTACGAGGCCGAAACCGCGACCGAGGCCGGAGCCGAGAGCCCTTCCGCCGAGGGGCCACCTTCGTCGGCGGAGACGGACGACGGGACCGCTCCATAGGTGTTTTCGGCCCGGCGAGCGAACGCCCGGGCATGGACGCACAGCTCCGGGCGGGGGTCGCCGTCTACAACGCCGGCCGCTACCACGCCGCCCACGACGCGTGGGAGGGTCGCTGGCTCGACCTGCCCGAGGGCGACGACGAACGACTCCTCCACGGGCTCATCCAGTTCACCGCCGCCGTCTACCACGCCCGCGAGCGCAACTGGTCCGGCGCGACCGGCCTCGCCGACAGCGCCGCCGACTACCTCGCCGACCTCCCGCCCGACTACCACGACGTGAACGTCGCGACGGTGCGCGAGTACCTCGCCGCTCTCGAACGAGACCCTGAACGCATCGAGCGAGGGCCCGCGCCCGCGCTCACCTACGAGGGCGCCGCGCTCGGGCTGACCGATCTCGACGTCGACGGCGCCTTCGTCGCCGCGGGCGTCCTCGCCGAGGACCTGGGGTACGACGAGGAGGTGATCGAGCGAGCGACGCGCTACGCCCGCGCGGACCTAGAGGCGGGCGACGAGGGGAGCGAGTTCGTCACCTTCCTGCTCGATTTCGTCCGCGATGCCGACCACCGCGGCATCGTCTTCCAGCGACTCTCCGAACACGCCGACCGCCGCGAACACCGCGAGTCGGACGTCGACGGGCTGTTCGAGGAGCGCTGAGTCCGGAGAGTCCCCCGCGAGCGCGCTGGATTACGGTCAAGTGTTTTCCGCCGCCGCGCCCAACGTATCGACATGAGCGACAACGGCGACGAGACGCGTGACGCGGACGAGGCGTCGACGGACGACGACTCGAGACAGCGAGAATCGGCCAGCGGCGAAGCGTCGGCGGGCGGCGAATCGGCGGGGGACGCCTTCGAGTCGGAGCGCACGGCGACGCGGGCCGAGGCCGCCGCGGCCCTCCGCGGCCTCGCCGACGGCGTCGACGCGGGCGCGGTCAGCATCGGCGCCGGCGAGGACGCCGTCACGGCGGCGGTCCCCGACGAGTTCGACTTCGAGGTCGAATACGAGCGGGGCGACGACGAGGTGGAGATCGAGGTCGAACTGGAGTGGGCGTCCGAGGACGAACCGCCGATGAGCGACGCCCTTCCGGCCGACGAATCCGAAGACGCAGTCGAACCGGAGGGCGACGAGCCGGCAGGCGACGACGACGGGCCGGCCGTCGAGACGGCGACGGTCGAAGCGGCGAGCGAGGCCGTTCCCGCTGACGAGTCCGAGGGCGAAGGCGGTGCAGCAGCCGGCGGATCGGAAGACGAGGCAGCCGCGGCAGCGAGCGCGTCGGCGCCCGACGTCGTCGCGGAGCCTCCTATCGAGGCCGTCGCGCCGCTCGTGAGCCAGGCGCGGTTCGAACTCTTCCGGGACCGCGCGAACGAGTGGCGCTGGCGACTCGTCCATCGGAACGGGAACGTCATCGCCTCCAGCGGGGAGGGCTACACGCGGAAACACAACGCGGAGAAGGGACTGCGAAGCGTGATGCGAAACGCGCCCGACGCGGCGGTCACCGAAGACGAGTAGCCGGTCGGCGGGCCGAGTGTGGGAGAATTGGGCAGAACCGGATCGGCGCCTGAGGTAGCCGGGAACAGCTGCCTGACGCGGGTAAGCCGACGCTACACCGGGCGAGCGGCTTACGCACCGGCCAGCAGGTCGCCGACCGGCGAGACGGCGGTTTCCCCGGAGGCGACGGTCTCCGCGTCGAGATCGTAGTCGACCAGGCCCGCCTCGTCGAGTTTCGGGAGGTGGGCGTGGTGGAGCTGCACTTCGACGTCGCTGACGGCGCTCTCCGAGGGCGACCCGGACACCTCGCGAGCGGCCAGTTCGCGCGCGAGAGCGCGACGCGCCACGGGGCCCGGACGAGAAGCGAGGACGTCGAGGACCGCCAGACGGGTCTCGTCTCCCACGCAGGCGCGCACGTCGTCCCACTCGTCGCCGTCGGTGCGGAGGAGTTTCTCGAAGCGCCCGTCGTCGAGAAGCGGGTGGTCGACCGGTGCGACCGTCTCTCGGGACCGGTTCCAGGAGACGAGCCCCGCTTCCGCGAGCGCCGGCAGGTGCGCGTGGTAGAGCTCCGTGTGGACGGACCGGAGTGTCTCGCCGTCGACCGAGTCGGCGTCTTCGTCCCGCTCGTCCGCGACGAACGTCGCGGCGAGTTCTCGTTCGCTCACCGGCCCCGAGGCGTCGGCCAGCGCGACCAGCACCCGCCGTTGGGTGTCGTTCGCGATGGCGTCCAGCGACTCGGTACCGAGGCGTCGTGTGCGAGTATTCTCCAGGGTGCTCATCGTAAGTCTCCCTTATCCTGCGCGGGGCAAGTACGGTCCGCCTAAGTGTTTTGGAGCAGCCCGATATCCCGTGATTTCCGAAGCACGTGGCCAGAGAACGCGCATTTCTGGTACGTAACTGGGGCGGATTCCGCCCGGTTCGCGGCCGCCGGGGTCACTCCGAGCCCGACTCCGTCTCGAAGTCGGCGTCCGTCGCTGACTCGGAGCCGGGCTCGGACTCCGCGTTCGCCTCCGGTCGGGAGTCGGCCTCCGAATCGGCGTCGAGGGGGGTCCACGGAGCGGACTCCTCGTCGGCCGATTCGTCGCGGAACAGGGCCTCGAAGAGCTTTCGTTCGGCCGCCCGCAGGTGCTGGGTGAACGTCGCCGGCGAGACGCCGAGGCGGTCCGCGACGTCCTCGCCGGTGCTCGTCCGGGGCCAGTCGAAGAAGCCGGCGAAGACGGCCGTCTCGACGGCCGAGCGCTGCTTGTCGGTCAGGCGGTCGTCGATGACCGAGGTCGCGGTGTCGACGTCGGCGTCGTCTCGCTCGACCGTCCGCTGGGCGCGGGGGGAGGCTCCCGGGCAGTGATCCTCGACGAGTTCGACGAGCTGGCGCTTGTCGCGCCCGCGCGGGAAGCCGACGACGAAACGCAGCTCCCCGTCCGCGACCGTCCCCGACGAGATCTGGCCGCCGTGGGTCGCGACCGCCGTGACCAGCGACGTGGCGGCGTCGGTGACAAGTTCGAACCCGAGCTCGTCGCCGTCCGAGGAGAGGAACCGGAACTCGTCGATCGCGTCCGTTCGGTCCACCGCCCCCTCGAACTCCTCGCGCGAGACGCCGTCCGCGCGTCCGTAGGCGACGACGCCGTCGTCGCTGCGGACGACCGTCTCGACGTCGACGACGGCGTCGTCGCTCGTCGTGAGCCCGGTCAGCGGCTCGGCGAACCCCGTCACTGCGAACTCGAGTTCGAGGGCGGCGTCGCTGGCGAGGGCGTCCCTGCGCTCGACGGCGGTGATGGCGTGGCCGATGACGTCCCCGAGCCGTTCCAGGACCTCGACCTCCGGTTCGGAGAAGGCGTTCGGTGACTCGGCGTACACCGCCAGGATCCCGTAGAAGAGGTCCTCGTGGGCGATAGGGATCGCGGCCGCCGACCCGTAGTCGCGTGCACTCGCTCGCTCGCGCCACGGTTCGAACTCCGGATCCGCCCGGACGTTCTGGACGACCTGCACCGACCGGGTCCGGACCGCCTTCGCGCCCGGCCCCTCGGGCTCGGCGCCGTCGGACAGATCGACCGTGACCTCGTCGAGGTACCCCTCTTCGACGCCGGCCGACACGCGCGGCGTCACTTCGTCCGTCGACCGGTTCACCTCGCCGATCCAGGCGAAGCGGTAGGCGTCAGAGGCGACGAGGCGCTCGCAGACCGTCCGTTCGAGGTCCTCGCGCGTGTCCGTCGTGATGACGGCGTGCGTGATGTCCTGGCTGACCCGATTGAGCCTGTTGAGCGCCTCCAGCTGTTCGACCCGTCGGGCCCGCTCGCGCTCCTGGCGGTTGCGCTCGATCGCGTGGTGGATCGATCGCACCAGGAGGTCGCTCGTGACCTCGTCTTTCACGAGGTAGTCCTGGGCGCCGCGCTCGACCGCCTCGATGCCGACGCCCTCGTCACGCAGCCCCGTCAGGACGACGATGGGGACGAATTCGGTCGCGTCCAGCACCCGTTCGAGCGTCTCCAGCCCGGTGCTCTCGGGGAGCCCGAGGTCGAGCAGCAACACGTCGGCGCCGGTCTCGGACAGGCGGTCGAGGCCGTCCGTGAGGCTCGTCTCGTGGTGGATCCGCGAGCCGTCGTCGGTGGCCGCATCGCCCTCGACGCGTCGGCGGAGGTCGCCCGCGTCGCGGAGCATCTCCTCGATGAGGCGCGCGTCGCCGGGGTTGTCCTCGACGAGGAGGACTTCGAGTTCGTCGCCGGACATCACTCCACCTCGTCCGGCGGGAGCCTGACGACTTCCAGCCAGAACATCTGGAAGCGCCGGACCGTCTCGATGAACTCGCTCGGGTCGACCGGCTTCGTCAGGTACGCGTTCGCCTGGAGTTCGTACGACTGCACGACGTCCTCCTCGGCCTCCGAACTCGTCAGGACGATGACCGGGAGACACGAGAGGTCGTCGTCGTCCCGCATCTCCGTGAGGACCTCCTCACCGCTCTTCCGCGGCAGGTTGAGGTCCAGCAAGACGATGTCCGGCCGCGGAGCGTCGGCGTAGTCGCCGCGCTGATTGAGGTAGTCGAGGGCCTCGACGCCGTCGGTCACGACGTGGAGCGTGTTGGAGATGTTCCCCTCCTCGAAGGCTTCCCGCGTGAGTCTGACGTCACCGGGATTGTCCTCGACGAGCAGAATGTCGGCCGAGGCGCCGGGTCGCTCACTCATTGTCGTCCTCCGGTGCCGCGAGCGTGAACGAAAAGGTTGCGCCTTCGTCCGGTTCCGACTCCACCCAGATCTCGCCCTCGTGGCGCTCGACGACCCGCTCCGCCAGGGCGAGCCCGATCCCCGTCCCGTCGTAGTCGGCCCTGTCGTGGAGGCGCTGGAACACCTCGAAGGCCCGGTCGGCGTCGCCGGGGTCGATCCCGATCCCCTCGTCGCTGACCGAGATCGTCCACCGGTCGCCGTCCCGCTCGGCGGCGACGTGGACCCGCGGCGGTTCGTCGCCGCTGTACTCGATCGCGTTGTCCAGCAGGTTCTGGACCACCTGCCGTAGCTGTCCCGGGTCGCCCCGAACGCGCGGCAGCGATTCCGCCGTGATCTCCGCGTCGGTCTCGTCGATCTTCATCCGAAGGTCCTCGCGGACGTCCGCGAGGACGTCTCCCAGGTCGACCGTCTCGAACGGGTCGCCCCGGGTCTCGACGCGAGAGTACGCGAGCAGCCCGTCGATCATGTTCCGCATGCGGTCGGCGCCGTCGACGGCGTACTCGATGAACTCCCGACCGTCGGCGTCGAGTTCGTCCTCGTAGCGCCGCTCGATCAGCTGGAGATAGCTGGAGACCATCCGCAGCGGTTCCTGCAGGTCGTGCGAGGCGGCGTAGGCGAACTGTTCGAGGCGCTCGTTGGACTCCTCGAGCGCTCGCTCGCGCTCTTTGCGCTCGGTGATGTCCTGGGCCATCGTCATGCCCGCGAACACGTCGCCGCGCTCGTCCGTGATCGGGACGCCGTGGACGATCCAGTCCCGGCCCGCGTACTCGACTTCCACCGCCTGCTCCCGGCCGTCGAGCGCCGCCTCGAAGACCGGTTCGAGCGCGTCCGCGGTGTCGTCGGGCCAGGCGTCGGAGAACTGCTCGCCCTCCAGGTCCCCCGGATCGACCGGGATGTCCTCGAAGCTCTGCCCCGCCGCGAGGGTGTACTGCAGGTCGTGGTCGAACAGCGTCACGATGCCGTTGGGGAAGTACTCGGCGAGCGCCCGATAGCGCTGTTCGGACTCCGCGAGGCGCCGCTCGTACTCGCGGCGTTCGGAGACGTCGCGGTCGGAGACGATGATCGACACGACCTCGCCGTCGTCGTCCGTGACGGGCCTGAAGAAGCCTTCGAGCGTGTACCGCTCGCCGTCGGGGCGGGTGAGGTCGGCCTGGAAGTCGACGTACTCGCCGGCCGCGGCGCGCTCGGTCCACTCGCGCACCTCGTCCCCGACGTCGTCGCCCTCCCCCCACCACGGCGTCTCCCAGAACGGTTGGCCCTGCACGTCGGCGAGGTCCGCGTCGATGTACTCCATCGCCGTCTCGTTGATGTCCAGCACCGTCCCGTCCGGTTCGAGCAGCCCTACCAGGATGTTCGGGTCCTCGAACACCGCCTCGAAGCGCCGCTCGGTCTCCCGCAGCTCGCGCTCGCGGTCCTTGCGGTCGCTGACGTCCTGCACGATGCCGTCGAAGTAGACGTCGCCGTCCTCCTCGGTCCGGATCCCGGTCACCGAGACCCAGATGGTCCTGCCGTCGAGCGTCTCCTGTTTCAGCTCCTCGTTCCTGACGACGCCCTCGCGCTCCAGCCGCTCGCTGAACGCCTCGCGGGCCTCGGGATCCGGATACAGGTCGCTGACCGACACCTCCATCAGCTCGGCCGGCGAGTCGGCGTCGAATATCCGGGCCAGCGCCTCGTTCATCTCGACGAACTCGCCGTCCGGTCCGGGCGTGTTGCGATACACGCCGACGGGGAGGTTCTCGACGAGGCGCTCGTACCGGCGGAGTTCGCGCTCGCGCTCTTTCCGGTCGGAGACGTCGCGGACGACCCCGACGCGACGCTGGCCGTCCTCCCCCGTCGGCAGCATCGCGAACGTCGCCTCGGCGGGGATCCGACCGCCGTCAGCCGCCTTCATCTCCGCCTCGATCGCGGCGGCCTCCCCGGTCCCGGCCCGTAACGCCGCCTCCTCGTCTCTGGCCCGTTCACGGACCGCCTCGTCGACGACCAACGAGACGTGTTCGCCGATCAGGTCCTCGCGGTCGTAGCCCAGCATCTCCGCGTACGCCTCGTTGACCATCGTGAACCGCCCCGCCCCGTCGACCACGTAGAGCCCGTCGTTGGCGGCCTCGAAGATGGCCTCGTAGCGCCGCAGCTCTCGCTCGCGCTCCCTGCGTTCGGTGACCTCCCGGAAGTACACCGACAGCCCGCTCTCCGAGGGGTACGCCCGGATCTCGAACCACGCGTCGAGCGGGTCCGGGTAGTACTCCTCGAACGTGACCGTCTCCTGCTCGTACATCGCCCGCTCGTACTTCGGTTTGAACGCCCGACTGACCGCCTCGGGAAACGCGTCCCAGACGTTCTCGCCGACCAGATCCCGCCCATCCGGGTTGATGAGATCGTCCGCGTGCTCGTTGACGTAGGTGAACTGCCACTCCTCGTCCAGCGCGAAGAACCCGTCCGAGATGCGACCGTACACCTCGTCGAGTCGGTTCCGCGTCTCCGCGCGCTCGACCGCCGACGCGACGACGTTCGCGACGTTCTTGACGAACGTGGCGTCGTCGTCGGTGAACCCGCGCCGCTCGGTCGCGTGCGTCCCGAGCACGCCCCACGGGTCCGCCGCCGGCCCGACCAGCACCGTGATCCCGCCGACGACGCCGCTCTCGACGAGGCGGCCCTCGCCGTCGAAGCGCTCGTCGGCCGCCAGATCGTCGGCGACGACGGGTTCCCCCGACCGGAACGTGTACCCCACCTGCGAGTCCGATTCCGCCGGGACCGTCGTCGAACGGAGGGTCGCATCAGACCACCCGACGGCCTCCCTGAGTTCGAACCGCTCGCCGTCCGGGCCGAGTTCGAACACCTCGCAGTACTCGGTGTCGAGCGTCTCCGTGACCTCCGTCACCGCGTCCCGCATCACCCCGTCGAGTTCGTCCGCCTCCAGCGCCCGCTGACCCAGGTCCGCCACGGCCTCCTGCTGGCGGACTCGGCGCTGGAGTTCGGCGTCACTCCGAGAAGAGGGACTCATGTAGCGGATACAGACGTGCGGGCCCCGTAAGAATTCCGCCGCTGTCACTATCCGGCAGGTTCCCGGTAACTACAGTTAGACGTGGTCTGTCGCCGATTTCGACCGACGGCCGAGCCCGGTCCGACCCCCACCTCTCGGCCGCCGCCCCGCCACCCGCTCCCCCGCTTTCCGACCGATCGTCGCGTTTCCCGGTAGTGACCGTCTTCGACCGCTTCGGTGCAGATTTCGTGCGTTAATCGGCGGCTATTCTTTTCCGTGCCGGGAGAACTCCGGCTATGCCTCCCGCTGAATGTGATTCGGAGACGGCGAAGGCGGCTACCGAGGTACTGGACGCGCTGGGTCATCACCTCCGGAGGGTGATAATCGACTACTTCGAGAACGCTATCGACGGGGACACCGCGACCGTCGACGAGATAGCGGCCCACGCCGGCGCGCGGGCGCCGGACAGCGACCCCGACGGCCTCTCGACGGCGCTCGTTCACAAGCACCTCCCGAAACTGGAGTCGGACGGGTGGCTCGAATTCGACCACCGCAGCGCGGAGGTGCGCTACCACGGTCACGAGTCGGCGCCACAGCGGTTGCACGAGGTGCTAGCTATCTTCGCGGCGTAGACGTTCGTGGTCACGAGGGCCCAACGAGACACCGGTCGCGCTCCGGGCGAACCACCGGGGCGCGACTCCCCGGTCGACTGCGCCAACCCGACTGCGAGTGCGGCGCGAGAGGCGGAGTCCGTCGGCAGAGAACTAGCTGCCTTCGGCGACTTTCTCGTCGGCGTCCCATTCGGCGGAGTTGTCCTGCGGGTCGTACATCAGGACTTCCCTGGCGCGCTCCAGCGAGTAGTACTTGCGGTCGTTGTCGGAGACACCGACAGACTCGCTGCGCGGCCTCCCGCTGGTCGGCCGCGCAGCGCTCGTCTGTCGAGCCCTCGCTCGCTACGCTCGCGAGGATGCCGTAGACGACCTCGAAGCGACCGCCCCAAGAACGTTCGAAACTACTCCGCGTCTGCGACCTTCTCGTCGGCGTCCCATTCGGCGGAGTTGTCCTGCGGATCGTAGCCCAGGACCTCACGGGCGCGCTCCAGCGAGTAGTACTTGCGATCGTTGTCGGAGATGCCGTAGACGATCTCGAAGCCGTAGTCGGCCTCCAGGGCGCAGCGGTGGATGCGGGCGCAGTCGGGGTAGGAGAGCCACATGGCCTGTCCGCGCTCGTAGTCGATCGGCGGGTGGCCCTTGGTGAGGTTGCCGATGCGGATGTTGCAGACGGTGATGCCGTGCTCGTCGTGGTAGTACCGCCCGAGGATCTCGCCGGTGGCCTTCGAGACGCCGTAGTGGTTGCCCGGCCGGGGGAACTCGGTCCCGTCGAGGCGGAAGTCGTCGTCGCGGCGGTACATGTCGGGCGTCCGCTCGTCGGTCTCGTAGGCGCCGACGGCGTGGTTCGAGGAGGCGAAGACGAACTTCTCGATCCCCTCGTCGACGGCCGCCTCGTACATCTTCTGGGTGCCGTCGATGTTGTTCGAGAGGACCGAAGGCCACGGCGCGCTCGGCCGCGGATCGCCCGCGAGGTGGATGACCGCGCCCACGCCGTCCATCGCCTCCGCGACGGTCGCTTCGTCGGTCACGTCGCCGATGAGGAACTCGTGGTCGGGCTCCTCGTCCGGGGGACTGTGGAGGAGAAGCTTCCACTCGTACTCGTCTTCGAGCCCCTGTAGCACGGCCCGCCCGACGCGCCCGCCCGCACCAGTGAGTAAGACCGGCTCGTCCATTCAGGTGAACCCTTGCGACCGGCCAGTAAGTAACGTACGATCCCGCGCGGTGGATGTCACACCGTCGACAGTCACCGGGGAATCTGCCTTCGTACCCGACCCACCGGCGCGCCGGGAGGCGACACTGATTACAGCGACGCGCCCCAGCGGCCGGTATGGACCCCACCGACGCCGAGACGGCCTGCTTCGAGGCGGGCATCAAGTTCGGGTCGCTCTACCACCAGTTCGCGGGCACCCCGGTTAGCCCCGAGAGCGCCGACAGCCTCGCCCGCGCCATGGAGGAAGCAA
The DNA here is from genome assembly GCF_047715405.1 of Halosimplex rarum. NCBI lineage: Archaea > Methanobacteriati > Methanobacteriota > Halobacteria > Halobacteriales > Haloarculaceae > Halosimplex > Halosimplex rarum. The sequence continues at coordinate 2,460,240 of NZ_CP180412.1, forward strand.
TCGAGAACCAGCCCCACTGCGAGTCGGTCTCGGTCGACGTGCTCACCGACGAACTCGACGCCGAACTCGCCGAGTCGGCGGCCGATTACACCGAACTGACCGGCCGCTTCCTCGACGTCGAGATGGTTATCGAGTACGAGGGCGAGGAGGTCCGCACGCGCATGGACATGCAGGACGGCTACCCGCTCATGCGCGTCGAGGACGTGCGCTCGGACGACTGACTGCCGGGGAACTCCCGCGGTTCGGACAGGTCCGGTAGCTGAACAGACCACGAGAGATATGTGTGCGGACGGAGTACGTGGCCGCTATGTCCCTCGCCGCCCTGAGCGACCTCGACGACGCCATCGATGCGACGAAGCGGTTCCTCACCCCGTTCGACCGCGTGCGGTGGTTCCGCCTCGCCGTCGTGATGTTCTTCGTCGGCGGCGCCGGCTTCTCGTTCCCCGGATTTCCCGGATTCGGTGGTGGGTCAGATCCCGGCCAGCCGATGCCGGGCGAGCCCGGACCCGACATCACGCCCCAGGTGACCACCGAACTGCTCGTCCTGATAGCGGGGATCATCCTCGTCGGCCTCCTCGCGTTCCTCCTCTACTCCGTGGCGGCCGCGACGATGGAGTTCGTCTTCGTCGCCTCGCTCCGCGACGAGGAGGTGCGGTTGCGGCGGTACTTCAAGCGGTACTGGCGCAAGGGGCTCCGCCTGTTCGTGTTCCGGTTTCTCGTCTGGACGGTGAGCGGCGGCGGCGCGGTGGCGGCCCTGCTCGGCGTCGGGACCGCGATGAGCGGGTGGCCCCCGACGGCCTGGAGCGACGGGGCCATACTGGCGGTGATCCTGCTCGCGATCCCGGTCTTCCTGCTGATCGCGCTCGTCGTCGGGACGCTGCTCGGCTTCACGACGATGTTCGTGGTCCCGGTGATGCTCCGGGAGGACCGCGGGGTGATCGGCGGATGGCGCCGGTTCTGGTCCACGCTCGTCGGCAACTTGGTCGAATTCGTCGCGTACCTGTTCGTGAGTTTCCTGCTGAGCATCGCCGTCGGGATGGCAGTGGGCTTCCTGCTCGTGCTGGGGGCGATCGCGCTCGCGGTCCCGTTCCTCGTCGTCGGCGTTCCCCTGCTGCTCGTCCTCGGGTTCAGCGGCGCCGGCGGACTGGTCGCCATCGTTCTCGTCCTCGCCTACCTGCTCCTGCTGTTCGTCGTCGCGCTGCTCGTCCAGGTGCCATTCCAGACGTTCCTGCGGTACTACGCGCTGCTGGTCCTCGGAGACGTCGACGACGAACTCGACGTGATCCCCGACGCCCGTGCGGCCGTGCGGGCCGACGGCGGCGAGGGAACCGGCGAAACCGGCGACGACGCGGGCGAAGGTGACGGCGCCGACGCCGGACACGGCGGCGGTCCCGAGGACCCCGGTGTCGGCGGAACGAGCGCCGGTAGAACGAGTGGCGGCGAAACTGACACCGGAGGAACGAGCGTCGGTGACCCGTTCGAACCAACTGACGGCGCGGACGACGACGGGTGGAACGTCGACCCCGACGACGACCGGAACGACCGGAGCGACCGGTCGTGACGACGGGCCCGCCGAGATCGATACTACCGGATCGTAACTGATCGGCCCCCACCACAGCATCGGCTCGTTCAGCCACTCTGCAACCACTTTTCACTTTCAGTTTCAGGCGTGTTTTTAAACCGACAGGGGCCGAAGGGAAACCCATGAGTCAAGCGACGCTCGACGACGACGAGCTCTTCGAGGACGCGGCGAGCGAGATGCGCGAGGACGTGGAGGAGAGCCTCGGGAAGGCCCGCGCGGCGCTCCCGGAGGCCGACGACATCTGGGAGGTCGACGCCGACAACACGCTGGGCGTGCTCAACGCGCTCCGCTCGGCGCTCGATATCGAGGACGCCGAGGACCACCTCGTCGACGCCAAGAAGTGGTACACGATGGGCGAGCGCGCCGACGCCTTCGAGGACGCCGACGACCTCGCCGAGGAGATCGAGACCGTCGAGGAGGTGCTCGACGACGTGAGCGACGCTCACGAGCAGGTCAGCGATCTCGCGAGCACTGTCCCGCAGCTCCGCAGCGCGCTGGAGGAGTTCGCCGACGCGGCCGACGAAGCGGACACCGACGCCGAAGACGAGAGCGAGGCCGAAGCCGACGCCGACGCTGACGCTGACGCGGACGAAGCAGAGGCCTGAGACCGACGCAGACGCGGTCGCCGTTCAATCCCGTTTCGAGTCCGCGAGCGGGTCAGTCATCGTCCGAACGCGACCGATCGCGCGCCGCGACGCTGTCCAGTAGCGTCGCCACCTTCTCCGCCGACCGCTCGCGGAGCCACGCGCCGAGTTCGGCGGACCCGCCCCGCGGGTCGCCCACTGCACCGTTCTCCGAGAACTCGGCCGAGTCGTAGGCGAGGTTCGTGCCCGCGACCCACTCGCCCCAGCCGTCGGCGGCGCCCGCCGCGGCGTCGTCGAGGCGGTCGTCGCGGATGAGGTCTGGCGCCACCGCGCGCACGAGCGCCGTCTCGACGGGACCGCCGTGGCCCATGGCGATCTCCGCGAGGTCGACGGGTGGCGCGTCGGGGTCGCCCGTCCAGTCCCGGTCGAGCGAGACGGCGTCGAACCAGGTGAACGGGACGGCGTAGGCGTCGTCGTGGCGGGTGACGCGGCCGCACACTTCGCGGAGCGGCGCGACGTTGCCGCCGTGGCCGTTGACGACGACGACGCGGTCCCAGCCGTGGTGGGCGAGGCTGTCGACGGTCTCGCGGACGTAGTCGCGGAAGGTGTCCTCACTGACCCAGAGCGTCCCCGCGAAGTGGCGGTGTTCCTCCGCGACGCCCACGGGGATGGCAGGGGCGACGACGACCTCGCCGTCGTAGGCGTCGGCGCCGGCCTCGGCGACGGCTTCGGCGGTGAGCGCGTCCGTCCCGAGCGGCGCGTGGGGGCCGTGCTGCTCCGTGCTCCCGACGGGCAGGAGCGCGAGGTCCGTCTCGACGGCGTCGGCGTCGGTCCACGTCGACTCCGAGAGGTGCATATCGGCCACTCGCGCGGCCGGAGGTTAAGCGGTGCGGCCCGACGGCGACGCGGACGAGCGGTCCGCGACCGGTTCGCTGTCACTCGCTGTGCCACGCGCTGGGCTCCATCCCCAGCGCCTTGACGGCCGGACGGTACACCGCGACGATGACGACGATGACGGCGAGTTCGGCCCAGAATCCGAGGTCGACGACGCTCTGGATGGCGGCCAGCGCGATCGTGACGATGACCAGGATGACGACGTAGTGCGCGGCGAGTTCGAGGAGCTCTCCCTTGTCTACCATGGGGACGCTAGGACCTATCCCCACAAAAACGGTCGTATCGGCCCTGACGGGTGCCGCGAACGGGGCGACCCCGTAGACGCGTCCGGACGGCGTCGCCGGATCGGGGTCAGACGAGCGTGTCGGGGCGCGTCGAGAGGTACTCGAAGACGGCACCGAGGCCGATCCCGTACACCCAGTGTGCGACGAGAGTCACCGCGAGGTAGCCGACGAGGGCGAGACCGGTATAGCCGTCGTAGAACGCGAAGACGAAGCCGGTCCACAGCGCGGTCCCGAAGAAGATCCCGTGGACCGGGTCCTCGGCGCCCGGGAGGTACTCCTTGAGCGAGGCGAACAGCAGCGGCCAGGGGAACATCCCGGCGAGGACGAAGATGACGTAGCCCGCGGTCACTTCGGGGAACACGCCGTCGAGGCCGACCATGCTGGTCACCGTCGCGAACGACGACCGCGAGAACACGCCGAAGGACTCGCCGATGAGCAACACGACCGTCATCAGCGTCGTCCCGACGAGCCCCCCGGCCGCCCCGACGACGCCGTCCGCGATGATCCCGAACAGCCGGTCGAAGTCGTCGTTCCTGACCGCCGGGTCGTCGAACTCCTCCTCGTCGACGGTCCGGTCGTCGATCTCGCGCGTGTCTGGCATGTAATCACGTACCACGGCAGCGGGCAAAAAACCCTCGGCGGATAGGGCGACCGACGAACGTGTTCGATCGCCTGAAAAAGACACGTGCCAACGTCCCCCAAACGATAAGAGCGATTGGATCGTTGGTGATCGAATATGGTAGAATCCGGTGGACCGGTGGTCGGCGACACCGTGCTCGCTGGCACCAGCGGGATCAGGGCGCCGGCGGAGGTGTTCAACAGCATCTTCGTCGTGTTCCTGGGCCTGGGGACCCTGGTCGGAGTCGTCGTCATCTCCTACACGCTGTACAACGCGTACAAGTACCGGTATCGCGAGGACGAGGACCCCGCGCCGGACGTCGAACGGCCGGAACTGGGGGAGCTCCCCGAAGGGGGCGGCAAGGGCAAGAAACTGTTCCTCTCGTTCGGTATCAGCGCGCTCATCGTCCTCTCGCTGGTTATCTGGACGTACGCGTCGCTGCTGTACGTCGAGGGGAAGCCGACGGAGGTCCAGCAGAACGGCGGCGAGGTGATGAACGTCGAGGTCGACGGCTTCCGCTTCGGTTGGCAGTTCACCTACTCGAACGGCGCGCAGACGAGCACGCTCCACGTGCCGACGGACACGGTGATCAACCTCTCTGTGACGTCGCAGGACGTGTTCCATAACTTCGGGATACCAGAGCTCCGGACGAAGGCCGACGCGATCCCGGGCCAGACCACGAACGCCTGGTTCGTCGCCAACGAGACCGGCACGTACCAGGCCAACTGCTACGAGATCTGTGGCGAGGGCCACTCCGGCATGACCGCCGAAGTCGTCGCGATGGAACCCGACGCCTTCGAGGAGTGGTACGCGAACGCCGAGCCGAGCGGGAACGAGACGGCCGGAACGGGCGCGGCGGGCAACGAGACCGCCGGGAACGAGTCGGCGCAGGCCGTGACCGGTCCGGCTTCGCCGGGTGCGCTCGCTGATCCCGGTGCAGTAGTCGCGTCAGTACGGGGTGGTGCGCCGTGAGTCACGGGGAGGCCGGCGGGCACGACTTCCCGCCGATGAGCTCGGTCAGGCGCTGGTTCGTCACGACCAACCACAAGGACATCGGCATCCTCTACACCATCACGGCGCTGTTCTTCCTCGTCCTCGGGGGCGTTCTCGCGATGCTGATGCGCGTCCAGCTGTGGGGGCCCGGCGAGACCATCCTCAGCGCGGGGGCGTACAACCAGGCCGTCTCCGCGCACGGCCTGCTGATGGTCTTCTGGTTCATCTCGCCGTTCGCCTTCGGCTTCGCGAACTACCTCGTCCCCCTGCAGATCGGGGCCGACGACCTCGCGTTCCCGCGACTGAACGCGATGAGCTACTGGGCGTACCTGTTTTCCGGGCTCCTCTTTATCGCCTCGTTCTTCCAGGGCGGCACCTTCGACGGCGGCTGGACGATGTACGCGCCGCTGAACGTGCCTACCTACATGCCGAACATCGGCGGGACCACCGTGGTCCTCGCGCTCATCATGTTCATCGCGGCGGTGACGATGGGGTCGGTCAACTTCCTGACGACCATGTACCGCATGCGCGCCGAGGGACTGCGGATGCGCGACCTGCCGATGTTCTCGATGTCCATCCTGCTGACGGTGTGGATGATGCTGTTCGCCTTCGCCGCGCTGCTGGCGGCGCTGATGATCCTCGGCGCCGAGCACCTGCTGGGCGTGACCTACTTCACCGCCGACGGCGGGACGCTGCTGTGGACGCACCTGTTCTGGTTCTTCGGCCACCCGGAGGTGTACATCGTCTTCTTCCCGGCACTGGGCATCATGGCCGAGTGCTTCCAGACGTTCACCGGCCAACGGCTCGTCGGTCGCAAGTGGTTCGTCCTCGCGATGGTGCTGGTCGCGCTCCAGAGCTTCGTCGTCTGGATGCACCACATGTTCCTCACCGGGATCAACCTGGAGATCAAGACGCTGTTCATGGTCACGACCATCGGCATCTCGCTACCGTTCGACCTGATGGTCTTCTCGCTGATCTACACGATGATCAAGGGTCGCATCAGATTCACGACGCCGTTCCTCTTCTCGCTCGGCGCGCTGATCCTGTTCATCATCGGCGGGATCACCGGCGTCTTCCTCGGCGCGGTCGTCCTCGACTACGAGTTCCGCGGCACGTACTGGGTGGTCGCGCACTTCCACTACGTGATGGTCGGCGGCGCGACCGGGCTGTTCGCGGGCATCTACTACTGGTTCCCGAAGATGACCGGCCGGATGTACGACGAGTTCCTCGGGAAACTCCACTTCGGGCTGTACTTCGTCGGGTTCAACCTGCTGTACTTCCCGATGTTCGGCGCCTGGGAGACCCCGCGGCGCGTGTTCGACTACGCGCCTGGCCTCTCCGGCTGGCACCAGGTCGCCACGATCGGCGGGTTCCTGCTCGGGGCCTCGTTCCTCGTCATGTTCTACAACCTGTTCAAGAGCGTGGCGACCGGCGAGGAGGTCGGCGACAACCCCTGGGAGTACGCCACCACGGCCGAGTGGGCCGTCTCCTCGCCGCCGCCCCTGGAGAACTTCCCCGGCAAACCGAGCTACGCCGGCGGCAAGCTCTCCTTCCGCGAGGAGCCGGAACTGACCGCCGACGGCAGCGGCGACGGGGTCAGTTCGACCCGGTCCGACAGCGGTCTCGCGAGCGACGCGAGCGAGACCTCGTCAGGCCATCGGCCCGACGGCGGCGTCCGCGCGGAGGGCGCGACCGCCGGCAGCGGCGGGGCGCTGGTCACCGGCCCCGACGCCGTCGCCCCGAGCGCGACGAGCGGGGCGACGGCCCACGCCGGGGAGGAACACGCCGACCACGCGAGCATCTGGCCGTTTATCATCGGCCTGGCAGGCTTCCTCACGTTCCTCGGCGTCTCGGGCATCCAGGAAGGTGGCGCCTACTACTGGCTGACCGGGACCGGCGGCGTCCTGAGCGCCGTCGGGTTCGTCGGCATGGCTCAGGAGTCGTTCCACGTGCCCGAGCCCACGGTCGCCGAGCAGTGGCCCTTCGGGGGAGTGGAGAACATGAAGCTGGGGATGTGGACGTTCCTGGCCTCCGACGTGGTGCTGTTCGGCGGCTTCATCGGCTCGTACCTGTTCCTGCGGGTCGCCAACGGCTGGATGCACTGGCACCACGCGTTCGTCCCCGAAGCCCACGTCACGTTCCCCGGGCTGGTCAACACGTACCTGCTGCTGGCGAGCAGTTTCGCGGTCGTGCTCGCGCTGGTCGCGGCGCACAAGAACAGCAGCCGGGGCGTCGTGGCCGCCCTCTCGATGACGTGGCTGCTCGGCGTCGGCTTCCTGATCAACAAGGGCCTGGAGTGGCAGCACCTGTTCCACATCTCGACGGAGGCGTTCCCCGACGGCTGGAACGTGGGGACGAACGTCGCCTCGTCGACGTTCTACCTGACCACCGGGCTCCACGGCGCCCACGTCATCGTCGGCCTGATCATGCTCATGTACATGATCCCGCGGGCGATGAAGGGCGCGTACCTCGGCGACGACGAGACCTCCATCGAGTACTTCGGGCTGTACTGGCACTTCGTGGACATCGTCTGGTTGTTCCTGTTCCCGCTGTTCTACATCCTCTAGAACCATGACACGATTCAAACTCTACACCGGGATATTCGTGGTACTGATGGCGCTGTCGACGACCCAGGCGCTCGTCGAACAGACGGGCCTGGTCGACTTCGACGCGCCGGGGACCTACTGGACGGCCTTCGGGATCATCCTCGTGCTGTCGTTCGTCAAGGCGACGGTCGTCGCGACGTACTACATGCACCTCCGGTGGGAACCCCGGTCGGTCACCTACCTGATGCTCGGCGGCCTGTTCGTCGCGCTCGCACTCACGACCGCCGCGGCCTACTCGATCCTGTAGGCCGCGGGCGATTCTGCCGCTGCCGGCCGCCGTTCCTGTCACCCAGCCGAACCAGTTCGGCCGTGATCGCCAGGGTTTATCCCGTTCACGGTTACTGTGCCGACAGCCATGTCAGAGGCCGGTTCAGCGGATTCGGGATCGAGCGGCACGAACGGGGGGAGCGGCGGGTCGCGCCTGGGGGCACTGGTCGCCACCTGGCCCAGGCGGATCGGCGTCGCGCTGGCGGGACTCGTTGGACTGGTGCTCGTCCTCTACCTGCTGGGGATCGTCGGCGCGCCGTCGGCCGGGCTGGCCGACCGCGGCGACTGGGGGGAGGTCACCGACGAGCGCACGGAGATCGTGACGACCGTCTGGGTCGACAACCCCAACCCCATCGGCGTCTCGCTGGGCAACGCCGTCACGGCCGAGTACGACATCGTCCTCAACGACGTGTTGCTCGCGGAGGGAACGAAGTCGGACATCCAAGTGCCGAAGGGCAACAGCACGACCGAGCTGCGGACCGACCTCATCAACGAGCGGCTGTCCGACTGGTGGGTCGCGTACGTCCGCGCCGACGAGACCGTCGCTCTCGACGTGAACGCGACGGTGAACGTGAACACGCCGGTCGGCACGGTACCCCACGAGGTGCGGCGCCAGCGGACGATGCTCAACGAGTCGACGCCCGTCATCGACGCGCTCTCGGCCTCCGTCAACGAGACCAGCGGCACCTACACGGAGTCGGTGAGCGCGAGCGAAGTGGACGACTCCCTGCTCGGGGACACGCTGGGCGACAGCGACACCGTGACCGTCGGCTACGAGGTCGAACGCGGCTGGGCGACCTGGGGCGAGGTCAGCGAGAACGAGACGACCGTCCGGTTCCACATGCTCGTCCACAACCCCGGCGACGTACCGGTCGCGGCCGCGCCCGACGGGATCGGCGTCAGCGTCGACATGAACGACGTGCGGACCTTCGAGGCCGAGAGCGGCGCGCTCTCGGCGGGGAGCGCGGGCGAGGACGACGTCATCGCGCCCGGCGAGACCGAGGAGGTCACCTACACCGTGACGATGGACAACGACAGAGTCGACGACTGGTTCACCAGCCACGTCCGCGAGGACGCCGGCCCAGGCGCCGAGGCGACCGCGGTGAGCGCCCAGTTCCAGGTCGTCTTCGCGAACCCGGTGACGGGCGGCGAGTTCCGCTTCCCGCGCGACTCGCCGATCACCTACGACTGCGCCTTCCAGACCGCGATCCTCGTCGACGGTCAAAATAGCACGTCGACCTGCGAACCGCCGGCCGTCCCGACCGGGAACTGACCGCCCTCCGTCTTTTCACTCCGCCGCGTCCCCCGTGTCTCGCCGGAACGACGGGAACCCGGGACGCCAGTACAGCAGGGCGACCGACGCCAGGAAGGCCAGCGTCGAGATGTCGACCGAGTAGGCGACGGCCGTCGACATGAGGGTCACCCACCCGCCGAGCAGGCCGGTGACGGCCGAGGCGACGATGGGGAACGAACAGCTGAGACAGGAGACGAAGCCGAGCGCGCCGGAGGCGACGACGCCGCTGGCGTCCACGATAGCCGCGTACACGAGGTACGTCAGGCCGAGGTACCCGATCACGCGGTAGGGGACGAACGAGACGTAGAAGACGCGCGTGATGAGTCGGACGCGTCCCCAACCTGGGGACCCGGCGCCGACACTGAGGCCCAGCACGCCCTCGGGGATCGGGTGGTGCCCGCCGACGGTCAGCCCGACAAGTCCCGCCCAGTTGGCGAGCAGCAGGAAGTAGGCGGCGGCGAGGCCGCCGGCGAGGAGGTGTCGACGGGGCGGGGCCCGCGGGATCGGCGTCCGGTAGGCCGCGACGAGGACGGCGTTGATCCAGACGAACGGGTAGATGACGTAGCGCGGGACGGTCACGTTGCCGGGGGTGGCGAGGAAGTAGCCGACGACGAGGACGCCCTCGAGCGCGACGGCCGCGGCCAGCACGCCGGTCCCGCTCGGCCAGTGCCGGGCACCGTCCCGGGTCGAGTGCGCCATCGCTCAGCTGGTGACGAGCACGACGGTGATCGCGAGGACGAACAGCATGCCCGTCGCGACGGCGCTCCCGGCCGCCGCCTGCGCGCTCGGGCGACCGTGCTCCCGCATGGCGAAGTAGATGCCGACGACGAGGAAGGAGGCGACGAGGGCGACGACCGCGCCGATTACCGCCGGGCCGGTGATGGCACCGCTGGCGTACGCCATCGCGCCGATCATGAACCCGAGCACGAGGACGACGTACAGCGCCGTCCAGGTGCTCGTGCGCCCGGCGATCTGGGCCAGTCCGGACGTCGGACGGCTCCCGTCGGCGCCCACCTCTCGGTACGCGGCCAGGGGCACGTAGTGGTGCCAGCGGCGCGACCGCAGCGCCAGGGCGACCACACCGACCCCCAGGAGCGCCGTTACCACCGTGCTCGCCAGGTACGCCGTGTTGACCATGGTACGTGTCTGCACACCACTTCCCACCGGATCGTTATAATTATTCGTTTACGAAAACCGAGAGGAATTCCGGACACGCTGGGCCGACGAGCGACGCCGACACTCTTTTTCGGGGCGCCGACAGAGTGGAGAGCATGACAGACGAACCGGCGACGGGCGAGGGCGAGGAAGCCACCGAGCGGGCGTCGCCCGACCCCGAGGGTCGAACGGGCGCCGAGGGGACGGACGATGCCGACCGCGACGAGACAGCCGACACGCGGACGGACGAGGCGACGGACGCCACTGCAACCGACGCCGGAGGGGACGCGACCGCCGAACCCGAAGACGACGTGACGACTGAGACCGAGGACGAGACGGCTGACGACGACGCGACCGACGAAGATGCGACCGCCGATCCGCAGTCGGAGGCGTCACCGTCGAACTCGACGGCTGGGGATCAACCCGCTGACGGCCCAGCGGACTCGCCCGCCGCGGACGTCCCCCCGGACGTCCAGAAGTACGACCGCTTCAAGAAGATCGACGGCGGGACCTACGACCGCGCGAACGACTTCCTGCGCGACCGCACATACATCACGGCCCGCGAGTGGGCGATCGCGCGCCTGTGCGCCGACTTCCGAACCGAGACGGGCGTCGAGATGACGAAGATCGGCGAGAACCTGCCCGAACTCGTCCCGTTCATGACCGACACGTACACGCCGCAGGCGGTCAACCAGGCCAGGGCCTCCTTCGAGGAGAAGGTCCGGAAGGCCGGTGCGACCTTCCTCTACGGCGCGATGTGCGACTTCTTCACCGCCGAGGAGCTCGACGACGTGATGTACGAGGCGACCGAGGTCGCGAAGTTCCTCCTCGAAGTCGAGGGCGTCGAACTCACCGTCGAAGAGGAACTGGAAGCCGAGGACGAGATCTCCGAGGTGATGCGCGAAGTGCGCGAGCACTCGACCGCGCTGCGCCACGACGAGATGACATGTCCCGAGTGCGGCCACGACATCGAAGCGGACCAGTGAGCGAGACGCGCGGGCCCGGTCGCGACCGAAAGCCTATCACACGGGCCGTATAACAGTTGTTCAGATGATAGATTCAGGCGGGCGGTCGGTCGTCCTGCAGGACTTCCTCATCGCGGCGATGGCGGCCATCAGCGGCGGCCTGTCCGGGGTCGACACCGAGATCACGGTCGATCAATGGTGGATTGCCGCGCTCGCGGCCGCAGTCACGGCGACGCTGCTCGGCGCGTCGGACCGCAGTCGCACCGGCGTATGGGTGCTGGCCGGCGTCGGCGTGCTCGCCATGGCCGGTATCGTCTGGAGCGCGGCGAGCGACAGTCTTTCGACCGCCGCCCTGTCGCTCGGAATGATCGGCATGGGCGCCGGCATGGCGCTCAACCGGCTCGTCTTCGGCGTCGTCGGACGGGTTCCCGACGCGCGACTCGACCGGGAACGGGACCGCGGCAGGTCGTGGCTCTGATGTGACTCCCGGACCGGAAACCCGCCCACCGATTTATCACCTGAGCGGCGTATCGGCTCGTATGGACGCTGCCCGGCGAGTCGTTCTCTTCGAGGGCGGGATGGGGGTCGCCTGGATACTGCTCGGGCTGTTGAACGTCGGCGTCGCGGGTCTCCGCGAGGGGTGGTGGCTCGGTCTCGCAGCGCTCGCCGCCACGGTCGCGACCGTCTACGCCGACGAACACCGGGTCGTCGACGTGGACGAGTGGTACCGCTACGCACTCGCGATCGTCGGCGTCGTCGCGGCGGTCGCCGTCTGCGGAGCCGTCGTCGTCGTGACGGACATGGTCGTCCTGACCGTCGTCAGCGTCGTCCTCGCCGGCATGGGCGTCGGTTTGTTGGCCTATCGAGTCGTCTTCGGCGTTCTCCGGCCCGTTCCCGAGTCGCGGCTCGATGGCGCGAACAACCGGGCTATCTGAGAACTGCGACCCGGCGGACTCGAAGCGCGATCAAGAACGGTCGTCGTCAGGCGACTCCTCGACGACTTCCGCGGCCAGATCCGCGATAGATTCGGTCTCCCGACTGCCGCGGACGGTGCGGTCAGTGTCATCGCCACCGTCGTCCTCGCCGGCACGGACGTTCTCGCCGACAGGTTCCCCGAAGGACTCGCTCTCGCCGCCCGGTCGGTCGTCGGGGTCGCGCTCGTAGACGACTGTCCCGCGGACGAGCGTCATCGTCGGGAACACGCCCTCGCGGCCCTCGAACGGCGTCCAGTCGCACTTGGTATGCAGGCGGTCGGCGCGGAGAGGATACGTCTTCCCGGGGTCGACGAGCACGAGGTCGGCGTCCATCCCCTCCGCGACGCGGCCCTTCGATGGCAGGTCGAACACGTCGGCGGGGTTGGCGGCGGTCAGATCGCGGACGCGCTCGTAGGTGAGCGCGCCGGTGCGGGCGTCGGCCAGCAGGAGCGGGAGCGCGGTCTCGACGCCGGGGACGCCCGAGGGCGCGTCCCAGATGTCGGCGTCCTTCTCTTCGGCGGTGTGGGGCGCGTGGTCGGTCGCGATCATGTCGACCTGACCCTCGACGACGCGGTCGTAGACGCGCTGGCGGCGCTTCTCGCGTCGGAGCGGCGGGTTCATCCGCCCGTGGGTCCCCAGATCGCGAAGGTCGTTCCGGGAGAGGTACATGTGGTGGGGCGTGACCTCGCAGGTCATCCCCGCCTCGTTCGCGGCGTCGATGCCCTCCGGCGTGGAGGTGTGGGCGATGTGGATCCGCGTCTCGCGCTCGAGAGCGACCTCGCAGGCGCGGCGGACGGCCGCGGCCTCCGCGCGTGCGGTCCGATAGGCGCTCCACGCGTCGGCGTCGTCGCGTTCCTTCGCGGAGACGTTGAAGCGGCTGGCGTCCTCGGCGTGGACGGTGACGGTCACGTCGCGGGCGTCGGCCTCCGCGAGCGCGTCGACGAACAGCGGCTCTTCGATGCCCATGTTCCCCGTCGAGTCGGCGAGAAACACCTCGCCGAGGGCGAAGACGTCGCGGTCGAACAGCGAGTCGGGGTCCCAGTCGGCGGTGACGCCGCCGTTGAGACCGAAATCGACCAGCGAGGCCGCCGCGAGGTCACTCTTCTCGTCGAAGGCGGCGCCGTCGACGGTCGGCGGCGAGGTGTTGGGCTGGTCGACGACGGTCGTCACGCCGCCGGCGGCGGCGCTACGGGAACCCGTTTCCCACGTCTCCTTGTGCGAGCCGCCGGGCTCGCGGAAGTGGACGTGCGCGTCGATCATCCCCGGGAGGAGGCGTTTTCCCGTCGCATCCACGACCCGTTCACCGTCGCGGGCCTCGAACCCCTCACCCACCGCCGCTATCGTCTCGCCCGACACGCGGACGTCCCGGCGGCGTCCGTCCGCGAGCGTCGCGTTCCGGAATAGCATACCCCACCTCTGACGCGCGTGGCCCTAAATCTCCCGGACTGTGGCGCCCCCGACTTCTCGCGAGCGGTCGCCGTTCAGACCGGCGTTCCGTTCGCCGACTCGCTCGGCGCGCTGGTCGGCCGGTCGGCCGCGACGACGACCGTCCCGGCGACGCGGTCGCCGACGCGCTGGCGCCGGTCGCTGATCAGCATCGAGCCGACCCCGAGGACGTACAGCCCCGGCTGAGAGTCGACGATTCGCAGGACCGAACGCACGAACGCGGTCCGGTACCCGATCGGGGAGCCGTCGGTCCCGACGACGACCAACCCGAGGAGGAGCTTCCCGACCGACGCGCCGATTGCGCCCTCCGTGACCGTGAAGTACGCGATGGTCGTGGCCGTCCAGGCAACGCCGAACACCGCAGCCGCGGCGGCGATGGCGAACTCGGCTCCCGTCCCGCCGGTGAGGGACGAAAGTGGCGCCTCGACGATGCCCAGTTCCACGCCGGCACCGAGCGTTGCGCCCGCGACACCGAGAACGAACGACCCGAGGGTGACGAGGAGGCCGACCACGAGGAGCTGGTCGATGGCGAAGGCGGCGACACGGCTGGCGACGACGTCGTCTTCCGTACCGATTCGAGGATCCGGACGGCGGAGTGTGAGTCGCATACTGAAAAGTTGTATCCTGAGATGAATGAATGTGTCGCTGGAATCACAGGCCCCGCTCACTCGGACCGTCCGCGGACGTCACTCCTCGTCGACTCGCTCCACACCGTCCGGCTCCGCGCCCACGAGCGCGCGCTCGACGGCGTCGATCACTGATTCGAGCGCCGAAGGGCCGCCCGCTCGCGCGACGCTCCCGACGGTCTCGGGATCGAAGGGAACGTCCAGCGCCGCGTAGACGGGGTCGAGGACCTCCGCGATCTCGTCGTCGTCGGCGACGAGGAGCACGCCGGCGACGACTGCCGCGTCGGCGCGGACGCGCTGTGCCAGCCCCGCGAGTTTCCGCGCTCGACCGCTGCTGTCCGCCTGGACCGAGTGCGTCCCGGGACAGAACGAATCGAGCGGTTCGCCCTCGCTAGCGTCGACGCCGAGTTCGTCGAGTGCGGCGATCAGATCGGCGGTCGCCGCGTCGTAGCGGTCCTGTAGCCCGGATCGGACGTCCTCGACGGGCGTCACGCGTGCGAACGCGACCGTCGACCCGGTGTAGGCGACCGCGCGCCCGCCGACCTCGCGCTCGACGGGTGGGAACTTCCGCTCCTCCGCGATGTCCCGGGCCTCCTCGTATCCGTCCGCCCGCACGTCCCGGCGGCCGAAGGCGACCTGCCGGTGTGGTCGCCAGACGCGGACCGCCGGCTCGCCGTCGGAGGCGACCCGGTCGACCAACTCATCCGAGACAGCGCGGTCGGCCTCGATAGTGTCGGCCCGACCGCGGTAGACGCGCATAGCGGCGGTTGGGTCCCGAAGCCGAAAACCGCAGCGGTGCTTCGACGGGCACGGAGCCGAACGGACGACGCGACGTGAGCGAACGGGACCGTAATGAGGGTCACGGCCGAACCACCGCCGATGGCCGTCACGCTGTCCGCCGACGTACTGTCGCGCTACCCGCGATTCACCCTCTACAACTCCCCGTTCGCGGCGCACGACCGGGGCTGTGCCGTCGACCTCTACCCCGGCGATAGCGACGGCGAGACGGTCCGCCCGAATCCCGAAGACGGCCCGCCCGTCGACGCGCCCTCACCAGTCGCCGGCGAGATTCTCGAAACGCGGACGGTGACGGCCCCCTCGCGGCCCTACGCCGCCGACGAGGACCACCTGATCCTCGTCGACACCGGCGAACGCGTCGCGCGTCTCTTGCACGTCGACCCCACAGTCGCGGCGGGCGATACCGTGGCAGTCGGCGACTCGCTCGGCAGACTCGTCCGCGCCGGGTTTTTCGCGCCGTGGGTCGCGAACCACCTCCACCTCGGGTTTCGGGAGTACGGGGCCGACTATCACCGCGCCGCGGGGTCGCTCCCGCTCGAACTCGATCCCGCGCTCGGCATCGACGCGATCGACTGGGACGGGACCGGCACCGTCGTCGCCGCGGGCGAGACGTACGCAGTCATCGACTCGCCGACCCATCCCGCGCCCGGCGAGCGGTTCGCCGGTCTCGCCGTCACGGACGGCGACGGCGAGCGAGTGGGCGTCCTCGACGGCGGGCTCCCCCACTACGACGGTGGCGGCCTGCTGTGTCGACGCGCCGACTCGGACGCTGGCGACGTGTTTCTCGCCGGGGAGCGAGTCGGCCGCGCAGACGGTCGCGACGTGGCCTGGAGCGACGTGACCGTCCTCGCCAACGGCGACCCGGTCACGGGCATCGCGCTCGCGATCGGTCGGGACCGGGCGGGCGTGAAACTCGTCGGCGAGTCCGTCGACCTGCCGGTCGGGACGGACGTGACGGTCTCCATCGAAACCCGTGATCCGTAATCAAGCCACCGACGGCTACTCCCCGTAGCGCTCGCGATGCTCGCGTTTCGCCCGCTCGTACGCTTCGTCGCCGCGCACCCCATCGAGATATTCTTTGTAGACGAGCGCTATCTCCCGTTTCTCCGGGTCGTACCATTCCTGTGGCTCGCGTTCGACGCGGTTGCCGCTCGCGGTTTCACCGCTCGCTTTCGAGGCGCTTCGCGCCTCGCTGTCGTCGTCGGTCCGATACTTGTTCCCGCCGGGGTACTTCGCGTAGCGCATCGCCCGCGTCCACCCCATCTGGAGGTACTTCCGGGCCACGTCCATCCCGACGAAGTCGTCGGCCGCCCGGTACCGGCAGTAGCGTTCGTAGATCGCTTCGGCGCCGTCCTCGGCGTCTGCCAGCGTCGCGATACCCCACTCGGGCAAGAGTTCGCTCTTGTACGGCTCGATCTTGAACGCGCCGCGCTCGTCGGGCGTGTGCCGGTAGCGCTCGGGGTGCTCGCGGAAATTCAGGTCCCATTCGGGGCCGTCCTCGACTTCCGTGATCTCGCCGCGGACGGGGTCGCTCATCCGTCGGCCTGTCCCGGCGTCTCTGGTCCGCCGGCGTCGAGCGATTTCTCGAACCGGAGCAGCTCGTACTCCCCCTCCGTCCGGTGGTCGGTTCCCTCGTAGCCCCGGGACCGATAGAACGCCACCGCGGACCGCTGGCGTTGTGCCGTCCACAGGAATATCCGGTCGAGGCCGCGTTCCCGGGCCGCGTCTTCCAGTCCGGCGACGATAGCACGCCCGTACCCCGCTCGCTGGTGGTCGGGGCGGACTGCGATCCGCAAGAGTTCCCCCGCGCCGGCTGAAATCTCCGCGTCTTCGACGGCGAGGCCGCCCATCGCGACTATCTCGCCCGCTGCATTCTCGGGCACCTGGCGCTCGACCACGAGGAACTCGCCACCGGCGTCGATGTAGTTCCCCTCGACGTTCCGGATATCGTCGCTGTTCGGCACGTCCTCGGGGTTCGATCCCGCCTCGCGTAGCGCCGTCCGGTGGAGGTGCCAGACCGCGTCGCGGTCGCGCGGTTCGTACCGCCGGAGCGTTTCGGAGGGGTCCCGGACCATTCAGGTGAACTCGATGTCGTCGAGCGGCGTCACTTCGCCGAAGAGGAAGTCGGCGTGCTCCAGCGCGTACTCGCGGTGGCCCTCCTCGATGCAGCCGACGGCGTCCTCGACGAGGACGGGGCGGAAGTCGCGCAGACCGGCGCTGGAGGCCGTGTGCAGGACACACACGTTGGCGAGCGTCCCGCAGATCACCAGGTCGTCGATATCGTGGGCGTCGAGCCACCCCTCCAGTTGCGTCTCGTAGAAGGCGTCGTAGGTGTGTTTCACGACGACCAGGTCGTCGTCCGCGGGTTCGAGTTCCGCGACGACCTCGGCTTCCCAGGAGCCTTCGAGGACGTGCTCGCCCCAGCGGTCGAACTCGTCGTAGTAGTGGGCGTTCTCGAACTGCTCGGGCGGGTGAACGTCGCGGGTCCAGACGACCTCGGCGCCCGCGTCGCGCGCACGGTCGACCACCTGCCCGACCGGTTCGATGGCCTCCTCGCTGCCCGGTGCGTAGAGGCTGCCGTCGGGGTGGCAGAAGCCGTTCTGCATGTCCACCACGACGACCGCCGCGGAATCGGCGTCGAGTTGCATGACTACCCGGGTGTAGGACCGCTCTCGCAAAAAGCGGTTTCGTCCGGCTACACGTCGTGGAGTGGTCCGTCCGGTCGCTCGCCGCCGGGATACAGCGTCGAGTTGGCCAGCCGTTTCGGCTGGGGTAGCGGGCCGTCGCCGGGCGCGTCGAGGCTGACTTCCTCGTCGCCGAAGACGTGGGCGGTGCCGTCGTCGAGGACGATCACCTGTTCGGTGCCGCGACCGAGCAGGTCGCCGTGGATCAGGTAGCCGTCCTCGGGGAAGGTGACGACGGGGTCGAGGTGGCCGTCGTACAGCGTCGGGTTCGTCCCGCCGCCGCGGCGCCAGGCCAGGATGTAGTCCAGATCCGCGTCGTCCCAGGCGGTCATCGGTTCGACGATGGTGAGCCAGCCGCCGGGATCCCGATCCTCGGTGCAGACCATATCGCCCTCGCTGTCGACGACGAAGATGCCGTCTTGCCCCGTCTGGTCGGGGCCGCCGCGGACGATGCGGTCCAGGCCAGCGACCTGCAACCCGTCGACGTCCTCGCGGAAGTTGCCCGGCGCGATGTGCTGGACCTCTCTGGGCTCACGGTTTCGCCAGCGCTCGCTTCCGTCGGGCGCGTAGGCGTACACGCCGCCCTCGCCGACGACGATATCGGGGTCGCCGTCCTCGTCGAGGTCGGCCACCCAGATGCAGTCGGCGTGTTCGTCGGGGATGTCCGCCGTCCACAGCGTCTCGCCGTCCGAATCGAGGAACGAGTAGCCGACCATCACTTCGTCGCTGCCGTCGCCGTCGACGTCGTGCGGCCAGGGGTAGTGGCCCGTGTTACCCTCGTGCGTCCACAGCGTCTCGAATTCCGAGTCGAGCGCCCAGACCTGCCGGTAGCGGTCTTTCACGATCAGGTCGTGGCGTCCATCGCCGCCGGTCAGGTTCGCGGGGACGATGCAGTCGTGGGCCTGCGGGGCCGGCAGTTCGGCCGTCCGCTGGATCTCGCCCGTCGCCCCGTCGATCACGCGGAACTCGTCGGCCATCACGCAGACGACCTCGTTCGCGCCGTCGCCGTCGAAATCCCAGATCTGCGCGGGGAAGTCGGCGCCGTGGCTGCCGCCCTCGGGGTCCGGCTCGCCGACCTGCCAGCGGACCTCGCCGTCGAGGTCGATGGCGGTGAGCGAGGTCACCTGATGGGGGTCGTAGGTGGCGTCGATGTCGTCGCCCTGGACGAACAGCAGTTCCATGCGGCCGTCGCCGGTCAGGTCGCCGAGCAGTACCTTCGGCCGCCCGCCCGCAGCGCTGACGTCCAACGTGGCCAGGCGGGCCGGCTCTCGAGCGTCCGTCTCGCCGGTCATCGGTCCGTTCGCCCCGTCCGTTCGACGGCCGTTCGACTGTCGAAACGCGGTCGATCCGAGGCTCTCGTGGGGTCGTTCACGGTACGGTACAGGCCACAGTCCCTCATTAATTCGATCCAATCCGCGTCGACCGACAGTCCCTTGCTCGTCGCCCCCGCAGCGAACCCATGAGCGGACGGGACTGGCTCGCGCGCAACCAGGTCGCCGTCTACGCGGTCGCCGTGCTGGCGGCGGTCGCGCTCGGACTCGGCCGGCCCGCGCAGGACTCGACGTTCGAGGCGCTGATCGAGCCGGTGCTGGTCGTCTTGCTGTACGTCACCTTCCTCGAAGTCCCGTTCGTCAGGCTCCGCGAGGCGTTCGCGGACCGCCGGTTCCTGGCCGCCGCGCTGGGGATGAATTTCCTCGTCGTCCCCGCGGTCGTGTGGACGCTGACCCGGTTTCTCGCGGCCGACCCGGTCGTGCTCGTCGGCGTCTACATGGTGTTGCTGACGCCGTGTATCGACTACGTCATCGCGTTCACTGAACTCGCGGGCGGCGACAGCGGGCAGGTCACCGCGGTCACGCCCGCGCTGATGGTCGTCCAGTTGCTGCTGCTCCCCGCGTACCTCTGGCTGTTCATGGGCCGGCAGGTCGCCGCCGCCATCGAGCCCGGCCCGTTCGTCGAGGCGTTTCTCACTCTCATCGCGCTGCCGCTCGCGCTGGCCTGGGTCACGGAGGCGTGGGCAGAACGCTCCGAACGCGGTCGCCGGTTCCAGGATACCGCGGGGTGGCTCCCGGTTCCGATGATGGCCGCGACGCTGCTGGTCGTCGTCGCCTCGCAGCTCCCGCGAGTCCGCGACTCGTTCGACCAGATCGCGGCGGTCGTGCCGATATACGTCGCCTTCCTCGTCGCCATGCCGTTGCTGGCCCGCGTGGTCGCGGGTCGGCTCCGGCTGGACGTCGGCTCCGGGCGCGCGCTCGTGTTCACGTCGGTGACGCGGAACTCGCTGGTCGTGTTGCCGCTCGCGCTGGCGCTCCCGGCGGGCTACGAACTCGCGCCCGCCGTCGTCGTGACCCAGACGCTGGTCGAACTCTGCGGGATGGTCGTCCTCACGCGGGTCGTCCCCGCGTGGCTCGTCCCCGACGCCTCGGGCCGGCTCTCGCTGCCGGCCGCCGCTCGCGGTGACTGAGGAGCGCCGGAAAGAGTGGGTTCGACTGCCGGGCTGTCGCGCTCAGGCGGCCGTGCTCACGCGGTCGCCGACCGCGTCAACGATAGCTTCGACGTCGTACTCGTCGGATTCCTTGTCGAAGACGACCTCGCCGTCCGCTCGGACCTCGAAGACGCCGTCGTCGCCGGTCACCAGCGAGACGGCCTCGACGCCCTGACCGAACTCCTCCAGGAGCGCGGTCTGCAGGTCGACAGCGCGGTCGCGCATGCCACACGGAACGCAGTATTCGATTTCGACTGTCGTCATGTTCGTACGGCCGTTCGGCCCCGCTACTGGTAAACGCTGACGTGGCGGACGGACGTGCCGGTACGTCCGAGATCAGTCCCCGGATCCCGGCTCCGAGACGTCGTCGCCGACGGACGCCTCGAACCCGACCGCCTCCGCGTCCGCCGCCGCGCGGTCGACGGCCGCGTCGAGGTCGAACTCCCGGACGACCTCGCCGTCGCGGACGAGCGGTTCGAGGAGCGCCTCGGCGTCGTCCGGCGCTTCGTCCGCGGCCAGCGCGACGTGATGACCGCCGTCGTCGGTCCGAAAGACTTCCTTCTTCCCCGTGAGCTTCCCGCGCTTGGCCGCGAGTTCGCCGTCGACCTCGACGATGTCCAGCGCGAAGTCCGTCGGGTTCGCGTTGCTGACGTGGCTGCCGACGCCGAAGCCCTCGACGTACTCGCGGAGTTCGACCAGCTCTCCTGGGCCGAGCCCGCCGCTGACGAAGATCCCCACGTCCTCGAACCCCTCGGCGTCGAGCGTCCAGCGCACCTCTCGGATGATGTGCTCGAAGTCGCCGCGGCGCGAGGACGTGGTGTCGATGCGCACCGAGTCGAGCGCGTCGACCGCCTCGGCGGCGCGGACGGACTCGTCGACCTCGTCGCTGTAGGTGTCGACGAGTGCGATCCGCGGCACGTCCTCGCCGACGGCCTCGTCGAACGCCTGCCACGCCGCCTCCTGTTCGCCGCGGCCGAAGCAGATGACGAGCGCGTGGGGCATCGTCCCGCCGGCTTCGCGGCCGATCACCTCGCCCGCGGCGACGTTCGAGAACCCGTCGAGCCCGCCCAGCAGGGCCGACCGCTCGACCATCGCGCCGATGGAGGGGTGGACGTGGCGCGAGCCGAAGCTCAGCACCGTGGAGTCGGGCGCGGCGCGGCGGACTTCGAGCGCCGCGGTCGCGGCCCCCGTCGGGTGGGAGAGAAAGCCCAGCAGCGCGGTCTCCAGGCGGCAGAACTCCAGGTACGGTCCCTCGATGCGCATCACGGGCCCGCCGTCGAACAGCCGCCCTTCCCGCACGGCGTCGACGTCCACGTCGCGGCCCTCCAGGAGCCGCGCGGCGTCTTTCACGCCCGCCAGCAGTTCCCACTCGCCGGTGGGGAACTGGTCGGCAGTCACTTCCGCGACGACGTGGGGGTTGCGGTCGGCGTGTTCCAGCGTCTCGACCGTCCGGTCGAAGTAGGCGTCGGTGGCTCGCCCGTCGGCGATGGCCTCCGGGGGCACGATGTCGAAGCCCGACTCGTCGGTCATGCCGTGGTGTACCGAGGCGACCGTGAAAAACTGTCCGCGTTCGATGTGGATCTGGAACCTCCAGTAGTATTGAGAACGCCGGCACCGCCGCGAACAGCGTGAAAGCCCCGACTGGTTCGACTCGGGCGCCTCGCTGCGCTCCTCACTCGCTCCGCTCGTTGCGGTGCTTGCTTCGTCGTCCTTCGTCGAACCAGTCGCCCCTTTCAGTCCCACCCGTTTCTGCTGGCCGACCAGTCTACGCGGGAGGGACTGAAAGGGGCCGGGCGCTGCGGGAACCCCGCCGTAGCAAGCACTGAAGCGAACGCAGTGAGCGAAGTCGTTCGAAAGACGGCGCAGCCGTCTTTCGTGATGACGAGAGAGCGAAGCTCTCTCGGACCACGCGCACCAAGGCGCGGGACCGCAGCGTCCGGGGGCTTTCACGCTGTTCTGATTGCTGGCACCGGGAGCGGTCACCGCGACAGCGCCGATTTCCGCCGTGGTTCGAACTCAACCGGATCGCGAGTGGACCTCGGAGAGCTGGTCGGTGGTGGGAGCGTTGACGATCCGGACGGTATCGCCGTTCCGGACGACTCGGAAGGCGTCCCCGAACTGGCTGTCCTCGGGGACGACGTAGACGTTTCCGCGCGGATTCCGGGCGTCGTGTTCGTCCAGTACGTCGAGATAGGCCTCGTGGAACTGCCTGGCGTCCTTCTCGGAGTCCCAGACGGACTTCCAGACGTAGCCGCCGGCCGAGCCGTTGGTGTAGGGGACGACGCTGTCGCCGCCCCAGCCGGCCGAGGGCGCGGACTGGTAGCCGTAGCGGTTTTCGGGGTTCACGGCGCCGTTGTGGACGAGCATGGCGTAGATGGACGCCTCGCCGACGGTGTCGGCGACGGGGTCGCGGTCGAAGCGGCGCCACTCGCCGCCGGAGCGGTCGGCGACGCTCACGTTGACGGGTTCCTCGTCGGGGTACAACTCGGGGTGGATGAGCTGTTCCGTGCTGTCGGGGCGGTCGTCGTAGAGGTCGTCGACGGCGTCCCAGCCGCCGTCGGAGCGGACGTCGTCGACGAACTGCGACCCCGCGGCGTAGGGCGTGTAGATGGTCAGGAACAGCCCGCGGTTGTAGTCGCTGCCGCTCGACCCGCCACCGCCGCCGTCGCTGGACGGCTCGGGGATGCACGACCACCGAGTGTCACAGCGGTTCCGGTAGATCGCGTCGACGTAGCGCGCGTCGCCCTCGGTGACGCCGCGGTTGGCGAGCTGCTGGTCCTGCGTCTCGCCCTCGGCGCCGAAGCCGAAGTGCTGGTCCTGCAGCGCGTGGACGAGTTCGTGCGCGAGCGTCACTCGGTCGATCGTGGGGGTCTCGGAGTCGCTGACGAGGACGATGGTGTCCTTGCCGGGTGAGTAGTAGCCCTGGATACTCTGGCTCAGCGTCTCGTCGGAGCTGTTCGAGTACGACGAGCGCTCGCCGACGATGAACAGCGACTCCCAGACCTGGTCGTTCCAGCGCTCGTACGTGCTCGATCCGTTCCCGCCGCCGGTCCGGTTTTCGAGGTACTGCTCGCGGGAGATGACCTCGACGGGGACGGTCTCGTTGAACTCCAGTTCGCGGATCTGTTCGACGCGGGCCATCGTCCTGGCGACGACCGCCTCGCGCTCGCTGGCGTTGTAGCCGTCGGCGGGCGTGACGTTCACCTCGTCGTCGTACCAGTAGCCGTTCTCCCAGCCCAGCCGGTCGTCATCGGGGTCGCCCGGCGGATGGCCGCCGAGCGACTCCAGCCCCGTGCAGCCGGCGAGGAGCGCGACGACGACGACCGCCGCGAGCGCGGCCTGCGCGCGAGTCGATTCAGGTGCTCGGAGTCCCATCGAGGCGACTCACTCCCGTCGGCGCAGCGTCAGCCCGGCGAGGGCGAGTGCCGCGATGGCGAGCACAGCACCGAAACCGGGGCCGTCGCCGGCGGTGGTCTCCGGGGCGTCGGTCGAGTCGCCGTCACCGCCGTCCATGCCGCCGTCGGCGGGGATGGGCGTCGCGGTCGACGTGTCGGTGCCTCCGTCGGTCGGTCCGTCCGTCGCCGTCTCTTCGCCGCCCGCTTCGGTCGTCGTCACGTCGGTCCCTTCGTCTGTCTCGGTATCGGTGTCGGTGGGCGTCTCCTCCCCGCCGCCGCTGTCCTCCGGCGCGGCGCCGGCGCGGACCTCGCTCAGTTCCTCGACCGAGGGCGCGTTGACGAGCGTCACCGTCGTCCCGGTGTGGTTGACGGAGAAGGCGTCGGCGTACTCGCCGTCGGGGATCCGGTAGGTGTTCGCGCGGTCGTCCACCGCTTCGGCGCCGTAGTAGTCGAGCAGCATCGAGTAGCCCTCGACGAAGTCGGCGGCGTCCTTCTCGGAGTCCCAGACGGTCTTCCAGACGTAGCCCGTCTCGTTGGTCTCGGCCGAGTCGTCGGTCACGTACGGGTAGAGCCGGTCACCGTCCCAGCCGTCGGTGTACCGGGTCGTGTAGTTGAGCGGGTCGTAGGAACTGACCTCCGGATAGTTAGTGTAGTTGATAAACGAACGGGCGCTGACGACCGGCGATGCCTGTCCGCCCGAGGCAATGGTCGGGTAGAACAGCATCGTCGCGAGCCCGGCCTCGCCGAACTGGGCGTAGTCGACGGTCCCGTTCTCCAGGTTCGGAACCGACCACTCCTCGTTCGATCGGTCGGTGAACGTCACGTCCGTCGGTTCGTCCTCACCGTACTTTTCGGGGTTGATGGTCTGTTCCGTGCTCGCTGGCGGGTTCTCGTAGACGGCGTTGACGCCCTCCCAGCCCTCGGCTTTGTAGATCTGGTCGACGAACTTCGGGCCGTCGCTGTAGGGCTGGAAGGTGAGGTAATACATTCCGTAGTGGATGTCAGGCTGACCACCCTCGTTTCCGCTTTCGGTCTGGGGCATGAGGCAGTTCCACTCGGCCTCGCATCGCTCCTGGTAGAGGGAGTCGACGAGGTTCCCGTCGCCCTCGATGATGCCGTCGCGCGCGTTGTGGAGTTCGCGCGTCGTCTGGTTGAACGAGGAGAGGTTGAACCGCTGGTCCTGCAGCGCGTGGAACAGCTCCTGCGAGAGGGTCACCTCGTTCATCTTCGGAGAGGTGGCGTTCTCGGAGACGATGACGATCCGCTCCTGGCGCGGGCTGTAGTAGCCGAGGACGGACGACCCCGTGTTGGACTGCTGGACGGAGATGGCGTCGGTGTCCTCGCCGACCATCAGCATTGCCTCCCACTTGACGTTCTGGTGGAGGCTGTTGTTGACCGAGTAGTTCCCGCCGGTCGCGTTACTCTGGCGGAACTCCTCGCGAGAGATGACCTCGACGGGGACGGTCTCGTTGAACTCAAGGTCGCGGACCTGCTCGACGCGGGCCATCGCGCGGGAGACCACGGCGTCGAGCTCGGTGTCGTTGAGCCCGTCCGACCGGGTCACCTCGATCGACTCGTTGTACCAGCAGCCGTTCTCCCAGCCGAGGGTGTCGTTTTCGGGGTCCTCGGGGGCGCTCCCGTTGGCCACCGGCGCGCAGTCGTCGCCGGCCTGGCTCGCGGCTTCGCCGTCGATACCACTCGCGTCGGAGGGTCGGTCGGTCGTCGCGTCTGGTGCCGATTGGGCGCTGGCGACGGGGACGGCGGCCAGCGTCGAGAACAGCACGAGCCCGACGACGACTACGGAGAGGGCGGAACGCATGTCTACCGGAGCTATCGGGTGGCTCCCATAAAAATCGCCGCACTGTCGGACGGCGAGGGGGCGAGCGGACCGACGGCCTTAATCGTCGGAGCCGTCTACGCTCGGGTGGCAGAGGGAGCCCGGCCTCCGTGCTCCGGCACCCGATTCGGGCAAGGTGCACGAGGAAAGTCCCCCCACCGTCCGGGCAGGTGACCGGGTGCAAACCCGGAGCGGGAGACCGCTGGCGCTGGAACAGAAACGAGACCGCTCCGCCCGACCGATGAGGTGTGCGAACCCGAAGCGACCGGCCTCGCCGGGAAGCGACGGGGAGCTAACCCACCGAGGGTAGAAAGCGGAGAACGGATGGAACGGCGAATCCTCACCGGTGCAAGTCCACGCCGCTAGGTAGCCCGGACAGGGCGCGGACGCTCAGCCGAATGCCGGGCCGAACAGAAGGGGGCTTACTCCCCTCAGCCGTCTCACACCGCCGAGCGACCGCTCCGCTCAGCGCCCGCATTCAGTAAGTTTTCAGAACCCCCCGAAACGACCGCTCGGGACAGCTCACGGGAGTGAACGATCGCGGTGGCGCGCGCTGTCGCGGCCTCCGTGCCGCGACGTACTCGTGCGAGGGATGAGCGACCGCAGGGAGCGAATCGGCTGGGGAGGTACGAGGCGCAGTGCTGTGCGGTTGCTGTCTTCCTGGCGGACTGAAAGGGCGAGGCGTGCTCGCGGCGAACGGAGTGAGCGGAGTCGTCTGAGCGGGCACTATCCGAACGGAGTGAGGATATCTCGCTCAGCGGCCGCGAGCGCGCTGAGGGCTTTCAACTCACAGTGTATCCTGCGGTCGCGCTCAGGCGACTCCCTTCCACAACTCACTCGACAGAAACCGGGCGATCGACGACTCCTAACAGCACTCCTCGCCGCGCTCGATCGCCCACTCCACAAGCGGTTGCAGTCGCTCGCCCAGTTCCTCGCCCTCGTCGCTGAGTTCGTACTCGACTCGCGGCGGGATCTCCGCGTAGCGCTCGCGCTCGACCAGCCCCGCCTCGACGAGCTCGTCCAGGCGCGTCGACAGCGTCGACGTGCTCGCGTCCGGGAGATGGCCCTCGATATCGCCGAATCGCACCGTCCCGTGGTTCGCCACGACGCAGACGATATCCATCACGTACTTGCGGCCGAGCAGCGCCATCGGCTCCGACAGCAGACAGTGACACGCCGGATCCGTGCACTCACAGTCCGTCTCCGCCATCGCTTCGGATTCGCGCATCTGATTCGATACTTTGGACTTGACAGTTTAATAACTTTGCTCTCCGAAGTATAGACGCATGTGGATTGATACAGGCGATCCGAACAGAACCGGCACGCAACTATCGCTCGCGGACGTGGAGCTACCCCCGGCCGTCGGGGACGGGTTCGCGCGGCTGTACGGGAGCGACGACCGACCGGAGACGGCTGCCGAGTGGGTCGCGGACGTGCGGGCGACCATCGAGCGGACGCGCGACCGGAGCCCGAGCGTCGACGACCTCTGTACGGTCGACGACGGCGACCACGCGTTCGTCGGCCCGGACGGGGAACAGACGTACATCTGCGTCCTCGATCCGCTGGTCTACCCGTTCCTGACCGGCGAGTCCGGGACCGTCCGATCGACGACGCCGGTGCGCGGGACCGAGGTCACCTTCGAGATGGACCCGGACGAGCCGACCGTCTCGCACGGCGACGCCCTCGTCTCCATCGGCGTCTCCGACGACGTCGACGACCACGACGAGATGTCCGTCGAGGCGGTGTACCAGGAGGTCTGTGGATACATCCAGACCTTCGAGGACGGCGAGGAGTACGAGGCGTGGGCCGACGAGGTCGAGGCGTCGACGACGGCGGTCCCGGCCGACGAGGGCGTCGCGATCGCTCGGGGGTTAGCTGACGCGCTTTTCGACGCGAACCCAGCGGCAGGGGGCGGCGGCGAGACCGGCGACTGCTGTCCCGACAGCAGCTGCTGTTGAAACAGGCGGTCGGCCAACAGGGAGAGAGAACAGGGGACGCGGCGCGGCGGTCAGTGCTCGCCGTCGCCGTTCGTGATGGTCGTGTGGGCGCCGATGAGCGCGCCGGCGAGGTCGAGGTTCTCGACGTGGGTCTCGCGGTCGATGATCGTCTCGCGGATGTCGCAGTCGCGCAGTTCCGCCTCGGGGAAGACGATGGAGTTGTCCAGGTGCGAGTCGACGACCGTCGCGTCGTCGAGGACGTGGACGTTCTCGCCGAGTTCCGTGTTCTCGACGGTCGCGTTCTCGTCGATCTGGTTCTCGCCGTCGAGGTACCACGCGACGGCGGTCAGGTAGCTATCGGGGGTCCCGATGTCGAACCACGCCTCGTCGAAGGGGAAGGCGTAGACGGAGTCGCGCTCGACGAGCCACTGGACGAACCAGCCGGGTTCGTCGGGGTTGTTGCCGTCGTCGAGGTACTCCGCGAAGCGGACCTGATCCGACGGGAACACGTAGCAGGCGATGGAGACGAGCGTGCTGTTGGGGTCCTCGGGCTTCTCCTGGAAGTCGACGACCTCGTCGCCCTCGAGGGTGACCAGCCCGTAGGACTTGGCCTTCTCGCGCGTGCCGACGTCGTAGGCGGCGAGCGTCGTCCCGCCCGTCTCCTCGTAGAAGTCGATGAAGTCGCTCACGTCGAAGCTGATGAGGTTGTCGCCGGCGATGACGAGCAGGTCCTCGTCGTCGACGCCCTCGCGGTCGACCAGCTGGGCGAGCGCGCCGATGACGCCGAACTTCTCGTCCTCGTCGGTCGTGTCCTCGATCGACAGCTGGGGTTTCTCGTAGTCGCGCTCCGCCAGGTGCGCCTCGAAGTCGGGGGCGAACCGCTCGTTCGTGCTCACGTAGACATCCTCGATCCGCTCGTCCGATTCGAGTTCGGAGAGCACGCGATCGATGACGGTCGTCTCGCCCACCGGTAGCATCATCTTCGGCCGATGGCGCGTGATCGGCCAGAGGCGGGTGGCGTACCCACCCGCGAGTACGACAGCGTCCATACGTCTCCCTCCTCGGCCGCCAGTCAAGGTCTTTTTCATTGGTATACATTCACACAGCCGTGCCGGGTGGCGAAACCGAACGGGTTCGTGCGGCGGACGGGCAGAAAGGATTTGTGAGCGCTTCCCCAACCCCCGGTATGCGCGAGGCCACCCGGACGACGCGCCAGCGAATCGCCGACCGTCTGCGGGACGAACCGATGGCCGCCGGCGCGCTCGCCCGCGAGTTCGAGGTCCGGACCGACGCCGCGCTCGACCACGTCGAACACATCTCTCAGTCCCTCGACTCCACCGACGAGACGCTCCTCGTCGCACCGCCGACCTGCGACGACTGCGGGTTCGAGGAGTTCGACGACCTCGTCAACCGCCCGGCGCGCTGCCCGGAATGCAAGTGCGAGTCCGTCACCGAACCGACGTTCGTCATCGAGTAGGGAAGTCGACCTCCCGGAGTTCGGGCGACCCGCTCAGAGAATCACGTTCGAGGACGACGAGAGGTCGTCGTCGTCGCTCTCGACCGGCCCCTCGCCGACGTATTCGTAGTCGTCGTCGGCGAGGTAGACCCCGCCGTCGGCCACGACCACGTCGATTTCGTTCAGGAAGGCGCCCTCGCAGGGCCCGTAGGTACATTCCCCGGAGTCGGCGGCGAACAGCGCGCCGTGGTTGACGCAGATCACCTCGCCGTCACGGACCGGCGCGCCCGAGCCCTTGTCGAGTTTGATGTGTGTCATGTGTTGACAGTAGTTCAGCCAGCAGACGACGTCGTCTGCCGGGTCGCCGTTCTCGGTCGCGAGTCGCAACAGGATCGCCTCCCGGACGTCGTCGTCCTGTTGCATGTCGTCCGGCATCGCGATGCCGTCGTCGGCGTCGCCGGAGTCGCCGTTCTCGGCGTTCGCCGCGGTGCTCTCGTCGGATCTGAGGGCGGCGTCCCCGCTCGCGACGGCGTTGTCCTCCGAGCGCACGCGGAAGAGAAGGGTATCGTCGGTCGAGAGGTCGCCGAGATCGGCGATCCGCGTCCCGTCCATACCTCCGGGTGGACCCGTCCCCGTTTGAACGGATCGGTTCGCGCAATTCGCGTCGCGCTCGATCTGGGCGTGGCAGTCTCCGCCCGTCTGTCTGCTGCGGCGTCGACAGGGTACCGCCACACCACACGCTTTTCCACGCACCCGGCGAACGCGGGGGCATGGCGGATCTCCTCGTCTACGGGTCCTACGGGTTCACCGGGTCCCTGATAGTCGACGAAGCGCTCGACCGCGGACTGGACGTCGTCGTCGCCGGCCGCGACCGCAACGCCGTCGAAAACCAGGCGATCAGACAGAAGTGCGACGAACGGGTGTTCTCGCTGGACGAGCCGCGGCTACTGGACCACGCGCTGGAGGAGGTCGAGGCGGTGCTCCACTGCGCGGGCCCGTTCGCGGACACCGCCGAACCGATGGTCGAGGGCTGTCTCCGCACCGGCACGCACTACCTCGACATCACGGGGGAGATCGAGGTGTTCGAGCGGTTAGCGGGGTACGACGAGGAGGCGGAGGAAGCGGACACGATGGTCCTTCCCGGCGTCGGCTTCGACGTGGTTCCCACCGACTGTCTGGGCGCCCATCTCGCCGACCGACTACCCGACGCAGACCGCCTCGCGCTGGGGTTCGAGGCCTCCGGTGGGATCTCCCCGGGCACCGCGAAGACGGCCGTCCGCGGCCTCGGCGAGGGCGGCGCCGTCCGCCGGAACGGTCGCATCGAGACGGTCCCCATCGGAGCCGACAGCCGCCGGATCGACTTCGGCCGGGGCGAGCGCACTGCGATGGCGATCCCGTGGGGCGACGTGTCGACCGCATACCACACGACCGGAATCGAAACCGTCGCCGTCTACACCGCCGTCCCCTCGTGGGTTCCGCGTCTGGCTCGTCTCGGCGGACTGTTCGGTCCGATCGCCGGTTCCGGCCCGGTGCAGTCGCTGCTCGAATCGCTGGTCGACGCCCGGGTCGACGGGCCGGACGAACAGACGCGAAAAGAGGGCCGGAGCTACGTGTGGGGCGAGGCCGAGACTGCCGACGGCGAGCGGGCGGTCTCGCGACTCGTCGCGCCCGAGACGTACCGATTGACGAAGCTCACCGCCGTGGAAATCGCCGAACGGGCCGTCGACGGGGACGCGCCCGAAGGGTTCCAGACGCCCGCGGGAGCGTACGGACCGGACCTGATCCTCGATATCGACGGCGTCGAGCGGACCGACGATCCGACCGAGACAGTCCAGCGGTCGGCCTGATCGGCAGCGCTACTCGTCGCGCGCCTCGTCTTCACCGGTCTCGTCGCCGTAGTGCTCGCGTTCGACGCGCTCGTCGTAGAGCCGCGCGAGGAGCTTCGTCATCGGACCGGCGCCCAGATCGATGCCGTCGACGCTCTCGATCGGGCGGATCTCCCACGTCGAGTTGGTGAGGAACGCCTCGTCGGCGCCCCGAAGGTCGTCGACCGTGTACCGACTCGTCCGGACGGAGAACCCTTCCTCCTCTGCGAGGTCGATCACGACCGAGCGGGTGACGCCGGGCAGGATCGGCAGGTCGGCGCTCGGCGTCTTCAGGGCGCCCTCGTCGACGAAGAAGAGGTTGCTCGTCGCGCCCTCGGCGAGAAAGCCGTCGGTGGTCCGCATCACGGCCTCGTCGGCGGCGAACTCGTCGGTGGCCGCCCGCCTGAGTTCGATGCGGGCGAGGATTCCGGGCAGGTAGTTGTGCGTCTTGGCGTCGGCCGGGAACGACTCGTCCGGCGGTCGGCGGGTCCGGACGGTCTGGACCGTCGCCGGGCCGTCCCAGACGGGGGCCCCGTCGGCGCCGCCGCGGCCGAGCGGCGAGACGTAGACGACGACCGTCGGATCCACTTTGGGATCTGGCGTCAATTTCCCGGGCTGGACGCCCCGTGTGACCGAGACCTTCAGGTACGCGTCCGTCAGGCCGTTCGCGGCGAGCGTCTCGTCGACCCGCTCGCGCAGGTCGTCGGGGACGGCGTCGGCGAACCCGAGGGTCTCGGCCGTCCGCTGGAGGCGGTCGCGGTGTGCGTCCCACTCGAAGGGCGTCCCGCCGTAGACCCGCAGGGTCTCGAAGGCGCCGTCGCCGTACATGAACCCGCGGTCCCGGACCGAGACGGTCGCCTCGCTCGCAGGGACGAGGTCGCCGGTGACGTGGAAGAGTAGTTCCTCGCCGTCGCGGTCGCCGCTCACAGCGACCCCTCCAGCGCCGCGCGGCAGAAGCTCTCGATCATCTGTTTGCCGTGTTCGGTGAGGATGCTCTCGGGGTGGAACTGGACGCCGACGTGGGGCCGGTCGTCGTGGCGGACGCCCATCACGACCCCCGCTTCGTCCTCCGTGCGAGCGGTCTCGGTCAGGCAGTCGGGCAGGTCCGCCCGCTCGACGGCCAGCGAGTGGTAGCGGCCGACCTCGAAGCGGTCGGGGAGGCCGGCGAACACGCCGCTGCCGTCGTGGCTGACCGTCGAGGGTTTGCCGTGGACGACGGCCTCGGCGTGGCCCACCGGCGCGCCGTTGGCCGCGCAGAGCGCCTGGTGGCCCAGGCACACACCGAGCGTCGGGTAGCCGAGGTCGCGGAAGATCGGCATCGAGACGCCGGCCTCCTCGGGCGTGCCCGGCCCCGGCGAGACGACGATCGCGTCGGGGTCCAGCTCGCGGATCCCGGCCACGTCGACGGCGTCGTTGCGCCGGACGACGACCTCGCCGTCGGTGACTTCGGGGAGCCAGTCGGAGGTCGTGAGGACTTCACCGACGTACTGCACGAGGTTGTACGCGAACGAGTCGTAGTTGTCGACGACGAGAACGGTCATCTCGTCGACCGCGTCGACAGCCGTCGCGTCGGCGGCCACTTCGGTCTCGTCCCGGAACGACTCGCCGGAGGCTCCGGCCGCGGCGTCGGGCGCGGACGGGTCAGTCATGGTCCTCCACCGTGAACGCGGCGCGGTCGCCGAGCGCCTCGTCGACGGCGGTGACGAGCGCGCGGCCCTTGTCGAGCGTCTCCTCGTACTCGCGGTCGGGGACCGAATCGTGGACGATGCCGGCCCCGACGCGGAGGTGGTACTCCTCGTCGTAGCGGGCGAGCGTCCGGATCACGATGTTGAGCGTCGCCCGGCCGTCGAACCCGAAGATGCCGATGCTCCCGGTGTAGGGCCCCCTGCGAGTGGATTCGACCTCGTCGATAATCTCCATGGTCCGGGGCTTCGGCGCGCCGGTGATGGTACCGCCGGGGAACACGGCCGCGACGGCGTCGCCCAGGCCGTGTTCGGGGCGCAGGCGCCCCTCGACGAGCGAGACGAGGTGCATCACCTCGGAGTAGCGGTCGACACGGCGGTACTCACTGACCTCGACGGTCCCGTACTCGCTGACCTTCCCGAGGTCGTTGCGTTCGAGGTCGACCAGCATCGCGTGCTCGGCCCGTTCCTTCTCGTCGGCCGTGAGGTCCTCCGCGAGGAACTCGTCCTCCTCTGGCGTGTCACCGCGGGGGCGCGTCCCGGCAATGGGCTCGGTCAGGAGTCGCTCGCCGTCGCGCTCCAGGAGCAACTCTGGACTTGCGCTCACCAGGTCGACGCCGGGGAACTCCAGGAGCGCGGAATACGGCGCGGGATTCACGCTCCGGAGGGCGTCGAAGGCCGCGACGGGGTGGACGGCTGCGGGCGCGGTCAGGCGCTGGGAGACGTTCGCCTGGAACGTGTCGCCGTCGCGGATGTACCGCTTGACGCGGCGGACGCGGTCGGCGAACGCCTCCCGGCCGCAGTCGCTCTCGAAACGTGCCTCGTCGGTCGCAACTGGCGGATCGCCGACCGCGGGGTCGCCCTCGACGGCCGACCGGGCGAGCGCGAGCGCCCGGTCGCGGCCGTACTCGTAGGCCTGTCCGACTTCGAGCGCGTGCGGCGCGTCGCCGCCGACGGGCGGACAGGCCGTGATCCGGAGCGTCGTCTCGCCGTCCCTCGGTTCTTCCCACGCGGCGAGGCAGTCGTACACGCCGATCTGGAGCCGCGGCAGCTCCCGGTCGGGATCGGCGCTCTCGGGTAAGTCTTCGAGTTCGCGAGCGACGTCGTAGGAGAGCCAGCCGACGGCGCCGCAGGGGTAGGGCACGTCGCAGTCGCCGCGGGCGAGCGACTCCCGGTCGAGTCGATCGACGAGCGCGGCGATGCTCGGGGACTCGCCGCTGGGGGCGTCCGGGAGGTCGTCGGGCTCGACCGTGAGACGGTCGACGGGGTCGACGCCGAAGTAGCCCCAGCCGGACTGCCCGCCGGTGGTTTCGAGGTGGAAGCCGCCGGCGCCGTCGCGGGCGCGGCGGTAGGCGTCGAACGGGTCGGCCACGGGGACGCGGACTTCGACGGGGACGCGGGCGCCCGCCGGACCCGCGGCTGCGGCGCGCTCGAAGGCCTCCCCGTCGGTCACGGTCCGTGGCTCGGTCATCGGGTGGACAGAACAGGGGGGAGAGTAACCGTTTTGCGGTCGCCGCAAGCGACAGACCGCTCGACCGCGTCAGTAGAGCTTCGCCTGCTCGACCCAGTTCTCGACGCGCGACTCGGCGATGTCGGTCGCCTCCGCGATCTCGGCGGGGTCCGCGGCAGCGAGCCCCCCGACCCCGTCCACGCCCGCCGTGCGCAGCCGCTCCGCGTACGTCGGACCGATCCCCTTGATGTCCTCGAGTTCGGCGTCCGGCGCCGGCTCCTCGGGGGCGGGCTCCGCTCCGTCGTCGTCGGTCGCCTCTGTGTCGTCGGTCGACTCTCCCGACTCGGCTTCCCCGGTGGACTCGGCCTCCTCGACGAGTTCGTCGGTCTCTTCGTCGGCCGCTTCGGTCGCGTCCCCCTCGGCCGACGCGTCGGCGCCGGTCTCCGCGTCAGCTTCCGTCTCGGCAACTGTCGACTCGGTATCGGTCGTCGATTCGGCCTCGGCGGTCGAGTCCGCGTCGCCGGCGGTGTCGGTCCCCTTGACGGCGTCTTCGCTGGCGGTCGCGGGTTCGTGTTCCACGGTCACGTCGACGCCGTCGCCCGGAGACGGCCCATCTGTGGAGGACGGTGCAGACTGAGAACTCGACGCAGAGGTGCCCAGCCCGAGTGCAGATTTGATACGCTCGATAAGCCCCATAGCTGGCAATAGCGGACCCCATCACTTAACCTCTTTCTGCGTTCCCGAGGAGGACGGGACCCGCCGGCGACTCCCTCACCGAGAGTGACCGGCTCGATCAGAGCCGCGAGCGGAGCGCCTCGTTCATCTCGTCGACCGGCGCTTCCCGGCCGGTCCAGCGCTCGAAGGCCTCGACGCCCTGATAGAGGAGCATCCAGGCGCCGTCGACCGTGGTCGCGCCCGCCTCGTCGGCGTCGCGGAGGAGCCGCGTCTCCAGCGGCCGGTACACCGCGTCGAGGACACCGAGGTCACCGTGGAGCGCGTCCGCGGGGACGGGCGTCGCGTCTTCCTCCATGCCGACGCTCGTCGCGTTGACCAGCACGTCGGCGTCCGCGAGCAGGTCCCCGAGCCCGTCGAGGCCGTGGCCGGTCGCGTCGGGCACGTCCGCCGCCAGGTCGTGGGCTTTCGACTCGGTTCGGTTGGCGATCCGGACCTCCATTCCCTCGTCAGCGAGGCCGAAGGCGACCGCGCGCCCGGCGCCGCCCGCACCGACGACGACGGCCGTGCCGGAGAGCGACACGTCGTGGGCGCGGAGCGCGCGCGTGGCGCCGACCGCGTCGGTGTTGTGGCCGGTCGGCGTCTCGCCGGAGAAGTCGACGGTGTTGACCGCGCCGATGCGGCGCGCGAGCCGGTCGGGTTCGACCGCGTCGAGCGCGTCCTGTTTGAACGGGATGGTGACGTTGAGGCCCGCGACGCCGAGGTCGGCGGCGCCCTCGATGGCGGCCGCGGCGCCGTCCTGGGGTGGTTCGAACGTGACGTACCGGGCGTCGACACCGAGCGCCTCGTAGCCCGCCTCGTGCATCGGCGGCGACAGCGAGTGGCCCACCGGGTTGCCGATGAGTCCATAGACGTCCATACCGGTCCCTGTGGAGCAGCCGACATAATCGATGCGTTCCGGCTGCGACGTCGTCTCTCGGTCTCGGTTGCCGGCTCCCCGGCTCGTCCAATCCTCGATCTTTCGCAACTATTTCATAGGGACACGGCGTGACACTCGGTAGTGAGCCGTCTCAGCCACCCACTGGTTCAGGTCGCCGGCGCACTGGCGCTCACCGCGGGCTGGGTCGCCGTCTTCTTCGGCGGCGCCGCCCTCCCGGTGATACCGACCCACGAGGAACTGGGCGTCGTCCTGACCGTCGCGGTCAGCGGCGTCGCCGTCCTCGGCGCCTCGTTCCTGCTCGCGTGGGGCGCTGAGACGGCAGAGAAAGACGTGCCGCGGGCGTTCGCCATCGCCGTCCTCGCGGTGCTGGCGGTCGCCCCGGAGTACGCGGTCGACGCGCTGTACGCCTGGAACGCCGGCGCGGGCGGCGCGACGACCGCCGCGTGTGCCGAGCTCTCGACGGAGGCCGTCGAGACCGGCCGGACGGGGCTCGCCCGCGCCTGTCACGACGCCAACCTCGCGGTCGCGAACATGACCGGCGCCAACCGAATCCTCATCGGCATCGGCTGGGCCGGCATCGCCGTGTTCACCGTCTGGCGCGCCGCGAAGACCCGCGACTCGGCCGTCCGTACCCGCGAGGGGTGGCTCTCCGACGCCGTCACCCTCGACCGCGGCATCGCCACCGAGGTCGCCTTCCTCTTCGCCGCCACGGTCTGGGCCTTCTTCGTCCCGCTCGGGGGCGGCATCGACGCGCTGGACACGTTCCTGCTGGTCGGCCTCTACGTCACCTACATCGGGATCATCATCCGCGGCGACGTGGACGCCGAGGAGGAACACGTCGGCGTCCCGAACTACTTCCAGCAGTGGTCGCTGCCCTGGCGCCCGCTGATCGTGCTCACCTTGTTCGCCTACTCCGGCGCGATGATCTTCACCGCCGTCGAGCCGTTCGCCCACGGCCTGGAGACCATCGGGGTCGAGAACGGCATCCCCGAGTTCTTCATGATCCAGTGGATCGCACCGCTGGCCAGCGAGTCGCCCGAGCTGATCGTCGTCGTCGTGCTGGTCAACAAGGCCCGGTCGACCGCGGGGTTCAACGCGCTCATCTCCTCGAAGCTCAACCAGTGGACGCTGCTCATCGGGACGCTCTCGGTCGTGTTTTCGCTGGCCTACGGGCAGTACGGCGTGCTCCCGTTCGACCAGAAGCAGGCCGCCGAGATCTGGATCACGGCCGCCCAGTCGTACTTCGCGCTCGCGATCCTCGTCAACTTCGAGATCAGCGTCCGCGAGGCGCTGACCATCTTCGTCCTGTTCATCTCGCAGGTGCTGCTGGAGTTCGTCATCATCCGCGACATCGTGGCGTTCCCGCTGTCGAGCTACGAACTGCTGCTCGTCTACGCGGCGGCGTACGTCCTCATCGGGACGGCGCTGTTCGCCATTCGCCGCGAGGCGCTGAAAGAGATGCTCGGTCTGGCGGCCGACGCCGGCCGGACCGCGCTCGGCCGCGAGCCGGCTCACCCGGAGTACGCCGACTGAGATGCTCGCCGTCGTCGTCTCTCGCGCCGATTCGGCGTCCGTCCACGTCGGCGAGCGCCTGCGCGACGTCGCCGACTGGACCGAACACACAGACGGAAGCCGGCCCGACGCCCACGGCGGCGGGACCGTTTATCGAACCGACGCGGTCGAACTCCGCGAGTTCGACGACCTGCACCTGAACCTGGAGGACGCGGGCGACGCCTTCGGACGGGTCGACGATGAGGGTGCGGTCCGCGACCCCGACCTGCTCGTCTTCGCCTCCCGTCACGCCGGCGAGACGGACGAGCTCCTGACCGCCCATCCGACCGGCAACTTCGGTCCCGCCGAGTACGGGGGGGAGACCGGCCACTTCTCGCGGGCGTGTCCGAAGGCCCACAGCCGCGTGGTCGAAGCGCTCGAAGCGCACGCGCCGCCGGGCTACGAGGTCGGCGTCGAATGCACACATCACGGCCCGACCGCGGTCGGCGTCCCCTCGATGTTCGTCGAGGTGGGAAGCGACGAACCGCAGTGGGAAGACTCCGACGCGGCGGAGGCCGTCGCGCGCGCCATCCTCGAACTCCGCGACGTCGCTCCAGACGCGCCCCCGGAGAACGGCCGGCGGCGCCACCTCGTCGGCTTCGGCGGCGGCCACTACGCGCCGCGGTTCGAACGGATCGTCCGCGAGACCGACTGGGGGGTCGGCCACGTCGCCGCCGACTGGTGTCTCGACGCGATGGGCGACCCCGACGCCAACCGCGACGTGATCCGGCGCGCGTTCGAGGCGAGCGCCGCCGACTACGGCGTCGTCGAGGGCGACCGGCCGGACCTGAAGCGAGTCGTCGCCGACCTGGGCTATCGCGTCGTGAGCGAGACGTGGGTCCGGGAGACCGCGGGCGTCCCGCTCGCGCTGGTCGACGCCGTCGAGGACCGACTGACCGGCGTCGACGAGGGCGTTCGATTCGGTGACCGGGCGACCGAGTACGATCGGGGCGTCGACCCCGGAGAACTGGGTCCGGACCTGTCCGTGGCCGACCTCCCGGAGGAACTCGTCGACGCCGCCCAGGGCGTCGACCACGAGGCGACGCTCGCCGCGGTCGAGGCGGCGACGGTGGCCTACGAGACGACCGAGGGCGGAACTCGCCTCGGCAGTCGGGCCGTCGTCGACGCAGACCACGACGCCGACGCGCTCGTCGACGAACTGGCGGCCGTTCTCGAAGCGAGATACGAGACGGTCGAGCGCGAGGGCGACGACCTCGTCGCTCGCGAGACGGCGTTCGACCCCGACCGGGCCCGTACGCTCGGCATACCGGACGGCCCGAAGTTCGGGAAACTCTCCCAGGGCGAAGCCGTCACCGTGGACGGCGACCGGATCGACCCCTCGGTCGTCCACGTCGACCGCGAACACCGCTTCTCCGTCGCCGACCTCGTCTCGGAGTGACGCACGCGCGGCCCGATTCGCTTCACCCACTGCGTCGCGCCTGCGTCGTTCCAACCGTGCCCGTTTCGCCCTCTCGGAGCGACTGCGCTCGCCGCTCGGACCGCGCGCCGTCAGTATCTGGGACCCATTCGGTACGTACGTGATCTGCACCTGAAACGCACCCGGTCGCGGACCCGCGTTTCCGACGTTTCGGGTGGAGATCGGGCGAGGCCGGCGTTTCCGCCGGTAACGCTGGCTTACGGGCGTGAGCCCGTCGGTACGCCTGTGCTACCAAGCGTCAGTCAGGCGTCTGACGCACGGGAGAAGCTTAATAAATGTTGGCCATCAACGGAAACTTAAATTATGGACTCTATAATCGACGACGCGATCGACGAGGCGGAGGAAGAGCGCGAAGAGGCGGCCCAAAAACAGGGCGGGCACGCCCAGGAGAGCGCCGGAACGACTGGGACAGACGAGATGTCCACGTCGGGACAGATGTCCGACGAGGAGCTCGCGGACGTCGTCAAAGATCTGGAGACGAAGATCACCGTCGTCGGCTGTGGGGGCGCCGGCGGCAACACGGTCACCCGGATGATGGAAGAGGGGATCCACGGGGCGAAACTCGTCGCGGCCAACACAGACGCCCAGCACCTCGCCGACGAGGTGGCGGCGGACACGAAGATCCTCATCGGCCGCAAGCGCACCGGCGGTCGGGGGGCCGGTTCGGTCCCGAAGATCGGCGAGGAAGCAGCCCAGGAGAACATCGAGGACATCCAGCAGTCCATCGATGGCTCGGACATGGTGTTCGTCACCGCTGGCCTCGGCGGGGGCACAGGGACCGGTTCCGCGCCGGTCGTGGCTCAGGCCGCCCAGGACAACGGCGCGCTCACCATCTCCATCGTCACGATCCCCTTCACCGCGGAGGGTGAGCGCCGCCGCGCCAACGCCGACGCCGGCCTGGAGCGACTCCGCGCCGTCTCCGACACCGTCATCGTCGTGCCGAACGACCGCCTGCTCGACTACGCGCCGAGCATGCCGCTGCAGGACGCGTTCAAGATCTGCGACCGCGTCCTCATGCGCTCGGTCAAGGGCATGACCGAACTGATCACCAAGCCCGGCCTCGTCAACGTCGACTTCGCCGACGTTCGCACGATCATGGAGAACGGCGGCGTCGCCATGATCGGTCTCGGCGAGTCCGACTCCGAGAACAAGGCCCAGGACTCCATCCGTTCTGCGCTCCGGTCGCCCCTGCTCGACGTGGAGTTCGACGGCGCGAACTCCGCGCTCGTCAACGTCGTCGGCGGCCCCGACATGAGCATCGAGGAGGCCGAGGGCGTCGTCGAGGAGATCTACGACCGCATCGACCCCGACGCCCGCATCATCTGGGGCGCCTCGGTCAACAACGAGTTCGAAGGCAAGATGGAGACGATGATCGTCGTCACCGGCGTCGAGAGCCCGCAGATCTACGGCAAGAGCGAGGCCGAGAAGGAGCGCGCCGCGAAGGAACTCGGTGACGACATCGACTACGTCGAGTAATCGCGCTCGGTAGTCTCAGTTCTCCGCCCGTTCTCTCCTTGTAGCGCCGCTTTGGCCGATTTTTCTCCCCGTAGCTTCCGCCAGTGGCCCCCCGATCGTTTCGTTGTTGATAGCCACAAGACACTTCCGGGGGAGCAGTGAACGTGGGCCTATGGTTGCCGCTCGCTTGCCCTCCGCTCGCGGTGTAGTTGCGACGCTCTTTGCCGTCACTCTCGCGGCGACGGCCGTCACCGCCGGAGGCGCCGTCATTTCCGATCCAGACGTCGTCGATGAGGCGGTCGACCGGGCACACGCCGACGTGACCGTGACCGACACCGCTCCGAACGGCACGAACGCGACGGTCATGGTCGCGCCCCGTGGGACTGGCGACCGCCTCACGACCGTGGAAGCCATCGAACGGGCTCGCGAGAACGGGCGACTGACGCGGTCGTCCATCGTCGCCATGGGCGACACGGTCGTGTTTCGGTTGACACTGCCCGGGGTCGCCGGCTCGGTCGCGAACGCCTCCGGGGACGCCGACGACTCGCGATTCCGATCGTTCCTCGGTCGCGAGAACGTGTCGCTCCGGCTCGTCCAGCAGAACGTGAGCCCGATGCGGCCGCGCCACTACTTCTATCTCAACGGCTCGGCCGGACAGACGGTCGTCGCTGACTCCGCCAACGACACCTACTACGTCGCCGCCGACCTCACGGACGTCCCGTCCGCTGGAAGGGAGTCGGGGATCGACAGCCACCTTCCCCCAGCCGACTTCGTCCCGCGCCTCGTCGTCGACGGCGAACACCGGCTGAATCCCGGTGACCTCGACGGGGAGAACCAAACGGGCGAGTTTGAGCTCCTGTCCCGCGACGCCATGCCGGTCGCTGTCGAGAGCGACGCGCGACTCGACCCCGGGTTCGCTGCCGCGCCGAACCAGACCATTACCGGGTACACCACGCTCGCTCCGGGATCGACCGTCACAGTCAGGGTAACGGACGCCGCGGGTATCGAGACGCCACAGACAGCGACGGCCCGGGTGACACGGAAAACGGTCGAGCCCGACGAATACGATCCGCCGAAGTTCGTCTTCCAGACCGCCTTGAACCTCAGCGGCGTCGAACCCGGGACCGATATCGGTCTCCGTCTCGCGTCGAACGGGACGACGTTCGACGTGTACGAGCACGACCGGTACCGGGCACCGGTCGTCTCCGCGGACGCCGAAGTCGAACTGCCGACGACCAGTCCGATCCGAAACGACGCCGTCCGAGTTGAGCGAGCGGTCCTCCCCGACGGCGGGTTCGTCACAGTGGAGCAAGTGACCGACGGCACGGTCGTGGGTAGTAGCGACTATCTCGAC
Organism: Halosimplex rarum; assembly: GCF_047715405.1. Classification (NCBI taxonomy): domain Archaea; kingdom Methanobacteriati; phylum Methanobacteriota; class Halobacteria; order Halobacteriales; family Haloarculaceae; genus Halosimplex; species Halosimplex rarum. The sequence continues at coordinate 2,501,525 of NZ_CP180412.1, forward strand.
CCCGGTACCCACAAGGAGCTACGCGTGAGCGTTAGCGGGCACGTCACCGACAACTCGACCCTTCGGGTTTCCCTCGCTCACGACTCCGACGGTGACGAAAGTTACTTCGTGGGCACCGACCGGTCCTACGCCGACTCGATGCGACCGGTCGGTGTGACCGTCTCGTGGAACGCCACCGCAGCGGCGATCGACGACCGAACCACGACACCGAACGCCACGGTCATGGTCGCGCCGGACGGGAAGCGGGAGGCGCTGTCGTCGCGGGCGGCCATCCGTCGAGCGCAACGAGAGGGGTGGCTCACGCGCTCGGATCAACTGGCGGTCGGGGACACGTTCGTCCTCAGACTCACCGCGCCGGGTATCGCCGGCGCGGTGGCGGACCAGACTGGTTCCACCGACGAAGCCCGGTTCGAGTCCTTGCTAGCTCGTTCGAACACGTCGTTGCTGGTGAGCGAGAAATATCCCACTCCGCATCGTCCTCGGGAGCACCTCTACCTCGATGCGACGAACGCGACGACGGTCGTCGCCGAGCCCGACAACGACACCTACTACGTCGCGGCCGACCTGACGGCACTCCCGCAGTCCTTCGGTGACGACGAACGGTCGTCCTCCGAACCACATCTGGTCGACGGCGACGAGTACGTTCCGCGCTTCGTCGTCGACGGCGACCACCGGTTGAACCCCGGCGACATCGGAGAGCCGAACCAAACCGCGCAGTTCGCGGTCTACGACCCTGACGCGGCAGTGGTAGTCTCGAATGAGACAACGGACACGGTTCGGGTCGGACCGGCACCGAATCAGACGATAACCGGTCTCGCGAACGTCGCACCGGGAACGGCGGTGACCGTCCGGCTGTTCAACGGGTCGGGCGAGCCGTTCCCCGTCACCGAGACGGTGCGCGCGAAGCGGATGTCCGAGGACTTCGGAGGGTCACAGTTCAACGCGACGTACGACCTCAGTAGCGCGGATCCGGGAACCGAGTTCGACATCGAAATCCGGGCGAACGGCATGCGGGTCGATGATATAGACAGCGGCTACGTCGATCCCGAACTCGTGCCGACTGCGACGCCGACGCCGACTCCGACCCAGACACCGGCACCGACGCCGACTGCAACGGAGACGCCGACCGAGACACCGCACCGGGACCCGGGAATAACACCAACCGAGACGCAGACGCCGACCGCGACGACCGAGACGACCGCCGGTGACGGTCCCGGGTTCGGCGTGCTTCCGGCGCTCGCCGGCCTCGCCCTCGCCGGACTGGGTACGGGCGCACGCCGACGGAGGGACGACTGATGACTGTGCGTCGTCCGTTTCCACGTGCCCCCGCGGCAATCGTTCTCGCTGTGCTATGTCTCTCTGCTATCGCCTTCGCCGGCGGTATACCCGCCGCGGCCGACTCCCACGTCGCGATCGAAGAAGGTGCGGTCGAACAGGCCCGCGGTGACGTGGCGACGTTCACGCTATCCATCCCGCGGGGTGAATCGGTCGCGTTCGTCCTCGACGGGTCCGGATCGCACCGACACCGCCTGAATCTGACGGATGTTGACCCGAACGGTCGAATCACCCTGTCGCTCAACACGCACCTCGCCGGACCGAACGCGTCAGCGCACGATATCTACAGCGTGGCCGGGCAAGATGCGCTCTCAGTCGTAGGGAACGAAACGGACGGGCAACTCGAATCGGCCACCTACCGAGCCGAGGTCTACGCGAACGCCACCGCAGACGAACCGGCGGACACCGCCGGCCTCTCGCTCACCGATCCCGGACTTGCAAACGCGACGGTCATGGTCGCGCCGGACGGGAAACGGGAGGCGCTGTCGTCGCGGGCGGCCATCCGTCGGGCGCAGCGCGAGGGCTGGCTCACGCGCTCGGACAGGTATGCGGTCGGTGACACGTTCGTACTCAGACTAACCGCACCGGGAATCGCGGGCGCCGTGGCGAACGAGAGCGGCCCCAGCGACGTCGCACGGTTCCGATCCTTCCTCGCCCGTCAGAACACGTCTCTGATGCTGATCGACAAACGCCCCGGTCCATCTCTTGGTCGGGTATCCCTCTACCTCGACGCGGCGAACGTGACGACGGTCGTCGCCGACCCCGACAACGACACGTATTACGTCGCGACCGACCTGACGACGCTCCCATGGTCCTCTGATTACGACGAGAAACGGTCGTTCTCCGACCCGTATCTGATCGACGGCGACGCGTACGTCCCGCGGTTCGTCGTCGAGGGCAAACACCGGTTGAATCCCGGCGACATCGCGGAGGCGAACCGGACCGGATATTTCACTGTCTCCATCTCCGACGCGACAGTGGCCTTCTCGAATGAGACGGCGATGACTGTGCAGGTCGGACCGGCGCCGAACCAGACGATCACGGGCTACGCGAACGTCGCACCGGGAACGGCGGTGACCGTCCGACTGTTCAACGGGTCGGGCGAACCGTTCCCGATAACTGAGACCGCCCGCGTCACGCGGGCGTCGTCGCCGACTGCGGATTCCGAAGAGAACCTGTTTCGGGCGACTGTCGACCTCAGCGGTGCCGATCCCGGGACCGAATTCCTGATCGAAATCGGAACGAACGGCACGCTGATCGACGGACCGTACCGGGGCTTCGTCGATCCAGAACTCGCGCCGACTGCGACGCCGACTCCCACTCCGACCGAGACACCGACACCGACGCCGACTGCAACCGTGACTCCCACCGAACCACCGCACCGAAACCCGGGAATGACACCAACTGAGACGCAGACGCCGACCGCAACGACCGAGACGACGGCCGGTGACGGTCCGGGATTCGGTGCGCTCGCGGCACTTCTCGGACTAACGGCCCTCGCCGCCATCGGTGTCTGTCGCACTGGCGGTCGGAGTCAGTGACCGGAACCGAGCGCCGTCCCGCGGCCAGTCCCTCGGAAGATTTACCCGCGCTCCGCGGGACCGGTGGTGCATGCACGTTCACAGCGAAACCGACACCAACCGACGGGTGAGCCGATGACGATCAACAGCGACTGGGGCGAGTGGTGGGCTCGCGAGGAGTTCAACGGCCCCGACGTGGAGGGCGTGTCGCTGTGGTTCCTCGGCGTGACTGGCTGGGCGATCCGGACGCCCGAGACCACGCTGTTCATCGACCCGTACTTCAGCACCGAGCGCGACCGCGAGTACATCGCACGGATGCCGCCCGTGCCGATGGAACCGCAGTGGGCGGACGCCTGCGACGCCGTGTTCTGCACGCACGACCACCGCGACCACTTCTGGCCGCCCTCGTTCGGCCCGCTCCTCGACATCGACGGCGCCTCGATCCACGCGCCTGCCGAGTGCTACGAGAACTTCGACGTGAGCGAGATCGCCGAGGACCAGCGAGCGGCCGTCGAGCCCGGCGACAGCTACGAGGTCGGCGACCTGACGGTCCACGTCCGCGGCGGTCGCGACCCCGACGCCGACGGCAGCGTCACCTACGTGCTCGAACACGAGGAGGGGGTCATCTTCCACGGCGGCGACAACCGGCCGTGCGACGCGTTCGAGGCGGTCGGCGAGGAGTTCGACGTCGACATGGGGATGCTCTCGTACGGGACGAGCGCACGCCTCTACCAGGACGGCGAGGTCGTCCGCCGGAAGCTGTACAACGACGCCCAGGACGTGATCGACGCCGCGAACATGGTGGGGATCGACCGGCTCGTCCCCACGCACTGGCGGCGCTGGCGAGCGATCCAGGCCGATCCGGGCGCCCTCTCGAAGGCCGCGACCACGTTCGAGTACCCCCGGATCATCGAGGAGATCGAGGTCGGGGATCGGCTCCGCCTCGGACAGCCGGGGATCGTGACGCCGACTCGCCTCGGCGGCGACTGAGAGTGGCGTATCGGACGGGTCGGGCAGACTCGACAGGCGGAGCGACGCAGTGGCGGGCCAGGATTTTCAGCCGAAGACTTCGGTGAATCGGTTCGTGGCCTCGTCCGGGCCGGCGACGACGAGTTCGTCGTCGGTTTGGGGCCGGAAATCGGGGCCCAGATCGGTGAGAACGGTGCCGTTGCGCTCGACGGCGACGACGGTGACTCCGGTTCGCTGGCGCACGTCGGCGTCGCCCAGCGAGTACCCGACGAGGCCGGGCGCGCGCGTCCGGAGGACCTCGACCTGCGTGTCGAGCGAGATCACGTCCTCGTCTTCGAGGACGGCCGAGGCGACCATGCGGCCGGTGACGGTCCCGAGCGAGAGGACGTAGTCGGCGCCGGCGCGGTACATCTTCTGGACGGATTCGGCCTCTTCGGCGCGGGCGATGATCTCGACGGCGTCGCTCTCGTCGCGGACGACCAGCGTCGCGAACTCCGCGGCGGTGTCGTCGGGGATCGCGAGGATGACCGACCGGGCCGACGCGAGCCCGGCGCGGTCAAGGACGTCGGGGTCGGTAGCGTCGCCCACCACGTCGACGCCGGGCTCGTCGTTCCGGTCGACGACCGTGTAGGGCAGGTCCACCGCTTCCAGAACCTCCGTGATCGTCCGGCCGACCTCGCCGTGGCCGACGACGATGGTCTCGCCGGAGGCGTGGCGGCGCACCTCCGACCGGGTGCGGTCGGCGAGGCGTTCGAGTTGCTCCTCCTCGCCGGTCAGCAACAGGACGGTTCCCGGCTCGATGACGGAGTCTGGCGCGGGCGGGCTCTCGAACTCGCCGTCGAACCACGCGCCGATGACGTTGACGCCGGCTCGTTCGCGCAGCCCGCTCTCGGCGAGCGTTCGGCCCGCCAGGTCTGCGCCGCGGTGGACGGGGAGTTCGACGATGTCGAAGTCCTCGCCGAGTTCGACCATGCCGCCCAGGTCCGTGGAGACGCTGGCCGTGACCTTGCGCGCGAGGCTCTCGCCGAGCAGCGGTCGCGGCGAGAGCACCGCGTCGGCGCCGGCGAGTTCGTGGTAGCGCGCCCGGTCGGGTTCCTCGACGACGCTGACGACCCGGACGGACTCGTCGAGTTCCTTCGCGGTCAGGACGATGCTCGCGTCGACCTGGTCGGAGACGTCGGCCACGAGCGCGCGGGCGTCGGCGAAGTTGGCGGCGTCGAGGCCGTCCACGGAGTCGGGGTCGGTGTGGATGACGTCGTAGCCTTCCTCGTAGAGGTCGGTCGCCGTGTCGCGGTCGGGTTCGACGATGACCCACGACACGTCCCGGGAGTCGAGTTCCGCGATGAGCGTCTCGACCCTGGACGTGTAGGTCGCGACGATGACGTGGTCGTCGAGGCCGTTCTCGACCGCGGTCGGCACCGTCGTCGACAGCGCCTCCTCGAAGGCGGGAAACGCCACGACCGGCAGCGCGAGGAATATCATGACCGTCCCGGCGATGTCCATGACGACGACCAGCACGAGCATGGCCGACGACTCCCAGCCGGCCTGCGCGCCGTAGCCCGTCGTCGTGAACGTCTCGACGACGAACTGGAACGCTTCGAGAAACGTGAGCGCCGTCCTCTCGTAGGCGCCCATCCCGTACTGGTAGAGGAGAGTGAAGACGACCATGGAGAGAACGAGAACACCGGTGTACCACACCGACCGGCGCTGCCACGTATTCATATCCACTTGGTTGCCGTTCGGCCGTATAACGGTTCTGGGCGAGGAAGGCACGGGGTTCGCGAACGCCGGGCGCGGTCGTCGTCGGACAGCATCAATAGATAGAAAAGCCCGCGGGAGCAACCGGTCGACATGAACGTTCCCTACGACCTGAGCTCCTACGTCCGCGTGCTGAAGCTGGCGAGCACGCCGTCGTGGGAAGAGTTCTCGCAAGTCGCGAAGATCGCCGGCGCCGGCATCGTCCTCGTCGGCATCCTCGGCTTCCTGATCTTCGTGATCATGAACTTCGTCCCGGGCGGCCCGGGTGGTTTCTGATGGGTATCTTCGCCGTCAAGACCACGGCCAGTCAGGAGCGCACCGTCGCCGACATGATCATGAACCGCGAGGAGGAGTCCATCCACGCCGCGCTCGCCCCGGACTCGCTGACCTCCTACGTCATGGTCGAGGCCGAGGACTCCGCCGTCTTCGAGCGCATCTCCGACGAGATTCCCCACATGCGCGGCGTCGTCCCCGGCGAATCCGGGATCAGCGAGGTCGAGCACTTCCTCTCGCCCAAGCCGGACGTCGAGGGCATCGCCGAGGGGGACATCGTCGAGCTCATCGCCGGCCCGTTCAAGGGTGAGAAGGCGCAGGTCCAGCGCATCGACGAGGGCAAAGACCAGGTCACCGTCGAGCTGTACGAGGCGACGGTCCCGATTCCGGTCACCGTCCGTGGCGACCAGATTCGGGTCCTCGACTCCGAAGAGCGGTAGAATAGCATCCGGCGGCGAAGCCGCCGGTTCTCGCGACGAACGGAGTGAGTCGCGTTTTTTGCCCCATCTATTTCCAGGCGCGCGCTCACAGTGAGCGGCGCAAATGCGTTCATCGTCGAAACCGGAGATTCAAACAGCCGTCGAACATACGGGAAGACACTTACTGGACGACTGTGTGGCAGTGGACGAGAACCACACATGCCCTCCATCCAGACGAACGGGCTGACGAAGGAGTTCGGCGACGACGTGGTCGCCGTCGACGACCTCGACCTGACGATCGAGGAAGGCGAGATATTCGGCTTCCTCGGTCCGAACGGCGCGGGGAAGTCGACGACGATCAACATGCTGCTCGATTTCATCCGGCCGACCGCGGGGTCGGCGCAGGTGTTCGGCATGGACGCCCAGGACGAGGCGGCGGCCATCCGCGAGCGCATCGGCGTGCTCCCCGAGGGGTACGGGTTCGACGACTATCTGACCGGGCGCGAGTACATGGAGTGGGCCGTCGAGACGAAAGACGCCGCCGACGACCCCGAGCAGTTGCTCGACCTCGTCGGCATCCGCGAGGACGCGGGTCGCGTCGCCGCCGGCTACTCCAAGGGGATGCAACAGCGTCTCGCCTTCGGCATGGCGCTGGCAGACGACCCCGACCTGCTCGTCCTGGACGAGCCCTCGACGGGGCTGGACCCGAACGGGATCCAGCACATGCGGTCGGTCATCCGCGACCGCGCCGAGAGCGGGACGACCGTCTTCTTCTCCAGCCACATCCTCTCGGAGGTCGAGGCGGTCTGCGACCGCGTCGGCGTGATGAACGAGGGCGAACTGGTGGCGATAGACTCTATCGAGGGGCTGCGCGAGAGCGCGAGCGGCCAGGCCACCATCGAACTGGAGTGCGCCGAGGTGCCCCCGGCCGACGGCGTCGCCGACATCGACGGCGTCGCCGCGGTCGACGTGGCGGGGACGAAACTGACCGCGACGTGTTCCGACCCGCGCGCGAAGGTCGACGTGGTCAAGCGGGTCGACGCCCGCGCGGAGGTCGTGGACATCCTCGCGGACAACACGTCGCTCGAAGAGCTGTTCAACCAGTTCACCGGCGGCGGTCGGGACGGCGACGCCGAGGTGCCGGCGGGCGAGCCGGGTCGGCGCGCGGAAGCCCAGGAGGCCTCGCCATGAGCACGGTCACCGTCGCGAAGAAGGACTTCAAGGCGGCCCGTCGGTCGAAGTTGCTCTGGGCGGCGGCCATCGCCCTCGGGCTCATCGCCGCGTTCGTGGGATACGTCTCGGGGAGTGCTGCGGGGTCAGGCACCGAACGAGTGCAACTGCTCTTCCGCGTGCTGACGATGCTCCTCGCCGTCCTCTTGCCAATCGTCGCGCTGGTGGCGAGCTACCTCGCCATCGCGGGCGAACGCGAGGGCGGGGGGATCAAGTTCCTCCTCTCGCTGCCCAACACGCGTCGGGGCGTCTTTGTCGGGAAGCTGCTGAGCCGGAACGGCATCGTCGCCGGCGGCGTCGCGTTCATGTACGTGGCGGCGGTCAGCGTCGCGTTGACCCGCCACGGAGCGTTCCCCGCGGCCGTGATCTTCGGCACGCTGCTGGTGACGCTCGTCTACGGGAGCGTCTTCGTCAGCGTCGCGATGGCGATGTCCTCGGCCGTGGCCTCGCGGAGCCGCGCCATCGCCGGCGCGTTCGGGACCTACTTCGCGCTCGTGATCCTGTACCTGGTCCCCGGCGTGTCGGTCGCCGCTATCGCCCGGTGGTTGCACACGACCCTCCTCGGCGCCGACCCTAACCCCGACCTGTACAACGCGGTCCAGTACACAAGCCCCTACCTCGCCTATCGGAAGGCGATCAACCTCGTCATGCCCGAAGAGATGCGACAGAACATCTTCCGGTCGAGCCTGCCCGAGGACCTGCGGTTCGAGCCGGTCGGGGCCAACGACGCGCTCCCGATGTACCTGCAGGACCAGTTTTCGCTGGTCGTGCTGGCGTTCTGGCTGGTGGTTCCGCTACTGATCGGATACGTGCTGTTCGAGAGGGCTGATCTGGAATGAACCGACGCGACACACTCGGTACGGTGCTGGCGGTCCTGGCGGTCGTCCTGTTCACGGTCCCGGCCTTTTTCCCGGTCCAGCCGATGCTGGTCCACGAGACCGACGAGTACATGACCGGCTCGCCCGAGGAGCTCCGACAGGAGGGGCACGAGATAATCGCCTACGAGAACCTCTCGGCCCGCGGGCAGGAACTGTATCGACAGACGCTACGCAACGACGGCGAGTACCGCGTCGCGGTCGGCGAGGGCGCCTCGGAGTTCTCCTACCTCAATCAGACCGAGCGGCGGCGCGCGTACGAAAACGACAACCGGAGCGCTGTCAGAGCGGTCGTCATCGAGCGGCCCGAAGACGACAGCGACCTGCCGCCGCCTCAGGTGCCGAGGTTCCTCGGCGACCCGGGCGAGAACGCGAGCGAGGAAGAACAACAGCGGGCAGAGATGGCTCGGCGCTACGACGCGATGGACACGTCGACAGAGGAACCGCCGCTCGGCGCGACGCCGCAGCTGATCCGACTTGCGTCCGTGCTGTTCGCGGTCCTGTCGCTCGGCGTCGGCGGCTACCTGCTCTCCTCGAAGTAGCCGGCGCCTCGGCGGTGCGGTTTTCGGTTCGGCGGATCGAGACGGGAGCGGGGGCGCTGTCCGGTGGTAGATCGAGCGGGGAGAATAGCGATCAGATCGAGCCGCTGCCGCCTTCGAGACGGTCGATGACCTCGCGGATGTCGGCCTCGTCCTCGATGGTCTCTTTGACGTTCTCGCGGCGGCGGACCTCCTTGGCGGTGGCGTCGTAGGCGCGGACGTACTCCGCGCGGCTGTGCTCGTCGAACGCGTGGCGGATCGCGAAGTAGCCGTCGGGGAGGACGGTCCCGCAGACCTTGCACTCGATGCGTTCGTGTGCTGTCGACTGGTGGACGATCAGGTCCTCGACGCGCTCGAACTGGTCGTCGTCGCCGTCGATCGCACACTCCCAGGGGGCCATCGTACCCGAGACATGCCGGCCCCTTAATAAAAACATTCCCCCTCGAACGGCGGCTCGACCGCCCGGAGCCGCTCTCGGGGGTCCGGCGTCGGTCAGACCGGGAGCGAGCCGGCCACGTCGGGGAGGTAGGTCGGGAGCACGTAGACGAGGCCGGCCGCGACCGTGAGTTCGAAGGCGGTGACCGCGAGCATCATCGCGTCGGAGAAGTCGCTGCTGACGGGGACGCCCACGGGCGCGCCGAACTCCTCGTCCCAGAGCGGGTAGAACAGGGCGATCCCGCGGGTCGTGCCGAACACGTCGAGCACGTAGTGGGTGAGGACGCCGAGCCAGACCCACTGGAGGTTGTCGAAGTAGAGTGGATAGGCGGCGACGATGCCGAGGACGAAGACATTGTGGAGCGTCTTGCGGTGTTTGCCGAAGTGCGTGTCCACGTCGGGGAAGAGAGCGCCGAGGACCAGCGGGACGAACACCGCCGCGACGGTCCGGAACGTCGCCGCGTCGCCGGCCGGTTCGAGGATGAACCCCAGCCCCACGGCGAGGAAGACCGCGTTCAACACGTGACCGCGCTTGTTCATCGGCGGTATCGACGGACGGCGGGGTGACAAGTGTTCCCCTTCGGTGTGCTCGCAGGGCGGCTCGGGGACCGCGGGATCACTCGGAACGCTCGCGAGCGGCGCGTTCGAGGTCGGCGAGCGCGCGGCGCGCGAGGCGCTCGCGGACGGCGGCGCGGTCGCCGTCGAACTCGTAGCGCGAGACGGTCGCGGTCGAGTCGCCAGACTCCCACGGCGCGGCGTAGGCGACGCCGACGAAGCAGGTGCCGACGGGTTTCTCCTCGGTGCCGCCGCCGGGGCCGGCGACGCCTGCCGTCGCGATCCCCCAGGTCGCGTCGGCGGTGTCGCGGGCGGCCCGAGCGAGGTCTCGGGTGACCGGTTCGCTGACGGCGCCGTGCTCGTCGAGCGTCTCGCGGGCGACGGCGAGCGTCGTCCGGAGCGCGTCGTAGTCGTAGGGGACGACGACGCGGTCGAGGTAGTCGCTCGCGCCCGGCGCGCTCGTGAGGAGCGCGCCGACCAGCCCGCCGGTGGCCGTCTCGGCGACGGCGACGGTCTCCCCGCGGTCGCGCAGCAGGTCTCCGACGCGCGCCTCGACGGGCGGGTCCTCGGCGAACTCGTCCATATCGGCGGAACGCGCGGCCGGCCGAAAAATCCAGGGGACCCGCGTCGGTCGTATCGATCCGACTATCGGAACTTCAGCGCCGCTCGGCGTCGACCACCGAGAGGTCGCCGTCGACGGTCAGCGCGAGTTCGTCGTCACCGGCGGCGAAGGTGAATCGCGCCTCGAAGGGGTCGGTCGAGACGACTTCCTCGTCGAAGTTGTTGTACGCGCGGCCGATCGCAGGGAGCGTCTCGGCGGTGGGAGCGAAGGGGTTCAGGCCGTGGTCGAGCAGGAAGGCGACGAGCGGGGCCGAGTCGGCGAGACCGACTACCGCGGCCCCGCTCTCGCCGTAGATGCAGTTCGTGCATTCGAGGTCGATCGCGACGGCGTACCGCCGACCGCAGGCGTCGCAGAGGCCCGCGTTCGAGTCGTGGTCCTCGCAGACGCGCGTCGAGCGGTCGAGCGTCGCCGAACAGCGCGGGCAGACGCCCGCCGACGCCGCGAGTAGTTCGAGGTGCCCCCAGACCCAGGCCGCGCGGAAGACGGCCTCGGGGTCGCGGTCGGCGACGCCGGCGGGCGGGAGCGGGTGGTACCCGAGGTAGCCGTAGTCGGCGTCGCCGTCGGTGCAGCCCTCGTCGTCCGGTTCGGTGTGGGCGTACGTTCCCGCACACTCCGTGCAGTAGAGTTCGACGCGCTCCTCCCGGAAGCGGACGGCGACCGGGGCGCCGCAGTAGTGGCAGGGTTGGTCGATCTCCGTCCGTTCGAGCACCGGCGCGTCGGTGACCGCCCCGGAGAGGACCGCCTCGACGACTCGCTCGCCCGCCCGCCGCAGTTCGTACCCGTCCTCGCCGTTGCGAACGAAGTGGCCGGTCAGGCGGTCGAGGTGATAGTTGAACCTCCCGGAGTCGGTCATGCCGACGCGCCTGCGGAGGTCGGTGAACGAGACCGGGGCGTCGGCGCCGCCCAGCGCTCGGAGGATGTCGACACGAGTCTCGTTCCCGAGGACCTCGAACGCCTCGTCGGGCGAGAGCGTCCGGTCTGCCGGATCGTCGGTCATCGCTCTCGCCAACGGGCGCCGGCACCTAAAAGTCGCTCCCGCCGGCGCCTCGACTCCGTGCGAAACGCAGCGATACCGGCGATTCGAGGCCGGGCCCTGAGCGGGTCCCCGGTACGACCACGGCCCCGGGCCAGCGGCAGGTCAGCTCTCGTCTTCGAGAGGCGTGCCGCGGGTCGCGACGCCCCGGAAGACGGAGAACCGGGGTTCGAGAAAGTCGGTGTCGTGTGTGGAAGTGTTTCCACACCGTCAACTTCACCGGTCTCGTTCGGTCCGGTTCACCCGTATTCATAGGGGCCGAGGGTCGATAGTGGGGCGATGGGTCCGAGACTCGTGGTGCAGTGTGGCCTGCCGGGCGTCGGGAAGTCGACCGTCGCGGCCGAGATCGCCGACCGCCTCGGCGTCGAGCGCGTCCGGAGCGACGCCGTCCGAGCCGAACTGTTCGACGACCCGACGTACAGCCGCGCGGAGAAAGACCGCGTCTACGCGACGATGCTGGAGCGTGCGCGGGCGTCGCTCGCCGAGGGGCGGGCGGCAGTCCTCGACGCGACCTACGAACGCAAGGTCGATCGGGACGACGCGGCCGCGCTGGCCGACGAGGTCGGTGCAGAACTGTTCCTGGTCCGGGTCTTCTGCGAGGAGTCGGTCGCTCGCGAGCGCATCCGTCAGCGGACGGACGACCCGAGCGAGGCCGACGTCGAGGTGTACGAGAACGCCCGCGAGCGGTTCGAGCCGCTCGAACGCGACCACGTCACGATCGACAACTCCGGCGACCTCGCGGAGACCCGCCGACAGCTAGACGAACACGTCTGAGCGACCGGCGAGTACGTCCGAGCGAGCGGGGCGGACGTCGGGGCGCGGCGAGCGCCAGGATTTACGTCGCGGGGGGCCAACGGTCGTCTATTCGATGGACTACGAGACGCCGCAGTTCTTCAGAGTCATGCAGTACGCCGCCCGCGCGGACCGCGACGTGGTCGACATGGTCAGCGGGAACCCCGACTGGGAGCCGCCCGCGGCGCTCCGCGAGGGGTTGCGCGAGTACGCCGACGGCGAGGTGAGCGACTTCCAGTACCCGCCGAGCGTCGGCCTGACCCCGCTGCGGGACGAGATCGCCGAGCGCCGCGGCGTCGACCGCTCGCGCGTGCTCGTAACGAACGGCGCGGGCGAGGCCAACCACCTCGCGACGACGAGCGCGCTCGATCGCGGCGAGGGCGAGGAAGTGATCATGACCGACCCGGTCTACCCCTACTACGCCGGCCGAGCGAACCTGCTGGACGCGCCGGCCACCTACGTCCCCGTCGACGAAACCGGCCAGCTCGACCCCGCCGACGTCCGCGCGGCTGCCAGCGACGACACCGCCGCCATCGTCGTCAACTCCCCGAACAACCCGACGGGAGCGGTCTATCCCCCGGAGACGATGGAATCGCTGGTCGAGGTCGCCGAGGAGCGCGACGCCGTCCTCGTCAGCGACGAGGTGTACGACCACTACGACTTCACCGGCGAGTTCGAGAGCGCCCTGGCGGCCGACTCCGACCGCGTCGTCGCCACCAACTCCTTCTCGAAGTCGATGGCGATCACCGGATTCCGCGTCGGCTACGCCGTCTTCCCGCCGGAGGACGGGCCGCTCGGCGAACTCGTCGAGCGGGCCAGAACGCGACACATGATCCAGAACGTGGCCGGGAGTCGCCCGGCCCAGTACGCCGTCCTGCGGGCGCTGCGCGAGACGCCGGTCGAGTACTACGAACGGAACCGCGAGCGCCTCCGGGAGCGCATCGACCGGTTCACCGACGCGCTCGACGCGGCCGGCGCGGAGTACACGACGCCCGGGGGATCGTTCTACGTGATGGCCCGCTTCGACGGGTTCCCGGGGACGATGGAGAACGTCGAACGGCTGGTCGACGAGGCCGGCGTCGCGGGGATGCCCGGCGAGGCGTTCGGCGAGTCCCGCGCCGACTGGCTCCGCTTCGCGCTCGTCACGCCCCGCGTCGACGAGGCGGCCGAGCGACTCACGGACTACCTGGCGTAGCGCTCTCAGTCCAGCGTCACGGGTTCGCCGCGCTCGGCGGACTCGTAGATGGCCTCGACGATGGCGACGGCCTTGCGCGCCTCGGGGCCGTCGAGCATGAACGGCTCCCCGTTCTCACGGGCGTCGAGGAACTCGCGGAGGTTCGGCAGTTCGAGCGGGTTCGGCTCGTCGTCGCCTGCGGCGGGGCCGGAGAAGCGTTCGCGGACAGCCGGATCGTCGTCACGCTCCTCTCGGAACTCCCAGGTCGAGATCTCCTCGCCGCGGACCTCCGCGGAGCCGTCGCGTCCGCCGAGTTCGTAGCGGATGTCGCCGCCGGGGTAGGTCGCGGTCGTCGCGAGCACCTGTCCGAGCGTGCCGTCGCGGAAGCGCAGCGTCGCGACTGCGGTGTCTTCGACCGCTAAATCGTCGTGTCCGCGGACGTCCGCGAACGCGAACACCTCGGCGACGGGGTTCTCGCCGGGATCCAGGTCGAGACCGGCGCCGACGATCCACTGGAGCGCGTCGACGCTGTGGATCGCCTGGCTCATGACTGCGCCGCCGCCCCCCAGGTCGGGGTCGGCCTGCCAAGTGCCGTCGTAGTAGTCGTCCGTCCGCCACCACGGGACCGCGGCGGTCGCGACGGCGAGCGACCCGAAGCGCCCGCCGGCGACCGCCTCCCGGACGGTTCGGACAACCGGTTTGTACCGGCGCTGAAAGACGCACCCGAGCCGGATCCCGTGTTCGTCGGCCGCGTCGATCATCCGGTCGACGCGCTCGGTGGTGATCTCCAGGGGTTTCTCGCTGAACACGTCGACGCCGCGCTCGGCGGCCGCGAGCGCTGGTTCCAGGTGAGCCCCGTTCGGCGTGCAGACGTCGAGCACGTCCGGGTCGGCGTCGTCGAGCATCTCCTCGACGTCGAGGTACGGATCGCAGCCGTGTTCGTCGGCGAACGACTCCGTCCGGGCCTCCTCGCGGCCGGCGCAGGCCACGACGTCGACGTCGTCCAGCTGGTCGTAAGCTCGCATGTGCGTCCCCGCTGCGCCGCCGACGCCGACGATGGCGATCCGATGTACGGACATTGACGGACAGACGCCGAACGACGGCAAAAAGGTCGGGGTGGCGCTCGCGTCAGGCCACGTCTCCGGCGTCGCCGGCGTCGAGCCGGACGGTGACGGTCGTGCCCGCCGCGTCGGTGTCGAAGGAGAGTTCGCCGCCGGAGCGATCGACGACCCAGCTGACCAGCCACAGGCCGACGCCGGTGCCGTGTTTGAGCGGCGTCTCCTCGCGCTCGTCCAGGACGTCGAGTTCCTCCTGGGAGATGCCGGGCCCGTCGTCCTCGATCCGCAGCGTGACGGAGTCGCCGTCCGCGGTCGCGGAGACGGTCACCGAGGCGTCGTCTTCGCAGTGGGTCACCGCGTTCTCGATCAGGTTCTCGACCGCGTAGGGGAAGGCTCGATGGACGCGGACGGGCACGCGTTCCGTGACCCGAACGTCGTACTCGGCCGCGGAGTGGACGGCGGAGACGTTCGCGACGCTCCGGTTGACCACCGAGCGCAGGTCGAGCGTGACGCGGCCCTCGTCGCTGTCGATGACGCGCTCGATCGCGCGGGCCTTCTCGGCGGTCCCGACGAGTTCCTCGCTTCGGTCGACGATGGTCTCCGCCATCTGGCGCTCCTCGCCCGTGGTCCGCTCGGCAAGCACCTCCGCCTGGCCGCGGACGACAGTCAGCCCGGTCCGGACGTCGTGTCTGAGCACGCGCGTGAGCACCTGTTTCAGCAGGTCGAGCTCGTCTTCGCGGCGCTCGCGCTCGGTCACCTCGTGGAGGATCCCGACCGAACCGGCGGCGTCGGTGTCACCGAGGCCCGCGACGGTCGCCTCGAACTGCCTGACCTGGCCGTCGGCGTCCGGCAGTTCGAGGTCGCAGGTGGCGCTCTCGCCGGTCTCTCGCGCGCGATCGAGCGCCGCGACCGTCTGCTCGACCGCTTCCTCCGGGACGAACTCCGCGAGTCGGGCGCCGTCGAGCGCCTCGCGCGAGCTGTCGAACAGGGAGGCCAGCGCCTCGTTGCAGATCTCGACCCGACAGTCGTCGTCGACGACGTACATCGGGTCGCCGGCGCTCTCGACGAGGCGGCGGTATCGTTCGAGCGTCCGCTCGTGATCGCGGCGCTCGGTCACGTCGCGCGCGACGTTGACGAGCCCCTCGTACTCGTCGTCGTCCTCGCGGACCGAGAAGTGGACCGCCAGCGTCCGCTCGTCCCCGTCGGCCGTCTCGAAGGTCATGTCGATGACGCCGCTGTCCTGGCTCGTCGTGCGCAGCCGCTGGATCAGCCGCTGGCCCGAGGCGAGCTCGCCGTCGGCCATGAACGTCGCGGTGTGCTCGCCGACCATGTCCTCGTGTCCGAGCAGGTCCGCGAAGGACTCGTTGTGGTACTGGACGCGGCCGTTGGCGTCGACGACCGAGATGCCGTCCTGAACGTGGCGGTCGAGCAGCTCCAGCAGTTCGTAGCGGGCGCCCGAGCGGGCCGACCAGGTCACGTCCTCGATGACGACCAGGCGGAGGGGGCCGACCGTTTCCGGGAACTCGTGCTCGCTGTAGCGAAAGCAGGCCTCGCTGTCGGCGGTCGGCACCGTGAACCGTGTCGGCTCTTCGGGGATGTCGGTGCCGCGGATCGTCCGGATCGCCTCGGGGTCGTGCGTGAGCGCGGCCGACAGCTGCTTGTAGAAGTTCGGCGTCTCCGGGAGCGTGACCGACACGTCGCGGCGGTCGAATATCTCTTCCAGCGTCGTCGTCTCCCAGATGACGGTCCCGTCCTCGTACACGAGGAAGCTCGACGACGACTGCGTGTCGGGGTCGACGCGGTCGAACGACCGCGTGAATCGCGACTCGGCCTCCGCGGCGGTGCGGACCGCGCCGAGCAGTTTCTCGACGACGAAATCGAGTCCCTCCTCGGCGGTCCACTTCTCGACGAGCGTGTCGGCCGCGCCGGAGACCGCCGGATCGACGTCGTTCGGTTCGAGGCTCGTGTAGAGGGCGACCGGCACGTCCGCGCCGGTGACCAGGTCCGTCACGTCGGTCGGTGCGTCCGGCTCGACGACCAGGACGTCGACGTCCCCCTCGGAAAGGCGCTCGTGCGTCCGTTCGGCGTCGTCCGTCCCCTCGTAGGCCACGTCGTCGGCCGTGCGATCGATGACGTCGGCCAGCCGCGATCGGACGGTCTCGTCGGGGTCGAGGTGCAGTATCAGCACCGCCGATCCGTCGCTGTCCTCCCGGCCGTCGTCCGTGTCGTCATCCGATCCAGTCATCTGTCCTCCCGGCCGTCCAGTCCGTTCCGCGGCCCCACCGGCCCGTCTCGTCGGCCGTCGATGCGGGAAGTGCTGACTCCAGAACCATAAGTGTCCCGTGGAATCGCCACCAGCGGGGCGGCAGCCGAGCGCGCGGGGAGGCAGCGACCGCGGACCGACGGGGCATCCGTGCGTTCATAGGCGAGGACGACACAGGGATCCACAATGCCCGAGGACCGCGGCGCGGGCGGCGAGTCCGGGAGCGGATCGGCGAGCGGCGGGACCGCCAGTGGCAGTGCGGGGCGCGACGAACCCGCCGCCGACGGCGCGGGAGAGGACGGACCGGACGCCGGCGCGGCGTTCGGGAGCGGCGACCCCGAGACCGCCTGGCGCGACGTGTTCGGCTTCGACCAGCCGTACGAGAGCCAGACCGATGCGATCGAGCGGGCGATCGAGGTCGGTCAGCTCGGCGGCTACTTCGCGATGGAAGGGCCCTGCGGGACCGGGAAGACGATGGCCGCGCTGACCGCAGGCGCGACGCTCGCGCGTACGACATCGAAGTACGACCGCGTGATGGTCGTCACGCCCGTCAAGCAGCAGCGCATCCAGTTCGTCGAGGACCTCCGGACGATGAACGCCGGGCTGGCCGCCGACCCCGACGCGCCGGAGCCCCTCGACGGCGTCGCCCTCGTCGGCAAGCGCGACCTGTGCCCCTACGGGCGCGAGGGCGCCTTTCCCGACGACGCCTCGACGCACGACCGCTGCGAGGACCTGCGCGAGTCGACGGCGAACCTGGTCGAGGCCGACCGCCGCTCGGGCGACGCGCCCGCGGCCGACGCCTCGCTCGAATCCGACCCGGACGACATCTGGTGGGACCCGGACCTGGCGAGCGACCTGGTGCGCGAGGCGCGCATGGACGCCGACACCTACCGGACGTTCGACAGCGCGCTGGAGACTGCGGGTGCAGAGTCGCCGTACCCGCGGAGCCAGCCCAGTGCGCCGGAGGGGATGACCTCCGGCGACGACGACCCGCTCTACTGCCCGTTCGAGGCCGACTGGTTCGCCCGCAACAAGGGCTCGCCCGTCGACTTCTCGGCGGGCGAGAACCGGGTGGTGACCGCCGACGACTACCTGCCGGCGAGCGTCGAGCGCGGCACCTGCCCCCACCGCGTGATGGGCGTGATGCTCGAACACGCCGACGTGATAATCGGCAACTACAACCACGTCTTCGACCCGGGATCGCGACCGCTGGTCGCCGCCGCGCTCGACTCCTCGACCTTCCTCGTCGTCGACGAGGCCCACCGCCTCGAAGAGCGCGTCCGTGACCTGCTCTCCGACAGGGTGGGCCGTTCGACGATCAAGCGGGCGCGCAACGACTGCAACCATCTCCTCTCGCGGGCGCGAGAGAGCGAGGACCGCAAGCGGCAGGTCCGGGACCGGCTGGCCAGTCACGACGTGCCCCTCTCCGCCATCGACCGGGCCAGGGAGTTCTACGACGACCTCCTCGACTGGCTAGACGAGCGCGTCGAGGCCTACCTCGACGAGGAGTTCGAGCGCGACTGGCGCGTCGGCGACCCGGCTGACAGCGTCCCCGCCCGCGACGTCGAGATCCCCCTGCGCGATCCCGACGAACCGGAACCCGACGAACTGACCCGCTGGGCCGAACGACAGGGCTACGACGGGGACACCTGGCGGACGCTCGCGACGGTCGGTGCGGCGGTCGAGGACGCCATCGACGGCCTCGGACTGACGCGCTCGCCCGTCTGCGCCGCCGTCGGCGCCGTGATGAACCACTGGTGGGAGCGCGACCACGACCGCTACCTCCGTGAGATCGAACTCGAACACTCGCCGAAGACCGGACAGGCCGCCGACGCCGTCGACGAGGATTACCAGCGCGTCTACACGCCGGGGCTCGTCCTGTTCGACTGCATGCCCGCCGAGTCGCTGCGGGAGATCTTCGACTCGCTGGGCGGCGGCGTCCTCATGAGCGCGACGCTCTCGCCGCTGGACGTGTTCACCGAGGTGTCCGGGCTCGAATCGCTCCGCGCGGGCGACCCCGATCCCGGACCGACGCCCGACGACGGTGACCACGGTCGCCCCGTGGAAGCGGAGAGCTACCCCCTGCGATTCCCCGCGGAGAACCGCGCGAGCTGGGCGGTCGACGCTCAGCCGTTCACCGCGCGCAACCGCGGCGACCCCGGCGACATGGACCCGCTGGGCGACGGCTGGAACCAGACGCGGGGCGAGTACGCTCACGTCCTGCGGTCGGTCGCCCGGTCGCCGGGGAACGTCCTCGTGGCGATGCCCAACTACCGGGAAGCCGAGTGGGCCGGTGCTTACCTGGAGGAAACGGTCGACAAGCCGGTCCTCGTCGACGAGAGTTCGAGCAACGAGGCGACGGAGGAACTCAAGGCCGACTTCTTCAGCGGCGACGGGAAAGTCCTAGTCACGAGCACGCGCGGGACGCTCACCGAGGGCGTCGACTACGACGGCGAGAAACTGGCCGCCGCGCTCGTGATCGGCGTCCCGCTCGTCAACGTCGGATCACCGCGTGTACAGGCGGTCCGACGGGCCTACGCGGACGAATTCGGGGAGGACAACGCCTTCGAGTACGCGCTGACCGTCCCCGCGGTCCGCCGCGCCCGGCAGGCCATCGGGCGCGTCATCCGCGGGACCGACGAGGTCGGGGTGCGCGTGTTCGCCGACCGTCGCTACACCGCGGGGACCCGTCACTCGGTCCACGAGTACCTCTCGCCCGCCGAGCGCGAGGAGTTCGTCCGGATGACCGCGGAGTTCCTCGACGGGCAGCTAGAGCGGTTCTGGGCCGACCGGTCGCAGTGAGACGCCAGCGGGCGGCGCGGTCGGCGGTTTTCTCAGGTCGCCGAAAGGTAGTGCCGATATACCCCCGGGAAGCCGGCACCTGACAGCCGTCGAAGGGGAGTTAATCGGTCTATACCGCCATCCACGGCCGGAAAGCATATGGCGGAGTATTCCCGTTACTCAAGAGATGCCAGAGTGTCAGAACTGCGGGTCGTTTGTTACCGAGGCGTACGTACGCGTGTTCACGCCCGACGGTCACACTGGCCCTCGCGTCTGTCCGTTCTGCGAAGACAAACTCCGTGACGGTGCCGAGGTGCGCGAGGCTCGGTCGTCGCGGTCATAGGCATCACGCCTACCCGCTCGTGCCGGCCGTCCGGGGGGACGGTCGACCTTTCGCTGTCCGCCGACGCGTAGTCCTGACTGTCGTCGCTGTCGGGCCCGACGTCGAGTCTCAGTGAGCGACGGAACGGAAACCGATACGGTGCCCCCTGACAACGCCGACGTATGCAGGCGTACTTGTTCGTCCACTTCAGGGAGACGCGGACGCCGGACGGTGAGCAGGTGTACTTCGGGATCAGCGAGGACGGGTTGCACTGGGAGGAAGTCAACAGCGGCGACCCCGTCCTCTGGAGTTACCGGGGCGACAAGGGCGTCCGAGACTGCACGATCACCAGGACGGACGACGGCCGGTTCGTGATCATGGGGACCGATCTCAGCCTCGCGTACGGGATGCCCAACCAGTACGACGGGTCGTGGGAGGCGATCACCCGCAACGGGAGTGATTCGCTGGTGCTGTGGGAGTCCGAGGACCTGGTCGAGTGGTCCGACCAGCGGATGGCCGAACTCGGCGACGGGCAGTTCGGCTGTCTCTGGGCGCCGGACATCACCTACGACCGCGAAAACGGCGAGTACGTCGTCCACTGGTCGTCTTCGCACCGCAGCGACGACTACCAGGACAAGGCGATCTACTACGCGACGACCGAGTCGTTCGAGACGTTCTCGGAGCCGGAACTGCTCTACGGGAAATCCGACAGCGGCGTCATCGACTCCGCGATGTACGAGGAGGACGGGTCGTACTACTGCTTCCTGAAGAGCGAGGCGAACCCTGCTGGGATCATTCTGGTGAAGAGCGAGCGGCCGACCGGTCCCTTCACCCGGGTCGAGGCGTTCGACCGGACGATGGAGGGGCTGGAAGGCGAGCGGTACGAAGCGCCGACCGCCTTCCGACTCGACGACGGGCGGTGGTGTCTGTTCCTCGATTACTTCGGCGGGAGTCCGGAGACGCAGGGGTACGTCCCGTTCGTGGCGGACTCGCTGGAGGAGGCGTTCGAGCGCGCCGACGACGAGTTCGCGTTCCCCTACGGGTTCAAACACGGCACCGTCCTCCCGATCACGGCCGAGGAGTACGATCGGCTGCAAGCCTACGAAAAGGACCCGTCGGAGCGGTAACAGAGCGACGAGACGGTAAACACCGTCCCCGAGCGGAAGGAGACGGTTCGATGAATTCATCCGTCGCGCGGGCGCACCCCGAGGCAATGAGCGACATCGACGTCGAAGCGGTCGACGACATCGACGACGCGGCGGTCCCCGCGGGAGTCGACGCGCCGGAGTACGTCCTCTACGGGGGGAAAGGCGGCGTGGGGAAGACGACGATGGCGGCGGCGACGGCGCTGGCGAGCGCCCGCGACGGCACCGCGACGCTGGTCGTCTCGACGGACCCCGCCCACTCCCTCTCGGACACGCTGGAGACCGAGATCCCGGCAGAGCCGGCGCAGATCCGCGATGAAATCCCCCTCTACGCGGCGGAGATCGATCCCGAGGCCGCGCTGGAAGACGGCCCGTTTGCCGAGGAAGGGGGCGGGATCGGCGGCGCCGGGGGCGCGCTTGGGGGCCTGGGCGGGATGCTCGGCGACGCCGGCGACGAGATGGTCGACCCGCTGGGCGGGTCGATGCCCGGCGCTGACGAGGCGGCGGCGATCCGGCTCCTCATCCGGTACATGGACGACCCGCGATTCGACCGGGTCGTCGTCGACACCGCCCCGACGGGGCACACGCTCCGGCTCCTCGAACTCCCCGACGTGATGGACTCGATGGTCGGGAAGATACTCTCGCTGCGCGAGCGGATGGGCGGGATGATGGAGAACCTCGGCGGGATGTTCGGTGGCGACGACGAGGACGTCGACCCCGAGGAGGGATTGGACGACCTGCGCGTGCTCAGCGACCGCATCGAGCAGTTGCGGTCCGTGCTCCAGGACCCGACCCAGACCGACTTCCGCGTCGTGATGGTCCCCGAGGAGCTGTCCGTGCTCGAATCCGAGCGACTGCTCGCGCGCCTCGACGAGTTCGACGTGCCGGTCGGGACCGTGGTCGTCAACCGGGTCATGCAGGATCTGGCGGACGTTGCCGACGTAGACGCGGAGTGGTTCGTCTCGCCGAACCTCGACGACTGCGAGTTCTGCCAGCGGCGCTGGTCGGTCCAGCGCGAGGCGCTCTCGCGCTCACAGGACGTCTTCCGCGGCCACGACGTGCGCCGCGTTCCCCTCTTCGCGGACGAGGTTCGCGGCGAGCGCGCGCTGCGCGTCGTCGCGGCGTGCCTCGAAGAGTAGCGCGTTGTGGCGCGTCTCGAAGAGTGAGTCGCTAGCTGCGGTACACGTCTGTGCTGCGCTCGTACTCCATCGCGTCCTCGACCTCGAAGGCGACTTCGTGGCCCCACTCGCGCTCGACGAGCCACAGCGCGGCGTCGATGCCGGCGGTGATCCCTCCGGCGGTCACCACGTCGCCGTCGTCGACGACGCGGGCGTCGATCACCTCGGCGTCGGTCTCGCGCAGGTCGTCGAGCGCGCTCCGGTGGGTGACGGCGGGGCGGCCGTCCAGCAGGCCGGCCGCCGACAGGACCATCGCGCCGGTGCAGACCGAGAGAATCGTCGCGCCGCGTTCGTGGATCGTCCGGATCGCGTCGAGGACTGCCTCGTCGCTGGCTAGCGCCCGGGCGCCAGCGTCCTCGTCGCCGTCGTTCCACCCGCCGCCGGGGACGACGAGGTAGTCGAGGTCCGCGTCGGCAGCGAGGACGTCGTCCGGTTCGACGCGGAGGTCGTACGCAGCGGTGACGAGATCGGTCTCGTCGGCCGCCAGCAGGTCGACCGTCCAGTCCGCGCCCGCCGTCCGTGCGTTCTGGAACACCTCGTAGGGGCCGATCGCGTCCAGTTCCTCGAATCCCTCGAAGGCGAGGATGCCCAGCGAAGCGTCGTCGCTCATGATCCGACGCTACCCGCGAGACGCCCGAAAAGCTACCGGCCGGTCGGGGTTGGTGGCCGTGTTACGAACGCACCGTCATTCGACGAGCAACACGCGCAGGTCGTTGACGTTCGTCCCCGTCCGGCCGGTGTGGACGAGCGCGCCCCTGTCGGCGAGGAACGGCTCCGCGTCGTTGTCGGCCAGCGCGTCGCGCGCGGCGGCGGCCGCCTCGGTGTCGGCGATCGTCTGTCCGTCGACGAGCGCACCCGCCGCGTCTGTCCCGCCGTCACGACCGTCAGTGTCGACGGTACCAAGGACGGCCCTCTCGGGGAGTTCGAGCGCCGCGCGGAGGGCGAACTCCTGATTGGGGCCGCCGGAGCCGTCGCCGCGGACGGTCACCGTCGTCTCGCCCCCCGAGAGGACGACCGCGGGCGCCTCGATCGGATTGCCGGTCGCCGCGGCCTCCTCGGCGACGGCTGCGTGGGCCAGTCCCTGTTCCCGCGCCTCGCCGCGGATCCGCGAGGACAGCACCGCAGTCTCGTAGCCCGCATCGTCGGCCACCGTGCGGGCGGCATCGATGGCCGTCCACGCGTCCGCGAGCAGGTGATAGCGGACGTGAGAGAAGTCGGCGTCGGGACCGGGCGTCTCCTCGCGGTCGCCGGCCGCGCCCGCCTGGAGGTGCGCCCGGACCTCGGCGGGAACCTGGAGGTCGTAGCGGTCGAGGACGGCGAGCGCGTCGTCGAACGTCGTCGGGTCGGGGGCGGTGGGGCCGCTGGCGATCACGCCCGGGTCGTCGCCGACCACGTCGCTGAACGCCAGCGTCACGACCGTCGCCGGGGCGGCCGCGGCCGCCAGCCGCCCGCCCTTGACGTCCGAGAGGTGCTTGCGGACGGCGTTTATCTCGCCGATCGCCGCGCCGGCCTCCAGCAGCGCGGTGGTCGTATCACGCACGTCCCCCAGGGAGAGGTCGCCAGCGGGCGCGGGAAGAAGTGCGCTCCCGCCGCCGGAGATGACGGCGAAGACGAGCGTCCGCTCGCCGGCCTCCGCGGCCAGATCGCGGACGCGACGAGCGCCCTCGGCACCGGCTTCGTCCGGCACCGGGTGCGACCCCTCGACGACCTCCACCCGCTCGGTCTCGACGGGGTCGTCGGTGACGACGACGCCGCCGCCGACGGCCTCGCCGAGCCGGTCTTCGAGCGCGGCCGCGACCTGGCCCGCCGCCTTGCCGCCGCCGAGGACGAGAATCTCGTCGTACGCGTGCAGGTCGTACACCTCGCCCGCGATGCGGAGCTGGTCGCCCGACAGCGAGAGCGCGTCGGCGAGAACGCGCTCGGGCCGCGCGGCCTCGATCCCGGCTTCGAGACAGTCCAGGACGACCTCGTGGGCGTCTGTGCGGGTCAGGTCGGCGCGGTCGCGCACGCCGACCACGTCAGATCGCCTCCGGCCCGCTACCGGGCATCGTCAGGTCACCACCCAGCGCACGAGTCGGTAGGCCGCGTCGCGCCAGCGGTCGGGGAGATGGCGCGTCGCGATCATGACGCTCGCGAGCGTCCCGACGGGGTAGCGCGGATTCGGGTCCGAAGCGCAGGCGGCGTCGCCGATGACCGCCGCGACCTCCGAGGGGTGGACGCCGAAGTCGTTGCCGCTCCCCAGCACGTCCGTGTCCTCCTGCACGCTGTAGAGGTCGTGATACGCCCCGGAGCGCTCCAGGCGGTCGAACTCCGACTCGGCCCGATCACCGAACGCCGTCGCGACGGGCCCGGGTTCGACCAGTACGACGTCGATCCCGAAGTCCTCGACCTCGACGCGGAGCGCGTCGCTCATGGCCTCCAGCGCGAACTTCGACCCGCTGTAGGCGCCGGCGCCGCCTGTGGCGACTCGGCCCTGGACGCTGGAGACGTTGACGATCGTCCCCGACCCGCGCTTGCGCATGTGCGGGAGGACCGCGCGGGTGAGCCGGTGCGGGCCGTAGACGTTCACGTCGAACTGGTCGCGGACCGCCTCGACGGGCACGTCCTCGATCGGGCCGTACTGGGCGTAGCCCGCGTTGTTGACCAGGCAGTCGATGCGACCGGTCTCCTCGGCGATCCGATCGACGACGCGCTCGACGTCGGCGTCGCTAGTCACGTCGAGTTCGGCCGTCTCACACCCCGCCTCCGCGAGGTCGGCCACGTCGTCGGTGTCACGAGCCGTCGCGTAGACCGTCCACTCCCGCCGCAGGAAGTCGACGGCGGTCGCGCGTCCGATCCCGGACGAGGACCCCGTTATCAGCGCCGTCTTCGTCATGTGCCCGACGACGAACGCCCGCAAGTTAAGTCTCCGCCGTCGGAGGCGCCCGAGGCGACCCGCGGGCAGGCCGAGTCGCTCGCGGCCCGGTCACGGGAGGTATTTCACCGCGCGACCACAACCACGACGCCATGGGCCATCACACGTTCCCCGCCGAGGACGCGGACAGACTGGAAGACGCCGCCCGGCGCTATCGCCACTGCTCGACCGAGGAGCTCTACTGGACGCTGGACCCCGACCCGGACGACGCGGTCGTCGATCTCGGGAGCGGTACCGGCTTCTACACCGACGACGTGGCGCCGCACGTCGGCGAGGTCTACGCCCTCGACGTGCAGGAGGCGATGCACGACCGCTACCGCGAGAAGGGTGTCCCCGACAACGTCGAGCTCGTCACGAGCGGTGCGGACGAGTTGCCCTTCGACGACAGCGCGCTGGACGCCGCGTTCGCGACGATGACGTACCACGAACTCCCCGGCGCGGCGGTCGAGGAAGTCGCCCGCGTCCTCCGTCCGGGCGGTCGGTTCGCGATCGTCGACTGGACCGCCGAGGGAGCGGGTTCCAGCGGTCCGCCGGTCGAAGAGCGCTACGACGCCGACCACGCCGCGGCCGCACTCGGCGACGCGGGATTCACCGTCAAGTTCCGGGCGACCCGCTCGGAGACGTTCGTCCTCGTCGGCGTCCGCGACGAAAGGTGAGACGGCTCCGAAGCGGTCTCAGAGGTCGTCTCTGACTTCGGCCTTCACGTCGTCGGCGTACTTGTCGGCGAGTCGCGTCGGTTCGGGGAGCTTGTACCCGTTCGCGCAGGCCAGTGCGACGTCGGATGCGGTGTCGGCGCTGACGCGGTGGCCGGGACTGACGATCAGCGGGTTCACGTACCGGTCGGCGTTCTCGAACTGGCGGGTCTGGACGGCGTCGCCGATGTGCGTGCCCGGTTCGGCCGTCTCCACGTCGGCGTCGGCCTCGATCGCGACGCGGGCGCCCTCGGGGAGTTTCCGGTCGAGCGACTCCCGCGGCGTGCCACAGAGCAGGCTCTTGGCGACCCCGACGGTCGGGAGGTCGAGCGTGACGCCGACGTGCGTGGCGATGCCGGCCTCCCGGAAGTGGATGCGTCCGCTCCCGTCGAGCAGGGCGAGGTCGGGCTCGCGCGCGAGCAGGTCGAACGCCGAGAGGATGGCGTTCCCTTCCCGGAAGCTCAGCAGTCCGGGGATGTAGGGGATCTCCACCGGTTCGACGGCGTAGGCGCGCTCGACGACCTCGCCGCCCCGCAGGAGCACGATCGCGCTGACGGCGTGGTCGTCGACGAACGACTGGTCGACGCCGGCGACCAGCGGCGGGCCCGCGGCCGGGTCCGCACCGGCTTCGCCACCGCTCGCGTCCACGTCGGCGAGACTCGTCTGTTCGTCGTCGGTGGCGGCGGCGTCGTCGCCGCAGACCGCCGCGGGATCGACGGCGAGGTCGTCCGCGAAGACGGCGACCTCGGCGATCTCCCGCTGGAGGGACTCCATGTCCTCGCGGGAGAGGGAGGCGTCGGGGACGAATTCGGGGCGAACGATCTCCATCAGAACGGACCGCGGCCACCGGGGCCGCCCGGTCCGCCGGGTCCGCCCGGACCGCGGCCGCCGGCGCCGAACTGGAGCTGGTTCGGCACGCGGTGGCGGCCCTTCACGTGCCGGCCGTAGAGCAGGCCGATGACCAGCCCGAGCAGGTGGGCGACCTGGGCCGTGCCACCGGCGCCCGCACCGGCGGTGAAGATCCGGAAGACGGTGTAGCCGGTGTACCCGACCGTCAGCAGCCACAGCGGGACGGGCAGGATGAAGTACAGGTACACCCGGAGGTTCGGGTTCAACACGGTGAGCACGCCCATGATGGCGAGGCCGGCGCCGCTAGCGCCGACGACGCCCGCGGTCGCCGTCTGCGGGATGCCGCCGATCTGGACGATGTAGTACCCTATCTGGGCGAGGCCTGCGAGCGCGCCGCTCCCGAGGAAGAGGAGGGTGAAGTCCCGCGACCCGACGTAGTCCTCGACGATGCGGCCGAAGAAGTAGATCACGATGCTGTTGATCCCGATGTGGAACAGCGAGAACGGCGCGTGCGCGAAGATCGACGTGAACCACGTCCAGACGTACTCCGGATGGCTCGCCCGGAGGGTGAATATCGCGCTGTAGACGTCCCCACCGGCGACGAGGATCACGACGTGCTGGAGCAGGAACGTGACCCACATCGCGCCGAGGAAGGCGTAGGTCATGTTCCCGCGGAAGTACGCCAGCGGGCCGCCGGGACCGGTGTCGATCCCGAGTCGGTCGCGGAGGCCGCCCCCGCTGGCGTCGTCGTCGACGCTGTCGTCGAAGCCGCTATCGAAGACGCCGCCGGGGTCGGACCAGTTGTCCAGGCCCGGACACCCGTGGTTCTCGGGGAGGCGGTGTTCCGCACAGAACGTGCCGCCGCAGTGGCGACACTGGTACGGCATGTTCTCCTGTTTGCCGCACTCGTCACACCTCGACATTACAGGCTCTTGGGAAGGTACCGGCAAAGGGATTGTGTTTGGCCGTGTCCGCGGCGGTCCCTCCGGTGAGCCGCCACGGAACGGGCGCTGACGGAGTGACTGGCCCGAGAGTGGCCGCCACCCACGCACTTACATGGGATCACCGCATCAGTCCCCCTCGTGAACGAGACGAGTCCCGATCCGCGGGTCCTCATCGTCGACGACGAAGCGGAGGTCGCCGACGTCTACGCGCTCCGTCTCCGCGAGGAGTACGACACGGAGACGGCCTACGGGGGGGAGGAGGCGCTGGAGGTCGTCGACGAGTCGGTCGACGTCGTGTTGCTGGACAGGCGGATGCCGCAGGTGTCGGGCGACGACGTGCTCTCGGCGATCCGCGACCGGGGGCTCGACGCCCGAGTCATCATGATCACCGCCGTCGACCCGGACTTCGACATCGTCGACATGGCGTTCGACGACTACCTCTGCAAGCCCGTCCAGAAGGGGGACCTGGTCGCCGCCATCGAACAGCAGCTGACTGCCAGCCGGTACGACGAGCGACTCACCGAGTACCTCGAAGTCACCTCGAAGATCGCGCTGCTCGAAGCCGAGAAGAGCGAGCCCGAACTCGACGCCAGCGACGACGTCGCCGACCTTCGCGAGCGCGCCGCGCGCCTGCGGGAGGACATCGACGAGGCGCTCGCGGAGTTCGACGACTTCGAGGCCGCGTTCAACGAGATCAGCCGTCACGCGGAGTGACGGCGCCGCTGGACGCAGGTCGTCGGAAACGAGACCACACGCCCTGAGCGCGAGCCACGGTCGCCGATCGCGGCGACTCGGTCAGCAGAAGTTCGCGGTGGCGAACACGTCGCCGCGCCGGGTGATGTCGACGCCGACGCCGACCTCGTCGGCCCCTGGTCGCGTCAGTCGCGGCCGATACGTCGACGTGTTCCACCACGCGTCGACGACCGCCCGCGCGACGGCGCTCTCGTCGCCGTTGAACTGGCGCTCGCCGTTCTGACGGTACGACTCTCCTGCGATCGTACGCCCAACGGCTTCGAGCGCGTTGTCGTCGGCGGTCACGAGCGAGTTCCCGTCCGGCGCGGACCAGCGACAGCGGTCGTACAGGCTGTTCTCCCGGTACCGGTCTGCGCTGGCCTGTCCGTCGATCCGGTGGATCGCCTCGTCGACGTCAGCCATGCGGACGCTGTGGCCGCGGGCCATCTCGACAAGGTCGTCGACGCTGTCCCCCTCGTAGTCGAGGCGGTCGAGGTCCCGCTCCGCTCGGCGGTCGTTGATGTACTCGGCGACCAGCCGCTCGATCTCCCGTTCGTCGAACGACTCGGCCGGGACGTCGGTCAGCGCCGGCGTGGCCGTCGGCGTGGCCGTCGGCGTCGACGTGGGTGTGAGCGTCGGATACGGCGTCGGCGTGGTCGTCTGCGTTCCCCCGTTCGCCCCAGTACCGGCGGGTGCGTCGGTCGTCGGCGGGAGCGTCGGTAACGACGTCCGTTCGACGGTCGTCGGTGACGAGTCGTCGTCCCCGACGACCGGCGCGTCGGGCTGAGTCAGCGCGGCGCCGACGAGGACCGCGACGACGATCAGCGCGACGAGGCCGCCCCCCGCGACCAGCAGCGTCGGCTTGTTCACGTCAGCCATAGTCGGGGGTGAGTCCCCCTCCCAATAACTGTTGCGTCCACGACATCCGACGGGAGCCCACGCGACGCCCGCTCGCTCGACCGCTCAGTCGTCCGCCCCGACCGGCCCGTCGAGCGCCGCCCGGATTCCCGCGGTGACGGTGTCCGGCGTGGCCGCCGCCGCGGCGTCGACCGGCCGTCCGAACCCGTCTGAGTCCGCCTTCGGGGAGTTTCTGGCGTCGGATTGCCGCGAGTCAGTCGGGTCGCTCGCGTCTCCCACTCCGGTCGCACCGGTCGTGTCGACCGCGTCGTTCGTGTCGGTCGCGGCGGTCGCGTCGGCCACGTCCGCCGGTCTGACATCCCCGGTAGACACCCGGACGACCGCGGGGTGATCACGTGCAAGCGCCCGGAGCGCGGGGGCGACCGGTTCGACGACGACGGCCGCGTCGGCGGCCGACAGCAGGTCGCGGGCGCGGGCCTCGACGCCCGCGTCGAGGGACGCGAACGCCGGCGCGGTCACCGTCTCCGCGGCGAGTTCACCGGCCGTGGCGACCGCCACGTCGCCGTCCGGGGCCGGCCCCACTGTGACTGCCGCGCCCGCCTCCGCGAGCGCCGCAATCGTCCGCGCAGTCGCCGCGCCCGTACCGACGACGTGGACCGTCCGATCGAGGTCGCCGGACTCGGAGAGCGGCGTCACGGCGGGGGTCCCTGTCACGGGGTTGGGCAGGACCGCCGCCTCCGTGTCGAAGGCGGTCCCGAGGTGCTCGGCGGTCAGGACCTCCGGCGGCGGCCCGACCGCCAGCAGGTCGCCGTCCGCGAGAACGGCCAGCCGGTCGCAAAAGCGGGCCGCAACGTCCAGGTCGTGGATGGCCGCCAGCGCGGCCTTGCCTTCGGTGTCGACCAGGTCGCGGACGAGTTCGAGCGTCTGCACCTGGTGGTTCACGTCCAGGCTCGCCGTCGGCTCGTCGAGGACGAGCGCGGGCGTCTCCTGTGCCAGCGCCCGCGCGAGCACGACCCGCTGGCGCTCGCCGCCGCTGAGCGACGCGATCGAACGGTCGCGGAACCGCGCCGTCTCCGTGCGGTCGAGCGCGCGTTCGACGGCCGACTCGGCGTCGGGATCACCGCTGAACCGGCCGTGATACGGCGTCCGGCCCATCTCGACGACGTCCTCGACGGTGAACTCGAAGGCGACTGTCGTGTCCTGCGGGACGGTCGCGACTCGGCGGCTCGCCTCCCGCGCCGACAGGCCCGCGACCCGTTCGTCGGCGACCCGGACCGACCCCGCGTCGGGGTCGAGAACGCCGTTTATCGCCTTCAACAGCGTCGTCTTGCCGGCGCCGTTGGGGCCCACGAGGCCGACGAACTCGCCGGCGCCCACGGAGAGTGACACGTCGTCAAGTACCTCTACATCGCCGTACCCCGCCGAGATGCCGTCGACCTCGATGAGGGGTCGGTCAGTCGCGCGAGCCGCGGAGTCAGCGCTCGGTTCCGTCGCGCCAGGGCCGCGCTCGGACTCGCGGCCGCCCGCGAACTCGTCGTCCCGCCCCCCGTCGCCCCCGGTGTCGCCGAGGAGACTCTCCACCGAACTGGGCAGGCCGAGGCTCACAGCGAATGCACCTCCCGCGTCCGGAGGAGATAGAGGAAGAAGGGCGCGCCCAGCGCTGCGGTGACGATGCCGACGGGCACCTCGACGCTCCCGGAGCGCGCGACGGTGTCCGTCGCGACGAGGAAGGCGGCTCCCGCGATGGCGCTCGTCGGGAGCAAGATCCGGTGGTCGGGACCGACGACGAGCCGCATCATGTGCGGGACGACGAGCCCGACGAAGCCGATTGAGCCGGCGACGGCGACCGCCGCGGCCGTGGCGACGCTGGAGACCGCGAGCAGGATCCGCTTCGTCCGTTCGACCTCGATCCCGAGCGTGTGGGCGTCCTCCTCGCCGAGCAGCAGGACGTTGAGGTCGCGCGAGTACGCCGCGAGGACGGCGAAGCAGGCCACCACCACCGGCGCGGTCACGGCCACGTCCGACCACGCGGCGTTGTGGAGCCGCCCCATCAGCCAGTACAGCGCCTGTTCGAGGCTCTCGCCGGCCTGGAGGAGGAGATAGGAGACGACCGCACCGAGGAACGTCTGGATCGCGACGCCCGCGAGGAGGAGCGTCGCCACGGGAGTTCGCCCCCCTTCGGTGGCGATGACGTAGACGACGAAGGCGGCGACGACCGCGCCGACGAACGCCGCGGCCTGGATACTGAAGGGGCCGGAGAACGACAGCGCGATCGTCGCCACGGCGCCGACAGCAGCGCCCGAGGAGACGCCGATGATCGACGGGTCGGCCATCGGGTTCCGGAAGAACCCCTGCATCACCGTCCCGGCGGAGGCCAGCGCGAACCCGACCGTCGCGCCGAGGGCGATCCGCGGCAGCCGGATCCGCCGGACGATGGTCTCGTCGGTCGAGTCGACGGGGAACGAGAAGAGGTAAGTGTACGAAAGGTCCGGGACCGGCACCGAGAGCGTCGCGCCGAAGAGGGCCACGGTGCCGCTCCCGAAGCGGACGCCGGTCGGGATCCCGACGGCGTTGAGCGCGGCTTTCGCGACCTCGGGAAGCGGGACCGCGACCGGGCCTCTGGTCGCGCTGACCAGCGCGACGGCGACCAGCGCTACGGTCAGCCCGACCGACCACCCGGTCGCCCTGGTCCGGACGTTCATGGTCATCAAGTCTGGTTGCAGTAGGTAAGTATTTATTGCAAAGAGGCACAGCCACAGACGCCATGAGAGACGCGACAGCAGTCGTCGGTGCCGCGCTGGTGCTCGTCGCCGCGTTCGGGGCGGTCGCGACCCCGGCGGCGGGTGCCGGCGTCGGAACGGGTGCAGCGAGCGCGAGTGCGAGCGGTCTCGCGGACTCGCACTGCACCTATCCGATGACGCTCACCGACGAGACGGGAACGGAAGTAACGATCGAGGAGGACCCCGACCGAATCGCCGCCCTGGCCCCGAGCGCGGCCCAGATCCTCTGGAGTATCGGCGCGCAAGACGAGGTCGTCGCGATGCCTCGGGACTACAACCTGGGCTACCTGAACGGCACCGAAGGCAAGACGGACGTCGTGCAGGACGACGGGACCGTCATCACCGAGGCGGTCGTCGGGAGCGAGCCCGACTTGGTGCTCGCGCCGAACGTCGTCCCGAACGAGACCGTCCAGGCGCTCCGTGACAGCGGGCTGACCGTCTACAAGTTCGAGAGCGCCGCCGATCTCGAAGACGTCTACGCCAAGATCGAACTGTACGGGCAGTTGACCGGCCACTACGACGAGGCCGGGCAAACCAGCGCCCGCATGCAGGGACAGGTCCAGGCCGTCCGCGACGCCGTGAGCGAGGAGGAGAACCCCCGCGTGTACTTCTCGCTCGCGAGCGGGTGGACCGCCAGCGAGAACACCTTCATCGGCCGGCTGATCGAAGCGGCCGGCGGCGACAACATCGCCGCGGGCGAGATCAACACCAGCAACGGGTACGGTCAGCTCAGCGACGAGGTCGTCACCCAGAAGGACCCCGAATGGATCGTCCAGAACGGCCAGTTCGGCACAGTGCCGAAGACCGCCGCGTTCAACGAGTCGACGGCCGTTCAGGAAGGGAACATCGTCCGGGTGAACCGGAACTTCATGAGCCAGAACGGCCCGCGGAACGTCCAGCCGCTGAAGAAGATGGCCCAGGCGTTCCACCCCGATGTCTACGAGAGCATCGACTTCTCGGCCGTTGAGACGCCCGATCCGGTCTCCTGTCCGACGCCGACGCCGTCGCCGACCGCGACGGCCACCCAGACGGCGACGGCCGAGACGGGTGACTCGACCGCGACGCCGACCACCACGCCGGAGACGGGCGACACGCCGACCGAGACGCCCGTCGTCGAGACGACCAGCGACGGCGGCCCCGGCTTCACGGCCGCGACCGCGCTGGTCGCGTTGCTCGCGGGCGCGCTGTTCGTGCGTCGACATCGGTAGGACGGCCGTCACCGTCTTCGCGGCAGGACTGATGCGAACACCTTTTTTCGCCGGAGACCGCGCCGACCGGAAAGACCCTTACGTAGGCGGGTTCTCAGGGCCGCGTATGGTCGAGAACGTCATCTGGCCGGCGGCGCTCGACGTCACCCGCACGCGCAGCGAGGGGCGTCGCGTGTCGACGGATCTGGCGGTCCCGGAGCCGACGGTCGACGAGATCGCACAGGCCGTCCAGCAGGTCGGGTACGACGCCGTGATCGAGCGCGACAAGACGTACCCCCGCGAGTACGAGCCCCGAGGACGCGTCCTCGTGAAGGACGCCGACGACGCCAGCAAGACCGACCTGCTCGGCGCCGTCGCCGCCTATCTCGGCGTCATCCGCGAATGAGCGACGCGGAAAGCGGTGCGCGGCGCAGCACGGAGGTCCGGCCGTGAAACGCGTCGGAGAGGTCGTCCGGATCGCCCAGCACCTCGCGATCGTCCGCGCCCCCGACGCCGAGCACGTCGACATCGGCACGCCCGTCGTCGACGAGAACCTCGACGGTCTGGGCCGCGTCGTGGACGTGTTCGGCCCGGTCGACCGGCCCTACCTGGCCGTCACGACCGACGACGACGTGCACCCGCCGGCGCTCGTCGGGACCCCGCTGTACGCGCGGTAGACGGCCGGCGCGAGAGCGGCCTGCATCTGTCACCCCGGATCTTACACGCTACCGGTCCGAACGTGGAGTAGATGCAGTTGTTCAGTGGCGACCGGGGCATCGGCGTCACGGAGGCGATCCACGACCTGGCGGAGTGGCCGGTCGTCCTGCTGTTCGGACTGGTCACCCAACTCGGCGACGGGTGGTTCCTGTTCGTCCTCGGCGGTGCGCTCTTCGTCGCCGGCGAGGAGTTTCCGCTCTGGGGGATCGACCGCCGCCGCGCGCTGTTCGTCTTCGCGCTCGCGCTCACCTACGTCGCCGTCATCGGCGCGCTCAAGACGTTCTTCGGGCTCGGTCGGCCGCCGGGCGCGATGGAACCGCCCGACGTAGGACTGTTCCCGGGCGCGTTCGACGCCCTGTTCGAGAGCGCCACCACCGCCGACGGTCCCGGGTTTCCGAGCGGCCACGCGCTCGGGACCACGATGGTCTGGGGCGGACTGGCGCTGGTCCTCGACCGGTGGTCGCTCCGCCGGCGAATCGCCGGCGCCGCCGCGGTGATCGGGCTCGTCTCGCTCTCGCGGCTCGTCCTCGGCGTCCACTACCTCGTGGACGTCATCGTCGGGGCGGCCGTCGGCGCGCTCCTCCTCGGCGCGCTCTACCGGTTCGCCGACCGCGGAACCGACCCGGGGCGGGTCCTGGTCGTCGCAGTCGCGGTCGGTGCCGTCGGCCTGCTCAACGGATTCACCTTCGACAGCGTCGCGGCAATCGGCGGCGCCGTCGGCGGCTGGCTCGTGTGGCGGCTCGTCGCGGACTCGACGCCCGCTCACCCGTCCGACCGGCGAGAGGTCGTGGCCGGGTTCGCCGTCCTCGCGGTCGCCGGCGTCCTCTTCAGCGCCATCGAAGCGTTCGAACCGCCCCTGGCGCTCACCTTCACCGGGACAGCGGTGGCCGTGGGCGGCGCCGTCGGCGCGCCGCTGTTGGGAGAGCGACTCGGGTGAACGGCCGGCGATAGCGGCGCCGCCCGTCTCGACCGCATGGTGCGACCGCTTCGTCGTCGACGCGGGCCCGGCGGCGGTGGTCGACGACCCGTCGGCCGTAACCCTCAAACGGGTCGTGGGCGAGGTGTGCACATGGACCAGCGGTCGCGCGCGTACGTCGCTTCGGGGGCTATCGTCGGGATATTCTTGCTCGTGCAACTCGGCGCGCTCGCGCTGGTCGGTCCGTTCGAGGAGTCGGGGAGACAGGCCGTCGAAGACCCGCAGGACCCGGCGAACAGCCTCATCTACGTGGCCGTCATCCTCGTGATGACCGGCGTCATGCTCGCGATCATCAGGTACAACGTCGACTGGCTGCTGCGGGCGTTGCTCGTCGGGACGGGCGCGTACATCGGCCTGTTCGTCTTCCTGGAGCTGTTTCCGCCAGTCGTGACCGTCCCCGTGGACGGCGTGGCCGTCAACGTCCTGCCGTGGCTCGGTGCCGCCGCCCTCGGCCTCGCGCTGTGGTTCCACCCCGAGTGGTACGTCATCGACGCCGCCGGAATCGTCATGGGCGCCGGTGCGGCGGCGCTGTTCGGGATCAGTTTCGGCGTGCTGCCGGCGCTCGTGCTCCTGACCGTCCTCGCCGTCTACGACGCCATCAGCGTCTACGGCACCGAACACATGCTCACGCTCGCCTCCGGCGTGATGGAACTCAAGGTCCCCGTCGTCCTCGTCGTCCCGCTCTCGCTGTCGTACTCGTATCTCGACGGCGGGATGCCCGACCCCGTCGGTGACGACGCGGACGAGAACGAGGCCGACGTCGCGGAGGAAACCGAGAGCCAGCGAGCGGTCGAGACGGACGGCTCGGACGAACGGCGGGCCGAAACGGACGGCCGGGACGGCGAGACCGTCTGGGAAGACGAAGCCGAGGACCTCGATATCGACAGGGAAGCGCTGTTCATCGGTCTCGGCGATGCGGTGATTCCGACGGTGCTCGTCGCCAGCGCGGCGTTTTTCGCCCCCGATTCCGTCCCGACGGTCGACCTGCTGGGGATCCCCGCGACGCTCCCGGCGCTCACGGCGATGGTCGGGACCACTGCCGGGTTGGTCGTCCTGCTGTGGATGGTTCTCAAGGGTCGCGCCCACGCCGGTCTGCCGCTGCTCAACGGCGGCACCATCGCCGGCTACCTGCTCGGCGCGCTCGCGAGCGGGCTGACGCTCGCGCAGGCGACCGGGATCGCACCGTACATCTGAGCGAGCCCGGGGCCGTGATCGGCACCGAACTGGACACCCCGTTCCGCGACCTACCGATCAATAGTATCGCCTACTTCCGAACGAAGGCGACATCGAGAACCCGATTCGCGATCGCCCCTGGGGAATATTAGGACGCTAGTGGTGCTTCCACACAACGCTTCACTGTGGTGATAGAGACTCACACACTATGAGCAAAGCAGGCAGTTCGCGGCGGAGCGACTCCGGCGGTTCGAGGGGACGGCTCGGCTTTCGCGCA
Source organism: Halosimplex rarum (assembly GCF_047715405.1). Taxonomy (NCBI): domain Archaea; kingdom Methanobacteriati; phylum Methanobacteriota; class Halobacteria; order Halobacteriales; family Haloarculaceae; genus Halosimplex; species Halosimplex rarum. The sequence goes on from NZ_CP180412.1 coordinate 2,537,900, forward strand.
GCCGACGACAGAGGGTGTCCGAACTGCGGTGAGGTCGCGCTCGTGTTCGACCTTTCGACGGACGGTCCGCGCTGTCGGGTGTGCGGGGAAGCGGCCTGACACGAGGTACTCGTGGAACGGGTGGTCCGTCGAGCAGACGAGCGATCCGGCAGCGCCGGGTGATCCGCCTGGGACGGCCGGCCCGCTCGCTGGTCCCCCTTCGGACTGACTTCCGGATACAGAACAGTGAAATCGGCGTCGCCACAACACCGGCCCATGTCGCTCGACTCGCTGCCCCGACTCGGCCTCGGCACCTACTCCGACGACAACCGCGAGCAGTGGCGCGAGAACGTCAGCACCGCCCTCGACGTGGGCTTTCGCCACGTCGACACCGCGCAGGTCTACGAGAACGAGCAGTACGTCGGCCGCGGCATCCGGGACAGCGACGTCGACCGCGACGACCTCTGGCTCTCGACGAAGACCGTCCACCACGACGTACCGCCCGAGCCCGAGCAGGTACCCGACGCCATCGACGGCTGTCTCGACCGCCTCGGCGTCGACGCCGTGGACCTGCTGTACGTCCACTGGCCCTCCGGCATCTACAGCCACGAGGAGGTCCTGCCGGCGTTCGAGGCCGCCTACGAGGAGGGCAAGACCCGCCACATCGGCCTCTCGAACTTCACTCCCGAACTACTCGACGAGGCACGCGAGTTCCTCGATGCCCCGATCTTCGCCCATCAGGTCGAGATGCACCCGCTGCTCCCCCAGGAGGAACTGGTCGAGTACGCCCAGGAGCACGACCACTGGCTGGTCGCGTACTCGCCGCTCGGCAAGGGCGCGGCGCTCGAAGCGCCAGAGGTGCAGGACGTAGCGGAGAAACACGACGCGATGCCCGCCCAGGTCAGCCTCGCGTGGGTCCTCTCGCACGACAACGTCGCCGCCATCCCCAAGGCGAGCAGCCGCGAGCACATGGAGCAGAACCTCGCCGCTCAGGACCTGGAACTCGACGACGAGGACATCGAGCGCATCGACGCCATCGACCGCCGTCACCGGGAGATCGACGCCGACCACGGCCCCTGGAACTGGTAGGTGACGCCGGTGCGCTCCGTGGAGACAGTCCAGAGACGCTCGGCGTCCGCTCGGTCGTAGGAGGCGTCGCTGGAGCGCTGTTTCTCGGGGTAGCCGCGCATGCCGAACAGACCGCCGGGACCGACGTAGTCGCCCCCGTCGACCTCGGGCGCCGTCGCGGCGTAGATCAGCGGGAGCGCGCCCTTCTCGGCCGACTGGGCGAAGACTGCGTTGAGAGCGGTCATCGCGTATCGCTTGATGGTCGATCCCTCCTGTTCCGGGCCGCGTCCCTGGAGTTCGGTGTCAGCGTAGCCGGGGTGGCAGGCCGCCGAGAGCGTGTCCTCGATATCTGCGGCGTCGAGGCGGCGCTGGAGTTCGTAGGCGAAGAGGAGGTTGGCGAGTTTCGACTGGGCGTAAGCCTCCCACTTCCCGTAGGCGTCCTCGTGATCGAGGTCCGCGAAGTCGATCTCGCCGCGCTCGTGGACGCCGCTGGACTGGGTGACGACGCGGGTCTCGCCGGGCGTCTCGACGATCCGGTCGAGGAGGTGCCCGGTCAGCACGAAGTGACCGAGATGGTTGACGCCGAACTGCGTCTCGAAGCCGTCGGCGGTCTCCGAGCGTGGGATCGCCATCACGCCGGCGTTGTTACAGAGGACGTGCAGTTCGTCGTAGTCCTCGCGCACGCTGTCGGCGAACGACTCGACCGAGGCGAGGTCGGCCAGGTCGCATTCGCGCACGTCGAGATCCGGGTCGGTGATCTCGGCGCGGATCTCGTTCGCGGCGCGGTCGCCGCGGTCCGTGCTCCGACAGGCCATCACGACCGTCGCGCCCTTCACGGCGAACATCCCGGTCGCCTCGTACCCGATACCGCTGTTCGCTCCCGTGACGACGACCGTCTTCCCCGAGAGGTCCGGTGCGTCCGCCAGAGTCCACTCGCTCATACCGACGTGTCGGTCGCCGGTCACTCAAATCCCTCGCCCGACACGGGGGACGCCACCGGTGTCCGCGGGCCGCGAGACCCGGTGGTCAGTCGATCGACTCGGCCGAGTCACCGACCGGGCCCCCCGCGACGGTCACCGTCGTCAGGAGAGCGACGATGCCGACCGTCAACAGCGCGCCGAGGACGAACGGCGACCAGTAGACCACGACGGCGTAGAGAGCGGTCATGATCGGCGGGCCGACGGTCCGACCCAGGCTCCCGGCGCCCTGCGTGACGCCGAAGGCGCTGCCCTGGCGGTCGGCGCTGGCCGCGAGCGAGACGAGCGTCGTCAACGCGACGGTCAGCAGGCTGTTGCCGAGCGAGAGCAGCGTCAGCGCGCCCAGTAACGCGACGACCCGGGGGCCGAACCCGAACAGCCGAACCTCCCCGAGGAACGCGCGCCCGATCTCGGGCGAGAAGGGGAACGCCCCGAGCGCGACGACGAGCAGGAGCGCGCCGGCGATCGCGAGCCGGCGAGCGGGGACCCGCCGGGCGAGTCGCCCGACGAGGACGCCCTGGTTGAACACCGCGAGCGCGCCGACGTAGGTGAGCAGGAGACCGGCCTGCGAGGCGTCGTAGCCGTACACGTCGGCGACGTACGGGATGAAGGCGATCTGGATGCCGGAGAACGCGATGGAAGCGACGAGGAACGCCGCCACGAGCGGTCGCAGGGTCGCGTCGCGGAACGCGTCGACGAACTCGCCGATCACGCGCGGGCGACGGGCAGGCCCCGCGCGACGGTCGGGTTCGGGCAGGAACGCCGCGGTGGCGACGAACGCGACGAGGCTCAGCAGGGCGGCGCCGAAGCTCGGGAGCGAGAAGCGCGTCGCCGGAAGGAACTGGGGGAAGACAGCGTCGGCGCCGGCGACGACAGTGTCGCTCGCGAGCACGGACCCCAGCGCCGGCCCGAAGACGAACCCGAGACCGAACGCCGCACCGACCAGACCGAGCGCGCCCGCGCGGCGGTCGGCGGGCGTCACGTCGGCGATGTACGCCTGTGCAGTGGCGATGTTGCCGCCCATCGCGCCGGCGAGCATCCGCGCGAGGAACAGCGTCGCCAGCCCGGCGGTCGTTCCCGCCACCGCGCCGACCTCGCCGCCGAGACCGAACACCGTCCAGGCGACGGCGTTGGCCGCGAGCGAGATCATGAGGATCGGACGGCGGCCCCGGCTGTCCGAGAGCTGGCCGAGCAGCGGCGCGAAGACGAACTGCATGAGCGAGTACGAGGCCGCCAGCAGGCCGTAAACCACGTCACTCGCGCCGAAGTCACGCACGTAGAAGGGGAGGATCGGGATGACGACGCCGAAGCCGAGCAGGTCGATGAAGACGATGGCGAGCACGGCGAACAGCGCCCGGCGACCGCTGGCGGCCGGCCGGACGACGGCGCGGGGGTCCTGCACGCCTCTCTCGTAGGGAGTCCGCGGCCGAATAGCTAGGGGCCAGACCGACAGGACGGCGGTACCGGCGCGGTGGGCCCCTGGCGCGGCCGGCCGCGCTCCGCCGGTCAACGCCTCCCTCGCTCGTCGAATTCGAAGGCGAACCAGCCGCCCGCGCAGGCGACTCCGCCGCGCTGGACGCGGCCGTCGGAGGCGAGTTCGACGTCGTACCCGTACAGCGTCGCCTCGCCCTCTCGCAGTTGCGCGGCGATCGATTCGAGGTCGGCGGCGATTCGGTCCTCGCGGCTGCGGCGTTCGCTCATATCGGGATATGGCGCGCCGGGGAGAAAAATCAGTCCTCGCGCGCCCGCGAGACGACCGCGCCGAGTCCGCGCGTCGCGGCCTCTGGGTCGTCTGCGCCCGTGACCGCGGTGATGACCGCGACGCCGTCGGCGCCGGCCTCGACCACCGGCCCCGCGTTGTCGGCCGTGATGCCACCGATCCCGACGACCGGGATATCGACCGCGTCGGCGATGGATCCGACGCGGTCGGGACCGATCCCGTGCTCGTCGTCGTCGATGTCGTCCTTCGACCCGGTCTCGTACACCGCGCCGACCCCGAGGTAGTCGGCGCCCGCCCGCTCGGCGTCGCGAGCGTCGTCGACGAACGAGACCGAGCGACCGACGAGGGCGTCCGGTCCCAGTTGTTCGCGCGCGACCGGGACGGGCAGGTCGTCGTCGCCGAGGTGGACGCCGTCGGCGTCCACCGCCCGCGCGATGTCCACCCGGTCGTTGACGATAAGCGCCACGTCGGCCTCGCGCGTGAGCGCACGGAGCTTGCGCCCGAGGTGATAGCGCTCGCGGGCGCTCCGCCCTTTCTCCCGCAGCTGCACCACGTCGACGCCCCCGGCGATGGCCCCTTCGACGATATCGACGGTCGTGCGGTCCGCCGAGAGGCGCTCTTCCGTGACGAGATAGACGTCCCAGTCGGGCATTACCGAGCGGTTCGGCTCCACCGACCTGTTACTTTCGAACCATCTTTTTCCGGCGGGGGTGTCCTCGCACGCCTGCGGCGCGCTGCGGGCACAGCGTGGCGGCGTAGCCGCCACGTTATTCGGTCGCGGGCCGCCGGCCCGCGACCCCCCGACGCAAAAACATGGGTGAAAACACCGTCAGAGCAAAGCTCTGACGAGGTCTCGCTCGCTCCGCTCACGAGACAGGCCGAGCGCTCGCTTCGCTCTGACGGTGAACCGCGCCTCACTTCGTTCGGCGCGGATGCTCAGTACGGGCTGTAAACGCATCGCTCGGTGTAGACGAACAATTGACCGCTCCGTGCAGAAAACGAATTATCGGTAGAGGAGCGTCATCGCTTGGCACGGACGACGAGGGTGTCGGCGGCGTGGTCTCCGACACGTTGTCTGTCCTCGCTCAGTAGCATGATAACGAGGCCGAGTGCGTAACTGAAAAGCCCATCTACGACACGAAGGAGATTTCGGGTAATCGCCTGATAAAACGTGATAGGTCCCCCACGACGGTTGACAACGACAATCCCAGCGAGGCGCTTTCCGACGGTCTGCCCAGTCGCCCCCTCGAGGGCGATATAATAACCCAATACCCCGATAGGCATGCCGATATAGACGCCTGCGACCGAATCGAGCAGAGTCGCTAACCCGACACCAAGTATCCCTCCGATGACGAGTGAGAGTATCTGGTCAAGTACGAACGCGCCGACTCTCCCAAGAATAATATCGTCTTGCGTACCGACGTAGCCGATAGATGTTTCAGACATAACTAGTGTAATAGACAAGTGAGCTAAATATTTTCTGTGGATATGAAGGCAGTAATCAAGCGTTCAATTCGCAAGATCAACTGCACGACATCGCGACTGGCCGCGGTCTTATCTCGCCGGCGCCACTACCCAGAGCCATGACTGACGACACACCGGGGATCGAACCGGAAGCGCTCCAGGCACAGATAGACGCCGGGGAATCCGTTCGTCTCCTCGATCTGCGCAACCGCGACGAAGTCGACGAGTGGCACCTCGCGGGGTCGGGCGTGTCGCTGACGCAGAAACCCTACAACCGGTTCGTCCAGGCGCGGGTGACCGGCGATCTCGACGAGTTCCTCGCGGACGTCGAGGGCGAGGGACCGATCACCGTCGTCTGCGCCCGGGGAGAGGCCAGCGCGGAGGTCGCCGCGGAACTGGCCGGGGGCGGGTACGACGCCCGCAACCTCACCGGTGGGATGGAAGGGTGGGCGCGACTCCTCCTCGCCTCGGAGGTCGAAGACGCCGTCCCGGACGACGGCGAAGCCGACGCCGAGCTCGTCCAGTACCGCCGCCCGTCGAGCGGCTGTCTGGGGTACGCGGTCGTCTCGGACGGCCAGGCGGCAATCGTCGACCCGCTGCGGACGTTCACCGACCGCTACGTCGCCGACGCACGCGAGCGCGGCGTCGATATCGAGTACGTGATCGATACGCACGTCCACGCCGACCACATCAGCGGCCTGCGCGAACTGGCCGCGGCGACCGACGCGACGCCGGTGATGCCGGCACCGGCCGTCGACCGCGGCGTCACGGACGACGTCGAGACGGTCGCCGACGGCGAGGAACTCCGCGTCGGCGACCTGTCGATGGAGGCCGTCCACGCGCCAGGACACACGACCGGGATGACCGCCTTCGCCGTCGGCGACGCGCTCCTGACCGGCGATAGCCTCTTCGTCGACGGCGTGGCTCGGCCGGACCTCGAACGGAGCGACGACGCCGCGGCGTTCGCCATCGACCTCTACCGGACGCTCACCGAGCGCTTCGCGCGGTTCCCCGACGAGACGGTCGTGGCGCCGGGCCACCACGGCGAGGGTGCGACACCCGACGGATCCGGGACGTTCACGGCGTTGCTGGGCGACTGTCGGGACCTGCCCGTCTTCGCGCTGGACGAGGAGTCGTTCGTCGACCGGATCACCGAGCGGACGCCGCCGCGGCCGGCCAACCACGAGCGGATCGTCGCGATCAACCTCGGCCGCGAGTCGGCGACCGACGACGACGCGTTCGAACTGGAACTGGGACCGAACAACTGCGCGGCCGCGCCCGCCGACGACTAATCCTCACCAACGGCGTCTCGGCATCGAATCGCCTGTCCGCGGCCGTCGGCGAACGCGATCCGACGCCGTAGTCTGACCCGCCGACGAGACGGCCGACCGGATCGCGATCCAGTTCCCACCGAGACGCGAGGACGAGAGCCGAGACGGCGGTGACGTGGCGATCCGGTTATCAGCACTGAGTTTCGGCGGAGTACCTTTTACCGTGATATCGAGCGAGTACTACCCATGCAGCGCCGAGATCTCACGAGACAGCTACTGCGGTATGCAGGGGCGGCGCCCTCGCGCGCGAGGGGGCCGATCCGCCGGGTGAGGGGATCGAGACGCGAACGCGCCGCCGGGACACTGGCGTTCGAACGAGCGCCGCACCGGCGGGGTGGGCGGTGATGGAGTCACAGACCAGGAAGCTCCTGGCGGTCTATCTGGCGGTCCTCGTGACGGCCCCGGTGGTTCTCACCGTCGGAGGCGGGCTCGCCGCGGGGAACACCCTGTCGGTGGCGAACGACCCGGTCGTCGGGGACTCGCCGATGGTCGACGCGCCGGACGCGGAGATCGATCCGAGCAGCGACTCGACGATCCCGGTCTCGTACAACGTCGAGGACGAGGGCGTACCAGCCTCCGACCTCGCGCTGTTGCTGATCGACGGTGACGGTAACCTGCTGAACAAGCAGTCGCTGCCGGCGACGAAGCAGGACAACTTCTCGGCGGTGATCCCGGCCGGCGCCGTCACCGCTGACGGCACGCTGACGGCGAGCGTGTACGACACGAGCGGCGACACGCTCTCGCCAATTTCCGGCGCCTCCGACACGTCGTCGGTGACGGTGACGGATCCGACGGCACCGACCGTCTCCGCGGTATCCCTCGGCGAGTCCGAGGGCGACCTGACGCTGACCTTCGAGTCGAGCGAACCGCTCGATACGCTGTCGGTCACCGTCGACGGGCCGAACTCAGGGACCGACTGGGTGACGTTCACCCGGAACGACTTCACCGAGCTCGACCGCCAGGACGGCTACTCCTACGAGCTCTCGGTGACCCAGGCGTACGACGACGGCGACGGCGTGTACGCGGCGACCGTCGACGACGCCGTCGACGCCGCCGGCAACAACGGCGGCGAGAACGGCGCCGGGAGCGATCTCTCGGCCACCTACGACACGTCGGGCCCGTCTGTCGAGTCCAGCAGCGTCGACGTCGTCGACGGCCCGGGGTCGGCGAGTTCGCTGCAAGTCGACGCGTTCTACGCCTCGGGTCTGCTACAGGTACAGATCAAAGACAGCGAGGGAAGCTACGAGCTCGCGGACGACGGCATCACCGCGTCGACCCGCATCGAGACGACCGTCACCGTCTCCGACGACAACCCACGGGCGCTGATCGGGAACGGCCACGACGTGTCGTGGACGCGGACCGACAACGGCGACGGGACCACGACGCTCGTGATCTCCGGGCGACCCTCCGAGACGGACCACTACTTCCCGTCGCCGGACACCTGGCCGGGCGACCTGACGGCGACCGACCACCGCGACCTCTCGATGACGTTCGCGACCGATTCGATGTCGTCGTTCCCGAGCGACCGTCGCGACCGCCTGGACGGCATCGTCTTCATGACCGACGCGCAGTCGTTCGCGCCGCCGCGGTACAACACCTCTGGGGCGACCGACGCCATCGAGTTCGACGTGAGCGCCCCCCACTACGCCGCGGACGGGAGCACCAACCAGGGCTTCGTCGAGGCGTACATCCCCCAGCCGATGCTCGACCACTGGGGCGTCTCCACGGGCGCCATCTCCGGCACCTACAACGGCGAGAGCCGAACAACGACGATCACTGAGAGGTCCGACGGCGTGCTCGCGGAGCTGTCGGTCCACTACTCGTCGGGGACGGCCGCGTTCACCGTCGACACCGAGGCCCCCACCGCTAGCGCCGGCTCCGACCGGACCGTCGAGGAGGGGACGTCGGTGAGCTTCGACGGATCGAGTTCGCAGGACAACACCGCGGTCGAGACCTACGAGTGGGACTTCGATGGCGACGGGTCGACCGACGCCACCGGCGCGACGGCGTCGCACACCTTCGCCGAGCCGGGCACCTACGACGTGACTCTGACCGTCACCGACGCCGCCGGTAACGCCGATACGACGACGGTGACAGTCACCGTCGAGTCGGCCGAAGACGGCGGGAGTTCGTCCGCCGATTCGTCGGATCGCGGCGGATCGAACGCGCCAGTCACCGTCTCGCGAAACGGAGATGTCACGAACGTGCGCGTGCGCGACGCCGCGGAGGCCGGTCCCATCGACCTCGGTGACCGCGGCGAGGTCCACGCCGTCGGCGTCGACTCCCTGTCGCTCGATACGAGCGCGAACGAGTTCACGCTCGACGTCTCCGCGCACCGCTCGGTCCCCGACGGCACGCCCCTGCCCGACCGGACCGACGTGGGCGAGTCCACTGCGGGCTACCTGCAGATCGACCACTCCGTCGCCGACGGGGATATTTCGGGCGTGACCATCGGCTTCACCGTCGGGTGGGACGCGCTCACGAGCGGAACGAACGCCAGCGAGGTCGTCCTCTACCGCCACCACGACGGCGAGTGGCAGCCGCTAGCGACCGAATTCGTCCGCTACACCGACCGGGGGGCGCGCTTCGAGGCGGAGTCGCCCGGCCTCTCCGTGTTCGCAGTCGGCTCGGAGACCGCCACCGCGTTCTCCGTCTCGCCGACCGCTCCCGCTGGAGACTTGGCGGTCGGTGACTCGGTCACCGTCTCGGCGCGCGTCTCGAACGACGGGACCGCTGCCGGGACGAAGACCGTCGCGCTGCGCGCTGACGGCGCCGTCCGCGCCACGCAGAACGTGACGCTAGACCCAGGTGAGTCGACGACGATCGAGCTGTCGACCGCGCTCGATGCGGCCGGCGACTACGACCTCACCGTCGACGGGGTCGACGCCGGAACGGTCTCCGTGACCGCGGCGTCGACGGCCGAATCGACGGTCAGCGCGACGCCGACTGCGACCCCGACGTCCGAGTCGCCATCTGTTGTGACTGCGACCGGAACGCCAGAGTCGGGGCCGGACGCGGTCGAGACGGCGGCGCCCACCGCGACAGCGACCGACAGCGCTGGCGGCCCCGGATTCGGTGCGGGCCTCGCGGCCCTCGCCGTCCTCGCGCTCGCTATCGCGCTCGCTCGGCGTCGGGACTGAGCGCTCTCACCGTTCTCACTGGATTCAGACGGCTGTGATAGCACGCCTCGGGCTGGTCGAGCGAGGATCGAGCGACTGTCGTCGACTGTCGGTCGCACTCAGAAGGGGAGCCGCTCGCGTATCTGCCCGAGGAACGAGTCGTCGTCGGGATCGACGGGACCGACGACGCCCTCTTCGGGGACGATGACGGTGCGGTGGTCTTCCTCGGTGGCCTCGATGAGGCCGTCTTCCTTCAGGTCGGCGAGCGCCGCTTCCAGGGCGTCGATGTCGACTTCCACGCGAGACCGGAGTTCGAAGACGGTCATCCCCTCCTCGCGCCGGTTGGCCAGCGCGTCGAGGACAGCGACCTCCACGTCGTCGCGGTCGCGGTACTCCGGTTTCGCCCTCATACCAGTGTGTTCGTCGGGACGGGTCTTACGCTTATCCCTCGATCCAGTCGTCCAGCGGGGCCGTGGAGGTGTCGGCGCGGTCCCGCCAAACGCCGGAACGCTCGGCGTTCGGACAAACAGCACGCTTATGTTTCGGAGACGACGAACACGTGGTAATGAGTATCAAGTGTTCGCTCCTGGGGCACAGTTTCGGGGAGACGACTGTCGAGCGGGAGCGCGAAGAAGAGGGGACGGAAGTGGTCATCACCATCACCGAGATGGAGACCTGTTCCCGCTGCGGCGAGTCGCGCGTCGTCTCCGAGAACAAGGAAGTGACGACGCTGGAGGCTCCCGACGCCGACGACGCCGCGGGGGGCGGCGCCGACGAGAGCGACGCGTCGACCGACGAGTTCGCGGCGACTCCTACCGACGACGGGGGCGGGGCCGACGACGCGGACGACGCCGCTCCCGGGGGGTCCGACGCCACCGACGCCGTCATCCTCGGCGACGACACCGGCGAGGAGTCGTCCGCCCAGGCGGAGGCCCGCGGCGCCGAATCGGCGATCCCCGACGCCGAATCAGACGACCCCGTCGAGAGCGACCCCGACGGCGAGGACGCCGTCATCATCGGCGACGCGGAAGACGACGACCGCGACCCCGGCGAGTGGCCCGACGACGACGAGACGGAGGCCGCCCCGGACGACGCCGACGGCGGCGCGGACGCCCAGAGCGAGACCGAAGCCGACGCGGACGCAGACGACGACCGCGACCCCGGCGAGTGGCCCGACGAGCCGACGGACCCCGCGGAGCGAGCGGGCGAGTCCGACGAGGTGGAGATTCTGGACGACGGGCCGAGCGCGGACGACTCGTCGACCGCCGCCGCGGGGGAAGCGGCCGAGTCCCAGTCCGCCGACGCTGACGCCGGGGGGTCGCCGGCGGAGACGGCGGACGTCGCAGAGGCGACGAGTTCGGCCGACGCGGCGGACGAGGTGGCGGCCGAGGCCGACGACGGCCGGAGCGCCGGTGCCTGGCCCGAGGAAGAGGGGACCACGAGCGGGGCCGACGCCATGGGCGAGTGGCCCGAGGCGACGAAGCGCGACAAACCGGCGGACAGCGAGGTCGCCGGCCCGTCGCTCGACGGCGAGGACGGTCACTCGATCACGGTCCCCGAGGGGATGTTCAAGTGCTCCGAGTGCGGCTTCACGACGGAAGCCGACTCCTCGTCGCTCCGCGCTGGCGACTTTTGCCCCGAGTGTCACCGCGGCACGCTGCTCCAGCCCGAGGACACGTCGGCGGCCGAGGAGTAGCGGCGGTCGCTCGCGGACCGCGATCCGTGCGGTCGCTCGCTCGAAAAAGGTAAGAACGGGGCTTGCAAAGGGTCGTCCATGCGGGAGTACAAGATGCGCCGGGGAGAGCACCTCGAAGAGCGTATCGAAGACATGGAGGCGACGATCGAGGACTACTTCGGGACCATCTCCACCACCGAGGAGTACAAGGGGAGCGACCTGCACGTGGTCGAAGACCCGGAGAACCCGGTGTTCAAGCGCATCACGGCGGGCATCGTCGAGTACAGCGGCAAGAAAGACAAACTGGCGGTCGACTTCGAGGAGCGACCCGCCGAGGAAGTCATCGCAGAGGGGAACGCCGACGCCGCCGCCGACGCGGTCGACGCGAAAAACGACTTCCTGCTCGAAGCGACCGGGCGCGACGCCAAGAGCCGCCGCGACTCGATGAAACGCTCCGTCGAAGACAGCCCCGACGAGGCCGACGAAGTCTAACGCTCGTTTTCCCGACCGCGGGGGGAAGAAGTCCGCAATCCGCGGTCCGTTGTCCGCCGTTCGAGGTCGGTATCCGACGCCGAGCCGCGGTACCCCTAAATGTGTGTGGCACGGACTAACACACATCGCCCTCCCGGAGGCGACTCACAAGTATCCCGGCCGGGCCGCCGGGCCTGTGGCCATGGGTAGGGCCTGCCACAGTTCCTGTCGGCTGCCACCTCGCGTGAGGCGGTCACCCTTCGCAACCGGCGGCCCCGGTAAATGCTTTCTGGCGGCTGTCCGGTCGGTGAGCGGAACGACCTTCTGACGGCGACCTCCGTGGGCCCCCCGTCCCGGTCGGTCGCGTCGAGAGAAACTGCGGCAGCTGGCGTCCGCTGGCCGCGGCGAGCGCCGTCGCGGTGGCCGATCGCCTACTGCCCGAGCGGGTCGCGGTTGATCGCGACGCCGTGGGGCGTGATGATGAGCTGGTCGTCGCCCTTCTGGGCGATGTCGCCGCCGACCTCGTTGGCGACCTGCTTGAGTTCGTCCGTGATGTGCTCCATCGTCCGGTCCTGGGTCGTGTGACGCGTGATGTCCGCGATGACCACGTCGCCGTCGTAGACGGCGTCCTTGATGTCGATGACGTCCTGCTTGTCGCCGATCTTCGCGATCCGGAGCTCCATCCGGGTCGCGGCCCCCCCGGCGTCGACGCCGTCGCTGTCGATCTCTACGTAGTCGTCCTTGTGGCGACTACCGGCTGAGTCCCCGAGGATCTTGCTCATTAGTCCCATACACTGTCTCCCGGTCGCTGAGGGTTTGTATTTTACGTCAGACATCCCTCGCTGTCCGGACATTCGCACGCGTTGGTCGCTTCACCGCAGCAACGCCGCTAGCGTCGTCCCCTCGACCACCCAGTCGGCGGGCACGGTCTCTCGAACCGCCAGGGTCACCAGGTCTCCGCCCCCCTCGCGACCGTGCATTGCCGCGACGGACCCCATCCGCAACGTCTCGCCCTCGGGCACCTCGACGACCGAGACGCGATAGGTCTCGGCCTCCGGCAGGGCGTACCGCTCGACGACGGCCTCGCGGTCGAGAGTCTCGTCGAACTGGTCCGCACGGTGGAGCCACCGGTCCCCGTCGAGTCCATCGGGCTCGAACCGGAGGTATCGCTCGGACCGTCCGGTCTCGAGCCCCATCACGATCGAATCCTCCGCGAACGGTCCGGTCATCGAGTGGAACTGTCGCGTCGTGGAGGGATGCGGGTTTCGGTCAGGTTCGGGTCGGCAGCCGTCGCTCGTCGCAGGCGAGAAATGCTGTCTCGAGGAGTCCGATCGGGCCTCTTCGCTGTTCTCAGTCCAGTCGGTCACCGGTCTCTGCGTCGACGACCGTGTTACGAGCGCGACTGTGAACGGCCGTGACCCTGTCGCCGTCCACGTTCAGTGCGTACACGTTGCGGTCGACCGGCACCGTCCAGCGCCGTTCGCCGTCGTCCTCGAAGCCGTAGACGACGGCAGTGTCGTCGGTCCCGTTGGCGACGACGACGTGATACCCGTCGCCGGTCGCCGTCCGGGCGGCCGGGTACTCGATCTCGTGCCAGCGCCCACCGACGTCGGTCAGGAACGCGCCCGTCTCGGCGTCGATGACGGTCTCCGGTGCGCCCGCGCGGGCGACGGTTCCCCGGTCGTCGTCCGTCGTCAGCCCCTCGACGTCCGTGTCGAACGACCGCTCCCAGCGGTTCGTCCCATCCTCGTCGAACCCCGCGATCCGGCCGCCGGCATCGCTGTACGAGTTCGCGGCCAGTACCGTGACCGCCCCGACCCGGGCGACGTGCTCGACGGGGTACGGCATCTCGATGGACTCGCCGCCGATCCTGAACGCCGACTCGGGCCAGTGGTCGATGATGGCGCCCGTGTCGGTGTCGAGTTCGAAGAAGTGGCCGGTGTCGGCGGCCGTGACCAGTCGGTCGCCGATCGCGTGGATCCGCTCGTGGCTGTAGGACACCGCGTCGACTCTGTGGGCCTCGCACACGTCGACGACCCACTCCACATCGCCGTCCGGCCCGATGCGGACGACGTTACGCTCGGACTGCTGGACGACGCCGACCGGATCGCGGATCGCAGGTTCGTCGGTGACGACGACGAGGCTGTCGTCGACGCGGCGACAGTCTCGGATCGTTGGTGTTCTGACCGCGTTCTCGTCGGTGACGAACCGCGACTCGCGCTCACTCGTCGTCACCTGAACGCCAGCATCCCGACACCACGTCCCGAGTGCGTCTGTCACTGTATGCATAGACCGGATCCCGGGAGTGAAATATCTATCTGGCTCCCGTGACCGACGTGTGGACGACACTTCCCTACGTCGGATCTAGTGGGCGTCACAGACCCCGTCGGCAGGGTACGTGTTCGTCCCCGAGTCGTCGTACTCTGCTGAATCCCAGGCGTCTTCGAAGTCCATTCCGGACGTGTCGACGTTCAGGTCTTCGATCGTCCCGAGTGGCAGCCAGCGTTCGTCGGCGATGTCTCTCCCGTTGGGGGCCTCGAACTGTATCGTCCCGCCTTCGACGGCTCCGTCACTAGACCACATCTCAGCCGATTCGATCGGTTCTGCAGGGTTGTTGAGCGCCCTGATATCGCCGGTAGTGATCTCACTCGTGTAGCTGATGCTCAACAGCGTGTCTTCGGGAACGTTGACCTTCCCGAGGCACGTGTAGTCGGCCCAGGGATAGTATTGGGCGCCGTTGCTCTCTATCATCGAGTCGTCGAGTAACGCGAGGTCCTGAACCAGCGTCTTCGTAGACCGGTACCTGGCGTCGCGAGGTCGCGTCAAGTAGCTTCCCTTGATGTTGCCCTCGTCTCCGTAGACTCTCGCCAGCTTCAGTTGTTCGTCGGTCTCGATCCGGGTCACGATCCCGGGTGCGCGGTGGGGTGGGATTCTCGTCCCAGAGGTCCTGTGATTGATATTCTCGTCGACAGCGGGCTTGAACCACTGGATGTCGTGTTCTTCCCCGAGCGGTTCGCCATCGTTGTCTCCGTCCCAGGTCAGGTATTCCAGTGTGTCTTTGATGCGTTCGGTATCGCGCAAGACGACCATCCCCTTCCAGTCGTCGGCGACTGACCTATCAGATTCATCGAATACGTACACGAACATGCTCTTGTAACTTCCTTTGACGAGCGAGCAGTACGTGTCGACGATCTCCTCCTGTTCGTCGTCGTTGGCGTCCTCGTAGCGGTCTTCCCCGGTGTCGTCGAGCGCGTCGGTGAACGTGTCCTCGTTGCAGCCCTCCATCTCCCCGTCGGCCAGTTCGATGTCGCCGTCGCTCTCGACCTCGAACTGCGAGAGCACGCCGCTTCCGCCCGATCCACCGTTGGGGAGGAACGTGTCGATCGTGTACTCCCCGCCTTCCTGCAGGTTGCCACAGGAGCTGAAGTCGACGTCCGACGGCATGAAGTCGGGACCGGCGTGGGGCCACGTGCCCGAGCACTTGTTCCGATACACTTCGGATTTCCACTGCTTGTCGCCCACCCCGAACCGCGGCTTGGGGTAGACGGTCCCGCCGGGGACGGGGATCACGACCCCCGTCTCGCTGGAGAAGTCGATCGGGTCGACGCTCCCGACGGTCCGCTGCTGGCCCTGGATCTCGAGTTCGACCGGCTGGGCCTGGCGGACGTACGTCGTGGATTTCGGGCTGGCCGGGTCGTCGTTGCTCGCGGTCACCTCGAAGCGGCCGTACTCGCCGGTGACCTTGACGTTCCAGTAGTCGATGGAGAGATACCAGTACGAGGGCCACGGGATGACCGGGACGCCGGGGTGGCCGAAGGTGTTGTGTTTGCGGACCGCCATCGGGGCGTGAGTCGTGTCCGCCACCTCAGACGGGCCGGCCTGTTCCGGCCGGACTGCCGGGGAGGTGCCGCGCATCACCGGTGTCACCGAGAGGTAGGTCGGCGCCGCGTCCACCGAGTACTCGACGTCACCGGTGAGCCCGGCGTCCTCGAACGTCCCGGGTGTGACCGTCGTCCCCTGGTTGTTGATGAAGCCGCCGGCCTCGCCCAGTAGATCGTTGAGGACGTTGGAACTCCCGTCGACCCCCTCCGATATCTCTTCGTTGACGTCGTTCGTCGAGCTCTCGCGGGCCGACTCGACGCGGTCGATCCAACCGTGGACCGCTTCGTAGTACTCCATCCGGCCCTCGACGAGGGCCTTCTTCCGAGCCGTCGAGTAGACGCTTCCGGTGTCGAAGTAGACGTAGCGCCCGGTCGTGACCTGATCCGAGAGACCGGAGAAGACGCCGTCGCCGGTCGCCATCTCCATCGAGGAGACCTGGATGGGGTCGACGTCACCCGGTGAACCCGACCCCCCCTGGCCGATCATGTGCCGGTAGATCGACTCCGCCTCGCTCTCGAGGGTCGATTCGAGGGCGCTGCGCTCACCGCTGCTCAGGAAGACGTCCGAGTCGAGTTCCGTCTCCGGAGTCACCTTCCCGTCGACCTGTCCGTCGAGGCCGCCGGCGCTCTTGATGCTGCTGATCGAGATGTCGGACTCGAGGTCCGACTCGACGGTTCCCGCGCTGGACCCGCTGACGCCGAGCCCTTCCTCGACGGACTTCTCGAGCGCCTCCTCGAAGTTCGGACCGCTCCCGGAGTACGGCTCCTCGATACCGAAGGGATCGACCTTGATCGTGTCGTCGTCGCTGTACGTCCCGCCGATTGTGACCGTCTTCTTGAACTCCACCGTCGACTCGTCGTCGAACGTCTGGCGCTCGTAGCACGGGTCCTCCTCGTTCTCGTTTTCGCACTCGACCTCCCGCCTGAACCGCGCCGAGTGTTCCAGCTTGTTGCGGACCGTTATCGTGTAGGTGTGGAGCTGTCGGGTCTTGCCGGTCTCGCCGTTCCACGTCTCCTCGTGCTGGACGTCGAACTCCTCGTTCCCGACGAACGAGATACCCCCGCTGCTGCTGATCTTCTCCCACTCGCCACCCGGGTCGGCCTCCGGGAAGGCCCCGTCGGTGTGCGACGCGCTGTCCGCCGACGCGGTCGCGGTGTAAGAGAAGACTCTGTCGACGGCGTCCCCGAGGTGATCGGTGTTCCTGAAGTCGTCCGGGAGGGTGACGTCAGTCTCGGGCTCCTCGCTCGCGAGCGGGTCCTCCGAGTTCGCCTCGTCTTCGTACTCCGCGTCGAAGTCGATCGCTTCGCCCCTGACTTCCTGAAGCGCCGGATCGGCGAACTTGTCGATCGCAATCTCGCTTTTCTCCTGTAACTTCTGTTGGGCCTGCTGTCCGATGACCTGATTGAGAACCGCTTCGATGCTCTCCGGCGTCTGGCCGGACGCGCCGCCGGTCAGGAACTTCGTCGCTTTGCAGAAGTCCTTCGCGCCGAATCCGAAGTTGTTGTACACGTCACTGACGCTGCCGGCCCCTTGGGTTCCGGTGTTGTCGCCGCCGACGTCGTCGCTACCCCCACCGTTGTTCCCGCCGTTGTTGCTCCCACCGTTGTTTCCGCCGCTGTTGCCCCCGCCGTTGTTGTTCCCGCCGCTGTTTCGATTCCGGTAGAGTTTCTCCGCGTTGCGGGCCGCGACGCAAGACCAGGCGGCGAGCATCACGCGGTCCGCGGCCGGGTCCTGGGTCCCGAAGGTCTTGCGCTGGAGGGCGAAGTTGGCGTCGTTCGCGAGTACCTCGAGCTCCTTCTTCATCACCATCTTGTCGAACACGCCGCTCTGCGCGCGCGGAGCCATCCGCTCGTAGTAGGCCTTTCCGTACATCAGCGGATACAGACGGGCTGCGAACCGTTTTCCGAACCCGTAATCGGTGCTGCCGAAGAAGTCCGCCTTGAGGCTGTCCTGATAGCTCTGGACCTTGTCGTGGATGAGGAACGTCGTCGTGCTGACGGTGACCGTCACGTCGTTGGTCTGTTCCTCGATGATCTCGCCCTCGCGCGAGACCTCGTAGGTGATGTCCTCGACCGTCGCCTTCACCGTCCCGTCTTCGACGTCAGGCGTCCCGCTATCGCTCCCGACTGTCAGCGTAACCGTGTCGATGGCTTCCTCGACCGAGGACTCGCTGTAATCGATCGGCGGTATCGACATCCGGGTCGTCGTCCCGGTCTCGGTGTACTGGGCGGCCCGGAGCCGCTCCCGCATCTCCAGGTACACCCGGAGCTTCACGTAGCGTTTGAACACCGACTCGCTGCCCGAGTCGAGCGCTCTCCCCGCGGGCGTGTCGGCGGCCACCGTCACCGGTTCCTGGGCGGCTTTCCTCGCGGCATCGGCGGTCGACTCGCGGAGGACCGTCTGGGTCGTGGCCGACGCCTGGTCGATGGCCGTCGAGACGTCGACTTCGGGCTCGGGGTCGGGTCGCGTCTCCATGTAGCCGACCACGGAGACGCTCGTGACCAGCAGGAACACCCCCACGATGGAGAACGGGATGCGCGCTCTGTCGCTCGATGCGATCGTCAGTGTTCTGGGTCGGTCTCGAGTCATTCGTTCCAGGTGTACACGGTGATCGTCACGTCGCCGGGTCGGACGACGTCTGCGAGCGTCTCCGCCTCGAAACTCCCGCCGTACTCGTCGTCGCGCAGCTCCCTGAGATCCTCCTCGATCAGCAGTGAGAGGTCGGTCTCCAGGTCGCTGTTCAGCTCCCGGGCGTTCGCCTGCGTCTGGCTGAGATAGTTCCGACCGGTGACGGCCGGTGTCGTGTCGTCGAAGTTGCTGCGGGCGTCGAGCACCTCCGCCATCCGCTGGTAGCGATACACGACCAGATCCCGCTCGAACCCGTTCCGCTCGAGCGCGAGCTGTGTCTCCCCCGGCGGGAAGTACCCGCGAATGATCGACCGGGCGACCAGGTCAGCGACGTCGGGAATCCCGCCGCGGCGGAAGGCCCGCTCGACCTCGCTGTCGCGCAGCGGCGGCATGTCGCTCGACAGCGTGATCGTCGACGTCGAGTAGTCCCCGCCGGCCGGCGGTGTCTGGCCGACCTCGACGCGACCCTCGATGGCCGACCCCTCGTACGGTCGCCAGAGCGCGACGACGTGTGCCGACTGGTCGGCGTCGGTCAGGGCGTTCCGGATCGTCCCCTGCAGGGACTTCCGGTAGTCGACACCCGACCGAGTCAGTCGCTCCGGGTCGGCCGACGGGTCCAGGAGCGTGCTGTCGTCCCCGTCGGGGAACCGCGCCTCGATCACGGTCGCGTCGGCGAGCTGTGAGAGGATCGGGCCGTGCTTCGTCCGCTCGTAGTCGGACGGGCCGTACGGATCGTCGTCGAACGGGTCGTCACGGCCGGGATCGTCTTGGATCGGGTCCGTGATCGGCTCCAGGTCGTACTCGGTGGTCACCGTCACGCCCGCGAGCGTGTCTGCCGTCTGGTCGGCCAGCCGCGGGTCGTGGGTCCGCTCGGTCCCCGTCATGAAGAACGTGAGCGTCACGACCGAGGCGCTCACCAGCATGAGCGCCAGCGAGACGTCGACGACCGTGCTGACCGCCCGCCGACCGCCACGGCCCGTCACGGTCGCCCCCGTTCGGACCGGATCCGAACCCCCGTCCGGCCCGTCCCGTTCCCCCGTCGACACGACGATACTGGCTGCATACCACTATTGGCCCCGTCATGTAACTTAAACTCAACATGGCCGGGGTCGGACGTCGGCGGATCCGCCGCCGCTCACTCCTGCCAGGCGACCACGTGGAGCCGCCCGCCGCGGACGTCACCGGGGCCGTACTTCACCGGGATCGGGCGGCTCCCGTACTGGCTCTCCTCCGGCGATCCGTGCTGCTCCATCCCGTCGACGATATCGTCCGTCGTGGCGCCCGTGGGCTCGTACCCCTCCTCGGTGACGATGTCGTACTTCTCCTCGGCTTGAGACCCGGAAGTGTCCTCGTTCGCCGTCGTGATGTTCAGATACACGTGGTACCCCTCCGGGAGCGCCGACGGGTCGAGGCTCGACAACTCGTCGGAATCCCTGACGTAGACGCCGGCCACGTTGATCTCGTCCCAGACCCGGTCGAGCGTTCCGGTGGTGACGTCCCGGTCGCTCGTCCCCGGGAGGGTGTCCGTGACGAAGCCCGCGTAGACGCCGATGGCGATGGCCATGACGCTGACGGCGAAGAGGGCGGCTAGCGGCTCCGTCTGGGCGCGCCAGTCAGACGTCGACGAGCGTAACATGGGTGTCTTTCCAGACGACGTGTCGGATCCTGAGCCGCCCGTCCGCGGGCAGCCAGTCCGCCTCGTCGCCGTCGTCGAGGCGGTCCTCCGCCGCCTCCTGACTGTCTTTGTAGGCCGTTTCGAAGTCGCTCGGGCTGCCGTAGACGTCCGAGACCTGCACGCCGTCGAGGACGTCCTTCAGGTCGTCGTCCGGCCAGACGGGCGCCAGTTCCCCGAAGGAGATCGAAGCGTACGACCTGCCCCCGTCGTTGCGGAGCCGGATTCCCTCGCTGTGGACGAAGTACTCGTCGGCATCGTGTTCGTAGGTCCCCGTCGCGTTGTACCCGCTCCCGGCGACGTCGTCGACGGTGTTTGCGACGGCGTTGCCGTCCGGCGGTGGTTCCGATGGCAGGGCCTGTACCACGCCGAACATCGCGACGCTGACGATGGACACCCCCAGGAAGACGTACCACGCGTCGGCGGGCGCTTCGAAGTCCATGCCGTGTTTGGCCGCGTGACGGTATTTAAATCCACACAGCGGGTGGAACACCGCGACGTCGCTGACTCCCGCCGTCGCGGCCGGTCACATGATCATGCCGACGAAGAAGACGGCGAGGACGTACAGCGGCGTCGAGGAGACCAGCGATCGGCCGACGTGGTAGCCGACCAGCGAGCGGTCCAGCCCGTGGCGGAGACCGATGGAGAGCGTCGTCAGGATGACCGACATCAGCACGACGTACGCCCCGACGACGAGCCCGAGCTGGTCGATGGGGAGCGGGTCGGCCGCCATCTCGCCCGCGGCGTCGAACCCGCCGGATCCGACCATCCCCTCGGCAAGCGCCACCGTGGAGCCGGCGACCATCGGGCCGAAGTAGGCCGCCGTGTTGTCGAGCGTTCCGGTGACCATCGAGAGCTGCCGCTTGGCCTCGTTCTCGACCTCCTGGAGTTCTTCGAGGTGGTCGGCCATCGAAACGATGGCTCGGCCCGCGGGCTGGCCCTCGTCGGCAGCGACGGCCAGCAGCGACGCCGTCCCGCGCGCCCGGGGACTCGGGATCCCGTTGAGGGCACCGTACTCGCCGAAGAACGCCTCGTCGACGCTGACGTGGAGTCGACGCTGGAGCCCCGCGGCCTGCTCGAACACCTCGCCGGTCTCGCCCGGGACGCGGTCGCCCGCGTGGTCGATAGCTGACTCGACCGCCTGGCCCTCCGAGACCTGTCGGCCGACGAGGTACAGCGCGTCGGTGAGGTGTTCCTCGACGGACTTGACGTACCGTCTGACTTCCATAATTGGCTGGAAGAAGGTGAGCAGCGCCGTCCCGACCGAGAGCCCGATGCCCGCGATTGGCGCCAGATAGCGCGGCCCGACGAAGTAGGTCGCCGCGGCCGCACCGCCGCCGAAGACGGCGCCCAGTGCGAGCGGCCACCATATCCGGTTCGGGACGTCCTCGTGGGTGCGGTCGATGTCCGGCGGCGGGAACGCGACCGGTCGCCTGACGAGCAGCCACACGCTCGCGGCGACCAGCCCGACCGGCAGGAACAGGTTGTAGATGAGGACGAAGAAGACGATCGAGACGTTGAACCCGGCCAGTGAGACGGCGGGAACGAGGGCGACGAGTGCCATCGGCAACATCACGCCGAAGGCGTAGAGCGCGGTCGTCGGACTCTGGATGGTGTTGGTGAACTCCGCCATCTGCTCGCGGGTGCCGTTGAGGATGGCGTCGAGCGACCGGTCGAGCGTCCGTGCGCGTTCGGCCTCCGGCGCGTCCTCGGCTGTCGCGAGCAGGTGCGCCGACCGCCGCAGCGCCGGGAAGTCCTCGGCCCAGTCCTCCGCGAAGGCGATTAGCCCGGTCCGCGGCGTCCCCATCGCCTGGTCGATGTGCGCCCCGAGGCTCTCGGCCAGCGGTCCGTAGCCCGTGTCGGCCGCGAAGCGGATCGCCGTCTCGGTGGCCGGCTGGATCTGCATCCGGAGGACGGCCCGGCCGACGAGGTTCGGCGTGTCGCCCAGCGCCTCGGTCCGGCGGAACGCGGCAGCCAGGACCGGCGCCGTGTGGACGCCGTTGATCGTCCCGACGGCCAGCAAGAGTGCGAACACCCCGAACAGCGGGGTCACCAGCCCAGCCAGGACCGGCAGCAGCAGCGCGAGGAGCGTCACGATCCCCGCTCCGTAGCCGGCGCGGACGAGCGTCTCGGGGTCGAACGGCCACTTGACGAACGCCAGCGAGTCGACCAGCTGCTCGCTCGTCTGGACCTCGTAGGGGTAGAGCCGCGCGAGTCCGTTGACGGCCAGTGCGGTCTTGCTCATCGGTGTCCTCCCCCGCGAGTCATTCCTCGAGTCCGCGGCCAGCGTAGGCCGCCGCGACCTCCGTCGGCGAGGTCAGCCCGTCGTCGGCCAGCTGTTCGAGGCGGTCGCCGCGTCGCTTGACCGCCTGCCGGACGTCCGCGTAGGCCTCGGCCGGTCCGGTCAGACGGTCGACGAAGCGACTCTCGCCGCGGTCGATTCGGTTGGTCGAGCGCGCGACGTCACCGTCGATCTGGTACAGCGGCGCGAAGCGGATCTCCTCCTCGCCGACGATGACCTCTTCGATGGCCGAGAGCCGGCGCTTGCGGCCGTCGGTGGTCTCGTAGGCCTGGACGGTCACCACCAGGTCGGTCGCGCCGAACGACGACGGCGGGACGTCCAGGTCGGAGACGACTCGCTCGAACACCTCGTCGGCGCCGTCGCCGTGGATGGTCCCCAGCACCGCGTTGGCGTTCGCGCCGACCCGCATCGCCTCGTAGAGGACTCGGGCCTCCTCGCCACGGATCTCCCCCACGACGAGCGCTCCGTCCCCCAGCCGGAGAGCGGTCCGGAGCGCGTCCGCGGCGGTGATCTCCGGGCCGGTTCCGGTCCCGGTCCGCAGCGCCTGGACGTCGCGGTCGACCCGCTGGAGCTGTCCGACCGGGAGCTCCGGCGTGTCCTCGATGACCACAGTCCGCGTGTCGGCCGACAGCTCGTACAGCAGCGTCCCGAGCAGCGTCGTCTTCCCGGCGCCTCGCGTCCCCGCGATCAGGGCGGCGGCGTTCCGCTCGATCGCTACGGAGAGGAAACCGGCCGCCTCCGGCGGGAGCGTCCCGTTGGCGACCAGCGCCGGGAGCGTGAAGGTGTCCTCGGCCTGCTCGCGGAAGGCGAAGGCGACCCCCTCCGCGACCGGGTCGGTGACCCCCGCGATGCGGACGCCGGTGCCGTTGTCGAGTCTGGCCGTCGCGTCGACGGTCGGCGTCGCACGCGAGAACGCGCGTCCGCTGGTCTTGCGGATCCGGGAGGCCAGCGCCCCGCCGCCCGCAGGGGTCAGGTGGACGTTCGTCGCCATCGCCTGCCCGTCGACCTCGACGCGGATCGGGTTGTCCTCGACCGGCGAGGTCGCGTAGACGTCGGTCACCCGCGGGTCAGAGAAGAGGTCTTCGAGCACGCCGTACCCGCGCGTGTGCTTCGCGAGGACCGCCGTCAACAGCGGGTCGGTCGGTCCGTCGCTGGCGTGTTCGATCGCCCGCGAGGCCGCCCGTTCGCCCTCGACGAGTCCGCGTGCGATGGCCTCGTAGCCGTCCAGCAAGAGGTGACGCTGGTCGACCGACAGCGAGATGTCGACCGGATCCAGCGCGTACAGGGGGACGCTGTCCGGTCGGCTGTACACCCGCGCCTGGCTCCCGGTGTCGAGGTCGATCACGTCCCGGAGCCGCGCGCCCTCGCCGACGGACTGGTCGACGAAGTAGTGGCCGATCGTCAATCCGACGTTCGGTGCGAGCACCGTCTCGTACTCGTCGAGGCCGGCAGCGGCGCCGACCAGCCCCGACTGCGCGCCGATGTCGGCGACCGGGCCGACGCGATCGGCCAGTTCGCCGGCGACGCTGATCGGGTCCTCTGCCGCGACCGATTGAAGCCGGTCGTCGCGGTCCCCGAGCAGGTCGATGAACCGCCCCGCCGACGCGAGCAGCGAAACCGCCCGGTCGTCGTAGCGGTACCTGAGCCCGTCCGAGGTGACGAACAGCGACGTCACCTTGTGGTCGACCAGCGTCTCCACGACGGCCCGGCGGCAGGCGTCGGTCGCCCCCAGGTCGCCGTCACAGTCCGCCGCGTCGACGGTGAGCACCTCGTCTTCGACCGTATGCTCGCACGAGCAGGCCTTCGTACCAGCCTCTGTGAGGAACCTGTCGGCGAGCCCGTCGAGGCCGACGGAGTCCAGCACCGACTCGACGGAGAGCCCTGACGCCTTCGACATGCCGGGAGTGGCCGCCCGTTCGGATTTAAAACTATACACGCCCGAGGCCGGCGACAGCGAACCACGACCGCGACGACGGAGCACCGACGGCAGAGGCAGCGCCGGTCCCCTCACTGCGGACGGCTGAGGACCACGACCGGCTGGTCCAGTGACTCGGACCGCTCCAGCGTCAGGACGAACCGCTGGGTCCCGGTGGAGAGGCCCAGTTTCACCTCATTGCCGTTCACGTTGACGATCGGGGCGTCTATCATCGCGGTCCGTCTCGGCCCACCCTGGACCCAGTACCGAACCACGCTGGCTTCCGCGTCGGGACCCAGTTCGATCTCGATCCGCTGGACCGGCGCCGTGAAGTACCCCTTCGTCGGGAACGGCGCCTCGACGACCCGCTGTGGCCCCCTGACTCCCGCTGGCGGGAGGGTCTCCTCCTCGATCAGCGAGGTCGCCGCCACCTCGATGTCGGCGACGGCGGTCTCGACCTGCTTCTGGCTCCGGTCGACCGCCGCCTGCTCGATCGCGGGCATCGAGATGCCGATGATCGCGACCGTCAACAGCACCGCCAGCACGTAGCGTATCACGGCAACTTCGACCGCAGCGACGAGAGGAACCCGCCGTCACTTCCGTCGTCGTCACTCCCGCCGGTCCCGACACGTTCGTCGATGGCCTGTTGGTCGGCCTCCGCCGTGGGCGACCGCTGGCCGCCACGCTGGTGGCCAGCCGCGGGCTGACCACCACCCTGCTGTCTCCCCTGGGTGGCCTGCTGAGTACCGCCTCGCTGGCGGCCGCCGCCCTGACCGCCCTGCCCGCCGTCCTGGCCGCGGCCGTCGAAGAGCCGTTTGAGCGACTCTTCGGGGTCGTCGGCACCGCCGCCATCGGCTGACTGCTGGGTCGATCCCCTGCTCCCGTGCTGTGACTGTGTCGTGCCCCCGTTCCCGGTCCGGGGGTGGTTCCCTCCGGCGCCCCCGGTCGGCGGCTGGGCCCCGCCCCCATTCCCGGTCGGGGGGCGGCTCGCGCCGGCGCCGCCCCTGTGTCCGCCCGAACCCACGGCGCCGACGGTCGCCTCCAGGTCCGCGACCCGCTGTTCGAGCCGATCGACGGTCGCCATCGCCGAGTCGGCCTGTTGTTCGATGTCCTCGTTGACCGAACGGATGTTCCCGACGAACCCCTCCATCGCCTGCGACCGCGACTCCACGTCCGCCAGGCGCTGCTCGATGTCGTCGAGGCGGTCGTCGAGGCGGTCGACGTCCTCGACGAGCGAGGAGAGATCGGCCAGCTCGTCGAGTTCGTGGTCACCGTCGACGACCGTCCGCTCGACGGCGGTCAACCGCTCGTCGAGCCGTTCGATGTCGCTCATATCCCCTTTGCTTCCGTCTTCGTACTTAAACCACAACCTGCCGCCGAGTTGCGAGGCCGGCGAACGCGCCGGACGCGGTCGACCGGTCAGTCGTCGAGCGCGACGTCGCTGGCGCTCGGACTGTCCCCGCCGTGAGGGGTCTCCCGTCGGCGGACGTTCGCCGCGTGGACCGTCTCGGTGGCGTCGTCGATGACGATCACCTCGCCGGTGCTGGTCGGGAGCCGCTCGTCCAGCGAGGTCTTCATGTACGTTGGCTGGGCGGCCTCCAGCGCGTCGAGGTCCTCCTCGGAGGTCAGGCGATGTGAGACGATCACGTCGGATTGGGAGATGGCGACGTCCGAGACGGCGCTCGGCCGCTGGGTCGCGAGGACGAGGCTCACGCCGGGGGCGCGGCCGCGGGTCAGGATCGTCTCCAGCGCAGCCTCGCCGACGCCCTGGAAGAACGTGTGGGCCTCGTCGAGCATGTACCACGGGAGCCGCGCGATCTCGTCGTTGACCCGCGCCCGGTAGAGCGCCTCGCCGACGCCGCGGACGACGGCGTTCATCGGCGCCGAGTCCAGTCCCGAGACGTCGAGGACGCTGACCTCGCCGCCGGCCAGGTCCCCCGCCGAAAGTCCCTCGGGGTCGAAGATCCCCCACGAATCGGCGATGTTGAGGTGGTTGATCGCCGCCCGCTTGTCGGTCCCCGGCGCGTCGGTCGCATCGACGTGCGCGCGCATGTCGGCCAGTGTGCTCTCTTCCTGGGCGGCCTGCCAGACGAGTCCACCCGCACCACTCTCGGGAGAGAGGTCCAGCAGCGCACACCACGACCGCGGGTCCAGCGTCGTCGGCGTCACCTGCGGGTCGGTGATCACCTCGGCCGGGACCGGGTCGCCCTCGGAGGCTTCGCCGAGCGTCGGGAACACGCCCATGGGGTCGGCGATGACCGGTGCCACGCCGCGGGCCCGCGAGAGCGACTCCGCGACGACCCCCAGCGTGTAGGACTTCCCGTAGCCGCGCTTGCCGACGACCAGCATCGCGTGGGGCCCGTCGAGGTCGAGGTGCAACGGCGCCCCGTCCGACCCGTCGAGCGCCCGGTAAGTCCCCAGGTGCCCGGACGGCCCCTTCTCGACGCCCCCCTGCCCGCGTCCGATTACGAATGTCACGAGAGACGATAGTTCGCTCACCGTACTTGTAGCTTCGGTTCAAGGTTTAAGTACGATGGCGGGGCCAAGACCGGCATGCGGTCCACAAGATCGCTGCACGGGGACGAACGAGCTATCGAAGGACTACCGATACGGCTGGTGATCGCCCTCGTCGTGGGCGTCGCGAGCCTCGCGGTCATGATGCAGATCCTTGGGGGGATCGGTCCCGTCGGTCAGCAGGAAGTGACGTTCGAACACTCGGGTGACAAGGTCCAGGAGGGATCGAGTGGCCTAACCCTCTCCGACGGCGTCGTCACCACCAAACAGGGGGACCCCGTCGAGGACGCGCAGGTGTACATCGAGGGCGACTCGCTGACGCTCGAAGATCCGGTCATACTCGGAACCTCGGACGAAGACGGGGAGATATCGGCGTCGTCCCCGTCTAGCGCCATCTCCCCCCAGTGGCGGCCCGACCAACAGAAGGGGACGGTGAAGATCACGATCGAGCCGCCGAGTTCGGGGAACTTCAAGGACGACGAACCGAACGGCCAGATCATGGTCACGCGATAGTCCGAACCGGACTATCATCCACTCACTTTCGCATTTTCATGACATCGTTTCGACGACCGGTGCAGACGGTCGAACCGTCACCGTCGCAGCCGACTGCACCCCCGGAGCCGCGACCGCTCCGAAGTAGCGACATCGCGGTCGAGGACCAGTAACATGAACGTCAGTACACAGTATGCACGTCAGGCACAATCGTTGACCGCCACTCTGTTGATCGCGCTTTGCGTTGTCGCAGCCGGCCCGGCCGCGACGGCCGGCGCCGTAGCCGTTACGGACGACAGGTCGACCGACCACGCGAACTCGCCGACCTCCGCACCGCTGGCCGGCAGCGGGACTGCACAGGACCCCTACGAGATATCGAACGCGACGGAACTGCAGTCGATGAGCGACGACCTCGACGCTCACTACGTCCTCGTCGACGACGTCGACGCGACCGGGACGGAGTCGTGGGAGGCCAGGAGCGGGTTCGACCCGGTCGGCGACAGTGACAGCGCGTTCACCGGAACGTTCGACGGACGGAATCACACCGTCCGGGGACTGACGATCCGCCGCAGCGGGAACGACTGGACCGGGCTGTTCGGCCAGATCGGTACCGAAGGCCGCGTCGAGCACGTCCGACTGATCGACGCATCGGTGCGGGGGAGCAACATCGTCGGCGTTCTCGCCGGACAGGTGGACGGAACGGTAGACGACGTCGCGGTCAGTGGTAGCGTCGAGGGCCAGAACTTCGTCGGTGGGCTCGCGGGCAAACTGGAAGCGGGCGCGACGGTGACCCGGACCTCCGCGAACACCGCGGTCGACGGCGGGACGTACCTCGGCGGACTCGCCGGCTCGTCCAACGGGGCGTCGGTCTCGGCCGCGTCCGCGACCGGCGACGTCGCCGGCTCGGAGAACCTCGGCGGGTTCGTCGGGACCGTCTCTGACGGGAGCCTCCGCGACGTGTACGCTACTGGCTCGGTCAGCGGGTCGAACCGGGTCGGCGGACTGGTCGGGTCCGTGACGGACTCGACGCTGCGCCGAGCGTACTCGACCGGTTCGGTCGACGGGGAGACGCAGGTCGGCGGCGTCGCCGGGTCGTCGGACGGCGGGATCAGCGACACCTACTGGAACGGTGAGACCGCCGCGACGGACGCCGCGGTCGGGCGAGAGCGGGGCTCGGGATTCGACGCGACCGAACTGACGACCGACGAGATGACGGGCCAATCGGCGACGGCGAACATGGGCGGCCTGGACACGTCGACGTTCTGGGCGCCGACCGACGAGTACCCGGTGTTGCAGTCGCAGGTAGACGCCGTCTCGCTATCGATCCCCGATCAGATTATCATCGACCGGCCCACGACGGCGACGGCTTCGGTGACTCTCGCGGACGGCCGCACCGTCGCGGTGACGGGGACGGCCGACTACGACGCGAACCAGTCGCACCTGTCGGTGGACGCCGGCTCTGTCGCCACGTCCGGAACCGGACCGGTCGAGGTAACCGCGACGGTCGCCGGCCACTCCGACAGTGCGACCGTCTCGGTCGTGACGCCGCCGGATATCTCCGTCGACGACGCCGCGCTCCGATACGACCGCGTCGGGTCGGAGACGGCCGCACCGGTCGACGTGACGCTGACCAACGACGGCGGCGCCGACGGCGAGTTCGACGCGCTCCTGTCGGTCAACGGGACGGTCGAGGAGACCCGGACCGTCACGGTCCCGGGCCACTCGACGCGGGCGGTCCAGTTCAACTGGTCCGCACCCGCGACGGGGACGTACTCTGTCGCGGTCAACGACACCAACCTCGGCGATCTGACCGTGGTCGAGGAACCCGAAACGAGCGTCGCCTCGGTCACGACGTCCGAGAACCTGCTCGCGGTCGGCAACGCGACGACCGTCGAAGCGACGCTGGAGAACGCCGGTGACGCCGCCGCCGGTC
The DNA here is from genome assembly GCF_047715405.1 of Halosimplex rarum. Taxonomy (NCBI): domain Archaea; kingdom Methanobacteriati; phylum Methanobacteriota; class Halobacteria; order Halobacteriales; family Haloarculaceae; genus Halosimplex; species Halosimplex rarum. Next base: position 2,567,042 of record NZ_CP180412.1, read on the forward strand.
ACACCGTCGAACTGACCGCGAACGGTGAAACGGTCGCCACGAAGGAGGTGGTCGTGCCCGCGGACGGGACGACCGTCTCGTTCGACTACCCGGGTGACTCGACCGGTGAGTACGACCTCGCGGTCGGCGGCGCCAGCGCCGGGACGCTCACCGTCGCCGAGATGGGCACCGCCTCCGTCGACAGCGCGTCGGTGCCCGAGTCGGTCGGTGCCGGCGAGAGCTACGAAGTGACGGTGACGGTGGCCAACTCCGGCGGTCTGCCGCTGTCGACCGACGTGGCCTACAGCGTCGGCGGCAGTTCGGTCGCCACCGAGACCGTGGAGGTGCCGGCCGACGGCACCACGGTCACCTTCGAAACCACGGCCCCCGAGGACGGCGACTCGGTCGAGCACTCGGTGACGGCCGGCGATTCGGAGTGGACGGGTTCGACGAGCCTCGACGGCGACACGTCGACGGCAGCCAGCGACGGCGGTGACGGCGATTCGGCCGGCGAGGAGTCCGGCGACGACAGCGACAGCGGGGGTTCGGACGCGACGGAGACCACCGCCGGCGACGGGGCCGGATTCGGCGTCGTCGCGGCGCTGTGTGCGCTACTGGGTATCGCCCGCCTGGGTCGTCGGTCGGGGTGACGAGGTCCGGTCGCCGTCGGTCTCGGTCCGTGTCGTGGGGAAAACGAGAACGAAAACGAAGGAATACAAATGAGGTCGATGGAGCGGAAACGGCACGTCGGGGTGTACAGCGGGGTCGCGCTGGTCGTCCTGCTAACGGTCGCGATGTGCGGTCCGTGTCGTGGGGAAAACGAGAACGAAAACGAAGGAATACAAATGAGGTCGATGGAGCGGAAACGGCACGTCGGGGTGTACAGCGGGGTCGCGCTGGTCGTCCTGCTAACGGTCGCGATGTGCGGGCCGTTGGTCGGGTTCGCGGGCGCGGTCCAGGAGGAGACGGAGACGCCGCGGGCGCCGCTCTCGTCGCTCGCGGGCAGCGGGACGCTCGACGATCCGTACGTGATCACGGACGCGGACGAACTGCAGGCGATGAGCCAGGACCTGTCGGCCCACTACGCGCTCGGGTCCGACGTCGACGCCGGCGAGACGGAGACGTGGAACGCCGGGAACGGGTTCGAACCGATCGGCAACGAGGACGCGGCGTTCGAGGGGTCGTTCGACGGGCGCGGCCACGATATCGATGGCCTGACGATCATCAGGCCGAGCGCGCAGGACGTCGGGCTGTTCGGTGGCTCCGAGGGAACGATTCAGAACGTCACGCTGACGAACGCGCGGGTGAACGGTGACGAGAACGTCGGGGGCCTCGTCGGCTGGAACGAGGGCTCGATCACCGGATCGGCGGTCGAGGGCGAGGTGTACGGCGCGCGCGAGAACACGGGCGGACTCGTCGGTAACAACCGGGGACAGATCGTCGCGTGTTCGGTCTCGGCCACCGTCGAGGGCGAGGAACTGGTCGGTGGTCTCGTCGGGTTCAACCGCGGACCGGTCCGCGGGTCCTACGCGACGGGGACCGCGGCGGGCGAGGGGAGCGTGGGCGGTCTGATCGGCGTCAATCGGAACGCCGTCACCGCGTCGTACGCAACGACTACCGTCGACGGCGAGATGATCGTCGGCGGACTCGCCGGAGTCAACGCCGGGACGATCACCTCGACGTTCTCCGCCAGCCCCGTGAAGACCGCGGAACGAAACGGCAGCCTCGCGGGGCGGAACCAGGGGACGATGGTCGACGTCTACTGGGACGCGGGCGCCGCGGGAACGGCCGTGACGGCACTCAGCAACGGGAAGGAGGCGGGAACCAGACTCACCACCGACGAAATGACCGGCGAGCGCGCCAGCGATTCGCTCGACGGGTTCGACTTCGCGAACATCTGGACGACCGAGGAGTCGTATCCGGTCCACCAGTGGGAACGGCCGGACGTCGACCCGCTCGACCAGTGGCAGGTGCCGACCCCGGAGCCGACGCCGACCCCCACGCCGACGGTGCCGGGCGGGAACGCGACCGTCACGACGGTGGGCAGCTCGGGGGTCGGTCCCGGGTTCGGGCCTGTGTCCGTCTTCGGGGCGCTCGCCGCGGTCGTCCTGTTCGGCCGGTACCGCAGACGGAGCGGAGGTCTCGTCACATGAACAGTTCGCGTCCGATACAGACAGATATCACAACACGGAGACAAGAGAATGACTTCATTGCCAGTTGAGGTGCTGATCGGGATCTCTTTCGGAGTCCTGATCGGGATCGTCCCGGCGTTCGTGGTCGGCCTGTCGAGCTTTCTGCTCGGCTACTACGGCGGGCGCGACGTGCCGCGAGTCGTCGCCATCGGGGTCGGGCTACCGATCGCCGCCGCGAACGGGTACTACGTGGGATTGATAGGGAGAACCGTCGAACAGGCGCCGCGGCTGCTGGTGGGGGCGCTCGTCGCCGTCATGGTCGCGCTGTACGCCAACAGCCAGGGGGCCGCGCTCGCGGAGCGAGTCCCCCGCAACCTCTCGCAGGCGACGCAGAGCCAGCGGACGCTCTCGGCCGAGGCCGTCGATGCGGTCGACGGATCGGGGCAGATCACGATCCGGACGTCGGGAGCGATCCGCGACATCGAGGGCCACCCGCCACTGTCGCCGGACCTCCGACGGACGCTGGAGAACGGGGCCTGGCGGCTTCCCGCGGACCTGCCACTGTCGGAATTGGAGACGCGGCTCGCCGACCAGCTCCGGACCGACTACGACCTCGTCGACGCGTCGGTGTCCATCGACGCACGGGGTCGCGCGTCCATCGCGGCGGCGCCGCCGTCACGGGACCTGGCGGAGCGCGTGCCCGACGGCTGGCGTGCCGTCTCCATCGACGCGCTGTTGCCGACGGGTCTCGCACCGGGCGACGAGGTCACCGTCGAAGCCGGCTCGGCGACGGCGTCGGGGCACGTCCTCAGCGCCAGCGTCGATCCCGAGCGGGGGCCGACCCCCGACGCGGCCGCGAGCGGCGCAACGCCGACCGACGGAGAGGAGGGCGCGCTCGTGCGCTCGCGTGCCGAGACCGAGGGCGGTCAGGGGCGGGTGACGGTCGCGCTTCCCACGTCCGAGGCGCGCTCGATCCTCGGCGCGGAGCGCGGGCAGATCCGGGTCACCTCGCACGGGACCAGCCACACGTTCGAGGCGTTCTCGGAACTCGAACGCGCGGGCCAGTCGGTCCGGAAGGTCCGTCTCGAAGGGGACGGGGCCGCTCTCGACGACGTCGAGGTGATCGGGGTCCGCGGCGCGAAGGGCGTCGGGACCGAGAGCGCTGGCTGGGAGTTCCAGCCCGACGAAGGCGCCGTCGAGGCGGCAGCCGAGGCGTTCGTCGTCGGTGACGTCAACAGCGAGGCGATGCGCACACTCGCCGCCGACGCCGACGCGGAGGTGACCCGATGATACCCGCGGTCCCACTCCAGTTGGTCACCGACTGGACGACCAACGCGCTGTTGCAGATCATCGGGTACGGACTGTACGCCAGCGTGACTGCGCTGGGCGTCTCGTTCGTCTACCGCGGATACACGACTCGTGCCGTCCCCGTGGGGGTCGCGTCGATCATCGGCCTGTCGTTCGTCGCCCTCTCGCTGAACATCACGGCGCTCACGGAGCCGGCGATCATCGGCGACACCGGGAAGCTCCACTACGCGACGTCGACGTACCTCCTCGGCGTGTTCATCTTCGCGGCGGTCAACGCCGAGATAGGTCGGCGGATCGGCGACCACTTCGCGTGTGACGTCTTCGACATCGACCGGCTCGACGCGACGGGCGCGGTCGCCCGGCTGTTCCGGTCGGCGAACCTGCTCGTCACCGTCGAACTCCCGGAGACCGTCGAGGACCTCGACGGCTATCCGGCCGTCGACGAGGCGACCAAGCGCGAACTCGCCGGGCGACAGATGCAGTTCCCTCGCCGGCTCTCGGACGACGAGCTGGCCTCGCGGCTGGTGACTCGGCTGGAGCGCGACTTCGGCGTCGGGCACGCCCACGTCCAACTCGCCGACGACGGCGGGGTGGCGTCGCTCGCGGTCGGCGAACGGCCGTCCGGCATCGGTCCCTCGCTCCCGCCGGGGACGGTCGCACTCGCGGTCGAGGGCGACCCCTCTCCGGACGTGAGCACTGGGGACCCGGTCGAGGTGTGGGCGACCGGGGGCGACGCCGAGCGACTCGTCGCGACGGGGAAGTTCCGGGCGACTGTCGGCGACGTCGCCACGCTCACCGTCGGCACGAGCGCCGCCGAGGCATTCGACGTCGACGAGACCTACCGCCTGGTCACCCGACCGGACACGGCCAGCGACCTGAACGAACTCGTCGCGACCATCTGGGAGGCCGACGAGACGGTCACCGCGGTCACCGTCGCGGACGCCGGGCCGCTCCACGGCGAGTTCGTCGACTGGCTCCCGGTGAGCGTGCTGGCCGTCGAGCGCGACGGCGAACCGATCCCGTTCCCCGCCGCGAACGAGACGCTCGAGGTCGGAGACACAGTGTACGTCCTCGGGACACCCGAGGGGCTCCACAGCCTCGCCGAGTACGAACCGCAACGCGACAGCGTCGCCGCGCCCGACGCCGGCGACGACGGCGAAGAGTCCGGCGACGGATTGCTCGCGAAGATTACGGGCGACTGAGACCTTGTTCGGGAGAGAGCGCCCGTTGACGGCGTTTTCCCGGTTTTCTCGTAGTCGTTCACGCGGCTTCGAAGCGGCGGTGCGTGTTGAACTTTATACAAGAGCGGGGAACCAATGACGGTATGGTAACGGTCGAGACGGACACGGACCGGCGCGACGGGGTGACCCTCGTCACGGCGCGGGTGACGAACACGCTCGGAACGGCACAGACGGTCCGCCTCGTGAATCGACTGGACGGCCCCGTCTGGCCGCCGCGGTTCGGCGACGTCACCGCACCGGAGTGGACCGACGGGACCTGGGAGGGGACGATCCAGCCCGGGCAGTGCATCGGCGTCGGGTACGCGACGCCCGCCCCGCCGCTCGACGACCCCGACGAGGAACCGTTCGAGGTCGCGTCCTCGGCCCGGTCGACGGCCGAGACGGAGGTCGACTCGCGCGAAGTGCTCGCGTCGCTCGACGACTGGTCGCCCCCCAGCGACAGCATCCTCTCGGACCGATGATCCTGGCAGTCACCGGCGGGAAGGGCGGCGTCGGGAAGTCGACGACGTCGCTGAACCTCGCGCGCGAGCTGGACGCGGTGCTGGTCGACGCGGACCTCGCGACCCCGGACCTCCCGCGGGGTCGCGGCCCCGACCTGCACGACGTGCTGTCGGGCCGCGCCGGCCCGCTCGAAGCTGTCGAGGAGGTCGGGTCGATCCGATTGTTGCCCTGTGGACGGAGCCTCGCCGGCGCGCGCGCTGCGGACCTCGGGACCCTGGAGCGCGCCGTCGCGACCGTCGACCGCCAGTTCGGGCGAGTCGTCATCGACTGCCCCGCCGGCCTGGCGCGCGACGTCGGCTACCAGCTCCACAGCGCGGACGCGGCTGTCATCGTGACGACCGCGAACCGGCCTGCGCTGCTGAACGCCTTTCGCACCAGCCACCTCTCGCGGAAGCTCGACACCCCCGTCGTCAGCACGGTCGTCAACAAGGCGACTGCCGAACGCGACCGGACCATCGCCTCCAGGGTCGAAAACGAGATGGGCGCCCCGACGACCGTCGTTCCGAAGCGGTCGGCGGTCGCCGACTCGGTGGAGGCAGGCGTCCCGGTCCGCGACGCCGCACCCGACTGCGACGCCCTCGACGCCTTCGAGACGCTCGCCGAGCGGATCGAGCGGAGCGAACGGCAGATGAGCGAACGGGCCGGCCCGGCCTGACAGCGACGGCGCGACCGGCCTATCTGCACCTACGCCGCGAAAACCGGCTCTCTCGCCGTTCGCTCTCACGCCGTTTCCGCACCCGTCGTTCAGTTTCTCGCCGTCTATCCCCCGCACAGCGTCCGTTCGAGCCGGTCAGCGGTCGCCCTGGTCGGTTCCGTCGCCGTTCGTGGGACCAGCGAGTTGTTCGTCGATATTCGTACCGGTGCGCCGGCCGGTAGCGTGTTCGGCGGCCCGCTGTGCCCCCGCACCGTTCACGAACGAGAGTTCGAGCGGGTCGGTGCAGGCCCCCGCGTACCGGAACTTGGGGACGGCCAGTCGATCGAGCCCGGAGTCGGTGGTCTCGAACTCGAAGACGGCGTCGGCGACGTGCTCGGTCGAGGGCCTGTTCTCGGGGGTCGTCGGTCGCGACAGACAGTGGAGGAGCGCGAGGCCGTCCGACGCCACCATCCGCTCTTTGAGCGCGTTGACGAACGAGAGATACGAGTCGCGGTCTGCGCGTTCGAGCCTCGCCGTGCCGTCGACGATCAGGTTCGAACCGTCGGGAAGTTCCTCGACGAGTTCGGTCGCCTCGTCGAGGGCGCCGTCGCCGGTGAGCGACCTGATCGTGGGACTGCCGACGTCGACGTCGACGGCGTCGAGCGCGTGTCTGACGCTCTCCTCGGTGCGTTCGGTCGTGATGTACAGCGTGCCGCGCGTCGCGGTGAACTGAGCGAGCAGGTACTCGGACTGGCTGGCCGGGTCGGCCGAGAGCACCGCCACGCTGCCCGGCGGCAGTCCGCCGACGGCCTCGTCGAGTGCGCCGATCCCGGTCGCCACGTGGTCGGTGGGATCGCCGTGCCACTGGAATCCCCCGCTGTCCTCCGCTGCGGGGCCGTCCTGGTCGACGCCGTCGGCGCGCGCGTCCCCGCTCGTGTCGTCGGGCACACCAGCTGGGGAACCCCCTGTCGATGCCGGGTCCGCCGCCTGGGTTCCGTCGGCCGGATCGTCGCCGGTTCGAGCCTGCGTGGCATCCGACAGCGCCGCCACGGCCTCGTCGTACGCCTGGCGAGCAACGTCTGACGAGCGTGGAGATTCGAGCTCGGGGACGACCGCCAGGACGGGAACCTCCAGCCGCGACTCGGTGGACGGCGGCAGTTCGTCGCAGTGGGTCACCACCGCGCCCACCACGGGGACCTCTAAACGCCGGGCGACGTCGACGGTGGTCTGCGCGGCGCTGAGGCTCTGGTCGCTCCCGGTCGTCACGACGACGACCGCGTCGGCGACCGCGATCGGTTCGATGACGTCCGGGCCCGCCCCCGAGGGGCAGTCGAGCAGGACCGCCGCCGAGTCGGCGTCGAGCCACTCCAGCACCGTATCGATCTCCACGTTCTCGGAGCGCTTGGGCCCCGGGAGGACGTGGACGCCGGACTCAGCGGGGATCTCTTGCGCGACCGACTGCCAGCGGGTGTCCCTGTCCAGGGCCGTCACCGTCGGCTCGCGGTCGACGCCGGAGGTGACGTGGAGATCTGGCAACTGACGGTCGGTGTCGATGGCCAGACTCTGTCGACCGGCGCGGGCGAACGCGCCTGCGAGTCCGAGTGTCGTCGTCGTCTTCCCGCATCCGCCTTTCGCGCCTGCGATGGCGATCATGCCCCTAGTGGTCCCCTCATCCGTTTTTAACCTACACACGACCGGGAGTGTCAGCGGGCCGTGGCGCGGGCCGACGCACTCCCGCACGGTCGGCGGCAGACCACGAGCGTCGACGGCCTCACGTGAGCGATTCGAGGTCGGAGACCGTCGAACCGATCGTCATCCGTGAGACGTCCGCCAGATCGGCCGCTTCGCTCTGTTTCACCTCGATGCCGCGTTCGTTCGCGGCCTTGTAGAGACAGGCGGCGGCGACCCCGCTGGGGTTCTTCCCGCCCATGCGACCGGACTCGACGAGCATGACCGCGTATTCGCGAGCGCGGCTCTCGACGTCGGCCTCGACGTCGAGGCTCGACGCGTACCGCGGGAGGTACTCCGTCGGGCTTATCGGCCCGATGGGAAGTCCCAACTCCCTGTTCAACGCGTCGTAGGCGGTCTTCAGCTCGCTCCGGTCGGCCCGGGCCACGTCGACGACCTCGTCCATCGTCCGGGCGATCGACTGGGTTCGGCAGGTGGCGTACACCACCGCCGCGGCGAACCCCTCCAGCGATCGTCCGCACAGCAGGTCCTCGGACTGCGCCGAAGAGAACAGCGAGCACGCCTGGTCACGCACCGAGGTCGGCAGCGACATCGCCGACACCAGCCGGCGGATCTCCGTGTAGGCGTAGAGCTTGTTTCGCTCGGCCTTGGAGTCGAGTCTGGCCCGGTTGTGCTGGCGGCGCATACGCACCAGCTGTCGCTGTCGGGTGCCCGACACTTCCGACCCGGTGCCGTACCCTATCTCGGTGGAGAGCCCGCGGTCGTGCCGCGAGGCCGTCAGCGGCGCGCCCGTGCGGCGTCGGTCGGTCTCCTCGCCGAGCGATCGCCACTCGGGGCCGCGCTCGACGGCGTCTTCCGCGAGCACGAGTCCGCAGTCCTCGCACACCGTCTCCGTCTCCGACTCGCGAAGCGCCCCACCGCATTCCGTACACGTCTGGTCTGTCACCGAACCCGCTTCGGCGTCGATGCCCCTCCGTTGTCGCTCCGTTCGTTCCCTCAAGCGTACTCCCCCGTGCAACCAACTGAGTAGATCTCGTGTATTGACATAACTTTTTATATTTTATCTACACATATGTTTGATGACACGCGCGGCTGTCCGGAGTGGGGTCGGTCGGCTACCGCCGGAGTCGTGACTCACCGACGGAGACGACGGCGAACGCCCCCATCACCGCGGACTTCCACCCCATCGGCCCCTGCCGATGTCCGCGATATCCCGCAGGAGAAACAAAAACGTACCGGAACAATCGATCCATTGGTACGACCAGCGCGGAAACACGAACGGCGTCGACCACGCAACGGAGTGGCCAAACACTGAGGGGTGTCGCGCCCGAGGTGACGGGCGTGACCTTCAGCATCTGCGTTCGCGAATCCTACACCGACGAGGCTGGTGACGAGCAGACCCGGTTCGGCGTCGCGGTGACGACGCGGCTGGCCGGCGTCGGGACGCTCTGTCCGTTCGCCAGCGAACACGGCGCGGTGGCGACCCAGAGCCTGGTCAACGTCGATCTCGGTCGCAAGGGCGTCGAGTACCTCGGAGACGGGCTGGCCGTCGAGGACGCCCTGGAGGCGCTGTTGAACGCCGACGACGGACGGTCGCAGCGACAGCTCCACGGCGTCGGCGCCGACGGCGAGTTCGCGTTCTCCGGCGAGGAGTGTCGACCCTGGTACGGCCACGTCGTCGGCGACAACTACACCGTCGCCGGCAACCTGCTGACCGACGAAGACGTCGTCGAGGCGACCGCGACGGCCTACGAGGCGAGCGTGGCGCGGAGCGCCACGTCGGAGCGAGCGGGGAGCGAAGCGACCCGCGAGCAGCGCGCCCCGGACGATCCCACGACCGATCCCGACTCGCCGCTGGCCGAGCGGCTGATCGACGCGCTCGCCGCCGGGTACGAACTGGGCGGCGACAAGCGCGAGGACCTGCACGTCCAGAGCGCGGCACTGCTCGTCCGGACGACCGAGGACCGCGACATGGCGCCGTACTACGACGACCTGCGCGTCGACGCGACGGAGACGCCCATCGAGGACCTGCGCGAGACCTACGAACTCGCCGCCGAAGGCTACGAGATGGCGATGGAACGCTACGCCGACGAGTACGCTGACGACGAGGACGCCGGCGACTGAGGCACGCCGGCGGTTCGGACCGCGGGATACGGCGCTCAGTCTGACAGGAACCGTCTGGCGGTCTCGACCAGCACCTCGCCGGCGGTGAGCACGTCCGGCCACCGGATCGACTCGTCGGGGAAGTGCGCCTCCTCGATGCGGCCGGGGCCGAAGACGACCGTCGGGATTCCTGCCTCGATGTAATGCCGGGCGTCGCTGCCGTACGTCTCGCCGACGGGTTCGGCCCTGGGGAGTCCAGCGGCGGCCATCGACTCCCGCAGGGCCACCACGACGGGCTCGTCCGGGTCGATCTCGGCGGATTCGAACTGGACGCCGAACCGACCGAGCGTCGGCGGGTCAACCGTCCAGTCGTCGGCCGCCGCGAGGTCGTCGAGTGCGTCCCGACACGCGGCCTCGACGCTGTCCAGCGACTCGCCGGGGGCGACGCCGGCGCGAAACTCGGCGGTCAGCGTCCCGGGCACGTTCGACGCCCAGGTGCCCGCTTCGACCCGTCCGATCACGATCGGCCAGGGCACGTCGAAGCGGTCGTACAGCGGGTGCGTGACCGCGTCGGCGCGCTCGGCTTCCAGGTCCACGAACGCCCGGCGCACGCGCTCGAACGCCGGCAGGACCGATTCGCCCTCCCACCGTCGGGCGGCGTGGGCGGGCGTGCCCTCGATCCCGATGCGTCCCATCAGACACCCCTCGGTCGCAGTGACGACACGCATGTCAGTGGGTTCGGCGACGACGGCGGCGTCACGCTCGAAGGGGTACGGGTTCGAGCGGGCGGCGGTGGCAGCACCGATACCGCCGTCTTCCTCCCCGGCGACGCTCTCGACGACGATCCGGCCGTCGAGGTCGAACTCGCCCGCCTCGACGAGATCAGCGAGGTACCGCGCGGCGAAGACGCAGATCGCGAGCTGGCTTTTCATGTCCACCGCGCCGCGGCCGATCAACCTGTCGCCCTCCCACCGCGGTTCGAACGGATCGCCGGTCCACCCCGATTCGCCCGCAGGAACGACGTCGACGTGGCCGTTCAGGACGAGCGTCCGCCCCGCGTCGGGATCGCCGAGTTCGAGGACGCCCGCGACGCTCGGCCGGTCCTCGGTCGACAGGTCTCTGGCCGGAGCGAAGGAGGGGTGGGACGCCAGCGCGTCGGCGTCCGCGGTCCACGTGTACGTCTCGAAATTCAGGTCGGCGAGCCGGTCGCCTACCCACTCCTGGGCAGGCGCCTCGTCGCCGGCGGTCGTCTCGAACCGGACGAGCCGCTCGGCGACGGCCCGCACCCGGTCGCCGTAGGCGGCCGCGAAGTCCTCCATCGTTCGCTCTTCGTGCGCCTGGCGCTATCAGTCCTCGGGAGCCGGGCACCGGCCGTCGGACCCCTGGGCGCGCCCGACTGCGGAGGCCCACGGACGTTTCCGGATTCCGTAGCGTTACACCGGACCCCGCACACTGTCGAAACATGGAGTACACCAAACTCGGTTCGACCGGCGTCGACGTCTCGAAACTCTGTTTCGGCACCTGGCGCTTCGCCAAGGAGTCCGGCGGGACGGTCGAGACGGACAGGGAGACCGCCCACGAACTGCTCGACACGTTCGACGAACACGGCGGCAACTTCATCGACACGGCGAACGTCTACGGCGACCCGAACGGGACCAGCGAAGAGTGGATCGGCGAGTGGCTCGCCGAGCGCGACCGCGAGGACTACGTCGTCGCTTCCAAGGTCTACTGGAGCGCGCGCAGCCGCTTCGGCGACAACCTCTCGCGGAAGAACATCCGCGCTGAGATCGAGGGCACCCTCGACCGTCTCGGGACGGACTACGTCGACGTCTACTACATCCACCGCTGGGACGACGAGACGCCCATCGAGGAGACGCTGCGGACGCTGACCCGGCTCGTCGAGGAAGGCAAAGTCCACTACCTGGCGGCGTCGTCGATGGCGGCCTGGCAACTGACGAAGGCGCTGTGGACGAGCGACGTCGAGGGGCTCGAGCGGTTCGAAGCCACCCAGCCGCGGTTCAACGCCGCCGACCGCCCACAGGAGTACCTTGACGTCTGCGCCGACCAGGATATCGCGGTCTGTCCGTGGTCACCGCTCGACGCCGGGTTCCTCACCGGCAAGTACGACACGAGCGACCCCGAATCGGGGTCCCGCGCGGACCTGCAGGACTGGGATCTGGAGTTCTCCGACCGGCAGTGGGAGGTCCTGGACGCCGTGCAGGAGGTCGCCGACGAGGCCGACGCCTCGCCCGCCCAGGTCGCGCTCCGGTGGCTGATCGACCAGCGCGAGTTTACCTGTGTCCCGATCTTCGGCGCCCGAACCGTCGACCAGATGGAGGAGAACCTCGGTGCGGTCGAGATCTCGCTCTCGGACGACCAGTACGACCGCATCGACGAGGCCTACTGAGCCGGCGTCGAGCGAGCGATCGGCAGTTTAGCCCGAGAACTCGAACAGATCCTCACGCAACCACCTTTTTCGGGCCGGGTGGAAACCGCACACCCGGGCCCGAAAAATCTGGACCAAAACCGCTCGCTTCGCTCGCGTCCTCAGACCGAGAACTCGAACAGGTCGTCGCCGACGTGGTGGATGGACTCGACGACCTTGCCGGAGTCGCCGACCATGTCGTCGCCGCCGGTCTTCGCGCGGCCGATGGCGAGGAACTTCCCGTGGCCTTCTTCGTTGATCGCGACGAGGTCGCCCGCTTCGATGTCCTCGTCGGCCTCGACGATACCGGGGCGCATCACGTCGGCGCCGTCGGAGACGAAGGAGATGGCGCCGGCGTCGACGGTGACGACACTGCGCTCGGGCGGGTAGGCGTTGGCGCCCTGGACAGTGAGAAACGGTTCGTCGGCGTCGCCGGAGTCGGCGGCCTCGACGTAGAGCACGTGGGGTTCGCCGTCGACGAGGACGACGTTCCAGTCGCTGTCGTCGAACTCGACTTTCTCGAAGCTGTCGGCGTCGAGGTCGACGCCCAGCCGGTCGGCGAGGGCGTCTTCGATCTCCGCCACGGCGTCCGCGCGGAGGTGGTGGCGCGACTTGACGTTCATATCTCGACGTGGGCCGGGACGGGAGATAAATCGACCGCTCCGCGGCGACGGCTCAGCGGCGCGGACTCCCGGAGCCGTCGGACAGGTAGCGTCGACCGGCGAGGAGCGCGGCCCCGTGGACGGCCCAGAGGGCGACGAGCAGCGGCATCGTCTCCGGGGAGAACCCGTGGAGCGCGAGCAGCGGCAGGTGGACGCAGGGGAGGGCGACGCCCGCCCAGAATGCCAGGCGCTCGGCGACGCCGACGGCGTCGGCGAGGGCGCGTGCCAGCCGGCGGCGGGAAGGAGTCGGGGCGCTCATCCGTATCGGACGTTCACCCCCGACCCCCCAAAAGTCGGCGAACGCTCAAACCGGGATTTGAGTCACGCCGCGACGGCCGCGAGCGGCCTGTCCGTCGACGGGGTGCCATCGGTCGATCAGGACTCCCTCGCGTCGGCGTCGGCGACCGATTCCGCGCGCTGTTCGTCTCGCTGGATGACCCGCCCGCTGACGTAGGTGAGGAGCGTCAAGAGCACGAGCGGCACGAACGTGAGCACGTGCGCCCAGAACACGAACCAGAGGTCCCATCCCCAGGGGTTGTACACCCAGAACATCACGTCGAGAAAGGCCAGGATACCGATCGGGATGAAGTTCACCGTGAGATCGAGCCAGGTTTCGTCGGTGAGTTTCAGGAAGCTCATTGGTCGGACCCCGGCGCGGTCCGCGCGCCGTACAGTTGTTTGGGCCGCTACCAGCAAAGCGCCCGGGCTTGCGATGCAAAGCCGTACGCTCGGTGTCGCGTAAAGCCGGAACAGGGAGTCGTTCGGGGGAGAACGGCGGTCGGGGACGGGACCGCCTCAGGGGTCGACGTCGAGTTCGCGCAGCGCGGCGTCGTACGCGTCGTCGCCGTCGAGGCCGCGGAAGACCTCGTCGAGTCGCTCGTCAAGTTCCGCCAGGCGGCGGTCGAGGTCGTCCAGTTCGCTCTCCTCTGCGCCGGCGCGCTCGCTCGCCGCCCGGTAATACGCTTCCAGCGTCGTCCGGTAGGTCGCGCGGCGGCTGAGTCGGTCGACGGTGTCTTCGAGGAGGTCGTGGGCGACCGGTTTGACGAGGTAGTCGTCGAAGGCGGTCGAGCCGACGTCGAGCGCCTCGTGGGTGAGCGCGGCGACCTGGCAGTCGGCGGCGTCGGTGCGGACGCGGTCGAGGACGCGCTGCACGGAGAGCCCGGGGATGTCGGGGTCCAGTAGCGCTACGCTCACGTCGGGGTCGAGACTCGCCAGCGCGTCGGCGCTGTCGTAGGCCGAGCGGACGGTGTAGCTGTCTCTGAGCACGGCCGCGATCTCGTCGGTGACGGACGGGTCGCGGTCGGCCACGAGCACGACCGCCGGGGACGGCTCTCCGCCCGCCCGTTCGGCCTCGCACGACCCGGATCGTGTGGTTTCGTCGGTGTTCATCTGTTCGTGAGTCACGGGTCCGGAACGGTCAGTCACCGCTGACGCTGGCCGTTCGGAGGTCGACGACGCTGTCGAACAGTACCTCGAACGTTCGGACCGTCTCGGCGTCGTGGACGTCCGGGTTCATGTGGTAGTGCGCGACGGCGTCCGCGCCGTCGACGCTGCTGGTCAGCACTTCGAGGAACTTGAACACGGCCCGCTCGTCGGCGCGCTGGAGCAGGTCGCTCACCGAGTGGACACAGACAGCCGTCTCGCCGTCGGTGGTCAGCCGGCTCAGATGCCGGTCGACGGTCTCGCCGAGGTCGACGAGGTCGGCCTCCGCGGGGACGACCTCGACCACAGCGTTCGTCGGTGCAGTGGCCTCCGCGTCGACGGCCGCGGTCGAGCGCGCGGCCGTCTCGACGTCGATGACCGTCGCGTCACCCGGCTCGGCGTGGTCGTGGTCCGTCCAGGCCGCCAGTCGCTCCGCGGGCGACTCCATGCAGGTGACCAGGAGGCCGTGGCTGCGCCCGTCCGGGCCGTGCAGTAGCTCGCCGCAGATGTCGGATTGCTGTCCACCCACCGACGGCGCCAGTACCAATACGTTCGACGGCATCTCTGTACCCTCCCTGTCAGCGTCCGGTCTCGTGCTCATTGCGATGTCCCCGGAGTTGGTTTCGACGTAACTCCGCTGTCTGAGATAAGGGACTTCGCCACGCAAGTAAGTTCCGTTGACGTTATCAGTTATGAGATGTCGATCAGTTAGTCATTAATTCGTACCACTATCGCGTCGGAGGAGGGGGATCCAGTCGTTTCAGTGTCACGACGCAGTCACAGAGATGACAACGGAGTCCGGTCACGTGGGTTGGTCCGCCGTAGCACAGGGCGCTCGTTTGGAAAGTCTTAAATCCAACTCCGGCGAAGCGATGAATGCGTGCCCGGGTGGTGTAGTGGCCCATCATACGACCCTGTCACGGTCGTGACGCGGGTTCAAATCCCGCCTCGGGCGTCTCTCCGAACTCAACTGGCAAGCGGCGCGTTTCATCGCGCCGCGTTCTGAGTTCGGTGTACGCCGTACTGGATTTGAACCCTATCAGTCGCGCGCAGCGAACGGAGTGAGCGAGCACGTCTGATTCCGGTTCAAATCCCGCCTCGGGCGCTTTCTGCTGCGAACAATTCCGCTAGCACCGCGTAGCGTGTGCTCGCTACCGTGAGCAGCGAAACGCCCTCAAGAAGGGATTTGAACCACGGCAGACCGAACGCAGTGAGGTCTGGCATCGGGTTCAAATCCCGCCGGTAGAGAGGGCATTTCCAGAGCGACTGCACTCAACAGTGAGCGTCGAAAGCCCTCGGCGCGCTCGCGGTCGCTGAGCGACATACCCTCGCTCCCTTCGGTCGCTCAGGTAGGGGTCGCTCAGGCGACTGAACTACACGCGAGCGCGCCTCGCCCTTTCAGTCCGCCAGGGTCCGCACCCGCACAGCACCGCGCCTCACGCCTCCCCAACCGATTCGCTCCCTGCGGTCGCTCATCCCTCGCACGGCTACGCCTCGCGGCCTCACTCTCGTTCGGCACGTTCACGGGTCACTTCGTTCCCCGTTCACATCGAGGCGTTCGCTTCGCTCACGCCTCGCACCGCTCGGCAGCGTGCGCCACTGCGGAAATTCACCTGGTCACACCCACTCGATGCCGTCGTCGAGGTCGAGCGGGACCTCGCCGTGGCGGTAGCCTTCGCAGCGGCCGTCGGGGCGGTAGCGGAAGACCACGGTGGGTTCGTAGCCGAGCGAGGGGCGCTCGGCGCGGATGGGATTCCACTCGTCGTCGCGGAAGGAGGTGCAGTCGACGAAGAGGACGGCGTCGTCGTGGATGGCGAGCTGGTCGCGGGTCTTCGAGTCGACCGTCCGGCGGAGGGAGGCGATGGCGGTCCCGGCGTTGCGGTCGCGGGGGGGCATCGGGCGGGTGACTTCGACGAGGCGCTCGCCGCCGGGGGTCTCGACGGCGAAGTCGAGGGCGTGCCCGGAGTCGCGTTCGGACTCGGGGACGAACGGGATACCGGCGTCAGTGAGGAGTTTGGCGGCGTTGAACTCGCCCATGGTGGCGCGCATGCGGTTGAACTCGTTGCGTTCGCTGGTGCCCAGCTTGGCGGCCATGGTGTAGCGGTGGTCGTCGAGGACGCCGGTCGAGAGGAAGCGCTCGTAGAATTCGAGGCCGTCCTCGCGGGTGGCGTCGGGGAAGCCAGCGGCGTCGCGGTCGAAGAACGCACGGGTGGTCTCGCGGCCGTCCTTCGAGAAGAGGACGGGGAGGAAGAACCACGCGACGTACTCGTAGGCGGCGAGCCAGGGCGCCTGGCGTTCGAGGTCGTAGGTGAGCTCGCGCTGGGCCCAGCGGGCGATGTCGAAGGGCGCCTCGTCGAAGGTCTCCTTGTCGGTGCGCCAGAGGACCTCCGGGGTGACGGTGTTGCCGAGCCAGAAGGCGTCGGTGTCGGTCCAGGCGAACAGCGCGAGGTCGCCGTTGTCCATCTCCAGCCGACGGGCGGTGTAGCCCTCGGGGGCGTCGATCTTCGGCGTCGTCAGTCGGGCGCCGAAGCGGTCGTCGAGCGAGGCGAGGAGCTGGCGGCGCACGCGGTCCTCGTCCCAGCGCTCGGTCGACCGCCGAAAGCGAACCGGTCCGGCCATACCGGAGACCGGACCGCCAGTCGTATACACTGTTCGGACTCGCCGTCCCGCGGCTCGCCGACCACCTCGCTGCCAGCCCGCCGACTGCTCGGCACCCGTTCATCCGGCGATATCGTAACTCACCGGACCGCTCCGGGGATATTCGCACTGACCGTTACATTGATAGGTGTTAAATTACAAGTGTGGGTGTGGTACACAATGTCTATGGGTGCATACGACGAAGTGGAGCATGAACGGCGGGAGCGGAAGAACAGCGAAGTGGACGTGAGCGACGAGGACCGGCGGACGGAGTACCGCGGGAAGGTCGAGTACGAGAGCGACGAGTCGACGGAGGAGCTGCTCGATCAGTTCAAGGAGATAAATTCGTAATCCCGGCGTCGCCTTCTGTGCGTCTGTAGAGGACGACCAGCGACAGCGACGTGACCGTCGCGACCGCGAGGACGTGACCGACGACCGCGACCAGCAGGAGGGTGTGGTCGAGCAGGAAGGGAACGAGGAGCAACTGGAGGAGGCCGAACCCCAGCGTCTCCAGATCCGCTCGCGCGAGCGAGCGCGTCTGTTCCGGCGAGAACCGATAGCTGGCCGACCGCCAGAGGGCGGCAACGCTCGCCCACCAGCCCGTGCCGATGCGGTAGCAGACGTCCCACAGCACGAGCAGCGTCAGGTACGTCGCCGCGAGCGGCGGCTCCGGGCCGAGCAGTTCGGTTACGAGCGGCCGCGCCGAACGGGGGTCGAGGACGAACAGGTAGGTGACCAGGGCGACGAACGCGAGCACGCCGAGGACGACCTCGATGCTGGACCCGAAGAGGAGTCGCTCGTACGCCTCCGGCGGGTCCGCTCGGCGGACGTGCCTGCTGATCCGCAGCATCTCGACGCTCCCGCTGGTCGCGACGAACACGGCGACCGTCCCCGCGACCGCGCCGTCCCAGAGGCCGTAAACCGCGGCGAGGACGAGCACGCCCGCCTCGAACAGGGAGAACTGGATCGCGAGCGCGACGCGCTCTGGGACGTCCACGCCCGGGAGCGCGCCGAAGATGCTCTCGTACACCCAGGTCTGCCCGTACTCCGGGCCGGGAACGCCGGTCCCGTCGTCGACCACCGCGTCTTCCGGACCCGACCCGCTCATCGACGGCGCCCCTCCGAAGTCCGGGGCAGTGACCGACGGCGCGCCATCAGTTCCGACCTCCGCGTTCGTCGGCGGTCGGGGCTCCCCGCGGTGCCGACTCTCGGGCGGTCGGACCGGGCGCCAGGGCGCACCTGACGGCGTCGTCGAACGGCGTCAACTCGACCGCGACGTGGTCGCGGATGCTGTCGTCGGTGACCACGACCGGGTTCTTCAGCCCGAGGATGAGCGGGCGCGCGACGGCGCTCGGGACGTCGGTCACGAGGCCGACCCAGTACGAGGAGAGGTTCGGCGTCAGCACCGGGACGGAGAGGACGAACGGGCGGCGACGGCCCATGGCCTCGGCGGTCCGGCTGAGCATCTCCTGGTAGGTCAGCACGTCTGGACCGCCGATACCGTACGTCTGCCCGGCCGTCGCGGGGGCGTCGAGGACCCCCACGAGGTAGGCGACGACGTCGTCGATGGCGATCGGCTGGCACTCGTTGGTCACCCAGCGCGGCGTCACCATCACCGGCAGCCGGGAGACGAGCTGGCGGACCATCCGGAAGCTGGCGCTCCCGTCGCCGACGATGACGGCCGCGCGGAGCGTCGTCAGGTCGTACGACCCCTCCGAGAGGACCGCCTCGACCTCGCGGCGCGACCGGAGGTGCGGCGAGAGGTCGTCGCCGTCCTCGCCGAGCCCGCCGAGGTAGACCGCCCGGTCGACGCCCGCTGCGCTCGCGGCGTCGGCGAAGTGTCGGGCCGCTCGCCGGTCGCGCTCCTCGAAGTCGCCGCCGGCGCGCATCGAGTGGACGAGGTAGTAGGCGGCGTCGATCCCGTCGAAGACCGGGCCGAGCGTCCCGGGGTCGAGCAGGTCGCCGCGGACCACCTCGACCCCCGGCGGCGGGTCGTACCCCGCTGGGTCGCGGACGAGCGCCCGCACGTCGTGGCCGGCCTCGCTGAGCGCTGGGACGAGCCGGCCCCCGACGAACCCGGTCGCTCCCGTGACGAGCACGTGCATACCCGCTCCACGGACTGTATCCCCTTAACCACCCGAGCCGCCCGAGAACGGAGTCGATGCAGCGGCCGGGCGGCTCCCACGCACCGCCGACTCGGAACGTCGTCACTCCCAACCGGGCGTCCCGGGCGCGCCGCGGTCCTTCTCGACCGCCGCGGCGGTCTCGGGATCGGGCGATTCGCCGGCCGCGACGCGCTCGGACCACTCCGCGATAGCGCCGTCGACCCAGGAGTCGGCCTCCCCCGCGCGCTCGCGAGCGCGCTCGTAGCGGTCGTCGTTGACGGCGAGCGTCCCGGGGCTGGAGGCGGCGGCGACGGCGACGAACTCGGCGTGGTCGGTCCGTGTCGCTTCGCCGGCGGCGAGTCGGCTGACGGCGTCCTCGATGCGGTCTGGATCGGGGTGGACGAACACGCGCGAGCCGATGGACCCGGGCCCGATGGCGGGGTCAGAGTCCGCGGGCGGGTCGTCGTCGACGAGTCGGTCGCCGCCGTGAGCGCGCTCGACCCGCTCGCATTCGGTCTCGGCGTCGAGCGCGAGGTTGTCGCCGGGGTACGTCGAGCAGGTCTCTGGGTAGGTGTCTTCGTCGTGGATCCGACACTGGAGGGTCGCGGGGTCGAGGAAGACGCAGCTGGGGAGCCAGTGCGGGTCGGCGTCGAATGGCGCGACCGGTTTGGGGACCTTCGCCAGACCGACGAGGAAAGCGGGGCGTCCGCGGACGGCGGCGACGTCGACGCCGCCGACGGCGACGCTCGGGCCGTCGTCGATCCGGAAGAGGCGCGCGACCATGGCGCCGGCGTGGCCGGCCGCGAGGAACGCGCGCACCTCGTCGCACGACAGCGGGACGAGGTTGTCCACGTCGTCGAGAGGCCGGTATCGTCCGCGGCGCTCGTGGCCGTGGTCGAATCCCTCCGGAGCGAGCGCTCGCCAGTCGAGACAGCAGCCGGCACAGCCCTCGCAGTGCACCTCCATACGCGTCGTTCGCGGCCGAGGCGGAAAAGCGCGGCCCCGGTCAGTCGCCGTCGCGGTCCAACGCGTCGTCTCCGACCTCGCCGAACTCGAAGCGTGCCCCGCCCGCGTCGCCTTCGGTCACGTCGACTTCCCAGCCGTGTGCC
This sequence comes from Halosimplex rarum, assembly GCF_047715405.1. Classification (NCBI taxonomy): domain Archaea; kingdom Methanobacteriati; phylum Methanobacteriota; class Halobacteria; order Halobacteriales; family Haloarculaceae; genus Halosimplex; species Halosimplex rarum. The sequence continues at coordinate 2,586,989 of NZ_CP180412.1, forward strand.
TCCGCGATGGTCCGGACGATGCTCAGTCCCAGGCCGGTCCCGTCCTCGCTGGTCGAGTAGCCGGGGTCGAAGACGCTGTCGCGGTCGCCCTCGGGGACGCCCGGGCCGTCGTCGGCGACGAAAAAGCCCTGTCTGACTCCGAGGTCGCCGACGGTGACCGCCACGTCGGGGCCGCCGTGCTCGATCGAGTTGCGGAAGACGTTCTCCAGCAGTTGCTGGAGGCGTCCGCCGTCGGCCAGCAGCGTCGCGTCGGTCTGGATATCGAGCGAGGCGTCGACCGTCTCGACGACCTTCCAGGCGTCGCGCGCGACGGGCGCGAGGTCGGTCGGCTCCGGGTCGCTGACGGTCTCGCCCTCGCGGGCGAGCGTCAGCACGTCCTCGACGAGGTCGTCGATGCGGTACAGCGAGCGCTCGACGGCGTCGAAGTGCGCCTCGTCGCCGTCCGCGCGGGCGAACTCCAGGCGGCCAAGCGCGACCTCCAGGGGGTTGCGCAGGTCGTGGGAGATGACGCTCGCGAACCGTTCGAGGCGCTCGTTCTGGCGTTCGAGCTGTTTCTCGTACTTCTTGCGGTCGGTCACGTCGCGGGTCACGCCGACGACGCCGAGGACGTTCCCGTGTTCGTCCCGCCAGGGCGCCTTTGCCGTCGTCACGTACGTCTCCTCGAGGTCGTCGCCGTAGGCCCGCTCGATCCGGTCCTCGATCGATTCGCCGGTCTCGACGACGTGTCGGTCGTCGGCGACCGCCCCTTCCGAGAGCGTCGGCGGATAGAGGTCGAAGTCCGTCTTGCCGACGATGTCTTCGGGGGAGTGGTGGCGCTTGCCGTCCGGGCTCTCCAGGTACGGCGGACCGTTCAGGCCCAGCGCCCCGTCGCTGAGGCGGACGTGACGGCTCTGGCGGTCCTTGATGTAGATGGACAGCGGGACGTTCTCCAGCAGGGAGTCGAGCATCGTCGACTCGCGGCGCTGCTCGCGGCGTCGTTCGATCGCGGGACGGAGTCGTTCGAGGGTGGCGACGCGGTCGGCGTCGGCGTCGGCCTGGAGATACGTCTCGACGCCGAGTTCGGTGGCGGTCGCCAGCGGGAACGAGTCGCCGCCGGCGAGCACGATCACCGGCAACGACGCCGAATACTCGCGGACCGCTTCGACGACGCCGGGGCCGTCGAACGAGTCGTCGCTATCGCAGACGACGGCGTCGAACCGGCCGTCGGCGAGCGTCGCGTCGACGTCGACTGGCGGGGTCGCGCTCTCGACGACGAGGCCCTCGCCGGATTCGCGCCACGACTCCGCGACTGACTGGGCGTTCGCCCCGACGTAGAGGACCGTTGGTGAGGTGTGCATCTGAAGGGCTCCGAGACGATAGAACGGGTTACCGCTGGGGCGTCATAAGTGCGTGGGTCGGTTCAGCCGCGACCGCGGTCCGGCCGATCCGAGTCTGGCCGAGGCCACGGCCGGGGCCGTCCGCCTGTCGCCCGCGGTGCTTTTCCCGACCCCCGCCCTACGCCGGGTATGACGACCCAGCCATGCGACGGCTGTGGCGACGACGTGAGCATCGCCGGCGGCATCGCCAACATCTGGACGCTGGAGAAGTCGACGACCGACGGCATGACGCTCGAACTCGCCGACGGCACGGAGCACTTCCTCTGTTACGGCTGCATGGAGCGGCTGCCCGACGACCGCGAGCCGACGGCCGACGACGTGGCCGACCTGTAGGCGCGACTCGGCTCTCGGTTTCCCGCGTCGCTCAGGCGTTGGGTCCCTCGTGAGTTGCGAGGACCGCCGACGTGTCGCCGCTCGACGGCTCCCAGACGACGCTGACCTCGTAGTCGTTGGCAACGCCGACGGCGACCGAATCGCCAGCGACGACGCTCCCCTCGTCGCCGCTCGCGCTCCCCTGCCAGGGGCCGGCGCTCGTCTGGTCCGCGCCGTCGACCGTCGCGAACCCCGTCCCACGGACGAACAGGGCGTCGCTGTCGACCGTTTCACCGCTGTCGTGGGTGATCGTCACCGTCCCGACGCCGTCGCCCGTCTCCGCGTAGTCGAACCCGAACGAGACCGCCGGCGGCGCCGACGACTCCGACTCGATGTCGGGGCCGGGGAACTCGGCGGGGAACTCGGTCACCTCGCCCGTCGCGACCAGTGCGGTCGCCGTGACGACGCGACCGTCGGATCTGACGGTGGGCGACCCGCCGAGGAACGCGTCCGACTCGCTCGCCCAGTCGGCGACGAGGCTCCGGTCGGTCTCCTCCTCGGCGAAGGCGACGGCGGCGTGGACGCGGGTCTGCTCGCTCTCGACGTGGTAGCCCATCCCCTCGCCGACGCCGCCGGCGAACGTCTCGCCCGCCTCGTGAGTGCGACCCTGGAGGAGGTGCGCGCTCCCGAGCGTCTCGACGAGGCGGTCGCAGTCGGCGACGGCGTCGACGTAGCGCTCGCTGTTGCCCGTGCGGGCGTCGACGATCGCCTCGACGACGGGTGTCTTGTCGGCGGTGTCCCTGCTGGAGAAACTCCCGACGGTGACGAGCATGTTGTTCCGGACGGCGGCCGCTCGCGCGTCCTCGGCGCTGAATATCCGGAAGCCGTGGCGCGCTTCGCCGGCCGTAAAGCCCAGGTCGCGCAGGTCGTCTTCGACGGGCGTCCGGTCGAACTCGGCCTCGATGACCGACGCCGAGCGGGCGAAGCGGTGAATAGCCGCCGCGTCGCCCATCGTGTCGATGGCTGCGAGCGGGTAGGACTGATCGAATCCCTCCAGCGCGTCGGATCCGAGGGTGCCCTCGAATTCGAGCATCGCCCGCGGCGCCATCGACATGAAGGCGTACCCCGACTGGTCGATGGCGCTCGGCCCGGGCATCCACTTCGTCAGCTCCGCGACGGGCGTCTCCGGACGGCTCCCGATCGGCGTCGCCGTGGGCGTGCCCGACGGCGTCGGCGTCTCGGTCGGCGTGTCGCCGCTTCCCGCTCCGTCACTCCCGTCGGACCCCCCGTTCCCCTCCGGTCGATCGGTCTCGCCCCCGCCCCCGACGCCCAGACACCCTCCGAGCGACGACAGGACGGCGATAGCTGCTCCCCCTCGCTTCAGTGCGTTCCGACGCGTCTCAGGCATCGACGCGTTGTTTCCCGAGTACGTTCAAATTGGTTGCGGAGTTGACCCGTCGTCTCGATGACGACGCGATAGGGCGCTGGCGCGCTGCGCGGACCACCGAGGCCCCGACGCTACGCGTCCGGGCCCTGGCCTTCCACAAGCGTCGAAGACGTGTCCCCGTCGCTGCTCTGCCAGACGACGCTGATTTCGTAGTCGCTGGCGACGCCGACCTGGACGCGGTCGCCAGCGACGACAGACTCGTCGTCGCCGCTGGCGGTCCCCTGCCACTGCCCGGCGGCCGTCTGGTCGGCTCCCTCGACCTCGGCGAAACCCGCCCCGCGGAGGAAAAGCCGGTTCCGCCGGATCGAGTCGCCGGCCTGGTGAGTGATATCGAGGAGGCCGGCGCCGTCGCCGGTCGCCTCGTAGTCGAACTCGAACGAGGCCGTCGGAGTCCGGTCCGTGGCGCGGTTCGCCTCGCCGGGGAGCTGAGGGTGAAACCGCTCGACGTCCGCGCTCGGCACGGTCGCCGCAGCGGTCACGACGCGGCCGTCGACCGACGTGTCGGGTTTCCGGCCGTAGAAGGCGTCCGCGTCGCTCGCCCACTCGACGACCGGCCCTCGGCTGGCCTGCCCCTCGCGAAAGACGACGGGGGTCGCGACGCGCGTCTCCTCGGTTCCGACCGAGAACGCCACGCCGCCGCCGACCGCGCCGTCGAACGTCTCGCCCGGCTCGTGGGTCCGCCCGCGGATCAGGTGTCCCGTCCCGAGCGCGTCGGTCAGCAGGTCACAGGCCGCCGAGGCCTCCGCGTAGCGGGTTTGCTCGTCCGCCTCCGCGTCGACGACCGCCTCGACCGTCGAGCGGGCGGTGTCAGCGTCCTGCAATCCGAGAGCGGAGACGAGGGCGTCCTCGCGGGCGGCCGCCGCGCCGCTGTCCCCGGCGTAGAGGGTGAAGCCGTGGCGCGCGTCGGCCTCGGAGAGGCCGATCTCTTCGAGCTCGGCCGCCGCATCGTCGGTCGCCACGTCGGTCTCGAACACCATCGCGCGGTCCGCGACCACGTGGACGGCGCTCGCGTCTGCGTAGGAATCGACGCCGGGAACGCGCACTCCCCGTTCGAACTCGCTGACGGCGCCGTCGCCGAGGCTCGCCTTCAGGTCGACGAGCGCACCCGTCGCGATGGAGACGAACGGATAGTGCGAGCTGGCGAACGCGTCCGGCGCCGGCAGCCACGACGCGTAGTCCGCGTTGCCGAGCGAGCCGTCGGGCGTCGCGGTCGGGGCGTCGGTGGCAGTCTCCGTCTCCGTCTCGGTTGCAGTGGGGGTATCGGTCGCCGCAGCCGTCGCGGTCGGCGTGTCGCTCGGCGCGTCGGTCCCGTCGCCGGCCCCGGCGGAGGGATCGGTCGCGGTTCCGCTGCCGTCGCCGAGACAGCCGGCCAGCGAGCCGGCGAGGAGGGCTGCGCTCGTCCGCTTCAGGAATGTTCGTCGCGGGGATGTCATCTCCGTATCGTGACAGCGGAGATCCAAAAACGATTCCGGTCCGGGGAGGCCGCCGCCGTCCCCGAAAACCCTCGACCGCGGTCCGGCGACGACCGGCAGTTTTAGGCGGACCGCCCGCCTGCCTCCGTGCGTGCAACCGGGTCGGATATTCGACGAGTTCCCGGCGCCTTCCTACCGCGGCGCGCAGGAGCAAGCGCTCGCTGACATCCGCGACGCCTTCGAGGCCGACAACGACGTGGTCCTCGTGCGCGCGCCGACCGGCAGCGGCAAGTCCCTGCTCGCCCGCGCCATCGCCGGCTGCGCCCGGACCGCCGGCGAGAGCGAGGCCGGCGAACCCATCGACGCCTACTACACCACCCCGCAGGTCTCGCAACTGGACGACGTGGCCGGCGACGACCTGCTGGCCGACCTGAAGGTCATCCGCGGGAAGAACAACTACGACTGCATCCTCCCCGGGGAGACCGACACCCCCGTCGACCAGGCGCCCTGCGCCCGCGAGCGGATGTTCGACTGCCAGGTCCAGCACCGCTGCCCCTACTTCTCCGACCGCGCCATCGCCGCGAACAACCGTATCGCCGCGATGACGCTCGCCTACTTCATGCAGACCGCCGGCTCGGACGTGTTCGGCCAGCGCGACGTGCTCGTTATCGACGAAGCGCACGGGCTGGGCAACTGGGCCGAGATGTACGCGACCATCGACCTCGGTCCCGACACCGTCCCCATCTGGGACGCCTGCGAACCCCCCGATATCGACGGTCTCGACGACGCTGTCAGCTACGCCGACACTCTCCACACCATGGCCGGCCGCCGACTCACGGAGGTGCGCCAGCAGGCCGAACTCGCGCCCGAGGAGGCCGCCGAGCGGGACAAGCTCGTCCAGCTCCAGTCCGACCTGTCGTGGTTCTGTGAGGACTACCGGGACCCCGAGAGCGCGACGACGTGGGTCGTCGACCAGCCCGACGGCGGGGGCTCGCGGGTGACGATCAAGCCGATGGCGCCCGAGAAGTACCTCAAACACACCGTCTGGGACCGCGCGAGCAACTTCGCGCTGCTGTCGGCGACCATCCTCAACAAGGACGCCTTCTGCGCCAACGTCGGCCTCTCCGCGGACCGGGTCGCCCTCGTGGAGGTACCGCACACCTTCCCCGTCGAGAACCGACCGCTGTACGACGTGACCCAGGGGAAGATGACCTACGAGGCCCGCGACCAGACCATCCCCCGCGTCGCCGAGACGCTCGTCCGGATCATGCAGGCACATCCCGACGAGAAGGGACTGGTCCACTGCCACTCCTACGCCATCCAGGAGCAACTGCAGGAACACCTCCGCGACTTCGGCGTCGACTCTCGCGTGCGCGCCCACGACTCCGCGGACCGGGACGCCCAGCTGTCGACGTGGAAGCGCGTGGACGACCCCGACGTCTTCCTCTCGGTGAAGATGGAGGAGGCGCTGGACCTGGAGGGGGACCTCTGTCGCTGGCAACTGCTCTGCAAGGCGCCGTATCCCAACACGCGCGACTCCAGGGTGGCGGCGCGGCTGGAGGACGACCAGTGGGGCTGGTACTACCGGACCGCGCTCCGGACGGTCATCCAGGCCTGCGGCCGCGTGGTGCGGGCGCCGGACGACCACGGCGCGACGTACCTCGCCGACACCTCCCTGCTCGACCTCTTCGAGCGCGCCCGCGTGGACATGCCCGACTGGTTCGCCGAGCAGGTCGACCGGATGAGCGAGCCCGACCTGCCCGCAGTCGACACCGCCGCCGCGACCGGTTCGAGCGGCGGGACGACCGGCGGATCGAGTCGCTCCCGGTCGCCGGGGTCGAACGGTGGGTCCGGCTCGGGGGCATCCTCGGGTGCGTCAGCGTCGACCGGGGGCTCCGACGATGACGACGGCGGGAGTTCGCGGAGCAGACGCCGCTCCCGGCGGTCGAAGTCGAAGTCCAACCCCATCGCCGACGTGTGGGACACGGAGTGAACGCGCCGTTCTCGTCCCGGCTCACGTCCGGATGGTGACGACGTACCAGCGAGCGGCGCTCGTCACACCTCGGAACCGAGCGCGTCCATCGCAGCGTCGACCAGCTTCGCCTCGGCCTTCCGGAGGTGGTCCCCGGCGGTCTGCGCCGAACACCCCAGCACGGCAGCGACATCTTGGTGGGTCGCGCCCCGGGGCTGGTCGTAGTAGCCCAGTTCCTGCGCCGCGACGACGGCTTCTCGCTGTCGGTCGCTCAGAGACCGACTGGTTCCCCGGTCAGCAGTGGGCGTCGAGGATATCTCGTCGACCCGGACGTCGATGTCGTCGCCCTGGCGCTCGAAGGCGTCCTGCAGGGGGCCGGGGTCGCCGACGATCCGGGCGTGTACCTCGCCGTCGCGGAAGACGACCGGCGTGCGGACGATCAGCCCGCCGGCTTCGAGCGCGCTCGCGAGGCAACTGAATATCGGGACCGCCGACCGCCGGACGTGAACGAGCACCTGTGCGTCGCCGCCGTCGCCGCCCTCGTCGGGCCGGCCCGACACCTCGCAGCCCTCGACGCCCTCGGTTTCGGGCGCCGCTTCGGCCAGGGGGACGGGGTCGCCGTCGACCGCGAACAGGAGCATCGCGTCCGCGGCGGTGAGGTTCCAGTCGCGGACGGCCACTCGCTCGATCGCCGGCGTGTTCGCGAGAAGATCGAAAAACGCCGGCGCCCGCTCCGGATCGAGGCGGGCCGTGAGACGGACGTGTTTCATCGCCCGACACGTCAGGCGAGGGGGTAATAAAACCCGATTCTATGCCGCCCGGAACGCCCACCCGGGCGCCGCGCCAGCCGCCGATACGGATGTCGGACACAGCGAATCCACCCGAGCGGACCGGGACCGATGGAACGGAGGCGACGAACGGCGGAGCGGACGCGACGACCGACCGGCCGCTCTCTATCGATGTCGAGGGGCTCGAACTCACGTACGCTGACGGCACGACGGCCGTCGAGGACGTGACGCTCGCCGTCCCGCGCGGGGAGTTCTTCGGCTTCCTCGGCCCCAACGGCGCGGGGAAGACGACGACGATCAAGGTGCTGGCGACCCTGCTGGATCCGACGGGCGGGACCGTCCGGATCAACGGCCGTGACGCGGTCACCGAGCGGACCGCAGTCCGGGCCTCGATCGGGTACATGGCCCAGGAGACGAGCGTCGACGAGGAACTGTCCGCCCGGGAGAATCTCGCGTTCGCCTGCGACGCGTACGGCGTGGCGCGGGCCGAGCGGGCCGAACGCATCGACGAGTTGCTCGAACTGATCGACCTCGCCGACGTGGCCGACACGCCGGCGGGGAACTTCTCCGGCGGGATGAAAAAGCGGCTGGACGCGGCGACCGCGCTGGTCCACGACCCGGAACTGGTCTTCCTCGACGAGCCGACGACGGGGCTGGACCCGAAGGCCAGAAACCGGCTGTGGGACTACTTCCGGCGGATCAACGCCCGGGGGACGACGGTGTTCCTCACCACGCAGTACCTCGAAGAGGCCGACCGTCTCTGCGACCGCCTCGCAGTCATCCGCGACGGCCGCATCGTCGAGGAGGGGTCACCCGACGCCCTGAAGCGTCGCGTCGGCGGCGAGATACTCGAACTCTCGGTCGGCGGCGAAAGCGGCGGCCCCGACGCGGTAGCGGCCGCCGCATCGGTCGTCCGGGAGGCGCCCGCGCTGGGAGCGGAGGCGTCCGTCGAGACGACCGAGAGCGGTCTCAGGGTGACGACCCGGGACGCCGGCGAGCTCGGGCCGGCCCTCCTGCTGGCGCTCCGGGACGCCGGCGTGACGGTCTCCGGGTTCGCCGTCGAAGAGCCGACCCTCGACGACGTGTTCCTCGCCATCGCCGACGAGTCGGTCGCTGGGCTCGCCGCGAGCGACGATCGAGCTGCGAGCGACGAGGAATCCGCTACCGAAGCGGACTCCGGGTCCACGGCGACGTCGGAGGTGGACGCGTGAGTTCGCACGAGAGGACGGCGACTGTCTCGGAGACCGGGAATACGTTCCTCGGCGACGTGCGGGTAAACGTCGAGCGGTGGACGCGAAAGGCGGTCCACAACCCCACCGCGTTTGTGCTGGAGATCGTCGTGGCGGCCTTCTCACTGGTGCTGTTCTCAGCGGTCTTCGGCGACGTGGGCGCGGTCGCACTCGAACGCGCCGGCTTCGCCGACGTGGACTACGTGACCTACCTCCTGCCCGCGGTCCTCCTGCAGGCGACGATGGGGTCGGCCTTCTCCTCCGGGATGGGGCTGGTCGACGACCTCGAGAGCGGCATGTTCGAGAAGAGCCTCGTCTCGCCGATGTCCGCGACGGCGGTGTTCACGGGCAAAGCCGCCTCCGAGCTGGCTCGGATCGTCGTCCAACTGCTCGTCGTCCTCGGACTGGCGCTCGCGATGGGCGCGCGGATCGAGACCGGCGCCGCCGGGCTGGTCGGTATCCTCGCCGTCTGTCTGCTGGTCGGGCTGCTGTTCATGGCAGTTTCGAACGTCGTGGGGCTGCTAGCGCGGGACGACGAGGTGGTCAACGCCGCCTCGCTACTGTTCATGTTCCCGCTGCTCTTCCTCTCACCGGCGTTCGTCCCCCTGTCGTCGGATATCGAGTTCGCGGCGACGTTCAACCCGGTGACCTACGGCGTCGACGCGGTGCGGGCGCTGGTCCTCGGCGAGGACGTCCTCACGGTGCTGTCGGTTAGCCGGTTCGGCGGCGTCGCCGACACGCTCGTTCCCGCCGTCGTCGTGCTCGTCGCCCTGAACCTGCTCGTCGGCGGGCTGGCCGTCAGACTGCTCGGTCGCGCCACGAGTTCCACGGCGGTCTGACCGCCCCGGGTGCACCGACCGACTTCGCGCGATCGACGATTCGCGCGCGGAGAGCGCCGGTCCCCCGCGCGTTCGACACCCCGTGCCGAGCGCGTGCGCGCCGCTGACGCGTCTGCGAGCGGTTTCGACCCGATTGCCGCAGTGGTGCGTACAACGGAGTTTCGCGTGGCTCGCCGGTGCGCCGGAACAAACGGTCACACGTTCTGTATTTATCCACCATTGTATTACATTGACATTATTTATTTATACTATTGTTCGGAATCGGTTTCCGCATGACTGATAATACCATGCAAGACGCGTGTGGCGGCGAACAGACACTGAGAACCTCCCGGCGGTCCGTCCTCCGGGCGGCAGGGGCCGGGGTGGGGGCGCTGGCGCTCGGCAGCCTCAGCGGCACGGCTGCGGCGGCGCCCTCGCGGTTGCACACGGAGGGGAAGTGGATCAGGGACGCCGACGGCAACGACGTCAAGCTCCGGGGCATCGCGATGGCGGACGCCGGGTTCTACGAGCGCTTCCATCCGAAGTCGTCGATGGACGTGGCCGAGTGGGCGACCGACGCCGACAGGGGCTGGCACCCGAACCTGCTGCGCATCCCCTGCACGCAGGACTCGATCTCCCACTACGGGGCCGCGAACTACGTCCAGAACTACGTTCGACCGATCGTCGACCTGTGCGCCGACCGCGGCATCTACGCCATGGTCGACCTGCACCTCGTGCGGCCGTACACGGAGCAGGCGACGGACGACTCGGACACGACCTACGACAAGTATCCCGACGAAGTCGTGCGGAACTTCTGGAACGAGGCGGCGCCGGCGTTCGCCGACGACTCGCACGTCCTCTTCGAGCTGTTCAACGAGCCGACCGAGCCGGCCTACTGGGACGACGACCAGCAGGCCTGGAGCACCTGGAAGGGCGTGGCTCAGCCGTGGGTCGACCGCGTCCGCGAGCTCGCGTCCGAGACGCCGATCGTCATCGGGTCGCCGCGGTGGACCTCCGTCCCCGACGCGGCGCCCGACGACCCCTTCAGCGGGAACGACCTGATCTACTCGGGCCACATCTACCCGTCGAACGGCCAGCCGTCGGACTTCGACGGGACCTACGGCGCCCCCGCGAGCGAGGTCCCCATCTTCATCACCGAGTTCGGCTGGGACCCCGACGGCGACGCGAACGTCGACCAGGGGACCACATCCGGGTGGGGCGAGCCCTTCCGGAACTGGGTGGAAGGCTACGAGAACATGGGCTGGGCAGCCTGGTGTTTCGACGACTCGTGGGCGCCGACCTTTTTCAGTTCGCCCGACGCGGGCGCGAACGAGCCCTGGACGCTCAAGGACGGCGACGAGCAGGCCGGCGGGTACATCAAGACGTGGCTCGACGAGACCGTCAACGGCAGCGGGGGCGACGACGGGGGCGGCGGAGACGACGGCAGCGACGGCGACTCCGGCGGCCTCGCCGACGGCACCTACCAGGTCGCCAACGTCAACAGCGGTCAGGCGATGGACGTGTCCGGGGGCGACACCGGCGACGGCGGCAACGTGCTCCAGTGGCCCTACGGCGGCGCCGAGAACCAGCAGTGGACCGTCACGCAGAACGGCGACGGCACCTACACGTTCGAGGCGGTCCACAGCGGGAAGGTCCTCGAAGTCGCCAACGCGGAGACCGGCGATGGCGCCAATGTCCAGCAATGGACCGACAGCGGCGGGGACCACCAGCGGTTCGAACTGATCGACCAGGGGAACGGCGAGTACCGGGTCCAGCCGGTCCACAGCGGGATGGCCGTCGGCGTCGCCGACGCCGCCACCTCCGACGGCGCGAACGTCGAACAGCAGTCCTGGAGCGACGGCGCCCACCAGCGCTGGACGTTCTCGTCGGTCTGAGACGGGGAGCTGCCGGGCCGTGACCGGCCCTCGATCCGTGATACGCCCTCGCACGCGGACCGAACTGGTAAGTGACGGCGAGCCGACGGGCGCGGCATGGACGAACTGCCTGCCGACGCGATCTACGACCGGACGCGGCCCGGCGAACTCGCCGTCTCGCCGGACGGCGAGCGCGTGGCGTTCGCCGCGAGCGAGGCCGATCCCGACGAGGACGAGACGCACCAGTCCGTGTTCGTCGCACCCGCAGACGGGAGTCGTGACCCGCACCGACTGACCCGCGCCTCCGGTGCGTGGAACGTCGAGTGGTCGCCCGACGGCTCGAAACTCGGCGTCGTGATGGTCCGCGACGAGGACCTATCCCTGCGGGTGGGACGGGACGACGAAAACGGAGACGCCGACCAGGCTGGCGAGGGCGACGAAGACGGGGCCGACGAGGACGAGGCAGACGACGAGGAAGCCGACGAATCGAACGAAGCGAACGGCGACGACGAACCCAAACCGCAGGTCTGGGTGTACGACCTCGAACTCGGGGGCGACGCCCGGCAGGTGACCGACCGCGAGGAGGGCGTCAGCGACTTCGACTGGGGACCAGAGGGCGAGCGCGTCGTGATCTCGGCCCGCGACCCGACCGACGAGGAGCGAGAGTACCTCGACCAGCGCCGCGAGGACGGCCCCATCGAGACCGAGCGCCTCCAGCACAAGTACGACGGCAAGGGGTGGCTCGACACGGTGACGACCTACCTGTTCGTCGTCGACGTGGCGACCCGCGAGGAGCGCCGGCTCGACGACGCCACCGCCGGCGGGATCGGCGGCGAGGGGACCGGCATGCAACCGGCCTGGCACCCCGACGAGGACCGGATCGCCTTCGTGAGCTACGACGGCGAGAACGGCGACGACACCTACGTGCAGGACGTGTTCGTCGCGGACGTCGAGACAGGCACCGTCGAACGGATCACGGACGGCGAGTACCGCGCGTCGGGCCCGGTCTGGAGTCACGACGGCGACCGGCTGGCGTTCGCCGGACGGGCGCCCGACAACCTCTACGTTCCGTTCGACGTGTTCGTCGCCGACGCCGAATCCTGGGCGTACGACGCGGTCACGGGGGACCTCGACCGAACGATCGGCTGGTTCGGCATGCCGATCTGGCTGGACGACGGCCGACTTCTCGCGACCATCGGCGACGGCGGCTGGACGCGCTTCGTAGAAATCGACGCCGCGGGCGGGACGGAACGCGTTTTCGACCGCCAGCCCCGCGACGAGACCGTCTGGCAGTTCGACGCCGAGGGCGAGTCCGTCGCGTTCGTTCGCAGCGACCCCTCGGAGGGGATAGACGTCTACGCGATGGACGCGGCCGATCTCGACGCGGGCGCTGGCGACGAAGACCCCCGCCGCCGGCTCACCGAACTGAATCCGGAGCTGATAGCCGACTACGACCATCCCGAGACCGCCCGGCTGGCCTTCGAGAGCGACGACGGCACCGAGGTAGAGGGGATCGCCTCCTACCCACCCGACTTCGATCCCGAGGACCCCGACCCGCGGCCGACGCTCCTGTGGATCCACGGCGGGCCGATGGCCTACGACCAGCCGCAGTTCTCGCTCATGACGACGTTCTGGACGACGCGGGGCTACCTCGTCTACAACGTCAACTACCGCGGGTCGACCTCCTACGGTCGCGAGTTCTGCGAGGCGCTCAAGGGCGCGTGGAACACGCTCGAAGTCGCGGACCTGCTGGCGGGAACGGAGGACCTGGTCGAGCGCGGCTGGGCCGAGCCGGACCGGCTGTTCGTCGGTGGGTTCTCACAGGGCGGGGTCAACACCGCCTACGTCCTGACGCGGACCGACCGCTTCCGCGCGGGGCTGGCCGAACACGGCGTCTACGACATGCGCTCGTCGTTCGGCACCGACGACTCCCACAAGTGGTTCGAACACGATTTCGGCCTCCCGTGGGAGAACCCCGAGGCCTACGAGGCCGCCTCGTCGATCACCGACGTCGACCAGCTAGACACGCCGCTACTCTTGACCGCCGGCGGGAACGACTGGCGGTGTCCGCCCACCCAGTCCGAACAGCTCTACCGCTCGCTCCGCAAGCGCGGCGTCGAGTCGAAACTCGTCGTCTACCCCGACGAACACCACAACGTCGGCGACCCCGACCGCGCGATCCATCGGTTCGAGACGCTCGACGAGTGGGTCGCCCGGTTCGACCCCGAGCGGCCGTCCGACGAGGATCGGGACTCGTGAGGTGGCCGCTCGGCTAACCGAGGGCGTACGCGAGGACGTAGACCACGGCGGACCCGATCATCAGGAACACCATGATGAGCGCCATGATCTGCTGGCGGTCCAGTCCGATGAAGTTCATACGCGAACGTTTGCACGGGGACGGTTAGGGTTTTCGCGCCGACGTCGGCTCCCGGTGCGGGTCGGATTCGACTCGAATACCGGAAAGTGGTTCGGCCAGTAACAGGTCTAATATGTGACCGGTCCGAAGCGACGGTATGGAAGGCTCCGTCGAACGTGAGCGGCTCGTCTCGGTCGGAGGAACGCTGCTCGGCTACGGGCTGTTGGCGCTCGGTGTCGCGATGGTCGGTGTCACGGCCTACGAACTCCTGTTCGCCTCGGGGCGGACGCTCGCGTCCGCACAGGCGAGCCCGCGAGCCGTCGTCGGGCTGGCGCTCGGCGCCGCGGGCTATCTGGTGCTTAGGTATACGCTCGACAGGGACGCCGACGTCGACGAACCGGACGTCGAGCCCTCGGAGGCCAGCGCGGCCGACGCCTACCAGTTCGACACCTGAGCGGGACGGCCGTCGCGACGCTTCCGGCCGCCGTCCCCGCCGATCGAGTCGTCGAGGAAGGCGTCCCCAGGTCCGCGATTCTCGACTACGTCGCGGAGAGCGACCCGGATCTGGTCGTCATGGGTACCCACGGCCGGACCGGGCTGGACCACTACCTCATCGGCAGCGTCGCCGAGAACGTCGTCCGCGAGTCCCCGGTTCCCGTGATGACGATTCGCGTCGACGAGTAACGAGCAGCAGGAAGCCACGAGGCGACGCTCGCTCTCCTTCGTCGGTCCCGACGTCTCGTAGTCCCGCCGCCGGTGGCGTCTTCGCCCGTCCTTCGACATCGACCGGTCGTGCGAAAAGACAATAAATATACACGTCGTACTGCCGATATGGCACCGCTACTGCCTTCGAAAACGTGGGTCGTCTCGGCCGCTGGGACGCTGGTCGCGATGGCGTCGGTGCTGGTCGGCGGGTTCCTGACGCTCAGGGCCCTTCACTTTCTCGTATCGGACGTGGTGCCCGTGACAGCGGAGATCGTGCTCGTCAACGGAACGGCCGGAATCGTCCTTACGGTCGTCGGGTACCTGGTCTTCCGGTTCGTCGCTCGCAGGGATATCTCACCGCGGTCCGATGACGAGGAGAGCCATTCGAATCCGTCGAGCGAGATGCTCTGGCCCTGGTGACGCACGCCGTCGCTGCGTGCGACGCCGTCGACTCGCACCCTGTCCGCCGCTCGAACCCCTTTTTGGCCTGCTATCTCGGATTTCGAGTGCACCGCCCGCGAGGCGTCGCCCGACCACGAACGTTTATCATCGAGTAGTATAACCTAGTAATCGATGTCGACCCAGCTACAGCGCGCACGAGAGGGGGAGGTCACGCCGGCGATGGAGCGAGTCGCCGAGCGGGAGAATCGCGACTCCGAGTTCGTCCGCGAGCAGGTCGCCGAGGGCCAGGCAGTGATCCCCGCGAACCGCGGCCACGAGTCGCTGGACCCGATGATCATCGGTCGGGAGTTCGGGACGAAGGTCAACGCCAACATCGGCGCGAGCGAGACGACCAGCGACCTAGAGGACGAACTGGAGAAGCTCCACACCGCCGTCCACTACGGCGCGGACACGGTGATGGACCTCTCCACAGGGGGCGACCTCGACCGCATCCGTGAGGCCAACGTGGAGTACTCGCCGGTACCGGTGGGCACTGTCCCCATCTACGAGGCAGTCACGCGGGTCGACGACGTGGCCGACCTGACCCACGAACTCCTGCTCGACGTCATCGAGAAACAGGCCGAGCAGGGGGTCGACTACATGACCATCCACGCCGGCGTCCGGATGGAACACCTGCCGCTGACCGACGGCCGCAAGACCGGCATCGTCTCCCGCGGCGGTTCGATCCTCGCCCAGTGGATCGAAGAGAACGGCATGGAGAATCCCCTGTACACGAAGTTCGAGGCAATCTGCGAGATATTCGCCGAGCACGACGTGACCTTCAGTCTCGGCGACGGCCTGCGGCCCGGCTGTCTGGCCGACGCGAGCGACGAGGCGCAGTTCGCCGAACTCGACACCCTCGGAGAACTGACCCGGACCGCCTGGGACTACGGTGTCCAGGTCATGGTCGAGGGGCCGGGCCACGTCCCGATGGACGAGGTGGCCGACAACGTCGAGCGCCAGCAGGAGGTCTGCGACGGCGCGCCGTTCTACGTGCTCGGCCCGCTCGTGACCGACGTGGCGCCGGGCTACGACCACATCACCAGCTCCATCGGCGCGACCGAAGCGGCGCGAGCCGGCGCGGCGATGCTCTGCTACGTCACCCCCAAGGAACACCTCGGGCTGCCGGATGCCGAGGACGTCCGGGAAGGGCTGGCTGCGTATCGGATCGCCGCCCACGCCGCCGACGTGGCGAACGGTCGCCCCGGGGCACGGGACTGGGACGACGCCCTCTCGGAGGCGCGGTACGAGTTCGACTGGCGCCGGCAGTTCGAACTCGCTCTCGACCCCGAGCGCGCACGCGAGTTCCACGACCAGACGCTCCCCGGCGACAACTACAAGGATGCCCGCTTCTGCTCGATGTGCGGCGTCGACTTCTGCTCGATGCGCATCGACCAGGACGCCCGCGAGGCCGACGGCGAGGGGACGATGGACTCGCTCGACGACGAGACCGACATCGAGTCCTCGCCCGCCGCCGAGGTCAACCGCCCGCCCGTCGGCGAGCACGACGGCGCCGACGTGCCCGACCTCCCCGAATTCGTCGAGTATCCCCATCCGGATCACGAGGAACCGGCCGACGATTGAGGCGTGGTCTGACCGCAGGGAAGACCACGTTATTGCGAGCGGCGAACGGAGTGAGCCGTGAGCAGCGGGGCGCGAACGGAGTGAGCGCAGACTCGGACGACGAGCGGATCGAGTCTTCAGGCGAACGGAGTGAGCCACTCCCGATTTCAAACGCCGGACGAGTTGTCGGGAGTGCTACGCACCTATTTGGACCTGCGGGCCCCGTGAACGAGTATGCGAAGAAGTACCACAGCGGAGGGGAGACGGTGACCGACCGGTTCTCCGTGGCCGGGCAGACGGCCGTCGTCACCGGAGCGACGAAGGGGATCGGCCGCGCCGTCGCCGCACAGTTCGTCGCCGACGGCGCGGACGTGGCGATCTGCGCCCGCACCGAGGACGACGTGGACGAGGCCGTCGCCGCGCTGAACGAGGGTGACGGCGGTAGCGCCGTCGGCCGAGCGTGCGACGTCCGCGACCGCGCGGAGGTCGAGGCGCTCGTCGATGCGGCGGCCGACGAGTTCGAGGCGGTCGACTGCCTCGTCAACAACGCCGGTGCGAACTTCATGGCCGGGTTCGCGGACATCTCCGAGAACGGCTGGGAGAGCGTCGTCGACGTGAACCTCACCGGGACGTACAACTGCACGCAGGCGGCCCGCGAGCACCTCGCCGACGGCGGCGGGACCGTGATCAACGTGGCGAGCGTCGCCGGCCAGCAGGGCGCCCCCTACATGAGCCACTACGGCGCCGCGAAGGCGGCGATCATCAACCTCACGAGCACGCTCGGCTACGAGTGGGCCGGCGACGGGATCCGCGTCAACTGTATCGCACCCGGCTACGTCGCCACGCCCGGTGTCGCCAGCCAGATGGGTGTCGAACCCGGCGAGATCGACCGAGAGAGCTTCGACCGCAACGTCGGTTTGAGCGAGGAGATCGCCGACGTCGCGCAGTTCCTCGCCAGCGACGCCAGTTCGTTCCTCGTCGGTGAGACGGTCACCGCCCGCGGCGTGCCTGACATCGAGGAGACCCCCGACCTATGACTGAACATTCCACTCCGACGCGCGACGTGTTCCTCCCCGTCGCCGCCCAGCCGTCGATAGACACGCTCGTCGAGTACGCACGGGACGCCGAAGAACTGGGCTACGACCGCGCGTGGCTGCCCGAGACGTGGGGCCGCGACGCCGTCACGGTGCTGACCGCCATCGCCGAGCACACCGACGACATCGGTATCGGCACCTCCATCGCGAACGTCTACTCGCGCTCGCCCGCACTGATCGGTCAGACCGCGGCGACCCTGCAGGAGGTCTCCGACGGCCGGCTCAGGGTGGGTCTCGGCCCGAGCGGCCCAGCCGTCGTCGAGGGCTGGCACGGCGCCGACTACGACCGTCCGCTGCGCCGGACCCGCGAGACCATCGATATCGTGCGCCTCGTGCTCTCGGGCGAGCGCGTCGAGTACGACGGCGACATCTTCACCCTCTCGGGTCTGCGTCTACGCTGTGATCCACCGGATACGCCGCCGGGGATCGACGCCGCCGGCATGGGGCCGAAGTCGGTGGAGTTGGCAGGCCGTTTCGCCGACGGCTGGCACGCGCTCATGCTGACCCAAGAGGGGTTACGGGACCGGTTAGCGGACCTGGAGCGCGGCGCCGAACTGGGGGACCGGGACTTCGAGGACCTGCGCGTGACGCTCTCGCTCCCCTGTATCGCGCTGGACGACCGGGAACGCGCGCGGGACCTGGCCCGGAATCACCTCGCGTTCTACGTCGGCGCGATGGGCACGTTCTACCGTGAGGCGCTCGAACGCCAGGGGTACGAGGACGAGGCCGTCGAGATCGCCAGCGAGTGGGCCAACCGGAATCACGACGCCGCCCAGGACGCCATCTCCGACGAGTTGCTGGACGACCTGGGCATCGCCGGAACGCCCGATGAGTGCCGCGAGCGGTATTCGGCGTGGGAATCGATCGGCGGCGTCGACGCCGTCTCAGTGTCGTTCCCGCGGGGCGCCGAACCCGACGAGATCGACGCGACGATGCGCGCGCTCGCTCCGGAGTAGTCCGAGGAGTGAGCGGAGCAGTCGTTGTTGCGCGCTCTGTCGCGTGGTTTTCCGCCCGAGTAGCGGACGAGGAAGCGCGGAATGTGCTGCAGTCCGCGAGCGTGGTGGGACTTTCGACGCTCTCGTTCCGTCACCACCGGCGTTGAAAGCCCCCGGCCGCTGCGGTCCCGGGCCTCGCTGCGCTCCTCGGCCTAACGGCCTGCGGTGCTTACGTCGTCCGGGTTCTCGCAGCGGCCGGCCCCTTTCAGTCCCACCCCCCACGGCACCGCCACGCACCACACGCCTCCCCAGCCGATTCACTCGGTCGCTGCGCTCCCTCGTTCATCCACCGGAAGACTCGCTTCACTCGTCTTCCGAGCCTTCGGTCACTACCCTCCCGAAGACCTCGCACGGCTCCGTCTCGCGGCCTCGCTATCGCTCGGCACGCTCACGGGTCACTGCGTTCCCCGTTCGCATCGAGGTCTCCCTGCGGTTGACCTCGCACCGCTCGACGGCGCGCGCCACTGGAAAATTCGGGCCCGATAGGGCTCGAAGCCGCCTTACTCTGACTCGTCCGGGAAGATCTTCCCGGGATTCAGAATGCCGTCGGGGTCCAGCGCGTCCTTGATCGAGCGCATCACGGCCACGGAGTCGCGGCCGTGCTCGCGGTTCATGAACTGCCGCTTGCCCAGGCCGACGCCGTGCTCGCCGGTGGCGGTCCCGCCGAGTTCGATCGCCTTCTCGACGACGCTGGCGTAGACGGCGTCGCCCGCCGCCACCATCTCGTCGTCGTCGGGGTCGACGAGTATCTCGTAGTGGAGGTTGCCGTCGCCGGCGTGGCCGTAGCAGGCCATCGGGAGATCGGCGGTCTCGGCCTCGCTGCGGGCGTGGCGGATGATCGCCGGGAACTCGCTGATGGGGACGGTCACGTCGCCGGGGTGGAGCGGACGCAGGTGTTCCCGGTAGTCGTCGAGGGCGTAGGCCATCTCCCGGCGCAGTTCCCACAATTCGGCCATCTCCTCGTCGGCGGCCATCTCGAACGAGAGGGGGTCGTAGTCGGCGAAGACCGCCCGACAGAAGTCGATCTCCTCGTCGACGCCGTGGTCGGCGTGGAACTCGACGAACACCATCGGCGCGTCGGGGAGGTCGGTGCCGACGTACTCGTTGGCGACCTCCGCCGCGAACGACCCCAGCAGTTCGATCTTCGCCACGTCGACGCCCGACTGGATAGCGTCGGCGATGGCGCCCGCGGCGTCCTCGAACGTCTCGAAGACCGCTCGACCGCCGCGGACCTGCTGCGGGCGGCCCGCGAGTTGCAGCGTCGCACGAGTGACGACCGCCAGCGTCCCCTCGCTGCCGACGATCAGGTCTTTGAGGTTGTACCCCGCCGAGCTCTTGACGGCCTCGCTGCCGGCCGAGATCACGGTCCCGTCAGCGAGCACGGCTTCGAGTTCGAGTACCCAGTCGCCGACGACGCCGTATTTCACCGCCTGCATCCCGCTGGCGTCGGTCGCGATCATCCCGCCCACGGTCGAGATGTCGCCCGACGAGGGCAGCGGCGGGAACGTCAACCCGTGCTCGGCGGCTGCCTCGTCCACCGCGCTCCCGAGGACGCCCGGCTGTACCTCGATCTGGAGGGCTTCGGGCCGAACGTCGAGAATCTGGTCCATTCGCGTCGTATCGAGGCTAATGCCCTCGTGGGCAGGAACCGCGTTGCCCTCCAGACCGGTCCCTGCGGCGAAGGGTGTGACGGGGATACCGCGCTCGTGGGCGCCCGCGAGGATAGCCGAGACCTCCTCCGTCGAGGTGGGCCAGACGACGACGTCGGGGCGGACCTCGTCCTCGGGATGGGTGCCCCAGTCGCCGGCGTGTTCGTCGCGGACGTACTCGTCGACCGACACCCGCTCGTCCCCGACGGCGTCGGTCAGAAAGGCGTACTCGGTCATTGCCTGTGAGAGCGACCTCGTCGCATTTAGCTCCGTCGGCGGAAAGTCCGCTCCCGACGACCGTCGGTCACTGATTCACCGAGTGTCGCGTGAGATCACGCTGTGTCAGCGAGTGGCCGAGGAGGACCAGTCCGACGCCCGCGAACGCCGCGGCGCCCCAGCCGCCGAGCCCGGCCGGCCAATCGCCGGTCGCCGCATGCAGCGCGACCGAGACCAGTGCGGTGAAGACGAGCAACACGCCGAAGTTCCGGGCGGTCCAGAACTGTTCGTCGCGCGTCTCCCTCGATCGGTCCATAGCGGATCAGGCGAGCGATAAGAGGCGGACGCCAAAAACCGGACCGCCAAAAGAGTTAGAGCCCCCGGACGACCGCCGCCATCGGCTGAGACACCGAGGTACGGCCGATCGAGAGCGGTGATAGCGGTTCCGGCACGCACGGGCGTGTGACGGACCGCCGTGGCGCTACAGGTCCGACAGCGGTTCGAACTCGTCGTTACCGCACTGACAGACCCCGTCTGTCCCCATCGGAACGACGGTGCCGTCCGCCCCCCGTTGCAACGAGTACACCTGTCCGCACTCGGTACATTCCCCGACCAGCGCCTCCTCGTCGGTTTCGGGTCCGTCCCTCGCCCTCCGCTCTTCGTTCATCACGCTGATACCACGGCGCCCGCCCATAAATTGTCACCTGCTAAATCTGTACAGAGTAGTTACCAGATGGCGACGCGTTCGGAACGGAGTCGCGTCCGATCGGCGCGGCGCGCCTCGCAGTACCGTCAACGGGACGTGTGAGAATGCGGAAAACACGTCGGGAGGCTGTCCTGACACGATACAGGCCATCGATCACTGAGTGCTGACGGTTCAGATCGCGGGCGGAGGCGATATTCAAATAGGCTCCCGGCGCGAGATCTCGGATAACTCGGTAATCGCCAGCGGGCGTCCACGACTCGGAGCATCCAGTGAGAGCACGAGACGTCCGTGGCGGCGTTTCTGGTATTCCTATTCTTACAATGTAGCCGCGGCTACAAACGAGTTCTCCGCGATCGGGCCCCGAGCGCGGCTCCGGGGGAGTTTGCGGACCGCTACCGCCCGACCACACGCGGCCGCCCTCCGCCGACGGAACGAGTTCAGACAGGGAGAGTCGACTCGTCGATCCCGTTGCGTCGACCGTCGAGCACGTCGAAGCGCTCCCCGCGGCGGAGTTCCAGCCACCGCAGCAGTCGCTCGGCCCAGACGAGTTTCCGGCGCTTGATCGGTCCGACGTCCGGGTCGTCGAAGTCCCAGCCGGCGAAGACCAGTTCGGCGGCGCCGCAGTGGTCGGCCAGGAACGCGGCGCGGTCGCCGTCCGTGAACCCACCGGTGTTGTGGATCGGTCCGATAGGGGCGGCCTGGGTCGTCGGGAGCACGTACTCGACCGCCAACCGCGGCACCCGCTCGCGGAGCGCCGGTTGGTTGTCGCCGTGGGCGTGGACGACGACGGGCGTCCCCTCCCGCGTCAACTCGCGGGCCACGTCGCTCTCCTCGTCGAGGTCGGTCACCATGCAGTCCACCGCCAGACCGGCTTCCCGGAGCCGCGTCGCGGCGTCAGAGGCTGCGACGACGCTCTCGGCCGCGTCGACGCGGTCCAGTTCGTTGTCGAGAGAGGGGCCCGCACCGACGACAGCGACCGTCTCACGGGAATAATCGAGGTCAGCTGGTTCGAGCGGCCGCACGTCGACGCCGTTCGCGTCCGGGGCGGCAGCACCGCTCGTGTCTGACGCGTCCGCGTCGCTGTTCGACCCGTCAGCGCCAGCGTCTGACGCGCCCGCGCCTCCGTCAGACGCTCGCCCACCGGGGGGATCGCCGTCGCTGACGAGGTCGGCGAGCAGGTCGCGAGCCCGTTCGTCGGCGGTGCGGTCTAACCCCATATCGGACAGAATCGCCGCGTAGACGGGTTCCCAGTCGTGAAATTCCATAGCTGTCGCTACGAACGTTGGTCACCAATAAACCGGATTAGCCGAAGTGGCACGGACAAGGTACCCCTACCCAGGTGCCCTTTCGGCCTTCACCCACTCGTTTTGGCGCATCCGGTATAAGTTTTCTCACCTCTTTTCGCCCCCGCCGCCCGGCAGCGTCCCGGCGAGCGGACGTGGCACGTCCGTTCTGTCCGCCATCGCCGCCAGTGCCGCCGTCGTTCCGCATAAAAACCCCTCGTCGCCCCCGTCGGCGGTCAGGAACCGACACTCCGCCGCGCTGGCGACCGATCGCAGGCGTTCGCGGGTCGACTCGTCCAGTCCGCCGACGGCGTACACCCGGCTCACGGCCGCCGTCGGATCCGCGTCGGCGACGCCCGCCCGCTCGAAGTGCCGGGCCGCCTCGGCCGGGGTCGTCACGTCCAGTTCCTCGACGGTGAGACCGCCGTCGGCGCCCCGACCCGAACCGCCGCGGAACCCGGGGCCGCTCCGTTTGCGCTCCCGGGCGAACGCGTCGCCGACGAGGGCGGCGTCGCGCGTCTCTGCCACGTCGTGTGTTCGGATCACGTGCGCGCCCCGCTCGACGGCCATCGACGTGGCCGCGAGGCTCACCGGCAGGGCCTCCTCGGTCGCGCGGTCGGCGATCGACCGCAGGAAGTTCTTCCGGTTGATCGAGACGAGCATCGGCCGGTCGAGGCCACGGAACTCCCGCAACCGCCGGAACGTCTCGCGGTCGTCCTCCAGGGTCTGGTCCTCCGCCCACCCGCCGAACGCCGGGTCGACGATGGTCTTGTCGGTCAGGCCGTTCTGTTTCAGCGCCTCGTACACCTGATCGACGTAGTCGGCCCGCTCGGCCCATTCTTCCGAGTGGCGCTCGGCCCACGGCGTCGCCCGCACGGCGCCGGGTTTCGTCAAGTCGGGCGGACTCGCCATCTTCGCGACCGCCACGTCGTAGTCGCGACAGACCTCCGGCATCTCCGGGTCGGCGAAGCCGGCGATGTCGTTGACCATGTCGAACCCGCGGTCCAGCGCCGCCTCCGCCACCTCGGCGTAGCGCGTCTCGATACTCCAGACCGCGTCACCGGAGGTCGAGTGCAGCGTCTCGACGGCGGTGTCGAGCCGGGCGAGTTCCTGGTCGGCCGAGAGCACGTCGAAGCGCTTGTTGGCCGACTCCAGGCCGACGTCGACGATGTCGGCTCCCTCGCCGATCAGTTCGTCGTCGACGTACGCCGCGGCCTCGCCGGAGTCGTCGAAGACGCTCGGATCGTAGGGCGACTCCTCGCTGACGTTGAGGACGCCCATGAGCCGTGGCGGGTAATCGTCGCCGATCCCCAGACCCGCGGCGGTGACGTTCTGCATGCGCGCCTCTGAGAACTGAACCCGCAAAAACGGTGCGATGCGTCAACCGGTCCCGGCCGGTCGGGACCCCTCCGCCCCGTTCACCGACGCGGCGACTGGTCCGCGCCGCGACGCGGTCACTGCTTCAGGAAGCTGTTCGGCGCCTCCGCCGTACGCGCGGAGCGCGGCTCCGGCAGCTTCGACGAGCAGTTCTTGCAGACGCTGTACTCCGGGTCGTTGGTGGTCCCGCAGTTCGGGCAGTATCCCGGGTACTTCGACGGTGTCGCGCTGACTAAACTGGCGTAGTGCGACGGCAACACCTCGCGATCCCGCGGCGCACGCGCCGCCAGCCGACCGAACGCGAGCCACGCCCCCATCGCCACCGCGCCGAGCGCCAACCCCGCGGCGACCACCAGCGCCAGGAAGACGACGAAACTGACCATATGTGTTACCAAGTGACGTACTACCATAAATCGCCTGCCGGGCGTGACCATCGTCGGCCCGTCGCGCGAGCGCCAACACGGGCGCTTTTTGTCGGCTCGTCGTCTACCCGCCGGCATGAGCAAGGTATCGATCGGTCTCCGGGGCTGGCGATTCGACGAGGACGCGGTGTTCGACGCCGACGGCCGGATCCGGCCGCTCGGAAACATGGACGCCGAGACGCGCGAGCAGATCGTCCGCCTCTCCGCGATGATGGGCGAACCCTGTGACTGCTGCTATCTGGTCTACGGCGACGAGGAGATCCAGCGCTGCAACCCCGCACAGGCTATCTACGGCGAACCCCTCGGCGAGGTCCTCCTCTGCGACGACCACGAGGCCGACTTCGTCTACTGGTTCCAGGAAGAGGGCGGCAAGCGCTTCGCCGGCGAGCGCGAGCTCCAGGCGCAGTTCCACGACTGGTTCGCCGACGGCGGCCGCTCGCCCGAGGACTTCGAGCTCGAACACGTCGAGGAGGACCCAGACGGCGTCCCCGAGGCGCCCGACCCCGACGACGAGCTCCCGGGGCTGGAAGAGGAGATCGAGGAGATGGACGACGAGGAACTCGACGCGCTCGACCTCGACCTGACCGACCTGGACTTCGAGTGATGACCGACGAAGCAGCCCGGCGCCCCGCGGACGACGACACAGACCCCGCCGCCGGCGGTCCCTCGATCACCGTCGCTATCGTCGACGCCGAGACGCCCGGCAACGTCGGCACCATCGCGCGGTCGATGAAGAACTTCGGCCTCTCCGACCTCCTGCTGGTCGACCCACCGGAGCTCGATCCCGAGGGTGAGGCCTATGGCTTCGCCGGGCAGGCCCGCGAGGACATCCTCCCGAACGCCCGCGAAGTCACCTTCGACTCCCTCGTCGAGAACTTCCACACCGTCGGCTGCACCGCGGTGACGAACGAGGACGAGCGGAGCCACACGCGCTACCCCTTCCGGACGCCCGCCGAACTCGCCGACAGTCTGCGCGGCGTCGAGACCGACACCTGCATCGTCTTCGGGCGCGAGCGGGTCGGCCTCACCAACGACGAACTCGCCCGCCTCGACGAGGTCTGCTCGATCCCCGCCGCCGCCGACTACCCCGTCCTCAACCTCGGCCAGGCGGCCACCGTCGTCCTCTACGAACTCCGCGACCTGACCGTCGTCGAGACCCAGCACCCCGACGAGCGCCACCAGCGCGCCGAGGAGCGGGCGGTCGAGGGGCTCAACGACCAGTTCGGCGACTTCCTGGAAGCGATCGATCACCCAGCGGAGAAGCGGCCGAAGGCCCAGCGGCTCTGGCGGCGGCTGGTCGGCCGCGCGCACCCGACCGGGCGCGAGGCGACGACGCTCCGCGGCATCTTCCGCCGGGCGACGCGAGCGGTCGAGCGGTCGGACGACGAGAACTGAAGGCGACACCGTGTCTACGGAGCCGTTTCCGCGGCCTCCCCGTCGGGCCCGCTCCAGCGCAACTCCAGCCAGGCGACGCCGACGAGGAACAGTAGCGTACCGACGACGTCTACGTGTCCGCCCCCGTGACCGACCATCGCGAGGGGGGCGCCGCCCAGAAGGAACACGGGCGCGAGCGGCGCACCGGCCCGCCGGTACAGGATGCCCACGGCGATCACCGCCACGAGTCCCCCGGCCGTCCCGATCAGTGCGAGGGCGACGACCGCCGGGTTCGTACCTATTCCCTCCGCGATAGCGGTCGCGGCCTCTTGCTGGACGCCGGAGAACGCCTCCCCCTCGTGGAGGACGATGCCCACCGCGATACCCGCGATCGCCTCGAACGCGACGTAACAGACGCCGTACACGGCGGTCCCGGCCCGTCCCACGGTGGCCGTCGTCCCGTCGAAGTCCGCGAGGAGAACGAACAGACAGACCCCGAGGAGCCCGAGGAGGGGAAGCAACACTAGATGATACCGGAACCACCAGTCGGCAGTCGCGTCGCCAGCCGCGACCAGATCGGCGCCGCCGTGGGGATGCGCCGCGAACGCCGCAGCGAGGAGAATCGGACTCCCGACGAGCAGGAGTAGCCGACCGAGACGGCGTCCGTCAGTGCCGGAGTTACGGCCGTCGACGACGCCGGGCTGGTACTCGTCCATCAGTCGACGCCCCTCCGCGGACTATCAGTCGGGGTTCCCGGACAGTGGGGTCCGCGACCGGCGGTCGGAGGAGCGGCGAGCGGGGCAGGGGATGACGTGCGTTCGACCATCGTCGTCTCGCGTCCACCTCGTCGGGGCTCGTACGTAAGTATTATCAAATATCGAATATATGTTCGATCTCGAGCAAAAGAGGTCTTGACCCGCACCCGGCGTGCGCGGCGGGGGTCTCACTCGCTGCGGTCGACTCGTCGGCGTCCGGTCAACAGTCGTTGAGAACGGAACCTGATAGGTCAGGCTTCGCGGTCCGGGCCGCGGCGGATGCGTTCGGTGCGCAGGACCGACAGCTCCTCGTCGGCCCGCAGACGGAGGCGCTCGTCGTCGAGGCGGTAGGTCACCGCGTACTCGTCGCCGACGCGGTCGGTCTGCCAGTCGCCGCGCTCTCGCCTGTCGAGCAGGTCGCCGACGCTGAGCGAGAGGGCGTCGACGCCGTGATCCCAGTGAAATGCGACCGTTGCCGGGTGGGTCGCCAGCCAGATTGGAAGTGGGCCGTTCAACCCCCGCCAGCACTGCTCGCACTCGGCGACGCCGATCGACTCGCCCGGGATCGGCTCCGCCGAAACGTCTCGAACCCAGCAGTCGGCCGCGCTGCCGCACTCGGGGCAGACGCCCTCCCGGAACCGCCAGAAGTAGGTGACCATCCGGGCCTCCGCGCTTGCGAGGAGGGACTGCGCGTCGCGGCCGTGGACCTGTGCCGGCGTGACGGGCATCGTCCCCGTCCGCTCGCCGCAGTCGTCGCACTCGCGGTACAGCACGAGGCCCTCGACGGCGACCCGGAGTGACTCGGCCCCGCAGTACGGGCAGGGCTCGTCGACCGGGACGGGGTCGAACGCCGCGTCGTCTGCGTACGCGTCGGACAGGTACAGGCGGACGACCGCATCGCCGGCTGTGGTAAACTGCCAGCCGTCGTCGGTGCTCCGGAGGTAGGTGCCGTCCAGCCGTTCCAGGTGGTACGACAGTTGTGAGGTCGAGTCGACGTCGACGCGTTCGTAAATCTCCGAGAACGGCAGTTCCGGGACGATCCCCGGAGAGTCGTGGTCCCGTTCCCGCATCGCCGCGGCGAACTCGCGGAGGATCGTCACCCGCGTCGGGTCCGCGAGGGCGCCGAACGCCTCCGCGGCCGCTTCGGGATCCGTCATGCTCGACCGGTCCGACGGACAGGGCGTAGTCGTTTCGGTGGTTCCGACCCGTACCGCGGCGTCGGTGCCTGCTCCGTCAGTCGTCTTCGTCCACGGACGTCGCCCCCACGTCCGCCGATCCGGCCACGTCCTCGTCGTTCGCCGGGTTCGCGCCCGCGGCTGTCACGTGCTCGGCTGCCTCCTGGACGACCACGCCGTGGCGCGTGGTCGAGACCAGATCGGCGAGCAGGTGGGCGTACAGCGAGGCGCCGACGATGCCGGCGAGGTACGGCCGCCACAGCCACAGCGCGGGCACCGCGACCCCGCCGATGACGACGTGGCTCAACAGGCGGTTCAGCGCCCCGACGGTCCCCTCCTCGAAGATCGCGTCCTGATCGAAGACGACGATCCGCGGGTCGCGGAGACAGCGGCGGACGGGGCCGAGGTCGCCCGCGTTGTACCACGCGAGGAAGAAGTGGTCGAAGTCGATGCCGACGCCGACGGCGACCGCGATCGCGACGACGGCCCACGCGGGGATCGGGGGCGTCGTGACCGCGACGGCGACGAGGCCGACGACCAGCGAGATCGCGGCGTGAGCGCCCGATTTCATCGCGGGGCCCCGGAGTCGTCGACCGCGGCGCTGGGCTCGGGTCCGCCTCGTTCCGGGACCGTCCGCTGGACGACCCAGAGCCCGGCCGCGCCGGCGAGGAAGGTCCCGGTCGCGAGCAGTTGCGCCCACGAGTCGGGCGCCGGCCACAGTCCCATCCCCGCGGCCTCGACGGCGCCCATCGGCGTCGCGGTCGCGCCGACGAGCACGACGCCGAGCCCCGCGCTGAGCACGCCGACAGCGATGCCGAGGACGACGAGCACAAGCCAGACGGCGGCTGCTCCGCCGACGACCGACCGGGCGTCCGCGCCGTCGACCGCGAGCGCGAGGAACGCGACGATGAGGACGCCGTAGTCGACGGCCCCGCCCAGCCCCCCGACGGCCGATTCGCCGACGGCGAGCCAGAAGTACGGCACTCCAAGCGCCAGCCTGGAGGCCACCTCGATCCCGAACCAGAGCCCGGCGGCGACACCCATCACCCGCGCCACGCGACCGACGGCCCGCGGACTGACCCGGGGGAGCCGCCGCTCGCTCGGTGCGAGCGGGAGTCCGCCGCCGGCCCTGTCGCCGAGCGCGTCTCGGAGGGCCGCGCCGCCCGCAGCGGTCCCGACGAAGAGCCCGGCGGCGAACAGCCCCTCCTGCAGGGCGCCCGCGACTTCTTCGACGAGGACGGTGGTCGTCACCGCCGACGGTTCGGCGACTAACCTGACGAGCGGTGACGCCTCGATGGCGACGCCGCCGACGAACACCGCGAGCGCGAGTCGTCGGACGGTCGCGCGGGTGATCGACTCCTCACCGGTTGCCACCCGCTCGCCGAGGCTCAACAGCGCGACGACGGCCAGCCAGTCGGTCGCGACGCGTAGTCCGAGCGCGTGGACGAGGGTCACGACGCTCCGGAGCGGCCGCGGCGGGACCGACGCCAGCGTCACGGTCGCGACCGCCAGCAGCAGCGTCGCGACGAGCGCACTCGCGCCGCGTCGCCGGGTCGCCCTCATCCTACCCCGCTCGCTCCTGTATCTCCTCGCGGAGGACGCTGCTGACCGTGTCGCCGTCGGCCTTCCCGCGGAGTTCGCCCATGCACTCGCCCATCAGCCCGGAGAAGGCGCCCATCCCCTCGGTCTCGACCTGCTCGGCGTTGCGCTCGACGACCGTCACGACCGCTTCCCGGACTTCGTCCTCGCCGACGCCGCCCAGGTCCTGCTGCTCGACCGCTTCCGCGGCGGTCAGGTCGGGGTCGGCCGCGAGCGCTCGCAGGAGGTCGTCGAGCCCCTCCTGGGGCACCTCGCCGTCGTCGACCAGCGCGAGCGCGTCCGCGAGGTGGTCGTCGGTCAGGTTCTCGACGGCCACGTCGTCGCGGCGCAGTTCCGTCAGCGTCGACTCGAACGTCGTGGCCGCCAGCGTCGGGTCGATTCCGTCGGCGACGACCGCCTCGAACAGCGGCATGTACTCGCCGTAGGCGACCTGTTCGGCCAGCCCCGAGTCGAGGTCGTACTCCGCCTGATAGCGCTCGACCTTCTCGGTCAGCAGTTCCGGCCGGTCGACCTCGGTGGGGTCGGGTTCGACGGGCGGCACGTCCGTCTCGGGGTACATCCGCGCCGCGCCCGGCAGCGGCCGCAGGTAGCGGGTCGTCCCCTCCTCCGTGGCGTCGCGGGTCTCCTCGGGCACCAGTTCGAGAGCGTCGCCCGCTCGCTCGACCACCGCGTCGATGGCCAGATCGGCCGTCTCCGGGTCGTCGGCGACGAGCGCGACCGCGTCCTCGGCACCGGCGTCGACCGCGTCGCGGAGCGCGTCGACTTCCGCTTCCGTCACGCCGTAGGCCGGCAGTTCGTCCGTGTGGAAGATGCCGCCGGCGCCGTGGCGCTTGGCGTGGTCCGAGAACTCGGTCCCCAGGCGGCGGTCGGGCTGGATCTCCCGACCGACGAGGCCGTCGAACCCGCCGAGGCGGACGGCCATGACTTTGCCACCGCCGGAGAGCGCGCCGCCGATGACGCCGGAGTCGGTGTCCGCGAAGACCTCGGTCACGTCCTGGGGGTCGCCGATAGACGCGTCGCGCGCCTGCAGTTCGTCGGCGATCTCCAGCAGTTCGACCTGCCGGCGCACCTCGTTGCGGACGATGTCGTCGATGTCGTCGAGGCTCTGGACGCCCTTGATCTCGACGCGGGCGCCCTCGGCGATGGAGACGTTGACGTCTTGGCGGATGGTCCCCAGGCCGCGCTTGACCTGCCCCGTCGAGCGCAGGAGCATCCCGATGCGCTCGGCGGCGTCGCGGGCCTGCTCCGGCGAGCGGATGTCGGGTTTCGTCCCGATCTCGACGAGCGGGATGCCCAGTCGATCGAGCGAGTAGCGCACGCCCGCATCGGTCTCCTCGACGCGCTGGGCGGACTCCTCTTCGAGCATCAGGTCCTCGATCCCGACCGTGCCCTCGTCCGTCTCGATGGCGCCCTCGCCGGCGACGCGCATCGTCCGCTGGAACCCCGTGGTGTTCGACCCGTCGACGACGATCTTCCGCATGACGTGGACCTGATCCGCCACCGTCGCGTCGAGCAACTGGGCGATCTCCATCGTCACGTCCATCGCCTCGCGGTCGACGCGGTGGGGCGGTTCGTCGTCCTCCTCGACGAGACAGGTTGTGTCGTAGGCGAGGTACTCGAACTCGCGGTCGACCATGCTCTCTTCGAGGGCGGCATCGTCGATCTCCCCGAGTTCGCTCTTGGTCGGGTGGAGGTACCGCGAGAACGTCCGCTCGGCATCTTCCGGCTCCCGGAGTTCGGTCGGGCACGGACAGAACAGCTTGTGCGCCGTGTCCAGCTGCTGGTGGATCTCAAGCCCCGCCACCAGCCCCAGGTCCTCGTAGTCGTAGTCGGCGTCGCTCATTGATCTGGTCTGCGAGGGCGTCGGGCAAAAAACACACCCTTCGGTCGCCGCGCATGGGACGACACCGCCGGATCGCTCCCTGCCCTCGTCACTGGCTCACCTCCGCGCACCGTCTTGCAGGTGTTCAGTTCAGCCTACGGAGTGACCAATCGCGGTGGCGCGCGCTGTCGCGGGTTTCATCCCGCGACAGCATCGCGCGAGGGATGACTGAGCGAGCGTAGCGAGCGAGGGAATCGGCTGGGGAGGCGTGAGGCGCAGTGCTGTTGCGGTCGTCCTGGTGGACTGAAAGGGCGAGACCAGGTCGCGCTGTCTGTGCGGGCCCTATCCGAGGGAGCGCCAGCGACCGAGGATATCCCGCACAGACAGCGCGAGCGGGTCGAGGGCTTTCATCGCCTGCTGCCGTCCGCGGTCACTGTAACTTCTAGCGAGCGGGTCGAGGGCTTTCATCGCCTGCTGTCAGTAGCGCTCGCGTCCGTTCACCTTCCTCCCACACTACTCCGCACAGAAACCACTACTCCACTCACACGCGATACAGAACAGTCCGTTCGATGCGACGGTTTTTGCCGGCCGAACCCGTATTCCCGCCGATGCGGTGGCGCCTCCTCCTCGCGCTCGCGGTCGTCGTCACCGCCGGCTGCGGCTCGCTGGTCGGCGCCGACGAGCGCCCGGACGCCGCGACGGACACGCTCACGCCGGCGCCGATCCCGGAGGTCACGCCGACGCCCGAGCGGTGGGGCGTCGCGCCCGGACTCACGGGCAATTCGGTGGCCGACCTCGACGCGCTGGTCGCGGCCCACCGCGCGGCGACCGCGAACCGCTCGTACGTCTGGCGCGAGCGCCGCGGGTCGACCACCGGTCCGAACGGGTCCGTGCCGCTATTCAACCGAACGGTCGCACAGATCGAGTCGCAGTCGGTCTATCACGTCCGGGCCGGTGACGAGCGCGTCCGCCTCCGCTCCGGGACGACCACCGTGGCCGACTACTCGGAGTACGCCGACGGCACCGACCGGTTCGTCCGCTACCGCCACGTCGGCCGGCGGGACTACGAACGCGAACGGCGCCACCCGATCGACCCGAACGGCCACCCCCATATCGGCCTGAGCGCCGCCGGGGCCATCGAGCGATACCTCGACGTCGAGTCCGCGGCGGTCGCCGCGGTGACCGTCGACGACCGACGCCACTACGAGGTCGTCGCGCACAACTGGTCTCGCGCCGACGACGACCGCGTGAGCGGGTACGCCGTCACGGCCGTCGTCTCGCCCGCAGGGTTCGTCCGGTCGCTCGACGTCTCCTACACCGTCCACGCGGCGGGCCAGTCACGCCGCGTCCGCTACGCCTTCGCCTACGAGCGCGTCGGCGAGACGACCGTCGACCCGCCCGAGTGGTACGCCGAAGAGAACTGACCGGTCGAAAAAGTCCGAACCGGGCTCGTATTTAGGAGGGGGTCGCTCCACTCGGACCTCCCTACTCACGGCTCGCTGCGTTCGCCGTTCGGTTTCCCGAGATTCTCGCTCCGCTCGCACCTCCCTACTCGCGGCTCCTCGCAGTCGCCGCTCGTATTCAGGAGGCGCTCGCGCCTCCCTATTCGTCGCCCAGAATGACCCGCTCGGTCATCTTCCGCGGGTCGAGCACCTCGTCGGCCTCCTCCTCGCTGAGGTAGCCCTCGGCGACGACGACCTCCCTGATCGTCTTGTCTTCGGCCATGGCCTGCTTGGCGACCTTGCTGGCCTTGTCGTAGCCGATGGCGGGATTGAGCGCGGTCGCGAGCGCCATCGACTGCTGGACGCGCTCCTCGCAGTGCTCCTCGTCGGCTTCGAGTTTCGCGACGAACTTCTCGGCGAACACCTCGCTCCCGTTTGCGATCAGTCGGGCGGACTGCAGGAAGTTGTTCGCGAGAATCGGCTTGTACAGGTTGAGATCGATCTGGCCCTCGGCGGCGCCCGCGGAGACCGCGGCGTCGTTGCCGACGACCTGCTTGTGGACCTGGTTCACCGCTTCGGCGACGACCGGGTTGATCTTCCCGGGCATGATCGACGAGCCGGGCTGGTTCTCGGGCTGATCGATCTCGCCGAGGCCGTTCCGGGGGCCGGAGGCGAGCAGGCGCAGGTCGTTGGCGATCTTGTTCAGGCTGCCGGCGACGGTGCGCAGGGCGCCGTGGGCCTCGGACATCGCGTCGTGGGCGGCCTGGGCCTCGAAGTGGTTGTCGGCCTCGCGGAACTCGATGCCCGTCTCCTCGCTGATGTACTCGGCGGCTTTGGAGGGGAACTCGGGGTGGGTGTTGAGGCCCGTGCCGACGGCGGTCCCACCGAGGGCGAGTTCGCTCAGGTGGTCGGTGACGCTCTCGACGCGCTCGACGCCCTTCTCGATCTGGGTGCGATAGCCCGAGAACTCCTGTCCGAGGGTGATCGGCGTCGCGTCCTGGAGGTGCGTGCGGCCCGTCTTGACCACGTCGTCGAACTCGGCCTCCTTGTCGGCGAGCGCGTTGGCGAGTGTCTCCAGCGCGGGGAGCACGTCGTTCTCGACCGCTTCGAGACTGGCGACGTGCATCGCGGTCGGGATCACGTCGTTGGACGACTGGCCGTAGTTGACGTGGTCATTGGGGTGGATCTCGCGGGAGCCGATCTCGCCCCCCGCGAGTTCGGTCGCGCGGTTCGAGATGACCTCGTTGGCGTTCATGTTCGAGGAGGTGCCCGACCCGGTCTGGAACACGTCGACGGGGAACTGGTCGTCGTGCTCGCCGGCGATGACCTCGTCGGCCGCGTCGACGATGTGGCCCGCCGTCTCCTCGTCGAGGAGTCCCAGATCGCGGTTGGCCTGCGCGGCGGCCTTCTTCACGACCCCGAGCGCGCGGACGAACCGGCGTCCGAACGTCTCCTCGCTGATCGGGAAGTTCCCGATCGCGCGCTGGGTCTGAGCGCCCCAGTAGGCGTCTGCCGGAACCTGCATCTCGCCGAGGCTGTCCTCCTCCGTGCGATAGTCCTCGTCTGACATACGCGGACCGACGGCTGGAGAGGCGTAAAAGGCACCGAAGACGGGCGGGGATCCGTCGCCCGCGGCCCCGCCGGCACACATGCTTTTCTCGCTGCCGTCCCCGACCGCCACCATGGAGACCGACGAACTCCGCGCGTTCGTCGTCGACGCTCACGCGAACGGATACGCGACCACCGAGGCCGCCGAGACCGGCGACGGACAGCGGGTGATCGAGTACGAGCGCGGCGACTGGCGGTACGTCGACCGCTACGTCGGCGGCCGGGACTTCCTCGGCGCCGAAGCGGTGACCTACCGGGACGACCCCGTCTGGGGGATGCACTACGACGGGTATCTCACGACCGACGACGCCGACACCGACGAGGTCTAAGACTTCCTCCGTGACGCGCTCGAACGCGTCTCCGCGTCCGACCCGTTTCGCGGCCCCGACTTCGAGCGCGGCGAGTTCACGTACGAGTGCCGAACGAACGGCGATCTCGGGCGATTCGAGGGTGCAGAGGAAATTCGACTCGCCGGTCGGACCGTCTACGAGGGCCGTTTCGCCGGCGGACGTGTGGAGTGACGGCCACCCAAGACATTTGTCGGCGGCCGCGGATCGGCCAGCCATGCGTCGTCCAGCCCTCCACCTCGCGATTGCTGTCTGCGTCCTCCTGGCCGGCTGTTCGCTGCTCGGGCCGGATCACACCCGCGACGAGCGCGCCGAGTCCGCGCTCGCGGACGCCAGGGACGCGGTCAACGACACCGAGACCTACCGGTTCGACGGCGACCTCTCCGTCGTCGCGACCGTCGACGACCGGACCGAACGCGTCGACGTGCGACTGAACGGCACCGTCGACGCGGCCGCTCAGCGGATGCACGGCTTCGCCGAGCGCGACGGCGAGGTCGTCGAGTCGTACCTGCAC
The DNA here is from genome assembly GCF_047715405.1 of Halosimplex rarum. Classification (NCBI taxonomy): domain Archaea; kingdom Methanobacteriati; phylum Methanobacteriota; class Halobacteria; order Halobacteriales; family Haloarculaceae; genus Halosimplex; species Halosimplex rarum. Next base: position 2,621,660 of record NZ_CP180412.1, read on the forward strand.
AACCGGACGCGGTACCAGGAGTGCGGCGGGATGATGGACATGTGGGCCGTCACGGAGCGCGATGCCGACGACTGGTCGACGCTGACCCCCGCCGACCGGCAGCTCTCCCTGCTCGAATCCGGATCCCTGTACTACAACGGGACAGAGACCCTCGACGGCGAGGAGACCGTCCTCCTCGTCGGCGAACCCACGACCGAGGCGCTGACGCGATATCAGGAGCGCCGGTCGCGGTCGCTGCTCGGCGGCCCCACCGTCGAGAACGCCGAAGTGCGGGTCTGGATCGACGAGGAGACGGACCGGCCGCGCGAGACGCGCGTCCGGTTCGAAGTGTCCCAGGACGGGAACACGGCGACCGCGACGATGACGACGCGATTCCACGACTACGGCTCGGACGTCTCGGTCGACGTGCCCGTGATCCCCGAGGAGGAGCGCTGGTCGGGCGAGTGCCCGTAGCGTAGCGAAACCCTCCACGGCGGGCCCGTCGAATCTCTTCGTTGATACTGACCCCACGACGTTTATGCCGGGGTACGTTGTCGGTGTCCAACAGACACACGGATGCGAGACGCTCCACGGGACGGGAGCGGGGTGGCCGACGCCTCGGACAGCGACGACGACGACGGCGCGGGGCGAGTCCCGAGTCTGCTGGCGCTGGGACGGACGGCGCTGGACGCGAGCGGCGGCGCACTCCTCCGGGTGGACGGCGACCGGTGGGCGGTCCACACTGCCGTGTCCGACGACGACGCGACGCCGAGCGTGCTCGATGACGCAGTGCGGGCGGCGGCGCGAGCCGACGCGCCAGTGACCGTCGAGCGACCGGATGGCGACGCCGGCGTCGAGACCCGGTTCGTCGCGACCAGAGTGCCGCTCGACGACCGGTCGGGCGTCGTCTACTTCTCCGACGCGGCCCAGTACGACGACGCGGCGGCCGCGCCCGCCCGAGCGGTGGTCGAACTGGTCGGCCGCCTCGTCGCGGTGGAGTTCGGTGCCACGACGGCCGGCCCGGGGTGGTCCGAACGCGCGTTCACCGAGACGCTCTTCGAGACGGTGACGGACCTGCTGTACGCCTTCTCGGCCGACGGGACCATCGTCCAGTGGAACGACGAGTTGGAGGCGGTGACGGGGTACGACACCGCGGATATCGCGGGGATGGACGTCCTGGAGTTCGTCGCCGAACCGGACAGGGACCGCGTCGCGAGGTCGATCCGGGATCTGGGTCCCGGGACCGAACCGGAGCCGGTGGAGGCGGACCTCGTGACCGGCGACGGCGAGCGGATCCCCTACCAGTTCAACGGGGCGCCGATCGCCGACGACGGCGAAGTCGTCGGGTTCGCCGGCGTCGGCCGCGACGTCTCCGAACAGCGCCGCCACGAGGAGACGCTGACCGCGCTGCACGACGTGACCCGCGAACTCCTCCCGCTGGACTCCGAACGGGCCATCTGCGAACGGGTGGTCGAGGCGGTGACGGACCTGCTCGATATCGAAGTCGTCGGGACGTTCCTGTTCGACGAGGCGGCCAACGAACTGGCGCCCGCCGCGCAGAACGCCGGCGCCGACGAAGTGGTCGACAAGGTTCCAACATTCGGTCCGGGCGAGGGGATCGCCTGGGAGGTGTTTATGCGAGGGGAGGTCGCCATCTTCGACGACGTACGCGGCGCAGAGGACGTGTACAACCCCGAGACCGCGGTCCGGTCGGAGCTGTTCGTCCCGCTGGGCGAGCACGGGATCTTGCTCGCGGGGTCGACGGCGACCGGCGCCTTCGACGAGCGGACCGTCGAACTGGCCGACCTGCTGGCGGCCAACGCGGAGGCGGCCCTGGACAACGTCGCCCGCAAGCGCGAACTGGCCGACCGCGACGACAAACTGTCCCGCCAGCACCGCCGGCTCGAACGGCTCGTCGAGGTCAACGATCGGGTCCGCCGGATCGGCCACGCGCTGGTGGGCGCCGACAGCCCCGAGGAGATCACCGACCTCGTCTGCGAGCGACTGGCCGCAGTCGAGCGATTTTCGCTGGTCGGCCTCTCGGCCCCGGACGGGCCCGGCGATGTGGCGCTGCGGGCGACGGCCGGCCGCGGCGAGGACTACTTCGAAGCGGTCGAAGCGGCGGCCGACGCCGACGCGGAGACGCCGATGCGGCGCGCAGCCCGGACGCGCGAGCCGGTGGTGGTCAACCGCGTCGGCAGCGATTTCCGCGACGAGCCGTGGCGGCGGGCGGCGCTGTCGCGGGACTTCCGGTCGGTGGCCGCCTTCCCGCTGGTCCACGACGCGGTCTCCCAGGGCGTGATCGAGGTCTGTGCGGACACGCCGGAAGCGTTCGACGAGGAGACGGTGACCGTGCTGGCCGAACTCGCGGACATGGTCGCGGAGGCGACCGGCGAGGCCAAGCGACGCCGGGCCGCGAGCGCCGGCGACGAGGTCGAACTCGTCGTCCGCATCGACCCCTGGCCCGACCCTATCGGGCCGCTGGCCGACGCGGTCGGCGCGCCGGTGACCGTCACCCGCGCCGTCCCGGCGGCCGACGGCTCCTGTCTCCTCTACGTCCGGACCGACGCCGACGCCGACACTCTCGCGGACGCGCTCGCGACGGCGCCGGGCGTCACCGACGGTCGCGTGGTCGCGTCCGGCGGACCGACGCGGTTCGAACTGACGACCGCTCGCCGCACGGTCGCGGCCGCGCTTCGCGACGCCGGCGGGCGGTTCGTCCGTCTCGATCTCTCGGACGGGGCGGCCCGACTGGTCGCCCGCGTCCCGGCCGCGACGGACGTGCGCGAGTTGGTCGAGCGCCTCGGCGACGACGGAACTGTCACGGTCCTCGCCCAGCGGACGGACCCGGCCGACCCGGACCCCCGCCCGCTCGACGCGCTCACCGACCGACAGCGGGCGGCCCTGCTGGCCGCCTACGACGCCGGGTTCTTCGAGTGGCCCCGCGAGAGTTCCGGGGAGGAGGTCGCCGCCGACCTCGCGGTCTCCCAGCCGACCTTCGTCGAACACCTCCGGCGCGCCCAGTCGAACCTCCTCGCGGACCTCCTCGACGAGTGACCCGCTCGACCGATTCTCAGGACCGATACTGGCTGCCCCGGACGGTCCCTATCCACATTGGGGTTGGTCCGGGCCGACCCAATCCCGATAGGAGCGACGCTCATTGGGGATAATTCACATACTTCGAGGTATGTTGTCGCTACTGGCGTCACGCATCGAGACCGGCAGTCCCTCTGACGAGCGCGACCCGACGGGACCGGACGCGGATCGATCACGAGACGGAGACGTCGAGACCGGGACCGACTCGTCGGCCGCGGCGCTGGTCGAGAGCGTCCTGAACGGGCTGACCGAACCGACCGTCGTGGTCGACACCGACGGCGAGATCTCACACGTCAACAGCCAGGCGCTGTCCCTGTTCGGGACGGCCGAGGATGCGGCGACCGGCGAACACCCCCACGAACTGTGGGACTCCGACGTGTCGGACGTGGTCGGTGAGGCCCTGGCCGAGCGCCGCGACGTGCAGGACGACGAGGCGACGCTCGTCGTCGACGGCGAGGAGACGCCGGTCAGCCGGACGGTGACGCTGCTGTACGACGACGACGGGAGTTGCGTCGGCGCGATGGCCGTCTACGACGACAGCTCCGAGCGCCGGCGCGAGCGCCGACGGAAGCGGGCACTGGAGGGGTACCAGGAGACGGTCATGGACGACCTGCAGGACAAGCTCGACCGCCTCGCGGAGGGCGACCTGACGGTCGACCCGACGACCCCCGAACCGGAGGCGGACTTCGAGGCGGTCCGGGCGATGCACGAGAGGGTCGAGGCGATGAACGGCGATCTCGGTCGCGCGGTGTACAACATCCGGCAGGTGATCGATGCGCTGACCGAACAGTCCGACGACCTCGCGGGGACGAGCGACCAGCTGGCGGCCTCCTCGGAGGAGGTCACCAGTTCGATCGAGGAGATCGACGCCTCCAGCGCCGAACTGGCCGACGGAGCCGAGGACCTGGCCGGCCGCTCCGAGCAGGCGAACGGCACCGTCGACGACCTCTCGGCGTCCATCGAAGAGATCACCGCGACCGTCCAGGAGATCGACGCCCAGTCCGAGGAGGCCTCGGAGCTGGCCGAAGAGGGCGTCGGGGAAGTCGACCGGGCGGTCGGCGAGATCCGCGAGGCGACCGACGCGACCGCCGACGTGACCGACCGGATCGACTCGCTGGAGGCGTCGATGGAGGAGGTCAACGACATCGTCGAGATGATCGCCGACATCGCCGACCAGACGAACATGCTGGCGCTGAACGCCAACATCGAGGCCGCCCGCGCCGGCGAGGCCGGCGAGGGGTTCGCGGTCGTCGCCGGGGAGGTCAAGACCCTCGCCGAGGAGTCTCAGGACTCCGCCGAGGACATTACCCGGATCATCGAGCGGGTCCAGGCCCAGACCGCCGACCTGGTCGACAGCATCCACGAGGCCAACCGGCAGGTCGACGAGGGCGCCGACGCCGTCGAGACGGTCGGCGAGCGCCTCACCGCTATCCGCGAGCGGGTCGACGCCACCAGCCAGGGCGTCACGGAGATCACCGGCGCCGTCGAGACGCAAGCTCAGAACGCCGAACGGGTCAGTTCCATCGTCGAGGACAACACCGCGCTGGCCGAGGAGATCGCCGCCTCCGTCGAGCAGATCTCCGTCGGCCTCGACGACCAGACGACCGCGATGGACGAAGTGGCCCAGTCCGCCGAGCACCTCAACGCCATGGGCGAAGACGTGCACGACCTCGTCGACCGGTTCCGTCTCGCCGCCGCCGAGAATGCGACGATTGACGAGGCCGACGCGGTCTGAGCGATCTCTGGGAGGCGGTCACGCCGCGACCGACTGGCGCCGGTCGGCCCGCGGCGGGCGCGACGGCGATCCCGAGGCCGCGACGACCGCTCAGGACTCGTCGGTGTCAGTCGGCGTCTCGGTCTCGGTCGGGGTGTCGGTCATCTCGCCGTCGTCGGTCGGCGTCTCGGTCTCGGCGCCGGCCGTGCCGGTCGCCGTCCCCTCGCTCTCCGGCAGCACGAACCCGAGGTCGACGACCGCCTGGCCGATCTCGGTGTAGGGGCCGTCCTCGGCGCCCTCGCTGGTGACGAAGTCGTAGGTCTCGTCGTCGTCCGTCTCCAGGTGCGGCATGGGGATGAGCGGCTTCACCGGCGCCGGCGGGAACGGGACCTCGGCGACCGCGTCCGGGTCGTCGAGCGTGACCTCGATCATCCGGTGGCGACCCGGTTCGAGGTACTCCGAGACGCCGACGACGCTCTCGAGCGTCTGCCCCTCTACCAGACGCGCGTCGTGGAGCGCGACGTACCCGCCTTCGGAGAGCACCGCCTCCCCGACCGAGACGGTGTCCCCGTCGAGCACCTGGTTCTCGAAGTCCACGGTCGCGAAGGGCATCGCTTCCTCGTCGGTGGCCGTGTCCGTCGCGGTCTCGCCGACGTTTCCGCCGGGCGTGTCCGTATCGGTGCCAGCGGGCGTCTCCGTGCCGGTGCCGGCGGGCGTCTCCGTCGCGGTACCCTCGCCATCCCCGGTCGCGCCGACGAACGCCAGATCGACGACTGGCAAGCCGGCCTCCGCGATGGGGCCGTCCTCCTCGCCGTCGCTCTCGACGAAGTCGTAGGTCTCGTCGTCGCCGGTCTCGGCGTGGGGCATCGCGACGAGCGCGCCCATCCCCTCGAGACTGTCCTCCTCGAAGTCGGCGCCGGGCACGTCGAACAGTTCCGTCTCCGTCTCGTAGTGGACGCCCGCATCCAGCCGGTCTGTCACGCCGACGACGCTCTCCAGCACGTCGCCCTGGAAGAGGCTCAGGTCGTGGAACGCGACGTAGCCAGGCTCGGAGAACGTCGCCTGGTCGACGACCACGTCGGTCCCGCCGGTCTCCTGATTGCTGAACTGCACCGACGCGAACGGAGTGGTCTCCGACTGGCTGTCGCCCTCCTCGTCGTCGCCTTCCTGGGCCGTCCCGCTGACGACGGCACCGGTCCCGATCGCGAGCGCGCCGGTCGCCAGCGCGCCGGACTTCATGAACGTTCGTCGGCTCGTTTCACCGGTAGCTGCTCGGTCTGTGGAGTCGTCTGTCATGGTTTTCTCCGCCGACACTTAGGATTTTCCGTGAATAAACCCGGGAAACCGTTTTTCCGGTAATCTCGCGGTACGGCTCGGTAGGTCGGCCTACTCAGAGTAAGCCGGCTCACAGCAGAGTAGCGACCGTTTTCGCGGGCGGACGCCGGACAGACGGCCTTGCATACGCGCGCCGCAGTTCGTGCGGCCGGCCGACGGCTCCGGTTCGGGGTCGGTCAGGTCCAGCGGTCGAGGCCGGTCTGGACGACCGACTGCTCGATGCGCTCGAAACCGCGCTCGACCTCGTCGGGGTCGACCTCCCACTCCTCGCAGACGTACGCGCGAGCGGCCTCCATGTCCGGCTCGATCTCGCGGTCGAAGTCGTACTCGTCGGTGACCGCCGGGTTCAAGAAGAGATCGCGGATGCGGTCGGCGTTGTCGACGTACACGTCGCGGGCCTCGAAGACGCCCCAGATGTCGCCGTGCTCGCGGACGGCCTTCACGGCGGTCTTGGGACCGATCCCGGAGACGCCCTCGTTGAAGTCAGTGCCCATGAGGATGGCGGCGTCGACGAGTTGCTCCCACGTCAGATCGTGCTCGTCCAGCGTCGCCTCGAAGTCCATCAGTTCGGGGTCGCCCTTGCTGGTGAGCTGGCGGAGCGTCAGCGGCGCGCCGAGCAGGAGCGCGTCGTAGTCCTCCGTCCCGACGTAGTCGACGCTCCCCTCGCGGGCCATGTGGGCGGCCTGGGCTTCGCCCTCGGCGGGCGCCTCGATCACGGGAACGTCGAGCAGTTCGAGGATCTCGCGGGTTGTCGTGAGGATGGTGTCAGTGAGCCGCTGGGTCTGCGATTCGAGGCGTGCGACCGCGATCCCGTCGCCCTCTTCGCGGGCCGTCTCCAGTTGCTCCTCGCGCTTCTCGCGCTCTTCGCGGCGCTGTTCGACCTCGTCGTCCTTGAGGTCGACGACGGCGCCGTCGAAGACGAACACGGGCGTCACGTCGTGCTCGAAGAACTTCGGGAGGCCCTGGACGATGCCGACGAGGTTGGCGACCTCGTCGCCGTCGACGGTGGTGTAGATGTCGTCGTTGGTCCACCGGACCGTCGTCGTCAGGTACCGGTACAGCCAGTTGTGGGCGTCGACGGCGACGACCGACCCCGCCAGGTCGTCGAACGGCACGTCCTCCAGCGCAGCCAGGTCGCGCAGATCTGCGTTTCCCATCGGCCCTCGATACGGCCGAGGCCGATTTGAATCCCCCGACACGCCGACCCCACCGACCTATCCATGAGATATATATTTCTGGCGAAATGACATCTCGTATCGATGCGCCCATTCACGCGACGCCGCGCCCTCCAGGCCGCTGTCGGCCTCACCGCCGGTTTCGCCGGGTGTAACGACTCCGGCGGCGGCGGTGGTGGTTCGCCGACGCCCTCGGCCGGTCGGCGCCCCGACGACGACCACGTCGCGCTCGACCCCGAATACGTGACTCTCAGGGCGAGCGACTACGAACTCGGCGAGCGGTTCGCCTGGTTCGTCGACCCCGAGGCGCGACCGACCGACGGCGGGACGGTCGAGCGCGGCGACCGGCTGTTCCGCGGGCTCGTCGCCGACCGCGCGACGGCCGACACGCTCACCATCGATGAAGACGCCGTCGCCGAGACCGAGATATCCGACTCCCCCGGTGCGGTCCGGGAGTTCGTCGCCGAGACGGACTTCGACCGGGAGACGCTGCTCCTCGACCGGCAACTGACGTACGAGTGTTACCGGCTCATCCTGTGCTACGTCAGCTGGGCCGACCGCGAGGTCGAGACCCGCTACGGCCGATTCCTCCGCGACCACGACGTGTCCTGCGAGGCAGACGCGCGCGACGGACACCTCACGTTCGTCCGGATCCCGACTTCCCTCGACCCGGAACGGTACGAACACGGCGGAACCGGGGTCGGGAACGGGCACTGTTTCCCACCGCCCGGCGAGCGCGGACGGCCGACGCCGCCCGTCACCCACCCCGGGACGACAACCGGCTCGGGGACCCCGGCAGAATCCGAGACCGTGACGGACTCGGAGGCCACGGGGGAGACCTCGGCAGACGCCGTGTCCCGTGACGGGGGGACGCGGTGAGCGACGAGGCGCCACCGGCCGAGGCGCGCGTGACCCGACGGGGTGCCCTTGCGCTCGGCGGCGCGACGCTGCTCGCGGGCTGTGGCGTCCCCGGGAAGCTACTCGGGACGGGTCCGGTGGAACTCGACGGCCCGGAACTCCGGGTCGTGACCTCCCGCGAGGCACCGGCGGTCTCCCGACCGTTCCCGGTCGAGGTCGCCGGCTCGCACGTGACCGCCTCCAGAGAGCGAGCGTACGCGACGCTCGACGCGGTCCCCCTCCCGCTCACCGCCGACGAGGTGCCGAACGGGGCGATGCGCGAGGAGGTCGCCGACCACGCCGAGCGGGCGCGAAGCCGCCTCGCCGAGGCGATCGAGGCGCCGGGCGTCCGCGATCGCCTCGAACGGCTCGGCGACGCCCGCGGGTTGGCCCGCGTCGCCGAGGGGATCTGGGCGGTCGCGAACGACGACCTGACGGCGGCGGACGTGCGGTCGTCCCGCCGCTCGACGCGCGAGGCGATCGACGCGTTCCGCGAGGACTGGACGTACGTCGGCGACGACGCGGTCCGGGCGCTGCTCGTCCACGACCTCGTCGAGGGGTGGGGCGCGAGCGCTCGCACCGCGATCGAACCGGACGACCGCCACGCCGAGGGGGTCGTCAACGCGCTCGTGGTCGGTGAGCGAGCCGGGTCCGTCGAGGGAGCCCGCGCGACGCTCGCGGACACGGAGCACGTCGGCGACCGATTCAGGGAGTCGCTGACGGACCCGCGGTCGCTGCGTTCGACGTTCGCGGACGCGCACGACTCGCTGGCGTCCGCCGTCGACTCGCGGCTGGCCGACCTGCCGGGCGCGAACGCCGACGTGAGTTCGATGGTCGACGGCGACGCGGAGGGGACGGTCGCCGGCCAGGCTCTCGCCGACCTCCACGGTGATCTCCACCGCGAGAGCCGCCGGACGTCGACCGACCGGCCGGCCGGCAGCGTCGTCGAAGCCACCGAATCACTCGCCCGGGTTCGCGCCTTCGAGGCGCTCCGCAACCGGATCGAGGCCGACGAGTACCATACGGTCCAGAGCGCCGAGGACGTGCAGGCGATCCGGTCGGCGGCGGCGGAAGCTGTCGAGGACGCGCTCGCAGAGGGCACCGACGAGCGCCTCGCCCGGGCCGTGTTGACCGGGCCGGTCGGCTGGTTCGACTACGTCGGCCGGTACGTGGAGCGGTACACCGGCGGCGACTCGGTCCGCCTCGACCTGGTGGACAGGGACATCGCCCTGTACGTCCAGATCGAGGTCATTGCCGCGGCGACGCCCGCCGCCGTCGACGAGGCGCTGGCCGCGCTGGGCGTCGAATGAGGCGCCGCCGCGCGTCCGTCGGCCACGAGACTTTTACCGCACCGCCTCGCCGCTCCTGTCAATGGACGGACTGACGCGACGGCGGTTGCTGGCGGTCGCGGGGACGACGGCGCTCGCGGGCTGTCCTGATTTCGGCGCCAGCGGGGAGGCGGAGACGACGCCGTTCGACGCGACGGCGGTCCAGACGGCCGTCTCGGGACCGCTCCCGGAGGTGCCCGAACCGTTTCCCGTCCTCGTCGCCCCGTCGCACTTCGACGGCGCTCGACGGGCGGTCCGGTCGACGCTCGACGAACTCCCCGATCCGATCCCGTCGGCGGGGACCCTCGACGAGACGACGCGGGCGCCGGTTCGGCGCAGCGTCGAACGCGCTCGCGAGAAACTGGCGGCGGCCGACGACGCCGCGACGACGCGGGAGCGGCTCGGCAGCCTCCGCTACGCGCAGTACTCAGCCGAGCGCGCCGCGAGCACGTGGGCGTTCGCGACCGACGAACTCTCTCGCGAGGCGGTGCGCTCGCGCGGGATAACGCTCGAACGCAACGTGGACTCGTTCCGCGACGACCGGACCCTGGTCGGCGACCCCGACGACCCCGTTCGGGCGCTGCTCGTCCACCCGATCGTCGAGTCGCTGACCGAAGACGCGGCCGACGACGCCACGCCGGAGTGGGACGACTACGAGCCGGCGTCGTCGGACGCGCCGACGGCCGATGACACCGAGGCCGAGCAGTTGCCCGACGCACTGGCCGTCGGGCAGCGCGCCGCGGCGGTCGCGATGGGGCGGGCGCGACTGGCCGACGCCCGTCACCTCGCCGAGCGATTCGCCGACTCGCTGACCGATTCGCGCTCGATGAGACCGCGCTTCGTCGACGCCCGGGAGTCGCTAACGACGACGCTGGACGGGCGGGTCACGGACCTCCCGGGAACGGAGGCGAACGACGCCGAGGAACTGGTCGGGTCCGACGCGAGCGGCGTCGGCCGTGCGGTCGAGTCCGCGCTCCGAAAGCTCCACGCTCACGCTCACTACTTCGCCGACCGCGACCCGACGGCAGACCCGGCGTCGGACGTGCTCGCGCGCTACGAGGGGATCGCGACTGTCGACGCCTTCCTGTCGCTGCGCGATCGAGTCGCGAGCGACTCGTCGTTCGCCGTCGACAGCGCCGCAGCGCTTCGGGAGCGACGATCGGCGGCCGTCACCGGCATCGAGAACGCGCTCGAAGCCAGCGCCGACCGCCGGCTGGCGCGGGAACTGCTGGCGTTCCCGGTCGCCAAGCTGGCGAGCACCGACGCGGCGCTCCGGGAGTGGGGCGAACCGGCTATCCAGCGAGCCGCCGTGGGCGACCGGGCCAGGTACTACGTCGAGTTCGCCGCGCTGGCCCGCGCCGTCCCCGCAGCCGTCGACGAGACGCTGGCAGCGCTGGGGGCCGGCGGGTCAGACCGAGCCACGAGATATTTACCGCGCAGGAACGGACGGTGAGTACGTCAGATGTCCCCGCTCACGCGACGCCGCGCCCTCCAGGCAGCCGCCGGCCTCACTGTCGGCCTAGCCGGCTGTAACGACACGACAGCCGGCATCGGCCGCGAGAACCCGCCGAGCGGCACGCCCGCCGTCCCCCGACGGGGCGGCGACCAGGTCGCCAGTGACCCGGACTACCTCGTCCTGCGCGCCGAGGGACGGGATCGAAGCGAGCCCTTCCTCTGGTTCGCCCACGACGCGGACGAACTCCCGACCGACGCGGAGACCGCGAGGAAGGGGAACCGCGTCAGCGACGGTCTCATCGCCGACGCCGCCGTCGCGGAGACGTTCACCGTCGACGACGACGCCACCTGGAGCGACCTCTCGGACTCGCCCGACGCGGTCCGGGAGTTCGTCGCGGCGACCGACTTCGAGACCGAGACGATACTCGTCGACAACTATGCCGTCCGCGCGTGCTACCGGCTCGAACTCTGTCACGTCACCTGGAGCGACGACGACGTCGGGACACGCTACGGCAGGTACCTCCGCGACCACGACGTCCGGTGCGAGGCCGACGCCCGCGACGCGCGGGCGACGGTCGTCCGCCTGCCCGTCGCACTGGACCCCGACCGGATCACCGGCAGCGGGACCGCCATCAGCAGCGGCGGGTGTTTCGCCTCGCCGGACGAGCGCGGCGAACCGGGCGCGATGGCCGCGGGCGCATCGGGAACCGAGACCGAGACGACGGGCGAACCCGAGACCGAAGCGGCGGCCGGGCCGGCGACTGGAACGCCTACGCCGACCGGCACCGCGGAGACCGACGGGGGCGACCGATGAGCGACGGCCACGAGGGCGCGGTTGGGCCGCGCGTGACTCGACGCGGTGCGCTCGCCGTCGGCGGCGCTGCCCTCCTCGCAGGCTGTGGTGTCCCGAAGTTCCTCGGGTCGGGGCCGGTCGAGGTCGACGGCGGCGAGGTGGCCGATATCGCGGGTCGCGACTACCCGCAGATCACCGAACCGTTCCCGGTCGACGTGACGCAGTCGCACGTCGCGGCGTCGCGCGAACGGGCGCACTCGCTGCTCGCGGCGGCGCCCCTGCCACTGACCGCCGACGAACTGCCGAACGGCTCGATGCGCGACGACCTGCACAACCACGCCGAACACGCGCGGACCCACCTCGCGGAAGCGGTCGAGACCCCGTCGACTCGCGAGCGCCTCGAACTTCTCGCACACGCTCGCGGACCCGCGCGAACCGTCGCGGCGACCTGGGCGTACACGCGCGACGAACTCACCGCCGCGGACGTGCGCGAGGCGTGGGAGTCACACGCGGCAGACCTCGAGGCCTTCCGCGAGCGGCGCGAGTTCGTCGGCGCGGACCCGGTCCGCGCGGTGATCGTCCACGACGTCGTCGATCGGTGGCTGACGGACGCCGAGGACGACGGCGTGCTCCGGTCCACGGGGGATAAGCCCGCCACCGCTCTCGTCGTGGGCGAGCACGCCGGCACGGTGGAAGAGGCGGAGGCGGCGCTCGGCGACGCTCGTCACGTCTACGAGCAGTTCGTCGACTCGCTCTCGGACCCGACCTCGATCCGCGAGCGGGTTCTCGCCGCGCACGACTCGCTCGCCGAGACGATGGACTCTCGGCTGGCCGACCTGCCGGGGGAAGACGCGGACGTGCTCGCCGAGTTCGAAGGGGACCTGGAGCGGACCGTGGTCGGCGAGACCCTCCGGAGCCTCCACACGGACCTCCCGTACGAGGTACGAGTACCGCAGGACACCGGCGCAGCGACGACCTTCCTCGGCCGAGTGGACGGTCTCGCGACGATCGGCGCGTTCGAGGCGGTGCGCGACCGCGTCGAGGCCGGCGACTACCGGACGGTCGAGGACGTCGAGGACGTCCTGGCGATCCGCCAGGCGGCGGTCACCGCGATGGAGGACGCGCTGGGAGCGTGCGCCGACGAGCGACTCGGGCGGACGGTGCTCGCCGATCTGACGGGCTGGTTCGACTACGCCGAGCGAGATATGAGCCGCTACGACGACCCGGTCGAAGTCGAGGACATCGCGGACGAACTCGCCATCTACGTCGGCGTCGAGACCATCGCGGCGGCGACGCCCGCCGCCGTCGACGAGGCGCTGGCCGCGCTCGATGTCGCCTGAGCGACCGAAGCCCCACGGGTCCCGGCGCGCGGGCTTCTCTCACGCGCGCCGCTCGACAGATTCGACCGCCTCCTCCGGTGTCTCGACGTGGTCGATGCCGTCGACGCCATCGATTCGGTGTGTTCCCAGGCCCGCGACGGGTCTGCCGAAATCGAGCGCGTGGCCGAGTTCCGAGAGGGTTCCCGTCCCGCCGTCGACGGCGATCACCGCGTCGCCGTTCATCACGACGAGTACGTTCCGCGCGTTGCCCATCCCGGTCGCGATGGCGGTGTCGACGTGCTCGTTCGCGTCCGCGCGGCGCTCGGTCGGCAGGATGCCGATAGTGTGGCCGCCCGCCTCGCTCGCGCCGCGACAGACCGCCTCCATCACGCCGCCCAGCCCGCCACAGACCACTTCGTGCCCGCGGTCGCCGAGTTCGCGGCCGAGCGTTTCGGCCGTCGTCGCCTCCTCGTCGGTGACTCGTCCGCCGCCGATGACGCTGACTCGCATAGCGACGGCTGGGGCCCGACCCACCTAAATCGATCCGCTGTAACCGGTCCCGGCGATAATGTAACCCATACGGAAAGCTTACTTAATCGAAATGTGTAACACAGGCTAATGCTTCGCCACGGCGAGACCGCGACCCTCCTCGAACGGCAGGCGCGAGACGGGCTCGTGGTCCCAGACTACGAGGGATACTGCTTCGCGAACGTGCCCGGGACGGCGGGAGACGTGCTCGGCGTCGACGTCGGCCGGGCGCTCCCGGCGGACGCCCTGTCGGGGATCGAGACAGCGGTATCCCACGTGGTCGTGGCGGTGCTGGACAGCCTCGGCTGGCACCGGTGGCGCCGCGACGCCGACGACCATCGGTTCCTGTCCCGCCTCGACGAGCGCGGCGCGGTGGCGCCGTTGACCTCCGTCGCCTCGGCGTCGACGGCCCCCGCGATCACGAGCGTCCACACCGGCGCGACGCCGGCCGAACACGGCATCCTCGGCTGCGACGCCGCGCTTCCCGGCGCGGAGACCATCGTCCGACCGTTCCAGCACGACGTCCGCCCGGACGTCGCCGGGGCGTCGACCGAGCCCCCTGTCGAGGCCGGCGAGTGCATCCGCGTCGAACCGGTGTACCCGCGTCTGGAGCGGGAGGGCGTCGAGACGCGGGTCGTCCAGCCCGCCGAGACGCTGGACACCGAGTACGCGGAGGCGACCCTCCGCGGCGCGACGCAGGTGGCTTACGACGACCCCGCCGACGGCGCGCGGACGCTCCGGCGGGCCCTCGCCGACGCTCGCGGCCCGTCCTACACGTACTGGTACACGCCGGTACTCGACGAGCTCACCCACGAGTACGGCCCGGACTCCGGCGCGTATCACGACGCGCTCGGCCGGGTGACGCGGTACCTCTCGCGGGCGCTGTACGACGGCGTCGACGCCGAGACCGCGGCGGAGACGCTGCTGATCGTGACGGCCGACCACGGGGCGATCCCGCTCGATTCGGGACCCGCTGGGTCACTCCGGGTGCTCGACGTCGAGGGGATCGGCCAACGGCTCCAGCGGCGCGGCGGCGACGCGGTCCCGCCGTTCGGCGACCCGCGAGCCTGCCACCTCGCGGTCGAGCGCGGCGAGACGGGCGCGGTCGTCGACGCGGTCGAATCCGCCGGCGCCACGGCCGTCACTCGCGAGCGCGCCCGCGAACTGGAACTGTTCGGTCCGGCCGACGCGCCGGGCTGGGAGCGCTGTGGCGACGTGATCGTCACGGACGACGACCGGGCGCTCGTCTACCCGAGCATGGAGAAGGTCGCGGACTTCGCCGGCATCCACGGCGGGTTCACCCCCCGTGAGATGGGGGTCCCGTTCGCGGCCGCGCGGCTGTCCGAGTTGCAGTAGCATCGGGAAACGCGAAAGCGGAATCGAGAGTGAGCGACCTTACTCGACCTGCTCGAACCAGTCTTCGACGCGGGCGACGGGAGCGCCGGTGACGTCGGCGACCTCCGCGGGGTCGCTGGCGACGAGGTCGGCGACGGTGGCGATGCCGGCGTCGCGCAGGCGGTCGGCGTAGGTCGGGCCGATCCCGGCGACGGTGTCCACGTCGGGGCTGTCCGGCTCGTCCTCTGCGGACGCCTCTTCCTCCGCGGCGGCCTCGTCGTCGGATTCGACCGCCGCTTCGGCGTCTGCCGCAACGGCCTCGACCGCGGCTTCGGCCGACTCCTCGTCGTCCTCGGCGGGCGCACGGTCGGCGTACCACTCGCAGACCTCGGGCCAGACCTCGTCGTGCGACGACGAGGACACCGAGAGGCCGATGTGACCGGTCGCGTACTCGATGGTGGTCACGTCGTCGGAGCCGACGACCTCGTTGAACGGCTTCGAGGCGTCGGCGGGGATGAGGTGGTCGTACTCGCCCATGATCTGCAGGACGGGCATGTCGATGTTCTCGACGTTCACGTGCTTCCCGTCGAGGTACATCTCGTTGTTGTAGAGCTTGTTCTCCTGGTAGAGGTCGGTGAGGAACTGGTCGTAGGCCTCGCCGGCGACGTCGATGCCCTCGGAGAGCCACCGCTCCATGCGACCGAAGTTCTCGACGAAGTCCTCGTTCTCCAGGTTCTCGTAGAAGCGGACGTACTTCGAGACGTAGTTGTCGACCGGGTCCATCAGCGCGAACCCGACGTCGAGGAACTCCGCGGGGACGTTGCCGAACGTGTCGGTGACCTCCTCGGGGTCGTAGTACTCGTCGGCGCCCCACTGTTCGAGGACGCCGCCGGTCCCCCGGAAGCACAGCCCCGCGGCCATCAGGCCGAGGGCGTTGACCTTCTCGGGGTGGAGCGCGGCGTACATGGCCGACATCGTGCCGCCCATGCAGTAGCCGAGGATGTTGATCTTGTCCTGGCCGGAGCGCTCACGCACCTCGTCGACGCAGTTCTCGATGTAGCGGTTGACGTAGTCGTCCAGCGTCAGGTGCTGGTCCATCCGCGAGGGCTCGTTCCAGTCGATGAGGTAGACGTCGTGGCCCGCTTCGAGCAGGCGTCGGACCACCGACCGCTCAGGCTGGAGGTCGAGGATGTACGGCTTGTTGATCAGCGCGTAGACGATGAGGATGGGGACGTCGTGGGTCTCCTCGGGCTCGATGCCGGTCTCCTCGGGCTTGTAGTGGAGGAGTTCGAGCTTGTTCTCTCGGTAGACGACCTCGCTCGGCGTCTGGCCGACGTCGACGGTCTCGACGGTCGTCAGCGCCTCGGGGAGGTCGGCGTTGCTCTCGGTCGCCTGGGTCATCGTCTCCAGCGCGGTGCGCTGGGCGTCCAGGGCCATCGAGATGGGGTTGAACGGGTCCGCGCGTTCGCTCGCCATCTTACTCCTCCAGGTGGTCGAGGATGCGATCGAGCTTCTGTTCGACGTCGTGCTGGCGTCGCTCGAGTTCGACGAGTCGCTCGCCGACCTCGTCGATGTCGTCGCGAGTCGAGAACCCCATCTGGGAGAGGGTGTCCTGGCTCACGTCGTCGGCCTCGCGGCGCATCTCCATCATGCGCTCGACGAGCTGGCCGTTCGCGGCGGCGAAGGCGCTGGTCGACATGACCTCCTTGAACGCCTCGTTGGCCGACTGCAGCCAGATGTCCCGGTACTCCGCCGGGGCAACGTCCTCGCCCTGAGCGGCGTCGGTGCTCCGCTCGAACATCTGCTCGGCGGCGTCCATCCACACCTCGTAGGCGCGGTTGTACCCCTGGATCCCCTCGGCCATCGCGTCCTCCTCGGGGACCGAGTCCTCGACGGCCTCGGCCCACGACTCGACGAAGGCGGCCTGGGCTTTCATGTTCTGTTCGAGGGAGTCGGCGACCGCGTCGTTCATCTCCTCGACCATCTCGGTCCACTGCTCTTGCACGTCGTTTGCGTTACTCATGGTATGTGTTCGTGTATGCTGAAAGAAAAAACCGTGTTCTACGCCTCGACGGCCTGTGCGGCGCGCTCCTGGACGTCGCTGACCTGGTCCTGCAGGTCTTCGACCTGGTCCTGAAGCGTCTCGAGCTGGTCGCCCCACTGCTCGGCCACGTCGACCGACTGGGACTCCAGTTCCTCGTGGGCCTCGACCAGCATCGCGACCTGCTCGTCGACCGCTTCGACGTAGTCGGCGGTCAGCTCGTCGTAGGCGTCGGCGCCCTGCTCGTACTCTGCGGCGACGGTCTCGAAGACCTCCGCGTGGTTCTCGAGCAGGAAGTCGTACTGCTCGTCGACGGCCGCGCGGACCTCGTCGACGCTGCCGGCCGCGCCGGGCACCGAGGACTCGACGACGTCGAGGTAGCTGTGGAGCATCGTCTGGGACAGCTCGACGCCGCGGCGCTGGGCCGACTCCTGGCTGTCGAAGCTGTCGACGACGGCCTCGTTGACCGTCTGCTGGAAGTCGATGGTCTGCTCCAGCGCCTTCTGGCTCTGCTCGATCGTCGCGCGCTGCATCTCGAACGCCGTGGTGATGGGGGTCGTGTATGCCATGTGTATCACTCTCGATTTCGCTTGACCGGGATGACGACGGTCTGGACGATGTCTCCCTCCTCGATGTCGAGCGCCTCGCGCTCGGCGTCGGGGATGGAGATCCGGCCGCCGGACTGCACGCGAGTCTTGAAGGTAGCCGTCTGACTCATCGCGCCGAGCTGGTTCATGTCCAGCCCGCCGGCGCCCGCCTGCATCATCTGACTGAGGAACTCCTGTTGGGTTTCCATCGCCTGCTCGCTCATCTCCTGCATCCCGCTGAACATCGTCGGCGGCCACGCCGGACCGTCGTTCTCGTCGGTCATCAGTCAACTGTCGGTACACCCCTCAGATACATAAGGGTTGCGCTGAATACCATTCAATACCATCGTGTACCACTCAATGGAACACCATCGCGATATCGACCGCTCCAGAGAGGGAGTGATCCGGTCGCACCGGCGAGACATTGCCCACGTAGGCACCACTGATCGAAGCCGAAGAGCCGGACAGAACGGGATCCGGGGGAGACCCGGACGGGAACCGGCCGGTAATCGGTCGTTACCGCTCCGTCGGCGCCGGAGCGAATCGACGGTGACCGACCGAGTCCGAGCGAGCGGAAACCACCGGGTGGTAAGACCATCGTATCCCACCAGGAAGCCACAGAGACGCGTTCTCGGCCGATTTCGTGAGACCACGTACCACTACGTTTTAATAGCATCAAACCCAAACGAGGGTATCGATGAGTTCTGAACCGCACCGAAACGCGCTGCTTGACACGTGGACGCAGACGTCGTCTCACATGTTCAACAGCGTGGTCGCGGCCAACCGGGCGGCGTTCGCGGCGTTCGGCGTCTCCCCGTCGTCGGAGGAGGACGGAGTGGACGCCGTCGACCGGATCGAGGCCGACGAAGACCTGCCCGAGTGGCACGTCGAGTTGACGGAACACGACCGCGGACGCCTCGGCGTCGGCGACCGCGTCGAATTCACCAAGACGATCTCCGACCGGGACGTCAAGTCCTTCGCCGCCGCCAGCGGCGACACCAACCCGCTCCACCTCGACGACGAGTTCGCGAGCAAGACCCGCTTCAAGGGCCGCATCGCCCACGGGACGCTCGTGGGCGGCCTGATCAGCGCCGGCCTCGCCCGCCTGCCCGGCCTGACTATCTACCTCTCCCAGGATCTCGAGTTCCACAACCCCGTCCGTCTGGGCGACCGCCTCACCGCCGAGTGCGAGATCGTCGAGGACCTCGGCGACGACCAGTACCGCCTCACCACCCGCGTCGTCGACGATGGCACAACCATCATCGACGGCGAAGCCGTCGTCCTCGTCGACGAACTCCCCGACGACGACTGAGGACCTTCTGTCCGTGTTCGACCCGTTTGCCGCCGACCCGTGAGCGCCGTCGCTGTCGCCGCTGCGAGACGGTTCACCGCGGTTCGAACGGACCGGACCTACACACCGGCCGGGATCGCCGTCACCGACCGCTTTCCGACCCTTCGTTCGCCCCCCGGTCGTAGACGCCCGCTCCGTCCAGCCGAGCGCGCTCGCGAACGACCGAAGGAGTTCGACAGGTCCCCGGTGCGCCGGTCACCTGCGGGACGGTGCAGTTGTTGCAACTGGCACAGAGCGCCCCCGAGTTCCCGCGCCGCCCGCTCTCTCCGAGCAGTCGCGCACCCAGTCGCGGTTCGGCGTAGAAGGGCCGACCCATCCCGACGAGGTCGCAGGCCGGTTCGCCGCCGGAGGCGCCCAGCAGCTCGTCACACGTCTCGCGCTCGCGAATCCCGCCTTCGCAGAGGACGGGTACGTCGACGCGCCGCCGAACTCGACGACAGAGGTCGGCGTTCCAGCCGGGTTCGCGGGGGAAGCGGCGACTCTGGAGCCGGTTCAGCGCCGCGACGGCTTTCGCGTGCAGCGGGCCACCGAACGCCGCGGCGTAGTCGCGCTGCAGGTCCGCGGCCGCCCACGCACGGTCCGGGTAGGCGCCCCTGACGACGCTCATGTCCCAGAACGTCGAGACCGCGACCGGGACCACGGCGTCGTATCCAATATCGGCCACCCGTTCGCAGATCCCGACCGCGTCGTCGCGCGAGAGCCGACGGCGGACGAACCGCGGGGCGGCGGTCTCGGCCGGCACTTTCGTCGCCAGCGGTACGTCGCCGGCGTGGTCCCGAACGGCGTCGTGGACCGCTTCCAGAAAGCGCACACCGCCGCTACCCGGCGGTTCGCCGGGCCCGTCGCCGAACTCGTCGTCGCGGCGGTTGTAGAACGGCGAGAGGAACTGCTGGACGACGCCCATGTTCGCACCGGAGAGGTGGATCCCGTCGTATCCGGCGTCGGCCGCGTAGCCCGCGGCCCTCCCGAACTGCTCGGCGAGGTCGTACACCTCCGCCGTGGACATGACTCTCGGCTCGAAGTCGACGAGCCCCAGTCGGTCGAGCGCGCGCAGTTGCGGAGGGGGCCGGGAGACCGCGAGTTCCTCGTGGTCCGGGTTGCGTGCGCGGTGGCCGGCGTGCCAGACGGCCATGCTCCGCAGGCCGCCGTGGGCCAGCTGGACGAAGATGCGGCCGCCGTGGTCGTGGACGGCGTCGGTCAGCCGCGAGCAGCGCGCGACGAACTCGGGGTCGTGGAATCGGGTCATGTTCGGCGCCGCACAGCCGCTCTCGGCCGTGACGACGCTGGCGCCCTGGAAGATGAGCCCGACGCCCGACGCCGCTGTCGGTCCGAGCTCGTCGATGAACGTATCGACGGCGTCGGGGCCGTTGCCGGCGCATTCGAGCAGCGGCGCTCGGTAGAGGCGGTTGGGAACGTCGACCCCGCCGACGGAGACCGGATCGTCGAGCGTCGCCATACGCGAACTACCCGAGTGGACAGGTTAAGCCTACTCCCGACGTATGCCGAGGGCTACCGCTGCCGGGAGCGGTCGAACCGTCGCGCACCTATTTACCGCCGATCCGCCTCGGTCCGCACGAGGACTATGACCGATCGAATCCTGCTCTCGCTGGACGAGAGCGCGGCGAAAGGGGGAGACGCGACCTGGGTAGCGGTCGACCACGCGCTCGACCTGGCGGCACGCAGCGGGGGCGTCGTCCACGCGCTGTACGTCGTCGACACGAGCCGGTACGGGGAGCCGGCGCTGAGCAGCGGCGAAATCCTCGTCGACGAGGCCGAGGACGCGGGCCACGACCTGCTGGCGATCGTCGACACACGGGGTCGCGAGCGCGGCGTCCCCGTTCGCACGCGCCGTTGCCACGGCCGCCCGAACGAGGAACTGCCGGCCTACGCCGTCGATATCGACGCCGACGCGGTCGTCCTCGCCGGTCGGCGCCGGCCGGGACGCGTCCGTCGCGAACTCGAACGGGTCGCCGAGAGCGTCGTCGCGCCAGGTACCGTCGTCCGTCGGTGACCGCTACGGGCGAGGCCCGTGTCCCGGTTCCGATGCCGTGAGACACTTCTCCCGGGGACGCCACGGGTAGGTATGCGCGTCGCAGTCGCCGGCACCTTCGGCCCGATCCACGACGGACACCGCGCCCTGTTCAGGAAAGCGCTCGAACGCGGCGACGAGGGCGTCCTCGTCGCGCTGACCAGCGACGAGTTCGCCCGCGGGAAGCGCGAGCGGCCGGTCCCCGACTTCGCGGACCGTCGCGAGCGGATCCGCGAGGAGATCGAGACGCTCGACGAGTGGGGCCGCGAGGTCGAGATCCGGGAACTCCACGACGAACACGGCATCGCGTCGACGGACCCGTCGCTCGACGCGCTGGTCGTCTCCCCGGAGACGGCGGGCGAACTGGCCGACATCAACGACGAGCGCGCCCGACGCGGGCTCGACCCGATGGAGGGATTCGTCGTCCCGTTCGTCCGCGCCGCGGACGGCGAACGGATCTCCTCGACTCGGCTCGTCGGCGGCGAGATCGACGAGCACGGGGCGCTCACCGCCGACGGGAACGGAAACGAGAACGAGAGCGAAAACGAGAGACACTGAGGAGTTCCTCGGGTCGATGCGTCGCTCGGCTACACCGCGCTACCCATCGGTCTCGTCCCCGCTACCCAGCGGTCACATCCGCGTTATTCCTCGGTTTCGTCCTCGCTCGCGCGGATCGTCAACACCGGCACCTCGGCCGTGCGAACGACTTTCTCCGTGACGCTCCCGAGGAGGTATCGCTCCAGCCCGGTCCGCCCGTGCGTGCCCATCACGACGAGGTCGATCCCCTCCTCGTCGACGTAATCCAGGATCGAGCGGTGGGGCGTCCCGGTCGTGACCGAGCCGACGGCGTCGACGCCGGCGTCGCGCGCCCGGGTCACGGCCGCGTCGGTAGTGTTCTCGCCCATCTGCTCGAACGACTCGACGAGGTCGACGGTCCCGGTCTCGGGACCGACCGCCGACACGTCGACGACGTACAGCGAGTGGACCGTCGCATCGAACTCGGCGGCGATGTCGACCGCCTCGTCGAGGGCCCTGCTGGCGCCCGCACTTCCGTCCGTCGGAACGAGGATGTCCTCGTACATACTCGAACGTTCGGCTCACGGACGTAAACTGGTGGCGCCGGTTCTCACCGCCCGGGAACCGGCCACTCGGTAACGGGGTCGTCCGAAACGGGCCGGCGCCCTACTTCTCGACGTCGAGGAGCGCGACGCGCTCGCGGACGATATCGGCGAGCGTCCCATCGACCGCGCGGAGTTCCGCGTCGCCCACGTCGAAGAACTCGCGGACGCGGTCGCCGTCGTACTCCCCGAGCGTCTCGGCAGGGTCCAGCGTCGCCGGCCCGTCGAGGTCGCGAACGGCCACCGCAGCCCGGTCTTCGGCGTCGCCGACCGCCCCGTCTCCCGCGTCGACAAGGACCACGGTCGGGCACTCGCCCTCGCTGACGCCGAGTTCGAGCGCGCGGTCGATCTGGCGCGTCCCGGCGGCGTACAGCAGGATCTCGACGCTGCGCTCCCGGGCGACGTTCTCGCCGCGGTCGATGGCCCGGTTGGCGAGTTCGACCGAGCGTTCCAGATGCGCCCGATCGACCACGTACCGCGCGTCGAACGCCTGGACCGTGACGCCGTGCTCGTCGCCGATCTCCCCGAGTCGCGCGACGAACCCGTCCAGGTCGGCGACCGTCGCGACGGCCTCGACCAGTTCCATCAGGCGCTCCCTCCGGCCATCAGAAGTCACCCAGGCTGGACTGGTCTTCCTCGTCGTCCGGCTCTGCCGCGCCCTCGCTGCCGCCGTCGGCGTCGCCGTCCTCGTCCGGACGGGCGCTCGCGTCGGGGTCGACGCCCTCCATCGAGGGGTCACGGTGGCCGGCGTTCTCCAAAACGGTCTCAGCCGTGCGCTCGCGGCCGCGCAGCGCGCCGAGGACGACCGATTTGTCGGCCTCGCGCAGGTCGGCGCGGTCCTCGATGCCCGCCTGGTAGAGCCGGCGGGCACGCTTGCGGCCGACGCCGCGGACCCCAGCGAGGTCGGTTAGCTCCTCGCGGACGCCGTGTTCGGCGCGGACGCGCGCCTCGCGGATGGCGGGCGCGAGCCCGAGCCCCAGTTCGCCCGCGAGCGACTCGGCGGCGCCGAGCAGCCACTGGGCGGTCTCGACCTTGCCGCGGACGTCGCCGGGGCCGACGCCGTAGCGGTCGGTTATCTCGTCCTCGTCGACCTCGCTGGCCCAGTCTTCGAGCAGGCGGGCGGTCTTCAGCGCCGAGAGCCAGTCCTCGAAGGCGGGGTCGAACTCGCTCGGCATCGACCCGAGGAACTCCTCCTCGCGCTCGAAGGCGAGCATCTGGTACTCCTCCTCGTCGCCCGAGCGCAGGTAGAGCTCGTACATGTCCGGGGTACGCGCGACGAGGTGGTAGAGGCCCATGGCGGTGGGGTCCGGGCGCTCGGCCTGCTCGTCTTGATCGGCGTCATCGGCCAAGTCGCTCGCGGTCGTGAACCCCGACGGCTCCGCGTCAGGGTCGGCGCCGGCGTCCGGCGCTAGCGTCGATGTCGGCTCCGACTCCGAGCGCGCCCGGCCGTCGCCGCGTTTCCACGCGCGCAGGCCGTCGATGATCTCCGCGGCGCTCATCGGGTCGAGGTAGAGCCGCGAAACGGTGTGGCCGAGCGAGGTGGCGGTCAGTCCACCGCCCGCCTCGTGCTCCATGAACTCGTTCACCTCCAGGTACTCGATCATGTCGTCCATCACGCGCTCCAGGCGCCCCCGCTCGGTCGTCTGGGAGGCGTACAGCGTCTGTTCGAGGAACTCCAGCAGTCCCTCGCGGGAGTTTGCGAACCCGGAGGCGACGGTGGCGAGGATGTGGGTGCGCAGCGCGGGCTCGGCGGCGAGTTTCGACTGGACGGGCTCGGGGTCGGCCCAGACGTACCGCTCGAACAGTTCGTCGAGTTCGTCGTGGCTGTTGGCGATCAAGAGGGCTTCGCCGTAGGGGTCCAGCCCCGGGCGGCCGGCGCGGCCCATCATCTGGTGGACTTCGAGCACAGAGAGCGGCTGCATCCCGCCGGCGGTCCCGTCGTAGCGGCGCCAGTCGCGGACGACGACGCGCCGCGAAGGGGTGTTCACGCCGGCGGCGAGCGTGGGAGTGGCGGAGACCACCTTCACTAACCTATCGCGGAAGGCGTCCTCGACCAGCGAGCGGTGGCCGCTCGCGAGGCCGGCGTGGTGGAAGGCGGCGCCGCCCTCGACGGCGTCGGCCAGGTCGTCGCTCGTGTCCGTGTCGCTCACGTCGCGGATCTCGTCGGCCACGTCGGCGAGCTGCGCCTTCTCGTCCGGTGTGAGGTGCGGTTCGACCGTCGAGGCGAGCCGTCCCGCAGCGGCCTCGGCGTTGCGCCGCGAGTTGACGAACACGAGCGTCGATCCCTCGTCTTCGAGCGTGTCGCGGACGATGGCCGCGGTCGGTTTCTCCGAGTTGCGGACCGATAACTCGCTCTGGCTCCCGTCTTCGAGATGGAGCGCCTGCCCGTAGTGGACGCCCTTCTTGAGTTCGATGGGCCGCCAGTCCGAGTCGACCAGGGCGGCGTCGAGCCACTCGGCGAGCGCCTCGGCGTTGCCGATGGTCGCCGAGAGCGCGACGGTCTGCAGGTCGGGGTTGAGCTGTCGCAACTTGGCGAGCGTAACCTCCAGCGTGGGGCCGCGCTGGCCGTCGTCGACGAGGTGGACCTCGTCGGAGACGACGCAGGTGAGGTCCTCCAGCCACGGCGCGTCGTTCCTGACCAGCGAGTCGACCTTCTCGCTGGTGGCGACGACGATGTCCTTGGTCGCGAGCCAGCCGCCTTCGGACTCGTAGTTACCGGTAGAGACGCCGACGTCGAGACCGTACTGCTCGAACTGTTCGAACTCCTCGCGCTTTTCGCTGGCGAGCGCGCGCAGAGGGACGATATAGAGTGCCTTCCCCCCGCGCCCGCTCGCGGCTTCGTCGTTCTCGCTGTCCGGCGCGCTTCGGCCCCCGCGCTCGACGCTGGAGAGCATGGCGAGCGTGGCGACGAGCGTCTTCCCGCTGGCCGTGGGGACGCTGGCGACGAGGTTCTCGCCCCGCGTCACGCCGGCGTCGACCGCCTCGGCCTGCGGCGGGTACAGCGACTCGATGCCGTCGGCGCGCAGGTGGTCGGGCAACCAGTCGGGCACGCCCGGGATGTCCGCGACGTCCATTACTCGCGTGGTAGTGCGCTCCGCGATTTAAAGTGTCGCACTCTGTCCCTTCCGGCGGGCGTGACCACTTCGACGGACGCGCCCGCCGCCTCCAGTCTCGCCCCGCCGCCAGTGATCCCGTCTGTCACCGGTTCCTCCCGCACTCACTTTCCTTAAGGAGTCCATATCTGATCCCAGACTGGGTGACAATGCAACCGCTACCGCATAACTTCCACAACCTAGACGGTTAGCGTTATTAGGTGGACCTACGCCGAGAAATATGAGAGGATGAGTTCAAGCATCCATATTCCGGGCAGAATGGTGGTCAAATGGTCAGAGGGGGCCGTGCGTCACTTCGAACCGGTCAGCGCGGAGGTGGGTTCATGGGCCTGATCCGAATGACCAAGTGGCGGACGCTGGTGCTCGCCACGGTCGGGTTCAACTTCTCGTTCCTGATCTGGTTCTCGTTCGCGCCGTTCACGGGGCCGATGGCAGACGAGTTCGGGCTCTCGCTGGCCGAGATCGGGATCCTGGCGAGCGCGGCCATCTGGCTGGCGCCGTTCGGCCGCATCCTGACGGGCTGGCTCTCGGACAAGTTCGGCGCGCCGGCCGTGTTCGCGATCGTGCTCACGTACGTCGGCGTGTTCTCGATCGCGAGCGCGTTCGCACAGAGCTACACCGTGTTCTTCGTCGAGCGGCTCATCGTCGCGACGGCGGGGATCACGTTCGTCATCGGCATCCAGCACGTCTCCGAGTGGTTCGAGGAAGAACAGCTCGGGACGGCCGAGGGGATCTACGCGGGCATCGGTAACGCCGGCGCGGCGGGTGGTGCGCTCATTCTCCCGCGCGTGTTCGGATCGAACTGGAGCGGGCCGCTGTTCGACACGAACTGGCGAGCGGCCTTCTTCTACACGGGATGCGTCTCGATCCTGCTCGCGGTCGTGTACTACGCGCTCGGCGAGGCGGCCAAGAGCGACGAGAAGCGACAGGCGACGGCGGACAACGCGAGCTTCAAGGGCTGGTTCTACACGGCGACGCGCTACGGGACGGTCGTCCTCGCGCTCGCGTACGTGATGACCTTCGGACTCGAACTGTCGATGAACGGGTGGCTCGCGACCTACTACCGCGAGGGGTTCAGCACGGACAACCTCGTGCTGGCCTCGACGTTCGCAGCCACGTTCTCGGTCGCTGCGGGCCTGCTGCGACCCATCGGCGGGTACGTCAGCGACGTGCTCGCGCGCAAGGAGAAGAACATCATCCCCCTGTTCACGGGCCGCTACCGCGAGCAGTGGACGTTCGTGACGCTGTGTTTCGTCGTCGTCTCGATGTTCGGCATGACGCTGGCCGGCCTCTCGGGGCAGGTGCTGGTGGCGGTCGGCGCCGGCTTCGTGGTCGGGATGGCCTGCGCCTTCGCCGAGGGTTCGATCTTCGCGCAGGTGCCGGCGATGTTCCCCAACAGCTCAGGGGCCGTCGCGGGCGTCGTCGGCGGTATCGGCACGGTCGGCGGCATCGTCTACCCGCTCGTGTACTCGGCGCCGTTCCTCGCGAACCTGCACCTCGGGTACTCGATCGTCGCCGTCTCGATGATCCCCATCGTGCTCCTGACGGCGTGGGTGTTCCAGCCGAAAATCGCCCGCGTCGCGAACACGAGCGGGTTCGTCGGGAGCGACATCGACCAGTCCACCGCCGGCGCGGACGACTGACCGCCGTTCTCGGTCCCGCGAGGACCGGCCGCCGGACACACGGGGCCGTCCCGCCATTCCTATGCCGTTCGCCGGCCAACGCCCGGTATGCGCATCGAGTACGACCGCGACACCTGCATCGGGATGTTCCAGTGCGTCGCCGAGTGGGACGGCTTCGAACGCGACAGCGACGCCGGGAAGGCGATCCTCCGCGACAGCGAGGAGCGCGAAGAGGACGTGTTCGTCCGCGAAGTCCCCGAGGACGCCGAACTCGACGCGAAGTTCGCCGCCCGAGCCTGCCCCGTCGACGCCATCGAAGTCTACGACGACGACGGCGAACAGATCGTCTGAACGGTTCTGCGTTCCCATCGGTCAGCTGTTTTGCAACCCCTGGAAACACACATCCCTATCCATCAATACCACCATTCACAACCGATATCTGGTCGAAATGGCATCAGACCATTTCTGAGTCACCAGTCCGCACGTTTGAAGACAAAACTTTTTCAATACAGTGGTCTATAGACTCACCTAACCCAAGTGACCACTCGTGCCGGAAATGGAAACAGCGCAGTTCGAGACTGACCTCAGTCTCTTCAAGTACGACAACCTGGAACAGCTACCGCCGGCCTACCGCGAGTTAGACGAGGCCGAACGCACCGAGCGCATCGAGGCCGCGCTCGACGAGCTCGGCGACGACGTGGTGATCCTCGGCCACAACTACCAGCGCCGGGAGATCGTCGAACACGCCGACTTCGTGGGCGACTCCTACCAGCTCTCGAAGGAGGCGGCCAACGCCGACGCCGACTACGTGATCTTCGGCGGCGTCACGTTCATGGCCGAGTCCGCGGACATCATCACCGACGACGACCAGTCCGTCATCCTCCCGAGCATGGAGGCGTCGTGCCCGATGGCCGGCATGGCCGAGGCGCTTCAGGTCGACGCCGCGTGGGCCGAGATCACGGGCGCGGCGCCCGACGAGGAGATCATCCCGATCACCTACATGAACAGCTACGCGGATCTGAAGGCCTTCTGCGCCGAGCAGGGCGGACTCGTGTGTACGTCCTCGAACGCCCACAAGGCCTTCGAGTACGCCTTCGAGAAGGGCGACAAAGTCCTCTTTCTCCCCGACAAGCACCTCGGGGAGAACACCGCCTACCGGCTCGGCATGGAGGACGAGATCGCGGAGTGGGACCCGTGGGACCCCGAGGACAAGGACGCCGACGAGGTCGTCGAGAACGACATCGTGCTCTGGGACGGCTACTGCCAGGTCCACGAGCGCTTCCGGGAGGAACACATCGAGGACCTGCGCGAGCGCCGCCCGGACGCGAACGTCGTCGTCCACCCCGAGTGTCGCCGCGAGGTGGTGGAAGCGGCCGACGTGGTCGGTTCGACGTCGACCATCTGCGAGGTCGTCGAGGAGGCAGACCCCGGCGACGCGTGGGCCATCGGCACCGAGATCCACCTCGCCAAGCACCTCGACCGCTGGCACCCCGAGGTGGAGGTGCTGCCGCTGTGCGGCGACGCCTGCATGGACTGCAACGCCATGCGCCAGATCGACCCGAACTACCTGACGTGGGTGCTCGAAGAGCTCGTCGCGGGCCGCGAGCGCAACGTCATCGAGGTCGCGCCGGAGGAGAAGGAACTCGCGCAGGTCGCCCTCGACCGCATGCTGGAGATCTAAATATGGCCGACGAGACAACGGAACTCGAAGACTACGACGACTACCAGGCGACGGACGTGCTCGTGGTCGGGTCAGGCATCGCGGGCCTTGCGGCGGCGCTCGGTGCCGCTCGCGAGGGCGCCGACGTGATCGTCGCGACGAAGGCCACTCGCCCGGAGGGCGCCTCCTCGTGGTGGGCACAGGGCGGCATCGCCGTCTCGCGGGACGACCCCGGCCAGTTCAAAGAGGACATCCTAGCGGCCAGTGCCGACACCTCCGACCCCGAGGCCGTCGACGTGCTCGTCGACGAGGCCAACGGTGCCGTTCAGGACGTGCTGGTCGACACACTCGGCGTCGAGTTCGACACCAGTGACGGGGACGGGGCGGAAAGCGACGACTTCGACTTCGGCCGCGAGGCCGCCCACGACGAACCCCGAATTCTCCACGTCGACGCCTCGACGGGCAAACACATCCACGTCCCGTTCCTGAACCACCTCGACGACCGAGAGGGCGTGGAGATCCTGGACGACACCGCCGCGCTCGAACTCGTCAGCCACGAGGGCCGCGTCCACGGCGCGCTGCTCGAACGCGAGGACGAGGTCACACCGACGTTCGCGGGTGCGACGATTCTCGCCACGGGCGGCATCGGCGATCTGTACCCCCGGTCGACCAACCCCGACGGCTCGACGGGCGACGGCATCGCGATGGCCGCGCTCGCGGGCGCGGAGGTGGAGGACATGGAGTACGTGCAGTTCCATCCGACGGTGTATCCGGGGAGCGATACCGACCCCGACGACGGCCCGTTCCTCGTCAGCGAGGCCGTCCGCGGCGAGGGCGCCGTCCTCCGGGACGGGGAGGGCGAGCGCTTCATGCCCGACTACCACGAGGACGCCGAACTCGCCCCCCGCGACGTGGTCGCCCGCGCGGTGCAGAAAGAACGGGAGGCCACCGACGAGGTCGTGCTGGACGTGTCGCCGCTCGACTTCGCCGGCGAGTTCCCCGACCTGGCCGCCAAGTGCGAGGAGCGCGATGTCGACTGGGAATCTGGCATCCCGGTCGGGCCCGCCGAGCACTTCCTCTGCGGCGGCGTCGACGTGGACACTCGCGGACGGGCGTCGCTCGATCGGCTCTACGCCGTTGGCGAGTGTTCCCGCACGGGCGTCCACGGCGCGAACCGGCTGGCCTCGACCTCGCTGCTGGAAGGACTGGTCTGGGGTCTCCGGGCCGGTGAGGACGCTGCCGACTACGACCCCGAAGTCGTCGAAGCGCCGGAGCTGCTCGACCGTGACCCCGCGCTCCCCGAGAACTTCGCCCGCGAGAAGTTCGTCCGCCTGCGCCGCGTGATGGACGAGTACGTCGGCCTCCGCAGGAATCGGGACGACCTCGGCCGCGCGCAGGCGGTCCTCCGGCGGCTCAAGGGCGAGGTCGACGCGTACGTCCGCACGCGGACCTCGCGGTCGCTGTACGAACTCCGCCACGCCTCGGTGACGGCCCTGCTCGTCGCGCGGGCCGCCGCGGAGAACGAGGAGTCCGTCGGCACGCACAACCTCGTCGAAGCGCCCGCCAAACCCGGGGCGGACTGAGAGGGTTCGACCCGAGATGATCCCCGATTCGCAGATCGAGCAGTGGCTCCGCGAAGACGTCGGCCACCACGACGTGACCAACCAGGTGCCCGGTGAGACGACGGGCCGGCTCGTCGCGAAAGACTCGGGCGTCGTCGCCGGCCTCGACGCCGCCCGCGCCGTCTTCGGGTACCTGGACGTGACCGTCACCGACAGCGCGGGCGTCGGCGGCCGGATCGAACCCGGCGACGCCGTCCTCGAAGTCGAGGGGCCCGCCCGCGACGTGCTGCGCGGCGAGCGCGTCGCCGTCAATATCACCGGCCACGCGTCCGGCATCGCGTCGAAGACACGGCGGGCAGTCGACGCAGCCCGGTCCGAGAGCGACAGCGTGCGGGTGGCAGGAACGCGGAAGACCACCCCTGGTCTCCGCGGTATCGAGAAGCGCGCGGTCGTCGCCGGAGGCGGGGACACGCACCGCCTGGACCTCTCGCACATGGTGATGGTCAAGGACAACCACGTCGCCGAGATGGGTCTCGAATCCGCCGTCGAGCAGTTCCGCGAGCGGGCGTCGTTCGCGACGAAGATCGAGGTCGAGGTCGAGGAGCCCGCAGACGCGCCGCGAGCCGCCGAAGCGGGGGCGGACATCGTCCTGCTCGACAACATGGACCCCAAGACGACCGAGCGCGCGGTCGGACTGCTTCGCGACGCGGCCGACGAACTGGACCGCGAGGTGCTCGCCGAGGCCTCGGGCGGGATCACCGTCGAGACTGTCCCCGACTACGCGGCCACCGGGGTCGACGTGATCTCGATGGGGAGTCTCACCCATTCCGCCCAGACGCTCGACTACTCCTTCCGGACGGGATAAGCGGCACCCGTTCCGGAGGAGACCACAGCGGGCGCCGTCCCCTATCGTTTTATTGACAGAGAGTGATCGCACGGGCATGGCAGAATCGACGATGGACGAGAGCGTGATCTCCCCGGGCTTCGTCGGCGGGGCCGCCGCCGTGCTCACGTTCGGGATGCTCGCGTACGTGACCGTCCTCCTCTTCGAACAGATCGCCGTCGGGGTGCTCGTCGGTGCCCTCTCCGGCGTCGGGATATTCTACACCGTCCCGTACACGATCCGGCGTGCCGACGAGAACTACGTCCGCGACGGCCACGAGAATCTGGCGCGGAGCTTCCACCCCGGTGCGGCGGGGTACGCGCTCTCCGGTGCCGGAATCGTCGTGCTCGCGCTGCTGTTCGTCTTCGAGAGCGCGGTCGTCCCAGTCGCGGTCGCGCTCGCGCTCGCGATGGCGGAGTACGTGATCCTGTCGCGGGTGCTCCCGCGCGCCGGTGAGTCGTCGGTCGAAGACCACGAAGACGCGTGGTCCAGCGACGCGTGGGACGAGTGAGGGTAGCGCGCGTTCGGGATCCACTCGACCAGTCGCCGGATCGGTCGGTCTCGTCCGGACCGGCGTTGGGTGGGTCTACGCGCGCCAAGGCAACGAGCGCGACGGCCGATGCGAGAAGGGCACGTGACTCCGGTGCCCGTTCGCCCCGCGTCACCGGCGGTAGGGACGACGACGCGCCACCTCGAACGAGTCGACAAGGTCGCCGACCCGGATCTCGATGGTCCCGGGTTCGACCGTTTGGCTTCCGTCGTTCTCGACGATGCCGAAGTCGGCCACGTCCAGAGAGAACGGGATCGTCGCCCGCTCGCCGGCGTCGAGGTCGACGCGGTCGAACGCCCGCAGTTCCCGGACCGGCGTGACCCGGGTGCTCACCACGTCGGTACCGAACACCTCGACGGGTTCCGTCCCGGCGCGGTCACCGACGTTGGCGACCGTGACCTCGACGTCGACGCTTCCGTCCGGGCCGACCTCCGCCGGTGAGACGGTCAGGTCCTCGTACTCGAAGTCGGTGTAGCTCAGCCCGTGGCCGTACTCGAAGAGCGGATCGTAGGAGGAGCGGTGGGCCTCGTGGTCGACGGTGGGGTGCGTGAGGTGGTTGAACCGGACCGGTACCTGCCCCTCCGAGCGCGGGACCGAGAGCGGGAGCCTGCCGGTGGGGTTGTGCTCACCGAACAGCACGTCCGCGACGGCGCCGCCCTCTGATCCTGGCTGGTACGCGAGGAGCAGGCCGGGGACGTGTTCGGCGATCCACGGCGTCGACAGCACGCGGCCGGTGACGAGGACCGCGACGGTCGGCGTCCCGGTCGCCTGGATCGCCTCGACCAGTTCCCGCTGGGCGTCGGGCAGCGTCAGGCTCTCGCGGTGGGGGAACTCCTCGGCCCCGAACTCCTGCGAACTCGCCCGGAACTCGTGGACGTAGTCGGGCTCGCCCACCACGACGACGGCCGCGTCTGATTCCTGCGCAGCCTCGCGAGCGGCATCGACGTCCAGCGTCTCGTCGATCCCGGCGCCCCGTTCGTGGACCACGTCGGTCCCGTCGGCGACCGCCGCCTCGATCCCCTCCAGAACGGTGTCGCCGAGTGGTCGCGGGTCCTCGACGCTCCCCCAGCCGCCGTGCTGGGCGGCGATGTCGTCGGCGTTCGGGCCGGCGACGAGCATCTGGTCGAGGTCGGGACTGAGCGGGAGGACATCATCCTCGTTCCGGAGGAGCGTCATCGACTCCCTGGCGACTTCGCGGGCCAGTTCGCGGTGGTCAGGTCGGCCGAGCATCGTCTCGGCGTCGTCTGAGTCGACGAACGGGTCCTCGAATAGGTCGAGCGCGAACTTCACCCGGAGCACGCGCCTGGCGCTCTCCTCGATCCGCGACTCGCTCAGTTCGCCGTCCTCGACGAGCGCGAGAATGTGCTCGCAGTACTCGACGCCGCCCGAGGGGAGCAGGTCGATCCCCGCGCGGATCGCCCGCCACAGCGACTCCTCCAGCGATTCGGTGGCGCGATGCCCGCCGTGGAGGTCCTCGGCGCCGGCGTAGTCCGCCAGCGTGAATCCCGTGAACCCCAGGTCCTCGCGGAGGAGGTCCTGCAGAAATCGGGGCGAGCCGTGGACGGGCTCGCCGTCGATCACGTTGTAGCAGGGCATGATCCCGGCTGTCCCCGCCTCGATCCCGGCCTCGTAGGGCGGGACGTGGACGCGCCGGAGCGTGTACTCGGAGATGTCGTTGGGCGCCTGGTCCTCGCCGCGGACCCCTTCGCTGTATGCGGGGAAGTGCTTGGTCACCGCGAGGACGGAGTCGTCGCGGCCGTTGTCCTGGTACCCCCGGACCATCGCCTCGGTGAAGGCTGCACAGAGATGCGGGCTCTCGCCGAACGTCTCGGCGATGCGGCCCCAGCGCTGGTCGCGGGCCACGTCGCCGATGGGGCTGCTGGTCGACTGAACGCCCGTCGCGCGCATCTCGACCGCGGCCGCGCGGGCCGCGCGCTCGGCGAGGTCCGGGTCCCGCGTCGCACCGAGGCCGAGCTGCTGGGGGAAGACGGTGCTCCGCGAGATGGCGGCGTGGCCGTGCTCGGCCATGGCGCGCACGAACAGCGGGACGTCGAAGCGCGAGGCGTCGATGGCCGCCCGCTGGAGTTCGTTGACGAACTCGGCCTTCTCTGCGGGCGTGTTGTGCGGCGTCCCGCCGAAGTGGACCGAGCCGACGTGGTGGTCGGTGACCGCCTCCCTGGCTTCGTCGACGTCGGCGAGCGCCGGGACGCCGACGATCTGGCCCACTTTCTCGGCGACGGTCATTTCGTCGAGGATCTCCTCGACCCGCCGTTCGTCCTCGTCGGCGAGCCGCTGGCCGAACGCGCTCCGATCTGGCATGCGTTCACGTGCGCCACTCACGTCAATCAACGTTCGGGTGCCGGAAACGGCCGGGTCCGGCGAGGCGTCCGAACCGGAGACTCAGCCGTCGAGATCGGAGACGCCGTCGACCACGGCGCCCTCGCTCTCGTCCTCGACGACCGCGGACAGCGGCGCGGCCGCGGCCCAGGCCTGGTCGAACACTTCCGCCAGGCGACCGGCCATCGCCGCGTCGCGGACGTGGATGACCCCCAGTCGTTCGCCGCTGTCGAGCGGATGCGGAACGTGAAAGCAGACTTCGTTGCCGTCGACCACGTCGAAGGTGACCTCCAGATCGGTCGTGACCCGCAGCGAGACGTTCGGCGGCGCGTCGAGGGTGTCCGCGACGACGTCGGGCGGCGCGGCCTCGACCATCGCGGCGTGGCCGAGCATCCGCACCTCGACCCCGTCGTCGAGGGCTGCGTAGAACGGGTCGACCTCCGGCTCGTAGCGCTCCCACGGCGCCTCGGCGTAGGGGACGCTCATCGCCGACCGGATCGAGTCACCTGCGGTCGCGAACAGGTCGCGTTCCAGCGAGACCGCGGTCTCGCTCCCCAGCGGCGCGCTCCAGAAGCGGCTCTCGGCAGGCTTCGTCGCAGCGAGTTCGGGCCCGATTTCGGCGGCGATCGCCTCGTAGCGGTCGGTCCGCGCCGACAGTTCCCGCCGGCGCTCCTCCAGCAGTCGCTCGACCGCTTCCTCCGGGTCGACCGCCGCGTACGTCGTCGGCTCGGTCGACTGACTGCGGACGACGTCGCGGGCGTCCAGCCCGTTGAGCACGTCGTAGATGCGCCCCATCGGCACGTCGCTCGCCTCCGAAACCTCCTGTGCCGTCGCGGACCCGAGCGACAGCAGCGCCCGGTAGACCTTCTCCTCGTAGCTCGACAGCCCCAGCTCTCCCAGGTCTGACATGGCCGGCGGTGGGGAGCGCGCCGACTAAACTATTCGGGAACGGACAGGAAGTGGCGGCAGGTTCGACAAGCGGTTTGCCCCCAGGTGGGCTCCGTTCGGGCATGCGACCGTATCTGACGCTCGCGCTCGCGATCGCCGCCGAGGTGACCGGCACGACCGCGCTGAAGGCCAGCGACGGGTTCTCGGAGCTCGCCCCCACGGCCGTCGTCGTGGTGGGGTACGTGGGCTCTTTTTACCTGCTCGGCCTGACGCTCGAAGACCTGCCGGTCGGGCTCGTGTACGCGACGTGGGCGGGCCTCGGGATCGTGGCGACGGCGCTGGTGGGCGTGGTGGTCTTCGAAGAAAGCGTCGACGCGGCCGCGGTCGCCGGGATGGCGCTCGTCGTCGCCGGCGTGGTCGCGTTGAACGCGTTCTCGGACGCGTACGCACCGGCGCACTGAGCAGAACGCGACGGCCGCGGACACCGGTCCGCGACGGGCGTCGAAGTGTCGAACCGACCGGGGGTTACTTCATGTCCTGCAGGCGGTCGACCAGCTCGTCGGCCGAGTCCGCACCCTCGACCGACACCTCGCCCTCGTGGTCGTGTTCGTGGACGTTGACGGCGTCGTCTTCGTCGTAGTCGGCGTCACCGCTCTGGTTCTCCTGTTCGGATTCGT
Source organism: Halosimplex rarum (assembly GCF_047715405.1). NCBI lineage: Archaea > Methanobacteriati > Methanobacteriota > Halobacteria > Halobacteriales > Haloarculaceae > Halosimplex > Halosimplex rarum. Next base: position 2,657,032 of record NZ_CP180412.1, read on the forward strand.
CGTAGCTCCCGAAGCCCATTGTGTATCGACGTAGCGGAATGGGACGGAAAAACGGTGCGGTCCGAACCGCCACTGCGGCGTGCCATCGGGCGCCATACCCGGCGACGGCGACGGGTCTGCCCGTGCGACGGAGAACGCGTTTTCCCACCCGGCGACGAACTGGCTCCCGATGACAGCCGTCCGCGCCTGCGACGACCACGGCTTCTTCGAGGGCGAGGCGTGCCCGGTCTGCGAGCGCGAGGGGCGCGCAGTCCTCGGCGCCGAGCGGCGGCGTCGCCTCTCGAAGTTTCTGTCGGGTGCACTCAGGCACTTCCCGGACGACGCGGGGCTCGCGCTGGACGACGCCGGCTGGACGCCGTTCGACGACCTCGTCGACGCGGCCGAACGACAGTACGACTGGGCGGACCGCGAGCGCGTCGCCGCCGTCGTCGCGACCGACCCGAACGGCCGCTTCGAGCGAACCGGTGGCGGGGTCGGCGGTGGCGGCGCTTCGAGTGATGATTCGGCGTCCAGCACCGACCGCGTCCGCGCGGCCTACGGCCACTCGGTGGACGTGGACCTGGCGTCGGGCGACGGCCCGGTCCCGGACACGCTGTATCACGGTACCGCCCCGCGGAACCGCGACGCCATCCTCGCCGAGGGACTGAGACCGATGTCGCGCCAGCTCGTCCACCTCTCCGGCAGCGTCGACGAGGCCCGCCGCGTCGGCGAGCGACACGCAGACGACCCGATCGTTCTCACCGTCGACGCCGACGCGATGCGCACCGACGGCCGCGAGATAACCCGGCGCGGTCGGGCGACCTACACGACCGAGCGCGTCCCGCCAGAGTACCTCTCCGTCCGCGAGTCAGGCTGACGGTCCGTTCCCGCCCCCTCCCCGCGGTCGAACCATGCGGACTCTTGTCTGAGTGGCGAGTACGCTGGCCCATGGACCCGACCGTCCTCGTCGCCGGCGAGACGCTCGTGGACTTCCTCCCCGCGACCGAGACGCCGCTCGCCGACACCGACGAGTTCGCCCGACAGCCCGGCGGCGCGCCGGCCAACGTCGCCGTTCGCCTCGCGCAGCTCGACCGCCCGCCCTGGTTCTGGACCCGCGTCGGCGCGGACCCGTTCGGCGACTTCCTCGCCGACGCGCTCGCCGACCGCGGCGTCCCCGACCGCTTCGTCGAGCGCGACCCCGACGCCAAGACCACGCTCGCCTTCGTCAGCGGCGACCCCGAGGAGGGGCCCCGGTTCACCTTCTACCGCGACGGCACCGCCGACACGCGGTTCGAGACCGGACGCGTACCCGACGAGGCTCTCTCCGGCGTCGAGTGGGTCGTCGTCGGCAGCGTCCTCCTGGCGAGTTCGCCCTCGCGCGAGGCAGTCCACGACCTCGTCGAGCGGGCGAACGACGCCGGCTGTACCGTCGTCTTCGACCTGAACGCCCGGCCGGAGCTGTGGACCGACGCGGACTTCGAGGAAGCGGTCCGCCGGCTCCTGCCCGCGGTCGACGTGCTGAAGACGTCCCACGAAGACCTCGAACCGGCTGGATTCGACGGGTCGACGCTCGACGCGGTCGCGCCACGCCTCCACGAGCTCGGGCCGCACACGATCTTTCTGACGCTCGGCGAGGCCGGCGCGGCCGCCGCAGCGTCCGAGGAAGCGCCGTGGGGACCGGACGAAGCCGTTCACGAGGGGTACGCCGTCGACGCGGTGGACACGACGGGCGCGGGCGACGCCTTCACCGCGGGCGTCGTCGACGCGCTCGCGGCCGGCGACCGCTCGCTCGCCGCCGCGCTCGACCGCGGCAACGCCGTCGCCGCCGCCTCGACCACCCGCGCCGGCGGAATGGCCGAGTTGCCAGACCCCGACAGCGTCCTGTAGAGCGGCGGTCGAGTCGAAACGATGCCATCGGCGGAGCGCTCTTTCCTGACGGCCTCCTGGTTTCGGTATGTTCACCGACGCCGAGCGACGCTACCTCGAATCCGCACGGGTCGCCCGCCTCGCCACCGCTGACGCGGAGGGGCGTCCGAACGCGGTCCCAGTCTGTTTCGCGCTGGTCGACGGCGAGAGGGACGGGAGCGCTCCCCCCGACGGCGAGACCGCGCCCTGGATAGCCACCCCGATAGACGAGAAACCAAAAGACGGCGCCACCGAGAGCCTGCGCCGAGTCCGCGACGTGCGCGAGAACGCCCGTGTCGCGCTGGTCGCCGACCACTACGTCGAGGACTGGGACCGCCTCGGCTGGGTACAGGTCCGGGGCACGGCGTCGGTGCTGGCGCCCGGGGACGCGGGCCACGGCGCGGCCGTCGAGGCCCTGCGCGACGGATACGACCAGTACGCGGACCACGCGCTCGGCGAACGACCGGCGCTCCGGATCGACCCGGGCCACGTCCGCTCGTGGGGTCGCATTACTGACCTGTAGCGGTAGTTTCATACTCACCGCCGCGGGATGGATCGACAGATGACGGATCAAGGTCCGACACGTGACGTTTCGATTCGCGGCGTCATCCCGCCGACGATCACCGCCTTCGACCGCGACGAGGAGCTCGCGCTCGACGCGACCGCGGCCCACGCCCGGTTCGTCGTCGACCGCGGCGTCCACGGCGTCTTCCCGCTCGGGACCAGCGGGGAGTTCCCGATGCTCAAGCCCGACGAGCGCGCGGCGGTCATCGGTGCGGTCGTCGACGAGGTCGGCGACGAGGTGCCCGTGATCACCGGCGTCAGCGCGCCGAGCACGAAGAACACGGTCTCGTACGCGCTCGACGCCGAGGACAACGGCGCGGACGCGGTCGTCGTCGGCATTCCCTACTACTACCCCATCGACAGCGAGGCGATCGTCGAACACTACGAGGAGGTCACCGACGCCGTGGACATCCCGGTCTACATCTACCACTTCCCGGCGCGGATGGGCAACAAGCTCGACCTGGACACGCTCGACCGGCTCGCCCGGATCGACGGCATCGTCGGCGTCAAGGACTCCAGCGGCGACGTCGCGTGGCTCGGCCAGGCTATCGACCGCCAGCCCGAACTGGCCTACCTCGCCGGCCTCGACTCGCTGCTGTTCGCGGAGCTGGAGATCGGCTGTTCCGGCCTGGTCAGCGCCGTCTCGAACGTCTTCCCCGAGCTGACGGTCGAGCTCTACGAGTCCTACGTCGGCGGCGAGGAGGGCCGCGCCCGCGAACTCCAGAGCACGGTCTTCGACGTGTGGAAGGCCATCGACAGCGGACCGTACCTGGGCGGCGTCAAGTCGGCGCTGGACCTGCACCCCGAGGTCGACTTCGACCCCGGTCCGATGCGGCGGCCGCTCCAGCGGATGGACCGCGACCAGGAGGTCCAACTGGAACGGACGCTACGGACGCTCGACCTGATCTGAGGGCGAAGCGAGTACGGGCGAAATCGCCGAGCATCTAGCGCGTGGGGGCGAAACCGTCGAATTCGAACCCGTTCAGTCGTCGCACTCGGCGGGAGCAGCGGGGCGTGCGGACGGTTCGACGTCCGCGTTCGCCGTCACCTCGCGACCGAGTTCGCGGATCCGGTCTTCGAGGCCCGGTTCGGTGACCTCCTCCCCGTCGAACTTGTCGTAGGCGCCGCGGATGCCCACCTGCGTGGGGACTGTCCAGCCGTGGACAGAGCGAACGACGACGCGCAGGTGGTCGAGCGTACTGGCGTAGCTGCCGCCGCCGGCGGTCGCGAGCAGTCCGACGGTCGTGTCGGTGAACTCGTCTTTGCCGCAGTAGTCGAGCGCGTCCTTCAGCGTCGCCGAGTACGAGCCGTGGTAGACGGGTGATCCGAGGATGACGGCGTCGGCCTCGCGGACGCGGCGCTTGAACCCGGAGACCGCTTCGCCTTCCTCGGCGTCCGGGTCGAATGGGGGCAGGTCGATCGTCCGCAGGTCCAGCAACTCGGTGTCGGCGCCGGCGTCGGCCGCCGCTTCGAGGGCGACCCGGAGGGCGCGACGGGTGTAACTCCCCTCGCGACGGCTGCCGCAGACGGCGACCACGTCAGGGCGGGTCATGTACATCGATCGTGGCACGGCGCGAATAAAGGTTCGCTGAAGGGGGTTTTGGTAGGGTATTTGATGGTTTCCGGGGCCGCGACCGTGCTGCCGTGGTGCGACCGTGCCGCCGTGGTGTAGGACCGAGCGGACGCGAGTCTGGGCGGGCAGACGAGTGATCAGGGAACGCCCGGGCGTCCGCCCGTCGGAGCAGCGTTCGGACGGGGGACGCTATATACGGCTACTTCCCGGTATAGACGGCTCATAGCAACCGCTTACCCGTCCGGGCGGGCGGATCCGACAACGACCGCCCGACAGCACATGACAGCCTCGAACCCCTCGCTCCTCCGGGACGCGATCGACGTCGTCGACAGGGAGATCGAATACGCGACCGACGAACGAGCGGCGTTCGACCGGTTTCGCGCTCGCCTCTCGAACCTCGACCCGACGCCGCCCAGCGCGCCGAGTGCGACCGCGGGGTCCGGCGTGGCGACGATGCCCGCGGCGGTGGCGACGCGCGGCGATCCGGGTCCTGCGGCCCCGCTCCGGACCGTCAGGACTGCCTACCGGGAGACCGTGATGGACGTCCCTCACTACGAAGCGGAGTACGGCGACACGCTCCGGGCGAGCCTCGCCTCCGAGTTCTGCCCGGAAGTGGCGACGCAGGTGACCGACGGCCGACAGCTCACCCCGCCGCTGTACCGCGCCCTCTGGGACGGCAGCGAGTCCGCCAGCGACGACCGCGAGCGGTTCCGCCGCGCGCTCGAACGCGAGCGGGAGTCGCTCGTCGATATCGCGGGCGCGCTGGCCGACTGCGACCGTCGACTCGCCGAGATCGAGGCCCAGATCGACGGCGCGGCGACCGAGCGGCTGAGCCGACTGGACGACCGGCTGGCCGCGCTCGAAGCGACGTGCGCCGACCTGGCCGAGGAGCGCCAGTCGCTCGTCCACGGCCGGCCGGACGTGCACCTCTCCGGCGTCGCCGGGACGAGCCTCGTCACCTTCCTCTACGGCGAGTTCGAGACGCGCTGTCCGGCGCTGTCGGCGGTCGCCGACCGCCTGCAGCGGATCCGCGCCGACCGCACGCGCTGTCTCCGGTGACCCGCGGGTACCGTGACCGCGGCGCAAACGGGAAACATCGGCCGGGAGCGAGGGGTTCAAACGCCCGTAGAATCGACCGGGGAACGTGACTCCCCCCATCGATACCGTCGCCCGTCCGTCCGCGGACGGTCCGTCCGAGTCGTCGCCGACTCGGCGAGCGCCAGCGCTCACCCTACCGACGCGATCGCGATGAGCGAGTCGAGCGCGGGGGCCGAGGCCGGTCGGACGGTCCCCCGCGGTCGCGCGGGCGTGTTCGTCTCTATCTGCGCCTTCTCCTTCCTGGTGAACTTCGGGCGGATCGCCTTCGCGCCGCTGGTGGACTACTTCATCCGCACCGGCGTCAGCCCGGCCACCGCCGGGCTGGCCGCGACGGCCGTCTGGGTCGGCAGCGCGCTCCCGCGGCTCCCCACCGGGTACCTCCTGACGAAGGTCGCCCGTCACCGCGTCCTCGTCGGGATGGGGCTCTTTCTCGCTGCGGCCGCGGGATTCACCGCGTTCTCGCCGGACATCCGCGTCACCGTCGCCGGCGCGCTGTTCGTCGGTCTCGCCTCCGGGGTCTTCTTCATCGCCGCCAACCCACTGGTCAGCGAGCTCTACCCCGAGCGCGTCGGTCTGGCGGTCGGCTTGCGGGGGATGTCCTCGCAGATCGCCGCCGTCACCGCTCCGTTCCTCGTCTCGCTGGCGATCGGATTGGGGTCCTGGCGGCTCTCGTTCCGCGCGCTGGCCGTCCTCTCGGTCGCCCTGACCGTCGTCTTCGTCTTCGCGCTCCGGCGGGCCGACCTGCCGGAGGCGGGCGTCGACGATCGGGAACTCCTGGGCGCCATCCGCGCCCAGTGGCGTCTGGTCGCGGCGGGCGTCGTCTTCGTCGGCTTCAGCGGCTTCGTCTGGCAGGGCGTGTTCAACTTCTACGTGACCTACCTCGGCGCGAAGGGGTTCGCTTCGGGTCCGGCGAACACGCTCCTGACCGTGACCTTCGCCGCGGGCGTGCCATCGTTCGTCGTCGCCGGCCGCCTCGCCGACCGCTTCTCCTATCTCTCTGTCCTGCTCTCGATCCTCGCCGGGTTCGTCGTCACGCTCGTCGCGTTCACGCTCGTCACCGGCTGGCTCGCCGTCGCCGCCGTCTCGGTCGTGATGAGCCTGATCGTCCACGGGCTGTTCCCGGTCGCCGACGCCTACCTGCTCGACTCGCTGCCCGACGAGAACCGCGCGAGCGCCTACTCCGGCTACAGCGCGGTCATGATGCTGATGCAGGCGCCGGGGAGCGTCGCCGTCGGCTCGCTCGCGGAGTTCGGCTTCTCGTACTCGGGCGTCTTCCGCGGCTACGCCGCCCTCGTCGCCGTCATCACGATCGCGATGGCGGCGCTCGCGCGCGCCGGGCAGCTTCCCACCGGCGAGTGAGCGACCGGCGAGTGGCCGCTCCACTGTTGTCGCCGCTCGCGCCCCGGTTCGGAGCAAACGTTACTGTCCGACGCCGAGTAGCCGAATTCATGCACATTGACCGGATCGGGATCGACGAATCGGTCGCGGCGGTGTTCCCGCCGGAGCCGCTCGCCCAGCGCCTCGCGGAGGCCTCGGTCGACGTGACCGTCGTCGACGGGTCGCCCGACTCCCTCGCCGACTGCCAGGCCGTCGTCACGCTCGACCATCGCGACTCGTTCCTCGACCTCGAGTGGGTCCACTCGATACAGGCCGGCGTCGACAGGTTCCCGCACGACCGCTTCCGGGAGGAGGGCGTCGCCCTGACGAACAGCACCGGCATCCACGGCGACGCCGTCGGCGAGACGGTCGCCGGGTTCGTCCTCGCGCTCGCCCGCCGGATCCACGAGCACGTCACCCACCAGACCGACCGCGAGTGGTCCCGGCCCGACTGGGACGACGGGTGGACCGTCGCCGGCGAGCAGGCGTGCGTGGTCGGCCTCGGCGGTCTCGGCCGCGGCGTCGTCGACCGCCTGACCGGTCTCGGGATGGACGTGGTCGGCGTCCGCCGGTCGCCCTTACCCGAACCCGGCGTCGATCGGGTGTACACAGTCGACAGACTCCATGAGGCCGTCGCGGACGCGCAGTTCGTCGTCCTCGCGGTCCCCCTGACCGACGAGACCCGCGAACTGATCGGTGCCGAGGAACTCGCCGCCATGCGCGAGGACGCCTACCTGATCAACGTCGCCCGTGGCGGCGTCGTCGACCAGCCGGCGCTGGTAGAGGCGCTTCGGGACGGCGAGATCGCCGGCGGAGCGCTCGACGTCTTCGAGACCGAACCGCTCCCCGAGGACTCGCCGCTGTGGGACATGGACGACGTGATCGTCTCGCCGCACTGCGCGGCGTACACCCGCGACTACTACCGCCACGTCGCGGCTATCCTGGAAGAGAGCGTCCGCCGGATCGCCGACAGTGAAGACCCCGTGAATCGGGTGCTCTGAGGGGTTCCGGACGTCCTCGTCCGGTACTCTCCGTTACGGCTCGATCACGAGCTTGCCGAGGAACGAGTCCTCCAGCACGGCACGCTGGGCCTCGCCCGCTTCGTCCAGCCCGTACGTCCGCGCGAGTTCGATGGAGAGCGCGCCGCGCTCCATGAGGTGGGCCACGCCGCGGAGCGGGACCCGCAGGTCGGGGGTGTTGAACATCGACATGAACTGGTAGGAGACGTCCTTCGAACGGGCGGCGCCGTCGTTCGTGAACGCGGGGTCCGGGCTGTTCTCGCCGATACCGACGACGCGGGCGCCGGTCGCGGCCACGTCGGCGTCGAACTGGAGGTAGTCGTCGAGTCGGTGGTCGAGAATGACGTCGACGCCGCCGCCGGACGCGTCCGTGACGGCATCGGCCAGGTCGTCGCGGCCGTAGTCGAGGACAGTCTCGGCCCCCATGTCGGCGAGTTCGTCGTGGTACGCCTCCCGGCTGGTGGTTATCACTCGGGCGCTCACCGCGTCAGCGACCTGGACGGCCGCGTGGCCGACGCCCCCCGATCCGCCGTGGATCAGGCAGTGCTCGGCCGGGTCGAGGGCCGCGTGGTCGACGAGCGCTCGCCAGGCCGTCACCGCCGCGACGCCAGCGGCGCCGGCCTCGGTCAGATCCGCCCCGTCGGGTAGATGGACGACTCGATCGGTCGGGACCGTCGCGTACTCGGCGCAGGCGCCCTGGTGGCCCCCGTTGCCGATACCCGTCCCGAAGACGCGGTCGCCCTCGTCGAACTCGTCGACGCCGTCGCCGGTGACCGCGACGACCCCGGCGACGTCGACGCCGGGCGTGAACGGCAGGGCGACCGGTTCGTACGATCCGTCGCGGAAGTACGTGTCCACGGGGTTGACGCCCGCGGCCGCGACCTCGACGAGCAGTTCGTCCGGACCGGGCTCCGGACGGTCGACGTCCTCGACTGCGAGCGCTTCGGGACCGCCGTGTTCGTTGAGCCGAACAGCGCGCATATCGGTTCTACCGACGGAGCGGACCGCCATAACTGTGGGCGACGCGTGTCTGTCAGCCGACCGGACGAGCGAGCCGGTGGAAAAATGGGGGGTGTCGCGGCCCGTTTCGGCCGGTCTCCGTTACTCCGAGTCGGTCGGCGTGTACGTCTGCGTCGGTGTCTCCGTTCCATTGGGCGTCCCGTCCGGTGTTTCCGTCGGCGTCTCGGCCGGCGTCTCTGTCTCCGCCCCCGGTGGCGTCTCGGTGTCGGTCGGCGTCTCGGTATCGGTCTCCGTCGGCGTCTCGGTATCGGTCTCCGTCGGAGTCTCGGTCTCAGTCTCCGTCGGCGCCTCGGTTTCCGTCCCTTCGTCAGTGCTCTCGTCCTCGCCGTCGTCCTCCGACACGATGAACTGGCTGACGGCATCGAGCACTTCCTGCTGTGAGAGCGCGGGGTCGAAGGCCTGCGGGAACGGCGACATATCGGTGACCTCGTTGAAGATGGCGGCGTGGCGCGCCTCGACGCTGTGTATCGACAGCGCGGCGCCGAGCAGGTCGGGACTCTCGATGTACGGCGCCGCGCCTGCGTACGCCCCGACGCCGGTGTTTTCGAGAACCTGCCCGAGCGAGAGGAAGTCGTCGACGGTCTCGACACCGAAGTCGTAGGTCCCCTCCTCCGCGGGGTCGCCGCCCAGCAGCTCCACGGCCTGCGTGAGCACGTCCGCGTGGGCCGTCTCGTGCTCGCCGACCGATTGCGCGTAGCCGTACAGCTCTCGGCGGAACTCCTCGTCGTAGGACTGCAGCTGTTCGGCCTCGACGAAGTCGTCTTCGTCGAACATCTCCAGCGCCTCGCGGTAGAAGGCGTCCTCGAGGTGCTCGAGCGTGAGCGCGTAGTTCAGGACGTCGACGTCGGTCCCCTCCACGTCGTCGAACGAGGCCGTCATCTCTTCGGCCATGCTCTCGTCGTCGTCCTGTGCCAGCGCGGCTCCTGCACCGCCGCCGAGCGCCAGCAACGTCCCGCCCGCCAACGCCGTGCGTGCCAGGAATCCTCTTCGGGAGTTGTTCTCTTCGAGCGGCGCTTTCACGGTGGATGCGATCTGTTCTGCGATCTCGTGTGTGTCGTCTTGGTCTGTCATAGGTTCGCTGGAGATCGGCGATCCAGCGTATCCTCGCAAGGAGTTCTTCCGGTTAGTTATGAGCCGAAGTGGGAGAATAAGCTGGACACACGTGTGAGTAACATCAAAAATCTGGATCTCACGCCGGTTATCGACGGTCCCGTGGCAGTATCACCTCGTGTCGAGTCGCGTGGCAGTTCCGCCTGCTCCCGTCCCGTCAGTGGATTCCTCGCCGACGGTCGCTTCAGTACCTAATCATTAAGGCGCTGCGAACTTCCGTCTCCGGCCCCTACTTCGGAATGGCTCGTGCCGATGCGAGCCCCATCCCACCACGGATGCACCCCACCCGCGACCCACCCTGTCCACACCCACCCGTTCCCGCGCTCGGGGGAGCGTAGGGACCCACCTTTCCGTCGTCCGCCTTCGCTCCCGCCGTTGCGCTCTTATCGATTCGTTGCGCTCCTCTCGATTCCCGGAGCTTCCGCCGTTCGCCGTTTCCGCCCGTCCAGGCTCCGCTTTCCCACCGGTCCGAACCCGTCCGCAGCTCACCCCTCTCGGTCGAGCCGCGACCGCGTGCCCCCCGATAGAACCCCGGGTTCAGAGATGAATGATATCTAATAGTCAGCGATACGTATTAGATATATTAGTATTGTGTGGCGGGTTTTTCACCCGAACGCCACGCTGTCGACTGTCGCTGTCTCGATCGGGTGTGCCGAGTGGAAGCCACCGTCGTTTCGGGCCGACGACCGGATATTACGGACCGTGATGGCTGCCGTGGGGAAGACGCGTCTTCGTCCCCTTCCGACACTCACTGCATCCGGAGAGCAGAGCGGACCCGTCACGAGGAGGCGCGATTGAAAAGATGCAGACCGTATCGCCGGCATCTCGGAGAGTTACGTTCCCTATCGGCGCCACGCGGTGCGTCCCCCAGGCATCGCTCGGAACGCGATCCACATCGCGGAAACATAGTTCATCGGATATGATACCGTATCAGTCAGTTCCGGCCGCAGCCTGCTGTCGTAATCGCCTTTCGACCTTTCCGACCCCCGGTCGGCCGACGCCGAAGGTGAACTCGTCCAGAAGCGCACGATTCGGTATTACCGGACGAGATTGTCCGCGTTGAATTACAGAATTAATCTTGTAATCCCACTCAGATCGACCGGTTCCCGCGGACTCGAACCGTGGAGCACTCCCGTTTCGGCGTGTCGTCAGGAGCGGCTGAGGTTACTTCCGGTAATCCCGGAAGAAGTGGCTGCGAGATCGGGCTATTGCCGGGATAGTTCGACATCTGGATGCGCGTATCGCGCTAATCGGAACGAAGGTTCCGGTAATGCCAGAAGTTATTGGAAACTGGTAACTCGCTGCAGGCACCGATGGCAAGTCAGTCCGGGGAACGCGCCCGGTAGTCGGACGCCGGTGGCGAAAGTCCCTCGATGGCCGCCGGTTCGGCGGCGAGTCACACAAGGATTATATAAAGGTTAGCCGATGTAACGGACGAACGGCGGTCAGCAGCTACTATGGAGATCACCGACATCGACGTTACGAGCGTGAGTACAGAATCCTGGGGCGAGTTCGTGGAGTTCCCCCTCGTCACAGTGATGAGCAAGTACGACGAGTACAACAACGCCGACGGGGACAACCCGCAGGCCCGCCGCAAGTGGATGGGGCCCGTGGGCGACGTCGTCGTCGAGGTCCACACCGACGCCGGCATCACCGGCGTCGGCCACGGCAACTGGGCGACGGGCGCCATCGAGACCATCGTCGAGGAGACCCTCTCGAAACTCGTCGTCGGCGAGGACCCCCAGGAACGCGAGCGCCTCTGGGACATCATGTACCGGGCAACGATCCCCTTCGGCCGGAAGGGCGCCGCCATCGAGGCGATCAGCGCCGTCGACCTGGCGCTGTGGGACATCGCCGGCAAGGAGGCCGACAAGCCCGTCTACGAACTGCTCGGCGGTCCCGTCACAGACGAGATCCCCTGCTACGCGAGCAACCTCCACCCGGTCGATATGGACAAACTCGAACGCGAGGCCCTCGAATACGCCGAGAAGGGCTTCGACGCGATGAAGCTCCGGTTCAGGCACGGTCCCGAGGCCGGCCGCGCGGGCATGAAGGAAAACGAGGAGATCGTCAAGACAGTCCGCGACGCCGTGGGCCACGACATCGCCATCGCCGGCGACGCGTACATGGGCTGGTCGGTCCGCTACGCGAAGAAGATGCTCGACAGGCTGGAGAAGTACGACATGGAGTGGGTCGAGGAGCCGGTCATCCCCGACGACATCGACGGCTACGCCGAGGTCCGCGAGTCGACGAGCATCCCGATCTCCGGCGGCGAACACGAGTTCACCCGGTGGGGTCACGAGGAACTGCTCGAACGCGGCGCCGTCGACATCCTCCAGCCCGACGTCCACCGCTGTGGCGGGCTGACCGAACTCCAGAAGATCGACGCGCTCGCGAGCACGCACGACGTGCCGGTCGTCCCCCACTCGGGGACCAACCCGCACCTGCACTTCATCGCCGCGTCGACGAACGCCCCGATGGCCGAGTACTTCCCCATCCCCGAGTGGTTCCAGGAACAGCAGGAGGAGAAGGACTCGACGTACGCCGACGCCATCTACGAGCACCCGCCGGACGCCGAGGACGGCGTCATCCCCCTGCCCGACGGGGTCGGCCTTAGTTCCGAGCTCAACCGCGAGGCCCTCGAGAACTACGCCGTGGAGTGACAAGCCGTGAGCGACATCAGCTTCGAGTACAACGTGCCGGTGTTCGCGGGCGCCCCCGACGAGGGCAGCGAGCCGATCCACCGCGACACGCCGGCCTACGAGTCGCTCGACTGGGAGACCACCCTGGAGGGCGTTCGACGCGCGGAGGAACTGGGGTTCGACGCCGCGTGGGCCCCGGACCACCTGATGCTCGGCCGCGACAACGCCGAGTACGAGTGCTGGACGCTGCTGTCGGCGCTCGCCGGCGAGACCGACGACATCGACGTCGGCTCGCTCGTCCTCTGCAACGATTACCGCAACCCCGCGCTCGTCGCGAAGATGGCCGCCACGCTCGACGTGGTCTCCGGCGGACGGCTACAGCTCGGCCTCGGCGCCGGCTGGCACGAGCCCGAGTACGACGCCTACGGCTGGGAGTACCGCGACGGCTTCGAGCGCCTCATGCGCCTCGACGAGAGCATCCGCCTGATGAAGCGGATGTGGGACACCAGCCCCGGCGAGGGCGCCGACTTCGACGGTGACCACTACCAGATCGAGGACGCTCACTGCGAACCCGGACCGGTGCAGGACCCCCACCCGCCGATCCTCGTCGGCGGCCAGGGCGAGGAGGTCACCCTGAAGCTCGTCGCCAAGCACGCCGACGTGTGGAACACCGACGTGTTCAACGGCGACGTGTCGACGCTGGAGCACAAGATATCGGTCATCGAGGACCACTGCGAGACGGTCGGCCGCGACCCTGATGACATCGAGTACTCCTGGGACGGCCACGTCATCTGCACCCGCGACGAAGCGAAATTCGACCGCCTGCTCGACCTGATGACGCCGATCCAGTTCGAGGAGGAGTACCAGGACCAGGCGCCCATCGAAACGGAGGAAGACGCCCGGGAGTACTTCGTCATGGGGACGCCCGAGGAATGCGCCGAAGCCATCGAGGACCGCGTCGAGGCCGGCGTCACGAAGTTCCAGTGCTGGTTCGTCGACTACCCGGACTTCGATGGCATGGAGCTGTTCGCCGACGAAGTGATGCCCGAGTTCGCCTGACCGCGTCTCGATTCTCCACCCGACGGGGACCCGGTTCGGCCGCTTTCCGGTCCTGTCGTAACGGCCCGACTCGTAGGAGGGAAACTGGCTCGATAGAGAGGCTCAACCCTTCGTCCCGCGCTGGGAGAGGTGGGTAAAGGCGTACGCGCCTACCCCTATCAACACCAGCGCGAATCCCCATATCGGTAACATCCCGGCCCAGACGCCGGTGTTGAGTGCGAACCCGATCGCGATAAAGACGGCTCCGAGCGCCGCGATCTGCAGCGAGAACGCGGAGCGGAGCGAACCGAGTGCGGTGAGCGAGCGCTGGGGCGAATCGTGCGAGTCCGAACTGGGACTCTCGTCGGCATCGACGGCCATAGGGAAACGTCACCCCACGTCCGGATAGTTGTTTCGCCGGCACGGACACACGGGACGCCCGGTTCCCCGTCGGATACTCGACCGTCGCGAGGGGCCGGCGGGACCCGTCAACCGAGGTCGAAAACGTCCCATTCGAAGTAGGAGATGAGCGCGACGAGCGCCAGCATCGTGAGACAGAGACCAGCGGTCATCACGGCGACGACGTACGAAGCGGTGCCCGGTTCGAGGTACGGGTAGGAAAACCCCAGTAGGAGCAAGAACAGAACGTTTATTCCGAACACTAACTTCAACACCGAGCGCGTGCGATCCATCGAAAACCGATACCGAACGAACCGACAAATAGCTTGTCTCCCTCCCTGCGTGTTCCCGTACCAACTAGCTACCAAGTCAGTGTCGAACGGCAATAATCTTCAACGAAATTTATTTATGTGAGTCCAGGGAAAATACGGCCGGATGTCAGACGATAACAGACGTCAATCCAGGTGGATGAGCCGACGGAACGCCCTGAAGAGCGGTCTCGCCGGTAGTGCGGCGCTGCTCGCGGGGTGTAGCAGTGATTCCGGCGGTGGCGACGGTGGAGACGATGGGGACGGAGACGGGGGTACCGGAACGCAGACCAGTGATCCTGTGCAAGAACGCGTCGACAAACGGTTTACCATGGCGCTCCACCGTGGGACCTACAACATGTCCAACGCCTCGTGGAACCCGTACGATCCCCAGGCCACGATGGCGAACTTCGACCCGCCGGGGCTGATTTACGATCCCACGTTCATCTGGCATCATAGCCACAACAAGGGCCAGGGTGTCATCGCGAACGACTGGGAGAAAGAGGACGACACGACGTTCCTCGTCGAATTGAGCGACGAGTGGGAGTGGCACAACGGCGATCCGGTCACGACCGCGGACTGGAAGACCGACCTCGACCTCAGCTTCCGCATCTCGGACATCACCTCTCCGGATTCGAACGCGCATTCCGTCATTAGCGATTACGAGGCCGTCGACGACTACGCGATGCGGTTCAACCTTCACGAGGCCTTCAGCACCGACCACGTTATCCAGCACGGCGTCGCCCAGAACCTGATGATCAAGGAGGACATGGGCGATCCGTCCTTCGGAGACTGGCGCGACGACCTCATGGACGCGGACGCAGGAAGCGACGAGGCGTCCCAGACCGTCGCCGACTTCCAGGAGTGGTCGCCGACTCTCGACCAGGTCGTCGGCAACGGTGCGTTCGAGATCAAGGAAGTCACGGACAGCACCTTCGTCACTGAAGTGTACGACGGGCACCCCAACGCGGAGAACATCAACTTCACCGAGTACGCCTTCGAGAAACACAGCGACCAGGTCCTGGCCTTCATGGAAGGAGAGGTCGACGGGATCAGTCTCAATCTCCCCGCTTCGCCGGACGTCATGGACCAGCTACCGGAGCACCAGCCGATCAACCGGGACTACAACCACGTCTGGTCGCTCCTGTTCAACCTCGGGGACTACGACTGGGCCAACTCGCCGGCCGAGAACCCGTCGAACGACCCGATCACGTCCGATCGGCGCGTCCGCCACGCTATCGCGTCCGCCGTCGACAAAGAAGAGATCTTCGCGTCGGTTCCCCAGCAGTACGAACTGTACGAGCTGCCGTCGACGTTCCTCAACCAGAGCACGGTCGACGAGGGAGTGGTCGACGTCGACGGGTACGATCACTACGAGACGGACAACGAGGAGGCGACGGCGCTCATGGAGGAAGCCGGATACCAGCGAGACGGCGGGAAGTGGTACGGCGAGGACGGGGAACCGGCCACGCTCAGGCTGATCGCTCAGTCCGGTACCAGCGTCCAGGTCGACGCGCTCGACTCCGCACGGCACCAGCTAGAGGAGTTCGGGTTCGACGTGACCCTCGACGCCGTCGACGAGGCCACCTACGGCGAAGCCCGGCTCAACGGGGACCACGACATTATCTTCGACAACCACCCGATTTTCTCGCTCACGGGCCTGACGTACGTCGGATTCGTCTGGGAGTGGTTCGCCAACCTGAACCACGCCGATTACGTCAATACGACCTGGGAGATCCCTGCCGAAGTCGGCAACCCCGACGCCAGCGAGACGATGGAGATCAACGTCATAGACAAAATCGAGGAGATTCCCCTCACCGAGAGCTCGGAGCCGCTGCAGCAGCTGACGTGGTTCACCAACCAGGTGCTGCCGATGTACAACTGCGTCGTCGGCCAGGACTACGGTGCGATCAACACCAACGATTGGGTCGTCGAGGCTCCGGACGCGCTGCTGGACAACCGCGTCTGCGAATTCAACCTGGCGCGGGTTCCCGACGCGACGCTCGCCCCGAAGCAGTAATAAGCCGCCTCTCCCCTTTCGGTAACTCAGTGAGATAGACAAGATGAGAACCGTAATGATTGTAGAAAGTAGCAATACGTTAGTAGACAGATGAACTGGAAGATACGCAGGATCGGTCAGGCCGTGTTTACCGTTTTCGCGGTTTTGACACTGTCATTCGTTATGATACGGATGATGCCGGGCAATCCGGTCGACGCGTTCGTCGCCCGAGTCGGCCCCCAGCTGGAGAACCCGCAGGAGGCCTACGAGCGCGCGGAGATGTACATGAACATCAACCCGCAGGAGCCGATGCACATCGCCTACGTGAACTACATGGCGGACATGATTCAGGGCGATCTGGGCCGCTCGATGAGCCAGAACGCCCCGGTCGGTGCCATCATTGCCGAGGCCGTCCCGTGGACGCTGTTCGTCATGAGCTGGGCGGTTTTCCTCGGCTTCGCAGTCGGCATCTCACTGGGCGCACTCATGGCCTACTGGGAGGGGAGCAAATTCGACAGTGCGCTCACCGGCTACGCTACCACCATCACGTCGATTCCCTTCTACGTGCTCGCACTCTTCCTGTTGATGACGTTAGGCTACCAGCTCGGTTGGTTCCCGACAGGCGGTCGGCGACCCGAAGGCGTCGCCGTCGGGTTTAATCTGCCGTTCATGATGGGTATCATCTACCACGCAACGCTGCCCGTCCTCTCAATGTTCGTCGCGTCGGGCGCGGCCTCACTGACGATGCGTGGGAACAGCGTCCGCGTCCTCGGTGAGGACTATCTGCGGGTCGCCCGGCTTCGCGGCCTCTCCGACCGAACGATCGCCATCCGATACGTCGCCCGAAACGCGATCCTCCCCATGTACACCGGACTGATGATCGCTATCGGCACGATGTTCGGTGGGGCAGTCGTCCTGGAGGAGATATTCTCGTACAGGGGGATGGGGTACTACATGATCCAGGCCGTGCGGGCGCGCGATTATCCGTTGATGATGGGGACGTTCACGGTCATCACGATCGCTGTCGTGATCGCGCTGTTGATCGCCGACCTGACCTACGGGAAGATCGATCCCCGTGCAGGGGGTGAAGACCGTGAAGCGTTCTGACGACGACGACCGGCGAGCAGGCGACTCGATCGACGAGTTCGTTCCCGCCCGCCCGGACGAGTCGAGCGGCGACGACTCCGCCGGGAGCGTCCGGAGCGACGGTGGGACCGTCGGATCGGAGTCGCCGTTCGAAACGACCTCGTCTATCGAGGAAACCCGCGGCGACCGGGTCAGGCGATTCTTCGACGAGTTCGTCCGTACCCCCTGGTCGATCCTGCGGGGCGACTGGCGGGCCCTGGCAGGATTCGTTATCGTGAGTGTCTACGTGCTGATGGGGACTGTGGGCGTCTACCTGGTGGAGACGACCTCTCCCGCGGCCGGGCCGAAGCTAGTCGGCGCGTTCCAGACCTCGGAGTTCCCGCTCGGGACGACCTCGGCGGGGAAAGATATCCTCTCGCTCACGGTGCACTCGACGCCGTCGATCATGATTATGATGACGTCAGGCGCCGTGTTCACGGTAGTCGTCGGGACGTTCTTCGGTGTCGTCACCGGCTACAAAGGAGGGCTCGTCGACACCGTACTCAGCACGATCACCGACGTGTTCATCAACATCCCCGGCCTCCCGCTCGTGATCGTCCTCGCGACGATACTCGAAGAGTGGATCAACAATCCCGTCACGCTCGGCGTGCTGCTGGCGATCGCGGCGTGGGCGGGACTCGCCCGCGCGATCCGGTCGCAGGTGCTGACGATCCGGAGCGAGTCGTTCGTCGAGTCGGCCCGGGCGATGGACCTCTCGACGAAGTGGATCCTCTCGCGGGAGATCGTCCCGCACCTGATGCCGTACATCGTGGTGAACATGGTGAACGCGGCCCGGCGGGTCATCTTCGCGGCGGTCGCGCTGTACTTCCTGGGCGTGTTGCCGTTCTCGGACGCCAACTGGGGCGTCATGCTGAACAACGCCTACAACGCCGGCGCGCTGTATCGGCCGTCGGCCTACCACTGGCTGCTCATCCCGATGATCGCCATCTCGGGTATCGCGCTGGGGCTCATCCTGCTCGCGCAGTCGCTGGACCGCGTGTTCAACCCGCGGGTCAGAGCCCGACATCAGGATACCGGCGACGGCGAGCGGCTCGAACCGAGTTCCGAGGACGAGACAAGCGACATGATGAACGTATGAGATCGATTCGACCACTGACGACGACTCGTGACGACCGCACCGAGAGACGAGCCCCCGCACCGGGGGTGGTCCGATGACGATCTCTCAGTCCGACGCGAGCGCCGCTCGACCGGCGGACGACGTCGTCATCGAGCTGCGAGACACGTCCGTCGAGTACGGGATGGACCGGGGGACGTCGAAGGTCCTCAACGAGGTGGACTTCGAGGTCCACCGGGACGAGATCGTCGGCGTCATCGGCGAGTCGGGCTCGGGGAAGTCCATGTTCGCCTCGGCGATGCTCGACGCGGTCCCGGAGCCGGGCGTCACGACCGGCGAGGTGATCTACCGCCCCGAGGACGGCGACCCCGTCTCCGTCACCGACCTCTCGAAAGAGGAGCTGCGGCGGTTCCGCTGGGAAGAGGTCTCGATGGTGTTCCAGGGCGCGATGAGCTCGTTCAACCCGGTCATGACGATCCGGACGCACTTCGTCGAGACGCTCAGCGCCCACGATTACGACGTCGAGCGCGGGATCGACCGCGCCCGAGAGCTGCTGGCCGACCTCTACCTCGATCCCGACCGGATGCTCGATTCGTACCCCCACGAGCTCTCCGGCGGGATGAAACAGCGCGTCCTCATCGCGCTCTCGCTCGTCCTCGAACCCGAGGTGCTCGTGATGGACGAGCCGACGGCGGCGCTCGATCTGTTGATGCAGCGCTCTATCGTCTCGCTGCTCGAGGAGATCAAGGAGAAACACGACCTCACGATCGTGTTCATCACCCACGACCTGCCGCTGGTCGCGGACCTCGCGGACAGGCTTGCGGTCCTCTACGCCTTCGAGTTCGCGGAGGTCGGTCCCTCCGACGACATCCTGGAGAACCCCGCCCACCCCTACACGCGGGCGCTACTGAACGCGACGCCGAACCTCTCGGCGCCGCTGGAGGAGATGCGCCCGATCGAGGGCGAGAGCCCGGACCCGGTGAACATCCCCGACGGGTGCTCGTACCACCCCCGCTGTCCGCTGGCCGACGAGCAGTGCGTCGAGTCCGATCCCGGCCCCTACGACGCGGGACCGGACCACGACGTCCACTGTCACCACTGGGAGCAGTCGGTCGAGGACATCGACGTCTCCTTCGCCGAGTCGGAGGAGCGGGCGTTCACCAGCGCGGCCGAGAAGGCGGCCGACGAGCCGCTCGTGTCGCTCTCCGACGTCGAGGTCACGTTCGGCTCCGAGAACGACGGGTGGCTGGACTTCGGCGAGGACGAGACGGTCTCGGCCGTCGACGGCGTCTCGCTGGACATCTACGAGAACGACGTCCTCGTGCTGGTCGGCGAGTCCGGGTGCGGCAAGACGACGCTGGGCAAGACCGCCGTCGGGTTACAGCGCCCCACTGGGGGTTCGATCGAGTACCGGCAGCAGGACATCTGGGAGGGCAGCGGCGGGACGACTTCGCTCGCCGACGAGGAGATCCGCCGCGCGCTCCAGATCGTCCACCAGGACCCCGGGAGTTCGCTGAACTCCCACCAGCGCGTCCGGACGATCCTCGAACAGCCGCTCAAGCGCTGGCACCCCGAGCTCGACGGCAACGACCGCCACGAGCGGATCCTGGGCATGCTAGAGTACGTCGGCATCACTCCTCCCGAGGACTACGTCGAGCGGTACCCACACCAGCTCTCCGGCGGCGAGCAACAGCGCATCGCGCTCATCCGCACGATGCTGATCAACCCCGATCTCATCCTCGCCGACGAGGCCGTGAGCGCGCTGGACGTGAGCCTGCGCGTCGGCATGATGGACCTCATGATCGAGCTGCAGGACGCCTTCGACACCTCGTTCCTGTTCATCAGCCACGACCTCTCGAACGCGCGCTACCTCGCCGAGAAGACGGGCGGCCGGATCGGAGTCATGTACCTCGGGAGGCTCGTCGAGGTCGGGTCCGCCGAGCAGATCATCCAGAATCCCCAGCACCCGTACACGAAGGCGCTGCGCTGGGCGACGCCGGAGCTGGGGGAGGAGGCGCGGGAGGACCCCCCGATCCGGACGATCGACATCCCCGACGCGCAGGACCCGCCGTCGGGCTGTCGGTACCACACGCGCTGTCCCGAAGCGCGGGAGATCTGTGCGACCGAATCACCCGAGTTCGTCGACGTCGGCGACGAGACGCAGATCCAGCAGAGCGCCTGCTTCCGCGCGCTCGACGACCACCCCTACTGGGACAGCGACCCGATCACCGAGGACTCGTAGTCCGCGGCACCTCCGCTCACCGGGTTCGTTTTTCGAATTCGCCGTCGAACGTATCGGAATCAGCTGGCGCAGTCGTTCGGATCAGACCATCCGGTACACTTCGTCCATCCAGCTGTCGTCCGACTCTTCGAGGATGTCGCCCATGATCTCGTCCCAGTCGGCCTGCGCCTCGCTCTCGGCCTGCACTTCCTTGATCGCCTCGGGATCCTCCAGTTCCATGAACCCGAAGACGTGGCCGTCCTTCTCGAAGACCGAGTAGGTCTCCAGCCCCGCGTCGGAGTCGAGATACGCCCGTTCGAGTTCCTCCGGCACGCGGTCGTGCCACTCGCGGTAGTCGTCTCGCTTGCCGTCCTGAATCTCGAGGTGGAACGCGATTCGCGCCATACGTGCCCGCCGACGGCCGGCGCCGTGATAGCTATTTCCCCGCCTGCGGCCCGCGAGGGGGACGTGCTGGCGCGCTACGACGGGGGAACGTTCCCCGAGGTAGTGAATCCGGTCTCGTCGAGGTCACCGGCCGACGCCGCGTCCGCGAGGTCGTTGCCGGCGAACAGGCGGGCGTCGCGGACCCCGTCGGTCGCGAGGAACTGCCCGGTCCCCGGTCGCGCGCGGGAGTCGCGGACGGAGACGGTCTCGACGCGCTCCAGTGCGACCGCGGCGGCTTCGTCGTCGCGGTGGGCCTGCCGGCCGTCGAATCCGCGGACATCGACATCAGAGGCGCGCTCGCAGGCGAGTCCGTGGGCGTAGTACGCCGGGACGTCGTCGGCCCAGTCGACTCGCACGTCTCGCACGGCGAGGTCGGCGACGCCCTCGCAGTGGAGCCCCGAGATGTCGCGTTCGACGATCGGCGTCTCCGCGGCCGTCGGCTGGAGGTCGAAGTTCCCGCCCGTGCGGTCGCTGTTCTCGCTCCCGTCGATCTCGATGCGCACGTCGTCGAAGGTGACCCCCTCGATCGACGCCTCGTCGGACCCGTAGACGAGCGCGCCGTTCTCGCTCCGGGCGACGACGTTCGAGAAGCGGACGTTCCGGACGCTCCCCAGGTCCGTGTCGTCGGTCCGCGGGAGCGACGTGACGTAGATGGGTTCGGCCTTCCCCCACCACGGACCCGAGAGCAGGCGCGTCTGGACGACGACGTCGCTGAACAGCACGTTCTCGAGCGTGCCACTGTCTCGGTGCTGGATGCCCAGCCCGCGGTTGGTGTCCCGGATCGCGACGTTCTGGAAGCAGAAGTTCCGCATCGGTCCGTCCGTCGCCGACCCGAACTTGATCGCGCAGGCGTTGGACTCCAGCGTGCAGTTGGTGACGGTGACGTCCCCGCAGGGCTGGTCGATCTCGGAGGTCCCGTTCAGGACGATACTGTCGTCGCACGTGACGACCGTGCAGTCCGAGACGTGCACGTCGCGGGAGTCGGTGATCGCGATCCCGTCGTTGTTCGGGATGTACTTGTTCCCGAGCACGTCGACGCCGCGCACGTCGACCCCGGTCGTCCCCTCGAAGTGGAGCGTCCACGAGGGCATGTTCCGCAGCGTGAGGTCGCTGACGAGGACGTTCTCGCAGTCCGCGAAGAGGAACATCGGGCCGGGACGGAACTCGGGCTTGGCGACCGGCCAGTCGTCGGTGTCCCGGCTCCGGTCGAGGTAGTCCTCGCCCTGGCGGGCGTCGTGAGCGCCGCTGGTGATCAGCGGGTGGGCCGAGGACTCACCGGAGTGGCCCTGGATCGGCTCGTCCATCCGCATGATCTCGGTACCGCGACCGTGGAACGTGCCGCGGCCGGTGAGGGCGACGTTCCGACAGCCCTCGGCCACGAGGAACGGGCGCTCGCCGTCGGGGCCGATCCGCTCGTCGGCGTAGTCGGCCTCGTCCGGGCTCGCGAAGACGGTCGCTCCCGGTTCGAGGTGGAGCGTCACGTCGCTCCGCAGCCGGATCGTCCCGGTCTCGTACTCGCCCGGCGGCACGGCGACGCGTCCGCCGCCCCCGTCGCCCGCGGCGTCGATCGCTGCCTGCACGGCCGCCGTGTCCGTCGGCGCTTCGTCGTCGAGGTAGTCCGTCAGCGTCACTGTCGCTCCCGTCTCGGGCATAGGGAAACGGCGGCCGGCGGGACCGTAGGTGTACCGGTGCCCGCCGCGGGGCGGCTCAGACCGACGCCGGGTCGGCGTCGCCCGTCGCGCCGGCGTGCGACTCGACGAGCGTGCGGCCGACCAGCGCGGCCGCGACGAACGAGAGGACGCTGATCGCGGCGAACGCCGACCCGTAGTCCGCGACGGTCGCCAGGGCGCCGACGAGCAGCGGGCCGAGCACGCCGCCGATACCGCGAGCGGTCGATCGATAGCCCATCAGCTCCGACTCCCGGTCGGTCGGAGAGACGTCCCCGATGAAGGCGACGGCACCGACGGTGAGCGCCGAGAACGTCAGCGCGTGGACGACAAGCGCCCCGCCGCTGACGAGCGCCCGGGCCGCAGCTGTCGCGGGGACCAGCGCGGCGACCAGGACGAGCGCCTGCAGGCCGGCTCCGCAGAGCCCGGCGACGATGAGGCGCTTGCGACCCACGACGTCGGAGAGCCGTCCCAGCCCGTACATCGCGGCGACGCGAACCGCCGGACTCACTGCGAGCACCGCGCCCATGACGAATTCGGAGAGCGCCACGTCGCTCACGAGGTAGACCGCGAGGACCGACGAGACGCCCTTCTGTGTCATGTTCCGCAGCGTCAGCCCGGCGTAGAGCCAGCCGAGCCCGTTCGTGCGGAAGAGGTCGCGCCGGTCGCCGGTCGGGTAGAGACGGCGGCGCACGTCGCGCCAGAGGCGTTGGGCCGTGAGGTCGCCGTCGCGGGCGGTCGTCGGGTCCGTCACGAGTGCCGCGCAGACGGTCGTCACGAGTCCGACGGCGACGACGACCCCGTACAGTTGCGTCGGGAGGAGGAGGCCGAGCAGGTACCCGCCCAGGAGTCGCCCGACGATGTCGCCGCCGGACTGGAAACTCGTGTAGAAGCCGATCGACCGGCCGCGGTCGGCGTCGCCGCCCATCTCGCTGACGATCGTCAGCACGACAGACCCGAACCCGGTGACGAAGACTGCGTACAGCCCGCGGCTGGCGATCTCCAGCGGCACGGACCGCGTGACGGCCAGCGGAGCGACCGCCAGCGCCGCGCCCAGACCGGTCGCGACGAGGACGGCCTTGCGTCGCCCGGTGACGTCCGCGACGGCGCCCCAGACCGGCGCGAACAGCAACAGCCCCAGCGAGTAGATCGCGAACGAGAGCGTGACGACGAACGGGGAGGCGTTGCGGCCGAGGTAGACGGTGATCGCCGTACCGAACAGGGCGCCAGCGGTCACGCGACTTATCGCGACGAGCGCCAGGGCGACTTGCGACCGGCGCGCGGCCGAGAGTGTGCGGTCCACGCTATCCATCGGTCACCGTGACGCGGCAAGAATCTTCGCGTCCCGGTCTCGACTTCCGGTGCCGACCGCTCTCGAAATTGGTAAGTGAGTACCGCACACAGTGAGTGACGAACCACGATGAAATTCGGTATTTTCCCGATAGAGGGCGGTGACACCTGGGAGGGTGTCGTCGAGCAGTGTCAGGTCGCCGAGGACGTCGGCTTCGAAACCTGCTGGGTCAACGACCACCAGGCCACCGAGGGCGACAACTACTGGCCGTCGCCGCTGACGCGTCTCACCAGCATCGCACAGGGCACGGAAGAACTCGAACTCGTCACCTCCGTGCTGATCCTGCCGCTGTACCACCCGCTGCACGTCGCCCAGCGCGCGGCGATGCTCGACAACATCTCCGACGGCCGCCTCACCCTGGGGGTCGGCCTGGGCTACGTGGAGGAAGAGTTCGAGGCCTTCGGCGTGCCGATGGACGAGCGCGCGGGCCGGATGATCGAGGGCATCCAGTTCATCGACGAGTTCCTCTCCAGCGAGGAACCCATCTCCTACGAGTGTCCGTTCTTCGAGGTCGAAGACTGGCAGCCGCTGCCCAAGACCATCCAGGAGCCCCGACCGAGCCTCTGGATCGGCGGGTGGGGCCCCAAGCAGATCCGCCGCTCGGTGCAGTTCTCCGACGCGTGGGTCCCCGGTGTGGTCGCGGACCTCGGTATCGTCGAGGACCGCAAGAACCAGCAGCGCGAGCACGTCGAGGAGACCGACCAGGACTGGGAGTCCATGGACCACCCGCTCATGCGCGAGGCGGTCATCGCCGAGACCGAAGAAGAAGTCATGGAGCGCAAAGAGTATCTCCACACCACCTACGTCGACGAATACGGTGGGGAGTTCTCCCACCCGCTGATGAACGCCGATTCCGTCGAGGACTTCGAGGAACTGGCCGACGACCGCTTCATCTACGGTACCCCCGACCAGATCGTCGAGCAGATCGAAGCCATGCAGGACCGCTTCGAACTCAACCAGCTCGCCCTGCGATTCCACCACTCCGGCATGCCCAAAGACCTCGTCGAAGACCAGATCCGTCTGTTCGGCGAGGAAGTCATCCCCGAGTTCAACTAACCTCCGGAATCGCGGGCACCGACCCTCCACGGTGCACGACAGCTCCGTTCTCTTCGATGCGATCGGTAACCGCTGGACTCCCCGTCTTCGAGTCATTGCCGAGCGCTCTCACACCGCACCCGCCGGCTTTATTATTCGGTGCGGGAAACGGGAGAGCGAGATGGCCGACGCGAGCCCACCGATAGGTCTGCGTACAGCTTACGCCGTCGATCCGATCGGGATCGGCGAACGCGAACCGACGCTCCGCTGGCGAGCGCCGACCGACCGCCGCGGCGCGAGCCAGACCGCCTTCCGCGTGCTCGTCGCGACGAGTCCGGACCGACTCTCTCCCGAGCGAGCGGACGTCTGGGACACCGGAAAACGGCGCAGCGAGCGACCCGCGGTCAGGTACGACGGGCCGGAACTCGAGGCCGGCGAGGCCTACTACTGGACGGTCCGCGTCTGGGAGGACCACGGCGAGGCCAGCGCGTGGAGCGAGCCCGCTTCCTGGGAGACGGCGCTGTTCGACGCCGACGACTGGTCGGCCTCGTGGATCCGTCGGCCCACCGATGGGTTCGAGCGCGGGGAGTTCTCCTACGTCCGCCGCGAGTTCGCACTCGACGGCGAGGTCGAGCGGGCGCGGGCGTACGTCTCCGCGAGCCACCAGTACGCCCTCTCGGTCAACGGCGAGACGGTCGACCGCGGCCAGTCCTTTTCCTACCCGGACTTCCAGTACTACAAGACCGTCGCGCTGGACGACGCGCTCTCGGAGGGAGACAACGCCGTCGGCGCGCTCTACAACTGGAACGGCGAGGGGCAAGGCCGTCCCGAGGCGGAACCGGGGTTCGTCGCGCAGCTGGAGATCGAATTCGCCGACGGCCGGGAACGGGTGATCACGACCGACGGTGAGTGGCAGACCCGCCCGGCCGAGTGGGTGAGCGCGCCGCTGCGCAACGAGGAGATCGCCGAACCGGTCGAGACGATCGACGGTCGCGTCGTCCCGCACGGCTGGGCCGAAGCCGGATTCGACGACGCCGCGTGGGACCCCGTCGAAGTCGTCGGGGCCCACCCCACCGACCCCTGGGAGCGACTGATCGCCCAGGACCGCGAGCGCGTCCACCACCGCGTCGACCCCGAGTCGGTCGAACGCGTCGACGAGGACACCTACGTCGTCGACTTCGGGAAGGTCTACACGGGCGTCCCGCGCGTCGCGTTCGCCGACGGGAGCGACGGCCGCCGTGTGAAACTGCTCGCCGGCTACCGCCTGACCGCGGAGGGGTACGTCGACGACACCGAGGGGACCCAGTGGACGGACATGCGCTACGAGTACGTCCAGCGCGACGGCGAGCAGGCGTTCCGGCCGTTCAACTACCTCGGCGTCCGCTACCTGCAGATCGAGGACCCGGGGGAGGACCTCGACTCCGACCAGATCTCGCTCGTCGCCTCGCACAACGAGGTGCCGGACGCCCGCGCGGCGACGTTCGAGTGCGACGACGAGACAGTCGAAGACGTGTTCGGGTTGGCCCGCCACTCCGCGCTGTACGGGAGCCAGGAGCAGTTCGTCGATACGCCGACGCGGGAGAAGGGACAGTTCCTCGCCGACGCGTTCAACGTCTCGGCGGTGACCACCCGGGCCTTCCGCGAGCGGCGACTGAGCCGCCAGGCCATCCGGGAGTTCCTGCGCTCGCACTACCGCTACTGGGCGCCCGAGGGACGGTTCAACGCCGTCTACCCGAACGGCGACGGCAAGCGCGACATCCCCGATTTCACCGTCACCTTCCCCCAGTGGCTCCACGAGTACTACCGCGAGAGCGACGACCGCGCGACGCTCGAACGCGCCTACCCCGTCGTCCGCGCCGTCGCCGACTACGTCGTCGAGCACGTCGACGAGGAGACCGGGCTCGTGACGCGCCTCTCGGGCGGCGAGGGCGGCCCCTATCACGAGGGCATCGTCGACTGGCCGCCGGAGATGCGCTACGGGTACGACCGCGACTGGCCGGCACGGACGACGGTGAACGTCCTCTGCGCGAACGCCCTCGACCGGGCGGCCGACGTCGCGGCCGAACTCGACCGCCCCGACGCCGAGCGCGCCTACTACGACGAGAACCGCGACGCCATCGAGGCGGGTATCGACGAACACCTCCGCGAGGGTGACCGCTACGTCGACGGTGCGGATCCGATCGACGAAGACGGGATCAGCGACGCTCTCCCGGCCAGCGACCACAGTTCCCAGCACGCCAGCGCGTTGCCGCTCGCGACCGGACTGGTACCCGACGATCAGGTCGAAAACGTGGCCGACCGCGTCGCGGCGGGCGGCATGCGAATGGGGCCGATGATGGTCCGGTGGTTGCTCGACGCGCTCGACCGGACCGACCGTCCGGCGGCGATGGTCGACCTGCTGACGGACGCCGACGCGGACGGGTGGGCGAACATTCTCGACGTCGGCGGCACGTTCACCTGGGAGACGTGGCACTGCCGCACGCTCGAACCGGCCGACGAACGCCACAACCGCAGCGAGTCCCACGCGATGGGCGCGACCGTGCTGACCTCTATCCAGCGAACGCTCCTGGGGGTTCACGTCACCTCGCCCGGGGCCGCGACCCTCGAAGTCGCGCCGCCCGCCGAGGGACTGAGCGAGGCGAGCGGCCGCGTCCCGACAGAGCGCGGCCCGGTCTCAGTCGACTGGGAGCGCGACGGCGACGCGTTCGCGCTCGACGTAACCGTGCCCTGGAACGCCACCGCGACCGTCGTCCTGCCGGGCGACGGTGAGCCCGAGTCGGTGACCGAGGACGGGACGCCGCTGCTCGGCGTCGACGAGCCGGTCGCGGACCTCCCCGAGGGCGTCGAGTCGGTCGAACGCAGAAAGGACGGCGTCGCGGTCGAGGTCGGTGCGGGATCGTACAGTTTCGAGCGACGAGAATAACGTCGAACGGTACCGTCAACGGCCGCGCAGTAGCGAACTCGACCGAGACTCAGTTTTCGCCGTCGGCGGTCTCTTCCGGCGGCCCGTACGTCCCCGGATGGTACCGGCCCATCTCCAGCCGCTCGTAAGGGATCGATAGCAGCGAGTCGCCGTCGAGGTACTCGGTCGCCCCGTGCTCGCGGAGCCACTCGACGGCGGCGCGGCGACAGCGCTCGACTACCTCCGGTTCTTCGCCCGAGCGGTCGACCGTCTCCCGGGGGTCGGCGTCGAGGTCGAAGAGTTGCTCGCGCCCGCCGTTTACCGCGTAGACGTACTTCCAGTCGCCCTCGCGGACCATGCACGTGAAGTTGTGCGGGAGGGAGAACAGGCTCGTCTCCCGGGGCGTCTCGTGGGCGCCGAACAGTCGCTCGCGCGGTTCTGCCTCGCCCGTCAGCGCGCCGAGGACGTCGGATCCGTCGCGGAGGTCGGGATCGCCCGCGGCGGTCGTCGCGATACCGAACACGTCGGTCAGCGAGACGAGGCCGTCGTACGTCTCGCCGGAGGACAGGCGCTCGGGCCAGCTGACGAGGAACGGGACGCGGGTCGATTCCTCGAAGAAGGAACTCTTGCCCCAGCCGTGGTGGTCGCCGAGGAGTTCGCCGTGGTCCGAGACGAAGCAGATGAGGGTGTTCTCGGCGTCCTCACGCGCCTCGACGGCGTCGAGCACGCGGCCGATCTCCCGGTCGAGTTGCGTCACGAGGCCGTAGTAGTGAGCGCGGGCGATCCCGATGGTCGACTCCCCGGTGTCGTCCGCGCGAGCCTTCCAGAAGTGGTAGTTCTGGGCGGGGATCTTCTCGTCGACGTGGTCGTGTTCGCGGTCCTCGCGTATCGGGTCGGGCATGTCGTCGGGGTCGTAGTAGTCGTCGAACGGCGGCGAGGGGTTCCAGGCCGGGTGGGGCTTCGAGAAGGAGACGAACCCGAAGAACGGGTCGTCGGTGTCGCGCTCGATCTCCGTCACGGCCTCGTCGGCGATCCACGACATCTTGCGGTCGTCGGGCGGGAGCGAACAGGACTGGGGGAGGAAGTTCATCGCGGACAGGCGACCGGTATCCGCGGCCGAGTCGGCGCCAGGTTCGGTTGCGTAGTCGTCGCCGGTCAGCCGGCGGTCGTAACCGAGGTCGATGTCGCCGGGGTGGGCGTGGAACTTCCCGATGCCGAACGTTCGATAGCCCCTGTTCCGCATCGCTCGCGCGATGAACGGGCCGTGGTCGGCTTCGAGGTGTTCGGCGTGTCGCTTGTCGTTCCCCAGATAGCCCGTCGCGACCGGGTCCTTGCCGGTCCGGACGTTGTGTCGGGCGGGGACGCATATCGGCGCGCCGCTGTAGGCGTTCGTGCAGGCGACGCCGCGGTCGGCCAGTCGGTCGAGGTTGGGCGTGTCGACGTGGTCGTGACCCAGCGCGGAGATCGTGTCGAAACGCTGCTGGTCCGTCATCACGACGAGGACGTTCGGCTGGTCGGCTGGCATCGACTCCGGGTTCTCGGCCCCGCCCTTTCAAGATTGCCCGACCTCGGCCCGATCGTCCGCGAGGGGTGACGACTTGCGGTGGCCGCTGCCAACATGTTGTTCCAATATCGTTTCTAAATAGATCATAAATATTTATCAATCAAGGAGTGTGTGGTAACTACTCGCAGCCATGACACACGATGGCTCGCCCCACAGTGGCAACGACAGTGGTATCGACGGCGATCGGTCGAAATCACCCGACCAGAAGGGGTCGGGAACCGCGGGCGACACCCCGGCGGAGACAGCCGAGGGGGGCGATCGGGGCCTCACACGGCGGCGCGCGCTGAGCGTCGCGGGGTCGTCGCTGGTCGCGGGCGCGCTGGGGAGTTTCGTCGGCACGGCGTCGGCGAGTTCGCACAACGCGGTCGTGTACAACGGCGGCAGCGGGTTCGTGGCGGAGAACGTCGACAGCGGGAGCGTCGTCTACGACGGCGGCGACTTCATCGCGGCCATCCAGGCGGCGGTCGACAGCCTCACCTCGGGCCGAACGTACAAGGAGAAAGTCAGGGTCGACGCGACCGGCGACACCGGCAGCCACTCTAGCCGCCACGCCGTGGATCTTCCCAGCTACACGATCCTGGACGTCCCGGGCAACATCAACGTCAACGACAGCGGCGAGCCGTGGGTCATCCCGGCGCGCGCGAACAGCGTCAACGACGTCGAAATCCAGCGGTTCAACGTCTCGGGCAATCCCCGGTACGGCATCCGGGTCTCCCACTGCGACAACGTCATCATCGACGACGTCAACATGGACCTTTCGAACGGGTTGGGTATCCGCATCGACGGTCGGGACGGGCCCGACACGACGAACGTCACGCTCAACAACGCGAACGTCAGCGGGTCGGGTACCCACGCCGTCGAGACCTACGGCGTCGACGGCCTCGACGTGGGGACGGTCACCGCCACGGACAGCGGCGGCTGCGGTCTGCTGCTCAACGACACCGAGAACGCGACGGTCGACTTCGTCGACGCGACCCGGTGCGACCAGGGCGGCGGCTACGCCGGGTTCCGCGTCGCCAACGACGGGGGGCCGAACATCACGGTCAACCGGGTCGACGCGGTCGACTGCGGCCGGGGCATCTTCACCGTCTCCGGGTCCAGCGGCATCGAGATATACGACGTGTACCTCGACGGCAACGGAGGCAACCTCATCCAGGACACTCGGAACACGACCATCGACGGCGGGACGATCACGAACACCGGGAGCGCCGGCATCAGGATAGACTCCCGGAGCAGCGACACCCATCCGTACACGCGCGACGTCACCGTCCAGAACCTCACCATCGAGAACAACGCAGGGTGGGGGGTCTACGAGACGGGCCCGGACACGGAGAGCAACGCGATCCTGGACAACTACATCTGCGGGAACGACTCCGGCGCGGTCGAGACCTACGCCTCCAACACCACCGTCAGCGGGAACAGCTACTGCGGCGACGGCGGCGGTGGCGGCGGCGCCATCAGCGAGGGCACGTACAAGCTGGTGAACGTCAACAGTGGCAAGGTGATGGAAGTCGCCAGCGCGGGGACGGCCGACGGCGACAACGTCCAGCAGTGGGCCGACAACGGCGGGTCCCACCAGCACTGGGACGTGACGGACAACGGCGACGGCACCTACCACCTCACGAACGTCAACAGCGGGAAGCTGCTGGAGGTGGCCAACGCCGACACGAGCGACGGG
The DNA here is from genome assembly GCF_047715405.1 of Halosimplex rarum. Classification (NCBI taxonomy): domain Archaea; kingdom Methanobacteriati; phylum Methanobacteriota; class Halobacteria; order Halobacteriales; family Haloarculaceae; genus Halosimplex; species Halosimplex rarum. The sequence goes on from NZ_CP180412.1 coordinate 2,688,125, forward strand.
GCGAACGTCCGCCAGTACGCCGACACCGGCCACGCCTGCCAGGACTGGAGCATCGTCGACAACGGCGACGGGTCCTATCGGCTGGAGAACGCCAACAGCGGTTCCGTAGCCGACGTGGACGGCGCCTCGACGAGCGACGGGGCCAACATCATCCAGTGGCCCTGGACCGAGGGGGACAACCAGCGGTGGACCTTCGAATCAGTGTAGTCGACTGACAGCCGACCGACGGGTCTGCGAGGACCATATCCTCGCCGTCCCGACTGCGATCCGAACCACGCCTCGCTCTCGCGACGCCACCGGACCCGCCGGGCGGTCAGCCGCCAGTCGCCGCCGAGATCCCGTCGTCCCGGGATTGATATTTCGGAGGGGCTTCACGATAACAGGATGTAGATAATCGAATAACATGAAATATAGTAATAAATAAGTAGCAACAATTTGTTCATTCGGAGTACACGCGTTGGGACAACCAAACGGCGATGTGGTACGCGACCATCGAGATCAGGTGCTGAGCGCTGTCGCGGTTGTGGTCGGCGTCGTGAGACGTCGTTCGTGGGGGAGCGGGTTGCGAGTCTTTGTCGCCTCTGGTCTGTGGAGGCGTCGCCTCCGAACGCGGTCGAACAGCGACTGAAACGATCTGCAGACAGTGCACGACAACAATGGACGACAACACGCGCGATGTGGCACGTGGAACAGAGCGGACGAACGAGCGATCGGACCCCGAACTCGATCTGCCGGGATCGATCCGGCGTCGGACGTTCCTCGGTGGGATGGCGACCGGCGCAGCGATGCTGGCCGGGCTGGGGAACGCGAGCGCACAGTCGGCGCCGGGACCGCGGGAAGCGGAGACCCTGGACAGAGGAGTGGTCGCGGTCCAGACCGACGACGGCGTGCTGGTTCGCTGGCGCCTGCTGGGGACCGACCCCGACGGGATCGGGTTCAACCTCTATCGCGACGGCCAGCAGGTGAACGACTCGCCGATCACCGGGAGCACGAACTACGTCGACCAGAACGGTTCGACGGGGTCGACCTACACAGTGGCGCCGGTGATCGACGGCACCGAGGAGGCGGAGTCCGACCCGGCGGACGTCTGGCAGGACAACTACACGGACATCCCGCTGAACAGTCCGGGAGACAACTACAGCCCGAACGACTGCAGCGTCGGCGACCTGACCGGCGACGGGAGCTACGACATCGTCGTCAAGTGGTCGGGCACGACTAAGGACAACGCCCAGGAGGGAGACACGGACCCCCACATCTTCGACGCGTACACGCTCGAAGGCGAGCACCTCTGGCGAATCGATCTGGGCATCAACGTGCGGGCCGGCGCGCACTACGCGCCCTTCCTCGTCTACGACTTCGACGGCGACGGGAACGCCGAGTTCGTCGTCCGGACGGCCGACGGGACGACGGACGACGCCGGGACCGTGATCGGCGATCCGGACGCCGACTGGCGCAACGACGCGGGCCGGATCCTCGAAGGGCCGGAGTACTTGACGGTGTTCGACGGCGCGACCGGCGAGGAGATCGTCACCACCGACTACCAGCCCGCCCGCGGCGATGTCTCCGACTGGGGCGACGACTACGGCAACCGCGTCGACCGCTTCCTCGCCGGGGTCGCCTACCTCGACGGCGAGCACCCGAGCATCGTGATGACCCGCGGGTACTACGAGAAGACGATGCTGGCGGCCTACGACTTCAGGGACGGTCAGCTCTCGACGCGGTGGATCTTCGACAGCGACGATTCCGGTAACGGGAGGTACGCAGGCCAGGGGGCACACAGCCTGAGCGTCGCGGACGTCGACGACGACGGGTTCGACGAGATCGTCTACGGCGCCTGCGTGATCGACCACGACGGCACCGGACTCCACACGACCGGCTGGAACCACGGCGACGCGCTCCACTGCAGTGACTTCGTCCCCTCGCGTGACGGGCAGGAGATCTTCATGCCCCACGAGTGGGGCGGGATGGGCGCGACGATGCGCGACGCCGAGACGGGCGAGCTGCTCTGGAACGCCGACGTAGCCCAGGACACGGACGTCGGCCGCGGCGTGGCCGGCAATATCGACTCGACGCATCCGGGCGCCGAGGCCTGGGCGTCGAACGGTATCGGCCTCCGCGAGGGCGGATCTGGGGACCGGATCTCCGGCGCGCCCGGGGGTTCGCTCAACTTCGTGACCTGGTGGACGGGCGACCTCCAGCGGGAACTCACGGACCACGACTGGCAGGGCGACGGCATCGGCTATCCCTGGCTCGGCGAGTGGGATCCGGACGCCCAGCAGGTCAACCGGCTCGAGGACTTCCCGGGGACGCTCTCGAACAACTGGACGAAGGGCACTCCCTGCCTCCAGGCCGACGTCCTCGGCGACTGGCGCGAGGAGGTCATCTGGCGACGCGACGACGACCAGGCGCTGCGCCTGTTCGTGACGCCCTTCGAGACGAACAACCGGCTGTACACGCTGATGCACGACACGCAGTACCGGACGGCCGTCGCCTGGCAGAACGCCGGCTACAACCAGCCGCCCCATCCCAGCTTCTTCGTCGGCGAGAACATGGAGGACCCGCCGACGCCGAACATCGTGACCGTGGGCGATGGAGACACTGGAGACGGAGACGATGACGACGACAGCGGGTCGACGAACCCCATCTCGACGGGTACCTACCAGATCACGAACGTCAACTCCGGCAAGGCGCTCGACGCCGCCGGCAGTTCGGACGGGTCCAACGTCCAGCAGTACGACTACTGGGGCGGCGAGAACCAGCAGTGGTACGTCGAGGAGACCAGCGCCGGCTCCTATCGCATCGAGAACGTCGACAGCGGCAAGGTGCTCGACGTCGCGTCGCAGTCGACCGACGACGGCGCCAACCTCCAGGTGTACGAGGACTGGGAGGGCGACAATCAGCGCTGGACCATCCGGGAGGACGCCAGCGGCGAGTACGCCCTTGAGGCCGTCCACAGCGGCAAGGTCGCCGACGTCGACGCCGCCTCGACCGACGACGGCGCCAACGTGATCCAGTGGTCCGACAACGGCGGCGACAACCAGCGGTGGACCTTCGAGTCCGTCTGATCCGCCGCGATAGCGCCAGGCCGTAACCGGCCCGGTCACCGTCTCCTTGCGACGTACTGGGGATTGTGCCACCACCTCGCATGGAAAGAATTAACATTGATTGTTTTTAATTAGGATTGCATGACGGACAGTCATGACAGCAGTAAAACCAATCGGCGTAAGGTGTTGAAAGCGATCGGCGCGGGGACGCTCGTGGCGGGCGGCGTCATCGGAACGAGCGGGTCCGCGCTCGGGGACGAGAGCGACGAGCACTACCACAACCCGGTCGGGCCGATCGGGTTCGGGGACGTGTCGATCATCGAAGACGGTGGGACCTACTACGCTTACGGGACAGAGACACCGAACGACATCATCCCGATCGCGGAGTCGACGGACATGTACAACTGGTCGTACATCGCGCCGGCGCTCACGGAGACGCCGGACTGGCACCCTACGGAGTCGGATCCGGGCTGCTGGGCGCCCGACATCCGGTATCACGACGGGCAGTACCACCTCTACTACTCCCTGTCGGTCTGGGGTAGCGACGACGCCGGCATCGGCCTCGCCACGTCGGACACGCCCGACGGCCCCTTCACCGATCAGGGGCCGGTCATCGAGAGCAGCGACCTCGACCTGACGAACTGCATCGACGCGGACACGGTGATCGTCGACGGCCAGCCGTGGCTGGTCTGGGGCAGTTACGAGGGCATCTACGCCGTCCAGATGAACGACGCGATGGACGACGTCGTCCCCGGCACGGAGTTCCACATGGCCGGTGATTCGATCGAAGGGCCGGTGATGCTCCAGGACAACGGGTACTGGTACCTGTTCTACTCGTCGGGGCAGTGCTGCGAGGGCTACGACAGCACGTACCGCCTCGAATGCGGCCGCGCGACGTCGTTCACGGGGCCGTACTACAACCAGAACGGCACGGACCTGCGGGACCTCTCGGGCTCACACGCGGGCGTCCCCATCCTGGAAGGCAACGACCAGTTCACGGGGCCGGGACACAACGACGTCTTCCAGGGACCCAACGGCGACTGGTGGTGTTTCTACCACGTCGAGGCCACCGCCGACGACGAGACGCGCTACATGATGCAGGACCGCATCGAGTGGGACAGCAACGACTGGCCGGTCATCGCCTGCGACGGCGAACCCAGCAGCCAGGCCCCCGTTCCCGGCGAGCCGTCCGGCTGCGGGGACGGTGGCGACGGCGGGAGCGGTGGAGACGGCGGCAGCGGCGCCATCAGCGACGGGACCTACCACATCGCGAACGCCAACAGCGGGAAACTGCTCGAAGTCGCCAGCGCCGGTACCTCCGACGGCGACAACGTCCAGCAGTACGCCGATACGGGCCACGCCTGCCAGCAGTGGAACGTCACGGACAACGGCGACGGCACGTACACCCTCACGAACGCCCACAGCGGCCTCCTGCTGGAGGTCGCCAGTGCGGGGACGGCCGACGGCGACAACATCCAGCAGTACAGCGACACCGGCCACGCCTGCCAGGACTGGACCATCGAGGACACCGGGAGCGGTCAGTACCGACTCGTCAACGCCAACAGCGGCAAGGTCGCCGAGGTCGCCTCGGCGGGGACCGCCGACGGCGACAACGTCCAGCAGTGGAGCGACAACGGCGGCAGCCACCAGCTGTGGACGTTCACCTCGGTGTAACGCCGCGAACGGGACGGCCGAACCGGCGTCCGAGCGGCCGGCCTCAGTAGACGGCGTAGCCGCCGTCGACGTAGAGCAGGTGACCCGTCACGTACGAGGCGTCGTCGCTCGCGAGGAAGAGGTACGAACCGGCGACCTCCTCGGGCGACGCCGACCGGCCCATCGGGGCCGACTTTCCGACGTCGATCACGTCGGTCTCGGACTCGCTGGTATCGCCCGACCCGATGTCCGTGTCCACGGGCCCCGGCGCGACGGCGTTCACGCGGACGCCGTGCTCGGCGAGTTCGAGCGCCGCGACGCGCGTCAACATCATGATCGCGCCCTTCGACGCGTCGTACATCGCGTGTCCCGGCTGGGCGAGTTCCGAGCTGATGGAGGCGGTGTTGACGATCGATCCCGGCTCGCCGCGGTCGAGCATATCGCGGGCTGCCGCCTGCATCCCGGCGAAGACGCCGCGGACGTTGACGCCGTACACCCGGTCGAACGTCTCGGCGTCGGCGTCGAGCAGCGGCGCGCCGCGGTAGATGCCGGCGTTGTTGACCATCACGTCGACGCCGCCGAACTCGCGAGCGGCCTCGACGACCGATCGGACTTCCCCCGGGTCCGAGACGTCCGTCTCGACGAACGTCGCGTGGCCCCCCGCTTCCCGGATTGCTTCGTGGGTCGGTGCGCCGTCGCGCTTCGGTTCATCGCGGACGTCCGCGACCACGACCGTCGCGCCGGCCGCACCGAACCGCCGAGCCACGGCACGGCCGATGCCGGAACTCCCGCCGGTTACGATCACCGTCTCGTCCGCGTAGTCGTAGCTGACTGCGGCCATGGGTCACACTCGGCGGCCCGCCGCTTCAAGATGACGGCCTTACCGGTCTGCAAGCGATCCGTCCGTAGCGCGACCGTACCCGGATAGTGACCATACACTAACAATAATTATAAATATGTGGTATTCGAGGCGATTGTGTGATGTGCGATAGCGATAGCCACGACACACGGAGTAGCGACGCGAGTGATGGACTGACGTTCACTCGTCGGGCGGCGATGGCGATGCTGGGCGCGGGGGCACTCACAGGCGGGGCCGGCGTCGCCGCGGCACAGGAAGGGGGCGACGGAAACGAGAATGGGTCGGACCCGACGCGCAAGTGGAACCAGCACGTCGACGCCCAGGACCACGACCTGCACGACGTCCGCGACCTCGACGCCGCGACGGCGACGCTGGGGAACGTCAGGACTGCGGCCCGCGACGCGGACGTCCTCGTCTGGCAAGATCCCGACGGGACGTACCACGCCGACGCCGTCGACGAGACGGTGTACAGCGGTGAAAACTTCACCGAGGCCGTCCAGGCGGCGATCGACAGCCTCACCGACGGCCGGACGACCAAGGAGAAGGTCGTCGTCGCCTGCTCGGGGACGATGGGGCCCCACGAGTGGGACGGCGACGTGCTGGCGATCGACGTCCCGAGTTACACCGTCGTCGACTTCCGGGGGACCATCCACGTCGAGGACGAGGGCGAGGCGCTGATCCGGCCGCTGCGCGCGCTCAACGCCGAGGAGATCGAGATCCCGCGGGCGACGATCGTCGGGAACTTCCGCTCGGCGGTCTGGTTCCGGAGCGTCTCGAACGTCCGGTTCGGCCACCTCGACATCCGGACGCCCGAGGACAGCGCCATCGAGGCCACGGGCGGCGGCGTCCGCATCGACGGCTTCGCCGAGGGCCGCGGCGAGGACACGATCCGGTCGACCGACATTCAGGTCGACAGCGCCTACTTCGAGAACGTCCGGGGCCACGCCTTCGAGACCTACGCCGTCGACCGGATCCAGATCGGCCAGGTCATCGCAAACGGCGGCGGACAGTGCGGCGTCCTCCTGAACGACACGAGCGACGCCACCGTAAACGCGGTCGTCGGGAAGGACCTGGACGTCGGCGGCGGTTACGCCGCGTTCCGCCTCGCGAACGGGTGTGACGACGTCACCTGCGGACAGGTGGTCGCCCGCAACTGCGCTCGCGGTGTGTTCACGGTGTCTTCGTCGTCGAACGCCACGATCGAGGGCGTCAACATCGTCGGCAACACGTCCCACGGCGTCCTGATCCAGGACGGAGCGAACGTCACCGTCAACGGCGGCGTCATCCGGAACACCGACGCCGAGGGCGTCCGCATCGACTCGCGCTCCTCGAACAAACACCCGCCCGCCGAGGGGATCTGCGTGTCGAACCTCCGCATCGAGGACACGCGCGACGACCCGCAGATGCCCTACGGGATCAGCGTGACCGAGGGGCCCCGCGACGGCCCCGACACCAGCAACGTCCGCATCGTCGACAACGACGTCCGCGGTGCCGGGACAGAGGGGGCCATCAACGTCGAACCGTCGAGCGTCGTCGTCCGCGACAACGTCGGCGCCGGGGTCGCATCGGGCACGGTCACGCTCTCGTCCGGGAGCGAGCCCGCAGCGCGCGTCGAGAACGTCACGACGCAGGGAGAGGCGACGCTCGACCTGCGCGCGAAGGTGTTCCAGCCTCCCTCCACTGCCTTCGCCTACGACCACCGCTTCGAGTACAACGGCGAGGGGTGGGACCTCGTCGTCGAGTGGGTCGAGGACCCCGGCGAGGACCTCACGCTCGACTACGTGGTCGACCAGCCCCAGGCGGTTATCGGCCGGTATCCCCGAAGCGGTGACGACAGCGGCGGTGGCGAGGACGGCGGCAGCGACGTGTCGTGGGACTACGACACCAGCCCCGGGATCGTCGACGACTTCGAGGACGGCGACATCGACGAGTACGAGGGCGCGACCGGCGACTACGAGGTCAACCAGACCAGTCCCGTCCCCTCGGGCGAGTACCGACTGGAAGGGTCCGGCGGCGAGGGCAGCCGGCTGTTGGCTTCCGACCTCGACCGGATGCCCGCCGAGGGAACGAAGTTCTCCGCGAAGATCGGCGCCACGAGCGACGCCGAGAACGCCGGCGTCGCGTTCGGGAGTGCGAAGTCGACCGACGCGGACACGGCGTTCCCCTTCCACTTCACCCGACTGTGGAAGAGCGGGGAGGACGACTGGCGCTTCCAGGTCTGGCAGCGCGACGGCACGCAAGTGATCGGGAACAGCGTCGGGGCGGTGACGCTGGGCGAGTTCTACGAGGTCGTCATCGACTGGAGCGAGGGCGAGCTGACCGCCACCCTCAACGACCCCGACGGCAACCAGGTCGCCGAGCAGACGACGGGCTTCGAGACCGACTACACCGAAGGCGGCGTCGGCACCCGCGGCACGGGCCTGCTCGACGAGATCCGCATCCTCGAAGACAACACCTGATCGCGGTCGAGAGCGGGACCGGGATCGGGGCCGGGACCGCGTTCGGGTGATCCCCGCTCCGAACCGGTCGCATCGGTCGTCGGCGTATTTTTCCACGGTACGGGCCGTTCGAATCGACCGAAAAGCGAATTTCAGAACGCACAGACCGGCTGCGAGCACACTACGAGTGCGAGAACGGGGCCGACGGCACGGCTGTCGCCGACTGCGAGGCGCGAGTGGCGGTGACGGGCGGTACCGTGACGGTCAGTCCGCGAGGACGGCCTCGCGGTCGAGTTCGTAGCCGTCGAGAACCGACGCGCCCTCGACGTCGTAGGCGTCGAAATAGTCGCGTTCGATGGCGACCAGGTCGGCGAACAGATCCTGCGCCTCGTCGCGCTGGATCGTGACGAGCGGCTCGTTGAGGAACGCCTGGAACGCCAGATCGAGATCGCCTGCGAAGCCGGCCTCGATCAGCGTCTCCTGGTTGTGGATCGCCCGCGTGACCATGCTGCGGACCTGTCGCGGGAGCGTGCCCGCGTTGACGGGCGAGATGTCGTCGCCGGTGATCAGGGCGTTCGTCTCGACGACGGCGCTGTCGGGCAGGTCGGGGCACTGCCCGCGGTTCGGGAAGTTGACGTGCGTCTTCATCGGCTCGATGCCCAGCAGCGCGCGCATGATGTCGACGACCTCCTCGCCGGACTCCGAGAGGTGGAACTCGCCCTCGTCGTCGCGGAACTTGTCCATCTTCGCCGGGGCCTCGCCGTCGCTCCGGCGGGCTGCGCTCGGCGTCAGCCGGGCCCCCCAGCGCTCGATCTCGGCGGGGGTGTCGATGTCGAGGTACCACGGGACGAACTCGGCGAGGTGGCGGTCGCCCGCGGCGCCCAGCACGCCGAAGCGGTCGTACAGGTCGAAGGCGATCTGGTGGTGGTTGGCCCAGTAGGACTCGTCCGCCAGTTCACCCGGCTCGAAGCCCGGGATCGGTTTGTGACGCTCAAGTTCCGCGTCGAGATACTGGAACACGTCGTGGCCGCGCCAGCGGGCCTCGTCGATCCAGGTGAAGTGGTTGATCCCCTTCACGTTCACCGCGATGTCCGACCCCGAGAGGTCCTCGGCGGCGTCGATGTACCGCTCGGCGACGTCGGCGAGCATGTGCTGGATATGGGTCACCTCGTGGCAGAGGCCGATGGCGTTGATGTCGGGGTACTCCGCGTAGAGCGTCCGCGTGCAGACGGTCATCGGGTTCGTGTAGTTGACGACCCAGGCGTCCGGGCACTGCTCGCGGACGGTCGCCGCGATCTCACGGTACTGCGGGATCGAGCGCAGCGACCGGAAGGCGCCGCCGGGGCCGACGGTGTCGGCGACGGTCTGGTAGATGCCGTACTCCTGGGGGACGTCGATGTCGTGGACGAACGTCTCCTCTGGGGGGTCCTGCGTCGAGCAGACGACGAAGTCAGCGCCGGCGAGCGCGTCGTCCATCTCGCGGTGGGCTTCGAACGTCCAGTCGCCCGGCACGTCCGAGCGGTCCATCACGTCGTTGGCCAGTTCGGCGTTCTCGACGGCGCCCTCGTAGTTCACGTCGTAGAGGGCGACGGTGCCCGAGACGTCGTCGCACTGCGCGAGGTCGTTGATCAGCGTCAGCGCCCAGCCCTGGCTGCCGCCCCCGACGTAGCCGATCCGAACGTCGGTCGCCGCGCCGTCGACTGGTGGCTCCGCTTGCAGCGAATGCATGTACCTCACCCAGCGCGCCGGCGACAAAAATACCTGCCGTTCACGGCGGATCGCGCCGTCTCCGGCTGACGCGGCGTCTCGACCGAGAACCCCGGTGGTCGACGGCGCGACTGTCGGATCGACGCCCGAACGGCTCGCGGCAGGCCGCCCCGGGATCCGTAAGACGCAAGCGACCGGCCCCTGAACCACCGAGTCGTGTTACGAACTGCCATTATCGGGACCGGTGGCATCGGGACCCACCTCGCGCGCGAGGTCAGCGCACAGCCGGAGGGACAGATCGCGGCGGCCGTCGACGTGAACGAGGAGGCGCTCGACGACCTCGCGGCCGAACACGACCTCGACGAGTCGATCCTGTACACGGACGAGGCGGAGATGTACGCGGAGACGGACCTCGACGCCGTGATCATCGCCACGCCGCCGGCGTTCCACGACGACCAGATCCACGACGCGCTCGACCGGGACCTGCACGTCCTCTGCGAGAAGCCGGTCGTGATCGAACAGGACGCCGCCGAGCGGCTCCGCGACCGGATCGCCGGCTCCGAGCAGGTGTTCATGGCCGGCTACCAGCGCCACCTCAACCCCGGGTTCGTCGCCGCCTACGAACGGTATCACGACGAGGGCCAGGAGCCGACGTTCATGACCGGCGAGCTGACCCAGGACTGGACAGGCCACTTCGAGCGCGGGACGAACTGGCGGGTCAAACCCGAGATCGGCGGCCGCGGGCACCTCTTCAGCGTCGGGACGCACGTCGTCGAGTCGGTGCTGTGGCTGTCGGGGCTGACCCCGGCGGCGGTCAGCGCCGAGATGGACTTCTACGACGACGAGCAGTCCATCGACACGAAGTCCTCGCTGACGGTCCGCTTCGAGAACGGTGCGGTGGCGAGCTTCGCCGACTCCGCCGTCGCCTCGGCGACGCGCGAGCACATCCACGTCTGGGACGACGAGGGCGCCATGTATCTGGAGGGGACCGGCTGGGGCCAGCGAGAACTCACCGTCGTCGAGCCCGGCGGCGACGAGCGGACACCGGACCTGGCCTACGACGAGGCGCCGAGCAAGTTCGCCGCGTTCGCCGAGGCCATCGGGACCGGGACCGATCCGCCGGCGACCGCCGAGGACGTCCTCGTGGTGACGGCGTTGCTCGACGCCGCCTACGAGAGCGCCCGCACCGGCGAACGGGTCGCGGTCGACCTGGAGTGAGGGCGACGGAGAGTCGACCATCGGGCGGGGAGCGAACGGCCCAGCCGGGAACGCGGTCGCCTCGGGCGACGGCCCGCCGGGAAAACGACCGACCGCACCGTCTCTCCCTCCAACATCTTTATATTCCGAAGGCCCGCACCTATCCGTGTCGAAGTCGAGAGGGATCTGTTAGCATATGAAGCAAATAGTCCAGACGGGCCCCGCGTCCGTCGAAGTTCAGGAAGGAGAGAGACCGTCCCCCGGTCCAGCGGAGGTTCTCGTCCGAGTACACTCGGCAGGTATCTGTGGGAGCGACGCCCACGCCTACGAGTACGAGGGCGGGTACGATTGGATCGCCATGCCGCGGATCATGGGCCACGAGTACTCCGGCGAAGTCGTCGAGGTCGGCGACGAGGTACGGAGTTTCGAACCAGGGGACCGCGTCGTCGAGGAACCGATCCACCACTGCGGGGAGTGTTTCCAGTGCCGTAACGGTGAGGAGAACATCTGCCAGAACTTCTCGATCACCGGCATGCACCGCGACGGTGCCTACGCGGAATACACGGTAGTCGATCCCGAGTTCCTCCACGCGGTCCCCGACGGCGTTTCGCTGGCCGACGCGGCGATCACCGAGCCGCTGAGCATCGCCACGCGGGCAGTACTCACCCGCTCGTCGATCAACCCCGGCGACGACGTATTGGTCGAAGGGCCCGGACCGATCGGCGTGTTCACCGCCGCCGTCGCCGACTCGCTCGGCGCGAACGTCCTCGTCTCCGGCCTCGGCCAGGACGCGACTTCCCGGTTGCCCCTGGTCGAATCGCTCGGCATCGACACGATCAACATCTCCGACGAGGACCTGGAAACCCAGGCGAGCGTCCGGACCGACGACGTCGGGTTCGACGCGGTGTTCGACGCCAGCGGCCACTACACGGGCGTCGAGACCGGCGTCGAAGTCGTCCGCAAGGGCGGCGAAGTCGTCGTCGTCGGTATCCCCCGCGAACCCAGCGAAATCCTGATGACACCGGTCGTCCGCGGCGAAATCGACGTCGTCAGCTCGTATGGATCGGACTGGACCAACTTCGAGCAGGCGCTGCGACTCATGGAAAACGGCGAGATCGACGCCGAGGCCGTCGTCGACGACTCCTTTTCGACGGCCGACCCCACCGCCGCCTTCGAAGCGTTCCTCAACTCCGAAGTCGTCAAGCCCGTCTTCCGCTTCGCCGACGCCTGAAAGCGGCCGCGTCGCAGATTGCTTCTGTCCGGTCGATTCGCTAGCTTCACTCGGTTATCCGACCGAGAAGGGGCGAGTCAGCGCTTGTCTGTGACGGTTTCGTAGACGAGCGCCCCCTCCCGTTTGGCCCTCGAGCCCGTTCGGTAATACCGGAAACGATCCCGTCCACGACCTCACGGATCGGATCAACAGCCCATATTATCCAATTGTAGGAGGCCAGACCCCGGCCCTTGTTAGTAAATGGCATAATCAGTTCGGTAATACCGGACAAAAACCACTCGAAAGTCGAAGGTTTGCTGTCGCACGATCGGCCTGACGGGAGCGACCCGTCCCGACATCGGTGGAAATCGACGCGGAGTAGTCCGGTTCTGAGCCAGTATATTACAACCCTACAGATGTAATCGATTGGCGGCGCCGGAAGCTCGGTCGCACGTCCGACGCGGTCGCCGACGCGCCCGGATGTCGTCCGGCAATGCCGGAACTATACCAACTGAACGTTCGTTATCGTGCAGGAACGATCGGACGCTATCGAGGGGCTGCCTGTCGGGGAACGAGTGATCTGTACTGGGAGGAGGTGGCTCCGAAGTGCGCGCACTGCGGACAAGGCGGTAGCCGTTGGAGATCGACTACCAGCCGATTCGGAGAGTGAATCGGCCGGAGACGGCGTTCTCGGTGATGTTCGGAGCGGCCGAACGGCCGCCGTCGAGGACGGGGCCGGATTCGCAGACCGACTGCCTCGAATCGACAGACCGGGGCGTAGACTCGGCGGAGATACCCAGCGAGAGGTTCTGCGAAGGGAAGCTATATCCGCCGCGGCGTCCAGTAATTCGGTACTCATCATGCCAGAGACTATCGAACAGGGGCCGCGAGCGGGCAGCCACTGGCCCGCCGAGGACGAGACGTACGCGGACCCAACGAGCGGCGCGCGCGTGCGCCGACTGACGAGCTATCCGGAGGTCGGTGACTACCACCTCTACTTCACCGAGGACAGCTGGTACGACGACGGTCGCCGCCTCCTCTTTCGTTCCGACCGGGACGGCTCGCGCCAGCTGTACTCGATCGACCTGCGGTCGGGGCTGATCACACAGGTCACGGACATCGAGGGCTTTCGCGGCGGGACGGCCATCGACCACGACGCCGAACGGGTGTATTTCTGGGTCCGCGACCGACTGGTGAGTCTGGATCTCGGGACGCTACGGGTCGAAGACGTCCACTACGAGGTCCCCGACGGCTGGAACGGCGGATCCCTCGACGTGAACGCCGACGGGACCCGCCTCTACGTCGCCATCGGCGAGGACGTAGAAGTGCCCGAGCGCGACGACAAACTCACCGGGACGTTCGAGGCCGCGCCGGACACGCGGATCCTGTCGGTCCCGACCGACGGCGGCGAGCCGGAACGCCTCAGAGAGGTCGACGTCTGGGCCAGCAGCCACGTCAACGCCTCGCCGACGCGACCAGAGCTGTTCACTTACTGCGAGGAGGGCCCGTGGGACGCCGTCGAGAACCGCATCTGGACGGTCGACGCGGAGACGGGCGAGACCTGGAAAGTCCGAGAGGTTCCCGAGGAAGGCGGCGTCGGCCACGAGTACTGGATGCAAGACGGCGAGCGCGTCGGCTACCACGGCTCGCTGAAGGACCCGCAGGGTCGCGAGCGCGTCAACGACCCCGACCCGTTCATCGGGAGTTCGCGCTACGACGACACGGACCGCCGCGAGACCGCCCTCCCCGACGAGGTGTACGCGCTGACGCACACGCACGCCAACTCGCCCGAGTTGCTCGTCTGTGACGGTACGTTCGAGGAGGTCCCGCACAGCCTGCTGTATCGCTGGGACGACGAGGCCGGCGAGTACGAGGGACCGCGGATCCTCGCGACTCACGACTGGAGCCACCGGGGACCACACCCCCACACGCGGTTCAGTCCCGACGGGTCGCACGTGCTGTTCGACTCCGCCCGCTACGACGGATCGAGCAACCTCTATCTCGCCGAAGTCCCAGACTTCGAGGAACTTCCCGAGTACGAGAGCGACTGAGGGTATAGATCCGCCGGAGATACCCCTCGCGCCGTCGCCAACGGTGAGTCGAGGCCCTATATCGTCAGCAGTTTTTCGAGCACCGCCTCGCTGACGCCCCGGTCGGGGTCGAACGACTCCGACGCCGCGTAGTCGACCAGCGACCGCGCGAACGCTCGTACCGAGGGATCGTCGTCCGCCGCGAACAGGTCCACGGCACAGACGAGCAGGTTCCCGTCGCCGACGGCCGTCTCGAAGACGAGCCCCAGGCGCTGGTTGCGCTCGACGTTGTCGATCATCCGGACCAGCGGCTCGTAGTCGTCGGGCGCGTCGTCGAGCACGACCGGGCGGGCGTTCGAGAGGAGGTGCCACCACTGCCAGTCGCCGTGGGCGTCCGTCGGGAACCCGTCGAGCAGCGGGTGCTCGGGGTCACAGCGAGGCCCCATCGTCCCCGCTGGCGCGTTGCGCTTGAACAGCGCGTACGACCAGAAACACGGAGCGAAGGCGGACGCGACGGAGTGGCGCAGGTCGTCGTGGCGGGGGACGAGGATCACGTCTTCGCCCGCGTCCAGCAGCTCGCGGGTCTGTTCGTCGAACGCTCGGCGGACGGTCAGTGCCGCGTCCGCGGATCCACCGAGCGATCCCTCGTCGGCGTCGACCGCGGGCAGGTCGGCGGGGTACACCCACACGTCGTAGCCGGTGGCGGCATCGGTGGCCGGAACAGTCACCGAGAGCGTGAGGCGAACGGGCGCGTCGACGCCGTCAGCGCTCGCGAGTGCGTCCCCGAGGTCCGCTTCGACGGTTCCGAGATCCACGAGTTCGCCCTGGGGCACGTCCGTCTCCGGGAGCGACCCCTCCGCGACCACAGCTTCCGAGTCGGACCCGTCGGCGGCCGTCAGCGTCCACTCGGCGGCGACCTCGTCGTGACCCTCCGGGCCGAAGTGCGCCAGTTGCACGTCCGCAGCGAGCGACTCGTCGGCGGCGAACGTCCGAGCGTCAAGCCGGACCAGCGGGACGCTCTCGGCGCAAAACTGCCGCCACTGGTCGGGGTCGATCAGCCCCTTGGACTCGCGGAAGGGGTCGAGGATCCCCACGAGCGCGGTCCCCTGCCCGGGGAAGTCCTCCAGTTGCAGGAGCTGGAACCCGCCGAACCCGGGCGTCCGCAGGGCGGCCTCGACCTCCTCGCGATAACACTGCACCGAGAGGCGACCCGAGGCGTCGGCGAAGTCGTCAGCGCGGTCCAGCAGGCCGTGGGCTTCGAGGTGGTCGCGCTTGAGTTCGAGGTTCCGGGGCGCAAGGACGCCGTCGTAGCGCTCCAGCCCGGCGAAGTCCGGGTATGTCTGGTACTGCCCGATCTCGTGGGCGACCACGGGGATCGAGATGTCCTCGACGGCCTCGCGGTAGTCGGTCGTCGTCGCGGGCGGCGCCTCGTCGATGGCGGCCCCGCGGACCATCTCGCGGCCCGAGTCGACGTCGGTCGGGTCCGGCGGGACCGACGCGGTCGTCCAGTAGTCGTCCGCCTCGGTCAGCGTCGAGTCGCTGAGGCCGTTGTACGAGCCGCAGGCGTAGAGCCGCCGCGAGTCCCGCTTCCGGAGAGCTTCGACGAGGTCGCTCATCGCCGCGAAGTCCCCCGAGAGCTCGTTGCCCAGCGCGAACATGACGAACGAGGGGTGGTTGCCGTACTCGGCGAGGATCCGCTCGGCCTCGGCGCGGTAGAAGGCGGCCGCGTCGGCGTCCTCGAACGTGCCACCGTTGTTCCACAGCGGGAGTTCGGGCTGGAGGTAGATCCCCAGCTCGTCGGCGACGCGGAACGCCGCCTCCGGGGGACACCAGCTGTGGAAACGGTAGTGATTGAGGCCGTACTCTCGGGCGGTCTCGAAGACCTCGCGCCAGGTCGCCTCGTCGGTCGGCGGGTAGCCCGTCTCCGGGAAGATACAGCAGTCGACGTTGCCCCGGAGGAAGGTGGTCTTCCCGTTGACGGCGAAGCGCGTCCCCTCGCGCTCGAACGAACGGACGCCGAAGACCGCCTCGGTGGCGTGACCGTACGCCGCGTCGTCGGCGACCGAACCACCGTTCTCGTCCGCGTCTGCGCCCTCGACAGTCGCGTCCAGCGTCGCGGTCAGCTCGTAGTAATCGGGGTCGAACTCGTCCCACCGGAGCGGGTCGCCGAGGTCGTACTCGACCGAGACGGTCGCCGACTCGCCGTCGACGCGAAACGACGCCGTCTCGGGATCGACGGTGTGAGTTCCGTCGGCGCTCTCGGCGGCCAGTTCGACGGACGCCTCGGCGGCCGCCCCCGTCCGATTGCCGACGGTCACCTCGACCCGCGCGGTCCCGGCCGCGGGGTCGGGGTAGACCTGGCAGTCGTCGATCCAGACGGGGTCGGTGGCGACCAGTTCCAGGTCACCGACGACGCCGTTCCAGTTGGTCTGGGTGTGCTCGGTCGCGGCGTGAGAGCGCTGGACGCCAGGAAACGTGACCGGTTCCGAGTCGGTGTCGATCCGGAGTGCGACGTCGTGTTCGCCGGGGTCAAGGGCGTCCGTGAGATCGTACACGTGGGGAGCCGAGAGGCTGTCCTCCCGACCCACGAGGTCGCCGTCGACCCACACCCCGGTTGGGCGGGTGCGTTCGAGGCGGAGGACGACCCGCTGGTCGGCCCACGCGTCGGGAATTTCGACGGTCGTGCGGTACCAGGCGGCGCCCTCGTAGCGATAGCGACGGGTGAGGTGGCCCGGCGTCCGCTCGGCCGTGCGCTCGCCTTTCTCGGCCTCGTCGGTCGTCCCTGGAAGCGGGATGTCGTCGTCGAAGTCAGCCGGTGGCGCGCGCTCGGCGCTATCTTCGTCGTCGGGGTCGAGCGTGAACTCCCAGCGACCGGCCAGGTCGATCCGGTCGGTAACGGCGTCGGTCATCGCTCCCACAGACGACCGAATCCGCCATAACGCTGGCGGCCGACTCGGGACCGCGCCTCACTCCGCGACCATCTCGAGCGATTGGGCATCCGTGATGACGACGGCCCGCCCGGACCGCTCGTAAGACGGATCGACGAACTGGAGCGGGTCGTCGCGCTCCCCGTCGCGGAGCCAGTTCGACTCGACGAACGACCGGGTCGCGTCGACGTCAGCCTCGCCCTCGGGGAACGCGGCGACGAACCGCCGGTCGACAACCGGATCCGCTGGCGCCGCTGTCGAGGCGTCGGCTGAGGTCGGCGTCGTGGTCTCGGTCGCGGTCGGCGACGGGGAACCGACCGTCGCGTCGGCGGCCGTGCCGTCGGTGCCTGTCGACGTCCCGACCGGCGTCGTGGTACCGATCCGGCTCCGGCCCGCCCAGCGGACCGTCAACGCGAACCCGCCCGCGCGGGCGCCGTCGGGCGCCCAGGAACTCCCGGAGAAAGTCCCGCCGTCCGTGCGGAAGCGCGCGAACACGAAGTCCGCCGCGGGGAGGCGCTCGACGAGCGCCCGGTCGGCGGCCGAGTAGCAGTATCCCGGATGAGCGTCCGCTCGCGCGGTGTCGAGGAGCCGCTCGATGCGCGTCGTCGCGTCGACGGCGACGGGGTCTGCGGCCTTCGGCGCGGCGACGACGTACTCGTCGTCGAACGCGACGGCGTTGACTTTGCTGCCGGAGACCCCGCGGCGCTGAAACCCGCGGTAGTCCGAGGCCTCCGTGAGTTCCGCGCTGCGGAAGCCGGTTCCCTGCAGTCGAGTGAGCCAGCGCCAGCGCTCCTCGGAGTAGTCGAAGACGACGTACAGCGCCGGCCGCTCGCTCGGCGGTCGGAGCGTCGTCACCCGGTCGAGGTCGGTGAAGGGCATCGCGGCGGCCTCCGCGAGTTCGCGGCTGTACCAGAGATACGGTCGCAGCCCGCGGTAGAGGTCCGGATGCGCCGTCAGGAATCGGGGGCGAGCGCTCGCGAACGCGACCGTCGGTGCCTCGTAGTCGCCGGGTCGCAGGCGCGAGAGCCAGTCGTCGTACAGCGGCCCGGCGTCGGTGGCTGCCGAGTCACAGGTCGACTCGCGCGGCGTCGGGGTCCCACCGCCGAGGACGCCCCGCTGACAGCCCGCGAGCGACCCCGCCGCGATCGCACCGCCGAGCGCCCGCAGGCACGCCCGCCGCGTGCGGCCGTCGGTCCCGCCGGACTCGTCCATGGGTGCCGGTCGGAGTGGTCCGGACAAAAGGGTGCCGTTCATCCACCGACCGCGGTCGGGTCTCCACTCGAACACCGCACGGCGAGGCGGCAGACGTGAGACGAGCCGTGAGCGAGAGCGAGGCGGACCGGTGCGTCCCGAAACGGCTATGTGACTTCTCGCGAACATATCACACGATATGGCGACCTTCGATCGGCGATCGGTCCTCGCAGCGCTGGGTGGCGTGGCCGCAACGGCGGTGCTGTCCGGGTGTTCGGACTCCTCGGGGAACGGTACCGACGGTAGCGACACTAACCACGTCGGCGACACGGCGACGGTCGACGGACTCGACGTGACGCTCCTCGCGGGGGATCTCACGGAGCGTGTCGCAGTTTCCCCCAGACAGACCGGCGGAGGGAGCGACGGGACGCCAGCGGGAACGCCGGAGACCCGGACCGTCGAGAGCGACGACGGCCGGCAGTTCGTGGCGGTCGTCCTCCGCCTCTCCAACGACACGGACGAGCCGCTCGGCGTGCCGATGCCCGGCGGGACGGTCATCTCCGAGGGGGAGATCTACCTCCACGTGCGCGGGACCGAAAGCGACGTCGGCGACGAGAACCGCACGCAGGTCCCCGCGGAGGGCGACGCGCCGCTGGTGGTCGGCGGTAGATACACACGCGACGGGACGACGTACGACCGCCTCACGTTCGCGCTGGGGGAGTATCAGGCCGAACTCCCGCCGGGCGAGTCTGCCGCCGGGTGGACCCTCTACGAGGTCGGCGACGAGGTGACGCCGGATCGGTTGAAGCTGGTCGCCGACCTCGACCCCCGAGCGGTGGGCAAACGCGCCGAGTGGGAACTGGCGTCGCCTTCGGAGTGACCCGCCCCCCGTGCGTGACGGTCACCCTGCCGTCTCGATGCGGTCGACCGTGAGGTTGGCGTACTCGCCGATCAGCGGAGCGGTCTGTCGGAAACCGATCTTGCCGCCGCGGAGGGCCGGTCCCGTTCGCTCGTCGTCGGTCCACGATAGTACCGGCAGGTCGTCGACCGAGAGGGCGACGTGCGAAGCGTCCTTGACCACGGTGATCTCGTAGGGCGGGTCCGCGACCGGGGCGTCGGGGATCGGGTCGGCTCCACGCGCGACGAGGTGCTCGCCGCGGCTCTTGCGGAGCGTGACGGTTCGGAGCCCGCCGTCGGCGCCGTCGTCCGCGTGGCGCCGGTAGTACGACGCGTGCAGAGCGTCGATATCGCCCGCGGTGTACGCCTCGTGGGCACCGGCTCTGTCGGCCAGTTCCGGGTCGAGCAGGTCCTCGCCGTCACGTCCCTCCGCGGCGAAGAAGAACGTGCTCAGACCGCGGGCGGCGACGGGCCAGAACTCCCAGGAGACGGCGATGCCGTCGGGGAACGACTGCGGACACCAGTAGACGAACTGGGGGCCGTCCCTGCGCTCGCTCTCCAGGCGGAGGCGCCCGTGCGGAAACGTGACGGCGGCATCCCCCTCTAACACGAAATCTGCGACGTCTGCGGGACCGGCGAGCGGGTTCTCGTACAGCCGGTCGTGCGTCTCGTACTCCAGCATGTGACGGCCTCGACTTCACCGCCAGCCCACAAATAACTGCAGGGTGCCAACACGAGTCACGGTCGACCGGAGTTGTCGGCGAGTTCGGAGCGCGAGCGCGGACCGGCGCTGGACGGTCGATAGACCTATGCGCGCGGGCGGCGCGTGACCGATCATGTCACCGAGTGAGCGGCGGTTCCGCGACCGCCTCCGACCGGCGCCACGCGACGGCGGATTCGCGATGGACGACTACTGGATCTGGGGGGCGTCGGTCGTCCCCGGCGACGACGCCTACCACATGTTCGCCTCCCGGTGGTCGAAGGAGATCCCGTTCTCGCCGGGGTGGACGTCGAATTCCCACGTCGTGCGCGCGGAGGCCGACAGCCCCGAGGGGCCCTACGAGTACGCCGAGGACGTGATCCCGCCGGGGGAGGAGGGCGACTGGGACCGAATGTCTCACAATCCGTCCGTCGTGCGCGCCGGCGACCGGTATCTCCTCTACTACTACGGCTGTCACTACGAGGGACCGCGCCCGACGCCGGAAGACCCGCACGGCGTCGACCGGGACGAGAACGCCGTCGGCGTGGCCAGCGCCCCCTCGCCGGCGGGGCCGTGGACGAGGCACGGGCCGGTGATCGACGGCGAGACCAACGCCGTGCCGGTCGTCGACGACGACGGGAGCGCCACCGTCTTCGTCCGCGACGGCGCCTTCGAACTGAGCGTCTACGCGGCCGACGACTGGGCGGACACCGACGGCTACGACCTCGTCGCCGAGCACGTCCTCGCACCGCTGGAGGACCACGCCGTCTGGCGCGCCGGCGACGGGTTCGAACTGGTCGCCAAGGACATGCAGGCCCACCACGACGACGGAGGCTACGTCGACAGCTACGCCGGCTTCCACGCGACGTCGCCCGACGGTGTGGACTGGACGGTCAGCGACCCGCCCCAGGCCTATCCCCACGCCACCGGCGGCGACCGGGACCTCCGGGTCGCGTGGAACGACGGGGGGGAGACCTCGTTCCCGAACGTCGAGCGCGCGCAGGTCCTCGTCGAGGACGGCGTCCCGACCCACCTGTTTCTCGCCGTGATGTCCTACACCGAAGCGAACCGGGCGGACGCGGATTCGCCCGCCGCCCTCCCCTCTCACGCCCGGTGGCCCGCGGACGCGCGGAACGTCTGCGTCCCGCTCGACCGGCCGGAATAGGTCGCCGCGGCGGGTGGCTACCGCTTCGAACGGCGTCTCGGTACCGCCGGACGCCGCGTCACAGGGTTTTAGACAGGTCGGCCGGTAGAGAGGGGCATGAACAGGCAGTTCTGGAAGGGGATCCTCGTCGTCCTCGTGATCATGCAGGGGATCCTCGTCGCGTCGATGCTGGCGGTCGGACGTGGAACGCCGACGTTCGTGGTGTCCGTCCTGGCGACGGTCCACGTCGTCGCCGGCATGGCGATCATCGGGTCGATGCTCTACTTCGAGTGGGACCCGTTCGAACCGCTCCGGTAGAAAAAACGACCGCTCGCTTCGCACGAAACCGCGACGGCGGTCTCAGCTCGCGCCCGGTCCGGCCATGTCCCGGACGATCGAGATGCCGCGGGACACGTAGAGCACGAGGTAGCCGAACAGCCCGAGCGAGCCGGCTCCGATACCGTAGATTGCGAACCACCCGGCCGCGATCACCGGGACGCCCGGGACGTCGACGACGCTCAGGACGCCGCCGAGGGCGAGCAGGAACGCCGAGACGAGCAACAGCAGCCCGAGGATCGGGTGGTCGAAGTAGTCCGACAGCAGTGAGGCGAAGTACCGTATCATGTGTGGATGGTTGTCGTGATTTCAGTTAGTCGTTGCGGTGGCTACAGCGGGATCTCGCGGTCGCCGCCGTGGATCGACTCGCTGTCCCAGTACTCGTGGGTCGAGTCCTCGCGGAAACAGGCCGCCCGGTGGTCCCGTTCCTCGCCGCCGATGAGGTCGGGATCGACCTCGGTACAGACCTCGTGAGCCTTCGGACAGGTGGGGTGGAACCGACAGCCGCTGGGCACGTTCCGCGGATCCGGCGCCTCCTCGGACATCATCGGCGACTCGTCAGTGATGGTCTTGCGAGCGTCGTCGGGGTCCAGCGGGAGCGACGCCCACTTGAGTATCTGCGTGTAGGGGTGGCTGGGGTCGTTGATGATATCGTCGGCCGACCCGACCTCGACGATCCGGCCGAGGTACATGACCGCGATGCGGCCGTCGGCCTTGTCGGCGATGTACCGGGCGTTCGTGAGGTTGTGCGAGACGAACAGGTACGAGGTGCCGAACATCTCCTGCAGGTCGAGCAGGAGGTCCATGATCTCGATGCGCAGCGAGACGTCGAGCGCCGAGACCACCTCGTCGGCGAGGATGAGGTCCGGTTCGAGCAACATCGCGCGGATGATGGCGACGCGCTGTTTCTCGCCCCCGCTGAGTTCGTGCGGGTAGCGCTCCATGTAGTCCTCGGCGGGCGTGACCCCCGTGGTGTGGAGCATGGTCGAGATGCGTTCCTGGCGGTCGTTGAGGTCCATCTCCGGGTACCACAGTTTCAGCGGCTCGGCCAGTTGCGACCGGATCGTCCGGTAGGGGTTCAGCGCCGCGTCGGAGTCCTGGTGGACGATCTGGAGCGCACGGCGGACGTCCTCGGCGTACACCTCGCCGGCGTGCTCGCCGCGCTCGACGTCCTCGACGTCGTAGCCGCGGTACTTGACCGACCCCGACGTGGGGTCCTGGAGCCCGATGGCGGTCCGGCCGAGCGTCGTCTTCCCCGACCCGGACTCGCCGATCAGGACGACGACGTCTTCCTCGCCGATCTCCAGCGAGACGTCGTCGACCGCGTGGACGGGGTCCTCGCCCATCCCGAGGCGGTCGGTCACGCTGTCGGGGAGCGCCGATTCGAGCAGCGACTCGTCCTGGTACTCCACGGAGACGTTCTCCATCGACAGCACCGGTTCGTCGTTGTCGATCACGTCCTCGTCCGAATCGATCGTGCTCATTCTGAATCACCCTCCGAGAGCGCGACTGGCAGCTCCTTCCGGGCGCGGTCCGGGTAGAAACACGCCACGTCGTGGTCGTCTTCCAGTTCGATCAGGTCCGGGTCCTCGATGGTACAGCGGTCGTCGGCGATCGGGCACCGCGGGCTGTACGAACACCCCGATGGGATGTTGATCGGGTCCGGGCTCGACCCCTCGATCGTGGTGATGTCGTCGACCTCCATCGCCAGATTCGGCGTCGAGCGCAGCAGCGCCCGCGTGTAGGGGTGGGCGCCGTTGTGCATCACGTCCCGCGTCTCGCCGAGTTCGACGAACTCGAAGGCGTACATGACGCCGAGGCGGTCGACGAACCCCGAGACGACCGGGAGGTCGTGGCTGATGACGATCAGCGTGATGTCGTACTCCTCCTTGATGTCGTAGAGCAGGCGCAGGATCGACCGCTGCATCAGGAGATCCAGCGCCGCCGTCGGCTCGTCGAGGATCAGCACCTCGGGTTCGAGGACGAGCCCGAGCGCGACGAGCGCCCGCTGGCGCTGACCGCCCGAGAGCTCGTGCTGGTACTCGTCGAGGATGGCGTCGGGGTCGAGGTTGAGGTCCCGCATGATGTCGCGGGCTCGCTCCATCCCCGCATCCTTGTCCGCGTTGTGCGCGGAGAGGGTCTCCTCGAAGTGGGTCCGGATCGGCTTGGTGGGGTTGAACGCGCTCATCGCGCCCTGTGAGACCAGGGCGATCTCCTCCCAGCGGAGCCGCTTGGTGTCCCCGCCCTCCAGTTCGGTGATGTCGACCGGTTCGCCGCCCTCGGGGTAGTAGGTGATGTCCCCCCGGAGGACGCCCGGCTCCTCGACGGCGTCCATCAGCGTCGAGGCGAACATCGACTTGCCCGACCCGGACTCGCCGACGATCCCGAGGGTCTCCCCGCGGTAGATGTCGAGGTCGATGCCGTTCAGGACACGCGCCTGGCCGCGCCCCATCTCGTAGGTGACGGTGGCGTCGCGGACCTCCAGGACGGTGTCGCGGTCTTCCTGCGGTCGTTCCGTCGCGAATTCTGATTCAGACATGTGTGATCACTGCTGGAATCCCATCTGCGAGACGCCGCTGTCGTCGACGTCGGTCTCGTCTATCTCCTCTTCCACCTCGGCCCGCCTGCGCGCCTCGTGCCGGGCCCGCACGCGCGGGTTGAAGACCTGGTCGAACGCCTGTGCGAGCAGCGTCAGCCCGAACGTCAACAGCGCGATGGTCAGGGCCGGCACGAGCAGCCAGTGCGCGTTCTCGAACGACGCGAGGATGTTCGAGTTCTCGTAGGCGCTGTTGAGGACGACGCCCCAGTTGGCGCTCGTGTAGGGCAGCAGGCCCAGGAAGTACAGCCCGACCGACGCGAAGATGACCGAGCGGGCGGTCGACATGAACCGCAGGGTCACCAGCGGCAGGAGGTCCGGCAAGACCTGTTTCATGAGCACGGTCGAAGTCGACTGTCCCATCGTCTGGGACGCCTCGACGTACTCGACGTTCCGGAGCGGGAGGACCTGCGCGCGGATCCCGCGAGCCAGTCCCGCCCACGCCTGGACGGTCAGGATGACCCCGATCAGGTAGGGGTTGCGCGGCTCGATGATCGCCGCGAGGATCAACAGCAGCGGGAGCCCCGGGATCGACGCCACCACGTCGGTGATCGTCATGAGGATCTTGTCGGTGTTGCCGCCGGTGTACCCGGAGACGAGACCGACCACGACCCCCAGCGTGTTCCCGAAGATGGCGCCCGCGAGCATCATCTTCAGCATCTTCGGCGTCGCGTGGGCCATCAGCGGCAGGAGGCCGCGACCGACGCCGTCACTGCCCAGCAGGTACTGCAGGTTCGGCTGCTCGAGCGGACTCAGGAGTCGGTTGATCGGGTCGACCGACGGCTCGGGGATGATCACGACCCCGAGCGTCCCCACGAGCACGTAGAACGTCAGGATGAGCAGCCCGAACCGGCCGCGGTAGTCGCTCCAGAGGACGCGCAGGGGAGCGACGACCCAGCGACCGAACACGACCTCGTAGACGTCCATCGCGGTCGCGTCGTAGTCGGACTGCGATCTAAACGGCGATTCGTCGTCTTTCTCGGCCGGAGGTTCTCCAGTTCCCATTCGTGATCACCCCATGCTCGACTGCTCGGCCCGCGGATCGATCAGCGAGTACGTGAAGTCGGCTATCAGCGTCCCCGCGACGAAGATGGCCGTCGTGAAGATGAGCGACGTCGTCATCAGCGGGAAGTCCCGCTGGACCGTCGCGTCGTACATCAGCTTCCCCATGCCCCGGTAGACGAAGATCTCCTCGAGGATGATGGACCCGCCGATCAGGCCGGCCAGCCCCAGAACGATCCCGGTGTACATCGGGAGGATGGCGTTGCGCGCGAGGTAGCGCGTCGAGATGGTGTACGTCGACAGGCCCCGGAGCTCGGCGTTGCGGATGTGTCCCTCGCCGAGCAGGCGGATCGAGTTCGCGCGCAGGCTGAGCGCGTTCCCACCGAATCCTATCGTTATCCCCGAGAGTATCGGTAACGCCGCGTGGTTGAACACCCCCGCGATGAACGGGTAGTTGAACCCGGGCACCGTGTCGGTGTTAAATCGGCCGCCCGTCGGGAACCACTCGAGGTTGTAGGAGAACAGGAACAGCAGGAGGATGGCGACGATGTAGTACGGCACCGAGCTGGCGGCCAGCATCGAAACCGTCAGCCCGACGTCCATCTTCGTCCCCTCGTAGTAGGCCATCAGCGACCCGAAGACGATACCCGCGACGAGCCCGTAAACCAGCCCCGCCGAGGAGATGAAGATCGTCCACGGCGCCGCCTCCAGGATGAGCTGGACGTTCGACGCGCCGGGGTCGACGATCACCGACGTGCCGAAGTTCCCCTGGACCGCGCCCTGCATGTAGGCGATGTACTTCTCCCAGATCGGTCCCGGCGTGTAGTTCATCTGGGTCTGCATGACCTCGTTTATCTCCGCCAGCGTCGGGTTCGGCGGCAGGCCGTAGGAACCCGGGTTCTGCTGGATCTCCGCGCGGAGATACGCCGTCGGGTCCCCGGGCATCATGCGTATGAATACGAACCCCAGAGTGATGATGCTGTACAGTGTGATTACTGCCTGCAGTAATCGATTCCGCAGGTATCCCATTGCTATCGAATGGCACAAGCTAGCAGGTTAAAAAGGTTTGGTAACCACCCGCAGGACCGGAAACACGACACCTCAGCGCTCAGACGAGAACAGCGCGCGGTCCGAAGCAGACACCGGCGGGGCGAATCCCACGTCGGTCGTGAGAACGTAGCTGGATCCGTCGCCCGACTGGGCGGCGGCTGTCAGAACGCGGCGGCCGACGGTATCAGATCGATTCGCCTTCCTCGACGATCCGGTCGCGCTTTCGATAAACCATGTATCCACAGCTGACGGCGATGACCGCGCCGAGGACGCCGTACGCGAGGAGTTCACCCATCGACAGGACCGCCGCGAGCACGAGGACGAGCCCGAGCGCCGCCCCGACGTAGTAGGGCGTGTTACTCCGGACCTCTTTCCCGCAGTTCGGACAGCTCTCGGCGTCTATCGGGAAGGTCTCGCGACACCGTCGACACTCGATCTTGTTACCGTCGGCGCTCATACGCTTTTGATTCGACGGCCCGGACTTAAAGTTGTACACTCATCGGGGGACGGGACGAGGATCGGCGGGTTGAATCTACTCGTGGGGCCGGGGCGCCACCGATGAATTCGAAAAGAACGCAGTTACCGGACGGTGCCCGTGATTTCGAGGAGAACGGGGTTATCTGACGGTCGGGACCGGGACCTCGTCGAGGACGTCCTGGACGACCTCGTCCTTCTCGACGTCGTTGACCTCGGCTTCGGGCGTGAGCACGAGACGGTGCGAGAGAACGGGCTTGGCGATCTTCTTCACGTCGTCGGGGGTCGCGTAGTCGCGGCCCTCGATGACCGCGCGGGCGCGGGTACACTCGAACAGGCGCTGGGTCCCGCGCGGGGAGACGCCCGTGCGGACGCGGTGGTCCTCGCGGGTCATCCGGCAGATCTCCTTGAGGTAGACGAGCAGGTCCTCGTCGGTCTGGACCGTCTCGACGACGTCCTGCAGCGCCTGGACCTCCTCGGGGCTGTCCATGACTCGGCCGGACTCGGGGGTCGACTGGGTACGGCCGGCGCGACGGCGCAGGATCTCGAGTTCGCCCTCGTCGTCGGGGTAGCCGAGCGAGGTCTTGACGAAGAAGCGGTCGACCTGCGCTTCCGGGAGCGGGAAGGTCCCCTCCTGCTCGACGGGGTTCTGCGTCGCGATCACGAAAAAGGGCTCGGGCAGCTGGCGGGTCTCGCCCTCGATGGTGACCTGCTTCTCCTGCATCGCTTCGAGCAGCGCCGCCTGCGTCTTCGGCGGCGCGCGGTTGATCTCGTCGGCGAGGACGACGTTACCGAAGATCGGGCCCGGCTGGAACTCGAACTGGTTGTCCCGCTCGTTGTAGATGTTCGTCCCGGAGACGTCGTTCGGCAGGAGGTCCGGCGTGAACTGGATGCGCGAGAAGTCTAGCCCGAAGGCGCTGGAGAAACTCATCGCCGTCAGCGTCTTCCCCGTCCCGGGCACGTCCTCCAGCAGGACGTGGCCCTCCGCGAGGATGGCCAGCAGGACTTCCTCGAGGAAGTCCCGGTCGGCGATGACCGCCGACTGGATCTCCTCGATGATCTGGTCGCAGCGCTCGCTGGCCTCCTGAATGGTGAACTCTCCGGTAGACGTACTCATACCAAGCCAATCCCAGCGATCGGACTTATGTTTGTCGGTTCTTGGCACCCCTGGGCGACCACGACACCGCCGCTGTCGGTCGGATGTCGGGTCGGAACCGCGAGAAAGGCGGGCGGATGAGTGGGTGTGCGGGTGGGTGGGCGGCCGACCAGTGCTCAGGTCCGGATCGCCCAGATCAGGAACACGAGCGCGAGCGAGAGCATCCCGATGGCGGCCATCGGGCGCCCGTCGCTCCCGACGAGGTAGACGCCGTAGCCGACGCCGGTCGCCACCATCGCGACGATCGTCGCGGCGGAGGCGTGGATGATCTCGTTGCGTCGGGTGCGGGAACTCGACCCGATCTGTTCGCCGAGGCTGATCGCGTTCTGGCCGAAGTTCCAGGCCAGGATCGTCGCGGCCGCGCTGACGAGCAGGATCTCCGGGCCGGTACCGAACAGGCCGGCGATCAGCACCGAGAGGAAGAGGCCGGCCGCGCCCATCGTCACGCGGAGGCGGCTCGACCCCATGAACAGGCCCGACGCGAGCACGGCGATGCCGCCGAAGCCCAGCGGGATCGCGTACAGCGCGAAGGGGGCGCTCGTCACGGCGGCGACCACCGCGGCGACGACGGCCGCGATCGAGCTGAGCCTCGTCGGTGAGTGGTCGACCGTGACGGTCGCGTGTTCCTCGGTTTCGACGCTCATACGGCCCACCTCTGTCGTGCCTCGTCAAGTGCAAGTCCGAGCATGCTGTCGTACTCCCAGTCGACGACGCGGATGTCCCGCTCGCGGAGCGTCGCGATCCGCATGGTCCGTTCGATACGGGCCAGCCGCTGGCCCACGGTCCGATTCGCGGTCGGGTTGGGGCTGATGACCGTCACCCGGTGGCCCGACGAGTCGAGGCGGCGGGCGACCTCGACCGTGTAGTCGTCGGTCAGCGGCGAGAACAGCACGAGCTGGGACTCCGGCGAGAGCTGGCTCCTGACGTGGGTCATCGGGTCCACGTAGTGGCCCTCGGTCTCGGACTCCTCGGGCGGCGTCGAGGACATCGCCGGGTGGCCGGCGAACATCCGGCGCGCGCGTTCGAGGTGCGCGTCGCCGGCGCTCGGGGCGAGCCAGCACGGCACCGTGTCGAACGCCGCCAGTCCGACCATGTTACCCTGGTCGGAGAGGGCGCCGAAGGCCTCGACGGCCGCCTCGACGCTACGGTCGACGGCGTGGTGTTCGCCCGGTTCCGGCGCGACGTAGGAGGCGTCGCGCGCGTCGAACAGGAAGACGAGCGACGCCGCTCGTTCGAGACGGAAGTCGATGGTCGCCAGTTCGCCCGTGCGGGCCTGACGCTTCCAGTCGATGCGGTTCATCGGGTCGCTCTCGCGGTACTCCCGGACGGCGAAGAACTCCAGGCCGGACCCGCCCGTGGAGGTGTTCTCCTGCCCGGAGTACAGCGAGGTCTGCTGGCGGACGGGCATCTCCGCGGTCGTCCGCAGCGAGGGGATACACCGGAGTTCGCCCTCGACGTCGACGACCGCCTCGCGCTCGAGGGCGCCGGAGAAGTCCCGGCCGATCGCCAGCAGCGGCCACTCGTGGGTGCCGCGCTCGGCGACGACCTCGTAGGTGAACGTGGCGGTGTCGCCCGATCCGAGGGCGGTCGCCAGCCGGGGCGTCCCGCTGACGACGCGCATGTTGCCGGGGACGCGGTCGACCAGCCGCAGGTCCGGAACGAACGAGCCGCCGGTGTTCTCGACGGTGACGGTCACCTCGACGACGTCGCCGGGGATCACGTCCGACTCGTCGAAGGTCCGCTCGACGTCCAGAGCCGCCAGTTTCGGGGGTACGGCCGCCCGGGCGTACGCCGAGAAGGCGACGCCGAGGACGGCCACGAGGACGATCGCGGGCGTCGCGGTGATGACGCCCCAGCCGACGGCCACGAGCGCGAAGGCGGTGACCCCGCGCCACTGGCCGGTCTCGATCAGTTCGTTGTAGACGATCGAGTCGGTGACCCGCTCGGCGTGCTCGTCGACGTACTGGTCGCGGTAGCCGGCCTGGGCGCGCGGGCCCTCGTCGCCGTCGCCGCCGCGAAGCCCCGAGAGCAGTCCGCCACCGCCGTCACTGTCGGCGGTCGGCTCCGGTTCCGTCGCCGCCTCGATGCCGGCGTACTCGGCGATGGCGTCGACCGTGGTGTCGACCCACTGCTCGTAGGGCGTCCGGTCGTCGTCGCCGAGCCACCGGTCGAGGCGGGACTGACTCGGCGGCGAGCCGCCGGCGAAGAAGGAGGCGGCCTGGTAGTTGTCGGTCCACTCGCCCTCCTCGAGCTGGTGGACCGCCTGCGCGCGCGTGCAGTTCTCGCGCTGGCGGATGGCCGCCACCGCGGCTTCGGCCAGGCGGCTCTGTATCTGGTCGCGGTACTCGGAGGTCCCCTGTCGGAGGTGGGTCAGCCGGTAGAGCGTCAGGTCCAGGTCCGACCCCGGCGCGGGGAACGACCGCGGGAGCTCCACGTCCGGGATCGCCGTCTGGTCGACGCCGCCCTTGTAGGCCGTCCGGACCGCCCACAGGCCCAGCAGGAAAGCGACGAGCCCGGCGAGCGCCACGACCGCGAACGTCGAGGGGAGCATGTCCGCGAACGGGTCGACGAGCACGTACGTGGCCGCGCCGAGAACGAACACGACAGCCCCGATGGCGGCCAGCGCCAACCGGATGACGTCGTCTACGTCCATCGGGACCACCCCGAGTTCGCCGCGTCGGTCCTCGCGCCGTGCGTCGCCATCGTATCACTGAGTCCCATCGTTGTTGCCCTCCGTCCGGTCGTCGCCGGTCTGGTCGTCGCCGGTCTGGTCGTCGCCGCTGTACGCCGATTCGATGTTCCGGAGGATGTCGAGCGCCTGGTCCTCGCGGTCCGCGGCGTCGCGGCCGCCGTAGCGGACCTCGTTGAACAGTCGCGTGAGTTCCGACACGTCGTCCTCCGCCATGCCCAGCGAGATGGCCGTGTCCGCGAACTCGCCGGGGGTGTACATCTCCGGTTCGTCGACGTCGAGCAGGTCGGTCATCTCGACCCACGCGCGGTAGACCGCGTTGTCGACGTCGGCGTTGTGTTCCTCGATGCGGTCGGCCGCGCGGCCCGCGGCCGCGGCGAACTCGTCGAGGTCGGGGCCGTCGTCGACCGTCTCCTCGTCGACGACGACGATCTCCTCCTCGCCCATCGAGCGGTAGAGCGCCCCGACCGCGCCGACGAGGACGAGACCGACCAGGAGCCCGATCGCCCAGGACGGAACGTTCGTCAGCGGCGAGACGGGCGCGGTGTCGCCGCCGGGGATGGGGTTGCTCCCACCGCCCGCCCCCGAGGTGGGCCCCGTGGTCGCGCAGTTGGTTCCGAGGAAGTACACCAGCGCCACCGGCGGGAGGAGCGCCCAGCTGGTCAGCAGCGCCGCGGAGAAGTTGAACCGGTAGTAGACCAGCCCGATCGCGCCCAAGAACCCGGCCGCGACGAGGAGCGTCCCGAGGATGGAGTCGAGGAACTGGATACACGCCGATATCTCGAGGACGTTACGCTCCGGGGTGTCCGCGGGATTGCCGCCTTCGAACTCCCCCGGCCCGCCGGGGTTATCCTGTCCGGACTGTTCCCCCTCGCCGGGCTGTTCGATGATCCCGCCGCCGTCGTCTCCGCCGATGGTCTGGGCGGTGTCGACCGTCGCCGCGATCATCCCGATCCCGACGATACACAGGATCGCGACGACCAGCGGCGTCGCGACGTCTCGACTGACACTCTGGCTCATGCGACGCCGCCAACCCCGTGACCGAGCGTATCGAGTCGAACGCCGGTGCCGTCCGATCCGATGATTGTGCTGTCGGTAACGCGTCTCATACTACACTGAAAGAGCGGTCTACTGTTTAAGTTTTTTCCGATAGCGGGGAACAATCGACCGAGAACCGGTGAAACGCCGCCATCCGAAGAGCGGGCCTCGGGCGGCGCTTCGCGCCCTGACTGGGCCCCTCCGGCGTGTCGACCGCGGCGACGCTCGAAGGGGTCGGTGACCGCCGTCGTCACGGACGATTTATACACGCCGACGCGCTCTGGTCCGGCAATGAGACGCGAGCGCGCGACGGAGGGGAGGGAGCGATGACGGACGCCGACCTCGGGGAGACGCCGCGCTTCCGACACGTCCCCCGCGAGGGGCTCGATCGCTATCGCCTCGTCGACCCGCCCCGGAGCGTCGGTCCCCGGCGGGTCGCTCCCGTCAGCACGGCCCGATCTGTCTGGCTGTACGCCGGCGAGGAGACGCCGACGCTGGGCGTCCTCGACGTGGAGACCGGCGCCTTCCGGTCCGACACGGAGGCGACGCCCGACGGACCGACGCCGCTGGTGGACGCCGAGTCGGGGACCGCCTACGTTCTCGACGGGCACGCCGTCGCCGCGCACGACGCGGAGCGGTCGGCTGACCCGCGGTCGGTCGGTCGGTTCGACGAGGAGACGGTCCCCGGAATCCCCGTCGCGGGACTGACTCGCTCGGCCGACGGCGAGCAGTTCGGCGCGGTGTTCGCGACCGACGACGAATCGCGGCTGGCGACCTGCGCCGTCGAGGAGGGGACGACGGCGGTCTGGCACACCCGCGACCGGCGCTACGATACACTCCGGTTCAGCCCGTCGGACGCGTCGCTGGCGCTCCTGGCGCGGGATGCGACCGATGGCGTCGGCGGAGAGGCGTGGCTGGCGCGTGAAGGGTTAGGCGCCCGGCCGCTCGGGCAGTTGCTCCCCGACCACCACGGCGACCTCCGGTGGAACGGGGGCGGGACGGGCCTCTGGTACGTCGAGCCGCGGCGGGGTGTGGGACTGCTGCACCTCGAAGCGGGGCGCCGTGAGCGCGTCTGGGCGACGGCCGCGCGCGAGGCGGACGCGACCCGCGACGGCGACCTGCTGGCGGGGACCGTGGTCGACGGCGAGTCCGTCCGGGTCGCAGTCTACGACAGGCGCGCCGACCGCGAGCGAGTCGTCTCGGCCTCGATCCCGGGGAGCAGCACGTGGACGCCGCGGCCGCAGTTCGTCTGTGCGGACCGGTGGCTCCTGTACACGGCGACGATCGACGGCGACCCACGGGTGACGTTGGTACCGGTCGACGCGCTCCGGTGAGCGGGTTGTCGCGGTGGAGATCAGACTGCCGGGAGTTCGTGACGATGCGACAGGAGAGCGAGTGCCGAGCGATATCGGTGGTTCAGTCAGCCGCCCGAACGGTGTCGGCAGTACAGTCAGCCGTACCGAACGAGAACCGGGCCGGCGCGAGACGCCGGCCGGGGACGGGAATCGACTGCCGGACGTAGTGGGAGGGGCGTGACCGGGGGTTCGGGCCGTCAGTTACCCGACGTGGCCTGGATCTTGCCCTGCTGGATGAGCTGGAAGATGGGCAGGTTCATCTGCCACTCCGACTCGTCTTCCGGCGCGGTCCAGTTGGCGGTGTCCTGGAAGGCCATCTCGAAGCTCTGCACGAACGGTGCGATCGGCAGCTTGTAGTTGAAGACCCAGCAGAGTTTCTGATGATACTCGGCGCGGGTCTCCTCGTCGAGGTTCTGCCCGAGCTGAGTGTCGTAGAACATGACCGGGTACTCCTGCAGCTCGCCGTCGGGTTCGCCCACCGGCGGCGCCTCGAGGGTGAAGTCCTTCTGCTGTTCGGGCGTCAGTCCCTCGAGGTTCATCGTCCAGTCGTACTCGACGTTGTCGACGTTGTCGTACTTGTTGGCGACCTCCTCGACGAATTCGTCACTCCAGAGGCTCCCGAAGCGGTGACGTCGGTCGCTCTGCATGACCATGCGGAACCACGCGCCCTGGTGGCTCGCGAACGGCCACTCGTACATCGTGAGCTCGAAGTCGCCGTCGCCCTGTCGCTGGTCGGCGACCGTCGAGTCGACCTTCTGGAGGCTGACGTTGACGCCGAACTCGTTGAGGAAGGCGATGACCGTCGACTCGACCTGAACCGACGAGCCCCCAGTCAGCAACGTCAGCTCGAAGGGGTCGCCATCGGGAGTCATCCAGGTTCCGTTCTCCTTGGTGAAGCCGGCCTCCTCCATGAGGGCCGTCCCTCGATCCATGTTCCGGTTGTAGCGGGTGAACGAGTCGGTCAGCCCGGCGTCCTCGACGTAGCCGCGCTGGACCGGGTCGAGCAGGCCCGCCGGGTACGGGACTTTCTCGTTGGCGTAGCGGTTGCGGATCTCGGCGATCTGCGACTTGTTGATCGCGAAGTTGAACGCCTGGCGGACGCGCGGGTCGCCGAGGTGCTCGTTGGCCTGGGCGTTCATCGAGAGCCCGTACTGGCCGCCACCGGTGTGGTTCACCCGGCGGAACTCCTCGGGCAGGTTGTCGACCGTGCTGGGGTTGGGTTTCAGCACGCGGCCGTTGACCCCGTCGAGGATGCTGTTCTGCAGCGCCTGCGTCTGGGACTGCGTGTTCGGAATGATGTTGACCTGCACCGTGTCCCAGTTGATCTGGTCCGAGAGGAAGTACTCGGGGTTCTTCTTGAGGATGACCTGGTCCTCACGGACCTCCTGGAGCACGAACGGCCCGGAACACGGGATGTTCTGGGGCTCCTGGATCTCGCCCTCACTGCGCTGCCGGAGTCTGTCCATCTCGCCCTGGATGAGCTCCGTCCGGTACGTCGGGTTCCCGGTGTTTGCCGTCCCCTCGGGCTGGCCCCACTCGAGCTCCTGCACCTCGTCGTGGATCGGCTTCATGTCCTGTGCCATGATGGACAGGGACTCGCCTTGCGACTGGTTGCTGGGGTGCGAGAGGTTGAGCGCGCCGATCTGGGCGTCCTCGCTGAAGATGTCGAACCAGCCGGGTTCGCTGCGGGCCGTCAGCGTGCCGGCTTCGTCGTCGAACTCGATGCTGGTGATAGCCTCGAACGCGCTGAGCGGTTCGCCGTCGGGGTTCTCCTCTTTGATCTCGTCGGGCGAGAGGCCGTTCCAGCGCGCCAGTCGGAGCGAGTATCCCCAGTCGGACGGCTTGACCGGCGTGCCGTTGATGTCGTTGGGGTCGTCCGGGTTCGCGACGGCCCACGACGAGTCGTCGCGGAACTGGACCGTGATCTCCGTGTCGTCGACGATCTCCCACTCCGAGACCATGTGCGGGATCCGCTCCGCGGTCTCCTGGTGCATGATCGTCTTCTTCGCGTACATGAACGGGTACACGAAGCGGGGCATCTGGGTCCGGTGGTAGTACTTGTTGAATCGCAGGCGGTCACTCTCGAGTTCGCCCTCGAAGGTGACGTACCTGCGGTCCGAGAAGTGTTCCACGTCGCTGTCCGTCTCGCTATCGGTGCTGCCGCCGTCTCCGCCGTCGCCGCCATCTCCGCCGTCGCTACCGTCGCTTCCGTCACTGCCGTCACTGCCGTCACTGCCGTCGCCGCCGTCGGCGGGGGTTCCGCCGTCGCCGTCGTTGCCGCCACACCCGGCGAGCCCGGCCGTGCCGGCCGCACCCAGTGCGGCCAACAGTTTCCGCCTGTACTGGTCAACGCCCGTGTCCGACCTTCGATTCTCGTTACCGCGTGTCATAAGACGGTCGCACAAACGGAATACCGGTATTTAATCCTTTTGGACATAGTCAATAAATAGGGAACAATTCGGAACCGATCGGGATCACTCCGGGGCGCTCTCGGCGCGTTCGGTGGCCGCGCGGAGGGCATCGACGCGCGGGTCCATCGTCACGTCAGCGAAGAACGTCAGCTCGTCACCGTCGCGGTCGCCTTCCACGACGAGGTACGTCCGGTCGTCCTCGTCGTCGACGTAGGCCGTCACGACGTCCGCGAAGGGGACCTCGAACAGCGAGTCCGAGAGGCGGCCGCCGACGACGAACAGGAACCGGGCGTCGGTGACGACGACCGCGAGTTCGCGCGTCGGCGTCTCGCGGGCCAGCGAATCGCCGTCGTCGACCAGGAGCGTCCCCCCGCGGAAGAGGTACTCCGGCTGTTCACCGTCCTCGACGTACGCGACCAGCGGGTACTGAGTGCGGCCGCCCGAGGCGGACAGCGCTGCCGCGGTAACCGCCGAGTCGGCGGCGGCGTCGGCCAGGCGGCGCGCGCGCTCCTCGTCGACGTCCGGACCGGTATCGGTAGCGATCCCGGCGGCAAATCGGTCGATCAGGTCGCGCAGTCCCATCGCCATCACCTATCCCAGCAACGGTATTCATACTGTCGGCTACGTCCGGACGGTCGGGCGGACGAGAGAGTCCCCGCCACTACGAGGCGATCCGGCCCGACTGCTTCACCGGACTCGACTTTCTGGGTCTCGCGGGCGCGTGACCCAAGAAGAAACTATGGTGCCGAGACGGTCCCGGCGGCGTCCGACCGTGACCGCAGAGCGGCGCCCGAAGTCTCCGCTGTACCACCAACATTGATTACCATCGGCAGTCACGCACACATATGATTCGTCGAATCGCGACTCTGCCAGACGGAATCATCCGGCAGCGGACGCCGAAACGCGGGCTCACGCTGGAGACGATCGTCGTCCTGCTGTGCGGCCTGGTCGGCAGCGCCGGGTTCGCGTACGTGATGATCGAGGCGCTCAACGCGGTCCAGACCGACAACTCGATGTTCCAGGTCCAGCTGGCCGGGCGGGTCCTCCGGCCGGTCGTGTTGACGGTCGTCGCGTGGATCGTCTACTCCGTGGGCGCGCACCTCATCGCGAGTTCCAGCGGCGGGCGCGGCCCGATCAGCCGCCTGATGCGGGGCGCCGCGTGGGCGATGATCCCCATCGGGATCTGGAACCTCCTGCGCTCGCTCGTCGTCGCGTACCTCTTCTTCGACGTCGACATCCCCGCCGAGCCGGAGGGACTGACCGCCGCCGAGCAGGCCGCTTCGGTGTTCGCCGGGACGGGCGCCGGGGGCGAGGACGTCTACGCCGGCCTGACCGACCCGCTGTACGCCGTCGTCCTGCTGGTCGGGATCCTCTTCGTCGTCTGGAGCGCCCACCTGCTGTCGATCGCCGTCGCCGAGTCCAAGAGCCTGGAGATAGACACCGCTCGCCGAGCGGCCGCGGTGCCGGCCGGTCTGTTCGCGCTGTACCTCCTGGTGACCGCCCTGGGACAGGCAGGTATTCTGTAACGCCTCCCGAGTTCGCCGTCCGGAGGCGGTGGGCGGGGAGTTCGATCTCGACGTGGCCCGCGCGCCCGTCGCTATCGCACCCGTGGAGGTAGCTCCCCGTCCCGAAGCGCCGCGCGAGCCGTCCATCCGATTGTCTCACGGTCGGGGAGCCCGCGGCCCGTCCGGCGCTTCTCGGAGCGGGTACCCGGTATTTTTATATCCGGGGAAAGTCCACTGACAGTAGCGCGGTTCGAGAAGGAGCCATTAGCGTATGAAACAGATAGTTCAAACGGGCGCTGCGTCCGTCGAAGTCCAGGAGGGAGAGCGGCCGTCACCCGGGCCCGAAGAGGTCCTCGTCCGGGTTCACACGGCAGGTATCTGTGGGAGCGACGCCCACGCCTACGAGTACGAGGGCGGGTACGACTGGATCGCCATGCCTCGGATCATGGGCCACGAGTACTCGGGCACGGTCGAAGCCGTCGGCGACGCGGTGACGAGCCTGGAACCGGGGGATCGCGTCGTCGAGGAACCGATCCACCACTGCGGGGAGTGTTTCCAGTGCCGCAACGGCGAGGAGAACATCTGCCAGAAATTCTCGATCACCGGCATGCACCGCGACGGTGCCTACGCGGAATACACAGTAGTCGATCCCGAGTTCCTCCACGCGGTCCCCGACGGCGTTTCGCTGGCCGACGCGGCGATCACCGAGCCGCTGAGCATCGCCACACGCGCCGTGCTGACCCGCTCGTCGATCAATCCTGGGGACGACGTACTGGTCGAAGGGCCGGGACCGATCGGCGTGTTCACCGCCGCCGTCGCCGACTCGCTCGGCGCGAACGTCCTCGTCTCCGGCCTCGGCCAGGACGCGACCGCACGACTCCCCCTGGTCGAATCGCTCGGCATCGACACGATCAATATCTCCGACGAGGACCTGGAAACCCAGGCGAGCGTCCGGACCGACGACGTGGGGTTCGACGCGGTGTTCGACGCCAGCGGCCACTACACCGGCGTCGAGACCGGCGTCGAGGTCGTCCGCAAGGGCGGCGAAGTCGTCGTCGTCGGCATCCCGCGTGAGCCCAGCGAAATCCTGATGACGCCGGTCGTCCGCGGCGAAATCGACGTCGTCAGCTCGTATGGATCGGACTGGACCAACTTCGAGCAGGCGCTGCGACTCATGGAAAACGGCGAGATCGACGCCGAAGCCGTCGTCGACGACTCCTTTTCCACTGCCGACCCCACCGCCGCCTTCGAAGCGTTCCTCAACTCCGAAGTCGTCAAGCCCGTCTTCCGCTTCGCCGACGCCTGAAAGCGGCAGTCGGTACACCGCCGACACCGGTGCCGCTCAACGCGTCGACGCTCCTCGTGGATTCGACGCCCGCCGTCGTGCGTGAATCCGGCGCTGCCGTCTTCCGTACCGTCCATCCTCGCTATCTGTCTCCGACGACCGCCACTGCTCCCTGTCTCCCGAAGCTGTTGGACCCGAACGGCGCGGCGACCGCGCCTCCTGCGGGAATCTCGGAGATCCATCATCGGGCGACACCCGGCCAGCGCCACCTGACGTACGGTAATGCCGGAACGACCGTATTCGGCCGATCGCGAGCGTCCCGTTCGACGGGATGTCAGCGGCCCATGAGCGGGAGAATCGACGGATCCTTTGCGAACAAGTGGCACGTATATTCCGGTAATACCGAAAATAACCGCTACCTGGCCTGCCGGATCGGTCACTGAGGAGTCGAACTCGGGGCGATCCGCCCGTTCGACCTCGAAGCGAGCTGCGGGAGTGCGGATCGATCCGCCACTGAAATTACAATATTACGTTTGTAATCATTCGGCAGTCTCGGCCGAGATATCGCAGCCAGGCCGGGCCTGAAGGGGGAATTACAGCCGTACTCCCGTTGCGCGTGGGATCGAAGAGTGCGCGCCGGCGGCCCGAATATTGTCCGGCATTACCGGAACAGGGCGCAACTGGCCGAACATCGACGGAACTGAGCGATCAGGCCGGACCGGCGGTCACTGGGAGGAAGGAGGGGAGGTCCTACAGGTCGAGGTGGCGGCGGAACGCCCGGTCGGTGATCCACCGACGGTCGCTCGCAGAGAGGTCGTCGACGGCGTCGAGCCACGAGAGCGTCTCACCGTAGGCCGCCTCGTCGGAGACGTTCGGGAAGTCCGAGCCCCAGACGACGCGCTCGCGGCCGAACTCGTCGAGGAGCCACCGCACGTGGTCGTGCATGTCGGCGTAGGGGTGGTTCTCGTCGGCCTGGTGGACGATTTCGGAGACTTTGACGCCGACGGAGTCGTACTCGGCGAGTTCGGAGAACGTCTCGTAGGCGCCCTCCCCGAGCGGTTCGTCGGGTTCCGCGTAGGCGAAGTGGTCGAAGAGGTACGTCAGGTCGGGGTAGCGCTCGACGAGTTCGAGCGCCTGGTCGAGCTGCTCGCCGCGGACGAGGATCTGGACGAGCGCGTCCGTCTCCGCCGCGGTCTCCCAGAACTCGGTCTCCTCGATCGCGTCCCGAAGCCACGTCACCGACCGGTCGAACGTCTCCCACATGCGGTCGTAGGGGCAGAGCCCGCCCAGCCTGAACCCCAGCACGTCGTCGACGGCCATCGCCTCGCGGAGGTCGTCGGCCGCGCCGTCGGCGAACTGGTCGAGCATGACGACGCCGTACAGGCGATCGTGTTCGCGCGCCGCTTCGATCGTGTACCAGTTGTCCGTCCACTCGCAGATGGGGTAGCCGACGACCACGGCCTCGTCGACGCCGACGGCGTCCATCTCGTCGAGCAGCGCCTCGTTCCGGAACACCGGGTCGACCGAGAACGAGGTGACCGAGCCCTCGACCAGCGGCCCGTTGATCCACGGATGCGCCTCGCTCGGCGGGCCCCACGTGTGCGTGTGCGAATCGAGCACCATACCCGCCGGTGGACCCGCACCGATAGTAAAGGTTCCCACCCGATCGACCCCGAACAACTACAAACGCTCGTACAGTGGTAGCCAGTATGGAGAAAGTAGCGATCGAGGACGTGCCGGTCGAGCGGAACCCGCTGCAGGTCCACGACGTGCGAAAGCCCGTCTCCCGGGAACTCGGGACCGACCACTTCGCCGCGAACTACTTCGAACTCGAACCGGGCGATTCGTTCTCGGGCGGTCTGCACCGACATCACGACCAGGAAGAGGTGTTCTACGTCGAGCGCGGGGAGACCACGTTCGAGGTGGGCCTCGACCGCGAGGAGGTCGCGGTCGGCGCGGGCGAGCTGATCCGGTTCGAACCCGGCGAGTTCCAGACCGGTTACAACGACGGCGACGGCCGCGCCGTCGGCTGGGCGTTCGGGGCGCCGGGCGCCGGCCACGACTGGGACGCGCTCGAATCGCGCGCCTACTGCCCGGACTGCGAGACTGAACGAACCCACGGCGTCGACATCACCGACGGTCGGTTCGAACTGACCTGCACCGAGTGCGGGAACGTGCAGGGCTGACGAGACGGTGTCCGCTCGGAGCGGAGAACGCGGACGCACGCGAGAACGAAACAGAGAGAGAAAGAAAGCGATCGGAGCCGCGACCGATCAGCCGTCACCGGGGAACGGGTCCCTCACTCGGCGACGACGTGGTTTTCGAGCGTGCCGATGCCCTCGATCTCGGCCTCGCAGACGTCGCCGGGTTCGAGCAGGTCGAGGGGCTCGCGGAAGATGCCGACCCCGCCCGGCGTCCCGGTGGAGATGACGTCGCCCGGACGCAGCGTCATCTGGTCGCTGATGTACGAGACCGCCTCCTGGATGTCGAAGATGAACTGCTCGGTGTTGGAGTCCTGCTTGGTGTCGCCGTTGACGCGAAGCGACACGTCGACCGCGTTGGGGTCGAACGCGTCGCCGGCGACCAGCGACGGCCCCATCGGCGAGAAGGTGTCGAGGCTCTTCCCGCGGAAGAACTGGCCGTCGTCGAACTGGGACCGGCGCCCGCTCACGTCGTTCAGCACGGTGTAGCCGGCGACGTGGTCGTCGACCTCGTCCTCGTCGATGTTCTTCGCCTGGCGGCCGATCACGACGGCGAGTTCGACCTCGTAGTCGACCTGTTCGTCGCCGCCCGGGTGGACGACCGGGTCGCCCGGATTCGTCACCGTCGTCGGGGCCTTCGAGAACAGCAGCGGCGTCTCGGGGATCTCCTCGTCCTGCTCCTCGGCGTGGTCGCGGTAGTTCAGGCCCACGCAGACGATCTTGCCGGGGACCGGGACCGGCGCGAGCAGCGAGACCTCCTCGACCGAGCGCTGGGAGAGCGCGCCGCCCTCGACGCGGCGGCGCACCTCGTCCAGATAGCTCTCGTTGGTCAGTTCCCCGTAGGTCGGTTCGCCCGTGGGCTGGCCGTCCAGCGAGTGGATCGTGTCGCCGTCCCGGACGCCCCAGGTGGCGCTACCGCCGTCTGTGTACCGAACGAATTGCATCACTGGAGAAGTGACCCGTCGACTCTTAAATCTTGACAACCCGGGTCGGACGAATCCGGTTCGGCGACCGCGCGGTCGGGACTGGAGGCACCCGGCGGATCGAGCGGTGGAGGGCAAGCGGATACCGCGGACGCGCCGCTACGCGTGGGTCATGTTGACTTCGATGACGTTGGCGATGCGCAGCACCTGCCGCGGGATCTCCTCCTCGAAGCGCTCGCCCTGCATCCGGTTTTTCGGGCCGGAGACGGAGATGGCACCCAGGACCTCGTCGTCGTCGAGTAGCGGCGCGGCGATGCAGATCATCCCGCGGACGCGCTCTTCCCTGTCGATGGCGTAGCCCCGCTCGCGGATCTCCTCGAACTGCTCGAAGAGCACGTCCTCGTCGGTGACCGTCCGGTCGGTGATCGCCGGCATGCCGTGGCGGTCGAGGAGGTCGCGAACCCGCTCTTCGTCCATGTGGGCCATCATCGCCTTTCCGAGCGCGGTGGTCTGGAGGTGAACGCGGTAGCCGTTGTACGTGTCGAGTTTGACCGCGTTCTCCCCCTCGGTCTTGTAGAGGAAGACGCCGCGGCCGTGCTCCTCGACCATGAGGTTCGAGTGCTCGCCCGTCTGCTCGGCGAGCTTCTGGAGCTCCGGCTTCGCCACCTCGAACACCTTCATGCGCTGGCGCGCGTACCCGCCGAACTCCAGGAACCGGGTCCCCGTCTTGTACGTCCCGTCCTCGTTGACGACCAGCTCCAGCTCCTCCAGCGTCCGGAGGTGATCGTGGACTGTACTCCGCGGGAGGTCGAGCTCGTCCGCGACTTCCGTCACGCCCGCCCCGTCGAGTGCCCGGAGCACCTCAACGACGTCGAAGCTCACCCGCGTCGCCTTCACCGGAACGTCGATCTCGGTTTGCATCCTTCGGTCGCCTCTATCCGATACTGGGAACTCGATCGTTATAAATCTGTACGGTATTACCGGAACACCCCGTCAACCGTTCGGGATCGACGCGTCGGCCGCTGACACGGCGATTTCGGCCGTAATGGCCTGTCCGCGTCCGCCGATTTGGCCGGACCGCGCCACTAGGCGAGTTCGAGCGTCGACCGGACGGCCTCGTCCATCGACGTGCCCTCGCTGGTGGCGAAAAACTCCATGCCGACGTAGCCGTCGTAGCCGGCGTCGTCGAGCGCGTCGAAGATCCGGCCGTAGGCGATCTCGCCCGTCCCGGGCTCGAAGCGGCCGGGGTTGTCGGCGACGTGGACGTGACCCACCTGGTCGACGTTCTCCGTGAGGTTGCGGATCACGTCGCCCTCGATGATCTGCTGGTGGTACACGTCGAACAGGACCTGCACGCGGTCGCTTCCGACCGCGCGCGTGATGTCGAACGCTTCCCGGGAGGACGCCAGGAAGTACCC
Source organism: Halosimplex rarum (assembly GCF_047715405.1). Taxonomy (NCBI): domain Archaea; kingdom Methanobacteriati; phylum Methanobacteriota; class Halobacteria; order Halobacteriales; family Haloarculaceae; genus Halosimplex; species Halosimplex rarum. The sequence goes on from NZ_CP180412.1 coordinate 2,730,561, forward strand.
GGGGTGGTCGACGACGGTGTTGAGCGGTTCGATGACGACCGTGACGCCGACTTCCTCGGCCGTGGGCGCGACGTCCGCGAGGACGCGTTCGAGCGCGCGACGCTGCGTGTCGCGGTCGAAGCCGCCTTGATCCGGACCGACGGTGACGATGAGAGCGTCTGCACCCAGGTCGGCGGCCGCCTCCAGCGACCGCTCGACGTCGGCCACGGCGGTCTCGCGGTCGTAGGGATTGACCGCCGCGGGCGCGTCGCGGTCGTCGATGTTCGACCCCGCGCCGGCCGCGAGGACGCCCGCGACGTCGACGTCGTGGGCCGCACACGCCGACTCGACGGCGTCCAGGTCGGCGCCCTCCCAGTCGAAGAACTCGACGGCCCCGACGCCGAGGTCGGCGGCGCGCTCGATCCCGTCGGGGACCGACTCGCCGACGATCCCGGCGTTGACGTCGAAGGTCACCACGGCGCCGTCACCGCCGGTCGTCCCCGATTCGCTGCGTACTGTCCACGTCGGCCGCTCTCACCTGACATGTGCCGGTCCAGTCGCCGCTGGGTCTTGAAACTACCTCTCCGTCCGGCGTGGACCCGCAAAGCACAAGACCGGCGAGTCCGACGTTCGTCCCATGACTTCCGGGAGTGCGGACGGCCTCAGTCAGGACCTCGAAGCGGCGGGCGTGCGGACCCGCCGCGTCCGGCCGGCGGCGTTCGCCGAGACCATCGCCGATCTGGCCGTCGGACCGGCCGTCGGCGTCGAGTTGACCGATCTCCCCGTCTCGTTAGCGGAGACGCCCGTGACCGTCGACCCCACGCCCGCGGAACTGGACGAAGCGAGCGTCGGCGTCACGCCCGCGTCGCTGTGCATCGCGGACTACGGGTCGCTCGTCCTCCCCGGTGCCGCCGACGGCGCCGAACTGGTCAGCCTCTTCGTCGAGGACCACATCGCCGTGCTCCGGGAGGACGACGTCGTCGCGAACATGGAGACCGCGTTCGACGGGTTCGACGTCGACCCCGACACGGCGCGGGAGAGCCGAATCCTCGCGACGGGGCCGAGCGCCACCGCCGACATGGGCGCGCTCGTCGAGGGGGCCCACGGGCCGAAAACGGTGACCGCGGTCGTCCTGGAGGGGGAGTGACCGTGGCGAAGAAAGACGACTACCGCCGGCTCATGGACACCGAGGGCGCGGCGGTGCGCGCAAACACGACGGCGTTCAACGACGGCCGCTACGAGTCGGTCGCGCGACTCGACGACTACGAGGAGCTCAAAGACCAGGCGCGGGCGATCAAGGAAGACGCCATCGAGCGGCTCCCCGAACTCGTCGAGCAACTGCGCGAGACCGTCGAGGACAACGGCGGAACCGTCTACGTCGCCGACGACGCCGCGGACGCGAACGAGTACATCAGGGAGGTCGTCGCCGACGAGGACGCCGAGCGGGTCGTCAAGAGCAAGTCGATGACGACGGAGGAACTGGAGGTCAACGAGGTGCTGGAGGCAGACGGCGTCGACGTAGTCGAGACCGACCTCGGCGAGTGGGTCCTGCAGGTGGCCGACGAGGCCCCGAGCCACATCGTCGCACCGGCCATCCACAAGTCCCGCGAGGGCATCGCCGACCTGCTCAACGAGCGATTCGATCCGGATCCGCCGCTGGAGACGGCCGAAGAACTCACGCAGTTCGCCCGCGACCACCTCGGTGAACTGATCGAAGACGCCGACGTGGGCATGACGGGGGCGAACTTCATCGCCGCCGAATCGGGGACGATGGCGCTCGTGACGAGCGAGGGCAACGCCCGCAAGTCCGTCGCGGCGACGGACACGCACGTGGCCGTCGCCGGCGTCGAGAAGATCGTCCCCTCGGTCAGCGAGTTCGCACCCTTCGTCGAACTCATCGGCCGCTCGGGCACCGGTCAGGACATCACCTCCTACATCTCGCTGTTCACGCCCCCGGTCGACACACCCACCGTCGACTTCGACGACGACGAGACGCCCCTGTCGGAACTCGACGCGGACCGCGACTTCCACCTCGTGCTGGTCGACAACGGCCGCCTCGACATGCGCGACGACGACCAGCTCCGCGAGACGCTCTACTGCATCCGCTGTTCGGCCTGTTCGAACAGCTGTGCTAACTTCCAGAGCGTCGGCGGCCATGCCTTCGGCGGCGAGACGTACTCCGGCGGCATCGCCACGGGCTGGGAAGCCGGAATCGAGGGCGAGGACGTCGCCGCCGAGTTCAACGACCTCTGCACCGGCTGTACGCGCTGCGTGAACGCCTGTCCGGTCGGCATCGACATCCCGTGGATCAACACGGTCGTCCGCGACCGGATCAACCGCGGCGACGACGAGGGGAACTTCGACCCGCTCGTCGACGGGCTGACGCCCGACGCGGAAGACGACGGGAGTCCGCCGCTCGGCAAGCGCTTCTTCGGGAACTTCGAGACGGCGGCGAAGCTCGGCAGCGCGACCGCGCCCGTGTCGAACTGGCTGGCCGACGCGGCGCCGAGTCGCTGGGCGATGGAGCGAGTCCTCGGCGTCGACCGCCGCCGCGACCTCCCGACCTTCCGCCGAGAGACGTTCCGCGACTGGGCCGAAACGCGGACGAGCGGCGTCAGCGCGCCCGCCGACGGCCGGAAAGTCGCCGTCTACCCCGACCTCTACACGAACCACGTCCTCACCGAACGTGGGAAGGCGACCGTTCGCGCACTGGAAGCGCTGGGCTGCGACGTGACCGTTCCCGACGTGCGCGCCAGCGGCCGCGCGCCCTTCTCGCAGGGGATGGTCCGCACCGCCACCGACCACGCCGAGGACGTGGTCGAGTCACTCTCGGAGTACGTCGCCGACGGCTACGACGTGGTCGTCGTCGAACCGAGCGACCTGGCGATGATCGACCGCGAGTACGAGAAGCTCCTCCCCGAGGACGGTGACGCGCTGGAGACCGTCTCGGCGAACAGCTACGAGGTCCTGGAGTACGTCTACGGGCTCCTGACTCAGGAGGGCGCCGACGGAGACCTCCTGACCGGGCCGGACGCCGACGGCCCGGGCGTCGTCTACCACAGCCACTGTCAGCAGCGGACGCTCGGCCTCGAATCGCACACCGTCGCCGTCCTCGAACGCCTGGGCTACGACGTGACGACCACCGACGTGGAGTGCTGCGGGATGGCCGGGAGCTTCGGCTACAAGTCCGACTACTACGAGATCAGCATGGACGTCGGCGAGCAGCTCGGCGACCAACTGCAAGCGCCTGGCAACGGCGACCGGATCCCCGTCGCCAGCGGGACTTCCTGCCTGGAACAGATCGACGCGCTCCTCGCACGCGAGCCGACCCACCCCATCGAACTCCTCGATCCGAGGCGCGGCCGATAAGTTCGATTCTCCGCCGGGGGGGATCCGAGTTCCCGAGCCCAACTAATCGGATTCCGTACACTGATCGGAAATTTATATTCGTTTCGCTTCTGTGATGGTCGCCAATCAGTCAGCCCGTGTCGAATCCAGCCCGATACCAACCCGAATAGTCGGTTAAGAGCGCGAATTAACGGTGATACGGGAGTGAACTCCACCGTCAGGAGAGGTCAGCGTCGGGCGTCCCGCCGATCGTCGGTAGGTGGAGTCGAAGAACGCCACAAACTCCCTAAAGCGACTATATCGGCGGTTTCGGATTCGGTCCCACGGACCGGTCGACGACGAGAACCAATCGCGACGGTCCCATCGGCGATTCCATAATATATCTATCCATTTCCGATATTCGTCAGAAGCGTTATCGTATTCTTCCGGACAGCGCTCGGGCGGCCCCGCCGCCGCGATTGGAGTGGGCTCGTCGGAGCCTAAGATTTGAGGCCGGACAGCTTTGCCGCTGTAGACCCTCTGATCAGACGGCTCGTGCCAGACGGGCCCCATCTTGCCACGGCACCGCCCCGTCCGACCCGCTCTGTCACCGGCTTCCGTTCGGGGCGGCCAGTCCGCTTTCACGCGACGAGAGCCGTTCTGTTTCCGAGTCGACGGCTGAGCGGCCGCTCACCACTCGGCGACGCCGCCGTCGTCGTGACGCCAGACCGGATTGTGCCAGTTCACGTCTTCTTCGGCCGCTTCGCGGACGTAGTCCTCGTCGATCTCGATGCCCAGGCCGGGTCCGTCTGGGACCGCGACGGCGCCGTCCTCGTAGTCGAAGACGCCGGGGTCTTCGAGGTAGGCCAGTTCGTCGGTCCCCTCGTTGTAGTGGATGCCGAGGCTCTGTTCCTGGATGAGCGCGTTCGGGGCGTTGGCGTCGACCTGGAAACACGACGCCAGGGCGATGGGGCCGAGCGGGCAGTGGGGCGCCAACGCCACGTCGTAGGCCTCGGCCATCGCGGCGATCTTCGAGACCTCGGTGATCCCGCCGGCGTGGGACAGATCGGGCTGGATCACGTCGACGACGCCCTGCTCGAAGACTTCCTTGAAGTCCCACCGCGAGTACATCCGCTCGCCGGTGGCGATGGGTGTCGTGGTGTGCTGGGCGATGTGGGGAAGCGCGTCGTTGTTCTCCGGGAGGACGGGTTCCTCGACGAACATCGGTTCGTAGGGCTCGACGGCCTCGGCGATCCGTTTGGCCATCGACTTGGCGACGCGGCCGTGGAAGTCCAGGCCGATGTCCACCTCGTCGCCGACGCGCTCGCGGACCGTCCGGACGCGGTCGACGGCCGCCTCGACGGCCGCGGGGTTGTCGACGCGCCGCAGTTCCGGCGTCGCGTTCATCTTCAGCGCCGTGAGCCCCTCGTCGACGCGGTCCTGGGCTGCGTCGCCGACGTCGGCCGGCCGGTCGCCGCCGATCCACTGGTAGACGCGGACGCGGTCGCGGGCCTTCCCGCCGAGCAGCTCGTAGACGGGGGCACCGAAGTGCTTGCCCTTGATGTCCCACAGCGCCTGGTCGATGCCGGCGATGGCCGACATCAGGACGGGGCCGCCGCGGTAGAAACCGCCGCGGTACATCGCCTGCCAGTGGTCCGCGATGTCCGCCGGGTCCTCGCCGAGGAGGTAGTTGTCCATCAGTTCCTCGACGGCCGTCTCGACGGTCTTCGATCGGCCCTCGACGACCGGTTCGCCCCAGCCGACGGTGCCGTCGCTCGTCTCGACTTTCAGGAAGAGCCAGCGCGGCGGTACCTCGAACAGCTCGTAGTCGGTGATCGTCGTCACGGGTAGTTCTGTTCCGGACGTGCGATTCGGGTCCGGTTAAGCGTTCTGTCAGCCGGTCAGCGGCGGCTGGCTGCTCACCTTCGAGGGGAGGGGCCGGCCGCGCTCACTCGTAGTAGCTCAGGCGCTCGACGACTTCGGCGAACGCCACGTTCTCCCGGACGTCGGTGATCTCGACGGCGACGCGCTCGCCCTGTTCGGTGTCGGGCACGATAACGACGAACCCGCGCTCGACGCGGGTGATGCCGTCGCCCTGCTCGCCGATGTCCTCGATCTCGACGCGGCGAGACTCTCCTTCCTCGACCGGCGGCCGCTGCCGACCGCGGTCCCGGCTCCCGTCGGTGGAGCGGTCGCCGTCGCTATCGCCATCGCCGGTCGCCTGGCTCCCGTTCTCAGTCACCGAGGCGTCCGACCGCTGCGCACCGGTCGTCGTTCGGTTTCCGTTCCCTCCGGTCTCGGGCGAAGGTACCAGCGCCACTCGATACGTCTCGTCGGCCTCGATCCCGCCGCGCCTGATCTCTCGCTTCGGCACCTCGACGACGTAGGATCCGTCTCGTTCCTCTACCCGCGCGGAGAAGAGACAGCGAAGTTGATCGGAGATCTCCATTCGTAGCTCTGTCTCGCACGCAGGCTCCGCGCCCACTTGGTTCTATCGAGCCAGTGCCGCCGCGTTCGCGTCGCCGCCCCGGAAACACGCGCCTGCGACCGGTCAGTAGTCGCGCCAGCTGCGCCCGGGCGTCCAGCCCAGCACCGACTCGGCCTTCGAGAGATCGAACAACGCCTCGGTACCCTCGAAGTCCGCTCGCCGTTCGGCCTCGGGGAAGAACTCGTCGGCCAGCCGCGCGGTCGGAACGTCGGCCGTGGTGTCGCCGGCGACCGCCCAGAACGACTCGTGCCCGTCGTAGTCGGCCTCGACGGCCTTGCGCGCGACGGCCGTCGCGTCGTCCATGTGCAGGTACGAGAACAGCACGTCGCGGCCGCTCCAGGGGTCGTCGTCGATCAGCGCGTCCAGCGAGCGGTCGGTCTCGACGAAGCTCTCGACGAGTTCCTCCTCGTTCGGCACCCACGGGTATCGCAGCGTCGAGATCGTCAGATCCGAGTCGGGTCGGCGACCGAACCCGTCGGCCGTCACTTCCATCGCGTGTTTGGCGACGCCGTAGACATCGTCGGGTGTCCGCGGATGGGTCTCGTCGACGGGGAGGTACTCCACCTGCGCCGGTCGCTGCTGGTGTTCGGCGCCCATCGCGTTGATGCTGGAGGCGAGACAGCACGACTCCAGCCCGAGCGCCTCGCTGGCTTCCAGGACGTGCATCGCCGACATGGTGTTGCTCTCGTAGGTCCGGTACTGCTGGTGACCGTGGGGGTTCGGAATTGTTCCCATGTGGACGACCGCGTCGGCGTCCGCTTTCGCCAGCGCCCCGTAGGTCTCGCCCGCGTCCAGGAGATCGGTCGTGACGTACGCGTCCGCGACGTCCTCTCGCCGCTTCCCGCGCGAGACGTTCACCGTCTCGTAGCCGTGGTCCGCGAGGTCCCGGAGGATCGCCCGCCCGATCTTCCCGTTACCGCCGGTCACCGCGATCGTCGAGAGCGTCATCGTCCGTATCCTCGAAAGGACCGGGCTAAAATTACGGGGTGCCCAGTGGCGATCCGCGACCGCTCGGCGCGGACGGATTCGGTCGCATCGCCGGCCTCACTTCTTCGGCAGCGTCGCGATGAACTCGTTCGGGCCGACGCGGTCGACGGCGTACCCCTCGGCGTCGAACGACTCGACTTCCGCTGCCATCTGGTGGTACAGCGGCGTCGGTTCGTGGTCGTTGACGATCGATAGCGCCTCGCCGCTCTCCAGCGCCTCGAAGGCCTCGAAGATCTTCGGGTGGCGCTCCGGCGGCGGGACTTCACGCAGATCGAGTTGCTCTCCGGCCATTGCGTCGAGACGGACGACCGCGACCGCAGAAGGGATTCGTGCGAATACGTTCGTCTGACCGCGATTGCCGTCGGGTCCCCGCCGCCGGAGTCCGGCCCAGAGGCGAACACCGTTCGGGACAACCTCTTCCCCAGACGGCGCGGTAGCGGACGGCGATGACAGTCGACTACGACGACGTACCGCTGGTGTACTCCTGTTCGGGCTGTTCGAGCGCGGCCCAGATGGCCAACGACCTCGCCGTCAGGCTCGACCGCGAGCGCCTGGCGGAGATGTCCTGCATCGCGGGCGTCGGCGGGGACGTGGCCCCGCTCGTCGACACCGCGACCTCCGGTCGCCCGACGGTCGTGATCGACGGCTGCCCGCTGGAGTGCGCGCGTACCTGTCTCGACGACCACGGCGTCGCCCCCGACTACCACGTCAACCTCGCCGCGGAAGGCGTGCCGAAGGAGTACCACACCGACTACGACGACGACCAGGCCGACGAGCTGTTCGACGGCCTCGTCGACGAGGTCGAGCGCCTCGACGCGACGGCCTGAAGACCCCTCGATACGGGCGAGAGAGGACCCGGGTCCGACCGGCGCTCACTCCAGTTCGCCGACGCTCCCTCGCGACCCGTCGCCACCACGGCCCGACCCGGCCTGTCGGATCGTGGGCGATATCTCGTCCAGCAGGTCCGACGCCACGAACCCCGCGCCGACTCGGTCGGCGAGTCGCTCGCCGGCGCGGCCTTTCACGTGGGCAGCGGCGCAGGCGGCGTCGAGGGGGTCGGCGATACCCAGGAAGGCCGCCGTCAGCCCGGCGAAGACGTCGCCCGTCCCGCCGACGGTCAGGGCCGGCGTTCCGGCCCGGGCGACCCGGGTCTCCGCACCGTCCGTGACGACCGTCTCGGCGCTCTTCACCGCGAGCGCGTGGCCTAGGTCGGCGGCGAACGACTCGATTTCGTCCGTCGACTCGCGGAGGTCGTCGACGGACGGGCCGCCGAGTGCGTCCAGTTCGTGCGTGTTCGGCGTCAGGACGAGCGTCGCGTCGGTCTCGACCCCGGGGACCGCCGGGATGGCGTCGGCGTCGACGACCGCGCGCCCGTCGTACGCCGAGAGGAAGGCCTCGACGGCCTCCCGGGTCTCGTCGGCGTCGCCGAGTCCCGGACCGAGGACGACGACGTCGTCGTAATCTGTCGCCGTCCCGACCAGGTCGTCGACCCGATCGGGGGTCAGGTGCGCTCCCGGGTACGGCTGGACGATCAGGTCTTCGGCGTATCCGCTGACGGGGTCCGCGACCGCCTCGGGGACGGCGAGGAAGGCCAGGTCGGCGCCGCCGTGCAGCGCTGCTTGCGCGCTCAGCGCCGGGGCACCGGTGTACGGGCCGCCGCCGATCACGAAGATCCGGCCGGAGTCGCCCTCCCGGCGGTCGCCCCGCGTACGTCCCCGGATCGACTGGACGTCGCCGGGACCGACGAATCGCTCGGCGGCAGACGGGATGCCCACGTCGGCGACCGTGACGCCGGCGGAGTCGAGGCCGGGCTTGCGCGCGTGGAAGGTCACGACGCGGTCGGCATCGACGGCGACGCCCGGCGTCTCGCCCGTGTTCCCGTCCAGTCCCGACGGGACGTCGACGGAGATCACCGTCGCGTCGCAGTCGTCGATAGCTTCGATCGCGGTCAGTTCGGGCTCGCTCGGCGCTTCGGAGGTGGCGGCTCCGAGGGTCCCGTCGACGACCACGTCCGCGTCGGCGAGGTCGAGCGACCGCGGGTCCGCGACCGACCGCGCGTCGAGTTCAGACGCGACGGCGGTCGTCCAGTTGGCGCGCGCGGTCGCCGTCGCGATAGATTCGGGGCGGCCCAAGAGCGAAATCGAGGGGTCGAACTCGTCGAGATGTCGCGCCGCGGCGAGGGCGACGCCGCCGTCGGCGCCGCGTCCGGCGACGACCGCGACGGTCGCGTCCGCGGCGGCGCGCTCGCGCACCTCGCGTGCGACGGCGCTCGCGCTCGCTTCGGCCAACTGCATCGGGGAGACGCCGAGCGCGTCCGCGTTCGACTCGACGGCGCGCATTCGGTCTGCCGTGAGCATGGCCCCGGTAGGGCTCCGCGCGTAATCGGTGGTCGGGCGGATACTGCAGGGTGTCGTGCGTCGTCGGCGGTCGGGCGGATACTGCAGGGTGTCGTGCGTCGTCGGCGGTCGGGCGGATACTGCAGGGTGTCGCGCGTCGTCGGCGGTCGGGCGGAGGCCGGGCGACCGCAACAGTGACAGCGCCGATCCGACTACGGTCCGGCGAAATCGCCCGCTGAACCCGTCCCAGCGCGCGTTCCGGAAAATAGCAGGTGTTATTGTGTCTCCCGGAGAGACACCTCTGTCGGGCCGGTGGAACTCGCATGGAAGAGATCTTCAAGTTAGAATACCACCCCGTCGACACCGCGCCGCGACGGCTCCGCATTCTCTTACTCCCTGGTGAAGACGACATCCACCGAGTCACCGAACAGTTGACCGACGGGGCGTGGGAAGAGATCGACCGGGACCGCATCGAGTACTTCGAGTACTCCGACGAGTGAAATTCTCCCTCCGAGACGCCGACGGAGCTAGTCAGGTTCGACGTGGCAGCCACTGAAGGACCGACCGGGTAGCCGCAGTGAAGCAGTCGACAGCGAAAACGCGGGCCCGATGAGGGTCCGCGATGGTTGTGGTGGGTTCGGGTGGGTGGGAGTTCGGGACTCCCGAACGAAGTGGATGGCTTCGTTGTCCGTGTGTGCGGACAGGTACGGATGCACCCCGTTGGGACATAAGCTTTGTCCACCAAGTGGTCTCTCTATCAGCGACGAGCTGGGCGCGACTCGACTCACCCCGTCGGGCCGCCGGTGGCCGCCGGATCCGCCGTCGCCGTCTCCGGTTCAGCGGAGGGGTCGTCCGCGCCCGCCGCGATCCGCGGTAGTTCGACCCGGAAGACGCTCCCGTCGTCGCCGGTTTCGACCAGTTCGACCGTCCCGTCGTACTGCTCGGCCAGCTCCCCGATGAGAAACAGCCCGAGGCCGTGGTCGGTCGCGAACGAGTCCGGCCGACTGAACAGGTCCGGGACGCGGTCGTCGCCGATCCCGCTACCGTTGTCGGCGACGTCGACCGCGACCGACCCCTCCGATAGAGTCACCGACACGCGGACCCTCGGCACCGGGCTGTCGTTGTGTTCGACCGCGTTCGCCAGCAGGTTCCCGAACACGTGCTTCAGTAGCGAGTTCGCTCGCACGTGCGCCTCGTCGGGGATCGATTCGACGACTTCGATCCGCTCGTCCCTGTCCTCGATCTTCTCGATCTCGTCCCGGAGCACCTCGCAGACGTCCACTAGTTCGAGCGGCGTCTCTTCGTGAGCCACCTTGATCAGCAAGCGGATGTCGGTGATTACCTCCGTGAGGTCCTCGCTCCGGCGGTAGATGGTCTCGCTGTGGGCGTGGGCGTCGCTGTCGCGATCGGTCTCTTCCATCAGGAACCTCGCGTGACCGCTGATGATCTGGATCGTGTTGAGTCCCTCGTGGCGGAGGAAGCTGTTGAGGTAGTTGAGGAGGTCCCGCTGCCTGGTCAGGTGTTCCGTTCGACTCCTCGCGAGTTCGGCTTCGACTGACTTCTGGACGGCTCTCGCCTCGGAGACGCCGATCACGAGGCCGAGACCGGCCCCGACCGCGACGCTCCAGCGGACCCACCCGACGAACATCGCGAGCGAGGCGACCCCGATAACCGCGATGAGCAGGAGGTTGAACCCGAGCGATAACACCGCCCCCCGAAGGAGCCACTGGAGTATCCGTGGGTACCTGTCCGCGTCGATCTCGCTCCGCGGGAGCCGGGAACCGGCGTACCAGATCCCGGCGACGAACGGGACGGTCGTGAGGACCCCGACCAGAAACTCGCCCTGAAAGACCAGGGTCTCGCCGTTCGAGCCGACTAACGGGCCGAACGTGCGGAGTGCGAGCTCACAGACGGTCGCTCCCGCGATCACGACCGCGATACCCACGAGATACCGCGGAACCTGGTCTCGTTCGACTCGTGCCGACGGCTTCACAGTGTGGTACACAGCGGATGAGAGTATATAACCAGTGGCCCGGTTATCGGCGGTCGGATCCACCGCCCGGTTCTCACGCGTCGCCGAAGCGCCGTCACCGACGGACGGTCACGGCCAGAGACCGCGGCTCTCGTGCGCTTCGGCGATCCGCGACAGCGCGACGATGTACGCCCCGTCGCGCCACGACACGTCGTGCGTCTCGACCTCCTGGCGGACGGCGTCCCACGCGGCGAGCATCTCGGTCTCGAGTTCCTCGTTGACTCGTTCGCGCGACCACGCCCGCCGATTGATGTCCTGGAGCCACTCGAAGTAACTGACCGTCACGCCGCCCGCGTTGGCCAGGATGTCCGGGATCACGTGCACGCCGCGCTCGTCGAGGATCGAGTCCGCGGTGAACGTGGTGGGGCCGTTGGCCCCCTCCACGACCAGGTCGGCCTGGATGTCGGCGACGTTGTCCTCCGTGATGACGTTCCCGACCGCCGCGGGGACGAGGAGGTCGACGTCGAGTTCGAAGACGGCCTCGTTGCCGATCGTCTCGTCGGCGTAGGTGGTCACGGCCTCGGGCTCTTCGTCGTGGGACGGGATCGCTCGCGTGTCGAGGCCGCCGGGATCGTAGGCGGCGCCGTTCACGTCGCTCACGGCGACCACTGTCGCGCCCCAGTCGTCGAGCAGGCGCGCCGCGTTCGCCCCCACGCTCCCGAAGCCCTGGACTGCGACAGTGGCGTCCTCCAGCGGGTAGTCGTAGTACTCGAGGACTTCCCGGCTGATAATGGCCACGCTGCGGCCGGGCGCTTCCTCGCGGCCTTTGCTCCCGCCGATGACTGGCGGTTTCCCGGTCACGACCCCAGGGGTGGTCTCGGCTTCCTGGACGCTGTAGGCGTCCATGATCCACGCCATCGTCTGGGCGCCGGTCCCCATGTCCGGCGCCGGGATGTCCGTCATCGGCCCGATGATGTTGCGGATCTCGTTGGCGAACCGACGCGTCAGCCGCTCGGTTTCGGCGTCGCTCAGGTCTTTCGGATCGACGACTATCCCGCCCTTCGCGCCGCCGAAGGGGATGTCCATCACCGCGCACTTCCAGGTCATCCACATCGACAGGCCGATGCACTCCTCCCGGGAGACCTCCGGGTGGTACCGGAGACCCCCTTTGTACGGGCCGCGCACGCTGTCGTGCTGGGCGCGGAAACCCTGGTACATCTCGACCGTGCCGTCGTCCCGTTCGAGCGGGATCGTCACCTCGTGGACCGCCGCGGGGTAGTTGAGTCGCTCGACGACGTTCGGGTCGACGTCGATGATCGACGCCGCCTGGTTGAGCTGGTGGCGCGCGGTTTCCAGAGCCGTCTCCGGTAGTTCGGTCGGCTGTGATTCCGTATCCTCCGCTGTCGCTGTCGTCTCTGAGACCATAATGTGAGTGAAGGCGGAGAGCTATTCGAGCGACTTCGCCCGGTTCTGGAAGTCGCCGCCGCAGTCACAGGCGCCCGGGTGAGAGTCCGATTCCACGATGTCGCCGCACTGCAGACACTCGTATTTCGACGATTCGGCCGGATCGTTCTCGTGTTCGACGTCTTGACCGTGTGGCATGGATTGGGCTTGAAGTGCCACGGTTAAATATTAATCGTAAGGAGAATATAAGTGAGTATAAGGTCCACTGGATCGTCTCGGCGGGGTTCGGGATCCGGCCACTACCCAGTACCAGCGACTCGTCGGAGAAACCGCAGCGAGGATTCGGTGTGCGGCGGCCGCGTCCGCGGTTACCAGCCGGTTCGCTCGGCCAGAGCGAACGGATAGACGACGCCGCTGTCGCCGTCCCGAAGCGTCATCCCGGCCTCCGTCAGCGTCCAGCGGGTGTCGACCGCCTCGTCGACCAGGAGGACGGGGTCCGGACGGACCGACGCCGTCACCTCGAAGACGCCTTCGACGTCCCACCGCTTCTGGTAGGAATTCGCGAGTTCGTCCCGCGGGGCGGTCGGTTCGACCTTCCGAAGCGCGTCCACGTAGGGGAGGCCGAGTCCGTCAGCGATCCGTTTCGCGAGATCCGTCACCCGGTCCGTCTCGGACAGCGACGGAACGGCCGTCACCCACGCCGGCGCGGGCGTCGGTTTCCACACCTCCTCGACGTGGTCGACTGACGCGTCGACCAGTTCGTCGCTGTAGATGCTGTCGTTCTCTCGCTGGTCGCGGACGAGTTCGCCGAGCCCGGGATCGCCGTCCGTGCAGAGGACGCGCCCGTCTTCGGGCTTGCGGGATTCGGCGATCTTCGAGCGACCGTCGCCCCGCTCGGGCATGTAGTAGCGCGCCGATATCTCGTCCCACGACTCGGCGCGGTAGTGCTCGACGGCCGCCTGCACGAGGTCGTCGTCGCGAGCTGCGGCTGGCAGGAACCGACCGGCGCAGTTCGCACAGCGGCCGCAGGGAGATTCGAGCGACCCGTCGAGCACGTCGTCGACGAACTTGGTCAGACAGGCGTCCGTCTCGACGAACTCCCGGATCTGCGCGAGCTCCTCCCATCGGTGGGCCGTGATCGACTCGATGCGCTCGTGGTCGTAGGTCCAGTCCCTGGCCGTCCGCTCGAACCCGTCGTCGACCCGGATCACGGCGTTGTCCACCCGCAGGATGTTCAGACACTTCGATGCGGCCTTCCACGAGACGTTTGCGCGCTTGAGGATTTCGTACTTGTACAGCGGTTCGCCGCTCGCAGCGAGGGTCTCCAGGACGGTCTCGAAGTCGGCGGGGTCGGGGAACGCGTCTTCGATGAAGAACTCCGCGATGTCGTCGTCCTCCTCGCCAGAGAGGACGACCGCGAACGCCTCGTCGAGGCCCCGCCCGGCGCGGCCGATCTCCTGGTAGTAGCGGATCAGGTTCGGCGGGCGCTGGAAGTGGACGACCCAGCCGAGGTCCGGTTTGTTGAAGCCCATCCCGAGCGCGTTCGTCGCGACCAGCCCGTCGACGTCGTTTGCCAGCAGTCGATCTTCCAGTTCGCGCCGGCGGTCGCCGTCCATCCCGCCGTGGTACGGCTCGACCGAGAGGCCGCGCTGGGCCAGCCAATCGGCGACGATCTCGACCTCGTCGGTAGTGAGACAGTAGACGATCCCCGCCGAGGGGAGGTCCCGGAGGTTCTCCGCGAGCCAGGCGAGACGCTCGGCGCGCGAGTCCAGCTCGACGGTCTGGATGCGTAGCGACTCCCGGACGAGGTCGCCGCGGACGGCTTGCAGGTCGGGGACCTGTTCGGTCACGTCGTCGACGACGCGGTCGTTCGCCGTCGCGGTCGTCGCTGCGACGGGAATGTGGTCCGGGAGCTCCCGCAGGATGCGCTTGATCCGGCGGTAGTCCGGCCGGAAGTCGTGGCCCCAGTCGGAGATGCAGTGGGCCTCGTCGACGACGAGCAACCCGAACTCATCGTCCATCTCCACCAGCACCTCCTCCTGGAACTCCCGGTTGGCGAGTCGCTCGGGCGAGATCAACAGGACGTCGCAGTCGCCGTCGACGACGCTCCGTTTGGCCGCCTCCCACTCGTCGGTGTTGTTGGAGTGTATCGTCCGGGCCTCCAGACCCAACTGCCGCTCGGCGTCCTGGATCTGGTTGTGCATCAGGGCCAGCAGCGGACTGATTATCAGCGTCGGGCCCGCGCCTCGGTCGCGCAGCAGCCTGGTCGCGATGAAATAGACGGTGCTCTTCCCCCAGCCGGTCCGCTGGACGAGCAACAGCCGCTCTCGCTCGTTCACCAGCCGGTCGATGGACTCCCACTGTTGGGGACGGAACTCCGCGTCCGGGCCGATGCTCCGTTCGAGGAGTCGGCGCGCCTCCGCTCTCGTCGCTGCACCGGCGTCCGAGTTCACACCAGTTCTCTGCCGACGGCGGACAATAACTGTTTGTGCCGCTGACGAGCCTCTCACCGCGCCGACGCGATTGCGCGGCCCCGCTCGGCCGTCAGAACTCGTATCGACTGACGTCCTCGCTCCCGCACTCGTGGCACGGCTCCGACTCCTCGTCGAGCGACGCCCCGCACCGCCGGCACTCGAACAGCACCGCGCTCGACGGGGTCAGCAGTCGCTTCACCGCTTCGACGAGCGAACTGCTCATCGGGGGTGAACAACGCCACCGCAGCCCGGGCACTCGGCCCAGACTTCGCGGTCGGCCGACGTGGTCTCGTAGCTGATCAAGACGTGGCGAGCCAGGACGTCCTCGCCACAGACCGGGCAGCGGCCGAGCCGCGACGATTCTTGGGCAGTCATTCGTGGTCTCCCGCGGGAGCGAGCCGCTGAGCGCGCCGTCCGCGCTCCGGTCGCTCTCTCACTGTCTACTCCCGACGGCCCGTCCCCACATAGAAGCCAGCCTACCGGAGTGAAAGTGGAATCGGCTCCCGGGAATCGTCCTCTCGTCTGTCGGCCGGACAACCACCGTCACCGCGGGCGCCCTGCATGGGGACTGGGCCGAGACCGCCGCGTCGACGGTGGCCGAACGCGGAGAACGCGGGTCCGCGCCCGGGCAGTGACCTCCGGAACCCGATCTACTCGCTCCTTCGGCCCTTCTCTCGGTCCTTGTCCGTGCCCTTCCCACCGCCCTTTCCTCTGCCGGGCGAACGGTCGTACTCGATGGGGATGTCCTCCTCGCCGTCGAGACCGTGCCAGACGCCGTTGTCGCCGATGATGTCGGCCCGACCGCGGTCGTTGTCGACGTACAGGCGAGCGATCGCGGCCGGTTCGAGGTCGAGAGTCACCGTCCCGCCGTCGGCGACGTCCTCGACGGTGTGCTCGACCGCGTGGTTCGTCGGTTCGTCCCACGAGGTCGGGAACTCGTGGGGGAGGGGGCGCTCGTCTGTGGCCGGCCGGAGTTTCACGATCTCGACCGAGCGGTCCTCGTACCACTCGCCGAGTTCGATCGTCACCTCGCTCCGCGCGCGGAGGTTCCGGTTGGTCAGGAACACCGTCAGCTCCTTCCCGCGCTCGTTCTCCATCGCGGCGGCGTCGACGTACGGCACGTCCGACATCGGGTTGATCCGCGGGCCGGTGTCGGGGAGGTCGCGGCTCGCTCCGGATACGCCGACGTCGACGGCGTGCCACTCGACGTTGCCCTCGAAGGCGGCCGAGTACAGCCCGGTCACGGAGCCGTCGGGGCGGAGCGGGTTCGGGTCCGGCGGGTAGTCGTTCGTCTTCACGGGGACCCACGTCTTGAGGGGGACCCACGTCTGTGACGCCCAGTCGACGTCGTCCTCCCGGATGCAGGCGTTGAGGACGCCGGCCACGTAGGCGGCGCCGGGCATCGTCTCCGGGCCGGGATACGGGGCGCCCTCGGCGACGGTCGGGAAGATTCCGATCTCGCTGAGGTTGACGTAAAAGTCGTCGTAGCCGTGCTCCGCGGCCAGATCGCCGAGGTCGCCGAGTTGCTCGCCGAGCTGCGTCGCGGCCATCACCATAACCTCGCTGTAGTCCCAGTCGTCGGCGTCGTTCTCGCTCTTCCACGTCTCGACCGCGTCCGCGCTGTCCAGGCCCCACTGGTAGCGGTGGACGTTCAGGCCGTCGAGCACCTCGGGGGAGAGCTCCTCGAACAGCGTCTCGTTCCAGGGGTTGTCGTTGTGCTCGGCCTCCGCGGGGTCCCACCCGCTGGCGAGGACGGTGATGTCGTCGTCGACCTGCCGCATCGCCTCGGAGTACGCCCCGAACCCGATCCGCGCGTCGGAGCCGGTGGCGTACTCCCCGGGATCCGACGTGTGACCCCACTGCCAGCTCCCCCACACCTCGTTGCCGACGCCCCAGTACTCGACGTCCCACGGCTCCTCGTGGCCGTGTTCCTCGCGCAGGTCGCCCATCTGGGTGTCGTCGCTGTCACCGTTGCAGTACTCCACCCAGTCGGCGGCGTCCGCGGGCAGGATCTGCCGCTCGGCGGCCCACTCCGGTGGGTTGTCCCACCAGCCGATCGTGATCTCCGGTTCCAGGTCGGCGACCTCGCACAGTTCGAGGTACTCGGCGGTCCCGAAGAAGTTGGGCTGCATCCCCTGCCAGGCGTGGTTGAACCGAGGCGTCCGCTCCTCCAGCGGCCCGATCCCGTCGCGCCAGTTGTACTGGCTCGTGACGTTCCCACCCGGCCACTTCAGCCACGTGCCGTTCTGGTCCGCCAGCAACTCGACCGTGAGCGGGTTGAACTTCCCCTCGACCGCGTCGTCGGCCGCGAACTCGACGAAATCGATGTCGAAGTGGCCCGTGTCTTCGGTCGTGAACTCGACGGCGTACTGCCCGTAGGGCGTCTGGATGTTCGCGACGGCGCCGCCGACGTACTCGTCGCCGCTCGCTTCGTCGAGTTCGAGCGTCGGTTCGTGGCGTTCCCACTCATCGTCGACCTCTACGTCGGTCGCGGCGAGCACGTCGCCGTCCAGCGTCGTGATCGATACCGTCACGGCGTCGACGTCACCGCGGACCGAGAACCCCAGATCGTACCCCCGCGTCCGGTAGTCGGGGAGGACGATCCGCTGTCTGAGCCCTCCCGTAGAGGCGGCGTCGTCGACCGTGATCCGCGGGTAGCCGACGGTGCCGTGGGGCGTCTCCCCGCCGGCGACGCGGTCGCCGTCGGCCCGGTGTTCGAAGCTCACGCCCGAGTCGGTCACCGGTTCCCAGGGGAACGGCAGCGTCTCGTGGCGATCGACGTCGTAGAACGCGTCGATCTCCTCGCTGAACCAGTAGTCGGGCACCCGCCAGAACGTCGGGTTCATGACGTGCAGCGAGTACACGCCCGGATAGATCGTCGCGTCCCCGTAGTGTTCGTTCAACCGGCCGAACAGCGTGTCGTGGACCTCCCCCGACCGGCTGTCGGTGTCCACCGTCACCGTGTTCTCGACCGACTCATGCGATTCGGCGGCCGCGACGCCGGACCCCCACCCCGCGATCGTCCCGGCCGCCAGCATCGACTGCGCGGCGAGGAACTGTCGACGCGGAAGCGTCGCCCGCTCGTCACCGCCGTCCGTGCCACTATCACCCGTGTGGTCTGTCGGCATACTCGCGGCATACAAACACGTTCAATAAATAATTACGTCAAATATTCATGACGGATGTTCGTGAAACGATTCGGAAGCGTATGGTAGCTAGTGATATCGAACGGCGTGCCGACCGGCGGAGAGGACGAATGGGGTGGACAGAGAGAGGACGAGCGGAGAGGACACGGAGAGAAGATTGCCAGACGGAGCGGGCGAAAAGGGAGAGCCAGCGGAGACGGACGGAGAAGTCCGATACTACTGGGAACACTCGGCGGTGTACTCCTCCAGCAGTCGGAGGAACGGCTCGATATGGTGGAACGCCGGACCGCGGGAGAGGCGGTTCGCCTCGCGGTCCCACTCGACGTACCCGGCCTGGTCCAGTTTCGGAAAGTGGACGTGCTGGAGCGCCACCGTTGACGCGTCGCAGTCGAGCGTCCGCCGGACATCGAGGCCGCCGGTTCCGGCGGTGTCGTCGAGCAACGCGAGCAGAACGAGGCGTCTCGGTCGTTCGGCGAGCGCGTCCACGACCGAGTCGAGCTGGCGCGAGTCCAGACGGACCGGCCCGCCGAGATTTCGGCTGACGGTACGGTGGGTCGGTGGCCCGGTCCACTGGTTCAGTTCGTAGGTCACCCAGCGGCCGAACAGCTCGACGAGCGTCACCTCCTCGTCGGCGATCGGTTCCTCGCGTGGCTCGGTGTCCGCGAAACAGAGCGTCCCGTACAGTTCGCCCTCGACGGTCACCGTGGTTCCGACGTAGCTGCGGAACCCGAACCGATCGTAGGCCGGGTCCTCCCGCCACCCTTCGGCGAGCGCGTCGCTGACTACCATCGTCCCGGAGGAGTCAGCTATCGTGTTCCGACAGTAGGTACAGGCGAGCGGCACCGAGACGCTCCGCCCGAAGCTGTCCGCGGACCCGTGGACGACCTCGAACGTCAGCCGGTCGGTCTCCCGGTCGATCCGGGACAGGAACGCGTAGTCCAGCCCGAACTCGTCGGTTTCGGTCGCGAACAGCCGTTCGAGTGTGGTCCCCATATCGAGGTCGGGCGCCAACAGGAGCCCACACAGTCGCTCGAAGTAAGACAGTGCCTCCCTCCGGTCCGCGATGCAGATGGTGTGTGGCATCACTCTATCACCCCCATGATCTGTCTCGGCCTGCACGGCCCGCTCCGAGAGTCCGTCTGGAAGCGTCTGACCTACGGGTCGTAAAGATAATTGTTTTTCGTTATAGTTCCTCGGGATACTACGGCCGAACTGCATCTTCTGGAAGACTGCACGGAGCGCACGGCTTCGACGCTCCTCCACGACACGCTCGCCCCGCCCGGTGTTCGGGGCGGGGCCTGCGAGCGCGATAGCGTCACCCGGGGCAGACGAACTACTGTTTACGTACCGGCCGGATACCGCTTATTACACCGTCTGCGGCCGTGAGGCGCAATTCTTATCGTTCGCAGCCCCGTTCGATTGGAGGAATGGGCAGTCCAAGCCGCTTCGCCGACATCCTGTTAGTGGAGGACAACCCGGGGGACGTTCGACTGACGGAAGAGATGCTCGCGGAGGGGGACTTCGATCCGACTGTCCACGTCGTCACCGACGGTCCGGAGGCGCTCGAGTTTCTCGAACGGCGGGGCGAGTTCACCGATTCACCGCGGCCGGACCTGATACTCCTCGATCTGCACCTCTCGCGGATGGACGGAGAAGAGGTCCTCGCGGAGATGGGCGGGGAACTGCAGGAGGTCCCCGTCGTCGCCATCTCCGGTTCGCAGGAAGGTGCGGCGCTCAAACTGGACGACCTCCACACCGAAGTCGACGCGTGCCTGGAGAAACCGATCCGCCCGGAGGACTTCGATCGGATCGCGCGTTCCCTGTGAGCGCGGCCCTGCGAGACCGTCCGAGGGCCTCGGTGCAGTCCGAGCGGCTTCCAGCACAGCCTTCGAGATGGTCCGAGGGCCCCGGCGCGGCCGGTCCGCTAACTCATTTAGGCGGTCAGGTTATTCCCCGGGGGCCCCTCTCCCCTGCGAGGAACACTGTATCGTGAGCAACCGATTCACCGGTGGGGGGACTCCGACCGCCGACGTCCTGCTCGTCGAATCAGCACCGGAGGACGCCGCGCCCTTCATCGAGGCCTTCGAATCGACTGCGTACACGGAGAGCGTCCACGTCGTGACCGACGGCGCCGCTGCCCTCGACTTCCTCCACCGTCGAGGGGACTACACCGACGCACCGCGCCCGCAACTCGTCCTCCTGGACTTACACGTCCACGGACCGAGCGGGACCGAGGTACTCGGCGAACTGACAGACCACGACGAACTCCGGCGCGTCCCGGTCGTCGCGGTGAAAGCGTCGGACGCGGCGGACGACGTCTTGCAGTCGTACGATCTCAACGCGAACGCGTACGTCGTGAAACCCGAGACGTCCGCGGAGTTCGAAGCGCTCGCCGAGTCGATCGAACGGTTCTGGCTCGCGGAAGCCAAACTGCCGCCGAGATAGCGCTCGCGCGCCGCTCGAACGGGGCCGCGGCGGATCCGTGCGGGCCGGTTCCGTCACCACCAAGCGCTTATACGCCCGCGACTAGATTCGGAGACAATGGTATCCTCCGGGTCGGCAGAGGACGTTTCGACGGACGATATCCGGGGATTCTTCCGGCACAGCGATCGCCGATCGACACCCTTCTTCACCGAGGAGATCGCCGAGGCGCTCGAATGCGCCCCAGAAGCCGCACGTCCCTGTCTGGAGGAACTGGTCGAACGGGGGGAGTTGCGGACGAAACGGCGGGAGGAGTCGACGAGCGTCTGGTGGACCGACGAGGGGTCCCCCGCCGCCGACGAGCAGCCGGGCCGAGCGCAGTTCCCCGCCTTCGTCAGCGCCGTCAAAGACTACGCGATCTTCATGCTCGACGCCGACGGACGGGTCGTCAGCTGGAACGAGGGCGCCGAGCGGATCAAGGGGTACTCGGGGGACGAGATCGTCGGCGAGCACTTCTCGACGTTCTACACCGACGACGACGTCGCGGCCGGCGTCCCGGATCGGAACCTCGAAGCCGCTGCCACCGAAGGCCGCACCGAGGACGAGGGGTGGCGGGTCCGCGCCGACGGGAGCCGGTTCTGGGCGGACGTCACGATCACCGCTATCCGAGACGACGAGGAAACGATCGAGGGGTTCACGAAGGTCACCCGCGACATGACCGAACGGCGAGAGTACGAGCAACAGCTGGAAGAGCAGGCCGACCGGCTCGAACGCCAGCGGGACGACCTCGAACGGGAGCTCGACGACATCTTCGAGCGGATCGACGACGCCTTCTACGCCCTCGACGACGAGTTCAGGTTCGAGTACGTGAACGACCGCGCCGAGGGGTACCTCGGCAGGTCGGCCGGCGAACTGCTCGGACGGAGACCGTCGGAGGTGTTCGACGCCGACGAGTCCGACTCGATCTTCCGGAGGTTCCGGACGGCGATGGAGACCCAGGAGCCGACGAGCTTCGAGCGATACTCGCCCGCGCTCGGGATCTGGGAGATGGTCAGGCTGTACCCCTCCGAATCCGGTCTCTCCGTGTACTTCCGGGACATCACCGACCGCAAGGAGCGCGAAGCGGAGCTCGAACGGACGCGCGAGCTCCTGGAGAAGGCCGAGCGCATCGCGGACGTCGGCGGCTGGGAGATCGAGCCGGACACAAACGGGGTATTCTGGACCGAGCACCTCTTCGAGATCCTGGGAGTGCCCTACGACGAGGAGCCGCCGCTGGAGGAGGGGTTCGACCTCCACCACGAGGAGGACCGACCGGTCGTCGAGCGCGCGGTCGAGACGGCGCTCGAATCCGGCGAGCCCTTCGACGTGGAGACCCGGTTCAGAACGCCGGACGGCGACGTGCGTTGGGCGCACCTGAAAGGCGACCCCGAGGTCGAAGACGGCGAGGTCACGTTGCTCCGCGGCGCCTTTCAGGACATCACCGAGCGCAAAGAGCGAGAGCGGGAGCTCCGGCGCGTCCGCGACCGGATGGAGTTCGCCCTCAACGCGACCGATTCGGTCGTCTGGGACTGGAACGTCGACGACGACCAGGCGTCGTTCTACCCCTCGGAGCGGCCGCTCTACGGGACGACGGTCGACGACTGGGACGACTTCGCCGAGGTGATCCACCCGGAGGACAGAGAGCGGGCCAAGCGGACCATCGAGACGGCCCTCGAAACCGGCGAACCCAAGCACGAAGAGATCCGGATCGTTCGAAACGGGGAGGTGCGGTGGATCGAAGCGCCGGGCCATCCCGTCCAAGACGACGACGGCCCCACGCGCGTGATCGGTGTCGCTCGCGACATCACCGAGCGGAAGACGTTCGAGCGCAAGCTCAAGGAGTCCAACGAGCGCCTCGAACAGTTCGCCTACGCCGCTTCGCACGACCTGCAAGAGCCGCTGCGGATGGTCTCCAGCTACCTCCAGCTGATCGAACGCCGCTACGAGGACGAACTCGACGACGAGGGCCGCGAGTTCATCGAGTTCGCCGTCGACGGCGCCGACCGCATGCGCAACATGATCGAGGGGCTGCTCGAATACTCGCGGGTCGAGACGCAGGGCGATCCGTTCGAACCAGTCGACCTGAACGCCGTGCTCGCGGACGCCCGCGCGGACCTCCGGCTGCAGATCGAGGAGAGCGACGCCGAGATCGCGGCCGAGTCGCTCCCGCGCGTCGAGGGGGACGCGGATCAGCTCCGACAGGTGCTCCAGAACCTGCTGGACAACGCGATCGAGTACAGCGGCGACGGGCCGCCTCGAATCGACATTTCGGCCGAGCGAACGGGCGATCGCTGGCAGATCACGGTCGCGGACGACGGCATCGGCATCGACGCCGAGGACCCCGACCGGATCTTCCAGGTGTTCCACCGGCTGCACAACCAGGACGAACACGCCGGGACGGGGATCGGCCTGTCGCTCTGCCGGCGGATCGTCGAACGGCACGGCGGCGAGATCTGGGTCGAGTCCGAACCCGGTGACGGCGCGACCTTTTCGTTCACGCTACCGGCAAGTCCGGAATCAGAGAAGTGACGGTTTAGTCGTCTTCGCCCGCTTCTGCGGACATCTCAGCATCGAGTGCAGCGGCAGTTCCCGGGTGCGACCGCCGGCGTTCGACGGGAGATCGCGAACGGGACAACTCAGTGGTACCACCGTGTAGAAACCTTCATACAGCGCGTGTGCCGAACCCGTGGTATGGGAACCCCGACGCGCGACAGCGCGGAGACATCGGTCGGCCGAGTGAAGTCGCATTTCTCGAACATGGGGCCGTCGTGGGTCGCCGGCGCGATCGCCGCCGGGCCGGCGACGATGGGGTCGCTGATCACCGGCGGCGGGGCCTTCGATTACGCGCTCTTCTGGGTCGTGATCCTCTCCGCAGTCGCCGGGGCGTTCGCGCAGTACCTCGCGATGCGCCTCGGCGTGCTCACCGAACGCGGCATCGTCGGCGTTGTCGCGGACCGGCTGGGCGACACCTGGGCGTGGCTGCTCGTCCTCGACGTGGTAGTCGCGGCCGGCGTCGCCCAGCTGTTGATCATGAAGACCGTCGCGAGCGTCTCGGCGACCGTCACCGGCGTCGACAGTCGCATCTGGGGTGTCGCGTGGGCGGTCGTCCTCGCGCTCGGTCTCGCGACACAGGGGTACCGGTTCCTCGAAGTCGTCGCCAAAGTCCTCGTCAGCGTCGTCGTCGTCGCGTTCGTGGCGTCGCTGTTCGTCGTTCCGATCGATACGGGCGCCGCGGTCGGCGGGCTCGTCCCGTCGCTCCCGTCCGGGAGCGCCCTGGTCGCGGCGGGCATCCTCGGGGGTGCGGTCCACATCACCCTGATAACGATGCACTCGTACACCATGCGAGCGCGCGGCTGGACCGCCGAGGACTACGACCTCGCGACGTTCGACGTTGTCGCGTCGATGCTCGTCGCCTTCGGGATCTACAGCGTCGCGATCTACCTCGTCACGGCGAGCGTCCTCACCTCCGGCGACCTCTCCACCGTGGAGGCCGCACAGGCGCTGGGACCGTTCGCCGGCCGGTTCGCCGAGTGGCTCTTCCTCTTCGGTCTCCTCGGCGCGGCGGTCTCGACGCTCGGCGGGAACACGATCGTCCCGCCGTTCCTCCTGGCGGACAAACTCGGGTGGGGGACGACCGTCGAGGACGACCGGTACCGCGGACTCCTCGTCGCGGCGGCGCTCCTCTCGGCCCCGGGCGCGTTCATCGGCGGGCCGGTCCTGAGTCAGCTGGCGCTCGTCCTCGCGATCGGGACCGTCGGAACGCCATTCGCCATCGCCGTCGTCCTGTACCTGCTCAACTCGCCCGCGGTCCCCGAATCGAACTCCGCGGTCGCCAACCTCGCCGGACTCGCCCTGTTGCTCGTCTCCGGCGCGCTCGCGGCGAACTTCGTCCGCGAACAGGTGGCCGCGGGCATCGGTCCGCTGTCGGGGGCGATCCTCCTGTTCGCCGTCGTCCTGGGCCTGGCGACGGTCGGCGTGTTCGGGAAGTACGTCCGGCGGGAGGCCGCGTTCGCGTGACCGACCTCGGATTTCCGCTCGACGGATCGACGCTCGTCGTCGGCCCGTCCGGGGCTGGGAAAACGCGGCTCACCGCTCGCGCCCTGGAGACGTGGATCGACCGGGAAGGGGCCGCAGGCGTCGTGCTCCTCGAGTTCGGTCCGGAGTACGAACGCGACGGGACCGTCCTCGGCCGCCGGCTCGAACGGTACACGGACGTCCCGGCCGACGTCTGGGTCGGGACGGTCGACGCGTACGCGCCACGGTCCGAGAGCGAAAGCGAAGCGGAACTACGCGAACTCGCCCGGAAGAACGCGGCGGCTGTCGCGGACCGGCTCGCGGCCGCGCCCGCGAACCCGATCGCAGTCTTCGTCAACGACGTCACGATCGGATACCAGCACGCCCCCGACGAACTGGAGCAGCTGCTCGACTACTGTGCTACCGCCGAAGCGGCCGTTCTCAACGCCTTCGAGAGCGACGAACTCGGGACCGACGACCCGGTGTCCGCCCGGGAGCGCGACGTCGTCCGGCGACTGCGGGCGTGGGCCGACCGAACCGTCGCGCTCGACGACCAGTGACGGTCGTGTGCGGCTGGCCCGTGTGGGTCCTCTCCGTCCAGAACGACCGAAACCGACTCGGTGATGGGGTCGACTTCGACGATATCGCCGGTCTCGCCGAGAGCGGCGAGGTCCTGCCGGTGGCGTTCGAAGTGGTCGGCTGTCTCGTCGACGGCTTCGTCGTCGTCTCGTGGGCCCACGGTCGCTGTCGGCGGCTGGATTCCGGAACTGCACCTCTGGGTACCGTCATCTCCGGCCCGACATCCCGCGATGAAACGACAGAGTCGTGCTCTCGTCCCGACTATCCCGGAACCTCGATAGAATTATCCGTCTGGCAGTCGTATCAGGGACTAGTCCAATGTACGACCTGACTGGATTTCAGCGCGACCTGCTGTACGCGATTGCTGGCCAGGACGAACCCCACGGCCTCGCGATCAAAGAAGAGCTCGAGGCCTACTACGAGAAGGAGATCCACCACGGGCGGCTGTACCCGAACCTCGACACGCTCGTCGACAAGGGCCTCGTCGAGAAGGGCGAACGGGACCGTCGAACCAACTTCTACAGTCTCACCCGACGCGGGCGTCGGGAGATCGAAGCGCGCCGGGACTGGGAAGAGCAGTACGTCGACGCGGACGGCAAGCCGGCGTAAGCGGCGATTTCGTTTTAGCCGTCACGGGTGTATTCCCACGACCAGACGGTCGTGGTGCGTCACGAATCCGGATATCCCGCCGCTCAGTCACGTCTCGCTTCTCTCGACGTTGTGGACCTCGAAGCGTGCGCCGCCTGTCTCGCTGTCAGTGACGCGAAGGTCCCAGCCGTGACCGTCGGCGATCTCCCGGACGATCGAGAGGCCGAACCCCGTCCCGTCCTGGCTCGTCGAATACCCGTAGTCGAAGACGGCGTCCCTGTCCGCGTCTTCGATCCCTGTGCCGTCGTCGGCGATGTAGAATCCGTCTTCGAGGTCGCCGACGGTGATAGTCACTGCATCGCCCCCGTGTTCGACCGCGTTACTGAAGAGATTCTCCAGTAGCTCCTGGAGGCGACTCTCGTCAGCGCGGATCACCTGCTGGGAGTCGGTGACGAGCGTCGCTGCACCCGTCTCGACGTGTCTCCAGCAGCCTCGACAGAGCGTCGCGAGATCGAGGGGTTCCCGATCGAGCGTCGCCGTCCCGGCTCGGGCGAACGCGTGGAGGTCGTCGAGCAGTGTCTCCGTCCGCGCCAGCGCCTGGTCGACGTCAGCGAGATGCGGGCAGTCGCACGCTCTCTGAGCCAACTCTAGACGGCCGATCGCGACGTTGAGCGGGTTTCGCAGGTCGTGGCTCACGATATCGGTGAACGTCGCGAGCCGTTCGTTCTGTCGAGTGAGTTTCCGCTCTCGTTCGACGCGTTCGAGCGCCGCCGTCGCGTGCGCTGCGACCGTTTTCGCGAGCGAGACGTCGGTCTCGTCGAATGCGGCGGGTTCGGGCGACCCGATGAGGTGAACGCCACGGTCGTCCAGCGGGATGGCTAACTGGCTCCGGATCGGTGTGTCCGGGTTGTACCGAGTATCGTTGGTCGCGATATCGTCGTACACGAGCGGCTCGCCCGCCGC
This sequence comes from Halosimplex rarum, assembly GCF_047715405.1. Classification (NCBI taxonomy): domain Archaea; kingdom Methanobacteriati; phylum Methanobacteriota; class Halobacteria; order Halobacteriales; family Haloarculaceae; genus Halosimplex; species Halosimplex rarum. The sequence goes on from NZ_CP180412.1 coordinate 2,757,278, forward strand.
GAACGCCTTCCAGGCGATCCCTTCGCCCGATTCGAAAACCGGTGGCTCGCCGACGAGTTCCTCGGTCCGGTCGGTCCACGTGAGCGGGACCAGTCTGTCGTCCGTCTCGTCGTAGCGATGGAACCCGTTGGCGGGCATCCCGAGGATGTCACGGACGGCCCCGACAGCTATCTCGGCGACCGATTCGGCGGTCTCGGCCTGGATGAACGCGCGGGCGGTACTGTGCAACTCCTCGATCGCCAGTTTCTGTCGTCGCTGCTCGGTCGTATCGAGCACCGTACAGACGAGTTCGCCGTGGTCGGTCGTCGCGAGGCGGTGGTCTTCGACGAAGGTACTCCCGTCTGCACGGAGACCGGTTGTTTCGCCCCGCCAGAACCCGTTGGATCGCACGGTCGGGAGTATCGTCTCCCGGATCGATTCGGTATCCTGGTCGGGGTAGATGAGAGTCCAGTGCGCACCGAGCATCTCCCCCCGGTCGTACCCGTACAGATCGGCATAAGCGTCGTTGACGTAGATGAACTCGCCGTCGGCGTCGAGGATGCTGATGCCCTCTTGAGCGGTTTCGATCGCGCGGAGCTGCCGTTGTTCGGCCTGTTCCGCACGGGTTCGCTCGACGGCGTTGACGACGCGGTTGGCGAGGAGGGAGTACTGCTCGACGCCCATCTCCTTCTGTAGGTAGTCGGTGACACCGGCCGAGATCGCTTCGCTCGCGATCTCCTCGCTGCCTTTGCCCGTGAACAGGACGAACGGTAGATCCGGCCGGTCCGTCCGAACCGCTTCGAGGAATTCGAGCCCGTTCCGACCTGGCATCTCGTAATCGGAGATGACGCAGTCGATATCCGCCTCGTCGAGACGGTCGATGGCGTCAGCGACGGTCGAGACTGCCTCGACTGAGAGTCGCTCGTCTTCGCGTTCGAGAAAGGTCGCCACGAGATCCGCGAGATCCGGGTCGTCGTCGACGTGGAGTACCTGGATCGACTCCGATATCGATGTCGACGGTTGCATTCGGAACACTCGGTCGAACGGTCGAATAAGAATTGGGGTGGCGCTATCAACGCTGAATTCGTCACCGAAGTCCGGTGTCCACGGACTGTCGGTCCGCCGGCTACCGCGGTTTCCCCGGTGTCTCGGGTCCGGTCCGCGAGTGACCTGCGCGCTCAGAAACCCCAGCGCAGGCCGGACATCGTGGCGACGATTGCGATCATGAGGAGGAGTTCGACCATACTCAGCATCCCGTACTTTTTGTTCAGGGAGGCGAGTCGCTCGTGGTCGGTGTCGTCGGCCGCGATCTCGTCGAACATCCCGGCGGTGAACATGTGCAGCGGACCGAACCCGAGGACGAGCAGTGCGATCGCGAGGCCGAGCGCCGCCCACAACGAGGGCGTCGGCGACGCCCACAGACCCATCATGCTGGCGAGGCCGATCCCCGAGCCGACGACGCCGACCGAGACCGGCTCCATGAGCAGGTTCATCTTCGGGACGAACCCCTCGGCGAATTCGACGTTCGCCTCCTCGGAGAGGCTCCCCATGACGGGGCCGAGGACGACCGCCCCGAGCACCGCAGTCCCGAACCAGAAGGCACCGAGGAACAGGTGGACGGTGAACATGATCCGGATATCGCCTGTGAGATAGCCCACGACGGGGAGCAGCAGTGGCACGAGAATCGCCCCGACCGCGAATGGTTTGGTCGCGGCAGTCGCCATGAAGCGATACCGTTCGCGTCGATTCGCCGGTCGTTGCACGTCCGCTAGTGACATCGCATCTCTCTGTCCATATCAAAGTAATTCAAATTATCGTACATAAATGGAACGGGTCGATAGAACGCCGTGGCCGGATTCACCACCACGATTTACTTCCGATCTGATTTCGAGAAGGAATAGTATCTACATATATTACAGAATACATAGATATCGAATAAGTCTGCGGCCGATGGGGCCAAGTTGACCAGCGGGGTACGGCAGCGATTCCGAGCAGCGCTCTGGTAGTGGCACGCGGTTCGACTCTCACTCGTCGCGTCGCACGTGCCTCGCCCGTTCAGTCCGCCATCCCAGTAGTCAGGTCCACCGTCGAATCGCGAGTGGGCGTCTCATAGCAGGAACATGAACACGGGGTACGAGGCGGTAACCGACAGTGACGGCGTCAACACCCACATCGTGACGATACGCCTGGCCGCTCTCGGGTCGAAGAGGCTCCGCTCGTCGAGATCCGCCGGGCCCTCCGCACCGACATCCGGCACGTCTGGGATATCCTCTGAATCCGCTTCCGGTTCCTCGTCGCGAGCAATATCCCCGATGGTCGGGCTAGCGGGGGCCTCTTCGGCGCGTGAGGTGACCAGTGCTCCCGTCGTGACTTCTAAGTCCGGCCCGTCGGGCGCTGGGGTGGCTAACTCCGCCAGTGTCGCTGCCCGGCTCGCCCGCCCCCACCCGAGCCCGATGATCGTCGACGTCGTACTGACCGCGAGACTCGCGGGGATCCCGAGATACGAGAGGACCGTGATGACTGTGCCGCCGACTATGGAGACAATCAGCGAGGCGAGAATCGGGAGCTCCGTGATATCGTCCCCGACCGTCTCCAGGGTGCGACGGGCGATCGTAAAACTGCCCAGACCGAAGGCTGCCACCGCGAGCAGAACCCCCTGATTGACGGTGAGCGATCCCCCCTCACCGACGAGGGGAGCCACGGCGTTTGCCGCGTTCGACGCCCCCGCCGAGAACGCCATATAGCAGGCGATGAGTACCACCGAGAGCGACCCGACGATATCCTGCGGTGACGCGTTCGGATTCAGATACGGACGTGGGATCGTCCCCGACCGATCGATCTGGACGAAGTGGAGATCGAACTTCGTGAACGCGATGTACCGGTCGAGATACGGGTAGAGATAGCGCCCGACGACGACCCCGATAGTGAAGCTCAACAGCGGTGCGACGATCCACGCCGAGACGATAACGAACATCAGCGCCTGATTGAGAGTGCCGGACGCGAGGCCCAGTCCGACGATGGAACCGACAGCCGTCATCGAGGTCGAGGCCGGAACGCCGTAGAGATTCGAGAGAAACAGCGACGCGCCTGTGAAAAACAGGACCGCGACGCTCGCAGCGGGCGTGAACTGAGTCGCCGGGACGATACTGCTACTCATCGTCGCGATGACGTTCCGGCCGACGGTCCACGCGCCGACGAAGCCGAACCCGACGAACAACGCCCCCGCGGTCGTCTTCCGAACGAGGCGCGACCCGACTGCCGGACCGAAGGCCACGCCCGTCGACGATCCCCCGATGTTGAACCCGACGAATACGGCGACGACGATACCGACGACGGTTAGCAGCAACACCATCGTATCTGAGAGACAGTTTCTCGTCTCCGACATATAATTCCTGAGGACAGAGTGGAACCGATTCCGGCCGGATAGCACTGCTGACACTCGCGGGACCATCGTCCGTCTAGCTTGCTGGCTCGCGTCTCCTCTCGATCCGAACGAAATGCCGAGATTCCGGCTCTCAAACGCTGCGTTTTCACTCATGATTATTCTCCATCCTCAGATCCCAATTCTGGCCCCACGATTCACATCCGACGCAGAATCGGCCGGCAGATATTCTGACTGCAGACAGATACTGACAGACACCGTATCATCTTATTCAGGCCAGGCTCTATTGTCTGAGACTGACTTTACACCCTCGACAGTACCAGATGTGGACGATGACGCGCGAAAATGAACGGTGGACAATCACATCACATTCAATTCATATGTCTGACGATGTTTTATGCTATTGCAACTCCCCTGTTCCCACATGAGCAGTAAACCGACGAACTCGAATGCAGGTACCGAACAGGATCAGGCCGCTGAATCCGATGGCGAGTCGTCGAGCGAGGACGCAGCAGCGTCGAACGGGCTGAAAATCGCGCTTCCGGAGGGCAGCGAGAGCGTGTCCGACGCCATCGTCACGCACAGAGAGATGCTCCGCGAACCGGACCAACACGGACTGGCGACGGACGAGGATATCACCCATCTCTCCGAGGCGATGGAGAAGTATTCCGAGGCTGTCGACGACATCAACCAACAGTACGACGAGACTGACTCTGATATCGCCGAGTTACAGGAGGTTGTCCAGCACCAGCAAGCACAGATCGACGAATTGCAGTCGATGGTCACCTCGCTCGCGGAGATCCTCGGCACCGAAACTGAGTGGCGTTCGTTCGAATAGCTGTCCCTGTCGAAGATCGACGGCAGTCGCACGGCGGTGAACTATCGGTTTGCGACGATTCTACAGCGGGGAGAGGTGAATCCGCGTGGATCGTCCCCGCTTTTCGAGAGCCTATTGCCGCACTCGCATATTGAAAGAGAGGCAGACGGGTCTCTCACCTTGTTCTATTCGAATATGAGCTTTTCTCGCAACAAAATAACAGCCAGGGAACAGATGCATGAAATGAAGAGCGAGCAGGCAGACTGCTCACCGGACGTAGCGAACTGCGATTATTGGGACGAAATCGATATGTAATCAGCGCCCGATGGATAGTAATTAAACGTAAGCCACAAGTGTTTTTGGATTATAATTTCATATGCCCGCACAAGCGGGTGAACGAAGCGATCCAGTTTCGTTCCAATCTGACGGGTCGGCGTGGACCGTGGCTCATGAATCACCACCCCACTCGACCCCACTCATTGCCAGTCACTAACGGAGAGCGGAGTCAGAAGAAACGCACCTCTGTGACTTTCGACACTGGATCACCTCTCGTTCAGAACAGGCCAGAAACGCACGATAGCGGCCGAGTGACAAGCGTCAAAACCCGGGTGCGAGAATCGAACCCGACTGCGAGACGGTCGTCCTTCCCATCCTACCCGTGGTCGCCATCGACACATCGCTCGTCGCTAGCAATGGGAGATTCACCGCGACACCGATAGAGAGATGATCAGTCATCGTATGCCTTCTTGACTTGAACGAGATCCCGCGGGTTCAGATTTCGCCCGCTAGATTGTAACTCAGGAAGAGTACTATTATCTAGAACCCTAATCCAATTCCCGCAGTTCATCTCCGAAGCAGCATCGTCTGGTAGAAACAGTGCCTGGGTTCGATTATGACACATCTAGTACCGTTCTATACAGGGATGGATTCCGTTGTTTAAGACCGATTCCACCCGTCGATCGTTTCAGATTTTGATGACGAGGCCGCCCATGCACACCCGGTCGACGGCCGAGCGCTCCGTGTTCGCGATCGCACAGCGCCGCGAACGTCTCCGTGCCCGGGCCATCACCGGCGTCGCCGTCCGTCTCGACCGAGCCCTCGACGCGGTGGGCAGTCCCGTCGAGTGGACTGAGTGCCGAAGCCAGCCCTTCGGCGATATCGGCTGGCGGCCGCCCGGTTTCGTCGGGGAAGACGACGGCGCGAGCGGTCACCTGGAACGTCCGATGGAGCTCGCGGTCGTCGAGTCCGTCGAGGCGCTCCTGGTCGCCAGCAGGCGGTTCGTACGCACGGTCTGCTTCGACCGGTCGGGGAAACAGTGCTTCCCGGAGTTTCCCACCGAGCGTAGCCGTGCCGTCTTCGAGTGCGAGTCGGTACTCTTCGACGTCGGGTGTGATATCCCTGAAGGGCCGACAGAGCGCCTGATAGACGACCGGGACGTCGGCGTCGCGCATTGTCTCGACGAATGGGTTGGCGAAGAACAGGAACTCCTCGTCAGTCGACGCACGTCGACAAGTGAAATCAAAGACGGATTCGTTGGGGATCAGATGCTCTCGTCGGCACTGTACTGGATATGTTGGGAATCGGCATGGGTCATACAACGGTTTCAGATACGGGACTCCTGAATCGCACAATACAGAGGACTGATGTAACACGCCGAGCGGCGACCTATTCGGTATCCGTCAGAAGCGTCGTGCAGAGCATGGCGGCTGTCGGTGCAGCGAGTGCTGACGGTCTCAGTTGACCGCTTTCGACAGCTCTGCCCCGGCCTTGAACTTCACTTTGTTATCCGCCTCGGCCGCTTCGACGAGATGGAGAACTGGCGCATCAAGTGCCGTCACGACCGACCACGCGGGGGCATCGCCGTCCCTGCCGGGACACCCACCCGTCTCGTGGACGGCGAGCGCTTCCCGGGACTGGACCCCCCAGCAGTATAGCTCGCCGTCGTCCCTGCACACTCCGTGAGCACCCGGCGGAAGGGCGTCGTCGTTCGAATTGTACTCTCGGCTGAGCGTGATGTTCGAATATTTCGTCCGACCGGGCCGTTTCCGCCCCTCGACGCGCGACTGGAGATCGATCCCGCCGTCCTTGATGTCCGAGCGCGTCACGCCAGCGACGGTGGTCGGGCCGGCGGCGATCATGAGCGTGGCGCTGTTCTCGTAGAGAGCGCCGTCGTCGAGGTGCCAGCCGCCGACGAAGAGCAACTGGTCGTCGTGGCGGATCCGACGCAGGTGAAACAGCGCGGGCAGCGGACACGGGCAGTCCGGCGGTGTCGCGACCACGGGAACGACGAACGTCTCGGACACGGCGGCCTCCCCGGAGGTGGTCTCCTCTCCCCAGGAGTCGAGAATATCACAACAGAGCGTCGGAGTCGTGCAGCATTGGCTCGAGACGCGCACCATCGGCTCCGCGATCTCGGCCGCTGGCGTCGCGCCGGTGACCACGACACCGCCCGAGGTTCCAAAGGCGGCGACGCCGCGGCGGATGTCCTTCTTGTCGATGCCACGAGACTGGCCGAGGTCGAAGCCGTCACCGAGTTCGAGCGTCGAAGTGAGGAGGTCGCGGCAGGCCAGATCCTGGTGGATCGCGGCGGCCCTCTCGCTTTCGGCACATCCCTCCGCGTTCCGCTCGCCGGCGAAGTAATTCAGGACTCGCTGTGGCGTGAGTTCCTCGGCCAGCGCCGGGCCGTTACCCCGGACGCGGGCGTCCGGGAGACTGACGACGAAGTGCTCGCTGATCGTCGGTCCCCCGTCGAGGTAGTCATAGAGGGGTGCTGCGAGGTCCGGGAGTCCGTCGCCGTCGCTGTCGAGGTCGTCGAAGATGCGGTCGATGTCGCCCTGGACGATGCGGCGAGCCTGCTGGATCGACCGCCGGGCGCTGTCCCACTCGCCCGCATCGACGGCGTCGCTCGCGTCCTCGGCGAGTTTCTTCCGGCCATCGGCGTGTTCCCGAACGGTCACACAGACCTCCGAGTCACAGCGCGCCAGCTCTTCTTTGACCTTGGTCGTCGCGTTGATGAAAGCGGCGAGCGCGGCCGTCGCGTCGTCGCTCGACCGGCCGTCCACGGCTTCGCTGGCGGCGTCGGCGTACACCCGGAGCGCCCGCTCGATGTCCAGTACCCGCGTGAGGGTCAGGAGACCATCGTCGTCGGAATCCTCGTCGTGGGGATCGGGCACCCAGATCGAACTCGGTTTGTTCGACCGCGAGGAGTTGTAGTCCTGTGCCTTCGTGGTCGTGGTCGTGCTCCAGCCGTCGAGTTCGATGCGTCGCGAGTCCGCCTGGAGCGTCGGCGGGACGAATCGCACGTCGACCGGACTGCTTTGGTACGCCGTCCCGTCGTCGAGTTCGCCACCGGCGTAGTATCCGGCCGGTGAGGCGGTCCTGTTCGCTACAGCCTCCGCACTGGCCCGGTCGAGCAGTCCATCGATCCCGATACAGCCGGCGAGGCTCCCGAGTGCGACGGTACCACCTGCTGCCAGAACCGATCGGCGCGTCACCAGCGGAGGACTGTCGGCACTATCCGCCGATACGTCGTTCTCACGAAGTTCATTATTCATTATTAGAATTATATGCCATACATGGACATAAGTTAGTAGTACATTACTCTGCCAGGTTTGACGGCTCGGTGAGCCGACCGAGTCCCGAGCCAGTGGGCGAAACGGTCTGTCGGCAGCATTACAAAGTGGAAGTTGCCTCACAGCGGACGGGCCTTGTTCAGCACCGCTCTGCTATCGCAGTAGATAGCCGATAGAACCGGCGCCCGCAGGTCCGCACACCGACGTACCGGCTGTTTCACCGACTATGTCTAATCAATAGGATTTCAGCAGAGCCAGATAGCCGGTACTTGCAGAGATGATGGCCCAGAGACCCAATTCTATAATCGAGGAAAGCAGCCATGGACGCATTTGTGATAGCTGGCGCACTGTCACGGTGGGGCACTTGAAGAACGTGCCGAGACGAGGCACACCACCGTCGCGGATGTAGTCGTCAGCGGTGTCTAGTCAGATTGCTGTGTTATTCACCCTACCCCGTCTATAGACAGTTACATCCGCGACGGTGGTGTGTCTCCGTGAGCCAGAACGTTCGATTCGACGTTCTGGACCAGTTGTCTCCGCTGCGTCTGCCAGTTCTCCTGAAGCGATCAAACGAACGCTGCTGGTTCGGACAGGGGCGTCGTCGCTCTCGCGGTGGCCAATCGAGTCTGGGTCGATCCACTCTGGTCGAGGCGAGTGCCGGAAACCGTAGTTCTATACTGCCTGCTCTGCCCCCTTCGGATATCATGACGGACGATGTTACCGTCCACGAGGGGATCACGTATGCCGATCGCGAGACTGGCGAGTTGAAACTCGACCTCTACCTCCCACACTCTAGTGACCCACCGCTCGTCGTCTACGTTCACGGCGGTGGGTGGATCGCGGAGACACGCTCGAATATCCCCGATCCCGAGCAGTATGCTGCTGCGTGGGACTGTGCGATCGCAAGCGTCAGCTACCGCCTCCAGGAGGCCCCCGATGGGGCGGCCGTCGAAGAGTTGTACGACCCGGACAACCCCACCCCACGGGGTCACTTCCCCGACCACTTCGTCGACGTGAAAGCCGCGGTTCGATGGCTTCGCGCTCACGCCGAGGAGTACGGCTACGACGCCGACCAAATTGCCGCGTGGGGCTCCTCGGCGGGTGGCCATCTCGCCTTGCTTGCAGGTGTCGTCGACGACGTCACCGACCTCGGGGACGCCTTCGCCGACGAGGTCGAGAAGACCGTCGCGCCAGAGGAATCCAGTGCCGTCCAGGCTGTCGTCAGCTGGTACGGTGCCGCCGACTTCACGCTCGTCGACGACGATGTGGAGGGGCTCATCCCTTTGCTGATGGGCGGTCCGCAATCCGAAATCCCCGAGCGATGGGCACAGGCCAGTCCCGTCACGCACGTCACGCCCGAGAGTCCACCAGCGCTATTGATGCACGGTCGCCAGGACGAAGTGGTCGATGTGGATCACAGCCACCGCTTTTTCGATGCTTTAGAGGAGGCCGGCGTGAACGCGGTCTTCTACGAGTTACACGACCTGAATCACGTCTGGGTCGAGGACGTCGAAGATATCGAGTCCGAGCGCGTGGCGATGGACCTGCTCGCGGCGGATCCGACTCACGCCCAGTCGGTCTCCCAGGCGACACACGTCGAAGCGGGTGGGTCGCCCGAGCCGCTTCTCGTGGATCTCCCGCCCGCGGGGCCTGAGGCTATCCAGCAGTTCCTCGACCGAACCATCCGGTGAGTCGTTTCTGCGATTGGGTCAGCAGGCGACGGGAGGAATACGGCGTCGCCGATTCTCGGATCATCGGTGGGGGCCCGTTCAGTTGGTACAGAGACGAGATTCAACCCCGCCGTATCCCCAAAACGATTCACGGGTATTCCGACGGTCGCTCTATGCGTTCGTCTGGCCTCTCTCAGGCCATCTCCGGGACTGTGAAATCGAAAAGCTCCTCCCGGATCCGGTCGGGAGAGTCGGTTTTACCCCACTCGATGAGTTTCCCGACCAGTTCGGGGTTCGAGAAGTCGACGTGTCGCGCTCGGTCGGTCCCCCAGTCGTAGACGTGCTTGGGAAGCCAGTCGGCCTGTCGCATCTCGGCTAACATCAGGTCGCCAGCGTGGTCGGCACTCACCTCGCCCGCCTCGTAGGCATCCAGCAGGTCGGCCATCGTCCGGTGCATCGCTTCTTTCTGCGTCACAAACGGTGCTCCATCACCCGGTGCCGACTCGTCGAGCAGGGAGTCGAACTCGGCAGTCCGCCCGGACTCCAGGAACTTGAAGCAGTGCCGTTGAATGTAGAGGTCGTGGAACAGCACCTGGCCCAGCCACATCTGTGTCCAGGCGTTCCAGAGTCGGAAGTCGCCCATCGACTTGTACGCGTTGCTGATGAGCAGGTCGTTGTTCAGGAGTTGTCGGCGGTGCAGCTCGTCTATCGGCGCGAACCGCTCAGTTGAGAAGGCGTCGTCTTCGAACGCGTCCAGCAGGAGGTTCGTCGAGACGAAGACCGACTCGAAGGTGTTGACCAGTCCGATCGCGTACAGCGGGTCGACGAACCCGTAGGTGTTGCTCGTGAGGTAATGACGGTGCCCCGAGGACTGACTGGCGCTTCGCTGAATCGGCCCGGTTCGTGTCCACGGCATCACCGGGTCTGCCGAGTCGAGGTGCTGTGCGATATCCGGGAACTGCGAGATGATGCGCTCGACTTCCTCGACCGGCTTGACGGATTCGTCGACCGGGTACGCCTCGCGGTCCAGCATCAGGCCGACACTGGCTTTGGTGGCCTCAGATCGCTCGAAGTTGTCGAAGGGAATGACCCACATCCACCCGCCGTCGAACACGTGGTGGAGCGTCCCGTCGTGGAGACGGTTGGACTGTCCGGGCCGGGCGTCCGCTTCGAGCACCTCGTCGAACGGGTCGAGTCCTTCGACGTGGGTGAATATCGCCCGAGAGTCGGTTTCCAACTCGGGTGCGTCCTCGCGATAGCCCAACTGGTCTGCGAGGATGGAGTTGCCCCCGGTCCCGTCGACGTAGAACGACGCCACGGCGGTGCCGTAGTCGGTCGTGACCGTCACCTCGTCCTCGCCGATGTCCACGTCGGTGATCTCGGTCTCGTCGACGTACTCGACGCCGTACTCCTGGGCAACTTCGACGAGGTAGTGGTCGACATCTTCGCGTAGCAGGTGACTTTCGCTGTAGAACGGCAGGTCCGGAGGAATCAACTGATGAGAGCGGTCGTCGGACACTGGCTGGTTCGGTTCGTGATAGGCGAAGCCAATGGAGTGTTTGATACCGCACGAGGCGGTGACGTTGTCCACGATCTCGTTCGCGTCACTGAGGTACTGAATCTCCGGAATATCGTGGTACTCTCCGACGATCCACATCCACATCGAACTCTGCGGTAACATGGCTTCGCCGATGGCGAACCGCGGGTGTGTTCCGGCTTCGATCATCGCGACATCGAACCCGTGTTTCCCCAGGATCATCGCCGTCGTGGACGCCGACATCCCGGACCCGCCGACGATGACGTCGTACGAATCCGCGAGCGCCGACCCTCCGTCGGCCCTGAGGTGTGTTTTGTGGTGTCGATCACGATCTGTCGCGCCGGTCGATCCTGCAGGCTCCATACATCGGCTCACGGACAGATGACGATTATAGTCATTCCCTGAGACGATGTTTCAGGCCGTGAGATACGTGTCTGGAGCATGTGAGGTGGTGAGCGCAGCAGTTACACAGATTCGAGGAGAACGCCCACGAGTTCAGTCGTGGGTCACTGACTGGAGACTGGTGTCCATCTCGGTGAGGTCGAGTGCTTCCGCATCCCGTTTGAATCGCCGGTAGAGGTCCGTCGCCCACTCCCGAGCCTCGGGATTCTCTGTCGTGAGGGAGGCGACCGGCAACGACGTATCGCTGTCGAAGCCACCGATAATAACCACGTCGTCGATAATTCCCATGGTGAACGGGAGTGCGGCATGAGTGTACAGTGACGGTGCCTCGGCGCTGGCGATGGTCTCGAACGCTTCTTCAGAGGCATTCTGGTCTGCTTGGAGCGCCAGTGGCGTGCAGATGGCCTCGAAATCGATACCGTTTCGAGCGTGCTTGATTCCCTGTTCGGTGATTTTTGGGGGACAACCAGCGACGACTAAACTTCGAGAATAGTCGAACTCCTCGAAGTGTTCGAGCCACGGTTCGATCGGTTCGTTCGGGTTCTGTGGCGTCGCGACGTGGAGGTCAGCATCGGCAAACAAGTGGATGTTGCGCGTGAGCTCCAGTGCCGAAACCTGTGCGAGCAGCGGCTCCAGCCGGTCGATAGCCGCCAACGAGCGCTCGAACTGCTCGACAGCCTCGACGACAGCACAGCCGGCTCCAGTCGTCTGATACCCCCTTGGCTGTTGGTCGAGCAATCCCTCCTCCGAGAGCGTAGACGTTCGTCGGTACGCCGTCGCGCGTGAGATATCGAGTTCGTCCTGCAACTGCGACCGATCGATCGGCCCATCGCGGGCTGCCTTCAGCAGCGGGACCCGGTCTAGCAACTGGTGTGGGTCGCCCTCGTAGCGTTCCATGCACGTGGCATGTATGTTCGAATCATAAGTGTTCCGTCAGATGTCTCAGGTGATGAACCGTCGTCTCAGGGAATGACTATACCATTACACTCCTCGTTCTGTTTACTCGATGGGACGGACATATCTGGCGAGGGCTGTCGTCGGTGGTCGACGCCCAGACTGGTGGGGGTGGTGACCGAACGGGCATCAAGCACAGTTCTTGGCAACTCGGACTGTCGGCACCTCTGGTCGAATGTGCTCGCCACGGGTCGCGCCGGGCTCACTGCTCGGCGACCGGAGAAATTCCCCATATCGAACAGCGATGCGTACTTTGTGAGAAATGCTTCTAGAAGCCCTCTGAACCAAGAATTTAAGGCATACTCGCTGGTCGAGAGTCCATGGCACGAGTGCCAATAATCGAACCCGAAACGGTCGACGATCCGGCTGTCGAAGAGATTTTCGCGTGGGTCACCGAGATGGAGGGGTCGGTCCCGAATCACTTCTATCTGGAATTGAACTTTCCGGAGTACATGAAGCCGAAGCTCCAGTCGACGGCGGCGCTGTGGGAACACGGGGAACTGTCGATGCCGGAGATTCAGCACGTCGGAATCGCTGTTTCCACCGCCAACGGGTGCGCGTACTGCACCGGTGCCTTCTGTACGATCCTCGATTACGGGCTCGACGCCGATACCGACTACGTCAGGGAGTTCGCAGAGCAGGGTACGGACGTCCTCGACGACGACCGCCTGGAAACCATCGTCGAGTACGCGCTGACGATCAACGACGATCCGCACGCCGTCACCGACGCGGATACCGAGGCCCTTCGCGAAGTCGGACTCGGCAACAAAGGGATCGTCCAGTTGACCCACCTTGTCAGCGATTTCGCCTCCTACAACCGGCTCAACACCGCTCTGGATACAGATTACGACTACCAGGAGATGTGGCGCGAACTCGATATGGCTGCCATGTCGCCCGCTGACGACTAGACGGTCCGACAACGTTCTGATGGGTCGATGGCCGGAGTGATTCCTATCATGTGACCATTACGTGTGGTCTCCAGCTAGTTTCCTTCGCGATCTCACATTGATACCGGAGTGGCTCGATACACCCACGTCGTCCGTAGGCCGAAAGATGCCAGCGGCGTTCCGACCCCTCGACAAGCGTCTGGGATCGGGTTGCTGTGCTCGGCGGATCAAGCGCAGTCTTATGTAACATTTCGCTACGTGGGCTCGACTATTGTTACTCAAACCAATATTGACCAACTGGTACCGAAGCGGAACTGTCCTAAGACTAGTTGGGGGTTGATGGCATCATCGTTTACAGCGGAAGTGGTGGGGTGGGTGTCTCCCCTAACAGCGGAAGCAGTGGTGTGCCGAGTTTATATACAATCCATTGGCCGTGGTGAATCGCCAGACGTAGCTTGATTTCACGGTGTCACGACTCGCTTGATGTTATGAACGACACATTTCAGGACGATTTCGCGGAACTCCCGTTTCGAGCTACTTTGGGAAGATGTTTACCAGACTATTCGACGATATAGTGTACCGTCGCTCGTCGCGCCACCGCTCCCGATCTGGGGCGAATCTGGCACGATGAGCGGTAGCGAAACTCATGTACGACGATACGACGCAGACCAATCCGTCGCAGTCGAACCGGTCGGGTAATCGAAGACCGTCGCTCCGGACGCTCGGGCTGACACTGTGAGCACTCGCCGTCGTCGCTGTACTCACCATAGTGCTTGCAGGTGATCAGCAAGATACCGGTCTCGTGGGGGAGTCACACATCCCGGCACCCCTCGTCGATGCGTACTGCCAGTCGTGGAAGCTGATGAACGGTACGGGGCGTTCCACATTCGAGAATTACTAGTAGATGCTATCGTGTTGGAAATCGACAGAATGGTCTGGGAGAACCACTTGAAATCACAGATTCATTGTCTGATGATGCTCGTCCGTTGTGTGACAGGGTCAACGTAGATCATGTACGAGTCGCCATCTTCCTCCGCGTCAACGACCCATACGCTGATCTGTCGTTCAGCGGCCGAGATAGCTGCATGGACCCCTTTCTGCTCGAGAGCCTTGCGGGCGATGTCAATCGCCTCGTCCTCGTCTTCAACAGTAACGTCTGTCTCCAGAAGCCGAACAGTCATGACGGGACAGGGGGCCTTGCGGACGACGCGCTCGGCGACGCTGCCAATGAGACGCCGTTCGACGCCGGAGCGGCCGTGGGTTCCCGAGACGATCAGGTCGGTGTCGATCTCGCCGGCGAAGTCAACGATCCGCTGTGCGGGGTCGCCATCCTCGATGGCCGTCACGACATCGACACCGTGGTTGCGGGCCATCCCCGCGACGCGGTCGACTGCCTCGCGACCACGGGCTTCGAACTCCTCCTCCTCGCCGAAGCCGGCGACGAGTCCGCGTACCTTCTCGTCGATAACGTGGAGGACGTGAATCGTCGCGCCGTACGTCTCCGCAAGGTCTATCGCCTGTAGAGCGACGTGAGCCGATCCGACGCTCCCGTCCGTCGGGACGAGGATTCGTTCGTACATACCCGTGCCAACGGTTCCGGCCCACATGAAAGGCCCTACCCTACACGGTGTGTCTAATCTACCGCAAGGAAGTACAACCTCTCATCCTCACGCCGATCAGTACTAGCGGGTAATGCGTACCATTCCAGCTCGGTATCGAGTGTCGGTATCCTAGCAGTGGGGAAGAGGAAACCATGACGCTGTACGGCGTAGGTCTCGGTCCCGTCGCAGTGGACCTGATCACGCTCCGCGGGAAGCGCGTGCTCGAAGCAGCGGACGTAGTGTACGCGCCCGGGCGACTCCCCGAGTCGGTCGCGGCCGAGTACGTTTCGGATGCGACGCTGAGCGACCTCTCGGTCCCGATGATGCGCGACCCGGAAGAGTTGCGCCAGACGTGGCGTGACGCGGCTGAACTCGGTGGGCTACCAAGCCTGCGGAGACAGCAATTGAGTTAGAATACGCCGATGATGAATCCGGTCCCCATGATAATGAGGACAGCAGCCGAGAACGCCGGGAGGTACGGAGTGTATTTCTCCACTTTTGCTTCGTGACGATGATAGCCAGCTATCAGCAGCATCGTCAACCCGACGATTCCGAAAATGACCGTGAGAGCGTACGCGCTCATCAGTTCAAGGCAATAGTTTGACCCGGCACAGAGCGCGATTATCTCGAACTCTTCTTCGTGGGCGAACCCAAGCAGGAAGGCGAACCACGCGATACCGAGCAGGCCGCGGTCAGCCCCCTCATCAAGGTCGTCGTGCGAGTGAGAGCGAGCTCCGACGAACGGTAGATACCCCTTCAGTCGACCAAGCAGTCTCTCACCGTCTCCGCCGTCTGAATGGCCGTCGTCGTGGTCGTGCGAACGAAAGTCGTGACTGTATCCATGCCCGGACTGATCGCCGTGGTCATGTGAGTGGTCGGTATCGTGGCTGTGCGAATGCCCACGATCGTGGGCATGTAAATTGTCGTGTTCGTGGGCACTGTGCGCGTGGTCATGGTCGTCATCGTGGGTGCCGTGTGAGTGGCTATGACGGTACTCCCGGATTCCGAGCGCGATGAGCAAGACCCCAGCGACCACGCTGACTGGCCCGCCGAGGAATACGTTCCAGATGAGGTGAATCGGCTCGTTGACCTGCGTGAGGTTGAAGTAATTCTTCGCGTAGAAGAACGCCGCTACCATTGCAATACTACTGATGAGGTGGCCGAGCCCGAGAATGAAACTCGCCGCGAAGCCGTAGACCCACTTGTTCGTCTGGTCGAGCGCGTACGAGGCGGCGACGGGCCAGCCGTGTCCCGGTTCGATACCATGGATGGCACCGAGCGCGACAGCCCCGACCAGGAGACCGAGTGCCTCACCGTGTAACATCTGTGTGAGTGTCTGCCGAGAGCGAGGATAACGGTTGTTAATACCGAGTTGGGGGTTCCGTCATACGGAGGCATCTTGTGACTGCACTACGAGAATGGGCGTCTGCGAACGAGTTCCAGCATCCCTGACGAGGTTGTCGAAGCGTTCGACCGGGTATAGCAGGACCAAGAGATCGAGAACCGGTCGCGGGCAGTCAGAGAAGCGATGCTGGAATACGTCGAGGCACACTCACGCCTCGAATCGACAGCGGGTGAAATCGTTGCGCTCGTCACCTTCGACTACCGTCATCACGACGTTATCGGAGAACTCCACGCAGTTCAACACGAGTACCAGGACGTAATCGATACGACGAGTCATACCCACCAAGGCGAGTGGTGTCTGGAATCGCTGTTTTGTCGGGGATCAGCCAAGCGGGTCCGAGAATTGACCTACCGCCTCAGAGATTTCGACGGCGTACCCCGCGTGAGATCGTCCAAGTGGGATAGTCATCGGCCAGGCTCGATCGAGCGTTCGGGATTTCCTGAACACGCTCGACGTCCTTCGAGACCGCGGGATCCCGACCGTGTCCGACTATCAGTTCGACGCGTCGCTCGGTTCGATAGCCGATCGCCGGCGGACCCTACGGGGACTCATCGACGCCGGCGAACGGCGCTGGCCCGTCTTAAACAGCCAGTGAGGGCTTCCAATACAGACCGCAAATCCATCACCCCTGGTGCCGTACTCCTGCTTACTGAGAGACAATGGACGACCACTCCCACCACGATCATCACGATACGGAGAACGGAGAGGGAGGCGGAGATTCAGCCGAGTCGCGGACAGAACAGTCGATGCTCGAAGAAGAGGCCGAAGACGCGGACGAGGTCGAAGCGGAAATCGAGGAGCAACACGACCACCACGCGGGACACGAAGCAGGTGGTCGCGATCACGGCGAGGGTCACGGCGACCACGGTGGGATGCACGCCGGCCACGAACAGATGTTCCGGCGTCGATTCTTCGTCTCGACGCTGCTGTCGATCCCCGTCCTCCTCTACAGCGAGTTCCTCCAGACCCAACTTGGCTTCTCCGTGCCCGCGTTTCCGGGAAGCGAGTGGATCAACCCCGTCTTCGCCGTCGTCGTCTTCGCCTACGGAGGGGTCCCGTTCCTGCGGATGGCGGCCCCGGAACTGAGAGACCGCGCACCGGGAATGATGACGCTCATTTCGATGGCGATCACCGTCGCGTTCGTCTACAGCCTGGCGAGCGTCGTCTTTCCGACGACGTCGGCGTTCTTCTGGGAGCTCGTGACGCTCATCGACATCATGTTGCTCGGTCACTGGATCGAGATGCGGTCCGTCCGCCGTGCGTCGAGCGCGCTCGACGAGCTGGCGAAGCTAATGCCCGACACGGCGGAGCGGATCACCGAATCAGGGGATACCGAAGAAGTGCCAGTGAGCGAGCTCTCCGAGGGGGACCTCGTCCTCGTGCGGCCGGGTGCCAGCGTCCCCGCTGACGGCGTCGTCGAGGAGGGCGACTCCGACGTGAACGAGGCGATGATCACCGGCGAGTCGAAACCGGTCTCGAAGGAACCCGACGACGAGGTGATCGGCGGCACGGTCAACGGCGACGGGAGCCTCCGGGTGCGCATCGACGCGACGGGCGAGGAGACGACCCTGGCAGGGATCATGCGTCTCGTCGAAGAGGCACAGGAGAGCGAATCGAAGACGCAAGCCCTCGCCGACCGAGCCGCCGGGTGGCTGTTCTACGTCGCCCTCGGTGCCGCCGTCGTTACGGGAATTGCCTGGACGGTGGCGACGACGTTCGACGCGGCCGTCATCGAACGGGTCGTCACCGTCCTCGTCATCGCGTGCCCTCACGCGCTCGGCCTCGCGATTCCGCTCGTCGTCGCGATCAATACCTCGCTCGCCGCTCGCAATGGCATGCTCATCCGCGACCGGATCGCGATGGAAGACGCGCGAAACCTCGACACGATCATCTTCGACAAGACAGGGACGCTTACCGAGGGCGAACACGGCGTCGTCGGGACGGCCACCGTCGACGGCGTCGACGAAGACGAAGCGCTCGAACTCGCCGCCGCGGTCGAAAGTGACTCCGAGCACATGATCGCCCGGGCGATCCGGGAGGCGGCCGACGAACGAGGGATCGACGCCCCCGACGCTACCGACTTCGAGGCGATGAAGGGCCGAGGGGTCCGGGCATTTGTCGGTGGGCAGGAGGTCTACGTCGGCGGTCCGAACCTCCTCGACCATCTCGACAGCGACGTTCCCGACGAGTTGCGCACCTTCGCCGACGAGGCGGGCGAAAACGCACACACAGTGGTTTACCTCGTCCGAGAGGGGAAACTGATCGCGGCGTTCGCGATGGCCGACGTCATCCGCGAAGAGAGCTACCGAGTCGTCGACGCGCTCCACGACCTGGGTATCGAGGTTGCCATGCTGACGGGTGACTCTCGGGACGTGGCCGAGGCCGTTGCCGACGAACTGGGCATCGACACAGTGTTCGCCGAGGTATTGCCCGACGACAAGGACGTGAAGGTCCAGGAGCTACAGGACCAGGGCAAACTCGTCGGCATGGTCGGCGACGGCGTCAACGACGCGCCCGCACTGACGCGGGCCGACGTGGGAATCGCTATTGGGAGCGGGACCGACGTCGCAGTTCAGTCTGCCGACGTCATCCTGGTCCAGAACAACCCGATGGACGTCGTTCGCCTGGTGAAGCTGAGCAAAGCGAGCTACCGGAAGATGCAGGAGAACATCGTCTGGGCCGCCGGCTACAACGTCTTCGCCATTCCGCTGGCTGCGGGCGTCCTCGCGCCTATCGGCATCCTCCTGTCGCCCGCCATCGGCGCTCTCCTGATGTCGTTGAGCACGGTCATCGTCGCGATCAACGCACAGCTCCTCCGCCGCGTCGACCTCTCGGTGCCGAGTTTGCCGGGCGTCTCGGCGGGCGAGCAGGCCCGTCCGGCGGACTAATGTCACTGACTCAGTACTCCGCGTAGACACCACTCGCCTGACCGTCATCGAACTCGTGGATAGCAAACGACCCTCGCTTCGATCCGCCCATTCCAGGCGACCCCGCGGGCATCCCCGGCAATGCGACGCCGTCTATCGCGGGTTCCTCGTCGAGGAACGTTGCAATGACGGCTGTGGGGACGTGCCCTTCGACGACGTACCTCACCACCGGGACGCACAACGATACGCATCGAAATTCACGCTGGCGTCCCACGACGTCTCGTACGGCGGAGCCTCCGTGGTAGTTAGGCCGAAGCGTCGTACCCGGCTTCGTCCACTGCACTGACGAGAGCGTCTGTGTCTGCATCGCCCTCGACAGTCACTGATTCGGCCCCTCGATCGGCCTTCGCGTTCGTGACGCCGTCGACATCTTCGAGCGCTTCTTCGACGCTCTGCTCGCAGTGCTCACAGGTCATCCCCTCTACGGAGATCGTTTCGCTCATACGGTGAGATGTACGGGAGTCTACTCTTTGTCGTTTTCTGCTTCGATTCCAAAGTCAAAATCGTTCTTCCCTTCGCAGGCCTAAGCACGATTCATTGAATTATTGGCCGTAGAGAGCGACGTAGATGTATGCGAGAGCTGGACGAGACAGACATGACGATTCTCACGCTCCTGGGTGAGAACGCCAGACGCCCGTTTAGCGACATCGGCGACGTCGTCGACCTTTCCGGTCCAGCGGTTTCCGACCGCGTCACTCGCCTGCAGGAAGCTGGCATCATCAACCGGTTCACCGTCGACGTAGATCGATCGCAACTGCACGCCGGGATTCCGGTGTTCGTCCAGGTGACGGGGGTAGACGATGTCGATGGCCTCAAAAACCGCATCGGAGATGCCGACGCCGTCGAACACCTCTTCGTCACCGCCGACGGCGGCATCTGGTTCTACGCCCGCGCACAGGTCCAGAACGTCCGCCGGTGGCTCGATGGGCTCCTCGACGATGACGTCGAGTACACGGTGACGCTGATGGACGACGTCGAATGGCGCCCATCGCTGGACGGGACCGAGTTTGCGCTCACCTGTGCGGAGTGTAACAACACCGTGGACAGCGAGGGCTGCTCGGCTCGCCTCGACGGACAGGTGTATCACTTCTGCTGTCCGTCGTGTCAGAGCCGGTTCGAGGAGCGATACGAGCGCCTCGAAGAGGGCGCCTGATCGCTTTCGATTCGAAAGACCGCGCTCGGAGATGGACAGTCGAACACCCGTCGAGTTTCGACAGCGATTCCCAGAGCTGCAAATCTTCGAGGAGTGAGCGTGCTGTCGGTATGCCGGTTACCCCAGATCGAGAACCGGGCGGGCGAACGCGTCCTCGACGGAGCCGCCACGGAACTCGTCGATCCATCGCCGGCGTGGTCGATCCTGGCTGAGTTACTTGGCGTTCGGCTCCGTAGTACCGACGAGGAGACCCAGTATGGCTACACAGCGCTCGTCGGACGGATTGCTCTGGATCGTCGTCGTCCTCGGCGTCATCGTCCTGTTTCCGCTGTTGATGATGGTGTTCGCGATGCCGATGATGGGGATGATGGGCTGGTGGGGTAACGGCATGGCTAGCGGCCTCTCACCGCTGTGGGGGCTCGGAATGATGCTTGCCTGGCTGGTCGTCCTGGTCGGTATCGGCTACCTGCTGTACCGCGGTCTGGTCGGTGGGACTGGGTCGGGTGCGCTCTCCGACCCGGCGCTCGAGGAGCTGCGGCTCGCGTACGCTCGAGGCGATCTCTCGGAGGAAGAGTTCGAAGAGCGGCGGGCGAAACTCCGGTCGGACGAGTGAGCAAGTCTGCAACCAGTCCTCACTGGGGATAGCTGGCGACGAAACGGGTTTCCGAATCGTCTCCGTAGTGTAAGTATGTCTACGACCGTAACGACGCCCGACGCTGACGAGGCCTGTGCGTACTGCGGGTCCCAAATCTTCGACCACGACCCGATCTGCGTGCGGGACTGCACCGACGATTGTGGTTCGCCAAACTACTTCTGTAACTACGCGTGCCTGTCTGCTCACGTCGACGAAAACGACCTGACAGCTGGGAACGCGTGTGAGTGGTCGCCCGAGTGATGAACGACGGTCACTCGACGGCCGTCGCCCGATAGAACACTAGTACGCCGATAGCGAGGAGAGCGACGGCATATGCGAGGGCACCGCCAAAATCCCCCGCGTCGACGCTCGACGTGAACGCCGCGTCGAAGAGCGCGTTCGTTGCGTAGTGGCTCGGTAGTAGCGTTATCCACTCAGGCGCATCAGTCGCGAGCGGGTTCTGGAACATGAGGACGTCCACCATCGGTGCGAACAGCATCACGTACACCCCGCCCAATCGACCGAGTGCGATACCGACGACGACGCCAAGGATGCCGTAGGTGAGGCCGACGAGCAGCGTCGCTGCGACGAACGGGACGATCGATACGGGAGTGAACGCGAGCACGGCGACGAGCACGGACGCCGCCGTGACGACGACGGTTCCGAGTCCGAGCGTACCGACCCGCGAGACGACGAGGTCCGTCGCGCTGTAGCCGGCGAGTCGGAGCCTGTCGTCGGCCGCTTGCGACGTCTGGACGAGGAATAACCCGACGATGCCCGAGAGGATGGCGACGGTCACGGGCGTCATGAACGCCGCCGCGAAGTCCGCCATGGGAACGGTGACGGTCGCCTCACCGATCGTCGCGGGAACGTCCACGTCCGGGACGAGCAGGACGAACGCGCCGATGATGTACGCCGGGAGGAACGCGAGTAGTGCCAGCAGGACCGGTGTCCGGCGGAACTCCCGGACGCCCATCGTCACGGCGGTCGTGACACGGCGGTTCATCAGACGTCACCTCCCGACTCGACCTGGTACGTGTATGCAACGACACTCAGGAGCGCGAACAGCGAGAGGTGGCCGAGGGCCGGAATCAGATGTTTGGTCGCGAGCGATCCCTCGACGACGGCCTGGGTCACGATAGCGTGTGGATGTGCCAGTGGAGCGAACTGCGTAACGCTGTCCTCGATGGCGAACAGGCCGCTCGCGAAGACGTTGTCCACGTCGGCCAGGATGACGAGCAGGAGCGATCCCTCTAGTTCTCTAGGGAGTACGCTCCCGACGACGATGCCGAGCAGGCCATAGATGGCACCGGCCAGTGTGAGCGCGGCGAACACGGCGATCGGTGCTCCGATCGGGTCGTCGACGAGGACTCCGAGCGAGAGCGTCGAGACGACGCCGACGACGGCGCTCGCCACGGCGACGGTCGCGAACCGTGCAGTGACGAGTTCGACACCGCGGAACCCACAGATTGCAAGCCGCCGGTCGGCGTGCCGGGCGCTGATCATCTGGAAGAGGCCGAGGACGCCCGCGAGCGCGCCGGTGGCGAACACGGCGCCGGTGATCCGGCCGACCGTCGCGACCGACCCGCTCACTGCGAAGATCCCAACGTCGGGGAACTGCCCCATGCCGACGCCGTAGATCTGAATCGACAGCGCTGGCAGGACGACCAGGAGGACGACGGTAAACGGTTCCCGGACGAACGAGCGCGTGCTCGCCCGGATTCCCGCGACGGTTCGGGTGACGCTGCTCATTCGCGCTCCCCTTCCCCGGCGGTCGCTCGCTGGCCGCTTCCGGAACCGGCCCCGTCGACGAACGAGGCGGTCCGTTCACAGCCCACGTCCTCGTCGGTCGGTTCCAGATCCAGTCCCTCGTCGTCGCCGATCTCCTGTCTGTGGAGGTGGCCGTCGTGGAGCTCGTAGACGACGTCGAAGCGGTCGCGTTCGTTGATAATGTGGGAGATAATAGCGACGCCGACGCCTCGGGCCCGCAGTTCCTCGGTGAGATCCCAGAACGCGAGGAACGTCTCCCAGTCGAAGCCAGTGTAGGGTTCGTCCAGCAAGAGCAGGTCGGGCTCGTGCATCAGTGCGACCGAGAGATTGACCTTCTGTCGGTTGCCGCCGCTGAGGTGGCGGATCTGCCGGTCGTGGAAGCGTTCGAAGTCCAGCACGTCGGTCAGCCACTCCCTGGCCTCGGCGATCTCGTCGTCAGCCATGCCGTAGGCCGTCCCGAACAGCTCGAAGGTCTCGTCGACGGTCAGCCGGTCGTAGAGGCGCGGTTCCTGCGGACACCAGCCGACGGAGCCCGCTCGGTCGATCTCGCCGGCGTCGTGGTCGAGGACCCCGGCGAGGATGCCCATGAGCGTCGACTTGCCGCTCCCGTTCTCGCCCATGATCCCGACGACCTGTCCGCGCTCGACCCGGAGCGTCGCGCCACCGAGCACCTCGACGGACCGGGTGAACGGAAGAACAGAGTCGTATGTCTTCTCGACACCGTTCGCGCTAACGACGGCGTCATCTCGTCGCTTCTCGGCACCTGAGACGCCGCTTCCTCGATTGGGTTCTTCGTTCATCACACTCGTATAGACGCACACATGTTCCAATGCGATTTCCCTTAGAAAACAGTAGAAGTAGTGCCCCTCTAACATTAGATTCGAAGGCAATACTCGTTCTGATGTTTCGCCACTCGGATCTAGTCGTCGTAGTGGATTCCCGGCGACCGAACCCTCGTCAATACACCAATCCAGCGGTCCGAATGGCCGCTAGTTCGTCGATTCGCTCACTGGGGAGGGGAGTCGATCTGCTCGGGCAGTCACTCGAGAGAACGTCGTAGATCGAGGGGAACGGTGAAATCGTCGCTGTTAGACGGTACATCCCCGTTTCAATACTTGGTCCGGCTTCATCCCGAGAAGTACCACGGCACCAGACAGGCCGCAATCCCACTTTGGATTCAAATGACTTCCCGGCCCCATAACCGTGGTCTCGAAACAGTAATCGCATTGAAACATGGTTGCGTATCTTCAAACAGGGTTCGCTACCGAGCGGACGGGGAAACCGATGACCACTCCATACATCACTCATCGATTCAGTCGTACCGACTTCGGGAGAAGCCGACTCACAGTAGATCGCGTGGAGACAGACGTAGAATCGAACGATCAAGTCGCTCTTTGGGCGGAACAGGAGGTCCAGTGGTGATGCTACAGGCGACGCTCGGGTCGCAACTGTTCGAGGCACTCAGAATCGGGTTCGGATTCCTCTGGACGGCCGCCTGGGCGATCATTATGGGGTTAGTCATCACCAGCCTCGTTCAGGTCTACGTCTCCAAAGAGCGGATGGCGGCGGTTCTCGGCAACGGTGATATCGAGGGACTCACCAAAGCAACGCTGTTCGGTGCCGCCAGCAGCGGTTGTAGTTTCGGCGCCGTCGCCATCGGTAAGGGCCTGTTCAAGAAGGGCGCTCACGTCGTCAACTTCCTCGCCTTCATGTTCGCGTCGACGAACCTCATCGTCGAACTCGGGCTGATGATACTGATCCTGTTAGGCTGGGAGTTCCTCGTCGCCGAACTCCTCGGTGGTGTGATCCTCATCGCGGTCATGGCGGTCATCGTCCACCTGACTCTTCCCGAGAATCTCTTCGATCGCGTTCGCGAGGAACTCAACGAGCGCGACCACGACCACGGCGTCTCCGAGGACCCGACCTGCGGAATGGAGGGCAAAGACGAGTACTCCATCGTCACTGATGGCGGCGAGACGCTGAAATTCTGCTCGGAGGGGTGCATGGAAACGTACCGGCAGGAAACGGCGAGCACCGGCGGCTGGCGCGACGAGCTCCTGTCGTGGGGCGGGTGGTACAAGGTGGGCAATCAGTACCGCAAGGAGTGGTCGATGCTCTACAAGGACGTGATCGCGGGCTTCCTCATCTCCGGGTTCGTCATCGTGTTCGTCCCACAGCGGGTCTGGAACGCACTGTTCCTCCAGGGCGATAGTCTCCTCGTTAGCGCAGAAAACGCGGTCATGGGTGTCACGATTGCCGTCCTGAGTTTCGTCGGGAGCATGGGCAACGTCCCGTTCGCCGTCGCGCTGTGGGGCGGCGGCGTCAGCTTCGCCGGCGTCATCGCGTTCGTCTACGCCGACCTGATCACCGTCCCCGTGCTGAACGTCTACCGCAAGTACTACGGCTGGAAAGTGATGGCGTACATCCTCGGCGTCTTCTTCGTCACGATGGCGTTCACCGGCTTCCTCATGGAGCAGCTGTTCGACGCGCTCGGCATCGTCCCGAACCTCGCCGGCGGCCAGACGGCGACCGAACAGACCTATTTCGAGCTGAACTACACGTTCTACCTCAATCTAATTGCCTTCGCGCTTTCGGGATTCCTCCTGTACGTCTACCGGCGTGGACTCGGGGCCCCCGGTCAGTACCGTGACCCGGTCTGCGGGATGCGGACCGACGAGGCCGGGCCGAGCGTGACCCACGACGGCGAGACGTACCACTTCTGCTCGAAGAGCTGCAAACGAGCGTTCGAGGACGATCCGAGTGGATTCGCGCAGGAACACACACCGATAGCAGGTGCAGGTACTTCTCAGAGCCATGATCATCACTGAATACGACCGTTCGATTCCCGGCGAAGGCGGTTGTCTGTCCGTCACTCCGCAGCGATTCGCCGACCCGAAACAGTCGGTCGCGGTAGAACAGTCTTCCCGGGTCACACTCGAGCCGGAGGTGACGAACGATGGCCGTTGATGCAGCGATCCACGACGCGCTCGTTCTCACGGTCGACGACCGCAACCGGCTGTACGAGCGCGGAACGGTCCTCGTCGACGACGGTCAGATCACCGAGGTTCGGAAATCACGAGATAGCGATGCGGACATCACTGCCCAACACGTCATCGACGGCGACGGAAAACTGGTGATGCCGGGGCTGGTCAACGCCCACACGCATCTCGAACTGACGCCGTTGATCGGCGCGTTCAGCGATCTCGGCCTGCTGGAGATGATGGGCAGCATGACGGCCCTTTACGGACGCCTCGGCGAGGGAGAGTTCGACTACCTCGCGGCGGCGGGCTACGAACTCGCCGCTCTGAACTTCCTCGTCGGCGGCGTGACGACAGTCAACTCCATGGACGTGCGGCCTGGAGCGGGTGCAGAGACGTTCGGCGAGGCCGGCCTCCGCGGGTTCTTCGGGCAGGCGATCACGGACCTCTTCTGGGACGTCCCCGTCGACGAGCAGTTCGCCCGTGCTCGTGCGTTCATCGACGAGCATCACGACACGTACGACGGACGCATCCGGGCGACGGTCTGCCCCCACGACGACTGGTCGTGCACCCGCGAGTTGTGGGAACGAACCGCGGATCTGGCTGCCGAGTACCCCGGCCTGCTCGTCCACACGCACCTGCTCGAATTGGAGGAGAGCAACACGATGGCTCGGTCGAACGGTGCCGAGGATTCGCTGGCGCTCCTCGACGACATCGGTCTCCTCGACGACCGCCTGGTCGCGGCTCACTTCCGCGTTGCCGACGACGGAGACGTCACACGCATCGCCGAGGCAGAGGCGTCCGTCGCGCACTGCCCGTCGGTGTTCGCCTACTGGAATCCGGACGCTGAGATGCAGTGGACGCCGGTTCCCGAACTTCGGGCTGCGGGCGTCGATGTCGGATTGGGTATCGACGACCACTACTGGCACGACTCCTACAGCATGTTCGGTGAAGCACGGCAGGCCCGCCTCGCGGCCAACGTCAAGCGGACGGCCGGACAGTACTCGTCGATGGAACTCGTCCGAATGCTCACGATCGAGGGTGCCCGTGCCCTCGGCGTCGGTCACGAGATCGGTAGCATCGAACCGGGTAAGCATGCGGATCTGATCGTCCTCGACGTCGACAAGCCGAAGTTCACCCCGCTGACGAATGTTCCCGCTCACGTGGTGAACAACGCCGCACCGGCCGACGTGGAAACGGTTTTCGTCGACGGCGACGTCGTGATGCGTGACGGGGTGCCGACCACGGTGAACGTCTCCGCGGTCCAAGAGCGAGCAGAGCAGGCAGTTGAGCGCTTTTCTGACGAGACTGGCTGGGAGATCCATATCGGTGGTGCCGAGCTACCAGATGCGGTCGAAACCCTCCGGAACATCCCAAAACGCGGGCCTTCGCGGCTGGTGTCTCGGCTCGCCGTTCAATCGGCTCGAGACAAATTTCCCTTCTGAGCACGTATGACGACCGCACAGTACCCACCCGAGTACGTCCCGTTCGAAGATGTTTGCCGGTCGCTTCCGACACCACGCCAGGTGCAGGTGTCCGATTCGGTCGAGTTAGAGACGCTGCATCTGACCGGTCCAGATCCGGCTATTGTGTTCGTCCACGGCGGCCTCGGCTCGCTCTGGAACCCGTATCCCCAACTGGCCGCCTTCGAAGGCGAACGCGAATTGGTGGCCTATTCCCTCGCGGGGAACGGGAACTCGACGGTCAGACCGACACAGTCGCTCGCCGGCCACGTCTCTGACCTTCGGCAGTTGCTCGACGAACTCCAGATCGAGCGGCCGATCGTCCATGGCCACAGTTACGGTACCGCCGTCGCCATTGAATACGCCAAGCGCCACCCAACTGCGGGCGTCATCCTCCATGCCGGCGGCGACCACGATCTCACGCCGGCGTGGGAAAAGCCACTGTTACGTCTGTTCCTTGCGCTCCGCCTCTATCGAATACCCGTTACCGACGCGCTCATCCGGCAACTGGCCTACACTGTGGGGTTCCACGAAGAAACGTCACGAGCGGTGGTCGAGGACTTCCTGCAATCGAATCCACTCCCCCACCGGCGATCGGCGTGGACGACCGTCACCGATGCCTTCTGGGGATACGATGGTCGCAGTGACATCGACCAGCTCGGTATGCCAACACTCGTTATCCACGGGCCAGCGGACGGGATAGTCCCAGTTGAGGTGGCGCGTGATACTGCGAACCGGATCCCGGGGAGCGTATTCTGCCGGCTTGAAGGGGCCGGTCACGTGGCCATGATCGAACGGCCAGCCGCGTATAACACCCTGATTCGGGCCCTTATCACTGCGATACGAGAAAACCGGGACCTTGAGACGGCTGTTTTCAGTAGTCTTGACGGTTGACGAATGTTCAGACCATCCCATCGAGATTCTACGGCGCACTCCTTGGAACAGAAATTGTAAATTTCATTGTCTTAGACGGTATAGAAGGCAAACGTATCTCCTCCACTAACACACGGACCCGCTGTCGCTCTTAGCGGGCCGAAGATACGATTTTCCCCACTCCTCGAGAGCCACGACCGCTGGCTGCAAGGACTGGCCGCGCTCTGTGAGCGAGTAGCTCCACGCAGCGTTCGCTCGCAAGTACTGGCCTGCATCCTGTCGGCGAGACGCCAGTGGCCGAACCGGGAAGGTTTCGACCAGTTGTAACCGCTGTGGAACGGAATTCGAATACTACCCCTCAGAGAAGGAGGGGCTATACTGTTCGGACTGTGTCGAGGCTGGCGACTGGCGCTCGTCACCGTCGTTGACGGGTGAGGAAAATCCGCGATGGGGTGGCGGGAAGCGAGTGCTTGCCTGTGACGTTTGCGGCGAGACGGTAGAGCGCTACCCGAGTAACGTGAACGACCTTGTCGTTTGTAGTGAACCGTGTCGTCGCGAATGGCTCTCAGAGTCGTTTTCCGGTGATGGCCATCCGAATTGGAAAGGCGGTGGGAACGAATCGTACGGAACCGGCTGGAACGACGTTCGGCGCCGAGTGCTACAACGAGACGACTCTCAATGCGTTCGCTGTGGTGCGACGACCGACGACATCGGCCGCAATCCCGATGTCCACCACATCGTCCCTGTGCGCTGGTTTATCGAATCAAACGACCACACGAAAACTGATGCCCATTTCCTCGACAACGTTATTTCGCTCTGTATTGCTTGCCATCGGAAAGCCGATCACGGCAAGATCGCGAAGCAGCGACTTCGCTCGCTTATCGACGATGGATCGACTGATCCCGTAGATGGAGTGAATACTGGCCCCTAGTCCAGATAGCAAAACCGAAGAATAAGGCCCTGAGAGCCTTTATTTCTGAGTCCGGGTGCGAGAATCGAACCCGCGTCTCAGCCTCCACAAGGCTGAAGGATAACCACTACCCCAACCCGGACACGCTTGCGCTGAGGCGTATCGGGATAACCGGGTAGAATTGAAATACGTTACGACTCCGGCCCCCGGGTGTGAACGGGCGACACGGACGTGGCCCGGCCCACATGTCACCGCCTGCCTGGACCATCCCGACCGTGCAGAGCGAATCTCTCCGACGCTGCTGTCGGGAGAGACGACTGTCACGCGCTGGCGCCACACGTTTCCGCATTGGTCTCCTGGGTATAGATGA
Source organism: Halosimplex rarum (assembly GCF_047715405.1). Classification (NCBI taxonomy): domain Archaea; kingdom Methanobacteriati; phylum Methanobacteriota; class Halobacteria; order Halobacteriales; family Haloarculaceae; genus Halosimplex; species Halosimplex rarum. The sequence continues at coordinate 2,786,562 of NZ_CP180412.1, forward strand.
CCGGAGACTCGCATGGATAACACCACGGCCGAGTTCTGGGGTGGCGTCGTGATGCTCGCGGTCGGAGCCGTACTCCTGTTCGCGCCGGTCGCGCTCGCGGTTGAGTACACACTCGCCGTGCTTCTCGTCGGGACGCTGGGGCTGGTCGGCGGATCGCCCCTAATCGCCCTGTCTCGACGTGTCTGAGCGGCCTGCGGGCGCCGACGCGGCGGACTCAGCACACGAAGCGACCGACGGCGACGGCCCGGTGGACGCCGCCACGAGCGAATCGACGTGCCCGCTCGAACGCCGGGTCCAGCGATCGCCGGCCTTCGCGTCGCTCGCTCAAAGATCTTTGAGTAAGCGATCCGTTATATGTAAATAATTCAATAATACTTATCGTGGGTGACGAGAGAGAGAGCTACTGTGATTCGGACGACAGTGCGGGCGCGCGGCGTATCGAGGGGTGACGGAGCGTGGTAGCGATCGAACTCGACGGGTTGACCAAGCGCTACGGCGACGTCCTCGCAGTCGACGGGCTCGACCTCACCGTCGAGGAGGGCGAAATATTCGGCTTCCTCGGGCCGAACGGCGCGGGTAAGTCGACTACGATCGACATCCTGCTGGACTTCGTCCGGCCGACGTCGGGGACGGCGACGGTGCTGGGCCTCGATGCCCAGGAGGAGAGCCTGGCCGTCCGACGGCGGATCGGCGTCCTGCCGGACGCCTACCACGTCTACGACCGGCTGACGGGTCGACAGCACCTCGACTTCGTCGTCGATTCGAAGGACATCGGTGACGAGGTAGACATCGACGGGGTTCTGGAGCGGGTGTCGATCCGCGAGGCGGCCGACCGGAAGGCCGGCGATTACTCGAAGGGGATGCGCCAGCGGCTCGTCCTCGCCATGGCGCTGCTGGGCGACCCCGACCTGTTGATCCTCGACGAGCCGTCGACCGGGCTCGACCCCAACGGCGCCCGGCAGATGCGGGAGATCATCGAGGCGGAGAACGACCGCGGGACGACCGTCTTCTTCTCCAGTCACGTCATGGAGCAGGTCGAGGCCATCTGCGACCGCGTGGCGATCATCAACCGCGGGCAGCTCGTCGCCGTCGACTCCATCGACGGCCTGCGGGGCCAGACCCAGACGATGACCACGCTCACTATCGACGTCGGAGACGCCGACGCGGACGACGCCGCGGCGCTCCAGAACCGTATCTACGTTACGAACGCGACGCTCGACGGCGACCGGATGCAGGTGTCGATGACCCGCGACGGCTCGAAGTTCGAGGTGCTGCAGGCACTCGACGAGCGCGGCGTCGAGATCCGCGACTTCTCGATCGACGAGTCCTCGCTGGAGGATCTGTTCGCCGAGTACACGACCGAGAGACAGGAGGTAAAACAGTGAGCACGCTCGCCATCGCGAAGAAGGACTTCCGCGACGCGGTCCAGTCGCGGGCGCTCTGGGCGCTCCTTGGCGTGTTCGTCGCCCTCTCCCTGCTCCTGACGTACTCGTACGTCGAGTTCCCCGGACTCGTCAGCCCCGGAGCCGAGCCCTCGATCGGCGGCCTCGTCTTCTTCACGGCGGGGATCGTGAGCCTGTTCGTCTCGCTGACCGCCATCGTGATCTGCTACAAGGCGATCGCGGGCGAGCGGGAGATCGGGAGCATCAAGCTCATGCTCGCGCTCCCGCATCGCCGTCGGGACGTACTCTTCGGCAAGCTACTCGGGCGGATGGGCGTCCTCTCGCTCGCGCTCGCCATCGGCCTCCTGATCGGCTTCGGGTTCGCGTTCGCGATGCTCGGGACGGTCGACGCACTGACGGTCGCGCTGTTCCTGGTCGCGACGCTTCTGTTCACGGCTGTGTACGTCGCGCTCGTCGTCGGCATCTCGGCGACGACGGGGTCCACCTCGCGCGCGACGACGCTCGCGATCGGCTTCTTCGTGGTCTTCGAGTTCCTCTGGGACGTCGTCCCGCTGGGGGTCGTCTACGTCGTCAACGGCTTCGCGCTCCCCCAGCAGCTGCCCGACTGGACCTTCCTCGTGATGCAGGTGCCACCGTCGACGGCCTACGTCTCGGTGCTGACGGCGCTGCTCCCCGACGTCGCGGCGTCGCTGCCCACCCAGACGTTCGCCGGCGCGAGCATCGACGCCTTCTACGCGGTGCCCGAGATCGGCTTCGCCGTCCTCGCGTTCTGGCTGGTCGCCCCGATCGCGATCGGCTACTACCGTTTCGACACCGCGGACCTCTGACCGTCGCTCGACCGGGCGCGGAAGCACGCACCCCCTCGTTGCGGTCGCTACCGGCGTTGGCGTCGGCGTCCGTCTCACTCAGCAATCACAGCCGATCACTCGAAGCGTACGCGCTCGACTGCTCTGGGCCTCGGAGATTCACAGGGATCGACGGCCCCTGCGACGCCGGCCCACGTCACGATGGTCGCCCGTTCGGTGAGGGTCGGAGCGGCGATTCGAACGGTGGGCCGAACTGCGGGCACGCACCTCGCTACCGGGAACCGAACGCTTATCTCTGGATTGGTTGATATCGGCAGACATGGGACGCTCATCCGCCGTCTGGGACCCGAATCTCGACGACGACCGCTACCGGAACCCGGTCGTCTACGCGGACTACTCCGACCCCGACGTGGTTCGCGTCGGTGAGGACTTCTTCATGACCGCGTCGAGTTTCAACGCCGTGCCGGCGCTGCCGATCCTCCACTCCCGGGACCTCGTGAACTGGCGGCTCATCAACCACGCAGTCGAGGAGCTACCGCCCGCCTTCGACCGCCCGCAACACGGCAACGGCGTCTGGGCGCCCTCGTTCAACTACCACGACGGGACGTTCTACATCTTCTACGGCGACCCCGACCGCGGCGTCTACGTGACCAAAACCGACGACCCCCGCGGCGAGTGGTCGGACCTGCATCTCGTCCACGAGGCCGAGGGCTGGATCGACACGGCGCCGTTCTGGGACGACGACGGGGACGCGTATCTCGTCCACGCGTTCGCCAAGAGTCGTGCCGGCATCAACAGCGTCCTCCACGTCGCGCCGATGGCCGAAGACGCGACACACCTCACCGGCGAGAGCCGGGAGGTGTTCGACGGCCACGACGACCACCCGACAATCGAAGGCCCGAAATTCTACAAGCGCGACGGAGACTACTACATCTTCGCGCCCGCCGGCGGCGTCAGCGACGGCTGGCAGACGGTCCTGCGCTCCGAGGACATCTACGGCCCCTACGAAGATCGGGTCGTCCTCGCCCAGGGCGACACCGACATCAACGGACCACACCAGGGCGCCTGGGTCGACACCCCGAGCGGCGAGGACTGGTTCGTCCACTTCCAGGAAAAGGACCCATACGGCCGAATCGTCCACCTCCAGCCCATGTCCTGGGAGGATGGGTGGCCCGTCATCGGCCGCGACGAGGACGGCGACGGCACGGGCGAACCGGTCGAGACACACGAAAAGCCCGACGTCGCCGCTGACGACCTCCCCGTGATGGTCCCCCAGACGTCCGACGAATTCGAGTCGGCGCGCCTGGGACTCCAGTGGCAGTGGCACGGCAACCCCCAGTACGGCTGGCACTCGCTCACCCACCGCCCCGACGCGCTCCGTCTGTTCCCGCAGGCCATGGACGAGGCCGAGAACCTGTGGACCGTCCCGAACCTGCTCCTCCAGAAGTTCCCCGCTCCGTCGTTCACGGCGACGACGGCGATCAAGTGCGAACTCGACGAAGGGGCCGGGCACGGGGGTCTCCTCGTCATGGGCGAAGAGTACGCCTACCTCAGCGTTCGCCGGACAGCTGAGGGCGCGGAACTAGTACAGGGACGTAACACCGCACCGGTAGACGGCGAACCCGACGAAGCGGTGGAACGAGTGCCCCTCCAAAGCCCGTCCGCGCAGCTCCGCGCGACCGTCGAAGACGGCGGACGCGTCCAGTTCGCGTACGCGACGGGCGACGGCGACTTCGAGCAGGTCGGTGAGCCGTTCCAGGCACAGCAGGGGCGCTGGATCGGCGCGAAGATCGGACTGTTCGCAGTTCGGCCGGACGGCGCCGAAGCGACGGATGGATACTGCGACTTCGACTCCTTCCGGATCGAGTAGGTGTCGGCGGAGACGGCCGGCCGAACACCCCGCTCGCCCAGCGTCGGTCGCCGTCCGAGACGCTTTTCACGCCCTGGCGCCTCTCGGTAGATAGCCGTGGCCATCACGGACAAGATCTACGTCAAGAATCACCAGCAGATCGCCTCGCAGCTAGAGACGTCGTTCCCCAAGGGCGCGTTCAAGGGGGCGACGATGGACATGCTGTTCCAGGCGGAGAACCTCGCGAAGCTCGACGACGCGACCCAGGACCGCGTGCTCGACTTTGCGACAGACTTCATGGACTGCGCTTGCGAGGCCAACCCCCACTGTGGCCACCCCGAGGAGAAGTTCGTTAGCTACCTCCTCGAACTCCGCGCACAGGGCCTGGGCCCCGACGCCATCGTCGACGTGATGGGCGACGACTACATGCTCTACGCCTATCCGGGCGACGTGCTCTCCTTCCTCGACGGCGCCGTCCGCACGCTCGAAGCGGTCGAGACGCTAGCCGACGTCGACGGCCGGGACGGCGCCGCGAGCGACGCCCGGCGGAAGCGCGAAGAACTCCTGTAGCAGTATCGGGAACGCACTCGAATCGGAGTCTCTGTCGCCCGTACTATCGGTTTCGAGGTAGGATTGCTATCCAGTACAGACCGCGCCGGCGTGTATCGTAGTGAAGCGAACCGGCCAAACACTCAATGATCGGGTCATCAAATCCGTACGTATGTCTACTATCGAGATCGACGATGAAGTGTACGAGGCGATGCAGATCCCCGAACGGGAGCGTCCGCAGGTGATGAAGCGAGAGTTAGCTGTTTCACTGTATGCGCGTGATATTCTCTCGTTCGGTAAGGCACGCGCGTTAGCAGAGGTGTCCAAACGAGAGCTTCAAGAGCTACTCGGTAAGCGCGAGATCCCACGTCACTACACCGAAGTCGAACTCGCTGAAGATCTCGAATATGCCGAGTAACGAGGTTGTGGTCTCGGCTACGCCACTTCGGTATTGTTCACCGATATATGGCTGACTCCGCGTGAGCGGCCATTTGACACCCCGATACGCAAGAGTCACTCCACTATCGCCGTGACCATGTCGTGGAACGGCTCGTTCCGCGGTGGATGGCTAGACGCTGTTACTCTGGATAAAACGGAAGAGAAGAGCGCAAAGGGAGAGGTGCCGGTCGAGGGAATCAGACCGACTCTTCGAAGTTGCCCAGCCGGTAGGACGCTTCCTCGTCGTCCTCGCCGCCGTCGAGGTCTTCGAGCTGGACGACGTCTTCCTGGTCGTGCTCGTCGAGCTGCTGGCGGAGCTTCGTCACGTAGCGCTTGTGCTCTTCGAGCTGTTCGCGGAGGTGCTCGGCCTCGAGTTCGAGGCGCTCGTGTTCGCGGACGAAGCTCTTGGGCACCTCGACTTTCGGCGGGAAGCTCTCGGTGTCGCTGCTGCTCGCGCTCGACTCGTTCAGTTGGTGCTCCGGCACCACCTCGACCTGCCCGTCGTGCGCAACGAGCATGTCGACGTAGTCCCGGAAGACCGCCGACAGCGAGAGATCCCGCTCGTCGGCGATCTCGCGGAGCGTCTCGAACTTGTCCTCGCTCACGCGAAAGGAGATCGTCTTGTTCTTACTCATTGTCCACCACTCGAAGCGCATCCCACTTAATCATTTGTCAGACGCTGGCACGAGCGGCGTCCGACGTGAAATAAATCGATAGACGGCCTGAATCGTGCGTTTCTCAACTTGGGTGAGTATCAAATATGATAATGTAACCGGGTGTAGCGACCGATCCAGTCACCCGTCGGCGGATCGACGGGCGTTCCTGTTATTTCAAACGAAAAAATTGTCGCGATGTAGCGCGTGGTGGTGGACTGCATATCGGACCGATCGAAGCGGTCGGGCAGTCGCCCACCGTCGAGAGTGCGAGCGCTCTCAGGCGTCGCCGGCTTCGGCCGCGACGGCTTCCTCGTCTTCGAGGCTTTCGAGGGCCTCGACGACCTGGCGGCGGTAGTTCTCCACCGGGAGGTCGTACTCCTCGGCGGCCATCGCGACGTACTCGTCGACGGCGGCGCCGTCGCCCTCGTCGCTCGTCTGCTCCTTGTAGTGGCGGATCCGTTCGAGCGTCCGCTCGGCCGTCTCGACGACCCAGCGGTCCCGCGTGGCGGCGTCGACTTCGGTGATCGACTCCGGCCGGACGGAGACGTTCACTTCACCGTCGTCGGTCTCGTAGGTTCGCGGCTTGCCGACGACCGAGATGTAGGCCGGCGGCTCCAGCTCGCGCAGCATCGACGCCGCGTCGGGCTGGTACTGGCCGGCGTACATGTAGTAGCGGTCGCCGTTGGGGTCGATGACCTGGCCCTGCCAGTACTCGCTGTCGTCGCCGACGTCCTCGGTCTCCATGAGCGTCCCGACGATGAACACGCGGTTGGCCCGCTCGCCCGTCGGGAGCAGCAGGTAGACCGGCGCTCGCTCGTCGTCGCTCTCCTTGAACGTGTAGTGCGCGTCGTTGAACTCGCCCGCGAACACGCGGCGGGCGACCTCGCGCGTTGGTGTCGTCGCCATTTAGATCGACCTCGCTTTGATCAGCACGGCCTCTGCATCCGTCGGCTCGGAGAGTCGCTCCACGTCGTCGACCAGCACGTAGCGGCGGAACGTCGGCCCGGTGATGCGGTAGTACTTCCCGAGCAGGTCCGCGCGCATCTCGTCGGCGACGACAGACGTGTCCAGCGCGTCCATCGCCATCTCCTGGGCCTCTTCGAGCGTGATGCCCGTCAGGTCCTCGGTGGCCTCCTTGTTGAAGAGGACCTCGTGGACCTCCTCGCCGTCGTCGAGCACGCCCTTGATCCGCAGGTCGAACTCGCCCTCGACCTCGCCGTGCTCGTTGCAGCGGCCGTTCTGGAGGACGCGCGTGCAGTCCTCCTCGGGACAGCGCTTGATGAGCCCCGACCCGGACTGGATGTCGACGAGCGCGCCCTCGACGGTCACGTCGTCGCTCCCGACTTCGATGTCCTCGTCGCGCTCCTCGATCACCGTCGTCCGGTTGAGCTTGACCGAGAAGCGGCCCTCGTACTCGTCGGTGACGACGTTCCGCAGGTGGTAGACGTTGCCCTCCTCCAGGTCCGGGAGGTCGGACTTCGACCACTTCGTGAACTTGATCGTGCCCGTCTCGTCGCCGAGCAGGCCGACCTGTGCGACCGCGTCGGAGGTCGCGTCCCAGAGTTCGGTCACCTTCGCCGTCAGATCGACCCACTCTTCGGGCGCGTCGACGTCGGCGATCTCGACCTGCTCGTTGCCCGAGCCGCCGCCACCGCCGAGCTCGTCGCGCTCCATCCCCGCCTCGTCGAGGTAGGTGTTGGTGACGCTCCGGCGGGCCTCCGAGAGGGGGACCTTGTACTCGTTGACCAGCGTGTCGAGACGTTCCTCCACGTCGTCGACGGAAATGTCGAGCTGGTCTGAGAACTGTTCGTGTATCTCTGTCGCTTGTGTACGCAAATCCGTCATCTGTGTCGTTCCTGTCTCCACGTTGTTTTCGGTGGGAGACAGTCGTCTCTTGGTCGCCCCCGTATATAAACACTCGGCCAGCGGAGTGAAAGTGAAAAATCGAGGGATAGCGGCGGTGTGGATAGTGTACTGGTGAGCAGTGCGGTGCGGTGGCGCGCGCTGTCGCGAGTTTCATCTCGCGACAGCATCGTGCGAGGGATGAGGAGCGCAGGGAGCGAAGCGACCGAGCACCGCAGTCGGTTGGGGAGGAGTGAGGCACGGTGCTGTGCGGTCGGGTGGAATGAAAGGGGCGAGGCGTTCGAGAGACGAGGCGACGCAAGCACTGCAGGAGCGAACGGAGTGAGCGACGAAGCGCGCAGCGAGTGTCACGCGAGGCGGAGCCGAGCGTGACCTCGATAGACGAGCGAAGCGAGTCTATCGGTGCGCAGTCCTCGAACGCCTCGGGGCTTCCACGCTGTTCGAGGCGTCGTCGGCCACTTCGGCACTCACCGCTCCACCTCTCCCAGATCTACCAACTCGAAGGCCGACGGGACTTTGACCCACCGACTCCAACCCACGGACAGATGGCGGACGACCGCATCGAGCGCATCCTCCGGGAAAAACTCCGGTCGGCGGGCAAGCAGGTCGGCGAGGCCAAACGCGCGTACAGACGCGCCAAACGGGCCACGCAGGCCGACCTGCCGTTCGGCGACGACGGCCGCGCGAAGATCGTCTGTCGCCGCTACGCCGAGCGCCGCGCGGTGGAACTCGACCCCGAGTACAAGCCGGGCTGTTTCGACCCGCAGTCACAGGACTGTCAGGGCTGCGTCGAGGACATCCGCGCGGGCGAAATCGAGACGTGGTGAGTACGCTGTTTTCGACGGACACTTGACATCCCCGCTCGAGACCGAATCGTATGGCCCTCCGCGCCGAGTACGAGATCGGCTGCGACGCCCTCCCCCTAGTTGACGTGGCGGCGAGCGTTCCCGACGCCGATATCGAACTCGCGATCAGTCCGGGGATGAGCGAGCGGCCGCGCTTCACCGCCCACGTCCGCGGGAGCGACGAGACGGTCGCGGCGGTCGAGGCGGAGTTCCAGCGGACGCCGTTCGTCGGCGAGTACACGCTCGTCGTCCGCGACGACGAGGCCAGCCGCTACTCGATCCGGCCGGGAACGAGTATGGCCGAGCAACTCGGCGACCACCTCGACGATCTCGACGACCTGCGGGCGCTCTACGAGACGCCGACCCACATCGAACGCATCCGCGCGACGCCGACCGGGTGGGTCCAGTCGGGTCGCTTCGCCGACCGCGCCGCGTTCGACGAACTGCGGACGTTCTGGCAGCGCAACGTCCCGTTCCGCCTCCGCAAGCTCACCCGCGTCGGTGACGACGCGGACGACCGGTTCGCCGGAGCCGGTGGAGACTCGAACGGCGACAGCCTGACCGGCCCCCAGCACGACGCCGTCCGGACCGCCTACGAGATGGGGTACTTCGAGATCCCGCGGACGGCGTCGCTCGAAGACGTGGCCGCCGAACTCGGCATCTCCGCCTCCTCGTGTTCCGAGCGTCTCCGGCGTGCCCAGACCCATCTCGTCGAAACACACGTTGAGGCGGAACCGCGGCCTGTCGAACAGTCACGGTGAACGCTGCCGTCCAACACATCGCCGTCACTCGCCGTCAGTGACGGACGGCTCAGGATTCCGCAGGCACGTCACCGGAAAGGTACGAGACGCTCCGTTCGACGACCCGTTGGGTGAACGAATCGGTAACTGAACCCTGCGCACTCGCTACTGCATCGTGTTTGACCGTCGCCAGCACCCACGGCGAACAGTACGACGTGCGCTCGGGGTCGGACCCCACGGCCCAGTCCCCGTCGGTGATTTCGATGTTGTCCGGGAGATCACTCAGCGTCAGCCCCGCACAGACGTATTCCTCACCGGCGTACGGGACGGCGTCGGCGGCCAGCACCAGCCACGGTCTCGGGTCTCCACCCGCGTTGTACGGATCCGGCGCCCAGAACACGTCCCCGGCGGCGAACCTGTCAGGACTCATCGCGGTGCTCGCGAGGGTCGACGGCGTGGTCCCGCCAGGCTGCCATCTCCGGGGTCTCGTCGCCCGCTTCTCGACTCGCTAGCGCGGCTGCGGACTGACCGGCGGCTGCGTCCACGCTTCGCTCGTGGTCACTGACGCGCCAGTAGTGCCCCCGGTGGTCGACGCGGCCTCGCTCGCGTAACCGGACGAGCGTCGGCCCGACGGACCCCGCTTTCACGTCCGTCGCGTCCGCGATCTCGCTCTGCGTGTACGCCTTGTCAGGGTTATCCCGGAGAAACGCGAGGATCGCCGCCGCGTTCGTGCCCGGCGTCGGCCCGTCTTCCTCCCCGTCGGCACCCAGTTGCTCGAACCGGTCCGTGCTGATCGGCATAACGGAAATACCGTATCAAACGTATTCAATGTATTGTGTATCGATCGTATCGAACGTACTCTCGAACGCAGGCGAGAGAGGGTACGCGCGACTCGGCGTCGAAAACGGTGACACGGCGACTGGGAATAAAAAGGGCCGCACCACTGAGAGTCAACGATAGTCGCTCCGTCCGATACCATCGATCTCCATGCAGACGACACAGACCGCAGACGGCACCGAGATCGAGTACGAAATCCACGGCGACGGCCAGCCGCTAATCTGCCTCCACGGTGGGATGGCGCCGCGGGAGTACTGGCAACCCGTAATCCCCCACTTCGAGGAGTACGCCGTCGTCGTCCCGCAGCGACCGGGCTTCGGCACCTGCCTCGACAGTCTCGACGAGACCGGTCCCGAGGAGGTCCTGACCCGCGAGGTCGAATACGTCCGCGCGCTCGTCGACGCCGTCGACGGCACCCCGATCCTACTCGGCCACTCGTTCGGCGCGCTCACGGCCATCGAGACGGCGCGAGCGCTCTCGGCCGACGGGGAGCGCGCGGTCGAGGCCGTCGCCGCCTACGAGCCCGCGATTCTCCCCGAGGACTTCGCCGAGCACGCCGACCTGGCCGACCGCATGCAAGACCGGCTCGACGCAGGCGACCGCGAGGGGTCGATGAAGCTCTACGTCGAGCAGGTCGTCTGCGCCGGCGAGGTCGACGACCTGGACGCCTGGCTCGCAGACTGGCCGGTCTGGCCCGAGTGTGTCGACCTCGTCGAAGCGGTGATTCGGATGAACCGCGCCGTCGAGCGACACGAACTGCCCGAGCGGCTCGACGCGGGCCTGCCGGTGCTCGTGCTCACGGGCACCGAGGGCCCGCAGTTCCTCCGCGACAGCGCCCGTGCGGTCCACGAGGCGCTCCCGTCGAGTCGGCTCGTCGACTTCGACGGCGTGAGCCACAGCGGCCCCAGCGAAGCGCCGGCCCGCACCGCAGACGAACTGCGCGCGTTCCTCGACGCACGCTGACGGCGGCCGCGCGACGGCCCCCCGGAAGCCGCCGGCTATTTTGCCGCGCCGCTCGACCGCGCACACATGACCGACACCGTCGTCGCCGTCGTCCTCGCCGGCGGCACCGGCACCCGGCTATACCCCGCGAGTCGGAGCGACCGCCCGAAGCAGTTCCTCTCGTTCGGTAGCGACCAGTCGCTGCTCGCCGACACGGTCGACCGCGCCGGCTTCGCCGACGAGGTGTACGTCCTCACCAGACCCGACCTGGCCGACCAGGTCCGCGAGCACGCCCCGAACGCGGGCGTTCTCACCGAACCCGAGCCGAAAGACACCGGGCCGGCGCTGGCCTACGCGGCCCACCGCATCCGCGAGCAGGTGGGCGACTGCACGCTCGTCTGCCTCCCCAGCGACCACCACGTCGAGGGGGACTTCGCCGAGACCATGACCGACGCCGCAGCGGTCGCGGCCGAGACCGACTCGCTGGTGACTGTCGGCGTCGAACCCACCCGTCCCGAGACGGGCTACGGCTACGTCAAACCCGGCGACGAGCGGGAGACCGATAGCGGACGCACCTACTACCCCGTCGAGAAGTTCACGGAGAAACCCGACCAGGGCGCGGCCATGCGCTACCGCCACCACGGCTACTACTGGAACGCCGGGATGTTCGCCTGGACGCCCGACGCCTTCCTCCGCGAAGCGGCCGAGACGGACCTCGCCCCCCTCGTGGAAGCCATGGACGACGGCGATCCCGAGCGCGGGTTCGACGCCGTCGACCCGGTCAGCGTCGACTACGCCGTCATGGAGGCGACCGAGAACGCCGCGCTGGTCCCCGCGACCTTCGAGTGGGACGACCTCGGCGCGTGGGACGCCATCGAGCGCGTCCTCGACGCCGACGCGGACGGGAACGTGACCCTCGGCGACGCGCTGACCATCGACGCCGAGAACACCGTCGTCGCGACCGACGGCCACGTCAGCGTCGTCGGCGTCGACGACCTCGTCGTGGCCTCCTACGGCGATCGCACGCTCGTCGTCCCGAAACGGCAGGCCCAGCGAGTACGGGAAGTCGTCTCTGAACTGACGGACGACGACCTGTTCTGAACGGCGACCGAACCGTCGCCGGCCCGTTCTGCGTCAGGCAGGTTCCAGTCCGTCGACCAACCGGCGGAAGCCCTCGCCGTCGAGCGCTCTCGACGCGCCGGCGACGACGACGTATGTGACCCCGTTCTCGGTCCAGACCGCTTCCCACGCCCCGCGGTCCTCGGTCAGCGCCGCGTAGTGGACGGTCGTATCCCGCAGCGCAACGGACTCGCGCACTGCCGCGGGCTGGTCGGCCGGTTCGGGCGGCAACTCGGGCGCGAGCGCGCTGTCCGGGGCCGCCGCGGTGATCCAGAGGTGGTCGCTCCCGGTCGCTTCGTGGCGGTAGACCGCCTCGACGGCGTCGGCCCCGGGGAACGCCACCACCGAATCGAGGGCGAACTCTCCGCCGACGTCACGCTCGCTACCGTCACTCTCGCCGGGAACGAGCAGTTGCGGCTCCGCGTCGCCCAGCGCCGCGGGCGAGCACGGGACGCACTCGTGGTACGGCCGCGCGATGCCGTGGTCCCACAGCCCGTGAGGCACGCCGACCGACTCGAACCGATAGCGGGCCCAGTAGCTCAGCCGATGGAACGGGACCTGCCGAACGGCCGTGGCCCCCGAGTCCCGCGACGCAGGGTCAGTCGCCGGTTCCAGCCCGTCGAGCAGGGATTCGAGTTCCTCGTCGGTGAACTCGCCGGCGAGAACCGATACCTCGATCTGCGTGCGCGCCCGCTGGACGCAGGCGCCGCGGTTGTCCTTGTAGTCGGTCCCGAGGAAGCCGACCGCGTCGCCCGCGTCGACGGGTGTCGGGTCCTCGGTGCCCCACAGCGGCGCGATACTCGCCGCTGGCGGCGCCCAGTCGTAGAGGAACTCCTTGATCCGCAGTCGGCGGCCCTCTCCCTCGACCACTGCCCGGAGCGCGCACGGGTTCCCGTCGCTCCACGGCGTCTGTCCCAATTCCTCGGCGTCGACGCCTTCGGGCCGACCCGGCGGCTGCTCCGGCCGGAACGTGGTCTCGACGACCGCGCAATCGTCGGGCAGCCAGCCCGGTTCGAAGACGACGAAGTTCGCGCCGGCCTGTGCGTCGGTGAACGTCGTCTCCCGCGGTGGCAAGGCCGCCTCCGTGTCGGTCAGCCGGATCCACTCGCCCGCGGTTCGCCAGTCCGTCCCGCCGCTCGGCCGCTCGTTCGACATGACCGATCACCGGAGTGCCACCGTCAAAACGGTTCGCTGAACGGCATTTTTGTAAGCACGTCGACGATACGACGGGTCGAACGTGTTCAGGATAGGGTGTAGACGTACCGCTCTGTCTCAGGCTGTAGTCCTCGCAGGACTCCGTCGGACCAGTTCGGATGGATCGGTCCATCCCCGGACCCTGTGGTAGTCGTAGCTGAGGTATTGTCGCGTCAGTTCAGCCGCTCGACACGGATGCCTCCACAGGATCGGCAGGTGTTGATGTCGCTGTCGGGAGCGTAATACTTCTCGCCACACGACTGACACCGGTGACTGATCTTTCCCGTCCCTCGGTCGGGAACGGATCGTGTTCGGTCGTCTTCGGTCCCGCCGTCCCGTCCGAGAAGTGCATAGAGGAGAATGCCGAGAAATCCACCGAAGAGAGCGACGAGTCCCCAAAGAACCGCGCTTTGCGAGCTGTTCTCGGCTGCGTCGACGAAGACCCAGACCGTTCCGATGAGTCCGACGACAAGTATCAAGAATGCTAGGAAAATGAACCCGTTTGCCATGGTTCGGAATCTGTGTGTGAATATAAATGTCTTCTCGTAGACAGCAGTCTTATCGAGATCACGCGACTGTCAGGTCACAGGACTGGACACGATTCGTCGCGACCGCCGGAACGCTCATACGGCCCGGGGGACAACCGACTGCCAGCATGGACCCCGCAGTCCGGTTCTGGTTGCTGATCCTCGCCATGGCCGGGACGCTCTCGGGCGTCGCGCTGCTCGTCGTCTCCGCGTTCCTGCCCGGCGCGATCCTCGGCGAGGCCGGGACCGTCGGCTACGTCGTCTCCATCTTCGTCGCGCTCGCCTCGCTCGGCCTGCTCGTCTGGTCGCTGAGCGCCGGCGGCGACTCCTCGACCGGCGGCTCGCCCGGAACCCGCTGAAAACCGTCGAGACCGCAGTCGTCGATCGCCTCAGCTCCGCATCGACCCGCCGTCGATTGGCAGCGCCGTCCCGTTCACGAAGCTCGCCCGCGGGCTCGCCAGGAACGCCACCACGTCGCCGAGTTCCTGCGGGTCGCCGATCCGCCTCAGCGGGACGGACGACCCCTTGTCTTCCAGCCCCTCTTCGTAGCTGTCGTAGTCGCCGCGCTCGACGCCGTCCTCGATGAGTTCCTCGATGCGCGCGGTCTCGTGAGCGCCCGGCAGGACCGCGTTGACCCGCACCTCCGGCGCGAACTCCCGCGCCTGGGTCTTGACCATCCCGATGACCGCCCGGCGGACCGCGTTCGAGAGGACGAGGTCGTCGATGACCTCCCGGACCGACCGCGAGGTGATCGCCGTGACCGACCCCTGGTCGGACTCCTTGAGGTAGGGGTAGGCGAAGCGCGTCGTCCAGACCGCAGACATGACGAGCGTGTCGTAGGCACCGTACCAGTCTTCGTCGTCCATCTCCAGGAAGGCCCCGCTGGGCGGCCCGCCCGCGCTCATGACGACCTGGTCGATGCCATCGAAGGAATCGGCGACCTCCTCGACGTAGGCCTCGACTTCCGCCCGGTCGGTCAGGTCGACCTGGACCGCGAGCACGTCGCCGTCACCCAGGGCTTCGAGTTCCTCGGCCGCGGATTCGAGATGCGATTCCGTCCGGCCGCAGATAGCCACGTCCGCGCCCTCGCGGGCGAGCGACTTCGCGCTCGCGAGGCCGAGACCGCTCGAACTGGCCGTCGTCAGTGCCGCGCTGCCGTCGAGTTGCAGGTCCATACGCGTGTGGTCGGCGTCGAGGGTCAAAGAACCGGGAGGTTCCGGATCGTCTGGCGGGTCACGACCGGGCCAGCACGGCGCGATATCGCTCGGCGAGAGTCCCGGCGAGGCGGTGCTCTGCCGGCGTGAACCCGAGGGACCACAGCGTCGCCGCGTACGCGCCCAGCCCCACTGTCACGCCGACGACCGGCGCGGCGGGCCCCGAGAGGAGGGCCTTCGCACTCCAGGCGATCACTCCGAGGGGCACTGCGGCCGCCAGCGGCTTCCCGTGGAGCCACGTGAACGGCTGGAGGCGCTCGAAGTGGTACAGCACGGCGACTTCCAGCCCGTTGTTCAGCGTCAGCATGAGCACGTAGCTCGCGACCAGGCCGGACAGACCGAAGCGGATCGTCAGCGGCACGGCGACCGCGGCCAGCAGGAGCGTGATACAGACGTTGACGACGAGATACGCCCGCTGGTTGTCGGTCATCATCAGGAGGATGCCGACGCTCCCGACCGCGCAGGCGCCGAACTGCGCGAGGACGAACCCGACGAGCAGCGGCGCGTAGGGCACGAACGCGGGGCCGAACAGCGACATGACCGTCTCGCGGTAGACGATCACCGGGATCGCCAGGCCGACGACGCCGACGAGGACGAGCCGACTGGTGACGTGGTAGAACCGCGACAGCGCCGCGCGGTGGTCGTCCTCGTGGAGCGCGGCGGCCACGGGCGGGACGAACTGGTTGAGGCCGATGAGCGGCAGGCGCACGAGCGACCCGACGACCATCCCGACCGCGAACACGCCGCCCGCCACGTCCGTCAGGTACAGCGCGATGAGCGGGTAGAAGCCCAGCCGCTGGATCGTGGTGGCGATCCCCCCGAGGAACAGCGGGATCGTGTACCCCACGTAGCGCCGCCAGACCTCCCGCAGGTCGAATCCCTCGTCGCCGCCCGCGGTTTCGGCACTGTTGCCGTCCGCGGTTGCGACGTCGCCGTTCCCCCTCGCGCCGTCGAGCACGCCGCTGACGCGCAGGCCGAGCCCGCGCTCGCGGACCAGCCACGCGGTCGCGCCGAGCGCGACGAGGCCGGAGACGGCGACCACACCGACCGCCACGGCCACGAGGTCGCCGTAGACGACGGTCCCAACGACCCCGACGAGCAACTGTGCGACGGGGAACCCGACCCGGAGCGCGAGGTTCAGCGGGACGACTTCCTCCAGGCCGCGCAGGACCTCGGTGGCGGTGAACAGCCACACCGTCGCCGGGAGGCCGAGCGCGAACACGCGCAGGACCGTCGTGAACAGCGGCCGCTGGTCCGTTATTCGGGTGATCGCCGGCGCGCCGAGAAAGAGCGCAACTCCGAACAGCGCCGCGACGGTCCCCAGCAGGAGGCCCGCGACGGTCACGAGCGCGTCGCGCTCGGCCGCCGACTCGGCGTTCGGGAGGAATCGACTGAGCCCGCTGCGGAACCCCAGCGCGACGTGGAGCAGGAACTGCTGGAGCCGGCGCGCGACGGCGAAGACGCCGTACGACCCGGCGGCGAAGCCGTTGGTCAACACCGCGGTGAACGCGACGGTCAGCCCGCGCTGGACGAGGATGCTCGGCACCGAGACCGTCGCGCCGTGCGCGACCCGCTCCAGCGCGTCGTCGAGCTGCGCTTCCACCGGGTCGACGGGACCGCTCCCCGCGTCCGTCGACTCGTCCCGCTCCTCGCCCGAGCGAGCGGTCGAGTCGCCGGCCGCACCATCGGGCGCCTCGGATCGGCCGCTCTCCGACGGGTCGGCGGTCGCGTCGCCGTCGTCCGAGCCGGCGCCCTCGGACGCAGCGGGGTCGGGAACCACGACGCTACGTTGGCGGATCCGACGGCATAAAAGCGCTGAAAGCAGCGAGCGAAACGAACGGCGTCGAGACTGTCCAGGCGGAGGGGCCGGACGCGGTCCGGGTTACGAGCCCCAGAAGTTGTCGCGGCTGCCGAGGCGCTGGCGGTCGCTCTCCTCCTCGTCGGCCTCGCCGTCCGCCTCGTCGGCGTCGGGGTCGTCGGCCTCGCCATCGCCATCGGCGTCGTCTCCCGGTTCGTCCGGGAGGCGTTCGATCTCCTCGGCGCGGGCGTGGTTCGAGCGGACCTTGTTGATCTTCACCTTCGCGCGGGCCGGCGGCAGGACGCCGTCGACCATGATGATGAAGCCGTCCTCGGTGCGGCCGACGCCGGCGCCGCTCTCGTGGATGTCCTCCACGGTCACCTCGACCTCCTGGCCGGGCTGGACGGGTTGGCTCTTCAGGTCCTCGATCGGCTGATTGTAATGGTTACACCACTCGGCGCCGCCGCGGTCGCCGTAGTGCGTACAGCCCATCCCCTCGATGCGCTCCTGGAAACTGGGGCACTCGTCCGCGAGTGGACAGTCGGGCATGGAGTGAGTTACCGCTGGGGCGAATTAAACGCTTGCGCTCTGGCCGGCAGCGTCCGTCGGGCGCCCGAACTGCTCGCCGAGCACGCGCTGACGGGCCGGGCACCCCCGACTCAGCCGTCTGGACGGACGTCCTCGCCGGCCCCGTCGGGGTCGAGACCCAGCGTGTTCGACGTCTCGACGGTCTCGATCCCGCCGGTTTCGCAGACCGCGCCGACCCGCTCCTGGTCGACCGCCACCCGGAGCGTCCGGAACTCCAGTTCCTCCTCGACGGTCGCGCCGGCCTCGCGGACCGCCGACGCCACGTCCTCGACGGCCGCCTCGTCGGCGACCTCCAGCAAGAGCGTGACCGGTTCGCCCTCCATCGGGTCGTCGCGGATCGTCCGAACCGCCGGTGAGAGGTACATCACCGCGTCCGTTCGACCGTCACCGACGAAACCCTGACGGTCGCAGGCCCGACGGTCACGAGCCAGATGGTCACCGCAGTCGCCGCGGTCGCCGCGGTCGCTGTGGTCGTCGCAGTGGCGACCCCGCGGAAACTCCTCGCCCGTTTCTCGGGCGTCGAAGTCACCGGACTCTTCGGGCCGACCGCCGTACGGCTATGCATGCGAGACGAGAATCGGCAGTTCCGCCTGGCGAAGCGCCCCGAGGGGAAACCGGACCGCGACACCTTCGAACTGGTCGAGACCGACGTGCCCGAACCCGGACCGGGCGAGGCACTCGTCCGAACTCGCTATCTCTCGGTCGACCCGTACATGCGCGACCGGATGAACGCCGGCGAGTCCTACGCCGACCCGTGGGAGGTCGGCGACCCGCTCCGGGCGGGCGCCGTCGGCGAGGTCGTCGAGTCCAGCGGCGCCGGCTTCGAGGAGGGCGACGTCGTCGTCGGTAACCTGGAGTGGGCCGACTACACCACCGCACCGGGGACCGAACTCACCGCGGTCGACCCCGACGTGGCCCCCGTCTCGACGGCGCTCGGCGTGCTCGGCATGCCCGGCCGGACGGCCTACTTCGGCGTCCGCGAAGTGGCCGACGTGAAACCCGGCGACACGTTCGTCGTCACGGGCGCGGCGGGCGCCGTCGGCTCCGTCGCCGGCCAGATCGCCAAACTCGCCGGCGCCCGCGTCGTCGGCTTCGCCGGCTCCGACGAGAAGGTCGCGTTCCTCGAAGACGACCTGGGCTTCGACGCCGGGATCAACTACAAGACGACCGACGACTACCGCGCCGCGCTCGACGAGGCGGCGCCCGACGGCGTCGACGCCTACTTCGACAACGTTGGCGGACCCATCACCGACGCCGTGTTCGACCGGCTGAACGTCGACGCGCGCGTCGCGATCTGCGGGCAGATCGCCCACTACAACGCCACCGAGCGGCCGACCGGCCCGCGTAAGCTCCCGGCGCTCATCAGCAAACGCGCCCGCGTCGAGGGGTTCCTCGTCGGCGACTTCGCGCCCCGCTTCGCGCAGGCGACCAAGCAGCTCGGCGAGTGGATCGCCAGCGGCGAGATCGACTACCGCGAGACCGTCACCGACGGGCTGGAGAACGCCCCCGACGCCTTCCTCGGGCTGTTCGAGGGCGAGAACATCGGCAAACAGCTCGTGAAGGTCAGCGACGCCGACGAGTAACGCTCCCGCCGATCGGTCACCGCGCGGGTGCGCTTCTGCCTGTTCGTTACCGTGCAGCGCCCTCCCGGGCAGTCGCGGCCCAGGCCGGTTCCTCGACGTCGGTCGCGCCCACGTCCGAGAGCGCGTACGTGAACGACATGACGTAGGACGCGCCGTCTTCGTCGACGCCCTCGGCCTCCCAGCCTTCAGACCGCACGAGCCCGTCCTCGTCGACGAGGACGGTGAAGCGGAACTCCGTCCAGGTGAAGTTACCGTCGGCCGCGGCCTGGTTGGTGAGCCACGTCGGCTCCTGGGTCCTGACGTAGCGAGTCACCGTCACGCCCTCGTGGGTCTCGGTTCCCTCGTTCGCGAACTCCGCCAGGTCGTCCGCGTCGGCGACGTTGGTCGTCATCGCGGCCGACGCGGTCGGCCTGAACTCACCGTCCGCGACCGAGTACGTCGCGTCGTCGCCCTCGCCGTTGCGCTGGTAGGTCCGGCCGTCGGCGTGGTACGTCTCGTAATCCATCGTGACGGCGTCCGCGGACGCCATCCGCGCGGAGAAGCGGGTCCGGTCGCGGTCGTAGTCGACGGCCCAGGTGTAGGTCGTGTCGCTGGTCACGACGCCGCCCTCGGTGGCTCGCATCTGCCAGTAAGACGTGTAACTCCCGGCCTCGACGAGCAGCGCGGTGCGGTTCTCGGCGACGTAAGCGTCGTCGCTCCCGCCGTCCCCGCCCGCCGACGCTCCTTCATCGCCCGAAGCGCCGCCGGCCGCATCACCGTCAGCCACATCCCCATCCGTCCTATCACCGGTACCGGCGCCTGCTGCCGGGTCACCGTCGCCGCCGAGGCTCGGACCGCTCGCGCATCCGGCGAACAGCACGAGCATCGCCACTACTACCCACGTCGTCGACTGTCGAGACATGACACGTGTATGACCACCAAGTATATAGCGCGACCGGAAAAACCGCGCTGGCGCAAGCGGATGGGCCCGAGCGACGGGGGACAGCCGCGTGGCCGAATCGGCCGCGTCAGTGGTCGTGACTGTGGTCGTGGCCGCCATCAGAGCAAGCTCTGATGAGGTTCGCCTCGCTTCGCTCGGCTCACCGCCGTCGGAGGCCGCGCTCGACCCGTCGTCGTTCAGTGGTCGTGACTGTGGTCGTGGCCGCCGTCTGAAGCGGCGCTCGACCCGCCGTCGCTCGCGCCCGCGATGTCGCCGCCGGCGACGAGGGCGTCGTGATCGCCGTCGATCATGTCCATGTTCTTGAGGTTGTCCCGCTCCTCGAAGTCCTCGACGGCGTCGAGGAGGTCCTGCTGGGTGAGCGTGGTGCGCTCCTCGGTCAGCGCGTCGAGGACGGCCTCTCGGAGTACCAGCCGGAGGTCGCTGCCGGTCAGTCCCTCGGTCTTCTGTGCGACTTCCATCGGGTCGAAGTCGAGGATCTCCATCTCGCGAGTGACGACCCGGAGGATGTCCGAACGCATCTGGTCGTCCGGCTTCGGGAAGTTGACGATCTCGTCGAAGCGGCGCCAGGCCGCGGCGTCGAGCTGGTCGGGGTGGTTCGTCGCGCCGATGAGCAGCACCTCGTGCTCGATGAGGCTCACCTCGTCGATGCTCTTCAGGAGGGTGTTGACGGCGCGCTTGATCGCGGCGTGCTCGTCGCTGGCGCGGGTCTTCGCGACGAAGTCGAACTCGTCCATGAAGAGGATACACGGCGAGAGGCGCGTGGCGACCTCGAACACCTTCTCGACGTTCTTCGCGGTCTCGCCGAGGTACTGGGAGGTGATCATCGACAGCTTCACCTCGACGAACGGCAGGTCGAGTTCGCTCGCGAGGGCGCGGGCGATCGAGGTCTTCCCGGTGCCCGGCGGCCCGACGAAGAGGAGCTTGCCGATCTCCCGGAGGCCGATCTGGGCGAGGTAGTCGCGGTGCTCGATGGCCTTGACGATCTTGTGGATCTCCCCCTCCTGGTCGGCCGTGAGCACGAGGTCGTCCATGGTCATCTCGACCTCCTCGGGCGCGCGGATGTCGACGAGGTCGAGCATCTCCTGTTCGTCCTCGTCGTCCTCGTCGAAGTACTCCTCGAGGAGGTTGTCGATCCAGACGCGGTCGGCGCGGATCGGGCGGTTCTCCTCGCGGGCGAACTCGTAGTCGGCCCCCTCGAACTCCTCCGCGAAGACGCTCGCGAGGACTGGGTTCTCGTTCAGATGGTCGGCGTCCACGCGGTCGAGGTACCACTCCCTGGCCATGTCCTCGTCCGTGAAGGTGATCGTCCCCGAGAAGTCGTCGCGGTCGGTGAACATCAGGCCCGAGATCGCCTCCCACGGTTGCTGGACGTCCGTCGCCTGTCGGGCGGTCGTCGTCGTGGCCGACAGCGGCCGCTCTATCTCCCCATCGTTCCAGAAGACCGCCCGGTAATCGGGCGGCAGATCGTCGGCGTCGAGGTCGCGGTGTTCGCTGTACACCTGCGTCGTCAACACGAACTCCACGACCGCTAGCTCCGGATCGCTCATTCCCACCTAGATTCGCCTTTCGACGGTATAAGTCTCGCGAACTAGACCGAGCGGCGCCCGTCGAACCGCCGCCAGCGACGGGATCCCCCACACCAGACTTATGTCGGACGCGAAACCACACGTCGGACGGATATGGACGAAGTACTCGAAGTTGCGGAAGTCGCGGCCGACTTCGGGCTGGGCGGCGTCGTCAAGTGGTTGCTCGGCCTCGTCGGAGTCCTCCTGATACTCGGCGGCGCAGGCCTGTGGCTGTTGACCGACATGGGTCTGTTCGTGGTCCCCGCGGCGCTGATGGCGGTCGGCCTCCTCCTGGTCGTCGCGCCGGTCGTCCTCCTGTTCGCCGCCGAACTGTTCTGACAAACTCCGGACGACGCGTCCGACGTTTGTGAGGGTTTAACAGAGTTCGGACCCTCCCTCCACCCATGACGGACAGGACACCGGTTATCGTTCAGGCTCGCCGGACGGCGCAGGGGAAAGAGGACGGCGCGTTCGCGGACGTCCGCAGCGAGGACCTGTCGGTCCCGCTGATAAACGAGATGCTCGCCGACACGGGTCTGGCGAGCGAACGGGTCGACGACCTGCTGTGGGGGTGCGCCCAGCAGCGCGGCGAACAGGGCAACAACATGGCCCGCGTGATCGCGCTGCTCTCGGACCTCGGCGAGGAGGTCCCGGCGGCGACGATCAACCGCTGGTGCGCTTCCTCGGCGGAGGCGATCATGCGCGGCGCCGACGCCATCGCGGCGGGCCAGCGCGACTGCGTCATCGCCGGCGGCGTCGAGTCGATGACGCGCGTCGACCTCGGCGAGAACACCCACAACGTCCACCCGCGGCTCGCCGAACTGTACAACATCGGCGAGCTCCAGATGGGGATGACCGCCGAGAAGGTCGCCGAGGAGTTCGACGTCTCCCGAGAGGAACAGGACGAGTACGCCCTCCGTAGCCAGCAGCGGGCCGCCGAGGCGACGGACTCGGGCCGCTTCGACGACGAGATCGTCCCCATCGAGACCGAGGAGGGGACCGTCGACGAGGACGAGGGCATCCGCCGAGACACCTCCATGGAGAAACTGGCCCAGCTTCCGACCGTCTTCAAGAGCGAGGGGACGATCACGCCGGGCAACGCCTCGCAGATATCCGACGGCGCATCGGGGACGATGATCACCTCCCGGGCGTTCGCCGACGAGCACGGCCTCGACGTGCTCGCCGAGGTCGGGAACCACATGGTCGCCGGCGTCGACCCCACCATCATGGGCGTCGGCCCGGTCCCGGCGGTCCGGAAGCTCTGCGAGCGGACCGGTCGCGACCCCGACGACTTCGACCTCGTGGAGCTCAACGAGGCGTTCGCGAGTCAGGCGCTCTACTGCCAGCGCGAACTCGGCTTCGACGACGACAGCTACAACGTCAACGGCGGCGCCATCGCCATCGGCCACCCGCTGGGCGCCTCCGGCGCGCGCCTGCCCGTGACGCTGATCCACGAGATGAACCGCCGCGGCGACGACCTCGGACTCGCGACGGAGTGCGTCGGCTTCGGCCAGGGTGCGGCTATCGAACTGCGAGTGCCGTAGCGCGGAATCAGGGTACCGCGAGTCGCGAAGCGACTCGCGCTTTTTGCCCCATCTTTTTGGCCAAGTGGTACCCGCAGCGGCGCGAGCGGCCGGCTTTTCCGCCCGAGTCACTCGTCCGTCCTGAGCCGCGCGACCGGTGCGGGCTGGGCGCTCAGGTGCGTCCGTTCGAAGCCGGTCGAGTACTTCAGACCGAATCCGAAGAACCGGTCGGCACCGATGTGAGCGGCCCACACCGCGGCGGCCGCAACCACGAGCGGGGCGTCGGCCCAGTAGGCCACGCCGCCGACCGCGAGCGGGAGGGTGTACGTGTGGACGACGTTGTACGAGACGCTCCCGACGCGCGGGCCGGCCAGATACCCCAGCATCGAGAGGTCCGGCGCGAGCGCGAGAAGGGCCAACAGCCACAGCGGCGCGTCAAGTGCGCCGAAGAGCGCGAGCGACGCTACCAGCGCTGCTAGTCCCTCGACCCGGAGGTAGTGTCTCGGCTCCATGCCGGTCTATTGGTCGGGTCGGTGAAAAAGGCGGTTCCGGGGCTGGCCGACCGATCAGTCGGGGTTGACGAGTTTCATCCCGTCGGTGACCGCCTTGGTACGGCCGAGCAGCGTCACGTAGTCGCCACGTTCGATGACGGTATCGGCCGTCGGGACCTCGCCGGACTCGGGGTCGTCCTTGCTGAGCAGCGCGATGAGACACCCGTCGGGGAGCATCGGGCCGACCTCGCGGACGGTCTTGCCGACGAGTTCGTCGTTCGTGATTTCGATCTCCTGGACGTCGCCGGAGCGGCCCACGTCGGTCATCCAGTGGGCGATGGCGGGACGTTCGATCTGGTTGTCGATGGCCCACGCGGTCGCCATCGACGCGGAGATGGTCCGGACCCCCAGTTCCTCGAAGGCGTCGACGTTGTCCGGGTTGTTCACTCGTGCGATGACGGTCTCCACGTCGAACTTCGAGTTGACGAGCTGTGAGACGAGCAGGTTGGCGTCGTCGTCACCGGTGGCGGCGACGACAGTCTTGGCGTTGCTCGCGCCGGCCTCACGGAGCAGTTCGGTGTCCGTTCCGTCACCGATGACGGTCCTGTATCCCTCGTTGCGAACTCGCTGGCCGACCGACTGGTCTTCCTCGATGATCACGACGTTCTCTCCCCTGGCTTCGAGGCGTTCGGCGAGCGACCGGCCCACCTTCCCGCCTCCGACGATGATGACTCTCATTGGTATCACGTTCAGGTATTGTGCGATGTATCGCGCGAGACCGCCCTCGAAGACGGCCGTCAGCAGGATGGCGAGGAAGACGGTCCCGAGCAGGATGTTCGCCTCCTGCGCGAGACCGGCGTCCTGTAGTTGCACTGCGAACAGCGTCGCGACCGACGCCGGGATGATGCCCCGTGGACCGACCAGACTCATGAACGTCCGCTCCTGACGGGTGAACTTGCTGCCGGTCGTCGACAGGAAGACGAGGATGGGACGGACGACGAGCGCGATGGCCACGACGACGATCAGTCCTTCGAAGCCGACCTCGATGAGTGCGGCGGGTTCGAGCAACGCGGCGAGTCCGATGAACACGAACGCGAGGACGAGCAGCGTCACGTCGCCCTTGAACGCCTCTATCTCGTCTTCGTACGGGATGTCCGCGTTGCCGAGCAGGAAGCCGGCGGTCGCCGTCGCGGCGACGCCCGCCTCGGTCGCCTCGAAATTCGCGGCGGAGAACGCGACGAGCGCACCGGCGAGGACCAGCAGTCGGGCGTTGCGCGGCGCGTCGCCCGGCGAGAGGTCCACGTACCGGAGCAGGTAGTAGACGATGCCGGCGACGATCACGCCGAACAGCAGCCCCACGCCGAGGCGAACGACGAACCCCCGGACCAGGTCACCCCCCGCGGTCGCGGGATTGACGGTCTGGAAGAAGACGACCGCGAGGATCGCCGCCGTCACGTCGTTGACGATCCCTTCGACCTCCAGGGCCGTCGCCACCTGGTCGCGGACCGGGACGATCTTGAGGATCGGCGTGACGACCGTCGGCCCGGTCGCGACCAGCAGCGACCCGATGACCAGCGAGAGGTTCCAGGAGACGCCGAACGCGAACCTGACGGCGATGGCGGTCCCGGCGAGCGCGATCAGCGCACCGATTGTCACGAGCCGGAGCGCCGCCTGCGGCGCCGCCCGGATGCGTTCGATCCGCAGGTGGAACGCCCCCTCGAAGACGATGATCGCGACCGCGAACCCGACGATCGTCGGCATCGCGGTCCCGAACGTCTCCGCGGTGACGATCTGGAGTCCCGGTTGCCCCACCACCAGCCCCGCCGCGATGTAGAAGACGATCGCCGGGATCTGTAGCCTGTCGGCGAGTATCTGCGAGAGTACGCCGATACCGATGATACCGGCGACCAACAGGAGCAGCGGGCTCTCGGCCATGTATCTGCGGTACCGGAGGCAGGACGTAAAAGTACACGGTCTGCGGTCTCGATAGCCGGCGTCGCGATCGAGCCCTCGCGGGGTTCGCGGGCGTCATCGTGTTCGCCGAGACGGGCGCGGAGACGCCCCGCTCGGCCGCCGTGAGGCGGGCGCGGAGACAAACCTCTTAGTTCCTCGGTGACGCGGGTGTGGACGATGGCCGATTCCGAACTCGAACCGCAGGCTGGGAAGCCACCGGAGGAGTCGGACAACGGGGTCCCCGAGTCGGGGGAAGTCGTCCCCGGTCGGTTCTCCTCCGACGAGGTGTTCCAGCGGGTCGTCGCGGACGCCGACCACGAGATCACGTCGAGCTCGCGCGAACTCTTCTTCAGCGGGCTCGCCGGCGGGTTCGCGATCACGATCACCTTCCTGCTGTACGCCTCGATGTCCGCGGCGACCGAGTCGAAGATCGCCGCCGTGTTGCTCTACCCGCTCGGGTTCATCTACATCATCATCGGCGGCTACCAGCTCTACACGGAGAACACGCTCCCGCCCGTGGCGCTGACGCTGGAACGACTCGCCAGCGTCCCGGCCCTGTTTCGCCACTGGCTGATCGTCCTCGCCGGGAACTTCGCCGGCGGCGCTATCGGCGCCGTGGTGCTGGCCTACGGCGGCGTCTTCGAACCGGCTGCCGCGGAGTACGCTCTCGGACTGGCCGAGAACGGCGTCGAAACGCCGGTCACCGCCCTCTTCTTCAAGGCCGCGTTCGCCGGGCTGATCGTCGCCGGCGTGGTGTGGATGGACTTCGCCGCCCGCGAGACCATCTCGCGGCTCGCGATCGTCTACATCGCCTTCCTCGCGATCCCGCTGGGCAACCTCTTCCACGTCGTCGTCTCCTTCACCGAGGTCGTCTACACGATGCTCGCGGGCGACCTCGCGCTGACCACCGGCCTCTTCGAGTTCGTGATCCCGGTGCTGGTGGGCAACACGCTCGGCGGCATCCTGCTGGTCACCGTCGTCAACTACTACCAGACCAGCGAGCGCCGGCTCGAGGTCGACCAGTTCGAGAACGTCCGCCGGCTGTCGTTCCGGGAGATGCTGCTGGGCAACCTCGCGGGCCGCTCCTACGTCCCGCTGGTCGACACGCTGGAGGACTTCGTCCGCGACCCGGACTCCTACCGGATACTCGTCCCCATCTCGAACCCGCGGACGGAGGCGCCGCTCGTCGAGTTCGCCTGCGCGCTCGCCAGCACCCGCGAGAAGGGGACCGTCCACGCCGTCCACATCGTCCAGACGCCGACGGGGATGGCGCTCGACGAGAGCGGGAACCGCGACCGGATCACGCGCTCGTCGGAGCGGTTGCTGGACGGGCTGGAGGAGTCGGTCGCCCGGGACGACGTGGCCTTCGAGACGTCGACCATCGTCTCCTCGCGCTCGTTCGAGGAGGTGTTCGACCGGGCGCGGCGCACCCGGCCGGACCTCGTGGTGATGGGCTGGGGGGACGGACGGCTCTGGAACGCTGCCCGCGCCGAGCGCCCCCTCGACGAGCTGACCAATCGCCTCCCCTGTGACTTCCTCGTCGTCAAGGACCGCGGGCTGGACTGTTCGCGGGTTCTGCTGCCGACCGCCGGCGGCCCGGACTCCGATCTCAGCGCGGAGATCGCGAACGCCCTCCAGACGACGGTCGGCGCCGAGGTGTCGGTGTTGCACGTCGTCGACGACCCGAGCGAGCGCGAGTCCGGCGAGCGGTTCATCGCCGAGTGGGCAGACGACCACGACCTTGGAGGCGCGAGGATCGTCACAGACGAATCCGGCGACGTCGAGGCGGCGATCGAGCGCGAAGCCGCCGACCACACGCTCGTGCTCATCGGCGCGACCGAACGCGGGATGCTCGCGCGACTCGTCACGGAGTCGCTCCACCTCGACATCGTCAACGACGTCGAGGCGTCGGTGATGCTCGCTGAACGGCCCAGCGACCGCCCGCTCGCGGAGCGGCTGTTCGGTCGCGGGCGCCGCGAGAAGTAGACGGGTCGCGGCCGGGACCGGCGGCGAACGCC
The DNA here is from genome assembly GCF_047715405.1 of Halosimplex rarum. Classification (NCBI taxonomy): domain Archaea; kingdom Methanobacteriati; phylum Methanobacteriota; class Halobacteria; order Halobacteriales; family Haloarculaceae; genus Halosimplex; species Halosimplex rarum. Next base: position 2,814,003 of record NZ_CP180412.1, read on the forward strand.
GCCTCAGAACACGACCCGTTCGAGCAGCCGGCGGAGGAATCCGGGCTGGCTGGACTCGTGCGGGTGGACGGATATCTCCGTACAGACGGCGGGCTCAGCGGAGCTCCGGTCGAACAGCGCACCGCGGAGCCGGTGGTCCGCGCCGCGACGGATACGGATGTCCGGCGACGACGACCCGCCGTCGGAGGCCGTCGATTCCGCGTCGCGGATCGGCACCGACAGCAGTTCGCCCAGTTGTTCGCGGTACTCCTCGATCGTCCGCTCGCGCTGTTCTGGCCCCTCGCCGGTCTCGGGGAACCCGATGCTCACTTCGCTGTCGTTCTGGCTCGCGATCGCTTCGGCCACGGCGACCTGGTCGGGATTGAACGGCCCGCCGTCGCCCACGAGCTCGACGTGTTTCGGCCGGTCGTACCCCTTGTTGTCGACGAGCAGGACGTCGCAGGGGGCGTGGCGGACGACCCAGTCGATGGGGTCGCCGACCAGCCGCGAGCGCAGCCGCAGGCGCTCGTGTTCCGCGAGGATCGTGTCGACTCGCCGGTGCTCGGCGAAGTTGACGATGGCGTGTTTCGTGTCGTGGCTGACGATCTCGCCGACGTCGACGTCCACGTCGAGGTCGACGGCGAGGTCGTCGGTCTGCTCCTCGAACTGGACTTCGGCCGGCGACTGGACCTCCGTAGCGGTCTCCAGCGGCGCCTGGTCGGGCACTTCCTCGAACCAGACGACGACGACGCGGCCGTCGTGCGGGCGGACGAGGTCGGCGGCCATCTGGAGCAGCGCCGCTTCGCGCTCGCGGCTCACCTCGGAGGTGAGCGCCACGAGCACCTCGTAGGTCTCGCCGCTGATGGCGTCCTCGGTCTCGGTGAGGACGTCATCGCCGACCCGACGACGAACGACGTCGGTCGCGGCGCCTTCTCGCTCGATACGCGGGCGGGCGTAGGCGAAGTACCAGACGGCGCTCCCGATGGTGATGACGACCGCGCCGGCGATGGCGATCCGCCCCATCTGCGTGATGAGCACGAGCCCCCCGAGGACGCCGAATATCTGGGTCCACGGGTACAGCGGTGACTCGAAGCTCGGCTCGTATTCGATGTCGCCCTTGCGGAAGGCGACGATGGTGAGGTTGATCAGGATGAAGACGAGAATCTGGAACGCGCTGGCGAGCTTGGCGATGTCGAGGATCGGCACGAACGCGATGAGCGTCAGCAACACCGCGCCCGTGAGCGTGATCGAGGTCGACGGCGTGCCGAAGCGCTCGCTGACGGCGGCGAGCGACTCCGGGACGAGCCCGTCGCGGGCCATCGCGAAGGGGTACCGCGACGACGATAGGATCCCGGCGTTGGCCGTCGAGATCAGCGCGAGAACGGCGGCGACGATGACCGCGCCGACGCCGAGCGCGCCGACGGTCTCCCGCGCGGCGTCGGCGACCGGGACGTCCGAACCGGCGACGACGCCCGCGTCGGTGACGCCGACCATGATGGCGACGATGAGGACGTACAGCAGCGTCGTGAAGGCCAGCGACCCGAGGATCCCGAGCGGGATGTTCCGGTCGGGGTCCTCGATCTCCTCGGCGATGCTCGCGACCTTCGTCACCCCGGCGTAGGACACGAACACGAGCCCCGTGGCGGCGAGCAGCCCGCCCACGCCGTCCGTCATGAACGGCTGGAAGTTGGTCTGCTGGACGCTGGAGGCGCTCCCGGCGACGAACCACGACAGCGCCGCGAGCATGATGGTGACGATTATCACCTGCAGCGTGCCGGTCTGTTTCGCGCCGAAGAGGTTGACGAGGATGAGGACCGCGGCGAGCCCGAGCGCGACGGGCTTGACCGGCAGGTCGAAGACGATGAGGAGGTACGGGACGCCGCCGACGAGCGCGAGGCCACCCTTGAACGCGAGCGCGAACCACGTCCCCACGCCCGCGATGGTACCGAGCAGCGGGCCCATGCCGCGCTCGATGTAGATGTACGTACCGCCAGCCTCGGGCATGGCGGTCGCCATCTCGGACTTCGAGAGCGCCGCCGGCAGGACGAACACGCCGGCGAGCAGATACGCGAGGATCACGGACGGCCCGGCGATGTCCAGCGCCAGCGCCGGGAGGATGAAGATGCCACTCCCGATCATCGCGCCGATACTGATCGCGAGCACCGTCGGGAGTCCGAGGTCCCGTTCCAGCGACTTCATCGGGCGATAGAACCGCCGTGTGGACTCCTGAGTCGGGTTTCACCCGCTCCCGACGGACCGGTCGGTCCGTCGTCTCCGGAAGCGGGGGCCCTGCGCTGGGACCGAAAACGGCGAGAGTCGGAACTGGTGGCGACAGTCACAGTGGTATCTCGTCCTAGCCCAGCGAACGAGTCGAAATAAACGTACGGATCTCCGCGAGGGACGAGTCAGTGGCCACAGCCGCCGATCATCGCTCCTCGGACGGACGGGATCGGCACCCGGAACCGCGTATCGTCGGGAACTGCGAATCGCCTCCCGTTCCCTCTCGCGAGCGGTCACTCCGCCGTCGATTCGTCGCCTCCGGACTCCCCATCGGAGGGGCCTCGGTTCTCGGACGCCTCGGTGGCGTCCCCGTCTCCGCGGGCCCGGTAGTACGCGTAGAACTCGTGGTCCGGGCAGTGTCCGTAGACGATCCCGTCGTACGGGCCCTCGATCCCGGCGTTCGTGGTCGACGTCTCGACGACGACCACACCGCCCGGGACGACCACCCGTGCGTCGGCGGAACAGCCCTCGTAGGGACACGCCGTTCGCTTGACGACCGGCTCGGCGTCAGTCACTTCGGCCTCTCGAACGTGGTGCTGTCGGTACTGCTGTGGTCCTCGATTCCGTGATGTCTCCGTCGTGACGTAGCATTGTGTCTCCTCGAACGCGCGGCCACCGGGTGCCGGTCCAGCGGATTCGGGAGTGAGCCACCGGACGAACGCGCAGCTGTGTCCAAGTGATACGTCACCTGGAGGCAAAAAGGTCGCGTCGTTGTCGAGGCGGTCGCTACAGCGTTACGTCCCAGTCGTGTTCGCACTCCGGACAGCAGAACACGACCCGGAGTCCCGTGTCGGGGTTGTGGGTCCTGTCCGCCACCTCGCCCTCCGCCGATCGGCAGTTCGGGCAGAGAGCGTTCACGGTCCTGGCCGGCGACGGCGTTTCGGGGGTGTGGGACGACGGAGTCGCGGTGGATCGCGGCTGACCGCCGAGAGCGTCGGCATGGACGCTCAGTCCGACGGCGTCGGCACGGTCCCGACCCGTTCGACGCGGTTCGCTGCCGGGTCGTAGTCGATCACGCCGTGGTCCTCCACCCGGGGCAGGTGGACGTGGTGGAGCGAGACGGCCACTCGCTCGACCGCGCCCACAGGCGGGGACGCGTCGTCCTCCTCCCGGGCGGCGACCGCCTCGGCGAGGTCTCCCAGCGCGACCGGCGCCGCCCGCTCCGCGAGTTCGGCCAGCGCGAGCCGGCGGCGCCCGTCAGCCAGCAGGTCGTAGCGCGCTTCCGCGGTCAGTTTTCCCTCGATTTCCCCACCGTCGACGTCGTGCGTTGTCTGTGACATAGATCGGGTCTCCCGGCATCGTCCGCGTACACAGGGAAAGTATCTGCCCACCGGTAAGGGATCGCTAGAAGTGATTAGGTTCGGTACCGGTTGCAGATGGTCGCCGACTAGCTACGTTTCGGCGCCCGATGGCCCGGATCGACAGCGGGGTACATCCCAGGTTCGTACCGGGCGCGTTTCGCTTTGAGACTCCGCCGGCGGAAGGTTGTAGTTGCCCCCGGACGAGAGTTGGGACGATGGAATCGCACGGGTTGACGGAGAGTCTCAGGGAGACGCTCGCGGTGTTCGACGGGGGTGTGGAACCGCGGACGACGAGCGAGGTGGCCGAGGCGCTCGACCTCGGTCGGCGGAGCACGTACGACCGGCTGGATCGCCTGGTCGAGCAGGGCCGACTCCGAACCAAGAAAGTCGGGGCGAGCGCACGCGTGTGGTGGCGCGTGCCCGGGGACGGGAGCCCGACCGCCGAACCCGACTGGCCGGCGGCGGCCGAATCGCTCGTCTCGGACGTGCTCAACCGGGCGGAGGTGGGGGTGTTCGTCCTCGACGAGAACTACGACGTGGTCTGGCTCAACGACGCGACGGAGCGCTACTTCGGCATCGATCGGGATCGGGTGATCGGTCGCGACAAGCGCGACGTCGTCGACCAGCTGATCGCACCGTCGGTCGACGACTCGGAGGGGTTCGCCGAGCGACTGCTGGCGACGTACGACGGGGACACCGGCGAAGAGCGCTTCGAGTGCCGCACCACGGTCGGGGACGGCCGCACGGAGCGCTGGCTGGAACACCGGAGCAACCCGATCGAGACGGGCGCCTATGCGGGTGGCCGGGTCGAACTCTACTTCGACGTGACCGAGCGCAAGCGCTCGGAGCAGGCCTACATCGCCCAGCGCGACCAGTTCGAATCGCTGGTCGGCGCCGTCGAGGAGTACGCAATCTTCCGCCTCGACCCGGAGGGTCGCGTCCGGACCTGGAACGCGGGCGCCGAGCGCCTGAAGGGGTACGAGACCGACGAGGTCGTCGGCGAACACGTCTCGACGTTCTACACGGAGGCCGACCGGGAAGCTGGCGTCCCGGAAGCGAACCTCGAGACCGCCGCGGAGAACGGGTGGGTCGAGGACGAGGGGTGGCGAGTCCGCGCCGACGGCACCCGGTTCTGGGCGAACGTCTCGATCACGTCGATCCGCGACGACGAGGGCGACCTCCTCGGGTACGCGAAGGTCACTCGAGACATGACCGAGCGCCGCGAGTTCGAGCGGGAACTCGAACGCGAGCGGGACCTGCTCGAACGCGCCCTCGACGCCATCCCGGCGGGTGTAGCCGTCGTCGACGAGGAGGGCGACCCCCTCCGGATGAACGAGCAGGCGCGCCGGTACCTCGGTGCGCTCGACGGACCGGAACCGGACCCGCTCCCCGAGGCCACGGTCTTCGACGAGGACGGCGACCCCGTTCCCCCGGGCGAGCGGCCGTACGACCGCGCGCGTCGGACCGGCGAGACCGTCGGCGACTGGATCGGGCGGTTCGACCTGCCCGGCGTCGGGGAGCGATGGCTCTCGGTCAACGCCGTCCCGCTGGCGGACGCCGACGGCGACGTCGAGCGCGTCGTCGTCTCGGCCGAGGACATCACGCAACTCAAAGAGCAGGCGCGCCTGCTCGAACGCAGCCGCGACGACCTCGAACACGAGCTGAACGAGGTGCTCGACCGCGTCGACGACGGCTTCATCGCGCTCGACGACGAGTGGCGGTTCACGTACGTCAACGATCAGGCCGCGGACCTGCTCGACCGTCCGCAGCGGGCGCTGGTCGGCCGGAACGTCTGGGACGAGTTCCCGGAAACCGCCGACTCGCGCTTCAGGACGGAGTACGAACGGGCCCGCGAGACGAACGAGTCCGTCTCCTTCGAGGCGTACTTCTCGCCCCTGGAGAACTGGTTCGACGTGACGGCCTACCCTTCCGAGAGCGGCCTGTCCGTGTACTTCCGCGACGTGACCGAGCGCAAGGCACGCGAGCGCGGCCTCGAACGCTACGAGACCATCGTCGAGACCGTCGACGACGGCATCTACGCGCTCGACGACGAGAACCGGTACGTCGTCGTGAACGACGCCTTCTGCGAGATGGTCGGCTACGAGCGCGACGAGCTGCTGGGCGCGGAGGCGAGCGTGCTCTACGACGACGAGTACGCCCCCGTCGTCGAGGAGCGCGCCGCGGCGGTCGCCGAGGGCGAGCGGGAGGTCGCGACCATCGAGTTCGAACTCGTCCGGAAGGACGGGTCGCGCGTCCCCGTCGAGACGCGCTACGAGCCGCTCTCCCAGGGCGACGGGTACGGTCGTTGCGGCGTCGTCCGTGACATCTCCGAGCGCATCGAGCGCGAGCGCGAGCTCCAGCGGCGGATCCGCCAGCAGCAGGTCGTCACCGACCTCGGCCAGCACGCCCTCGGAGACCGCGACCTGGACTCGCTGATGGCCGAGGCCGCCGAGCGGGTCGCGACGACGCTCGCCACCGACTACTGCGAGGTGCTCGACCTCGACGCCGACGGGGAGGAGCTCCTGCTCCGCCAGGGCGTCGGCTGGGAGGAGGGGCTCGTCGACTCGGCAGCGGTCTCCGCGACCGACGACGACTCCCAGGCGGCCTACACGCTCCGGTCGGGCGACCCCGTGGTCGTCGAGGACCTGACGACCGAGACGCGCTTCGGCGAGCGGGACCTCCTCGCCGACCACGGCGTCCGGAGCGGGATCAGCGTCGTCATCGGCCCGCCGGAGGACCCCTGGGGGATCCTCGGGACGCACGACACCGAGGCGACCGCGTTCTCGGAGCGGGACGTCAACTTCGTCCAGTCGGTCGCGACCATCCTCGCGACGGCGATCAACCGCCACCGCTACGAGGACGCGCTCGTCCGCCAGCGCGAGCAGCTGGCGGCGCTCAACAGCCTCAACGAGGCCGTCCGCGAGATCACCGGCGCGGTCCTCGACCAGTCGACGCGCGACGAGATCGAGCGGACCGTCTGCGAGCACCTCGCGGCCACCGACTCCTACGAGTTCGCCTGGATCGGCGACGTCGAGACGGGGTCGCAGACGGTCGCCGTCCGGACCGAGGCGGGCGCCGAGGGCTACCTCGACGACGTGACCGTCTCGATCGACCCAGACGACGAGCGCAGTCAGGGGCCCACCGGGCGCGCTATCCGGACGGGGGAGGTCCAGACGATCCAGCACATCCAGACCGACCCGCGCTACGAGCCGTGGCGCGAGGCTGCCGACGAGCACGGCTTCGCTTCCTCGGCGGCGATCCCGATCGGCTACCAGGGGACGACCTACGGCGTATTGAACGTCTACGCGGGTCGACCGAACGCCTTCGAGGGCCAAGAACGGACCGTGCTTGGCCAGCTCGGCGAGGTGATCGGTCACGCCATCGCCGCGACCGACCGCAAGCAGGCCCTGTTGAGCGACGAGGTCGTCGAACTGGAGTTCGGCATCACCGACCTCTTCGAGACCCTCGACGTCGAGGACAGCCCCGGCGGACGGTTCACCTTCGAGCACGTCGTCACCCTCGGCCACGACGAGTTCCTCGTCTACGGCGAGGCGTCGGCCGAGGCCGTCCCGACGCTCGAAGCGCTGGTCGACCGGCTCCCCCACTGGGCCGCGGTCTCGTTCACCGACGACGAGGGGGACACGCGGTTCGAACTCCGGATGGACGAGCCGCCGGTGCTCTCGACGCTGGCGTCGCTCGGCGGGTCCGTCGAACGGGCCGCCGTCGAGGACGGCGACTACCGCATGACGCTGCACCTCTCGCCGAGTGCGGACGTGCGGCGGGTCATCGACGCCGTCCAGGACGCGTACCCGTCGGCGACGATGCTGCGCCGACAGCAGGTGACCAAAGACGGGAGCCAGTCGCGGCCGACCGACGCGCTCCTCTCGGGGCTCACCGACCGCCAGCAGACGACCCTCGAAGCCGCCTACCACGCCGGCTTCTTCGAGTGGCCCCGCGACGCCTCCGGCGAGGACGTCGCCGAGTCGCTGCAGGTCTCCCCGCCCACGTTCCACCAGCACCTCCGCAAGGCCGAGGGCAAGGTCTTCGGCGCGCTGTTCGAGGCCGCAGACGGCTGAGCCCGCCCGGCGAGCGAGGGAGTCCCGCGCTCACTCCGCGCGGTCGAGCGCCGTCAGGACGCCCCGGACGTTCATCGCCACTTCCGCGTCGGCCTTCTCCGTCCCCCACAGCTCCCGCTCGGCGTCGGCCTCGCCGACGAAGTACTCGATCACCGCCTCGTCGTCGCCGCGCTTCGCTCGTTCCTCGGTGACCGCCGCGACCCACGAGTCGAGCACCTCGGCGTAGCGGTCGAGCTTCTCGCCAGTCTCGGTCGGGCCGAAGTGCGGGTAACAGAGGACCTCCGGGTCGAGCGACCGGATCGTCTCGACGTCGTCCCGGCACTGCTCCGGGTCGAAGTTCGGCGGCGGGCTCGTCGGGAACAGCTCGTCGACGGTCGGCGAGTAGATGCCCGCCGCGTCGGCGACGAACACCGCGTCGTTCGCGGGGTCGTGGAAGACGACCTGGTGGGGCGCGTGCCCCGGGGCGTGGGACACGTCGAGCGAGTGGTCGCCCAGATCGATGCTGTCGCCGTCCGCGATCTCGGTGATCCGCGACTCGGGAACGGGCTCGGGCTCCGTGTACGCCCGGATCTGGTTGCCGACGGCGCGTTTGGTCCCCTCCCAGAGGCGCTCGGGGTCGACCAGGTGGGGGGCGCCGATCCCGTGGACGTACACCTCGGCGTTCGGGCACGCCTCGACGAGGAAGCCCGCGCCGCCGGCGTGGTCGAGGTGGACGTGCGTCACCGCGATCACTTCGATATCAGCGGGCGCGAGGCCGGCCGCGTCGACGGCGTCGAGCACGCGCTCGTAGTCGGTCCCGATCCCGGTGTCGACGAGCGCAGGCCGCTCGGCGTCGAGGACGTACACCGCGCCGTACTCGGCCACGCCGTACATCCCGGTGTCGACGTACGAGAGGTCCGTGCACTCGCCGACCGTCGCCTCGAACACGTCGCCGATTGCCATACCCGATCCGCGGGCGGCGCGGACTAAATGGTTCGCGTCGCCGGGCCGTTGGGCACCGAGCGCCACTGGGCTACCGTGCGGCGGCGTCGAGGATCGCGCCGCGGTTGTTGACGTACGCCGAGTAGTGGGCGTCGTCGGAGAGGTAGAGGTCGGCGTCGGGCAGCAGGTCGCCGAACGCCCGCGCGAGGTCGACGCCGACGGTCGCGTCCGCGCGGCCGTGCCAGAGGTCGACCGGGAGCGGACACTCGCCGGCGTCGAACCCCCAGTCGTTGCCGACCAGCGGCAGGTCGTGGGCGGGCCCGCGCGACCCCATGCGGAAGGACTCCGCGCTGTCGTTCACGAGCGTCTCGCCCGTCGGTCCGTCGAAGACCGCACGGTCTTCCGGGGGCGATCCGGCCACCAGCGCGGTCCGGAACTGCGACCGGGCGTTCGCGGCCAGCCACGCCGACGACGCGAACGCCGCCTGCGAGAAGCCGGGCACGAACCGCGTCGCCGACAGCACCGCCTCGTTGAACGGGTCCGCGCTCGCCCGCGTCTCCGGTGGCGTGACGGAGCTCACCAGCGAGACGCCGCGGACCCGCTCGGGGACGGCGTCGGCGCAGGCCATCGCGTGCGGCCCGCCCCCGGAGAACCCGACGACCCCGAAGCGGTCGATGCCCAGGCGGTCGGCGAGCGCGCACGCGTCTTCCGGCCAGTCCAGTAACCGGCGGCCGGCCTGGAAGTCCGACGCGCCGAATCCCGGCCGGTCCGGTGCGACAACGCGAACGCCGCGTTCGGCGGCCTCCTCGTCACAGAGCGACCACATCAGTCGCGACCCGATGACGCCGTGGAAGGCGAAGACCGGCGTCCCCCCGGGATCGCCGTATTCCGCGTACGAGAGGGCGCGACCGTCCGAGAGTTCGATCGTCGACGGCTCGTCCATGTGTATGCGTTGTTGGACGCTGGACACTAACGCGTGTCGCTCCGGAGTGTGTGGGTTCTTGTAAGAGATCGGATAGGTAGTATCTGTGCCCGTACCGCTTCGACTACATCGACCGCAAACAGCGTGAAAGCCCCCGTCCGCTCCGGTCGAGGAGCTTGCTCCGCGTGGTTCGAGAGAGCGAAGCTCTCTCGTCATCTGCTCACGGGCGGCCTCGCCGCCCGTTCGCAGGTTCGTGGGACTCGGAGAGTCCCACGCTCATCACGAAAGACGGCGAAGCCGTCTTTCGAACGACTTCGCTCGCTCCAGTGCTTGCGGCGCTCGTCTTCCCGGAGCGGACGGCCCCTTTCATTCCCACCCGTGTCGGCTGGTCATCAGTCTGTGCGGGTGGGAATGAAAGGGGTCGCTCGCTCGTCGCCGCCCCGGCGACGTCAGCACTGGAACGAGCGGAGCGAGTGAAGCGCGCAGCGAGCCGCGGCGGTACGAGCGTGCGGGGGCTTTCACGCTGTTTGCGGTTCCACTTCGAGCAGCGGTCGCGGTCTCGCTCAGAGAGGCCACGAGTCCGCCCACGACACCACCCGACACGCACTCACAAAGGACCGACACGCCTACGTTCGGCCGTCGAGAAGCCGCGACCATGTTAAGCAGGCAGTTCGTCCGGGAGAATCCCGAGACGGTCCGCGACGCCATCGAGCGCAAGGGCGTCACGGGCGTCGACCTGGACGAGATCCTCGAGATCGACGAGGAGTGGCGCGAACTCAAGGCCCGCGGCGACGGCCTCCGACACGAGCGAAACGAGGTCTCCAGCACGATCGGCGACCTGAAACAGGACGGGAAAGAGGAGGAGGCCCAGGAGGCCATCGAGCGCTCCCAGGAACTCAAAGACGAACTCCAGGAGGTCGAGGACCGCGCGGACGAACTGGAGGATGAACTGGAGGAGCGCCTCCTGACGATCCCGAACGTCCCCCACGACTCCGTGCCGACCGGCGAGGACGAGAGCGACAACGTCGAGCGCTACCGCGAGGGGTTCGACGACCTGCGGGTCGACCCCGACGACGTGGTCCCCCACTACGACCTCGGCGAGGAACTCGACATCCTCGACTTCGAACGCGGCGCGAAAGTTTCTGGAGGTGGGTTCCAGTTCGTCAAGGGCGACGGCGCGAAACTAGAGCGGGCGCTCATCCAGTTCTTCCTCGACGTCCACGAGGAGCAAGAGTACGTCGAGGTCGCGCCGCCGATCCCGGTCAACTCCGCGTCGATGCGCGGGACCGGCCAGCTCCCGAAGTTCGCCGAGGACGCCTACCGCGTCGAGGCCCGCCAGGACGACGACTACGACGACGACGACCTGTGGCTGCTGCCCACTGCGGAGGTACCCGTCACGAACATGTACCGCGACGAGATCCTGCTGGACGACGACCTGCCCGTGAAACACCAGGCCTTCTCCCCCAATTTCCGCCGCGAGGCCGGCGAGCACGGCACGGAGACCCGCGGCTACGTCCGCGTCCACCAGTTCAACAAGGTCGAACTCGTCAACTTCGTCCGCCCGGAAGAGAGCTACGACCGCCTCGAAGGACTCCTGAGCGAAGCCGAGGAGGTCCTCCAGCGCCTCGGCCTACCCTACCGCGTGCTCGACATGTGCACCGGCGACATGGGCTTCACCCAGGCCAAGAAGTACGACATCGAGGTGTGGGCGCCGGCCGACGACATGGAGGAAGGGCCGGACGTAGGTGGCCGCTGGCTGGAGGTCTCCAGCGTCTCGAACTTCGAGGACTTCCAGGCACGGCGGGCGGGCCTGCGCTACCGGCCCGAGCGCCACGAGGGCGCCGAGTACCTCCACACGCTCAACGGCAGCGGCGTCGCCGTCCCGCGCGTGATGGTCGCCGTCATGGAGTACTACCAGAACGACGACGGCACCGTCACCGTCCCCGAGGCCCTGCGGCCGTACATGAACGGCCAGGAAGTCATCGAGGGCCACGAACCCGTCGGCGAGAGCGCCGTCGGCGCCGGCGACAAGGAGTAGCGGCGCTCCCGGCGCCGGTGTCCCTTCTCGACACTCGACGGCGACTCGATTTTCGACGGCGACCCGACGCGGTCGACGGCTGTCAGGGCTCGCCCGAGTACCCCTCGCGGAGGAACCGGCCCTCGGTCTCGTAGTGGCTGAGCACCTCGTCGAGGAACTCCTCGCGGGTCACGTCCGACTCGCAGTGCCGGTCGATGCGCTCTACGAGTTCGTCCGAGAGTTCGATGGTCGCCATCGCGCCCACTTCGGGTTCCTCGCTGAAAAGATGATCACGCGATGGACCGATGACAGGTCGCCGGCGGAGCCAGCGGCCGACCGCGTCCGTCTACCCCGGCGGTGCCTCACCGATCCCCGTCACCGTGCCGTCAGTCGGTGTACGTCTCGATACGGCGGATCGTCCCGTCGGTGAGCGAGAACACGTCGACGAACCCGGTGATCTCGGTTCCGTCGGCGGCGAGCAAGCGGCCGCGAACTGCGACGGAGCCGTCCTCGGACTCGAACACCGCGTCGATGGGGTGACTCGTCTCTTTCTGCGGGCGCTCCTCGCGCATGAACTGGACGAACCGCTCGCGCCCCTCCAGCGTCATATCCGGCCGGTCGTGGACGAACCCGGGAGCCAGCAAGTCCGCGAGCGTCTCGTAGTCGTGCTCGTCGAGCGCGCGGTAGTACGCGTGCGCCCGCTCGACGGCGCGGTCGGTCATACCCGGACTTGGCGGGGCCGGGGCAAGAACGCGGTGGTCGGGACGTCGCGCACGGCATCGCTCAGCGGTTATCGACCGGGGATGTCCCAGTCGGCGCGCCCGTCATCGTCGTCGTCCTCCTCGTCGTCGACTTCGGTCGGGTCCACGAGGTCGAGTTCCTCGACGTCGTCCTCTCCGTCCGATTCGGCGCCGTCGACACCCTCGTCCTGTCCCCCAGGTGCCTCGCCCTCGTCGCCCGTGACGGTGCTCTCGGCGGGCGCCTCCGCGGATCCGCTCCGAGAGTCCGCTCGGGCGTCTGCGTCCGACTCGTCGCCGTCCGCCGCGTCCTCGACGGCATCCAGGTCCATCTCCAGGTCGCCCTCCACGGTGTCCCCTTCGACACTGGAGCGGCCGGCCCCGCTGTCCATGTCGGCGTCGTCGACCGCCTTGACGTCCATCTCCAGGTCGCCGTCGACCGCGTCCGACTGGTCGCTCGCGTCGTCGTACGCGGCGTCCTCGCCGGCGACGGCGTCGTCGAGCGCGGCGTCGTCAAGTCCGAGGTCGGTGTCGACCGCGTCGGCGTCGTCGGCCTGCCAGTCGTAGCCGTCGTCCTCGGTCGGGTGGACGACGGCCGACTCGCCGAGTTCGACCCCGTTGTCGGTGAGCGCGAACGCGTCGGGGTCGGGCGGTTCCGAGAGGTCGGAGGCGGCGTCGAGGAGGCGCTCGGCGTCGTCGCGGTACTCCGAACCCTGTTTGCCGCGGCCGCTGGCGAAGGCGTCGGCCGAGTCTGCAAGCCACTTCGCCGCGTGCGAGAGCGTGTCCGCCTTCTCCTCGGTGCGGTCGACGACGGTCTCGAAGTCGTCGGTCTCGGCGAACCGGACCGCCGTGTCGAAGTGGTCGGCGGCTGTCGTGAACGCCGGTTCGGCCGCCTCGAACCCGCTCCGGGCGTCCATCCACTCGCGGTCCTCGTACTCGGCCATCGCCTCCGTGAACGCCTCGCGACCCTCGACGTAGTGGTCGTGACCCACGCGGTAGCGTTCGATGGCGGTGTCGTCGCCGCCGATGTCGCCGACCGCCTGCTTGACCGGCGCGACGTCGATATCGGCCTCCAGATCGTCGGTCGCCCAGGCGTACTGGACCGTTCCACGGTGGTCGACGACGAACACCGCGCGCTGGACGAGTCGCTCGCCGGTCTCGGTCTCCAGCGCCACGTCGTAGGCGGCGGCCGCGTCGCCCTCGCGGTCGCTCAACAGCGGGACGTGCAGGCTGTATCGCTCCGCGAACGCCTCGTGGCTGTAGGTGCTGTCCGGGGAGATCCCGAACACCGACACGTCCTTCTGCATCGTGAAGAGGTCGAGGTCGCCGAGGTCCGACGCCTGCATCGTGCACGCGGGGTTGAAATCCGCCGGGTAAAAGGCGAGGACGACGATCCCCTCGCCGAGGTACTCATCTAAGTCGATCGCTCGCCGCTCGCCGTCGACGTACGCCGGCAGGCTGACCGCGGGCGCGTCTTCCCCCTCCGAAAGCATTGTCCAATCTATCCGACGGTTCGTATAAAGGTGTTCTGAGCGTTTTCACGCGCTGTATCCACCGCATGCGCCGCGGTACCGTACGATATCCGACCGGTGTCGGCAAGGTCCCGCGGGCGCTCGCGGGCGCCTCGGACCGGCTATCGAACGGCCTGCGGACGACCTGGCGGCTGCTTCGAGCGCCTTTTGGTACCGCGGCGAGTACCGAGCGGCGTGGAGTTACACGTCCGGTACGAGGGCGACGACGACCCTGACAAGTGCTCGGCCCGGCGGCTCGCGCAGTTCGACCACGCCGAGTTACACCGCTCGACGCGGTCGACGCCGCCGGGCATCGTCCTCAACCCCTTCGCCGATCAGGCGCTCTCGCCCGCCGACCGCGAGGGGACGGGCAATCGCCGAGACCGGCTGGTCGCCCTCGACTGCTCCTGGGAGACCGCCGAGCGCGAGGCGTTCGACCTCGAAGGGATCCACCGCTCGCTTCCCTTCCTCGTCGCCGGCAACCCCGTCAACTACGGGACGGCGTTCCAGTTGAACACCGTCGAGGCGTTCGCCGGCGCGCTGTGCATCCTCGGCGAGCGCGAGCAGGCCGAACGCATCCTCGACCGGTTCTCCTGGGGCCACACCTTCCTCGAACTCAACGAGGAACCGCTCGCGCGCTACGCCGACTGCGCGGACTCGGCGGACGTGCTGGCCGTGCAGGACGACTACCTCGCCGACGAGTGACCCGGCGCAGACAGGGACGTCCCTCTTGAAAAAAGCCGCTCCGGACGTTCGCGAGCTAGTTCGATGCGGCGATCGGGCCCAGCACCGGCAGGCCGTAGCGCTCGCCCTGGTAGGCCTTGAGGATCAGCAACGCCCAGCCAACGAAGGCGATGAGCGCGACGATGCCGTTCAGCGGGAACACGAGTATCGCGAAGATGTCCCCGACCACAGGTATCGCGGTGAGGACGCCCATCACGACGCCCACGGCGACGTACGCGCCGATGACGGCCGCGCCGAACCCGATGCTCTGGATGGAGTGAAAGCGGACGAAGTCGTCCTCGTCGCCCTCGATCAGTAGCATGAGAACGCCCGTCAGCGGCGCGAACACGTACGCGATCGCTGCCGCGACGTTCGGCTCCAGGTCGGTCCCGCCCGCGGCCGGCCCGGTCATCGAGTCGCTCGGTTGCACGCCGCGACCCGCCGATCCGGCACTCTGCCCCGTGTTTCGCCGGTCTGGCTGCCCGGCGCTCTGCCCACCGGTCTGGCCGGGACTCTGTCCGCCCGCCTGCCCACCAGACTGTCCAGCACTTTGACCGCTGGTCTGCCCGGCGTCCTGTCTGCCGGTCTGGCCGGCACTCTGTCCGCCGGTCTGGCCAGTACTCTGTCCGCTCGCCTGACCGCTGGACTGACCGCCCGACGGCTGCCCACCCGACTGTCCGTCGGCGGACGACTGGCCGCCTGTGGACTGTCCACCCGTAGACTGACCGCCCGTGGACTGACCGCTCTCGACCGTGGCCTCGACGGTCCGCTCGTCGATGGCCGACTGACCGTCGGCCTGCCCGTTCTCGCCCGGGTCCTTCTCGTCGTCGGAGCGTCCGTCGCTCATCGCGCGACCACCCCGGCGTTCACACCGCGTTCGTGCCCAATCTCCCTGGTTCGGAGTTTCCCAACCATGTCAGCAAGAGGGAAAGCCCCGTTTGTAATACTTTCCACTAGGATGTAACATTTCGGCACCGGGTAGTTGACGAGATAGGCACGCACTCGGATATTCCCGTCGCTCCCGTCGTCGAACTGCTCTCGGATGCCGTGTGAGACGCGGGCGTTCGGGTCGGTGGGCACGACAACGTTTTACTCGGCCGGGCGGCACCAGTGGGCATGGAGACGGATCGACTCCGCGAGGCGCTGGAACGCGCGGGCCTGACGGAGTACCAGGCGGCCGTCTACCTGGGGCTGCTCGACCAGGGGACGGCGCCGGTGGTCGACGTCGCCGAGCGGGCCGGGGTACCCACCTCGCAGGTGTACGACGTGGTGCGGACGCTGGAGGACCGCGGGTTCGTCGAGACCGTCGAGCGCGACCGCCTGCACGCGCGAGCGGACGAACCCGGCGAAGTGCTCGACGAACTGCGCTCGACGGGAGAGCTACTCGCCGACGCGGCCGACGAGATCGAGGACCGCTGGGAGCGGCCGGACCCCGAGGAACACCGCGTCAGCGTCGTCAAGCGCCAGCGGACGGTCATCGAGAACGCCCGCGCCGCCATCGACGAGGCGTCTGTCTCCGTCGAGTTCGGCGGCACCGCCGAGCAGTTCGCCGACCTGCGCCCCGCGCTGGAGACGGCGGCCGAGCGCGGCGTCG
This sequence comes from Halosimplex rarum, assembly GCF_047715405.1. Lineage (NCBI taxonomy): Archaea > Methanobacteriati > Methanobacteriota > Halobacteria > Halobacteriales > Haloarculaceae > Halosimplex > Halosimplex rarum. The sequence continues at coordinate 2,830,064 of NZ_CP180412.1, forward strand.
TCGTCCACGCCCTGATCGGCGGGTCGATCGACGGGCCGGTCGAGATCCCCGACGACCTCTCCGAGAGTCCGATCACCGAGATCAGACGTCTAGGCAAGCCCGCCTCGTTCCACACCGCCGTCGACCGCCGTCAGGGGTTCCTCTCGCCGAACGTCCACGGCGACGAGGAGTACGGCGTCCAGGTCGGCGACGACCTGATGACCTTCCACTTCCACTGGACGTTCCTCACCTGTGACTGGGTCCCCGGCGAGCGGGTCCACCTGGCCGACCCGGACGAGGCGGTCTACGTGAGCATCGAGGAGTTCATCCGCCACGCCGCGGTGCTCCGGGAGGAGGGCGCGACGCTCACGATCACCGTCCACGGTCGTGACACCGACTCCGGCGAATCGGTCACCGTCCGCGGCGAACTCGTCGACGTCCGGTTCGGCGGCCGCGAAGAACAGGTGAGTCGCCCCACGTACGACGAGCTCGGCGGGACGGTCAGTATCGTCGTCGGGACCGACGACGGCGAGGTCGAGATCGGCGGCTGGGGCGCCATCTGGGAGGACGTCGAGGCCGAGATCGTCCGCGTCGACGGCTTCACCGAGTGACGGACCGACGGCGGCCGGACCGCCCTTCCGGGGGACTTACTCGCGTGACCAGCGCAGCCCCTCCGGCTCCGCGGGCGGTTCGAGCGGACTCGCGGGCACGTCGGAGTAGGGTTCGGGCACGTGGTAGGCGCTCGGCGCGATGTCGTTCGGACCCTCAGGGTAGAACGCCGACGCGACGGCGTGGAGGTGCTCGCGCCCGACGCCGAGTTCGTACTGCCCGCCGCCGTACAGTGCGATGTCGCGGTCGAGGCAGTACTCGATCGTGTCGAGCAGGTCCGCGACCGTCCCGAACCGCGATGGCTTGACGTTCAGCCACGACGGCTCGATCGGCAGCGCCTCGACGCTCTCGACGTCGGTGATCGGGTAGTCCCACGAGAGGCGGTCCTCGTGGCCCGACAGGACCGGGCGCGTCTCGTCGGTGAACTTCGCATCCTCGACGACGGCGTCGGGGAACGCTTCCAGGACCTGCCGGTAGCGCTCGGGGTCGGCGTCGGTGTCCACCTCGGTGCCCTCGTAGTAGCTCTTCAGGTCGAGGATGCGCACGCTGTCGGTCGCGGCGAGGTCCTCCATCAACTCGCGCGTCCACGCCGCCGTCGGGTCGAGTTTGAACTCCATCGAGGGGTCGACGTCGAGCCACCCGTGGATCCGGTCGGTCGACGGCTCGCCCTCGGTATCGAGACGCGTCGAGACGACGAATCGAACGGGGTCGTAGCGCCGGTCGAGCGCTTCCGCGAACGTGCTGTCGGCCTGCCGCAGCGCCAGGTCCAGCGCCGCGCTCTCGACGGCCCACCGCCGGTAGTGACGCGACGCCTCGCGCTCCGGGGACTCCGGGAACAGGTCCACCTCGTCCAGCGCCGCTGAGAAGGAGTCCAGCGTGTACTCACCGGCCAGGTCCCAGTCGAGGTCGCCGTCGGCGTGGGCGTCCCGCAGTCGGTCGTGGTCTTCGGTGTCGTAGATGACGTCCTCGCCGCGGCCGCGCTCGCCGTCGCCGCTGAGTTCGACGACGGTCGTCACGCGCGTGAACCCGGCGGAGGTGTCCATCTCGTGGCGGTCGAAGTCGAACCCGCTGACGGTAAGCGGCAGATCCGCGACGCGGTCGTAGAGGTCGCTCATACTCCATCGATGGGACGCGAACGGCTTATAACGGTGCCCACGCGGCGAGCCGCGTGTTCGGGATCGGCAGCTATCGACTCCCGGCGAGTCGGAGAGGCAACGCTTAAACGCGCCGACGAGGAAGACCGGGTATGCCCAAGTTCGAACCTGCGGAACGTCGCGTCCTCGAGAAACAGATCTGCATGCGCTGTAACGCCCGCAACTCCGTCGAGGCCGAGAGCTGCCGCAAGTGCGGCTACAAGAAGCTCCGACGGAAGAGCAAAGAGCGCCGCAACGCCTGAGACCGGTCTCGCTTTCTCTCTGCTCTCCGAACGGCGAGCGACTGCGCCGGTTCGACCGGAAACGGCCCCCGCTCGCCGAGCGGTCGCGGTTCGGCGTCTCGCGCCGTGATCTTACTCCTCGGGGTACTTCGGTTCGCGTCGCTCGGCGCGGTCGAGCGCCCGCTCGACGACCTCGCGCACGTCGCCGTGGAAGACGCTGCCGTGGCCGCTGTACATGTCTTCGACGGTCTCCGGCATCCGGTCGAGCAACTCGCGGATCGACTCGATGAGGCGCTCGCGCGACTGCCCCTCCATGTCCGTCCGGCCGAAGCTCCCGTCGTCGAACGCGCCGTCGTCGTGGACGACCACGTCGCCGGAGAACAGCGACGACGCCGAGACCAGCGAGACGTGGTCGTCGGCGTGACCGGGCGTGTACACGACCTCGCAGGACTCGTCGCCGACGGCCACCGTCTCGCCGGGAACGAGTTCGCCCGTCCGCCGCGGGTGGTCGCCGTAGGCGTACAGGTCGGCGTCGAACCGGTCGAGCACGGCGTCGAGCTGGGCGACGTGGTCGCCGTGCTGGTGGGTGAGGACCACCCGGTCGAGCTCGTCGGTGTGGTCGGCGACGACCTCGGCGACGCCGGTCATCGCCCCCGCGTCGACGAGCGTCGGCGTCTCGCCGAGCGCGAGGTAAGCGTTGCAGGTGAACGTGTCCGCGTCCTCGGTGACGTTGATGACGTCCATACCCGGCGGATCGGCCGCCCAGCGCTTGAGTCTGGTGGCGGACCGGCCGGCGCCACGGACCGACTCCCGCGGACGATCGGACAAAAACCGGTCGCCGGAGATATCGGTAGGCACAATTTTTACCCCTACCGCGGCCGTGAACAGTGACATGTCCCTCGACAGGCGGCGATTCGTCAGAGGCGTCGGGACCGTTGGAGTGCTCACGCTCGCGGGCTGTACCGGGGACGGGAACGACGGCGGCGGCGACGGAGACGGTGACGGCGGCGCCGATGGAGACGGCGACGGCACCGGAGGCACCGACGGCACCGCGGGCGGTGCCACCGACGGCGGCGACGGCCCGACACAGGTCGGCGTCGTGTACGCGACCGGCGGGCTGGGCGACGGGTCGTTCAACGACCAGGCCCAGAGCGGCATCGAGCGGGCCGCGGAAGAGTTCGACATCGAGTACAACGAGGCCCAGCCAGAGGGGACGACCGAGTTCTCGAACTTCCAGCGGCAGTTCGCCCGCGAGACGGACCCGAACTACGACCTGGTCTGCTGTATCGGCTTCCTGCAGGCCGACGCGCTGGGTAGCACCGCGAGCGAGTACCCCGACCAGCGGTTCATGATCGTCGACGAGACGGTCGACGCCGACAACGTCGCTTCCTACGTCTTCGCCGAGGAACAGGGGTCGTTCCTCGTCGGTCACCTCGCGGGCGCGCTGACGACGATGGACTTCCAGGCGGGCACGGGGTCGACGAACCCCGACACGTCGGTTGGGTTCGTCGGCGGTGTCGAGTCACCGCTGATCAGACGCTTTCAGGCCGGCTACGAGGCCGGCGTCGCCCACGCGAACGAAAACGTCGGCGTCCAGACGGCCTACGTGGGCGGATTCGACGACCCATCCGGCGGGAAGGAGGCCGCGCTCTCGATGTACCAGTCCGGCGCCGACATCGTCTACCACGCCGCGGGGAACTCGGGGACCGGCGTCTTCCAGGCCGCCCAGGAGCAGGAGCAGTTCGCTATCGGCGTCGACCGCGACCAGTCGGTCACCCGCGAGTCGTTCAGCGACGTGATCCTCGCGAGCATGGTCAAGCGCGTCGACACGGCGGTGTTCAACTCGGTCCAGGCCGTCGTGAACGGGTCGTTCGACGGCGGATCGACGACGACGCTCGCCCTCGAGGACGACGGCGTCGAGGCCGTCTACGGCCAGCAGCTCGGCTCGGAGATCCCGCAGGACATCAAAGACGCCATCGGCGAGGCCCGTCAGGGCATCGTCGACGGCGAGATCGACGTCCCCGAGGAACCCTGACGACCCCCACCGATGACTGGCCTCGCCGACGCGAGTGACGACCGCGACCGAGCGGCGACGGGCGCGCCCGAGCGCGGAGGCGACCCGTGAGTGACAGCGCAGACGGCGGCCGAGCCGCGACAGACGGGACCGAGGGTACCGCGTCCGCGGCCGACGCGGTCCACCTGGACGGGATCACCAAGCGGTTCCCGGGCGTCCTCGCCAACGACGACGTGGACCTGCGAGTCGAGCGCGGTACCGTCCACGCCCTGCTCGGCGAGAACGGCGCGGGCAAGACCACGCTGATGAACGTCCTCTACGGCCTGTACGAGCCGAACGAGGGGCGCGTCGTCGTCGACGGCGAGCCCCGCGAGTTCGACTCGCCGCGGGACGCCATCGACGCCGGGGTCGGCATGATCCACCAGCACTTCATGCTGGTCGACCCGATGTCGATCGCCGAGAACATCACCCTCGGCAACGAGCCCGAGCGGTGGTTCGGGCTCTCGGTCGACCGCGAGCGGGCACGCGAGGAGGTCGTCGAACTCTCCGAGCGCTACGGCTTCGACGTGGACCCCGACGCCCGCATCGAGGACGTCGGCGTCGGCGTCCGCCAGCGCGTCGAGATCCTCAAGGCGCTGTATCGCGGCGCCGACGTGCTGATCCTCGACGAGCCGACGGCGGTTCTCACGCCCCAGGAGGTCGAAGATCTGTTCTCCGTGTTCGCGGAGCTGACCGACCAGGGGAAGACGATCATCTTCATCACGCACAAGCTCGGCGAGGCCATGACCGCCGCCGACGAGATCACCGTCCTCCGCGGCGGCGAGAACGTGGGGACGGTCCCGGCGGCCGACGCCTCCCGCGACCGACTGGCCGAACTGATGGTCGGCCGCGAGGTCCTGCTCGACGTCGACCGGTCGGCGGCGACGCCGGGCGAGAGCGTCCTCGACGTGCGCGACCTGGTCGTCGAGGACGCTCGGGGCGTCCGTGCGGTCGACGACGTCTCGCTGACGGTCCGCGAGGGCGAGGTGTTCGGCATCGCGGGCGTCGACGGCAACGGCCAGGTCGAACTCGTCGAGGCGGTCGCCGGACTGCGCGCCGCGGACGGGGGAGCGGTGTCCTTCGACGGGCGGGACGTCACCGGCTGGAGCCGGCGCGACCGCATCGACGCCGGGATGGCCTACGTGCCCGAGGACCGCCAGGAGCGCGGGCTAGTGATGGACTTCGACCTCGTCAGCAACGGCCTGCTCGGCAGCCAGCACGCCCGACCCTACGCGTCGAACGGGCGGATCGACTGGGACGCGGCCCGCGACCACGCCGAGGAGATCGTCGCCGACTACGACGTTCGGCCACCGAACGTCGACGCGCTCGCCGAGTCGCTCTCCGGGGGCAACCAGCAGAAGTTCGTCGTCGGCCGGGAGTTCGCGCGCGACCCGCGGCTGGTCGTCGCCTCCCACCCCACCCGCGGCGTCGACGTCGGCTCGACCGAGTTCATCCACGACCGCATCAACGAGCTCCGGACCGACGGCCGGGCCGTCTTGCTCGTCTCCTCGAAGCTCGACGAGGTCCAGTCGCTCTCTGACCGCCTCGCCGTCATCTACGAGGGGTCGTTCGTCGACGTGGTCGACCCCGAGGCGGTGACCGAGGAACAGCTCGGCCTCCTCATGGCCGGCGAGCGGCCCGAGGCCGACGTGAGCGTCGACCGGGAGGTTCCGCGATGATGGGCGACCGAGGGCCAGCGATGAACGCCGACCGAGGGCCAGCGATGAACGCCGACCGAGGGCCAGCGATGAACGCCGACCGAGGGGCCCCGATGAGCGTCGACCGGGAGGGCCCGCAATGAGCGACGGTTCGGACGGCGACCAGCCGCGGGCGGGTAGCGATGACGACGACGGATCGCGGACCGACACCGTGCTCCAGCGCGCTCGCGGCTACGCGGTGGCGATGGCGGGCACCTCCGCGGGCGAGCGACTCCTCATCGCCGTCGCGTCGCTCGCGCTGTCGATACTGGTCGGCACCGTCATCGTGCTGGTCGGCGGCCTGCTGGCGACCTGCCGGTCGCCGGTGTTGACGATGGGCGAGGTGACGCTCTGTTACGATCCGATCGCCGTCTGGGACCGCCTGTTCCTCGGGGCGCTGGGTGACCCGTTCTCGGGCGAGTGGTCGCCGCTGAACGCGCAGTTCGCCGTGACGCTCCGGGAGACGACGATCCTGATCTTCACGGGGCTGTCCGTCGCGCTCGCCTTCCGCGCGGGCATCTTCAACATCGGGACCCAGGGTCAACTCGTCGTCGGCGCGCTCGCCTCGGCGCTCGCGGTGCTGTGGGCCGCGCCGGCGTTCTCGGGGCTCGTCGGCGCGCTCGTCCTCGTCCCGCTGGGGCTGGCGGCCGGCGCGGTCGGCGGCGGGTTCTACGGCGCGATCCCCGGCGTGCTGAAGGCGTACGCGGACGCCAACGAGGTGATCACGACGATCATGCTGAACTTCGTCGCCACGCTGGTGGTCCGGTACCTGGTGAGCGACCACTTCCAGGACCCGACGAGCCAGGCCATCCAGACGGCGTCGGTGCCGGAGTTCGCGCGGTTCCCCTCGATCCTGTTCGACCCGCGGCTGGACTTCTCGCTGGTCGCGCTGGCGCTGGCGCTGGCGGTCGTCGGCGGCGTCTACTACCTGCTCGAACACACGTCGTTCGGGTTCGACCTGCGGACGGCCGGGCTCCAGCCCGCGGCCGCCGAGTACGGCGGCGTCGACTCCGCCCGGACGGTCGTCGCGTCGTTGACGCTCTCGGGCGCGCTCGGCGGCGTCGGCGGCGCGGTGTACGTGCTGATGATCCTCGGCCGGTTCCAGACCGGCGTCCCCTCCTACGGGTTCGACGGCATCACTGTCTCCATCCTCGCCGGGAACCACCCCATCGGTGCGGTGTTCGCCGCGTTCCTGTTCGGCGTCCTCCAGTCGGGGTCTTCGGTCGTCGACTTCGCCACCGACGTACCGCCGCAACTCGTCGGCGTCCTCCGCGGGCTGATCATCCTCTTCGTCGCCATGCCGGAGTTCTTCCGGCTGATCGGTCGCCGGATCGAATCCGACGAACCAGAGGTCGCCGCCTCGCCGGGAGGTGCCGCCGATGACTGACCGGCGCGACCGCGGCACGGACGGCCGAGACGAACGCGACCGCGGTACTGACGGAGGTGACGACCGCGGCACGGACGGGGGCGTCGAGACCGGGAGCGAGCGCACGGACGACGGCTCCGGCGGTCTCCGCGGGCTCTCCGGGCGCCTGTGGGTCGCGCTCGCCGCGGTGGCGCTGCTGGCGCTGCTGGGCGTCGCCGCCGTGGTCGCCCCCGAATCGTCGGGCGGTCGGCTGTTCGGTGTTATCGTCTCGACATCGACGCTGGCGGCGACGCTCCGACTGTCGGTGCCCATCGTCTTCGCCGCGCTCGGGGGGATCTTCGCCGAGAAGTCCGGCGTCATCAACATCGGGCTCGAAGGGCTGCTCATCATCTCGGCGTTCGCCGCCATCTACGGCACGGACGTCACGGGCTCGCTACTGGCGGGCTTCCTGATCGGCGTGCTCGCGTCGACGGCGCTGGCGGGACTGTTCGCCGTAGTCTGCATCGAGTTCCGCGCCGACCAGATCATCGCCGGGCTGGCCATCTGGCTCATCGCGCTCGGGCTGGCGCCGTTCCTCTCGCAGGTGGTCTACGGCGGCCCGAACACCGACAGGGTCGACACGCTCGGGACGTGGACGGTCCCGGTCCTCGCGGACGTGCCGCTGCTGGGCGCCGTCTTCGACGCCGCGCCGCCGGTGTACCTGATGTTCGTCGCCGTCGCCGCCGCGTGGTACGTCCTCAACCGGACGGCCTTCGGTCGGTGGGTCCGCGCCTCCGGCGAGAACCCGCGCGCGCTCGACACCGCGGGCGTCGACGTCTCGCGCGTCCGTTACGCCGCCGTCCTCCTCTCGGGCGTGCTCTCGGGGTTCGGCGGCGCCGCGCTCGCGTTCAACATCGGGCAGTTCACCGGCAACGGGCCGACGATGGTCAACGGGAAGGGGTTCATCGCCATCGTCGCCTACCTCTTCGGCAACTACAACCCCGTCGGCGCGCTGGGCTCGACGATGCTGTTCGCCGGGCTCGACGCCGTCCAGCTCCGCCTGCAGACCCAGCAGATCCTCGGCGTCCCCGACGCGCTCGTCCAGACGATCCCCTTCGTCGCCGTCATCGTCGTGCTCGCGCTCGTCGGCCGCACTCGCATCCCCGAGGCCGCGGGCGACCACTACGAGTCCGGCGAGGAGTGAGCCGCTCCGCGCCCCGAGCGGGGCCGACGTCGCCGCCGGACGCCCTCGTCGGCTCGTCGTCTGTTCCCGCCGCGGGCACGTGATGGGATGCCGCACCGAACCGGATGATTTTTCATGGCCAGGGGCCTGGTCTGTGACATGTCCACACGACGCTCTGTCGACGGGGCGGTCGGGCGCGGGGAGAGCGGGCTCCCCGACGCCGTCCCCGTCTCGCTGGAGCGAACGACGCGGCTCAGCTGGGAACTGGGCGAGCGCGTGACGCGGGGTGCGGACGCGACCCTGTCCGGTCGATGGGAGTGCGCGACCGCGCCGTGGGAACTGGCCGTCTTCGACGTCGCCGACCACACCGCCCTCGTCCGCGTCCGGACGCCGGTCGGCCGGGAACTGTTCTACGAGACCGCCGCGAGCGCCCTCGACACCGCGCGCGTCGGACTGGCCGACGCGCCCGAGTGGGAACCCCGCGACTAGTTCGTCCAGCCGTTTCGGCTCCCAGTTACTCGGTGTTCGCCAGCCGCTCTCGACGGCGATTTCGCCGTCGAGAGTTCGTCCCGACCGCCCTGCGAGCACTGGCCGATCCCTTTTCGCCGGCGGCGCCGAACCGATCCCATGGAGTACGTCACCGCGAACGGCGTCGACGTGCCGGCACTGGGATTCGGGACCGCCCGGATGGACACCGACGAGGAGCGCCGGCGGGCCGTCGAGACGGCGCTCGACGCGGGGTACCGCCACGTCGACACCGCCCAGAGCTACGGGAGCGAGGGCGCCGTCGGCGACGCGCTCGCCGCGTCCGACGTCGACCGCGAGGACGTGTTCGTCACGACCAAGCTCTCCGGCGACAACCGCGCCTACGACGACGTCGTCGAGTCCACCGGCGAGAGCCTCCAGCGGCTCGGCCTCGACGCCGTCGACCTGCTGCTCATCCACTCGCCGAACGACGACGTGCCCCACGAAGAGACGCTGGACGCGATGAACGAGCTCCGCGACGACGGGTTCGTCCGCCACCTCGGCGTCTCGAACTTCTCGGTCGACCAGTTGCGCGAGGCCATGGAACTCTCAGAGGCGCCGATCCTCACGAACCAGGTCGAGTACCACGTCCGCGAGCGCCGCGACGACCTGCTCTCGTTCTGCGTAGACGAAGACGTGATGCTGACCGCCTACAGCCCGCTCGACGTCGGAAATCTGGCCGACGACCCGATGCTCGCGGAGATCGGCGACCGCGTCGGCAAGTCGGCCGCCCAGGTCGCCATCCGGTGGCTGATCCAGCAGCCGATGGTCTCGGCCATCCCGATGTCCTCCTCGCCCGAGCACATTCGCGCGAACTTCGACGTCTTCGACTTCCAGCTGACCGACGACGAGATGGAAGAACTGGCCGAACAGGGCGGCACCGTCGACGCGATCAGGTCGAAGCTCGGGTGGTAGCGGCCCTCGCAGTCGGCCGTCGCCGCTCGTGCTCGTCGCCGACTCTCACTCGATGGGGAACCGGAGGAGCGCGCCGTCGCCGCTCGTGCTCGTCGCCGACTCTCACTCGATGGGGAACCGGAGGAGCGCGCCGACGCCGCCGAACGCCTCGCGGAAGCGGGCGCCCTGGTCGAACCCGTCGGGGACGACCACCGTCTCGCCGCCCTCCTCGTCGGTCCGCGCTTCCCACTCGCGGATCTCCTCCGCGGGGAGCGCGGCCGAGCAGAGCATCGTCTCGACGGCGCCGTAGTCCAGCGCCTCCGCGGTTTCCTCGGGACCGTAGACGACCGGCTCGTCCGCGCCGAGCGCGTCGAAGAAGTCGTCGAGGGCCTCGCGAGCCGGTCGCTCGGCGGCCGCCTCCAGGTCGTCGCTCGCGCGGTCGACCAGCTGGTGCAGACCCTGCTCGCCGGCGTACTCGACGGCGTAGTGGCCGCCGACGATGGCCTCGTCGAGCCGGTAGTCGAGGTTATCGCCCTCCAGGAAGTCGTCGACGGTGACGGCCGTCCCGCCGACGAGCAGCCCGTCGACGGCGAGGGCATCGGTGTCCGCGTCGTCGGTCGCGTCGCCGGCCGCGCCGCCGTCGGTCGCTCCAGCGTCGGCGATGAACGCCCGTTCGGCCTCGGCCGCGACCTCCTCGAAGAACGCCTCCTTCTGGCGCTCGCGCTCGCGGGCGAACCGCTGGGCGGACTGGCCGCCGGCGCGGGTCTTGCCCATCACCGCGCTCTCGATTGACTCGACGAGCGCGACGGCGTCCCCGTCGAGTCGGCCGAGCACTGCGCCGCCGCGCTCGACGACGAGCAGGCCGTAGGTCCGGGAGTCGCCGGTCGTCCGCTCCAGCGGCGCGGTGTCGAACGATCGGTCGAGGCGGTAGACGGACTCGGTCACCGGCGTCGGGAGGTCGTCGAAGATCCAATCCTGGGTCTCGCCGTCGACGGTGCCGACGTAGAGGACGAGGCCGCTCTCGGGCGTGCCCGACTCCTCGTAACGGTGGAGCAGGTGTCGGGCCTGCGACAGGGTCGAACGGGCGGCCTCGTCGGCGTCTTCGGAGTGGATGTACTCGGCGTCGGCGTGGGCCTCCTCGACGCGTTCGAGCGCCGCGCCGACCGGTTCGTCGGGCGGCACGGCCACCGTCAGCAGGCGGTCACCGGCGGCGTCGATCCCGGACAGTTCATCGATTCGGTCGGCGAGTTCGTACGCTGTCGTCATCGGTGAGAGACGTCCCGACCGGCCCCGCCGTCGGGTGGTATCTCGGGTTGGGGCCGTGCCGGAAAGGCGCCGAGGTCTGCAAGTGAAAGGCCGGGTCGACGGGCCGGTCTCACGGAGTGAAAACGCGTTCTCGGGCCCGCGCAACGCCTCGCGGATCACCGCCGCCGCGCGGTTGGACGCTGTGTCGCGCCGCTCCATCGGCTCCGACCGCCGGGTGTTTCAGTCGTCGGCGGTCGCCTCGGCGGGGGCACCGACCCGGCGGTCGAGGAAGTCGTCGAGCAGCCGGAACAGCCGTAACTTCTGCTCCTGGTCGGAGGAGGCGTGGCCCTCCTCGCCGAGTTCCTCGTACTCGAAGTCGCCGTCATCGGCGCCGCCGTCTTCTCGTGACTCCTCCGGCGTCGCGCGCTCTTCGTAGCCCGCGTCTTCCAGCGCGTCGCGGACGATGCGGGCCTGGGAGACGGGGACGCGGCGGTCGTTGATGCCGTGGACGACCAGCAGCGGGGCGTCGACGTTCTCGACGTGTGTGACCGGCGAGCGCTCCTCGTAGAGGTCGGGGTTCTCCTCGGGCGTCCCGAGGTACTTCTCCATGAGCTCCGTCTTGAAGTGGGGCATCGTGTTCTCGTACATGTCTCCGAGGTCCGAGATGCCGATCCAGGCGACGCTCGCGTCGTACAGATCGGGGTACTGGACGGACTGCCAGTAGGCGGAGTAGCCGCCGTAGGAGCCGCCGAAGACGACGACGCGGTCCTCGTCGATCCAGTCGTAGCGGTCGAGGACGGCCTCGGCGGCGGTCGCCACGTCGCCCTGCTCGGCGCCGCCCCAGTCGTCGAGCAGTCGCTCTTTGAACTCGCGGCCGCGACCGGTCGACCCGCGGTAGTTGACCTGCAGGACGGAGTAGCCGCGCATCGCCAGCACCTGCGTGTAGAGGTCGAACGACTTCGCGTCGCGGGCCATCGGGCCGCCGTGGGGGTTGACGATCAGCGGCGAGGGGCGTTCGCCCGAGTCGTACAGCAGGGCGCCGATCTCCAGTTCGTCGGCGGGATCGTGCTCGACGGCCCGCTGGGGAGTGTCGGGGATCCCGTCGGACTCGACGGTGAGGTACTCGGCGTCGGCGAAGTCGTCGGGGTCGAAGGGACCGTACTCCGCTTCGAGGAGCACCTCGTACTCGTCGGTATCCAGGTCGTAGGCGAGCAGTTCCGTGCGGCGGGTCGGCGTGGTGTGCTGGATCAGGACGCGGCCGTCGCCGAGGACGGCGTCGCTGTAGGCCCACCCGGTCGAGGCGACTCCCTCGGGCAGGTCGAGTTCGCGCCCCTCGCCGCTCGCGAGGTCGTAGACGACGGGCATCGTCACGGCGTCGCGGTCGCGACTCGCCAGCACGCGGTCGCCGTCGACGAAGGCGACGCCGCTCTCGTCGTACTCGCCGTCGCCGAGCCAGGTCACTTCGTCCGCTTCGAGGTCGTAGACCCCCGCTCGCCCCAGGTCCGGCGTGTTGTCGCTGACGAGCAGGCGGTCGCTCTCCGGCCCCCAGCCGGCGGGACCGCACTCGGCGCCGACCTCGCCGAGTTCGAGGTTGTGCGGGTTCGACCCGTCCGCGTCGGCGATGTAGGCGTCCTGGTTGTCGAAGTCGTCGGTCTCGTTAGTGGCGTAGGCGAGGCGCTCGCCGTCCGGCGAGAGGTGCGCGCCCCAGACGGCCCGGTCGTAATCGGTGAGTTTCCGCGTCTCGCCCGAATCGAGGTCGCGGGCGTACGCGTTCATCTGACCGTCGCGGGAGGAGCCGAAGACGACGCGGTCGCCGGACTCGGCGACGCTGGTGAGCATGCACTGCCCCTCCATCTCGACGACGGGTTCGACGCGCCCGTCGCGGTCGATGGCATAGACGTCGTTCTGTTCGTCGCCGTCCTCGTCGCGGTGGAAGAACACGCGGTCGCCGTCGGCGCTCCACTCGACGAACCAGCGAGCGTTCCGTGGCACCTCCCCGTCGGACCACTGTTCGAGTTCGCCCGTCTCCGTGTCGAGCACGGTGAGTTCGTTACGCCCGGTCACGTCGTAGTAGAACGCGATCTCCGTGCCGTCCGGCGAGACCGTCGGGTGCGCCACCGTCGGTAGGCTCGCGAGCGCTTCGAGGACGTCGATGTCACCAGTCGGGGACATGCCCGACGGATCGACCGGGAGCCCCTTCAACGCTCGCAGAAGAACGCTTCAGTACGGAATTCGAGAGACGGCCGGTCGCGCGGTTCGGAGACAGTCGCGCAGCGGGCCCACAGACGACCGCCCGACCCAGCGAGGACCGCACCCCGACAGTTCGATCCGCGCGACTCCAGCGCGGGACCCGTCTCGACCGGAGTACATGTAATCTACAAAACCTTAATGCTAGATTAGTTCGTAGAACTTGAAATTGGCGAAACCTGGAGCGACAGCGGCCATTCCTCGGAAATCTTGCAAGTGCATCGCCACAATTAAGCCGATTCGTATCGAGGCGACGCACGGTGATGGGTGAAATGCTGAGTACCAAGGTAACCAGGCAGATCGCGGCGCGCGAGGGCGTCGATCCGTTACATCTCGACGAACCGCTCTACGACGTGATAGACGTTGGCGCGTTGGAGACGATGGTCGAGTCGGCCGGGGACCGAGATGGGGGAACGCTCGAAGTCACGTTTACGTACTACGGCTACGAAGTCGTCGTCGACGAGACGGGCGAGGTCACCGTCGCGCCGACGGCCACCGCCGGCAACCCCGGCGACGAGTCCGCGAACCGAACTGCCGCAGGCAAGTAACGACGCCGGCGCCTCCGGAGGCGCGGCCGGGTCCGGAGTCGAGGCCACCGCCTGTCGGGCGGGGGAGACGACGGTCAGTCGGCGACGTCGACGTCGGTGATCTCGAAGCGAGCGCCGCCGGACTCACTCTCCGTGACAGCGACCGACCAGCCGTGGGCCTGCGCTATCTGATCGACGATCGAGAGCCCGAAGCCCGTCCCTTCCGGGTCCGTCGAGTACCCGCTCGCGAACACCTCGTCTCGCCGTTCCTCGGGGACGCCGGGGCCGTCGTCGGCGACGAAAAAGCCCGGCCCGTCGTCGAGCGTCCCGATCCTGACCGTCACCCCCGGGCCCGCCGGGTCGCCCCACGTAAGCCCGTCGCCCCGGATCGACCGTGCTCCCGACTGCCCGTCCGCACGGCCGTCGGGATTCAGTTCGTCGCCGCTCTCGGGAGCGTGCGAACGAGGGCTGGCCGAACCGTGCTCGACCGCGTTGCCGAGCAGGTTCTCGAGGAGCTGCTGCAGTCGGCGCCGGTCGGCGCGGACGCTGCCGTCGGTCTCGACGACGAGGGAGCCCTCGGCCGTGCCGACGGTCTCCCAGCAGGTCCGGGCGACCGAGTCGAGGGCGACGGGTTCGATGTCGAGGACGGTCTTCCCCTCGCGGCCGAGCGTGAGGAGGTCGTCGATGAGCGCTTCCATGCGGTCGTGGGCGCGCTGGACGGCGGTCAGGTGCTCGCTGTCGACCTCCTCGGCGAGGAACTCGGCGCGGGCGGTCGCGATCTGGAGCGGGTTGCGGAGGTCGTGGCTGACGATGCCCGCGAACTCGTCGAGGCGCTCGTTCTGCCGTTCGAGCTCCCGGCGGTGCTCGCGGGACTCCTGCTCGCGGGCCGCGCGGTCGAGGGCGGCCTCGACGGTGTTGGCGAGGATCCGGGCGAGCGAGACGTCCACCTCGTCGAAGGCCGCCAGTTCGGTCGCGCCGACGGCCATGACGCCGTACTCCCCGAGCGGGAGGATGATCTCGCTCCCGAGCGGCGTCTCTGGGTTGTAGCGGTCAGGCTCGGTCTGGAGGTCGTCGCAGACAGTGACCTCGCCGCTCCGGAAGGCGTCCCACGTCAGGCTCTCGCCGCCGGTGTACGTCGGGAGGTCGCCGATCAGGGCTGCCGCCGCGTCGGTCGCCGCGACCGGGCGGAGCGCGGACCCGTCGTCGTCGACGAACCAGAGGCCGCTGGCCTCCTTGTCCAGCACCGCCACCGCCGTCTCGACGGCGTGATCGGCGACGGTCTCGCGGTCGGGGGCGTCCATGAACTGCCGGGTCGCCTCCGTGAGCGCGCTCAGGGCGTCCTCGCGGCGCTTGCGCTCGGTCACCACGCGGGCGACGCCGACGACCCCGTCGAACTCGCCGTCGATCTCCAGTCGCGCCAGGCGGTACGCGACGACCGCCTCGCCGTGTGCCGGAAACGACGTCTCGACCTCTCCCTGGAACTCCTCGCGGTCGCCCGTCACGAGTTCACCGAACGGGTCCTCGTCCGGCCCGGCCCCGGCGCGGATCTCCGCGACGAGCGCGCTCTCTCGCCCTTCGAGGCCCTCCGGCGACGTTCCGAAGAAGTCGGCGAGGTAGTCGTTCGCGATCGCGAATCGGCCGTCCGCGTCGTAGATGCAGGCCGCGTCGGGCATCGCGTCGACCATGGACCGGTAGCGTTCGAGCGTCTGCGCGCGCTCCCGACGCTCGGTCACGTCCGTGATGAACCCCTCGATCCGGGCGCCGTCCTCGCCGATGGCTCGCCCCCGTTCCCACATCCAGCGGACCTCGCCGTCGGCCGTTCGGATCCGATAGCTCACCTCGAACGGGTCGCCCGCGTCGAGGGCCGACTGCACCGTCTCCCACATCCGGTCGCGGTCCTCCGGGTGGAGCACCTCTTCGCCCCAGACGACCGCGCCGCGTTCGAGTTCGGCCGCGGTGTAGCCGATGAGTTCCTCGCACTCGCCGGCGACGAACTCCATCGGCCACGGGGGTTCGTTCCGACACCGGTAGACGACGCCCGGGAGGTTGCTGATCAGCGTCTCGAGGCGCCGGTTGCGCTCCTCGAGTGCGCTCCGCGACCGCGCGGCCGACACGGCGTTGTCGATCCGGTTGGCCAGCAGCGCGTACTGGTCGGTCCCAGTCCCCTTCTGGAGGTAGTCCGTCACGCCCGCCGAGATGGCCTCGCTCGCGACCTCCTCGCTGCCCTTTCCGGTGTAGAGGACGAACGGCAGGTCGAGGTCGCGCTCGCGGACCGTCTCGAGGAACTCGATCCCGGTCATCCCGGGCATGTCGTAGTCCGAAACGACACAATCGACGCGCTCGTCGGTCAGCAGGGCCAGCGCGTCGTCGGGGTTCGTCGCCGTCAGCACGTCGAAGCGGTCGTCCTCGCGTTCGAGTGCCGCCGCGACGAGTTCGCCCAGGTCCCGGTCGTCGTCGACGTGGAGGACCCGGATCGCCGTCGGTGTGCCGCTCATGTCTCGTGGCCGGTCTACACCCTCTTTCGTGAGGGGGACCTTAAGCCTGTGAGTTTATTTCGACCTGGCTACACATAGATTAACGATACATGCGCTGTACTCGCTCGACCGCCCGGCGGAGGGACTCGCCGTCGGCCTCGTACACCAGGTGCGACTCGCAGTCACAGTCCGACGCGCCGAAGCCCGCGACTCGTTCGCGCTCGGCTGCGAGCGCCCGGCTGACCTCGCACTCGACGTCCTCGTCCGGCGTGCGGACGACCGCGTCGACGGTCACGTCGGGATGGCCGAGCAGGTAGTCGACGTGCCAGTGGCGGGCGTCGCGCTCGCCCGCACAGAGTTCCCGGTGGCGCTCGACCCGCGCGAATCCGCCGGGGCCGAACGCACTCCCGGTGTAGGCGTACCCGCCCGCTGCAAACTCGCGGGCGCCGAGGGCACCGACCTCGATAGTTGCCGGTTCGAACAGGTCGAGGACGAGCGTGTACGTCCCCTCCGCCGTCGATTCGGTCATCGACTCCGCGGTTCGGCGACCGCCGGCAAGTGCGTTCCGCCTCCGTTCGCCCCCGACCTTTCTTGTAGTCGGTGGCCGAACCTCCGGACGTGTCGCGAAGTCCGACGCTGACGCTGGTAGGTGTGATCGTCGTCGTCTTTCTGGTCCAGCGAGCGGTCGCGTTCCTCCAGCTACCGCTGGCGTTCGCCCTCTCGGCGCCGGTCGGCCGCCAGCCCTGGACGGTCGTCACCAGCGTCTACGCCCACGTCAGCGTCGGCCACCTGGTCGCCAACGTCGTCGTCCTGGTGCTCGTCGGCCTCTACCTCGAACGCCAGACCTCCAGACTGCGCTTTCACGCCTTCTTCCTCGCCACCGGCGCGCTGTCGGGCCTGACCCAGGTGTGGGTCAGCGACCTCGTCGGGCCCGGCGTCGCCGTCCTCGGCGCCAGCGGCGGCATCGCCGGCCTGGTCGGGTACCTGCTCGCCGGCAACCGCATGAGCGATACGATCCTCGACCGTACGCCGCTCAGCCCGCGCGCCCAGCTGGTTATCTTCGTGGTCGTCGCGGGCGGGATCACCGTCGCGACCGCGGGACGGGGCGTCGCGCTCGTCGCGCACTTCACCGGCCTGCTGATCGGCCTGCTCGCCGGTCGGGCGCACCTGCTGCGGCCGTCCAAGTGAGCCGGGAGCCGGCGCTATCGAAAGTGCGTGGCCGACGTCGACTCAGTACAGTTGCTTCTCGCGCTCCTCGCGTTCCTGTTCGCGTTCCTGCTCGGCCTGTTGCTCCCGACGACGGGCGAGCCAGCCCTTGAGACCCGGGATGTACGTCTGTCGGCAGTCGCGGACGAACGCGTAGATGCCGTAGACCCAGAAGAAAAAGAGCAGGGTCCCCATCCCGAAGTACAGCAGGAGGGCGGTCGAGACCACGGTTAGCTCTCCTCCCGGGCGCCGGGGTGGCCGCCGCCCATCGCCTCCGAGCGGACGATGTCGTGGCAGACGGCGTCGCCCGTCGCGGTGTCGAAGACGTGGATCTTCTCGCGGTCGAGGACGACTTCCAGGTCCTCGTCGGCGGCCAGATCGCTGTCGGGTTCGACGCTCATCAGGAGTTCGTCGGCGCCGTGGGCGCTGGCGGCGCCGGCGGTGCCGGTGTCGGCGCCGCTGGCGTCCTCGCCCTGGAGGACGAGGTAGACGAAGATCTGATCGCCCATCGGTTCGAGGACGTCCGTCCGGGCGCGGATGCGCCGGGTGGGGTTGACGAGTTCGCCCGCCTTGCTCGCGGGGTAGACGTCCTCGGGGCGGACGCCGACGGTCACGTCGTCGCCCTCGGCGAGTTCGGCGACCTGCGCGGGGTCGAAGTCGACGTCGAACCCCTCGGTCTGTATCTCGCCGCCGCGGACGGTCCCCTCGACGAAGTTCATGCTGGGCGAGCCGATGAACCCGGCGACGAACAGGTTCGCCGGCTCGTCGTAACACACGAGCGGCGGGGCGATCTGCTGGAGGTGGCCCTCGTTCATGACGGCGATGCGGTCGCTCATGGTCATCGCCTCGGCCTGGTCGTGGGTGACGTAGATGATGGTGGTCTCCAGTTCCTTGTGGAGGCGCTGGAGTTCCGTCCGCATGTGGACCCGGAGCTTGGCGTCGAGGTTCGCGAGGGGTTCGTCCATGAGGAACACGGCGGGCTCGCGGACGATGGCGCGGCCGATGGCGACGCGCTGGCGCTGACCGCCGGAGAGCTCGTCGGGCATCCGTTCGAGGAGTTCCTCGATCTGGAGGATCTCGGCAGCGCGGGCGACCCGGCGGTCGATCTCGTCCTGCGGGAAGTCGCGCAGGCGGAGCCCGAAGCTCATGTTGTCGTGGACGTCCATGTGCGGGAACAGCGCGATGTTCTGGAACACCATCGCGATGTCCCGGTCCTTCGGCGGCTTGTTGGTTACGTCGTCGCCGGCGATGGTGATCTTCCCCTCGGAAGGGATAGTCAGGCCGGCGATAGTTTCGAGCGTGGTCGACTTGCCACAGCCCGACGGGCCGACGAGTGTGACGAACTCGCCGTCCTGGATGTCGAGGTTCATGTCGTCCACGGCCGTGACGTCCGCGTAGCGTTTCGTGACGTGTTCGAGGATGACGTCTCCCATGATTTACTCCTTGAGTGCGCCTGCGGTGAGCCCGCTGACGATGCGTTCCTGCGCGACGACGACGAGGATCACGACGGGGAGGACCCCGACGATGCTCGCCGCCGCCATCAGGTTGTAGAAGGCCTGGTACTGGCCCTGGTAGTTGACGACGCCCCAGACGATGGGCGCCCAGCTCTGCGCCTGCCCGTCGGTCATCAGGAAGGAGATGAAGAACTCGTTGTAGACGCCGATGAAGGTGAGCACGCCCGCGGTGGCGACGCCGGGGGCCGACAGCGGGATGATGACCCGGAAGAGCGCGCCGATGCGGGTGGCGCCCTCGACCCGGGCGGCGTCCTCCAGCCCGTCGGGGATCTGGCTGTAGAACGTGGTGAGGATGAAAATCGAGAGCGGTAAGAAGAGCGCGCTGAACGGCGTGACCATCGCCCCAGGCGTGTTGAACCAGTTGGGACTCTCGATCGTCCCGAGGACCGGCAGCGTGAGGATCTCGACGTTCCCGGTGAAGAACTGGAAGAGGGGGATGATGAACGCGGCCGGCGGGAAGTACGAGATGGCCAGCAGGACGAGCAACAGTGCCGTCTTGCCGCGGAAGTCGAGGCGGCCGAACGCGTAGCCGGCGAAACTGGCGACGAGGAGGACGATGATCGTCGTCGTCAGCGCGATGACGATGCTGTTGAACATGTAGACGTGGAACGGCAGCCGCTCGAACATCTCGACGAACGAGTATGGATTGAACCCGTTGGGGAACAGGCCGATGTCGGTCATCCGGTTGCTCGGCGTGAGCGCGAGTACCAGGAGCCAGTAGAACGGGAACAGCGTCGTCACGAGGAAAAAGGCCGTGACGACGTAGAAGAGGAACTGGTAGGCGTCCCCGGGGTTCCGGATGGCCGCCTGGACCCGCTCCTGCAGCGGTCCGTCGCCGTCGCTCTCGTCTTCGTCGACGGTGGAGGAGGCCATCAGGTCCCCACCTCCAGGTCAGCGAACTTCACGATGTAGATCATGGCCACGAGCGCGACGATGCCGGCGGTGATGAACGCGACGGCGGCGGCGGTGGCGTAGCGGCCAGACCGGAAGGTGTCGACGACCATGCACGTCAGCGACGGCAGCGTCGAACAGCCGCCGGTCGTCTCGATGATGCCGTAGACGCGCATCGACTGGATCGTCCGGAACAGGAGCGCGACCAGCAGCGCAGGGAGGACCAGCGGGAAGGTGATGTAGCGGAACTGCTGGATCCGCGACGCGCCGGCGACCCGCGCCACGTCGTAGAGGCTGCGGTCGACGCTCTGGAGGCCCGCCAGGATGAGCAGGGCCATGAACGCCGAGGTCTTCCAGACGTCGGCGAAGATGACGATAATCAGCGTGTCTGTGGTGTTGATCAGCGGGTTCTGCGAGAAGATTCCCAGGCCCTGCATCACGTCGGTGCCGACGCCGATCCCCGGCTGGAAGAACAGCCAGAAGATGAGCCCCTGGATGGCGATGGGGACGGCCCACGGGATGAGGATGGCCACGCGGACCCACCGGCGGCCGCGGAAGCTCTGATCGAGCACGAGCGCCTGGCCGAACCCGATGATCGTCTCCAGCGTGACGGCGATGGCCACGTAGATGAGCGTGACCGTCAGCGCGCTCTGGAACGGTTGGCTGAAGTCGACGAAGGGGCTGCCGAGGATGGCGTTGCGCTGGCCGGTCAGCAGTTCGACGTAGTTCTCCAGGCCGACGAACTCGCCGACATACTCGCCGCTGAACAGCGCGTCCGCCCGCAGCGACATCTCGAAGGTGCTCACCAGCGGCCACAGCGCCATCGTCGAGACCAAAAGCAGGGTCGGGACGAGGAGCACGTACGCGAACTGTTGTTCGGTCAGCCGCTCGGTCCAGTTGGCCGGGGCGACGGCTGCCGACCGCACCCGACTCCGGGAGTGCTCGTCGCGAGTCGCCATACTAGACGCTCTGTTCTATCTCTTCGAGGCTCTGTGCGAGCGCGGACATCGCCTCGCCGGGGGCCTGTTGCTGAGCGATCACGCCGTTGACGCGGCTGGCGACCTGCGAGGACTGGTCGGGCCAGACGACCGTCACGGGGCGAGGGATGGCGTTCTCGCCGGCGATCTGGAGCGTCTCCAGGTGGGGACCCCAGGGTTCGACGTCGCCGACGTTTTCGGGGTCGAACAGCCGCCGGTCGCCCGTCAGGTAGCCGAGTTCGCTGAACTGGAACGACCGGAAGCTCTCCTGCATCGTCGCCTCGATCACCTGGACCGCCGCGTCGACGTTCGCGGAGTTGGGGTTGACCGTGAGGTGCCACCCGCCCAGCGCCGAGGCGGTGCCGCCGATGCCCTCGTACTCCGACTCGTCCTCGGAGACCGCGTAGGGGATCGGCATCGTCCCGAGCGCGTCCGGCGAGAGTCCGTCGGCCTCCTCGAAGGCAGTCGCCGCCTCGAAGATGCCGCTTGGCCAGTAGCGCAGCGCGACGGCGTTGCCGTTCGTGAACGGGGACAGCGACGGTCCCTCGGTCCACTCCAGGACGGCGTTGGGCGATATCTGCTGGTAGCCCTCGAGGGCCTCTTCGTCGTCCGAGCCGTGGATGAGCGTCCGGATCATCCGCAGCGCCTGGAGGACCGGCTCTTCCTCGACGGTGATCGGCCGGTCGCCGACGGGGCCGAAGAGGTTGTCGCGCCCGCCGAAGTACGCGCCGCCCCAGGTGGTCATGAACTCGTTGAACGTGCAACAGGAGAGGCCGACGTAGTCGGTCCCCTGCCAGTTGAAGCCGTACTCGACGTCCGAGTTGCTGTGCGTCTCGGAGATGACCTCCGAGAAGCGCTGCCAGGTCATCGGCTCGGTCGCCCAGTTCTCGCCTTCGGGGTCGAAACCGGCCTCCTCGACGAGGTCCTTGCGGTACTGGATCGTCGGGAAGCCGACCTGCCAGGGGACGCCGTAGAGTTCCCCCCGCGGACCGCCGCCACCGCCGGTCGCGGTGTCGGTGTCCGTCGCGCCACCGCCGACCGCCTGGGCGGGGGCGCGGGCGCTCTCCAGCGGCGCCTCGAAGTAGTGCTCGTCGAGCATCGACAGCGCGTCGTCCGAGAGGTGCTCGCTGAGGTTGACCAGCTGGTCGCGCACGATGAAGGGGATCGTCCACCCGCTGTCCATCCGGAAGATGTCGGGCGTCTCCCGACCGGCGTTGAGCCAGCTGCGGTACTGCGACTGGACGTCGCCCGAGATCTCCGACGTCGAGAGGAACGTCACCTCGATGTCCTGCGAGAGCCCGGCGTCGTACAGCGCCTCGCGAGTGTCCTCGGCCCTGTCGGTGACGTTCGACGGCATCGCCATCTCGACGGTCGCCCCGTCGCCGCCGTCGCCGCCACCGCCGCCGGGCGTGCCACCGCCTCCGTCGCCGGTCCCGTCACCGTTCCCGTCTCCGTCTCCGCCTCCGCCGCCTCCGTCTGCCGTCCCGTCGTCGCCACCGCCCGGGCAGCCGGCCAGTCCGACCGCCCCGGCGACGCCGACCGTCTTCACGAACCGTCGCCGCGATCGCGACGACGCGCTCTGTTCCCCGTTCGACGACGCGGATTCGTCCGGCATATTCCGGATGATCCGGCCTTGCAGACTAAGGTATAGTCCGGCATCCGTTGACATTCGCGGAATAACGTCGAATTACCGGCGCCCCCGCTGGCGAAACCGTCGCCGCCGCTTTGATGACGGCGCATCGACATAGGCCATGGAACTCGTCGGTCACCGCGGTTGCGCCGATCACGGCCCCGAGAACACCCCCCGAGCGGTCGCGGCGGCCGCCGACCGCCTCCCCGCCGTGGAGATCGACCTCCGGCGGTGCGCCTCGGGCGAACTCGTCGCCGCCCACGACGAGCGCGTCG
Organism: Halosimplex rarum; assembly: GCF_047715405.1. Taxonomy (NCBI): domain Archaea; kingdom Methanobacteriati; phylum Methanobacteriota; class Halobacteria; order Halobacteriales; family Haloarculaceae; genus Halosimplex; species Halosimplex rarum. The sequence goes on from NZ_CP180412.1 coordinate 2,852,710, forward strand.
ACGGTTTCACCGACGGAAGCGGCCGCGTCGCCGACCTCGACCTGGCGGCGCTCCGAGAGTTGCGCGTCGACGGGTCGGACGAGCGGGTCGCCACCTTCGGTGAGATCCTCGACGCCGTCCCCGCCGAAACGACCCTCCACGTCGAGCTCAAGGAACCGGGCCTCTTGGGCGACGTGCGAGCCGAACTGTCCGAGCACGACGACCCGCCGGCCCTGCGGATCACCAGTTTCTCGGCGCCGGCGCTGGCCGAGATCGCGCGGTCGGACTGGGCCCCCGAGGTCGGGTGGCTGTTCGGCGACTATCCGGACGCGAATCTCGATCTGGCAGCCGTGTTGGGCTGTGCGAACGTCCACCCGCACGCGCGCCAGTGCCTCGACACGGACGTCGTCGAGCGGGCGCACGACGACGGGTTCGGGGTCTACGCCTGGGGACTGCTCGACGCGGCCGGCGAGCCGTCGAACCGGGCCGCGACCGTCCGGGCGCTCGCCGACCGGGGCGTGGACGGCGTCACGACCGACACGTGGGACATCCCGGAGCCGTGACCTCTGAAAGCGAACGTACAGTAACACTACCGCAACCGCCCGGAACTGTCACTCAAGGAACCATAACTGGCGCCTAGAGACGGTAACCCTGCCCTACGTCGCGAAACCGACGACACCCTCAAACGGGCGTCCGCCGAACTGTCGGCGATGCGACCCTCTCAGTCGGCGATCCGCCGGCCGGCCCACACCGGCGCCGACCGGTGCTGGCCCTGCACGGCGGTCAACCTCGGCCTGCTCGCCATCGGTTGTCTCGCGCTCGCGGTCGTCTCGCCGCCGGTGAGCGCGGTCCTCGCTATCGCCGGAGCGGCCGCGATCTGGCTCCGCGGGTATCTGGTGCCGTACACGCCGCAGTTCGCGCCCCGGTTGGTCGAACGCCTGCCGTGGAACCCCTTCCCCGCCGGTACCGGCCACCCGCCCGGGCCGCGGGCCGCGCCCACCGATTCGTCGTCGGGCGGTAGTCGGACGGCGTCCGGCGACGGTCGACAGTCCACGGACGATGACGACGACGCCCATGGCGGAGACGTCGACCGAACCCCGGCGACGCTGGCCGACGCGACGGCCGCCGACGGGGAAGCGGTGCTGAACGACCTCGTCGCGGCCGGCGCCGTGCGGGCGAACGGCGACGAGGTGCGTCTCGTCGATCCCTTCGAGGAGCGCTGGCAGACCGAGATCGGCGACCTCCGCGAGCGCTCGCCGGCTGCCCTCGCCGACGCGACACTCGCGGCGGCGCCGGCCGCGAGCGACGCGAGCGCGGTGACCGAGCGCGACCGTGCCTACGTCGTCCTTTCGGACGGGTCCGGTGAGCCCGCGGGCGAGGTGTGGCTCCGGCGGCCGGTCGCGGTCGCCGAGACGGCCGCGGCGCGGGCACTGGCCGAGGCGACCGACCTCGACCCCGACCGGCGCGCGGTCGCCGCCCACGGGCTCGCGGTGTTCCTCGACGACTGCCCCGTCTGCGAGACCCCGCTGAGCGAAGGAAAGGCCGGCGGCTGTTGCGGCCCGCCGCGCACCGACGCCGAGGGACACCCGCTCCGGGCGCTCGTCTGCCGGGACTGTCGGACGCAGTTCGCCGCCTTCGAGTGAGTCGGGGGCGACAACTCGCGTATGACCCGTTACCTGCTCGCGACGGCGTCGGTCCACACGACCGCCGCGGCCGCCGACCACCTCGCCGACCGCCTCACCGCCGACGACGAGGTGCTCGTGGTGACCGTCGCCGAACCCGACCTCGACGAGCGGGACGCCGGCGACGCCGCCAACGTCGCCCGGACGCGCCTGCTCCCCGCGACCGTCGAGGTGCTCGAACGCGAGGGCGAACCCGCCGAGGAGATCCAAGCGGTTCTCGCCGAGCGCGACGCGGACGTGCTTCTCGTCGGCCCGCGCCGCGGCGATCCAGAGAAGAGCGGTTCGACCGGTTCCGCGGACCGCGACGGTCCCGGATCGACCGTTCGCGCGCTGCTGGGGAGCGTGGACGTGCCCGTCGTGGTCGTGGCGCTGCCGGAGTTGTAGAATAGCGCTCTCGTGACCGTCTCGCCCCGCTACAGCCGTTCGAGGACGGCGTCGGCGTCGTAGTTGAGCGTCAGTTCCCGGGAGCGCCCGCGGCCCTCCACGTCGGCGTAGCTGGCGGTGATGATGCCCAGCTGGTCGAGCTTGTTCGTGACCTCGGAGTAGCGGGTGTAACCCAGCCCGGTCTCGTCGTTGAACACGTCGTAGATGTCGCCCGCGCGCTTGCCGTCGTGCTCGGCGATCACTTCGAGCAGCGCGCTCTCGGACTCCGAGAGCTCCTGCAGGCGCCGCGAGAGGTGGACGTACTTCGACTTGTCGTAGGCCTCCTCGACGTCCTGCCGTTCGACCTTGCGGCTGGCGCGCATCTCGGCGTTCAGCCCCGCCCGCCGCAGCAGGTCGATGCCCACGCGAAGGTCTCCGCCCTGCTCCTCCGTGCACTCGGCGACCCTGTCGAGGACCGGCGCGGTCATCACGCCCTCGTGGAACCCCCGATCGACGCGCTCCTGGAGGATGTCGACGATCTCCGGCTGGTCGTACTTCGGGAAGTAGACGTCCTCGGGTCGGAAGACGCTCTGGACGCGCGTGTCGAGTTCGTCGATGACGTCCAGATCGAGATCCGAGGAGATGCAGAGGACGCCGATCTTGGCGCCGCCCTGCTCCTCGTGTGCGCGCAGCAGCGAGTACAGCGTGTCGGAGGCCTCGTCCTCGTAGAAGAGGTAGTTCACGTCGTCGAGCGCCACGGCCAGGACGCGGTCGTCGGCGACCAGCTGGTCGGTGATCTGCGAGAACAGTTTCTTGAACGAGATGCCCGACGACGGCGGCTCGTAGTCGAAGACGCCCTCGAAGAGCCGCGAGAACACGGAGTAGCGCGTCGAGTTGACCTGACAGTTGACCCGCACCGTCTTCACGTCGGTCTGGGCCCGCAATTCGCCGAACATCTTCTGGACGGCGGTGGTCTTCCCGGTACCAGGCGGTCCGCGCGCGACGACGTTCAGCGGTCGCGACCCGCGCACGGCGGGGCGCAGCGCGTACTTCAGCGTCTCCATCTGCGTGTCGCGGTGGAGAAACGTCTCCGGCAGGTAGTCGATCTCGAAGACGTGTTCGTCGCGGAACACCGATTCGTCCCACGACAGCATCCCCTCCTCGGGGTCCTCCGTCATTACTTTCACCACGCTCCGCGCACCACTTAACCGTTTGCCAGTCGCGGCGAAAGTGGAACGCGACCGGTAGTTCCCGGTCCGTTTCAACCACTCGTGACGCGAAATCTGACTCGCGTCCCGCGGAATCGCCGGGCCCGGCTCGTCGAGCCGAGTCTCGTGATCCTCCCGGAGCGGAAGTGGAACCGGGCGGATCGGTTCGGTGACGTCCGACGATCGAGCGCTCGCCGCGGACGGCGTTCTCGTAGCGGGCGGACCACTCGTCCCGGACTGCCCGGCGCCGGTGGCGCCCGGTGGAGTGAAGTCACCGCCGGGTGACACTCCGGCGATCAGTGACACATGCAGGTGACCGAAGCGACGCTGTGCCATCCGATCGTCGACGGCGAGTTGCTCTTCATCCGGAAACAGCGCGGGCTCGGGGCGGGGAAACTGGTGGGTCCCGGCGGGAAGATAGAAGACGGCGAGACGCCGCGGGAAGCGGCTCGCCGGGAAGTCCGCGAGGAGTTGCGCGTCGACCCCGTCGGGCTGGAGAAACGCGGCGAGTTCGACTTCCACTTTCGGGATCGCGAGGCCGAACGGAGTGAGGCCTCGGACAGAGCGAGTAGCGCGGAACGAAGTTCCGCGGACCATTCGAGCGGGCAAAGCCCGCGAGAAGACGGGGACGAAGGACCCGCGAGCGGTGACGTGGACGACGACTCCATGCACGTCCACGTCTTCGCCGCCGATGGCGTCGAGGGCGACCCCGAGGCGACCGAAGAGGCAGTGCCGGAGTGGCACCCCGTCGGTGAGTTGCCCTACGACGAGATGTGGATCGACGACCGCGTGTGGCTGCCGCACCTGATCGAGGGGGAGACGTTCGTCGGAGAGTTCGTGCTGAGCGACGACGGTGAGTCGCTGGTCCGCTACGAGATGGAGATCGGCGTGGGGGTGAAGAAACTGTGAGCGTGCGTGTCGATCGAGTATTCAACCGACCGAAGCATCCAACGGTAACCGATCGTGGCACCGCTTCGGCGAGGCCTACTCACCCGCGGTATTCAGCGCGCTATTGAGTTCGAAGAGTTCCCGAACGACGTCGCTCTCGGCGACTCGGTAGCGACGAGGCGACGTGTCCGGGACCGGTTCGACGACGTCGAGTTCCAGGAGGAGGTCGATGTAGTTCCCGACGGTCTGACGGGTGACACCGGCGTGGTCGGCGAGCTCGCTCTTGTTGAACTCCCTCCCCGGCGGGAGATCGAGGAGCGCGTCGAGGAGTATCGGGACGCTCTCGTGTTTCGTCAATTTGAGAAACCCGCTGGGATGGGAGAGACGGGCCGCCTTCGTATCCCGTTCGGACATAGATGGGCCGGGCGTCGATTCGCTCATGGTATCAACACGGCCGCGGATGCATATACTATTTTCCATCAGTGTAAACTCGGGTTAACACCATTTAATACGGTTGGCTGGGAAATCGGCTCTATGCGAAAGCCGTCGGTGAAGTGCGCGCTGTTGGCAGCGATGGTCGCGAAGCATCGCTGGGGGACGCCGATCGGCGAAGACGCACTGCTTTCGATCGCGGCGATCGACTCGAACGAGTATCCCGCCGCGAGCGCGGCCTTCGACGATCTCCGCAGTGAACCGTACATCACGTCGAAGGGAAACCGCGGCATCGAACTGAACAACGGCGCATTCGGCGCGCTCGCCGACGTGCTCTATCGCGAGTGCGAGTGGGAACCGTTTCACATCCGGAGTCGACTGAAACACTACGAGGGATGGGACCGACACGACTGGGCCTGACAGCGCCGGTGCTGTCTCGACCGCTGGTTCGCTCACTCGCTCACCAGATACAGGGCACGTAATCGAAGTCCCAAGAGCGTCGGGCGGGTTCGTGGCGGCGATCGGCGCGACTTCCGGATGCGTTCCCGTGAGCGACGCCAGAATCGTTATGTCTCCCTGACGAGTTCGCCGCAGTATGTGCACAGTCGATTCAGACGGTGGTGGCTGTCTGTGATCGGAGGTGAGGGCGCGTGCAGCTGAACGATATCGTCACGGCTGTCGTCCTCTCCGTGTTGCCGCTCGTCGTGATCGTTCCGATAGGTGCGCTGGCGTACTCCGCGGTCGGAGAACGCGTCCGCGGCCTCGTCCCGGGTATCGTCCTGATGGAGGGGTCGTTCCTGCTCGTCGCGGTGGGGTATCTGTGGTTCGTCGGCGGAGTAAACGTTCGGCTCGGCCTCCTCAGCGGCCCCGAACTCGTGCTCGCGCTCGCACTCGTCCCGGCGCCGTTCGCACTCTCGGTCGCGACCGAGCGCGTCCGTTCGCTGCTCGACGCCGAAGGAGAGAAGACGCTCAACCTCTCACGAGAGTCGGTCCCGGCAGCCCTGATCGTCGCACTCGTACTCGTCGGTCCGGCCGAAGAACTGCTCTATCGCGGTATCGTCCAGCCACTCCTCGTCGACTCGCTCGGCGCGGTGGCGGGAATCGGCGTCATGGCCACCCTGTTCGGTGCAGTCCACTATCCGAGTTACGGCGCAGACTCGCCGCTCGACGTCGATCGCGGCGTCGTGATCGGCTGTCTCAGCACCGGCCTCGTCGGCGCAGGACTAGGAGCGCTGTTTGTCGTCACCGGGTCACTGCTCGCACCGATCGTCACGCACTCGCTGTACGATGCGGCCCTGTTCGCGAAAGCCGCGGTCGAGAACGACGAGACGGGTGAGGGACCGCGCAGTGACGTCGGGCGGCAGTGACCCGCTCCCGTCGGGCCACGTAATCGAAGTTTCCAAGAGCGTCGGGCGGGTTCGTCAGTGTATGAGCACGGACGACGCCGACGGAGACGGGGAACCCGCGGCCCGCACGGAGCGGTTCGCGGACGTCCCCGACCAGTACGACCCCGACGCGGTCGAGGACCGCGTCTTCGACTACTGGGACGCCGTCGACGCCTACGAGCAGACGGTCGAGCACCGATCCGACGGCGAGGACTACTTCTTCGTGGACGGCCCGCCCTACACGTCTGGGTCGGCCCACATGGGCACCACCTGGAACAAGACGCTGAAGGACTGCTACATCCGCTATCTCCGGATGTGCGGCTACGACGTGACCGACCGGCCGGGCTACGACATGCACGGCCTGCCCATCGAGACCCGCGTCGAGGAACGGCTGGACTTCGAGAACAAGAAGGACATCGAGGAGTTCGGCGAGCAGAACTTCATCGACGAGTGCAAGGCCTACGCCGACGAGCAGCTCGAGGGCCTGCAGAGCGACTTCAAGTCCTTCGGCGTCTGGATGGACTGGGACGACCCATATAAAACGGTCACGCCGGAGTACATGGAAGCGGCATGGTGGGGCTTCGAGAAGGCCCACCAGCGCGGCCTCGTCGAGCAAGGGCAACGGTCTATCTCCCAGTGTCCGCGCTGTGAGACCGCCATCGCCAACAACGAGGTCGAGTACGAGGACGTCGAGGACCCCTCGATCTACGTCAAGTTCGACCTCGAAGACCGCGAGGGGAGTCTCGTCATCTGGACGACGACGCCGTGGACCATCCCCGCGAACACCTTCGTCGCGGTCGACGGCGAGGGCGAGTACGTCGGCGTCGACGCGGAGAAGGGCGGGAGCACCGAGCGCCTGTACGTCGCCGCGGCGAAGGTCGAAAGCGTCCTCTCGGCCGGTCGCTACGACGACTACGAGGTCGTCGAGGAGCTGACCGGCGAGGAGATGCTCGGGTGGACCTACGAACACCCGCTCCGCGAGGAAGTCCCCGACGCGCCCGACGGCGAGGGCGCGCTCCAGGTGTACGCGGGCGACTACGTCGACACCGAGGGTGACGGCACGGGACTCGTCCACTCCGCGCCGGGCCACGGTGAGGAAGACTTCGAGCGCGGGAGCGAACTCGGTCTCGATATCTTCTGTCCCGTCGGCGCGGACGGCGTCTACGACGACAGCGCAGGCGAGTACGCCGGCGAGTTCGTCAAGGACGCCGACCGCGAGATCATGGACGACCTCGACGCGAACGGCGCGCTGCTCGCCGAGCAGACGACGTCCCACAGCTACGGGCACTGCTGGCGCTGTGACACGGGGATCATCCAGATCGTCACCGACCAGTGGTTCATCACGGTCACCGACATCAAGGACGAACTGCTGGAGAACATCGAGGACTCCGAGTGGTACCCGCAGTGGGCCCGCGACAATCGCTTCCGCGACTTCGTCGAAGACGCGCCCGACTGGAACGTCTCGCGACAGCGCTACTGGGGCATCCCGATCCCGATCTGGATTCCGAGTGACGACTGGGACGGCACGATGGAAGAGGCCATCGTCGTCGGTGATCGCGAGGAGCTCGCCGACCGCGTCGACCAGGACATCGACCCCGACAGCGTCGACCTCCACAAGGACACCGTCGACGACCTCACCATCACCGAGGACGGCGTCACCTACGAGCGCGTCCCGGACGTCTTCGACGTGTGGCTGGACTCCTCGGTCGCGACGTGGGGGACCCTCAATTACCCCGAAGACGAGAGCCGCTTCGACGACCTCTGGCCCGCCGACCTCATCATGGAGGCCCACGACCAGACCCGCGGGTGGTTCTGGTCGCAGCTCGGGATGTCCACCGCCGCGACCGGCGAGATCCCGTACAAGCAGGTCCTGATGCACGGCTACGCCAACATGCCGGACGGCCGCGGCATGTCGAAGTCGAAGGGCATCCTCGTCGACCCCCACGAGGTCATCGACGAGTACGGCGTCGACCCGATGCGCCTGTTCCTGCTCTCGGTCACGGCGCAGGGCGAGGACATGAACTTCTCGTGGGACGAGACCCAGGAGATGCAGCGCCGGCTCAACATCCTCTGGAACGTCGCGCGCTTCCCGCTGCCGTACATGCGCGCCGACGACTTCGACCCCGACGCGGTCTCGCTGGAGGACGTCGAGGACGACCTCGAACTCGTCGACGAGTGGGTGCTCTCGCGGCTCCAGAGCGTCGAGGCGGAGATGACCGACGCGATGGAGGACTTCGAGAACGACCGCGCCGCGAACGCCCTGATCGACTTCGTCGTCGAGGACGTCTCCCGGTTCTACGTCCAGGTCGTCCGCGAACGTATGTGGGACGAGTCCGACTCGCCGAGCAAGCGCGCGGCCTACGCGACGCTCTACACCGTCCTCGAAGAAGTCGCGACCCTGTTCGCACCGTTCACCCCGTTCGTCGCCGAGGAGGTCTACGGCTCGCTGACCGGCGACGCCGGCCACCCGACGGTCCACATGGCCGACTGGCCCGAACCCACGGAGCAGTGGCTCGACACCGACCTGGAGCAGGACGTCGAGGTCGTCCGCGCCGTCGAGGAAGCGGGGTCGAACGCCCGCCAGCAGGCCGAGCGCAAGCTCCGCTGGCCGGTCCAGCGCGTCGTCGTCGACGTGGACGACGCCGGCGAGGCCGACGCCGCGGCCGTCGCCGACACGGTCCAGCGCCGCGCGGACATCCTCGCCGACCGGCTCAACGCCCGCGACATCGAGGTCGTCGGTCCCGACGGCGAGTGGGGCGAGCTCGCCTACTCCGCCGAGGCCGACATGAGCCTCCTGGGGCCCGAGTTCGGCGACGACGCCGGCCGCGTCATGGGCGCGCTCAACGAGGCCCGGGTCAGTGAGCCGACCGTCGAAGCGCTCGAATCGGCGGTCGCCGACGCGCTCGGCGAGTCGGTCGACCTCGACGCGGAGATGGTCGAGTTCGTCCGCCACACGCCCGACGGCGTCGCCGGCGCGGAGTTCCGGGCGCTCGACAGCGAGGGCGTCGTCTACGTCGATACCGCCCTCACCGAGGACATCGAGAGCGAAGGCTACGCTCGCGAGGTCATCCGCCGCGTCCAGGAGATGCGCAAGGAGCTCGAACTCGACATGGAGGAGTCGATCCGTCTCGAATTCGAGGTGCGCGACGACCGCATCGCCGACCTCGTTTCGGAACACGAGGCCCTCATCGCCGACGAGGTGCGCGCCGAAGAGGTCGGCGCGGTCGCCGACGGCCACCGCAAGACGTGGGACGTGGAGGACATCGAGGTCGAAATCGCGATTGCGCCGATCGCCGCCGCCGAGGCCTCGGACTGAGGGTCGGCATCGTCGAAGCGTCGGACTCAGAGGACTCGTCTATTTCGACGTCTCGGGCAGCGTAACGGCCGCGGGGTCGGTCCACCGGCTCACTTCGCCGCTGGGGTGGTACGCCACGGCGACGGAACCCGCGTCGTGCGATCGGGCGAATCGCCTGACGATGGCCCCATTCGCGAAGCCGTCGGGGGCGTCGACGTTCACCCGGTCGGTCATCCCGTCGCTCTGCAGCGAGGCCCACCCGGCCAGCGCGAGGTCGACCTTCGGGTCCCCCGCTCGTTCGCCGGTGTCCGACACGACCGCGTCCCGCAGCCGCTCGTGCATCCCCGACGGGACGACGTAGGCCGTCCCGTCGGGCGCCACCGAGACGTGCCCGGCCCGGATCCGACCCGGGGACAGCTCCGGGAAGGGGACGGTCACGCTACCGCAGCGAGATGTTGGCGGTCTTCGTCTGCGTGTAGTGTTCGACGGCTTCCTGGGCGGTCTCCCGGCCCATCCCGGACTGCTTGTACCCGCCGAAGGGCTGGCCCGCCGGGAAGTCGTTGTAGGTGTTGACCCAGACGTTGCCGGCCTCGATGTCCTTGACGGCCTGGTGAGCCTTCGTCAGGTCCTCGGTGAGGACACCCGCCGCGAGCCCGTAGTCCACGTCGTTGGCCAGTTCGATCATCTCGTCGTAGTCGCTCCAGGTGAACACCTCCTGGACCGGCCCGAAGATCTCCTCCTGGACGGCCCTGTTGTCGTGGTCGATGTCGTCGATGAGGGTCGGCGCGACGAAACAGCCGTCCGAGAGGGCTTCGTCGTCGGGCTGGCTCCCGCCGGTGACGAACGCCGCCCCCGCTTCTTCGGCTTCCTGGATGTAGCCCATCGTCCGTTCGACCTGCTCGGCGGTCACCTTCGGACCGAGGTCCGTCGACTCCAGCAGCGGGTCGTCCACGGTCAGTTCCTCTGCCGCGGCCGCCAGTTCGTCCAGGAACTCGTCTTTGACGTCTTCGTGGACGAACAGCCGCGACCCGGCACAGCAGCACTCCCCGGTGTTGAAGAAGATGGCGGTGATGGTCGTCTCGACGGCCCGTTCGAGATCTGCGTCGGGGAAGACGACCAGCGGGCTCTTTCCGCCCAGTTCCAGCGTGAGGTCGATGATGTTGTCCGCGGCGCTCTTCATCACCTCCCGGCCGACTTCGGTCGACCCGGTGAACGCGAGTTTCCGAACGTCCGGGTGTTCGGAGAGGGGTGCGCCCGCCTCCGTGCCGAATCCGGTGACGACGTTGACCACGCCGTCCGGAATCACGTCTTCGGTGACCTCCATCAGTTTCAGGATGGTCATCGGGGTCTCCTCGGCGGGTTTGAGCACGACCGTGTTGCCGGCCGCCAGCGCGGGGCCGAGCTTCCAGGCCGCCATCAGCAGCGGGAAGTTCCACGGGATGATCTGCCCGACGACACCGTACGGCTCACGGAGCGTCTGGACGTGTCTGCTGTCGTCGGTATCGACGGTCACCCCCTCGTGGGCGCGCGCGATGCCGGCGAAGTACCGGAAGTGGTCGGCGACGAGGGCCATGTCGATGCGCGCCTCGGTGATGGGTTTGCCGTTGTCCAGGCTCTCGAGGCGTGCGAACTCCTCGCTGTGTTCCTCGACGACGTCGGCGATGGATTCGAGCATCGCCTGCCGCTCGGCCGTCGACGTCTCGCTGTACGTCTCGTCGTAGGCCTCCCACGCGGCCGCGACGGCCCGGTCGACGTCCTCGGCGTTGCCGGCCTGCACCTCGGCGAGTGTCTCGCCGGTCGTCGGATCGGTCGTTTCGAAGGTCTCCCCGGAGGCGCTCGGAACCCACTCGCCGCCGATGAACAGATCCCGGTGATCCGGGAGTACCTCGTTCGCTGCCTGCTCGTGGCGCGTCCTGATCGCCGACTTTCGCTCCGCCGGGTCTTGCGATCCGCCCTCTGTAGACATACATTATCAATTATGATCTACTCCGACTTAGTGGTTTTCGTGTTAAATGATTCACACCATCTGGCGGACACGGGCGACGGCGATCGAATCGGGCCATGCGCCTCTCTAGTGCGTCATCGCGAAGGCGGTCACGCTGCAACGGGCGAGTGCAGTCGGGTCGAGCGTCCCGCTCTCGATCGTGTCCGGTCTCTCCGAGCAGCGCGATGGCCGTACTCCCAGAGCCCTGATCTGGACGTGGCGCTCGTCCCCATCGATCGAGATCGTGCGGACGATCTGCGACCGTGATCAGACCTCGTACGACTCCGCCGCGGCACGGAAGCGGCGACAGTACATCGCTGGCGCTGGGAGCGATACGCTCCGATCGTCGCCGACGTGTCGCTCGTGGAAGAGAATTTTTCGACTATCGGAACTCCTTTTTACGCGTATCGCAACCGCCCGATCAGTGACTGATACGGGAAAGCAACTACGGGCGCTCTACTTCACGAGATTCGCGAGTTCGTTCGGGCTCGTGACGCTCTTGACGCTCCTGCCGACGTTCATCAACGAACTCGGCGCGGAGGGCTTTGTCCTGGGACTGTTCGCGACCGGTCTGACGTTCGCGCAGGCGGTCGGGATCATCCCCATCTCGTGGGCGGGCGACCGCTACGACAAGCGGACGGTCCTGCTGGGCGGGCTCGGCCTCTCCGTGTTCGTCTACGCCGGGTTCGCCGTCGTCGACACGAGCTGGCAGTTCATCGCCGTCCGAGCCGTCCAGGGTATCGCCGCCACCGCGGCCGGGCTCATCGCGCTGGCGCTGGTGGGCGACCTCGCCCGCGAGTCCGAGCGGGGCAACACTATCGGGACCTCTAACGCCTGGCGGTTCGCGGCCGCCATCGGCGGTACCTTCTCCGCGGGTGCGCTCTACGACCTGTTCGGGTTCGAGGCCGTCTTCGCGCTGCTGATGGTCATCGCCGCGTCGGCGTTCGTCGTCGTCTGGCTCTGGGTCGAGCCCGACGACACACGGATCCACGGCTTCCCCTTCACCGACCTGGCGCTGAACAAACGCATCCTGACGATAACGAGCTTCCGCGCCCAGTACGCGGTCGCGGTGACGCTCGTCCGGACGTGGGTCCCCATCTACGCCGGTCTCGCCGCCGTGGACGGCGGACTCGGCTACGTCAACAGCGCGACCGCGGTCGCGGTCATCATCGCCGCCGAGAAGTTCACCAACATGGTCTGCCAGCCCTACACGGGCGGGCTCTCCGACCGGTTCGGCCGCGCCCGCTTCGTCTTCTTCGGCGGCCTCTTCTACGGGACCGTCGCGCTGGTCGTCCCGTTCACCCCCGCTATCGGCAGCGCGCTCGGCCTGCCAGCGACGTTCCCGTTCCTCGGGACCCTCTCGGCGGCGTTCCTCCCCCTCGTGGCGCTGAACGCCCTGCTGGGAGTCGCGGACTCCATCCGCGAGCCCGCCAGCATGGCGCTGTTTGCCGACGAGGGCAAAGGCCAGGGCGTCGCCTCCAGCTTCGGCGTCCGCGACCTCGTCTGGCGGCCCGGATCGGTCCTCGCGCCGCTGGCCGGCGGCTGGCTCACCAGTAACGTCGGCATCGACTGGGTGTTCTTCCTCGGCGGCGCCTTCGCCTTCACCGGCGTTTTCGCCTTCCTCGGCATCCTCTCGTACAGCCACGGCCGTGATGCACTGGCTGCGTGGTGACGAGTACTGGATGACCCCACTAGAAACGATGCCGCTACCGCGACCGCCCACTCGATCAGCGCCGAGAACAGCGTGAAAGCCCCCGCCCGCTCCGGTCGCGCGCCTCGTTGCGCGCTTCGGTCGCTCCGCTCCCTGCAGTGCTTACGTCGTCGTGCTTCCCGGAGCGGGCGGCCCCTTTCATTCCCACCCGCATAGACTGTTGAGAAGCCGATACGGGTGGGAATGAAAGGGGCCGCCGTCTCGACGAACCCGGACGAAGTAAGCACCGCAGGGCGAAGCCCGAGGAGCGCAGCGAGGCCCGGAAGTCGAGACGGCGGGGGCTTTCACGCTGTCTGCGGTTCCGATCACGAGAGCGGTCGCCGTTGCTGATCACTCGCTGGCAGCAGACTCTCGTGGAAAATCATCCGTTCCAACTCGTCGACCACAACGTACACGGCGGACCCCGACGACGACCACACCATGTCACCGACAGTCCACGCCCTGCGCAACGAGATCCGCGTCTCGGTCGGCCGCTACGAACGGGAGGTCTCCAGCGCGTTCACCAAGGAAGCGCTCGCGGCCATCTGCGACGCCGTCGACGCGGATATCGACACGAGCGGTCAGCCGTCGAAACCGGCGATGCGGACCGCGATCCGGGCGACGGTCGACGGGCTGGACGGCGATAGCGAAGACAGCGGCGACAGCTTCAGGAAAGGGGACCTGCAGGCGATAGCGGAAGCGCTCAGGGACGAAGCGCAGTAGCGCCGCGCCGGCTGCCGTCGGTCAGAACTCCCGGACCATCACGAGGGCGTCCTCGCCGTTGGCGTAGTAGCCGGGGAGGGTGCCGTGATGTTCGAAGCCGAACCGGCGGTAGAGGTCCATCGCGGCGTCGTTGGACTCCCGGACTTCGAGTTTCACGGAGGCGACGTTCTGCGTCGCGAGGGCGGTCAGCGCGCGCTGGAGGAGGCGCCGGCCGATGCCCTCGCTCCGGCGCTCCGCGGCGACCGCGATGTCCTTGACGTGACCGAGGTCCTCGCCGTGGTTGGGCACGACGTCCGCGACGACGTAGCCGACGACGCGCCCGTCGTCGCCGACCGTCGCCGTCTCCCGGGAGTCCTCGGCGTCGCGGACCTGCGCGACGAGAAAGCCCGGTTCGTCGAGGAATCGCTCGAACGCCGAGAACGGCCACGGCTGAGGAAACGCCTCCTGTTCGATGTGGAAGACGGCGAGCAGGTCGGCGCGCTCGGCCTCGCGGATCCGAACGTCCGGGCCCGCGGACTCGTCCGGTGCGACGGTGGTCACTGTCGCCGGGTAGGATGGCGCCGTACAAATGTCTACTGCCCGGCCGGGTAGCGACCGGAGCGGCGCGAACTGCGGGCGCCGCCCACTGTCGGACTTCGGTCCACAAAATTCTTAACCTGGCAACTCACACCTCCCGATGCACCCCAGATGGGTGCCACTCCACCCTCCCCACCCCACTCTCTTTCCGTGCGGCAGTTCGGACGCTCGCAGCGCCCTTCTCGATAGCCGCTGCGTCGATCTCACTCGGTGTCCGAAGCGTGTCGGAGCGGTGAGCGCGGCGGTGCCGTCGCTCACCGGGCGCCGAAAAAACGGAGAAGGTGCGGATCCGATCAGTCGTCGGCGGGCGCGCCGGAGCCCTCGGACTCGTACTGCTGTTTGACGTGGGTGAGCTTCCCACCGTCGGCGAGGATCTCGCGCTCGCGCTCGGAGGCGTCGAGGTACGCGGAGGCCTCCCAGTCGTCGTTGACGCGGATGGTGAACTCTTCCTGGCCGGTGCGGACCGCCTCGGCCACGTCGTCGACGATCTCGACGTCGTCGCCCTGCTCGATCTCCTCGTAGGTGGACTCGTCGATCGTCAGCGGGACGATGCCGAAGTTGAAGAGGTTCGCCTTGTGGATGCGGGCGAAGCTCTGTGCGAGGACGGCGTCGATACCGAGGTACATCGGGCACAGCGCCGCGTGCTCGCGGGAGGAGCCCTGCCCGTAGTTCTCACCGGCGAGCAGGATGCCGCCGTCGGACTCGAGCGCGCGCTCGGGGAACGTCTCGTCGACGCGCGTGAGCGTGAACTCCGAGAGCTTCGGGATGTTCGACCGGTACATGAGCACGTCCGCGTTGGCCGGGCTGATGTGGTCGGTCGTGATGTTGTCCGGCATCTTCAGCAGGGTCTCGCCCTGCAGGTCGGCCGGGAGCGGGTCCTTCAGCGGCACGTCGCCGATGTTCGGGCCCTTGATGAGCTCGTCGTCGACGGCCTCGTCGGGCGTGATGAGGTCGGAGCCGCTGACGCCGACGTAGTGGTCGGCGAGCTCGAAGCCGGGGTCCTCGACGTCGTCGAGGTCGCGCGGGTCGACGATCTCGCCCTCGAGGGCGGCCGCCGTCGCGACTTCCGGCGAGCAGAGGTACACCGAGTCGTCCTCGATGCCGGAGCGACCCTCGAAGTTGCGGTTGAAGGTGCGCAGCGACACGGAGTCCGAAGCGGGCACGTGGCCGTTGCCGATACACGCGCCGCAGGTCGCCTCGGAGAAGTTGACGCCGGCGGCCATCATCTCGGCCGTCCAGCCCTCGCGGGCGAGCATTTCGGAGGCCTGCTTGGAACCGGGCGCGACGATCATCTCGGTCGTCTTGTTGATCTCGCGGCCCTCGAGCATCTTCGCGGCCGGGAGGATGTCCTCGTAGGCGCCGTTCGTACAGGAGCCGATCATGACCTGGTCGACGTCGACGCCCTCGACCTCGCGGACGGGGACGACGTTGTCGGGCATCGACGGCTCGGCGATGAGCGGTTCGAGGTCCGAGAGGTCGACTACGATCTCGTCGTGGTACTCGGCGTCCTCGTCGGGCTCGACCTGCTCGAAGTCCTCGGGGCGGCCGACCGCTTCGAGGTACTCCTCGGTCTTCTCGTCGGTCGGGAAGATGGAGGAAGTCGCGCCGAGTTCGGTCCCCATGTTGGTGATGGTCGTCCGCTCGGGAACCGAGAGCGTGTCGACGCCCGGACCGGTGTACTCGAAGATCTTGCCGACGCCGCCTTTCACCGAAAGGCGTCGCAGGAGCTCGAGGATGACGTCCTTCGCGGTGGCCCACTCGGGGAGCTCACCTTCGAGGCGGACGTTGACGACCTCGGGCATGTCGATGTAGTAGGCGCCCCCGCCCATCGCGACGGCGACGTCGAGGCCGCCGGCGCCGATGGCGAGTTCGCCCATCCCGCCGGGCGTCGGCGTGTGGGAGTCCGAGCCGAGCATCGTCTTGCCCGGCGCGGCGAAGTTCTCCTTGTGGACGTTGTGGCAGATGCCGTTGCCCGGGCGCGAGAAGTGCGCGCCGAACTTGCCCGCCGCCGAACGGAGGAAGCGGTGGTCGTCCGTGTTCTTGAAGTCGAACTGATAGGTCTGGTGGTCGCAGTACTGCGCGGCGACCTCGGTCTGGACGTCGTCCAGATCGAGCGCCTCGAACTGCAGCCACACGAGCGTCCCGGTGGTGTCCTGCGTGAGGACCTGGTCGATCTCGATCCCGATCTCCTCGCCGGGTTCGAGCTCGCCTTCGACGAGGTGCTCG
Organism: Halosimplex rarum; assembly: GCF_047715405.1. Taxonomy (NCBI): domain Archaea; kingdom Methanobacteriati; phylum Methanobacteriota; class Halobacteria; order Halobacteriales; family Haloarculaceae; genus Halosimplex; species Halosimplex rarum. The sequence goes on from NZ_CP180412.1 coordinate 2,869,141, forward strand.
TCGAGAATCTTTTCCGTGAGTGTCTGTCCCATAACGTCCGACAATGGCACACGAGTGGATATAAAACCCGCGAGTTACCGCGAGTGTTGTCAGTTGGCACCCCGTCGCGGTCTTGCGGTTTCGATCTTGGCACCGCGCCGACAGTTCTGGAGAGTCGCGATCGCGTTCGGCTTCGACGAACGCCGTCAGGCAGTTCGACGATCCACAGAACCCGTGCGACGGCCGGCCTCGAGCGCTTCGAAGGGACGATCGGGGGAGACTCCCGCAGTCGCGAGAACGAAACGACTATGCTGGCGAGCGGACCACGCCCGGTATGTTCGAGAGCGGGCGGTTCGTCGCGGACGTCCTCGGCGACGTGGACGACGACCAGATCCAGCCGAACGGCGTCGACCTGCGGCTCGGCGCGGTGTACGAGCAGGTCGAGCCCGGCCGTATCGGACGGGACGGCAAGACCGTCGGCGAGCGCCGCGAGCGCGAGCCCGAGGCCGACGGGGACGTCTACCGCCTCGACCCCGGCGGGTACGTCGTCGAATACGCCGACACGGTCCGGATCCCGGAGGGCCACGTCGGCTTTCTCTACCCGCGTTCGTCGCTGCTGCGCAACTCCTGCATGCTCGACACGGCCGTCTGGGACGCCGGCTACGAGGGGCGCGGCGAGGGGCTGCTGGAAGTGTACCACCCCGTCGAGCTCGAACGGGGCGCGCGAATCGCACAGCTCGTCCTCGCCGAGGCCGAGCACGCCGACACGTACGACGGGTCCTACCAGCGCGAAGGGCTCGAGTGAGCGCTACCGTCGCGGCCACCGGGCCCGGCCAGCACCGGCGACCCTGCTAGACCAAGCCGTAAGATTAATCGAGACAGTAGTGAAACGTACACCTGGTGTTGGGGGGGAGATCGACCGGCCCGTGCCTCTGACATCCAACACCGGACGACGCCTCCAACACCGGTGTATCGGGGGTCTCCCCGATTTCTCTGACCGCCGACGCCGAGACGCGAGTCCGTTCCGCTGACTCGGTCGACGGCGTCCGCGAACGCGGCGCTCGCAAAAACCCAGCCGTTCGGGCGCGCGTGAGCGAGCGAATCGATGGACGGGACCGGGCAGTTCTTTCAGAGCGTGAAACCGCACTCGCGGTTCTATATACCGTTCCGGTGACGTAGGGAGTATGCCAGCAAACGGAGATCTGTACGTGCTCGCCCCCGGGGAGGGCGACGCGGAGAGCGACGGGTGGGTGAGTCCCCGACCGGTAAACGAGGCCGTCGGCGCGGCTGTCGCCGACGCGACAGACCTGTCGGCCGACGACGTCGACGACGCCGATGCGTACGTCGACATCGAGCAGATAGAGACGCTCGTCGACGGCGGGGACGACGAGGCCTCGCTGACGTTCACCGTGGAGGGACACGACGTCACCATCGACGGTGGCGGCCACGTCACGGTCGATCCCGACGAATGAGGGCCTCCGCGGGCGAGTGAGCACCTCCGCGGGCGCGTCCGGGGCGGGCTCGCGGGACAGGCCTAACAGCACGGAGCGCGATTACTCCGTATGACGCGTCTGGCGCTCATCGCCCACGACGACGAGAAGCCCGAGATGATCGACCTCGCCGAAAGCTACGAGTCGCTACTCGCGACTTTCGACCTCGTCGGGACGGGCACGACCGGCAAGCGAGTCGCCGACGAGACCGGGCTGGACGTCGAACTGAAGGAGTCGGGTCCGATCGGCGGCGACGCGCAGATCGCCGCCGAGGTCGCCGAGGACCGCCTCGACGGGATCATCTTCCTGCGGGACCCGCTGACCGCCCAGCCCCACGAGCCCGACATCAGCGCGCTCCTGCGGATCTGCGACGTCCACGACACGCCGCTCGCGACGACGCGGACCAGCGCCGAGTACGTCCTCGACGGCCTCGCTGCCGACGCGGACCGGATGGAGTGAGCTACGTCGAGAAGACGTACACCGCGCCCGTCTCGTCCGTTCCCTCGCTTTCCTCGTGGATGGCGCCGACGAACCCCCGTCCGTCCGCGAGCGCGGCCGACGTGCCGAACAGATCGCTGTCGGTCCCCTCGTCGGGGAGCAGCTTCGTCCGCTGGGCCCACTCGCCGCTTTCGGGTTCGAACAGGTACGCCGACCCCGCGTTGTCGCGCTCCGTGTCGTCGTGCTCGGCGCCGACGAGAGCGGTGTCGCCGTCCAGCGCGACCGAACTCCCGAACACCTGCTCACGCTCGCCGTCGTCGGGGACGAGCTTCGTGTCCATGATCCACCTACCCTCGATCCGCTCGAACACGTAGGCCGACCCCGCGTAGAAGCCGTTCGGGTCGTCGTCGCCCCAGGAAGCGACGAGCGCGGTAGTACCGTCCAGCGCGACTGAACTCCCGAAGTAGTCCTCGTGGTCGTGATCGGCTGTCGGCGTCAGCGTCGTCCGGTGGCCCCATTCGCCGTCGGCGCGCTCGAACAGGTAGGCCTTCCCGACGTTGTCCCCATCGGACGTCTCGAAGTTGTAGGCGCCGACCAGGGCGGTCTCGCCGTCCAGCGCGACCGAGCAGCCGAACCGGTCGTGGTCGCCGCCGTCCGGAGGGGCGAGCTTCGCCCGCTGGGTCCACTCGCCGGCCGCTGGCCCTTCCTCGACCGCCGAGCGCTCGCTTTCCGAGGACCGATCGGCGGTGTCCGTCGCCGAACGACCGTCCGCAAGTGCGTACGCGTACGCGACCCCCGTGCCGGTCCCGTCCGCGCGATCACCGTAGGGGGCGCCGACGAGGATTCGGTCGCCGTCGAGTGCGACCGACCGGCCGAACCCGTCGTGCTTCTGGCCCGCGCCGGACCGCAGTACCGCCGTTCGCTGCCACTCGTCGTCCGCTCGTTCGTACACGAGCGCCCCACCGTCCGGGAGCTCGTGGGTTCCCACGGCTTCCAGCGCACCGACCACCGCCCGGTCGCCCGAGACCGACAGATCGGTGCCGAACTGATAGTCGAACGGGAGCGCCTCGGCCTCCGGAACGAGTTTCGCCCGCTGGGTCCACTCGCCGTCGACGCGGTCGAACACGTACACTGACCCGTAGGCTCCCCCCACGTCCGGATGGCTGTCCTCGGGTGCAGCGACGAAGAGCGTCTCCCCGTCTGCCGCGACCGACTGGCCGAACTCGTCGTACTGCTGGGAATCCTCGCCGGAGAACCTGGCGACTCGTTCGCCGTTCGCAGCCGTCGGCGTAGCCGTGGCCGTGGGTGTCGCCGTCGGTGACGGCTCCGCGGTCGTCGGAACAGGCGATGGCGTCCTCGTCGGCGTCGGCGACGCCCCGTTCGCCGGGGTTCCCGTCGGTGTCAGCGTCGCGGTCGGTGTGACCGTCGCGTCTGCGGTCGTTTCTCCGTCCGATGCGGGCGATTCGTCGTCGCTGGACTCGAAGGAGCACCCGGCGAGCGCGCCTCCGACCCCGGCGATCAGGGCAGCGAGAACCGATCTGCGAGAGGGCATACCGAATGCTGTTACGAATCGAACAAATGCTTTCTGGACCGGTGCGAACGCGTCGCTGACGGGACTCGATTCTCGCCAGCGGGGCGGCGGCGACGACTCGGTCCGTCGGCAACGTTGCGAGGCGGGAGAAGCGAACGGCGAGCGGAGGCGGAGAACGGGGACGGAGTGGGTGGAGGGCCGACCGTCCAGCGGACAGGGTGGGTTCGGAAGGCACCCGTAGATACACCCGGCCGTCTTATACTCCTTGTCGAGACTCAAAGAGCGATTGTAGTTACCGCCGATGAGTGGTCCGCGGGGAGTGCGGCCGGCCACAGGCGGCCGGCGGCCGAGGGTAACTCATAACCGGCGGCCGCGCTTCGGGTTCTGATATGAGCGATTCATCGCTACGCGCGCCGGCCGAGACCGCCGTGAGACAGTGCATGGACCTGGGGAGCGACGAGTCCTGCGCCGTCGTCACCGACGACGAGCGGCAGGCCATCGGCGAGGCGCTGTACGCCGTCGCGAGCGAGATCACCGACGACGCGGTAATCGTGCGCTACCCACCCGGCGACCAGCACGGCGGGGAACCGCCCGAACCCGTCGCAGCCGCGATGGCCGGCGCCGACGTGGTGCTCGCGCCGACCACCAAGAGCCTCACCCACACGCAGGCCCGCACCGACGCCAACGAGGCGGGCGCCCGCGTCGCGACGCTTCCGGGGATCACCGACGGCGTCTTCCTGATGGGCCTGGACGCCGACTACGAGTCCATCGCCGCCGAGTCCGAGCGCCTCCTCGAACAGGTCGAAGGCGCCGACGAGATCCGCGTGACGACCGACCTGGGCACCGACATCACGTTCGAGCCCGGCGACCGCGAGTGGGAGCTCGACACCGGCATCGTCCACGAGCCCGGCCAGATGTCGAACCTCCCGGCCGGCGAGATCTTCCACAGCCCCGAGGACGCGAACGGCCGGTTCGTCGTCGACGGGACGATGATGCCACACGGGAAGCTCGAGGACGGTCAGACCCTCGAATTCGAGGTCGAAGACGGCTACGTGACCGACATCTCCGACGACGCCGTCCGCGCGGACATCGAGGAGGCCGCCGAGGAGGTCGGCGACGACGCCTACAACCTCGCGGAACTCGGCATCGGCACCAACCTCGCCGTCGAGGACCTCGTGGGGTCGGTCCTGCTCGACGAGAAGGCCGCGGGGACCGTCCACATCGCCATCGGTGACGACCACGGCATCGGCGGCGACACGCACGCGCCGATCCACCTCGACGGGATCATCACGGGCCCGACAGTGTATGCGGACGGGGAAGCGATCGATCTGCCGAGCGCCGAGTGAGAGCGGTCAAACGCGTTCCGCGCTCCGTGCTGCGGCCTCGCGCTCTCCTGGCAGGAGCCACTCGGTCCGGACGAAGAGGATGGCGGCGACGGCGAACCACGGGACGACGCCGATCAGCCCCACGGGCGTCGGGCCGAACACCTGGTTCGGGATGGCCGTCGCGAACAGCGTCGCCAGCCCGGCGCTGCCGTTTATCATCGCGTGGCCGACGACGGCGGGGAACACGCTCCCGCTCCGGAGGGTCACCCAGCCGAGGAACACGCCTAGCCCGACCGTCGCGACGACCATAGCGAGCAGGCCGAGCCACGGTGCACCGGCGTAGTCCGTCCCGTAGTTGTACCCCATCGCGATGACCGGCCAGTGCCAGACGCCCCAGACGACGCCGTGGGCGACGAGCGCCCGCCGCCAACCCAGCGGCGCGAGTTTCGGCAGGAGGTACGCCCGCCAGCCGAACTCCTCGCCGAAGGTCGCGAGGCTGTTGAGCAGCGGCGCGGCGACGACGGCCTGGACGAGTTGCAGTCCGAGGAACGCCGTCGGCGAGAGCGGGATCTCCTGGCCGGTTTCGGCCTCGACGGTCGCGAGCAGATCCGCGACCGCCTCCAGCCCACCGAACCGCCCGGGGAACACGAGGAAGTAGAGCCCGGCACCGGCCAAGATGAGAACGAGCGGCCCGAGCCACCCGATCACCCACGGCAGTGGGCGCGTCCGGACGCGCAGGAGCATCGCCCCTCGGTCGAACCCCTCTCCCGTGAGCCAGCGGGCGGCGACGTGACCGAGCGCCGGCCCCCACATGTACGGCCCCGCAAGCAGGACGAGCCACAGCGGGATCCCGAACCCCAGCGTCGGGCCGGCGCCGATACCCCCCAGCGCGTAGATGACCGCGGCCGTCGCCCACGAGACGCCGAACGCGACGGCGAGAAAGATCGCGAGTCGACGGCGTTCCAGCCCGTCCCCACCGCCGGCCGACTCGACTGCCGGCCCGTCCGGTCGTCCGTTTTCGGTCGCCATTGCGCGACTGTTCTGCTCGCAGCCACGTCAAGATTCGCCAGCGGATCGGCCGTGATCGCGCGGCCGCGGTCGGCCGCTCCGAAGCGGTGCTCCGTCGGCGGTCGGACCGCACGCGACTCGGTACCGTCCGGACGTCGGGCCAGCGCGGCCGAGCGGGGGCGACTCAGCGGACTTTTACGCGCTCGCCGGCAACGGACGGACATGACCGAGACCACGGAGCGGGTCGCCGTCGCCTGCCCCTCGTGTTCGCCGGACCTCGAGACGGTCCACGAGGTGCTCACGACGGGCGGCGGCCACGCCACGATCCGCTGTACGGAGTGCGGCCACACCCACAAGGACCAGATCGAGTCGACGACGGAGTTCGAACGCGAAGTCGTCGTCTCCCAGGGCGGCGAGTCGTTCACCGCCACGGCCGACGTCCCCGAGGGCGAACAGCTCGCCGTCGGCGAGGAGTTCCTCCTCGACACCGAGGAGGCGATCATGACCGTCCGGATCACCAGCCTCGAACTCGACGGCGACGAGCGCGTCGAGGAGGCCAGCGCCGAAGCGGTCCGGACCATCTGGACCCGCGCGGTCGGTAACGTCGGCGTCAACCTGACGCTGCACCCGAGCGACGGCCGCCGCGACGAGACGCGCTCGATGACCGTGCAGGTGCCCGGCGACTACGAGTTCACCGTCGGCGAGGAGGACGAACTCGGCGGCGAGGAGTTCACCGTCGAGGGGATCCACATCCGTGACGACGCCCACGGCTACCACCAGGAGAAACTGGACTTCGACGGCGACACCGCGTTCGCGAAGGACATCAACCGGTTGTACGCGCGCGACGAGTCTTCTTCGGCCTGGTCCGCGTGGTAGCATGGATCCCGAGGCCGCCCGGCAGCGGTTGATCGAGCGTCTCGCCGATCAGGGCCGCGTCGACGACGGACGCGTCCTCGACGCGATGGAGTCCGTCCCACGCCACGAGTTCGTCCCCCAGAACCAGCGCGAGGAGTCCTACCGCGACAGCCCCCTCCCCATCGGGGAAGGACAGACTATCAGCGCGCCGCACATGGTCGCGATCATGGCCGATCTGCTCGAGTTGCGCCCCGGTGACGAGGTGCTGGAGATCGGCACCGGTTGCGGCTACCACGCCGCCGTCACCGCCGAACTCGTCGGCCCCGAGCACGTCTACTCCGTCGAATATCACGATAGCCTCGCGGAACAGGCACGCGAGCGCCTGAACCGGCTCGGATACGGAGACGTGTGGGTCCGCGCCGGCGACGGGAAGGGAGGGTGGCCCGACCACGCCCCTTACGACCGGGCGTATCTGACCTGCGCCGCCCCATCGATCCCGGATTCCGTGGTCGAGCAGGTCCGCCCCGGCGGCTACGTCCTCGCCCCGGTGGGCCGCGGTCGCCAGACACTCGTCCGCGCTCGCCGCCGCGCCGACGGCTCGCTCGACCGCGAGGAGCACGGCGGCGTCCGCTTCGTCGAGTTGCAGTGAGCGGCGCCCGCTGACCCCCGGACAGGTCGGGGGCGACCCGGCGAGTCGCGCCATTCATTACCATCGAGGGCGGACGGAAACCCATGGACCTAGCGGTGTTGCGCGACGATATGGTCGACAGCCTGGAACACGAGAGCAAGGGCTGTCTCCGGAGCGACCGGCTGTCCGTCGCGATGCGGGAGGTCCCGCGCGAGGCGTTCGTCGCCGAGGACGGCGGCGCCTACGCCGACCGCCCGTTCGAACGTCTCGGCACGCGCGTCCTCGCGCCGAGCACCGTCGCGCGACTCCTCGAAGCGCTCGACGTCCGCGATGGCGATTCAGTCCTCGTCGTCGGCGCCGGCGTCGGCTACACCGCGGCCGTCGTCGCCGAACTCGCCGGCGAGCGCAACGTCCACGCCATCGACATCGCCCGCCGGCTCGTCGTCGAAGCGCGCGGAAACCTCGCTGACGCCGGCTACGACGGCGTCCTCGTCGACCGCCGGAACGGCGCGGACGGCCTCGCCGAGTACGCCCCCTACGACCGCATCCTGCTCGAAGCCGCGGCCGTCAGCCCGCCGTCGGCGCTGGTCGACCAGCTCGCCGACGACGGCCGACTGGTCATGCCCCACGGCGCCGGCGACCAGCACCTCGTCGCCGTCGAAGACGGCGAGATAACCGAGCGGCTCGGCGGCGTGGCCTTCCAGCCGATGCTCGTCGAGGGCGAGCAGGCCGACACGGTCGAGCGCAACCGGACCCGCCGCGAGGACCGCGAGTTCGCCCGGCGCAACGCCCAGGGCCGCACCGGCTGGGAGCAGGAGTGGATCGACTGGGACGACGCGCCCGGACGCTGAACGACGGGCCCGGCCGACCCTTACGTATCGTCGACCACCAACACCTCCGTGTTCCCGCGGTCGTCGGCGTACTGTCCTCCCGCGGGCGGTTTCACGTCGAACTGTATCGTCCCCTCCTGTTGATTCGGGCCCAGCGAGGGCGACAGCGACAGTTTCGCTGTCCCGTTCGCGTTCGTCCGCGCGGTGGTCACCGAGCCGAGCGTCGCGGTGCCGCCCGTCGCGACGACGGTGGCGTTGGCGACGCGGTCGCCCTGCGGGCCGACCACCTCGACCGAGAGGTCGGTCGCGCCGTCCTCGATGACTTCCGGCGTCGGCCGGACGTCGAGTTCGGTGACGCCGAGCGTCTGGATCCCCCCGAGCGTGTTCATCATCACGCTCAGGCTCGCGACGCCGACGACCAGCGCGATGACGAGCCTGATCGGCAGTCCTTCGATTGCGCGTTCGTCTCCCGTGAGCGCTCGTGGCTCCATGGGCGGCCCTGGTCCGGGTCTACTTGATAAACGCTCGTGCGAGGGTTTACGGACGAGAGGGCGGCGATCCACTGGTTTGGCGATCGGATCTGGACCGGTGGGTCGGCGGGGACGCGGCCGAACGGAAACGCACGAGTACCCTGGGGCAGTCGGTATTGGCGAACGGATGCTCGACGACCACGCGCTGGGCCGGCTGGAGCCGCTCGTCCTCATCGCTGTCGGCGGGTTCGCGGGCGCGGCGGCCCGACACTCGGTCGCGCTCGCGCTCCCCGGCGCCTTCCCCTGGGGGACGCTCGCGGCCAACGCCCTGGGGAGTTTCGCGCTCGGTGTCCTCCTGTACGAACGCCACTTCGCCGACGCGCTGAGCACGGAGACGCGGCTGATCGTCGGGACCGGGTTTCTCTCCTCCTTTACGACCTACAGCACGTTCGCGGCCGAGACCGCGGGGCTGGCCGGCGGACAGGCACCGGTGCTGGCCGCCGCGAACGTGGTGGCGAACTACGCGCTGGGTCTCCTCGGCGTGCTCTGTGGTCGCTGGCTCGCGAGGTTGCTGTCGTGAACCCGCTCGTCCTCGTCGGGCTGGGCGGAGTCGCGGGCGCGCTGGCCCGGCACCTGTTGGGCGAGCGAATCGACGCGCGGACGGGCGACACGCTGGCGGTGAACGTGCTCGGAAGTCTCGCGCTCGGCGCGGTGCTCGCGGCGCCGGCCGGCGACTCGCTGGCGCTAGCCGCGGGCACTGGCTTCTGCGGCGCGTTCACGACGTTCTCGACCTTCGCGTTCGAGACGGTGCGGCTCTACGAGACGGGCGAGCGCCGGCGTGCGGCGGCGAACGCGCTCGTCAACCTGGTCGGCGCGCTGGTCGCGGTGTGGCTCGGGTCTGCGCTGGCCAGTGCGGTGTGGTGAGTGGGTGGACGGAGCGCCGGCCGCGTCCCGGCTGCGCCGTGCTAGTTCTCACTCGCTGAGTGCGTAGAAGGTGCCGTCCTGGCTGCCGATGTAGACGCGGCCGCCGGCGACGATGGGGGCGGCCTCGTCGATGTTGTTGCCCGTCTCGAACGACCACTCCTGGTCGCCGTTGTCGGTGTCGACGGCGTAGACGGAGCCATCGCGGCTCCCGACGTAGACGGTGCCGTCGGCGACGACGGGAGGGGCGGTCACGCCGTCGCTCGGGCCGGTGAACCGCCAGTGCTCGACGCCGCTGTCCGCGTCGACGGCGTAGAGGGTGCTGTCGCGCGTCCCGACGAACACCCGGTCTCCGGTGACCGCGGGCGTGGAAGCGATCCCGGCGCCGAGTGGTCGCTCCCAGTCGGTGCTCCCGCGGGTGTTGATCTGCGCGAGCGTCTCGGCCTCGGTAGTGACGTAGAGGCGCCGGTCGCGGTACGCGACGCCGTTGACGCTCCCGTCGAGGGTCTTCTTCCACTCCACGCTGCCGCCGGCCGTGAGCGCGTAGAGGCTGTGGTCCGCGCTCGGCGCGTAGATCATCCCGTCGGCGAAGACGGGGGAGGCCGTGATGGCGCCGTAGGTGTCCTGGTTCCACTTCTGAGTGCTGTCGAGGGCGTCGAAGTCGTAGACGCGGCTGCCCGTCGACCCGACGTAGATTTCGCCGTCCGCGACGACCGGGGCGGTGAAGTCCTCGGTCGAGGTGAGGTCGTAGTCCCAGAACTCCGACCCGTCGTCGGTGTGCAGCGAGTAGAGGACCCCGTTGGAGGTGCCGACGAAGACGAAGCCGTTGCCGACCGCCGCGGCACTGGTGACCGGCGCCGCGGTCTCCTTCGACCACTTGGTCTCCCCGGTGACGGGATCGAGCGCGTGGAAGGAGCCGTCCGAGTCCCCCCCGCCGCCCGCGCCGACGTACAGCGTCCCGTCGGCCAGCACCGCCGTGGCGTTGATCTGGTCCTGGTCGAACGACCGCTTCCAGTCGACCGACACGCCGTCGTGGGGACCCCGTGCGTCCGGGTGGTGCCCCCAGTGCTCGTTGTTGCCCATGAACGCCGGCCACGACGCGAACGACGACGCGTCGGGCGTGGGCGTCGCCGTCTCGGTGGGCGTCGCGGTGTCCGTCGGCGTCGCCGTCGGCGTGTCCGTCGGCGTGTTCGTCGGCGTGTTCGTCGGCGTCGCCGTCGGTGTGTCCGTCGGTGTCCCTGTCTCCGCCCGTCCGTCCCCTGCCGTCGCCGTCCCGCCGTCGTCGGAACCGCACCCGCTCAGCCCGACGGTCGACGCGCCCAGCATCGCTGCCAGGTACGTGCGGCGACTCACCCGCTTCCGTGCCATAGCCGACGTATCGGTGAACTGGTTCATATGTTCTGGGGTTCGTGCGAATCGCGCTGCGCGCGAGCGACCGGTTCGCCGCCCCCGGCGGGCCCGTGAAGTGTGCAAAGGTTTCGCATACCAATAGACATATATGCCGGTGTGGTATACCTTAGCACGTATGGCGTCCGCACCGAGCACCGACGACATGTTCGACGAGTTTCTGACCGACCGTGGACACGACGTCGAGGCGACGGGCTGGGAAGAGAACTATAACAAGAAGCAGTGCCCCGACTGCGGGGGACTGCACGACTCGGCCGCCACAGAGTGCTCGGTATGCGGCTGGGACCCGGCGTAACGCGCGACGACCGATTTTTTCGTGAGCGAATGCGGAGAGCGACTGCTCCGAAATCCTGACGGACCGCGTACTCTCGCCGACGCGACCGAGATCTCGCACGACATCGAAATCCCGCGAGACACCCGTCTCACGAGCGGGTACACTGGACGGAAAGGGGGAACGTTGGGGGAATAGGGGGGGGAAGTCCACCGGAAAGCGGGCAACGGAGGCCGGTAAGGGGGATAACCGGCGGGTCGGGGGACCCGTTCGTTCCCGGGCCGCGTCGGGGGGATGACGCGTTTGGGGGGGAATGCGCCGGGAACGACCTCCGGCAACGCGCTCGTGCCGGCGAGGACCGCATGCGAGCCCGGAGACCCCGGCCGGTCCGCGGAGGAGCACAGGGCGCCGTCGGGCGCTGTCCCGGGCTCCAGCCGCGGACCGGGTGAACCCACACCCCACCACTGGCACACACGGATGCGCACGGTGCGATTCGGGGTTCGCCGGGCCCGCACTTGGTCCGCATCCGATACTACTGGGGGCACTCACATAATGGGGCAGGCGCGTTTTCTGAGGCTGAAAGAGCCGACGCTCGAAAGGCCTATGTAAGAGGTCGAGCGATCACACCGATAGTGGACGAAGAACGGGCCATCGAGGAGATACTCGACACCATCGGCGACGAACACGCCCGCCGGGTGCTCGCCGCGATCAGCCGCGAGCCCCAGTCGGCGAAGGACCTCAGCGAGGAGTGCGACCTGTCGCTACCGACTGTGTACCGCCGCATCGAAATGCTCAGTCAGTACGACCTCGTGAAAGACCAGACGCTCGTCGCCGACGACGGCAATCACTACAAGGTATACGAGTCCAACTTCGAGTCGACGGTAATCTCACTCGAGGACGACGAGTACAAGGTGCGCATCTACCGCGAGGAGAACCTCCCCGACAGGTTCAGCCAACTCTGGGACGACCTCAACCCGGAGTGAACGGCTGCGAGCGCCCGCACAGACCGCCCGAATCGCGAGAGGGCGTCGGCGGACCGGCGAAACTATATGTGAGAGCGTGCTGTCGGACAGACGACGCGAACAATGGTAGAAGTCGTCGCGGTGATGCGGGGGATACTGGCGTTGATGCGCATGGCGGTGTTCGGGCTCTCGCTCGGGATCACGATCATCAGCTTCCAGGCGTATCGACAGCGGCCCTCTGAGCGGCTGCAGTACGCGTTCATGGGCTTCGCGTTCATCAGCATGGGCGTCGCGAGCACGGTGATCGCCCAGGTCGGCGCCCGCGAAGCCGCCGAGACGGTCCGCCTGTTCTTCCGGATGACGGAGTCGATCCCCTTTATCATCGGCTTCACGATGCTGTACATCTCGCTGTACCGGGACTGAGCGACGCGAGTCGCGGCGGTCGCCGGATCGCAACCGGTGGTGCGGTTTCCGGCCGTCGTCAACCCACGTCGTTTATGCGTGTGTAGCCCCTTTCGTGGGCCAATGACTGAAGCGTCCACCCAGGTGACGCGCCTGTTTGGTGGTCCCGGGAGCGGGAAGACGACGGCACTGCTCGACAGGGTCGAGACCCTGCTCGAAGAGAACGACGACGTGGAGTTCCGCGACGTGCTGGTGGTCTCGTACACGCGTGCGGCCGCCGCGGAGATCCGCGAGCGCCTCGCCGAGCGACTGGGGGAGTCGCCGCGAGCGCTCAAGGGCAACGTCTGCACGATGCACGCGAAGGCCTACGAACTGCTCAACCTCTCGCGGGGCGACGTCGTGGGCGAGTCCGACAAGGAGGACTTCTGCGACGAGTTCGGTATCGAGTACGAGGACGAGTACGAGGGGTCGCGGCGGCGCAGCGCCCGCTCGACGACCATCGGCAACAAGATCATCGCCACCAGCCAGTGGCTCCAGCGGACCCGCCGCGACGTGGCCGACTGGTACGACGTCCCGTTCAAGTGGGACGACGAGGTCGTGCGGCTCCCTCCGGACGTCGACGAGAACGCCCAGACCGGCAACAAGTACACGCCGACCTGGCCCTCCGACGACGACCGCATCAGCGTCCCCGAGACGATCCGCGCCTGGCGCGAGTACAAGGGCGAGAACGACGTCGTCGGCTTCGCCGACATGCTCGAACGCGTCGCCCAGCGCTCGCTGTTGCCCAGCGTCGACTACCTCGTCATCGACGAGTTCCAGGACATCACGACCCTTCAGTACGACGTCTATCAGGAGTGGCGCCCCCACATGGAGACGGTCCTCATCGCCGGCGACGACGACCAGGTCGTCTACGCCTGGCAGGGCGCCGACCCCGACCTCCTCCTCGAAGAGGACGTCACCGACGACAACATCCTGCCCAACTCCTACCGCCTGCCCTCGCGGATCCTCAACGTGGTCAATCGGGAGGTCAGCCACATCGAAAAGCGCCAGGAGAAAGACCTCAACCCGCGCAAGGAGGGCGGCCGCGTCGAGGGCGTCAAGAACCCCTCGATGATCGACCTGGTCCGCAACGTCCGCCGGACCATCGAGCAGGACGAAGAAGGAACTGCGATGATCCTCTTCCGCGCGCGCTACCAGATGTTCCAGTTCATCGACGAGTTCATCGACGAGGGGATTCCCTTCACCTGCCTGACCGACCAGCGGATGTGGACCGACCGGCTCAGCCAGTACGTCGAGGCCATCGAGGCGCTCGACGAGGGCGAACCGGTCACGGGCCTGCAGGCCCGCCGCCTCGCCGACATGCTCGCCGACTCCGCCTTCGGGACGAGCGAGCGCGACGAGCTGTTCGACGAACTCGACGAGATGGAGGAGGCCGCCGACGTCGAGGACCTCGAAGAGCTCTCCGTCGAGCCCGACACGATCCGCGACTTCGCGCCGTTCGTCCCAGAACCGCGCGCGGCCGCAGACATGCTCCGGAAGGTGACGAGCTTCCAGGAGCGCAGCGTCGAGGCGTACTTCGGCGGCGAGTACGCCGGGATGCAGACCGACCGCGTCCGCGTCGGCACCATCCACAGCGCGAAGGGTCGTGAGGCCGACCACGTCTTCGTCGCGACAGACCTGACCGAGAAGGTCGTCGAGCAGATGGCCGCGACGGTCGACCAGTCCGACCGGGAGGTCCCCGGCGACGAGGAGTTCACCAAGCACACCTCGCCGGTCCCCACCCTCACCGACAACGAACGGCGCGTGTTCTACGTCGGGATGTCCCGCGCCCGCGAGCGCCTGATCATCATGGAGAACCTCGTCGACGGCGCGCCCACGCTCCCCATCGACGTGCTCCTCAACAACGAGCCGACGGGCGACTCCATCGACGACGTCATCGCCGCCGCCCAGGAAGTCGACGACGCCGTCGCAGCGGACTGAGCGGACGACATCGCTCCGGTCGGCCCGCGTTCCGACCGACCCACAGCTTCTTTGCGGCATGTGACATATCCACATAGAGAGCGACCGTGCCCGAGGAGTGTGGTATCTGCGGCGAGACGGTCCCCTTCGGCGAGACCGTCCACCTGATCGTCAACACCCAGAGCGACGCCGGCGCGTTCGATCGATACGTCTGCCGGCCGTGTTACGAGGCGGAGCTCGAACCGATCCTGAAGTGACCGACCGGTCGTGAGCGGCGGAATCGCCGTACTGCACGGGCGCGGGGCCTGCGCTAGCAAGGCGGAGTTACAGGTCGCTCACCCCCGTATCCGGAGAAGCGATGGCGTCAGATATCAACCTCACAGAGTCGGACGAGGGGAAGAAAGTAGTCGACAACGGCGGCGAGGAGATCGGCCGGGTCGCCGAGGTCAGTGGCGGCCAGGCGCACGTCGAGCCGGACCCGGGCGTTTCTGACACGGTAATGTCGAAGCTCGGGTGGGGGAGTCGCAGCGAAGACAGCTTCCCGCTCGACGAGAACCACATCGACTCGGTCACGGACGACGAGATACGGCTCGGCTCGCTCTGACCGCGCTCAGTCCGTCCGCCGTCTCCGTCGGATTCGAGCAGTAGCGGCGCACCCCGACATTTCTCAGGAGCGCGTGACCACGTAGATCGCGGCGGCGCCGCCCAACAGCACGGCGAACACGTAGCTCGCGAGGCGGTAGACGATGGCGATCGAGAGGCCGGTCGCGAAGGAGAACCCGCCGAGCGTCCCTAGCAGGCCGGCGAGGGCGGCCTCGACGCCGGCGAGCCCGCCCGGTGAGGGCGTCAGCCCGGCGAGCGTGCTCGCGGGGACGATGAAGAAGACGAGGAAGAGCGAGATGGACTCGCCGATGGCGCGGACGGCGAAGTACAGCGGGAGCGCGAAGAACAGCCAGCCGACGTAGGAGTAGACGAGCGCGTGGGCGAGCGCTCGCGGGTCCGCGGCGATGCGCTCGAAGGCCGTGTTGAGTTCGCGCAGGCGCTCGCGGATCCCCTCCAGGGTGACGAACCGGACCCGCCTGGCGACGGGAGCAACCACCCGGAGGACGAACCGGCCGACGCGCCGGCGGGAGCGCCAGCCGAGCATCGCGACGACGGGCGCGCCGACGGCGAACACCACGAGGATGCCCGCGACGCCGCGGACGCGGCTCGACAGCGTCGTCTGCAGGACGAGGACGACTGTCCCGAGCGCCGCGAACGTGAAGAAGGGGAGCAGGTTGAGGAGGTCGGCGGTGACGACGGAGGCGAGCGAGTCCTCGTAGCTGGCCTCCGTGTCCCGCGAGAGGACGTACGCGATGAACGGCTCGCCGCCTGCCTGTCCCAGCGGCGTGACGTAGTTGGCGAACGTCGCCGCGTAGTAGGTGACGACGAGCTTTCGGAACGGGACGCGGTAACCGACGACGCGGAGGACGACCTGCCAGGCCTTCGCCCAGGCGACGAGGCCGACGGCGGTCGAGAGACAGCCGGCGGCGAGCCACCGGATGTCGGCGCGGACGAGTTCGCGCTGGATCTTCTCCAGGCCGATGCCGTAGGCGATCAGGCCGAGAACGGCCAACGCGATGGCGAACCCGCCGACGATCTTCAGCGCCGTCTGACGGTCGGCGAGGTCGGTGAACCCTTCGGAGCGGCTCACGATTACTCGATGTATCCCAGGTCCGACAGGCGGTCTTTCGCCTCCTCACCCATGTCGTCGAGGACGTCCTCGTCGGTCACGTCGTCCCACTCGCCGTCCATCTCCGACTCGAAGGAGACCAGCGCGTCCTCGGTCGCGGCGACCACGTCGTCGTCGGCGTCGACCACGTCCTCCAGTTCCTCGGGGTCGGTGTCGATCCGGTAGGCCTCGTCGGGGATGCGCTCGTTGCGGATGTACTTCCCGTCGGTCCGTCGGGCGGCGCGCATCCGAGAGTAGAAGCGAGAGTCGGTGTCGAGTTCGATCCCGGCGGCCTCGGCCTTGCTCTCGAGCTGGTTCAGCTCGACGATCGGTCGGTGGTAGTCGACGAACCCGTAGCCGTCCAGTTCGCCCGCGTCGTGGGCCGCGGAGCGCGATTCGGCGCCGGTCGGCGCGTCGACGCCCGCGAACTCGCGGTAGTCCGCGCGCAGGAGCGACCGCGCGGCGTCGAACGGTTCGCCACCCGTCGCGGCCGAGACCCCGGCGTGGTCCAGGACGGTGTGGTAGAGGTCCTGCAACTCGACGGTGGTCTCGTCGTCGCGCTCGGCGTCGAGTTCGGGGTGTTTGACCATGAGCGGGACGTTCACCAGCGGGTCGTAGATGCAGAACTCGTGGCCGTAGAGGCCGTGTTCGCCGTGGAGTTCGCCGTGGTCGGCGCAGACCACGACGAGCGTGTCCTCCCAGCGGCCGGTCTCCTTGAGCCAGTCGAACAGGCGGCCGAGGTGGTGGTCGATATGGGCGATCTCGGCGTCGTAGAGGCCCTCGATGGCCTCCCACTCGCCGTCGTCGATGTCGCGGGCGCCGGAGTTGTACTCCTTGGAGTTCTGGCAGACCTCCGTGGAGTCGACGCCGGGGGCGAACTCCGCGGCGAACTCGTCGGGTGGGTGGTACGGCAGGTGCGCGTCCATCAGGTTGACGAACGTGAACCATTCGTCGCCGTCGGCCTCGGCGTCCGCGACGAAGTCCTGAACGCGCTCGACGATCTCGGGGGTCTTGGAGTCGCCGCCGCCCCCCTCGGCGAAGTACTCGTGGGCGGTGTTGCCGAGTTCGACGAGTTTGTCGGCGAGTTTGCGGAGGGCGTCGTTGTCGTTCATCGTCTTCCAGGCCTTCGAGAGCGGGCCCGAGAGGAACTCGCCGGGCATGACCTGGAAGAAGTTGTCCTGGTCGTCGAACCCGTCGGTCAGGTTGGTGTAGGGCGTGATCCAGGCGTTCGAGGAGTAACAGGCGGTGGCGTAGCCGGCGGCGTCGAGGGATTCGGCCAGGGTGGTGGCTCCCTCCAGGTAGGGGTTCTCCTGGGTGGCCCCGTGCTGGGTGGGGTACAGCCCCGTGAACAGCGAGGCGTGGACGGGGAGGGTCCAGGGCGCCGGCGCGACGGCGTGCTCGAAGACCCGCGCATCGTCGGCGAAGTCTTCAAGGTTCGGCGTCGTCGGCCGGTCGTAGCCGTACACGGAGAGGTGGCTCTTCCGGACCGTGTCCGTGACGACGAAGAGGACGTTCCCCGGACCGTCTGTCTCGCTCATGGATCGGGAAGCGCCGTCCACGGAATTAAACTCCGTGATTCCACGTTCGAGAATCTGGATGGGGCTCTCCCGCACGAGCGGCTTTCGTGCTGTGCTGGTCTTCCAGTTCGACGCCGTGCTGTCGCGAGCCGACGGTCTGTCCGCGACAACACCTCGCCGGAGTCCGAGAGGTATTTGCACGCGGTGGCCGTCCGACCCGAACATGCAACGGCTAGCGGCACACGGGGGCCGACGACCGCGGTCCGTTCGGGAGGCCACCGATGAGTGAGCAGACCGCTGGAGCGACCGGGGAGCCGACCGGGATCCCGTCGGGGACGTACGCCTACGTCGGGATCGTGGCGCTGTACGCGGCCACCATCGTCCTCGGACTCGCGCTGACCGACGAGGTCGCGGGGATGGGACTGGCGATGTTTCAGGATCCCGGGGACGTCGGGAACGTGGGCGTCTTCGCGGTGATGCTGCTGGTCGCGACGGGCGTCATGGTCGCCGCGTTCCGCTACGGCTACGGCGAGGCGCTCGTTCGCGTGTTCCTCCTCGGGTCCGCGAGCACGCTCACCGCCGTGGCGTTCGTCGCTCTGACCGGGATCGGGGAGATCGCGGCGAGCGGGAGCGTGCTGATGGGGCTCCCCACGAGCCCCGCCTCGATCGCCGTCGCAGCCGTCACCTTCGCCGTCCTCTGGGTCTACCCCGAGTGGTACGTCAACGACGTCGCCGCCATGATATTCGGCGCGGCGGCCATCCCGATGCTCGGCCTCGGCTTCGGCCCGTTCCCGGTCGTCGTGCTCCTTATCGCCTGGGCCGGCTACGACGCCTACGCGGTCTACGTCTCCGGCCACATGCAGGAACTCGCCGCCGGGCTCGGCGACCTGAAGGCGCCAATCGTCTTCGTCGTCCCGCACTCGCTCGACTTCTCGATGCGCGATCCCGACTTCGACCTGATGGGCGGCGACGAAGCGGACGAGAACGCGGACGACGGGACATCTACCGAAGACCAGTCCGCCGAGAGCCCGGCACGCGCCGAGATCGCGCTTCTCGGGCTCGGCGACGCGCTCATTCCGGGGATGCTCGCAGTGAGCGCGGGCGCGTTCCTCGACGCGCCCGTTGTCGTCCCCGCGCTGAACGCCAACGCGCCGGCCATCGGCGCGCTCGGCGGCGGCCTCGTCGGGATGGCCGGCCTCCTGTATCTCGTCCACCGGGTCGAGGGCGCTCACGCTGGGCTCCCGCCGCTGAACGCCGGCGTCCTCGGCGGCTATCTCGTCGGCGCGGTCGCGGCCGGGATCCCGGTCACGACGGCGCTGGGGCTGTAGTCGGCCGCGTTTTCGGGCGTTCGAACCCCACCGGCAGCGTCGCGACTCGCGAGGTGGAAAAAGACGAGAAGTCGACCGAGGAGCGGGCGTTCAGAACGGCGCTTCGGGGCCTTCGTCGTCGTCGCCGCCGATGTCGCCGCCGCGGGAGTCGCCCGGCATCGAGGGGCCGGTGTCGGCGCCCATCATGCCTTCGCCGCCGCCCATGCCGCCGCCGGTGCGGGCGTTGACGGTCTCGATCTCCGGAATCTCCTTGGTCATGCGCGTCTTGATGGCCTGGATGGTCATCGGGGAGATGCCACAGCCCGAACACGCGCCGCCCAGCTGGATGGTGACCGAGCCGTTCTCGCGGTCGATCTCTTCGATGGCCGCGCTGCCGCCGTGCATCTGGATCTGCGGGAAGTTGCGCCGCAGGAAGTTCGAGATGCGCTCCTCCAGGTCGTCGCCGCCCTCGGTTTCGGTGCTCATAGTGTCTCGACGTTAGCGACGACGGGGCTTAGACCTTTGGACTCGCACGTTCGGGCCGCCGCTCTGTGAGGCGCGTTCGCGGCCCCGCGAGCGCCTCTATCGCCCGGCCCACGACTCCGTCGCCGACCTGCGCCAACAGCCAGTTAACAATCTAACCCACCTAGTTCACAACTCTTATTAGAACTAGGTAGAAGATTAATAATATGGCGCGACATACGAGGCGGATGTTTCTCGGAGCGGTGGCGGGAGTATCGAGTCTGGGCGCTCTCGCGGGCTGTATCGACGGGGGGTCTGGTTCGGGCGGCGACGGACCGACGGAGACATCGGACGGCCGGCCGGTCGCACAGGCGTCGTTTTTTGTGTTCGGCGACTTCGTCGCGGAGGTCGCGGGCGACGCGGCGGTCGCCGAGACGCTCGTCCCGATCGGCCAGCACGGTCACGGCTGGGAACCGGGGCCGCAGATCCGCCAGTCGGTCGCCGACGCCGACCTGTTCGTCTACGGAATGGAGGGGTTCCAGCCCTGGGCCGACGACATGGTCCGGGACGTCCGGGCCGACGGCCAGGGCGTCCACCCGGTCGCCATCGGCGCCGACGTGGACCTGCTGCCGGCCGACCACGACGCGGGCAGTCACGACGAACACGACGGAAACGACCACGGCGAATCAGACCACGGCGGGAGCGACCACGACGAACACGGGGGTGACCACGAGGGAACGCACCACGACGAGATGAATCACGACGAACACCAGGGAACGGATCACGAGAGGACTGACCACGAGGGGACTAACCACGCCGAAACGGACCACGAGGAAAGCGAACACGGCGAAGACGCCCACGATCACGGCGAGACGGACCCCCACTTCTGGCTCGACCCGCGGCGAGCGCAGACGGCCGTCGAGACCGTTGAGCAGGCGTTCGAGGAGACAGATCCGGACGACGCGTCCCGATACGCGGAGAACGCCGCGGACTACCGTGACCGACTCGTCGACCTCGACGAGCGGTTCGAGTCGCGCCTCGCGGGGGCGACGACGGACGTCGTGCTCGTCGCCGGCCACGACGCCTTCGGGTACCTCGGCGCCCGCTACGGGATCGAGTTCGTGACTCTGACCGGCCTCTCGCCCGACGAGGGGCCGACCACCCGCGACATCGAACGCGCCCAGGAGGTCATTGCCGAACACGACCTGCGGTACGTCTGCGCGGACCCGCTGGAGTCCCAGCGCGCGGCGAGAGAACTCGTCGCCGAGACCGACGCCGAGGAGGTCCTGCCGCTCACCTCGATCCCGGGCCGCCGCGAGTCGTGGGTCGAGGACGACTGGGGGTACGTCGACGTCATGGACTCGGTGAACCTGCCGACGCTGGAGCGGGCACTGGGGGCCGAATGACCGTCCTCGAAGTCGACGACGTCTCGTTCTCCTACGGCGACACCCCGGTCCTCGACGGCGTCTCGCTCACCGTCGAGGCCGGGGCGTTCCTCGGGCTCGTGGGCCCGAACGGGTCGGGGAAGACCACGCTACTCGAACTGCTGATCGGCCTGCGTCACCCTGACGAGGGGAGCGTGCGGCTGTTCGGCCAGCCGGCACACGAGTTCGCCGACGGCGAGCGGGTGGGCTACGTCGCCCAGGACGTCACCAGCGCGGGCCACGCGATGCCCGTGACCGTCAGGGAGGCGGTGACGATGGGCCGGTATCCCCGGCGGCTCTTCGGCCGGTTCAGGCCGGACGACCGGAGAGCGGTCGACGACGCGCTAGACCGGGTGGGGATCGCGGACCTCGCGGACAGGCGGGTCGGCCGGCTCTCCGGCGGCCAGCGCCAGCGGGTGTTCATCGCGCGGGCGCTCGCGGCCGAGGCGGACCTCCTCGCGCTCGACGAGCCGACGGTCGGCGTCGACGCCGAGTCCAGAGACGCCTTCTACGACCTGCTGGGCGCGCTGAACGACGACGGGCTGACCGTCCTGCTCGTCGAACACGACATCGGCGTCGTGACGAGCGAGGCCAGCGAGATCGCGTGTCTCAACCGCGAACTGTACTTCCACGGCGACCCCGGCCGGTTCGTCGAGACCGACGCCCTCGCCGAGGCCTACGGGACCGACCGCCACGTCGTCGCCCACGGTCACTGACCATGACCGGAGTGACTTCCGTGACGGGGACACGGCTGGTGGCGAAGGCGG
Source organism: Halosimplex rarum (assembly GCF_047715405.1). NCBI lineage: Archaea > Methanobacteriati > Methanobacteriota > Halobacteria > Halobacteriales > Haloarculaceae > Halosimplex > Halosimplex rarum. Next base: position 2,890,805 of record NZ_CP180412.1, read on the forward strand.
ACGGGTGGACGGAGATCGCGCAAGTCGGCGGCGGACCGACGGGCGTCCGCGACTGGCTGCTAGACGACGCGTACGGTGTGGCGATGGACAGACTCGCGGACCTTTCCGGGATCGACGTCCTCGGGTCGCCGTTCATGCAGCGGGCGTACCTCGCGGCGGTCTGCGTCGCCGTGATCGGGCCGCTCGTCGGGACGTTCCTCGTCCATCGCGAGATGGGGCTGATCGGCGATACCCTCGCCCACGCGGCGTTCGCGGGAGTCGCCGTCGGGCTGTTCCTCAACGCGACGCTCTCCCTGTCGCTGTCGCCGCTGCTGGTCGCGCTGGTCGTCGCCGTCGTCGCCGCGGTACTCGTCCAGGCGCTCGTCGAGCGGACCGGGATGTACGCGGACACGTCGCTCGCCATCGTCCTGACGGGCGGGTTCGCGCTCGGGAGCGTTCTCATCACGGCCACCGACGGGGGGATCGCCGTGGGGATCAACGCCTACCTCTTCGGGTCGCTCGCGACCGTCTCCCGGGCCAGCGTCGGCGTCCTGCTGGCGCTGACCGCGCTCGTCGCCCTCGTCGTCGCCGTCACCTACCGGCCGCTCCTGTACGCGACGTTCGACGAAACCGCCGCCCGAGCCGCCGGCATCGATGTGGGGCTGTACAACTACCTGCTGGTCGTGCTGACAGCGGTGGTCGTCGTCGGCGCGATGCAGATCATGGGCGTCATCCTCGTCGCCGCGATGCTCGTCGTCCCCGTCGCGACCGCGACGTCGGTCAGCGGATTCAAGCGGTCGGTCGCCGCCGCGGTCGTCGCGGGGCAGATCGCCACCGTCTCCGGCGTGACGCTGTCGTACTTCTTCGGCGTCGCTGCCGGCGGGACCATCGTCCTCGTCGCGATCGGCTGTTACGTCGCGACGAAAGTCGGTGTCCGCTCGTGGCAGCTCCGCCGCGCGTGAGAACGACCGCACTGTCCCGTTCGTCTCGGACGGCCTGCTCGTTTCGTTCAGTCCTGCCAGTCAGGGTTCGCCCGCGGCGGCGCGAACACGTCGATGCCGTCGAGCGGTTCCTCGCCGGTGTTCTCTAAACTGTGCGGTTCGTCGGCGGCGAGGTGATAGGAGTCGCCGGAACTGACCGGGAACTCCTCGCCGTCGACGACGAACACGCCCGACCCGCTGGTGATGTAGCCGACCTGCTCGTGCTCGTGGCTGTGCTCGGGCACGACCGCGCCCGGCTCCATGTGGACGTGCTGGACGCTCGTCCGCTCGCCGACCGCTAGCTGTGTGAGGTGGACGCCGTCGACGACTTCGACCGTCTCGTTCGCCGAATGTGCTTCGACCTGCATGGGTTGGTGATGGGCGCGCGCGCACCTAAGCGTGGGTGGTCCTCCGGACGAGGATGCGCTGTGGAGTGTGCATACTGAGTGGTGGTTACACGGCGTTCCGTCTTGAATCGAAGTCGGAGCCGAGTGATCACAGCCACCGCAGGATACACTGAGAGTTGAAAGCCCTCGGCGCGCTCGCTAGCAGTCGGAGCAACCGCAGGAAACAACAGGCGCTGAAAGCCCTCGGCGCGCTCGCTCACGGGTCGCTCCGCTCCCCGTTCGCGTGTCGAGGTACTCCCTTCGGTCGTACCTCGCTCTCGCGGTCGCTGCACGGGATATTCTCGCTCGCTGCGCTCGCTCGAATAGTGCCCGCGCAGGCGACTCCCCGTTCGGCGCGAGCGCGCCTCGCCCTTTCAGTCCACCAGGAGAGCAAGCTCTCCTGAGCCCTGCCTCGCTCCGCTCGGCAGGACGCCGGGAAGACAGCAACCGTACAGCACCGCGCCTCATGCCTCCCCAACCGATTCCCTCGGTCGCGACGCTCCCTCAGTCATCCACTGTCAGAGCAAGCTCTGACAAGCCCTCGTTCACTCCGTTCACGAAGACAGCGAGGGACCGAAGGTCCCTCGGGCCGTGCGAACGGGCGCGTTGCGCCCGTGAGCAGACCTCGCACGGCTTCGTCGCGGCACGGAGGCCGCGACAGCGCGCGCCACCGCAATCGTTCACGCTACGGGCTGTACCGAGCGTTCCCACCGCCGGTCGGAAACGCTGGTGCAGAAACCTTGATTTACGCGGGCGCCGACGCCTCGCACATGAGCGACGACTGCATCTTCTGCTCGATCGTGGCCGGGGAGATCCCGAGTCGCACCGTCTACGAGGACGACGACGTGCTCGCGTTCCTCGACGCCAACCCGCTGGCGCCGGGGCACACGCTCGTCATCCCGAAAGGCCACCACGAACACGTCCAGGACATGCCGAACGACCTCGCGAGCGACGTCTTCGCGGTGATGCACCGACTCGTCGACCCGATCGAGTCGGCCGTCGACGCCGACGGGTCGACGGTCGCGTTCAACAACGGCGAGGTCGCCGGTCAGGAGGTCCCTCACACGCACGGGCACGTCGTCCCGCGCTTCGACGACGACGGCGGTCACCCCATCCACTCGATCTTCGGCCAGTGTCCCGATCTCGACGACGACGAACTCGACGACATCGCCGCGTCGATCGCCGAGAGCACCGACGACTGACGCGCATCGGCCGGCGACAGGCGACCACGCCGGCGGATCGGCGCACCACTGCACGAGCGCACTAGCGCCGCGTCGGTTTCTCGGTGCCGAACGGTTCGTCGAGCAACACGTATCTTTTTCAAGTGGTAGGTGACAATGGCGCCACATGACCGGAACGCAGGGGAGCGGTGAGGTGTACGCGGTGGTGAGCGCGGTCGGCGGCGCCGGGGCGACGCGGCTCTCGGTGGAGTTCGCGACGGCGTTGGCGCGGGAGGGCTACGACGCAGCGGTCGTGGACGCGTCGTTCACGACGCAGGGCCTGGCGGCGCTCGTGCCCGAGCGGATCGACCCGGACGTGACGCGCGTCCTCACAGACGACCGACCGCTGCGCGAGGCCGAGACGACGCTGTCGCTCGACCTGCCAGGGTCAGTGACCGTCGCGCCCGCGCTGGCATCCTTCGAGCGACTGGCGCGAGCGAAGACCAGCGAGTGCGCTCGTCGGCTGGCCGAGCGGCTGTCGGCGGCGGCCGACCGGTACGACGCGGTCTTCGTCGACGTGCCGCCGGTCGGTGCTAACCAGGCGGTCGCCGCGGTGACCGCCGCCGACGCCGTCGCGCTGGTCGTGCCCGACAGCGAGCGCGGCGTCGACGCCGTCCCGCGCCACTGCGACCGTCTCGGTGACGTCGACGCCGGCGTGGACGCCGTCGTCGCGAACCGGGGCGACCCCGACAGTCCGGCCGTCGACGCGGCCGACGTCGTCGTCCCACCGAGCGAGACGGCCGCGCTCTCCGGGGCCCCGGCCGCCGTCGAGCCGACGGCCTTCTCGATCGCGGTCGGGGCGGCAGTCGAAGCCGTCACCGGCGTCGAGGTCGACCTGCCCGAGCCCGACTCCTCCTCCGTGACGGATTATCTGCCCGGATAGCGACCCGGAACGGTCGCCGTCGCCGCGGAGCCGCTCCCGTCGCGCCCGGAACAGGGACGCCCGAGCGCTAGCTCCGGCGAGCGGAATTGGCGGATCCGGAACGATCGCATGATATCATGTTTAAATTGTTCAAGGGATAGCGTTTTGTGTGGCGGACATGCGCTACGATACGACAGAATGGTTTGCGTTCGTCTACGAAATCCGAGTAGATCAGTACGATCCTGCAATCCCTCTCGACGGGCGGTGAACGGCCGATGAGCGACTGGGTTCCGACGACGTGCATGCGGTGTGCGGTCGGCTGCGGGCACCTCCAGCGCGGCGCCGACATCGGCAACGGCATCGACGTCGTGCGCGGGGACGCCGCGCACCCGGTCAACCAGGGGCTGGCCTGCCAGCGCGGCGTCCGGGAGACGTCCGATCCGGAGGGGGAGTGGCTGACCCGGCCGATGGTCCGTCGCGACGGCGAACTCGTCTCGACGACCTGGGACGTGGCGCTGTCAGAGGCGCTCCAGGCGTTCCAGGGCGCGGCCGACGCCGACGGCGAGGTGGCAGTGCTGGGGAGCGGGCAACAGACCAACGAGGCCGCCTACGCGCTGGGGAAACTCGCTCGCGGGGGGTTCGGGACCCGCTACTACGACGCGAACACGACGCTGTGCATGGCCAGCGCCGTGACGGCCTACTACCAGGCGTTCGGCAGCGACGCGCCCCCCTGTAGCTACGACGACATCCCCGAGGCCGAGGCCCACGTCGTCTGGGGGGCGAACCCGGCCGCCGCCCACCCGGTGATGTTCCGGTGGATCCGACAGGCCGCGAGCGAGGACGGCGTCGAGTTGCTCGCCGTCGACCCCGTCGAGACGGAGACGGCCGAGGCAGCGGACGCTCACGTCGCGCCGGATCCGGGCCAGGATCTGGCCCTCGCGCGGGCGGTGCTCGCGCGCCTCGTCGAGACCGACCGGGTCGACGAGGGATTCGTCGCCGAGGCGACCGAGGGGTTCGACGACCTGCGGGACGCCCTGCCCGACAGCGATGTCGCGGCCGAGCGCGCGGGCGTCTCGACCGCAGACGTCGACAGGCTCGCCGACGCGTTCGAGCGCGACGCCCTCTGTTACTGGGGGATGGGCGTCAACCAGCACGTTCAGGGCACCGACATCGCGCGGGCGCTCATCGACCTGTGTCTCGCGACGGGCAACCTCCGGCCGGGGAGCGGCCCGTTCTCGCTGACCGGCCAGGCCAACTCGATGGGTACCCGCGTCTGCTCGTGCAAGGGCACCTGGCCGGGCCAGCGGCCGTTCGCCGACCCCGACGAGCGCCGGACCGTCGCCGAGGAGTGGGACATTCCGGTCGAGCGTCTGCCCCCCGATCCTGGCCCCGGACCGGTCGGCATCGCCGACGCGCTCGGCGACGAGGTCGAGGTGGCCTATACGGTCGCGACGAACCCGGTCGCGGGGATGCCCGACGCGAGCACGGCCAAGGAGAGTCTCGAAGACGTCTTCCTCGTCGCCCAGGACGCCTTCCGGACGGAGACGACCGATCTCGCGGACGTGATCCTGCCCGCGGCGACGTGGGGCGAGTCCGAAGGGACCGCGATGAACATGGAGCGGACCGTCTCGCGCGTCCGCGCGGCGACCGAGGCGCCCAGCGGCGTCTGGAGCGACCTGCGGATCGTCTCCACCATCGGCGCGCGCCTGTTCCCGGAGCTGTTCGACGACCCGGACCCCGACCCGGAGACTCTGTTCGACGAATTTTCGGGACTCACCGCCGGAACGAACGCTGACATGTCGGGGATCACCTACGACCGCCTCGAAGACCTCAAGGCGCTCCGCTGGCCGGCGCCGGACGCCGAAGCCGACGCCGGCTACCGCTACTACGACGGCGACGACGGCAACCGCGGGTACGTCCCGCGCGACGATGACGACGACACGGCGGTCGGGACGGACGGGGACGGCGACGAGTCCTGGGCGTTCCCGACCGCGAGCGGACGGGCCGGCTTCTCGACCGCCCGACAGGAGGGACTCCCCGAACCCGTCGACGACGAGTACCCGCTCACGCTGACGACCGCCCGCGAGTCCGGCGCCTACAACACGGGCGTCCGCTCGCGCCGCGTAGACGACCCCGATCCAGTCGTCGCGCGGATCAACCCCGAGACGGTCGCCGAGAGCGACGCGATCACCGACGGCGAGGTGGTCGTCGAGTCCAGACGGGACGCAGTCTCCGCGTCCGTCGATCCCGATCCGGCCGTCCCCGAGGGGCTCGTCTGGCTCCCGATCCACCACCCCGCGACGAACCGGCTGACGATCGACGCGCTGGACCCCCAGTCGAAGGAGCCGAACTTCAAGCAGTGCGCCGTCCGCCTGGTCGCACCCACCGACGAGGCGGCCGCGACTGCCGGCGCGCTCGTCCCGGGAGACGACTGAGATGCGGTCGGCAGTCCTGCTGGCCGGGGTCGACGACGCGCTCTCGGCGAACGCGTCCGACGCGACCGTCCCGCTCCGGGAGGCCGCCGCGGCCGTCGAACCGGTCGTCGACGAGGTCGTCGTCGCCTGCCGCGACGGCCACCGGGCCGCGGTCGCCGACGCGCTCGGTGACGTGACGCATCGACTCGCCGTCGATCCGGGTGCGAACGAGGGACCGGTCGCATCAATGCGGACCGGCGTCCGCGTGGCGAACGGCGACGCGGTCGCCGTCGTCGCCGGCGACGTGCCGACCGTCGACGCCTCGCTGCTGGGGGCCCTCTTCGACGCGTGCGACGCCGCCGCGGTCCCCCGGAGCGACGGTCGGCTCCATCCCCTCCACGCGGTCTACGAGGCCGACGCGGCTCGCGTCGCCTGCGACCGCACGCTCGCGTCCGGGTCGGGACGCCTCTACGACGTGCTCTCGCGGCTCGATCCGGTCGTCGTCGACGCGGACGCGCCCGACGTCGACGCCCATCCGCTGACCGTCGGCTCGCACGCGGACCTCGCGACCGCCTCCGACCGACTGGGCACCTGACCGCCCGGTCAGCACCGCCGCGTGACCACACCCAAATGCGTTTAAGGTCTTTGTATTTCGAGCGTTCGTCCGGATATCTCCACTGAATTCAGATTTTGTAAACGATTACGCTTATGCCCGTCGCAGTTCGCTAGTTGAAACGTAAATCAGAAGACGTGCGTTCGGATATTCGCCGAAATTGCGGACAAATCCAAACGGGAGAAAACCAATGCCACACAAGAAGGAAGCCTGGAAGGACGAACTGTACGGCGACGCGGTGCGCGAGAAACTCGAGGAGTTCGCGGAGAAGGGGTGGGAGTCGATCCCCGAGGAGGAGCGCGACGAGTGGTTCGCTCGCTTCAAGTTCTGGGGCGTGTTCCACCACCGCGGCGGCCAGGAGAGCTACTTCATGATGCGGCTGACCAACTGCGGCGGCGTGCTGGAGCCGGGGCAGCTCCGCGCCATCGGCGAGGTCGCCCGCGACTACGCGAGGGGGCCCGTCGAGAACCCCGAGTTCGGCAACGGCTGGGTTGACTTCACGACGCGGCAGTCGATCCAGCTCCACTGGCTCAAGCTGGAGGACGTCCCGGAGATCTGGGACAAGCTCGAAGCGGTCGGCGTCTCCTCCCGGTCGGCGGGCGGGGACACGATGCGGAACATCTCGGGGTGTCCCGTCGCCGGCAAGGCCGAGGAGTACGTCGAGAGCCGCGAGCTCCTGGACGAGATACAGGCCGACATCCGCGACGACGACGACCTGTGCAACATGCCCCGGAAGTTCAACATCTCGGTGACCGGGTGCAAGCAGGGCTGCGCGCAGGACTCGATCAACGACATCGGGCTCGAACCCGCTCGCAAGCTCGTTGACGGTGACGAAGTCAAGGGGTTCAACGTCCGCGTCGGTGGCGGACTCGGCGGTCGCGAGCCCCGCGAGGCCCGTCCGCTCGACATGTTCGTCACTCGCGACCAGGCCAAGGAGACGGTTCGCGCGTTCGTCGAGCTCTACCACGAGGAAGGCAACCGACAGAACCGCTCGAAGAACCGCGCGCGCTTCTTCGTCGACGAGTGGGGCACCGACGATATCCGCGAAGCGATGGACGAGCGCCTGGACTTCGAACTGGAGCGCGCGGGGACGGACCTCCGCGGCGAGTACACCTACAACGCGGGCAGGTCGGTCGAGCGCGGCGCCCACGACCACGTCGGCGTCTACGACCAGAACGACGACAGGAACTACGTCGGCCTCTCGGTGCCGGTCGGGCGGATGCCCGCCGAGGACGCCATCGAACTCGCCGACCTGGCCGACGCCTACGGCTCCGGCGAGATCCGTCTCTCGCGCCGGCAGAACCCGCTGATCATGGACGTTCCGGACGGCCAGCTCGCGAACCTCCTCAACGAGGACCTGCTGGAGACCTACCAGCCCGAGCCCACTCCCTTCGAGCAGGGCGCGATGGCCTGTACGGGGACGGAGTTCTGCTCGATCGCGCTCACCGAGACGAAGACGCGGATGGCCCGCCTGCTGCAGTGGCTCGGCGAGGAAGTCGACCTGCCCGCCGACGTCGACCGCATCAAGATGCACTACTCGGGCTGCACGGCCGACTGCGGTCAGGCGATGACCGCCGACATCGGCATGCAGGGCATGCGCGCTCGGAAGGACGGCGAGATGGTCGAGGCGATGGACGTCGGCGTCGGCGGCGGCATCGGCGAGGACCCCTCCTTCATCGAGTGGGTGCGCCAGCGGGTACCGGCCGACGAGGTGCCCGGGATGATCAAGAACCTCGTCGAGGCCTACGCCGCGCTGCGCGAGGAGGGCCAGACCTTCCGCGAGTGGGTCGACGCCACGGGTCACGAGACCATCGTCGAACTCGCCGAACCGGAGGAGGTCGAGGGCTACGAGGACCCGTGTCTCACCGACGCGAAGCAGTCGTGGTACCCCTTCGCCGACGGCGAGAGCCCCGCACCCACCGACGCCGAGGGCCAGCCCCTCTCGGCGGACGACTGACCATGCGGGACGACGAGCGCCCCGCCGAGCGGGAGTCGAATCGCCGCGACGCCGACGCCGCGCCCGAGGCGGCCTTCGACGTCGCGCCGGAACTGTTCGGTGCGAGCGCGGCTCCCGACGACCGCCGTCGGATCGCGGACGACACCGCCCGGTAGAGCGAGCGAGAAGTGCGTCGAACTGCTGTTCCGGCGACCGAACTGACGCGATTTCAGTCCGCGCTTGCGGCGTAGCCGGAGGAGTCGTTCGCCGACTCCGCGCTGTCGGAACTCGCCGCGCGGGCCGCTGCGCCGTCCGTGGGGTTGTACCGGTGGGGCGACCGCAGGAGCGCGATGAGCGACCACATCGTGGCCGCGGCCGTCGAGCCGACCGCGGACATGGTCATCCCGAGCGTGAAGAACGTCGTCCCGTAGACGAGGCCGATACACGCCGAAGGGAGCGCAGTCCCCAGCGGCACGCGGGCGCTCGCGTCGCGCAGCGTCGGGAGCAACACGCACAGCGAGAAGACGCTCCCGCAGAGGAAGACGAGGTCCTGCCAGATCATTTTCCGTCACCGTTCGAGTCGTTGGAGAGCTGCGTCGTCATCGACCTACCGTAGGATAGGGCGATCATAAAAGTCTTACTCGGATTCGAGTAAACAATTAATTACGTTTCGAGACGGTACCGCGTGCCATGCCAACTGACTGCACGCGATGGCGGGCAAACGGGGCCCTCACGGCCGGAGAGCGTTCGAAAGGCGATCCTATCGCGAATCGGGAGCCCCTTACCGCGCCTGTCCGTACGTCGGGGAAATGGCAGTGGTCACCAACGGCGGCGTCGACCTCTACTACGAGGCGAAAGGGGAGCCAAACCCGGCAGACGAGGTCGAACGCGAGGCGGACACGGTCGCGTTCGTCAACCCGGCGGGCTACGGGGCGTGGGTGTGGGGCTGGCAACACGCCGCGCTGTCCTCCGGTTTCGAGACGGTCGTCTGGGACCTCCGGGGAACCGGCCGGTCGGACGCGCCCGATGGACCGTACAGCGCCGAGACGCTCGCGGGCGACCTCGAAGCGGTCCTCGCGGACCACGGCGTCAGCGACGCGCACGTCGTCGGCGCGGGCCTGGGCGGGATGGTCGCACTTGAGTACGCCCACCGCTACGGCCGCGCGGCGACGCTGACGCTGTTCGGCACCGCCGCGAGCGGCAACCGCGTCGACGTCGACGCGCTCGACTCGCTGTTCGCGCCACGGGACGATCCCGCCGCGCTCCAGGCGTCACTTCGCAACGCGTTCGCCGCCGATATCGACGCCCACGAGGACGTAGCCGACGAAATCGTCGGGTGGCGCCGCGAGGAGGACGCCGACAGGGAGGGATTCGAGGCGCAGGCCGCCGCAATGTGCGACTTCGACCGGTCGGACTCGCTCTACGAGATCACGACGCCTGCGCGGGTCTACCACGGCGTCGACGACGCGGTGGTTCCCGCGGATGCGGGTCGGGACCTGGCCGACGGCCTTCCCCGCGGGGAGTTCACGGCCGTCGAAGGGGGGCACCTCTGCTTTATCGAGGAGAGCGCGGCGGTCAACGACGCGCTCCTGGCGGACTTCGACGCCCGCGCGTGACCGCGAGGTGGGGGCCACAGGTATCCGCTGGTTTTACACTCGTGACGCCCCTCTTCTGGGATATGTCAGGCGACGATTCGGGAGCCGGGAGGGATGGTCCAGACGACTCCGACGACAGTTGGGTCAGCGACAGCGTGGACGGCGACACCGACGCGTCCGGAACCGGCGGCGGCCAGTCCTCCGACGCCGGCGGCGCCGAAAGGTCGACGGGCGCCAGCGCGTCCGGAACTCGCGAGAAAGGTCCTGGGGAGAAGTTCTGCGCAGAATGCGGCGCGATCATCAACGAGAAGGCGGAGATCTGCCCCGAGTGCGGCGTCCGTCAGCCGGGTATGGGGTCGACTGGTGACGACGAGCGGCTCATCGCCGCGCTGCTCGCGATATTCCTGGGCATCTTCGGTGCTCACAAGTTCTACATGGGCAAGACCGGACAGGGGATCCTGTATCTCTGTTTCTCCTGGACTGGGATCCCGTGGATCATCGGTCTCATCGAGGGCCTGATCTACCTCACGAAGAGCGACGAGGAGTTTCACCAGCAGTACATGCAGGACTGAGCAGGTGCCACGTCGTCGTTCCCGCCGACGCGCCGAATTCCGAACCGGCCTCGCACGCACCCGCCGGTACCTCTTCTCCCATCACGAGCCGAGCGAGTACTATCGCTGTCACTCGCTCTCGCTCCGCGGTCGGAACGTCCATCTCTGCGCGCGTTGTAGCGGCGTCTACCCAGGGATACTCGTCGGCGCCGCGCTCGCCTTGACCGCGACAGTCCCCGCAGTGTGGCCCTGGCTGGTCGTCTGCGGACCGGCGCCCGCGCTGGTCGACTGGGCGGCCACGACGTTCACCGACCGCCGCGGCTCGAACGCCCTCCGGACAGTCTCGGGTGCCTTGCTCGGCCTCGGGTACGGCGTCGCCGTCCCGTGGTTCCTGATCGGCCGACCGCTGTGGCTCCTCGGCGTAGCTGCGGTGTACGGGGGCATCGCAGCGGTGTTGCTCGTCCGTTCGCTGGGTGGCGAGAGTTCCGACGGACGCGCAGACGGCGACAGCGGTGGGGACGACGACGACCACGGCGCCCGTTCGCACGGGCCGTAGTACTGCCCCGGTGGACAGCCTTTTACTCGGCGAGTACGTCGTCTCTGACGATGACACGGCCGCGCATCGCCCTGTTGAACGCAGCCCACGAGGCCGAGGGCAACCGGCGGAACTTCCGCCGGGAACTGGCCGCCGACCTGACGGAGTTTCACCTCCCCGGCGGCGACCTCCCGGAGACGTACGACTTCGACGGCGTCGTCGTCACGGGCTCTCGCGCCTCCGTGTACTGGGACGAAGAGTGGATCGAACCCACGAAGGAGTGGGTCGAGGCGGCGATCGACCGCGGACTCCCCTGTCTGGGCGTGTGTTACGGCCACCAGCTGCTCGGCGACGTGCTCGGCGGGACGGTCGAGTCGATGGACGAGTACGAGATCGGCTACCGGACCGTCGAGCGGACCGGCGACTCCCGACTGCTCGACGGCCTCGACGACGAGTTCACGGTCTTCACGACCCACTCGGACGCCGTCGTCGAGCTCCCGCCGGGCGCCGAGCGCCTCGCGACCAACGACTACGGCGTCCACGGCTTCCGCAAAGAGCGCGTCTTCGGCGTCCAGTTCCACCCCGAGTACGACATGCAGACCGCCGAAGAGGTGACGAAAGGCAAGGACCTTCCCGAGGAACGGATCCAGTCCGTCCTCGACGGGATCACCCCCGAAAACTTCGACGCCGCCTGCGAGGCCAAGCAGGTCTTCGACAACTTCGTCGACTTCGTCAGCGAGATCGACGTCCACGGAGCGAACGCGGCGAGCATCGACGACGCCGCTGGCGAGGACGCCCTCGCCGCCGACGACTGAGCGGCGTGGCTCTCTCGGTCGCGACGCCCTCGGCGAAGGGCGCTACTACCCTGCGGACGAAGACACCATCATGAGCGACGGCCGAATCACACTGTACGTCGCGGCGAGCGTGGACGGGTTCATCGCCGCGGAAGACGGGAGCGTCGCGTGGCTCGACGAGTTCGAACGGGGCGGCCGCGACGGGGAGGAAGCGGGGAGTTACGACGAGTTCATCGCGAGCGTCGATTGTCTCGTGATGGGAGCGACGACGTACGAACAGGTGCTGGACTTCGGCGACTGGCCCTACAGTCAGAAGCCGACGTACGTCGTCACCAGTCGAGACCTGCCGCGCGCGAACGACGCGGTCGAACTGTTCGCCGGCGACGTGGGCGACCTCGCGGAACGACTCAGGGGAGAGTACGACCACACGTGGGTAGTCGGCGGCGCGCAACTCGCGCAGTCGTTCCTCCGCACGGACCAGATCGATCGCCTCCGGTTGAACCTCGTCCCGGTGCTCCTCGGCGACGGTATCCGACTGTTCGGAGACGGCGGCGTACGGAAACACCTGGAGCGACGGGAGACCACCGCGTACGACAGCGGCATCGTCGAACTGCAGTACGAAGTCGGCTACCGAGCGAGCGCCGAGCAGGACGCCGGCTGATCCCAGCGAGTGTTTTTCACGGAACCCGCCTAACGTCCACTATGCTCGATTACGTGGATATCGAAGCGGATCTGACCGACGAGGAGCGGCTCATCCGTGACACGGCCCGCGAGTTCGTCGACGAGGAGGTGCGGCCGGACATCGGCGACCACTTCGAGGCCGGCACGTTTCCCGAGGACCTGATCACCGAGATGGGCGATCTCGGGTTCTACGCGCCCAACCTCGACCACGAGTCGACGGCGAACGTCGGCGAGCGCGCCTACGGCCTCCTGATGCAGGAGCTGGAGGCCGGCGACTCGGGGATCCGCTCGATGGCGTCGGTCCAGGGCGCGCTGGTGATGTACCCGATCCACGCGTTCGGGTCAGCGGACCAGAAAGAGCGCTGGCTCCCGGACCTCGCCGACGGCTCCGCGGTCGGCTGTTTCGGCCTCACGGAACCCGACCACGGCTCGAACCCGAGCGCGATGGAGACCCGCGCCGAGCGGGCCGACGACGGCGAGGGCTACGTCCTGAACGGCTCGAAGACGTGGATAACGAACGCCCCCATCGCCGACGTGGCGCTCGTGTGGGCGAGAGACCGCTCCGCGGACGGGGTTCCCGTCCGCGGCTTCCTCGTCGAGACCGACCGCGACGGGATCGAGACGAACCACATCGACGGGAAGCTCTCGATGCGCGCGTCGGTGACCGGCGAGATATCGCTCTCGGACTGCTACGTCCCCGCGGAGAACGTCCTCCCCGAAGTCTCGGGGATGAAGGGGCCGCTCTCGTGCCTCACGCAGGCTCGCTTCGGCATCGCGTGGGGCGCCGTCGGCGCGGCACGGGACTGCTTCGAGGTGGCCCGCGAGTACGCGACAGACCGCGAGCAGTTCGGTGGTCCCATCGCTCGATTCCAGCTCCAGCAGGGCAAGCTCGCGGAGATGGCGACCGAGATCACGACCGCGCAGCTGCTGGCCTACCGCCTCGCCGATCTGAAGGAGCGCGGCGACCTGCGGCCCCAGCAGGTGTCGATGGCCAAGCGCAACAACGTCGCTGCCTGGCGCGACGTGGCCCGGACCGCCCGCGAGATGCTCGGTGGCAACGGCATCACGACCGACTACTCGCCAATGCGCCACCTCGCGAACGTCGAGACCGTCTACACCTACGAGGGGACCGACGATATCCACACGCTGATCCTCGGGGAGGACCTGACCGGCATCGCGGCCTTCGAGTGATCGGCGTGCAGGAGTCGGCGCGATGACGGTCAGCAACCGTCATCGCGGCCTCCCTCCCGGGGACTTATAGGGGAACACCGCGACCACCCGGCGATGGCAAACGGGTACGTCGGGCTGCTGGCGGTGTTCGTCTACTTCGGCTTCGCCCTCGCGTCGCCGGTCGTCGCGCTCGTCGCGTGGGGGCTCTCGAAGCGCCGCGACTCGTTCGGGATGGCGTTCGGGACCGTCGCGGCTGGGTCGGTCGGGCTCCTCGCCGCCGTCGCCACCGCGCTGGCGCTGTTCGTCGACCCGGTCGTCGGCCTCACGTTCGCGCTGCTGGTCGTCGCGGCGGCGCTCGTGCTGGCGGGATTCCCGCTCCTCATCGGTCGGCAACTGCTCGACCGGTGGACGCTGCTCGGCCCCGACGAGGCCCTCGAGTACGCGACGCTGGGCTGGCCGGTGGCGATGGTTCTGAGCGCCGTGCTCTTCGTCGCGCCGGGCGGGCTCGGTCGCGACAACGTCCTCTTCCTCTCGGGCGGCGCCGCGGCGGTCGCGTGGCTGGCGCTCGCGCTCGTCGTCACGCTCGGGCCCGCCGTGGCCGGACTCGCCTTCTACCACGCGGTCGAGCGCTTCGCCTGACTGGACGCGTCACCGCTCCCTTCGGGTGACTGCACCCGTCCGGCGGCGCAACGTTTTTGTCCGAGAGCGTCCCAGCGGTAGTCGTCTTCTTCCCTGGCCGGAGCCGCGGCACCGCTCCGGCCGGTCGCCGCCCGTCATGCGGCGAGATCCATGACACAGGACGTATCCGACGCGCTCGCCGCGAACTTCGAGCGCTACGAGATCCGCGAACAGCTCCACGACGTCCCTCCCCACGCCGTCTGCGAGGTCCGCGTCGACGGTCGACGGGCCGTCTGCAAGGTCGCCCGCGGCGACACCGCTGACCCCGGGACCGAGGCCGCAGTCATCGACCACGTCGACCGCCACACCGACCTGCCCGTTCCGAGCGTGCTCGCCGCCGGCGACGGCTACTTCGTCGCCTCGTGGCTCGACGGAGTTCCGGGGGAAGACGAAGCCCCCGATCCGGACGAGATCGGCGCCTCCTACGCTCGTGCTTTGGGAACCGTCCTCGCCCGCCTGCACGACGCGACGGCCGGGGCGTTCGTCAGACCGGGATTCCCCCGAGCCGGTGGCGGCGACGGCGACCCGCTGAGGGTCGACGCGCGTGATCGCTGGGTCGCCGTCGTCCGGGAACGCCTCGACGAGGTCGCTGCCTACCTGGCCGATACCGAGTGGGTCGACCCCGTCCAAGCGGTGCGAGCCCTGGTCGAGGACTACCCCGGCCTGTTCGCCGGCGCCGGCGACCCAGTGCTCTGCCACGGGAACGTCCTGCCCGACCACATCGGGTTCACGGCGGACGCGAGCGGCGGCCCCGCCGACCTCGCCGCGCTCGTCGACTTCGAGCACGCGCTGGTCGCACCGGGGGAGTACGACTTCTGGCGGACGGCGATCCCACTCTTCGGTCGGCCCGACGCCGCCTCCCCGCGACACACTCTCTCGACGTTTCGCGCCGGCTACGAGTCCGTCCGGCCGCTCCCCGACGGCTTCGAGCGGCGACGTGACGGCTATCGGCTCCTGAATCTCGCGTCGTACTTCGTCGCCCTCGACGTGCAGAACGGCGAAATCGGTCCCGACGAGCGTCCCCAGGCGAACGGAATGGCCGAGGCGGTCTCCGAGACGGTCGAGTCGGTACGCGGCCGGCGACGATAGTCCGCCGCGACCGCTGTCGGGACTGTCGGCGTTCGACTGGCGCTCGACAGTTCAGGTGAAGCGACCGGTCTCTGTCCCGCAGTCCGTACAGCGCGTCACCAGCGCATCGCGGTCGTCGGCCATCTCCACCGTGTTCTCGGTGCGGCCGCTGCAGTCGGGGCACTCCCGGAGCATCTCGGTCCGGCGGGCGTCGAGGGGCGCCCCCATCGCGAGCGCGACGCAGCGCTCGTCGCCAGCGTTCCGCCCGAGCTGCCACTCGCCGGGAGCGAAGCGGACGGCCTCGCCCGCCGAGACCGCCACGTCGCCGTCCTCGGTCTCGAACGTGGCGGTCCCCTCGACGACGTAGAAGACCTCCTCCTGTTCGGGGTGGCGGTGGTAGCCGAACCCGAAGCTATCGCCCGGTTCGAGTTCGTAGTAGTTGAGGGCCAGTTCCTCGGCGTCGAGGGCGGCCGAGAGGGCGCGCTTGTCCGTAGCCGGTCCCATCCGGCGCTCGCAGTCCTCGCGGGAGACGCGTTTCATACGGAGAGGTAGCGCGGCGAGTCAGTAAAGTCTCGCGGGGACACGGAGGGGACCGAGCGGGGCGTCACTCGGCGCGGTCGATGTCCAGGTCCTCTTCGATGCCGTCGAGCCAGTCCGAGTCAGCGATCTCTTCCATCTGCTCGCGGAAGTGCGTCTTGCAGACCCCGACCTTGACGCCGTCTTTCTCGACCGCGATCTCGGCCTCGCGGTCGCAGTAGTGACACTGCATACCCGACCTTGGACCCGAGGGGCATTGAACCCTGCGACACCGGACGCCGCGCGTCTGACGCCGTGGCGCACCTGTCCGTTCCCACGAAGGAACGAACGGGACCGCGGCGCTCACGGAGCGATGCCGAGCGCGGCGGCGACGCGGCCGTACTCCGGGGCGGAGAGGCCGGCTTCCCCGAGAGAACGGTCGTGCGCGTCGCTCCCTCCGGTGGCTAAACAGTCGTTGCGGTCGGCGACTTCCCGGACGTCGGCCTCGTCGAGGGATCCGGTCGATTGCGTGTGTCCGCGGGCGCCGTACGGGTAGACGACTTCGAGGGCGTCGAGCCGCGGCGCCAGTTCGAGCGCCGCTTCGGGGTCGGGGTAGCGCAGCGGATGGGCCAGTCCGACGACGTCGCACGCCTCGGCCAGCAACTCGCGACCGCGCTCGAACGAGGGGACGTCCCGGGCGACGTAACAGGGGTCGCCGTCGCCGATGAGGTCGTCGAAGACCTCCGGGATCGCGTCGTAGTCGGCGTCGCTGGCGACGACGGCCCGGGCGATGTCGGGCCGACCCAGTCCCGGCCCGGGATCGATCCCGAGGTCGACGCCAAGGCGGTCCTCGATGCACTCGACGATGGCCCGGCCGCGGGTGACGCGGTCGCGCTGGAGCCGGTCGATCTCGGTGACGAGCGCGTCGGTCGGCCGCACGCCGTACCCCAGGATGTCGACGCGCTGGTCGCCGGTCTCGACGCGGAGTTCGATCCCGTGGATCAGCGTGACGCCGTCGCGTTCGAGGACCGGGGCGTCGAGATCGGGGTGGAGTCGGTCGTGGTCGGTGATAGCGACGGCGTCGAGACCGGCGGCTCGCGCCGCGGGCGCGACCTCGTCGCAGCGAAAGGTTCCGTCGGAGTTCGTCGTGTGGACGTGGAGATCCGCGGCGACCATACATCCGTATGTCACCGAGACGGCAAGCCGGTTGCGGTCCGTCCAGACGTTGCCCCGATCGGTGTCGGCCACCTACTTGTCGAGGAAGTCGGGGCGGTCGGTGGCGTCGATCTCGTCGGGGTCGGGCTTCTCGATACCGCCGAACTTGTCGACCGCCTCGGGCAGACCGTCGCGGCCACCGGTCGGCAACTCGTCCTCGTCGACCGTGACGACCTCACCTTCGACGAGCTCGTCCCACACCGCCTCCTCGTCGGCGTCGCCGGTGGGAGCGGCCTCGCGGCCCTCGTTTTTCCCCTCGCGGAACGCCAGCTCGACCATGCTCTTGGCGTAGGCGGTGTCCATCTCGTCGTGGACGGCCTCGAACTCCTCGCGGTCGTACTCCCCGAAGGACTCGGCGACCCCCAGGGCGTAGGCCCGCTCGGTCGCCTCGTCCTGGTCGAGCGCCGACCACGACGTGCCGTACTTCTCGTCGTACAGTCCCATGGGTCAGGCCTCGACCTTTGTGTCCGGCATCACCCGCAAACCCCTGTCCGAGAAGTCGATCGCGCGGATGTCGCAGTCGATGGCGGTCCCGCGCATCTTGATCACCTGCACGCCGCGGGTCATCCCGCCCGACTCCAGGTAGTTGTGGAAGAAGATGACCCCGTGAGCGAGGTAGTGCTCGTCGGCGTACGAGGAGGGGTCGGTCATCTCCGAGATGAGGACGACCGTCGTGCCGGTCTGTTTCAGCGCCGAGAGGAAGCCCGTGATCTCGTCGGAGACGTCGTTGAAGAAGTGCTGGAGGAGCATCGTCGAGTCGATGACCGCCCTGTCGATGTCCTGCTGTTCGAGGAAGGCGACGATCCGGTTCGTGAGCCCGCCCTCGGTCCCGAACTGGGTGATGGTCCGCTTGCCGCTGTCGGTCATCAGGTTGAGGAACTGTATCTTCCCGGAGGCCATCACCTGGTCGAAGCCGAAGTCGTACCCCGACATGTCCTGCATGAGCTCCTCTTTGGTCTCGTGCATCGTCACGTAGAGGCAGTTCTCCCCCGCCTTGGCGCCCTGCGTGATGAACTGCGAGGAGAAGGTCGTCTTCCCGCTGCCCGGAGGGCCACTCACCACGTAGAGCCTGTCTTTCAGGAGGCCGCCCTGGACGATCTCGTCGAACCCAGGGACGCCGCTTGAGACGCGCATACAGAGGAATGCCCGGTCCGTGTATAGACCTTTATCCCCTATTTTTCACGGCTGATAATCGTTCCAATAGGCGACCGGTCGCCCGCAGTGGCCGCGCCGAGCGCGCTCAGCGGAGCTGGGCGAGGCACTTCCGGCAGTAGGTGTAGGTCGATTCGTCGGCGTTCGGCGCGCCGCAGTGCGGGCAGTGGACGCCGTCGGTCTCACCGTCCCCGTCGTCCCCCTCGTCGACCTCGTCGCTCCCGAGCGGACGGCCCGGGTCTCCGACAGAGCGACCGGGATCGCCGGACTGCGGTGGCGAGGCCTCGTTCGACTCCAGCGAGACGCCACCCAGCGTCCGGTCGTCCGAGAAGTACCGCACCAGCAGCAGCTGGAAGAGGGTGAACCCGACGAGGTAGACGAGTATCCAACCCCAGGGTTCCATATCGTGCTATACGTTGCCACGACACTTGGGTGTTTGGCCGGCGGGTGCGGCCCGCCGGCGCCGGTGCGACCGTCACGTTTTTGCGCGCCTCTCGTGTCACTCCGGGCGAATGGTCTCCCCACCCACCCAGCGGCCGTCTCGTCGCCGATTCCTCCGCGCGGGCGGCGGCCTCGCGGCCGCGTTCGGTCTCGCCGGCTGCGTCATCTCGATGGAGCCGTACACGGAAACCGTCGACCGCTCGTTCGACTCCGGCGACGCGGAGGAACTGGTCGTCCAGACCGACTCCGGCGACGTGTCCCTCACTGCCAGCGACGGCGACGCCGTCTCCGGGACGATCCGGAAAGAATCCCGCTCCGGCGAGGACGCCCTCGACCGGGTGACCGTCGAGGGTCGCGTCGAAGACGGCACGCTGACGATCGCCCCCCAGCGCCCGAATCCCCGCGTGAACGTCACCGTCTCGCTCGACCTCGCCATCCCCGAGGGGCTCCCCGTCGCCGAGGTCGCCTCGGAGAACGGCGACGTGAGCGCCGACGGCGTCACCGGCGACGGGACGTACCGGTCGAGCAACGGCGACGTCGACGTCGAGTCGGTCGACGGCTTCGTCGCCGTCGAATCGACGAACGGCGACGTGTCCGCGAGCGAGGTCGGCGGCCTCGACGGGGCGCAGACGTCGAACGGCGACGTGACCGTCGACGTTCCCGCCCTCCGCGGCGACGTGACCTGCCGGTCGAGCAACGGCGACGTGACGGCGGCCGTGCCGGAGGACCTGCGCGCGGCAGTCAGCCTCCGGACGAGCAACGGCGACGCCGAGGTGTCCGGCGTCTCGCTGACGGTCGACGAATCGACGGAGCGCCGGATCGAGGGCCGACTCGACGGGAGCGGCGACGGCGGAGACGACGGGAGCGCCGAGCACACGCTCGAACTCCGGTCGACGAACGGCGACGTGACGCTGTTGCGCCTGTGAGAGAAGCGGCGTTCGTCCGGTCCGCGGCCGGTGGTCAGACGCTCGGCAGTTGCAGATTCGGCAATCAGGCGCCCGGCGGCTGGCGGTCGCGGCCGAACTCGTCGAAGACGTTCAGGTTCTCGGGCAGGTCGTAGTCGAGTTTCCGCGACTCGCGGCGGTCGACGTTGGCGTCCTCCAGGTCGTCGGCGACGGGCTCCCAGCCGTCCTTGACGGCGATGCTCCTGGCCGGCGTGCCCGCGGCGATGTGGTGGGCGGGCACGTCTTTGCCGGCGATCGACTTGGCGGCCAACACGGAGTTCTCCCCGAGGCGGACGCCCGCGCGGACCATCGAGTCGTAGGTGACGCGGGCGTCGTCTTCGATGACGGTGTGGTAGTTGTCGACCGCGGTCTGGTCGTTGACGTCGTGGTCGTGGCTGTAGACGTGGGCGTCGTCGGAGACGGAGACGCGGTCGCCGATGGTCAGTTTCCCGCGGTCGTCGAGGTGGACGTCGTCGTGGATGACGACGTTGTCGCCGACGGAGATGTTGTGCCCGTAGGTGAACGAGATACCCTTGAAGAAGCGGCAGTCGTCTCCGCACTCGGCGAAGAGGTGGTCGGCGAGCATGCGGCGAAAGCGCAGCGCGAACTCGACGTTGTCGGCCATCGGGGTGGCGTCGAACTGCCGCCAGAGCCACTGGAGGTACTTCGTGCGCTCGAACTCCCCGTCGGCCATCCCTTCGACCTCGGCGTAGTACTCGCTCTCCAGCGTGACGTTACAGGGGTCGTACCCCTGGAGGCGGACGCGCTCGGCGGGTGAGACCGACTCGCCGGACTGCCAGCGCTCGTAGGCCACCCGGTCGCCGAACAGGTCGACCAGCACGTCCTCGACCACGTCGCAGGTGTCCTCGTCGCCGCGGAGGCGCTCGTCGACTTCCTCGATGAACGCGTGGATGCCTTCCTCGCCACCGGGAGGGAGCGAGACGTGGCGCTTTGTCATACCCGTCGATCGGTCCGGCCGACAATAGGGGTTTCTGTACCGGACAACCGCCGTCCGCGGCGGGGAGCACCCGTCCGACCGTCGGCCGCCCGCGTCCCCGGCGCTTATGCCACGCAGAACCGATCGGGGAACTATGGCTGCTGCTCGCACTCTGCGCGGCCTCCTCTGGAACGACGACGAGGACCGGCCGCGGGCGATCTGGCGGCTCGGTCTCGCCGCAGTCCTGCTTCTCGTCGGCGGGATCGCCGGCGTCGCCCTCGCGTCGGGACTGGTGGCGCTGGCACCGAGCACGGCACCCCCGACCGTCGTCGCGCTCGTCACCGTCGCGGCGCGAACGCTCGAGATGGCGGGTTTCGTCGGCGGGATCCTCGCGGCCGCGTGGCTGATCGACCGCCGTCGCCTCGTCGACCTGGGACTGGGACGCTCGCGCGACTGGTGGGCGGACCTGGCGTTCGGCCTCGCGCTCGGCGTCGCCCTCCCGGCGCTCGTGTTCGCGCTCGAACTCGCGGCCGGGTTCCTGCGGGTGACCGGCACGCTCGTCTCCCGGGCCGACCCCTCGCTGGCCGTCGGGCCGGGCGTTCCTGTCGCCCTCGCGCTGGCGCTCACGTTCGCGTTCTTCGTCGGCGTCGGCCTCTTCGAGGAACTCCTCTTTCGCGGCTACCTCCTGACGAACGTCGCCGAGGGGCTCGACGGCTGGCTCGGCGTCGGCCGGCGCGGCGCGCTCGCGGGGGCCACCGCGGTCTCCAGTCTCGCGTTCGCCGTCGGGCACGGGATGAACCCGAACGTGACGCCGCTCGCAGTGGCGAACATCGCGCTGTTCGGCGGCCTGTTTGCCGCGAGCTACCTCCTGACAGAGCGCATCGCCGTCGCCGTCGGCGTCCACGTCACCTGGAACTTCTCGATCGCCTCCGTGTTCGGCTTCCCCGTCAGCGGGTTCACGACCCCTGCGACGGTCGTCGCCGTCGAGCAGTCCGGCCCCGAACTGGTGACCGGCGGATCGTTCGGCCCGGAGGGCGGCCTCGTCACCCTCGTCGCGTTCGTCGCCGGCGCCACCGCGCTGGCGTGGTGGGTGCGGCTGCGCGAAGGCGCGCTCCGCTGGCGAGCCGCCGTCGCGCGACCGACGCTGCGCCGCTCCGAGCGCGCGGACCACCGAAGCGATGCGGCCGCGGACGCCGACAGTGACGGCCCCGGGACCGCGGATGTCGACGACGAGACCGCGGATACCGCCGACGGCGACGCGGCGACCGGCGGCCCCGAACCCGACACGGAGTAGCCGTCAGCGGGTCGCCCGCACCCGAGCGGCTGACCGCGACGACGGTGGACGGACCGTTACATAAAAACGGGTTTGACCTTCCGAAACGGCGATAGGTCGACCGTCGGTACCCCGACGTATGTCGAACGAGGACAACGAGGTGGACGCCGGGGCTCACACCGGATCGACGGACGTGGAAGCCGTCTCTCGGCGGCAGATGCTCGCGTCGGTGACCGCGACGACTATCGGCGCGAGCGCGTTCGCCGGCCGGTCGGTCGCAGCGCCGGTCAGGGTCGACGGCGCGGTCGGGGACGCACGCGATACCGACGGGGTCGCGGCGGTCCGGGACGAGGCCTGGGTGGAGACCGACGTCGACACGGATGAGGACGACGAGTCCGACCGGATCCACGTCAGGGTGTCGCGGCCGGAATCGACCGACGAAGGGGACCAGCTGCCGGTACTCGCGGTCGCGAGCCCGTACTACGGCGAACAGACCCACAGCGACGCGACCGAGGAGATGTACTACGACCGGGCGATCGGACCGTCCGCGAGCGCGGGGGGCGACGGAGCCGAGGGGACCACCGCCGGCGCGAGCGAGGCCCGAGCGGCGGCCGGCGTGAGTGAGAACCGGCGGCACTCGGTCGGCGACGCGACGGGGCGCGCGGACGCCTTCGAACGGCGGTATCTCCAGCAGGGGTACGCGATCGCGCGCATCTCCTCGCTCGGGACGGCCAGGTCGACGGGCTGTTACACCGCCGCGGGGCCGCCGACGATCGAGGCGCTCGAATCGGTCGTCGACTGGTTCAACGACCGCGCGACGGCGTACGACGCGCCGACCGGCGGGGAGGCTGTCACCGCCGACTGGACGAACGGCCGGACGGGGATGATCGGCGCGTCGGCGCTCGGCGAACTCGCGAACGGCCTGGCCACGACCGGCGTCGACGGGCTCGAAGCCGTCGTTCCCCAGGCCGCCAACATCGGCCAGTACGGGCTGTTTCGCGCGAACGGGACGCCGATCTCCGTCGTCCCGGACGGGAGCCCGGGGATGACCGACCTGGGGACGTGGGTGCAGGCCAGCAACGCCCAGCGGCCCGACTGCGAGCGCTGGACCGGGATCGTCGAAGACGGCCAGGACCACGAGACCGGCGACTACAACGACTTCTGGCACGAGCGGACGTTCCTCACCGACGCCGATTCGGTCGAGTGCGCCGTCCTGCTGACTCACGCGGTCGACGACCCAATCGTCAAGCCGAACAACGTCGCGGACTGGTACGAGACGCTCGGCGAGCGCGACGTGCCGCTGAAACTCTGGCTGCACGAGGGCGGGCACACCTCGCCCAGGGGCCGAGCCTGGGAAGCCCTGCTCGACCGCTGGTGGGCGCACTGGCTCAAAGACGTCGACAACGGCGTCATGGACGAGGACCCGGTGACGGTCGTCCGCGGCGGCCCGTCGCCTGCCGAGGACTCGCCGGAGACCTACGAGGAGTGGCCCGTCCCGGGCGCCGAACCGACGACCGTCCGGTTCGGCCCGGGAGGTGCGACATCTGGCTCCGTGACGATGGACGAGTCCGAGACGGGGACGGAGTCGCTCGTCGACGACCCCTCGGTTCTCGCATCGGACCTCGTCGAGGCCGCCGAGTCCGACCACCGGTTGCGCTACGAGACGCCGCCGCTGTCGGAGTCGGTCCACGTCAGCGGCCGGGTCGTCCCCTCGCTGTCGCTGTCGTTCGACGAGCCGACAGTCGTCAGCGCGGCGCTCGTGGAGTACACCGACTCGGGGGCCGAGATCGTCACCCGCGGCTGGGCCGACCCGCTCAACCGCCCGAGCTACGGCGAGTACGACGCGCCGCTGGCCTACCGCGAGTCGCTGCGCGAATCCGAGCCGCTGGGTCCCGACGAACAGGTGAACGTCGAGTTCCCGTTGCAGGCGACCGACCACGTCTTCGAGTCGGGGTCGCGGATCGGCGTGGTCGTCTACGCGAGCGACCGCGAGTTCACGCTCCACCCGCCCGGGAACCGGTCGGTGGAGCTCTCGCTGGCCGACAGCGCCGTCGACCTCCCGGTCGTCGGCAGCGAGTCCGCACTCGCCGCGGCGATGGGCGACGAGACCGGCGACGGCACGGCGACCGACGAGACGGCGACCGACGAGACGACGACAGACGAACCGACGACCGAACCGACGGAGACGACCGCCGCCTCGACGGACGAGGAGCCGTCCGAGACGACCGACCGGTCCACCGAGACGGCGACGACCGGCGACAACGAGCCGGCCGACGGCACCGACGAGCCGTCCGGGGCGACCACGAGCGACGGCGGGCCGGGCTTCGGCGTCGGCGCCGCGCTGGCCGGCCTGGCCGGACTCGGCGGGTTACTCCACAGAGACGCCGACGACGGGGACTGAGCGACGGCACGAGCGCGGTTGGAGGGTGCGATCGATTCTTTACTCGGACCCGACTCAGAGGGGGCTTATGTGGACGGCCATCCACGTTCCTGGTAATGACAGAGCTGTACGCGATCCAGCGCGAGATACTCGAGTTCCTCGACGAGCAGTCCACCGCGGACACGACCGCGATCCGTCGACGACTCGCCTACGACGCCGACGTGACCGTCACGTACGACGCGCTGGAACCGCACCTCGACCGACTCGAAGCGAGCGGTCACATCGAGTCGGCGGGTGCCGACGAATCCGGGGCGACCTACTACCGCCCCAGCGAGTCGGCCGTCCAGCCCCGGACCGCCAGCGACTGAGTCGACCCCGGCGAGCCGACGCACCGAGGCCCGCGCGCAACCGCGGCGGCTAAGTGAACCGACTCCCAATTCGCGGACATGGACCACCGCGAACTCGGTTCTTCGGGCGTCGAGGTCAGCGAAGTCGGCTTCGGCGCGTGGGTCGTCGGCACCGACTGGTGGGGCGACCGCACGCGCGATCAGGCCGTCGACATGCTGCACCACGCGATCGATCAGGGAATCACCTACTTCGACACGGGCGACGTGTACGGCCACGGCGACAGCGAGGAACTCGTCGGCGAGGCCCTCGGCGAGTTCCGCGACGAGGTCACCGTCTCCACGAAGGTGGGATACGACTTCTACAACAACCCCCAGGCCGGCCACGGCGAACTCCCCAAGCGGGTCGACCCCGACTGGATCGAGACGGCGCTCGACCGCTCGCTCGACAGACTGGACATGGAGTACGTCGACCACCTGATGCTCCACAACGTCAACGTCGGCGAGATCGGCACCGACGTGCTCGAAGTCCTCGACCAATTGCAGGACTCGGGCCGCGTCGACTCCGTCGGCTGGGCGCTCGGTCCCTCGATCGGCTGGCTCGCCGAGGCCGAGATGGCCGTCGAGGAGGGCTTCGACGCCGTCCAGCTCGTGTTCAACGTCTTCGAGCAGGTGCCGGGCCGTCACGCCATCGAGACGATCCGCCAACTCGACGCAGACACGAGCGTCATCCCCCGAGTTCCCCACTCCTCTGGACTCCTGAACGAGCAGGTCACCCCCGAGACCGAACTCGGCGAAGGCGACCACCGCGCCCACCGGCCCGACGAGTGGTACGAGACGGGCTGGGAGAAGGTCGAGGCGCTTCGATTCCTCGAGGATCCGGACCACGCCGAAGGCACGCGCACGATGGGCCAGGCGTCGATCCAGTGGCTGCTGGGCCACGACGAGGTTGCGTCGGTCACGCCCACCTTCCGGACGACCGACGACATCGACGAGTGGGCCGCGGCCCCGGACACCCCCGCGCTCTCCGACGCCGAGATGGAGCGAGTCGAGGAACTCTACCAGAACAACTTCGGGATCGACCGCGACGACGGCATGGACGCCCTGCGTTCGTCGGTCGGCGGCGCCGACCTCGAAGACACCGGCATGAAGTCCGCCGGCGACTGAGAGCGCTCCCCCACTGCTCCGTCACCGGCGTCTCCGAACGGTCCGACTCTCGCCCGTCGGCGCTCACCGACCCGCCGGCGCGTCGCGACGAGCCCAGACCGCGGCCGATACGTGCGAGGGACCCTCCGTTTCGACACCAGTTCGCAACCCCTTGGTTTCCACTGAACGGGCCGCTATGGCCCGTTCTCGGCCGAACCCCTCCGTTTCGAGTCGAACCCCGCTCACGTGATGGGATTTCTGCAGCATACTTCCACTTTCACTCGCGGCGTCAGACGGTCGTCATACGCGTCGTGTACTGCGATCGGCCGCTCACGGGCGTCGAACGGGAGTTCCAGTCGAAATGGCGGTCGTGTGAACGGTCCGCACGCGGCCGGTCAGTCGAGTCGCTCGAACGTTTTCTCGGCCCACTGGACGGCGTATTCGGCGCCGTATTCACGGTAGGCCTCGGTATCGAGCGCGCCGAACGGCGTCGGTAGTTCCGTTCCGCCCGCGCGAGTTTGCGAGTGAGGGCTCGTGGAGCTTCGATCCACAGTGTGTTTGACGGCGGCGCAGGCCAGTTCCGCGGCGTCACCGAAGTCGGTCCGGCCGCGCGCGAGGTCGGCCGAGAGGTCGGCCAGGCGGGGTTCGAGGCGCTCACCGGCGTCGACCCACGCGTCGAACAGGTCCGGATGCGTTTCCTCCCAGTCGGCGAAGATTTCGCGGGTGTGCAGGCCCAGATAGGCGTCGTAGAGCGCGGCCGCGAGCTGGTAGGTCCCGGTGGGGTCGAGGCGCCCCTCGACCGCCGTCGCGAGGTCGCGGTAGCGCTCGCCGAAGAAGCCCAGGAAGTGTTCGGGCACGTCGAGGCCGACCTCGACGAGCGCTTCCGCGACGAGGAGGTCGACGAAGGCGTCCGGCGACCCCTCCAGCCGGGGTTTGACGAGGACCACCGGCGGCTGGGTCTGGTGCGTCCAGGCGACGCCGCCGTCCCCGGGCGCACCGACGGTCAGGTCGTCGCTCGCGTAGCGCCGGAGTATCTCGGGGGTGTCGGCGGGAAGCCACTCCTCCGGGTACGACCGGGGTTCGAACGAGTCGGTGAGCAGGGCGAGGTCCTCGGCCTGCGCGGAGGGGAGCGTCTCGAAGTCTCTGGCGCAATCGAGGACGACCGCGCCGGGCGCGTGCTCGTCTCGCACGGCTTCCAGGGCGGCCGACAGATCGCGTTCGCTGAACATCAGTCGGCCCCTGCGAGCGTTGTGACCGCGCGTGCGTCGCGCTCGACCGCGGCGAGGTCGCTGTTCGGCGAGGGAGTCATATCCGTCGAGAGGGGTCGTCCGGAGTAAACCCCACCGGTCCGGACCGCCTTCCCGTCTCGACCGCGACCGCTCGCCGCCCGGGGATTTCGGCGCGAGGGTTTATCAGTGAAGGCGGGGCCACGCTCCGATGTATGGTGGACGACGTTTCGCGGCGGGGCGTCCTGCTGTCGGCGGGCGCCGCGCTGTCGGGGGGTATCGCGACGGGAATCGGGTCCGGAACGGTGACGGCCGGGACCGACGGACGGGGCCAGGACGAGGTCCCGCCAGTCCGCTGGCACGAGACCGTCGACAACGACAACATGGACAAACTGATCGGGATCGGCACCGCGGAGGGGCAGCTCACCGTCGACGGGTACAGCGGGGTCGTGTACGAATCGGTCGATCCGTGGGCGGCCACGGTCGACGCCACCGACGGATCGCTCCGTTCGCAGACGCGAGTCGACGTCGACGGGCAGTTCCTGACGCAGGCGTCCGCGCCGCTCGCGGAGGGCGGTCGGGTCTTCCTCGGGAGACACACGGAGGAGCCCGACGCCGACGACGCGACCACGGAACCGACGCTCGTCGGGACGAACGGGGACGGCGGGACGGCGTGGCGCAGAGCCTTCGAACCGCCGTTCGAACTGTTTCAGGTGACCGACCTCGCCGCCGACCCGACCGGCGGCGCGGTCTTCGTCGGCTACTCCCTCGACATCGACAACCCGAACACGTGGGCCGCGGCCGTCGACGCCGAGGGGGAGACCCGATGGGAGCGGCGACTCGCCGGGTTCTTCGCCACGTTCGCGACCGGCATCGAACCCACGGGAGACGGCTATCTCGTCTACGGGAACGCGATGCGAGGCGAACAGTGGGACTTCGACCGACAGGACGGCTGGGCGGCGAAGATCGGACCGACGGGCGACCCGCAGTGGTCAGAGCGGTATCGGCAGCGCTCGGGGGGCGGCCAGAGCGAGTATCACCGCTTCACCGACGTGGTCGAGACGGAATCGGGGTACCTGCTCGTCGGCGATCTCGCCCCGAGCGCCGACGACGCGGCGGCTCGCGGCTGGGCGGTCACCGTCGACTCGGACGGCCAACGGCTGTACACCGCCCTCGACCGCCCCGGGACGGATGGCGGCGGCGAGTTCGTCGCTGCCGTCCCGTACGGCGACGGGTACGCGCTCGTGGGATCGACCTACCGGAGCGAGGAACGGCTAGTCGAGATACCCTGGGTCCGTTGCGTCGACGCCTCGCTCTCGAATAACTGGGAGGCGCTCGACCCGCTCGGGCGGCCCGCCATCGTCCGCGACGCGGTCGCGACGAGCGACGGAGGCGTCGCGCTTACTGGCAACCACGACACCGTAGACGGGTGGACCGACCCGTTCGTCGCGAAACTCGGCGGCGACCCAGTCGAGACGCCCACGCCGTCCCCGACGCCGACGCCTACACCGACGCGAACGCCGTCACCGACACCCACGGCCACGCAGTCGTCGGCGCCCACCGAGTCTGGCGCGCAGCCCTCGACCCGGACGCCGACCGAGGCGGACGAGGCCGCCGCGGGCCCCGACACGACCGCCGGTGACGGCCCGGGGTTCGGCGTCAGTGGCGCGCTGGCGGCGCTATGCGGCGGGACGCTGCTCTCTCGGTGGCGACGGGAGCCGACCGACGAGGAGTGACCCCGACCGGAGAACCGCGCGCTCCCGGTCGCCCCCCTACGAGAGGAAGACGAGGACGAGCGCGATTGCCAGGGCGGCGGCGATGCCGATCGTACCGAGCGTGAACTTCGTCGCGTAGCTCATGGACGGCGGTTCAGTGGCGAGCGACCTAAAGCCCTCGTTCCCGGTCGGCCCTCGGCGGTCCCGACGGTGGACAATGAATGAGCACGCAGTCCGACCCCCGGGAAACGGCCCCGTTTATCTACGGCCCGACACAACGATGACAGTATGACGCGCGATCTGTCGCGACGGAGTCTGCTCGCATCGGGGGGTGCGCTGTTCGCGGGGTCGGCGGTCGCGGCCGGCGTCGGAGCGGCCGACGCCCACGAGTCCGCGACGGACCCCCCACCGCTCCGGTGGTCGAACACTTACGACGGCGCCACCGCGGACGCCGTCCAGGGCGCGCTCCGGACGGCCGACGGGAACTACGTCGTCGTCGGTCAGTCCGGGGAGGGGACCGACAGCGTCGCGCCGTGGGCGTTCGCCATCGACGAGCGCGGCCGCCGCCGCTGGCAGCGGCGGGTCGACACCGACGACGTCGCGGGGTTCAACGCGGTCGTCGAGACTGACGACGGCGGCCTCCTCCTGGGCGGGTACCGCGGTCAGCCGAGCCAGAGCCAGGAACCGCTGTTCGTCAAGCTGGACGCCGACCGCGAGATCCAGTGGCAGCGGACGGTCGAATCGCCGCGGCAGGGCGGCAACGTCGCCTCGCTCGTGCCCGCGGGTTCGGGGCGGTTCGTCGCCATCGGACTCGCTCGCGGCGACTCCCTTCCCGACGTCTCCGGATGGATCTTCGCGGTCGACGGCGCGGCCGAGCGGCAGTGGAGCCGGACGTACGGGCCGCGCCACACCAACTTCGTCGCGAGCGTCGCGTCGACCACGGACGAGGGGTACGTCGTCGGCGGAGGGACGCGGGCCGAGCCGACGGAGAACGAACAACCGCCGTTCGTCGGGTGGCTGTTCGAAGTCGACGACGAGGGGAACCAGCAGTGGTCGTCGACCTATCGCGAGTCGACCGAGGAGACCGACCACCGGCTGAACTTCTTCTACGACGTGCACGCGACCGATTCGGGATGCCTGGCCGCGGGCGGGACGTCCCGGGATCGGCTGGGGCGGGAGCAGTACGGCTGGGTCCTCTCGGTCGACGGGAGCGGCGAGCGGCAGGGACAGTTGCAGACGCGACCGGCGGAGATGGACGTCGGACAGTTCCAGGGGATCCGGCCCTTCGAAGGAGGGTACGCGCTGGTGGGCGTCGGACGGCCGACGGCGACCGACCCCACCAGCGTCTGGGCGGCCGGTATCGACGGCGAACTCGCGCGCCAGTGGTCCGCGGTCCAGCAGTTCGCGAACGGGAGCCAGGCGACCACCGCGCTCGGGACCGACGACGACGGATTGGTGGTGTTCGGGAACGCCAACGTGGAAGGCGGACGGACGGCGACGGACGCCCTCGCCCTGCAACTCGGGGGCGACCCCGTCCCCACGGCGACAACGGGCGTGACGACGGGGGAGACGACGACCGCGACGGCCACGCCATCGCCGACACCGTCTCCGACCGCGACGGCGTCGCCCTCGCCGACTGCCACAGCGAGCACCACCGAAACCGAATCAGTCACGCAGGCGCCGGCGGTCGGGGACGGCGCCGCGGGGACGACGGCGGACGACGGCCACGGGTTCGGGGCGGGCGTCGCGCTCGCCGCGCTCGGCGGGAGCGCCCTCCTTCGACGCACTCGCCGGTCGCACGGCCACGGGTCGGACGAAGCGTAGGGTCGAGGTCGAACGAGGCGGGGAGGCGACGACGACCGTTCGCACGCTCTCGACGGAACATAGTGTCACTTATCTGTTGGCTCGTCGAACTCGCGCCCGTATGGACAGCGATCTGACGCGACGTCGCCTGCTGGCGTCGGCCGGACTCGCCGTCTCGGCCGGCGCCGCTTCCGTCGCGGGAGCGACGGGGACGGACCGGCTCGAAGCGCCCTCCAGCCGCGCAGCGAATCAGCCGGAGGTCCGCTGGAACCGGTCGTACGGACCGCGCAGTTACAACAGCGCCACCAGCGTGCTCGAAACCGACGATGGCGACCTCGTCGCGCTCGGGAGCGTCCAGGAGTCGCAGTACGGCTCCGGGGCCGGCTGGCTGTTCTCCGTCGACCGGGCGAGCGGCGAGGGCCGGTGGAGCCACTTCATGGAACGCGGCGAGGAGTCGTTCGCGGCCACTGCGATCGCCGAGGCCGACGACGGGTTCGTCCTGCTGGGCGGGGGACTCCAGGGGGAGCAGATCGCCCTCCGGAAGGTCACGGCCGACGGCGAGCGGTCCTGGCGGCAGACGTACGGACCCTCGATCGACGGCGAAACCCCCAGAATGGCCGGCTTCGAGTTACAGGCCGTCGACGACGGCTACCTCGTCGGCGGCTACGTCCTCCAGCAGACGGAGACGACGACCGCCGAGTCGGCGACCGCGTTCGCCCTCAAGGTCGACGCCGAGGGGACCGAACAGTGGCGCCACCGGTTCTTCGAGGACCACCTCTCCGGGCTCCAGTCGATCGTCGTCGACGGCGACGGCTACGTCGCGAGCGGCGTGATCCAGAACCCGCCCGAGAGCGACGGCGACCGACCTACCGTGAAGACCGTCCTCTTCCGGTTCGACGAGAGCGGGTCGATCGACTGGCGGACCCAGATCACCGAGGGGACCGAGGGGGAGCCGAACCAGTCGAACCAGGTCGTCGACCATGCCGCGACGGCGGAGGGCTACCTCCTCGTCGGGCTGACCGGATCGAGCTTCGAAACGTCGGCCTGGGTCGTCGCGACCGACGAGTCGGGGTCGGTCCGGACCTCGCGGACCGTCGATCCCGAGGAGTCGGATCAGCGGCTCACGCTGGGGAGCGTCGCCGGTGACGGCGACACCGCCTACGTCACTGGGTCGCTCGTGAACCGGGCGAGCCAGGAGTCGAGCGCCTGGCTGGGCGAATTTAGCGAGAGCACCGAACTGAACTGGTCGGTCGAACCGGCTCGCAAACAGACCAACGCGTTCCAGGACGTCGTCGTGACGAGCGACGGCGGCATCGCGGTGGTCGGCCGGGCCCTCACCGACGAGGAGAACGCTGACACGCCGGGCGAAGCCTGGCTCGTCAAACTCGGCGGCGAGCCCGCGCCGACGCAGGCGCCCACCACGGACTCGGAGGACACGCCGACGCCCTCGCCGACGCCGACCGCCTCGCCCACCCCGACCCCGACGGCCGAACCGACCGCGACGCCGACCGAGATGGCGACTGCGACCGCGACGGCGACCCCGGTCCCCGAGGACGACCAGACCGAGACGACCTCCGGCGGCGGCCCCGGATTCGGGGTCGGCACCGCGCTGGCCGCGCTCGGCGGCGGCGCGCTCGCGCGAAAGTGCGGGCTGACATCCGGTTCGAACGCCGACGAGGACTGACCGCGGGGAAGGGACCTGACTGCCCGCTACGCGGTCCGGTCGAAGACGACCTCACCGCCGACGATCGTCGCTCGGACGTCGACGTCGGCGATAGCCCCCGGATCGACGGCCCACGGCGACCGGTCGAGGACGACGAGATCGGCGAGCTTGCCGCGTTCGACGGACCCGAGACGGTCCTCGTCGAAGCCGGCGTGGGCGGCGCCGCTGGTGTAGGCCCGCAGCGCGTCGGTGACCGAGAGCCGCTGCCGGTCGTCCGGCGCGGTCACGGCCTGCTGCACCCCGTAGAGGGGGTCGAGCGGCATGCAGTCGCTCCCGAACGCGAGCGCGGCGCCCGACGACAGCAGTTCGGCGAAGCGGTTCGAGGCCAGGCGGCGCTCGTCGCCGAGTCGCTCGGCGTACAGCCCGCCTTCGCGCGCCCACTTCAGGAAGTTCGGTTGCATCGAGGCGACGACGTCGCTCTCCGCGATCCGGGCGACGAGGTCGTCGGTCAGCACCTCGGCGTGTTCGATCCGGTGGCGCTTCCCGTCGGCTGACTCGAAGGCGTGCAGCGCGGCCCGGATCGCCTCGTCGCCGATCGCGTGGGCGGCGACCTGCAAACCAGCGTCGTCCGCGCGAGCGACGACATCCCGGAGTTCCTCCGGGTCGACGACCCACTGCCCGCGGTGCTCGTCTTCGATATCGAACTCACCGCCGTCGTTGCCGCCTGCACCGGAGTCTCCGCCGTCGTTGCCGTCGGCATCGGCGCTGCCGCCGTCGGCGTACGGTTCGGAGAGCTTCGCGGTGCGGCCGCCGATAGAACCGTCGGTGTAGGTCTTGATCGCGCCGGTCCGCACGCGCTCGCTCCCGTGGTTCGTCCGGAGGCCGAGTTCTTCCACTGCGTCGAGGTGGTCGGCCCAGTAGTTGATCCGGACCCGCAGGGAGAGTTCGCCGACGCGGTCGAGTTCGCGGTAGACCGCCGGCGCTTCCGACCGGCGGACCATGTCGTGGACGCCGACGACGCCGAGTTCGTTCGCGCGCTCTGTGGCGGCGTGGACGGCCCGGCGCATCGCGGCGCGGTCGGGTTCGATGGCCGCCCACAGGGCGTCGAGCGCGTCCTCGACGACGACCCCCGTCGGTTCGCCGCCGCGCGTCTGCACGTCGCCGTCGGGCATCTCGCCACGCAGGCGGTCGAGCGCGACCGAATTCAGCGACGCGAGGTGCATGTCCTCGCGGACGGCCGCGACGGGTCGCGCCTCGCTCACTTCGTCCAGATCCTGGGCGGTCAGGTATCGAGAGTCGTCCCACGCGCTCTCGTCGTACCCGAAGCCCAGGACCCACTCGCGGTCGGGACCCGACGTTTCGGGGTCGGTCTCGGCGGCGTAGTTCACCAGCAGTTCAACCGCGTCGGCCGGCGACTCGGCGGCGGCGAGGTCGGCGTTGACGAGCCGTCGGCCGACCATCGGCAGGTGCGTGTGCGCGTCGACGAACCCCGGGAGGACGACCCGGCCGCCGCAGTCCCGGACGGTGGTCTCGACGCCGGCGAGGTGGGTCACGTCCTGGGCTTTCCCGACCGCGACGATCCGACCGTCCCTGACCGCCAGCGCCTGGCTCGTCTCGTCCGGGTCGGTCAGCGCGTGTACCTCCGCGTTCGTGAGGACCAGATCCGCGGCCGCTGTCATGGTCGGATCGCGGGTCCGTGTCGGCGTAAGCGTTCGGGGATGTCGGCGATTCGGGCGGCGACCCGGTCCGGGACAGCAACTGTTAGGGGCGTCGACCGCGAGCCTCCGGGCATGACCGACGACTCCGACGCCGCGGGCGCGTCCGGCGAGGCCGACCCAGAAACCCTCGCCGACCGCGTCACCGACGGCGACCTGCGCCTCTACGAGCTCGAAGACCACGCCGACGCCGAGACGGCCGCGACCGCCCGCCGACTGATCGTCGAGCGCGAGACGGGCGTCGACCTCTCGGCCACGGGCGACTACACGTTCGCCGCCGAGAACACTGAATCCAACATCGAGAACCTGATCGGCGGTGCCCAGTTACCGGTCGGCATCGCCGGACCCGTTGCAGTTCACGGCGAGTCCGCCGACGGCGATTTCTACCTCCCCATCGCGACCACCGAGGGCGTACTCGTGGCGAGCGTCAATCGCGGCTGTTCGGCCATCTCTGCCGCGGGCGGCGCGACGACCCGGATCACGAAGCGGGGGATGACCCGCGCCCCGGTCTTCCGCGTCGCCGGTGTCTCCGAGGGCGCGGAGGTCGCCGAGTGGGTGGAGGCCAACGAGGACCGACTCGCCGAGGCCGCGGAGTCGACGACGAGCCACGGCCGCCTCCAGTCGGTCACGCCCTACCTCGTCGGTGACTCCGTCTTCCTGCGGTTCTCCTACGACACCGGCGACGCCAACGGGATGAACATGGCGACCATCGCCACCCGCGCCGCGGCCGAGGTCGTCGAGGAGGAGACCCCCGCCTCCCTGGTTGCGCTCTCGGGTAACCTCTGCGTCGACAAGAAACCAGCCGCCATCAACGCCGTCGAGGGCCGCGGCCACACCGTCACGGCCGACGTGACCATCCCCCGGGAGACCGTCGAGGAGCGGTTCGGCACGACCCCCGAAGCCATCGAGGAAGCCAACACGCGCAAGAACCTGATCGGCAGCGCGAAGGCCGGAAGCCTCGGGTTCAACGCCCAGGCCGCCAACGTCGTCGCCGGCGTCTTCATCGCCACCGGTCAGGACGAGGCCCACGTCGTCGAGGGGAGCAACTGCATCACGACCGCGGACGCGCGGGAGGACGAACTTTACGCCAGCGTGAACCTCGCCAGCCTCCAGGTAGGGACCGTCGGCGGCGGCACCGACCTGGCGACCCAGTCGGAGATGCTCGACGTGATGGGGTTCGCGGGCGGCGGTGACCCGGTGGGCTCGAACGCCGACGCGCTCGCGGAGGTCATCGCCGCCGGCGCGCTCGCCGGCGAGCTCTCCCTGCTCTCGGCGCTCGCCTCCCGGCACCTCTCCAGCGCCCACGAGGAACTCGGCCGATAGCGCCGGGAACGGCGCCGATTGTTTTTCGCATATTATTTCGTGGCAGAGAGTACGCTTTACTTTCACTTCCACTCCGGTGTTGGCTGGCGTTTACCTTCCGGGCGCCGGTAGTTCGGGTGCGTCCGGCCGGGAGCCCCGGCGGGCGCATCCACACCCATGCGCCGCAACACAGCCGCGGACGCGAACGTCCGCACGACCGACACCGGTGAGAGCGAAAGCGACGACGGGCGACCCGTCCGTCGAGCGACGCGGATCATGCGCCTGGCGAAGCTGACGGTGACGACGCTGGCCGCCCTCGTCGGCGTCGCGAAGGCGCTCGGCCTGCTGTAAGGGGGAAGCGATATCCAACCCGGGTCGCCGCGGCGGTCCGGGGAGTCACCGCCGTCCGATGACGTCACCGCCGCGGTTCGGGGGAATCACCACCGGAGAAAACCCTTTACTGGTCGCTTCCGTCGGTTCGGACCATGGACGACAGAGCACCGATCTACGCGGCGGCCGCGGGCGTCGTCGCGCCGGTCGCGACCGTCCGCCTCGTCGGCGTGGCGATAAACGCCGGCGTCTTGCACCCGATCGTCGGCCTCGTCGTCCTGTTTCTCGTCCCCGTGATGGGCATCCTCTGGATGGTCTCGGCGGCCTGGAACCTCGGCCTGACGGGCTGGGACCCGCTCGACCGGTTCCGCGACCGCGCGACCGTCCGGGAGGACATCCCCTCGCAGTTCCACGACGCCATGGATCACGAGGCGCTCGACGAGCCCAAGCACGAAGGGAAGATACCGACGAACCTGTTCCTCTACGGGATCGCCTACTTCGTCGGCGTCCCGATATTCGCGATCGTATTCATCATCTGAGGGGGCCGGCGCGACGGACGGTCGGCCGATCAGCCGGATCAACCGCTTAGCGCCGACCGGAGGCGTTCGCCGTGGTCGACCCACACCCCGATCGTCGACCCGACGACGGCCAGCGCCATGCCGCCCCAGAAGAGCACGTCCGAGTAGTCCCGGGCGACGCCGACGGCGACGACGGCCAGCCCCGTGGCCGCGATCACCTGTCCCACCGCGTTCAGCCGCTCGCCCAGCACCAGCGAGACGACGCCGAAGCCGACGAACAGGACCGAAAGCAGCGCGTACACCGCGACGAGCCACGCGTCGTCCGGCCCGATTATCGCGAGGGCCGCGGCGACCGCCCCGAGGCTCGCGAGCAACGCGACCGTCCAGGCGTACCAGAACCGCCGGCCGAGCGCTCGGATCGCCTCCGGGTCCATGCGAGTCGCGTTCGCCCGGTCGCCGCAAGTGCTTTTCCCTCCGGTCGGATTACATGACGGTCCCGCGAGCTCACAGCGCCCGGTAGACGCCCCGACTCTCGGTCGCCTCGCCCGCCCGGACGAGTTTGTCGAGCGCTTTGCGTGCGTACTCGGCGTCGACGCCGCGCTCGCCGGCGTACTCGACGACCCCGTCCTCGGTCGCCTCGTCGAGTTCGCGCAGCGCCTCCCGGACGATCTCCTTGCGGCTCTTGCTCGTTCGCGTCTCCGTCGCGCGCTCGCCCGCCTCGGTGACGGCGTCGGCGTCCAGTCCAGAGCCTTCGAGATATTCCGCGTCGGAGGGGCCGACCTCGTCGATCTGGGACTCCATCTCGGCGAAGGAGTCGAGCTCTGCGAAGGCCTCGCCGTGGCCCTGCCGGTTGGCGAGCATCGACGCCCGCACCTCGCGAGCGTGGTTCCTGTCCTCGGTCGAGACGAACTTCTTGCGCTTGGCGTACTGGCGAGTCGTCCCGCAGCGGGGACACTTGCTGGTCTCGGGGCGCCCCTCGACGACCCAGAGCATCGAACAGTCGCTACACCCGACGACGGCGTACATCGGCGGTGGGTTCGCCCCGCTCGGCAATGAACCCTGGGGCATCGAGACTCGCGACCGGTTATCAGCCGTGGATCGCCGGGCGACAATATTTACCCGCCGATCGGCTTGGATAGACCAATGGACCGCGTCTCGAACGAGGCGGGAGGGGGTGCGCTCGCACTCGCGGGCGTCGCCCTCACCGTCTTCCACCTCGCGGAGCTCTACGGGTTGCGGGCGTCCCCCGGACAGTTCACCGTCCAGTTCCTCCCCCCGGCGCTCTCGCTGGCGCTGGCGGCGGTCGGCGTCGAACTGGCCCGCGGACGGCTCGCCACGGACGGCCTCGCCGGCCGGCTGCTGGCGTGGACCGCCGCCGGCTCGGTCGCCCTCGTCGCGCTCGGCGCCTGGGTGTTCGCCGGCGTCGTCGTCAGGGGCTTCCCGCTGATGGACCCGCTGGCCGCGCTGCTCGCCCTCGCCACGTTCGGGGCGCTCGGCGGAGCCCTGGTCGGCGTGTACGACGTAAAGCGACTGGAGCAGGCGCGCTTCCTCGAACGGCTCAACCGGATCAACGACACGCTCCGCATCGCCACCCAGGCGCTGGTCGACGAGACGGACCGGGAGCGGCTCGAACAGACCGTCTGCGAGCGGCTGACCGACTCCGACCCCTACGACGCGGTGTGGCTCGGTCGCTACGACGAAGGCGACGCCGAAGTCCGCCCGGTCGCGTGGTCCGGGTTCGACGACGAGTACGTCGAGTCCATCGTCGTCACCGTCGACGACAGCCCGACCGGCAGCGGCCCGGGCGGCCGCGCGATCAAGACCGGCGAGATCCAGAGCGTCCCCGACGTGTTCGCCGACCCCACGATGGAGCCGTGGTGGGACCTCCTGGAGAGCCACGGGATCACGTCGCTCGCGGTCGTGCCGATCCGCCACGACGACACCGTCTACGGCTTCTTCAGCATCTACACCGAGCGGGACGACGTCTTCGACGACCGCGAGCAGGAGGTGCTCTCGGAACTCGGGGAGACGATCGGCCACGCGATCGCTTCGATCGAGGCCCGCGAACGCCTCGCCAGACGCGAGCGCGAACTCGCCCGCCAGAACGAGCGTCTGGAGGAGTTCGCCGGGGTCGTCTCCCACGACCTGCGCAACCCGCTGAACGTCGCCGCCGGGCGCGTCGAGATCGCCGGGAACGAGCACGAGAGCGAACACCTCGCCGTCGCGACCGACGCGCTGGAACGGATGGAGGAACTCATCACAGACCTCCTGTCGCTCGCCCGGCAGGGAGCGGCCGTCGACGAGCGCGAACAGGCGGACCTGGGCGCCCTCGTCGACCAGGCGTGGGCGACGGTCGATGCCCCCGAAGCGACGCTCCGCATCGACGGCGTCCCCGGGAGCAACGCGACCGGGGGCTCGTCGGAGAGCGGCCCGCAAGAGCGGACCGACGGCGTCCCCGGGAGCAACGCGACCGAAGACGAGCTCGGCGCAGTCGAGTGCGACCCGTCGCGAGTGCGTCAGTTGCTGGAGAACCTCTTCCGCAACGCCGTCGAACACGGCGGCGCGGACGTGACCGTCACCGTCGGTCGGACTGCGGACGGGTTCTTCGTCGCCGACGACGGCCCCGGCGTCCCCGCGGACAGCCGCGACGAGATCTTCGACGTCGGGTTCTCGACCGACGACCGCGGGACGGGCTTCGGGCTGAACATCGTCGAACAGATCGCGCGAGCCCACGGCTGGGACGTCTCCGTCGGCGAGAGCGCCGACGGGGGTGCCCGCTTCGAGTTCACCGGCGTCGGGCCGAACCCGTCAGTCGCCGACCGCGTCTGAGTCGGCGTCCGCCTCCGAGCGCCCCCCTGCGCCGGCGAGCCGCTCCCGGATCGCCTCCACGTACTCCCCGTAGGAGTACCCGAGCCGGCCGATCCAGACCTCCTGGTAGGAGGGGTGGACCAGCGGGAGGAGCGTCGTTTCGAGCCCCTCGCAGTGGACCGGCTCCAGCACCGCGTCGAGGAAGCCGTCGAGCTCGCGGTCGTCGACCGCCAGCACGGACTCGGTCGCGTGTTTCCCGGTGGCGAGGACGGCCACGGGGTCGACCTGCCGGATCTCCTCGACGAGATAGGGGCGGCAGTTCGCTCGCTCTTCGGGGGTGGGCTCGCGGTTGTCGCTGGGGTCGTCAGGGTCCGGCGGGAAGCACTTCACCGCGTTCGTGTAGTAGGCGTCGCCGGCGTAGCCGACGTCGGCGACGAGTTCGCGGACCTTCCGGCCGGAGCGACGCGAGGTGTAGGCCATCCCCGTCAGGTTGCCGCCCCGCCAGCGGTCGGCGTCGGGATCACCCTCGCTCGCGGGTCGTTCCGCTCCCCGCTCGCCGTCACGAGACGCTCCCTGTGGTCGCGTCTCGCCCGCGGCCGGCGCCTCGCCGACGACGACAAGGGCTGCGTCGTCGGGGCCGTTGCCCCACGAGATACACTGGCGGTGCTCGACGAGCGCCGGACAGCGCCGACAGTCCTCGGCGAGGACGTTCCGGTCGGCGGGGTCGGGAAACGAGGGCATGCGTTCTCAGTCGGCACCGATGACGCCGCGCCAGGCGCGGACCGGCCAGGACGCGACGGTCGCGAGGCCGGGGTAGCCGTCGGAGCGCCAGAGGACGAGCGCAGCCGCGGCGAGCAGGAACTCGAAGTACAGTTCCGGCGAGGGCTCGATCAGCGCGAAGTGGGCGGCGAAGCTCTGTTCGACGTCGTACTCGGCCGCCGGGATCGCCGGCCAGAGCAGGAAGCCG
Organism: Halosimplex rarum; assembly: GCF_047715405.1. Taxonomy (NCBI): domain Archaea; kingdom Methanobacteriati; phylum Methanobacteriota; class Halobacteria; order Halobacteriales; family Haloarculaceae; genus Halosimplex; species Halosimplex rarum. The sequence goes on from NZ_CP180412.1 coordinate 2,930,662, forward strand.
ACGTGGTGGAACTCCAGGTCGACCAGCGAGTAGAGGGCGTCGCCGAACAGGTGGGTGAGCGCGCCGACCGCGAACGCCACCGCGAGCGGTTCTTCGTCCTCTCCCCTGATCCTGGCGAGACTGTAGAGGAGGGCGACGACCGGGCCGACGACCAGCAGCGAGTGCGACAGCGACCGCCCGGTCGGCAGGACCGAGAGCGTCCACGCGAGCGGCTTGTCCACGAGGTCTGGGGCCTGCGAGGCGACGGCGACGACGAGGGCGGTCGCCGCGGTCGGCCGATGGCCGCGACGGAGTCGCGAGTACAGCGAATAGACGAGGTAGGCCATCGCGAGGTGTCCCCAGGGCCACATCACCGGAGGAGACGGCCGTGGCCTCCTTACGTGTGTCGACTCGCTAGCACGGAGCGGCGACGCCCGGTCGCGGCCGTCGGGTGAGTCGACGTCGAGCGAACGCTCCGGTCGGGGACCGCCGCGACCGCTCGCCCGCTTCTGAAAGGCATATGCGCCTCGCGGCCGTCGGGGCGAGTATGGGCTACGCGTGTCCCGTCTGCGACGATCCACAGGCCGACGCCGAGCACCTCGCCAACCACCTCGCGTTCACGGCGATGCTCCGCGGGGCCGGCCACGAGGCGTGGCTGGACGAGCACGTCGACGACTGGAGCGATCGTTCCCCCGAGGAACTCGCCGAGCGAGTCAGCGAACACGCCGACGAGGAGGAGTTCCCGCAGGTCTTCGAGGACACGACCGGTGGTCACAGGTCGGGCCACGGACACGACCACGGCGCAGGCGGCCACGGACACGGCGGCCACGACCACAGTTCGGGCGGCCACGGACACGGCGAACAGTCGATCGACGCCGTCGAGAACGCGGTCCCGGGCGGTATCGCCGACCTCGACGACGCCGACGGGGACCAGGAGGACGTGCTCGCCGAGGCGCGCGAGCTGACGCGCCGGCGCCGCGAGAACGCGGCGGGCGACGGTGAAGACGCCGGATCGGACAGCGCGGACGGCGGATCAGACGGTGAGGACGGCGATGGCGACGGGGGCCATGGCTCCGACGACGCCGCTCGCGACGGCGACGAGGAAACCGGGAGTTCCTAAGTCCCCGCGGGCGAACCGACGGGCATGGACACCGAGGGGACGATCGCGCCGGCGACCGCCGAGGAGGCGCGCGAGCGCTACCGGGCGCTCGGGTCGACGGCGCAAGTGGTCGTCAAGGAAGTCGCGAAGGCGATGGCGATGGACGCCGACGAGTACGGCGAGCGGGTCACGAGCGACGTGGTCGAGACCGCCCGCGACGCGCTGTTCGCCTCGATGCTCGAAGTGCACGTCGGGACGCGCGAGGAATTCGACGAGTGGACCGCCGAGCACGACGCGTTCGCGGTCACGGAGGTCGGGAGCGAACACGTCGACAACGCCGTCTGGCACGTCGCGCCGGCGGCGGAGACCGTCGTCGCCGCGACCTTCCAGGACGAGCGCGAGGCCGCCGTCGGGACGCTCCGCCGGCAGGCGTTCGGCCGCGTCTATCGAGATATCGTCGCGAGCGACGGAGACGACGGGTCCGAGAACGCGTCCGAGTCCGACGAGTGAGCGGCCGGACGGCGCTCGGCCGTCGGCGCGTATCCGTGGCGTTTTCACCGGCTCGTCCGTAGCGCCGGTATGCGACCGGTCACCCGCAACGCTGTTCTCCTCATTCTGGCCGTGCTCGTCGCGCTGCTCGCGCTGGGTACCCTCCCCTCCTTGCTCGGGAGCGGCGACCCCTACTATCTGACCGCAGAGCCCGTCGACGGCGGGAACGCGTCGGCGAACGAGTCAGCGGGAACGAACGGCTCCGCGGCGGTGAACGGCTCTGCGGCGGCCGTCAACGCGAGCGCCGCGGTGAACGGCTCGGCGCTCTCGGAGCGGCGCTTTCCCTACACGACCGAGGCGCTGCGCAACGGCACGTCCGAGCCCTACCGCAAGGGACCGTGGGGCATCAAGGAGACGTTCACGCACTCGCCGTTCGACGAGCGCGACGCGTTGGCGGCGCGCAACGCGACAGCGGTCACCGAAGACGGCGTCCTCGTCTCCTACAACGGCACGCTTTACCGGGTCGCGGTCGGACAGCGCGTATGAGCGACCGCGACGACGCCGATGGATCCGACCGTGCGGACGCCGACGGCCCGACGCGCGAACCGGCCCACGAGTGGCGAGTCGTCGACCGCGAGACCGAGTACGAGACCGACTGGTACGACGGCGGCTACGATCGCGTCGAACAGCCGGACGGCACCGAGAAGGACTACTACTGGGCCGAGTTGCCCGACGCGGTCGTCGTCGTCGCGCGCACCGGCGACGAACTCGTCCTCGTCGACCAGTACCGGCCCGTGATCGGCGAGCAGTGCCTCGAACTCCCCGCCGGCATCGTCGAGGACGGGGAATCGTTCACGACCGCCGGCGCCCGCGAGCTGCGCGAGGAGACCGGCTTCGACCCCGCCGGCGTCTCCCTGATCGAGGACTTCTGGTGCGCGACCGGCGTGCTCCGCCACCGCCGGGGCATCGTCTTCGCCGAGGGGCTCGAACCGACCGAGCGCGACCTCGACGGCAACGAGTTCCTCTCGGTGACGACCGTCCCGATCGACGACGCGCTCGACGTGGCGCGGCGCCAGCCCGCCAACGACGCCACCATCGAGGGGGTGCTCCTCGCCCGCGAGGAGGGGCTGTTGTGACGCTGCCAACCCCGCCCTGGGAGGACGACGATCCCGCGTGGCCGGTCCGCGAGGAGGTCGTCGCGTGGGAGACGCCGTTCTGCGAGGCGGGCTACGACCTGATCGAGCGGCCGGGCGGCACCGAGGCCGAGTACTACTGGCTTTCCTCGGCCGACGCAGCGGCCGTGGTCGCGATCACCGAGCGTGGAAAACTCGTGCTCGTCGAACAGTACCGCCCCCGATACCGGCAGCGGTCGCTGGGCCTCCCGGGCGGGTTCGTCGAGGACGGAGAGGACCCCGCGGCCGCCGCCGCGCGCGAACTGCGCGAGGAGACCGGATACGTCGCGGAGGACCTCTCCCATCTCGAAACCCACACGCTGTCGCCGTGGACGCGCTACGTCCGCCACGTGTTCGTCGCCGACGGCCTGGACCGGGCCGAGCGAGACCTCGACGACGGTGAGTTCATCGACGTCGAGACCGTCCCGGCCGACGAGGCTATCGACCGATTGCGCGAGCGCGAAGGTCCGTCGAAGGGGATCACGCTCACCGCGCTGCTCCTCGCCCGCGAGGAGGGGGTGCTGTGAGCGGCGAGGACGGCGTGCCGACTCGGTCGAGCGCGGAGGCGCTGGCCGACCCGCCGGCGGACGCGGGCGCCGACTGGACGCACCTGGACACCGAAATCGTCTGGGAGAACCCTTACTTCATCGCCGGCTACGACGAGGTCGAACAGCCCGACGGCGAGCGGGGCCGCTACTACTGGATCGACCCCGGCGACTTCGTCGCCGTCGTCGCCGAGACCGACGCGGGCGAGGTCGTCCTGCTCGAACAGTACAGTGTCCGACTCGACCGGTCGCTGCTGACCTGCCCCGGCGGTGCGGTGGACGAGGGCGAGTCCTTCGTCGAGGCCGGGGTGCGCGAGTTGCGTGAGGAGACCGGCTTGCGCGCCGGCGAGGCCGAGTTCCTCGAAGCCTACGAGCCGACCGCCTGGACCCGGATGACGCAGGCCGTCGTCTACGCGACCGACCTCGAACCCGGCACCCCCGATCTAGAGAGCGGCGAGGACATCGACGCGTTCACCGTCCCCGCCGACGAGGCGGTCGCGGCCGTTCGGGCCAGGGAGTGCCCCTTCGGCGGCGGTCTCACACCGCTGCTCGTCGCCCGCGAGGAAGGACTGCTGGACTGACGGGACTCGGTCGAGAGAGTCCGACGAACCTATGGCGGCCGGTCACGGATCGGGATCCAACGATGGACGGCGAGATCTCCGGCGAGGAACTGCAGGAGTTTCTGGACGAGGCCGAAGACGGCGACCTCCGGATCGTGGACATCCGGAACCCCGGCTCGTTCGAGCGCGGCCACATCCCCGGCAGCGAGAACATCCCAGCGAACCAGCTGACCGACCGCGTCGAGGAACTCGACGGCGCCGAGCGCGTCGTGACGGTCTGTCCGATGGGCAAATCCAGCGTTCAGGCCGCTCGCCTCGTCGGTTCGTACGAGGGCGTCGACGGCCCGGTCGAGAGCCTCGCGGACGGGCTGAACGCCTGGGACGGCCCGCTCGAAGCCGCCGAATCGACCGGCGAGTCGGGCGACGAATCGACTGCTCCGTTCTGAGCCGCCTCGTGGCTCGCCGCACGCGCCGACCCCAGAGCGGCCGCTCTGGGGTCGGAGAGACGGTGGCTCGGGAAAACGCCTCGTCACAAGGGGCTCAGTGGGGGTAACTGCTCGTCATCGCCACCAATTCGGTGTAGACGTTCCCCAGTGAAAAGCGCAAGTATGTGCGGCCGCCGGCAGTACCCGGAGCAGACGGCCCCAGTGCGGGAGGGTCCTACGACCGCGCGTGGCTGTCGGCCGTCGAGAGTCGGCCACCCGGAAGAATAAACCCCCCTCGCTCGCACACCACGCACGACATGGAAGACTGGATCGACCCCGAGACGGTGGGTCGGAACCGACTCGCACCGCACACCGACGTGCTACCATACGCGGACGGCGAGAGCGCCCGCGACGGCGCCCGTGCGGCCTCGCCGTGGATCACGCTGCTGAACGGCGAGTGGCAGTTCGACCTGGCACCGACGCCGTCCTACGCTCCCGAGGGGTTCGCCGATCCCTCGTTCGACGCCAGCGACTGGGACGACATCGAGGTCCCGCTGAACTGGCAGGCGGCGGGCCACGGACGACCCCACTACACGAACGTCGAGTACCCGTTCCCGGTCGACCCGCCGCACGTCCCCACGGACAACCCGACCGGGTCGTACCGCCGGACGTTCCACGTCGACGAGGACTGGGACGGCCGCCGCGTCCGCCTCCACTTCGAGGGCGTCGACTCGGCGTTCCACCTCTGGGTGAACGGCGAGCGCGTCGGCTACAGCGAGGGCGCACGCCTCCCCGCAGAGTTCGACGTGACCGAGCACGTCGAGCCCGGCGAGAACACGATCGCGGTCCGCGTCTACAAGTGGACCAACGGGAGCTACATCGAAGACCAGGACATGTGGTGGCTGAGCGGCATCTTCCGGGAGGTCTACGCGTACGCCGTCCCCGAAGCCCACGTCGCCGACGTCGACGTTCGGACGGAATTGGACGACGAGTACGAGGACGCGACGCTGCGCGCCGACGTGGAGATCGCGAACGACGGGGCGAGCGAAGTCACTCGAACCGTCGCCGCGACGCTTCGCGACGAGGACGGGACGGCCGTCGCCGAACTCGGCGGGACCGCGGAGATCCCCGCAGACGAGGCGGCGACCGTCTCACTGGAGACGACCGTCGCCGACCCCGACAAGTGGACGGCGGAGACGCCGACCTGTTACACGCTCGAACTCGCGCTGACCGACGGCGACGGCCGGGACGCGAGCGCTGGCGACTCGACCGAGGTCGTCACGGAGACGGTCGGCTTCCGCGAGGTCGAGATTGCGGACGGGCAGTTCCTCGTCAACGGCGAGGCGGTAACGATCCGCGGCGTCAACCGCCACGACTTCCACCCCGACCGCGGCCGTCACGTCCCGCTGGACGCGATGCGCGAGGACGTCGAACTGATGAAGCGGCACAATATCAACGCCGTCCGGACGGCCCACTACCCCAACGACTCCCGCTTTTACGACCTCTGCGACGAGTACGGGCTGTACGTCCTCGACGAGACGGACATCGAGTGCCACGGGATGGAGAACGCGCCGGAGACCCCGCACATCAGCGACGCCTCCGAGTGGTGCGACACCTACGTCGACCGCATGGTCCGGATGGTCGAACGCGACAAGAACCACCCGAGCGTCGTCGTCTGGTCGCTCGGCAACGAGTCCGACTTCGGCGAGAACCACGTCGCGATGGCCGACGAGACCCGCGAGCGCGACCCGACGCGGCCGATCCACTACGAGCCCGACACCGAGCAAGAGGTCTCGGACATCGTCGGGCCGATGTACCCGCCGTGGGATCAGTTGGAAGCGTGGGCCGCCGAAGACGACTACGACCACCCCGTCATCATGTGCGAGTACGCCCACGCGATGGGCAACGGGCCCGGCAGCCTCGGCGAGTACTGGGACATGATATACGAGCACGAACGCCTGCAGGGCGGGTTCGTCTGGGACTGGCTCGACCAGGGCCTGCGCCAGCGGACCGACGACGGCGAGGAGTGGTTCGCCTACGGCGGCGACTTCGGCGACGAGCCCAACGACGGGAACTTCAACATCAACGGCCTCGTGTTCCCCGACCGCGAGCCCTCGCCCGGCCTCCTCGAGTACAAGAAGGTCATCGAGCCGGTGACGCTCGCCGCAGGTGACCTCGACGACGGCGAGGTCGTCGTCGAGAACCGCTACGACTTCCGCTCGCTCGACCACCTGGCCGCCTCCTGGCGCGTCGAGGCCGACGGCGAGGTCGTCGAGAGCGGCGCGCTCGACCTCCCCGCGGTCGCGCCCGGCGAGCGCGAATCCGTCGAAGTCCCCTTCGAGGACGCCGACCGCGGCGACGCCGAGTACCTGCTCACTGTCGAGGTGTCGCTAGCGGGCGCGACCGCGTGGGCGGACGCCGGCCACACGGTCGCGACCGGGCAGTTCGAGCTCCCCGACAGCGGCGAGCCGGCGACGCCGCGCGTCGACACCGGACCGCTCACCGCCGAGCGGACCGACGAAGGCATCGTCGTCGCCGGCCCGGAGTTCGAACTCGCGTTCGACGACACCCACGGCGTCGTCGACTCGCTGACCTACCGCGGGACGGAACTCGTCGCGGACGGACCGCGGGTCGACCTCTGGCGAGCGCCGACCGACAACGACCGCGGGCTCCCGCTCGACGGCCAGCTCCTCTCGCGACTGACCGAGCTCTCCGAGCGGGAAGCGACGCTGGAACCGGGCCAGTTCTGGACGATCGGCTTCGCGCAGCTCTGGCGCGAGTACGGCCTCGATAGCCTCCAGTTCCGGACCGACGAGGTCACGCACGAAGCGAGCGACGACGCGGTCGAGATCACGGTCACCGGTCGCCTCGCCCCGCCGGTGTACGACCACGGCTTCGCGACGGAGCAGACCTACACCGTCTCCGGTGACGGGTCGGTGACGGTCGACACCCGACTCGAACCGGAGGGGGACATGTCCGTGCTGCCCTCGCTCCCCCGCGTCGGCCTCGACCTGACGCTGCCCGGCGACTTCGAGACGGTCACCTGGTACGGGCGCGGCCCCGGCGAGTCCTACGCCGACAGCAAGCGGTCGTCGCTGGTCGGCCGCTACGAGCGCGACGTGACCGACCTGCACACGCCCTACGTCAGGCCGCAGGCCAACGGCAACCGGACCGACGTGCGCTGGGCGACGTTCACCGACGAGCGCGGCGTCGGCCTCCGGGTGACCGGTGACTCCCCGATCGACGTGACCGCCCACCGCTACACGACGGCGGACCTGGAAGCCGCCGACCACGTCCACGAACTGCCCGAACGCGACGAGGTCTCCGTCTCGCTCGACCACGCCCACTGCGGGCTGGGGACGGGGAGTTGCGGCCCTGTGACGCTCGAGCAGTACCGCGTCGAACCCGACGGGTTCGAGTTCTCGGTCGAACTCCGCCCGTTCGTCGCGGACTGACCGTCTCGCGTCGGTCGCCGGCCACCGATCGATCGGACGTGTTTTTGGTGCGTATACGACAGATCACACTGAATTCGTAGTGGCCGGCCGGCAAGCACCCGACTTATGTGGGCCGGGGAGCGTAGTACTCCCAATGACCGTGCGCCACGACGGGATCACCGTCGAGTGGCTCGGCTACGCCACGCTGCGCTTCGCGGGCGAGGACACCGTGGTCTACACGGATCCGGGCCGATACGGCGTCCTCACCGGCGAGTGGGAGCCCGACACCGACGGGGTCGGCCACCCGCCCGCAAAGGACTACCGACCGGAGGACGCCGACGTGGTCTGTCTCACGCACGTCCACCACTACGACCCCGACGGCGTCGAGCGGGTCGCCGGCGAGGACACGACCATCGTGGCGTACGAGGCCATCGAGGAAGGCGTCGAAGACCGGGAACTCCCGCCGCTGTCGTCGCTCCCGTACGACGTCGAGACGGTGAGCGATCGGGACAGCCTGACCGTCGGCGACGTGCCCATCTGGACGGTCCCGGCCTACAACGAGGAGAACGGCCCGCACACCCGCCCGGACGGCACGCCGTTCCACCCCGAGGGCTTCGGCTGCGGGTTCCTCGTCGACGTCGAGGGCAAGCGCGTCCTCTACCCGGGCGACACGGACGCCCTCGGGCCGCACCAGAACGTCGACGTCTCGGTGTTCTGCCCACCGATCGGCCCGCGGTTCACGATGAATCGCCACGAGGCTGCCGCCCTCGCCGTCGCGATGGCGCCCGAACTGGTCGTCCCAGTCCACTACAACACGTTCTCGACGCTCGAAACCGATTCCCGGGCGTTCGCCGCCGACGTGGCGGAATCGGGTATCCCCGTCGCGCTCGACGAACACTGACTGCGGTTAGCTTTCGCCGTCCCGTGCCGACGCTGTCTCGTCGTCGCCGCCCTCTTCGTCCGCCGTGACGAACGTGAACTCGGTTTCCTCGCCGACTCGGTCGCCGCCCTCGACGGCTTCGACCGTGAGCGTCACGTCCCGCGTCGCCCCGCAGCCTCGGCTCACGAAGTGCTCCCACTCGTCGCCCGCGGCGACCGGCCCGGCCTCGGCGCTCCGCAGGTAGGCGCTGTACCGCGACGCCGAGAGTTCCTCCGTGACGCGGTCGGTCACCGGCGCGTAGCGGAGCACGACCCGCTCGGCGACCGCGTCGGTGGTTGCGCTGGCTGTCACGACACGAACTGACGAGGGTCTCGGTGAAAACGGTTGCGCGGACGGGCGCTAGAAACGGACGACGTGGGTTCTCCGTCCGCCCGCCAGCGCTCGAGGCGTCGGGCTATCGGTCCCAGTCCGCCAGCGCGCGGTGCTCGGCCGCGACCCTGGCGACGCCGTCGGCGTCGAGGACGCCGCGTTCGGTCACGAGCGCGTCGATCCGGTCGGCCGGCGTCACGTCGAAGGTCGGGTTGGCGACCCGCAGGTCGGCGTCGCCGTCGTACACCTCCGCGGGGTCGCGCTCCTCGCGGTCGACGGCGGCGACGGCGTCGCCCTGCCGGTCCGATTCGGGCGCGATCTTGTCGCTCGCGGCGACGACGAGACAGTCGATCCCCTCGCTCGCGGCCGCTGTCGCCGCGGCCCGAGTCCCGACCTTGTTGAGGACGCTCCCGTCCGATAGAACCGTGTCTGCGCCGACGACGAGCGCCTCGATTTCCGTCGCCGCAAGTCGATCGGCCAGCGCCGCGTCGGTCGTCAGCGTCACCGTCCCGTCGGTCGTCTCGACCAGTCGCTCGGCGGTCGCCACGCCTTCCCGACCCGGCCGCGACTCGGCGACCAGAACCTCCCTCGGGTTCGCCCGTCCGAGCGCACTCGCGACCGTCCCAGACCGGGAGAGGGTAGCGACGCCGTCGGGGATCTCTTCGGCAGCGATCTCCGCTGTATCGTCGTCTGCGGCGGTCGCCCGATCGATTCCTACGTGGGCAGCAGCTTCGAGCGACGCGGGCGTCGCGGAGTCGCCCGCGCGCTCGACGGCTCTGTTGACCCGATTCGTCACGACGGCCATCGCCGGGCGAGCGTCGAGGAGGTCGCGGGCGACGCCGGTGAGGTGTGACCACGCGCCGTCGGTGTCGTCTCCGCGCTCGGCGGCGACGGCCGCCTCGTCGCGCAGTACGTCGAGCGCTCGCACGGAGAGGTAGGCGGCGCCGTGCTCGCGGTCCGCGGCGATCGATTCCGCCGTCGGTCGCACCCGGTCGTAGGAGGTCCACAGGTCCGGGACCGTCTCGCGGCGGCGGATCTCGGTCGGCGCCGCCCACTCGAACTCGGTCGTCTCCTCGTTGGCGTCGACGGTTCGCGACGCGCAGTCGAACAGGTAGGGGTGGACGACCCACCGCGTCCCGAGATCGGTATCGGTCACCCCGAACGGGTCACCACGCCGGACGAGCGTGACGTCGGTGTCGGGATCGACGCCCGTCTCCTCGCGGATCTCCGTCAGTGCGGCCGCGTCGGGGTCGCCTTCGGCGTGCCCCGCGACCGCGCCCCACCGACCGCTGTAGGAGCCCACCGCGTCGCTCCGTTCGAGGAGGAGCACGTCGCTGTCGTTCCGCAGGAAGACCGTGACGACGTGTGTCTCGTCGAGGTCCTCACCCTCCGATATCTGGTCCCCGTCGCTGTCTCGGGACATCGGTCGCTCGTGTTCGCGTTCGTCGTCGTGCAGTATGAGCATCGGGGTCGACGCCGCGCAGTGAGGCGGAACGGATCGGCTGCGTCCCGCGGGGCAATCGACTTGGGGACGCCCGTCGAATCCCCGCGTATGGAACTCGTCCTTATCAGCGACACGCACATCCCCTCCCGAGCCCAGCGGATCCCCGACGCGTTCCGCGAGCGGATCCGCTCGGCCGACCACGTGATCCACGCCGGCGACTTCGACTCCGAGGGCGCGCTGGCGGACGTCCAGGACCTCGCCGGCGAACTGACCTCCGTCGCCGGGAACACGGACCCGCGCGTGGGACTGCCCGAGCGCGTCGCCGTCGAATTCGGCGGCGTGACGTTCGTCGTGACCCACGGCGCCGGCTCCAAGCGCGACTGGATCGACCGGGTCGCGCGGACGGTTCGCGAGGAAGCCGACGAACCCCGTGTCGGCGTCGCCGGCCACACCCACCAGGTCGTCGACCGCGAACACGGCGGCGTCCGAGTGCTGAACCCCGGTAGCGCGACCGGCGCGGCGCCGGCAGACCGGCCGACGATGATGACCGCCACACCGGTCGACGGGGACGTCTCCGTGACCGTTCACGAAGCCTGATCCGGGAGCGACGCTAGCTCGATCCGGCGCGCCGACAGCGCCGCCGGACGTTCACTCCTCGCCGATCGGGATATCGACGGCTGGATCCGGCCGTTCGCCGGAGCGGCCCGTCACCTCGACGACCTTGGCCTCGGCGTCGTACTCGATCAGCCCCGCGTCGGCGAGCTTCGGGAGATGAATGTGGTGGAGCGCGACGGCGGCGTCGCGGCGCTGCTCGTCCCCCGCGGGACCGTCGTCGGCAGCGAACCGGTCGCTGAGCGCCGACAGCGTCGTTCGGCTTCCCGGTTCGAGCGTCCCGAGGGCGTCGAGTAGTCGACGGCGACTGGAGTCGGCGAGTATCGCGAACAGCGCGTCCCGTTCAGACGGAGTGCTCTGGGAATCCATTGCGTTCTCGCCCGTGCTAGACGAGTTTCCCGGGTAAGCCGACGGGTGAGATAGCGAAGGCGTTCAAGTACCCCGTTCCGGATCACCTGTGAGCAGCGCGTGTTCGAGGAGGTTTGCGATCCCCCGGTCGAGCCGCTGCGAGAACGCCTGCTGGGAGATGTCGAACTCCCCAGCCAGGTCCGTGGCGGACGCGCCCCTGGGCGCGTCGAAGTACCCGGCCTCGTAGGCGGCGACGAGCGCGTCGCGCTGTTTCGCGGTCAGGTTGAACGTCCCGCTGTGTGGGTCGCTCGGCGAGAACAGCTGGTGGAGGGTCACGTCGCCGCTGTTCTTGAAGTGGGCGTGGAACTGGCCGAGGCGCTCGCGGTCGCCGAACCGGACGCGCAGTTGCCACTCGTCGGCTTGACCGGTCGCTTCGAGGACGACCCCTTCGTGGTCGAGCACGAGGTCGACCACGCGAGCGACCTCGCGGCTCCACGTCATCTTGTAGAGGCGCGCCTCGGTGAACGCGTCCGTCGCCTCGAACGCCGCGACGGAGGGGTCCACCGCCAGCGCCCCCTCGAACGGTTCGAAGGCGTCTTCGGGCGCCGACGCCCAGAGGAACGGCATGATCCAGTCGCGGCTGTGGGCCACGACCCGGTCGAACTCGACGGTGATCGAGGGGACGGCCCCCAGGGAGTCGCCGAGCGCGAAGGCCTCGGCGGACACGGTGAAATCTCCGACGACACTCATTGCGACCGGTAGAGCGATCCGCGCGATGAACCTTTCGGCCCCGCCCCCGGTCGGTGATACCGACAGCGCGCCCGACCGCTGCGAACCGGTCAGAGCGCGCCAGAAGCCGCGTCCCAGAGCGTGTCGCAGATCGCCTCGTCGGCGCCGAAGACGGTGAGCGGCCCGTCGGCGCGCTCGACGGCGCCGGCCTCGCGGGCGAGGAGTTCGCCGGCGACCTGCTCGCGCTCGGCGGGGTAGTAGCAGACGAACCCGTCGAGTTCCCCCCGAGCGAGCAGGCCCCAGTACACCACCGGCGCCCACGTCTGGATGGCGCGCTTGCACACGGGTTCGACGGCGTCGGTGATCGCCTCCCACTCCCGGCGCTCGGCGCCGCCCGAGACTACCCGGGGCCCGATTATCATCCCGACCGTCGCCTTCTCCGGCGGGAGCGACACCCCGTCGGTGACCTCGACGCTCCGTCCGTTGTACCGGACGCCCCCGCCCCGCTCGGCGACGTACGTGTCGTCCAGGACGGGCACGTGAACGGCCGTCGCGACCGGGTCGGCTTCCGGACCGGCCGGCTCCTGTCGGTCGCAGGCGGTCGCAGCGACGCCGAACGTCGGGATGCCGACCGTGAAGTTGTTCGTGCCGTCGAGGGCATCGACTACCCATCGGTACGCGCCGTCGCCGGGGTGGTCTCCCGACTCTTCGGCCGAGATGCGGTGGTCGGGGTAGGCGTCGGTGACGGCGTCGAGGACGCGCCGCTCGGCCTCGCGGTCGGCCTCTGCTTTCACGTCCGTCGCCGTGTAGTCGGCAGGGGTCCCCCCGTCGCGGAAAGTCTCGCGGAGGTACTCGCCCGCGGATTCGACCGCTCGGACGGCGGTGTCGGCGAGCGCTGCGGCGTCGGCGCCAGTTTGACCGGCGCCAGCGGGGTCGTCGGTCATGCTTCATCCTGTCCCGGCGGCGGCCTACCAGCGTTTCGGATCGGCGCGGGGCGGAGCGGGCTCGTCGGTCCGGACGAGACGGGCTCCGCCGCCGCCGTCACCGGTCCGGGCGAAGCCTGCTCGTAGCGGGGTGTTTTTGACCGGGCACGACCCAGGGCGGGTATGGAACTGTTCGCGGTCGAGGACATCCCCGAAGTCCGTCCCGGCGACGACGTCGGCGAGCTGATCGCCGAGCGCGCCGACCTGCGGGAGGGCGACGTCGTCTGTGTCTCGCACTCTATCGTCTCGAAGGCGGAAGGCCGCCAGGCCGACCTGAGCGACTTCGAACCCGGTCCGCAGGCCGAACGGATCGCGGAACGCATCGGCGCCCTCGCCGGCGAGGAGAAAGACCCCCGCTTCGCCCAGGCGGTCATCGACGAGAGCCGGGAGCTGCTCACCGAGGAACCGCTCATGCTCGCGGTCACCCGCTTCGGTCACATCTCCGTCAACGCGGGCATCGACCGCTCGAACGTGCCGGATTCCGATCTGTTACTGCTGCCCGAGGACCCGACCGCCAGCGCCGAGCGGATCCACGAGACGCTCGGCGTGCCCGTGATCGTCACCGACACCTCGGGTCGACCGTTCCGACAGGGCCAGCGCGGCGTCGCTATCGGCTGGGCCGGCATGCCGGCCGCCCGCGACTGGCGCGGCGAGCGCGACCGCGACGGCCGCGAACTCGGCGTCACCGTCGAGGCGGTCGTCGACGAACTCGCCGCGGCCGCCAACCTCCTCACTGGCGAGGGGGACGACGGACTGCCCGTGACCGTCGTCCGCGGATTCGAGTTCGGCGACCACGAGCCCCACGACGGCCTCTTCCGCTCGGAGAACGCCGACTACGTCCGCGACGCGCTCCGGGAGTGGGACTACGACCGCGACCGGCTGCGAGACGAAGACGAGAGCGACGAGGGAGACGGTAGCGAGGGAGACCGAGGCGAGGCCGACGCCGTGAGCGGGGAAGCGAAATGAGAGCCGTCGAGCTCACCCCGGAGCATCCGGTCTCGACGCTCGCCGAGTTCGGCGCCACCGCGGAGGAAGCGGGCTTCGACGCCGCGTTCGTCAGCCACCACTACAACAACCGCGACCAGTTCGCGGCGCTGACGGCCATCGCCGCCGCGACCGACGAGATCCGCGTCGGCCCGGGCGTCGCGAACCCCTTCGAGACCCACCCGGTGACGCTCGCCTCGCGGATGGCGACGCTCGACGAGTACAGCGGCGGCCGCGGCGTCTTCGGGATCGGGCCCGGCGACGCCTCGACGCTCGCCAACCTCGGCATCGACCCGGACCGACCGCTCCGCAGAGTGCTGGAGTCGTTCAAAGTCGCCCAGCGGCTCTGGACCGGCGAGCGCGTCGACCACGACGGGACGTTCCGAGCGGACGACGCCGGCCTCAACTACGACGCGGGGGAGATCCCGGTCTACGTCGGCGCGCAGGGCCCGCACATGACCCGTATGGCGGCCAAACACGCCGACGGCGTGCTGTTCAACGGCGCCCACCCGCGCGACTACGAGTGGGCGAGCGAGCGAGTTTCGGAGGGGCTCGCCGACCGACCGGACGAGCGCGGCGAGTTCGACTTCGCCGCCTACGCGTCGGTCAGCGTCGCCGAGGACGGAGAGGCCGCCCGTGAGGCCGCCCGCTTCCCGGTCGCGTTCGTCGCTGCCGGCGCGCCCGACCCGGTACTCGACCGTCACGGTATCGACCGCGAACAGGCGGGGGCGGTCGGCGAGGCCGTGTCGGCCGGCGAGTTCCGCGACGCCGCCGAGCAGGTCACGGACGCGATGCTCGACGCCTTCTGCATCGCGGGGACGCCCGCGGAAGTGGAGACGGAGATCGGGGCGGTGCTCGACTACGCGGACAGTTTCGTCGCGGCCGCGCCGCTCGGTCCCGACGTCGATCGGGCCATCGAGCTACTCGGTGATCCGGAGTGAGCCGCGAGAGTCCCGGCCGGTCGTGTCGGTCTACCGCGCTTCCGGCGGCGGCGAACTCGTGCCGGTGAACAGCGAGAAGAAAGCGCCCAGCGAGAGGTAGCCCAGCACGCCCGACGCGGCGGCGACGAAGAGGGCGCCGAACGCTATCAGGACGTAGTTCAGCGGGTCGTGGGCCGCGACCTCGGCGAACTTGCCCGGCATCGCGATGGTGTCGTTAATGAGTCTCGTCAGCGAGCTTGCGAGGTCTGCCATGGCCGGCAGTTCGAACCCCCCGTACTTCGAGGTTTCGTGTGCGAATCGCCCCTAGTCGCCGGAACGTCCGCGACCGGACCGCGATCGTCGAACCGTCCGCGGTATCGGCCACCTCGCGGCGAGCGCCTGGTCCGCGGCTCCGCTCCCGTGCCCGAACGGCGGCCGCGCTCGCGGGAGTACAAAGTCTTTAACGGACCGGTCGCGTACTCGCCTGCAAATGGTACTCGACGATCTGGGCACGTCGCTCCGGAGCACGCTCAACGACCTCCGGGGACAGTCCCGCATCTCCGAGGAGGACGTCGAGGAGGTCGTCAAGGACATCCAGCGCTCCCTGTTGCAGGCCGACGTCGACGTCGACCTCGTGATGGAGCTATCGGACAGCATCAAGACCCGCGCCCTGGAAGAGGAGCCGCCCGCCGGCACCTCCGCCCACGACTGGGTCCTCCGCGTCGTCTACGACGAACTCGTCGGCCTCGTCGGCGAATCGACCGAACTCCCGCTGGAATCGCAGACCATCATGCTCGCCGGCCTCTACGGGTCGGGGAAGACCACCACCGCCGCCAAGATGGCGTGGTGGTTCTCCAAGAAGGGCCTCCGCCCGGCGATCATCCAGACCGACACCGACCGGCCCGGCGCCTACGACCAGTCCAAGGAGATGGCCGAGCGCGCCGAGGTGGACTTCTACGGCGACCCAGACGAGGACGACCCCGTGAAGATCGCCCGCGACGGCCTCGACGAGGTCGCGGACGCCGACATCCGCATCGTCGACACCGCCGGCCGCGACGGGCTCAACGAGGAGCTCATCGACCAGATCGAGGACATCGAGGCCGAGGTCCAGCCCGACACCGACCTGCTCGTCCTCGACGCGGCGATGGGCCAGTCCGCCAAGGACCAGGCCCAGGAGTTCGAGGACTCCATCGGCGTCGACGGCGTCGTCATCACGAAGCTCGACGGGACGGCGAAGGGTGGGGGCGCCCTGGCGGCCGTCAACGAGACCGGCTCCTCCATCGCCTTCCTCGGGACCGGCGAGACCGTCCAGGATATCGAGCGCTTCGAGCCGTCGGGCTTCATCTCCCGGCTGCTCGGCATGGGGGACCTCAAGCAGCTGACCGAGCGCGTCGAGCGGGCGATGGAGGAGACGGGCGAGGAAGAGGACGACTGGGACCCCGAGGACATGATGGAGGGGAAGTTCACCCTCTACGACATGCGCAAGCAGATGGAGACGATGAACAAGATGGGGCCCCTGGACCAGGTGATGGACATGATCCCCGGGATGGGCGGCGGGCTCATGGACCAGCTCCCGGACGACGCGATGGACGTCACCCAGGAGCGCCTCAAGGACTTCGAGGTCGTCATGGACTCGATGACCGACGAGGAACTGGAGAACCCCCGCACCGTCGGCAAGAGCCGCATCGAGCGCATCGCCCGCGGCTCCGGGCAGCCCGAGGAGCGCATCCGCGAACTGCTCGAACAGTACAACGCGATGCGCCAGATGCTCGACCAGTTCCAGGGCATGGGCGACGCCGACATGGAGCGGATGATGAAGCAGATGCAGGGCGGCGGCGGCGGCGGTGGCGGCATGGGCGGGATGGGTGGCATGGGCGGCGGTGGCGGCCCGTTCGGCTGATCTCGGGTACCGCTCGACCGCCGAGTTCCTCGCTCTCGCGCCACGTCGCGTCCGGTTCTCACTCCTGAAACTGCGCCGGCAACAGCTATGTGTCAGGACGGAACACAGAGGTGCGTATGTCCGACTGGCCGCCGCTCGACCGGACGCTCGATCCGGGCGCCTTCTACTCGCTCTACCGGGGCGCACTCGCGGCCGAGAGCGTCCAGCGGCGGCTCGGCCGGTGTTACGCGGTATTGCTGGCCGGACGCCTCGGCCTGCGACCCGACGAGATCGTCCACTGCCACGAGGGGTGGATCGACTGGGGCCGCGGCGAACTCCGCGTGCCGGCGCTCGACCCCTGCGCCTGCCCGACGTGCTGGGCCTCGGCCAGGGCCCGCCAGGCGACCGGCGACGAGCGCCCGCTCGAAACCGTGCTCCGCACCGAGCAGTGGTCGCCCCACGCGGAGGCGGGCCCGCGGACCGTCGCGTTCGGCTGGTCCGAGCGGATCACCGCCGTGCTGGCCACCTTCTTCGACTACGTCGACCACCTCGACGGCGACGTGACGACGGTCCGCGAGCTGGTCACCGAGACCGCCGCGGCCGCCGAGGGGATCGACCCCGACGGGCTGACGCCGCAGGTCCTGCGCGCGACCGGCGGCCGGTTCCTCGCGGAGGTCGGCTTCGACGCGACGACGGTCCGGCAGACGCTGGGCCTGGACGAGCGCGAACCGGCCGAGGCGTTCGTCCGCTACGCCGGCCAGCGGACGAGCGCGGCCGTCTACCGCGCGTTCGACCGGGGGGCCGTCGGCCCGGAGGTCCCGCCGGCCGACCCGGCGCGGACGTTCCCGGTCGTCTGCGACCCCGCGCCGTTCTCGCGGGAGCCGTTCGACGCCGCCGACTACGGCCCCGACGCCCGCTTCGAGCGGGCGAAAAACGAGGCCGGTCGTCGGGTGCGCAACCCGCGGCCGGACCACGTCCCCGACGGACTCTCCTACGACCCGGACGAGCACGTGATGGCCGAGCAGGCCGACCCCGAAGGGGGCCAGTACTCCCGGTCGGCCGGCGCGGACGCGAAGGACATGGCCGCGCTCCGCGACTGGGTCAGACGGAAGGACGCGTCCCTGCGACCCGAGAGCGAAGAGAGCGACAGCGACGCCCCCGTCGCGCCCGGCGTCGACGGCGACTGGGACGACCCGGGCGGCCCCGGCGAGGGCCCGCCCGCCGAGCCGGTACCGCTCGACGCCGCCGCCGACGGAGCGAGCGCCGAATCGGGCGCACGCGGTGCCGCGAACGGCGTCGACGCCGGAGGGGGCGTCCCGCCGGCCGAGCCCGCGACCGTCGAGGAGGCGGTGACCCAACCGCTCGTCGCCCGGGTCGGGACCCACTTCGTCACGCCGGGCGTGGCGGACGGCCATCCCGTCGAGGGACAGGTCGTCCTCGGGCAGAACGAACTGCTGCTCGTCTCGCCGGCGACCGGCGGCGACCTGACGGGCGACGGCGTCGCCTTCGACTTGCTTTCGCTCGACGGCGTCGTCGACGTGATCCCGGATATCGACGAGGCGACCGACGTGCCGTTCGACTCGGCGCTCGGCGTCGTCGTCCGCCGGGGCGGCGACCACGAGGTGACGGTCGTGGAACTCGACCCCTCCCGCAAGTGGGACTTCTGGCTCGCGCTCTTCCGCAACGCCCTGCACGTCTCCCGGATGGCCGTCACTCACCCCGCGCGGGTCGGCGGCCGCGTCACCGAGGAGTCGGCGACGCCCGGCATGCTGTACCTCGACCGCGACCGGGTGCGTTTCACCCCCCTCGGCTCCGACGCGACCATCCTCTCGGTCGACCTCGACGACGTGCTCCACGTCGAGCGCACCCAGCAGTCGGTCGGCGGCGAGCGCCGGCCAGCCCTCGCCGTCCAGCAGTTCGTGGAGGGAGAGGCCATCACGTCGCTGGTCGGCAGCGAATCGACGCACACCCTCGCGCTGTTCGAGCGGTTCGTCCGCCGGGACTACCAGGACCGCCTCGACGAGGCGCGCGCGCTCTCGATCCCCGACCGCGAGAAAGAGGTGCTCGTCGCCCTCTACTCCATCGGCGAGGGGGTCGACCTGTCGGCCGCCTTCGCCCGCGACGGAGAGGTGCTCCGTTCCCAGCTCGCCTCCCTCGCCGAGAAGGGCCTCGTCACCGGGACCGAACCGGACGACACCGGGCTGACGGCGACCGGTCGCCTCGTCGTCGGCGACCGTCTGGAAGCCGTCAACGATTGAATCGGCGGAGACCGTCGGCCGTCGGACGGTCGGTCACCGTCGACCGCCCGGCACGGTCGACGGCCCGGTCACCAGAGATTCGCGGCGACGACGGCGGTCTGGCAGAGACAGAGCGACGCAAGGAACAGGTGGACCAGCGCGTCGTAGAGCCGCCGGTCGCGGGGAGCGTCGAGCGAGATCAGCGCCCGGACGGTCCGGAGAGCGGCGTAGCCGACGACCGACAGCGCCGGGAGGAGCGCGACGCCGAGCGCGCGCGGACCGATCGTCCGCGAGACGCGGCCGTCCAGACCGACGTGCCACCCGACGACCATCTCCGCGGGGAGTCGCGGATAGGCCGCCGCCGCGATCGCGGCGGTCGACGCCACGAGGACTACCGCGGTCACGTCGGTCCAGCGCGACCCGAGCCTGCGGGCGATGGAGGCGCTCACGGGTGAACCACCTCCGCGACCGGGATGCGACCGCATCGGTGGCGGCGATCAGCGGGTTCGACGGGCGATGCGAGCGGTCGACGGCGAGCGGGACGCGTCGTCGTCACACTCGGACGGTTGGCCCGAACCCATGTCGTTCCGCCACCAGCGCTTCAGCGAGTGAAGTCCCGGGCAGGTTTATAAGCGGAGTGGTCGTGTAGCCGCCACCGTGAGTGAGGACCCCGATCTGGAGACCGTCGCCGGCCTCCTCGAAGACGAGACGGCGCGGGCCATCCTCACCGAGACGAGCCAGGAACCCATGTCAGCGAGCACACTCGAAGAGCGGTGCGACGCGTCGGGCCCGACGATCTACCGCCGCCTGGAGCGCCTCCGGGACTGCGGGCTTGTCGTCGAGCGAACCGAACCGGATCCCGGCGACGGCCACCACCGGAAGGTGTACGCGCCGAACCTCCGCCGGGTGACGGTCGAACTCCGGGACGGGTCGTTCGTCCTCGACATCGATCGCTGCGAGGACGTGGCCGACCGCTTCACCCGACTCATCGAGGGGATGTAGCGTGTCCGGACTCGCCTCCTTCGCCCCGGTCGCCGGAGTCATCGCCGACGCAGTCACCCCCATCGTCGGTTCGGTCGCCGCGTCGGTCGGCCCCGTCCTCCAGTCGGGACAGTTCGACTCGACGGCCGAGGTCCTCCTGCAGGCCGCCGAACTGTTCGGCGCGCTGCTCGGGCTGTACGTCGCCTACCAGGCCTACCGCGGCTACCGGCGCAACGACAGCCGCCCGATGCTGTTCATCGCCGTCGGGTTCGCCGTCATCATGGGCGTCCCCGCGCTGCTGTTCGTCCCCGCCCTCTTCGTGCCCGGGGTCCCCCTGCTCGGCGTCCAGAGCGTGATCCAGGCGTTCGAGATCGTCGGTCTCCTCTGTATCATCTACGCGCTCCGGATGGAGCCGTGAGACCGCTGGACGGCGGAGACGGCTCCACCGAGGCGGCAGCGACGGGAGCGAACACGTTCGGATACTGATACACGAAACGGGTTTCGGGCGGTCGGCCCAAATGTGAGCATGCGCGTCACCCTCATGGGCTCTGGCGACGCTGTCGGTGTCCCCGCGCCCCTCTGTGACTGCGAGTACTGCGCCGAGAGCGACCGTCGCCGGCGCCCGGCCGTCCTCGTCGAGGCCGCGGGACGGACGGTGGTCCTCGACATCGGCCCCGACATCGCGGGCCAGCTCCACGAGGAAGCGGTGTACGACGTCGACGGCTTCTTCGCGACCCACGCGCACTTCGACAACTACTGGGGCATCAACGAGCTCAACCAGGCCGCCATGGACCGCCACGTCGCCAACGAGGACGACTTCGACCATCCCACGTTCGGCAAGGACATCTCCGTCTACGGCAGCCGCCCCGTCAGGACGTTCACCGAGGACACGTTCCCGCACATCCTCGACCACGTCGACTACGAGCCCCTGGACCCCGGCGAAGCGGTCCAGACGTCGGGGTTCACGGTCCGCGCCTTCGACATCGACCACGGCACGCGCGCGTTCCCGACCCAGGGGTACGCCCTCTCCGCGGAGGGGACGACGGTCGTCTACGCGCCCGACGTGGACAGTATCGAGTCGGTCCCCGACTACTGCACCGGAGCGGACCTGCTCTTCTTCGACGGGTCTGTTCTCGGTGCGGAGTTCCACGGCGACGCCGAGAGCCTGCGCGTGAGCGCCGAGCGCTTCCACGCCGACCGGGTGGTCGTGACCAACGTCTCCGAGCACATGCTGGAGCGCCACACCGGCGACCTCGACGAACTGACAGAGTACGAGGTGTGGAGCGACTTCGACCACGCGGCGTTCTGAACCGGACGGGGCGCCGGCGGTGTCGACGGGCAACGGGCCCGCCGACAGACTTTCCCCCCGACCGGGAGAGGACGGGCACGGAGGCACTTCAGTGAGCAGTACATCGAACGACAGCGAGACCGTCGGGACCATCGAGGGGACCGTCGTCCCCCTGCTCGTCACCGGACTGGTCGGCGCCGTCGGGTTCGTCGTCGCGTGGTACGCGTTCGTCCGCTACCCCGGATCGATCCTCGACCTCGCGGGCGTGCTCGTCGTCGCGGTCGTCACCCTCGTCGCGCTGTGGATCGGCAGCCGACTGGCCGGGTCGCTGGTCACGTCGTACACCGTCGCCGAGGTCGCCGTCGAGGGACCGATCGCCCGCGAGAGCAAGCGCGGCGTCCCCGGGTCACCAGTCGGGGCGAGCGCCGACGACGTCGTCGAACAGATCGAACGCGCCGACGCGGATCCGGACGCACAGGCGCTGCTGGTGAAACTCAACACGCCCGGCGGGGAGATCGTCCCCAGCGAGGACATCCGGCTGGCCGCCGAGTCGTTCGACGGCCCGACCGTCGGCTACGCCACCGACGTGTGCGCCAGCGGCGGCTACGACATCGCCACCGGGTGCGACGAGGTCTGGGTCCGCGAGGGCACGCTCGTCGGCTCCATCGGCGTCATCGGCTCGCGGGTCAACGCGAGCGAACTCGCCGACCGCCTCGGGCTTTCTTACGAGGGGTTCACCGCCGGCGAGTACAAGGACGCCGGGACGCCGCTGAAGGAACTCGACCCGCGCGAGCGCGAGTACCTGCAGGGCCTCGTCGACGACTACTACGACCAGTTCGTTGACACCGTGGTCGAGGGCCGCGACGTCGACCGGGAGGTCGTCGAGGACACCGAGGCCAGGGTGTTCCTCGGTCCTGACGCGCTCGAACGAGGTCTCGTCGACCACCTGGGAACCCGGGAGGAGGTGGAGGCGAGCCTCGCCGACCGGCTCGACGACTCGGTCGTCGTCCGGGAGTTCGAACCCGTCCGCCCGCTGCGCGAGCGGGTCCGGATCGGCGCCCAGCAGGCGACCTACGCGTTCGGCGCCGGCCTCGCCGGCGCGCTCGACGGCGACGCCGACGGGGTACGCTTTCGTCGGTAGCGACCCTGTTTCCGCTCGCACCGACCGGCGTCGGTCCGAGCGATGCCGGTCTGGGCGAGGCCGATCCGAGCGAGTTCGGCCGCGGCCGGTGGGTATTTTGCCGGCCCCGTCCACGTCCGGCTATGAGCGAGACCCGCGTGCGAGACGACGGTCGCGCCGACCGAGACGGCGACGTCGCGGGCGTCCGCGTCGGCGTCCGCAGTCGGAATCTCTCGGACGGGCGACTCCGGTATCTCCGCCAGCTGGGCGCGACCGACGTGTTCGTCGACCACGCCGACACCGACGAGGAGCCCGACGAGTTCAACGACCGCGAGGCGACCCACACCGTGGCCGTCGGCCCCGACTCGATCCCGAGCGTCGAGGAACTCGTCGCCGCCCGCGAACAGGTCGAGTCCCACGGGCTCCGACTGGCCGGCATCCAGTCGCTGCCCTACTCGCTGTACGGCGATATCATGTTCGATCGCGAGGGCAAGGAGGACGCCCTCGACCAGATCGAACGGCTGGTCCGCAACCTCGGCGAGGCCGATATCCCCATCCTCGGCTACCAGTGGAATCCCAGAGGTGTGGTCCCGATGCGGACCGACCCGGTCGAGATCCGCGGCGGCGCCGTCGGCACCGCGTTCGACCTGTCGGAGATCGACGACCCCCACGAACTGGCCCCGGGCCTCGACCGCGAGTACACCGAGGCCGAGTTCTGGGACAACTACGAAGTCTTCCTCGAGCGGATCCTCCCCGTCGCCGAGGAGGCGGGCGTCGACCTCGCGCTCCATCCGGTCGACCCACCGAGCCTCGAATCGCTCGGGGGGATCCCGCGGCTGTTCCGCGACGTCGAGAACTTCGAGAAGGCGATGGAACTCGTCCCGAGCGACAACCACGGCCTGAAACTCTGCCTGGGCTGCTTCTCCCAGATGGGCGAGGACGTGACGGAGGTCCTGCGCACGTTCGGCGAGCGCGACCAGATCGTCTTCGTTCACTTCCGGGACGTCGTGGGGACGGTGCCCCAGTTCCACGAGACGTTCGTCGACGAGGGGAACTTCGACACGGTCGACGCGGTGCGCACGCTCCACGAGGTCGGCTTCGACGGCGTGGTCGTCCCCGACCACGTCCCCGAGATGGAGGGCGACACGGACTGGCGCCACCGCGCCCGCGGGTTCACCGTCGGCTACCTCCGCGGCGTCGTCGACACCGTCCGCGACGAGCGCGGTGTGTAGGCCCGACTGAGCGCAGCGACCGGCCCTGTCGGCCCCGTCGAACCGACCCGCTTTCGGCGAATTTCGCGCGAACGGTCGCGAGGATTTTTATCCCGGCGTCGCTTCCGTCGAACTGTGACAACGCTGGTCGTCTGTATCGATCGCGCGGGCGACCTCGTGCAGGGAACGGATCCCCCGGTCGTCGGCCGGGACGCCGTCGAGTCCCTCGTCGTCGACGTCGGCGTCGAGGACCCGGAAGACAGTCAGGTCAACTGTCTGCTCGAAGCCCTCCGCGTCGCGCGCGATCTCGATACCGGCGGTGACGAGACGGTCGTGGCCGTGCTGGCCGGCACCGACGACACGATCAGTGCCGACAGGGCCATCGCCCGCCAGGTCGAGGGTCTCATCGACGACCACGACCCGGACTCGGCCGTCGTCGTCGTCGACAGCGCCGAGGACGAGCGCCTCGTCCCCATCGTCGAGTCCCGACTCACGGTCGACGCCGTCGACCGCGTCGTCGTCCGCCAGGCCCGCGACATCGAGTCGACCTACTACCTCCTCAAGCAGTTCCTCGCCGACGAGGAACTGCGCAAGACCGTCCTCGTCCCGCTCGGCGTCGCCCTCATCGCCTACCCGGTCCTGTGGTCGGTGACGAGCCCCGGCGTCGCCACCGGCGCCATCGTCGCCGTCGTCGGCCTCTTCCTCCTCTACAAGGGCCTCGGCGTCGACGCCTACCTCGCCGCCCTCCCCGGCCAGATCCAGGAAGCGCTGTACTCCGGCCAGGTCGCCCTCGTCACCTACGTCGTCGCCGCCGGCCTCTCGCTGGTCGGTATCTTCGCCGGCGCCATCGGCGTCTCGGCGACCGGCTCGGAGAGCCCGCTCATCCTCGCCAGCCGCTTCGCCTTCGACGCCATCCCGTGGCTGACCGGCGCCGCCCTCGCCGCCAGCACCGGTCGCCTGCTCGACGAACTCATCCGCCACGAGGGCGTCCGCAGCGCCTACCTCAACCTCCCCTTCGGCGCCGTCGCCGTCGGCCTCGTCGTCCGCGGGTTCTCCGCCTACTTCCTCGAACTCGCCGACGTGTTCGACCCGTTCCGCCTCGGTGCCATCGAGGTCGGGCCGCTCGCCTTCGAGGGCGCGAAACTGGAACCCCCGGGCGCTCGCCTCGCGCTGTTCATCCTCGGCGGCGTCCTCGTGAGCCTCGCCGGCGTCCGCTTCGCCGCCTACTTCAGCGGCACCACCGTCGAACAGGAGTTCGCCCACCAGCGCGAGAAGAGCGACTAGAAGATCCGATTTCGCCGGTCGAGGGAGTTTGCTGGCGTTCTTCAGGACCGGACGATCCAGTCGAACTGACGAGCGCTTGGCGCACACTCCGACCCGCTCACCTAGCAGTGGTTTCTGTGGGTTGTGTCGTGGAATGAAGCGGAGTTGGAGTGGCCGCAGGATACACTGAGAGTTGAAAGCCCTCGGCGCGCTCGCGGTCGCTGAGTCGGATATCCTCGCTGCGCTCGGATAGTGCCGACTCAGGCGACTAGATGAACGCGAGCACACCTCGCCCTTTCAGTCCACCAGGACCGCAACCGCACAACACCACGCCTCACACCTCCCCAACCGATTGCGGTGCTCACTCCGTTGCGCTCCTCATCCCTCGCACGACTTCGTCGCGAGACGAGACTCGCGACAGCGCGCGCCACCGCAATTGGTCACGCTGTGAGCTGTACTGAGCATCCGCGCCGAACGGAGTGAGGCGCGGTTCACCGGAACCGAGCGGAGCGAGGTTCCGGCCTTTTTCACCCATGTTTTTGGCTCGGGGGTCGCGCTGCGCGCGACCCCCGAGCGAAAAAGATGGAAGGGCGTAAATGAGCGAGCCCGCCTATCGAGGGGTATGACAGACGACGCCGGCGACGCGGGAAGCTGGGTTTCGCTCTTCTCGGGCGGGAAGGACTCCTCGTGGGCGCTGTACCGGGCGCTCGAACGGGGACTGCCCGTCGAGCGCCTCGTCACGGTCCACCCCGAGGGCGACTCGTACATGTATCACGTCCCCGCGACGCGACTGGCGAGCCTCGCCGCCGAGAGCATCGGGATCCCGCTCGTCGAGGTCGAACCCGAGGACTTCGCGGCGAGCGAGACGGTCGATTCGGGAGCGCAGGGAGACGCGGAACTCGAACCGCTCGAAGCGGCGCTGGAAGAACTCGCCGACGAACTCCCGGGCGGGCTCGCGGGCGTCACCGCCGGCGCGGTCGAGAGCGAGTACCAGACCTCGCGCATCGAGGCGATGGCCGACCGGCTCGACGCCGACGTGTTCGCGCCGCTCTGGCAACAGGAACCCCGCGAACTCGCCGACGCGATGCTCGATGCCGGCTTCGAGATCCGGATCATCCGCGTCGCCGCTGGCGGCCTCGACGAATCGTGGCTCGGCCGCCGTCTCGACGCCGACGCGCTGGACGAACTGGAGGACCTGAACGAGCGATACGGCGTCCACATCCTCGGCGAAGGCGGCGAGTTCGAGACGCTGGTGACCGACGGCCCACACATGGACCGGGAGATCCGACTGGACTACGAAACCGAGTGGGACGGGACGAGGGGGACGCTGCGGATCGAAGACGCCTGGCTAGAGTGAGCGGTCGTCGTTAGGGGAGCATTCGGCGCCGCGGGCGCCGATTCGACGGACGCGAGCGAACGGAGTGAGCGAGGACGCCCCCTCGCAAAACGGTGGGAACCGAATAATTTCAAGGGATTCGCCGTCGATCGGTTCGGTGTGAACCGGGATCGGCTGGAACGGGAACTCGAACGCTTCGAGGGCGACGCCGACGCGCGCCGCGTGGTCGCCAGGCAAGCGCGCGATCTGGCGGACTCCGGCTTCGTGGAGGAGGACCTGGGGTTCGAACTCGACGTGGACACGGTGCTCGACAACCTCGCCGACGCGCCCGCGGACCACAGCCTCGTCGAGCGGTGGAACTGGTGGGTCGGCTCCCTAGAACTCTCTCACGGCGGCTACGAACAGTTTCAGGTCAGAGTCTACTGATGCGCCGGCCCAGCCCGAACCGGCGCGCCGACTCAGAATACGCTCAGTCCGTGCGTTTCCCGCGCGTGCTCGAGAAGGTCGTCTGTGGTTTCGAACTGTTTCCCACAGCTGCACGTGTGATATGTCGGAGTCGGGTCCGACGTGGACTGGCGTGTTGCCATACGAATACCTTGGGCACCTACCTTAATAATTGTTTATCCGGTATGTGTTGACGAGGCATACGCCCAGTGTGAACGGTCGACAGGTGCCGCTTCCGGGACCGGTGGAGCTATCCGGCCGACCGGCGAATCGATCGCTCGATGACACGCGTTCTCGTACTCGGGGAGAACACCTTCCCGTTCCACGCCATCGACGACAAGCGCCCGCAGTTCGAGGCCGCCCTCGACGGCTACGACCTGACGGTGACCGACGACCGCGACGCGCTCACCGGCGAGTACGACGTGCTCGTCGACTACCTGA
Organism: Halosimplex rarum; assembly: GCF_047715405.1. NCBI lineage: Archaea > Methanobacteriati > Methanobacteriota > Halobacteria > Halobacteriales > Haloarculaceae > Halosimplex > Halosimplex rarum. The sequence goes on from NZ_CP180412.1 coordinate 2,957,834, forward strand.
CCGACTCGACGCTCACCGACGAGCAGCTCGACGCCCTGCTGGAGCACGTCGAAGACGGCGGCGGCTACGTCGGCGTCCACTGCGCCTCGGACCTCACGTCGGTCGCTCCCGACGACCCCGACGAAGTGATCGATCACGTGGACGAGCCGTTTCCGGAATTCCGCGAGCTGATCGGTGGGCACTTCCTCACCCACCCGGAGGACTCCGAGTTCGGCGTCGACGTCGTCGCCGACCACGCTATCACCGAGGGCGTCGACGATTTCACCGTCTTCGACGAGCCCTACCAGGTCGAGTGGGACGACGACGTCCAGGTCCTCGCGCGGATGGACCACCCCGACCTCGACGACTACCCGGTCGTCTGGACCAACCAGTCGGAGGGCCGCGTCGCCTACATCTCGCTGGGCCACACCGACGAGGCGCTGGAACACGAGTCGTTCGTCGCGCTGCTGCGCAACGCCGTCGACTGGGCCGACGAGAACTGACCGCGGAGCGAACGGCTCGCGGCGCGAATCGTCGAAAGCGCGGACTAACCGCGACGACCCCCGTCTTCGGCGGCACTCAGTCCGCCGGGTTGACGTACAGCCCGTAGCGGTAGTACTCGCCGTCGAGCGCCAGACGCAGGCCGTTCTCGGCCTCGGGCGCGTCGTCGGCCGAGGCGTCGAGCAGGTCGCCGAGTCCGAGGTCGGCGAGCAGCGCTCGATAGCCCTCGGAGAGCGGCGTCGTCTCCTCGTACTGGTCGCGGTAGAGCATCAGCCGCTGGTCCTCCGAGAGGGCGGACGGGTCGATCCGGGCGTCGACCGTGTCGCCGTCGAGCGCGCGCTCGAACTGCGCTTCGGAGTCGGCGACCGGGATCGCGACGCCCGTGTACGCGGGCTCGGCCAGCTCGCGCCGCTCGACAGAGACCGCGAGGACGACGCCGCTGTACTGGACGTAGTCGTGGAGGGGTTCCGGCGCGAGGGCGCTATGGGGTCCCTCGTACCCCCGGCGGTAGACGTACCCGCCGTCCTCGACGAAGTCGCGGAGCGGTGGCCCTCCGATCTCGCGACGGTGCGCGGCGAGGTAGGCGATCTTCACGGCACGGCGGTCGATGCGGGTGAGCGACTGGTGGCGGGCCCGGTCTGGCGGGTCGTCGAGGTCGTCGAGCTTCCCCACCCACTCCAGGGTGAGGACCGGCCGCTCGATCCGTTTCAGGTCGGTCGTGACGACGGACAGCCGGTAGTAGGTGCCGTCGCGCTCGACGTACTCGCCGTCGGGAACCGGCTGGTAGCCGTAGGTCGTCGGGCGTTCGCCCGCGACCGCGGCGTCGACCGTCTCCGCGTAGTCGGCGGTCCACGGCCGCGGCTCCTCGGGGGGTTCCCAGAGCGCGAGTTCGGCGAGCGAGGCGTCGAGCCGGTCGGCGTTCAGCGTGTAGGTGAACTTCTGTTCGCCCGAGAGCGCGTCGACCCCGGCGCAGCCGGCGAGAGCGGCGCTCCCGGCGACGCCGGCGGCCGCAAGGAAGGCGCGACGAGTGGAGGAGGGCACGTCCTCCAGTCGGCGAGTCTCCGACAAGTGCCTTTGGGTCGGTAACGAGCGGATCTGCGACCGGACGGCCCCGACGTTCGAACCGAGTCGCTCCGCTCAGTCGCCCGGTGAGGCGTCGGGTCGGTAGTCTCGACTGACGACCTTCCAGGTGCCCGAGCGGTAGCGGTAGTAGGCGATGCACGCGGGGACGGCCATCTCGGCGAGGACGGCCGCGTACAGCGCGGTCTGGCCGATCTCCGGGACCGCGATACCCAGATACGCGACGGGGAGCGCGAACACGTACAGCCCCGTGAGCTGCGCGTACAGCGGCCACCGAGTGTCGCCGCTGGCGCGCAACGGCCCGGTGGACCCGCCGTAGACGCCGCTGAAGAGGACGCCGAAGCAGGCGACGCGGATGAAGGTGACCACCGTCGGGAGGATCTCGGGTTCGTCGACGAACACGCGGCCGATGGGTCGCGCGAAGACGAACACGCCGACGGCGATGAAGGCGTAGACGGCGACCGAGAAGCGGACGATGTCGTGCGCCCATGCGCCCGCGTCGTCCTCGTCGTCCTGCCCGAGGGCTTGTCCAACCAGGGACGACGATGCCATGCTGAACCCCCAGTTGGGCGTGTCCATCAGCCCGCGGACGCGCATCGCGACGACGTACGCCGCGACGACGTTCGGGCCGAACAGCCCGACGATGTACAGCTTCGGGAACTGCCCGCCGCTGCGGGCGAGGTTGGTCCCGATGAGGGGGGTCGCCATCTCCACCAGATCGCCCAACAGCGACCGGTCGACGTGGGGGCCGGTGAGAGGCACCTGCACCGGGAACTCGCCGACGTACGGGAGGCCGCCCCGTGCGAGACCGACGGCGAACGCGACCGTCACGAGCACGTTCGAGAGCGCCGTTCCGATGGCCGCGCCGGCGACGCCCCAGCCGAGGCCGAAGATGAGCACCGCGTTGAGGACGATGTTGACGACGGCGCCGCCGCCGCGGAGGATCATCGGCGTCCACGCGTCGTCGGCGCCGACGAGCGTGCGGCTCCCGATGAGGTTCAGCGCCGCGAACGGGACGCCCAGCGCGACGACCCGGAGGTAGTCGGCGCCGAAGCCGACCGCGTCGTCGCCGGACCCGATGAGTCCGATCAGCGGCTCGGCGAAGAGGCCGTAGACGGCGACCAGCGGCACCGTGATCGCGGCCGCGAGGAGGGCGCTGACCTTCACCGAGAGGGCGAGTTCCTCGTAGGCCTCGGCGCCGAACCGCTGGGAGACGAGGCCGATGGTCCCGCCGGCGACGCCGCCCCCTAGCGCGAACGCGAGGCCCCAGAAGGGACTGGCGTAACCGACGCCGGCGATGGCCGGCGGCCCGAGCGCGATGCCGACCATCGCCACGTCGGCCGTCGAGCGGGACATCCGCGCGAGGCCGGTGATGATGCGCGGCCACGAGAGGTCGGTCGCCCGTTCGACGCGCTCGCGGTCGATGATGCCGAAGTGCGCGACGAGCGACCCCACCGCGAGGAGGAGCGCTCGAACGGGGTTATACCGGGACCAGGACACCACGCCCCGGGTTTCGTCCGGACGGTGAAAACGGTTTAGACTCCGGTCGGACGCTCCGGTTGGGGTGTGTCGGCCCGTCACAGACGGGTCGCGCCGACCGGCAGTTCGCGCGGCGACTGGCGGCGGCTCGCGAACGCGGCGGCCCGTCGGCCCGAGTCGTCAGGACTTTCCGAGGCGATCGCGTCCCCGTAGCCGATACCGTGCAGGCACTCGACGCGATCGGCTCGCTGCCGTCGATATTTCTCTCCTCCGTCGCGCCGCCGCTCTCGATCGCGGTCGTCGGCTACCTGCTCGGCCGCGTCCGCGAAGTCGACACAGACGGACTGAGCGCCGCCGCCATCTACGTGCTCCTGCCGGCGCTGGTGTTCGAGACGCTCGTCACGCTCACCGCCGACCTCGAAACGGTCACCGCCGCCGTCGCCGCGATGGTCGGGTTCACGTTCGCGATGGGCGTGCTCGCGCTCGGCGTGGGCCGGCTCCGTGGGCGGGGCGGTCCCGTCGCCTACGGCGCCGCGATGGCCGCCGCCGTCCCGAACGCCGGGAACTTCGGCATCCCCGTCGCCTCGTTCGCCTTCGGCGCCGTCGGCCGCTCGACCGCGGTGCTGTTCGTCCTCGTCCAGAACGTCCTCCTGCACACCCTCGGGATCTACCTCCTCTCCACCGGCGGTGACGGGGAGGCGTACGTCGACGGACTCAGACGCGTCATCAGGCAACCGGTCGTCTGGGCGCTGGTCGCCGCCGGCCTGGCGACCGGTCTCGGCATCGTCCCGCCCGCGGACGGGACCGCGATGGGAACCCTCCGACTGGTCGGCAACGCATCGATCCCCGTCTTCCTCCTGATCCTCGGGCTGCAGGTCGAGTCGATGGATCTCGCGGCGACGGTGCGGGAGACGCTGCCCACGGTCGGGCTGAAACTGTTCGTCGCGCCGGTCGTCGCGCTCGCCGTCGCCCTGCTGGTGAACGTCGGCGACCCGACGGTGACCGCCGCCTTCGTCGTCCTCGCGGCCGGTCCCGCCGCGGTGACGCCGCTCGTCCTCTCCATCGAGTTCGCGGACGACGACGACGCGGCGGTCTCGACCGCCGACTACGTCGGTACCGTCGTGTTTCTCACGATCCTCGGTTGCCTCCCGATCGTCACCGGGCTGATCCTGCTCGCCGAGCTCGGCGTCCTCGGGTGAGCGACGCGGGCGATCAGACCTCGACCTCGTCCCCGACCGCTGGGGCCGACGCCTCGAACCCGTCTCCGTCGAGTTCCGCGGCGAACGCCTCGCAGCGGTCGCCGTGGTTGACGAGGATCTCGGCGTCGTGGTAGGCGTCGAGGAAGTCGAGGATGCCGTCGCGGTCGGCGTGGGCCGAGAAGTCGTACTGCTCGACCTGTGCGCTGATCGGCATCCGCCGGCCGTCGATCTCGGCGCTCCCCGTCTCCAGGAGGTCGCGACCGGGCGTCCCCTCGACCTGATAGCCGGTCATCGCCACCTTGTTGGTCGGACTGTGGCGGATAGCCGGGATGTAGGTCATCGCCGGCCCGCCCGAGAGCATCCCGCTCGTCGTGACGACGACGGTGTTCTGGTCGGCGATGCGCTTGCGCTGGCCGTCGCGGCCGTCGACGAACCGAGCCGCCGACGTCGCCCGCCGGAGCGCGTCGGCGTCACGGACGAACTCCGGGTGGCGCCCGAGCATCCGCGTGACTCGCTTGCCCATCCCGTCGACGTAGCAGTCGACGTCGTGGGCCTCGCAGACGAGCAGCATCTCCTGGGTGCGACCGATGGCGAACGCCGGGACGACGACGGTGCCGCCCTGCCAGACCGTGGTGCGGACGCTCTCGGCGAAGCGGTCCTCGATGGCCGCGCGGCTCTCGTGTTCGACGTCCGAGTAGGTCGACTCGCAGAGCACCACGTCGGCGTCGGGTCGGGCGGTGGTTCCCGAGACGAGCCGTTGATCGGCGGTGTGGAAGTCGGAAGTGTAGAGCAGCCGGGTGTCGCCGTCGTCGACGAGGACGTGCGCGCTCCCGGGGATGTGCCCGGCGTTGTAGAACGTGATCTCGTGGCCGGCCGCCTCGAACGACTCGCGGTAGCCGTGGGTCTCGGAGACCTGGGTGACTCTGCGGACCTCGGTCTCGGTGAACGGGCAGCCGTAGGTCCCGCCGTGCAGTTTGAGCGTGTCGCGGGCGAGCGTCAGCGCGAGTTCGCGCGTCGGCGGCGTCCAGTGGATCGGCGGTCGACGGTCGCCCGAGCACAGCGAGGGGACGGCGCCGACGTGGTCGAGGTGGCCGTGGCTCACCACGACGGCCTCGGGCTCGACGCGCTCGATCGGGAACCGGGGCGGGTTGCCGGTCAGCATCCCGTAGTCGAGGAGGAGCCGGTCGTTGACGAGGACGGCGCTGCGACCGACCTCGCGCGCCCCGCCCAGGAACCGGACGTTCATCGCCCGTGTCTCGCGGCTCCGGCCGCTTGGGTCCGTCGGTCCGTCACCGATCGCCTCGGTTCGGCGGCCGTCGCGGCGGCCGGCGCTCGCACGGATCCGTGTCGGCGGGAACGTTTTTACCATGGACAACTGTTTATGGGATATCGTGGTTTCTGAGAGCGTCTACCTCTGGCTCGTCGCCGTCTCGACGGTCGTCGCCGCGGCGGTCGCGGTCTGGCTGTGGGACGACGACGACGACGGAAACGCCCCGGGGCGGCTGTTCGCCTGGGTCGCGGCGCTGTACGCGCTGACGGGAGTGTTCGTGCTGGGAGAACTGCTAGCCACGTCGCGCGAGCTATCGGTCGCTCTCTTCGGCGCCCACAGCGCGACGGCGACGCTCGTCCCGCTCGCGTGGTTCCTGTTCGCCCTCGCGTACACGGGGAACCTCCGGCGACTGTCGCGGGCCGCGTTCGCCGCGGTCGGCGGCGTCTACGTCGTCTACGCCGCCCTGCAGGTCACCAACCCGTACCACCGCCTCGTCTGGAGCGGCTACGAGGTCACCGCCGCGCCGTTCCCCCACGTCACGGCCGAACCGGCCACGGTCGCGTTCGTGTTCTTCCTGCCGCAGACGCTCGTCTACTACGGCGTTCTCGGGCTGCTCGGCGCGTACCTCCTCTTCGGCTCGGGCGTCCGGCGCACCCAGACGGCCGCGCTGTTCGTCGGCTACCTCTCGTCGTTCGTCGTTCTCAACACCTGGTTCTTCGGCGTCCTCCCGGGCCCGCTGGACGGGGCGCTGGTCGTCGGGTCGACCTGGTCGCTCGCGCTGGCCTCGTGGGCGGTCTTCCGCCACCAGCTGTTCGACCTCGCGCCGCTGGCCCGCGAGACGGTCCTGGAGATCCTCGACGACGCCGTCGTCGTCGTCGACAGCGACCGGCGCCTGCTCGACTACAACCGGAGCGCCGCCGAGAGCTTCCCGGCGCTCGTCGGCCACGAGGGCGCGCCCATCGACGCGGTGATCCCGAGACTCGTCGCGACCGAGGGCGACCGGCGCGGTGACGGCGGAAGCGTGGCAGACGGGGGTACCGACGATGCTGGCGCGACCGACGGAGCGGGCACGACCAGTCAGGTCACGGGCGGCGCCGGCGACCGGGTGGGGCCCGGACCGTTCGCGTCGTCTTTCACCTGGTTCGACGCCGAGAGCGTCCGCGAGTTCGACGTCACCGCATCCCCGCTGACGATCCGGGGCGCCGTCGAGGGGCACACCCTCGTCCTCCGGGACGTGACCGAGCGCCGCCAGCACGTCCGCGACCTCGAACAGCAGACCACGCAACTGGAGCAGTTCGCGAGCACGCTCTCCCACGATCTCCGGAACCCGCTCAACGTCGCCCACGGGCGGGTCCAGATCGCGAGAGAGGCGGACGACGACGAGCACCTGACGAAGGCGAGCGAGGCGCTCGAACGGATGGACCAGATCATCCAGGACACGCTCACGCTGGCACGCGAGGGGGAGACGATCGAGGAGCGCGAGCGGGTCGACCTCGCCGTCGTCGCCCGCGACGCCTGGGAGACGACCGAGACGGGCGACGCCACCCTGGAGATCGATCCCGGAGTCGAGACGCGGGTCTATGCCGACGCGACGCGCCTCCAGTCGGTCTTCGAGAACCTCTACCGGAACGCGGTAGAGCACGGCGGCCCGTCGGTGACCGTCACCGTCGGCCGGACGGCGGACGGCTTCTTCGTCGCCGACGACGGCCCCGGCGTCCTGCCCGACGAGCGCGACCGGGTGTTCGAGTACGCATACAGCACTGCCGAGGACGGCACCGGCCTCGGCCTCGCCATCGTCGATGCCATCGCCCGCGCACACGGCTGGGACGTCGCGATGATCGACGGCGATCCGGGTCGTCGCACGGCGGACGGCGGCTCGAAGCGCGGCGAACCCGAGGAGCGGGAGCGAGTCGGCGCGACGGTCGTCTTCTCCGGCGTCGACCTGGTCGAGGGCGTCGCCGAAGCGGAGCGAGAGCGCAGTGACGACCGCGAAAGCGGTCGCGTCGACCTCTGAGACCGCGCACCGCCGCGGCGGCGGCCGCCGGCGCTGGACGGTCGATCAGTCGTCCAGTCCGGCCCGCTCGCGCTCGGCGGTGCGCTCGACGAACTCCTCGGGCAGGGCGTCGACCTCGCCGACCTGGACGCTCCAGAGGTTCGCGTAGAGCCCGTCGTTCGCCAGCAGTTCCTCGTGGGTGCCCTGCTCGACGACGCGGCCGTCGTCCATGACGAGGATCGCGTCGGCATCGCGGATCGTCGAGAGCCGGTGAGCGATGGCGAAGGTGGTCCGCTCGGCGGTCAACGCCTCCAGCGAGCGCTGGATCAGCACCTCGGTCTCGTTGTCGACGTGGCTGGTCGCCTCGTCGAGGACGAGGATCTCCGGGTCTTCGAGGATGGCGCGAGCGATGGCGATGCGCTGGCGCTGTCCCCCTGAAAGCTTCACGCCGCGCTCGCCGACCGTCGTCTCGATGCCCTCGGGCAGGTCGGCGACGAACTCCATCGCGCCGGCAAGCCGCAGGGCCTCCCGGATCTCGTCGTCGCTCGCTTCGAGCCCGTAGGCGACGTTCTCCTCGACGGTCCCGTGGAACAGGTACGGCTCCTGGCTGACGTAGCCGACGTGGCCGCGCAGGCTCGACAGCGACAGGTCACGCACGTCCGTCCCGTCGACGCGGATGACTCCCTCCTGAGGGTCGTACAGACGCATCAGGAGCTTGAGCAGCGTCGTCTTACCCGCGCCCGTCGGGCCGACGAGGCCCACGAAGTCCCCGGGCTCGGCGGTGAAGCTCACGTCCTCGATGGAGTCCTCGTCGGCCTCCGGGTAGCAGAAGCCGACGTCCTCGTACTCGACGAGGCCCTCGACGCCGTCGAGGTCGTGGGCGTCGTCGGACTCGCGGATGCGCTGGGGATCGTCCATCAGGCCGACGACGCGCTCGGCGGCGGCGAAGGCGTAGCGGTAGTTGTTGACGACGTTGCCGAACTGGCGCATCGGCCAGAGGAACCGCCGGGAGTACAGCAGCATCGGTGTGAGCGTCCCGAGCGTCATCCCGCCGGCGAAGCCGACGGTCGTCCCGCCGACGGCGACCTGTGGCGGGCCGAACAGGAGCCAGTAGCCGCCGACGAGGAAGGTGAACATGTAGCCGAAGCCGGTGATCACCCTGAGCGACGGGAAGAACTTGATCCGCGTCGTGATGGCGTCCCAGTTGGCGTCGAGGTAGTCCTCCGACGCTGACTCGACGCGGTCGCGCTCGAAGGACTCCCGGCCGTAGGACTTGACGACCTCGATGCCGCCGATGTTGTTCTCCAGGCGCGAATTGAGCGCGCCGACCGAACTCCGGACGCGGCCGTACTTCGGGCCGATCCGCTGGACGAAGACGTAACTCGCGACGGCGAGGACGGGGATCGACAGGAGGGCGACGGCGGCCAGTTGCGCGTTGAGCCAGACCATCACTGCGCCGGTCCCGAGGACGAGCACGCCGATACGGATGCCCGCGTTGAGGTCGTTCGTGAGGAAGCTCTCCAGCTGGTTCACGTCGTTGTTGAGGATGGACATGATCTCGCCGGTCTGCTTCGAGTCGAAAAAGCGCATGTCCAGGCGCTGGACCACGTCGTAGGTGTCGACGCGGACCTCGTGCTGGAGGCGCTGGGCGAAGCGGTTCCACGCCCAGGAGTTCACCCAGTTGAGGCCGGCGGTGAGGACGTACACCACGGCGACGACGCCGACCGCGAACCAGAACTGCGCCTCCTGACCGACGGGAACGACCCGCTGGGGGATCAGCGGGAGCGTGAACTGCTGGTCGCCGACGAACAGCGAGTCGATGGCGACCCCGAGAACGAGCGCCGGCACCAGTTCGAGGAAGCGCGCGACGACGCTGGCGACCGCGCCGAGCGCGAACTCCGCCTTGTACCCGCGCCCGTAGTCGCTGAATAGCCGCCACATCGGGCGCTCGGCCCCCTCTCGGAGGTCCTCGAACGCGTCCGCGTCGTCGTTGCCACCTGAGAAACCCCATGACATGGCGTCGCGTACCGACCGCCCACTTAAATAACTGACTCTCGTGTTAGTCCAGCTCGGGGGATGGGGGGGCGAGTAACGGAGCGGCCCCCAATCGTTATCAGGAACTAATGTAAACGCAACAGTATGTCGCTCCGCGAGGTCTCACGGTACGTCCTCCGGTACACGGTCGTCGCGGCCGGCGCGACCGTCGCCCTCCTGTTCGGCGTCGCGGCGTGGGCCGAGTTCCCGCTGCAGTTGCTCACGATGATACTCCTGGTTCCGGCGATGGCCGGATCGTTCCTCGTCCTGCGGGGAACGGATATGGAGATGGAGACGGCCGCGGCGGGCGTCGACGCGGGGTTCGTTCCCGACGATCCGAACAGCCTCCGGGCCGGTCTCGGGGCGCTCCCCGGGCAGTACGCGGTCGGCTTCTTCCTGGTCGGACTCGGCGTCGACGCCCTCCTCGCGGTCGGGGTCGTCTCGGTGCTGACCTGATTCGTGGCGCGTACGCCGGCCCGGCCCTTCCTCAGTCCAGATCGCCGGGCTGTGCCTGCCCGCCCGTGGCGCGGTCGAGGAACTCCTGTGGGAGCGCGTCGATCTCGCCGACCTGCACCTGCCAGAGCGTGGCGTAGAGGCCGTCTTCGGCGAGGAGTTCGTCGTGCGTCCCCTGCTCGACGAGTTCGCCGTCGTCCATGACGAGGATGGTGTCGGCGTGGCGCACCGTGGAGAGGCGATGGGCAATGGCGAAGGCGGTGCGGTCCTCGATGAGGTCGTCGAGACTGTTTTGAATGACGGCCTCGGTCTCGTTGTCGACGTGGCTGGTCGCCTCGTCGAGGACGAGGATGTCGGGGTCCTTCAGGACCGCCCGGGCGATGGAGACGCGCTGGCGCTGGCCGCCCGAGAGCTTCACGCCGCGCTCGCCGACCTTCGTGTCGTAGCCGTCCTTCAGGTCGGCGATGAACTCGTGGGCGCCGGCGACTTTCGCCGCCTCCTCGACGTCCGCGTCGTCGGCGTCGGGGATACCGTAGGCGATGTTCTCCCTGACTGTGCCGTAGAACAGGTACGGCTCCTGGCTGACGTAGCCGATCGACTGGCGGAGGCTGTGGAGGGTCACGTCCCGGACGTCGTGGCCGTCGACCCGAACCGCACCGTCGTCCACCTCGTAGAGGCGCAGGAGGAGCTTCATCAGCGTCGTCTTGCCCGCGCCCGTCGGGCCGACGAGGCCGACCATCTCGCCGGGCTCGACGTCGAAGGAGACGCCGTCGAGCACCTGCTCCTCGCCGTCGTCGGTGTCGTAGGCGAAGTGGACGTCGTCGTACTCGACTGCGCCCTCCAGGTCGTCGAGTTCGATCGCGTCCGACCGGTCGGTGATCCCCGAGGGAGTGTCCAGCAGACCGACGATGCGCTCGCCGGCGGCCTCGGCGTACTGGTAGTCGTTGATGATCTGGCCGAACTGGCGCATCGGGTAGACGAACCGGCGGGAGTAGGAGAGGAAGGTCACGAGGAGGCCGGCCGTCAGCGGACCGTTGAAGAAGGGCAGCGGCTCGGCGACGAGACCGTTGTTGGCCATCACCCAGTAGCCGCCGACGAGGAACGTCGCGGTGTAGCCGGCGGCGGTCACCAGCCGGAGCGTCGGCCAGAAGGCGATCCGCGTCGTGATGGCGTCCCACTGGGCGTCGAGGTACTCCTGTGAGGACTCCGCCACCCGGCCGGTCTCGAAGCGCTCGGTGGTGTAGGACTTGACGACCTCGATGCCGCCGAGGTTGTTCTCCAACTGGGAGTTGAGCTGTCCGACCGACGAGCGGACCTCCTGGTACTTCGGGTGGATGCGCCTGACGAAGACGAGGCTGGCGTACCCCAGCGCCGGGATGATGATGGTCGGGACGATGCCGAGCCGCCAGTTCAACAGCAACATCGCGGCGCCCATCCCGCCGACGCGGAAGACGATGCCGATGCCCTGGTTGAGGCTGTTGGTGAGAAAGCCCTCCAGCTGGTTGACGTCGTTGTTGAGGATCGACATCACTTCGCCGGTCTGCTTGTCGTCGAAAAAGGAGAGTTCCCGGCGCTGCATCGCGTCGTAGGCGTCGACGCGCATCTCGTGCTGGAAGTGCTGGGAGAAGCCGTTCCACGCCCAGGAGTTGACCCACCCCAGCGCCGCGCCGAGGACGTGCGAGGCCCCGAGCAGCCCGATCAACAGGAGGAACTGGTCGAGCGCGCTCGTCGGGATCCACGCGTCGGGGACGAACGGGAGCCGCATCCGCCCGAGGTTCGACCCGAAGAACGAGTCGATGGCGACCCCGAGCAGGAACGCCGGGACGAGCTCCATCAGCGTCGAGAAGACGCTCGCCAGCCCGCCGACGGCGAAGCGCGCGCGCTGGCCGCGGCCGTACTCGCCGAACAGCCGGACCATCGCGTTCGACTCCTCGGCGCGCAACTCCTCGAACTCGTCGTCGTCGGGTCCACCCGGTGGCATGCCACACCGTATCGGTCTATCACACATAAGACTGACTCTCCTGTTAGTCGCCAGAGGTCGGCCCACCGGATCGCCGGGAGTCCGTTCGCGCGGAAGATTTTTGGCCGGGCCGGATAACTCGTGGATATGGCTTCGGAGGTGGACGTGCAGGGAGACACGCACGAGGCGATCATGGGCGCGACGTACCACGCGCTGTGTAAACACGGGTACGCCCACCTCACGATGCAGGACATCGCCGACGAGTTCGACAAGAGCCGCTCGCTGTTGCACTACCACTACGACACGAAAGAGGAGCTGCTGCTCGCGTTCGTCGACAACATCGTCGGCTGGATCGGCGACCGGTTGGCCGAGTCCGAGACCGAGGAACCGCTGGAGCGCCTGGAGGAGTTCATCGACCGGTTCGTGATCGAGCCCGGCGAGGAGGACCGCGAAACGTTCGCGCTCGCCCTGCTCGAACTGCGCGTCCAGGCCGTCCACAACGAGGAGTTCCGGGAGAAGCTCGCGGTCCACTACGAAAAGAACGTCGAGGCGGTCGCCGACATCGTTGCCGACGGCATCGACGAGGGCGTCTTCCGCGAGGTCGACCCCGAGGCGACCGGAGAGGCCATCTACACCGCGCTCGTCGGCGCCCGCATGTACCAGGTGACGCTCGGCGCCGAGCACGCCAGCCGCCGGATGCGCGACCAGCTCGCCGCGTTCGTCGTCGACGACCTCCTCACCGACGGCCGCGAGCCCGCGGCGTACGCCGGCGACGACCCGGAGAACTAACGGGGCCGGCCCGCGAATCGGCGGGCGAGCGCCAATGAAACGAACCAGCCTCGACTTCGAGGGATTCTTCGACGTCCGCCTGACGACCGACGACGCCCAGGCCGCCCAGATGACGCTCTCGCCCGGCCAGTCGACTGGCGGCCCGGACAACCTCCACGCCGAGAGCGACCAGTGGTGCTACGTGGTGTCGGGAGCGGGCCGCGCGACCGTCGACGGCGAGGACGTGCGGTTCGACGCCGGCGACCTCCTCGTGATCGAAGCCGGCGAGACCCACGAGATCGAAAACGACGGCGACGAGCCCCTGGAGACGCTCAACCTCTACGTCCCGCCGGACTACTGAGACAGTCGCTGGCTCGTATCCGGGGGCACGAACCTGATTTCGGTCGAACGAGCTTGAAAGAACTGACCAGTAAAGCCCGCAGTGTGAACAACTGCGGTGGCGCGCGCTGTCGCGAGTCTCGTCTCGCGACAGCCTCGTGCGAGGGATGAGGAGCGCAGCGGAGCGAGCACCGCAATCGGTTGGGGAGGTGTGAGGCGCGGTGCTGTGCGGTGCTGTCCCTGGCGGACTGAAAGGGCGAGGCGGGCTCGCGTTCATGTAGTCGGCTGAGTCGGCACTATCCGAGCGCAGCGAGGATATCCGACTCAGCGACCGCGAGCCCGCCGAGGGCTTTCAACTCCCAGTGTATCCTGCGGTCACTCCAACTCGACTTCATTCCACAACGAACCCCACAGAAGCGACCACTCAACAAGCTGGCTCTCCTGATCGCTCCCGACCTACGAATCGAACGCCTCGCTCGCGGGGAGGAATTCGATCTCCCGGCCGAGACCCGCCTCGCGCGCTCGCTCGTAGCACATGTGTGCGGCGGCGACCGTCTCGATGGCCGTGCCGCCGCTGTCGAACAGCGTCACCTCGTCGACGGCCTCTCGGCCGGATTCGACCCCGGCGACGACCTCGCCCAGTTCGGCGTGGACGTGGTCGTCGCCGATGGCGCCCTCCTCGCGGGCGAGCAGGAACGCGCCGGCGTCGCGCTCGACGCGCTCGCGGAGGTCGGGGACGTACTTCGCCCGCGCGACGGTCTCCGCGTCGACCTCGCGCTTGTTCGGATCGTACTGGCCCATGCAGGTCACGTGCGCGCCGTCGTCGAGCGCGTCGCCGTCGAAGACCGGCTCGGAGGCGTTCGTCGCGGTGATCACCACGTCCGCCCCGTCGACCGCGTCGTCGCTGGACTCGACGGCACGGACGGCGGGGTCGAGTTCCGCGTCCATCTCGTCGGCGAACGACTCTCGGTGTTCGCGTGTGGGCGAGAAGACGCGAACCGTCTCGAAGTCGCGGACGGTGACTGCCGCGCGGAGCTGGCCGCGGGCCTGCGCGCCGCTGCCGACGATCGTGAGGTCGGTCACGTCCTCGCGGGCGAGGGCGTCGACGCCGACCGCGCCGGTCGCGCCGGTCTTGAAGGGGTTCAGGCTCGCGCCGTCGAAGACGGCCAGCGGCGCGCCGGTGTCCGCGTCGAACAGCGGGAGGACGAAGTGGGCGTCGCCGGAGCCGAAGCCGCCGGTGTACATGTACCCGCCCATCGCGCCAGTCTCCGGGAGCATCGCGGTGTAGCCGGTGAGCATCCCCGGCGGGTCGCCGCCCAGCAGTCTGGTTCGCGGGCGGGCGGGCGCGCCCTCGCCGCGCTGGCGGTACCCCTCGCGGACCGCGTCGACGTACTCGGCGGGCGTCGCGAGTCCCGTCACGTCCTCGCTCGACAGAAACAGTGCGGTGCCGTCGGTCATACCCGCCGGTAGGGCGAGCGCGAGTAAAGGCGTGGGGGAATCCCACCGAGAGGCACGGGAGAACGGAGAGAAGCGACAGAGAGAAACACCGCAGAGAGGAGAACGGTCGCCGATCAGTCGGCGGGCTGGAAGCCGCCGTCGTCGGCCGCGGGGCGGGCGCCGTCGACGGGACCGTTGACGAACATCGCGTGACCGATGAGGCCGACAGCGACGACGGACGCGAGCGGGACGGCGGTCGTGAGCGCGAAGCCGAAGACGGTGAGCAGCGCCGTGATGCCACCGAGTGCGAGCGGGATGAGGCCGAGAACGAGGTCGTAGTATCGCGTCATAATCTATCACAAACTACAGGACAGTAATACATAAGTGTTTCCCGAAACCTTCCTGTATCATTTCTCGTCACCCCTGCATAGTTACCTCGTTCCCACTGTGGATTATTCTCGTAACTTATAGAGATTATCCTGACCGTTATCCGGCGTGCGCACCCTTCGAGCGCGCTAATTTCGGCGCTTTTCACAGAGAAGAAGCCCGGCGATCGACGAGGGGCGTCTACTCGTCGCGGCGGTCGGGAGGGGCCGACCGCGAACTCCACCGAGCGGCGATTCGGGACCGACGGACTCGCGTTATCACCGTGAAGAACCTGGCAACCCCCCGAAGCCGAACCGCCGATCGTCCGCACGCACAAACCCCAGACGGCCCCGATCTAGGGAGGGCACACCACCAATTATACGAAGTGATATTGGAGGAGGTGCGCTTATGGTATCCCGCTGGAAAGTGAGGATCGGAGGGATAGCGAGTCGGCGCGGGCCGGCTCGAGACACCATGACGCCAAACGCCACGGACGACAGCGACGGACGGCACGCAACGGGCGAGGAGCGGCCGCGGTACGCCGAACTCAACATCGGTGACGAGGAGTTCGTCATCTACGACCGCGAGAACCACGAGGCGTGGATTCAGTCCACTGAAGCCGTCCCGGTCGAGGAGTCGTGTTGACGATGGATCGACGGACAGGCAGCGGCGCGAGCGAACAGTCCCTCCGGTATCGTGGGACAGCCTGATCGCTGACCCCACTGACCCCCACCACCCCCCACCACTAACCCCCCATTCCAACCCCCCACCCCGACGTGCGTTGGAGTCTCTTTCGGCGCGGCGACCCCCCTCGTCGCGCCGTTGGTTTTCACACCCCACAGCGACGCGTCGCACCGCAGTCGTTCAGTCGTCCGAGAGGACGGCGACCGCGACCCGCCACGGCACGAGCAGCGCCAGGACGACACCGACCGAGACGAGGAAGAAGGTGAGCGCAGCACCGCCCGGGAAGACCGGCGTCGCTCGCAGTCCCTGCGCGACCAGCGCCGCGCCGATCCACGCCGGAATCGTCCGCGCGACCGCGGCCGTCGGTGACGCGCGCGCGTCGACCGAGTAGAGCCCGCCAGCGACCGACGTGACCGCCCAGCCGACGGCGAACGACAGGAACGTGAGCGCGACGCGGCCCGGCCGCGCCAGCGGGTCGATGCTCTCGTGGCCGACCGTCACGCCGAGGAGGACGAACGCGGCGATGCAGACCAGATCGCCCAGTGCCACCAGCGCCGTGAACGGCGCCGGATCGACGCGGTGTCGGACCGCCCTCGCTACGGATGTCATGGGCCGAACCAAGGGCTCGCCGACCCTTCACTGGTTCGATGCCGGTCGCAACGCGGGAGTCTCGCGCCGGCGGCGGGCGGCGATCGGCGTACACCCGTCCAGTGGGAGCCCACCGCGTCGTACAAGGGGCCACGCTCGGTACGTCCAGCCGATGGAGTACGTGCTGCTGGGGTGGCCCGCGGAGGGACCGACGCTCACGCTCGACTACCGCGAGTTTAGCTACGCCGGCAAGTTCGTGATGTCGAACACGGGGAAGGCGCTCGTCCGCGACCCCGCGGAACGAGCGGTCGCTGCGGAGGGCGAGGCGAACCCGGACGAACCCGCGGGACCGCCCGTCACCGCGGACGGCGACGCCGCAGCCGACGTCGTCGCCGCCGCCGCGTTCAACGAGGACCGCACCGACGCCGGGACCTGCTGGATCCGGTACATCACCGTCCGCGAGGACCGCCGCGGCGACGGCATCGGCCCCCGACTGGCCGCGTTCGTCGCCGACCACGCCCGCGAGCGCGGCTACGACCGCGCCCGCATCGCTGTCAACAATCCCTTCGCCTACCAGGCGCTGTACCGCGCCGGCTTCCGGTTCACCGGCGAGGAGACCGGCGTCGCCGAACTCGTCCTCGACCGGGTGCTGGGCGGCGCCGCCGGGGACGGTGACGGGGCCGCGTCCGCCGACCGTTCGCGCGAGACCTACCAGACGGGTCTCGACGTCTATCGCGAGCGTGAGGACGACTCCGAGGCGCCGGACCTCTCGGAGGCGGAACGAGCGTTTCTGGAGGAGAAACGCGGGGCGGATCCGCCGGACCCGCTCGAATCGCCGGCGTGAGCGGCGCGGATGCCGGACGGTTCGCGTCGGTCAGGCCGCCGCCTGCCCCTCGTCGACGGGCGACTCGAAGACGCGGGCGTCGCAGTCGTCGCAGGTGACCGCCGCGACGGTGCGGCTGGAACAGCAGGACTCGACGGTCTCGGTCCCGAAGGAGACGGGACCGCCGCAGCCAGGACAGGTCTCCAGGAAGATGCGGAGCCCGTTGCAGACCTGTCCACGCGCGTGCGCAGGCAGCGACTCCCACTCGGCGACGCGGTCGGCCAGCAGCGACCCTGCTGCCAGATCCGCCTCGAAGGCCGGTCGCGACGCCCAGGTGCCGACGCGTCGGGTGTTCACGTCGACAGCGAACGCGCCACCTCGATCCATCGTCGCCACGTCGCCGCCCTCCAGTCCGAGCTGCTCTAACCACGGCGACAGGTTCTCGGCCTCCCGGACGGCGTCGGTCTCCTCCCGCCAGGCCCGGGCGAACTCGTCGGTGAGACAGCGGTCGTCCCCGCGGCACGGTTCGATGGCGTCGGCGCGTTCGAGGAGCGCTTCGACGTCGAGGGACTCGGCCGCGTCCGGGTCGACGGTCGCGTCGGCCGTCTCGGCGCTCGTCGCGGCCGAGCGTTCGGTCTGCCCGTCCCGCCCCGCGCCCGCCTCGATGCCGTCGGGCGAGTCCGGCGGCGCCTTCCCGAACGCCGCGAGGACGGACGCGGGGAGGTAGCGCTTCGTCAGCGTCGGCGTCCCGGGGACGAGGTATCCGCGCAGCCAGATTGCGGCGAGCGAGACGGCGAGGAGAGCCGTGCCGACCCACAGCGCGGCCGTGGGGTAGCCGGCGGCGGTGAGCCACGCGGCCAGCAGCGTCGTCCCGACGGAGGCGATTGCGACGTTGAGTATCGTACACGGGAGACAGCGGTTCTCCCCGGTGTACTCCGGTCGACGGAGGCGATCGAGGGGCGAGCGGGTCCGGGCCATACCCCCGCTTCGCGGAGCGGCGAGTTGAAACTGACGGCGGGTCGAGCGGTCGCGGCGCGCTGGGAAGCCCGCGCCTTTGAAGTATCGTGGCGGTCGAACGACGTGGTATGTCCGGCTCCGAGCTCGCGGCGCGGGTCCGCAAGGCGCTGTCCGTCGACGCGGAAGAATTCGACCGACGCGCCGCCGAGGAGGCCGAACGGCTCGTCGAGGAGGTGCGCGACGGCACCTTCGACAACACCGAGGCCATCGTCGGCCTCGAACTCGAACTGTACGCCGTCGACGCGCGCTCGGGATCGCTCCGGCGGGTCCCCCGCGGGCTGCTCGGTCTCATCGGCTTCGAGAAGGAACTGGGGCTGCACAACGCCGAGATGCAGACCAGTCCCCAACCGCTCAACGAACACGGCCTCGCCGCCCAGGAGGCGGAGCTGAAGGCCAATCTCGCGCCCGCCCTGAAGCGGACCGCCCGCGACGACATCCGGCTGGTCAGCGACGGGATGTGGACGGTGCCGCCGACCGGCGAGACGGCGACCGACTACCTCTGTGACTCCGTCGAACAGGGCGGCGTCCGCATCGCGACCAACATGTCCGACGCCGCTCGCTACCACGCGATGGCCAACACCGACTACCCCACCGGCATGCGCGTCGAGGCGCCCCACGTCTCCCTGCGGGCCGATACCGTCATGCCCGAGAGCCTCATCACCTCCATTCAACCGCACTACCAGATCCCCCACGCCCCCGACCTCCCCGAGTACTTCCGCTACGCCCTCCGGGTCGCCGGCCCGCTGCTCGCGCTCGGCGTCAACGCGCCCTTTTTCCCCCCGGACCTGTACGACGACGCCGACGACGAGGAGATCGTCGCGGACGCCTGGATGGAGAACCGCATCACCGTCTTCGAGGACGTGCTCAACCCCGCGAGCGACGAGGCCCCGGACAAGGTGCGGTTCCCGCCGGACTTCGAGAGCGTCGAGGAAGCGATCCGCGACATCGTCGACGACGAGACCATCGTCCCGATGGACGTCGAGGGCGGCGGTCGCTTCGACGACGCGTTCGCCCACCTGCGCCACAAACACGGCAGTTACTGGCGGTGGGTCCGTCCGGTCTTCGACGGCGCCACCCGCTCGTCGGCCAACGCCCGCATCGAGTTCCGCCCGC
The DNA here is from genome assembly GCF_047715405.1 of Halosimplex rarum. NCBI lineage: Archaea > Methanobacteriati > Methanobacteriota > Halobacteria > Halobacteriales > Haloarculaceae > Halosimplex > Halosimplex rarum. The sequence goes on from NZ_CP180412.1 coordinate 2,976,917, forward strand.
TACCCGCACAGCCGACGGTCCGCGACGCCGTCAGCTTCCAGGCCGTGTTCGCCGGCCTGCTGACCACGCTCACCAGCATCGAACACCCCGTCAGGGGCATGGACTGGGAGACCGCTCGGGAAAACTTCTACGCCGCCAGTCGCGACGGCCTCGCGGCCGATCTGACGTGGATCACCAACGACGGCGCGGAGACGACCAACCTCGACCGCATCTACGGCGAACTCTTCGAGGCGGCCCGCCAGGGCCTCGAAACGCAGGGCCTCCCGACCGAAGCGGCCCGGCGGTACGTCCGTCCCCTGCGCGAACGCGCCGACCGCCGGACGACGCCCGCCCGCTGGAAACACGACCACGTCGCCGCCGCGGTCGACGAGAACGTCCCCCTCGCGGAGGCCATCTGGGGGATGCAGTCGGCCTACGTCGACAACCAGAAAGCGACGCTGCTGGACGGGTCGTTCGTCGACTGGCTGTGAGCGGTGGCGGCCACGTTCCCACCGCCCAGTGAGATCGCCGTCGTCACGGCGAAAGATTCGTTATCCACGGTGTCCCAGCACCGACAGCGCCGATGGTGGAGTACGACCACCGCAGCAAACACTACGACGAGGTCGGGATCGAACTCGACTTTCCGAACGCGATCCGGGTCGGTCAGACCGAACTCCGAACACCGGGTGCGATCGGGACGAGCAAGCAGGTGGACGGCGGGGTCGTGGTCGCTCTCGACCCGGAGAGCGAACCGCCACCACGGACGGATTTCGAGCTCCCCGACCCCTCGCGGAGCGTACTCAGGGTCGATCCGCCGGGAGAGGTCGTGTGGTTCGTCGAAGGGATCTCCCACCCCGATGTGGATAACTTCCATCACGCCACTGTCAACCTCCGGAACAGCTACGGTCCGGTCGACGACGACGCGCTCGTCACCGAATCGAACGTCGGGGGATATTGCTACCACGTGAATCCGGACACCGGTGCGATCGTCGACTCCTGGCGGTCTGACGACTGGAACGGCCTCACGATCGCTTCGATCGCCGGGCTCGTCGAGTGCGACTCGGGAGCGGTTCGACTCCCCTGGGACGTTCCCGATACCGCGGGGAGGTACGCGGAATTCGACACGGGGATCGTCGTCAGACTCGACCCGAACACCGCGGGGAGCGCCCGCCCCGATTTCGAACCGACAGACCCGGCACGGAATCTCGTCAAGATCACCCGCGACTGCCGCATCGAGTGGGTGGTCGAGTCGTCACCGGGTCTTCCCGACGGAGACTACCACGAGCGACACTGGCGCCACGGCGACCGCCTGATCACCCGGACGACCGACGGCGGGTTCACCGAAGTAGACCCCGCCACCGGTTCGGTCCTCGCTACGTGGGGCGCCGAGGAGTTCGTCTGCGGGGACGTCTGCCACGCCCTCGACGGCAGCGTCGAGTCGTTCGCGAAAGTCGACGGCGTGACTCGGGTGCGGACCGACCGACGTCTGTACTGGCTCGACGACGAGGGCCGGAAACTCGGAACGCAAGCGTTCGACACGTCCATCAGGGACGTGCGAACGTTCGCGGACAGGACAGTCGTCAACACCGAGAGCGGTTCGATCTACGGGATCGACAGCGACTGTTCGCTGGCCTGGGAGTTCGACGACGGCAACGACTGGCTGCTCGGCCCGGGAGAGGACGGGTTCTACCTGTTCTTCGACGGGGGCGGGAGGCGACCGTACAGCAAGATGAAGTTCGAGTTCGATCCCCGCCGGGGCGAACTCGTCCGGTCGGTCACCGCGCCGGACTGGCTCGTCGACGAGGTGCTCTGACACCGGATTCGACGAGCGACGGTCGATCTCCTCACCGGCACCGGCTACCCGCCTCGTCCCACGACCGAGACTGCACCCCCCTATTGGCCACATCGCGTCATTGTAACAAGCCAGCGTTCGCCGCGGGCGAGCATCGACGGTCGAGCGGCGGCGACAGCCGAGCGACACGGACTGAACAGTCTCGCAGCGATCGCCGCATCGAACTGATCGGGAGGCCGTGGCTGACGCCGTATGTATCGCGGGAGTACCTGCTGGTTCGCCCGGTAAAAGCGGCGAAACCGGGGGCAACCGGATCGCCCTCTCGCCCGGATCGGATCAGTCCTCGCCGACCTGTGCCTCGACGCGGTCTCTGAGCGCGTCCGCATGCTCCTTGGCCGTCGCGGCGTGGGTCGAGTCCTCGGTCTCGACGAGGCGCTCGACCGCCTCGCACAGCGCGACGTAGTGGTCCGGATCGCTCTCGAAGAACTCCCCCAGTGTGGCGACGAGCTCCTCGGCCGCCGTTGCGTTGGTCTCGTTGTAACCGACTTCCAGCCCTGCCAGTCGAGCGTCCAGGTCTTCGAGCGTCTCCAGCACCCGTTCGTAGGGCCCCCGCGCCATGTTCGGACCTTTCCCGCCCATGGGATAAAAACTACCGTGGTGGCGGCGGCCGTCGGACCGCTCGCGTCGTGCCAATTGGTACCGTATCAGTCACTCGACGCGGGCGTCGACGACGACGTGCGCGACGCCCTCGCTGTAGCCCTTGACGCGCCGGGTGTCGAGGACGTCGACCGAGCGGCCGCGCTCGGCGGCCGCGTCGCGCAGTCGCCCCACGGGGCGGCCCGGGACCAGCCCCTCGGGCGTCGCCTCGTGCACGTGGACGACGCCGCCCGGTTCGAGCGCCCCGAGCGCGCTGTCGAGGTACTCGTAGGAAGCGTCGGAGGAACTCCGACTGTCTTCCGAGCGTGGCTCGGAAGCCTCGTAGTAGCCCATCACGACCCGGTCGGCGGTCACGTCCGTCGCCGGATCGGTCTGGGCCACGACGTCCCGACAGTCCGCGCGATACGGCTGGACGCGGTCGGTGACCCCGTTGCGCTGGACGTTCTCCAGCAGGTATCGGAACGAGGCCGGGTTGCGCTCGATCGCCGTCACGTCGGCGCCCGCCCGGGCCATCGGCAGCGTGAAGTAGCCGATGCCGGCGAACATGTCGACCACCCGCTCGCCCTCGGTCACGACGTCGCCCATGCGCGCACGTTCGGCCTTGTTCCCCGGCGAGAACATCACCTCGGCGAGGTCCATCGCGTAGACGGTGCCGTGCTCGCGGTGGACCGTCTCGGTGTCGCCCACGCCTGCCAGGACGGTCACGTCCGGCTCGCGGTGGGCGCCCGAGATCCCGCCCCGGGCGAGGACGGTGTCGGCCGCGCCGTGGAGGGCCAGCAGCGCCTCGCCGACTTCCTCCGGGCGGGGCGCGTCGCCTACGTCGACCAGGACGACCGTACCGAGGACCGCCCACGACGAGGGGGCCAGGTCGATCTCGTCGTCGGACCAGCCACGCTCGCGGAGGTGGTCGGCCAGGTCCCGCAGGCGCGGCTCGCCGACCTGCCGGACGACCTCGCTGTACTCGACCGTCCCGGGAATCGCCGTCACCGGGACCGAGACGCTCCCCTCGTCGTACTCGCGGACCGACCGGTCGGCGTCGTAGACGCCTTCCGCCTCCAGTTCGGCGATCACCGCCTCGGTCCGCGGCTTGTCCACGACGACCGCGAGTCGCTCCTCGCTCTCGTCCATCTGTCTCCCGGAACGCCCCGGACGGCCGAAACGGTTTCGAGTCGACGTCGGCCCGGTCGGGGCCGGGCCGCCGTCCGCGTCACCGCCCGCTCAGGACGACTCGGGCTCGCGGTCGCGGCGGACGGTCGATCGGCCCTCGGTACCCCCGCGGTCGCTCGTCCGCGCTGACCGCCGGTCCGTCCCGTCGCGGCGGCCCGGCGCGTCGCGAGGGCCGTCGGCCGCGGCGGTTTCGCTTTCGAGCAACTGGTCGAGGCGACGCTCGAACGCCGCCTGGTCGATCTCGCCGCGCGCGAACCGTTCGCGCAGGACCGCGACGGCGTCGTCGCCGTCCGCGTCGGAAGCGGACCCCGATCCGAGCCCGGATCTCGCGCCGGATCCGGAACTGGTGGCGACCGCCGGCAGGTCGATCCCGCGGTCGGCCAGCGACCCCGGTAAGTCGACCGGCGAGAGGTCGAGGACGACCCACGCGAGGAGCACGGCGACCGGCGTCAGCAGGAGCCACCCGGTCACCGCGACCTCCAGCGCCGTCACGACGCCGGCGTTCAACAGCGCCAGGAGCGCGATCGGCAGCGTCGTCACGGCGATCAACACCGGCGCGAGCGCGACGAGCCGGCGGAGGACGGTCCCGAACGAGTGGAGGGGGGCGCGCATGCGTCGTCTCACCGGCCGCTCCGCGAAAAAAGTTGCTCTCCGGCGGTCAGAAGACGGCGAGCGGCCACCGATTCAGGCGTCGCCGAGTTCGGCGTCGCGCTCGGGAAGCACGTGCAGTCCGGCCCGGCTCTTGATCACGGGTACCTCGTCGGCGTCGGGGTCGAAGTAGTCCGGCCGGGAGATAGTCTTGGCCTCGTACGTCTCGGGGTCGAGCACCTGCACGGCGTTCTCGTCCTCGACGGCGACGACTGTCGTCCGCTGGGCGTCCTCGCGAGTGCCCAACCGCCGGGCGTCCGGCGCGTCGCCCTCCTCGAAACTCGCCTCGTAGTCCTCACCCGTCGCGAGTCGGGTCCCCTTGAGGTTCCCGCGGACGCTCCGGACGAGCACCGGGCCGTCGCCGTCCTCGGGGTCGATGACCTCACCGGGGCGATAGCGGGGGAGTCGCACGGCGAAGGTCACTCGATAGACCTCGTTGCCGTCGCCGTCCTCGGTGACGAGCGTCTCGTAGTCCTCGAAGGTACCGCCCTGCTGCTCGACGATGCGCTTCGCGATCCCCTGGCCCAGCTGGTTCGTGGAGATCTTCATGTTCAGCCCCTCGTCGACTTCGGTGACCTCGGTGACGAACGCGTTGCGGTCGCCGGTTGCTTCGCGCTCGGCGACGAACGCCTCCGCCGTCTCCTGGGCGCGCTCCTGCTCTTCTTCGGTGGGGGTCCGCTCCTCGGCGCGGATCTGCACGATGGCCGCGTAGGACCCGCCGGCGATCCGACCGCAGCGCTCGCAGGTCTGGCGGGCGATCTTGACGGGGACGACCACTTCCTCGGAGACGAGCGTCCCGCGGACGACGCCGGAGAACTGGCAGTGCATCCTGATGTTGTTCTCGTCGACCTGCTCGGGGGCGACCTCCCAGCTCACGTCCGTGGCGTCGAGGTGGACGCCCAGCGCCTCGGAGACCTCCTCGACGGCGATGTCGGTGTAGTCCTGGGCGCCGACGTCGACCCAACGGTTGCCGCGGTGGACCGCGCCGCACTGCGAACAGACGCGCACGTCGATCCGGTCGGGCGCCTCGACGAGGTCGAACTCCTCGAAGTAACAGCCGTCGCAGAGCACGCTGTCGGGGTCGCGGACGCCGTCGGCCCCCGGCCGTGCCGGGCGGGCGTCGAGGTCCGCTTCGATGACGTCCCCGCAACGGGGGCAGAACTCGCCGGAGCGACTCATTATCCCGTGGTACTGGCCTGCGCAGTATAAGGCCCGCGTTCCCGTCCGGCGGCCCCGGATGCCCCGGAGGCCCGGAGCGCTCGGAGCGCGAACCCGCTCAGTCGTAGACGTACGGAACGATCCCGAACAGAGTAGCGAAAACGCCGACCACCGAGAGCAGCCCACCGGCGTAGTAGAGCCACGTCTCCGGCTTGGGACACGCGGCGGTGCGCACCTCCGTGACGTATCGCTCGTCCTCGTGGACGACCACCGTCCCGTCGAGACGCGCGAGCGACTCCCTCCGACCGACCGATCGGTCCGAACCGGTCCGTCCGGCGTCGAAAGCGCGCCGCTGGCGGTCGGTAAGGTTCCCGTACTCGACGGCCGGTCCGGGTGGGTCCGCCACCTCGTCGGCGGGCTGGACGGAGACGACGTAGTTCGTTCCGCAGGTCGAACTCAGCGAGACGTAGAGGCCCAGTCCCATGAGCGAGAGGCCGACCAGTAGGGCGAGGGCCCCGCCGCCGACGAACGCGACCGTTCGAGCCGCCATCGACCGGAGCGTGACGCGGTCCGATAGTGAGCGTTTCGGAGGCGGACGACGACTGCCCGACGATCGTTCGGCGATCGATCCCGAAACTCGCCGAGACGGACCGACACGCTGCCGCGACGCGAGTCATTGATATGTCCGCCCGCCCCTATCGACTGGTATGGAGTGGAAAACCGACTGGGGACTCCGCGGCCGGATGTTCTTCACGATGTTCCTCCTCGCGGCGCTCTACATCGCGTTCCTCGGTGTGTTGACGCTGTTCGTGGAGTCGTTCCTGGTCATCGTCGTCTTCATGAGTATCTTCCTGTTCGTCCAGTACTTCTTCAGCGACAAACTGGCGCTCAAGAGCATGGGCGCCCGAAAAGTCGAGGAGAGCGAGTATCCCGAGTTGCACGGCATGGTGAGCCGTCTCTCCCAGCAGGCCGACCTGCCGAAGCCCACGGTCGCCGTCGCGGACACGCGGACGCCCAACGCCTTCGCGACCGGGCGCTCGAAGAAGACGGCGACCGTCGCCGTGACGACCGGTCTCCTGCAGACACTCGACCAGGAGGAGATAGAGGGCGTCCTCGCGCACGAGCTCGCTCACGTCAAGAACCGCGACGTGATGGTGATGACCATCGCGTCGTTCCTGTCGACCATCGCGATGTTCATCCTCCGGTGGGGATTCCTCTTCGGCGGCGGCGGCCGCAACCGCCAGGGCGGCGGCGCGCAGGTCATGGTCGCTATCGTCGCCTCGCTGGTGGTCTGGATCGTCTCCTTCCTGCTCATCCGCGCGCTCTCGCGCTACCGCGAGTACGCGGCCGACCGCGGCGCCGCCGCGATCACCGGCAAGCCCGCCGCGCTCGCCTCGGCGCTCATGGCTATCGACAACCGCATGGACAAGGTGCCGAAAGAGGACATGCGCTCGCAGTCGGAGATGAACGCGTTCTTCATCATCCCGCTCGACAAGGGCGTCATCGCGCGACTGTTCAGCACCCACCCCTCGACCGAGCGCCGCATCGAGCGGCTCCAGCAGCTCGCCGGCCAGCAGGAAACCGCCTGATTGCGGCCGATCTACTATCAGACGGCGCCAGCCCGTTCGTCACCCACCCGTCCGACCGAAGGCCTATTACTCGGCCGACATGAACGGCCGGTATGGAGTGGCAGACCGACAGCCGCCTCACCCGGCGGATGGTCCTCGCGCTCGCCCTCTCGGCAGTCGGGTACGCCGTTCTCCTCGGCCCGGTGTTCCTGCTGGTGCCGCTTCCAGTCGCGCTGGTGATCTGCGGCGTCTTGCTCGCCGTCCTCGGCGGGCTGGTTCTCGAAGCCGACCGATTGGCCTACCTCGCCACGAAGGCCATCGCCATCGACCGGTCGGACCACCCCGACCTGTTCGACGCCGTGGACCGGCTGGCCGCACAGGCTGATGTCCCGCGGCCGCCTGTCGCCGTAATTCCCAGCGACGAGCCGAACGCGCTGTCGGCCGGCACCGGCGACCGGACCGTGATCTGCGTGACGCTCGGCCTGCTCAAGACCCTCGACGACGAGCAACTCGACGCGGTGCTCGCCCACGAACTCGCTCACGTCAAGAACGGCGATTCGACGGTGCTGACCGTCGCGGGCTTCCCCGCGACCGTCGCGCTCGCCGCGCTCGGGAGCGCCCTCGACAGCTTGAACGGGATGGCGGTCCTGCTCGGTTACTTCGGCGCCGCCGTAGTGGTCGCCGTCCTCAGTCTCCCCCTTCTGGTCGTGAGCCTGCCCGGGACGCTCATCCTCTCGCGATACCGCGAGTACGCGGCTGATCGCGGTGCCGTGGCTATCACGGGCGATCCCGTCGCGCTCGCGGAGGCCCTCGGGGAGCTGTACGGACTGTCGGAGCCGCCGGACGAGGACATGCGCTCGATGGCCGGCTTTAACGCCTTCTGCATCGTCCCGACGCGCTATTTCGGCCTGCCCTGGACGCATCCGCCGACGCACAAGCGCATCAGGAAACTGCGCGAACTCGCCGCCGAGATGGAACGCCAGACGTAGCGGGAGACTCTCACCGGTTCCCCAGCCGTTAGGGTCGTACAGTCGAACATCGGGACTCGACATGAGCGAACTCGACTTACACCGGCTCGGACTGGGAACCTGGCAGAACACCGACCCGAAGCAGTGCGCCGAGAGCGTCCGGACGGCGCTCGAACTGGGCTACCGAAGTATCGACACCGCGCAGGCCTACGAGAACGAGGAGCACGTCGGCCGGGGCATCGCCGAGGCGGACGTGCCGCGCGAGGAGGTCTTCCTCGCCACGAAGGTCAGCACCTCGAACCTCGCCCACGACGACGTGCTGGAGACCACGGAGGAGAGCCTCGACAAACTGGGGACCGAGTACGTCGACCTGCTGTACGTCCACTGGCCGACGGGGACCTACGATCCCGAGGGCACGCTCTCGGCGTTCCAGCAACTCTCCGACGAGGGCAAAATTCGGCACGTCGGCGTCTCCAACTTCGAGCCCAAGCACCTCGACGAGGCCCGCGAGGTCCTCGACGCACCGGTCTTCGCGAACCAGATCGAGATGCATCCGTACCTCCAGCAGACAGAGCTGCGCGAGTACGCCGCCGAGCACGGCCACACCGTCGTCGCGTACTCGCCGCTGGCGCGGACCGAAGTCCTCGACGACCCCGTGTTGCAGGACATCGCCGAGAAGCACGACGCGAGCGTCCCGCAGGTGACGCTGTCGTGGCTCCTGTCGCTGGAGCACGTCGCGGCCATCCCGAAGGCCACGGGCGCCGACCACATCGAGGACAACTGGCGGGCCTACGACGTGGACCTGGACGACGAGGACCTGAAGCGCATCGCCGAACTCGACCGCGGCCAGCGGGAGATCGACCCCGACGGCGCGCCGTGGGACACCTGAAACGGGGCCGCGCATCCGCGGAGGGAAGCGTCTTTTACCCGCTCGCCCAAACGGAGGGACATGGGACTGCTGGACGGCCTGAAGTCCGCGCTGGGGATGAAAGCGGAGGCCGACGCGACCCGGGACGCCGACCCGGAGGATCTCTTCGGGATGAGCACGGCCTACATGACGATGGAGGCCGACCTGGGCTTCGCGCCGGCCGACGCGGCCGCGCTGTGTTTCGCCGACGTCGACAGCACGGACTTCGAGGACGCCGTCGAGAACGTCGAGGCCATCCTCGAAGCGGGGGAGGTCGAGACGGGGACGAAAGCGCGGTTCACGACCGACGACCACGGCTACGAGTGGGTCGTCCTCGAAGACGACGACCCCGAGGACCTGGTGACGAGCATTCACTTCGCCGCCGACGAGTTCATCGAGCGGGGCTACGGCTCGCGACTGCTCGCCGCGCTGTTCGCCTTCGAGAAAGACGGACAGCAAGCGTACTGGGTGTACTCGTTCCGCCGCGGGAAGTACTACCCCTTCGCGCCCGAGGGCGACCACGAGCGCCACAGCCAGACGGAGATCAAACTCCAGAGCGTGCTCGACGGCGAGCTCACCGTCGAACCGGACAAGGAGTACTGGTACCCGCTCTGGCCGGACCGACCCGGCGGCCACCCGTGGGAATAGGTTTATTTGCCGAACGGGCGACACGCCGCCAATGCCGCCACTGCGCTCCGATATTTCGGTGTACGACCACCTCCGGTCGACAGACGACGGGCCGGTCGACCGAGGCGTCTATCGCGTGGTCGGCACGGACGACGAGCGCGTCACGCTCCTCCGGGTTGGCGACGCCGACGGCCGACGGATCAACACCGGCGACGTGTTGACGGTCGACCGCGACGCACTCGACGCGTTCGAACCGGCCGATAACCCCGACGGGAACCGACCGGCAGGCGAGACCGTCTCTGGGTTCCTCGGCGACTTCGGCTGGCAACTGCGAGCGTTCGCCGCCGGCCTCCGGGCCCGGCCGCTGGCCTCGCTCGCCGCTATCGCACTCGTCGTCGTCGGCCACCAGGGCCACCGGGTGCTCTCGGTCCCCGAATCGTGGCTCACCGCCGTCTACTTCCTCGGCGTCTTCGGTGTCGTCTACCTCGGCGCCCGCGGCGGCTGAGAGCCCCCCGCCACTGTCGCCCGATATTCGCTCACCGCCGTCGCTCCGCCCGTTCGCCTATCAACCTTCGGACCAGTTCGATCACGAGCGGTCGCCGTGCGCCGGTTTCACTTTCACTTTGGTGTTAACGAGGGTTTATATGATGGGCGGCGCAATCGCTGTCCATGGCGACAGACGACCTCGAAGAACTGTCGGGCGTGGGCCCGGCCACCGCGGAAAAGCTGAAAGACAACGGCTTCGACTCCTACCAGGGCATCGCGGTCGCGAGCCCCGGCGAGCTCTCGAACTCCGCCGACGTCGGCGAGTCGAGCGCCGCCGACATCATCAACGCCGCGCGCGAGGCCGCCGACATCGGCGGGTTCGAGTCCGGTGCGACGGTCCTCGAACGGCGCGAGCAGATCGGCAAGCTCACCTGGAGTGTCGACGAGGTTGACGACCTCCTCGGCGGCGGCATCGAAACCCAGTCGATCACGGAAGTGTACGGCGAGTTCGGCGCCGGCAAGTCCCAGGTCACCCACCAGATCTCGGTGACCGTCCAGCTCCCCAGCGAGCACGGCGGGCTAGAGGGCAGCGCGATGTTCATCGACTCCGAGGACACCTTCCGCCCCGAGCGGATCGACCAGATGGTCAAGGGCCTCTCCGAGGAGGTCCTCGAGGACACGATGGTCCTCCACGGCGTCGTCGAGGACGCCGAACAGGCCGACGCCACCGACGAAGCGCTGCTCGACGACCTCGTCGAGACGATGCTCGACAACATCCACGTGGCGAAGGCGTTCAACTCCAACCACCAGATCCTGCTCGCCGAGCAGGCCCAGGAGCTCGCCAGCGAGACCCAGGAAGAGGAGTTCCCCATCCGCCTGCTCTGCGTCGACTCGCTGACCGCGCACTTCCGCGCGGAGTACGTCGGCCGCGGCGAACTCGCCGAGCGCCAGCAGAAGCTCAACAAGCACCTCCACGACCTGATGCGCGTCGGCGACCTCCACAACACCGCCGTCGTCGTCACCAACCAGGTCGCCTCCAACCCCGACTCCTTTTTCGGCGACCCGACCCAGCCCATCGGTGGCAACATCCTGGGCCACACCTCCACCTTCCGCATCTACCTCCGCAAGTCCAAGGGCGACAAGCGGATCGTCAAGCTCGTCGACGCGCCGAACCTCCCCGACGGCGAGGCCGTCATGCGCGTCGAGGAAGACGGCCTGATGAACGAGTAACGACCGACATCTGTCCGTTCGACCGCGACCGGACGCATCCATCACCCTCGGCAAGAGAATCAGCAGTGAGAACCGGGCAGACGGCTTTTATCCCGTGGCGCTCCAAAATCGGGCAGCGATGGCCGACCAGAACGGGAGCCACCGGCGCTCGACCGAGCGCGAACGGGGGCTCGTCGCGGCGACGTTCGACGCCCTGCCGGCGCAGATAGCGGTCGTCGACGCCGACGGCGTGATCCGGGAGACGAATCGCGCGTGGCGGCAGTTCGGTGCGGAGAACGGCGTCCGCGGGGAGCGCGACATGGTCGGCGAGAACTACCTGGCGGTCTGCGACGGGTCCGACGACGAGTCCGCCACCGGCGCGGCCGCGGGCATCCGCTCGGTCCTCGCGGGCGAACGGACGGAGTTCTCCCTCGAGTACCCGTGTCACTCGCCCGACAAACGGCGCTGGTTCTTGATGCGCGTGATCGCGCTCTCGGAGTACGACGACCCACATGCACTCGTCATGCACATCGACATCACCGACCGAAAGGAGGTCGAGCTCCGCGTCTCGGCGAACAACGAGACGCTCTCGACGGTCGCGAGCGTCCTCAGCCACGACCTCCGGAACCCGCTGAACGTCGCGATGGGGCGCGCGGAATACCTCGCCACCGACCCCGCCGTCGGTCCGGAAGTCGTCGCTGAACAGACCGAGTCGATCCGTTCGTCGCTCGACCGGATGAACGCCATCGTCGACGACGCGCTCGTGCTCGCGAGCGGGTCCGAGCAGATCGACACCGAACACGTCTCGCTCGGCGCGCTCGCCCGCGACGCCTGGTCGCACGTCGAGACCGGCGGAGCGACCCTCGACGTTTCCGCCGACGGGACGCTCGTTGCCGACCCCGGCCTCCTCGAACAGCTGCTGGAGAACCTCTTCCGCAACGCGATCGACCACGCCGAGGGCGTCGAGACGATCGCCGTCGGCACGACCGACAGCGGGTTCTACGTCGCCGACGACGGGCCGGGGATCACACCCGAAGACCGCGAGCGCGTCTTCGAGACCGGTTACTCGACCGGCGAAGCCGACGGGAACACGGGCATGGGCCTCGCTATCGTCCGAAAGATCGCCGACGCGCACGGCTGGGACGTCGCCCTCACAGACGCCCGCGACCGGACCGACACCGATCGGCCCGGGGCGCGCTTCGAATTCGAGGGCGTCACGCGCCGATAGGAGGCCGCAACGCACTTGCCGGTCGCTTCCGAACGTGGAGGTATGTCGTTCACGCTCTACCAGCTCGACGGGTGCCCGTACTGTGAGAAGGTCGCCGATCGCATGGACGAACTCGACCTCGACTACGACTCCGTCTGGGTCGACGCGCTCCACTCCGACCGCAACGAGGTCAAGCGCGTCTCCGGCCAGCGCGGCGTCCCCGTCCTCGTCGACGACGACCGCGGCGTCACGATGGCCGAGTCCGAGAAGATCGTCGAGTACCTCGACGCCAGCTACGCCTGAGACGGCGTCTCAGTTCTCGCGTCTGTCCAGATACACCAGTCCCGCACCGAGCGTCGCGAATATCGTCGGGTAGGCGAACCCGAAGACGACGAGCAGGTACCGGTCGGGCAGGATCGTGACCGCGCCGGCGATCGAGCTGTGCAATACGGCGGTGAACAGCACGGACCCGACGAACAGGACGACGAGATAGCCGGCCGCGATGGCGATGCCGAACCGCGCGACCTCCGCCAGCGACTCCGTCGTCGTCTCCTCCCAGTAGCTGTCCGCGAACTCGTAGCCCGCGCCGACCAGCGCTATCGGCGGGAGGAGGTAGTAGACCAGCTTCGGCACGTCGGTCTCACCGAACCCCTCGATGAGACTGAGGTGACCGAGCTCCGCCGTCTGCCCCCCGACGATACCGCCGGCGTGCGACAGCGGCGTCGCGTGGCCGGTCCCGTACGTGAACAGCCCACGCAAGAGCCGACCGACCCCGGGGATGCCGGCCACGGGTTCGGCCACCGGGGCGAGCAGCTGTGGCACCGCGCCGACCGTCGCCGGGATGTTGTGAGCGTTGAAGACGACGATTCCCAGAAGCGAGACGCGCCGCTGCAGCGTCCCGGATCCGAACCCGCCGATCGCGGCGACCGCCACCGTCAGGACGAAGGCCGCGACGAACGCCGCCGGCGCCCGCGCCATCCCCGCACGCCACGGGAACGACGCGAACGCCTCCTCTACTACTACATCCGTCCCGAGCACCGAAACCGTCCGCTCGCCGGACTCGTCCGCCGATTCCTCCGCGTGTTCGGGCGTCACACCTGTGCAACCGCTCACGAGTTCAAAAAGGCTTCCGGCCGGTTCGATCGATTTGATAGTCGGCCTCGCGGCGCTCGCCAGGTCGTGATCCGCCCGGTGGTCGAACCGCACTGCTCGCGGATCGCTTCGCTCCCCGATCGCTCTACCGTGGTCCTCACGTCGTTCGGACCACGCTACTCACGGTTCCCTACGGTCACCGTTCGTCATAACGGGACTCGACCGCAGGGAGAGCCACGCTGCTCGCGGGTCACATTCGTTCCCCGCTCGCTAGAACGTGGCCCTCACTCCGGTCGGGCCACGCTACTCACGGCTCCCTACGGTCACCGTTCGTCATAACGTGGTCCTCACTTCGTTCGGACCACGCTACTCTCCAGCGTCGAAATCGAGCGCCGCCGAGTTGATGCAGTAGCGCTTCCCCGTCGGCTCCGGGCCGTCGTCGAAGACGTGCCCCAGGTGCCCGCCGCACGTCGCGCAGACGACTTCCGTCCGGCGCATCCCGTGGCTGGTGTCCAGCCGCGTCTCCACGTTACCCTCCTCGACGACGTCGAAGAAGCTCGGCCAGCCGTGTCCCGAATCGAACTGGTTGTCCGTCGAGAACAGCTCCGCGCCACAGCCCGCACAGGTGAACTCGCCCTCGTCGTCGACGTCGAGGAACTCGCCGCTGAACTTCGGTTCGGTCCCCTGCTCGCGCAGGATCTTGTACTCTTCCTCGGTGAGGCGCTCTCGCCACTCCTCCTCGGAGTTCGGCAGCGTCTCCTCGGTGTCTGACATACCACCCGATAGCCGCTCCAGGCGTTTATATCGACCGCTGGCGGATGCCGCCCCCACCGCCCGATCGACGCCGCGCACCCGGCGGTGGTTTTTTATATTACCCTAAGTTATCTCGACGCATGGATTTACCGACGCCGGCGGATCTGCGGGAGCGGCGGAACGAACTGGGATTGACCCAGAGCGATCTGGCGGACAGAGCGGACGTCTCGCAGCCGCTGATCGCGCGGATCGAGGGCGGAGACGTCGACCCGCGGCTGTCGACGCTCCGGCGGATCGTCAACGCGCTGCAGGAAGCGGAGGGGGCGATCCTGCGGGCGGAGGACCTGATGAACTCGCCGATCGTGAGCGTCCAGCCCGACGACTCGGTCCACGAGACGCAGGAACGGATGAACGAACGCGGATTCTCGCAGGCCCCCGTCATCCGCGACGGGACGCCGCTGGGCCTGATCAGCCACTCCGACATCCGCCAGCTGTCGGACTCCTCGGAGGCCGACAACGTCGGTGACTTGCCCGTCGACGAGGTCAAACGCGAGTCGATCGCGACCGTCGAACCCGGCGCGACCATCGACGAGATAAACGACTACCTCAACCACAACGACGCCGTGCTGGTGGTCGAGGGCGGCGAGACCGTCGGCATCATCACCGAGGCCGATATCGCCGCACACATCAGCTGATCGACGGCGCAGCGGAGTTCACTCACCCCGAGTCCACGTCCGCCCCAGTTCGCCATTCGCCGCTCGCGACCACTGTAACCCGCCGCTCAGGCCCGCCGTACCTCGCTGCCTCTCTGTCTCCGCCGCCGTACGCGTTTCCCGCCGTCAGTCCTCGTTGTCGGCCGCCGATCCCTCATCCTCCTCGTCGTCGGGCGCCATCGGGATCGACGTCTGGTCGGCCTCCCCGAAGCCGGCGCTGAGGACGCGCGTCAGCGCTTCCTCGACGCGTTCGTTCGTCTCCTCGTAGGAGTCGGGATCGACTTCGACGACGAAGCCGGTGGTGATGTTCGGTGCGGTCGGGAGAAAGAGCACGTCGCGGCCGTCTTCGGTCGATTTGCCGGTCTTGAACGCCGTCATCCGCATCCCCTGCCACGTCTCGATCTTGACGGGCTCCTGAAGTTCGTCCGCGCCGGAGACGACGGTTTCGACCGCCATCTTCGAGGCGTTGTAGACGACCCGGAGCCCCGGGAGTTGGTTCATCGTGCGGTCGATAGTCCCCTCGATGAGGTCGCCGAAGGCCGTCCGCATCAGGTACCCGAGCGAGAACACCACGAGTACGAAGATGACGAGCGTCAGCACGACCCGGAGCGGGTCCGCGAGGTCGATGTTCTCCCAGATCCAGAAATCGATCTCCTGGCTCTCGACCGGGAGCGGGACGCCCGCGAGTGCGAAGTACAGCCAGAGGATGATGTACGCCGTCACGAGCAGCGGCACCAGGATGATCAACCCGCTGGCGAAGTCACGCTTCCAGGATGCCGAGGTCATCTGGGCCAATCTGGCCGTCGGAGCGTACTAAGCGTGTTCCTTCCGGACGGAGAACACGTACATTCCGCGGCTCACCGACGCGCCGAACCCACGACCCCACCGCTCGCTCCGACGTGATTCTCACTCCGATCGATTCGCGGCCCGCCCACGCGGCTCGCGGCTCCGCCGCTCGCTCTGACGTGATTCTCACTTCGTTCGAATCACGCGTCACCCGCTCACGACGGCCCGAAGCGCGAAGGTGAGGTTCTCCTTCCGTTCGAGCACCCGCCGGTAGAAGTACGAGAGCCACTTCGACCCGTACGGGGCGTACTGCCAGACCTCGCAGTCGTCGGTCAGGGCTACCTGGGCGTCCTCGCGCACGCCCATCAGCATCTGCACTTCGTAGGGCGTCCCGTGCTCGTCGTGCAGGTCCGCGGCCAGGTCGATCATCTCGGGGTCGTGACTCCCGACCGCCACCCCGTCGTCGAACGCCCGGAACATGAACTCCAGCAGGTCCCGGTACTCCTCGTTCACCCGCGATTTCTCCCGGTAGGCGACCTCCGCGGGCGGATCGTAGGCCCCCTTGACGAGCCTGACCTTCCCCGGCAGGTCGGCCAGCCGTTCGAGGTCCTCGCGCGTACGCTTGAGGTTCGCCTGGACGCAGACGCCGACGCTCGCACCCGTCTCGCGGGTCGCTTCACTCCCCGCTCGATCCTTCGCCGGCGCCTCCCGTCGGTCGGCGTCGGCCGTCTCGCGGGTCGCTTCACTCCCCGCTCGATCCTTCGCCGGCGCCTCCCGTCGGTCGGCGTCGGCCGTCTCGCGGGTCGCTTCACTCCCCGCTCGATCCTTCGCCGGCGCCTCCCGTCGGTCGGCGCCGCCCGTCTCCCGGGCGTGATACTCGAACGCGTCGAGTGTCGCGTCCGTCGTCGTGTGGTCCTCCATGTCGATCCAGACGAACTCGCCGTGCTCGTCGGCGCGCTCGACCACGCTGGCGAGGTTCTCGCGGAAGACGTCCTCGCCCACGTCGAGGCCGAGCTGGGAGGGTTTGACCGAGACACAGGCCCGCAGGTCCGTCTCCGCGAGGTCGTCGATGAGGTGACAGTACGCCGCGGCGTCCTCGTCTGCGGGCCCGCCCTCGTGGTAGTGCTCGCCCAGCAGATTGAGGATCACCCCGACCCCGCGCTCGTTCGCCTCGCGGGCGTGTTCGAGCGCCTCCGGGACCGTCTCGCCAGCGACGAAGCGACTCGCGATCGGCGGAATCATGCCCGCAAGTATTGCCGCCAGTGTGAAAGTGGTATCGACACCGGGCAGCGCGACACGCCTGTGTAGTGGTGTCTCCTCGATCCGCGGGCACGCACGCAACGAAACACCGTGATTAAGGGCCACGGGGCAGTCGGCGAGCATATGAGTCTGTTCTCGGCCATCGCGACGGCGCTGTGGGCGATGTTGCCCGCGTACGTCCCGAACAACGCCGCGGTGCTGGCCGGCGGCGGCCGCCCCATCGACGGCGGCCGGACGTGGGGCGGCCGCCGCGTCCTCGGCGACGGCAAGACCTGGCGTGGGACCGCCGCCGGCACCGTCGCCGGCGTCGCGCTCGCCCTGCTACTCAACGCCGGGTCGGATACCATCGCCGACTTGCTCGGCGTCGCACCCGTCGAGTTCCCGCTGCCCGCCGCGCTCGGCCTCGCGCTCGGTGCGATGTGCGGCGACATCGGCGCCTCGTTCCTCAAGCGGCGGACCGGCCGCGAGCGCGGCGCCCCCTTCCCCGGCCTCGACCAGCTCGACTTCGTCGTCGGCGCGCTCGCGCTCGCGGCCCTGCTCGACTTCGACTGGGTCGCCGCGACGTTCACGCCGTCGGTGCTCGCAGTCGTCCTCGTCGCGACCCCGCTGTTGCACGTCGTCACCAACGGCATCGCCTACGTCATCGGCGCGAAAGACGAGCCCTGGTAACCCCGCACCCATCTTTTTGCCGCCAGAGTTTCCTTGCTCGCTTCACTCTGACGACCCCTCGTTCGCTTTGTCTTCGCGCGGCGGAGCCGCGCGAACGGTCCGAGGGAGCTCCGCTCCCTCGCTACTCACGAGGAAGGCCGCATCTCGGCCTTCGGCCCCGGTGCGGTGAATCGCGCTCACTTCGTTCGCGCGAATGCCCAGTACAGAGAATAGAGTTATCGCCAATCACCTACAACAATACCATATGTCTGCCCTCCATCGATGGTTCGCGTCGTCGGGAACGTGGAAACGCTCCATCGCTATTAGCACCGCTGTCACCCTTCTCTACTCAATTAGTGTGTTCGGGTATAGCCTACTGCCCTTCTCGAATACCTCGATCTCAGGGACGCTCTGGGACGCGCTTGCGCTATCTGTGGGGTTTGGATTGGTGACGATAGGGGTTCCTGTCTTTCTCTGGCTTCGGTATGAGATTCGCAGTCCGGGGGCGCTGTTGGTTGGCATCCTCATTTTCTGGCATATACTGGTGTATATTCCACCGATTGGAAGTGGACAAGGTGATTCGCCCGGATTCCTCTTCGTGTTCGTGTGGGCACCGATGTATCTCGTCGCCTACGTATTGCTGGCCGTGATAGAGTACTGGCTTCGAGGTCGTACCGTTTCAGCGTCCTTCTCGACTCCGTAATCAGGTTCCATTTCTATCGGAAGCCGATAGATATGCACGCGAATCGAACCGTAGCCGCGAACGGAAGTGGTGTGCTTTTCACGTCGGCGCGTCCACTGAGAGACAATGAGTACAACGTTGCGGCTGGGGACGCGGGGGTCGACGCTCGCGATGCGGCAGGCCGCCGCCGTCAAGGAACGCCTGGAGAACCGACGCTTCGACGTGGAACTCGTCGAGGTGGAGACCACGGGCGACCAGATCACGGACGAGGCCATCCACGAACTCGGCAAGACCGGCGCGTTCGTCCGCGCGCTCGACGAGGAAGTCCTCGACGGCGACTGCGACGCCGCCGTCCACTCGATGAAGGACATGCCCACGGAGATGCCCGAGGACCTGATCGTCGCGGGCGTCCCCGAGCGGGCGGCGCCCCGCGACGTGCTCGTCACCCGCGAGGGCACCTCCCTGATGGGACTCCCCGAGGGCGCGACTGTCGGCACGTCGAGCCTCCGGCGAGGCGCCCAGTTGCTCGCCGAGCGGCCGGACCTGGACGTCCAGCCGCTCCGCGGCAACGTCGACACGCGCGTCGAGAAACTGCTCGCCCCGCCGCTCGTCCGCGAACACGAGCGCCGCGTCGAGGCCGAAGCCGACGAAGAGGTCGAGTCGTTCGCCGCGTACGACGAGACCGATGGCGACGACGAGGCGGACGACCAGAGCCGCTCTACCGACTACGCCAAGTACAACAAGCCGGACGACGCGGACGACGACGAGACGGGACCGGGCACGGACGGAGACGGCGGCGACAGCGACGACGGAGACGGCGACGCGGACGACGACTCCGAGTTCGACCGCACCGTCGAGGAGTGGTTCGAGGACCTCTCGGAGCTAGAGCGGCGGGCGCTCGAACGCGACCCGGACGTCGAGTACGACGCCATCGTGCTCGCCGAAGCGGGATTAGAGCGTGCCGGCCTGCTCCACCACGTCGAACACACGCAGCTCCGCCCAGACCAGTTCGTTCCGGCGCCGGGCCAGGGGACGCTGGCGGTCACCGCTCGCGACGGCGACCTGGCCGACGACATCCGGAGCGCGCTCGACCACGCGCCGACGCGAGTCGAGGCGACCGCCGAGCGCACGGTACTGGAAGAACTCGGCGGCGGTTGCGTCGCGCCCGTCGGCATCTACGCAGTCCTCCAGGGGTCGGTCGTCCGGACGAGCGTCCGCGTGCTCGACCGCGAGGGCGACGAGGAGGTCCGCGAAACGCGCGAGCTTCCCGTGGAGCGCCACCCCCACGCCGCCCGCGAGTTCGCCTCCGACCTCGCCGACGACGGCGCCGCCGAAATCATCGCGCAGGCGCGTCGCCGTACCGACGAGGAGTCGGGCGCCGGCGGCGCCTCGCCCGACACCCCGGACGCCATCGAGGGCGGTGACGGCGGCGAGGACGACGAGGACGACGCAACCGGGGGAACCGACGCGTGACCGGGACCGTCTTCCTCGTCGGCTCCGGTCCCGGCGACCCCGACCTGCTGACAGTCAAGGCCCGACGACTCCTCGACGAGGCCGACGTCGTCCTCCACGACAAGCTCCCGGGCCCGGCGATCATCGATCTGGTCCCCGAGGAACGCCGGGAGGACGTGGGCAAGCGCGCTGGCGGCGAGCGTACCCCCCAATCGGCCATCAACGAGCGACTCGTCGAACTCGCCCGGGAGGGCAAAGACGTCGTCCGGCTGAAGGGCGGCGACCCGTTCGTCTTCGGCCGCGGCGGCGAGGAAGCGGCCTATCTGGCCGAGCACGACGTCCCCTTCGAAGTCGTCCCGGGCGTCACGTCGGCGATCGCCGGCCCGGCGGTGGCGGGCATCCCCGCGACCCACCGCGACCACGCCTCCTCGGTGTCGTTCGTCACCGGCCACGAGGACCCGACCAAAGACGAGTCCGCCGTCGACTGGGACGCCCTGGCCGCCACCGGCGGTACCATCGTCGTCCTCATGGGCGTCGGCAAGCTCCCCGACTACACCGCCGCGCTCCGCGAGGCCGGGATGGGCCCCGACACGCCCGTCGCGCTCGTCGAGCGCGCGACCTGGCCGGACCAGCAGGTCGCGACCGGGACGCTGGAGACCATCGTCGACGCTCGCGACGAGGTCGGGATCGAACCGCCGGCGATCACCGTCATCGGCGACGTTGCCGGCGAACGCGAGCGCGTCGTCGAATTCCTTCGTGGGTACGGCGGTGACGAACCGGCCGGCGAGGAGAGCGCGGTCGGCGAGGTGACCGACCGATGAGCGCGGCCGACCGCCCGCGAGTCGCGGTCTTCCGCCCGCCCGACGACCGCCTCACTGCGGCGGTCGAACTGCTCGAATCGCTCGGCGCCGACCCCCTCGCCGATCCGATGCTGACGGTCGACCCGACGGGCGCCGTCCCCAGGAGCGACGCCGACTACGTCGTGTTCACCAGCAAGACCGGCGTCGAGCTCGTCGCCGGCGAACGCGCCGACGAGGGCGGGCCCGACGAGCGGTGGGAGGCCGGCGACGCGACCGTCTGCGCCATCGGCGAGCCGACGGCCGAGGTGCTGTGCGACCACGACTATCCCGTGGACCGCGTGCCCGCGGAGTTCTCGTCGACGGGCCTCGTCGCGGCGCTCGAAGACGAGGTGGCCGGCGCCCGCGTCGAGGTCGCCCGCAGCGACCACGGCTCGGCCGTCCTGCTGACCGGGCTGGAAGACGCCGGCGCGTACCTCCACGAGACGGTCCTCTACCGGCTGGACCGGCCCGCCGACGCGGGCGAATCGGCGGAGGTCGCCGCCGCCGGCGACCTGGACGGCGCCGTGTTCACCTCCTCGCTCACGGTCAGGCACTTCCTCGCCGCGGCCGACGAACGCGGCGTCCGCGAGGAGGCGCTGGACGGACTCGCCGACGCCGTCGTCGGCGTCATCGGCGATCCAACCGCCGAGACTGCCGCCGACGCCGGCGTCGCGGTCGACGTGGTGCCCGAGGTCGCCGACTTCGAAGCGCTGGCCGAGGCCGTCGTCGAGGCCGCCTCCGACGGCGCCTGACCGGCTCGCTATATATCGCCAATAGCCATCAGTAGCTCCTCCTACCGGACAGCCGTGAACGTACCGCTCGATACCACAACGAACCTGAAATATAAGCCGTATTAACCGTCGTCCGCGGCCGTTCTCCCGTATGAACACGTCACGACGGCGATTCCTGACAGGAACGGGTGCGGCAGTCGCCGGCGGTCTCGCCGGTTGTACCGGCGCGCTCGGCGGTGGGGACGGAGGATCTACCGACACCGACGCGGCCGAGGGGTACGAGGTCGGCCACGGCGACTACCAGACGACCGTGAGCGCCTCGTCGTTCCCGGAGACGCTCTACGTCTACTGCGTCCAGTCGAACTGGTCGAACTGGCCGGCGCTGATGGAGGCCTTCGAGGAGCAGTACGGCGTCCCGCTCAACGACGACGACCGCTCGTCCGGCGAGGCGCTCAAGCACATGCGCTCGCACGCCCAGAACCCCGACCACTCGGCGTACAACGGGGGCTACACCTACGGCATCATCGCCAAGAACGAGGGCTTTCTCACCGGCTACAAGCCGAAGAACTGGGACAAAGTGCCGGCGAAGCTCAAGACCGACGACGGCCAGATGACCGCCACCCGCCGGATGACGACGGCGGTCACCTACCGCGCGGACGTCTACGAGGAGCGGGGACTCGACGCCCCGGAGACCTGGGACGACCTGCTCCACCCCGACATCGCGAAAGACATGGCGCTCCAGACGCCGACAGCGGCCGTCGGGCTGGCCTGCGCGCTCTCCATCAACAACGCCCGCGGCGGGTCGCTCGACGACCTCCAGCCGGTGATCGACTACTACAAGCGGCTCAAAGAGAGCGGCGCCGAGTTCACCGACAACTTCCAGGCGCAGTTCACCAAGGGCGAGTACACCACGTTCGTCCGCTACGACTACTCCGGGCTGAACCTCAAGTACAACAACGAGGACATCGCCGAGGACAAGGTCGACGTCGCGCTCCTGAAGGGCAAGAACGGCAACAAGGGCGCGTTCAACCAGCCCTACGGCTTCGGGCTGATGGAGGGCGCCCCGAACCCCGAGGCGTGCAAGCTGTTCATGGACTACGTCCTCTCGAAGGAGGGCCAGCGGAAGTTCCTCGACGCGTACGTCCGCCCGATCCGCGCGCCGGAGCTGGAGATGCCCGACGAGTTCCCCGACCAGTCGACCTACGACGAGACGGAGTTCCAGGTCGACTACGGGACCATGGTCGACAAGCAGGAGGGTATCATCGACGAGATCGAGCGCTCGGCGGGCCTGTAGGCCGATGGCGGCCGACGAAGCGACCGACGGGGTTCGCGGCCGGCTGCAGCCGGTCGCCGACGCGGCGGAAACCGCCGTCCGCGGCGGCGTCGAGCGGCTTCCCGACCCCGCCGAGCGAGTGATCCTGCCGCGAACAGAGCGCGACCGCGAGCGCCGGCGCATCGCCGCGCTGTGTGCGCCCTTCCTCGTGCTCGCGACCGTCGCGGGGCTGTACCCGCTGAGCGAGATGCTCCGGATCAGCGTCTCAGAGGCCAAGTACGTCACCGAGGGGTTCTCGCTGTCGGCGTACCGGCGACTCGTCACCGACCCGTACCTGCGGGCTTCGGCGATCAACACGCTCTGGTTCTCGCTCGCGACGACCGTCGTCAGCCTGGCCGTCGCCACCGCGACCGCGCACGCCCTGGAGAAGTACGACCTGCCGTTCCGCGGCGCGCTGGTGACGCTCCTCTCGTTCCCGATCAGCCTCCCCGGCATCGTCGCGGCGTTCATGATCATCGTCCTCTTCGGCAACAGCGGCCTGGTGACGAACCTGGCCGCGTGGTTCACCGGCCGGAGCAACCTCGACCTGGCCATCGCGACCAGCGTCGGCGGCCTGTTCGTCGCGTACTGTTACTCGATGATCCCGCGGGCGCTGCTCCTGTTGCGAGGCAGCTACGCAGAGGTGAACGAGCGCACCGAGGAGGCCGCCCGCTCGCTGGGCGCCACACCCGCGCGGACGTTCTACCATGTCACACTCCCGCAGATCAAGCCGGGACTCATCGGCGCGTTCATCCTCACCGTCCGGACGGCGCTGGCCATCTTCGGCACCGTCCTGATCCTCCAGGCGCTGCGCGTCTGGACCTACGAGATCGATTACGCGCTGTCGAACGGCTTCGACATCCAGCTCGCGGCGGCGATGGCGACCGTCTGGTTCGCCTTCGTGCTCACGTTCACGGCGCTGGGCCTGCGCTACACCAGCGCGGAGGTGGGGATGTGAGCGAGCGCGACGACACGGGCTCGGCAGAGACCCCGCGCCCGGACGGCGGCGTCGCCGTCGAAGACACGGGGGCTCGCTCGTGGCGCCCCTCGCCGTCGGGCGTCCTCGGTCGTCCCCTCGTGACAGCCGTGTTCGCGCTGACGTTCGTATTCCTGATCTTCCCGGTCGTCGCTACCTTCGTCGCGTCGTTCGCCCGCGAGTGGACCGGCGTCCTCCCTTCCGGGTTCGTGACGTTCGTTCACTGGAAGCAGGTGCTCGGGCTCGGCGGCGACGCGCTCTACTCACTGCAACTCGGCGCGGTCCTGCGCACCCTGCCCGAGAACCCCCTCGCCGCGCCGGGCCAGAGCCCGCTGTTCCGCAGCATGTGGCTCGCGCTCGGCGGCGTCCTCGTCAACCTCGTCGTCGGCGTGCCCATCGCCTACGCCGTCGCGCGCTACGAGTTCCGCGGGCGAGACCTGCTCAACGCCGTCGCCGTGTTGCCGCTGGCGCCGGGGATCGTCCTCGGCGTCGCCTTCCTCCGGGCGTACCCGCAGCTCTCCGGGACCGACTTCGGGCTCATCGTCGGCTACTCGCTGCTGAAGGCGCCGTTCATGGTGATGGCCGTCCAGTCGAGCTTCGAGTCGATGCCGCTGCGCCAACTCGAGGAGAGCGCCCGGTCGCTCGGCGCCTCCTGGCCCCGGACCTTCATCTCGGTCATCGTCCCGAACGCCAAGCGCGGCATCGTCTCGGGGGCGATCATCTGCTGGGCGCTGGCCGCCGCGGAGTTCAACTTCTCCTACGTCGTCTCCCCGCGGGGCGCGCGGCCGCTCGCGCTCTTCCTCAAGGCGAACATCTCGAACAGCTCCTTCCTGACGACCGCCGCCGCGGTCTCCGTGTTCTTCGTCCTCATCGCGGGGGTCACGGCGGCGCTGCAGTTGCTGGGCAACCGGGGGTTCACGACCGACTGACACCATGGCAGAGATCACACTCGACAACGTGACGAAGCGGTTCGGCGAAGCGACCGCCGTCGACGACCTCTCGGTCACGGTCGGCGACGGCGAGATACTCGGGGTCGTCGGCCCCTCGGGCTGCGGCAAGACGACGACGCTACGGACCATCGCCGGCTTCGAGACGCCCACTGAGGGCCGCGTGCTGTTCGACGGCGAGGACGTGACCCGCGTGCCTCCGGAGCGACGGAACGTCGGCCTCGTCTTCCAGTCGTACGCCCTCTTCGAGAACATGACCGTCCGGGAGAACGTCGAGTTCGGCCCGAAGATGCGCGGCGTCTCGAAGACCGACCGCCGCGAGCGCGCCGTCGAGCTGCTCGAACTGCTCGACATCGCCGAGCTGGCCGACCGCGACCCGACGACGCTCTCGGGCGGCCAGCAACAGCGGGTCGGCCTCGCGCGGGCGCTCGCCATCGAGCCGACCATCCTCCTGCTCGACGAGCCGATGACCGGCCTCGACGCGCAGTTGAAGACCCGCCTCCAGCGGGAACTCGTCGAACTCCTGGACGACCTCGACGTGACGGCGCTGTACGTCACCCACGACCAGACCGAGGCGATGGCGGTCTGCGACCGCATCGCCGTCATGAACGACGGGTGCGTCGAACAGGTCGGGACGCCGGCGGAGGTGTACGAGGCGCCGGTCAACGGCTTCGTCGCCGACTTCGTCGGCACGTCGAACCGCCTGCCCGCGACCGCTCGCGACGGTCGACTGGACTTCGGACACGCGACGACGCCCGCCCCGAACGGCGACGAAGGGGAGGTGACGGTCGTCGCCCGCCCGGAGGCGTTCGAACTCGGGGACGGCCCGTTCGAGGCGACCGTCCGCGAGCGGTTCTACCTCGGCGAACACGTCCGCTGCGTCGCCGACCTCCCGAACGAGGAGTCGGTCACGCTCCGGGTCGACCCGAGCGAGGCGCCGGCGGCCGGCGAGCGAGTCGCACTGGAGCTCGATACCGACCGCGTTCACGTCCTCTCCGAATCATGACGCCACAGACCGTCGCCCCCGGCCCCGTGTTCGCCCGACTCGACCGCCCGCGCAGCCACTCGCCGACGACGCTCGCCGTCATCGCGGACCCGCACGTCGCGCTGACCGCGCGCGGGACCTGGAAGGTGTACCACCGGACGCTCGACCGCTTGCGGACGGCCGTCGCCGTCGCGAACGAACACGCCGACGTCGCCCTCGTGGCCGGTGACCTGACCCGCGACGGCCACTCCGCGGAGTTCGACGCCGTCGACGACGTGCTCGGCGATCTGGATGTGCCGTGGTACGCCGTCCCCGGAAACCACGACGTGCCCAAGGCGTTCGACGACCACACGACCCCGCCGGTCGAGCGCTTCGCCGAGCGGTACGACCCGCTCCCGTTCGCGCGGGAGGTGGGCGAGTTGACCCTGCTCGGCGTCGACACCGCGACGAGCGGCGTCGCCGGGCTGGTCGACGGGCCGGCCGTCGATAGCGATTCGGCGGCGGCCGACACTCGACCGGACCAGTCCGTCGCAGAGCCGGCGACGGCGAGCGAGAGCCGTGAATCCGCCGCTGACGACCGCCGCGACGACCTCGGCGACCTGCGCGACACCTGGGGCGGCCGCGTCGGCCCCGCCCAGCGGGCGTGGCTTGGCGAGCAACTGGCCGCGGCCGACCGGCCCGTGGTCGCGCTCCACCACCCCGCCGCCAGGCTGCCGGACTGCCCGGAACGGGGCCGCTGGCGAAACTTCTCTCTCCGGGACGCCGACGCCGTCTCGGAACTCCTGCGCCAGCACGACGTGCCGCTCGTGCTGTCTGCGCACCACCACGTGCCCGCGCTGTGCACGCACGGCGACACCGTCGAGGCGCTCGCTCCCGCCGCGTGTTCGTTCCCGCAGGCGTCGCTCCACGTCGAAGTCGGCCCGGACGGGGCGACCCTCCGACTGGTCCCGCTGGCCGACAGCGCCGGCGTCGCCGAGGCTCACGGACTCGCCAGGAACGGCTCGCCGCTCGGGCAAACGGTCGTCGAACTGGTCGAACGGCGGCTCTCGGCGCGTCTCGGCGACTGACCGCAACCCCGGCGGAACGCCGCCGGTCACCGGGAACCCCTTAGGTTTAAACCCGGAGCCGCGATAAGAAACGCTCGATGAGCACGACCGGGCCGGTCCCCGACCTCGCCGGGCGCGCGGACGCTTGCGCCGACAGATTGCTGGACGCCGACGAACTGCTGCTGGCCTCGCACATCGACGCCGACGGCCTCACGAGCGCGGCCGTGGCGTCGACGGCGCTGGAGCGAGCCGGCCTGGACTTCGAGACCGTCTTCAAGAAACAGCTCGACGAGACGGAGATCGCCTCCATCGCGGCTCGCGAGTACGACACCGTCCTCTTCACCGACTTCGGCAGCGGCCAGCTCGACGCCATCGCCGCCCACGAAGAAGCGGGCGACTTCGACCCGGTCATCGCCGACCACCACCAGCCCGCCGACGCCGAGACGGAGTACCACCTCAACCCCCTGCTGGAGGGGATCAACGGCGCCTCCGAACTCTCGGGCGCGGGCGCGGCGTACGTTCTCGCCCGCGCGCTATCCGAGCGCAGCGGGCAGTCCGAAGACAACCGCGATCTAGCCGGGCTGGCGGTCGTCGGGGCCGTCGGCGACATGCAGGCCGTCGGCGGCGAACTCGTCGGCGCCAACCGCGGTATCGTCGAGGAGGGCGTCGAGGCGGGCGTCCTCGCCGAGGGGACCGACCTCACGCTCTACGGCAAGCAGACCCGCCCGCTCCCGAAGCTCTTCGAGTACGCGACGGACGTGCAGATCCCGGGGGTCTCCGGCGACGAAGCGGGGTCGATCCGCTTTCTCGAAGGGCTCGACGTCGACCTGAAAGATGCCGGCGAGTGGCGCACCTGGGTCGACCTGACCGACGACGAACGCCAGACGGTGGCGAGCGCGCTGGTGAAACACGCCGTCCAGCGGGGCGTCCCCGCGTCGAAGATCAACACGCTCGTCGGGACGACGTACGAACTCGTCGACGAGCCCCACGGCACCGAACTGCGCGACGCCAGCGAGTTCTCGACGCTGTTGAACGCCACGGCACGATACGAACGCGCGGACGTCGGCCTGGGCGTCTGTCTCGGCAATCGCGACGGCGCGCTCGACCAGGCCCAGACCCTGCTCTCGAACCACCGCCGAAATCTCTCGGAGGGCCTGGAGTACGTCCGCCAGCAGGGCGTCACCCACGAGGACACCCTCCAGTGGTTCGACGCGGGCGAGGCCATCCGCGAGACCATCGTCGGCATCGTCGCGGGGATGGCGCTGGGCACCGAGGGCGTCTCGGCGGACAAGCCGATACTCGCCTTCGCACGGAAGAACGAGGAGGAGACGAAGGTCTCGGCCCGCGGGACCGGCGTGCTCGTCCGCGAGGGGCTCGACCTCTCGGTCGTGATGGGCGAGGCCTCCCGGTCAGTCGGCGGCGACGGCGGCGGCCACGACATCGCCGCCGGCGCGACGGTGCCCGCCGGCGAGGAGCAGGCGTTCGTCGACGCCGCCGACGAGATCGTCGCCGAACAGATCGGGTGACAGTTACCGTCCCCTTCTACCCGTTGCAGTTCCGACCTCGACCACACTCGCCGCGGCCAGAGACGCGACCGCTGTCGAGCGATGAGTTGCGGCCACTGCATCAATGACAGATATAGTATAGTATGTCCCAAGTATACAATATCAATTAATTACGCCGCTGGGCTCTCGACCCCTCGGCCACGTGACTGAAAATCCACCACAAACCGCCAGTAACGGCGAAGTACCCAACTATAGCGAGTTCGGGACCAAGGATTCGGCTGTTCGTCCGACCAGAGCGGGCAGCGATCTCAGTCTGTCGGCGTAGTCGATGATTGGTTCCCCTCCGGGCACGTATCATCCGCATTCGAGGCCTACTGACGAAAATTTCAACGCCGTTACTACCAGCAGCGGAACTGGCCGACCCGACGCGTCATGGCGGCATCGGCACTGTTACTTCGATCGAGGAGACATAGTTATCAATTTCATATCTTGTATTAGTATATTATACTTCTGTGTCCGTCGACGTGAGTCGGTCGATCGTCTCGATGCATTCGACGAGCGCCCGGCCGTTGTGGTAGGCGCCCTTGTAGACGGCGCCCTTGCGGCCGACCGGTTCGAGGTCGTCGGTGACGCCGGAGTGCCACTCGCCGCGTTCGCGGTCGATCTGGTGTTCGTCCAGGAACTCCCATGTCTCCGCGAACACGTCGAGGTACCGGTCGTCGCCGGTGCGTTCGTACGTCCGGAGCGCGCTGGTCATGCACTCGGCCTGCACCCACCAGGCCTTCACGCGGAAGCTCGCGGGCTCGTCGAACCCGCCGTAGAAGTAGAAGCCGCCGCGTTCGTCGTCGTAGCCGTACTCCAGCGCGTAGTCCCACAGCGTCTCGAAGAGGTCGCGGTACAGATCCGTCGACAGCCCCAGCGCGTCGGCGGCCTCCATCGCCAGCCACACCCCCTCCAGGTCGTGGCCGTAGGAGACGATCCGGAACGCCTCGTCGTCGAGTTTCGGCGTCCAGTCGGGCTCGTACTTGTCGGTGCAGAAGCGCCGACCGTTCCGGTAGACGGTGTTCGTGACGATGTCGAACAGTTCGTGGAGCCGGCGGCGGCCGGTCTCGGTGCCGAACACCTCGTAGTAGGTGGTGAACGCCTCCAGCAGGTGGAGGTGGGTGTTAGTGAGCTTCAGCGTCGGGTCGAGGACGGCGTCGTCAGACTCCTTGGGCGACCAGTCGGGTTCGATGTTCTCCAGGTAAGTCTGACCCTCGGTGATCGGGTCCCACTCCGGCGTGAAGTACTCGACGTAGCCGCCGTGGACGTCGTCTTTGGCGTGTTCGTCGAGGAGGGCGACGAGGTCGTGGGCGTACTCGGCCGGGCGCTCGTCGTCGGTGACGCGGGCGAGTTCCGAGCAGGCGTAGAGCCCGAACGCCTGCCCGTAGAGGTGCTTGTTCGGCTTGCTCGTCGTCCCGTCGCGCTCGACCTCCCAGTAGAAGCCGCCGTGCTCGTCGTCCCACATGGCGTCGACGAGGAAGTCGAACCCGTCCTCGGCGATCGCGCGGTACTCGTCGCCGTAGCCCGCGCGGGCGATGCGGGCCGCGACCCACACCATCCGCGCCTGCGTAACGACCTGCTTGCGGCCGTTGCCGGCAAACGCGCCCTCGCGGTCGTAACTGGTGAGAAAGCCGCCGTGCTCGTCGTCGACCGACCGCGGGAACCAGAAGTCGAGGACGTTGTCGGTGAGGGTCGATTCGAGCGGCTGTCGGTACTGGTCGAGCGGCGTGGCTCGGTCTGCCATTGCGTTCACGACTGCGGCGATCTACCCCATAGTCCTACCGGAGCGTGGGCCGCGCGGTGTGGCGGACCGGTCGGGGCCGTTCGCCGAGAAAGCGTTAACTGGCGGCCGGGTGGAGACCCAAAGCGCCATGGACGAGACTGTGACGGTGGGAATCGTCGGGTTGGGAACCCACGGTGCCAACCACGCACGGCTGCTTCGAGAGATGGGCCACGAGGTGTTCGGCGTCGACGCGGACCCGACCGCTCGCGAGCGGTTCGAACAGCGATTCGACAGACCCGCCTACGAGAGCCCGGACGACCTCTTCGGCCGGGACGTCGACGCGGTCGTCATCTCGACGCCGAACAGGTTCCACGAGCCGTCGGCGCTCGGCGCGCTCGAAGCCGGCCTCGACGTGCTCCTGGAGAAGCCGCTGGCCCACGATCTGGAGAGCGCCGAGCGCATCGCCGAGGCCGCCGAACGGACCGGCAACGTCTGCATGGTCGGGTTCCACCACCGCTACCGGGACGTCTGTCGCGTCGCCCGGTCGTACGTCGAGAGCGGCTACCTCGGCGAGATAACGCACATCGACGCGAAGTACGTCCGCCGTCGAGGGGTCCCCGGCCGCGGGACGTGGTACACCTCCGAGGACATCGCCGGCGGCGGGGCGCTGCTGGACACCGGCGCGCACTGCCTCGACATGCTGCTGTACCTCTCCGGGTGGCCCGAACTCGACTCCGTCAGCGCCGCCGTCGACTCGTACTTCGGCCACCGCGACGACTACGCGTACCTGGAGATGTGGGGCGAGGACGACCAGACGAAGATGTACGACGTCGAAGACACCGTCACCGCCTTCTGCGAGTTCGAGGGCGGTCTGACAGCGACAGTCGAAGTCGCCTGGGCCGCCAACGACGAGGGGAGCCACTCCTACCGGATCAAGGGGACCGACGCCGGCGCGAAACTCGACGTCACCAACTCGCTCGACGCGGTCGAACCCGTCCCGGACCAGCGCAACGACCTGACGCTCTACGAGGTCCGCCAGGGCGGCCGCGACCACTTCGTCGACTCGACGGTCCACGTCAGGCCGAACGACCCCTACACCGACGAACTGGAGACGTTCGTCGACGCCGTCGTCACCGGCGAGCGGCCGTCGCTGACGAACGTCCACGAGGCGCTGGACGTCCAGCGGGTCATCGACCGCATCTACGACGCCCAGACCGGGTGACCGGCCGGGACGATTTATATCCGCGGGGTGCGTTCGGCGTCGTATGACCGGCACCGACGGCGAGACCGGCAAGACCGTCCAGTCCGTCGAGACCTCGCTGCGCGTCGTCGACGTCATCCGCGAGCGCGACCGGGCGGGCGTCACCGAGATCGCCGAGGCGCTCGACTGCTCGAAGGCGGCGGTCCACCACCACCTCACGACGCTGCGCAAACACGGCTACCTCGAACGCGACGACGGCGAGTACCGCCTCGGCCTCGGCTTCCTCTCCGTCGGCGGCCAGGTCCGCGAACACCAGCCGCTGTATCACCTCGCGAAAGCCGACGTCGAGGACCTGGCCGCCGAGACCGGCGAGCAAGCGCGACTCATCGCCGAACACGACGGGAGAGGCGTGACCATCTACCGGACGAGCGGGGACCGGACCGACCACCCGCGGATGCACCTCGGGAGCGACGAACCCCTCTACTGCACCGCCGCCGGGAAGGCGTTCCTCGCGGAGCTGACGCCCGAGGCCCGTGACCGCTACCTCGCCGAGACGACGCTCGAACCGTACGCGCCGGCGACGGTCACCGACCCGGACGCGCTGCGCGAGGAGCTATCGACGATCGCTGCAGAGGGCGTCGCGTTCGACGACGAGGAGCGCTACGAAGGCGTCCGCTGCGTGGCGGCGGCCGTGGACTCGCCGGACGGCGAACTCCTCGGCGCGATCAGCGTCTCGGGGCCGACCGAGCGCCTCTCGGGCGAGCGGTTCCGCTCGGAGCTACCCGACCGACTGCGTAACGTCGTCGGCGTCGTCGAACTCCAGAACACCTACTCGACGTGGACCGAGCAGTTCTCGCAGTGACGCCGACCCGCGACGACGGGCGGCGCCGGACTCAGTTACCCGCGCCGTCCACGGCGCCGTGGAGCATCCACTGCCAGTGGTTGCGCAGGTGGTAGACGTCCTGGTCGGGGTTGGGGAAGACGAACTTCTCGGTGTTGCCGTAGTGGGTGAACACCTCGTCGAACAGTTCGAGGTTCGGGACGGCCCAGTTGGCGTACCACGCGAACTCGGCGGCGAGGTCTTCCAGTTCCTCGCGGGAGGTCGTCCGACGCATCGAGTCGTTGAGGACGAACGGCTCCAGGGTATTCGTCTCGGAGACCTGCGAGAGGTCGAGCGTCTCCGTCCCGACCTCCGCGGGGTACTCCGGTCGGATCGGCTGTCCGAGCCGGTCGTCGACTTCCTTGCCCCCGGAGATCTCGAGGGGCCTGGGCTCGCAGGAGTCGGCGCTCTCGCCGGGGTTGGCGAGCATGTTCAGTCCCCAGCCACGCAGCTCCTGCCAGCCCTTCCCGTTGCGGCCGAGGCTGTACCAGACCGCCGGGTGGAGCCCCGACTGAAACCACGTCATCACGTCGAACTCGAAGGTGTTCTGCCACTTGTTCATCAGCCCCGAGTACGATAGCGACTGCACCTTCGTCTGGATGCCGAACTCGCCGAGCTTGTTGCTGAGGTAGTCAGAGATGAACTTGTACTTGTTCCACGGCGGCGTGATGTGGGTGAGGTTGACGCTGCGCCCCTCCTCGTCGGTCCACGTCCCGTCCTCCTTCGTGTAGCCGGCGGCTTCCATCAGCCGGGTCGCCTCGTCCAGTTTGGCCGTCGACCCGTAATCGATCATCTGCTCCAGCGCGCCGTCGGGCAGGTAGTTGTTCTCCATCTGCCGCGAGGTCATGTTCTGCGTTCGGACCGTCATGGCGTTGACGCCGAGGCCGCTGTCGAGCGCGGTGGTGATGTCCTCGTAGTTGATCGCGTAGGCCAGCGCTCTGCGGACGCGCGGCTTGGCGAGGTGCGGGTTAGCCTTGTTGAGCTTGAGGCCGATCTGGGCGCCCGTGGGGACGCTGTGGACGACTTCCATGTTCCGGTTCGGGACCGACGTGCCGGAGATGGCGCCCACGTTCCCGGCGTCGACCTCGCCGTTGGAGATGGCCTGGGTGATCTTCTGGTTGCTGCCGAGGAGGTCGATGGTGAACTGCTGGAGGTTGGTGTTGTCGGCGCGGGGGTGGTCGTCGACCTTCTCGTGGACGATCCGCTGGGTGTCCCAGTCTGCCGGTTTCCAGAGGCCGCAGCCGTACCCCTCGTCGACGACGGTCTGGAGCGACAGCGACTCCTCGTTGAACTCCTTGGTGACGCTCTCGATCGCCGACTCGCTGGAGGCGTCGCGGTAGCGCTCGAACCACGGCTCGTAGAACTCGTATCTTGGGAAGTTGAGGCTGTTGCGCTGGTTCAACAGCGCCAGGTCCGGGTTCGTCGGGCACCGGTAGTTGAACCGGATCTTCGCGGGCTGCTCCTGGAGGACCTCGGCGGGGTTGTCCGGGTGTGTCTCCTGGTAGTGCTGGGTGAAGTTGGTGTAGGTCCGCGTCGTGAGGAGGTCCTTCGGCCGGACCGGCGTCCCGTCCCACCACTGGTAGGCCTCGCCGAGGGTGAGGGTGGCCGACGAGCCGTCGTCGGCCACCTCGAAGGAGTCGGCCATGAACGTGATCGGCATCCCCTGGAGGTTCGCCTGGATCGTCAGATCGCCCCAGATCCGATTGAAGAACCACTCGGAGTTCGAGTTCGGGCTCTGGGGATTGAAGTTCCCCTCGACCGGGTTGAAGTCACTCTTGACCACCCAGTTGAAATTGGGGTCCCGCGCTTCGACGCCCTCGTCCATCGCCGTCTGCTTCGCGACCGTCTCAGTCGAGGCGCTCGACGCGCTCGTCTCGCCGTCACCGTTCGTCGGCCCTCCGCCGTCGCCGCCGGTCGGCGTCGACCCCCCGCCGCTGCAACCCGCCAGCGCCGACGCCCCGACGCCCATGACCGCGGACAACCACGTCCGGCGGCTCAACTGGTCGTGTCCACCGCTATCGTCCTGCATGAGTACCTGTGTCAATTCATCGCCACTACAAAATAGTTTTGGAACAAATATGATATTCAGCTGATCGGCGGGACCGCGGTCAGTCGGCGTCGACGGTGGTCTCCTCGCCGTCGCCGAGCTGGCGGGCTCGCAGGCGGACGTTCCAGAGGCGGTCGAGCGACTGCGCGGTCAGGATGAGTCCGAGGACGAGGAGGACGATGGTCAGCATGGGGAACACGAGCCAGTGGAGCTGCGAGACGGCGGTCAGGTCGGAGTTGTTGTACGCCTCTTGCATCATGATGCCCCAGTTCTGCGTCGAGGTGGGGAGCAGGCCGAGGAAGTACAGGCCGACGGCCTCGAAGATGATGCGCCGCGAGCTGTTGGCGAAGTTGATCGATATGTACGGCATCAGGTTCCGGACGACGTACTTCCGGACGATCCGCGCGTCGGAGAGCCCCATCACGCGGGCCGCCTCGACGACGTCGTTCTCGCGGATCGAGAGCACCTCCGAGCGGACCGTGCGGGCCAGCCCCGGCCAGTTGTTGATCCCGAGGATGAGCCCGACGACGTAGGGGTCCTCGGGCACGTAGACGGCCACGAGGACGACCACCAGCGCCAGCGCCGGGACCGTCATCACGGTGTCGGAGAACAGCATCAGGACGTAGTCCCACCGGCCCGACTTGTAGCCGGCGACCGTCCCGATGGCCGTCCCGAGGACCATCGACAGCAGCGCCCCCGAGAGGATCATCTTCAGCATCGCCGGCGTCGCGTGGACGATCTGGCGGTCGATCTGCTGGCCGAGTACGCCCGTCCCCAGCGGGTACGCAAGCGACTGGAACGGCGGCGCGAAGATCGGCGCCTCCATCGTCGTCGGCTGCGGGTAGACCACGACGCCGACGGTCCCGAGGAGGGTGAACGCCGCCAAAATCGAGATGCCGACGACGCCGCGAGGGTCCTCGGCGACGATCTGCAGCGGCGCGATAACGTGCTCCCGGATCCCGTGACCGATCCTGTCGGCCAGCGACTCCCGCTGGACCGACGTGTCGGGGGAAAACAGGTCCTCCTCGGCGGTTCCTCCGTCAGAGCGGAGTTCCGAATCGGCCTCAGAAGGCCTCACGGTCGCCACCCCCCTTGACGCGCGGGTCGATGATCCCGTAGGTCAGGTCCGCGAGGAGGATGCCCAGGAGCGTGATGGCCGTGAAGAACATGAACGAGCCCATCAACAGCGGGTAGTCGCGGTTGAGCAGGGCCTCGTAGGTCACGTAGCCCATCGCGGGGTAGCCGAAGATCGTCTCCAGGATGATCGAGGACGAGAACACCGTCGCGATGGCGAGCGTCAGGCTCGTGTAGATGGGCAGCAGGGAGTTGCGCCCGACGTAGCGGATGGCGATACGCGCGTCGCTGATGCCGCGCAGGTGGCCCACCCGGATGTACCCCTTGCCGAGCTCCCGGATGCAGTTGCCCCGGTAGGCGAGCGCGCCGCCGAACCCGGCGATGAACGAGGCGAACACCGGGAGCGTGGCGTGCCTGACGATGCTGACCATGAAGTCGACGTTGAGCCCCGGCGTGTAGGCGCGGTCGTAGAGGCCGCCCGAGGGGAACCAGCCGAGGTTGAACGAGAAGACGATCAGGACGACGATGCCGACGATGTAGAACGGGACCGTCCGGTTGAGGATGGAGAAGCCGGTCAGCACCTTGTCGAAGCGGCCGCCCTCCTTGTAGGCCATGCCCGCCCCGAGCAGGAGCGAGGTCGTCCGCCCCAGCGCGATGCCGTAGACGCTGATGAAGATGGACCACTGCATCCGCGTGGCCAGGACCTCCGTCACGGGCTTGCTGAAGTGAAACGACCGCCCCAGGTCCTGGTGGACGATCACCTGTTCGAGGTAGTCGACGTAGGCGAGCGGGATCGGTCGGTCCGGGTTGATGTTCGTGTACGTCTCGACCATCGTGTTGATCCGGTCGAGCTCGGCCTGACTGAACGACCCCGAGGTGCTCATCTGCTGCATGAGCCGGAGCCGGACCATCTCGACCGGGCCGAACGGCATCAGCCGGAAGATGGCGAACGCCAGCGACGTGACGATGGCGAACACCAGGACGGCGTGGGCTGTCCGCTTGAGGAAGTAACTCGACGCCATGTGTTCGCCGTCGCAAGTATCCCGTTTATGTTTTTCGGCGGCCACGTTCCGAACCACCTCCGGGATCCCGGCGGTATCGACGACGCCCGACTGCCGGCCCGAGCGTAAATTTTTATATCAGGATAGAGAACCCCGGCGCATGACAGTTGCCGAGTCAGCGGAGCGACCGGCGGGAGACGTCGTCTTCGAGGTCAGGGACGTATCGGTCACCTTCGACATGGACGCGGGCGAGTCGCGCGTCCTCGACGGGGTGGACTTCGACGTCTACAGGGGCGAGACGCTCGGCGTCGTCGGCGAGTCCGGGTCGGGCAAGTCGATGTTCGCCTCGTCGCTGCTGAACGCCGTCGTCGAGCCCGGCCGCGTCGGCGGCGAGGTCACCTACTACCCCGAGAACGGCGAGCCGCTCACCGTGACGGACATGAGCGAGTCGGAACTCAAAGCGGGCGTCCGCTGGCAGGAGATGGCGTTCGTCGTCCAGTCGGCGGGGAGCGCGTTCAACCCGACGATGACCGTCCGCCAGCACTTCCTCGAAACCTTCGCCGCCCACGGCGTCGACGAGCGCGAGGGGCTGGAGCGCGCCCACGAGATCTGCCGCGACCTCTACCTGAATCCCGAACAGGTGCTGCCCTCCTACCCGCACGAGCTGTCGGGCGGGATGAAACAGCGGGTGCTCATCGCGCTCGGGGTCGTCCTCGACCCGGAGGTGGTCGTCCTCGACGAGCCGACGGCGGCGCTGGATCTCCTGATGCAGCGCGCCATCGTCTCCCTGCTCTCGGACATCAAAGAGAAGTACGACCTGACGCTCGTGTTCGTCACGCACGACCTGAACCTGATCTCGCTCATAGCCGATCGGCTGGCGGTCATGTACGCCTTCGAGTTCGCCGAGGTCGGGCCGACCGAGCAGATGCTGACCGAGCCCGAGCACCCTTACACCCGCGCCCTGCTGAGCGCGGTCCCGAACGTCTCGGCGCCGCTGTCGACGATGACGGCGATCCCCGGCTCCACGCCGAACCCGAACGACGTACCCAGCGGCTGTCCCTACCACCCGCGGTGTCCGGTCGCCGACGAGCGATGCACTCGCGAGGCCCCCGCACTCGACGTGTTCGACCGAGAACACGCCGCCGCCTGCCATTACCCCGACGCCGCCAGGCGGGAGGTCCGGATCCCGACGACGCCGGGACCGGCGGAGACTGACGAGGAGCGTGGTGTCGATGAGTGACGACGTGGTCGTCTCCCTGGAGGACCTGCACGTTCACTTCGAGAACAGCCGGCTGTTCGGGCTGAAGGGCGCCGAGACGGTCAGGGCGGTCGACGGCGTCTCGCTCGATATCCACGAGAACGAGGTCGTCGCGCTGGTCGGCGAGTCCGGCTGCGGCAAGACGACACTGGGCAAGGCCGCCATCGGACTCCACCGACCGACCGAAGGGAGCGTGCGGTACCGCGAGACGGACGTCTGGGAGGCCAAGGACGCCCGCGGCCTGCTCGGCGGTGGCGACCTCGACCACGACTTCGAGGAGATCCGCCGGGCGCTCCAGATCGTCCACCAGGACCCCGAGGCGTCGCTCGACGCGAACTCCCGCATCGAGTCGATCCTCGCCGAACCGCTGCGCCGCTGGGAGCCAGAGATGAGCCGCACCGACCGGCGCGAGCACGTCTACGGCTTCCTGGAGTACGTCGGCCTGGACCCGGCGGCCGACTTCGCCGACCGGTATCCTCACCAGCTGTCGGGCGGCCAGCAACAGCGAGTCGCCCTCGTCCGCGCGCTGTTGATGAGCCCCGACCTGATCCTCGCCGACGAGGCCATCAGCGCGCTCGACGTGAGCCTCCGGATCAACATGATGGACCTGATGCTCAGACTCCAGGAGGCCGTCGATACCGCCTACCTCTACATCACGCACGACATCTCCAACGCCCGCTACGTCGCCAAGAAGTCCGGCGGTCGCATCGGCATCATGTACCTCGGGAAGCTCGTCGAGATCGGCCCCGTCGACCGGGTCATCGAGAACCCCCAGCACCCCTACACGAAGGCGCTGCTGTGGGCGACGCCGGACCTCGCCTCGGGTGAGCGGGCGAGCGACGCCCACGGCATCGAGGACGCGCCGCTCCGCGCGATCGACGTCCCCGACGCCGCGAACCCGCCCTCGGGTTGTCCCTTCCACGACCGCTGTCCCGAGGCACGCGAGGTCTGCACCGACGAGATGCCACCGTCGACGGCCGTCGAGTCCGGCCACCGGACCCGCTGTTTCCGCGCCGACGACGATCACGGCTACTGGGAGAGCGCGCCCCTGCCGGACGCCGACGAAGGGTCGGCCGCGAAACGATCGGCCGGCGATTGACCGGTCAGACGAATACGGCGTTTTCGGCGACGGTGCTACCGATCGGATAGCTCGCTGCCCGTCAGTACGTCTCGCGCAGGTGTCGGACCGAGAGTTCGTCGGCGAGGTGGGTCTCGACGAGCGCCTCCCGTCGGTCGTCGTAGGCCTCGAACGAGAGCGTCCGCTCCTCGCCGGGAACGAGGTGGACGTAGTTGTCGGCGAAGGCGCCCGGCAGCGCGCCCGGGTCGAGTTCGACGAACAGCGCCGCCCGGTCGGCGCCGATCGTCACGTCGGACCCGTCGATCTCGACGGCCAGATCCGTCTCGGGCAGGGCGAGTCGCTTGTAGTCGGCGAAGAAGGCCGTCGACGGGTAAGACTCGCTCGGGCCGTCGAACGCGGCGCGGACCATCACTTCCGAGGGGGCGACGTCCTCCGGTAGTCCCGCGCGTTCGATAGTGGTCAGCGCAGTGCTCTCGTGGGCGTCGATATCGACCGCGACCGACTCCTCGCGGACGAGTTCGCCGTCGAAGGTGACGACGTCGAGGTCGACCGTTCCGGTCAGCGACCTCGTCTCGTCGCTGGTGATCCACAGGGTCTGGGCGGTCACGTCGCCCCAGTCGGCGTCGCCGGGGTCCTCGGCCTGCGCGTTGTCGACCCCGTCGCGGCCCTCGAACTCGGGATGGAACGAGAGGAGGACGGGGGCGAACTGTCGACGGGCCGCGTACTGCTGGGCCTTCCACTTGCCGTCGTACTCGATGGACGACCAGGAGGCGACCGGCCAGAGGTCGTTGAGTTGCCAGTAGAGCGCGCCCATCGTCGTCGGTTTGCGTCGGCGCCAGTACTCGATGGCCGTCGACATGGCTTCGGCCTGGAGCAGTTGGGAGACGTAGACGAAGTCGCCGAAGTCGAAGGGGATGCGGAAGTAGTCGGCCATCCGGCGGAGGATGGTGGCGTTGCCGCCGGGGTTGCGCTGGTGGTGTTCCATCATCGGCGACGTAGGGTTGAAGTCGCCAGGGTCGAGGACCGTCCGGAGCGAGTCGAGCGACGGGAACGACTGGTAGCCGAACTCGGAGACGAAGCGGGGTTCCGTCGTGTAGTAGTCCTCGAAGGGCTGGCCCCTGTGCCAGACGTCCCAGTAGTGGATGTCGCCCTTCTCGAAGACGTAGGGTTCGAGTTCGCCGGGGCCGCTCGAAGGCGAACCGGGCCAGTAGGCGCGGGAGGGGTCCTCCTCGCGACAGGCCGGTTCGACGGTCTCTTCGTAGAGGGCGCGGTAGTCCTCGCGGTGGGACTCGTGGCGCTCGTGGTCGCCGTACCAGTTCTCCAGCGCCTCCTCGTTCTCGTTGTTGGCGCACCAGACGGCGATCGAGGGGTGGGTCGCGAGGCGGCGCACCTGGTAGCGGACCTCCTCCTCGACGGTGTCGAGGAACGCGTCGTCCGCGGGGTGCAGCGAGCAGGAGAACATGAAGTCCTGCCAGACGAGCAGGCCGTACTCGTCGCACAGGTCGTAGAACCGCTCGCCCTCGTAGTAGCCGCCGCCCCAGACGCGGAGCATGTTCATGTTCGCGTCGGCGGCGCTGCGGATCAGGTGCTCGTAGCGCTCGGCGGTCACGTCGCCGTACAGCGGCGCCGTCGGGATGGTGTTGGCCCCCTTGGCGTAGACGGGTTCGCCGTTGACCTCGAAGTAGAAGGACGTGCCCGCCTCGTCGGGTTCGACCACCAGGTCCACCTCGCGGAATCCGATCCGGTCCGTATGGGTGTGCTCGCCGAGAGAGACGGACAGGTCGTAAAGTGGCTGGTCACCGTACCCGTTGGGCCACCACAGCACGACGGCCCCCTCGTCGACGGGAACGACGAGTTCGACCTCCTGCTCGCCCGCGTCGAGCGCGACGGACTCCGTGACGTCGGTCTCGGCTACCTCGACGGCCAGGTCGTACGTGCCCGCGGTCGGCGCGTCGACGCCGACGGTGACGGTGAGGTCGATCCCCTCCCCGGAGTGGTCCTGTTCGGTCTTCGCGTAGCGGATCCGCGGCTCGGAGTAGCCGACGAGCGAGATGTCGCGGTAGATGCCAGAGGTCGGCAGGCAGGGGCCCCAGTCCCAGCCGTAGTGACACTGGGCCTTGCGGACGAACGCGCGGCCGGGCTGGTCGACGGGATAGCGGATCGACGGCACCTCGTGGGGGTACTCGGCGGCGCGCTCTCGGCCGTGCTCGACGGGCGAGCGAAACCGGACGGTGACCTCGTTCTCGCCCGGTTCGAGCGCGGCACCGGCGTCGAACTCGTTGCCGACGTGCATGTTGACCGACTCGCCGACGACCCGGCCGTTGATCAGGACGGTCGCGACCGTGTCGAGCCCGTCACACCGCAGGACGACGCGCTCGTGGTCGAGGAGCCGCTCGTCGACGTCGACGGTGCGGCGGTAGACCCAGTCGGTCGTCCCCACCCACTGCACGTCGAGTTCGTTGTCCGCGACGAACGGATCGGGGATCACACCGTCGTTCAGGAGGTCCGTGTAGACCCCGCCGGGTACCTCGCCGTCGAACCATGACTCCCCATCTGATCGACGGAACCGCCACTGTCCGTTCAGCGACTGAGTTCGCATACGGTCTACAACGCCGGCTCTGGCCCTTAACAGTGTCGCCACCGGCCACCTCGTGGCCCCCGATTGCGCCTCGCCGACCGGCAACTCCCTCCGTTCGTTTCCACACCTCGTTTGATTCCTGCAAACACGTTCGGCCGTCGTCGAAGCTAGTTTGCTCCACGGAAACAGCAGTCGATGCACGCGGAGATCCGTCCGGACCCCGGCAACCACAGAATTGCTCCAGTTCGACCGCAGACCGGGGGCGGCGCTCCCGCAGGACCGTGACGACCGAACACTGATTACGGATCGGCAACAGCGGGGCAGTATGGCGGAGACGTTTCGACAACAGCTCCTGATGCACGTCTGTGCGAATCAGCTGGTCGTGGCGCTGCTGTTCGCCGGTAGCGTGCTCGCGCTGGTCCTCGACGTCGCGATTCTCGTGTTCGTCAACGAACCCGGCGGGCCGGGCGCGACGGTAGGAATCATGAGTCTGCCCGGCCTCCTGTTCATGATCGGTTGGACGGGCTACGGGCTCTACCGGTGTCGCGACGACATGCCCTACGGCCGGTCGGGCCCGACGCTCGACGCGGGCGACGACGGGCCGCCATCGTTATAACCCTGGATCGCG
Source organism: Halosimplex rarum (assembly GCF_047715405.1). Lineage (NCBI taxonomy): Archaea > Methanobacteriati > Methanobacteriota > Halobacteria > Halobacteriales > Haloarculaceae > Halosimplex > Halosimplex rarum. The sequence goes on from NZ_CP180412.1 coordinate 3,018,527, forward strand.
CGTTTGAGGACGTGCCCACGATGACTGACAGCCTGGACTCCGGTACGGACGAGTATCACCCGCTGCTCCGGCCGCTGGTCGCGGTACGGAGTTCGTTCCTCAACTTCATCGTCGCCCTCGGCGTCGCGATGCTCGCAGCGGCGATCGCGGTCTCCGGCGCGATCGCCGGCATCCTCGGCGTCCTCGGTATCAGCGCGATCGGCTACGCACTGCTCGGCGAACTCGGACTGCGCGCCATCGGCTACAAGTGACCCCGTGGCCGCGGCCGGCGCGCGCGAAATGGCTGTGTCGACCGTCCGTTCGTTTGTAGAGAGCAAACAGAGGATTACAGTCGTACTGTTGTAATCACGGGGAGACCACCCTGGAACCGACCGAGGTGACGGGAGCGGGAGTCACAGAGCTCGACTGGAGACGGGAGATCGGAGGTACGGCGAGTAATTCCATCGAGATATAGTGGCAGGTGTATTTTACTTCGGATAATACCACATGAATCTGTTATTTCTGTGGGGGAGTCGCTGTATCGCGGATGGTTCGATAGATATTCAATGCAACAGCCCCCATATCCCCGATCTGTCGCTTCTCCAATTCAGTTGTTGTGTCGAGAGAATTGTTTCGACTATCGGCCCCGTACTGTCGATACCGGCCCTCAAGAGCTGTTTGCGGCACCGCTGATCACCTCAATAGTTCTTGCCTAACTCAAAAGGGTCACAGTATCATAATTCGTCCTATATTGAATACGATCTGATGTATTTCCTATCGAATCTGCTGTCTGGGGCCGGAGTGAAACGCCTCGCGCTCACCGGGCCGTCTACCCAGTCGAACGATCGCCACCGATCAGAAGTATTCGCACGCACTTCATATAGCGGTATATGATTCACAACCTCAGAGGATAGCGGGACTACGATCACGTCCAGATCGAGAGATAGCGACACAGAGAGGATCATCGTCGAAATTTCTCGACCAACGGTCGCGCCGATAGAATTCTCCGGACAGAGAGCGTCACGACTACCATCGGCGGTCGACAGCCACGCGACGAACGGACCGGCATCCATCGTGACGGGGTCCGGCCCAGAGTGAGAACGGAAGCGAGCACAGCCGACCCCGGGGTCAAACTTCGGGCCCGCATCTCGGCGACTACCGTAATGACCGCCGACGAGCTTGGGCCGGGACTGACCGAGTGACACGCTCGGTTCGACCGGGCCGCAGAGTCCGTCTCGGACGAATACGACTAGAAGTCACGAATCGGTGTCAGGTGAGCGCGACTGATGAATTGGGAGATTGCGCGCGCGATGACGTCGACTCGAAGCGGCAGCCGGTGCCACCACTGCGGCGACGGACGACTCGCCTATCTCGACCCGTTCGACAGGGCACACCTTGAGGAGTGTACCTGCGCCGACGTCACGGCGGGGTGCTCGGCAACGGGCGGCCGTCGCGGATTTCGGGCCGGCGGAGGGCCCGTTCGTGGGCTTGAACCCGGGGGTGTCGGCGGAGAGAACGGGCGGTCGTGGCAACTATGGGGGTCGGCCGCGAGAGATCCGACGATGGTAATCGAGGAACGGGACGCCTTCGACCTGGTGCTCGTCGCGACGGCCCTGGCGCTGGTCGTCGGGTCATCGGTCGAGGCGTCGAACCCCGTTTCGGTGGTCGGCTCCGTCGTCGGCGCGGTCACGTCCGTCGACCCGATCGCCTATCTCGTCGTCGTCGGCGTCGGCGGCGTGTTGTTCATGGCCTACGCCATGCTGTATCTGCCTTCCCAGAGCAGACACTGACAGATCACTCGATAGGGCCGTCCGGTCGCACGTAGACCCCACCCGTTTCGCAGAGTCATCGCCGAGGCGCCTGATTGAGGCGGTCTCCGGCGGTAGGCCGCCCCGTAGCTGCTTTCGTCGACCCGCTCGTCAGTGCCATCGCCACTATCATAAACCACATGCAGATATATCAAAACGACACTGCTAGAGCGAACTGCAGGCTTCGGGCGCTGGGGAACGCAGAGTCCGCCCGAGAGGTCGCGGGGCGGGTGGCAAATATTTAAGCGGGAGGAGCCAACGGGGAAGAACGATGCACACCGACGCGACGGACGCACTGACCGACGACGGGAAGCTACTGTTCGGGGCTGGGTTCGTCTTCGGGGTGATGGCGTCGCTGGTGTTGCTGGGCGTCGTGATCGCGGTGATCGCGTCGAACGGCCAGTCGGTTCCGGTGACGGTCGCGGCGACGGTCGTCGCCGGCGTCGTCTTCGCGGCCATCGTCGGCGGCGGCCTCTATCTGCTGGCGTTCCCGGAGAACCGGATGCGGATCCCGGTCGACGACTCCGACTTCGGCCTCGACGAGGAGTGAACGAGTCGGGACGAAGGGACGGTACCGAACTGGACGAGCGCACGACGGGGCGGACACGCCGGTCCGGCGTCGTCACGAGACGGACGACTTTTTGTCGGTGGTCGTCGTCGGTCCGGACAATGGCCGAATTCGACCCCGAGAAGTTCGAAGACAAGTACGCGAACTACTTCACGGAGCTCCAGCGCGCCTACAAGCAGGCCTTCGAGACGATGAACGACCGCTACGACTCGGAGCTGATCCACGCAATCGACCAGCAGATCCTCGCCGAGAGCGAGCCCTTCTACGAGGGTGAGGGGGAGTTCCGCGTCGAACTGCCCGACGATCCCACCGACCGCCTCTCGGGCGTGCTCGCCGCCGACGACGAGAAGGTCGAGACCATCCTCGACCGCTACGTCGAGGAGATCGAGGCGGAGATCCGCTCGGTGTTCGGGCTGAACGACTGAGCCGGGCGTCCGTCCGCAGGGTGACTGACTCTCGACACCGCTAGAGGATCCGCCCGTGTCGACGGCACCTGGGTGTGCGACTGCGTCGCGCGAGACACTTATCTTCGGGCGCGGCGAAACGCGGGTGATGTTCGTCGGCCACGCCTGCCTCGCGTTCGCGGTCGCCGCCTTCGGCGCCCATCGACTGGGCTGGAGCCGAGCGACCGCGCTCCGCGTCGCGGTGCTGGCCGGCCTCTTCGCCGCGCTCCCCGACGTCGACGTCGTCTACGGCCTCGCTGGACTCGTCGCCCCGGCGCCCGGCGCCGGCCCCATCCCCGTCGAATCCTTCTGGGACGCCGGCAACCAGGTCCACCGCGGCGTCACCCACGCCCTCCCCGTCGCCGCAGTGGCGACCGTCGCCGTCGCACTCTCCGCTCGTTCGGAGTTACACTTGCGGGCAGTCGGTGGTGGCCTGCTTCTCGCGCTTATCCCCGGCGTGACACTGCTGAGTGGCCTGCTCGCGGGCGCGGTTACCGCAGTGTTCGTCGTCGGTGCGGCCGCGCTGGTCGTCGCCGCTCGCCGCCGAGACGTGTCGCCGCGGGTCGTGGGGACAGCGGCCCTCGTCGGCCTGGTCACCCACCCCTTCGGCGACCTGCTCACCGGCGAGCCGCCCGCGTTCCTCTACCCCTTCGACATAACGCTCGTCGCAGAGCGGGTCGTCCTCTCGGCCGACCCGACGCTCCACCTGCTGGGCGCGTTCGGCGTCGAACTCGCGACCGTCTGGCTGGCCCTGGCCGCCTACTTCCACATCTCCGGGAAGCGTCCCCACTCCCACGTCGACCGCCGCGCGGTGCTGGGCGTCGCCTACGCCGGCGCGGCGCTCGCCCTGCCCGCGCCGACCCTGGAGGTCTCCTACCACTTCGTGTTCAGCGTGCTCGCCGTCGGGTTCGTCGGCGCCGCGCCGCCTTCGTTCGAGCGTCTCCGGACCTGGCGGGCCGCCGTGACGGGACTGGCAGCCGTGAGCCTGGCCGCCGTCGCGTACCTGATGGTGTACCTGATCGTCGGCTGAGTTCGAGCCGTCAGAACCGATCGCACGCGTTGACGGTCTTCGACCCGCTCGCTAACAGACGGATCGGCTGTGGGAGACAGCAAGCGCTGAAAGCCCTCGGCCCGCCAAGAGACAACGACCACCCAGAACGGCACCGCAGACGGCCAAACGCCTCCCCAACCGACTGCGCTTCTCGCTACGCTGTCGCCGAAAATCGAAGATTTTCGAGATCACGAGAGAGCTTCGCTCTCTCGGACGACGATGCTCGTCCACCGTCAGAGCAAGCTCTGACGAGCCTTCGTTCACTCCGTTCACGAAGACCTCGCGCGGCTTCCGTCGCGCGCATGAAAGCGCGCTCCAGCGGGCGCCACCGCGTCAGTTCCCGTTTCCGGGCCGGACTGCCCCCGTTCCCGCTCTCCAAGTCTGCAAAACTTAAAACGTCTCCCGAGACAACGGACGAGTATGAGCGACAACGAGGGACGAACCGACCTGCGGATGCCCGACGACGACGAGGTGTTCGCAGTCGTCACGGAGATGCTCGGAGCGAATCGAGTGGAAGTACGGTGCATGGACGGGACGACGCGAACGGCTCGCATCCCGGGCAAGATGCAGAAACGCATCTGGATCCGCGAGGACGACGTCGTCCTCGTCGAGCCGTGGGACTGGCAGGACGAGAAGGGCGACATCACGTGGCGCTACGAGAAGCAGGAAGCCGACCAGCTGCGAGAGGAGGGACACATCCAGGAGTAGCATGGAGGACCACACCACCGCCGAGTGCGCCCGCTATTTCTCCTCGCGCGCTCGGTGGAGTCGCTGACCATGGCGGAGTATCGCCTGCTCGACACCGACGACGTCGATTCACCCGGGGACGAGTGGGAAGAGGTCGACGTCTACGACACCGAGGCGGACAAGATCGCTCGCCAGCGCGACCGCGAGTTCAACGAGTTCCGCGAGCGCATCAAGAACACCGAGCAGTTCAAAGTCGAGGCGTCGGTGTTCGACGACGCCACCTTCGCCGCCCTCTACAAGCTCGTCCAGGACGACTACATCACCGCCTTCGGTGGCCCCATCTCCACCGGCAAGGAGGCCAACGTCTACACCGCGCTGGCGCCCGAAGACACTGAGGTCGCCGTCAAGGTCTACCGCATCAACGCCTCCGACTTCACCGACATGCGGGGGTATCTCGACGGCGACCCGCGCTTCCAGGGCATCGGGTCGGACAAGAAGAAGGTCGTCCTCGCGTGGGTCCGCAAGGAGTTCGCTAACCTCAACCGCGCCCGACAGGCCGGCGTGCTCGTGCCCGAGCCCATCGCCGTCGAGCGCAACGTCCTCGTCATGGAGTACCTCGGCACCGACGAAGGCCGCGGCAAGCGCCTCTCCGAGGTGAATCTGGAGAATCCCGAGACCGCCTACGAGGTCGTCCGCGAGTACATGCGCCGCCTGCACGGCGCCGGCCTCGTCCACGGCGACCTCTCCGAGTACAACCTGATCGTCCACGGCGACGAGATATACGTCATCGACCTCGGACAGGCGGTGACGGTCCACCACCCCAACGCCGAGGAGTTCTTAGACCGGGACTGCGAGAACGTCGCTGCGTTCTTCGGCCGGCAGGGCCACGACGTGACCGCCGACGACCTGAAGGCGTATATTCTCGACCAGGACGACGACGAGGACGAAGCGGACGAGTTCTGAGCCGCGAGACAGCCAGGTAGCGTGGGGACGGGCTCCGTCTCGTTCGGCGAAAGTATTCGGTAGTCGGAGAAGTCACGGCGTGGGCCCGTTGTCAGCCGAGAATTTTCGCCGGCGTAGTGCAGTGAGCCCCGGAATTTTTGTAAGGGTACACTGTATCAGCGGACGACAATGGTGTGGGTTGGAGGACACGAGAGCGGGGCGAGTCGAGGCGGACGCCGGACCGGCGTCGGGGTAGCTTGGCGAGGTGTCGATCCGCGAGTCGACCGGATCGGGTGGCAGAACCGACCGCGACGGGAGCGCCGGTAAATGCGGCGTGCCGTCGCGGCGGTCGCCGCCGCCCTCGTCGTCGTGTCGCTGACCGTCGGCGCCGTCGTCGTCTCGGGAACGACGACAGCGGCCGCTCCGGAAACGGTCGACAGTGCCGACGGCGCGCGGTCGGCCCTCCTCGATTCGGCCGATGCGAGCGCGGCCTCGGATCGCGAGAACGGGTCGGCGAACGCGGCCGGCAGGGTGGGTGCCGTCCGGACCCTCGACGCGGACAAGCGACCGGCGCCGCTGGTCGAGCAGTGGAGCGAGACGGTCGACAGCGAGCGCGGCGACGTGATTGCCGACATCGAGCGGACAGACGACGGGTCGGTCGTGTTCGCGGGGCAGACCCGGCTGGCCTGGGACGACTCGCCGACGACGCAGGCGTGGGTCGGGCGGGTCGACTCGCTGACCGGCGACCTGGAGTGGGAGACGGCGTGGGGCGACGGAGAGACGACGGTCTGTCCGGACGGAGGGAGCTGTTCCACGTCCTACCCAGACGACTCGGCGGTCGACATCGCGCCCGACGGCGCGGGCGGCTTTCTCGTCACTGGCCACACGGAGACGCTCACGACACGTTACGCCGAGCGGACCGGGAAGCGCGAGTGCCGCTACTCGATCATGCTCATGCGCGTGAGCGCCAGTGGGGGTCCGAACGTCGACGGCGCGGGCGACTGCACGAGCTGGATCGGCGGCGCGAGCGCCGGCGCGCCGGGAGCCGTGGGAACGGTCGTCGCCGGCCAGCACCTAGCCGAGTACCGCGCGGGCGACACGCAACCCCAGTGGACCGCCTTTCAGGGGTCCGGGGTCGGCTTCACCGACGTGATCGCCGTCTCGGACGGCTACGTCGCGGTCGGACACGAGCCGAACGGCCTCGGAACGATCGCGAAAGTCGGGCCGAGCGGTTCAGTCGAGTGGTCCCGCACTATCGGACCGGGTTCGGTCGTTCTCCAGAGCGTCGTCGCGACCGATGACGGCGACTACGCGTTCGCGGGGTGGACCGAGCGCGGCGGCGACCTCGACGCGCTCGTCGGGGAGGCAACCACCGACGGCGCGATCAACTGGACGACCACCTACGGCGGCGAGGGCTACCAGTCAGGCCACGACCTCGTAGCGGTCTCCGGCGGCTACGTCGTCGCGGGCACCAACGCCGAGACGCGACCGGCGGGCACGATCGCCCCGCCGTACGGCGACGGCTGGCTGTTCAAAGTGAACGCGAGCGGGCAGGCCCGCTGGGAACGCAACTTCACGCGGGAGGATCAGGTCGGCGGGTTCGGCGCCATCGCGAAGACGGACAACGGCTTCGTGATGGGCGGTGGCGTCAAGGACTCCCAGGGACTCGACGAGTCGACGCTCGAATCCCGCGACGGCTGGGTCGTGCGAGCGCTGCGCTGCGTCGACACTGACGGCGACGGCACCACCGACGACGACGGCGACGGGCTCTGTGACAACTGGGAGGACGAGGGGATCGACGTGGACGGCGACGGCCACGTCGATCTAGACCTGGCCGGGATGGGTGCAGACCGGGAGCGCAAGGACGTGTTCGTCGAGGTCGACTACATGGACTGCGGCGCCGAAGGGAGCGAGTCCTGTCTGACACCTCACGACCACGAGCCGACGGCCGAGTCGCTCGACCGCATCGAAACGGCGTTCGCCGACGCGCCGGTCGAAAACCCCGGCGGCGGACAGGGGATCGACGTGCATTTCCAGGTCGACGACGCCGTGCCCGAGGACCGGATGATCGACTTCGGCGGTTCGTACGACATGGAGGAGTTCTTCGCGATCAAGTACGGCGACGACCGCTGTGGAACCGGAACGAACGGCGGTCACTTCGGCACGACCGAGGACCGCGAGTCCGAGAACTGCGAGAAGCGCCTCGAAGCGCGACTGCTCGCCTATCACTATCTGCTGGCCGCGCACAACAACTCCGTGGGCGCGCTCGGACTCGCGCCGACCCCCGGAAACGACATCATGTCGTTCGCGAGCGGGCCGAAGGCCGACGACGCGGTGCGAGAGCGGGCGCGCTACACCCATCTCCGAGACGACCTCGAAGACACGACCGTCCACGAGGAACGCGTCTGGCTCGAATCGGTGACGACGATGCACGAACTCGGCCACAACCTCGGCCTGCGACACGGGGGCGACGAGAACAGGAACAACAAACCGAACTACCTGAGTCTGATGAACTACCAGTACGCCCACAACTACGTGGGCCGGGCCACCTCGCTGCCCGGAGTCGACGACGACACGTGGGCGCGTCCCGAGTCCGACCTCGACTTCTCGCGCGAGCGGCTGCCGGCGCTCGACGAGGAGTCTCTCGCCGAGAACGCGGGTCTCGGGGGACCGAGCGACGAACGATCGATCTTCGTTCGCAACGGGAGCTCCGAGGAGGTGCCGCAACGGTTCGTGATTCCGGGGGCGGGCGGGATCGACTGGAACCGCAACGACCGGGTCGCGGGGTCGGTCGCGCTCGACGTGAACGACGACGGCGAGACCACCGAACTCACCGGTCACGAGGACTGGTCGAACCTCCGGTACGACTTCCGCGAGACGGAGTGGTTCAGACAGCAGTACGAGAAGCTCTCGGACTTCGCCGTCGGGTGGACGCTCCGCGCCCACCTGAACGCCGGGCTCGGGTCGGCCGACGTCGACGGCGACGGCGTCGTCAACATCGCGGACAACTGCCCGCTGGCGGCCAACGCCGACCAGGCCGACGGCAACGGAGACAGCACGGGCGACGCCTGCACGCGCGACACCGAGGCGCCGGTCCCGCAGTTCACCGCCGAGCAGGTGACGGTCGACGGCGAGCCGGCCGTCCGATTCGATGCGTCGAACTCGACGGACCCCGAGGGCCGCGGCGTGATCGCCTACGTCTGGGACTTCGGCGGCGAGACGGACGGGTACGGGCAGGCGCCGACACACGTCTTCTCCGAGGCCGGCGAGTACACCGTTGCGCTCACCGTCGAGGACTTTGACGGCGACACCGCGACCGTCGAACGGTCGGTGTCCGTCGCGGCGAGCGCCGACAGCGAGGCCGACGCGGACGACGGCGACGGTGATTCGGCGAGCGGTGGCCCGTCGAGCGGCGACGGAGACGCGAAGTCGGCGGGCGACCCGTCGTCGAATATCGACTCGCCGGCCGACGGACCGGTCGCGGTCGGCCCGCTCTCGGCGCTTCCGGGCGGTTTCCCCGGACTCGCGCTCGGATTCGGCGGGGGTGTCGCCGGCGTCGTCGTCCTGGTCGCTGCGCTCGCGAGTATCGGCGTCCTGCGCAGGAAAGAGTCCTGAGCGGAGCCACCCACCGGGGTCGCAGTGCGGTCGGTACCGTCGTCAGAACCGGTAGCGCCGCCCGACCAGCAGGCCGCTCGTGGCGATCCCGAGGGCCATCCCCGCCAAGACGGCGACCGGCGCGCCGAGCGGGCCGCGCCCCGCGAACAGGCCGGGCAGGGCGGGGCCGGCCGACGGGTCGCCGGCGGTATCGGTCCCGGCGCCGACGCGCTCGCGTCCGTCCGTGGCGCCGGACGGGTCGGCGTCGCCGGTGGACTGCGAGGCGGCGGTCGGCACCGTCCCGGGGTCGACCGCCTCGTAGGCGCGTATCGCGCCGGCGGTTTCGAGGTAGACGGTGCCGTCGGCGACGGTCATGTACGGTCTGACCCCCTCGACCTCGAACTCGTAGCGGCGGTCGCCCTCGGTCGCGTCGAACGCCGACACCGCGACTGCCGTCGTCGTCGTGCGGAGTTCGTAGAGCGCCCCGTCGACCTCGGAGATCTCTCGCACGTCCTCGAAGTCACCGTAGGCCCGGCTCCAGGCGGGCTGCGGGAAGAAGCCGTCCGTGTCCGGGCCGTGGAGGGTGTCGCCGGCGTACGCGGAGAAGCCGCCCGCCGAGTAGACGTAGAGGTTGCGCTCGCCCGTGTGGACCGTCCACGTCGGGCCGAGTCGGTTCGAGGAGACCGCCCAGCGGGTGTCGCCGGTCGCGTCGTCGATCCCCTGGATCTTCGGCGCGTCCGACTCGTCGACGGGCGACCAGGTCTGGGCGACGACGGTCTCCGACGCGGAGTAGACCGCGACCGGGTCGATCCGCGAGTTGCCAGAGGCGAGTTCCGTCCAGATCTCCTCACCGGTGGCGGCGTCGAGCGCGTGCAGGTTCGCGACGGCGTCGTTCCCCAGCGGTCCGCTTCGAGCGGCGTACACGCGGCCGCTCGAGACGAGCGACACGCGCTGCTGGCCGTAGAGGTCGCCGTTCGGTCGGGTCCAGACCGTCTCGCCCGTCGCCGGGTCGAGCGCGATGACGGCGCCGGCGTCGTACTCGTCTTGTCCCTCCCGGTAGCCCGCGTAGATACGCTCGCCGTCCGTCCCGACGCCCGCGGCGATCCCCTTCTGGCGCCAGGCGACGTCACCGGACGACGAGTCGAGCGCGACGAGCGTCTGGAGCCCGGTGTCGACGGTCAGCGTGTGGACGCGGCCGTCGACGACGTAGATCGGGTGATAGCGGTCGTGGGTGCCCCACGCCTCCCCTCGGCGGTCGTACAGGACCGACCCGAGTTCGTGTTTCCAGAGGCGGTCGCCGCTCTCGGCGTCGAACGCGTGGAGGAAGTAGGTGTCCGGCCGGGTTCCGTTCCCCTGCTCGTACATGACGACGTACGCGGTCCCGTCGGCGACGACCGGGCGACCGTGGAGTCCGGCGGTCTCGAACTCGACGCGCCACTCGACGTCGAGCGTCTCTCCGTCGAGCGCGTACAGCGCCGAGAAGAAGCGCTGTTCGCCCTCGTCGCCGGCCAGCTTGTTGCCGGTGAACACGCCGTACACCTGCCCGTTCGCGACGACCGGCTCGTCTTCCATCGACGAGTAGGCTCGGTTCGTCTCGTCCGCGATACTGAACGCGCCTCGACGGACGATCGTCGCGTTCTCCCCGCGGTGGACGACCGTCTCGTTGCCCGACTGGAGCGACGCCGCGGCCGCGACCTCGCCCCGCGGAGCGTCGGCGCTGGCAGGCGGGGCGGCGACACCGCCCCCACCGGCCAGCGCGGCGGCCGCGGCGCCGGAGAGGGGGGCCACGACGAGCAGCCCCGCGACTGCGACGAGGACGAGCGCACCGGCGCTCGACGTGTCGCCGGTCATCGCGCCCCCAGCGCGTACAGCGTTCCCTCGGTGTTCCCGAGTTCGAGGCCGGCGACGTAGATCCGGTCGTCGGTGACGACCGGCTGGACGTTGAGATTCCCCTCGAAGGAGACCCGCCAGCGGTCGCTCCCGTCGCTCGCGCCGAGCGCGCGCAGTTCCGCGTACTCCTCGTCCACGCAGTAGACCGTGTCGCCGGCGACGACCGGGCTGCCGGCGACGGTGATAGATCGCTGCCAGGTCCGGTCGCCGCTCTCGGCGTCGAAGGCGTGGAGCGCGTCGACGAGGTTGACGCCCGTGTAGACGGTGCCGTGCGCGACCGCGGGTGACCCGTATACGACCTGGTTCAGCGTCTCGGTCGACCACAGGTGCTCGCCCTCCGCCGCGGGGTCGTAGGCGTAAACGTGCGACGGGCCGCCGACGTAGAGCCTGCCGGCCCGGTACACTGGAGCGGTCACCGGCGGCGTCGCGCCCTCGGGTTTCAGCGCCCACAGCTCCTCGCCGCTCGCGGCGTCGACCGCGATCAGCCACGCCTGGGCGGTCAGGTAGAGGGTGTCGTCGACCACCGCCGGCGGGTTTCGGATCCGAACCCCGGTCCGGAGCGCCCACTGGCGCGACCCGTCGGGGTCGATGGCGAACAGGAGTTCACCAGCGCCGACGTATATCGTCCCGTCGGCGACGACCGGCGCACTCGCCGGCGTCGAGACGTCGAACGTCCACCGCTGTTGCCCGCTCTCCCTGTCGATCGCGTGGACCGCCGTCGTCCCGCCGACGTACGCCGCCTCGTCGTCGAGCGCCACCGTCCGGACGCCGAGTTCGAGTTTCTCGACCGCGTCGTACACCCACCGTTCCTCGCCGGTTTCGGCGTCGACCGCGCGGACGGCGCCGTTCTCGCCCTCCGCGAGATAGAGCGTCCCGTCGTCGGCGACGATCGTGTTCACGCCGCCGACGGGGGCTTCCCACTCGACCGCCGGCGCGCCGTCGAATCCGAGCGGCGCCGTCCGGTGGCCCGTGTTCCAGCTGTCGTAGTGATAGCGGGGCCAGCCGCCGTGTTCCTCTTTCGGCCCGTCCATCCCGTCGGCCGTCGGCGTCGACTCGTCGGTCGCGCCGGTGTCGCTCCCGGCCGCGTCCGTTCCGACCACGCCGTCGAGGATGTCGGCGCTACAGCCCGACACCCCCGAGATCGCGGTCACGCCGACCGCCGACAGAAACCGGCGCCGGCCCGCCCGCGACCGCCCCGAATCACCCCGTTCCTGACCCGTCATGTCAGCACTGTTGCTACCGCGTGATATCAATCCCCAGGGTAGAACGCGGTTCGTTCCCCGCTCACACCGGAGAAATTCGTCGGCCGGTCACTCGACTGGCTGGGCGAACCCGAAGTTCGGTTTCACGTCGTCGACGCGGACTTCGAGCGTCTCTCCTTCCTCGACGCCGGAGACGAACAGCGTGTAGCCGTCGACCTTGGCGACGCCGTCGCCGTCGCTCCCGATGTCGACGATGTCGACCTCCAGCGTGTCGCCCTCGCGGACGGGCGACGTCAGGTAGCCCTTCGCGACGAGGTAGAGCTCCGACGAGGAGTCCCGTGAGGCGTCCGGCCGGACCTGCCGGACGTACTCGAACTGCTCCTCCATGTCTTCCTGGAGCGGTTCCACGTCCTGTCCGTCGAAGACCTTCACGGCGAGGTCGCCGCCGGAGTCGAGCACCTGGTCGGCGACCTCGAAGGCCTGCCGCGCGAGGTGGACCGATCGGGCGTGGTCGAGGTCGTAGTCGCCGGTCATGTTCGGCGCCATGTCCGAGATGACGACGTCGACTGGGCGCTCGTCGCCCGCGGCGCCGACGCGCTCGACGATCTCCTCGATCGTCGACTCCTCGGTGATGTCGCCGCGGACGTACTCGACGTTGTCGTGGTCCTCCAGCGGGTCGATGCGCTGACGGTCGACGCCGACGACGGTGCCGTGTTCGTCCACTTCCTCGGCGGCAACCTGGAGCCACCCGCCCGGCGCTGCGCCCAGGTCGACGACCGTGTTCCCCGACCCGAGCAGCCCCGCGGTCCGGTCCAGCTGCTGGAGCTTGTACGCGGAGCGGGCGCGATAGCCCTCCTGTTTGGCCCTGTTGTAGTACTCGTCCTTACCGCTCATTGACGCCGAATAGCCAGCCGACGCGGTTAGGGGTGTCGTTCCGGCCGTCCCGTCAAGGACGGGTACGGCGGAGCGCTCACCGGACGGCGGTCACTCCTCAGTGTCGCGCCACCGCAGGAGCGCGCCGCCGCCGGCGAGACCGGCCAGGGCGGCGAGCGCCCCGAATCCCGGGCCGCTGCTGCCGAATCCGCCGCCGTCGCCCGGCTCGGTCGTGGCGACGGTGGCCTGTCCGCCACCGGCGCCGCCGTCCGCCTCACCGTCGACCTCGATGTCCGAGCGACCGATCTGTTCGAGCGTCACGCCGACGAAGCCGCTACCGCAGCGGTTGAAGCGATTGATGATGTAGAGCGTCCCCGGAGCCACCTCCGCCGAGTCGCCGATGTACAGCGTCGTCTCCTCCTCCTCTGGCGTCCCCTCCGTCTTCCGGTTGATGAGGTGGACCTCGTAAGCGAGCATCGTGTCGGGCGGCCACGTGTCGCTCCCGGGCACGTCGCAGTCCTCGGCGATCCGGACCTGCGCCGGCGAGGTCGACCCGCCGACGTGGATCATGAAGCCGGCGATGTTGTCGTTCTCCCACCGCGTCACCTCCGGGATCGCCGCGGCCTCGGTAATCTGACCCGCGGCGACGCCGCTCGCGCCCGCGAACCCGGCCGCACCGACGGCGCCAGCCCCGATCGCGACACCGGTCCCCGCGAGCATCGACCGCCGCGTCAGTTCCGGCCCTCCCGTAGAGTCACCGTTCGCCGCGTCCCCTCGGTCGATCCCTCGACCGTCGCCGCTCGATGGTGCCGGCATACGGATGTCGTAGTGGTCTCCCGGGCCTAAGACCGGTGGGTGCATTCGCAGGCAGTGGCCGGCCGCTGCCGCCGAAGCGAGCGCCGTCCATCACCGCGACCGCGCGTGCCCTCGCGGGCAATGAAGGGACTTTTTAATGGATGGGGGCATAGCTCCGGCCAACATGTTCAACGCTATCGTGAGCGCGGACACGCTCCGGACAACGCTGGACTCCGTGAGCGTACTGGTGGACGAGTGCAAGATCCACCTCGAAGAGGACGGTCTGGAGATCCGGGCGGTCGACCCGGCCAACGTCGGCATGGTCGACCTCACGCTGTCGGCCTCGGCCTTCGAGTCCTACGAGACCGACGGCGGCGTCATCGGCGTCAATCTCTCCCGGCTGGAGGACATCGCCGGCATGGCCGACGCCGACCAGCTCGTCCACCTCGAACTCGACGAGGAGACCCGCAAGCTCCACATCGCCATCGACGGCCTGGAGTACACGCTCGCGCTCATCGACCCCGACTCCATCCGTCAGGAACCCGACCTCCCCGACCTCGACCTCGCCGCCGAGATCGTCATCGAGGGCCGCGACATCGACCGCGCCGTCACGGCAGCGGACATGGTTTCCGACCACATCGCACTGGGGGTCAACGAGGCGGACGAGTACTTCTACGTCGACGCGGAGGGCGACACCGACGACGTCCACCTCGAACTCACTCGCGAGGACCTCATCGAGCTGACGGCGGGCACCGCACACTCGCTGTTCTCGCTCGACTACCTGAAGGACATGAACAAGGCCATCCCGAAGGACGCCGAGGTGCGCATGGAACTCGGCGAGGAGTTCCCCGTCAAGATGCACTTCGACATCGCCGAGGGTGAGGGCCAGGTCACGTTCATGCTCGCGCCGCGCATCCAGAGCGAGTAAGCAGCCGTCCGCGCTCGCTTCCCGAACGGCGTCCCGATATCGCGCTCGTCGCGTCTGTCGACTCTTCTCTTCGCACGGTCGCGTTCTCCGCTCGGTCGCGTTCTCCGCCGCATCGAACGCTCGTCGCACGTCGGGTGCCCCGGGCGTCGCGGTCGACGGCGATCGTTCCCGATCGCCGGGGACCGAGTCCCTTCCCGTCGACGCAGGAAATGAGCACGGAACCCGCGATCAATCCGAGGTATCTGGAATCAAGGCCCTTTGGCCCGAGACTCGTGTGATCGAGCGTGCGAGTGCGTAACCCCGCCGGCCCGGTCGGGCCGAACCGCGTCCGATCGGGTTCGACCAGCCGGTGGTCGTGATGGTCCGGTCGGAGACCCTCCGGGTCGGCTTCTTCGTGGCGCTGCTGGCCGTGTTCGCGTACCTGATGGTGCTGATCGTCCGCCCGTTCCTGACGGCGCTTCTGGCCGCGCTCCTGCTGGCCGTGCTGCTCGCCCCGGCACAGCGGCGGCTCGCCCCGCGGGTCGGCGAGAGGGTCGCCGGCTTCTCGCTCGTCGCGTTCTCGCTGGCCGCGGTCGCGGCCATGGCCGGGATACTGGTCGTCGCGGCGCCGTCGGGGCTGACGGACCTGTCGACGGTGCTGGAGCGGTTCCCCGCCGGAGACAGGGCCGAGCGGCGGATCGAGAATCTGCTCGGGATCGAGGTGCCGCTGGAGTCCATCGTCGAGTCGGTTCCCCAGCGGGTGGCCGAACTGCTGTTCGGCGACGTGTCGACGCTCGTCAACGCGACGACCGACCTCTTCCTGGGTGCCGTGCTCTTCCTGTTCGTCCTCTACTATCTCCTCGTCGACGGCGACAACCTGATCGACTGGATCGAAGCGCGACTCCCGCTGGACGACGAGACGACCGACGACCTCCACGAGGAGGCCTACGAGACGACCTGGGCCGTCCTGAAAGGCCACGTCTTCGTCGCCGTCGTTCAGGGCGCCGTCGCGGGCGTCGGCCTCTTCGTCGTCGGTATCCCCGACGTGTTGTTCTGGGTGTTCGTGATGATGGTCCTCGAGCTGTTCCCGGTGCTGGGCGTCGCCGGGGTCCTCGGCCCGGCGGCCGTCTACCTCGGCCTGCAGAACAGGCTGCTCGCGGCGGCGTTCCTGGTCGTCTACGGGATGACGGCCGTCGCCGTCGTCGACGACTACCTGCGGGCGCGCGTCGTCGACCGGGAGTCGTCGCTGCACTCGGGGACGATCCTCGTCGGCGTCTTCGGCGGCGTCTACGCCTTCGGCGTCATGGGACTGTTCTACGGCCCGATCGTCGTCGGGCTGTTCAAGACGCTCGCCGCGGTGTTCGACGAGCGGTACATCGCCGACTCGTAGACTGACACGCGAGAAAACCCCACTCAGCGGCGCGAAAAGTAGTGTTCGGCGACTCAGCGACCGTCGCCGGCGTCGCGCCCGCCGTCCGTGCTGGCGGGGAGGTCGCCGGTGCCGTCCGCCGCGTCGAGGTCCGCCGCGTCGGCGAGCGAGTCGACGGCGTCCGGTCCCGAGTCGTCGTCGTCCACGTCGACGCCGTCGGCGTCGCTCACCTCGAACTCGTCGACCAGTTCCTCCAGATCGGCGGCGAGACCGGCCATCTCCTGGACGTTCTGGGAGACGCTGTTGATCGAGGCGGCCTGCTCCTCGGAGGCCGAGGAGACGTTCGTCGCCTCCGCGGCGGTCTCCTCGCTGACCGTGCTCACCTCGTCGACCATCGCGACGACCTCCTCGGTGGAGGCGGCCTGGTCGTCGGTGGCGTCGCTGATCTCCCGGACGCCGCTCTCGGCGGCCTCGACGGCCTCGGCGATGTCGCCGAACATCTCGATGGCCTCCTCGATGGTGTCGACGCCGGACTCGACGCGCTCGCGCATGCTGTCGATGTCGGCGACCGTCTCGCCGGTCGTCGACTGGATGTCCGTGATGCGCCGTTCGACCTCCTCGGTCGCGCTGCTAGCCTCGGCGGCGAGGCCCTTGATCTCGTCGGCGACGACGGCGAACCCTTCGCCGGCCTCGCCGGCGTTGGCCGCCTCGATCGACGCGTTGAGCGCGAGCATGTTCGTCTGCTCGGCGACGTCGTTGATCATACCGACGATCTCGCTGATCTCGTCCATCTCGGCCTGCAGCGCCTCGACCTGCTCGGCGGCCTGTTCCGTCTCGTCTTCGATCTCCCGGATCTCCGTCGAGGCCTCGGCCGCCTGGTCGCGGCCCGCGTCGGCCTGCTCGGCGGCCTCGCGGGCGGTCTCGGCCACGTCGGCGGACGAGGAAGCGATCTCCTCGACCGTCGCGGACATCTCGTTCATCTCGTCGGCGGCCTCCTCCAAGTTCTCGGCCTGTCGGTCGGCGCCGTGGGAGATCTCCTGGACGGAGCCCGCGACGTCCTCGCTGGCGGCCTCGATCTCCTCGGTGCTGGCGGCCACGTCGCCGCTGGCCGTCCGGACTTCCTCGGCGATCGCCTGGACGCGGGCGACGCTCTCGTCGACCGAGTCCAGCCCCTCGTCGATGTTCTCGAGCACGTCGCCGTAGTCGCCGGGCAGGCCCGTCTCCAGGTCCTGGGCGAGGCGGCCGTCGCGGAGGTCCGCGCTGACCGTCTCGAGCTGGTCGAAGCTCTCGGAGAGCTGTTCGAGCCCCTCGTCGAGTTCGGTCATCACGTCGCCGTAGTCGCCGGGCAGGTCCGTCTCCAGGTCCTGGTCGAGCTGGCCGGCGCTGACGTTCGCGCTGGCGCGGCTGATCTCCGCGAAGCTCGTCTGGAGAGCGCCCATCCCGGCCTCGAGCGAGGTCATGATGTCCCCGAACTTGCCGGGCAAGTCCGTCTCCAGGTCGTCGTCGAGGTCGCCGTTCTGCAGGGCCTCCCCGACGGCCTCGATCTGGTCGACCTGTCGGTTCATGTTCGCCTGCATCTCGTCGAAGGCCTCGACCATCTCGCCGATCTCGTCGTTCCCGGCGGAGATGTCCGTGTCGTCGTCGAACCGGCCCCGCGACATCGCGGCGGCGCGGGCCTTGATCTGGACGATCGGTCGAGAGATGTACCGCGCCGCGCCGTAGCCCGCGCCGGTGACGACGACGGCGGCGATCGCGATCAGTCCGATCATGAGGTTGCGCGCGCCGTCGGCCCTGTTCTGGAGCGACGCGCCGAGCGCGGCGATCGGCTCGTTCACGTCGGACTCGGGCACCGTCGCGACGAGCGTGTACTGCCTGTCACCGAAGTTGATCGGTGCGAACTGGACGTATCGGGTCACGTTCTCGCCGTCGACCGTCTTCGTGTGGGTCGCCATACCGGACTCCCCGGCGAGCATCCGCTCGGTGACGACCTCGCCGAGTTCCGCGCCGTACTCGCCGGCCGCGGCGTCGGTCCCGGACGCGACGACGGAGCGGTCCGGGTGGCTGACTACCTCGCCGTCTTCGTCGAGGACGTAGAGGTAGCCGCTGTCGCCGACAGTGACCGAGCTGGTGGTCTCGGTGATCAGCGAGTAGTTGAACTGCGCGGCCACGACGCCCTTGAACTGGCCGTCGTAGTAGACGGGTGTCGAGATGGCCATCCGCTCGGCGCCGTCGATGGTCCGAACGTCGCCGAAGTACGTCTCACCGTCCGACATGGCCTTCGCCCGCTGGAACCACGTCGCGTCCGCCTCGGAACCGAGGCTGGAGGTCGACGTCTCGATCTGGTCGCCCGAGCGTTCGGTCTCGACGACGCCCTCGCCGTCGGCGTCGACGTACGTGATCGCCTCGAAGACGGGCCGCTCGGTGTCGCCGACGGTCAACGTCTGGGTCTCGAGGGTCCGTTCGAACGAGGAGGCGGTGCGCTGTTTCGCGTCCTCGAGCGCCGTCTGCTGGAGTTCGTAGTAGTAGACGCTCGGCGCCAGGATCCAGTCGAACGGCTCGTAGTAGGTGTAGGAGATGAACTTCGTCTCGACCGGGTTACCCTCCTGGGTCGTGTCCTCCCAGTCGTACTGGGCGACGCCCCACTCCTCGCCGGAGCGGACCGCCTCGTCGGTCTGGATCCGCTCTTTGATGTCCGCGAACACGGTGAGCGTCCCGCCGGTGTCCTCCTTCAGATTGTGCCCCTCGTCGAGGCTGTGGTGGACGATCACGTTCGACTCCAGGTCGGTGATGTACGCGTACCCGGTGTCGCCGATGTAGCCCGGCTGGAACGTATCGTACATCGTTCCGTTGGGGGCGGTCCCGACTCCCGCCGTGCCACCGACCTGGGCCTCGACGCGGCGCTCGACCTCGGCCTGTTCGGCCTCGGAGAGGTCCTCCCACGCGCGCCCGTCGTACTCGGATTCGAGGATCGTCCGGCGGGCGTTCTCGACCGAGCTACGCATCTGTAGCGCCACGTACCCGACCTGGTCCTCGCTCATCTGCTGGACCAGGTCCATCTCCCCCTCGCTCGCGGCGAGGTAGTTCTCCATCGTCGCCGACGACGCCATCGACCTGACGCCGACCGCGCGCTCGTCGACCTGATTCTGGATGCCGTCCTGTCTCGCCTCGACCGTCGTGTCGAGCTGCCTCGTGATCTCCGTGCGCAGATACTCCGAACTCTGCTCCTGGGCGTGCTGGTTCAGGTCGCCCATGTTCGTCGTCGCGAGCGCCCCGACCGCCGAGAGCGGTATCAGTGATATCGCGAGAAAGAGCGCCACGAGCTTGATTTTCAGGTTCATATCGAGAAACGATAATTGCACTATTTAAAGCTTACCGGCGAATTATGCCCATTGATAGGCGCTATCGCGGACGTCCGAACGGTTTCGGGAGCCTATATTTCCGGATGATACTTACGCCTCTGCGTCACCTCGCCGCTCGGCTCGGGGGCGACGGGCGACCGGCCGACCCGTCGTCGTCCCGACAACGGTAAACCCGACGCCCGTGTAGCGGGGGTGAATGACCGAGCGCGTCGCTGGTGACGACCTCGGAGACGTCGACGGGGACCTGACGCTGCCGCCCTCTCGCGATGCGGGCGAGGGCGAGGTACACGTTCTCGGCACCGCCCACGTCTCCCAGCAGAGCGTCGAGGACGTCGAGCAGACCATCGCCGAACGCAAGCCGGACGTGGTCGCCGTCGAACTCGACGAGGGCAGATATCGCCAGCTCAAAGGCGAGACGCCCGACGATATCGACCCCGGCGACATGCTCCGGGGCAACACCGTCTTCCAGTTTCTGGCCTACTGGATGCTCTCGTACGTCCAGACGCGGATGGGGAAGAAGCTCGGCGTCGACCCCGGCGCCGACATGCTGGCGGCCATCGACACCGCCGAGGAGCACGGGCTGGGCGTCGCCCTCGTCGACCGCGACATCCAGATGACCGTCCAGCGCTTCTGGGCGCGGTTGAGCCCGCTCCGGAAGCTCTCGATGCTCGGCAACCTCACGCTGGCCGTCGGGTCGCCCGTCGCCGTCGGGGCCGGCATCGGCCTCTCGATGGGCGCGTTCGCCGGCTTCGCCGTCGCCATGATCGCCGCGGGCGCGCTCGGATTCGCGAGCGCGGACATCGTCGCGGCCCTCGGCGCCGATGTCGTCGCCCTCGCCGGCGGCCTCGTCGCCGGCGCGATCGGCGGCGCCGTCCTGTGGTCCCTGTTCGATTCGGCGTTCGCGCGCCTGCTCGCCGGCCTCCCGGTACCGAATACGACGTACACGCGGATCGTCGCGGGGGTCGGCGCCGGGTCCGTCCTCGGCGTGGCCGTCGCCGCGAGCGGGGGCCTGGCCGTCGGTCCGCTCTCGCTGTCGGCCGAACGGCTCACCTCGCTCGGCGGGTTCGTCCTCCAGACCGGGACGGGTCTCCTCGGTGGCGCGCTCGTCGGCGGCGGCCTGGGCGTCCTCGGCGGAGGGATCCTCGCGATGGCTCTCCCCGAGGAGGAGGACCTGGACGAGATCGACATCGAGGAGCTGACCGACGCGGACGTGGTGACGGCGATGATGGAGGAGTTCAGACGGTTCGCACCGGGCGCCGCCGAGGCGCTCATCGACGAGCGCGACGCCTTCATCGCCCACCGCCTCGTCGCGCTCCGCGAGGCCGGCTACAGCGTCGTCGCCGTCGTCGGCGCCGGCCACCGCGAGGGGATCCAGCGCTACCTCGACGACCCCGAGAGCCTCCCGCCGATGGAGTCGCTCGTCGGCGAGGCGTCGGGGACCGGCCTCTCCGCGTACCTCTACAAGGCGCTGGGGTACGCGATGACCGTCGGCTTCCTCGTCTTCTTCGTCCTGCTGGCGCTCGGCGGGGCGAGCAACGGGTTCCTGCTCGAACTGTTCGTCGCGTGGTTCCTCGTCAACGGGATCCTCGCCGGCGGGCTGGCGAAACTGGCCGGCGCGCACTGGCCGAGCGCGCTCGTCGGCGGCGGCGTCGCCTGGCTGACCAGCGTCAACCCGCTGCTGGCCCCCGGCTGGTTCGCCGGCTACGTCGAGTTGCGCTACGTCGACGTGAACGTCGCCGACATCGGCCGCCTCAACGAAATCCTCGACGACGAGGAAGCGCCCATCGCCGACATCTTCGCCCGGATGCGCGAGGTGCCGCTCTTCCGGCTGATCCTCATCGCCGGCCTGACCAACGTCGGGAGCATGATCGCGAGTCTCGTGGTCTTCCCCGCGATCTTGCCGCTGCTGTCCGCCGACGTCGGCGGGGTCAGCGCCATCGGCGAACAGCTGCTCCGGGGCGCCCAGACCGGCTGGGACATCGTCTGGAGGACGCTGACGTGAGCCGGTCCTCGGTCGGCGGCCGAGGCGGTCGGAGCGGCCGCGGCGGCCCCGGCGGCGGTCGCGGCGGCATCTCGTTCAGCCGCCGCGAACTCCGCGACCTCGCGGTCGCGTGGCTCGCGCTCGGCGTCGCGTTCACCATCTTCATCGACCGAACGCTCGCCGAGGCGGCCCTGCGCGGCGCGGTCGACCCGACGGCCGTCGGCCTCGCGGTCGGCGTCTCGCTCGCCACCGTCGGCGTCGCCTTCCTGCTGCACGAGCTCGCGCACAAGGTCGTCGCCGTCCGCTTCGGCCAGGTCGCCGCCTTCCAGGCCGACTACGGCATGCTGTTCCTCGCCGTCATGTCCGCGCTCGCGGGTTTCCTGTTCGCGGCGCCCGGGGCCGTCGTCCACCGCGGCCGCATCACCGCGCGGGAGAACGGCCTCATCGCGCTCGCCGGCCCGGTCACGAACCTCGGACTCGCGGCCGTCTTCCTGCCGGTCATGCTGTTCGGGCCGGGGCTCCTCGGACTCGTCGGCGCCCGCGGCGTCAGCATCAACCTCCTGCTCGCCGGGTTCAACATGATCCCCTACGGCCCGCTCGACGGGAAGAAGGTGATCGGCTGGAGCAAGCCCGTCTACGTCGCCGTCGCCGTCCCGAGCGTCCTGCTCGCCGTCTTCGCGCTGTTCGGCCTCGGGCTCTGACGGAGTCGTGTCGGTTTTCGGAGTTTCATTTGTTGTGTCCGACAGTCACCGACGAAAGCCCTCGGCCCGCTCGCTCACGGGTCGCTTCGCTCCCCGTTCACATGTCGAGGCGCGCTCGCTTCGCTCGCGCCTCGCACTCGCGGTCGCTGACCGGCATATCCGCGCTCGAACAACCGCACAGCACCGCACTCACGCGGATAGTGCCCGCTCAGGCGACTGAACTGGACGCGAGCGCGCCTCGCCCTTTCAGTCCGCCAAGGACAGCGACCGCACCACACAGCACTGCAGACAGCCTCACACCTCCCCAGCCGATTGCGATGCTCACTCCGTTGCGCTTCTCATCCCTCGCGCGGTGCTGTCGCGGGACGAGACCCGCGACAGCGCGCGCCACCGCTCCGAAAAAGAGGATAGTGCACTTCCGCGTCCCGACCCAATCGCAGACATGGCCCAGACAGTCTCCGAGGAGGTCGAAGAACTCCTGACCGGCGACCCCGTGGCGGCGCACCTGGCGACCTGTGCGGAGGGGCGCCCCCACGCCGCGCCGGTCTGGTTCCGCTACGAACCCGCCGAGGGCGACGAGCGGCCCGTGATCGAGGTGATGACCACCGGGAAGAAACTCGCGAACATCCGCGAGAACCCGCGCGTCGCCCTCTCGATACAGAAGAGTGAGGCCGGCCACCCCGAGTGGACCATCACCGTGCGCGGGACCGCCACCGTCGTCGAGGACGAGGAGGAAAACGAGCGGGCGAACCGACGGATCAACCGCCGCTACGGCACCGACCCGGACGACTGGTCCGAGAACACGCTCGTCCGAATCGCCGTCGGGTCCGCCTCCTCCCAGACCTATTGAGCGGGCGGCACCGGATCCGCGGCCCCATCTGCCAAGTGTTACCGACCAACACTGCCACCCAACGCATATCGGTTCGCCAATCGCGGGAACAGGCATGTCGAACGCCACAGACCGAGTCAGCGTCCGTCCGCTCGGCTCGGAGGACGCCGCCGAGTTCCGCGCCATCGCCGACCACTCGTTTCACCCGGAGAGGGGCCCACAGGAGTACGACGAAACGACCGAGTGCGACCGGATATCGGACCCCTACGGCGCCTTCGACGGCGAGGAACTCGTCAGCGTCTGTACGCACTACGATCTCACCGCGAACCTGCGCGGTGAGTGGACGCCGCTGGCCGGGCTGGCCTCCGTGGCGACACCGCCCGAACGCCGGCGACAGGGCTACGCCGAAGCGCTCGTCGACGACGCGCTGGCGCGGTGGCGTGGCGAGTTTCCGCTCGCCGCGCTGTGGGCGTTCTCGCCGCCCTACTACCGACAGTACGGCTGGGCGACGGCGAACCGGTACGTGAAGTACACCTGTCCGCTCGACCAGCTCTCGTTCGCTCGCGGGTCCGTCGAGGGCCGTGCGCGACCCGCGACAGCCGAGGAGTGGGCCGACCTGAGAGCTGTCAACGAGGCGTTCGCCGACGAGCGCTCGCTGGTGCTCCGTCGCGAGGACGAGCAGTGGTGGCGCGACCGCCTGCTCTCGGCCGACGAGGACGACCGCCCGTGGGCCTGCGTCTGGGAACGCGACGGCGAGGTGGTCGGGTACGTCGTCTACGAGTTCGGGGAGGGGTCGAAATTCGCCGACGGGCGGGTGAGCGTCGAGGACGTCGCGTACGCCGACCACGAGGCGCTCCAGGGACTGCTGGGGTTCCTCGCCGAGTACGACTCGCAGGCCGACGAAGTCGTGCTCTCCGGCGATTCGAGCGCCGACCTGCTCGACCTCGTTCCCGACTCGACGACGGTCGACTCCAGGGTCATGGCCGGGCCGATGGTCCGCGTCGTCGACGTGGCCGACGCGCTCGAAGCCTGCCCGTATCCCGCCGACGCGACCGGCGACCTCGTCCTCGACGTAACCGACGGGACCGCGGACTGGAACGACGACCGGGTCCGCTTCGAAGTGGCCAACGGCGAAGGCACGTGCTCGTCGTCGACCGGCGGCGAGCCCGACGTGACCGTCGACATCGGGACGCTCTCACAGCTCGTCGTCGGGTACCACGACGTGACGGCAGCGCGTCGACTCGGCGACCTCTCGGTCGCCGACGAGGCGACCGCAGACACGCTCTCGACGCTGTTCCCGCCCGAACGGGTGTTCCTGCGGACGTACTTCTGACAGCACCCGAGTGCCGAAGCTATAACGGCGCGGCGCGCCCGAAGGGAGGTATGACAGACGACGCGGACGCGGACGTGCGACCGCTCTCGGCCGAGCAGTTCGCCGACTTCCGGGCGATCACCGACTACGCCTTCAGCCCGGGCGACGGTCCCCAGACCTACGACGAGGAAGAAGACCGCATCGCCGACCGCTACGGCGCGTTCGTCGGCGACGACCTCGTCAGCGTCTGCGGCCACTACGACCTCTCGGCGAACCTCCGCGGCGAGTGGGTCTCGCTCGCCGGTCTCGCCGCCGTCGCCACGCCGCCCGAACACCGCCGGGAGGGGTACGTCGGCGCCCTGATCGACGACGCGCTAGAGCGATGGCGCGGGAGCTTCCCGCTGGCCGCGCTGTGGCCGTTCTCGCGGTCGTACTACGAGCAGTTCGGCTGGGCGACGGCGAACACTTACGCGAAGTACACCTGCCCGCCGGACCAGCTGGCGTTCGCCCGCGGCGCGGTCGACGGACACGCCCGCCCCGTCTCCGCCGACGAGTGGCGCGAGCTACAGGCTGTCCACGAGACGCAGGCCGAGGAGACGACGCTCGCGCTCCGGCGGTCGAGCGAGAACTGGTGGCGCGAGCGGGTCCTCCGCGAGGGCGACGACGACCGGCCATGGGCGTACGTCTGGGAGCGCGACGGCGAGGCCCGCGCGTATCTCGTCTACAGCTTCGAGGACCTGGGCGGTCCGAAACACATGAACCAGCGACTGACGGTCGCCGACGCGGCCGCTGCGGACCACGACGCGTGGCTCGGTCTGCTGGGATTCCTCGCCGACCACGACTCGCAGGCGAGTGAAGTCGTCGTCTACTCGGACGCGCGGACCGACCTGCTCGACCTCGTCCCCGACCCGGACGAGGTCGATTGCGAGGCGAAGACCGGCCCGATGGTCCGGATCGTCGACGTGGCCGACGCGCTCGCGGCGTGCCCCTACCCGGCTGACGCGAGCGCGGCGGTCACGCTGCGGGTGGCCGACGAGACGGCGCCCTGGAACGACGGGCAGTTCCGCCTCACCGTTTCCGACGGCGACGGGACCGTGGCCGCCGACCCCGACGCGGCTGCCGACGGCGACGCCGATGCGACGGTGGGGATCGGGACGCTGTCGCAACTCGTCGCCGGCTACCACGACGTGGACGCGGCCCGTCGGGTCGGGGACCTCTCGGTGGCGGACGAGTCGACGGCGGACGCGCTCGCGGCGCTGTTCCCGCCGGAGCGGACGTACCTGCGGACGTTCTTCTGAGCGGGAGGGCGTCCGTCTCGCGGCCGTTCGCGGGCCGACCAAAGCACTTCGGTCTCCGGCCCCAACCGTCGACATGTCCGGACCTGACGTCGACGACATCGCGCACGTGGCGGCGGAAGAGAGCCAGGCTGTCAGGCGCGACCTCAGGCAGACGTTCCTCTCGGGGCTGGCGCTCACCGTCCCCTTCTTCATCACGGTCCTCGTGTTGCTGTGGGTGCTGGGGACGGTATCGAGCGCGCTGACCCCGCTCGCGGACGCCATCGTCGCGCTCGGTCCCGGCCGGGAGATGAGCACGTGGGTCGTGGAACTGCTCGCCGCGGCAGTCGTGTTCGCCGTCATCTTCGCCGTCGGATTCGCCGCCCAGCACGGTCCGGAGACGGAGATCGCGAGTCGCTTCGACGTCCTCATGGAGGACCTGCCCGGCGTCGGCTCCATCTACACCAGCGTCGAGCGGATGAGCGACGTGATGGTCGACGGCGACACCGAGAGCTTCCGCGAGGTGAAAATCGTCGAGTTCCCCCGCGAGGACTGCTTCGCGCTCGCGTTCCTCACCGCGGACACGCCCCACCAGATCGAACGGGCCGCCGACAGCGCCGACATGCAGACCGTTTTCGTCCCGATGGCGCCCAACCCCGTCATGGGCGGCCACCTCATCAACCTCCCCGAAGAGCGGATATTCGACGTCGACCTCTCGGTCGAAGAAGGGATGCAGGCCATCATGACCACCGGGATGGCCATCGACGAGAACGTCGAGGAAACGGACTGACGACCCGTCCGAACGCGGCGGACCGGCACGACGCGGCCGGGTGCGACCCGCACACTGCCGGCCGGCGACTTACCACGCTCGCGTCCCTCCGGTGAGACATGAGTCTCGAAGGCGAATCCGCTCCCGAGTTCGAACTCCCCAGCACCGCGGGCGACGCCGTCTCGCTGAGCGACGAACTTGACGAGGGGTCCGCTGTCGTCCTGATCAACCGCGGCGTCTGGTGTTCCTTCTGCGCCGAGCAGCTACAGACGTTCAGCGAGGTGTCTTACGACATGTGGTTCCACGACGACGTGAGCGTCGTCCCGGTCGTCCCCGACCCCCTGCCGGAGGTGACCGAGATGCGCGACCGCTACGACCTGCAGATCCAGCTTCTGGCGGACCCCGATGCCGAGGTCTGCGACCGCTACAGCGGCACGGAGGAGACCGATCACGGCCTGACCGGGAAAGCCGCGACGTACGTGATCGACGAGAGCGGGACGGTCCGCTACGAACAGGTCTCCGACACGCCGGCCGACCGCACCTACGGCAACTGGGTTCGCTACTACGTCCGCAACGACTACGAGCCGCCGTTCGAGTGACGAGCACTGTCGAACCCCGCGGTCGGGCGGGCGCCCGATTTATCGCCCGCTGGCACGTAGAGCGGTAGATGGTAACACTCGATACCGGCGACGTGATCGTCGTCACGGGCGCGAACGAGGGGATCGGCTACCACCTGTCGCGGGCGCTGATCGGGGACGGCTACCGAGTCGCGGGCCTCGACGTGAACCGGGACGGTCTCGACTCCCTCGCGGAGGTCGCTCCGGAGCGCGTCCACGTCGCCGAGTGCGACGTGACCGAAGACGCGGACGTCGAAGCGGCGGTCGACGCCGTCCTCGACCGATGGGGACGGATCGACGTCCTCGTGAACAACGCCGCCGTCTTCGATTTCGGCCTGTTCGCCGACCGGACGCTCGCGGACACGCGGCGCGAGTTCGAGGTGAACTTCTTCGGGTACCTCCGGACGATCCACGCCGTCCTGCCGCATATGCGCGCCCGGGGGACGGGGATCGTCCACAACGTGAGTTCCGGCGTGGCGAGCGTCGGCCACCCCGGGCTGTCGGGGTACACCGCCACCAAGGGCGCCGTCGAGGGGCTCACGCGCACGCTCCGGGAGGAGCTCCGCCACGAGGACGTCTGGTGCACGCTGCTGTACCCGCCGGCGACGCGGACGCGGTCGGCGGCCGTCCTGAAGTACCCCGACGCCGCGACGAGCGAGCCGGCCGACGTGGGCCGCAAGCTCGCCCGGAAGATCGACTCCACGGGGCCCGTGATCTACGCAGACTGGCAGACGCGGATCGGGATGAGTCTCGTCGAGCGCGTCCCCTGGCTCGCCAGGAGGGGAACCGAGCGGTTCCTCGAACCGGACGAGCCCGGCGGTCGGTGAGCGCCGGAAACGCGGTCGTCACTCGTGACCGAGCCAGAGGTTCTGGATCGCCCCGTCACGGACCTCGTAGACCGCCAGGGCGTCCATCGGCTCGTCCATCCCGGTGATCCGCTCGCGGCAGGCGTCGAACGGACCGACAGTGAGACGATCCTCGAACACACAGTCCAGCTCTGGATACGCCTCGAAGAGGTCGGCGTACTGCGCCCGGATGGCCTCGCGGCCCTCTGCGGTCGTCTCGTCGCCGGAGAGGGGCGCGATGACCGCGTCCTCGGCGAAGTGAGATGCGAACGCTTCGGCGTCGCCGTCGTTGTAGGCGGCGAGTTGCCCGTCGACGACCTCGCGAGTCACGGAGTCGACCATTCCATCGCTGCTGTGTGACCGAACTGTCAAACTCGTATCGGATCTGCTGCCCCGTTCCACCCGAAACGGTGGCCTTTTGCTCGCGCTCCGCGGGGGATTCAACATGACCGACGGGGACGCGACCGACGGATCGGACGACGCGGCCGAGGACGAAGCGGAGGGACTGACCTACGCCGACGCGGGCGTCGACATCGCCGGCCAGGAAGCGGCAACGGCGGCGCTGGTCGGCGCCACCGGCGACTTCGAGGGCGACTACGCGGGCCTGCTCGACATCGGCGACCGCTACCTCGCGCTCGCCGCGGACGGTGTGGGTACCAAGCTCCTGGTCGCCGAGGCGCTCGACGACTACTCGACCATCGGCATCGACTGCATCGCGATGAACGCCAACGACCTGGTCGCCGCGGGCGTCGACCCCGTCGCCTTCGTCGACTACCTCGCCGTCGAGGAACCCGACGACGCCACCGCCGAACAGATCGGCGAAGGGCTGGACGAGGGCGCCGAGCGGGCCGGCGTCGCCCTCGTCGGCGGCGAGACGGCCGTGATGCCTGACGTGATCAAAGGCCTCGACATCGCCGGCACCTGCGCCGGCCTCGCGCCCAAGGACGCCATCTTCCCCGGCGAAGCCGAAGCCGGCGACGTCGTCGTCGGCTGGCCGTCCTCGGGTATCCACTCGAACGGTCTCACGCTCGCCCGCGAGGCCGTCACCCGGAATCACGAGTACACCGATCCGTTTCCTCCGAACTCGGATAGATCGATCGGCGAGGAACTGCTCGAACCGACGCGCATCTACAGCGACCTCCTCGGCCCGCTGCGCGAGGTCGAGACTCACGCCGCCGCTCACGTCACCGGCGGCGGATGGACGAATCTGACCCGGATGGGCGCGTTCCGCTACGAAATCACGGACCCCTTCGACGCCCAGCCCGTCTTCGACTTCGTCCAGCAGGAGGGCAACGTCGACGACGAGGAGATGCACCGCACGTTCAACATGGGCACCGGGTTTGTGGCGGCGATGTCCGAGGACGACGCCGAAGCGGTCGTCGACGCCACGGACGACGGTCGGATCATCGGTCGCGTCGAAGACGGCGAGGAGTCCGTCGCGATCCACGGGCTGGAACTGTAACGGGTGCAGACTGCGGATTTTCTTCGGTGGCGCGCGCTGTCGAGTGTCCCGAGCGAATGCGAGGGCACGAGACGGACCCGTGCGAGGGATGAGCGAGGGAGCGCAGCGACCGAGTGAATCGGCTGGGGAGGCGTGAGGCGCGGTGCTGTGTGGTGCGGTCCTGCTGTTCCTGGCGTTCTGGCGAGCGAAGCGAGCCAGGGCTCGGGAGACGAGCAAAGCGAGTCTCCTGGCGGACTGAAAGGGCGAGGGCCGGTCGGTGGCGTCCTCGTGAACCGTGCGAACGAGGGCTCGAAAGAGGAGCGAAGCGAGTCTTTCGGCGCCCCGGCGAAGTAAGCACGCGGACGAAGTGAGTGCGCGCAGCGAACGCGTGGCGCGACCGACGGGAGCGCCACGGTCGCTCGAACGGTGAGCGAAGCGAACCGTGAGAGCCGCGGCGTCCCGAGCGGGTCGAGGGCTTTCATCGCTTGCTGTCTCCTATGCCGAACTCAATTGCTAGCGAGCAAGATGAAACTGGTCAGTCTGCACGACCAGACACGATCACTCGCTCACGAAAACGAGGGCCGACACGCCGAATACCGGCGCCGAGGAGGAAGCCGGCGACTCCGAGAGGCACTCCAACCAGAATTCCGATCCGGGTACTCGCGACGAACTGCTCGACGAGCGTCGGCGCTGATGCGTACGCGAGGTGCAAGAGGAGATAGCTGATACTCGGGCCGACGGCCATCGAGAGACTGCCGAGAAGACCGCCGTTCCTGACGGAGACCGCCGTCGACAGCGCGAGCGGGACGAGAGCGAACGCGAACGGGCTACCCAGAAACGGTGCCCACCTGTCGAGGACGCTGACGCTGGCGACCAGGCCGAGATAGAGCCCCACGGAGACCAGCGCGGCGAGCCCGAGAATTCGAACGGTCTGCGGAAGAGACTCGCCGAACAGGACCGCTCTCGCACGGGAACCAGCCATATTGCTGTCAACTCGTCCCGGCAGGATAAATCGTTTCACGGGATCGACGACCACGACTAGACCCGAAACGCCAAAGTCGCCGACCGAGCCACACCAGACAAGATGACACCGACGTTGCCGGGCGACGCGGACGAGTGGGCCGACCAGTTGCAAGCGAGACTCAACGACCGGGAAGCGTTCACCGAAGCCGCCGAGGGCTTCGACGCCACCTTCCGGTTCGACATCCTCCCGGACGACCGCTACGACGGGAACCCGATCACGCTGACCGTCGTGATCACCGACGGTGCGTGCGTGGCCGCGCGGGGGAGCGACCCGAACGCGGAGTACGACTTCGGGCTGCGGGGACCGTACACGGCGTGGGTCGACCTGCTGGAAGACGAGATCGAGGTCACCGAAGCGGTCATGGGCGGGGCCTTCGAGTTCGAGGGCTCGGAGATGCAACTGCTGAGCAACCGGGAGGCCGTCACCGAACTCGTCCGCGCCGCCCAGAACGTCGACACCGAGTACGCGTACTGATTCTCCATCGCCGGCAGTTCCCGGCACCTCACGCCCGCGACTGAAACCGTTAAGTCCCGGCGCGGAGCACGGGGAGACGTGATCGACAAACTCGGCGCCGCCGGAATCGTCGGCATTCTCGTGATCCTCGGCGGCATCGGACTGCTCGCCTGGGTGAACCCGCTGATCGCCGCCGGTATCGGCCTCGTGGTCGCCGGACTCGGCCTGATCCTCTACGGGCTCGTCACGAACGTCCTCGCCTCGTTCGGCATGGGCGGGATGGTTTAGAGCCGCCGCGTCAGCCGTCCAGTCACCGCGGACGTCGGCCGTCCAGATCGCCGACGGCGCTTCTCAGACCGCGACCGACGGCGTACCCGACCCCGCAGACGACGAGGACGAACGCGACCGACGTGAGCAGTTGTTGGACGACGAACCGCGTCTCGGCTGGCGGCGCGAGCAGGCACGTCTCCGACGCGCCCGCCCGCGGGAAGCAACCAAAGTGAAACGCCCAGTACTCGCTGCGGAACGCGAGCGCCAGCCCGGGCGCGCTCGTGGCGACGGCGCCGGCGGCCGAACCGAACCCGCGATAGCCCGCGCCCGCAGCGACGACACCCAGCAAGCCGGCGACGGAATAGGGAACGCTCGGCCACAGCCAACCGGGCGGAAGAGACAGCCAGTGTGTGACGAACACGGCGACGCCGAGCGCGAGGAGGACGCGGACGTGCGCTCGCTCCTCGCTCGCCCTGCTCGCCCAGATCCGTCGGCGCGGCCGCATGCGGAACACCGGGTCGCCGGGCGGCAAAAAGCTGCGTGTCCGTCACCGTCCCCCAGGCGGCGTCTCAGAGGAGGTCCTCGCGCTCGAACAGCACGTGGAACGCGATGACGTAGCCGAGAAAGGCGAGGACCGAGGAAAGCGGGCTGAGGAGGTACCCGACCCCGACGCCGAACGACGAGGAGAGCAGGTCACCGAGGATGGACTCGAAGAGGTCGGCGCCGTAGACGACTCCGACGGTCTTCACGAGGAGTTCCTGGCTGGTGCCGCGGTCGAAGACCAGCATTACGGACCCGATCACGGCGGCCGTCGAGATGTGGCCGATCGCCGTGCCCTGGATCCGACCCACCGCGAACGCGCCGACGACGTCGCCGTACAGCAGCGAGTTGACGACGCCGAGAAGCACGCTACCGCAGACGACCGCGAGTACCGCCAGCCCGGTCGCGACGGTGATCGATTCCACCTGCACCTGCCCGTGTTGGCTCCCTGCCATGTCCGGTCTGGCTCGCCCGACACACAAAAAGCTTGACAGAACTGACGGCGGTCCGGGGCGGCGTCGGCCCGGCGAAACTCAGTCGCTCTCGCCGCGGTCGCCGGCGCGGTGTTCGCTGATGAGGCGGTCGACCATCTGGGCGTTGCGCTCGCGCTCGCGCTCCTCTGCGCGCTCTTCCCAGTCGGCGATGGCCTCGTCGATCTCTCGCTCGCGGGCGACCGCCAGTTCGTCGACCTCCTGGACGGTCACCAGGTCGGCGGGCGCGACGGGGATGTCGTGCTTGAAGAGGATCTCGTCGGCGACGTCCGAGAGCCCGCCGTTACGGAGGACGATCTGCGGGTCGATGTCGACGATCTTGTCGGCCGTCGAGGCGCCGGCGCCGGAGGCATCACGGAACAGGATCACGTCGTCCTCGGCGAGGCCGAAGCGCTCGTGGGCGTCGTCGATGGCGTCGCTGGTGAACTGCTCGACGACCTTGACCGGCGTCAGCCCCTGTTTCTTCTCGGCGACGTCCGCGAAGTTCGAGTGGTCGAGCTTCCAGAGCGCCTTCAGCCGCTCCAGCTTGCCTTCCAGTTCGTCGATGCGCTCGTCCTTCTCGTCGATCTCGCCCTTCAGGCGGCGGTTTTCCCGCTCCAGTCGGGTGACCTCGCGGTCCTTGCGGGCCTCGACGCGCGTCTCGCTGCGGGCCTCCGAGAGCTTGCGTTCGTAGTCGTCTATCTCGTCGTCCTTCTCGGCGATGGTCCCCTCGAGGTTCTCGACGTGGGACTGCAACTGCGCGACCTGCGACTCGAGCTGGGAGATGCGTCTCTGCTCGGGCGACTGCTCGTTGTCGGGCTGCTCGGCCTCGTCGCTGTCCTCGCCGCCGTCGTCGCGCAGGTCGTCGAGGACCGTCTCGACGCTCTCCTCGTTGGCGACGACGCGGGCGACGACCGGACCGACCTCCTGCCCGGGCGGGACCTTCGCGGCGATGCGGTCGAACTGGTCTTTGTGGGCGTCGAAGGCGCCGAAGGCGGCGGCCATGGCGTCGCGCTCGTGGTCGTTGTCGTAGCCCTCCTCGCGCGTACGATGTTGCTTCACGTCGACGGGGAGGTCCCGATCCGGCACCCAGCCGGCGGCGTCGAACGACCGGCGGAGCTTCTCGACGGTCTCGGGCATCGGCGTCACGTCGGCGGCGACGATGACCGGCCGACCGCGTTCGACGATCCACTCGGTCACCTCGGCGCTGTCGGCCGTGCGGGTGCTGAGGACGTCCAGCACCTCGCCGTCGAGCCCGACGATGGCGACCGCGGTGGTGGTCCCGGGGTCGACCCCGACGACGACGTGATCCCGCCGCTTGGCGAGCGGGCGGAACTCGATGCCGTCGCGGCGGACGCGCTCGACCTCGACGCGCACGTCGCCGGCCCGCTCGTTGGAGACCGGGATGTCCCGCGGGCGGCCCTCGACGGTGAATATCGCGTTGGAGAAGCCGCCGTACTTCTCGGTCTCGTCGCGCTCGAAGTCCAGGCCGGCCTCCTTCAGGTCGGCCTCGACCTCGCGGGTCCGCTTCTTGACCGAGCCGTGGATGCGGCGGGTGTAGCGGTCCTCGGACCAGCCGCCGCCACCGCCGGTCGAGCGGCCGCGGGAGACCTTGATCTCCGTCTCGTCGGTGAACGCGGAGACGACCTGGCCGACGTTGCGGGCGGCGAGGCGGGCGGCGGCCTCGGCCTCTTTCATCGGGTCCTTGCCGTAGGGCACGTCGTGGCGGTTGGCGACCCGGGAGAGGGGTTCAGGCCGCTCCGCCCCGGTGACCTGCACCAGCGTCGTCTCGTCGGGGAGCTCGCCCAGAAAGTGGACGAGGGCGTCCTTGTTCTCCGCGAGTTCGTACATGTTGTCCGTGGCGACGATGGCGGGTTTCTCGTCGCGGATCAGCCGGCGGAGCTTCCGCCGGGAGACCACGTCGCGGTCGACGTGCTCGCCGTCGAACGCGACCAGCGCGTAGGAGACGTCCCCGCGCACGTCGCCGCTCTGGACGTCCACCCCGAAGACGACCGCGTCCAGCGCACTCGTTCGCGTGCTCACACGCCTGCGTAGGCAACAGTCGAATATAAACCCGGCGCGGGATGGGGCTCCGCTCACCCGGCGCGGGATCGGACTTTGCCCACCCGGCGTGGGAGCGGTCTCCGCTCAGGCGTCGCGGGTTCGGCCCCCGCTCACCCGGGCTCGGCCCGGATCGCGGTGATCACGCCGAGCAGCTTCGTGGACGACTCGCGGAGCGCGAGGTCGGACTGCGAGACGAGCGCCAGCGGATTCTGGTTCCACCGACAGCGGTGTTTCTCGAAGTGCGCGTCGGCGCGCCAGTCCTGGAGCCGACCGAGCAGTTCCACGCTGCTGCGGCCGTGTTCGAGGAGCAGGACCTGCCCGTCGGGCTCGCAGACGCGGTTCATCTCCCCGAGCGCCGCCAGCGGGTCGGGGAACGTGCACGTCGACAGCGACGAGATCACCGTCTCGAAGCTGTCGTCGCGCACGGCCAGCGACTGGGCGTCCATCTCCGCCAGCGTCCCGCCGCGTCCCAGTCGGCGAAGCTCCGCGTCGGCCTCCCGGAGCATTTCCGGGCTGACGTCGACGCCGACGTACTCGGCCGTCTCGGGCACGTACTCGGCGTTAGTCCCCGTCCCGCAGGCGACGTCCAGGACCCGGCCGGTCGCCCGCCCGAAGAGTCGACGCCGATACCGCCCCACGAGCAGTCGGTCGAGCCGGCGCAACCGGGCCATCGTGCTGGCCTGCTCCGCGTACGTCTCCCGGATGTCGTCCAGGGAACCCCGCCGACTCCCCTCGTGTTCGGTCTGGCCCTCTCCGGCAGGTCTCGCCGTTCGCGCCGATCTGTCGCGGTTGGTGCTGTCTGTCATCGTGTGTCACTATTCGGTCCGAGTGAAGTAGTCGTACTGCCGGCGATACCGGAGGGCGGTTGCTGCGGGTCGAACCAGGGCACCGCGGACGCGACGAACGACCGCCGTATCTGTCTCCGGATTCACAAGACCGAAATGACCGCCCCCGGAACCGGTCGCCATGGAAGCGACGGCGATCGACCACGTCAACGTTCGCGTCCCGGAATCGGCAATCGAGGCCTTCGTCGGCTTCTACCGCGACGACATGGGCTTCGGCACGGAGTACTACGACGAGTACCGTGCCGGCGAGCGGGAGTTCTTCTACGTCCGCCTCGGGCCGTCCTGTATCATCCACGTCTCCCCGCGGGAGACCGTGCCCGAGCCGACTGGCGAGACGATCAACCACTTCGCCGTGTTCGTGGACGCGTCGATGGACGAGGTGATGGAACGGGTCGAAGCGTCCGACATCGAGGTGCTCACCGAAGCGGTCCGCGAGGGCGCGACGGGCGAATACCCCTGCGTCTACGTCGAAGACCCCGTCGGCTATACGGTCGAGTTCAAGACCGCGGCGTGACTCAGAGGAACTCCGTGCACGTCTCGGCGAACGTCGCGAGAGGCAGGTCGGCCTCGGAGTCGACGCTGACGAACAGGCCGGTGAACTCGCCGGTCGCGAAGTGGAAGGCCGTCAGCTCCTCGAAGCGGTGGATCGAACACTCCAGTCGCCCCGCGGCGAAGAGGTCTTCGAGGTGGCCCCGGCCGAGCCCCTGGAGGACCAGTTCGTCGTGGACGCGGTCGGCGTGCTCCTCCGCGCGTGCCTCGACCTCCGGCCGCGAGTAGAACACCTCGTAGCCGTCTTCGTCGTAGGTCGCGGCCAGTCTGAGGTCGTCGCCGACCGCGTCCCGGAGGGCGTCGACCAGGGCGCCCTTGTCACCGGCTACCATGACAACTCCTTGTCGGTCTCCCATTGTCAAAGTAGGGGGCGATTCGACCGTCGAGCCTGGTGCGCCAGGGGGCCCGGGTCAGGCGGTGAGACTGTCGCCCGTCTCGGACTTCCGCGAGCGGTCGTTTTACGTCCTATCGCGCCGTCTCTCCGCTATGGAGTACACCACGCTCGGTTCCACGGGCATGGAAGTCTCGAAAATCTGTCTCGGTTGCATGAGCTTCGGCAGCGGCACCGACTGGATGCTCGACGAGGACGACAGCGAGGAGCTGATCGAGCGCGCCATCGACCTGGGCGTCAACTTCTTCGACACCGCCAACACGTACTCGGCGGGCGAATCGGAGGAGATCCTCGGCGACGTGCTCGCCCACTACGACCGCGACGAGCAGGTCGTCGCCACCAAGGTCCGCTTCTCCGGCGCGAACGAGCACAGGAACGCCGAGGGCCTCTCGCGGAAGACCATCGAGCAGGAGCTCGAACACTCCCTCGATAGGTTAGGGATGGACACCGTCGACCTCTACCAGATCCACCGCTGGGACTACGACACGCCCATCGAGACGACCCTGCGCGCGCTCGACGACGCCGTCCGCCGGGGACAGGTCCGCCACATCGGCGCTTCGTCGATGTGGGCCCACCAGTTCCAGGAGGCGTTGCACGTCAGCGACCGCGAGGGACTGGCCCGCTTCGAGACGATGCAGAACCTCTACCACCTGACCTACCGCGAGGAGGAGCGGGAGATGTACCCCGTCTGCGAGAAGGAGGACGTCGGCGTCCTCCCGTGGTCGCCGCTGGCCGCCGGGTACCTGACCCGTCCCCACGAGGAGTTCACCGCCACCGAGCGCGGCGAGACCGAAGAAGACTACGGCGTCCCCTATCACGAGGGGCCGGGCAGCCGGGAGATCAACGAGCGCGTCCAGGAACTCGCCGCCGACAAGGGCGTCACGATGGCGCAGATCGCGCTCGCCTGGCACTTCCAGAACGACGCCGTCGACGCCCCCATCGTCGGCACGTCGAGCGTCGAACACCTCGAAGCCGCCGTGGAGGCGCTGGACGTGTCGCTGTCGAGTTCGGACGTGGCCTACCTCGAAGAGCCGTACGAGCCCGTGCCGATCTACGGCCACGAGTAGTCGGTCCGGTAGTTCTGACAGTTCCGGCTACGGGGACGGCGGCTCGGCGGCGCGTTCGTCGTCGACGGTCGCCGAATCGTCGCTCCCGGGCGGAACCCGCGTCCTGCGCTCCGGGTCGGGGTCGACCCAGTCGCCGCCGACGGGGAGGAGCACGCGGGCGAGAATCCTCGGGCGGAGCAGCGCGGTCGGCGAGCGCTCCAGCCCGACGACCTCGCCGTAGGCCTCGGCGAGGACGCCGTCGTCGTGGGCCTGTCGGAGCAACCGGGAGAAGTACCGGTTGAACAGCGTCGTCGCGACCGACGGTTCGCCGTCGGTCTCCTCGTACCGGTAGTCGGCGCCGGTCGCCATCTGCCACGGCGTGTCCAGCACCGGCGCCACCGCGCCGAAAAAGCGCGGAGCCAGCCGGTCGAGGCCGCCGTCAGCGAGCGCGTGGTGGAGCACCAGCGCGTCGAGGGCCGCGATCGACATCCCCTGCCCGTAGACGGGGTTGAAGCTCGACACGGCGTCGCCGGTGACGACCAGGCCGTCGGGGAAGCGATCGAGCGCCTCGTAGCGGCGGCGCATGCTCGCCGGGAACGGGTAGCGCTCGACGCCGTCCGACACCCACGGCTGGGCCCGCAGGAGGTCCGCGATCAGGTCGATCGGCAGCGAGTCGGCGAAGTCGAGGACTTCGTCGCGGTCGCCCGGCGCGCCGTCGCCGTGCACTCCGGCGAGGATCACGTCCCACTGGCCGTCCTCGATCGGGAGCGCGACGGCGCCGCGGGTCCGCGGCGCGTCGAGGGGCACGTTGATCATCCGCCGGTCGCCCGGCGGGCGCTCGACCCGGAGCGAACTGTACTGC
Organism: Halosimplex rarum; assembly: GCF_047715405.1. Taxonomy (NCBI): domain Archaea; kingdom Methanobacteriati; phylum Methanobacteriota; class Halobacteria; order Halobacteriales; family Haloarculaceae; genus Halosimplex; species Halosimplex rarum. The sequence continues at coordinate 3,056,277 of NZ_CP180412.1, forward strand.
AAGTCGATCTCGACCCTGTCTTCGGGCGGGGCGCGGTAGCCGTTGTCGGCGAGCCACTCCGGGGTCCGACTCGCGCGACCGGTCGCGTCGACGACGAGGTCGGCGTCGATGGCCTCGGTCGGGCCGCCCTCGCGGACTTCCACGCCGGTCACCGCCGTCGCGCCGTCGTCGGTCAGGTAGTCGACGAACTGGCAGCCGCCGCGGAGGCGGACGGGGTCGAGGTCGCGGACGCGTCTGCGGATCACGTGTTCGAACAGGGGCCTGCTTGCGCAGTAGGAGGGCGTCCGCTCCGGGCCGTCGGCGACGAAGCCGCCGTGCTGGAACTCCACGAGCTGGCGCGTCACGTCGATTATCAGCCCGCCGGCGGCGACCAGGTCCTCGCCGAACCCCGGGAAGAAGTCTTCGAGGGTCGCCTGGCCGGCCGCCAGCAGCGCGTGGGGGTGGCTAGTCTGGGGCGCGCCGTCGCGCGCGACCGGGGCGTCGGGGAGCGGGTCGCGCTCGACGACGACCACCTCGTCGAACCCGTCGGCGAGGGCGCGCGCGGCGCAGAGCCCGGCGACGCTCCCTCCGACGACCACCGCGCGGTCGCCGACGGTGCCAACCCCGTTCGGTCCGTACCGGTCGACGGCGTCGAGCGTCATTCGGACCGCCCCCGCGTCGCCGGGCACCGATTCGACCGCCGACCGCACCGCCCGTCGGCCGCGGCGGCACCGAACGCGACCGACCGACCCGTTCGAGTGACACACCCCGCCGCTGCGCTGGAGACCACGTCGTTCACGAAAGGACTGTCAGTCCCGATCCACAAAGCTGTCTCCCCTCACCCGTCGTGGACGTTTATGTACCGGGCCGGTGGCGGGGTGGGAGTTTTCAGGCGGGGGCGGGAAGAGAGGCCAATGACAGACGCTGCGACCGACGACGGAGCGGCGCTCGGGAGGGGAGACGTGGCGCTGGTCACCGGTTCCACCGACGGCATCGGCGCCGAGACGGCACGCAACCTCGCCGAGACGGGCGCGACGGTGCTCGTCCACGGCCGGGACCGCGCGAAGGGCGAGCGACTGGCCGCCTCGCTCTCCGGCGACGACCACCGGTTCTACGCCGCGGACTTCGCCGAACCGGCGGCGATCCGGGACCTGGCCGACGCGGTGTGCGCCGACTTCGACCGGCTGGACGCGCTGGTCAACAACGCCGGGACGTTCCAGAGCGAGCGCCACCTCGTCGACCTGCCCGGGAGCGACGCCGGCGTGGAGTTGACCTTCGCCGTCAACCACCTCGCGCCGTTCCTGCTGACGAACCTGCTCGCCGACCGCCTCGCCGCGACCGGCGAACGCCGAGCGAGCGACGCCCCCGAAAGGGAACGGGACCCCGCCCGCGTCGTGACGGTCTCGTCGGACCTGCACCGCGGTACGGAACTCGACCTCGACGGCGTCCGCGGCCCCGACGGACCGACCGGCATGGACGCGTACGGCCACTCGAAGCTCGCGAACGTCCTGTTCACGGCCGAACTCGCGCGGCGGCTGCCAGACGGCGTGGTCGCCAACTGCTGTCATCCGGGCGTCTCGCCGACGACCGGCCTCACCCGGGACAGCTCGCGGTTCATGGGGATCGCCTGGAAGCTGTACGGCGTCGTCGGCGGCGCGCTCGGCCGGACCGACTCGGCGGCGGAATCCGCCGAGACGCCGACCTACCTGGCGCGCTCGCCCGCCGTGGCGGGCGTCTCCGGCGAGTACTTCGACGACCGCGAGCCCGTCACCCCGGGGGACGGTGCCACCGATCGCGACGCCCAGCGGCGACTCTGGCGAGCCAGCGCCGAGTGGGTCGCGATCGGCGAGGAAGAAGAAGTCGGCGCCGAACGGGCGCAGCGCGCCTGATCCTACAGCAGCGTCCCGCGGGCGACCGCCCGGACGGCCCCGCCGACCTCGACGGTGATCCCTTCCGAATCAGCGGTCTCGCGGGCTCGCAGGTGGACCAGCGACGGCCGTCCCATCTCGTAGCCCTGTTCGACGCGAACGTCGAGGTCGTCGGTGGCGTCCCGGTCGTCGAGTCCGTGGCGGACCAGATACGCCGCGAGGCAGCCGTTCGACGAGCCGGTCGCGGGGTCCTCGGGGACGCCGTAGTACGGCGCGAACACCCGGACGGCGAAGTCGTTGGCGTCGTCGCGGGGCTCGGGACAGACGGCGAGGACGTTCTTCGCGTCGCGGTCGCCCGTGACGGCGTCGTACGCCGCGCGGTCGACGTCGATCGCTTCGAGCGCGGCGCGGTCGGCGAGCGGGACGATGATCGTCGGCAGCCCGGTGGAGACGACCGCGACCGGGTACTCTCGGTCGAGGTCGGTGGGATCGAGCCCGAGAACGTCCGCGAGGTCGTCGTGTGCGAGTTCGTCCCCGAACGCGGGCGGCTGCTGTGTCATCCACAGCGTCTCGCCGCCGTCGTCCCGGTCGCGAACCGCGACGGGGACCTCGCCCACGTCGAGGTCGAGAACGACCTGGTCGGGCCGGCCGTCGGCGAGGTGTTCGCGGATCACCTGCGCCGTCCCGAGCGTCGGGTGGCCGGCGAAGGGGATCTCGGCCTCCGGCGTGAAGATGCGGACAGGCCAGGTGCCGTCGGGCTGCGGTCCGTTCTCGGCGTCGGTCTCGACGTAGGTCGTCTCCGAGAAGCCGATTTCGGCGGCGAACGCCTGCATCTCCTCGTCCGACAGGTCGGCCGCGTCGGTGACGACCGCGAGCTGGTTGCCGGCGTAGCGCTCGCGGGCGAACACGTCGACGAGGTGGAGGGGTCGGTCCATGACGCCGGATGGAAAGGCGAGCGAGAAAGGCGTTTCCCGACCGTGGTAACCGATGGCAACGCACGCGCCGCCGCTCGACGGCCGTTTCAGTCGGGAGTCGCCGTCGAGACGGGATCGGCCATCTTGATCGAGTACGTTACCGTGACGCTCTCCCGGCCGGGTTCGGTCGACTGCTCGGTGCAGTCCAGCGAAAAGATGAACTGGCCCTCGGGGAGCTGTTCGACGACGTGCGCTTCGGAGACGTCCGTCCGGCTGAACGCGGCGACTGGCGACGCGTCGCGAGCGCCCTGCTCGTAGGCGTCGTACTCCTCGCGCCGGAAGACGAGGCAATCGACCGTCCCCTCCCCCTCGACGGCGACGTCGTAGTCCACGTACTCCCCCGAGTCCTGCGGCGTGTTCGTGAGCCCGATCGCCCTGAACTCGCCAGCCTCGATCGTTGTCGTCCCCTCCGAACTGCTCGACCGGAACGCCCGACGGTCGTCGTTCGGGTAGTCGTCCACGTCGTCCGGGACGCCGTCACCGTCGCTGTCGGGACGATCGGTCGGCGTCGACGACTGCGCGGGGCCGAGTCCGAGACAGCCGCCGCAGACCGCCGCGAGACCCGTCGCGAACGCGCGTCGAGTCGGTGACACACCGGACCTTTCAGCGAGGCTGCAATAAGCGTTCTCCACTGCGTCGCGCGCCGACCGGTCCGCTCTATCCCGTCGTGATCGTCGCGCTGTCCGCCGGTTTCAGGAATCGCAGACAGAGGAAGTTCGGGGGGCCGTCGCGAAACTCGGCGGCGTGGTCCGGCGCGATATCCGCGAAGACGTCCGTGATCTCGGGTTCGAGGACGCGCTCGACGAGCAGTCCCGCCTCCGTCGCCGGCTCGAAGGCCGCCTGCAGCGGCCGGCGGTAGAACGGGACGACGAACGGGTCGCCATCGTCGCCCCAGTCGCGGTCGACCCGTTCGGTGTCGCCGTAGGTGGCGCTCTCGGCGAGGACGTGGTCGCGGACGAAGAACTCGGCGTCGACGTAATCCCGGACCGGGTGGCTCGTCGAGACGACGACGCGACCGCCGGGTCGCAGGACGCGAGCGAACGCCGCGAAGACCGCCTCCCAGTCCCGCACGTGTTCGAGCGCGAGCTGACAGAGGACGAGGTCGACGGCCTCGTCGTCGAGGAACGGGAGTCCGTCCGTGAGGTCGGCCTCGTGGACCGGTATCTCGCCGGCGAACCGGCCGTCGCCGAAGCGTTCGCGCGTCCGTCGAACCATCGCCGGGCTGGCGTCGACGCCCACCGGGTCGGCGCCCGCCTCCGCCAGCCGCTCCGTGTAGAAGCCGTCGCCGCAGGCCGCGTCGAGGACGCGCTTGCCGTCTAGCGGAGGAAGCAGTCGCTCGACCGTCGGCCACTCGTAGTACTCGCGGATCGCCGCGTCGGTGATGTCCTCGTACCCCGGCGCGAGTTCGTCGTACGTGCTCCGCGAGATGGGCTGATCGTCGTCTTCGGCGGGCACTGTACCAGTGGTGTGGTCCGTGTCCGTGATATAGTTTCCCAGGGCCGTCGTTCGAGTGCGCTCCTGCGGAGGCGTTTCGGCCGCGACAGCGCGCGCCACTGCGGACGTTTAGTCTTCGTCGGGGAAGGGGACTGCCAACTGCTCGCCGTCGTCGGGGACCCACGCCTCGCCGTCGAAGTGCTCGCGGGCCTCGCGCTCGATTGGCGAGTGGTCACCGGCGTATCGGGTCGAGATGTGGGTGAGCGCGAGCCGTTTCGCGCCCGCTCGCTGGGCGACGACGGCGGCCTCGCGGGCCGTGGAGTGGGCTGTCTCCTTCGCGCGGTCGGCCCAGTCGCTGGCGAACGTAGCGTCGTGGACGAGCAGGTCGGCGTCCTCGGCGGCGGCGACGACCGCGTCGGTGGGTCGCGTGTCGCCGGTGTAGACCATGCGGCGGCCGGGCCGCGGCGGGCCGACGACTTCCTCGGGCCGGATCGTCCGCCCGTCGTGTTCGACGGGTTCGCCGCGGTGGAGCTTTGAGTACTTCGGGCCCGGCGAGACGCCGAGTTCAGTTTCGGCCTTCTCGCGGTCGAAGCGGCCCTTGCGGTCGTCTTCGACGATCGCGTAGCCGACGGCGTTGGTGCGGTGGTCGACGCGGACGGCGCGGACCTCGTACTCAGAGCGGTCGAGGACGGTGTCGCCGGCGTCGACCTGGTGGATGCGGACGGAGAAGGCGGGGTCGTTGCCGCCGGCGTGGACGAGGTCCTCGACCTGGCCGCGGGTACCGCTGGGGGCGTGGATGGCGAGCGGGTCCTCGCGGTCGTTGAAGTCGAAGGTCTGGATCAGGCCGGGGATGCCGAGGACGTGGTCGCCGTGGAGATGCGTGACGAAGATGTGGTCGACGGCGAAGCCGGTGTTGAAACGCATCATCTGACGCTGGGTGCCCTCGCCGCAGTCGAAGAGGAGGCGGTCGCCGTCGCGGTTGACCAGCAGCGCGCTCGTGTTGCGCTGGGTGGTCGGGACAGCGCCGCTCGTCCCGAGAAACGTCACGCGCATGTCCGCCTCTCGGCGGGCGCCCGGTAAACGCGTGTCGGATCCCGATCCGCGGACCGAACCGACTCAGCGCCCGACCGCTCGCCGACGGCTCCCGATCGCCGACCACCGCCAGACCACGTATAAATTCTTTTCGCCCGTTCATCCCGAGTGTCGTTCGTTCGCGGGGAGAAACGACGGACTGCACCGGTATCGAAAGAGCTGGAAATCCGGATTGATCGATGTTAATCCGGCTTCAGCGTCGCCTTTATATATGGGTCCGGGGGTGATAGGTGAGAGTACGATGCCACGGACAGACCGACAGTTTGCGAAGTGCGGGCGGACGAACGAACGCCGGACGCGGCGGACGGGGGTGTCCGGATGAAACGCGCCGTCCTCGCGCTCGCGACGGCGCTACTGGTCGTGACCGCCGGCTGTGCGGCGACTCCCGGAACGGGGACGCCGGCCGCCGACGGTGGCGACGGCGCCTCCGGGGACGACACCGACGGTGACGCCAGCGGGACGGACAGCGGCACCGAAGACGAGGACGCGTCCGATTCGGGAACCGTCAACTTCTACGTGAGCGACGAGCCCAACGACATGGACGACTTCGAGCACCTGAACGTCACGATCACGAGCGTCCAGTTCCACCTCGTCGACGCCGCGAACGAGTCGGCCGACGAGGAGAACGCGTCCACGGCCACCGCGACGGCGACGGCCGTGAACGCAACGGACGCCGACGACAGTGACGCCACCGAGACCGACGCCGACGAGGAGAGCGAAGAAGACGAAGAGCGCGAGGACGAAGCGGACGAGATGGACGACGAAGACGAAGGCGAGGACGGTCGCTGGGTCACCCGCGACGTGAACGCCACGAGCGTCGACCTCTCGCAGTTGCGCGGCGCGAACGCCACGTTACTCGAACAGTTCGACCTCCCCGCGGGCGAGTACGACAAGATCCACATGGAAGTGAGCGAGGTGAACGGGACGCTGAAGAACGGCGACTCCCAGCGGGTCAAGCTCCCGAGCGGGAAACTCCAGCTCAACAGCCAGTTCACGGTCGAGAACGGCAGCGAAGTGGACTTCGTCTACGACGTGACCGTCCACGAGGCCGGCAACAGCGGGAAGTACATCCTCAAGCCGGTCGTGAGCGAGTCCGGGACCGACGTCGAAATCGAACGAGTCGACGATGACGACAACGACGACGATCGGTCCATCAGCGCGTCGTTCGTCGGCAACGTCTCCGCCGGCGAGAACGTCACCGTCCTGGTGACCGAGAACGGCAGCGCCATCGAGAACGCGACGGTGAGCGTCGACGACGGAGCGGCCGGGACCACCGACGCCGACGGCGAATACGTCGTTAGCGTCCCGAGCGACGCCGAGGAGCTCGAAGTCGAAGTCGAATCGGGCGACGCCGAGGCCGAACTCGAAGCGGAGTTCGAAGACGGCGACGAGACAGACGACGAGACCGAGGACGCGGCGGGCGGCGACGGCGGTGCGAACGACCAGGCCGCCGCGGCCTGACTCGGTAACGCGGTCCGACGCGGTGTCGCGGCCCGATGCGTCGAATCAGTTTTCGCGTTCGTCCGCGCACGGGACGTCGCGCTCGGCGACGCCGACCGTGCGCGAGGCCGTGGCGGCGGTGGTCTTCTCGGTGGAGACGACCCCCTGGACGGTCACCGAGTCGCCGCCGTCCAGCGACGGCGGCCGCTCGTCGATCGTGAACAGGGTCACCCGCTCGGAGCCGCCCGTCGAGAGATTCACGGTATCCGTCTGGACGAGTCCTCCGTCGCCGACGGTCACGTTCACGCGGAACGTCGCCTCGGGCGGGCCCTCATCGCCGACCGGCCGTTCCAGGACGAGCGACCCGCTCAGCCCGGCGTTACCCGGCAAGGGTCCCCGCTCGTTGCAGGTGACGACCTCGCCGGATCCGGTGCGGGCGTCGTCGGACTGGTTGCCGACCGCGACTCGCGGTTCGAAGGCGGAGACAGTCGCGTTGGCGGGGCGGTCCTCGGAAGTGATGGCCGACAGCGCGACGGTGGCACCGACGACGACGGCGAACAAGAGGACGATCCCGGCGATGGCGAAGCGGCGCATACGTCGCCCGCCGTCCGGCGCCGTAATGTGCTTTCTTATCGACGTGTCGACATCGAGCGGAGGGCGACCAGCGAGACGAGCTGGGGGCCGACGATCACCGCGAGACGGCTCAACCACGACCGAGCGTGAGCCGCCGAGGGCCGCGAGTACGGGGGCCGTACCTTCGGAACTGTTTTACGCGCCGCTGGGCGACGTTGTACCAACAGATGAGCGACCTCGAAGCGGAGTATCGACTCGACTATTTCGAGGAACACGGCTTCCACCGCGAGCAGTGTTCCGAGTGTGGGGCTCACTTCTGGACGCTCGACGGGGACCGGGCGACCTGCGGGGAGCCGCCATGCGAGGAGTACGGCTTCATCGACGACCCCGGGTTCGACGAGTCCCTCTCCCTGGAGGAGACCCGCGAGCAGTTCCTCTCCTTTTTCGAGGAGCGGGGTCACGAGCGCATCGACCCCTACCCCGTCGCCGCCAACCGCTGGCGCGACGACGTCCTCCTGACGCAGGCGTCTATCTACGACTTCCAGCCGCACGTCACTAGCGGCGAGTCGCCGCCGCCCGCCAACCCCCTCGTCGTCTCCCAGCCGTGCATCCGGATGCAGGACATCGACAACGTCGGCAAGACCGGCCGGCACACCATGGCCTTCGAGATGGGCGGCCACCACGCGTTCAACGCCGACGAGGGCACCGACTACGCCTACGAGGGCGAGGTCTACTGGAAGGACCAGTGCGTCGAGCACTGCATGGACCTGCTCGCCGAGGTCGGCGCGCCCCGCGAGGACGTGACCCTCATCGAGGACCCGTGGGTCGGCGGCGGTAACGCCGGCCCCGCCTTCGAGGTCATCTACCGCGGGCTCGAACTCGCGACGCTCGTCTTCATGCAGTTCGAGCAGGACCCCGACGGCGACTTCGAGATGAAAGACGGCAATACGTACAGCCGGATGGACCGCCGGGTCATCGACACCGGCTACGGCATCGAGCGCTGGGCGTGGATGTCCCAGGGGACGCCGACGGTCTACGAGGCCGTCTACCCCGACATGATCGACTTCCTGAAGGACAACGCCGGGCTGGACTACTCCGAGCGCGAGGCCGAGATCGTCCACCGCGCCGCGACGCTCGCGGGCCACATGGACATCGACGAGGCCGAGGACATGGAGTCGGCCCGCGACAACATCGCCGACAAGCTCGACGTCTCCACAAGCGAACTCGTTGACCTGCTCGAACCGCTGGAGGACATCTACGCCATCGCCGACCACTGCCGGACGCTCGCGTACATGCTCGGCGACAACATCGTCCCGTCGAACGTCGGGACGGGCTACCTCGCGCGGATGGTCCTCCGTCGGACCAAGCGACTGGTCGACAACGTCGGCGTCGACGCGCCGCTGGACGAACTCGTCGACATGCAGGCCGACCGGCTGGGCTACCAGAACCGCGACACCATCCGCGACATCGTCCGCACGGAGGTCGAGAAGTACCGCGAGACGCTCGACCAGGGCGGCCGCCGGGTCCGCCGGCTCGCCGACGACTACGCCGAGCAGGGCGAGCCCATCCCCGTCCGCGAACTCATCGAGCTGTACGACTCCCACGGCATCCAGCCGGACATGGTCGAAGAGATCGCCGCCGAGAAGGGCGTCGACGTGGAGACGCCCGACGACTTCTACGCCCTCGTCGCCGACCGCCACGGCAGCGGCCAGGCCTTCGACGAGGAGGAGGAGCGGCCCTACGCTGACCGCCTCGAAGAACTACCCAACACAGACCGGCTGTACTACGAGAACCAGCAGCGCACCGAGTTCGAGGCGGTGGTGCTGGAGGTCTTCGAGCGCGACGACGGCACCCACGACGTGGTGCTCGACCAGACAATGTTCTACCCCGAAGGCGGGGGCCAGCCGCCGGACCACGGGACGCTCTCGACCGACGACGTGACCGCCGAGGTCTCGGACGTGCAGATCGTCGACGGCGTGATCCTCCACACCGTCGACGCCGACCCCGGCAAGGGCGAGTTCGTCCGCGGGCAGATCGACGCCACGCGCCGCCGGCGCCTGATGGCCCACCACACCGCGACGCACGTCGTCGTCCACGCCGCCCGGCAGGTGCTCGGCGAGCACGTCCGCCAGGCCGGCGCCCAGAAGGGCACCGAGTCCTCGCGCATCGACGTGAGCCACTACGAATCCGTCTCCCGCGAACAGGTCCGGGAGATCGAACACCGCGCGAACGACATCGTCCGGTCGAACGTGCAGGTCAAACAGGAGTGGCCCGACCGCCACGAGGCCGAGGACGAACACGGCTTCGACCTCTACCAGGGCGGCATTCCGGCGGGCGAGAACATCCGCCTCATCCACGTCGCCGAGGACGTCCAGGCCTGCGGCGGCACCCACGTCGCCCGCACCGGCGACATCGGGACGATCAAGGTGCTCGGCACCGAGCGCGTCCAGGACGGCGTCATCCGCATCGAGTTCGCGGCGGGCGACGCGGCCGTCCAGGCCACCCAGGACACCGAGGACGCCCTCTACGAGGCCGCGGAGACCCTCGACGTCGCCCCCGACGAAGTGCCCGAGACCGCCGAGCGCTTCTTCACGGAGTGGAAAGAACGGGGCAAGACCATCGAGCAACTCAAAGAGGAACTCGCCGAGGTCCGCGCAGCGGCCGGCGGCGACGAGGGCGAGGAGGTCGCGGTCGGCGACGAGACCGCCGTCGTCCAGCGCCTCGACGCCGACATGGACGAACTCCGGGCGACCGCGAACGCCCTCGTCGAAGAGGGGACGATCGCCGTGCTCGGATCGGGACGCGACGGTGCGACGTTCGTCGTCGCCGTCCCCGACGGCTCGGCCGTCAACGCCGGCGAGGTCGTCAGCGAACTCGCCAGCAAGGTCGGCGGCGGCGGCGGCGGTCCGCCGGACTTTGCGCAGGGCGGCGGTCCGGACGTCGATGCCCTCGACGACGCCCTCGACGACGCTCCCGACGTCCTCCAGCAGGTCGCCAACGCCTGAGTTTCGACACCCTTATCCGCCGAATCAGCCGTTTTGCCAGTTGATCCGGTCAGACTCGGCTGGATCATCCGATAGTCCGTTCCCTGTCATGAACGGTAACGCTCATGTATCGGAGCCGTCAATCAGTTATCGAACATGAGTGGGATCGAGTACGACGCACCGGGGGTAGAGTCGACAGCGTCGCGGAGCGTCTCGCGGATCGCGGGTATCGGGGCGGGACTGGTCGCGCTGAACATCGTGTTGATGCTGGCGTTGAGCTACACGCCAGTCGCCGGCCTGGGCGCGGCGTTGTTCCGGAACTTCTTCATCGGCATCGCGACGTTCGTCGTGACCGTCGGGGGCGGGTACTGGCTGGCGAACACGGGCATCGAGAAGGGTAGTATGGGCCTGGCCGGCGTCGGCGTGGCGCTCTCGCAGTTCGGCTACGCCCTGCTCGGGTCGGCCATCCTCTTTCGGGTGGCGTCGTCGATGCGCGTCACCGCCCTGGGGATCACCGCAGTCGTTACCGGGATCATCACGGCCGTCGTCGCCGTCGTCGTCTTCAAGACCGACCACTCCTTCGAGCGCTGGCAGCTGTACTCCTGGGTGTGCTTCGGCGGCGGGTTCCTCGTCGGCGCCATCGGCTTCTTCGTGAACCCGACGATCATGCTCGCCGCGGGCGCGCTCTTCCTGCTCGGGTTCATCGTCGACCTGACCTACGAGATCTGGGCGGTCCGCGAGAGCAAGTACGGTGACCTGCGCAGCGCCATCGGCATCTACATCGCCGTCATGGGCGTGTTCATCCATATCCTCCAGCTCGTTCTGCGCGTGCTGGAGATGCTGGACGCCTGATCCGCGCACTCCCTACCCGCCATCGGCAGACTGAAAAAGTAGGAACAGTAACACTTCGCCGTGAGTCCGACGCGACTCCGCCAGGCGGTCGGTAACTGGCGACACTGGTGGGATCTGGCGGAGGTCGCGTTCGCAGGCTGGTTGCTCGTCGTGTTGCTCGGCGGTCCGGACAACGTCGGACGACTGACCGGACTGGGGGCGATAACGCCGGTTTTCGAACTCGCCGCGAACTGGGGATTTCAGGCCGCGCTCGCGTCCGTATTCGTCGGCTTCGCGCTCCTCCACCTCCGGCAGGAGAGCGATTTAGCCGACTGATCGGTCTCTGCGGACGGAAACGGAGTGGGTTCTAGCCGCCGCTGACCGGCGGGAACAGCGCGAGTTCGTCGCCGTCCTCCAGCGCGGTCTCGAAGCCGGCTTCCTCGGCGAACGGGTCGCGCCCCTCGTGAAGCAGGCGGACGTGCTCGTAGAGGTCGCCGTCGTCGTCGAGCACCTCGTCTTCGAGCGCGGGGTAGGTTTCGAGAAGCGCATCGAACGCGTCGCCGACGGTCGCGCCGGCGTCGACGTCCACCTCGACCTCGGTGTCCCCGGCCGTCTCGGCCAGCGTCGCGAAGAGCCGCCAGTGCATATCTGACGGTGGACGCCGACACTCAAAGAGCGTTCCGCACTCGATGCGATTCGACCGGCAGCCGAGCGTCGCCGGACCCGCACACGTTCGCTACCGGCCCGTGTCCTCGTCCCGGCGCTCGTCGACGGCCACGGTCCAGCCGTCGTCGTCACCGGTGTCGTCCGCGCCGTCTGCCTCGCCGCCCTCCTCGGCGCCCGCGGGTTCGTCGGCAGCCGGGTCGTCGGCAGCCGGGTCGTCGTCCGCCCCGCTGGAGGCAGCGGTGGCCCCGTCCTCGGCTCCGTCGGCGGGTTCGTCCGACGACTCGCCGGGCTCGCCGTTCGCCTCGACGGCGACGTCGGTGCCGGTCAGGTCGTCCACGTCGACACCGGCGAGGTCTTCCAGGTCGTCGCGGGTCGGTTCGCCGCCCGTGCCGTCGTCCGCCGCCGGTGCCTCGGCGGTCGAATCGCCGTCTCCCGCCGTCGACTCCTCGGGCGAGCCGTCGTCTTCGAGTGCCTGGATGCCGGGCGCGTCCGCGTCGGAGAGGTCGTCCGCGCCGGCGGAGCCGTCTCCTCCGGGGGACGTCTCGGTCGCGGGACCGTCGTCGACCGACTCCGCCGCGTCGGTGGCGCTGGCGGAGTCCGCGGCACCGTCGGACGGGGAATCCGCCGTTTCGCCGGCGACGGGTGTCGTCGCGTCGACCTGTTCCTCCGGGGCGAGCCGCGCCCCGCTCTCGGCGGTCGGGGCGGTCGAGGCGGATGGATCCGCCGCCGAGGGCCCGACGCTGGAAGTCGCGGCCTGTTCGACCTTCCGGATGGCCTCCGGTGCGGCGACGAGGTAGAGCGCGTCGGTGGCGGCCAGGACCCGGTCGCGGGCGGGGAGCGGTTCGACGGGTCCCTCTCGGGGACGGATCGCGACGACGGTCACGTCGACGGCGCCGACGGGCTGGCCGACCAGCGGGCTGCCCTCGGCGACGGTGACGGCTGCCATCGTCTCGTCGGCCGCGCGGAGCACCGAGGCGAACTCGCGGTCGGGCCGGGCCTCGACGGGGAGCGTCACCAGTCGATAGCTGGCCTCGGCGTCGAGTTTTCGCGTGTCCGCGGCGTCGACCGCGAGGGTCACCACGTCGTCGACCGTCCCGCGGACCTCCGCGGTGAGCACGCGCTCGGAGGGGTCGGTGCGCCACACCTGGACGAGGTCACCCGCGCTCGCGGCGAAGGCGGGGTCGGCCTGGACGGCGACCGCGGAGGTCTCCGGCGGGAGCGTCGGGCCGATACCGGCGGCGCGGGAGCCGACGGCGAGGAACTCGACGCTCCCGTCGTCTGCGAGTTCCACGTCGACGTGGCCGACGGCGTAGTCGGCCTTCAGTCGCGTCACGAGTCGGTCGCGGAGTTCTTCGACGGTCAGCCGGCGCGGGAAGACGAACGTCTTGCCGGCCAGGGCTTCCTTCGTCTGGAGGGGGACCGGGTCGTAGCCGACGATGTCCTCGATCTCCTCGGGGAGTTCGACGGTGATGACGCGACCGACCGCCTGGACGAGTCGGCCGACCTCCGCCTCGACGGCGCGCTCGCCGGTGGCAACGGTGAGGTCGCTTCCGATGCGGTCACCGATATCGGCGCCGACGCGGGTCGCGCCGAGGGCGACGAGTATCGCGGCGATGTGGAACAGCGCCATCGCCTCGGTCGGGAGGGTACCGCCCTCCGCCGGGTCGATGACGTTCTGGAGCAGGTCGGTGGCGCCGAGCAACGGCACGATCGCGCTCAACCCGAACAGCGCGGGGAGTCCGCCAGGGACGCGTTCGCGGACGTACCACCGGTAGAGGAGGGCGACGACCGCCGCGACGCCCGCGGCGATCAGCGAGACGCCGAGGATCCGCGCCGCCCCGATAAGGACGCGCTCGGTCAGCGGCCGCGACTGTGCGACGATAGCCGGTGCCTCGACCGCCAGTGCTTCGACGGTGCTGGCGAGCGGTAGTCCGAGCGGGCGTCCGCTCACGCCACCGCCTCCCGGAACGCGTCGAGTTGCTCGCGCGTCCCGACGGCGAACACCTCGTCGCCGGCCGAGATGGTGGCCGACCCTCGCGGGGCGACGACCCAGCCACTCGCGCCGCGGACGGCCATCACGGCGACGCCGTAGGTCTCGCGTACGTTCGCAGTGCCGACGGTCGCCCCGTCAAGCGGCCCGCCGGACCCGACGGTCACCCGCTGGAAGCGCCGGCCGGCCCGCCGCAGCAGGGAGACGAGTTCGTACTCGCGGCGGACGCCGCGGGACTCGACGACGACGCGCGCCCGGTCGGCCCGCAGGAGCGGCTCGGCGTCGGTCCGCGTCACGGCGACGGTGATCCGGCCCTCGCCGCCGGTCGTCGTCGGCGCCCGCACCGGCTGCGGGACGGCGTCCTCCTCGTCTCCATCGTCCGCGTCGTCGCCGTCCGCTCCGGCGTCGGCTCCCGTCGACTCCGGGTCGGGACCGGCCTCCGCCGTCGGTTTCCGCGTCTTCGCGCTGACGACGGTGCCGCGGACCTGCGCGTCGGGCGTGATGAGCGTCACCTCGTCGTTGCGGGCGACGCCCGTCGGGACGAGCGCGTTCACCGACACCGCGCGCTTGCCGTCGGGGACGCGCTTCGAGAGGCCGGAAAAGGGCGGTGCGGCGACGACCGAGGCCCGTCCGCGCTCGTCGACGGTCACCGCCGCGTCCCCCAGGTCGTACTCGGTCTTGAGCCGCTCGGCGAGGCGGGCTTCGAGTTCGGAGATGCGGAGATCCGCGGGGAAGGTCCACTCGCTGTCGCGGATCTCGGCGCGCAGGTCGTCGGCGAGCGGCGGGTAGCCTTCCATGTCGGCGACCTCGCCGACGATGCGGATGCGGGCCTCGTCGCGGCCGGCGAGCGCGCCGCGTACGTCGGCGGCGAGCGTCCGCTCGCGGAGCTGTTTCAACGAGAGCCGTTTGGGGAACGTCGCGCCCATCGTGTCGCCGCGGTTGTGGGCGTACAGCGAGATCATCAGGACGACCATGATCGCCGTCGTGATCGTCACGGCGTTCGCGTTCTGGGTGATCGTCGGGTCGGCCAGCGCGAGCAACCCGCCGTTGACGCCCGCGAGCGCGACCGCGAGGACGACCACACCGAACCCGGGGATGGTGACGCCGGTGAAGTACTTGAAGAGAAAGCCCAGCGACCACGCGACGAGTCCGGGGATGATCCCCGTGAGGATGCCGAGATAGATGCCGAACAGGATCTCGACCGGGAACGCAGCCATGCACGGTGTCACGGAATCCACTCTTAAACGTGTACCGGCGCGACCCGTCCGAGGGCGCCCGTCGGCCGCGGCGACCCCGCTGGCGCCGACCGGCGCCTGTGACCTCGCCGACATCTATCACGAAGGGTCGGCAGGATTTTACCCGTTGGCACACCTCCCGGAGGACATGGATCCGAGGCGGGCGATCGACGAGCCGCTGACGGTGTTCGTCGGGACGCGGGCGGCGATCTGGTTGCCTACGGTCGTCGCCATCCTCTCGTTCGGGACTGGCGTGGCGAACATCAGCGCCACGACCGTCAACCCGCTGCTGGAGACGTACTTCGATATCCCTCGCGAGGTCCAGCGGGCGGCGGGGTTCACCGGCGCGCTGACCGGCTTCCTGATGCTGATGAGCGCGTGGGGGATGCGCCGTCGGTTGCGCGCCGCGTGGGTCTCGACGGTCGTCCTCCTGCCGGTCACCGCCGTCCAGGGGCTCGCCCAGTCGAGTCGCTACTCGCTCCCGCTGATCGCGCTGTCGCTGCTCTCGCTGCCCACCGTCATCGCGAACTACCGGCGGTTCGACCGCAGCGCGGATCTCTCCGCGACGCAGCTGGCCGCCGTGGCCGCACTGACGGGGACGCTCGTCTACGGCACCGCCGGATCGTACCAGCTCAGAGACGATTTCGGCGGACTCTCGACGCTCACCGACGCCATCTACTTCACCATCGTCACCGCGAGCACCGTCGGCTACGGCGACGTCACCCCCCAGAGCCAGCAGGCGAAGCTGTTCGGCATGTCGGTGGTCGTCCTCGGCGTCGCCAGTTTCACCGTCGCGCTGGGATCGCTGCTCGGCCCCGCCATCGAGGCCCGCCTCTCGCAAGCACTCGGTACCATGAACGACTCAGAACTCGAACTCCTGGACGACCACGTGGTCGTCCTGGGCTACGGCGATCTGACCGAACCGCTGCTGGAAGAACTCGCGGCCGTCGTCGACTTCGTCGTGATCACGCCCGACCACGAGCTGGCGGCGACGCTTCGCACGCGCGACCTCCGCGTGGTCGTCGGCGACCCCAGCGACGAGGAGCCGCAGAAACAGGCCGGGATCGAACACGCCCGCGCCATCATCGCGGCGACGAACGACGACGCCCAGGACGCCCTCTCGATCCTCACCGCCCGGCAGTTCCACCCCGAGGCGCGCATCGTCGCCGCCGCGACGGACCGGGAGAACACCGAGAAGCTCCGCCGCGCCGGCGCCGACGCCGTCATCAGCCCCGCCGTCATCGGCGGCCACCTCCTCGTCGAGTCCGCGCTCGGGAGCGCCGACATGGAAGGACTCGCCGAGCGGCTCCTCGACGGCGAGGGCCAGGAAAACCCGGCGGCGGACGACTGACGACCGCGTTCGAACGGACCACGGCGGTCGCGGCCTCGCTCACGAGCGGTCGACGATGGCCACGTCGGCGTCGAGGTCGTCGATCCGTTCGAACGTGGGCGGCGAGATCAGTCGCGAGGCAGCGCTCCGGTCGGTGCTGGCGCCCATGAAGACCAGATCGAACTGGGCGGCGTTCTCCGCGAGATAGCGCTCGATCGATTCGGTCGCGACGCGCGTCTCGAAGTTCCCGTCGAACGCCTCGACGAGGTCGGCGAGCATGTCCTCGGCGCGGCGGCGCTCGCGTTCGCCCGAGACGCACGAGCAGACGCTGACGCGGCCGCTCCGGCCGACGAGCCGCGTCGCGAAGTCGATCATGCCGTGGGCCACGTCGCTGGCCCGCCTGACGGGGACCATGACCCGCTTCCAGCGGGTCCGCCCGTCCGACGACCGGTGGACGAGCACGTCGACGTCGCCGCGGAAGAGGTCCCGGACGTACGGCGAGAGCGCCCCGTGGCGCCGCTCGTAGGCGGCCGCGACGAGGTCGCAGTCCACCTCGTTGGCGGTCTTCAGGACCGTCGCCGCGGGCGACCGACCGCCGACGGCGACGACCACCTGACAGGGGACGCCGACCCGCCGCTCGATCCCGTCCGCCCGCGATTCGAGGCGGTCCGCCGCCTCCGCGACGGCTCCACCCGATTCCCGTTCGTCGGGGTCGCCGGTCGCGGCGTCGTCAACGAGCTCCCGTCCGGCGGCCGCAGTCTCGCGTCCAGCGCTCGGACCGCTCCCCCGGTCGCCGGCGATCCGACTGTCGAGCCGATGGCCGTCGTCCAGCGCGTCGCGTTCGGCGCTGGCGACGGCCGCGTCCTCGACCACGTCGAGGAGGACCACCTTCCCGGCTTCGTGGGCGGCGGCGAGCCCGGCGCCGAGCATCGCGGTCGCGTCGGGGTTCTCGCCGCGCATCGGGACGAGGACGCGGTCGTCGCCCCACGTCGACTCGTAGAGGAACTGGGCGCGGCGCTCGTAGAACCGCTCGCGCCAGACCGTGAACACGAGCGCGACGATGCTGCTGGCCAGCAGGATGCTCAGCGTGAACTCGAACTCGGTCCCGGGCCGCACGAGCAAACCGAGCAGCGCCGTCGCGTACGCCGACGGCTCCTCGACGTCCAGCGTCCACGTGACGACGCCGACGAGGAAGACCGCGACGGCCGCCTCGACGGCGCCCGCTGCGAACGCGCCGGATCCGCCGCCGGCGACGCCCAGCGTCGTCGCCACCACGAGCGCCGCCCATCCGCAGAGGGCGCCGACGGTCAGCCCGACGACGAACCGCGTCGGCGAGGCGTAGCGCCCCCCGGGGTTGGCGAAGAGGGTGTACGTCCCCGACGCCAGCGGCGGGAACAACAGGAACGACAGCCGCGGCTCGACGTTCGACAGCGCCGTCACCAGCGCGATGAGCAGCGGGACGAACACGAGGATCGACAGGTGGACGAGCGTGCTCGTCCGCTCGGCCCACCGGCGAAGCGCGCGCGCCTCCCGGCGCTCGAGTCGGCGGAGCCTGGCGACCGTCGCGTACAGCCGGTCCCGCAACGACCCGCGCATGGTCGCTACTATCCCCGCCACCGCACAAAAGGGCGTTCCCGCGGCCGTCGGCGCCGCGCTCGTGGGCCGGCGTCGGTGACGCTCCCGACGGGGTTGATAGTAACACGGTTTCGTTCTTTCGTTCGATGAGTGAAAACCGAACCTTGGATTCGGTCAGTACAGGCGATCAACTCTCCGAACTCGAAGGTCGTTCCACCGAGGCTTCGGCAGTCTCCGTCCCCGCCCGAATCGGAATCGAGTCCAAAACGAGAAGCACGGCCACGCAATATGAAGGCTTGAGACGTTCTCTCCACCACAACATTTACTTCGCTGACACGAGGTGCTACGGTATGGGGGAACGAGGACAGCGGGTCCGTTCAGTGACTTTGAGTGCGGCCCAGTGGCTGCTACGCAGAGCGCTATTGCTCGCTGTCGTCGCCGCGATACTGCTCGCTCTCATCGGCGGCTTCGTGGTCGTGCTGGTCGCTATCGACTGGTTCGCCGTGAACGCCCTCGGCGGACAAGGCGGACGGGACTACTGGGTTGTCGATCTCCTGACCGTAGTCAGCCTCCCCGTGTACCTGTTCGTCGTTTTCAGGTTGTTCTCCGGGGGGTACCCGAGTCCAGGCGAGAGAGCGAGCAAGTACGTAGGTTTCGGCGACGACCTGCTGTAACTCGGATCCGCGTCGATCGCGGCGATTGTACGGTACCCTCGCTGCTGTTCAGTCCGCACGCGATACTGAACGCCAGTTTCACGGCCAACTCTGATTATAAAAACCGAATTACCAACTACTGTCAGAGCTGCGTCGCGGCGTCCAGCGAGATACCGATGGCGCGCTCGACGTTGTTCCTCGCCTTCTCCGGGAGTTCCTCGTCCTCGGTCTCGCCCTTCTGGGTGCCCTCGACGAGGTTGCCGTCGACGGTGCAGATGGCGCCGGCGCGCAGGCCCTTCCGCCGCGCGAGCGTGAACACCGCAGCGGCCTCCATCTCGACGGCGAGCAGGCCCGCCCGCTCCCAGTCGTCGACGTACTCGTCGGTCTCCGCGTAGAAGGCGTCGTCCGTCGCGATGGGGCCGACGTGAACGTCTTCGTCCCTGGACTCCGCGCTGTCGACGAGCGCGGAGAGCGTCTCGTAGTCGGCGACGGCGGGATACTCGACGTCCTCGTAGCGCTTCGTGGTGCCCTCGTTCTTCGCGGCGCCGGTCGCGACGACCATGTCGCCGATCTCGATGTCGGACTGGAGCGCGCCGGTCGTCCCGACGCGGACGAACGTCTCGACGCCGACGTTCGCCAGTTCCTCGACGGCGATGGTGGCCGACGGACACCCGATCCCCGTCGAGCAGATGGTCAACTCCCGGCCCTCGTAGGTCGCGTTGACGAGTGTGTACTCGCGGTTCTCGGCGACTTGCTCAACGTCCTCGCAGTGGCCGGCGATGCGCTCGACGCGTCCGGGGTCGCCCGGGATCAGCGCGATGTCGTTGACGTCGCCCGGTTCGACCAGCAGATGCGGCTGTTTCGCCATACGCCCCCGTCCGACCGGCAGCGGCAAAACGGTACCCGTTCGACCGGCCGAGCGCGTCCCGCGAGGGGAGGGGCCGACAGACACGAACAGGCAGGATCCGAGGCTACCGACCGCTCCCTATCGCTCCCCACCCCTCTACAGCCGAACACCGGACCGTTTCGTTAGCGATTCGATCCGACGGAATCGCCGGAACGAGACTCGATTCCAGGTGAAAGAAGGGGGTTTCCCCTCGTGCGCCGGCCGAGGGAGTCCCGCGAGGAGACCACCCAATACGGGGTCTCCCCGGCGCTACGGAGCGGTCGCTATCGCTCCCCACCCGAACAGAGGTACGTTTCGGGAGCGGCGGTCGAGGGTGAAATCGAAGTACTGCGACCGGATTCCACGCGAAAGAAGGGGGTTCGAACGAGGGTGCGGCGAGGGGGTTTCAGAGGCCGGTCGTCGGCACCGGTCAGCGCCGTCGGGCGGCGGCTCAGATCGCGGGGCCGAGCAGGAACAGGAAGAGGTTGTTCGCGGCGGGGCCCATGCCGACGGCGGCGACGAACGCGAGGAGGATGTTCCCCTCCGTCGGGCTCTCGTCGACGATGTCCGCGAGGAAGACGACGATGGCCATCGCCATGACGAGCTTGACGACGGCGAACAGCCACCCCTTGCCGATGTAGGGGTACGTCGGGAGCGTCTCGGCGAAGTCCATGATCCGGCGGGGGATCGGGGTTCGCTCGCCGGTGCCGATCACGTCGACGCCGATGGACGTCGAGAGCCCGTCGAGCGCGTGAGCGAAGACGACCAGCGGCCCGCCCCAGCCCGCGCGGTCGACCGCGCCCGTCCACCGGATGGCGAGCAGGTAGTAACACGGCGCCGTGAGTACGGCGGCGCCGAGGAATCCCAGCGGCAGCCAGACGAGCGCGACGCTCGCCTCGACGCGGCCGATCGCGTAGGTGTAGCTGAACACGGTCAGCCCGAGGACGAGTAACCCGCCGGCGACGCCGAGGTTGCGGGCGATCCGCCCCACGTCGTCGACGGTCTGTGCGCGGATGACCGACGGCAGCCACACCGCCGCGGCGAGGAGGAACGTCGTCACGTAGACCGCCGGCGCGCCGAAGAAGGGCTCGGCGACGCCGGGGATCAGTCCCGCCTGGTAGAGCGCGTGGAAGGCGCCGCCGGCGACCATCCACGGCGCGAAGGCGACCACCTGTTTCGTCGTGACCGGCGGGCCGAGCAGGTAGAGCGCGGCGAGAGACGCCGCCGTCAGCACGACCAAAACGATCGCGTAGGGCAACGGTGGGATCGCCAGCCCGCTCGGGAGGAACTGCATACCCTGTGGGGGTGCGCGGACCGCCGAAAGGGTTCCGGTCGATTCGAGGCTCCGGTCGATACGGCGCGGAATCGGGAGCGCCGGCCCGAGACGCCTCGACTGATCCGAACGGGCTTTTAGGTGGGGGTGAGACAGGTGAGCCATGAACACGGACGCGGCGGCGGTGACGGGCCGTATCGAGCACACGGTCCTCGGGCCGGAGACCACGCCGGACGACGTGATCGTGGTGCTCGACGCAGCCATCGAGTACGGGTTGCGCGCGTGCATCCCTCCCTGCTACCTCGAACTCGCGGACGGCTACGCGCCGACGGTCCCGCTGTCGACGGTCGTCGGGTTCCCCCACGGCCAGCACACCACCGCGACGAAGGTCGCCGAGGCCGAGGACGCCTGGGAGGAGGGCGCCGACGAACTCGACATGGTGATCAACGTCGGTCGGTTGAAGGCCGGCGAGGACGACGCGGTCACCGACGAGATCGACGAAGTCGTGGCCGCCGTCCCGATCCCCGTGAAGGTCATCGTCGAGACCCCGCTGCTGTCCGACGAGGGGGAGAAACGGCGAGCGGCTGAATGTGCGCTCGAAGCGGACGCCGATTACCTGAAGACCGCGACCGGCTTTTCGGACGGCGGGGCGACGGTGCCTGACGTCGAGTTACTGGCCGAGTACATGCCCGTGAAGGCCTCCGGTGGTGTCGGTTCGTGGGCAGAGATGGAGGCGATGCTCGACGCCGGCGCGGAGCGGATCGGTGCTTCGAGCGGCGACGCGATCGCCCGGGAGTATCTGGACCAGCACGAGACGGCGACTCGCGAGGACGTGAGCGGCTGGGACGACTGATCGGGAGTTTCGCTTGTCGTCGTTTTTGATGGAGCCGAGTTCTGAGAGTGGTTTCCGGAGAGAAAGATCGCTGTCGCGGAGATCACACGATGAAAGCCCTCGGCCCGCTCGCTAGCAGTTAGTTCCACCTCGGACGCCAACAGGCGGCGAAAGCCCTCGGCCCGCTCGCGGTCGCTGAGCGGCATATCCACCCTCGGACAACCGCACCGCGCCGCACTCGCGCGGATAGGGGCCGCTCAGACGACTACAGTGAACGCGAGCGAGCCTCGCCCTTTCAGTCCGCCAGGGACAGCACGACACCGCGACCGCTCCGCACAGCACCGCACCTCATGCCTCCCCAACCGATTCCCTCAGTCGCTCCGCTCCCTCGGTCATCCCTCGCACGATGCTGTCGCGCGATGAAACGCGCGACAGCGCGCGCCACCGCACCAGACGAATAGCCCGTGCCACTCCGGATAGATGACATCGAACCGTTCCAGCGCGCGAACCGATCCGTCGCGCTTTTGCCCGCGAGCGCCAAGAGAGAACTAACGAGATGGCCCGCTATCACATCGAGACCTACGGTTGCACGGCCAACCGGGGCGAGAGCCGCCAGATCGAGCGGGCGCTCCGCGACGGCGGCCACCACCCCGCCGACGGCCCCGAGGAGGCCGACGTGGCGATCCTCAACACCTGCACCGTGGTCGAGAAGACGGAGCGTAACATGCTCCGCCGGGCCGAGGAACTCGACGCCGAGACGCCCGCCGACCTCGTGGTGACCGGGTGCATGGCCCTCGCGCAGGGCGAGGAGTTCCAGCAGGCAGACCTCGAAGCCGAGATCCTCCACTGGGACGAGGTGCCCGAGTACGTCCGCAACGGCGAGTGCCCGACGACGACGCCCGACACCGAACCCGTCCTCGACGGCGTCGTCGGCATCCTCCCCATCGCCCGCGGCTGTATGAGCGACTGCTCGTACTGCATCACCAAGCAGGCCACCGGCCGGATCGACTCTCCCTCCGTCGAGGAGAACGTCGAGAAGGCCCGGGCGCTCGTCCACGCCGGCGCGAAGGAGATCCGAATTACGGGGCAGGACACCGGCGTCTACGGCTGGGACCGCAACCAGGGTGAGAGCCTCCTGCCGGAACTCCTCGATCGGATCTGCGATATCGACGGCGAATTCCGGGTGCGCGTCGGGATGGCGAACCCGAAGGGCGTCCACGGCGTCCGCGAGGAACTCGCCGAAGTCTTCGCCGAGAACGAGGAGATCTACAACTTCCTGCATGCGCCGGTCCAGTCCGGGAGCGACGACGTGCTCGCGGACATGCGCCGCCAGCACGAGGTCGGCGAATACGTCGAGGTCGTCGAGACCTTCGACGAATACCTCGATGAGTGGACCCTCTCGACGGATTTCATCGTCGGCTTCCCCACCGAGACCGACCACGACTTCCAGCAGACGATGGCGCTGCTCCGGGAGACCCGCCCGGAGAAGATCAACGTGACCCGGTTCTCGAAGCGGCCGAACACCGACGCGGCCGAGATGAAGGGCCTCGGCGGCACCGTCAAGAAGGAGCGCTCCTCGGCGATGACCGACCTGAAGATGGAGGTCATGGACGAGGTCTACGGGTCGATGGTCGGCGACACCCGCTCCGTACTGCTGACCGAGGACGGTACCGACGACTCCCTGGTGGGCTACGACCGCGCCTACCGCCAGGTCGCGATCCCCGGCGCGCAGACCCAGGGCGCCGAAGTCGGCGACACGGTGGACGTGGAAATCACGGGCCACAACACCGTCTACGCGCTCGGCGAACTGGCCTGACTGCCGCGACCGAAAACCGTTTTCCGACACCGGCCGACCAGCAGGCCGTGACCGACGTGATTGTCGACCGAGACGTCGTCTTCCACCGGCCGCCCGATCGGGAGTCTCCGCTCGAACTCGACGTGTACCAGCCCGACGACGGCGGGACGGACCGCCCGGCCGTCGTCGTCTACCACGGCGGTGCCTGGATCGAGGGCGAGAAGGGGCAGCTCGAAGCGCTCGAACGCGGGCTGGCCGAGCGCGGCTACGTCTGCTTCGACGCGAACTACCGCCTGAGCGGCGAGGCGACGTTCCCGACGCCGATCGAGGACGCGGCCGCCGCGGTCCGTTTCTCGAAGGAGCGCGCTGACGAGTACGGGATCGACCCCGACCGGGTCGCGACGACGGGCCACTCGGCGGGCGGCCACCTCGCGGCGCTGATCGCCGCCGCCGACGGCGGGTTCGACCCCGAAGACGCGACCGTCTCCTCGGCGGTGGCGGCGAGCGCCCCGATCAGCGGGGCGTACGACATGCGCGACCGCGATCCAGAGACGGCCAACGACCTCGAACGGCAGTTCCTCGGCGGCGGCCCCGACGAGGTGCCCGAGCGCTACGAGCGCGTGTCCCCGGCGGCCCACGTGGACGAGGCGACGCCGCCGACGCTCGTCCTGCACGGCGACGACGACGACCTCCTGCCCGCCGACGGCGCCCGCGAGTACGCACGGGTGCTCGCCGAAGCGGAACGGCCGGTCGAACTCGGCATCGTCCCCGGAGGCGGCCACGGCATCGTCGTCGAACCCGAGGGCTGGCAGGACCGAGGGATCGAGACGGTCGCGGACTTCCTCGACCGCCGCCTCTGAGCGAGACCGACTTAGATCCCGCTCGGCGCCACGTCGCACACCTCGCGGAAGGCGCCCTGGACGACCTCCGAGAGGGCGGGATGGACGTGGATCGTCTCGGCGATCGTCGCCGCGTCGGCGCCGGCCGCGACCGCCGTGCTCACCTCGTGGATCAGCGTCGAGGCCTCCGGCCCGACGACGTGACAGCCCAGCACCTCGCCGTCCGCGCCGACGAGGACCTTCGCGAACCCGCCCTCGTCGTCCAGTGCCGAGCCGAGCGCGGTGTCGTCGTACGCGAAGGCCCCGACCTCGTAGTCGCCGTCCTCGACGTCTTCGTCGGCGTCGAGTTCGTCCTCTGTCTTCCCGAGGCTCGCCACCTGCGGGGAGCCGAACACGGCGTGGGCCATCCCGGGGTACTCGACGGCAGCCTCGCCGCCGTGGACGGCGTTTTCGACCACGTATTCGGCCTCCTTGTCGCCGGAGTGTTTGAACATGTAGTTGCCCGCGATGTCGCCGATGGCGTAGACCCCGTCCGCGGTGGTGCGCAGATACTCGTCGGTCTCGACGAATCCCTCTTCGGTCGTCTCGATCCCGGCCGCCGAGACGTTCCAGGTGTCCGTGTTCGGTCGCCGTCCGGTCGCCAGCAGAAGCCGGTCGCCAGAGACCTCGATCTCGTCGCCGCTCTCGCCCTCGGCGGTGACGCGCTTCTGCCCGTCGACCTCGGCGATTTCGGTCGCGCTGTAGCCGAGCCGGAGGTCGTGTCTCTCCCGGTAGACCTCGGTGAGCCGTTCGGCGACGTCGCGGTCCTCGCTGTCGAGGAGGCGGTCGCCGTGACCGACGATGACCACGTCGGTCCCCATCTGCGAGAAGAAGTGGCTCAGCTCGACGGCGATGTAGCCGCCGCCGACGATCACCAGGCGGTCCGGTCGCTCCGACAGCCACAGCGCCTCGTCGCTCGTCAGGAACGCCGTCTCGTCGGTGCCGTCGATGGCGTCGGGGACCGTGGGCCGGGAGCCGCCGGCCAGGACGACCGTTTCGGCGGTGAGACGGTCGCCGCCGGACCCGTCGTCGGCGACTTCGACGGTCCGTTCGTCGACGAAGCGGCCCTCACGCTGGAAGACCGTCAGGTTGTCGTGCTCGCGGGCCCGCTCGGCCTTCGCCGCGGCCCGTTCCCGTATCGCGGTCCGGACGTCGTCGACGATCCGTCCGAAGTCGACGCGTTCGACGGACGCCTCGATGCCGAGCGCGTCGGCCCGCCGCACCGTCTCGGCGACGTTGGCTCTGTGGATGAGCTTCTTCGAGGGGTTACAGCCGCGATTGAGGCAGGTGCCGCCGAGTCGGCCGCGCTCGACGAGCGCCACGTCCTCCCCCTCCTCGGCGGCCGCCGAGGCGACGGCGTTTCCGGTGCCACCGCCGAGGACGACGAGATCGAACTCGGGCATACAGATCACACGGGGTAGGAGTTCGGCGCTTTTGTCCCTTGCGCGCACCCCGGCCGGTCGCTTTTCCGCGTCGGTCCCGACGTGATACCCATGTGCACGGAATCGTCTGTGATCGCCCCCGGTGTCGTCGCGATTCGCCGTCGCAGAGGTGGACCGCGTGGTTGAGGGTCGATACACACCCATCGAGGACTACGGCGTCGTCGGGAACCTGGAGACGTGCGCGCTCGTCGCGCCGAACGGGTCCGTCGACTGGTTCCCCTTCCCCCACGTCGAGTCGCCGAGCATCCTCGGCGCGATACTGGACGCCGAGGACGGCGGTCGGTTCCGGATCGGCCCTGCCGAACCGTTCGAGGGCACGCAGGCGTACGTCGACGGGACGAACGTCCTGGAGACGACGTTCGAGACGAGCGGCGGGACGGCGACGGTGACGGACTTCCTCCCGCCGGCCGGGCACGTGGACCACCCGAAGAAGGTCCTCTACCGGAAGGTCGCCTGCACGGGCGGCGCCGTCGACTTCGACGTCGCGTACGAACCCCGGTTCGACTACGCTCGCGCGTCGACGGCGATGACCGAGACAGACCGGGGCATCCACGCCGAGGGAGGGGGCGAACGGACGCTCCTTGAGAGCCCGGTCGACCTGGTTCTCGACGGCGAGCGAGCGACCGGGACCCTCTCGCTGGACGCGGGCGAGACGGCGTGGTTCATGCTGCGGTGTACCGGCGCCGAGGACGCGTCCACGGACCCCGAGGCAGCGCTCGCGGAGACGGTCGAGTACTGGACCGACTGGACCCACGCCTGCGGCGACGGGGAGGGCGACTGCGCCTTCGCCGGGCCGTGGCACGACCTCGTGGTCCGGTCGGGGCTCGTCCTGAAACTCCTCACGCACGCGGAGACCGGCACCATCGCGGCCGCGCCGACAACCTCCCTGCCCGAGGACGTCGGCGGCGTCCGCAACTGGGACTACCGGTACAACTGGGTGCGCGACGCCGGCTTCTCCATCCAGGCACTGATGAACCTCGGTCACGTCGACGAGGCGGTCGACTACTTCGAGTGGTTCCTCGACCTCTGCCACGTGGACGAGCCGGCCGATATCCGCCCGCTCTACGGCCTCCACGGCGACAGCGACCTCACCGAACGGGAACTCGACCACCTCGACGGCTACCGCGACTCCAGGCCAGTCCGGATCGGGAACGGGGCCGCCGAGCAGACACAGCTCGACATCTACGGGGAACTGCTCCTCGCCGTCGACGAGATGCGCTGTTACGGCCGCGCGCTCGGCGACGACGACTGGGCCGCGGTCCGCGACATCGTCGACTACGTCGTCGACGTGTGGGACGAGCGGGACGCCGGTATCTGGGAGGTTCGCGGCGGGGACGAGCACTTCGTCTACTCGAAGGTGCTGTGCTGGGCGGCGCTCGACCGCGGAATCGCCATCGCGACCGAGACCGGCCGGGAGGCCCCCGTCGCGTCCTGGCGGACGACCCGTGAGCGGATCCGGACGGACGTCATCGAGAGAGGTTACGACGAGGACCTGGGTGCGTTCGTCCAGTCGTACGGGGCCGAGGCCCTCGACGCGACGGGACTGCTGTTGCCCGTCGTCGGCTTCCTGCCGTTCGACGACGAGCGCGTGCAGGGGACGATCGACGCCATGGAGGACCGACTGGTCGAAGACGACGTGCTCGTCCGCCGATACGACGGCGACGACGGCTTGCCGGGCGACGAGGGCGCGTTCGTCCTCTGTTCGTGCTGGCTGATCGACGCGCTCGCGCTCGGCGGGCGCGTCGACGACGCCAGGGAGCGCTTCGAGGCGCTGGCGGACTACGTCGGACCGCTCGGCCTCGTCGCCGAGGAGCTCGACACCGAGACCGGGGACCACCTCGGGAACTACCCACAGGCGTTCAGCCACATCGGGATCATCAACAGCGCCCTCTATCTCGGGTTCGCGGAGGGCCGCGAGACGGCCGGGCCGCCGCCGATGGGCGTTCGGCTCGGCGATCCGGTCGTGACGCACGGGTCGTGACCGGCGCGTCGGAACGGACGAGTGTCGGCCCCGTCACCACTCCTCGAAATACCGGCCGTGAAACCCGAACGGGACCGCGTGCGGGAGCGGCGCTCGCGCCCGTTCGTCGAGCGTCTCGCCGTCGAGGACGAGCAGGTCGGTCCGGCCCTCGTCGGTGTTCAGCGCCGTCACGAGCACGCACCCCTCGTCGCTCGGTCGCTCGGCGTCGGGCGCGCGGACGAACACCGGTTCTTCCGCGAAGAGACCCGATTCCTCCCAGCGGTCGGACTCGCCGGTCGTCACGTCCACTTTCGCGACGTGGTTGCCGTCTGGCTCTGCTGCACCTTGTGTGTAGACGTAGCGGTACTCCCTGGTGCGGTCCTCGCGGGCGATCCGGGGGAGTTCACAGCCCCCGTACAGCGTCTCGCTCGCGACGGCCTGCCCGTCGATCTGGACGCGAAACCGGCGGAGGTGGCCGTCGCTTCCGTGCTCGAACCAGTCGCTCGCTTCGGACAGGTAGAGCCCGTCGACCACGTCGGCGTTCGGGTAGGCGACGAGGTCGACCACGAGTTCGCCGTCGGCCTCGAAGGCGTTGACGTGGTGGAAGACGAACCACGGATCGGTGACGGCGGTCGCGACCCGCTCGCCCGTCTCGCGGTCGAGGACGTGAAATCGCGTCCCCCGTTCGGGTTTCCACTCGTAGTGGTCCACGAAGCTCTCGCGACCGGGCAACAGGAACGACGCGGGGGTCGTCACGAACGGGTGCTCCGTGAGGACGACGAATCGCTCGGTGAGGGCGAAGCTGTGGAGGTACGCGGGGCTCTCGGTCGCGACCGAGCCGATCCGCTCGCGTGAGCGCGAGCCGTCGGGGAGCCGGTAGAACGTGTGCTCGCTGGGGCGACCGAACGTGGTCAGGAGCCCGACCGTCTCCCCCCGGTGGGGGTCGGGGAGGACGTGCGCGCAGTTGACGTGTCCGGTGAGCGCGTCGGCGAAGGCGAACTCGCCGCGGGTTTCCAGAGTATCGGGGTCACAGGCGACGTACCGGGGGACTTCGGTCATCGCGACGAGCGTCCCGTCGACGCGGGCAACGTGGACGTTGCAGTTGTCGGTCGGGTCGCCGAACAGCAACTGGCGGACCCGCCGGAGGTAGCCGCCGCCGGTCGCGAACTGACCGGATATCTCGCCCGTCGCCATCGCCCGGCGGTAGGTCTCCGAGCGGAGCGAGCGGTTGGTGTAGGAGACGGTGTCGCCGCGCCCGTCGAACGCGAAGCGGTGGAGCATCGCCAGGCCGTCGAACCAGTGGTGGACCCGCTCGCCGCCCGCCTCGAAGGTCGCGGGCCCGTTGCGGACCAGCGCGCCGTCGAGCCAGTCCGGGAGGGTGCCCTCGACCGGGAGCGAGCGGTCGCGGACCTCGTTCGAGAGCGAGGCGAATCCCAGTTCGAAGCCGGCCTCCATCGACATACCCGCCGTTGGGGCGCGAGCGGGGAGTCACTGACGGTGGATCGCCTCGCGGACTACTCCTCTCGTGAACGCCAGCGGCCGCCCGCCAACTGGTCGACCTGCTCGTCGGGCTTCCACTCGTCGAGTTCGCGCGGGTCGACGTGGACGAACACGTCGTCGACCTCGGGGAGGTCGCGGATCGACTCGACGACGGCCGACTCGATGTCGTGGGCCTCGAACAGCGTGCGGTCGCCCTCGACCTCGATGTGGAGCGAGACGTCGATCTCCGGGCCGACGTAGTGGGCGATCACGTCGTGAGCGCCCTCGACGTCCGGATGGACGAGCGCCCGGCGGACGATCTCCCGTCGGAGGTCTTCGGGCGGGGCGCGGCCGAGGAGATAGCCGAGGTTGTCGCGAACGACCTCGATCCCGGTGTAGACGATGCCGACCGCGACGACGACCGCCGCCAGCGGGTCAAGGATGGGGTAGCCGGCGCCGGCGCCGAGGACGCCGACGATGGCGGCCGAGGCCGTGAGGATGTCGTTGCGGTTGTCCAGCGCGGTCGCGGTCAGCGCCGGCGAGTTGTGGCGCTCGCTCGCGGCGAGCACGTAGCGATAGAGGAGGTACTTCGTGACGGCGGCGACGGCCAGCACCGCGACCGCGGTCGGCCCCCGCGAGACCGACACGTCGCCCGACAGCAGGGCCATTCCCGACTGATAGAGGACAGTGCCGCCCGCGGCGAAGATGCCGAGCGCGACGAACAGGCCGACGAACGGCTCGATGCGCTCGTGGCCGTGCGGATGCTCGAAGTCGGGCGGGCGCGTCGTCAGGTAGAGGCCGGCGACGGTCACCAGCGAGTAGACCGAGTCGGCGGCGCTGTTGACTGCCTCGGACTCGACCGCGAGGCTGCCGGTGGCCAGCCACGCGGCGCCCTTGAGCGCGACGAGGCCGAGGTTGACCGCCAGCAGGAGCAGCCCCACCTTGCGGAGCACTCGCGGCCGGTCGTCTGTCATCGTCCGGGATTGTCGGTCCCGGGTCAAAGCGGTGTCGAACGCGGCGGCGGACCCGCCAGGGCCGGTGTCCGCCCTCAGTCCCGCTCGATCGGTCGCGCCCGACTCGTCTCGGCGACGAAGACGAGGCCGTCGAACGCCAGCGGCAGCCGGAACTCGTCGTGCAGCCGTTCGTGCTCGTGGTCAGGGTCGTACACTGCACCGACGGAACGAACCGCCCGCTCGGCGTCGAGGTACTCGGACAGTTCCGAGTCGCCGGTCACCTCGTCGAGGTCGCACCACCAGAGGGGGCCGTCGACGGCGGCGAACAGATTGGTCGCGGCGTCCTCGGGCGGCGGACCGAGCGAGCAGGACTGCAGTTCGTAGCCGTCGTCGGTCTCGACCATCGCCTGGAACTCGCCGTCGGCGAAGTCGAACCCGAGGACGTAGTAGTCGTCGCCGTAGCGGTCGGCGACGTGCGCGCCCATCGGCGTTCCGGTACCCCAGTGTTCGTCGCGGCCGTCGCGCTGGAGGTGCGCGTCGTGGGCCCAGACCGCGATCCTGTCGTGCGATTCGTGGTCGAGTATCCACGACAGGTTCTCGGCCATCGCGCGGTCGCGGCGCCGCGCTCTGGTCTCGGTATCCTCCTCGTGCGCGGCGCGGTTGACGTCGACCGCCTGTTCGAGTGTCCGGAGGTGCTGGCGGTGGAGCGCGAACGCGTCGTCGGCCGAGTCGGCCGATTCCCGCTCGAACCACTCGTCGAGCGCGTCGACGAGCGCGTCGGCATCGGCCAGCCGCGACTCCATCTCCTCGGCCGGTTCGTCGTCTTTCAACCCTTTTTCGGCGAGCATCTCCAGCGTCTCGCCGTGGACTTCCAACAGGTCGGCGTCTCGCTCCTCGAAGAACTCCAGCAGTGCGGTAGCCGGCCCCGCGGTGAACTGCGCGTCGACCCCGTAGAACCGCACGCGGTCCTCGACGGGGCGGCCGTCGTTGAACTCGCGGAGCCACTCGATCAGTTCGAGCACCTCCTCGGTGTCCCACGTCCAGAAGTAGATCCCGTCGAGGGCGTCATCCGGGTCGCCGCGGCCGTGGACGACGTACTCGTCGATGGCGAGCGTCTCCGAGAAGTTGGCTTCGAGCGCGAACAGCCGGTAGCCCAGTTCCTCGACCAGTAGTCGGAGGAGGCGGTGTTTCAACTG
This sequence comes from Halosimplex rarum, assembly GCF_047715405.1. NCBI lineage: Archaea > Methanobacteriati > Methanobacteriota > Halobacteria > Halobacteriales > Haloarculaceae > Halosimplex > Halosimplex rarum. The sequence goes on from NZ_CP180412.1 coordinate 3,087,595, forward strand.
GAAGAACTCCCGCGTGCCGTGCGTCGCCTCGCCGAGGCCGACCACTCGAACGTCGCGGAGTCGCTCGACGAGCGGGTCGAGATCAGCGATCGGTGCGCCCGGATCTGTCGTCTCCAGCGAGTGCGTCCGCTCCCGGAGGCGGTCGGCGATATCCTCCAGTCGGTCGTCGGTCGGCGGCCAGTCCGCGTCCGCCTCGGTCGTCGTGCGTTCACCGGTCGATTCGTCGGTAGCTGTCGTGTCGTCCGTCATCGTGTTGTCGTCGGTGTGCAGTTGGCGAGCGGGGCGAAGTCGGGAGTCGGCTCACGTGTGACGGACGACTCTCATACTCGCGAGTCAATCGGTCGACAGGTGAGCGTTTCGGGCGTTCAGTCGGCGAACTCGACGGCGCGGTCCTCGCCGGTCACCTCTGCGCCGTCCTGTTCGGCGAAGGCCTCCCAGAGTCGGTCGTAGGAGTCGTCGACGGCCTCGACGATGACCTGGGTGTCGGCGACGACGGGCATGAAGTTGGTGTCGCCCTCCCAGCGCGGGACGACGTGGGTGTGGAGGTGGTCGTCGATGGAGCCGCCGGCGGCGCCGCCGCCGAGGTTGAGGCCCGCGTTGTACGCGTCGGGTCCCATCCCGTCGTCGAGCGCGTCGAAGGTCCGCTGTTTCAGGCGGGCGTGGTCGAGCAGGACCTCGTCGTCGAGGTCGCGGTAGTCGCCGGTGTGGTCGTGGGGGATGACCATGACGTGACCGGGACTGTAGGGGTAGTTGTTCAGGAGGACGAACGAGTGCGGCGAGCGAGCGACGACGAGGCGGTCGCGGTCCCGGTCGCGGTCGCCCTCCGCGAAGGCGCAGAAGACGCAGCCGTCGACGTCGTCGTTGCCGCCCTCGCGTTCGACCCAATCGATGCGCCACGGGGCGAAGACCTGGTCCATGCCCCCTCTGTGACGCGGACGCACTAAATCCCGGCGAGGCAGCGGGACCGCCGCGCGACGGTCGGTCGGGTGACGCGGGCGACGGTCGAGAGAGAAAAAGGTATTCGCCCGGGCGAGAGATGTCTGAGGTATGGCACCCGCCCTCCAGACGACTCCCCCTCAAGCGGCCGCGGTGGCGTTCGTCGCCGGTGTCCTCGCCGTGACGGTGTTCGGCGTCGTCGTCGCCGGCGACTCCGTCGAGCGAGCGGCACTCGGCAGCCTCGGTTACGCCGTCGGCGGCGCAATCGGCGTCTACATCGCCTACGCCGCGCCAGGTATCGACCTATAGTTCGCGCTCCATCACCTGCCCCCACACCTCCACTCCCTCCGCCTCGTAGAACGCTCGTCCGGCGTCGTTGTCGTCGTGACACGCCAGCGCCAGGTTCCGACAGTCGCGCTCGCGGGCCCACTCGTCGAGCCAGTCAAACAGCGCGCTCCCGAAGCCTTCGCCGCGCCGGGGTTCGTCGACGACGAAGTCGTGGACCCAGAGGTGGCGCTCGTGGTGGAGCACCCGCTGGATCGAGACGCCCGCGACGGCGACGAGCGTCCTGTCGTCGGCCGTAATACCGTCGTCCGCCGTGATACCGTCGTCGGCCGGGACCTCCTCGCCAGCATCGCCGCCTTCGACCTCGTACAGCCCGAACATCCGGTAGTCGTCCTCGTCGCGCCAACCGCGGACGAACGCCTCGTCGACGTCGCTCCACAGCTGTCGGACGATCGGCACCGCCTCGTTCCACCCCTCGTCGGACGTCACCTCCCGCACGCGCGTCTCCATGTGCAGGCCCTGCCGAGCGCGACGCAAAAACCGTTTCCCAGGCCCGTCACGCTCCCCCACGGCCGCGACCGCCGGAACGGCTTTGGCCGCCGCGCGCGTCTACTCGCGGCATGGGCCTCCTCGAAGCGGTACTCGTGTTCGCCGTCGGGTTCGTCTGCGGCGCCGTCACGCGGCTGTTCGCCGGACTCGCCGCGGTCGCCGCGCTGGTGCTCGCGATCCTGGGGATCGCCCTCCCGCCCTCTATCGTCGGCATCGTCGATCCGATCCTCGGCGTGTACCTCGGCAACGAACTGCTCTTCCTCTCCGGGTTCCTGTTCGCCATCGCCCACGATCCCGCCGAGTCCGAGGAGTGAGCGTCGATCGACGCACAGCACGTCGCGGCCGCCGATCGCGAGTCTCTCGACGACCCATCGGTCCGAGCGACCGAGTCCGCCGGTGAGGATCGCTCGTGACGCATCTGTAGCGAGCGGCAGGGGGAATAGAGCCGGAGAACGCGGATCAGACGGGAACGAGCAGGACGGGGACCTCTCGCGTTTCGAGGACGGCCTCGGTCATGCTCGGCAGGACGAAGCTCTCGACGGCGCCGTGTTCGACCTCGCCCATGACGACGTAGACGAACTCCCGGTCGCTCCCGACGATCGCGTCGGTCAGCCGCTTCTGCGCCGAGACGTTCGTGTTGTCGGACTCGCCCTTCCCGGACTCGATGACGACTTCGGCGGGGACCCCGAGGCCCGTCCGGTCGAGAGCGGACTCGATCTCCGCGCGGATCTCTCTGGTCTCCTCGTCGGCGACGTCTTTCGTGTGATAGACGTACAGGTCGTGGCCGGCGTCGGCGGCGCGCTTGGCCGCGTATTCGAGCACCGACTCGCGGCCGTCGCCGCCGTAAGCGACGAAGATCGTTCCCATGGCGACCGGTTGCACCGCGGGTCCCTTCAGTTCACCGACGACAGACGCGTTGACGCCACGGAGTCCCGACGACGGCCGCGGGTCCCGGCGGGCCTCGGCGGCGAGTTCCGCCGCCACACTTGGGCCTGCGCGGCGAAGACCCACGTCCGCGGCGACCGTAGCGACGTGTATGTCAGACCGCACCGATTCGGACGACACGAACGCTGAGACTGACCTACTGGGGGAGTTCGAGGAGAACGTGTCGTCGCTGCTGGGCCACTTCTACCGGGCCGAGATGGACCGTTCGACCACGTGGCGCGGCCGCCTCGACAACACGACCAACTGGGCGGTGACGATCATGGCCGCGCTGCTGACGTTCGTCTTCTCCAGCAGCGACAACCCCCACTACCTGCTGCTGATCGGGATGGTGACGGTGGCGGTCTTCCACGTCGTCGAGACGCGCCGGTACCGCACCTACGACGTGTGGCGCTCGCGCGTCCGCCTGCTCGAAGAGGACGTGTTCGCGCCCACCGTCGACCCGGACGGCGGGTTCGAACACAGCGACTGGCGCCGCGACCTCGGGGAGGACCTCCGCCGCCCGGCGCTCAAGACCTCGTTCTTCGAGGCCTATCGGCGGCGGCTCCGACGGATGTACCTCCCCTTGCTCCTCGTGTTGCTCGCGTCGTGGATCGCGCGCGTCACGGTGTTCGCCCCGGAAGGCAGCGCGGTCGAGAGCGCGGCTATCGTCAGCGTCCCCGGGACGGTCATCATCGGCGCCGTCGCGCTCTTCTACGCGGCCGCCGCCGCCGTCGCCCTCTGGCCGCAGGACCGCGAGTCGAAAGGCGAGTTCTACGAACGCGACCAAGAAGGGGCGTGGAAGGAGGACTGAGAGCGAGCGGCTCCCAGGGAACCCGCCCGACAAAAATCTGGACCAAAAAGCGGCGTCCTCGCTCCGCTCGGACGCCGTCAGTATCTTAGCGGCTCCGCGTCGTCACTTCCGCGCCGTCCTCGGTCACGATGACCGTGTGCTCCTTCTGGCTGACCAGGAAGCCGTCCTCTTCCTTGAGGACGGGGTAGCCGTGGACGATGTCCTGCCGTTCGAGGCGGCGCAGGGCCATCGACGCGCGGGAGTTATCGAGCCAGCGGGTGGCGAACGGGAGCGTCTTGAACTCCTCGGTGATCTGTTCGAGGGCCTGGCGCGCGTTGCGGTCGCGGACCGACCCCTCCCGTTCGAGCGCCCAGATCTCTTCGTCGCTGCCCTCCTGAACCTTCCCGCCGCCGTCGGTGGCGAACGGTTCGATGGCGACCACGTCGCCGGCTTCGAGTTCGACGCTCTGGGCGACCGCCCGGTTGGGGATGTTCGGCGTCGTGTGCTGTTCCCAGTGGCCCAGGCCGTGACCGGTGAGGTTGACGACCGGGTTGTAGCCGTAGCCGTCGATGACCTCCTCGATGGCAGCACCGATCTCGCCGGTCTCGACGCCCGGTTCGATCAGGTCGATGGCGGCGTCGAGCGCTTCGGCGGGCGCCTCGGCGAGTTCCGGGTTCCCGGAGAGGTCGACGGTGACGGCGGTGTCGGCGAGCCAGCCGTCGACGTGGACCCCGATGTCGAGGTTGATCATCTCCTCGCCGAAGGTCTCCTCGTCGTCGACGCTGGGAGTGGCGTGAGCGGCCTCCTCGTCGATGCTGATGTTGACGGGGAAGGCGGGCTTGCCGCCGAGTTCGCGGATGCGGTCTTCCACCCACTCGGCGAGTTCGAGGTGGCTGGCGCCGACCTCGACGCGCTCGGCCGCTTCGTCGCGCACCTGCGCGAGGATCTCGCCGGCCTCCCGGCACTTCTCGTACTGCTCGGACTCGAAGTCCACGTCGCTCATGGCAGGCGGTTTGCGCCCTGCGGTCAAAGGGTTTCTGTGTCGCGGGGCGGGAGTCGCCGACCCGGGGCCGATCGCATGGTCACCCGTTCGCGGCGTCATCCCGTTCGCGCCGTCTGCATCGCCGGGCTGTTGAACGCCTCGCCGACAGTCCCGTCGGCACCGACGACGATGATCCCGGCGTCCCCGTCCGCGGCGTCGTCGAACTCTTCGATCGCGATGCGCGCGGCGGTCTCGGCGTCGGCGCCCCGTTCGAGCAGGGCCACGGCCCGCCGGGCCAGGCCCTCCCGGGCGATGTCCTCACCGGCGCCCGTCGCGCTCGCGCCGCCGGCCGCGGAGGCGTAGAAGCCGGCGCCGACCTGGGGCACGTCCCCGACGCGGCCCGACAGCGCGCACCAGCGTCCGCCCGTGGAGGTGGCTGCGGCGATCTCGTCGCCGTCGCGGGCGACCGCGCCGACGGTGTCGTGGTCGTGTGGATCTGCGCGCGCCGAGGCGGCCGACTCCGCGTCGCTCGTCGGGTCGTCAGCCGCTGCGCTCCCATCGTCTGCCTCGCCGGTCGCCCCGGACTCCTCGCCGCCGAAGCGGTCGCGGACCCACTGGAGGTGGGCCTGGGGGTCGTCGACGGGCGGGTCGGCGTCGGCCCAGCGCTCCCGGGTGCGGTCGGCCCAGAGGTCGATCCCCGTCTCGACGTCGACCGCGTCGGCGAACGAGACCGCTCGCTCGCCGGCGAGCATGACGTGGGGCGTCTCCTCCATGACGGCGCGGGCGACCTCGACGGCGTGGCAGACGCCGGGCATCGCGCCCGCGGCGCCGACCCCGCCGTCGGCGGTCATCAGGCCGGCGTCGGTTCGAATGATGCCGTCGCTCTGGACGGCACCGCCGACGCCGGCGTTGAACGCCGGGTCGACTTCGAGGACGCGGACCGCCGCGCAGACGGCCGCGACCGGGTCTGCGGCCTCGGCCCCGCAGGCGGCGGCCTCGTCGAGCACTGCCTGGCGGTCGGCGGGCTCGTCGGGGGGCGATCCCGCGCCGCCGTGGGCGATGATCTGCATACCCGTCTCTGTCCGCGCCGACGGCATAAGTTCGGTGCCCCGGCGGCGACGGACGGCGCTCCCGTCCGTCACTCCTCGACGAGTTCGGCCGCGGTGACGTCCTCGAACACCGCCTCGCAGTAGGCGCCGATCATGATGCTACAGGCGGCCAGGCCGACGCAGACGGACTCGCCGAGCGCGACCGACCGCTGGTCGACGGCGTACCAGTCCTCGCCGTCCGTCGAGAGGAACGCGGTGACGCGGTCACCCGTCCGCTCCAGCGCGAACCACTCGAAGCTTCGCTCGCCGCTCTCCAGCAGCTGCCGGCGGGTGGGATCGCCAGCCTCGCCGCGCCAGAGCACTTCCGTGCGGCCGTTGCCGGCGACGCCCACGTAGCCGAACGTCGCGTGTTCCGTCGCGGTATCGCGGATCATGACGCCGGCCTTGCTCCAGTCTGCCGGCGAGTCGAACGCGTCGAGGCGCGCCTCGATGCGGCAGGGGCCGCGGATCGCCGCCCACCGGAAGTGGAACTCGTTGGTCTGGCCGATCAGGTTGTCGCCCGCCGCGCGGAGCGTCCACCGACCGGTCGCCGCGTCGTGCGAGGACTCGCCGGTGTTGAGCGCGTCGCCGACGTCCGTTCCGGTCGTGAGCGGCCGGGGCGGCCCCGTCTCCCCAACTGACACCGGGTCCGCGACCAGGAGCACGTTCCCGAACTCGAAGCGCACGCCGCCCGAATCGCCGGGCTCGGCCGTTCCGGAGTCGTCGCCGGTGGCCCGCTCGCCCGTTTCGGGCGCGGCGTCTCCGTCGGCGGCTCGCTCGTCCCCGCGCTCGCGGATGCGGAAGTCCCAGCCGTGCGTTTCCGCGATCTCGGAGACGATCGCCAGCCCGGTCCCGGCTCCCGTGGGCGTGAAGGTGTAGCCGTCTTCGAGCACCGCTTCGCGCTCCGCCTCGGGGATCCCGGGGCCGTCGTCCTCCACGTAGAAGCCGTCGCCGGTGAACCCGACGCGGACGGTCACGTCCGGGCCGGCGTGCTCGACCGAGTTCTCGAAGAGGCTCTCGAACAGGGGTTTGAGCTGCAATCGGTTCGTGTACAGCCGCGTCGCCGGCGGCATCTCGATCTCGAGCGTCGCCCGCGCGGTCGCGACCTCGTCCCAGGCGACCTGGAGGAACGAGTGGAACTCGACGCCGCCGACGGGGGCCGGCGCGGTCCCGCCGGAGGCGGCGAGTTCGCTCATGTTCTCGACCTGTTCCTCCATTCGTTCGAGCGCGTCCGCGACCGTCTCGGCCGCCCCCTCCCGGCCCTCGCGGGCGAACTCGTGGTAGGCCATCGCGACGTGGAGCGGGTTGCGCAGGTCACGGGCGACGAACGAGGCGAAGTCGTCGAGCCGGCGGTTCTGCGCGCGCAGGTCGCGGATCGTGCGCTTCTCGTCGGAGACGTCCTGGGTGATCCCGATCAGCCCGCGGACCTCGTCGCCGTCGCGCCAGGGGACCTTCGTCGTCTTGAGCCAGCGGGCGGCCTCCGGCGGCCCGTGGCGCTCCTCGCGCTCGCGGATCGACTCGCCCTCGTCGATGACCAGCCGGTCGTCGCCCAGCGCCTCGACCTTCGACTCGTCGTCCCACGAGTACAGCTCCCAGTCCGTCTTGCCGATGGAGTCGGTCGGGTCGGGCGCGCCGTGGACGTCGGCCATCTTCAGGTGGCGAGCCTTGTCGTCTTTGACGTACAGCGGGACCTCCAGGTCAGCGAGCATCGCGTCGAGCATGTCGCTCTGGACCGCGGCGCGGTGGCGCCGGTCGTGGACGGTCAGCGCCTCGCCGACGGTGTCGAGCAGGTCTCCGTGGTCGGGGACCGCCACTGCGTCGGCGGGCTGGGGGAGGTATGCGAACGCGCCCGCCCGCGTTGCCGCGCTCGCGAGCGCCTCGTCGCCGTCGGCCGCGTAGACGACCACCGGCAGGTCCGGGTGCTCGTTCACGATCGACGCGACGCAGTCGGGGACCGACTCGTCCGCGAGCGCGTCGTCCACGACGACGCACCCGACGCCATCGGCCGACGCGAGACACTCCAGCGCTTCCGCGCAGGACTGGCGGGTAATCGCCTCGACGTCCGGATCGTGGTCGGTCGCGTCGGCCGCGCGGACCTCCGCGCTGGTGACCGGCGAGGGAAACGGCCGCCGCTCGACGGCGGTCGCGACCGATTCGCCCAGCGCGGGCGCGCCGGCGGCGATCAGCACTGCCGATGGTCCCCCCAGGAACTTCCCCATCACGAAACCCTGATCGGCACCGATGTTCTCCAGTCTCGTTGATAAGTGTTCCCCCGTCTGCGGGGATCGTCGACACACCGCTCGGGCATCGTCGAAATCCGTTCGGTGATTCCGAACAGATTCGGGTCTCAGGGCCGACCGGACACCGGATAATCGTTCACGGAAAACGGCAGTCCTTTAGGCCCGAACGCAGAAGGGCGGCGTATGGGATATCAGTACGACAAGGTCGAGGTTCCGGCTGACGGAACGGCGATCGAGGTTATCGACGAGGAGTCCGACGAGCTGGACGTGCCCGAGAATCCGATCATCCCGATCATCCACGGGGACGGTATCGGGAAGGACGTCGGCCCGGCCGCCCAGAAGGTGCTGGAGGCCGCCGCGAACGCCACGGGCCGCGACATCTCGTGGATGCGCGTCTACGCCGGCGAGTCCGGCCGCGAGAAGTACGACGAGAACCTGCCCGACGACACGGTCAACGCCATCGACGAGCACCGCGTCGCCATCAAGGGCCCGCTGACGACGCCCGTCGGCGCCGGGTTCCGCTCGCTGAACGTCGCTCTGCGCCAGACGCTCGACTTCTACTCGAACGTCCGCCCGACCTACTACCTCGACGGCGTCCCGTCGCCGATGAAGGCGCCCGAGGAGATGGACATGGTCACCTTCCGCGAGAACACGGAGGACGTCTACGCCGGCATCGAGTGGGAGGAAGGCACCGAGGAAGTCGAGCAGGTCCGCGAGTTCGTCGAGGAGGAGATGGGCTTCGACGACGTCATGCACGACGGCCCGATCGGCATCGGCATCAAGCCGATCACCGAGTTCGGCTCCAAGCGCCTGGTTCGCAAGGCAATCGACTACGCCCTCGAACACGACCGCGACAAGGTCACGCTGGTCGGCAAGGGGAACATCATGAAGTTCACCGAGGGACAGTTCACCGAGTGGGGCATGGAGGTCGCCGACGAGGAGTACCCCGACGAAGAGGTCTTCGCCGCCCCCGACTCCCTGTGGGAGACCCAGGACGAGATCGACATCCCGGACGAGGCCGTCATGGTCGAGTCGCGACTCGCCGATGCGATGCTCCAGTGGATGCAGCTGCGCACCGACGAGTTCTCCGTGCTCGCCATGCCGAACCTCAACGGCGACTACCTCTCGGACGCCGCCGGCGCCCAGATCGGCGGCCTCGGCATCGCGCCGGGCGCCAACTTCGGTGACGCCCGCGTGCTCGCCGAGCCGGTCCACGGTTCCGCGCCCAAACGCGCCGGCCAGAACATGGCCAACCCGACCGCGCTGATCCTCTCCGGTCGTCTCATGTTCGACTACATGGGCTGGAAGGACACCGCCGATCTCGTCCGCGACGCCGTCGAGGAGACCATCTCCTCGGGCAAGGTCACCTACGACCTCGAACGACAGCTCGACGACGCCGAGAAGCTCGGCACCGACGAATACGCCGAGACCATCGTCGAGAACATCGAAAAACTCTCGTAGAAGTTTTTCGTGCTCTGGCGGCTACGCCGCCAGAACATCGAGCAGTTGTCCGAACGAATTCGAAAACACACGCTTCCGGTTTTTCGCGCTTTCGCCGCGACCGACAGTCAATCACGACAGCTCAGGCACCGTCCGACCACGTGTAGTGCTGGGCCACGTGCAGCGTCGAATCGGGCACGACCACGTCGGCGCCGGTCGCGTCCGAGACGTCGCCCACCGACAGCAGGTAGGGCAGCCAGAGGCTCCCCGAGGTGGGGTCGCCGCCGAAGGCACGCAGCGAGGCGACGTGGCGTAGTCCGCCGTCGGCGTCGCCGTCCTCCGCGAAGACGCAAACGGCACGAGTGACCAGGTCGAGTACGAATACGTGGCCGTCGTGGGTATCGACGGAGATGGGAAGCAGGAACTCGTGGCCCGACCCGTACCCGGGATCCCCGACCGCGTGCCACTCGTCGCCGTCGTAGCGCTGGATCCGGTGGTTGTTCTCGTCGGCGACGTACACGCCCCGCCGGCCGACCGCGACGTCCGAGGGGTTCCAGAAGCCGCCCTCGAAGTACCCGAAGCAGCCGCGGTCGCCGAGCGGCGTGGCCGCGTCGCACACCCAGTCGTACTCCCAGACGCCGATCCGGCCGTTGCCCGAGTCCGCCGCGTAGACGCGCGCTCGCTGGTCGCCGACCGGGTCGACCGCCACGCCCCGTGGAAGCTTGGCCTCGCCCTCTCCGAGTCCCCAAGAGCCGAACGAGTGGACCAGCGAGAGGTCGACCGACGCGCCGGAGTCGCTGGCGTCCTCGTCGACCGCGTAGACGTGGATCTGCCCGCTCTCGTCGTCCTCGCGGTAGTGCGCGGTGTAGTCCGTCACGAACAGCCGGCCGCCGCCCCCGACCGACGGCCAGAACGCGAGTCCGAACGGGAACCGCGTCGCCGGGAGGGGGACCGACGTGAGCGCATCCGCGTCGCCGTCGCCAGGGGCGGACCCGTCGCTCGGGCCCCTGCTATCGAGCGGGAACCGCTGGAGGCGACCGTTGGCGCCGTCTGCGACGAGCGCGGACCCCGCGAGGGGGCCGCCGTCGGCACCGACGAGCGTCGAGCCCGTCGGGACCGAGAACTGGCCGGGGTCGTCGCGCGCGCCGCCGACCATCCCGAAGCGACGGCCCGTCTCGCGGTGGGTGTCGAGGGCGTAGGCGCCGACCCGCTGGGAGAGCGCTTCCGAGACGAGCACGGCCAGCGTCGGGTCGTCGGCGTCGCTGTCCTCGACCGAGACGCCGTCGAACGCCCGGATGCCGACGGGGCCGCGGAATCGGCGCTGTGCGCCGGCGTCGCCGTCGTCGGCGTCGAGTCCACGGTCCCGGGGGAGGCCGACCCCGTCTTCGAGGCCGGCGTGGGCCCGCAGGTCGTCGTCGCTCTCGGGGACGACGCCGTCGGGGATCCCGACGCTGGTGTAGACGTGGACGCGACCGGTCGCCGCGTCGGGGACGAATATCTGGGCGTCGCGGCCCGAGCCGACGACGGCGACGTCCCGCGGCATCGGCAGGTCGTCCAGCACCGCGCCACCGCACCCCTCGAAGGGGACGGGTTCGCCCCGCCGGTCGCAGCGGACCACCGACGCGAGCTTCGGGGGCCCGGTCGGGCCGTCGTGGAGGACGCCGTAGCCCGTGTTGGCGACGTAGAGTCGCCCCTCGTCGTCGACATCGAGGCCCTGCGGCCAGTACAGCGGCGTCGGGTTCTCCTCGCCGACCGCGCGGATCGAGCGCAGTTCGGTCCCGTCACCGTCGAAGACGACGAGTCGGCCGCGCAGGTCGTCGCCCTCGCGGTAGAACTCGTCGGCGGCGACGACCCGGACGCCGTCCCAGTACTCGTGGGCGACGACGCCGTTCGGGTGGAACTCGCCGGTGGCCGCGAAGACGTCGACGCCGGTGACCTGCGGCACGTCGCCGTCGTACTCGTAGTCGAGCCGCTGGACGCGCCCGTTTCCCGTGTCGGCGACGTAGACGGCCGCCGCGGTCGGGTGGTGCGCGAGCCGTAGCGGCAGGTCGAACGAGCCCGGATCGCCGCCCGCCGTGCCGACCTGACCGAGCAACCGCTCCAGCGTGTCGTCGACGACGAGCAGGCGGTTGTGGCCGGCGTCGGCGATCCAGACGTTGCCGCGGCGGTCCTGCGCGAGGCCGACCGGCGACGCCAGTTGCAGGTCGCACTCGGCCAGCGGCGTCGGCGGCCGCGGCGAGCAGACCGGCGACCGCGATCCGTACGACCTCCGGAACGTGAACCCACCCATACAGGCCAATTGACACCAATCCACATGTCGTTTACTGTTCGGGCGACGTGGCGGCTCACGGCCCGATCGGCCGCGCCGGTGCGCTCTCTCGATCGGTCGGTGTCCCGCGGGGAACCGAAATCGACTATACGGACCGGCGCGGCCGGTCGGTGTATGCGACGTGACTGGGGGATGACACTGGTCGTGGCGGCGGTCGTGGTCCTGTCGGGCTGTGCGGCGATCGGCGGCGGGACCGGGACGCCCGATGCGACGGCGACGGAGCGGACAGAAGGGACAGCGAGCACGACGCCGGCCGACGACTCGGCGGCGACCGAGGGACAGGCCGACGGCGACGGAACGCCGGACGCGACAGAGACGGGCGGACCGACCACGACTGGACCGGCGGCCACGGCTGAACCGACGACACCGGAACCGACGCCTACGGAGACGCCGATGCCGACGCTCACGCCCGAGGCGCTCGCGACGCCGAGCGACGGGGAGTCGCTCCCACCTGGGGTCGGGGCGAACGGCCGCGTCAACGAGACCGCCCTGCTGGTCGCCCACCTCGAAGCGATCAACTCGTCCGGCTGGCGACTCGACCACCGCAACGGCAACGACACGCGAGTGACCTACCGCGTCGGCGGGACGAGTTACGAGCGGACGGCGGAGGGCGTCACCTGGTACCGCGACGGCACCACGGTGACCAACCGGACGTTCTTCGGATCGTCCTACGAGATGACGGCGACGCACAACACGACGACCGGGCTCAGCGACCCAGCGGGGACCGTCGTCTTCGCGCTCGCCGTCCGGCTGTCGACTGGCAACTACGAGTGGACCGGCACGACCGACGTCGACGGACGGACGTTGCACGAGCTCCGGATGACCGGGACCAGCGGCGGCGGGTCGACGCTCGACCACTACACCGGCCGAATGCTCGTCGACGACAGCGGGCGCATCCACCGCCTGCACGGCGAAGTCGGCGAGAACGAGTCGGTGGCCGACGCCTACGAGTACGACTACGAGTGGGGTGTCGAGACGGTCCCGCGGCCGCCGTGGTTCGACGGCGTCCCCCGCGGCGTCGTCGAGAAGACCCCCGGCGGCACCGCGCTCAACGTGACGATGACCGGCGGGCCGGCCGTCCCCGCCGGTGCCGAGTTCGAGTTCAGCCACAACGGCACTGCAGAGACCGTCACGCTGGACGACCCGCTCGAACCGGGCGAGTCGCTGTACGTCGGCCTCCGCGAGGAGGGCGGCGAGCGGTCCGTGACCGTCTCGCGCGAGCCGCTCGACGGCGAGGGACTCCGCGGCAAACAGACCGACCTCTCCGGGACAGTGACCGTCGGCGGGACCGAGATTGACCTCTCGTTCACGGCCGGCCAGTGGGACATCTGACGGCGGCATTCGTCCGGCCGCGGCGACAGCGACTGCGGTAGCGGGGGCTCCGGATCCGTGGGCGCTGGTCCCGTGGTTTTATCTCCCCGACAGTGCGACCCACGCGATATGACAGCCGAACTGGAGTGGCTCTCGCTCGACCCGGGCGAGGAAGTCGTCTGGAGCGGCCGGCCCCGGGTGTGGCGCATCGCGGGCACGGTCGCCGGCGGCGCGGTCCTGACGCTGCTGGCGTTCGGCGGCGCAGTCGCCGTCAGCCTCGGGGCCGTCCCCGGTCTCGACGGGCTCGCGGGGAGTTCGAACGCGGTCGTGTGGGGGATCGCGGTGCTGATCGCCCTCTCGCAGATCGGATCGGTGGCGTTCGCGTATCTCAGAGTCCAGCACACCGACTACGTGCTGACCGACCGCCGGATCTACCGGAAGACGGGCATCTTCTCGGAGACCGTCACCGGCGTCGGCGTCGACCGCGTCCAGAACACGACGCTGCGAAAGGACGTGGCCGGCAACCTCTTCGACTACGGGACGGTGTCGATCAGCACCGCCGGCAGCGGCGGCACCGACCTCGCGATCACCGACCTCGACGACCCCGAGACGTTCCGCGACCGACTGCAGGAGCAGGTCCGCGCCGCCGACGAGGCCCGCGAGGACGACCGCGCGTCCGCCGCGGAGGCGGGCGCACTCGACGCCGAGGCGATGGACGCGCTCCTGACCGAGGCCCGGCGGCTCCGCGCCGTCGCCGAGCGGATGGAGGAGCACGCATGAGCGGTCGAGACGGGCCGCAGACCAGTCACGGGTCCCCCGACGACAGCGACGGAGGAGTGGCCGACGCGTCGGTCGTCGACCGGGCCGCGGCGGCGGCCGAGTCGGAGGTCTCGCAGTGGCTCTCGCTGGAGCCCGGCGAGGAGGTCGTCTGGGTCGGCGAACCGACGAAGCTGCGGATGGTCGGGACCGTCGCGACGGGGGTCGTCCTGCTTCCCGTGCTGATCGGGTTCGTCATCCTGCTCGCCGCGTCGGCGTCGTACCTGTCGATCACGCACACCGACTATGTGGTCACCAACCGCTCGCTGTACGTCAAACGGGGCATCCTGAGCACGAACATCGAGAGCGTCGACCTCGACCGCATCCAGAACACGGAGTTCACGCAATCGTTCTGGGGGAAACAGCTGGGCTTCGGCACCATCGAGATCAGCACCGCCGGCAGCTCCGGCGCGGACATCTCCTTCGACGACGTGGAAGACGCCCGCGAGGTGCGCGAGCGGATCTCCAGAGTCCAGCGGGAGTTCGGCGGCGGCCGCGGCGCCCGCGACGGTACCGGCGGCGACGGCGCCCCGGCCGACGGCCGTGCCGCCAGCGCCGACCAGCTGGACGAACTCGTCGCCGAACTCCGGGCGACGCGGGAAGCGCTGGAACGGGTCGAAGCGCGGATGGCCGGAGACGATCCGACCGGTGGGGCGGAACTCGCGGACGAGACGGAGCCCGCCTCCGACCCGTTCGGCGCGGCGAGTGACGGCCGCGAGGTGGACGAGCGGGACGGTCGCGGGGCGGACCGGGACGGGCGTGGAGCGGACTGGGACGACCGCGGGGCTGATCGGGGCGGCCGTGGGACTGACCGAGACGGGAGCGACTGATCGGCGGAGAACAGCGCGGCGTTACTCGCGGGAGAGCGTCGACGAGACCTGCTCGACGTCCTCGCCGCAGGTCGAACAGGTGGACTTCTCCCGGGCGACGTAGACGGTGTCGCAGGTGGAACACTCGTAGAGGTTCGTCTCCGGGACGTCCCTCGATTCGGTGCGGTCTACGGTGCCCGGTCCGTCGGGTCGGGTCGCGTCGTCGGAGTCGTCGCCACCTGCCGCTCGCTCCCGGGCGTCGCTCAGCACGGAACGCAGTCGGGCAGTCAGTGCCATCGTGGCGTCACCCCCGGCGCCAGGTCGTCTTCGCCGATCCGTACGCGCCGGCCGTGACTACTGGGCTGACTCGTCGGTTGCATCTACCGGACATCGGGTGAGAAGACCCCTGACCGTTACCCCTAACTGTTTAACCTATCCCCCCGGGAGCCCGCCGATATCACGGTCGAGCGCTCGTTCGAACAGGCGCTATCGCGACCGGTACGTGCGAGAGAGGTTGCAGTTGCAAGAGCTCGAACGAACGACGCGACCCGCCGACGTCCGCGAAATCCACCGTGAGAACGTTCAGACGTAGGTGAACCAGTCGTCGTAGCCGTCGAGGCGGCCCTCGACGAGGTCGAAGAAGTGGGACTGGATCTCGTCGGTGACCGGGCCCTTGGTTCCCTCGCCGACGACGTTGTCGTCGACGCTGCGGATGGGCGTGACCTCCGCGGCGGTGCCGGTGAAGAACAGTTCGTCGGCGGTGTAGAGTTCGCCGCGGGAGATAGTGGCGCCGTCGTGGACGGTGTACCCGAGGTCCTCCGCGAGGTCGATCGCGGTCTGGCGGGTGATCCCGTCGAGGATGGACTCGGCGAGCCCGGGCGTGTAGATCTCGCCGTCCCGAACGAGGAAGATGTTCTCGCCGGGCCCCTCGGCGACGTTGCCCTCCTTGTTGAGGACGATGGCCTCCGTGTAGCCGTTGCCCTTCGCCTCCTCGGTGGCGAGCAGGGAGTTGACGTAGAGGCCGGTCGTCTTGGCGTTGGTCGGGATCTGGCTGGAGGCGTGCTTGCGCCACGAGGAGACCATCACGTCGACGCCGTTCTCCAGGGCGTCCTCGCCGAGGTAGGCGCCCCACGGCCAGGCGCCGATGGCCACCTTCGTCGGGCAGTCGCCGGGGCTCACGCCCAGGGAGTTGTAGCCGTAGAAGGCGATGGGGCGGATGTAGCAGGACTGCAGGTCCTCGCGGCGGATGAGTTCGACGGTGGCCTCGGTGAGTTCCTCGGGTTCGAAGGGAATCTCCAGGTCGTAGGGCTTGCCGGACTGGTAGAACCGCTCCAGGTGTTCCTCCCAGCGGAAGATTGCGGGGCCGTTGGCCGTGTCGTAGCAGCGGACGCCCTCGAAGACCCCCGACCCGTAGTGCAGGCCGTGGGTGAGGACGTGGATCTGTGCGTCGTCGAAGTCGACGAACTCGCCGTCCATCCAGAGTTCGTCGACCCCCTGGAACATCTCTGGGCGCTCGGTCATGGGTCGTACCTCCCGGTGATGGGCGCCCCCGATTTATACGTTGCCAGTCCGCCGGCGGCAGCGTCGCTCGGTCCGTCCATGTCGGAGTGTTGCGACCCTGCTGTAAAGAGTGTTGACGGTCTGTGCGGATCCGTGACAACCCACGCGGCGAGTGCAGCCGGTCCGCCCCGGCGGAGTGGTCCGCCCGGCCGGTCACAGCCCACCGGACAGCTCCAGCGCCTGGATCTGGTCGAACGTGCTCCGGCAGCGCTCCCCGGGGAAGCGGCTGCAGACGACCAGGCCGACGCTGATCGGGCCGTCGAAGGAGATCCGCTGGCGGCCGATGGGGCGCCACTCCGAGCCGTCCTCCGAGTCGTAGGCCATCACGATATCGCCGGACCGGTCGATGCGGTACCAGCAGGGCGGGCTCGCTCTGGCCCTGGCGACGTGGCCCCAGGCCTTCTCGCCGGCGGCCGTCCGACGGATCACTTCGGTCCCGACGGCCTCGGTCAGGCCGACGTAGTAGAAGGGCGCGTCCGGTCCGAGGCCGCCGCGGACCATCAGTCCTAGCTTGCCGAAGCGGTGGTCCGAGTCGTAGCCGACGAGGCGACCGGAGACGGAGATGTCGTCGTCGGTCTCGCCGTGGACGAAGTAGAACTCGTCTTCGTCGCCCCAGACGTCCCTGCCGCCGCCGTCGATCACCCAGGTCTCCGACGCCTCGTCGTAGGCGGCGCTGCCCGGCGGCGACGCGTTGCCCACGTCGGTCCGGTCGGTCAGCGCGACCGCCTCGGTGTCGGTGGGGTCGGGCCGCTCGAAGGGCGTCATGATGTGGCAGTCGTCGAAGCCGAAGCGGGTCTCGCCGGCGGGTCCGTCGGTGACGGTCACCGTCCAGCCGTGGGCGTCGGCGACGCGGTTGACGACGGCGAGATCGGGTCCGGCGTCCGCCGGGGCGGTATCGGCGCCGGCGCCGCCGACCCGTTCGTCGCGCTGCGCCGAGGGGAGGCCCGATCCCCGGCCTTCGACGTAGAACCCGTTCTCCGTGTGGCCGACCGTGATCTCCGCTCTGGCGTCGGCGCTCTCGGCGCAGTAGGCGAACAGCACTTCGAGCAGCTCGCGGAGCTGGTCGCCGTCGCCGGTGAGGATCGTCCCCTCGGGGACCTCGTTCGCGAGCGCGACGTCGCCGGTCTCGACCGCACCGAATGCGGTCCGTGCGACACGGCGCAGGCGATTCATGCTGATCGACGGCATCCCCGTGGAGGGGTCGCTCCCCGTGGTCTCCGCGTCGATCTGTTCGTCCATCTCCCGGAGCGCGCGTTCGATCTCGTCGAGGACCGCTTCGGTGTCGCTGTCGGGCTGGCGGGCGACTTTGAGGTAGCCGAGCGCGACGGTCAGCGGGTACTGTTTGCGGGCGTGGTCCGCGAGGCGGTCAGTGAGGTCCTGGATTCGCTCCTGGTAGTGGGTGATGTCGCGCGTGATGCCGACGAGGCCGCGGAGGTCCCCATCGTCGTCCACCCAGGGGACCTTCGACGTGTGCGACCAGTGGTCGTGGTCCTCGCTGTACTCGTGGCGCTCGACGAGCCCGATCAGCGGTTCGCGCTCCTCGACGACCTGCAGGTCTTCGCGATAGCTCTCCTCGACACCGTACAGGTCCCGGTCGGTCTTGCCGATCGGGTCCTCCGGGACCGAGGCGACGAGCCAGTCCGATGCTCGGACGTGGCGACCGTCCGCGTCCTTCGCGTAGATAGAGTACGGGAGGTGCGTCATCGCCGATTCCAGGATTGACGCGTCGGCGAGCACCCGTTGCTGACGCCGATAGCGACCCGTCGCGTCCGTCACCCGCTCGAAGAGGCGGTCGACGCCGTCGTCGAGCGGTCGTGGCAGGTAACTCGCCGCACCGTACGCAGTCACCTCGGCGGCGAGTCGGTCGTCGCGCTCTCTCGGATACAGCACGAACGGGAGGTGTTCATCGCGTTCGCGGATCGCCTCCAGCAGTTCGATCCCGGTCCCGTCAGCCAGGCTGGCTGCACTCACCACGCAATCGCACGGGCGCCCCTCCTCGATGCCGTCGAGCACCGCGTCGCCGTCGGGGACCGCCTCGACCGAGATGTCGCCGATCGCTTCCAGCGCGGCCACGACGCGGGAGCGCCCCCCCGGATCGCCGTCGGCGTAGACGACCTCGATCGGTCCCGTCTGCTCCATGACCCGTCGCAAGATATCCAACAGCAAAAGTCCGGCGGCAACGCACCGAGCGAAACGACGGTCGCGGCCGGAAGCGATATCCCCCGTCAAATAAAAGTATCGTCATAGAAATTATTTTTATATATTCGAGATCGCTATGACGATACGTCGTTCGAGACCAGTTTCAGTAATACCCCAGAATTCGGCCTTTCGAAGAGCTAACTATCGTAAATTCGAATCTCTATCGACCGCACAGAGGAGGGATGGGTCGCGATCGGACGTGCTGAAGTGCATTCGAAAATGTCGTACTAAATACTCAGTAGAGGTGCCCAGATGCCGAAATTTTCACCCCACCGTTCGGCCAGAGAGTCGAGCAGTCATAGACTCCCTATATCATAAAGTAGCCGTTGATAACCCATACCCGACAGTATCCCATCATGAAATGGAACGAGGTCGGTCACGTTCGACCGAACGCCCGTCGGTCGAGGTCACGAGAGAACAAATTACAGGTATATAGCCGTAATTAATTCGGCAGCCATAGGATCGGAACCGCGATCGCTGTCGAACTGTCACACCGGACCGATATCGGTTGAAGTATCTATTTATAGAATTCAACTATCAGTTGAAACCGAATCACCGTGACACGAAGTTTCTGAGTCGCCTCCAGTCGCCCACACATATCGGCGCATTCGAGCCCAGATACGACCGATCCGGACGTCGAACGGCCGGAACCCCGGTCGAACGCCACGTGTGAGACACCAGAAGTGCGAAAGAAGCGGCAATGCATGCGTCACTACCTCGTATTCGGACGGGACTTTCAGTATCAATTGATCTTCTACAACCAGAGAGGAACTCTTATAGTGATCAAGTGGAAATGAAATCTGTATGAGTGAACAGGATGGAACGGTCGGAGCGGTCGAAAACAGCTACCGGATCCTGGACATCGTCGCCGAGAGCGACGGGGTGACGCTGACCGAGATCGCCGAACGGGTGGATCTGTCGACCACGTCGGTCCACAATCACCTGCGGACGCTGGTCGACCAGGGGGCGGTCAGGAAAGACGGCGACCGCTACCGGGCGGGATTCCGCTGTCTCACCGTCGGCGGCCCTGTCCGCGACGAACATCCGCTCTACGAGAACGCGCGGCAGGCGGTCGACCACCTGTACTCGACCACCGGAGAGCTCTCGCTCATCCTGACCGAACACCGCGGAAAGTCGCTCGTCCTCTACCGCCGGGAAGGACAGGACTCGGTGAGCCTCGACATGCACCTCGGGACCCGACAGCACCTCCACGCGACCGCGGGCGGGAAGGCGATGCTCGCGCACTTCGACCCGGAGGACGTCCAGTCAGTCGTCGACCGACACGGGCTCCCGGCCCGGAACGGGAACACGATCACCGACGAGAGCGAACTCAGAGAGGAACTCGCCGTCGTCCGGGACCGGGGGTACGCGCTGGACCGCGAAGAGCGGATCAACGGGGTCCGCGGCGTCGCCGCACCGATCCGCCATCGCGAAGACGACCGCGTGTTCGGCGCGATCGCCGTCCTCGGTCCCGTCACCCGGGTCACCGGTGACCGGTTCACCGACGAGATCCCGGAACTCGTGACGCGCAACGCCGAGACGATCGAAGTCGACATCACCTATTCGTGACGACGGCGCCGCGGACGACCCGAAGTCCGACGCCGAATACGCCGACCTGCGGCGGGCCTCGTCCCGGTATCGACCGATCGCGGCAGACATATGTGACGGATGTTCCAAAAGTTTTAATGCCGATGTTCGCTCTTCGAGGTAACGCGGGCAGACTCAACCAGCCAGTGATCCTTGCCATGACTCACAGTGGGGATTCATCTTGCCACGGAGAGGGGTCTTGTGCCGACCCCGCGCTCGCGGTTGAGCGCTGTCTGCGTATCCCTACCCGCTCGCTCGAGTGGTACCCATCTGACGGTCCCGCCGTTCGGGCCGCACGTCGGGTAGGCGCAGTCCGCCTCTGACACACGAGGTGGAGTGGGTGGAGTGGATCGGCGGGACCATACGTCCTTTCGGACGACGACTGGACTTCTCTCGCGACGGGCGACACGGACGCCGACGAGCACAGCTGCCGCCCGTCACGGCCGTGCCGTCCCACAGATTCCGAAATGATCAACAGCGGATATCGGAGACAAGGGCCATGAAACGCAGACGGTTTCTCGCTGAGCTATCGGTGCTGGCGTCTCTCAGGGTGGCGGAGTGTCCGGGCGAGGCCGACGCCCCGTACTCGGTCAACGGCACCACCGTGACCGACAGCGCGGAAGTCACTGTCGGCAACGCGACGCCGACCCCGACCGCCACTGCCACCCCGACGGCAACCCCGACGGACGCGGCGACTCCGACCGACACCGCGACGGCCACGGCGACCCCGACGGACGCGGACTCGGGCACGGCGATGCCGAACGGGACGGCTGCTGACGACGGTAACGAGACGGACGCTCCGGAGGAGACCACCGCCGACGGTGGCCCCGGCTTCGGCGTCACAGTCTCGCTCGTCGCTCTGCTGGCTGCTGCGCTCCTCACGGCGCGCCGCCGCGACTAAGGCAGAACCATCGGGCTGACGCCCGACTCGATTCACTCGATATTTTTCCGACGCCACGCTGTCAGCGACTGCCCGACAGGTGTCACGGGATCGGCTGGGCCGCCGCTCTGACCGCCTCGGGAGTGCTATCAAGTACCCCTCATTTAGTCCAAATTATAATCCATATTTTGTATCTCGCGCAATCGAGATGTGAACGGTCTGCACTCGACCGAGCGCCCGGCCCGACACATCTCGAAAATTCCATTTTTGCTTCGACAGACTCCAACAGAGGTGGACAGAAGATAGACGGTTTGCCACAGCCCGATCGACAAGCCGTTCCGAGACGGGCGACAGTACCGGAGCGCTTCGATACGTACAGAACTCGCTAAACATATGCGTTACGAGTTATATCGGACAGATACGACAGAATCCCGTGAGATAGGAGATCTGATCGCAGTCGGTCGAAAATACGGAGATCCGGAATAACGTAATCGAACGATCTATCTCACGTCTCTTATACATACTCCGTGATCACGAGATCGATCACGTCGTGAGCGACATCTACCTGCTCGCGGGGTACTCCGTTCTCCGCTCGCATCTCTGGAGACCGCTCACCCCGTTCGCGGTCACCCGCCTATTCCACCACGACCGTCCCGACCATCCCCTGTCGGGAGTGGGGAACACAGACGTATGTGTACTCGCCGGGCGTCTCGAACGTGTGCTCGTAGGTCGCGCCCTGCGAGAGGGTCTGGCCCGGACTGCCGTCCTCGTAGCTCGCGAACGGTTCGGCGTCGTCGGGCAGCGACACCCGGCGGTTGTCCTCGGGAACGCAGGAGACGTTGTGGCGCGGGCTGGCGAACGACCAGGTGACCGTTTCGCCGACCGAGACGGTGTACTCCTCGGGGTCGTAGACGTACGCGCCTCCCGGGCCGACGACGATGTCGCCCGCGGGCGTGTCAGTCGGCTCGTCGCCTGACGCACCGCTCGAACAACCTGCGAGGGCGCCGACAACCGCGAGGCCGCCGGCTCTGACGAACGACCGCCGTGAGACGTCTCTCATCGTCGGGTCTGCGGGTCGGGACACCTTCAGTGCCGCGAAGTCCGGCGCGTGAGAACGGAGCGAGCGGCTACCCGAGGCGGTCGATGACGGCCGACCCCTCGACGTAGACGAGCCCCTCGCGGTCGGCGTAGCTCCGTGCGGCCGCGGGCGAGAGGGCACCGCCGGTATCGTCGTCGAGCATCTCGCAGACGACCATCGCGGGCGGGAGGGCCGCGGCCTCGGCGAGCGCGACGGCGAGTTCGGTGTGGCCCTCGCGGTCGGCCAGCAGCGCCGGCGCGGCGCGGAGGACGTGGACGTGGCCCGGCGCGCGGAACTCGGTCGCGAAGTCCGTCCCCTGCGGGTCGGCCGCGGCCGCGGCGAGTTCGGTGATCGTCAGCGCGCGGTCCTCGTCGGTGATCCCCGTGTAGGTGTCGCGGTGGTTGACGGTCAGCGAGAACGACGAGCGGTCGTCGTAGCCCAGTTCGTGGTCCGCGGCGGCGGGATGGTCGATCACGTCCTGCACGTACGGCAACTCGAACGCGGAGGCGACGGCGTCGCCGAGCGCAACGCAGACCAGGCCGCCTGCGTCGTTGCGCATCCGCGCGACGGCTTCGGGCGTGACGGCACCGGCCGGGTAGACGAGGTCGATCTCGCCCTCGCGGTCGGCGGCGTCGTGGACGAGGATCGGTTCGCCGCGGCGGAGCGCGTCCATCGCGCGCTCGACGCTCGCTGCAGCGGTCGATGCGTCGCCGGTCATGCTATCGCTGTTCGGTGACATCGATGGTGAGAGGGGCGCCGTCGTCCAGACCGAGTTCCTCGCGGAGCTTCACCGGCGCGATCACTTCGAGTTTGTCGTCGCCGTGATGGGTTCGCTCCGGCGTGATGACGTGCGCGTCCGCGAACGCGTCGCCGTCGCTGTTCTCGACCGTCGCCGGGTAGCAGTACGCCGGGCCGTAGGTCCGCTCGTCGTCCTCCCACCCCTCGATGGTGATGGGCTCGAACGACGAGAGCCGACCGCGCTCGCGGACGCTCTCCTCGGAGAGTTCGACGTTGAGCGTCCCCAGGAACGGCTCGTAGCCCAGTTTTTCCTCGAACTGGCGCATGTAGCCCGGCAGCGAGATGTAGTGGCGACCCTCGCCCATCCCGCTCGTGATCGACCCGTGGAGTTCGACGCTCGCGTCGCGCTCGAAGATGCGGCGATAGTCCGCGTACTCACGCTGGAGCGCCCGCTGGCCGGCGTCGGTGACCGTCACCCACTGGCCGTCGCTGACGATCTCCCGCTCGAGGAGGTCGGCTTCCTCCAGCCGCTGGAGCCGCCGCGAGGCCGTCTGCGTCGAGGCGTCGAGCCGGTCCGCCAGCGCCGAGCACGACACTTTCTGGTCGCCGTCGAGCCCGCCCTGCAGCGCCAGCGCCTTCAGCGTCGCCAACTCGGCGTGGCCGACCGCCGACGCCGTGATGCCTGTCATACCTGCGAGTAGTCGACACTGGCCGATAAGTATACCGAATCCGGAATGCGTCTCAGAAGTGGAACGGTGCGTCGGTTTGAAGGCGTTGTCGACCGGCTATCCGGAGGTTCGGAACGGACAGGGAAAACGGCGTCGGCATCGTCGCGGCGGGTCCGGCCGTCCGCGGAGCCGAACCGCGAGGGTCGCGCTGGCGGGCAGGGCAGGGATCAGGCGCTCGGACCGCCGTCGGGAGACGGGCCGCCGTCTGTCGCTGCACGGGGCGACGCGGTGTCCGCGTCGAGGCCGTCGCCGACGACGAACTCGTCGAGGAGGTCCCGCAGGTCGTCCGCGCGGTCGGACATCGAGTGGGCGTTCTCGGTCGCCTGCGTGAGCGAGGCGGTCTGTTCCTCGGCGGCCGCGGAGACCTGGTCGGACTCCGCGTCGATGCGACTGGCCATCTCGGAGACTTCGTCGATCATACTGGCGACTTCCTCCGTGGAAGCGGCCTGGTCGTCGGTGGCCTCGCTGATCTCGCGGATGCTGTCGTGGGCCGTCCGGACCGTGTCGGCCATCTCGTCGAGCGCGTCGAGTGCTTCGCCGGTCGTCGCGGTGCCGGCGTCGACGCGGTCGCCCATCTCGCGGATGTTGACGACCGTCTCGTCGGTCGACGCCTGGATGTCGGAGATGAGCTGTTCGACCTCGTCCGTGGCGTCGGCGGCCTCGCTGGCCAACCCCTTGATCTCGTCGGCGACGACGGCGAACCCCTCGCCGGCCTCGCCGGCCCGCGCCGCCTCGATCGACGCGTTGAGCGCCAGCATGTTCGTCTGTTCGGCGATCTCGGCGATCATGTCGACGACCTCGCCGATCTCGTCCATCTCGGCGGCCAGCGAGTCGACCTCGTCGATCGTCTCGTCGGCCTTGGCCTCGACGGCGTCGAGTTCGTCGAGGGCCTCGCTGGCGGACTCGCGCCCGCGCTCGCCGACGTCGACGGACTCCTCGGTCGCGTGGGCGAGTTCGTCGGCGGAGGCGGCGACCTCCTCGACCGCCCCCGAGAGCGTCCCCATCTCCGTCGAGACGGACTGGAGGCGCTCGTTCTGTTCGTCGGTGTCCGCGGAGACGGTCTGCATCGAATCGGCCACCTGCTCGCTGGCGGACTGGCTCTCGCTCGCGCCCGCGGAGACCTCCTCGCTCTCGGTCCGGACCTCGTCGGCGAACGATCGGATCTGGACGAGCGTCCCCTCAAGGTCGTCCATCATCGCGTTGAACGACTCGGCGATCTCCGTCATTGCCTCGCTGTCGGCGTCGGGATCCATCCGCCGAGTCAGGTCGCCCGCGGCGGCGGCGGCCATCACCTCACCGAACTCACTCGCCTTGTGCTGGAGCGTCTCGCTGAGCCGCTGGGCCTGCTCGCGCTCTCGCTCGGCTTCCTCGCTGGCCCGCTCGGCCTCCAGCCGAGCGTCCTCGGCATCCTCCTGGAGTTCGACGGCCTCCGCTCGCGCGCGGTCGGCTTTCCCGTTCGCCGTTTTCATGTCGTCCACGACGGCCATCGTTCCCGTCGACCCGACCGCGTAGACGCCGATGGTCGTCCCGAGCAGCATCACGCTCAGCGCGTCCATCATCGTTGGCGCCACGCCGAGCCACTCGAGCAGGACCGACCCCGTCCACAGGCAGCCCAGGCCCGCACCGAAGGTGAAGTTGATCCAGAACCCCCGTTCGAGGTCCGTGTCCCGCCAGTTCAGGAGACCGAGCGCGACCGCGCCGGCGAACCCGACGGTCGCGACGAAATCGAACAGAACCGTGATCTCAACCATCGTCGATCCCTCCGCGAGCCGTCAACCGCTGCCGATGGACGTACGCCGCCGCCAGGAACGCCAGCCCGGCGCCCATCAGCCCGATCCCGTGTTCAGCGAGGTTCAGCAGGTCGCCGAGGAAGAGGTTCTCCAGGTTCGTCGCCAGCGCCGCGACGACGAGTAGCGCGTAGCCCACGGCGAACCACTTCGCCTGATCGCGGTACTGAACCGCGACCGGGATCGTCCCTAATAGAGCAATTATCGCCATCGCGACTTTCATCGGATCCATCGCCGTGAGTAGTCCCGTCATTTCGATTCACCGGTGTAGCGAGACTCCTCGGGGACTACATCAAGATATCTACCCAGGTATAACGGATGATAATTAGGGTCGGACTATTCGAGACCGGCGCTCGCGCGAGGGGCGACCGTCACTCGGCGGTGGCGTACGGGTCGCGCTCCCAGAACTCGCTGTCTTTCCGCAGTTTCGGCACCCACGTGTCCTCGGTCTTCGAGAGGAGCGTGACGTGAGAGACGGGCACGTCGTTGAGGTAGTCGTGCTCGGGCATGTGTTCCATGACGTCCTCGGTGAACTCGCGGACCTCCTCGTGTTCGGGCATCGAATCGCGGTCGAGTCGGCCGCGCGAGTGGCCGACGTGCATGTACGCCTTCAGTTCGACGAAATCGGGGTCGGCCCGCTGGAACATCGACGCGTACCACTCGGGGTGGTGCATGTTGTTGCCCTTGACGAGCGTCGTCCGCAGTACCGTCCGAGTCTCGTCCTTCTCGGCGAGCACGTCCAGCGTGTCGATCAGCCGCTCCCAGGCGTCGTCTTCGACGGCCTTCACAGTATTATCGAACGTCCAGCGGTCCGGGGCGTCGACACTGACGTACAGCTGCGTGGGGTCACACTCCGCGAGGACCTCGGGCTTCGTGCCGTTCGAGACGAGGAAGGTCGTGATGTCGCGGTCGCGGAACTCCTCGATCAGTTCGGGGAGGTAGGGGTAGAGGGAGGGCTCGCCGTCGAGCGAGATGGCGACGTGGCGGGGTTCCATCGCTTCCTCGAAGCGCTCGCGGGGCACCTCGTCGTTGCCGCCGAATCCCGAGAGGAGCTTCTTCTGGAGTTCCAGCGAGGCGTCCGCGACGGCGCTTGGGTCGTCCCACTCGACATCGCCGAGTTCGTATGCATGACCAGCGTGATCCCGCCAACAAAAGACGCAGCGCTCGTTGCACTTGACGACCGGCGTCATCTGGATGCAGCGGTGCGACTCGATCCCGTAGAAGGCGTACTTGTAGCACTTTCCCTCCCCCCGGAGCGAGTTGGCCGTCCACCCGCATGTCTGGGCGGCCGTGTGGTTCTCGCTGTGGTAGTCCGGGTCGTCTACCTGTTTCGGACCGTCCGATTCGCTCATTGAAAGGGTGCAGGTCGGGGACTCGTATACATCTGTTCTTCAACGCGACGGCCGTCGGCCGGCCGCTCGTGACAGTATATCCGTCTGGCCGTCGTAGAGACAGCCATGGCAGCCACGAACACCGATTCGGGTGCCGTGCGGACTCGGTCGCTCCCGGTGCGCGCGGTACTGGCAGCGATACTCGCGGCCGCCGCCAACGCAGCGCTCGTCGCGGTCGTCCAGGCAGTCGGGATCGCGCCCGAGTTCCGTGCGCTGACGTATCCGCCGGTCGTGTTCCTCTCCGTGCTCGGCGCGCTGGGAGCGGCGGGCGTCTACGCGTTCGTGCGCAGTCGCGTCGACGAGCCGGCGGCCACCTTCCGGAAAGTCGCCGTCGCCGTGCTCGTCCTCTCCGTTCTCCCGGACCTGGGACTGTTAGTCGGCGACCCGGCGGCGACCGTCGCCGGGGTAGTCGTCCTAATGCTCATGCACGTCGTCGTGGCGGCGATCGCCGTCGAACTGCTCGTCTCGTGGCGGAGTGACACGTGACCGACCGGATCCTGGTCACCGGGGCGACCGGGACTGTTGGCCAGCACGTTGTCACCGAACTCGCCGACCGCGACGCGACCGTCCGGGTCGCGACGCGAGACCCTGAGGCGGCCCGCGAACGGTTCCCCGGCGCCGCCGAACACGTCGCCTTCGACTTCGACCGGCCGGAGACGTGGGGGGCGGCGCTGGCCGACGTGGACGGCTGTTTCCTCATGCGGCCGCCGACAACTGACACCGGAACGGTCGGCGAGTTCGCTGCCGCGGCCGACCGCGTGGGCGTCGAGCGGGTCGCCTACCTCTCGACGATCGGCGCCGAGAAGAACCCGCTGATCCCCCACCACCGCATCGAGAAACGCATCGCCGAGACGGACCTCGACTACACGTTCCTGCGTGCGTCTTTCTTCGCGCAGAACCTCTCAGAGGTCCACGGCGAGGACGTCGTCGAGCGCGACCAGATATTCGTCCCGGCGGGCGACGGCGCGACGAGTTTCGTCGACGCCAGGGACGTGGGAGCCGTCGCGGCGGTCGTCCTGACCGAATCCGGTCACGAGAACCGCGCTTACGACCTCACTGGGCCCGAGGCGCTCACCTACGGCGAGGTCGCGACCGTGTTCAGCGACGCGCTGGACCGACCGATCACCTACGCCGACCCGTCGGTTTTCGCGTTCGGCCGGCGGATGCGCTCGCGGGGCGAGCCGCTTCCATTCGTCGTCCTGATGGTCGGCATCTACACGACGGCCCGGCTAGGTCTCGCGGGGCGGGTCACCGACGACGCGGAGCGGCTACTGGGCCGGCCGCCCCGCGACGTGGCGACGTTCGCCGCCGACTACGCCGACGAGTTCCGCCCTGCCGACGACCGCCAGTACGTCGATACGCGCGGCCCGCCCGTCCCCGACGCCGCCTACCGTGTCATAAACCCCGTCGTCGAGCGAGTGTTACGCTCGCCGCGACACTCCCTGATGAGCGACTCGCTCATGCTCCTGACGTTCACCGGTCGCAAGAGCGGTCGGGAATACACCATTCCCGTCGGCTACTGGGTCGACGACGGAACCCTGATCGTCACGACCCACAGCCCGTGGTGGCGCAACCTCCGGGACGGCGCGCCCGTCGACGTACTGTTGCGCGGCGAGCGACACGAAGGGGTCGCGACCGCTCGGCCCGACTCCGCGGACGTGGCGAGGTACATGGAGAGGTTCATCGAGCGCAACGGCGTCGACGCGGCGCGACGCCTGGGCATCGCGGTCGCGGGGGACCGAGCGCCGACGCGGGCGGAACTGGAAGCGGGCGTCGAGGGGACCGTCGTGGTCGAGATCGAACTGGAGCGGACGGAGGCGGTCGTCGCGGCCGCGACCGCGTAGCCGACCGACTCGGAGGTCGTCGGTCGACCGCACTCGGCCCCGCTCAGTGGGTCCGAACGGCCGGGATCGTCGGTCCGGAAACGACTTGGCGGCGAGCTCGTCGGGACGCTCGGAGGTATCGGTGGCCAGCACTTCGACGGCGCCCCACGGGGTGCGAGCGACGGCGGGGCTACACCCGCAATCGGATCGCGTTCTCCCGAATGTTCGAGACGTAACGGTCGTTCAGGGTGTGTTCCTCCCGGTTGGTCCGCACGTCCCAGTCGAGGTGGTCGACGACGTCGTTGTTGTTCCCGACCGTGACGCGCACGACCAGCGAGCCGTCGTCGATGCCGCTCACCTCGCCGATCTCCGCGCCCTCCTGGGAGACGACGCGCTTGCCGACCTGTTCGTCGGAGTATTCGGCCATACCGTCCTCAGGTGCCGACGCGCCGTAGGGATTCTGTCGGCCTGGTTGCGCGGCAGTGGCCGGTCGCCTTCGGCGGTCGTCGGCCGTCGGATCGGCCGCCAGGGTCAGTCGCCGCGGACTCCGCGCATCGCTCCGATGCGGTCGAGGGCCCCCTCACTGCCGCCGCGGTCGAGGCGGTCGAGGCGGTCCGCGACCGTGCAGATCGCCTCGCCGGTGCTGTACGGCGCGACGTGGGCCAGTTCGTCGCCCTCGTACTCGGCGAGACAGCACACCGGCAGCCGGAGCGCGGCGAACTCCTCGCCGGTCATCGCCGAGGAGCGCTCGCGGGCGTCGAAGAACGGTTCCATCGAGACGCCGCGCTCGTCGGCCCACGCGCGGAAGTCCGCGACCCGGTCGAGGACGCACTGACCGGCGCGAGTCCGGCGCGCCCGCGTCGAGAGTTCGATCTCTCGGCCCCAGACGGCGACCGACGCGTCCGCGACGCGGCCGGCGTCCTCCAGGTCGCGGACGCGCTCGACGTGACTGGTCGCGGGCGTCTCCGTCGGCGACAGCGAGCGGACGAACAGTACTACCGAACGACGGCCGGGAGTTGCTGTGGCCATGGGTGGGCGTCACGCGGAGTGTCGACCCCTGCCGTCTAATAATTTCCTTCGATTGATACGTTATTTCACAGTAATCTATATAGTCGGGGCGGAGGAGTCGCGCTCACGCCGGTCGCGGCGGTCGGCGCCCTCGCGGCGCTGTACGAGAGATACGTCGCGTGACCCGCGCGCGGCCGCGGACCTCCCGCTCACTCGCAGTAACGTTCGAGCGCGCTGGCGGCGCCCTCGGCGGTCTTCCGGTAGACGGTCCCATCGGGCGTCCTGACCGCGAAGGCGTAGTGGTCGCTGTCCGGTCGATACCAGGCGTCGGGGTTCGCCGCGAGATCCGCGGGCAGGTCGTCGGCCAGCCCGGTCGCGGCCGCCGTTTCCTCGGGTTCGGCCGCCGTTGCCTCGGGCTCGGCTACCGTCCCGCCGGATTCGGTCGCCGTCGCGCCGGGTTCGGTCGCCGTACCGCCGTCGGACTCGATCGCCGACGGATCAGCCGTTTCCGTCTCCGTCTCCGTGGTCGAACCCTCGGACTCGGCCGGTGCCTCCCGTCGGCACGACCCGGCCGCTGCCGAACCGTCAGCGTCGGGGGCACCCGCCGGTCGGGGTCCGTCCTCTGTGTCGTCGGCGCTCTCGTCGCGGTCGCGCGCGACCGGCTCGACGAGCAGGTCGGTCTCGGTGGTGTCGCCGACCGGGATACCGCGGTCGACGTCGTCGGCGGCGGCGGCGCGACGGGCCCGGTCCATCAGGATCGCTTGCGTGTCTATCGCCGGCTCGCCGGGGTCGGGCTGGCGCTGTTCGTAGCTCCCGTCGGCGTTCATCTCCCAGCACTTCCGGTTGTCGCGGAGCAGCAGGTCGAGGACGAACCGCAGCTGTTCGCGGATGGCGGTGTCCTCGACGGGCGCGACGGCCTCGACGCGGCTGTCGAGGTTGCGGGTCATCCAGTCGGCCGAGCCGATGTAGTACTCGGGCTCGCCAAGTGCCGAGTCGTCGGCTCGCAGGTCCGGGTCGCGCGCACCGTTCTCGAAGTAGTAGATCCGCGAGTGTTCGAGGAAGCGGCCGACGACGCTGTAGACGCTCACGTTGTCGCTGACGCCCTCGATTCCCGGCCGGAGCCGGCAGATGTCCCTGACGACCAGGTCGACGTCGACGCCGGCCTGCGCGGCCTCGTAGAGTTCGGCCACGAGAGCGGGGTCTTCGAGGGCGTTAACCTTCGCGACGATGCGGGCCGACCGGCCGGCGCGGGCGTGTTCGGCCTCGCGACGGACGTACCGTGTCAGGCGGTCGCGCATCGTCACGGGGGCGATGAGGAGCTTCCGGAACTCCTCGTCGAGCGAGGGACCGGTGAAGAAGTTGAACACCTTCACCAGGTCCTGACCGATGTCGCGGTCGGCGGTCAACAGTCCGAGGTCGACGTAGCCCTTCGCCGTCTCGGAGTGGTAGTTGCCGGTGGCGACGTGGGAGTAGAGCTCGACACCGTCGTCCTCCTGGCGGACGACCAGCGCCGTCTTGGTGTGGGTCTTCAGGCCGATGGTGCCGTAGGCGACGTGGATGCCGTTCTCCTCCAGCCGGCGCACCCACTCCAGGTTGTTTTGCTCGTCGAAGCGGGCCTTCAGCTCGACCATCACGGCGACCTGCTTGCCGTTGTCGGCGGCGTCGATGAGCGACTGGATCACCTGTGAGTCGCTAGCGGTCCGGTAGATGGCCGCCTTGATGGCGAGCACGTCGGGGTCGGAAGCCGCCTCGACGATGAACCGCTGGACCGTGTCGGTGAAGGAGTGGTAGGGGTGGTGCAGCAGGACGTCGTCTTCGCGGATGCGCGCGAAGATGTCGCCGTCGTCGTCGCTGCCGCCGTTCAGCGCCGTCCGCTGGCGCTGGAGGCGGGGGTGTGGCTGGGGCGTCCACGCCGGGAGTTTCAGGTCCGGTCGGTCCAGGTCGAGCAGGGTGTCGAACTCCCGGTAGTCCAGCGGGCCGGGGCGCTCGAACACCTCCCGCTCGTCCAGGTCGAGTTGCTCGACGAGCGTCTCGCGGACCCGCTCGGAGGTCCCGGCTTCGACCTCCAGGCGGACGGCGGTCGCGAACCGCCGCTGTTCGAGGACCTCCTCGATCATGTCGATGAGGTCCTCGGCGACCTCCTCGTCGCGGCGGACCTCGGCGTTGCGCGTCAGCCGGAACAGCGACGCCTCGACCACCTCGGCGTTCGGGAAGAGGAGATCGAGGTTCGCGCGCACGACCTCCTCGATGAGGACGTATCGCTCGCCCTCGGCGATCTCGACCAGCCGCGGCAGGTTCTGGGGGATCTTCACCCGCGTGAACGTCGGCGACTCCTCGTCGTCCTCGCGGGTCAGCACCGCCAGCGACAGGCTCAGGTTCGAGATGAAGGGGAACGGGTGGGCCGGGTCGAACGCCAGCGGCGTGAGCGTCGGGAGCACCGATCGCTCGAAGTACTCCCGCATCGACGCCCGCTCGTCGGCCGAGAGGGCGTCGTAGTCGACGACGCGGATCCCCTCCTCGGCGAGCGCCGGTCGGATCACCGACTCGTAGCAGTCGGTCTGGCGCGCGAACATGGGCCGCGCGGCGTCGAGGACGGCCTCCCACTGCTCGCGGGGCGTGTGGCCGTCGACCGTCCGGTCGGTGATGCCCGCCTCCATCTGCTGTTTGAGGCCGCCGACCCGCTTCATGAAGAACTCGTCCATGTTGCGGGTGAAGATGGACAGGAAGCGCACCCGTTCGAGCAGCGGGTTGCGCTCGTCGAGCGCCTCGTGGAGCACGCGGCGCTGGTAAGCCAGCTCGCTCAGCTCGCGGTTGAGGTAGTACTCCGTCGCCGAGCGGTCGAACGCGCCCGGCAGGTCGCCCGCGTCGTCGCTCGCCCCGACGTCGTCCGTCCCGCCGTCGGTCCCGAGCATCGCGACCGGTGCCGGGCCGTCGTCCAGGATCGAGACCGTCCCGGCCTCGACCGCGCCGTCGTCTCCAGTTCCGCCGCCTGCGGTCCCGTGACCGCCGTCGCCTGCGGCCCCGCGGCCGCCGTCGCCGTTTCCGTCGTCGGCTACGCCTCTGGTACCGCCGTCGTCGCGGCTGCCTCCCGTCATGTGTCTCAGCCGCTCGCCCGGGGAGTCACGATGCTGTCCGCGCTGCGCTCCTGGTGGGTCTCCGTCGGCTCCACGGTGACGAACTCGCCGGTGTCGACGTGGTAGGCGGTCAGCGCGCCGCCGTAGACACACCCCGTGTCGAGGCCGACCGCGCTCGGCGACTCGAAGGGCTCGGCCAGCACGGTGTGGCCGAAGAACACCCGCGGGCGCCCGTCGTACTCTTCGAACCAGAACGGCCGGTCGTAGCTGCCGCCGGGGGCGAGCGAGCGCATCGTCAGCAGTTCCGCCGCCTCGTGGTCGGCCAGCGCCTTTCGAGGGTCGACCCCGCCGTGGACGACGAGGTTGCCCTCCCAGGAGATGGCGTGCGGGAGCGACTCGACGTAGGCCAGGTTCGCCTCGGTGAGCCCCGGCAGGCGCTTGTCCCCGCGGATCAGTTTCGCCTCGTTGTTACCGCGGACGCTGATCACGTTGTCGCGCTCGCGGACGAACTCGACGACGCCGCGGCTGTCCGGGCCCTTCCGGACGAGGTCGCCGACGGTCACCAGCAACGTCTCGTCGTCCGGGTCGATGCGCTCGACCAACCGTTCGAGCGCCGGCAGGCAGCCGTGGACGTCGCCGACGACGTAGATGTCCTCCCACTGGTCGGCGTCGATCCGCCGGTGGTCGTCGCCGTCGCTTCCGAGCAGTTCCTCACTCGTCACCGCGGGCCACCCCTGCGTCCGTCCGTGACATGGCCGGAGCATCCCGATCCACGGTATAGGTGGTTTATATGAGTGTTCCCCGGCGCGATATATCGCTCTATAGCGCTACTGACCGGTCCGTAGACGGACACGAGACGGGACCGCGGAGGCCGCGGCGGCGACGCGTCTCACGGTGGGCGGTCCGCGAGAGGAATCGCCGTCCTGCCGGATCCGCCGGTCAGATCTCGACCGCGGCGTCGAGGACGGCGTCGTGGACGCCGCCGTTGGAGGCGACGAGCCCGACGGAGTCGTGGCGCCAGCGCTCGCCGTCGAGGTCGGTCACGCGACCGCCGGCCCGCCGGACGAGGTGGACGCCCGCGACCGTGTCCCACGGATGGGCGTCGACGTTCGTGTACACGCCGTCGAGTTCGCCGGCAGCGAGCCGGGCGAGCGCGGTCTGGACCGATCCCGGGCGACGGACGTCGCCGAACCGGGTGACTGCGGCCCGGGCGGCGGCGGCGAACTCGTCGCGGCGGTCGTGGGGCCACCAGACCGTCGGCGCGACCATGCACCGCTCCGGGTCGGTCCGGTCGCTGACGGTGACCGGTTCGCCGTTGCGCTCGACGCGGCCGTCGGCCGCGACGACGGCGTCACCGACCGCGGGACAGACCGTCGCCGCGGCCACCGGTTCGCCGTCCTCGACGACGCCGACGCTCGTCGCCCACGTCCGCCCGCCGCGGACGAAGTTGTGGCTCCCGTCGATCGGGTCGACGATCCACGCGGCGCCGCTCTCGGGGACCACCTTCGCCGCGTCGGCTTCCTCGGCGACGACCGGTTCGTCGGGGTAGTGCTCCCTGATTACCGCGAGCGTCTCCTCCTGGGCCTCCCGGTCGGCGCGGGTCACGTAGTCCGTCTCGTTTTCCTTCGTCTCGACGGCGATATCGCGGCGGAACAGCGACTCGGCGACCGACCCGCCGGCGCGGGCCGCGCGCTCGGCGACGGCCGCCCGTTCCCGGGGGTCCGTCATCGCTCGCCCCCGTGCTCGCGGGCGGCGATGGTCTCGCTCACGTCGCGGTAGTCGGCCTCCCCGCGGAAACAGCGGCTCTCGACGTCGCCGACCGCGACGGCGTCGGGCGCCTCGCGGTCACAGCGGGAGCCGAACGCCTCGCGCAGCCTGTCAGCCGCCTCGCGGTCGTCACCGCCCTTCGCCAGGCCGGCCGCCTCGTCGACGACCCGCTCGGCCCCGGACGGGAGCGAGTGGTCGCCGAGCAGTTCGTCGACGGCCTCGTCGACGGCGTCGGCGTCCACGTCGAGCCCGAGCGCGGCCTTCGTGCGGGCGAGCGCCGAGTCGTCGCCGCGGGCACGCGTCCGGAACACGACTCTGAGTTCGTCGAGCGCTCGCCAGGTCGCTTCCGGCAGGTCGAACTCGTCGGAGCGGATCTTCGCCGGGCAGCGCGTGGCGAACGAACAGCCGTCGGGCGGGTCGCGCGGGCTCGGCGGCGTCCCGCGCAGGGTCACCCGCTCGCCGTCCCACGGCGAGCCGCTGCCGGGGATCGCCGACAGCAGCGACAGCGTGTACGGATGCGAGGGGTCCCGAAACACCGACTCCGTCGGCCCGAGCTCGACCACGTTGCCGAGGTACATCACCGCGACGCGGTCGGCGATGTGCCGGACGACGGAGAGGTCGTGGGCGATGAACAGGTAGGTGAGACCGAACTCGGCCTGCAGCTGTTCGAGGAGGTTGATGATCCGCGCCTGGACGCTCACGTCCAGCGCGCTCACGGGCTCGTCGAGGACGAGGAAGTCCGGTTCGAGCGCGAGCGCCCGAGCGATGCCGACCCGCTGGCGCTGGCCCCCGGAGAACTGGTGAGGGTATCGACGGACGTGTTCCTCGTTCAGGCCGACCCGGGTGATCAGGGCCTCGGCGCGGTCGCGGCGAAGCTCGGCGACGGACTTCTCGACGGTCACCGAGACGGTCGGCCGCCCGCCGCGGTCGACCGAGACGCTCACGTCCGACGGGTCGAGCGGGAGCCGCTCGCGGACGGCCACCTCGTGGTCGCTCCCGCCGAGGTCGACCGTGATGTCCGCGCTCTCGGCGTCGTCGACCGACTCGCCGGCCGTCCGGTCCTCCACCGGGCCGCTCCCGGCGACGGACGCCTCGTCGACGCCGGTGACCGCGACGGTCAGCGTCGGCCAGTCGTGCGCTTCCAGCGGTTCGCGGACGATCTGGCCGACCGTCTGGCGGTCGTTGAGACTCTCCTGTGGGTCCTGGAACACCATGCCGACGCGCTGTTGCCACTCGCGCGCCTCGTCGCCCGAGAGGTCCGTCACGTCTCGACCCTCGGCGGTGATGGTGCCGTCCGTCGGCTCCTCCAGGCCGAGGAGCGTCCTCCCGAGCGTCGTCTTGCCGCAGCCGGACTCGCCGACCAGGCCGATCGTCTCGCCCTCGAACACGTCGAAGGAGACGCCGTCGACGGCCTTGACCGGCGGCGACCGCGAGAAGATCGAACGCTCGTCGTAGTAGGTCCGCAGGTCCCGCACGGACAGCAGGGGTTCCCCGCGGCTGTCGGGGTCGCTCGTCCGGTGGCCGGCCGCCGCGCCGGTCGCGGGGTCGGTCATACCTCACCACCCCCGCCGCCCGCGTCGTCGACGTCCCCACCGCTACCGCCGCCGAATCCAGCGCTCCCCGAGGAGTCGCCGACCCGCGTGCCG
This sequence comes from Halosimplex rarum, assembly GCF_047715405.1. Classification (NCBI taxonomy): domain Archaea; kingdom Methanobacteriati; phylum Methanobacteriota; class Halobacteria; order Halobacteriales; family Haloarculaceae; genus Halosimplex; species Halosimplex rarum. Next base: position 3,123,360 of record NZ_CP180412.1, read on the forward strand.
CTCCGGTCGGTCGACCCCTGACGGGTGTTCGCGTTGGTTCGCCCGCCGGGGCCGACGCCGTCGTCGTCCGGGCGGTCCCGCCGAACCGGGTCGCCGTCGAGATCCGTTTCGTCGGGATAACGGTCGTCGTGGAGCAGACAGGCCGCTGTCCGGTCGACGCCGGCCTCGCCCACGTCCTCGTGTTCGGGGTGGACCTCCCAGCAGGCGCCGAACGCCTCGGGACAGCGGGCAGCGAACCGGCAGTCGCTCGCCGGGCCGGTCGGCGTCGGCACCTCGCCCTCGATGGTCGGCAGCTGCTCGTCGGGCGGCGTCCGCCCGGGGATCGACCGCAAGAGCGCCTCCGTGTAGGGGTGTTTCGGGTCGTCGAACAGCGCCGCGGTCGGCGCGCGCTCGACGACTTCGCCGGCGTAGATGACGTTCACGCGGTCGGCGGCGTCCTCGATGACGCCCATGTCGTGGGTGATGAGCAGGATGGCGAGGTCCTCCTCGCGCTGGAGGTCGTCGAGCAGGTCGAGGATCTGCGCCTGGATGGTCACGTCGAGCGCGGTCGTCGGCTCGTCGCAGACCAGCAGGTCGGGGTCGCAGGCCAGCGCCATCGCGATGACGGCGCGCTGTTGCATCCCGCCGGAGAGCTGGTGGGGGTACTCGTCGACGCGCGTCGCCGCGTCGGGGATACCCGCGTCTTCGAGCAGTTCGACGGCACGCTCGCGGGCCTCGCGCCCGCGGAGGTCCTGGTGGATCTTCAGCGCCTCGCGGATCTGATTGCCCACCGTGTAGACGGGGTTGAGGGCGCTCCCGGGGTCCTGGAAGACGATGGCGACGTCGCCGCGGTGGCGCTCCCAGTTGTCGTCGGTGAGGTCCTCGCCGCGGAAGCGGATGGACCCCTCCTCGATCCGTCCGGGGCGGTCGACCAGCCCGAGGATCGACCGGGCGGTGACCGACTTGCCGGAGCCGGACTCGCCGACGAGGCCGACCGTCTCGCCCGCGTCGATCTCGAAGGAGATGCCGTCGACGGCGTGGATCTCCTCACGCTCGGTGTGGAAGACCGTGCGGAGGTCCTCGACGGCCAGCAGGGGCTCGGCGTCGCTCACGCGCCACCACCCCGCCCGGCCGCACCGCCGCCCTCCGCGTCGGACTGCGGGTCGATGGCGTCGCGGATGCCGTCGCCCAGCGCGTTGAACCCGGTGACGACGATGGTGATCAGCAACCCGGGGATGAGCGAGATGTGCCACGAGCCCGTGGTCACGTAGTCCTGCCCGAGGTTGATCGCCCGGCCCCACTCGGGGGTCGGCGCCGAGACGCCCAGGCCGAGCCAGGACAGCCCGGCGATGGCGATGATCGCGCCGCCGAGCGTCATCGACCCGTAGATGAGCAGGTAGCCCGTGATGTACGGCAACATGTGTCGACGCATGATGACACGGGGTTTCTGCCCGAAGCTGCGCGCGGCGTCGACCCACTGGCGTTCGGACACCTGGAGTGCGGGCCCGCGGACCGACCGCCACATGTAGGTCCAGCCGGTCCCCGCGAGTATCAGCGCGAGGACGAACGCGCCGCTGTATATCCCGCCGACCCACGTGTCCGCGAGTACCGTCGTGAGCATGATGAGCAGCAGTAACTGCGGCATCGCCATCACCGCGTCGGAGACGAGCACCAGCCCGAGGTCGACCCGGCCCTTGTAGTAGGCGGCCGCCAGCGCGAGCGACCCCGCGAGGAGGACGCTCAGGCCGACCGAGAGCACGCCGATCACCAGGGAGATGCGCGATCCGGCGGCGATGAAGGTGAAGAGATCGCGGCCGGTCGGGAGCGTCCCGAACGGGTGATAGCGGTCGTAGTCGTCGTAGCTGAACGGCAGGACGCGCGACTGGGTCCCGGTCGACTGGGAGTTGACGTTCGCGTCGCCGACCAGCGTCGTCTCGACGCTCCCGGTCTCGGCGTTCCAGTAGGTTAGCTCGTGGGAGTAGGAGTTGCGCATGTTCTTGTCGACGGTCGTCGGCCCGAGCGCGGGCGCGAACACGGCCATCACGACGAACATGAAGACGACAACGAGACCGAACAGCCCCCACGTGTGCGAGCGGAAGCGGTCGACCATGTCGTCGCGAGGCGTCCAGGCGATGTCGCGGATCTCCCGGCGGTAGAGCCGGTAGCCGAGCATCGCCCACCCCGCGCAGGCGAACGCGTAGGCGTAGACGAGTATCACCCGGAGGGCCCACGCGAAGGCGGGCTCCAGCCCGAGGAACGTCCCCACGTAGCGCTGGCCGTTCCAGTAGCCCTCGTTGGGGACGGTCTCTCGCGAGAGCAGCGTCGGAACCGACTCGGCGGCCGAGCGGGCGGCCTCCAGCGCGTCGACGACCGGGGCCGCCGCGGAGGCGACGCCGGCGAGGTCTACCGCCGTGGCCAGGAAGTCCGCGAGCATCCCGATGACGAAGGCGGCGAGCGCGCCAGCTTCGAGCGCGAGCAACGCGGCGCCCGCCGCGAGCCAGACCAGAAGCGGCGAGCCGGTGGGGAGGACCGTCGATTCGCGCCCGGCGGTCGCGTCGGCGTCGTGTGCCCCCGCCATCTCAGGCGCCCTCCAGCCCGACGCGCGGGTCGATCACCGTGTACAGCAGGTCTTGTAGCAGGTTGATACCGACGATCATGAGGATGAAGACGTACATGAGTGTCCCGACGAGCGGCAGGTCGCCCTGGATGGCCGCCTGGAAGAACAGCCAGCCGATGCCGTGGATGCCGAAGACCGTCTCGACGAGGACCGATCCGCCGATGAGCAGGAACGCCTCGCTCGTGATGATCGGCACCAGCGGCACCAGCGCGTTCCGGAAGATGTGCTTCCAGACGAGGGCCCGATCCGAGACGCCCTTGGCCTTCGCCATGTCGACGAAGTCCTCGTTTCGCACTTCCAGCACCGCGGTCCGCCCGATCCGCATCTCGTTGCCCATCGAGGCCGACCCCAGCACGAGCGCCGCGGGCAGGACCTTCTTGGTCGCCGCGAGGAACCCGTCGACCGTCCCGACCCGTGACATGTCCGGGCTGCCGGAGATAGCGTCGATCGGGACGAGTATCTCCTCCCAGCTCACGCCGAAGATGGCCTGGGCGCTGCCCAGCACCGCCAGAAGCATGATCGCGAGCCAGAAGTTCGGCATCGCCCGCCAGACGATCCCGCCGAACGAGGCGAAGTAATCGGAGACCGTGTTCGACCGGAGGCCGGCGAAAAAGCCCAGCGGGACGCCGATCAGCACGGCGATGAGCACCGACCAGAAGCCGAGCCACAGCGTCCGCGGCAGGAAGTCGAGGATGAGCGCGTTGACGCTCGATCCCTGATAGAGCAGGAACGTCTGGCCCAGGTCGAACGTGTAGAGGTCGATCAGGTAGTCGACGTAGTGTTCGAGCGGCGGCTGGTTGAGTCCGAGGCGCTCCTGTGCGGCGGTGTAGGCGTCGGTGTTGCGCGTCTGGCCCTCGCTGAGCAGCCGCGCGGCCGGGTCGATGGGACCCATGAAGATGACGAACCACGTCAGCGACGTGCCGAGCCACACCACCGGGATCGACAGCAGGAGCCGCTTGCCGAGGTACTTCAGCCGGCTCATCGACGGACGCCTCCGTCAGCCGACGGTCGCTGCCGCTCGTCGCGGTGGCCACACCCGCAGGGTCGAACCCGCGTGCAGTCGTTCGCGTTCATCGTGATCGGATAGGGGGGGAAAGCGTCGACGGCCGGTCGCCCGCGGCCGTGCCCGTCGCGGCCGCGATAGCGAGGCCGTGGGGAACCGCCTCGTTACCGGTCGAGCGTGACGTCGTCGAACGCCTGGTTCTCCATCACGCCGTACATCTCGACGTTCACCCCGTCGTGCCAAAAGCGCTGGCTATTCGGATGGAGGAAGGGGAGTTCCTGCACGGACGCCCAGTTCATCTCCTCGATGGTCTGGAACGCCTCCGCGTGGTCTTCCTCGGTCGTCCCCTCGGCGGCGTAGTTGCTCTCCCACGCCTCGATGGCCGTATCGCGGTACTCCTCGGTGTAGTTGCTTCCCTCGGCGCCCCAGCGGGTGAACTGCGTGCTCGGGCTGTCGCCCCAGAGGAAGCGGAGGAAGTTCTGCGGCCCGGGGTACTCCATCCCGTCGCCGAGCCCGAACACCTGCATGTCGCCGGAGATCGCCTGGCTGATGATCGTCCCGAACTCGGCCTCGGTGATCTCCATGTCGATGTACGCCGAGCGGAGCTTCGGCTGCAGGCGGGTGAACACCTGTCGGTAGAGGTCGTTCCCGGATATCGTCGTCGCCGTCACCTCGAAGCGGTTGTTCTCGCCGTAGCCGGCTTCTTCCATGACCGAACGGGCCTCGTCGAGCAGCCGCTCGCCGTAGCCGTACGGGTAGCCGTCGGCCGCGAAGTCCGTGTTGGCGTTGGCGCCGCTCTCGGCGTGGGCGTCGTAGGACTCCTCGCCGGACTGGCCGTCCTCGAAGGTCGGGTACGGCGCCGGCGGCGTGATGTGGTAGGCGGGCTTGCCCGTGCCCTTGGCGACGCTCTCGGCGATCTCGTGTTGGTTCATCGCGTAGGCGAACGCCCGGCGGACCGCCAGCGGGACCTCCTTGGTGTTGAAGACGATGTACTCGGTCGTCAGCGCCGGGATCTCGCCGTAGTTGACCTCGTCGCCGTTCTCGAACTGGTAGGTGCCGACCTCCCGGTTGCCCTTGCGCTCCTCGATCGAGACGTTGTCCGGGTTGAACGAGGAGGTCGGCATCCCCTCGAGGATGTCCGCGTTGCCGTTGCGGAAGCGGCTGAGCCGCGTGTTTCCGTCGCCGACGACGGAGAACGTGATCCCGTCGATATCGGGCTGTTCGCCGTAGTAGTCGTCGAACGCCGTCAGCTCGATGTTGCTCCCCTTGGTCCAGGAGTCGACCGCGAACGGGCCGACCCCGGCGAAAGTCGGGCCGTCGCCCTCCGTGCTGAAGAACTCGTTGTAGCTGTACTCGCCGTCGTAGCCCTCGATATCGCCGACCGCGCCTTCCGGGAGGATCGCGAACGTGCCGCCCGCGATCTGGAAGAGCGTGTACTGGAACGGCGAGGCGAGCGTCATCTCGAAGGTGTAGTCGTCGACGGCCTCGACCGCCAGCGAGTCCGGGACGACGTCGCTGAGGGTCTCCTCGTCCGTCGGCTCGCTCAGGCTCGCGTCCTTCTCGTGGTCGATCGTCATCGTCTCGCCGATGATGTCGTCCCGGTTGCGGGAGTTCTCGGACTCGGCGAGGCGCCGGTACGTGTAGACGACGTCGTCGGCCGTGAGCTCCGTCCCGTCGTGGAACGTCACGCCCTCACGGAGCGTGAACGTGTAGGTCAGCCCGTCCTCGGAGACGTCGTAGCTCTTCGCGATGGCCGGCTCGGGCGGGTACTGCCCGTCCGGGAACTCCATCAGCGGCTTGTTGTACTGGTTGTACCCCGCGCCCGACCCCTTTGCGTTGATCGGGTCGAGCGTCTGGATCGACCCGGTCGCCATCAGCTGGAGCGTTCCACCGGCGCTCCCGCCGCTCTGGGTGTCGTTCGTCTCGCTGTCTCCACCGTCGCCGGACGACCCGTCGCTCCCGTCCACTCCGTCACCGCCGTCGCTTCCGTCGCCGCCGTCGGCCGGCGTCGATGTATCGTTGCCGGAACAGCCGGCGAGCGCGGCGGCCGCACCGGCGCCCGCGGCGGTGAGGAAGCGTCGTCGGGTCTGTTTCTCTGGCATCGGTGGAACCGTTCGATGGAACGCAGATATAGGTTATGAATCGTTTTATAGACAGTTATGGTGAGGAATTTTAGGTATATAGTGAAAATACCCGGGAAGAAGTGGGCATCCGGAACTGACATGAGGCGGTAGACGGAGGTGGAGGTATGGCCGCTGATACGGACGACGAGCGCTCGCCGTGGGGCCGGACCGTACTGGAAGCCAACGAGATGGCCGAGGACCTCCGCGCCGAGGGCTGGGAGGTCGTGACCGTCCGCGCGGGCCACGTCGCGCCGGTCACGCCCGACCGCGGCGAGACCGACCGCTTCGGGCTGGTGTACGTCGCGCCCGACGGCGTCGCCGAGTCGCTGCCGGCCGCCGTCGACGGCGCCGAGTTCGACCGTTCGACGGCCTTCCGCCAGCGGGTCGGGTCCGACCTGTTCCTCCTGACACGCGTGGAAGCCACCGACGCGCGCGTCGCCGTGTTGCTCGTCGGCGCCGTCAACCTGAGCCGACCGGCAGCGAGCGACCTCGCGAGCGTCGCCCGCGACCGCGGACACCTCGGTTCCCACGTCGAACTGCTCGACGGGACCCACCTCGCGACGTTCCGCCACGACCACCCCGCGGACTTCCTACCGGAGGAGGGGCGATGAGCCCCGCGAACCCGGACGGAGACGCCAGGAACGGCGACGGTCCCGGGTCCGTTCTCGCCCATCTCGACCGACCGGCCGGCGAGCGCGCGCGGATCGCCGTCGTCGCCGACCCGCACGTCGCGACGCGGGCCGAGGGCACGGCGAAGCTGTTCGAGCTCACGCTGGAGCACTTCGAGGCCGCGCTCGCCGACATCGGGACCCGGGACGTCGACGCGGTGCTGTCGCCGGGCGACCTGACCAAGGACGGCGAGCGCTGGAACTACGAGGCCGTCGACGACGCCCTGGCCGCCCTCGACGCGCCCTTCTTCGCCGTCCCCGGCAACCACGACGTGCCGAAAGAGCGCGACGAACACGAGACGCCCGGGCTCGGCCGGTTCACCGAGCGGTACACGCCCGACGACCCGATCTCGCGCGGTCCCGACGGGCTGTCCTTCCGGACGCGCGTCGGCGGACTGGACGTGTTCGGCCTGAACAGTTCGGGGACGGCCGAGCGACTGTTCGACTCCCACGAGGGCCACGTCGAGGACCGCCAGCGCGAGTGGCTGGCCGACGAACTGGAGACGGCCGAGAGGCCCGTCGTGCTCGTCCACCACAACCTCCCCGCGATCACCGAGCAGCTCGACGCTCACCGCGAGGCCGTCGAGCCGGAGTTCGCCGACATCCCCGCGATGGCCGACCCCGAGCCGTTCGTCGAGACGCTCGCCGACGGCGACGCGGAACTCGTGCTCGCGGGCCACTACCACGTCCCGGCGACGGGCGTCTCCGGAGGGGTGCGCGAGGTGACCGTCCCGACGACCTGTTCGTTCCCGCAGGCGTACCTCCTCGTGGACGTGACGCCCGACGGCACGACGGTTCGGCTGATTCCGGTCGCCGACGACACGGGGCTGGAGTCGGCCCACGCCCGCCGCGTCGACGACTCGCCGACCGCGCGCGGGCTGACCTCTGTGGCCGCGGCCCGACTGGCCGCGTTCCCGCTGGTTGACGAGCGCTGAGGGGGCCCGATCCGTCTCCCTGCGCGTCCCGGACGCGGATATATATCTCTCCGTACGGAATTGTGCCAACTATTCTCACTGCGTGCCGAACGGACGGGACAGTGGCCGGACGTACCTCGTCATACCCCTATTATAAACCCGTTTAGTTTGCTCCCCTATCCGTTCAGGTGATGACGCACGATTCGGAGCGTCCGGCAGACGGGGTATCGCGGCGAAAGTTCCTGCTCACGTCCGGCGCGATCGGGGCCGCGGGGCTGGCTGGCTGTACGGGCGGGGGCGACGAGTCGACGGACACGCCCGAACCCGAGGACGACGTCTCGGAAGACAGTGGCTCGTCGGGCGACGGGAGCGACGGGTCGTCCGGTGACGGCGGCGACGGGTCGTCCGGCGACGGATCGAGCAGTGGCAGCGAGGAGCCGTCCCTGCTGACCGCCGAGGGGTCGTCGACGGTGTACCCCATCTCGAACACCGGCGCCTCCTACTGGGTGTCCAACGCGCCGCCGAGCGACGGCGAGTACTGGGGCTCGAACGACGAGAACACGGTCCCCGGCTGGGAGGATCTCGGGAAACCCGACATGAAGATCGCGGACTACTTCGCGAGCCTCTACGGGTTCGAGCCGACCGACGAGCGCTCGAACCCCCCGTTCGTCACGAACGTCGGCCTGAGCCACTCCGGGACCGGCTGTAAGGCGGTCGTGGACGAGCTGGTCGACATCGGCAACTCCTCTGGCCCGATCACGGCCGAGCTCGACTGGAAGGAGGAGAAGGCCAGCGAGGAAGTCGTCGACCACGTCGTCGGCCGCGACGGCCAGCCCGTCGTCGTCAGCAAACAGATCTACGACAGCGGCGTCGACACGCTCACCGGCGAGCAGATCCGCGGCATCTACCAGGGAGACATCACCAACTGGAGCGAAGTCGGCGGCCCCGACAAGGAGATCTTCGTCGTCGGTCGTGCCGAGGGCTCCGGGACGGACACCGCGTTCCGACTCAACATGCTCGGCGACGCCAAGGCGAAGATGGACGTCGACACCCGGAAGGGTCAGAACCAGCAGGTCAGGACGGTCATCGGGCAGAACGACAACGCCATCGGCTACATGGCGCTCGCGTTCACGAACGACAGCGTCGTCCCGATCGCCATCGACTTCGACGGCACGGTCTACAAGCCCGACAAGGACGCCGAATACACGATCTTCGACTCCGAGTACCCGCTCAACCGCGACCTCCACATGTACACGAAGATCTCGGAGGACACGCCGGAGGGGACGGACATGCGCGAGGCCGCGTTCATCAACATGTTCCTGACGACGTTCGGGCAGAAGATCTTCGTCGAGGGTGTCAACTACATCCCGCTGCCGACGAAGGACATCAAGGCCGAGAAGGACAAGCTGCCGGACCAGGCCTGAGGCGGTCCCGGTCCCTTCGTATCGCTCGCTGACTACATCGAACAGTTATCTTTCAGTACATGACAAACAAACCGATATCGGTGGCAAGGTGGCAAGCGACCGTCGGGCGACGGGTCGCACGAGCGCGGCGCTTCTTCGAGGAGACGGAACCGGAAGCGGTTGCCGTGGTAGGCCTCGTCCTGGGGTCGATACTGCTCGGGTTCGTGGGCTTCCTGCTCACGGCCTCCTGGACTGCGGTGCCGTTGGCCGTGGCCCTCCTCGCGTCGACGTACGGCTGGTTCAGACATCAGGGGTTGCTCGCACGGGCGCTCACGTTCGGAATGACGACCGTGACTATCGTCACGCTCGGGCTCATCGTCGTGTTCATCTTCGCCGAGTCGATCCCGGCGTTCCGCTACGAGTCGGTGACCGTGTTCGGCGTCACCGTTCCCGGGCTCCGCATGTTCACGCAGACGCGCTGGGACGCCGTCACGGACCCCGTCCGGTTCTCGCTCCTGCCGATGATCCACGGCACGGTCCTCGTGACCCTCATCGCGACCGCGGTCGCGGGCCCGATCGGCGTCGCGGCCGCGCTCTTCATCAGCGAGATCGCACCCCCGACAGTCAGGGAACTCGTGAAGCCGGCCGTCGAGATCCTGGCCGGGATCCCGTCGATCGTCTACGGGTTCATCGGGTTCACCATCGTGAACCCCTGGGCGGGCGACGCGTTCGCACTCAACGGCGGGGCGACGTACCTCTTCGTCGGCGCGATGGTCGGCCTCATGGCGCTACCGACGGTCGTCTCCGTCGCCGAAGACGCCCTCACGAGCGTGCCCGACTCGATGAAGAACGGGTCGCTCGCGCTCGGCGCGACGGACTGGCAGTCGATGACGTCGATCACCGTCCCCGCGGCGTTCTCCGGCGTGTCGGCAGCCGTGCTCCTCGGCGTGGGTCGCGCCATCGGCGAGACGATGGCCGCGACGGTTATGCTCCGGAACGTCCCCCGCATCAGCGAACCACTGTACAACGTGTTCTACGGGTACGAGACGTTGACCTCGGTCATCGCGTCGGATTACGGCAGCGCGAACGGCATCCACGAGCACGCTCTCTTCGCGGCCGGAGTCATCCTGTTCATCACGGTCATGTTCCTGAGTCTCGGCTCCCAGTACATCCAGGTACGCATGGACCGGAAGCTCGGGGGTGAGAGCTGATGGCGACGGAACCGGGGAACGTCCTCGTCAGGGACGCGACGACGGGATACGAGCGGCTGGCCGCCGCGACGGCTGGTCTCTCGGGCGCCCTCTTCGCTGTCGCGCTCGCTGCCCTGCTCGAGATCGTCCGCATAACCGACCCCGTCGCCGGGATCCCGATGGTGGCGGTCCTCGGCGGCCTGGTCACTCTCACCGGACTGGCGGTGATCGGGTTCGGCCTCGCCTCCCGATGGGACTACATCGCCACGGCGCCCCAGGAGAGCGCCGGCATCGTCGCGGCGGTCGCGTTCACCGGTATCTGGTTCTGCGGTGGCGGGCTCGTCGCCTCCCAGACCCTCGGCCTGTCGTGGCCGCTCTGGCTCGTCCCCGCGGTCGCGGCCGGCGCCGTCGCGTTCGCCGGGACGGCGCTCCCGCGGGAGGATATCGGATCGACCGCCCCGGCGGGCGCCGTCGCGGTGCTCGTAGGCGCGTCGCTGCTCACGGGGTTCATCGGGTCGACCTGGTCGTGGCCGCTCGACGGGTTCAACGCGACGCTGTTCGCGGACGTCGTCGTTCCGTTCCTCGTCATGACGTCCGCGCTCGTGACCGGCTGGGCGGCGGCGAAGACGTACGGCGGCTACGGCGCCCGCGGTCGCCACGTCGGCGCCTACGTCCTCATCTACCTCGTCGTCCTGGCTATCCTCGCGGTGCTCGTCGGACTCATCCTGTTCGTCGTGCTGAAGGGGGCCCCCGGTCTCTTCCGCGGCTTCGGCCTGCTCACCGACGGCGCGCTCATCAGGTGGCCGTTTCTGACGAACGGGGCCGGACTGCTCGCGGACGTGAAGGGGATCTTCCCGGCCATCGTCGGCACCGTCTGGCTCGTCGTCGGCGCGGTTCTCGTCGCCGTCCCCACGGGCGTCGGGGCGGCCGTCTTCCTCGCCGAGTACGCCGAGGAGGGCCGGTTCACGCAGGTCGTCGAGGTGGCGACCAACGGCCTCTGGAGCACGCCGAGCATCGTGTTCGGCCTCTTCGGGGCGGCCTTCCTCATCCCCCGGTTCGGGAACCAGAAGTCGATCGTCGCCGGCCAGCTGACGCTCGGGTTCATGCTCCTGCCGCTCGTGCTCATCACGAGCCGCGAGGCGCTGCTGGCCGTGCCCGACGAGTACCGCGACGCGAGCGCCGCGCTCGGCGTCTCCAGGTGGCAGACGATACGCAGCGTCGTCCTCCCGGCCGCGATCCCGGGCGTCACCACGGGCGTCATTCTCGGCGTCGGACGGATCGCGGGCGAGACGGCACCCATCCTGCTCACGACCGGCGGCGGCGTCCTGCCCGGGAAGGGGAGGGCCGCAGCAGTGCTGGGGAGCTTCCAACTGAGCGCGTCCCCGCCGTTCGTCTCGAACCCGGCTCTGCTCGACGCCAGCAGCGCGCTGCCCTACCAGCTCTTCGCGCTGATCACCGCCGGACTCGGCGGCGTGCCCAACCCCGAACAGTTCGCCTGGGGCGTCGCGTTGACACTCCTGCTCGTCGTGCTCTCGTTCTACGCCATCGGCATCGCGACGCGCTACTACTTCCGCAGCAAACTCCACCAATGAGTCAACCGAACACCACTACGCCGAACGAGGGGAACAGCACCGACGACCGCGGCCTCACCACGACAGCCGGCGAGAGCCGGGAGGAGGGCCGCGCGGAGTGGACCGACTACTCCTTCGCCGGCGATCCCAAGCTGTCCGTCGAGGACCTGAACGTCCACTACGGAAACGACCACGCGCTGAAGGGCGTCTCGATGGACATCCCGAAAGAGAGCGTGACGGCGCTCATCGGCCCGTCGGGCTGCGGGAAGTCCACGTTCCTTCGGTGTCTCAACCGAATGAACGACCGGATCAACGCCGCCCGCATCGAGGGTTCGGTCGAACTCGACGGCGAGGACGTCTACCAGGACAGCACTGACCTCGTCGAGCTGCGCAAGCGCGTCGGCATGGTGTTCCAGGCGCCCAACCCCTTTCCGAAGTCCATCCGGGAGAACATCGCCTACGGCCCGCGCAAGCACGGCGACGTCGAGACGGGACTGCTCGCGCGGCTGACCGGCCGCGCCGAGCCCGGCCGCGAGGAGCGGCTCGTCGCCGACGCGCTCGAGCGGGCCGCGCTGTGGGACGAGGTCAAGGACCGACTGGACGACAACGCCCTGGGGCTGTCGGGCGGCCAGCAACAGCGGCTCTGCATCGCCCGCTGTCTCGCGGTCGACCCCGACGTCATCCTGATGGACGAACCGGCCTCCGCGCTGGACCCCGTGGCCACCTCGAAGATCGAGGACCTCATCGAGGATCTGGCCGAGGACTACACGGTCGTCGTCGTCACGCACAACATGCAGCAGGCCGCGCGCATCTCCGACCAGACCGCCGTGTTCCTCACCGGCGGCGAGCTCGTCGAGTACGACGACACCGAGACGATCTTCGAGAACCCCGAGAGCCAGCGCGTCGAGGACTACATCACCGGCAAGTTCGGGTGAGTCCAGTGACGCGCGATGGCTACCAGACGGACCTGTCGGACCTGCGCGCCGCCGTGCTCGATCTCGGCGCGGACGCGGTCGGCCAGCTCGAAGACGGGCTGACCGCCCTCGAGAGCGGCGACGAGACGATCGCCCGCGACGTCATCGACGACGACGACGAGATCAACGACCGCTATCTCGCCCTGGAGGGCGACTGCGTCGACCTCCTTGCCCTCCAGCAGCCCGTCGCCTCCGACCTGCGCTTTGTCGCCGCCTCGTTCAAGATCCTCACCGATCTGGAGCGGGTCGGCGACCTCGCGACCAACCTCGCGCGGTACTCGCTGTCCGCCGAGCGCGGAGCCGACGAGGTGGACGTCCAGACCATCGGCGCCGACGCGTGCGACCAGCTCGAAGCCGCCCTCGCGGCCTACGAGCGCGAAGACGCCGCGGCCTGCCACGCGGTGGCCGAGCGCGACGACGACCTCGACGCGCTCTGCCAGCGCGCGAGCGAGCGGGTCGTCCGCGACCTCCTCGAACGGGAGGCCGGCGACGACTCCTGGGCGGTCGAGCGCGTCCTCGACGACGTCTCGCGCGTCCTGCTGACGATCCGCGACCTGGAACGCGTGGGCGACCACGCCGTCAACGTGGCCGCGCGGACGCTGTACATGCTCGAAAGCGATCCGGAGCTGCTCTACTGATGATCCAACACGACCGACGGGTGTTCGACTGATGCACACGCGCAAACTCCAGCAGGTCGGCGGCGGGACGTACACGGTGTCGATCCCCAAAGACTGGGCGAACGAACACCGCCTCGAAGCGGGGATGGAGCTGTATCTCACGACGCACATCGACGACTCCATCGTCCTCCGCGCGGCCGAGAAGGACGTCGACGACCTCGGGACCGCAACCGTCGCGATCGACGGCGACGACCCCGCGCTCGTCCGGCGCGCGCTCCGGGCCGCCCACGCCACCGGCTTCGAGACGGTGACGCTGGAACCCGCTGACGCCTTCACCGACGAACAGTGCCGGGTCGCCCGGGGGGTAGTCCGAAACCTCGTCGGGACCGACCTGCTCGTCGACTCCGCCGAAGAGATCACCGTCCAGCACCTGCTCGACGCGGCGAACGTCTCCGTCAGGCAGTCGGTGGTCCAGCTGCAGTACACGGCGCTGTCGATCCATCGCACGGCGACCGACGCGCTCGTCGACGGCGACGCCGAGGCCCACGAGCGTCTCCGGGCGCGCGCGGACGAGGCCGAGCGGCTCTCCAGGATGGTCGCGCGCCACGCGTCGCGCTCGCTCGTCTCGCTCGAAGAGATCGACCGCCTGGGCCTGACGCGGCCGACGCTGTTCGACTACCACGCGACCGCTCGCCACCTGGAGACGGTCGCCCGACGGGGCGTCGGCGTCGCCCGCGCCGCCGAGCGCCTCCCCGACCCCCTCCCGGACCCGGTCGACGAAAACGTCCGCGAGGTCGCCACGGCAGCCCGCGACGTCGTGGACGACGCCACAACCGCGGTCCTCGACGACGGAGACGACCTTCGCGAAACGAACGCGCTGGCGCGCTACGACGACGCCGTCACCGGGATCGACGCTATCGAGGGCGCGCTGTTCGACGACGCGACCGCTCCCTTCGACGGGTCGACCGTCGCGGTCGTGGCCCTCGCTCGCGCGCTCGACCACCTCGCGCGGACGGCCGACGCCGGCGTCGCCGTCGCCGACGTCGCCACTCGCGCCGCGATCCGTTCGGAAAACGTTTGAGCCGCGATCGTCCGCTGTTCGCTCGAACGTCCTCGACTACGTCGACGACTCGGTCTCGGTCCGGCGACCCTCCAGCGCTCGCTCCACCGCGCCCCACTCCACCGGCGGGGCGAGCCCGTCGAGGTCACGCTCGAACCCGTCGATGCGGTCGCCGAAGCGGTCGCGCCAGTCCGGCTCCGCGAGACCGTCGAGTCGGTCGGCGAGCGCCGCCCGACGAGCCTCGATGTCGTCGAGACGTGCTTCGACGCCCTCCAGTCCGCCGTCGACCCCGACATTCGCGCCGTCCACGTCCTCGCGGTCGGCCCACGTCCGCAGGTCGGCGAGTTCGGCCCGCAGGTCGGCGACAGTGAGACCGATCACCCGGACGCGCAGCGTCGCGTCGAACCAGGTGTTGCCGAAATCGGTGCCGGGCTCGGTCGCGCCGTCGCTCGCCTGGCCGGCCGCCGTCTGGTCGGCGTTCGCCAGCGCGTCGGCCAGGTCGTCGACGGCCGCCGCGAGGGCGTCGAGCGACGAGTCGAGGGCGTCGACGTCGTCGCCGAGTTCGCGGACGCGCACCTCGTGGCTGTCGAGCCAGCGCTCGAAGTCCTCGAGGTCGAACTGGAGGTCGTCGGCGGTCCGCTGAACGGTCCGCGAGCGGGACTCGATCCGGCGGATCCCGTCCGCGACGGCGAACCGAGCGGTCGGGTCCTCGCGGTCGTCGACGACGGACTGGACGGCTTCGCCGAGAGCGGCCGCGCGCTCCTCGACGGCGGACACCTCGGCCGCGAATCGGTCGAGGCGGGCGGCGACCGTCGGGAGGTCCGCCACCGGTTCGGCTGCCTCGCGGGCGTCGTCGAGCGCGATCCCGGCGAGTTCGGTGCGAGTCTCGGCGGTGGCGACGAGTTTCGACGTCTCCTTCAGCGCGTCCGCGACGGCCGCGCCGCTGACGACCCCGTCCTCCGCGACGTGCTCCAGGGCCGCCCGGACGGTCTCCGGGTCTCGCTCGCCCTCGCGGGCGACGACGCGTTCGACCGCCTCGTCGAGCGCCAGGCCGTCGATCGGCTGCCTGCCGGTCGCGTCCGCTCCGGCGGCATCGACCGTCTCGCCGGTCGCGCCGCCCCTCGCCTCCGCGTCGGTCGTCTCCTCGGTCGCGTCGGCGTCGTGCGTAGTGTCTGTCATGGTGAGTCTGGACCCGGCGGTCCCGCCCCGCCGCGTCGGTTGTCCGTCGGTACCCCGTCTGCGGGGAAGACGGTAACTAAGTCCACTATATCGACGTGCCGAACGCTATATATCGCTATGTACGGCTGCCTGTCGCGGCGACGGAGGCGACCCCTCGACCGGGCCGCTCCGACCGACTGTGGCGACCACCGGGCCGGGTCGACTCGAACTGCTGGGGCGGCCGGACAGTCGCGGTGAGAACGGCGTCCGTCTGCGGACGCGCCACCACCTATTTGTCCGTTCGACGCCAATTATTGCCGATGGCAACACCCACAGCGAACGCGGCTCGGGCCGGTGACGCGTCGGGGGCCGACCGATGAGCGCGCGCGACAACCCCGGCGACGAGCCCGTCCCCGGCTGGTGGGTCTTCGTCTTTCTCGCGCTCGCGCTCGCCACGCTCGGCGGCGTCCTGATCGCGCTCGGCAGTTTCTGATCGCGGCCGGACGGCGGGGGACCGACCCGCATCGAACCGGGGCCGACTTACATCGAGTCCGGCGCGGCGACGCCCAGCAGGTGCAGGGCGTTGCCGACCGTCTCGCGAGCGGCGGCGACGAGCGCGAGGCGCGCCCGCCGGGTCTCCTCGTCGTCGGCCGTGAGGACGGGACACTCGCGGTAGAAGGCGTTGAACTGCTCGGCGAAGGAGCGGGTGTAGGTGGCGACGCGGTGCGGTTCGAGTTCCTCGGCGGCCTCCTCGACGACCGCCGGGAAGCGCGCGATGGTGCGCAGGAGGTCGCGCTCTGCGTCCGTGTCGAGCAGGTCGGCGTCGATCGAGTCGGCGGGGTCGAGTCCCTCGCCCGCGGCCTCGTCGAGGATGCCGCAGGCGCGCGCGTGGACATATTGGACGTAGGGTGCCGACTGCGCCTCGAAGTCGAGCGCGCGCTCGAACTCGAAGGTGATCGACTTGGTCGGCTGCTTCGAGACGATGTCGTAGCGGACGGCGCCGGTACCGACCTGTTCGGCGATGCGCTCGATGTCGTCCTCGTCGAGGTCGTCGTCGCGGATGCGGTCGTCGAGGCGGTCCTCCACCTCGGCGCGGGCGCGGTCGATGGCCTCGTCGAGCAGGTCGTCGAGGTCGATCCCGGTGCCCTCGCGGGTGCTCATCCCCTCGCCGCCGGGGAGGTTCACCCACGAGTAGAACACCTGGTCGAGCTGGTCGGTGTCGTGATCGAGGAGTTCGAGCGTCCGATCGAGTTGCTCGAAGGTGAGCTGGTGGTCCTCACCGATGACGGTGACCGCCCGGTCGTAGTTGTCGAACTTCCACTCGTGGTGGGCGATGTCCCGGGTCGTGTACAGCGTCGTGCCGTCAGAGCGCAGGAAGACGAGGTTCTTTTCGAGGCCGAATTCGGAGAGGTCGAGCTGCCAGGCGTCTTCCTCGTAGACGGCCTCGTCGAGGACCTTCAGGCGCTCGACCACGTCGTCGGTCGAGCCGTCGCGCATGAAGCGGCTCTCCTTGACGAACTCGTCGAACGCTGCGGGCAGGCGGTCGAGCGTCTCGGTCATCCCGGCGAGTACCTGGTCGACGACGCGCGCGACGCGCTCGTAGACCTCCTCGTCGTCGTCCTCCAGCCCCTGCATGATCGACTCGATCTCGGCCTCGGCCTCCTCGACCTCCTGGGGGTCGCCGTCTTCGAGGAACGCGTTGCCCTTGCGGTAGTAGCGCACGAGTTCGTAGTCGGCCTTCTCGCGTTCGGGCTCGGGGAGGTCGTCCTCGTCGAAGGTCTCGTAGGCCCAGGTGAACACGGCGACCTGGCGGCCGGCGTCGTTGACGTAGTAGTGGGTGTCGACGTCGTAGCCGGCGAAGTCGAGCACGCGCGCGACGGCGTCGCCGACGATGGGGTTGCGCGCACGGCCGACGTGGACCGGCCCCGTCGGGTTCGCGCTGGTGTGTTCGACGACGACGGACGTGTCGCGGTCGGGCAGGCGGCCGTACTCGTCGGACTGCCCGCGCTCGACGGTCTCGGCGAGGTACCGGTCGGTCGGGTAGAAGTTCAGGTACGGGCCCTGCGTGTCGACGCGTCCGAGGTAATCGTAACCCGCGGGGTCGATCTCGGCCGCGACGTCGGCGGCGACCTTCGGCGGCGGCGCGCCCACCTCGTTCGCCAGCCGGAAGGCGACGCTGGAGGCGACGGCCGCGTCGACGTCGTCCGGCGGGCGCTCGATGCCCAGGTCCGCGGTCGGCAGGTCGAGGGCGGTCAGCGCCGCCGCGATGGCGTCCTCGACCTCCGCGCGCAGGGAGAGATACATACCTCCCGGTTTTCGAGCGGCGGATATATGAATGACGAATGGACGCGGCGCGGTCGCGGTCCGGTGGCGGTCGCCGCCACCGACGGCCGCGGGGTCGTGCGACCCGCTACGGACCGCTCGTCACTGCGGGCCGACGCCTTCCTCGTAGGGCTGGACGACGACGAACCCCTCCGATCCCTCGAAGGAGAGCTGGTAGGTCTCGCCGGAGGACTGGCCGATGGCGTCGCTGAGGCTCCGGTCGGTGTTGATGCTCGGCGAGAGGTTGCTGCTCCACGCGACGGTCGCGTCGGGGTCGGTCCGGACCGGCGGCTCCAGCACCAGCGGGTCGCCGTGGGTGGTGATCGCGACCGTGCCCGGCCCCGAGAGGAAGACGTTCGTGAGCCCGGCGGCGGAGGCGCCGCCGATGCTGCCGATCGTCCCGATCTCGTAGTCGACGCGGTCCTCGAAGGCGAGCACGTCCTCGCCGTTGACCGAGATGGACTCCTCGGGACCCAGCCGGAGCAACTGGATCCGCTTCTCCCGGTCGGCGACGTAGACGTGTCCCTGCCCTTCGACCTCCATCACGGGCGTCCCCTCGCTGGTCGCCGCCTCCTTGATGAAGCCGGTGAGCCCGCCTTCCGCAGAGGACTTGCCGGTGAACGAGAGGTCGCCCTCGTAGGCGACCATCGCGCCGGCCTTGGTGAGGACGGTGCCGTCAACGTCGATGTCGAGTAGCTTGCTGTTCTCCAGTTCGAAGCGCTCGCCGCCCTCGTCGGGGGCGTTCGCGCTGACGAATTCGTCGAGTTCCATGGACCAATCCAGAGCCGCGTGCGCGACTCTACGCCCGGATTCGGCCGCCCGCGTGAAATAAGTGTCCGATGGGTCGCTCAGCCGAACAGTCCGAACCGACCGCCCGAATCGTCGTCGTCCTCTTCCTCCGCTTCGTCGACGAACCAACTCGGCTCGACGGCGGTCTCGACCTCGTCGATCTCGACGCCCTGGAAGAAGACGCCGATCAGCCGCTCGGTCAGCTGGCGGTAGGCCTCGGCTGCCGCGCTGTCTGGGGCGTTGAGGACGAGCGGCTCCTCGGCGGTCGCCTCGATGTCGTCGGGGACGACGGCGAACAGTTTCGAGTCGAACCGGTCGGCGATGGCCTCCACGTCCGTCTCGGTGGTCGTCCGGTTGAGGACGGTGCCGATGACCTCGCCGTCGACGCGGTCGGCGAGTTCGGCCGTCTTGATGGCGTCGCCGACGGCCACGTCGTCGGGCGTGGTGATGAGGACGACGCCGTCGGCCAGTCCGAGGGGGACGGTCGTCTCGTGGCTCAGCCCGGCGCCCGTGTCGATGAGGACGACGTCGTAGGCGTTGCGCAGCGTCTTGATCACCTTGCTGAGCTTCGCCGGGTCGGCGTCGGCGAACGCTTCGAGGCTCTGCTCGCCGGGGACGATGGTGATTCCGCCCTGGACGTCCGTCAGGGCGTCGCTGACGGCGCGCCCACCCGCGAGGATCTGGTGGATGCTCGTCTCCGGGTCGACGCCGAGCATCGCCCCGAGGTTCGCCATCCCCAGGTCCGCGTCGACGACGACGACGTCGTACCCGTCCTGTTCCATGGCCGCCGCGACGTTGACCGCCGTCGTGGTCTTGCCGACCCCTCCTTTACCGCCGGCAACGGTACACACGTAACCCGCCATTGTGTACGTCCAAGTGACGGGTCACATATAAACCCGCCGTCCGTTCTGACGCGCGTCGGACGGTCACTCGTGCGGACGGCCGAAGTCTACGGCGATGGGGCCGAATCTGTTCGTCCGTTCGATTGCGCGTTCGTTGCAGCCGACAGCCCGTTCGACTGTGTCGACCGAGTCCCCCGCCGGTCGGGAGCCACGGCGACCGACCACCTGCCGCGCCGGCCCTGCGCGCTCGGGCACTCCGACAGGTCAACACTTACTTAGCCCCGACAGCCCGACACAGACACAATGAGCGAGCAAGAAGGACAGTCGGACAAACAGAAATACGAGTTCCGCAAGGTCATCGAGGAGCTCAAGGGGTACGACGGGTCGGGAACGCAACTCGTCTCAATCTACATCCCCGAGGACCGTCAGGTCAGCAGCGTCGTCGCCCACGTCACCCAAGAGCACAGCGAGGCGGCGAACATCAAGTCCAAGGACACTCGAACCGCCGTCCAGGACGCGCTCACCTCGATCAAAGACCGCCTGCGCTACTACGACACCTACCCGCCCGAGAAGGGGATGGTCGTCTTCTCCGGCGCCATCGACACCGGCGGCGGCCGCTCGGAGATGATCACCCGAACGCTGGAGAGCCCGCCCCAGCCCATCGAGTCGTTCCGCTACCACTGCGACTCCGATTTCCTCACCGAACCGCTGGAGGAGATGCTCGCGGACAAGGGCCTGTTCGGGCTCATCGTCCTCGACCGGCGGGAAGCCAACGTCGGCTGGCTCCGCGGCAAGCGCGTCGAACCCGTCAAGTCCGCCTCGTCGCTCGTCCCCGGCAAGCAGCGCAAAGGTGGCCAGTCCGCCCAGCGATTCGCCCGCCTGCGCCTGGAAGCGATCGACAACTTCTACCAGGAGGTCGCGGGGATGGCCGACGATCTCTTCGTCGACGAGCGCCACGACATGGACGGCATCCTCGTGGGCGGCCCCTCGCCGACGAAAGACGAGTTCCTCGACGGCGACTACCTCCACCACGAGCTCGGCGACATGGTCCTCGGGAAGTTCGACGTCTCCTACACGGACGAGTCTGGGCTGTACGACCTCGTCGACGCCGCCCAGGACGTCCTCGACGAGCACGAGATGCTCCAGGACAAGAAGTACATGGAGCGCTTCTTCGACGAACTCCACGACGGCGACCTGGCGACCTACGGGTTCGGCCCCACCCGCGAGAACCTCAACATGGGCGCCGTCGAGACGCTCCTGCTCAGCGAGGACCTCCGCCAGGACGTGGCCATCTACGACTGCCCCCAGGGCCACACCGAGCGGGAACTCCTCGGGCAGAGCGAGAGCCTCGACGACGAGCGGTCCTGCGACCGCTGCGGCGAGTCGATGGAGGGCGAGCGCGAGGACGCCATCGACCACCTCATGGAACTGGCCGACCAGCGCGGCACCGAGACCTACTTCGTCTCCAGCGACTTCGAGAAGGGCGAACAGCTCCTCTCGGCGTTCGGCGGCGTCGCCGGCATCCTCCGGTACTCTACTGGCGTCTGATCCGACTCGGCGGACCGCTCACTTCTCCGCACGCTCTCGTCGTCGCTGACTGGACAGCCGAGTGGCTGTTCGCCGGCGGTATCGCGGGAGAATCGCCAGTAGCCGTTCGCTACGAAACGGGAGAGAGAGTGTCGCCGGCGTACCCGGGAGGCGGGGGGGAGAGTGCCTCCGTCGGGCCACCACCGGCGACGCGAATTGGGTGCTGGTGGTTAGGGGGGGATTGGGGGGAGACGACGACGGGTCCTAAGTGTCGTCGCGGCGGCACCTGGCATCGATGCCGCAATCATTCCTATTGCCCCCGGGTGTAAATGCGGTGTACCTAACAGAGTAGGTCCGAGGCGAAATGGGAATATATTCGGCGTCGATTCGCCGGACGGCGCGGGGTCACAGCAGCTGTTCGAGCTGGCGGCGACGGGTCCGCAGGTCGGCCTCGGGGTCGACGGCCGGGTCGTCGGCGAGGCGGTCGAGCGCGAGCAGCGGGTCGGTCCCCGCGCGCTCGACGCGCTCCAGGAGCGCCGAGATCTCCGAGCGATTCGTCGCCAGGGAGGGGACCAGTCCGACGAGGAGGACGAACGGGAGCGCCGCGTCCGGGTTCGAGGGGATCGCGTCGCTGATGGCCGTGAAATCGGGGAGATCCGCTGGCGGGTCGTCGACCGGACGGAGCGCGAGGCAGCCGGTGCAGACCTCCGCGCCGGTCGCATCGGCGGGCAGGTACTCGCGGTACTCCGGCGGGACGGGAAAGGCGAGCGTCGGCGCGCCGCAGTCGGGACAGTCCATACCGTCGGTGGCGCCGCTGGCGACTAAACGGTGCCGACCTGGGAGAAATCGCAGAACGGAGCGTGGACGGGAACAGGGGCGGGGTGGGTGAGAGGAACGTCAGTCGTCGGCCGGGACGGGTTCCTCTTCCTCGTCCTCCTCTTCCTCGGCTTCGGCCGCTTCCTCGCGCTCTTTCTTGTCTTTGATCTTCTTCATGCGGAAGATCTCCTCGCGCTCCTGCTCTTCGAGCTTCTGCTCGATGTACTCCTCGTTGGCGCGGAGTTCGGGGAGGAGCTTGAACTCCAGGGCGTTGACGCGGCGCTTGGTCGTCTCGATCTCGTCGAGCATCTTCTTCATCGCCGTCTCGACCTCTGCGGCGAGGATGATCTGGTCGAGCAGTTCCTCGTAGGCCGAGGCGGCCTCGTCGATGCGAGCGCTGGTCCCGAGGACGCCGTAACCGCGCTCGTCGAGGTTCTTGGAGACCTTCGTGGCGTCGATCTGGGGGATGTAGACGCCCATGACGCTCTTGGACTCCGTCGTGATCTCGGGGTGTTCCTTGAGTGCTGCGGCGGCACCGCGGACGGCTACGTCGCCGTCGAGCGCGCGGGCCATGTTGATCGCGTTCTGGGCCTCCTCGTACTTGTCGTCGAGGTCGGATCGGACGTCCTGGGCCTCGTCCAGGATGTCCATGAACTCCATGATGAGGCCGTCGCGCTTCTGCTCCAGCGTGTCGTGCCCGCGCTCGGAGAGCTCGATGCGCTCCTCGATCTGCATGAGCTCCTTGCGAGTGGGTTTGACGTCCTCGGCCATTTGATCCGGGTTTGTCGACGTAGGCAGTTAACCGTTTTCAGTCGGAGCGGGCCGCGAACATCGTGAGCGGCCCGGAAATGCGAGCGGGGAGCGGAGCGACCCGCGAGTAGTGCGGCGCGAACGGAGTGAGCACCGCCGAACGAGTGAGCGGTGACCGCAGGGAACCGCGAGCAGCGAGGTGCGAGCGAAGCAAGCACCTCGAAAAATGCGAACGGCGAGCGGAGCGAGCCGCGGAACCGCTCACCAGTACCCGGCGAACCGGTCCATCCACGTCACGACGACGACGTGCGGGAGCGTCAGCACCGCGATAGCGACGAGATACACGGCGACGGCCCCTTCCAGCGTGAGATCGGGCGAGGGCGCCAGCCGCCAGAGCGCCGCACAGCCGACGAGCGCGACCAGCGACGGGACGGCGGCCTCGCGGGCGAACCGGGCGAGCGGGCCGACGAGGCTCCCCCGCGAGAGCGCGTCGAGCGACTCGTCGTCCAGCGCGAGCACGCGCGCGACGTGGCGCGGCGCGTGCCAGCAACAGAAGTACAGGCCGATCGCGAACACCGGCGGGACGGCGAGGAAGTACGCCCACAGCAGCGCGGTCTCGCCGGCGTCGAGCGCCCACGACCGCAGATTCGATGACGTTCGATATCCCGCGGCGAGCGTCCCGATGGTCAGCGCGACGAGGGCGCCGGCGAGCGCGAGGCGGGCGTCGGCGCCGAAGGGCCAGGCCGGGACGGTCCCGCCGAACGGCGCGACGAACGAGTCGAGGACCGTCCGGTACCGGCGGGGGAACGCCACCAGTGGGACGCCCATCGGGAGCGCGCCGCGGACGGTGACAGTCAGCGCCCGTCGCCAGCGGGCGTCGAGGTGGTCGGCACCCAGCACGTCGCGGAGCGGGTGGAGTTCTCCCTGGCCCCAGTGGAACCACGTCAGCGCGAGGAAGACGCCGGCCGCGGCGACCGGCGCGAGGAACCAGCCCGCCGCGTAGACGGCGCCGAGCCCGAGGTAGAGGATGCCGACGACGGCGAGCCAGCGGGGAGCCAGCCGGCCCGTCGCCGCCCGCGGGAGCGCCGCCCAGTCGACGGCGCCGTGGGGGAGGCCGAAGGCGACGACGCTGACGACGAGCGGCACGTAGCGCCATTCGCGGGGAATATCGACGCCGAGCGCGAACGCGATCGCCGCGGTAGCGACGGGGATCCACGGCAGCCAGACGACCAGTACCCGGAGCGGGCGGCGGGCGGACGCCGGGAGCCCGGCGCTCTCCTCGCGGGCTATCGCCATCGGTGGACCACCCAGCGGAAGAGGACGACCCCCTGGACGACGAAGCAGTTCGTCACGACGAAGAAGACCATCTCCTCGACCGGCAGCCCGGCGACGGCCAGTCCAGTGGTGTACGTCTCCGAGATGGTCCAGACGCCGGCCCTGATGGCGAGGCGGTCGACGACCCAGAGGTACGCCGAGGGGACGAACACCGCGACGGCGACGCGGCCGCGCACGCGCCAGAGGTACCGCCAGCCGACGGCCCACTGGATCGCCAGCACCGGCCCCGCCCACGCGAGGATCGCCCCCAGGTAGGTCGTCGGCCGGGACGCGAGCAGGGCGAGGCCGACGAGTCCGACGGCCAGCCCGGCGGCGGCGCCCGCGAGGCGGTCGCGCCGGCTGTGTTCGACGCCCGAGACGACCGGGCCGACGACGTGCACGGTCCACAGCGTCGTCAGCGCGGGCTGGAGGACGAAAAACAGCACCTCCTCGTAGGGGACGCCCCAGAGCCGACCGGCGACCGTCTCGGCGCCGTAGGTCCAGACGCCCATGCCGATGAGCAGGCGGTCCCAGGGTAACGTATAGGCCACAGCGAGGACCGTGACGACCGCCAGCCCGCTGGCGACGACACGCCAGTCGGCGCGGTCGCGGCGGCGGTGGGCCGTCGCGGTCAGCGCCGCCAGCGCCGGCAGGACGTACAGCGCGTGGAACTGGACGTAGGTCAGCGAACTCATCGGTTCTGTCTCGTGGGACCGCGCCTGTAGTTGATTCGGGCCGATTCTCGACCGTGATACTCCCTGGTTCCGAGGGCGGGCCGCGGTGACCGGACGGGCTCGCCGTCAGTCGTCGGCAGTCGCGGCCGCACCGGTGCCGGACGCTGCGGCCACGTCGTCGAGGACCCGGCGGCTCGACAGCAGCAGGAAGCCGAAGCCGACCTTCGCGACCAGGTCGAGCACCATGAATCCCGCCGTCTCGACGAAGAGAACGCTCCCGCCGACAGACGGGAGCAGTCCCATCCCTTCGGTCCCGACCAGCCACCACACCGGGTAGACCAGCCAGACCACGACGATCAGGTTGCGTAGCTGGGCGAACTTCGCGCCGACGTCGCTCCCGAGCTGCTGTGCTTGCTCGGTGAGCGTCCCGAACAGGAAATACAGCAAGACGAGCAGGAAGCCCGTGCTGATACCCCACCAGATCAGCCGGCGTGCGCCGTCGTCGAGCCCCGCCACGACGTAGTTGCCGCCGACCAGCGTCGCCACCGCCCCGGTGGCGATCATCAGCGCGTCGAGACTGACGAGCGTCGCCAGCTGATTGCGGTTCGCCCGCGCCAGCAGTCCAAGGTCAATCAACAACAGCGGCGTCGTGAACAGCCAGTCCGTGTAGCGCGCCCAGTAGATGGGGATCTCCTCGCCGGCGACGTCGACCGTCGTCAACCCGAACCCGGTCGCCATCGCGAGGTAGTTCACGAAGGCGATCGCAGTGATCAGTATCGTCACGATGTAGAACTCCTGGCGCTTCTGGTCCTGTTCGCCCCAGCCGCGGGCGATGAAGTACAGCATGCCCAGGAACATCCCGAGCGTCCCGATCCACAGCCAGATTTGTTCGCTTCCTGGTGATGGCATGACTCTAGTAGAAACTGCGGTTTTTGCCGGAAAAGAAAATCGCCAAACTAGTTAGACGATCGGGGTGGGTCGCCGGTGGAGTCGAACAGATGCGCCCGCTCCACGCCGGGGAGACGGGATTTCCGGTCGGCCGTAATCGTCCGCCGTCGGCGGGCCGGCCCTCCGGCGGGACGGAGTCGGATACAAAAACGCGCGACGGGGACAGCCTCAGCCGTACAGTTCCTCGAAGACCTTCCGCTGGGCGGCGCGGAGGTGCTGGTGGAAGGTCGAGCGGCCGATGTCCATGGCGTCTGCCAGGTCTTCGCCGTTGGTGTCGCGCGGCCACTCGAAGAACCCGCCGACGATGGCCGTCCGGAGCGCCGTGGACTGGCGGTCGGTGAGTCGGTCGTCGATGCGCGCGCGGACGTCCGTCCGGGTGCCGGCCGGCCGCTCGTGTTCGCGGTAGGCCGTCAGGTCGGCGCCGGGCACCCCGGCCTCGACGGCGTCGACGACGGTCCGCGGCCGGGCATCGGGCGGGATCTCGGCGGTCAGT
Organism: Halosimplex rarum; assembly: GCF_047715405.1. Lineage (NCBI taxonomy): Archaea > Methanobacteriati > Methanobacteriota > Halobacteria > Halobacteriales > Haloarculaceae > Halosimplex > Halosimplex rarum. Next base: position 3,149,112 of record NZ_CP180412.1, read on the forward strand.
TCGCCCGTTCCGCTCGACGCCGACGCCGCCGTGAGGCGGCCGCCGCGGTCGAGCAGCACCCGGACGAGCGGCGCCTCGGTGACGGTGAACTCGACGATAGCGCGGCCGTCGCCGCTCGTCACCGGCGTGCACCCGCGGACGTCCGCGCGTGCCGCGGCCGCCTCGACCACGGCCTCGGGATCGGCGTCGGTCTCGAAGAAGAACGTCGTCGGCCCCGCTTCGCGCGTGATGGTCCCCGAGTGGACGAACTCGGCGTCGAGTGCCGCCGAGAGCCCGACGAAGAACGGCTCGTCGCCCGACAGCGAGAACGTCAGTTCGCTCACGTCGTCGGACCCGAGCAGCCGCCGGGAGGTCAGGACGTGCAGCGCCATGGCGGTCGACTGCGCGACCGCGGAGAGGACCCGCTCCTCGGGTTCCGAGAGCGACGCGTCGGCCCGCAGGACGACCACGAGGACGCCGTAGCTCACGTCGCCGTACCGGAGCGGGAGCGCGGCCAGCCCGCCCGCGCCGTCGGCGAGCGCGTCGGCGTAGACCTGCGGCACCGCGCCGGCGCCGACCACCTGCACCTCCCCCGTCCGGACGGCGCGTGCGACGGGGTCGTCGGCGTCGGCCGCCAGTTCGAGCGCCGGCGGGTCCGCGAGGCCGGCCCACGTGCCCGGCGCGATGGTATCCGTCGCGGGGTCCTCGTCGCCGATCCACGCCACGGCGTACTCGTCGGTCTCGACCAGTCGCTCGGTCACCGCCGTCTCCGCGGCCGCGCGGGTCTCCGCGCCGAGCAGCGCGCTCGTCACGTCGGTCACCAGCCCGTCGAGCCTGTCGAGCAGCGCCTCGACCGTCTCGCGCTCGGCCCTGGCCGTCTCGGCCTGGCGCCTGGCCTCGCGCTCGGCCTCGACGCGGTCGGTCACGTCCATCTGGAAGCCGACGTAGTGAGCCGGGTCGCCGTCGTCGTCGCCGACCGGCGCGATGTCCACCCGGTTCCAGAACTCCTCCCCGTCGCGCGTGTAGTTGCGGAGTTCGACGGAGACGGGTTCGCCCTCGTCGATCGCTCTCGCCATCTCGGCGACCGGTTCCGCGGCGGAGTCGGGCCCCTGCAGGAGGTTGCAGTTGCGGCCGAGTACCTCGGCCTCGTCGTAGCCGGTGAGCTCCTCGAAGGCCTCGTTGACGTAGATGAGCGGCGTGTCCCGGCGCTTCCCGTCGGCGATGGTGATCCCCACCGGCGCTTCGTCCATCGCCCGGTCTTTGAGGGTCTCGGTCACGTCGGCGAAGCGCCGATCCGCGTCCGCGAGCGCGGCTTCGACGGCGTCGACCAGCACGCCCCGCTGCTTCTCGGGCGGGTCCCGTGGCACGTAGTCGGTCACGCCGGCCGAGATAGCCGCGCTCGCCAGTTGTTCGTCGCCGGCCTCGGTGAAGAGGAGGAACGGCAAGGACTCCCACCGCTCGCGGACCTCGCCGAGGAGTTGCAGTCCCGTTCCGTCCGGCAGATCCTGCTCGCTGACTACGCAGGCGGGCGGATCCGTCACGATCGCGTCACGCGCCGCCTCCGCGGTGGAGGCGCGCTCGGCGGTGAATCCGGCCTCGCGGAGGGCGTCGAGGACCGGCATCGCTCGCTCCGCGGCGCCATCGACGTAGAGGACGCGGGCACCGGACCGGTCCCCGCTCTCGGTCGTCATGCGACCATGTACCCGAGCCCCCCAAAAGAGCGTTACTCCGGAGCGGTGTCGGGGCGGCGAGTCGCCGGTTCGGAGGACGACTGACCGGCGCCGCCGCGAGAGCGAGCGCTATCCGGGTGACGAAACGGAAAGAGAGACCGCGGCGTCAGTCGGCAGCGACTTCGGCTTCGACGTCCTCGCGGTAGTACTCCTCGATGTTCTCCTCGTCGATGCGGTTGAGCTCCTCCTTCGGGAGCATCGAGAGCAGGTCCCAGCCGATGTCCAGCGTCTCGTCGATGTCGCGGTCGGTGTCGTAGCCCTGCTCGACGAACTCCTCTTCGAACTCCTCGGCGAAGTCGAGGTACTTGTTGTCACGCTCGGAGAGGGCCTCGCGACCGACGATGTTCACGAGGTCGCGCAGGTCTTCACCTTCCGCGTACGCGGCGTAGAGCTGGTCGGAGACGCCGCCGTGGTCGCCGCGGGTCAGCCCCTCGCCGATACCGTCGTCCATCAGGCGCGACAGGGACGGCAGCGGGTCGATCGGCGGCTGGATGCCCTGACTGTTCAGGTCGCGGTCGACGAGGATCTGCCCCTCCGTGATGTACCCGGTCAGGTCCGGGATCGGGTGGGTGATGTCGTCGGACGGCATCGTGAGGATGGGGATCTGCGTGATCGACCCCTCCTCACCCTTGATGCGGCCGGCCCGCTCGTAGAGCTGGGCGAGGTCGGTGTACATGTACCCCGGGTAGCCACGGCGGCCCGGGACCTCTTCGCGCGCCGCACCGATCTCGCGCAGCGCCTCACAGTAGTTGGTCATGTCCGTGAGGATGACCAGCACGTGGTACCCCTTGTCGAAGGCGAGGTACTCGGCGGTGGTCAGGGCCAGTCGCGGCGTGACCGTCCGCTCGACGGCGGGGTCGTCCGCGAGGTTCATGAAGACGACCGAGCGCTCCAGCGCACCGGTGCGCTCGAAGTCGTCCATGAACTCGTTGGCCTCTTCCGCGGTGATACCCATCGCGCCGAAGATCACCGCGAACTCGGTATCCTCGTCGTCGCCGCCGTCGCCCTCTTCCTCCGGGACGGAGGCCTGCCGTGCGATCTGGAGTGCCAGATCGTTGTGGGGCAGCCCCGAGCCCGAGAAGATCGGGAGCTTCTGTCCGCGGACCAGCGTGTTCATGCCGTCGATGGCCGAGACGCCCGTCTGGATGAAGTCCTCCGGGTACTCGCGGGAGTAGGGGTTGATCGCTGCGCCGACGATGTCGCGGCGTTCGTCGGGAACGATGTCCGGGCCCCCGTCGATCGGGTTGCCGGACCCGTCCAGGACCCGCCCGAGGAGGTCCTCGGTGACGGGCATCTTCATGGTCTCGCCGAGGAAGCGGACCGAGGAGTTCATGTCGATCCCCTCGGTGCCCTCGAAGACCTGGATCGCGACGTGGTCGCTGGAGGTGTCCAGCACCTGGCCGCGACGCGTCTGGCCGTCGCCGGTCTCGATCTCGACGATCTCGTCGTAGCCGATGGGCTCGTCCGTCTCGACGTGAACCAGCGGACCGCTGATTTCCGTGATTGTCTGGTATTCTTTCATTGTTAGTACAGGGAGCGCAGTTGCTCGGCGATGTCCGCTTCGAGGTCGTCGACGAAGTCGTCGACCTCGTCGTCGGGCGTCGTGCCGATACGGTTGAGCCGCGGCGCGGCGTCGATAGCCGTGATATCGTCGATCGGGACGCCCGCTTCGAGCGCGTCCTCCGCCTCGTCGTTGAACGTCCGGATCGCGCCGAGGATGCGGTAGGTCTTCTCCGGCGGGCAGTAGCGGTCGACGTCGTGCAGCGCGTTCTGCTGCAGCCACGCCTCCTTGATGAACCGGGCGACCTCCAGCGTCAGCTGCTGGTCCTCCGGCAGCGCGTCCTTGCCGACGAGCTGGACGACTTCCTGCAGTTCGCCGTCCTCGTCGAGGACGTCGATCGCCCACTGGCGCTGCTCCGGCCAGTCGTCGGCGACGTTGTCCTCGAACCACGGGTCCAGCTGATCCCGGTACAGCGAGTAGGAGTCGTTCCAGTCGATCGCCGGGAAGTGGCGCTTCTCGGCGAGGTCGGAGTCGAGCGCCCAGAACGTCTTGACGATGCGCAGCGTGTTCTGGGTGACCGGCTCGGAGAAGTCGCCGCCGGGCGGCGAGACCGCGCCGATGGCCGAAATCGAGCCCTCGGTGCCGTTGATGTTGTCGAAGTAGCCGGCCCGCTCGTAGAACTGCGAGAGGCGCGCGGCGAGGTACGCCGGGTAGCCCTCCTCGCCGGGCATCTCCTCCAGACGCGAGGAGATTTCGCGCATGGCCTCGGCCCACCGCGAGGTGGAGTCGGCCATCAGCGCGACGTCGTAGCCCATGTCGCGGTAGTGCTCCGCGATGGTGATCCCCGTGTACACGCAGGACTCACGGGCGGCGACGGGCATGTTCGACGTGTTCGCGATGAGGCACGTCCGGGCCATCAGCGCGTTCCCGGTCTGCGGGTCGGGCAGCTCCGGGAAGTCGTCGATGACTTCCGTCATCTCGTTGCCGCGCTCGCCGCAGCCGATGTAGACGACGATGTCCGCGTCTGCGAACTTGGCGAGGCTCTGCTGGGTGACGGTCTTCCCGGAGCCGAACGGACCCGGGATCGCGGCCGTCCCGCCCTTCGCGAGCGGGAACAGGCCGTCGAGGATGCGCTGGCCGGAGGTTAGCGGTTCCGTCGGGGTCTGCTTGTCGAGCGTGGGTCGGGCCTCGCGGACCGGCCACTCCTGGCGCATCTGCACTTCCTCGCCGTTGTCGAGTTCGGCGACCGTCTCCTCGACGTTGAAGTTGCCGGACTCGATGGAGACGACTTCGCCGCCCTCGTAGCCGGGCGGCACCATCACCTTGTGGTCGATGCTGGGCGTCTCCGGCACGGAGCCGACGATGTCGCCGGCCTCAACCTCGTCGCCTTCCTCGACCTCGGGGGTGAACTCCCAGGTCTTCTCCAGGTCGATACCGGGGGCGTCGACGCCGCGGTCGAGGAACGCCGACCCCATCTTCTCCTCGAGGACGTCCAGCGGGCGCTGGACGCCGTCGTAGATGGAGTCGAGCATCCCCGGACCGAGGTCGACCGACAGCGGCGAGCCCGTCCCTTCGACGGGTTCGCCGGGCGAGACCGCCGAGGTCTCCTCGTAGACCTGGATGGTCGTAATCTTGCCCTCGATCTCGATGACCTCGCCCATCAGTCCCTCTTCGCCGACGTAGACGACGTCGTTCATCTTCGCGTCGAGGTTCTTGGCCGTGACGACCGGCCCCGACACGCTCTCGATGACGCCGTCCTCGCGAACGGTCGTGTCTGTTGCTTGGCTCATGTTAGTCTTCCTCCATCAGGTCGATGCCGATGGCGCGTTTGATCTGCTCGCGGAGTCCGCTGGAACCGGCGGGGCCACCAAGGGTGACCAGCACCGGCTCCACGCTCGTCTCGACGTCGGACCGAACGCCGCGGGAGAGTCGCTCCAGGTCGTCGTCGTGCATCACGAGGATGCCCACGTCGTCGTCGTCCAGCATCTCCCGGACCGCCTCGTCGAACTGTTCGTCTGGGTCGTCGTCGCGGACGTCGGCGAACCGCCGGACGCCCGCGAGCCGGAAGCCCGTCGTGAAGTCGGGGCTCCCGACGACGCCGATCTCCTGGCTCATATTGTCACCAGCTCCTCTTCGATCTGGTCCGGGCTCAGGCCCGCTTCGCGGCCGCGGGCGATCGCCCTGACGTTGTCGACCTCGCGCTCCTTGGCGAGGACGAACGAGAGCACCGGACACACGGATAGGGGATAGCGGTTGGAAAGGGTGTCGGCGTACTCGAGCAGCGCCGAGTCGAGCGCGTGTTCGAACTCGATGAGGCTCTCGGCGTCGTCGAGGACGCGAAGCGCCTCCGAGAGGTCGTCGCCGTAGGTGCTCTCCCGGATCCGCTCGACGAGCAGCGCCTCGTCGTCAACCAGCTGGCGGATCTCGACGGGGTCGAACAGCCGCCCGCCGTCGATGAAGTACTCCGCCGGGTCCATGTCCGTGTCCGTCCGAGCCAGCCGGAGCGCGTTCCGGAGGTTCCGGAAGTCGATCTCCGCCCGCAGGAACTCGATGTACAGCTCGGTCGGCCGGTTGGGGTTCGCCGGGAGCCCCTCGATGAGCGTCTCGTAGAACGTCCGGTCGACCGCGTTCTCCAGCGGGACGAGCAGCCCGGTCTCCTCGTAGTCATCGAGCGCCGCCGCGAGCGGGTCGCCGAACATCGTCCCGTCGAGTTCGGCGACGACGTCGTCGATCGACTCCGCCGCGACGAGCGCCTCGAGCAGCTCCTCGGAGAACTCGCCGGCCCGGATGAGGTCGTCCTCGATGTCGCCGGCGCCGGCCTCGGAGTAGATGCCACGGAGGACCGTCTTGACGTTCCAGGCGTCGAACTTCCGCAGGTAGCGGGCGACGTAGTCGTACAGTCGCCCCTCGCACCAGCGGAGCAGGTCCTCGAAGTGGTTCGCCAGGTTCTGGTTCAAGGCGTACTCGACGAGGTCGACCCCGGAGTGTCGGGACCCGAGGCGGTTCATTTCCTCCTCGTACTCCGACTCCTCCATGAAGCGGGCGATCTCGCCGGGCCCCATCCGGACCAGCTTCCGGTAGTCGTCGTCGTCGAACAGCGACGCCCGCCGGGACCGGACCCTGGCGTTGACGTACTCGTAGTTGCTGGTTTCGTAGTCGGGGGCACTCATTGTGCTTCGAACAGCCGGTCGCTGATCTCCCGGAGGTTGTCCTCCCAGACGTCTTCGAGGAGCGAATCGAACGTGTTGTTGATCCGGACGCGCGAGGTGTCGCTCTCGACGACGACGCCGCCGAGACAGTCGCGCTCGCCGGCGTGTTCGTAGCCGAAGTCCGCGGCGAGCTCCTCGAGCAGTTCCGCGTCGTCCGCGCGGCCGTAGACGTTCACGTCGTCGTCATCGTCGAACTCGGTGCTCGCGGCCTCGAGCAGCGTGCGGGTGAGCTCCTCGCGGCGGTCGCCCTCGAGCGAGGCCAGCTCGTCCTCGACGGCGTCGCGGACGTCCTGGAGGACGTCGCGACGCGCTTCTAGTCGCGCCTGCTTGGCCTCGAGTTTGGCGCTCGACAGTTTCTGTTCGCGCTCCTGCTCGATGGTGGCCTCGACCTCCCGCTCGCGCTCCTCGCGGATCGCTTCGGCGTCGGCCTCGGCCTCCTCGGTGATCTCCGCCGCCTGTGCCTCGGCGTCGGCCCGAATCTCGTCCGCACGCGCGCGGGCCTCGTCTCGAATGTCCTCTACGACAGTATCGAGGCTCATGTGTAGTGAAAGGGGGAGGAGTGTTAGTTCGCGATGAAGATCGTCACGAAGGCGATGATGATCAGCGTCTCCGGCAGCGCTGTGAAGATCAGCGCCGGAACGAACATGTCATCGTCCTCCGCGACCGCGCCGACGGCGGCGGACCCGATGCCGCGCTGCGCGTAGCCCGTCGCGAGGGCGCCGAGCCCGACTGCGATGGCCGCTGCGCCCTGGTTGTTGAGAGCCGGACCGCCCTGCTGCAGTGCAACTTCCGCCAGCTGTGAGGTGGTTTCGAGCATAGTTGTAATCGAACTCGCGGTTGGTTTCCGTACAGGTGTTGTATACTCTATCCAGTTCATAAAGGTTCTCAAATACGTCGATAGACATTCCGAATCCAGACAATTCTCAGCGCTGGCGAGTCCGGGCGCGGGGCCAACGAACGTGGAAGAAGCCGCGACGAAACGAAAGAGTCGGCGCGCGTTACCGGTCGCGGGTGAACACGCGCTCGCGACCGAACGGCGAGTAGTCCTTGCCGTCGCCGTCGTAGAACTTCTCGAAGAACTCGAAGAACTCCAGGCGGATGGACTGAATACCCGACGACGTCACCCCGAGGATGAGCACGACGATGTGCCCGACGATCAGCACGAGGATGCCGAACACCAGCATCGCCGGACTGCCGTGGTACATCCCGCCGAAGATGATCGACGCCCCCTCGTGGTGTTCGAGGACGTACTCCGGCCCGTGAGCGAGCATGTAGTGGTACTCGCCGTGGGTCTCGTAGGCGCCGAAGAACAGGAGATTGACCGCGAAGGCCATCCCCGCCTTGGCGAGCAGGACCGCGGCGATCCGCAGGTACGACAGCGCGTGGGCCAGCACGACGTGGATCTCGATGAGTTCGTGGGCGGCGGGGCCGAGCGCCAGCAGCGCCATCCCGGCCAGCACCAGCCCGGCGCCGAGCATCCCGACCTCCGTCGGGAACCCGGCGAAGCCGAGTTCGAAGGCGGCGCCCTCGCCCTCGTTGAACACCTGATAGATGAAGTCCGGCTTGGGGTCCGCGAACCAGCGACTGAAGATGAACAGCCAGAGGCCGTTCAGCGCCAGGATCCACGAGCCGCTCTCGAATATCGCCTCCTTGACCCCGTGCAGCGAGTAGTTCTCGATGAAGTTGAGAACGTACGCCGTGTTGAGGTGCAGGATGCCGAACAGCACGCTCACGACGAACCAGGCGCGAGCCCAGTAGCTCGTCGCGGGCGAGAGCCCCTTCTCGATGGGCGCGTGTTCGAGGCCGACGACGCCGACCCAGAACTGCGACGTGATCTGGTGCAGCCCGAATATCTCGCCGTAGAGGATGCCGAACACCGTCGTCGAGATACCGGCGGCGATGGTGATGACGCCGAGGTTCTCGAAGGCGTCGGAGTCGAAGTTCTTGTAGATGTAGTAGCCGATGGCCGTGTAGATCAGCCCGTACCCGGTGTCCCCGATGATGAACCCGAACATCAGCGGGAACGTCAGGAAGAGGATGATGGTCGGGTCGAACTCAGAGTAGTTCGGGCGCCCGACGGCCCGCGTCAGCAGTTCGAACGGACGGATGGTCGAAGGGTTGTCCTGGACGACCGGCGGGTCGTCGTGCTCGTTCATCGCCACGGTTCCGCCGTCGGAGCGGACCTCCTGCGTCGGCGGCTCTTCCTCGGCCGCCGCGTCGTCGTCGACCTCGCCGTCGGCCGCGGGCTCGGGGTCGATACCGCCGGCCGTCTCGGTCTCGGGAGCCTTCGCGTCGGTGTGGCCGTGACCGTGGCGGTCGTACGCGGCCGTCTCGAGCACCTCGACGTGGACGTGCCCGTCGACGGACTCGTCGACCGCGCGCTCGAACGTCTCGACTTCCTCGCTCGGGAGCCAGCCCTCGGCGACGAACGCGTTGTCGGTCGTCGCGAAGGAGAGCGGCGCCTCGGCCTTCTGGGCGCGGATGGCGAGTTTCTCCTCGGCCGCCAGCAGGAAGCCAGCGACGTCGTAGCGCAGGTCCTCGAGCTGTCCCTCGACGGTCGAGCGGTTCGACTCCAGGGACTGGCGCTCGTGGCGCAGTTCCTCGAGGTACTCGGCGGGGTCGCCCTCGCCGTCCGGGACTTCGAGGACGGAGAAGTCCGCCTCGACGAGCGCACTCTGGAGCGTGTCCTCGTCGGTGTGCGCGAACGCGGCGACGACGCCGTCCTCGGCGAACACCTGCGTCGCGGCGTCGACGTCCGCGAGCGCTCGCTCGACGGTCTCGGGGTCGCCTTCGCCGACCTGAACGGCCAGCGAGTCGTAACCGTAGAGGAGATCGAGGTCGATACCGAGCCTCCCGAACGGCTCCAACGCGTCGATGCGCTCCTCGATCCCACGGAGCTCGTCCCCGATCTCCGTCCGGCGGTCGTCGAGCTCGTTGACCTCGGTCCGGATCTCCTCGAGTTCGGTCTCCAGTTCCTCGTCGTCGAGGATGCGGTTCGGGCCGGCGTCTTCCTCCTCGACGCCGAGGACGCTCTTGAGCGAGCGAATGGTGACGAGCTTCTCGGAGGCGTCGTCGGCCCCCTCGATGGGGTCGCCGTTGGCGAAGCCGTCCCAGCGGCCGTCGTACTCGTTGAGGTGCAACACGCGCAGCTCGTAGGCGGCCTCGATGACGTCGTCCATGACGGACTTCGCGCCCGTCACGGACACCTTGCTCATTCGCTTAGGTCTGAGCATGCACCGCCTCCTCGAACTGTGTCACCACGTAGTCGACGACCTCCTCGGTTCGTTCCTGTGCGCGCGCTTCGAGGTCCTCACGCTCCTCGGCTCCCCCTTCGAGGATGCGTTCGCGCTCGGCCTCGATCTCTTCGCGCGCCGCCTCGAGGCGCTCCTCGGCCTCGGCGTCGGCGTCTTCGCGGGCCTGCTCGCGGATCTCGTCGGCCTCGTCGCGAGCCGCCGCGATCGTCTCCTCGGCCTCCTCCTCGGCCTCGGCGACGATCTCGTCCGCCTCCTGTTCGGCGTCTTTGACTCGGTCGAGAACCTCTGGCCTTGGCATTTGCTAATCGTGGAGAGATCCGTTCAGGGCCTATTTGGTAGTTGCGAAGTGGGGCCGGCCGAACGCGCCGCGAACCCGCTCGTCGGCGCGCCGCGGCGATTCGGCTCGTCGACCGCGGCGGACAGCGGCGTTGCCACCGACTGTCTGCCGTCCCTCGCCAGCCGTTCGCTCGCCGGCGAAGCGTCGGAAAACAGGGGAATTATGCCCGACTGGGACGAACGATCGGCAATGGCCGTCCAAGACAAGACGCGGGCTCGCCTGTTCTACAAGTATCTCTCGAAGGTGTACGACCAGATCAACCCGTTCATCTGGAACGAGGAGATGCGGACGGAGGCGCTCGACCTCTTGGACATCGAGGAGGGCGACCGCGTCCTCGACGTCGGCTGCGGCACCGGGTTCGCCACCGAGGGCCTGCTCGAACGCACCGAGAACGTCCACGGCCTCGACCAGAGCGTCCACCAGCTAGAGCAGGCGTGGGCGAAGTTCGGCAAGCGCGGCGCCGTCCCGTTCTACCGCGGCGACGCCGAGCGGCTCCCGTTCAGAGACGACACCTTCGACGTGGTGTGGTCCTCGGGATCGATCGAATACTGGCCCGACCCCGTGGCGGCCCTCGCCGAGTGTCGCCGCATCGCGAAACCCGGCGGACAGGTGCTCATCGTCGGCCCGAACTACCCCTCTAACACCGTCTTCCAGAAGCTCGCCGACGCGTTCATGCTCTTCTACGACGCCGAGGAGGCCGACCGCATGTTCCGCGAGGCCGGCTTCGAGGAGTTCTACCACGTGACGATGGGGCCGTCCTACAGCCCGGAAGTCGCGATCACGACGGTTGCGGACGTCCCTGAGTGAGTGGACCGCGAGCGGAGCGAGCGGTTTTTCGCCCACGTTTTTCGACGAGCGGTGCCCGCAGCGAGCGATGCCGAGCGGAGCGAGGCCTCGATGCGAACGGGGAGCGAAGCGAGCGAGGACACCCGAGGAGAAAAAGGTGGATGCAGGGCCGTCCTACAGCCCGGAAGTCGCGATCACGACTCGCCCAGGTGCCCGAGTAGGCGGTCCGGATCGATCCCCGCGTGCGGACGCAGATGAGCGAGCCGTTTTGCTGCAGTTTGGTGCGCGAGCGACACTCGCAGCGAGGCCGAGGCTCGAACGGAGTGAGCGACTCGCTGCGAACGAGAGTAGCCGAGCGGAAACGGTGGACGCAGTACGACTCGCTCAGTTGGCGAAAAAGCGCTCGGTGACGGTCCGGCCGTCGTCGGTCGTGACCGTGATGCGAACGGCCTGGTGGGGCGTCAGCGTCCAGAGGCGCCCGTCGTCCCCGGTCGAGCCGACGTCGTCGCCGTTGACCGTGACGGTCGCGTCGATCGGCTCGTCGGTCTCGTTGTCGGTGACGGTGAGATGCATGGGTCCGGTGGCGTGGGTACGGTTAACCCGCAGATCGAGACCGTCACTGGAGTTGGTCGTCGTCTGCACCGGTAGCATAGCGAGTGGTTTGGTCTGGAACTCGCGGAAAACGGACTCCGTGCGGCCGTCGAGGTACGTGTCGAGCGAGCCGTGGGGGTGGCTAGTTCGGACGTAGTAGATGGATGTGTTTCCGATCGTCTCGACGTTAGGCCCCTGGCGGGCGTTACTACTGGCCCATGGATAGAGTTCGGCCATCCGACTGACGGCGGCTCTGACACCGAGAGGAGTGCTGTCCGTGACGAAGCGGTCGGGACCGACCTTGTCGCGGTTGTCACCGATGTACGCCTCGCGGTGATAAAGCGAGTCTTCTATCGACGAGAGCACGATACCGGTTGGCGAGGTGACCGAGTAGACCGACACCGCGTCGCTTTCGCCCGTCATCGCCTGCGCGATCTGCTGGCGAATCGGCCCGTGCAGCGAGAGCAGGTCGCCTTCGAGGTTGTTCATCTTCGTCTTCAGGTCAGAGGGAAGCGCCAGCCCAGTGGCTTGATTGATCCTGTTGAATTGTGATTCAATGGCACGCGCAGACGCGTCTATCTCCGCCAGTTCCCGGTAGAACGCTTCGGTGTCCAGGTCGCCGCTGTTGTAGTCGTCGATGACGCGGTTCCGGCGCAGTTCGAGTTGCTGGACGCGGCGTTCGAGCCGGTCGACCTCCGAGCGGAGCACGTCCATCCGCGCGTCGCGACCGGTGGTGTTCCCGAGCCGCTGTTCGAACGTAAGCGACGCGTACTCGCCTCTAAGTTCAGTAACGTCCTGTTGAACCGCGCCGCCGATGTTCAGCGAGGCGCGCTCGTGGTCGCTCCGTTCGACCGCCTCCTCGCGGATCCCGAGGTAGTTCGACGTGTTCGCCTGCAAGCGCGCGCTCGCGAGCACGCCGTCAGTCGTCGCGGATGGCCCCTCGACAGGGGACACGAGGGCCGTCATTCCATCTGCCGTCGGGCCGGCGGCCGATCCGGCGGAGGGCGCGGCCGGGCTCGCCGCCGGGGCCGGCGTCGTCGAGACAGCGGCGACGTGGGTCACCGGTGCCAGAACGAGGGCTGCGGCGAGGAGCGCGAGGAGGACAGGGCGGTTCCGTGACATCGTCACGGACACTTTCATCCCCGATTACAAAAACCCATCTACTCTCAACGAGCGTGCGAGGGGTCGAGAAGGGCGCAGACGTTTCAAAAGCACCGGAGACGTTTTAATGGAAAGCGTTTTCCCCGAGGCCAGGGATGAGTCGAATATGTCCCCGCGGTCGTTCGTCGCAGTCGTCACAGCCCTCCTCCTTCTGGCGGGGGTCGCACCAGCGGCTGCGCTCGTCGGGGCGCCGACGAATCCGAGCGGCGGTGGCGCGGTCGCCGACGCGGCCGCGCTCCCGCACAACAGTTCGCTCGACCCGGGCGACTGGGAGATGCGGATCGACATGGCGGCGAACGGCGACGCGCAGTGGCGGGTGAAGACCGTCGTCCCCGTCGAGGACGGCGACCGGCAGGCCTTCGCGGATCTGGTCGAGCGGTTCAACGAGAGCGAGGACCCCCTGGGCCTCGACACCTTCAGGATGGCCGCCACGAACGCGAGCGAGGCGACCGGCCGATCGATGGAGATCAGAAACGTCCAGCGCCACCACGCGCGACACAACGAGACCGGTGCGCTGTGGATCACGTTCACGTGGACGAACTTCGGCCGCACGAGCGGCGACCGCCTCGCTGTCGGCGACGTCTTCAACGCGAGTTCGAGCAATCCGCTCCCCGAACTCAAGGTGGGAGAGACGCTCGTCATCGTCCCGCCCGATGGGTACGGCGTCACTAGTGCGCCGACGGGAGGCAGCTCCGCCCCATCGAGCCTCTCGAACGGGGTCGCGCGCTGGAGCGGACCGCAGGACTTCGTCGACCGCGGGCCGTGGATCGTCTACTCCGGCGACGCGCCGACGGCGACGCTGACTCCCACGACCGCACCGCGGAACGGTACGGTGACACCGACCGGCGACGGCCCGGGCACGTCGCCCGGAGGCCCGGGAGGCGACGGCCTGCTCCAGGGCGCGCTCCCGATGGTCGTGCTGATCGTGCTGGCGGCGGCGAGTGCCGCGGTACTCGCGGCCTACATGCGCGGCGACGACGACGGATTCGATGGACTCGGCGCGATCGTCGGATCCGGCGGGGAGGACGGCGGGTCGAGCGCGACAGCCGACTCCGACGGCGCGCCCGATCCCGATACCGGCGTCGAGGTGGACGCGTCCAGCGGGAGCACCGCCGCGGCTGAGAACGGGAGCGGGGCCGGGAACGCCGCGTCCGCCGGCGGGAGCGCGGCGGGCGCGAGCGCGACCAGTACGAGCGAAGCCGCAGACGGCGCCGACGACTCGGCGGACGAGGAGATCGACGAGGAGTTGCTCAGCGACGAGGAGCGCGTCGAGCGGTTGATCGAGCACAACGGCGGGCGGATGAAACAGGCCGCCATCGTGCAGGAGACGGGCTGGTCGAACGCCAAGGTGTCGCAGTTGCTCTCCGCGATGGACGACGACGGCCGGATCGACAAGCTCCGGATCGGTCGGGAGAACCTCATCTCGTTCCCCGACGAGGACGTCGCCGACCTCGACTCCGAGTGAGCGGCGGACCGGCCGGAGCGGGATTCACGACGGCGAAAACGGCGAACAACGGGCTGATCCTCGGAAACGTTTAACCCGCGACCGGGCCAAGGGTTCCTGCATGAAAGTCCTCGTCACAGTCACGGACGTGGCAGTCGTCGACGACGAGTTCGAGATCGACGGGCTCGACGTCGACGAGCGCTACCTCACTTACGAGCTCAACGAGTGGGACGACTACGCCGTCGAGGAGGCCGTCCAGATCGCCGAGGCCGGGGACGACGTGGAGGTCGTGACCGTCACCGTCGGTCCCGAACGCTCCGAGGAGGCTATCAGGAAGGCGCTGGCGAAGGGCGCCGACCGCGCGGTCCGCGTCTGGGACGACGCCATCGCCGAACGGGACCTGCTCGACGCCGAGACCAAGGCCGACCTCCTCGCGGGCGTCGCCCGCGAGGAAGATCCCGATCTGGTCCTCTCGGGGGTCCAGAGCGGTGACGACAGCTTCGCGGCCACGGGCGTCGCGCTCGCGGAGAAGCTCGATATGGAATGGGCCGCGGTCGTCAACCAGCTCGACCTGGACACGGGCGGGGGCGTCGCTTCCGTCCACCGCGAGCTGGAGGGCGGCGTCGACGAGTTGACCGACGTCGAGCTGCCGGCCGTGCTGACCATCCAGACGGGGATCAACGAGCCCCGCTACGCCAGCCTCCGGGGGATCCGCCAGGCCCAGAACAAGCCGCTCGACGTGAAGTCGCTGGGCGACCTCGGTCTCGACGAGGGCGCGCTGGAGACGCCGCTGCGGTGGACGGCGACCTACGAGCCCGAGAGCGAAGGCGACGCCACCGTCTTCGAGGGCGGCCCCGACGAGACGGCCGGTGAACTCGCCGGCGTACTCCGCGACCAGGGGGTGGGTCAATGACGGTCCTCGCCGTCGCGGAGCACCGCCGCGGCGAACTGCGAGACGTCAGTCACCAGTTGGTCACGGCCGGTCGCGAACTCGCGGACGCGGTCGGGTCGGAACTGCACGTCGCCGTCGTCAGCGGCGACGTCGAGACCTTCGGCGAGGCGCTGACCCGCGAGGGCGTCGACGCCGTCCACACCGTCGACTACGGCGAGGAGTTCAACCACGACGTGTACGTCCAGGCCGTCGAGGCGCTGGCGACCGACCTCGACCCGGCGTACCTGCTCCTCCCGCACACGGTCAACGGGCTCGACTACGCGCCGGCGGTCGCCGAGCGTCTAGGCTACCCGCTGGTCACCGACGCCGTCGATCTGGCCGTCGACGGGGCCCTGGAGGTCACCCGCGAGATGTACGGCTCGAAGGTCGAGACGACCATCGATATCGAGAGCCAGCCCGCAGCGGTGACGGTCCGCCCGGCCGAGTGGCCCGCCGCGCCGGGCGGTGGCGACGCCGTCGTCGAGCCGTTCGACGTGAGCATCGACGAGAGCGCCGTCCGCTCCACCGTGACCGGGTTCGAGGAAGCGGCCGGCGGCGACGTGGACATCTCGGAGGCAGACGTGCTCGTCTCCGTCGGTCGCGGCATCGAAGAGGAGGACAACCTCGACATCATCTACGACCTCGCGGAGGCGATGGACGCCACGGTCTCGGCGTCGCGTCCCGTCGTCGACAACGGCTGGCTCCCGAAGAACCGGCAGGTCGGACAGAGCGGGAAGGTCGTGACCCCCGACGTGTACCTCGCTATCGGCATCTCCGGCGCGGTCCAGCACGTCGCCGGGATGAAAGGCGCCGACACGATCATCGCGATCAACAAGGACCCCAACGCGCCGATCTTCGACATCGCCGACTACGGCATCGCCGACGACCTGTTCGAAGTGGTGCCCGCGTTGACCGAGCAGTTCGGCGGGTAGCGTCCGGCGAGGCGCGACGCGTCGAGCCGGTTCGCCGCGCCGAGCGAAGCGAGGGGCGGGATTTTTCACCCATGTTTTTGCACGAGCGGGTCGCGAACGCAGGGAGCGACCCCGAGTGGAAAAAGATGGTACTGGCATCGCCGACGACCTGTTCGAAGTGGTGCCCGCGTTGACCGAGCAGTTCAGCGAGTAACGTCCGACGAGTGAAGTCGGGGATCCAGAGTGGTTCGCCGCGCCCGAAATCGTCTCAGAGTCGGCTGTGTTCGCGGAGTAGCGGGAACATCCCGTCTCTGATCTGAACGAAGACGAACTCCTCGAAGGTGGACGTCTGCTCGGGTAACTCGTTGACACCGTACGTGAGCGTCCGGTCGCCGACGTAGGAGAGATAGAGCGTGTCCCCTTCGCCCACGGACTCCGAGACAGAGCCGCGACCGAAGCCGGTTCGGCTGTCGAGGAGCACGTCCAGCTGCTCGACGGCTGCGCCGTTCGTCACGTCGAGTCGGAGGACCTGGCCGTCCTCGACGACCTCCGATTCGAACCGGTATCCGTTCTCGACGGCAGTGTCGTACCACTCCGGTTCCGACACGTCGGTTTCGCCGACGCCGCTGAACGACACGGTGAGTGTGATGCGCACGGTCTGGTCGCCGTCGGTGGCCGTGATGTCGTACTCGTACCGGCTCAGATAGCCAGCCTGCGTGAGAAAGAGCCGCGCCTGAAACTCTTTGACGGCGTCCCCGCCGACGAGGCGAAGGGCGGACTGCTCGTCGGCAGCCGCCGCCGCCACGTATTTCGCGACCGGCATACCGTTCTGTTCCACGACCTCCTCGACCCCGCCCCACTCTCCGGCTTGAAGAAGGAGTTCGAGCTGCTCGGTGCCGAGCGCCTGGTCCGGTGACGGGCCGCTGGAGTCGATCCGGTATCGCTGCTCGAAGCCGGCGTCCATCTGGACGAAGGCGTTCGACTCCGACGCGGGGGCCCACAGCGTTTCGGTCACGTCGCCCGTGTCCCGCTCCTGAAAGACGCCGGCCGAGCCGACTCGCTTGGTCACGTCGATCTGGCTGGCAGGACTGTTCGAGCGGTCACGCTGTCCGCCCTCCGTGATAGTGACCGATCCCGCGTCGGTGATCGCCCCGCTGTGGGCGGAGAGGACCGACGCCGAGATGCCGTCCGCTGTCGCCCCGTCTGCGTACTCGAACTCCTCGACGGTGGGGAGCGGTTCCTCGGTCGGCGTTGGCGTGGCCGTCGGCGTGGGCGTGGCCGTGGGGGTCGGCGACGGGGTGGCGGTCGCTGTCGCCGTCGGTGTCGGTGTCGGGGAATCCGTCGCGGCCGGCGGCGTGTCGGTGCCCTCACCGCCACCAGAACACCCGGCGATCACTGCCGCCGCCAGGATGCCACTACTCCGTAGAATCGCTCGTCGACTAACTGACTCGTCGTCTTCGCCGTCTAACTCGTTGTCGACCATCAGGCTGATTCTCTGGAGTGGCCGTAAATAGGTTGCCAACTGGCCAGAGTTACGTACCGATTGCACTAATTATTGTCAACGTTAACGATATAGTTGATCAGAACCACAGGGTGGGGACGCAGATAGCGCGTCTTTCGGGGTGACGCACGCCGCGTCCCGGACGAAAAGAGCGGTACCGGATCCGGAGGGTCGCACACGCCATCTTTATCAGCCCGCGTTCATAATTGCACGTATGACTTACGATACCGTCGTGTTCGACAACGACGGTGTCCTCGTCGGCCGGACGCATTTCGACGTTCTCCGCGAGGCTACCGAAGAGACGTTTACACAGTTCGGCGTGACCGACCCCGACCCCGATCACGTCGAGGACATGACCATCGGCGCGACGCCCGAGCAGGTCCAGGCCGTCAGCGACGTGTACGGCTTCGAACCGGACCAGTTCTGGCGGGCTCGCGACAGCACCGTCTCGGGCGCCCAGCAGGAAGAGGCGCGCGCGGGACGGAAGACGCCCTACGACGACGTTCACACGCTCGAAGACCTGGACGTGGCGACGGGGATCGTCAGCTCGAACCAGCAGGAGACGGTCGACTTCCTGCTGGAGCACTTCGAGATCGACGGGCTGTTCGAGACGGCGTACGGCCGCGAGGCGACCATCGAGAGCCTCACCCTGCGCAAGCCCCACCCGCACTACATCGAGCGCGCGCTGTCAGATCTGGACGCGGAGTCGGCGCTGTACGTGGGCGACAACGAGTCCGACATCGAGGCCGCGGAGAACGCCGGCATCGACTCGGCGTTCATCCGCCGGCCGCACCGCCACGACTGGGACCTCAACGTGTGGCCCACCTGGGACCTCGACTCGCTGGACGACCTCCACGACATCTGCGCCGTCTGAGCGCGGGCGAAATCCCGCAGACCGCTCCGCCGTCGAGGCTCGCTTCGGGACCGGTGGCTGGGCTTCGTCAGCTACAAGCCGCAGCGAACCCGAGTCCCCGGTGATGGAGTACCTGGAGAGTCGTCGGGGACGCGTCGAGGAGCGGCTGGAGGAGGTTCTCGACGGGGTCGAGCCCGACGAACTCGGCGAGGAGGTGCGCCACGTCGTGCTGTCGGGGGGCAAGCGGGTGCGACCGACGGTGACGGTGCTGGTCTGCGAGGCGCTGGGCGGCGACGTCGACACGGCGGTCGAGTTCGCGGTGGGGATCGAACTCGTCCACAGCGCGTCGCTGGTCGTCGACGACATCATCGACCGCTCGGAGCTTCGCCGCGGGACGCCCAGTGCCTGGGCCGAGTACGGCCACGGCCCGGCGATCATCGCCAGCGACGGGCTGCTCGGCGAGGCGTTCGCCCTCTTCTCGGCCAACGAGCGCGCGATGCAGGCCGTCTCGGAGTCGATGGTCGAACTCGGCGAGGGCGAGGCCACGGAACTGGTCGCCCAGCCGGCCAGCGAGGACGACTACATGGAGCTCGCGCGGCGGAAGACGGGCGCGCTGTTCCGCGCGGCGGCGGAACTCGGCGCCATCGCGGCGGGAGCCGACGCCTACACCGTCGAGAACTTCGGCAAGTACGCCGAGCGCGTCGGCGTCGCCTTCCAGATGCGCGACGACGTGCTCGACGCGACGGCGGACGCCGACGAGCTGGGCAAGCCCACCGGCCACGACGCCGCGATGGAGCGCCCCTCGCTCGTCCAGGTGGCCGACCTGACGCCCGAAGAGGCCAACGAGCGCGCCCGCGAGCAGTCCCAGGTCGCGCTCGACGCGCTCGCGGCCGTCGACGCCGACGACTCGAAGGCGATGGACTACTTGCGCGACCTCGCGGAGTTCGTCGTCGTGCGCGAGCGGTGAGCGCCGGTCGGATTTTTGCGGTCGTCCGAGTCGCTATTCGTCGTCCGACGTCTCCGCCGTCTCGACGACGGCCTCGGCGCCGCAGTCGGGGCAGTAGTCGTGGTTCGTCGTGAACCGCGCGTCGCACTCCTCGCACCGGTAGTCGTACTGCTCCTCGGCCGACTCCACGGCCGTCTGTTTGAACTGCTCGACCTCCCGGCCGAGCCGGTTGAAGATGCCCATCTTCTCTGAGCGGAGGGGACAGAGCGGGATAAGCGTTCGCTGGGGCGCCTCGCCGAGAGAGCTTCCGCTCGGGATGCTCCGACTTCTCGTCACCGAACAGCGTCTTCGGCGCCCGGCACGTCGTCGGTCGGGCCCTC
This sequence comes from Halosimplex rarum, assembly GCF_047715405.1. Classification (NCBI taxonomy): domain Archaea; kingdom Methanobacteriati; phylum Methanobacteriota; class Halobacteria; order Halobacteriales; family Haloarculaceae; genus Halosimplex; species Halosimplex rarum. The sequence continues at coordinate 3,168,626 of NZ_CP180412.1, forward strand.
TGTCGCTCCGTCCCCGGCGAGTCGAGTCACGAGCACGCCGCGGAGCGAGTGCGGGCTGTGCTCGCGGACGACCAGGAGCATGTTGCCGGCGAAGAGTGCGAAGCCGACGGTCGCGAGGGCGCCCGCGCCGGCGGTGACCGCGGAGGGGAGTCCCAGCGCGTCGGCGAGGACGAGGCCGGTCGCGCCCGCGAGGATACACGCGAAGTCGGCGGCGGCGACGCGGTCGTCGTAGAGGTCGTCGATCATGGGAACCTGTTCGTACCCCAGCAGGTCGCTGTAGCGGTGGACCCAGACGATGAACGGGACGACGTGATACAGCGTCCCGAGGACGACGAAGCCGACGACGCCGAAGACGAGCAGGTGCGGCGGGCCGCCGCCGAATCGCGCGGTCGGCGCGAGCGGGTCGACGAACCAGGCGCGGGCCGCGAGGAGCGCCCACGCAGCCATCGCGGCGGCAACGACGGCGTACCGCGAGAGCATCGGCGTCCACTCGACCTGCGTCTCGACCAGTCGGCGGGCGAGGACCGCGGCGAATCCCAGGAGCGCGGCGGCGACGAGGAGCCCGCCGACGCGAGCGACGGGGGCGGACCCGAGGAGTCGGCCGCCGGCGAGCACAAGGACGCCGACGGGGTACCCGACTTCCTCGAACCGGCGGAGGTGTCGGTCGACGCCGTGTAATTCGGTCTGGGTGAACATCGTAGCGAGCTGGTAGAGCGCGCCCAGCACCGTCGTGAGGACGGCGCCGAACACGGCGAGCGTGGCGTGGGCGGCGGTCAGTCGCGGCGGGCTGACGGGCGTTCCGGCGAGAAACGGGACGGCGTAGTTCATCGCGAGCGCGAATCCCATCGGCGGGACGACGGCGAAGAAGCCGAGGGCGAGCGCGAAGTGGCGCTCGGTCACGTCCCAAGGGCGCGCGGGCAGGAGCGTGCGCCCGAGATTGTAGACGAACGTCCAGAAGCCGAGCAGGGCGAGGCCGCCGAAGGCGTGGACCCACCCGAGCGTCCCGGTCGCGAACGTCGCGGCCATGCCGCCGACGCCGGCGGCCACGAGCCACAACTGCGCGGTGGCCAGCCGCTGGGAGTGCAGCGGGGCGTTCGACCACACGGGCACGAACTGCGTCATCGCGCCCATGATCGTCACGCAGACCCAGCCCGCCAACAGGAGGTGGACGTGCGCGAGCGCGGACAGCCCCGGCAGGGCGCCGACAGCGTCGAGCACGCCCATCGCTCCCCCCGCGACGAGCAGGGCCAGCCCGACCAGGAAGTGCCGGAGCGGGACCGTCATCGGCGGCTGCCGGTCGGTGTCGACCTCGCCCGGAATCGCGCTCATGGGCGACCGTACGCCCCCCGCGTTCCTCGGCCTGTGGCCGAACACGTTCGCATCGGGACGCCGATGGATCCGGTAGCGACTGGCGGGCGACCGGGCGACGCGACAGCCGCCCGGACATATAAGCCAGTTGCAACCCACGGATCGGTATGGGAGACCGCCGTCCCAACTACGCGCTCGTCCCGTTCCAGCAACACCTCGGGCAGAACGAGGAGAGTCTCGCGGTCCCGTGGGCCGAGTTCGTCGGCGACGAGACCGACGAACTGGAGTTCACCGTCCCGACAGACGACGCCACCGACGCGTACCTCGAACTGCAGGCCTACGACGTCGAGGAGTACGGCCACGAGATCCGGGTCAACGGCGCCGCGCTGTCCGGGTTCGACATCCCGCCCAACGAAGGGTGGCAGCACTGGATGGACACACTCTCCGGGATCGAACTCACCGAGGGAACGAACACGATCAAGATCGAACGCGACGCCACGACAACCGACGCGTTCGTCGTCGGCGTCGTCACCATCCACTGGAAAGAACCCGTGGACTGAGCGGCCCCGCGAGCCCTCGCGTTTGTTCTCACTCGACAACGTATAAACCCCTGTGGTACGCGGTCGCACACGTCGGTAGCTGGTGACGCACTCGAAGCGGTCAGCGGACGCGATATGCCGGTTATCGGGAGGTACACGACGGCTCCGGCCGGCTCGTCCGTCGCCCTCGAACACCCACTTTTATATAGAAGCACATTCATACTTCCGTACGAATATGAGTCAGCAGCGAATGCAGGGTCAGCCCATGATCATTCTGGGCGAGGACTCCCAGCGCATGAAGGACAAGGACGCGCAGAGCCACAACATCTCGGCGGCCCGAGCGGTCGCCGAGTCGGTCCGCTCCACACTCGGACCGAAGGGGATGGACAAGATGCTCGTCGACTCCCTCGGCGACGTGACCGTCACGAACGACGGCGTGACCATCCTCACCGAGATGGACATCGACAACCCGACGGCCGAGATGATCGTCGAGGTCGCCGAGGCCCAGGAGGACGAGGCCGGTGACGGCACGACCACCGCCGTCGCCATCGCGGGCGAGCTCCTCAAGAACGCCGAGGACCTCCTCGAGCAGGACATCCACCCGACCTCGATCATCCGCGGCTTCAACATGGCCAGCAAGAAGGCCAAATCGGAGATCGGCGAGATCGCGACCTCCGTCGACCCCAGCGACGAGGAGATCCTCGAGAGCGTCGCCGAGACGTCCATGACCGGCAAGGGCGCCGAGCTCAACAAGGACGTCCTCGTCGACCTCGTCGTTGACGCCATCCAGGCGGTCACCGTCGAGGCCGACGACGGGAGCCACGTCCCGGACCTGCAGTTCCTCAACATCCAGACCCAGACCGGCCGCTCGGTCGCCGACTCCGAGCTGCTGACCGGCGGCACCGTCGACAAGGACGCCGTCCACAGCGACATGCCCTCGACCGTCGAGGACGCCGAGGTCCTCCTGCTGGACACCCCCATCGAGGTCGAGGAGACCGAGACGGACGCCCAGCTCAACCTCGACAGCCCCGACCAGCTCCAGGACTTCATCGAGCAGGAGGAACAGCGCCTCCAGGAGATGGTCCAGACCATCAAAGAGGCCGGCGCCAACGTCGTCTTCTGCCAGAAGGGCATCGACGACATGGCCCAGCACTACCTCGCCAAGGAGGGCATCCTGGCGGTCCGCCGCGTCAAGAAGTCCGACATCGAGTTCGTCTCCGAGGTCCTCGAGACGAACATCGTCTCCGACATCGACTCGGTCACGTCCGACGACGTCGCCAGCGGCTCCGTCCGCCGCGACGAGGACGACGACATGTTCTACGTCGAGGGCAGCGGCCACGGCGCGACCCTCATCCTGCGCGGCTCGACCGACCACGTGGTCGACGAGCTCGAGCGCGGCATCAACGACGCGCTCGACGTCGTCGCCTCGACCGTCGCCGACGGCCGCGTCCTCGCGGGCGGCGGCGCCACCGAGGTCGAACTCGCCGGCCGCGTCCGCGACTACGCCGACTCCGTCGAGGGCCGCGAGCAGCTCGCCGTCGAGGCCTTCGCCGACTCCCTGGAGCTCGTCCCGCGCGTGCTCGCCGAGAACGCCGGCCTCGACTCCATCGACACCCTCGTCGACCTACGCGCCGCCCACGAGGACGGCGACGAGCACGCCGGCCTGAACGTCCACTCCGGCGACGTCGTCGACACCTTCGAGGCCGGCGTCGTCGAGCCGGCCCACGCCAAGGAACAGGCCGTCTCCTCGGCCTCCGAGGCCGCGAACCTCGTCATGAAGATCGACGACATCATCGCTGCCGGCGACCTCTCGACCTCGGGCGGCGAGGAAGAAGGCGCGGGCGGCCCCGGCGGCGCCCCGGGCGGCATGGGCGGCATGGGCGGCGGTATGGGCGGCATGATGTAGGACCATGTTTTTGCCGCTCGGGTGTCCTCGGCGCGCTTCGCGCGCCTGTGGGCACCGCTCGCGGCAAAAACATGGGTGAAAAAGGCCGGTCGCTCCCTGCGGTCGCGACCGGTGTCTCGCGGAGTGTAACGACGCGAGGCTCGTCAGAGCGGAGCTCTGACGGTGAACCGGCGGCCTGACGGCCGCCGGACGCTTACCCGTCGACCGCTGCATCGTCTCCGCGAACCGCCGACGGCTCCCGACACCTCCCACACGTCGGCTTCCGCGACGCCCGATACTTTTTGCGCGCTCGCCGCGTTTCGTCGCGTATGTCTCCCGCCAGTTACACCTGTCAGTGCGGGGCGACGCTGCGGTACAAACAGGACCTCGTCAAGGAGCAGGGCGACGTGTATCCAACGTGGAAGTGTCGCGACTGCCTCTCAGAAGTGCCGAGCGTCAGAGCCGAACAGATCAAACACCAGCACCCGTCGTAGGTCGTGCGGTGACTGCCGTAAGCTGCGACAACGCCCGTCGGACTCGGTGGTATCTCCCCGTTACTTAACACCGCGTGAGAACTGGTCGAGCGGTATGTCCCGGTCGCGAACGCTGGCCCTGTTCGCCGTCGTCACGGTGGTCTACGGGACCGCGTTCCCGGCGGTCAAGACGGGGCTCGACTTCCTCCCGCCACTGCTGTTCGTCGCGGCGCGGAACTACCTCGCCGCGGTGCTCCTCCTGGGGTACGTCGGTCTCACCGCGGAGTATCGGACCCCGCGGACCCGGGGGGACTGGGCGGCCGTGCTGACCGGGGGCGCGTTCCTGATGGGCGGGGTCGGGTTCGGATTCGTCGGCCAGCAGTTCATCACGAGCGGCGTGGCCGCCATCATCTTCAGCCTGTCCCCGATCGTCACCGGTCTGCTCGCCTGGCCGCTCCTCCCAGACGAGCGACTCGCCGGTCGTGACTACCTCGGGGTGCTCCTCGGGTTCCTCGGCGTCGCGATCATCGTCCGGCCCGACCCGTCGGCGCTCGTCGACCCGGCCGTCGTCGGCAAACTGCTGGTGTTCGTCGGCGTCAGCGTCGTCGCCCTCGGAACGGTCCTCGTGAGGCGGAGTCGGCCCGAGATGCCGATCCCGGCGCTGACCGGCTGGGCGATGGTGATCGGGGCGACGATCCAGGTCGGGTTCGCCGTCGCGATCGGCGAGTCGCTGGCAGCCGTCCGCGTGACGCCGCTGGCGATCGGGATGGTGGGCTACCTCGGCGTCTTCCCCGGCGCGATCGGGTTCGTGCTGTATCTCACGCTCATGGCGGAAGTGGGTGCGCTGAAGGCGAACCTCGTGACGTACCTCACGCCAGTCGTCGCGCTCGTCGTCGGCTGGCTGTTCCTCGCCGAGCGGGTGCAACCGGTGACACTGCTCGGCTTCGGCGTCATCGTCGCCGGGTTCGCGTTACTGGAGAGTCGAGAATTGGCCGGCGAACTCGCGAAATATCGCGGGCTCGTCCGGTGAGTCGGACCGCCGTGCCACCCGGATCCCGTCGCGGGCGCCCGGGGTGACCCGGGTCGCTATCGACCCATCCCGAACCGCCGGTGGCGAAGTTCGGGCGTGATCTGGATGCGGTCGATCTCCTGGCCGGTGCGGTACCAGACGAACGCGGCGCGGGTGAACAGCTCGCGGCACTCGATGCGGACCTCCCGCGGGATGCCCTCGCTGCGCTCCCCGACGTCTCGGATGGCTGCCTCCGTGAACAGTTCCGCGGGCTGGTCCTCGTAGGGCTCGCCGCGGAAGTAGGCGAACGAGCGGGCGATGTACTCGGCGATGTCCTCGGCGTCGAACGGCTCGATCCCCTCGTAGTAGCGCAGTCGGGAGTCGAGCGTCCCGCGGAGGTCGGCGACGCGCTCTTTCCCCTCGGGCGTCCCCATCAGGAAGAGTCGAACGCCCATGTCGCCCGCGACCTGCAACGTCGAGAGAATCTCGGCGGGCAGGACCTCGATCTCGTCAACGAGGAGCAAGATGGTCTTCCCGTCGGCGCGGACCTCCTCGACGAGTTCGCGGGCCGCTTCTTTCGCGTCTTCGGTCGCCCACGGGACGCCGTCGCGGGTCTGCCAGTAGTCCCGGTCCTCGATCTCGTAGCCCGCCGCCTCGATCGTCGTCTGGATCGTCGCGTAGAGTTTGCGGGGCGTGGTCTCGCGCGGGTTGTCGAGGATGGCGACGACGAAGTCGTCGTGTTCGCCCAGGTCGCGGCGAACGATCTCGCGGAAAGCCGTCTTGCCGGTGCCGTAGTGGCTGACGAGGCCGATGTGCTGTTCCTGAAGCAGCCAGCCGGTCACCTGGTTGAGCATCTCCGTGTCGTGGCGGACGTAGAGCGGTTCGGGCATCTGGTCGGTGCCCGCCTCCTCGGTGAAAGGGAGGTCCGCGACGGTCTCGGGGTCGCCCCCCAGCGCCCGTCCGAACGCGAGCAGGCGCTCTTCGACCTCCGAGAGCTGGTCCAGCAGGATCCCCTGGCTGCGTTCCTCGTCGTCGTCGAGCGACCGTATCTTCTCGACCAGGTCCCCGACGGATTCGGTGTCCCCCGCGCGCCCGTCCGCCGTCAGCCGGTCAGTGTCGTCTGTCATGCTGTTCGTCCGATCGGTCTTGGGTTTGCCGCGCGGACGGATAGCTTTTCTGACGGCGACTCCGGGAGCGCTCACTCCGCGACCGTGAACGCCCCCACCTGCGGCTCGCTCTCCTCGAACCCGTACCGGACGGCCTTCGCGCGGACGATCGTCTCACCCGCTGGCAGGTCGACCGGACCGGTGTAGAGGGTCCACTGCGGGTCGCTGCCGTCGTCGTCGACCAGCTCCTCCGAGAACGCGTAGGCGACGGAGGCGCCCTGCGTGGCGCAGTAGAGTGAGAGGGTCGCCGGTGCTTCCAAGCTCAGCCCGTCTGTTCTGGCCTCGCGCTCGTCGTGGTCGGGCGCGTTGACGACGAACCGCGGCGCGGCGGTCTTGGGCTGTTCCTCGCCGCGGTAGCGCTCCCACACCATCTCGGCCTCGGCGACGTCGCCGGCGTCGTCGACCCGCTCACGCCACTCGTCCAGTGCGTCGCGGAACCGCTGGAGGGTGTCCGAATACTCCGAGTCACCTGCGAGGTTGTCGACCTCGTGGGGGTCCGCGCGGAGGTCGTAGAGTTCCTCGGCGGGCCGACGGGCGTCGAACCACTGCTCGGCGCCCTCCAGTTCGCCCTCTCGGGCGCGCTCCAGGATCTGGCGCATCACCGGGTGGCGGTTCCGGAAGGGGATCCACTGGCGGTAGGGGGTCCCCGGGCGGTAGTGGCGGACGTACTTGAACCGGTGGTCGCGGACGGCCCTGACCATGTCGTAGGACTCGTCGTAGCGGTCGCGCGTGGCGAAGACGTACTCGCGCTCCGTGGCGTCCGGGCCGAGAAACTGCCGACCGCCCGCGTACTGGGGCACGTCGAGGCCGCAGGCGGCCATCGTCGTCGGACCGAGGTCCATCATGCTCACGAGTCGGTCGTCGACACCCCCGTCGTCAACCTCGCCCGGCCAGCGGACGACGAGGGGGACGTGGATCCCCCCGTCGTATGGCCAGCGCTTGCTCCGGGGGAGCCCCTCGCCGTGGTCGCTCCAGAGCACGACGATGGTGTCCGCTGCCAGTCCGTCCGCGTCGAGCCGGTCGAGGAGATCCCCGACCCACTCGTCCGAGCGGGCGACGTTGTCGTACTGCCGGGCGATGGCCAGACGCGTCTCCTCAGTGTCGGGCAGGTAGGGCGGCACCTCGACGGCGGCGGGGTCGGTCTCGTGGTCGGCGACTGCGCCGCCGAACTGGTCGTCGGTGCCCGGTTCGGTCGGGTCCCACTGGCCGCTCTCGTGGGTGACGCCGTTGGTGAACATGGCGAAGAAGGGCTGGTCGGGGTCGCGGGCGTCGTCCCGCCAGTCGGCGCCCGACCCGTGGTGATCCCACATCGTGAACGGGGTGCCGAACTGGTAGTCGGCCTTCTCGTCGAGCGTGCAGTAGTAACCGGCCTGCCGGAAGTACTCGGGGACGGCGGTGACGTAGTGGGGCGGCACGGCCTCGTAGGGCGTCGGGAGTTGGGGGGCGTCGTCGTTGGTGTGGGTCGTCCGCATGTGGTGGGCGCCGACGGCGTTCTGGTGACAGCCGGTCATGATGGCGGCACGGCTGGGCGCGCAGACCGGCGCGGTCGAGAACGCGTTGGGGTAGCGCCGACCGTCGGCCGCGAGACCGTCGATGTTTGGCGTTCGGGCGAGGTCGTCACCGTAACACCCCAGGCGCGGCGTCGTGTCTTCCATCGCAATCCAGACGACGTTCGGCCGGTCGGCGTCGGGCATACCGGATCGCCGCCTGCCGCGGCCCTAAAGGTACTTGCGGGATGTTCAGCGGGCTCGACCGGGCGACGCGCCGCCGGCGTCGCCGACAAGTACTTGGCTACCAATCCGAATTGTCCGACGATGCGACGACCCACGGTCGCGCTGGTCGCCGTCCTCGTCGTCGGCGCGGCGGCGGCACTGGTTCTCACCGGCGCGGTCCCGCTCGACGACAGTTCCGCCGCCGACAGCCCCTCCGCGGAATCGCCGGCCGACGCCGAACTACCGGCGCCGACCACCGCCACCGCGACCGTCGATACCGCCCCGGGCACGCCGACCGCAACCGCGACCGCTGTCCCCACGGCGACACCGGTCCCCGATAGCGACGGCGACGGCCTCGACGACGCCGCCGAACGCGACGAGTACGACACCGATCCGACTGTCGCCGACACCGACGGCGACGGCCTCGCGGACGGTCGAGAGGTCGAACTCGGCACCGATCCGACCGTCGCGGACACCGACGGCGACGGACTGACCGACGGTCGCGAAGCGGAGACTGGCACCGATCCGACCGCGGCCGACAGTGACGCCGACGGCCTACCGGACGCCCGCGAACGCGAACTCGGCACGAACGCGACGCTGGCAGACACGGACGGCGACGGACTCGCTGACGGGACCGAGGTCGACCGCGGGACCGACCCGACGGTCGCCGATACGGACGGCGACGGCCTCTCCGACGGCCGCGAGGTGGAACTCGGGACGAACGCCACCGCGGTCGACACCGACGGGGACGGCCTCTCGGACGATCGGGAGGTCGACCGGGGGCTGAACGCCACCGCCGCGGACAGCGACGCCGACGGCATCGACGACGCGCGGGAACTCGAACTCGGGACGGACGCCACCGCGGCTGACACCGACGAGGACGGCCTCGCGGACGGGCGGGAACTCGACCTCGGTGCGGATCCGCTGGTGGCCGACACCGACGGGGACGGCCTCGCGGACGGTCGAGAGGTCGACCTCGGGACGAATCTGACCGTCGCCGACACGGATCGGGACGGGTTCTCTGACGGCGAGGAAGTGGCCGGCGTCGCCGAGAGCGGGGCGCCCCTCCCTGACGCCGACCCGGCGCGCGCAGACCTCTACCTGCAGGTCACCGTGAGCGAGAACGCCGCGGCGTTCGACGAGGGGGAACTCGACCGCTTCGAGGAGGCGTGGGGGTCGATGCCCGTCGGCAACCCCGACGGCTCGACCGGCGTCGCCCTCCACGTCGACCAGAACCGGATCAACGAGTCGATCACCGTCTCGAACGACCGGGACTACTTCGACCTCAAGCGGCGCTACGGCGGCGACGCGATGGGCAACCGGAGCGGCGCGTACCACCGCATGCTGCTGGCCGACGTCGACGCCGAGTTCGCCGGCCGAGCGGCCACCCCCGGCACGTTCTCGCTCGTCGCGACGCAGTATCACACCGAGTTCGACGGGACGAGCTACCGCACGTTCATCGCCGTCCACGAACTCCTGCACAACGTCGTCGGACGCCTGGACGAGGACAACCAGTGCCCCGACGAGTTCGACGGCGAGGCCGCCGCCTACCACGCCTGCGACGGGTGGCTCAGCTACGACAGCCCCGCCGACTCCCAGTTCCTCCCCGAGGGCGTCGCGGCCGAACTGGAACGCGACGGCCTCCTGAAAACGCGCGACGTCTCGTGACTCGCCGGCGACGCGCTACCGCGATCGCGGCGCCGCCGAGCGGGGGCGCGAGCCGGAGGCGGCGTCACAGATATCGGTCGAGCGACCGTACGATCGGCCATGGCTGACCTGCCCGGAAACCCGGCGGCCCGGGAGTTGGGATACTGCCCGTGCTGCGGGTACCAGACGCTCCCGCCCGGTCGGCCCGGTTCGTACGAACTGTGTCCGGTCTGCGACTGGGTCGACGACCCCGCCCAGTTCGGCGACGCCGAGCACGTCAGCGACGCCAACAACGTCGCGCTCAGCGACGCCCGCGACAACTTCCGCGAGCACGGCGCCTGCGTCGAGGGCGCGGCGCCCAACACTCGCGACCCCGACGAGCCCCGAGACCCCAACTGGCCCTACGAGTCCGCGTGAACCGTCCCCGGATTCGACGAGCATGAATCCACTACCCGAAGGCTTATTCGCCGACGAATCGGACACACGTGCCACGATGGACGTCTCGCGCGGTAGTGCGCTGGTCTTGCTCGGCGTCGGTCTCGTCGTCGCGACGATGGCCGTCGGCGCCGCGACCGCTCCCGACCGTTCAGTCGGCGGCGTCGGCGCGTCGACCCCGACCCCGTCACCCTCCGACGGAACGCCGATACCGGACGGGTCGGACGGCTCGACCCCGACGGACGCCTCCCTCCCCGACTCGCCGCAGACGCTCGTCGGCGTCCAGGGCGGGTGGGTGACCCACGGGAGCGTCCTCGGCTACGACGGCGGGGACGTCGCGTGGCGCAACACGCAGGCGGACGGCTACTTCGAGGTCTCGATGCTCGACAACGGGAGCGTCCTCGCCGCCTTCGCCAACGAGAGTTCCGACGAGTGCGGCGACCTCACGGCCCCCTGTGCCCGGACGGGCTACCGGATCATCGATCCCGGAAGCGGCGAGATCCTCTCGGAGTACAGCTTCCCCGTCGGGACCATCACCAACAGCGAGGTCCACGCGATGGACACGACCGGGAACGGCGGCATCGTCTACACCGACATGGACGCAGAGCGCGTCGTCGTCGTCGAGAACGGCACCGAGGTCTGGGAGTGGCGCGCCAGCGAGTTCTACGAGGCGCCCGAGGACCCGACCAGCCGCGACTGGCTCCACATCAACGACGTGGACACGATCGGCGACGGTCGCTTCCTCGTCTCGGTGCGCAACGCCAACCAGATCCTCGTCGTCGAGCGCGGCGAGGGCGTGGTCGAGGTGATCAACGAGGACACCGGGACGAGCGACGACAACTGCCTCAAGAGCGACCGACTCGTCGACGCCGACGGCGACGGCGACGTGCGCTGTGGCGACCCCGACGTGATCAAGGAACAGCACAACCCGCAGTGGCTCGGGAACGGAGCGGTGCTGGTGGCCGACAGCGAGAACGACCGCGTCGTCGAACTCCACCGGACCGAGAACGGCAGCTGGGAACCCGCGTGGGTCGTCGACGAGGCCAGCGGGCTCGAACTCTTCTGGCCGCGCGACGCCGACCGCCTCCCCAACGGGAACACGCTGATCACCGACTCGCGCAACATGCGCGTCGTCGAGGTGAACCCGCAGGGCGAAACCGTCTGGAGCGTTCCGGTCGACGAGCACGTCGAGACCGGGTCGGGCATCCCCTACGAGGCCGACCGCCTGCCGTACGGCGAGTTCGCGGGCAGTTACGACGGCGACAGCGAGACGCCGGCCGACGGGAACGGCACCGCGACCCCGACGAGGACCCCGCTCCCGCAGATGAACGCGTCCGACTCGGTCGGCGGTCCGACCGGCGACGGGATCCCGGTCCTCTCGCTCGCGGTGGCCGGCATCCAGGGGAGCGTCGCGCAGGTGCCGTTCTGGTTCCGCGAGACCCACCTCGCCGTGTCGGCCCTCGGCGTCGTCCTCGTCCTCGTCGGCGGCGTCGACCACCTGCGCTCGACGCGAGCCGTCCCCCTGATCGGCGGCGAGTGACGCCGTCGCGTCCCGCGCCGGGACCGTCCGCCCTACTGCCGTGCTCACTCACTCGGTGAGCGCCCGCCAGCAGATCCACAGCCCCCCGACCGCGGCTATCGGACCGACGGCGAGAAAGAGCGCGCGCGTCGCCGCCGGCACGACGGCGGTACAGCCGTGGGGCCACGCGCCCTGTTCCACGCAGGCCTCCGCGGGCACCGCCGTGAGCGTGACGACGAGCCCGCCGAGTACGAGCACCGCGCCGGTTCGCAGCCGCCTCGCGGCGCGCCGCCGCCGCTCTACTTCCTCCCACCGCTCGCGGACGGCCCGCTGCTCCCACTCGGCGCCTCGTTCCATCCCGATCGGAAGTGTGGTATGGTATCACAAAACAGTGCTTTCCGGACCGTTGCCGAGTACTCAGCCGGCGTGGATCCGCCGAGTACTCAGCCGGCGTGGGTCCGCCGACTCACTCGGGGACCGTGCCGACGGCGAGATAGTACTCGTGGCGGGGTTCGCGTCCCCACAGCACCGGGTCCACGAGCGGTTCGTGGTCGACCGACCGGAGGCCGCAGGATTCGAGGCTCTCGCGCATCGCCGCGGGCGGTCGCCCGTCGTACATCGGCAGGTCGCCGTGGACCTCCTCGTACTCGTCCCACGGCTCGTCGTGGTCCCAGAACCCCTCGACCAGGAGGATTCGCCCGCCGGGCTCGACGACACGCCGCCACTCACGGATCGCCGCTTCGGGGTTCGGGAGCGTCCACACGAGATGACGAGCGGTGAGGAGGTCGACGGCGTCGTCCCGGACGGGCAACCGCTCCGCGTCGCCGCGAGCGAACGCGACCGAGAGGCCCGCTCGCGCGGCTTTCGCCCGCGCCCGTTCGAGCATCGCCGGCGCGAAGTCGACGCCGGTGACGTCGTGGCCCAGCGCCGCCAGCAGCAGCGAGACGACGCCCGTCCCGCAGCCGACGTCGAGCGTCCGAAGCGGTTCGTCGCCCGTCCACCCACGGAGGGTCGACAGCCAGCGCTCGCGCTGGGCGTCCGTGTGGATCCCGTGGTAGCTCTCGTCGTCGAACGTCGCCGCCCGGCCGTTCCAGTGGCGCCTGACGAGCGCCTTGACGTCGCCATCGTCGCGATCCGGTCCCGTCATGCGATCAGTCGCTCACTCGTCCCGGGGGTTCCGCCGGTTCCGACAAAAGCCTACGGGACGGATTTCGTCGCCGGCGTGCGACGTTCCACGAACTCCCGGACGGGAGCGGCCGTCCCAAAACGTTTTGGAGGGACCGTTATCGACCGGGGTGTCGAAGTACGGAGCAAGATGTCCGCACTCGAACGCGGCTCCCGGGTGGACAGTGCCAGCGCGATCACCAGCGAGATGGTCTCGTGCCCGGACTGCGAGCACCCGACCGGGGTGCCGCTGCCCGGGGGCAGCACCGTCGTCGACGACCCCGCCGACGCCGACGGGGAGTCGCCGACCTGCTGTCCGGCCTGCGACACCCACTTCGACGTCCAGTATGCGTTCGAAACCGGTCCGTAAGTCCGTGACTCGACGCATCGAGTAGAACCGCGCTCGACGTCCCAGCGGTGACCGCTATTCTCCGACGGTCATCGACATCTCCGAGAAGTCGACGAACGCCGTCTCGTAGCCCTCGTGACGAGATATCTTCGGCGGCGCACCGACCGAGAGCGTCAGTTCGTCGCCCGACTGGACGTCGGCGACGGCGCCGTAGTGGTAGCCCAGATCCGGGTCGAACGTCTGGGCGAGGTCGTCGTCGAAGACCGCGTCGCCGTCCCGGGTGACCGTCGCCGACACCGTGGCCGCGGGGATCGGATAGCGGTTGTACGGCGTCCGCACCGAGACGGCGAGGTAGGTGCCTTCGCCGCCGTCGGTCGACGGGGCGTCCGTGCCGTCGGACTCCCCGGACTCGACGAACCCGGCGGGCGGCGATTCCAGCCGCGTCGCGACGAAGACCGCGTCGCCGCTCGTCGCCTCGCCGACGACCGTCCCCGGCAAATCCTCGGTCGCAGGCGCCCGCGCGAGAGGGACCATGTCCATCTCCATCGGTTCGAGGGCGGCGCGCTCGCCCTGTCTGTCCTGCAGTCGCTCGAAGGAGACCTCCTCGAGCGTCGACTGCGAGAACTCCATCGTGAACGAGGCGGTCGCGAGCTCGTCGAAGCGGTCGCGGAACGCGCCCGTCCGCCGGGCCGAGAGCGGGGGGACGGACACCTCCACGTCGTAAGTGCCGTCGCCGTCGAGTTCGAGGTTGTCGCCGGCGTGCACGCCCATGTTCTGCGAGAGCATCAGCCAGAGCGTCTTCCCGCTGGCGAGCGTCTCGCCGTCCTTCGTGATCGTCGTCGTGACGGCGCCGTTCGGGACGACGGCCCCCGTCTCGGGGTCCCAGACCGTCGTCATGAGGTGGACGGTGTCGCTGCCCTGGATCTCGATCTTCTCGAACCCGTCGCCCTCGGCGCGCCAGAAGCGGTGAGGGAAGCTGTAGGTGAGCGCCACCTTGCACTCGCCCGCGTCGGCCATCCCGACCATCTCCATGCCCTCGACGTGACTCGGGATATAGACGGCGTCGGGCCGGTCCTCGACCATCGGGGGCGACCGGGCCGAGCGAGTCTGAAAGAGCGACCGACAGCCCGCGAGGCCCACGGACGCGGCGGCCGCGCCCGCCGCGAGAAAGCGTCGTCTGTGCATGTCCGCTCGTAACGGCCGTACCTAAAAGCGACTTCTGGTAGGGCTCTCGAAACGGCGGTCCGTCGTCCGGTGATTTCGAGCGGGCCGGGGTGATTTCGAGGGGACGAGGTCACTCGGACGGCCGCGGCCCTCATTCCCCGGGCCGCGGGGAGGGCAGCGCCCGGTACTCGCGCGGCGGGAGCAGGTAGTTCCCGCGCCGGCGGACAGACATGTACTGGAGAATGCCGTTGTTCGCGCGCTGGCGGACGGCGGTGTCCTCGGCCAGGTCGCTCCCGTTCATCGCCTCGCGGGTCCGGACGAACGCCTCGATGCTCGACTGCAGCGAGAGGAAGTGGAGGCCGGCCTGCCCGCCGTCGGTCGAGTCGAAGTCCCGGCGGAGGATGATGGGGGAGCCGTCCTCGCGGACGGTCGCGGTCTTCTGGGAGTGGCCGACGACGCCCTTCTCGCGCGCGTCGCTGTCCAGGTCCTCGGCGCAGGCCTCGACGCCGGTGTCGGTGCCGAGGTTGTCGCCCACGCCCTCGATTCGGTCCTCGTCGGCGTGGGCCGGGCAGAACATCGTCGCCTCGCGCTGTTCGCGGCTGTCCTGCTCGTACCACTGGCCGAGGTTGAGGTGGATCTGCGAGACGTGCTGGGTGGTTCCGCCGGCGAAGGGTCCCTCGGAGATGGTCACGCGGTCCTCGCTGGCCTGGTTGCCCTCGAAGCCGGACTTGAACCCCATGTAGAGCGGGCTGTCGTCCGGCACGGGTTCGGAGTCCGGGACCCCGTTGACGTCCTGGTTCTCGGCGGGGAGGCCCGCGCCGATGAACCCCGTCCGGCGGTTCGGGCCGTCCTCGGCGAGCGACGCCCGCTCGAAGACGCCGGAGAAGTCGGCGTCCATCTCGCGGCCGTTGAGCGTCGACTGCTCGCCGAGGAGCGCCTCCTCTGCGGCGAGAACGACCGATCCGTAGTCGCTGGCGAGGTGGACGACGGCGTCCGGTTCGTCCGGCGCCGGGTCCTCGAAGGGCGCGAGCGGTTCCGGCGCGGGCAGGTCGACGCCGTCGGGGAGCCCGTCGTCGAACCGCTCGAAGTACGCCGGCGAGTACCCGACAGTGGACAGCAGACCGACCTCGCCGTCGTCCGTGCGCCGCGGATAGGACCGCTCCAGCGACCGGAGCGCGGACTCGACGGTGTCGCGGTCGCCGTCGGAGGGCGGCCCGTCGCCGGCGTAGTCGAGGTACAGGAGGAGGTGGTGGCGCGGCTGGAGGTGGTTGCCGTGGTCGTCGGTCGAGAGGGAGGCGTTCCAGGCGTGCTGGCGGCGCGGGGTGCCCGAGAGGTCGTCGGGGCCCTGCGGGAGATCCGGGTCCTCCCGGTCGAGACAGGCCGACAGCGCGGACGCGCCGCCGATGGCGACGGCCGCCTTGACGAACTCCCGGCGTGAGACGCCGCGGGAACGGCTGGGTGGCATCGCCGGGTCTAGCGACCGGTGCGACAAGGGGGTTCTGGTCGGTGCCTCGAAAGCCGCGCAAGTGGCACGGATCAGTCGCGGAGCAACGGCGTCACTCCGCCAGCAGCCGGTCGACCAGCCTGGTGAATCGGTCGACCAGCCGGTCCGGCAGGGACGGCTCGACGGTGCGGAGTAGCCGCGCCGTCTCCTCGGGCCGTTCGAGCACGAGCGTCACGCGACCGCGCTCGTCGCGGCGCTTGGCGACGATCCCGAGGTCGGTCAGCCGGTCGAGGTGCCACTCCAGCGTGCTCCGGGCGACGTCGATCGCCTCGGCGACCTCGCCGGGCGGGCTCGGCCCCCGGCGGAGGAGCGTGACGACGACGTCCGCGGCCGTCTCCCGGGTGAGCGCCGCGAGCGCGCGCCGCTCGAAGTCGCCGCAGTCGGGCGGGTAGTAGTGCGTTCGTCCGTAGAGTTCCGCCGAATCGACCCGGTCGTTGAGCCGGCGCAGGTGGTACTGGACCTGCCCCGGCGCGAGGTCGAGCTGGCGGACGAGTTCGCTGAAGTACACCCCCGGGTTCTCCGTGACGTGGGCGGCGATCCGGGCGCGCGTGTCGGTCCCGGTCATCGGGGGTCACCCGGCGCGACCGGCTCGGTCGTCCGCGCGTAGTAGATGGCGCCGAGCAGGAAGGTCGCGAGCATCGCGTCGAGGGCGTGCTCGGCGAAGTGGTGGAGTTCGGGGCCGAGCGGCCCGAACATCGCCAGCCCGGAGACGACAGTCCGGGCGAGGAGCGCGACCAGCGCGAGCACGACCAGCAGGTACGAGCGCGAGCCGCGCTGGCCGAGCGCCGCGACGCCGAGCGCGAGCAACAGGCCGGAGCCGACGCCCGCGAGCAGGTGGACGCCGAGGAGCATCGGGTCCGGGGAGGGCGGGGCGTGGGCGACCGGACGGAACGGTGTCACACCGCTGCTAGTCGCCGTCCGTACCTAAGTCGGTCGCTTCTCGACCGGTTCTGATCCAGACGGGTCCTCCGAGTCACCCCGCGAGCGGCCGGGAGACGATCCACAGCGAGAGCACCGTGTAGCCGACCATGACGACGACGAACGGGGCGTGACCGCGGCGAGCGGCCGACCCGGTCCCGTAGCGCTCGGTCGCCACCTGATGCGCGGCGACCACCGCGACGAGGTGGCCGACGACGACGAGCGCGACTTGCGACCCCCAGAACAGTTCGACCGACACCCCGGCGAGCAGCCTGACCGCGTCGCCCTCGGTGCCGCGGGCGAGATCTCGGACAACGGCGACGGCGCCACTGAGGTTCGCGGCCACGAACGGGTAGTTGTGAGCCACCTCGTAGGCCGCCGCGATGGGGACGACCGTCCCGCCGAAGCCGACCGCGGCGTCGAGCCACCGCGGTCGCGGGGACGCATCGGCCGCCGGCCCGGCGCCGAGTCGCTCCGCGAGCGCCGCCGCGAGGGCGAAACTCAGGAGAAAGGCGACCAGCCCGAGCGCGTAGAGGGCGACGCTCGCGACGCCGATCCCGAGGGCGTCGCGGGTCGCCGCGAGGAGGGCGCGGTAGGTGCGCGTCGCGGTGAACCCGTCGAAGCTGACCGTGTACACCGCCGCGACGACGAACGCGGCGAGCGACGGGTCCGCGAGCGGGGCGCGGACGCCCGTCCACGGCGCGCGGAGGGCGACGGCGAGGGCGCCTCCGTCGGTCCGACGGATAGAAGTCGGGGCGACCCGGCCGAGGAGGGCGAACAGGACCGCGAGCGCGTCGGCCCGGGCGAACCACTCCCTGCCGAACGCGGCACCGCCGGCGAGCATGACCGCGGCGTAGCTCGCGGCGACGACGACGGTCGTCCCCGGCGAGCGCGTCGCGACGGTCAGGTTCTCCAGGACGCCGACGCCGAGGACGAAGCCGGCGACCGCCGGCCAGGCGCCGAGTCGGTCGGGGTAGTCCCCGAGAACGGCGATCTCCCGGCCTTCGAGCGCGACGAGGCCGTCGTAGCACGTCTCCCACGGCGAGAGCGCGCGCCACGGCGACCCGGCGACGACGGCGACCAGCCCGACGCCCTTGAGGACGAGCGGCCAGAGGACGAGCGTCGCGAGGTTCTCCGCGGCGACCTGTCGGCCGACCAATCCGTGGACGAGCGCGGCGAGAAAGAGCGCGAGGAAGCCGACGCGGGCCGCGAGGGCGACGGGGCGGACGAGCGCCGCGGGGAGCGTTGCGACGGTCCGCCGCCGCGAATTGCGTGACGGCGCGGACTCGTCGCTGGCCGGCTCCGGCCCCCCGGGGGACCCCCGGTCGGCGACGCCCAGCCAGAGCGCGGTGAGCGCGACCGTCGCGCCGGCGCCGGCGAACACCAGCGGGAGCGGGACCGGAGTGGTGAACTCGCGGGCCGCGAGTTCGTGGGCGCTCGCGACGCCTGCGGCCGCGGCGAGCGCGAGCGTCGCGACTGCGGCGGCGACCGTGCGGCGGGTCGCCTGGCGAGTGGCGCGCCGACTGCCCCGGGGTCGAGCCATTGCCGGAGGTTCGGCCGAGCGCGGTCAAAGGGGCTCTGGTACGGCGCTCGAATCCCGCGACGGCGTCGGAAGGGCTTTGCCCGCTGGACGGCGATGCGGGGACGATGCGAACCCGCACGGTCGCCGCGCTGGTCCTCCTCCTCGTCGCCTTCGCCGGCGCCGGCGCCGTCGCGTTCTGGACCCTGCCCGGGGGCGGGGCCGCGCTGACCGAGCTGTGGGTCAGCGACACCGCGCGGGACAACGACTTCAACCACCACGGCGTCGGTGCCGCCGACGGTGTCGTCGTCGCGCCCGTCACCGGACTCCAGGGACAGGACGACCTCACCCGCCGCTCGTGCTCGCTCACCAGGCTCGACGCCGCCGACGGGAGTGTCCGGTGGTGGGCGGGCGTCCCGCCGGCGCGCTGTTTCAGCCACGCGCTGACGAAGCCCGCGGTCGCGGACCTGGACGGCGACGGGGAGCCGGAAGTCGTGGCGGGGACGACCGAGAACGCGACCGTCGCGTTCGCGGCGAGCGACGGCCGAGAGCTGTTCCGAATCCCGACGCGCGCGTACGGCTACGCGCAACCGGTCGTCGCAGACGTGGTCGGCGATGCACGTCCGGAGATCGTCGCCAGCGACGTCTCCGGCGACGTGGTCGTCGCGGCCGCAAACGGAACCGTCCGCTGGCGCGGCAACGTCTCCAGTCTCGTCTACGCGTCGCCGGTCGTGACCGACCTCGACGGCGACGGCGCCCGGGAGGTCGTCGTCGCCGGCAGGGAGGAGACCGTGGCCTACGACGCCGACGGGTCGGTGCTGTGGCGGCGCGGCGTGGGCGCGAACGACGCCGCGGCCGCGACCGTCGACGGCGAGGTCAGGATCGTTGTCGCCGGGAACGACGGCGTCGTCGCGCTCGACGGGGCGACGGGCGCCCGCGCGTGGCACCGCTCGGCCGAGGGATCGCCGTCGATGGGTGCCCTCGCTGACGCCGACGACGACGGCGCGCCGGAGGCCTACGTCGGCGAAGCCGGGAGCCTCCTGCGGGCGTTCGACGCCGCCGACGGGAGCGAGGAGTGGCGGACGCGGCTCGCGACCGCCGACGGGTCGGTCACGCCGCCGGCCGTGCTCGCGGACCTGGACGGCGACGGAGAACCGTCGCTCGTCGCAGTGACCAACGGTGGAACGGTCTCGGTCCTCGACCCGGAGACGGGGAGCGAACGCGCGACCTACCAGCGCGACGTCCCGATCTGGACCGGCGCGACGCCCACGAATCTCACCGCTACCCCGGGCGAGGAACTGCTCGTCCGCTACGGCGACGGCCGCGTGGTCGCGCTCGAATACGGGGAGTGACCGAACCGGCCGAGAATCCCATCACCCCAGCGAGATGTCGAGGTAGAGCATGACGACGACGCCGACGATGGTACCGAGCGTCGCGACCCGCTCGTTGCCGCGGAGGTGCGTCTCGGGGACGATCTCGTCGCTGATGACGAACAGCATGGCACCGGCCGCGAAACCCATCGCGTAGGGGAGGATCGGCGCCGCGAGCGTGACGGCGAGCGCGCCCAGCAGGACGAGCGGGATCTCGACCAGCCCCGAGCGGATCCCCGTGACCATCGCGTAGAAGCGGCGGTCGAGGCCGGCGTTGACGGCGGCGACCGACACCGCGAGTCCCTCGGGGATGTTCTGGATGCCGATGGCGAGCATGAGCGCGACCGCGCTCCCGATGGACGCCTCGCCCGCGGCAGCCGACCCGAAGCCGACGCCGACCGCGAGTCCCTCCGGCATGTTGTGGAGCGTGATCGCGAGGATGAACAGGACGACCGACGTGAGGCGGTCGCTGTCGACGGGCAAGTCGCTACTGGGGTTGGCGGCGTCGTCGCGGCGCTTGCCCGTCAGCAAGTAGTGAGCGTGGGGGACGAGCACGTCCGCGCGGTCGAGCGCGAGCGCGCCGAGCAGGACGCCGCCGAGCACGGGCAGCGGGTTCTCGCCCGGCGTCGCCTCGATGCCGGGGAGGATGAGGCTGGTGAAACTCGCCGCGAGCATGACGCCCGCGGCGAAGCCGAGCGCGCCGTCCAGCGCCCGCTCGGAGGGGTCTCGCCAGACGAACACCAGCGACGCGCCGAACAGATTGAGCCCGGCGATGACCAGGCCGCCGACCAGCGCCTGGACGAGCAGCGACTGCGCGCCCAGCGCGTCGACGAGCATCTCGACGACTCCCTGCATGCTGTGTCTCGGCCACGGCGGGCGGGGACATAAAGATCGGCCGCGCCGATCCGCGAGCGGTCGCGTGCCCCGGCCGTACATATACCTGCACGGCGCCCCAACGACGGGTCATGAACGGCCAGGAACTCGTCGACGCGGTCCGCGAGGAGCGGGCGACGGAACTCGACCGGCTCGGGTCGGACAAGTACCTGATCGCCGCGACCGACGCCGACCTGGAACGGGCACCCGTCCTCCGCACGGTCGCCGAATCAGCGGCGAGCGGCCGCGGCACGTTCGAGCGGTGGGCCGAGGAGGAAGTGGGTGACCCGGCGTCGGCCTTCGAGACCGCCGCCGAGCGCGAGGGCGACCACTTTCGCCGCGTCGTCGAGTCGCTCGCTGCCCTGCCGAACGACGACGCCGACGCTGCCGCGACTATCGACGCCGACGACGACCCGCTGCACGCCGCCCTGGCCGAGACCGACGGGACCGTCGAGCGGCTGGCCGCCTGCTTCGTCGGCCGTCCCCTCGTCGCCGACCGGACGCGCCTGCAGGCGATCAACTTCTTCGTCAACGAGGCCGACGAGGGCCGAGCGGAGCTGATCCGGGACCTGCGGTCCGGCGCGCAGGCGAGACTGCAGGAGGGGATCGGCCTGATCGATTCGACCTGCGAGACCGACAGCGACTGGGAGCACGCCGAACGGGGCGCTGTCCGGGTGATCGACGCAGCCTACGACGACTACGTCGGCGCGCTCGAAGCGATGGGCGTCGACCCGAAACCGGTGTGCTAGGTCGGTGGCGACCGGCGCGGAGGCGTCCAACCCTGTGGCCAGGTGACGCCCACAAGACATATGCCGGGATCCCGTGACGCTCCGGTAGAGATGCAATGCCACCGACAGTAGCCGTGGCGCACTACCCCGAGGGAGCGGGGCACGCGACGCGGATGTTGGCCGTCGCCGAGGCGATCGAGTCCGCCGGCGGCTCGGTGCGGATGGCGGGCGGCGGCGCCGGCCGGGAGTTCGTCGCGCTCAACGGGTACGACGAGTTCGAACCGACCACCGTCGACTACATCGACACCTATCAGGGCGGGTCGCTGTGGCAGGCCGCGACCCAGAGCCTGCCGGCGAGTCTCGGCCGGATCGCCGACTACCAGGCGTGGCTCTCGGCGACCGAACCCGACGCGCTGGTCACCGACGACATGTTCGCGGCGATGGCGGCCACCCGCTGTGACGTCCCCCTGTACGTGCTGAAACACGACATGCCGGGGCTGTACGACGACGCCGTCGAGCGGGCCGGCGCCCGATTCCACACCCTGTTCCAGCTCTCGGCCGCCCGGGAGTTCTTCTACCCCGTCGTCTGGCCGGGATCGGCGGCGGACCCCGAGCGGGCGACGCGGATCCCGCCAGTCGCGCTGGACGGCGACGCCTCGGCCCGGGACGACGCTGACGTAGTGGTCGTCCCGAGCCACTACTCGTCGCTGTCGCGCATCGCGGACCACCTCCGCCGACAGGGGTACGACGTGCTGGACGTGGCCGACGAGGACTGGGACCCGGTCGCCTCCCTGTTACCGTACATCCGCGGGGCCGACGTCGTCGTGTGCTCCGGCTACTCGACGATCATGGACGCGGCCGTCGCGGGGACGCCCTGCGTCGTCCACCCGGCGACCGACGAGCAGGAGGCCGTCGCCGACTGGCTGGAGCGCTTCGACGTCACCGGGTTCGCGGTCGCGCCGGACCAGATCGACGTCCTCGACGCCGTCGCGTCGCCACCCCCGGAACCGCAGTTCGACAACGGCGCGGAAGTCATCGCACGGCGGGTCCTGGCCGACCTGCGGAACCCCGATCCCTACGCAACGCCGAGCGCCGACGAGCCGGGAGCGGCCGCGGGGGCCGTCCCGCAGGCGTCCCGCCTGCGGTCGATCGCGACCGTCTCGACGCTCGCCGCAGTGTGCCTGATCACGACCACGAGCCTCCTCTCGCCGTCGCGGTGGCGCCGGAAACTGGGCGCGGTCGCGTCGCGGTCCGCGACCGCTGGCCGCGCCGCCGCGAACCGTAGTCGCCGCCTGGGTCACACCGCTGCCGACGCCGCCGCCGGGGCCATCTCGACCGCGGCCGACGGCTGTCGCCGCGTGCTCGACCGGTGTCGCCGCGTCACCGCCGACGCGAGGGTTCCCGGACTGTCCCGGTGACCGGATCGGTCCTGATGACAGAGCCGTACTCTCACCCTTCGGCGTCCCGGATCGCCGTCCACACCCGCTCTTCGGTGAGCGGCATGTCGACGTGGGAGATTCCCAGGGGTTCGAGCGCGTCGCAGACCGCGTTGACGACGGCCGGCGGCGCGGCGATGGTCCCCGCCTCGCCGATGCCCTTCACGCCCAGGTCGTTCGTCGGGCTGGGCGTCACGGTGGCTTCCGTCTGGATGTCGGGGACGTGGAACGAGCGCGGGACGGCGTAGTCGAGCATCGAGTCGGTTTCGAGGGTGCCGTCGGCGGCGTAGACCGCGCCCTCGTAGCGCGCCTGGCCGATGCCCTGGGCGACGCCGCCCTCGACCTGACCCTCGACGATAGTGGGGTTGACCCGCTCGCCGCAGTCGTCCAGCGCGACGTAGCGCTCGATGTCGACGGTGCCGGTCTCGGGGTCGACGGCGACGGCGACGGCGTGCGTCCCGAAGGTGTAGGCCGTCTCCTCCTGCTCGAAGAACGTCGTCGCTTCGAGCCCGGGGTCCATGTCCTCGGGGACGCCCCAGCCGTAGGCCGCCTCCGCGACGTCGGCGAAGGTGCAGGTCTCCCCGTCGGGCGCGGCGAACTCGCCGTCGTCGTACTCGACCGCGTCTTGGGGGGCGTCGAGCAGGTTCGCGGCGAGTTTGCGGGCTTTCTCCCTGACCACGTGGGCGCTCTCGGCGACCGCGTTGCCGCCGGTGATCGTGGAGCGACTGCCGAAGGTGCCGGTCCCGGTCGGCGTCGCGTCCGAATCGCCCTCGTTCACGTCGATCGCGTCGTAGTCGACGCCGAGTTCGTCGGCGACGATCTGGGCGTAGGTTGTGCCGTGGCCCTGGCCGTGTGAGTGGGTGCCCGCGTAGACCGTGACCGTGCCGTCGGGGTGGACGCGCACGACGCCGCTCTCGTGGCCGCCGCCGGTCGACTCGACGTAGCAGGCCAGGCCGACCCCGAGGTAGCGGCCCCCGTCGTCGCGCTCAGGGCGCTCGCGGAGGTCGTCCCAGCCCGCTGCGTCGAGGGCCTCGTCCAGCCCAAGCTCGTAGTCGCCGCTGTCGTAGGTAGCCCCGACGGCCGTTTCGTGGGGGAACTCGGAGATCTGGTTCTCTCGGCGCAGTTCGACGGGGTCGAAGTCGAGTTCGCGCGCGGCGGCACCGACGAGGCGTTCGATCACGTAGCCCGCTTCCGGTCGGCCCGCGCCGCGGTAGGAGTGGATCGGCGTCGTGTTCGTGAAGACGGCGCGGGTCTCGCAGTGGATGGCCGGGATGTCGTACTGACTGGAGAGGAGCGACCCGTACCACCCGGGCATCGAGAGGCTGCCGCCGAGGCCGTAGCCGCCGACGTTGGCGTCGGTCTCGACGCGCAGGCCGCGAATCCGGCCGTCGTCGTCGACGGCGAGTTCGGCTCTGGTCCGGTGGTCGCGGCCGTGGGCGCCGGCGAGGTAGTTCTCGCCACGCGTCGCTGTCCACTTCACAGGCCTGTCGAGGTCCATCGCGGCGAAGGCGGCCGCGGCCTCGCCGGGGTGGTGGTGGCCCTTGTGGCCGAAGCCGCCGCCGACCGACGGCGCGACGACGCGGATGTCGCTCTCGGGGAGGCCGAGCGTGGTCGAGAGCTTCCCCCGATGGCCGTGGGGCGACTGGCTCGTCAGCTCGACGGTCAGGCGCTCGTCGCCGGCGTCCCAGCGGGCGACCGCTGCTCGAGGCTCCAGTGCGTTCGGGATGAGCCGGTTGTTCGTCAGGTCCACCTCGACGACGTGGTCGGCCGCGGCGACGGCCTCGTCGGCCGCGTCGGCGTCACCGAGTTCCGAGGTGACGGCGACGTTGTCCGGCGCGTCGTCGTAGACGGTCGGCGCGTCGGCCTCCTGGGCATCGCGCTGGTCGACGACAGCCGGGAGCGGGTCGTAGTCGATCTCGACCGCGTCGGCGGCGTCGCGAGCGCGGTAGCGGTCCTCGGCGACGACGGCAGCGACCGGCTGGCCCTGATAGCGCACCCGGTCGCGCGCGAGCACCGGGTGACCCGGCGGGTCGCAGTCGAGGCCGTGCGTCGAGATCGGGAGCACGCCCGGAACGGCCGAGGCGGCCACGTCCTCCCAGGTGTAGACGGCGAGGACGCCGTCCATCGACTCCGCGGCGGTCGCGTCGACGGACTCGATCTCGGCGTGGGCCTCGTCGCTCCGTGCGAAGGTGAGATACGCCAGGTCCGTCGCGTCGATGTCGTCGGTGAACGTCGCCGCGCCGGTGAGCAGGGCCGCGTCCTCGCGGCGGGCGACGCCCTCGCCGACGAGGTCACCGGAGTCCTCCGTTCCGCGGTCCGGCGGGTCCGCGGGTGCGTCGTCGGTCATAGGTGTCACATCTGCCGACAGCGGCTAAACTGTTGTCCCGATCCAGGGGAAGAGGACGCCGCGCCGAGCGGTGAACCATCCCACCACGTTTAGCCTCCGGGGAGCGACCATCGATCGTGACTGGACGCTGGGGGCGGATGGGATGAGAGCCCGATCGCGGGCCGCGACGAACCGAGCCGTCGACTGGGTGGTGGATAGCGAGCGCCGCCGCGGAGCGGTCGCCGTCCTCGTCCCCGCCCTGTTCTGGCTGGTGCTCGAACTGGAGGCGAACCTGCGTGTCCTCCCGCTCGTCGCCGCCGCGGCGCTGAGCGCGTTCCTCTACACGCGGGCGACGACGCGTCTCACGCTCGCCGCCGGCGCTGACTGAGACGGTCGCGGGACTCGCCGGATGGTTCCTGATAGGTGCCGCCCTGGTCGCACTGGGGGCCTGGATCCGCGGATCGGGTCGCTGAACGATTCAGGCGGGCAGCGAGACGGAACTGACGGACTGGCCGCGCTCGGCGTCCCAGAACTCCACGCGTTCGACGGCCCACTCGACGGGATCGAACGGTGTGTCGCGAAGATCGGCCGCGCGCTGGACGGAGCCCCCGCGAGCGACGGTGACGTGCGGGACGTACTCGTCGCCCTCGATCGCCTCGACGGGGTCGAACACCTCGCAGAGCCGGTGGTGGAGGGCTTCGAGACCGGGGCTCTCGACGGCGAGGTAGACGACTGGACCCTCGCCTCTCGGCACGTCGGTGAAGACGTCGACGCCGTAGACGCGGACCTCGAAGGGGGGTTCGCCGGCGAGGACCTCGCGGGCGCGGGCTTCGATCTCGTGGTAGGTGGCGGCGTCGCCGGTGCCGAGGCGCTTGGCGACGAGCGTGTGCTCGCCGCGGCGGCGGACCTCGGCGGTGCCGAGGCGCGTTCCGAGGTCGCCGGCGAGCGCCGCGACCGTCCCGGGGACGGGGACGTTGAGACTGTACACGCGCTAACGGAGGGGACTGGCGCCGAAAAGACCGTCGAACGACGTCCGCGGGTCGGAGTCGACAGCCGACCGCTCCCGGGGCCGCGCCGGCCGGATCAGATCCGGTCGAGCAGCCAGAGGACGATCAGGACGACGATGACCAGTCCGAACACCGGTTTCAGCGGCCCGAGGACCATCGAAATCGCGGCGTCGAGTATCTCGATCGCGATCCAGACGACCACGAGGACGAGGACGATCTTCAGCAGGGTCTCGACGTCGAGGTCTGCCCGTGTATCCATGGCCGAGCGGTCGGCGGCCACTCGCAAAGGCGTTCCGGCCCACTGCGACGCGGCGCGGCCGGACGTGCGATCGTGGCACACGCGGCCGACCGTGGGACCGCGGGGCACGCGGCGGCTACTACCCAAAGCATATCGCCGTTCGGACTAACCCCAGTGACGATGCAAGGCACGACGCGTCGGATCGCCGTGTCGGTCGCGGTCGCACTGGTCTGTCTGTCGACCGTCGGGCCGGCTCTCGGGGCAGCGGGACAGGCCCACTCGGGGGGACAGCAGTCGCTCGACGGACAGGGCGCGACCGCGCAGGCGCAGGCACCGCCGGGCTTCCAGTCGGCGGTCGATCCGGATGCCGTCGTGTTGCGAGCGGCCGTCGACGAGGACGGGACCGCCGCGTGGACGGTCGAGTTCCGGGTGCGCCTCGACGACGAGAACGCGACGGCCGCCTTCGAGTCGGTCCAAGAGGACGTTGAGGCCAACGAGACGGCCTTCACCGAGCAGTTCGCGACCGGGATGGCGCGCACGGTGGCGAGCGCCGAGAACCGGACCGGCCGCGAGATGCGCCTGGAGAACGTCACCGTCGACGCGAGCAAAGAGCAGCTCCCGCAGGAGTACGGCGTCCTCACCTACCGGTTCACGTGGACGAACTTCGCCGCGACCGACGGCGACCGACTGCGCCTCGGCGACTCGCTGTCGGGCTTTTTCCTCGACCGCGAGTCGTCGCTCGTGCTCGCGTGGCCGGCCGGCCACGAGCGCCAGTCGGTGACGCCCGACCCGGACGCGACGGGCAACGGGTCGGTCACCTGGCGCGGCCCCGCGGAGTTCGGGCCGAACGAACCCCGCGTCGTCGTCGCGCCTGGTGGCGGCGGCGATAGCTTCCCCACGACGCTGCTCGCAGGGGTCGCTGTCCTCGTCGTCGCCGCGGTAGCCGCGGTCGGTTGGCTCTACCGCTCGCGCGGCAGCGCAGACGCCCCCAGCGAGTCAGGCGCCGGTTCCGGTGGCGCGGCCGCGGGAGCGGCTGCGGCCGGCAGCGCGACTGCAGCGGCCGCCGACGAGGAGGCTGATTCCGGCGGAGCCGACGACCCGCCGGAGGAACTCCTGAGCAACGAGGAGCGCGTGATCCGGCTGCTCGAATCCAACGGCGGCCGGATCAAACAGCAGCAGATCGCCGGCGAGTTCGACTGGACCGACGCGAAGACCAGCCAGGTCGTCGGCAACCTCCGCGACGAGGAGGCGGTCGAGACGTTCCGGATCGGTCGCGAGAACGTCGTCGCGCTCCCCGAAGAGAGCGACTTGTAGCTTTCGGTCGTTCATCCGGTCGCTCCGCAGTTTTCCACCGCGTACCGCCACACAGCGGGCCGGTCGACAGCGATCGAAAATCGGCTTAATCGGGGTTGAACCGGGTTGTTGATTGTGGGTTTATATAGGGTAACGGGGACAAGGAGGAGGCAAGATGGTCGAATCATCACCCGTTGCCGCGGCGCTGCTCGTCGTACTGGGCGCCGTCGGGGCGGTCCCTGTCGCCGCGCTGACGGACGCCGGCGTCGGGCCACAGCAGACCGCGGCGGACGGGGCGGAACCGAACGAGACGGCAGCGAACGAGTCGCTGGCGCCGGGTGAGCGGTTCGCCGGGGTCGTCGGCGTCGAACAGGCCGAGATTTCGGGCGAAGTCGAGGCGCGGGCGTTCGGCCAGCGAGTGGCCGCCGCACGGTCGAACGCGTCGGCCGCCGGGGTCGTCGCCGCGGAAGTCGACGACCTGGACGAGCGGCTGGCCGAACTCGACGCGCGAATGGACGAACTGGAGCGAGCGCACGAGAACGGCACGCTGAGCGAGGGCCAGTACCGCGCTCGCCTCGCGAAGCTCCACGCCGAACAGCGCGCCCTCCAGCGGCAGATCAACCAGACCGAATCCGTCGCCCGCGAACTCCCCGCGGCGGCGCTCGAAGCAAAAGGCGTCAACGCGACGGCGATGGCGACGCTGCGGTCGCAGGCCGGCGAACTGAGCGGGCCCGAGGTGGCCGCCATCGCGCGGAGCATCGCCGGGAAGAACGCCGGCAAGGGCATGGGCGGTCCGCCCGACAGCGCCGGACCGCCGGCGTTCGTCGAGAATCGGACCGACAGACCGGGCGCGCCCGGTAACGGCAGCGCCAACGGGCAGGGGAACGGCGGCCCGCCCGAGAACGCTGGGCCCGGGAACGAGACCGGCCCACCCGAGGACGCAGGCGCCGGCAACCAGAGCGGTCCGCCAGGAAACACCGATGCCGGCAACGAGACCCGCGAGTCCGAGAACAAGGGTCCGAGGAACGAAACCGGACAGGCCAGCGACGACGGCCCGGGGAACGAGACCGGGCAGGCCAGTAACGGCGGCGACGGAACCGCAGACGACAACGGGACTGGCGGTGCGAACGACGACGCCGGAGAGTCGGAGGACGCCGGCGGTGACGCCGGCGAGGGGACGACCCGGTCGCTCGCCGCCCCGGACAGGTAGCGACGCGGCGCCAAGCGGGATCGAACTCGGTCCGCCGAGAGCGGGCGCGGATCTGCGGCCGCAGATTTTGCCGCCGACGCGGATCGATTCCGGGCCGCACCCGTCCGCTCGACGGCGGTTCGGAAGCTTTTAGTACGGAACTGCTGGTAGTAGCAGGTACATGGCTCCGACCCGCGCTCCCGGCACGCAGGCCGTTTCGAGCCGCGGGTCCGCCGACCGACTTTTCGCGCGTCGGCGCACGGCGCCGACCGGCGTCGACGCCCGACGACCGCGGCGACGACGACCGGGCCGTTAGGCCCGAAACTACCTCTCCCATCGTCGCCACGTCTCGTTTCCAACTGCCGCCACCGTCGGGTTCCGGGCGGACACCTCACCCGACAGTCACCACACAACACATGACATCCGACCCATCCGGCACGGTCGCGCTCGCCTTCTCCGGCGGGCTCGACACCACAGTCTGCGTCCCGCTCATCAAGGAAGAGTACGGCTACGACGACGTCATCGGCGTCACCGTCGACGTCGGCCAGCCCGCGAAGGAGTTCGACGAGGCGGCCGAGACCGCCGAAGCGCTCGGCCTCGAACACTTCGTCGTCGACGCCAAGGAGGAGTTCGCCGACCTCTGTCTCCAGTCCGTCAAGGCCAACGGCACCTACCAGGGCTACCCGCTGGGCACCGCGCTCGCGCGCCCGGTCATCGCCAACGCCATCCTGGAGGTCGCCGAGGAGCAGGGCTGTACCGCCCTCGCCCACGGCTGCACGGGGAAGGGCAACGACCAGCTGCGCTTCGAGGCCGTCTGGCGCGCCTCGGACCTGGACGTCCTCGCGCCCGTCCGCGAACTCGGCCTCACCCGCGAGTGGGAGAGCGAGTACGCCGAAGAGAAGGGCCTGCCCGTCGAGGGCGGCGACGGCGGCCGCTGGAGCATCGACACGAACCTCTGGAGCCGCTCGGTCGAGGGCTCCGAACTGGAAGACCCGGCTCACGTCCCCGGCGAGGAGATCTACGACTGGACGCAGGCGCCCGGGAACGCCGAGACCGAGACGCTCGAACTCACCTTCGAGCAGGGCGACGTCGTCGCGCTGGACGGCGAGTCCCTCGACGCGGTCAGCCTCATCGAGGAACTCAACGAGCGCGCCGGTGCGCACGGCATCGGCCGCTCGGACATCATGGAGGACCGCATGCTCGGCCTCAAGGTCCGCGAGAACTACGAGCACCCCGCGGCGACGGTGCTGCTGAACGCCCACGAGGCCCTGGAGAGTCTGGTCCTCACGCAGGAAGAGCGCGCGTTCAAACAGCAGGTCGACCAGCGCTGGGCCCAGAAGGGCTACGAGGGTCTCGTCGACGCGCCGCTGACGAAGGCGCTCGAAGGCTTCATCGAGCAGACCCAGACGAAGGTCTCTGGTACTGTGACCGTCAAACTCGACGGCGGACAGGCCCGCCCGGTCGGCCGCGACAGCGAGTACGCGGTCTACAGCGAGTCGGCGGCCTCGTTCAACGAGGAAGCAGTGACGGACGACATCGAACAGGACGACGCCACCGGCGTCGCGAAGTACCACGGCTTCCAGTCGCGCCTGGCCAACCGCGTCGCCGAGAACGTCGCGGCCAAGCAGGCCGAGGCCGCCACGGACGGTGGCGAGACCACCGACTCCGACGAATAAGATGACAGACGGCGAGGACACCCCCGAGGCGGACGAGACCGACGGAGAGAGCGGTGGGACCGCGATCCGCCGTGATCGCTTCTCCGGCGGCCCCGCACGTGGGTTCATGTCCTCGCTGGCCGCCGACGACCGTATCTTCGCGGCGGACCTCCAGGTCGACCGCGCCCACGTCGTGATGCTCGCCGAGCAGGGAATAATCGACGACGAGGACGCGAGCGCGATTCTCGACGCGCTGGACGACGTCGAGGCGGCGGGCCACGGCGAGTTGCCCGACGCCGAGGACGTCCACGAGGCCATCGAGACCGCCGTGATCCAGCGCGTCGGCCCGGAGGGGGGACGGATGCACACCGCCCGCTCGCGCAACGACGAGGTGGCGACCTGTATCCGGTATCGCCTGCGTTCGGACCTGTTCGAAGCGCTGGAGACCGTCGTGGGCGCGCGCGAGCAGTTGCTCGACGCCGCCGCCGAGCACACCGAGACGGTGATGCCCGGCTTCACGCACCTCCAGTACGCCCAGCCCGTGACCGTGGCGCATTGGATACTCTCCTACGAGGGACCGCTGGCCCGCGATACGGAGCGGCTGTTCTCCGCGTTCGATACCACGAACCAGTCGCCGCTCGGCGCGGCGGCGTTCGCGGGCACCCCGTTCGACGTAGACCGCGAACGCACCGCCGAGCTGCTGGGCTTCGATAGCACGGTCGCGAACTCGATGGACGCCACGTCCTCACGGGACTTCCTCGTCGAGACGACGAGCGCCCTGACAACGCTGGCGACGACGCTGTCCGGGCTAGCCGAGGACCTCGTGGTCTACAGCGGCCGCGACTATCTGGAGATCAGCGACGACTACGCGTCGACGTCGTCGATCATGCCCCAAAAGAAGAACCCCGACACCCTCGAGATCGTCCGCGCGACGGCCGGCGAAACGCAGGGCGCGCTCCAGCAGTTGCTGACGACGCTGAAGGGGCTGCCCCGGTCGTACAACATCGACCTGCAGGAGGCGACGCCCCCGGCGTGGACCGCAGTCGACGCGGTGCCGCCCGCGCTGGAGGTGGCGACGGGCGCACTGACGACCGCCGAGTGGAACGAAGACGTGCTCGCCGCGGAGGCCGCGGCCGGGTTCTCGACGGCGACCGGCGTCGCCGACCGGCTGGCGATGGCGGGCGTCCCCTTCCGGACGGCGCACGAGGTCGTGGCGAGCGTCGCCGAAGACCTCGAACCCGGACAGGACGCCCCCGACCTCGACGCGCTGGAGGCGGCGGCCGAGGAGATACTCGGCGAGCCGCTGACGGCGTACGTGGACAGGGAGACGCTGACGGCGACGCTGGATCCCGTCGAGAGCGTGGCGATGCGCGACTCGGCGGGCGGGCCCGCGCCCGAGGCGGTCGTCTCCCAGATCGACGGCGCTCGCGAGCGGTTGTCGGCCGACGAGGCCTCGGTCGCCGAGCGCCGCGAGGCCGTGACCGGTGCACTCGACGCGCTGGAGACGGAGGTGGACCGCTATGTCTGAGCGTTGCCACGCCCGGACCGGCGTCGACTGCACTCCGCACCACCGACCACAGCCGCTCCCACGACCCCCGCGAGGGGAACTACCACAAACTTGATACAGTGAACGGACTGTCCGCGAATTTCGGCTTTCGACGCGCTTAGAGCGGCGTATGCGTAACCCTTCTTGCTTGATAGGTTCGAAGCCTTTAAGTAGATAGCACTGCGAGTTGCGGGTACAATGGCAGAATGCGTCGAGTGCGGAGCGGAGGTATCTCTGCACGACGGCATCGAGATAGGAGAGATCGTCGACTGTGGCACCTGCGGTGCGGAGCTGGAAGTCGTCGACACCGAACCTCCAGTCCTCGAGACGGCACCGGAGCTCGAAGAGGACTGGGGTGAGTGAGAGTGCGGGTCGGCATCCTCTACTCCCGGATCCGCCGGGACGAGAAGCTCCTGCTCAACGAGTTGCGTGAGCGCGACCACGAGGTCGTGAAGGTCGACGTGCGCAAGCAGCGCTTCGGGCTCTCGGACGTGCCCGAGGACATGCAGGACGTCGACGTGCTCGTGGACCGCTGTCTCGCGACCAGTCGCTCGCTGTACGCCACCCAGTTCGCCGAGGCCTACGACATCCCGGTCGTCAACGCGGCCGAGACGGCGGAGGTCTGCGCGAACAAGGTGAAAAACAGCCTCGCGCTCGAGCAGGCCGGTGTGCCGACTCCGTCGACGGACGTGGCGTTCACGAAAGACGCGGCCCTCGAGAGCATCGAGGACTTCGGCTACCCGTGCGTCCTCAAGCCGGTCGTCGGCTCGTGGGGCCGCCTGATGGCCAAGATCGACTCGCGTTCCGCGGCGGAGGCGATCCTCGAACACAAGGAGACCCTGGGCCACTACGAGCACAAGGTCTTCTACATCCAGGAGTTCGTCGACAAGCCGGGCCGCGACATCCGTATCGTGGCCGTCGACGGCGAGCCGGTCGCCGGCATGGTCCGCTCGTCGGACCACTGGCTGACCAACGCCGCCAAGGGCGCCGACACCGCGGAGATCGAGATCACCGACGAGATGGAGGAGCTCGTGCGGAAGGCGAGCGACGCCGTCGGCGACGGCCTGCTGGGGATCGACCTCATGGAGACCGGCGTCGACGAAGACGGGAACCCCTCCGGGTACACCGTCCACGAGGTCAACCACACCGTCGAGTTCAAGGCGCTCAACGAGGTCACCGACGTCGACGTGCCGGCGACGGTCGTCGACTGGCTGGAGACCCAGGTGGGCGCCGGAAGCGAGGAGACCGCAGAGGCGACGACATGAGCGACGCGAACTACACCGCATCGGTCGTCGGCGGCTCGGGCTTCACCGGCGGCGAGCTGTTGCGCCTCCTCGCGGGCCACCCCGAGTTCGAGGTCGCGCAGGCCACCAGCCGCTCGAAGGAGAACAAGACGGTGGGCCACGCCCACCCGAACCTCCGCGACCTGGACCTGCGCTTTTCCTCGCCCGAGGACCTGGAGAGCGTCGACGTGCTGTTCGCGGCGACGCCCCACGGCGTCTCGATGGAACAGATCGACGCGTTCCAGGACGCCGCCGACACGGTCGTCGACCTCTCGGCCGACTTCCGTCTCGATACAGAGGACCAGTACGACGAGTGGTACGACGGGCACACGCGTCCGGAGTTGCTGGAGGAGTCCGTCTACGCGCTCCCCGAGGTGACGCGCGACGAACTGCCGGGCGCGGATCTGATCGCTTCGGGCGGGTGTAACGCGACGGCGACCATTCTGGGGCTCAAGCCGCTCGTCGAGGACGGCATCCTCTCCGGTGACGAGCAGGTCGTCGTCGACGTGAAGGTCGGCTCCTCGGAAGGCGGCGCGGGCGGCGGGGAAGCGTCCTCGCACCCCGAGCGCTCGGGCGTCGTCCGCCCGTACGCGCCGACGGGCCACCGCCACGAGGCCGAGATCGAGCAGTTCCTCGGACTCGACGTGTCGTTCACGGTCCACGCGGTGGACATGATCCGCGGTGCGAGCGCGACCTGCCACGTCTTCCCGGGCGAGCCCGTCTCGAAGGGCGACCTCTGGGGGGCGTATCGCGGCGAGTACGACGAGGAGCCGTTCGTCGAGCTCGTCGCGGGCGGCGGTGGCGTGTATCGCTACCCCGAGCCCAAGGCGGTCGCGGGGACGAATCGTGCGGAGGTCGGGTTCGAGCTCGACCCCGGAAACAAGCGCCTCGTCGTCTTCTCGGCGATCGACAACATGATGAAGGGCTCGGCGGGGCAGGCGGTCCACGCCGCCAACGTCGCGCTCGGCATCGAGGAGACGGCGGGACTGGAGTTCGGGGGCCTCCACCCGGTCGGCGCCCCCTGAGCAGGTGATTTTTCGTGACTACAGTCGTCAAGATCGGCGGCGCCCGCGCGGTCGACCCCGCGGGCGCACTGGCGGACGTTGCATCGCTGCGTGAAGACGGAGAGGACGTCGCCGTGGTTCACGGCGGCTCCACGGCCGTCGACGAGACACTCGAACGGCTCGGGATCGAGCCGGAGTACGTCGAGACGCCCTCGGGCGTCGTCGGCCGGTTCACCGACGAGGACACGATGGAGGTGTTCGAGATGGTGTTCGGCCACCTCAACACGCAGCTCGTCGCGGGCCTCCAGAGCCAGGGCGTCGACGCCGTCGGACTCAACGGCGTCGACGGCAAGCTCCTGTACGGCCCGCGGAAGTCCGCGGTGCGCGTCATGGAGGACGGCAAGCGCAAGATCAAGCGCGGCGACCACTCGGGCACCATCAAGCGAGTCAATTCGGACCTGCTGGAGACGCTCTTCGCCGACGGCTACACACCGGTGGCGTCGCCGCCGATGGCCGGCAAGGACGACGAGGAAGTCGTTCCGGTGAACACCGACGCCGACCGTTCGGCCGCCCACATCGCGGGCGCGGTCGAGGCGACGCTCGTCCTGCTGACGGACGTCGAGGGGATCTACGCGGATCCCGACGACCCTTCCACCCTCATCGAGTCCGTCGAGACGGCAGCCGAGTGGGCGGACCTGGAGGACGCTGCCGAGGGCTTCATGGAGCGCAAGGTGATGGCGATTCAGGAAGCCATCGAGGGCGGCGCCGACGAGGTAGTGGTCGCGGACGCCAACGCTGACGACCCCATTCTGTCGGCCCTCTCGGGCGGCGGCACGCACGTCCACGCGTCGGCACTTTCAGATACTGCGGAAGCGGACACGGAGGAGACACAATGAGCGGATTCGTCTTTTCGGAGAAACCCATCCAGATCGAATCGGGCGACGGTACAGTGCTGTACGGCGACGACGGGACGGAGTACCTCGACATGGGCGCTTCGTACGCCTGCGTCCCGCTGGGCCACGGCCACGAGGCCGTCCACGACGCCGTCACCGAGCAGTTCGAGAAGCTGACCTACGTCCAGGCGTCGTACCCGAACGCCGCGCGGACGGCGCTGTACGAGCGCCTCGCCGACTCGGCGCCCGACCCCATCGACAAGACGTGGCTCTGCAACTCGGGGACCGAGGCCAACGAGGCGGCGCTGAAGTTCGCCCGCTCGGCGACCGGGAACTCGAAGATCGTCGCGACGATGAAGGGGTTCCACGGCCGGACGATGGGCGCGCTGGCGACGACATGGAAGAGCAAGTACAAGAAGCCCTACGAGCCGCTGATGGGCGACGTGGAGTTCGTTCCCTACGACGACGGCGACGAGCTGGCCGACGCCGTCGACGACGAGACCGCGGCCGTCATCGTCGAACCCGTTCAGGGCGAGGGCGGTATCAACCCCGCCTCCGCGGAGTACCTGCAGCGCGCCCGC
The DNA here is from genome assembly GCF_047715405.1 of Halosimplex rarum. Lineage (NCBI taxonomy): Archaea > Methanobacteriati > Methanobacteriota > Halobacteria > Halobacteriales > Haloarculaceae > Halosimplex > Halosimplex rarum. Next base: position 3,204,359 of record NZ_CP180412.1, read on the forward strand.
GAGGTGACCGAGGAGTCGGGCGCCGCGCTCATCTTCGACGAGGTCCAGACGGGCATGGGCCGCACGGGAACGCTGTGGGCCTGCGAGCAGTCGGGCGTCACGCCCGACATCCTCACCGCCGCGAAGGGCCTCGGTAACGGCTTCCCCGTCGGTGCGACGCTGTGTCGCGAGTGGATCGCCGACAACTACGGCAGCCACGCCTCGACGTTCTCGGGCGGGCCGGTCATCTCCGCGGCCGCGGGGACGACGGTCTCGACCGTCGTCGAGGAGGACCTGCCGGGCCACGCCGGCGACGTGGGCGCGTACATGCAGGAGCGCCTCGAAGACGAGATCGGCGACCAGGTGCGCGACGTGCGCGGCGAGGGTCTGATGGTCGGCGTCGAGGTCGGTCGCGGCGCGAACCGCGCGCTGAAACAGCTCGCGCTGAACCACGGGATCCTGGCGCTGCCGGCCGGCCGGACCGTCGTCCGGTTCCTCCCGCCGCTGACCGTCAGCGAGGAGGAGGTCGACCAGGTCGTCGACGCCACGGCGGAGGTCGTCGGCGATGAGTGAGAGTGAGGGCGAAAGCGCCGACGGCGACTCGGTCGATATCGCGCCCGACGAGGACGCTCGCGAGTTGCTGATCGACGTCGTCGACACGCCCTCCGTGACCGGTGAGGAGAGCGAGGCCGCGGGGGTCCTCGTCGACTTCTTCGAGGCCCACGACCGCGAGGTGTGGGTCGACGAGGTCGGCAACGTCCGCGCGCCAGCGGACGACAGCGTGCTGCTGACCTCCCACATCGACACCGTGCCGGGCGATATCCCGGTCCGCGTCGAGGAAGACGACGACGGCGAGGAGCTGCTGTGGGGACGCGGCAGCGTCGACGCGAAGGGGCCGCTGTGTTCGATGGCCGTCGCGGCCGTCCGGACGGGCGCCTCGTTCGTCGGCGTCGTCGGCGAGGAAGTCGACTCCCGGGGCGCTCGCCACCTCGTCGAGGACCGCGACGCGGAACCGGGGGCCGTCGTGAACGGCGAGCCGTCGGGCTGGGACGGCATCACGCTCGGGTATCGCGGCCTGCTCGCGGGCACGTACGTCGCCACCTCGGAGTCGGGCCACTCCTCGCGACCGGAGAACAACGCCATCCAGGACGCCATCGGCTGGTGGTCCGACGTGGAGACGGAGTTCGGCCACGACGAGTGGGTGCCCGTCTTCGAGCGGGTGACGGCCAAGCCCATCAGTTTCGAGGGCGGGATCACCGACGACGGCCTCTCCGTGGAGGCGACGGTGGACGTACAGCTGCGCGTCCCGCCGGAGTACACCACCGAGGAGGTCCGCGAGCTGGCCGACGGCCACCTCTCAAACGGGACCGTCCACTGGCACGACGCGGTCGAGCCGGTGATGCAGAGCCCGCGGACGGCGGCCGGCCGGGCCTTCCGCGTGGCGATCCGGCAGACCGGCGGCGACCCCCGACTCCTGCGGAAGACCGGCACGAGCGACATGAACATCTACGCACAGGAGTGGGACTGTCCGATGGTGACCTACGGTCCCGGCGACTCGGATCTGGACCACGCGCCGGACGAGCACGTCTCGCTGGCCGAGTACGACCGCGCCGTGGCCGTCCTCGAAGCCGCGACGGAGCAACTACAATGAACTTCCTCGACGTCGACGACCTCACGACCGACGAACTGGCGACCGTCCTCGACCGCGCGGCCACCATCAAGGCCGACCACGAGACGAACGGTGCGAGCGACCTGCTCGACGGCCAGACACTCGGGATGATCTTCGAGAAGCCGTCGACGCGGACGCGGGTGTCCTTCGAGACGGGGATGACCCAGCTCGGCGGCCACGCCGTGTTTCTCGGGCCGGACGACATCGGGCTGCACGGCCGGGAACCGGTGAAAGACATCGCGCGGGCGCTGGGCCGCTACGTCGACTTCGTGATGGCGCGCGTGTTCGACCACGAGGACGTGGTGGAACTCGGCGAGTACGCGGAGGTGCCGGTGGTCAACGCGCTGACCGACGACGCCCACCCCTGCCAGACGCTCGCCGACCTGTTGACCATCCGCGAGCACTTCGACGACGACGTCTCCGTGGCGTGGGTCGGCGACGGCAACAACGTCTGCCAGTCGTTCGTGCTCGGCGCGGCGATGTGCGGGCTCGACCTCTCCGTGGCGACACCCGAGGGCTACGAGGTCGACGGCGACGTGCTGGAGCGCGCCGACCGACTCGGGTCGCGCCCCGCGGTGACGACCGACCCCGAGGCGGCCGTCGCGGACGCCGACGTGGTGTACACCGACGTCTGGGTGAGCATGGGCCAAGAGGACGAGCGCGAGCAGAAGCTCGCCGACTTCGAGGGGTTCCAGATCACGCCGGAGTTACTCGGCGACCGCGCGCTCATGCACTGTCTGCCCGCTCACCGCGGCGAGGAGGTCACCGATGCGGTGCTGGAGAGCGACAACGCCATCGTCTGGGACCAGGCGGAAAACCGCCTGCACGCCCAGAAGGGGCTCATGGCGTGGCTGGCCGAACAGGACTGAGGTCCGCGAGCGACTGCAAGGAGCGAGCGGCTTTTTCGCCCACGTTTTTCGAGGAGTAGTCGCGAACGTAGTGAGCGACTCGACGAGAAAAAGGTGGCTGCCGGACCAGGCGGAGAATCGCCTGCACGCCCAGAAGGGGCTCATGGCGTGGCTGGCCGAACAGGAATAGTCTCCGCGCGAACGCAGTGAGCGCGGTTCCCCGGGCGTGACCGCAGGGAACGCCCGGTTTTTTCACCCATGTTTTTGCGCGAGTGGGTCGCGAGCGGAGCGAGCGACCCCGAGCGGAAAAAGATGGTAGCTGGCTCATGGCGTGGCTCGCTGAGCAGGAACACAGACGGCGTTCTGTCCGCGCCGAGCGGAGCGAGGCGCGGTTCTCCGCATCGAGCGAAGCGAGATGCGGCTTTTTCACCCATGTTTTTGGCCGGGGGTTCCCGCAGCGCTCGCAGAGCGCGAGGGGACCCCCCGGCGAAAAAGATGGTCGTGAAACGTTTGACGAGTTTTATCTGATTTCTCCCGACGTGCGTTCACGAACACAAACACAAGATGTGTGGATAGTTGACGCGTATTCAACCTCATGATTTATAATGACGTAGGGGAATGGGTGTGGTACGATGCGAATCACAGAGACGCGGGAGTTGTTCAGCGAGTCGTTCGACTATCCGATGGACGCGACGGCGGTCGCCGAGGAGTTCGGCGACGTGGAGATCGAGGCGCCGACGGGCGACACGACGACGGTCGAGACGGTGCTCGCGCGGTCGAACGTGACCGACTACCAGTCGGCGGACGACGTCTTCACCGCGATGATGAGCAACGTCGACGAGGCCTTCATCGGCCGCAAGTACTACGACGACCGCGGCGACAACCAGCCCCACCCCAAGCGGAGCTGGTAATCGGCACGCGGTCGGTCCGGCGGTTGCGGTCGACGCAGTGGCCGTGCGCCGCTCGCGCGGCCGCGACGAAGACTGATTATCTCGGCGGTCGAACGCGGACGTGATGGCCGACCCGCCAGTCGTCGTCGCCGGCGACCTGAACGCGGACGAGTTGCTCGCCCGGATCGTCGACGAGGGGCGGGTCCGCGTCCGCACCGAGTTCCTCGACGCGGAGCACGAGGTGGTCCTCCGCTGGGACGGCGACGTCTTCTACTGCGACACGCCGACCCGCCTGCACAGACACGAGTCCGAGTCGGAGATGCGCACCTGCCTGGAGAAGCAGGGCTACGCGCGGTAGCCGACGATCCAGTCGCGTCCGCGGCCACCGCACCGCATCGCACCCGTTTATGCGTCGGGGGGCTGTAGTCGCCGGTACGATGGTCGAGGCGGACCCTTCGCCCCAGCGCTTTCGCGAACTGATGCTCGACGAGGAACCGGGATTCGCGGACGTGCTCGCCTGTGTCTTCGACATCCAGGAGCACGAGGTCCGGACGTTCCTGACGCTGCAGGACCACCCGGGCAGCACCGTCGAGGAACTGGCCGATCAGCTCGACCGCGACCGCAGCAACGTCAATCGCTCGCTGTCGACGCTCCGCGAGAAGGGGCTGGCCGAGCGCGAACGGAGACTGCTGGACGGCGGCGGCCACGTCTACCAGTACTCCGCGACGCCCCTGCCCGAGGCCCGTGAACTGATGCACGAGACCCTCGACGAGTGGACCGCCTACGTCCACGACCGGATCGACGAGTTCGGCGAGGAAGACCTGTAACTGTTCGCCGATCAGTCGTTCGTCCTGTCTGCGGTGTCCCGGTGATGTGCTTTGGTTCGTTCGACAGCAAGCGATGAACGCCCTCGGCTCGCTCGCTAGCAGTCGACTCGACCGCGGACGCCGGGAAGCGATGAAAGCCCTCGGCCCGCTCCGGTCGAGGGGCTCGCTGCGCTCCTCGTCACTCGCTTCGCTCGTTCCTGCGGTGCTTTCGTCGCCCGTCTTCCCGGAGCGCGCCTCGCCCTTTCAGTCCACCAGGCAACAGCGACCGCAACCGCACAGCACCGCGCCTCACACCACCCCAGCCGATTCCTTCGGTCGCTGCGCTCCCTCAGTCATCCCTCGCACGGCTCCGTCTCGCGCCCCTCGCAGTGCTCGGGGACGCTCGACAGCGCGCGCCAGAAGAACGAGCGGAAAGCCGAAACGGCGTTACTCGCCGAGGTGGTTGAGGACGGCTTCGGTGTCGTTGGGGACGGTCTCGGGCTCGCCGCCGGCCTCGTAGGCGGCGTCGGGGTCCTTGAGCAGGTGCCCGGTGGTCAGACAGACGACGTCCTCGTCGGCCTCGATCTCGCCGCTCTCGCGGAGTTTCCGCAGGCCGGCGATGGATGCGGCGGAAGCGGGTTCGACGCCGACGCCTTCCTCGGCGAGCGAGCGCTGGGCGTCGGTGATCTCCTCGTCGGAGACGGCGACGGCGGTGCCGCCGGTCTCGCGGATGCCCGGCAGGGCCTTCGGGGCGTTGACGGGGTTGCCGATGCGGATGGCGGTCGCGCGGGTCTCGACGTCCTCCCAGCGGCGGACCTCGTCGTTGCCCTCCTCGATGGCCTCGACCATCGGTGCGGAGTTCTCGGCCTGGACGCCGGTGAGCTTGGGCACCTCGTCGTCGTCGATTGCACCGACCTTCCGGAGTTCGCGGAAACACTTGTAGAGGGCGGCGGTGTTGCCGGCGTTGCCGACGGGCAGGACGATCCGGTCGGGGTAGCGGCCCTCGTCGGCGTGGAAGCGCTCCATGATCTCGAGGCCGATGGTCTTCTGGCCTTCGAGGCGGAAGGGGTTCAGGGAGTTGAGCAGGTACGCCTCGCCGCGGGCGGCCAGATCCTGCACGATGTCGAGGCAGGAGTCGAAGTTGCCGTCGACTTCGAGGATGCGGGCACCGTGGAGGCTCGCCTGGGCGACCTTGCCGGCGGCGACCTTGCCGGCGGGGAGCAGGACGAGCGTCTCCATGCCGGCGCGGGCGCCGTAGGCGGCGAGGGCGGCGGAGGTGTTGCCGGTCGACGCGCAGGCGAGGCGGTCGACGCCGACCTCGCGGGCGACGCGCACGCCGACGGTCATCCCGCGGTCTTTGAACGACCCGGTGGGGTTCATCCCCTCGTGCTTGACGCGCAGGGAGTTCACGCCGGTCTCCTCTTCGAGACGGGGGACGTAGTGTAGCGGCGTGCCGCCCTCGGGGAGGGAGACGCCCTCCTCGAAGGGGAGCGCGGCGGAGTAGCGCCAGACGCCGTAGGGGCCGCTCTCGGGCGTGCTGGCGCCGCCGAAGTCGTCCCACGTCGGCAGGTCGGCGTAGCGGACTTCGAGGAGACCGTCGCAGTGGTCGCAGGTGTAGCGGACGTCGTCGAACGGCGCGAACGTCTCGCCGCACTCGATGCAGGTGAGCCAGACGCCGTCGTCGGCCACGGCGGGCTCGGACTCGTTCAGGTCCAGGTGCGCGCTCATTGGTGGTGCTGGACGCCCGGCGACCAAAAGAGGGGCGGTTGTGCCCGGACTACCGTTGCTCCGGCCCCGGAACCGGCGGTGCCCGCGACAATCAGAACCCGGGCCGCTTTTTAATCGCGACCGCACAATTCCGAACGAGGGCACGTAGCTCAGTCCGGATAGAGCGTCGGACTTCTAATCCGACGGTCGTGGGTTCGAATCCCACCGTGCCCGTCCATCTTTTTCCCGCTCGGGTGTCCTCGCTCACTTCGTTCGCTGCGGGCACCTCTCGCGGCAAAAACATGGGTGAAAAAGGCCGGACGACTCGGTCGCTCCGCTCCCTCGCGTCCGGTGAAACGGCTCGCTACGCTCGCCGTATGCTGACACCATGAGATCACCCAAGAGCAGCGTTTGGCCGGCGGCCGGAACTAGACGATCCGGTCACCGGGCGGCCTCGATGCCGCCCCGACTACATCAAGGCGCTCGAATTCACTGAGAAGGGCTATCCACACCTGCACGTGCTATTCTTCGACGTTCCCAAACGGGAGAGTGACGCCATGCCGTGGCTGTGCGACAAGCCGGAGCTGGCGAAGAAGTGGGCCGACTACGGACAGGGCGAGATCGTCGATGCGTATCCCCTGGTTTATCGGGACGATCTCGATGACCTCGCTCCCGAGTTCCAGGACGACGAAGGATTCGTCGACTGGTATCGGTTCGGTGAGCATGGGCGTGATGAGGACTGGATTCGAGAACGGACTCGAGTTCACGACCTGATCGAGTTTGACGACGAGACAGAAGAGATGGAATCTACTGCCGGCGCATATCTCGGGAAGTACCTCAGTACGACGTTTGGCTCGCTACTTGATTCCACCGAATCACTTGAAGAACGTAATCAAGAAGAACAAGAACCCTTGGGAGATAAGGCAACTACTTGGAAGCTCGCACTATATTGGGCAACCGATCGACGATTCTGGTCTTGTTCTAAACCAATAACAATTGGTATTGACATAAGTGAATACGAACATAAAGCGTTTATTCAGGATACAGTACGATCGTTTTCAATCGATTCCATCGCAATGGCTTGCGATTCGCAGTTTGAGAACGAATTCCTCCCCAGTTGTTGGGATACTCATGAAGAACAATTCTTTGCGATCAATTCCACCCTGCAACGAATTAATAGCGTAATATTTGAGACGATATTTTCCGAAAACCCACCGTTTAGAACTGTTATTGAATATCTTGGTGCCTATTCATATTGGGACTTACCATCTTAGGAAGGTTACATTTTATAGTTTCTTGATATCTAGAAACAATTAGTTTATATCCGGATCTACGGAGAGAGCTAATTCATCCACCTCTTGATTTGTTTCTGAAATACTGTTGTTGCAATCTATTTTCTGCCTCATATAGAAAATTATTAATTTCGAAAACATTCTCCTTGATAATTTAGTTACTTTTAGAGGGTCTGGGTCGGCAACCAATGGTTCATAATTACCTTCCTCTATTATGTCCGCTAATACCTCATCTTTATGAACGATCTGGCCCCTGGCAAAGTAGAGATTCTTGAAGAATCTGTGAATTTCTTCCCGATCTAAGTCAACCTCTTGATCTAGTATAGTTCCCCCTCTCAATATCATACGGAAGGTATAGGAAGACTGTGTTCCGAGATCTTTCAATAGTGTCCCTTCAAATCCAATTGAGCAATTAAGTATGTGATCTTCTGGGAAGAGTGATGAATACATCTGATCGTACCTATGTAATGCATTCGAAAATTTAGTTTCTCTATTAACATTCGCTAAATTGCAGTATTTCTGCCAAAAATCAACGAAATCAGAGACGTTTTCTGGTTTTAGGTTATAGTCTTCATGCCTCCTTAGCCCTTGAGCACGTCTCGTATATTGTGTTCCCACCGTGAATTCTTGTGGGGAACCACCACCAACGGTTGGAATACCTAATCTTTCACTTGTCCATCGATCTCGTAGGTCATATGCAGGACCAAGCCGAACATTCCCTTCTTCTGGTTCAAAGAGACGTAGACAATTGGTGAGAGATTTCAATATCTGTCGTTCATATATTGTTCCAGCAACGGTTTTTCGTTTGACTTCTACAACGTGACTCCAAGAATTTCTTGGTAGGGTCCTCCCTTTTACCCGTTTTTTGCTATCAGAATATAATGCCGCCCGTTCTTCAGGAGAGGGTTTCTTTATCACCAAATCCTGGACCTCAAAATGACCTCGTAATCCTACTGTTTCAAACTGAGACGTAGGGAGAGATATCTTGTCTGTATCTGAGATGAAATTCAAAAGAGGGCAGATACTCCTTATTTCTCTAGGCTCTGCCCTGTAGTCGCCTAGCATGTCATCTATGATCTTTTCTGTTCTTTCTGGAAGTGATTCGACCCCACCTGCATACTCTACAACTTCGATTAAGATCTCCAGAATAACACAGACACAGCCATATTTATTGGCTATATTCGGCTGTTTGAATTCAATATCACTTATATCAAACCCCCAATATTGAAGCTCAGATCTTACGCTGTCTGGACCGAAATCTCTCTCGGAATCATCATTCATTCTATCAGCAATTTCTAATATCCTTTCGTCATCTATATCGACAAAATCGATTACGTGGTTAGAATATATGTCTACATCAGTTGTAACTAGCTGACCCTCATCATCTGGTATGAGATATTCTTCTTTTGTTGTGGAATCCGGCTCTGAGGCCTCAGATATGATTTCCTCAAACAAGTCTACAAGCTCTTCAGAGAGGTTTGACATATCCTCTAATGGTAATTCAGCTACAAACAGTTTTCGTCCATGAACTACTGGAGATTTGTATTAATATCACAAATCAAGTATCCTCAAATTTGAATAGGTCGACTTGATCGTTGATTCATCCCGTATTAAAGGAAGCAAGAAATCCAGTGCCATCTGGTGATTTGCTCCTTCTAGTAAAGCCGCCAGTAGTATAGCATGCAGTATGGCAACCCAAGATACCCCGTCTTTCGACGACCTCGAAACTGTCGAAGCGAGCGACGAATCGGACGACTACGACACTGACTGGCTCGTCCCCCAAACCCGGCGAGAGCGTCGTCGGGGAGATCCGCGCGATCAAACCGAACTGTGGCCAGTACGATACGACCGTCATCGAGCTGGCCCGTGGTCTCGGCGACATTGTGGCGATGTGGTCCAACGGCCAGATCGGTCGCACTCTGAGTCGGATATTGCTATCAGAATCAACTCAGCTTACACGTGCTCCCGCGGCATCAGGTCCTCGTACGCCTGCTCGTCTAGCCACTCCGCCAGCCGAACCAACTGATCACTCGCGGCTTCGAACAGCTCCGCGCCTTTCTCCCGGGTCGCATCGGTCTGGTCGCCGATGACGCCGCACTCGGTGTTGTCGATGGCGTCGTAGAAGGTGCGGGCGCCGAACTTGCGGATGCCCTCGTAGTCCTCGAAGTTGCGGATGCCGTCGTCGCGGGCACGCTCGAACTGGTCTTCACGCACTAACTCTTCGGCGATGTGGAGCATCATCGCGGTCTCCTTCGGGCCGCCGTGGGGGCCGTTGTGCTCGAAGAGGTCGTCGACCAGATCCGGAATCGATTCGTCCCACATCCACTCGATGGCGTAGGCGTCGCCGTCGTCGCGGAGGCGACGACCCACCTCGCGGAGGTGCTGGACGTTGCCGCCGTGGGCGTTGACGAAGATCACGCGGTCGATGCCGTGATAGGTGAGATTCCGCGTCAGCGACTCGACGTAGTCGCGGAACACGCCGGGCTCGACCCACATCGTCCCGTGGAACTGCCGGTGGTGGGGGCTCACGCCGACGTTGACGGTGGGCGTGCAGAGGAAGCCGGTGCGCTCGGCAGCCTCACGAGCGAGCGCCTCGGCGATGCGGTGGTCGGTGGACTCGGGGAGGTGCGGGCCGTGCTGTTCGGTCGACCCCAGCGGCACGAGCGCCAGCGACTCCTCGGCGAAGTACTCGCCCAGTTCCGGCCACGTCCGATCTGCGAGGTACATGTCCCGACACGAGGACCGCGCACCCGTCACTGTTTCCCCTCGTTCGTTCTCTCCGTCCCCCACAGCGTGCGGAGCGGTACCACGGTTTCCCCGACGTTTAGGGCTCCGGCCACGTCAGCAGGTCCATGGACGAATCGGACGCCTTCGGAGCGGCGATGCGGGACTACCACGCGGGCGAGGACGCCGTGGAGATCATCGAACGCGACGACGGCTGGATCGGGGTCAACGGCGTCGAGGGCTACTTCCGCGACCCAGACGAGTGGCCCGACATCGTCACGCGGGCGCTGGACCGCGTCGAGGGGCGGATCCTCGACGTGGGCTGTGGCCCCGGCTCGCACGCGCTCCACCTGCAGGAGCGTGGCCACGACGTGACCGGGATCGACGTCTCGCCCGGCGCCATCGAGGTGGCCCGCGACCGCGGCGTCGACGACGTGCGCGAGGTAGACGTGGCCGACGTGGCCGACGCCTTCGAACCCGACACCTTCGACGCCGTCATCATGATGGGCAACAACTTCGGGCTCGTCGGCACGGCGGAGACGGCGCCCGAGCGGTTGCGCGCCCTCGCCGAGGTCGCCACCGACGACGCGGTCCTCGTCGGGCAGAGTCGCGACCCCACGGCGACCGACCACGAGCACCACCTCGCCTATCACGAGCGCAACCGCGAGCGCGGTCGACTCCCCGGTGCGCTCCGCATCCGGGTCCGCTACGAGGTGTACGCGACCGCCTGGCACGACTACCTCATGGCCGCTCCCGACACGATGGCCGAACTGGCCGAAACGACTCCGTGGGAGTTCGTCGAGGCGATCGAACCCGACGAGCAGTTGACCGAATCCGGTGGCGACTACGTCGGGATCTTGCGAGCTGGGGAGTGACGCCGTCGGGAAGCGACGAGTGAGGGTTTTCACGCTGTTGGCTGCTGGATCGTCGGTAGTGGTCGCTGTGGCACGAGATCCTCGGAAACTCACTCCCGCACGTCCCCGAGACCAACACTTTACTCTCCGTGGGCCGTTGTCGGCACAAGCTACGGACCCTCGCCCATGGCAACACACGATATCACGCTCACGGTGAACGGACGGGAGGAGTCGCTCGCCGTCGAGTCACGGACGCTGCTGGTCCACGCGCTACGGGACGAACTGGGCTACACCGGCCCGAACGTCGGCTGCGAGAGCGGCAAGTGCGGCGCTTGCACGGTCGAACTCGACGGCGACGCGGTCAAGTCCTGCACCCTCCTCGCGGTCCAGGCCGACGGTAGCGAGGTGACGACCGCCGCCGGCTACGCGACGGACGGCCTCGACGCCGTCCAGCGGGCGTTCCACGACGAACACGGCCTGCAGTGTGGCTACTGCACGCCCGGCATGCTCGCGACGACCCACCAGCTGCTGGACGAAAACCCCGACCCCTCGCGCGCGGAGATCCGGAAAGCGCTCAAAGGCAACGTCTGTCGCTGCACCGGCTACGGGAACATCGTCGACGCGGTCGAGACTGCGGCCGATCGACTGGCCGACGCGGACGGCGAGTCCGATCGAGATACTGGGTCCACGGGCGACGAGACCGGCCGGCGCGCCGACCCGCCGGAAGTGGAGGCCGAAGACTGAGATGTTTCCCGACGCCTTCGACTACGAGCGAGCGACCTCCGTCGGCGAGGCGCTGGACCTGCTCGACGACCACGCCGACGCGGAGGTCGAGATACTCGCGGGCGGCCACAGCCTCGTCCCGGCGATGAAGACCGAGGGGCGCAGTCCCGACGTGGTCGTGGACCTGGACGTGGCCGCGCTCGACGCGATCAACGCGCTCGACGACCGGACCGTCGTCGGCGCGCTGACGACCTACGCGGACATCGCCGACTCCCGCGCGGCCCGGGCGAACGCGCCGCTGCTGGCGGAGACGGCCGCCGAAGTCGGTGACCTGCAGATCCGCAACCGAGGGACCATCGGCGGGAACCTCGCCGAGGCACACCCAGGCGCTGACCCGCCCGCGGCGGTGCTGGCGAGCGACGCGACGGTACTGCTGCGCCACCGCGACGGCAAGCGCGAGGTGCCCGCGACGGACTTCTTCCGCGGCGACGGCGAGACGGCCGTCGAGTACGGTGAACTCGTCACCGGCGTCCGCGTCCCCCACACGGGCGACGCCGGCGTCGCGTACGCGAAGAAGACCCACCCTGCCACGGGCTACGCGATGGTCGGCGTGGCGGCCGTGGTCGAAACCGATGTCGTGGACGGGAACGGGGACGAAACCGCGGAAGGAACCGTCTCGAGTGTGCGCGTCGCCGCGACCGGCGCGGTCGACCGAGCCGTCCGCCTGCCGTCGGTGGAGAATGCGCTCGTCGGCGAGCGACTGGACTCCGATGCTATCGACGCGGCGGCGGGCGAGGCGCAGGCCGACGTCGAACCCGATCGACTGCGCTCGGACCCCTACGCGTCTGGCGATTTCCGCCGCGAACTGCTGGAGACGTACGTCGCTCGCGCCCTCGAATCAGCTGCCGAGCGTGTCGCCGGCGACCCCCCGACGGCATGACCGACGATAGCGGAACGACGGGGGACGGCGCCGCCGATCGAACGGCCGACTGGACCGCACCGGACCGCGAGGTCCGCGCGACGGCGCGGCGATTCCTCGACTCGGGCGAGCACGCGGTGCTGGCGACCGTCGTCGCCGTCGACGGCCGAGCCTACAGGCGACCGGGCGCGAAGATGGTCGTCGCGCCCGAATCGGGCGGCGTCGGGTCGGTGACCGCCGGCTGTCTGACCGACTCGCTGGCTCGGCTGGCGGATGACGTGCTCGCCGACGGCGCGGCCTGCCTGGAACGGTTCGACCTCCGCGAGGACGACACCTGGGGCCTCGGCGTCGGCTGCGACGGTGTCGTCGACGTGTTACTCGAACCGCTCGATGAGTCCCATCGCCCGGTGCTCGCGAGCGCCGACGAACTGGACGGCGGGCGGATCGCCGCGGTCGCGGTCGAGAGCGAGGACGACAGCGTGGATGTCGGCGCGCGATGGGTCGACGAGGGAAGCGACGCGAGCGACGACCTCCCCCCGGACGTGACCGCGGCGGTTCCCGCCGACGTGGACGGGACGGCGACGGTTCGAGTGGAAACGGGGGGCGGATCGGTCCGGCTGTTCGTCGAGCGCGTGACGCCGCCGCCGCGACTAGTGGTCGTCGGGAGCAACGCCGACGTCCGCCCCGTCGTCGACCTGGCGCGGTCGGCGGGATTCCGCGTGACCGTCGTCGGCTTCCGCGGCGGGCGCGCGACGACCGAACGGTTCCCGCGGGCCGATCGCGTGGTCTCGATATCGCCGCGAGACCTGCGCGACGCGGTGAATTTCGAGTCGAGCGATTCAGTGGTCCTGATGAGCCACAACTTCGTCGACGACCGGCTGGCGCTTGGGGAGGTGTTGGAGACCGCTGTCGAGTACGTCGGCGTGATGGGGCCGCCCGACCGGTTCGAGCGACTCCGCGACGCGCTCGCGTCGGACGGCCTGGAACTGGATCAGGGGGACAGAGGGCGGATCTACGCGCCTGTGGGCCTCGATTTAGGTGGTGGGAGTCCTTACCAGGTCGCCCACAGCATCGTCGCCGAGGTCCTTGCTGTTCAGAATGATCGGGACGGCGGCCACCTGCGTTCGAGTTCGGGACCGATCCACGCCCGATCCGACGGGACCGCGCAGTAGAGCGGTGACAGATTATCGGTCAGTGGCCGTCTGCGAGTCGGTCGCGGTTCCGTCGGCCGCTTCGAGCGTCCGTTCCATTCGCGTCTCTCGGTAGCGAAGGACGACGGTCGCCGGTTCGTCGTCGCCGTCGTTCCAGACGTTCTGGAAGCGAACCCGTCGCGTCACGGTACGCGTCTCGCCTGCGGGAACTTCGACGGCCAGTTCGGGCTGGTCGGACATCGCCGCGTCGCCCACCTCCGCGAGGAAGGTCCCGTCACCGGCGCCCGTGTTCGCGACCGTCAGCGTCACCGCGACCTCGTCGCCGGGGGCGTTCTCGACCCCGAACTCACGGAGGTCGAACTCGGGCGGTCGCGCGATCGTCGCGAGTCGGTCGTCGGAGAGCACCCACCGGACTTCCGGCCCGTCGTCTGGGGTCCAGACGATCGCTCCCGCCGCCGGCGCGGGCGAAGCCGGGACTTCGAACCCGATTCGCTGGCGGACGTCGTCGTCGTTCGAATCCGCCGCGACGAACACCGGTCCGCTCCCGTCGGCTGCGTCGGTTCGGCAGGTGACGTGCAGGTCCGCGGGGTCGGGGGCGTCCTCGCCGGAGACTGCGACGTCTGCGACGACGAACTGACCCTCTTCCGCCCAGTTCGGGTCCCAGTGGGTCGGTCCGTACTCGACGACAGCTATCTGGACCGCGACGCGCTCGACCGTCAGTTCCCAGCCGGTGTCGGTGGCGTAGGACTCGCCCGGTTCCAGGGTGACCGGCCCGGGTGCCGTGGTCTCCGTTTGCGTCGCCGCGTTCGTTCTCGTCGCCGTCTCCGTCCGCGTCGCCGGCGTTTCGGAGGGCTGTGAGCGGTCGGGCGTCCGTCCGGCGGTGTCCGCGTCGCTCTCGGGTCCCGAACAGCCGGCGATCGACGCCGACAGCGCGGTACCGAGCGCGGCCAGGAGGGCTCGGCGGGACCGGTCCATACCGGACGAGACAGCGGATTCGGGATAAGTCTTCTACGTAAGTGGTGGTGTGATTATTTGCTGGCGCTCGCTAGCAGTCGAAACGGCAGTCCGCAACACGCGATGAAAGCCCTCGGCCCGCTCGCGGTCGCTGAGCGACATACCCTCGCTGCGCTCACGGGTCGCTCCGCTCCCCGTTCGCACTCGAGGTCTCCCTTCGGTCGACCTCGCACCGCTCGGATAGGGGTCGCTCAGACGACTGAAGTGAACGCGAGCCCGCCTCGCCCTTTCAGTCCACCAGGACCCGCAACCGCACAGCACCGCGCCTCACACCTCCCCAACCGATTCCCTCGGTCGCTACGCTCCCTCAGTCATCCCTCGCACGGCTCCGCCGCGCGGCCTCGCTGTCGCTCGGCACGCGCGACAGCGCGCGCCACCGTCGAATTCACCCCGGTCAGAGAGAGTTGAAAGCCCTTATCGGCGCAAGCACGTAGTTCGGGTATGGACGATTCAGCGGTCGAGACGAAAGTCGAGTGGCGCGAGTGGGGCGCGGAGGCGTTCGCCACCGCCGAGCGGGCGGGCAAGCCGGTCCTGCTCTCGCTGTGGGCGCCCTGGAGCGAGGACTGCCTGGAGATGGACCGCACCACCTACTCCGAGCCCCGCATCGCCGCGAACGTCAACGACGGGTTCGTCCCCGTCCGGGTGAACGTCGACCGCCACCCGCGCATCCGCGACCGCTACAACATGGGCGGGTTCCCCTCGACGGTGTTCACGACGCCCGACGGCGAGGTGATCACCGGCGCGACCTTCCTCGGGATCGACGGCTTCCGCGAGATCCTCGACGCCGTCCGCCGCACGTGGGACGGCAAGGGCGCCGACGCGGGGTCGATCCCCCGCCAGCTCGGCGACGCCGACCCGCCGGGCGGCGAACTCTCCGCGCGCGTCGAGGAGCACATGGTCGAGCAGTTGCTCGCGGCCTACGACGACGAGTTCGGCGGGTGGGGCACGGACGTCAAGTTCCCGCTCCCCCGCACCATCGAGTTCGCGCTAGTGCGGGCCAGGGATCAGGCGACCCGGACGCTCGAAGCGGTCCAGAACCGGCTGTTCGACACCTACGACGGAGGCTTCTACCGCTTCTCGCACAACCGCAACTGGGCGTCGCCCCAGCGCGAGAAACTCGTCGACGAGAACGCCGCGCTCGTGCGGGCGTTCGCCCACGGCTACCGCTACACGGGCGAGGACGCCTACCGCGAGACCGCCGAGGGGACCGTCGAGTACCTGACGACCGACCTGTGGACCGGCGACGCCTTCGCGGCGAGCCAGGGCGGCGACGATTCGTACTACCGACTGGAAGCGACCGAGCGCGAGGACGCCGACGCGCCGCCGATCGACCAGACGGTCTTCGCCGGGCACAACGGCGTCGCCGTCGACGGACTGCTCACGTTCGCCGCCTACACCGACGACGAGCGCGCCCGCCGCTACGCCGAGCGGGCCCGCGACCACGTCCTGGCCGAACTCGTCGGCGAGGACGGCGCGGTCGTCCACTTCGGCGATCCCGAGACCGGCGAAGTCGGGGAGGCCGGTCTCCTGTCCTCGCAGGCTCGGGTGCTGTCGGGACTGACGACGAGCGCGTCGGTGCTGGGCGAACCCGGCCCGATGCGGGCGGTGGCCGACTACGCCCTCGACGCGCTGCGCGACGAGTCCGGCGCGTTCGCCGACGGGACGAGCGAAGGGACGGGACTGCTCGACCGCCCGCTGTATCCCCTCGACACGAACGTCGACGTGGCCGACGCGCTGATCGACTGCTGGCTGCTGACCGACGACGACCGCTACCACGAGGCCGCACACGACGCGCTCGCGGCCTTCGCCGGCGCGACCGACCGGATGGGCGTCGAAGTCGCCGCCTACGCCTCGGCCGTGGCGCGACTGCGCGACCCGCGCGTCGTCGCCGTCGGGACCGACGCCGGTAGCGACCTCCACCGCGCCGCGCTCCGACTGGCGGACCACGAATCCGTCGTCTCGCCCGACGACGGCCGTGCCGAGGACGGCGAAGCGGTCGTCCTCGCCGACGGCGAGCGCGAGGGGCAGGCGACCGACCCCGCGGCCCTCGAATCGCTGCTCACCGGGTGAGCCGCCCGAGCGACCCGCGAGTCGTAAATTTACCCGTTGTTTTTTGTTGTCGCGGTTCGAGGTGCTGGCAATGGCGAGTCTCAGAGACCTCGGCCTCTCGGAGTACGAAGCGCGAGCCTATCGCGCGCTCCTGGAGGCGGGACCGACGACGGCGAAGGACCTCTCGCGGGCGAGCGACGTACCGATGGGGCGTATCTACGACGTGCTCAACAGCCTGGAGACCCAGCAACTGGCACGGAGTCAGACGGCGAGTCGGCCGAAGAAGTACGTCGCCGTCGAGACAGACACCGCGCTGGATCGGCTGCTGGAGAACAAGAGGCGCGAGCTCGAAGAGCAGGCCGAGCAGTACGAGGACATCGTCGACGACCTGGTCGACGAACTCGACGACGGCGAGCCGGTGGACGAACCGTTCTGGACGGCCAGCGTCGGCCAGCAGGAGGCTCTCGACCTGCTGGTCGAGCGGCTGACCGCGGCCGACGAGCGCATCGTCGTCGTCGCCTCCGAGCCCGTCCAGCAGTTCGACATCGACGACGTGTCCGCTCGCATCACCGCCGCGCTCGAGGAGGCGCTCGAACGCGGCGTGTCGGTGTCGGTCCTGCTCACGCCCGAACTCGTCGACACGCTCCCCGACGCGGTCGGGACGCGTTACCGCGAGACGCTCCAGCCCCACGACAGCTTCGAGACGCGGACGAGCGCGAACGTCACCGGGACCTTCGAGATTATCGACGACACCGAGGTCTGCATCGAGGTGCCCCACCCGCTCATCGAGGACGAGACCTTCGCCGTCATCGACCTCAAGGACCCCGAGTTCGCCGCCGACGTGGGGAGGGAGTTCGCCCCGCGCTGGGACGAGGCCGAGGTGCTGCGGCTCTGAGTCGCGTCCGGACCCGTCGATCCGCCGGAATTCTGTCGGTCTCGTAACCAATCCTTAAGTCGCTTGCCGCCACCAGACGGGGGTACGGATGAGGTTACTCCACACCGCGGACCTCCACCTCGGGCGCGGCGGCCAGCGGTCGGTCGACGCGCTCGACGCCCTCCTGGACGCCGCGGCGCGCGAGGAGGTCGACGCCCTGACCGTCGGCGGCGACTGCTTCGACTCGGCCGCGGCCGCCGACGAACTCCGCCCCGAACTCCGCGAGCGGTTCACCGACAACCCCTTCGACGTGCTCGTCGTCCCCGGGAACCACGACGTCGCGGCCTTCCGCGAGAACGTCGAGTTCGGCCCCGACTTCCGGGTCCTCTCCGCCGACCCGTTCGAAGTCGCGGAGGTCGACGGCGGCGAAGTCGTCGGCGTCCCCTACCGCGAGCGACTGGGCGACGATCTGTTCTTCGAGTTGCGCGAGCGCGCCCACGAGGACGCGGTCCTCTGCCTACACTGCACGCTCGACGCCGGGTTCGGCGCGGGCGCGACCGGCGGCGAGGAGGCCCCCAGCTACTGCCCCGTCCAGACGGAGACGCTGGGCGAACTGGGCTACGAGTTCGTCCTCGCCGGCCACGTCCACGCCGAGCTCTACCAGCGCAAACTCCCCAACGGCGGCCTGTTCATCTACCCCGGATCGCCCGTCTCCCACTCCTGGGCGGAGACCGGCCGGCGCCACGCCGTCGTCGTCGACACCGACGACGCGAACGTCCAGCCGGTCGCGCTCGACACCTACTATCGCGACCGCTTCGAGGCGACCGTCACCCCCGGCGAGGGCTACGAGGTCATCGACCGCATCGAGGGGTGGATCGACGGCCAGGACACCGACCGCAGCGACCTGGAAGTCCGAGTCGACGGGTTCACCGAACTCGACGAGAGCACCTTCGACGAGCGCCTGCACGCGGCCGCCGGACCCGCGACCGTCGTCAACGAGACCCGCGGCGTCGCGGCGGTGCTCGACCACCCCATCTACGCCGACTTCGTGGACCGCCTCGACGACCTTGACCTCGATCGCTGGGAGCACGTCGACGACCGCGAACAGGTCGAGCGGCGGCTGGTCGAGTCGCTCGCCGAATTGCTCGCCGCGGGGGAGGTGACACACGCGTGAAGCTCAGCGAGGTCCACGTCGACCGCTACGGGCCGCTCCGCGAGACGCTCCAGTTCGACGACGCCCACGTCGTCTACGGCCCCAACGAGTCGGGGAAGACGCTGTTGACCGAGTGCCTCCTGCGGACGCTGACGGGCGACCGCCGCGTCGCCGGTCCGCGTATCGACGAGCGGCCCGAGGGCTACGTCGTCCTCGACGGCGACGAGGGCGAGCACAAGCTCTCGAACGGCGAGACCCTGCTCGATCGGTACGCCGAGCGCTACAACTTCGAGCTGACGCCCGCCGAGTTCCGCAACGTCTTCGTCGTCCGCGACGGCGACCTGGGCGTCCTCGACGAGGGAGCGTTCTACCGGCAGGTCACCGACCGCATCGTCGGCATCTGGACCGGCGACATCGAGACCGTCCGCGACCGCGTCCTCGAACGCGGTCGGCTCACGCCCGAGCGGCGGAACCTCTCGAATCAGCACGACGACGCCGCCGAACAGCACGAACGCGCCGCGTCGCTGCTCGACGATGTGGAGTCGTACCTGGAGCGCGCCGACTCCGAAGACCTCGACGCTATCGAGCGTGACTACTACCGGGCGGCCCGCGAGCGCGAGCGCGCCGAGGCCGACGTAGCGGCGCTCGAAGCCGCGCAGGCCCGCGAGGAGTACGAGGAGCTCGTCAAGACGAAGGGCGCGCTGGAGCGCAGTCTGGAAGAGCGATCGGTGCTGCCGGGCGACGCCGAGCTCTCCGAGCTGGAGTCGCGGCTGGACGACCTGGCGACCGGGAGCGAAGACGAGTTCGAGCGCCGGAAGGTCTGGTGTCGTCGCGCGACGCTGGCGGCGCTGACTGCGGGCGTCGTCGCCGGGGCCGTCCCGCTGGCGCTGGGGATCCGCGACCCACCGCTGGTGGCCGCCGGACCGGCCGCCTTCGGCGTCGTCGCGCTCGCCGCGCTCGCGCTCTACCGGTCGGCCAGCAACGCCGTCGCGCGGCTCCACGCCGACCGCGAGGCCGTGGTCGAACGCGCCGCGGAGGTCGGTATCGAGGCCTACGACCCCACGGAGGTGCGCGCCTCCATCGCCGACCTGCGCGACGAGCGCGAGAGTCACACCGAGGTCGTCCAGACGAACACGGGCGTCCTGCGCAAGTGGCTCGACATCGACGCCGAGGAGCCCCGCGAAGTGGTCGACGCCGCCGCGGACGCCCTGGAGGCGCGCCGCGCCGAGATCGACTTCGACGCCGACCGCGAGTTCACAGAGGAGGAGCTCGAAGACGCCCGCGAGCGCGCCGAAGCGGCCGACGAACGCTACGAGGAGCTCGAAGCCGCCTTGCGAGAGCACCGTCGACAGCTCGACCGATTCGCCGAGCGGACCGCGGAGATCCGCTTCGAGTCGGTCTGCGGGGAGCCGCTGGACCTGGCGGTCGCCAACCTCGGCGCGCTGGCGGACCTCGGCGACCGGCTGGAGGGGTTCGTCGACGCCGTCGAGACCGACGCGGACGTCTCGCGGGCCGCCGCCGCGGTGCTGGAACAGATGGCCGAGTCGGAGAACGAGAAGATGGCGTCGCTGTTCGCCGACGGCGAGGCGGCGGACGTGTTCCGGCGGGTCACCGACGACCGCTACGTCGACGTGGGCCTGACCGACGAGTCGCGGCTCGCCGTCGAACTCGCCAACGGCGAACGGCTCTCACCCGCGGAGCTAAGTCGCGGGACGCGCGACCAGCTATACCTCTCGGTCCGCGTCGCGCTCGGCCGCCGACTGATGGAAGGGCGAGACGGGTTCTTCCTCATGGACGACGCCTTCCTGTCGGCCGATCCCCAGCGGCTCCAACGGCAGGCCGAGGTGCTCGGCGATCTGGTCGACTCCGGCTGGCAGGTCGTCTACCTCACCTGCAAGCCCGAGGCCCGCGAGGCGCTCACCGAGGCGACCGACGCGGGCGTGACCGAGCTGACGCCGTTGTGATTAGAGGGCCGAACACCGATAGATCGGAGCAGGTCTTCGATCCACTCGCACCACGCGTCGAACTCGTCGGCGCCGCACTGATCTGCGATGGACCGGAGCGTCCCGGAGTTGACTTCGCCGTGAATAGGGACAGTCACGTTCCTGACTTCGCCAGTTTCGGGGTGGACGTATCGAAGTTTCAGATGACTGCCCGTCCGGTCGACGGGAACGTACCCCATCTCGGTCAGTGCCTTCGAAATCTCTCGGCCGGAGAACGTCGACCGTGCCACGTTACTCCGCTGCGTCGAACCACGGCGCGTCCGGTTGACCGGGATCGCCCGGAACGGAATCCGGGTCGATACCCAGTTCTTCCAGATCCGCGTCCGTGACGGGACGGCCGGCCTCGCCCTCGTGGAGCGCGACGGCCTCGTCCAGCATCTCCAGCGCTTCACCGCGAGAGTCCCCCTGGCTCGCGACACCCGTCTCTACGTCTTTCGCGATCCAGACATCCCCCTCGCGCCAGAGATGGACCTCGTCGCTCCGCTCGTCCCCTCCGGGTTGCGTCGTGCTCGCCATTACGAATGGATAGGTCGATATCTCGGAAAAACGTTCGGACGAGGTCGGTGGTCAAACCCGCATTCGTCCTACTCGTGGTTCGTCAGGCACTTCGAGAGGCCAACGAGTTCGACCGGTTCGGAGTTGTCGGGCGAGTAGACGACCTTCTGGCCCTTCTCCATGTAGGGGACCTTCTGTTCGAGGCTGGCCGGGATGTTCACCGCCGAGATGGCGTCGTCGTCCCCGAGATTCAGGACGACTGTCGAGTTGATCTGTTTGAACACCGGGTCAGCGATGTCCTGGGGGTCCTGGGTGATGAGGAACAGCCCGAGGCGCTCCTTGCGGCCCTGTTTGGCCGCCTCGGTGAACTTGCCGATGATCTGCTCGCCCTGGACGCTGTCGACCTCCGAGAGGAAGTTGTGCGCCTCGTCGAGGCCGAGGACGAGCGGCGTGTGCTTGATGCGCTCGTACTCGGGGTCGTTCGAGAGCTTCTGGTCGACGATGAGCGCCGCGAGCGCGAGGACCACGGTGACGGTCGTCCGCGAGTTGTTGATGTGGTACGTCGGGACGACAGAGATGCCGCCCGCGCGGACGAATTCGTGGATGCGGTCGGTGATCGGGCGGGCGTCCTGGTCGAAGATGCCGTCGAAGCCCAGCGCCCGGCGCTTGACCGCGTTGAACGTCGCCTCGTGGACGCGACCGGTCTCGTCGAGTTCCTCCCGGAGCGCGGGGTCGTCGAGGAACGTCTTGAACTGCTGGTAGGTGCCGTCCGCGCCGTAGTCCCGGGAGAAGCGGTCGAGCAGGAGGCGGAGGGCGTTGTACTGGTTGCCGTTGAGGCTGGAGCCGGCGATGAGCCAGGGGTTGCCCTGCACCATCGAGAAGGGGATGGTGAACTCCACCTGCTCGGCGCGGTGGTCGCTGGTGGCGTAGGAGGCCCCCTCGACCTTCGGGACGAACGCGACGGTGTCGTCGACGCCGCCGTAGGCGATGCCCTCGCGTTCGAGCCGGCGGGCGAACGCGTCGTCTAGGTCGGGGTTGTCGTCGTGCATCTGGGCGTACTCGTCCTGCGGGTCGAACATCACGAGCCCCGGTGACACGTCGCGAGCGCCGTCCTCGACGGGATACGTTCGATCCTCGGCGAGGTACTGCCGGAGGACGTTCTTGGCGCTGTGGGTCTTCCCCGACCCCGTCCCGCCGGCGACGAGCGTGTGCCGGAAGACCAGCGGGTCGCCGTCCTCGTAGTCGTCTTTCAGCCGGTAGTCGATAGTAGGAGGTTCCGCCGCCGTCTTGACCTTCTCGCCCCCGACGGAGAGGTGCCCGAGGAAGACGCCGTCCTCCGGGATCTTCAGCCCGGTCTTGATCTCCGATTTGTCGGTGGCCTCGCGGACGACGGTCTCGGGCTTGGGCACCCGGTCGGTCATCCGCCGCTTGAGTTCGCCGTCCTCCGAATAGAGGACCGCGACGGGGTCGAGCGTCGCGACGAACTTGAAGTCCTGTTCGTCGATGTCGCCCCGTCGCATCGCACGGCGGGCGTGGATCTCCGTCGCGTCGTCGGCGCGGAACTCCTGTGCGTACTCCAGCGCCGTGATCCGACAGAACAGCCGCTCGTCGTCCTGGTACGGGACGAGCAGGTACTTCCCGATGCGCACGTCCGAGCGGTTCTCGACGGTGACGTACGCGCGGAGTTCGGTCTCCTCGCCGTCCTCGCTGATGCGCAGGCCCTCGGTCGCCGACACGACGCCGACGCCGTGGTCCTCACCCGCCGGCGTCACGTCCATCTCGGCGAAGTCGTCGTCGGTGTCGTCGCCGTCGCTGGCCGCGTCGAACAGGTCGGCGTCGGTCGCGGCGCCGTCCGCGTCGGCCGTCGAGGCCGACGATGTCGCCGCTTCCGCGGCCTCGCTCCCGTCGTCGGCGTCGTCGTCGCCGTCGAAATCAGTGAAATCCCCGAGGTCGGACATATCCGCCACGTCGTACTGGGAGGTGAAACGCTTTCCGCCCATCTTTTTCCCGGAGGGATGGGCGCTCGCGCCCACCCCTCCGGCAAAAACATGGGTGAAAAAAGCCGGACGCTCACTGCGTTCGCGTCCGGTGTCCGCGGGAGTGAGCATCGCGAACGACCGCGGGCTCGTCAGAGCTTCGCTCTGACGGTGAAACGCCTCGCTTCGCTCGGCGTATGCTCAGTACAGGGGGCAGACGTAACACGCCGGACGGCGGGTTAGCGGTTGAGCCTATCTTCGACAATTCCCTCAACTTGTCTCAAAGTCACATAGACAGCGAGGAACAACGCAAGGACCACGATTGGCAGTCCGAGTGCACCCCATGTAAGGCTAAATACCGCTACGAGATAGAGTACCACCAGCTGGAAAAACAGGTACGCAGACCTTCGTGGGACTCCAGTGATATCGAACGTCTCCTCTGTTGAAGTCATACTGAGACGACAACATTCCTACAAATGTGCTTTGTGGTCTAAGTGTTATCTTCGCACAACGAACTGAACGGTATCTCACGCACGGTCGACTCCGGCGCTCGGTACCCTGAAGGTCCCCCACGCCCGACAGTGCGGTATGGACCGCGACGCCGTCCGCGTACTCACGTACAACGTTCGCCGCGACGTGGCGAGCGACGGGGAGTTCGACTGGGCGGCAAGACGCGACGCCGTCGCGAGCACGCTCCGCTTTCATCGCCCCGACGTGATCGGGCTGCAGGAACCGCTGGCCCACCAGTACGCGGACCTCCGCGCGGCGCTGCCGGACTACGAGTGGGTCGGCGAGTCGCGCGAACGCGGGGACGGCGAGGGGGAGTTCTGTCCCGTCGGCTACCGCCGCGACCGCTTCGAGCGCGTCGACGCCGGGACGTTCTGGCTCTCGCCGACCCCCGACGAGCCCGGCAGCGTCGGGTGGGACGCCACCTACCCACGGATCGCTACGTGGGCCCGACTGGAAGACCGCCGGACCGGCGAGCCGCTGTTGTTCGCCGGCACGCACCTCGACCACGAGGGGCCACAGGCCCGCCGCGAGGGCGCGGCGGTGCTCCGCGAGCGGGTCGCCGCACTCCGCGATGCCGACCGGCGGGAGGCCACCGTCGTCGCCGGCGACCTGAACTGCCGAGCGGGCGACGAGCCCCACGGGATCCTCGCGGGCACGAGTGACCGTTCGAGCCCGTTCGCCGACGCGCGCGAGGCGAGCGCGCACCCGCCCCACGGTCCGTCGACCACGCGGACCGACTTCGAGTCGCTCCTGCCCGAGCGGCAGATCGACCACGTCTTCGTCGCCGACTGCGCCGTCGCGGGCTACGGCGTCGCCGCCGACGTAGTGGGCGACGGGTGGTTCCCCTCCGATCACCTCCCCGTCGTCGCCGATCTCGAGTGGTGAATTCGGCGACTGCAGTCACAGCGACTTCGAGCACGCCGGTTCCACGCGACATCCCCGGCGTGCTTTTGCCGGTCGGCCCCGTAGTATCGGGGATATGCTACTGATTCGCGGCCACGCGGGCGGGACGACGCTGACGGGGACCCTCTACGAGCGCGGCGAACGGCCGCCGACCTTCGAGGGCGCGCCGGACGAAGGCGCCCCGTTCGTCTGGATCTGCGACGAGTTCTACGAGGTCGAGTCGGGCGGACAGCTCCAGCGGATCGACGGCCAGGAGCGGCGGGTGGCCTTCGAGGCGCCGACGACCCGCGGGTTCGACACGCGCGAGGCGGCGCTGGCGGCGGCGGAAGAACACGTGCGCACGCAGTTCGCCCGACTGGGACTCGCCGGTGACGACGTCGAGGTCGAAGTCGTGGATGACCCCGACGCGGACGACCCGGACTTCGACGGCGTCTGAGACCGACGGACCACGCTGGCCGGCCGCTCACTGCTGGGTGACGTCGGGATCGGTCGCTTCCCCCCGCTCCAGGTCGGCGGCGGTCTGCTCGCCGGCCCGTTTCGCCGCCTCGGTCTGGACTGGGGTGGACCCGCCGCGGTCGGAGTAGTTCGTCCGCCCGCCGGTACCCCGGGGCATCTGTCCGAGGAGCGTCTGTCGGAGCTCCCCTTCGGACTCGAACGTCGCGTCGCCCATGTAGGAGAACAGTTCCCCGACGGAGATGGGGTCGGCGTTGGTCCGCGGGAGCTCGCGGTCGCCGTGGTCGGCGACGAACTCGCCGGTCGACACCGGGTACGACAGATCTTCGAGCACGGGGTTCATCTCGGTGAAGTCGACGCCTTCGAATCGGTCGTGACCGCCGTCGTCTGTCATACGATCCGCAGACGTGCGAGGTATAAACACGCTCTGCGTGAAGGGGCAAGCGACCTCGATAGAGCGGTTCTGCGGGCCGATACGGACCGGGAGAGTCGGCGGCGGGGAGCGCCGGACAGATCACTGCACCGACGAACTCGACGCGCGGTTGAGCAGGTAGACCATGGCGCCGCCGAGTACCAGATCGAGCGCGAGGAGCACGGCGATCGCGGGGACGAGCGTGTTCCAGATGCCGGTGAACCGGGTGACCTCGACGACAGTCATGACGTCTTGGTCGAGCATGAGGGCGCGGGCGGCGTCGACGCCGTAGGTGATCGGGTTGTACGTCGCGACGACCTGGATCCAGTCGGGCATCGCGTTCAGCGGGAGGAAGGCGGTCGAGACGAAGAGGAGGGGGAACTGCAGGAGGTTCGCGCCGATGATCGTCGACTCCTGGTCGCGGGTGACGATCGCCATGATGTTCGAGAGCGCGATGAACCACAGCGAGAAGAGGATGCCGACGCCGAGGATGCCGACGGCGCCGGGCAGTCCGGTCGCGACGTTCGCGCCGAGCACCGAACCCAGCGCGAGGATGATGGCGATCTGGACGACGATCCGGAGGATCTCGGCGGCGGTCTTGCCCAGAAACATCGCCGAGCGGCTCATCGGCATCACGAGCGTCTTCTCGAACATCCCCTCCTCCATGTCGTTGACGAGGCCGATCCCCGACCCCGCGGCGGCGGCCAGCGACACCTGCATCGCGATGGCGGGCAGGAGGAACGTCTCGTAGGTGATGCCCCCCGCGCTGCCGCCGCCGATCGCGCTCGTCGCGATCTGGCCGAACACCTGCGTGAACAGGACGAGGAAGATGATCGGCTGGACGAGCGACCCGACGACCACGAACGGGTTGCGCACCGCCTTCAGGTTCCAGCGGACGAAGTTCACCCAGAAGTCGCTGACAAAGGAGTTGCTCGACGGCGTCGGCCGAGCGTGCCCACCGTCGGTTCGGGCTTCGTCGGCGGCCGCGTCCCCCGCGGCGTCGCTCATTCGGCGCTCACCTCCGGTCCCGTCACGTCCGCGGCGTCGGCCGACCGGTCCTCGGAGTCGAGTTCCTCGCCGGTGATCGCGAGGAAGACGTCGTCGAGCGTCGGCGCGCGGATGTTGAACCCGGTGACGGTGAGCCCGGCGTCGCGCAGGGCGACCAGGAGATCCGTCCCGTGTTCGCGCGCCCGCTCGGCCGTGACGCTGATCCCGTCGTCGGTGACAGTCACGTCCGCGTCGGCGTCGAAGACGTCGCCCTCGCGGGCGATCGCGGCGGCCCGCTCGCGGGCGTCCTCGCCCGCCGGAATATCGACGTCGAGGATCTCGCCGCCGACCCGCCGTTTCAGCTCCGCGGGCGAGCCCGTGGCGACGATCTCGCCGTCCATGATGACGGCGATGCGGTCGCAGAGCTGGTCGGCCTCTTCGAGGTACTGCGTGGTGAGAAAGAGCGTCGTCCCGCGCTCGTTGATGCGCTCGAAGTACTCCCAGAGGCGATTTCTCGCTTTGGGGTCCAGCCCCGTCGTCGGCTCGTCGAGGAAGACCAGCGGCGGGCTGTGGACCAGCGCCGTCGCGGCGTCGAGTCGCTTCTTCATCCCGCCGGAGAACTCGCCGGCGCGCTTGTCGCCCACGTCGGCGAGGTCGACCAGATCGAGCAGTTCGTCGATCCGGTCCTCGCGCTCGCTCTTGGGGACGCCGTAGGCCCGCGCGGCGAAGCGGATGTTCTCGCGGGCGGTGAGCTCCTCGTCGACGCTGGTCTCCTGGGCCATGTAGCCGATGGTCTCGCGGATCCTGCGGGGTTCGCGTCGCACGTCGAAGCCGTTGACGGTGATCGACCCGGCGGTCGGCGACAGCAGCGTCGCGAAGGTCTTGATCGTCGTGGTCTTTCCGGCGCCGTTCGCGCCGAGGAAGCCGAAGAACTCGCCCTCGGGGACCGTCAGGTCGATCCCCTTGACCGCCTCCGTCCCGTCGGCGTAGGTGAGTTCCACGCCCCCGGCCTCGATAGCGGCCCCGCGCCCGTCCGTCCGTAGCGTGTCGTCGGTCACAGGAACCCGTAGTGACCACGTCCCCGTAGCCTGTGCCCTAATTTGTTCGGGGTTTTATCCCGTCGTCGGCCCGGCGGAACGCCGCGACGAGGTGGTTCTGCGCGCGACGCAACCGCTCGGAGAGCGACGCGGACGCGACCCCGAGTTCGTCGGCCACGTCGGCCATCGTGGCGGTCCGCGGCGTGTCGAAGTAGCCCATCTCGTGGGCGGTAACGAGCGCTTCCCGCTGGGCGGCGGTCATCTCGCGCGGCCGCGAGCGGTCGCCGGATCCGAACGGACCCGCCGCCCGCCCGTCCGGCCCCTCGTCGGCCTCGACGAGGCGGTCGAGCCGGAGTCCGTAGTCGTTGGCCCGGCAGAACGTCCGGAACTGGTCGAACTCCTCGCGGTCGGCGAACCAGCGCCGCTCCTCCCAGCCGCTCGGCGTGGCGAGCACCCGGTCGGGGATCGATCCGTTGTCCGCGAGCAGTTCGAGGTCCGTCGGCGGGCCGCCGGTCGGGCGACAGCGGTAGCGCCGCGTCCCTCCGTCGGCGACGACCAGCGAGTGGTCGCTCACCGAGTCGGCGTCGGCGAACGCCGCCTCGACCGCGTCTGCGTCGGCGCCCGCGACCCGCACGATGAACGTCGGCGCTCCCGACGGGCGCCCCTGGACCGACTCGAACTCGACGGTCGCCTCGGGCACCCCCTCCGCTACGTCGACCAGCGGCAGCCGCTCGGAGGTCATCCGGAACTCCGCGATCAGTCCCATGGGGAGTCACAGGGCCGACGGACAGTTAGCGCTGGCGGGCGACACTGTCGGTCGAGCCGAGTCGTTACGACCCCGCCGTCGCGTTCGCCGCCCAGTCCGGTTTCTCGACGTCGGTGCTCCCGACGTCCGACAGGGTGTACGACTCCGCGATCCTCCGGGTGTGGTACTCGGTCCAGACGAATTCGTACTCGTAGTGGCGGATGACGCCGTCCTCGTCGAGCAGGAGCGTCGCCGAGAACTCCTCGTACCACGAACTCGCGTTCTCGCCTCCCGCCCACGAGTCGGACAGCGCGTCGACGCCGGTGGCTTCGTACCGCATCACCGGAACGCCCCGGAACGTCTCGACGCCTTCGCGCTCGAAGGTGGCGTCGATCGCCGCGTGATCGTGTTGGGTTCCGCTGTCGTTGTTGAACAATCCACGCCAGAGATAGTGCTCGCCAGACTCGTTGAATATCGACCGGTGGGTGAGATCCCGCACTTCCGTCCAGTCGTTTTCCCGCGACAGCACGTACGCCACGCTTCCGTTCGAATAGGTGCTTCCGTTCCCCGAGAAGTAGCCGCTGGTGTGTCCGAGGTACTGAGAGGCGCCGGGCTCGGCGAGAATCCGGCCCGTATCGTTCATGTGCGTGAAGTTCTCCTCCCTGAACGGGGGACTGCGGTCCGTCCGGTTTTTCACGGTCGTGAGCGTGAAACTCGTATTGCCCATCGCAGTCGCGTGTCTATCGAACACCGACTGGTCGATGGCCGACGCGTTCGGGAAATCGCTGGGAGACGCGTCAGGTGTCGGTTCGTTCTCACCCGTGCCTGGAAGTCCACTACAGCCCGCGAAGACGAGGAGGGCGGCGACGGCGATCGCTGAGAGCGGAGACGCACGCATGAGATAGTGTTATCCACGATACAGTTAACGCTTCCGTCCCGCCCACCTACCAGATAGAGTATGATTGCCACCCGAGTCCAGTGCTGTGACGCTCGGGAGAATCAGTCCCGAACCGATCACTTCACTCGCGTGTACAGGCCGAGCAGCGCGTCCATCGCGAGCGACGAGCGCTCGACGCTGTGGAACGTCTCGACCGAGGGCCCGAACTTCGCCTTGTAATCGTTGATCCGCGGGTCGCCCGCGCCGACGAGGTCGTAGGCGTCGAGGCCGCGCTCCATCGCGTCGGTCATGACCGTCCAGTCGAGGTTGTCGTTCACCGGGAAGTCCACGTCGGGCGTCACGCCGCCTTGCCAGCGGTGGATCCACTCGTCGGTCTCGTAGGTGAGGATCCCGCCGACGAACTCGCCCTCGTGACGGCAGACGTACGTGCGCATCGCGCCCTCCGGCAGCGTCTCGTAGAGCTCGCGTGCGAACCCGCGAGGGAGGGTGAACGGCTCGCCCTGTGCGTCGAAGCGGTCGCGCACGTGGTCGACTATCCGCTCGACATCGGCGGCGTCACCCTCCTCGAAGGTCGGACCGGCGTCGCCCTCCTCGAAGACGGCGTCGGCGTCGAGATTCCGAATGTTCGACCGGGCGTCGCTGCTGAAGATCGCAAGCAGGTCCTCGCGGCCGTCCGGCAGGTCGACGACGTAGGTGAACTCCGGGGTCACGTCCGCGTCCGCCCACTTGAACGGCCGCAGGTCGGCGAACGTGCACTCGGTCTTCACCCGGAGGAGGTTCGGGCTGCACTCGTCGTCGAGCCACTCCAACACGCCCTCGACGAAGCGGCGGATGCGCCGCTCGGCCTTGCGCTGGGAGAGCTTGTCGACGTTCAACAGCGCCGGGCCGAGACGGTGGATCCACAGCGGCGGCGGCGGCGAGAACGCGGCCGTGATCGGCCCCTTCGACCGCTCGAAGACGGGGAAGATGCCGACCGGTTCCTGGCCCTTGTAGCCGACGAGGCGATGGCAGGTCGTCCCGGAGTACGCCGCTTCGACGGCCAGCGCCTCGGCGCGATGGAAGGGATTGGCGTCGGCCGAGCGCTCGACGTAGCGGTTCCACTCCGCGGCGTCGCGCTCGTCGAGGATTTCGATCTCGACAGTCATGTGTCCGGATAGGCGTATCGCTGGTAGCCCCGGCGCGCGAGTCGGTAGGCGTTCCAGAGGACGGGAGAGTCCCCACGCTCCCAGCGGAGCGTCGGCACGACCCGGGCGCCGTACTTCTCCTTGTACTTGAACGTCCCGTCGCGGAACGTCGACCCCGTGGACCCGAAGTCGTAGTCGTCGTAGCCCCGCTCGCGCGCCCACTCGACGACGTGACTGTGCAGGAGTTCGGTCGGGTTGTACTCGTAGTTCGCGGCGTCGCCGATAGCGGAGAAAAAGTAGTGGACGGCGGACTGCTCGTCGTCGAGCAGGTAGACGTACTGCCCGGCCGCCACTCCGTCGACCTCGGCCGAGAACACGCGCGTCCGCTCGGGGAGATCGGCGGCGAGCGCCGCGAAGAACGAGCGCGGGTAGGGGTCGCCGCCCGCCCGCTCCATGTCGCGGAGATACCGCTCGTAGGTCTCGTCGAGCGTCTCCGCCAGCGGGCGCTCGGTCACCGCGTACTCGCGCTCCCGGGCGTCGCGGACGGCCTTGCGCCGCTCCTTGGCCATCCCGTCGAGCACCTCCTCGAAGGGGCGGTCCGCGTCGAGCACGAACCGGCAGTCGAGCAGGGTCGGGGCGTACCCCCGCCCGGCGAGGAACTTGCCGTAGCGCATGAACGCCGGCTCTTTCGCCCTGACGACGTGACAGAGGGTGGACTCGGAGAGCGCGTCCTCGAGCGCGTCGAAGAGCATGTCGAGACAGTCGGCCTCGTCGGTCAGGACGATGGGACCGCCGAAGCCCGGCGCGGTCGAGCAGAGGCGCTCGACGGGGAGCGAGCCGAACGCGTCCGCGCTCACGTCGGCCGGTGCGCCGGCGACGGTCGAGAGGGCGCCGAGCGCGCCGGTGGGAAGGCGATCGACGGGGCTCGGGGAGTCGAAGCGGTCCGCGAGCGACGATTCGAGGGCGTCCCGCAGGGTCGACCGGTCGGGCAGGTCGACGGGCACCCGAAAGTTCGGGAGGACGGCGACCGGGTTCGACCCCTTCCGGACGACGAAGTGGGCCGCCCGCCGGTCGAGGCCGCGTTCGACCGCCCGGAGCCACCCGTGGCGGTGGAACACCGAACCCAGGTCCGACTGGCGGACCAGCGTGTCCCACTGGGTCTCGCCGAAATCGTCGACCGTCTCGTGGCCGGTGACGGTGAGTTCAGTCATCCCGTGTCCATTCGATGTAGCCGAGGTCGGTCAGCGTCTCGGCAACGCTCTCGTCCTCTGTGCCGACCCGTTCGCGCGCCTCGCGCGACGGGTATCGTCGTTCGTCGGTCGGTTCCACGAACGGGAGCGGCGACCCGTCCATCCTGTCGCTGCGGGGGATTCCGAGCGCGGCGCACACCGTCGGTGCGACGTCGAAGAGGTGCGGGCCCCCCGCTCCCGCCTCGGCGTCGACGGCGTCGCCCGCGGCGACGACCAGCCCCGTGCGCTTGTGCGTCCACGGCTCCGAGGGCGTCCCGAACTGGTCGCCGTAGAGTTGGGCGACGAGGGACTGGTCGAAGTCGGTGGGGACGGTGACCACGTCGACCGCGCGCTCGGCCTCGGGGCCGTGGAAGTACGCCTCCCGGGGCGCGACCTCCTCGAAGACCGGGTCGCCGTCGGGCGTCCGCACCGACCGGAGCGCCTCGATCAGGTCCCTCCGGACCGACTCGTAGTCGTCCGGGTCGACGACCCCCTCGGGGTCCCGGCCGGCGAGGTTGATCCGGACGCCGAGTTCGATCGGATCGCGCACGTACGCTGCCGACGCCCGGAAGTCGACGCCCTCGGTCCCCGCCCGCTGGAGGTCGTCGGGGACGACTCGCGAGACGGTCTCGGTGAGCCCCAGCGCGTCCACCAGTCGCGCCGCGCGCTGGGTCGTGAATCCGGCGCGAGCCGCGAGCGCCATCGCCGACGTCAGCGCCTCCGAGACGGCGCCGACCCGGTCGCTGGGACCGGCGCCGCCGCGCAGGTCGTCCTCGCGGATCGACACCCACGTCGGCATCCCGTCGCCGTCGGTCGCCGTCTCGACGAACCCCTCCTCGCGGAGGAACTCGTTGACGCGGAACTCGCGACCCTCGCAGGGGCCGATGCCGTGGTCGCTGGCGAGGATCACGGTGTCCGGGTCGCAGGCGTCGAGGATCGCGGCAATCTCGTCGTCGACGGCCTGGTAGACCTCGCCGAGGAGGGCGTCGTCGCCGGGGAACTCGTGGCAGACCGTGTCGGTCTGCTGGAACTGGACGAACCCGAACTCGGGGTCGAAACGGTCCGCGAGATACCGGAGGGCAGCGCCGCGCGAGCGGACGAACGCGCGGTAGTCGTCCGCGGCGGACTCGCGCTCGACCTCGCCCTCGGAGTAGAGCCGGTAGTCGCCGACCCGGTCTCGGACGTCGTCGAGGATCCCCGGGGGGTGGCACTCGGGGTCCTCGGGGGCCGTGTAGCCCGGGACGAGCGCGCCGTCGAACGACCGCGGCGGGTGGGTCACCGGCGCGTTCACGACGACGCTCGTCAGCCCGTGGCTGTCGGCGAGTTCCCAGACCGGGCGCGCGCAGAGATCGGTCGCGTTGACGACGTCCCAGTCGTAGCCGTCGAATCGCAGGAACCCGAAGACCCCGTGCTTGCCGGGGTTCGTCCCCGTGTACAGCGAGGGCCAGGCGCTCGCCGTCCAGGGCGGGACAGCGGATTCGAGCGACGCGGCGATCCCTCGATCGCCGAGCCGGTCGATGGTCGAGACCGCCGATCGGTCCGGCAACCGCTCTACGACCGGCCAGCAGGCCGCATCGACGCCGACGAGTAGCGTGTTGAGTCCCACTCGAGTGACACCCCTCCGGAAGTGACGTTGATGGCCGCTTGAATTGTTATTCAGTAATTATCAGAACCGGGTGCCTATTTCCGACGAACGCCGCGCTGGCCCGACGCCCGTCCAGCCGGGGCGCTCCGTCGTTGCTGTAGACCGACGTGAACTTACCGGCGATAACAGCCGATTACGGCGAAGCGGGCGAGGCCCGACGCGCCGGGTTCCGGGCGACAGCTGCGAATCGCGACCGGTAGCGTCGAATTTTCGCGGGAACTGCAGTGTGCGCTCGGCGCCTCAGCCGCCGGGACGCCGTCGATCAGTCGGTTTCGCCCACTTCGGCGAGGGACTCCTCTTCGTCCGGGTCGACGGTGTCGCGGTCGACGGTCACCCGGACCTCCTGGATTCGAGTGTCTTCGACCTGTTCGGCCCGCAGCGTCACGTTCTCGTAGTCGAACGCCTCGCCCTGTTCGACGAGGCGGCCCGCGCGGTTGAAGATGAAGCCCGCGATGGTCTCGAACTCCTCGCCCTCGGGGAGACGGATGTCCAGCACCTCGTTGACCTCGTCGATGGTGACCTCCCCGCGGACCAGCACCTCGGTGTCGTCGACGAACTCGACCGGGTGGTCCTCGTCGCCCACCAGAATCTCGCCGACGATCTCCTCGACGATGTCCTCTATCGTGATGAGCCCCTCGGTGGCGCCGAACTCGTCGACGACGATGACCATGTGCACCCGCTCGTCGCGCATCTCCAGGAGCAGTTCGTCGACGTTCTTGGACTCGGGCACGTGGAGCGTCGGGCTGACCACGTCCGCCACGTCGAGGTCGGCGGCGTCGTAGTTGGTATCCCGGTCCAGGTCCCGGATGTCGAAGACGCCGATCACGTTGTCCAGCGATCCCTCGTACACCGGCAGACGGGCGTGCCCCGACTGCATACACTCCCCGATGGCCTCCTCGACGGTCGCGTCGTTGGAGATTGCTTCGACGTCGAGGCGAGGGGTCATCACCTCCTTGGCGGTGGTGTTTTTGAATCGCAGGGTGCGCTGGATCATCTGTCGTTCCTCCTCGTCGAGGATGCCCTCGCGCTCGCCCGTCCTGACCATGTTCCGGATCTCTTCGCGGGTGACGTACGACGATTCGATGGACGAGCCGCCGCCGGTGACCTTGTTGACCAGCTTCGTCAGATAGTAGAACAGGGTGATGAGCGGCCACAGCACTTTCCCGACGATCGTCAACAGCGGAGCGACGGTCCGCGCCCACGAGTCGGTGTTCTCGACGGCGTAGGACTTGGGGGCGCTCTCGCCGAACAGCAGGACCATCGACGTGATACCGAACGACGAGACGAGTACCGCCGTGCCGGCGTCCAGATAGAAGCCGATGATGGTCGTCGAGATCGAGGACATCGTGATGTTGACGAGGTTGTTCCCCACCAGGATCGTCACGAGCAAGCGGTGGGGGTCGTCCTTGAGTGACTTGACCGCCCGCGCGCCGCGCTTGCCCTCCTCTACCATCGCGTCGATCTGGTGGGCCGACAGGGAGAACATCGCGATCTCCGACGAGGAGAAAAAGCCCGACCCCATGATCAGAAACAGGATCAGGAGGACGCCGATCGCGGTGAGCGCCGTCTGCCCCAGTTCGATACCGACGATCGGCACAGCGGACTGTATGATACCAGTCCCAGATGCTGCTGTGAGCACGGATAATCCCATCAACGTCGCCTATTATTAGAGCGGGAAATTAACCCTTGTGCAGTGGATCGGGAATTTTCCGAATACCGTTCACGCGGTGCGTGGTACGACTGTCGTGTTGTCTCGTCCTCGGACGCTACGGACCGCGGTTCGAAATTCCAGATCAGAGACGTCAGCGGCGGCGATCGTGTGTCTATCCGGCGAACGCGGCGATAGCGACGGCCTCCGACGGAAGCGAGCAGACGGACTCGACTGCTTGGACCCCAGGGGAAACGCGGCGGCGTTAGACTAGCTCCTCGACGTCGACGCCCCAGCGCTTGTCGTCGTACTCGCGGTGGCGGTCGCTGCCGAGTTCGCGCTCGATCCGGCGACGGAGTTGCTCGTTGGCCTGGCGGTCGATGTGAGCGAGTTCGTCGGCCTTGGCGACGGCCAGCGGCGGCCCCTGCTCGCCGGCCACGTCGTGGAGCACCTGCAGGCGCAGCGCCTCGCGGGTGTCCTCGTCCTCGGTGAACGCGTAGGGCGCCTCGACGCGGTAACAGAGGTCGTCCCGCGGGTCGTACAGGACGAAGAACGTGACCTCGTAGGCCGCGGGGTCGAGGTCGCGGTCGATGCCGAGGGCGTCGGCCTCGGCGGCCATCACGCGGTCGGTGCCGACGCGCGAGCGGAACCAGTTGGTCGCCGTGAGGGCGTCCGTTTTCAGGTCGCCGCGGTCGTCGCGGCGGGCGAGGACCCGCTGGAAGAAGGCGTTGTCGTTGGCCCAGGGGGCGTTTGTCTTCTCGCGGACGACCTGCGTGATCGCCTTGGCGGTGCTGTTCTTGATGAAGCCGATCAGCGGCACGTCGCGCGCGACGAAGTCCTCGACGAGGCGGACGTAGTTCTCGACGACGTCGCGCGGGCGCTCGTCCTCGGTGAGCAGGTCGGCGAGCGCGGTGTCGCGTTCGGCCCACTTGAGGAGGCCGGTGGGGTAGAGCGGGCCGTCGAGGATCAGCAGATCGTCGACGATACCGGCCTGTTCGCGGGCGTGCTCGCTCTCGGCGAGGTAGAGCGCGAGCGCGTGGACGACGTTCTGTTCGTAGCGGTCGACGCGTGGCGCGTGGAGCGCGCGCTTGCGGACGTACCCCTCGTCGTGCATCGTCCAGTCTTCCTGGCCGATCCGGTAGGTGTCGTCGTTGGAGTGGGCGGTCATCACGATGGTCCGCGCGCGGTGCAGGTCCAGATCGGAGGGGACGCCCGCCATCGCGGCCTGGGAGACGTCGAGGACGAGGCCGTTCTTGAACGTCGTCGGGTTGATCGTCCCCGAGTCGAGGCCGTGCTGGGTGGGGAACGGCGGGTCCCGCAAGGCGGCGGCGTCGACGGGGACTTTCTCGCGGCGCTGGTCGCCCAGGGGTTCGAGGACGGGGTCGCCGTCGCGGTAGAGGGGGTCGAGAAACTCCCCCCAGACGGTCTCGGCGGCGTTCTGATGGTCACTCTCGTCGACGCCCTCGCTGACGCGGCCGGCGAGGCGGGCGATGCCGTCGACGTGGACCGGGTCGAGCGTCATTCCGCGGTCGGGTCCTCGGCGAGCATCTTCTCGATGGCCTCGGCGATCTCCTCGTAGGACTGCATCTGGAGGCCGTCCGTGGTGATGAGCACGCCGCGGCGCTCGCCGGTCACCCGGAGGAGGTAGCCGTTGGTGAAGGCGCGGACGGTGAAGCGGTACTCGCCGAGCTCCGAGGACTGGTAGGCGTTGCGCGTGTCGCGGAAGCCGCGCCACTCGTGGCCGACGAAGGTGTCTAGATCGGCGTCGCGCTCCAGGTCCTCCCGGAGGTAGAGCTGTTCGAAGTCCGAGCGCGTGAAGAACGTCACCGAGCGGAGGCTGTCCCCGGTGGCCGTTCGGGCCGTCGTCACGATCTGGTCGGCGAGTTCGTCCGACAGCAGTTGCGCGTCCATACCTCGAAGAGGACCCGCCAGACCCAAAGAGATAGCGGTGATTCGAGTCGGTCAGGACCGTTCGGGCGGGTCGAACGTCGCGTCGGGACCGGCCTCGATGGTCTCGACGGCCTCGTCGAGCAGCGTCTGGACGCGGTCGTTCGACTCGCCCCCGCGGCGCGCCCGGAGGGCGTCGAGGGCGCGCTCGTCCCCGATCCGGCCGAGCGCCCGCGCGGCGTGCCCGCGGGCTCCGGCGTCGCTGTCACCGAGGAGCCCCGCGAGCGCGTCCACCTCCCCTCGAACCGCATCGGGCCGGGTCTCGCCGACGACGCCGAGTGCTTCGGCGCCGCAGGCGCGGACGCCCGGGTCTTCGTCGTCGAGCAGGGCCGCGAACGCGTCGACGCGGGGGACGAGCGCGTCCGGGTCGGTCGTCCCCAGTTCGGTCAGGACGCGCGTCGCGTTGAACCGGACCGCCTGGGACTCGTCGTCGAGCGCGGCCACCAGCGCGTCCACGCGGCCCTCGCCGACTGTCGGGTCGGATTCCGCCAGGGCCACGAGCGCGACGCTCGCGCCGCGTCGGGCGATCAGGTACTCGGCGTCGAGCGCAGCGAAGAGCGGATCGAGGTCCCGAACGGTCCCGAGCGCGTCGGCGTCCTCCTGAGCGATCCGCTCGACGGCGCTCCCGGCCCCGCGACCGGCGTCCCGCACCTCGTCGGTGAGCGTCGCGGCCAGCGCGTCTGTGGCGTCCGCGACGGCATCGACGTCCACGCGAGCGATGCGGCCGAGCGCCCGGGCGGCCGAACCGCGGACCTCGCCGCTCTCGTCGTCGAGCGCGTCGACTAGAGCGTCCGCGAGGTCGACCGCGGCGTCGGGATCGGTCTCGCTGAGCCGTCCGATCGCCTCGGCGGCCTCCTCGCGGACCGCCGCCTCCGGGTCGTCCAGCGCGGCCACGAGCGGGTCGCGGTAGGCGAGCGCGTCGCCGGGGTCCTCCCGGAGGAGGTGGCCGAACGCCCGCGCGGCCGCTCGACGGATGTTCGCGTCGTCGTCGCGCAGCGCGGCGGCGAGCGAGTCGGCGGCCGGGTGGACCGTCTCGGGTGCCTCGCGGGCGAGTTCGGCGAGGACCACCGCCGCGTTGTGCCGGGCGCCCGGGTCGGCGTGACCGAGGAGGTCCGCGCACTCCGAGACCGCGGGTTCGACAGCGCGGGGACGCTCGGTCGCCGTCCGCGAGATGGCCACCGCGACGTGCGTCTGGACGTACGAGACCGGCGTCTCCGCGAAGTACTGGACGGTCGGCTCCTGATCGGGGATCCGCGCGGCCAGCGCGTCGACGTGGTCGGCGACCGCGTCGGGGTACTCCTCGGCGATCCGCGACAGGCCCTCGGCGGCGTCGCGGCGTGCGACGGGACTATCGCTGTCGAGCAGGTCCGCGAGTCCCGGCGCCAGATCCACCGCGTCCCCCGGGTCGGTCTTCGCCCGCTGCGCATCCGCCATCGCCCTGTACCGGTCGAGTGCGCGCCCCAGCAACCCCATGATACGCCGACCGAGATTCGGCTGACTCTTAGCTGTCACGATGGGTCAGCCGTCGGCGAGCGGCGGGTCGGCGACCGACCGGGGCGAGGGACCAGATCGACCGAGCGACCGACACTCACTTTGACGGGCCGGACGGACTCGGAGACATGGAAGCCGCGCTCGTCATCCTCGACGGTTGGGCGTTCAACCCCGACGAGGGGGTCCGCGACGCCGTCGCTGCCGCCGAGACGCCGAACTTCGACCGCTTCTGGAACGCCGGCGCCCACGGAACGCTGGTCACCTCCGGCCGCCGCGTCGGCCTCCCAGAGGGCCAGATGGGCAACTCCGAGGTGGGCCACCTCAACATCGGCGCCGGCCGCGTCGTCACCCAGGAGTCCGCCCGCGTCACCGACGCTATCCGGAAGTGGCGGGGCGAGTCCGTGCCCGACGACGGCATCGACGACCCGCCCATCCACGAGAACGAGGCCATCCAGTCGGCCTTCGACTACGCCCGCGAGAACGACGGCCGCGTCCACTTCATGGGCCTCGTCTCCGACGGCGGCGTCCACTCCTACCAGTCCCACCTCCACGCGCTGATCGAACTCGCCGCCGACAAGGGCGTCGACGCCGTCACGCACGCGTTCACGGACGGCCGCGATACCTCGCCGACCGGCGGCGAGGACTACCTCGCGGACCTGCAGGCCCACGCCGAGGAACAGGGGACCGGCCACGTCGCCACCGTCTCCGGCCGCTACTACGCGATGGACCGCGACGAGAACTGGGACCGCACGGAACTGGCTTACGACGCTATCGTGAACCGCCACGCCGGCCACGAGGCCGCGACGGCCGTCGACGCAGTGGTGGAGTCCTACGACCGGGGCGACACCGACGAGTTCGTGGAGCCGACCACGATCACCGACCGCCCCGCCCTCTCCGATGGCGACTCGGTCGTCTTCTTCAACTTCCGCTCGGACCGCGCCCGCCAGTTGACGCGGATGCTCGCCGACGTCCGCTCGGACGCGTGGGGCGGGCGCACCGACCCGCCGACGACCCGCGTCGTCACGATGACCCAGTACGACGAGACGTTCGGCCTGCCC
Organism: Halosimplex rarum; assembly: GCF_047715405.1. Classification (NCBI taxonomy): domain Archaea; kingdom Methanobacteriati; phylum Methanobacteriota; class Halobacteria; order Halobacteriales; family Haloarculaceae; genus Halosimplex; species Halosimplex rarum. The sequence continues at coordinate 3,243,572 of NZ_CP180412.1, forward strand.
GCCGCCTTCCCGCCGATCCGCCCGGAGGACACCCTCGGCGAAGTCGTGTCCGAAACGGGCCACACGCAGCTCAGACTCGCCGAGACCGAGAAGTACGCCCACGTCACCTACTTCCTCAACGGCGGCCGCGAGGTCGAGTTCGACGGGGAGATCCGCGAGATCGTTCCCAGCCCCGACGTGCCGACCTACGACCAGCAGCCCGAGATGAGCGCGCCCGAGGTGACCGACACCGCCATCGCCGAGATCGAGGAACGCGACCCCGATCTCGTGGTTCTCAACTACGCGAATCCCGACATGGTCGGCCACACAGGCGACTTCGACGCGGCCGTCGCCGCCGTCGAAGCGGTCGACGAACAGCTGGGCCGGCTGGTCGAGGCGATCCAGACGGCCGGCGGGCACGTCCTCGTCACCGCCGACCACGGCAACGCCGACGACATGGGCACCGAGGCCGAGCCCTACACGGCCCATACGACGAACCCGGTGCCGCTGATCTACCTCGCCGCCGACGGGACGGACGGCGGCCGACTGGTCCGGGAGGGCGGCGCGCTCGAAGACGTCGCGCCGACGCTGCTCGAACTCATGGACGTCGAGAAGCCGTCCGCGATGACCGGCGAGAGTCTGCTCGAGTAGGATTCGACTCGGTCGAACGCGTCGTCGACACACGGGGGCGAACAGCGCGAGCGTCCCGGCCTTTCTGCATTCGCACGGGGACGACAGCGGCACCGAGAACTTATCGGTCATCCCGACCTGATTCAGCGTATGAGCACCGACACCGACGGGGCGGGTGACGAGGACCCGACCACGCCGGTCGAGATCTCCCTCTCTCTCGGCGAGAGCGGCGACCTGTGGGTCGCCCGTGACGAGGAGACCGGCGTCGCGTCACAGGGCGAAACCCGCGAGGCGGCACTGGATAACCTCGACGAGGCGGTCGCCCTCTATCACGGAGAGGCGGGACGCGAGCCGACGGACGAGGAGTTGCGCGCGGTCGGTATCGACCCCGAGGAGAACACCTCGGGAGACCTCCCCGACGTACTGCAGTAGCGGATTGGATGGTCTCCCGCGATTTTTCGGGCGACGACGTGATCGAAGTCCTCGGAAACGACGGCGGCTTCGAATGGCAGCGGACGACCGGTGACCACGTCATCCTCACGTGGTACCCACCGGAGGACCACGACACGGAACCACGGACGGTGAGCATTCCACGGCACGACCGCATCGATACGGGGACGCTCAGGCACATCGCCGAGTAAGCCGGTGCAGACGACTTCGAGGCGTTCTGTGAATGGATCGACCGCAACCGGTGATACCGCCGGGACGGACGGCCAAGGAGGGGTGCCGAGACCGTTCAGCGGCCGACAGTCCTACAACTCGATCGGTTCGCCGCGCTCGATGGACTCGTTGACGGCGAGCGTGAGTTCGAATGTTTCGAGGGCGTCGTCGTAGGGCGAGCGCAGGCCCGCGCCGTCGCCCGTCGCGACGGCGCCGACGAACGACTCGACCTCGGCCGCGTAGGGGTTGCGATCGAACGACTCGTCGATATCCTCGCCGTCGACGACGCCCGAGACGGCCTGCTCGGTCACTTCGATGGTCGCGCCGTCGGCGACGATTTCGAGGCCGTGCTTGCCGTCCTCGGCGGCGCAGGTGGTCGAGACGTGGCTGACGGCGCCGTTCTCGTGGGTCATCGTCGCCGAGGTGGCGTCCGAGAAGTCGACGGCGTCCTCGATGCGGTGGCTACCGGCCGCCGTGACGCGCTCGACGTCGCCGGCGAGGTAGCGGACCGTGTCGTAGATGTGGGTCGCCTGCTCGACGACCTGTCCGCCCGACTTCTCGGCGTGGCGCCACCAGTGGTCCTCGCCGCCGGCGACGCCGCCCCACCAGTAGCCGTCGACGTAGCCCACGGCGCGGTCGGCGAGGATCTCGCGGGCGCGGTCGACGCCGGCCGAGTAGCGCCAGTCGTACCCCGCCTGCGCGAGCACGTCGTTTTCCTCGACGGCGTCGCGGATCTCGCGGGCTTTCTCGGCCGAGAGCGCGAGCGGCTTCTCGACGAACAGGTCGTAACCGTGCTCTGCGGCGGCGATCTCCTGGTCCTCGTGGGCGAACGGCGGGAGACAGACGAACACCGCGTCCGGGTCGGTCTCCGCGTAGAGGTCGTGGTGGTCGGAGAAGGCGGGGACGTCGAACCGGTCGGCCGCCGACTCGGCGGTCTCGCTGTCCACGTCGCAGATGCCGACGATCTCGGCCTCCTCGATGGCTTCGAGGTTGTCGAAGTGCTGCCACTGGGCGATGCCGCCGGCGCCGACGAACGCTAACTCGACCGTCATGACCCGATTCGGGCGCCGGGTGCTTATAAAGACGGCGTCAGCGGAAGGACGGAGCGATGCGCGCCCGGTCGCTCGCCGGCCGGCTGTGTTACTCCGGTTTCCAGTCCAGTTTGATCGTGAACGCCTCGCGGTCGCCGCGCAGGAGCGACGACATCTCGCGGACGCCGATCTCCATGCCGATGTCGTCGGGTGGCGCGAGGTGGACGGTCCGGTTGCTCACGTTCACGTCGAACGAGCCGTCGCCGCGGAGGTCCGCGGCGATCGCTTCGAGCTTGTCGGCCGCCTCGTCGCGGGTCACGTCCAGCTCTTCGAGTTCTTTCGCCATACCCGTGCTCACGGACCGAGACGAAAAAGTAATCGGCGGGAACCGTCGGTAACGCCGACCTACGCCGGTCCAGCGGCGCCAGCGGGCGGGCGCGAACGGCGCTTCCGACCGCCGAGCGCTACTGGACGACGCGCTGCGGTTCGGTCAGGAACTCCACGGTGACGCCCTCGAACTCCTCGACGAACTCGGGACCGAACGCGGAGGCGGGCGTCTGGAACCCCCGTCCCGCCTCGCCGGCGAGGACGCGCTCGGCCGCCGTGACCGCCGTCGCCGTCGTGAGGTCGTAGGTGTCCGGCGTGCGCATCCGGGCGCGGGCGACGCGTCCGCTCTCGGTCCGCACCTCACCCCAGACGTGCGTCTCGCTCTCGGCGCGCTCGCGGGCGGTCGGCCCGGAGACGACGCGGTCGATCAGCCCCTCCGCGGCGCGGCGGACCGGGCCGACGGTGAGGAGTCGGGCGAGCGGGCGCGTCCGCTCCATCACGTCGGCGGCGCGGTCGGGGACCCCGGCGTACACCTCGATGTTCGGGATGCCCGTCGAGTAGTACGCCGAGGACACGTCGCCCCAGGGGACGGTCACGGCGGTCGTCTCGCCGCTGGGGAAGTCGACGGTGCGGCGCTTCCAGGCGAGCGGAACCGTCTCGATGTGGCCGTCCTGCCGGACGGCGCCCGGCCGGTCGAGCCCGCGCAGGACGGACTTCAGCGTCCCGGGCGAGAACGTGCCCAGCCCGTCGATGGCGAGGGTGAGTTCGGTCGCCTCGGGGAGTCGACCGTGGAGCGTCGCGGCGAGGCAGTCGGTCGGCACCACGTCGAACCCGACTCCGGGGACGAGCGCGACCGAGGCCGCCGTCGCCTCGGCGTCGCGGGCGGCGGTCGCTTCGAGGACGTCGACGTTCCCGGCGATGTCGAGGTAGTCGGTCCCGGTCCGGAGACACGCCTCGACCAGCGGCTCGGCCGTGTCCTCGAACGGGCCGGCGCAGTTGAGCACCGCGTCGACGCCGGCGAGCATCCCGTCGACGACGGGCGGGTGTTCGAGGGTGAACACCCGATGGTCGCAGCCGCGTCTGGTCGCCGCCGCCTCGACGCGTTCGGCGTCCCGACCCGCGAATATCGGGTCGAGTCCCTCCGCTGCGGCGCGTTCGCTTATCAGTGACCCCGCGTAGCCGTACGAGCCGTAGACGAGCAGGTCGCCGCTCATGGCGGTCCGTTCGAGTGCGACGGGAAAAACACGCGCGTCCGTTCAGCCGCCGCGGCGACCGCCGTCGCCCGCAGTCGTCCGACCCCGGAACGGAAGCCCGCTCGGAACGGGGTTCAGCCGAACTTTCCGCGCGGTAACCCGCGCGTATCCCGTCGCCGTCAGCGAGTTCGCCGGTAGCGAGCGGATTACTAACCACCGCGGAATCGAACGCCCACGCGGTGATTCATATGGCAGTCAACTCAGCACAGGAGCTGTTCGAGCACGAACTGGAAGACATCTACTACGCCGAGCACGAGCTGCTCGACGTCCTCGACGAGTTGGCCGAGCAGACCGAACACGAGGAGATCGCACAGGCCTTCGAGGAGCACCGCGAGGAGACCAGAGGCCACATCGAGCGCGTCGAACAGGTGTTCGAGATGATCGGCGAGCCGCCGGAGGAAGAAGAGTGCGAGGGGATCCAGGGCCTCATCGAGGAGCACCAGGAGATGGTCGACATGGACCCCGACCCGGACGTCCTCGACGTCGCCAACCTGACGGCGGCCCAGAAGACCGAGCACTACGAGATCGCCGCCTACGGCAACCTCGCCCTGCTGGCCGACCGCCTGGGCATGGACGAGGCCGGCGACCTCCTCCACGAGAACCTCGAAGAGGAAGAGGAGGCCCTGGAGAAGCTGAAAGACCTTACCGACCAGTACGACTACCAGCCGATCCTGGCGGCCTGAGCGCCGCCGACGCGCCGCGAGGGCGATACCCGCGGTCGGTGTCGCCGCTCGCCGTCCGTCGCGGATCGGACGCCAGTCGACGGTCGCGTCCCGTCGCTCGCCGACGCCGCGGAGATCAGACCGCTCCGTTCTCACACTAATGCGATTCGTCCACGTGACCGTTCCCGCGGGGAAGCGACGGGCCGTCCAGCGCGTCCTCGCGGACCACGGCATCGACTACTCGATGACGGACGAGGTCGGGCCGCCGGGTGCGCGGCCGGACGACCGGGAGTACGAGGCAGTCGTGACGTTCCCGCTCCCGGTCGAGGCCGTCGAGCCGGTGCTCTCGTCGTTCCGCGAGATCGGGCTCGACGAGGAGTCCCACGTCGTCGTCCAGAACGTCCAGACGGTCGTCTCCGACCGCTTCGGCGAACTCCAGCGGGCGTACGACGAGCACACGCCGGACGAGCGGATCGCCCACGAGGAGATCCGGATGGTCGCGAAGGACCTCATGCCGGATCGGTACACGTACGTGCTGCTCGTGGTGGTGAGCGCGGTCGTCGCGACGGCCGGGATGTTGCTCGACAGCGCGTCCATCGTCGTCGGATCGATGGTCATCGCGCCGCTCGTCGGCCCGGCGCTCGCGGCCAGCGTCGGGACCGTCCTCTCCGACGACGCCCTGTTCTGGAAGGGCGCGAAGTACCAGGTCGCCGGGTTCGCGCTGGCCGTCGTGAGCGCGACGCTGTTCGCGCTGGCCGTCCGCTATCTCTTCCTCGTCCCGCCGAACCTCGACGTCACGGCGATCGAGCAGGTGTCCGGTCGCCTCTCGCCTGACCTGCTCGCGCTCGTCGTCGCGCTGGGGTCGGGCGCCGCCGGCGCGCGCAGCCTCACCGGCGACATCTCCACGCCGCTCGTGGGCGTCATGGTCGCCGCTGCGCTGGTCCCGCCGGTCGCCGCCGTCGGCATCGGCATCGCCTGGGGGCTCCCGACAGTCGTCTTCCGCGCCGGGTTGCTCGTGTTCGTCAACGCCTTCTCGATCAACCTGACGGCGCTGGCGACGCTGTGGTACTCGGGCTATCGGGGCCAGGGCGGGCGCGACCACCGCCGGTCGATCGCCCACATCCAGAACCGGACAGTCGTCCTCGCGGTGGGGATCCTCGTCCTCGCGTCGATCCTGGGGGCGTTCACCTACTCCGCCTACCGCGCCGGTTCGTCGACGGAGGTGGTCCGCACGACCGTCGAGAGCGTCGTCGACAGCGAGCGCTACGCGAACCTCACGGTGACCGAGGTCACCGTCGAGTACGGCGACGAACCGTTCAGTCGGAACCCGGTCCGCGTGACGACGACGGTGACCGCGCCGAGCGGCGAGACCTATCCGCGGCTCGACGACGACATCGAGCGACGGCTCCGTCAGAACCAGAGCATCGACGTGCAGACGGCCGTCCGGTTCATCCCCGTTGAGACCACCGGCGCGACGGCGACGCCGGCGGGGACCGCGACGGCGGCGCCGACGGACGCCTCCGCATCGAGGCTTTCCGTCCCGGACCTGTCGACGCCACCCGACGACGCGTCGCGGACTCGGGCGCCGATCGCCCGGCGTCGGCGCTGCGTCTGACGCCTGACCGACTGGGCTTTATGGGTGGGGACGCCCTCAGATCGAGGCGAGACGACGATGATCCCGACCACGGAACACGGTGACGACGCTGGTGTCGGCGAGGCGGCCGGGGAGCGGTCGATCCCGATCGAGATCAGCGTCGCGAGCGACGGCGACGAGCGACCGCCGGTCGACGACGAGACGCGGATCGACGTCGAGGTCGACGGCCAGATGTACCCCACCGCGCGGCTGGCCGACGGCCGCTACGTCGCGTGGTGGTTCGAGACCGACGCGCCGGCGCTCGACGACCCCGTGACGACCGAGTGGGTCGCCGCGCCGACGCGATTCCTCGCCGCGGGCACCCTCCACGAACTGTGGCAGGACCCCGCGGCATTCGACTCGCTCCCCGACGACGGGTTCTGACGAGCGCCTCCCGCTCCGTTCCCTCCCGGACTTTCACTCCCGTCTCGGCTCGGTCCAGTAGCCGATTCTCTCGAACGCCTACGCGGTGCACGCGCCGACCGCTCCCTCCGCAGGATTTCGCCGGCACGCCATCGATCCCTCACCGGGCACGGGTCGATCCCCGCCGTTGCGGCGGTTTAGCGGGAACATAATAACGACCGATGCGCTCGCAGTATCGAGTGGACGTTGCCCGACGTCCACAGAGTGCGGGCCGGTGCCGACGTCCGACCCATTCCACCCGCCCCGTCGACCGTCGACGCGGCTAATCGCGGTGCGCCCGAACCCCAATTCGCGCCGTCACCCGTAGCCCGTCGCACTCGGCACCGGTCACTGTCCACCGGCGAACGCGCGCGACTCCCACCACACCGGGCGCGTTCACCCCCGCCCTTCTGTCGATCCACTGGTTCCCCGACCGCCGGGGCCCGTCCGTCGACGTGGCCCGGAGCGGGAGCCCGGTACCGCGCCGAGTTACCACTGTCATAATAACGGCGCAGGGGACGGGTGTCGGACGTATGCAGGCCGCCGACGCGGGCGATACCTGTCGCACCGTCATCGAAACCGTCTCTCGCGGCGTCGTCGCCGACGACGAGCTCCTCGAGACCGTCCTGACGGCGGTACTCGCGGACGGACACGTCCTCCTGGAGGACGTCCCGGGGACCGGCAAGACGCTGACCGCGCGGTGTTTCGCGGCCGCGCTCGGGCTGTCGTTCTCCCGGGTGCAGTTCACGCCGGACCTGCTGCCGGCGGACGTGACCGGAACCTACGTGTTCAACGAGCGGACCGACGGGTTCGACTTCAATCCCGGGCCGCTGTTCGCGAACGTCGTCCTCGCCGACGAGATAAACCGGGCGTCGCCGAAGACCCAGGCCGCGCTGCTGGAGGCGATGGAGGAAGAGCAGGTCACCGTCGACGGCGAGACCCACGAGCTGCCGGAGCCGTTTTTCGTCATCGCGACGCAGAACCCCGTCGAGAGCGGCAACGGCACGTTCCCCCTCCCAGAGGCCCAGAAGGACCGCTTCCTCGTCAAGACGAGTATCGGCTACCCCGACGAGAGCGGCGAGATGGAGCTACTGGACCGCCGGGAGGCGCGCGAAGACCAGTTCTCCGCGGTCGAGCGCGTCCTCGGCACCGAGCGGGTGCGCGCCCTCCAGCAGGCTCCCGAGGGGACCGACATCGACCGCGACGTCAAACAGTACGTGGTCGACCTCGTCCGTCGGACCCGGACCGACGGTCGCGTCGACGTCGGCGTCTCGCCGCGCGGCACCCAGCGGCTCTTCGAGGCCGCGCGCGCGACCGCGGCGCTCCGGGGTCGGGAGTACGTGACGCCAGACGACGTCCGGCAGGTCGCACAACCGGTGCTCGCACACCGGGTCGTGCTGACCGCCGACGCCCGCGTCGGCGAGGCCACCAAGGGCGACGTCGTCGCCGACGCCGTCGACGAGGTGACCGTCCCGACCGTCACTCGTGAAGCGCGCCCGCGAGCAGGACGAGGCCGATAAGCAACACCGCGAACACGCCGAGGGGAAACCCCGGCGTCCCCACGCCGGCGACGGTCTTCCCGGCGACGACCGCTGCCGCACCGACCGCCGCCGAACCGAGTCCGTGAGCGAGTTCGACCCGATACGTCTCGGCGCGGCGGCCGAGTTGCGCCCCGAGTCCGATCGCGTTTTCGCCGAGGTCCCACGCGAGTACAATGGCGACCGTGCCGACGAGGAGCGTCTGGAGCGGCGGCTTCACCACGACGGCGGTCACGAAGACCGAGAGGAGGACCAGCCCGGAGCCGACTTTCACCAGTCGCCGCGACCCCCGGCCGCGCGCCGGGATCACGCCGAGCGCGAGGACCAGCACGCCGACCATCCCCGGGACGGCCTGTGCGGTGACGAGCAGATCTCGTGTGTCGATCCACACGAACGCGAGCGCGCCGAGGACGACCGCGAGCGCGACGACGACCAGCGCGTCGCCGGCCGCTCGCGACCGGTCGCGGCGGACGGTCACGCCGACCGCCAGGAGCGCCAGTCCGAGGGCCTCGACGGCGAAGGCAGTCGTCGACCCGCCGCCCAGCGAGACGAGCGCCCCGAACAGGACGGCGACCGCGAGCGACCCGCTCAGCCGCGTCGGACGGAGGTTCGCCGAGACGGGGTCGCTCGGGGCGCTCACGCGACCACCCCCTCGCTCGTCGCGGCGAGGGCGGCGGCCAGCGGTCTCTCGGGGGACCACTCGACCACCCGGATCCCGGCGTTGCGGAGGTCGCTGAGTCGGTGGCGGCGCTCGGCGACGGCCAGGCGCCGTTCCGGCCCGTCACGGTCGGTGACGGTCGGGCTGACGACGGTCACCGCGTGGCCGCGGGCCTCGAGCGACCGCGCGGTCTCGCAGATCGCGTCGTCGGTGAGCGGCGAGAACAGCACCACTTGCGAGCGGTCGTCGAGGCGCTCGCGCAGCCGGTCGACCTGGTCGTCGAGCGAGCAGTCGCCGTCGGGCGGCGTCGGCGAGAGCGTCTCGTGCCTCGCGAGGAGCGCCTCGACGTCGTCGACGTGCGAGCGGCCGGCGCCCGGTTCGAGCCAGGCGAACGAGCGCCCGAGCGCCGCGACGCCGACCCGGTTGCGGCTCCCGACGAGACTGGCGGCGATCTGGCGCGCGCCCGAGACCGAGTAGGCGACTGCGTGTGGCTCGCCGGCTCGGCCGCGGTAGGCGGGCTCGCGAGCGTCGACGAGGAGAACGACGCTCGCGGCGCGTTCGCGGCGGAACTCCACGGTCGAGAGCGACCCGGTTCGCGCGAAGCGCTTCCAGTCGACACGGCTCGGCGCGTCGCCGCGCTGGTACTCGCGGGTGCGGTGGAACTCGACGCCGCTCCCGCCGTCGTCCGCGGTGACGCGGCCCACGTCGGCAAGCGTCTGGTCCCGCAACGGGGCGGCCGCGTCGGCGACGGTGCAGTCGATCTCGGTCTCGCTGGCGACCGACTGCTCGACCTCGCGAGCGCCGGCCGGGTCGCGCACGACGACGGTCGCGGGGTCGAAGGGGTGTTTGCCCCGCTCGGCCCGGACGGTGTAGCTGAACGTCAGCGAATCCCCTGGGCGGAGGATGCCCGCGTGGCGCGGCGCGCCGTCTGTCACGCGGAGCGTCTCCGGGACCCCGTCGACGACTCGACAGTCGAACAGCGTCGCGTCGCCCTCGTTCGCGAGTTCGACCGTCACCTCGACCGGGTCGCCCTGCCCGGGGCGCTCGTCGTCGAGTCGCCGCTCCAGCGACAGGGCGGGGTCGGGTTCCCGGGTCAGCGCCGGGTAGGCGGCGAAGACGACGCCCCCGACAGAAAGCAGGACGACGTTCGGGAGGTTCAGGAGCAGACCGGCCGTCAGCGCGACGAGCGCGACGCCGATCACGCCGCGCCAGCGCTCCGTCCGACGGGTCCGCCGGTCGGTCACCGGACCACCCCCGGTTCGCGTTCGGTCCCGCCGAGTTCGACGTCCGCGACGGCGTCCGCGGTCCGGCGAGCACCGTCGCTGAAGGGCGTCTCGCCCCGCAGCACGGCGGCGAGGACGTCCCCCGGGGACGCGCGCCGGTCGGACGCGAGGAACGCCGCGGCGCGGGAATCGGACGTCCACTCGCCGTTGTCGACGCGCTCGACGGCGGCGGTTTCGTCGCAGTTGCGGGCCCTGCGAACGGCGGTGATCGCGTCTTCGCGAAGTCGTTCGCGCACGTCGCGCCGGACCCGCCGGCCCAGGACGGGGACGGCGACGCGCCAGCCGTCGAGTCGGTCGCCGAGGTCGTCGCCCGGTGCGGGGACCGCCGTCACCGACTCCGGGTCGGGCATCCGCGTCTGGTCGACCTCATCGCCGTCGACGAGGACGGCCGCCGCGACCGCGAGTGAGCCGGCTCCGATGAGGGCGACGAAGAAGTAGTCGGTCCCGAGGACGGCGACGGCTGCCTCCGCCGTGACGAAGCCACCGACGAGTCCCGTCCCGACGAGCGCGAGCGCCACGAGGGCGACGCCGGGGACCCCGAGCGCGAGTCGGCGGCGGTTCACGAGTCCGCCCCCAGTTGCGAGCGGACGTCTGCGAGCCCGTCGAGGGCCCGGTCGCGCCGGGCGGGCGTGACCGACGCGTGGCCGTACCGGACCGATTCGAACGTCTCGGTGAGGCGCTCGACGGCGGCGCGGTCCGCCCCGGCCGCGACGGCGCGGCGGGCGCACTCGCGGGGACTCGTCGTCTCGACCGCGTCGCCGTCGACGAGCGCGGCCATCTCGTACCAGGCGCGTTCGACCTCGTTCTGCGGTGCGGCCCGCAGCGGCGGCCCGTCGGACTCGTCTGCGGAGCCGTCGTCCCGACCGAACCGCTCCCGGAGCACCGCGGCGATGCGGTCGCGGTTGGCGACGGCGACCGCGAGCAGCCCCAGGGCGACGAGGATGGGGAGCGCTCGCAAGAGCGCCGCCAGGAGGGCGGCCAGTAGCGAGAGCAGCCACTCGATCAGGGACTGCCTGTCGCGACCGGGCAGGTCGCCCGGACCCTGCGTCCGCCGGTTTCTCGTGAGGTCCCCCGCTGTCGGCTCCGAGGGCCGTTGCCGCTGCTCGTTCTCGTCTTCGTTCTCGTTCCCGTCCTCGCCCTCGTTTCCGCTCGTCTCCCCGTCTTCCGAGTCGCCACCCGATTCGGACGGGTCACCCGGCTGGTCGGCCGGGGCGTGCCCGGATCCCGAGTCGGAGTTGAGGCGGTCGGCGTACTCGCCGACGTCGTCGGAGGAGATGGGGAGCGACGCGCTGTCGACGTCGATGACGTCGTCCGGAGTGGTCTCTACCGTCGACTGGAGCGTCGTCGCCGACGCCCCGATGCCGGCGAGCAGTATCACCGCCGCCGCCACGCTGAAGAACCGGTCAGCGTCCATGCTCCCTCCGCGAATGGGGCGGGCGGGCCGCGTGGACCGTGCAACCGCCGCGCAACGAACGCACTGCCGACGTACTGCGGAGCACTCCCGACATGTTTGTGGACGAGGACACGCCGCCGCGCCCGTTTATTATTCAGATGGTAAGGCCCGCTACCGCACCGATAATAACGGCGGAGGGGGCCCTCCGGCGGGTAGATGGATCGACGTCCGAGCACGCGCCGAGCGGCCCAGGGGGAGCGGCGATGACGCTCCGTCCCGACACCGTCGACGCGTTCGAGCGGCTGGTCGAGCGACTGCCGGTCGCCCTGCTGGACCCGGCGGGCGAGACGCGGTACGTCAGCCCCGCAGCCGCGGCCGTCGCCGGCGTCTCCCCCGCGGTACCACTCGACGACGTCGGTCGGCTGGTGGCCCCGGCCGACCTCCCGGCCCTCGCCGACGCGTTCGCGTCGCTCGTCGACGGCGACGGGACCGAGGCGTGCGTCACCGTCCGCCCGGCCGGTCGCTCGGACGGCGCCGCCGTGGCCGCGGCACTGTTCGATTTCACCGCCGATCCGGCCGTCGGCGGCGTCGTCGTCCTGTTCACCGACGAGACGCCGGCGGCGCAGGTGCGGCGACTGGTCCGGGCCGCGACCGACCCCAACGAGGGTGTCGCGGCCGCGGACTCGCCCCGCGACGCGGTCGACCGGATCGTCGCCGCCGCCAGCGACGTCCCGTGGCTCGAACTCGGCTGTTACCTCCGCGACGGAGCGTCGGCGCCGCTCGGACCCGTCGGCCCGTCGGCCGACGACGACGCCGAGCCGGTCGTCAGGGCCGCCGATCGGACCGGCGAACGCCACGTCGTCGGCCCCGACGCGGCCGCACTGAACGCCCTGCCCGACCGGCCGTACGCGGGCGGAATCGCCGTCCCCATGGGGGACCACGGCGTGCTGGTCGCCGGCGTCCGCGACCGGGACGACGTGACTCCCGATCTGCTGACGGGCCTCTCGCTCGTCGCGACGACGGGGTCGCTCGCGCTCGATGGGCTCGCCGCCGGCCGGACCCTCCGCCGGTCCCGCGAGCGGAACCGCCGGTGTCGCGCCGAGGCCGACCGCCTCGCGGCCGCGACGACGACGGAACGCCGCGTCGAGCGGCGCGTGCTGGCGGCCGACTCGGCCCCGGCGATCCGGCAGGCGGTCTGTACCGAACTCGCGGCCGCGGAGCCGGTCGCGCTCGCCTGGTTCGGCACCGTCTCGCCCGGCGGGAGCGAACTCGACCCCGCGGCAGTCGCGGGCGACGGCGACGCGTATCCGTCGGCCGTGACGTTCGAACTGAGCGACGAGTCGGGGCCGCCGGCAGCACGGGCCCTCACCGAACGGAGCGTCGTCGCGGAGCGGGACCTCGCGGCCGGATCCGCGCCGGCCGACTGGCGGCGGGCCGCGCTCGACACGGGGCTCCGATCGGCCCTCGCGGTGCCGATCGGCGGCGACGAGGGCACGCACGGCGTGCTCGCGGTCTACGGGCGAGCGGTCGGCGCGCTCGACGGACCGATCCGCGCGCTCGTCGAGCACCTGGGCCGCGTCGTCGCGTACGCGCTGACGGCGGTCGAACTGCGGGCGCTCGCGCTCGGGAACACGACCGTCGAGCTCGAGCTATCGGTGCCGGCCCCGAACTCGCTCCTCGCTGAACTGGCCGCCGCGACCGACGCCACGGTTAGCTTCGAGAACGCCGCCCCGAACCGGAGCGGATACACGCGCCTGTTCGTCACCGTCGACGCGCCCGGCGACCGGGTCGTCGCGGCCGCGACGGACATAGACAGCGTCGCCGAGGCAAGACACCTCACCGACCGCGACGACGGCGCGCTCGTGGAGGTGATCGCCGAGGACGAGACGGTGCCGGGAACGCTCGCGTCGCTGGGCGCGGTCGTCACCGACGCGGAGACCACCGGCGAGGGCGTCCGCGCAACCGTCACCGTCGCCCGGAGCGTCGACGTCCGCGAGTTCGTCGACGACGTCCGGGAGCACTACCCCGAGACCGTCCTGTTGGCACGACGGGTCCGCGAGACGCCCGTCGAGGCGGACCGGCGCTTCCGCCGGCGGATCGAGTCACAGCTCACCGACCGACAGTACGAGGCGCTCCAGGCCGCCCACTACGGGGGGTACTTCGAGTCACCGCGGCGCCAGACCGGTAGCGACATCGCGGCGACGCTCGACATCACCCAGCCGACCTTCGCGAACCACGTCCGCGAGGCCCAGCGGAAGCTTCTGGCGGCGCTCTTCCGGTCGGGCTGACCCGTCAGCGGCCCCGACAGTTCCGACCGTCTCCATCGCTTACCGGCACGGTAACAATAGCGCCGGGAGCGCTACGTCCGCGTATGTCCACTCCGCCTGAAGCAGACTCGTCCGAGGGACCCGTCAGCCACGTCGGCACCTGTCCGGACTGCGGGACGCCCCTCCCGCGGTCGAACGTCGTCATCGAGTACGAGACCGGAGAAGAGTGGGAACAGCTCGCCGTCTGCACCGAGTGCCGCGACCTCGTCCACGCGTAGCGGACGCGACGGGACGGCGGTCGATCGACCGAACGCCCGACGCTTCTCAGGGCGCGTACTGCACCGATCCGTTCCAGACACCGTAGACGTCGTCGTACTCGCTGTCGCGGTCGACGAGCTTGACGGTGAGGTCGAGTTCGCCGGCGTCGAAGCGGTCGAACCCGCCGTCTTTCCGCATGGTGATCCCGAAGGTCCCGTTCTCGTCGTGGACGACGTACTTCGAGCGCTCCAGGAGCTGGTCGTTCACGTAGACGAGGAAGTACGGTTCACCTTCGACGGTCCCGTGGCTCGCGGGATCGACGCGGGGCATGCTGGTGTTCGCGTGCACCTCCAGATCGAAGTTCGAGTAGCCGGAGCCGTTCTCCGACGCGACCGTGTTCACGACCTCGACGGACGAGATGCGAGGCGCCGACGACGCGTTGGTCTTGTCTTCCATCGGTTTGTTGGGGAGTTTCGGGTGCGTCCACGACTCCGACGTCTCGGGCGTCGCGGTCGCCCCGGTATCCGTCGGGGTCGCCGTCGCCGACGCCGATGCGGTTGCGGTCGCGGTCACCGAGGCCGTCTCGCTCTCGTCGGTCCCGGCGGTCGCGTCGGCGGCGGCAGTGGCCGCGTCGGTCACAGTCGAGTTCTCGTCGGGCGTCGTCGTTTCGTCGGCGCCCAGTCCCGTGCTGCAACCGGCGAGCGCGACGAGACAGGTGATCGCTACGACCGTCAGTATTCGATTTCGCATGGACCCTCGTAGCCCGGCGTGGATCATTATTACGCGGCACGTATCGTGCCATCGAGTGGCATGCACAACGTATCGTCCCGGGAGTCCCCCTCACCAATATTCGAGAGCGGCTTCGAAAGCGCCTCTACTCCCCCGTTTTCGGGGGGTGAAACAGTACGCAACGGTCGAGACGGCCGGACCGTTTTATCCCGTCTCGAGGCCTCCGAATCGGTATGCAATCCCGGAACGCGATGGCGGAGAACCGACAGGAGTTCGAGGCGGCGCTGGGCGCGCTCGTCCGTTCAGCCGAGCGCGCCGGCGTCGACCTGGACGACCCTCATGCGGTCGCGGCCGACGGACTGGGGTGCTGGGAGATCGAGATTTCACGCGTTCGCAACGACGAACCCGAGCGGTCCCGGCCGCGGTGACCGGCGGACACCTAACCCGAGAGCGCCCTACCGCTCTTTTCTCCCGACGCGAATCCACTGACTGCGAGCCGACGGAACGACGAGCGCCGGCGTGAGACTACCGGCCGCCAAACACGTGGTTGGCGACGTCGCGCAGGAAGGGCGCCGGGTCGTCGGCGGCGAGGTAGTCGAAGTTGGGCTGGCGGACGACCGACAGCGCCACCGACGCGACGGCCCGCGCCAGCGACGGCCGCTGGGCGTGGTCGTGGTCGTGTCGGAGGACGCTGTGGAGGTAGCTCGCCTCGCCCCGGAGCGTGTGACAGCCGACGCCCGTCTCGTAGTCGGCGCGGCCGTCGCCGGCAGGGTGGTCGCCGTCTCCGGCACGACGGTCGTCGTCGAAGTCGCCGATCCCGAGCCGGTAGTAGACGGCGGGGAAGTCGACGCCAGCGGCGACGGCGAGCGGGAGCGAGCCCCAGAACCGCGGATTGACTTCGAGCAGCTTGAAGCGGCCGTCGCGCCGGTCGCGCCGGAACTCGACCATCGCCGGGCCGTGCCAGTCCAGAGCGGAAAGCAGCTTTTGGCCGGCCTCGGCTAGCTCTGGGACATCCACAGCCTCGCGGTAGACGCTCGCACCGCCGTCGTAGCTGTAACTGCGGACCCGCCGGTGCTGGAAGGTGCGGACCGGGTCGCCCCCGTCGCAGACGGCGAAAAAGCCGTACTCGCCGCCGTCGGGCACGTGCGACTGCACGATCGGTTCGTGGCCCATCTCGTCGACGAGCGCCTCGACGTCCGGTCGCTCACCGGGGTCGGTGACGTGCACCTCGGGATAGGCGACGCCGCCGTCCTCGATAACGAAGGTGTAGCGCGGTTTGACCACCGCGCGGCCCGACCAGTCGTCGCGCTCGCGCAGGAGCGACGTCTCCGGGACGGGCACGTCCGCCGACTCCGCGATCGCGAACAGTTCGCGGCGGTCCTGGGCGCGGCGGAGGCGGTCGCTGTCGACCCACGGCGTCGCCACGCGGTCCGCGAACGCCGCTCGGTCGCTGGCGAGGGCGTAGATGTCTGGTTCGTACAGCGGGACGACCGTCCGCACGGCCGGTCGGTCGGCGAGGTCGAAGAGAGCGTCCCGGTACCCGTCGAGGTCGGTCCCCGGCGAGGGCGCCACGTGGCTCTCGTCGCAGTGCCTGGAGGCGAGCGCCGGGGCGGACTCGCTCGACGCGACGCCGATCACGGTGAGACCGAGGCGACTCAGCGACCGGATGCAGGCGAGGCTGCTCCCGCCGTGGTCGGCGGGGACGACGACGGCGTCGGGACGGCGCTGCCGGTCTGACATTCGCTTCGCCCTCGGGCGGCCACCGCCTTTCTTATCGCCGTCCTAAGCGGGCGGGGAGACGCGTTCCGGCTCGGCCAGCGCGGCGACGAGTCGCTCGGTGGCCTCGGTCACCGACCGGTAGGCGTCGTCGAACGCCCGCCATCCCTTGCCGTGGGGGTCGGGGACCGCGACCGCGCTCTCGTCGGTGAACGCGTGCAGGAAGTACGGCTCGTCCGAGCGCTCGGGAAAGGCCCGCCGCAGGCGACGCAGGTTCCGGACGTCCATCACGACCACTAGGTCGCTCTCGTCGAGCAGGTCACCGGTGACGCGGATCGATCGGTGGGTCGTCAGGTCGACGCCGTACTGCGCGGCCACGTCGACGGCCTGCGTCGGGCTCGTCCGGCCGTCCTCGGCCACGAATCCCGCGGAGTCGAACCGCGCGGCGTTCCCCCCGTCGCACTTTCGCGCGTAGCGTTCGGCCATCGGGCTCCGGCAGATGTTCCCGTGACAGAGAAAGAGGACCCGCGGCGTCTCGGGGAGGTCTGCGAGCGCCGAGTCGGCGTCGAGCGCTCGGGGTGACGGAGCGACGCGCAACCGCGTCCGTTCGACAGTCCGCGCCGCGCGGTCGATCCCCTGGCGGACGTACTCGCCGGCGACGGCCCGGAGTTCGCTCGTCACGACTCCGCCCTCCGCGCCCGGTCGGCGACAGTGCCCATCGTCGCGATCTCCAGATCGCCCGCGTCGCGGTGGTCCGTCGCGCGCTCCAGGACCCGGCGGATCCGGGCGTAATCGGCGGGCTCGGTCAGGTTGTGCGGGTGGAACCACAGGTGGCAGACGCCACCGTCTTCGGCCGCGGCGTCGACGCCACGCACGGCCCGCTTCGCGACGGGGTCGTCGTGCAGCGCCGCGGCCGCCCCGGTGACGGGGCCGAGCCCGTCGAAGAGGTACATCGAAGCGGGGACGTTCACGAGCCCGTACTCGTCGACGCGCGGGCGGACCAGCGGGGCGTGGCCGCGGTCGAGCAGCGCGCCGGCGGCCTTCCGGACGCGGCGGTCCGCGGCCGTCCGGTCGGCGGTCGGCGCGAGGCCGCGGTAACAGCCGAAGTCGGCATCGGCCAGCAGGTCGCGATAGCCCACCTCGTTGACGGGGAAGACGAACGAATCGAGGTCGCAGCCGACGGCCGCGGCGGCGTCGCGCGTGCGCTCGACCTCTCGGCGGGCGAACGGCCGCGTCATCCGCTCGTGGTCGAAGTGGACGTGCGTGAACCCGTGGCCGGCGATCTCGTGGTCCGGGTCGGCCTCGCGGACCGCCTCGACGAGGTCGCGGCCGTACCACGCGCGGTCCGACGAGAGCGACCGGTCGCTGTCGCTCCCGGGCGCTGCGTCGCAAGGTCGGGCCCCGGCCGGGTGGTCTCGGTGCGGTTCCTCACAGTCGTCGAGCAGGAGGTGTCCGACGACCGCCCAGGTGGCGGGCGCCTCGTAGCGGTCGAACAGCGCGACCAGCCGCCGCCAGCCGCGGCGCGCGTCCGCGATCCGCTCGGCGGGCGGGTCGACGTCGTGAAAGCCCCAGGCGAGCTCGGCGTCGAGCGAGAGCACGAGCGTCCCCACGGTCACCGCCTCCGCGCGGCGCGACCGGCCGCTGTCTGTCGGGCGGGGGCAGTCCGGTCCGTCGGTCGCGCGGCGGGCGTCCGACCCGCCGCTGGCGAGCGGGGCCGCCGCGACTGCGCCCGTTCGGTCGGCGTCATGACCGAACACCGGCCCCGTGGCGCCATTATTATGTCTCGGGTAAGCACCGCGCAACTGTCGCGCCTGCCGGGCGGACTTCGAGCGGGGCCGACCGCCGGACGGCTAGCTCGCGGTGCGCTCGGGGAACCGCCGGCGGAGGCGGCGTCCGACGGTACCGAGCGGGTCCGGACAGGACGTGAGGATGTCGACCGTCTCGCCGACGCCGACCGCGCCGGTGAGGTACGCGGTCGTCAGGAAGACGACCAGGCCCGCGGGCGGCACGACGAACAGCGAGAGGGGGAGCGAGACGCCGACGACCGGAACGACCAGGTGGGCGGTGACGAACCGCGGGAGGGCGAGGATCGGACCGGCCGCGAGCGCGACGGTGGCGACGACGCGACCGACCCGGAGGTCAGCCAGCGGCTGGAAGCCGATCCGGTGGGCGCTCCAGAGGTGGAAGACGAACATCGAGGCGTAGCCGACGCTGGTGGCGACCGCCGCGCCGCGCATCCCGAAGCGCGGGATGAGCGCCAAGTTGAGCAGGGCGTTGACGACCGCGCTCGCGCCGGTCGCGGCGATGGGGTAGCGCAGGTCGCCTTTCCCCTGCTCGATGGCGAGCAACGGGCGCGCGAGCGCGAAGCCGACGGCGCCGGGGATCAGCAGGACGAGCGGCGTCACCGCCGGTGAGTACTCGCTCCCGAGGTACGTCGGGACCGCCACGTCGGCGAGCGCGACGAGTCCGAGGCCCATCAGCGCCGTCAGCAGGAGCGTGTAGCGGGTGGTTCGGGCCGCGATCTCGTTGATCCGGTCGACGCGGTCGTTCGACCACAGCTCCGACATCGAGTGGACGAACACGGACTGGATCATCAGCGGCACCATCCAGAGGAACTCCGCGAGGGTGAGCGCGCCCTTGTAGTAGCCGACGGTGGCCCCGCCGACGAGGACCTGCAGCATGACGACGTCGACGTGGTACAGCGACATCATCAGGAACATGAGGAGGACGGTCAGCGAGTTGAACGTCAGCATCTCCCGGCGGGGGAGCCAGTCGGGCGACGCCGTCGCGCCGCGGAGCGAGACCTTCCGCGCGATGATGGCGAGCCCGACGACGGCGGCGACGAGGCCCGAGAAGACGCGCCCCGCGAGCGCGCCCGCCGCGCCGAACCCCAGCGCGACCAGCGGGAGCGCGAGGCCCACGAAGAGGCCGTGGTTGAAGACCTTCAGCGGCTCCGAGTAGCGTTCGAGGCCGAACCCCATGAGCGTCCGGCGGGCGTAGCCCCAGAACTGCGCGGCGAAGACGCCGACGACCAGCAGGTAGAACAGCGGCTCGTATGCCGGGCCGAACACCGTCGCGACGAGCCCGAAGTGCGTCGCCGAGAACATGAGGAGGGCGCCGGCCGCCGCGAGGAGGAGCGCCAGCCGGAAGTAGAAGCCGACGACCGCTCCCTCCCAGCGGTCGCGGTCGCGGTCCTCGGCCACGTACTTGCGGACGCCGTCGGTGACGCCGGCGCTCACGAAGATCATGAACAGGGCCTGCACCGAGACGACGGTGCCGAAGATGCCGACCCGACGAGGACCCAGCAGCTGATAGAGGACGGGCGTCGTGAGGATGCCCATCACGAGCGAGATCGCTTTCGCGCTCGCGATCGACAGGAACCCGCTGAGGATGCTCCGGTCCACGCTACGACCACCCCGGACTCAGGTCGGAGCGGTCAGTCTCGGCGGAGTCGCGCCGGTCGGTTTCGGCCGGGTCGGAGCGGCCAGTCTCGACGGGAGCGACCGGACCGGTCGCGACGCGGAGACCGGAGGGCGCGCGAGCGGTCGGGGTCCTGCCGCGGCTGGCGACGTTCACGGATACGGAAACGTGGCGGCGGAGTCGCCTTTCTTATGCGTCTGATAAGGGAACGTCGGGCCGCAATCACCGGAGATGGCGACCGGGGAATCCGCTCGACTCGCGCCGGCGGTCGCGGTCGGGCGGGCGCGCGGCGGTAGCGCGGTCCGGTTCGCGGCCGGCGGGACAGGAACCGCCGGCTCGCGATCGGACCGCCCTTCGCGACGGCGCACCTGGGGATTGCGAGGGCCGAGGGCGGCACTGAAATCGTCCGGGACGAAACTCACGGCCCGAGGTCGCCGTCCAGGAGGTCCGACGCAGTGACCACCTCGACGTCCGCCTGATCGACGTACTCCAGGGTGGCGCGGAAGTCCGACTCGGAGATCCCCTCCGGACCGATCGCGTGGTGGTTCAGGACGACGAGCTGGCCGTACTGCTCGGCGTAGTCGACGTACTGCTGGACTGTGCTCGGGTCGGTGCCGTTGATGCGGCCGAAGTTGTACGTCGTCGTCGGGGAGAGGCCGTTGGGCATGCCGCCGAAGGTGAACAGCGACTCGTGGTGCTCGCGAACGATGTCGTAGGTGTTCGGCCCGACCATGTTCTGGGGGGTGAGGAAGTGGCGCGCGCCCTCGCGGAACCCGTTCCGGTCGAGGAACCGCTTGTTGTCCTCGATGCGCTGCTTTTGCTTCGCCTCCGAGAACTCCGTGAGGAGTCGCCCGCGGGTGACCGGGTGCGAGGCCATGTCCCAGCCGTCGTCGCGCATCCGACGCATCATGCCGACGTCGAGGCGGTCCTTGTTGTCGACCGCCGCCGCGATGACGCCCTCGACGCCCGCCATCCCGTACTCCTGCATCGCGGGGAACGCGCGCTCGTAGTGGCTCTCGTGGGCGTCGTCGAAGGTCAGCATCACCCGGCCTTTCTTCGGCCGGTCCACCGCGCGCAGGTCGTCGACAGCGAACTCGACCGGTTCGTCGACGCCGCCGCGCCGGCGGCAGACGATGCGGATCTCCTGGACCTTCGAGAGGTCGGGCTCGCGCTCGACTGTGGTCGTCCCGAAGTCGACGCGGACCCAGCGATCGGTCGGGCCGGGCATCGTGCGCATCATCCGGACCATGTTCCCGCGGTCGGGCGCGAGCAGGGCCACGGATATCTTCGCGATATCGGGCTTCGAGACCTTGACCGCCAGTGAGAGGTTCCGGTCCGAGAAGTCCTGCGGTTCGTCGAACGCCGTGTAGATGCCGCCGAAGGCGTCGCCGCTCTGTGACTCGACGCGCGCGGACTGGCTCCCGTGGTAGGGGTCGCTCGTCTCCGCCGAGAGCTCCCCCTGGTCGCTCAGGACGAACCAGCGGTCGAAGCGCTCGAAGTTCTCGAGCTGTTCGCCCGAGAGGTCGAGCGGACTCGTCGGCGTGGCGGTCGCGGTCGGCGCGTCCGTGCCGTTCGGTGGGGTCGCCGTCTCGTCGGCGGTCGGCGAGGCGGTGGCGGTGCCGGTGCCGTTGGTGAGCGGGTCGTCCGTCGATACGCCGTCGCGGTCCGGTGAATCCGTGTCGCCGGAGCGGAACGACGAGAGGCATCCGGTGACGGACAGCGCCCCGACGGTGCCGATGAACGCTCGTCTGGTCTGTCGACTCATGCGCTCGTCTCGACGAGGCGACCCGTCTTTCTTATCGGGACCGTAGCGCCGCACACCTCGCCGTGACCCCGCCTGCCGAACTCGACGGGGACGCGGCGACGCGTTCCGACGCCGGACTCACAGAGTGGCGGCGTGTTCACCGGCCGCCAGCGTCGGCTTACGACTCCGCTAAACGGCGATTTCGTCGTTACCAAACGCATAGTGAAACCGACCGCTGGGGAAGGGGAGGGCATGCCGGTCAGTTTCAGCGGCTGGGTGTCGGCGCTCCGCGAGGGGCTCACGGAGGACCCCAGGCGGGCGGTCCTCCGGGGCGCCTACTCCACGTATCTCGGTCTCTGGTACACCGTCACCTCGCGCGTCGAGCCCGGTCGAAACGTCTACGAGCGCGACTGGGACGCGCTGCTCGTGCTCGACGCCTGCCGCGTCGACGCGCTCCGCGCCGTCGCGCCGGAGTACCCGTTCCTCGACCGGGGGGACATCGAGAGCGTCCGCTCGGTCGCGTGTGGCTCCCCCGAGTGGTTGGTCAAGACGTTCACGGAGGACCACCGGGAAGCCGTGGCAGACACCGCTTACGTGACGGCGAGCCCCTTCGCCGAACCGGTCTTCGAGGAGGGCGTGTACGGGCCGAACCTCACGGTCCCGTTCGGGTGGCCGCGCCGGAACGTCCTGGGCGACGACGACTTCGCGGACCTCGTCCGCGTCTGGCCCCACGCGCGCGACGAGCGTATCGGGGCCGTGCCGCCGGGCGCCGTGACCGAACGCGCCATCGTCGCGGGCCGTGCGACGGACGCCGGCCGGCTCGTCGCCCAGTACGCCCAGCCCGGCACGCCCGCCCTGGGACGGACGGACGATGGAGACGACCCGACGGACGAGACCGACGCCTGGTCGGCACTCCGTGACGGCGACGTGAGCCGCGACCTCCTCTGGGAGCGCTACCTCGACGACCTGCGGTACGTCCTCGACGAGGTGACGGTCCTCCTCGAGAACCTCGACGCGCGGACCGTCGCGATTACCGCGGACCACGGCGAGACCTTCGGCGAGTGGGGAGCCTACGGCCATCTCGACGGGCTGGCGATCCCACAGGTGAAGCGCGTACCGTGGGTCGAGACGACCGCTACCGACACCGGCTGGCGCACGCCGACCAGCGACCTCGAACGGGTGTCGAACGGGTGACCCGCTGATGTGGCCCTGGGAGCACCTGGCCGTCGGCTACCTGTGCTACTCGGTCGCCGTTCACGCCGTCGACGGACACGCCCCCCACGGGCGGTGCGTCCTGCTGCTCGCCCTCGCGACCCAGGCGCCCGACCTCGTCGACAAACCGCTCGCCTGGTCGCTGGACGTGGTCGCCGTCGGCTACGGGCCCGCTCACTCGGTGCTCGTCGCCGGTCCGGCGCTCTGCGTCGCCGCCGTGGCCGCGGTCCGCAAGCGGCGCGGCGAGCGGGCCGTCGCCGCGATCGGGATCGGCTGGCTCTCGCACCTCGCCGGTGACCTCGTCTACCCCGTCCTGCGAGGCGACCCCGTCCCCGTGGGTCGGGTCCTCTGGCCGGTCGCCTCGTTTCCGGGCCCGGTGACCGACCGCGGGCTGGCCGAGCGGGCGCTCCTGTACTTCCTCCGATATCTCGCCCAGATCCTCTCGCTCGAACCGAGTCCGCTGCTCGTCGTGCAGATCGGGCTCGTCACCGCCGTAGGCCTCCTCTGGCTGGCCGACGGTGCGCCCGGCCCGCTGGCCGCCTGGCGACTCCTCGACCGCCGCTGACGCGGCCCGCTCCGGGCCCGAACGGGGGCCGTCAAACCGGTAGACCGCGACGCGAACGGGACGACGCGGAACGTTCCGGATAGCTGGAACGTCGAAATCCTCATTGGGGCGCCGCTCCACTGACGAAGTGCGCCCTATGCCAACATACATCACCCAGGTCGACGTGAACGAGGGCCAGTTCCAGAACCCCCAGGAGTTCGTCTCGATCTGGGGGGCGATCCGGGAGGACATCCAGGAACTCGGGGGCGACGTCGAGGAGACATACGCCATCCTGGGTGACTACGACTTCCACGTCCGGTTCACCGTCGAGAGCAGCGAGACGGCGTTCCAGGTAACGCAGGTCATCGAGCGCCACGGTCTCGACACGAAGACCATGGAAGCGCTCCCCCTCGATCGGGTCGGCGAACTCGTCGAAGACGTCTGACCGGGAGCGTCCGTTCCCGTCGAGGGGGTCTGGACGGACCGGGAGAGCCGGCCGGGCAGATCCGGTGACTGACTTTAGCGAGATGGTAACCGGCGCGACCGGGGGTGCGGTGGCGGGGGGCTGCCGGCGCGTCTCGCTTACCGCCTCTATAATAAACCACGCCGCGAGCGACGCCCGAACCAGCGACGGAACGCCGCGCGACAGCGGCGTCCCGGGACATCGAACGAATGACGACACCACAACACGACGACACGGGAAGCCACGCGTCGAGAGCCGGTCTCGGTGGGGAGACCGGGCGCCGCGAGACAGTCGCCGAGCGGGCGCGCCGGACGGGAGCGTGACGGATGCGCGCCCTCCACCTCTACACGTCGACGCGATCGTTCTTCGAGGAGCAACTGGCCGCGCTCGAGGCGCGCGGGATCGACTGCACCGCGGTGGGCGTGCCGGGGGAGTACGAGCCCGACTCCCCGCGGACGGCGGCCGACTACGCCCGCTACCTGCCGCGCGTCCTCGACCACAGCCTGGACGGGTACGACCTGGTCCACGCGAACTACGGTCTGACGGCGCCGTTCGCGCTCGCCCAACCCACCCGCCCGGTGGTGTTCACGCCCTGGGGGACCGACCTGTTCGGCGAGCGCAGGTGGCTCACCGGTCTCAGCCGCCTCTCCGCCCGGGCCGCCGACGCGGTGGTCCTGCCGAGTCGCGCCTGCGCGTCCGCGGTCCCCGGCGACCACCCGGTCGTCCCCTTCGGCATCGACCTCGACCGCTTTTGTCCCGTTCCGCGAGCGGAGGCGCGCGACCGCGTCGGCTGGGACCCCGACGAGCGGGTCGTCTTGTTCCCGTACGACCCCGCCCGCCCGGAGAAAGACTACCAGCGCGCCCGCAGAGTGGTAGAGGCTGCCGCCGTCGACGCCGACCTCCGGATCCTCACCGGCGTTCCCCACGAGGAGGTCCCGCTGTACCTGAACGCCAGCGACGCCGTCCTCGTCACGTCGACCCGGGAGGCCGGGCCGATGGTCGTCAAGGAGGCCGCCGCGTGCAACGTGCCCGTCGTGTCGACGGACGTCGGCTTCGTCCGCGAGACGCTCTCGGGCGTCTCGAACTGCCGCGTCTGCGACGACGAAGCGGCGCTCGTCGACGGGATCGAAGCCGTCCTCGACGGCGAGCGGCGCTCGGACGGGCGAGCGACCGTCGACGGCCTCGGGATCGACCGGATGGGCGAGCGCCTCGCCGAGGTGTACCGCCGCGTCGGCCGCGGGGAGGCGGTCGCCGATGTCTAGCTTCGGCGCGGACCGGTCGAGCGGCGTCCGCCTCGACGTGCTCGCGGCGTTCGGGGGGCTCCTGGTGGCGCTCGCGCTCTTCCCGCTTCGGTTTCTGGCCTCGCAGATCTACATCCTGACGATCCCCCTCGTCCTCGGACTGGCCTGCGCGCTCTACCTGATCGCCGTGTACCGGCCGCGGGAGGCGACGGCGCCGCCGCTGTTGCCGACGGTCGTCGCGCGCTCGCTGCCCGGGCTGTCGTTCGCGACCATGGGGCTGCTCGTCGTCGTCGCGACCGTCGAAGGCGGGCGGGCCCTGCCGTTCTACCTCGTCGCGGCCGTCGTCGCCTCCGCGCTGACGGTCCAGCCGCTGGCCGCCAGCGACGAGGACTTCCGGCCGCGGCTGACGCTCGTCCAGATCGTCCTGTTCGCGGCCGTCCTCCGTTTCACCGCGCTGGCCACCACGCCCGGATTCATCGGCATCGACATCTGGTCGCACGTCCCGATCCTGGCCGACAGGGTCGCGACCCAGCACTCGCTCTCGGCGATGGCCGGCGACAAGTACTACGCGTCGCCGCTGTACCACCTGCTCGTCGCGGCCGCCTCCTTCCTCTACGACGTCCCGCTCCGGGCGGCGCTGTACCTGTCGCTCGGCGTCGCGATGCCCATCTCCGCGGTGTTCGTCTACCTGACGACCGGGCTGCTCGTCCGCCAGCGGTGGGCGGTGCTGGCCGCGTCGCTGTACGCCATCGGCGACTACACCATCCAGTGGGGGATGCACCTCATCCCGACGAGCATGGGGCTCGCGTTCTACCTCGCCGTCCTCTACGCGCTCGTCCGGGTGATGCGCACCGAGTACGGCAGCCGCGATTTCCTGTTGCTCGTCTTCCTCACGGTCGTCGTCATCCTGACCCACCAGGTGTCGTCGTTCATCATGCTGGTGACGCTGCTGACCGCCATCGTCGCGCAGGTGCTGGGGTCGCTCGGCGTCTTCGACCCGACCCGACCGGTGCGGTTCACGCGGCGCGAGACGGTCAACGTGGTCGGCCTGTTCGTCTTCGACGCCGGGTTCGTCACGTTCATGTGGTCGCTGACGCCGTACAACGGCGACTCGTTCCTCGAGACCGTCTTCAGCTACCTCGAGGAGACGGTCCGGACGAGCGCGGGCTTTCTCAACCTCGCGAGCGGGTCGTCGTCCGGGTCGGCCGCCGGGCCGGAGACGACGCTGATCGAGCAGGTCGCGCTCTACGTCGACACGCTCGGGTTCCTGTTCCTGCTGTTCGCGACGTTCGTCGGCTGTCTCTACGTGGTCTCCAGAGACCACGCCCGCCAGTCGGTGCTCACGCTCCTGGTGTCGGCGGCCGTCATGCTCGTGTTCGTGATGCTGCTGCCGATGTTCGGCATCCGCAACTTCATCCCGACGCGGTGGTTCGCGTTCCTCTACGCCCCGATGGCCGTCCTCGCCGCCGTCGGCTTCCGCCACCTCTCGCGGGACCTCGCGAAACCGCTCCTGGCCGCCGTCCTCCTCCTCTTCGTCGCGGTCTACCCCGGCGCGATGCTACTCTCGGGCGAGGCCACCGTCGACAATCCGGTCTTCGAGGACGACCGGGAGGAGCTCGCCTACACGGAGTCGGAGATCACCGCCGCGCACACGATCGGCGACATGACCGGCAGGCCCCGGGGGCAGGAGATACGCCCCGACCAGGTGATCTTCACGGACCACCCCTACCAGACCGTCATCGACCGGATCGATTCGCACCCGACGGACGTGGCCGTCCTCAACGAGAGCCAGCGCTCCGAACACGACCTCACCGTCTACCGCCGCGCCCAGTCCACGGAAGCCACCTACTTCCTCGTCGGCGGGAACGGACACGCGCTCAACGTGCCCCGCGAGCGGGTGTGCCGACCGAATCAGAACGTCCTCTACGCCAACGGTGACGTGGCGCTCTGTACCGCGCCTTCCTGAGGGCCTGAAAACGCTATATCGTTTGTTGGGACCGGAACCTCTAGTCACCCTATCGTTTTATCAATCAGTATGAGGATCTCGCGGTATGGGCGTGGTTCGGCGTGAGGGCAACTGGCGACTCGAAAAACGGGACGAGGGCGTCTACGAGATCACCTACGAGAAGGAACCCCGGGAAAAGATCCTAACGCCGGAATACACGCCAGGGATGATGGACAGCCACGGAGTTGGGATGATCCCCGTCCACGAGGTCGAGTCCTACGCCGAGGCCGAGGGCCTGTTTGAGGAACGGGCGAATGGAGGACAAGCGGCCAGATTCGGGCCAAGTGCTGAACAACTGTCGCTTAGTGGCGGATCTCCCAACGAAGGTTCAAGCGTTGCCCGGAACAGTGGTGGCGACGAAACCATCGATCTTGCGCTTCCTGCGGGTGAGGACGGAGACCTTCCTCCAGGTGGTGTTGCGCTCGTTGCGATCCTAACAGGAATTATTGCAACTTGGACGAGCGGTTTTCAGACCAGTTCTATCGTGTTTCTCTCCGGAAGCCTGTTTTTCGTTCTCGGGGTCTCGATCCTCGGCTGGGCACTCATCTCGACCGAGACTATCGGTGAGGCGATCGAGATGCTCGGTACGGTTGATGGGGCAACAGTCGAGAAAGACGGTTCAGATGACGGGACAGAGAAGACGCCACCAACACCGAAGAAACTGAAAAACGATCTCTACTTCGAACGGGCTGACCAGGAGTGTGAATGGTGCGGAGAACACGTAGACCAACCGGAGGTTCACCACATAATCCCGCGAAGCGAAGGAGGGCCAAACGAACGGTCGAACTTAATCGTTCTCTGTCCCAACCATCACCGAAAAGCAGACGCAGGAGCAATATCGAGATCTAAGCTGAAAAGTAAGGTCCGGCGGCTCGAACGCAGTTAATTCCAGATTTCGGGGTGGTGTGCGATGCTCAAACAGCAGCTCCGAGTCTCACTCGTGGCGAACCAGCCGATGGCTCGATAGATCTGGCGATCGCGACTGTGAGGAGTCAGGAGAGCGTGACGTCGAGCCGGAGCGACCGGTACGCCGAAGCAGGCGACGGGTCCTCGGGGGGGTCGCCGCGGTAGAGGTGGAGGACGATCCGGTGGTCCTCGCCGGACAGGTCCGGGGTGATCGCGAGCGGAACGCGTTCCGTCTGGTTCGCCGGAACGCTCACGTCGCGCGTCGCGAGGCGCTGACGGTCGGTGACCGTGACGGTCCCGTTGCCGTCCGCTCCCCTGTCGATCCGCTGGAGCTCCGCGACGACCGTGTACTCCGTGCGCGACCCCTCCCGGTTCCCGACGAACACGTCGAGCGTCGACTCCTGGCCGCGGGAGAACGTGTCGGGGTAGTTAGCCTGGCTGTCGATGGTCATGTCGTCCGTCTCGACGTAGAACTCGGTGAACCCCTCGGACTGGGAGGGCGCGACCGCCGCGTAGCCGACGCTCGTCGACAGGACGACGAGCCCGACGACGAGCAGCACGTTGGGGATCGTAGCCTCGCGTATACGATTTCGGCCTGGCGTATACCACACCCTCGGGAGCGTGAACGCGACGGCAAATCGGTCCTCGGGGTCGACCCGCAACCGAGTGACTGCGGCGGCGATGAGCGCGATCGCGGTCGTCCAGGCGACGCCGGCGAGCAGGGGCCGAAGCCGAATGCTGAAGCCGGCGAGGTCGACGCCGAGCGCGACCAGCGGGACGACCGCGATGCTACAGCAGACCGAGAGGGCGAATCGGCCCTCGGCGCCGAGCCCCGCGCCGTCTCGGAGGTACTCGCTGGGGCCGAGCGACGCCGCCTCGAACTCGTCGAAGGGCATGAGCGAGTGGCCGCTCGCCGCGCGCTCCGGGAACAGCGCGGCGACGAGCGCGTAACCGGGCAGGAAGAGGATCAGCGGGGCGGCGATCAGTATCCGCGCGATGCCGTCGACGCCGGCGGCGACGCCGGCGACGCAGGCGGCTGTCGCCGCCCCCACAGCCACCAGGTCGAGGGACCAGTGTCCGCGTTGGTTCATCCGATCGCCGGTAGGCGCAGCGGTTCCTTACTTATCGGGAGCGTAATCCGGCGTCGAGCCCGGCCAGCGGGTCGCGGTCCACGTCCGCGTCGAGGCAGTCGCCGATCCACCGCTCGACGTCGGCGACGCGGAGCTTGTGTCGCGGCCGGAGCTCGTGGAGGTAGCCGCGCTCGGGGAACAGCCGCTGGTCGAGCCGGTGGCGCTCGAAGTTCTCCGTTCGGCTCGGCCAGGAGGCGCTGTCGTGGTCGACGAACGGCAGCGTCCGCCGACAGCGGTCGACCGCGCCGTTGAGCAGGGCCGAGTCGTACGGGCGATTGGGCGGCCGGTGACGCAGGATGTCGCTGTCGAGCCGTCTGGCCGCGGCCAGGAACGTCTCCGTCGACCGGTGTTCCGGCGGGGTGCGGAGGTGCCAGTCGAGGAGGGCGCTGTCGACGGCGACGAACGATTCGAGGAAGTTGTCCGCCAGGTGCGTCCGGAAGGGGAGGGTCGGCTGGTTGACGATGCCGCAGGCGTCGATGACGTTCTGGACGTCGACGGCGCGGTCGTCGTCGACGGTGCGTTCGCGGACGTCGTCGACGGCCTCGGCGACGGCGCGGCGGGCGAAGGCCTCGTGGTCGTCCGGCCCGACGCCGCTGAAATCGCGCAGGCGGTGGCTCCCCGTCTCCGTGTAGCCGATGCGACCCAGGAGGGCGTCAACCGGGTCCGCATCGGGGTCGAGCCCGCCCAGCGGCACCTCGATGCCGCCGACGCTGAGGGTCGACGGTTCGAGGAAGTGGCCGCGGAAGAGCGTGTCCCACAGCAGGCCGTGATACACCGAATCGACGCCGATGGCGTCGGTCTGGTCGGCGTGGTGGACGTGCAGGGACTCCTTGATCCCCTGCCCGTACCGGGACTTGTTCGCGTCGACGAGCAGGTAATCGTCCGTGGAGTCGAGCGCGGTGTGGGAGACGCCGTACTGCGCGGCCAGCTCGGCCGCGCGGGTGACTTCCTCGCCGTCGCTGTCGCCCACCGTGTAACATCGACTGACGTGCGGGAGTTCGGCGAGGAGGACGCGCGAGTCGTAGCCGGCCGAGAGGAGGAGGCCGGTTTCGCCCGGGTAATCGCTGCGACGCTCGATAGCGGTGCGCAGGCGGCGGGCGAGTTCGGCCGCGTAGTCGAATTCGGCGGGATCGTAGACGAATCGGTCGAGCGGCGTCACGCCGTCGGGCTCGAGGGTCGCGTCGAACGGCACCCGGCTCACCGATTCGAGGAGCGTCCGCCGGCCGAAGACGACGCTCAGGTGGAGGAACTCCCGGAGCGCTCGCCGGGAGACGCGCGGCGCGTCGACGGTCCGTCCGACGGAGGCCGCGTCCGAGCCGAAGACGCGAGTGCCCGGGGCGTCGGTGTAGAAACACTCCCACGAACGGATGGGATCGGTGGCGACGAGGCCCTCGTCGCCGTGTTCGAGCGCGACGAGATACGAGCCGTTGAGGGCCGCGAGGGCGTCGGTACCGCGTTCGGCGTAGGCGTCGGCGAGCCAGGCGGCGACGTCTTCGCCGCCGGTGGGACAGAACGCCTCGCCCCAGACGACGCAGTGACCGGTCTCGTGTTCGTAGACGTCGCTACGGCCCGTCACACCCAGGGCCGGATCTCGGAGTCCGACGGTCAGGTGCTCGCCGGCGACGACGGCGTCGTACTCGTCGCCGGTCCTGAAGCGTCGGAACGCGTCCGCGTCGTCGAATACACCGAACAGTTCCTTGTACACGGTCGTGCACCTCGCGACGTCGTCCGCGTCGTCGCGCGACGGGACGGCCTGGGACCCGTCGCGGTATTACTATCCTGCGGGTAATTGGCGTTCTCGGCCGCTTATTCGAGCGCTAAACTTCTCAGCCGCGCGGGACCGATCACCGACGCCGCGCGGCGACGACGAGGACCGCGACGGCGAGCGCGCTCGTCAGCGCGGTTCGCCGGTCGGTTCGGCGTCGGAAGCCCCCCGCAGTGGCCCACGCGAGGCCGGGCACGTGCCGGCCCGGCACCGTCGCCCCTGTGAGGTGTCGGATCCCGGTGAGGAACGCTCCCTCGGCCAGGAATCGCTTGGCGAGGATGAGGTCGTGGCGTCCCCTGACGTCGAACCCGCGCTCCTCGGCGCGGTCGACGGCGTCGGCATACTTCTCGAGGTACTCGCGGTCGGCGGCCGCCACCGTCTCCGCGGCGGGCGTGCCGGTGTCGTGGCGGACGACCAGCGGCGCGTCGACGTGGGCGAGCGGCCCCTCGTCGAGGAGCCGGAGCACGAACTCGGGGTCCTGGAACCGGTCGAGTTCCTCGTCGAAGCCGCCCACCGAGCGCGCGACGTCCGTGCGCGCCACGAGCGTGGACCCGGCGCCCGGGTGCAGCCGGTCGGCCAGGATCTCGCCGACGAGCTCTTCACCGCCCTCGGTCGGGTGGTCGCCGTCGGCTCGCGCGAGCAGCCCGGCGGCCAGCGACTCCAGCCGCGCCGCCGGTCCCTCGCGTTGCGTCTCGAAGTCGCAGTAGGCCGCCACCCAGTCCGCGTCGTCCGCTTCGAGGCGGTCGAGCTGGCGTTCGAGCTTCGTCGGCTTCCACTCGTCGTCGGAGTCGAGGAAGGCGACGTACTCCCCGTCGGCGGCCTCGATCCCGGTGTTGCGGGCGACGTTCCCGCCGCGGTTCGTCTCGTGGGCGACGTACCGGACCCGGTCGTCGTCGTAGTCGGCCACGACGGACTCGGTCTCGTCGGTCGAGCCGTCGTCGACCACGACGAGTTCGAGGTCGGCGAACGTCTGTCCGAGGGCGCTGTCCATCGCGCGCGGCAGGACGTCCGCGCGGTCGTACGTCGGGATGACGACGCTCACTGTCGGCATTGCTCGTCACGTCGCGGCACCACGGCATTATTATCTCGTCCGTAAGCGCCGGGCACGCGCCCGGCGTTCGCCGCGACGGGTATCGGAGATCGATCGAACAGAGATCGATCGAACGAGGACCGGTCGGGCTCAGTCGTCGATCCCGTTGGGGAACTCGTTGTTCTTGAGTCGGTAGTCCGCGACGTCGTCGAAGATCTTGATCGAGGCGCGGTCCTCGTCGTAGGAGACGCTACGAGTGTCTTCGATCCAGGCGCCTTCGTCCGCCACGGAGAGGCCGCGCTCGGCGACGGAGATGTCGCAGTCGTCGACGTAGGCGTCTCGCCCGGCGAGGAGGATGCCGCGGCGCTTGTTCCCGCCGGTCTGGTCGATAGTGACGTTCCGGAACGCACAGCCGTTCCGCAGACAGCGGATAGCGTGGCGCATCGTCTCGCCGCCGGCGTCGCCGGTGATCCGGACGTTCGAGAGGCCCACCTCGCCGCCGCCGCCCGCCTCGATCTGGACCGCGTTGTTGCTGTCCCGCATCTCGATGCCCACGTCCTTGAGGTACGTCGGTCCACAGCCCGGGTTCACGTGGACCCCGATGGACGCGTCTTCGCCGACGGTGACGTCCGAGTGCTTGACGAACGCTCCGTCCACCTCGCTGCCGACGTTGATCCCCTCGCCGGTGGGGTTGGGCATCGAGACGGTCGTGCCGTCGACGGTGATCCACTCGCCGTGGTCGAGGCGGATCCCCTCCTGCGGGATGCCCCAGGGCTGGTCGTCCACCACCACGGTCGCGCCGGTGACGGAGACCCGTCGGCCGCCGAGCCGGAGCGACGCGGTGCCGCTGTTGGCGTAGCGACCGCCCTCGACGTTCACCCTGCCGCTGCCGCCCGAGGCGTAGAGCCCGTTGTCGGGAAAGCCGCCGAGGTCGCAGTCGCGAAACGTGATCGTCCCCTCGTGAGCCCACGAGCAGAGGATGCCGGTCGGCCCGCGCCAGAGGTGGTCGCCCGGAGTCTGCCACGTCGCCGCCGCGCCGTCCGGAGCTCGAAAGCCATGGACGAGCCCCTCGCCGCCACTGTCGGTGATGCGGAACAGGGCCGGACCCCACGTGCCGCTGTCGTGGCGGCCCTGGACGTCGATGTCTTTCACCGTGAGGCCGTCGTCGACGGCGACGTCGAACACCCGGACCCCCGTGTCGGCCGCCGTGAAGTCGACCGTGAAGTTCTGGATGTGGAGGTCGTTCCCCGGCACCTCGGGGGTCCCGAGCCGGAACAGTTTGTTCGAATCGTCCGCGAAGGAGTGAAAGTCCGCCGGGACGAGCGTCGCGTCCAGCCCCGCCATCGCGAAGTGGTCGAAGTCGGTGAACCGGACCTTCCGGTCCACGTAGTACCGCCCCGACGGGAACTTCAGGAGCGTGTCGTCGTCCGCGAGGTCCTCGATCACGTCCACGACCGACTCCTCCCCGGTGCGGTCCGCGCCGTAGTCGGTCACGTAGAGCGACGTGCCGTACTCGTCGTCGAGTTCGTGGTACGCCGACGCGTCCCCCGAAAATACACTCACTCCCGCGAGTCCCGCACTCCCCGATTTCAGAAACGATCGCCGGTTGAGCCGCGTCGAAGACAGTTCCGATGTCACGGGAGATGGGCCGTGGCAGGGGGTGATGAAGGAGTCCGATAGTCTCGACCGTTTCGGACTGTTTCGGCCGATTTTGCCGGCGAAACGGTCAATGGCGCGATCACTATCCCGCGGGATCGACGCGAGCGGCGACCGATCCGAGCGGTCAGTTCCCGGCGTTTAGGCCCCCGATAGTCCCCGCCAGACCCGTCGTCGGCGGTGAAACCGGGCGATCGAGCGACGGGCGCGGACGTCGCGTCCACGCGCGAGTGAGAACGAATCGGGGACGGCGGGGGCGGCTCACTGGCCGCCTACGCGACCGATAAGTAAGTGGATCGGCGGCGTGGGGACGACCCAGATGAGACAGTCCAGACGAGCCTTCCTCGCGACCGTCGGAGCGGTCGGCCTCGCCGGGTGTAGCGACGTCGGAGGCCGGAACGACCCGGGTGTCGCCGCGCCCGCAGACGGAACCGACCCGGCCATCGACGTCACGACCGGGACCGAAACGGACGCCGCGACCAGCGGCGAGACGGGCACCACCACTGCCGGCGCGACCGACGCGGGAACGAGTACGCCGACGTCCGCCAGCCGGACGGGAACCGCGTCGGCCCCCAGGACGGACATAGGAGCGCTGCTCGAAGGCTTCGAGGACCTCGAGTACTGGTACGCGCTCTCGGACCAGGGGGCGATCGAGCCGGAGAGCGAGGGCGTCTACGCCGGCTCGCAGTCCCTGCGGCTCCGGGCGTCGGGCGACGACGCGTTCGCGGGCGCGTTCACGTCGTTCGGCGAGCCGCGGGACCTCGCCGGCAAGAACGTCTCCCTGGCCGTCAAGGTGCGAGAACCGGCGATCGCGAAGCTCTCGGTCGCGCTGCTGGCCCCGGACGAGTCGAACATGGTCAGGATGACGCGGACGTTCCCGGGGCCCGTCGGGGCGTGGGTCCGCTCGGACATGGGGGTCACGGCGGTCCGCGGCGATCCTGATCTCTCCGCCGTCCAGGAAGTCCGACTCGTCGCCCGGCGACGCGACCAGGACGGGGCCGCCATCGACGTTTCGGTCGACGACGTGCGGCTCGCGGACGCCCCCGAGACGGGCTCCGTGACGCTCACGTTCGACGACACCCACGAGAGTCACTACGAGACGGCGTTCCCGATGATGGAGGAGTACGGCTTCCGCGGCGTCGAGGGCGTCATCTCGGACGCCGTCTACCGGGGCGACCGCCTCGACGTCGGGATGATGACCGAGATGTCGGACGCCGGCTGGGACATGGCCTCACACCCGTACGTCGGGGACAGGCTGCTCACGGAGTACTCCGCGGCGAAACAGCGAAGCCTCATCGAGGAGAACAGGCAGTTCCTCGTGGACAAAGGGTTCGAGGAGGGCGCACGGCACTTTCTGACGCCGAAGAACATGGTCGGGCCGGCGACGATGCGCATCGTCCGGGACGTCCACGACTCGCTGTACACCTTCGGGGGCATGCCCAACGGGCGGCCCGCTACGGCGAACTACTACAACAGCCGGATCGCGGCCGCGAACACCGACCGGGTCGAGCAGTACGTCGACTACGCGGCCGAGTTCGGCCAGCACCTCGTTCTCACTCACCACGCGGTCGGGACGGGGGCGGGAGAGATCTCCGAGAGCGACTTCGCGGCGCTGCTCGAGTACGTCGACGGCGCGGACGTGGACGTCGTGACGTGTTCGGACGTACTCGCGTCGCAGGGACAGCATTGACGGGCAACGTGAGTGACTCTCTCCGCGACACCACGAGGGGTTCGATGGGACTGTTGACCGACGAAGACGACTGGATCGCCCGGGCCAGCACCGACCGGAACCGAATGCGGATGCGCAAGGAGGTGTTCGGCGTCTTCGGCGGCCGAACGGCCTTCGAACGCCACCATGAGACGGACGCGTTCGACACCGTCGTCGCGGGTGAGCACCTGACCGTCGGTCTCAGAGACCCCGCGCTCGGCGTCTCCGGCCGCAGCGACGTCTCCGAACACGAGACCGGCCACTGCGTCGTGTGGGGCGAAGCGTTCTGCCCCACCGGCGGCGACGACGTCGCCGCCTGGCTCGCCGACGCCTACGCCGAACGCGGCGCTGCGGCGTTCGCCGATCTGAACGGGTCGTATCTCGTCGCGCTCGAACACGGCGACGAGGCCCTCGTCGCCACCGATCCCATCCGTTCGTGGGAGTGTTTCTACACCGACGCCCCAGGTACCCGGGCCTTCGGTTCTGACCCGACGGCGGTCCAGGGGACCGTTCCGGACCCGGAGGTGCGCCGCACCTCTCTGCTCGAGTTCCTCCACCTCGGGACCGTGCTCGGGGAGAAGACCCTGTTCGAGCGGACCCATCGAGCGCCCTTCGACGGGTACGTCACCCGCGACGGCCACGGGGAGTTTCGCCGGTTCGTCTACGAGCCGGGAGAGTTCGATTACGCGGCCGAACTCGCTCGCCGGCTGCGCACCGCCATCGACCGCCGCAGCGACTATCCCGGCGAGACCGGCCTCCTCCTCTCGGCCGGCTACGACTCACGGATTCTCCTCTCCGAGCTCCCCGCCGTCAGCCGGTGTTACACCGTCGGCTCTCCGGACGACCAGGAGGTAGCCGCTGCCCAGCGCGTGGCGGAGCAGTACGGCGCCGCCCACCGCGTCCTCGAGACCGACGACCGCTACCTGTCGCTCGACCCGTCCAAGAGCCGCTACAGCCAGTCGATCAAGGAGTCCCTGCACGTCCACCACGCCGGCTACACCGACGACATCGAGGTCGACTCGGTGTACCACGGCCTGCTGTACGACACCCTCTTCAAGGGCTTCTTCCTCGAACGCGACGCCGTCGAGATCGCCGGCAAGCGCCTCCCGTGGCGGCGGCTGGCGGCCGACCCGGACCCGTTCGACTCGCTCCTCGACACGCTCGGCTTCTCGGCCCCGGACAGCCGAGACCTCACGCGGACGGCGACGCGCGTCTTCGAGGACGTCGAGGTCGACGACCCCGCCGCGTTCCTCCGGTCGTCGCTGGAGAGCGAACTCGACGCCTGCCGGGACCGCGCGACGAGCGCCCACAACGCCACGGATCTGCTCGCCATCCGCAACCAGCCGGTGTTGCCCTTCCGGGCGCACCTGGCGGACAACTTCCTCGAATCGTTCGTCGCCGTCGACAGCGCCCTCCTCGACTGGCACCTCCGCACCCCACCGGAGCACCGCTCGCCGGACACGTTCCGGGCGGCGATGGAGCGACTCGACCCCGCGATCGACCGCCACAACCCGCCGGACCGCCCCCACGACGTGCCGCTGTTCAACTACGCCGAGTCGTTCCTCCGAAGGCTGCTCCCGTTCCTCTCGCCGTTCGAGTCGGCGTGGCCGGACCGCGAGGCGGTCTACGAGCGCCACGACGTGGCCGCCCGCCTGTCGGCCCCGGTGCCGGAGGACCTGTCGGTCCGGCACGCGCTCCGCCTGCACGACGCGCTCACGCAGGCGGCCGCCCACGACTGCCGCGAGGACTGATTACCGGCCGCGAAACGCGGGGTTCCGGGGGGACTTACCGCGTGCATAAGGAAGGGCCGCCCGCCGGTACGGGCCGGTACCCGTGAACATCGCCCAACTCGCCCGGAGCGGCTCGGGCCTGTCCTACGCCGCCGCGCGCCGCGCCTACGACGCGTACCTCGGGACCTGGTACACGATCACGTCGCGATACCCCCTCGGGACGAACGTCTACGACCGCGAGTGGGACGCGCTGCTTGTCCTCGACGCCTGCCGCGTCGACGCGCTCCGCGCGGTCGCCCCGGAGTACGACTTCCTCGACGCCGACCGGATCGAACGGACGGTCTCGGTCGGGAGCCACTCCTTCGAGTGGCTGGCCAAGACCTTCACCGGCGACCGACGCCGCGAGGTGGCCGACACCGCGTACCTCACCGCGAACACGCACGCGCAGATGCTGTTCGTCGACGGCGACACGCCGCCGTACGAGCGGGAGATCCCGGGCCGACCGGCCTGGGACCCGGTGGACGCCGCGGACTTCGGCCGGCTCGACATGGTCTGGCGGGACGGCCACGACGACGACCTCGGCAACGTCCCGCCGAGGCGGGTCACCGACCGACTCGTCGACGTGGCGCGCTCGGAGGACCACGGGCGGGTCATCGCCCACTTCATGCAGCCCCACGCGCCCTACCTCGCCGGCGCGATCGCCGAGGACCGCGATCCCACGCCCCTCGAACGGTCGCCCCTGGACGCTTTCGCGCGCGGCGACGCCGACCGCGAGACGGTGTGGGAGCTGTACCTCGACAACCTGCGGCTCGTCCTCGACGAGGTCGCCCTGGCGCTGGAGAACCTCGACGCGGAGACCGTCGCGATCACGGCCGACCACGGGGAGGCCATCGGCGAGTGGGGAGACGTCGACCACCGCGAGGCGTTCCTCCACCCGGTCGTGAAGACGGTCCCGTGGATCGAGACGAGGGCGACCGACGAAGGCACGTACGAGCCCGAGACGGCGGGGGCGCCGGTCGACGACGAGGGAGACGTCGACGTCGAGAAGCGCCTCCGCGACCTGGGGTACGTGTGACGCGACCACGGCCGGTTCGCAGTGTGACGCGGACCCCGCCGGTTCGAAGTGTGACGCTGACCCCGCCGGTTCGCACCGCCTAACCCGGTGGAACGCGCCCTTATCGGACCGATAAGAAAGTGCGGTGGGCGGGTAGTCGGCGTCGATGCATATCGGGATGGTTTCGATACCCCTCCAGTCCGGAGGGGCGGAACGGCTCGTCATCGAAGAAGCGAAATACTTCGCCGAGGTCGGACACGAGGTCACGCTCATCACCGCCGACTACTCCGACTCGTTCCTCGACGAGTTCGACCTCCCCGCGAACGTCTCCGTCCGCACCTACAGCGCGCCGGACACCGCCTCTGGGATCGCCGACTTCGTCACCGAGACCGGCGGCCTCCTCGCGACGGTCCCCGACGTCGACCCCGACGTCCTCTTCACGCACTACCGCAACATCCAGATCTACCTCGTCGAAGCGTTCTCGGACCTCGACGTGCCCTTCACGACCCACGTCCACGGGTCTATCCTCTGGTTTCGCGACAATCCGCGCCTGCTCCCCCACCGCCGCGACGACGGTTTCGACGACCTGGTCGACGCCGTGCCCGGCCACTCGGAGTTCCAGTCGGACATCGACGACGCGCTCGTCCCGCGGGGGAAAGCCGAGATCGAGGAGTGGCTCCAGAACCGGGCGATGGCCGCCTGCGACGTCGTCTTCACCGGGTCGAACCGGGTCGCGGCAGAGCTCGAAGTGCTCTACGACGTCGACCCGGTCGTCGTCCACCCCGGCGTCGCCGACGAGTGGCTGGCCGACCACGACGAGACGCCGCGCGTCGAGCTGATGGACCGCGAACACGTCGTGCTGGCGCTGAGTCGCCTCGACCCGCGCAAGCGCCTCGACCTCCTCCTGCGCGCGTTCGCTCGGCTCCGCGAGCGACGCGACGACGTCGGCCTCGTGATCGGCGGCACCGGCTCCCACGAGGAGACGCTGCGGGAGATCGTTCGCGACGAGGGCA
Organism: Halosimplex rarum; assembly: GCF_047715405.1. Taxonomy (NCBI): domain Archaea; kingdom Methanobacteriati; phylum Methanobacteriota; class Halobacteria; order Halobacteriales; family Haloarculaceae; genus Halosimplex; species Halosimplex rarum. The sequence goes on from NZ_CP180412.1 coordinate 3,282,612, forward strand.
TCGAGGACGACGTCAGGTTCGCCGGCTACATCCCGGACGACGAGCTACCGGCCCACTACAAGTCGGCCGACGCCTTCGCCTGCCCGGCGTGGATGTCCTACGGCCTCGCGCCGCTGGAGGCCTACGGCATGCGGACGAAGCTCGCGCTCTCGGCGGACACGTTCGTGAAGGAGCTGCTGGGCGACCAGCGCGGCGTCGCCGTGGCGGAGCCCCGGACCGAGGCGTGGGTCGACTGTCTCGACGAACTGCTCGATGCCGACGAAACGCCGGGGGCTGACGACGTGTCCGTGGTCCCCACCTGGACGGAGTACTGCGCGGAGAAACACCGCGTCCTGGAGGCCGAGGGGGTGCTGTGATGGGGCGGCGCAACGTCGCGCTGGTCGTCCTCGACACCGTCCGCAAGGACGTCTTCGACCGTCACGCCACCCGCCTGCAGGCACTCGCCGACGTCGACGTGGCCGAGTGCCGCGCGGCCAGCGTCTGGAGCACGCCGAGCCACGCCAGCATGCTCACCGGCGAGTTGCCCCACCGCCACGGCGCCCACACGCACAACGTCGACTTCTCCGGCATCGACCGGGCGGACACGTTCCTCGCCGACCTGCCGGACCACGCCGCGCTCGGCGTCAGTGCGAACGTCCAGGCGAGTTCGGCGTTCGGCTTCGCGGACTGCTTCGACGAGTTCACCGACGTGAACCCCGACGCGCGATTCAGCGAGGGGCTCGATCCCGCGGCGTTCTACCGGTCGGACGACCGCACCGGTGCCGCGCTCTACGCGGGCTTCCTGCAGGCGGCGCTGTCGCACGAGCGCCCGCTGGCGAGCCTCGCGAACGGCGCCCTCGCCCAGCTCGATAGCCTGACCAAGCGGGGCCCGACGCCGGCGCTGTTCGACAACGGCGCCCGCGTCGTCGCGCGGGACGCCGGACGGACCGTCGACCGCACCGAGGAGCCGTTCGTCCTCTTCGCTAACTTCATGGACGCGCACGTGCCGCTCCGCCCGACCTACGGGTTCGACGGCGACCTCCACGACGCCCCGCCCCGGTGGCACTCGGCGGAGCTGGCCAAGTGGGAGATAAACCTGGACGGGCTCGAACCCGAGCACGAGCGCGACCTGTACCACTACCGCGACCTCTACGGGGCCGCCGTGGACTATCTCGATCGCCGCGTGGCCGACCTCGTGACGGACCTGCGCGCGCGGACCGACCGCGAGACAACGGTCGTGATCACCGCCGACCATGGCGAGAACCTGGGCTACCCGGACGAAGACGGGCTCGTCGACCACAAGTCCTCGGTTAGCGAGGGACTGCTGCACGTCCCGCTGTGCGTCGTGAACCCGCCAGACGGCTTCGAGCGAGTCGCGCGCGACGCCGACGGGTACCTCTCGCACCTCGCGCTGGGCGACGTGCTCGCGGCGTTCGCCCGCGACGAGGTGCCCTCGCCGTTCACCGACCGCGCGGTCGCCGAGGTGGTCGGCGTCGGGACGACCGTCGGGCCGCTCGACGAGCCCGGCCGCGAGGACGAGTACGAGCACTGGGACCGACTCATCCGGTGTGCGTACGACGACGGCGAGAAGTACGTCTGGGACTCGCGGGACGCGAGCGAGCGGTACGCCCTCGACGGCGGCCCCTGCTCGCAGACGCTCCGGAGCGACGACGCCGCCGTCCCCGGCTGGGCGACCCGCCGATTCGACGGGACGGCGAGCGAGGCCAAAGCCGCGGCACGGGGCGACGGCGACGACGGCCTCGAATCGACCGTCGACGACGACACCCGTGACCGGCTCGCGGAACTGGGCTACCTCTGAGGGGAACGGGTGATCTCGCGGTCAGCCCCCGTGGCGCGGTACGGTTGCCGTCGCGGATTTGCTGTCCCTGACGTCCTGACGAGCGAATCGGGTCGCAGGAGCGTTTGCGCTGGTAGTGGACTGAACGGGCGAGGCGCGCGTAGCGCGACTAGTGAGGGACCGGAGGTCCCTCATACCATGCGAACGGGCGGCTTCGCCGCCCGTGAGCAGACGCAGGGAGCGCCACGGCTGGCCGAACGGGGTCCTGTCGAACCGAGTGAGACAGGGCTCGGAAGACGAACCCAGTGAGTCTTCCGGAGAGCGAAGCGAACCGTGAGGCGCGGTCGCGGCGTCGCGAAGTCGTCTGAGCGGGCCACTATCCGCGCGAGTGCTGTGCGGTACGGCTGTCCGAGCGCGGATATCCCGTCTCGGTTCGAGAGAGCTCCGCTCTCCCGCCGTCCTGACATCCTGCGTTTTTCTGAGACAGCGACCGTGAGCGGGGAAAAGTCCACCGAGCGTCTACGACGACTGACATCGTATACGCCCTCAGTCGCCCACCTGCGAGAGCGTCTGGTCGACGAACTCGCGGTCGGCGTCGTCGATGCCGAGGAGCCAGACGACGGCGCCGAACGTGCCGAGGCCCACGAGGCCACCGAAGAGGATGAGGGGGAGCCCCGAGAGCGGCGGCGCACCGAACAGGCGGACCGCCAGCATGGCGATGGTCGCGTACCCGACGGCCCCGACGGGCTTGAGGTAGCGCCGCGAGTACGGCGTCATCCCCTCGAAGTACCAGACCTGGGCGATGCGGGCGACGTTGACGACGGCGATGGAGATGCCCGTGGCGACTGCCGCGCCGACCATCCCGTAGCGGAGGATGAGCACGTAGTTGAGGACGACGTTGAGGAGCGCGGTGCTCACCTGGTTGACGACGTTGAGGTACTGGTGGTCGGTCATCATGAGGACGTAGCCGCTGGGCCCGACCGCGACGTTGACGACCTTCGCGACCGCGAGGACGACCAGCACCGTGGAACCGGCGGTGAACTCCGGGCCGAACAGCGCGAGGACGGGCGCCCGAAAGACGATCAGCGCCGCGCCGCCGAGCAGGGCGACGCCGAACATCCAGCGGGTGAGGAAGCCGTAGATCGATTCGAGGTCGTCGTAGTTGTCCTCCTCGTACAGGCGGGAGGCGACGGGTGGAAACACCTGATTGGTCGCCATCAGCGGGAGCGCGAGGAGGCTGGCGAGTGCGAGCGAGACGTTGTAGATGCCGACGTCCGCGGCGCCGGAGGCGAGCACGCCGAGCATGAGCACGTCCACGTTACTGTAGACGAGCGATCCGGCGCGCGAAATCGTCAGCGGGAGCGAGTAGTCGTAGTACTCCGCGGCCACCTCGCGGGTGCCGGCGAGGCGCGGGCGCAGGTCCGTCCGCGCGAACAGCAGCGCGAACGAACCGGCGAAGACGGCGACGCCGGCGACGACGAGCGCGACGACGACGCCGACGAGCGACGCGTCGAGGAGGAACGCCGCCCCGACCGCGACGACCTGGGCGGCCGGCAGCGCCACCTTGTTGACGCCCACCGTGTACTCCAGGCGTTCGAGGCTCCGGAACGTCGCGGTGACGACCCGCCGGAGCGTGTAGAAGGGGAGCACGACCGCGAACACCCGGAGCGCGTCCGGGAACAGCGGTTCGTTGAGCGTGTGGGCGTTGATGGCAGGGGCGGCGACCGCCAGGGCCGCGGCGGCGGCGAGGCTGGCGACCAGCGAGGTGACCAGCCCGAGCGTCAGCACCGCGCCCCGGCGCTCGGGGTGGTCCTCGAACTTCGGCATGAACCGCAGGACCGCCTTGTCGGCGCCCAGATCCGCGAGGCCGGCGCCGACGGTGATCAGTTTCTTCGCGAAGACGTACACCCCGTAGGCCACCGCACCGACTGCGTGGGTGAGCGCGAGCGTGAGCAGGAAGCCGAACGCGCGCGCGACGAGCGTCCCGACGGTGAAGATGGAGCTGCCGCGCAGGATCGAGAGCATCGACGACCCTCGTACGTCCCCGTCGTCGCTCACGCGGGGCCACCTCTGCGTCGGACGCGCCCGCTCTCGGCAGCCGAGGGCGGCCGCACGTCGCCCGCCCGCGGGAGCCCGTCGGCCGCCGCTGGGCGCCAGTCGCCCGTCGCCGGGAGCGCTTCAGGCATAGCCCAGGTTGTCGAGACGGTCTCGGACGGTGTCGCTCGCCACGTCGTCGGTCTGTTCCGGCGGGTCGGCGGTGACGGTCCGGCGCTCGTCGGCCGGCAGTTCGTGCCACGGCACCTCGACGAGTTCCGTGACGCGGAGGCGTGCGGGATGGCCGTACCGGCGGAACGGGACCGGCCACTGGCGCTCGCCGAAGAGGTTCCCGTGGTCGGCGGTGACGACGGTCTTCCCGTCCAGCGCCGCCGCGAGGTCGGCGACGTGCTCCTGGACGAGGTCGAAGTTCTCCGCGTAGGCCGCCCAGGCAGTCTCCGGCGACACGTCGGGGTCGCCCGCGGCGAGGCGGTCCCAGATGGAGTCGGCCGGTTCGTCGGTCTTGGCCTGCCCGGTGACGTGGCCGGTGACGCCGCCGCTGTCGAGCTCGCGTCCGCGCTCACCGATGAACGGGTAGTGCGGTTGCATGAAGTGAACGAGGAGGCGCTTCTCGGGATAGCGCTCGTTGGCGGCGCGGGTCGCGTCGACCACCGCCTCCGGCGGGACCGTCCCCAGGTCGGGGTCCCACTCGTCGGCGAAGCAGTCGACGACGCGGTGAAAGACACCGTCGTCGAGCCGCGTGACGAAGGGGTTCGCGGTGACGTAGACGGTGTCGTGGTACGTCTCGCCGGCGAAGTTGCGCTCCATGAACTCCAGGCTCTGCGAGCCCGCCGACGTGACCTTCCGCAACTCGCCGGGCAGGTCGTGGCGCTCGGCGAAGAGGTCGTAGCGGCAGGCGTCGAGGACGAAGCAGTTGTCCCAGTCCTCGTCCATGATGGCCACGGCGTCCCCGGGTGGGTGCCGGCGCGCGGCCACGGCCCGGTTGAGCCGCGAGCCGAGCGCCTCCGCTTCCGTCCGGAGCCGCCGGGGGTCGCGCACCACCCGGCGCAGATTCGTCAGGTTGTACCGAGACGGCAACATACCCGGCCCTTCGGGACGGGTGCATTTTTCTACGGGCCAGCTAATCGGCGGGCGGCGGCCGTCTGGTCGCGATTCCGTCCCGCCCGCGAATGGCGGTGGTGTCCGACCGCCGTCCGTCGTTCGCGCCGCAGCGGCCCCGAGGGCGCCGGCGAACGGTTTTGGCATCGCGTAAAGCGCCGAGCAGCGGGGCGCGGAAGCGCGGTGGCGCAAAAGCGCGGCGGCGTGGAAGCGCGGTGACGCGGAAGTACGGCGGCGCGGTGGCGCGGGGGCGCGGGGCCGCTTACTCAGTGCGCATCGACCAGAGGTCAGAGAACGTGATCGCCTCGACGCCGTCGGTCTCGACGACATAGTCGAGGAGTCGCTCGTACTCGCCGGGGTCCATCGTGTTGTCGGTGCCGAAGTGGTGGAAGTTGAGGATGCCGCAGTTGCGGTGGACGGCGGCGCGGTCGACGACGGTCTTCGCGACCTCGAGGTCGTGGCCGATGGTCCGCGGGAGGACCAGCGGGTCGAAGCCGTTGACGCCCGTCGTGTTCACGTCGCCCGCCTGGTTCATCCCGCCCATCTGGAAGTAGCGGTCGGTCACGTCCAGCGACGTGGCGTCGAAGTTGTTGCCGGGGTAGACGACGAAGTCGCTCCCGTCGAAGTCGTTGGCGAGCAGCCAGCGCTTCTTGCGCGCCAGCATCTCGTCGAGTCGCTCGGCCGACACGGTGCTGAACGTCCGCCCGGTCGTCCCGTGGGCGACGACTTCGTCGCCGGCCTCGCTGATCGCGTGGAACTGGTCGCGGCTCATGAACGGCCCCTGTCCCACGTGGTCGACGGTCGGCGGCATCGTCACGACGCCGGGCAGGTCGCGTTCGCGATGGAGCGGCGCCGCCTCCTCGGCGTAGGCGCGTCGCCCGTCGTCCCAGCTGAGGACGACGTATCCCCGGTCGGGCTTGGGGTGGGTCCGCACGTCGTCGACCCACACCTCGACGTCGTCGGGGCTCGCGTTGAGCGCGACCAGCTGCACCCGCTGGACGTTCGCGAGGTCGGGGACCTGGTCGCTGGTGGCGTAGACGCCCGGGCAGGTGCGGAACCAGCCCACGTCGGGCGGCTGGTAGGAGAGTTTCCGGAGCGAGAGCGCCGCGTAGTTGCCGTAGCCGTCGACCAGTCTGACGACGAAACCGATCTCGCGGGGCGTCGTCGACCGGATCCCGACCGAGAGGTCCCTGTCCGACAGGTCCGTGGGCGAGATCGACTTCGCGATCGAGGCGTTCTCTCCGCCCGGGCCGACTAGTTTGACGCCTCCCGCGTCAGTGATCCCCCGGTCGGAGGCGCTGGCCTCCCCCGCGACCGTCTGCCACTCGTCGGGGCCGTCCAGCGGGGCGAGCGACGATCCGGGCTGGCCGTATCGCTCGCGCGAGCGGTCGTCCGTCTGGAGCTGTTCGCGCGACGGCGTCGCCGTCGCGGTGTCGGTCGCAGTGGTCGTCCCGCCCGACCGGGTAGTCGTCGCGGTCGTGGCATTCGGTTCGGCGGTGACAGTGCCGCCGGTGTTCGGACCGCTCGAATCGGGCGGCGTATCGGCTGTCGCGTCGCCACCGCAGCCGGCCAGACCGCCCGCCACGACGACGCCGCTCGCTCGGAGGAATCGACGTCGGTTCATCGGAGACTCATCACACCGCACGGTCGCACCCCCGTGTTCCTTCTTATGTTGTTGGTAGGACGGCCGCCGCGCCGCGGCGACGCTGCTAGGGCAGTGGTAATCCGTGAGATAGTGCGCATCGAACCGGCGCAAACGGGACAGCGGGGACGCCGTGACGCGGCCCGGCCGCCGACTCAAAAGAAGGTGTTGCCGGCCATCTTGAGATCGGAACAGCCCTCGTCTTTGACGTCGTTTTCGATCTCGTTGTTCTTGAGGTAGACGCGCTCCGTGGTGTCGGTGAGGCGGATGCCCTGGCGGTCGTCGGCCGAGTAGAACGTCGAGTCCTCCACCCGGGTGTCCGCGGCCGTGTCGATGAGCGGGTGCTGACGGGCAGTGAAGTCGCACGCGTACACCATGCAGTCGTCGCCGAAGTTCTCCAGCGCGCGGCGCTTGGACGAACCGGTCTGGTCCACGTCGACGGCGCGGAACTCGACGTTGTTTCGCTTGTTGTAGATGCCGGCACGGTTCCACTTGTGACCGGCCGACCCGGTGACGGTGACCTGCGCGAGCATCGCCCACTCGTCGTCGGTGCCCTCGCCGTCGATGTAGAAGGCGGAACCGCCGGGGCCGTTGTGCTCGACGCTCGTCTGGTAGACGGTCACGTCGCCCGTCCGCGAGGCGAGGCAGATCCCGTGGTTGAACACGGGGCTGTCCACGACGACGGTGTTCCCCTTCAGATAGGCTTTCTCGACGTCCCACTGGACGGAGATCGCGTGGCTGTTGGGCGTGTCCGCGGCGATGCGGACGTAGCAGTCTTTCACGTCGACGTCGTTCGTCTTCTCGACGCGGATGCCGCGCTGGGCCTCGGTCTCCTCCCAGTTCCGGTCGACGACGACGTCGACGCCGATGATCTCGCTGTTCGGACCGCCGACGCGGACGTTCGCGCCGTTGCTGTTCCTGTAGGTGCCGCGCCAGACCCGGATCTGTCCGTTGGTGCCCGCCGCATAGAGGCCGTTGTCCGGGAACCCGCCGAGTTCGCACTCGCGGAACGTCATCCGACCCTCGTTGTAGGTGTTGCAGATGATACCCGAGGGGCCGCGCCAGAGCTTGTCGTGCGGGGCGTTGGCCGAGTACTCGCCGCCGTCGACCGCGGTGAACCGCTCGACGACGCCCGTCCCGTCGGGGTCGGTGACGACGAAGCGGCCCGGTCCCCAGGCGCCGGAGTCGTGTTTGCCCTGGACGTCGATATCGCGGACCTCGAGGCGGTCGGCGACGGCCACGTCGAGGACGCGGGCGCCCGTGTCGTCGGCCGTCTGGTCGACGGCGAAGTTCTCGACGAAGAGGCGGTTCCCGGGGTTGTAGGAGACGCCCAGCCGGAACAGCTTGTGCTTGTCGTCCTCGATACCGTGGTAGTCGGCCGGCACGAGCGTGGCGTCGTTCCCGTACATGCCGAACAGGTCGAAGCCGGTCATCCGGAACTGCCGGTCGATGTAGTAGCGACCCGGCGGGAAGTACAGCAGCGTCCCGTGCTGGAGTCGATCGTCGTCCCGTAGTCGCTCGAGGACGCCGACGATGGACTCCGAGCCCGTGTCGTCGGCACCGGCCTCGACCACGTCGACGACGCGGTCGAATTTCTCGCGCAGTCGCGTCGGGATCACGCCGGTCCCCGTGTCGGCGCTCGCGACGCCCGACCCGAAAATCAGCCCGCCGGCGGCCGCCGCTCCCGTCTTCAGAACCGCGCGTCGAGAGAAAGGCCCTCCATCGCGACCGCAGGTCCGCCCGGTTTCGCCGCGTTCGTCCGCAGTTCCGTCCGTCTGTGTCATGTGTACTTTCTCAATTCGGATACCCCTCCCTGTGACTACCCCTTCACATGTCCACTGTTTAAGTTCGCGCCGGGGAGAGCGTCTGAGGAGCCCGAACGATCGCCGTGAATAACTGGTCCGTAGCCACGTCGTTTCGGAAGCTGATATTCGGGAGAGCCAGTCTGGGCCTCGTTCGGAGCTCGACGGGAAGGTGGAGAGACGCGCCTACCAGTCGCGACGAGAGCGCCGCCAAGGTGAGGGGATCTGTCGGGCGGGTGGTTCGCAGGGTCGAAAGCGGCGGAAGAGCGCGGACCCGGCTCCGGTTCGCGCGGTCGGGCGAGCGCGCAGCCGGCCACCGACCGGGCCCGTCCGTGACGGGCAGGTCACCCGCCCGCGAGGACGCGGTCGACGACGACGTCGGTCACGTCCCGCTTGTCCTCCAGGACGCGGGCGCGGCGGCGCTCCCACCGCTCCCCGTCGGCCTCGCCGAGCAGTTCGAGGGCCCGGCGGACGCCCTCCTCGTGCCTGTTCGGACCGTTGTACTGGAAGACCAGCCCGTACTCCTCGGCCAGTTCCGTCGTGTACCCCAGCCGCAGGGAGTTGACGTAGACGGCGGGCGTCCCGAGGAGCGCGCTCTCGGTCGCGGTGGTCGCGCCCTCGCCGACCGTCAGATCGGCGTAGTAGAGCAAGTCGTGCATCCGCTCGGGTGCGACCGACAGCTCCCGATCGGCGAGCTCGGGCGGGAGGTCGACCTCCGCGGTGAGCTGGACCGTCGCGCCGGTCGATTCGAGCCGTTCGACCACCTCGGTCAGGTCGTCGAACCCGCCCTGGCCCACGTCGTGCGAGGAGTCCCAGCTGCTGAATCGGCAGACGACGAGCGGGTCGTCGGGGTCCACACCGGCGTCGTCGAGGACGCTCGCGTCGGGCGTGTACCGCGAGGGGTGCAGGTACGCGAGTTCGTGGTACCCCGGGTAGCGGACGTGCTTGTCGCCCTCGTCTTCCGTGTAGCAGTCGGGCGTGCACACCTCGTCGGCGAAGGGGTAGGCCAGCCGCTTGATCAGCGATGCGTGCTCGGTGTCGTAGAAGACGACGCCCCGGGCGCCGACCGCAGCGGCGACGTGGGACGCGGCGACGCCGCCGATGGCCGCGATGACGTCGGGGTCGATCTTCCAGGCGCGCGCGAGCAGGCGGCTCTCGTAGGTGACCTGGACCCGGGCGAGCGACGGGAGCGACGCCGAAGCCCCGGCGAGCATCTCGTAGTCGATGCCGTACGCCGACAGCAGCGCCGCGGTCACCTCGTTCTCCCGCGCGAAGACGTGTACCTCGTGGCCGGCGGTCTCCAGTTCCCGGATGGCGTGCTTGAAGAAGTGGACGTGTCCGGGATGCTGGACGGTGACGACGACCTTCATTCCTCGCCCCGCCCCTCCGCGTCGTCGCGGCGCGACAGCGCGATCCACGTCACGACGGTGATGCCGACGAGAGCACCGCGGATAGCGGTCCGCGGGTCGGCGTTCCCCGGGGAGAGCGCGTGACCGATGCGCCGGCAGAAGCCTCGAAGCAGCGTCAGCGAGGTCGTGGGCACGAACTCGGCGTAGTCGATCGTGCTCTCCTCGTCGTCGTAGACCGCGGGCATCGCGACGTCCGCCACGGACTTGTCGGCCACCTGCAGGCGGACGAGGAGGTCGTTCGGGTAGTCGTGGCCGTCCGGGAGCGACTCGACGTCGACGGCCGCGAGCGCGTCGCCGGAGATGGCGGTGTAGCCGTTCTGCGGGTCCATCACCCCCCAGTAGCCGCTGGCGATCTTGGTGAGATAGGTCAGCAGCCAGTTGCCGAAGCGGCGGAACGGCGGCATCCCGCGGCGGTCCTCGGGGTCGGCCAGGCGGTTCCCCTTGGCGTAGTCGGCCCGCCCGTCGGCGACAGGGTCGACGAGCGCCGACATCAGCTCCGGGTCCATCTGTCCGTCCGCGTCCATCGTCACCGTCACGTCGATGCCCTCGTCGAGCGCGGTGAGATACCCGGTCCGGAGCGCCCCGCCCGCGCCCTGGTTCTCTTCGTGTCTGATGGGGAGGATCCGCCCGTCGACGTCGTCGCCGTGGGGCCCGGAGCCGCTCGGAACCCGGGCGCGGATCTCCGCCCAGGTGTCGTCGGTCGAGGCGTCGTCGACCGCGTAGATGCGGTCGACGAACGGCGGGATCGAGTCGAGCACCTCCCCGACGCGGTCGGCCTCGTTGTACGCGGGGACGACGACGGCGACCGTCGTGTCCGCGTACGCGGTGGCGGCGGCCCGACCCTCGTCCGGCGAGTCGGTCCGCGGACCGGCCCCGTCGGGCGGATCCGCCGGCCGAACGCGCCGATAGTCCGTCGTGCGGTCGATCGTCGCTGCGTTCGCTGTCAGATCGGTCGTGGTGGCGTGCATGGGAAACCCCTGTGTGGTCTGTCTTCGGATCCGTCGCGTGACGGGGCGAAGCCGGGCGATCCCACGCCACCAGTGGGTTTTATTATTGATCTGATAAGCGAAATCGGGATCGAAACGCTCGCAACGATCCCGTATATACGCCGGACACAGCACTCATACACGGCCACCACGCCATTTCATCCGAGCGATCGTTTCGCGTCTTACCCCCGGAATAAGCGACCACCTATCAGATTTATAATAAAGCCCATCGCCGGCCGAGGTCGGACACGGACAGCGAGCGGGCGTCCGCTCGCGACGACTACCCATGGATCCGAACAGACCCAGCAATCCCGGCGACGAGCAGGCATCGCACGCTCCGGCGGACGGCACGAGCGGAATGACGGCGATCCCAATCGAGGGGGAGTCGACGACGGAGGACTCGACGGCCGAGCCGGCGACGGTCTGCGTCGTCGGGCTCGGCTACGTGGGCCTCCCGCTGGCCGTCGCGTTCGACGAGGCGGGCCAGACCGTCGTCGGGTTCGACGTCGACGACGAGAAGGTCGACGCGCTCGCGGACGGCCGCGATCCGACCGGCGACGTGGACGACGACGCCGTCGCCGAGGCCGACACCGAGTTCACCACCGACCCGTCGCTCATCGAGCGCGCCGACTTCGTGATCATCACCGTTCCCACGCCGATAGACGACCTGGAGAACCCGGACCTGGAGTTCGTCCGGGCGGCGGGCGAGACGGTGGGCGAGCACATGTCCGAAGACACGACGGTCGTCCTCGAGTCGACCGTCTTCCCGGGCGCGACCGAGACCGTCCTCGTCCCGGAACTGGAAGCGGCCTCGGGCTTCACCGCGGGCGAGGAGTTCGACGTGGGGTACTCCCCAGAGCGCGCCTCGCCCGGCGACGAGGGCCGCGGCGTGCGCGACGTGGTCAAGATCGTCGGCGCGGACGACGAAGCGGTGCGCGAGCGCCTCGCGGAGCTCTACTCGTCGGTGGTCGACGCCGGCATCTACCGCGCCCCGGACGTCGAGACCGCGGAGACGGCGAAGGTCATCGAGAACGTCCAGCGCGACCTGAACATCGCCCTCGTCAACGAACTCGCCATCGCCTGCGACCACATGGACCTCTCGACCGAGGAGGTGCTCGCGGCCGCGCGGACGAAGTGGAACTTCCACGGCGAGTACTCGCCCGGGCTGGTCGGCGGCCACTGCATCCCCGTCGATCCGCACTACCTCGCCCACCGCTCCGAGCGCGACGGGTTCTCGCCGACCCTCGTGCTCAAGGCGCGCGAGATCAACGAGTACGTCCCCACGCACGTCGCCGAACTGACCGTCAAGGGGCTCAACGACGCCGGGAACGTGCTCTGTGACAGCTCGGTCCTGCTGCTCGGGCTCTCGTACAAGCCGAACGTCGGCGACGTCCGGACCTCCGAGGTCGACGGCGTCGTCGACGAACTGTCCGAGTTCGGGGTCGACGCGGAGGGATTCGATCCGCACGTGCCGGACGACCGCGCCCGGGAAACCTTCGACGTGCCCGTCCAGTCCACGTTCAACCCGACCGGGTTCGACGGCCTGGTCGTCGCGACCGCCCACGACGAGTTCGAGGACATCGACTTCGCCGAGGTGGCCGACGCGATGGCCGAGGACCCGGTCGTCGTCGACGTGCCTGGCACGCTCGACGAGCAGCAAGTCGTCGAGGCCGGCTTCGAGTACCGACGGCTGTGATCGGCGGCCCCGTCGAACCGACGACGACCCCGAGGGCCGATCGTCGGCCGGTGGGACCCACCTCGGTCGGCCAGTGTGCCGACGCGCCCGCGTCAGACGGCCGTCAGACGGTCGTCGAGTAACCGGTCGGTGATCGGCCGCGGCTCCGATCGGAGCGGCAAATCGGGCGAGCGAAACCGATCGGTCCGCGATCAAACCGGATTGAATCGAATTAAACCGATTTTGGCAGTTTCACGGCCCGAGGAGTGCGTCTCGCTCGCTTCAAGCGTCGATTTACGACCGTCCATAGCCGCTGCAACAGTCGGCAACGGTCGGGACGAGAGCCCCGTCTTATTAGAATATCCTGGAATGTCCAGATGAAGCCAATGAGCTACTCACCGCAGAAAACCGACGCGACGGCCGCGAACGCGCTCGAGAATGATGAGCTTACCGACGAGGAGCAGGAGACGGCCGACGACGACCAGTCCGACCCGCTCGGCAAGAACGAGCTCTTCCACCTGCTGCAGAACGAGCGGCGTCGCGCGGTCATCCGCTACCTCGAGGGGACCGACCAGACTGTCAAGATGCGCGACGTCGCGGAGCAGGTCGCCGCCTGGGAACACGACACGACTGTCCGTGCGCTCACGTCCGACGAGCGCCAGCGCGTCTACATCGCGCTATACCAGTCCCACCTCGACACGCTCGACGAGGCGGGCGTGATAGACTACAACAAATCGCGGGGGCTCGTCGACCCGCAACCGGCGCTCGACGAGGTCGCGTCGTACATCGAGGACCAGCCGGCAGCGGACGAACCGGAGGACGACTCGGTCGACGCGTGGGACCAGGGCTACCTGAGCCTCTCGCTCCTGGGGTCGCTGTTGCTCGTCGGGACCGTGCTCAACGTCACCCCGTTCCAGCTGCTCTCGGGATTCATCGTCGGCGTCATCGTCGTCACGATGGTTTCGCTGCTGACCGTCGCCAAGATCACGACGACTGCGGACACTGACGCCTGACGCTACTGCGACGAACCCGTGTCGCGTCCGACCGCCCGCTCGACGAACCGCAACAGTCACCGGCCCCTGCTCACGCGAGGAGCGGCGTCCGGATACCGAAGCGCCCTCGGGCGATTCACCGGACCGGACAGTCACTTAGTAAAGTAATACGTATACCGGAACGGGTTGTGTGGGCTAACAGCACGCTACGAGGCCGTTCAGGACACGATGGAAATGCCTAGCAGAACACACGTTGGAGCGCTCGAAGCGGAACCCAGGCTCTAGAACATGGTTCGAAGACACGTCATCGCCGTACTGCTGTGCCTCCTCTTCGTCGGCAGCGCCGTTACGCCGCTCGTGGGGGGGACGGCGGTCGGAGGTACCGGGGCAGTTAAGGGGGACTCGAATCGCGGTCACACCGCAGTCGCATCGGCGGGCAACCCCGCCGCGACCGAAACGGACTCCGGGACCGCGTCGGTGAACCTGACGATACGGGACGGGGCCGTCCGGCAGCCGTACGACAATTCGACGTACGTCTGGCAGCAGTCGGCGGTGACGCTGGTGGCCGAGACGAACGCGCGCAACCATCGGAGTTTCAGCGTCTGTCTCACCGTCGCCGGTGAGAACGTGACCGACGGTTGCCGGTCTCACTCGCTCATCACCGACGACTACACCGTCACCGACGAGTACGCGTTCGACCACTGGCCGACGAACCGGACCGGGGAGCAGACGGTGACGGTCACCGTCGAGAACGAGACCGGCGGCGCCGTCATCTCGTCCGTCAACCGCACTGTCGTCGTGATACGGCCCGAGGGGGACTTCGACTCCGACCGCCTGACGAACGAAGAGGAGGTCAAGCACGGCACTGGACTCAACCGGACGGACACCGACAAGGACGGACTGGAGGACGGGTCGGAGGTCATGGAGTACGGGACGGACCCGCTCGACAACGACACCGACGACGACGGACTCACCGATGCGACCGAGGTCAACGGCAAGACGAACGCCACGGACCCCGACACCGACGGCGACGGGCTCGAAGACGGGGCCGAAATCGACGAGTACGACACCGATCCGCTCGACAACGACACCGACGACGACGGCCTCTCGGACGCAGTCGAGGTCGACGGACCGACCGACCCGACGCTGGCCGACTCCGACGACGACGGCCTCTCCGACGAACGCGAGGTCGACGGGCCGACCAACGCGACCGTGCCAGACACCGACGACGACGGCCTCTCCGACGGCGCGGAGGTACACACCTACGGCACCGACCCGACCGAAGCCGACACCGACGGCGACGGCCTCTCCGACGCGACCGAGGTCTCCATCGGGACGAACCCGACCAGTCCGCTGACCACCGTCTTCATCGTCATCGGCGTGATCGCCGTCCTCGCGGTGCTCCGCCTGATCCAGCGGAAGATGCTTCCGGACGTGTCTTCGATCGGGCGCGAACCCGATCCGCCGGCGAACGACGCTGCCGACGGGGGCGAAACGCTCGACGCCCCCCCGGATCCCGTCCCTCCGCGAATACTGAGCGACGAGGACCGCGTCCTCCAGTTGCTCCGCGAGGCGGACGGCCGACTGCCCCAGAACGAGATCACGGAGAAGACCGACTGGTCGAAGTCGAAGGTGAGCCGCCTCCTCTCGAAGATGGAAGACAGCGGCGAGATCGAGAAGATAAACGTCGGCCGGCAGAACATCATCGCGCTCGAGACCGCCGTGCCCGACAGCGCGCGGTCGCCGTTCGAAAACGCCGCGCCCGGGGACGACACCTGACACGGCCGCCGATCCCGACAGTTGTCCCCAGTTGCGGCCGTTACTTCGGCGCTAACTCGATCGTTACTATCTGGATAGTAAACTCCGCTCCGCGAGTAGACGGTGCTATGCGACGAGTACGAAACTCTCGAACCGACGGACTCCTCCGCACCACCGGACTCTCCCGACGCGCGACCGGGCGGTCGTCCCCGCTCCGAGGGGTGTCCGGATAGATGTGCGGCATCATCGCGCGGATCGGTGAGGGAGGGACGGTCGACGACCTCGTCACCGGGCTCGAGAACCTGGAGTACCGCGGGTACGACTCGGCCGGCGTCGCCGTCCAGAACGGCGACGGGATCGCCGTCCGCAAGCGCTCCGGACAGGTCGACGAGCTCCGCCGCGCGGTCCGGCGACGGCGCCTCCACGGCGAGGTCGGGATCGGCCACACCCGCTGGAGCACCCACGGGCCGCCGACCGACGAGAACGCGCACCCCCACACCGACGAGTCGGGGGAGGTCGCCGTCGTCCACAACGGCGTCATCGAGAACTACGACGACCTCCGCGCGGACCTGCGCGCCGACGGCGTCACGTTCTCCAGCGACACCGACACCGAAGTCGTCCCGCACCTGATCGAGCGGAAGCTGGACGAGGGGCTCGCGCCCGAAGCGGCGTTCCGCGCGGCCGTCGACGCGCTGGAGGGGAACTACGCGATCGCCGCGCTCGTGGAGGACGACGAGACGCTGTACGCGGCCCGCGACGGGTCCCCGCTCGTGCTCGGCGTCGCCGCCGACGGCTACTACCTCGCCAGCGACGTGCCCGCGTTCGTGGAGTTCACCGACCGGGTGATGTACCTCGAAGACGGCGACGTCGTCGTCGCCCAGCGGGACGAACTCCGCGTGACCGACACGGAAGGGCGGCCCGTCGACCGCGCGGTCGAGGCCGTCGACTGGAGCGCGGACGAGACCGGGCGGGGGTCCTACGACCACTTCATGCTCAAGGAGATCCACACCCAGCCGGGCGCCCTCGCCAACACGATCGAGGGGCGGATCGACGCCGAGCGCGGGACGGTCTCCCTCGAGGACTTTCCGTCGGGAGCCTTCGAGGACGTGCGGCGCGTCCAGCTCGTCGGCTGCGGCACCTCCTATCACGCCGCCATGTTCGGCGAGACCATGCTGAAGCGGGCGGGCGTCCGCGCCGAGGCGATTCGGGCCAACGAGTACGGCGTGGCCGCCGGACCGGCCGACGAGGAGACGCTCGTGATCGCCGTCACGCAGAGCGGTGAGACGGCCGACACGCTCGCCGCGATCGAGGACGCGGCCGAGCGGGGTGCGCGGACGCTCGCGGTGACGAACGTCGTCGGATCGTCGGTGACCCGCGCCGCCGACGACTCGCTGTTCATCCGCGCCGGCCCGGAGATCGGCGTCGCCGCGACGAAGACCTACTCCTCGCAGACGGTCACGCTCGGGCTGCTCGCCCTGCGCCTCGTCGACGACGTCCCGGCGGCCGACCCGCACTTCGACCGCCGCGAGCTGCTCTCGGCGCTCCGGGACCTGCCCGACCAGGTGGAGTCCGTCCTGCAGACGAACGAGGCCGAGTCCCTGGCGCGCACCTACAGCGACCACGACTCCTACTTCTTCATCGGTCGCGGGCAGGCCAACTCGGTCGCCAAGGAGGGCGCGCTGAAGTTCAAGGAGATCACCTATGAGCACGCCGAGGGGTTCGCCGCGGGCGAGCTGAAACACGGCCCGCTCGCGCTCGTGACGCCGAACACGCCGCTGTTCGCCGTCTGTTCCGGCGACGAGGAGCAAGACGAGAAGACGCTCACGAACGCGACCGAGGCGCAGGCCCGCGGCGCGCCCGTCGTCGTCGTCGGCCCGGACCAGTCCGACGACGTCGCCGACGCCCGCCTGCCGGTCCCCGACACCCATCCCGTGTGGGCGACGCTGCTCGCGAACGTCCAGCTCCAGCTCGTGTCCTACCACGCCGCGGTCCAGCTCGACCGAGCCATCGACAAGCCCCGGAACCTGGCCAAGAGCGTCACCGTCGAGTGAGGCGGCGGCGCGGGCGGCTTCTCCACGCGCGGCTTCCCAGAGTGTCGACCTGATTTTCGCCACCGACAGTGCGGCCGACGATAGACCCGAGCGGGATCCGCGGACTCCGAGCGGCCGCCGTCAGCGAGCGCGCTCCCCAGAACCGCGCCCCAGTGACCGCGCGTCGACGGACCCGTCGAGACCGTGAGCGGGGCCGTCGCTCCAGGCCGCTTGCGGGGCACCGGGAACGTCGACGCTCCCGAGATTGCGGGGAGGAGAACTGATGCGAGCGAGGACGACGTCGCGGGCGAGTGGCGACGACCGGGGGGAGACTCGACCGCAGAACGACGTCGGTCGTCTACAGGAAGAAGTTCGCGAGCGAGGGGAACAGGCCGCCGTCATCGTCGTCGTCCGTCGGCGTTGCCGTCGACGTCCCGGTCGGCGTTGCGGTCGACGTCTCGGTCGGCGTTGCCGTCGGGGACGGGGTTTCCGTCGGCGTCTCGGTCGGCGTTTCCGTCGGCGTCTCTGTCGGCGTTTCCGTCGGCGTCTCTGTCGGCGTTTCCGTCGGGAATGGGGTTTCAGTCGGTGTCTCCGTCGACGTCTCGGTCGGGGACGGGGTTTCCGTCGGCGTTTCGGTGGGCGTTTCAGTATCGTCCCACGCGTCCGTCGGGGTCGGGGTCTCGATTTGTCCCCACCCATCCGTCGGCGTGGCCGTCGCGGTCGGCGTGGCGGTCGGCGTCGAAGTCGGCGTCGCGGTCGGCGTCGACGACGCGGTCGGCGTCGAAGTCGGCGTCGGAGCGCCAGTCGCTGTGGATGACCTGTCTGTGGGTGACGTGGTGGCCGTTCCGGCGGCGCTCGTTCCGGGCGGGTCCGCCGACGCGCTCGTCGCCGTGGACGGGTCGGCCGGCGACTCCGTCTCGTTCGCGGCGCCGAATCCGGGAGACCCGCCGACCGTGTCCCCGGCGATCGCGAACCCGATCCCGGAGAGAAAGAGGAGGACGCCGACGCCGGCGAGGACGATCTGGAGCCTGTCGGCGAATCGTGCGCGGCGTTCTTGCCGGTCCGGTCCGCGCCGGGCGGCTCCCGCGCGGGCTGGGCTGGCTGTCACGAGTCGCACCTCCGGTGCGGACGGCGACGGCGGTCGGTTCTGCCCGGTCGGTCGGGACTGACGGGTTCCATGGGTAGGACACCGTAGACCGCCCGGACGGTTTATTATCGACACGGTAAGTCGACCGCCGCGGCGACGCCCGGTCGAACGACCCTGCGACGGCGTTTACCATCCGCATAATAAACCCGCTGGCCGCCGTTCGTCCAGTCGGCCGGTCGGTACCGCGGGCCATCCGACGGGCCGTTCGTCACTCCACCCACCCCCGTCCGCCTTCATTTTTCGCAGTTCGGACGAGATAGTGGGCCCGTTAATCGCGGCAACGATCGCGACGGTATATACTGGTCGTCACCCACTGATGGTGCATGAGAACGATACACGAACTCCGCGGCTTCCAGCGAGACCTGCTGTTCGTCATCAGCGGCCTCACCGACCCGAACGGGCAGGATATCATGGCCGAGATGGAGCGGTCGGTCGACGACGAGATCCAGCACGGCCGCCTGTACTCGAACCTGAACGAGCTCGTCGAACTCGAACTCGTCGAGAAGACGGCGAAGAACGGGCGCACGAACCGGTACACGCTCACCACCGCGGGCTGGCAGGTGCTAGAGTCCAGACACGAGTGGGAGAGCCACTACCTCGAAGCCGGGTCGCCCTGAGCGGAGCGGGCCGCCCGGTGGCTGGCGCCGCAGGCGGGACGCGCCGCGACGAGGGCGGTGGCGAACCGAGCGAACGACTGTCGGTACCGACCGCTGTGGCTGCGAGACGGCCGTTTCTGCGACGGAGTCCGCCATGGGGGTTTGAGTGTCAGCCCGACAGCGCTCGGCGGCGCGTGCGGGAGAAGAACTGGCTCCGACGGCGTCAGCGGCGGCGGTCACTCGAGGTATCCGAGGTCGGCGAGGCGGCCCTCAACGCCGGCTTCGATGTCGGCGGCTTCTCCCTCGTAGGGCGGGTATTTCCTGGACGGAACGGTGTCGGTAACGGGTAGCACGTCGCCGTCCATCCGGTCGCTCGGTTCGATCCCCATGCTCGCGAGGATGGTCGGTGCGACGTCGAACAGGTGCGGGTCGACGGCCGCGGTCTCGTCGATCCCGTCGCCGCAGGCGACGAAGACGCCGTCGCGCTTGTGGTTCCACTGGGTCTTGCGCTCGCCGAAGGGGTCGCCCGCGAGCTGGTCCGAGAGGAAGTGCTGGAAGTCGTTGGGGACGACGACCACGTCGACCGCCTGTTCGAGCTCCGGCCCGTGGAAGTACTCCTCGCGGGGACCGACCTCCTCGAAGACCGGCTCGCCGCCGGGCGCGGTGACCGATCGCAGCGCCTCGATGAGGTCCGCGCGGACGGCGTCGTACTCCGCGGGCGAGACGACGCCGTCGGGCTCGCGGCCGGCGAGGTTGATGCGGACGCCCAGCTCCGTCCGGGCGCGCAGGTACGCCGTCGACGCCGCGAAGTCCACCTGCTCGGTGGCCGTCCGGGAGACGTTCGCGGAGAGGTGCTGGCTGACCGTGTCCGCGAGGTTGACCCGTTCGAGCGCCGAGCGGACGCGGTCGGCGGTGAGGCCGACGGCGGCCGCGCTCGCGGCGGCCCGCTCGACCAGCGACGGTTCCCACGACTCCGTCGTCTCGCCGTGGCGGAGCCTGTCGCGGATCGGCGACCAGCCGGGCATCCCCTTGCCGCCGCGCGTGCCGACGACGTGGCCCTCCTCGCGGAGGAAGTCGTTGACACGGAACTGCGGGCGCTCGTAGGGACCCATCCCGTGGTCGCTGGCGAGGAAGACGCGGTCGGGGTCGCAGTCGTCGAGCACCCGACCGATGACCTCGTCGGTGGCCTCGTACACCCGGCGGACGGCGTCCCAGTTCCCGTCGAACTCGTGGAAGACGGTGTCCGGGCGCTGGAACTGGACGAATCCGAAGTCGGGGTCGTAGCGGTCGGCGAGGTAGCGAAAGGCGTCGCCCCGCATGCGCACGAGGTCGGCGTACTCGCCCGTCTTCTCGTCGACGGTGTAGGAGTCGTCGTCGGTGTGGTACGCGGGGTAGATGCGGTACTCCCCGATCTCTTCCCGGACGTCTTCCAGGAGGCCGGGCGGGTGACAGTCGGGGTCTTCCGGGCCCATGAAGCCGGGGATCACGGCGCCGTCGATGGCCGGCGGCGGGGCCGTCACCGGTCCGTTGACGACGACGCTGGTCTTGTCGTGCCGGTCGAGCAGTTCCCAGAGCGTGAACTCCCTGACGTCGCCGGCGGTGACGACGCGCCAGTCGTATCCCTCGTAGGTGACGAAGCCGTAGACGCCGTGTTTGCCGGGGTTGACGCCGGTGTACAGCGACGGCCACGCGCTCGGCGTCCACGGCGGGATCTGCGACTCCATCGGCGCGGCGACTCCGTCCGAACAGAGCGACTCGAGGGCCGGGAGGCGCCCCTCGTCGAACAGCCGTCGGAAGACCGGCAGACAGCCGGCGTCGATGCCGATGAGGAGCGTGTCCACGTTCGCGCCCGTCACGGCAGATCACCCGACGGGAGCCGTGGTGACCGGCGACTGGCGCCAATCCGGTCGCTCGAAATCTGTCGGACCGTCAGTGCTCGCAAACTCATGAAACCGGGTTGCGGTGCCGTCCATTTCGTTATGAATCAGGTAAACGACGGCGGAATCGACGGCCGGGCCGCGCCGCGAGGACCTACTCCGTCGCGGCCGTATCCGCCGATTCCGTCGTCGTGTCGTCTTCGGTTCCGTCACCGAATTCGGAGTCGCTCTCGGTGTCCGTTCCGGCCTCGGTGTCGTTTCCGGCGTCGTCACCCACGCCGACTTCGGTGTCGTTTCCGGCGTCGTCACCCACGCCGGCTTCGGTGTCGTTGGCCGCGCCGGCCTCGGCGTCCGTCTCTTCGTCCATCAGATCGTCGTCCTCGCTGGTCTCGGTCTGCTCGTCGACCGGTTCGTCCTCGTCCGGGCTGTCGGTGGCATCACCGAACGGGGCGTCCGTGGCCGTGCCCGCGTCGATGCCTCCGTCGTCCATCGGCTCTGTGCTCGTGCCTGCTCCCGGGCCCGGGCTCGAACAGCCCGCGAAGACCAAGAGCAGTGCTAGCAGCGGAACCAGTAGCAGTTTGGGCTTCATGCGGCGAGTTCGGCTGGCACTCGGCCGATGATAAACCGGCTCGGCCGTCCCGTTCGTTTCCCACAGTTCCGGTCATTTCCAACGGTCGCAGCGCCGTGCCCTCGTCGCGCCCGACTGCCGATTTCCCCACAGAGAACCGGTGGTCCGCCGACTAGCACACCGCTAAACGGTAGCCCGACGCCGCTCGTCCCGGCCGCTCCCCATCGCCGCCGGGACTGCGGCAGACGTGCGTCGAACAAGGAGACGGGCGCCGTCTCCGAGCGCGTGCAGGCGGGCGACTACCGGTGCGCGCGCCGGAAGTCGCGAGGGGTTCGATAGCCGGACCACTCGAATCGTCGATGCGGGTGGAAGAACGGGGATGGGCGCGGGAGACGTATCGACTCGCTCGGGACGCAGCGGGCCCGCTGGCGCGATCAGAACGCGCCGAGGTTGTGGGCGACGAGCTTCCCGGTGGCAGTCCGGAGGCGCTGAGAGATGGCCGACGGCGAGACGTCGAACATGCTCGCGAGGTCGTGCTGGGAGATGCCGCGGGGCGTCTCGAAGTAGCCGTGGTCGATGGCCGCGGACAGCAGTTCCCGCTGGCCCTCGCTGAGGACGACGTCGTCCACGTCGTCGACGGCGCCGAGTCGGGAGAGCCGGGCGAAGTCGAACGACAGGTCCTCGGCCCGGAACCGGTCGGTCAGCGTCGCGAGCACCGACCGAGAGGAGAGGTACGCGCGGGTCGACCAGCCGTCGCGGGTGGAGCGGACCTCCCGGACGACGGCGTCGACCGCGTCGAACGCCGGCATGAGTCGCGTCGCATCGGGTGAGACGGTCACGCGGTAGAGTCGCTCCGTGTCGAAGGCCGCGACCGTGCGGTAGTCGGCGACGGTCGCGTCGTCGTCGAGCGCCGTGTCTATCCCGTCGAGCGCTCCGCCCGAGGCGGTGACGAACACCTCGTCGGTGCCGGTTCCTGCCCAGGAGTGGACGTCGAAGCTGAACGAGACCGGCGGGAGGGAGGTTATCGTCGGCGTCAAAACGAGGTCGGATCGTGAGAGGCGGATCTCCGCGTCGATGTCGTACGTGTCGGCTCCGCTCCCGTCCGCCGGCGCCGAGCGAGAGGTGGCGACGCCGGACGGCGTAGAAATCGACGAATCGTCGGCAGCACGCATTGCCGCGTCGTACACCCGACGGGTGGAAGGGTCTGTTCGCTATTATCAGTGGGATCCGCGACCGGCCGGGTGCTAGATGGCTAGTGCAGGCCGCGACGGGGTCGCGCGGACCAGCGCGCAGTCCCGCGAATCTGGTGACTTCGGACCGGTCGTCGAACGGGGAGACGCGCCACCAGTGCTCACGGCGTGTCGTCGGGGCCGTCGCGCGTGGCGAGCCACGCCGACCGACAGACCGCGCGACAGAACGGATATACCCGGTCGCCGTCCGGCGGAACCGCGGCCGAGTGCCAGGCCCCCAGCGCGATCCCAGTCCCGCAGTTCGCACACCGGGCGCGCCGGTACGAGCGCACCGGTTCGGGCTGACCGTCGGCCCCCGGGCGGTGAGCGGCACTGTCGACCGACGGACAGTCCATAGGCATTCGTCGGTGCGGACTCACATCTCATCACTCGTTCACATCTGGCCCGCTTAAGTGAGCGCTCGGGAGCCCGTCGGGACGGGCGACGCGGTCGTCGACGTCCGGATCGGCGAGGCGGGCAGGGTCGACGGGCGGTCGCTCGGAGAGAATCAGCGACGAAGAACGAGGGGTCGACGGCCCCGTGGACGGAACCGAGTCGCTCAGGACTGGCGGGACTCGTCCGGGTGGAACACGTCCGGTTCGGTGCCGTCCGCCGGTTCGGCCTGGTACCGGCCGCTCGATTTGATGATGGAGAGGGCGGTCATGATGTCGGTCCGGGTGAGGAGACCGACGAACTCCCCGTCGTCCATGACGAGCAGGCGACCGACGGCGTGCTCGTCGAGTTCCTCCAGCGCCGTCATCACGTCCGTGTCGGGCGCGACGGTGAACAGCTCCGTCGACATGATCTCCTCGACGCGGTATGCGTCGCGCTCGACCTCCCGCACCGCGCGGGCGTCCTCCAGGGCGACGAGGCCGACGATCTCGCCGTCGCGCTCGACCGGGTAGCCCGTGTGGCGCTCGCGGAACATCGTCTCGATGAGGTCGGCGACGGACTGGTCGGCGTCGACGGCCGTGACGCGGTCGGCCGGCGTCATCACGTCCTCGACGACCACGCCCTCGAAGGCAGCCCGCATCACCGTCTGCTGGGCCTCCGAGGCCGCGCCGATGTAGATGAAGAAGGCGATGGCCACGAGGAAGAGGCCGCCCCCGCCGAACAGCCCGAACAGGCCGAGGGCGATCGCGAACAGCTTGCCGACTTCGGCGGCGATCTCGGTCGCCCGCGCGTAGGGCCGGGTGCGGTTGAGCAGCGCCCGGAGGACCCTCCCGCCGTCCATCGGGAAGCCCGGGAGCATGTTGAACGCCGCGAGGACGACGTTCATCAGGGCGAGGTAGCCGAGGACGAACTTCGCGGCGGCGACGGCGAGCGAGCCGCCCGCGGGCACCGCGAGGAAGGCGACGTAGGAGATCACGCCGAGCGCCACGCTGACGACGGGGCCGGCGATAGCGATCGCGAACTCCTGTCGCCAGTCCTCGGGCATCTCTTCCATCTGGGCGATGCCGCCGAAGATCCACAGCGTGATCGACCCGATGGGAAAGCCGTAGCGCATCGCCACCAGCGAGTGGCCCAGTTCGTGGAGGACGACGCCGACGAACAGCCCGAGCGCAGCGGCCAGTCCCAGCCCCAGCGACAGCTCCGTCGAGGAGGTGAGCAGGTCGATGGAGATCGACGAGCCGAACAGCTCGTTGACGATCCCGACGTACCGGCCGAGCTGTGACCCGATCGCCCACGCGAACAGCGGCAACACCAGGAGAAAGGTGAGATCGACGTTTATCGGGATGCCGAAGGCGCTCCCGATTCGAAATCGTCGCATACCGGATATTGTGCGGGCACGCCCTTAAGCCCGTGCGTGAGTGGGGCACGGTCGGCCCTAGGAACCGGGGTGCGTGCCGGCCCGCGCGTCCGGGAGTGACTTCACGGGTCCGTTCGTACGCGCTCGTATGAGTGATACCGACGCGACAGCCGACCCGCAGGTCCCACTGATTCGCCGCGCCGGAGACGTCGAGTACGAGGAAGTCGACGCCGCCGAGGGCCTCCAGAAGGGCGTCCTCGTCGGTGAGGAACACGGCGCGCCGAACCTCGCCATCCGCCGGTTCACCCTCGCTCCAGGCGCCGAAGTGCCGAAACACACCAACGAGGTCGAACACGAGCAGTACGTGCTCGCGGGCGAGTACGTGGTCGGGATCGACGGTGAGGAGCACACCGTCCGCGGCGGCGACTCGCTGCACATCCCCGCCGGCGCGGTCCACTGGTATCGCAACGAACGGGACATCGAGGGCGCGTTCCTCTGTGCCGTCCCCACAGGCGACGACTCGATCGATCTGATCGAGGAGTAGCGGCGTCCCCCGAGTGCGCAACGGAGGCGACTCACAGACACTCCCGGAATCCCCATATCCGTCGCCCACCTACTGCCACACATGAGCACGCAGGAACCGGAAGACGACCGCGCCGAACCCGTGGCGACCAGGATCGAACTGTCCTTCCCGGCGGACATCGGGAAACACGGCCGCAAGCGGATCAGCTCCGAGTACTACAAGACCTATCTCAAGAAGGTCCACGACAGCGCAGCGGTCGGGGACGAGTGGGACGAGTTCACCGACGTCGGCTGCTGCGGCAGTCAGATGGACGTGCCGCTGGTCGTCGAGGGCGTGGAAGGTGGCGCCCGGATCGATTCCGACACCGAGATCGAGTACACCGAGCGCGAGGCCTGCGGCGTCAACCCCGGCTGGTCGGTCCAGCACGACGAGCCCGAGGCGCTCGACGACTGAGTCGAGTTTGCCGTTCGGTATCGAGTGCCACGACAGTCCGAATCGCTGATATACCTCGATGGCGGAGAGAGACGTGTGTCACAGCAGGTCGGCGAGGTCGGGACGCTGTTCCTCCACGAGTACGGCGACGACGTGCGGGTCGCCGTCGTCAAGGACGGGGAGCGGCGTCTCCACGCGGTGCTGGAACTCAAAGAGACCGACGCCGGGCCGCGACCGGCGCGGCTCCGCGTCAAACGCGGCTCCAGCGAGGAGCCCCGCCCGCCCGACCTGTTCCTCGAACTCGCCCGCTCGGCGACGCGGATCCGCATCTCCGAGCAGACCTCGTCGGCGACTCGCCGGCGCATCCTCGACCTCCTCGACGCCTACCAGCTGGAGGCGAAGGCGGTCCGGACCTGTCGGTACTGCGCCAGCGACGGCCACTACTCGCCGATCACCTCGGAGACGGCCATCGCGGCCGACGGCGAGTACATCTGCGTCGACTGCGCGAAGGCCGAACTCGACCGCGAGCTCGCCTACAAGGGCGAGATCACCAGCGGCGCGCGCGACCGGCTCTACGACCTCCTGCTGGAGGTCCAGGACCTCGAACGCGTCTCCAATCTCCTCAAGGGCAACCTGGACCCCGACCTGACGAAGTTCGACGAGATCTCCGCGA
Organism: Halosimplex rarum; assembly: GCF_047715405.1. Classification (NCBI taxonomy): domain Archaea; kingdom Methanobacteriati; phylum Methanobacteriota; class Halobacteria; order Halobacteriales; family Haloarculaceae; genus Halosimplex; species Halosimplex rarum. The sequence goes on from NZ_CP180412.1 coordinate 3,308,631, forward strand.
CCGTCGACGAGGTCGACCCCGTCCGCGTCGACTCGCTGAACCTCCACCCGGGGATGCAAGAGCACCTCGAAGGCCGGTTCGACACGCTCCTGCCCGTCCAGAGCCTCGCCGTCGAGCACGGCGCGACCGAGGGCGAGGACCAGCTGGTCGTCAGCGCGACCGCGACGGGGAAGACGCTCGTCGGTGAGATGGCCGGCATCGACCGCGTGCTCAACGGTGAGGGGAAGATGCTCTTCCTCGTCCCGCTCGTCGCGCTCGCCAACCAGAAACACGAGTCCTTCGAGGAGCGCTACGGCGACATGGTCGACGTGTCCCTGCGCGTCGGCGCCAGCCGCATCAACGACGGCGGCGGCCGCTTCGACCCCGGCGCCGACGTCATCGTCGGTACCTACGAGGGCATCGACCACGCGCTCCGGACCGGCAAGGACCTGGGGAACATCGGGACGGTCGTCATCGACGAGGTCCACACCCTCGGCGAGGACGAACGGGGCCACCGCCTCGACGGACTCATCTCCCGGCTCAAGTACTACTGCGGGGAACTGGCCGACAACCGGAGCACCCACGGCACCCAGTGGATCTACCTGTCGGCGACGGTCGGCAACCCGGAGGACCTGGCGCGCAAGCTCCGCGCGAAGCTCATCGAGTTCGAGGAGCGACCGGTCCCCATCGAGCGCCACGTCACCTTCGCGGACGGTCGCGAGAAACGGCAGATCGAGAACAAGCTAGTCAAGCGGGCCTTCGACACGAAGTCGTCGAAGGGCTACCGCGGCCAGACCATCATCTTCACCAACTCCCGGCGGCGCTGTCACGAGATCTCCCGGAAGTTGCAGTACGACTCCGCGCCGTACCACGCCGGGCTCGACCACGGTCGGCGGAAGAAAGTCGAGCGGATGTTCGCCGATCAGGACCTGGCCGCGGTCGTCACGACGGCTGCGCTCGCGGCGGGCGTGGACTTCCCGGCCTCGCAGGTCATCTTCGATTCGCTCGCGATGGGCATCGAGTGGCTCACCGTCCAGGAGTTCCACCAGATGCTCGGCCGCGCCGGTCGCCCGGACTACCACGACAAGGGGACCGTCTACGTCCTCGTCGAACCGGACGGCCACTACCACAACAGCCAAGAGATGAGCGAGGACGAGGTCGCGTTCAAGCTCCTCAAGGGCGAGATGGACGCCGTGATCACGCGCTACGACGAGGGCGCGGCCGTCGAGGAGACCCTCGCCAACGTCACCGTCGCCGGCAAACACGCAAAGCGGCTCAACGACCGGATGATCGGCGAGGTCCCGACCAAGCACGCGCTGGGCAAGCTCCTGGAGTACGAGTTCATCGACGGGCTGAAGCCGACGCCGCTCGGCAGGGCGGTCACCTCCCACTTCCTCTCGCCAGACGACGCGTTCCTCCTGCTCGACGGCATCCGAAAAGGGAACGACCCCTACGAGATCGTCGCGACGATGGAGCTACGCGACGAAGAACGGTAATCGGGTCGGCCGCACGGCCTATTCTCTCCGACCGTACGCGACGCCGGAGTACCACAGCGTAGCGAAGCCGCCGAGATACCCGAGCGAACGGACGGCGCCCACAGACCAGCCCGGTAGCACCCGCTTGAGGGGGTTGGTCTCGCGGTCGTCGACGCTCCGCTGGCGCAACTGATAGAACTCGCCGTCGTGTTCGAGGTAGGTCCGTGGCAGTTTGTCGGTCGTGGTCCCGGTCCCGTTCTCGATGGCGTTCACGGCCGCGGGAAACTCGGCGGCATCGGTCGCGAGTTCGTGCTGGACCGTCTCGAACGAGACCCGCTCCATCCCGAGGACGACGGTGTGGTTCTCGACGGTCGAGACCGGGCGGTAGTACCCGTCCGGAACGGCGACGAACTCGTGCTCCGAGGCGAGGCGCTCGGAGACGCCCGTCTCGCTCCCGAAAGTGATCGTGTTGCCGTCGGTCAGATGGCGGGCGATCGCACACTCGCGGGACTGCATCGGGTGCCAGCCACACTGGGCGAACTGGGAACTGTCGGGTTCGCCCGCAGTCTCCGCTTCGTAGGTGTAGACGCGTTCGGTCGTGTCTCCGGCGGGGACTGCCAGCGGCGCCCCGGCGAGAAGGGCCACGCCGAGTATCGCGAGCAGCGTCACGCGACGATCGGGCATCAGTCGACAGTTCAGCTACCTCGGTAAGTGCTTGATGGTCCCCCCGGCGACCGGCATCACATCCGCCGACGGCGACCCGCAGCACATCCGCCGACGGCGACCGATATCACATCCGTCGCGGCGTCGGACCGACGCCGCGGACAGCACCGTTCGACCCGATTCTCACCGCGGAGAACTCATCGCGCCAGTTATGCCGGTCGGCGATCTGCTAGGTGCAATGACCGCCGCGACCGGGTCGGACCCGACCCGAACGATCACCCTGGACGCGCACGTCCACACCGACGCCTCCCACGACTGTTCTGCGACGCCCGACGCCGTCGTCGCCGCCGCCGTCGCCGCCGGCCTCGACGCGATCGCGATCACCGACCACGACGCCGCCGGCGGCGCCCGCCGAGCCGTCGCCGCCGCAGAGGGGACGGACCTGCTGGTCGTCCCCGGCGTCGAGGTGTCGACCGCCGACGGCCACCTCCTCGCGCTCGGCGTGGCGGAGACCCCCGACCCCGGACTCCCGCTCGCGACGACGACCGAACTCGTCAGGGACGACGGCGGGGTGGCCATCGTCCCGCATCCCTTTCAGGTCAGCCGCCACGGCGTCCGACGGGCGGCGCTGGCCGATTGCGAACCGGACGCCGTCGAGACGCTGAACGCGGTCGCCGTCACCGGCGCGCAGAACCGTCGCGCCCGTCGGTTCGCGGCCGCAGCGGGATACCCAGCAGTCGGCGGCAGCGACGCGCACAGGCCCGACTTGATCGGGCGAGCGTTCACGAGCGTCGAGCTCCCCGCGGGCGTCGACTGGACGACGATGACCGCCGCAGACGTGCTCGACGGGATCCGCTCCGGTGCCGCGACCGCACAGGGGACCGTCACGACGCCCGTCGAGTTCGCGCAGACCTACGCCTGGCACGCCCGCGATACCGCGGCGACGGCGCTCGGTTCGGCCGGTACCGCGGCCGCGACCGGCCGGGAGGCGATCGGGTCGCCGACGGCGGTCGGTCGTCTCCCCGACCGATTCACGGCGCGACCGAGATAACCGGCCGGCCTTCTCGGGCGGCGGATCGACGAGTCAGACCGGAGCGCAGCGATGAGTGACTTTTTTCTCGCCCCCACCAGTCGAGTTGGACGTGCCATTCGGGATCTCAGCGGCGACGGCGTTCGTCTTCCTCGTGATCCTCGCCGCGCTGATCCTCTTCGCCACCGAACCGGTCCCCGTCGATATCACGGCCATCGGCATCCTGATCGCCCTCCTGCTCGTCGAGCCGCTGTCGGCGGTCGCGGCCGATCTCGGCCTGCTCGCCGAGGGCCTCGTCGTGCTCTCGAACCCCGCCGAGGGCCTCTCGGCGACCGACAACGGTCTCTCCGGGTTCGCCAGTTCCGCGACGCTGACCGTGCTCGCGATGTTCATCCTCTCGGACGGCGTCCAGCGGACCGGCGTCGTCCAGATCCTCGGATCGAAGATAGCCGGGTTCACCCGCGAGAGCGAGGGCCGACAGCTGAGCGCGATCATCGGCCTCGTCAGCCCTATCTCCGGGTTCATCAACAACACCGCCGCGGTCGCCATCCTCCTCCCGATGGTCACCGATCTGGCCCACGAGGGCAAGACATCGCCGTCGAAGCTACTCATCCCCCTGTCGTACGCGTCGATGTTCGGTGGGATGCTCACGCTCATCGGCACGTCGACGAACATCCTTGCCTCGGAACTCTCGGGCCGGCTCATCGGCCGCACGTTCACGATGTTCGAGTTCACCCAGCTGGGGATCGTCGTCTCGATCGTCGGGACGGTGTACCTGCTGACGGTGGGCCGCTGGCTCACGCCCGCGCGCATCCCGTTCGCCGAGGACCTCACCACGGAGTTCGAGATGGGCGAGTACCTCACCGAGGTGGTCGTCCGCGAGGACTCGCCGCTCGTGGGCGAGACGGTCAGGGACGCCCTCCAAGAGACCGACTTCGACATCGACTTCGTCCAGTTGATCCGCGGCGACCGCGCGTTCACCGAGCCGCTCGACCCCAAGACGATACGGGCGGGCGACGTGTTCGCGGTGCGGACCGACCGTGACACCCTCGTGGCGCTCTCCGACTCCGAGGGGCTGGACCTGCTCCCGGAGGTCGAGGTCGACGAGGACGAACTCGAAGCCGCCAACGAGCGCGACAACCTCGTCGAGGTCGTGATCGCACCGGGGTCGAACCTCGTCGGCGAGACGCTCCGGACGACGAACTTCCGCCAGCGCTACGACGCGACCGTCCTCGCGCTCCGTCGCGGACAGGAGCTGTTCCGCCAGCGCATGGACGACGTTCGGTTGCGCGTCGGCGACACCCTCCTGATCCAGGGGCCGCCCGACAGCATCGAGCGCCTCAACGTGAACCGCGACTTCATCGTCGCCCAGGAGATCGACCGCCCGGACTACCGAAGCTCGAAGATCCCCGTCGCCATCGGCATCGTCGCCGGGGTCGTCGGCGCGGCCGCCATCGGACTTCTACCCATCGTCGTCGCCGCACTCGCCGGCGCCCTCGGGATGGTCCTCACCGGTTGCCTCAAACCCACCGAGATCTACGACGCCGTCCAGTGGGACGTCATCTTCCTGCTGGCCGGCGTCATCCCCCTCGGCATCGCCCTGGAGAACACCGGCGGCGCGGATCTGGTCGCCGACTTCGTCGTCGGGTCGGCTGTCCTCCTCCCGCCGCTGGGCGTGCTCGCCATGCTCTATCTCGTCACCGCGCTCCTGACGAACATCATCAGCAACAACGCCAGCGTCGTGCTCATGGTCCCCGTCGCCGTCGAAGCCGCCCAGCAGCTCGGCGTCAACACCTTCTCGTTCATCCTCGCCGTGACCTTCGCCGCCTCGACGGCCTTCATGACCCCCATCGGCTACCAGACGAACCTCTTCGTCTACGGCCCCGGCGGCTACCGCTTCTCCGACTACCTCCGCGTCGGGACGCCCCTCCAGCTTCTCTTCGCCGCCGTCACGACCCTCGGGATCAACTTCTTCTGGGGGCTGTGAGGACGCCGCACGGCGTTCCGGTTCGCCCCGACGCGCAACGAAACGTTTTCCACAGTTCCACCGTAACGTCTACCTGCGGGACCGTGGGGTAGCTTGGTATCCTTTCGGCCTTGGGTGCCGATAACCTCGGTTCAAATCCGAGCGGTCCCATCTCTCCGTCGCGATCCGATTCTGCGAGCGACAGCAGCGAACCCCGAGAGCGGTCGCCCGGTACTAAACGCCCACAGCACTGAGGACAGCCACTCAAGCCCTCACAAGCCGGATATCTACTCGGCCGAGGAGCACTCGGCCGCGGGGCGGACAGCGAGGGCGACGATACCCGTCGGATCTCTCTCCTTTCAGGGACCCCCGGACGCGTTTCCTAACTGGTTTGGCGGGGGTCATTTTACGCGAGCCCCCGTAGGACGGGTATGAGATCCGCGCGGGAGGACCGCCCGGTCGCGGAGATGGAAGTGGCCGGGGAGCTCGTCGCGGCGGTCGTCGACGGCGTCGAGAAGTTCTCCGCCGACGCTCGCGAACCGGCCAGGGACGCGTTCGGCGACCGCGATCTCGGGACCGCTCGGCCGGGCGAGTGGTACTCGCTCTCGGCGTACATCGAGGCGATCGACGCCGTCCACGACTTCGTCGGCGACCACGCGATCCACGCCCTCGGCCAGCGCATCGCCCGCGTGGTCGACTTCCCCGACGACGTCGACGGCGTGCCGACCGCGCTCGCGGCGCTGGACGCGGTCTATCGCGCCCAGCACCGCGGCGGCGACGCCGGTGGCTACGGCTTCCGACAGATCGGTGACGAGGACGGCCGCGTCGAGTGTCACACTCTCTATCCCTGTGCGTTCGACCGCGGCGTCGTCGAGGGCGTCGCCGTGGCCCACGCCGACGGGTTCGTCTGCGTCTGCGAGGTCGGCGCCTGCCGGGCCGAGGGCGCCGACCGCTGCACCTACGACGTGAGCTGGTAACAGTCGGGCGAGCGGGACGGAGCCGCTGCCTACAGGCCCCAGTTGTCCGTGACGACGTGGTCACTCCCGGCGGTGATCTCGTTGTACCCGCTGTCGGCCGAGAACTCGTTGTCGCGGATCCGACCGCTCACCGGGGCGTCCTCGGGGCTGTCCCAGGTGAGCTGTCCGGATTTGAAGCGGTTGCCGACGACCCGTGCGCGCGTCCCGTTGACACGCAGGGCGGTGTGATCGACGTCGAACGTGCAGTCCTTGACGGTGAGGAACTCCACGGAGCCGTCCGGGGCGACGACTAGCCCGCGTCGGTTGTTCGACGACCCTTCCGAGCGCCAGTAGACGTTTTCGAGTGTCAGGCGCCCGCTATTGAACGTGCCGGAGTAGTAGTCTCCGCCGCTGTTGACGATCGTCGAGTCGGCGATCGTCATGTTGCAGGCGTTCTCGACGGCGAGGACGTGGCCCGCCCCCTCGTCGTGGACCGTCAAGTTTCGGAACGTGACCTCCGACCCGGTGTTGCTGCCGCGCAGCAGGTTGTTGACGCCGCTCTCGCGGTGGACGTAAATCCCGTCGAACAGGGCCGGCCCGTGTTCGGCGTAACAGGCCAGGGCACTGGTGTAGGGTTTGCAGTCCATGTCGATCTCGACCCGACAGTTCCGGGCCGTGTCGCCCTCGCCGAGGCGGATGTTGGCCAGCCCGTTGTTCCGCGCGACGCAGTTCTGGACGTGGACCTCGCCGCTGGAGTCTATCCGGTCCGCGCTGTCGTGGCGTTTCAGGTAGAACCCGTTGTTCGGGAACCCCTGGACGACGCAGTTTACGAGGTGGAGGACGCCCTCGTGTCGGTCCGGGTACGTCCTGATGCCGATGAACTCGTCGGCCTGGCTGGCCTTGTCGGCGAACTCCCCGCCGTCGGGCAGGCGCACCTCGACGCGGCCGACCCCGTGGGGATCCCGTACGGAGAGCGTGACCGTCTCAGTCGTCGGGTCCGCGGCCCCCGCCCAGGTGCGCTTCCCGACCACGTCGACGTTCCTGACGTCCATGTACCCGCCGGCGTGAGCAGCGAGCGCGGGCGCGTTGACGTCTCCGATGTCGATGGTGAGGCTATCGACGAAGATCTTCCCCGCGGGGTCGCCGCTGTCCCGGTCGTCGATACAGATGCCCTCGTCCGGCGTGTCGGACGGGACGCCGCGCAGACTGAGCGCCGCGTGTTCGAGCGAGTTCGCGACGTCGATCGTCGCCTCGGGCTTGCCGACGAAGGCGATCGACTCGAAACTCGACGCCTGGAACCCTTCGGTCAGTCGGTAGGTCCCGCTAGGGAACGCGAAGACCGTCTTCGGACCGAGGTTCTCCGCCAGGACGTCGCCGACCGGTTCCTCGCCGGTCGGGTCCCCGCCGGCCTCGACGACGTCAACGACGTTCCAGCCATCGATCGACGGGTGCTCCAGCGACACGCCGCCTCTCACGTCGAGACTACCCGGTTGCTGGACGCCCGGATCGGACGCCGGCGCGCCCCGGATCGGCGACTGGAACTTCACCGGCCCCGGCTCGTCCTCGACGCCGCTCTCGGTGGCGCGCATGAACCACGTCTGCGCCGTCGCATCGAGGAGCTGGACGTTCCCGGCCTCCCCGTCGTCCGTGCCGCTGGTGATCAGCGAGAAGTAGTTCCCGACGGGATCCCCGGAGGCGACGATGTCGTTGACGTTCTCGATCGTCCGCGCATCCTGGACGTCGGCACCGGCGCCGGCGTCCCCCCCGTTCGCGCTGACGAGCCCCGGTATCGAGAGGCCGAGCCCCGCGGCCCCCGCCAACGACATGGCGCGTCGCCGCGTGACACCCGTCGCGTCGACTTCCCCCTGGTTTCGATCCCCCTGTTCGTGACCGCTGACGTCATTCTCTGATGACATCGGTAAAACAAGAATCCATTGATAGTATAGGTTTTCTGGTACTGCTGTCGCTCGCAGTCGCGGTGCCGTCGGGTACCGTCCGACTGCGAATCCCCTCGGCCGGGAGGAGGACTCCGGAGCGCAGGGCCCACCAGGCTGCGGTCGTGCGGTCTTGCCGTGCAGTCGCTGGTCGGTGCGGCGGGTACGGCCGTTCACTTTCGCCCCGGTTTGCGAACCTTCTTATCCGAGGGAGGGCTAAACTGGGTTCACCCAATGGCGCGCGCGGAGAACACCGAACTGATCGACGCCTTCGAGGACCTCTACCGGGACTACTACCGCAACGAGATCGGCGACCTCGCGCAGAAGTACCCGACCGAGCAGAAGTCTCTCTATCTCGACTGGCAGGACATCTACCGGTTCGACCCCGACCTCGCCGACGACGTGCAGAGCCATCCCGAAGAGCTCCGGGACTACGCCGAGGAGGCGTTGCGACTCTACGATCTGCCCGTCGACGTGAAGCTCGGGCAGGCCCACGTTCGCGTCCACAACCTCCCCGACTCGACCGATATCAGGGAGATCCGCGCCGACCACCGCGGCCAGCTCATCAGCGTTCAGGGCATCGTCCGCAAAGCGACGGACGTCAAACCCAAGATCACCCAGGCCGCCTTCGAGTGCCAGCGTTGCGGCACGCTCACCCGCATCCCCCAACAGACCGGCGACTTCCAGGAGCCCCACGAGTGTCAGGGCTGCGAACGCCAGGGCCCGTTCCGCATCAACTTCGACCAGTCGGAGTTCATCGACGCCCAGAAGATTCGCGTCCAGGAGTCCCCCGAGGGGCTACGCGGCGGCGAGACGCCCCAGAGCATCGACGTCAACATCGAGGACGACATCACCGGCGAAGTGACCGCCGGCGACCACGTCCGCGTCTCCGGCGTCCTCAAGCTCGACCAGCAGGGCAGCGACCAGGACCAGTCGCCCATGTTCGACGTCTACATGGACGGCTACTCGGTCGAGATCGAGGACGAGCAGTTCGAGGAGATGGACATCACCGAGGAGGACAAACAGGAGATCATCGAGCTCTCCAGCGAGGAGGACATCTACGAGGAGATGGTCGGCGCCATCGCCCCGTCCATCTACGGCTACGACCGCGAGAAGCTCTCGATGATCCTCCAGTTGTTCTCCGGGGTCACGAAACACCTTCCCGACGAATCCCGGATACGTGGCGACTTGCATATGCTTCTGATAGGGGATCCGGGTACGGGGAAGTGCGTCGCGGGCGATACCCGTGTGACGCTCGCCGATGGACCGGAAGTCCCGATTCAGGATCTCGTAGAGGAAAATCTCGACGATCCGAAACCCGTCGACGACGGCGTCTGGGACGCCGTCGATGTCGAGGTCCCGTCACTGCAGGACGACGGGAGTCTCGGCTCCCAGCGAGCGACCAAGGTCTGGAAGCGGGAAGCGCCGGATCGCATGTATCACGTCCGTACCTCGACGGGTCGCGAACTCGACGTGACGCCCTCACACCCACTGTTCGTTCAGTCCGGCGGCCGGTTCGAGGCAGTGAAAGCCGAGAATCTCGTGGAGGGGGACTTCATCGCAGTTCCGCGCCGGCTTCCGGTCGAAGGTCAGACGGACCTCGATATCGACTTCCGAGAGTCACGTGCACACAACCGGATCGACCTCGATCTCCCCGAAGAATGGACGCCCGACCTCTCGCGGCTAGTCGGTTATATCACCGCCGAGGGATACGTCGAACAGCGGTCCGACAACACCGGCTTCGTCTCGATCACGAACAACGATCGAGAAGTGCTCGACGACGCCACTGAAGTTCTCGGCTCTCTCAACCTGAACATCACCGAACGTTCCTCGCACAACGGTAAGGACGCAAGAGAACTGATGTGTTCTGCCGGCGAGTTCGTGAGTTTCCTCCGGCAGTTGGACGAAACACTACTCGAATCCTCTGCGCAGCGTCGCGTGCCGCGGCCGCTGATGCGAACGACGAAAGAGATCAAAGCCGCGTTCCTCAAGGGATACATCGAGGGCGAAGGACATGTTTCGGCGTCACAGCGAGAGGTCACTGTCGCTTCGATGAGCAAGCGGCTCTTAGAGGATGCCCGTTCGCTGCTACTCACTTTCGGTATCTCTTCCCAGTTACAACCCCGAGAGAACGGGAGCTACCGGCTCAGGATATCCGGTGAGGCGTTCGCAGAATACGTCCACCGAATCGGGTTCGTGACTGAACGAAAAGCGCGCGCGTGCGCTGAGTACGACGGCCACTCCAGTAATCCGAACCTGGACGTGATACCCGATCTCGGTACGGACCTCAAACGGATCCGGGAGGCGCTGGGACTGACTCAACACGAGTGTGGAATCCCCCGGTCGACGTACCAACATTACGAGCATGGTCGGAGAAATCCCAGCCGTGAGAGTCTTTCAGCGGTCGTTCAGGCGTTCAAATCGAAAGTCGAAGAGGTAGAACCGATCAGTAGATCGCCAGCAGAAGTAAACACAGACGGTGGCGGCCTCGTTACGCTAAGACGAGATATCGAAGCACTCGGAGCGTTGGTCGATGGCGATGTCGGATGGGACCGTATCGAGTCGATCGAGTCTGTCAAACCAGACGATGAATGGGTGTACGACCTCGAAATCGAGGGGACACACAATTACGTGTCGAACGGTGTCATCTCCCACAACTCCCAGATGCTCTCGTACATACAGAACATCGCCCCGCGCTCTGTCTACACGTCGGGGAAGGGCAGCAGTTCGGCGGGGCTGACAGCAGCCGCCGTCAGGGACGACTTCGGCGACGGCCAGCAGTGGACGCTGGAAGCCGGCGCGCTCGTGCTGGCGGACCAGGGAATCGCCGCGGTCGACGAACTGGACAAGATGGCCGCCGACGACCGCTCTGCGATGCACCAGGCGCTCGAACAGCAGGAGATCAGCGTCTCGAAGGCCGGGATCAACGCGACGCTCAAGTCGCGCTGTTCGCTGCTGGGGGCGGCGAACCCCAAGTACGGCCGGTTCGACCAGTACGAGCCCATCAGCGAGCAGATCGACCTCGAACCCGCGCTCATCTCCCGGTTCGACCTGATCTTCACGGTCACCGACCAGCCCAACGAGGAGAAAGACCGGAACCTGGCCGACCACATCCTGCGGACCAACTACGCGGGTGAGCTCCACACCCACCGCGTCGAGTCGAACACGTCGAACTTCAGCGACGAGGAGGTCGAGAACGTCACCGACGACGTGGCGCCGACCATCGAGCCGGAGCTGCTGCGCAAGTACATCGCCTACGCGAAGCGCAACTGCTACCCGACGATGACCGAGGAGGCTCGCGAGGAGATCGAGGACTTCTACGTCGACCTGCGGACCCAGGGCGCCGACGAGGACGCGGCGGTGCCGGTCACCGCCCGGAAACTGGAGGCGACGGTGCGGCTGGCCGAGGCGTCGGCGCGGGTCCGCCTGTCCGACAAGGTGACAGCCGAGGACTCCCAGCGGGTCATCGAGATCGTCCGCTCGTGCATGGAAGACGTGGGCGTGGACCCGGAGACGGGCGAACTCGACGCCGACATGATCGAGGCGGGGACGACCAAGAGCCAGCGCGACCGGATCAAGAACCTCAAGACGCTCATCGAGGACCTGGAAGACGAGTACGACGACGGCGCGCCCGTCGACGTCGTCGTCGAGCGTGCCGAGGAGGTCGGCATGGACCAGTCCAAGGCCGAACACGAGATCGAGCAACTCAAACAGAAAGGCGAGGTGTACGAGCCCCGCACCGACCACCTCCGCACGACCTGATCACCGACGACGATGGACCGTATCTCCGCCCTCCGCAACGTCGAGGCCGCCCTCGGGGAGTTCGAGGACGGCGAGATCGATCTCGCGGAGCTGGAGCGTGAAGTCCGCGGGACGCTCCGAACCTACGCGACGGAGTTCGACGGGGATCTCGCCGCTTACCGAGTCAGCAGTGCGGACCGAGACGACCGCGACGACGGGAAGTCCCGCGACGGCCGGGGCGACGGCGACGCCCACCTCGACGACGGAGCGCAGCACGTGGACGGGACGGTCGTCCTCGCGGGGTCGCCACAGGGCGCCCGCGAGCGGGTGCGGGAACTGCTGGACCGACCCGGGGAGTTCACGGTCGAGCGGTTCGACGGGTCGTAGCGGACGGCCGGGCCGCGGCCGACCCGTGCGGAACGGAAGGATTTTGGTCGCGCCGCGGATACACCGAGTGAACAGACCGACCAGTGATGACCGATCTCAGCTCCGAACTGGCCGACGCCAGGAACGTGTTGCTGTGCGCGCCGTCGATGACCGGCGGGGAAGGCGAGGCCTGTACCGACCTGTTGATCCCGTCGGACCCCGGCGGGGCGAACGTCCTGTGGGTGACCTTCCGCGGGAACGCGAGCGACTGCCTCGACCAGTGGGCCGCGGCGACCGACGAACAGCCCGCTCACGCGGCGGTCGTCGTCGTCGGCGAGTCCCGAGGCCGGATCCCCGAGGGCGTCACCGTCGAGCACGTCTCCTCGCCGAGCGACCTGACCGGGCTCGGCATCGCGATCGGCGAGTTGCTCTCGGAGTGGGAGGAAGCGCCGGTCGTCTGCGCCGACTCGCTGACGGCGATGCTCCAGTACGTCGAAGCCGAGACGGCCTACGAGTTCCTCCACGCGATCACCGGTCAGCTCTACGCCGCCGACGCCCGAGCGCACTTCCACATCGATCCGACCGCCCACGACCGGAAGACGGTCGACAGCATCGCCTCGCTGTTCGACGCCGTCGTGGAGTTCGGCGACGGCGAACCGAAGATCCGCAAACGCCACCTCCTGCGGTGACCGCGGTCGCGACGAACACCGCGCCCGACCGATTCCTCGATTTCCGTGGACTGCCGGCTGCTCTATCACGACTACCGGGAAGTCGAATCTAGAATCGACACTGACGGGCGGACCCTCTCGACTCCTGTGAACCGTACGGTACTTCCCTGGAACCCGAGCAGGTCGTTCTACACCACCGTGAGCGGCTGTCGTCGCGGATGTGTGCGATCTGGTCGACCAGCTGGCAGAAGTAACGGTATTCGAACATATCAGACATGCCATCAGATTTCACATATGTGTTATTCTAGTCCGAGCCCCCAACCCATAATATTTGCAGAAGGGAGAAAATATACAACTACAGTATAGATCCAGTAAATATATCGCGAATTTCGCCATATCGTGAGTGATCTACCCCATATGACCCCAATAACCGTGCATCCGGTCAAGCCACCGAGAGTGGGCGTGGTTTGATAGCGGCTTCGGAGCCAGTATCGGTATATATCCCGATATCCGCCGTTATGGATGGTAGTCTGATTGCCGAAGACGTCGAGTTTCACACGACGCCAGTATCGACGCGGATGCCGCCCGTCTGCATGAAGTAATTTATTAATATATTATTGGATTCTGAATGTTTCGTTTTCGATCGAGGTCGACGACGGTCCGGTCGGGACTACGAACCCGGTCGAAGTTTGACCTGCGCCCGCATTGATTACACGACTACGAGTGTAATTACAGTCCGTGGCTCCGCCAGGGAAGCTGGCCGTGGACTGTCGCCGTCGGCCACCGCACGCCGAGTCCACCCCGAGCGTACCGACGGGGACGTTGTGTCCCTCAGAATCGACCTCCCGACCCAGAGAGCAGCGAAAGACGAGCCGACGTCCTGACGATCGTTCTCGATCGGAGAACGATCCGGCATTCAGGGCCGGGAAAGTTATCCAAAGATAGTGATCAAATGGTGTCGGTCTACGTGCCAGCGCTAGCTCCGGTCCCCGGGCGCGTTCTCGATACGGTAACGTTCCGCAGAGAGGAGTTCGTTTTCGATCGACCTGGCGGCGCTGATCACGAGGCCGGTGACGTCTTCTTCGAGTCGCTTGCCGGACATCTGCGAGATGTCCCCGGAGACGCTGATAGCGCCGAGCGGCTCCCTGTTCCGGTCGAGGACCGGGGAGGCGACGCACTGGTGTCCGTCGAGGTACTCTTCGCGGTCGAAGGCGACGCGCTGGTCACGGACCGTCTGGAGCTCCCGTTCGAGGTCGCCGCGGTCCGTTATCGTCTTGTCAGTGTACTTGGGCAGGCCTTCTCGCTGGAGAACGAGATCTCGGTCGTTCTCCGGGAGGAACGCCAGGATCGCCTTTCCGCCGGCGGTCGCGTGGAACGGCGCCGTGTCGCCCTCGGTGTTGGCGGGATCCGAGTCGGAATAGGCGTTCACGCACACGACGTAGATCCCGTTCCGACCCTCGTGTGCGATGAAGTTCGCGACGTGGCCGGTCGTTTCAGCGAGGTCCTCGACGACGTCCCGGAGCAGCGCGACCGGGAACCGTTCGCTCGCGCGGGACGCGAGGCTGAGAAATCGGTTGCTGAGGTAGTAATCGTCGCCGTGCCGGACGAGATAGCCCAGCTGCTCCAGCGTCTGGACGTGCTTGTAGACTGCGCTCTTTGACAGGTCGACTGCCCGAGCGAGTTCGCTCACCCCCGCACTCCCCTCGCGTTCGAGGGCCTCGATGATCCGAAAGCTCGATTCGGTGGCCTTCACCGAGGGGCCGTCGTTGTTCATGATACGTGGACGCAACCCCCACGGTAATAGTTGTTCGTAAATGGTAAACTTGATACTGTCTTCGGGGCCGGTCCCGGGGTCGTCAGCGTCGACTCAGATCGGTCGTACTGGTACCCGAAGACCGTGCCTGGAAGCATCGCTCCACACCGCTCGAACGTTAGCGGCAGCGCGAAGGGGGCTGTGAGAGTCTCTGAGTGCTGAGCGTCGTGGGGCCTCTTCGCGACTCGGTCACGTTCCCGACGGGCCCGTTTCGACCACCGTCCGAGATCCCGTGGGTCGATTTTACATGAGTGGCACGTGATCACATCACTAGATAATCGCCAATGAGCCGGATAGTAAATTACGAGCTGTTCGAGGTTCCCCCGCGGTGGCTGTTCCTGCGGGTCGAGACCGACGACGGAACCGTCGGCTGGGGAGAGCCGGTCGTCGAAGGGCGCGCTCGGACCGTGCGGACCGCGGTCGAGGAGCTGATGGACAACTACCTGCTGGGGGCGGATCCGGGCAGTATCGAAGACCACTGGCAGACGATGTATCGCGGCGGCTTCTATCGGGGCGGCCCGGTCCTGATGTCGGCCATCGCCGGTATCGACCAGGCGCTGTGGGACATCAAGGGCAAACAGCTCGACACGCCCGTCTACGAACTGCTCGGTGGCGCGGCGCGCGACCGGATCCGCGTCTACCAGTGGATCGGCGGGGATCGGCCGTCCGACGTCGCCGACGAGGCGACGACGAAGGTGGACGCGGGCTTCTCGGCGCTCAAGATGAACGCGACGGGGAAGATCGAACGCGTCGACGACCCCGAGACGATCGAGACCGCCGTCGAGCGGCTCCGCAAGGTCCGGGAGGCGGTCGGCGACGGCGTCGACATCGGGGTCGATTTCCACGGTCGAGTCAGCAAACCGATGGCGAAGAAACTCGCCAAGGCCCTGGAGCCCTACGAGCCGATGTTCATCGAAGAACCCGTCCTCCCCGAACACAACGACGCGCTCCCGGCGATCGCGTCGCACACCACCGTCCCGATCGCGACCGGCGAGCGGATGTACTCGCGGTGGGACTTCAAGGAGGTCTTCGAGGACGGCGCGGTCGACGTCATCCAGCCCGACCTCAGCCACGCCGGCGGGATCACCGAGGTCAAGAAGATCGCCGCGATGGCCGAGGCCTACGACGTGGCGCTTGCCCCGCACTGTCCGCTCGGGCCCATCGCGCTGGCCTCCTGCATCCAGGTCACCACCTGCTCCCCGAACACACTCATCCAGGAACAGAGTCTGAACATCCACTACAACGAGACCAGCGACGTGCTGGACTACCTCACCGAACCGTCTGTGTTCGAGTACGAGGAGGGATACGTTCGCGTCCCCGACGCGCCGGGGCTCGGCATCGACGTCAACGAGGAGTACGTGCGCGAGCAGTCCGAGAAGACCGTCGACTGGCACAACCCCGTCTGGCGCCACGAGGACGGGAGCGTCGCCGAGTGGTGAGGAGCGGCGTCACCGTCACTCGTCGGCCGCGATGCGGCCGAGGACCGTCTGCGCGGTCGTCTGAACTCGTTCGTCGGGATCGTCGGTGGCGACGGTCCGCAGGTCCGCGAGTGCACGCTCGGTCCCGGCGTCCCCGAGCGCGAGCACCGCGCTCGCGCGGACGTCCGGGTTCG
The DNA here is from genome assembly GCF_047715405.1 of Halosimplex rarum. Classification (NCBI taxonomy): domain Archaea; kingdom Methanobacteriati; phylum Methanobacteriota; class Halobacteria; order Halobacteriales; family Haloarculaceae; genus Halosimplex; species Halosimplex rarum. Next base: position 3,324,834 of record NZ_CP180412.1, read on the forward strand.
CGTCGTCCAGCGCCGCCACGAGCGAGTCGATAGCCGGGTCCACGGCGTCGGGTCGGTTTTCGGCGACGTACGCGAGCAGCGTCGCGCTCGCGACGCGTGCGCCGGGCGCTTCGGCGTCGAGGAGGGCCGCGAGCGCGTCGACGTCGGCGGCGACCGCGTCGGCGACGCGCTGACCGTGGGTGTCCGCCAGGATGCCGAGCGCCCAGGCGGCGCTCGTGGCGACCGCCGCGTCCGCGTCGTCGAGGAGCGCAGCGAGGTCGTCGGTCGTTCCGGCGGCGGCCGCGGGATCGGATTCGGCGACCTGTCCGAGCGTCTCCGCTAGCGTCGCCCGGGCGACCCCGACCGATTCGGACCGGAGAGCGTCGACGAGCGCCGGACGGACCGACGAAACTGCCTCCGGTCGCGCGCCGAGCGTCTCGTTCACGACGCCGACGATCCGGTCCCGCTGCCGGCCGAGTTCCGTCGCCTGGCGTCGCCGGAACTCACGTGCCGCGGGCGAGCGAGCGGTCACGTCGTCGGAGCCACCGGACTGACCGGCCGCCGAGTCCGCCAACGCGTCGAGGGCGTCGAGCAACGGTGGAACCAGCGGGACGGCGGCGTCGGGATCCGACTCGGCCACGACGGCCGCGATGTCGAGGCCGACGCTCAGCAGATCCGGGCTGGCGGGATCGAGCAGTTCCGGGAGGGAGTCGACGGCCGCGTCGGCGGTCTCTGGGTCCTGAACCGCGACGTCTCGGAGTGCCGTCCCCGCGTGCTTTCTGACGACGTGGTCGTCGTCCGCCAGGGACCGGGCGAGTTCGGTCGCGACAGCCGGATCGGTTTCCGGATGCACCTCGAAGCACGTTCGGAGCGCGAGCGCGGCGCCTCGCCGAACGATGACGTCGTCGTCGGTGAGACGGGCGGCGACGGCGGCCACGGCTGCGCTCCGACGCTCCCCCTCGAACGAGCGGAGCGTCTCGCCGACGACGCCCGCCTCGCGAGGGAACGCTTCGAGCGATCCGGCGACGGCTTCCGGGGCGACGGTAGCGCGGTCTCGAAGCTGTTCGGGTCGCTCGGTCATGTGAGAACACCGGAACGGGGACGCGTAAATCGTTTCGGGGGATGACGCGCGAATCCATCATCATAATTCCTAGACAAAATTTATCAGTTGCGCACGTTTGGGTCGACCCATGCCAACAGATGGCAAGCTCGGTAGTGAACCGTACTCGCGACGAGAGGCGCTCAAGGGGCTCTCGGCGGTGTCGGGGCTCGCGATCCTGGCGGGGTGTTCGCAGAACGGCGACGGGAGTTCCGACGGCGGCTCCGACGGGGGTTCCGACGGTGGCGGTGACGGCGGCTCAGACGGTAGCTCCGACGGGGGCTCCGACGGCGGGTCGAACGGCGGTTCCGACGGTGATTCCGGGACGGGATCGACGCCCCAGACGGTTGATACGCCGCTTCGGTGGGCGGCGGCCAGGAGCGGTGACCCGCTCACCGAGCACGAGACGAACCCGTTCAGTCCGAAGAACTACGACGAGACGATCCGCCTGGTCTACGCGCGGCTGGGCGGGCAGTCGCTCACGACCGGGCAGTGGATGAACCTCGACGAGGTCAACCTCTCGGAGGAGCAACCCTCCGAGATCGACGCGGAGAACAACGAACAGCGTCTCACGATCAGAGACGGCGTCCACTGGCACCGGGGCACCGAGATCGTCGACCCGGTCACCGCGGAGGACTTCAAGGTCTCCGAGGAACTCGCCCGACGGATGACGCCGCAGGCCAACAGGGCCGAGAATCCGATGGTCGTCGGCTGGGAGGTCGAGGGCGACAACGACAAAACGCTCGTCCGAAAGCTGAACCCGGACGGGTGGAACGCCAACCTGGCGACCGGCCTCTGGCGCATCCAGATCGACCAGTACCGGGACGGGTGGTACGCCGGGAAACTCCAGGAGATCAAAGACGCCTCGACGGTGGACGCGCGCAACTCCATCAGGACCGAGGTCCAGGAGCACTCGGAGACGCTCGCGGACGACCCGCTGCTCTCGGGTCCCTGGATGCTGAAGAACGTCAACCAGAACAAAGCGACGTTCGAGCGCAACCCGGATCACTGGTCGGCCGGGGAGACGAACTTCAACAACTTCGAGCTCGTGCGCCTGGGCGGCGGCGGAAACTCCGGCTACCAGGGGCTGGCGAGCGACCGGATCGACATCGAACAGGGCGGGCTCCCGTCGGCGATCTCGAACGCCCCGCAGACCGTCACGGAGGTCTCCTCCGCGCCGGGCGCGAGCTTCGGCTGGACGTTCGTCATCAACTACGGCGGGGACAAGGTCGACCCGTGGCTCAAGGCCGACCACGACAACGGCGTCGTCCCGGCTCGCGCGGGGAAGATCCGCCAGGCCATCGCCCACGTCATCTCGGAGCAGGACATCATCCAGAACCAGCTCGGCTCCCGCGCGGCGAGCGCTATCAGCCCCTGGGAGAAGCAGACGCTCATCGGCACGCCGGCGGCCGCCGAGCGCTTCCCCGACGTGGTCGGCAAACTGGAGACGACCGCCGGCGAGAACACCGACGTCGCCACGAAGCGCATGGAATCGGTCGGGCTCACGAAGGAAGACGGGATGTGGGTGAAACCCAACGGCGAGACGCTCTCGCTGACCATCCAGTCGTACGCGAACAACCGCGCGATGTTCGAGACGATCAAGGAGGACCTGAACGCCTTCGGGATCGACGTCGAGCACTCGACGCCGGAGTCGTCGGTCGTGTTCAGCGAGCTGAGCGAGGGCTCGTTCGGCGCGGCCCAGGTCTGGACCAGCGCCAACGGGCCGTTCGAAGGGGAGGTCGACACCCGGTTCAGTCCGGGCGCGTGGTACGACAGCAGACGCGTCATCGACTACGAGATTCCGCCGGAGATCGGCGACTACGGGGGTGAGGCGTCGGAAACATTCAACGCCGGCGAAGCGTGGAAACAGCTCAGAACGCAGTCCGTCGAGGAGAACAACGAGGTCCTCCCCAAGATCCTCTGGACCTTCGCGTACCACATGCCGAACATCATCTTGTTCCCGTACCCGAACCAGACAATGGTCAACACGCGCCACTTCGAGTGGCCCCAGCCCATGCCCGAGAAGGGGAGCAACGGCGTTGCGACGGCGACGGACGAACACCACCCGGTGTGGGGCGCCACCGAGAACTGGCGGCAGCTCCGTCGCGGCATCCCCTCGATCACCGCCAAGACGCAGTGACCTGACCGCGACACAGCCGTCCCACCGAACTCGTATTCTCCGCAGCCCGTCGCGTTTTCGGTGCTATCACGATTCTACGCGGCGTACTCGTCGTGATCGGCCTGGATCCGGTAGCGGTACACCGCGTAGATGACGACGAAGTTGATCACCAGGAAGCCCGCCGAGAAGTACATCACGTACCGGGTCGCCGGGCTGATCTGGACGTCCGTGAACGCGATCGCCGCCGCGGAGAACAACAGCAGCGCCGTCAACATCACGTTGACCGGGACCGCCCTCCGGGCTAGCTCCTCGAGTTCCATACTCGACGTTCACGATAGATCGCCGTATAACTTCCCCCGGCCAGGCGACGGTCGCGGCGACCGGCCAGCCGTTCAGACGAGTCTGGAGAGGATCGCGACTGGGAGGAAGACGAACAGCGCCGAGACGACCGAGAAGAGGACGACGTACGAGACGAGCATCCCGGCGACCGTCGGGAACCCGACGAGGTCGGCCACGACGGCGGAACCGAGGATCAGGGCGACGAACAACGCGTAGTAGAGTTTGAACCGGTGGTCGTTGAGCAACCGCTGGACCGATGTCCCCGTCTGGTAGTAGCTCTCGTACGACATTAGTTCACGTTCCTCATTGCCAGCTATTAAATTTTCCTCCGGAGCGACCGCCGACCGACGGCCGCCGTCGCCGTCAGTCGTCTGGTCGAACGCGCGGAGCCAGCAGAGAGACGGAGCGGCCGTCAGCGGCAGTTCAGGACCGCGTCCATCGCCGCCTCGGGGTCGCCCGTGGGTCGGAACTCGCAGCCGACGTAGCCGTCGTAGCCGGCCTCGTCGAGCGCCGCGAAGACGTTCGCGTAGTTGAGTTCGCCAGTCCCCGGTTCGTGCCGACCGGGCACGTCCGCGATGTGGACGTGACCGATCCGGTCGACGTTCTCGGTGACGGTCTCGATGACGTTCCCCTCGGTGATCTGCTGGTGGTACACGTCGTAGAGGAGGCGGACGTTCGGCGAGCCGACGTCGTCGACGATGTCGAAGCCCTCCGCGGAGGTCGTCAGGAAGTAGCCGGGATGGTCGACCTCGGTGTTGAGCGGCTCCAGCGCGAGCGTCACGCCGGCGTCCTCCGCATCGGCGGCCACGTCCGAGAGCACGTCGACGACGGTCTCGTACTGCGTCTGGCGGTCGAGCCCGTCCTGGTCGGGGCCGGTCGTCGCGATCAGCGTTGAGCAGCCGAGGTCGCTGGCGGTCTCGATCGACTCGCGGATCGTCGCGGCCGCCTCGTCCGCCTGGTCGGGGTCGGTGAGGGTCCCGCCGGCGCCGAACGCGGCGACGGGCGCGTTCGCCTCCGCGGCGGCCGCTTCCACGGCGTCGAGGTCCTTATCGCGCCACCCCCAGAACTCGACGGCGTCGGCGCCAGCGGCGACCGCACGCGGGATCCGGTCGTGGAACGGCTCGTCGTCGAAGACCATCTCGACGCAGACCGAGATGTCGGGCATCTATCCGTCCCTCGGTTCGGGGTTCAGCTCCCCGGATTCGACCATCTCGACGAGCGGGTTGTCGTCGATCTCCAGGGGGAGGTCGACGCGGCCGCGCTTCCGGGAGGACTCCCACGTCGCGAAGATGAGCTCCGTCGCGTTCAGCGCGTTCTCCGCGCCGAGTTCCGGGGTCTCGCCTTCGCGGAGACAGCGGACGTTCTCGGCGATCGCGCGGTCGACGAACTCCCAGCTGTGCAGTCCGTCTTCGGTCTCGACGGTCTCCCACTGCGCGTCGCCGTGGCGACGGATCCGCAGCGGGGGCGTGTCGTCGCCGGCGGGCCCGACTTCGATGACGCCGTCGGATCCGACGAGGCGGTTGTGACAGGCGATCGCTTCCGCCGGCCCGCCGGTGCCGGTGCCGTCGGTGCCGGCCAGCCCGTGGACGCCGTTCTCGTACTGCCACATGACCATCGCCTGGTTCTCGTTGTGCGAGCCGAACAGGACGTTCTCCTCGCGGTAGTCGATCTGGCCCATCACCCACTCGCCGGGCGTCTCGTCGTTGAAGTAGTTACAGAGGTCGAACGAGTGGCTGCCGTAGTCGAAGATGCCGACGCCCGCCGAGAACTCGACGCGTTCGAGGTCGCCGATCTCGCCGTCGTCGAGCAGCTGCTTGGCCGTCCGGACCGCGTCGCTGAACCGGCGCTGGTGGTTGAAGGTGAGCTGGACGCCGTGGCGGTCAGCCTCCTGGGCCATCATGCGCGCGCCGCCGTAGGTCTCGGCCATCGGCTTCTCGCAGTGGATCGCCTCCACGGAGTCGGCGCGGATGCAGTCGATGCAGATGGGCGCGTGGATCGACGGAGGGACGCAGACGGAGACGATGTCGGGTTCGACCGCTTCCAGCATCGCCTCGTAGTCCTCGTAGATCCCCCCTTCGTCGATATCGTACTCCGCCGCGAACGCCTCGGCGTTCTCGCGGACGATGTCGGCGCACGCGACCAGTTCCGCGTCGTCCAGTTTCTCGTAGCCGTTCGCGTGGTGGTAGGCCATCGCGTAGCCGTCGCCGCCGGGGTCGTCGGGCTCCGCGCCGGTACCTATCACTGCTACCTGGTAGGACATGCTCGCACCTTCAGAAGATCTAATAATAATGGTTTGCGTTGCGGATCATCTCTCTGCACCGGACGGCCCCGACGGCGAACGGGATCCGCGCCAGTCGAGCGGCAATTCACGGCCGTCGAGCGAGGACATCGGTTGCGGCTCCCCGTAAAATCATGCGATTCAGTGTCGTGGGTGAGGGTAACACTTACAGAGGGGCGCCGAGGAGGTAGCCACACATGTCCACGGAGACTCTGGAGCAAGCGCGTAGCGACCGGGATCACATCCTCTCGGTCGAGGACGTGACCGTCGAGTTCGACATGGATCGGGGCGTCTCCACCGTGCTCGACGGCGCGACGATCGACGTCCGCCGCGAGGAGATACTCGGCGTCGTCGGCGAGTCGGGGTCGGGCAAGTCGATGTTCGCCGACTCGCTGCTGGACGCCGTCGTCGAACCAGGGCAGGTCTCCGGCAGCGTCGAGTACTACCCGCCCGACGGCGGCGAGTCGATAGAGGTGCTCGAACTGTCCGACGAGGAGCTCAAGGAGTTCCGGTGGGAGAAGATGTCGATGGTGTTCCAGGGCGCGATGAGTTCGTGGAACCCGACGATGAAGCTCCGTGCCCACTTCGAGGAGACGATCGAGGCCCACGACACGCCGATCGACGTCGGGATGAAGCGCGCCTACCGCCTGCTCGAAGACCTCTACCTCGATGCCGACCGGGTGCTCGACTCCTACCCACACGAGCTGTCCGGGGGGATGAAACAGCGCGCGCTCATCGCGCTGTCGCTGGTGCTCGAACCCGAAGTGCTGGTGATGGACGAGCCGACGGCCTCGCTGGATCTCCTGATGCAGCGCTCGATCATCAACCTGCTCAACGACCTCCAGGAGGAGTACGGGCTGACGATGGTGTTCATCAGCCACAACCTCCCGCTGGTCGCGAACCTCTCGGACCGCATCGCCGTCCTGTACGCCTTCCAGCTGGCCGAGGTCGGACCGACGCGGGAGATCATCGAGAACGCCTCGCACCCCTACACGAGACTGCTGCTCGAATCGACGCCGAACCTCGACGCGCCGCTCGACGAGATGGACACCATCTCCGGGTCGAGCCCGGACCCGATCAACATCCCCGAGGGCTGTCGGTTCCACACGCGCTGTCCGCTCGCGACGAACCGCTGCCGGGACGCGGAACCCGAGATGCGGGACGTAGATGGGACGCACACGGTCGCCTGTTACCACTGGGAAGACGCCGCGCGCGAGATCCCCATCAGCTTCGACTACCGCGAGCAGGAACACAGCATCGACGAGGCGGTGCCGCCCGACGGCCGCGATCCCGTGGTCGAACTCGACGACGTCAGCATCGAGTTCGAGATGAACGAGGGCGTCCACAGCCTGCTCGGCGGGACCAGCACGCTCCGGGCCGTCGAGGGCGTCGACCTGGACGTCTACGAGAACGACGTCGTCGCGGTCGTCGGCGAGTCCGGGTGCGGGAAGACGACGCTCGGGAAGACGCTCATCGGGATCCACCGGCCGGCGAAGGGGTCGGTGTCCTACCGCGGACAGGACGTCTGGGAGGCCCGCGACGGGAGCGACGACGCGACGATCCCGTTCGAGGACATCCGCCTGGCGCTGCAGATGATCCACCAGGACCCGGGCAGTTCGCTCAATCCCAACAAGCGCGTCAAGCGAACGCTGTCGAAGCCGCTTCACAAGATGCACCCGCAGATGTCCCGGGAGGAGCGCCAGAGCCAGATCCTGACGATGCTCGAACACGTCGGGATGACCCCGCCGGAGGACTACGCCGACCGGTACCCCCACCAGCTCTCGGGCGGCGAAAAGCAACGCGTCGCGCTCATCCGCGCGCTGTTCATGAATCCGGACCTCATCCTCGCCGACGAGGCCGTCTCGGCGCTCGACGTCTCGCTGCGCGTCGAGATGATGGACCTCTTCCTCGAACTGCAGGACGTCTTCGACACGTCGTTCGTGTTCATCAGTCACGACCTCTCGAACGCCCGGTACCTGGCCGAGAAGGCCGACGGTCGGATCGCCGTCATGTATCTCGGGGAGATCGTGGAGATCGGGCCGGCCGAACAGGTCATCCAGAACCCCCAGCATCCGTACACGAAAGCGCTCATCTGGGCCACGCCGGACTTCGACCCCGGGGACGACGCGGGGGAGCTGCCCGTCCGCAGCATCGACATCCCGGACCCGGCCGACCCGCCGTCGGGCTGCCGGTTCCACACCAGATGCCCCGACGCCCGGGAGATCTGCGGCCGGGAACGCCCCGACGGGTTCGCCGGAGCGAACGATTTCAACGTCGTATCCTGCTTCCGCGCCGATCCCGACCACGAGTACTGGGACAGCGCGCCGCTCCCCGAAGACGCCGCCGGCGAGGAGACCGGCGGGGACGCCGGAGCCGAGAGTCCCTCGTAGCCCACACCGCCATCGACCGACCGCTCCGCCTGTCTCTCCCGTTCCACCGAGTAACCGAGCGCGCGAACCGCGACCGACCCGACGACCGAGTGGAGCGGGAGGTCGGGAACGGGTGCGCCGTGCACGGAAAGAGCGGTCACGAGCGGGCGGACAGGTTCTGTCCCTGTATCTGGGAAACGGAGCGACGTGGAAGAAGTAGGCCGCGGCGTCGACCCCTGTTCCGGGATCCAGGGGCTCGGTGGGGCGCTCCTTACCGATTCATCGCGTCGGTGCCGTCGGTATCGATCGAACTCGCGTACCTGGCTCGCACCTTCGGGTTGAACAGGCGGTCCATCCCCTGTGAGAACAGCGTGATCCCGAACCCGAGCAGGCTGATCGCGACGATCGGGATCAGCAACCAGTGGGCCGCGTTCCAGGTCAACAGGCCGCCCCGGTTGTAGGCCATGTTGATCATCACGCCCCAGTTCAGCGTGGTGAACGGGAGCACGCCGAGGAAGTACAGCCCGACGGAGGCGTGGATCACGCGGATCGAGTTCCCCATGAAGTTGATCATCACGTACGGCATGATGTTGGGGAGGACGTCGTCCCAGATGATCGGCGGCGAGGAGAATCCCATCAGGCGCGAGGCCTCGACGTAGGACTCGTTGCGGAGCGACAGCACCTGCGAGTGGAGCTGCCGGGCCAGCCCCGCCCAGGCGTCGACGCTGAGGAGGAACCCGACGAGGAGCGGGTCGCGGGGCTGCAGCGCGACGGCCAGGACGATGAGCAGCGGGAGCCCGGGGATCGCCATCTGGATGTCGGCGGCCGTGATGAGCACCTGCTCGGTCCGGCCGCCCTTGTAGCCCGCGACGGTGCCGACGGCGGTGCCGATGAGCGTCGTCACGACGCCGCCGGCGAACGCCATCTTCAGCATCGCCGGCGTCGCGTGGACGGTCATCTCCAGGAGGCTGTTCCCCAGGATGTCGGTCCCCAGCGGGAAGTAAAACTCCGGCCACGGGACCGTCACGTCCCCGATCACCGTCTGGCCGCCCGAGATCCAGGCGTTCTCCCCCGTCGGGACGATGCCGCCGGGGAACATCCCGATGAGCGGTTCCCCTTCGTTCTGGACGGGTGGGCTGGTGACGACGACGCCGACGGTGCCCATCAGGGCGTAGAACGCGATGATCAACGCGCCGATACGCGTCCGGGTGTCTTCCCACATTATCCGGGCCGGGGCGACGACCCACAGGTCGATTTGGGTCCGCCACCGGTCGAGTCGCGAGATGTTGGTGGCGCCGTCGTACTCCTCTTCGAGCGATCGGATCGGACTCGCAGTGTTGTCAGACATGTTGGAAACCTCCGTGGCGTCGGTCGGTCGCGTCAGTACGCTTCACTGGCATCACCCTGTTTGATCCGCGGGTCGAGGAACGAGTACGTCAGGTCCGCCACGTACATCGCGAGGACGACGGTGACGGTGATGAGGATGAACGCGCCCATCATCAGCGGGTAGTCCCGGGCCTGGATCCCCTGGAAGAGGTAGTAGCCGACGCCCGGGTACGCGAAGATCGATTCCAGGTACACCGACCCCGCGAACACGAACGCGATCTGGATCAGCATCTGGGTGTACATCGGGAGTATCGCGTTCCGGCCGACGTACAGCAGGGCGATGCGGTCGGAGTCGATCCCGCGGAGTCTGGCGGCTCTGAGGTAGTCCTCACCGAGCACCTGGATCGAGTTCGCCCGCATCGCGAGCGCGCCTTGTCCGAACGAGACCCACACCAGCGAGACGATGGGGAGCGCGGCGTGCCACAGTATCCCCTGGATGAACGGGACGTTGAGCCCCGGTGTGGCGTTCGCGTTGACCCGGCCAGAGATCGGGAACCAGCCGTACTGATACGCGAACACGTAGATCAGGACGATGGCGATGATGTAGAAGGGGATCGAGTGGCCCCAGATTAGCGCCGTCGTCCCGCCGAGGTCGAGCTTCGACCCCTCGATGTACGCAAGGAGCGCGCCGATGACCACCCGGGTCGTGAACGAGACCGTGACAGCGATCGATCCGAGGAACACCGTCCAGGGGATCGCCGGGAACAGGACCTGCGCGACCGGCTCGCCGTACCAGATCGACTGACCCAGGTCGCCCTGCAGGAGGCGTACCATGTAATCGGCGTACTGGAGGTAAATGGGCTTCGACGGGTCGATGCCGACGTACTCCTGGGCGAGCTGGGAGAACTGCGCCATGTCCACCGACCCCGACCCGCCGCCACCCGACCCGGGCCCCAGGTTCCCCAGGGCCATCTGGGCCTTGATGAAGTCCAGCGGCCCACCGGGCATGTAGCGCGTCAACACGAACGTGAATGTTAACGTCGCCCACACGGTGAAAAACGCCTGGAACGTACGTTTTACATAGTAGTTCATCGGGTATATAGTGGCAAAAGTGAATCCACCTTCAATTTTTTGGTTATATAAATATTTGGGTGCTGCGGCGTTCCGTGAGACGCCCCGGTTCGGACAGTGACCGTTGTTCATGGTCCGGCTCGACCGGGCCAGAAAGTTCATAAGTCATATTATGTTTTCGTAGAATTATCTGTCTTTGAATATTGTCTAAACAGGATTTCTCGTCTGCCCCCACGGTCGTGAAGCCAGTGGTTATGGCCGTGGAATTCGACCCAGAGATCGGCTGCTTCGTCGGCGAGAACACCCGAGTATTCGCACCCGCATCACTTCGCGAAAACGGTGATAGATACGCGAGTCACCTGTTCTCGTTTTCGGGAGTTACGTACTACCGACCGTCGATCCGAGACCGGGAAATTCACGCCGAGTAATCGCTGTCGACGGGAAACGATCGGCGAGATCGAAACCTGGGGGCATTTTTGTACTATTGATAGAGTATATAAGATTTTGATAGGTGTCGATACTGGAGCCGAACTCCATCGGCGCCGCTACCTGCTGCAAGCGGCCGACGACGACTCGTTAATTCTTAGCGACAAGTTTATCTCGTCAGGGAGTGCAGTCGCCGGCCGTGCTGCTGGTGGTGGCCTACTCGCGGGCGGCGCGGGGGACGCTCCGGAACGTCTGTCGGACCCACGAGGAGGTCGTGGTCCGTCGGTTCGGGCGCGTCGCGCTGCTCGCCGAGACGGAGTTCGCCGCGTTCCAGGCGCTACGACTCCGAGAGAAACACGGTGGGGACGTACAGATCGAGCGGACGCGACCGTTCAACGAGTTCGAGGCGCTCGACGACTCCGTGCGGGAGGCCGCGGCGGCCTACGAGCGTCGCGAGGAGCCCGCACTGCCGTACGCGACCTTCGCGGACGGGAGCGAGCACCCCGGCCCGGAGCAGATGCGCGACAGCGAGCTATGAGCGCAGCCGGAGAGCTAGTCGTTCGGGTCGGCGACGAGTGCGAAACCGGCGGGGCCCTCGACCTCCGGGACCAACGGATCGATCCCGAACGGCTCGTCGGTGCGATCCGCGACGAGAGCGCAGTAGACAGGGGGGAACCGGAAGACGGCGCGACGAAGCCAGACGTGGACTGCGCGCCGCCGCGACCGGTCCACGACCACGTCGGATGGGTTCGACCCTCGATGACGCTCCGGGTTCGCACGGCGCTGGCGGCGGCGGCCCGCTCGCGCGGTGGCGAGGCGCCCCAGGACGACGACCTCGCGGAGGTCCGTGAGCGGTTGACCGACCTGACGGTGCCGTCTCCGCCGGACGTCGAGGGCCCGCGCGAGCGCCTCGCGGGGACCGACGCCGCGGTCGACCGGATCCGCGAACGGGTGGCGGCGCTCCGTGGCCGGGTCCAGGCCGGACGCGAAGCGGGGCGGGACGTGAGCGACCTCGAAGCCGAACTGGTCGAGGCGACTCGCGAACTCTCCGAGCGCGAGACCGAGCGAGCCGCTGCGCGGGAGGCGTTGGAGCGGGCCGAGCGACAGGCCCGTAAGAGCCGGGACGCCCGCGAGCGACGCCGGCGACTCGAAGACCGGCGGGCCAACCTCGAACGACGCGCCCGCGCCCACCTCGTCGAACGGATCCGCGGGGAGTACGAGACCGCTGTCGAAACGGTGCCCGGGGCGCCCGCGGGAGCGGCCGACGACCCGTTCGACGTCGACGGCCCGACAGCCGCTCTCGCTGTGGGTCGCGTGGCCGCGTTGCGCGCGCCGGTCGTGCTGGCCTGCGACCGGTTCGAGACGGTCGACGCGGCCGCCGAGTGGCTTGGCGCGCCGGTCGTCAGGGTGTGAGCGCCGGCGGCCCCGGCGGAGCACGAACGTCGGTCGGTCCGCGAATTTAAGTCCGAACGGGCGACCACCGCCCCCATGGTCACGCTGGACTGGAGTCTCGAACGGAGCGACGGGGTGACGCTGGTCGGCCTCGTCGTCGCGGCGGAGCGGCCGTGCCGGGTGCGTGTCGAGAACCGCCTCGACGGCCCGGTCTGGCCGCCGCGACGCCGCGGCCAGCCTGCCGACGGCTGGGAGGACGGCGCGTTCACGGGCGAGGTGTCCGCCGATGGGCGACTGACTATCGGGTACGCCACGCCCGCCTCGCCCGAGGAACCGCCGGCGGAAGTCGTCGCGACCGAACCTGCGACCGATCCCGGTCGCGGAGGCACCGACGAGACGGCGCGCGCGAGTCCCGTCCCGGCGGTCGATTCGACCCCCGCCGGCGTCGTCCGCGCGCTGGGGAACCCGGTCGTTCCGCGGGACGGCGTCCCGGTCCCCGACGCCTGCGGCGCGCGACCGGGCGGAACGTCGGACGGGAGCCTCGACAGCGAACGGACTACCGGTCGGGACGAGGACCGCGAGCCCGTGGACGGACCGGACTCCGCGACGACGAGCGCGCACCCCGGGAGTCGACGATCGGAGTGTCCGGGCGCGTCCGACCGAGCTCCCGAGGCCGAGCGGCTGGTCGTCCCGAGCGGCGTCCGGGCCTGGCTCCGGGACGTCGAGGCGCGACTGGATGCGGCCGAGGGCGAGCGGGGATGCGGCGCAGACCGGCAGACGGCGGAATCCGCGCTCGCGTCGGCGCGGGCGACGGACCGGCAGGCGCTCCGGCGGGTCCGACGACGAGCGGACGCGCTGCTCGCACGGGTCGGGGAGGGTCCAGACCGAGGGAGCACGAGGAGGGACGGGACAGATGCTGACGGCGACGCTGTAGGGCGATGATCCTCGCGGTCGTCGGCGGGAAGGGCGGCGTGGGAAAGTCGACGGTCGCGTACAATCTGGGCGCGCACCTCGACGCGGTCGTCGTCGACGCCGATCTGGCGATGGCGGACCTGCCCGCCGACCGCGGCCCGGACCTGCACGACGTGCTGGGCGGGCGGGCGGACCCGACCGAGGCCGTCCGGGAGGGCGGCCCGGTCGCGCTGCTGCCCTGCGGGCGGTCCCTGGCGGGCGCGCGGGCCTGCGAGCCGACGGCGCTGGTCGAGGCCGTCGAGCGCGTCAGGGACGAGTACGGCCGCGTGGTCGTGGACTGCCCGGCCGGGATGTGCGGCGACGTGGGCCTCGGACTGCTCGCGGCCGATGCCTGCGTCCTCGTCACCGAACCGGCGCCGCCGGCGCTGGGCGACGCCCTCCGGGCGCGAGCGCTCGCCCGCGAACTCGACGCCGGGCTGGCGGCTATCGTCTTGAACCGCGCGAACGAGGCGACGCTGACCGAGCTGGTGGCGCGCGAACTCGGCGGCCCGGTGACGACGGTGCCCGAGTCCGACGCCGTCGCCGAGGCACAGGCCGCGGGCGTGCCGGTCGGCGAACACGCTCCGGACTCACCCGCGACGGCGGCGTTCGCGGATCTGGCGGGGAACGTCGAGCAGGCGTGCCGGTACGCCGACCCGGTGGCGTGATCCGGGGAAACGGAAGGGGCAGCGTTGCCGTCGCCAAGCTGCCTCAGTCGCCTGCGTCGAGCGCGTCGGCGCGGCGTTCGATCCGGTCGACGAACGCCGACGGGAGCGACTGGACGTCGCCCACCTGCACCTGCCAGAGCGTGGCGTACAGGCCGTCTCGGTCGAGCAACTCCTCGTGGGACCCCTGTTCGACGACGCGGCCGTCGTCGAGGACGACGATGCGGTCGGCGTCTTTGACCGTCGAGAGGCGGTGGGCCACGACGAGCGTCGTCCGCTCGGCGGTCAGCGCCTCGATCGACCGCTGGATCAGCGCCTCGGTCTCGTTGTCGACGTGGCTCGTCGCCTCGTCGAGGACCAGAATCTCGGGATCATGGACCATCGCGCGAGCGAGGCAGATCCGCTGGCGTTGCCCGCCGGAGAGCTTCACGCCGCGCTCGCCGACCCGCGTGTCGAGGCCGTCGGGCAACGTGTCGACGAAGGCGGTGGCCTCGGCGCGGTCCAGTGCGTCACGGACGGCCTCTTCGTCCGCGCCGGGGCTCGCGGTTCGTTCCTCACCGCTCGCTCGCTCCGAGGGCTCCCGGTGGTCGCCCTCGCGGGTCCCGTAGAGGACGTTCTCGCGGATCGTCCCGGAGAAGAGGAACGGATCCTGGCTGATGAATCCGACCGCGCCGCGGAGGGTGTCGACGGTCAGATCGCGTACGTCGGTCCCATCGACTCGCACGGTGCCCCCGTCCACGTCGTAGAAGCGGACGAGGAGTTTGAGGAGCGTGGACTTGCCGGCGCCGGTCGGGCCGACGATGCCGACGGTCTCGCCGGGTTCGACGTCGACACTCACGCCCTCGACGACCGGCCCGTCGTCGGTCGGCGCGGTCGGGTCGTCGGGACGCTCGCTCTCGGGGTAGCCGAAGGTGACGTCGTCGTAGGTAACGCGGCCGCGGACGTCGGTCAGTTCGGTCGCGTCGGGCCGTTCCTCGACGGACTGGGCGGCCCGCTGCACCCCGAGGAGTCGGTCGGCGGACGCGGTGGCGCTGCTATAGCTCTCGATGACGCCGGCGATGTCCTGAAGCGGCCAGCCCATGTGCTGGGTGTAGATGAGGAAGGTGACGAGCGTCCCGGCGGTCAGCGGCGCCGTGAAGGGGCCGGGCGGTCCGTTCATCACCCAGAACCCTCCGACGCCAAAGGTGAGAGCGAGTCCGGCGCCCGTGAGCCCGCGCATCGTCGGGTAGTGCAGCGCCCCGAGGCGGATCGCGTCCATGAAGGCGTCGACGACGGTCCGCGAGGACGACGCGACGCGCTCGCGCTCGAACGGCTCGGCGGTGTAGGCCTTGACGACCGAGATGCCGCTGATCGAGTTGCGCAACTGGGCGTTGAGTTTGCCCTGGGTCTCGCGAACCCGGCCGTAGATCTCGTCCATCCGCGCGGAGAAGTAGTAGTTGGCGAGCGCGATGACCGGCGCGACCGACAGCGCGACCAGCGCGAACTGCCAGTTGAGCCAGAGCATGTAGACGGAGATCCCGAGCATGAACGCGACGATGGTCATCGCGTCGTCGATGGTGTCGGTGAAGAAGGTCTCCATCGCGTCGACATCGTTGTTGAGGATGCTCATCACCTCGCCCGTCTGGTGGTCGTCGAAGAATCCCATCTCCAGGCGCTGGACGGTGTCGTAGCTGCCGACGCGCACGTCGTGCTGGAGGCGGAAGGCGAACGCGCCCCACGACAGCGTGCGCAGCCAGTTGACCGCCTGCCCGACCACCGACAGCCCGAGGACGAGCCCGGCGACGAGCCACACCTGCCCGACCTGGGTCTCCGGGATCCACGCCGGCGGCACGAGCGGGAGCGTGAACGGTTTGGCGTCGCTGAACACCGCGTCGAAGGCGTAGCCGATCAACGCCGGCGTGGCCTGTCCGGGCACGATCCACAGGAGCCGGATCAGCAGTCCCGCGACGGCGAGGTGCCAGTGCGAGCGGCCGTACTCACGGAGGAGCGCGAGCACCGGCCAGTCGGTGTCGGCGCGGTACGGATTCTCGTCGGTATCCTCGCTCATGCGGTATCACCTCGGCGCACGCGCTGGAGGAACGAGTCCGGCAACGCGGTCACGTCCCCGACCTGCACGTTCCAGAGGTTGGCGTACAGGCCGTCGCGGGCGAGTAAGTCCTCGTGGGTACCCCGCTCGACGATCTCGCCGTCGTCGACGACGAGGATGCGGTCGGCGTCGCGGACCGTCGAGAGCCGGTGGGCGACGAGGTAGGTCGTGCGGTCGGCCGCGAGTTCGTCCAGCGTCCGCTGGATCAGGACCTCGGTCTCGTTGTCGACGTGGCTGGTCGCCTCGTCGAGGACGAGGATCGCTGGGTCTCGGACGATGGCGCGAGCGATCGAGACGCGTTGGCGCTGGCCGCCCGAGAGCTTCACGCCGCGCTCACCGACCTGGGTGTCGTACCCGTCTGGAAGTTCGGCGACGAACTCGTGGGCGCCCGCGAGCTTCGCCGCCTCGACGACGGTCTCCTCGTCTGCATCCGGGTCTGCGTAGGCGATGTTCTCGCGGACCGTCCCGTAGAACAGGAACGGGTCCTGCGAGACGTAGCCGATGGACTCGCGGAGGCTCTCGACGGTCACGTCGCGTACGTCCGTGCCGTCGACGCGGACGGTCCCCGAATCGGGGTCGTAGAAGCGCAGCAGGAGCTTGAGGATCGTCGACTTGCCCGCACCGGTCGACCCGACGATGCCAACGGTTTCGCCGCCCTCGACGTCGAAGGAGACGCCGTCGAGCGTCGGGTCGTCGCGGCCGGGGTAGCTGAAGGTCACGTCGTCGTAGGCGACCGCTCCCTCGGGGTCAGCGAGTTCGGCGGGGTCGCGGCGCTCGGCGACGCTGTCGTTGGCGACGATGTCGCGCAGGCGAGTGGCCGCGGCCTTCCCGTTCTGGTAGCCGTCGACAATCTCGGCGATGCCCTGCATCGCGGTCAGCAAGGATCCGGCGAACATGTAGAAGGTGAACAGCGCGCCGGGAGTCAGCGTCCCCGTGAAGAACAGCGGCGGGCCGGTGAGCACCCAGATCCCACCGACCAGGAGCGTGACGACGCGGGCGAGCTGCGAGACGGTGCGGGAGACCGGGTCCATCGTCGCCTGCGCCCAGTGGGCGTCCCACTGGGACGTGCGGAGGTCGCCGGAGGCGTCGCGGACGCGCTCGCGCTCGGCGCGCTCGGTGCCGAAGGTTTTGATGACCGAGACGCCGTCGACGTTGTTGTTCAGTCGGCTGTTGAGGTCGCCGACCCGCTCGCGGACGGCCATGTGCTTCGGCTCGATCCAGTTCGAGAACCAGTAGCTCAGGGCGAACAGGACCAACGGAACGACCGCGAGGACGACCGCCAGTTGCCAGTTCAACCAGAGCATGTACGCGTAGGTCGCGACGGCGGTCATCGTCGTGGTCGACCCGCGCGCCAGGACGCCGAAGACGAGTGTCTGGACCTCCTGGACGTCGTCGTTGAGGACGCTCATCACCTCGCCGGTGTCGTTGTCGTCGAAGTAGCCCATCTCCAGGCGCTGGACCGTGTCGAACACCTCGGTCCGGATCTCGTGCTGGAACGACTGGCCGAACCGCCCGAGGACCCGCCGGCCGAAGTAGTTCACCAGCGCCACGGCGGCGAAGCTTCCGATCAGGAGGGCGATCAAGAGGATCAGCTGATCGGCCATCTCCGTCGGGAGCCACGCGTCGGGCACCAGCGGCAGCCGGAAGGGGCCGGAGTCGAGCAACACCGCGTCGATGGCGACGCCGATGAGCACCGGCGGCAACCGCGCCGGGATCTGCTCGACCGTCGAGCAGCTCAGCCCGCCCACTAGCTGTTTCCAGTGCGGCCGCGCGTACTCGTCGAAGAGCCAGACGACCGGGTGGCCCGGTTCGGCGTCCGACCCGGCGCCATCACCGCTACCGCTGCCGCCGCCGACCCCGTCCCCGTTCGCAGTTACACCCATAGATCCACTCCGTTGACATCCGTCCGGTATAGAACGATCGGTGGTGTGTCACTTTCTCCCAGCCCGTCGGGGCGACCGGACCCCGCCGAATCGGAACACCCGAGCACGAACGGAGCGTCTCACCGCCGACCGATAACTGTTTTCAGAACTACAGTTCAGAAAGCGGTCTGATATGTGCGATAGTCGAGATATATCCGACGCAAGTCCCGTCAGTCACCGTTTTCGGACGACGTACCGGCTGGATTCGGCTTTGGCGACGAGTTCACGAAACGAGAGCAGACATTCAGCGTGCTCTTCAAGTCCGTACCGACTTTCGCACCCAACGTCAAAACAGGCAAATCATACGTAACATCATACACTTTTACAATAACTGGTAACTGAGGGAGGCCATGGGTTCGCTTGGGAAGATCGGGGCGCTCGGGTGCGTTCTATTGATTGTACTGGCGGCGGTTCCTCCGGTCGCCGGAGGTTCCGGGCAGGGAGTGGCGTTCACCGGCGTCGGTGCCGCAGGTAACGATACACCGCTCGCGGCCGCGGGCAATGTCCCGTCGGCGACACCGGTCGAGCTCAAAGGTGACGCGGCCACTGCAGTCGCCGGAATCGACGTCGAAAAGCGGCAATACCAATCGGCGCGCGACCGGGCTCACGACCGGCTGAACCGAACACTCACGAAGTACCGCGACCCGGTTCGCGTCGAGTCGATGGACGCGTTCACCGACGACGCGGTCGCCGTCCAGGCGTTGTCGAAACTCGCCGACACGGACGCGAATACGACCGCACTGCGGGCGAGTTACTACGTCGCGATCGCCGATAACAGCACAGCTCATCAGGCGATTCTCGACGCCGAGCGGGCGCTCAACCAGACAGAGGGGAAATTGGATAACCGTGGACAGCGCCGTAGCGCCGAGGCGCACGTCGAGAACGCGAAGCGTCAGTTCGACCGTGCTCAACGGATACTGGATCGGGCCGACCGTTCGGAGGGGCGACGAGCGATCCGACAACGCGCACAGGCGATCCGGACGATGCGGACCTCTTGGCAACAGGCCGAACAGGCACTGCACATGCTCGACCAGGGTAGCGCGACGACCGTTGCGATAGTCAACCGCGACGACCCGATCCGCAACGGGTCGACACCGGTCAATCGGACGTTGGACCTGCGATTCAGCGACGTCCGTCCGTGGACGCTCGGGAATCTCTCTGTGACCGTCGACGGCGAGCAACGGATCGACGCCCCTCTCGGGACGGGTGCGGCCGGACCTATCGAGAACGGGTCAAGCCGTCTCTCGGTTCAACTGGACGAACGAGTCACGAACATCACAGTGACAGTAACGGACGAGGACCGCAAACCGGGCGACGAGCGGAGAAATTCAGGTGGAGCCACCGCTGCGCGTGCGACACTACAGCTGGACGGCGACGGCCTCAGCGACAGGACCGAGCGTCGACTCGGTACCGACCCCCTGGACCCGGACAGTGACTCCGCGGAAACAGCAGGTGACGAAGCCGCCAACGGGACGATAGACGGGCGAGAGGACTTCGACAGCGACGGACTGGGGACGCTGACCGAACTGAAGTTGGGGACGGATCCGCTCGAACCGGACACGGACGGCGACGAGATCACAGACGGCAATGAGCGGATCTGGACCGAAACCGACCCACTCGCCCCCGACACAGATGGAGACGGCACCAGCGACGCCGACGAAGATCCCGACGGCGATACGCTGACCAACGCCGAAGAACTGGCCGAAGGCACCGACCCGCTGTATGCGGACGTCGACGGCGACGGGTTAGATGATGCCGCAGAGCTCGCAAACGGGACGGATCCGCTGAATCCCGACACAGACGACGACGGGTTGCTCGATGGGAAGGAAGTCCAGCCCCTGTTCGACACGGACCCGCTGGATCCCGATACCAACGACAACGGGGTCGAGGACGGTAACGAGACGTACACGACCGCGGCCGAGAACGAATCGCTGGGTGCGACAGTCGACATTACTGGCGAAGGAGACATCGCTGGGAAGACGACTATCGGCTCGCCGGACAACGTCCGGTATCGCGACGAGTACGCACCCAACGCGACGGTCGCACCGTTCGTCGAGTTCGACTCGCGGGCGAACTTCTCGACCGCGGCGATCACCGTCGAGTACGACGAGTCGCTGGTCCAGAGTTCCGAGGAGAATCTCTCGGTCTATCGGTTCAACGAGACCCACCAGCGCTACGAGCACGTCAACTCCACGGTCGACCCAGAGGCGAACACCGTCTCGGCGAACACGTCGCACTTCTCGACGTACACGGTCTTCGACGACAGCGCGTGGCTGGAGCACCTCCGCCACCGCAACGACATCCTCTCGTTGCGACCGAACGGCAGCAACACCGAGCGGATCGAGAACTGGACGTTCGAGTCGATGCCGTCGTCGATTGAGGACAGCAAGTGGTCCTGTAATGTCGAGCCGCGTGGCGATGGTTACAAGGACGAACCGGCGAACGGCGACTGCGAGATCGAGTCCGACAGCGACTCGATCCGCGTCTGGGAGAAGACCAATCGCGAGCGGTACCTGAATCGTTCGCAGACGCTGCCCGACGACGGGCCGCTGTTCGTGAAGGTGAAAGTGACGGCGCACGTTCAGAGTTCGTGGTCACATAGCGCGGCGGTATTGACGGTCACCTCCGAGGGCGAGGAGACGGACATCTACCGCCTGGAGACCGACTGGAGTTCGAGTTCGAAGACGCGAACGGCGACCCGACGGCTGAACATCACCGAGTACGCTGGCGAGAACGTGACCGTCTCGCTACGCGCCGATGCCCGCCACACCGGCGGCGACAACTCCTGGCTGCGAGCACACTACATCGACTTCGAAGCGCCCACTGAGGAGGTCGTCCAGCGGGATTCAGACGGCGACGGGATTCCCGACTTCCGCGAAGTGAAGGGTATCCCGCTCGCCAACGGCGACATCGTACATACAGACCCGTTCTCGAAAGACACCGACGGTGACGGCCTCGAAGACGGCGAAGAAGTCGACATCACCTCCCGAGTCACGCAGGAACCGCCGAACAGCCAGGCGCTGGAAACGGGCTACCGGTGGTCGAGCAACCCCGCTCTCGGACACAAAGACACCGACGGAGACGGATTGACGGACCGCCAGGAGATCTTCGGCTGGAACGTCTCGGTGGTGGAGCGATTCGGGCAGCCCTATCGCTGGGCGGCCGCGCCCCGGCATCAGACCGATAACCTCTCGGTGAGTTCTGACCCGACCGAACGAGACACCGACGGGGACGGATTGAACGACACGCAGGAGAAACTATACACCCACACTGACCCCGAAGCCGTTCAGACCTACAACATCACGACCGAACGTGAGCAGACGTTCCAGAACGTCTTCCAGGGACAGAAGTCCCTCGAAGAGTGGCGCCTCAAGGCCGAGATGGGTATTCGGAGCGATCAGCTACCCCTGATCGACGACGTCGAAGACCCGGACTTCACCGACGGCACGGACGACTTCGACTTCGTCACCGTCAACAGTGCACCTGGGCTTCATAGATTCAATTTCACGGCGCTAGATGGTCGAAATCGGACGGACTACTGGCTGTCGAACAAGATGGAAGTCGGAAGGTACGACGACCCTCCGCGGGAGGCGACCGTCCACGACGCCTACCAGTACCGGACTGATCCCTGGGACCCCGACACGGACGACGACGGGCTCACCGACGGGCAAGAGATTGACGGGGTGAAAACTGAAATAAACGGAGCAGATGAGGTCTTCGCTACTGATCCTACGGAGGCAGATACCGATGGAGACGGTTATTGGGACGGTTGGGCTGGTGTTTATAATTTGAGTTCTGACCGCGGGATACCAATCACAGATAACGTGGTTCTCTATCGAGAGCATCTCCAGACAGGTAGTGGTATCTCCGGTAACGAAGTCGTCCAAAATCAGATTGGTATCCACGAAGCGTCCAGCGGGACAATGGGCGCTGAACTCTACGATGACGGAACTCAATACCACTCAAATATTCATATAGGCGAACTACAATGGGAAGCGTCACCAACGGACGAAAGCGAAACTCCGGATCCAAGCGTCGATATCGAAGTCGACTATCACGCAGATAGTACCAATCCAGTTGAGAACGAGCAGTGGCGCAAGACTATCGAGGAAAATTATGCGATGTACAGTATCGAGGTCAACTTTGTCGCTACCCAGCATACGGATATTATCGACGGCAGCGACCTCTCTACATGTCTCTCTGGCGTGTGCCTCACTGATCATAGGCAACCATTCACAGTTAAGGACATCTATTGGATACAGGACAACTACCATGATACAGATACACTCTATATGTTCGTTGGAAACGTCACTGACGACCCCACCAAAAAGTTACACCATCCTAATCAAGGAGGTGTCCGTCGTCACACAGGGAACCGCGATGAGACAACTTGGGTGAGTGCATTCATCAACGGAAATACTGAACAAAGAGATTTCAATGAGATCCCTGCTAACAGATGGGGCATCTCACGCGATGAACAGATACGTTCAATGATGCTAAAAACATCAGTCCACGAGATCGGCCATGTACTGAACATGGGCGAGATCGACGATAACGGGGGCTCAGAGGTGTATAGCGGCGGTGGAAGCGATCGAACTCAGGAAGTCGTCTTTGACCACGCGCAGGGTGGAGTCGGAGTCACAGAGTGGAGTGTTATGTCTGGCGATACCTTAGAGGACCAGTTCCTCCCGCCCACCAACGAGACGTACTTCGCATTCAGTATTGAGGAAGTCTTGAGTGTAAGCACTGATGATTGGCAGGTAGAGGGGCGATGAACAAACGTCTCGCCGTCGGTACGGGTATCGGCCTCGTGATACTCGTAACTGCGGTACTCATTGGACTCGGCGGCGGGATACTACCGGCTGCTGTCGACGAGACGAAAACACCGACAGCCAACCCCTCAGCGGAAACGATGAAACCCGAAACGGATGCTGGCTCCCCATATCAGACCGCGCGCGTCGGAGTTGATCTCGTGGACTGGGATCAGTGGCCGGCGATCGATGAGCCTATCGGTGTGAATGTCAGCGCGGAAGCACGCGGATACACCAATCTCTCGTACGACGACCTACGGCTGTGTGCCTACGACGAGAATGGGAGCGTCCTCTTCGCGAAACCGCTCGGGTCGCTGCGCTCACCTGATAGTGGGACGTTCTATCGCGTCTACACTGTCAACATGACCACCACGACTCCACCTGCGTACGTGACTGTCGACCATCCCGGTCTCCGCAACGACACGCGGGTTATGGTCGACGTTCTAACCTGGGACGCTGAGACTGAGCAACTAAACCGGCGCACGTCCAACAACTATACCTCGCTTGTAGAGGTGATCAACCGGAATCAGGATGAATTCTCGTTCCCGCGCACACACAAGGTCGGAAGATGTGGTTGACACGGTCGGACTCGGTGGCTATAGAGCGTGACCAGTGAACGCGTAATCCAAGAGGCCAGTCATCAGCGTTGGCGATTCACCAACCCGGACGAGTATTTCATGCTCACCGCGGTTCACGAAGTCGGCCACCTCCTCGACGCCGGGTTCAACGACGAGACCGAGTCGATGGGCGAAGTATATTCGGGGGACCCGTCCGACAGTACATCAGAATACGTGGAACTTCCCAGTGGATCGAGTCCAGATAGTTGGAGCGTGATGGCCAGCGGTTGGCAACAGTACTACGGCAGCGCTCCGATGAATGGAAACTACGTGGCGTTCAGCGTCGAAGAACTGTTCACTGTCGATATCGAACACGTCGACAGCAGGGATCAAGACCCATGAATAGACGTGTCCTGACGCTTGTCGTAGCGATATGCGTCGTGCTGTCCGGGTGTCAGGGCTTCACCGGCGGACCCTCACCGCCCGAAACATCGACAGAAACGACGACTCCCGCAGTCGAGGCTGCAGCCGCGCAGACGGGGACCCCGACACCGCAGACGGACACTGTACCGGTGGTCACCGAACAGGTCAATCCGACGTGGAGCTTGTCGCTGTTGATCGTAGATGCGACCCCTGAACCCGGCGGAACGTTCAACGCAACCGTCGCCACCGGTGGGAGACATACTGGAGTGATCTCTGGTGTAGTGGTGCAGTTTATCGCCGAGAACGGTACTATTATCTCCGAAGTCCCTATCGGAAATATAACTCAACTCGGCACCCGGCACTGGATCAACACGACGATACCCACAGTCCCCGTATACATCGTTCCGAAAGTTGAAGAGTGGGATACGCCTGAGTCGGAATTCGTTCAGATACAGGGGACTTACATCACGGAAGATGGTGAGTTCCGCCCGTATACGGTGACAGACCCGGCGAACTTCACGCGGTGATCACCGCGTTCGACGGACCATCGATAATCAGGAGACCGTGATGAATTATCGCAAACTGTTTGTATTCCCGATCGTTTTACTCATCCTCTTAGGCGGATGTACGTTCCAGTCAAGCCCAACCCCTTCTATTCCGGAGACTTCGACTGGCAGTGGCGGGGGCCACGATACGAGCACTGGAGAGATTTCTCTAACGACCCAGAAACTGGTCACAGATAACGGGACGTTCGAATACGAGGCTCGTATCTCTTTAGATTTCTACATCGAAGAACGAACGTTTTCGAACGTGACCCTCTGTCTCTACGACGCCGAGGGGGCAGTGTTAAATTCGACTGTCATTGGTGATCTCAGTCCACCAGTAGATCACGAGACTGTCCGAATATCGGCTAACACTACTCCGAAGTATGTTGTAGCGGATCATATCGGATTTCACCAATACAGAAAGATGCAGGTCATGTTTCTAGTTCACAAGTCCGGCGATTTCACTTCCGGCTTTTCCTACGACGCGATCAGCTTTGATTATCCGCGGCCGAATAGATCAAGAACGTGCCTCTGATAGGATGGTGGCGAATCCTTCGGCGGTAATTAGCGATCGGTACTGTGATCGAATATGAAAACATAGGGAATCTGTACATATCCACTGATGTCTTCATAGCTACCGACAGGACTCCAAAATACGTGATAATATACATACCGAGTTTCTGGACAGACGTAAATATCGACGTAAGCTATGTTGTTCAGGAGGGTGGCCGTGTACTGGACGTCGTTGACGCCGGCGACTATCGTCGTGGTCGCTCCGCTGTCTGAGACGCTTTGATAGAATGTCTCCGGAAGTCAGACCGACGCCCGAGTCGGCCGCCGGTACAATGAGGATGTGTGATTACTGAAGTCGAGTCACTCTAGTGAAGTAGAAGTCAGTCGCCGCCCTCGATCAGTGCCTGGTAGGTCGCCCGGAGGGTGACCGGCGTCACGCCGGCGACGTCGGCGGCCTCCTGCTGGGTGAGCGGGTAGGCGCGCTCGTCCGCGGCGGTGTAGAGACAGCCGGCGGCGACGCCGGCGGGGTTGCGCCCGGTGACGTGGTTTCGTTCGCGAGCGTCCTCGACCAGTTCGCGGGCGCGGCCCTCCAGGTCCTGCGGAAGGTCGAGATCGCTGGCGAACCGGGCGAGGTACTCCGCAGGGTCGATGGGGCCCGTCGGGAGGCCCAGTTCGCGGTTGAGCGCGTCGTAGGCCGCCGAGAGCTCCGCCTTCGACGCGCGGGCCTCGCCGACGACTTCGTCGACGGTTCGCGAGACGTCGGCCGTTCGGCAGGTGGCGTACACCGTCGCCGCGGCGAACCCCTCCAGCGAACGTCCGCGCAGGAGGTCCTCGTCCTGGGCGGACTCGAAGAGGACGCAGGAGCGGTCGCGGATGTGGTCCGAGAGCCCGAGCGCACCGACGAGCCGACGGATCTCGGTGAAACCGTACACCTGATTGCGTTCGGCCTTCGAGCCGATCTTCGTGCGGTTGTGCTGGCGGCGGAGCCGCGCCATCCGCCGGCGCTTGCGGCCTTTGAGGCGGGTCGAGTGGCCGATCTCTGTAGAGAGGCCCCGGTCGTGGCGCGAGCGGGTCAGCGGCGCGCCCGTCCGCTCGCGGTTAGTGTCGTCGTCGTCGAACGACCGCCACTCCGGGCCGTGATCGATGTTGTCCTCGGCGACCACGAGGCCGCAGCTCGCGCAGACCGTTTCGCTGTCGTCGCTTCGCAGGCGCCCGTCGCATTCCGGGCACGCAGTGACTGTCGTGCTCATATGCGACGCTTCGCCCGGAGGACGGTTAATAAACGGTGCGGTCGGCCCGGGTTTCGAGCCCGCTCGCGGCCGATCCACCGACCGGTAACCGGTAGGTTGCAGAAACCGAGGTCCCGGACCGGACAGTCGCGGTGGTCCCAGCCGTCGATCGGCGCGTGCCGTCCGGCGACCGGCGTTCGGGCCTGTGTGGAGACGCGATTACTACGGATCGGGTGACGCCTCCACCGACACCGATATCGAACTCGACGCGATCGCCGCGGCTACGATCGAACGAGCGAGATAACGCCGAGGAACGCGAACAGGGCGCCGAACCCCATTACCTTCAGCGGCGCGTTCGACGTCTCGGCCTTCAGAAACCCGGTGGCCGGCGAATCGGGGTCGACGTACGCGGTGACGGTCTCGCCCGTCTGGTACTCTTCGAGGACCGATCGAGCGGCGGACCGCGTGTCGAGATTCGACTCCGTGTTCGCCGGATAGATCCTGTCTCCGGTGTAGGTCGCTCCCTGATAGGAGTACTCGAACGAGACCGCCGGTCTGTACTCGGTTCCGCCCCGCCGCGATGCGGACGCCTCGATGTCCGTGCCGGTGATCGTCGCCTCGACTTCGACGGCGTTGGAGACGGCGTCGGACTGCTGGACGTGGTCGTAGCCGCCGTAGCCGGCGATCGCGACGCCGACGACGATCACGAGGACGGAGAGACGAGCGGAGTTCTCCCCGTCGCCGCCGATGGAAACTCTCGGGGACATACCGAAACCCGACTCCCCGAACGGACGTAAAAAGAGGACCGCCGTCTCACGGACAGAAACAGGTGCCGCCGAGGGACCCATTCCGATGGCTCCCGGCTGGCAACCCGTACGGCGCGGGACCGGAGTTGGCACAGGGAGACCTACAGGTCCGAGAAGTCCTCGCCGACGCGGAAGTCGATCGGAGCGTCGAGGTCGGCGGCACCGAGCACGATCGCGAGCCGGTCTTCGTCGGGCGAATCGATCCGCACCGTCTCGCTGGCCGCCGACACACCGTCGATCTCGACGTCGTCCAGTTCGACGGAGACGTCGCACGAGCCCGCTTCGGCCCATATCTCTCTGTAGACCGCGACCGACGACTCGTCGTCGTCCGACGAGGCCAGCTCGAAGTCGTCGTCGAGCAGCGTCGCGTCGGCGGGGCCGACGACCTCGACCGACCCGCGGACTCGTCCGTCGGTCTCGTTGAACACGTTCACGTGTTCGAGCAGTTGGTTCCCGACAGCGTCGAGGGCGACGGAACACCCGGCAGTCGCCGCCAGCGCCGTTACGCCGAGGCCGGCGAGCACTGTCCGTCGAGAGAAGCGATCGTCGCGGGGAGGGCAGGCGGTCATGATTGGTCCCGTTCGGACGTTCGATCCATTCGCCGGTAAACGGCGAGTCGCTCTCTCCGAGCGTGAAACGCGAGGCGAACCGTTTTACCGATCGACGAGTCGGATCTCGCCGTCGGAAACACCGCGGGGGGCTCTTTGAACGTCCCGTCCCAAGCTATCGGTGCCCGCACGACACCGTGCGGGCGCCGACGGTTCCCCGATCGGAGTGCCGCCCTCCGACTGATCTGCCCGTCGGTACTCCCGCCCCACCCACGTCCCCGCTGTCAGGGGGAGGCGGCCGCCTCGTCTCCGGCCGCGTTCCCGTCCTCCGTTTTCACCCGGCCGCGTTCCCGACCTCCGTTCTCACGCTCGACGTTTCCGTCCGTGCGCTATCAGCGACTGGTCGGCCGCGGCGCCGACGCTCCGTGCCGTCGGCTGCAGGAAAACGAGCGGGGAGACCACTCTACGAGACGGACTCGACTCCGTAGAGCCGGACGGTCACGACGCTGCCCCGTGGGTCGTTCTCGGCGAACTCGAGGTCGCCGCCGAGTTGCGTGACCGCCCAGTTGACGAACCAGAGGCCGAGCCCCCGGCCGTGTTCGAACTGGGTCTCGGTGCCGTCGTCGACGACCCGTCGTTCCCGTTCGGGGATCCCCGGCCCGTCGTCGGCGACGGTGAGTTCGGCGACCGTCTCGGGGCCCGAACGGACCCCGATCTCGACCCGGGGCGAGTCGCCAGCGTGCGTGAGCGCGTTGTCGACCAGTTCGGAGAGGACCTCTTCGAGGACCCGTCGGTGGGACGTGACCACCAGTTCGTCCGGGCAAGTGAGCGAGACGTCGCCGTCGCGGTCGGCCGTTCGATACCGTTCGACGACGGTGCGGGCGGCCTCCGCGAGGTCGACGGATTCGGGCGCCCCGGTCGCAGCCGTCATGACGTCCTCGGCCTCCCGGGCGCGTTTGCTGAGGGCGACGAGGTCGGTCGCGCTGTCGCGGATCCCGGCGCGCAGTCCGTCGTCGTCGACGCGGTCGGCGTGCGCGAGGACGACGTCGAGTTCGTTGCGGACGTTGTGCCGGAGGACGCGATTGAGGACCGCGAGGCGCTGCTCGCGGGTCCGGCGGTCCGTCACGTCCCGGAACAGGACGGCCCGCGCGACGGGATCGGTCCCGTCGTCGGCCGCGTCGGCGTCGTCGACCGCCGAGACGCTGAACCGGAACTGGCGGCGCCCCTTCGTCGTCCCGAGGGCGACTCGCCCGGTCGCGTCCGCCGAGAGGTCCGTCCCCTCCAGCCCGTCCGCGACCGACCGGATCGGCTCGCCGATCATCGCTTCCGGCGACGTGTCGAACAGTTCCGCCGCCGTCGCGTTGGCGTCGAGGACGCGCCCGTCCCAGTCGACGACGACGACCGCCTCCTGGAGCGCCTCCACGACGCGGGTCCGCGCGACGTAGTCGGCCTTCGGGAACCCGGTCAGCAACGGATACCGCCGGACCGCCACCGCGAAGAGACCGCCGGACAGCAACAGTCCGACGGTGAGACCGTCGGCGATCCCCTCGCCACCGGCCGCGCCGGCGAGGTACGGCGCCGAGACGGCGGCTATCGGGACCGCGATCTGCGGGAGCGAGACCCGGTCGTGGTTCCGCGCGAGGTCGAGCAGCAGGTACGTCGCGTAGCAGATCAGCGCGAACAGGTACATCATCTCCGTCGCCAGCAGGGAGGCGAGGACGCCTTCTGCCGCCGACACCGAGGGGCCGCCGTCGGCGAGCCCGACGGCGATGGCGACGGCCGCGCCGACGACCGGGAGCGCGATACCGACGAACATGAGGACCCGCCACCGGGTCAGGCCGGTCCCGCGACCGGTGTAACTGAGCACGTACACCGTCCACACCCCGGGCAGGAGCAGAACGATGCCGATCTGCGTGAAGACGACCGCCGTGGAGACCGGCGACACGTCCGAGATCACCGGTAGTTCCGACACGACCAGACAGCCCGCCCAGAGCGTCAGCCCGGCGAGCAGGGCGACGAACGGTCGCGCGCTGGGCCGGTCGCGGGCCTGTGCGGCGCCCCACGTCGTCCGGCCGAGAAGCGCGACTGCTGTGACGTCGAGGCCGACGGCGGCGATCGTCCCGACGAGTGTCATCGTGCTGTGCCTCTCAGTCCCCGGTACTCGGTCGGACGTAAAGAACGCGGTGGAGTCCGTACCGGCTGATCGCAGTGCCGTGCGGGGGTCGCCGCGACGTCGGAGAGGGGGACACGGGTGTCACGGTCGGACGACTGCCGTCCCGCCCAGTCGGTCACCGATCCGCCGCTGTTCGTCCGAGACGACGATCGCGGCGATGCCCACGAGGTAGACGAACGGGAGCCAGTCGACGAGGCGCGCGACGTTGCGGATCAGCGACGCCCCCAGCGACAGCGGCGCGCCGTCGTCGGCTACGACGCGGACGCTCACGAGCGCTTTCCCGATCGTCCTGCCGAACTGCCACTCCAGGAGCGTGTGATAGCCGATCCCGATCGCCAGCCACAGCGTCATCGACGCCAGCGCGGCCCCGCCTTCGAGGTCGGAGGTCACGCTCCCGGCGGTGGCCTCGATCTGTCCGGTCGCAGCGGCCACCGCGAACGCCGCGACGAACGACCCCGCGAGCCAGACGACCGAGTCGATCGCCATCGCGACGCCGCGGATACCGACCCCGCAGCGGTCGAGTCCGTCTGTATCTTGCATCTGTACGCCAAACTCCGCCGGGGACGGGCAAAGAGCCGCGTGCGGTGTTTCCGGCGCTGAGATCCCTTCGAACTGGGTTTCCGGCGTCGGTTCGGTCCGCGCTTCACTGCGCGCCCCTGCCGGCCGGCCCGGGCCCGGTGGCCGGTCCCTCGCCTCCGGGTTCGACTGTCGGGCGATCCGCGTCCGTCTATTCGGTCGCGCTCGCCGCCGAGCGGTCGACGCCGTCGGTCGCGCCGTCGGTCTCGCCGGACGTCTCGTCCGGGAGGGAGATTTCGACCTCGTCGAGGACGACCCGGAACTCCTTGCGGTGCTGGCCGTCGGGGTGGATCGCCATCGACGCCGAGACGATCCCGGCCCGTTCGAGGCGGTCCAGCCGCCGGTACACCGTCGGTCGGGAGACGCCCGACCGCTCGGCGATCGCGCGGGCCGGGAGCGACTCGTCACCCAGCGCCGACAGGACCCCTCTCGCGTACTCGTCGCCCAGTATCGAGAGGAGTCGGTCGCCGTCGACGGCCGGTTCGGTGTCTGATCCGCTCTCGGAAGGGTCGCTCGCGCGTGCCTGCTCGGAACGTCGGTGTTCTCGCATGGTGGGACGGGTCGACGTCCCCGCCGGCCCTGTACTGCGGTGCTATCACTCGCAACCGAAGCGGATCGACCGCTCTAGTAATACAGAGGGCGGTCGGCGAGGAGTCGGATCACGAGCGCGGACCGACCCGGACCGAGACGCCGTCCCGCCCGAACCGGAGGCGGAGCCGATCGGCGACTACTCGGAACCGTCGGCGGTGGTGGCCCTCGGCGCCGATCGACAGGCGACCCTCGACGAGGCCGGCCGATTCGAGCGCGTCGAGCCGTCGGTAGACGGTCGCTCTCGACGCGTCGACCCGCTCGACGAGTTGCCCCGCGGCCAGCGGCCCGTCGTCGAGGGCGCGCAGGACCGCTCGCGTGTGATCGTCGCTCAGAAGCGAGAGCACCGTGCCAGTTTCAGCCGTCGGACCGGACGCCGATCCGTCTCTGCGCTCGCCGCTCGTCGCACGTCGCGCGTCGCATCCGTCCCGTCTCTGCTCGTCCGAGACGGTCTCGGCGTCGCGTTCGACGGGCGATCGGTCGGGAGCGCGGAGGAGCTCTGACTTCGACATCGGTATCCCTGGGTTGTGACGGCGCGACTCTGTAGGTGGACGCTGCTATCCGGCATCGGAGGCGGATTGCGGCTCTAGTAATCGGCAGACTCCCGGAGCGGACCCGGCTCTCCCGGGTCGGGTCTCGCCGTCCACGTTCGCATCGCTTCACCGTGGCGTCGCGCCGTCGATGTATCGGGATATTAGTGCGACGGGCGGATCACACGGAGGTATGGGCGACGACATGCGCGTGGAGGACCCGCGGGTGCTGATGGTCGACGACGAGAAGCGGGTCGCCGACGCGTACGCGCTCCGGCTGGAAGACGTCGCCGACGTGGCCGTCGCGTACGGCGGTGAGGAGGCGCTGGCGGTCCTCGACGAGCAGCGGGTGCCGGACGTGGTCCTGCTCGATCGTCACATGCCGGGGCTGTCCGGCGACGAGGTCCTCGAACGCGTCCGCGAGCGCGACCTCACGACGCGCGTCGTCATGGTGACCGCGATCGATCCGGACCTGGGGGTCCTCGACATGCCGTTCGACGACTACCTCTCGAAGCCGGTCGAGCGCGAGGACCTCTGCGCCGCCGTCGACCAGCAGTGTCAGGTGCTGTCCTACGAGCTGCTCGGCGAGTACTTCAGCCTCGAATCGACGCGAGCGGTCTTCGAATCGGACGTCTCCACCGACGACCGGGAGCGAGTCGCCGAGATCGAGCGGCGGTGCGCGGAAGTCGAACAGCGGGTGCGCTCCCTGCTGCCCGAGGCCGACGAGCTGCTGTCGACGTTCTCGCGTATCGACCGGTAGCGGGGGTACCGGTCCGCGAACTCGGCCGTGCGGCCGACGGATCCGGCCAATCCAGTAGGGGCACGTATCAGGAGTCGGGCGCCGGCTGCGGCCCGTCGGCGGCGTCGTAGAAGGCCTCGGCCAGGTGTTGCTGCGCGCGGCGGAGGTGATAGAGCATCGTCGACCCGGCGATGTCGAGCGTCTCGGCCACCTCCTCGGACGTGCTCCCGCGGGGCGACTCGAAGTAGTCCGACAGGTACGCGGTCCGCAGGACCGTCCGCTGTCTGTCGGTCAGTCGCTCGTCCAGCGCGTCCCGGAACGCCTCGGCGGACTCCGGGGTGCGACGCTTCTCCGCTTTGGCAGCCAGGGACGTCTCTTCGACCGTGGCGTCGACGGCCTCGACGGTCCGGCGGACGTCGCCGTCCGGCGGCACCTCGACGACGAGTCGCGCCGACCGGGGACCGTACTCCGCCGCGCCGACCGCCCCACCCCGGGCGGCCAGTGTCGTGACCGGCGTCTCGCCGTCGACCGTCACCTGGACGAGCGGATCCTCCTCCCGCCGGATCCACCGCAGGTCCGCGACGGCCTCCGCCCCGGCCAGCGCCTCTCCGAACGCCCCGCTCGTCCCGTCCGGACTGAGGTAGCAGACGACGGCGCCGTCCCCGCGGGGGACGGCCCCGTCGAGGGACACCTCGCAGTCCGCCTCGCGGGCGGCCCGGACGAACGGCACTGTGCTGTCCCGGACATCGACGGTCACCTCGGTGACCGTGTCGGCGACCAGCAGGCCTTCCTGGCGGATCGCCCTGATCGCGAATCCGGCGACGCGGCCCAGGGTTTCGAGACCGGCCCGCTCCTCCTCGCCGAACCCGTCTTCCTGTCCCGAGTACACCGAGACGACGCCGTAGGTCGTCCCCTGGTAGGCCATCGGGACGACGAGACACGACTGGAGGCCGCGGCCGAACGCCGCGCGTCGGACCCGGCGAGGAACCCGCTCGTCGCCCGCGATGGCCTCGACGAGCCGCGACTCCCCGTCGGTGAGCGCCCGCTCTTCCGGGAGCGTCGCTCCGTCTGCCAGGGCGTCTTCGACCCGGTCGAGCACGTCCGGCGCCGACCCCGCCGAGGCGAGGACGCGCAGGCGGTCCGCGGAGAAGTCCCGCTCGCCGACCCAGACGAACCGGTAGAGGTCGGTCTCGCCCAGTCGGTCGCAGACCGTCTCCCCGACGTCGGCCCGCCCGGACGCGCCGAGGACGCGACGCAGGACCATCGTGACGAGCGCGTGAATCCGCTGGACGCGGTCGAGGCGCCGCCGGAGCCGGTCGACCGCCTCCTCCGTCTCGCGTCGTTGCGTCCGGTCCCGGACGTAGACGGTGACGGTCTCCTCGACCGCGACGTCGACCGCGAGCCACCGCTCGATCCGCGGGTAGTACTCCTCGAACGACCGGGGGGCCGGTGACCCCTCGAACGTATCGCGGAGCGTCCCGCTGGCCGACTTCGGGAAGCACTCGCGGACGTCCGCACCGTCGAGCGCGTCCGGGTCGGCCCCGATCGCCGCCGCCGCGGTCTCGTTGCTGTCTACGATCCGACCCTCGGTCGTCGTTTCGATGACGCCGAGGGGGGCCTGGCGCAGTTGTTCGTTCATAGCTGTGTGATTCCGTCGCTCCATTCAGGTCTCGCAGTCGGTCGCCGACCGGGGCCGAAACTCGAACCTGGCGCCGCCGGCCCGTCCGTCGGTGAGCGAGACGCACCAGCCGTGCGCCTCGGCGATCCGTTCGACGATCGTCAGCCCGAGCCCGGTCCCCTCGCCGTCCGCGGCGGAGTAGCCCGGCTCGAAGACGCGCTCGCGCTCGTCCGGCGGGACGCCGACCCCGTCGTCGGCCACAAAGAAGCCGCCGTCGACGCCCCCGACGGTGACGCGGAGGTCGCGGTCGCGCTCCCGACCCGCGGCGTCGCTGCGGTCCGTCGAGCACGGCTCGACGGCGTCCTCCGGAGCGTCAGCGACGGAGGGCTCGACGGAACTTGTTCCGTCGGCGTCCTGGCGAGCCTGCGAGCCAGGGCTCGTGGAACCGTGTTCCACGGCGTCCTCCGGAGCGTGCGACGGAGGGTTCGTCGAGCCGTGCTCGACGGCATTCCGGAAGAGGTTCTCGAACAGCCGCTGCAGGCGGTCGGCGTCGGCCGCGACGGTCGAGAGGTCGTCGGCGACCGCGAGCGACGCGTCGTCGGTCTCGACGGTCGCCCAGGCGTCGGTCGCCACGGACTCGACGGCGACGTCGGCGACGGTGTCGAGCGCCTCCGGGCCGCGGGCGAGCGCGAGGACGTCCCGGACGATCCGCTCCATCCGGTCGTGGGACCGCCGGACCTGGTCGAAGTGCTCCGGGTCACCCGTCTCGCGCGCCGCCCGGAGGTGAGCGTTCGCGACGTCGAGCGGGTTCCGGAGGTCGTGCCCGATGACGCTCGCGATGCGGTCGCTCCCCGTCCCGCGGGCGTCTCCCGACGGCGCGGTCAGCAACACGTATCCGTCGACCGCCCCGGTTGCGGCTCCGTCGAG
This sequence comes from Halosimplex rarum, assembly GCF_047715405.1. NCBI lineage: Archaea > Methanobacteriati > Methanobacteriota > Halobacteria > Halobacteriales > Haloarculaceae > Halosimplex > Halosimplex rarum. The sequence continues at coordinate 3,359,439 of NZ_CP180412.1, forward strand.
GGTTCGGAGTCGGTGGTCGGCCGGACCGGCCGCCGACGCGTCCGCTCGACCGGTGCCGAGTTCGACGTCGACCGACCGACCCTCGGCGAGCGACGAACAGACGGCCGTCGCCGTCGCGTCCGTCGCGGCCGTCTCGCGCGGTAACCACCGCTCCAGCGGTTCGCCGGCGGCCTCGCCCCCGAACGACGCGTCGAAGGCCTCGTTGGTCACCGCGACGACCGGGTCCCCTTCGGGGCAGTCGTACCCTGCGACCGGGTCGGGGATCGAGTCGATCGGAACGGTGAGAGCGGCGGAATCGCCGTCCGCGCCGTCACTCGCCATCGGTATCAACGGCCCCCTGTGCGCGGGCGGGCGCGTCGGCGCGGCCCGCCGGACGGACCGGGCCGGTTCGCGATCGGCCGGGTCCGCGGTCACTCGTCTGTATCACAGTCGGGTGGTGCCGCTCCGAACCCATAGGTGCGTCCTCTAGCTATACCGAGAACCGGGGTGAAAATGTTGCGACCGAGAGGCGTTTAGACGCCGCGGACCGCGTCGAGCGGGACGCGGTCGCCGGTCTCCGACGAGCGGTACGCCGCGAGGATGATGTCGACGGCCGTGCGGGCCTCTCGCCCGGGGACCTCGGGTTCCCGGCCCTCCCGGACCGCGGTCACGAAGTCCTGGACGACGCCCGTGTGGTTCGCGCCGGCGTGGTGGGGGTCGCCCTCCACGGTTTGCTGTTCGGTCTCTGCGTGGAACCGCGACTCCTCGCCGGTGCCGACCTGAAAGTCGGTGATGTCGGTCTCGTCGAGCGCGATGGTCCCCTCGGTGCCGTTGATCTCGGTCCGGTCGGTGCCGCCCTTGGTGGCCGTGGTGACCGCGACGGTGCCGACGGCCCCGTTCTCGAAGCGCAGGACGAGCGCGCCGGTGTCCTCGCACTCCAGATCGCGGTCGAGCGCGTCCATCTCGGCCTGGACGGACTCGACGCCCCCCATGATCCACTGGAGCGCGTCGAGCGAGTGGATCCCCTGGTTCATGAACGCGCCGCCGTCCATCTCGCGGGTGCCTCGCCAGGCCGCGTCGTCGTAGTAGAACTGCGGCCGGAACCACTTGACGTGTGTGTCGCCCAGCACGGGCCGGCCGATCTCACCGTCGTCGACGGCCCGCTTCGCCCGGCGGAGCCCCGGTTCGAAGCGCCGCTGGAAGACGCCCGCGAGCGTGACGTCCGCGTCCTCGCACGCCGCGATCATCCGGTCGACGCGCTCGGCGGTCACGTCCAGCGGTTTCTCGCAGAGGACGTGCGCGCCCGCGTCGGCGACGGACGTCGTCACGTCGGCGTGGGTCCCGCTCGGCGTGCAGACGCTCACGGCGTCGATGTCCCCGTCGTCGACCATCGTCGCCGGGTCCTCGTAGGTCTCGGGCACGTCGTGGTCGTCTGCGAACGTCTCGGCGGCGTCGGCGTCGAGGTCGGCGCAGGCCGCGAGCGTGGCGCCCGACGCGTCGCGGACTGCCTCGGCGTGTGTGTTCCCGATTCCTGCGCATCCGACGATCCCGTATCTGAGCGGATCAGCCATGCACACGTGGCCCACGGCCAGCCGCAAGTATCTGCCGTCGCCGGAGAGAACGGCTGAGATCGCACGCCCCCTCCGGTGGTGTCGAACCACCAACACTTAAACCGGAGAGGGGCGAAGTCGCCGGCAATGGGGCTGTCGGACATCGCCGCGGGGATCGAGGTGGTCGACGAGCAGCGCGACTCGGGGGTCGCGACGGTCGACCGGACCGCCGATCCGCTCGCCGACCGGCTGGAGCCGTTCGCCGACGACCTCCCCTGCACGCCCGGGGGAGCCGCGACGCTCGTCGACGCCTACGCCGAGGGCAAGAGCGTCGGCGCGAGTTCGCGCGTCGCCGGGATCGCCCCCACCGACGGCGCGAAGGCGCTACACCTGTTCGGGGAGTCGGTCTCGCCGGTCGGCCCGATGGGTCGGGAGATCGTCGGCGACTGGCTCGCCGGGGAGCTGGCCCGGACCGAAGCCGTCGAACTCGCCGGCGTCTCCGACCAGGAGTTCGCGCTGGCGGCGTACGTCGAGACCCACGACCCGATCGATGGCGCGATGGAAGCCGTCGAGGGAGCCCTCTCCCTGGACGGCGACGGCTCGGTGGCCAAACGCGACGAACTGGGTGAGACGATGGACGGCCTCGGCGACCTGGGGAACTTCTGAGCGAGCTCCGTTCGATCCCAGTATCAGACAGAAGTAACCGTAACTTTCTATCCAGTCCGTGAAAAAGACGGGGCAATGGCGCGGCTGGAGAACGTCCCCGTGGAAGCGCTAGAGACCGCGCTGGACGGATCGAGCGGGGCGACGGAAGCCGAGCGGCTGGTGATGGCGGTCATCTACAAGCGAGGGCCGTCCGTGCCGATGATCGCGGAGTGGCTCGACGTCCGCGAACAGTCGATCTACCGGTGGTTCGGCCGGCTCGGAGCCGTCGTCGGCGTCGAATACACCCGCCGCCACGTCCGCAGACTGCTGAAAGACGCCGGCCTCAGCCGGGCCGAGCGGTCGAGGACCGAGGCAGTCGGCGCCGACGGCCGTGCCGAGTTCTGGAGCGCGACCGACGAGTGGCCCGACCGCTGCCGGTACGTCGGAACGCCCCCCGTTTCACCGAGAGATCCAGGTGAGCCGAGAGGGCCGGGAGAGCCGAGAAAGCCGGGAGAAACGGTACGATTCTGGCAGTGCCCGACACAGCGAGATCCGGTCTAGATCGGGGCGAAGAACCATATATTTTCACATATATCTATCCGATTATTTCTGTCTGGATCTGTTACACTGCGTCCCCTGTGTCCAGTGAGCGTCGCGCTGTCTCGGGATCGACACCTCCGAATAACAGACATATGGATGTAATCACAGATGGAGAGTCGGAGCAGCGGCGTCCACTCGTCACGTTCCCGGTGCCCGAAGGAACGGTGGTGCGACGACGGACGGCAGCTGACTACGGAAACCCCCTGTCTTGGGGTTTGATCCGCGGAGTTTCGCCCTCCACGTCGGCGATGTAGTCGAGCAGTCGCTCCCGGAGGCGGTCGGCCACGTTGCGATAAGACGGGCGGCCGGCGAGGTTCACGGACTCTTCGGGGTCCCGGCGGAGGTCGTACAGGTAGCGCTCGACGTACACGTCGCTGGACTGCTCGCTGCTCCCGCCGCGCCAGCCGGTCGTCGACGGGGCGGCGACGGCGTACTTCCACTGGTCGGTCCGGAGCGCTCGGCCGACCTGTGATTCGCTGATCTGGACGAACGCGTCGCCGTCGGCGTCGGGTTCCTCCCGGCGGACGACCGGGAGCAGGCTATCGCCGCGCATCTCCTCGGGGACGTCGATACCGGCGGCGTCGAGCAGCGTCGGCGGCAGGTCGAGGAGGCTGGTCACCCGCTCGACGGTCCCGCCGTTCCGGAATCCGGGGCCCGAGAGGATGGCGGGGACGCGGACGGCCGACTCGTGGGGCGTCCGCTTGTACTCGCCGGGTCGCGTGCGGAAGTGACAGCCGTGGTCGGCGGTGTACGCGAAGACCGTGTCGTCGCGGAGCCCGCGTTCGTCGAGGGCGTCCACGAGATCTGCGATGCACTCGTCGAGCCGTTCGACGATCCCGTAGTAATCGGGTAGCTCGCGGAACCACTCGCCGGGCCGGCCCTGCAGGTCGGGCGGGACGTACGGGTCGGTCTCGTGGTGTTCGGCGTAGCCGTCGGGCGCGACGAACGTCCAGAGCTCGTTCTGGTCGTGCGGTTCCAGGTACGAGACCATCAGGAAGAACGGCTCGGAGAGCTCGTCGAGCCCCTCGATGGCGTAGTCGGTGAACGCGTCGGCGCGGTAGCCGTTGAACTCGACGGCGTTCCCGTCGGCGTCGTAGAGGTGGCCCTCGTCGGGGCCGGTCGTGAACTCCGGGACGTCCGCGGCGACCCAGAAGTCGTCGTAGCCGCCGCGTTCCTCCGGGGGCACGGGCTCGTCGAACGTGCTGGCGAGCTGCCAGTTGCCGACGTAGCCGACGTCGTAGCCCACCTCCGCGAACCGGTCCGCGAGGGTCCGCTCGTCGGCGGGAAGCGGCGTGGAGCCGGTCCAGACCCCGGTCTCGGTGGCGTACTTGCCGGTCTGGAAGGCCGCGCGGAACGGCCCGCAGATCGGCTGGGGCGAGATGGCGCGCTCGACCCGCGTCCCCGTGGCGGCGAGGTCGTCGAGCGTCGGCGTCAGGTCCATCGGGTTGCCGTACGCGCCGACCGTGTCCCACCGCTGCTGGTCGGTCACTACGACCAGCACGTTCGGCGGGACGCCGTCGTTGTCCATACGTGCCCGCTGGCTCCGCAAGACCTTGTATGTAGCCCTACCCCGCCGGAGACTCCACAGTCGACGCTACAGCCGGCTCTCGATCGACGCGACGGTGCTGCCGACCAGACTGGCGAAATCGGCCTCGATGGACTTCTCGGTCATCCGGTCGGCCGGCCCGGAGACGGTCACCGCGCCGATGGCGACGTCGTCGGCGTCGACGATCGGGTTGGCGACGCAGTGCTGGTCCGAGCGGTACTCGCCCGTGTCGTTCGCCAGTCGGCGGTCGCGGATCCGGCGGAGCTCCTCGTCCAGCGCCTCGCGGTCGGTGATCGTCGCGTCGGTCATCTCCGGCAAGCCGTGCTGTTCGATGATGCGCTCGCGCTTTTCCTCAGGCGTGTACGAGAGGATCGCCTTCCCGCCGGCGGTCGCCGTGAGGGGGACGCTCTCGCCCTCGCGGATGTCCACGTCGGGTCGCCCCTCGTTGCTGACCCGGAGGACGTAGACGCCGTAGCCGTGTTCCGGGACCATGACGCTCGCGACCTCGCCCGTCGCGTCGGCGAGTTTCTCCAGGGGGTCGTAGGCGATCTCGTACAGGTCGAGATTCAGTCGCGCGCTCGTGCCGAGACCGAGAAAGCGGACGCCGAGCCGGTACTCGTCGCCCGCTTTGACCACGTAGTTCACCTCGCGGAGCGTCGAGAGGTGCTTGTGGACGGTCCCCTTCGCGAGATCGAGCTCGTCGGCTAAATCGCTCAGCCGCGCGCGTTCCCGGCGGTCCAGCGCCTCGATGATCCGGAAGCTCGTCACGGCCGTCTTGGCCGTCCGCTCGTCGAACGCCGAGGCCGGCGGGATGGGCGTCTCGTCCATGCCTCGAACTACGTCGTCCAGCGCCATAATCGTTCATATATTATGAACGCCCTCGCGAGGGAGCCCGACCGCGGCGGCCGCATCGGTCGATTTCCGCCGTCTCGCGAGCGAGTCGGCACTGGGCGGCGAGCGTGCGTTCATACATCGTGAAAAGGAGTGGGCGCCCGGTCGGTCGGCTCAGTCGTCGGCGGCCGCGGGCGGGTGGGCCCGTCCGCCGCCGTCGAGGTCCGGGATGTACGCCTCGTTGGCCTCGATGAGTTCCTCGGTCATCTCGTGGATCTCGTCGAGCGTGCAGGAGGCGGCGGTGAGCGGGTCGAGCTTGAGCGCCTGGTGGATCTTCTCGCGGTCGCCCTCCAGGGCGCCCTCGACGGCGAGTTCGTACACCGTCGTGTGCTGGCGGTCCAGGGCGGCGACTTCCGCGGGGAGTTCGCCGACCGAACAGGGGTGGATGCCGGCGCCGTCGGCGAAGACGGGGACCTCGACGCAGGCGTCGTTCGGCAGGTTCTCGATGGCGTCGTCGTGGTTCGGGACGTTGAGGTTGAACCGCCGCGGCGTGTCGGTCTCCAGCGAGTGGATGAGTCGCGCGGCGTACTCCTCGGAGCGCTCGACGGCGACCTCGTCGAGGTCGACGTCGAGGTCGGGGCTGTCGCGCTCGTCGGAGCGCTCCTGCCAGCCCTCGAGGTACGTCGCCGTCGCCATCCGCTCGGCGTAGTCCGTGCCCGCCATCTCCTCGATGGCGTCCTCGTCGGTCCGGAAGTACGGGACGTACTCGCTCATGTGGTGACTGGACTCGGTCGGGAAGTAGCCGAAGTGGCGCATCATCTCGAAGCGGACCGTGTCCTTCCGGTAGGTCTCCTCGTCCTCGTAGGCCGCTTCGAGCGCCGGGTAGACCGACTCCCCCTCGTGCTCGGCGGTGAGGAACCAGGCCATGTGGTTGATGCCCGCGACCCAGTAGTCCAGTTCCTCCTGGGGGACGTCGACGTACTCCGCGATGGCTTCGGCCGTGTGCGGGACGGAGTGACAGAGGCCGACGACCTCGACGTCGGTCGCCTCGTAGACGGCCTTGCAGACGATGGCCATCGGGTTCGTGTAGTTGAGCAGAAGCGCGTCGGGGCACAGCTCCTCCATGTCCGCGGCGATGTCGAGCATCGTCGGGATGGTCCGGAGACCGCGGAACACGCCCCCGGGACCGGTCGTGTCGCCGATGGCCTGCTCGACGCCGTACTTCTCCGGGATGCGGATCTCGTTCTCGAAGGGCTCCGTCCCGCCGACGTTGATCATGTTGAGGACGTAGTCGGCGTCCTCCAGCGCTTCGCGGCGGTCGGTCGTCGCCTCCACGGTCGCGTCGAGCCCCTCGTTCTCGACCATCGACTCGGCGATCCGGCGCGTCTGTTCCAGTCGGTGTTCGTCGATGTCCATCAGCCGGATCCGGCTGTCGGACAGCGCCTCGTAGGAGAGGATGTCCCCGACGAGATTGGTGGCGAACACCATACTCCCGGCTCCGATGAACGTGATAGTTGGCACAGGTAGGTATGAAGAACAGCAGTATATAAATTCTTCCGTGGTTCGAAGTGAGACCGGGCGCTCCGGTCCCGAGGGCGCGGAACGGCGGACGCCGCGTCCGTGACGAGACTGTCGATGCGGCGAGCCGGTCGCTGCAGCGGGACCGCCGATGCGGCGGTGCGACGACCGCGTAGAGGGGGCGCTCCGGTGTCCGTCCCCGGCGGACCGAAGCGGCGAATCCGGACAAGGTTTAAGTACCTGTATAGGGAGTATCCGGTCATGGGTGACCTCGAGATCGAGAAGCTGCAGAAGGTGTTCCACGACGACGGCGGCGACATCGTCGCCGTGGACGACTTCGACGTCGACGTCGAGGACGGCGAACTGATCGTCCTGGTCGGCCCCTCCGGCTGCGGGAAGTCGACCACGCTCCGGTGCGTAGCCGGGCTCGAATCGCCGACGAGCGGCCGTATCGTCCTCGACGGCGAGGACGTGACCGACAGGAGGCCGAAGGAGCGCGACATGGCGATGGTGTTCCAGTCCTACGCGCTGTACCCGCACATGACCTCGCGGGAGAACATGGCCTTCGGCCTGAAGATGACCACCGACCTCTCGAAGGCGGAGATCGACGAGCGGATCGACGAGACGGCGGAGATGCTCGGCATCCGCGACCTGCTGAACAAGAAGCCGGACGCGCTCTCGGGCGGGCAGCAACAGCGGGTCGCGCTCGGGCGGGCCATCGTCCGGGAGCCCGAGGTGTTCCTGATGGACGAGCCGCTCAGCAATCTCGACGCGAAGTTGCGGACGCAGATGCGGACGGAACTCCAGGCGCTCCAGCAGGAACTCGGGGTCACGACGCTGTACGTCACGCACGACCAGACCGAGGCGATGACCATGAGCGACCGCATCGCGGTCCTCGACGACGGCACGCTCCAGCAGATCGGCACCCCGCTGGAGTGTTACCACGAGCCGGCCAACCGGTTCGTCGGCGGGTTCATCGGCTCGCCGTCGATGAACTTCTTCGAGGTCGAACTGGACGAGTCCGGGGAGGTCCCCACCCTGGTCCACGACGGGTTCACGTACGAGGTCGACGAGGCCGTCCACGCGGACATCCGCGGCCACGGCGACCGGTTCACGCTGGGCATCCGCCCGGAGGACATCGAGGTCGTCGCGGCCGAGGAGCACAACGCCGTCTCGACGACGGTCGAGGTGACCGAACCCCTCGGCGAGGTCACCTACGTCTACATCGACATCGCGGGCCAGCAGTACACGGCGACCCTCGAAGGCGACCTGGTCATCGACCCCGGGCGGACGCTCACCGTCCGGTTCCCGCAGGACCGGATCCACGTCTTCGACGGGGAGACCGGCGAGGCGCTCCGGAACCGGGCGCCGCCGGAGGAAGACGAGTTCGACGCGCTCGTCGGCATCGAAGACGCCGGCGGCGCGGAAGTCGGCGCGGAGTGATCCGGGACCGCCCCCCTCTGCCGGATCACATAAACGAGGCGAAGAAAAGTATAAATACCAATAACATCACGTGGACGATAGGCGTTAATTATGCACGACTCAGACACACCAGGGAGGACGAGGCGGTCGATAGTCAAGACGCTCGGCGTCGGTGCCGCAGTGGGGCTCGCCGGGTGTAGCGGTGGCGGCGGCGACGGTGGTAGTGGTGACGGCGGCGACGGTGGCGACGGCGACAGCGGCACCACGGAGAGCGGCGAGAAGGCGCTCATGTGGGAGTACGCGTTCCCGAACGAGCAGGGCGCCGAGCCCGTCTGGAAGAACGCGTTCGAGGCGAACTACGAGGAGCGCGTCGGGCAGGAGATCGAGATCGGGCGGTTCTCCTACGAGGACCTGCGCCAGAAGTACCTGACCGGCGCGCGGACCGGCGACCCCGACGCCATCGAGGGCGTCCTGAGCCACCTGACGGAGTACGTCAAGGCGGGCCACCTCGAATCGCTCGACGGCTGGGCCGAGGAGCTCGACCACTACGACGGGTTCGTCGAGAGCGCGCTCGACGCCTGCCGCTACAAGGGCGAGCTGTACGGCCTCCCCTACGAGGGCAACGGTCGCGCGTTCATCGTCCGCAAGGACATCCTCGACGAGCTGGGCCAGGACGTCCCCCAGACGACGAGCGAGCTGCACGAAGTCGGCCGGATGATCAACGAGGAGGTCGACGGCGTCACGGCCTTCCACAACTGCACGAAAGACGGCAGCGTCCGGGCCTTCCAGGAGTTCATGAGCAGCGTCTACCAGTTCACGGACAGCCTCTACGTCCCGGACGGCGACTCGTGGTCGCTCGACGTCGAGGCGGAGGCGCTCGGAAAGATCTTCGACGACTACTACTACCAGATCTACGCGGCCGACAACCCGGTCGGCGACCCCGACGACCTGGGGACGGGCTGGCAGACGAACGACCCCGGCTACATCAACGGGAACTACGCGTTCATCGAGTGCGGGACGTGGCTGCAGGGCTGGACGAGCGGCGAGAACATCAACGACACCGAGACGGCCGAGGACATCCTGAACAACAAGACCCGGGTCGCCCACATCCCGCGCAGCGAGGGCGGCGAGAAGGGGACCTTCCTCGAGATCAAGCCGGTGATGGTCAACAGCCACTCCGAGCAGAAACAGAAGGCCAAAAGCGCCGTCGCCGCCTGGACGGAGCCGGACACGCTGGAGGCGATGGCCGAAGACTCGCCCGGCAAGGCGATGACCCCGGTTCACGACGGCATCGAGTCCACGATCGACGACGACGACTGGGCGCCGTTCACCGAGGTGTTCGAGACCGGCAGCGCGCTGGCCAAGATCACCTGGGGCCCGGTCCGCCAGGAGTTCTACCCGCTCATGCAGGAGGTCGCCTACGGCCGAACCGACCCCTACAAGGCCGGCGACCAGTTCCACTCCGCGCTCACGGGCCTCGAGAGCGAGGTGTAGGCCCCCGTAAACCTTCGAATAATGGCTACACCCACGAAATCACGATTCCGCCGCTACGGGACCGAGTTCAAGGCCTTCCTCTCGGAGACGTGGCTGGGCTACGCGTTCGTCATCCCGGCGACGCTGATACTGGCGGTCATCATCGCCTACCCCACGCTCCGGGGGATCCAGCTCGCGTTCTACCAGGCGTCGCTGCTCAACCCCGGACAGATGCAGTTCGTGGGTTTAGAGAACTTCGCCCGGCTCCTCCGCGACACGACGTTCCACGAGGCGCTGTGGCACACCGTCGTGCTGACCGGCGTCGCCGTCTCGCTCCAGTACCTCCTGGGGCTCGGGCTGGCGCTGGTGCTCAAGGAGAAGGTGCCCGGCGCGGGCGTGTTCCGGAGCCTGTCGATGGTCACCTGGGTGATGCCCGTCATCGTCATGGTCATCATCTTCCGCTTTCTGGTCCAGAACGGCTTCGGCCCGGTGAACATCATCCTCGGCAACCTGGGAATGGAGACGACCTACTGGTTCGGCGAACCGGGCGTCGCGTTCCCGCTGGTCGTGTTGATGCACGTCTGGCGGAACGTCCCGTTCTACGGCATCGCCCTGCTCGCCGCGATGAAGTCCATCCCGGCCGAGCAGTACGAAGCCGCGCGACTGGACGGCGCCGGACCCCTGCAGCGGTTCCGCTACATCACGCTGCCCCAGATCTCGTACGTCTCGATGATCATGATCATCTTGCACGTGACGTTCACGTTCAAGAACTTCGACATCGTGTTCCTGTCCACGGGGGGCGGCCCGCTGGGTAACACCGAGGTCCTGGCGACGTACGTCTACAAGCAGGCGTTCCAGCAGTACGCGCTCGGCTACGGCGCGAGCATCGGCGTCGTGATGCTGATCATCATGCTGGTGTTCACCGTCGTCTACGTCCACATGGAGGAGACCGACTGATGGCCACCGAAACCGACGATCGAGACCGAACCGGAGGGCTGAACGTCGTCCAGCGACTCGACGCGTGGCTGGACGAGGACATGTCGCCCCGACGCGCGCTCGCCGTCTACTTCGTGCTCGGGCTGTACTTCACGTTCCTGCTCCTGCCGGTGGTGTACATGGTGCTGGTGTCGTTCACCACCCAGGAGTTCCTGTTCTCCCCGGCGCTCATCCCGTCGCTAAGCGACCTCTCGCTGGACAACTACGCGTCGGTCCTGTCGCGCGCGCAGTTCCAGCAGTACTTCGTCAACTCCGCCATCGTGGCGACGTCGACGACGCTGACGGTGCTGGTCGTCGGCATCTTCGCCGGCTACTCGATGAGCCGCTTCGAGTACCCCGGCCGCGGCGGGCTGCTGTACGCGTTCCTGTCGACGCAGATGCTGCCCATCGTGCTCATCCTGATCCCGTTCTACCTGCTGATGTTCAACCTGGGCCTCATCGACTCGCTGCTGGGGATCATCGTCGCCCACTCGGTCATCGGCATCCCGCTGGGCACGTGGCTCCTGAAGGGCTACTTCGACGACATCCCCGAGTCGCTCGACGAGGCCGCCAAGATGGACGGCTGCTCGGAGTTCGGCCTGCTGTGGCGCATCCTCGTGCCGCTGGCGATGCCCGGCATCGCCGTCGCCGGCTTCTACACGTTCATCCTCTCGTGGAACGACTTCCTGCTGGTGTCCGTGCTGTCGCAGACGGCCGCCACCCGGACGCTGCCGTTCGGGCTGCAGCTGTTCCAGTCACAGAACGCCGTGGCCTGGAACCTGCTCATCACCGCGGCGGTCATCACGATGATCCCCGTCATCCTGCTGTTCGCCGTCGCCCAGAAGTGGGTCGTCGAAGGCCTGGCCAGCGGCGGCATGAAGGGGACCTGAGCGGCGCGCGTTCTCCGTTTCTCTCTATTGTCCGAACGAAGATATGTTCCGCGGCGACCCCGTGACGTTCGATCCGATAGCCGACGTATAATTCTACGTTTACTTATGCTTTCTTACTATATTCGATAGATATCCTATCGCGGCTTCCGCCGCGACTGCGCCGGCGGTCGAGGGGCGACAGCAGGAAGTGACGTCTCTGTCCCGGAAATCCCCCGTTTCATCGACTGCTCACCGAAATCGCATGCCGTCGCCGAACGACGGAGGGATCGCGGGGATCATTCGCCTCGCGTTCGAACTGCGGGTCCGTTGTGGGCGGTCGGTCGCTGCTGATTCCCCATATCTTGTTCCGCACGCGTGCGGTACGTCCGGTCCGACTGGGCACGGATACCGTCGGGCCGTCTCCACTCGATCACGGACGGTCTGCCGGCCGAATTCTCGGACCTATAAAGAAAAACTACAGTTAATAGAATAGAGTTGATAGCGCTATCGATCGAATATCTCCCCCTCGAATCTGGTCGGTCGAGACGTGTCGGAAATGCTGTTTGACTGCCGCCAGCGGTCGGCAGCACGAGCCGACCGGCGGCGAAGTGACCGACGATCGGACTGGATCGAACGCGGCGAGCGGTCGCTCGGTCCGCGATCCCTCGGCCGCTCCCGGTGTCGGAACAGAGGGGCGGAGACGTGTCGGCGAGGCGAACCCGTTCGGGCCGCACAGTGGGGAGAAACCGGCAGGCGCGTCCCACCTCGGTACGCCTTTGGGCGACGAGCGAGAAGGCGCGGACATGAACCACGACCGGTCACGGGACCTCTACGATCGCGCGCTGTCGGTCATGCCGGGCGGCGTCAACTCCGCCGTGCGGGCGGCCATCGAGCCCTATCCGTTCTTCGTCGAGCGGGGCGACGGCGGCCACGTCATCGACGCCGACGGCAACCGCTACGTCGACTGGGTGATGGGCCTGGGTCCGCTGCTGTACGGCCACGACCTGCCCCAGCCCGTCGAGTCCGCGATCCAGTCCCGGGTCAGCGAGGGGCCGATGTTCGGCGCGCCCACGGAGATCGAGGTCGAACACGCCGAGTTCGTCACCCGGCACGTCCCCAGCGTCGAGATGATCCGGTTCGTCAACTCGGGGACCGAGGCCACGGTGTCGGCTTGCCGACTCGCCCGCGCCGCGACCGGCCGCGACAAGATCGTCGTCATGCAGGGCGGCTACCACGGCGCCCAGGAGACCACGCTCGTCCAGGGCGAGTACGACGACGTCGAGCCCTCCAGCCCGGGCATCCCACAGGAGTTCGCAGAGCACACGCTCGCGGTGCCGTTCAACGACGAGGCGGCCGCCCAGCGGGTCTTCGAGGACCACGGCGACGACATCGCGGCCGTCCTCGTCGAGCCGATCCTCGCGAACATGGGCGTCGTCGCGCCCGTCGACGGCTACCACGAGACGCTGCGCGACCTGACCGAGGACAACGGCGCGCTGCTGGTCTTCGACGAGGTCATCACCGGCTTCCGCGTCGGCGGCCTCCAGTGCGCCCAGGGGAAGTTCGACATCGAACCCGACCTGACGACGTTCGGCAAACTCATCGGCGGCGGGTTCCCGGTCGGCGCCATCGGCGGCCGCTCTGACCTCGTCGAGCAGTTCACCCCCTCCGGCGACGTGTTCCAGGCCGGCACGTTCTCGGGTCACCCCGTCACGATGGCGGCCGGCCTCGAATCGCTGCGCTACGCCGCCGAACACGACGTCTACGAGCACATCAACGACCTCGGCGAGCAGTTACGGACCGGTCTGCAGGAGATCGTGCGCGACCAGGCGCCCGAGTACACGGTCGCCGGCACCGAGGGGATCTTCAAGGTGCTGTTCACCCGTGAGGCGCCCGACACCTTCGAGGACCACTGCGAGGGCGGCTGTTCCCAGCGGCCGGACTGCCCGCGGTACGACGTCTGCCCGAAGAACGCCGCGGACGTCGCCGCCGGCCAGACCGACCGCTGGCGGCGCGTCTTCTGGCAGGAGATGAAAGAGCGGGGCGTCTTCCTCTCGCAGAACCAGTTCGAGGCGCAGTTCGTCACCTACGCCCACACGGAAGACGACGTCGAGGAGACGCTCGAAGCGTATAAAGCCGCGCTGTGACCGCGACCGGATCCGCCAGAATCAGACGGTGAAATCCGTCGACTCAGTTTATAAGGGTCGGACGCGCAGTACGTGGCGCATGGACATCCCGACGGCGTCGCCGACCGCGCTGGACGCGCTGTCGGTGGCAGTCCGACGGGTCGCGTTCGCCGTCCTCACCGAGCGCGACAGCGCGACGACGGTCGACGCCCTTGCGTCCGCCGTGGCCAGTCGGGCGTCCCGACCGGCCGCTTCCGGTCACGCCGCCGACGAGGCGCGGCGGTCGCTCTATCACGTCCACCTCCCGATGCTCGGGGAGACAGGTGCCGTCACGTTCGACCCGAAATCGGGGCTGGTCGCCGCCGCGGACGACCCCCCGTTCGACGAAGCGTGGATCCGACGGCTGGTCATCGACCACCCCGACCCGGAGTACGACCCGATCCTCGACGCGCTGGCGAGCGCGCGCCGGCAGGCCGTCCTCTACGAACTGTTTACCGGCGGCGCGGCGACGCCGGAGGACCTGGCGGCCGCGGTGGCCGCTCACGAGCGCGGCGGTGCCGACACACTGGAGACCGTCAGGCGCGTCGTCGGGCTCTCGCTTGCGCACACCCACCTGCCACTGCTCGCCGACGTCGGGTTAGTCGCCGGCGACTCGACGGCCGGGACGATGCGGGCGGGGCAGACGTCCTGGCGGTCGGACCCGTGGGTCGGACTGAGTCCGATCGGCGAGTGGGCCGCCGTCGAGTGAGCCGCCGAACCGGCCGCCGACGAGTGGGAGTCGCCGGCGGCCGCCGAACCGGTACGGCGGCAGGTTTTCACGCCGGGGCCACCCAGCGGAGGTATGAGCGCGCTCGAGGAGAAGCGGATGTACGGCGAGCACCGCGAGGAGACGGTCGCGTACCTCGCGACGGGACAGGGGGTCGCCACGGTGCGGATCTCCGGCGACCAGGTCGGCCGGTTCGGCCTCGCGTCCCGCTGTCGGGCCCGCGACGTCGCGACGACCGGCGGGGCGGTCCTCGTCGCCACCGACGAGGACGTCCTCGTCGGCCCGGAGCCGTTCGAGTCACTCGGGTTCGGCCCGGCCGTCGCGGTCGCCGCAGACGCCGACGGGACGGTCTTCGCGGCAGGCGAGGACGGCCGCGTCTCGCGGTACGGCGACGGCGAGTGGGCCGCGCTGGGCGCGGTCGAGGAGGTGCGCGCCCTCTCGGGTCGCTTCGTCGCCGCCGCCGACGGCGTCTTCCGGATCGACGGTGACGAACTCGCGAGCGTCGGCCTCGACGACGCTCGCGACGTGGCGAACGCGGACGGGGCGCCGCTCGCGGCGACCGGCGACGGGCTCTACAGGCTGGGAAACGGCTGGCTCCGCGAGTCCGAGGGGCCTTTCACCGCCGTCGCCGCCGGCGACGGGAAATCACACGCGGCGACGACTGACGCGCTGTACGCGCGCGAGGGCGACGCCTGGGAGACGGTCGACCTGCCGGTGGACGGCCCCGTCGTCGACGTCGCGTACGGAGAGTGCGTCTACGCCGTGACGGAGGCCGGGACCGTCCTCGTCGAGGCCGAGCCCGAACAGACCGCCGACGGCACCGGCGGGTGGCGGTCCCGCTCGCTCGGCCTCCCAGACGTCGCGGCGCTGGCCGTGGCCTGAGTGCGGTTCTCCCCCCAGTTCAGTCTCTCCCACGTGCGAACGCGGCCGCGGCGAGCGCGACAGCCGCTGCGAGGACACCGAATCCCGTACCCGCCCCGCGCGTCGTCCCGGACGAGCCGTCGATCGACGGGGAAGACCCGGACGCGGCAGACCGGTCGTCGCCCGTCCCCGTCTGGTTCGGCGTTCCGGTCCCCGCCGTCTCGGCTGCTCGCGTCCGCGTCGGCACGGGCGTCTCCGTCGACGCGGGCGTTTCCGTCGGCGTGGAGGTGGGGATTTCGAACGTCCCGACGACGCCGGCGTGGTCGGACGGCCACACCGAGACGGTCTCCCCCTCGACCGTCGCTTCGAGGCGGTCGGCCGGGTCCGCGCCGAGACGCTCGACTTCGGTCGGTCGCGCCGCGCCGCGGGCGAGGAGCCCGTCGACTCGCTTCGCGAGTCCGGCCCCGCCGTCGCCGACGATGGACGCCCGACAGCACGTGTCCCCGTCGTCGTCGGGCCGAAGCCGCTCGTGGGCGTCCGTGAGTGAGTCCGTTAGCACCTCGTGGGCGCGGGTCGTCGTCCCCGGGCCGCTGTTGAGGTCACCGCCGACCACGACCGGCCCCTTGGCCGGGAGCGCGTCGAGCAGTTCCGTCGCCTGCCGGCGTCTCGCCGACGCCGAGACGGACTCCAGATGCGTCGAGACGGTGGTGAACGCGCCCTCCCTCGGACCGACGTCGGCCCGGCAGTACCCCCGCCGGAGCGTCGCGGTCTGGTCGGTCCCCGGGACGGGGAACGACAGGCGCTCGTCGTAGGTGTCACCCCGCGCGTTCCGCACGTCGGTCCCCGGTCTGACGAGCAGCGCGACCCTGTCGGTCAGTCGGACCGTCTCCTCGCCGGACTCGCTCTCGATCGGCAGTTCGACGTCGGTCGTGACCGTCGAGGCCGCGACCTCGAACGGTCGGCCCCGGGCCTCCAGCGCCGATCGGACGGAGTCGAGCAGGTCGACCACCGTCTCGCCGTCCGCGTCGCTCCCGGCGGAACCCGTGCGGATACGCGCCGCCTCCTGGAGCGCCACCACGTCGGCATCGGCGGCGACCAGCGCGTCCGCGACGGCGACGGCGCGGGCCTCGTAGGGGTGTCGCCGGGCGTTGTCGAGCAGGTCACCGGCGGTCTCGCGCACGTCGGCGGCCGAGCGGGCGTCGAACAGGTCGAACAGATCGACGCCGAGCGCGACGTTCCAGGTGGCGACAGTCGTGTCCCGCGCCCGCGACGCGGGCGGGCTGGCGGCCGAGTGCAGTCGGCGTCGGGGCCGGCGGCCGGCGAACGCGACCGGAAGCCCCGCGACGCCGGCGAGGACGGCGCGGCGCGAACACGTCGAGTCGGTGGACTCGCGGGACCCGGAGGGCATCGTTGGCGCCCCTTGCGAGTGCAGCCCCTTGAGGATGTCGCGCGATTCTCGGCGGTGACACTGCGAGCCGACGAATCGGCGGAACCGCGACCGGCGAGTCGGTGACCGCCGCCCCGCTGCGGACTCCGGCGGCTCGCGGCGGATCCGGATGACCCCGCGTCGGCCGCTCCAACCGAAACGGTGTTTACCGGTGAAAGCGACCACCCGCACATGATCGTCAGCGGGTCCACGTCACAGGCGTTCGCGGCCGCACTCGCCGAGGCGACGGGTCGGGACCTGGCCGCCGTCGAGTACGACCGCTTCCCCGACGGGGAGCTCCAGGCGGCGGTCCCCGGGTTCGCGGCCGACGAGGCCGTCGTCGTCGGCTCGACCGTCTCCAGCGACGCCCACCTCGAACTGCTCCAGCTCCAGGACGCCGTCCGGGAGGCCGGCGCCGGCGCGGTCACGACCGTCTTGCCCTACATGGGCTACGCCCGCCAGGACCGGGCGTTCTCCGCGGGCGAGCCCGTCTCGGCACGCGCCGTCGCCCGCGCCGTCTCGACGGGGACCGACCGCGTCCTCACCGTCAACCCCCACGAGACCGCCGTCTGCGACTTCTTCACCGTCCCCGCCGAGCCTGTCGACGCCGCCGGCCGCCTCGCCGAGCCCCTCCCCTCCGACCTGGCCGACCCGCTGTTCCTCTCGCCAGACGAGGGCGCCATCGACCTCGCGGCGACGGCCCGCGACGCCTACGGCCGCGGCGCGACCGACTACTTCGAGAAGGAGCGCGACTACGACACCGGCGACATCGAGATCGAACCGAGCGACGCCGCCGTCGCCGACCGCGACGTCGTGCTCGTCGACGACATCGTCGCCACCGGATCGACGATGAGCGAGTCCATCGACGTGCTCACCGACCGCGACGCCGCCCGCGTGTTCGTCACCTGCGTCCACCCCATGCTGGCCGAGAACGCCCGGACGAAGCTCGAACGCGCCGGGACGACGGCCATCTACGGCACCGACACCATCGAGCGACAGGTCAGCGCCGTCAGCGCCGCCCCCGCCGTCGCCGAACACCTCTGAGAGACGTCCCGAGCGACCGTCTCACCGCGCGGCGGCTCGCCGTGCAGCGACCCGCCGCGTCCCGCTCGCCACTGCGGACAGGTGTCAATACCATAACCTATAAAGTAGCGGTGATCGAGGTATCCACTACCACGGACGATGACCGGGAAAACGCACGGGCAGTCGGGTTCGGGGGAGGTTACGCTCGGGACGCTGGATCCGGATTCGATCGATCGGATCGACGTTCACTTACAGCGAGCGCTGGGTGCGGAGGACACCGAGGAGAAGGATTTCCACGTCCGGCACGCGAGACAGTTGCTCGAGGCCTGTCGGGAGTAGGGTTACGCCGGGCCGGTCGCGATCTCGATCCGACCGTCGCCGGTGATCGTCACCTCGGTCCCCGCGTACGCGAACGAGACTCGGACAGACGACGGGTCGCCCGATCGGACCATCACGTCCAGCGCGTCTGCGTCGATCGCCTTCTGTAGCGGCGGAACCGCGGTCACGCTCCGGTTCGTGACGGCCGCGACCGCCTCCGGGACCGCGATGCTCGGCGTGTCGCCCCCGTGCCAGTCGTAATGGTCGAACGAGACAGTCTCCGCCGCCACGGTGCTGTTCCTCTCGGCCTCGTCGCGATCGTCCCCCCGTTTTCGATCACTCATCTCTCGCTCCCCCGGTGAGCCCGCCGCGTCCGCGGCCAGTTCACCAGCAATAGTTGCTCGTAAGTAGTCGTGCCGCATATGCCTTGTGACAGGAATATCGCTCGTGAAATTAACGCGCGATCGCCAAGCACACACTATTCGGGCGCTCCCGGCGTTGTATCGCCATCTCTCGATCGAATAGTACCGTTCGGCGGTGCGTCTTCTCAGTACCGAAAATCTCACTCCGCTCGGTTTTCGACCTTCGCGATAGCAGCGATATCGCTCAGTCCCACTGCGCGCCGGTATTCGTGACGGCGCCGTTGGACGCCGACCCGAAGTCGCGGTGATAGGCTTCCACCTTTTTCCGCTCGGGGCCGCTTCGCGACCCACTCGCGCAAAAAGATGGGGCAAAAAGCCGGCCGCTCACTTCGCTCGCGGCCGGGGAACCGCCTCCCTCCGCTCGGCGGATATCACTCCCACTTGGCGCCGGGGTTGGTGACCGCGCCGTTGGCGGCCGAGCCGAAGTCCCGATGGTACTTCGCGAGCACGCCGCTGTCGTAGTTGCGTTCGGGGTCGTGGTCGTCGAGGCGCTCTTCGATCTCCTCGTCGGTCAGGTCGACCGAGAGTTCGAGTTCGTCGATGTCGATGGTGATCGTGTCGCCGTCTTCCAGCGCCGCGATGGGGCCGCCGACGAACGCCTCGGGAGCGACGTGGCCGATGGAGAACCCACGGGTCGCACCGGAGAAGCGACCGTCGGTGAACAGCGCCACGTCGTCGGCGTGGCCCTGTCCGGCGACGGCTGAAGTGACACCGAGCATCTCACGCATGCCGGGGCCGCCACGGGGGCCCTCGTTGCGGATGCCGATGACGTCGCCCGACTCGATGCGGCCCTCCTGGACGTACTTCATCGCCTCGCTCTCCTCGTCGAAGATGCGGACCGGTCCCTCGTGGCGCCGGTACTCCTCGCCGGAGATCTTGATGACGGCGCCGTCGGGCGCGAGGTTGCCCGTGAGGATGCGGATGGCGCCCTGTTCGTTCTTCGGCTCGTCGACGGTGTAGAGGAAGTCGACGTCGAGGTCCTCGATGGCGGGCGGGTCGTACGCTTCGAGCTCCTCGCCCAGGGTCTTCCCCGTGACGGTCAGCGCGTCGCCGTGTAGCAGGTCCGCCTCATAGAGGGCGTTCAGCACCACGGGGACGCCGCCGACCTCATGGAGGTCGTTCATCACCCGCTGGCCGCCGGGCTGGAGGTCGGCGATCTTCGGGGTGCGCTTGCTGATCTCGTTGAAGTCCTCGATGTCCAGCTCGACGCCGGCCTCGGCGGCCATCGCGAGCAGGTGGAGGACGGCGTTGGTCGAGCCACCGATCGCGGCCTGCAGCGCGATGGCGTTCTCGAAGGACTCGCGGGTGAGGAAATCAGAGGGACGGCGACGCGCTTCGACGACCTCGGTGGCGAGTTCGCCGGCGCGTCGGGCCTCCTCGTAGCGCCCCTCGTGTTCGGCGGGCGCCGAGGCCGACCCGAGCGGCGCGAAGCCCATCGTCTCGGAGATCGAGGCCATCGTGTTGGCGGTGAACATCCCGCCGCACGAACCCGCGCCGGGGCAGGCCTGCCGTTCCATCTCGAAGAGTTCGTCCTCGGACATCTCGCCCTGGGCGACGGCGCCGACGCCCTCGAAGACGTTCTGGATGGTGATCTCCCGACCGTCGTGCTCGCCGGGCATGATCGACCCGCCGTAGAGGAACACAGAGGGGAGGTCCGTCCGGATGGCCGCCATCATCATACCGGGCATGTTCTTGTCGCAACCGCCGATGGTGACCAGCCCGTCCATGCGCTCGCCGAAGGAGACGAGCTCGACGGAGTCGGCGATGATCTCTCGGGAGATGAGCGAGGCCTTCATCCCCTCGGTACCCATGGAGATAGCGTCGGAGATGGTGATCGTACCGAACTCGATGGGCATGCCGCCCGACTCGTCGATGCCGTCGTAGGCGGCCTCCGCCAGGTCGTCGAGGTGGACGTTGCAGGGCGTGATGTCCGCCGCCGGGTTGGCGACGCCGACCATCGGGGAGGAGAGATCCTCGTCGTCGTAGCCCATCGCGCGGAACATCGCTCGGTGGGGCGCCTTGTCGGCCCCCTCCGTGACTTCGCTACTCGGCAGGTCGTCGGGTTTCCCGCCGGGAACGCCCTCGCGCTCGTCGTCGCGGGGTTCGGGTTCCTGTTGGCTCATACCCCTGAATCGTCGCGTGGCCCCTAAACCGTTTACTAACCCGTGCTGGTGATTGTCGTGCGACAGACGAACCAGTTCGGCGAGACGCGTCGGAGCGGTCCCCGTCCGCGTCCGGCCGACGCGGGCTCACTCCGCGGACGGCTCGCCCAGCGAGACGCCACAGCGGAGTTCGGCGAGCGTCACCGCGTCCGCTTCGAGAATCGCGTCCGCCCGGTCGTCACTCCGCCCGCCCCCCTCTTCGGAACGCCCGCCCTCGGTCGACTCGGAACCCGACACCATGAGAATTACAACCACGATACTCGCACTTAAGCGTTGTTACCGTCCCCCTACCGACCGGTACGGGCGGCGTCCCGGTCGAGCCTGACGGCGGCCGTCCCTCCTCGTCCGCCGTCTTGCGCGCGTCTGACGGGTAGTTTTGTAGGTCGCGTGTCAACGGATATCCATGCCCAGTCTCTCGGAGGCCTACGACCGCGGGGAGTGGACCGGCAGGGACCCGCGGCGCGTGTCCGCCGGCGGGAGCCTGTTCGTCGTCGGCGCGCTCGCGGTGGTGACCGCTATCCTCGTGTTGACCACGGGGCTGGCCGCCGTCTTCGACGCGACCACGACCACCGAGACGCGCCGCGTCGCCGGCGTCCTCGCGGGGCTGGGGATCCCCGCGATGTTCCTCGGCGTCGTCGCGGTCCTGCCCGCGAGCCGCCGCGAGCGCCTCGGCGTCCTCGTCGGCGCGGCGCTGAACGTCGGCGGCGTCGCCCTGTTCCACCGCGCCTACCCGAGCCAGTGGGTCGAGGCCAGCGAGTCGCTCGCCTTCCCCACCGCGATGGTCTACTTCGTCGGCGGCTCGGTCGCGCTGTGGTTCGTCCTCTCGGCCGTCGCATCGTTCAAGCTCCGCAACAACCCCCAGGGGACGGTGCGCCTGGAAGTAACCCGCCAGGGCGAGACCGAGGAGATCCACGTCTCCCGCAGCCAGTACCGCCGCTACAAGCGCGCCGTCCAGGGGAACGACGAACACAGCGAGGCCGTCGCCGAGGAACTGCGCGCGCTCCACGAGGACTGAAGCGACGAGTACCGAAGCGACGAGTCTGATTCCTGGCCCTCACGCCGACTCGCGACGACCCCGTCGGCGGTGACGGAGCGGCGTCCCGCGTCCCCGTGACCGTCGGGTTTATTCGACGGTAGTCACAACAGAGCGCTCGATGACGATCCAGCCCATCCACGCGCGCTATCCGTTCCGGCAGGTCTCCCGTCAGGCGGTCGGCGAGGCCGAGGTCGACCTCGCGGCGGTGATCGCCGAGGAGCCGGAGGTCGTCGCGCGCGGCGTCGAGCGCGTGGTCTGGGCGCTGGAAGACGGCACCGTCGGCGAGGCCCACGACGTCGACCGCGTCGAACTCCTCTCGTACCCGGTCGCCCGCGTCCTCGTCTCGCTCGTCGACGAGCACATCCTCACGCGCCGGTACGCCCAGGCGGAGGCGGCGACGGCTTACGAGCGGTTCACCGCCGACTTCGCCGACACCTCCGAGTTGAAATACGCCAACACCGACCGGCTCACGCTCCCGGACCTGCTCGCCGAGTTCGACCTCTCGGGGGCGGTGCGGGCCGCCGACGGGACCGTCGGCGACGGGTCGGCCGCCGTCAGCGACGGGCAGTCCCGCGAGTTCCTGATCGGCGTCGGGACCTACCTCGAGTTGGCCTCCGACCAGCGCGGCGACGAGTGGCGGCTGGTCAACCGCGCGCTCGCCGACGGCGAGGTGGTCGTCGACGGCGAGGAACTGCTCGTCCTCTGCCGCCAGGCCGTCCGCCACCGCGTCGACGACGGCCTCCCCCTGTCGGTCCCCGAGGCCATCGAGACCGAGGTGACCGACGAGGTCGCGGACCTCCGGGAGCGGCTCTCGGAACTCGACCTCACGCGCGAGATCGACACCGTCGTCCCGGAGCTGTTCCCGCCCTGTATGAAGTCGCTGCTCGACCGCGTCCAGAAGGGCGAGCACCTCGAACACCACTCGCGGTTCGCCATCGCGTCGTTCCTGACGAGCATCGGCATGACGACCGACGAGATCGTCGACATCTTCCAGGTCAACCCCGGCTTCGGCGAGGAGGCGACGCGCTACCAGGTCGACCACATCCGCGGGGCGACCAGCCCGACCGACTACTCGCCGCCGTCCTGCGCGACGATGCAGTCCTACGGCGACTGCGTCAACAAGGACGACATCTGCGAGGACGTCATCGACGAGTCCCACCCGCTGAACTACTACGAACACCGCCTCGACCAGGAGGACGAGGACGAACTGACCGACTGGCGTGACGAGCAGGAAGAGGGAGACGGTGGCGAGGACGACGAAGGTGGGGACGGTGGCGCAACCGATGGAGAGACGGAGAGCACCACCGCGGAGTCGGGAGCGGAACCGGAAGCCGACTCGGGAGCCTGAGCGGTCGACGGTCACAGGCGTCGAGAAGAGACGAACGCGAGACCGGGCGGACGACTACTCTTCGTCGAAGTCGGCGCGGTACATGATCAGGCCGGCGACGGCCATCACGAGGACGAACAGGCCGATGACGCCGACCATCGCGAGGCCGCCCTCGGGCTGGAGGACCGGCGAGGCGGACCCGTTGTTCGTCGCGTTGCCCGGCGTGGTGTAGTTGGAACTGACGTAGTACGCGGCACCGACGAACACGACGACCGAAACCGCCGACACGGCGAGTTCGGCGGCCAACTTCCGGTCGATTTCCATGACCATCCGTTTCCCCGGCCTCGGCAAAAGCGCTTCGAAGCCCCGCCTTCCCGCATCGGCGATCCGGAACCGCACCGCTCGGCGGCACCTCGCGTCGATCTCCGGGGGCTCGCTTCGCTCAACGGCGACCGATCGAGGTGATCACGGGGCGCTGGCCCCCGACGGACTTAGGTTCGTTCGGGACCTACGTTTCGTGTGGACGCAGTAGCAGAAATCACCAGCGTCCGAGCTCCTATGCCCGAAACACACACCCCTACCCACCCGCGGAAGACCGCACTCGCACCGGACGTTCGCCGGCTCGACGAGCGGGCCGCGCGCGCCTGGACCGAGCGCATGGCCGTTCGCCCCCTGGGCGACGGCCGCTACGCCGTCGACAGCCAGAGCGGCGCGACCTACGTCGTCGACCTCCCCGAGGGCAGCTGCACGTGCCCCGACAGCCAGCTCCGCCACCAGCGGTGCAAACACCTCCGCCGCGTCGGCATCGAGATCACCACCCGACGCGTCCCCGCCCCCGGGAAGCGGGCCGCGACCTGTGCCGCCTGCGGCATCGAGACGTTCGTCCCCGAGGACGACGACGAGCCCCAGCTCTGTGCGGCCTGCCGGCTGGAAAACGGCGACGTCGTCCGCGACCGCGAGGCCGACGACCGCCTCGTGGTCGTCCGGGTCACGCCCGAGCGCGCCCACGAGGTCGTCATCGAGGGCGTCGGCGAGACGGTCGCCGACTACGCGACCAACGCCGGCTACCCCCGCGACGACCTCGTCGTCGAGGTCGTCTACCTGAGCGACCTCACCCGGTCGGCGTCACCGCGGCGCTACTCGTTCCCGCTGTCACGGCTGGAACGCGTCGACGACGCCGAGATCGTAGACCGGAACCTGCGCGACCGAGTTCCGGTCTGAACGGGGGCGAGCGATGCGGCGGTTCTCTCCGCTCACGCGGACGCCTCGCGCGCCTGCCTCGCGGACAGCGCACCGATACCCAGCACGAAGAGCGGCGCTATCACGCCGATGACGCCCATCTGCGGATATCTGAAGAACAGCCACAGCACCAGCACGGCGGCCGCAATTGATTCCAGTGCGCCGAGCGCGTACAGCGCCCGTTCGACGGTGACCATGTGGTCCCATGTTCGACTGGTTATCGAACCGTCATAAATACTGTCGGACGCGAACGGTCGCCGATACGGGTCGGCTCACCGCTCAGCGGCGACTGCCGAACACTTATCGGCGGTCGGCGAAACCGTCGGGGCATGAGCGACGGCAGGCTCGCGCTGACGTTCGACGACGGCTACGCGACGGACTACGAGGACATCTACCCGGTACTCGACGACCGCGACGCGCCGGCCTCGCTGGCTATCGTCGCCGACTGGCTCGGCGAGGAGGGACGCCTCTCGGTCGAACAGCTCCGCGACCTCGCCGACGAGGGCTGGGAAGTCGTGGCCCACGGACGCAGGCATCGCTACATGCAGGCCCACGGCCTCGCTGTCGACGCCGCCCCCGGCGACGAGCGCCTCGTCCTCGACAGCGACCACGTCTTCCCCGAGGCGGACCACGGGCTCTACCCCGAGGACACCTTCGAGGTGACCGACGGCGACCGGACGGAGACCGTCACGCTCGCCGAGAAGGGACGGCTGGGAGACGACACGGAGAGCGGCGGCGCCGACGCCGGCGACCCGTTCGTCCGGTTCGAGGCCCCGCTCGGGTCGGGCTTCGACGCGGAGGAGGCCGTCCTCCGGCCGACGCGCGAGCAGATTCGAGACGAAATCGAGGGGTCCAAGCGCGACCTGCAGGAACTCGGGTTCGAGCCGACGACGTTCGCGCTCCCCTACGACGCCGCGGACGCGCGGGTCTGGAGCGTCGTCGCCGAGCACTTCGACGCGCTGGCCGACGCGGCGGTGCGCTCGCTGCCGAACCCCCCGGGTCGGTCGCCGCTGGACCTACAGCGCTACTACCTGGAGACCGACGCGATGCGGCTGGTCGAGATCGAGACCTACCTCGATAGCGTGGCCGAGCGGGGCGGGCTGGGAATCCTGGCCGGCCACACCGCCTGGGACACGGTTCCCCCGGAGCGGGTCGCCGCGGTCATCGACGCCGCTCGCGAGCGGGGGATCGAGGTGGCGACCGTACGTGGGGCGATCGAGTGACGTCCGTCCGCGATCCGGTGCGAGCGGCCTGAGTCGAGCGGCTACAGCATCTCGGCGACTTCCTCTTTCGTGAGGTCACCTCGTTCGAACGCCGAGAGCACGTCGAGCGTCCCCTGGTCGGGGCCGTCGTCGGCGACCTCCTCCAGGGTGACCTTCTCGGAGTGGCCGACGAGTTCGTCGAAGTCGGTGCCGTGGGCGAGCGCGGTCTCTTTCTTGACGCGGTAGTTGCCGCCGTCGGTGACGTGAACGGCCTCGTCGCCGGGGTGGAAGAAGTACCAGTCCTCGCGGTCGTACCGGACGCCGATGCGGGGTTTGGCGCCGAAGTTCCGCGCGAAGAACAGCAGCGCCTCGATCTCTTCGCCGTCGAGGTAGATGGGGTCGCCCGACGAGGACTTGGCCTCGATGGCGTAGAAGTCCTCGCCGTCGCCGGCCAGCACGTCGGGGAGTTCGCGCTCGGTGGCGCTCCCGCTGGCGGGGGCGCGCATCACCGCGAAACCGGCCGCGTCGAGTTCGTTGACGAGCTCTCGCTCGCGGCGGTCGCCTTTCGCGTTCGAGTTCGCCATCTGGCGAGTAGTTGCCGGTCGACGGCTAAAGGGTATCGGGACCGGATCGAAAGTGATCGCCCGACCGTACCGGCGTCTCCCGCAGTTCGCCCGCGGGCGAACGGTGTTCGCCGTCGACGCACGCGTCCACGTCCCCAGCGCCTCGCAGCCTCCGCGATCCGTTTCCTTAAGTCCTGACTGGACGTTCGAACAGATATGACCGGGGAGGACTCCACGCGCGAGGCGATCATGGAGGCGACGTTCCGGGCGCTCGCGACGCACGGCTACGCCGACCTGACGGTCCAGGCCATCGCCGACGAGTTCGACAAGAGCAAGTCGCTCATCCACTACCACTTCGACTCCAAGGCCGACCTGATGGTGGCGTTCATGGCCCACCTCCTCGAGGGATTCATCGAGGAGGTCGAGGGCTCCGAAGCCGCTGACCCCCGGGACCGGCTCCTGCGGATGGCCGAGATCGTCGTCCGCGGGATGGGCGACGAGGACGCGACCCGGGACTTCCACAGCGCACTGCTCGGGATGCGCGCACAGGCGCCCTTCGACGCCGACCTGCAGGGCCAACTCGTCGAGAACGACCAGCTTATCCGCGGCGTGATCGCCGACATCGTCCGCGAGGGGGTCGAGTCGGGCCAGTTCCGCGAGGTCGACCCCGACCACTACGCCGCGCTCTTCCGCTCGGCCATCGAGGGCGCCCAGTCCCACGACGTGATCCTCGGCGAGGACGCACCAACCGACGAGGCGTTCGCCGGCGTCGAGTCGTACCTGATCGACGACCTGCTGGTCGCCGGCGACCCGGCCGACGCGGAGGACGCGGCGAACGCGGAGGACGACCGGTGAGTCGGGGGCGAGCCGGCGTGCGAACGGAACGCACGGTACCCCCGACACTGAAGCTGACGCGCGGGCACAGCAACGACGAACGCACCGGACCGCCCGCGGACCCCGGTCGGGAGTGACGAGCAATGCACGAGGGAGACGAGTCAGACGGGACGGCGCACGAGGCCGACGGAGCGGACGCCCAGGAGGCCGACGAATCGGACACTCAGGAGGCCGACAAACTCGACGACCGCGGCGGCGACAGCGACTACGACCTGACCGAGGGGTCGCTGTTCCGGCCGCTGCTCGCGCTGTCGACGCCGATCGTCCTCACCCAGTTGCTCCAGGTGGTCTACAACCTCGTCGACACCTTCTGGGTCGGTCGGCTCGGCGGCGACGCCGTGAGCGCGCTCTCTTTCTCCTGGCCGCCGGTGTTCGTCCTCATCTCGCTGGGCGGCGGGCTGACCCTCGCCGGGAGCGTCCTCGTCGCCCAGCACAAGGGCGCCGACAACGTCGAACGCGTCAACGAGGTGGCCGGCCAGACCCTGGCGTTCGTGACGCTCTTCTCGCTCGTCCTGGGCGGGGTCGGATACCTGCTCGCGCCCACGTTCCTGCGGCTCATCGGCGCCGAACCCGGTTCGACCGTGTTCGCCTACTCGCTGGAGTACATGCGGGTGATCTTCCTCGGCGTCTGGTTCATGTTCGGCTTCTTCGTCTTCCAGTCACTGCTGCGCGGGTGGGGCGACACTCGCACCCCGATGTACCTGATGGCTGTCAGCGTCGCCGTCAACGTCGTCCTCGACCCCGTGTTCATCTTCGGCTTCGTCGACAACCCGCTGTTCGACATCCTCGGCGCGCGCGGCCTCGAAGCCACCCTGCTGGACGCCACCGGCTTCACCGGCCACGGCGTCCGCGGCGCGGCGATGGCGACCGTCTTCTCGCGGGCGCTCGCGACCGTCCCCGGCGTCACGCTCCTGTTCACCGGACGGCTCGGGCTCTCGCTGTCGCTCGCGGACCTGCGACTCGAACGCGAGACGGTCCGGAAGATCGTCGAGGTCGGCTACCCCGCGAGCATCGAGCAGAGCTCCGGGGCGCTCTCCTACAGCGCGATGACGGCCATCGTCGCCCTCGTCGGGCCGACCGCCGTCGCCGCGTTCGGGATCTGCGCCCGGCTGACCTCCTTCGTGTTCCTGCCCGCCGTCGGGCTCGGGATGGGCGTCGAGACGGCCGTCGGCCAGAACCTCGGCGCGAAGCGCGCCGACCGCGCCAGGCGGGCGGTCTACCTCGCGCTCGGGATGCTCGCCGCGGCGTACGTCGTCGTCAGCGCCGTCGGCGTGGTCTGGGCCCGCGAGATCGTCGGCGTCTTCATCGCCGGCGCGGAAGCGGGGACCATCGTCGACATCGGCGATGAGTTCATGCGGATCGTCGCGCCGACGTTCGCCTTCATGGGCGCGTTCCACGTCGTCAAGGGCTGTTTCAACGGCGCCGGGAACACCCGCGCCGCGATGATCATGTCCGTCACGTCGGTGTGGGGACTGCAGGTGATCCCCGCCTACGTCCTCGTGACCGCGTTCGACACGGGCACCACCGGCGTCTGGTGGGCGCTGGCCATCATGCACGTCGGTTCCGCGCTGATTGTCGGGTCGTGGTTCCTCCGGGGCACCTGGACCGACAGCGTCGTCGAGGACGACCCCGTCCCGACACCTGCGGACTGACTCCGCCAACCGCGGTCAACCCCGACGAGTCGCGGAACTCCGCGCCCGATCCATCAGATATTTGTTTGATTGAGTGCTCAATCAGCGACATGAGTGATAGTTCGGGCGGCGCGGACGGCGGCGGCGACGACGGAGGATCCGACGACGAGCCGTCGACGGCGGACGAGATCCGGTGGGCCGCCTTCGACGTGCTGGTCGAGCGCGGCTTCGACGATTTCACGACGCAGGCGGTCGCGGACGCGGCCGGCGTGAGCCAGTCGCTGGTCCACCACTACTACGACACCAAGGAGGACCTCGTCTACTCGCTGTTCACGAACGGACTGGACCACCTCACCGACGAGGTCCGCGAGCGCGCCGACAGCGACGACCCCCGCGAGCGGCTGCTCGAACTCGCCCGATTCATGCTCAGAGAGGGCGAAGGCGACGAAGACGCCGTCGAGTTCTCGCGGATGCTCCTGGAGATCGAGTCCCAGGCGCCCTACGACGATCGCCTGCGCGAGGCCGTCGAGTACGACTCCGACTTCCTGGGGGCGTTCGTCGCCGACGCCGTCGCGGAGGGGATCGAGTCCGGGCAGTTCCGCGACGTCGACCCCGAAGCGTTCGCGGTCACCTTCGTCGCGGCCATCCGCTCGGGGCAGAACCGCCGCGCCATCTTCGCCGACGACGAGCGCGTCGAACCGGTCCGCGACGGACTGGAGGCGATGGTCGACGACTACCTCGCGGGGGGCGGCGCGTGAACCGGCGGCCGCGCCGGTTCCGACCCGCCGCGCCACCGGTTGGCACACCACCGGTAGCGATATCCGGGCCCCGCCGGCAGATCGCTGTACGCGGCGGAGCGGGTCCCCGAATCTCCGCCGAGGTGTTCGAACGTGAGTGAGTCACCCGAGTCCCCCGAGTCCTCCAAATTCGCGGTGCCCGACGGCGTCGGCAATCCGCTCTGGCATCTGGCCCGCCGGTACGCCCGTCCCTACGCCCCCCGGTACGTCGTCGCGATCCTGGGGACGGCGCTGGCGCAGGTCCCCCAGCGGGTGCCGGCGCTCGTCGTCGGCGTCGCGCTGGACGCCATCCTCCTGTCGAGCACGCCCTACGCGCTCCCGGGCGTCCCGACCGGGTGGATCCCGGCGACGACCGAGGGCCAGGTCGCCTTCACCGTCGGGCTGCTCGCGGCGGCGTACCTCCTCGACGGCGGGCTGAGCTGGATATCCGGCAGGATCGCCGGGACGGCGCGCCTGCGGACGCTCCACGACATCCGCGTCGACGCGTTCGACGCGCTGGTCGGGCGCGACCTGGGTTTCTTCGACGAGCGCCAGACGGGCGACGTGATGAGCGTCCTCAACAACGACGTGAGCAACCTGAACGGCTTCGCCGACAACGCCGTCCAGGGGCTGCGCTTCGTCACGCAGATCGCCGTCGCCTTCGCGTTCATGGCGACGCTGCACCTCCGGCTGGCGGCCCTGCTCCTCGTGGTGCCCGTCGGCCTCGCGCTGCTCGGCCACTGGTACACGACGCGCGTCGAGACGATCTACGAGCACGTCCGCGAGAGCGTCGGCGCCCTCAACTCGCGGCTGGAGGACAGCATCGACGGCATCGCGACGGTCAAGAGCTTCGCCCGCGAGGACCGCGAGCGCGACGCCGTCGCCGACGCCTCTCGGGAGTACCGCGACCGCAACTGGTCGGTCATCCGCCTGCGCCTCGCGTTCAACTTCAGCAGCTGGTCCGTGGCCTCCTTCTCGTTCGTCGGGCTGTTCGCCGTCGGCGCGTACATCAACCTCAACGGCGCGCCGCCCGTCCTCGGCCACTCGCTGACCGCCGGGACGCTCCTTACCTTCCTGCTGTACAGCAAGTCCTTCTACGGCCCGATCCGCCAACTCATGCTCGACGTGCTCGACAGCTACGAGAACGCGCTGGCCTCCAGCAAGCGGATCGTCTCCGTCCTCGAGACGGACCGCGACGCCACCGAGACCGGCGAGTATCTGGACGTTCGCGAGGGCCGCATCGAGTACGACGATGTGGACTTCAGCTATCGGGGCGCCGACGAGCAGATCCTCTCGGACGTGAGCTTCACGGCCGAGCCCGGCTCGCTCGTCGGCATCGTCGGCCCGACCGGCGCGGGCAAGTCGACGATCACGAAGCTGCTCTTCCGGTTCTACGAGCCCGACGACGGGTCCGTCCGCATCGATGGGGCGGACGTGGCCGAGGTCTCCCCGCGCAGCCTGCGCGAACACCTCGGCTACGTCTCCCAGGACCCGTTCCTGTTCTACGGGACGATCCGCGAGAACATCGGGTACGGAGTGAGCGAGGGCGACCCCCGGGAGCCCTCGGACGGCGAGCGGCGGAGCCGCGAGCACGGGGACCCGACGGACGAGGAGATCGTCGAGGCCGCGAAACTGGCGGGCGCCCACGAGTTCGTCACCGGCCTCGACGACGGCTACGACACGCAGGTCGGCGAGCGCGGCGAGAGCCTCTCCGGCGGCCAGCGCCAGCGAATCGCCATCGCCCGCGCGCTGCTGCGCGACCCCGAGGTCCTCGTCCTCGACGAGGCGACCAGCCACGTCGACAACGAGACCGAGCGACAGATCCAGGAGAGCATCGACGCGCTCGCCGGCGAGCGAACGACGCTCGCCATCGCCCACCGCCTCTCGACGGTCAGGAACGCCGACACCATCGTCGTCGTCGACGACGGTCGTATCGTCGAGCAGGGGACTCACGAGGAGCTCGTCGACCGTGATGGGCTGTACGCCGACCTCTGGAAGGTACAGGTCGGCGACCTCGACGCCGTTTCCGAGGCGTTTCTGGAACGGGCGCGCGGCCGCGAGCAGGCCAGCGAAACCGGCAGCCCCGAACCGGTCGCCGACGGGGAGGTGTCACGATGAGCGATAGCGAGGACGAGCGAAGCGAGTCCTCGGAAGACGCGAGCGGTGAAACCGCGGGCCGCGAGGACGAGCGAAGCGAGTCCTCGGAAAACGCGAACGGTGAAACCGCGAGCCGCGAACGCGGGCGGATCGCGGCGGCGGCGGAAGACGAGCGCTGGCCGCTGCTCTCGCTGCTCCGCGACGGCGGTCGCGGCGACCTGCGCTGGGTCGGGCTGGGCGGCGCGTCGTCGGTCTGCGCGCAGTTCATCTCGAACCTCGACATGTTCATCATCGGACTGGCGTTCGACGCGATGTTCAACGACCGGGCCTACGCCCTGCCGCTGGTCCCCAGCGGGTGGATCCCCACGGACCCGACGCCGCAGCTCGCGTTCACCGTCGCGCTCCTGCTCGGGTTGAAAGTCGTCGACATGAGCCTGGGCGTCCTCGCCGAGTACTCGTTTTTCCTCTTCGCCCAGCGGACGCTCCACCGCGTCCGCGTCGACGCGTTCGACACCGTCCAGCGCCTCGACATGGGCTTTTTCGACACGCAGCAGACCGGCGAGGTGATGAGCGTCCTCAACAACGACGTCAACTCCCTGGAGCGGTTCCTCGAGATCGCCCCGAACCTCGGGGTCGTCTCCGTCTCCCTGATCGCGAGTTCGCTCGTCTACATGGCGCTGCTCAACTGGCGCCTGGCGCTCATCTCGCTGGCGGTCGCGCCGGTGCTCATCGCCGTCAACCACTGGTTCGGGACGCGCCACGAGGCCAGGAACGACGACGTCCGCGAGGAGACGGGCGTCCTCAACGCGCTGCTGGAGACGAACATCAGCGGCATCCAGACGGTCAAGGCGTTCGGCGGCGAGGGCCACGAGACCGACCGCGTCGAGCGCCAGTCGGCCGCCCACCGGACCGCGAGCTGGCGGGCCCACCTCGTCGGCGTCCGCCACCAGCCCTCGCTGCGCATGCTGGCCGGCGTCGCGTTCGTCGCGACGCTGTTCGTCGGCACGGAGTGGGCGATCAACAGCCGTTTCTGGTTCCTCCCGGGGGCGATCACCGCCGGCGAGCTCGTTCCGTTCATGTACTACACGCAGAACCTCGTGCTCCCGGTGCGCTTCGCCGCCTGGGTGACCGGCCTCTACAAGGGCGCGAACTCCTCGGCCAAGCGCATCCTCGGCGTCCAGCGCATCGAACCGCCCCGCGACGACGGCCGAACGGTCCTCGACGACCCCGAGGGCCGCGTCGAGTACGACGACGTGAGCTTCTCGTACCCCGGCACCGACGAACGCGTCCTGCGAGACGTCGATCTGGCCGTCGAACCCGGTGAAACGGTCGGCCTCGTCGGCGAGACCGGTGCCGGCAAGTCGACCCTGCTGAAGCTCCTCCAGGCGTACTACGACCCAGACGAGGGGAGCGTTCGCGTCGACGGCTACGACGTTCGGGACCTCACGCGGGAGTCCCTCCGCCGGTCGATCGGCTACGTCGCACAGGACCCGTTCCTGTTCACCGGGACGATCCGGGAGAACGTCGCATATGCGGTCGACAGCGCCACGGACGCCGAGATCGAGGCCGCCGCGCGGGCCGCCGGCGCCCACGAGTTCATCAGCGACCTGGAGGCGGGCTACGACGCTGAGGTCGGCGAGCGGGGCGTCATGCTCTCTGGCGGCCAGCGCCAGCGCATCGCCATCGCCCGCGTCCTGCTGGCGGACCCGCCGATGGTGGTCCTCGACGAGGCGACCAGCCACGTCGACAACCGCACCGAGGTGCTGATCCAGCGCTCGCTCGACGAGGTGACCGCCGACCGAACCACCTTCGTCGTCGCCCACCGACTCTCGACGGTCAGGAATGCCGACCGCATCGTCGTCGTCGACGACGGCCGGATCGTCGAGCAGGGGACCCACGACGAACTCCTCGACCGCGACGGAACGTACGCCGACCTCTGGAAGGTGCAGGTCGGCGCAATCGGGTCGTGAGCGCGTCGGTGAATTCGACGAGGACTCGTCACGGGGCCGTGATCGGACTGTACGAGTCGTTCGGCTATCGGGAGATCCGCCGTGGAGAGACCCCAGTCGGGGGGCTAATCGTCTCCGAGAAGGGACTGTAGACTCAGTTTCACTTTCGCTCCGTGGCTACCCATTAATATATTGAGGCTAGTCGGCGGAATTATGGAGAGGACGGAACAGGAATGCATCGAATCGCTCCATAGAGCGGCGGAACTTCTGGACGAAGCTCCTACGAAGAAGCAGTACGTCGACCTCGAGCTGACGCCGGCGGCCTCGACAATTATGCGGATCATGGGAGGCTGGAACGAAGCGAAGGAGAAGGCAGGGTTGGAGACGTACGCACAGGGGGAAAACGGCGGGTTTCCCGTTCAACCGAAACCCGACGACGTCGAACTACCCGAGGGCAAAGAGTGGGAAGAACTGTCGGGATACCAGCGCTGGTACTACAAGAACCGAGAGAAGGAGATTCAGAAGAAGGAAGACCGGAGGGAGATGCTGCGCGCCTGGCTCCACGAATTGAAGCGTGACCAGTACAAGTGTGAGCGGTGTGGAGCCGGCCACCCTGCGTATCTCGACTTCCATCACACGAACTCCGCAGAGAAAGATCTTGGCGTCGGAGAGATGGTCAGTTACGGCTACGCGAAAGAGAGCATCCGCGAGGAGATAGAGAACTGCGAAGTGCTCTGTGCCAACTGTCATCGAAGAGAACATTACGACGTCCCGTCTCCCATCGAAGAAGAAGCCTAATTCAGCAGAGACGTTACCGTTTCACAGGCGCTCTCTGCTCCGCAACACTCAAGTATAACTCCACCCAACCTACGGGTGTAACGTTGCCCAAAACACGGTAGGGCAACATGTCAGAGTCCCGTGGGGTAGCGGCCAATCCTGTCAGCTTCTGGGGCTGACGACGGAAGTTCGAATCTTCCCGGGACTATCTTACCAATTCTTTTTCACACTGATCAGCGTCAGGTTTTGATTCGTTCTACGGCACCACCACGAGTTTCCCGACGCTCTCGCGGTCCTGCATCGCGGCGAACGCCGCGCGGGTCTCCTCCAGCGGGTAAGTCTCGTCGATCACCGGCGAGAACGCGCCGTCGGCGACGAACTCGACCAGTCGCCGTAGGTCGGGCTGGGTGCCCATCGTCGAGCCGACGATCTGTTTGTGCCCGAGGAAGAGATCAGCGACGTCGAACTCCGAGGTGTTCCCGGCCGTCCGTCCGCAGACGACCATGCGGCCGCCGCGCCGGAGGACGGACTGGCCGAGTTCCGAGAACTGGCCGCCGAGGTGGTTGATCACGGCGTCGACGGGTTCGTCGACGGACTCGCGGATCTCGTCGATATCGGCGGATTCGATCCCGCGGTCCAGCCCGACTTCGCGGACGCGGTCGAGTTTCGCCGCCGAGCGCGAGGTCCCGACAGACTCCAGGCCCAGCACGTCACAGAGCTGGACGGTCGCGACGCCGACGCCGCCAGTGGCGCCGGGGACGAAGACGGTGTCGCCGGCCTCGACGTCGGCGCGCTGGAGCATCCGGGAGGCGGTCATGTACGCCGTCGGGAGCGCAGCGGCGGTGGTCGCGTCCACGCCGTCGGGTAGCGGGACGAGCCGGTCGGCCGTCACGCGGGCCTGTTCGGCGAGCCCGCCGTGGTACAGCGAGAAGTTCTCGCACAGATTTTCCGGCCCCTCGCGGCAAAAGCGACAGGTCCCGCAGGTCTCGTTCGGGCAGAGGACCACTCGGTCGCCCGTGTCGAGGTCGGTGACGTCCGATCCGACCTCCCGGACGGTGCCCGCGACGTCGAGGCCGGTGACGAACGGCAGGTCGTCGGCGTCGACCATCGCGGAGTCGCCCTCCAGGATCCACAGGTCGTGGCGGTTGATCGCGCAGGCGTCGACGTCGACGATCGCGTCCCCGGGGCCGGGTTCCGCGTCGAGTCGGTCGATCACGTCGACGCCGTCGGGGCCGGTGAGTTCAGTGAAGGCTGCGGCGCGCATTACCGGGGATTCGGTGAGCGAGCGCAAAGAGTGCGGCGTCGGCGGCGATATCGTACCGTTCCGACGAACGGGGTGGGAGGGACGGAGCAGGGCCCTCTCGTCCTCGCCGGGGTTACTTGGGACTCGACATGCAAGGTCCGCCATGGCACCCTCGCACGTGCTCGTCCCGCTGGACGGGTCGCCGCTCGCCGACGACGCGCTCGCCCACGCGCTGGAGACCTTCCACTGCCGCGTCACCGTGCTCAACGTCGTGACGCCGCTCGACGCCTCGATGAGCGAGGGCGGCGTCCTCGAACCCGACGACGAGCGCGAGGCCGAAGCCCGCGAGCGAGCGGAACGACTGGTCGAGCGAGCGCGGGAACGGACCGCCGAGGCCGACCGGCGCATCGAGGCGGTGGTCGAGACCGGTGACCCCGCCGAGACGATCCTGGAAGCCGTCGACGAACGCGACGTCGACCACGTCGTGATGGGGGGCCACGGTGGCGAACGGTCCGACCTCGGTCGACGGCTGCTCGGGACCGTCGCGACGACCGTCGTCGGCGAGGCCCCAATTACCGTGACTGTGGTCCGGTGACTATGGTCCGGTGACTGTTGCCGCCGCTCGACGACGGCGAGAGATGTCAACCGATTTTCTCCACCTGAAACGAAGGGGGTTTGGGGACCGTTCTCAATCGACGCGAATGCCGGAGAGGGCGCCGTAGAGCTGGTCGGCCAGATCCTCGGCGCGGTCGGTCGAGCGGGCCTCGGCGTAGATGCGAACGACGGGTTCGGTGCCGGAGGGACGGGCGAGCACCCAGCCGTCGCCGTAGTCGAGGCGGTAGCCGTCGGTGGTGTCGAGGTCGGCGACGGACTCGCGGGCCGTCCGCTCGATGGCGTCGAGCATCGCCTGGCGCTGGTGGTCGTCGTCGTACTCGACGTCGCGGCGGACGTTCACGTAGTCGTCGTAGCGGGCGATCACCTCGCTGGCGGGCTCGTTTCGGTGGGCGAGCAGTTCGCAGAAGCGCGCGGCGGTGTAGGCGCCGTCGCGGGCGATCCGGTAGCCCGGGAAGAGGATGCCGCCGTTGCCCTCGCCGGCGACGGGGACGGACTCGCCGGTCGCCTGCAGGTCGCGGATGCGCGAGACGATGTAGGTGCTCCCGATTGGCGTCAGCGTGAGGTCCGCGCCGGCCTCGGCGGCCACGTCCACCAGCCGCTGGGAGGCGTTGACGGCGGAGACGACGGTGTCGCCCTCACCGATGGCCGCGGCGGCGAGCGCGGCGAGGGTGGCGCTGCCCTCGACGTACTCGCCGCGCTCGTCGACGAAGATGGCGCGGTCGGCGTCGCCGTCGTGGGCGACCCCGAGGTCGGCGTCGGTCGCGCGGACGAACCGCTTGAGGTCACCGAGGTTGTCGTCGACGGGTTCGGGGTCACGACCGGGGAAGTGCCCGTCGGGCTGGGCGTGGATCGTCTTGACCGAGCAGCCGAGGCGGCGGAAGAAGTCGGGGCTCGTGAGCGAGCCCGCGCCGTGTCCGGGATCGACGGCGACGGTCAGGTCCGCGGCGGCGACGGCCTCGCGGTCGACGGCCGCGAGGAGTTCCTCGATGTAGGCCCGGCGGGCGCCGTCGACGCGGCGATTGTCGCCGGTCTCGTGCCAGGCGACGCGCTCGACGGTCTCGTCGAGCAGGCGCCGCTCGATGGCTTCGAGGCGCTCGCGGGGGAGTTCGACCCCGTCGGCGCCGACGAGTTTGATGCCGTTGTACTCCGGGGGGTTGTGCGAGGCGGTGAC
This sequence comes from Halosimplex rarum, assembly GCF_047715405.1. NCBI lineage: Archaea > Methanobacteriati > Methanobacteriota > Halobacteria > Halobacteriales > Haloarculaceae > Halosimplex > Halosimplex rarum. Next base: position 3,396,468 of record NZ_CP180412.1, read on the forward strand.
CATCACGCCGGGCACCCCCTCGCGCTCGGCGTAGGCCTGCAGGCCGGGCGTGGCGAGGACGCCCAGGCGGTCGACGTCGAGACCGACGCTGGCGAGGCCGCTGGCGACGGCGTCGGCGAGCATCGCGCCGGTCGCACGCGTGTCGCGCGCGATGGCCGCGCGGTCGCCCTCGCCGTCCCCTCCCCAGACCGAACCGGCCGCCTGTGCCACGTCCGTGGCGTACTCGGGGGTGAGGTCGTCGTTGACCACCCCTCGCACGCCGCTCGACCCGAAGACCCTCATTGGGGGGTACTCGGCGGTCTGGCCGCATAGTGGTTCCGGACGCACGTCGAGGCGGCCGGCGGGGGGCGTCGCCCCGTGGGCGAGGGCCAGGGCGGTCACCGGGCGCCGGCGGACACCGAATCGGATAAACGCCGGGACGCCGACGGACTGCGTATGGACAAGCAGGGACTCATCGACGCGCTCCGCGACGCCGAGGCCGTCAAGTTCGGCGAGTTCGAGCTCTCCCACGGCGGCACCTCGAACTACTACGTCGACAAGTACATCTTCGAGACCGACCCGCACTGCCTCGAACTGATCGCGGAAGCGTTCGCAGAGCGGGTCGGCGACACGAAGCTGGCCGGCGTCGCCCTCGGCGCCGTCCCGCTGGTCGCCGTCACGAGCGTCGAGTCGGGCAATCCCTACGTCATCGTCCGCAAGCAGAAAAAGGAGTACGGCACCGCGAACCTCGTCGAGGGCGAACTCGCCGACGGGGAGGAGGTCGTCGTCCTCGAAGATATCGCGACGACCGGCCAGAGCGCCGTCGACGCCGCCGAAGCCCTGCGCGACGCGGGCGCCGTCGTCGACCGCGTGATCGTCGTCGTCGACCGCCAGGAGGGCGCCGCCGAGAACCTCGCCGACCACGACCTCGAACTGGAGTCGCTGCTGACTGCCGACGACCTGCTCGCCGACGCGCCCGACGACGTGGACGTCTGATTGCCCGATATCTGGCGTGTCATTCACTCCCACGGCAGTTCGACGGTCGGCACACGTCACAACCCTTTTATCCGATTGCGCGTTAGCGGAGTTCAAGATGGCAGGTGACTGCTTTACACGCGGGCCTCGCGCCCCATAACCAGTCACTGCCACGTTCTCACGCTCGCACTCAGCCGGCAAGCGACGCGTGGCGGTCCGGAGGTCGATGACATGTCACGACAGGAATCCTCAGTAACGGTCGAACTGCCCGATGGAAACACGCTCGACGTTCCGTCGGGCACCACAGTCGAGGGTGTGGCCTACGAGATCGGCCCCGGCCTCGGCGACGACACGGTCGCGGGGAAGCTCGACGGCGAACTCGTCGACAAGGCCGACCCCGTCTACGACGGCGCGACCATCGAGATCGTCACCCCCTCGGCCGACGAGTACCTGCAGGTGCTTCGCCACTCGGCGGCCCACGTCCTCGCCCAGGCCGTCCTACGTCACTACCCCGACGCCAAGCTCGCCACCGGCCCGCCCACCGAGGAGGGCTTTTACTACGACTTCGACGGCGTCGACATCGACGAGGGCGACCTCGACGACCTGGTCGCCGAGATGGAGTCCATCGTCGCGGACGACCTCGACATCGAGCGCGAGGAGGTCTCCATCGACGAGGCCCGCGAGCGCGTCGCGGGCGACCCCTACAAGGAGGAGATCCTCGAAGACCTGGCCGCCGGCGACCGCGGCGCCGCCGACGACATCGAGACGGTGTCGTTCTACAGCCAGGGCGACTTCGCGGACCTCTGTGCCGGTCCGCACGTCGCCTCCACCGGGGAGATCGGCGCGCTCGACCTGCGTGAGATCGCCGCCACCAACTGGCGCGGCGACGAGGACGAGGCGCGGCTCACCCGCGTCTACGGCACCGCCTTCGAGTCCGAGTCCGACCTGGAGGACTACTGGGAGCGCAAGGAGGAGGCCGAGCGTCGCGACCACCGCCGCATCGGCCAGGAGATGGATCTGTTCTCCATCCCCGAGCACTCGCCCGGCTGCGTCCACTTCCACCCCGACGGGATGGCCATCCGCCGCGAACTGGAGGACTACATCCGCGCGAAGAACGACGAACTCGGCTACGAGGAGGTCTGGACGCCGGAACTGAACAAGACGGACCTGTGGAAGACCTCGGGCCACTACGAGCACTTCTGCGAGGAGGACGAGATGTTCCACTGGGAGCAGGCCAGCGCCCGCACCGACGACGACGAGGGCGACGAATACGGCCTGAAGCCGATGAACTGCGCCAACCACGTCCACCTCTACCAGCGCCAGCGCCGCTCCTATCGGGAACTCCCGAAGCGCTACTCCGAGTTCGGCACCTGCTACCGTAACGAGCGCTCGGGCGAGCTCTCGGGGATGCTCCGCGTCCGCGGGTTCACCCAGGACGACGGCCACGCGTTCGTCCGCCGCGACCAGATCCAGGGCGAGGTCACCCGCACGCTGGAGGTCATCGACGAGGTGCTGGACGACTTCGGCCTCGACGTGACCTTCAAACTCGAAACGCAGCCCGACGAGGCCTTCGGCGACGACGCCCTCTGGGAGCGCGCCGAGGACGACCTCCGCAGTTCGCTCGACTCCCTCGGCGAGGGCTACGAGGTCGAGCCCGGCGAGGGCGCCTTCTACGGGCCGAAGATCGCCGCCGACGCCGAGGACGCCATCGGTCGCGAGTGGACCGTCGGCACGGTCCAGCTCGACTTCGTCCAGCCCGAGCGCTTCGACCTGAACTACGTCGGCGAGGACAACGAGGAGCACACGCCGGTGATGATCCACCGAGCCTTGCTGGGCACGTTCGAGCGCTTCATGGGCGTCATGATCGAGCACTTCGCCGGGCGGTTCCCGCTGTGGCTCGCGCCAGAGCAAGTCCGCGTCCTCCCCCTCAACGAGGACGTCCTCGGCTACGCGCATCGCCTCAAGAACGACTTCGACGACGGCGGCTTCCGCGTCTCCGTCGCCGACGGCGACGACACGCTCCAGCGGAAGATCCGCCGCGCCCACGACGAGAACGTCCCCTACATGCTGATCGTCGGCCCCGACGAGGAAGAGTCGGGCACCGTCTCGGTCCGCGACCGCGCCGAGCGCGAGGCCCGCGACGTCGACCCCGACGACTTCCGCGAACACCTGCGCGCCGAGCGCGCCGAGAAGCGTCTCGAACCGGACTTCCTCGACGAATAACGCGGCTGACACCGGTTCGACCCCGCGACCCGACCGCTTTTCACTCGCCGCTTCGCACGCACCGTCCATGGCAGACGACGCCCTCCAGCGGACGATCCGTCGCTGCGTCGCGTTGGTCCTGATCCCCCCCTCCGTTCTCGTGATACAGTTCGACCGGTTCATGCAAGCGGAAGCCTACGGCTACCAGTTACACCCCGTCCTGTCCGTACTGGTCCCCGGGACGCTCGTGGTCGGCGCGGCAGGGTATCTCGTCCTCTCGACGCTCCAGATCGACCGGCCGGAGTCGGCCGACAGACAGTCCGGCGACCCTGACGAGGGAGATGCCGACAGCGCCGCGGAGAGCGCGTAATCACACCGGTATCGTTTTTTCGATGCCGTCCGGACTTCCCGTCAGTCCCCCGCATGACCGCCCGCATACGAGCGCTCGGGGCCGTGGCGGCCGCCCTCCTCTGCCTGACGGCCGCTATCGGCGCCCTCGCGCTGACGGTCCCTGGCGCACCGGCAACCGCCGGCCAGGAGCCTCGGCCGACCGATACCGACCTCCAGAGCCTCCACGCCGCCGGGGTCGACGGCGACAACGTCACCGTCGGCGTCGTCGGCGTCACCGGCTTCGACACCGACCACCCGACGTTCGCCGACCGGGTCGTCGAGGCACGCGCGTTCGGTGACGGGACCACGGTGTCCAACGGCGGCCGCAACCGCCACGGCACCGCGACGGCGGCCGTGCTCTCGCGGACCGCCCCCGGCGCGGACCTGTACCTCGCCACCTTCGACGAGACGCGGGACTTCCGGCGCGCGGTGACCTGGCTCGTCACGACCGACGTGGACGTCATCGTCACGCCGGTGTCGTTCTACGGGACGCCCGGCGACGGGAGCGCGGCCGTCGCGCGACTCGGCGAGTGGGCGCGCCGCCAGGGCGTCGTCTTCGTCGCGCCGACCGGGAACCTCGCGCGCGGGCACTGGCACGGCCGCTACGACGACGTGGCGAACGGCACGCTCCGCTTCGGCGAGACGACGCGCAACTACGTCGCCGGTCGCGGCAGTCGGACGCAGATCTGGCTCTCCTGGGACCGTGCCCACGAGAACGAGACCTACACCGCGGAACTGTACCGCGCCGCTGGCAACGAGTCGCGACTCGTCGCCCGCTCGCAGCCCTACGCGGGCGACGACGTGCCCAACGCGCGCATTAACGCCCGGCTGGAAGGCGGGACCTACTACGTCGTCGTCCGCGGTCCCGAGAACGCGACCGACGCGCACCTCCGTCTCGCCTCGCCGACCCATCGCTTCCAGCGGGCGAAGCCGGAGGGGAGCCTGGCCGCGCCCGCGACCGGCAGGGGCGTGATCGGCGTCGGCGCATACGACCTCGCAGACGGCGGTATCGAGCCGTTCAGCTCCCGCGGACCGACGCTCGACGGCCGCCTCGGTGTCGACGTGGTCGCGCCCGCTCGACACGAAATAAGGGGGTACGACGAGCCCCTGGTCGGCTCGTCGGCGGCGACACCCTACGTCGGCGGCGCCGCCGCGCTGGTCCTCGACGCTCGCCCCGGGCTCGCGCCCGAGCGGGTCGAACACCTGCTCGAACGGACGGCCGTCGACGTGGGACCGAACGGGACCGACGCTGTCGCCGGGAACGGCCTAGTCGCGCCGCGGCGGGCGGTCGGTCGACCGGTGAACGAGACGGGATGAGGCGGTCCGCGACGAGTCGGCGATGACGGGACCGCGACGGCGTTCAAAGCGCGATTTAACCTACGGACAGGGCTATAGTACCGGCGGGTGGATCGACGGGTACGGACAGATGTCGGGGCTCATCGACCGCATTCAGGACCGGACGGCGACGAGTGACGAGCAGTTGCGGGTGCTCGACGTCGAGGGCGAGGAAACTGACGACGTCCTCGACGCACTCGCGACGGACACGCGCCGGGCGGTCTATCGCGCGCTCTTCGAACGGCCCCGCACCGCCTCGGAGATCGCCGACCGCATCGACACCTCCGTTCAGAACGTCCACTACCACGTCTCGAACCTCGAAGAGGCGGGGCTCGTCGAGGCCATCGACTCCCGGTACTCCGAGAAGGGCAACGAGATGACCGTCTACGGCCCCGCGAGCGACCCGCTCGTCATCGTCGGCAACCGCGAGATGCGCCCGCGCGTCCAGCGGTCGCTGACCGACGTGGTCGGCGGCCTCGGCCTGCTGTCGGTCGCCGCCCTCCTCGTCCAGTGGGGCGCCGAGCGGATCGCCCGCCCCGCTATCGACGGCGCTAGCGCCGGCCCCGCCAGCCCGAACGCCACCGTCGGCGAACCCGGCTCGCTCGCCTGGCTCGTCTTCGACGTCGTCGAGCCCGGCGTCCTCTTTTTCTTCGCCTGCCTCGCCGTCGCCTCCGTCGTCGCCCTCGCGCTCGATCGGTAGCCGACCCGTCGAGGCGTGATTTCGCTCCGCAGGACTGCCGAGGCAGCCACCACCACGGACAGAAGTTGCGCCACGTCCGTCGATTTCCCGGAGGACGCCCGGTGGTGAGAGCGTGGACAGCTGAAAAGCAACAGCGAGAGCCCGGAAGAGGCGCGGTAGGAGAGGAAACGCGGCGACAGGAAAACGGAGAATCGGGAAACGAAGAAGGGGAACGAGAACAGCGGGAGTGGCGTGTGACTCCGGTCGGCGTCGCGATCAGCTCCTGACGAAGCCGAGGAACATCGCGATGGCGCCGAAGGCGAGCAGGCCGCCGAGCGCGAGTGCGCCGACACCGGTGAGGAAGGAGTCGGAGCCGCCGTCGGCGGCGACGGTCGCGTCGCCGGGTCCGGGCGGCTCGTCGTCGGTCGCTGTCTCGTCGCCGTCGGGGGCGCTCTCGGCGCTCTGGTCACCGGAAGTCACGGAGATCGCCCCGATCGCCTCGGGGTCGTCCGTGTCCGCCCCTGCGAAGACGTCGATCGAGTACGGCGCGGGGTCGAGTACCGAGTCGAGCGTCGTCTCGCTCGTCACGTTCGCCGGGCGAGTCTCGCCGGCCTCGGCGACCGCGAGCGCGGGCCGGTCGGGGTCGTCGGTCGCGTTCGTCCGGAAGACCACGACCGCGCGGCCGTCGCCGTTGGTGTCGCGGATCGTGGCGGTCGTCTCGTAGTTGGCGGCCTCCTCGTCGCCGACGGTGATCGTCAGCGCGTCGGCGTCGCCGAACGTGACCGGGATCCGGGCGACCGCGCCCTGTTCGACCTCGACGACGCTCTCGACGTCGATTTCCTCGGCGTCGAGCGACGCCGACGTGGGCGTGCCGTCGTCGCCGCCGGACGCCGTTCTCGTCGGGCAGTCGCTCTCACAGTCCGTGACCGTCCCCGTCCCGCGAGCGAGGACGCGGTCATCGCCGCGAACGATCACCTCGAACGGCGTCCCGTTCGACATCCCGCTGAAGTCGAAGGCGCCGGCGAACGTGCCGTTCTCCGTGATCGTCGTCTCGACGGACATCAGGAACGGCGACGAGACCTGAGTCGATTGCACACGGACGGAGACGGTCGTTCCGGGGTCGAGCGTCGTCTCCCCGGAGATAGTCTGACCGGCCGCCGGCGCGACGTAGATGTCGCCGTCGGTGGTGTCGAGCGTCGTGCCGTCGTGCGTGGGCTTCGGCGTCGCGGTGCCGTCGCTCGGCGTCCCGTCTCCCTCCTCGGACTGGTCGCCGTCGCCGCCCAGCAGCGCCAGCGCGGCGATCGATGGCGGATCGGCCGGATCGCCCAGCGAGAGGTCGTAGGGGGCCGGATCGAGCGGTTCGTCGACGCCGGCGACCTCGGTCCGGTTGTCGATCGCGTCGTCGCCGGCGACGGTGAGGTACGACGCGGGCCCGGACTCGTGGACCGCGCCCGTGTCGAACTCGACCGTCACGGTGCCGTCGCCGTCGGCGTCGGTGACCGTCGCCTGTACCTCGAAGTTCGTCTCCGCGGCGTCGCCGACGGTGAGCAGCGCGGTGTCGTCGGCGCCGGTCGTGTTGATCGCGATCTCCGCCGTCTCGCCCTGATCGGCGGTGTAGATCGACTCCTGGAAAGAGGGGGTCGTGGCCGCGTTCCCGGCCGTGACGGCGCCGGTCACGGGTGCGGTGAGCAGCGCTGCTACCGCGAGCGCGGCGAGGAGGCGCCGGGCAGTCACGCGACCACCCCCGATGGCGGTCCGCGAGAGTCGCGCGGCTGTCTGCGAGCGGTGCGTCGGTCGGTACGGTGGTCCGGAGGGGACCGATCAGGGCGTCTGGATGCCATGCACTCCTCCGATCGTCCGGTATACAAATACCACTCCCGTAAGCTTCAAACTGGCTTTGAACGCGGGCCGACATCGGGCTGGCGGGGTCCCGGCGACCGTGCGCGGTCGGTACACGCGACCGTTGGCCTCTTGCCCGTCGGTTCCTAACTCCCGGCGATGGCAAACCTCGAACTGTACGAACTCGAAGGCTGTCCCTACTGCGCGAAGGTCACGAGCAAGCTCGACGAACTCGACATGGAGTACGAGTCGCACATGGTCCCGCGCTCGCACGACGAGCGGACCGAGGTCGAGGAAGTGAGCGGCCAGACCGGCGTCCCCGTCCTCGTCGACCCCGAGAACGGCGTCGAGGGGATGCCCGAGAGCGACGATATCGTGGAGTACCTCGAAGAGGAGTACGGGAGCTAGCTCGCTCTCCGCGAGCGCGACCGTCGGGAGCGCTCGCGCTTTTTCGCCCACGGTTTTGGCCGAGCGGGTCGCGAGCGCGAGGCTCGAACGGAGTGAGAGCCTCGAAGGCGAGCGGGGAGCGCAGTGACCCGCGAGCGAGCGACCCCGAGGCGAAAACGGTGGTCAGAGGTAGTCGACGGTCTCGCCGCCGACGCCGTCGAACCCCTGGCGTTCGTGCGACCACTCGAAGACGCCCTCGTCGCGACGCTCTGCGAGGAAGTCCACGATGCGCTCGCCGACGTTCTCGCCGTAGAGATCGGGACCGGACTGCAGTCGCTCGCGAACGTCCGGCGATTCGAGGACGTGCGTGACCATCTCGTGGACGAACTCCCCTGAGATGGGCGGGACGAGCAGGTTCGTGTTCGCCTCGAAGACTGTCTCCGGTCGGTCGGTGTTGAACCGCGCGGTGAGACAGCACGCCTCGTCGATGTGGTTGAGCTCTTCCTGCATGCTCCCCGAGTCGGTCAGCTCGGCGAGGCACTGCCCGGATTCGAGGAACTCGTAGACGTGGGCGTGTTTCTTCCAGAGCCCGGTGAACAGGAAGTTCTCGCGCTCGTCGGCCAATTGCTGGAGGCGGTCGCGGTAGCCGTGGCGTTCGAGCGCGTGGCGCGTCGCCGTCAGTTCGACGAAGTTGACGTTGTGCCCGTCCTCGACGAGCGCGAGGACCCCCTCGACGAGCGCCTCGAAACGACCGGGCAGGAGGTTCGCCCGGCGGTGGATGTCGACGCGGATCCAGTCGTCGCGGGCTTCGAGGACGGGGTAGACGTCGAAGACGCTCTCGCCGTCGTGGCCCTCCTTCATCTGAATCGCGTCGACGACGGAGTTCCCGACGACGGGCATCCGCTCGCGCCCGTCGACGGTCCGCGGGTAGCCCTCGGCTTCGAGGTGTTCGCGATTGAGGTCGACCGGCGCGAAGTGGTAGCGGGCGGCCGCCGAGCCGATGAACGTGTCGTACTGCTCGGGGAACGGCTCGGTCCGGTCGACGGACCACTCGCCGTTCCACTGCTTGTCGACGAAGGCCTCGGGGTGGGGGTAGTCGTCGTCGGCGTCCGGGGCGGTGGCGGTCCCAGCCTCCGCGGCGGTCGGGACCGCGTCGTAATCGGGCGCCATCCCGCGGAGCCCGGCCTCGTTGTGCGCGACCTGCTGATTCGTGGCGAACAGCCACGCCTGCGGGAAGATGGCGGCGGCGTGGGTGTCGCCGTGGACCAGCGGCAGGACCGTCGTGTCGGGCCACTCGTCCAGTCGGTCGGCGAACTCCCGCACGGCGAGCATCGTCTGGGCGGTCTTCTCGCTCAAGTCGCCGCGGATGCCCAGGTCGACCGCGATCGAGTCTTCGAGGTCGTACTCTTCGAGACCGTGTCCGAGCAGGTCGTCGTAGTGCTGGCCCGTGTGGATCACGAAGCAGGGCAGTCCGCGCTCGCGCGCGGCGGCGACGACCGGCGCCTGCTTGTAGAAGTCCGGTTTCGTGGCGGTGACGACCGCGAGCACGAACTCGCCGCGGTCCATCTCCGCCGCGAGTCGCTCGTCGTAGAACGTCGGGTCGGCGTCCATTGTGTCAACCGTCGTGACGGCTGGACGGATGTTTACAGTTCCGGAGGGAAGTGGGGTTCGTGTCTGTGAACTCGGGTTGAGTGCCGACGACAGCACGCGATAGAAGTTCTCGACCCGCTCGCTAGCAGTCGGAGTAACCGCAGGAACCAACAGGTGATGAAAGCCCTCGATCCGCTCGCTAGGAGCCGACATCACTCCAGACAACAGCAAGCATCGAAAGCCCTCGTCCTGCTCCGGTCGAGGGGCTCGCTGCGCTCCTCGTCACTCGCTTCGCTCGTTCCTGCGGTGCTTTCGTCGCCCGTCTTCCCGGAGCGGGCCTCGCCCTTTCAATCCACCAGGGACAGCCACGGCACAGCACCGCGCCACACACCTCCCCAACCGATTCCCTCGGTCGCTGCGCTCCCTCAGTCATCCCTCGCACGGCATCGTCTCGCGGCCCTCGCAGTGCTCGGGCACGCTCGACAGCGCGCGCCACGGTACAAAAACGAGAGCCCCTGCTACGCCGAACGGAGATCCGTGCCGAAACGCCCACCCCGACGGCCCGTCGACGCTCCTCAGGCGTCGGGGTCGGGGTCGAAGATTTCGTGGTTCTCCTCGCCCTGGACGTCGATCACGGCCAGTGCGCCCTTGCGGGCGACCCGCGAGAGCGAGTGGTCGACGAGTTTGACCGGGCCGGGGACCGGGTAGTGCATCGTCGCGATGGCGGTGCTGCCGGGCTGGACGGGCGTCGTCTGGATGTTCTGCTGGGGCCGGCCGCCCAGGCCGCCCTGGGGGTACACCTCGTCCCAGACGCTCCCGATGGGGTGGAACGAGCTGGCGAGGTTCGGCCCGCCGACGCAGTAGTACACGCGGGCGGTCTCGCCGGTCTCGGCGGTCATGTCGGCGTAGTTGTCCGGCGTGATGGCGAACTTCTCGCCGTTGATGAGGACGTAGCTGGGGTCCTCGCGGGCCATCGCGCCCATGTCGAAGGTGTGGTGACCCTCCTGGCCCGTCTCGCCGTCGGTGTACACCTCGTGCTGGCCGAGGTAGAACTCGTGGTCCACCGCGGGCAGGCCCTCCTCGGGTTCGACGAGGATGATGCCGAACATCCCCGAGGAGATGTGGTAGTCGAGGTTGGCGACGGCGCAGTGGTAGATGAACGCGCCGGGGTAGGTGACCTTGAAGCGAACGCGCGTGGACTCACCTGGCGCGACCATCGTCGCCTCGGCGCCGCCGCCCGGCCCGCGCACCGCGTGCAGGTCGACGTTGTGGGGCATCCGGTTTTCCTCGTCGCTGTGGACGGTCAGGTCGACCGTGTCGCCGACGCGAGCGCGGATCATCGGCCCCGGAATCCGCCCGTCGAAGGTCATGTACTCGAAGGTGACGCCGGGTTCGATCTCGGCGGTGGCCTCCTTCGTGGTGAGTTCCGCCTCGACGGTAGCGGGCTCGTCGCGGTCGATGGGCGCGGGGATGTCCGTCGGGTCCGCGGCGACGCGGTCGGCGGTCGTCGCCTTCGGGGCGTCGAGCGACCGGGGCTCGCTGTTGGCCTCCGTGTAGGTGACCTTGTCCTCGGGGATCTCGCCGGCACAGCCGGCGACCGCGGCGGCGCCCGCCGCAGCGCTGGTCTTCAGGAACGTTCGACGGGTGGCCGTGGATTGGGTCATGGCTTCACCTGAATCTCGGTCGAGAGCACGGATATACGGGCCGCGAATTCCCGACAGTAGGAGATCGGGGCGAACATGTTCAGAAAACTCGCCGGCCCTTCTCAGTTCCCGGGAACGCCCCGGGGTGGTTTTTTGTACGAAGTGGGAACGGACAGGTATGAACGCCGACGACCGGATCGACGAGGGGCGGCGCACCGTCATGAAGACCCTCGCTATCGGGGCGACCGCGGGCGGACTCGCGACGGTCGGGTCCGCACCGGCAACCGCGCAGTCGACCGACCTGAGCGACTGGTTCTCGAACGTCAGCAACGTCGACGGCGTGGTCGACGAGACCGGCAAGAGCGAGGTGAGCGTCGAGGTGGGCACCCAGGCCAACAACGGCGCGTTCGGCTTCGGTCCCGCGGCCGTCCGGGTCGACCCCGGCACGAAAGTCGTCTGGGAGTGGACCGGCGAGGGCACCCCGCACAACGTCGTCGCCGAGGACGGTAGCTTCGAGAGCGAGATGATCTCCGAGGCGGGCGCCACCTTCTCCCACACTTTCGAGAGCGCAGGCGCCACGAAGTACGCCTGCGTCCCGCACAGGGCGATGGGGATGAAAGGCGCCGTCATCGTCGGGGACGCCGAGGTGACCGTCCCGAGCGCGAGCGGGGGCGAGTCGGGTGGCTCGGGCGGTTCGGACGGCGACGGTGCGAGCGGCACCGACACCAGCGGCGGTGACGGTACCGCTGCGAGCGGCGAGTTCGTCGAACCCGACTACGACGACTGGTTCGAGAACGTCGGCAACTTCGACGGGACGGTCGACAAGACCGGCCAGGACGAGGTGACGATCGAAGTCGGCGCCGAGGCCAACGGCGGCCCATTCGCCTTCAGCCCCGCGGCGGTCCGAGTCGACCCCGGCACGAAAGTCGTCTGGGAGTGGACCGGCAAGGGCGGCCAGCACAACGTCGCCGGCGACACCCACGACTTCGAGAGCCCGATGCAGGGCTCGGAGGGAGACACCTACGCGCTCGAACTCGACGGCCAGGGCGTGGTGAAGTACGCCTGTACGCCCCACCAGGCCGCCGGGATGAAAGGCGCCGTCGTCGTCGGGAACCCCGCCGGCGCAGCGTCCGGCGCCACCGGGATCGACCTGTTCGAGACCTCGCTGTGGGGCCTCGCCGGCGCCATCGTCGCCGCGCCGTTCGTCGCCAGCGAGATCGTATCCCGCCGCCGTCGCAAGGAAGAGGACGATGGGTCGCGCCGCGGCCCCCGCCAGCCCGCGGACTGAGGGGGGCGACTCGGTCGCCGGCCCGGTTCGGGCACCTTCTGGGGAATCACGAGCGCGTACCCGACCGGATGTACACCGGCTACAAGAATCGAAGGGCTATATTGATGCTACGACTTCGCTTCTTCGACGAATTCTCTCTCTTTGGCCCTCATACTGGTGACACCGACCTAGCATCCAATCTCACATTTTATATTTTAGGTCCAGAAACTGGAGAATTAATCAACATTTTCTCCAAGAAGCATCGATAACGTTTCCTCTTTCAGTTCGACCCGCTTTTCGAACGAATCCAGTACTTCGAGCTGCTCCGATTGATCGATGCTCTCGCCGATATCACTCGCCCATGAGAGAAGAAAATGGAGCGTCGACTGGAAGATCGGTTCAGATTGCCACTGTACTGCTTCATCAACGTCTTGGTAATATGAGACAGCATCCTCATAGGTTGCAGTGGGGTCACCGATTCCGGCGATCAGTTCAAAGTCAGCGATACACTCCGTAAGCACCCCGTCGATAGCTCGGTAGGTAGAGCGATTCTCTCTGAAGTCTCTACAGACGAGAATCCCCTGTCGGCAGCGGTTTTCGGCGCGGTCCTGCAAGCCGGCTCTGTAGTAATTAGTTGCTGCGGACTGGAGACAGTATATCGCATCACCCAGAGATATTGCACTGGAGAGTCCGCGCCCTCCGGGATATTCGCAGTCGCCGAGGTATTCGTATGCCGCCAGGGTAAAGTATTGACTCGCCTCTTTCAGTTCCCCCTCTGTTTGTAGATCCTCGGCACGATCTCGGTATTCTGAGCCAGCTTTCGAAGTCATTATCTAGTCAGTCAGCAGTCCGGTGTATTATCGATTCGCTCCGGATCGTCTTGACGATCTTCGATCGCGTCTTTCGCATCTTCTTTACTCTTGAAGAAGTTTCCGTGTCCATCACCGGAAAGAACCGTACTGAACACCCATTCAGCGATCGGATTCTTCCCTTTCGGGCCGATTTTTATCACCGTCCATCCTTTGCCTTCGATGTTGACGAGATAGTACAACCAAGTCGGCGTATCAGAGTTTGACGAGCGCCAAATCTGGTCTACGTCTTCCTTGATTGCTTTCTCCACGCGTTCCCATTCGTTAATCGGCTTGTCATCCCGAAGCCCATGTTGATCATCTGTCTTCTCGATATTGACTGTATGACCACACTCGTCTTCGAAATCGTCGTACCCGGGTGAGGACTCCGCCGCCATCAGCGTCCCGCCGACGATCGTCAGGATGATCGCCCGCTCGCCGGCCTGCCCGATGACGTAGTCGACAGCACCTTCGCCGGGAACATGCTCGCCGTTCTGAAGGATATCGCCGATCTGGTCCTGCGTGACGCCGGAAGTAGCCTGGATGTACGCCCAGCCGTAGCCGAGTGTCTGTCCTCCGGCCGTCTTCGCGAATCCGGGTGGGAGGGAAACGTCTCCAACAGGCGTATTCTCGTAGGTGCGAATACTTTCGGTCGCGAGCGAAGCTGCGGTGCCGGTTTCGTCCGCTTCAGAAACCGTCAATTGCCAGCTGCTCGCGATGAGCGTCGCGCTCACTAACACCGCTCCGGTGGTAATCACGGCTGTAGGCGGGGATTTGTATCCCTGTTTCGCCGGTGTCGCCAGGACCAGGGTGACTGCAACTTGGGTGGTCGATTGGTCGTTACGCCGGAAATTGACCAGATAGCTCGCTTGATTCCCGTTCTGATCGGTTACGTTCACCCAGTACTTGTCCGGTTTGTCGCCTTCGAAATCGTATCCGTAGCGGTCCGGATACTCTGGGCGGTCGCCGAGGTCGCTGGGCCTCGGCCGCCAGATGACGGTAGACTGGTCTGGTTTCCACCCTTCACCCTCGAAATACGGTTTCACTTCGATGTCGTCGACCTGAATCTTCGAGTCGTCTTTCACCGTAATGTACCCGGTACTGCGAAGCGCTTCGAGCGATATCTTGGGCGGCGTATCGTCGGTGAGGGGCCGTTCATCCCGGAAATCCCTGATCCCGTCCCCGTCAGTGTCCGCCGAGAGTGGGTCGGTCCCCAGTTCGACTTCTGCCCGATCGACGACTTGATCCTCGTCGGAATCGATTTCAGTCGGATCACTGATCAACGGGAAAATAGTCCTCTGTACCTCGGTTGGTCCGACGTCACGACCGATCACTTCTCTCGACCGGAACTCCTCGGCCTCGTGGAGGTCGTCGCCGTCCGTATCGGGATCTAGCAGGTCGGTCTCGATCCGGGTGAACTCACCGTCGGCCCGCGTCGGGATACCGCTGAGTTCCAGTTCGTCGGGGAAGCCGTCCTGGTCGTGGTCCAGCGTATCGGCGTACTCGCTGACGACCAGTGTGCCTGCGATCGCGTAGCGCACGTCTCCGCTGGGGTCGGTGTGAGTCTGGAACTTCTCGGCTCGGTCGGTGACTCCGTCGCTATCAGAGTCCGCGTCACTCGGATCCGACGACACCGTTATCGAACCGTTGGCATCGTGGGGCGCGTACCGATAGGCCGTTCCGCTCCGATTGATCGTCGGGACCGTCCAGCCGTCGAGTTCCGTCGAATCGGTGAGTCCATCCCCGTCGGTATCGACGTTGCCCGCTTCGGGGTTGCTCGACCAGCGATAGCCGGTTTCCAGCGCCTGGCTGTTCGGCGGTTCCTGCGTCACCCGTGCGTCGAGATTGATTTCTTCACCGTCTGGGATCCCGTCACCGTCGGTATCGTTGTCGAAGGGGTCGAGCGTGACGACGGGCCCGTTCGCCAGCGGGATACCCTTCACTTCGCGGAAGTCGGGGATGCCGTCGCCGTCCGAATCACGTGTGACGACACCGTCGGTGGCCTGCTCGAAGTCGATGAAGTGGGCACGCAGCCAGGAGTTGTCGCCGCCAGTGTGGCGTGCGTCGGCGCGCAGTGAGACGGTCACCGTCTCGCCGGCGTACTCGGTGATATTCACGCGCCGGACGACCGTCCTGGTCTTCGAACTGCTGTCGTAGTCACTTTCCAGCCGGTAGATGTCGGTCTCGCCGTTCCCGGAGTCAATCGAGAGGACCGCCGCCGCGTGCGACCAGCTGCTCTGGATGTGGGCGGTGACTTTTACCTTCACGAACAGCGGACCTTCTTCGGGGAGCGTCGTCGTCCGGTTGAGGAACCGTTCGCGGTTGGTCTTCTCCCAGACGCGGATCGCATCCTTGTCGGATTCGATCTCACAGCCGCCGTTTGCGGGTTGGTCCTTGTAGCCGTCGCCGCGCGACTCGACGCGACAGGTCCAGTTGCTCTCGGCGATCGACGACGGCATCGACTCGAACGTCCAGTTGGCGATCCGCTCGGTCGTCGAGCCGTTGGGCCGGAGTGAGAGGATATCGTTCCGGTGCTGGAGGTAGTTCAACCACTGCTGGTCGTCGAAGACGGTGTACGTCGAGAAGTGCTCGGTCGTCGCGGTGACCGTGTTCGACTCGGGATCGACCGTCGAGTCGACGTGCTCGTAGCGCTGGGCGCTCTCGTTGAACCGATACACCGAGAGATTCGACTCAGTACTCCCGACGCGCGATTCGTTGTAGGCGATGGTGATATTCGCCCGCGAGAAGTCCGCCCGCGACTCGAACTCGACGAACGGTGCGACCGATGCGTTCGGTGCGTACTCGTCCTGATAGCGCACGTGCGTCGGCGCTTCGACGGTCGTCTGCCCGGCGACGTTGCCCTCGCCGGTGATAGCGACGGTCGCACCGAGCGACTCGTTGCCCGTCGTCGTCGTGTACGTCTCGTTGCCGTCGAGGACGCCATCACCGTCCGTGTCGGGGTCGAGCGGGTCGGTGTCGAACGGCTCGGTGCCTTCGACGCCGTCGAGCAGGCCGTCGTCGTCGGTGTCGGGGTCGGTGACGTCCGTCTCGCCCGCCACTTCGACCGGGTCACCGAGCCCGTCTCCGTTCGTGTCGGCGAGGAACGGCGAACTCCCGGCCTCGATCTCTTCGGCCGTGGTCAGCGTGTCACCGTCCGGGTCCTCGGCACCGTCGAGGACGCCATCACCGTCCGTGTCCGTTTCAGGATCGCAGTGATATCACGAACCGCCGCTCGCACCGAACCACGGAGCCCGCCCGACAGATCCGACGGAGTTACCATAGCGCAACGGAATACCGGGAGACGTGCGACCACCGGTGAAGCGACAAGTCGCGTCCGCGTTCGACGTCGACGAAGTGTGGGCGGGCCACCCGGTCGGGTTCGACCTGCTGACGGTCGAGGACCGGCAGTTCGTCGCCTACTACGACGCCGAGCGGCGGCTGACCGTCGCTCAGCGCGACCTCGGCGACGACGAGTGGACGCGGACGACCCTGGACGAGCGAGTCGGGTGGGACAGCCACAACGATATCGTGGCGGCCGTCGATTCCGCCGGCCACCTCCACGTCAGCGGGAACATGCACGTCGACCCGCTGGTGTACTTCCGGAGCGGGGAACCGCTCGACGCGACGACGCTCGAACGAATCGGCGCGCTCGTCGGCCGCGACGAGGCCGCGGTCACGTACCCGACCTTCCTCGACGGTCCCGACGGCGACCTCGTTTTCATGTACCGCGACGGCGGGAGCGGCGACGGCCGCCGCCTGCTGAACGCCTACGACCCCGAGACGGAGACGTGGCGCCGGCTCCTCGACGAGCCCCTGCTCGACGGACGGGGGGAGATGAACGCCTATCCGACCGGGCCGGTCCGCGGCCCCGACGGCGACTACCACCTCGCGTGGGTGTGGCGCGACACGCCCGACGCCGCCACGAACCACGACCTCTCGTACGCCCGGAGTTCGGATCTCGTCGACTGGGAGCGAGCGGACGGACGGCCGCTCGACCTGCCGATCACCGACGACGACGGCGCGGTCGTCGATCCCGTCCCCGCCGGTGAGGGACTGCTCAACAGCAACGTCGCCGTGGGGTTCGACGCGGAGGACCGACCCGTCCTCTCGTATCACAAGTTCGACTCCGACGGGAACACGCAGGTCTACGACGCGCGACTCGACGGCGGCGATTCGGACGCCGGAGCCGACGGCGGCGGTTCGGACGCCGACTCCGACAGCGGGACTGGCGCCGCGAGCGCCGGCGAGTGGACCGTCTCGCAGGTCAGTGACTGGGACTACCGCTGGGAGTTCGGCGGCCACGGGACGCTGGACGACGAGGTCCTGGTCGACCCCGTCCGCGTCGTCGACGACCGCCTCGTCCAGACGTTCTGGCACGCCGAGTACGGTCCCGGCCGATGGGTCCTGGATCCGGAGACGCTCGCCGTCGAGGGTGCTGACGTGCCCTGGCACGGCCTCTCCGAAGAACTCCGCCGGCCGACAGCGGGTGGTGAGTGCGAAGTGCAGTGGGTCGCGGATTCGGCGACTGGCACCGAACAGGGCGAAGACACTCGCACGTACGCTCTGCGGTGGGAGACGCTCCCGGCCAATCGAGACAGGGCACGCGAGGAGACGCCCGCGCCGACGGCGCTACGGCTCTACGCCTTCGAGTAGCGGAAAACCGAACGCCAGGGCCGCGACGCGCTTACGCCGAGCTGCCTTCGATGTCGGCGCGCTCGCGGATGATGTCGCGGAGTTCGTCGGCCTCTTCGAGGTTCTCCATCTCCGATTCCTCGATGATAGCGGTGCCCTCGACGGACTCGCGGGTGGCGCGCTCGACGACGTACACCGAGCGGGTCCGCGTGACCTTGCCGACCGAGGACATGATGCGGGCGCGCTTCTCCGCAGTCTTCGTGAGTTCGGAGTGGCCCGTCAGCATCTCCTCCTCGCGGCGCTCGTTCTCGCTGACGGTTTTGAATGGCGCGCGGTCCGTCGGGTGGACGTCGAAGCCGACGCGGGTGAGGACGGCGACGATGGGCTCGTCCTCGGGGTCGACCTCGGGGTCTTCGGGCGTCGGTTCGTCCTCGCGGACCTCCTCGGCGCCGTCGAGGACGTCGACGGGCGCCGTGAGCGGCTCGTCGAACAGCTCTTCGAGCTGGCTCGCCACCTCGACGGAAGCGTCCATGCCGTCCTCGTACTTCGAGACGGTGCGCCGGGAGACGCCGAGTTCGTTGGCCAGCCGACCGAGCGACCAGTCGCGGTCCTCGCGGGCGTCCGCGAGGACGTCGCTTTCGATGTTGACGTAGAGGCCGCCCGGCGCGGCGTAGATGAGCGGTGGGACCTGCTCGACGAAGAGATCCATCGCCGTGTCGGGCGAGAGGACCGGGACGCCGTGGCGGAAGTACGTGACGCCCGGTTTGAGCTCCTCGTCGCGTGTCCGGAGACCGATAACCATCGGGGTGGCACCGAGGTAGGTGCCCAGCCGGCGCATCTCGGCGCCGGTGTGGCCGTCGAACGCGTCGATGTTGCCGAGGATCTTCACGAGGAGGACCTCCTCCCCGCGGCGGGCGGCGACGTCGAAGCTCTTGGGCCGGATGGCACAGCGCTCGCTCACCACGAAGCCCGCGTCCTCCAACATCGCGGTGACGTTGCCGACCAGTGCCGACCGTGACATACCCGGAGGTAAGTACGTCACCGCATATATGCGTTGTGCCGCCCGTAGAACTTCCGTGCGTCCAGTTCTTTCGGACCAACCGGTAGATTGATATAGAGAAACCGAGTCGAAACCCGTTTGCCCGCGACCGCGCTACGGGCGTTCGTGACGGTCATCGGCCTCGACGACACCGATTCTCGCGAGCGCGGGATGTGCACGACCTACGTCGCCGCTACCCTCGCCGAGCGCATCAGCGAGGCCGGGGGAAGCGTCGAGCGGCGTCTGCTGGTGCGCCTGAACCCGGGCGTCGAACACAAGACTCGCGGAAACGCCGCGCTCGCCGTCCACACGGACCTCGACGCGGGGCGCGCACTCGACCTCGCGCGCGAGCACCTCGACCTGGCCGAGACCGACGACCCGCGAACGAATCCCGGCGTCGTCGTCGCACCCGGTGCTCCCGACGAGGTGTCCGACAGCGTCGTCGAGTTCTCCCGCGCGGCCGTCCGCGACTACCACGAGGTCGCCGACGCGGTCGATCTGGCCGCCGACGCGGGCTACGAGACCGCCCACACGGGCAACGGCCGCGGCCGCATCGGCGCGCTCGCGGCCGTCGGTTCCTGGCGCGCGTTCGACGACTGGACGTACGAGTGCATCTCATACCGCGAACGCGACCGCTGGGGGACCGACCGCGAGGTCGACTGGGAGTCGATCCGTTCGGCGGCCGAACGGGCGTATCCGGACGCCTGGGACACCGTCGACCGCGGCGAGGGCTACCCCGTCTGCGCCCCGCGGACGCCCTGCCCCATCCTCCACGGCATCCGCGGCGACGACCCCGAGACCGTGCGGTCGGTGGCCGACGCCGTCGGGGGTGAGCCCGTGTCCCGGCGGGCGCTGTTCGTGACCAACCAGGGGACGGACGCGCACTTGCGGCCGGTCGACGGGTTCGCGGCCGTCGGCGACGGGCGAGCGTATCGCGTCGACGCCGAAGTAGTCGAACCCCCGGAGACCCGCGAGGGCGGACACGTGTTCTGTACGGTGCGCAGCGACGACGGCGCGGAACTCGCGGTCGCCGCCTTCGAGCCCACGAAGCGGTTTCGGGATCGGGTGCGAGCGCTGCGCGTCGGCGACCGCCTGACCGTCTGCGGGGAAGTGAGCGACGGGACGCTCAAGCTGGAGAAGTTCGCCGTCCGCGACCTGGTGACGACCGAACCGACGAATCCAGCGTGTCCCGAGTGCGGTCGGTCGATGAGTTCCGCCGGCGCCGGGCAGGGCTACCGGTGCCGGGACTGCGGGACGAGCGCCGACGGGAAGGTGGAGCGGCCGATCGAACGGGAGCTGGAACCGGGGTGGTACGAGGTGCCGCCCTGTGCCCGCCGCCACGTCGCTAAACCGCTCGTGCGCGGCGGCTTCGACGCACCGACGCATCCCGAGCGATAGCGAGACCCCTCGCGGCAGGACGGACTTCGCGACAGCGGGCCAGAACCGCCGATTAGTCGGTGCCTACGCGTCGAGCACTTCGATCAGGTTGCCGTCGGGGTCGCGGAGGAAGAGGATGGTCGTCCCCGTCCCGGTCGTCTGCGGTTCGCTGACCGTCTCCACGTCGTCTGAGAGGTCCGCGTAGAAGGCCTCGACGTCGTCGACGCCGAAGCCGAGGTGCTTGGCACCGCGGTCGTTGACGCTGTCGGCGACGGCCTCGTCGCCTTCAGGCTCGTACTCGACCAGTTCGACGCGAGTGCCGTCGCCGTCGAGGTGGGCGAACTGACCGGTCGCGTTCTCGACGCCGACGCCGGTCGAGAAGGCCTCCCCGCCGGACTCGAA
The DNA here is from genome assembly GCF_047715405.1 of Halosimplex rarum. Classification (NCBI taxonomy): domain Archaea; kingdom Methanobacteriati; phylum Methanobacteriota; class Halobacteria; order Halobacteriales; family Haloarculaceae; genus Halosimplex; species Halosimplex rarum. The sequence goes on from NZ_CP180412.1 coordinate 3,417,052, forward strand.
CTCGGCGAGGACCTCCAGATCGAAGACCTCGGTGTAGAACTCGATTGCGCGGTCCAGGTCGGCGACGGTCGTCCCGGTGTGGTGGACGCTTCCGGACATGTCCGGACGGGCGACTGCCGGCGGGTAAACGGTGTCGGTCGGCGGCCGGGCAGGTCGGCGTTCCCGGTCTGAAACGGCGTCGAGGGAGTGCCTAATTCGCGGTTAGGCGGGCCCCCATCGCGGGTAGCTAACTCGTAACAATGATCGGTGGGCCCGTCCGGGCGGGTATGGCAGAGAAATCCTCGGAGACTCGCGACGGGCGCGTCGTGATCGGGCCGCCGCCGCCGCCCACCGCCGCGCCCGAGGACGTCCTGCCGGCGGTCGTCAGGACCCGCACCGACGACAGCCGACGCTACATCCTCTACTCCGACGCCCCCGAGTGCGACGGCGTCGCCGAGTCCCGTCTCTCCGTCGACGCCGACGTGGTCATCGACCGCGAACTCTGGCGATAGCGACTCACTCCGCCGCGAACTCGATTCCCTCGCCGCGCAGTCGCTCGACCGCCGCCTCGATCCGTCGACAGTCGACCGACCGCGTCAGGACGCCGCTGTCCCGGAGGTCCGCGAACGACCAGAAGCGCGCGTCGGTCGTCTCCGCTCCGGCCCGGACGGCCCCCGCCGTGTCCGCGCGCTCGACGGCGAACGTGACGGAGAGGTAGGAGCCCTCGTCGGGGTCGTCCACGTCGAGGCCGGTCCGAGCGAGTTCGAGCGCGTCGGGGTCGACCGACAGTCCGGCCTCCTCTTCGAGTTCCCGCGCGGCGCCGAGCGCCGCCGGCTCGTCGACCTCCAGGATACCGCCGGGGACGGCCCAGGCGCCCAGATCCGGTTCGATGCCGCGCTCGATGAGCAGCGCCGACTCCCCGTCGAGGACGACGACGTGCCCGCCCGGCGTCGGGTTCTGGAAGACGAACTCCCGACACTCGGGGCAGAACCGCCGGTCGCGCCCCTCGAACCCCTTCGTTTCGAGTGCGGTCCCGCAGTACGGGCAGTAGCTGGCTCGGCGCTTGGTCATCCCTTCAACCCCGTCCCCGTGAGCGCGACGACCACGTCGTCGTCCGGCGAAACGGTTCCCCGCTCGCGGAACTCGGCGAGCGCCGCCGTCGCCGTCGCGCAGGTCGGTTCGACGTGGAACCCCGCCCGGGCGAGGCGGTCGTGCTCGCGCTCGGTCGCGTCGGGCCCGACCGCTATCGCGTCGCCGTCCGACTCCCGGATCGCCGAGAGGATCTGGTCTTCGCGTGCCGGCTCGCGGATCTGGACGCCGTCGGCGGCCGTATTGCTCGGCTCCGCGGAACCGGTTCCGTCGAGCGCGTCGGCGATAGGTGCTGCGCCGGTGGCCTGGGCGCCCAGCAGTTTCGGCATCCCGTCCGTCCAGCCGGCGTCGCGCAGCGCCCGGAAGCCGCGGTAGGCGCCGAGCAGCAGGGTGCCGTGGCCCAGCGGCGTGACGAACGCGTCTGGCACCGTCCAGTCGCGCTGGGCGGCGAGTTCGAACGCGATCGTGGCGGTTCCGCGGAAGAACGCGGGGTTCCAGGCGTGGCTGGCGTACCAGCCTTCACCGCCTTCTACCGCGTCGACGCAGGCGTCGGTCACGTCGCCACGGGTCCCCTCGACCCGTACCACGTCTGCGCCCGTCCGCTCGATCGCCCGGAGCTTGCCCGCTTTGACGTCCGCCGGGACGTAGATTTCCGCGTCGATGCCCGCGCGGGCCGCGTAGGTGGCGATGGCGAGTCCCGCGTTGCCCGATGAGTCTTCCAGCACGCGGTCGACGCCGAACTCGGCCGCCCGCGATATCGTCAGCGCCGCGCCGCGGTCCTTGAAGCTCCCCGTCGGGAAGATCGATTCGAGTTTGAACGCGACGTCCCACTCGGACGCGTCGACGACCGGCGTCCACCCCTCGCCGAGCGTCACCGCCCGTTCGGTATCGAGAAACGGCTCGAACGCCCACAGCCCGCGGTCGCGGTCGAGGTGCGCGGGCGGATCGCTCGCGTCGGGGAGCGGTTGGTCCGCGTAATCGAGCGCGTGGTCGCACTCGCAACGCCAGGGGGCGTTGGCGTCGTCGGGGTAGGTCCGGCCGCAGTCGCCGCAGGTGAGCATGGATGTGTCGTGGTGCGGTACGCTCCTGTAGGTGTTGATCGACGGGTCGCGACGGATCCAGAAAGAGCGTGCTGGCGGCGTTCCCTTATCGCTCGTCGACGTCGACGAACTCCAGGTCCTGCGGGCCGGTGTAGCGGGCCCGCGGGCGGATGAGCCGGTCGTTCCACCACTTTTTCTTCGACGGGTTTCCTCGCTCGCTTCGCTCCCGGCGCTTCGCACCGTTCGCATCGAGGCCCTCACTTCGTTCGAGCCTCGCGCTCGTTGCGGGAACCCGCCTCGAAAAAGATGGGGCAAAAAACGGCCGCTCACACCGGAAGAGCGAGCACTTCCGAGCCCTCGCTCGCTTCGCTCACGAGGACTCCGTTCGCGGCCGTGCTATCGCTCGTCGACGTCGACGAACTCCAGGCCCTGCGGCCCGGTGTAGCGGGCCCGCGGGCGGATGAGCCGGTTGTCCTCGACGTACTCGACGGCGTGGGCGATCCAGCCGGCCGAGCGGCTCATGGCGAAGATGGGGGTGTAGATGTCGATGGGGATGCCCATCTGGTAGTACGTCGACGCCGAGTAGAAGTCGACGTTCGGGGCCAGTCCCTTCTCATCGGCCATGTACTCCTCGACCTTCGTGGAGTACTCGTACCACTTCGGCGTGCCGGCGGCCTCGCCGAGCTCCTGAGAGCGCTCGCCGAGGATCCGAGCGCGCGGGTCCTTGACGTTGTAGACGCGGTGGCCGAACCCGGAGATGCGCCGACCCTCGTCCAGGGCTTTCTCGACCCAGCCGATGGGGTCGCGGTCGCTCTCGTCGACCTCCTTGAGCATCTCCATGACGTCCTGGTTGGCGCCGCCGTGGAGCGGGCCCTTCAGGGTGCCGATGGCCGAGGTGACCGAGCTGTGCAGGTCGGAGAGGGTCGAGGCGGTGGTGATGGCGGAGAACGTCGAGGCGTTGAGGCCGTGGTCTGCGTGGAGCACCAGCGCCATGTCGAACGTCTCGGCGAGGACGTCGTCGGGCGCCTCCCCGTTGAGCATGTAGAGGAAGTTGGCGGCGTGACCCAGGTCCTCGCGGGGCTCGACGGGGTCCTCGCCGTCGCGCATGCGAGTGAAGGCCGCGAGAATGGTCGGGATCTTGGCGACGATGCGCCGGCCCTTGCGGAGGGTCGCCTCCTCGTCCGTAGCGGGGGCGTCGGCGTCGGGGTCGTACGCCGAGAGCATCGAGACCGCCGTACGGAGGGCGGCCATCGGGTTCTCGTCGGCGGCGGCGAGGCGGCCCACGGTGTCGAGGACGTCCTCGTCGACCGCCCGCTCGGCGACCATCGAATCGGTGAACGAGTCGAGCTCGCCGGCGTCGGGGAGGTCGCCGTGCCAGAGGAGGTAGATGACCTCCTCGTAGCTCGCGTGTTTCGCGAGGTCCTCGATGCCGTACCCGCGATAGATGAGGCGGCCCTCGTCGCCGTCGATTTCGCTGAGATCGGACTCGGCGACGAGCACTCCCTCGAGGCCTTTCCGAAGCTCGTCAGTCATACCTCGGTTTTTGTTCTGGCCCGGGCAAAAGGGTTACCGTTCGTAGGTGGACGCGTACGGAATCACCGAACGCCTTTCTGGACGAACGTCTATCGACTCCCCGGCCGCCCCGCCGGCGAATCCCACGTCTCTGCACCCGACACTCCGCCACGGAGGGGTTTCAGTCGTCGATGATTGTTTCGACGTTCGTCGTTATCACCGTGCCGGATTTCCGATTCGTTCGATTCTCCCGAACGAGGCGTCGATCGGCATGGACTCGGCAACGTCGGGACTCCGGAGCGCTCCTGCCGGGGAATCACGGGACAGAACGAGCGACGCGATCGAAGGGAGACGGCGATTGAGAGCGGCGCCCGTCGACGTCAGAGTTCGCGCGCGAGTCGGACGGCGCGGCCGAGCGTCAGGAGGAAGGCGACGAGGCCAGCGGTCGACATGGCGAGGGTGAACCCCAGCGCGACGTACCACAGCGGCGAGCGGCGCACGCCGGAGAGGACGACGAAGCGGACGACGAAGGCGGCGAGCGCGAGGGCGACGCCGACGGCCAGGCCCCACTTGGCGTTGCGCCGGACGCGGAGCGCGGCCACGAAGGCCGCGCGGCCGCTCTCGGGTCGCTCGGCCTCCCGGTTCCCGCTCGGCGTCGACTCGCCGTCCTCGGGTCGTTGGCCGACCATGGCGGGGCTTCGGCCACGACCGGCAAAGACGCGTCGATCGGCGGCCGGGGACGGCGGCGAGGGCGGCGGCCGTCGTGGGTCGACGCCAACCGAGAGCCGACCGTCGAATGCCCGCAAAGCGAGACACACCGAATCGCTAAAGAGACGCGGGTTCTGCAGTTGTGGTAATGACGACGCTCGGTACGGCCCAGGCGGCGCCCGGGGAGCTGGACACGGGCCGTCTGCCGGTCGGCGAGACGCGGGACGGGACGCAGGTCGGCCTCCCAGTGGCGGTCATCAACGGCGCTGCGGACGGCGACACCCTCTATATGCAGGCCGCGAGCGACGGCGACGAACTCAACGGCGTCGGCGTGATCCAGCGGGTCGTCCCCCAGCTCGACCCCCAGGAGATCGCCGGGACGATCCTCGTCGTCGGGATCGTCAACTACCACGCCTTCCAGGTCGCCGAGCACCGCAACCCCATCGACGACACGAAGACCAACCGCGCCTACCCCGGCGACGAGACGGGCACCTCCACCGAACGCATCGCCGCCGCCACCTTCCAGGCCGCCCGCCGCGCCGACCTCATCCTCGACCTCCACCAGGGGTCGACCTCCCGCATGATCGACGAGTGCCGCGTCCGCTGTGGCCCCCGCCACCGTCTCCACGACGCCTGCCTCGAACTCGCGAAGGTGTTCGACTGCGGCTACGTCCTCGACCAGAAGGGTCCCGACGGCCAGCTCGCCCGCGCCGCCCCCGACGAGGGCGTCCCCACCATCGACCCCGAGTTAGGGGGCTGTGTGGGCTGGGACGAGCAGTCGATCCAGGCCGGCGTGGAGGGCGTGTTCAACGTCCTCTCGTACTACGGCTTCACCGACGGCCAGGTCGACCTGAACCCCCAGACCCGCGCCAACGGCTTCGAGCAGTACGGCGCCCCCGCCGGCGGCCTCGTCTCGCTCCGCGCGGGCCTGGGCGAACGCGTCTCCCGCGGCGACGTGCTCTTCGAGGTCACCGACACCTTCGGCGGCATCAAAGAGACCGTCACCGCCGACTCCAGCGGCGTCTTCTGGCGCGCTCGCCGCCTCCCGCAGGTCGCCACCGGTGAGTACGTCTGTTCCGTGGGGACCGACGTGGACTCGTATTGAGACTGGCTGCGTTACTGCTCGCGCCCCGTTCTCCGCTCCCACGTCTCCACGGTGAAGCCCTCGTACGCCTCGGTCTCGACTAGCGTCCAGTCGTTCTCGTCCCAGGCGGGATAGAACGTGTCGCCCCCGTACTCGCCGGGGACGCGCGTCAGGACCATCCAGTCCAGATGGGGCTGGAACAGGTCGTAAATCGCGCCGCCGCCGAGGACGTACGCGCAGTCGGTGCCGAGCGACTCCGCGATTTCGACGGCCTCCCCGACGCTCGAAGCGTGATGTGCGTTCTCGCGGTCGTACTCCCGCTCGGTGCGGCTGAGGACGATGAACGCGGTTCCGGGCGGGTCGGCGAACATCTCGTAGGTGCGCCGACCGAATATCGTGGGGTGGCCGGCCACGCGCTCGCGGTACTGCTTCTTGTCCTCGGGGAGGTTCCAGGGGACCTCGTCGCCCTCCCCGATGACGCGGTTCTCGGCGACGGCGGCGACCGAGACGAGTTCCATACCCCCGGTTCGGGCGGGTAGACAATAACGAGCGGTGTCTCCCCGGGCGGGCGGTCAGATCGCTTGCGCTCAGTCGGTCGGGTCCGGGTCGGTGTCGGACTCGCCGTCGCCGCCGCCCGCGCTCCCGCGCTCGTCCATCATCGCCGCGGCCTTCTCCGCCCAGCCGCCGTAGGCGAACCCCCAGGCGACCACGACGAGCGCCCAGAACTGCTGGAGCGCGATGGCGGTGTAGATGCCGGCCACGCCCCATCCCAGGATCACGCTCGCCAGGTAGCCGAACCCGAGGAGGACGCCGAACATCCCGGTCGTCCGGGCGACGAAGGGGGTTCGCGTGTCGCTGCCGCCCTGGAGCGAGCCCGAGATGGCGAGGTACGCACCGATGGCCGGTGCGGCGACCGCGTAGGCGCGGGCGAACCCGACGGCGTAGCCGGCGGTCGGCGGGTCGCTCGTGAACAGCGAGACGAACCAGTCGGCGCCGAAAAAGAGCACGACGCCGACGACGCCCATCGTGCACACGGCCAGAGCGGTCGTCGCCCACCCCTGGAAGCGCGCGGCCGCCACGTCGCCCTCGCCGAGCGACTGGCCGACCACGACGCTGGCGGCGGTGTGGTAGGCCCGCCCCAGCGGCGAGGTGACCTGCTGGTACATCCGCCGACCGATCTGGTAGGCGGCGTTCACGTCCGTCCCGAACGTGAGGAGGAGCGCGTTGAACGGGAACTCCGCCAGCGTCGTCACCAGGCCCTCGCCGATGCGGGGCGCGCTCACCGCCAGCAGTTGCTTCGCGATGACCAGATCCCGCGGGCGCGTGAACGACGCTTCCGTCCGAGAACTCCAGATAGCGAGCGTGAGCGCGCCGGCGGTGAAGCAGTTCCCGACCGCCGTCGCGATGCCCACGCCGACGATCGCCAGCCTCGGCGCGCCGAACAGACCGAGCCCGAGAACGAGCGACCCGACGATGTTGAGGATCGAGGAGGTCACGTCGACGTACATCGGCGTCCGGGTGTCGCCGGTGCCCTGGAGCGCGCGGGCACCGACCAGCGCGACGTGTCGCGCCGGCGCGCTCGCGAAGACGACGGCGAGGTACGTGCCGCCCATCTCCGCGACGTCGTCGGGCGCGCCCAGCAGCGCGATGGCCTGCTGGCCGAACAGGAACCCGAACGCGACGAACGGGATCCCCGAGAGCAGGCCGACGAGGATCGCCTGCGTGACCGCCTGATCGCGGTTCTCGATGGCCTCGCCGCCCGTGTCCTGACTCGAGAGCGCGATGGCGCCGCTCCCGAGGCCCAGGCCGATGCGCAGGGGGAAGCGGGCGTACAGATCCGCGAGGCCGACCGCGGCGACCGCCGCCGGCGAGAACAGGCCAGTGACGATCACGTCCGTCGTCCGCATGAGCGTGCGGAAGACGTGCTGGATCATCATCGGCCACGACAGCGAGAGCACTCGCCGCCAGACCGACAGCCCGCGCTCCCGCACGCTCGCCGTCGACATTGCTCCGGCATCCGGACTCGCCACGATTGAAGCTACCGATGCCGGCGGAACGGACGACGACCGCGCGGCGCTCGACCGCTACGAGGGCGTCGAGAGCGGGCTGTAGGTCCGGGTATCGGCGTCGCTCGCGCGGACGGTGCCGACGAAATCGGAGGCGACGAACGGACGGTCGAAACCCACGTCGGCGAACCCGACCGGCTGGACGGACCCGTCGAGCGGCCGGGCGACGATGGGGTCCCGGATCGCGCGCAGTCGTGTATCGATCGGGGAGGCGTCGTCGTTCGGGCAGAAGCGGGCCGTCCGCAGTGACCAGCTCGACGTCCCCCGGTTTCACTTTCACTCCGGATGGCTCGGGTTCAAGTACCATCGCGCTGCAATATCTGTTGTCACACGCTTCTCTCCCCCCTACATCTAACACGCCGCGAGCGGTAGCTATGGCATGATCGAACTCGCGGACGTGCTGGACGCGCGCGAGCGAGTCGCGGAGACCGCCCGGCATACGCCGCTCGACTACTCCCACACATTCTCGGCGATGACCGGCGCCGACGTCCACCTGAAACTGGAGACGTTCCAGCGGACGGGGTCGTTCAAGATCCGCGGCGCCACCAACAAGATCGCGACCCTCTCCGACGCGGAACAGGCGTCGGGCGTCGTCACCGCCTCCGCCGGCAACCACGCCCAGGGGGTCGCGCTCGCCGCCACGCGTATCGGCGTCGATTCGAAGATCGTCATGCCCGAGCACGCCCCCGTCTCGAAGGTCCAGGCCACGCGCAACTACGGCGCCGAGGTCGTCCTCCACGGCGCCGACTACGACGAGGCCGCCGAGCGCGCTCACGAGATCGAGCGCGACGAGGGCCGCGTCTACGTCCACGCCTTCGACGACCCGATGGTGATGGCCGGGCAGGGCACCATCGGCCTCGAGATCCTCGAAGACTTGCCCGAGGCCGAGACCGTCGTCGTCCCCATCGGCGGCGGCGGCCTCATCAGCGGCATCGCCACCGCCGTCAAGGCCAAGAACCCCGACTCGCGGGTCGTCGGCGTCCAGGCCGAGGGCGCCTCCAGCGTCGCCGACTCCCTGCAGAAGGGCCAGATCGTCGAGCGCGACAGCGTCGACACCATCGCCGACGGCATCGCCACCAGAAAAGTCGGCTCGCAGACCTTCGACGTGATTCGCGAGCGCGTCGACGAGGTCGTCACCGTCAGCGACGACGAGATCGCCGTCGCGCTGACGACCCTGCTCGAACGCGGGAAGACCCTCGTCGAGGGGGCCGGCGCCGTCCCGCTGGCCGCGCTCCTCGAAGGCCGCTTCGACTACGACGAGGACGAGGTGATCGTCCCCTGTCTCTGCGGCGGCAACATCGACCTGAACGTCCTCACGACGGTCATCATGCGCGGGCTCGTCGAGACCGGGCGCTACCTCCGCGTCCGCACGACGCTCAAGGACCGCCCGGGCGAACTCGAACGCCTCGTCGAAGTCATCAGCGAGTCGCGCGCCAACATCCACGCCATCGAGCACGACCGCGCCGGCAAGGACGTCGCGATGAACGCCGCCGAGGTCGAACTCGACCTGGAGACCCGCGGCCCCGACCACGCCGAGGACCTGCTCGACGCGCTGCGGTCCGAGGGCTACGACGTCGACGTGCTCGTCTGAATCGACTCCGTCGACCGGACCTCAGTCGTCGGCGTCGAACCGGTAGCCGACCTCGAACCGCCGGTCGCAACTCGGGCACTTCGTCGTCGACGAGCCCTCGACCGGTTCGTCGGCGTGTACGAGCGTGCTCCCGTTCGGAACCGGAACATCCGTCGCGCGCCCGCAGTCCGGACAGAGAACCATCTGCCCGGTGATCGCGGTGTCGGTCTCCCCGAACTGCCCTCCGGGTGAACGAGTCATCTACCGGAACGTATCACGCCGTCCGCAAGAACGTCGTCTCAAACACGTTTGGTCCGCCGTCGTCCGACCGCGAGAGCCGTCAGTCACCGCTCGCCGGTCGGAATCGAGGCGGCTCGGAGTCCCGTGTCGTCACAAGGGGCTCGGAGGGGTAACTAATCGTCATCGCCGCCGGTCGGAGGGAGACGCCGCGGGCGTATGAATCCCCCGTCATTCCGGCCGCGGTCCTGAGGGCGGTGACGCCAGTGGCAAGCGTTTTTCCGCTCGCCCGCCTCGACCCGGGCATGAACCTCGACGACATCGAGCGTCTCATCGAGGAGTCCATCCCGGACTCGGAGGCGACCGTCACCCGCGCCCGCGGCGCCGACGACGACGACCACCTCGCCGCCACCGTCGTCTCGCCCGCCTTCGCCGACGAGTCGCTCGTCGACCGCCACCAGCTGGTCTACGACGCCCTCGGCGACCGCATGACCACCGACATCCACGCGCTGGAAGTCGAGACCTACACGCCCGAGGAGCGCGAGGAGTAGGGGACGAAGGGTTACGCAGAGACGACAGTACCACGACCGCTCACGAGACCGGCGTACGAAACAGCGTGAAAGCCCCGGCCGTCTCGGCTGATCAGCGGTTCTGTGCAGGCAGGGCAATCGCGGTCTTCGGTCCGCAGGAAGTCCGGACTACAGCGGCGGATACTCGTCCAGCGCGTCCTCAAGTCGTTCTTTCGCGTCGCGGCAGGCGGCCAGTTCCTCGTCGACCTCGCCGCTGGCAAGCCGCTCGCGCTCCTCGGAACCCAACTGCGCACGGGCCTGCGCGCTGTCACGGAGCCGCTCGTAGTCCGTCTCGCGTGGCAGGTCACGCACTCGCCGCAACGCGACGAGCGCGCCGTCGCCGTCCTCCACGTCGTCGGCGAACCGGGCGACGACGCTCGTCAGCTCCCGCGCCCGGAATCGGAGCGTCTCCGCCTCCGGCGGCGGCCAGTCCACCGTCAGCGGCTCGCCGTCGAGCCGTCGCAGGTAGGTCCGTCTGGTCGAGACGTTGCGCTTCAGCCCGTCGGGATCGTTCACGTAGTGGTCGAGTTTCGATTTCGAGTAGTCGGCGTACTCCAGGAGCTGCCCGATCGGCTCCGTCCCGGCCTCGTGGGCCTCGACGTACTCCCGCAGGTCGTCGGGCGGCGACTCGAAGCCGACGAGGGGATACGACCGGGTCTTCGCGACGAACTCCAGGAGTTCGCGGGCGCCGGCGGACCGTCGGAACTCGGCGAAGGCGTCGGTCACGCGGTCGTTGTAGGACTCGATGGGGTCCCGCAGGCGCTCTGTGGGCGCATCCAGGTCGGCGTCGCCCAGCCGCTGGAGGTCTTCGAGGTCGGCGATTCGGTCGGCGAGGGCGGCGAGGCGGCGCTCGACGGTGAACCGGACGTCCTCGTATCGCTCGCGGGCCTCGCGCCGGTCCTCGATCCTGTCGACGTCGTCGCGGACGGGGTCGAGCGCGGAGCGGACCTTCCGCCAGTCCGACTCGGTGAGCCGCCGCTGCTGGAGGAGTTCGTCGACGCGCTCGAACACGTCGCGGTGGCGGATATCCTCGGGCAGCTCCTCGGTGATCGCGGCGATCTGGCTCTGGAACTCGATGAACGTCTGGAAGTCGCCGTCGCCGGTCACCTCCTCCTCGTAGCGGTCGAACAGCGTCGTCAGGTCGTCGTAGGTGTCGGCGACGGCCCGAAGGTCGGACTCGCCGATAGCGTCGACGCGGTCGCGGGCGCGGTCGAGGGCCTCGCTGGCCTCGCGGAGGTCGGTGACGAGGGCGTCCGCGGCGGCGCGGGGGTCGTCGGTCGCGGGGTCGAAGGCGGCGTCGCTCATCGCGTTACTCGTAGACGTCGTCGGGGTCGAACACCTGCTCGCCGACGACGTCGCCGTCGATGGTGCGGTGGAAACACGACTCGTACCCGGTGTGGCAGGCCCCGACTTCCTGGTCGACGAGATAGAGGAGGGCGTCGCCGTCGCAGTCGACGCGGATCTCTTCCACCTCCTGGACGTGGCCGCTGGACCCGCCCTTCTTCCAGAGCTCCTCGCGACTGCGCGAGTAGTAATGCGCCAATCCCGTCTCGCGGGTGCGCTCGACGGCCTCGCTGGTCACGTACGCGAGCATCAGCACCTCGCCGGAGTCGGCGTCCTGGGCGACAGCGGGGATGCGCTCGGACTCGCCGAACGCCAGGTCCACGTCGTCGGTCATACCCCCACTGGGAGCGACCGGCGAATAGGTCTTTTGTCGCGGTCCCCGGGCTCTCCCGGGCGACGGAGTCCCCTCGCGGGGCTCGCGGCGGCCGCCTCGCGGGGCTCGCCGGGACCGCCACCGCTCGTTCCCGGCGGCCAGCGCCCTTCGTGTCCGGTGGCGGTCGCCCACACTTATGTCCGGCGGCGCACAACCACCGGTCGATGATCGGCTACCGGATCCGGCAGTTCCTCGCCGCCTGGCGCGAGGAGAGCCGCGCGATGCAGGCGTTTCTCCTCTGGAACGCCGGGAACACGGTCGTCGCCGTCGGCCTCCTCGTCGGCGCGTTCGCCCTGCTCGTCGTGACGAGCGCGCCCGGGTTCCAGCGCGCCGTCCTCCTCTCGTACATCGCCGTCGCCGTCGTCTGGCTCGTCTCCATCTTCGCCATCGGCCCGGCGTACGACCGGGTCGAACCCGCCGAGTCGTAGCGGGTTCGGACCGGGCTCGAGCGCTCAGACGAGCAGGGTGACGAGTTCGAAGAACAGGTCGCCGTAGACGAGGGTGACCACCAGCCCGACGAACATCGGGACGATGAACGGCATCCCGGGCGAGATCCACACCACGTCCTCGGCCGCGAGCACGTCCAGTCCGTCGCGCAGCCCCGCGGCGGTGGTCCCGTAGGCCGACCCCTCGATGTCGTCGAGGAACGTCTCGGCGCCCCAGGGGTCGTCGTACGCCGCCGCGTCGACCGCTTCGGTGTCGGCATCGGTCTCTTCCGCGTTCGCGGCGTCGCCGTCGTCGACCGTGCCACCGTCGGTCGCCGCGTCGACCTGGCGAGAGCCGACGAGGTCGTCGCCGTCGGGGATCGACCCGTCGCCCGGCGGGTTGGGTTCGTCGGGGAGGCTGGCGGGATCGCGATAGCGCTCGGGCTCGGCGCGGACGGCCGCGAGCGTCGTCCCGCGCCAGCGCAGGTACATCCGGAGGGCGTCGAGGTCGAGGCCGCCGCGGGAGAACCCGTCGGGGTTCTGGAGGAGCGAGCCGTACTCGGTGACCGCGTCGGCGGCCCGGATCGGTTTGCCGATGAACATGATCGGCGCGCGGTGGCCCGAGAGCGCGTTGCGGAGGGTGACGAAGACGGGGTAGGCCGCGCCGACCAGCACCGTGTTCGAGAGGACGCTCAGCGAGAAGACGCCGACGGTGGTGCGGGTCAGCGGCAGCGCCGTATTCGGAAACATGTACGACGGAAACGTCGGGAAGAGCACGGCGAGGACGATCAGCGCCTTCGCGTCGGCGCCGCCGAAGCCGCCGAACCAGTAGAACAGATAGCCGATGGATCCGACCATGCCGAGCGAGAGCGCGACGCGGAGGTAGAACCGCTCGCGCGCGATGAGGCCGCCGACCATGTCGCCCGTGGAGGCCCGGTAGATGTCCCACGCGAGCAGCGCGATTCCGAGGAGGGCGAGGGGGAGCCACGTCCGGTTGGGCACCCGACGCGTGCGGATGTCCCGATAGGCCGCCCAGGCGAAGACAGGCACGGCGACCAGGCGCAGCAGGTCCGGCGTCGGCGAACTCGTCAGGAACGTCGCCAGCCACTCGATCACGACCGGATGAGTGCGATGGAGTCAGTTAGTGGTTTCGGCGCGGACGCCGGCGTGGGAACGGTCACGGACGAGCGTGCGCTCCACCGGGAGGCGACGCCGTCGCTCACGGAGTCGGCGCGGAAAATCGGGCGGGTCCCGATAGTTGAATAGTACGTGTGCGTCGACGAGACGCTTATATGACGCGGTTCTGCAGGTAGTCGAGGTGCTTTGCGTTGTAGACGATCTTGACCTCGTCCTCGGCGGCGCTGCCGATGCAGGTCAGGCGGACGTTCTTCTCTTCGACCTCTTCGTCGGAGAGGATCTGCTGCATGTCCATGTCGATCTCGCCCTCGACGACGATGGCTGCGCAGTTCGCGCAGGCGCCGGCGCGGCACGAGAAGGGCCAGTCGTAGCCCTGGGCCTCGGCGGCCTCGAGGATGTACTCCCCTTCGTTGACCTCCAGCGTGCCGTAGTCCTCGTCCGAGAGGTCGGCGTCGGCGGCCTTGTCGAAGGTCGCGTCGTCGTACATGTCCCAACCCTGGTCGTCCAGTACTTCGTAATTCAGGTACTCTACGGTGGGCATCACCTGCGATGTTCGCCTTCCTGACTGTTAGACCTTGCTGTTTCCGCTACCATCTCGACCGTGCGATGGCAGATTTTGCCGATCGACTGCCCCGATCAGTGGACGTACGTCCGCACGCGTTCGGCCGGCGCGTCGCTCGCGACGGTTACAGCGAGACGAACCGGAAGAGGAGGAACGAGGCGACCGTCGCGATGGCCGGGACGACGTTCTGGAGGACGATCACGCGCGCCGTCGTCTCCGGTTCGAACAGGTCGTCGGCGCGGGGGATGTCCTCGCGGGCCTCGTCGCCGATCGGCGGGGCGTCGGCCGACTCCGGCGTTCCGCCCTCGCCACCGACGGTCGGCGCGTCCTGCGCCTCGGCCGCCAGCGCACCGACCGACACCTCCGGCGCGTCGCCCCGCCGGGCGTCCGAGAGCGTCACCGTCCGCGTCGCGCGGCCCCAGCCGAGGCCGACGATGCTCATCGTCGCGATGATGACGAAACTCGCGGGGACCCCGAGCGCCGACAGTCCCGTGACGATGGTCGAACTGACGGCGGCGACGACAAGCGCCGCCAGCAGCGGCAGCTCGGTGAGGTCGTTGCCGACAGTGTCCATCGTCCGTCGGGCGATGGTGAACGCGCCCAGCCCGATCGCCCCGCCGCCGAGCAGGATGGCCGGGTCCATCCCCAGCGACTCGCTGCCGACCAGCGGCGCGACGGCGTTGGCGACGTTCGACGCGCCGGCCGAGAACGCCATGTAACAGCCGATGCCGACGACCGAGAGCGTCCCGACGAGCTCCCTCCTCGTCGTGTTCGGACCGAGTTCCAGACGGGGCAGGGTCCCCGACCGGTCGAGGACAAGGAGCGATCCCTCGGTCTGGGTGACCGCGAACCACTCGACGAGTCGGGGGTAGTAGTAGCGGCCGACGACGGCGCTGACCCAGAACGCGAGCACGGGCGAGACGAGCCACCAGGTGACGATCTGGCCCATCTCGGCCCAGTTGAGCGTCCCGCGGGCCAGCCCGAGTCCGGCCATCGACCCGACGGCGGTCATCGACGTCGAGGCGGGGACGCCGAAGAGGTTCGAGAGGAACAGCGCGAGGCCGATGAAAAAGAGGACGCCGATGCTGATCTCCAGCGTGAACGTCGTCGTGACGATGTCGCTCCCGAGCGTGTCGACGACCTCGCGGCCGACCGTCCACCCGCCGAGCAGCGCGAAGACGGTCATCAGCGCCGCCGCGGTGACCTTCGAGACGGTGTCACTCCCGACGGCAGGGCCGAACGCGACCCCCGTCGACGAGCCGCCGATGTTGAAGCCGACGAACACCGCGACGGCGACGCCGACGACGAGCAGCACTGCGACCATACCGAGACGGTCGTCCACCGACAGGTAAAGCCTACCGACAGCGGCTCCCGGTCCCGGCGACGGCGTCTCCGACCGAACGGCATCGCCCGTCGCTCAGACGATCGGGAGGTACTGGAAGACGAGATACGAGGCGACGGCCGAGAGTGATGGCGTGAGGACCCACAGGAGGACGACGCGGCCGGTCGCCGCGGGGTCGAACAGGTCGGCGACGGTGACCGCTTCGGGGTCTTCCTCGCCGATCGTCGCCACGTCGCCCGCGCCGGACGGGCCGTCCCCCGTTCCGGCGTCGCCCTCGGCGATGGCGTCGATCGAGACGGCGCTGTCGTCGGCGTCGGGCGGCCCGGCGACGTCCTCGGCGGCCGCGACGGCGATCCCGGCCACGAGTAACGGGGAGACCATGTCCGCTCACTCGCCCGACGGCGAGTAAAACGTGGTGGAACGGTCGATCACCTACGGCGCGTCGGTCCGATCGACGTCGAGGCGGCCGACCGTCCGGTCTATCTCGCGGACCATCTCGACCTGCTGTTCGCTGGCGGCGGCCACGTCCGCGACCTCGGCAGAGACCTCCTCCGCCCGGTCGACGAGGTCGTCGAGCATGCTCGCGACCTCCTCGGCGCTGGCCGCCTGGTCGTCGGTCGCCGCAGCGACCTCGGCGATCCCCTGTGCGGCCTCGGCGACGGCGTCGACGATATCGTCGAGATTGGCCATCGCCGTCTCGACGCGGTCGATCCCCTCGTCGACCCGCTCGGTCGTCGTCGCGAGGCTGGCGACCGTCTCGCCGGCGTCGCTCTGGATCTCGCCGACCATCTCCTCGATCTCCCCGGCGCGCTCCTGGGACTCCGTGGCCAGCGACTTCACCTCGTCGGCGACGACGGCGAACCCGGATCCCGCTTCCCCCGCCCGGGCCGCTTCGATCGAGGCGTTCAGCGCGAGGATGTTCGTCTGGTCGGCGATGTCGTTGATCACCTCGACGACCTCGTCGATCTCGCCGATCCGGGACTGCAACGAGTCGACGTCCTCGGCCACGTCGTCGATGGCCGCGCCGACGGTGTCCATCACGTCGACCGCACCGTCGGCTTCGCCGCGGCCCTCCTCCGCCAGCGACCGCGCCCGACGACTGGTGGTCTCGACCTCGTCGGCGGTCGCCGCGACCTCCTCGACCGTCGCGCTCATCCGGGAGACCTCGCCCGCGATCTCGTCGATCCGGTCGACCTGTTCGTCGGTGAGTTCGGACATCTCGCCGGCGCTGTCGGCGATGTCCTCCGACGCGTCGAGCAACTGGTCGACCGGGCGCTCGATGTCGGCCCTGACCTGCTCCTGGAGGCGCTCGCGCTCGGCAGCGACCGCCTCGCGCCGTTCGACCTCGTCCTGAAGCCGCTCGTTGTACGAGTGGATGTAGGTGTCCGCGACGACCTGCATGTCGAGATTGATCACTCGCAACACCGACAGCACCTCGTCCATCCCCGCCTCGACTTCCGACTCGACGACGCGTTCGACCGCACCCATATCGACTTCTGAGCCGTCTCCCGTGGCCTCGACACCGGACCCGGTTGACCCAGCCGGTTCGAGACCGCCGTCGGTCGCGGGGCCGACGAGTTCGGCCCGGAGCGAGTCGACGAGATTCTCCTGCAGTCGCTCGCGGAGCAGTTCGAGCACGAGGTCGTAGTAGACGCCGTACTGACCGATGTAGTGTTTCATCGGCATCTCCAGCACGTCGTGGAGCTTGCCGATGCGCGCGCGGTCGGCGAAGTACCCCTCGTCGTACTCTCCGGCCGCGAGGGTCGCGAAGTACGCCGACTGCGTGCGCTTGAGCTGTTCGACCGTCTTCGGCGAGCGACCGAACACGTCGGTGGTCTCCTCGTGGCTCGTGAGGTTCTCGTAGAAGTCGTCGGCGATCCGGTCGGCGTTGTCGGCGAACAGGGCTTCGAGCCCCGACAGCCGCTCTGCGTCGGCCTCGTCGAAGCCGAGGAAATCCTTTCGCTTCGCGATCTCTTCGCCGTCGAGACCGATATCCCGAACGAGCGCGTCGAGATCGATCTCGGAGTTCAGTCCGCCACGGCCGAATTCGTCAGCGTAGTCTCTCATAAGTGGACACCCGAATATGTACCTCGGCGTTCTTCGGTCGCGCTCTTAACAGTACTCGCCGAGTTTTCGCGCGTGATACTGTCGTCGGGCGATTTGACCGGCTCCCATCGACCGACACGCTTTCCGCCCCCGCTCACCCAACGGCAGGTATGTTCCCCGAGTTCGAAGTCGTGCCCGCCGTGGACGTGCAAGACGGGCAGGTCGTTCAGTTGGTCGGCGGCGAGCGCGGCACCGGCAAGGAGTACGGCGACCCCGTCGCCGCCGCCGAGCGATGGGTCGACCAGGGCGCGCGCACGCTCCACCTCGTCGACCTCGACGGCGCCTTCGAGGGCGAGCGGGCCAACGCCGACGCGATCGAGGCCGTCGTCGACGCCGTCGACGTCGAGACGCAACTCGGTGGCGGCATCCGCACCGTCGGCGACGCGACCGCGCTCCTCGACGCCGGCGTCGACCGCGTCATCCTCGGCACCGCCGCGGTCGAGAACCCCGAAATCGTCGCCGAGATCAGCGACAAGTACCCCGGGAGCGTCCTCGTAAGCCTCGACGCGAAAGGCGGCGAGGTCGTCGTCTCCGGGTGGACCGAGGGCACGGGACTGGACCCCGCCGAGGCCGCTGGTCGCTACGAGGACCTGGGCGCCGGCGGGATCCTCTTCACCGACGTCGACGTGGAGGGCCAGCTGGAGGGCGTGCGGACCGACCCCGTCGAGCGCGTGGTCGACGCGGTCGACATCCCGGTCGTCGCGAGCGGCGGCGTGGCGACGCTCGACGACGTGCGCGCGCTGGAAGCGGCCGGCGCCAGCGCCGTCGTCGTCGGGAGTGCCCTCTACGAGGGCGCGTTCACCCTCGAAGAAGCGATCGACGCGGTGTGAGCGCGCCGGCCGGTCGTCGGCGGCACCCTCGTTTCGCGATGGAATCAGACTTTTTGCGGTTACTCAGCGGATATCTACCAACTGGCGGCCGCGTACCGACCGCTTCGTCGAGAATACACCGGAGTAGGAGCGAATTTTGAGATCGGTAGGCCGTAGTTCGGCTACAGTTGACGACAAATACTGATCTATTTTTACGTTTTGGCTGCGTTTACGCTACATTCTACAACGAAAGACGAGCTATTATTGTGGACTGTGGAAGTGATAGCGTCATGGGTTGGAAGCCGACACTGCCGACGGACACCACTGCTGAGCAACTCGCCGGGATCACGGGGTTGGGATGGACGACGTCGACGCTCGGGTTTCTCAGTACCGTGCTGGGGTACGGGAACAGCATCGTGGGCCGTCTGGTGACGGACCCGCAGTCGCTGCTCTACGTCGGAAGTGTCTGCTTCCTGGCGACGCTCGGCCTCGACCGGCTCGCGAAGCTCCCGGGCAACTGCGACGCGGACGAGAACGGAGCCGAGAGTGCGGACGCCCGCGACGACGCCCGCCTGGTCGAGGCGAGCGACTGATCGCTCTCGCGGTCAGGCGTCCCGCAGCGTGACGCGGCGAGCGGCGAAGTCCTCGAAGTAGGGGTCGAAGCCGGGGGAGTCGCCGCCGATGCTGGCCGGGCCGCTCTCGGTCTCGACGACGAGCGCGTTCTCCACGGGGAAGGAACTCGTGACCGGCGGGACGAGGCTCTGTTTGGCCTCGCGGACAGACACGCCGTCGAGGTCGAGCTGGTGGTCGGAGCCCGTCCCGGCGACGGTCACGTCGGCGACGATGTCGCGCCCGGCGTCGAGGTGCTGGGCGGCGGCCGTGACGCCGTTGCGGAAGTACTCGAAGGTCGCCGGGAGGGCGGGCGGCGCCGAGACGTGGCGCGGTTCGCCCATCGGCCAGACGTTGCTGACCATGTTGCCGTAGAAGCCGTTGGCGACCTCCGGCTGGCCGAACGAGACGGCGTACTCGTCGCCGTGGCGACCGGTGAGGACGCCGTGGGACCCCACCAGTCCCGCGCGGGCGTCCCGGAGGACGATCACCTGCGGGCGGGCTTCCCAGGTACGGACGACGTGGGCGTACGCGCCGAAGCCGTCGACGGCGTCGGCGACGACGCCGGTGTCGGGCGCGACGAGCATGCAGTAGACGGTGACGCCGCGGTCGACCGCGGCGGCCATCGCCCCCTTCAGATCGGCGAAGGAGGTGGCCGGAACGACGACGAACGCCTCGTGGACCGCGTCGTCGAGGAAGCGGTTCGCCCGGCGTTCGACCGTCTGGCGCGAGCGCACCACCTCGAACCCCACGTCGGTCGCCGCCGGCTCGCTGTACACGTCCTCGATGGCCGACTGCAGGTCAGAGAGGCGCGTCGACAGCTCCGCGACCGCCTCGGTCGCCGGCCGCGCCCGCAGGACCGTCGGGCTGGCGCTCTCGTCGACGGCCACCAGCCCCCTGTCGACCAGCGTCTCCGCCACCTCGTAGACGTACCCCTGTGAGACGTCCGCCGCGGCCGCCACGTCACCCGTCGTCGCCTCGCCGCGGCGGACGATCGCAAGGTACGTCTCGACCTCCGTCGTCGAGAGTCCGAACGCCCCCAGGTGTTCCCTGATGCGCGACTCGCTCATTGGGGCAGATTCTTTGACTATCTACAAAAACGTTTTCCGACGGCACTCGGTACGGCACCCTATGCGCGATACGAGCGAGCGGAACGAGCGCCGAGCGCCGGCGAGTCGCCCCGGGGGCCGCGGCGGGAGGGCTGGCGGTGAGTGAGGAGGCCGCCGGCCCCGCTGAGGCGACGGGCTCCGACGACGCCGCCGACCCGAGGAACCGCCGGCTGTGGACGGCCGCGATCTTCCTGACGATGGCGTTCACGGGCGCCGTGATGCAGGTCCGCGGCGCCGTGCTCCCGACGCTGGAGGGGTATTTCACCGTGCCCGAGTGGCAGCTCGGGCTCGTCGCGCCGGCGGGGACCGTCGGCTACCTGCTGGTCATCCTCGTCGTCGGGTCGAGCGCGGGGCGCGTCGACGTGCGGCGACTCATCGCGGTCGGCGCGTTCGTGACCGGCACCGCGCTCCTCGCGATGGGACTGGCCCCGTCGTTTCTCGTGTTCCTCGGCGCGCTCACCGTTCAGGGGGCGGCGGTCGGGCTCTTCCGCGCGCTCGACAGACCGCTCCTGAGTCACTTCTACCCGAGCGTCCGCGGACGCGTCTACAACCTCTACGACGGGACCTGGGCGGTCGGCGCCGCCCTCGGCCCGCTAGCGGTCGTCCTCGCGTTGCGATTGGGGTCGTGGCGGTTCGTCTACGGCGCGCTCGGGGTCTGCGTGCTCGCGCTCGCGGTCGCGTTCCGCTCGCTCCGGGCGCCCGCGGTCGAATCGAGCGAGGAACCGCTGACGCGCGAGGACCTCGCCGAGCTGGTCCGCCGGCCCGAGGTGCTGGCGCTGCTCGCCATGCTCTTTTTCGTGACCGGCGTCGAGGGCGGCCTGTTCACCTGGCTCCCCTACTACGCGCGCGCCGAGCTCCCCGCCGGGTGGGCGGAGGCGACCCTGACCGCGATGCTCGTCGCCTACGTCCCCGGGCGGTTCGCCTGCGGTGCCCTCAGCGACCGGCTCGGCCCGCTCACCCTGCTCGTGGGCGTCCTCGGCCTGCTCGTCCCGGCGTTCGCGTTCACGTTCTTCCTCGCCGACGGCCTGTGGGTGCTCGCCGGGGTGGTCGCCATCGGCCTGCTCGTCTCGGGCGTGTTCCCGACGATGATGGCCTACGCGACCGACGCCGCTCCCGAGTACAGCGGGCCGGTCAACGCGCTCGCGTCGGCGGTGTCCGCCGTCTCGGTCGGCGGCGTGCCCGCGCTCATGGGCTTCGTCGTCGGCGACGCCGGCGCGGCGACGGCCATGCGACTGCTCCTCGCCCCGCTCGTGGCCGCGCTGACGGTGGTCGTCGTCGCACGCGTCGCGGAGGGACGACGGGAGGCCCGCGAGGCAGGCGAGACGGCCGCCGTCGACAACTGAACGCGACGTCCTCGCGACGAGCGGGGCGGCGGAAGAATCCGCGACCGCCGGGACCAGCGGGGCGGCAGTCGCGGTCGGTGGGAGGGGTCAGCGGGGACTGGCCCGTCGGCTGGACGCGACGAACTCGGGGAGGACGAGCGCGTACGCGCTGGCGGCGGCCACGACGCCGGCGAGGACGGCCGACTCGCCGGCCGCGAAGAGGACGAACCCGGCGGCGATGCCCGACAGCGCCACGAGGTCGAGCGTCCAGTGACGGTCCATACTCGTGTCATCGATGCAACCGGACGTAAAGCCCGGGCAGACGCGCGTCTGACGGCCGGCTGACGCCGCGCCGTCGGGCGACGGACGCAGGTGATGGACGCCCGTCAGCGCCCCGTGACCACGGCTCGAACGAACACAACGGCCAAATAGACGGGTGCGCTTGGTCGTGACATGACTCAGCGGACGGCGGCGGTATCCCGCGAGACCGCCGAGACGGCGATAGAAGTCACGCTCGACGTCGACGGCGACGGCGACGCCACCGTCGACACGGGGATCGGCTTTCTCGACCACATGCTCGGGTCGTTCGCCACCCACGGCCTGTTCGACCTCACCGTCCAGTGCGACGGCGACCTGGAGGTCGACGACCACCACACCGTCGAGGACGTGGCGATCACCCTCGGCGAAGCGTTCACCGACGCGCTGGGCGACAAGCGCGGCATCCGTCGCTTCGCCGACCGGAAGGTCCCCCTCGACGAGGCCGTGGCGTCGGTCGTCGTCGACGTGAGCGGGCGCCCGTACTTCGACTTCGACGGCGAGTTCTCGCAGGACTCGGTGGGCGAGATGACCAGTCACATGGCCCAGCACTTCCTGCGCTCGCTGGCGATGAACGCCGGGCTCACGCTCCACGCCGGCGTCGAGGGCGAGAACGCCCACCACGAGGTCGAGGCGCTGTTCAAGTGCCTCGCCCGCGCGCTCGACGACGCCACGCGGATCGACGAGCGCCGCGGCGACGTGGCGAGCACGAAAGGCGAGCTATAATGAGCGACGAGCGCGCGGACGACGTCGACAGGGGCGCAGACGACGTCGACGCCGAGACGGCGACCTTCGACGCGATCATGGAGAAGTTCGCCGATTCGCCCAGCCAGCAGGCGGTCATCCGTCTCATCCTCGAACGCGGCTTCTCCGTCAACGACGAGGGGCGGGTCGTCTCCGGCGGCATCGAGATCCCCAATACCGGCATCGCCCGCGAGATCGACGTGGACCGCCGGGTCGTCGACGCCACCACCGACGCCATCCTCGCCGACGACCAGCTCCGCCGGATCTTCCAGAACATCTCCGCGATCCCGAGCCTGATGGACCTCGCACCCGTCCTCGACCTGACGGCGCTGGCGATCACCGTCCGCGACGCCGAGGAGTCGGGCATCGTCTCGACCGTCACGGGCGCCATCGCCGACCGCGGCATCTCCATCCGCCAGACCATCAGCGAGGACCCCGAGTTCACCGACGAACCGAAGCTCTACGTCATCACCGACGGCGAGATCCCCGGCGACCTCCTGAACGAGATCCGCGGGATGGCGTTCGTCCACAAGATCGAGTTGCGCTGAGAGGTGTAGCCGCGGCCCCTGCGTCCGTCGGCCCCCTCGTTTTCAAACTCCAGCCCGTAAGCGGTTCATGTCCGCGTTCCGACGAGCGGCGACGCTGGCTCGCGCGGTCGTCCGTGAGGCGCGCGCCGAGCGGCTGACGTTCATGGCGGGAAGCATCGCCTACCACGCGTTCGTCTCCCTGCTTCCGTTCTGCTCGTCGTGCTGTTGCTGGTCTCCTCGATCGAGGACCAGGCGACGGCCGTCGACGTGCTCGGCGGTGCGCTGAACGCCGTCCTCGGCGGTCAGTCGGCGGACGTCGCAGAGTACGGCTGGGGAGAGAACGACGCGGCGAAGGCGCGGTCGGCCTTCGGGGAGGAACTGGAGGCCGTCGAGAGGCTGGCGACCGGCCACTCGTTCACGCTTCGCGTCGGCGACGCCGAAGTGACGCTCCCGCCGCCGGACGAGTACGAGGCGGAGGTGTCGGCTCCGAACCGCCCGGAGAGTCTCGGCGGCGAAGAGGTCGAGGGTCACCTCGACCTGACGTGGGTCCGCGGGCGGTCGGGCGGCGACGATGAGGTCTAAGAGCCACCGGCGCGAACGGCGAGTCGTGACAGACGAGCCCGGCACGAGCGACGAGCCCTATCGGACCGTTGCCGGCCGTGGAGCGGCACGCTTCGAAGTGCGCGGCTCGGAGTTCATCGGCCATGTCGCTCCCGCTCGCACGGTCGAGGCGGCCGAGTCGTTCGTCGCCGCGATCCGCGAGGAGTACGACGACGCTACGCACAACGTTCCCGCCTACCGCGTGCGGGCCGACCCCTTCCGCGAGTGGGCCAGCGACGACGGCGAACCGTCGGGTT
Source organism: Halosimplex rarum (assembly GCF_047715405.1). Lineage (NCBI taxonomy): Archaea > Methanobacteriati > Methanobacteriota > Halobacteria > Halobacteriales > Haloarculaceae > Halosimplex > Halosimplex rarum. The sequence continues at coordinate 3,440,487 of NZ_CP180412.1, forward strand.
CGGCCGGCGACCCCGCGCTGAACGTCCTCCAGCAGGAGGCCGTCGAGAACGTCGTCGCCGTCGTCACCCGCTACTACGGCGGCACGAACCTCGGCGTGGGCGGGCTCGCGCGGTCGTACTCCAGGGCGGTCAAAGACGGTCTCGATGCCGCCGGCACGACGACCGAACGCCCCCACGAGAACTTCTCGGTCGCCGTCGACTACGACGACTCCGGCACCGTCCGGGGCATCTTAGAGAGCGTCGGCGTCGAGTTCGACGCCGACTACGCCGAGCGGGCTTCCTTCGACGTGCGCGTCCCCGTCGACGACGGCGACGGCCTCCGCGACCGACTCCTGAGCGCCACGAGCGGGCGCGCCGACATCGACTCGTGACCGGGATCCCGACCGCGCCGGAGGGATGCCGTCGTCGACCAGATGTCGTCCTGTCGAGTCGCCTCCCGTCGCTACGCAGTGTAGTTCCAGGTGAAACGATGGCGTTCCGGACGGTGACCGGACGAGCGTCCCTCTCAGTCGGTCGCGCGGTCCGAGTTCGGATCCGGGGAAAAGCGGGCGGTCGACGCGGGCTGGTCGCGCCGATCACTCGGGCTGGGCTTCGCTGGTGTCGGCTTCGAGTTCCTCCTCGCTGGAGGTGTCGTCGGGGTCGTACTCCGGGGTGCGAGTGACGCGGGCCTTCATGATCCGGGTGTTCTCGACGCCTTCGACGGTGATCTCGACGCCGTCGTAGTCGACCACTTCGCCCTCCTCGACGAGGCGGCCGGCGAGGTTGAAGATGAACCCGGCGATGGTCTCGAACTCCTCGCCCTCCGGGATGTCGATCTCCAGCGCCTCGTTGACCTCCTCGATGTTGACCTCGCCCTTGACGACGACGGTGTCGTCGCCGACGTGCTCGATCGGTTCGTCCTCGCCGCCTTCGAGGATCTCGCCGACGATCTCCTCGGTGAGGTCCTCCATCGTCACGAGCCCCTCGGTCGTCCCGAACTCGTCGATGACGATGACCATGTGCAGGCGCTCGTCGCGCATCTCCGTCAGGAGTTCGTCGACGTTCTTCGACTCGGGGACGTGCAGCGTCGGTTCGATGAGGTCCTCGAGGTCGAGGTCGCCGTTCTCGCCGTAGTTCTGGTCGCGGACCAGATCGCGGATGTTGACGACGCCGATGACGTTGTCCAGGCTACCCTCGTAGACGGGTAGGCGTGCGTGGCCGCTGTGGATGCACTGCTCGATGGCCTCGGAAACGGAGGCGTCCGTCGAGATGGCATCCATGTCGAGGCGCGGCGTCATGACCTCCTTGGCGATGGTGTTGTTGAATCGCAGGGTACGCTGGAGCATCTCGCGCTCCTCCTGGTCGAGGACGCCCTCGCGCTCGCCGGTCTCGATCATGTCCTGGATCTCCTCGCGAGTGACGTACGAGGACTCGATCGCCGAGCGCCCGCCGGTCACCTTGTTGACGATCCGGGTGAGGTAGTCGAACAGGACGATGAGCGGCAGGAGGACGTACTCGGACATCTTCAGCGGGCGCGAGACCCGCAACGCCCACGATTCGGTGTTCTCGACGGCGTAGGACTTTGGTGCGCTCTCGCCGAACAGCAGGACGATAGCGGTGATGCCGAAGGTGGCGGCCGCGACGGCCTGGCCCTGGCTCAGGTAGAGGCCGAACAGCCCCGTCGCGATAGAGGACATCGCGATGTTGACGAGGTTGTTCCCGACGAGGATCGTCACCAGGAGTCGGTGCGGGTCCGCCTTGAGGCCCTTGAGGGTGTTCGATCCGCGGCGCCCCTCCTCGACGAGCCCCTCGATGCGGTGAGAGGGGAGTGAGAACATCGCGATCTCCGACGAGGAGAAAAACGCCGAGAGCCCGATCAGGACGGCGATCAGGAGCACTCCGGCTGTGGCAACGGCGCTCTTCGGGACGACGTATCCGTAGACGTTGATCGTCTGCTGTGCGGCGGGCGCCACGCTCGGCCACGCCACTGCGGGTATACCCATCGACGGCGAGACTTGTCGTGGGGCGAAATTAAGGCTTGTCATACCGGACCCCCCATTTCGGGCGACAAACAGGCCGCAACGGTCTGTTTCTGGTGGAGATTCGGTGAATCCGACCGATCACGAGGCGGCCACCTCGACGTTCGTGATGGTCGCACCGCTCGGCCGGTGGACGACGCGGATCACGGCGCTGTCGCCGGGGCGTACGTCGAATTCGTGCTGTGCGATCCGGAGCGACGCGGTCTCCCCGCTCTCCCATCGGCCGTCGCCGTGGGCGGCGTCGAGTTCCCCGTCGACGCCGGCGTACGTCCGGTCGAACAGGGCCGCCCCCTCGACGTGTTCGTCCGTGAGTCGCCGCGTGGGGAAGTCGGTCAGTCTGGCGCGCTCGCCCGTCCGCACCAGTTCGACGACCAGCGTCAGGTCCTCCACTGCGAGCGTCTCGCCGGCCTCGTGGACGAGTCGGAGTCGCTGGCCGTCCGGCCAGCCGTCGGTCGCCGACAGCTCCGCGCTCAGGTGGGCCTGGGGCGCGGCCGCGGGACGGGCGTGGTCCAGTCCGACGGCCGCCAGCGAGAGCGACGCCAGCAGCGCCGTTATCCCGACGAGGACCACCACGCCGACGACAGGACTCGTCGCTCGATCGGTGTGGGCGCCACCGGTCGGGGATCGGACGCCGGTCCGTCGACGAACGCCGGACGAGCCGTAGTCGGTCACGCGCCGGGTTGGTCGCCCGTTCGCACTTAAATATCTGGGTGGCTGACGGCGAAGCGCTTACCCGGCCGTTGGCCGTACTTCACGTCGAGATGAGCGAGCCAGCCATCACGTTCTATCGGTTGCAGGCCTGTCCGTTCTGCGAGCGGGTGACCAGGAAGCTTCAGGAGTACGACCTGGACTACCGCTCGCGGTTCGTCGAACCGATGCACAGTGACCGCGACGTGGTCCAGCGCCTGACGGGCAAGCGCACCGTCCCCGCCATCGTCGACGAGTCCACCGGCGTCACGATGTCCGAGAGCGCCAATATCGTCGAGTACCTCGACGCCACCTACGGCGAACGCGGGATGGGGGTCGCCTGATGGAACTCGACTTCGACGTCGTCGACCTCCCCGAGACCGACCACCCCGAGGAGGGCGACCGCGTCCCCGACTTCGAGCGCCCGCTCGTCAACGAGGAGTACTGGGAGGACGTCTCCCTCTCGGAACTGACCGACGAGCAGCCCGTCGTCCTCGTGTTCCACCCGATGGACGGCGCGTTCCCGGCGACGTACGTCTGGAACGAGATCCGCGACCGCGGGTGGCTCGACCGCGACAACTGCGAGGTCGTCGGTCTGTCCATCTCCTCGCCGTACGAGCACGCCGACCTGCTGGAGTCGCGGGGCGTCGACGCGCGGCTCTACTCAGACCCCGGCAACGACGTCGCCGAGCGCTTCGACATCGTCAACGACCTCGACGGCATGGCCGGCATCGAGGAACCCCGCCCCGCCGTCTTCGCGCTCGACGAGGAGCGGGTCGTCCAGTACGCCTGGGTCGCGTCCCAGTGGCCCGAGTTCCCCGACTACGACGAAGTCGGCGAAGTCATCGAGGAGTTGTGACCCGCGGCGTCGGTTTGGCGTTTCTGTAACCGGAGATGAGGTGCGGTGGCGCGCGCTGTCGCGGCCTCCGTGCCGCGACGTAGCCGCGCGAGGGATGAGGAGCGCAGCGAAGCGAGCACCGCAGTCGGTTGGGGAGGTGTGAGGCGCGGGGCTGTGCGGTGGTTTGGCCGTTTTCCTGGCGTCCTGCCGAGTGGAGCGAGGCAGGGCTCAGGAGAGCTTGCTCTCCTGGTGGATTGAAAGGGCGAGGCGCGCGTGGCGCGACCGTAGGGAGCGCCACGGTTGGCCGAACGGCGACCAACGGGAGCCGTGAGGCCCGCTCGCGGTGAGCGAAGCGAACGGAGTCGCCTGAGCGGGCACTATCCGAACGGAGTGAGGATATCCCGCTCAGCGGCCGCGAGCGGGTCGAGGGCTTTCAACTCCTATCGTCGAGTCCGGTCCAGAGTACTGCTAGCGAGCGGACCGAAGACCTTCGATCCGGGGCACTCACACCATGATATCCCGGTTACACTGATGTCAGCGCCTACTGAAGTAGGAGCAGTCCATACGGGAGACCAATGACAGACGACACGAAGACGCCGGGCGTCCACCACGTAACCTGCATCGCGAGCGACCCGCAGCAGAACCTCGACTTCTGGGTCGAGACGCTCGGACTCAGACTCGTCAAGCGGTCGATCAACCAGGACGATCCGAGCGCGTACCACTTCTTCTTCGCGGACGCCGAGGGGAACCCGGGGACGAGCATGACGTTCTTCCCCTGGGGAGAACAGACGGGCAAGGGGAAGGTCGGCTCCGGCCAGGTCTCCCGGACGGCGTTCCGCGTCCCCGAGGGGAGCCTCGACTACTGGGAGGAGCGGTTCGACGACTACGGCGTCGACTACGACGAACGCGTCGAGCGGTTCGGCGAAACAGTGCTTCCCTTCCGCGACCCCGACGGGCTCCCGGTCGAACTGGTCGAGGTCGAGATCCACGACGACGACCCGACCGAGCCGTGGACGGAGTTCGTGCCGGAGAGCGCAGCCATCCGCGGATTCCACTCGGTGACCCTCTGGCTCGTCGACGCCGAGCCGACCGAGGGACTGCTCCGGCGGATGGGCTTCGAGGAGGTCGGCACCGAGCAGTCACCGGGCGACACGCCGGGCGACGAGCGGACGCGCTTCGCCGCGCCGGGGACGGTCGGGAAGTACGTCGACGTGCTGCCGACCGTCGAGTCGGGGCGACAGGGTCGCGGGACGGTCCACCACGTCGCGTTCCAGACGCCGACCGACGCGGACCAGGAGGCGATCCGGAAGGTCGCCCGCTCGGAGGGGCTGAGCCCGACGACGCAGATCGACCGCCACTGGTTCCGATCGGTGTACTTCCGAGAGCACGGCGGCGTCCTCTTCGAACTCGCCACCAACGGCCCGGGCTACGACAGCGACGAACCGCTCGACGACCTGGGCGGCCGGCTCGTCCTCCCCGGGAAGTTCGAGGACCGACGCGAGCAGATCGAGGCGAACCTGCCCGACGTGACGATCCCGCGAGCGGAGACCGCGGACGCCGACGACTGAGCGCGGGACGGGTTCCGGGGCCAAAGCGGGTTCCGTCGCGTCACGCTTTTCCCGACCGTCGTCGGATCCTCGGATATGAACGACGTAGCGCAGGCTGCGCGGGCGATCGAGGACGGCGAGTCGGTGGTCTACCCGACGGAGACGGTCTACGGGCTCGGCGCGAACGCTATCGACGCCGACGCCGTCGAGCGGGTGTTCGCGGTGAAAGGCCGGCCGCGGGACAAGCCCGTCTCGCTGGGCGTCCCGAGCGTCGAGCGCGCGCGGGAGTACACCGACCCGACGGAGCGCGAACTGGCCTTCATGCGGGAGTTTCTGCCGGGACCGGTCACCGTCGTCGTCGAGCGCAAGGAGGTGGTGCCGGACGTGCTGACCGCCGGGCGCGACCGCGTGGGTGTTCGAGTGCCGGACCACGAGCTGGCGCTCGAACTCCTCGGTGCCTGTGACGTCCCAGTGACCGCGACGAGCGCGAATCTCAGCGGGACCGGGAGCGTCCGCGAGGTCACCGAGTTGAGCGACGAGGTTCGCGAGGCGGTGAGCGTCGTGCTCGACGGCGGCCGGACTGGGGGTGCGGAGAGCACCGTCGTCGACGTCCAGGCGGGCGAGATCCACCGCCGCGGCGCGATGAGCGCGGAGATCGAGGCGTGGCTCGACAGGCACGAATGAGTCGTCCGTCGCTACGTCGAAGCCTGTGGCTTCCGTACGACTATGAGTTTGAAGTCGACGTGGGGAACGAGCGCGCCCTGGCGTTCTACGAATCGCTCGGGTTCGAGTCCTCGCGTCACGCGATGACTGTCAGCGTCGCGGAGACGTGACTACTTCCGAAGAGAGCCCCGTTCAGGTGCGAGACAGACGCTGTGCCGAGCGAAAGACGCGACGGCGAGTGGCGAACGCCGTCGCGGACGGAGCGGACGGTCAACCGCTCCAGCCGCGACAGAACTGTGTCGGTTCACCCTCGAACGCGTCGGCCTACTCCCTCGCCGCTCGGTGGGTTCGGAGTTGGGCCACCAGTGAGATTCCCACGAAGACGGTCCCGACGACGAGGAAGAGCGTGCCGACCCTCCCGTCGAGGCCGACCGGCCACTCCCCGCTCAGGCCGTAGAGCGCGTGGGCGAGAACGCCCGCGATTAGCAGCAAGGAGCCGAGACTCAGAAACGACCCGAGGTTCGGGACCGGTCTGGCAGATTTAGTCATAATTATCCATGAAATATCATACGCTTCGCCTACGGATAACCCTTGGCCGAAAACGCGTGGACGAGTGGGCCGGCTCTCGATCCCGCGCTCGTCGGATCGCGTCGTCGACGGGAGCGACCACCGCTGTCGACTGACCGCGGCCGGATCGAGCGAACAGGGGGTCCCTAGAGCATCGATCTCAGTGACCTGGTGACTACCCCGCACTGTCCCTGGTACTCGCAGGGCGAGCACTTCTGACGGTTCGACGTGCGGGAGGGCGGGCCATCGATCGATTCCGCGGTACGGATCGCGGACCGGTAGGTCGCCTTCCGGCGAGTGGTCAGCGGGACCTCGCGGACGACGCCGTAGGCGGGGTACTCGGCGATGGCGGTCTCGACGGTCGTCTCGTGCTCCCAGGCGAGGGCCTTCGCGGCGGCGACGAGTCTGACGGTCTGTGGCTCCCAGACGCCCTGTTCGGGCGGTGAGCCGGCGAACACCAGCGACGGGCGGGGAGGCCCCTCCAGCACCTTGTGCGCGACGCCGCGGCACTCCCGGCCTTCCAGCACGACCTCGCGGCCGGCGGGGTCGACGAGGTCGTCCCACGCGTCGAGCGTCGCCTGCAAGCGGCCCAGTCGCGAGCGGTACTGCGTCGGTGTCACCTCGATGGGCGCTGCCTGGATCTCGGGGTCCGACTCCAGCAGTTCCCGATAGCGGAAGGCCAGGTCCCGACGCGCGCGGACTTCCTGTGGGATCTCCTCGTCGGCCGCGGGGTCGCGGTGGCGGTAGTAGAGCTTCCGCGGGCAGTACGCCGCCGTCGCCACGTCGCGGAACGTGTGCATAGGGCGCCGTGGCCGCGCTTTCGGACATAAATGCTCGCCAGCCTCAGCGCTACCCGTCGGCGAGAATCGCTCGCGCAAAGAACGGAGCGCCGCCGGTCAGAACGAGACGTCGGTTTCGATGTCCTCGGCGGCCTCGTCGAGGCCGTCCTCCGTTATCTGGTCGGTGAAATGCCCGGAGAGAGCGGCGTCGGTGAGGATCTCGTCGAATTCGGTCTGATAGCGGTGGTTCGCGGCCCGGGCGACGTCCTGAGCGGCGACGACGCGGCGGTAGTGGCGGACCGACGTTTCGTCGACGCCGAACTCGGCCGCGAGCGTCTCGTCGCTCGCGTCGCGGCGCCGTCGCAACTCGCAGACGTCGAACGGCGCGTCGGTGTCGTCCCCCCGGAGCAGGTGCAAATCCATGCGTGCGCGGAACACTTCGTCCTCGGACGCGTCCAGTTCGTCGGCGATCGCCGCGTCGGACTCGTCGTCGTAGAACGCGCGGACGAGCCGGACGTACGTCGCCGTCTCGAAGTCGGTGGCGAGGCCGTAGCGGTCGTCGAGCGACTCGATTACCCCCCGCAGGCGCTCGCGGACCGCCTCCTCGTCGGCCGTCTTCGTGATAGAGCCCCGAGGCTCTTCCTGGCTCTCCGTGACCGTCCCCTCGTCGGAGACGTCCATGAAGATGTCCCGCAGTTCTTCGGTCTTGTCGTCCATCCCCGACCATGAGTCCGGGCCCGTACACATAAATAATTGTTGACACCTGTGTATCGACGTTTTGTCACTTCTCTGGGGCGAGCATCCGCGAGATCGACAAACTCCGCAACGATTGTGAACCATTGTCGTGTGAGTTCGTAGCAAGCTTTAAGCGGGCGGTTGCCCGCCATCTAGTATGTCTGTACTCCAGTCCGGAGCGCCGACGCGCCCCACGTTCTGGGGGATCGGTCCGGTCGGGAAGGCGGCCTTCTACTATCTCGCCGCGGTCGCCATCGTCGTCTTCCTGCTCGGTTCGTACCGCCGGGTCGCCCGCTACGCCGAGGGCGAAGAGGACCCGTTCCCGCGGCTCGACGACCTGCCCCGGCGGATCGTCGACGCCGCGGGGACCGTCCTCTCGAACCGGACGCTCCGCGATCGCGACGTCGTCGCCGGCCTCGCCCACGCGTTCGTCCTCTGGGGCTTTCTCACCCTGCTCATCGCGACCACTATCCTGGGGATCGACATGGACTTCTATCGACCGCTGACCGGCGAGTCCTTTTTCGTCGGCGACTTCTACCTCTCGTACTCCTTCGTCGTAGACGCGATGGGCCTCCTCTTTGTCGTCGGACTCGGCGTGCTCCTCTACCGTCGCTACGCCGCCCGCCAGGGCCGCCTCTGGGGCCGCCACACCAGCGCCGAGGACGATCTCTTCGTCTGGACCCTCTTTCTCCTGGGGGTCGGCGGCTACCTCACCGAGGGCGTTCGCATCCTCGGACAGAATTACCCGGACTTCGAGACGGTGAGCTTCGTCGGGTGGGCGACCGCTCTGGCCCTCGACGGCGCGGGGATGACCCCGGCGATGGCCGAGGCGACGTACCCGGTCGTCTGGTGGAGCCACTCGATTCTCGCGCTCGCCTTCATCGCCGCCATCCCGATGGGCAAGCCCTTCCACATGCTCTCGTCGTACGCCAACGTCGTCACGCGCGACGAGGACGCGGGCAAGCGCCTGCCGGGCGTCCCCGCCGACCTCGACGCCACCAACGCCGAGTCCATCGACGACTTCACCTGGAAGGAGCTGCTCGACCAGGACGCCTGTACCAAGTGCGGCCGCTGTTCGTCGGCCTGTCCCGCGAAGGCGTCCGGGCGCCCGCTCGACCCGCGCGACGTGATCCTCGACCTGAAGAGCTACCGCGACGCCCGCGACGCCGGCGAGGAAGAGGTCCCTATCGTCGCCGACGGCGGCACGTCGGTCATCGACGCCGAGACCATGGAGTCCTGCATGGCCTGCATGGCCTGCATGGACGCCTGTCCCGTCGATATCGAACACCTCACCTCCTTCACCCGGATGAATCGCCAGCTCGTCGACCAGGGCGACCTCGACCGCAACGTCCAGGACACCTTCCAGAACGTCATGCAGCAGGGCAACACCTTCGGCGAGTCCCAGCGCAACCGCGCCGACTGGGCCGACCCGCTGGACGCCGAGCCCGCGGACGCCCGCGAGGAGTCCGTCGAGTACCTCTGGTACGTCGGCGACTACCCGAGCTTCGACGACCGAAACAAGAAGGTCGCCCGCTCGCTCGCTCGCCTGTTCGAGGAGGCCGACGTGGACTACGGCATCCTCTACGACGACGAGGTGTACGACGGCAACGACGTGCGCCGCGTCGGCGAGGAGTTCCTCTTCGTCGAGCAGGCCGCGACGCTCGTCGACGCCTTCGACGACTGTGAGTTCGAGCGGATCGTCTGCACCGACCCCCACGCGTTCAACACCTTCGCCAACGAGTACCCCGAACTCGACTTCCAGGAGTTCGCCGACGACCCGATGATGGAGGTGCCCGACGAGAACTGGGCGGGCGCCCCCGTCTTCCACTGGACGCAGGTCGTCGAGGACCTCGTGGACCAGGGGCGTCTGGGCCTCCGCGGCGACGAACTCGACTACACCGTCACCTACCACGACCCGTGTCACCTCGGCCGGTACAACGGCGAGTACGAGGCGCCGCGCGAGTTGGTCCGAGAAACCGGCTGCGAACTCGCCGAGATGCCGCGCAACCGCGACGATTCGTTCTGCTGTGGTGGGGGCGGCGGCGGCCTCTGGATGGAGTTCGACGAGGACCCCAAGCCCAGCGAAGAACGGCTGCGCGAGGCGCTGGAGGACACGAGCGCCGGCGGGGCCGTCGAGAAGTTCGTCGTCGCCTGCCCGATGTGTACCACGATGTTCGAGGACGGCCGCAAGACCGGCGGTTTCGAGAACGACGTCGAGGTGGTCGACGTGGCCGAGTTGCTGATCGAGGCCGTCGAGGTCCGGGAGAACGAGAGCGTGACCGCCGACGAAGCCGGTGCCGCGGAGTCGCCGGCCGACGACTGACCGCCGTCGAGTCCGACCGCGTCGGTTCCGGGGCGTGGAGCCCCGCGCCGAATACGGGCCGAGCCGAAAGTGGCCGGGTCGAAACGCGCGCCGGGCCGGAGACGGAAAGTCCCCGAGCCGGTAGCGTTTACCCGTCCGATCCCCACGTCTCGTCCATGCAAGTCGCGCTCGTCACGGTCGGCGACGAACTGCTCGCGGGCGACACCGAGAACACGAACGCGACCTGGCTGGCCCGCCAGCTCGCCGAACGCGGCGCCACCGTCACGCGGATGCTCACCATCCCCGACGACCGCGCCCTGATCGCGCGGCGAGTTCGCGAGTACGCCGACGCCTTCGACGCCGTGATCGTCACCGGTGGCCTCGGCGATACGCCCAACGACGTGACCGTCGAGGCCGTCGCGGACGCCTTCGGCCGCGACCTGGAAGTCGACCCCGCGGTCCGCGAGCGAGTCGCCGAGAAGGCCCGGCGCTACCGCGAGGAGAACCCCGAGTACTACGCGGAACACGACTTCGACCTCGACCTGGACGAGACGGCCGCCCTCCCCGCGGACGCCCGCCCCATCCAGACGGAAGAGAGCTTCAACCCGGGCTGCGTCGTCGAGAACGTCTACGTCTTCCCCGGGTTCCCCCAGGAACTGAAGGTGATGTTCGACTCGGTGGCCGACGAGTTCGGCGGCGACGTCGTCTCGGCGTCGGTCGCCACGTCGACGCCGGAGGGCGCGCTGAAACACGTCCTCGACGGCGTCCGCGACCGCTTCGACGTGGCCGTCGGCAGCTACCCCGCTAGCCGCGGCGAGCCCGGCCGGGTGAAGGTGACCGGCACCGACCCCGAGGAGGTCGAGCGGGCCGCCGAGTGGGTGGACGAGCAAGTCGCAGACCCCGAAGCGGACGTCGACGGCTGAGCGCACCGGCCGGGGACGAACAGGTCGCCGGTCGACGGCGTCGCCGCTACGCGCCGTCCCAGTCGGACGCCAGCAGGCCGTACTCGACGCGGTCGACGTACTCACCGCCGACGAAGTAGAAGTCTTCTCGCCGCCCTTCCTCGACGAATCTCAGCCGTTCCAGGAGCGCCGCCGACCGGTCGTTGGTCGCCAGCCGACCCGCGTTCAGCCGGTGGAGCCGCCGCTCGGCGAAGGCGTAGTCGATCAGGAGCGAGAGGGCCTCCGTGGCGTACCCCTGCCCCTCGGCGTCGGGCGCGAGCCACGCGCCGACCTCGGCGCGTCCGGAGTCCGCGTCCATACGGAACAACGCGCAGAAGCCGAGGCGTTCGGGATCTGCCGCTGCCTCTCCCTCTCCTCTTTCACCGTCGTCGTCCGCGCCGTCACAGATCAGTAGGCCGACCGACTCGTCGAACCCCTCGACGTACTCCTCGCGGGTCGCCTCGCGGTTCTGCGGGTGGACCCGCGGCATCGACCGCCGGACGTCCGGGTCGTTGTGAGTCCGCTGGAGGAAGTCGAGGTCCTCGTCCTCCGGAGGCCGGAGCGTGACGCGCTCGCCCCGGAGGAAGGCCGGACCGGGCATCAGCGGTCGCCCTCCTTCGGCCCGGCCTCGCGGTCGGGGTCAGACGCGCCGGCTCGCGGTCCGTCCCACTCGTCCGCGACGATCCCGTACAGCTCGGCGTCGACGTACTCCCCGTCGACGTAGTACTCGTCGCGTCGTCGGCCCTCGGGCTCGAACCCGACTTTCTCCAGGACGCGCCGCGACCCGTCGTTGAACGCCAGGACGCGCGCGTCGACCTTGTGGAGGCGCCGCTCGGCGAAGCAGTACTCGACCAGTCGCTCGGCCGCCGCGGTCGCGTAGCCGTTGCCCTGGTGGTCTGGCGCGATCCAGTAGCCGATCTCGACGCTCCCGCGCTGTTCGTACAGGTCGAAACAGAACGCCTCGCCGACTCGCTGGGCGGACCCCGAGTCGTCCCCGTCGTCGGCGCAGACGAGGAACGTCTCGCTGTCGTCGGACTCGGTCATCGATTCGATCCGGTCGGCGACATCGTCGGCCGAGGCCGGCGAACCGCCGCCGAAGCCGGGACGGACGTCCGGGTGGTTCGCGTGACGGCGGAAGAACTCGCAGTCGGACTCCTCGACGGGTCGGAGCGTGACGCCGTCGCCGCGGAGGAAGACGGGACCGGGCATACCGGCGAGTCGCGCGGCCGGGGCGAAAGCGTTGGGGTGGCCTGAGAGCCGTTCCCGCGCCGCTCAGAAGAAGTTCAGGAGGCCGAGTGAGACGGCGTAGTGGTACGCGACGGCGAGCCACGCCTCGAAGATGACCGTGCCGACCGCCGAGAGCGCGGCGAACTCGCGGACGTCCATCTCGGCGACGCCGGCGGGGACGGTCAGCATGCCGCGGGTGAACAGGAGCGCGTTGCTGACGAGCACCGCCCACTTGCCCCAGCGGTCGAACCAGCCGTCGAAGCGGTCGAGTTTCGACTCCTCGATGCGGAACCACGGCTTCTGGAGCAGCCACTCGCGGCCGCCGCGCTTGGCGAGCAGGAACAGGCAGACCTGACCGACCGTCGCGCCGACCGTCGCGACGACGAAGATGAGGGCGATCGTCCCCCACTCGTAGCCCGAGGGCTCGGTCGCGAGGAACTCGATGGCGCCGGGGACGAGCGCCTCGCTCGGCGCGAAGTACAGCAGCATCGCGCCTTCGAGGACGAAGATCGGGAGCAGCGCAGGGAGACCGTAGTCGTCGATGATCCGCTGGGCGAACGCCTCGTCGCCGAAGACGAACAGGACCACGCCGGCGACGGCGAGCGCGAAGAAGAACCCGGCGACGAGTATCAGGCCGTAGTCCTCGGCGAACCCGCGCAGGCGGGACCGGTCGGCCGTTTCCAGAGACGCCATTCGTCTGACCGGTCGGAGCGTGCGGGTCAAATGTCTTCCGCTACTCCGCGTCCGCCGCCGCCCGCCGATTCACGTGACGACTTTTGTGCGTCTGGTCGCTACGTTCGGGTATGCGCGAACTCGTCTTCTCCCTCGACTACGAACCCGGGTGCAACGAGGTGGCCGACGCCCTCGCCGCCCGTCCCGAGGCGCGGATCCGCTCGCTCTCGCTGCACGCCACCGCCGAGAGCCTCTGGCGCGTCGACCACGTCACCGGCCCGGAGGAGGCACTCGCCGCCGTCGAGGACGCCTTCCTCACCGCCGACTACTACGCGGACTGCCTCGCGACCGAGGACTGCGGCGCCACCCAGGAGACGCAGGTCCTCGACCGCTCGGGCGACACGCTCGTGCTCTACTCCTACTGGGAGCGGACGCCCGCCTGCGCCTCCGTCCCGCACATCGCCCTCGACCACCTCGGCGACGGCCTCCTCTTCGAGACGCGCAACGAGTCGCGGCGATACACCTGGCGGATCGTCCACGCCGGCGACGGGGACGTGCGGGCCTTTTTCGACGCCATCGAGGAGAACGTCGGCGAGTGCGCCGAGTTGGAAGTCGAGCGATTGACGGAGGCGGCGTCGCCCCGGGGTGCGTCTCCCGGCGACGACGGCGACCTGCCGCCCGAACAGGAAGAAGCCCTCCGGGCGGCGGTCGAACACGGCTACTACGAGACGCCCCGTGAGGTCGACGTCGGCGGTCTCGCCGAGGTGCTCGGCGTCCCCCGCTCGACGCTCACCTACAGACTGCGACGCGCCGAGGCGCACATGGCCGAACAGCGCGCGGCCGAGACGCGTCCGACGGCTGGTTCGTCGACTCGACTCTGACCGATTCTGTACCCGGTGTTTGGAACGTTCCAACCGCTCAGTTGGAATATTCCGAGAAACGCGTATCGGGCTCCGACGCCTACGTACTGGTAATGACCGAGAACGCTGACGAGCGGGACGGCGACCCCGGTGGACGGACGGAGGAGCTGACGGCTCGCCTCTCCGTGCCGGAGATGGACTGCCCCTCGTGTGCGGGGAAGGTCGACAAGAGCCTCGGCCGCGTCGACGGCGTGGTCGAGACCGATCTCCGGCCGACGACGGGTTCGGCGACGGTGACCTACGATCCCGACCGGGCCTCCAGAGCAGACGTGGTCGCCGCCGTCGAAGGCGCGGGCTACGAGGTCGTCAACGACGAGGCCGAAGCGGGCGACGAGGACAAACCGGACGACGCCGGCGGCGTCGAGGTCGCCCCCTCGTCGGACATCTGGACGAGTCCGCGGGCGATCAAGACGTGGATCGGTGCGGTGCTAGTCACGCTCGGCCTCCTCGTCGAGTTCGTCCTCACCGGACAGGACGTCGCCGTCGCGAGCGTGCTCGACTACCCGCTGACCCTCGCGGACGTGCTGTTCCTCGGCGCCGTCGCCGTCAGCGGGGCCCCGGTCGTCCGCAGCGGCTACTACTCGGCGAAGAACCTGAGCCTCGATATCGACCTCCTGATGGGGACGGCGATCGTCGCCGCGACCGGCATCGGCTACTTCGTCGAGGCGGCGACGCTGGCCGTCCTCTTCAGCGTCGCCGAACTGCTCGAAGAGTACGCGATGGACCGGGCCCGCGACTCGCTGCGCGAGCTGATGGAACTGTCTCCCGACGAGGCGACCGTCCGGCGAGGCGGGGAGGAACAGACCGTCTCGATCGACGACGTGGAAGTGGGCGAGACTGTCGTCGTCCGGCCCGGCGAGAAGATCCCGCTCGACGGCACCGTCGTCGACGGCGAGAGCGCGGTCGACCAGTCGCCGATCACCGGCGAGAGCGTCCCCGTCGACAAGGCGGCCGGCGACGAGGTGTACGCCGGCGCGATCAACGAGGAGGGATACCTCGAAGTCGAGGTCACGTCGCTGGCCGCCGACTCGACGCTCTCGCGGATCATCGAGATGGTCCAGGGCGCGCAAGCGAACAAGACCGAGACCGAGCAGTTCGTCGACCGCTTCTCGGGCTACTACACGCCGGCGGTCGTCGTGCTGGCGATCCTGACGGCGGCGATTCCGCCGTTCCTGATAGACGCCCCCGTCTCGGTCGACCTCGCGGGGTACGTCGTCACATTCGCCGGCGACTGGCAGACGTGGTTCGTCCGCGGGCTCACGCTGCTCGTCATCGCGTGTCCCTGTGCGTTCGTCATCTCGACACCGGTCTCCGTGGTGTCGGGCGTCACCAACGCCGCGAAGAACGGCGTCCTGATCAAGGGCGGGAACTACCTCGAAGCGATGGGCGAGGTCAACGCCGTCGCCGTCGACAAGACGGGGACGCTCACGAAGGGCGAACTCGCCGTCACCGACGTCGTCCCGGCCGGCGAGACGACCGAGAGCGACCTGCTCAGGTACGCGGCCGGACTGGAGCGACGGAGCGAACACCCCATCGCCGACGCGGTCCTCGCCCGCGCCGCCGCCGACGGCGTCGACGACCTGCCCGAACCCGACGGGTTCGAGAGCCTGACCGGGAAGGGCATCCGAGCCGATTTCGACGGCGAGACGTACTACGCCGGCAAGCCGGCGCTGTTCGCGGAACTCGGCTTCGACCTCGCGGACGCCCGCAGCGCGACCGACGGCGTCTCCGGGAGCGGGACGACCGGAGGCTCGTCGGGAAGTGACCAGCGGACCGACGGCGGTACCGTCACCGGCGAACCGCCGGCGGGCAGCCGCCTCCCCGGAGACGCGCTCGCCGAGCTGGAGCGCGAGGGAAAGACGGTCGTCCTCGTCGGGACGGAATCCGCGCTGCTGGGCGTCATCGCCATCGCCGACGAGGTGCGGCCGGCGTCGAAACGCGCCGTCGAGCGCCTGCACGAACTGGGCGTCTCCCGGGTCGTGATGCTGACCGGCGACAACGAAGGCACCGCGCGGGCCATCGCCGAGCAGGTCGGCGTCGACGACTACCGCGCCGAACTGCTCCCCGACGAGAAAGTGGAGGCCGTGGAGTCGCTCCAGGCGGAGTACGGGAGCGTCGCGATGGTCGGCGACGGTATCAACGACGCGCCGGCGCTCGCGACGGCCGACGTGGGCGTCGCGATGGGTGCGGCCGGGACGGACACGGCGCTCGAAACGGCCGACATCGCCCTGATGGGCGACGACATCGGGAAGCTCCCGTACCTGTACGCGCTGTCGCACAAAGCGAACGGCGTCATCCGGCAGAACATCGTCGCCAGCCTCGGGGTGAAGGCGCTGCTCGCCGTCGGCGTCCCCATCGGCCTCGTCTCCGTGGCGGTCGCGGTGGTCGTCGGCGACATGGGGATGAGCCTCGGCGTCACCGGGAACGCGATGCGCCTCTCACGGATCACGCCGGAGCGGTTCGAGTAGGAGTATTCGGGGCGGCATGACCGAGGCGGTGGTCTCATTACCGAGAGGCGACGACAACGGGGTATGGATCTCACACGTCGCCCGCGTCGGCTCAGAAGCGACGGCGTCCGCCCGCTGGTTCGCGAGACGGACCTGTCGGCGTCGGATCTCGTCGCGCCCGTGTTCGTCGACGCGACGACCGACGAGCGCGTCGCGATCGAGTCGATGCCCGGCCACGAGCGGGTGCCCGTCGACCGGGCCGTCGAGCGCGTCCGCGAAGTCCTGGAGACCGGCGTCGAGGCCGTCATCGTCTTCGGCATCCCCGAGTCGAAGGACGCGGAGGGGTCACGGGCGTGGGCTGAAGACGGCGTCGTCCAGCGGGCCGTCCGGGCGATCACCGACGAAACCGACGCATACGTCATCACCGACGTGTGTCTCTGCGAGTACACCGACCACGGTCACTGCGGCATCGTGGAGGACAATGCGCGCGAGGAGCCGCACATGACCGTCGACAACGACCGGACGCTCGACCTGCTCGGGAAGACGGCCGTCTCTCACGCCGAGGCCGGGGCGGACATGATCGCGCCGTCCAGCATGACCGACGGGATGATCGGGGCGATCCGGGGGGCGCTGGACGAGCGCGGGTTCGAGTCGACGCCGATCATGAGCTACGCGGCGAAGTACGAGTCGGCGTTCTACGGGCCGTTCCGCGACGCCGCCGACGGCGCGCCGGCGTTCGGCGACCGCCGCCACTACCAGATGGACCCCGCGAACGGCCGTGAGGCGATGCGCGAGGTCGCGCTCGACGTCGAGGAGGGCGCGGACGTGCTGATGGTCAAGCCCGCGCTGCCGTACCTCGACGTGGTCGCGGACGTGCGCGAGTCGTTCGATCACCCCGTCGCCGCGTACAACGTCTCCGGCGAGTACGCGATGCTCCACGCGGCCGCCGAGAAGGGATGGCTGGACCTGGAGGCCGTCGCGTACGAATCGCTACTATCGATCAAACGCGCGGGGGCGGACATCATCGTCACGTACTTCGCCGAGGACGTCGCGGAGCGACTCTAGCTGGCGACGCCGGCATCGGCGACGGCCGCCGACACGTAACTCGGCGCGGGCGGGATACCGGCAGGGAATGACGAGCGACGAGGGATCGAACGCGGCGCGGTAGCTCACGTTCGACGCCTACATCGACGATTCGGTACCGGACTACGATGGACTGACAGTCGCGTACGTGACGGCCGACTCCGCCGTCGCCGACACCGCGAGCGAGCCACCGCCGCAACCTGCCGCGCGCGAGCCGTTCGGCCGCGATCCGCCCCGACCGGACCGAATCACGGTCCACGAACGTTCGATTCGATCGGACGAGCGTACACCTATCTGGACGAACGACAACCTTATATCCATAATATCATGGGATAATTCTGACAGCCGTCCTGTTATGAATGCGAAATTGCGATGTTTTCAAGCATACCCTTATGTGATAGGATTCCATGACCCTCAACCGAGATGTACACTACGAACGTATCGATATCGGGTGGAAAGGAATACGATCATCAAGATGGTTCGGCTGTTCGCGGTTCGGGGGTGACCTGCTGATGGCGGGCGCGCTGCTGGCGCCGGCGGTCGACGCAGCGCTGCAGTTGGGGCCCGGGCCGGTCTCGAACAGCGTGAACTACGTCTGGATCCTGGTCGTCTGTTTCCTGATCTTCTTCATGCAGCCGGGCTTCGCGCTGCTGGAGAGCGGGCAGGTCCGCGCGAAGAACGTCGGAAACGTCCTGATGAAGAACATGACCGACTGGACGCTGGGCGTGCTCGTGTTCTTCGTCCTCGGCGCGGGGGTCAGCGCGATCGTCGCCCAGTTGACGTCGGGCGCGGCGCTCGACCTCGCGGGGGCGTTCTCGTACATGTCCGCACCCGGCGAGAGCGGCACCGGCTGGATCGACTGGTTCTTCGGCGCCGTCTTCGCGATGACGGCGGCGACCATCGTCTCCGGCGCCGTCGCCGAGCGGATGGACTACAAGGCGTACGTCTTCGTCGCGGCCGCGATGACCGCTGTCATCTACCCCGTCGTGACCGGCCTGACGTGGGGCGGCGGACTGCTCGCCGGCGGTGACACGCCCGGGTACCTCGCGGACGTCATCGGCGTCGGCTACCTCGACTTCGCCGGAGCGACGGTCGTTCACATGGTCGGCGGCGTCGCCGGACTCGTGGGCGCGAAGATGGTCGGACCGCGCTCCGGCCGCTTCGACGCGAACGGCAACAGCCAACCGATCCCCGGCCACTCGATGCTGCTGGCCGTGCTCGGGACGCTGTTCCTCGCGTTCGGCTGGTACGGGTTCAACGTCGGCACGCAGGCGACGGTGCTGACCTCGGAGGGCGTCTTCATGGGCGGCGCGCTCGGCCGCGTCGTCCTGAACACGACGCTCGGCATGGGTGCCGGCGGCGTCGCCGCCATGCTCGTCTCCTCGGTGTGGCAGGGCAAGCCCGACCCGCTCTGGGCGGCCAACGGCCTGCTCGCCGGCCTCGTCGCGGTCACCGGCGCCGTCCCCCACGTGACGTGGTGGGGCGGCCTCCTGCTTGGCGGCCTCGCCGGCGCGCTCGTCCTGCCGACCTACCGCTGGGTCGTCGACTCCCTGAAGATCGACGACGTCTGTGGCGTCTTCGCGGTCCACGGCAGCGCTGGCGCCATCGGGACGATCCTGATCCCCCTGCTCGCAGCGGGCAGCGGCGGGGTCGCCATCCTCGGTGACCCCTGGACGTTCCTCGGCGTCGACCAGCTGATCATGCAGGTGGCCGGCGTCGCCGTCATCACCGTCTGGACGGTCCTGGCGACCGCGGTCGCGTTCAAGATCGCCGACGTCCTCTTCGGCCTGCGCGTCTCCGAGGAAGAGGAGGAGATCGGTCTCGACGAGAGCGAACACGGCGTCTCGACGTACCCCGAGTTCGTCGCCGGCGGCAGCCGGGAGGGACCGACCGTGAGCGCGGACGGCGGTGTCGTGAGCGCCGAGAACGACGCCTCGTCAGAGCTGCGCTCTGACGGCGGCGAGGTCCGCACCGACGGCGGTTTCGCGAGCGACACGGACGACGCCGCAGTCGACGCGTCCGCCGCGGTCGACGGGGGTGAGACCGATGAGTGACGACGAGATCAAGATGGTCGTCGCGGTCGTCCGCCCCGACAAGCTCGGTGACGTGAAACAGGCGCTGGCCGAAACGGGTGCGCCGTCGCTGACCGTAACGAACGTCTCGGGACGGGGCTCCCAGCCGGCCAAGACCGGCCAGTGGCGCGGCGAGGAGTACGTCGTCGACCTGCATCAGAAGGTCAAAGTCGAGTGCGTCGTCTCGGAGATCCCCGCACAGGACGTCGTCGACGCCATCGCCGACGCCGCCCAGACCGGCGAGCCCGGCGACGGCAAGATCTTCGTCCTCCCGGTCGAGGACGCGGTACAGGTCCGGACGGGCGATTCCGGGCCGGAGGCAGTCTGACGTTCGATGTCCGCCGACATCGACGACACGGACCGGCGGATCCTCGACGCCCTGCTGGACAACGGGCGCGCCAGCGCGAGCGAACTGGCCGAGACCGCCGAGATCGCCACGGCGACCGCGACCAAGCGCCTCCAGCGCCTGGAGGAGTCCGACGTCATCGACGGCTACCAGCCCGAGATCGACTACGGGGCCTTCGGCTACGAGGTGACCGCCGTCTTCCGGCTCGACGTAGAGGGGGCTGGCCTCGGCGACGTCGTCGCGGACCTGCGCGACACCGGTCACATGATCGGCGTCTACGAGGTCACCGGTAGCGACGACGTGGTCGCCATCGGCAAGTTCGAGAGCACCGAGGCGATGAACGCCCAGATCAAGGACCTGCTGACTCACCCGGAGGTGCGCTCGGCCCGGACGAGCATCGCGCTCGACACCGTCTGCGAGTACGACCCGGTCCCGGTCGCGCCCGCCGACGTGGAGTAACCGTCGGTCGTCTCCCGCGGTCGGTCCGCTCGCCCTCCGCACCTGATCACTTTTTCGGCCGTCTCAGATCGGATCGTCACGACGACCGCGCGAGAGGTCGAAACCCCCGTTTTCGCGGTTTTTGCCGGCTCCGGTGGTTGACGGGCGTCCAGATCCGCCGCGAGCAGACGGCCGATTTCTGGACGAAATACAACCTTAAACACGTAATATTCTACTGCAATTTTGACGCTCGTCTACGTATGGCCTGAAATATTCGTCTTTGTAAAGACAACCCTTATGTAGAGTGATTCCGCACAGTTCTCCCGTACTCTCCGAAACATTCGGAGTGAAAATCCGGGTTAGACTGAACGATTCGGAACAATTCGGACGAAGACGCGACACGACCACAGACACAATCCATGCTCGAACTTACCGCGCTACAGACCGACACGCAAACGCTGATCGACGCGATAAACATGACCTGGGTGCTGATAGTCACCTTCCTGATCTTCTTCATGCACGCTGGCTTCGCCATGCTGGAGGCGGGGCAGGTACGCTCGAAGAACGTCTCGAACCAGCTGACGAAGAACCTGCTGACCTGGAGCATCGGCGTGACGGTGTTCTTCCTGATAGGCGCCGGGGTCGACAGCCTCGTCGGCGGCGGCGGATTCTCGCCGGCGTTCGGGTACGAGGCGCCGGCCGACTGGGTCGGCTGGCTCTACGGCGCCGTCTTCGCGATGACGGCGGCCACCATCGTCTCCGGCGCCGTCGCCGGGCGGGCGAAGCTGCGAGCGTACGTCGGCTACACGTTCCTGCTGGCGGCGGTCATCTACCCCGTCGTCTCCGGCATGGCCTGGTACGACGCCGGCCTGCTCGGCATCGACGGCGCGGTCGGCTCCGCCATCGGCGTCGCGTTCGACGACTTCGCCGGCGGGACGGTCGTCCACGCGATGGGCGGCATCGCCGGTCTGACGGCTGCGTGGGTGCTCGGCCCGCGCATCGGCCGGTTCAACGACGACGGGTCGGCGAACGTCATCCCCGGTCACTCGATGACTTTCGCCGTGCTCGGCACGCTGATGCTCGCGTTCGGCTGGTACGGCTTCAACGTCGGCACGTCGGCGATCTTCAGCCCCGAGAACGCCTTCCTCGCCGACCAGCTCGGCCGCGTCGCGATGACTACCACGATCGCGATGGCCTGCGGCGCGATGGGCGCCGGTGCCGTCGCCTGGGCCAAGACCGGGAAGGTCGACACCCTCTACGTCGCCAACGGTCTGCTCGCTGGACTGGTCGGCATCACCGCCATCCCCCACGCCACCAGCTGGGGTGGCGCGTTCGTCGTCGGCGGCGTATGCGGCGCGCAGCTGCCGGTCGTCTTCTCGTTCGTCGAGAAGCGCCTGAACATCGACGACGTCTGCGCGGTCTTCCCCGTTCACGGGAGCGCCGGCGTCATCGGGACGCTCATGCTGCCGCTGGTCGTCGCCCCGAGCTACCTCGGTAGCACGAGTCGCGTCGATATGTTCCTCGCTCAGTTCGCCGGCGTCGCGATCATCGCGACCTGGACGGTCGTCACGACGGGCCTCATCTGGGGCGCGTTCAGGGCGCTCGGCCAGGCGCGCGTCAGCCGCACCCACGAGCAGGAAGGCCTGGACGTCAGCGAGCACGGCGTCGAAACCTACCCCGAGTTCGGCGACGAGGGCGCTGCGGTCGCGGACGGTGGCACGGTGCGGACGGACGGCGGTCTGGCGAACGAAGAGAGCCAGACCTCGTCAGAGCTTCGCTCTGACGGCGGGCTCTTCGACGAGGACTTCGTCCCGGCCGAGCGCGACATGGACGAACGGAGTGACTGACTCGTGAGCGACGACACACACGCTCACGGTATCGAGACGGACGGCCGAGCGAACGCGACTGACAGCGAAATCCGAACCGACGGAGGCTACAACATGAACGACACCGAACACGACAATATGAACGACACCGAACACGAGATTCGAACCGACGGCGGCGAACCGAACGACGGAGAGATCAAGATGGTGGTCGCGATGGTGCGCCCGGACAAGCTGGGCGACGTGAAGCAGGCGCTCGCGGAGATCGGCGCCCCCTCACTGACGGTGACGAACGTCTCCGGCCGCGGCTCCCAGCCGGCGAAGAAGGGCCAGTGGCGCGGCGAGGAGTACGTCGTCGACCTGCACCAGAAGGTCAAGGTCGAGTGCGTCGTCGCCGACATCCCCGCACAGGACGTCGTCGACGCCATCGTCGAGGGCGCCAACACCGGCGAGAAGGGCGACGGCAAGGTGTTCGTCCTGCCGGTCGAGAGCGCTACCCAGATCCGCACGGGCAAGACCGGGCGCGACGCGGTCTGAGGCGTCCGTGTCACGCTCCCAGGGACGAACGCGACCGATGATCGACATCGACGACATCGACAGGCAGCTGGTCGACGGGCTCCTGACCGACGGGCGGGCGAGCGCGAACGAGCTCGCCAACTCGGTCGGGATCGCGACCGCGACGGCGACCAAGCGCATCCGGGCGCTCGAAGACGCCGGAGTCATCGAGGGGTACCGCGCCGACGTCGACTACGCCGGGTTCGGCTACGAGGTGACGGCCGTCTTCCGGCTCGACGTGACCGGCGACGGGCTCAGCGAGGTCGTCGCGGACCTGCGCGACACCGGTCACATGATCGGCGTCTACGAGGTCACCGGCAGCGACGACGTGGTCGCCATCGGCAAGTTCGAGGACACCGACGCGCTGAACGCGCAGATCAAGGAGGTCCTCACCCACTCCCGGGTCGAATCGGTCTCGACGGACGTCGTGCTCGACACCGTCTGCGAGCACGACCCGGTCGCCCTCGCGGCCGAGGAGTGAGGGCGAACCAGGTCGCCCTGGCCACCGGGAAGTGAGGCCGGACCCCACCGTTCTGACGGTCGGAACGTGAGCTGTCCCCGCGAGCGGGGAAGTGTAAGGTCTTAGTATTTGGGACTGGGAGTACGCTGTACTATGAACGTCGCAGACGTAATGACGCCCCGCGAGGACCTCGTCACGGTCGAGCTACCCGGCACCCGCGACGACGTCCTCGAGTACCTCCAGGAGCGTGCCTTCTCCTCGGTCCCCGTCGTGACCGAGGGCGACGATGGCGAGGAGTTCCGCGGGCTCGTCTCCCGCGACGCGCTCATCGACGAGCCCGACGAGGACCAGCTCGCCATGCTCGTCGAGGAGGTTCCCACCACCAGCGCCGACTCGACACTCGAAGAACTCGCGGCGCTGATGCTCGACGAACACGCCCGCCGCGTGCCCGTCGTCGACGGCCGGCTGGAAGGGATCGTCACCATCACCGACGTGGTCCGCGCCATCGCCACGGGCGACGTGAACGGCGACGTGACCGTCGACGGCCTCGCCCAGCGGAACGTGAACTGCGTCTACGAGGAGGCGCCTCTGCCGGTCGCCGAGCGGGAACTGTCCCACGCCAACGACCCCTACGGCGTCGCGCTCGACGAGGTCGGCGAGACGAGCGGGATGATCACCGAGGTCGACATCATCGACGTCGCCCGCGTCGTCGAGGGCGAGGAGGAGACCGGCGACAGCCTCGCCGCCGACGACGACGACTGGAAGTGGGAGAGCGTCAAGGCCGTCGGCAGCCGCTACATGCCCACCCGGAACGTCGAGATCCCGGCCGGACCCGTCTCCGAGTTCATGACCGCCGATCTCGTCACCATCAGCGGCCGCCGCACCGCACAGGACGCCGCGCAGCTGATGATCGAACACGACATCGAGCAGATCCCGCTGGTCTCGGGCGACGAACTCGAAGGTATCGTCCGGGACATGGATCTGCTGGAGGCGCTTCGATGAGCGAGGGCGAGAGCCCCGACCTGACCGAACTCGCCAAGCGCCGGGGCTTCTTCCTCCAGTCGGCGGGCGCCTACGGCGGCGTCTCCGGCTTCTACACTTTCGGCCCGCAGGGCGCCGCCCTCAAGGACAACATCGAGAACACCTGGCGCGACCGATTCACCGTCCAGGAGGGCAACATGGAGATCGACGCGCCGACGATCATGCCCGAACCGGTGTTCGAGGCGTCGGGCCACCTCGACGGCTTCGACGACATGATAGTCGAGTGTCCGGACTGCGGCGAGAGCCACCGGGCGGACCACGTCGTCGAGGACAACACGGACTACGAGGAGGCCGAGGCACTCGGCGCGGAGCGCGTCGGCGAGATCATCGCCGAGTACGAACTCGTCTGTCCGGTCTGTGGCACGGGTCTGGCCGGCCAGGCTATCGAGGAGTTCAACCTCATGTTCGAAACAAACATCGGCCCGGGTTCCTCCTCACCCGGCTACCTGCGTCCCGAGACCGCCCAGGGTATCTTCGTCGAGTTCCCGCAGCTCGCGGAGTACGCCCGCAACCAGCTTCCCTTCGGCGTCACGCAGGTCGGCCGCGCCTACCGCAACGAGATCAGCCCCCGGAAGTCGCTCGTGCGCGTCCGGGAGTTCACCCAGGCCGAACTCGAACTGTTCATCGATCCGGAAGAAGACGAGCCGGACCTCTCGGCGGTCGAAGACGTCGTCGCACCCTTCTATAGCGCCGAGGCACAGGAAGACGACGACGGCGAGGCCCGGGAGCTGACGATCCGGGAAGCCGTCGACGAGGGCCTCGTCGCCGACCCGTGGATCGCCTACTACCTCGGCGTCGCCACCGAGTGGTACGAGCGCATCGGCGTCGACATGGACCGGTTCCGGTTCCGCCAGCACCTCGGCGGCGAACTCGCCCACTACGCCGCCGACTGCTGGGACGCCGAGAGCTACATCACCGGTGACTGGGTCGAGATCGCCGGGTTCGCCTACCGCTCGGACTACGACCTCTCGAAACACGACGAGTACTCCGACGAGGACTACACGATATTCAAGCAGTACGACGAGCCGGTCACCGTCGAGCGCCCCACCGTCGACCCCGACATGAGCTACCTCGGGCCGGAGTTCGGCGGCGCCGCCGGCGACGTCGCCGACGCGCTGGAGACCCTCGCCGAGTCCGACCCCGACGCGTTCCGCGACGCCGCGGACGACCCCGAGGGCGACGGCACCGTCACCGTCGAGGTCGACGGCGAGTCCCACGAGGTGCCCGTCGGCCAGACCGGCTTCGCCGTCGAGGAGGTCACGGAGTCGGGCGAACACATCCTGCCCCACGTCGTCGAACCGTCGCTCGGTATCGACCGCGCGCTGTACACCGTCCTCGACCACTGCTACCGCGAGGACGAGATCGACGGCGAGGAACGGACCTTCCTCGAACTCCCGGCCGAGGTGGCGCCGACGACCGTCGGCGTCTTCCCGCTGATGGACCGCGACGGTCTGGGCGAGCGCGCCCGCGAGGTCGCGGCCGACCTGCGCGAGCAGGGCCTCTCGGTCGCCTACGACGACTCCGGCGCCATCGGCCGGCGCTACCGGCGCCAGGACGAGGTCGGCACCCCGTTCTGCGTCACCGTCGACTACGCGACCGTCGGCGAGGCGCGCGACGAGGACGAGGGCGAGCCCGGCACGGTCACCGTGCGCGAGCGCGACACGACCGCCCAGCGACGCCTGCCCATCGAGGAACTGCCCGAGACGCTCGAAGCTCTGCGGGACGGCGACCTGGAATTCGCGGAGCTGTAGGCCCGGCCGGGCCCACGGCACCGAGATCGCGACGGAATCAGTTCAATGCGCGACGAAATCGTCCGACGGCTGGTGCACGCCAGCGGGACAGCGGTGCCGCTGTCGTACCTGCTCGTCGCCGAGATCACCTGGCGGCACATCCAGGTCCTGCTGGTCGCCGGCCTCATGGTGGCGTTCGTCCTCGAAGTGATCCGCCTGATCGTCGGCCTCGACTGGCGGATCTACGAGAAGCTCACCCGCGAGTACGAGCAGGACAACCTCGCCGGCTACTTCCTCGCCGTCTTCGGGATGACCGTCGTGGCGTTAGTCTTCGAACCCGAGATCGCGGTGCCCGCACTGTTGATGCTCACCATCGCCGACCCCGTCAGCGGTCTGCTCGGGTCCGGCGAACTCCGGACCGCCAAGGACGTCTCCGTGCTGCTGGTCACGTTCGCCGTCGCGACGCTGCTCGCGGTCCCGTTCGTCCCGCCGGTGGCCGCAGTCCTCGGGGGCGTCGCCGCCACCGTCGCCGACGGGATCAAGCCCGTCATCCGCGGCTACGTCATCGACGACAATCTCACGATCCCCGTCGCCGGCGCCGTCGCGATGTTCCTCGCCATCCGGTACCTGCCCGCCAGCCCGCTCTGATCGAAAGGACGGCGACTGAGACCCGGTGTTGCCGCCGGGTCCCGCACTTGCCACGGCAGGCCGGGCGTTGATTGCCGAACCGCGGTAACCGCCGCTATGCTCGAAGCGCCAGACTGGGACGAGTACATCGGCGAGCGCGTCCGCGACCGCGGCAAGCCGGTCGGAACCGTCGTCGACTATGACGACGAGCGCGGGGAACTGTTCCTCGAACCGTCGCCCGAGATCGACGAGAACTCCTGGGACGGGCTGGGCTGGGGCGACCGCGCCGAGTACGACGTCAACTGGGAAGACGTCGACTACCAGCGCTGGCGGGACGGGGAGAGCGACCTCCCCGTCGATTACGACGAGTGGCCCTGCACGCTGCCGAACGCCCGCCTCGAAGACGGCGAGGACGGCCTCCAGCTCGTTCACCTGCCCTGACGGGGACCGACCTCGGCGGCGAGGTCGAGCCGCGACCGCCCGCGTTTTCACTTCCACCGCGCTACCTGAAGCCTTATCCACGGGCACGGCCAACCGGAACGTAATGGCGACGACCGACGAGGGGGAGGGCGTGACGGGGCCGCTGCTGGTCGACGGCTTCCTGGAGGACCGCAGGTATCAGCGCGAACTCGCCGACGCCGCGCTGCGCACGCACACGCTGGTCTGCCTCCCGACCGGCCTGGGCAAGACGACGGTGAGTCTGCTGGTCACCGCCGAGCGGCTGGCCGGCGACGTGGTCAACAAGTCCCTGCTGCTCGCCCCGACGAAACCCCTCGTCCAGCAACACGCCGACTTCTACCGCGAGGCGCTGGAGGTCCACGACGACGAGATCGTCGTCTACACCGGCGACACGCGCCCCGACGACCGCGCGGACCTGTGGTCCGGCGCACGCGTCGTCGTCGCGACGCCCGAGGTCGTCGAGAACGACCTGGTGGGGTCGCGGATCGACCTCACCGACGTCGTCCACTGCACCTTCGACGAGTGCCACCGCGCGACCGGCGACTACGCGTACAACTACATCGCCGAGCGCTACCACGAACAGGCCCGCGACCCCCTGGCAACCGGGATGAGCGCCTCCCCCGGCGACGACGAGGAGGCCATCCTCGAAGTGTGCCACAACCTCGGCCTCCGCCAGGTCGAGGTGATGACCGAGGCGGACGCCGACGTCGACGACTACACCCACGAGACCAGCGTCGACTGGGAGCGCATCGAGCTTCCGGAGACCGTGGTCGAGATCCGCGACGCGATAAACGAGGTCATCGAGGACCGCCTCGGGAAGCTCCGGGAACTGGGCGTCACGAACACGAGCAAGGCCGACGTCTCCGAGCGGGAGATCCAGAAGATCCAGGGCAAGCTCCGCGAGCTGATGAACAACGATCAGTCGGAGGGCTACGAGGGCATGAGCCTGCTCGCCGAGGTTCGAAAGCTCCGGACCGCGGTCACCTACGCCGAGACCCAGAGCGTCGAGAGCCTCCGCCGGTACTTCGAGCGCCAGAAGCAGGCCGCCCGCTCGTCGGGCGCCTCGAAGGCCGACCAGCGAATGATCTCCGAACCCAAAGTACGGGAAGCGATACGCCGCGCCGAGGACTACGACGACCTCCACCCGAAGTTCCGCCGGACGCGGATGCTCATCGCGCAGACGCTCGGCATCGAGAACGGCGAGCGCGTCATCGTCTTCACGGAGTCGCGCGACACCGCCGAGACGCTGACGGACTTCCTGAACGAGCACTTCACGGCCCGGAAGTTCGTCGGCCAGTCCGACACCGACGGCAGCGACGGGATGACGCAGACGGAGCAACAGGAGACGCTGGACGACTTTCGCGCCGGCGAGTTCGAGGTGCTCGTCTCGACGTCCGTGGCCGAGGAGGGGCTGGACGTGCCCGAAGTCGACCTCGTCCTGTTCTACGAGCCCGTCCCGACCGCGATCCGCGCCATCCAGCGCAAGGGCCGGACCGGCCGCCAGACCGAGGGCGCGGTGTCGGTCCTGCTCGCCGAGGACACCCGCGACGAGGCGTACTTCTGGAAGGCCCGCAACGACCAGAAGCGGATGAAAGACGAGTTGCGGTCGCTCAAGTCGATAACCGGCGAGATCGAGAGCGAACTGAGCAGCCAGACCGAGATGGCCGCGTTCGACGACGGCGCGAGTGGCGACGGCGGCCCGGCTGCCGACGGCGACGCTCCACACGAAACGGGGGGCGAAACCGCAACGGAGGCTGAGGAGGCCGCGTCTTCCGGTAGCGACGTCGCAAGCGGTCGAGGCGAAACCGGGAGTGACGGTGACGAGTCCGCAACTACCGCGCAATCGGCCGAGAACGACGGCCAAGCGGGCCTCGACGCGTTCGCGGGCGGCGAAGGTGGCGAGTCCAGTACGGAAGAGGGCGACGCCGACCGGGACGCCGCGGAATCGGCCGACCGCGACGATCCGGACGGGGAGATCGCGACCGCGAGCGCGGACGACGAGGAGTCGGTCGAAGTCGTGGTCGACCAGCGGGAACTGGACGCCTCCATCGCGAAAGACCTCTCGCGGAAGGACGAGATCGAGACGCGCCTGGAGACGCTCGC
The DNA here is from genome assembly GCF_047715405.1 of Halosimplex rarum. Lineage (NCBI taxonomy): Archaea > Methanobacteriati > Methanobacteriota > Halobacteria > Halobacteriales > Haloarculaceae > Halosimplex > Halosimplex rarum. Next base: position 3,469,567 of record NZ_CP180412.1, read on the forward strand.
CGTCGGCGACTACGTCCTCTCCGACCGGGTCGTCGTCGAGCGCAAGACCGTCGCCGACTTCATGGACACGCTCACGGGCGGCGACGAGCGTTCGATGTTCGAGCAGGTGAAAGACGCGACCCGCTACTACGCCCGGCCGGTCGTCGTCGTCGAGGGCGAGGACCTCTACGGCGAGCGGAACGTCCACCCGAACGCCGTCCGCGGCGCGCTGGCTTCGCTCGCCGTCGACTTCGGCGCGAGCGTTCTCCGGACGACCGACGAGGACGAGACGACGGAGTTGCTCAGGGTGATCGCCACGCGCGAGCAGGAGACCGAGGACCGAACGGTCAGCGTCCACGGGGAGAAGAGTTCGAAGACGCTCGCCGAACAGCAGGCGTACGTCGTCGCGAGCGTCGCGGAGGTCGGGCCGGTCACGGCCGAGTCGCTGCTCGCCGAGTTCGGCAGCGTCGAAGCGGTGATGGCCGCCGACGTCGAGGACCTGCAGGCCGCCGAGGGGGTCGGCGAGGTGACCGCCGAGCGGTTCCGCGAAGTCGTCGGCAGCGACTACGACGGCTGATTCCCCCCTGATTCGGCGGCGTAGCCCGCCCGGCGACCCGAGCGTTCCACCGGACAACCCCTTCGTTTCGAGTGGAGTTTCTGACCGATCACAACAACGAATACCCCCGGGCGCGTTGGTGCCGACCACAGGGGGCTACAGATGAGCGACGGCATGCACTGGATCGTCAGGTTCGAGTTGCCGAACGGGGGGCCTGGGCCGGACACGGTCGCGAGCGAGGATCTCGCGGCCGAGTTCGACGCCGTGGTCGTGCTCCTCTTGCGAGACCACTACTGCCAGGTGTCCCGGGACCGCGCGATGGCCTACAGCGACGCGTTCGAGTCGTTCGCGGCCGAAGACGTGGCCGTCGTCGGCGCGCTCCCCGACACCGAGGACCGGGCGACGTACTGGCGTCGTCGCTACGACCTGACGTACCCGGTGCTCGCCGACTCCGCGGAACTGGCCGCTACCCCGGACGCCGACGCCGGGGCGGCCCCCGCGATGACGGACGGGACGCCACGCTTCGACGCGTTCGCGGACGTGGAGACGGGCGCCGACACGCTCCCGGGGATCGGCGTCCTCGACACGCGCTCGAAATTCCCGCGCCTCATCTACACCGAGGGCGGGGAGACGCTCCAGGAGTGTCCGAGCCCGGACGAAGCGCTCGACGCAGCGCTCGACGCGCTCGACAGATAGAATCGCAGGGGCGAAGGCGGCGGTACCGCGTCTGTTCCGCGTCAGTACGAACTGGACAGCGCCGACAGCGCCTCGGCGGCCTCGCGCGCGGCGGTGAGGTGGTCGCGAGCGCGTCGGGGGTCGTCGCAGTTCTCCGCGCGCTCGGCGTGTTTCCGGAGCGTCCGGACCAGCGACGCGCGCGCCACCCCGAAGTCGTCGCTCGAATCGGCCGGTACGCTCGGTCGGTCGGCCGGTTGCGACTGCTGACCGGTCGATGGCTGTCGGTTCGACGATGCGGGCTCGTTCTGGCCGGACGGCGGTGATTGGGAAGTACCGCCCGCGACGGTACTCTCGTCGGAACCGGTCGCGTCCGTCTGGCTGACATCGCTCGCGTTCACACCTGCCGCGTCCGCTCCGGGCGCGTCGGCCTCCGACGCGCCCGCTGCGGACTCGTCGGCCTGGTCGGCGCCAGTTCCGACGGCAGGCCCGTCGGGCTGTTTGATCTCGATGTGGTCCGGTGCGTCGCCGTTCTCGGCGTCGGGTCCGGTCTCGTCGAGACCAGTCGAATCCCCAGTGGCGTCGTCGCGATCGCCCTGCTGGTCGGTCTCGGCGGCCTCCTCGGCATCGTCGCTGGTGACGACCTGCTGGCAGGTGGGACAGAACTCGTCGCCGTCGTAGCGGAAGATGGGGTCGCCGCAGTTCCCGCAGTGGGAGTTCGTCATCGTCGCGCCCTTGAGGAGGAGGTCGCTCATCCGCTCGCTGGCTTCCCGCTTTTGCTGGTCGCGCTCGTACTTCTCCCGGAGCCGTTCGCGCTCGGCTTCCTTGTCGAAGTCGCTCATACCAGAGTGATACCAGCGACCGCCAAAAAGGCCGTCGCCACGAACCCCGACCGGTTCGGCGAGTCGGATCGTCGTCCGTCGAACCGAGAATTGACGACTGACGGGTCGAGAGGGCAGGGTCCGATAGATTTACCCACCGAACGGGGCAACGATTTACGTGGTATGACGAAAGTTAGCATCGTCGGTGCCGCAGGCACCGTCGGGGCAGCAGCGGGGTACAACCTGGCGCTTCGGGACATCGTGGACGAGCTGGTCTTCGTCGACATCCCGGACCAGGAGGACGTGACGATCGGTCAGGCCGCGGACGCCAACCACGGCGTGGCATACGACTCGAACACGACCGTCCGGCAGGGCACCTACGAGGACACCGCCGGCTCGGACGTCGTCGTCATCACGGCGGGCATCCCGCGCCAACCCGGCCAGACGCGGATCGACCTCGCGGGCGACAACGCGCCGATCATGGACGACATCGGTTCCTCGCTCGCCGAGCACAACGACGACTACGTGACCGTGACGACGTCGAACCCGGTCGACCTCCTGAATCGGCACCTCTACGAGACCGGCGACCGCGACCGCCAGCAGGTCGTCGGCTTCGGCGGCCGACTGGACTCGGCCCGGTTCCGCTACGTCCTCTCCGAGCGCTTCGACACGCAGGTCCAGAACGTCGAAGCCACGATCCTGGGCGAACACGGCGACGCGCAGGTCCCCGTCTTCTCGAAGGTCCGCGTCGACGGCCGCGACCCCGAGTTCTCCGCCGACGAGCGCGAGGAGATCCTCGAAGACCTCCAGGAGTCCGCGATGAACGTCATCGAGCGCAAGGGCGCGACCGAGTGGGGCCCGGCGACCGGCGTCGCGCACATGGTCGAAGCCATCCTGCACGACACCGGCGAGGTCCTGCCCGGTTCCGTCGTCCTCGACGGCGAGTACGGCTACGAGGACACCGCCTTCGGCGTCCCCGTCAAGCTCGGCTCGGACGGCGTCGAAGAAGTCGTCGAGTGGGAGCTGTCCGACTACGAGCACGACCTCATGGACGAGGCGGCCGAGAAGCTCTCCGACCAGTACGAGCAGATGACCAGCGAGGACTGACGGGGCTATCGCCGCTCGATTTCTACCGGCGGGGACCGTCCGGGGCGTCGTCGCTCGCTTCGCCGGCGCGTCTCAACCGCCCTGACGAGGGTCCGACCAGTCGGCGGAGCTGTCGCCCCCTGGACCCTCGTCGAGGGCCTCTTCCGACACGCGCTCGTCGAGCAGGGAGGCCCACTCTTCGAGGTGTGATCGCTGTCGGTGCACTGGAAACACTCCGTTGAGACGAGTATCGACGGCCGAGAGTATAACGATTGTGCCTGCACCGGAAACCGCACGAATACGCCCAGACTACCCCGGAATCCGGGCGGTTCCCCGCGCGTTCAGAACGGGTACCGCCTCTGTTTCCGCTGGACGGACACCCACTTCGGCTCGGTGAACTCGCGGACGACCGCCTCGCCGTTGTAACGGCCGATGCCCGAGGCCTTGCGCCCGCCGAACGGGACGTGCGGTTCCTCGTTGATCGGCTGGTCGTTGACGTGGACCATGCCCGCGTCGACGGCGTCCGCGACCGTCTCCGCCCGACCGATATCGCCGCCGAACACCGCCGCCGCGAGGCCGTATTCTGTGTCGTTGGCGAGTTCGACGGCCTCGTCGTCGTCCGCGAACGTGATGACGGGAGCCACGGGACCGAAGTGCTCGTTGCACGCCGCCGCCATGTCGTTAGTCACCTCCGAGAGGACGGTCGGCGCGACGACCAGCGAGTCGTCGAGGCCGTCGATCGAGACCGTCTCGCCCCCCGTTTCGAGTGTAGCGCCGGCTTCGACGGTGTCGTCGACGTGTTCGAGGACGCTGTCACGCTGGCGCTCGTCGATCAGCGGGCCGACGACCGTCTCCTCGTCGTGTGCGCTCCCGGTCGGGACGTCGGCGAGCCGGTCCGCGAGTCGGTCGACGTACTCGTCGGCGAGCGACTCGTGGACGAGGTGACGATTGATGGAGATGCACGCCTGACCGCTGTGGTAGACAGTTCCGTACACCGCGGCGTCGACGGCGGCGTCGAGGTCGGCGTCGTCGAGGACGACGAACGGCGCGTTCCCCCCGAGTTCGAGTGCAGGGAACGCCAGCGAGTCGACGGCGCGCTTCCCGACGCGCCGACCGACCTCCGTCGATCCCGTGAACGCGACGACATCGGCGCCGCTGTGTCCCGAAATCGCGTCCCCCACCTCCTCGTCGCGACCCGTGACGACGTTGAGTAAGCCAGGCTCCAGCCCCGCCTCCTCGAAGAGCCGGGCGAAGACGAGTCCACCCGAAACAGGGGTGTTCGGCGCGGGTTTCAGGACGACCGTGTTGCCGAGCGCGAGCGCTGGTAGGACCGCGCGGGCGGTGAGGCTGAGCGGGAAGTTCCACGGCGTGATGACGGTGACGACGCCCGCGGGGATGCGCTCGACCCGGTTGTCCTTCCCCGGGATGAGGGAGTCCTTGAGTTCGCCGGAGAGACGGGTGGGAAAGCCCGCCGCTTCCTGGGCGACGCCCTTCGCCGTCATGACCTCGAATTTGGCCTTCGTGGCGCAGCTACCCGATTCCTCCGTGAGCAGCGTCTGCAACGCTCCGAAGTGGTCGTCGAGCGCGTCGACGAACGAACGGATGACCGACGCTTTCCGGTGAGGCGGTGTCTCGGCCCATTCGGGTTGTGCCGATTCGGCCGCGTCGTAGGCCGCGTCGACGTCGTCGGTCGTCCCGGCGGGGACGGTCGCGACCCGCTCTCGCGTGGACGGGTCGAACACGTCGATTCCGTCCCGGTCCCCCCGTTCGATCCACTCGCCGTCGACGTACTGGACCCCCCAGTCGGCGTCGATGGAGAGCGACCCCTCCGTCGGCTGTGACGCCTGGCGTGTCATACGCTATCTGGGGCCGGTACCGGTAAAAAGATCGTGTAGAATTGGCCGGTCGCTCGGGGAGGTCGCCGCCGGCTCGGTGGCAGTGGGACTGTCGCGACCGATCTTCGAGAGAAGGGGCGCAGGAGGTCAGGCGTCGGCCTGGCGCCAGGTCTCGGGCACCTGGATGCTGTAGCGGCCGTCTTCCTGGAGCGCGATGATGTACTCCTCGCGGTCGTAGAGCTCCATCAGATTGAGTTCGTACTGCCCGGGTTCGAGGACGCGGATGCTCTCGAACTGGTCGTTGAGCTCCTCGCGCAGTTCCGACAGGTCCGGCCGGTCGGCGCGTTCGGCGTCGGGTTCGTCCGCCACCGTTCGGTCGGGCGCGGGCTCCTCGACCGATTCCGCGGACGGAGACGACGTCGACGCGTCCACCCCGTCGACGGTTTCGGCTGCGTCGGCGGTGGATTCGGCTGCATCGCCGTCGGCGGGGGCGACGTCGGACGCTTCCCGTTCGGCGGGATCGAAGCCCTCGGATTCGGGCATCTCGTCGGGGTCGACGAGCTGGCTCCGGGCGTCGGCCTGTGCCGTGTCTTCGCCCTCGACGGGCTCGGACTCGGCGACGATGATGTCGTCGTCGAGCGCGGTGTTCGAAGCGTCCGCGGATTCGCCAGTGGCCGCGGTCGTCGACGCGTCGGTCGCGGACGCGGACTCGGTCGACGGGGAGTCCGCGGGCGGTTTCGCTCGCGTCGCGTCGCTGCCCGCGGAACCGCTGACCAGGTCTCGGACAGTCGCGGCGGCGTTGCCGACCGTTCGCGTCATCGAGTCGCCGGGCCGGTCGGTCGGTTCCGGCGGCGACTCGGCGGTCGAGGGCGATTCCGCGGCCGCTGTCGAATCGGCGCTGCCGCTCTCGCCGCCCGACCCGCCGAAGCCGTCCGGTCGGAACTGGAACTTCGTGCCGCCACACTCCGGACAGCCCGACAGCATCTCCTTGGAGCCGTCGGAGAACGTCCGGTCGCAGTTCGTACACTGATGGGGCATACCTGGCTATTTCCGCGATACGAGGGCGCTGATGAGGGTCTCGTCCTTGTGGAGCGTCTCGATCTGATTGGCCGGGCCGATCACGGTGAGCTTCTTCGTCTCCTCTTTGCCCATGAGCCTACCGAGCAGGCTCGAATCGTCGGCCTGGGACTTGGGATAGGTCTCGATCTCGATGCCGTTGAACTCGTCGGGGCTGATCTCGGTCATCGTGACCTCGATGAGCCGCGACTCCTCGTCGGGGGTCAGGCCGGCTTCGAGGATGACGATGTTGTTGTCCCGGACGCCGTCTAAGATCATCCGGATCTTCTCCATCGTCGTCTTGCCGTCCATCCGCTCGGCACTGATCAGGTCGATCTGCACACCGTCTTCGTCTTCGGGGTGTCGTGCTTCAGCCATGATTCACCCGAAGTACTCCGCTATCTGGTCGTACACTTCGTCCATGTTGTCTCCTTCGAGCGCCGACAGCTCCGTCGTCTCGTGTTGCGGGAACGCGTTGCGGATCCGCTGGACGCTCGACTCCTCTAAGTCGATCTTGTTCGCGAGGATCAGCACGGGCAGGTCCTGGCTCTCGATGATCCCGATGAGCATCGTGTTGACCTGCGTGAACGGGTCCTCGGTCGAGTCGAGCACGTAGATGACGCCGTCGACGTCCTCGCGAAGCCAGTGCATCGCTTCGGCGACGCCCTCGGTGGCCTCGCGGGAGCGACGGACGGCGTCGTCTTTCTCCATGTCGTGTTCGAGAAACTCGGTGTAGTCGACCTTCGTCGTCACGCCGGGCGTGTCGACGATGTCGATGGTCACCGTCTTGCCGTCGCGTTCGATCTCGACGTTCTCTTTGCGGCGCGCGCGCCGCGTTTCGTGGGGAACGTGACTCTCGGGGCCGACGGCGTCGCCGGTCCAGTCGCGCGCGATGCGGTTCGCGAGCGTCGTCTTCCCCGCGTTCGGCGGGCCGTAAATACCGATGCGTTTCGGGTCTTCCTCGGAGAACAGCGTCGAAGCTGCCCGCGAGATGCTGTCTTTGAGTTCTGTGAACAGTCCCATCCTATCCTCCTGCGCCACAGGGGCGCATCTGAGCGAATAAGCCGTGCCGACTCACTTAAGCCTACGTCAGACAAATATAAATTATACGAAGTAAGGGCCGGAATTCCGGCGGCTCGGCCGTCGATTCGGTCCCTCACGAACGAGGCCGGAACTAGAGTCAGATCTGTGACGTTTCGCCGGTATCGTGGTATAGGATTGCAGGCCGACCGTTGGGCTGCCCGGTAGAAGTGCGATCCCGAGCGGCAGTCCGGAAGCCGTTCTCTCTATCTCGTGACTACCTCTATCTCGGGACTGCCTCTATCTCGGGACTGGGTCAGGACAAGTTCGGTGCGGAGTCGGTGGAGAGTCAGTGTGGAGTCAGTACGGAGCTACTTCGAAGTCGGTGCGGAGTCGAAACGAGGGGGAAATTGGAGTGATCCGTAACGTACGAGCGATATTGAGGACCCGCAGAGCCAGACAAACTGAGTCAGCCACACCCCCACCCCCTCGTTTCAGGTGGAACCAGGGAGGACCGTGGTGACCGTCCGGCGTGTTCGACGGCAGGGGATCGCAGCGGAGTGAGATGGTGATTACCCAGAGTGATTCCAAGTGATCAGGAGATACCCTCTAGACATCGTCCGATAACCACGAGACATTATAACCCTAGTCCTAGAAATAAAACCCGATGAAAATTTGTTTTCCTACTAGTGCGGGTTTGGTTTTAGTGACTAGGTAGTAAATCTTTCTCTCGACATCTGCTAATCGAAATCCTGCTGACCCCCCACCACCTCTTCTCGCGTTCCACTCGAAACGAAGGGGTGGGGGTGTTCCGGCTAGAATATCTCGAACGGTGACATGATACTTCGTTCTCCGCGGTAAGTCGCGTCGGAGTCCGATCCAGGGTGGACCAAGCGACCAGTGAAATTCTGGTAATGTTCCGTTTGAAGGCGTCACTTCCGGAATCTCTCTGTCTAGCCGAACCACCGGTGCGCTATTCACCGAAATATTTAATATCGTATCAACCACGGGTTCTTGTGGTTCAACTGGACACGCCGTCACATTCGAAACCAGTAGATGACGGCGTATCAGTCGGTTTGAGAGCGGTTCCGAGGACGCGTGGCCGTCTTTCCAGACGAAATAGAGGGGTTCGGTATCGCGGTAATCACAGAATGATGGACGGGGACGACAACGATCAGGAAACGACGCTCGATTCACCGGAGCAGGTGGATGGGGCGGACGACGAGGAGGAACCGGTACCGGCGCCATCGGACGGAGAGGCGTCGCGAACAGACGACGATCGACCGACGAATCCGACCGAGGAGGACGTCGGAGCGGACCAGTCGCCCGTTCCCAGCGAGTCGGCAGACAGCGACGGATCGACTCCGGCTGTCGGGTCCGATGCAGCCGGTGGGGGAGACGAATCGGTGGAGACGCCGCCGTCCGGTGAGGTCGGCGACGCGCCGGACTCGCCTCCTACTCCCGACACCGATTCCGATGACGCTCAGCTGTCCGGTTCGGCCGACGAGGAGTCCGACGGGATCGACTCGTCCCAGACGGTCCGCGGTTCGGCGGACTCGTCCCCGACCGTGGATATCGAGGCGGATCCGGGTTCGAGGCCGGATTCGGACGCCGACGACGGGGACGCCGACTCGTCCGTCCTCGACGAGGTGATGCTCGACGATGTCCCCTCAGACGATACCGAGGAGGCCTCCCAGGGGCTGTTCGACGACCTCCTCGCTGGCGATCCGATATTCGAGAACAAGGAGGTGCTGCGCCCCTCCTACACGCCGCGCAAGCTCCCTCATCGCGAGGAGCAGATCAACAACATGGCGACGATCCTCGTCACGGCGCTGCGCGGGGACTCCCCGTCGAACATCCTCATCTATGGCAAGACCGGGACGGGCAAGACCGCCAGCGCGAAGTTCGTCAGCACGGAGCTGGAGTCGACCTCCCAGAAGTACGAGGTCCCCTGCGAGGTCGAGTACATCAACTGCGAGGTGACGGACACGCAGTACCGCGTCCTCGCTCAGCTCGCCAACAAGTTCATCGAGAAGAACGAGGCGGTCATCGACGAGGAACTCGAAGAACTCACCGATGTTCGTGAGCGTGCGCGCGAGAACGAACGGGTTCTCGCGGAGACAGCGTACGACTCGCTCGCGGCCGTCGAGGACCGGATCGACACGCTCCGGGAGGACCGGGAGTCGTTCGAACACGTCCCCATGACCGGGTGGCCGACCGACCGGGTGTACAGCACCTTCTTCGACGCCGTCGACTACCACGAACGGGTCGTCGTCATCATGCTCGACGAGATCGACAAGCTCGTCGAGAAGAGCGGCGACGACACCCTCTACAACCTCTCGCGGATGAACTCGGAGCTCGAACGCTCCCGCGTGTCGATCATGGGCATCTCGAACGACCTGAAGTTCACCGACTTCCTGGACCCTCGAGTAAAGTCCAGCCTCGGCGAAGAGGAGATCGTCTTCCCGCCCTACGACGCCAACCAGCTCCGGGACATCCTCGAACACCGCGCCGAGGTCGCCTTCGAGGGCGACGCGCTCACCGACGACGTGATCCCGCTGTGCGCGGCCTTCGCGGCCCAGGAACACGGCGACGCCCGCCGCGCGCTCGACCTGCTCAGGACGGCCGGCGAACTCGCCGAGCGCGACCAGACCGACAACGTCAACGAGGCCCACGTCCGCAAGGCTCAGGAGAAGATCGAACTCGACCGAGTCGTCGAGGTCGTCCGCACTCTCCCGACCCAGTCGAAGCTCGTCCTCTTCTCGATCATCATGCTCGAGAAGAACGGCGTCCACAACATCAACACCGGCGAGGTGTACAACGTCTACCAGCGGCTCTGCGAGGAGATCGACGTCGACACGCTCACCCAGCGGCGGGTGACCGATCTCATCTCCGAACTCGACATGCTCGGCATCGTCAACGCCGTCGTCGTGAGCAAGGGCCGCTACGGCCGGACGAAGGAGATATCGCTGTCGGTCCCTATCGACGAGACCGAGGCAGTGCTCCTCTCGGACTCGCGGCTCTCTGACATCGAAGACACCCAGCCGTTCGTCCAGACCCGCTTCGACAACGACTGACCCGTTCGCACCCGCTCTTCTCAGCGCGATTCGAGGACCTCAGCACACCGATGACCGCCGACGCGGAATGGCGCCTATCCGGCCGTCTCGTTGCAGAGACACGACCGTTCGAAGGTGGTGGCGCCGGCGGCCGGGGCGGAGAGCCCGAGCATCCCGTCGGCACAGCCTTCGGAGCGCAGGCGGATGCAGCCCAGTTTCGGGACGCGGACTTCGGCCGTGCCGACGACCCAGGCGGGCTTGACGGGGCCACTCAGTGTCTGCGCCTGGTCGTAGACGCCGTTGGCGTCGCCCTTGGTGACGAATCCGGCGTGCGGGGCGGGACAGTTCGGCAGGGCGTCGTCGGGGGTGTCCCCGCACTCGCTGTACCGGCCGATCGACTGTTTGTCGGCCTTCTCGTACCAGTTCTCGCTCTCGTTGACCCAGAACATCGCCCGGTGGATGATCGGGGTGGCGCTTTCGCTGCCGTCCGGCTTGTAGACGATCACGTCGCCGGTCTTCGCGAACTTCCGGTAGTCGGTCCGCTCGCCCGTCTGGGCGGTGACGACGCCGGTCCCGGCGATCGCGCCGTCGCCGGGGAAGCGCTGTTCCTCCATGACGAAGACCAGGTCGCCGGTCTTCATGTGCGGGGTCATGCTCGGGCTCTCGACCGCGACCATCGGCGGCCAGACGCCGCTGACCGCGAACAGGAGCACGCCGACCAGCAAGACCGCGATCGCGCTGCTCAGAACGTCGATCACGAACGTCCGCAGCGCGCCGCTTCCCTCGCGCTCGGCGTCCGCGTCGGTCCGTCGGGCCGGCGGCGCGTCGACGGTCCCGCCGGCGCCGTTCGGAGCCACGCCGCGCTCGGTGTCGGACTCCCTCGACGGGTTCCCTTCGGATCCCGACGTCGCCGCTCTATCGGGATCGAGTGGGTCCGCAGCGGAGGAATCGTCTGTTGTCGGCTCGTCATCCGAGTGGTCCTCGCTCGGGAGGTCATCCGTCGAGTGCTCCTCGCGCAACTGGTCGTCCGCGGGGGCGGTGTGCGCGGGATCGCCGCGAGTCGAATCGTCGTCGGAGGGGGAGCCGTCGGCGGGCTGAGAGGGACCGTCGGAGGCGTTGTCGGGGAGGGAACCGTGGTCGGCGGGTCCGTCGTCCGGAGAATCCTCGCCGTCGCGGGGCGGACTCATTGACAGTCCGTTGGTGCAGCGGGCGTTTGAATGTTCTGACCGGGGTCGCGGGGCGACAGCCGAGTCGTGACAGGTCGGTTCGGCTCCACGTGTGCGGCCGTGTCAGACCCTCTCTGGCGGACTGCGAACCACTCGCTTGCAGGTTCGCTACGCTTTTGCGGACCGCCTCCGATCACCTACTGTGCCGCTCGAGACGCCGGTTCACGTCGCCAACGCGCTCGCCAGACGCGGGTACAACGCGGAACCCGAGGCGGTCACCCTGATCGCCTCCGCGCCCGACCCCGCCGCGGCCCTCGAACGGACGCTCGACGCGGTCCCCGACGGGGCCGTGAAACTCACCGCCGACCACGTCAAAGACGTCATCGAGACCCGCTCACGGTCTGGGGACCCTGCCGGCGACGTCTCCGTCGACGCGTCCCCGGAAACCGGAGATTCCGCTCGGTCCAGCGATTCCCCTGGTACCGACGACCCCTCTGTTTCAACTGGAGAGTCGAAACCCCGTTCGGCAGACACCGGTTCGGACGCTCCAGTCGAAACCGAGGGGGTTGACCGAGACGAATCCGCGGCCGCGAGCGCCGAGAGCGCGGGGGCCGCGACGGCAGGTGGAGAGCGCGAACAGACGAGCGGAGGCGAACGGACAGCGGAAGACGGGCCGACCTCGGAGGGCGGGCGGACGCCGGCCGACCCCGACGCGCAATCGATCGACATCGAGGGCGACATCTCCAGCACGGGGACCGGCGAGTACTCGGACTTCGTCGCGGTGTTCCGCGACCGCTACGAGAAACTCTCGAAGCAACTTCGGGGACGGGTCAACCACCGACCGACCGACGCCATCGAGTCGATGCCCGGTGGGAGCGAGGCCGCCATGGTCGGGATGGTCTCGGACATCCGCTCGACCGCCAGCGGCCACTGGCTGGTCGAACTGGAGGACACCAACGGGACCTTCCCCTGCCTGGTGATGAAAGACCGCGACATCGCCGACCTCGTGAACGAACTCCTGCTGGACGAGGTGATCGCCGTCGACGGGACGCTCGCCGACGACGGCGGGATCCTCTTCGTCGACTCGCTGTACTTCCCGGAGATCCCCCGCACGTACGAACCCTCGACCGCCGACCGGGAGGTCGAAGCGGCGCTCATCAGCGACGTCCACGTCGGCAGTCAGGAGTTCGAGGCCGACGCCTGGCACCGCTTCACCGACTGGCTGCACACCGCCGACGCCGACCGGGTGGAGTACCTCCTCATCGCGGGCGACATGGTGGAGGGCGTCGGGGTCTACCCCGGACAGGACGAGGAACTCGACATCGTCGACCTCTACGAGCAGTACGAGCGCTTCAGCGAGTACCTCAAAGAGGTGCCAGGCGACGTGGAGATCGTCATGATCCCGGGCAACCACGACGCGGTCCGCCTCGCCGAGCCACAGCCGGCGTTCGACGAGGAACTCCGGGACATCATGAGCGCCCACGAGGCCCGCATCTCGGGCAACCCCTCCACGGTCACCGTCGAGGGCGTCGACGTGCTGATGTACCACGGCGTCTCGCTCGACGAAGTGATCGCCGAACTCCCCGACGAGAAGGCCACCTACGAGGAGCCACACAAGCCGATGTACCAGCTTCTCAAGAAGCGCCACGTCGCGCCGCAGTTCGGCGGGCAGACCCGTCTCGCGCCGGAGACGGAGGACCACCTCGTCATCGAGTCGGTGCCCGACATTTTCCACTCGGGCCACGTCCACAAACTGGGGTACGGCAAGTACCACAACGTCCTCACCATCAACTCCGGCTGCTGGCAGGCCCAGACCGACTTCCAGAAGAGCGTCAACATCGACCCCGACGTGGCGTTCGCGCCCATCGTCTCGCTGGATACGCTCGACCTGCGGATCCACGACTTCGAGTGACGAGGTCCGGAGTCGGGACGTGGAGTGAGCCGGGCGTGCAGACGCCTTCGTTTCGGGTGGAACCGACCGATCAACCGAGCAGCGGCGTCTCCTCGCCGGCGACCACGAGGACGAACCCGAGCAACGCGACCACCGGATACGCGGGATGCGCGGCGGCGAAGGCGACCAGTGCGGTGAGCGTGCCGACGTCCGCGGTGGTCGTGACGGCGTTCGTCCCCGACTGGCTGGGTACCGAGAGCCCGTGAGGCGTGGTGATACTCGCGGCGGTGACCGCGACTGTACAGACGACCGTGACCAGTCCGGCGATACGGAGGGTCTGTTTCGCTAGCCTCGCTCCCAGTCCCCGTTTCGCTTTCCCGCCGAGCCGTTCCATCGGGCGTGTGAACGGCGGATCTGCTCATAAGTCTACGTCAGACGCCTACTGGTGTGTGTCCGAAAGCAGAACTGTCGGTCTGCCTACTCTCTCCGGACGTCCGCCCCGTTTATCCACCGAGTATCGGCGTCTCGTCGCCGGCGACGACCAGCACGAACCCGACGAGCACCGCGACCGGATAGGCGGGGTGGGCCGCCGCGAACTCGACGAGCGCGCTGGCGATGCTCACGTCGGCCGTGTACGCGGCCGTCTGGCTCTCCCCACCCACGGTGACAGCCAGTCCGTACTCGGTGGAGACGCTCAATCCCGCGACGCCGGCGGACAGCAGGACGGTGAGCAAGCCGACGACCCGGAGCACCTGCGCGCTGACGGTCGCGACCAGTCGCGATCCGATCCCCGTGTGACTCATTAGCGGACACGCGGACGCGAACGGACTTATAGACGCGTCAGACGCTCGTCGCGACGGGAGGGATCGGTACGGGCCGTCGGCACCCTGAGGTGTATCGCGCGGACGAATCGGTTCGGGCGGGCGCGAAATCCTGCCGGAACCGCCGACAACTGGCGGGAATGGCCCGCTGACCGGGACTTATGTGTCCGGAGACCCTCAACCGGTGTATCCATGTCTGATGACTGGGATCCGGCGACCGAGGCGTTGCACGTAGGACAGGAAGAGCCCGACGCGGCCACCGGCGCGCGCGCGCCACCGATCTACCAGACGACGTCGTACGTCTTCGATGACGCCGACGACGCCGCCGCGCAGTTCGCGCTGGAGAAGCCGGGCCACATCTACTCGCGGCTGATGAACCCGACGAACGCGGTCCTCGAAGAGCGCATCGCGGCGCTGGAGAACGGCGCCGCGGCGATCGCAACGTCCTCGGGGATGGCCGCGCTGAACCTCGCGACGTTTATGCTCGCGGACGTGGGCGACAACATCGTCACCGCCTCGTCGCTGTACGGGGGGACCTACACGTACTACACCCACACCGCGCCGCGGATGGGCGTCGAGGCGCGCTTCGTCGACACGCTCGACTACGAGGCCTACGAGGAGGCCATCGACGACGACACCGCCTACGTCCACTTCGAGACCATCGGCAACCCCGCCCTGGTGACGCCGGACATCGAGCGCATCGCGGACATCGCCCACGACCACGGCGTCCCGCTGTTCGTCGACAACACCTTCGCGACGCCGCACCTCTGCCGGCCCCTCGACCACGGCGCCGACTTGGTGTGGAACTCCACCACGAAGTGGATCCACGGCCACGGCACGACCGTCGGTGGCGTCCTCGTCGACGGCGGCTCCTTCCCCTGGGACGAGCACGCCGAGAAGTTCCCCGAGATCGCCGAGCCGAACCCCGCCTACCACGGCGTCAACTTCCGCGAGCGCTTCGGCGACGCCGCGTTCACCTACGCGGCGGTCGCTCGCGGCCTGCGCGACCTGGGGAGCCAGCAGTCGCCGTTCGACTCGTGGACGACCCTGCAGGGCCTGGAGTCGCTCCCGATGCGGATGGACCGCCACTGCGAGAACGCGCTCGAAGTGGCCGAGCACCTCGCCGACCACCCCGAGGTCTCGTGGGTCACCTACCCCGGACTCGACGACCACGAGACCCACGACGAGGCCAGCGAGTACCTCGACGGCGGCTACGGCGGCATGATCACGTTCGGTCTCGCCGAAGGCTACGACGCCGCCCGCACGACGGTCGAGTCGACGGAGATCGCCTCCCTGCTCGCGAACGTCGGCGACGCGAAGACCCTGATCATCCACCCGGCGTCGACGACCCACCAGCAACTGAGCGACGAGGAGAAGGCCGCCGCGGGCGTGACCGACGACATGGTCCGCCTGTCGGTCGGCCTCGAATCGGTCGACGACATCGTCGCCGACCTCGACCAGGCCATCGAGAGCGCGACGGAATAACGCCCTCGCACCGACCCGCACTGTCTCGCCCGCGACTCCCCGACGACTTTTATAGATCAAGTGCGTTCGTTTGTCCTATCGTATGGATCGGGGGCCCCAGCCGACCGAAATTGACAATCAGGCGTTCTTCGAGACGCTCGTCGGCGCCGTCGACGCTGGGATCGTGGCTTGCGACGGCGACGGACGGATCGCATTCGCAAACGAGGCCGTCGAGACGATGCTCGGCGCCGAGAGCGGGTCGCTGGTCGGCTCGCCGGTCGCCGAGACGGCGCTCGTCGATGCCGACTCCGGGGCCGAGTGGGTCGCCGGGCTCGACGGTCCGTCGACCGTCGAGCGGACGATCGAGCGCGATCCCGACGGGGTCCCGGTCCTCGACGGGGGGCCGGTGGACGGAGCCGGCTCGCCCGTGTCCGCACCGCGTACCGCCGACAGGCTGTCGGTCGCGCTCGAAGACGCGCGGGAGGTCGCGCTGGAAGTGACGGCGAAGCCGGTCGCCGTCGCCGGCGAGCGGTACGCGCTGTTGACCGTCCGGGACGTCACCGAGCGCGCGCTTCTCGACCGGGAGAGCAGCATCCTCGACACCATCTTCGAGTCGATCCCGGTGTATCTCTTCATCAAAGACGAGGAGGGCCGGCACGTCCGCGTGAGCGACTACAACTCGGAGGCGCGCGAGTACATCGGCCAGACCGACCTGGATATCTGGGGCGAGGAGGGCCGCGAGAGCTACGAGGACGACATGCGCGTCATCGAGGAGGGCGAGGAGATCGTCGACAAGGTGAGCGCCGATCCGGAGTGGAACTACTTCTTCATCACGTCGAAGGTGCCCTGGCGGGACGAGAACGGGGAGATCCGCGGGCTGATCGGTCTCACGCACGACCTGAGCGACTGGAAGCGCCAGGAACGACAGCTCGAACGCCAGAACGAGCGCCTGCGGACCGTCGCCAGCGTCATCTCTCACGATATCCGCAACCCGCTCCAGGTCGCCTCCGGCCACCTGGAACTGGCGAGCAGTGGGTCGGAGAGCGAACACGTCGACTCGGCCGCCGACGCGCTCGATCGGATGGCCGCGCTGCTCGAAGAGCTGCTCGAGCTGGTTCGCCACGGACAGTGGGTCGAGGACCCCGATCCGGTCTCACTGGAGACGGTCGCCGGGGACTGCTGGGCGACGGCCACCGGCGACGCGGGAACGCTGACGTTCGACTACGACCTCACCGTGGAGGCCGACCGCGGGCGCCTCCGACAGCTCCTGGAGAACCTCTTTCGGAACGCGGTCGTCCACGGCGGCGACGACGTGACCGTCAGGATCGGTCCACTCGGCGACTGGTCGGGCTTCTACGTCGAGGACGACGGTCCGGGGGTCCCGGCGGACGAGCGCGAGAAGGTCTTCGAGTCGGGGTACACGACCTCCGAAGAGGGGACCGGCTTCGGGCTCGCCATCGTCCAGGTCATCGCGGAGGCCCACGGCTGGCGCGTCGCGCTCGGCGACAGCGACGACTACGCCGGGCCGGAAGACGCCCCCGGAGATCACGAACCCCTCGGGGGCGCTCGCTTCGAGTTCCGCGGGGTCGAGTTTGTCTGATCGGCGCGGCTCGATCCGTTATTCGAGGACGCGTTCAGCTTCGAGGACGTCCTGCAGTTCGGCCATCGTCTCGACGATGGTGTCGCAGGCGGGCGCGACGGCCGGTTTCGGGTCGAACCCGACGGCGAGCCCGGCGACCTGCAGCATCGGGAGGTCGTTGGCGCCGTCGCCGACGGCGATGGTGTCGTCGCGGTCCTCGCCGATAGCGGCCGTGAGGACTTCCAGTGCGTCGTCTTTCGTTCCCTCGATGAGCGGACCGTCGACGGTGCCGGTCAGTTTCCCATTCGCCACCGGGAGTCGGTTCGCGACGATGGCGTCGACCTCGACCCCCTCCTTTTCGAGTGCAGCGGCGACGCCGCGGTCGAAGCCGCCGGTGAGGATGGCGACGTAGACGCCGGCCTCGCGGAGCGCCTCGATCACGTCGGCGGCGCCCGGGCGCAACTCGACCTGGTCGAAGGCTTCCTGGGCCTGTTCGTCCGGCAGGTCTTCGAGCAGCGCGCAGCGCTGGCGGAGGCTCTCGGCGTACTCGATCTCGTCGTTCATCGCTCGCTCGGTGATCTCGGCCATGTCGTCGGCCGTGCCGTTCTGGCGGCCGAGGAGGACGGTCATCTCCGAGTCCGAGAGCGTGCCGTCGAAGTCGAACGCGACTACGGTCATGGCTCACCCGTTCGATACGGGGGGATTCAAACCCCCCGGTTTCGGGTGGAACGAGCGCGCCGCTGGAGGCGCGGAAACAGGGGAGGCGGCCGTCGTGATGACGGGGTCAGTCGTCGCGGACCGGGACGTAGATCTCTCGGTCGGCGTGGGTCGAGGGGTCGCGGCGGGTCTCGTAGCGTTCGAAGATGGGATTGCGGACGCCGTCGTCGTCGTCGGTGTGGTCGAGGTCCTCCTCGTGGATCTGGAGGATCATCTCGTCGATGGACTCGTAGTCGGGCTGGAGAACGGCGTAGGTGGCCTCTGGGATCTCGACGACGGTCAGTTCCGGCGAGAGGTCGTCGGCGGAATCGACCTCGCGGCCGGCGACGTAGGTGAACTCTCCGCTGTCGGCGTCGACGTCGAACATGACCGAATAGTAGTCGGTGCCGACGGCGTGGGCGTCGAGGTCGTCCGCGTAGTCGTCGAGCGAGGCCCACAGCGCCGACTCGTCGACTTCGGTCCCGCGATGGGCGACGCCCGCGATCAGGAAGTCACCGTGCCGTTCGGTCTCCGACTCGTGTGTGTCGAGTACCATACGCTCGATTGGGGTGGAACCGGCTTACGTCCCCGGAATCGGGGGATAACCCGACGAACAGGTCGCGCCCAGCCCGCACGTACTCGCACCCACTCCTTGCAGGTTCAACGCCGCGCACGTACCGCGACAGCGCATCGACGAGCGGATCCGGCGTCAAGACGCGTCGTCACGGCCGCGGCGGCTCGCCGTCGTAGCCGTCCACGTCCTGAGAGAAGTTCAGCAGCGCGAACTTCAGCTTCTGGGGGTCGATGTCGACCATCTCGCGGGTTTCCTCCGGCGGAACGTACCCCGGACGGCGACGGGAACTATCGTCAGGAGCCGGTCGTCAAGACGAGGTCGCGGTCGGTGATCGGGGCCGCGTTTTCCGGCGGATCCAGTATTGCCTCGGCGCTGAATTCCCAGCGGGTATCGGCCTCGAGGTAGGTTTCGTTGGCCCGCCCGATCGCCCGGAAGTATCCGTCCTCGTCGTAGAAGGGCGCGAGCACCTCCAGGTAGTCGTAGGCCTCGCGGACCTCGACAGTTCCCTCGATGTCGGGATTGGAGAGGATGTCAGTCTCTATCTCCTCGGAGTCGACGATCTCCGCACCATCGGGATGCGATAGCGGAACGATCCGGTCCTGTTCACCGACCGCTGCTTCGACGGTGTCGACTTCCTCGTCCCCGTGGTACTCCCCGTACGCCCGCCAGACGGCGTTGCCGGGGACCGCCATGACGTTCACTCGGTCGGTGTCGATCGTCTCGCCGTCGGCGTCCCGGCAGACGATGTCCACCTCGGCGTAGCCGTGGTAGTTCCCGGTCGAGTTCTCTACGTCGACACACACGTACCGGTCCGGCCCGAACATGTCCTCGACGTCGGTCAGCCTCGTGTCGACGACCGTCAGGTCGCCCGGTTGCGGCGTCGGCGTCGACATCTCAGTTGGCGTCGGCGACGGCGTCGGCGCCTCTGTGGCGGTCGGCGTCCGCGTCTCCACTCGTCCGCGTCGTTCGGTTGGGCTCGGGGTCGCCGCGGTGGCTTCAGTCGACGACCGCTGCTCCGTGGGATCTAGTTCCGTCGGAGCGACCGGTTCCGGCTCTGGCGTGTCCGTCCCAGCCGATTCGATGCCGACACAGCCGCCGAGCGTGCCGAGCCCGGCCGCCAACGAGAGGAACGTTCGGCGGTCCATATTCCTGTACTCTGCTCTCAAGGTAAATAATTTGATAACTAGACACCGTTCAACGGCGTCATCCGGGCGAACTGCGGGCTACGGCGTCGGCGGTTCGCCGTCGTAGCCGTCCACGTCCTGGTGAGACCACCTTTTTCTCCTCGGGGTCGCTCCGCGACCCACTCGTCGAAAAACGTGGGCGAAAAAAGCCGGACGCTCACTGCGTTCGCGTCCGGTGACTTGACCTCACGGCCGCGGGGGGTCGCCGTCGTAGCCGTCCACGTCCTGGTAGAAGTTCAGGAGCGCGAACTTCAGTTTCTCGGGGTCGATGTCGACCATCTCGCGGCGGTCCTCCGGCGGGAACGTCCCCCGGACCGAGTAGTCCCGCATCTCGACCTCCGAGCGCTCGGTGTAGCGCCTGTCCAGCAGGATCCGCGCGCCGAAGTCCTCCGGCGAGCGCACGACCCGGCCGAGCGCCTGCCGGGTCTTCCGGACGGTCGGGATCTCGACCGCGTAGCGCCAGCCCGCTCCCTCGTCGTCACTCTCACGGCTGTTCGCACCGCCGCGACCCTGTTCGTCGTCTTCGCCGAAGGCAGCGTCGTAGGCCTCCTGGACGGCGTCCATGCGGTCGTCGAGGTGCGGGTACGGGACGCCCACGACGACGACAGTGCGAGCGTCGTCGCCGTCGAAACTCACGCCCTCGGCGAGGGTGCCCCACAGCGAGGTGAAGAGGACGGCGTCGTCGTCGCTCGTGAACGCCTCGCGGAGGTCTTTCGCGGACGTGCCCGGGCGGTCGAGGTACGTCGCCCCGCCGGCGTCGACCCGCTGGTGGTAGCGCTCGGCCTCGCTGTAGCTCGGGAAGAAGGCGAGCGTGTTGCCGGGCGTGAAGCGGGCGGCGTCCTCCAGCACCTCGGCGACGGTCGACTGGACCTCCATGTCGTCGCGCTTGCTGGCGAAGAGGGCGGGACCGTCGACGGCGTAGGTGCGACGGCGCTCCTCGGGGAACTGCGGTCCGTAGGCCAGCGTTTCCGGCTCGTCCAGCCCGAGGACGTCCTCTGTGACGTCGAAGGGCCGAAGCGTCGCGCTCATCAGGACGCCCGCGTGCAGGTCGCCGAAGAGATCCGCGGTGACCGAACTCGGAATGCACGTGTACAGCTCCGCGCGACCGTAAATCTCGCCGGCATCGCGGGATCCCCCCTCTTCCGCACGCCTGACGCTCACAACGGGGTACTGGCCCTCGGCGGCGGACTCGTCGAGCCAGTCCTCGACGAAGCTCGCGGCCTGCAGGGTCTGGCACTCCTGTCGCGTCGTCGTCTCGCCGTTCTTGTAGGCCTCCTCGTAGGACTGGTCGAGCTCCCGCCCGAGGTCGAGCGTCCGGTCGAGTTCCTCGTGGAAGCCCGGTCCGGAGTAGTGCTGCAGGAAGGCGAGGGTCAGGTCGTCGCGGGCGTCGTCGTTGTCGATCGAGAGGTCGTACCAGTGCTCGTCGACGCCCTCGCGCTCGCCGAAGGAAAAGGCCTCCTCGTAGGCGTCGACCAGCGCGTCGCGGAAGGTGGTGAGGACGTTCAGCGCGGCGTCCGCGCGGGGGTCCTCCGTCGTCTCCAGTTCGTCGACGGCCTGGTCGAGGATGGTTTCGGTGAGCGTCCGGCGGGCGTGGTCGCGGGCGGCGTCCTCGACGTTGTGGGCCTCGTCGAAGACGGCGATGACGTCCTCGGGATCGCGACCCAGCCAGCGGAAGAACTGCTCGCGGATCATCGGGTCGAGCAGGTGGTGGTAGTTGCAGACGACCAGATCGACGCCGTCCATGCCTTCCTTGAGGAGTTCGTAGCCACAGAGCCCCTCGCGGTCGGCGTAGTCGTAGACGTCCTCGGGCGTGCGGACGCCGTCGAACAGCCAGCCGTAGAACTCGTCGGTGTCGGCGGTCAGGTTGCGGTAGTAGTGGTCGCAGACGTTGCGCTCCTCGCGGATCTGGCCGATCTCCTCCTCGACGGACTCGAGTTCGTCCATCACCGCGCCGCGGGCGTCGGCGGCCTCGCTGCTCCCGTCCTGGCTCTCCTCCAGCAGGGCGCGCTGCTGTGCTTCCAGCTCTGCCCTGTTCTCCTCGGCGTCGACGAGTTCGCGCGTCGTGTCCCGGAGCGCCTGGCACTCCTCGTAGCCGACGTCGATGTGGCACATCGAGGCCTTCCCCTGGAAGACGACCGCGCGGATCGGCTCCTGGTCGGTGATCGCGGCGGCCTCGCGGACGAACTGGCGCATCTGCTGGTGGACGTTGGTCGTGATGACCACGGTCTTGCTCGTCTCGCGGGCGTATTCGAGCGCGGGCGCGAGCGCCGAGAGGGTCTTGCCGGTGCCGGTCGCCCCCTCGAAGAGGACGTTCCGCGCCTCCTCGAGCGCGTCGTAGATGCTGCCCATCGCCTCGGTCTGGTGGTCGTACGGCTCGTCGTACGGGAAAAAGCGGAGATAGTCCGGTGGGTCTGACGCGCTCGCCACTGTGGATAGCTGTTTGCGCGCCCGAATAAAAGCCCTAGCCCCATCGCGGTGAAAGTGGTCCAGGGGTCCGCACCGGACGGGCCGCCCGCCGAGCGCTACACCTCGGGTTCGAGGTAGACCGTGCGGACGCTCGCGTTCGTCGCCTTCATCTCCTCCTCGATCTCGGTGATGATGGCGTCGAGGTCTCCCCCCTGGAACCCGGGTGCGAACTCCACGTCCGCGGAGACGACGATGCGCTCGGGACCGAAGTAGACGGTTCGGAAGTCGACGATGCGGTCGACCTCCTCGCGGTCCGTGACGATGGCTCTGAGCTTGCGTTCCTCGTCCTGCGGGAGGCTCTCGCCGAGGATGAGCCGCTTGTTCTCCCAGGCGAGCGCGACGGCGAACACCATCAGCATCGCCCCGATGACCAGTGCGCCGGCGGCGTCGAACAACGGCTCGTCGAACACTCGCGCGAGGGTGATCCCGAGGAGCGCGACGACCAGCCCCAGCAGCGCGATGGTGTCCTCGGTCAGCGCCGTGAGCGTGGTCACGTCGCTGGTCTTTCGGAACGCCTCCCGGATCCCGCCCCAGTCGTTCTCAGCCATCTGTCGGCGCATCTCGGCCCAGGCCTTCTTGAACGCCCAGGACTCGAAGACGATGGCCGCGAGCAGGACCGCGACGTTGACGTAGAACAGGTCGAACCCGAACGCGGGGTCGTACGTGAACCCGAGGAACTCGATGGCCCCGCCGGCCTCGGTGCCCCCGTGCGTGAGGACGTGGTACCCGTGTTTCAGCGATTCCCAACCCGCGATGCCGAAGAGGAACACGGAGACGAGGAAGGCGTAGAAAAACTGCGCCTTTCCGTAGCCGAATGGGTGTTGCCGGTCGGCCTCGCGGCCGCCGAAGCGGAGCCCGATCAGCAGGAACACCTGGTTGCCCGTGTCGGAGATGGAGTGGTACGTCTCCGAGAGCATCGACGGGCTCGCGGTCAACAGGAATCCGATGAACTTCAGAATCGCGATCGCACCGTTCGCGAACAACGCTGCGATCACGACGCCTCTGCTACCTGCCATTTCCTGTTGAGTCGACCGGACCGGGCAAAACGCTTGGGTTAGACTCGCGGCGTTTTTGTCCGTCGACGCCCGCCTTCCGGCCGTGATCACTGTCCTCTCGGACACCCACGGCACCGACGGACACCGACTTGAGGGGCGAACCCTGGAGGCGGTCCGCGCGGCGGACCTGGTGATCCACGCCGGCGACTTCACCACGGAGGCGGTGCTGGATGCCTTCGAATCGGAGGCCGGCGCCGACGCGGACGGCGACGGCGAGTTCGTCGCGGTGTACGGGAACAACGACGACGCGGGGACCCGCGGGCGGTTGGAGGCGGCGCGGACGGTGGAGTGGGCGGGATTTCGGTTCGTCGTCGTGCACGGCCACGAGCACGACGACACCGCGCTCTCGCTCCTCGGGCGCCAGGAGCGGGCGGACGTCGTCGTGGTCGGGCACTCCCACGAGCCAGGCCGACGGGCGATGGGGGCGGTCACGGTCCTGAATCCCGGGAGCCACGCCGACCCGCGCTGGTACCGCCCGGCGCACGCGGAGCTCGACCCGACCGAGGAGGGGCTACGGGGTCGGCTCGTGGCGCCGGACGGGGAGGTCTACAGCGAGTTCGACCTGCCCGCCACAGGGCGGGAGTGACGGGGGCCGAAGCGGGCGGCGTGCATCCGTTGTTTCGAGTGGGACGGAAAAGTAGGCGACGGAAACTCAAACGCGGATTTCAGTTAGCGAGGTACCAGACGAGGAGCCCGCCGAGCAGGACGGCTGCGCCGCCGAGGAAGAAGAAGGCGCCCGGCGGCAGACCGGCGGCGGCGCCGGTCGTGGCGTCGACGGCACCGGCGTCGGGGACCGGCGTCGGGGTTCGCGCCGCGGCGGCCGCGCCGTCGCCGCCCGTCGAGCCCCCGTCGCTCCCAAACGAGGGCAGGACGGACCCGCCCGCGAGCGCCTGGACGACCAGACTGACGACGGCGAGCAGGCCGACCGCGCCGAGCAGTCGCGAGAGGGCGGTGCGGATACTTGTCGACTTCTCCTGATCGCCGGCGAAGATGACCAGCGGCTGGTCGGCGGGCGCGTAGACGTCCATCTCGCGGCCCTTCTGGGAGTAGGCGGTGTCGACGACTTCGACGGCGCCGGCCTCTTCGAGGTTTTCGAGGTGGTACTGGGCGTTCTGGAGCGAGGTGTCGACTCGCTCGGCGAGTTCGGCCGGCGGTGCGGGGTCCTCGTGGAGTTCGCTCAGGAGTCTGCGGGCGGTCCCGGAAGAGAGCGCAGAGAGGAGGTCGTCGGCGTCGTCGCTCTCGACGCCGACCACCCGCGGCTCCGCGTCTTCGGCCGCGGTGGAGTCGGGTTTGGAGGGCAGCAGCGACATCTCACGTCGCGCTTTGCACTGTGGGGCTATCAGTCTTATCACCCGATTGGCGCGTTCGCCGCCGTCGGGTGCGGCCCACGACCGCGTGACGGCGCGGCCGCGTCCGCCGTGGCGTCGCCTCGCGGGCCGACGCCCGGGGGAGGTCGTGCCGAAACCTCTTTGACCGGCGGGGCGGTAGCCCGCCCTATGCAGATCGGTGATCTGGTCTCCGGGTTCTTCGAGGACCCGGTCCTCGTCTTCATCGTCGTGGTCCTCCTCGGGTTCGTCTTCCTCGTGTACCTGTTCCTCCGCCGGACCGCACAGGGCTTCAAGGAAGGCATGAACCAGGGTCGCCAGTAGCCGACCGTCCTCCAGCAGCGTCCCGGCCACCGATACCATCCCGGCCTCACCGTTTCCTGCGCCGCTCGCCGCTCAGGCGACCGCGCGTTCGACGCCGTCGAGCGCTCGCGCTACGTCTTCGTCGTCCACGTCCCAGTGCGTACAGAAACGCACGCGGTGCTCACCGAAGGCGACGCAGCCGACGCCCTCGCGTTCGCAGGCGGCGACCACGTCCTCGGCCGGGTCGACGGTCCGCACGACGACGATGTTCGTCTCGGGTTCGGGCGCTTCCATCCCGTCGATGTCGTCGAGACCCGCTGCGAGCCGTCGCGCCCGTTCGTGGTCGGCGGCGAGACGGTCGCGGTTTTCGAGCGCGAGCAGGCCGGGTGCGGCGAGGATCCCGGCCTGGCGCATCCCGCCGCCCATGAGCTTGCGGACGCGATGGGCGCGCTCGACGAACGCCTCGCTCCCCGCCAGCACCGATCCGACGGGCGCGCCGAGCCCCTTCGAGAGACAGACCATCACCGAGTCGACCTCGCGAACGAACCGCTCTGCGGGGACGTCGAGCGCGGCCGCGGCGTTGAACAGGCGCGCGCCGTCGAGGTGGACGGAGACGCCTCGCTCGCGGGCGGCGGCCGCCGCGTCGTCGATCCGTTCGGGCGCGATGGCGGTGCCACCCTTGCTGTTGTGGGTGTTCTCCAGCGCGAGCAGACCCGTGCCGGCACGGTGGCCGTCCGCTTCGACGTACGCGTCGCGGACCTGTTCGGGGGCGACGACGCCGCGTTCGTCACCGTCGACGGGGCGAGCCTGGGCGGCAGAGTGCTGGGCGACCCCGCCGAGTTCCCACTTGTAGACGTGGCTCTCGCGTTCGAGGATCACCTCTTCGCCCCGTTCGGTGTGGGTACGCACGGCGACCTGGTTGCCCATCGTCCCCGAGGGGACCAAAAGCGCGTCCTCGGTCCCGAGCACATCGGCGACGCGGGCTTCGAGTTCGTTGACGGTCGGGTCCTCTCCGTAGACGTCGTCGCCGACCTCCGCGTCGCGAGCGGCCGTCCGCATCGCGTCGTCGGGTTTCGTGACGGTGTCGCTGCGCAAGTCGATCATGCGCTCCGATTGGCGCTCGCGGCGGAAATAGGTGGCTCGACGCGACCGCGATCGTCCGTCGACGGTGCCGACCGGCGGCTCAGTGCTGGTCGACCAGGTCGCTGGGTGAGACCTCGGTGCCGTTGTAGTCGATCCGGAAGTCGGCGTCGCCGCCGGTCCGCTGGAAGTCGGTCACGTCGCCGGTGACGGCGTAGGTGTCGCCGTAGCCGGCGTTCCCGGTGAAGCCGTCGACGGTGACGGTGCCGTCGCCGTTGTCGGTGACGGTGTCGTTGCCCCCGGCGGAGCGTTTCGGGCCGGCGTTGGTGACAGGCCTGGCGACGCCGTCGACGGTGAACTCGTAGTCGACCTCGCCGGACTCGGTGGCGACGACGGCGAGGAGGTCGGTCGCGGGCGAGGTGTCCTCGAGGATGCGCCACTCGGACTCCCGGAGCACGTAGTCGCCGGGGCCGCCGGTCTGCTCGAACGACGTGATCTCCCCGTTGACGGCGTAGACGTCGCCGTATCCGGGGTTCCCGGTCGACCCGGTGGCCGTCCACGTGCCGTCGCCGTTGTCGCTGATGGCGTCGTTGCCGTCGGGGGTGGCGCCGCGCCGGTCAAAAAGGGTGACCGCGCGCACGGGACCGTCGACCGTGAACTCGTAGTCGACGGCGCCCTCGGTCGCGCCCACGATCTCGATGCAGCGGTCCTGGCAGCTCTCCTTCCCGAGGAGGTACTTGTCGGCGGCCGGGTTGCGCACGTAGTGGGTCGTGTAGTTGAGGTCGTAGGAGATTTCGAACGCTTCGACGACCTTCCCCTCGTTCTCCCCCGTCCCACGGTAGACGCCCGGGATCTCGGTCGGCGGCCCCTCGTAGTGATACACGTTCTCGGTAGTTCCGTCCACGAAATGTAGATCGAGGGTCGAGATCAGGCTGTCCGGCGTCGCGTCGACGTCCAGGAATTCCCCGTCCCGGACCGTCACGCGCGAGTCGGTGAACGTGACCGCCTTCGCGCCCGGATCGCAGTCGGTCGGGTCGTTCGAGACCGTTCGGTCGTTGCCGTTCGAGTCGGTGAACGTGACCGATTCGACGACGCGGCCGGGCGCGCCGAAGCGGTCGGGCGTCCCATCGCCGATCGAGACGAAACTGCCGTCCCGGAAGACGGCGCGAGCGCCGGACGCGGTGTCCCAGTCGGAGACCTCGACAGTCGAGCAGGCTATCGTGAACTCGGGATCTGGCGCCGTTGCAGCCGTTTCACCGGCGCTCCCAGTCGTTGCAATTCCCCCGAGGGCCCCCAGTGCGCTCGCCGCGAGGAACGTCCGCCGCGTGTTCCGCAGTGGTCGGTCCGTCATAGCACGCTATCCCGGTAGGGCGATTCCCGTATTTCGTTATAGACACGGAACCGCGCGGTAAGCGCCGGTTACGTCGGCTCCGCTCTCCCGCCGAGCGGCCGACGGCGGACGGTTCGCCGGACGGTCTTTGTGGCTCGTTACCTAGTCACAAATTAGCATTTTACGACTCGCGTATGTGTATCGGTCGTGACGCGCCTGACCGACCACTACAAACTGGTCCGCGAACGGAACGACTACCGACCTGTAACCGGCGCCGTCGGTCCGATCCCGACGGCGCAGCGCCGGCGCTTCGTAGCGGCGGACGACCCCGGTGTGTTCGACCGCGCCACCGATCGCCGAACGCTGGTCACGACGGGCGTCGGGATGACCGGCCCACCCCACCTGGGTACCGTCGGCCAGATCCTGACCGCAGTCGAACTCCAGCGAGCGGGGCTCGACGTCCAGTTCGTGATCGCCGACCTCGAACCGTATCACAACGGCGCGCCGCTGGAGCGGGTGCAGTCCCTCGCGGAGCGCTACCGCGAGTTCATCCGCGACCTGGGGTTCGATCCCGAACAGGGCCGGCTCCGCACCCAGTCGGAGGCGCGCGACGTGATGCAAACCGCCCAGCTACTGGCGCCGTACTACGACCCGGACTCGTGGGACGACGGTGAGGACGCGGACCACTCGCGGACGGCGTGGGAACGGGCCGTCAGCGACGCCTACGAGGCGACTGACGGCGAGTGGACCGTCGAACACTCGGGGCCGACCTCTGAGGCGGCCCGAACCCACAGCGCCGTCCTCCACGGCGTCGACTTCCTCCACCCGCTGTACGCGGGCGAATACGAGCAGTTGGTCCTCTCGTTCGGGATCGACGAGCACCACCTGGCCCGCATGGCGCGCCGGTTCCGCGACGCCGCGCCGGTCGAGGGGGGCGTCGCCGGCCTCTACACCAGGATGCTGCCGGGGTTCGACGGCGCGCCGAAGATGGCGAAGTCGATCCCCGGATCGGGGGTCTCGCTCGACATGTCGCCCGAGACGATCCGCGAGCGGATCGACGGCGACGAGGGAGGCGATCCGGCGGGGTCGCCGGTATTCCAGTCGATGTGTCTCGCGTCGCGCGACGACGCCGAGCGCCTCGACGAGTTCGAAGCCGCCTGCGAGGCCGGCGGCGCGGAGTGGGAGCGGGCGAAGGAGGAGTACGCGGAGTACGTCGTCGATCTCGGCGAGCAGTGGCAGGCGACTGGGGAGTGAGCGGGCCTCGGACCGTCGGCATCGGCTCGACGACGAAACCGGTTTCACCGTTCCGTCCGAGGAGTGGGGCATGGACCCGCGCGTTCGCGAACACGCCGAGATAATCTGTGACCACTCCGTCGACCTGCAGGCGGGCGACCAGGTCGTCATCGACGCCCACCCCGAGGCCGAGGACCTGGTGACCGCGCTCCACGAGGTCATCGCCGACCGGGACGCCCTGCCGCTGGTCGTCCAGGATCGTATGGGCAAGCGCTTCCAGCGCGCCTTCCAGCGCAACCACGACGGGGACTTCGACCTGCCGGAACATCAGATGGCGCTCTACGAGGAGATGGACGTCTACATCGTCATCCGGGGCAGCGACAACGTCACCCAGACCAGCGACGTCGACCCCGAGGTGTCGACGGCCTACGCGGCCTCCCAGCAGCCCCTGTTGAACGAGCGGCTCTCGAAGCGGTGGTGTCTCACGCAGTACCCCGCGCCCGCGAACGCTCAACTCGGGCAGATGAGCACCGAGGGCTACGAGAACTTCGTCTGGGACGCCATCCTCCGCGACTGGGACGAACAGCGCGCGTTTCAGGAGAACATGGTCGAGATCATGGACGACGCCGACGAGGTGCGCATCGTCTCCGGGGACTCGACGGACGTGACCATGAGCGTCGCCGGCAACCCGACGCTCAACGACTACGGCGAGCGCAACCTCCCCGGCGGCGAGGTGTTCACCGCGCCCGTCCCCGACTCCGTCGAGGGCGAGGTCTACTTCGACAAACCGCTCTACCACCAGGGTCGGGAAGTCACCGACGTGCGGTGTACGTTCGAGGGCGGCGAGGTCGTCGACTACGCCGCCGGCAAGAACGAGGAGGTGTTGCGGAACGTGCTGGAGACCGACGACGGGTCGAACCGCTTGGGCGAACTCGGTATCGGGATGAACCGCGCCATCGACCGGTTCACGTACAACATGCTGTTCGACGAGAAGATGGGCGACACCGTCCACATGGCCGTCGGCCGCGCCTACGACGACACCGTCGGCGAGGGCAACGAACAGAACGACTCGGCCGTCCACGTCGACATGATCGTCGACATGAGCGAGGACTCGTTCATCGAAGTCGACGGCGAGGTCGTCCAGCGGGACGGCACTTTCAGGTTCGAAGACGGATTCGAGGAGTGAGAGCCACTACTTCCAAGCGGGGAACGCAGTGACCCGCGAGGACGGCTTCGAGGAGTGAGCGGCGTCAAACCCCGGCCGAAAAGGGCGCCTTACGCGTCTGCGGTGTCGGATTCGCCGTCGAAGTCGAGCAACGGGAGATCGACCTCGATCGCGTCGTACCACACGGTGGGTCGTTTCGACTGTCCGTCGGCCTCGAAGTCGATCAGGCCGAGGGTCTCCAGTTCCGTCAGGTTCCGGTGGACCTGTCGAACGTCGCGCCCGACGAGGCGGGCGGTCTCGCGGATCCCGGTCGGTTCTTCGCGGGCGATGACTCGAAGTAACTCCAGATTCTTCGGCCGCGTCACCTGATGTAACTGGTCGGAGTCGTGGAAGGTGACTTCGAAGTACGGCTCCGGTTCCTCGCCGCCGTCTATCGCGCGGAGCGTCTCTTCGATGCGGTCGCTGTTGCTCCGCTCGAAGCGGATGTGCAGGACGCGTTCTGGCTCGGTGCCCGGGTCAGTTCCAGTCGTGGCCATGGTCGTTCACCTCGGATTTGAACCGCCGATACAGGGCAGCGACGCCGTCGAATTCGACGCCGTCGACGTTCCCGTCCTCCCCGTGTCTGTGGTGATGTGGCGCATCGGGATGGTCCGGGAAGTTGTCGTACCTGACTATCGTGTCTCTGTCGAATTCACCGTATTGGAAGCTGTACTTCACTCCGTCCGGGTAGCGATCGGATTCGGGGACGTTCCACGCCTCGACTTCCGCGTACCGTTCGTCGAAGTTCTGCCGCTCTCGGATGAGGAGCGTGGCCGAGTCGTCCCCGCCCATCGGCTGTTGTTACCACCTCCAACGGCATAAGACTGTTGTCGTGCCCTCCAACGGCGGCCGATCCTACCCCACTAGCGCACCGAACACCGATCGTTCGATCTTCTGGAGGTGTTCGCCGACGGTCGCGGACGAGCAGCCGACGACCTCGGCGACGTCCTCGTGGGTGGCCTGCCGGGGCGTCTCGTAGTAGCCGACGGTGACGGCGGCCTCCAGCACTTCCCGCTGGCGGCTGGTGAGCGCGTCGACGAGCCGGCCGCCCTCGGGGTGGTAGTCGCCCGTCTTCTCGATGTCGATGTCGTAGCCCTCGGGTTCGTCGAACCGGGCGGCGCGGGCGAACGCCTCCTCGGTACCGACGAGGGTGACCCGTTGGTCGCCGCCGTCGGTGATCTCGATGGGCATGTCGCGGACGAGTTCGAGCTCGCGGTCGCGTTCGAGCATGTACTCGACGAGGGCGGTCGTCTCGACGCGTGAGTAGCCCCACGCGCGGTCGTCGTCGCCGTCGGCGACCGTGAACTCGTGGACCTCCGGGGAGTCGGCGAGGATCTGGCGGTAGCGGTCGGCGTCGCCCGTGACCTCGGCGAGCAGCGTTACCGTCCCGTCCCCGAGGTCGTTCATCCGATGGATCGCCTCGCGGGTCAGGGCCGGGTCGCGGGCGAGGCGCTCGCTGATCGGATGAAACCCCGCCCCCTCGACCGGCGAGACCACCAGTGTGACGTACCGCATGGGCGCGTCTACGCGGGCAGTGCCTAAGATTCGTCGGTCATCCGTCGGCGAGGAGAGGGGTGGTCGGCGTCATATCCTGACCCCGTCTCGCCGCTGCCTGCGGCTGACGACGACGAACGCGAGTGTGAGGAGCCCGAGCGCAGTCACGGTCACGGTCGCGACCCAGTACCCGAACAGCTCGGCCCCGACGACGAGGTACGGCAGAGCGAGCAAGGCGATGATGAGGTTCTGTCGGCGCTCGATACCGCGGAGCCGCGCCTGGAGGGCGTCGTCGTCCATACTGGGCGACGTGTTGCCGAGAAGTCATAATTCTCCCGCCCGACGCGGCGGAGCGACCCGGCCCGACCTACTTTGTGAGACCGCCACGAAATCCGGCCATGGACGAACTCACGGGCGGCGTCTACGCGCTCACGGAGACGATCGAGGCCGACGGCGGCGAACGGGCCTTCCACCCGGCGGCCGTCGAGACGGAACGGGGGCTGGTGCTGATCGACGCCGGCCTCCCGGGCCAGGCCGACGCGCTCGCGGCCGAACTCGCCGAGGCGGGGTTCGACTGGACGGACGTGTGGGCGGTGCTGGTCACCCACCAGGACGGCGATCACGCGGGCGCGCTGGCGGCCGTCCGCGAGGAGACCGGTGCGGTCGTGTTCGCCCACGAGGACTGTGCCCCCTACGTCGACGGGCGCGAGGACCCGATCAAGGGTGACGGGGAGCGCTACCCGCCGGTCCCGGTCGACGTGGAACTGGTGGGCGAGGAGCGGTTCCGGACCGCGGCGGGACCGATGGAAGTGGTGTACACCCCCGGCCACGCGCCTGGCCACGTGTCGCTGTACCTGCCCGAGGCGCGGCTGCTGCTCGCGGCCGACGCGCTGACGGCCGCCGGCGGGGAGTTACAGGGGCCTAACGACCGCTTCACGCTCGACATGGCCGAAGCCGGCCAGTCGGTCGACCGGCTGGCCGCGCTGGATGTCGAGCGGGTGCTCTGCTACCACGGGGGCGCCGTCGCGGTCGACGACGACCGGATCCCCGAGATCGGCGAGTCGATCGACGCCTGATACGTCCGGCCGTGAGCGGCGAACCGCCAGCGGTCACGACCGACGATCGGTCGGTCCCGCGCCGTCTCGCCCTGTCGGTCGACGGTCGTGCCTCACGTCTCCACCCGCCATCGTGCGCGTGCATGGTTCAACTATCACTATCAGCGCCCCGTTCTCCGGGTCCGTCATCCGCGCGTCTGACGGTCGTCCGACACCAGGTTTTCAACTCCTGAGAATCGTTCCGGCAGGTTTATAGGTGGTTGCTACATGTTGTCACACATGGCGCCGGATATGGTCGCTGAAGCCGAGGTGGAAGCGAACGCCGAGGTCATGGCCTCTGTCGAGGAGGGTCCCACCGAAACCCTCGTAATCGCCGATATCAGCTGTGACGACGCGTATCTCACAGCGCCCCTCGCCGACGCCGCCACCCTTCCGGAATGGCGGTAGGCGCACCCTCAGTTTCGACTCGTCACTTTTCTTCGTGGTAACTGACCGGTACCCGTCGTTGCCGATCGACGCCCAGTTGCGCGGTCAGCGTCTCGGCCGCTGCCAGTTCGATGTCGAGACTTCGGCCGTGAGCGCTGACCGTCTCGGTCACGCCCGGTGTCTGCTCGCAGACTGTGTCGACAGTGTCGAGTGTGTCCTCGCCTGCGTCCGGAGAAAACAAGCGTTATACCGGCTGGCGGGGATCCCACGCCCATGAAGGTACTCGTCACGGACCCGATCGCCGACGCGGGTCTGGACAGATTCCGCGAGGCGGGCCACGAGGTCGAGACAGCCTACGACGTCGAGGGCGACGCGCTCCTCGCTGCCGTCGAGGACGCCGACGCGATGGTCGTGCGCTCGGGGACGGAGGTCACCGCAGAGGTGTTCGCCGCCGCGCCGAACCTCCAGATCGTCGGCCGCGCCGGCATCGGCGTCGACAACATCGACATCGAGGCCGCCACCGAACACGGCGTCATCGTCGCCAACGCGCCGCAGGGCAACGTCCGCGCCGCCGCCGAACACTCCGTCGCGATGGCATTCGCCACCGCGCGCTCCATCCCGCAGGCGCACAACCGCCTGCGCGGCGGCGAGTGGGCCAAGGGAGACTTCCTCGGCACCGAACTCAACGAGAAGACCCTCGGCGTCGTCGGCTTCGGCCGCGTCGGCCAGGAGGTCGCCCGCCGCCTCGACGCGCTGGGCATGGATCTCGTCACCTACGACCCCTACATCAGCGAGGAGCGCGCCGAGCGCTTCGGCGCGGAACTCGTCGACTCGCTCGACGAGTGTCTCGAACGGGCGGACTTCATCACCGTCCACACGCCGCTGACCGACGAGACCGAGAACATGATCGGCGAGGAGGAGATCGCCCAGCTCGAGGGCGGTTACGTCGTCAACTGCGCCCGCGGCGGCATCATCGACGAGCCCGCCCTGGCCGAGGCCGTCGAGGACGGCCTGCTCAAGGGCGCCGCCATCGACGTCTTCGCCGACGAACCGGTCGACCCCGACAACCCGCTGCTTGCCGTCGAGGACGTCGTCGTGACGCCGCACCTTGGCGCCTCGACGGAGGCCGCCCAGGAGCACGTCGCCACCTCGACCGCCGATCAGATAATCGCCGCGTTCAACGGCGAGCCGGTCATCAATGCGCTGAACGCCCCCTCGATGGACGAGAGCGCGTTCCCCGCGGTCGAGCCGTATCTCGACCTCGCTGACACAGCCGGGACCATCGCCGTCCAGCTGTTCGATGGAGGCATCTCCGACGTGGAGGTCACTTACGCCGGCGACATCGCCGACCACGACACCGAGATCGTGACGGCGACGGCCCTCAAGGGCGTCTTCGAGGATGTCGTCGAGACGCAGGTCAACGCCGTCAACGCCGAGCGCATCGCCGAGGAGCGCGGCATCGACGTCACCGAGTCGAAGACCAGTTCCGCCGAGGACTTCCAGAGCCTCATTACCGTCACCGTCTCCGACGGCGACGAGGAGATCAGTGTCTCCGGGACGCAGTTCGCCGGCGACGACGCGCGCATCGTCCGCATCGACGGCTACCGCGTCGACGCCGTCCCGCACGGCCACATGCTCGTCGCCCGCAACGAGGACGTCCCCGGCGTCATCGGCTTCATCGGCACCGTCCTCGGCGAGGCCGACGTCAACATCGCCGGCATGTTCAACGGCCGCGAGACCATCGGCGGCGAGGCGCTGACCGTCTACAACCTCGACGACCCCGTCCCCGAGGAGACGGTCGAGCGCCTGCTCGACGACGAGCGCGTCATCGACATCACGCAGATCCAGCTCAACGGACAGTAAGAGCAGTTCTGCGGCTGTTTTGTGGTTCGTACTGCGCGGAAAAGCGGGTTCTCCTCCCCACGTGCGACGGCCGCGACTAGCTGAACAGTGCCCGGAGCCGGTCGAGCGGGCCGGTCGAACGGTCGGACGGACGGTCTCGTTCGGTTGACTCTCGGTCGGCCCGTTCGCTCCGGTGGGCGGCTTCGTCCGCGTCCGAGCGGACTGTGTCGAACTCGTCGGACACGAGTGGTTCGTCGCGGCAGGCGTCACGTTCCTGGAGAACGTGTTCGTAGCGGTCGACGACGTGCTGGAGGTCGCGCTCTTTCGATTCGAGGTCCGCTTCGAGCGTCTCGACTCTCGCTTCGAGCATCGCGATCCGTACCAGATACAGCGTCTCAGGCGTGTGATCGACGGCGCTGTCGGCCGCCTCGATCTTCGGCGTCGGTGCTACGCACGACTCGCCCGCCGACTGGCGGTCGGTGCATGGGACTTCCCCCTGATTGGGTGCGTCGGCGTTTGCGGCCATGCTTTCGAACAGAGGTGACACGCGTGCAAAAAGACCGGGCAGACGGGCACCCGACGCGCGTCTGACGATCAGTCGCATACCGGCGTTGTATTGCGATTCGTGGCGGTGTGGATCCCGTCACAACTCACTCGCTAGCAGCCGGAACGGCAGCCGACAGCAAGGGATGAAAGCCCTCGGCCCGCTCGGGCGGTCTGTGCGGGATATCCTCGGTCGCTGGCGCTCCCTCGGATAGGGCCCGCGCAGACCGCTCCACCGCGCCTCACGGCTCCCGATGGTCGCCGTTCGGCCAGCCGTGGCGCTCCCTGCGATCGCGCCACGCGCGCCTCGCCCTTTCAGTCCACCAGGAACAGCAGGACCGCACCACACAGCACCGCGCCACACGCCTCCCCAACCGATTGCGGTGCTCCCTCGCTCCGCAGGCTCCGCTCGGTGCGCTCCTCATCCCTCGCGCGACTACGTCGCGGCACGGGGGCCGCGACAGCGCGCGCCACAAGTTTGCCACATCGGCTGTGTCACCGAATGCGTCGAGCACCGGATCCGGTGGGGTTTTCCCGGCGCTGGTCTATCATTCGGCCATGACTGACCCGATCACGGAGCGCGTCGACGACCCGGATGCGGCCCGCGAGTCCGGCCGCCGGAAGATGGAGTGGGCGCGCCAGCACATGCCGATCTGCGAGTCGCTGCGCGAGGACTTCGAGGCGAACCAGCCCTTCGCGGGCGAAGTCGTCGGCATGGCGATGCACGTCGAGGCCAAGACCGCGATCCTCGCCGAACTGCTCGCCGCGGGCGGCGCGGAGGTCGCCATCACCGGCTGTAACCCCCTCTCGACGCACGACGACGTGAGCGTCGCCCTCGACGCGGTGGAGGGCGTCACCTCCTACGCCGAGCGCGAGGTCGACGACGAGGAGTACTACGCCGCCATCGAGGCGGTCATCCAGCACGAGCCGACCATCACCGTCGACGACGGGATGGACCTCGTCGCGGCGATTCACGAGGACTACCCCGAACTCATCGACTCCATCGTCGGCGGGTGCGAGGAGACGACGACCGGTGTCCACCGCCTGCGGGCGATGGACGCCGACGGCGAACTCGCCTACCCGATGTTCGCCGTCAACGACACGCCGATGAAGCGCCTGTTCGACAACGTCCACGGGACCGGCGAGTCCTCGCTGGCCTCCATCGCGATGACTACCAATCTCTCGTGGGCCGGCAAGACCGTCGTCGTCGCCGGCTACGGCCACTGCGGCAAGGGCGTCGCCATGAAGGCCAGCGGCCAGAACGCGAACGTCGTCGTCACCGAGGTCGAGCCCCGCCGCGCGCTCGAAGCGCACATGGAAGGCTACGACGTGATGCCGATGGACGAGGCCGCTGCGGTCGGCGACGTGTTCATCACGACGACGGGCAACCGCGACGTCGTCGTCGAGGAGCACTTCGAGGAGATGGGCGACGGCGTCCTGCTCGCGAACGCGGGCCACTTCGACGTGGAGATCGACCTCGACGCGCTCTCGGACCTGGCCGTTGACTCCTACGAGGCCCGCGACGGCGTGCAGGCCTACGAGCTGGAGGACGGTCGGCGCCTGAACGTCCTCGCCGAGGGGCGGCTGGTGAACCTCGCGACGCCCATCGCGCTGGGCCACCCGGTCGAGGTGATGGACCAGAGCTTCGGCGTGCAGGCGGTCTGCGTGCGGGAACTCGTGGAGTCCGGCGACGAGTACGAGGCCGGCGTCCACGACGTGCCCGACGTGCTCGACAAGGAAGTGGCGGAGATCAAACTGGAGGCCGAGGGCGTCGCGTTCGACGAGCTGACGGAGACCCAGGAAGAGTATATGGGGTCGTGGCAGCACGGGACGTAGTGAGGTCGCGAACGGAGTGAGCGACCTCCAAAGTGCGAGCGGGAGCGAACGGAGTGAGCGACACGCGACCAGTAGCGAGGCGCGAACGCAGTGAGCGCCTCGTACCGGAGCGGGGAGCGCTAGCGACCCGCGAAGGACGTAGCGTGGTTTGAGCGAGCGAAAACCACGTAAACGCGAGCAGTAGCGAAGTTCGTCGCGAGAAGGCGCACGTCGCTCTATCGAGCGAAGACCGCTCAGTCGTCGGATTCGGTGAGACAGAAGACGAGGCTGCCGTCGTCGAGGCCGGTGACGCGGGTCTGGGCGGTGAACTCCGCGCCGTCGTCGGACGCGTAGCGGCAGCCGCCGGTCCACTGCCAGTTGTCGCGGACGGTCTCGATAGCGGTCGATTCGAGGCGTTCGACCTCGTCGTCGGGGAAGCACGTCTGCCAGGGGCGGCCCGCCAGATCGTCGGGTTCGAGGCCGAGGCGGCTGGCGAACACGCGGTTGGCGAAGGTGATCGTGCCGTCGGGGCCGACGACGGCGATGCCGTCGCGGGCGGCCTCGATGGCGGTGAGGCTGCGGTTGGCCGCCTGCAGCGTGCGGTGGTGGTCGACGAGGCGACGGATCCGACCGGCGAGGATCGGCATCGCCGTCTTCGGGTCGTCCTTCCGGAGGAACTCCGTCCAGATGTCGTCGGGGAACCGCTCGGCGAGTTCCTCCTGGGTCGACCCGGTGAAGAGCACGAACGGGAGTGTCGGCGAGCGCTTGCGAACCTCGGTGTGCAGGCCGAGGCCGTCCATCCCCGGCATGTCGTAGTCGCTGACCACGCAGTCGACCTGGTCCACCGCGTCGAGCGCGGCGGAGGAGACGGTCTCCGTGCGGATCGAGAGGTCATCGTGCTCGGAGAGGGACGCCTCGATCAGCTCGAGGTAGTCGGGGTCGTCGTCGACGCAGAGAACCTCGATCGCCTCTTCGAGGCTCGGCCGCGCCGAGGCGGTCGCGTCGTGGTAGTCGGTCATCGTCATTCACTCACTCCGCGTGGCGTCGCGTGGCTCGCTCGCCGCACACCCACCCCGCGTCCTCATTGCTCGATGGGCTCGGTTCGGTCGGACTGGATCCAGGCGTGTTCGTTCTCCGGGTCGGCGATCATGGCCAGGCGCGTGTCGCCGACGTCGTACTCCTCGTAGGTCTCGCGGATCGCCTCGTCGGTGGTCTCGGTGGTGTGCGTCGACATCGTCAGGCCACCCTCCCGTCGATCGTGACCGTCCGTTCCTCGTCGACGACGACCGTGTGGCCATCGTACTCGAACTCGACCGAGGCCACCGCTCCGTTCTCGTAGAGTGAGTCGAGCGCGTCCGTGTCGACGACGTCGTACAGCGGGGGATCCATCGTCAACGGGTCCGTGCCGGTCACGGTCGCGATCGCTTCTATCACTTCGAGACTGACCTGGTCGCCGGTGTCGTGAACTGCCATGCCGTCCATTATACTTCTCCCTCCGTCGACTACCGGTATCGGTCTGGCCGCTACGTGAATAACAGGTGCCCGTGGAAAGGGGCAATATGTATAGCCCCACCTCGGAACCCGATCCACGCTGGACCGTCGAGACTCTCGCGCGTCCGCCACCGAGACAGCCGTTTGTAGCGATCCGTTACCGGTAGTAGGCCGGGGCTGCTGCGCGGGGGCGGCGCCGAGCCGCCGGAGAGCGGGGTCGGCGGGGAAGTTCCGGACGGTTACTGGTAGCGACGTGTCACGTATTCGGGAAGTAACGGTTAATTGCACGTGCTTTCAAAGGCTACCAATGGACGCTGGTTCGATCCGCGACGCTTTCGGCGGCGGCGCCGGGGACACGGGGGACCGCATCGAGCGAGCCGACGACCCCCCTCCGAGTCGAACGGGCGCAGAGTCGAATCTCGCGAGCGACCGTCGGGGGGGCGGTCGCCGCGCGGGACTGGCGCTCGTCGCGCTCGCGTTCGGGGCCGCGGCCGTCGCCGCGGTCGCCGCGCACGGGCCGTCGGCGCTGCGGGGCGGTCCGGGAGCCGTCGGGGGACTGCTCGCTACGGGCGTCGTCGCGCTGGCGGCGTCGAGCGACGGCGAGGACGCCATCGCCGCGCTGACGGAGCGGATAGAGCGCGCCCGTCGGGGAGAGGACGTCGACTTCGAGACCGACCGAGAGGGAGCGCTGGGCGAACTGACGGAGGCGGTCGCGGGGCTCGCCGACGATCTGTCCGAGTGCGAGCGCGAGCGGGACCTCCGCGAGCGGGTCATCGACTCGGCGCCGGTCGGCATCACCGTCGCCGACGCCACCGCGGAGGACTGTCCGCTGGTGTCAGTCAACGATCGATTCGAGGAACTGACCGGCTACGAGGAGGCGGAATGCCTCGGCGAGAACTGTCGGTTCCTCCAGGGGGAGGGGACCGCGGACGAGCCGGTTGCGGAGATGCGCCGGGCTATCGAGGCCGAGGAGGAGACGACGGTCGAGCTGCGCAACTACCGTAACGACGGCACGGAGTTCTGGAACCGGATCCGGCTGGCGCCGGTCGAGAACGACGCGGGGGAGGTGACCCACTTCGTCGGCTTCCAGGAGGACGTGACCGAGCGCGTCGAACGGGAGGCGGAACTACAGCGGCGCGGGTCGCTGCTCGACGCCGTCTTCGAGCAGCTGCCGCTGCACATCTACGTCAAGGACCGCGAGGCGCGCCACGTCCGCTACAGCACCGCGTTCGCGGCGGAGTCGGGCCCCGACCTGACCGAGGGCGAGATCATCGGGAAGACGGACCCGGAAGTGTTCGACGCCGAGTTCGCCGAGCAGTCCTACGAGGACGACCTGCACGTGATCGAGACGGGCGAGCCCCTCGTCAACAGGGAGGAGTACGTCGACCACGCCGACGAGTGGAACCTCACGACGAAAGTCCCCTGGCGCGGCGCGGACGGGGAGATCAGGGGCCTGCTTGGCGTCTCCCGACAGATAACCGAACGCAAGCGGCGCCAGCAGGAACTCGAGCAGTACCGGTCGTACACCGACGACATTCTGGACGCTATCGACGACGTGTTCTACGTCCTCGACAGCGAGGGGGACCTCCAGCGGTGGAACGAGACGCTGACGGAGGTGACCGGCTACGACGGCGACGAGATCGCGTCGATGCACGCGACCGACTTCATCGCCGAGGAAGACCGCGACGCCATCCGGCGGGGGATCACGAACATCGACCGGGCGGCGGGCGTGCCGCTGGAGGCGAGGATGCAGACGAAAGACGGCGAGCGGATCCCCTACGAGATCGTCGCCTCGCCCATGGAGGACCCAGACGGCGAGCGGGTCATCGTCGGGCTCGGTCGCGACATCTCCGAGCGGAGAGAGCGCGAACGACAGCTGGAGGCCATCGTCCAGAACACGGAGGACCCGATCTACATCAAGGACTGCGAGGGCCGATACGAGTTCGCGAACGAGGCCGTGGCGACGCCCTTCGACGCCGACCCGGCCGACGTGATCGGGAAGACCGACGAGGACTTCTTCGACGAGGAGACCGTCGAAGACATCCGCGCGGACGACCGGCGAGTCGTCGAGGACGGGGAGTCGGTCTCCAGGGAAGTGATCCGCCCCATCCACGGGAACGAGCGGGTCTTCCTCGACCACAAGTACCCCTACCGCGACGACGAGGGCGAGATAATCGGGCTCATGGGGATCAGCCGCGACATCACCGAGCGGAAGGCCGCCGAGCGCGAGTTGCGAGAGCGCGAGCGGCGCCTCGAAGAGTACCGGGAGTACACCGAGGCGATCCTCGACGCGGTCGACGACGTGTTCTACGTGCTCGACGCCGAAGGTGGTCTCCAGCGGTGGAACGAGACGCTGGCGGAGGTGACCGGCTACGGCGACGACGAGATGGCGTCGATGCACGCGACCGACTTCTTCGCCGACGAGGACCACGACGATATCGTCGCGGCCATCGAGACGGCGCTGGAGACCGGTGACACGGTCGTCGAGGCGCCGTTCCTGACCGCGGACGGCGAGCAGATACCCTTCGAGTTCGTCGCCTCTCGGATCGAGAACCCCGACGGCGAGACCGTCATCGTCGGCATCGGCCGGGACGTCTCGGACCGCAAGGCGGCGAAACAGGCGTTGCACGAGCGCGAGCAGCGCCTCGAGGAGTACCGGGAGTACACGGAGGACATCCTGGACGCGATCGACGACGTGTTCTACGTGTTCGACGACGCGGGGCGGATCAAGCGGTGGAACGAGAGCTTCTGCGAGGTGACCGGCTACACCGACGCGGAGATCGAGTCGATGCACGGGACGGACTTTTTCCCGGAGAGCGAACACGGGGCGATCGCCGAGGCCATCGCGTCGGTCTTCTCGACGGGCGAGGACGGCCGCGTCGAGGCGTCCGTCCTGGCGAAAGACGGCGAGCGGATCCCGTACGAGTTCGTCGCCTCGCGGCTGGAGAACCCCGACGGCGATCACGTCCTCGTGGGGATCGGCCGCGACGTCTCCGTCCGGAAGGCCCGCGAGCGGGAGCTGCGGACGACCAAAGAGCGCCTGCAGAAGTTCATCGACACCTCCCCGGTCGGGGTCGCCGCGACCGACCCGGACGGACGCGTCACGCTCTGGAACGACGCCATGGAGGACATCCTCGGCTGGACCGAGGAGGAAATACTCTGGGAGCCCTACCCCGCGGTGCCCGAGGGGGACGCGGGCGAGGTCCGCCAACGGGTGCTCGACGGCGAGTCCGTCTCCGGCGTGGAACTCCAGCGAGTCCGGAAGGACGGCGAGGTGATCGACATCTCGCTGTCGACGGGCCCCGTCCGGAACGAGGACGGTGAGGTGACCGAGATCGTCGGCTACATCGAGGACATCACCGAGCGCAAGGAGCGCGAGCGGGAACTGGCGGCCCGCTCGGCGGCGATCGAGCAGGCCAGCGACGGGATGGCGATCCTCGACGAGAACGGGGTCTACGAGTTCGTCAACCAGGCCCACGCCGACGTCTACGGCTACGACGACCCGTCGGCGTTCCTGGGCGAGACGTGGCAGATGTGTTACGACGCCGACGAGCGCGAGCGACTCACCGAGGAGGCCCTCCCGGCGCTCGCGAACGAGGGCGACTGGCGCGGCGAGGCCGTCGGGGTGACGGCCGACGGGGAGCGGTTCCCGCAGGAGCTGTCGCTGACGGTCCTCGACGACGGGCGACAGATCTGCGTGGTTCGGGACATCACCGAGCGCAAGGAACGCGAACGCGAACTCGAACGGACGACGGACCTCCTCAGCCGCGCCGAGGAGATGGCCGACGTCGGCGGCTGGACGGCCACGATCCGGGAGGACGGCGACGAGGCCCAGTGGACCGACAACGTCTACGAAATCTTCGAGGTGCCCCCCGAAGAGGGGCCGCTGATCGAAGGCCTGTTCGAGTACATCCATCCCGACGACCGGGAGAGCCACCGCCGGGATATCGAACGCGCGCGGACGGGCGGCGAGCCCTGGGACACGGAGTTCCGGGTGCTCACGGGCGAGGGGAACGAGCGGTGGGTTCACTCGATCTGCGAGCCGGTCGTCGAGGACGGGGAGGTGGTCGAGCTCCGCGGCTCGCTCCAGGACATCACCGAGCGCAAGGAGCGCGAACTCGCCCTGGAGTCGCTCCACGAGGCGACGCGGGGGCTGCTCGGCGTCGAGGACGACGCCGAGACGGCGGAGCTGGTCGTCGACACGGCCCACGCGGTGCTTGACGTGGCGGGCGTGGCGGTCTACCTGCTCGACGACACCACCAACCAGCTCGACGCGCTCGCCTGTTCGGAGGGGTTCGAGGCGCTGTGCGACGCGGCGCCGGTGGGGGCCGGCGCGGGCGACTCGCTGCTGTGGAACGCGTACGTGACGGGGACGCCGACGGTGTTCGACGACACGCAGACCGTCGCCCAGTCCAGCGTATTCGGCCCGG
Source organism: Halosimplex rarum (assembly GCF_047715405.1). Taxonomy (NCBI): domain Archaea; kingdom Methanobacteriati; phylum Methanobacteriota; class Halobacteria; order Halobacteriales; family Haloarculaceae; genus Halosimplex; species Halosimplex rarum. The sequence continues at coordinate 3,512,115 of NZ_CP180412.1, forward strand.
ACGTCGGGGGTGGCCTGCTGGTGCCGATCGGTGACCACGGCGTGTTCGTCGTCGCCACGCGCGACCGGGCGGTCGACCAGGCGACCCGGCGGCTGGCGGAGACGCTCGTCGCGACGACCGAGGCGGCGTTCGACCGGCTGGCCAGCGAGGAGACGCTGCGCGAGCGCGACGCCGAACTGGAGGCGCGCAACCGCCGCCTGCGCCGGCAGATCCAGATCACCGACCTGCTCCGGCGGATCGACCAGTCGCTCATCCAGGCCGAGTCGCGCGAGGCGATCGAGTCGGCTGTCTGCGACCGCCTCGTCGAGAGCGACGACGTGGCCTTCGCGTGGATCGGGTCGCTCGATCCCGCGGGCGACCGCGTCGAACCGAGCGCCTGGGCGGGCGAGGGCGCCGACTACCTCGATACGGTGTCGCTGGCGACCGGTGGTGACGGCGTCGAACCCGGCGTCGCCACGGCCGTCTCGGAGTCGCCCACCGTCGTCCGCAACGTGGTCGACGACCTCAAGCGCGAGGACTGGCGCCAGGCCGCGCTCTCGGAGGGGTTCCAGTCGGTGCTGAGCGTCCCCATCGCCTTCGAGGAGTACTTCTACGGCGTGTTGACCGTCTACGCGTCGGAGCCGGACGCCTTCGGCGACCTCGAACGGGAGGTGTTCGCCGAACTCGGGGAGAACGTCGCCCACTCGATGAACGCCGTCGAGACCCAGCGAGCGCTCCACACCGACCAGCGGGTCGAACTCACCCTCGAGTTCGACGCCGGCGACGACGTGCTCGGTCGCCTGGCGGCGGAGGCCGACTGCGAGGTCGAGTTCGCCGGCCTGTCCACCCACTCGGATGCGGAGACCGGGCTGTTCGTCACCGTCTCCGGCGCGCCGGCCGAGCGCGTCGCCGCGGCGCTCGACGACCTCGTCTCGGTCTCGGACTACCGCCTCGTGAGCGACGGCGACGCCGAGAGCGACGGGGACGGCGACGGCGGCAGTTCGCTGTTCGAGGTGACCGTCGGCGGCGAGGCGCTGCCCTCGCGGTTCGTCCGCCACGGCGCCGGCCCGCAGTCTATCCGCGCGACCGCCGCGGGCATCGAGGCGGTCGTCGACGTGCCGACCGGGACGGACGTCCGCGAGTTCGTCGAGATGCTCGCGGAGACCCACCCGAGCGTCGACCTCGCGAGCCGGCGGACCGTCGAGCGGGGCGACGAGACCGGCGGGACGTTCGCGACCAGACTGTTCGAGGCGCTGACCGACCGCCAGCTGGAGGTACTCCGGACCGCCTACTTCGCCGGCTTCTTCGAGTGGCCCCGCACCTCCACCGGCGAGGACGTCGCCGAGATGCTCGACGTCAGCCAGCCCACCGTCAACCGCCACCTCCGCCTCGGCCAGCAGCGACTCCTCCGACAGCTCTTCGAGGAGTCCGCCGCCGAGGTCGGGCCGACGGCCGACTGACGGACCCGACTCGTCGCCGGCGCGTTCGACCGCCGGTCGACTGATCGCTCGCTTGCGAGTCCCTATCGCGCCGGGGCAACGTTCAGGGCCCGGGCGCGCCCAGTCGCGGTATGGCAGACGATGTCTCCGGGGACCGCCACGCCGACGCTCCGAACGACGGCGGCTCCGGAGCCTCCAACGACTGGGACCCCGACGCCTACGACCGCGACACCGGGTTCGTCCACGAGTACGGCGGGTCCGTCGTCGACCTGCTGGACCCGAGACCCGGCGAGCGCGTGCTCGACCTGGGCTGTGGCACCGGCCACCTGACCGCCGAGATCGCCGACGCCGTCGGCGAGTCGGGGGCGGCCGTCGGCGTCGACCAATCCGCCGAGATGGTCGAGCGGGCGCGGGAGAGCTATCCCGACTTGCGGTTCGACGTCGCCGACGCCCGGGCCTACTCGGTCGACGGACAGTTCGACGCGGTGTTCTCCAACGCCGCGCTCCACTGGATCCCCGAGGCTGACCAGGCCGCCGTGGCCGAACGAGTGCGGGAGTCGCTGGCGCCCGGTGGTCGCTTCGTCGCCGAGATGGGCGGAACCGGGAACGTCGGGACCATCGTCGACGCGGCGGTGGCCGAACTGCGCGAGCGGGGCGCCGACGCGGCGAACCCGTGGCACTTCCCGACAGTCGGGGACCAGGCCGCCGTGCTGGAGTCGGCCGGCTTCGAGGTGCGATTGGCCCGCCTGTTCGACCGGCCGACGGAACTGGAGGGCGGAGCTGAAGGGCTGGCTCGCTGGCTGGACGTCTTCGGCGACTCGCTGTTCGCCGACCTCGCCGACGACGAGAAAGCCGACGTGGTCGCCGCTGTGGAAGACAGGGTCCGCGGGGAGATTTTTGACCCCGATGCCGGGGAAGACGGGGCCTGGACGGCCGATTACCGGCGATTGCGATTCGTCGCCGTCCGGGAGTGAAGGGTACCGTTTCGGGTCGAACCGGTCCGGGTTGACAGTTTCACTCCGTGGCGGACGTTTATACGCGGTCGTGTCGACTCAGTGGTGTGATGGTGATGACACAGCGTTCGTCGGTGGTGGGACAGCGTTCAGGAGCAGTCCGGAACTCGGTGGTAGCCCGGAGTTCGGTGGTGGTCGGATGAAGTTGAGTACCGTCTACGTCGGCGTCGAGGACATGGACCGGGCGCTCGCGTTCTACGAGGACGTCTTCGAGATGGCGCCCGAGCAGGCCGAGGAGCGGTTCTCGATCTTCGAGTTCGACGGCGCCGACTTCGGTCTCTACAACGCCGGCGCCGACGGCCACGAGTTCGAGTTCGGCGACAACTGCGTCCCGAACTTCGAAGTCGACGACGTGGATTCGGAATACGAGCGGATCGCGGATCTCGCTCCCGAGATCGTCTCCGACGGGATCTTCGACATCGACGGCTACCGGGGCTTCCACGTCCGCGACACCGAAGGCAACGTCGTCGAGGTCTTCTCTGTCGACGCCGAGTGAGTTCGGCGCGTTCTCCCCTCGTCAGGAGTGGCTTTTCCGGCAGCTGACGGTGAGCGCTGAGACCTCTCTCCGCGGTCGCTAGCAGTTGCTCCGACCGGACTCGACAGTGAGAGTCGAAAGCCCTCGGCGCGCTCGCTGGCACTCGAAACAGCCGTCGACAGCATGCGATGAAAGCCCTCGGCGCGCTCGCGGCCGCTGGGCGGGATATCCTCAGTCGCTTCGCTCCTTCGGATAGGGCCCGCCCAGCGACTCCGTTCGCTACGCTCACCGCGAGCGGACCTCGCCCTTTCAGTCCACCAGGAACAGCACCGCCCCGCACAGCACCGCAGACAGCCACATTCCTCCCCAACCGATTGCGATGCTCGCAGGCTGCGCTTCTCATCCCTCGCGCGACTATTTCGAGCGGCCCGCCAAGCGGCGGGCACGCTCGACAGCGCGCGCCAGAATCAAATTCACTCGCCGAAACCCGCGTGAAACCGTCTCTCGGTCCGATTACCGGTTGTCGAGGCTCCAGTCGGGGATGGGGACCTGGCCGCCGTCGACGCGGAGTTCGTGGCCGTTGACGTAGTCGGCGGCGGGGGAGGCGAGGAAGGCGACGCCGTTGGCGATGTCCTCGGGTTCGGCGAAGTGACCGAGCGGGTTGAGCTCCGTGATCTGTTCGGTGACGGCCTCGGAGAAGCCGTCGGTCATGCGGGTGTTCACCCAGCCGGGGGCGACGGCATTGACGCGGATGCCCTCGCGGCCGAGTTCGAGCGCGAGGCTCTTGGTGAGGCCGAGGAGGCTCCACTTGCCGACGTCGTACTGCGGGGACTGGCCGACGGCGTTCTTGGTGTGGATGGAGGTGATGTTGACGATCTTGCCGTAGCCACGCTCGACCATGCCGTCGACGACGGCGCGCGTGCAGTTGATCGAGCCGAACAGGTGGACTTCGATGTTCAGCCGGAAGTCCGAGTCGTAGCCCTCGTCGAGGAACGGTCCGGCGTTGCCGACGCCGGCGTTGTTGACGAGGATGTCGACGCTCCCGAGTTCTTCCTCACCGTGTTCGACCATCGCCGCGACCTCGTCCTCGTCGGTCACGTCGGCGGCGACGCCGACGGCGTCGCTGTCGTCGTCGCGATCGCGGATGGTCTGTGCGGTGTCGTTCGCCACGTCTTCGTCGAGGTCGTTGACGACGACGTCGGCGCCGTGGGAGGCGAGTTCGAGCGCGATGGCGCGGCCGTTGCCGCGGCCGCCGCCGGTCACCAGTGCCGTCTCGCCGGTTAGATCGAGATCCATGGCCGCGAGTTCGGGGGCACCCGCCTTCAAGCCCGGTCCTCGCGGAACCGCGCCGGGGTGTCGGAAACGTTTTTTGTCGAGCCACTCGCTGTAGTGGGTATGGATTACCTGGAACTGGAGGGCGCTCGCGAGTTCGTCGCCCGCCTCGAACACGGCGCGGACTGGCGCGCCCAGATCGAGGCCTTCGCCGCCGACGAGGGAGTCGACGCCGCCTTCTTCTTCGGCCTCGGCGCGGTGCAGGACGCCGAGATACTGTACTACGACCAGGAGGACGAGGAGTACTACCCCCAGACCTTCGACGAGCCGCTGGAGATGGCCGCCTGCGTCGGCAACGTCTCCGAACTCGACGGCGAGCCGTTCGCCCACACCCACGCCGTCCTCTCGCGGGAGGACGGGACGACGCTGGCGGGGCACCTCGACAGCGCGACCGTCTTCGCCGGCGAGCTGTACGTCCGCGAGTTCGACGTGCCGCTGGAGCGGGAGTACGACGAGGAGACCGCGCTCGACCTCTGGCCGCTGTGATGGGAGCGCGACGATGAAACCCGAGGACGAGCGCTACTTCGAACGACTGGAGTCGGGGCTGGACGACGCGTTCGAGGTGGCCGAGGCGGCCCGCGAGCGCGGCGGCGACCCCACCGACGGCGTGGAGATCCCCGTCGCCCGCGACATGGCCGACCGCGTCGAGAACATCCTCGGCATCGACGGCGTCGCCGAGCGCGTCCGCGAACTGGAGGGCGAGATGAGCCGCGAGGAGGCGGCGCTCGAACTCGTCTCGGACTTCGTGGACGGCGACGTGGGGGACTACGACACCCGCGCCGGGAAGGTCGAGGGCGCGGTCCGCACCGCGGTCGCCCTGCTCACCGAGGGCGTCGTCGCCGCGCCCATCGAGGGGATCGACCGCGTCGAGATCCTCGAGAACGACGACGGCACGGAGTTCGTCAACGTCTACTACGCCGGGCCGATCCGCTCTGCGGGCGGGACCGCGCAGGCGCTCTCGGTGCTGGTCGCGGACTACGCCCGCGCGATGCTCGGCATCGATCAGTACAAAGCGAGGGACGACGAGATCGGTCGCTACGCCGAGGAGATCGACCTCTACGACAAGGAGACGGGCCTGCAGTACACGCCGAAGGAGAAGGAGAGCAAGTTCATCGCCGAGCACATGCCGATCATGCTCGACGGCGAGGCCACGGGCGACGAGGAGGTCTCGGGCTATCGGGACCTCGAACGGATCGACTCCAACTCCGCCCGCGGCGGGATGTGTCTCGTCATGGCCGAGGGGATCGCGTTGAAGGCCCCAAAGATCCAGCGCTACACCCGCAATCTCGACGAGGTCGACTGGCCGTGGCTTCAGGACCTCATCGACGGCACCATCGGCAAAGAGGAGGGCGACGCCGACGGCGAGGGGGACGGAGAGGGCGACGACGCGGAAGCAGACGACGCCGAAGCGGACGACGGCGACGAGAGCGAGGAAGCGGCCGGCCCGCCCCGCCTCGACCCTTCGAAGAAGTTCCTGCGGGACCTCATCGCCGGTCGCCCCGTCTTCTCGCACCCGAGCGAGGCCGGCGGCTTCCGTCTGCGCTACGGCCGTGCACGCAACCACGGGAACGCGACCGCCGGCGTCCACCCGGCGACAATGCACCTCGTCGACGACTTCCTCGCGACGGGCACCCAGATCAAGACCGAGCGCCCCGGCAAAGCCGCGGGCGTCGTCCCCGTCGACACCATCGAAGGGCCAACCGTCCGCCTCGCCAACGGCGAGGTCCGGCGGATCGACGACCCCGAGGACGCGCTGGAAGTCCGCAACGGCGTCGAGAAGGTGATCGACCTCGGGGAGTACCTCGTCAACTACGGCGAGTTCGTCGAGAACAACCACCCGCTGGCCCCGGCCTCTTACACCGTCGAGTGGTGGGCCCAGGAGTTCGACGAGGCCGGCGCGGACGTGCAGGCCATGCGCGACTCGACGGACGTGGATCTGTCGGACCCCAGCGCCCAGGAAGCGCTCGACTGGGCCGACGAGTACGACGCGCCGCTGCACCCCAAATACACCTACTGCTGGCACGACCTGAGCGTCGACGAGGTGTGCGCGCTCGCGGACGCCGTGGAGCAGGGCAGAGTCGCGCAGACCGACGGCGCCGTGGCGAGAGACCCGGAGGACCGCGACGACGTCGGTGCGGGAGCGGTCCAGCACGACGCCGCGACCGACGGCCACGACCGCGACGCGGGCGCCGCGGCCGCCGGCGACCTCGTGCTCCCGCGCTCCCCCCCGGTCCGCGAGGCGGTCGAACACCTGCTCGTCGAGCACACCCAGACCGACGACACGCTCGTGATCCCGGACTGGCGCCCGCTCGTCCGCACCCTCGGCTTTTCAGATTCGCTGGAACGGGAGTGGACTCCCGCCGACCTCTCGGAGCGCGCCCGGACCTACGGCGGCGGCGAGGCCAGCGACGCCCAGCTGGAATCCTCGGCGGCCTCGACCGAAGACGGCGCCAACGCGATCCTCGCGGTCAACGAGATCGCCCCCTTCCCGGTCCGCGAGCGCGCCCCGACGCGCATCGGCAACCGGATGGGACGCCCCGAGAAATCCGAGAGCCGGGACCTCTCGCCGGCGGTCCACACGCTGTTCCCCATCGGCGACGCCGGCGGCTCACAGCGGAAGGTCGGCGACGCCGCCGTCGCCGGCGACAGTTACGACGACAGCCAGGGCAAGGTCGAGGTCGAGGTCGGCCGCCAGGAGTGCACCGACTGCGGGACCCGGACGTACAAGCCCCGCTGTCCCGACTGCGGCGGCGTCTGCGAGGCCGTCTACGTCTGCCCCGACTGCGACAGCGAGGTCGCGGTCGACGAGTCCGGCCGTGCGGAGTGTTCGCGCTGCGAGACGCTCGCCCGCCCGACACAGACCGAGGTCGTCGACGTCAACAGCGAGTTCAAGGACGCGCTGGCAAACCTCAACGAGCGTCCGACCGCCTACGACGCGCTCAAGGCAGTCAAGGGGCTCTCCTCGGAGAAGAAGACGCCCGAACCGATGGAGAAAGGCATCCTCCGCGCGAAACACGGCGTCTCGGCGTTCAAGGACGGCACCGTCCGCTACGACATGACGGACCTCCCCGTCACGGCCGTCCGCCCCTCCGAGTTGGACGTGACCGCCGAGGCCTTCCGCGCGCTGGGCTACGGGGAGGACATCCACGGCCAGCCCCTCCAGCACGACGACCAGCTGGTCGAACTCAACGTCCAGGACGTCGTCCTCTCGGAGGGCGCCGCCGAGCACATGCTCAAGACCGCCGACTTTGTCGACGACCTGCTGGAGTCGTACTACGGCCTCGACCCCTTCTACAACCTCGAAGAGCGCGACGACCTCGTCGGCGAACTCGTCTTCGGGATGGCCCCCCACACTAGCGCCGCGACCGTCGGCCGTATTGTCGGATTCACGACAGCAGCAGTTGGGTACGCTCATCCCTATTTCCACGCCGCGAAGCGAAGGAACTGCGACGGCGACGAAGACTGCGTGATGCTTCTCATGGACGGGCTGCTCAACTTCTCGAAGCAGTTCCTGCCTGACCAGCGAGGGGGGCAGATGGACGCGCCGCTGGTCATGTCCTCTCGGATCGACCCGGCGGAGATCGACGACGAGGCGCACAACATCGACATCATGCGGGAGTACCCGAAGGAGTTCTACGAGGCGACCCGCGAGCTGGCCGACCCGGAGGACGTCGAGGACGTCATGACTATCGCGGAGGCGACGCTGGGGACCGACGAGGAGTACACGGGCTTCGACCACACCCACGACACGGCGGACATCGCCGCGGGGCCGGCGCTGTCGGCGTACAAGACGCTCGGGTCGATGGAGGAGAAGATGGACGCCCAGCTCAACCTCTCGCGGAAGATCCGGGCGGTCGACGAGACCGACGTCGCCGAGCGCATCATCGAGTACCACTTCCTGCCGGACCTGATCGGGAACCTCCGGGCCTTTTCCCGGCAGGACGTGCGCTGTCTGGACTGCGGCGAGAAGTACCGGCGGATGCCCCTCTCGGGCGACTGCCGGGAGTGCGGCGGCCGCGTGAACCTGACGGTCCACGAGGGCTCGGTCAACAAGTACATCGAGACCGCCACGCGCGTCGCCGAGGAGTTCGACTGTCGCACCTACACCAAACAGCGCATCGAACTGCTCGACCGGAAGATAAACCGCATCTTCGAGGACGACACCAACAAGCAGAGCGGGATTGCGGACTTTATGTAAAGACCATCTTTTTCGCCGGGGGGTGTCCTCGGTCGCTTCGCTCCCTGCGGGCACCCCCGGGCCAAAAACATGGGTGAAAAAGGCCGCATCTCGGCCTTCGACCTCGATGCGGTGTCCGCAGGAGTGAGCACCGCGAACGACTGCGGACTCGTCAGAGCGGCGCTCTGACGGTGAAACGCCTCGCTTCGCTCGGCGTATGCTCAGTACAGTGTTTTAACTAAACACAACCTTCTGTACAGAGGCTCGATCTTCGACGGCGAACAAGTTAAATCAACTGTGAGTAATGATTCGTGTGTTGACGACGAACGTTCCTTCACTATCTACCGGGCTTTGAGATAGCGTAAGACGATATGGTGATGGAGCTTGTCGTGCCGTTTCGAGAATTTTAAGCAATATCGCCGGACGGCTCGCCGAGCTGAGTGAATTGTTTACTCACCAAGCCCGAGTGATTGGAACCCTGGGAAAGTGTATATTCATCCATGTGTATAACTTATTGACTGACTAATCGAAATTTCATGCTGAGATTACTATACACAAAGCCACGTGTAACAATATGATCATCAGATTGATGAATGAGTGGAGTGATCACAAATTGCCACTCAACAGAAGAACATACCTGGGACTGTTGTCAGCAGCGGGATTGACTACGTTCGGGGTATCACGCGTCACAAGCCAAGAACAGCCGGACTCAGTCGATCTAGGGGCGGCCGGTAACTATACGATCCTAGCGAAATCGGGAATCGATAGTGTTCCCGATTCCGATGTGACGGGAGATATCGGTGTGAGCCCAATCGACTCGACTGCCATCACTGGTTTCGCTTTGGAGCTGGATTCCTCAGGCGAATACGCGACATCGGATCAAGTGGGCGGACGTGTATACGCGGCTGACTACGATGACCCGACCCCATCCGAGTTGACCACGGCTGTGAGCGATATGGAATCAGCGTATACCGATGCTGCCAACCGCGTACCTGAATTCCAAGACGTAAACGGTGGAGACATCGGCGGTGAGACCCTGGTTCCTGGGGTCTACAACTGGAGCTCGGCCGTTTCAATAAGCGACGACGTTACTCTCGAGGGTGGTCCGGATGATATCTGGATCTTCCAGATCGATGGCAATCTTACGACGGCCAGCGGCACGAACGTCGTCTTGAGTGGTGGCGCCCAGGTCGAGAACATCTTCTGGCAGGTCGCTGGCGGTGCCGGCGTGGAGATCGGAACGAACGCCCAATTCTCGGGGGTCGTACTGACTCAAGCGAAGATAGATGTGCTTACTGGAGCAACGGTGGACGGGTGCCTGTACGCACAGACTGCAGTCAATCTGCAAATGGCGACAGTTACAGGCTGCGACCACTCCACGACAGACCCCGACACGCCAGACGATACCGACACGCCAGACGATACCGACACGCCAGACGATACCGACACGCCAGACGATACCGACACGCCCGACGATACCGACACGCCAGACGATACCGACACGCCAGACGATACCGACACGCCAGACGATACCGACACGCCCGACGATACCGACACGCCAGACGATACCGACACGCCAGACGATACCGACACGCCCGACGATACCGACACGCCCGACGATACCGACACGCCAGACGATACCGACACGCCAGACGATACCGACACGCCCGACGATACCGACACGCCAGACGATACCGACACGCCAGACGATACCGACACGCCAGACGATACCGACACGCCAGACGATACCGACACGCCAGACGATACCGACGAAGATGAGAAAGAGGACGACAAAAAGAAGCCGGATGTGAAAAATGATGTTCGGTTCAAGGCGAAATGCAAAACAGACAAACGTATCAAACACGCCGTCCACAACGACACGAAACACGATCTGAAGTTCTCCTACAAGCTGAAGGGAACGAAAAAGGGCGGCAAGGTTAGAGTTGACAAGCACGACTGCAAATACTTCTGGACCAAAAACAAGAAAGACGTCTGCACAGTGATATTCATGTACGACGGCGAGAAGATCGCGACGGTCGACGTCGAGTCGATCCCGGAGTGTGGCTGCGACTGAAGGGTGAGCCTCTAGCCCGCTCGGGTCGCTTTCTCTACTTTCCGCGCAACCGAACTTATTGCCGCGGCTCGGAGCGTGTGGCAAACGTAGGCTCAACCGCTACCTGCGGCCAGTTCAGAAGTCGTCAGGTTTCACGAGCACGCCGTCACCGTAGGGGAATGTGTCTCAACACTTGGATCAACGGATCTGGTGAATCGCAGTACGGCGTCGGCTTCAACCGTTAGAACTAGGAAAGTGAAGCGGGAAACCGTCGATGTCCATGTCGAAAATTTCCCGCTTCACTGAGAAGGTCGTGACGTTAACCAAAAATGCTGTTGGTGGGCGAGGCGACGTCGCCACCCCCTTCGGGGGCGGCGGCTTGGCCGAGTATGCGGTACTGTCGCTGCACTGTCTGCGGGTTTACCTGGAGAAATCGTACGGAGAAACCCTCGACCTGCTGAGTGAGATGCCACAAATACTCGGGGATATCGGCCTCAACGCGGTCGATCTCCCCGACCACTAGACGCTAGTCAAGTGATTTGACAGGATCAAGACCGGACTCTGGCGAGTGCTGCTGCGCCTCTCGGCGCAGCTGCACGACCCGAGCGGTCACGCCGCGATCGACGCGACGTTTTTCGACCGCGAAACCGCCAGCAAACACTACTGCCGCCGGACGAATTACCGCGTCCAGACGCTCAAAACGACCGCTCTCGTCGACACAGACAGCCACGCGATTCTGGACGTTCACTGTACGACCGAGAAAACGCACGACACACAGCTCGACTGGCAGGTCGCCCGCCGCAACGCGGGCGCCTCGCCAGCCTCGCTGCAGACAAAGGCTACGACTGGATGGAATTACGCGAAAAACTCCGCGAAGAGGGGATGAGACCGCTGATCAAACACCGCGAGTTCCGGCCCATCGACTACGCGCACAACGCGCGGATCGATAGGCCTCGCTACCGCCAACGATCGACGTGTGAATCCGTCTTCTCGACGATAAAGCGCACGCTCGGCGATGCCGTGCGTGCGCGAGCGTGGTTTCGGGAGTTCCGCGAAATCGCCCTGAAGTGTGTCGTTCACAACATCAAGCGAGCCGTGACACCGTGAAATCAAGCTCTGTCTAGCGATTCGCCACGGCCGGATCAACGGAATCGAGAGTGCCAGACGACGGCAAGTGACCCGACCATCGCGAGGAGCCCAGCACCTAGCAGGACCAACCGATCGGCGACGCCGCTTGATACGAACTCACGATCCCCAGTACCGGCATCGTGATTCACCCCTGCCTCATCGTCTGCTGAGTGTGTGCTGGTGTCTGAACCGGTCGGGTCGTCTTCCGCAGACGACTCCGTGTCGTCGCTAGTCTGTTCCGGCAGCTCGGCCGACTGATCGGTGCCGCTCTCTTTGTCAACGAGTTGCAGAACCACGACGACCTGCCCGTGAGACGCCTGCGGCGTGAAGCTCCACCCTCCGCCCGTTTCCTCGTAGGATACCGGATCGACGGTTGGATCCACCGTCGAATCCCAGGTCTGTCTTGACTGTTCGATGTATCCGACGAGCTCGATTTTGTGCGCGGACGGTCCATCGATCGACGCTTCCCCGAACTCGATTGTTTCGTTACTCGAGAGCCCGTGGAACTCCACGCAATGCGAGTCGAGGTATCCGTCCCCCTGCGGGAGCTCCGGGTTCGTGCCGAACTGGTCGGCGTCAAGCGGACGGTCGTAGTGCTGGGTAAGCGGGTATTGGACCGTAATCGGATCCGCGGAACTATGCCACCCGATCGATTCGCCGGTGGGGACTGTTACCGTCGTATTCGGCACGCTCTCACCGATGATCGGTTCGCCGACTTCGTTGAGAAGGGTGACACAGATCTTTGCAGATCCATTCCCGAGGTACGGGCTGCGGTACTCGTCGCGCGGGTTGACGTAGCTTATCCACTCGCCATCGGGATCTTGGGCTTCGAAATATTGGTCGCCTGGCTCGGGGACCGGTTCGACGTAGGCGGTCTCGCTCACGTTCGTAGCGGCGATCGGACCGGCGGTTCCGCCGATTAGGAGGAGAATCGCTACGACCAACAGTGCCACCCAGAACGGAACGGGGGAGAAACGGGAGGTCCCTCTAAAGAACATCGTCATGGGCCTCCCGTTCCGCGACCTTCGGCGGTTCTCGTGTCAGAGCGCAACGAGACCACGAGCAGACGATCGGGACTGTTTGGTCCACACCATCGGGACGTTGTTCGAGCTCGTCCCACGTAGAACAGTGCGAGGACTCAACGTCGTTCTGCGGTACGTACATGCCTCGAATCAGTAATATGTTCCCCGGTAAATGGGTATGAAGAAACTAACAACCCGGAAATACGAACCTACGAAGGGACCAGGGGTCTCACACACCACTCACGCCCGTGAACCGGGGGGCGGAGCGAATGATCCACCCTGGCGATCCGTCTTCCGGTTTAATCGGTCTACACGGGTTTCGATCAGTATCTGTACAGTGCAATTGCCGTTACTGATTTGTCGACATCGATCGGCACTAATTACGGACAGGCGACTCCATTGATGTCAACGTCTATTTCCACTCGTGAGAACGCGTTTAACCAGAACGGCTTACGCAAGATACGCGCACTGTTTCTTGCCCGAATCCTCGTAGATCCCCAGAATCTATCATAAAATCCAGCGCTCAATACGCACGTGGACCGAACACCGCGAGTATCCAGCACCCAAATCCCGAAGTAGCTGTACTCGCTGTACTACCTATGGCACCCGTCCCGTGGCCAGCGGTGGCCTCGTTGCTGGCCGCGGGCGGCACCGTGCTGCTGGTCCGGTACCTCTGGCGCTACCGCGACAAGCCCGGTGCGGACTGGTTCCTCGCGAGTCTCTCCTTCCAGACTGTGTGGAGCGTCGCGTACGGGGTCGCGCTCCTCACGTTCGCCGAGCCGATCCGCTGGGCGCTGGAGGTCGTCTCGTGGGCGGCGATGGCCGGGACCGGCGTCTACTTCCTGGCGTTCGCGCTGGCGTACACCGGTCGCGGGACCATCGTCGATCGCTGGTGGCGGGGCGTCGCGGCCTTCCCGCTGCTGATCGGGCTGATCGGGGCGACGAACCCGCTCCACGGGCTGGCGTGGACCGACTTCGCGGTGGTCCCGGTCGCGGGGATGGCGGGGGCGACCTACGATATGCGGCTGTGGGCGGTCGTCGCGGCGACGGCCGGCGTCTCGCTGATCGCCGTCGGGAGCCTCGTGCTGTTCGACACGGTCGTCAGCTACGGGCCGCTCTACCGCCGGGAGGCGATCGCGGTCGGGTTGAGCACGATTCCACCGGTGGTCGCGGTGCTCGGCTGGCTCTACGGCGCGGGGCCGATCCCGGAGGTGAACCTCGCGACGGCCGCGTTCGTCCCGCACGTCGCCCTCGACGCGTACGCATTCGCCCGGAGCGACATGTTCGAGTTCCACCCGGCGACGCGACGGGCGGGCGAGCGAGCGGCGATCGACGACCTCGGCGCGCCGGTGGTCATCGTCGACGAACAGCGCCGGGTCGTCACGCTCAACGGCGCGGCGGAGACGGCCTTCGGCGTGACGAAGGCGGCGGCGCTGACGCGGCCGCTCGACGCACTGCTCGGCGAGGAAGACGCCGACTCGGCCAGCGGGGACGACCCCGCCGCCGGGGAGGGCGTCATCGGTGCGGACGACGTAGTGACGGTCCGTGACGGCGGGCGCCAGCGGATCTACGCGGTGACGGCGACCCCTCTCTCGGACGCGGGCGGGACGCACGTCGGCCACACGGTCGTCTTCCAGGACGTGACCGACGAGCGCCGGCGCGAGCAGCGCCTCGACGTCCTCAACCGCGTCCTCCGACACAACCTCCGCAACGACATGACGGTGGTGCAGGGATTCACAGAGGCGGCGGCCGAGCGCGTCGACGACGACGAGGTCCGGTCGATGCTCGACCGTGCGGCCTCGAAATCGACCGAACTGGCGGCGCTCGGGGAGAAGGCGCGGACGGTCGAGCGCGTCATCGACAGCGACCCGCGCTCGGACCGAGTCGCCGTCGACGACCTGCTCGCAGAGGTCCGAGACGAGCACGTCGACGGGAGCGAGGACGGAACGGTGACCGTCGACGCGCCCGACGTGGCGGTCACGACCGATCCCGCGGTCCTGCAGGTCGTCGTCGGGGCGCTGCTGGAGAACGCACTCGAACACGCCGGTGAGGCGCCGACGGTCGAACTCTCGGCCGAGCGGCGGGACGGGGAGGTCGCGGTCGCCGTCGCCGACGACGGGCCGGGCGTGCCGGACCACGAACTCGCCGTCCTCACCGCGGGCGCGGAGTCGGCGCTGGAACACGGGTCGGGACTCGGCCTCTGGCTGGCCGACTGGGGCGCGACGGCGCTCGGCGGGGATATCGTCGTCGACACCGCTGGCGGGACGACCGCGACGATCACCGTACCGGACGGGGAGCGACCGGTAGACGCCTGATGCGTCGGCCGGAACCGGCCGCGCTCAGAGCCGGTCTTCGAGGACGGCGCCGAAGCCGGCGGCGCCGATACAGAAGGCGACGAGGCCGCCGATGCCGGTCAGGACGAGGCCGCCGTTCATCGCGGCGGCGACGACGAGGGGTTTCAGCCAGTCGTCGCCGTCCCGGCCGACGAGGCGCTCGGCGATGGCGAGGAAGGCGACGGCGGCGCCGACGGCCCAGACGACGTAGGTGAGCAGTCCGAGACCGAGCGCGAGCGGAATCCCGATCAGCGTGAAAAAGAGGATCAGGATCGCGAGTACCGCGAAGATCAGGACGAGGAATCCGTAGACGAACGACCCGACGGGGTCGTCCAACACCGCGGCCATCCGGTCTTCGGTGAACTCCGGGGCGACGGCGACGAGAATTGCGCCGACGATCAGCGTCGTCAGGAAGGATCCGACGGCGCTCCCGACGACGTTGGCGACCGGATCGAGGTTCACGTCCACGTCGATCTGGAGGACGAACGACGAGAGATCGACGTGCAGCGCTAGCGCCGAGAGGTCGACTGCTGGGGAAAACATACTGCGAACAGTCGACGGACGCCGTTAAGAAGTCATCGGCGGGTGCGGCCCGCCGTCGTCACCGCTCGACGCAGACGTCCACGAAGTTGCGCAGGATCCGCAGGCCGGTCTCGCCGGACTTCTCGGGGTGGAACTGGGTACCGAAGACGTTGCCGCGGTCGTTGGCGACGACGGAGGCGAAGTCCGTCCCGTAGTCGGTCGTCGCGACGACGGCGTCGGCGTCGTCGGGCTCGGCGTAGTAGGAGTGGACGAAGTAGGCGTACTGGCCGTCGACCCCCTCGACGAGCGGGTGGTCGCGCTGGACGTCGAGTTCGTTCCAGCCCATGTGTGGCACCTTCAGGTCGCCCTGGAAGCGGACGTTCCGGCCGGGGACGAGGTCGAGTCCCTGCACGCCCCCCTGTCCCTCGCGCTCGGCCTCCTCGCTGCTCGTGAGGAGCATCTGCATGCCGAGGCAGATGCCGAACAGGGGCGTACCGGCCTCGGCCTGGTCGACCAGCGCGTCGCGGAAGGGGCCGGCGTTGTCCATCCCCTCGGAGAAGGCGCCGACGCCAGGGAGGACGATCCCGTCGGCGCCGTCGAAGTCACCGGGGTCGTCGCTGAGCTCGACGGTCGCGCCCGCGCGTTCGAGGCCGCGCGTGACGCTCCGGAGGTTCCCCAGCCCGTAGTCGACCACGACGACCTCGGCCGCGGTCTGTCGCGTGTTCATGGGGGAGCCTACGAACACCGCGGACAAGTCGCTTTCCGTCCGGACCGGCTCGCCGGCCGTCCGGTGGGTAGTATCGAGAGCGCGGATCCGGACCAGTCAGAAGTCGCCGATGCGCGACTGGCCGCTCGTCTCGTCGGTGAACTCGGCGGCCCGTTCCAGCGTCGACGCGAACGTGTCGCGCTGGGAAGGGTCGTACAGCGTCGCCGCAGGATGAACGCAGATCAGTACCCGCCGCCGCTCGCGCCCGAGTTCGGCCTCGACGACGTCGCCGGCCTCGTTCGTGACGCCGACGTCGCGTTCGAGCAGGTGTTCTGCGGGCACCTTCCCGAGCGTGACGACGACCTCGGGGTCGATCCGGTCGATCTCCGTTTCGAGATACCCCCGGCAGTTCGCGAGTTCGTCGTCGGTCGGGTCGCGGTTGTCGGGCGGGCGACAGCGGACGCAGTTGGTGATGCGTACGTCGCCGCGGTCGAGGCCGGCGTCGCGGAGGCCGTCGTCGAGCACGTCGCCGCTGCGGCCGACGAACGGCTCGCCCTGTTCGTCCTCGTACTGGCCGGGGGCCTCGCCGACGAACAGCAGGTCCGCGTCCCCGGGTCCGGTGCCGTTGACGATGCGGCTGCGGCACTCGACGAGCGTCGGGCACCGCTCGCAGGCGGTCACTTCGAGGCCGTCCATCGCGCCGTCGCTCATGTCTCCCCGTCCACCGGGCAGGCCTATAACCGGGTCGGTCCCCGCCCGGGAGCGACTGGTTACGCCGAGTCCGCACCGCCGAACCGCTCGTCGGCGGCGCGAGCGGCCAGCCGCGCGACCCGGAGCGGTTCCGGCCGGCCGCCCTCGGGCGTGAACGCCCTGACCACGTCGGCGGCCTCCTCGTCGTCGAGCCCCGCCGAGCGGACGTAGACCGTCTCGCCGCCGACAGTCACGGGCCGTCGGTCGGGCTGACGGCGGTAGGTCGCCAGGCGCTCGTCGAGGGCGTCGCCGTCGAAGGCGTCGCGGAGCGCGGACTCCAGGCCCTCGCTCGCCTCGAAGCTGACCGAGAGGACCGGTCGGTCGACGCGCTCGCGGATCGCCGGCAGGTCGAAGAGGTTGAACCACGCGGGCGCGATGCCCGCGAGAAGTACGTACCGCACGTCCTCGCGGTCGAGGCTATCGACCAGCGAGGCGACCGTTTCGCTGGCGTCGGTGCCGCCCACCGCGCAGGTGTCGAACGCGAACCCGTCGACGACCCGGCTCGCGCGGACGACGGCGCCGGCCAGCGTGCTGTGCTGCCCTCGGTACGATTCGGCCACACCGAGGGCGCGGACCCCTGTCTTCACGTGTTGTCCTTGATGTCCTCCAGCCGGTCCAACAGCTCGTCGTTCGAGGCGTCGAACTCGTAGGACACGTCTCCGTCGTGTGTGTTTTCTGCCGTGTTGACTCCGTCCTCGTCTTCGAGGTCGGCGTCAAGCTCCTGGTTCTCTTGTTCTGATTCGTCGTAGCTCCCGAACCCCATACGAGTGATCATAACACGGTGATCGTGAAAAATCATACGCCCGGTGGGGAGTAATGGGCAATTAACTGATCGAACATCGATTACTGTGCGACAAACGGGATGATAATCGAAAAACAGGGTGT
Source organism: Halosimplex rarum (assembly GCF_047715405.1). Lineage (NCBI taxonomy): Archaea > Methanobacteriati > Methanobacteriota > Halobacteria > Halobacteriales > Haloarculaceae > Halosimplex > Halosimplex rarum. The sequence continues at coordinate 3,529,929 of NZ_CP180412.1, forward strand.
AACACGAACGTTAGTCAAGATACCTGCCGGATAACTGTACACCCGTGAGACGCGATATCACACCGCGGGACGGTCGACTGCCCGGCGACGATCCGGGTATTTCGGACACCACGTCGCCTGAGCGGGGAAGTAATCGGGTCCTACGGGCGAGAGCGAGCCGTTACTGACAATAGAGCGACTGATACCTCGATCGAGGCCGAATTCGGAGCGACCGAAGCGGCGATATTTTGGGCCGACGATTCGGGCCGCCAGTCGGCCCGAACGGTATGACAGAATATGTATCTATAGGGTCCGGATCGGTTCGATATCCGATAGGTCACGGCGGGCGTGCGCCGCCGCGGCGCTGGATTGGTGACTGCGGGTCACTCGCCGACAGACGGGCCGAAAATCGCTGCATACCCGATTCAGACGCGGTTTTCCGGTCCGCGAGATCGGGTCCGAGAGTGTCCGTCTCGATGACCTTTTCCGCTCCCCGACCGTACCGGATGGTATGACGCGAACGACACGTCATCGAGCCCTCTCGGTCGCCCTCGGCCTCGGCAGCGGTGCGGGACTCTGGTGGCTCGGTACTGATCCCGTGCTCACGACCGCGGCCGGGATCTCTGTGCTCGTCCTCGGTCTGATCGGTGGGCGACTCGTGCGCGACCATCCCGACTACGCGAGCGTCGGCCGGAGCTGGCGCGACAACGGGTGGAGCGCTGCGGGCCAGGCGTTCGTCGTCTTGGTCGCGTTCCAGGCCGTCTACGCGGTGTCGGTCTCGTTCGCGGACCGGGTCGGACTCCTCGTCGTCGTCATCGCCACGTTCATGATCGGCTACTTCGCCGGCGGACTCGACGCGCTGGAGCGCGATTCGACCGGGACGGGCGACGGGCAGGCCGACGCCGTCGTCTCCGCGGACGACTGACCTGCCGACCCGGAGCGAGGTTCTGACCGCGGTTCTCACCCACTGCTCAGGTCCTCGGACGTGCGCTCGGGGAGGTAGATGTGCGCGTCGGGGCTCTGGTCGGCGTCCTCGGCGATGTCGTCTCGTTCGCGCGCCTCGTTTATCGCGGTGTTCGCGTCCGGGCGGTCGACCCGACCGAGGAGCATGAGCGCCTCGACGACCGCCTTCTCCGGGACGCCCCCGCCGGGGCCGCCGAGCGAGAGGTCGTCGAGGTAGTCGGGGTCCTCGTCCAGCATGAACTCGACGTACTCGCGCACGTCGGTCGACCCGCCGAGCCGCTCGTGCCACGCCGCCGGAAACAGGCTGATCCGGCGGTCGTCGACGCTGTCGCCGATCTCGTAGTACACCCCGCCTTCCCACCAGTCGGCGTCGGTCGTGTTCGCGTCGACGTGGGCGAGGAAGTCCTCCGCGTCGAAGGCGTAGTCGTCGCGCGCTTCGAGTTCCGCGGCGTAGGCCTCGACCGTCGCCCATTCGACGCCGGCCTCCCGGTGATAGCGTTCGATCAACTCGACCAGGTCGCGAGCGCCCATCGACTCCCCCTCTCGGACGGCCTCGTCGACGACCGCCTGGTTCGGTTCGCTCATGCGATCGGTTAGGCCGTCAGGCGAATAAATCACAGGCCGCTCGTGAGCACGCCGTCGGGTTCCCGCGGTCGAAGCGCGCTCCGAGGGAGGCGATTAAATACGAGCGAGGGATATCCGTGGCAATGCCAAGCGCGCTCGTCGTCGCCGACGACCTCACCGGCGCGATGGACACGGGTCACGGCTTCGCCGCGCGCGGTCGGTCCGTTCGGGTCCGCCGCGCCGTCGGGGGAGATCCCTCCGACACCGGCCACGCCGACGTGCTCGTCGTCGACACGGACAGCCGCGACGACGACCCCGCGGCGGCCGCGACCGCCGTCGCGCGCGCAGTCGACGCCCACCCCGCCGAACTCGTCTACAAGAAGGTCGACTCGACGCTCCGGGGCAACGTCGTCGCGGAGGTCGACGCGGCCGTCGCGGCGGCGCGAGCGGACCTGGCCGTCGTCGCGCCCGCGTTCCCGGCGACGGGGCGGACCACCGAAGGCGGCCGCCACCTCGTCGACGGCACGCCGCTGGCCGAGGCGGGATACGGCGCGAGCGAGTCGGCCCTGCGAACCCTGTTCGCGCCGTCCGACTATCCGGCCGCTCGCGTCGAATCGCCGACGGTCGAAGCTGGGGCGGACGCCGTCGCGGACCGACTTACCGCAATCGCGTCCAGTAACCGGCCGGCGCTGGCGATCTGCGACGCGGCCACCGACGACCACCTCGCAGCGATCGCGGACGGGGCGGCGTCGACGGGTCCGAACGCGCTCTATGTCGGGAGCGGCGGCCTCGCGGCCCGCGTCGCAGTCCCGGGTGAGTCCCCGGCGGCAGCCGATCCGCGCGCCGATTCGAGCGGCGAATCGGGCGTTCTCGGCGTCGTCGGGAGCGTCAACGAGCGGACGCTCGCGCAACTCGCGCCGGTGGACGACGCGGTCGTGGTGACACTCGATCCGGCGGCCGCAGTCCGGGACCCGGAAACGGTCGGTCGTGCGGCCGCGGACGCCCTCACCGATTCGCTCGGCCGGCGCGGGCGAGCGGTGGTGACTGCCGCGACCGGCGCCGACGACGTGAGGGTGGCCGAGCGAGGGGCTGCGGACGTCGACGCGGTGGCCGCCGACAGGATCGCGACGGCCCTCGCCGCGGCCGCGCGGGCGACCGTCGACGGCGCGGCCCTCGGCGGGCTGTTCCTCACCGGCGGCGACGTGGCCGGGTCGGTCCTCGACGCGCTCGACGCGGCGGAACTCGCGCTCGCTGGCGAGTCGGTCGCCGACGGCGTCCCGGTGGGGCAGATCACCGCGGGGCCGGCGGCGGGGACGCGGGTCGTCACGAAGGCCGGCGGCTTCGGCGACCGAAGAGTCATCCTCAACTGTCTGGACGCGGTGGGTGCGTAGCATGGAGCGACCGACAGTCGCCGTGACGATGGGCGACCCCGCGGGCGTCGGCCCGGAGGTCGTCGTCGGGGCGTATCCGGCGCTGCTCGACGCGGCCGGCCCGCTCGTCGTCGGCGACGCCGACGTGCTGCGGGCGGCCGTCGAGACGCGCGACAGCGACCTCGCCGTCGCCGCCGTCGAGTCGGCGGCCGGGGCGACCGCCGAACCCGGAACGATCCCCGTGCTCGACCTGGACAACGTCGACGCGGAGGCCCTGGAGCACGGCGTCGTCAGGGAGGCCTACGGCGCGGCGAGCCTCGACTACGTCCGACGGGCGATCGACCTCGCGACCGCGGGGGCGGTCGACGCCGTCGCGACCGCGCCGATCAACAAGCAGGCGACGCGCCTCGCGGGCTGCGAACACGCGGGTCACACCGGACTGCTCGCCGACGCGACCGGCACGGACGACTATGCGATGATGCTCGTGGAGGGCGTTGGTTCTACCAACGGAGCCAGCGTCGGCTCCACAGACGGAGAGAGCGTCGGCTCCGCAGACGGAGAGAGCGTCGGCTCCGCAGACGGAGAGAGCGTCGGCTCGGCCGCCGACTACGACCTCGCGGTCACGCACGTCAGCACGCACGTCCCGCTGACGGAGGCCTGCGACCTGGTCTCGACCGGGCGGGTCCGGACGACCGTCGACCTGACCCACGAGGGGATGCGCGACCTCGGGGTCGAGGACCCGACCATCGCGGTCGCGGGGCTCAACCCCCACGCGGGCGACGGGGGTATCCTCGGCGTCACGGAGGGCACCGAGATCGAACCGGCAGTCGACGACGCCCGCGCGGCCGGCCTGGACGTCCGTGGCCCGGAATCGCCGGACACCGTCTTCGCGCGGGCGGCCGCCGGCGACTACGACTGCGTGGTGGCGATGTACCACGACCAGGGCCACATCCCGATCAAGATGCTCGGCTTCGCCAGCGACGACGCCGTCTCGGGCGTCAACGTCACCGTCGGCCTGCCGATCGTCCGCACGAGCGTCGACCACGGCACGGCCTTCGACATCGCCGGCGAGGGCGTCGCGAGCGAGCGGAGCATGGTCGAGGCCGTCGAACTCGCCGCGCGGATCGCGCGCAACCGCGCCGCCCGCGAGGACGCCCTGGCGGCGCATTCCGGCGAGGGCCGATGAACGTCGACTTCCCGGACGCCGACGCCCTGGCCGGCGCCAACGAGTACACCGTCGACGACTTGCCCGAGTTCGCCGTCGCCCACCGCGAGCGGGACCCGGAATCCGTCGAGGACGTGGCCGCGGCCGCGCGCGACGCCGTGGACGCCATCGCGGAGTTCGACGACCTCGACGCAGGTGCGACGGTCGCGGTCACTGCCGGGAGCCGCGGGATCCACGATATGCCGGCCGCCCTCGCGGCCGCGGTCGAGCGTCTGCAGGAGCGGGGATTCGAACCGTTCGTGATCCCGGCGATGGGGAGCCACGGCGGCGCGACCGCGGAGGGTCAGCGCGAGACGCTCGCGGCGCTCGGGACGACCCCCGAGACGCTCGGCTGCGAGATCCGCTCGTCGATGGCCGTCGAGGCCGTCGGCGAGGACGACCTCGGTCGGCCGGTCTACGCCGCTCGCGACGCCCTCGAAGCCGACGCCGTCCTGCTCGCCAACCGCGTCAAACCGCACACCGACTTCCGGGGCGACGTCGAGAGCGGCCTCGCGAAGATGGCCGTGATCGGCCTCGGCAAACACCGCGGCGCCGAGTCGCTGCACAACGCCGCCATCGCGACCGACTTCGCCGACGTGATCGCCGACCGCTACGAGGTCCTGCGCCGCGAGACGCCCATCGTCGGCGGGATCGCCGTCGTCGAGAACGCGGACCACCGCGCCGCCCACGTCGAGGGCATCGACGCCGCGGACGTGCTCGACCGCGAACCCGAACTGCTGGACCTCGCTCGCGAACACCTGGCCGAACTCCCGGTCGACGACCTCGACCTCCTCGTCGTCGACGCGATGGGCAAGGACAAGTCCGGGACCGGGATGGACACGAACGTCCTCGGGCGCTACGACTTCCACGGCGAGGCCGAGCCCGACTCGCCGTCGATCACCCGGGTCTACGCCCGGTCGCTGACGGACCCGTCCCACGGCAACGCGGTCGGGTTCGGTCTGGCCGACTTCGTCCACCGCGATCTGGTCGCCGACGTGGACTTCCACGACACGTACGTCAACATCGTCACGAGCGGCGAGCCCCGGCGGGCGAAACTCCCGTTCGTCGTCCCCGACGACGCCACCGCGCTCGTGCTGGCCTGCTCGACCACCGGCGTCGCCGACCCGGCCGACCTGCGGGTCGCTCGCATCCCGAGTACGATGGATCCCGACTCGCTCGTGGTCTCGGAGCCGGTCGCCGCGGACTTGCGCCAGCGCGACGACGTGACTGTCGGCCCGCTCGCCCCGCTGGAGTTCTCGGACGGCGCGCTCGATCCGGACCCCTACTGACCGGCGTCGCCTCTCGCACGGAACTCCTGTAGACTGATCCGCCGCCATACATATGTGAGTCGAGACCTATCACGGTCCCGTGAGTACAGACGCGCCCGGTGGGCGGAACGTCGAGGGCGAGGCGCCGGTCGTCGAGGAGACGGTCGAGACCGACGAGGCGACGATCATCGACGACGCCGAACTGGAGCGGACGCTCGGGCTGACCGGCGGCCTCGCCATCGGTATCGGGACGATGATCGGCGCGGGCATCTTCGTGTTCCCCGGGCTGGCGGCGGGCGAGGCCGGCCCGGCCGCGGCGGGGTCGTTCGCCATCGGCGCGGTCGTCGCGCTGCTGGTCGCGCTCCCCACCTCGGAACTCGCGACGGCGATGCCGAAAAGCGGCGGCGGGTACTACTTCATCTCCCGCGGGCTGGGGACGCTCGCGGGGACAGTCGTCGGCCTCTCGCTGTGGTTCGGCCTCGTGTTCGCGACCGCCTTCTACCTCGTCGGCTTCGGCTACTACGCCGTCGACACGCTCGCCGAGATCGGGGTCACGGTCGGCGGCGGCCTCGTCATCCCGATCGCCCTGCTGTTCGGCGCCGGCTTCACCGTCCTGAACGTGACGGGGACCGAGAACGCCGCGAAACTCCAGAACGGCGTCGTCGCGCTCCTCCTGTCCATCCTCTCCGTCTTCCTGCTGTACGGTAGCCTCGACGCGCTCGGGGTGGTCGGCACGGCGAGCGCTCCCGAACGGTTCATGCCGTTCGGCCCGGTGTCGGTCCTGACGACGGCGGCGCTCGTGTTCACCTCCTATCTGGGGTTCGCACAGGTCGCGACGGTCGCCGGCGAGATGAAGCAACCGGGGCGGAACCTCCCGCTGGCGATGGTCGGGTCGGTCGTGATCGTCGGCGTGCTGTACGTCGTGACGGTGTTCGTCGCGACCAGCGCGTTCGAGAGCGCCCGGCTCGCCGATCTGGGCGAGACCGCGATGGTCGACGTGGGTCGGCACTACCTCGGCGGCGCGGGCGCGCTCGCCATCGTCTTCGGCGGGTTGCTGGCGACGATGTCCAGCGCCAACGCCTCGATCCTGAGTACGTCGAGAGCGATCTACGCCGTCTCCCGCGACGCCCTCCTCCCGCGGGGGGCCAGTCGTATCAACCTCAAGTACGGCACGCCCCACGTCGCGCTGGGGCTGGCCGGCGGCCCGGTGCTCGTGCTCGTCGCGACCGGGGAGGTCGAGGTCCTCGCGGAGGTCGCCTCCTTCCTGCACCTCGTCCTCTACGGGCTGATGTGCGTCGCCCTGATCATGCTCCGCCGGGACGAACCGGAGTGGTACGACCCCGACTTCCGGGTACCCGGGTACCCGGTCGTGCCGATACTCGGCGCGCTGTCGAGCTTCGCGCTCATCGGATTCATGCAACGGCTATCACAGATCATCGGGCTCGCAGTGATGCTGGCGAGCGCGGGCTGGTACTTCTATTACGCTCGCGACGTTAGTCTCAGGGGAGCGTTATGACTCGCGTCCTCGTGTCGTTGGCGATACTGGAGGGGGATACCGTCTCACCGGGGCTGATCGACCTGCTTGGGACCGTCGACGTGACGGTTCTGGGCTATCACGTCCTGCCCGAGCAGACACCGCCGGACCAGGCCCGGCTCCAGTACGAGGACCGGGCCAACGAGGCGCTCGACGACGTCGCCGAGGAGTTCGCGACCGCCGGGGGTGCGGCCGAGCGGCGCCTCGTGTTCACGCACGACCGGCGGCAGTCGATCCAGCGCGTCGCCAGGGAGATCGGTGCCGACGCGTTCGCCGTCACCGGCGCGACCGGGCCGGTCGAGCGGCTGCTCGTCCCGGTGATCGGCGACGTGGCCGTCGACCGCATCACGGCGTTCGTCACCGAACTGATCGGCGACCGCGACATCGAGGTGACGCTCTTCTTCGCGTCCGAAGACGAGGCGGAACAGACCGTCCTCGACGAGGGCGCGACGGTCCTTCGCGAAGCCGGTCTCGACGTCGAGACGGTACACGCGACCGGCGCACCGTTCGACTCGCTCGTCGACGCGGCGGTGGGTCACGACGCCGTCGTCATGGGCGAGCGCGCGCCGTCGCTCAAGTCGCTCCTCTTCGGCGACGAGGCCGACCGCGTCGCCACCGAGACGGTTGGTCCAGTGCTCGTCGTCCGCCGCGAGAACGAGGAGCGCGACTCGGACGCGGACACCGAGTGACGCGGCTCTCCCTCGGGAAACCCATCAGAGCTTCTCGGAGTTTTTGGCCTGTCGCGACCGCCGGTCGATCTGCTCGAAGCGGTTGTCGGCCGCGTTCGCCAGCCCCGGCGGGAGGTCCGAACGGGCCGCCTCCAGTCGCTCGGTCGCACGCTCCAGCCGCGAGGCCACGGCGTCGATGCTCGCGTCGGCCTGCCCGCGGTCGCCGGCCTCGGCGCGCTCGGCGGCCCGCTCCGCGGCCGCGGCGATGGCTTCGAGTACCTGTACGAGGCCCCGGAGCGAGTTGCCCGGTCCGCCGTCGCTCTCGCTGCCCCCTCCGCTCCCACCCCCACCGCCGCCCTGTCCCTGCCCCGACGAACCGGCGTCGCCGTCAACGTCGCTCTCGTCGTCGAGTTCAGCCGCGACCGCCGCTCGGGTCTCTTCGGCCACGTCGGCGAGATACCGGGCGAGCGATGCTTTTCCTGTTTGCGGCCGGTCGACGGTCACGCGCTCCTCGGTACCGGGATTGACGCGTTCGGCACCGACCTCGTCGTCCGAGTCCCTGACCTCCGCCGTGTAGGCGCCGCCGCGGTGGACGTAGACGGCGTCCGGGCCGGACAGCGGCGCGTCGTAGAGGCGCCCCGCGAAGTCGTCCTCGACGGCCAGGTCCGTCAGGTCGTCGTCGCTCTCGGTGGGGTCGACGGCGAGTTTCGTCGCGTCCTCGCGGGCGACCAGCGACACGTCGCCGCCAACGCCGGCGGCCGTCACGCCCGGTACTGGACCGCCACCGGGCGTTCCTGTCCCGACGTCGGTCGCCGCTGCCGTGCCGTCGGCCGTTTCAGTCCCGGTAGCCGAGGCGTCGCTCGGCGCCGCTTCGCCGACGGTGACGGTCTCGCTGTGCGGTGCGAGGCCGGCGCCGTTGACCGTCAGTCGGTGTTGGCCGTCGGGGACGTCCTGCGCGACGGCGATGCCGCCGAACGTCGGGACGGCCTCGGGCTCGCTCTCGACCAGCGCGACCGCTTCGACCGGTGAATCCCGCGTCGTCAGGCCTTCGTTCTCCGGCGCGTCGGGGGAGGGGACCGCTTCGACGACGCGGGCGAGGACGGTGTTGACCGGTGCGGGGTCGCCGACGGCGTCGTAGCGGTCGGCGAGCGCCCGCCGGTGGGTCGGGTCGGAGACGTCGGCGGCGGGGTTCTCGTAGCGTTCCTGCTCCCACGGCGCTCCCGGCGCCGTGAGGTGGCTCGCGACGGCGTCTTCGACCGCGCCCGGGATCGCGAACTCGAAGCTCAGTTGTGGGCCGGTGAAGTCGGTCACGTGTTCCAGGTCGGCCGTCGGCGCGAGGTCGTACGTCACGTCGGCGTCGACCGCGGCGTCGGTGTCGGCGGCCGCCGCGTCGAAGACCAGCCCGGTCGAGCGCTCCGGGAGGTCGGTCGGCGGCGACGAGAGCGCGTCGAACGACCGGATCGTCGCCTCCGCCGGCACGAGGTCGGTCGCTTCGACCGACGGGAGCCGCTCGTGTTCGTAGACCGGCGCGCCGTCGAGTTCGGGGACGACGAACGGCAGGCGACCCCCTTCGTCGCGCGGCAGGCCGTAGGCGAGCGGCAGTTCTGCTACGTCTTCGAGGCCCTCGATGGCGCTGTTGGTGATGTCGGCGAGGAGGTCGCCGCCCCCGAGCCGCTGGAAGCGGTCGGCGGCGTCGTTGACCGACAGTGCGCTCGAGTGGGAGCCGAGTTCCGAGAGGATCCGCGGTCGGCGGCCGGGGTCGGGGTCGAGGAACTCGTTGTTCGGGACGGTCCGGGAGTGGGAACTGGCGACGTACAGCTGTGGGTCGCCCGAATCCGTGTCGACGAAGACGTGCAACACCTCCCAGTCGTGCCAGTGGAAGTTGGTGGTGAACTGGTCGAACGCCGAGTAGAACCAGTACTGGACGACAGCCAGCGGCGAGTCCTCGTACGCCATGGCGTTGTAGAAGACCGTCGGGTCCGGCGGCCGCTCGCCGTCGAACGCGTCGGTGTAGCCGTCGAACGCGGCGAACCCGTCGACGACCGTCTCGCCGTCACGGTCGCGCTCGTACGGTCGGGGATCCGTCGGGAACCACCGCTCCCCCTCGTCGAAGTACAGCGTCGGTGCGAACCGCTCGGCGAGGTCCCGTGCCCGGTCGTCGGGGACGGCTGTCGTCGCGTCGTCGGCCTCGCGCTCGAAGGCGCCACAGCCCGCCAGCGCCGCAGCGCCGGCGCCGGCCACGCCGCCGAGGAGTCGCCGGCGAGTCAGCGTCTGCGGGCCGTCCGGAGTCATCGCTCCACCGCACGGACGGGTGAGTCGGACGCGCCGGAAAATCGCATGGCCAGTGCTTCGGGCGGCGGCGGATATGTCTTGTGTCGCGGTCGTCACCCGGCGTGGCCGCTCGTCGCGGGGCGCGTCGGCGCGAACGTTTATTCGCCCGCCGACACAAGATGCCGCCGATGAGTCTCTCGCCTGCCGACGGAGGGTCGTGAGCGTGGCGGGTGTCGGCTTCTGGGCGCTGGTCGTCCTGGCGACGGCCGTGAGCCTGTTGACAGCGTGGACGCTCGGCGCCAACAGCAACTCGCCGCCGTTCGCGCCCGCTATCGGCGCCAACGCCATCTCGACGATGCGCGCCGCGTTCCTCATCGGCATCCTCGCCGCCCTCGGCGCGCTCACCCAGGGCGGCGCCATCTCCGAGACGGTCGGAGCAGGCCTCATCGACGGTGTCGCGATCACCTCCCTGGCCGCCACCGCGGGCCTGCTGACCGCCAGCGCGTTCATGGCCTTCGGCATCTACACGGGATACCCCGTCCCGGCCGCGTTCGCCACGACCGGCGCGATGGTCGGCGTCGGCCTCTCGCTCGGCGGCGACCCCGCCGTCGGCACCTACCGCCAGATCGTGACGTTCTGGGTGCTCGTCCCCCCGGTTTCGGGTGGACTCGCCTACCTCACCGCGACGATCCTCCGCCGCGACGACATCCCCGAGACCGTCGGTGTCCCGCTCCTCGCCGCCGTCGTCGGCGCAATCGTCGCAAACGTCCAGTTGAGCGTCATCCCCTCGGGCCCCGACGCCACGCAGAACTCCCTGGCAGGGTTCGGTGCCGACCTGGTCGACCTGCCCGCCGTCGCGACCGTCGAGCCGATGGTCGCCGTCGTGACGGTCGCCTTCGCGGCCTTGAGCTTCCAGTTCATCCGTCGCCGGACCCAGCAGTCGGTCGACAAGGGGATCCGGACGTTCCTCGTCGTCCTCGGCAGCGTCGTCGCCTTCTCCAGCGGCGGGAGTCAAGTGGGACTGGCCACGGGGCCGCTGGAGAACCTCTACAGCGCCGAACTCGGTCTCCCGGGCCTCGTCCTGCTCGCCATCGGCGCGGTCGGGATTCTCGGCGGGGCCTGGATGGGCGCGCCGCGGCTCCTCCAGGCGACCTCCCGGGAGTACGCCTCGCTGGGGATCCGCCGCTCCATCGCCGCGCTCGTCCCCGGGTTCGTCATCGCCCAGGCCGCCATCGCGCTGGGCATCCCCATCTCGTTCAACAACATCATCATCTCCGGCGTCATCGGCGGCGGCCTCGCCGGCGGCTCGGCGGGCGTCTCCCGCCGGAAGATCGGCGTCACCCTCGCCTTCTGGCTCATCACGCTCGTCTCTTCTATCGCCATCGGGTTCGGCCTCTACCGCGTCTTCGCCGCCGTGCTCGGGTGATGGAGGTCTCCGCGGGTGGCGATAGCATGATGAACATGAGTTCTGGCGCGCGCTGTCGAGCGTGCCGAACGACAGTGAGGCCGCGAGGCGGAGTCGTGCGAGGGATGAGCAACGCAGGCGAGCGAAGCGAGCCGAGTAGCGCAGTCGGTTGGGGAGGCGTGAGGCGCGGTGCTGTTCTGCTGTTCCTGGTGGAATGAAAGGGCGAGGCGCGCTCGCGCCGCAGGGGAGTCGCTGGGCGGGCACTATTCGAGGGAGCGAAGCGACCGAGGATATCCCGGCCAGCGACCGCGAGCGGGTCGAGGGCTTTCGACACTGAACGTCGGCCGCGGTCGCGACTCCTAGTGAGCGGGCCGAGGGCTTTCATCACCTGTTGTGAACTGCTGTTTCGACTTCTAGCGAGCGGGCCGAGGGCTTTCATCGCGTGCTGTCACCAGCGAAAAGGTCGACTCAGAGACGGTCGTCGCAAGAGGTATCCACGAGGGGCGCCAGCACACGGGTATGACGTTCGATCCCAACGAGAGCCTTCCCCAGGACGAGGTCGACGAGCGCGTGGACGAGGCGATCGCGAACAACGAGGTCGTGCTGTTCATGAAGGGCACGGAGATCATGCCCCAGTGCGGCTACTCCGATCGAGCACTCACACTGCTCAAGCAGTATCGCGACGACGTCGAGGTGGTCGACACGCTCGAATCGCTCGACGAGTTCCGCGTCGCGCTCGAACGCCACAGCGGCCGGGAGACCATCCCGCAGACGTTCGTCGACGGCGAGTTCGTCGGCGGCAGCGACATCCTCAAACAGCTCGACGAACGCGGCGACCTCGAACCGAAGCTGACCGCGTAACCGCGAGCGAACCGTCCGATTTCGCTCCGGACGGCCGGGTTTCGGACGCCGGCCGCGCGCTTTTCCGCGCCGTCCCCGTACCCGGCCCATGGCCGACCGATCGGGCAGTTGGCTCGGCGTCCCGTCCGATATCGCGCCGCTCGTCCGGGCCGGCGTCGTCCTCGGGCTCGGACTCGGCGGCTTCTTCGACGGCATCGTGCTCCATCAGGTCCTCCAGTGGCATCACATGCTCTCCGCTCACCCCGACCCGAGCGTCGCGGGCGACTTGCGGCTGAACGTGCTCGCGGACGGGCTCTTCCACGTCGCGGCGTACGTCTTCACCGTCGCCGGCGTGGTGCTCCTCTGGCGGGCGTGGCGCGACCCGGTCGTGCCGCCGTCGGGGCGGGTGCTGTTCGGGGCGACGGTCCTCGGTTGGGGCGTGTTCAACCTCGTCGAGGGCGTCGTCGACCACCACTTGCTGGCGATCCACCACGTCCGCCCCGACGGCCCGGGGCCCGTGATCCTCTGGGACCTGGCGTTCCTGGCGTGGGGCGCGCTGTTCGTCGTCGGCGGGTACGCCGTCGTCCAGCGGACGAGCGCGCAGTCCGGCGAGCGCACCGGATCCTGACCGATACAGGAGAAAACACTTTCCGGCCCTCGCCGGATCGGTCCGCATGGCCCTCCCGCTCGCTCTCCGCCCGCCAGCACAGTCAGTCGGCAGCGAAGTGGCAGAGACGCTCCTCGGCATCGCCATCCTCGTGCTCGCACTGGTGTTCCCGGGCCTGTTTCTCGCGGCGCTGTGGCTCCCGTTCACGCTCTCGAAGCGCGTCCGGCGGCTGTTCGAGATGGGGCCGACGCGCAACTGGATGGGCAACTTCGTCGCCGGATTCGTGGTCGTCGGAGCGGTCCACACCGCTCTCCTGTTCGGGATGCTGACGAACGCGCCCACCGACGACGCCGTCGCCAGCATCGTCATGCTCGGCAATCCGGCCTTCGCGCTCGTCTGCTGGGCGGTCGCCGCGTTCGCGCTCCCGCTCGTCGGGTACGACTGGGTCGAAGACGCCGTGGTGTCCCGACTGTTCCTCTTCCTCGGGGCGGTCTGGTACGCCGCAGTAACGACCGTCCCGCTGTTCCTCGCGATGGTGTTTTACTACTTCCCGGGGTGAGTCGAGCGATGGTCCACGCCCGCTGGGACCGAACGACACTCGCCGGACGCCACCGAGTTTTAAGCCGGTCGCGGGCGCCCCTCCGGGTATGAAGCGTATCGTCGACACCGACGCGGCGCCCGCGGCGGTGGGCGCGTACAGCCAGGCCACCGAGACCGACGACCTCGTGTTCACCGCGGGGCAGATCCCCATGACCGCGGAGGGGGAACTCCTCGACGACGCCGACATCGACGTCCAGACCCAGCAGTCGCTGGAGAACGTCGCGGCCATCCTGGAGGAGGCGGGCGCGAGCATGGACGACGTGCTGAAGGTCACCGTCTACCTCGACGACATCGGCGACTTCGACGCGATGAACGACACCTACGAGACGTTCTTCGACGACGAGCCGCCGGCTCGCAGCGCCGTCGGCGTCGACGAACTCCCGAAGGGCGTCGGCGTCGAGATCGAGGCCATCGCGACCAAGTGATGGCCGGCGACGATGCGCCGAGCGACGGCGAGCCGTCGCGTGAGGGCACAAGAGACACCGAGCCAATCCTCGCGCCGCGGACGAAATCGAGTCTGCTGTGGGGCGTCGTGGGCGGGCTCTCCTTCCTGGTGCTCGTCCAGGGGTACGAACTCGTCGCGGATCTGTCGGTCGGCATCGGCGCGAAACTCCTCGTCGCGCTGACGGTCGCCGTCGCCGCGGCGGGACTGTCCCACGTCACCCGGGACCGATTACCGACGCCCGACGAGGGCGAGTGAGGGGCGGTCGATCGCCGACGGAGAACGAAAGCCCTTAACCGACCGACTGCGGTATCTCCAACTGAGCCAGGATGGCCGAACGGTAAGGCGCACGCCTGGAAAGCGTGTTCCCTTTGGGATTCTGGGTTCAAATCCCAGTCCTGGCGTACCACCTTTTTCCGACGGGGGTCTCCTCGCGAGCCTTCGGCTCGCTGCGGGGACCCCCGCCGCAAAAAGATGGGGCAAAAAGGCCGAGCGCGCCGTCGGCGCGCTCGGAAGAAACCGCGCTCGCTCCGCTCGCGCGGTACGCTAGTTCGCCCCGCCACCGCATCTGCAACCGCTCCCGCAACCGCAACCGCTCCCGCCACCGCAACCGCAACCGCTCCCGCAACCGCTCCCGCCACCGCAACCGCAACCGCTCCCGCAACCGCAACCGCAACCGCTCCCGCCACCGCAACCGCAACCGCTCCCGCCACCGCATCCGCAACTGCCACTGCCGCTCTGCACGCTCACTCCGCGAACGTCGCCGTCCGGCCGACGCTCAGCCGCAGGAAGACCGGCAGGGTCACGAGCGCGACGATGATCTCCAGGCCGCCGGCGACGAGGAAGGCGGTGGGGTAGTCGTAGGCGCTCGCGACGCTGCCGCCGACGACGACGCCCGCCAGGAAGCCAAGGCTCCCGAAGACGTTGAAGCCGGCCATGGCCACGCCGCGCTCGCGCTCGCCCGCCAGGTCCGTCACGAGCGCCATCGTCGCCGGCGACATCAGCGCGCCGAGGACGCCGACCGCAAGCATCCCGGCGCCCGCCAGTACCACCGTCGGCGCGCGTCCGATCGCGACGACGACGAGGCCGTAACACGCCGACCCGGCGACGATCGGCATGGTGCGGCCGATCCGGTCCGAGAGGATCCCCATCGGGTACTGCAGGAGCGCGAACGGCGCGAAAAAGAGTGCGAGCATCAGCCCCGTCGCGCCCGGGTCGAGGTCGAACCCGGCCGCCGACCGGAAGTACAGCGTCCCGACGAGCGCGAAGAAGCCGGCGGTGAGTCGGTCGAGGAAGCCGAACGCGTAGGGGACGAGGAGCGTCGGCGTCCGTCGAAGTCCCGCCATCGCGCGGGCGACCGAGTTTCGATCGCCGGAGGGCGCGCGGTCGTCGACGGCGAGCGCGAGCAGCGCGACGCCGACCAGCAGCGCGCTCGCGAGATAGAGGGGGGCGAACGGGTCGATCTCGTAGAGCTGGCCGCCGAGCGGTGCGCCCATCGCCGTCCCGCCGCCGATGGCGGCGCCCGCGGCGGCCATGTTCCGGCCGTGGCCGCCCTCTAGATCCATCAGCATCGTCATCGCGAGCGAGAACGCGCCGATGGTCGCCGCGCCCTGGAGCGCGCGGAGCACGAGGACGCCGCCGAACGACAGTGAGAGGAGGCCGGGGGCGAACGCGAGCGCCAGATAGCCGACGCTCCCCCCGAACGCGCCGGCGGCGATGAACGGCGTCCGCCGGCCGGCGCGGTCGCTCGCGGCGCCCCAGACGCCGGCGAAGGCGACGAACGCGGCGAACTCCGCGGCGAGGAACCACATGCTGGCGTCGAGGTCCGTCGTGGCGCCGAGCGCCCCGACCAGTCGGTCGACGCCGGGGTAGAGGAGCACCTGCGCCAGCAACACGGCGAAGACCATCGCCGCCAGCGACCACCGGTCGCGCGACTTCGTCATTCACCCGGTACGACGGACGAGAGCCCTATCGGTGTGTCGGATACGCGCGAGGGTCGCCACCGCTGGCGACGCTCAGAACGGCGTCCGCGACCCGTCGGGCTCGGGACCGCCGGGAACGTCGTCGTCGATCTCCGTGTCGAGTCCCGGCCCCGATCCGTCGCCGTCGCTCGTGTCCGGCATCTCCCCGGTCTCGACGTACGTCGCCTCCATCTCCCGCAGCGCGGCGTTGATCGGGGTCGACCGCTGGTGCATCGGCGCCACACGGACCCGAACGAGGTCGAACTCGTGACGGTCGGCGAGCCCGTTCCACGCCCGGAACGACCCCCTGGTGAGCGTGTCGCTCTGGGGGCAGAACGCGGTCGTCGGCGTGAACTCCGCGCGTAAGACGCGGGCGTCAGCGGGCATCTCCGCCAGATCGTCGGCGCCCGTTGGTAGGTCTCCCGTGCCGTCCGCCTCGGCGACTACATCGGCGTCCTCGACCGCGTACCGATATCCGGCGTCGGGGTGTCTGGTGTCGCAGTTCAGCCGCGCGAGGTTGTACCCGAACGTCATGTCGTACACCGCCCGCTCCTCGAACAGTTCGCGCGCCAGCCGGTGAACGGCGAGGTGACGACGGCCGTCGAGCACCCGGTGCCCGTCGAGGAACTCGCCCGGGACCGGAGCGTGCTCGGGCACGAACTCGTCGTAGGCGTCGAACGTGTCCTCGTCCGCGCCGAACGGCGATGGGACGCTGACCATACCTCCGTTTGGTTCCCTCTGGGGCTATGTCTCGTCCCGAACCCGTTCGGGGCTCCGCGGCGCGACTGCACCGTCCGCGGGTCCGGGTAGCGCCGTCGCCGTCAGTCGCCGTCGGCGTGGCGGATGCGGACGTGCCACTCGTCGTCGGCGACCTGCTCGGTCTCGTGGGTGAACCCGCGCTCGGCGAGCACGCCGTAGAGCGGTTCCGGCTCGAAGCTGTTTATCAGGCGGAGCGTGCCGTCCGCCGGGAGATCGCCGAGCGCGTCCATGATGTCGCCGAACGGTTCGCCGTCGATCTCCCGCGCGTCGAGCGTTCGCGTCGCCTCCGTGGATTCGTCGGCGGCCATATCCCGATTTGGAGGTCGGCGAGCGAGCGCGTTGTGCCGAAGACGTTCGGGTCGCTTCCCGCAGTTTCGAACGCTCGCGGGGCGACCCCGCGGGCGTCGAGACCGAACCGATGCGGCGTGACACTGACGGGGCTGGGGCGTGTCGTCGCGGGTATGCAGTCGGTCACGGTCTCGCGACGAATCGACGCCCCGCCCGAGCGAGTGCGCACGGCCATGGACGACCTGGAAGCGTTCATGCTCGCCGCCGGCTTCACCGAGGTGACCGTCGACGGCGACGAGATGCACCTGGAGAACCAGGTCGGACTCGCCACCGTGACGCTCGACCTCCGCGTCGTGGACACCGACGCCGATCTGGCCTACGAGCAGGCCGACGGCTTCTTCGAGACCATGGACACCGAGTACCGGGTGAAGGCGGTCGGCGACGGCGCGTCCGAGGTGACCGCTACGACCGACTTCGCGCTGGACGTCGCGCTCGTCGGTCAGATCCTCGACGCGACCGTGATCAAACGCCAGCGCCGCCACGAACTCGAACAGCAGTTCGACTGGCTGGAGGACGAACTGACGGAGTGAGTCCCCGCCCAGCCCCAGCCCCAGCCCCAGCCCCTGCTCCTGCCCCAGCCCCAGCCCCAGCCCCTGCTCCTGCCCCGGGTCGCCGGTGCCAGGGGCGGGTCGCCCGTGCCAGGGCCGATCGCGACAGCGTCGATTCGGAACCGAGCCGGCTACAGCGACACGGTGTCCAGCGTCTCGGAGATCTCCGCGACGTGTTCGTTGAAGGCGTCGACGAAGGCGGGGAAGTCGTCGACGTGGGCGCGCAGGTCCTTCGGCGCGGGCGGCTGGTACTGCGAGAGGACGTAGACGCCGCCCTCGCCGCCGACGCGGAGGTAGCTGGCCCGCCCCTCCTCCCACTTGAGTTCCCATCGCGAACTCCCGATGCGGGCGGAGAACGAACCGTAGTCGTTGCCCTCGACGCGGTTGAGCTGCTGGGCCATCTGGTTACAGGTCTCCCGCATCCGCGAGAGGATGCGCTCGCGCGCCTCTACGACCGAATCGACGGACTCGATCTCGGGGAGGTCGCCGGCCGCCTCGTCGAGGACGCCGTCGAGCGACCGGACGTACTCGTTGAACGATTCGACGAAGGCGTCGTAGTCGACCATCGCCTCGGCGAGGGCTTCGGGCTCGGGCGGCTGCTGTGTCGAGACGACGTAGACGTCGGCCCCGCGGCCCTCGTATCGGAGGTACTGCACGTCGCCGGCCTCGTACTTGAGCGTCCACGTCCCGCGGTCGGTCTCGAACTCCCGCTGGCCGTAGTCGCCGCCCTGGAGCCGGGCGAGTTCGCGGGCGATCCGGCCGGCGTGGTCGGTCACGTCTGCGACCACTTCGTCGCGGCGCTCGGCCGCCGCGTCGGCGCCCACCACGTCAGCATCGAGGCCTGCTGTCATCGGCGGATCGAGGGGCGCGAAGGGCATAACCCCCGCGCTCTCGGCGCGCCGGTTGCGCTCGCTTCGCGGCGCGCAGTGCGGGTGGAGGCGCCTCGCGCCTCGTCCGGATCGACATTTACTTTCGCGACTGGGGCCGAGGGTCGGACATGTACGTCGGACGCTTCGTCGTCGTCGCACCGGAGGTCGGCGCCTACCGCGTCTCCTCGCGCTCGTTCCCGAACCGAAAGGCGACCGGCCGCCAGCCGGGCACCGTCACCGTCGGCCCGACCGACGACGCCCCCGAGACGGACAACCCCTACGTCGAGTACAACTGCCTGCAGCAGACGGCTCGCGGCACAGTAATCGGCAACGGCTCGCACGTCGACCCCATCGCCGAGAAGCTCGCGCTGGGCTACCCCGCCCGCGACGCGCTGGCCGAGCCGCTGCTCGCGCTCGACTTCGAGAAGGACGACTACGACACGCCCCGCGTCGCCGGCATCGTCGGCGTTGACCCCGCCGACCCGAGCACGAACGCCGACGGCCCCGGCGCCGTGATCGGGACCGTCCGCCGCGACGCGCTGCTTGTCGAGGAAGTCACCGAGCCGACGCTCGTGGCGACCTACGAGAAGGATAGTCCTGAAGCGTTCGACTTCTCGGCAGTCGACGCCGCGAGCGCCGCCCACGAGGCCTACGACCTCGACTTCGAACACGAGGTCTGCGCCGTCGGCGTCTCCGGATCGGCCGTCGACGGGTTCGAGACTGCGATCGTGAACGGCGGCGACGAGTAACGGTCGCCGACCCGAAAATTCTCACCGTTTTGACGTTCGTCTGCCGTGGAACTAAGACGGCGGGGGGCCCAGACCACCCCATGAAAGTGGGCGTTATCTCGGACGTACACGGGAACCTCCCGGCGCTGGAGGCGGTTCTGGAGGACATGCCGACGGTCGACCGGCTCGTCTGCGCGGGCGACGTGGTCGGGTACAACCCCTGGCACGCCGAGTGCGTCGCGGCCATCCGCGGCGAGGGCGAGGCAGGGCTGAGCGAGGAGGCCGAGGCGATGCTCCCCGACGGCGAGGTGCCGACGGTGATGGGCAACCACGACCGCGCGGTCGCGTTCGACCAGGCCTACGGATTCAACGACATGGCCGCCACGGCGGTCGACCACGCCAGGGAGACCTGTTCCGACGACCAGCTGGCGTGGCTCGGCGAGCTGCCCGAACAGCGGCTCGTCTGCGACGGCCGGATGCGGCTCGTCCACGGCCACCCGAACGACCCCGACCGGTACACCTACCCCGAGGAGTACAGCGCCGACATGCTCGGCAGCGAGGACGTGCTCGTCATGGGCCACACGCACGTCCAGGGCCACGAGGTATTCGACGAGGGGCTCGTCATGAACCCGGGCGCCGTCGGCCAACCGCGCGACGGCGACCCCCGGGCCGCCTACTCGCTGGTCGACTTCGACAGCCAGGAGATCGAGGCCCGCCGCGTCGAGTACGACGTCGACCGGGTCGTCGACGCCGTCCGCGAGGCCGACCTCCCGCTCCGCATCGGGACGCGACTGCGCTCGGGGCAGTAGGGCTTCTCTGCCGGGTATCCGGTTCGCGGCCGAACTACGAATCCAGCGGCCGCAGGTCGGCCGAGAAGTGGCGAAGCTCTCTCATCGGCGGCTCATCGACGACCTCGAACCCCGTGAGTTCGTCCGATCGGTCGACGACCGCGGCCGCCGTCTCGCCGACGTGTTCGAAGTGCTCGCGGTGGTACGTGCGTCGCGGGACGGCGAAGCGGACGTACTCCGGGCGCTGGGTCTCCGGGAACGCGAAGCTCCCGAGTTCGACCGTCCGGACGCCGCCTTCGAGGTAGAGTTCGCAGGCCAGCGCCTGACCCGGGAAGGCCTCCGACGGGACGTGGTCCAGTGCCGCGCCGGCGTCGACGTAGACGGCGTGGCCCCCCACCGGTTCGTAGATGGGCAGTCCCGCGGCCGCGAGTTCGGCGCCCAGCGTCGCCACCTGCTCGACGCGGTGGGCGAGGTAGTCGTCGTCGACCGCCTCGCGCAGCCCGACGGCCATCGCCTCGATGTCCCGTCCCGCCAGGCCGCCGTAGGTGGGAAAGCCCTCGTAGAGGATGGTCCGCTGTTTCGCCCGCTCGAAGAGGTCGTCGAACCCGTCGTCGACGGCGACGAACCCGCCGATGTTCGAGAGGCCGTCCTTCTTCGCGCTCATGACGAGCGCGTCGGCGTAGCCCAGTTGCTCGCGGGCCACCTCGGCCGCGGAAGCGTCGGCGAACTCCGCTTCGCGCTCGGTGACGAAGTGGGCGTTCTCGGCGAAGCGGCAGGCGTCGATCACGAAGGTTGCGTCGACCTCGTCGGCGAAGGCGGCAACTTCGCGAGTGTTGGCGACGCTGACCGGCTGGCCGGCCGCGGAGTTGTTGGTGATCGTCAGGACGACGACGGGGACGTTCTCGGCGCCCACCTCCTGGACGCGGGCGCGAGCGGCCTCCACGTCGAAGTTCCCCTTGAAGGGGTCGTCGGCGTCGGGGTCGCGCGCGGCGGGAACCGGGCAGTCGACCGCTTCGGCGCCGTTGGCCGCGACGTGTGCGCGCGTCGTGTCGAAGTGGGTGTTGTTGAGCACGTAGTCGCCCTCGGCGACGAGCGTCCCGTAGAGGACGTTCTCGGCGCCGCGCCCCTGATGGGCGGGGAGGACGCGGTCGAAGCCCATCACGTCGTCGACGGCCTCGCGGAGCCGTCGGAACGAACTGCTGCCGGCGTAGGACTCGTCGCCGCGGTGGAGCGCGGCCCACTGGTCGTCGCTCATCGTCCCGGTCCCGCTGTCGGTCAGGAGGTCGACGAACACCCGGTCGGCGTCGAGATCGAAGAGGTTGTACCCGGCGGCGTCGAGCGCGGCGGCGCGTTCCTCGCGGTCAGGCAGGTCCGCGGGCGTCGCCATCCGCGTCGTATACGAGCGCATAGCGTCACTCCGACCGAAAACGACTTATTTCGTGCGTGACAGGAGTGTCCGCCGGTGGGGCCATCCGGCGAGCGATGGGCACGACCGTTCACCGCGTACCGCGTCGTCTCTCGGATGGACCGCGGCAAATCCGGCCGAGGGTTCAGGTCGCTGCGACTCGAAGGGCGACCGGGCCGAACGCGCGGTAATCGGCGGATTCCAGACGCATGGCAGACATCTTTCCGCTCCTCGCCGGCGTCCTCCTCGTGTTGAGCGTCGCGGCCGCCGTCCGCGTCGTCGCCGCGCGCACCAGCGAGGCGGCCTACCCGGTGTTGCTCGTCGTCGTCGGCGTCGTCCTTTCGGTCACGGGGCTCGACCCCGACTTCCGGCTCTCCTCGGACCTCATCCTGATGGTCCTGGTCCCGACGGTCCTGTTCCAGGGGTCACAGGAGACGAAATCGGAGGCGTTCGTCCGCGTGCTCCCGGTCGGCGTCCTGCTTCCGATCGTCGGGCTCCCGGTCGCGGTGATACTGCTCGGCGTGCTGGGCAGCTACGCGTTCGGGCTCCCGCTCGTGGTGACGCTGCTGTTCGCGGTCGTCATCTACCCGGTCGACCCGGTCGCCATCGTCGCACTGTTCCGGGAAGCGGACGCGGCCGAGCGCCTGTCGATCCTCGCCGAGGTCGAGAGCCACTTCAGCGACGGGTTCGCCGTCGTCACCTTCGGCGCGATGATCGGCATCGTCTCCCAGCGCTTCGAGACCGGAGCCGACCTCTCGACGCTGCTGTCCGCGGCCGACCTGGTCGGCGTGGCCGTCGAGATAACGATCGTCAGTTTCGGCGGCGTCATCGTCGGCCTGGCCGCCGGCGCGCTCGCGCTCGCCGTCCTCCGGGCCATCGAGGACCGGATGGCCGAACTGCTGACGACGGTCGTCCTCGCGTACGGGAGCTTCCTGCTGGCGGAGCACTACCTCCACGTCAGCGGCGTTCTCGCGACCGTCGCGGCCGGGCTCGTGATAGGCCTCTACGGCAAGGGCCGCGCCGTCCACCCCGACAACGTCACGTTCATGGAACGGACGTGGGACACCGCCGCGTTCATCGTGTTCACCCTGGTGTTCGTCCTCGTCGGGATCCAGGCGCCCTGGCGCCGGCTGCTGTGGAACGCGCCGACGGTTCTGCTGGCCGTCGTGCTGGTGCTCGTCGTCCGGGCGATAATCGTCTACGGCGTCACGAACGTCCTCCCGGTGACGGGCACCGAGCCCGTCCCGCTGCGCTTCCAGCACGTCCTCGTCTGGGGCGGCATGCACACCGTCATCCCGGTCGCGCTCCTGCTCAGCGTCCCCCGTGAGCTGCCGTTCCGGCCCGCGCTGGTGGAACTCGTCTTCGGCGTCGCGCTCGTCAGCATCGTCGCCCAGGGGCTGCTGTTCCCCCTCGCGCTCCGACTCACGGGGTCAAGCGAGGAACCGGACGAGGAGTCGCCCGGGCTGTTCTGGTGATCACCACGTCACGATGCGCGCGAGGACGAACACGAGCAGCGCCGAGAGCAGCGATCCGACGATCGAGAGCGTCCCGGCGAGAAAGCGCGCCCAGGCCCCGATCGGCTGGATGTCGCCGTACCCCAGCGTCGCGAACGTCACGACGCTGAAGTAGAGGCTCTTGAACAGCACGCGACCGATCCACCAGACCGGCGCGCTCGACGGGTCCTCGATGGTGTAGGTGATCGCCTGCTCGCCCTGGATCTCCATGATCCCGCCGGTCAGCGGGAAGAGGACGGCGCAGGCGACGATCGCCAGCAGCGACGCGACGAGGACCCGGTAGGGACTGCTTCCGTAGTGCATCACCCAGCGCGACAGCTCCCACTTCGCGGCGGTCAGGTACTCCCCCTGGCTCCACGCGAGTCGCCGCCGCGCGTCTTTCTCCCGTTCGTAGCTCTCGCGAGCCAGCCCCGGGAGCGCGTTGTCCTGATAGATCCGGCGGAGCTGCCGGTAGGTCCACGCGGCGGCCTCTAAGGGGTGGTCGTCGCTGAGCGTCGGTCGGACCGGCTCTCGCTCGTAGGCGGAGACGTCGCTGAACTGCGTCCCGGCGCCGACGTGGACGTCGCTGAACACCGCCTCGTTGGTCAGCACGTGCTCCAGCGTCGCCCGCCGGAGGTCCGCGTTCGTGAAGACGGCGCCTTCTAGCGTCGCGCCCGTGAAGTCCGCGCCGATGGCGGTCAGGTCGGACATATTCGCCAGCGAGAGGTCCGCACCGCCGAGGTCGGCGCCGTTGACGACGGCCCGCCTCAGGTCGGCGCCGACGAGCGACGTGTCGCCCAGCCAGTCGACGCCGACGAGCGACGCCTCCCGGAGGTACGCGCCGTCGAGCACGTCTCCCGGTTGCGCCCCGGCCTCGGCGAGCGTCTCAGCGGTCTTTCCGTCGACGGTCGCGTGCCAGACGCAGCGGTCGCGATCGTCCCACACCGGGCGCCCGCAGGTCTCCGTCTGGTCGTCCGCGTCGTCGAGTCCGACTTCCAGGCGATAGCCACAGCGGTCCGCCGTCGAGGAGTCCATGGGGCCGGTACGGGCGCGAGAAAGAAGTCGGTCGCGCCGCGGGCGCCGGCCGGCGCTCCGCCTGCCCGTCCATCCGTCCGTCCGGCCGACTGAGCGGCCCGGTCGGCGGGCGGCCGTCGCTCGTCAGTTCGCGTCGGTCGCGGCGTCGACGCCCTCCCCGGTCTGGAAGACGAACTCGTGTTCGGCGTCGGTCTCGAAGTGTGAGATGCCGTCGCCGAGGTACTGGGCCGTCCGCTTCAGTTCGAGCGCCCGCGCCGACACCTCCGCGAGTTCGGCGGCCTGCTCTTCGGCGGCGCCGGCGACCGTCTCGCTCTCCTCCATCACCGTCTCGCCGGCGCCGGCCGCCTCCTCGACAAGGTCCGAGACCGTTCGGATGTGCGCGAGCGCCCCCTCGAACTCGACGTCGCTGCGCTCGGCGTCGAGCGCTTCGAGTTCGTCCGCGACCGCGTCTATCTCCTGTGAGACCGCGGTCAGACGCTCTTTCTGCTCGTAGGCGTCGTCGGAGATCTTCTGGATCGACTCGGCGACCTGCTCGCTGGCGTCCTTGACCGTCTCGGCGCTGGTGTGGACGCCCTCGCCGCCTTCGCTGACCTCCTCGGCGAAGGTCTTGAGCTGGCCCGTCGTCAGTTCGAGCTCGCGGATCATCTCGTTGAAATCGGCGGCGATCTGGTCCATTGCGTCGTTCTCGCCGTCGGCGTCCATCCGCTGGGTCAGGTCGCCGCGGGCACAGGCCGCGAGGATCTCCGAGTAGCGCTCCGCCGTCTCGCGGAGGTACTCGTTGGTCTCGACGGCCTCGGCGCGCGCGACCTCGGCCCGCTCGCGGGCCCGTTCGGTCTCGGCGATCTGCTCGTCGAGCGCGTCGCGCATCTCGGCGAAGCCGCGGGTGAGCTGGCCGAACTCGTCGGCGCGGTCGCTCTGCAGCTCGACGTCGCGGTCGCCGTCGCGCATCGCCGACGCCGTCTCGGTCAGGTCGTCGAGTTCGCGGCCCGCGCGGCGACCGATGACGGCGCCGACGAGGCCCAGGGCCACTAGCGGGACCGCGACCAGCGTCGCCATGCTCGTCGCGATGTCGTTGCGGAGGCTGAACGCGGCCGACTTCGGCTCGTGCGTCATGACGGTCCAGCCGGTGCCGGGGACCTCGGCGTACCCCAGAATCTCGTCGCCCGCGGTCGCGACGCCGGAACTGTTGGCTGCCAGCGCCGCGGACGGCGCGGTCGCGCTGTCGGTGCCGGCCCCGCAGATGGGCCGGCCGTCCGCGTCGTGGACAGTCGTGTAGGCTGACGCCGACGGCTGGTCGAACGACTGGCCGCACGCCGAGAGGTTCGCTTCGACGACGACGAGGTGTTCCGTGTTCTTCGGCGGCGAACTGACGAACGCGAGCACGCGCTCACCAGAGGCCGGCGACTCGTAGGGCTCGCTCGCGACGTAGACGGTCGACGCGAGGTTGGTGACCCGGCCGACGCGGTCGGCCCGATCGCGCGCCCAGGGAACCCCGGCCTCCGAGAGGTTCGTCCCCTCGACGGCGTCGTTCGTACTCACCAGCACCTTCCGGCTGTGCGAGTGGACGTAGTGCACGTCGAGGATGTCCTCCCGGTACTGGCGCTGTTCCTGCAGCAGGTGGTAGTCGATGGTCGAGTGGTTGCCGCTCCGGAACGGCGGCGCCTGCGAGACGAGCCGCGTCTGGTGTGTCAACCCGTCGACCCAGCGGTTGAGTCCCTGGGCCTGTAGCTGGGCCGTCGACTCCAGTTGGCCCTCCGTGCGGTCGGTCAGCGTCGCCGTCGTCGTCCCGAAGAAGACGGCGCCGATCCCCGCGGTCAGTATCATCACCACGAGTACCGACAGGAAGAACTTGTACACGAACCGCTCCCGGATCGCCGCCGGAATCAGCCGCGCGATCCCCGAACCCGTCTCCGAACTCCGCTGGCTCATGGCGATGGGTGGCCCCGACCCACGCTTAAATACCCGTTATATATAGGGTATTGTGACATTCCGATTGTTCGGATCGGTTGCGGAGCGATCCGTACCGGAGCGAGCGGCGCGTTCGGTCGCCGGATCGGCGGCCTCGTCGGGGACAGGACTGCACGATGAGAGGGTCCGCGAGCGCAGGTCGCAGACGGTCCGGGAGGGATCTCCCGGCTACCCAGAAGCGAAAAAAGAGCGACCGCCGGTCGGCCGGCTCAGAAGGCGTCCTGGACGAGTTCGAGCGCCTGCTCGCGGTCGTCCCAGGGGACGAACACGGAGACGGAGGTCGCGGAGGTGACGACGTCGTAGAGGTGGATGTGGGCCTCCGAGAGGGGGTCGATGGTGCGCTTGACGATGCCGGGCTGGTTGGGCAGGTCGCTGCCGGTGACGCGGACGACCGCGATCTCGTCCTCGACGGTGACGCTGGAGAGGGCGTCCTCCTCGACAACGCGGTCGTGCAGCAGCGCCTCGGCGTCTTCGGCGTCTTCGACGTTGACGTAGAAGGTGATCGAGTCCATCCCCGAGGAGTTGGCGTCGATGTTGATCCCCTCGTCGCCCAGCGCGTCGGCCAGTTCGGCGAGGATGCCGGGGCTGTTGCGGATGGCCCGGCCGGCGATGGTGATGCAGGCGAGCTGGTCTTCCTGCAGGTCGATGAGGTTCTGGAACTCGCCCTCGATGGAGGTCCCGCCCGTCAGGAGGTCGTCGTGCTGGTAGTGGACGACCCGGACCCCGAGGTCGCCGCCCTTGTAGGAGAGCGCCGACGGCGCGACGACTTCCGCGCCGCGGAACGACAGCGAGCGCAGTTCGTCGACGGTGATCTCGCCGACGTTGCGGGCGCCCTCGACGACGCGCGGGTCGCCGGTCATGACGCCCTCGACGTCGGTGACGATGACGACCTCGTCGGCGTCCATGAACTTGCCGAGCATGACGGCGGAGGTGTCGGAGCCGCCGCGGCCGAGGGTGGTCACGTTGCCCTGATGGTCCTGTGCGAGGAAGCCGGTGATGACCGGCACGATGTCGCCGAGTTGCCCCCCGAGCGCGCTGGCGCGCTTGGTCGTCTCGTCGACGTCGACCTCGCCGTACTCGTCGGTGATGATCGGCCAGCCCTCGCTGCCGGGCTCGAAGAACTCGGCGTCGATGCCGCGGGCGGCGAGCGCCCCTTTGAGCATCCGGACGGAGGTCCGCTCGCCCATGCTGACGATCTCCGCGCGGTCGGCGTCGTCGGCTTCGTAGTCGATGTCGTCGAGCAGTTCGTCCGTCGTCGAGCCCATCGCGCTGGCGACGACGGCGACCTCGTGGCCGTTCTCGATGGCTTCGGCGATGGAGTCGGCCGCTCGCGTGACGCGCGAACCGTTGCCGAGACTCGTGCCCCCGAACTTCACTACGACTCGCATCGGATCACCCGCTTCGTGTGTGCGCGACGCATAGCTGGTGCAGTTGCGTTGTCCCTCTCCCCGAATAACTGTGTCCATCTCGGGGCGGTGAAACTCCGCTATCGTTGGATTTCGGCGGCAATTTCTGCGACAGCGGTGGAAATGTCGCCATCGTTCTCGTAGACGAGGACGCTCTCGCGGTCGGCCACGAGGTCGCGAAAGCGCGTCTGCCGTTCGGTGTGGCGGTCGCGGACCTCCCCGTCGTCCAGCAGCTCCGGCCGATGCGTCTCGAACCGCTCGCGGCGCGTCGCCTCGTCTATCGTCAGTAGAACCGTCAGGTCCGGTTCGACCGGCATCGCCGACTCGAACTCGGCGAGCGTCTCGGTCATGGGCACCCCGTCTCGCGCTTCGACCAGCGGCGTATCGTAGACGGCGACGCTGTCGAGGTAGCGCTCGGTGAGGACGATGTCGCCGTCCTCCAGCGCCGGACGGACCTCCGTCTCTGCCTGGTAGGAGAGACTCGCGAGCGCGCTCGCGGTCAGGGTGAGCGCCCGCTCGCGAAACGCTTCGCCGCCATATTCCGAGAGCGTTCGCTTCATGAACTCGCCGACCTCGCAGTCCGCGAACTCCGGGGCGGTCGTGACCGACTCGCCACGGGCGTGCAACTCCTCGGCGAGCGCGTCAAGCAGCGTCGACTTGCCCGTTCCCGCTGCCCCCTCCAGTGCGACGAACGTCCCCGTCATGGCTCTGGGGTGCGAGCCGACGAGGTATCAATTCAGGGGCAGTCCGCCCGTGAGTCGTCCCAGTCCGCGACCTTTTCTTCGAGAAAGTCGTGAACTCGGTCCGGCGGGTTCTCGAACCACCGCGCCTCGGCGATCTCGTCGTCGCCGATGTCGATCGCCGTCCCCTGAGCGCCGGCCTCGAACCAGACGGTGAGCATCTGGAACCGCCGCTCGGGGTCGTCCGCGCGAACCGCGGTCTTCCGACGGGCGCGGAAGACGCCGGTCAGGTCGACCTCGATTCCGGTCTCCTCGCGGACCTCTCGGTGAGCGGTCTCGGCCATGGTCTCGCCCGGTTCGTGGCCGCC
Source organism: Halosimplex rarum (assembly GCF_047715405.1). NCBI lineage: Archaea > Methanobacteriati > Methanobacteriota > Halobacteria > Halobacteriales > Haloarculaceae > Halosimplex > Halosimplex rarum. Next base: position 3,558,000 of record NZ_CP180412.1, read on the forward strand.
GCCCGGCGTCCCCCATCGGTCGGGTTCGGCCTCGTGGCGGATCAGCAGCGCCCGACCCTCCTCGTCGGTCACGAACGCGCCGGCGTCGCCGATCCACCCTTCCTCCACCATCTCGATACCCGACTCGAAGAAGTCGGGGTCGTTTTCGACCGTCTCCTCGACGACCGGAAACTCGCCGAACTCGGCTTCGAGGCGCGCGAGGCGGCGGTCGACCTCCTCGCGGGTCCGCTCCTCGACAGTCATCGCTCGAATCGCGCCGCGAACCCGCCGTTCTCGGGGACGACCACGTCCAGCGCCTCCGCGCCGGTGACGGTCCACTCCTCGGATTCGAGGACGCCCCCCGTTTCGTCTCGGCTCGCGGGTCGTTCCTCCCCGCTCGCTCGTGCCGATGCCTCGCTTCGCTCGGCATCGTGAACCACGTGGGCCGTCCACTCGTCCGAAGCGGCCGCGTCGCCCGACCCGAGGAACGAACAGTCGACAGTCACGATCCGCTGCGGACCCGCCGTTATCGACCCGAGGAACCACTCGTCGCCGTTTCGGCGGGCGACGGTCGCCTCGACGCCGGGGTGGCCGCCGACGAATCGGGTCTCGTCCCACGCGACCGGGACCGCTTCGAGGAACCCCTCCGCTTCGGGTCGAGCGGCGTACTCGTCGATGGAATCCGCGAAGTGCTGGAGCGGCGACTCGAAGACGACTGAGAGGGCGAGTTCGTGGCCGGGCGTCGTCTGTGCGGCCTCGGCGGAGAAGGTGACTGGCGTGTAGTCCATCGGCCCGACGACGTTGCGGGTGAACGGAAGCGTGCAGTTGTGTTCGGGCGTGACGGTGCTCCACTTGTAGTACTCGGCGCCCATCACGCCCTCGTAGGTCATGACGTGCGGGTAGCGGCGCTGGAGGCCGGTTGGGACCACGGAGCCGTGGAAGTTCACGAGCAGTTCGTACTCCGCGGCGTCCGTGGCGAGTTCGTCGTAGAACTGCATCCGGCCCTGGTCGTCGTGGTCCATGAAGTCGACCTTGATCCCGGCGGCGCCCCAGTCGGCCCACGTGGAGAGCCGCTCTTCGCGCTTGGTCTCGGTGTTCAGGTCCGTCCAGTGCGACCAGAGGAAGACGTCGACGCCGCGCTCGTTCGCGTAGTCGATCAGCTCGGGGACCTCGTCGCGGCGGCGCGGCCACCCGGCGTCGACGAGGACGTACTCCCAACCGCGGTCGGCGGCGTAGTCGATGTATTCGCGCTGCCGGTCGAAGTCGTCGGGGCTGTCGGACTCGGACCACCACGACCACGCGACGCGACCGGGTTCGACCCAGTCGTCGTCGATTCCGACGTCGTCGACGAGGTCGGTCACCAGCGTCGATTCGACGACGGTCGACAGATCGCCGACGACAGCGACGCGCCACGGCGTCTCCAGCGGGAAGTGGGCGTTCAGCTGTGTCTCGGGCACGCCGAAGGTCATCTCGGACTCACCGGCGACGAGGCGGGCGCTCGCGTAGTCGCCGTCGGCACCGGCCTCGGCGAGGAGGAGCCACTGGTCGTCCACCCGAAACAGCCCCGGCGGGCAGTACTCGCCCGCGGTCTCGACGATGGGCTGCTGGCGGGCGCTGGCCTCGTGGGCTTCGTCGAAGGGGATCAGCCACGAGACTGCGTCGCGGGGGAGCGAGAACGTGGTCTCGTCGCCGGTGTGGCGTCGCATCGCCTCGCCGGTGACACGATAGCGGACGGCGACGCCCTCCGCGGCGACGCGGACGTCGACCTCGACCACGCCCATCGCGTCGGGGTGATCGTAGGTGATCGTCCGCTCCACGGCGCGGTGGCTTCGCTCGCGGGCTTTGCCCTTCGGCATCTCGTAGGTCTCGTCGACGGTCCGCTCGTCGCCGACCGTCACGTCGGCGCCGCTCCAGTCGACGCCGTGGAGTTGGCGGGAGAGCTTCCCGACGGCGAGTTCGGAGGGCGTGAGGACCGTGGTACCGTCGCGCTCGACGGCCAGCGTGGTGTCCTCGGGGTCGAACACCGCCGCCGTCGCGTCGTCGGGGCCTGTCAGTCGCATGTCTCGACCGGGGGTCGGCCGTCGCAAAAAGTTGCCGGGACGGCGGGGTCTGTGGCCGGACGAAACGGGTGATCGATTTCCCGGGTCGTCCCGCCGCTCACGTCGGGTTGACGCGGCTTCCGAGTCGCGACTCCGCTAGCGCGAAGGCGAAGGTGCTGGCGAGACCGAGCAGCGTCGCGCCGGTGAGCGTGAAGGCGAGATACGAGAGGTCGCCGAACGCGAGGACGAAGCTACACACCCCGTGGAGGATGAAGGCGATGGCGAGGACGTAGACGGGGGCGTTGAGGTGGCGCCACTCGAACTCGCCGTCGATGTAGCCGTCGACGACGCGGCCGAGGCTGCTCGTCACGCCGGCGGCGGCGAACCAGCGGAGCGACCCGTAGACCAGCGCCGCGATGACCTCGATGACGTCCAGCGCGTCGTCGGCCTGGGCCTGGAGGTCGGTGACCGTCTGGACACCGGTGAACCCGCCGATGACCAGCAGCAGCCCCGCGACGAGGTAGGTCACCAGCGACACGCGCCCGCCGTAGAGCCCCTCGCGGACGCGGTCGACGAACGCGTCGAGGCGTTTGCCGAGCGCGAGCCCCCGCGAGAGCAGGTACAAACCGATCAGCGCGGACGTGACGCCGAACACGGCGCCGGGCATGTCGAGGCGTTCGGCGACGATAGAGAGGGGATAGATGAGCAGGAGGATGCCCATCGGGATGAGCAGCGTCCCGCGCGTCTCGGGGTCGTCCAGCACCTGTTTGATGGTGTAGTACATCGATTCCAGATCCTGGGCCTGGCGGACGACGACGCGCTGGACGCCGTCGATGGGGACGCGCGAGCGGATGACCGGCAGGACCGACTCGTCCTGGGCGCCGTCGGTGACGACCATCGCGCGGACGTCCTCGCCGGTCGCCAGCCCCGCGAGCACGGTGTCGAGTTCCTCGCCGACGGCGCGGTTGGCGGCCACGTCGCTGCCGTCGACCCCAGTCACCGCGGCGACCTCCACGGACTCGTCGGTGATGCGGTCGGCGATGTGCAGCCCCTCGAAGAGGACGTTCACGTCGCTGTCTTCGGGATCTGCGGTCGCCAGGTCGACGGCGGCTGACTCGACGGCGTCGCGGCCGACGACGGGCGTGGACACGCCCGTCTTGCGCCCCAGGTCGTCGTCGAGGTCCACGCACAGGACCAGCAGCATTGGTCGGAGGTAGACTGCCGGCGTGTATCAGTCTTCGGGGCTCACGGCGGTCCGACTCGCGACGCCGTTTGTGGCTTTCGGTGATCACTCCCGCGACGCGCGGTCGCGCAACCGGTCGATGCGCCGGGCCAGCGGGGGCTCCATCCGCCGCAGGGTCGCAAGTCGCCCCCACTCCATCGGGGCGTCGTTCAGGTCGGCGAACCGGCGGATGGCCGACTCGACCGCCTCGCTGCTCGTCCGACCTGCGGCGTCGGCGTCGGCGCGATAGACGAGCCGCGTGCCGGCCCACAGCCCGACGGCGCCGGCGGTGAGGACGCAGAGGGCGGCGACCCCGTCGCTGACGCCGGGCACCGAGACCAGCCCAGCGACGAGCGCACCGGCGAGGGCGATCGCCCCGACGACGACGGCCAGGCGCGCTTCGAGGTGCATGACGCGGGCGCGGCCAGCCTGGAGGGCGAGATAGCCGCGGAGGCGCTCGTCGTCGAGTTCGGTCAGCAGGTAGTCGGTAACGAAGATGTGACGACGGCCGGGCGGGCCGCGGACGAACGCGAACGCCTGCTTCGCGTCGGCGACTTCGAGAACGCGCACGCCGCGGGGATCGAGACCGACGTCCGCACAGAGACGGTCGAGTCGCTCGCGCTCGGCGTCGGTCGGGGCGCGTGTCGACTGCGTGAGGCGGATCAGCCACGGCGAACCGGCCCACGCCAAGATCAGGAGCGCCGCGATCACGCCGAAGAAACCGGCGCCCGTCGCGAGGCCCTCGCCGAGGATACTCACGACGACGACGACCGCGGCCAGCATCGCGACCATCCCGGCGGCGTAGCGGGCGAGCCGCGTGGCGACGGTCGCGGCCGACACGTCGACCGTGCGGAGCTCTCGAATCGCCGGAAACGCGCCGAAGTAGCCCCCGGCCACGGCGGCGAGCGGCGCGGTGAGGCCGGTGACGAGCGTCAGGGCGCCGCCGACGGTCGAGTCACCACCGGGGAGCGCTCCGACGGCAGCGTCGACGGCGTCGAGCCACCCCGCAGCGACCATCGCGACGAGCGCGACGACGTAGGCGAGCGGGAGACTGATCCGGAGCGCCCGGCGGATCCGGGTCAGCGCCGCCGTTTCGTCGTCCGCGTCCCGGAAGCGGCGACTGTACGCGAAGAGCGCGAGCCCGGCGGCGAGAGCGACCACCGCGAGCGCGCTGAGGGACGCGACGGCATCGTCGAAGCCGCCGATCGCGCCTGACTGGAGTATCGTGGCCTGGGCCGAGGCTGCGCTCGGCGGATCCGGGTGGAGGGCGGGCATAGACGGTGCTGCGGCCGGTTCGGCGAAAAGGTTTGCGAGTCGACACCATCTCTTCTCAGGCGGTCCGGCGGCCCCCGCGTTCGATGCCGTCGGCGACGACCTTGTAGAGCAAGCCGAACGTCCCGCCGTACAGCGCGACGAGGCCGACGACCGACACCGCCAGCCCCACCAGCAGCCGGCCCCACTGCATGACTTCCCATCCGTTGTAGGTGTAGAGGACTGACCCGGTCGCCATGTTCGTCCCGACGAGAGTGAATACGAGCGCGACCAGCAGGACGAACCCGAACGAGGCCGTCGCCTTGAGTCCGTACGCGATGCCGTCCGTCGCGCTGACTGCGGTCATGGGGACCAGTGGTCTCCCCTTCCGGGATAAACGTACGGACGGCCCGTCGGCCCTGCGCCGCGGGGAGAGGGAAAGACAGTTGCCCGCGGCCCGTCCAGAGACGGTATGCGCATCGCCGTCCCCAACAAGGGTCGCTTGCACGACCCCGCGATCGACCTGCTGGACCGGGCCGGTCTCCACGTCGTCGACGGGGCCGACCGCAAGCTCTACGCCCAGACCGTCGACCCCGACGTGACAGTGCTCTACGCCCGCGCCGCCGACATCCCCGAGTACGTCGCCGACGGCGCCGCCGACGTGGGAATCACGGGGCTGGACCAGGCACGCGAATCCGGAACCGACGAACTCGTCGACCTGCTCGACCTGGGCTTTGGCTCCTGCCGACTCGTCCTCGCGGCGCCCGAGGACGGTGACATCGAGGCGGTCGAAGACCTGGAGGGCGGGACCGTCGCCACCGAGTTCCCGAACGTCACCCGCGACTTCTTCGCCGAGCGCGGCGTCGACGTCGACATCGCCGAGGTGTCGGGCGCGACGGAGTTGACCCCGCACGTCGACATCGCCGACGCCATCGTCGACATCACCTCGACGGGGACGACCCTCCGGATGAACCGCCTCGCGGAGATCGCCGACGTGCTGGAGTCGTCGGTCCGCCTGTTCGCCCGCGAGGACGTCGTCGACGACGAGAAGGTCCAGCAGATCCGGATGGCCCTCGAATCCGTCCTCTCGGCGGAGGGCAAGCGTTACCTGATGATGAACGTCCCGGAGGACGCCCTCGCCGCCGTGGAAGACGTCCTGCCGGGCATGGGTGGCCCGACGGTCATGGACATCGCCGGGAGCGACGACGTCGCCGTCCACGCCGTCGTCGACGAGCGCGCGGTGTTCGAGACTATCAACGCGCTCAAGGGAGTCGGCGCCAGCGACGTGCTCGTCACCGAGATCGAGCGACTGGTCGAGTAGCCCGTTCGCCGCGGTAACGCTCGGTCTGGTTCCCAGGGCGGCCGCGAAACGGCGACGTCAGGCCGCCTGCGGGACGGACTCAGACGAACTGGAAGATGTTGTTGAGCGGGATGATGAGCGCGACGGAGAACGCCAGGTGCAGCGCCGTGAGTATCGCCGTCGGTCGCCAGGAGATCCGGTAGGAGACGCTGATCGCGACGGCGTCGGCGAAGAGCGTCACGGCCAGCGCGAGGAGGAAGGCGAGCCCGGGCGGGACGAACCCGATCCCCTCCACGCCGTAGCGCCCGAGCAGGATGGAGATGACAGCCGGGACCGGCCCGACGTAGGCGGCCCGCTGGCTGGGTACGTCGCCGATGAAGAACGTCGCCGCGAGGTGGAGCGTGACGGCGTAAAACAGCGCGGTGAGCAGGAACGTGACGACCAGCGCGAATATCCCGCCACCCGTGGGGTCGACCTGGAGCGGTGCGAACGTCGCCGAACGCGCGACTCGATCGACGGCCGCGTGCTGCCCTGCGAAGTCCATAGCTGCGATAGGGAGAGCGGCCGTTTGTAGGCTGCTATCGCGGACGGCGGCGACCGACGAGGTCGACTGCCGTCGTCGTCGGGCGACGAGTCGATCCGCGGGCGCGGTCGATGGTTTCGGTGCGCTCGATTACTCGAGCAGACCGAGGTCTTCGAGGCGCGAGACGATCTTGTCGACCGCTTCCTCGGCGTCCTCGGGCTGTTTCCCGCCGGTGATGACGAGCTTCCCGGAGCCGAACAGCAGGGCGACGACGTCGGGGTCGTCGAGCCGGTAGACGAGGCCGGGGAACTGCTCGGGCTCGTACTCGATGTTCTCCAGCCCGAGGCCGATGGCGATGGCGTTGAGGTTGAGATTGCGGCCCAGATCGGCGGAGGTGACGATGTTCTGGACGACGATCTCGGGGTCCTCGTCGACCTGGATGTTCAGGTCGCGCAGCTTGTCGAAGACGATGCGCAGGCTCTCGTGGACGTCGTCGGTGCTCTTGGCGCCGGTGCAGACGATCTTGCCCGAACGGAAGATGAGCGCGGCCGACTTGGGCTCTTGCGTGCGGTAGACGAGGCCGGGGAACTGCTCGGGGTCGTAATCGGCCCCTTCAAGGTCCATCGCCACGCTCTGCAGGTCGAGCTCCTGCCCGATTCCAGTCGAGGCGACGACGTTTTCGATATTGATTGTCTCCTTGGGGTCAACCATGTCTCGACTTAAACGTTGTATTTAAGGTTTATAAACTTTCATACGACATGGTGATAGGTTACGCCGGCGAACGGGTCAGATTCGTGATGTAGTTCTCCCCGCATTGCCCCTAAAAACGCCTTTTTGTGGGGGTGAGAGTCGGTTTTATGAGGGGTCGGGGTTTCGACGGGAGCGAGCGACCGGAGCGGCGGTGGGGAGCGTGGTCGGCGGGCCACCGGTGGGTTCTTGCCCGACGGCGGGCGACTGTCGGGCGTGTACGTCCTCGAACTCGGCGGCCAGGACGACGAGTTCGCCGCTTGCGAGGCCGCGAGCGCCGCGTCCGGGGTGGAGGTCGTCGGCGCGGGGCTGGCGACCGCGCGCGCGGTCACCGACCGCGTCCGCGACCTCGCGTTCGTCCACCGCGCGAGCGAGCAGGTCGGGCGCGCGGACTCCGACGTGGCGAGCGCCCGCGCGCTCCTCTCGGCGGCGGGCATCGAGCGCGAGGGGAGCGTCGCCGTCCGCGCCGTCGACGTGCGCGCCACGACCGGTGTCGACACCCAGCGCGCGGAACGCGAACTCGGACAAGTGCTCGTCGACCGCGGGTTCACCGTCGACCTCGACGACCCCGACCACGAACTCCGCGCGCTGTTCGCAGGTCCACCAGACGCGGACAGCACGGCCGAGAACGCAGAGTCGAACGGGGAGCTACCCGAGGGCGACGGCGTCTGCGTCCTCGGCTGGCTCGAAATCGAGAGCGAGCGCGGGTTCGGCGATCGTCGGCCGACGGATCGCCCGTTCTTCCAGCCGGGGAGCATGGGCCCGATGCTCGCCCGCGCGCTGGTGAACATCGCCGGCGCGCGCGAGGGAACGACCGTCGTCGATCCGATGTGTGGCACCGGTGGATTGCTCCTCGAAGCGGGACTCGTCGGCGCGCGCGCCGTCGGCAACGACGCCCAGGCGAAGATGGCCCGCGGGACGCGCGCGAACCTGCGCGACGCGCTCGGTCCGGACGGCGACTTCGGCGTCTGCCGCGGCGACGTGACGCGCCTGCCGCTCGCGGACGACTGCGCCGACGCCGCGGTCTTCGACGTGCCCTACGGCCGCCAGTCGAAGATCGAGGGCGACTCGCTGGCCGACCTGGTCGGCGACGCGCTCGCGGAAGCCCACCGGATCGCGCCGCGGGCCGTCGTCGTTGCCGACCGACCGTGGGCCGAGGCGGCCCTCGCGGTCGGGTGGACCGTCGAGGCGCACTTCGAGCGCCGGGTTCACAACTCGCTAGTTCGGCACGTGCTGGTGCTGGATCGGGCGTGAGATGTCTGATCGGCCCCTTGGTCCCACCCGTACAGATTGACGGATCAGCCGACACGGGTGGGAATGGAAGGGGCGGCCGGTTCGATCCGGCCCGGACGACGTAAGCACGCGAACGAAGTGAGCGCGCGCAGCGAGTCCCGGACGGTCGAACGGGCCGGGACTTTCACGCTGTTGTAACTGCAAGTGTTCTCTGCGGTCTCGGGCCGTTCCCACGTCGACTCGCGCCGCCCAGCCGTTGCGGGTCGTAACTGGTAGGGTTTTACAACGACTGGGTGCAGATACGCGTCACAATGCAGCAGTACCTGGATCTCGTCCGGACGGCCATCGCCGACGGCACGTACAAGCCCAACCGGACGGGCGTGGACACGCTCTCGACGTTCGGCGCGCACTACGAGGTCGACCTGCAGGAGGGGTTCCCGCTGCTCACCACCAAGGATCTGTCGGGCTACCGCTGGAACTCGCTGATCCACGAACTCCTGTGGTACCTCTCCGGCGAGGAGCACATCCGCAACCTCCGCGAGGAGACGAAGATCTGGGACGCCTGGGCCGACGAGGAGGGCCACCTCGACACCGCCTACGGCCGGTTCTGGCGGCGCTACCCCATCCCCGAGGAGGGGCTGGAGGGCGAGAGCTGGCCCGACGACAGCCACCGCTGGGTAAACGAGGACGAGCGTACGTTCGACCAGTTCCAGTACGTCCTCGACACGCTCCGGGAGAATCCTCAGTCGCGGCGCATCGTCGTCAACGCCTGGCACCCCGCGAACGCGACGGTCAGCACGCTCCCGCCGTGTCACTATACATTCGTCTTCAACGTCCAGGGCGACCGGCTCAACCTCCACCTCACCCAGCGCTCGGGGGACATCGCCCTCGGTATCCCCTTCAACATCGCCGCCTACTCGCTGGTGACCCACATCGTCGCCCAGCGCACCGGGTTCGAGGTCGGGAGCTTCTCGCACTCCGTCGTCGACGCGCACGTCTACTGCGGCGAGGGTGCGCGCGGCGAGTGGTACAAAGCGAATCGCGAGGCGCTTCGCGACCGGATGAGCTCGGTGGACGACCGGGCCGAGTTCGCGAGCGTCAAGGACTGGATCCTGACGGAAGCGCCCGCGGAACCCGGCGCGGAGAACGCCGACCACGTGCCGAACCTGCTGGAGCAGTTGACCCGTGAACCGGGCGAGCGGCCGACCATCGAGGTCGCGGACAAACCCGTCGACGACCTCGAATACGACGACGTCGAGGTCCGGAACTACGACCCCGCGCCGGGACTGGACTTCGCGGTCGCGGAGTGACGATGGCGGACACAGCGGGGGGCGCGATGGAGATCGCCCTCGTCGCCGCCGTCGCGGAGAACGACGTGATCGGTGTGGACGGGGAGATGCCGTGGCACTACCCGGAGGATCTCGCGCACTTCAAGGAGACGACGATGGGCCACCCCGTGATCATGGGCCGGGTGACCTACGAGTCCATCTCGGGGCAACTCGGCGGGCCGCTGCCCGGGCGGACGAACGTCGTGCTCACTCGCTCGGGCGTCGAGGCTCCCGAGGAGGTCGAAGTCGTCGAGAGCATCGAGGCGGCGGTCGAGGCCGCGGCGGAGACCGGCACGGAGACGGCGTTCGTCGCCGGCGGCGCGACCGTCTACGAGCAGTTCCTGCCGCGAGCGGACCGGCTCGTGCTGACCGAAGTCCCCGGCGAACCCGATGGGGACACGTTCTTCCCCGAGTGGGACGCCGCCGAGTGGGTCGAGGTCGAGCGCCGCGAGGCCGGGGACCTGGCGTTCGTGATCTACGAGCGCGCCTGAGCGACCTCCGGGGCGGCACAATGCCTTTGCCGGTGGCGGACCGCCGGGGAGACGAGCGAGAGCAGATGAGCGAGGAGACAGACGCGACGGACGACCGGGCGGCCGACGGCGCGAACGTCGTCGCCGACCTCGAACCGCTGTTCGACTACCCCGTCAGAGACACCTCGATCTGTCGCGGACCCGACGACACGTACTACCTGACCGGGACCACCGGCGCCCCGGACTGGTGGGGCGTCACCGGCGACCTGCGGGTCTGGCAGTCGCCCGACCTCGAACGCTGGGAACCCGTGGTCACCGAACCCCGGGAGCGCTCGGTCGTCTGGAACGTCGACCGACAGGGGACCTGGCAGCGCCAGATCCTGGAGCGCGACGGCGCCCCCTTTCGGCCGCTGTGGGCGCCGGAGATCCACTACCTGCGGGACACGTTCTGGATCACCTACAGCATCCCCTGGCTGGGCAACGGGGTCCTGAAGAGCACCAGCGGTGAGGCGCACGGCCCCTACGAGTCGGCGATCGAACCGGACCTGCCGATCAGCGGCGACATCGACGCCTCGCTGTTCGAGGATGACGACGGTACTGTCTACTTCGTCTGCGGCAACGGGAAGATCGCGCCCATGAACGAGGGGATGACCGGGATCGCCGAGGACCTGACGCACCTCGCTCCGGCGAACGCGGAAGAAGTCGGGTTCGAGGGGGCGTTCCTGTTTCGAACGGAGGGGCGCTATCACCTCGCCGCCGCGGACTTCGTCGACGGCGACTACCACTGCTACGTGGCGAGCGCGGACGACCTCTACGGCCCGTACGGCGACCGCTACCTGGCGATCCCTCACGGCGGGCACAACGTCTTCTTCCGGGACGCGGACGGCGACCTGTGGAGCACGTTCTTCGGCAACGACGAGAACGCCCCGTTCCGCGAGCGGCCGGGGGCCCTCCGAGTCGAGTGCGACGGCGACGGGCGGATCCGGCCGCTCGATACGTGACTCGTGACCCCGGGCCTCGTCGCGGCCGGCCCGCAGAGATGCGAACGCCAGGACACGGCCCCTCGCGCGGACGACAGCCCTCTCGCGGTCGGCGGGTCGACTGGCAGGTGTCGTTCGGCGCGACGAATCGAGAATCGAGAATCGAGCGGTCGCGGGGCCGACGAGTCGTCGGTTACGCGTGGTCGCAGCCGAGTAGCTCGCGCGCGCGGTCGGGGTCGCCGTCCATTCGTTCGAGGAGGGTGACGAGGCGCTCGCGGACGTCCGCGTCGACGCCCACGTGGACGACGCCCTCGCCGGGCTGACCGTAGAGGACGCTCGCGCCGTCGGGGGCGACGGCGATGCCGGGCAGGGCCGCCAGGTCCTCCTCGCCGTCGACGCGGACGAGCGTCAGCTCGCCGGTCGCCAGCGCGTCGGCGAGCGCCTCCAGGAGCGCGGCGGTGAGCGTGCCCGGCGGGTTGTCGACGCGCACGACGCGGTCGAACTGCGAGTCCTCGATGGCCTCGCTGATCTCCTCGTCGACGGCCGCGCGCTCGGTGCGCTCGTCGACGAACGCCACGTCGGGGACGTGGTCGGCGGCGAGCGTGTGGTAGGTGACGATGTCGCCGACGGTGACCAGGGGGTCACCCGACTCCGCGAGGACGGCGGAGGTGTCGGTAGAAACGGGGCCGAACGGGTCTTTGAGCTCCGAGCGGAGCGCGGGTTGGAGTTCGAGGACGACGGTCACGTTAGCGGACCTTGAGCGCGTAGGCGCCGGGTTCGGTGACGCCCATCTCCTCGGCGATGCGGCTGCGGTCGGGGTGGCCGATGACGACGTAGCCCGCCCAGTCCTCCGTCAGCGACGAGGAGCCGCAGACGACGCACGTCTCGGCCTCCTCGGAGTCCTGCACGCGGTGGCACTCGCGGCAGACCAGTCTGTCGGCCATCAGTCTTCACCCGCTTCCGTCGTCGCCTCGCGCTTCTGGCGGTCCTCTTCGAGCCAGCCGTGCTTGCCGAGGCCGACCTGCTTGGCCGTCAGGCCGATCTTCGAGTCCCGCGGGTTGCGCTCGTCGATGCTCTTGGTGACGATGCGCGCCCGGACGGCGTCGCCGACACCGAGGGTGCGGTTCGAGTCCCGCGAGGAGAGCATCTGACCCTCCTCGTCGTAGGCGAGGTACTCGTCGGAGATCTGCGAGACGTGGAGCAGGCCGTCGACCGGCCCGATACCGACGAAGGCGCCGAAGTTGACGACCTCGACAATCTCGCCGTCGACGACCTCCTGCATCTCGGGATCGAAGGTCAGCGCGTCGAACTCGGCGGTGAAGTAGACCCCTTCCTCGCCGGGGACGACCGCCCCCTCGCCGATGTCGTGGACGTCGATGACCGAGACGACCGATCCGACGTCTTCGTCCATGCGCCCTTCCAGCTTGTCCTGCAGGAGCCGTTTGACCAGCCCCGGCGTCACGTCCGCCAGGTGTGCTGGCGGCACTTCGACCGTGTCGCGGAGTGTGACCCGTTTGTACATGTTATGGTTGAGTGACTGTGAGTTTGTTCTCGGCCCGTAAACTAAGTACCGGAACGCCCGCGTCGAGCAGCCGGCGCTTGAGCGGACCGTCGTTCGTGACCGCGTGCGTAACGTCCTCTCGCTCGGCGACTTCGACCAGCGCGTCGTCGGCGTAGTCCTCGTCGTGGGCGACCGACTCACAGCGGTCGCGCGCGAGGTCCAGGCCGACGCTGGCCGCGGTCGCCTCCTTGCCCCGCCCGTCGGCGAGCTTCGCGAGTTCGTCGAGGACCGCCTCGGGAACGAGCAGGTCCGTCGCGGAGACGAGCCGCTCAATCTCCTCGAACACGCGAACGTCGCATTCGACGGGCATCATCAGTGCGTTCGTGTCCATGACGACGCTCATTCCCGAAGCGTGCCGATCCCGATGAGCCGCCAGCGGCCGCCCAGCCGTCGGTTGATGGCGATCTTCGCGCCTTCGCGGGCGCAGACCGGCCGCTGGAGCGCGACCTCGGCCTCGCCGCCGCGCGCGCTGGTGACCGAGCCGACCGTCGTGGCCGTGCCGATGGTCATCATCAGCGGCTCGCCCGTCGAGATCTCCTCGACGTCGCTCGCGTTCTCGCCGACGATGCGGTCGAGCAGGTCGACGTCCATCGTGAATTGCTCGTGGGTCGGCGGCAGCGTCCCCGGCGGTCCCGCGACCTGTCCGGCGAGCGCGTCGCCTTTCGTGATCGCCGGGTCGAGGCCGGTTCCGACGCCGAGCAGTCCGCCCGGCGTCGCCTTCTCGACGGTCTGGCCGCCGGCCTGGAGCGAGCGCACCGTCGTCTCGACGGGTTGCCACTCGGTCTGGCCGCCTTCCTCGACCTCGCGGCCGGGCCGGAGCTGGATCTCGTCGTCGGCCTCGAGTTCGCCCTGGACGAGCGACCCGCCGAGGACGCCGCCCGAGAGCGCGTCCCAGGTGGTGCCAGGGCGGTTGATGTCGAAGCTGCGCGCGACGAGCATCTCCGCGTCGGCGTCGGGGTCGCGGTCGGGCGTCGGGATCTCCCGTTCGATCGCGTCGATGAGCAGATCCGTGTTGACGCCCTGCTGGGCGCTGACCGGGACGATCGGCGCGTCCTCGGCGACCGTGCCCTCGACGAACTCCTGGATCTCCCGGTAGTTCTCGCGGGCGCGCTCCTCGTCGACCAGGTCGATCTTGTTCTGGGCGACGACGATGTTGTCGATGCCGATGATGTCTAGCGCCATCAGGTGTTCCTCGGTCTGTGCCTGCGGGACGGACTCGCTTGCGCTGACGACCAGGACGGCGCCGTCCATGATCGACGCGCCGGAGAGCATCGTCGCCATCAGCGTCTCGTGACCGGGGGCGTCGACGAACGAGACCGTGCGGAGCACGTCCGTCTCGGTGTCGTGCTCGCCGCAGGTCTCCTCGACAGTGTACGAGTGGGGCGGCTCCCCCTCCGGACACTGGCGGAACGTCGCGTCGGCGTAGCCGAGGCGGATGGAGATACCGCGCTTCATCTCCTCGGAGTGCTGGTCCGTCCATTCGCCCGACAGGGCTTGCACCAGCGTCGTCTTGCCGTGGTCTACGTGACCGACGAGTCCGATGTTCACCTCCGGTTGTGTGTTCGTCGTCATCTGGAGAGTAATCTTGGGGAATCTTCGCCCTCTGCGACTGATAAACCTACTGTTTGCGCTCGTCGCGTCCGCCGACGCGCGCTCGACGCCCCTCGATCTCCGGCCGTCGCGGGCTCGCCGAACCGGTTCGAGTCGACTGACCGCGCGAGTCAGTCGCCGAGCTCGTACTCGACCGTCTCTGCTAACTGGTCGAACCCGCCGGCAGCGGGCCCCTTCCGGACGAAGCGCGCCCCGCGTTCGCGCACCTGGTCGGCGACCCGATACTCGTCCGCGACGGTGAACAGGACGAACGGCATGTCCGGATAACGTTCGCGGACGGTCTCCAGCACGGAGACGCCGTCCATCTCGGGCATTTCGTAGTCACAGACGACGCAGTCGACGGCGTCGTCGAGCTGCGCGAGCGCCTCCCGCGGGTCGGTCTCGGCCCGGACCGACACGCGGTCTAACCGCCCCAGGTAGGCGCCCGCCAGCGCTGTCAGCTCCGGGTTGTCGTCCACGACCAGCACCGTTCGGGTCTCACAGCGGCCGGTCGAGCGAAAGACGGGGCCGGAATCACTCGATGCACACATCACGGTCCCTCCTCGATCGGCGAGTGTGGTAACTCCCCGCAAGCGTTTTCTCACTCTGAAATCACCTCGAACGTGATAGATTGCGTACAAAAGGTCGTTTCAGGGAACCCTTTTGGGAGACGCTGTCGAACGATCGCGTATGAGCCGCGCCCGCGAAGACGCCGGTGAGGACGCCGCGGACGTCGACCCCGCGGAGGCGTTCGGCGTCGTCGCCAACGAGACTCGACTGGACATCCTGGAGGCGCTCTGGCGCGCCGACGAGCGGCCCGTCAGCTTCTCTGAACTCCACGACGACGTGGACATGCGCGACAGCGCGCAGTTCAACTACCACCTCCAGCAGCTCACCGACCAGTTCGTCGCCAAGAGCGACGACGGCTACGACCTGCGCCACGCCGGCGCGCAGGTCGTCCGCGCGGTCCGCGCGGGCACGTTCACCCGTCAGCCCGACGTCGACCCCTTCGCCGTCGAAGGCGCCTGCACTCGCTGCGGCGGCGGCCTCGAAGCCCGCTACGCCGACGAGCAGTTCCGCGTCGAGTGCGTCGACTGCGGGAAGTCTCACGGCGAGTACGAGTTCCCGCCCGGCGGGCTGGTCGACCGCACGAACGCGGAGATCGCCACCGCCTTCGACGAACGGGTCCGCCACCTCCACTGCCTCGCGGCGGACGGCGTCTGTCCCTCCTGCGCCGGCCGCATCCACACCGAGATAGTCCGCGGCGGCGACTGCTGTCTCGACGTCTCGCTGCGCGTGGAGCACGTCTGCGAGCGCTGCCGGAACGAGCTCTGCTCGCCCATCGGTCTCGTCCTGCTGGACGAGTCGGTCGTCTCGGCCTTCTACGAGGACCACGGCATCGACCTCTCTTCGCGCCCGTACTGGACGCTCCCGTGGTGCGTCGACGACGAGTACACCACCGTCGAGGGCACCGATCCCTGGCGCGTCACCGCCGACATCGTTCTGGCCGAGGACCGACTCACCGTCACGCTGGACGAGGGCCTCGACGTCGTCGACACCGATTGTCGCTCCTGTGACGGGTAGACGCTCGGGCGGACCGCTCGACCGGTCGGCCGAGACGACGCTCGAATCCACCGTTTTCGCCGAGTAAGCGGACCCTACTGTACCGCAACCGCCACGTCGTAACAATAATACTGGTGGAAAATGAAGTGAAGCGATACTTGACATGGTGGGTGAGCGACAACAGGGGCGTCCGGGGAGAAACGGGAGCGGCCGGGGCCGGTGGGACGGTCGGGCCGATCGGGGACAGACACTGCACGACTACACGGTGGGAATCAGCCTGTTCATCATCACGGTGAGTACCGTTCTGGCGGGGCTGTTCGGGTTCGTCGGGCCGCTGTCCACCGGGGTCGGCAGCGAGGAGGTCTCCCAGTCCGACCGGATAGCCACGACGGTCGTCCAGAACCTCACGACGGGGCGCCAGCCGAACGAACTGGACACCGAGCGCCTGTCACAGACCCTCGACCGGTCCGAGAGCGAACTCCGGACGCGGTGGGGGCTCCAGCGGTCGGCGCAGTTCAACGTGACGCTCACGACGCTGAACGGAAGTCGGATCGTCGACCACGACGGCTCGAAACTGGCCACCGGCGCGCGGTACGAGGGGAACGCGGCGGGGTCGACGGCCCGAATCGTGACGCTGGGTGAGGGGACCTGTCAGCCGGGCTGTCGGCTCGCGGTCAGGACGTGGTAAGATGGCCGGGCTCGGGACCCGCGGCCAGGCGTTCACCCTCGAAGGGCTGGCGGCCGCGCTGATCCTGCTCGGTGCGCTGTTCCTGGCGATCGGATCCGTGGTCGTCACGCCGACGAGCGGCGGCGACGTGGACCAGTCGACCCGGACCGACATCCGACAGCAGGCCGACGACATCCTCCTGATGACGTCCCGGGCCGAGACGAACGACCTCTCCAGTCTCGTGCGCTACTGGTCCCAGAGCCAGCGGACCTTCTCCGGCGCCGCCAATCCGCGTATCGGCTACGGCCCCGAGCAGTTACCGGGGTCGTTCGGCGTCCTGCTGAACGAGACGTTCACCCAGCGGTCGCAGTTTTTCAACGTGGAGGTCGCCTATCGCCCGCGGAACCTCTCGGCCGGGACCCAGACGATCCCGATGGCCCACCGCGGCGAGCCCTCGGACGACGCGGTGACGGCGAGCTACACGGTGACGCTGTACGACAACCAGACGCTGACGGCGCCGAACGCCTCGCGGAACGTCGAGCTCTGGCAGTACGACACGAACGCGACTAACAGCGAGGACGGGTACTACCCGATACCGAACGCGGTCGACGGTCCCATCTACAACGTCGTGGAGGTGCGACTGGTCGTATGGTGAGCGACACCGATGCCCGGGACCGCCGACGAGTGACCCGGGACCGCGCGCAGATGATCCTCCTCGGGGCGATCACGCTGGCGGCCGTCATCGTCGGGCTCACCGTCGTCGTCAACAGCCACTTCGTCACCCAGAACGGCGCGGTCTCCGAGGTCTCACCCCAGATCGACGAGGCCCAGGAGTTCGAGTACGAGTCCCGCAAGGGGAGCCGCTCGCTGGTCCTCCGGCTCAACCACCGCCACCGCAACCTGACCGGGGAGGACCTCGGGGAGGTGATCGAGAGCAACGTGAGCGTCTACAGCGGGCTCATAGCCGAGTCCTACGCCAGCTCCCGCGGCGAGTACGTCGACGTCACGTACAACAACGACTCGTCGCACTTCGGCTCCCGCGTCGTGCAGGAGGCCGACGGGAACGTCACGTCCGACGCCGGCCAGGGCGAGTGGCACGTCGGACGGCCGAGCGGCGAGATGCGCAACGTCGGCTGGTTCACGATGAACGTAGATGTGGACGAGACGAACGAGCAGACGACGTGGATCAACGTCACGAACGCCACGGGACACTGGGTGAACGTCTCGATCAACAAGACGACCGCCGGCACCGGCGTCAACCTCGGCGTCACCTCGAACGTGAGCCACGCCGGGAACGCCTCGACGCTGTGTGACCCCTCGCGCGAGCGGGTGCTGCTCGACGTCTTCGAGGGCAGCACCTTCACGGGCGACTGCGAGTTCAACGGGACGCGCTCGATCCAGCCACCGTACAGAGTCGACGTCTCCGGCGGGAAACACCTCGTCGCGAAGTACGAACTCGTCTTCAACGACACGATCGACTCGACGTACTACCGGCCGTGCACGGCGACCGGGCCGGTGCCGTCATCGGACCAGCCGTGCCGGGCCCCCGCGGTCTGGACCGCTAACGTGACGACGGAGTTCGGCGGCAGTCAGCTCAGCTACGCCAACGAGTACAACATCACCGTCTACCGGGAGGCACGATGAGACACCACAGCACCGACGACCGCGGCGTTTCGACGCAGATATCCCACGTGTTCGGCATCGCGATCACCAGCCTCCTCATCGTCGTCCTCCTCAACGGCGTGACGGGCTACGTCCAGGACGAGCGCGCCAGGGTCGCCGACTCGCAACTGGAGACGATCGGCAACCAGCTCGCCTCGCAGGTCGAACGCGCCGACGAGCTGGGCCAGCACGGCGGGACGGTCTCCGTCGAGACGACCGTCGACTCGACCGTCATCGGGAACAGCTACCGGGTCTCGATCGCCGAGGGCGACCCCTGCGACACGGGGACCTTCCACACCAGTTCCTGCCTCGTCCTCGACGGCGACAGCGTCGACGCCACGGCGAAGGTTCCCCTGAACCTCACGAGCGACGTGGCGATCGAGGACGAAGGCGACGGGACGTTCGTGATGACCGTCGTCGCCGGTGGCGCGGCGACGGACACGGTACGGCCCGTCGCGGACCACCAGCCGCGGATCGGCGTCGGTCGGACGTTCACGGTCGACCGCTTCGGGACCGTCGTCAGCCCCGTCAACCGGCCACCGATCGCGTCGTTCACCTTCTCGCCGGGGATGCCACGGAGCGGCGAGCCGGTTCGCTTCAGCGCCGACGACTCGCTCGACGTCGACGGGAACATCGTCGCCTACAAGTGGGACTTCGGCGCCGACGGCTCGTTCGACGCGCTCGGCAGGAACGTCTCTCGGCAGCTCGATCCCGGACCACAGGAGGTGACACTCCGGGTCGTCGACAACGAGGGCGCCACGAGCAACGTCACGCGGGAGCTCCGCGTCTCCGGGCTGGCGTACAACGGCGACCTGGAGAACACCGAAAACGGGGCGGAAGACGAAGGCGCGATATCGTTCACCGTTACGAACGAGTACGCGACCTCGATCAGCCCGTCGGTCGAGATCATCGAAGTCATGATCGATCCGAAAGACGACTCGCTGACGTCCCTCGACAACGATTGTAGCTGGAGCGACTGTCCGTTCGGGAACGGAAACAGCGGCGAACTCCTGATCGACGACGGGAACGACGGGTCCGTCGATTCGCAGACCGCGGTCACCGACACCATGCCTTCGGGCGGGCGCATCATCGACATCCCCGACAGCGAGACGGTGTCGCTGTTCGAGGGCGACAGCGCCCGGTTCTGGGTCGGCAGGTTCGACGGCCGGGACGACCTCTCCGGGACGGAGTTCGACATCGGCGTCAGGTACCGCGTCGGCGGACAGGTGAACTCGACGGTGTTCACCGACGTCGCCGGCAGTCCGAACGTCGAGGATGTCCAGATCGAACATGACCCCGACGACGGCTCTGTGAACCTCGTCGTCTACGCCGACGAGCAACTCGACACCATCGAGGCTGACGTCGGCGGCGACCTAACAGGCGTCGCCCAGAATATCGACCATACAACTCCCGTTGGGGACCGATACCGGCACGAACTGAATAGTATCGGCACCCTCTCCAGCGGGACTATCAAGGCAAACCTGACTGTTGCCAAGGTCGGCGGTGTCTCGGCATACGAGACGCGCGGGTCGAAATCGATCAACAAGACGATGACCATCCTCGACGGGGACTACGTCTGGCGCGAGGCCAGCGACTGGGACGCGGCGACCGTTTCCGACGGCGTCGTCCACGCCTCGTTCGGCGACCGCCAGGACGACCGGGTCGCGCTGGGCTACCCTGCCGAGGACCAGTTCGGGTCCGGACTGGCCGGCTACTGGACACTCGACGGCACTGCTGACGACGCGTCAGGAAACGGCAACCACGCGAGCGAAGAGAACGGTCCTGGAACCGGGCTCGGTGTCTTTGGTACTCGGAGTTACTCCTTCGATGGAACTGACGATCACCTCCGTATTGACGACGATCCGTCTCTCGAAATGAGCGACACCGACGCGGTCACCGTTTCGATGTGGGTGAACAAGGACACTACACAGAGCGGGTGGACCGCGCTGTTCCAGCACTCGGACCAGTCGTATAACCTTCAGCTAGAGAACGGAAACGAACCGAGGTTCACGATCTACGACGGTGCTTGGAACGGAGCTACGGCGGGCGCCGGCCTCGGAACGAACAAGTGGTACCACATTACCGGGGTTTTCGATGGGTCGACTGTCACGACCTACGTCGACGGCCAACCGGTCGCGACGACCACTGCGAGTGAGATCGACTCGGCGAACACAGACCTCGGAATCGCCGAGAACCTCGACGAAACTGGCCGCCACTTCGACGGCAAAATCGACGAGGTCCGGGTCTACGACAGAGCGCTGACCGACACGCAGGTTGAGTCCCTCTCCGAACACGGAGGAACTCTCGAAACGGGCTGGAAGAGCGGCACGCAACCACTGGGCCCCTCCAATGGGAGTTTGCAGTACGACGCTCATATTCCGTCTGCGACGTCGATGAACGTGACCGTCCTCGCCGACTACGACGGCGATGGTACAGTTGACGAACGGAGTGACCGCATCGAACTCAGTGACGGGCAAAACGCTGCCAGCGTAAGCGGATTATCAGGGACTGCTCGGGACTTCAAACTGGAAGTCGAACTCGATTCGAGTTCCGTCGTCAAGACACCCGTGCTCCACAAGATCGGACTCACGGAGGACGCATGAGACTCCACGGCGACGAGCGCGCGAACCGGAACATGGTCGGGTTCACGCTGACGTTCGGGATCATCATCATCTCGGTCGGACTGGTCGCGATGATGGGGTACCCGCAGATCGATAGCCTCGGCCAGACCGAGCGCCTCGACAACGCGGAGGCGGGGATGGAACTGGTCGCGTCGAACTTCGAGCAGTTGCAGGAACAGCGCGCGAGCGTGCGGACGAACGAACTGTCGATCTCGGGTGGCTCACTGACGGTGATCGACGGGCCCGAGATAACAGTCGAGGCCGAGCACACCGACTTCGACAGGGAGTTCGACGTCGGCGGGCTCCAGTACGCTCACGAGGGGACGACGATCACCTACGAGAACGGCGCCGTCTTCCGGACGTACGGCGAGGACAACATCGCGATCGTCGACGAGCCGTCGATGACCTGCACGGAGAACCGAGCGGTGGTCTCGGTCGTCCGCGTGGTCGCCGAGTCGACCAACAAGACGGGCGCCGACTACGTGTCCGTCGTCGGGTCGGCCGAGACCCGCAAACTCCACTTCCCGATCAATCGGACCGGCGAAGACAGCATCGCCGCGGCCGACGAGCTGTTCGTCACGGTCGACTCCGACCGCTCGCTAGCCTGGGACCGCCACTTCGAAGACGCCGGAAACTGGACGGCTGGTCCCACTCCCGACACGTTCCGCTGCGACGGCATCGACTCGATGTACGTCCGGGAGACGGTCGTCTCGGTGGCCTTCGACACGTAACCGAGAGGGCGACGGACGGCGCGCACCCGCAGGCCGGCGGTGCTGTCATTTACTACCGCGCGACGCGGCGCTTCTCGTGTGTGCGTCGAGCGGAGATACCGGGACACCGTGAACCGGACTCGCCTCGCTGGGGACCCGGACCGCGGCAGCGGGGCGGTTCCCGACGCGGCCCGTGGCGGGGCCACGTCGCAGAAGTGTCGGGCCGAATCGGGCGTGTCGCGGTGGAGCAGTCACCACTGCGCCCCGGAGGCGTCAGGAGTCGACTTCGACGTTGTTGACCCTGATGTTGATGACGCCTTCTGGCCTCGCTTCGGACTCGGCGAGCCCGATCTGATAGAGCAGCGCCAGCCGGTTCGTCGAGTTCGTCCCGTCGGGGTAGTCGAGGATGACCAGCGCCTGATTGCTCTTCATGTGGGTGATGTTGCTCGTGGAGTTGAGGCGGACGTCCGACCGGGAGTCGATGGCCTCCTCGATGTCCTCCTGCCACCACGCGGGGGCGTCGCCCGCGAGGAACGAGGTCATGTTGTCGCCGTCGCGGAACACCGTCGCGTCGTCCGCGCCGAGGGACTGGTCAGCGGTCGTCATGTTCGTACAGCGGGTGACCTGGTACGACGAGCCGTTGTGCGACCGCGTGATCCCGGTGCCGCGCCACTCCGCGCAGTTGTAGGTCGAGGCGTTGAACGTCAGTGATTCGTTGTCGGCGAGGGCGAAGCCGTGACTGAACAGCGTCGGCGCCGTCGGGTCGTTGATGTTCAGGTACCGCGTCCCGCCGGACGTGTTGACCGCGAGCCGGTCCGTGTCGCCGGCGATCTGGGGCGCGTACGTCTGCCCGGCGCCGGTCTGGAGGCTTGTCGATGTCGGCGTGCGAGCGATCTGTCGCGTACTGGAGATGCGGGTCGCGATGTCCTCGAAAATGTCGTCGAGTCTGCTTGCGTTGTCCGCGAAGTAGTATCGGCCGCCGGTCGATCCGTTGATGTCTTTCAGGACGTCTTGGTCGATGTAGCTCTTGTCGCCGAATCCGATCGTGTGAATCGTCGATCCCATCTCCGCGGCCTGCTGTGAGCGGTAGATCGCGGCCTCATCCAACGTGTACTCCGTTCCGTCGATCCACGTGTCATCGTCGTCGTTTGTCCCGTCAGAGAGGTAAACCACGATCCGCTTTCGAGTCTGGTTGCTCTTCAGGTGATGGACCCGGTTGGCGTCGCGGAGTCCGGCGTTCCCGTGCGTCCCGCCGTTGGCAGTCGTGTAGCCGACCGTGGTGTTGAACGCGTCGAACGAGTCGGTGAGGTACCGGCCGTTCGTTCGGTAGTACTGGGCATTGTCTGAGTCGGGATCGTAGAATCCGATGAGTCCGACCCGGTCTTTCGTCGCGTTCAGGTCGCCGACGAACATCCGTATCGCCTCCTGGACGGCTTCTCGTTTGCTCTGACAGCTCGACGTCCCCGGGCGACCCTGATGACAACCCGGTTCCGACGGGTTCGCGTCCCAGCTCATCGACCCCGATTCGTCGACCACGAACACCACGTCAAGCGGCGGCCCGGAGACGTTCTGGGCGTTCTCGATCCGCCTGATCTGCCCGATGTCGACGCGGTTCTTCGAGAGCGCTTCGACGTAGGTGCTGTAGTCGTTCGAGACGTTCTTGGTGACGCGGATCTCGTTGCCGTCGATCTCGACCTCGTCCATGTACGGCGCCTCGGACATGTTGATGACGTGGTTGCGGCTGTCGTCGACGCGCCGCGGGAGGTCGCTCTGGTTGAGGTAGGCGACGGCGGTCCGGTTCGAGGCGTAAACGTCCGTCTCGACCCCGAGTTCGCCCTGCAGGTAGTCCCCCCAGCCGACGTAGAAGTCGCTCTGGACCTCCAGCGTGACGTTGTCCGGCCGGGCGCAGGTCCCGGTGATCACCTGCTGGGAGCGGGCGGCCGACTCGCGACTGGACGTGCTCGCGTTGTAGAACGCCTGGTTCTTGTCGTTGGACACCGTGCCGGTGAGGTTCGTCACCGAGACGTCCAGGCTCCCGTTTCGGTACCGGACGTCCGGCGCCGTCTGCATCGCGCTCCCGTTATCGTTGGCCGACCAGACGCCGCCCGCCTCGTAGGCGACGACCTGCCCCTCGTCGTTCTCGTATCGGATCGAGCTCAGCGTGATGTTGGTCGCGCACGTGGCGTTCCGATTGACGGTGACGTTCAGAAAGCCCGAGCGTATCAGCCGCGCGTCGTTGCGTTCGAGGTCGCCGAGCGAGAACCGGTCGCGCGCGGAGTACTCGGAACTCGTCAGCGACGCGAGCTTCGAGTCGGCCCCCTCCATGACGACTTGCGAGCTCGCGTCCGAGCGGTCCTGCTGGAGTTCGCTGATCGCGCTCGACCCGCTCACCAGGACCAGCATCGCCCCCGTGATCACTAATCCTATCAGGATCACCATTCCGACGATCCCGGACTGCCCTCTCCCCGACCTCTCGATGGTTCCCATTTCCCACGTCACCCTAATCTCATTGCCAGTTACTCACGGCCGATCAAAAGTGTATCGGTGAACTGACGCGTCCGGCGGCGGATCGGGCGAAGGCGGTTCCGCGACCCGCCGTCGTCGGCGACGCGTCGCGCTTATGCCCGCTCGCGCCAACCCGTTCCTGTGCAGGAGTTCGCGTTCGAGCTCGCGCTGTGTGCCCACCTGGAGGCGCCCGACCGCGTCGTCGGGCGGCAGCTCGGCGCCGCGATTCACGGCCGCCGAGTCGCCGACGTGGTCTGCGTCGAGCCGGGTCCCGAGTTCGAGCGACGCGCGGCCGTCACGGCGGAGACGATCCCGCCGCTGGCCGTCGAGAGCGCGGTCGGTCCGGGCACCGCTCGCTCGGTGACCGACGCGTTCGACTGCCACCCCGAGCGCGCCCGTGCGGTGGCCGAGCGAGCGGTCGAACTGGGCTTTTTCGAGCGCGAACGCGAGGGGTCGAGCGCCGCGGTCCGCCAGACCGTCCGCTACCCCGACTGGTTCGGCTCGCTCGTGGGCATCGAGAACAAACCCGATCTCGACCGCCCCGGCGACCTGCGCGACCAGTTGCGCATCGACGTCTCGCTGGGTCTGTTCGACCGGGTCGTTCTCGCCACCGAGACGTACGTCACCCGCGCGCACCTCAACCGCTTCCCCGATCCGGTCGGGGTCTGGCGGTTCGACCCCGAGACCGGCGAGCGCGAGGTCGTCCGCGAGGCCGAGCCGCTGGCGACCGACGGTCCGGGCATCGAGCTGCTCGACCGCGAACCGGGTCGGACGGACGTCCGGCCGGTCACCGCCGCCGAGAAACGCCGCCAGCGCCGCCGCATCGCCGAGCGCGCCTACGGCAAGGGCTGGCGGACCTACGACCTGCCCGACTGCGAGCGGTGCGTCCCCGCGGACGCCGAACCCGGCGAGTACGCCGACGCGGGACTCCCGTGGTGCGACTGGCAGGACGGGCTCGTTCGGCCTGTAGCAGACTGCGGGCCCGATTGTCCGGGGTACGAACCCGTCGAGGAGGACGAAAGGGGAGGGGAGAGCGAACGACCGGAGGACGCTGACGACACGGACGCCGCCGACGCGATTCGGGCGCGGCGGAGCGCCTGGGAGCCCGATCCGGCGGGGGTCGCCCGCCGCCAGAGCGGGCTCGACCGGTTTCTGGAGTGAGTCACTCGGTGGAGTCGTCCGCCCGGGAGTCGGCAGGCTGTGACCCGTCTCCGCTGTCCCGGAGATAGCGGTTTCCGGCGACGTAGACGAGGGTGAAGATAAGGACGAACGACGCCGTCTCGGCGACCGCGACCGAGCCGTCGACGACGAGCTGGATCCCGGCGTAGACCGCCGTGGCGACGATCGCGACGAGAGCCGTCGCGACGATCGGCCGTTCCTCGACGACCGCGTCCGCCTCCACGTTCATAGCTCCGTAGAGTCCCCCTGTCGGCATAATTGTACGGGTGGGTGAGAGCGCGGGAGAATCGCCGCCCGAGGGGGTGGAAGGGGGTCGCGCTCGTTCACTCCGGTCGCGAGTAGGCGGTCGCGGAGGCGGTCTTCCGCGAGCGGACGGCGGCGACGACGGCGTAGACGAAGGGGGTGTCGACGACGGCGACGAGGAGCTTGAAGAGGTACTGGCCGGCGATGAGCGCGACGGCGTCGGAAGGCGAGGTGCTCCCGAGCAGGACGAAGCCGACGAGGATGAAGATGACCGTGTCGATGAGCTGGCTGGTCGCGGTCGACCCGATGTTGCGCAGCCAGAGGTACTCGCCGTCGGTGTAGTCGCGGATCCAGTGGAAGGCGAACACGTCCCAGTTCTGGCTGACGAGGTACGCCGAGAGGCTGGCGACGACGATGGAGGTGCTGGAACCGAGGACGCTCCGGAAGGCGGCCAGGTCGATCTGTCCGGGAATCGACGCGGCCGGCGCCTCGATGGTGCTCCAGACCAGCACGAGGAGGACGAAGTTCATCGCGAAGCCGACGTTGACGACGACGGTAGCAGCCTTCCGGCCGTACAGCTCCGAGTAGCAGTCCGAGGCGAAGAACGTCAGTGCGTAGGCCAGCGCCGCGCCCGGCAGCACGAGCGCCCCGCCGACCAGCGGCAGTTCGAACGGGAGTCCGAACGACAGGAGCTTCGAGGCGGTCACCTGCGCCGTGACGATCGCGGTGACGAACAGGCCGATGAGGCCGACCTGTACCGGCGACGGCGCGGGACGCGCGTCGCTCATTGCTCCTCCTCCAGGCGCCCCTGCCGGGAGTCGATGTCGTCGAGCATATCGAGTGTCTTCCGCATCGACGCCCGGATCGCCTCGCTCCGGTTGACGAACTTGCCGTTCTCGCCCACGTGCTCGTCCAGGTCGTCGAGCAACTCCTGGGGTACTTCCACGCTGATCTTCGGCATAGATATTCGTCAGAGGTCACTCCGAGAATATAGGCGGATCGCTTCGACCGGGTCGTCCGTCGAGGCAGATGAACGCCGCGCCGGGTCAGTCCGTCCCACTCGCGCCAGCGCCGGAGGCACGGGTGGCCGCGATCCGCGCGTCGACGAGGGCGGCGACGTTGTGGAAGAGGATCCCCACCGAGACGAGCGTCGTCAGGAGGTAGGCGATGAACGCGGGCGGACCGCCGACCGCCGCGCCGACGGCGCCGCCGGTGATGCCGACGACGGTGAGTTCCAGCCACGTCAGCAGCGTTCGCGAGAGCATGGAGGTCGACTCCGTCGCGGTGTCGTCAGTCTCGACCGCGCGGTCGTCGCTCATCAGTACGTCTCCCCTGCCTCGACGGGGCCGCTGAACGTCGAGTACAGCACCACGAAGTAGCCGAACACGAGCGGGAGCAGGACCGCGGCGCCGATCGTCATGAGGTTCAGCGGGAGCGTCGAGACGATGGCGTCGCCCACGGTCCGGCCGGTGGCGCGATCGACGTACGGGTAGGTCAGCCGTGCGACGACCCCGACGAGGGCGAAGACCAGCCCCGCGGCCGTAGCGAACGCGGCGAGGTGGCGGTCGCGGCGCATCGCGACGGCGTAGCCGCCGGCGAGCGCGACCGTCGCGACGACCAGTCCGAGCGCGAGCGGCGACGTGAGCGCCGAACGGACCGCCGGCGTCGTCGCGTAGATCGTCCCGAGCGCGAGGACGACGAGCCCGACGTACGCGACGAGCGCGCGCAGGCCCGCCCGTTCGAGATCCGTCTGGAGGCCCCCTCGCGTCTTGAGGCGGAGGAACGCCGCCCCGTCGACGACGGTGAGCGCGACGACGGCGAGGCCGACGACGACCCCCGGGACCGTGACGATCCGCGTCGCGCCGAGCACCCAGTTGGCGGCGAAGACGCCGAGGAAGAAGGGCGCGGTGACGCTCCCGACGACGAACGCGCGGCCCCACCAGCGCTTCCAGGCGTCGTCCTCGCGCTGTTCGTACAGTTCGGGCGCGAGCCCGCGGAGGATGAGCGCGCCGAGGATGGCGAACATCAGGAGGTAGTGGCGGCTGAACAGCGCCGCGTAGACGCTCGGGAACGCGGCGAACATGGCGCCGCCGAAGACGACCAGCCACACCTCGTTGCCGTCCCAGAACGGCCCGATGGCCGCGATCAACTGCTCGCGCTCGTGGGGGTCCTCGCGGGTCGCGAACAGGGCGCCGACGCCGAAGTCGAACCCGTCGAGGACGAGGAAGACGGCGAAGATGAAAAAGAGGAGGCCGAACCAGAGCTCGGGGAGCGGCAGGCCGAACAGCGGCCCGTCCGCGAGCGAGAGCGGCGGTGCCGGGAGCGAGCGGGCGGTGCCCGCGAGGTGTGCGACCGGTTCAGTCATCGACGGTCACCCCCGGGGCCAGCGCCGCGTCGGCGTCCTCGGCGTCGACGGTCCGCAACTCCTCGCGACCCGGCGGTCCGGCGCGGACGATGCGCGCGAGGACGTAGCCGTAGAGGGTCAACAGCCCGAGGTAGACGGCGGCGAACGAGAGCAGCGTGAGTGTGGCCTCGCCGCCGGTGAGGCCCGGTGAGACCCCTTCACTGGTCTGCAGGACGTTCTGGATCACCCACGGTTGGCGGCCAACCTCGGTGACCACCCAGCCGAGTTCGACGGCGAGGATCCCCAGCGGCGCCGAGAGCATCAGCGCCTTGTGCAGCAGGTCGTCGTCGAGCAGCCCGCCCCGGTACCACCTGAAGGCGCCCCAGAACGCCAGGAGGACGAACCAGAAGCCCAGCGCGACCATGATCCGGAACGACCAGAACACGACCGCCACGGGCGGGGCCTCCTCGAACTCGTTCAACCCGGTGATCGTCGCCTGGGGATCACCCCCGCTGGCGAGCCACGAGGCGCCGCCCGGTATCCCGATGCCGAAGATGTCCTTGGCCTTCGGGTTCGTCATGTCCTCGACGCTGGTCGGGAATGCGACGATGTACTCGGGGACGTACGAGTCGGTCTCCCAGACGGCCTCCATCGCCGCGAACTTCTGGGGCTGGCTCTCGGAGACGTGCCGGGCGTACACGTCCCCGTGGACCACCTGGAAGGGTGCCGTGATGACCAGTGCGACGAGCGCGATCTTCAGCGTCCGCTCCCAGAAGTCGGCGTGGGGGACCGTGTTCCCCCAGACGTGGTGACGGAAGACGTAGTACGCGCCGATACCCGCCATCACGAGGGCGACCGAGAGGACCGCCGCGTTCTGCATGTGGACGAACATGTACGGGAAGCGCGGGTTGAGGTAGGCGGCGAGGGGGTCGGTCAGTCTGACGACCTCTCGCCCGCCGGACTCGACGAGTTCGAACCCGCGGGGGGTCTGCATCCAGGAGTTAGCGATCAGGATCCACACCGCCGACAGCCAGGTCCCGAGACCGACGGCGACGGCGGAGACGAAGTAGAGGCGGTCGCCGACGCGTTCGCGGCCGAAGACGAACACGCCGAGGAAGGTGGCCTCCAGCATGAACGCCATCATCCCCTCCAGCGCGAGCGGACCGCCGAACAGCTCGCCGGCGACCGTCGAGAACGCCGCGAAGTTCGTCCCGAACTCGAACTCGAGGACGATCCCGGTGACGGTCCCCACGACGAACGAGACGGCGAATATCTTCGTCCAGAACCGCCGGAGCTGCTCGTAGACGGGGTCGCCGCCGCGGATTTCCTTCCACGTGAAGTAGACGAGGAAGGGTGCGAGCCCCATGCTCATCACGGGGAAGATGATGTGGACGATCGTCGTCAGTGCGAACTGGAGCCGACTGGCGATGACGGGGTCGATCATGGTGTGGTGGACGGACGTCCGACCGGTTCAGACCGGCCGGCACGCGTGCTCTGCTCGCCCTACGTGACCGGAGCCCCTATCGCGTACCAGCATTCCCGTCGACGTGAAATGGCCGAACATGTTTTGGTCCTGGGGGTTAAACGTCGGTAGTTGGCGAGTGTCTCGACGGGTCGGGGGTAGTCGGCGGCACGTTTATTCGGGAATGCGCTATAGAGGGTTTCATGCCGCAATCGGGGGACATCTCGACCACAGTCGCCGTCGTCGCGGCCGACGACGCGGTGCGCGACGCGGCGGTCGCCGCGCTGGAGTCGGACACCTCCCTGGCCGTTTCGACGCCGGAGGGCGACGGGGCGCGAGCGGCCAGGGCAGGGGTCGAACGCGGAGCGGTCTGCGTCGTCTGCGGGCCGGAGGCGGGACAGTACGACGCGGTCAGGGAACTCGACCGGACGCGACCGGTCGTCGTCGTCGACCCTGGGGGCGACCAGATCGCCGGCGACCTGCTCGACAGGGTGCTCGAAGACCAGTCGGCGGCGTACGTCGCCGACGACGAACACACCTCGCGGCTGGTGCGGTCGCGGGTCCGCGACTTCGTCGAGCGCGAGCGCGACGAGGTTGGCTGGCACCTCGCGGACCTGAGCGGCGAGGCCATCGTGTCCTTCGACCTGGACACCTACGCGCTCCGGGAGGCCAACGAGACCTTCTTCGACCATTGGGCGCTCGACCCGCCCGCGATCGGCGACGCGACCCTCGCGGACCTCCGCGAGACAGACATCACGCACGAACTCCGCGGCCGCGGGCGGGGCGAGCCCGGCGAGGAGGACCTGGAGTGGCTGCGAGAGGGCGGTCCCGTCGAGACGTTCGTCCAGGGGGCGCTGAACGGCGACTTCGAGCGCCGGGAGTGGCACTGCACGGGCGTCGACGGGGCGTTCAAGAGCGAGGTGGAGATCGTCGCCGACCGGTCGGCGGGGATCGGCTACCTCGTGGCGACGGTCCCCGACGACGCGGCCGCCGACAGGACGGAGGACTACGACGAGGGCGCCATGCTGCGCTCGCTGGTCGAACACGTCCCCATGTCGGTGTACTTCAAGGACGACCGGAGCCGGCACGTCCTCGTCAGCGAGGGCGTCGTCGAGCCGTTCATCGAGTCCCCGGAGGGGAAGATCCTGCAGACGCCGGAGGACGTCCACGGGAAGACGGACTTCGACCTCTACGAGGCGAGCCACGCCGAGGCGGCCGTCGACGACGACCGACAGGTGGTCGAGAGCGGCGAACCCATCCGCGGTCGGATCGAACGGGCCAGCCCGCCGAACGGGCGGGACCTGTTCTTCCAGACCACCAAGGCGCCGTGGTACGACGAGTCCGGTCGCCTCCGCGGGACGGTCGGCGTCACCGTCGACGTGACCGAGCAGAAACACCGCGAGCGCGAGCTCGACCGCCAGAACGACCGCCTGGAGGAGTTCGCGAGCATCCTCTCACACGACCTGCGGAACCCGCTCAACGTCGCCCAGGGCCGCCTGGAGCGCTACCGCCAGACGGGCGACGAGTCGGACCTCGACGCGGTCGCGGAGATGCACGACCGCATGGCGTCGCTCGTCGAGGACGTGCTCACGTTAGCTCGGGAAGGCCATCAGATCGAGGGAGCCGAGCGGGTCGAGGCGGACGAGGTCGCCACCAGGGCCTGGGCGACCGTCGACACCGGGACCGCGACGCTCGAACAGGAGTGGGCCTACCCGATCGAGGCCGACCCCGACCGACTCGGCCGCCTGTTCGAGAACGTCTTCCGCAACGCGGTCGAACACGGCGGCGCGGACGTGACCGTCCGCGTGGGCACGCTCGACGACGAACCCGGCTTCTACGTCGAAGACGACGGCACGGGCATCGAGATCGACTCGCCCGAGGAGGTGTTCGAGCGTGGCGTGAGCGCCAGCGAAGGCGGCACCGGCTTCGGCCTCGCCATCGTGCGGGAGATCGCCGAGACCCACCGCTGGTCGGTCGCGGCCGTCCAGGACGACAGCGCCGCCGGCGCCCGCTTCGAGTTCACGGGCGTCACGCGCGCGGAGTAGTATACCGGCTGGCGCGGCCCGAGGTCGTCGACTCCGGCAATCCGGTGGGGTCGACCGTTCGCGGCGGTCAGTCGGCCGCTTCGCCCTCTTTCCGGGACGTGCGCCGACCGCCGAGGGTGTAGATCCACAGCAGTCCGAGGCCGACCATGTACGCGAACGCCGTCGGGATGGAGAACACGAGCATCGTGAGGAGGCTGGAGGGGGTGATGAACGCGGCGGTCACGATGATGGCCATGACGACCGTCCGCCAGCGATCGAACATGGTCTGGAAGGTGACCAGGCCGCCGCGGTGGAACAGGAACATCGTCACCGGCACCTCGACGAGCAGGCCGACGCCGACGGTGGTGGCGACGACCAGCCAGCCGAAGTTGTTGATCCGGTAGTAGATGACCATGCTCGAACTGATAGCGTCGGCCGCGAGCCAGGAGATGATCGCCGGGGCGATGTACAGGAACCCGAGCAGGCTCCCGCCGACGATGCCGACGAGCAGGGAGACGGCCCACGCGCCGAGGACGCGTCGGTCGCCGCCGACGAGGCCCCGTTCTTTGAGCCGCGGCCAGGCGTAGTAGAGGATCAGCGGGAACGTCGCGACCAGCCCCAGCAGCGTGGCGAACTTGATCTCGAAGATGAGCGCCTCCGCGGGGTGGAGCGTCACGATGTTGGCCTGGACTTCCTGGCTCTCGGGCATCCGGCTGAAGAAGATCTCCTGGAGCCGTCCGATCCCGCCCTGGTAGAGGAAGACGAACGTCGCGGCCATCACGATACCGAACAGGCCGACGATGCGGAACGCCCGCGAGGTGAGACTCTCCAGGATGAAGGCGATGTCGTAGTAGTAGCCGCCGATGTCGTCCTCGGTGGTCTCCTCCTCGGTGAACGAGTCGACCACGCCGGCCGTCGTCGAGGTGAAGACGCCGCCCTCGTCGTCGTCGTCACCGGCGTCGGCCGTCGCTCCGCCGCTCTCGCCGCCCTCGGTGGCCTCGCGCTCCTCCTGGGCCTCCTGGACCTCGTCGAAGCGGTCGAGGATGGCCTGGGCCTTGTCGGGGTCTTCCTGTTCCTGCAGGGCCTCGCGGGCGAGTTCGGTCGCCTCGCCCTCGTTCATCTCCTCGAAGCGCTCGGGCGGCGTCGCCGGGATGGCGGCCGCGTCGAGGGCGAGCAGATCGATCTCGGAGGGCGACCCCACCGGTTCCGTCGGGTCGCGCGCCGCGTCGAGTTCGCGGATGGAGAAGACGAACAGACCGACGCCGAGCCCGACGGCCGCCACGGCGACGCCGACGGCGGCGGCGACGATCTGGGGGTCTAGCCCCGTCAGTTCGGCCAGAGTGGGGTAGGGGCCGCGCTGGTACTGCTCGGGGAGGGTGGCGAGGAGGTCGTTGACCGCGGCGACGCCGAGGCGGGTGACGAAGAGGTAGCCCGCGGCGAAGGTCAGGAGGGCGATGCCGGCCAGCTGGTTCCAGTAGTTGCGGACGACCTGCCCCGCGGAGACCTCGTCGGCCGACCGCCGCAGGAGTTCGGCGAAGCGCGCGAGCGCGAGGCTGAAGGCGTAGAGGCCGACCAGCGGGAGCGCCCACATGATCTGGGTGAGCGGGTCCGGCGGCGAGAAGAAGGCGCCGAACACGAAGATGCCCATGACCGCGTAGCGCCAGCGGTCGCGCATCGCCTGGTAACTGGCGATGCGCAGGTAGGCGAGCGAACTCATCGCCAGCGGCAGTTGCGCGGCGAGGCCGAAGGAGAAGCCGAGGAAGGCGATGAACTGCGTCCACTTGACGATAGACCACGCGGGCCTGAAGCCGGCGTTGGCCGCGTTGCCGGCGAGGAACCCGAGCATGAGCGGGAAGAAGAGGTAGTAGGCGTAGGCGAGGCCGGCGAGGAAGAGGACGACCGACAGCAGCGCCGGGAAGGCGAGTTTCCAGCGAGGGACGTCCTCGGCCGGCCACCAGCCCCGGGCCCGCAGGGCGTCGCGACCGAAGTAGACGACGACCGGGAGCGCCATCAGGACCCCGATGAACATCCCGATCTTCGCCTGAAGCAAGATCACGTCGAAGGGCGTGGTCGCGACGATCTGGATGTCCGGGTGCTGGTTGAGGTCGGCCTTGAGCTGGTCCCAGACGTAGAGCCGCAGCGCGTAGAACGTCCCCATGAACCCGATGACGAAGACCATGAACGCCTTCTGCAGGTCTTCGCGGGCGCTGCCGATCATGGACCCGAGGGTCGCGCGACCCTGTGCGACGGTCCGTTTGGTGTCCTCGTCGATCGCGGCAGCCATCTCGGGGAGTGGTAACCGAGTGACTGTTATCAATCTATTCATCACGAGACTTCACGCGGGGGTCCAGCGGCCGTTCGCCGGCCCGAGGTCGGCGCTCGACGCCGGCCGGACGGGCGAGCGAAAAGAAGGCTTACAATAGGGGAGCGCAAACCCGGCGACGAATGACTGACGAGCGGCCCGGCGACGGGGACGACGACGAGGGAGCCGCCGGTCCGCCCGACGAGTCCGTCGGCGGCGACCCGTCGGACCGCTCGGAGTCCTCGCCCGACGAGTCCGTCGGCGGCGACCCGTCGGACCGCTCGGAGTCCTCGCCCGACGAGTCACCGGACCCCGACTGGACGGACGACGCACCGTCCGAGCGCCCCGACGACGCCGGTCCCAGTGCCACGGTCCCGGACCCAGACGATGCCGAGGCCATCGCCTCCGAGCGAGATTCTTCCGAGAGCGACGCGGCCGCCGACGGCGGCTCCGACGCCACGGAGTTCGGCGGCGACATCAACCCCCACGTGGACCCGTCGACGGGCGGGCCGGCGGAGGGGGCGCCGGCCGCGCCCGAGAACGTCGGCGCGCCGGACGACCAGGAGATGCCCCTGGCCGAGCACATCGAGGAGATGGTCCGCCGGCTCGGCGTCATCGTCGTCGTGATGGCGCTGGTCTCCGGGCTGGCGTTTCCCTTCGCCGACCGCATGATCAACTTCCTGTGGTACTCGTTCATGCCGGGTTCCGCGTCGGTCTGTCCGACGACGGGCGCGTCGGCTGACGCCGCGTGTCCGCACCTCTTTCACCCGCTCGCACTGATGTTCGCTCGCCTGAAGGTCGCCTCGCTCGTCGGCTTCATCGCCGCGCTCCCGCTGACCGTCTACGAGTCGTACCTCTTCATGCGTCCCGGCCTCTACCCCCGCGAACGACGGTACTACCTCGCTTCCGTCCCGACCAGCCTCGTCCTCGCGGTCGTCGGTGTGTTCTTCGCGTATCTGCTCGTGCTCCCGACGCTGTTCGCGTACTTCACCGGCTACACGGGTCAGGCCGCCGAGATTACCTTCAGCCTGACCGAGACGTTCAACCTCATCGTGATGATGCTCGGCTTCTTCGCGCTCGTCTTCCAGATCCCGCTGCTCATCATGCTCGCGGTGATGATGGGCGTCACCTCCCGGCGCTGGCTCGCGGCCCGCCGCATCTACTTCTGGGGCGGCTTCGCCACCGTCGCCTTCCTCTTTTCCCCCGACCCGACCGGCATGGCCCCCATCCTCGTCGCCGCGACGATGATCCTCCTGTTCGAGGGGACGCTCCTGCTGCTGTACTGGACGAGCGAGGCGACGACGCTCATGGAGGCCGAGGCGGTGGCAGCCCGCCGGCCGTTCGCCTGGCTGACCGCCGCCCTCGCCGGCTACGCGGTCAGCACCGCGCCGCTTCCGCAGGGGTACTACGACCAGCTGCCCGCCGCGGTCACGTCGGCGCTGGCCGAGTTCGGCCTGACCCGCCTGACGCCGCTGTTCATCGGCATCGCGCTCATCGCGCTCTACGAGGGCGCGCTGTACCTCTCCCGCCGCGCCGGCCGACGCGGCCGCGCCTACCGGGCCTTCGCCCGGGCGCGAGTGGCCGTCTGGCCGCTCTCGCTGGCGGTCGGCTACCTCGGTAGCCCCGACCCCGAACTGCTCCAGCGGGTCGACGCCGTCGACCTCTCGACGGTCGAGGCGACGGGCGTCGTCGTCGGCCTGATCGTCGCCTTCGAGTTCCTCGTGGTCGTCCTCGACTGGTACCAGAGCCGCGAGTGACGGACGGAGACTGGGTATGAAGGGTCGAATCTACACATGACCGCGACCGTCTTGCTGGTTCGACACGGCGAGACCATCTGGAACCGCGACGGCCGGATCCAGGGCTGGGCCGACTCGACACTCACCGAGCGCGGTCGCGAACAGGCGCGAGCGCTCGGCTCGCACCTCGATTCGGAGTACGACCTCGACAGACTGGTCGCCTCCGACCTGCAGCGGACGCGCGAGACGGCGGCACTGCTGGACGAGGCCGGCATCGGACCGGATCCGGCGTTCGAGCGCGCCTGGCGCGAACGCGACTTCGGCGACTGGCAGGGGCTGACCCGCGCGGAGATCGCGGAGCGCCTCCCCGAGTACGACCCCGACGGGTCGCTGCTGGCCGTGGCGTCGGTGCCGGGCGGCGAGTCCCTCGGCGCCGCCGAACGTCGCGTCCTCGACGGCTGGGAGCGACTGGTCGCGGAGGTAGGGGACGGCGAGACGGCCGCGGTCGTCACCCACGGCGGGCCGATCCGCGCCGTGATCGCCGCGGTGTCCGGCCGCGACCTGGCCGCGGTCGCCCCGGAGTTCTCGCCCACGAACTGCGGGGTGACTGCCATCCGGTGTGCGACCGAGCCCGCCGTCGTCCGTCGGGACGCGACCGGCCACCTCTCGCTGTGACGGTGGCAGTTCGGGAAGCGAACGGCGAAGCGCGAGTGAAAAGCGACCGCGGGGTCCGTCGCGTTACAGCCAGTCGGCCGGGAGCTCGTCCGCGTGGTCGTCAAGCAGTTCCAGCAGCGGCCTGATCTCGTCGAAGTTCGGCCCCTTCGCGACCTCGTGGGCGTCCTCGTCCCAGTCGATGAACCCGTACTCCGCCAGTTTCGGCAGGTGGACGTGCTTCATCTGTATCAGCTGCTTGACTTCTATCGCCTCGGTGCCCCCGTCTCCGACGACGACCGGCCGATCGGCCTGCGGATTGTGCTCCAGCAGGGCGACGAGCAACGTCCGCCGCTGCACGTCGGCCAACGCGTCGACCATCTCGTCGAATAGAATCTGCCGGCTCGAACTCTTCATATCCGTATGTATTCTCGAACGGGTATAACACCCCGAGAATTTTCAGAGTCCTAGACGTTTGAGTAAGTGAGTGACAGCGATACTATAATATTTGTTATGAGAACCCCTCGATTCCGCCCTTCACGACCTCGTCGAGGTTCGGCCGTCTATACGCGGTTTCCGGCCCGGACACTTCGAAGAACGGGGACTTCCGTCGGTCGGATCGCATCGACTCGGTCGAGTCGGTCGTGTAAACGGACCGAACCCCCCCCGTCGCTGAGAGGTTCGCTCCCCGCTGTGACCATGTGTGTGACAACACCCGTTCGCTCGCAGTCGTTCGGTCTTCAATAGACGGCGCGGGGTGAGAGCTCTCGGCCCGCCACCGCGCTTCGCCCTTTCAGTCCCCGGAAGACTCACTCCGTTCGTCTTCCGAGCCCTGCCTCGCTCCGCTCGTCACGACGCCAGGACAGCGTCCGCCCAGCCCCGCACTTCACGCCTCCCCAACCGATTCGCTCAGTCACTCCGTTCCCTCGCTCATCCCTCGCACGGTGCTGTCGCGTCTGGCGAGAGCGAAGCTCTCGCTGACCCTCATTCGCTTCGCTCACGAGGAAGACGAGACTCGCGACAACGCGCGCCACAGCGCCACATCTCGGTGGTTCACTCAGTCGAACTTCTCCAGGAGTTCTACGTAGAAGCCGTCGCGTTCGTCGGCGAGTTTCTCGACGATGAGTTCGGGCGTCGAGCGCGCGAGGACGTCCTTGACGGGCGAGCGGTCAACCTTGAGTTCGCCGTCGACCAGGCCCTCGGCTTCGATGCCGTCGACGGCCAGATCGGAGCGGGCGGACTCCTGGATCTCGCGGGCGAGGTGGGTGACGAAGACGGCGGTCGTCTCGCGCTCGTCGAACGCTTCGAGGATGCCGGCCATGATCTTCGCGCTGGCGCCGGGTTCGGTGATGCTCTCCAGTTCGTCGACGAGGACGAGCACGCGCCCGCCCTCGCCCGAGCGGATCTCGTCGACGAGCGACCCGAACTCCCGCAGGGTGGACTCGAAGGCGCCCGCGTCGAGGGTGCCC
Organism: Halosimplex rarum; assembly: GCF_047715405.1. Taxonomy (NCBI): domain Archaea; kingdom Methanobacteriati; phylum Methanobacteriota; class Halobacteria; order Halobacteriales; family Haloarculaceae; genus Halosimplex; species Halosimplex rarum. Next base: position 3,595,361 of record NZ_CP180412.1, read on the forward strand.
TGGGTCTTGGCGTGGTAGTGTAGTTCCTCGACGTGCTCGACGCGGGCGCGCTCGGCGGGGACGGGCAGGCCCATGTGCGCGAGCGTGACCGTCAGGGCCACGAGGTCGAGGACGGAGGTCTTCCCCCCGCTGTTGACGCCGGTGAGGAGGGCGACGCCCTCGACGCGGTAGTCGACGGGGTCGACCTCGTCGAAGGGCACGTCGAGCATGGGCGAGCGGCCGCCCTCGATGGCGACGCCGCGGCCGCCGAACTCCGGCATCGTGCAGTCGTACTCGCGGGCGAAGCGAGCGATGGCGAGTTCGACGTCGAGTTCGAGGGCGGCCTCGGCGAGGCGCTCGGCGTCCTCGCGCGCGTCGGCGAGGTCGGAGGCGACCTCCCGCTTGAGGCGGGTCGCGCGGCGGTCCCGGGCGGTCGTGAGTTCCTCGCGCAGGCGGGAGACGACCTCCTCGTCGCGCTGGACGGGGAAGGTCGGCTGGTCGGGGAACGCGCGGCGGGCCACGTCGGCGTAGTCGTCGAGGCCGAGGGCGTCGATCAGGTGGTCGCGAGCGTCGGCGACCGCTTCGGCGTACTCGTCGGCGAGTTCGCGCTGGAGCAGCGAGTCGACGCCGGCGCCCTGCTCGACGAGCGAGAGGAGATCCGCGCCCTCGATGGTCACGTCGCGCTCCTCGATGGCTTCCCGGAGGCGGTCGTTGGCGACGCTCTCGGCGGTCGAGACGGCGGCGTCGAGGTCGTCGACGGCGTTCTGGAGGCGCTGTAGCTCCGCGTCGTCGGCGACGTTGCCCTCGGTGTCGATGCGGGCGAGGGCGCTTTCGAGCGTGTCGAGGTCGCAGGGCGCGTCGAGGTCGGCGACGCGGTGGACCTCGACGGCGGCCCGGAGGCGGTTGCGGTTGTGCGCGAAAAACGAGAGGGTGCGCTCGGGGACGACGGTCGCGGGGTCGTCGAGAGCGCTGGGCTCGACGCGGACGTCGCCCTCGACCTCGACGCCGGTGAAGGCGTCGTCGAGGGCGATGACGGTGGCGTACCCCCGGGCGAGGTCTGCGAGGCCGCGGGCGTCGTCGACGATCTCGACGCTGACCTCGGGGAGGACATCCTGGGCGCGGGCGTAGGTCTCGGCGTCGGTGGTGGCGAGGCAGCGGTCGCGGACGCGGACGTTCGGCGGCGATTCGAGGGGTTCGACCCCGGCGAGGGCGCCGCGGATCTCGTCGTCGGGTTCCCGTTCCATGGCGCGGGCGGCGAACTCGCGGGCCTCCTCGACGCGCGAGCGGGAGGGCGAGGGGTAGAAGGTTTCGAGGCGGCGCTGGGCGTAGCGGGTGACCGCGTGGTCCGCGACGAGTTCGAGGGCGTCGCGGTAGATCTCCTGGGCGCGCGAGGTCGCGGCGAAGCCGCCGGGGTCGCCGTGCTGCTGGCGGATGGCGGCGCGGGCGATGCGGGCGGCGCGGCCGTCGCTGATTCCCGGCGCGCGCGACAGCGTGGCCACGTCCCCGTCGCTGAGCGCACGCTCGGGGTCGTCGAGCGCGGACAGCGCCTCGGCCGTCTTCTCGCCGACCCCGGGGATCGTCTCGATGTCCATCTACCGGTGTCATTACCACCGGTGGAGAAAAATCCCCCGCCGCGTCGCCGGCCCGCCCCCGGTCACTCGTTCCACGGCCAGTCCTCGGGCGGCGCGAACGGCGCGACCGACACGGTGTAGCGCATCACCGTCGACACGCGGAGCAACCGAACCACCAGCAGGACGAGCGGAGCGAGCGTCACCGCGAACGCACCGCTGACGAGCCACGGAAGCGCCGATTCGGGGACCGCCGCGCCTTCCGATCGGTACAACAGCGGGACGTACACCGCGACGAGCAGGGTCGGGACGCTGATGTAGATGATCTCCCGCGAGAGCTTTGCGAGTTCCTGCTGGAGCGCGAGCGTCTTGAAGTACTGTCGCCCGACGGAGAGGTGCCCCAGGAGTTCCTCCACGCCGTCGAGGTCGTCCACGACGTCCTCGGGCAGGACCGCGCTGTCCGCGACCGCCAGCGTCTCGTTGCGGAGCCGCGCGTAGTCCGATCCGGCGGTCGTCGCGATGACGTCTATCGGGTCCATCTCCTCGGAGACGCGCTCGATCTCGTCGGCGAAGTCGCCGAGACGGTCGGCGAGGCCGTCGAGGTCGCCGCTCGCCTCCCCCGCCGCACCGCGCCGCTCCCGAAGCGACGCCGCGTGGTCGTCCAGCGCCGTCCCGATGGCGGCGATGAACTCGGACCCCCGGACGGGCGCTCGTCCGGAGGCGGCGAGTTCGGAGACCGCGTCGTGGAATTCGGCGCCCTTCTCGTAGCGGCTCCGCAGCGAGTCGGGCTGACCGAACACCTGCGAGGAGATGAGCTGGTTGACCGTCAGCGTCAGCGTGATGAGCGTGAACACGCCGGCCGTGACGCCGCTGCCGAACGCCGTCGGCACGCTGCTGCGAGGCCCGACCGCGAGCAGGTCCGCCGCGACCAGCGCGCGCGTCAGCGCGAAGATACCGAGACACACCAGACCCGTGATCAGCAGGCGGTTCCCGTCCAGAAAGACCCAGTGCCGGATCCGTCCGGCGTCGCCGTCCGAGCCGCCGGTGGAACCCCTACCGGCCATCGATCGCTCGGTTGCCCCGACCCGTCTCCACCGCACTCGACGCCACGGCGCCGGGCCGTCCGCCGCGCTCGCGACCGCGAGCGCGGCCGGCAGGGACCCGACTGCGAGGACGATCCACCATATCGGCGAGTCGACTGCCGTCCGGAAAGGCCCGCGGCAGGCACCTGCGGGGTCACCACTCCGACTGGCGTCCCCGGCACCGAATCCGTTCGCCCCGTGGCGAGCGGTCGAACAACGGGCTTTTGCCGGTTCGAGCCGAATCGCCGTCGATGAGCACTTCGGTCGCGGACAAACTCGACGCCGCGCGCGCCGACCTGGCCGACCGCGACGGCGTCCTCGTCGCCTTCTCCGGCGGTGTGGACTCCAGCGCCGTCGCCGCCATCGCCCACGACGCGCTGGGCGACGACGCCGTCGCCTGCACGGCCAAAAGCGAGACGCTGCCCGCAGCGGAACTCGACGACGCCCGGCGCGTCGCCGAGGAGATCGGCATCCGCCACGAGATCGCCGAGTTCTCCGAACTCGACAGCCAGGCGTTCGTCGAGAACGGCGACGACCGCTGTTACCACTGCCGGACGATGCGCCTCGGCGCCATGTTCGACCGCGCCAAGGAACTCGGCATCGACGTCGTCTGCGACGGCACGAACGCCTCGGACCCCGGCGAGGGCCACCGCCCCGGCCTCCGCGCCGTCGACGAACTCGACGCCTACTCGCCGCTCCTCGAACACGGCATTGTCAAGTCCGAAGTCCGGGAGATCGCCGACGAATACGGCCTCTCGGTCGCGGACAAGCCCTCGATGGCCTGCCTCTCCTCGCGCATCCCGACCGGCCTCGAAGTCACCGAGGAGCGACTTACCCGCATCGAGAAGGCCGAGACCGTCTTGCGCACCTGGGGCTTCGACCAGTTCCGCGTGCGCGACCACGACGGCATCGCCCGCATCGAGGTCGGCGAAGCCGAACTGGAGCAGGCGCTCGACCCGGACTTCGTCGCCGCCGCACAGCAGCACATCGGCGACCTCGGGTTCGACCACGTCACGCTCGATCTGGAGGGGTATCGCACCGGCAGTGTCAGTCCGGCGAACGAGGACGACGCGGACGACGAGCAGCAGCCCGGCGAACGGGACGACGGCGACGACGAACCGCTCGTCGAGGACGTGTTCGCCGCCGACTACCCCACCGCCGACGAGATCTGAGCGCCGATTTTCGCTGCGGCGCGCGCTGGCGACTGCGGAGGTACCGCCCGCGAGCTATTGCGCCGAGCCAGTTCAGCACGCGCTATCGGTCGCGCCCCGTGCCGCCCGTTCTCGCTGAGACGAACCCCGACCCTCCCCAGGGCCGAAGAGAGCGTTCGCCTCGCCTGCTACTCCGAGTTCCCGTTCGCCTCGTCTAGCCGGGTGTATCGAACCACGAGCCGCCCGTTCTCGTCCCTCGCAGTGTCGATGGCGAACTCGTCGCCGATCTCGATGTCGTGTTCGCGAGCGATCCCGGCGGGGATCGAGATGTCCTTTGTCGACGTCCCGTCTCGGCCTCGCACACCGACCGTCTTCTTCGGCATTAAACCTTCTTCCTAATTATCTTAAGATAACCTCTTTGGTCCGCCGCGCCACCATGTACATATTTGGTCAGATTTATGAAGGGTGGCGGAGACCTGCACACGTCGAACACAGAGTGCATGATACCGTGACAGCGAAGGACAGCGATACACCGTCGATGCCGCTAGACGAACCGTACACCCGCCGGATCCAGCCGGACGAGTCCCCGAGTATCGGCGTCGTCCGAACGATCGCCGCGCTGAAGAACTCCCCCAGTTGCGACCTCGACCCGCTCGCGGAGTCCATCGAATCGGACGCGTTCGACCGGCTCGTCGGACACGACGATGGGGCCGTCGTCGAGTTCGAGTACGAAGGCCTGTGCGTCACCGTGGACGGCCAAACGATCACCGTTCGCAACGCCACGGAGTGAGGACCGCATCCGCGACTCCGAGCCGCGCCGCCGACGATCGACTCGCTCCGTCGGTCGCTCTACGAATCGGCGAGACCTATCTGTGGCTGTCGTGGTTGGCCTCCCACGCTATCGAAGTAGTGCGCAAGACCCTCTCAGGCCGGGCCGTAGCCCCGTTCGACCGCGACCGAGTACCCGATCAGCGCGACGGCCCAGATCGCGACGCCCGCCATAAAGAGGTCGAAGGGCACGTCGTACCCGAGGTTCCAGGCGAGCACGAACCCCTGAACGGTCGCCAGTAGCGCGGTCGTCGCGACTTTCACCACTTCGAGGACCTGCGGTTCCTCGGGCGGATCGAAGCGCGCGACGGCGTCGAGAAACAGCGGCAACGCGACCGTCAGCGCCGGCAGCGCAGCGATCGCGACGGACTTCGGGACGAAGTTGTCCGGCCTCCCCGACGCCGAGAAGTGGACCGCCATCTCTGCCGGAAGTCGTCCCCAGACCGCCAGCCCGGCGGCCAGCGTCGCGGCCCCGATCGCCAGCGACAGCCAGTCCGCCCGGGTGGATCTGAACGCCATAGCCGTCGTTCGCCGGCCGATCTCAAGTAAGTACGCGACGAGCGCAGAGGCGCGCGGACAGAATCAGTCGCCGGCCGCACTCTGTCCGCTGTCGCTCCCACCGCTGCCGCTCGATATCGGTGTCCGTTCGACGACCGTCCCGTCGTAGGTCGGGTACTGCTGCGACCACCTTTTTCCGCTCGGGGTCGCTCCGCGACCCACTCGCGCAAAAAGATGGGGCAAAAAGGCGCCTCACTCCGTTCGGCGCGGGCGCGATCAGTCGCCCGCCGCGCTCTGCCCGCCGTCATCAGCACTACTCCCGGACAGCGGCGTCCGTTCCACTACGGTCCCGTCGTAGGTCGGGTACTGCTCGACGATTTCGCCCTTCTCCACGTCGCCGTCCTCGACCATCTCTTCGAGGAGCCACCAGGCCACCTCGACGTGGTCGGACTTCGCCGTGTAGAACTCCTCGGGCACGCCGAGGGCCTCGAAGCGCTCGGGCTCGGCCCACGTCTTCCCGTAGACGAGGGTCCCGTCGTCGGTGATCTCGTCGAACGGCCGGCGCAGGCTACGGGCCATTCGCTTGAGTCGGCGACGGTGCTGGGCGGCGTCCTTGAAGACGCTCGTGCAGAAGTACACCTTCTCGTGGTCGCCCATCTGGTCGAGGATCTCCTCGCGCGGGCTGTCGACGGCGCTCATGTGCTCGTCGCGCAACTCGAAGCCCTCCTCTTGCATCCGGCGGTAGTTCCCGTCGGACATCTCGAACTCGTTGATGTTACAGAAGTCCGCGGCGCCCTCGTCGAGGAAGTCGATGAACTCCTGTTCCGGGCGGATACCGGGGATCTCGAAGGCGGGCGTGAGGCCTTCTTCGCGGGCGACGTAGAGGATGTCTTCCCACTCGGTACCGTGTAAATCGCCCCACTGCTCGTAGGGCGGGTGGAACCGGATCTCGTCGAGGCCGGCCTCGCTCAGGCGGCGCATGTTCTCGCGGCCGCCGGTGATGCCGGTGTAGAGATGAGTATGGAAATCCTCGCCGTATTCGTCTTTCAGCAGCGAGAGGTAGCGCGTCGTGCGGCCCATCGCTTCCTGGGGTTCACCGCCGGTGATGGAGGCGCCCAGCGCGTCCATGCGCTCGGCCTCTTCGAGCACGTCCCGGTCGGACTCGACGGGGCGCTCGTTGGCGTAGACCTGCTCGACGTTCTTGCGGTTCTCGCCGAGGGGGCAGTAGAAACAGTCGCGCTGGTCGCAGTACCCGTAGACGAACAGCACCAGCTTGCCGCCTTTGGCGCACTGTTCGCAGCCCTCGGATATCATCGGCCCTACCTATCCGCCCGAGCGGGAAAAGTCGTGCGTTCCCGCGTCGGGGTGTGAGCCGGTCACATTCGCGATGGCGGCGAAGGGGTAGATTCAGGCACCCGCCGGGCCAACCCCGGGGCATGAGCGAACTCCTCGTTGCCGGCGGACAGGTGCTGCGACCCGATCTCTCCGTCGAACGGGCGGACGTGCTCGTCGACCGAGACAGCGGCGAGATCACGACCGTCGACGACCCCGGCGTACTGGAGGCCGACGAGACCCTCGACGCGAGCGACGGGCTCGTCGTCCCGGGACTCGTGAACGCCCACACGCACGTAGCGATGACGCTCCTGCGGGGCTACGCCGACGACAAACCGCTCGACGCGTGGTTGCAGGAGGACGTCTGGCCAGTCGAGGCCGAACTCACCGGCGACGACGTCGAGGTCGGCGCCGAACTCGGGCTGATCGAGATGATCAAGTCCGGCACGACCGCCCTCTCGGACATGTACTTCCACGTCGACCGTATCGCCGACGCGGTCGAACGCGCGGGCGTCCGGGCTGTGCTCGGTCATACCGCGGTCACTGTCGGGAAGGACGACGAGGCGGCCCGCGCCGACCTCCAGCAGAGCCTCGACGTGGCGAGAGAACTCGACGGCGCCGCCGACGGGCGGATCGCGACGACGTTCCAGCCCCACTCGCTGACGACCGTGGGCGAGGAGTATCTCCGCGAGTTCGTCCCGAAGGCTCGCGACGCGGATCTCGCGATCCACTTCCACGCCAACGAGACCGAGAACGAGGTCGACCCCATCGTCGACGAACACGGCGTCCGACCCCTGGAATACGCCGACGAACTTGGCCTGCTGACCGAGGACACCTACGTCGCCCACGGCGTCCACGTCGACGAGACGGAGATCGAACTCCTCGCCGAGCGCGGCACCGGCGTGGCCCATTGCCCGGCCTCGAACATGAAACTCGCGAGCGGGATGGCGCCGGTCCAGCGACTCCGCGACGCGGGCGTGACGGTCGGGATCGGCACCGACGGCGCCGCGTCGAACAACGACCTCGACGCGTTCGACGAGGTGCGCGACGCGGCGATGATCGGCAAGTTGGCGGCCGAGGACGCCAGTGCCGTCCCCGCCGAGGCGGTCGTCGAGATGGTCACGCGGGGGAGCGCGGACCTGCTCGGCTTCGACAGCGGCCGGATCGAGGCCGGCACGAACGCCGACCTGGCCGTGATCGACCTGGACGCGCCGCACCTCACGCCCGCTCACGACCTCGTGAGTCACCTCGCCTACGCCGTCCGCGGCAGCGACGTGCGCCACACGGTCTGTGACGGCGAGGTGCTCATGCGCGACCGCGAGGTCCTGACGCTCGACGAGGGTGCGGTGCGAAAGCGCGCGGCGGAGCGCGCCGAAGCGCTGGTCGACCGGGCCGAGAGCGAGGACTGAAGGGCATCGACCGGGCCGAGAGCGGCGACTGAGAGAACCGGTGTGGTGTGTCTCGGCTCATCACCGAGACGTCGCCGCTTCAGGGAGTCAGGACGACCTTGATGCAGTCGTCGTCCTTGTCGTTGAACGTCCGGTACATCTCCGGCCCCTTCTCCAGGGGCTCCTGATGGGTGACGACGAACGACGGGTCGATCTCGCTGTCTTCGATCTTCCCCAGCAGCGGGTCGAGGTAGCGCTGGACGTGTGTCTGGCCGCTCTTGACGGTCAGCGCCTTGTTCATCAGCGACCCGAACGGGATGCCGTCGACGTCGCCGGTGTAGACGCCGGGGACCGACAGCGTCCCGCCCTTCCGGCAGCAGGTGATCGCCTCGCGGAGGACGTGCGGGCGGTCGCTTTCCAGCCCCGCCTCCTGTTTCGCGCGGTCGGTCACGCCAGCCAGGCCCGTCCCGTGGGCCTCCGTCCCGACGGCGTCGACGCAGGCGTCCGGTCCGCGGTCGCCGGTCATCGCCATCAGCGTGTCGTAGACGTCCTCCTCCTCGAAGTGGATCGTCTCCGCGTCGCCGTGCTCGCGGGCCATCTCCAGGCGCTCGGGCACGCGGTCGATGGCGATCACGCGGTCGGCGCCGAGCAGCTGCGCGCTCTGGACGGTGAACTGCCCGACCGGACCGCAGCCCCAGACCGCGACCGTGTCGCCGTCGTCGATGTCGGCGTTCTCGGCGGCCATGTACCCCGTCGGGAAGACGTCAGAGAGGAACAGCACCTGCTCGTCGGGGAGGTCCGACTCGATCTTGATCGGGCCCACGTCGGCGTAGGGCACCCGCAGGTACTCGGCCTGACCGCCGGCGTACCCGCCGAGGATATGCGAGTAGCCGAACAGCCCGGCCGGGGACTGGCCCATCACCTCTCGGGCCATCTCGGCGTTCGGGTTGGAGTTGTCACAGAGCGAGTACAGTTCGCGCTGGCAGAACCAGCACTCCCCGCAGCTGATCGTGAACGGGACGACGACCCGGTCGCCTTCGTCGAGCGTCGTTACCTCGGGCCCGACCTCGACCACTTCGCCCATCGGCTCGTGTCCCATGACGTCGCCCTCGCGCATCCCCGGGATGTTGTCGTTGTAGGGGTGGAGGTCGGAGCCGCAGATCGCGGTGGCCGTGATCTCGATCACCGCGTCGTTCGGATTGACGATCTCCGGTCGCGGGACGTCCTGCACGCGGATGTCCTGTTCCCCGTGCCACGTGAGCGCTCTCATCGCTCGCTCCCGTCAGCGTCCGTTCGCCGCGAGTCAGGGGACTCGTTCGCTGGAGTGGGGTTCATGGTACGATATCTGTTCGCGCGTTTCTCCCACGAATCGGCTAAAAGTGGCCCCTGCGCGTGCAAGAGGCACTGGTGCGGCCCCGGTGCGGTCCCAGGAACGGGGCTCGACGCCAGTCCGCCAGCGGGCCGAGGGCGACGGTCGATCGCCTGCGCGACGACTCGCGACCGTCCCGAATCGTCTCGTCGCCGTCCCAAACAGCTATTCTCACGGGAGATAATGTCCGGGAAGATAGTTTACAGACGGGAAATTCAGGTTAACTCGGCGAAAACCGATCTAGGGGTAACCGGCCACTAAGTGATCTCCAGTCGTGGAGTAGTGACGTATGAGTCAACACACTCGGGCGATAGTACTGGCGGCACTGATGGTCGTCTCCGTGGCGGCACCAGCGATGGGGGCGACGACGTCGTCGGTCGACTCGCTGAGCGTCGGCGTGACACAGAGCGACGGCGTGACGGTGTCGGTCACGGACGGGAACAGCACGGGCGTCGAGAACGCGTCGGTGAACGTGACGACGGTGACGGACAACGTCACCTACGCCGGTGACGGCTCCTACGAGACGGACGCGAACGGGGCAGTGGAACTCCCGAACCCCGAGGAGAACCTGACTATCTCGGTCACCGCCGAGATCGACAACGTGACGGCGTCCACCGAGGCCGAACTGACGGCCGGCGGGAACGAGACCGGCAACGAGACGGCGACGCCGTTCGGCCTGCAGGTGACGGACTTCATCTCCGGCCTGAACGAGACCGAGGGGCCGCGCGGACTCGCGATCGCGGGCTGGGTCACGGCGAACAACCCCGGTAACGGGAGCGGCCCGCCGGACCACGCGGGCCCCGGCAACCAGACCCGCGGCCCGCCTGACCACGCCGGCAACGAGAGCGGCAACGAGACGCAGGGTCCGCCCGACCACGCCGGGGGGAACGACGACGGCAACGAGACGCAGGGGCCGCCCGACCACGCCGGTGGTAGCGACGACGGCAACGAGACGCAGGGGCCGCCCGACCACGCCGGTGGTAGCGACGACGGCGACGACGAGGGCGGCAACAACGGGAACGGCAACGGCGGCGGGAACGGCAACGGCGCGAACGGAAAAGAACAGTAGCGAGTCGACCGACGCGGAGCACATTTCCGGTTCTCTTTTCGCCGACCTTCGTCAGAACTCGTCGATGACGGGGATCCCGACGGTCTCGAAGTCGGTCATGTCGTCGAGGACGCCGGAGACGTCGTCGAGGCCGATGCGGTCGGTGATGATCGCGGCGGGGTCGAGTTTTCCGGTCGCGACCATGCGGAAGATCTCGTCGTAGCGCTCGGGGGGCATCCCCAGCGCGCCGTAGAAGTCGATCTCGCTGGTGACCATCTCGTCGGTCGGCAGTGGGAGGTTCCCGCCCGCTTCCTTCGTGGTGAGTCCGACCTGGACGTGCTGGCCGGTCTTCCCGAGGCTCTCGATGGCGTTCCGGCAGGTCGTCTCGATGCCCAGCGCGTCCATCGAGACGTCGGCGCCGCCGTCGGTGATCGCCCGGACTTCCGCGGCGGGGTCCTCGACCTCGCTCGCGTTGACCGTGTGAACGGCGCCCTGCTCCGCGGCGAAGTCGAGTTTCTCGTCCATGAGGTCGACGCCGATCACGTTGGCGCCGATGGCGTCGGCGATCTGGACCGCCGAGAGGCCGACGCCGCCGCAGCCGTGGACGACGAACCAGTCGCCCGCGCCCACGTCGGCGCGGTGAGCCAGCCCGTGGAACGCGGTCATGAACCGACAGCCCAGCCCCGCCATGTCCACGGACGAGACGCCCTCCGGGAGTTCGACGAGGTTGTGGTCGGCGTGGGGGACCGGCACCTGTTCGGCGAACGCACCCGGCGCGGCGGGCTGGAGGCCCAGCGCCTGGCGATTCTCACAGATGTTCGAGTGGCCGGTCTGGCAGAGGTGACAGGAGCCGTCGCCGAGATTGAAGGGGACGGCGACGTGGTCGCCCTCGGCGACGCCGTCGACCTCCTCGCCGACGGCGACGACGTGGCCGGCGGGCTCGTGCCCGAGGATGTGGCCTGGCACGGGGTCGAGGCCGCGCCACTCCCAGTCGCCCTGCCAGGCGTGCCAGTCGCTGCGGCAGACCCCGCACGCCTCGACGGCGACGACCGCGCCGTGTGACTCCGGCTCCGGGTCGTCGACCTCCCGCACGTCCAGCGGTTCCCCGTAGTCCGTGAAGACTGCTGCGCGCATACCTCGGGTATCGGTGTCGGCCGTCAAATACCCTCGCTTCGGGATCGTGGCTGAACGAACTATCGGAGTCGAGATCGACAGCGCTGTCCGGGACGATCCGGGATCTGCCTGGACTCGCGGGGGATCGTGGAAACAGACAGACTACCAGATCTAACCGGTGAACTGGTGGTAATCTAGCCCTTTGTGTTTCATCTCGTTGTGCTTCTCTTCGAGGAACGAGTAGACGGTGCCGTGCGGGGCGCCCTCGATGATCATCTCCGCCGCCTCGCGGACCACGTCGACCTGTTCGGGGCCGCCGATGATGCCCAGCGTGGAGCCGTAGATGACGACCGAAGCGCCGCTGAGTTCCTCCATGAGTTCGCGGGTACGACCGCCCTCGCCGATGAGTCGGCCCTTGTGTCGCTGGAGGTCGTTCTGGTTGCGCGCGGCGGCGTCGATGTCGATGATGTCGAACATCATCATCTCGTCATCGAGCAGGCGCATGGCCTCGTCGGGGGCGAACCCGCGGCCGATGGCCTTGACGATGTCGGGCCCTTTGAGCGCGGTGATGGGGTCGCCGGTCTGTTCGACCTTGACCTGCCCCGTCTCGCTGTCGACGTCGAGCCGGACCTCCGCACGGTCCTCGATCGCCCGCAGCGTCTCACCCCCCTCGCCGATGAGAGCGCCGATCCGGTCCTGCGGAATCTTCACGTGTTGCATGCCTGACCGTAGGAGACTCCGTCGTTTTAAGGCTTTGTTGGCGCGGTGCCGTGCGAACGTGTCGCGCGGACGACGGGCGACGTTCACACGGCGGCGACCGACAGTTCTGTCCTCCCCGACGACTGCGACCGACCGATTCCCGTCATCCCGGGTCCGTACCCGACGACAGTGCCCTCCTCTGGCAGAATAGTCTTGAAAAAATCATAGTAAGCAATATTATTGTTTCGAAGTCTCACGTCTGAGGAAAGACTATCTTAAATCCGCTTAGAAGTGGTGTATAGGGGTATACTATTTCTATCTGTTTAGTATTGGTTCTTTTGGATGCCCACGACAATCGATGGCAGATGCGCGATTTTCTTGCGTTTAGACTACTGATGTGCGATGATTCGACATCTGGGAAGTTAATTCGTTATACTCGGAAATATTAGTCATATCGGATACCATCTAGATTATTACTGTTTATGCAGCGTCCGGTTCGCCGTTCGCATCTGAAGCGTGGTTCCCTTTCAAAAGTCTTCTTCCTCTATTACAGGATTATGGCTGTAATCGCGATGGGTCCTCGTCCGTCAGGTCGTTTCCTGGACGCGAACAGCTGGCGCCGACCAGCAGGTAATCGGCGGGATCCCGTTCGCGGACAGGAAACGACTCAGTCCCCGCCGGTCGAGAGCGCGTTCTCGACGGACCGCGATGCACTGACGACGAGGCCCGCGATCTTCGCTTCGAGGCGGGTCTCAGAGAGGCTCTCCGCTGGCCCTGTCACGTATACCGCGCCGATGGGGTTCGCGCTGTCGTCGAGCACCGGTGACGCCACGCCGTGGACGCCCGCGCGATACTCCTCTAGCTCGGTGGCCGTTCGCTGTCCGCGAACGGACGCGAGTTCGCCGACCAATCTGGCGGCATCCGTGGTGGTTTCGGCGGTGTGTTCGGTCAACGGCTGTTCGTCGAGAACGGTCCGACGCTCGGCGTCGGGGAGGTGTGCGAGCACGGCCTTCCCGGCCGCCGTCGCGTGCAGGGGGAGCGAGTCCCCGAGCGACCCCGGCGCGTCGACGTCGGTACCAGGCAGTTCGCGGTAGACGGAGGACGCGACGCCGTTCTCGTAGACGACGAGGCTGGCGGTGTGGCCGACGGAGGCGACCAGGCTGTCCACGGTTCGCCGACCGGCCTCGACCGGATACTCCGCGCGAGCGCCGGCCCCGAGCGTCCACATCCCGAGTCCCAACCGGTATTCGCCGTCGTCCTCCGTCAGGTACCCGCGGTCCGCGAGCGTGCGGACGTGTTTGTACACGCCGCTTTTCGAGCGTCCCAGGTGGTCCGCCAGCGCCGTCGGCCCCGCGCCGCCGAGCTCGCGGATCCCTTCGAGGATCTCGAAGCTCGTCACGGCCGTTTGCACCGTCTTCCCGTCGTCCGGTGTCATACCGTTCCGTTCCGGCGGGTGATCCTTATACGTTCGCAGGTGGGAAACGACCACGGCGTCCCACGGCCGTATCGACCGTGGACCGGGGATTCGCTGGCGAGCGGTGTTCGAGAGAAAGTGGCCCCGGAACGGGTGGGATCAGTGTTCGGGTCGATCCTTGTCGTGTGGGAACACTTATTACACCGGGGTCATTTCTCACAGGAACAACCATGGAGGACGACATCGGTGGTGAAACCGAGGGACGTGGGGCCCTTGGGGCGATACGCACGGTCGTTCCGGACTTCGTCCGTAAGCGGTTCATCCTCAAGTTCGCACTGATACTGGGTGTGATGGCGCTGACGGTGGCGCTCATCGGCGCGACCGCGACGGGGAAGCTCTCGTCGCAGGTCGAACACGACGTCGAACAGGAGTACGAGGAACTGGCGACCCAGAAGGCCAACGTCGTCGAGAAGTGGATCCAGCGCAACTCCGTGTCGGTGAAGCTCGCGTCGAAAAACGCCGTGTTGACCCGCGACGGCGACAGGGCGGGCTATCAGATGCGCAACGAGCTGGCGACCACGGGGGCGAATCTCTACGGCGTCCAGTCGATCTACCTCATCAACCGCTCGACGGCGCCGGCGTCGGTCGTGGCGAGTCCGCAGTTCCCGTTCGACACCGACGTGTCGGCCATCGAGCGCGGGTGGCTGGCGAACGTTTCGATGGACGAGATGGGAGTCGCGGACGTACACACCACGGACGTCCACGTCGTCGACGGGGACAACCGGGTCATCGCGTTCGTCAGCCCGGTGCAGGGGACCGACGACCGGTATCTGGTCGTCGAGTACAAGGTCCAACAGCTCGCCAACTCCATCGATCAGGACGGGATCTCGTCGCGGTTCACCCAGGTCGTCGACTCGAACGGCACCGTCCAGGTCGCGACGGGATCGAGCGAGATCCTCCGGCAGTACGGGACCGAGGACGCGCTGCGACCGGTCAGGCTCGCGACCGAGGAGTCGGGTCCGGCCGGTGGGCCCGCGGGCGTCATCCCGCGGATGGGGCCGCACTCACAGGTGCTCGACGAGGAGTACACGGTCGGGTACGCGCCGGTTCGGGTCTTCGGCTCGGACCTCTCGTGGGTCGTGCTGGTCCACGAACCGACCAGCGACGTCTTCGGGTTCGTCCGGACTATCTCCCTGTGGGGACGGTTGTCGACGCTCGGGGGCGTCGTCTTCATCGGCCTCGTCGGGACCGCGATCGGACTCAGCACGACCCGCGACATCAATCGACTGCGGCGCCGCGCCGACGAGATGCGGGAGGGCGACCTCGACGTGGCTATCACGTCGCCCCGGATCGACAGCATCGGCCAGCTCTACGACGGGTTCGACGACATGCGTCGCTCGCTCAAAGACCAGATCGAGGCGGCCGAACACGCCCGCCAGCGCGCCGAGGTCTCCCGGGCCGAGGCGATCGAGATGAACGAGTATCTCCAGGAGAAAGCCGAGGAGTACTCCGACATCATGCAGCAATGCGCGGAGGGCGACCTGACCCAGCGGCTCGACCCCGACAACGAGAACGACTCGATGGACCGGATCGCCCGCGAGTTCAACGACATGGTCGCGGAACTGGAGAAGACGACCGGGCAACTCCGCAGTTTCGCCGAGGAGGTCGAACACTCGGGCGAGGTCGTCCAGTCGAGTTCCGAGAGCGTCAAGACCGCCAGCGAGCACGTCGCCAGCTCGGTCCAGGCGATCTCCGACGACGCACACGACCAGAAGGAGCAACTGGAGGCCGTCTCGGCCGAGCTCGACGATCTGGTCGACCTCTTCGACGAGTACGCCGCCGAACACGACGAACTCGACGTCGCGGAACCGCTCGACAACCTCGAAGAGATCGCTCAGACGGTCTCGCGCGTGGCGGAGATCAGCGAACAGACGCTGGCCGAGACGGAACTCGTCGCGGGCGCCGCTGAGGAACAGGCGGCCGAACTCAACGAGGTCACCCAGCGGGCGAACGACCTCACCCAGTACGCGGGCCCGCTCAGAGAGGTGCTCGACGGCTTCGAGACCGAGACCGAACGCGAGTTCTACTACCCCAACCGCGACGACGGCGGGTCGCCCGGCGAGGGGCCGCTATCCGGCGACGGCGACTGACCGGATCGACCCGTCCGTGCGGGACCTCTGAATCGCGGTCCGCTCCGCCGCCGGCGACCTGTCCGAAAGAAAGGGAAATCATTTTATGTGTGGTTTGTGCTACGCTGTATCATGGCAAATCTGTCCCTAGAGGCAGCTACCAAACAGTACGGTGACGGCGACCAGGGTGTCCTGGCGGTGGACGAACTGGATCTCGACATCGAGAGCGGCGAATTCCTGGTGCTCGTCGGCCCCTCCGGGTGCGGGAAGTCGACGACGCTCCGGATGGTCGCGGGGCTGGAGACGCTCTCGGACGGAGATATCACCCTCGACGGGGAGGTCATCAACACGCGGACTCCCCAGGAGCGCGACATCGCGATGGTGTTCCAGTCCTACGCGCTGTACCCGCACATGACCGTCCGCGAGAACATGTCCTTCGGCCTCGAAGAGTCGACGGACCTCCCCGACGACGAGGTCGAGGAGTTGGTCGAGGACGCGGCGGGGACGCTCGGGATCACGCCGCTGCTCGACCGTAAGCCGACGGATCTCTCCGGCGGGCAGCAACAGCGGGTCGCGCTCGGGCGGGCCATCGTCCGAGACCCGAAGGTGTTCCTGCTTGACGAGCCGCTGGCGAACCTCGACGCCAAGCTCCGGGCGGAGATGCGGACCGAACTCCAGCAGCTCCAGGACGACCTCGACACCACGACCATCTACGTCACGCACGACCAGACGGAGGCGATGACCATGAGCGACCGCATCGCGGTCCTCGACGGCGGCGAACTCCAGCAGGTCGGCACGCCCATGGAGTGTTACCACGAGCCGGCCAACCAGTTCGTCGCCGGGTTCATCGGCGAGCCCTCGATGAACTTCTTCCCGACGACGCGGGAGGGGGACGCCCTGGTCGGCGAGCACTTCGAGTACGACCTGTCGGAGGAGACGCTGGCCGACCTCGGCGACGTCGACGACGTCGTGCTCGGGATCCGGCCGGAGAACGTCGAGGTCGGGGACGACCTGTCGGGCGAGCACGTCTTCGACGGCGTCGTCGACGTGGTCCAGCCCCAGGGCTACGAGAACACCGTCCACCTGCGGTTCGCCTCTCAGGACGAGGACGCCGAGACGCTCACGGCGACCGTCGACGGGATGCGAGCGCTCCAGTGGGGCCAGGACGTCGGCATCCGTATCCCCGAGGACGCGATCCACCTCTTCGACGGCGTCACCGGCGAGGCGCTTCACAACCGAGTCCTCGAAACGGTCGAGAAAGTCGAGCAGATCGGTACAGCGTGAGGGCGGGAAGCGGGCCGCTCGCGGTCGGCTGCACTCACATTGGACAGCCGGTGGCGAGCGACCGGTGCCTCGGCCCCGCGGCGACCAATATCACGAAAATCCGGTAAGTATTTATGGGTCGCTTTAGCACGTGTGTATCGTATGTCAGACGATAGCACTGGTGGCAGTACGGATGGGTACGTGACGCGGCGTCGAGTCGTCGCCGGGACGGCGACGGGGCTCGCTGCGTCGATCGCAGGGTGTATCGGTGGTGGCGACGGTGGCGACGGCGGTGACGGTGGTGACGGCGGTACCGGTACCGACAGCGGCGACGGTGGTGGGACGCCGACGATGACGGACAACTCGATGGAGGCGTTGCACGGGTGGACCGGCGGGGACGGCGCCGCGGCGGTCGGCAAACTCGTCGACATGTGGGAAGAGCAACACCCCGACATCGAGCACGACATCAAGCCGATCGGCGGCGACGCCAACGAGAACCTCAACGCGACGGTCGCGCGCCGCCTCGCCAACCGCAACCCGCCGGACGCCTTCGCTTCGTGGCCGGGCAAGACCATGCAACAGTACGGCGGCCGGTTGATGAGCGTCTCCGACGTCTGGGAAGACACCGGCTACACGGATACGATGCACCCGAAAGCCGCCGAAGCCTGCCGGATGAACGACGCCTACCGGGCGGTGCCGCTGGGGTCGCACCGGCTCAACAACCTCTTCTACAACGTGAGCGTGCTCGAAGAGGCCGGCGTCGACCCGGAGAGCCTCACGTCCTACGACGCGTTCGTTAGCGCGCTGGACAAGGTCGACCAGAACACCGACGCGGTCCCGATGACGATGACCACCCGCGGGTCGTGGGCGAACCTGCAGTACTTCGTCGAGTTCTTCCTCGGCACGGAAGGCGCCGAGGCCTACGACGCGTTCATCAACGGTGAGGGCGACAAGCAAGCACTCGTGCGCTCGCTGGAGAAGACCAAGAACGTCATCGAGAACTACTCCAACGACGACAAATCGTCGATCAGCTTCCCCGAAGCCAACGACAAACTCATCGCCGGCAACGCCGCGTTCTTCACGATGGGCAACTGGGCCTACGGGATGTACCGCAACACCGAGGACTTCGAGTTCGACGAGGACTGGGGCTGGGTGCCCTTCCCCGGCACGGGCGACATGTACGTCTGGCACCTCGATTCGTTCCTGTTCCCGCGAGACGGCAACGCGCCGCGGAAAGCAAAAGTGTTCGCGGAGTTCCTCGGCACGAAAGACGTGCAAGTGGAGTTCAACAACCTGAAGGGGTCGATCCCGCTGCGCACGGACGTCGACGGCAGCCGCCTCACCGAGTTCCTCAGCCTCAACGTCGACGACCTCAACAACCTTGAGAAGTTCCCCCCGACGCTCGCCCACGGCCTGGCGGGTACCGCCGACCAGCTCAGCGCCTGCAAAGACGCCATCGCCTCGAACTTCATGGGACCCTACGACCCCGAAGCCACCGCCGACGGACTCATGAACGTCTTCTGACCACCCTCCAACCTTCCACTCACAATTTATGGCAAGTTCGCAAGACACCGTATCCGGTTCCCAGAGCGTCGGCAGCGGCGCCGAACGCGACTGGCGCACGAAACTCCGGGTGTACTCGAAGAGCGATTTCGTCCGGTCGTTCCCCTTCTGGTTCATCCCCTTCTCGATCATGGGGTTGGGTGTGTACGGCGGTATCGGCTACAACACGCTGATCTCGCTGACTGACTACGAAGGGTTCGGCGAAGGCCCAGATTTCAGCCTCGGTAATCTCGATCTGGACATGTACGTCCAGGCGATGAACGACCCGTGGGTGTGGACGACCGGCAAAAACACGTTCGTGCTGTTGATCGTCTTCACTACCGTGACGATGCTGCTGGGACTGTTTCTGGCGATCATGCTCGACCGGGGCATCCGCTTCAAAGAGCAGATCCAGACGGTCTACCTGCTGCCGATGGCCCTGTCGTTCGTCGTCACCGCCCAGTTCTGGCTCTGGATGTACAACGTCAACAACGGGCTCGTGAATATCATCTTGGGCGTGTTCGGCCTCGGGCCGTTCAACTGGATCGGCAACCCAGAACTGGTGTTAGGCGCGGTGATCTTCGCGCTGATCTGGCAGTTCAGCGGCTATGCGATGGTCGTCTTTCTGGCGGGATTACAATCGATCCCGGACGACCAGTTCGAAGCCGCCCAAGTCGACGGCGCCAACATCTTCAAAACCTACTGGCGCGTGATTATCCCGCAACTCAAATCGTCGTCGGTGAGCGCGGCGGTCATCCTCGTGATCTTCGCGCTCAAAGCCTTCACGTTCCTGTTCTCGATGTTCGGCCAGTACCGCGTGCCGAAGGCGACGGACATCCTGGCGACGCTGATGGTCCGCGAGGCGTTCAAACTCCAGAACTGGGCCTACGCCGCCGCCATCGCCACGATTCTGCTGCTGATGGCGCTGGCCGTGATCGCACCGTATCTCCACTACCAGCACAAACAAGGGAGCCTCTAAGATGAGCAAAGCAACCGCATCCACCGACGAGAGTTTCGCCGACATCCTGCCCGAACTCGACTACTGGAAGATCGGCCTGTCGCTCGTAATCACGTTCTTCTTCGCCTTCTTCCTGGCGCCGATCTGGACGGGGCTGGTCACGTCGTTCAAGACCAGCGCCGCGGTCACCGGCACCACACCGTTCGTGCCACCGGGAGCAAGCGGGTTCACTCTCTCGAAGTGGAGCCGCGCCATCGACCACCTCTCGACCGGCTTCGTCAACAGCCTGATCATGACGGTGCCGGCGACGGTCGCAACGGTCTTCTTCGGGAGCACGGCCGCGTACGGGCTGACGCTCGTCGACTGGGGCGACCGCGCCCAGTTCGGCGTCCTCGTCCTGTTCCTGGTGGGCATCTTCATCCCCTACCAGGCGGTGCTCGTGCCGCTGTCGGACTTCTGGATCAACGTCTTCCCGCTCGTGGAGATTCTCGCACCGGTGTGGGAACTCCCCTTCCTCGAACCCGACCACGCCCGACTGCTCTCGCTGACGATCACCCACGTCGTCTACGGGATCCCCATCTGCATGCTCCTGTTCCGCGGGTACTATCTCACCCTCTCGGACGAACTGGTCGAGGCGGCGAAGATCGACGGCGCGACGATCACGACGATCTACCGCCGGATCGTCCTGCCGCTGTCGAAACCGATGATCGGCGTCGTCTTCATCTACCAGTTCACGCAGATCTGGAACGAGTTCCTGTTCAGCCTGACGCTGATCGGCAGCTCGTCCAGCCCCGCCGCCACCGTCACGCTCGTCCTGTCCGGACTGGGCGCCGACCTGTCGGGGATCGACTTCGGGCTGCGGATGGCCGGCGCGCTGTTCGCCGCCCTGCCCACGATCATCATCTACGTGCTGTTCGCCGAGCAGTTCGCCAAGGGCCTCGCCTCCGACAACTGACCGGCGATCGGCCCCGGCGACTTCTCTCGGACGTCGTCCTGCGCTCCGCGGGACGGACTCCGGAACCGCGATCGATGCGGCGATCGGTACTGCAGTCGGATCGCGGACGCGCTGATATGTAGTAATTATACTATGAATGTTCTGTTTATGAATATTTCGTGTCTGGAACGCGCAGCCGAGACGATATCCAGAATTTGATTCTGGTGTGTCGTGAAATCAGTGGCCTGAGCGGTGAAATAACCGGGAAATGCCGCCTCCGCTTCTGTGGACGATCTCAGCGATCCGAGGAGACGAAATCCGGCCGATTCGTCGTCGGGCCTCTCGGTTTTGGGGTGTAGAAGGCGTTAAAATGTCCGTACTGTGTGGCACTGTTCTCGATCACGGCGTTCTCGCTATAAATAACAGAACTACTACTAGTTATGAATATTCTATGGTTTCTTATAGTTATGAAGGGGCCGAACTGACAGCGGTATTTCGCGGCGGACTACCTGGGCACGCCTCGGCCAGAAGTGACGATGAAACGATACCATCATGGTACACCGACGAGACGGTGGCCTGTGCCAGGGTCCCTGCTCACGTCTGCGCGCGGTGAGATCTGCATCGTCCTTGGATTCGCGCTGCTGCTCAACCCGTTCGTCGTCGGCGCGTTCGACGTCGGCGACCCGGACAGCTACACCTACGAGCCGAAGGAGGTGACCTTCTACGACAACGGGACGTACGACGCGGCTGACGGCGCGGACGTGGTCGACCCGAGGGTCGCGTGCCTGGACGATACTCTCCCGACCCGGTCGTGCGCCGTCGAACGGGCGGTCCACGCGACCGGAGGAGTCACGTACGACGGGCCGCCGTCGAACTTCCTCGACCACGACTACTGGTACGTCCACGTCTGGGGGGAAGGCTTCTTCGAGCCCGTCGCCGAGGAACTGGAGAACGGTACCGTCGAGTACGGGCTCGAACCGGTCCCGCGGTCGGAAGCGCTGGAGGCCGTCTCGACACAGATCGACGACGCGTCGAACGGCGTCCGTGAAGCGATCGAAACCGGCGAATATCGGACGAGCGACCCGCTCGACGGCGCGGACGAACTCGTGGTCCATGACGGGAGTTACTACGTCGTCACGGCCACCTCGTACCGGGCGACGGGGAGCGAGCGCCGCGGCGTCGTCGTCTTCCTGCAGTGGGCGCTCGGGGCCGGCGGCGCGTGGCTCGTCCTCCGCGGCCAGCGCCTCCGTGTGACCGGAGCGAGATTCCAGTGAACGGGGACTACTCGTACCGGAGCGCGTCGATCGGGTCGACGCGTGCTGCGCGCCACGCGGGGTAGAGCCCGGCGATAACGCCGGTCAGGACGCCGACGGCGACGGCGGCGGCGGCCCAGTCCAGCGCGAGCGTCAGCGGGATCTCCGCGTAGCGCGTCGCGACCCAGCCGCCGACGATGCCGAGCGGCACGCCGAGGAGCGCGCCCAGCGCGCCCAGCAGCACCGACTCGGCGAGGAACAACTGCATCACGTCGCGGCTGCGCGCGCCGACGGCCTTCATGATCCCGATCTCGCGGGTCCGCTCGGTGACGCTGACGAGCATGATGTTGGCGATGCCGACGGCGCCGACGACTAGCGCGATGACGGCGATACCGGTGACGAAGCGGGTGAGCCGTGAGACGATGCGCTCGATGCGGTCGACGAGGTCGTCGTTGGTCTGGGCGGACACCGCGTAGCCGTCGGGGACCAGTTGCGCGGCGTCGGACTCCTCCCCCGCGAAGTACTCGCGGACGCGCTCCTTGGTCGCGGTGGTGTCGCCGGGGTCGGTGACGACGGTCACCTGCGGGTAGACGAACTGGTTCCCGACCGCGTTGGGGCTCTCGACGACCGACTGGTAGAACGGGTCGGCGGGGAGGAACACCCGCGGCTGGTCGCTGAACGAACTGAACGGGAGCTGACCGCCGGTGCCGTTGACGACGCCGACGACGGTGACGTTCTCGCGACCGCCCGCAGCGAGCGTCACCGTCAGTCGGTCGCCGGCCGAGAGGTTCCCCTCGAACAGCCGCGCCGCGGGCCGGTTGACGACCGCCTCGCGCTCGCCGTCGCGGAACGGACGGCCCTCCTCGAACGTCGCCGTCTCGAACGCGCTCGCGCTCGTCGCGGTCACCTGGTTCCTCGCGACGGTCTGATTCCCGTGGCCGATGGCGCTGGCCGGGACGATCCCCCGCGGAACGACCCGCTGGACGCCCTCGACAGCGCGTAGCTGTTCGATGTCGTACTCGGTGAACACCGGCTGGCCCGCGCCGCCGAAGCCGCCCTCGTCGGTTTCGCCGGCGACGAGGTAGATCTCGTTGGCGCTGGAGCCCTCGATCTCCGAGACGACGTCGGCTTTCAGGCTCGCGCCGAACGTGGCGAAGGTGACGACCGCGGCGATGCCGATGACGATGCCGACCACCGTCAGCGCCGCTCGGAGCCGATGGGCGCGCAGCGAGCGGACGCTGATCCGGAGCGTCTCGACGAAGTTCATCTATTCGCTCTCCGCGACGGTCTCGATCCCCTCTATCTCGCCGTCGCGGACGTGGACGATCCGGTCGGCGTGCTCGGCGATATGGCGTTCGTGGGTGACGAGCAGGATCGTGTTGCCCGCCTCGTGCAACTCCTCGAACAGGGCCATGATCCGCTCGCCGGTCTCCGTGTCGACGTTACCCGTCGGCTCGTCGGCCAGCAGGAGCGCTGGGTCCGCCGCCAGCGCGCGAGCGATGGCGACGCGCTGGCGCTGGCCGCCCGAGAGCTCGGTGGGTCGGTGGTCGAGCCGGTCGCCCAGTCCTACCTCGGCCAGCAGTTCCGCGGCGCGCTCGCGGCGCTCCGCGCGGCCCCATCCCTGGAAGACGAGCGGGAGCGCGACGTTCTCGACGGCGGTGAGCCGCGGCATCAGGTTGAACGTCTGGAAGACGAAGCCGACCGTCCGCCCGCGGACCCGCGCGCGCTCGCCCTCGGAGAGCGCCGCGAGGTCGCGCCCGTCGAGCCGGACCGTTCCGGCGGTCGGCGTGTCCAGCCCGCCGACGAGGTTCAGCAACGTGCTTTTGCCGGAGCCGCTCGGTCCCATGACGGCGGTGTACGAGCCCTCCGCCAGCGAGAGCGAGACGCCCGAGAGGGCCTCGACCGTGTCCCCTCGCTCGTACGCCCGCGTCACGTCGGCGAGTTCGACCACCGGTTCGGCGCCGTCGCGTCCCGGCGTCGCAGCGCCCGATGGCGCGTCGGTGCCGTTCCCGGGGTCGGTCGTCTCGGTGGCGTCGGTCACACCGGATTCAGGCGGGCCACGCAAATCAATCATCGGTCCCGCGGCGGTTTGCGCCGACCGCGCCGGCGAGGAGACAGAGGACGATCCCACCGTAGAGGCCGAGGTGGACCGGGCTGTCGGGGGCGATCACGACAGCGACCGCGGCCATCCCGAGGGCGTACGCGACCGCCGAGCCGACGGCGAACTCGCGGGGCCGGACGTCGGTGATCGTCACGAAGGCGCCGCCGAGGGCGATGGCCGCGGCGGCCACGACTACCAGCGTCGGGACCTCGCCGATCCGCTCGGCCAGGACGGTCCAGTAGACCGCCCCCGGCGGCCACAGAGCGAGGCCCGCGACGGCGGCGAACACACCACTGCCCGCGACCGCTCGCGCGTCCACGTTCACGGGACCGACTTCGACGTGGGCACCCAAATTGGTTGAGGTGCGGGAATCGAGGTGCGCCAGAGCCGACCCCGCGACGGCGGGTCGTCGCGACTTCGCGCCCGACGGCGTCGTTTCGCGCCGGCCGTGTCGTTAAGCGTCTCCGAGCCTAACCGACGGTAATGACAGCCGAACGTGGGACCCTGGGGACGCGGATCGCGCCGCTGGCGGTCGGCGCGGTCGTCGTCGCCCTCCTGGCGGTCGTCGCGGCCGGCGCGCTCCCGACCGGCGACGCCGCGCCCAACGGCGAGGACGTCCTCGACCGGGTCGAACAGCGCTACGACGGCGCGGAGACGGTGGTCGGCGACGCGACCGTCACCGCCGGGAACGGCACCGCCGAGCGCTCGCTGAACTTCTCGTTCGTCGTCGAGAAGCCGGACAGCGCGCGCGTCTCCGTCTTCGGCGACGACAGCGAACGCGTCTTCGGGACGAACGGGACGGTCGCGTGGGTCTACGACCCCGCGAACGACACCGTCCGCGTCCGCGAACTCCCCGAGAACGAGACCGCGTGGAACCGCTCGGGGTCGCCCGGGAATCACACCTGGAACGGCAACCACACCTGGAACGGAACGCACGACTGGAACGGAACTCGCGGCTGGGCCGACGCGAACGACACCGGGCACCCGTCGAACGTCTCCGTCGAGCGACTCCTCGCCGAGAACGTGAGCGCCGAGGTTCTCCGGACGACGACGCTCGACGGTGCGGAGACCTACGTCGTCGGCCTCGAACCCGAGAACGCTTCGCACCGCGGGAACGCGACGCTGTGGGTCGACACCGACGACTACCGCGTCCACAGGATCCGCGCGAGCGCCGGCGAGAATCAGACGACCGTTGACTTCGCGGACGTCCAGTTCAACGTCAGCGTCCGCGAGAGCACCTTCCGCCCGCCGAACGCCTCGTCGGTGACCACCGTCTCCCAGGAGCGCTACGACAGCTTCGAGGCCGCCCAGGACGCCACCGACCTCGAACTCCAGCGACTCGACGCCGAAGGCTACGACTTCGGCGAGGCGACCGTCGTCACCCGAAACGGCGGGACGGTCGTCGCCCAGGAGTACACCGGTGAGACGAACGTGACCGTCGTCGCCGCGGCGGGCGACCTGCCGTACGACCTGAACGCGTCCGACGGCGAGTCCGTCGGCGTGAACGGGGAGAACGCGACGTACGTCGAACGCGACGACCGCTCGGCGGTCGTCTGGGAAACGGACGGCGTCACGCGCGCAGTGGTGGGCGACCTGCCGCGCGAGGACCTGATCGAACTCGCCGAAGCGGTCCGGTAACCCCGAGCCGGTCGTCCGTCGCTTCTCTCACTCGAACACCGACGGCCGCAGTCGCGCCCGCTCGTCCTCGGTGAGGCGATACGGGTCGAGTTCCGTCTCCAGATCCCCCAGCGCCGCCCGGTGCTCCTGGTGACCGGCGAGGAACTCGCCGATCCGCTCGGCGGCGATCTCCTTCAGTTCGCCCGTGAGCAACTCGCCCGAGCGGTACTGCGCGGCCAGTTCCTCGACGCGCTCGTCGTCGGGTTCGAAGAAGGTGTGGAGGTACTGGTAGGCCACGTCGACCGCGGGATCGCCGCCGTGCTCGCGGTGCTCGTCGATGTCGACGCGTCCCCCAGAGTGAGCGTAGTCCATGACCTTCTCGCGCACCGTCTTGCGGTCGTCGGTCAACTCGATCGCGGGCGCGTCCGACGAGGAGGACATCTTCCCGGGTCCGTCGAGGGCGGGGAGGAACTTCCCCAGCAGCGCGGCGGGTTTGTCCGCCGCGAAGCGCTCCTTGGCGGCCACGTCCCGGCAGACCCGGACGTGGGGGTCCTGGTCGACGGCGATGGGGACCAGCGTCGGGTGGCGCCCGTGGACCAGTTGGGGCAGGAGCAGGTGGGTGGCCTGCATCGCCGGGTAAAACGAGAGGCCGACGTTGTCGGGGTCGCCGTAGGTCGCGTCGACGGTGGACTGGGTGATGCCGGCGGCGACGCGGGCGGCCTGCGGGTAGAGCACGTCCGCGTCCAGCCGGTCGACCACGATCCGGGTGCGTTCGGGGTCGAAGCCGACGGCGAGCAGGTCGCGGAGGTTGCTGCGAGTCGCCGCCTCGATCTCGTCGAACGAGAGGTCTTTCGCATAGAACTTCTCGTCGTCCGAGAGCGGGATATAGACGTACGCGCCGGTCGCCTCCTGCAGTCGCTTCGCGAGGTAGAACACGAGGACGTGGCCGAGGTGCATCGGTCCCGAGGGGCCGATGCCGGTGACGATCGAGTGGGTCTCGCCCGCCTCGGCGGCGGCGAGGTACCGGTCGACGTCCCGGCCGGCGTAGAAGACCCGGCGGCGGAGCATCGGGTGGTCGGGGAACCGACGGATCTGCGCGTCGGTGAGTCGGTCGGCGCCGAACTGCTCCAGCAGGCGGTCGTAATCGACCGTCCCCTCGACGTCGTAGGGCGTGACGGTGAAGTCGCTCGAATCATCGGCGTCGGCGGTCTGGTTCGCTGGCTGTGCGTCGGATGTGGTGTCGTCGTGCATGTGTGTCGGTGAACGCGGCGGTGGCTGGCGGGCGGGCGAAGCGGGCGGGAGAACGAGTGAGCGCCGCGTTCAGACGACCGGGTTAGGCCCGACCGACCGCGACCGCGACACTGTCCGCTCTCGAAGCAGGCGTGCGCCAGCGCCACGCGAGAGCGGACTCCATGCTCGAGTGACTGTATCCTGTTCTCGCAAAAGTAGGTTTCGGAGTGAGGTGGCGGCGACGAGATAGCCAAAACCACCACAGCGAGAGAGTCGGACGGCAACAGCGTGAAAGCCCCCGCTCGCTGCGGTCCCGGGGCTCGCTGTGCTCCTCGTCGTTCGCTTCGCTCACGCCTGCGGTGCTTGCGTCACCCGGGTTCCCGCAGCGAGCGGCCCCTTTCATTCCCACCCGTGTCGGCTGGTCGGCCAGTCTGGGCGGGTGGGAATGAAAGGGGCGACGCGTTCGGCGTACGAGACGAAGCAAGCACCGCAGCGAACGAAGTGAGTGAGGAGCGCAGCAAGTCGCAGTAGTCGAACGCGTCGGGGCTTTCACGCTGGTTGCGGTTGCAGTCACCGCGGTCGCTGTCGTTCCGGTGTCGCACTCTCACCCGATACCGCTCGCTCGACTCCAGACTCACAACTCGAAGCGTTCGCCGTCGACCGCGAGCGGGTCCTCGAAGGCCTCGGCGGCTTCGAGGAAGTGCGAGACGTGGACGACACGCGTCTCGTCGGCGTTGAGGTCGCCGCCGAGCGCCTGCGCTCCCTCGACGGTCATGTGCTTCGTGCCGAAGGTCCGCGCGACGCCGTCGTCGTCGAAGTGCGCGCCGCCCGCCGGGTGGTGCTCGCAGTAGTCGGCCGGGACGATGCCGTCCGCCAGCAACAGGTCCGGCTCGTCGAGGACGGCGCGGGATTCCTCGCCGATGTCGTACGTCGAGTCCCCCGAAATAGAGAGTTTCGCGCCGGTCTCGGGGTCCTCGACGGCGAGGCCATAACAGACCAGCGGCGGGTGGTCGACGGGGACGAGCGTCACCTCGAACCCGCAGGTCTCGATGGGTTCGAAGGGCGTGCGCGGGAGCACCTCGACCTGGTCGAGGTAGTCGTAGCGGCGGCGGACGGTCTCGGCGACGCTCTCGCCGGTTTGCGGGTCGGTCTCGTCGGCGGCGTACACCGGGAGGTGGTCGAGCAGGCGGTAGGCGTGGCCGAGGCCGTCGAGGTGGTCGAAGTGGATGTGCGTGATCACGGCGGCGTCGGGCAGCGGGACGTCGTGCGTGAGAAACTGGTGGCGGAAGTCGGGACTGGCATCGACGAGGAGCGATTCGCCGGTGCGCTCGTTGCGGACGTGGACTGAGAACCGGGAGCGCTCGACGCCGAGCTCGTGGGCGCGCTCGCAGGTGTCGCAGTCGCAACCGGGGGTCGGCGTCCCCGTCGTGTCGCCGGTGCCGAGGAGGGTGACGTCCATCGCCCGAGGCAAAGCGAGGGACGGGCCTAAAGGGTGCGGTCGACGGCGGCGTCGGGACCGACCGTCGATCACTACGGGCGCCGCTCGATGCTGACGGCGAACGCGTTGGCGTGCGTGAGGATGCGGTCCGTCTCGGTGCCGAACTCCCGGATCGCGGCTCCGAACGTCGGGGGCACGACCGCGGGTTCGCCGGACGTCTTCTTCCAGGCGGACAGCGCCGGGTCGACGCGCCCCTTGACCGCAGGATCCACGTCCGGGAGGCGGAGCGTCGGCGGATCCGCGGCCTCCTCGACGGGCGACAGCGAGAGGACGTACCACGCCTCGGTACTGAAGAACACGGCGTCGGTCGCGTGGACCTCCCTGCAGCGGTAGGTCGTCCCTTCGTGGCGGACGTACTCGTCGAAGAAGTGCTGGCGGACCCACTCACCCGTCTCGGTCTCCGGGTAGACCGAGGGCCGTTCGCTGGACTCTTCGAGGGCGTCGACGACGAGGTCGCGGTACGCCTCGGGAAACGCCGAGACCGGCGTCGCGGACTCCCCGTCGGGCACCGACGACTCCTCTGCGTCGAGGTACATCTCGTGGCGGGGGCCGCCCTCGGCGTCGACCTCGTAGACGCCGCCCGCGTCGCCCTCGGGGTCGACGAGCTTCACCGCGTCGAACCTCGGGAGCACGGGCGTCGGCGCGTAAACGAACGCCTCGGCGCTCGCCCGGACCGTCTCCCCGGACGTGGCCGCGTCTCTGAGGATCTCGACCAGTTCAGTCGGGTAGACCGTCAGCGGGACCGCGCTCGACGGTTCGACTGGGGCGAGAACCAGGGACGGTTCGACTGGTGAGGGCGTCGGCGTCTCGCTCGGCTCCTCGGCCGCCGTTTCGGTCCGCGTCGCCACTGACGGATCCGTCGCCGTCGCCTCGGACGTGGCAGTCGGAACCTCGGTCGACGGCTCGCCGGTCGGCGTTCCCTCGTCTCCCCGGTCGAGACAGCCGGCGACTCCCGTGGCCGCGGCCGCGAGGAGCCCGAGGTAGCGTCGTCGGTCGTACTCCATCGTGTCCGGAGTCGAAGCGGGGCGGAAAATACTTTCAGGTGGCTGAAGCGACTGTTTCATCGTCGCCGAGCCGTGGCCGTCACCTGCGACAGCGCGGCGATCGCCCGTGGCGGCGCGGTACTCGGCCGCAGCGTCGCCTAACAGAGGTCGTTCGTCCGCGACCCCGCCCGCTCCAGCGACGCGAGCGGGTCCGCGCCCTCGTACTCGTAGATCAGCCACTCGCTGTCGTTCGCCGCGACGGCGTCGGCGATCCCGTTCAGGTCGAGGTCTCCCTCGCCGACGGGGACGGACTCGCCCGCCTCCACGTCGTAGTCCTTCAGGTGGACCAACTGCGAGCGGTCGCCGAGTGCGTGCAGTCGCTCGACCACGTCGTCGCCCGCCGCGAGCGCGAGACCCAGGTCGAGTTCGATCCCGAACGAGGTCTCGTCGACGAACGCGTCGAAGCCCGTCTCGTCTCCGAGGTCGGTGAACTCGTGGTCGTGGTTGTGGTAGTGCAGCGCCATTCCGTGGGCGGAGAGCTCGTCGGCGAGTTTCGCCAGGCGCGCGGCCGCGGCCTCCACCGCCTCGACGGACTCGAAGTGTTCGGCGTCGAGCCACGGGACGACGACGTTCTCGACGCCCAGTTCGTCGTAGAACGCCACGGTCTCCTCGAAGTCGTCCTCCAACTCGTCGATAGGGACGTGGGCGCCGGCGACCTCCAGCCCCGTCTCGTCGAGCGTCTCGCCGACCGCGTCGGGGTCGGCGTCGGTGACGCGGTAGGCGAACTCGACGCCGTCGAACCCGGCGTCGGCGACGAGTTCGAGCACCTCGCTGAACGGGCGGTCGACGTCGCGGAGCGTGTACAGCTGGACGGCGGAGCGCGTCATACCCGGAGTGTCGCCCGGCCGGCTCAAAGGCGTTCGCGTCCCGGTTCGGTGCACCGGTTCCCGCCCCGCTCCACTCGAAACGGGGGGCGGTGCCGGGTCAAGAGTTTAGGTGTGCGAAGCCGTCGCACACTGTATGGACAGTCGCGAGTACGCGTTCGAGGGGACCGAACCGGAGGTCCACGGCTACGCCCACGTCAGTCGCGAGGCGACGGTCGTGGGCGACGTGACGGTGGAGGCCAACGCCAACGTCTGGCCGGGCGCGGTCCTCCGCGGCGACGTGGGGCCGGTACGCGTCGGCCGGGAGTCGGCCGTCGGCGACAACGCCACCGTCCACGTCTCGGCGATCGGCGAGAAGGTCATGGTCGGCCACGGCGCCGTCCTCAACGACGCCACCGTCGAAGACGGCGCCCTCGTCGGCTTCAACTCCACCGTCAGCGACGCCACGATCGGCTCGTGCAGCATCGTCGCCATGGGCACCGTCGTCCCGCCGGGCTACGAGGTCCCGCCCGAGTCGTTCGTCCGCGGCATGCCCGCCTCGGTCACGCCGCTCTCCGAGACCGCGATCGACCCCGAGGCCGTCTTCGAGGCCTTCAACTCCGGTGACTACGCCAACCTCGCCGACCGACACGAGAACCTCTTCGCGCTGCCGGACGCGGGCGACGAGTAGTCACTCCCGCTCGACGGACAGCTCTCGCTCCGACGCGTTCGAACCGCCGCCGCTCGCGTCCACGTCCTCGACCTCGACCAGTCGCTCCACCCGCCGCTCGAACTCGACGTCGTCGATCTCTCCGCGGGCGTAGCGCGCTTTGAGTTCTTCTAGCGGGTCGTCGGCGTCGTCGTCGGCCGCCGCTCGATCTGCACTCCCCGACCGCTCGCGCAGCGCCGGCCAGATCTCGTTGCCGACGATGGGGATCAGCGGCGTGAGGAGGAACCACCCGAGGATGAACACCACGGCCGCGACCTCGAAACTCACGAACAGCCCCGCCAGCAGCCCGAGCGGGAGCGTCAGGATCGCGACGACCGCCGTGACGCCGCCCAGGAGCCGTTGGTCCATAGGTGACCGTTCCGACGACGACCTGAAAACGGTTGTTGTCAGGTACCAACAGCCACGGTCGAGTCCGTACGGGGCGGCGACAGCCTCGAACGAACCGGTAAGGACCTGCTAGCTTTGCGGGTGGCGGTCGAACACCGCCCCAGCGATGGCCGAAGACGGCACCGACAACACGGAGGACCAGTTCGATTCCCACTCGAAAACTGTCGACACGGAGGAGGCGATGGCAGGCCTGACCGGCAACTTCTACCGCGGCGAGGTGGAACGCACGGCGTCGTGGCGGGGCCGCCTGGACCAGACGACCAACTGGGCAGTCGTGGTCGTCGGTGCGATCCTGACCTGGGCGTTCTCCAGCGGCGACAACCCCCACTACGTGATCCTGATCGGGGTATTCGGCGTCACGGCGTTCCTCGTCATGGAAGCCACCCGGTACCAGGAGTACGACGTCTGGCGCAAACGGGTTCGAATCCTCCAGACGGGCCTCTTCGCCGAGATGTACTCGCCGTCGGCGGAGGGGACTGACTGGCAGCGTCAGCTCGGTGACGACCTCCGGGACCCCGAGTTCCATCTGACCATGCGCGAGGCGCTCACCCACCGACTCCGGCGATCGTACCTCGCGTTGCTCTTGCTCCTCCTTGCGGCCTGGGTCGCCCGCGTCACCGTCTACGAGGCCTCGGAGCCGTGGACGGAGACGGCGTCGATCCTCGGCGTCTCCGGCGTGCTCGTCGCGGCCGCCGTCGGGCTGTTCTACGCCGTCGCCGTCCTCGTCGCGGCGGTGTCCGTCCGCGGCGAGACCGTCATGGAGTTCCAGGAGTAACGCGGGGCGGTTCGACTCGACCGCTCCCGAAAAAATCGGCCGCTCAGAGCCCGCTCTTGGTCATCACGCTGGAGACGTCCCGCCAGTTGCGGACCGTCCAGTAGCCGAGACCGGACGCGATCATCGCCGCCGACAGCAGGTACGCCGAGAGGTGCGACGCGACGACGGCGTCGGGGTTCGTCAGCCCGTAGACGACGCCTTCGGTGCCGAGACCGATCATCACGAAGCCGACGATCCCGACGAGCGCCGCCGTGACGAGCGCCTCGCGGCCGTAGTATTCCGAGTGCTCCGCGGCGAGCAGGGCGGCGACGAAGCCGACCGACCCCGCGAGCACGTAGACGGGGAGTCGCCCGACGAGGCCTCCCGCGTTGCCCGATGCGATCCCGACGATGCCCAGAAAGGCCGCCGTCAGCGCGAGCGTCGTCGCGCAGATCAGCGGCCCCGCCTGTACCAGTACGTCCCGCTCGAAATACCCGTTCGCCGACGTAGCCATCGGCCTAACAACGGCTGTTTCCCCACAAAAAGCCCCGTCAGCCGCGCGTCAGCCACATGTGAGCTGAGCGAACGGTCGACGTCCGCGCCAGCGGGTTTTTTGAGCGCGCTGGTCCACCTCTCACCAATGACCGACCACGTGTCGCTCGTCCGGCGCTCGCTCGCCGGGACGGACGAGTTCGACCGCCGCGTCCGCGACCAGGGCGACCGCCTCAGCGCCGCGCTCGACGAGGGCGCCTTCGACAACGACGCCGCGACGCTCGGCCTCGAACTCGAAGTGTACGCGCTCGACCGGATGGGCGAATCGCCGACGCTCGCGCCCGTCCCCGAGGGCGTCTACGAGGGACCGGCCGACAAGGAACTCGGCCTGCACAACGCCGAACTCAACGCCGAACCCAGCCGGTTCGACGACGACGGCGTCGCCGCACAGGCCGACGAGATCGCCGCCGACCTCGCGGCGACCCGCGAGCGAGCGCGCGAACACGGCCTCGAAATCGTCCTCGACGCGATGCCCGCCGTCGCTCCCGAACCGGGGACCCACGAGTACCTCGACGACGTGGAAATCCGGGGGACCGACGCCGACCCGAACGGCCCCGGAGCGTCGACCGACCGGCCGGTCGTCGTCCCCGGCGACGGCCCCGACGACCCCGTCATCGTCGCCAGGAACATGCGGAAGGACCCGCGATACGGCGCGCTCGACAACGTGGCCGTCCGGCGGGCGGGCGGCGAGATCGAATTCTCCGTACCGGGCGCCACGGCCGGCTATCGAACGATCCTCTTCGAATCGCTCGCGACCTCGATCCAGCCCCACGTGCAGGTGCCCGACCCGAGCGAGTTCCCCCGCTATCACAACCTCGCGGTCCGGACGCTCGGGCCGCTGCTCGCGCTGTCGACCAACTCGCCGTTCCTGCCCGGCGACTGCTACGGGGACGGCGTCGACCCCCGGGAACTCGTCGAGGACACCCACCACGAACTCCGGATCGCCGCCTTCGAGCAGTCGATGAACCAGGGGTGTCGGAAGGTCCGGGTCCCGGAGGATCTCGACGACCCCGCCGACGCGGTCGAACACGTCGTCGCCGACGACTCGTTCGCGCCGTTCCTGCGCGAGTGGATCGAGGACGAGGACGACGTGGAAGAGGAAGGACAGAAGGGCGGTGACCCGACTAGCGCGGCGTGGGAGTTCGACTACAAGCGCGGCACCTTCTGGCGGTGGGTCCGCGGGGTCGCGGGCGGCGACGCCGTCGACGGCGCCTGCGACCAGCAGTCGCTCCGCATCGAGTACCGCCCGCTTCCGACCCAGCCCACCGTCCGCGACATCGTGGGACTGCAGGTGCTCACCGCGGGGCTGCTCCACGGGCTCGTCGCCGCCGACCACCCGCTCGGGGACCTACCCCACGAGGTCGCCGAGGAGAGCTTCTACGCGGCCGTCGAGGAGGGTATCGACGCCGATCTGGTGTGGGTCACCGCCGACGGCGAGCGAACCGACGATTCCGAGACGATATTCGCCGAAGTCTTCGAGTTCGCCCGCAGCGGACTCGACGAGCAGGGCGTCGCCGACGCAACGCAGGACCGCTACCTCGACCCGATCGAAGCGCGCTGGGAAGCGGCCGTCACGCCGAGCGAGTGGAAGAAGGGACGAGTTAGCGACCATCTGGACGACGGGGACGACCTCGAAACGGCCCTCGCGTCGATGCAGGAGGAGTACGTCGAACTGAGTCGCGAGCGCGAGTCGTTCGCCGAGTGGATATAAGGGCGAAATCCGTCGTTCCGCCAGTTCCGTGCGGAACCTGTGCCGATTCGTTGCAGGCTCGTCATCCGACATAACTGTGCCGCACTCGTGCGCCGTGACAGCACGGGCACACGTTCGCGTCGATTTCTTTCACCCGTCGGGAGTCGCTTCGAGCATGTCCACTGCGACAGAGACGACGGGACAGACCGAGACGACGAACGAATCGTGGCAGGCAGGCGTCGTCGGGGGGATCCTCGGCGCGCTCGCGATGGGCGCGCTGATCCTCGCGATGAACGAACCAACGCTCGCGGTCGCGATTCCTTCGCTGTACACGCTGGCGCCGCCGCCGAACGTCGCCGCGGGGATGTTCGTCCACGTCTCCCACGGCGCCGTGCTCGGCGTCGCCTTCGCCGCCATCGTCGGCGCGCTCGACCTCGATTCGACGGGGAAACTCGTCGGCGCTGGCGCGGTGTGGGGCGTCCTCACGTGGGCGGTGTTCGCCGCGCTGGTCATGCCCGTTTGGCTCTCGACCGTCGGATCGCCCGCCTCGCCACCGTTCCCGAACTTCGCGCCGCCGTCGCTGCTGTGGCACCTCGTCTACGGGCTGGTGCTGGGCGGGGTCTACGCCGCGACCGTCGACCGGCTGTAGCCCCCGGTAGGTATCAATCGTCGGCTTCGATCGCGCCGGTCCCCGGCCGATCGACCGCACTCAGATCGATCTCGCCGCCGGGCATCGGGACGCCGTCGAACGGGTCAGCGGCGAGCAGGAGCGACCCGTCGAGGTCGACGTAGTCGAACGGCGGTGCGAGGTGCGAGCCCGCCGCGATAGAGGCATTCGACGCGACCATGCACCCCAGCATCGCCTCGCACCCGTGGGCGTGCGCGACCGCGGCGACTTCTCTCGTCGCCCGCAGGCTCCCGCACTTCTGGACCTTCGCGACGACGATGTCCACGGAGTCCGCCACCCGGGCCGCGTCCGCCGCCGTCTCGACCGACTCGTCGGCCGCGACCGGGACAGCCCCGCGTTCGCGGACGTGTCGCAGTCCGTCGAGGTCGTCGCCGGGGACCGGCTGTTCGACGAACTCGACGCCGTGATCGGCGAGCATATCGGTCTTCGCGACGGCCTCGGCGGGGGTCCACGCGCCGTTGGCGTCGACCCTGATCCGCGCGTCCGGCGCGCCCTCGCGGACGGCCGCCAGTCGCTCGGCGTCTCGACCGGTCCCAAGTTTCACCTTGAGGACCGAGTACCCGCCTGTGACCGCGCGCTCGGTCTTCGCGCGCATCTCGTCCGGCTCGGCGGACCCGATGGAGAACGACGAAATCGGGGCCGCTGCGGGGTCGAGCCCCCACTGGCGATACAGGGGCACGTCGAGTCGTTTGGCGGCAAGGTCCACAAGCGCGATGTCCACTGCGGCCCGCGCGGCGGGATTGCGACCGACGACCTGGCGCATCTCGCGCTCGATCCGCTGGCGGGCGTGCGGGTCGCCGACGGCTTCGACCACGTCGAGCAACGCCGGGAGAACGGCCTCGACCGTCTCGGGCGTCTCGCCGTAGTACGACGACGGCGCGGCGGCGCCGATCCCTTCGTGGGCCCCGTCGCTGATCCGGACGAGGACGTTCTCGGCGGTCTCGGTTGTCCCGCGGGCGATGGTGAACGGATCCGCGAGCGGCAGGGAGAGCCGCTCGAACTCTGCATCGAGCTCCGGGGACACGGCGTCTCACTCCTCCCCTAGCACGGCGGGCAGTATCTCCGCCACGTCGAAGCGGAGGGGGTCGGTCGCCGGAGCACCGATGGCCTCGCCGTACTCCTCGACGGCCGCGCCGGCCGCGCCGTCGTCCAGGTGCTGGGTGTTCAGCGCCCCCGCGATTACCTCGGCCGGCGCGACCGGTTCGGCCATCGACTCGTACAGCGCCGCGTACTCGCCGGGCGGCGGGATAGCGACGTGCTCGTAGCCGTGGACGGCCTCGCGGCCGGCGACGTGACAGAGCACCAGTCGGTCGGGCATCGCCCCGTGGAGGATGCTCGTCGTCACGCCCGAGTACGCGGGGTGGGCGAGCGCGCCTTGCCCCTCGACGAACAGCACGTCGTAGTCTGCCGCACGCTCCTCGACCATCCGCTCGACCGCGCCGGCGGCGAAGTCGGCGACGACGCGGTCGACGGCGGTGCCGTAGTTCTCGATGGCGATCCCGGTCTGGCCGGTGGGGACCACGCCGGCGTCGACGCCCCGCTCACGGGCCGCTGCGGCGAGTTCGAACGTCGTCGTCATCTTCCCCGACGAGCAGTCCGTGCCGACGGTGAGCACCACCTCGGCGTCGACCTCGCTCGCGGTGCCGTCGCTGACGGTCAGGTCGTCGGGCGGCCGGCGCAGGTCCCGGAGGTCGCAGCCGTGTTCGTCGGCCAGTCGAGCGAACTCTTCGTCCTCGGCGAGGAAGTAGTGGAGCCCGGCGATCACGTCACAGCCACGTTCGAGCGCGCCGCGCACGTCGGGCCGCCAGGTCTCGTCGAACCCGCCGCCGATGGGCGCGATGCCGACGAGGAGGGCGTCGATGGGTTCGTCCACGTCGTCGATACCGGCGACGATGGGGGCGTCCTGCACGTCGGGCACGTGGTCGCGGACGCGCTCGCCGGCCCGAGTTCGGTCGAGGATCGCCGCCACCTCGTCGTCGCCGTAGCGCAGGACGCCGACGGCCGTCTTCGCGCGGACGGGGAACTGCTCGTGAGCGAGGATGGCGACGCGCATGGATCGGTGTTCGTGTGCGCGAGGTATAATCGCACGGTGGGTCGAGGAGTTGGAACCACGACCACTACCGCAGTCACAGCAACCGACAGCACCGCCGGCTCGATCGTGGCCAGGAACAGCGTGAAAGCCCCCGACCGCTCCGGTCGAGGGGCTTGCTGCGCGCTTCACTCGCTTCGCTCGTTCCAGTGCTCGCGTCGCCCGTCTTCCCGGAGCGGCCGGCCCCTTTCATTCCCACCCGTGTCGGCTGATCAGCCAATCTGTGCGGGTGGGAATGAAAGGGGCGACGTGTTCGGCCCGGCCCGGGCGACGTAAGCACGCGAACGGAGTGAGCGCGCGCAGCGAGCCCCGGACGGTCGAACGCGTCGGGGCTTTCACGCTGTTTGCGGTTGCGTTTGCTCCGGCAGTCGTCCCACTGACTCATTCACTTGTTACAGAGCCCGCAACTGGACACGCCAGAACTCCCGAAAGGCCTTCTCCAGCGCGGGTTCGGGGTCACCGCTCGCGGACACTGCCGACACCGTGTCGGCCACGTCCTCGAACTCGTCGAGGACGGTGCGCTCGCCGACGACGATCAGCCGGTCGGTCTCGCTGTCGTCCAGCGCGACCTGGCACCGTTCGAGGTGGTTGTCGATCTGCTCGTCGCGCAGGCGCTCGAAGCGGGCCTGCGAGTAGCCGCCCTTCGAGTGTTTGCTCTTCAGGTCGGAGTCGAACCCCTGGAAGGCGACCCGCTCGTCGCCGTCGTACTCGCCCATGGCGAAGAGATCCGAGCGGACGAGCGTGAACGTGAACGACCCGGTCGGCTCGAACCACGACCGCTCGAACGCGAACGCGTCGTCCCACGTCGCGAAGGGCTCCGGCGGGTTCGGGACGGAGAGGCAGGCGTCGACGAGCGCGGCGTCGTCGGTCACGGCGAGGCAGGGCGCGGCCCGCCCCACGAGCGCGGCGCGGTCGCCGAAGGCCTCCCGTACCGACTCCGAGAGGTCGTGGCCGTCGGGGACGTACGCGGTGAAGGCGCCTTCCGGATCGGTCTCGACGGACTCCAGGCGGTCGAGGACGGCCCGGAGCCGACCGTCCTGCAGGGTCTCGGTGCGGGCGAACGAGCGGTCGACGCCGGCCTCGTCCGAGCGGCGGCGCTCGACCTCGCCTTCGAGTTCTGCGATGCGGTCTTCGAGGCGGTTGACCCGCTGTTCGGCCTCCTGGCGCTCGCTGGCGGCGTCGGCCCGGCGCTCCTGCTCGGCCTCGAGCTGGCGCTCGCGGTGTTCGAGCTCCTCCTCGAGCTCCTCGATGCGCTCTCTGAGCTGGGCCCGACCGAGCACCCGGTCTAACATCACCGGATGGGGGCGCCGCTGGCGGTTAAAACTACAGGTCTCCGACGGATCCCCCTCGCGCGGAGCGATCCGCTGGGGAGCCGCCCGACCCCGGGAACGGCGCCGCCGGTCAGATCCCGGTCGGGCCGTCGAAGGTACCGCTATCGAACCGCCCGTCGCCGAACGATCCGTCGTCGAACGCGTCGCCGCCGACGGGGTCGTCGGGGACGAACTCGTCGATGGCCTCGTCGCTGGTGGGCGTCCCGGCCGCGACCGAGAGGAGTTGCTTCGCCCGCTCGGCCTTGGCGAGGAACACCTCCCGGAGCGACGGCGGGTTGCGGATGCGCGTCTCTTCGACGAGTTCCTCGGGGACCGCGACGGTGTCTGCGGGGACGCTGTCGTCCCCGTATACCGTGAAGTGTGTGTTCTCCAGTTTCATCACCAGCGGGAGATCCGTCCGCTGGATCCCGCCGTCCGCGTAGAGTTGCCGGTTGACCTGCTCGTGCTGGGCACGCGAGATTGCCGCCGCGTCGCCCTCGCTGGGCTCGACGTAGAGTCTGCCCAGGTAGTAGCCGCTGGAGAACTGTTCGAACATTTCTGTGCGTGTGATACACACGCATGGATGATGATAAGGCTTGCCCGGCACGCTTATATCGGCGCGCTTTCAGACCGCCCGACGCGAGGCTGACGCCGCCGTTTCGCGGCTCGCACTCCCGGGTCCGATACGGCTTTGTGTCCGGCAGCCTCCTCGTCGGGCATGGAGTGGCCGCTGGCCGGTGACGAGCGGACGGACGTGATCCCGCGACGGTGGGCGCGGTACTACCTGGAGAACGCGCCCAGCCTCGTCTGGCTGATCTTCGCCAACGTCGCCGGCGTCTTCGTCGGCGTCTTCTTCTACCTCGAGACGCTCCCGGAGGTCGAGACGCTGGCCTGGCCGCTGTACATGGATTCACCGGTCGCGACGCTGCTGATGGCGCTCGCGCTCGCGACGCTCCTGCCGAACCTCGGCCGCCGGCTCGACGCGGCACCCGCCAATCTCGTCCTCGCGTACCTGCACACGATCGCGTTCGTCTGGCTGGTCGAGACCGGCCTGTGGACGGCGCTGGCGCTGAACCTCCACGTCGGCCTGTACTTCCCCGACCTCTGGCGGTACTTCGGCGTCCTCGTCACTCACGTCCTCTTCGTCCCAGAGGCGTACCTCCTGCCGCACTTCGGCCGGACGACGCCCGGCGCGCTCGGCCTGGCACTCGCACTCGCGCTCGTCAACGACGTGCTGGACTACGGCTTCGGACTCCACCCGCCGCTCCGGTACGAGCCCGGTCTCGTCCTGATCGCCGGGAGCGTCGCGACCTCGCTCCTCGCCGTCGGACTTGCCGCCCACGCGTTCGGACGACTACCGGCCGATCGCGGCGGTTGATCCGCGGCTGATCCATGGCCGCTGATCCGCGCCGGTCGATACGCGGCCGCGAGACGGCGTCGGCGCCGTGGGATACGCTTATCAGTCTCGACCGCGAACCTCAGGTGAATGGACTCCGCCGAACTGCTCGACCTGCTCGGCAACGCCAACCGACGGCGGATCCTCCGATTGCTCGCGCACAAGCCCTGTTACGTCACGGAGATCAGCGAGTACATCGGCGTGAGCCCGAAGGCGGTCATCGACCACCTCGAACGGCTGGACGACGCCGGCCTCGTCGAGAGCAGCGTCGACGACCAGCGCCGGAAGTACTTCCGCATCGCCCGGAACCTCCGCCTGGAAGTCACCGTCTCGCCGTACCAGTTCGGCACCAAGAGCGCCTATCCCGGCAGCTCCATCGACGTCGCCTCCTGCAGACACGTCTCCATCGACGCCGAGGTCGAGGAGGGCCGCGACGCCCGCGAACTCGCGGCGGAACTGGACCGCCTGCAGGCCCTCGACCGGGAGCTCTCGCTCGCCCAGCGGTGGGTCCACGGCCGGCTCTCGGAGGTCATGGAGGAGCTCACCGACCAGTTCGAGGGGGAGGACGCCCGCCTGCTCGGCGACGTGGTCTCGGCGCTCGCGACGCGCTCGGGCTCCGTCGAGGAGGTCAGCCGCCGCGTCGAGGCACCTCCCGAAGTCGTCGAGGAGGCCCTCGAACGGTTGGCGGAGGAAGGAGTCGCCGAGCGCGACGGCGACGAGTGGCGCCTGCCGGAGTGAGGCGGCCGCTCCCGTCGCAGTCAGTTTTCGATCTCGTACTCGCGCTCGGCGTCCCGACGGAGCGCGTTGCGCTCGACGAGTTCTGGGACCATCTCGTCGTCGTCAGCCCCGGTAACGGACACGACACTGACGAAGACGACACCGCCGGCCACGCCGATCAAGAGCGAATCAGCGAGAACCCCGTAACCGATGCTCGCGAGCGCGACGACGCCGGCGATCAGGTACCGCAGGAGCCGTCGCTTGCGGAGTTCTCGCTCGTGGGCGTCGACGACGACCTCGCCGCGGCCCGCTTCGATAGTTCGATAGACCGGCCCGTCGTCGGTCGCGTAGCGGAGCACGTCGACGGGGCCGCCGTCGGAGTCCATAGACCGTCCGTGTTCGCGCAGGGATTAAACGTCGCGGGTCAGGCCGTCGCGCAGGTCCCGGCCGAAGTAGTGGCCGAGCAACGCGACGAGGATTCCGGTCGTGGCGCCGACGGCCGCGAACTGCGTCAGCCCCACGTCAGAGAGGAGTGCGAACCGGACGAACGCGCCGGACATGACGGAGATGACGGCGGCTGCCGCGCCCGCCACCGCGACGGGGAAGTACCGGCGCTGTCCGCTCGCTAGCCCGAGGAGGAAGGCGCCGAGGAAGATCCCGGCCACGCCGGCGATCGACCCGACGAGCGGGACCGCGCTCCCCGCCAGCATCCCGCCGACCACGGCGACCAGCGCGAGCAGGAACGAGCCGACGGAGGGCACGTTCGGCGCGAGGCTCGGTAGCGAGAGT
Source organism: Halosimplex rarum (assembly GCF_047715405.1). Classification (NCBI taxonomy): domain Archaea; kingdom Methanobacteriati; phylum Methanobacteriota; class Halobacteria; order Halobacteriales; family Haloarculaceae; genus Halosimplex; species Halosimplex rarum. The sequence continues at coordinate 3,636,303 of NZ_CP180412.1, forward strand.
GACGGACGGCTCAGCGAGGGGGTCAGCCGTGAGAGCAGGCCGGGTCCCGACGCCGACTCTGACCCGGCCGCGGACGAACCCGCGTCGTCCGACGTCGATCCGTCGCTCGCGCCGCCCACGTCGCTCGTCAGCGCGTCGACGTCGACGCCGAGTTCGTCGTCACTGAAGCCGACCTCCTCGCCGCCGCCGGCGTCGATGTCGCCACCGAACTCGTCGTCGAGGAGGTCGTCGACGTCGTCCCCGGACGTCCGTTCGTCCGTCCGCTCTGACATACTCGCAACTCCGCGCCGAGGCCCCATGTGCCTTTTCCTCCCGTCGCCGCGGCGGGGACACAACCGTCCGACGGCGGCTGCGGGCCGACCGATCGCGTCCGCACCGGTTTCCGGCGCCCGCACGTTTTTGCGGTCGATCCGCGTACGGGGTGACATGACGGTCGAGACGCGGCTGCCGGAGGAGTGGACCGAGGGCTTCGTCGAGGTCGACGACGGGATCAGACTGCACTACGCGCGGACCGGCGGCGACGGCCCGCCGCTGGTCGTCGCTCACGGCGTCTTCGACGACGGGCTCGCCCGGATCCCGCTCGCTCGTGATCTGGCCGACGAGTACGACGTGATTCTCTACGACGCCCGCGGCCACGGCCAGTCGGACGCGCCGGAGTCGGGCTACGGCGCCGCCGACCGCGCCGCCGACCTCGTCGGGTTGCTCGACGGCCTCGACATCGAGCACCCGCTCCTGCTGGGCCACTCGATGGGCGGCGACACCGTGCTCGCAACCGCCGCGAACTACCCCGACCGCCCGAGGGCAGTCGTCGCCGTCGATCCCGCGGGACTGCTCGCGCACAACCGCGACAACCGCGGCGGCGACGGCCCCGGCGAGGAGGAGATAGAGGGCGTCCGCCAGCAGGTACTGTGGTGGCACGACCACTCGAAGGCCGAGCTGCTCGAGGCCGACGACGAACTCGCCGGCCACGTCGAAGCGGGCGAGGAGGAACTCGCGAGCCTGCTGGCCGACGCGCGCCTGCGCGTCAGCGCCACCATCACCGAGGTGTTCCGGAGCGGCTGGGCCGAGCCCGACGAGTTCTACCCCGATATCGACGCGCCGACGCTCGTCCTCCGCGCGGACGTGGACGAGGAGGCCCGGGAGCGAGACCGCGAGAGCGTCGACCTGATCCCGGACGGGCGAATCGTCCACGTCGACGACGCGGGCCACTGCGTCTTCCGCGACCAGCGTTCGGTCGCGACCGAGGAAGTGCGCTCGTTCCTCGTCGACCGCTGAGCCGCTTCGTTCTCGGGTTCAACCGCGCCCCGGCTCGCTGCCTGCTGGTGCAGGGCGGAGACTGACGAGGAGACCGTTCGAGGATCGGATCCGAGCGTCGCCGCCCGCATCCGACGCGAACGGCGTCGACGCGCCAGCGCACGGTCACGGCGATCCGTGGGCCGTGCGGGTGAGCTTTCCATGACCAGTCAAACCACACAGCCGGGCGAACGCGAGTCGTCGGACGCCGCGGGACCCGGTCGTTCGACCAGTGGAACCGACACACGACGACGGAACCGCGCCGCGGCCGGCATCGCCGGCGGCGCGCTCCTCCTCTACGGGATCAGCAAGCGGTCGGTCCGCGGCCTCGCCGCGGCCGTCGCGGGCGGATGGCTGCTGAACCGGGCGATCCGCGGCGGCGACTCGGCCGGCGGGTCCGGGAACTGGAGTTCCCGACGTGAACAGTCGCCGACGGGCGCGCCCCTCGACGCGCCGGACGTCCAGCGATCGATCACCATCGAGCGTCCCGCCGAGGAGCTGTACGACCGCTGGCGCGACCCGGAGACCCACGAACAGATCTGGGCGCACTTCGCCGCGGTCGAACAGACCGGCGAGGACCGCCAGCACTGGGCCGTCATCGGGCCCCGAGACACGACCGTCGAGTGGGACGCCGAGACCGTCGCCGCCGAGCCGGGGGAGTTCCTGCGCTGGAAGTCTCTCCCCGGCGCGCGAGTGCCTAACGAGGGGTCGGTCCGGTTCGAGTCGCGCGCGGACGGCGAGTCGACCGAGGTGACGCTCCACCTGCGCTTCGACCCGCCGGGCGGCCGCGTCGGCACCGCCCTGATGGAGCGGTTCGACCTCCTCCCCGACGCGGCCGCGGGGACGGCGCTTCGCCGGTTCAAGAGCCTCGTCGAGACGGGCGAGATACCCACGCTCGAACGCAATCCCTCGGCCCGCGGGGAGGGCGATCTGCTGTGAGCGACGCCACCAGCGGGACCGAGGCGACGGGAATCGGGTCGATGCGGGCGCTGTGCTGGCACGGCACCGACGACCTCCGCGTCGACTCGGTTCCGCGGCCGTCGCTCGTCAACCCGAAGGACGCGGTGCTGCGGGTGACGGCCTCGACCGCCTGCGGCTCCGATCTGCACATCGTCGACGGCTACATCCCGACGATGCGCGAGGGGGACGTGCTCGGCCACGAGTTCGTCGGCGAAGTCGCCGAGACCGGCGAAGCGGTCGATAGCGTCGAGGCCGGCCAGCGCGTAGTCGTCCCCTCGTTCATCGGCTGCGGCGCCTGCGCCTACTGCCGGGACGACCTCTGGTCGCTCTGTGACAACACGAACCCCAACGCCGAGATGCAGGAGCCGATACTCGGCGACTCGACCGCCGGCATCTACGGCTACACGCACGCTTTCGGCGGCTACGCCGGATCGCACGCCGAGTACATCCGCGTCCCGCACGCCGACGAGAACTGCTTCGCGGTGCCCGACGAACTCGACGACACGCAGGCGCTCTTTGCCTCCGACGCGTGGCCGACGGGCTACATGGGCGCCGACTTCTGCGACATCGAGGACGGCGACACCGTCGCCGTGTGGGGCTGTGGTGGCGTCGGCCTGATGGCCCAGCAGAGCGCCGCCCTCATGGGTGCCGAGCAGGTCATCGGCATCGACCGCTTCCCCGAGCGCCTGGAGGCCGCCCGCGAACACGCCGGTGCCGAGACTATCGATTACACGGAGGTCGACAGCGTCGTGAAGCGACTGGACGCGATGACCGGCGGGCGCGGTCCGGACGCCTGCATCGACGCCGTCGGGATGGAGGCCCACGGGACCGGCATCACTCACCGCTACGACCGGGCGAAACAGCAGTTCGGCCTGCACACCGACCGCGGCGAGGCGCTCCGGCAGGCCATGGTCGCCTGTCGGAAGGGCGGCACCCTGTCGATCCTGGGCGTCTACGGCCTGATGGACAAGTTCCCGATCGGCGTCCTGATAAACAAGGGGATCACCGTCCGCACGGCCCAGCAGCACGGCCAGCGGTACGTCCCCGACCTGCTCGACCTCGCCGTCGAGGGGGAGATGGACCCCTCCTACCTGGCGACCCACGAGTTCGCGCTGGAGGACGGACCCGAGGCCTACCGGATGTTCCGCGAGAAGGAAGACGGGATGATCCGGCCGGTGTTCCGTCCCTGACCGGGGGCGGCGAAACGAATGGGTTCAAGTTGGCGGCGGCGGTACGGCGGGACATGAACGCAGGAGACCGCGTCCGCGTGGAACGCGCGGACCAGACCCACGAGGGCGTCCTCATGCCCTCGACGACCGGGGAGCATCTGGTCGTCAAACTCGAAGGAGGGTACAACGTCGGGATCGACCGCGACGAGGCCGACGTGGAAGTCCTCGAATCCGACGTGTACGACGTCGAGGAGGCCCAGGCCGAGAGCGAGCAGTCGACCATCGAGTTCGACGACGACCTGCCCACGGTCTCGCTCATCTCGACCGGCGGGACCATCGCCTCGACCGTCGACTACCGGACGGGCGCGGTCACCGCCCAGTTCGACGCCGAGGACGTCCTGCGCGCCGTCCCGGACCTGGCGGGGATGGCAAACTACCGCGGCCGCGTCGTCGCCAACATCCTCTCGGAGAACATGACGCCCGACGTCTGGCAGGACCTGGCGCACGCGATCCACGAGGAGATCGAGGCCGGCGCCGACGGCGTCGTCGTCATGCACGGCACCGACACGATGCAGTTCACCGCCAGCGCGATGGCGTTCATGCTCGACACGCCGGTCCCCATCGTCTTCACGGGGAGCCAGCGCTCTGCAGATCGCCCGTCTTCGGACAACGTGATGAACGCCGTCTGCGCGGTCGAGGCCGCCAAGTCCGACTGCGCGGAGGTCCTGATCTGCATGCACGCCGACGAGTCCGACGACCGGTGCGCCCTGCATCGAGGCGTCCGCGCGCGGAAGAACCACACCTCCCGCCGGGACGCCTTCGAAACGGTCGGTGCGAAGCCACTGGGCGAGGCCGACTACAGCATCGACGGCGACCCGGAGATCACCTTCCGCCGCGAACACCGCGAGCGCGACGCGACCGATCTCGACGTCGACCCGGACATCGAGACCGACGTGGACCTGCTGAAGTTCACCCCCAGCACCGACCGGGCGTTCCTCGATGCCCTCGACGGAAAGTCGGGCGTCGTGCTGGAGGGCACCGGCCTCGGGCACGTTCACACCGACTGGATCCCGGCCATCGAGGATCTGGTCGACGACGGGACGACGGTCGTGATGACCAGCCAGTGCCTCGAAGGGCGGGTCTGCGACCGGGTGTACGACACCGGGCGCGACCTGCTCGAAGCGGGCATCGTCGAGGGCGAGGACACCCTTCCCGGCACGGCGAAGGTCAAGCTGATGTGGGCGCTCGCGAACGTCGAGAGCGTCGAGGAGGCCATGTCCACGTCGCTCGCGGGTGAGATCCAGGACCGCTCGGTCCCCTGGACCTGACGTGGCGATGGAGGTCCGTCAGGCCCGCGCCGCCGACCACAGGGACATCGCGGCGTTCACCAGTGACACCTGGAGCGACCGCTTCGACCGCGGCGACTACATCGCCGACGTGTTCCCCGAGTGGGTCGAGAGCGACGGCCCCGGCCAGCGCACCGTCGTCGCCGCGGAGGACGACCAGGTAATCGGCGTCTGTCAGGTCGTCCTGCTCTCCGAGCACGAAGCGTGGGCCCAGGGGATGCGCGTCGACGAGGACGCCCGGGCGAAGGGCGTCGCCGAGGCGATGAACGACGCCTGCTTCGACTGGGCGCGCGAGCGCGGCACGACCGTCTGTCGGAACATGGTGTTCTCGTGGAACGTCGCCGGCCTCGGCGCCGCCCGCGGCGTCGGCTACGACCCCGCGACGGAGTTCCGGTGGGCCCATCCCGACCCGGACGTCGACGCCCGGGCCGACGAACCTGTGAAGGGACGGGACGGCGCGGGTGAGTTCGACGTGGTTCCGGACCCCGACGCGGCGTGGAGCTACTGGCAGCGCAGCGACGCGAGCCGCGAACTCGCCGGCCTGGCGCTCGATCCCGGGGAGTCGTGGGCGCTCTCGGAGTGCTCCCGAGAACGGTTCCGCGAGGCCGCCGACCAGACGGCGGTGTTCGCCGTGCAGGACGCCGACGGGACGCGCGGCGCCGCGTACCGAACCCGGGACTACGAGCGTGAGAGTGGGGACGGGGACGGTGAGGGCGACGGAGAGACCGAGTTGTGGGTCGAGTACGGCGTCGGCGCGTGGGACGACGTCCCCGCCGCGCAGGCGTTGTTCGCCGCCATCGCGCGGGACGCCGCGGAGATGGGGGCCGACCGGACCAGAGTGCTGATCCCCGAGACGCCCCGGCACGTCTCCGACGCCGCCTACGCCGGTATCCCCGTCAGCGAAGACCCCGACTTCGTCATGGCAGCGGATCTGACTGGCCGGGTTTGAGGAGCTGATGAATACGGTCACGGCACCGCGAGGGACCGCTGATCCGAGAACAGCGTGAAAGCCCCGACCCGCTGGACTCGGGCGGCTCTCACGGTTCGCTTCGCTCACCGTTCGAGCGACCGTGGCGCTCCCGTCGGTCGCGCCACGCGCTCGCTGCGCTCCTCGGCTTCGCCTGCGGTGCTTGCTTCGCCGGCCTTCGTCCAGCGGGTCGCCCCTTTCATTCCCACCCGCACAGACTGACCGGCCAGCCGACACGGTGGGAATGAAAGGGGCGGCCGGTTCGAGGTGCGAGACGACGCAAGCACCGTGGTTCGAGAGAGCGAAGCTCTCTCGTCATCACGAAAGAGCGCTCCGCGCTCTTTCGAACGACAACGGAGTGAGGAGCGCAGCGAGTCGCAGCCCTCGAACCGGTCGGGGCTTTCACGCTGTACTGATCCACGATCACGAGTGCGGTGCTGTCTCCAGCAACACGACCATTTTCCTCAGTAAATCCCGATCTTCGACCGGAGATTTACACAGAGCCGGCCCGAACCACTCACACATGGACGTCGAGACCTTCTTCGAGGAGATGCCGTTCGCGGACCTCCTCGGGATCGAACTCACCGAGATCGACGACGGGCACGCCGAAGGACGGCTGGAGATGCGACAGGACCTCTCGTGGCATAGCGAGCGCGTGCTCGCCCACGGCGGGGTCACGTACACGCTCGCGGACACCGTCGGCGGGGCGGCGCTGGTCTCGCTGGTCGACCGGCCGGTCCCGACGGTGGACATGCGGATGGACTACCTCGAAGCGGGAACCGGCGACCTGACCGCCGAGGCCGACGTGCTCCGGCGGGGCAGCGACGTGGGCGTCGTCGACGTCGACGTCTACGCCGACGCGGGCGACTCCGCCGACGAGGGCGCCACCCACCTTGCGAGCGCTCGCGGCGTGTACAAGACCGGCGGATCGGGGTGAGAGTCCATCGATAGTGACTCTCCCGTTTATAAGCATCACCTGACCAGAAGGGAACACGGGTACCTCACGGAGTCGTCCAGTTCGTGTGCGGATTGACCGCAACTCTTTACGGGAGAGAGCAGATACTTTTCATATGGGAATTGAATTCGCCCTTGCTGTTGTTTTTCTATTCGGTATCATTTATGCTGGCCTCCGGTTGCTATGGGACGATGAACTGCCCAACGTGGTCGGTTGAATCGCTGTACTGAGCATCTGCGCGACCGAAGACACCTTCGGCGAAAGATGGATTTATAGCTGCGGCGCAACCTCGTCGCCAAGTCGTCGGATACACTCGACCATGGTCTCCGTTCCGATGCCGGGGTAGTAGGTCCGCAGGATGACGTGGATATCGTCGCCCAGCGCCTCGCCGTACTCCGCTAACTCCGCGACTACCTCGTCCGGCGTGCCGAAGACGGCCCCCCGTTTCAACTCCGCGCGACGCGCTTCGGGGAGTTCGTCGATCGGTTCGCCCTCGTACCACTCGGCGTAGCGCCGCTGGAGGTAGAAGTAGCCGTCGCGCATGGTCTCCCAGGCGGCTTCTCTGGAATCGCCGACGAACCCGTGTTTGATGACGTATATCTGGAAGTCGCCGTCGATCCCTTCCTCGTCGCGGACGCTTCGGATATCTTCGACCCGCTTTTTCACTCCGTCCAGCGAGAGCGACGAGGGGGCGCACCAGCCGTCGCCGACGCGGGCCGCCCGGCGGACGGCAGGTTTCGCGGCGCCGCCGAGGAATATCGGCGGATCCCCGGATGGTTTGGGAGTCACGGTCGTCTCGGCGTCGATGGCGTGGAAATGGGGATCCACGCCGAGCGGCCCTTCCGACCACGCGCCCCGCAGGATCTCGACGGTTTCTTCGGTGCGCTCGGTGCGCTCGGCCTTCGGTACCCCGAAGTTCTCGAACTCGGCGTCGCGGTAGCCGATGGAGAGTCCCACCGCGAGCCGTCCGCTTGAGAGGAGGTCGACGGTCGCGGCGTCCTCGGCGAGGCGGACGGGGTCGTACAGCGGCGCGAGGGCGATGCAGGTCCCGATAGTGATCTCGTCGGTCGCGGCGGCGAGCGCGCCGAGGGCTGGCATCGTCCCCGAGAGGTAGCCGTCGTCGGCGAAGTGGTGTTCGGAGACCCACGCCGAGTCGAGGCCGGCGTCGTCGATGACTTCGCCGAGTTCGAGCAACTCGTCGTAGATGGCTTCGTGAGAGCGGTCGTCGTCGGGGCGGCGCTGGCAGGTGAACAGACCCGTGCCGAGGTCCATAGCGGCCGTTGGGCCGGGTGCGTGAAATAGTCACACGACAAGTGCGCACAGTTATCTCTCCTGGACGCGTACTGTCCGGTACGGGAGCTCTCTCGCCCGAGAATGGGCGCGCTCACGGAATGATACCTCTGTTCGAACATCTCCCAGGGTTCGCCTCCCGATCGAGCGGGCGCACCGAAAGCGGACGCTCGGACGGCGGGGGCTCCGATGGCGAGCGGCGAGTCCGCACCGACGGCGGATTCGACCGCGTACTCGCGGACCCGGACCTGGTCGTGGCGGGGATCGACGCCCTCGACGACGTGTTCTACGTCTACGACGAGGACGCGCGACTGGTCGCCTGGAACCGACGGCTCAACGACGTCCTCGGGCTGGACGACGACGAACTCCGCGGCACCCGCGCCGAGGACTTCTTCATCGAGGCCGACCGCGAGCGCGTCCGCGAGGCCGTCGCGGACGTCTTCGAACGCGGCGAGACGACCGTGGAAGCGAGGGTGAAGACGGGCGGGCCGGTCGTTCGCTTCCAGCTCTCGGGCCACAGACTCGTCGACGACGACGGGACGGTGGTCGGTTTCAGCGGGATCGGCCGCGACGTGACCGAGAAACACGAGCAGGCGGTCCGGCTCTCGCTCCAGAACGAGCGGCTGGAGTCGTTCGCCGGCACGGTGAGCCACGACCTGCGGAACCCGCTCCAGGTGGCGACCGGACTGATAGAACTGGAGCGCGGAGAGCGCGAGTCCGCGCGACTCGACCGGGTCGGACGGGCGCTCGACCGGATGGAGCGGATCGTCGCCGACGTGCTGACGGTCGCCCGAGAGGGCAGCGCGGTCAAAGACCCAACCGGGGTCGCGCTGGCGACCGCCGCGCGGCGGGCCTGGGACACCGTCGAGACTGACGACGCGACGCTCGACGTCCGGACCCAGACCGTCGTCGAGGGCGACCCCGACCGACTCGACCGACTGTTCGCGAATCTCTTCCGCAATGCGGTGGAGCACGGTGGTCCCGGCGTCGCGATCTCGGTCGTCGACACCGACCGCGGGTTCGCGGTCGAGGACGATGGCCCGGGCATCCCCGAGGCCGACCGCGAGCGCGTCTTCGACAGCGGCGTCTCCGGCACGCGCGACGGCACCGGGTTCGGCCTCGACATCGTCAGGGGGATCGCCGAAGCTCACGGGTGGACGGTCGCGGTCACCGACCGCGGGAACGTGGACGGTTCGAACGACTCGGACGGCGCGCGCTTCGAGTTCGACCTCGGACTGGTGGGCGGGGCGGACTGACCCGCGGGGCCCGCGACCCCCCTCGCCCGCCCGCTCAGTGATCGATGCGCGTGATCTCCTCGACCGGCCACTGACTCAGCACCTCGACGCCGTCCTCGCGGACGACGACCATCTCCTCGACGCGCACGCCCTGTCGATCGGCGGGTTCCTGCGTTTCGACGGCCATCGTCATCCCCTCCTCGATCTCGATGGGGTGATCGGGCGAGATGCCGCGCCAGATCAGTGGCACCTCGTAGAGCTGGAGCCCGAGGCCGTGAGCCCAGTGATTGGTGGTCAGCTGCCAGTGCTCGTCGGCGTCGTACCAGTCGGCGTGTTCGCCCTCCATGTCCGGGAACGCCTCGGCCACCTCGTCGGTCGTGACCCCGGGTTCGATCCGCTCCAGCACCCGGTAGAGGGTGTCGACGGCCGTCTCGTAGGCGTCGCGCTGGGCCTCGGTCGGCTCGCCGAGGGAGAAGGTGCGGTAGTAACAGGAGCGATAGCCGAGGTAGCCCACGTTGTAGAAGTCGGCGTAGACGAGGTCGCCGGGCCGCATCGCCCGGTCGGTCGTGTTGGCCTGGTGTTTCGGCCACGTGTTCGGTCCCGAGGTGAGGTAGCCACCGCCGACGGTCGCGCCGTGGCGCCAGAGCTCCCTGACCGCTTCGCCCCACACCTCGGACTCTCGCTGGCCGGGGCGGGCCGTCTCGGCGATGCGCTGGAAGCCCGCCTCGCAGATCGCGGCGACCTGCCGGAGACACTCGATCTCGTCGCGAGTCTTGGTCTTCCGGGCGTCGTGCATGAGGTCGACGGCTTCCTCCGTCCGGGTCTCGACGCCCCGCTCGTCGAGGGCGTCGTGCAGCCTTCGGGCGCCCACGTCGACGCCCAGCGCGAGGTCGGCGACGCCGTACTCCGCCATCGCGTCGGCGACGAGACCGGCCATCTTCCACGCGAGGAACGATCGCGCGGAGTCGCTGCCCGACGCGCGCGGGACGTTGCCGAGGCCGGGCGCCGCGTATCTGACGTCGTCCAGCCACGGGCAGTTGTACCGCTGGTTCGCGGCGTGGTCGGCGGTGTCCCAGTGAACCACGTCGCCGTCTTCGGTGAGCAGCGTGTAGTGGTCGGCGCCGCTCCCACCGGTCATCGCCAGCCCCGTCACGTAGCGGATGTTCGGGTCCGAGACGAGCAGGAGCGCGCCCAGCGAAGAGTCCTCCAGCCGTGCGAGCGCCCGCTCGTAGCGCTCGCGGCGCATGCGCTGGACGTCGATGCGCTCCTCCCAGTCGACGGCCATCGTCCCCCGCGTTCCCGCCATGAACTCGCGCTCGTGCATGGGGCCGAATACGCTCGGACTCCCCATCAAGTTACGGCAACATTTGCGAGCGCTGGCCCGGCGATCACTCCGAGGGATCCGGAGTGATCGGCTGGCTCTCCGTCGCGGTCGGGGTGTCGGTCGCCCCGCTGGTCCCGGTTTTTCCCGGTTCGGTTCCCCCTGGTTCGGTCCCCTGCGTCCGGGTTCCGTCGGGCGAGTTCGTCCCCACATCGACCGTCACCTGCCGGTCCTCCGAGTCGTCGCGCCAGTACAGCCAGAGGCGCAGTTCGCCGCTCCCCTCGTACCCCACGTCGTCGACCGTGACCTCCCGCTCCCACGTCGCGGTCTCGCCGGCCGCGACCGGCAGTCGGATCGACGCGACGGGTGCGTACGCCGGGAAGTTGCGGTTCACCGCGCCGACGAACGTGCCGTCCACGTCGCCGGTGTTCTCGACGGTGAGCGAGAGCGTGAACGTCGTCCCCTGCGCCGCGGACTCGGGCGCCTCGAAGGACGCTATCTCGAACGAGGCGGGCGGCCGGGCGAGGTCTGCGAGGACGTCGTCCCCGAGGGGGTACTCTCCGCCGGGCCACGTGATCGCGGCCTCCGCAACATCCAGGGGCTTAGACACCCGGAAGACGACCCACCCAGACGGGTTGTCGGAGGGGAGGTACGCACCGCCGTAGTCGAACAGCGCCCAGCCTCCGTATCCGACACTGTTCCGTGCGTCGGCCGACGTTCCGTCCGCGAGCAGCGTTATATCGTCGACGGCAGGGCGCGAGGCCGACGCTCCGTCCAGCAGTGCGACCACGTACTGCTCGTCGCGGGCGCCGTAGACGCCGAACGAGTCCGGCGAGTTCGGCGCGGCCAGTTCGGGGACGGCGAACGCCTCGCGGACGAAGTCGCCGGACGCGGTGCCGGTGTCCGTTTCAGTGTCTGCGGGCGTCCCGCCGTCCGTCCCTTTTGCGACCGTCCCTGTCGGCGTCGCCGTCGGCGACGAGTCGCTCGCGTCGCTCGAACCGTCGAGACAGCCGGGAACGGCGACCGCGCCGGCGGCGAGCACCGCCAGGAGTTCGCGTCGGTTCACGTTTCGTCCGTCGCTCCTGTCGGATAAGTGCCTTCAGGAGGATACGACGGCCGTTTGAGCCACGGACCGGTGAGTCGCACACCGCTGCTCAGGCCAGCTCCATCCCGTCGAGCGCGTCGGCCAGGGCGTCGCTCTCGGCGACCTGATCGCGGACGCCGAGCGGCGAGACGCTCACGTCGCCGTCGGCGAGCGCGCGGCGGTCGGTCTCGCCCTCGTCGGGCGGAAAGTCGACGTCGAGGTCCTCCCGGAGCGGGTCGTAACTGCGGTCCTCGAACGAGACGGCGTCGCCGTCTCTGGAGACCGTCACGTCGAACGCCTCGTTCGGGCGGGTGATCCGGACCGCCGGCGCGTCCGCGCGCCGGGTCGGCACGTGGACGTTCAGGTAGTCGACGGCCTCGAACGCGCCCGAGTCGGGGAGGCGCTCGCAGAGGGCCGCGGTGAACTCAGCGGAGCGGGCGAACGACTCCGGAGTGGGGTCGTCGAGTTCGCCGCCGACGGGGTCGTACGTCGAGACGGCTATCGCCGGCGTTCCGAGGTGTGCCGCCTCCACCGCCGCGCCGACGGTCCCCGACCGGCCCAGTCGGTGGAGCGCGATGTTCGGTCCCGGGTTCGCGCCGGAGACCACGAGGTCGGGTCGATCGTCCAGCCCGCGGAGGCCGAACGCGACGCAGTCGGCGGGCATCCCCTCCACGACGTACCCCCACTCGTGGTCGCGCAGACCCGCGTAGTAGGAGTTGCGCCGGCCGACGCCGCTCTGGTCCTCGGCCGGCGCGACGACCGTCACGTCGACCGACTCCGAGAGGCGCTCGTACAGGACTTCAAGCCCGAGGTCGTCGATCCCGTCGTCGTTCGTCAGGAGGACGTGCGGTGTCTCGTCCATCGTCGGCGGTTCGGTCGGAGACGATACCGGTCTATCGGTCGACACGAAACTCACCGCGGCCGGCAAGTATCGCCGGAAAATTCATCCGCCGCCCGGTCGGTTTGTGAGATATGTACAAGCACGTCGCTCTGCTGGTCCGGCGGGAGGGACTGAGCCACGACGAGTACCGCGAGCGCTGGCTCGGCGGGCACACGCCCATCGCACGCGACATCGAGGGGGTCGTCCGCTACCACACTGTCGTCCCCACCGACCCGGAGGCCGCCGAGTTCGACGGGATCGCCGAACTGTACTTCGAGTCGCTGGAGGAGTTACACGACGCGCTGGGGTCTCCCGGGTCGCGGGACTACGACCCGACCAAGGAGGTCGCCGCGAAGGCGCGCGCGGACGTGGACAACTTCCTCGCCGTCGCGGAGCGCCCGCGGTTCATCGGCGAAGAGGTCGTCCAAACGGACGAGACCGGGAACGCAACGGGCTACGGCGACACGGACGGCCTCTACAAGCACTCGGCGTTTCTCGTCCGGAAATCCGGGATGAGCCACGAGGAGTTCCGCGACTACTGGGAGGCCCAGCACACCCCACTGGCCCGCGACATCGAGGGAGTCGTCCGCTACCACACCGTCTATCCCACAGACCCCGAGGCGTCGGAGTTCGACGGAGTCGCGGAGCTGTACTTCGAGTCGCTCGACGACCTCCACGACGCGCTCGGGTCGCCCGGGTCGCGCGACTACGACCCCACCAGGGAGGTGGCCGCGAAAGCACGGGCGGACGTGGACAACTTCCTCGCCGTCGCGGAGCGCCCGCGGTTCATCGGCCGCGAGACCGTCCAGAAAGACGTGACGGACAGCGGAGGCGGCTAATGCCAGCCCACCCCGACTACGAGGAGCAGGTCCGCGACGCCTTTCCCGAACTCGACGCGGTCACCGACGACCGACTCCGGGAGCGGGTCGTCGAGGCGTGGGTGCTCGGGCTCCGCCGCGGCGGCTGGCGCGACGTCGAGGACGTGCCCTACGCGTGGAACATCGACGAGGTGAGCAACGTCGAGCACACGCGCGGCGTGACGGAGATCGCCGTCGAGTCGGCCGCCGTCCAGCGGACGCGCCACGGCGCCGAGGTCGACACCGACGCCGTGATCGCGGCCTGTCTGCTCCACGACGTCGGGAAGTGCTACGAGTACGTCGACCACGTCGACGACGACCTCGTCGACCCCGACCCGACCTACGCCGGCGAGGTGATCCCCCACTCCCTGTCGGGCTACGCGCTGGCCCACGAGGCCGGCTGTCCGCTCGCCGTCCAGCGGGCGATCCCCCACTTCATCGGGGAGATCCCCGACCGGACGCTCGAAGCCGAACTCGTCAAGAGCGCCAACGCCGCCTCCTCGAACGCGATCACGCAGGCGACGATGGGCATCTCTCTCGACGAGTGGGTCGAAGAGTACTCCCAGACGAGCGGGTGACCCCGGTCCCCGCCGCCGCGGCCATCGAAGACGGGCCTACCCCTCGGTTGGCCGACCATATCGGAAATAGCGCGTCGATAACAATCGGTCGGGCCGCCCTCGCCGAGGTATGGACGGTAAACTTTCAGCAGTTGCACTGACCGGGATCGTCCTCCTGAGCGTCGTCGGCATCGGCGGCGCCGCGGCCCTCGCCGACGGGACGCAGGCCGCCGGAAACGACAGCGCCGAGGTCTCCGTCTCGGCGTCTGGTTCGGTGTCCGCCGAGCCCGACCGGGCCGTCGTCTCCGTGGCGGCGACGGCCGAGGGCGAGACCGCGAGCGCGGCGACCGACCGGCTGGCGAACTCGTCGTCGACACTACGTGACGCGCTCGGGGACGAGAACCTCTCCGTCGAGTCGGTCCGGACTACCGGCTACACGGTGTATCAGCAGGAGACCAACGGGACGACCACCTACGTCGCGCGCCAGTCGTTCGCCGCGACGACGAGTAACACCAGCGAGGCCGGCGCCTTGATCGACGCCGCAGTCGCGAACGGGGCGACCGAGATCAACGGCGTCACCTTCACCCTCTCCGACGATCGCCGACAGGACCTCCGTGCCGACGCCATCGACGCCGCCGTCGACGACGCCCGCGGCCAGGGCGAGGCGGTCGCCGAGAGCACCGGTCTCACCCTCGGCAGCGTTCGTTCCGTCTCGACCGGGGAGGGCGGCGGCTTCCTCGGCGAGCGCGTCGGCGCCGACGCGGAGACGACTATCGACGCCAGCCCCGTGACCGTCTCGGCGACCGTCGACATCACCTACAACGCGACTGCGGACTGAATCTCAGCCGCGTATTCGATAGATCACGACGAATACACTCCTCAGAGCGGATCCAACCCGTGTTCCTCGCGGAGTACGGAGACGTACTCGCGGACGCCCGCCTCGAGGTCGTACTCGGGGTCGTAGCCCAGGTCTTCCCGCGCACGAGCGGTATCCAGCGTCTGCGTCCACGGGAGTTCGCCCTCGTCCGAGACGGAGACGTCGGCGTCCGGGACGACAGACTCGACGGTCTCGGCGGCCTCGCGGATCGTCGCGCACTCGCCGCGGACGTTGTAGATCCGCTGTGATAGGTCCGATTCGGACGCGAACGCTGCCTTCCGGACTGCCTGGGCGACGTCGCGGACGTACTGCCAGTCGATCACCTGGTCGCCGTACTCGACGGCGAACGACTCCCCCAGCGCGGGCTTCTCGATGAGGTCGACCAGGAACGCCGAGCCGCCGGTCTCGCGGTACGGACCGTACGCGACCGTGGGCCGCAGGCCGACGTGGGAGACGCCGTACTCCTCGTGATAGACGCGAGCCTGGTGCTCGTTGTACTCCTTGGTCGCGCCGTAGAGGGTGTCCGGGTAGACGAGGTCGTCCTCGGTGACCCAGCCGTCGCGGTCGTTGTCGGCGTAGTTCTTGGGCGGAGCGTAGACGGCCGCCGAAGAGGCCCACGCGACACGCTCGACCTGGTCAGAGAGGGTCCGCGCCGCCTCGAAGACGTTGTTCGTCCCGCCGCAGTTGACCTCCAGCGCGGCCCGGGGATTCTCTCGCGCACCGTCGGTCAGCAGCGCCGCCAGGTGGACCACATGCGTGGCGCCCGTCTCTCCCACGGCGCGGACGACCGCCGTCGGGTCGGTCACGTCGCCGCGGACGACCTGCACGTCGTCGTCGACGCCGAGTTTCGACAGCCGCGTCTCGTCGGTCGAGAGGTCGAACGCGACCGGGTCGTGGCCGTATTCGACCAGATCGGCCGCGACGTACGCGCCGATGAACCCGGTCCCGCCGGTCACGAGTACCGTTGCCATACGTCCCGTTCGCTCACTGGCTGGAAAAAGTTGCCGCTAAATTCCGCGCTGACATTTATCCGTGAGGGCGCGACCACCGCCGTCCATGTCCTGACGAGCCGGCGCGGAGCGGTCAGCGGGCGCGTGGCACGCCGCTTCGCGGGTCGGAGTTCGCCACCTGTTCGCCCCCGGAAGCCGACCGAGCGCCGCGATCACTCGTGGAGGCCGCCGACGTCCTCGTAGAACGACGAGGCCAGCTGGTCGGCCATCGCTTCGTCCCGGTCGATGCGCACGTCGACGACGCTGGGGCGGTCCGCCGCGCGTCCGGCTTCGAGCACCGATTCCAGGTTCGCGGGGTCGGTGACTCGCTCGCCGCGACCCCCCATCGCCTCGGCGAGCGCGACGAAGTCGGTGTCGTGGAACTCCGTCCCCGGCAGGTCGTCGTCCATCTGGCGGACCATCCCGAGCGACGTGTCGTTGAGGACGACGAACAGCGGCGCGACGCCCTGCTGGACGGCCGTCTCGACGGCTGTCATCGTCATCGCGAAGCCGCCGTCGCCGGCGACCGCGATCGCCTGCCGGTCCGTGACCAGCGCCGCCGCGACCGCCGCCGGCGCGGCCCACCCCATCCCGCCGACGCCGCCGCTCCCGAAGTACGTCCGGCGCGCTGGCGTCTGCAGGTAGTTCAGCAACCAGAAGCGGTTGTTGCCCGAGTCGGCCGTCACGACCGTCTCCGCGTCGACGATCGACTCGACGGCCGCGACCGCTCGCTGGGGCTTGATCGGGGCCGCGTCCGACTCGCAGGCGGGCACGGTGAAGTCCTCACGGGCGTCTTGAGCCCGCTCGAGCGCCCAGTCCACGGCGGTCGACGAACCGTCCCGGCCAGCCAACGTTTCGGCCAGCGCGTCCAGCGTCGCCCGCGCGTCACCGATCAACCCGATGTCGGCGGGGTAGACCCACCCCGCGTTGCGCGGGTCGACGTCGGCGTGAAGGATCGTCTGTTCGTGGGGCCGGATAAAGGACGCCGCGCTCCAGTTGGTGTCCATCGGGTTCAGTCGACAGCCGACGACGAGCAGTACGTCGGCCTCGCTGACGACCTGGTTGGCGCCTTCGTGGCCGAACGATCCCACGACGCCCGCGGCGCGCTCGTGCGTCTCGGCGATGGCCGACTTTCCGAGGTAGGAGGTGACGACGACGGCGTCAGCGGCCGCGGCGACCGCTTCGAGTTCGTCGTAGGCGTTTGCGGCGTGGACGCCGTTGCCCGCGAGCACCACGGGGCGGTCCGCGTCGGCGAGCGCGTCGGCCGCCCGCGAGAGGTCACCGTCGACCGGTCGTGCGTCCCAGGTCCGGGTCTGGGCCGCGTCGTCCCACAGCGGCGGCGTCGGGCCGTCTGGCACTTCCTCGGTCACGGCGTCGCCGTCGAGGACGACCGCGCAGGGCCCGGGCCGCCCGGCCGTGGCGTGTTTGAACGCCAACTGGAGGCTTCGGATCGTCTCCACGGGCGTCCGAGGTTCCCAGTGCTCCGCGGTCACGCCGTCGAGGATCGACGGCAGGTCGAGGCCGCCGTAGTCGCCGCGGGCCTGCTGGTACGGCGCGAGCGTGGAATAGTCGCCGCGCTCGCTCATCTCCGTCAGGACGACCATCGGCGAGGAGCCGAGTCGCGCTTCCATCTGGCCGATGGTCCCGAGGCTCCCGATCCACGGTCCCTGGCCGGCGAGCACGCCGGCGTCGCGGGTGATCCGCCCCGCCGCTTCGGCCATGACGCTGGCCTCGCGCTCGTCGCGCGGCCGGACCACCTCCACGTCGGACTCCGCCAGGGCATCGAACACCTCGATCACGCGCCCGCCGGGGTAGCCGAAGACGTACTCGACGTCGAGCGCTTCCAGCGTCGCGACGATCCGCTCGGCCGTGTCCATGCACCGTGGTACCACGGCTACCGCCTTGGTAGTTCCGCGGCGGGGGTCAGCCGGTGTTCAGACGGGCCGACGACGCCGCTCCCGTCGAAACGAGCGATCCCGGCGTCCTGCTCGACGTCGACACGTCCGCGGACCTCGACCGCTGCGACGAGCAGCGATCCGTTCCTCAGAGCACGTCGGTATCGACCAGCGAGACGGGCTCGCCCACGTCGTGTTCGTCGGCGTACTCGTAGACGACGTGGCTGGCGGCCACGTCCTGGGTCGCTAGTCCGGTCGAGTCGAAGACGGTGACGCCGGTCTCGGGCGTCCGGCCGGGTTTCTCGCCGACGACGATTTCGCCGAGTTCCGCGTGGAGGTCGTCGTCGCCGAGGACGCCCGCGCTCCAGGGGACGTTGATCTCACCGGAGTGGGTGCACTGCTCGTAGTCGTCGATGACGAGCGTGGCGTCGAGCAGAATCTCGTCGGCGATCTCGTGTTTGCCGGCGGCGTCGGCGCCGATCGCGTTGACGTGCGTGCGCTCGCCGACGCTGTGGACGATCGGCTCTTCGACGGGCGTCACCGTCGAGAGGACGTCGCACCGGCCGGCCTCCTCGATCGACCCGCCGCGGACGTCGAACCGGTCGTCGAAGGCCTCCACGAACTCGGCGACCCGCTCGTCGTCGCGGTCGGCGACGACGACTTCCTCGATGGGCCGCACGGTCGCGACGGCTTCGAGTTGCGTGTACGACTGGACGCCGGCGCCGACGATGCCCATCGTCCGGGCGTCCTCGACGGCGAGGTAGTCGGTCGCGACGGCGGCTGCAGCGCCGGTCCGCTCGCGGGTGATCGTCGTCCCGTCGAGCAACGCGAGGGGGAACGCCGTCTCGGGATCGGAGTAGACGACGGTGCCCATCACCGTCGGGAGGGCGTGGTCCGCGGGGTTGTCGGGGTGGACGTTGACCCACTTGACCGCCGCGGCGTCCCAGTCGCCGGCATCCATGTAGGCGGGCATCGACCGGAAGTCGCCGTTGTACTCGGGCAAGTCGATGTAGGATTTGGCAGGCATCTGGACGTCGCCGCGGGCGCCGGCCGCGAACGCCTCCTCGACGGCGTCCACGACCGCCGGCATCTCCGCGGCTTCCTCGACGGCGTCTGGGTCCAGCAGAAGCGTCTGCATACCGATCCTTCCGTCGCCCGGCACTTAGAAGTTCGACCGCGACCGGGTCCGCGCCAGGGCGGGGGAACCTCGTCCGACGGGACGGCCCCGGGGGAACAGTTTAGGCGACTCTTGCCGTATCTTCGCACGGGTGACACACCCATGTACACAGTCCTGTTGCCGGTCGACACGGCGGAATCGCGGGCGACGGCACAGGTAGAGACGGCGATCGAGTTACCGAACGCCGGCGCGGAGGTCGAGGTGGTGCTCCTGCACGTGTTCAGCGAGGCCGATCGCGCGGAGAAAACGTCGCCGATCCAGCTCAGAGCGGGAGAGCGGGCGCACGAGCGACTGCGGGACGCCGGCGTCGCGGTCGAACCGATGAGCCGGCACGGCGACCCCGCGACGGAGATCCTCGAGGCGGCCGAGGAGGTCGGTGCGAACATGATCCTGCTGGGCGGACGCAAGCGGTCGCCGCTCGGGTCAGTCCTGTTCGGAAGCGTCAGCCAGGAGGTCACGCTCGACGCGGACCGACCGGTCGTCGTCACGGGGGACCGACGACAGCAGCGGACCCCGAGTCACCGCTGTCGGAGCTGCGGCGAGGAGTACTACACCGACCACGATCTGGACATCCCGTCGTGTCGCAACTGCGGCGGGACGAAGGTGGAACCAGTGAGCGGTCAGGAGTCCGACGAACCGACGAAGGCGGCCTGACGCGCCAGCGGGTCCGGGCCCGTCTGGTCTGGCTGGCCCGGGATTCCCGGCACGGGCCCGACCGGGGTCCGCCCAGTCGCCTGCCCGAATCTTCAGCCCACCAGAATCTACACGGTCGTTCCGCCCGGAGTGTCACGTATGACAGCCACGGACGCGACCCTGCTCGAGTCGCCCTCCGCCGAGTCGGTGCGCCGGACCGTCAACGGCGTCGACCTGCACGTCGTCACGGCCGGCGACCCCGCCGACCCGCTCGTCGTGTTGCTCCACGGCTTCCCGGACTTCTGGTACGGCTGGCGCCACCAGATCCCGGCGCTCGTCGACGCGGGGTTCCGGGTCGTCGTCCCCGACCAGCGCGGGTACAACCTCAGCGAGAAGCCGCGGCGTCTCGACGCCTACCGCATGCGGGAGCTCTCGCGGGACGTCGTCGAACTCGTCGCCGCCGAGGACCGCGACCGCGCGCACGTGATCGGTCACGACTGGGGCGCGGCGGTCGCCTGGGACCTGGCGCTTCGCCACCCGGAGTCCGTCGACAGACTCGGGATCATCAACGTCCCGCATCCGGCCGTCATGCGGCGGGCGCTCCGGTCGAATCCCCGGCAGCTGCTCCGGAGCTGGTACATGTTCGCGTTCCAGATCCCGCGCGTGCCGGAACTGTTCCTCGGACGCGACGACGCCCGGGGGATGCTCGACGTCCTCGAAGAGAGCGCCAACCCCGGCGCGTTCACCGACGAGGACCTGGCGCACTACCGCGACGCCTGGCGCCGACAGGGGTCTATCCGCGGCGCGGTGAACTGGTACCGGGCGCTCGTCCGCCGCCCGGACGAGCCGCCGCGCGAGACTGTCGACGCGCCGACGCTCGTCGTCTGGGGCGACGAGGACGTGGCGCTGCTCCCGAAGCTCGCCGCCGAGAGCGTCGGCTACTGCACGGACGGTCGGCTCGAACGGATCCCGTGGGCCTCTCACTGGGTCCACGACGAGGAACCCGACCGGGTCAACGACGCGCTGATCGCGCACCTTAAAGCCGAACCCGAGTCGGGGTCAGACGACTGATCAGTTCAGCGCCCAGAACTGGTAGTTCAGGACGGCGGCGAACGTGACCCACGCGAGGTAGGGGACGAGCAACAGCGCCGCGCGGCGGTCGACGCGGTCGAACGCCCAGATGGTCGCGAGCACTGCTGGCCACAGCGCGACGATGACGACCAGTCCCGCCAGCAGGTTCTCCGCGGCGAAAAACGCCGGCGTCCACGCGACGTTGAGGACCATCTGCCCCGCGAACAGCGCGAGCGCGAGCCGGCGACCGCTCCAGCCGGCCCCGTCCCCGTCGCCGGTCCCGTCCGACAGCCAGACCAGCGCGAGGGCGACCCCCATGAGCGTGAACAGGAGCGTCCAGACGACGCCGAACAGCCACGGCGGCGGATAGATCGCCGGTTTCGCGAGCGCCTGGAACCACGCCGATCCGGGCCCCGACAGGACCGCCGGCGCGGCGCCGACGACGTTCACGAGAACGATCCCGGCCACGACCGCCAGCGCGCTCCGGCGGCCGTTCCCGCCGGATCCCAGGGTTTGCGTTCGGGTCATGCACACCAGTTGGGCCCGCGCACGCAAATCACCCCGCCTTGGCCTCCCACCGGGAGTGTCCTCCATCGTTCGTCTCCCCGCTCGCCACCACTCCGGTGCTCGCCGCGTTCACTGCACTCACCGGTTCCCGTCGCCGTCTCTCGCCCCGAGACTGCGGAGTATCGTATATAAATGCGAGTTTGATACTAATTCGCACACATCGCTCGGGCGTCCAGCGAACGGAACGCCGTTTACCACCGACACCTTTATATAGAATCACAATCAATCTTTCTCTTGACTATGGCTCAGCAGATGGGTAACCAACCCCTCATCATCATGTCCGAGGACTCGCAGCGAACCTCGGGGAAGGACGCACAGTCCATGAACATCACGGCCGGGAAGGCCGTGGCCGAGTCCGTACGGACGACACTCGGCCCGAAGGGGATGGACAAGATGCTCGTCGACGACTCCGGCGGGGTCGTCGTCACCAACGACGGCGTCACCATCCTCGAAGAGATGGACATCGAGCACCCGGCCGCCAACATGATCGTCGAGGTCGCCCAGACCCAGGAGGACGAGGTCGGCGACGGCACGACGACTGCGGTCGTCATCTCCGGTGAACTGCTGGGCAAGGCCGAGGACCTCCTCGACCAGGATATCCACGCCACCATCCTCGCGCAGGGGTACCGCCAGGCCGCGGAGAAGGCCAAGGAGTCCCTCGAAGAGATCGCCATCGACGTCGACGCCGGCGACACCGAGATCCTCGAATCCATCGCCGCCACGGCGATGACCGGCAAGGGCGCCGAGAACGCGAAGGACACCCTCTCGACGCTCGTCGTCAACGCCGTGCAGGCGGTCGCCGACGAGGACGGCGTCGACACCGACAACATCCAGCTCGAGACCGTCGTCGGCGGCTCCATCGACGAGTCCGAGCTCGTCGAGGGCGTCATCATCGACAAGGAGCGCGTCCACGAGAACATGCCCTACGCCGTCGAGGACGCCGACGTGGCGCTGCTCGACACGGCCATCGAGGTGCCCGAGACCGAGCTCGACACCGAGGTCAACGTCACCGACCCCGACCAGCTCCAGCAGTTCCTCGACCAGGAAGAGGAGCAGCTCAAGGAGTACGTCGACGAGCTCGACGAGGCCGGCGCCGACGTCGTCATCGCCCAGAAGGGCATCGACGACATGGCCCAGCACTACCTCGCCCAGCGCGGCATCCTCGCGGTCCGCCGCGCGAAGAAGTCCACGATGAAGGCGCTCTCGCGAGCCACCGGCGGCCGCATCGTCTCCAACATCGACGACATCGAGGCCGACGACCTCGGCCACGCGGGTAGCGTCGCCCAGAAGGACGTCGCCGGCGACGAGCGCATCTTCGTCGAGGACGTCGAGGACGCGAAAGCGGTCACCATGATCCTCCGCGGCGGCACCGAGCACGTCGCCGACGAGGTCGAGCGCGCCATCGAGGACTCGCTCGGCGTCGTCTCCGTGACCCTCGAAGACGGGCAGGTCCTCCCGGGCGGCGGCGCCCCCGAGGCCCACCTCGCCCTCGAACTGCGCGACTTCGCCGACTCCGTCGGCGGCCGCGAGCAGCTGGCCGTCGAGGCCTTCGCGGACGCCATCGACGTCGTCCCGCGCACGCTCGCCGAGAACGCCGGGCTCGACCCGATCGACTCGCTGGTCGACCTGCGCTCTCAGCACGACTCCGGTAACCACCAGGTCGGCCTCGACGCCTACACCGGCGACACCGTCGACATGGTCGAGGAGGGCGTCGTCGAGCCCCTCCGCGTGAAGACCCAGGCAGTCGAGTCCGCGACGGAAGCGGCCGTCATGATCCTCCGCATCGACGACGTCATCGCTGCCGGCGACCTGAAGGGCGGCGCCACCGGCGACGACGACGACGGCGGCGCGCCCGGCGGCCCCGGCGGCGCGCCCGGCGGCATGGGCGGCGGCATGGGCGGCATGGGCGGCGGCATGGGCGGCATGATGTAAAAGTCGGCCACTGCCCAACTGCTACCCCGACCCCGAATCGCCGTCGACCACTGCGGACTCTCTACATTCGCGGTTTCTCCCGTTTTCGCCCGGTGAGTGACGAAGCCGGTTACCGTGCGGGAAGCTTATGTCATACTGACACCACCGCCCGGTATGCGCGAGCGCTCGCTCTCCGCTGTCCGCTTCGCCTCCCTCGCCCTCGTGGTCACCGCCGCGGTGCTGGCGGGCTGTGCAAGTCCGCTCTCGGGCCCGGGATTTTCGGACGAGAACGCGACCGAACGGGCACTCGCCGCCGAGGAGGCGTTCGTCTCGGAGCGCCTGTCGAACGCCACCTGCGTCGACGAGTGGGGAACCGACCCGACCGTCGTCGACCGCGAGGCGGTCGTCACCGACCGTAGCGCCGAGGCCCTCTCGGTGAACGTGACGCAGCCCTACTGGTACGGGACGGCAGAAGACGAGGCGGACGACGCGTCACGGGCGCGATACCGCGTGACCGCGAACGCGACCGAGCGCGTCGGGGGCGATGCGGTGTCGCCCTGTTGATACCGACTACTCCGTGTCGAGTTCGAACTGCTCGTGCTCGGAGGCGGCGTTGAGCACGACGCTGGTGTTGGACTCCTTGATCTCGGGGTCGACGAGCAGCTCCTTGATGTGCTCGTTCATGCCGTCGGTGTCGGTGAACTTGCCGATGGCGATGATGTCGTAGTCGCCGGTCACCTCGTAGACCGAGACCATCTTGTCGTGTTCCCGCAGCGACTCGGTGACCTCCGGGAGGGAGCTCCCCTCCACTTTGAGCTGGAGGATCGCGGTCACGTCGTAGCCGAGCTTGTCGTAGTCGACCTTCGGCGTGTACCCCTGGATGATACCGTCTTCTTCCAGATCCGAGAGGTGATTCGAGACGGTCGTCACCGACACGTCGAGGTCTTCGCCGAGGCTTCGGAGGCTCGCCCGTCCGTCGCCCAGCAGCGCGTTTACCAACTTGCGGTCGAGATTTTCGTACGTCATTACACCCAGCAACTATCCCCGGGCATTAGAATTTTACGAATATTCAATTCCGTTCGATGAAGGGGAAGAATTGCGCAGATGGACAGGATTTTAATACTATGGGTCTACCCTTCGGGTGTCGATAAACATGACAAGCGAAAACGCGCAACCGGACGGGGGTCTCTCCGCCGAGGCACAGGACGTGCTCGACGAGATCGAAGAAGAGAACGTCGACTTCCTGCGCCTGCAGTTCACGGACATTCTGGGGACAGTCAAGAACGTCTCGGTACCGGCCGACCAGGCCGAGAAGGCGTTCACAGAGGGTATCTACTTCGACGGGTCGTCGATCAACGGCTTCGTCCGCATCCAGGAGTCGGACATGCGCCTGGACCCGGACCCATCGACGTTCGCCATCCTGCCGTGGCGCAACGACGACGACAGCGCGGCCGGTCGCCTCATCTGTGACGTGATCGACACCTCCAGCGGCCAGCCCTTCTCGGGCGACCCGCGCGGGGTGCTCAAGCGCGCCATCTCGCGCGCCGAGGAGATGGGTTACACCGTCAACGCCGCGCCCGAGCCCGAGTTCTTCCTCTTCGAGGAGGACGAGGAAGGTCGCGCGACGACGAAGACCAACGACGCCGGCGGGTACTTCGACCTCGCGCCGAAGGACCTCGCCCAGGACGTGCGCCGCGACATCATCTTCGGGCTGGAGGACATGGGCTTCGATATCGAGGCCTCCCACCACGAGGTCGCCCAGGGCCAGCACGAGATCAACTTCACCTACGACGACGCGCTGTCGACGGCCGACAACGTCGCCACCTTCCGCTCGGTCGTCCGCGCCATCGCCGCCGAACACGACCTGCACGCGACCTTCATGCCCAAGCCCATCCCGCGCATCAACGGGTCTGGCATGCACACGCACTTCTCGCTGTTCGCCGACGGCGAGAACGCCTTCCACGACGAGGACGACGAGTTCAACCTGAGCGAGACGGCCAAGCAGTTCACCGCCGGCATCCTCGACCACGCCGAGGCCATCGCCGCTGTCTCCAACCCGACGGTCAACTCCTACAAGCGACTCGTCCCGGGCTACGAGGCGCCCGTCTACGTCGCCTGGTCCGACCGGAACCGCTCGGCGCTCATCCGCAAGCCCGCCGCGCGCGTCCCGGCCGCCTCGCGCATCGAGGCGCGCTTCCCGGACCCGTCGTGTAACCCCTATCTCGCCTTCGCCGCGCTCATCCACGCCGGCCTCGACGGCATCGAGCGCGGCCTCGACTGCGACGACCCGGTCCGCGAGAACATCTACGAGTTCGACGAGGCGAAACGCGAGGAGTACGGCATCTCCACGCTGCCGTCGAACCTCGGCGAGGCGCTGGACGCCCTCGAATCCGACGAGGTCATCCAGGACGCCCTCGGCGAACACGTCTACGAGAACTTCGTCGAGGCGAAGACCCAGGAGTACGACGACTACCGCGTCGACGTCTCTGACTGGGAACTCGACCGCTACCTCGAAACGTTCTAAGTCGCCGCCGCACCTCTATTCTGCCGTTTCCACGGGTCTGACGCCCTCGCGGCCGACGACCCGCCTGCTTCTGTTTCCCGAACGGTTTCGGCTAGCGGTGGCTGCCGCCGCTCTGTCTCTCCAGCAGGTCGACAGGTCACCGTCGCCTTTATAAGTCCATACCGGTTCTATCCCCCCAACGACGGTCGGTCGCCTCCACGGGCGACGGAGAACGTGTGAAGATACTCTCGTGTAACGCCGGTTACCTGCTCGATTACGACGGATCGCTCCGTGAATACGCGCTGAAACCCCATCGGGGGTTACTCGGCAGCGACGCCGCCGAGGAACGCGCCACCGAACGCCTCGCGGACGTCATCGCCGAGGAGCGCCCCGACGTGGTCTGCCTCCTCGAGGTCGACCAGGGGTCGATGCGCACCATGACCGAGGGACAGGTCACCCGCCTCGCGGAGATGCTGACCGAGCGCGGCATGGCCTACCACGCCCGCGCCGACGCGAAGTACGGCGACGGCAACGTCCTCGGCCAGCTGCCGGTCCTCTCGCACCTCTCGAACGGCCTGCTCGTCCGCGATGACCTCGACGCGACCATCGAGGCCCACTATCTCGACACCGGCCCGAAACGGCTCGTGACCGAAGTGCGTGTGAACGGTCTCTCCATCTTCGGCGTCCACCTCGCGATGAGCGGGCGCGGCCGACGCAAGCAACTCGACGAGATCGCCGCCATCGTCGCCGAGCGAGATCGCGTCGTCGTCTGCGGCGACTTCAACGCCTACGACGGCCTCGGCGAGGTCGAGGAGGCACTCGAAGAGACGGGCCTGGTCCTCCACAACCCCGGCGAGACCGTCCCCAAACGCCCCTTCGACACCATCGTCTCCGAGACCCGGACGCTGGATTTCTTCCTCGCTTCCCCCGATATCCAGCCCACCCGCTGCGACGTCATCGACGTGCAGATCTCGGACCACCGCCCCGTCGTCTTCGAGTTCGACGAGTGAACGCGGGTCGGTTCGGCGAACTGTCCTTCCGTCGTGGCGCGCGCTGTCGCGGCCTCCGTGCCGCGACGAGGCCGCGCGAGGGATGAGGAGCGCAGCGGAGCGAGCACCGCAATCGGCTGGGGAGGCGTGAGGTGCGGTGTCGTGCGGTCGCGGTTCCTGGTGGACTGAAAGGGCGAGGCGCGGTCGCGGCGACCGCAGGGAGCGGAGCCGCTGGTCCGGCTCTATCTGAGTGAGCGAAGCGAACGAAGATATCCGGACCAGCGGCCGCGAGCGGGCCGAGGGCTTTCATCGCCTGGTGTCGACTGCTGTTTCGATCACTACTGAGGGAGTTGAGGACTTTCATCGCCTGTCGTTGGCAACTGGAAATGTCTCTGCTAGCGAGCGTGCCGAGGGCTTTCGACGCTTGCTGTCACCCGCGGTCACGACAACTCCGAGCGAGCGGGCAGAGAGCTTGCACGGTTCACAGCCGATTCCGACCGCAGCCACACGAACACCTCGCGAGACAGATCGGTGGACACATGCACGACCGAAGAGCAATCCAGCACTATGAGTATCGAGTGGCGGGAGCGGGCGGGCGAGATCTGGACCGTCCCGAACCTCATTTCCCTCTCCCGACTGCCGCTGGTCGCGGGGATCGCCGTCACCCTCGACTCCCCGGTGCGGTACGTCCTCTTCGCACTCATTATCCTCTCGGACGGGATCGACGGCTGGGTCGCCCGCAAACTCGACCAGACGACGGAACTCGGCGCCATGCTGGACCCGGCGCTGGACAAGCTGACGGCGCTGATCGTCGTCGCGATTTTGTTCCCGCGGCTGGACCTCCCGCTCGCGTATCTCGTCCTCTTTTTCGCCCGCGACGCCTTCGTCGTCTCGCTGGCGCCGCTGGTGCCGCTGTACGGCTTCGACACGAGCAAGGTGCAGGCCAGACTTCCCGGGAAGGTCGTCACCAACTTGCAGTTCCTGGCGATGGTGGCGATGCTGGTCCCGGCGGTCGCCGCCACGGAAACGCTGCTGTGGGCGCTCGCGCTCGCGTCGGCGGCGGCGATCACCGACTACGTCGTGTTCGTGGCGCGCGAACTCTCTGGCCGGCCGTGGGTCCACGACCGGCGAGGGCTCGTCGCCGCCGCAGTCGCCGTCGCCGCGGCGTTCGCGCTCGTCGTTGGGCTCCTGCTCTACGGTGAACTCGCGGACTGGCTGGCGGCGCTGGGATAGAGCGTCGTCGGCGTCCGCGGGTCCGCCCGTCGCTCACCGATAGGCGTTCATCTCGGCGAAGCGGTCGGGGTAGTCGCCGGCGGGGTGGGTGGGCTCGTTGCCTTCCAGGACGACGCGTTTGAACTTGTCGTAGGTGTTCTCCCAGCCGAGGTGGGCGAACTCGACGCGGCGCTTGAGGAGGTGGCTCAGGCCGTCGCGGTGGTACATCCGTCGCGGCGCGTTTGAGCGCAGCGCGTCGACGAGGTCTGCGGCGGAGTCGATGGCGCGGTCGAACTCGACCCAGGCCTCGCCGATGGTGGTCGTGAGGTGGGCGTACGATGAGATGAACGTCTGGAGGCCGGAGTCGCGGGCGATCTCGCGGGCGCGGCGGTCGTCCCAGGGCCAGTGTTTCGGGTTGTACACCTCGATAGCGTCGACGCGGTCGGCGTAGGCGGCGATGTCCGACTCGGTCATGCTGAGGGTGAGGAACTCGGGATGGGGGACGAGGATACCGGTGTCCTGGCCGGCGATCTCGGCCATCGTGTCCTCCAGGGTGAGGAAGTCGGGGACGGGTTCGTCGGGGTCGACCGCGAGGACGTGCTTGCGATTGGTCCACGTGTCGGTGAAGAACTCCCGTCCGGGGACGACGAGGAGTTCGTCGTCGGAGAAGCGGGCGGCGCGCTCGCGGATGGTCGAGAGGTGCTCGAAGTGGGGGGCGTAGACGAGGGCGTCGAGACCGACGGCCTTGGCCCGGCGGACGACCCCTTCGTCGAGGATCTTGACGTGGAGGTCGACGCGGGACTCGCCGTCCGTCGATACGCCACCCGTAGCCATGCATTTGAGTACGCAAGGCGGACTTTAGGTGTTACGAAGGGGCCGAGACCGCCGGCGGACGGCGGGGCCGGGGAGCGGTCGGTGAGTGGTCCAGCCGAGGAGCGGTGCGCGGGTTCGCGTCGTCGCGGACCGGCGGTGTCACCGGAACTTGCCGACGAGGTCGCGCAGGCCGGCGGCCTTGCGGCCCGCGGCGAGGAACGAACTCACGACGACCATGAAGACGTAGAGGCCGAGCGTGGAGAGCCAGACGACGAGCATGGCGGCGACGGCGACCCAGTTGCCGAGGTAGTAGAAAGCGGCGACGGTCATCGCGGTCCCGTAGAGGAGGACGAGGTACGGGCCCCAGCCGGTGGCGTGGCCGCGGCGCTGGCGCTTGCGGACGTAGCGGCGCAGCTCCGACCGGATGTCGTCGCGGTGGACCGTCTTCTCGTCGATTCGCGTTCGCAACGCCTCCAGTTCGTCGCGCAACTCTGCGACCTCGTCGGGCGCTCCGCGGTCAGCGGTGTCGCGCGCGTCTGGGCCTCCGCGCTCACCCGCGCTTCCCCCGTCGGTCCCGGCCGCGCGATCGGCGGCCGGGTCGGGGTCCGGGGACGCGGTCGGTTCGTCCTCCCCGGTGGACGCGTCGTCGTCTGCACCAGTATCGGCGGTCATATGCGCGTGTTTCGTCTCTCGCCTGGCTCCCCCTTGGTGTTGGTGGTCGCACGCGCTTGCTCGGCCAGTACCGCGTTGAGCGCCGCGCCGACCAGAACGACGATGCTCCCCGCGTAGTACCACGTCACCAGCAACAGCACGACCCCGAACACGCCGTAGACGTCGAACTGCCCGGCCATACCCGCGTAGACGCGGAACGCCGTCCCGAGGAGCGTCCACCCGACCGCCGCGAACACCGTCCCCGGCGCCGCCTCGCGGGCGGTCCCGTCGGTGTCGGGGAAGACGTAGAACAGGGGGTAGAAGACGACGGTGAGGACGACGACGAGCGCGACGGTCCCGAGGAGGCCGACGAAGGCGACGCCGGAGTAGCTGACGAGCGTGCCGACCACGACGAGCGCCGCCAGTCCGATACCGACCGCGCCGAGCGCGACGACGGCGTCGCGGACCCGGCCGACCAGCGACGCGGCCGCCTCCGTGCCGTAGATCCGCGAGAACGCGACATCCAGCCCGCGGAACACCTTGAGCGTGCTCCAGGCGAGCAGCGGGAGGCTGACGACCGTCGCCGGCGCCCGCCCGGAGGCGTCGACCAGCGTCGTCCGGACGAGGTCCCGCCCGACCGGCGAGAGCGCGTCGCCGGTGGCCGCGACGACCTGTGCGGCCAGGTCCTCCCCGCCGATCGCCGACGCGACGACCAGCAGTAGCATGAGCGACGGGATCAGGGAGACGAAGGCGTAGTAGGCGATGCCGGCCGCCAGGAACGTTACCTCTCGCTCCTGGACGAGCGCGACGACACCTTTCACCACGGCGACGGCGTCGCGCCCGCTCGCGACCGCGCGGTCACCGACTGAATCGCGCTGCACGCTTCCGACTGCGGCCCTGTCCCACAAATAGCCCGGGCACCGAACCGCCGGTCTCAGGCCGGCGTCCGAGAGATCGATACCGGCGGTCGACAGATCGGGATCGGCGTCCGAGAGATCGGGACCGGCGCAGTGACGAAAGGACCAAGACGCGGCCGCCGCGACGATGGGTATGGACCGCACGCTGGACGGGGTCGTGATGCGCGCGACCGTCGTCCTGCTCGTCGCCGGCCTCTGTCTCGTCACCGCCGGAACGGCGGGGATCGAGAGCTCGCTCCCGCTCGCGTTCGCCGTCGCCGTTCTCGGCGCCGGACTGCGCCTCGTCGCGACGACCGTCGACGCGCCCGACGGCGGCGGCATCGGCGTTCGGGAAGTCGCGACCGACCTCTGGATCGGCCCGGTGCTCGCCGCCGTCGTCCTCGTCGCCTGGCTCGACGCCTCGCCCGGCGAAGTGCAGGCGCTGGGCGGAGTCGTCGGCCTCCTCGGCATGCTGAACTACTTCCTGCGCCCCTTCTACCACCTCCTCTACGGTATCGCCGGTCGCGTCGCGGGCGTCTGATCCGTGCCGCGCGCCCGTTCACACCGGACCGCGCGCCCGTTCACTCCTCGTCCAGCGCCGCCGCGCGGATCTCGGTCACGTCGGCGTCGGTCTTGAACGTCGTCCCGCCGTAGTGGGTCCGCGACGCCGCGTGGCCCGCGCCGCGCAACTGCTCGAGGAACTCGTCCATCGCCACGGCGCCGACGCCCCAGCGCTTGCACAACCGGTGCTGGTCGTAGTGGGTCGGCTCGTCGATCTCCGCCGCGACCGTCTCGCAGAGCTCCCGCGCTTCCTCGGCGGTCCCCATCCCGTCGTCGACGGCGTCGCGGACCGTCTCGGCGAACGCCGGGTCGCAGGTCCGCCCGAGCCAGATCGGCCCGGCCGTCTGGATGGCTTCGTCGCACTCGGGACACCAGTCGACGGGGTCGGCGATCAGGCCCGGCGTCGCCTCGCGGAAGAGGCAGTGCTCGCAGTGGTCGACGTACCCCAGTTCGTCGATGAGCGCGTCGGCGGCCTGCGCGCCCGAGTCGAGGCGGAGGTACGTCCGCGCGTAGTGCTTGGTGGCGTGGCTGAACACCGGTTCGGCGGCCAGGTCGTAGCGCGCCGCGGTGCGGACGAGCGCCGAGATGAGGACTCGGAGGCCCATCTCGGCGTGGTATTCGGTGTTGCGCGGGACCGCCGAGTAGTGGCGGACGCCGCTCTCGAAGTGGGCGCCACAGAGGGGCGCGGTGTCGGTCGCGGTGATGCAGACCAGCCGGCTCGCGCCGCGGAACGCCGCGTCGGCGAAGGGGATCGGCGTGCCGAACGGGTCGACGTCGACCACGTCGAACGTCTCCTCGTGCATGAGCGCGTTGGCGTCGCGGTGGGCGACCCGCCCGTCGAGATCGTTGCGAGCCAGGTTCTCGCGGCACAACTCGACCGCGTCGGGGTCGACGTCACACAGCGTCGCGTCGTAGCCCTCGGCGGCGGCGCGGACGCCCCGGATCCCCGAGGCGGCGTTGGCGTCGAGGTAACTGGGGGTTCGCTCGCCGTCACCGTCGCGCTCGTCTTCCAGCGCACGCAGGACGGCGACTGTCAGGTCGCGGTTCAGCTCCTGGACGGGGTTGAAAAAGACGTCCTCGCCGACGCCGGCGTCGGCCTGCTCGGGCACCTCGACAGCGACCGTCCCCTCGGTGACGCGCATACGTCGGTCCTGGCCGGCGACCGCGAAAAGGGATGCGTTCTCGGACCGCCACCGGCGCGGCGCCCGGTTCTCCGACACCCCCGACGACCTCCCACTCGCCACCCCCCTCGCGACTCCGGACCGTTCACGCCGTCTTACTCGCTCCCGCTCGGCGGTACGCCCGAATTTCCGTCGCGCGCACCGAACCTGTTTAGTCCGGGTGTCCCAAAGAGGCGATATCGTGAACGCGGTCGACCGCTGGGAGACCGCGCTGGCCGAGTCGGGGGAGCTCACCCCCGACGCCGTCGACCTGATCCTCGACGCCCACGGCGAGCGCGGCGCCCGCGCGATCGAAGCCGTCTCCGAGCGGCGCGTCAAGGAGTACCGCGACTTCACCGTCGTCGTCGGCCACGACGACGAGTACGTCGTCGAAGACGACTCCTGTGACTGCAAGGACGCCACCTACAACCTCGACGACGAGGACCCCGAGGAGCTGTGCTGGCACGCCATCGCCGTCCGCGTCGCCCGCGCCATCGACGCCCTCGACCACCACGACATGTGGTACTCCGAAGTCCGGGAGTTCCTGTGACCATCTTTTTCCCGGCCGGGTTTCCTCGCGCGCCGTAGGCGCGCTGCGGGAACCCGGCCAGCAAAAACATGGGTGAAAAAGCGCGGACTCGGCTTCGCCTCGTCCGCGTGAACCGCGCTCGCTCCGCTCGCGCGGATGCTTGCCACAACCCACTTCGCTCGGGGTCGTTCCTACCTGCACACCGCAACTCGAATCACAGCCACGGCACCGCCCCCGAAACTCTTGGACCGTCGGTCCATTGGGGTCGCTATGCAAACGCCGGTCGGGTTCCTGGTCGATCTCGTGGCCGAGACGGTAAACGAGTTGGCGGCGGCGCTCATGGCCGCTATCCCCCGGCTCGTGATGGCCGTCATCTTCGTCTCGCTCGCCTACGTCGCGATCAAGGTCGTCCTCACCGTCCTCCGCCGGTTCCTCCGCGGCGTCTACCCCGACGACCAGGACCTCATCGCGCAACTGTGGGTCACCGTCGCCGGCGTCTTCCTCTGGTTCGGCGCCGCGCTCGTGCTCTTGAACATCCTCGGGATGGGCGCGGTGGCCGCGAGCCTCGGCACCGCCACCGGCTTCCTCGCGCTCGGCGTCTCCTACGCCCTCTCGGATATGATCGAAGACGCGGTCTCCGGCGTCTACCTCCTCCGCGATCCGGACTTCAACCCGGGGGATCGCGTCACGACGCAGTCGATCACCGGGACTGTCCGGACCATCGAACTCCGAAAGACCCGGTTCGAACTCGACGACGGGGACACCGTCGTGCTCGCGAACAACGAGGTCGAGAAGCGCTGGACGAAAGAGGCCCGCGGGGGCGACTGACCGGCGGGCGGCGTCGACCGGTCGGACTTCACGGACGGCGACGCCGTTCAGTCGCGGACCGCCGCCCGCTGCTCGGGGATCAGGTCGAACCGCTCGTTCGTGTCGCCGAGCACCAACAGTGCGTAGTACCGCAGGTACGTGATCACCGGCACCTGCACGAACGCGGCGACGGCGATCACCGCGAGGGCGAACAGAATGCCGACGACGACGAACGCGGCGATCCCCACGGGCTCGGCGAGGACGAACAGGCCGAACGCCAGCGCCGCCAGGACGCCGAAGGGGATCAACAGCAGGACGGCGAGGATCGCGGTGACGATGCCGACCAGCGCGCTGCCGACGATTCCGAGGACGAACGCGAGGACGGCGTACGCGAGGTATTCCGTCCACTGCCCGGTGAGGGTGGACCAGAAGCGCCGCCAGCCCGCGAGCACGCCGCAGTCCTCGACCATCATCACCGGGACGACGAACGCCGTCGTGAACCCGCCGACCACCGCGGCGACGAGCGCGAGCGCGACGAACGCCGGTACCAGCAACACCGCGAGAATGAGCGTCGATGCCACCATGTCGCCGAGCGCCAGCGGCACGAAGACCAGCGCCGCGAGCAGTGCTACGGCCGCCAGGACCGCCAGCCCGACGATCAGTCGGAAGCCGAACAGCCGAAGCCCGCGCCGGAAGTACCGCCGCCAGTAGGCGCGGATCTCGACGTGCTCCTCCCGGAGCGACTCGACCAGCACGAACTCCATCACCGAACTGACGAGCAGGAGGACCAGCGCGACGGCGATCGCCACCACGACCGCGACGGCGACCGCGATCCAGGCCTCGACCGGGACGTCGACGGGCGCGTCGACCGGGCCGCCGGGCATCGGCGTCTCGTCGGTGGGTCCGGTCCCGCCGAACTGGGCACCGCCCGCGTTCGCCGTCGGGAGGCCGACGAACAGGCCGATCAGCGCGAGCTTCGCCCACCGGGTCCGGTCGACGGGTCGGAGGAACCCGCTGGTCGCCCGATAGGCGTCGTCGATCGCGTCGAGCGCGGACAGTGACATGTCTCACCGTCCGCACGAACGCGAGAAAAGTATGCGTCGGGTAGTCGGCACGTAGCGCGGCCATACCACGCCGTAACGCTGGATTATTCCGATCCGGGATCGAGCCGGTAGCGGACCGTGGGCTGGCCCTCGAACGTGGGACCGCCGCCGGCGCGTTCGAACCCCGCGTCTTCCGCCGACTCGCGCGTCTCGCTCTCGGCTTCGGGGACGAGGAGTTCGACGGTCATGCTCTCCGCCGTCGCGAAGCGGATAGGCTCTTCGAGCAGGCTGTCCCGGACGGCCGCCGTCCCTTCGAGCTGCGTGACGTGGACCGTGTCTTCGCGCGCGTCGTAGCTCACGAACCCCTGTATCTCCTCGTCGTCGGTCGCGACGCGGACGGTCCGGTCGTGGACCAGGTTCCGCATCACGTCCCTGGGAGAGTCCGTGAGTTCCGCCAGCCGCTCCGCGTCCGCTTCGACTGCGTCCCGGATGTCCATACCGCCACCAGGCTCTCTGCGCCATTAAATCCCCGCCTAGGAGCGGCTGTTCGCGTCTGCTGGTTCGCCTGCTCACGAGCGACCGCGGAGGACGTGACGACCTCGACCGCAGACAGCAGCAGTACCGGCACTGCAAACAGCGTGAAAGCCCCCGGACGCTCCGGTCCCGGGGCTCGCTGCGCGCGCTCCCTGCGGTCGCGTGCTTACTTCGCCCGGGTTCCCGGAGCGTCCGGCCCCTTTCATTCCCACCCGCACAGACAGGCCGACCAGCCGGGACGGGTGGGAATAAAAGGGGCGACCGGTTCGGCGAAGCCCGGGGAAGCAAGCACCGCAGGGCGAAGCCCGAGGAGCGCAGCGACCCGCGCGAGTCGAACCGGTCGGGGCTTTCACGCTGTCCTCGTTGCTGTTTCCGGTCGTAGTCGCAAACACACCGACGCGAATCCCTCGTACCCAAACCGTTTACTCCGCACCGGCCGAAGCGCGGGCGTGAGCGACGAGGACCGCGCCTGCTGTAGCCCCGCACGCGAGACGGACCACACCGGCCACGGCGACGCTTCCACTGCGGACCCGGACTGGCGGACCGAACCCGCCACGGAGGACGACGAGCGCACGGCCCGGATGGTCCGAATCGACGGCGGAACCTTCCGGATGGGCACCGACGAGGCCGTGGGCTTCCCCGAGGACGGCGAGGGGCCGGTCCGCGAGGTCACGACCGAGCCCTACTACGTCGACAGATACGCCGTCACGAACGCCGAGTTCCTGGCGTTCGTCCGCGAGACCGGCTACACCACTGACGCCGAGCGCTTCGGCTGGTCGTTCGTCTTCGAGGACTTCGTGGCCGAGGGCGACCGCGAGCACGCACAGGATCGCGTCCCCGGCGCGGACTGGTGGCTGGCGGTGGCGGGCGCCGACTGGTTCCACCCTCGCGGCCCGAGTTCGAGCGTCGTCGACGACGACCTCCTCAAACACCCGGTCACGCACGTCTCCTGGGCCGACGCGGCGGCCTACGCCGAGTGGGCGGGCAAGCGCCTCCCCACCGAAGCCGAGTGGGAGCGAGCGGCCCGCGGCGGCCGCGAGGGCACTCGGTTCCCGTGGGGCGACGAACTCGAACCGGGCGGTGAACACCGCTGCAACGTCTGGCAGGGCGACTTTCCCGAGCGCAACACCGGCGCCGACGGCTACCTCGCCACCGCGCCGGTCGACGCCTACGAGCCCAACGGATTCGGGCTGTACGACGTCTGCGGCAACGTCTGGGAGTGGTGTCGCGACTGGTTCAGCCCAGATCACCACACCACCGACGCCTACGACCCCGAGAACCCCACCGGGCCGGAGTCGGGCGACGAGCGGGTGATGCGCGGCGGGTCGCACCTCTGTCACGAGTCGTGGTGCAACCGGTACCGGCTGGCCGCCCGGTCGAGCAACGACCCCGAGAGCTCGACCGGCAACGTCGGCTTCCGCTGCGTCGTCGACGCCGCGCGATAGCTATCGGACGCCCAATAGAAATCGCGTTCGCCACACGCTGAAGTCCCCGCCGGGCCTCGGTCGATCTGATGACGGCGTTCGACCCCGAACCACCCTCCACGACCGACGCTCGCTCGCGCAGAACCGTCCTCCGGACGCTCGCCGGCCTCGCCCTGGCCGGCGGGCTCGCGGGCTGTAACGACACCTCCGGCGCCTCCACCGACTCGCCTGTGGCTAGGCGAACCGGGACCGCGACGCCGGGATCTACCGCGATGCCCACGCCGACGGTGACTGCGCCGCCGATGGAGACGCAGACGCCTTCTCCGACGTCCACTGACACGTCAACGCTCACGCCCACGGCGACCGCGACGGGATCTCCGACGCCGGCGGGGCGGGAGACTGCTCGCAAGTTCGTCGCGCACCTCCGCGCCGACGAGTTCGACGTCGCGCACTCGCTGTTCACCGACACTCTCGCGTCGCAGATGCCCCGGTCGACGCTCGAACGCTACTGGCTCGGTCTCACCGGCCAGCACGGTGCGGTCGAGTCGGTCGGAAGCGTCGAAGCGGACACCCGAGACGGCGCGGAGACGCTCGTCGTCCCCGTCGACTGCGCCGAAGGGGACCAGCCGATCGAACTCGTCGTCGACGGCGAGGGACGCATCTCGGGGCTGTGGTTCCCGTCGGAGTACTCGTCCCCCGACTACGTCGACGAGTCGGCGTTCGCCGAGCGGACGCTGACGCTCGAACCCGAGGGCTGCTCGCTCCCCGCGACGCTCTCGGTGCCCGCGAGCGACGACGGGGGGACGACGACCGCGACGGCGACGGCTGCGGCGACGACCGCCAGCACCACGACCGCTGACGGGTCGGCCACTGACACGGCGGGCGCCGATACCGCAGACGGCGTCCCCGGCGTCGTTCTCGTCCACGGGAGCGGTGCCCACGACCGCGACGAGACCATCTACTCGAACAAGCCCTTCCGAGACATCGCGCAGGGCCTCGCCAGCCGCGGCGTCGCAGTCCTGCGCTACGAGAAGCGAACGTACGCCTGTGACCTCCCCCGCTCGGAGTGGGCCATCGACGACATCATCGTCGACGACGCCGTCCACGCGCTTGGCGTCCTCCGGGAACAGGACGAGGTGGACCCAGAGCGGGCCGTCGTGGCGGGCCACAGCGTCGGCGCGACGTGCGTCCCCCGGATCGCCGAGCGCGACGGCTCGGTGGCGGGCGGCGCGATCCTCGCCGGCAACGCCCGCCCGTTCACCGAGGTCTACCCCGAACAGGTGAAACACATCTTCGAGGTCCAGGGCGGGCTCTCCGCGCGGGAGGAGCGCCAGCTCTCGACAGTGAAACAGCTCATGTCCGCCGTCGAGGACGGCTCCGTGGCCGACGACCGAGAGATCGGTCCGCTGCCCGGGATCTGGTGGAAGACGCTGTACGAGTACGACCAGGTGGCGACCGCCAACCGCGTCGACGCGCCCCTGTTCGTCGCCCACGGCGGGCGGGACTTCCAGATCCCTATCGATCCGGCGCTGTCGGGCTGGCGCGAGGGGCTGGACGACCCCGACGCCCACCGATTCGAGCGCTATTCCCCCCTTTCGCACCTGTTCCAGTCCGGAACGGAACCCTCGCTGACGACCGAGTACGTCTTCCCCGACAACGTGGAGGAGACTCTCGTGACGGATCTCGCCGACTGGGTGGCCGGACTGTAGGGCAGCCGTTCGCTCGTCTGGTCCCAGCGACTCGGCGATGGACTTGTGAGCGTCGGCCGCGAACCGTCGAGGCATGCGACGGGAACCCTCCCGTGTGTCGCGGCCGTGAGCCCGTCGGGAGAGGAGTCCTCGGGGCGCGGCGACGACTCCGCAGAGTCAGGCGCGTCCGACGACTCGCACGTCGACCCGTCGGAGGCGTTCGCGGCGCTGTCGGACCCGCTCCGGGTGGACATCCTCCGCGCGCTGGCCGCCTTCCACCGCGAGTCGGCGGCCGAGTCGGTCGGCTTCGCCGAACTGCGCAAGCGCGTCGACGTGCGCGACTCCGGGCGCTTTCGCTATCACCTGAACGAGCTCCGCGACCACTTCGTCCGCAAGGACGGCGGCGGCTACCGGCTCACCCACGCTGGTATCAAAATCGTCGCCGCCATCCTCGCCGGGACCTACACCGACCGCGGGTCGATCGGTCCGGAACCGCTCGACAGCGACTGCTCGCACTGTGACGCCCGGGCGGTCGCGGTCTACGAGGACGGCTACTGTGCCGTCTCCTGCGAGAACGACCACACCCTGTTCGCCTGGAGCGTCCCACCCGCCGCGGCCACCGACGCGTCGCTCCCCGAAATCGTCTCCCACGCCGAACTGTTCGCCCGGCAGGCCATCGAGCGCACGTTGGCGGGCATCTGCCCGAAGTGCTCCGCGCCCGTCGACCCCGCCGTCGTCGAAGACGAGACCGCCCCCACGCCTCGCCTTCGCACCCGCTGTGACACCTGCGGCGCCACCATGGCGGGCCCGGTCGGCTTCTGCCTGCTCGTCGATCCCGCGGTCGAGTCCTTCTACCGCCGTCACGATCGGCCGCTCGACGACCTGTACGTCTGGGAACCCGCGTTCGTCGCCGACGACTCGACCGTCTCCGTCGCGGCGACCGACCCGCTCCGCGTCGAGATCTCGGTCACCCTCGACGCCGAGACGCTCACCGTCTCCGTCGACGAGGCCGGCCGCGTGTCCGTAGACGAGTCCGACCACGCGTCCGCCGACGAGTCGAGCCGCGGCGACGAGTGACAGATCGCGAATAGAAATCTCGTTCGCCGAGCGCTGAAGTGAGCGCCGGTCGTAGATCCTCGTATGTCCGTGAACAGTCCCGACTCAGGTGAGCCGAGCCTGATCGCCGAAGCGAAGTCGATGACGGCGTCGCCGCTACTGTACATCGGTGCGATCACGGTCGTCGTCGGCCTCGAGATCGCCGAACTCCTCCCGCTGTCGGACACCCTCACGGCGCTGGCGCTCCTCCCGATCGCGCTCGCGCTGCTGTACGGGCAACTGGCGCTCCTGGCGTTGCTGCGCCGCCGCGGCTACGCCGGAATGTGTGGGTGACCATGTACGCCGACCCCGACCCCGAGTGCGACGACACGGAGTGGGGGACGGTCCGGGCGGTGGCGGTACCCGTCGCCGTCGCCGCCGCGTTCGCCGGCGCCTACCTGGCCGTCTACGGACTCGACCGCTACCTCGACTACGCGGCGATGCTCGGTCCCCGCGGCGAGTGGCTCCAGTTCGCCGTGATGGCCGGCGTCGTCGGTCTCCACGGCGCCGTCCACGCCGCCGCCTACGCGCTGCTCGGCGAGGGGTCGTGGCGCGACGTGACGGCCGAGATGTCGCTGTTCCCCGGTGGTATCGACCCCGTGCGGGTCTCTGTCCGCCCGGACGGGCCGATCCGCCGCTCGGCGTATCTCGCCGGCATCGCGGCGCCCGGCGTCCTGCTGGGATTCGTCCCCGCCGCGTGGGCGCTGGCGACCGGCAACCCGCTCGCGCTGTTCGTCGGCCTCGTGGGGGTCCTGCTGACCGGCTCGGACGTGGGCGAACTGCTCGATACGATGCGGTCGCCGGACGCCGCGGGCGCGGTGGAGTTCGCGGCCTCTTGAGGAGGGCGTCGAACGACGCTACTCCTCGCGGTTCCCTGCGGTCACCGGGAGACTCGCTCCGCTCGTCTCCCGAGCCCTGTCTCACTTCGTTCGACAGGACCCCGCTCGGTATCCGTGGTCCTCACTGCCTTTGGACCACGCTACTCACGGCTCCCTGCGGTCACCGGGAGACTCGCTCCGCTCGTCTCCCGAGCCCTGTCTCACTTCGTTCGACAGGACCCCGTTCGCCATAACGTGGTTCTCCCTGCGGTCGAACCACGCTACTCCTCACGGGTCGCTTCGCTCCCCGTTCGGATTTCGGAGACGCTCCCTTCGGTCGCGTCTCCCTATTCTTCGAACGTCGCCGAGAGAAATCCGTCGTCGACGGTGACGATCTCGCCGGTCGTGTAGCTGGCGGCGTCGCTCGCCAGGTAGATCGCCGCGCCCGCGATCTCCTCGGGCCGACCCAGCCGCTCCTGGGTCGTCCGGTCTGTGATGGTCTCGAAGCGCGGCTCGCCCTCGGTGTAGGTCCCCTGCGTCTGCTCGCTGACGATAAAGCCCGGCCGCACGGCGTTGACCCGGATCGCCGGGCCGAGCTCCTCCGCGGCGACGCGGACGAGCGTGTCGAGCCCGCCCTTCGCCACCGAATAGGCCGCGAGATTCGGGATCGCGCTCTCGGCCGACGCCGACGCGACGTGGAGGATCGACCCTTCGTCCATCGCCTCGGCGAAGATCTGCGTCGCCCGGTAGGCACCCTTCAGTTGCACGTCGAAGACGTCGTCCCACTGGTCGTCGGTGACCTCGTCGATGGGCTTGCGGGCGATGTAGCTCGGCGCGTAGACGAGGACGTCGACGGACCCGAACTCGGCTTCGACCGCGTCGCGGAGCGCAGTGATGTCCGCGCGCTCGGTAGCGTCGCAGGTCACTTCGAGCGTCTCGGCGCCGCGCTCGCGGAGTTCGTCGGCGGTTCGGGCGACGCGGTCTTCGTCGCGAGAGGTGGCGACGACGTCCGCGCCCTCCTCGGCGAAGCCCAGAGCGATGGCCCGACCGATCCCGCTCGTCGCACCGATCAGGACCGCGGTCTTCCCCTCGACCGTGACCGGCGTGTGGGAGTACTCGAGTGGCATATCTCCCAGTCGGCGCGGTGGGACTTGGTGGTTCGTTTCGCGGCCGATTTCGGGTTCGCGATGGCGGGAAAACCAGGTCGGCGTGGCTACCGCTCGCTGGCTCCCCGGTCGACGGGGATGCCACGCTGTTCGAGCGCCGCCAGGAGGTGAGGCAGGTCACAGTCACCGATCACGTCGGCGACGGTGAGCCGTGAGTCGAACGGGACCGCCCGGCGCGTCGCCATCTCGTAGAAACTCGGTCCGAGGTCCGAGAGTTCGACGCGGGCGACGTTCTCCGCGACGGCCGCCGCGTACAGGGCGTGGTAGCTCCCGACCCCCTCGCCGACGAACGAGACCTGCGCGGCGCCGGTCTCCGAGCGGAGAACGTCAGCGGCCCGGAGCACGTCGAAGACGCGCATCGCCAGGAGCGACGTGTCCAGCAGCAACGCGTCGTTGGCGAACTTGAACTCGGTGCCGAACGTCCCGTAGTAGTCGTCCGCCCAGGACGGAACCGGGATGGTCCGGTTGCGCACGGCGCCGACGCCGCGCGGGTCGAACACCAGCACCGCTCCGTACGCCTCCGCGAGCGAGGCGACCGCCTCGCTCCGCTCCGGGAGTTCCGCGGTCCCGCGGTCGAACAGGACGACCGCTGGCGACTCCGGGTCGGTCTCGGGATCCGATGCCAGAACGCCAGCGACGACGGCGTCCGGGTCTCGCTCGGTCCTGAACCAGACGCGCTCGACGGCCACGCCGTCCTCCGTCGTTCGGTGGACGACCCGCGGATGCAGGTCACAGGCCTCTCTGTCGAGGTCGAAGCGCTCGGTGACGGTCGCTCGCAGTTGCTCGCCGTAATCACCGCCGTCGTCGACCCGCGGGCTCGCCCCCCCGTCGGGATACCTCGCCGTGACGTGGGCCGCTATCACCTCGTCAATCGTCCGTTCGTCGGCGTATTCGTCGAGGACGTTCCCCGATTCGGTGCAGCGCACCGCGGACTCGTCGAGCGGTGCCAGGTCGCGGACGGGGCGGTACTCGCCGGCGTCGAGGCGGTCGCACAGCCACTCGAACACGTCGTCGCGAAACTCCCACACGGCGCAGTGCGGCGCGTCGGCGACGGTCAGGTCGACCTCGTCTTCGGCGTCGTAGCAGGCGTAGACGTCACGGACGCGGTCGAACGCGTCGTGGACGCCTTCGATGGGGAAGTATCGGTCATGGGCCGCCGCGCCGACGCGGAGTGGGAGCGGCGCCAGGGCGGCGAGGAGGTCATCGTAATCGATTCCGCGGTCGACGCTGCCGACGAGCGCCTGCTCGGCGTGCGTCCGGTTCCCGGTTTTCAGTTGCTCGTACCGTTCCGAGACCGAACAGCAGGGCGCGGCGGCGTCGACCCGGTCGTCGAGCAGAGAGAGATAGATCGTCTGCAGGCCACCGCCAGAGGTCCCGGTGACGCCGATCCTTTCCTCGTCGACGTCGGGGCGCCCGCAGAGGTAATCGAGAGCGCACCGGTCGTCGTGGATCACGTACCGAGCGAGATTCGTTCCGGCGTAGAAGCACTTCTGGCCGGCGTAGCTGTGCGGGAAGACCCCACCGCCACCGCTGACTTTCGCGTCGTCGTGGTCCAGGTCCTCGTACTGCCGGCGTTCCCCCTGTCCGAGCGGGTCGACGACGAGCACGACGAACCCGTTTTCCGCGAGGTCGATGCACGCTCGCTGGTTCCACTCGTCTTCTCTGGCCGGTCCGGCGTGTCCGCAGAGGAAGAGGATCCCCGGGTGCGGCCCGTCGCCGTCGGGCACGTAGCAGTTCGCAGTCACGTGGTAGTCCGGGCGACTCTCGAACGTCACGCACTCGACGCCGTACCCCTCGCGCTCGCGGCGGTCGGTGGTCTCGACGCCCAGGTCGGCAGGCCGGTCGGGGAGGCCG
Organism: Halosimplex rarum; assembly: GCF_047715405.1. Classification (NCBI taxonomy): domain Archaea; kingdom Methanobacteriati; phylum Methanobacteriota; class Halobacteria; order Halobacteriales; family Haloarculaceae; genus Halosimplex; species Halosimplex rarum. Next base: position 3,679,080 of record NZ_CP180412.1, read on the forward strand.
CCGATACTCGCCGTCAGGAACGAGCGGACCCGCTCTCGGTGGGTCTCGGCGTCGGCCCGCGACTCGACGTCGTCCAGGGTCCCGGTCCCGCCGCTGCTCCCGAGTCGCGCTTCCGCCCGTCGGAGGAGATAGCGCGACAGCTGGTCCTCGACGTCGAAGTACCCGTCGACGGCGTCGCCGAACCCGTCCATACATCCTGAGCGGTCGCTCGACGCGCACATAAGGATTGTTCAGGGGTGTCACGGCGTGGCGCGCAGCGACGGACGGAATTTCGGAATGTGACGACAGCGCGCCCTGACCGACAGATCGCGGCAGAAACAGCGGTCAGCGGGATCCGCAGGTCACCGATTCAGCGTGTGGATGGCTTCGCCGAGCGCGTTGGCGCAGGCCTCGCGGACGGCCTCGGAGAGGGTGGGGTGGGTGTGGACCGTCGCGGCCACGTCTTCGAGTTGCGCCCCCATCTCGACGGCGAGGGCGAGTTCGGCGACGAGTTCCGAGGCCTCGGGCGCGACGACCTGCGCGCCGAGGACGAACTCGCTGTCGACGTCGGCGACGACGCGGACGAATCCCTCGTCCTCGCCGTGGGTGAGCGCGCGGCCGTTCGCCCGCAGCGGGAACTCGCCGACGAGCGGGTCGAAGCCGGCCTCCTCGGCCTCGCTCTCGGTCATCCCGACGGTGCCGATCTCGGGGTCGGTGAACACCGCGGCGGGGATGGCCTGATGGTCGAGCGCGGACGGTTCGCCGGCGATGACTTCGGCGGCGACCTCGCCCTCGGCGCTGGCCTTGTGCGCGAGCATCGGCTCGCCGGCCACGTCGCCCACGGCGAAGACGTGCTCGACGTCCGTGCGGGCCTCGTGGTCGGTTTCCAGGAAGCCGTCCTCGTTCGGTTCCAGCCCGACGGCGTCGAGTTCGAGGGTGTCCGTGACGGGTCGGCGACCGACGGCGACGAGGCACGTCTCGGCGCCGAACTCCTCGATATCGCCGTCCTCGTTTTCGGTGCGGACCGTGATGCCGTCGCCGGCCTCTTCCCAGTCCTGGGCAGCCTGCCCGAAGTAGAAGTCGACGCCGAGGTCCTCGGCGCGCTCGCGGACCACGCGCGAGACGTCGTCCTCGTAGCCGGGGAGGACGTCGTCGAGCATCTCCACGACGGTCACGTCGCAGCCGAGCTTCTGGTAGACCGTCGAGAGTTCCATGCCGATGTAGCCGCCGCCGACGACGACCATGCTCTGGGGAACGGCGTCGAGCGCGAGCGCCTGCCGCGAGGAGAGGACGTGCTCGCCGTCGAACTCGAAACCCGGTACCTCGATGGGTTTCGAGCCGGTCGAGACGATGGCGTGCTCGAACTCGATGGTCTCCGAGCCCTGGCCCTCGCCGCCGTGGACGATGCGGGCCTTGTTCTCGCCGGCGAACTCCGCGCGACCCTCGACGAGGTTCACGCCGTTGGCCTTGCAGAGCTTCTCGACGCCGCCGGTGAGCTGGTCGACGACGCCGTCTTTCCACTCGACCATGCCCTGCAGGTCGACCGCGGGGTCGGCGTAGATACCCATCTCCTCGGCGTGGCCGGCGTCGTGGGCCACGTCCGTCGCCGAGATCATCGCCTTCGACGGGATACAGCCGTGGTTCAGGCAGGTCCCTCCGTAGGCGTCTTTCTCGACGAGCGTGACGTCCAGATCGAGTTGCCCGGCGCGGATGGCGGCGACGTAGCCGCCCGGTCCCGCGCCGATGACCAGTACGTCGGTTCCAGTAGTGACGTCTCCGACGACCATTGTCGGAGAGAGGAGTGCCCCGGTAAAAAGAGGCGGGTGTGGCGACGCGCCCGTGAGACGTCCGCCGCCTACTCCAGCAACAGCAGCGTCGGGTCTGCGAGGTACTCCTTCAGCGTGTTGACGAACCGAGCGGCGTCGGCGCCGTCGACGACGCGGTGGTCGATCGACAGCGAGAGAGTCAGTACGTCCCGCGCTACCACTTCGCCGTCGACCGCCATCGGCCGCTCCTCGATGGCGCCTAATCCGAGAATGGCCGTCTCGGGGTAGTTGATGATCGGCGTGGCGTACTCGCCGCCGATGGCGCCGAAGTTGGTGATCGTGAACGTGCCGCCCTGCATCTCCTCGCGGGCGATCGACCGCTCGCGGGCCTTCGAGACGAGTTCGTTCGTCTCCGAGGCCAACTGGAGCAGGCCCTTCCCGTCGACGTCTTTCACGACCGGGACCATCAGCCCGGCGTCGGTCGCGGTCGCGACGCCGACGTTGTGTTCGGACTTGAAGACGATCTCGTCGTTCTCCTCGTCGAGTTGCGTGTTGAGAACCGGGTGCTCGGCCAGCGCGGCGGCGACGGCCTTCATCACGAACGGCATGTAGGTCAGCTTCACGCCGCGCTCTTCGGCGCGCGGTTTGAGCTTCTCCCGCAGCTCGACCAGCGCCGTCGCGTCGACCTTGTCGTGGTGGGTGACGTGGGGCGCGGTGAATTTCGAGCGCTCCATCGCCTGTCCGATGGTCTTGCGGACGCCCCGGTAGGGCTCGCGGCGGTCACCCTCCGCGGCCGCGACGGCGTCGGGTCCGGCGCCGCTCTCTGCCGTCGTCGTCGGTGGCCCCGCTTCGCCGTCGCTCTCAGCCTCGGCGAGCGCCTCGGCGTCGGCCTCCTGCGCCCGCTGCTGACCCTCCGCGTACTCACGGACGGCCGCCTCGTCGACGTAGGGCTCGCCGTCGCGCATCTCGTCGGTCGGCACGTCGTCGATGTCGACGCCGAGTTCGTCCGCAACGCTCCGTGTGGCCGGCGCTGCCAGCGTCCTGTCGCGCCCGGCCGCCTCGATGGTCCGGGCCGCGGCGCCCGCGCTGCCGGCGCCTGCGCCCGCCGACTCGCCTGCGTCGCCGTCGTCGATACGCGAAACGGCGGATTTCAGCCCGCCGCTGTCCTCCGACTGGCCGTCTCCGGCGGACCCCCCGCTCTCGTCGTCACCGATCCGACTGACGGCGGATTTCAGCTGTTTGCCTCCGTCGTCGCCCTCGCTACTCTCGGCGTCCGCACTCGCATCGCCACTCTCGGCCGCGGTCCGCACGTCAGCTTCGGTGACGCGACCTCCCGGACCGGAGCCGTCGATCGCGGCGATGTCGACGCCGAGTTCGCGGGCGACTCGCCGTGCGCTCGGCGCGGCGAAGATTCGGCCGCCCTGGCCGTTCACGGACGACGCGGCCGCGTCGCCGGCCGATTCGTCGCCCGACTCGTCGGAGACGGCCTCAGTCTCCGTGTCGGCGGTGGCGTCCTGCTCGCTGTCCGCTACTGGTTCCCCCTCGACGTCGAAGGTGATGATCACCGTGCCGACGGGGACCACCTCGCCGGGCTCGGCGAGCAACTCGCGGACGGTGCCGTTGACGGGTGAGGGGACGTCGACGACGGCCTTGTCGGTCTCCACGTCGGCGACGACCTGGTCCTCCGTGACTGCGTCACCGGGCTCCACGTGCCACTCCAGCAGCTCGCCCTCGGCGACGCCCTCGCCCACGTCCGGCAGCTTGAACTCGCGGACCATGCGTCAGAACTCGAAGGCGTCCCTGATGCCGTCTTCGATGCGCTCCGGTTCGGGCAGGTAGTAGTCCTCCAGCGCGTATAGCGGGTAGGGTACGTCGAAGCCGGTGATCCGTTCGATGGGCGCTTCCTGGTACAGCAGCGCCTCTTCCTGAATCGTCGCCGTGATCTCCCCGGCGAGCCCGCCCGTCTTGGGCGCTTCGTGGACGACCGCGGCGCGACCGGTCTTCTTGAACGACTCGACGATGGCCTCCTCGTCCAGCGGCGAGAGCGTCCGCAGGTCGACGACCTCGACGTCGATCTCGCCGGCGAGGTTCTCGGCAGCCTCCATCGTCGGCCGGGTCATGGCACCCCAGGTGAACACGGAGACGTCCTCGCCCTCGCGGCGGACTGCCGCTTCGCCGAGCGGGACGGCGTACTCGTCCTCCGGTACGTCCTCGCGGAACGCCCGGTAGATCAGTTTCGGTTCGAGGAAGATCACCGGGTCGGGGTCACGGATCGCCGAGGCGAGCAGCCCCTTCGCGTCGTAGGGCGTGCTCGGGATGACGACCTTGAGACCGGGTTCGTGGACGAAGAAGGCCTCCTTCGATTCGGAGTGGTGCTCCGGCGCGCGGATGCCCCCGCCGTAGGGCGCCCGGATCACGAGCGGGCAGGTGAACTCGCCGCGCGAGCGCGTCCGCAGGCGCGCCGCGTGCGAGACGATCTGGTCGAACGCGGGGTAGATGAACCCCATGAACTGGATCTCGGGCACCGGGCGCAGGCCGTAGGCGGCCATGCCGATGGCGGTGCCGACGATGCCAGATTCGGCGAGCGGCGTGTCGACCACGCGGTCCTCGCCGAACTCGTCGAGCAGTCCCTCGGTGGCGCGGAAGACGCCGCCGTTCTCGCCCACGTCCTCGCCCATCACGATGACGCGGTCGTCCCGTGCCATCTCAGTCTGCAGGCCGTCGCGGACCGCCTGTACAAGGGTCAGACTCTCCGTCTCGCCGCTCGATGCGTCCGCCTCGTCCTCGGTGTCGGTGGTCTGGCTCATGATTACTCCAGGAGCGCCTCGTCGCCGTGTCGCTCGCGCAGTCGCTGCAGGTAGTCGATCTGTTCGTCCAGCCGCTTGGGCATCCCCTCGTAGACGTGTGCGAACATCTCCGACGGGTCGGGCCGCTTGACGCCCTCGGCGCCCGAGATCGCGTCCGCCACCGCCTCCTCGACCTCGCTCTGGATGGCGTCGACGCGCTCGTCGTCGAGCACGCCCCGGTCGCGCAGGAACGCCTCCATCCGCGGGATGGGGTCCTTCGCGCGCCACTCCTGCACCTCGGCCTCGTCGCGATAGACCGAGGGGTCGTCGGCGGTGGTGTGGGCGCCGTAGCGGTACTGCACCGCCTCGATCAGCGTCGGTCGCAGCTCGTCGGGATTGGGGTGTTTGGCCTTCTCGACGGCGGCTTTGGTCACCTGGTACACTGCGAGCGGGTCCATCCCGTCGACCTGCACGCCCTCGAAGCCGTAGGCGTCGGCCTTCTGGGCGAGCGTCGCGCTCCGGGTCTGGCGCTCGCGGGGAACCGAGATGGCCCACTGGTTGTTGTTGCAGAAGAACACCGCGGGCACGTCGAACACGCCCGCGAAGTTCAGCCCTTCGTGGAAGTCGCCCTCCGACGTGGCGCCGTCGCCGAAGTAACAGAGGAATGCCTTGCTCTCGTCTTTGAGCTTCGACGCCCACGCGGCCCCGGTGGCGTGGGGAATCTGCGTCGCGATGGGCACGGCGACCGAGAAGATGTTCTCGTCCTCCCGGACGTTGCCCTCCTCGTGGCCCATCCAGTACAGCAGCGTCTGCTGCAAGGAGAGCCCCTTGTGGAGCATCGCCGCGTGCTCACGGTAGCTCGGGAACAGCCAGTCGTCGTCGGCCAATGCGTGGACGCTGCCGATCTGGGCCCCCTCCTGGCCCGACAGCGGGGGATACGTGCCCATCCGCCCCTGGCGCTGCAGGCTCACCGCCCGCTGGTCGAAGTGCCGGGCCAGCTTCATCTCCCGGTACATCTCGACGAACGTCTCGTCGGGCAGGTCCGGAACGGTCGCGCCGTCCCGGACCTGTCCCTCCTCGTCGAGGATCTGGACCCGGTCCTCCGGGTCGCGCTGTAAAGTGCTCATAGAACCCTCCGAAACATACCCGAACCAAGCGGGGCTGTCGGCTTAAGGATTTTCGTAAATAGCTTACGTTGCATCCCAATCTTGCCGGGCGCGGTGGACGAAATCGTACGTGATGGCCCGATGTCGTCGGGAAGCGGGGCGTGATGTGCAACATGAGTGGACACTCGTCCATTCGACGATCGGGCTGCCTTCGTAGGTATCCCCTCGATGGGGCGTCTATAGCGCACCGGACGACCGACTGCCCGTCCGCCCGCGATCGCGGATCACTCTCAATACCACTATTGTCGCGTACCCGGCGGTACGTATGGTTTGAATCCGGTGATTCGGCGCTATAGCCCTCATACCAGCGGTTAAGGGCCGAGTCGCTGGATCGCTGCCCGTATGGCAACGACCGCATCGACGGAATCGGGCGGCGTCTTCAGCTTCGACCACAGGGACATGATGGTGTTCATCCTCGTCATGTCGCTGCACGGTCTGCAGAGCATGATCACGGAGCTCCTGCCGGAGTTCTCGGTGGGGGGTCTCGGCGTCTCGATCGGGCCGTTCTGGTTCGTCGCGATGTCGGTCGTCCTCCTCTTCCGGTCGTTCTGGGCGTGCCTGGCGATCCCGGTCGGCGGGATCGTCTTCGGCGAGATCCTCATCGGCGACTTCAGCGCGCTGGGCGCCGTTGAGGGGCTCGTCGTCATCACCACGTCCTGGTTCTTCGCGATGTCGCTGATCACCGACCCGTCCGACGTGAAGCAGATCGCGGCGGTCGGCTTCCTCGCGAAGGCCATGGAAGAGACGGCCGCGTGGTTCATCGACGTGGGGAAGTTCTACGTCGGCGTCGAGGAGCTCGAGGCCATCTCCTGGCTCCCCGAGACGGTGTGGGCGACCGAGGGGATGGGGGCGTTCATCCAGATCATCGTCGCCGGCGTCGTCTTCGGCGCGGTCCCGACGCTGTTCCTCTACCCGCGCCTGCGCGGGAAGATCGAGCCGCTGCTGGGGATGAGTCCCGTCGAGGGTCGCGACGGACCGATGTTCACGCGCTCGTCGCTGAAGCGGCTCGTCGCGTGGGTCGGGCTGCTGCCCGTGGCGTTCGCGGTCGAGACGCTCAGCGAGACCAGCGGTGGCCTCATCACGTTCACGCCGGAGTTCGTCGAGACCTACGGCCAGACGTTCCTGTTCGTGCCGATCGTCGCCGCGGCCCTGATCGCGTTCGGCCTCGTCGCCTATCGCCAGCGCAAGGTCGAGGGCGGAGCGTAACACGGGCGATTCCGTTTTCATGCGTTCATCAGACATCGTCGTCGAGGATCTGACGTTCCAGTATCCCGGGGGCGACGAGCCGGTGTTGCACGACGCGAACCTGCGGATCGAGCCGGGGGAGTTCACCGCCGTCGTCGGCGGCAACGGCAGCGGCAAGACCACGCTGTGCAAGACGTTCAACGGGCTCATCCCCCACTTCTTCGAAGGTCGGTTCGACGGGCGCGTGTCCGTCGCGGGCACGGACACCCGCGAGTCGGACGTGGCGGAACTCTCGCGGACCGTCGGGTACGTCTTCCAGGACTTCGAGAACCAGCTCGTCCAGGAGACGGTGCGCGACGACGTGGAGTTCGCCCCGCTGAACTACGGCCTCGAGGACTACGCCGAGCGGGCGACCCGCGCGCTCGAACTGGTGGGACTCGACCACCTGGCGGACCGCTTCGTCTGGGAACTGTCCGGGGGGCAGCAACACCTCGTCGCGCTCGCGGGCGTGCTCGCGATGGACCCCGAGTTCGTCTTCGTGGACGAACCCGCCGCGCAACTTGACCCTCAGAACGCCCGCGAGACGTACGACCAGCTCCGGCGACTCCACGAGGACCACGACAAGACGGTGATCGTCATCGAGCACCACTCGGAGTTCATCGCCGACTACTGCGAGGAGATGGTGCTGGTCTCCGACGGCGGCGTCGCCTGGAAGGAGTCCGTCGAGGTCGGCCTCAACAGACTCGACGACCTGGAGGCCCACGACATCCACCCGCCGCAGGTCACGGGGGTCGCCGCCGACCTGCCGGCCGGAGCGGGCCGACTGGGTGACGGTCGATACCCCGTCACGGTCGACGAGGCCGCGACGGCGTTCCCTGCTGCCGACGCGGGCGACCGGCAGGCCACTGCCAACGGCGGCGAGCGGCGCGAACGTCGCGAGAAGGCCGCCGGCGACGGCGACCCCCTGGTCACGCTCGACGGGGTCGGCCACGGCTACCCGACGCTCCGCGAGGGGTACAACCGCGTCCTCGACGGCGTGGACCTCGAACTCTACGCGGACGACCGGGTGGCGCTGGTCGGCGCCAACGGCGCGGGCAAGTCGACGCTGTTGCGGCTTATCACCGGCCTCGAATCCCCCCACGAGGGGACGGTCACGGTCCTAGGGAAGGACACGAGCGAGACCCTCCCGGAGACGCTGGCCGACGACACGGTCTACATCCACCAGAACCCCGAGGAGATGTTCGTCGAGGACACCGTCCGGAAGGACATCGGCTACTACCTGAAGGACCGCGGCGACCCGGACGTCGACGAGCGCGTCGACGAGATCGTCTCCTACCTCGACCTCGAAGGGTTCGCCGACCGCGACGGGCGCCTGCTGAGCCTCGGCCAGCAGCGGCGCGCCTCGCTGGGGATCGGCCTCGCGACCGACCCGACGGTGGTCCTGCTGGACGAGCCGACCGGGAGTCTCGACCTGCAGAGCCGGCGCGAGGTGACCGGGATGCTCCGGAAGGCCGAGAGCCGCGTCGAGACAGTTGTCATCGCCTCGCACGACCTGCAACTGGTCGCCGGCTGGGCCGACCGGGTCGTCGTCATGGGCGACGGCGAGGTGCTCACCGACGCCCCGCCGGGCGTCGTCTTCGACGACCCCGACCTGCTGGCCCGGACCGGCCTGCGCCGCCCGCAGGTCGTCGAACTGAGCGACCGCCTGGGCGTCGACCCGCCCGCGCTGACCGCCGAGGCACTGGTCGGGCGCCTCTCCAGGGACGAGCCGACCGAAGCCCGCGCAGACGGCGGGACGGGTCGCGGAGGCGAGGGGCGATGAAGTACGTCGACGCGGTCACCGACATCTCTATCGCGGACATCAAGGTCGACCTGATGCGGACGGCCTACGACAACGACCGCGCGCTGTTGAACACGTTCGACCCCCGCGTGGTCCTGGTGTGGAGCGTCCTGTTCATGATCGTGCCGTGGCTGTTCTACGACCCGCTCCCGCTCGCGATCTTGCTCGGGGCGGCGTTCGTCCTCGCGGCGCTCTCGCAGGTCAGCAAGTACCTGCTCGCCCTGCTGTTGTTCGGCCAGGTCACGAACATCGGCTTCTTCGTCGTCATGGTCCCGGCGATGGGCGGGGCGATCCAGGCGTTTAGTTACCTCGGGGACAACTCCGGCCGCGTCACCGAGGCGCTCGCGACGCTCGACCCCGCCGTCTTCGGCGAGGTCTGGTCGATCGCCGCCGGGGCGACCGCCCGCGGCGTCGACACCGCGCTCACCAGTCAGGAGGTCGGGATCGACGCCGTCGGCGCCGTCGTCCCCTTCTTCCTCAAGCTGACGATCATCTCGGTGATCAGCCTCGCCGTTTTCTCGGCGATGAGCCCGCAGAAGCTGGCCAAGGGGATGCTCCGACTGGGCGTCCCGCGCCAGCTCACCTTCGCCATCGCCTACGGCTACCGGATGATGCCGCTGCTCGTCGAGGAGTACCACGCCCTGGTCAACTCCTTCCGCCTGCGCAGCCAGGTGCCCGAGAACACGGGCGTTCTCAAGTGGCGGTACTACTACTACCTGCTGAAGCTCTCGGTGAAGGCGTTCTATCCGCTGATATTCAACGTCGCCAAGCGCGCCCGGGTCACCGTCGAGGCGATGGAGACGAAGGGCTTCTCCCGGTCGCTCGGCGACGAGAAGAGTCGGGCTCTCCGGACGGAGGGGATGATGATCCGGACCCGGGACGTCTCGTTCGTCTTCGGCTCACTGTTTTTCGTCGCGGCCGTCTGGGCGTTCACCTGACGGCCGTCCGGCGGTTATTTCACGACCGCTGCCGGCTCGAACGTCGTCACCGGGATCGCCTGTTCGTCGGCGACCGTCCGGAGCGCGGGGACGCGGCGTTCGATCTCGTCTGGTGAGTGACTATCGGAGCCCAGGACGAACCGCACGTCCCGGTCCAGAAAACAGTCGAGCATCGCGGGATCCGGGTGGACGCGACCGAGCGAGTCGTGGACGCGGCCGGCGTTGATCTCCGGGACGGTCGCGGACTCGCTCAGCACTGCGGCGACGCGCTCGTAGTCTTCCTCGCGGGAGTAGCCGCGGAGCGCATCCATCCGCTCGGGCAGGTCGAGGTGACCGAGCACGTCGAACAGCCCCGATTCGACGGCCGCGACGACGGCGTCGTAGTAGCGCTCGACGACCGCCCGGCGCTCGGCGTCGGAGGCGTCGGCGTACTGCGCACTCGAAGTGTAGTCGTACTCCCCGGCGAAGTGGACGCTTCCGATCGCGTAGTCGAAGTCGGCCGCGGCGAGGAGGTCGGCCGTCTCCGCCTCGGCGCCCGCGACGTAGCTGACCTCGGCGGCGTCCCAGACCGTGAGGTCGGTCCGCGGGCGGACCCGCTCGATCGCCTCGCGTCGGCGCTCGTACGTCTCGACGAGGTCGTAGCGCTCCCGGCGGCCGAAGTCGTCGTCGACGGCGATGCAGTGGTCGGTGAAGCCGACCGCGTCGAGGCCCGCTCGCTCGGCTGCCCGGCACATCGCGGGCAGCGGCGACCCGTCGGAGTAGGTGGTGTGGGCGTGCAGGTCGGCGCGCATCACTCGCTGCCCACGTCGTAGAGCTTCTGGCCGTCGAGCTTCGGCACGACCGCGCTCTCGCTGAAGCGCAGGTCGTACTCGACAAGGTCGTTCAGCCGGATGTCGGCCTTCTGCTCGTACTTCGGCGCCTTGCCGAGCTTCGCGATCTGCCGGTAGAGGTCGCGCTCCTCGTCGGTCGGCGAGTCGCCGTAGACGTGGCGGCCGATGACGACGGCGCCGACGGTGTCCTCCGGCGAGGGCTTGCCCTTCGACCCCGCGGCGACCAGGTACGTGGGTTTCTCGGCGCCGTCGAGGTGGTCGGCGACCGCGCGGGCGTTAGCGAGGGTGCCGACGTAGACGTGGACGTCGTCGCCGCTGGCGAGTCGGAGATCCGTCACCGCCGCGCCGCCGTTGGTCGACGTGAGCGCCGTCGGTCGACCGGTGACGTCGACGTCCTGCACCCACGTCGGCGAATTGAAGAAGTCGTACCCCTCGGTGGGGGTGTACTCCTCGCTGGAGCCGCCGCCGATCTTCGCCTTGGGGTGTTCCTCGGCGAAGGCGTGCTCGTCGCCGCGCTCCTCGGTGACGTGGACGTACTCGGCGCCGTTCTCGAACAACTCGACGACGGTCGTCGAGAAGTGGGTCACGTCGATGACGACGTAGTCGCCGGCGGGCGGGTCCTCGGGGATGCGGGCGCGCGACGGCAGGATGCGGTCTGTGAGCTGTGCTTCGAGGTCGGGGTCCGCGAGCGAACGCATACGCCAGTCGGCGCGGAGCGGAGGGAAGACCCTGACTAAGAGTGCTATTGTCGGATCCCGTCCGGTAGGGAGCGATATTGACGGCTCGCGATCCGGCGGCGCGTCCGTTTAGTCGCCGGCCCGCGCCTCGGCCCGCGCCCGCTCGACGCTCTCGCCGTCCCGCAGGACGGCGTCGACGAACAGCTCGCCGGCGCGGTACGACGACCTGACCATCGGACCGGACGCGCAGTAGAGAAAGCCCAGTTCCTCCTCGGCGACGCGCTGCCAGGTGTCGAAGGCGTCGGGGTGGACGTAGTCGGCGACCTCCAGATGCGACCGGGAGGGCTGGAGGTACTGCCCGAGCGTCACCACGTCGACGCCGACGCTCCGCAGGTCCGCGAGGGTCTGGTACACCTCGTGGTCGTACTCGCCGACGCCGAGCATGAGGCTCGTCTTGACGTACGACGCCGATTCGGCGGCGGCCTGCCGCAGGACCGACAGCGACTGCTCGTAGCCCGCCCGGCGGTCCCGCACCGGCCACTGGAGCCGTTCGACCGTCTCGAGGTTGTGCGCGAACACGTCCGGTTCGGCGTCCAGCACTTGCCGGACGAGTCGCTCCTCGCCCTGGAAATCCGGGACGAGCGCCTCGACGAGGATGCCCGGGTGGCGGTCCTTGATGGCCTCGATAGTTCGAGCGAAGTGGCCGGCGCCCTGGTCCGGCAGGTCGTCCCGGTCGACGGAGGTGAGGACGACGTAGTCGAGGCCGATCTCGGCGACGGCGTCGGCGACCTGCTCGGGTTCGTCTTCGTCCAGCGGGTCCATCCCGCCGGTCTCGACGTCGCAGAAGTTACACCCCCGCGAGCAGGTGTCGCCCATCAGCATGAACGTCGCCGTGCCCGGGCCGTCGCGACCGCTCCAGCACTCTCCGAGGTTCGGGCAGTTGGCCTCCTCGCAGACCGTGTTGAGATCGCGGTCGCGGAGCGACTGCTTGATCTCCGTGAAGCGCTCGCCCGACGGTGGTCGCATCTTCAGCCACTCGGGCTTGCGGGCGCGACTCATTGGCGAGGGTTAGGTTCGGTCGCTGAAAAGGGTGCGGGAGTCCGACCGGGTATCAGACGCCGCCGACCGATACCGGATTCCCGTCCCGTCGCCACCGGCAGCTACCGTCAGACGAACGCCGCCTGGAACCGACTGATGTTCTCGTCGGTCCCGGCCACCACGAGTTCGTCACCGGGTTCGATCACGAACGACGCTTCGGGGTTGGTGACGACGCGGCCGTCCCGTTCGGCGGCGACCACGGTACAGCCGGTTCGGTTCCGAACGTCCGCGTCGGCGAGCGACTTCCCGACGGCGCCCGGGGCCGTCGTCCGGACGAGTTTGAGCTGCGTTCCCGACGAGAGGACCTCCTCGCCGAGGACGATCGACGCGAGCATCCGTCCGCTGACAGCCGAGAGCGAGAGCACGGAGTCCGCGCCGGCGCGATACAGCTTCGACACGTTCTCGTGTTCGTTCGCCTGGGCGATGATCTCGATGCCAGGGTTCAGCTCGCGGATAGCGAACGTCGCGAAGACCGTCGCCGTATCGTCCGGCAGCGCGAGGACGACGGTGGCGGCGTCGGCGATACCCGCCTCCTGGAGGATCTCTCGATCGGTCGCGTCGCCGACCACGTCGACGGTCGAGCCCGCCGCGACGTCGATAGTCGTGTACTGGAACCCGCCGTTCGAGAGCGCGGTCGTGACGGCCCGTCCGACGACGCCCATCCCCGCGACGACGACGTCTCCCCGCCGGCGACGCCCCTCGGAGAGCGTCATCTCCTTCAGTCGGTCGAGTTCGGCCTCCCCGCCGGTCGCGACGAGGACGCTCCGGGCGTCGAATCGGGCGTCCGGCGGCGGTGGACTCCGGAACTCTCCCTGGACCCACACCCCGATGACGACCGCTCCCGTTCGCTCCGCGACGTCGCTCTCGTCGATGGTCTGGCCGATCAGCTCGCTCCCGTTCTGGAGCGGGAACTCAGCGATGTCGAAGTCCTCGTCGATCTCGACGGCTTCGATGGACTCCGGATCGAACGTCCCGACCACCTTGGCCGCGAGCTGCTCACCCAGTATCTGTTTCGGCGAGAGTACGTGGTCGGCCCCCGCGTACCGGTGATAGTCCGCTGCGTCCGGGTCGTCGGCCAGGCTGACCGTCCGGACGTCGGGGCCGACCGCCCGGGCGGAGAGGAGGACGCTCGGGTTGGCCTCGTCGTCGACGTTGGCGATCAGCGTGTCGGCGTGTTCCAGCCGGGCGCGTCGGAGCGCCGCGTCCGACTCGGGGTCCCCGAACATCACCGTGTACCCCGCCGCGTACAGGTTGTTGGCGCTCGCCCGGTCGGCGTCGACGACGACGTACTCGACGCCGCGTTCGGTGAGTTCGTCGATGAGGACCTCCTCACGGGGCCCGTAGTCACAGAGGACGACGTGCTCGTCGACATCGCGAACCGACGAGGGGGCACTGGACCTGAACGCGTCCTCGAAGAGCGGCACGACGAGCACCGGGAGCGCCGCGAAGATGAGCACGAGCCCCGAGAGAGACATGAGCGAGACGAGGTAGTTCATCTGCGGGCTCGACCACGGGGCGTCGCCGCCGTATCCCACGGTGGTGACCGTCTGGACGACCGCTTCGATCGACCGATACAGCGGCTGCGGTCGTCCCTCCCACGTGGCCATCCCGTAGTTGTACAGGACCGCGAACCCGGAGAGCACGCCGACGACGAGGACGAGGTAGTAGACGGTGAGGCGCGTTCGCCGATCCATGCTATCTAACATCACGGAGCCAGCCAGTAATAGCCACCCCCACAGCGGTTCGCGATTCGCAGAAGCGACTGGCGGATCCCGTGACGGCCACGGTGCCGGACAGCGCCCTCTCACGCGCGACAGACGGCGAGCATGTGGGCGGACATATCCGCGACGGTGCGGTCGTCGCGGAGTTCGTCAACGAGTCGACGGACGCCAGCCAGTTGGCGTTCGGAGAGGTCGTCGGTCCGGTCGCGGAGCGGCCCGGCCGAGAGGACCGAGGCCAATCCCTCCAGACCCACCAATCGCTCGACGTCAAATCCGACACCCCCCAGCAGGTCCTCGAACTCGGCGGCGCGGAAGAAGTGCGTCTCGGTGAACGCCGAGTCGTAGTCGATACGGTCGACGAACGCGCGGTCGTAGTCGCCCGACTCGGCGAGTTCGGCCGCGTGCGCGAGGTGCTCCGTCCCGGCGGCCAGGTAGAGGACCAGCCAATGGAGCCGCCCCATCACCGAGGCGAAGACCGGACTTCCAGGAGCGGTCACCCGGCGGAGCTCCCGCGCGGCGGTCGCTCGCTCGTCGGCGTCGAGGACGTGTGAGAGCGGGCCGCCGAGACACAACGTCGCGTCGAAGGTGTCCCGGTCGAAGTCGAGGTCCCGGACGTCGCCGGGCCGGATGGTCACCCCGTCACCGAGGTCCCGCTCGGCGATTTTCTCGCGGGCGAGTTCGCGCTGGCCCGCGCTGGGGTCGACGAGCGTCACGTGGTAGCCTCGTTCAGCGAGCCAGACGGCGTAGCGACCGGCGCCGCCGCCGACGTCGAGAACTCGCCCGCTCTCGGGCAGTCCGTCTTCCAACTGATCGACGGACCCCTCCCACTCCAGACGACCGTGGAGGGTCGCGGTCAGCCGGTCCCACTCGGCCTCGTCGTGTTCGTCGTAGTAGGTCACCGGGTCGTCCATGGAACGGTCGGGTAGTGTCGGCTGTCGGCGATAATCTTTCTGTGGGGGCAGTCCCGGGTCCGCCGCTCACCCCGACGGTCGGCCTCGAAGCCGAGTGATCCGTTCGCCGAGCGGCGGGTGATACGAGAGCAGACGCGACGGGCCGGTCGCCTCCACGACGTAGCGGTTCTCGGCGAGCGTCTCCAGCGCGCTCGCGAGCGCCGCTCCGCTCACGGCCTCGGCGGCGTAGGCGTCCGCCTGTTCTTCGGTCCGGCGGACGACCCAGGCGAGGGCGACGGCAGCGGGCGCCGTGCCGACCACGAGCGCCCCGAGCGCGACCTCCGGCGCGACGGAGGCGACGCCGAGCGCGGCGCCCGCGGCCGTCGCGACCAGCGAGTACCGCAGGAGGACGTGCTCGCGCTCGTGGTGACCCACCTCGTGGGCGACCACGGCGCGCAGTTCCTCGTCGTCGAGCACGGCGAACAGCGACTCGGTGCAGAAGACGTACTCGGCGCCGGGGACGAACCCGGCGGCGACGGCGCTGCCGAGGCGCGTCCGGTCGTCGACGACACGCAGATGGACGCCGCGGGGGAGCACGTCGCCGACGGCGGCTCGCTCGTCGTCGGTCGGCCAGCGGGTTTGCAGGGCGACGACGAGTGCGAAGGGCGTCAGCGCCGTCGCGACTAACCCCAGGCCGACGGCCGCGAGGACGCGCGGCCACCCCGCGGGGACCAGCGCGATGGCGCCGGCGGCGAGCAGAACGCCGAGGAGTCCGACGCCGTCGCGTTCGAGTTCCCAGGCGGCTGCGTCGCGGTAACGCAGCCGAAACCCGCGGGCGGCGCGCCGGTAGGGAACCGTCGCCAGGCGGACGACGACCGCGAGGGCGACGACGGGCAGGGCGTAGACGGCGACCGCGACCAGGACGCCCCCGACCGCGCCGGCCGTCGGCGCTCCCGTCGCGTCCGCGAGCGCGTCCGCCGCGCCGGCCTGTGCCGTCCGGGCGAGACCCGTTCGGAAGGTGACGAGAGCACCGACGGCCGCGCCCACGAGTACCCCCCTGTGGCGGAGTCCCCGCAGTTCGGCGGCGGTCTCGGCGTCGCCCGCGGGCCCCTCGTACGACGTGCGAGCGCGCCGATGGACCGCGACACCGACGACCAGAACGACGACCGCGTGGGCGGCCAGGGCCGCGACATGGGGTGGCGAGAGGTCGACCGGGAAGCGGAGGGCGACCGGGAAGGAGAGGGCGTCGGGGAGGGTGAAGCGGGGGATCACTCCCGGAGCCACGGCCGGGGAGTACAAAATGTCACCGAACAGTCCTGTACTCTGCTCAAAACATCGATACAAATATTTAACATGTAGTAGGAACTGAGGATACGGCATGTTCGATGTGTCGCGCGAGGATATCGTGGGTGGGTCGCTGCCTCGGGCGCTCGTGATACTGGCCGGGCCGCTGGTCGCCCAGAACTTCGCGCTGGTCGCCCAGTCGGTGGTCGACCTCTTCTGGGTAGGTCGTCTCGGCGGGCAGGCCGTGGCGGCAGTCGGTCTCGCGACCGTGGTCGTGGCGCTGCTGACGGTCCCGCTCCGGGGTTTCTTCGCGGGGGGGCAGATCGTCACCTCCCAGCGCGTCGGGGCCGACGAGGTGGTCGCGGCCCGGCGAGTCCCGTTCACGGCCGCGGCCTGTGCGATCGCCGTCGCCGCGGTGCTCGGCGCCGGTCTCGTCGTCGCGGCCGATCCCATCGCGGCGGCGTTCGTAGACGATTCGACGGTCCAGTCGTACGCTGTCAGCTACCTCACTGCCTACGCGCTCGCGCTCGTCGCCGTCGCCGCCAGCGACACGCTGGAGAGCGGCTTCACCGGCTGGGGCGACACGCGGGCGGCGCTGTACGTCAACCTCACCGCCATCGTCGTCAACGTGATCGCCGACCCCTTCCTCATCCTCGGCTGGTGGGTGTTCCCCCGGCTGGAACTGTTCGGCGCGGCGCTCGCGACCGCCATCGGGTACGGCTGCGGCGCCCTGTTCGCGCTCGCGCTCGCCGCCCGCGGTCGACAGGGATTCGTCCTCACCCGCCAGGCGCTCCGTCCGCACCTCGACACCGCCCGTGAAGTGGTCGACGTCGGGCTTCCGATCGCCGGACAGGGTGCAGGCCGGCAGGTCGCCCGCCTCGGGATGATCGCCGTCGTCTCGGCAGTCGGCGGCTCCGCGGGGCTGGCGGCCTACCACATCGGATCGCAGGTCGCAACGATCGCGTTCGTCCCGGCCACGGGGGTCGCACAGGCCGCGACGAGCATCGTCGGCCAGAACCTCGGCGCCGAGCAGCCCTCACGCGCCCGCAGGGCCACCTGGATCGGCGTCGCCATCGCGGTGGTCGGACTCTCCGTGTTCGGCGCGGTCCAGTGGCTCGTCCCCGCGCCGATAGCGCAGGTGTTCGTCCCCGACCTGTCCGGGCAGGCGCTGGAGTACACTGTCCTCTACCTCCAGATCCTCGCTTACGGTTACTGGGCGCTGGGCGCCATCTACACCGTCGAGGCCGGGTTCAACGGCGCCGGCAACACGGACGTGAGCATGTACTCGACGCTCGCCCAGTACTGGGCGGTCCGCCTGCCGGTCGCGCTCGTCGGCGCGTACATCCTCGACCTCGGAGTCGCGGCCGTCTTCTGGGGCGTCACGCTCTCGAACGTCGCCGCGGCGCTGTGGCTGGCGGCGTACTTCTACCGCTCGGCTGACCGCGGAATGCTCCACCAGGCGGCCGACGAGGCCGCCGCCTCCGATTGACGGCGGACCACTTTCACTCCGGCATAGAAACGCATATGCCGACGGGGCCCCCGCCTCCTGTCGTGTCACGCCACGCCGACGGCGAGACGGAACTGGCGGTCGCCGAGGTGTTGCCCGACTACGCCGGCGCCTTCCCGTTCGAGCGGTTCAACGCCATGCAGTGTTCGGTGCTGCCCGCGCTGCTCGACTCGACCGAGAACGTCGTCGTCAGCGCGCCGACCGCCAGCGGCAAGACCGCCCTCGCCGAGGTCGCCATCTGCGAAGCCATCGAGGCCGACGGCACGGCCCTCTTCCTCGCGCCGCTGCGCGCTCTGACCAACGAGAAGGAGAGCGAGTGGGAGCGCTTCGAGGACCTCGGGTATTCGGTCTACGTCGTCACCGGCGAGCGCGACCTGAACCCCCGCCGCGCCGAACGGGCCGACATCCTCGTGATGACGCCCGAGAAGGCCGACTCCGCCACCCGGAAACACGACTCGCCGCGCTACTCCTTCATCACCGACGTGGACTGCTGCGTCATCGACGAGGTCCACCTGCTCGACTCGGAGAAGCGCGGCTCCGTGCTGGAAGTGACGGTGTCGCGCCTGCGCCGCCTGTGTGACCCCCGGGTCGTCGCGCTCTCGGCGACGATGCCGAACGTCGACGACGTCGCCGGGTGGCTCGACGCACCCGCCGACAACACCTTCGAGTTCGGCGACGAGTACCGCCCGGTCCCGCTCCACGCCGACGTGCGCACCTACACCCACGGCGACAACGCCTTCGCCGACAAGTACCGCCGGCTCTACCGCGCGCTCGACATCGCCGAACCGCACATCCGGGACGAGGGGCAGGCGCTCGTGTTCGTCTCCTCTCGCCAGGACACCGTCCAGGCCGCCAAGAAGGCCCGCGACGAGATCGTCGAGCGCGACATCCCGATGGGCGCCCGCGGCGACTACGACTTCCACACCGACGCTTCGGAGCTCTCGAACGACACGCTCCGCCAGTCCGTCCTCGACGGCGTCGGCTTCCACCACGCCGGCCTCTCGAAGGAGGACAAGAACCTCGTCGAGCAGTGGTTCAAGGAGGGGAAGCTCCAGTTGCTCTTCTCCACGTCGACGCTCGCCTGGGGCGTGAACCTCCCCGCCCGCTGTGTCGTCATCCGCGATACGAAACTGCACGACCCCCTGGAGGGCGAGGTAGACATGAGCCCGCTCGACGTGCTCCAGATGCTCGGCCGCGCCGGTCGGCCGGGCTACGACGACAAGGGGTACGCCTGGGTCGTCTGCGACTCCTCGGACGCCGACAAGTACCGCAAACTCCTCCGCGAGGGCAAGGAGATCGAGTCCCGCCTCGCTGAGGACCTCGACGCCCACCTCAACGCCGAGATCGCGCTGGGGACGATCGGCGACATCGAGGACGTGATGGACTGGTTAGAGACCACCTTCTACTACGTCCGCGCCCAGAGCGCCCCCGACGAGTACGCCTCCGAAGGCGCGCTCCGCGAGCGCGTGAGCGACACCCTTCGGTCGCTGGTCGCCACCGGATTCGTCGAGCGCGAGGACATGCGTCTCGAACCCACGCCGCTGGGCCGCCTCGCCTCGAAGTTCTACCTGCGGCTCGACACTGCCCGCGAGTTCGCCGATCTGGCCGAACGGGCCGACGAGGAAGGCGAGATCGACCAGGACGGGATCTTACGAGCCATCGCCACCGCCGCGGAGTTCGACAGCGTCAGCGCGCGCTCGGACGAGCGCGACGCCGTCGCGGCCGTCCTCGGACAGACCGAGGACCTGGACCCCGGCGGTCGGAAGGTGCTTGCCATCCTCGAATCGCGGATGCGCGGGACGACGCCCGGCGAACTCCAGAGCGACGCCTGGGTCATCACGCAGAACGCCCTGCGCCTGCTCGCCGCGCTGCGGGCGTTCCTCGACCGCCTCGCGGGCGCCGAAGCCGCCAACCTCGCCTGTCGCATTGAGGCTCGCATCGAGAACGGCATCAGCGACGACGCGGTCGGGCTCACGGCGATCGACGGCGTCGGCCCCGGTCGCGCGAGCAAACTCGCCGCCGAGGGCATCACGACCCCCGCCGACGTCCGCGAGGCCGGCGTCGAAGGCCTCCGATCCGCGGGGCTCTCGGAGGGCGTCGCCGAGCGCGTGATCGAGAGCGCCGGCGAACTCCCCAACGTCGTCGTCGAGTGGGGCGATTTCCCCGACACCGTGGCCGCCGGCGAGAACGACATGCAGGAGGTCACCGTCCGGAACGTCGGCGGCGACGCCCGCGCGGGCCTGCGCGTGACGGTCAACGCGGTCGAGATGACGTCCATGAACCGCTACCTCGGCGAGGCCGACCTCCCGGTCGGCGTCTTCGGCGGCGACGCCGACGAACTGGAGTACGCCATCGAGGTCGCGTTCCCCGAACTCCCGCTCCACCCGGTCGTCGAGACTCGCTCGGTCCGCGTCGAGTGACCGACCCGCGTCGAACCGGCAGTCGACGTCGGGCGTCTCCGTGCGCCCCCGTGCACCTCCGATTCGATGCCGGGGACATCTTCTCGTCCGCCTGAATGGGTTATCAGTTTAGATCCTGTTTTAAACGTTCTGTGCAGTTTTGAAACGGTTATAAAACGTTAGAAAACCAATTGAAAGGTCCGATCGGGAGTGGCTAAATCGGACGATTCGCGTCAAACGGCGCGAAATCACCCTAGCGGTCTGTCCTTTATATGGGGTAGGGGATGCAAGTGGGTAGTAGGTGACAACAGATGTCCAGTGCTTCCCCGTTCCGTCGCTCCGTCCCCGAACTCTCCACCAACCGTGGCGCACAGCGCCTCCAGTCGCTGCTGGTCGGCTCCGCCCAGTTCGCCGGCTTCTGGTCGGCCGTCGCGTTGCCCTTCGCGATGCTCGCGGTCGTCGCGTCGGGCTCGGCCGCCCAGCGGGCGCCGCTGTTCGTCGCGCTGCTGATCGCGAACGTCGTCGCGCTCCGGATCGGCCACGGCTACAACCAGGACTGACACGCGAAGGCGCGCCCTCCACCGCAGTCCCCCTCCGAACGCCCCCGCCTCGACTCCTGCCCTCCGTTTTCTCTCCCTCTCCCGTCTCCCTCCGTGCCCTCGCTCCCTGACGTTTAAGTCCGAGAGCGCGACCACGCCGGCCCATGCACGACGAGGTGCGCGTCGTCGCTGGCGACTGCACGACGACGTTCGACGGGCGCAGCGAACGCGAACATCGCGGCGACGTGGTCACGGTGGTCAAGCCGGACAACACCGTCCTTGTCCACGACGCCGACGGCTACCAGCCGGTAGCGTGGCTCACCCGGGCGGACAGCGTCCAGTTCGTCGACGGCGTGCTCGACGCCCGTGAGGGCGACCAGCGACTCCGCGTCGAGATCCACGACGAACACGGGAGCGCGCGCCACCCCGTCTCGCGGGCGGGCGTCCCCGTCGGCGACTGCCCGGTCTGCGACGGCCAGCTCGTCCTCGCCGGCGGGGCCGTGCGCTGCGGCGACTGCGACGACGAGTTCTCGGTCCCGCGGGACGCGGCCGTCCTCGACGAGACCTGTCCCGTCTGCGGGCTCCCCCTGTTGCGGGTCGAGCGCGGCGAAGCGTTCGAGGTCTGCGTGGATCGGGACTGTGAATCTATCGACGACCGCGTGACCGAGCGGTTCGACCGCGAGTGGGACTGTCCGAACTGCGACGGCGAGTTGCGTGTGCTCCGTCGGGGCGGCCTCATCGCCGGCTGCGAGCGCTATCCGGACTGCGACACCGGGTTCGGCATCCCGACCGGGGTGATCGACGGCACCTGCGACTGCGGACTGCCGGTCTTCGAGACGCCTTCGGGCCGCCGCTGTCTCGATACGGGGTGTGAGAAGACCTGAGCGGCCGCGGACCGGCGCTGTCGGCGGCTACGTGCCCTCGCCCGCGCGGGCGAGTACGTGCTCGCGCAGGTCGGCCGGCGAGTCCGCGACGTAGTCCGCGGCGCTCCGGTCGGTCTCGTCCGCGCTGCCGTGGCAGAAGCCGACGACGTGCATCCCTGCGCGGCTCGCTGATTCGATCCCGTGGACGGAGTCCTCGACGGCGACTGCGTCGGCGGGGTCGACCCCGATCTCACTCGCGGCGTGTTCGTAGACGGCGGGTTCTGGTTTGCCCGGGCCGTCCAGCGCGTCGGCGCTGATCACCGCGTCGAACTCGAGGTCGAAGCGGTCGAGGACGAGGTCGATCCAGTCGTGGGGCGACGAAGAGACGAGCGCGATGGTCACGCCGCGCTCGTCGAGCGCCGCGAGCAGGTCGTCGGCGCCGTCTAACAGGCGCACCTCCTCGCCGTAGATGGTCGTCGCGGCCTCGTCGTACCACCCGAGGAACGCCGCTCGTTCCATCTCGATCTCGTAGGTCTCGACCAGGTAGTCGTAGATCTCCCGGTAGTTCATCCCCGTGATCTCGTCGAGATCGAGGTCTTCGAGGCCGATCCGCGGGAGGAGGTCGTCCCGTTCGTGAGGGTGCCAGTAGTCTTCCGAGTCGACCAGCACTCCGTCCATGTCGAAACAGACCGCGTCCATGACTCGTGGTCTCGCGGGTCTGTGGAGTGTCTTTTGGAGGGCCGTCGCGTTCCGGCTATCACGGCGAACAGTGCCGGCCGAAACACGTGACCGGGTCCGGACGCTCCCGCGCTGTTCGCGGCGGCGGTGTTGGCGACTTAACGGCCACTTTCGACCCGTGATCGCAGGTGCTTTCAGCGCAGACGGGTACCGATGACTCATGCAAGCGACGCTCTCGGGTGACGCTGTGCGGGCGGGGGACCAGGCCCGCGAGCGATTCTACGACTCCAGCGGGTACGGCCACCCCGTCGACGCCGGCGCGCTCGAACTCGCGCCCGTCGAAGCGGCCCACCTCCTCTACCGCGGCGACCTCGACGCCGTCGAGGGGCCGGACGGCGAAGCGATGGACTTCCGCGCGTTCCTCGCTTCCGCGGCCGTCTCGGAGACCGCCTTCCTCGTCTACAAAGACCTGCGCGACCGCGGGTTCTACCTCTCGCCCGCCCGCGCGGGGTGGACCGATTCGGCGGCCGCCCGGAGCGCCATCGACGACCCCGCGGTTGACTTCGTCGTGTACCCTCGGGGCTCGGGGCCGTGGGACGACGAGGTGGCCTACCGCGTCGCCGTCGTCAGCGAGCGCGAGGACGTTCCGTCGTCAGATCTCGGCGACCTCGTCCTCGCCGTCGTCGACGAGGAGAGCGAACTCACCTATCTCGAGACCGAGCGGCGGGACGTCTCGGGGACGAGCGACGCCGATCTGCACGAAGGCGTCTCGGGCGAACTGCTGTCCGACCGCGTCCTGTTGTGGGACCCCCCGGACGCCATCTACGACCGCGGGTTCTACGGACAGCCCCTGGACGACCAGCGCGGCGACGTCATCCAGCTCTCGCTCCTCGAAGCGGCGTATCTCGCTCGCGAGGGGGTGCTGGTGGTCGACGGGGGCACCGAAGCGGTCGTCGCGCGCGGCCGCGAGGTCGAGGGCGAGCGATTCGACCGACGCCTGCGCGTCTACGAGTCGTTGCGCGACCGCGGCGTGGTCCCCAAGACCGGCTACAAGTTCGGCGCCGACTTCCGGACCTACGCCGACGTACAGTCGGTCGAGGACCTGGGCCACTCCGAGCTGTTGGTTCGGGTGTTCCCCGCCGGACACACCTTCTCGCCGCGGGACCTCGCGCTCGACGTCCGGCTGGCCCACGGCGTGCGGAAGACGATGATGTTCGCGCTCGTCGGCGACGACGGCGCGGCCGGCGGCGGCGACGTCGAGTGGCTCTCGGTGACCCGGCTGACGCCGTGAGTCCCTCGATCGGTCTGCTCTGAGTCGCCCTGTCCCGGCCGACAGCACGCGCTATCGCGGCTGAATCCTCGATCCACTACTTCGGCACGTACACCAGCGGGTGGTGACGCCACGCCCACCGCACGTCCGGCTTGTCGACGACCGACCAGACGCTCTGGGGCCAGGTGCCCAGCGCGTCGTGGATCCGCTCGTAGGACAGCAGGTTCTCGCCGTCGAGCAGGAGCCTGAATCGCTCCTCGAAGCGGTCGGCGTCGAACTGGGAGTCCTCGCCCAAGAACTCGTCGGGATTGTCGGCCATCCGCTGCCAGTGGGCGCGGGCGAGCCGGTTCTGGTAGTTGAAGACCAGATACCCGCCGGGGGCGACCGCGTCGTACATCGCGCGCAGCGCGTCCTCGATCTCGCGCACGTAACAGAGCGTGAAGTACGAGAAGACGACGCCGAACTCCCGGTCGGGGTCGAACGCCGGGAGGATCGTCCGCTCGAAGGCGACGTTCTCGACGCCGTCCTCTCGGGCGCGCTCGCAGTTTTCCTCCAGAACCGGTTCGGCGGCGTCGTAGCCGACGACGCGGGTGTCGGGATAGCGGTCGGCGACCGCGAAGGCGACGTGGCCGGGGCCACAGCCCACGTCGGCGAACGCGTCGGGGACGCCGGTCTCGTCGAGGAACGCCGCGACGGCGTCGGTCGCGTGGTGGGCGCTCGGGCCCGCGTCCGCGCGGTCGCGCGCGTCGGCGTCGGTCCAGAAACGGTGCCAGTCGATTGTATCGTCGTGAGTTGCGTCGCTCATGGAGTCGAAATCGTCCGCCAGTCGTCCGCAGCGATACCGCAGTCCGATCGGCCGTTAGGTCAGGTCGGCCCGCCCGACCGCCCGCTCTCGGCGTCGTCGAACTCTCCGCCCTCGTCTTCGGATTCGTCGGTGTCGTCCGTCTCCGATCCGTCGTCCGCCGGGAAACCGTAGGGTGCGTGCACTGTCATGTGGGGGTGCCGTGACTGGTCGCCGTGCGGTGCGTCCGTACCCGTCCGACCGAGAGACCTCGCTACTCCCGGGAAACTACCGTAGCTGGTGCTCCCGAATAAAACTTACTACTTCGATTAAGTTTACTCTTCACTTACAACTTCACACGCCCGGGATTTAAAACTTGCGGCGGTGGCGTCTCCAGGAGGGAGTCGGCGCCTCGGCGCGGACGGAGCGAGGTGGGCAAAGCGAACGGTATTAGTGCGTGTCGGCGCGAGTGTATCGCAATCGATGACAGCCGATTCGCCCGATTCTGACTTCGAAGACCTGGGGCCGGAGGGCGTCGTTACCGACGGAGGGGTCGACGCCGAGGGGGCCGACGACGTGGCGCTGGACCCGTGGGGGTCGGCCACCGTCTCGGACTACCGGAAACTGTTCGCGGAGTTCGGCATCGAGGAGTTCGACGAGTTGCTCCCCGAGGTCCCCGACCCGCACTACCTGATGCGCCGCGGTGTCATCTTCGGCCACCGAGACTACCGCCCCGTCGCCCGCGCGATGCGCGAGGGCGAGGACTTCGCCGCGCTCTCGGGCTTCATGCCCACCGGCGACCCGCACATCGGCCACAAGCTCGTCTTCGACGAGATAATCTGGCACCAGCAGCAGGGCGGGGACGCCTACGGCCTCATCGCGGACCTGGAAGCTCACAGCGCCCGCGGGCTCACCTGGGACGAAATCGACACGCACGCACGCGACTACGTCCTCTCGCTGCTCGCGCTCGGGTTCGACCCCGAGGAAGGGGAACTCTACCGACAGTCTACCAATCGCGACGTGCAGGATCTGGCCTTCGAACTCGGCGTCGAGGCGAACTTCTCCGAACTGCAGGCGATCTACGACTTCGACGGCGAGACGGACGTCTCGCACATGCAGAGCGTCGTCACGCAGATGGCCGACATCCTCTACCCACAACTCGACGAGCCCCGACCCACCGTCATCCCCGTCGGTCCCGACCAGGACCCGCACATGCGGCTCGCCCGCGACCTGGCGGCGCGGATGCGCTACTTCCGCGTCACCGAGGCCTTCGCCGGCTTCGAGGTGGGCGAGGAGGACGAGCGCGACCTGCTCGGTGCGGTGTACGAGTCGCTGGACGAACCCGCCGACGACGCGCTCCGCTGCGAGGACGCTGCCGAGGCCCTGCGCGCGGACCGCGCGGACTACGAGTCGGCGGGCTACGACGCGGCCACCGTCGAGGGGGTCCTCACCAAGCTCGAAAACGCCGGGATGGAGCCGATCCGCCGGCGGACTCGCTTCCTCGGACGTAACGCCACCGACGAGGCCTTCGACGCGCTGATCGAGGCCGTCGACGGCGAGAAGCGCGTCTACGACGAGCACGTCGACGCCTTCGACCTCTCGCGCGCCGAAGCCGAGGACCTCGCCCGCGAGATCGAGGTCGACCACGGCGGCTACGGCTTCCGCGCCCCCTCCTCCATCTACCACCGGTTCATGACCGGCCTCACCGGCGGCAAGATGTCCTCGTCCGTTCCGGCGTCGCACATCTCCCTGCTCGACGACCCCGAAGACGGCTACGACAAGGTGAAGGCGGCGACCACGGGCGGCCGCGAGACCGCCGAGGAACAGCGCGAACTCGGCGGCGAGGCCGACGAGTGCCCGGTGTACGAGCTGTACGCCTACCTGCTCGCGGGCGACGACGACGAGTTCGCGACGGAGGTCTACGAGGAGTGCGTCGGCGGCGAGCGGTTGTGTGGCGGGTGCAAGGAGCAGGCCGCCGAGCTCATGGCCGAGTTCCTCGAAGACCACCAGGACGAACGCGAGGATTGGGCCGAGAAACTCGACGACCTGGACATCGATCTGGACGTGGCCGCCGACCGCCGCGGATAAGGCGCGGGGGCCGGACGCAGGCGCGGTTATCCGTCGATCTCTATCTCGATCGGTTCGGACGTGGGTTCGACGCGGATGTCGTCGAACCGTCCGCTCAGGCGCCAGCTGGCGACGGCGCCGAGGCTCCCGAGCGCCATCCCGACGCGGACGCCGGCGTCTCGGCCTTTCAGGAGTCGACCGAGGACGTAGCCGACGAGGAAGTTCGTCGCAAACGTGAACAGGGCGCTGCGAATGCGGTCCATACCCGCCCTTTGCGGTCGGTCCCCATAGACGTTGCCACGGCGGCGCGGCGGCGAGCGTCCGAACCGTCGAGTCCGGAACGCTTTTCGGCGGCGGTGCGGATCAGTGACGTATGGCACCCGAACCCACGACGGGACGCATCGCCCGCAGACCCCCAGCGGCGCGGTCCGGGTTCGGGTTTTTCTTCGGCGCCTGACGGACGGCGGACGCCCGGGCCCGAACGGTCCGTGTCGAAGCGGACTCCGGTGGCCCCGGCGGAAACCGTCCACGCCGACCGGCGTCGATCCGCCCGATCGGCGCCGATCCGCGCTCCCCGCGCGCAGCCGTCCGTACCGACGCGCTCGGCGCAACAAGAATCGTTAACTGACGACCACGCAGATACAGCGACAACGAATGAAACTCCCGGAAACGCAGGTCGCCGTGCTCGAGGCCGCGAGCGCGGACGACCCCACACCAGTCGAACAGATCGCCGACGAGACCGGTGAGCAGGAGGCCGCCGTCCGCGGCGCCGCCTTCGACCTCGAAGAGCGAGGGCTGCTCACCGTCTCCGAGCGCACCGAGACCGATCTCGTGCTCACCGACGAAGGTGAGGAGTACGCCTACGAGGGGCTGCCCGAACACACCCTCTGGGTCGGCGCCCTCTCGAACGACGCCCACGAGGAGCCGATCGAACTCGGCCAGGCCCTCGGCCGCGGGGGCCTGGAGGACGACCAGGTCGAGATCGCCCTCTCGAACTTCGCCCGGAAGGGCATGGGCACTATCGACAGCGGGACAATCGAGGTCAACGAGGACTACGACCTCGAGGCCGACCCCGAGCGCGCGCTCCTCGAGACGCTGCGCGGCGAGGAGGGCGACGTCGACTCCGACGAGGTCGACGAGGAGGCCGTCGCCGGGCTCGAACGCCGCGGGCTCCTCGAGGAACGCGAACACACGGTCCTCGAGATCGCGCTGACCGACGAGGGCGTCACCGCCCTGATGGAGGGGCTGGAAGTCGCCGAGACCGTCGGGCAGGTGACGCCCGAACTGCTGACCTCCGGCGAGTGGGAGGAGGTCGAGTTCGCCGAGTACAACGTCGAGGCGGACGCCGAGACGGTCCACGGCGGCAAACCGCACGCGCTCCGTGAGATGTCCGAGCGCGTCAAGGACGTCCTCGTCGGGATGGGCTTCGAGGAGATGCAGGGCCCCCACGTCGACGCGGACTTCTACATCCACGACTGCCTGTTCATGCCCCAGGACCACCCGGCCCGGGACCACTGGGACCGCTTCGCGCTCGAAGAGCCCGCCCGAATGGACCGGGAGGACCTCCCCGACGACCTCGTCGAGGCCGTCGAGTCGGCCCACCGCAACGGCGTCGGCCCCGACGGCGAGGGGTACAACTCCCCCTGGGACGAGGACTTCGCCCGCGCGCTCGCCCTGCGCGGCCACACGACGAACCTCTCCGTGCGCCACCTCGCCGGCGTCGCCGAGGGCGACATCGAGCCGCCCCAGCGCTACTTCTCCATCGAGAAGGCCTACCGCAACGACACGCTCGACGCGACCCACCTGCTGGAGTTCTTCCAGATCGAGGGGTGGGTGATGGCCGAGGACCTGTCGGTCCGTGACCTCATGGGCACCTTCACCGAGTTCTACGAGCAGTTCGGCATCACCGACGTCGAGTTCAAGCCCCACTACAACCCCTACACGGAGCCGAGCTTCGAGCTGTTCGGCCGCCATCCTGAAACTGGGGAACTCATCGAGATCGGCAACTCGGGCATCTTCCGCCCGGAGATGCTCGAACCCCTGGGTGTGGAAGCCGACGTGATGGCCTGGGGGCTCGCCCTGGAGCGGCTGTTCATGCTCGCCACCGGCGCCGAGGATATCCGCGACGTCCACGGGACGCTCGTCGATCTCGACTTCCTGCGGAACGAGGAGGTGGTGTACTGATGCCCACCGTCGAGATCGATCCCGACGAGCTTCGCGAGCTGACCGGCCACGACGACAAAGACGACGACGCACTCCGCGAGGATCTCTTCGCGCTCGGCCTCGAATACGAGGGCGAGACCGACGACGGCGAGTTCGAACTGGAGTTCGCCCCCGACCGGCTGGACCGGCTGTCCGTGGAGGGCGTGGCCCGCTCGCTGCGCTACCAGTACGGCGACGACCGCGGCGTCTACGTCCCCAACACGAACGACGCCGAGTGGACGATCGAGGTCGACGCCGACGTGCCCGACGAGCGCCCGTACGTCACGGGCGCCGTCGTCCGCGGGCTCGACATGGACGAGGCCGCCCTGGAGTCGCTCATCCAGCTCCAGGAGAAGCTCCACGCGACGATGGGGCGCCAGCGCGCCAAGGGCGCCATCGGCGTCCACGACCTGACCATGCTCAAAGGCCAGGTCGCGGCCACCGGCGGCGAGAACACGCCCGAAGAGGAAGACGACCCGCGGACCGAGACCGCCTCCCCGGGCGGCAAATCCGTCAGGTACACGGGCATCGGCAAGCGCGAGGACACGTTCGTCCCGCTGGAGGAGAACCACGAGATGAACCCCCAGGAGGTGCTGATGGGCCACCACACCGCCCACAAGTTCGCCGACCTCGTCGAGAGCTACGAGCGGATGCCGGCCATCTACGACGACATCGGGCTGTTCTCGTTCCCGCCGGTGATCAACGGCAAGCGGACCGAGGTGACCACCGACTCCCGAGATCTCTTCATCGAGATGACCGGCACCGACCAGCGGACGATCGACCAGATGCTGTCGATCGTCTGCTACGCGCTCGACGCCCGCGGCGGCCGCGTCGAGGAGGTCGACGTCGAGTACGCCGACGACGCCTCCGGCGACTACGCCGGCCACACGCTCACCCGCCCGCTGTTCGAGACCAAGACCAAGACCGTCGCCCACAGCGACGTCGAGTCGACGCTCGGTATCGACCTCGACGGCGAGGAGGTCGTCGAACTGCTGGAACGGGCCGGGCTGGGCGTCGTGGCCGTCGACCCCGACACGGACACCGACGCCCTCACCTACGAGGTCGAGATCCCGCCCTACCGCGTCGACGTGCTCCACCCCGTCGACGTGATCGACGACGTGGGCCGCGCCTACGGCTTCAACGAACTCGAACCCCGTTACCCCGACGTCTCCACCGTCGGCGGTCGCCACGAGCGCTCCCGGCTGGAGCGAGCGGCCCGGACGGCTCTCGTCGGCCTCGGGTTCGAGGACCTGCTCAACTTCCACCTCATCAGCGAGGAGGCGAACTACGACCGCCTCGACGTCGAGCGGCCGGAACGGAGTTCCGGCGACGGCGCGAGCGGTGAGAACCGCGAGCGCGGCAGCGATGTGCTCGGGGCCGGCGACCCCGCCGTGATCCAGGAACCCTACAGCGAGGACTACGAGATCGTCCGGACCTGGGCGCTCCCCTCGGTGATGCTCGTCCTGGAGAACAACACCCATCGTTCCTATCCGCAGGACCTCTCTGAGGTCGGCTTCGCCGCCGAGCAGGACGGCGACGAGGCGACGAAGATGGCCGAGCGCCAGACCGTCGCCGCCGCGCTCGCCCGCCACGACGCCTCCTACGAGGACGCCAAGGGGCGCCTCCAGGCGCTCTGTCGCTCGTTCGACGTCGAACTCGCGACCCCGCCGACTGAGCACCCGTCGTTCGTCTCCGGCCGCACCGCCGACGTCGTCATCGACGGCGAGAAAGTCGGCGTCATCGGCGAAGTCCATCCGAAGGTGCTCGTCGAGTACGACCTGGAAGTGCCCGTGGCGGCCTTCGAGTTCGATCTGGACGCGCTTCGGGAGTAACTGGAACGCTTCTCGACGTTTTCGACGTTCTTTGCGGTGCGCGCTGTCGCGAGTCTTGTCTTCCTCGTGAACGAAGCGAACGAGGGTCAGCGAGAGCGGAGCTCTCGCCCGACGCGACAGTACCGTGCGAGGGATGAGTAGCGAGGAACCGAAGGTCCCTCGGGCCGTGCGGGCGACCCGCGGGTCGCCCGCACGACACCGCAATCGGTTGGGGAGGCGTGAGGCGCGGTGCAGTGGTTGATCCGGGTGGAACTGAAAGGGCTGTCCGTTCGAGGAAGGCCGGCGACGTAAGCACTGGACCGAGCGAAGCGAGGGAAGCGCGCAGCGAGCCGCCCGACTCGAACGGTCAGGGGCTTTCAACTCCTGATCAGGGATCGAAGAGCGCTGAAAGCCCCGACGTGGTCGGCGGCTGCGACTCGCTGTCTCCGAAAATCTCCGATTTTCGGGATGACGAGAGAGCTTCGCTCTCTCGAACCACGCTCCTCACTCCGTTCCGGTGCTTACGTCGTCTCGCTCGACGACCACGTCGCCCCTTTCATTCCCGGCCTGATCCACCACAGCACCGCGCCTCATGCCTCCCCAACCGACTGCGCGTCTCGCTCACTCCGTTCGCTGCGATGCTCATCCCTCGCACGGCTCCGCCTCGCGGCCCTCACGGTGTTCGGGCACGCTCGCCAGCGCGCGCCACCGCACTCGTCTCGTCACTCTCACTCATCGACTCCAGTCACTCACCCGTCCACGTACTCGATTCGGCCGTCGGGTTCGACTGTCAAATCGTCCACACCGCGGGCGTATTCGACGAACGCGCGGTACTGCAGGCCGTGAAACTCCCGAACGTCTTCGGGCCCGACGGTCTCGAACTCGTCGGTGTAGACGACGTAGCCGTTGGTCGCGAGCCGCAACTCCCGCTCCGGGCCCACCGGATCGCCGTCGAACGACACCTCCGTTTCGTCTGCGCGGCGGTCTCGCCGAATCTCGATCCCGGAAAACTGCCCGGTCCAGACCTCGCCGTCGCGGCCGTCGACGCCGTCGGGGTGGACGGATTCGTCGACAAGCGAGCGCAATTCGCTGCCCGAGACGGTGGCGACGAAGACGCCGGCCTCGAACGGGGCGATCCCCTGGAGGTCGGCGACGGTCACGTCGGGGCCGATGGGCGGGCCGTCCCGGAGTCCGCGCGTGTCGACGTGGACGACGTCGGCGTCGGCGACCCAGCGCAGGGCGTCCGTCGCGAGGGCGGCGAGCGCGCACTCGCCGCGGAGACAGCGGGCGCGCTCGCGCGACACGGGGTCGTCGACGGTCGCGACCACTTCCGCCAGGCCGGTGTCGGCCATGTGTTCGCGAACGGCGGCGGCCATCGTCTCGTCGAGTGGACCGTCGGGCACTGCGTGGCGAGTCGCGGCCGCCCCCTCGTCGGTCAGTTCCACGTCCCAGACGACGCGCCCGTTGGCGCCGGGGCGGACGAGGAGGGTACCGTCGACGCGGTCGCGGGTCACGTCGTGGACGTGGCCGGCCAGCACGGCGTCGGCGGCGGTTTCACGAGCGATTTCGCGGGCGACGGCGTCGCCGGTGTGCGCGAGGACGACCACCCAGTCCGGGTCCGCGTCGAGGTCCCCCACGGCCTCCCGGACGGCCACCACGGGATCGGTCACCTCGATAGCGCGGGAGAGCGCGAGGCCCGGGCCGCTCACGCCGACGAGGGTCACCCGCTCGCCGCCGCGCTCGACGACGGTCGCGGGGTCGACGCCGGCGAATCGCTCCCCGTCGACGCGGACGTTGGCGCTGACCCACGGGACCGCCGACTGTTCGACCACGTCGTGCGTCTCGGCCAGCGAGAAGTCGAAGTCGTGGTTGCCGAACGTCTCGGCGTCGGGTTCGACGCGCTCGAAGAACGGGAGGGTCTGACGGCCGCGCTCCTCGATGGCGAGCGCACCCGGCGCGAGTTCGTCGCCGGTGCCGACGACCAGCGTCTCCGGGCCGCGGCGGGCTTCGATCGTGCCGACGAGGCGGCCCACGCGCTCGGGACGGTCGAAGGCGTTCTCCAGATCGGAGTAGTGGAGGAGTCGCGGGGTCATCGTCGGGCTGTCACCCCGGGGGCCCCGCGGACCCCGCGTCCCCCGACTCGTCCAGCCGGCGTTCATACTTCGCCAGGGACGTCTCTAGCGCGGCCTCGGCGTCGATATCGAGGGCGTCGGCGGTCGCGAGCAGGGAGAACAGGGCGTCGCCGAGTTCGTCCTCGCTGACGGCCAGCTCGTCGGGGGCGGCGCCGTAGTCACTGGTCTTCGCGGCATCGGCGGCGATCTCGCCGATCTCGGCGGTCAGATCGAGGATCCGGTAGGCCGGGTCGGCGTCCATGTCGTGCTCGTCGACGAACGCGGCGACGCGGTCCTGGGCGTCCATGCGAGGCGGTTCGACCGTCGCTGGCATAACTCCGGTGGCGTCGGCAGGCCCGGGGCCGCCCGTAGCTATATCCCGCGACCGGGAGGATAGGGGGCCATGGCCGCAATCGAGGTCGAGGGGCTCACTAAGGACTACGGCGAGGTCCTCGCTAACGACGACGTCACCTTCTCTGTCGCGGAGGGCGAGGTGTTCGGCTACCTCGGCCCGAACGGTGCCGGGAAGACGACGACCATCCGGACGCTGATGGGGTTCCAGTCGCCCACCGACGGCGGTGCGACGGTGCTGGGCCACGACGTGACCGACGAAGCGGACCTGATCGCCGCGAAGCGGCGGATCGGCTATCTGCCCGCCAATCCCGCGTTCGACGAGGACGTGACCGGCCGGGAGATACTCGACCTCCACGGGGAGATCAAAGGCGAGCAGCGCCGTGAGGAACTCCTGGAGACCTTCGACCCGCCCGTCGACCGCAACGTCCGCGACTACTCGACGGGGAACGTCCAGAAGCTCGGCCTGGTCCAGGCGTTCATGCACGACCCCGACCTCGTCATCATGGACGAACCCACGAGCGGCCTCGACCCGCTCATGCAGCGGGCGTTCAACGAGTTCGTGGACGTCGAGAAGGAGCGAGGCCTGACGGTCTTCCTCTCCTCGCACGTCCTCAGCGAGGTCCGGCGTGTGTGCGACCGCGTCGGGATCCTCCGCGGGGGGCGCCTCGCGACGACCGAGCGTGTCGAGGACCTGCTGCACCGCACCGGAAAGTTCGTCCGTGTGCGCGTCGCGGGCGACGTCGGCGCGACCGCGTTCGACCTCGACGGCGTCCACGACGTGTCCTGCAGCACGACCGCCGAGAGATCCGCGTCCGGCGCCGACAGCGGGGATTCGACCGTCGATGCTCCGGCGGATGCCGATCCAGCGAGCGACCCTTCGGCCGGCGACGTTCCGCTGGACGGCGACCGCTCGCCGGTCGACGGCCCGGTCACGGAGTGTACCTTCACGTTCACCGGGGACGTGAACGCGCTGCTCGACCGCCTGGGCGAATTGACGCTGATCGACCTCGACGTCGAGGAGGCGCCGCTCGAAGAGGTCTTCATGCGGTTCTACGGGGGTCCCGATGCTTGAGATCGCCCGCTACGAGGGGCGCCACCGCATCCGCGGGGCAGCGGTCGCGACCGCTGCACTCAGCGCGTTCGCGCTTCTCTACATCTTCGTCTACCCCACGTTCGCCGAGAGTCTGGGATCCGACATCGATCAGTTACTCGAAGCCTATCCCGAGGCGCTCTCGAAGGCCTTCGGCGTCCAGTCGCTCGCGACCATGGAGGGGTATCTCGCCTCCGAACTCTACACCTTCGGCTGGCTGCTGATCGTCGGTCTCTACTTCGCGTACGCCGCGGCGTCGCTGATCGCCGCCGACGTCGAGCGCGAGCGGATGGACATGCTCCTCTCGCTGCCGGTTTCGCGCGCTCGCGTCGTGCTCGAACAGTTCGCCTCCCTCGCTGTGCCGCTCGTCGCGCTCTCGGCGGTCGTTCCCGTGGTGGTCGTCCTCGGGACCGCCGCGGTCGACTATCCGGTCCCCGCTGCCGACGTCGCGGTGCTGCACCTCCTCTCGCTTCCATATCTGACGACCTGCGCCGGCATCGGGCTGGTCGCCTCCGTGATCTTCGACCGCGCGAGTCTCGCCCAGCGCGCCGCAGTGGGCGTTCTCGTGGCCCTCTTCTTCGGCGAGTCGCTCCTGACCGGCACCGACTACGAGGCCGCCGGCGCCGTCTCGCCGACGCGCTACGTCGACCCCAACGCCGTCCTCCGGGAGAGCGAGTACGCGGTCGCCGACGCGCTTGTCCTCGTCGTCGCGACGCTCGCGCTCGTCGGTCTCGCAGTCGTCATTTTCCGACGGACGGACATCGAGTAAGCGGCGGCCGACGGGTCTCGCTCGCGACTCAGTCCAGGTCCGCGCCGACGGCGTCCTCGACCGAGTCGAAGCCGTCGCGCGCCAGCAGGTCGAGCAGGCCGCGGTTGATCTCGCGGGCGATCGACGGCCCGCGGTAGAGGAAGGCGGTGTACAGCTGGACGACGCTGGCGCCCGCGCGGATCTTCCGGTAGGCGTCTTCGGCGGTGGCGACGCCGCCGACACCGATCACAGGCACGTCGACCCGCTCGGCGACGAAACGCGTCGTCTCCGTCGCGCGCGCCTCGATCGGCGCGCCGGAGAGCCCGCCGGTCTCGACGCGGTTGGGGCTCCGGAGCGTGTCGGGACGCTCCGTGGACGTGTTCGTCGCGACGACGCCGTCCAGCCCGAGTTCGGTGACCAGATCGAGCGTGTCCGTGATGGCCGGCTCCGGCAGATCCGGCGAGAGCTTGACGAGCAGCGGCGCGGCCCCCGCGTCCTGGAGTTCGGTGAGGATGGCCGTCATCGCCTCGCGATTCTGCAGCTCCTCGAACCCCTGGGAGTTCGGACAGGAGACGTTGACGACGAAGAAGTCGCCCCCGGCGGCGACTTCTTCGTAGGTGGCCCGGTAGTCCGCGGGCGCGCCCGCGGTGTCGACGTGTTCCGACTTGGCGATGTTCACGCCGACGGGGACCGGCGCGTCCAGGTTCGCGAGGCGCCGACCGACGGTCGCGGCGCCGTCGTTGTTGAGACCCATGCGGTTGATGACGGCGTCGTCCTCGCGGAGTCGGAACATGCGCGGGCGCGGGTTGCCCGACTGTGGGACGGCGGTGACGCCGCCGACCTCGACAAAGCCGAAGCCCAGCGCGGCCAGCCCGCGGGCGGCTTCGGCGTTCTTGTCGAAGCCGGCGGCCACCCCGACCGGGTTGGGGAACGACTGGCCGAACGCGTCGACGCGCAGGCGGTCGTCGTCGACGGCGTAGTGGCGCGCGAGCGCCCGACCGAACGGGCGCGTTCCGGCGAGCCTGACGGCGCCGTGGCCGAGGGTGTGGGCGGTCTCGGCCGGGAGTGAGAACAACAGTGGTTTGGCGATGTCGTAGGCGTGCATGTGTGGAGGCCCCGGAAGCGGGGCTGGACCGGCCCGGGGTCAGAACTCGTGTTCCACGTCGTCCGGGTCGGCTTTCTGAATGATGATCTTGTTGTCGCGGACCCGGACGAACACCTCGTCGCCGATCTCCATCCCGGCGACTGCCAGCTCGTCCTCGTGGATGTTGATGTGGACGTTGTGGTACTCGCCGTCCTCGTCTTTGGCGCCACTCGGGCTGAGCTTCTTCTTTCGCACCATCGCGCTATCCTATTCGGCCCTTCGCCGCAGGATGCACTTAAGTCTACCGTGCGCGCCCGGGTGTCCGCCCGAACGTCGGCCGCGAGGCCTGTCGATCGGCGCGCGCGAGATTAATTCCCGTCACTCGACCCGGAAATCTGGGCCGGTTCGACCGGGTCGCGCGGTCGTTTCGGTCCGCGTATATAAACGAACCGCCAGCACGCGCCGCGATCCGGGGGTATTTTTATAATGAATCATGTGCTGGGTTCGCATGGAGCGGTCGAATCAATGGCACCCGACAGCGATAAGCGCAACTTCGCGCTCAGGACGGAGAACGGCGAGGAAGACAGCGTCTTTTCGGGGAACACACCTCGGCAGGCGGCACTGAAGGCCGCGCGGCGACTCAGCCCGGCCAGCAGCGAGGAGGCGGCGGATCGGGAGTCGATCCGGCTACGGGAGAAAGGCACCCACAAGGTGCACGTCTACGAGGGCTGGTCCTGGAAGGAATCACCGCCGGACGTCGACATGAACGAGTGGGACGCAGACGACCCCTCAGACGTCTGGATGAACGAAGTCGACGAGATCACGAAGGCCAACGTGTCGAAACAGGGCGTCGAGCACCTGGACGAGATTTGAGTCGGTCAGGCGGTCACTCCTCTCCGAGTACCCTCCTCGACGCATCGCTGCCGAGCGGCAGGTGCCGGCGCGGACACTCGTCCGCGTGCGTGAACTACATAGGGATCGGCCACCGAGCGACACACGCGTGGCTTCCACTCGGCCGGACCGAGCGCGCGACGCGCGGGATGACCGGCCGCTCTCCTTCCACGCGACATTCCGACCCGGGAGCGGTGCCGCCGTGGGCCCCGTTCTCCTGTGATCCCGTCCCATGAAACCCCGTGACGAAGCGGGTGCCGATCCGACGGCCTTAAGTAAAACACCCCCATCGAATCTGGTACGAAGCGGCGCGGGGCACACGACCCCGCCGGGCCCTCGGACGACCGAACGGCCCGGTCGGGTTGCGGTAACCCGCCCGTCGGACCCGTCTGATGCCGAAGGCGTTATATATCGCCGTCGGCTTAGATCAGGGTCCGAAGGAATGAGGATTCCACCCCTGCGGTCCGCCGTACAGATGGAATCTGATGTTAGCCCTGGTAGTTCGGTGATACCCGGTCTGTGACCGTGTGTCGCCGGACGCTACACGACGATAGCGATAGAGATCACACTCATTACGAGTGTGTTCCCGCCTAACCCCCCTGCTCTGCAGGGGACATTCCGGTTGATCCTGCCGGAGGCCATTGCTATCGGAGTCCGACTTAGCCATGCTAGTTGCACGGGTTCAGGCCCGTAGCAAATAGCTCAGTAACACGTGGCCAAACTACCCTACAGACCGCAATAACCTCGGGAAACTGAGGCTAATAGCGGATACAGCTCTCAGGCTGGAGTGCCGAGAGCTGGAAACGTTCCGGCGCTGTAGGATGTGGCTGCGGCCGATTAGGTAGATGGTGGGGTAACGGCCCACCATGCCGATAATCGGTACAGGTTGTGAGAGCAAGAGCCTGGAGACGGAATCTGAGACAAGATTCCGGGCCCTACGGGGCGCAGCAGGCGCGAAACCTTTACACTGCACGACAGTGCGATAGGGGGACTCCGAGTGCGAGGGCATACAACGCCCTCGCTTTTCTGCACCGTAAGGTGGTACAGGAACAAGTGCTGGGCAAGACCGGTGCCAGCCGCCGCGGTAATACCGGCAGCACGAGTGATGGCCGATTTTATTGGGCCTAAAGCGTCCGTAGCCGGCCGAGCAAGTCTGTTGGGAAATCCACGCGCCCAACGCGTGGGCGTCCAGCGGAAACTGTTCGGCTTGGGGCCAGAGGACTCGAGGGGTACGTTCGGGGTAGGAGTGAAATCCTGTAATCCTGAACGGACCACCGATGGCGAAAGCACCTCGAGAAGATGGACCCGACGGTGAGGGACGAAAGCTTGGGTCTCGAACCGGATTAGATACCCGGGTAGTCCAAGCTGTAAACGATGCTCGCTAGGTGTGCCGCAGGCTACGAGCCTGCGCTGCGCCGTAGGGAAGCCGAGAAGCGAGCCGCCTGGGAAGTACGTCCGCAAGGATGAAACTTAAAGGAATTGGCGGGGGAGCACTACAACCGGAGGAGCCTGCGGTTTAATTGGACTCAACGCCGGACATCTCACCAGCACCGACAATGTGCAGTGAAGATCAGGTTGATGACCTTATTGGAGCCATTGAGAGGAGGTGCATGGCCGCCGTCAGCTCGTACCGTGAGGCATCCTGTTAAGTCAGGCAACGAGCGAGACCCGCGTCCGTAATTGCCAGCAGCACCCTTGTGGTGGCTGGGTACATTACGGAGACCGCCACGGCTAACGTGGAGGAAGGAACGGGCAACGGTAGGTCAGCATGCCCCGAATGTGCTGGGCAACACGCGGGCTACAATGGCCTGGACAGTGGGTTACAACACCGAGAGGTGGCGTTAATCCCCTAAACCGGGTCGTAGTTCGGATTGAGGGCTGAAACTCGCCCTCATGAAGCTGGATTCGGTAGTAATCGCGTGTCAGAAGCGCGCGGTGAATACGTCCCTGCTCCTTGCACACACCGCCCGTCAAATCACCCGAGTGGGGTCCGGATGAGGCTCGGATACCCGAGTCGAATCTGGGCTCCGCAAGGGGGATTAAGTCGTAACAAGGTAGCCGTAGAGGAATCTGTGGCTGGATCACCTCCTACTGACCGGGACTGGGGCGACGCCCCAGCCCACACGTAGCGTCCGCCGACCGTTCGCAGTCCGGGCACCTACGAACTACCAGGGCTAACACGGGCCCATAGCTCAGCGGCAGAGCGCCGCCTTTGCAAGGCGGAGGCCCTGGGTTCAAATCCCAGTGGGTCCATGTCACGTACGGCGGTTCGAACCGTGTCCCTTAAGTGGGGCACGCCGTTCGAATCGTAGTACGAAGACCGGTGCACCATCCCGTGTGAACGCGGATGGGAAGGGTCGATGCAGACACCACCTCACTCGTGGGTGTGCAAATGAGACTGTGTGTACGTGCGATCCAGGCGTCCACTGGACTCGTTCATCGAGTCCAACGATGACGTAGGAGATCCATCCGGATCTCCACACATTCGGAGGTCCCTCACCGGACCTCCACATTGAAGGTCCTCACCGGACCTTCTCCACTAACGTGGCTGCTATGCCACCTGGTGAATAGCTCGGCTCGAGTGCCGACGAAGGACGTGCCAAGCTGCGATAAGCCTGCGGGAGCTGCATGGAAGCGAAGAACGCAGGATGTCCGAATGGGAATCCCCACCGCAATTGCTTCGCGCAATGGGGAACGCCGGGAATTGAAACATCTTAGTACCGGTCGGAAAAGAAATCAACCGAGATATCGTCAGTAACCGCGAGTGAACGCGATACAGCCCAAACTGAAGGCCTCACGGCCAATGTGGTGTATTGGGCCGGCTTGCATCGTCGGATCGTTTCTGTGAAGTCTCCTGGAACGGAGCGCGATACAGGGTGAAAGCCCCGTAACAGAAACCAGTACGACGTGTGCCGGTTCCGGAGTAGCGGGGGTTGGAAATCCCTCGTGAATACAGCAGGCATCTACTGCTAAGGCTAAATACTCCTCGAGACCGATAGCGAACAAGTAGCGCGAGCGAACGCTGAAAAGTACCCTCAGAAGGGAGGCGAAACAGGGCTTGAAATCAGGTGGCGATGGAGCGACGGGGCACGAAAGGTCCCGTGGAAAACGACCTATCCGCGAGGATACAGTAGGACCCACGGGAAGCCGGTGTTCCGTCGTACGTTTTGAAAAACGAACCAGGGAGTGTGTTTGTTTGGCGAGTCTAACCCGTTCATCGGGGAAGGCATAGGGAAACCGACATGGCCGCAGTGCTTTGCACCAGGGCCGCCGTGTTCAAGCGCGGGGAGTCAAACTGACACGACCCGAAACCGGACGATCTACGCGTGGGCAAGACGAAGCGTGCCGAAAGGCACGTGGAGGTCTGTTAGAGTTGGTGTTTTACAACACCCTCTCGTGACCTACGTGTAGGGGTGAAAGGCCCATCGAGTTCGGCAACAGCTGGTTCCGACCGAAAAATGTCGAAGCATTACCCCTGCCGAGGTAGTTCGTGGGGTAGAGAGACTGATTGCGCGGACCGCCCTCGAGAGAGGTCGGCCGTGCTGTCAAACTCCGAACCTACGAACGCTGTCGACGCAGGGAGTTCGGTGCGCGGGGTAAGCCTGTGTACCGTGAGGGAGACAACCCAGAGTCGGGTTAAGGTCCCCAAGTGTGGACTAAGTGCGATCGAAGGTGGTCTCAAGCCCTAGACAGCCGGGAGGTGAGCTTAGAAGCAGCTACCCTCCAAGAAAAGCGTAACAGCTTACCGGCCGAGGTTTGAGGCGCCCAAAATGATCGGGGCTCAAGTCCACCACCGATACCTGACCACGCCCGTAAGAGGGCGATTGTGTAGGTCGGCGTTCTGATCGGGTGGAAGCACGGCCGAGAGTTCGTGTGGACCGATTAGAAACGAAAATCCTGGTCATAGTAGCAGCGAAAGTCGGGTTGAAATCCTGACGGCCAAAAGGGCAAGGGTTCCTCAGCACTGTTCGTCAGCTGAGGGTTAGCCGGTCCTAAGATCTGTCGTAACTCGCACAGATCGAAATGGGAAACAGGTTAATATTCCTGTGCCACCGTCCACTCAAAGTCGACGCCCTGGGGTATACCGAGCCGGGCAATCGCCCGGTCGAACTGTCCAACTCCGTGGAAGCCGTAATGGCACGAAGCGGACGAACGGCGGAACAGAGAAATTCGGTTCAACCTGGGGCCCGTGAAAAGACGAGGACGGTGTCCGTACCGAGCACCGACACAGGTGCCCATGGCGGAGAAAGCCTAGGCCTGTCGGGAACAACCGGCGTTAGGGAATTCGGCAATCTAGTCCCGTAAGTTCGCGATAAGGGATGCCTGCCCCGGGAAGGGGCAGGTCGCAGTGACTCGGAGGCTCCGACTGTCTAGTAACAACATAGGTGACCGCAAATCCGCAAGGACTCGTACGGTCACTGAATCCTGCCCAGTGCGGGTATCTGAACACCTGGTACAACAGGACGAAGGACCCGTTAACGGCGGGGGTAACTATGACCCTCTTAAGGTAGCGTAGTACCTTGCCGCTTCAGTAGCGGCTTGCATGAATGGATCAACGAGAGCCTCGCTGTCCCAACGCTGGGCCCGGTGAACTGTACGTTCCAGTGCGGAGTCTGGAGACCCCCAAGGGGAAGCGAAGACCCTATAGAGCTTTACTGCAGGCTGTCGCTGGGACGTGGTCGCTACTGTGCAGAGTAGGTAGGAGCCGTTACACAGGTACCCGCGCTAGCGGGCCACCGAGGCACTCATGAAACACTACCCGGTAGTGACTGCGACCCTCACTCCTGGCGGAGGACACCGATAGCCGGGCAGTTTGACTGGGGCGGTA
This sequence comes from Halosimplex rarum, assembly GCF_047715405.1. Classification (NCBI taxonomy): domain Archaea; kingdom Methanobacteriati; phylum Methanobacteriota; class Halobacteria; order Halobacteriales; family Haloarculaceae; genus Halosimplex; species Halosimplex rarum. The sequence continues at coordinate 3,720,463 of NZ_CP180412.1, forward strand.
CGCGCTTGAAAAGATATCGAGCGCGCCCCAAGTCCATCTCAGCCGTGTCGGAAACGCGGCGAAGAGTGCAAAAGCAAAAGATGGACTGACAGTGATCTTCCCAACGAGGATCGCTGACGTGAAAGCGTGGTTTAGCGAACCAATTCGCCCGCTCGATGCGGGCCATTGCTGACAGAAAAGCTACCTTAGGGATAACAGAGTCGTCACTCGCAAGAGTACATATCGACCGAGTGGCTTGCTACCTCGATGTCGGTTCCCTCCATCCTGCCCGTGCAGAAGCGGGCAAGGGTGAGGTTGTTCGCCTATTAAAGGAGGTCGTGAGCTGGGTTTAGACCGTCGCGAGACAGGTCGGCTGCTATCTATTGGGGGTGTCATTGGTATCTGACGGGAACGTCCGTATAGTACGAGAGGAACTACGGATGGTGGCCACTGGTGTACCGGTCGTCCGAGAGGGCGCTGCCGGGCAGCTACGCCACACGGGGTAACGGCTGAACGCATCTAAGCCGGAAACCCACCTGGAAAAGAGATACCGCCGAGGTCACTCGTAGAAGACGAGTTCGATAGACTCGGGGTGTACGCACCGAGGCAACGAGGTGTTTAGCCCGCGAGCACTAACTGACCGAAGCCACCAATCATAACCGCATTGTGACTCGACGGAACGAGTCCAGGCGCAATCTGGATCGCACGTATACACAGTCTCGGAGACCACCGATCGCAGGCCACGCGCGGTTCGATTCCGCGGATCGGCGTTAGGGCGGCCATAGCGGCGGGGTTACACCCGTACCCATCCCGAACACGGAAGTTAAGCCCGCCTGCGTTTCGGCGAGTACTGGAGTACGAGAGTCTCTGGGAAACCTGATTCGCCGCCTCCATTCATCTCCGGCCACATCCGGCCGGGCCCGTTACCCTCGACCAGTCTCAACGCTGGTCGAGGGTTTCTGTATTTAGTTCGGGAGTGCCGACAGTGTCGATCGGGCTCATGGGAGCGACCGACGGACGGGCCAGAATCCGATGGGCTTAAGCGACGCAGGCGGATACTGTCGAACGCGCCAAGGTGGCAGAGTCCGGCCGAACGCAGCGGCCTGCAGAGCCGCCCACCGCCGGTTCAAATCCGGCCCTTGGCTTATATTAGCGTGAAATCTGAACGGAGAGTGCCAACAGTAGACGCCTTCGCGGATTTCATAACTCCGTCTTGTGGACGTTGTTGACTCGCGTGACTCGTCCAAGAGCAATGAGGTGGTAGTTCGTGGATCACCCGATGTGTGTCGTCTACAACAGCGCGTACTGCCCATGAAGTAATTCTACCGCGGTATCGCGATTCACTGTGGCCGTTCCGGTGAACACGCCGGTAACAAATGCGTGCTCGTCGGGGCCTGATGGGTCTAGAACTGCCAACGTGCCCGTAGTGAGCCCGGGACCGGCTAAGAACAACCCGATGGAGAAGGGATGCCGAGAAACGCGAACGGTTCAGTCTCGACGAGTGCATCAGAGGCGTCGCCAGCGAAGACGTTCGCCTGGTTCTCACCGAGCGACAGTGATCGAACGTCGGAATCTGCGGCGAAGTCGATCCCATCGAAGTCCAACCAGAAGACGGTCGGTGAGAGTGCCGATTCGAAGTAATAGCGTCGGTCTCGGTGATCGGCGACCGTGCGCCAGCGCGTCGAGGAGATATGTGGTTCGTCCGGTGTACTGATGCCGTAGGGGACGGAGACGTTGCGGATCACGCCGAAAACGCTCGCCGTTGCGGTTCGTCGGTTCTGGGTCCGCGGTATCGCGTCCACGTAGAAACTCGCACGGGCGAATCGGTCGGCCGGCCGATTCGTCCCCGGTAGCATGACAGTTCCACCGATCTCCGACCAGTATTCGTCGAGCGCGAGTTGCTTGTCGAACGGTGGGGAGTTCGTCATCACCTGATACTCTCTTTCGTGATGGATCCGCAACTCGCCGTCGACGTACTCGAAGATGGCGCTGTCACCCGTAGCGTCCGAGACAGATAGGTGTAGGGTCGCGAACCGGCCTTCGTCCGGGATCTCGTCGGAGACGACGACGAAGTCTTCGTTCCGGTGGTTCTCGACGGCCTCGGCGACTGTCGCGAAGTTGTCGAGAACGTACTGTGCCCACAGGGAAATCGACAGTCCGGGCCTGTCACCGTTCCAATCGGGATAGTCGGATTCGGTGAGCCACAGGACGTTCGCAACTAGCCCCGCCTCGTTCATCCCGTCGGTTGTCGCGATGTCGTACGCAGACGCGACGACACTGCCGTACTCGGCGGTCCACTCCATCGAGGCCGAACCGACGTTGCCAGTTCGCTCCATTCCTCGTGGGAACACCCAGACGTTTGTTCCGATGTCGCTGTGCCAGTCCATCGACCGCGCAGTTAGTACGACGTCCTCGGGTCCGAGATACACCAGTCGCGTACACATCTACGGTCCCTCTCCCGGTCCCCGATCGTTGCATCGCAACGACATATTCAGATGGCACGTCGAGCAGAAGAATAAGTCCGATGTTGGAAAATTAATGCGTTCTCCCTGGGCGGCGAGTCGTCCTCCGAATTCGGAAGCGAACGTACGGCCTGATCGCCGGCGTGATCGACCTGGCCTACTTGATACACGATCTCGGGCAGAACCGATTCAGGAGGAAGGGACCGAAGAGCACGTGTCGGATACTCCGCCGGCGATCGAGGCTCGACCCACGACGACCGAGAACAGGAAGCCGATCGCCGCATGACACAGGAGATGCGGGAACGGAAGCAGCTGCAGCATCACCACGACCAGTGCGCGGAAATCCGTGGTACGCGAACACATTCGTGCGGCGGTTTCACCCCCTGGTTTCGGCGGAATTGGTAATCATTATACGCGGGGGCGCCCGACCACCCGGGTATGCAACGACGCGCCGCGGCGATATATTTCGTATTCTTCCTCGTCATCGGGGCCGGTGCGTACGGCCTGCTCCAGACGGCGGAAGAGCCGACCATCACCATGGAGGGCGACGCGTACACCGCGGGCGACACGGTGACGCTCGACGACCGCGAGTTCACCGTCGCCTCGGCGGACTCGGGGAGCGGCGAGCTCTCGTGGGTCAACGAGTCCGCGGTCATCTCGAACACGATCGACAACGGCTCTGAGGTGCCCGTGACTGACGTGCGCTGGGAGGACCAGTCCGCGCGCATGGAACAGACCTTCGAAGCCGGATCGACGGTCGAGTACAACGACAGCGAGTATCAGGTCAGCGTCAACGCGAGCGCCGGCACGTTCACCCTCACGCAGGCTGACGACGCGTCGATCAACGAGAGCTATGCCGCCGGTGACACGGTGAACTACCGTGGCAACGAGGCGACGGTGACGAGCGTCGACTCGGACGCGGCGACGATCGTCTGGGGCGGTCCGTACCAGCTTCTCGTGCAGACCGAGAACGTGTCCGACCCGACCGACGCGGTGTTCGTCGAGCAGCGTGACATCGGCGCGATGGTCGACGCGGACCCGGCACTGTACAACGAGACGATCACGCAGGACGGCATCGAGAAAGTCACCTACCGCGCGAACGACACCAACGTTCCGGTCGACGAGTACTTCCCGCCGGTCGAGCGCCACACGATCTCGGAAGGCGAGACGCTCGTCTACCAGGGCAACGAGACGGACATCGATGCGGTGTCCAACGAGAGCGTCGAACTGACGCGCCCGGGTGAGGTGACGAACTCCATCAGCTTCTCCGAGGGAGCCAACTTCACCGTCGGCGACGAGCAGTACTTCGCGCACTTCCAGGACAACTCCTCGGTCCTGCTGGAACAGACCGACGAGCGCTACCACGAGTACCGCGCGGAAGAGAACGAGATCGACTCGTACAACGACCGCGTCGTCGGCCTCTGGGGCATCGCGGAACTCAGTCTCCTGGCAGCCATCCTGCTGCTCGCGACCGCGTACCTGCCCGTTCGGGGCTGACTGCGGCGGGACGCGCGACGACTGCGGCCGATTTTCGCTGGATCTTCTTCAGAGACCGTAGCGGCGCGACTCTCGACGGTGACGCCCACAGAACTGATGACGGTGGCTGACGAGAGCGACTGACTGACGAGGAAAAGCGGCGGGACTCAGTCGGTTCGGCTGAGCCAGATCAGTAGCGCGCCGATGCCGGCGGTCGCGACGGCGCCGACAACCTGGATCGCAGAGGCGAGCATGTCGCCCTTGGTCGTCCACGGGGCGCCCGCAAGCGTTCCGAGAGCGACGAGCACCAGCAGGACGCCGACGGCGATGCCGACCGGCTCCAGCCGATCCGAGAAGCGGTTCGTGACGTTCATACTCGTCACCTCGCGGCTCACCGTGGTAAACTTCGTGGTTCGAAGTTCTCGTCAGTTCGACCGCTGGTCTCCGTCGGGCGTCCAGTCGGGAGCGTCCGCGCTCGAACCGGGTTCTGCCGTAGCATCGTCCGACTCCGACGTCTCGGCACGTTCCGAATCGCCGGCGATGTTGTCGGCGACCAGCTCGGCGAGCGGATCGATAGCGACGGAGAGGCGGGCCGCGACGACCACCAGTGGGACGAGCGCGAGCAGCAGGAACGCCACGTCGTAGGTCCAGCGGGCGCCGTCGAGCAGCGGCGTCACCGCCGGTGCCAGCCCGGCGTGGGCGACGAGGGCGGCGACGAGCACGACCAGCCAGTGGACGACTGCCGCGACGTGTTCGACGACCGCGGCCGGCCCGTCGAGCGCCAGTCGCGTCAGCGCCGCCAGTCCGGACGCCAGGTACAGCAGCAAGCCGACGACTGCCAGTGTCGCCAGCGCGCCGATGACAGCGGTCAGTGTCACGGGCGTCTCCGGGAGTAAGCGGTCCAGCCCGGGCAGCAGGGACGCGAGCAGGAGGACGAAGACGAGCGCGCCCGTCCCGAGGAGAACTTTGCTGGCCGATTCCACCGTCTCCGGTCCGACGGCGCTTCGGACGGTGTCTCTGTCGAGGTTCATGATTGCGTCCGATTCGACGCGCCGGGGCAGATTATAGGGCCCCGTTCGTGAGGCTGGATTTCGTCGAATTAAGGCGATTTAACGGCTGATTGTGGCTAATCGTTGTTGTGCACTCTCAAAATATCTGCTCGTGCCATCCGTCTATCTGGTAGTTCTCTGCCCAGTTGATGTTCGGTGACTGCTTTTCGGCTTCTTCCACACGGAGCCCCATCGTCGTCTCTGGCGCGTCAGCAACCGGGACGATGAACGTCTCTTCCATGTCAGGAGAGTACACTGCAAAATAATCGATGTCTCCGCTGTATCCCTCTTTCTCGACCTTTCGGGTAAGCGTTCCCGAACTCCGGGTCTCGAACTGAATCCGTCCATCTTCAAGTCGCCCAGTCTTGATCTGAATTCGGTGGAAGGTTCCATCTATTTCCACTACTACATCGTATCTTTCGTTGTCTCCGAAAGGCTCTAAGACGGTGATATCTCGCCGAATCAATTCATAGATGACAGCGGCTTCGCTTTTTTCGCCCCTTTCTTTCGGATCTGCGTCAGCCATGTCGCTTGGTTGATTGGATGCCTTTTAATGTTGGTCTTTACAGGTCCCATCGAAACAATGAGGACACGGGCGCCCGGTCTCTTCGTCCTCAACGTCCGTTCAGCGGGCAGCCACTCTAAGCCGTCGCTCGTACCGTTCGTGACGATTCCGCAAAAACGGGCCGGGAGGGAGTTGAACCGGAGCCAGAGGGTCCGGGCCTGCGGCCTCGCTCCGCTCGGCCGTTCCGGGCTGGCCCTGGCAGGGTTCAACTCCTTCCTGCCGGTTCACTCACCACCTCGTTATAACTCGGTGGCTCGTTACACGGGCCGGGAGGGAGTTGAACCCCCGACCATCTGGTCTCTCCCGCGGCCACGCGGATCGAACGCGTAGCCACGATAAAAGCCAGACGCTCTGCCTAACTGAGCTACCGGCCCTTCGTCTGTGATTGAGAGAGACTCGGGTTAAGACCTTACGATCACCCGCGCTCGAAGCGCCGTTCGAGCGCCGTCGCGACGATGTCGTCGGGCTCGACGTCTTCCAGCGCGGCGCGTCGGCGGAGTTCCCGGTAGATCTCCGGCGGGAGTTCCATCGTCAGTTCGCCGAGGGTGATCCCCTCCGCGGCGAGCGCCCGTTCGACGGGGACGCCGTCGTTGACGTCGCTGGCGACCGAACGGACCTGACGGACGGTCATATCGTGGTCGAGGACGGCCCAGGCGAGTTGGAGTCGGGCCGCGCCGGCGACGCGAGCGATGTGTTTGGCGGCGGTGGGTGCGATCTCGCCCATCGCGACGTGCTTGCGGATCGAGCGGGGGAGGTCGTGGACGCGGGACCACTTGCGGATGAACGCGACGGTGGCCTCGCCGCCGGCGCGCTCGGCGGCGGCCTTGTAGGAGCCTTCCCCGCGGACGAGGGCGGCGCAGGCCGCGGCGCCGCGGAGCATGAAGACGGTGTCGGCCTCGCCGGCGGCGTCGCTGGCGAACTGCCGGACGGTCTGGGCGGCGGTCTCGAGGCTCTCCGGGTCGTCGGGGTCGAACTCGACGGCCTCTTCGGGCCGCTGGCCGGTGACGCTCGGGTCGCCGCGGATGACTGGCGCGCCGACCGGCGACTCGCGGTCAGTCGGCGGCTCTCCTGGTCCCTCGTCGCTCATCACTCGCCTCTTCGGAATGGTGTGTCAAAAGGGTCCCGTCTGTTGGTACGGGGAACGCACGCCCGCGCGGCGGCCATCGCCGCGCTGGGACGGGCTACTGCGCCCTCAGTCGTCGGCTTCCGCGCGCTCCTCGGAGAGGTGCTCCCAGACCTCGGCACAGCCACAGCCGTCGTCGACGTCGTCGAGGTGGCTGGTGTCCGGCTCGGGCGCTTCGTCGTCGTGCGTGTCGGTTGCCTGCGTCATCTGTGCTTCGTGTCCCTCCCTATTGCCCGTTCCCCCTTAACCCCGCGCGCTCCCGTAATTGCTACCCGGGCTTCGACGTACCGGCAATCGCTTCACCTATCTCGGACGCCGGGATCCGGGCACCGAGCCGGTCGAACTGTCGGCGAGTGTTGACCGGGCCGACAGGCTCTGGGTGATCGGGGGCGTAGCGACGACCAGTGACCACCGACGTTCACCAGCTCGACGACGGTGCCTGGATCAGCGTCAACGACGAGCGCCGGATCAGCGTCAGCGATCTGTGGCCGCTCGCCCGGCAGGACGTCTGTTCCTGCGAGACGGCCGACTTCCTCGTCGAGGGATTCGCCGAGGTCGGCGTCGACCACCCGGACGTCCAGGCCCGGGTCGCCGGCCGCTGTATCACGTGCGGCACCGAAGGCGTCACCGACTGGATCACGGTCGGCCGCGTCATCGACCCCGAAAGCGGCGACTTCTCGCCGATCGACCCCCAGAGCGTCCGCATTCCGGACAGACGGCACCGTCTCGCCCGCCCGGAATAACCGGCAACAAAGCCCGGTTTGCACGAGAGGTGGGGTTGCTTGTCGAGATGCGCGCGCGTATAAGTACGGATGGCTTTGGGAGAGTTACGAATGCCGACGAAAGTCGAAAACTGGAAAGACGAGATCTACGGGAACGAGATACGCGAGCACCTGATGGAGTTCGCCGAGGAGGGCTGGGACGCGATTCCGGAGGACGAACACGACGCCTGGTTCGAGCGCTTCAAGTGGTGGGGCCTGTACCACCAGCGGAAGGGACAGGAGTCGTATTTCATGATGCGCATCGGGACGCCCAACGGCGTCCTCGAACCGGGACAGCTGGAGGTCGTCGCCGAGATCGCCGACGAGTACGCCCGCGGCCCGGTCGACAACCCGGAGTTCGGCGGCGCCTACTGCGACTGGACGACCCGCCAGTCCATCCAGCTGCACTGGATCAAACTGGAGGACATCCCGGACATCTTCGAGAAGCTCGAAGCCAACGACCTCGGAACGCAGCAGGCCTGTGGCGACTCGTGGCGCAACATCGTCGGCTGCCCGGTCGCCGGCAAGGACAAACACGAGCACATCGACGCGTGGCCGGTCGCCGAGGAGCTCCACGAGACGTTCAAGGGCAACGACGACTACTCGAACCTCCCGCGCAAGTGGAAGGTCGCCGTCACCGGCTGTGACCAGGGCTGCGGCCAGGGCGACATCAACGACCTCGCCTACGAACCGGCGACGAAGGAGGTCGATGGCGAGGAGAAGCTCGGCTTCAACATCCGCGTCGGCGGCGGGCTCTCCCGCAAGGAGCCGCGCTTCTCCCGGTCTATCGACGTCTGGGTGCCGCCGGAGCAGGCCGCGGACATCGGCCACGGCATGTCGGCGCTCTTCCGCGAGTACGGCGACCGCGACGACCGCTTCAACGCCCGCATCAAGTTCCTCGTCGACGAGTGGGGGACCGAGAAGATGCGCGACGTGCTCCAGGAGGAGTTCGTCGACTTCGAACTCGAAAGCGCCGGCGAGAACATGCGCGAGAGCTACACGTACAACGCCGGCGGCGAGGAACACGGCGACCACGTGGGCGTCCACGAGCAGCCCGACGGCAACTACTACGTCGGCCTCGACGTCCTCGTCGGCCGGATGGGCGTCGACGACGTCTACGAACTCGCCGAACTCGCCGACGAGTACGGCTCCGGGGAGGTCCGCCTGACCCAGCGCCAGAACATCATCGTCACGGACGTCGAGAGCGACCGACTCGACGAGTTCCTCGACGAGCCGCTGCTGGAGACCTACTCGCCGGACCCGCACCCGTTCATGCGCGGCTCCATCGCCTGCACGGGGACGGAGTTCTGCTCGCTCTCCATCGTCGAGACGAAGAACCGGCAGGTCCGCTACGCTCGCTGGCTCAAGGACAACGTCGAGCTTCCGGAGGGCGTCGAGGACTTCCACATCCACCTCTCGGGCTGTACGGCCTCCTGTGCCCAGCCGCAGATCGCCGATATCTCCCTGCGCGGCATGAAGACGCGCAAGGACGGCGAGCCGGTCGAGGCGCTCGACATCGGCCTCGGCGGCGGCCTCGGCGAGAACCCCCACTTCGCCGACTGGGTCGAGATGCGCGTCCCCGCCGACGAGGTGCCGGGATACATCGAGAACCTGCTCGCCACCTTCGAGGACGAGCGCGCCGAGGGCCAGACGTTCCGCGAGTTCGTCGCCGAGCGCGACGAGGAGACGCTTCAGGACCTGGCCGAGGCGGAGGAGACCAGCTACGAGGACCCGTACATGCACAACACGAAGATGACGTGGTACCCCTACGCCGACGAGGACGACATGACCGACTCGCCGGCCCCGACCGACGGCGACGGCAACTCGCTCGCCCCCGCCGACGACTGAGGGCACTTTCTCAGTTCTCCTCCCGCCGGTTCGACCGTGACGCCCGCGCGGTGGCTTTTGCCAGTCGACGGCCGTTTAAGTAGCTGCGCCGTCGACTGCCGGTATGGTCGACCGCATCCTCGCCGTCAACGCCTACACGACCTTCGACCTCCTCGACGGCGTCGTCGAGGGCCACGGCTTCGAGACCGAAGCGCTGACCGTCCTGAACGTCACGACCGACGACCGCGACGACCCGAACTACGTCGAACTCCAGGTCGAGATGGACAACACGGATCTGGAGGAGGTCCAGGCCCACGCCGACAAGGTGGAACTCTCGGCCGAGCAGGCCCGCGAACTCGCCGGCGAACTGGAGAAGTACGCGAGTCGAGTCGAGGCGGCAGAAGAGGACTAACCTGCTTTTGGGAGCCGGGAGTGCGACAACACAGCCGCTCGAACGGGGGTCGCGAACAGCGTGAAAGCCCCCGGCCGCTCCGGTCCCGGGGCTCGCCGTGCGCTTCGCTCACTGCGTTCGCTGCAGTGCTTACTTCGCCCGGGTTCCCGGAGCGGCCGGCCCCTTTCATTCCCACCCGCATAGACTGGTCACTCGCCGACAGGGCGGGGATGAAAGGGGCGACGCGTTCGACGAAGGACGACGACGCAAGCACTGGACCGAGCGAAGCGAGGGAAGCGCACAGCGAGGCGCCCGAGTCGAACGCGTCGGGGCTTTCACGCTGTTTGCGGCGGTAATTCTCGACGCAATCGGACCAGCATCTGAGCTCTCTCCACCCGACCAACCGGGGAAAAATCACTACTGGGCGACCACGACGCTTTTCACGGCGACCGGCAAATCAGGGGGTAATGGAAGCGCTCACGCTCGGTCCCGCGGGGACCTACTCCCATCGCGCGGCGAAGGCGGTCGCCGACGAGGTTTCCTTCGCGGAGTCGAAGACGGGCATCGTCGAGGCGGTCGCCAGCGGCGAGTACGACCGCGGCGTCGTCCCGGTCGAGAACAGCACGGAGGGGTCGGTCACGGAGTCGCTCGACGCCTTCGCCGACTACGAGGTGGCGGTCGTGAAGGAACTCATCACACCCATCCGTCACGCGCTGCTCGCGCAGGGGCCCGAGTTCGACACCGTCGCCAGCCACCCGCAGGCGCTCGCGCAGTGTCGCGACTACCTCAGCGAGAACTACCCGAGCGCGACGCTGGAAGCCGTGGCCTCGACAGCCCGCGGCGTCGAACGTGCCCGCGAGGACCCGACCATCGCAGCCATCGGCCACCCGGAGAACGCGGGCGACGAACTGCGCGTCGTCGCCGAGGACATCCAGGACGAGTCGTCGAACGCGACCCGCTTCGTCGTCGTCGCGCCGGCGAGCGAGCGCAGCGAGGCCGGCTCGAAGACCTCGTTCATCGTCTACCCGGACGTCGACTACCCCGGGCTCCTGCTCGAACTGCTCGAACCGTTCGCCGAGCGGGACATCAACCTCACCCGCGTCGAGTCGCGGCCGAGCGGCGAGCGCCTGGGCGACTACGTCTTCCACATCGACATCGCCGCGGGTCTCTACGAGGAGCGCACCCAGGAGGCGCTCGCGGAGATCGAGGCCATCGCCGAGGACGGGTGGGTCCGGCGGCTGGGCTCGTACGACAGCGAGACGGTCCTGAACTGACGGCCGCGCCCGCGGTCGGTGCGGCCACTTGCCGCGGGCCGCGAGCGGACGCGTCTCGACCGGCTCGCCGCGAGTCCCGGCGCGCGCCTTAAGGCAGACGGGGACGTACAGTCGGAGTGACATGGCACGCGGAACCGATCCCTTCGGCGATATCGAGGAACTGATCGACGTGATGACTGGCGGGCTCGAGACGGGCGGCGAGGTGCCCGTCGACGTGGCCGACGCGGGCGACGAGTTCGTCGTCGTCGCGGACCTGCCCGGCTACGACCGCGAGGACGTGCAGGTACAGCTGACCGACGCGACGACGCTCTCGCTGTCGGCGCGGCGCGAGACCGAGACCGTCGAGGAGGCCGACCGCTACGTCTCCCGCGAGCGGACCAGCCAGTCGGTGAGCCGCAGCGTCGGCCTCCCCGAACCGGTCGTCGAGTCCGAGGCCTCGGCCACCTACGAGAACGGCGTCCTGACGGTCACGCTGCCCAAACAGACCACCGAGTCCGACAGCGGCACGGACATCCCGGTGAGCTGACGGGGCGAGACGAGCGAGCCGCGGTCTCGCCGCGACGCTGCGTCGGTGCCAGCCCGCCTGGCCCGGCGGGGAGGCCCTGAACCGCAAACGGCTTTCGCCGGGCGGCCGTCGAGCGGGTATGGCACTCGAACCCGGCGACCCGGCGCCCGCGGTGCGCGCACCGAACCAGGACGGCGACGCCGTCGAACCCGACTGGACGGGCGTCTCCGTGGTCTACTTCTACCCCAAGGACGACACGCCAGGCTGCACCACCGAGGCCGAGCAGTTCCAGGCCGAACTGCAGAGCTACCGCGACGCCGGCGTCACCGTCTACGGCGTCTCGACAGACGGCGTGGACTCCCACGCCGACTTCGCCGAGGAATACGACATCGAGTTCGACCTGCTGGCCGACCCCGACGGCGAGGTGGCCGACGCCTTCGACGTGGACCGGTCGGGCGGCGTCGCGAGTCGGACGACGTTCGTCGTCGTCGGCGAGTCGATCCAGGCGGTCTACACCGGCGTCGACCCCGACGGCCACGCCCGAAACGTCCTCGCGGACCTGATCGAGACAGGCGTCGTTTCGCTCGACGACTGACGGGAGCGCAACCGCGCGGTCGTGGCCGTCGATGCGAACGTGACGGTCCTCTATCGGTGCGGGCGTGACCGGCCGCCGTCTGCCGATGAGCGTGCGCTTCGGAAGACTTATAGCCGAAACGCGTCGAAATTCTGACAGTGAGGATCGCACGCCCGAGCTACCGGTACGCGCTGCTCGCGGTGGTCGTCGCCGGAGTCGCGTTCCCGTTCTCGCGGATCGCGAGCGCGGCCTGCGTCGTCGCGGCGGTCGGTGTCGTCTACTTCCACCGCGACCCCGCGCGCGTCGTCCCGCCGCAGGGCATCGTCTCCCCCGCCGACGGGGAGGTGACCGTCGTCCGCGAGGAGGAGGACGGACTGCGCCTGGGCATCTACATGAGCGGCTGGGACGTCCACGTCAACCGGGCGCCGATGGACGGCGTCGTCGAGAACGTCGAACACGTCCCCGGTGCGAACAGACTCGCCTTCACCAAGGACGCCGAGGAGAACGAGCGTCTGCGCTTCGAGTTCGAGGACTACACGGTCGAACAGATCGCGGGCACTTTCGCCCGGCGGACGTACTCGTACGTCGACCCCGGCGACGAGGTGGCCCGCGGCCAGCGCATCGGCCACATCTCCTTCGGAAGCCGCTTCGACGTGGTCTTCCCGCCGGAGTACGACCCCGAGGACCTCACCGTCGACGTCGGCCACCGCCTCTACGCCGGCGAGACGGTCATCGCGCCCCAGCGCTCCGCGGTGACCGACGATAGCGAGCGCACGGTCACGGCCTCAACCTGACTGACCGGAGGCGTGCGGTCGACTGCCTCCTGCAGATCGATTGCGTGCCACCTCCGTGCGTCTCCGTCCCGAGTACCGATCCGACGTTCACAACTTAATATCCTGACATATTTAGGCCCGGAGCGAGCAGTAGCGGCCGAGGGATGTCTGGGACTGGTGAAGGGGGGGAACGAGCGCGTTCGGACCGCGAGTGCGCGTACGACCCGTCGGTGGTCGCACGCGACGACACGTTCTTCCGGACGCTCGTGGAGAGCGCCTCCGACGCGATCGTGACGGTCGACGAGACGGGTGGGATCGTCTTCGCGAACCCGGCCGTCGAATCGACCTTCGGATACGGCCCGGAGGCGCTGGTCGGCCGCTCGGCGACGGCGTTCGTGCCTCGTGAGCAGCGCGCGCGCATCCGTGGGGCGTTCGAGGCGCTCCGGTCGAACCCGGACGCGGGGGCGGAGTGGGGGAGCGTCGAGACGGTCGGCCGACATCGAGACGGGCGGCTGATCCCGGTCGAGCTCTCACTGCGCGCACACGAACACGACGGCACGCCGCTGCTGACGGCCATCGTCAGGGATATCTCCGACCGTCACGCCGAGCGCATCGAGCGCCGCCGTGAGCGCGACCTGGCCGAGCAACTCCTGCGGACGGCGCCGACGGGGATGCTCGTGCTCTCGAACGAGGGCGTCATCGAGCGGATGAACGACCGCGCCGGCGAGATACTCGGCGCCGACCCGTCGCGGGTCGTCGGCGAGTCCCGGGAGACGGACGCCTGGCGGTTGCTCGACGCCGACGGCGACCCCATCCCGCTCGAGGAGCGCGTGTTCCAGCGGGTCCGCGACACCGGGCGCCCGGTCACCGAGGTCGAACAGCAGGTCGTGCGGACCGACGGCGAGCGCGTCTGGGTGCAGGTCAGCGGGGCCCCGCTTGCGGGCGGCGAAGACGGCGACCGCGTCGTGATCGCCGTCGACGACATGACCCGCCAGAAGGAACGCGAGAGCCGTCTGCGCGAGCAGAACGAGCAACTCGAACGGCTCGACCGCATCAACGCCGTCATCCGCGGGATCGACCAGGCGCTCGTGCGCGCGACGACGCGCCGGGAGATCGACGAGGCGGTCTGCGACGCGCTCGCGGCGGCCGACCCGTACACGGCGGCCTGGATCGGTGACGTGACCGCCCGAAGCGACGAGGTCGAACCCCGGGCCACGGGCGGGGACATCGACGAGTACCTCGACGCGATCACGGTCACCCGGTCGGAGGAACCGCACGGAAACGGCCCCGCGGGACGGGCCATCCGGTCGCGATCGGTGCAGGTCACCCACGACGTGACCACCGACGGCGCCTTCGAGGGCGTCCGCGAGACGGCGGCGGCCCACGGCGTCCGGTCGGCGGCGAGCGTCCCGCTCGTCTACGACGAGACCGTCTACGGCGTGTTGACCGTTTACGCCGCCGAAGTCGGCGTCTTCGACGCGACCGAACAGGACGTACTCGCCGAACTCGGCGCGACGATCGGCCACGCGATCAACGCCGTGGCGACCCGCCAGGCGCTGGTCGCCGAGCGCGTGACGGAACTCACGCTCGCGTTCGACGACGATTCGAACTTCTTCTCGGCGCTGTCGGCCGCGGAGGACTGCGAGGTCGCCTTCGAGGGGGCGACGGTCCAGTCCGACGAGGCGTTCCGCTACTACCTCACCGTCGCGGGCGCCGACCCCGATGACGTGGTCGCGTTCGCCGAGCAGCATCCGGGGGTCGCGTCCGCCCGCGTCGTCAGCGTCGGCCCGGAGGGCGACTGCCTCCTGGAGGTGTCCCTGGAGGGGACGACCGCGTTCGGCGTCGTCGCGCGACACGGCGGGTCCGTCCGGTCGGCCCGCGCCGTCGACGGCGAGTGCGAGTTCGTCGTCGAACTGCCGCTCTCGGCGGACGTGCGGACGGTCGTCGACGCCCTGGGGAGGCACTTCGACGGCGTCACGGTGCGCGCCCAGCAGGACCGCACCCGCGCCGAGGACGGCCCGCTCCCCTCCCGGGCGACGCTCGGGACGGACCTGACCGACAGGCAGCGCACCGCGCTGGAGACCGCCTACTACGCGGGATTCTTCGAGTGGCCGCGGGAGTCCACCGGCGAGGACGTCGCGGAGACCCTCGGCGTCTCGGCGCCGACCTTCCACAAACACCTCCGGGTCGCGGAGCGGAAACTGTTCGACGCGCTGTTCGACGGCGAGCGAACGGTCGAGTGACACTAACCGTTTAGCCACGGAACTGAAGGCGGTACACGGGTATGGTCGAGATACACATGGGACGAAGCCACCACGACGCCCTCGAACCGGGAACGGACGCGACCTCGACGGCCGAGACGGACGAACTGTTCGCCGTCCTGTCGAACGCGAACCGGCGGTTCGTCCTCTCGCACCTCTCCCAGCGGGAAAACTCGCCCGCCCTCGACCCGCTCGCCGCCGCGATGGCCGAGTGGAGCGACGACCTCGACCGCGAGGACGCCCGGATCGCGCTCCACCACGTCCACCTCCCGAAACTCGAGGAAATCGGCTTCGTCGAATACGGTGACACCGTGGAACTCACCGACGACGCCCCCGACTCGCTGGACGCCGTCGACCTGCTGTAAGCGAATCGCGAGAAGACGCGGAGACTGCGGGTCGGCGATTTTTCGGGACGCGACTGCTGCTACCGGCGGGTCGACGCTCAGTCGATGCGGATCGCCGGTCGGCCGGGCTGTGCGTTGCCGGCGAGGTCGGCGTCGGCCTCCGCGGCCGACTGGACGACCACGTCGGCGTCGAACTCCTCGGCGACGAGCCACGCGGCCCGGTCCAGCGCGGCCTTCTCTTCGTCGGGCGCGAGCACCTCGCCGAGCGCCTCGCGGTCGGCCTGCAGGTCCTGTGCGAACGAGGCGGCAGCGTCGCCCTGCTCGCGGATCTCGTCGTGACCCATCAGGTCGCCGATCAGGTTGTCGGCGTCGGACTCGCGGGCGAGTTCGTGCGCGCGGTGCTTCCACGCGGGCGCGACGGCGAGCGTGATCGTCTCGGGGTCCTCGATGCCGACGGTCTCGACGATGTCGCGCACGTCCTCGCGGGTGTTCTCGACGAGGCGGCGCGCCACGTCGTAGTCTGCGGGCAGGTCGGCCTCGGGCCACTCGGCCTCGGCGAGCAGCCCCTCGCCGTCGAACAGGGCCCAGACCTCCTCGGTGACGTGGGGGGCGACCGGCCCGAGCAGTTTCGCGACGGTGCGGACGCCGCGCTCGACGGTCGCGGGGTCGGCGCCGTCGCGCTCGTGATAGCGGCGCAGCAGCGAGACCAGGTCGCGGACCGCCTGGAGCGCGTGGTTGAACCGGAACGCCTCGAACTCTTCGGTGACGGTCGCGGCGGCCGCGTCGATCTCGCGGTCGACGTAGGCTGCGACCGCGTCCCCGTCGGCGGACCCGCCGTCGGCGCCTCCCTCGGCGACCTCCTCGGCCAGGCCGTAGAGGTTCTGGAGGAACTGGTGGGCCGACTCGACGCCCTCGGGACTCCAGGCGAAGTCCTTCTCCGGCTGGGCGGCCTCCATGATGAACAGGCGGGCCGTGTCGGCGCCGTACTCCTCGACGATGCGGGTCGGCGAGACGCCGTTGTCGCCGGACTTGGACATCTTGTTGCCGTCCTCGCCCAGCACCATCCCCTGGTTGGTCAGGTTCGTGAACGGCTCGCGGACGCCGTCGACGAGGTCGACGTCGTCGAGCACCTTCGTGAAGAAGCGGGCGTACAGCAGGTGCATCACGGCGTGTTCGATGCCGCCGACGTACTGGTCGACGGGCATCCAGTCGTTGGCCCGCTCGGTGTCGAAGGGCGCGGAATCGAGGTCCGGCGAGAGGAACCGCAGGAAGTACCACGAGGAGTCGACGAACGTGTCCATCGTGTCCGTCTCGCGCTCGGCCGGCCCGCCGCAGTCGGGACACTCCACGTGCTTCCACTCCTCGGCGGCGTCCAGCGGGTTCCCCGTCGTCTGGACGAACTCCGGCAGTTCGACGGGTAGGTCCTCGTCGGGCACCTCGACGTAGCCACACTCCTCGCAGTGGATCATCGGGATGGGCGTCCCCCAGTAGCGCTGGCGGGAGATGCCCCAGTCCCGGAGGTTGTACTCGGTGCGCTGTTCGCCGTCGAAGACGTCGACGAACGTCTCCCTCGCTTCCTCGCTCGTGAGGCCGTCGTACTCACCGCTGTTGACCAGCACACCGTCTTCGGGGTAGGCCGCTTCCTGGACGTCGACGTCCGCCGGATCGACCTCGGCGTCCTTGGCGGGTTCCACGACCTGCACGATGTCGATGTCGTGGGCCTCGGCGAACTCGTGGTCGCGCTCGTCGTGGGCCGGCACGGCGTACAGCGCCCCCGTCCCCACGTCGGTCAGCACGTAGTCGGCCACGTACACCGGGATCTCCTCGCCGGTGGCGGGGTTGACGGCGTACTCGCCGGTGAACACACCGGAGGTCACGTCGAGTTCGTCCTCGTCGGCCTGCTCGGCCTCGCGGACGTACTCGGCGACCTCGTCGTTCTCCTCGGCGATCGCCTGTGCCACCGGGTGGCCCGGCGCCAGCGAGAAGTAGGTCGCCCCGTAGATAGTGTCGAGTCGCGTCGTGAAGATGTCCACGTCGCCGTACCCGGGAATCTCGAAGGCGACGCTCGCGCCCTCCTGCTTGCCGATCCAGTTGCGCTGCATCTCGCGGACGTTGTTGGGCCACCCCTCCAGGTCGTCCAGCGCCTCCAGCAGTTCCTCGGCGTAGTCGGTGATCGTGAAGAACCACTGGTCCATCTCGCGGTGGTCGATAGGGGTGTCACAGCGCCAGCAGATCTCGGCGCCGGCGGCGTCCTCCTCGACCTGCTCGTCGGCCAGCACCGTCTCGCAGGAGGGACACCAGTTGAGTTCGGCGGCCTGGCGCTCGACGAGGCCCTCCTCGCGGAAGCGCTTGAACAGCCACTGGTTCCACCGGTAGTAGTCGGGGTCGCAGGTGGTGATCTCCCGCTCCCAGTCGTAGCCGAACCCCATCGATTTGAACTGCTCGGTCATCGAGTCGATGCAGTCCATCGTCCAGTCGCGGGGGTTGGTATCGCGCTCGTTGGCGGCGTTCTCGGCGGGGAGGCCGAAGGAGTCCCACCCCATCGGGTGGAGGACCTCCTCGCCGCGCAGCCGCTCGAAGCGGGCGTAGGCGTCCGTGATCGTGTAGTTGCGGACGTGGCCCATGTGGAGGTCGCCCGACGTGTAGGGGAACATCGCGAGGACGTACTCGGGGTCCTCGGCGTCGTCGGGGATGCGGAACACACCCTCCTCGTCCCACGTGCGCTGCCATCTGGGTTCGACCTCGGCGTGGTCGAACCCCCGCTCTCGCTCGCGTTGCTCTCCGGTCCCGGCGGTCATGGTCTCACGTCGGACAGCGACGTTGCTATACCTTTCCCTTCGCTGGGACGGGTACACACGGACGAACGGACCGAACCGGTCGTCCCCGCCTCGCCGGCCACCGTGGTTTTACGTCCGACCGCTGCCTCGGTCCGGTATGCGCGTCGTCTCCCTGCTGCCGTCGGCCACCGAGATCTGCGACGCCCTCGGGGTCGAACCCGTCGGCGTCTCCCACGAGTGCGACTGGCCGCCCGAAGCCGAGGAGGTGCCGTCGATCAATCGCTCGCGGATCGACCCCGACCAGGACAGCGCGGACATCAACGAACAGGTCGCGCAGGCGGAGCAGGAACACGGCGGCGTCTACGAGATCAAACTCGACGCCCTCGAACGAGCGGACCCCGACGTGATCATCACGCAGGGTGTCTGTGACGTCTGCGCCGTCGACACGCTGCTCGTCGAGGACGCCGTCGCGCAGACGGACGTCGACGCCGACGTCGTCACCAGCGATATCCACAGCCTCGACGACCTCTTCGCCGACGTCGAGGCCCTGGGAGAAGTCCTCGACCGCGAGGACCGCGCCGCGGAAGTCGTCGCCGGCCTCCGCGAGCGAGTCGAGGCGGTCCGCGAGCGGACCGACGCTATCGAACCCGACGACCGACCGAGCGTGGCCGTGCTGGACTGGCTGGACCCGGTGATGGTCGCCGGCCACTGGATGCCCGAAGTCGTCGAGGCCGCCGGCGGGACGTACCCGCTGGCCGACACCGGCGACCGCTCGACGCCGCGCGAGTGGGCGGAGATACTGACCGCCGACCCGGACGTGCTCGTCGCCGCGCCCTGCGGGTTCGAACTCGACCAGACGCTCGACACCCGTGACGACCTCACCGATCGACCCCGGTTCGAGGACCTCACCGCTGTCGAAACGCAACGGGTCTCCGCGATGGACGGCCACCACTACGTCAACCGGCCCGGTCCCCGCCTCGTGGACACGCTGGAGCACCTCGCCGGCCTGTTACACCCCGACCGGTTCGACGCGCCGCCCGACGGGGTTGCCCGTAACCTGCTCGGCGACAGACCGGTCAGAGAAGGGCCGAGACCCTGACACTCGGGTACCGGGAACTACTTACGGCCGCCGGGGGACGTCCGACTGAATGCCCTCCGCAAAGCCGTTCATCGATCCGACGACGGGTGACCCCGACACTGACCGGATCCTCTCGGAAGCGGTCCCGCTCGCCAAGCTGATCGGCGTGTTCGTCGCGCTCAGCCTCGTCCCGTTCGCCCTCGCGTTCGTCGCGTTCGGGCACTCGATCCTTGGCGCGATACTGACGCTCGTCGGACAGTTCGTCCTCGCGGTCGGCACCGGAGTCGTCCTGCTGTACGTCGTCGCCCGCGGGATCCAGCTATCCGGCGAGGACGCACCGTGAACTGACCGCCGTCGGCGTCGACTGACCGCTCGGGTCGGCCCGGGCAGGAAACAGTGGAGGGGTGGGTGGTGGGTGGGGAATAACCCCCGAACGAAGTGGATGGCTTCGTTGACCCGTGTGTGCGGGCATGTTCCCGATTACCCGCAGTTGGCATCAAGATTGGGCCAATGTACTTAGGTAGTCCCGGCGACGACGCCCCGCCGGTCGGCTCCAGGGCGTCGAGGCGGGGGCTCTCAGGCGGCCGCGACGGCGGCCAGTCCGACGTAGACGTTCGTGAGGACGACGGCGGTGCCGAGGCCGATGACGGCGAGGAACCACGCGCGCCAGCCGGGCACGCGCTCGACGACCGCCCGGCACTCCAGCAGCACGACGCCGGCGTACAGGACGACGGCGGCCTTCAGCGCGACCATCAGCATCGGGTCGTGGACCAACAGGAGGCGGATCCACGGGTTCGCTTCCAGCGACGGCCCGGCGAACGTCGCGGCGACGAGGGTCGAGACGGCGTCGCCGAACCCCCAGACGACGACCAGCGAGAAGACGAGTTCGACGTAGCCGGGCGCTTCGAGGCGTATCTCCGAGAGGTCGAGCGCGTCGGCGAGTGTCTCTGTCATGGTTTCGAAAGCGGGTACCACTCCGCTCGCACCTCTCCGTCGGTTCGACATAAATCCTCGCGGCGGAGTATCACCGCTGAGAGTCGTCGCTGAAGTGGGATCACCCTCCCGTACCGGTCCGGTCACCCTCCCGTACCGGCCCGGATCAGCTGCCCATACCGGTCCGGATCAGTCCGCCCGCACGGCGCAGCTCTCGGCGTACTCCACGTCCCGCACCGACTCGATGGGGTCGTCGCCGCAGACGGGGCAGTCGGGGTTGGGACGGACGGTCACCTCGTCGAAGGTCATCTCGGCGGCGTCGTAGACGACCATCCGGCCGTCCAGCGACTCGCCGACGTCGACGAAGTGCTTGACCGTCTCGGTGGCCTGAATCGCCCCGATAGTCCCTGGCAGGACGCCCAGCACGCCCGTCGTCGCGCAGTCGGGCACGGCGCCCTCGGGCGGGGCCTCGGGGAAGAGACACCGGTAGCACGGCCCGTCGCCGGTGAACGTCGTCACCTGTCCCTCGAAGCGGTAGATAGCGCCGTGGGAGAACGGGACGCCGGCGAGCGTGCAGTAGTCGTTGAGCAGGAAGCGCGTGGGGAAGTTGTCCGACGCGTCGACGACGAAGTCGTAGCCGTCGACCAGGTCGGCGACCGTCTCGGGCGAGACGGCGGTCTCGTGGGTCTCGACGGTCACGTCGGGGTTGAGTTCGCGGACGAACTCCGCCGCACTATCGACCTTGGGCCGGTCCACGTCCGCGTCGCCGTGGACGACCTGTCGCTGGAGGTTGGACCGCTCGACGACGTCGTGGTCGGCGACCCCGAGGGTGCCGACGCCCGCGGCGGCGAGGTACTGGAGGACGGGCGAGCCGAGGCCGCCCGCGCCGACGACGAGGACGCTCGCGTCGAGGAGGGTCGCCTGCCCCTCCGGCCCCACGTCGTCCATGATGATGTGCCGGGAGTACCGATCGAGTTGCTCCGGGTCGAGGTCCGGCGCGCTCATACCCTCGAGTACCGGGCCGAGCGGAATAAGCGGTCCGCTCGCGCTCGCGGCAGCGACGGAAAACTTATCGCCGCGACGTCACCAATCGGGGTATGGCGCCCTCCACTCCGCTCGTCGACCCCAGTACCTACTTCCGCCGCCACGACCGACCCTCGCTGGCCGTCGCGGCCGGGATCGTCTTCGCGCAAGCGATCGGCGTCTCAGTCGCGATGTGGCTGTTCCTCCAGCGCGTGATCGCACACGTCGACGTGCCGCCCGAGGAGCGGGCACGGGCCCAGGGCGTGCTGTTCGGCGCGCTCGTCGGCGTCTTCGTCGCCATCTTCCTCGGCTGGCTCCTCCTCGCCGCGATCCTGCACCTGTTCGTCTGGCTGGCGGGCGGCAGCCGCGGATTCGGGGCGACGCTGGCGGTCACCGGCGAGGCCGAACTGGCCGGCGTCGTCCTGCTGCCGCTGACTGCGGTCGGTCTGTTCACCCTGCTCGGACAGGCCCCGAGCGACCCCGCCGCGTTCACGGATTTCTTCGAGCGAGCGACCTCGTTCAGTTCGCCGGTGTTGCTCGTCTCGTCGCTCCTCGGCACGCTCTGGACGGCCGCGATCCAGGGGTTCGGGCTCGCCGAATCCCACGACCTCCCCGTCGAGAAGATGCTCGTGCTGGCGTTCGTCGTCGGTGTGGTCGGGTTCCTGTTGAACCTGCTCTGAGGAGCGCACGAACCGTCGAGAGTGGGAGAGCGCGTCCGGTCTCAGTCGTCGACGAGCCGTTCGACCGCCTCGTTGATGTCGGCCACCTGGTCGGTCTGGTCGTCGGCTTCGCGGGCGATCTCCGCGGTCGAGTCGGCGATCTCCTCGGCGGCGCTCGTGGACTGGTCGACCATCGACGCGACCTCTTCGGTGGAGGCGGCCTGCTGGTCGGTGGCGGCGGCAACCTCCTGGATGCCGTCGTTGACCTCCTCGACGGCCCGGTGGATGTCTTCGAGCACGCCGATGGCCTCCTCGACCATCTCGATGCCCTCCTCGATCTGCTCGTTCGACTCCTCGATGGTCTCGACGGCGTTCGCCGTGTCGTTCTGGATGCCCGCTACCATCGTCTCGATCGTCCCGGCCTGGCTCTGGGACTCCTCGGCGAGGCTCTTGACCTCGTCGGCGACGACCGCGAAGCCCTCGCCGGCCTCGCCGGCGCGCGCCGCCTCGATCGACGCGTTGAGCGCCAGCATGTTCGTCTGGTCGGCGATGTCGTTTATCACCTCGACGACCTCGTCGATCTCGCTGACGCCGTCCTGGATCGTCAACACGTCGTCGGCGACGCTCTCGGAGGCGCCCTGGATGTTCTCCATCGCCGCAGAGATGTCGGCCGCCGACGCCTGGCCCTCCTCCGCGAGTTCGCGGGCCGTCGTGCTCGCCGAGGAGACCTCCTCGGAGGAGGAGGCGATCTCCTCGACCGCGGCGCTCAGGTTCGACACTTCGTCGGCGACCTGGGACATGCCCTCGTACTGCTCTGCGGCGTGCTCGCGGATCGCGTCTATCTCCTGGGCGATCTCCACCGAGGAGTCCTGTAGCTCGGCCAGCGAGGTCTGGATCTCGCTCGCGGCCTCGGAGTCGTACCCCTCGTCGCGGTCGACTCCCTCCGCGATGTTGTCCTGGATGTCCCTGTCGATGTCCTCGTCGATACCGCCGTCCCGATCGACTGATACCTCCGCCGGGCTCGTACCGGGATCTACCATCGTACTCGCACCGCAGGAGTACCCCTCCTAAAAAGTACGCACCCGATTATTGGGCGTGAAAACGAGGCGGCGGCTCAGAGGTCGTAGAGGGAGCCGAACTTGTCGGTCGCGTAGTCGAGGAAGTAATCGGCGGTGAACGACTCGCCGGTCGCCTCGCGAACGAGGTCGTCGGTCTCGTAGCGACAGCCGTGGCGGTGGACGTTCTCGGTGAGCCAGTCGTGGAGCGGGTCGAACTCGCCGGCGCGGATCTTCGCGTCCAGATCGTCGACGGCGTCCTCGGCGCTGGCGTACAGCTGGGCGGCCATCACGCTCCCCAGCGAGTACGTCGGGAAGTACCCGAGCGAGCCGTGGGTCCAGTGGATGTCCTGCAGGCAGCCCTCGCTGTCGGTGTCGGGCCGCACGCCCAGGTACTCCTCCATCTTGTCGTTCCAGACCTGGGGCACCTCCGCGACGTCCAGATCGCCCGAGATGAGGTCGCGCTCGATCTCGAAGCGGAGGATGATGTGCATGTGGTAGGTCAGCTCGTCCGCCTCGACGCGAATGAGGTTGTCCGGGTAGATCTGGTTGGCCGCCTCGTAGAACTCCCGTGGCGTCGCGTCGACGCCCAGCGTCTCGTTCACGGTGTCGGCGAAGTGCTCCCAGAACGGCAGCGACCGGCCGACGTGGTTCTCCCAGAGCCGCGACTGCGACTCGTGCACCGAGAGGTCGCGGGACTGCCCCAGCGGCGTCCCGTAGTGCTCGTCGGGCAGTCCGAGCGTGTAGGTGGCGTGGCCGAACTCGTGGATGGTCGAGCCGATGGCGCCCATCGGGTCCGCGGGGTCGAAGCGCGTCGTCACGCGCGCGTCGAACTGCGTCCCGGTCGAGAACGGGTGCGCGGCGGTGTCGAGTCGCCCGCGGTCCCAGTCGTAGCCGAGCGTGTCAAGCGCCGCCCGCACGGTCTCTTCCTGTGCCTCGGGGCTGTACTCACCGCCCGCGAAGGGGTCGGCCAGGTCCGCGTCGCTGTCCTCGATCTCGTCGATGAGCGGAACGAGTTCGTCGCGCAGACGCTCCAGCACCCGCTCCGCGGTGTCGAGGCCCAGATAGGGTTCGTACTCCTCGAAGAGCACTGCGTAGGGGTCCCGGTCGGGGTCGATCGCCTCGGCGTACTGGCGCTTGAGGTCGATCATCTTCTCCAGCGTCGGGGCGAAGGCGTCGAAGTCGTCCTCGGCCTTGGCCTCCTCCCAGACCGGCAGGGCGTTCGAGGAGGTCTCGGAGATCTCCGAGACGAGTTCCTCGGGGACTTTCACGGCGCGCTCGTGCTCGCGGCGGATCTCGCGGACGACCGCTCGCTGGCCGTCGTCGAGGTCCGCGTCGTCGAGGTCGTCGAGCCACTCGCCGACGCGGTCGTCGGTCAGTCGCTCGTGGGTGACCGCGGAGAGGGCGGCCGACTGCTTCGAACGGGCGGGCGTACCGCCCTCGGGCATCGTGACCTGCTGGTCCCACCCCAGCACCGAGCCGATGTTGTTCAGGTACGTGAGTTGTTTGACGTGCTCCTCGAAGGCCGGATAGGGCTCCGGTGCGGATTCGGACTCCGTTTCGGGGGATTCCGTCGTCATCACTCCCTGATAGCGGCCCTGTCCGTATCAAAACACGGGTACAGTCCCGGTCGCTTCGCCCGTGGGGCCGCTCAGTACAGTGCGTACAGAGAGCGGTCGCTCGGACGCGTTGCCGGCTGAAAAAGCGAGATCGATGTCTGTCGCTGTGAACGACAGCTGTGTCTCGGTATTACTGTCGGACGACGTTCGCCGCGCGAGGCCCCTTGGCAGAGGACTCGATGTCGAACTCGACCTCAGTACCTTCCGTGAGGTCTTCGCCGCCGACATCCTCCATGTGGAAGAAAACGTCTTCGTCGTCGTCGAGGTCGCCGTCGTCAGTCGAAATGAAACCGTAGCCGCCAGTGTCGTTGAAGAAATCAACCTTACCGTTTGCCATTACAAACAAACAGAGGGTTAGAGAGGGGATAACCCTTCCGAGGGTCGAGGTACCACGACTCCCCACATCACATTCGCAGCGCGATCGGACGAGCCACTCACAACTCGAACTCCAGCACGTCGCCTTCCGCGACGTCGCGCTCGGTCGTCCACCCCTCGTTCACCTCCAGCACGTACTGCCCGCGGCCGGGGTAGGTCTGGTCCCCGCCGTCCTCGTCGGGGCCGGGCGCGGGCGCGTGGTGGATGCGCGTGATCTCCCCCTCGTCGTCGGCGTAGACGATGTCGAGGCCGAAGTCCATCTCACGCATCACGTAGGTGTGGTCGCCGACCTCGTCGTAGACGAACAGCATCCCCCGGTCTTCGGGCAGGCTCTCGGTATCGCTCAACCCGGTGTACCGCAGGTCTCCGGTGTCGGCGATAGCCGCCGAGACGGAGCCCAACTGCTCGCCCTCAGGTGTCGTCACCCGGACCTCGGTAGTCTCGTAGCCCGGGAACAGCGGCGTCCCCGTGGGCGTCGACGGCGTGGGTTCTGGCGTGGCCGTCGGCGACGGAGTCGGCGTCGGCGCCGGGCTCTCCGTCGAGGTTTCGGTGGCCGTCGCCGTCGACCGATCGGGTGCGTCAGTCGGTCCAGCCGTCGTCGCGGCGCCCGGGCCGCCCTCGGACTCGGTCCCGTCCCCCAGACAGCCCCCTACGCCGGCGGCGGCACACGCCGCGAGAAACGCTCGACGTCGCATACCCGCCGCTACGAGCCATCGACTGATAAGGACGACGGGCGAACACGTCGACGCCGTTCCCACCGGCTCGGGCGGGCCGCCACTCACCCGGACCACGACTCGGCGACGGCGCGGTAGATCTCGTAACACCGGTCGAGCACGGCGAGGGAGACGCTCTCCGACGCGGTGTGGGCCTCGCCGGGTTCGGCGGGACCGCAGACGACGCAGGTCGTCCCCGCGTCGGCGAGCCACCCGGCGTCGGTGGCGTGCGGCTTGACGACGTGCGCGGGCTCGCCGTCGCCCGGCGCGTCGACGCCCTGGGCGGCCTGCGCGTCGCGAGCGGCCGACAGCACCGCGTCGGCGAATTCGGGGTCGTCGCAGGCCATCGGCGGGAGGTCCTGGTCGACGGTCCAGGCGACGCCGTCGATCGATTCGGTCCGCTCCAGCGGCGCGCGCTCGCCCGGCACCGTCCGCTCGTCGACGGTCACCTCGCACCGCTCGGGGATCACGTTCCACGCGGACCCGCCCTCGATCTCCGTCACGGCGACGCTTCCCGACAGCTGGTGGCCCATGACCTCGCTCTCGGGGAACTCGAGATCGCGCACGACGTCGATGGCATCGCTGGCGCGGTAGATGGCGTTCGCGCCGCTCTCGGGTTCGCTGGCGTGGGAGGCGCGCCCTTTTGCGACGAGCGTCGACCCGCGACGGCCCTTGTGCGCGACCGCCACGTCGGTGACGCCCGGGGCGGAGTAGCCCGTCGACCCCTCGCCGACGACGGCGTAGTCGGGCGCGAACCCGCGGTCGATGGCCGCTCGCGCGCCCACGCCGCCGACCTCCTCGCCGACGAACGAGGCGAAAATCAGTTCCACGCCGTCCGGGAGATCCGCGTCGCGGAACGCGCACAGCGCCGCGGCGACGGCTCCCTTCATGTCTGCGCTCCCGCGACCGCGGAGTCGACCCGCGGACTCCCGGACGACGTAGCCGCCGTCGTCGGTGACCTGCGACTCGTCCGGCGGGACGACGTCGTGGTGGCCGACGAGCGCGAGCGACGTCTCGCCGGTCCCCTTGCGGGCGACGACGTTCCCGCCGCGCCCCGCTTCGGCGCCGGCGTCGTCGCGCGTCACAGCCGCGTCCGTGTGTTCGCGGAGCCACTCCTCGATGAAATCGCCCGCTGTCTCCTCGCGCTCGTGGCTCGGGATCGAAACGAGGTCGCGGGCGACGTCGGCCACGTCCATACTCCTGTCCTCGGACGGCGAGAACTTCAACCCTCTCGGCGATCCGTGTCTCTCCGATATCGTTCGCCCGCGGTGCACGACCGTGTCGACTGGCGGAATAGTTCAACAGGCCAACTTATTGCGGAAGTATTTCAGAAAGATTTACATTACTGGGTGACTCAATCGAAGATGGGATGGTAGCGAGCGAGACCGTCGCGTCGCCCGGGACCGCCACGCGGTCAGGGGGGTTCCGGCGCGGTCGATCCGTCACTGGGACGGTCGATCGCGCCGGTGACAGCATCCCGGCACCGTCGATCCCTGCGACGCGCGGGCTCGGCAGCCATTCCGAATCCACACCCATTCCGAACCCACTTCCGTTCCGAATCCGACCCACTCCGAATCCACACCCGCTCCGAACCTGACCCGTTCCGGACGCGGACGAGGTCCGGGTCCACCCCCCGGACCTGTCGGTCGCCGGATCGGTACCGCGTACATCGATCGGCCGCGGCCGTTCGAGGCCGGCCGAGGCCATTCGACGATCGCCTCCACAAGAGACTTCCCGCCGATAGCCGAACGTATCTTCCAATGACAACGGCCCCCGAACGGGCACGTGACGACGTGTCGCTCCGAGAGTCGATCCCGCCGCTACACGTGTGGGCGAAGACGTTCGTCGTCGGCCTGTTCATGGGTACCGCCGACGCGGTCCCCGGCGTCTCCGGCGGCACCATCGCGCTCATCGCCGGCGTCTACGAGCGCCTCATCGCCGCGATCACCGCCGTTACGCCCCGCCGCTTCTTCGACGGCGTCCGCGCGCTCACGCCGCTCGACGGCGGCGTCTCGCTCGACCGCGCCGCCGCGGTCCTCGAAGAGGTCGACGGCTGGTTCCTGATCGCGCTGCTCGCCGGCATCCTCTCGGCGGTCGTCGTCGTCACGCGGATCGTCGACATCGCCAACGAGGCCGCACCCGTCCTCCTGTTCGGGGTCTTCTTCGGCCTGATTGGCGCGTCCGCGGTCATCCTCTTCCGGGCCATCACGGTCCGGACCGTCCCGGAGATCGTCGCCGCGGCCGCGGGCTTCACCGTCGCGTTCGTCGTCTCCGGATACGGGGAAGTGCTCGATTCCGGCGGCCTGATCGTGGTCTTCGGCGCCGGCGCGCTGGCGATCAGCGCGATGATCCTCCCCGGTATCTCGGGCTCGCTCGTCCTCGTGATCCTCAGCCAGTACGAACGGATGTCGACGACGCTGAGCGAGTTCGTCAGCGCGCTGGCCGGCGCGGTGACCGGAAACGGACTCGCGCCGGTCGTCGAACACGGAACCGTCGTGGTCACGTTCGTCTGCGGCGGCCTCGTCGGACTGTTCACCATCTCGCGGGTCATCCGCCGAGCGCTCGACGCCAACCGCGAGGTGACGCTCGCCTTCCTCGTCGCGCTCGTCCTCGGCGCGCTCCGGGCACCCATCGTGACGCTCGGAGGCGACGAGTACGACGTCGTCTGGAACACCGCGACCATGGAGGCCTTCGCCGGCGCGGCGCTCGTCGGCGCCGTCGTCGTCTTCGTCCTCGACTGGTACGCCGTCGACCTCGATCTCGACGCCGTCTGACCGGGCGAACCGGCGGCGCCGTCGGACGCTCGCCTCGCGACCCGGTCAAACGACCGTTTGATAGTCCGACAGGTTATCCCCCTCTCCCGGTGACTTCCGGCCATGCGCACCGCATTCGCCGCCCTGGCGGTTCTCGTCCTCCTCGCCGGCTGTCAGGGGATCCTCGGAGAGCGACTCGTCGACGACCCGGCCGAACCCGCGTATCCCGACGACGCCGACGCGGTGTCTATCGAGTACCGGAACGGCCTCTGCAACGGGAGTTGTCCCGCGTTCTCGGTCGAGATCTGCGGGAACGGGACGGTGTTCTACACCGGGTTCGCGAACGTGAACGCGACCGGGCTCCACCGCTACAGCGTCCCGCAGTCGAACGCGACTGCGGTCCTCAACGCCTCCTACCGCGCCGACTTCTTCGCGCTGAACGAGAGCTACCCCGCACAGGCGGACGACATCTCCTCGCGGTGGACGCGAGTCTCCATCGGGAACAACTCGCACAGTATCCGGGACTACGGTTCATCGTGGGGAACGTCGCCGGAGCGACTCGGCGAGTTCCAGGCGACGCTTCTCGAACGGGCGGCCGTCGGGCCGCTGATCCGCGGCGGCGACCGCGATATCGACGACGAACGGTACGACGAACTTGAGGGGCGGATGCCGTTCTGCGCATGATGGTGACCGTCCGACGTCGGCGTCCGAACTGTTCCGGGCTGTCAATTACCGGCTGGATGTCTCTCGGAGAGGTGCGCTAGAATGCCTGTAGGACGCTCGACGTTCGCGTTCTGTTTCGCAGGTCTGTTCCTGCTCTCGGGGTGTCTCGGTGTCGTCCCCTCCGGTGACCAGGCGGCGACAGCGTCGCCGTCGGCGGAAGCGCTGGGCGCGCGGTCCGGTGTTCCGGACTATCCGGACGGGACCGAGACCGTCTCGATCCGCTACGAGTCGAGAATCTGCGGCGGCGGCTGTTCGGCGTACGTGATAGAACTCTGCGGGAACGGGACCGTCTACTTCGCGGGCTTGAAAGACGTGAACGTGACCGGGCTCCACCGGTACGAGGTTCCCCAGCGGAACGTCACTGCGGTCCTCAACGCCTCGTATCGGACCGAGTTCTTCGCGAAGGACAAGAAGATGGGCGGCGACGGCGAAGCACACGTCGAGCAGTTGACCGTGCGGGTCGGAAATCGCTCCAAGACGGTCTACTACGTCCATCCCTGGCCGTCGGAGTCGACCGGGGACCTCTCCGCACTCGAGTCGACCTTGGTCAACCGAACGAACGCTCGACCACGCATCGGGGACAGCCCCGACACCGAATTCGCGGGGGACGGTCGAGCGCTGTACGAACGGATGCCGTTCTGTTCGTAACCGCCCTTCAACTCAGGAACAGCCGCCGATCGGCCCGCTCGTGCTCGGCCGAGCGGACGTCGACGAGCGGTGCGAACGGCGTCATGTCGTCGAGCGAGCGGTCGGCGCTCTCCTCGACGGCGTCGACCATCGCCGGCCGGAGGTCGTCGAGGACGCGCTGGACGTCGGTGTGTCCCAGTCGCAGCAGCCGCTGTGCCGCGGCCAGCTGCGCCGTCGCGAACTCGTGACAGGCGAGCAGACAGGCCTCGCGGACGGTCACGCCGGCCAGCCCGGTGACGACGCCGAGCGCGACCGCGTAGTTGCCCGGCGCGTCGCCGGCGTCGACGGCTTCGCCGTACCGCTCCAGCAGGTCGTCCTCGCGGAGGTCTCGCTGGAGAGTCAGCAGTCGGTTCCCCGTCCGCTCGGAACTCTCGCGGAACTCCGCGGGGAGCGTGACCGCGGTGAGTCGTCGGTCGGCTCGTTCGACGGCGACCGGATCCCCGCCCGACGCGGCGGCGTGGGCCGCGCGGAGCGCGACCAGATCCGCTCGGCCGTGCTGGCGCCGGAGGACCGTCGAGACGAGGTCCCGGAGGTCGTCGGCGTCCGCGACGCTGTCGGCCGCGACGAACTGCTCCAGCGCGTAGGAGACGCTGTCGGTCCCGACCGGGAGGAACGAGTCGGCCAGTCGCAGCGATTCGAGGGTCGCCTCGTCGCTCACGACTGCTCGCCTCCGTCGGAATCGCCCCCCGGTTTCGGGTCGAGCGTCCGCACGCCGTGGTCGTGAGCGTGGGAGTGGCCGGCCTCATCATGATTGTGCGTGTGGTCACCCTCGCCGTGGCTGTGCGAGTGGTCGGCAGCGTCGCCCTCGTCGAACAGCGTCGGCGGGACCTCGTCGTATTCGATCGTCGCGCCGTCGGGAAGGTGCGGTTCGACGGTCGACTCCATCCGCTCGCGGGTGTCGGCGAGCGGCAGGTAGGCGCGCTCGCCCTCGACCGCGAGATCCCAGTGGCGGTTCCCGACGGCGTGACCGAGTTCGAGCGCCGTCGTCACCGCCGCCCTGTCCGGGTCTGTGACGGCGCCGAAGTCTATCGCCATCGCCTCGACGGCTTCCAGTGAGACGACGACCAGTCGGTCACCCGTCGAGAGCACGTCGCCGTCGCGCAACTCGCGGGCGACGACGACGCCCAGGTCCGTCCCGTCGTCGGCCGTCGTGCGGAAGCGCGAGCGGCGGCGCTCGGTCCCGTCGACGGCGACCGCGAGCGGGTCGCCCGACTCGACGCGCTCGGCGACCGCGTCGTCGTCGAGCGTCCCCACGAACGCCTCGGCGACCAGCATCAGGGCCTCCTGGAGTCGGGAGCGCCGACGCCGAGCAGTTCGGTTCGTGCCTCGTCCCACGCGGCGCGGAGCGCGGCCGTCACCGTCTCCGCGCGGTGGCCGAGCGCGCGCACGGCGACGCCGGCGTCGTTCGGCAGTCGCGTCGCGCCCGCTCGGACCGCATCGGCGTCTCCGTCCGTATGGTCTCCTGAGTCTGCCTCGGCGTTCGCGACTTCGTGGAGTCGGTCGCTCAGGTCGGTGCCGTCGGGGGCGTCGTCGCCGGCGGGTGTGAGGACGTACAGCGTCCCGAGGACGGTGAATTCGCCCATGACCCCCGGTCCCGAGGGATCGGCGTCGGCGGGCCGGAGGTGGGTGGCGTCGTCGACGAGCAGGTCCCCCTCGCGGCGGACGCGCAGGCGCGAGAGGTACCGCTCGAAGTCGAAGCGCTCGCCGCGGGCCAGCCGGCCGGGGACGACCACGTCGCCGACGACGGCGCTCGCGTCGGGCGCTACTTCGAGGTCGACTCCCTGGAAGAATCGCGAGTCCTCGTGGAGGATCGTCGGTTCGGGCACGTAGTCGAGGTGGCCGCCGCTCCCGACGGCGAGCGACACGTCCGCGGCGGCGTAGTTGCGCGCCATCGAGAGCACCTTCTGGGAGCTCTGCGTGGAGACGTGCGCGACGGCGTCGGCGCCCACGACGACGTCGACGTCGTGCCGGTCGCCCTGTGCGACGCCGCCGGTGGGCGACTGGACGTACACCGTCTCGGCTTCGGGCAGCGGGTCGTGGCCGAGCGTGCCGCTGACGTGGAACGGCGCCCGCGCGAGGTCTCGCACGAGGTTCGTCTCGCCGCCGGCGTCGGCGGCGAAGGCCAGTTCGAGGCGGCCGTCCTTGCCGGGCGAGCCGACCGCCGCGGCGGGGACGGACTCGGCGGCGTACTCGGCGAACGCGGGGTGCGGCGGCTCGTCCCCCTGACGTGGACCGTCGGACGGTCGGTCGGGCGTGTCGGCCGCCATCTCAGGCGAACAGCACCCCGTCGCTGACGTGATCCTGTACTGCCTCGATCCCCTCGCCGGCCCTGCAGTTCGTGAAGACGAACGGGCCCTCCCGCACCTCGTCGGCGTCGGCCTCCAGCACGTCGAGGTCCACGTCGACGTGAGGGGCCAGGTCGGTCTTGTTGATGACGAGCAGGTCACAGTCGACGACGCCGGGGCCGCGCTTGCGCGGGATGTCCTCGCCCTCCGCCACGCTGATGACGTACAGCGAGTAGTCGGCGAGTTCGGGGTTGAACGTCGCGGCGAGGTTGTCGCCGCCGCTCTCGACGATCACCAGGTCGAGGTCGGGGTGGTCGGCGAGGAAGTCGTCGATCTGCGCGAGGTTCATCGACGGGTCCTCGCGGATGCCGGTGTGGGGGCAGGCACCCGTCTCGACGCCGGCCACGAGGTCCTCGGGGACGACGCCGGCGAACCGTTGGCGCAGCGCGTCGGCGTCCTCCTGGGTGAGCACGTCGTTGGCGATGACGCCGACGTCCAGCCCCCCGTCGCGGAGTCGGGGGACGAGTTCGCTGACGAGCGCGGTCTTGCCCGAGCCGACGGGGCCGCCGATGCCGACCGTCGCCACGTCGCGGTGGGTGAGACTCACGATTTCGCCTCCGGTTCGTCGGAATCGCCAGACTGCTCCGCCGCGTCCGCCGACCGGATCGGGTCGTGGACAGTCACGAGCTTCGTCCCGTCGGGGAACACGGGTTCGACCTGGATCATGTCGACCATCTCGGGGACGCCCGACATGACGTCCTCGGGGTCCAGTAGCTGGGTGGCCTCGGCGCGGATCTCGGCGACGTCCCAGCCGTCGCGGGCGCGCTCGACGCACCAGTCGGAGATGTACGCAACAGCCTCGGGGTGGTTCAGCCTGACGCCACGCTCCTTGCGGCGCCGGGCGAGTTCTGCGGCCATGAAGACCGTCAACCGCTCCTCCTCTTTCGGTGTGAGATTCATTCTGAGACTCCTAGAGCATGTACCGCTGTGCGAGCGGCAGTTCTTCGCTCGGTTCGCAGGCGACGACCTCGCCGTCGACTTTCACCTCGAAGGTCTCGGGGTCGATCTCGATGTCGTCGGGGCAGTAGTCGTTGTAGTGCATGTCGCCCTTGCCGGGCGTGCGAGCGCCGGAGACGGGGACGACCGGTGTGTCGAGGCCGTACTCGTCGCCGACGTCTGCCTCGGCGGCCGCCGGGCTGACGAACGACAGCGAGAGGGCGTGTTTGGCCTTGCCGACGGCGCCGGCGCGGGGCCGCTGTTTGATCGGTTCGCAGGTCATCAGCGAGCCGTTGGCCTCGCCCATCTCCGAGTAGACCGGGAATCCGCCCTTGAACGTCATCGCGGGCTTGATGCCGAAGAACGCGGGGTCCCACAGCACCACGTCGGCGAGTTTCCCGGGTTCGAGCGTGCCGACGTAGTCGTCGATACCCGCGGAGATAGCGGGGTTGACGGTGTACTTCGCGAGGTAGCGCTTCGCGCGGAAGTTGTCGGAGCCGTCGCGGGTGTCGGCGGCTTTGTCCTCCGGCAGGGGGCCGCGCTGGGACTTCATCTTCGAGGCGGTCTGCCACGTCCGGGAGATCACCTCTGCCTGGCGGCCCATCGCCTGGGAGTCGGAGGTCATCATCGAGATGGCGCCCTCGTCGTGGAGCACGTCCTCGGCGCCGATGGTCTCCGCGCGGACGCGGGACTCGGCGAACGCCACGTCCTCGGGCACGTCGGGGTTGAGGTGGTGACACACCATCACCATGTCCAGGTGCTCGTCGAACGTGTTGACGGTGTAGGGCATCGAGGGGTTCGTCGACGAGGGGAGCATGTTCGACTGGCCGACCATCTCCATGATGTCTGGCGCGTGGCCGCCGCCCGCGCCCTCGATGTGAAACAGGTGCATGGTCCGCCCGTCGACGGCGGCGAAGGTGTTCTCGACGAACCCCGCCTCGTTGAGGGTGTCCGTGTGCATGCACACCTGCACGTCCGCTTCCTCGGCGACGTCGAGGCAGGTGTCGATGGCGTCGGGCATCGACCCCCAGTCCTCGTGGAGTTTCAGCCCGCAGGCGCCCGCCTCCAGTTGCTCCCGGAGGGGGCCGGGCTTCGAGGCGTTGCCCTTGCCGTAGAAGCCGACGTTGACCGGCCACTCCTCGGCGGCCTGCAGGAAGCGTTCGACGTTCTTCGGCCCCGTCGTGCAGGTCGTCGCGCCGCCGCCGTAGCCGCCGCCGAGCATCGTCGTGATCCCGGAGGCGAGCGCGTGATCGGGCAACTGCGCCGAGTTGAAGTGGACGTGGATGTCCAGCCCGCCAGGTGTCGCGATCTTCCCCTCCGCGGGGTAGACGTCCGTGGAGGGGCCGACGACCATGTCGACGCCGTCCATCGTGTCGGGGTTACCGGCCTTCCCGATCCCCGCGATCTCGCCGTCGCGGATGCCGACGTCCGCGGCGACGATCCCGTGGATGGGGTCCATCACGAGCGCGTTCGTCAGCACCCAGTCGAGGGCGCCCTCCTCCTGGGTCGTGCCCGGGGACTGCCCGAGGCCGTCGCGCAGCGTCTTCCCGCCGCCGAAGACCGCCTCGTCGCCGGGCGTCCGGAGGTCCTCCTCGACCTCGACGAGCAGTTCGGTGTCGCCCAGCCGCACCTGGTCGCCCTCGGTGGGGCCGTACAGCTCCGCGTACGCCTCACGGTCGACCTCGCGGGTCACGACTCGTCCTCCTCGTCGTCCGTTTCCTCGCTCGCTCCATCGCCGTCGAGTTTCCCGGCCTGGGACGGGATGCCCCCGAAGCCCTGCCGTTCGGCGCGCTCGACGGCCGCGGCGGCGTCCCCGTCGACGCTCCCGTTCACGAGGCCGTTCATCCCGTGGGCGACGCGCTTGCCGCCGATGGCGACGAGATCGACTGTCTGCTCGTCGCCTGGTTCGAACCGCACCGCGGTCCCGGCGGGGACGTTCAGTCGCATCCCGAACGCGGCCTCCCGGTCGAACTCCAGGGCGGCGTTGGCCTCGAAGAAGTGGAAGTGCGAGCCGACCTGCACTGGCCGGTCGCCCGCGTTCCCGACCGTCACCTCTGCTGTCTCGCGGCCTTCGTTTATCGTCACCGTCCCCTCGCCCGCGATCACCTCGCCGGGGATCGCGTCGTCATCCATACCGTACCACGTCCGTCGATAGTTCCGACTGATAGTCGATCATCTGCGCGATTATTTGCGGAGGCTCCATTAGTCGATTGGCCTCAGCGCAAATACCACCGGGCGCCGCCGAGAGTAACCGCGATCGTTTGAATATCGGAGTCTATTGTGGTCGTTCGATCAACTATCGTCGGTGTCGTCGAGCCGCGTCTCGGCTTCCGTGACCGTCAGCGGGACGTCGTCGGTCAGCCCGTCGAACAGGCGGACGACCTGGGGCGGGCGGAGGTCGCAGTCGGTCAGCAGGTCGGCGTCGGTCAGAATCTCGCGGGTAGACCCGGTCGCGGCCACGCGTCCGTCCGCGTCGAGCAGGACCACGCGGTCGGCGACGTGGGGGACGAGCTCCGTCTCGGGGGTCGAGACGACGAGCGTGACCCCCTCGGCGGCGAGCTCGTCCAGCAGGTCGAGGATCGCCGCGCGGTTGGCGGCGTCCACGTTGCTCACCGGTTCGTCGAGGAGGAGTGCGTCGGGCTCGACGGTCAGGGCGCTCGCGAGCGCTGCCCGCCGCTGCTCGCCGCCGCTGAGTCTGAACGGCGGCTTCGATAGCAACTCGCCGAGATCGAGTCGGGCGGCGACGCGGTCGACCCGTCGGTCGGTCTCGCCGTCGGGGAGGTCCTGCTGGGCCGGGCCGTACGCCAGGTCCTCGCGGACGGTCGGGTTGAACAGGTAGTCGGCGGGGTCCTGCGTGAGGACGCTCAGCCGGTCGCGGACGGCGTCGGCGTCGCCCGTCTCCCCGAAGTACCGGACCTCCCCGTCGTCGGGGTCGATCAGCCCGCCGAGGATCTGGAGGAGCGTGCTCTTGCCGGCCCCGTTCGGGCCGAGCAGCGCGACCCGTTCGCCCTCGGCGACGGTCACGTCGACGCCGTCGACCGCGGGGGTCCCGTCCGGGTAGGCGTAGCGGAGACCGGTCGCCTCGATGGCCGGGGGACCGCCGCCGTCGTCGGTCACGCGAGCACCACTCCCAACGCGGTGCCCGCGACTATCAACGCGAACGCGGCGTCGGCGGCGCCCGGGGTCGCTCGCGGACGGACCGGCGTCGTCCCGCTGGCACCGCGGGCGCGAGCGGCGCGCTGGACGCGCTCGCCCCGCTCGACGCTGCGCAGGAGGAACGTCCCGAGGAAGTTGCCCGAGTCGCGCCAGGTCCGTCGCAGGTCCGGATCGGTGACCGTCCGCCCCCGCCGCGCCCGCACCATCCGTTCGAGCTCGGCGAAAAACAGCAGGAGGTAACGATAGGTGATCGAGAGCAGGGAGACCGCGATGGCCGGGGCGCGGAGGCGACGGAGCCCGGCGAGCACGTCCGCGAACGTCGTCGTCAACAGGAGCAGGGAGAGGAAGCCGACGCAGGCCGCGACGCGGACGGTGAAGACGGCGACGTACTCGACGCCCGCGACCGACAGCGGAGTCGAGCCAAGGGTGGGCCCGCCCATCAGCAGAACCTGCGGTGCGACGGCGACCAGCGCGAACGCCGGCGGACCGACGAGCCGGCCGGCGAAGGTCCGTGCGGGCACCCGCGACGCGAACGCGAGCGCGACGGCGAGGGCCGTCAGCGCCAGGACGGAGGGCAGGTCGCGCCGGCTGACCGTCAGCGCGACGAGCGCGACGAGACCGACGAGCTTGACGCTCGGCGCGACCGCCTGCAGGAAGCCCGGTCGCTGGGGGACGTCCTCGGCGAGCAGGAACCAGCGGGCGCGGTCGGCCAGCGCGGCGAGCGTCCGGTCGAGGGAGTCGGCGTGGCGCATCGGCGTCGGCGCTCCTCAGCGCGGCCCCTCGGGGTCGGTTCCGAGCAGGCGGCCGATGCCGAGCGCGACCAGGAGCGTCAGCGCCGTCCCGACGACGGCGGAGACGAACGTGCTCGCGGCGGTCCCGAGCCCGGGGACGCTGTAGTCGGGGAACGGCGCGGCGTCGACGGGCTCGGCGTCGTCGGTCGCGCCCGTCGCCTCGGCGGCGTTCTCCAGGGGTTCGGCGTAGCCGACCTGTCCGGCCGCCCAGCCGAACACCGGCGCGAGCAGGGCGAGGACGAGAAGGACGGCGAGCGCCCGGGTCGCCCACTCGGGTATCCACTGCGGTGCCATCAGGCGCTCACCTCCGGCTGCCCGATCGGCCGCAGGTCAGGGCGAGCCTCGACGAGATAGCGGTAGACGACGGCGGTGATGGCGCCCTCGACGAGGCCGAGGACGAGGTGGCCGACGCCCATGATCGCCAGCGTCGCCAGTAGCTCGTACTGGAAGGCCGACGAGAGGCCGATCTGGAGGCCGGCGGTGAGCGCGCCGGCGGTGATGCCGAGCCAGCCGGCGGCGAAGGCCGCGCGGAACTCGCCGTAGGGAGCGACCGCGCGGTAGACCGCGTAGCCGACGTACACCTCGACGATGGCCATATTGAACACGTTCGCGCCGAGGACGACGAGGCCGCCGTCGCCGAACACCAGCGCCTGGATGGAAACGACGGTGGCGACGCAGAGCGCGCCCAGGTGGGGGCCGAGCAGAATCGCCGCGAACGCGCCGCCGACGAAGTGGGCGCTCGTCCCGCCGGGGATCGGCCAGTTGAGCATCTGCGCAGCGAATATCCCCGCGGCGACGACGCCGAGCAGCGGCGCCCGGGCGTCCGATACCTCGCCGCCGACGCGCCGCGCCGCGACCGTGAGGACCGCGACCGAGAGCGCGGCGAACAGCAATGCGAGCGGCAGATCGACGTAGCCGTCCGGAATGTGCATACGCACCCTCCCCACCCCCATCTAATAATACTTCATCTTCGTGCAGTATTACTGGGGCGCCAAGCGGCGGTGTGCGCCGTCCGCGCTCGTACCCGCGGCGGGCTGCCCGCGTGTGACCAGCCATATTACCCACAGCGTCGTAGCCGGGGTCATGGGAGACGACATCGACCGGATCAGTCTGACGCTCCCGTCGTCGATGGTCGACCGGCTCGACGGCATCGTCGACGACTGGGAGTACGACAGTCGGTCGGAGGCCATCCGGGACTCGCTGCGTGACTTCTTCGCCGACTACGAGTGGGAGGCCGGCGGCGATACCCAGCACCACGGGACCGTCGTCATCGTCCACGACCACCACGTCGACGGCATCGCCGACGACCTCCAGTCGATCCAGCACGAGATGGCCGACGCGATCACCTCTGTCCAGCACATCCACCTCTCGCACGACACCTGCATGGAGACGCTCGTCGTCGAGGGGTCGGCCGCCGATATCACCGAACTCGCCAATCGCCTGCGCGCGCTCGGCGGCGTCCAGCAGGTGAAGGTCGTCGTCGTCGACGAGTGATCGCCGGGATCTCCGGACCCGTCGAATCCGGCGATCGTTCTGATCGTTCGTTCATTGTCACTTCTGCGTCGGCGGTCTCGACGAGTCCGCGAGACTCCGCTCTCACGCTCGAATCGTCTGGAACACAACGTTCA
This sequence comes from Halosimplex rarum, assembly GCF_047715405.1. Classification (NCBI taxonomy): domain Archaea; kingdom Methanobacteriati; phylum Methanobacteriota; class Halobacteria; order Halobacteriales; family Haloarculaceae; genus Halosimplex; species Halosimplex rarum. The sequence goes on from NZ_CP180412.1 coordinate 3,759,078, forward strand.
ATCTATTTCGACCGATCGATTTCGAATATCAACTAATTATGGACAGTCCTAACACATCCTAATATTCAAGCGAAGGGTATTGGACATCTATAATACGAGAGTGCAAACCCTTATTTACCGGCTGGGAAATCGAAGGAACGTACGAATATGATGGACGCTCGTGCGGGTATGTTCCGAGACAGTGGTGAAAAGTGTGAAATTTCGGCCCGGATTGTTTCAGATCGTAACTCTGTAGGTGTGGCAGAATGAGCGACAGCGGGATCAGTCGCCGGCAGTTCGTGACGGCGGGCGGTGCGGCGATGGTCGCCGGGCTGGCCGGTTGTTCGGAGACCGGGGGCGCGACGACCGACACGGCGAGTAGCTCCGACACGGTGAAGATCGGTGTGCTGGAGGACCAGTCGGGCAACTTCGCGCTGGTCGGTGACCCCAAATACAAGGCGTCGATGCTCGCCATCCAGGAGATCAACAACAACGGCGGCATCGACGGCAAGCAGATCGAACCGGTCACGCGCGACCCCCAGTCGGACAACCAGCGCTACCAGGAGCTCACCCGCGAGTTCATCAACGAGGAAGGGGTCGACGCCCTCTGGGCGGGGTACTCCTCGGCGACGCGGGAGGCGATCCGGCCGATCATCAACCGGAACGAGCAGCTGTACTTCTACACGACCCAGTACGAGGGCGGCGTCTGCGACAAGACGACCTTCGCGATGGGGCCCACGGCCCGCCAACAGCTCGGCACCGTCCTCCCGTACCTCGTCGAGGAGTACGGCCCGAAGATCTACACGATCGCGGCGGACTACAACTTCGGCCAGCTCTCGGCCGACTGGGTCGAGGTTCTGGCCGACGAGAACGACGCCGAAGTCGTCGCGGATCCGGAGTTCATCCCGCTCAGCGAGTCCAGTTTCGGCTCGGTGATCAACAACATCCAGGACGCCGACCCCGACTTCGTGATGTCGATGCTCGTCGGCGCGAATCACACCTCCTTCTACGAGCAGAAGGCCTCCGCGGGGCTGGACGTCCCCATCGGCACGTCGACGGCGATGGCGCAGGGCTACGAGCACGAGCGCCTCGACCCGCCGGCGATGGCGAACATCTACGCCGGCGTCAACTACATGCAGGAGGTCCCGACGACGAGCAACACCGAGGACGGCGGCTTCGTCGACCGCTACTTCGAGAAGTACCCCGACGCGCCCTACCTCAACGAGGAGGCCGAGACGAACTACTTCTCGACGTACATGTACAAGGAGGCCGTCGAGCAGGCCGGCACGCTCGAACAGCCGGAGGTCATCGAGGCGCTGGAGTCGGGCATCACCCTCGGCACCGAGCGCGCGCCCGAAGCGCCCGAGGGCGAGGAGATCGCGCTCGACGGCGCGACCCACCACGTCGACCACCACATGTGGGTCATGCGCGCCGACGACGAGCACAACGTCGAGGCGGTCGAGAACCGCAAGGTGCCCGAGCAGTTCCTCTCGGAGACGGTCGGCTGTAACCTCCCCGAGGAGTCCGAGCAGACCCAATACACGCCGGTCGACTACTTCGAGGAGGCCGAATAGGGATGGTCAACGGCCTGAACCTCGCGTTTCAGTTCCTCGATAGCTTCGCGCTCGTCGTGCTCGCAGCGGCGGGGTTGGCCGTCATCTTCGGCATCATGGGCGTCATCAACCTCGCTCACGGCGAGTTCATCCTCGTCGGCGCGTACGCGACCACGTTCGCCGTCACGTGGGCGGGGCTCCCGCTGCCGGTCGCGATGGTCGTCGGAACCCTGGTGACCGCCGCCTTCGGCGTCGTCGTCGAGCGGACGATCATCTCGGGGTTCGTCCCCAACTGGATCGGCCAGCGGATCGCCGGCCGCGACCTGATGGAACCGCTGTACGACCGACTGGCCGACTCGATGGTCGCGACCTTCGGGTTGAGCCTCGTCATGGTTCAGGGCGCTCGGATCGTCTTCGGGAACTCCATCGACACGGTCGGGACGCCGTTCGGAAACGTCGCCTACGGCGAGTTCTCCTACGCGACCTACCAGCTCGTCCTCGCCGGCGTCAGCGTCGCCGTCCTCGCCGCGACCTACGTCGTGTTCACGCGCACGACGTTCGGCACGCGGGTCCGCGCGACCATGCAGGACGAGCAGACGGCGAAGGCGCTCGGCGTCGACACCGAGCGCACGTACATGCTGACGTTCGCCATCGGGTCGGGACTGGCCGGGCTGACCGGCGCGCTGTTCGCGCCGATCCGGGCGATGCAACCGACGCTGGGCGACGGGTTCCTCATCGAGGCGTTCGTCGCCGTCGTCGTCGGCGGCCCGAGCGTGGTCCTCGGGACGGCGCTGTCCGGCGGCGTGCTCGGCGCCGTCAGCGCGACGGTGACGAACGTCACCGACTCGACCACGTTCGGCAGGATCGCCCTGCTGCTGGCCGCGATGCTCGCGCTCCGGTTCCTCCCCGACGGTATCACCGGGTTCATCGATCGGGTTCGCGCCCGCCGCCAGGAGGCCAACGATGGCGACTGAACCGACGGACGGACCGTCGGGGGCCGCCCGCGGTCCGCTCGCTCGCGTCCGCGGCCGTCTCGAAGGCCCGAACACGGTCGGCAACTCGCGGGGCTTCTGGGTCGGCTTCGCCGTCGCCGTCCTCGCGCTCGCGGCCCTGCCGGCGTTCGCCAGCAGCGGGCAGTTCTCGCTGTTCCTCGTGCTCGCGCTGCTGGGACTGTCGCTGTCGCTCGTCTGGGGCTACTCGGGCGTGCTCAGCTTCGGGCAGGTCGTCTTCTTCGGCGTCGGCGGCTACACCTTCGGAATCGTCTCGATCAACCTCCCCGACGCGACGGGGATCACGGCCGCCGTCGTCGCCGGCGTCGCGCTGGGCGCCCTCGCCGCCGCGCTGCTGGGGTACTTCATGTTCTACGGCGGCGTCAGGGACGTCTACGTCACCATCATCACGCTCGTCGCGACGATGGTGATGAACACCTTCATGGCCCAGACCGCCGGCTCGGAGTGGACCATCGGCGAGGCGCCGCTCGGCGGGTTCAACGGGATGCCGGGCATCCCGCTGCTCGAACTCGGGATCGAGGGCGTCGCCTCCTTCCAGTTCGTGTTCAACGAGCTGTCGTTCCTGGGCCTGTTCGCGTTCGACCCGTTCTACTATCTCGCGCTCGTCGCGCTCCTGGCGACGTACCTCGGCCTGCGCGCGCTGGTCAACTCCGATTTCGGCCGCGTGATGGTCGCCGTCCGGGAGGACCAGGACCGCACCCAGATGTTCGGCTACGACGTCAAGCGCGTCAAACTGCTGACGTTCACGCTCGGCGGCGCGCTCGCGGGACTCTCGGGCGTGCTGTACGCCGCGCGAAACGTCTACATCGACCCGCAGGTGTTCGCGCTGTGGTTCGCCACGCTGCCCGTCATCTGGGTGAGCGTCGGCGGCCGCAAGAGCCTGCTCGGCGCCGTGATCGCCACGATCGGCATCGAGTACTTCCGGCTCTCGACCCAGGGCGAGATGGCGCTGGTCGTCCTCGGGGCGCTCCTGCTCGTCTTCATCCTCGCGCTGCCCGGCGGCATCGTCCCGTGGATCGCCGACCGGTTCGCGGGCAGCGCCGTCCCCGTCTCGGAGATCGACGACGCCGACGCGCCCAGGGAGGTGACCGACTCGTGAGCAGCGATGCCGACCGCAGGGAAGCATCGGGGAGCGGGGACGGAGGACCCGCGAGCGACACCGCCGACGAGGGCCTCCAGCCGAACGTCCGCGAGACGCCGGCCGGGCGGGCCACGGGCCCGCGCACCGACACCCTGCTCCAGACCGACGACCTGGTCAAGCGCTTCGGCGGGTTCACCGCCACCGACTCGATCGACTTCAGCGTCGACGAAGGCGAGCTGCGCTGCCTGATCGGTCCCAACGGCGCCGGGAAGTCGACGCTCCTCAACCTCGTCGTCGGGACGCTCAGTCCGTCGGAGGGCAGCATCTACTACGACGGGCAGGACGTCACGGACCTGGAACCCAACGAACGGGTCCGCAACGGCATCAGCATGAAGTTCCAGGTCCCCTCGGTGTACGGTGACCTCTCGGTCCGCGAGAACGCCCGCCTCCCGATCCAGCAGTTCGCCGACGGCGAGGAGCGCCGCCGGCGCGTCGACGAGGCCATCGCCGACGCGGGGCTCGCGGGGTACGAGGACGTCGAGGCGAGCACCCTCTCGCACGGCCAGCAACAGCAGCTGGAGATCGGCATGGCAGCGTCGCTCGAACCGGACCTGCTCCTGCTCGACGAGCCGGTCGCCGGCCTCTCGGTCGACGAGCGGGCGGAGATCGCCGACCGGATCCAGCGGCTCAACCGCGAGGAGGGGATCGCGTTCGTCGTCATCGAGCACGACACGGACTTCGTCGGCGAGATCGCCGACAAGGTGACCGTTCTCCACCAGGGCGATATCTTCCGCGAGGGCCCGATCGAGGAGATCGAAGCGGACCCGGAGGTCAGGCGGATATACCTGGGGGGCGAGCAGTGACGCTCCTCGAACTCGCCGACGTGACCGTCGGCTACGATGCGCCGGTGCTCCGGAACGTCGATCTGTCCGTCGAGGAGGGCGAGATCGTCGGCGTCGTCGGGAAGAACGGCGTCGGCAAGACGACGCTCATGAAGACGGTCGTCGGCCTCCTCGAACCCGATACCGGAACCGTCGCCTACCGCGGGACGGACGTGACCGGGCAGTCGGCCGACGAGCGCGCCCGCGCCGGGATGGGCTACATCCCGCAGGGCCGGGACATCTTCCCCGGCCTGACCGTCGAGCAGAACCTGAAGATGGGCGAGCACGTCAACGCCGGCAGCGACGAAACGCGGTACGAGGAGGTCTACGACCTGTTCCCGGTGCTCGAAGACCGGGCCAACCAGGACGGCGAGACGCTCTCGGGCGGCCAGCAGCAGATGCTCGCCATCGCACGGGCGCTGGTCGCCGACCCCGACCTGCTCCTGCTCGACGAGCCCAGCGAGGGCGTCCAGCCCTCGATCGTCGACCAGATCAGCGAGGACATGCGCGCCATCAACGAGGAACTGGGGACGACAATCCTCTTCGTCGAGCAGAACCTCGGCGTCATCCGCTCGATGGCCGACCGCTGTTACGCCATGGAGCGCGGCGAGATCGTCGACGAACTCGGCGCGGAGGCGCTCGACGACGAGGACACGATCGCGAGTTACCTCGCCGTCTGAACGGGCCACCAGATCCCGCAGACGCGGTCGGGACGGACGGGGCGAGCGCCCCGTCCCCGCCGCCGCGAGTGTGCGACACAATTCCACGGTTTCGGGGTCTGTACCGAATGATAATAGGCAAAAGGGGTTATCCGTCTCCAACCGTTACGTCGAGGTACAGTGAGCGTCCACACCCCCTCCACGCCCGGCCGCGACAGCCGCCGGAAAGCGACGCTGTTCTGCCCGGAGTGTGGACACGAGAGCGAACCGACCGGCGACTGGGTGGTTCGCGAGAGCGAGGAACCGAGCGACGACCACGCGAGCGGCGCGGCCTACGAGTGTCCCGACTGCGACACGGTTATCACGACCCGCAGTCGGGCGGAACTCCCGCAGTACGCCTGACCGTCCGCCCTACTTCTGCTGACCGCTAGAGACCGACCCACCCCCGCACATCAGGGACCTTTTCACGGCCGGACGCCGTACGAACGGTATGAACATCGTTCCGGACACGAGCGTGGTCATCGACGGCCGCGTGTCCGAGCAGATCGAAGCCGACGCCGACCCCGATTCGGAGGCGGTCGGCGAGGGATTCGCCGGCGCCACCGTCTACGTCCCCGAGGCGGTCGTGGGCGAACTCGAAGCGCAGGCCAACGACGGCCGCGAGAGCGGCTGGGACGGGCTGGGAGAACTCCAGCGGCTCGCCGAACTCCACGACGAGGGCACCGCCTCCGTCGAGTACGTCGGTCGCCGCCCCGCCGAGGTCGAACAGCGCGAGGCCGGCGAGGGCAAGATCGACGCGATCATCCGCGACCTGGCCGAGGAACACGACGCGACGCTCGTCACCAGCGACGTCGTCCAGAGCGAGGTCGCGAAGGCCAAGGGTCTCGACGTCGTGTACCTCGAACCGCGCGGCCGGGACACCGAGTCGCTCGACATCGAGCAGTTCTTCGACGAGACGACGATGAGCCTCCACCTCAAGGTCGGCGTCGCGCCGATGGCCAAGCGCGGCGAGATCGGCGACATGCACTACGAGACGATCCGCGAGGAGATCTCCACCGAGACCGACCTCAAGGAGTGGGCCCAGGACATCGAAAACTCCGCGCGCGCCAGCGCGAACGGGTTCGTCGAACTCGACGAACCGGGTATGACCATCGTCCAGTTCCGCCAGTACCGCATCGCCATCGCCCGGCCGCCGTTCTCGGACAAACTGGAGATAACGGCGGTCCGCCCCATCGTCAAGACCGACCTCGACGACTACGAGCACGCCGACGAACTGCGCGAGCGCCTGCTCGAACACCAGCGCGGCGTCCTCATCTCCGGCGCGCCGGGGGCCGGCAAGTCCACCTTCGCCCAGGCCGTCGCGGAGTTCCTCGCCGACTCCGATTTCGCCGTCAAGACCATGGAGAAACCGCGCGACCTGCAGGTCGGCGACCGGATCACCCAGTACACTGAACTCGGCGGGTCGATGGCCAAGACGGCCGACTCCCTGCTGATGGTCCGGCCGGACTACACCATCTACGACGAGGTGCGCAAGACCGACGACTTCGAGGTCTTCGCCGACATGCGCCTCGCGGGCGTCGGCATGGTCGGCGTCGTCCACGCGACGCGAGCCATCGACGCACTCCAGCGCCTCGTCGGCCGCGTCGAACTCGGGATGATCCCGCAGGTCGTCGACACTGTCGTCTACATCGAGGCCGGCGCGGTCGACACCGTCTACGACGTGACGACCGAGGTCAAGGTCCCCGAGGGACTGATGGAGGAGGACCTCGCGCGCCCAGTCATCATGATCCGCGACTTCGAGACGGGGCGGCCCGCCTACGAGATCTACACGTTCAACCGCCAGGTCGTCACCGTCCCGATCGGCGAGAACGCCGCCGACGGCGGGGCCGGCGCCGAGAGCGGCACCGAGCGCATCGCCAAACAGGAGGTCGAGCGGGAGATCCGCTCGATCGCCCACGGCCACGTCGAGGTCCAGATCCGCGACCCCAACACCGCCGTGGTGTACGTCGAGGACGACGACATCTCCGCGGTCATCGGCAAGGGCGGCGGTCGCATCTCCGACGTGGAGAACCGCCTGGGCATCGACATCGACGTCCGCACCTTCAGCGAACAGCCCCAGGGCGCGGGCGGCCCCGGCGGAAGCGGCGGTAGCGGTTCGGGCGGTGGCGGCTCGGGCGGTCCCGGCGGTGCGGGCGGCGGCGAGATCGTCTCTCCCGAGATCACCTCCCGGCACGTCGTCATCCCGATGGACGGCTACGAGGGCGACACCGTCGAGGTGCAGGCCGACGGCGAGTACCTCTTCACCGCGACCGTCTCGCGCGGCGGCGAGGTGCAGGTCTCGCGCGGCTCGGCCATCGCCGAAGAGCTCGAACGGGCGATCGACCGCGGCAAGACGATCACCGTCAGCCCGTCGTAAGCCGTCTCTCAATTTCTGTCGGGTGAGGGGTCGAACTGTCGAATCTCTCCACCGTTTCGCAGGCGGCGTGCCACAGTCGACATAGTTCCGACGCTGTGGACGGTGTCAGCACAGCGATTATCACGCCGCTCGCGGGAGACCACGACGTGACAGAGCGATTCGTCTCGGGTGAGACGGTCCGGACGGAGACAGTGACTGGCCGCCGCTATCGCGGTCTCGGGCCGGGGCCGCACCAGGGCGTACTCGTCTTGCACGGCGGTGGTGGCGCGGGCGGGTACGAGCGGGGATACGCCGCGCTGCTCGCCGAGCACGGATACACCGCGCTGTGTGTCGAGTACTTCGGCGCGCCCGGGGTTCCAGACGTTCTCGAACGGATCCCGCTGGAGACGTTCGGCGCTGCGGCGCGCTGGCTCCGGGGCCGACCGGACGTCTGCGACGCCCCGGTCGGGGTCGTCGGGTTCTCTCGCGGCGGTGAAGCGGCGCTGCTGTCCGGTTCGCACTTCGACGCGTTCGGTGCGGTCGTCGCGTACGTCCCGAGTTGCTACGCGTTCCCGGCGCCCGCGTGGATGGACGGCGTCGCCGAGGGGCGAGCGGCGTGGACGCTCGACGGCGAGCCGGTGCCGTTCCTCCCCATCGACGAACACGTGACCGATGCGGACGGGATCGACGCCCCGCTCGGGGAGGAACCGCCGAACGCGGCGACGCTTGCCCTGGACCGTTCCACGGCCGAGCAACGAGAGCGGGCGGCTATCCCCGTCGAAGACATCGACGGCCCCGTGCTGCTGGTCTCCGGCGGCCGGGACACGGTGTGGCCGGCGACCGCGTTCTCGGAGCGAGTCGTCCATCGTCTCGAGGCGAACGACCACCCCTACTCGGTCGAACACCGGTCGTACTCCGATGCCGGGCACGCGATCAGGGTTCCCTACCGGTTCGACGAGAGCGACGACCGCGCCGACGAGCACTGGCTGGGCGGGACGAACGAAGCCAACGCACGCGCCGCTGCGGACGCCTGGCGGCGAACGCTGGAGACACTCGCCGTCGTCGGACGAGGAGGCCGGTTCTGGACTGACCGCTGCGAGTGACGGCGCTCCAGCGCCCGAAGCCCGTCGAGGACGACCGGTCGTATCAGTAGAATAATCTGATCCGGTGCTGCATTGCGGGACATGTCAGACGGCTACACCCGGCCGGACTGGATCGACAGGCAACCCGGGCTGACCGCGTTCGCGGTGGTGAGCGCCGTTCTCGCGCTGTCGGTCCTCCTGCCGTATCTCCAGTTCGTCCTGTTCGGCGTCGTGCTCGCGTACATCCTGTACCCCGTCCAGCGGCGGGTCGAGCGCTACGTCAGACCGACGTTCGCGGCGCTGGCGCTCGTCGCGGCCACGTTGCTCCTCGTGTTGATCCCGCTCGTCTACGTGGTCTCCATCGCCGCTCGGCAGGCGTTCGGGGTGGTGCGAGCCATCAGAGGGGGCGAACTCGACCTCGCGACCATCGAGGGGCTGCTTGAGACGAACGGATACGCCGTCGACCTCGTCGCGCTGTACGAGGCGAACCAGGAACGGATCGCTGCGGGGATCCGGCAGATCACGATGGGGGCGCTCGACCTCGCCGGCAGTCTCCCGGGACTGTTCATCGGGGTAACCGTCACGCTGTTCGTCCTCTTCGCCCTGCTGCGCGACGGCGAACGGCTGGTGTCGTGGTTCCAGTGGGTCCTGCCGGTCGAGGACCCGATCCTGGACGAACTCCGCGAGGGGCTGGACGACCTCATGTGGGCCTCCGTCGTCGGGAACGTCGCCGTCGCGGCCATCCAGGCGGTCATGCTCGGGGTCGGACTGGTGGTCGCCGGCGTCCCGGCGGTCGTCTTCCTCACCGTCGCCACGTTCGTCCTGACGCTGCTCCCGCTCGTCGGCGCGTTCGGGGTCTGGATCCCGGCCTCGGTCTACCTGGTCGCGAACGGACAGCAGACCGCCGGCGCGGCGCTCGCCGTCTACGGCCTGTTCGTCACCTTCTCGGACTCGTACCTCCGTCCGGCGCTCATCGGCCAGACCGCCGCGTTCAACTCCGCCACCGTCGTCGTCGGCATCTTCGGCGGGCTCGCCGTCTTCGGCGCGGTCGGCCTGTTCGTCGGCCCCGTCGTCCTCGGCGGTGCGAAACTCGCGCTCGACTGCTTCGCCCGGGCGTCGACCGAGAGTTCGGCCGCCGCCGACGCTCTCGGACGCACGGGAGGCGGGTCGGGTTCCGCCGACGCGGTCGACGAGCCGGCGAGCGGCCCCGACGAGGAGGGAGCCGACGAACGAAACGAGCCGAGCTAAAAACCGGGTGCGTGGAGTCGGGCCGCCGACCGACTCAGCTTCCGCCGTCCGTCTCCGTCGCGGTCACGTCTTCTCCCTGCTCGGGCGGGACGATCTGCAGGACGGCGCCGGTCTCGCCGTCGGGGACGCCGCGTCGGTTCACCAGGACGTAGATCTCGCCGTTCCGGTCCTGACCGAACTGCCTGACGAACCAGTCGAACCCGTCGACGAACTGGAGTTCGGCCATCTCCCACAGGTCCTCGCGCGGCACGTCGTCGGGGCCGATCTCCGGCGCCTCCTCGCCGCCGGGCGTCTCGGTCTCCTCCCCGGCGGCCGTCTCGGTTCCGGCAGGCGTCGCGGTGTCCGTCGGGGTCTCCGTTCCGGTTCCCGTGCCGTCGGCGCCGAAGTCGTCCGGTGGCATCGCGGTGAACACGCGACCGAGCGGTTCGGACCGCGCGGGGTCGGCCGACCAGTCGCCGAAGACGTACGCGCCCTGGAGTTCGGCGACGGTGTCGTTCTCGTAGCGGTGACCGCCGACGATGGTGATCCCGACGCTCTGGCCCTGGTAGACGTGCGGGTACTCGACGACGGGGTCGATCAGGTCGCTCCCGTCGTAGGGCGCCTCGTCGGGTTCCGACTCGGGACAGTCGGTGATCGCCTCCACGTCGCTGGGTTCCTCGGTGCTGAAGCAGTGGGTCCCCTCCTTGACGTTCCAGCCGTAGTTGCCGCCGCGCTCGACGACGTTGGCCTCCTCCCAGAGGTTCTGCCCGGCGTCGGAGACGAACAGGTTCCCCTCCGAATCGAAGTCGATGCCGAAGGGGTTGCGGAACCCGTAGGCGTAGATCTCGTCCATGACGTCGTCCTCGTCGACGAACGGGTTGTCGTCGGGGATGCCATAGGGTCGCTCTTCGTCAGTGTCCGCTCCGGTCGGCGTTCCGCCGGGCGTTGCAGTGCCGTTGTCAGCTCCCTCGTCGACGTCGATGCGGATGACGTCCCCGAGCAGGTTGTGTCTGAGGTCCTGCCCGTTGCCGCCGTCGTTCGTCTCGTACCAGTCGTCGGCGTGGCCGTACATGTCGTCGTTGGCGCCGCCGCCGTCGCCCATCGGGACGTAGAGGTAGTCGTCGGGGCCGAACGCCATCGGGCCGGCGTCGTGGTTGTACTGCGGGTGCGGGATCCGCAGGAGCTGTCGCTCGGAGTCGGGCTCGACCGAGTCCCCGCCCTCGCTCATCGCGAACTCCGAGACCACCTCGACGTGGTCCCAGTGAATCGATCGCAACTCCTCGGTCGGCGGGGCGCTGTAGTGGAGGTAGAGCAGTCCGTTGTCGCCGAACTCCGGATGGGTCGCGACGCCGAGGAGGCCCCGCTCGTCGTAGTCCTGCGTCTGGCTCGCGTACAGGCCGTAGAACGTCCCGAGTTCGACCATCCGGTCGCTCACGTCGATCAACGGCTCGTCGCGGACGCCGTTCTCGCGGACGAGGTACAGCTCGCCGGTCTGGTCGGTGACGAAAAAGCGGCCCGTGCCGTCGTCCGGGTCGGCGAAGTCCGTCGGCGCCGTCAGCGGCCCGTCGGCGACTTGCTGGACGCCGACCTCGGCGCCGGCCTCGAAGAACCCGGCGCCGACGCCGGGCGTCCCGGTTTCTGTCTCGGTGTCGGTGTCAGTGTCGGTCGCGGCCTCGGTCCCGGTCGCCGTTTCGGTCTCCGCCCCCGGTGTAGCCGTGGCGCCCTCCGTCACCTCGATGTCGCCGATCATCGTGTTCGGGTGGACGGTACAGATGTACTGGGCCATCTCCGTGGTCGCCGTGAACGTCAGCGACCGGGTCGCGCCCTGCTCGGACATCGTCTCCGTCGCCGTGATCGTCTCCCCCTGGTCGTCCTGGATCGTGAAGTCGTGGGCCGCGCCGTCCAGGTTCTCCCAGACGACCTCGTACTCGGTCCCGGCTGTCAGTTCGAGGGTCGGGTTCTCCTCGTCGGCGATCGACTCCGGTTCCTGGCCCGTCCAGGCGGACACCTCCCCGCCGAACCGGTAGGTCTGCGCCTGGCGACCGAACGCGAGGTTTCCGAACCCCGCGATCGCACCGGTCGCCGCGCCGACTTCGAGGAGGCGCCGCCGCGAGGGCCGCCAGCCGCTAGTCTCGCCAGTCTGATCCACTGATCGGTCTGTCTCGTCCGAACTGTCTGTCATGTGTTACCACGTCAATCACTCGGCGGGCGCGATGAAAACGGCCAAACACCGTTTTCTCGGTATCCCCGGAAAAACTTCGATAGAGCCGGCCTATCGGGTGGCGGGTGCCGAATGTGACCGCGGATACCGAACGCGATAGGCGCCGGGCGACAGGCGGTCGGTCCGAAGAGAGCGGGTACGCTTACACGTCTGCGGCCGGGGAGGTGCTGCGCATCCGCCCGTCGGCGGTAAGTCGTGCCGACCGGACGGGTCGCCTCGCCCGATTTCGAACGAAACGTCGCCTTACGCGGGCTCGGAGCGCGTCCGAGTATCGGGTCGAAGGCGTCTCAGATGCGAAATACGTTCGGTCCGACCGGCGCCGGGGAACGACTGCTTACTGCGCGCGGCGCTGCCGGCCCCAGCGTGAGAAAGCGGACGCAGTCAGTCGGCGGAGGCGGGGGCCTCGCACTCGCAGTCGGCCTTGTCGATCTCGTAGAGGTTCTGTCGGGCGTCCGCGAAGTAGACGTCTTCCTCGACGACGCCGATCGCTTCGAGCCGTTCGAGGGCGTAGCGGACGGTGCGTGCGGAGAGCATCGACTCCTCGACGATCCCTTTCTGCGTCAGTGGGCCGTCGTACTCCAGTACTTTGTAGACGAGTTTCGCGCTCGGCGGCAGATCGCTGAGGTCGTCCCCGTCTGTGTCGGGCATCGATAGGACGGAGGGACGCGCGTACAATAAAGATTGACACTGGAGTTAGCCAAGATCCGTCGGACGCGCCGGATCGCGGCCGAATCGGGGGGCTATCCCGGGCGCGGTCTCGTCCCCCGTTCCGGCCGCTGGTCGCGCTCCTGATCGGCGGTCCGCGGGGAGGGGAACGAACGGCTTTTTAGCCCGCGTGGCCGAGACGGACGTATGGCTACCGAAACCGCCGAGGGCTGGGACGACCACCTCCGGGGGCTGACGGTGACGACGTTCGCCTCCCTGCTGGGGCTCGGCGCCGGCGTCGCCGCCGCGGCGCTCGCGGCCGGGCCGGGCGACCGGCTCGGGCTCTACCTGCTCGGGGCGGCCGTCCTCGTCCAGATCCCGGTGTACTCGGTGATCGGCATCGACGTGGACGACTTCGGCGCGAAGGAGTACCTCTACGTCGCGTTCATCACCTTCTCGCTGTGGTTCGTCTCCTGGGGAATCCTGCTGACCGCGGAGACCTCCCTGTAACGATGGCGGACGATTCGATCGCGGTCGTCGACCTCGACAGGTGCCAACCCGACCGCTGCAACTACGAGTGTTCGAACTTCTGCCCGCCGAACCGCTCGGGCAAGGAGTGTATCGTCACGCGCGAGGAGCGCTTCGGCGAGGACGAGCCCTACGAGGGCGCCCCCGACCAGATCCACATCTCCGAGGAGATCTGCCTCGGCGAAACCTGTGGCATCTGCGTCAACAAGTGCCCGTTCGACGCCATCGAGATCATCAACCTCCCGCAGGAACTGGACGACGACCCCGTCCACCGTTACGGCGAGAACGCCTTCGCGCTCTACGGCCTGCCCGCGCCCCAGCAGGGACAGGTCACCGGTATCCTCGGCCCGAACGGTATCGGGAAGACCACCGCCGTCCGCATCCTCGCCGACGAGATGGCTCCGAACCTCGGCCAGGTGTCTGGCGAGGCGCCCGGCTGGGAGGCCATCATGGAGGAGTACCGCGGGACGGAACTGCAGAACTACCTCGAAGCGCTGCGCGCCGGCGACGTGACGGTCGCGCGCAAACCGCAGTACGTCGACCAGATCCCCGACCAGTTCGACGGGACGACTCGCGAACTGCTGGAGCGGACCGACGAGCGCGGCGCGCTCTCGGAGTTGATCGAGCGAGTCGGCATCGGGCCGGTCGTCGACCAGGACATCGACACGCTCTCCGGCGGCGAGCTCCAGCGCGTCGCCCTCGTGGCCTGTCTCGCCCGCGACGCCGACTTCTACTTCCTCGACGAGCTGACCCCCTACCTCGACATCGGCCAGCGGATGACCGCCGCGCGGCTCGTCCGCGAACTCGCCGACGAGGAGGATCGCTCGATGCTCGTCGTCGAGCACGACCTGGCCATCCTCGACCTGCTCGCCGACACCATCCACGTCGCCTACGGGTCGCCCGGCGCGTTCGGTGTCATCACGAGCCCGAAATCGACGAAAAACGGGATCAACGAGTACCTCGGCGGCTATCTGGAGAACGAGAACATGCGCGTCCGCCAGGAGTCGATCACCTTCGAGGAGCACGCTCCCCGCCAGACCGCGGAGGGCGACGTGGTCGTCGAGTACCCCGACCTCACGAAGTCCTACGGCGACGGCGAGTTCTCGCTCGAAGTCGAGGGCGGCACCATCGAGGAGAACGAGGTCCTCGGTGTCGTCGGCCCCAACGGCATCGGGAAGTCGACGTTCGCCAAGCTGCTCGCCGGCCGGCTCGAACCCGACGGGGGCACGGTGGACGCGAAGCTGGACATCGCCTACAAGCCCCAGTACGTCGAGATCGACCAGCCGATGCGCGTCGACGCCTTCCTCGCCTCCATCACCGACGACTTCGGCACCTCCTACTGGAACACGGAGATCGCCGACCCCCTGCAGTTGGACCGCATCATGGAGCAGGACCTCACCGACCTCTCGGGCGGCGAGCGCCAGCGAGTCGCCATCGCGGCCTGCCTGTCGGAGGACGCCGACCTCTACCTGCTCGACGAGCCCTCGGCCCACCTCGACGTGGAACAGCGGGTGCGCGCCACGAGCGCCATCCGGCGCTACGCCGAGAACCACGACGCCACCGCGCTGGTCATCGACCACGACATCTACATGGTCGACCTGCTCGCCGACCGCCTGCTCGTCTTCGACGGCGAACCGGCCGAACACGGCCACGCCTCGCCGCCCGTCGGCATGCGCGACGGCATGAACGAGTTCCTCGCCAACCTCGATATCACCTTCCGCCGCGACGAGCGCACCGGCCGCCCGCGCATCAACAAGCCGGGCAGCCAACTCGACCGCGAGCAGAAGAACGCCGGCGAGTACTATTACTCGGACTGATCGGGGCGAGGCGATCTGCTTCGTCTCGCTTGTGCAATGGTGTTCAGTACAGCCCGCAGAGTGAACAATTGCAGTGGCGCGCGCTGTCGAGCGTGCCCGCGTCTCACGCGGGCCGCTCGAAACAGCCGCGCGAGGGATGAGCGAATGAGCGGCGCGAACGAGCGAATCGGCTGGGGAGGCTTGTGGCCGTCTGCGGTGCTGTGCGGGTGCTGTTGCGGTGTTGTCCCTGGTGGATTGAAAGGGCGAGGTGGGCTCGCGTGCAGTTTAGTCGCCTGAGCGACCCCTATCCGAAGCGGCCGCAGGCCGCGAGGATATGTCGCTCAGCGACCGCGAGCGCGCCGAGGGCTTTCAACTCACAGTATTCACTGCGGTAGCATCTCCGATGAGCGAGCGCGCCGAGGGCTTTCAACGCCTGCTGTACTCTGTGGTCGCCGACGCGAGCACGCGGGCGACGTACTGCTGTCGCCAGAGCAGCCAGCCGCCGAGACACACCGAGAGCAGGCCGAGGGCGGTGACGCCGACGGCGTCCCAGTGGGTCTTCGCGAGCGCGCAGGACAGCGTCTCTCGCGCGCACGCTCCGAACAGGGGCTGGGCGACGGCACCGAGGTACACCAGCCCGACTCCCGCCGCTACGACCCCGACTCCCGCGAACGCTTTCAGCAGCATCTCCCGACCGCTCGGTGGATCGGCGAGGATCGACTCTCGCACGCCTTCGCGCGGACCCGCCGCCTGCGAGAACCCGGCGGTCAGGAGTAACAGGAGCGCGACGGGGGCGACGAACAGCCCGATCGACATCATGCCCAGGATCGCCAGCCCGATCGTCGGGAGGGCGGCAGCCCAGACGAGCGGCGTCCGGTTCGTCCACGCGCCGACCGCGGCGACGGCGGCGAGCGCGACGACGGACAGCACCCACGCCGCGAAGTACGCGTCGGCGAACGGGTCCGGGGAGAGCAGGGCGAACGCGGCCGCGCCCGAAGCGACGACGGCGAGCGCGCTCGACCGGCGGGCGGCCGTCTCGGGCGACGGGACGCCGATCGCGAGCGTCACGAGCGCGGAACACCCCGATTTTCGTCTCGCAGGTCGACGGCTGTGCTCACACCCGATGACGGCTCCATAACGAACCCTACGAGGAACGGGACCGTTACGTCACCGCCGGTCGCTGGCGCCACCCCCTGTCGGGACGGCCACCCCTATAGGGACCGCCCTTCGTACGCCGGCATCGCGCTTACCGCTCCGACGGGAGTATCGACCGCAGAGCCCTCGAATATGCCCGAAATCGGATACACGCTGTCGAGCGAGGAGCACCACCCGAACGACCTCGTCGAGTACGCGAGCCGCGCGGAGGAGGTCGGGTTCGACTTCCTCTCGATCTCCGACCACTTCCACCCGTGGAACAGCGAGCAGGGCGAGTCGCCGTTCGTCTGGTCGACGCTGGGCGGCGTCGCGACGGCGACCGACGACATCGACGTCGGCGTGGGCGTCTCGGCGCCGATCGTCCGCTACCACCCGGCGATCTACGCGCAGGCGGCCGCGACGGCGGCGGCGATGTTCGACGGCCGCGACTTCTACGCCGGCGTCGGGACCGGCGAGGCGCTCAACGAGCACTTCGTCGGCGACCGCTGGCCCGAACACGAGGTCCGCCTGGAGATGCTCGAAGAGGCCGTCGAGGTCGTCGACAGGCTCTGGAGCGGCGAGCAGGTCAGCCACCACGGCGAGCACTACACCGTCGAGAACGCGAAGCTGTTCACCCTGCCCGAGGAGCGCCCGCCGATCTGCGTCTCGGCCTACGGCGAGCGAACCGCGAAGGCGGCCGCCGAGTTCGGCGACGGCTTCTGGTCGGTCGGCCCCCAGGAGACCGTCCAGACCTGGGAAGCGGAAGGCGGCGACGGCCCCCGGCTCTGTCAGCTCCAGGCCTGCGTCGCCGACAGCGAGGACGAGGCCGTCTCGACCGCCCACGAGCTGTGGCCGAATTCGGGGCTGCCGGGGGAGATGAGCGCCATCCTCCCCACGCCGACGCACTTCGAGCAGGCGACGCAACTGGTCTCCGAGGATGACATCAGGGAGGGATCCATCCTGACTGGCCCGGACGCACAGCAGCACATCGACGCCATCCAGGAGGCGCTCGACGCGGGCTACGACCACGTCTACACCATGCAGATCGGCGACGACCAGGAGGCGCTGTTCGACCTCTACCGCGAGGAGGTCCTGCCCTCGTTCTCGTAGGTCGCGACCGACCGCGGACGGGACGGACGCACTGCCCGCGGTCGCGCGGCGCTCGCGACCGTTGCCGCCCACCGAAACCCCGTTGGGTCTGTGGCCCGACCAGCGTCCATGGGCACGATCAGCGCGGACTTCTCCGAGGACACCGTGATCGTCACCGGCGCCAGCTCCGGCATCGGCCGCGCGGTCGCGGTCGGCTTCGGCGAGGCGGGCGCGACGGTGATCAACGCCGACGTGCGCGCCGACCCGAAAGACCGGAACCCGGATGCGGCGGCCGGCGACGCCGAGACGCCGACGCACGAACTCGTCGACGCGGAGACATCGGGCCGCGGCGAGTTCGTCGAGACGGACGTGGCCGAGTACGACGACCTCGCCTCCGTCGTCGAGGGCGCCCGCGAGTTCGGGGGCGTCGACGTGATGGTCAACAACGCCGGGATCCACGTCAGCCGCGAGTTCCTCGACGTGACGCCCGAGGAGTACGACCGCCTCCACGCGGTCAACGCCCGCGGCGCGTTCTTCGGGACGCAACTCGCCGCACAGGACATGATCGACCGCGACGAACCCGGGACGGTCGTCAACACCGCCTCGACCACCAGCGAGAACGCCGAGTGGGAGCACTCTCACTACGCGACGACCAAGGGGGCAGTGAAGATGCTCACCCAGAGCGCCGCGCTCGAACTCGCCCGGCACGGCGTCCGCGTCAACGCCGTCGCGCCCGGACCCATCGCCACCGAAATCACCGAGGGCTGGTCCGAACGGGCCGAAGACTCCGTGAACGAGGGCCGCGAACCGCCCACCCGCGCGGGCCGCCCCGCGGACCTGAAAGACGCCTACCGCTACCTCGCCAGCGAAGGCGCCGACTACGTCACCGGCGAGGTGCTCTGGGTCGACGGCGGCAGCAACATCTGATGGGGCGGCCAGATCAGTAACGGAGGTTACAAAAACGCGGTTCAGCGAGCGCTTTTGGGTGACTTCGCCGTGGATCCAAGTATGCTCCTCGCCGGCAGCGACGACGGGGTGTATCGGCTCTCCGATCTGGACGACTCGGCGGAGACGACCGCCGAGCAGGTCCTCGACAGCGCCCGCGTCGAGCGCGTCCGACAGTTCGACGCAGTAGAAGGGGTGTTCGCGGCGACGAAGACGGGTCTGTTTCACTCACGCGACGGCGACTCGTGGACAGACCTCGGCGTCCCGCAGGAACGGGTGTACTCGGTCGGCGCGAGTCCGTCCGGCGACAGACTCTACGCGGGGACGAAACCGGCCCACGTCTACGTGGCCGAACTGGCGGACGCCGACGGACTCGACGACGTCGAGTGGCGGGACCTCGACGACTTCCAAGAACTCCCCTCCCGCGAGGAGTGGCGGCTGCCGCGCCACGAGAACCTCGCGCAGGTTCGGGACCTCCACTTCGACCCCGCCGAACCCGATAGAATCGTCGCCGGCGTCGAGGTGGGTGGGGTCCACGCCAGCGACGACGGGGGCGAGACCTGGGAAGAGCGGCGCGACGGGGTGAACGACGACATCCACGAACTCCACGTGGTCGGGCCCGGCGAGTACGTCGCCGCGACGGGATTCGGCCTGTTCCGGTCGACTGACGCGGGCCGGTCGTGGACGCGGCTCGACGATGGGGTCGACCAGCGGTACTTCCGGACGGCGTTCTCGCTGGACGGGACGATATACGCCGGGGGCGCGCTGGAGAACTCCTCGACGTGGGAGGACGACGACGCCGACCCCGAACTGTTCGCGGTGCGGGACGGCGGGCTCGAACCCGTCGACTTCCCGACGGCCGACGAGACGGTCACGGGGATGACCTCCGTCGACGGCGACCTCGTCGTCGCGACTCACCGTGGATCGGTCCGCGCGGACCGGTCGGACGGCTGGGTCGCCGTCGGCGAGGTGCCCGTCACCGACGACTTCACCGGTCGATACACGCCGCTGACGTGGGTCGAGGGCTGACCCCCGCCCGGACCGCGCCTACTGCCGCCGCTCGTCGGCCACGGTCTCGATGGTGTCACAGACGATATCGAGACCGGTCTCGGCCTGCTCGCGCGTCATCACGAGCGGCGGGAGCAGCCGCAGGACGTTGTCGTCGCGGCCGCCGCCCCACGCGAGGACGCCCCGCTCCATGCAGCGCCGGCGGACCTCGCTCACGGCGTCCGGGGCCGGACGCCCCTCCTCGTCAACGAACTCGGCGCCGACGAATAGGCCGAGTCCCCGGACCTGGCCGACGAGCGGATCGTCGACGCCGCGGAGCCGTCCGCGGATGTACTCCCCGAGCCGGGTCGCGTGGTCGAGCAGGTCGTGGGCCTCGATGTACTCGATAGAGCGCAGGGCGGCGCGCATCGCGACGTTGTACCCCCGGAACGTACCGGTGTGACCGCCCGGTCCCCAGGTGTCCAATTCCTCGCGGTAGACCGTCGCCGAGAGCGGGTGGCCGTTGCCGATGCCCTTCCCGACGGTCATCGCGTCGGGCGTCACATCGAAGTGGTCGCTGGCCCACCACTCGCCGGTGCGGCCCATCCCGGTCTGGATCTCGTCGACGATCAGCGGCACGTCGTAGTCGTCGCAGAGGTCGCGCAGCCCGGACATGAACCCCTCCGGCGGGACGACGACGCCGCCCTCGCCCTGGATCGGTTCGACCCAGACGCCAGCGGGGTTGGGCATCGCGCCGTAGCGGTCGCCCAGCAGGGTCTGCACGTCGTCCAGCGCCCGGTCGACGGCCGCCTGCGGCGTCCCGTCCTGCCGGAAGGGGTAGGGGTACTGGGCGTGTTCGACCTCGGCGAGGAGCGGCGTGTAGTCGCGCTTGTACTTCCCGTCGGCGCTGAGGCTGAAGGCGCCGGAGGTCTCGCCGTGGAACGCGCCGTAGAAGGCGATCATCCCGCGATTCCCGGTGTACTGTTTGGCGAGTTTGATAGAGCCCTCGACGGCGTCGCTCCCCGTGGGACCGCCGAAGACGACCCGACTCGCTCCGGCGAGCCCGCCGGGTGCGATCGATTCGAGTTTCTCGATCAGGTCGAGTCGCGGCTCGGTCGGGAAGTCGAGCGAGTGCGGCAGGGTGTGGGCCTGCTCGGCGGCCGCCTCGGCGACGTAGGGGTTGGCGTGGCCGACGTTGAGGACGCTGATGCCGGCGAAGAAGTCCAGGTAGCGGTTGCCGTCCACGTCCTCGATAGTCGCGCCCTTGCCCTCGCGGAACCCGATGGGCATCTCGGTCGGGTACAGCACCGCGGAACTCTCCGCGGCGCGCTGGCGCTCGCGGAGCCGCCGGGACCTGGGGCCGGGGACCTCGTCGACGGTCGGCGCGTCGTCGAAGTGCAGCTCCTCGATGGGTGGGGGCGCGGTCATGCCCGTCCTTGGGTTTTGGATGGTTTTTCAGTTGGTTTCCCCGACTGATTTTCCGCTTCTCCGGCGAGCGCTCGCGCCGGTCCCGTGGCACGGCGGAGGACCGGTGGCTCCCGCAGCCGAGGCGCTGTCGGCTCGCGCGATCGAAGTCAGGGGCTCTCGGACCCCCGAAAGGCCCTTCGCCGTGGCCGACCGATGAACGCCCGTGCACGACTACCACGTCCACTCGTCGTACTCCGACGGCGAGTTCCTCGAGGGGATGGTGGAGGCGGCAGCCGACGCCGGCCTGGACGGGGTCGGGTTCGCCGACCACTGCAACGTCTCCGAGCGCGAGCATCTGAGGCGGTACAAGAAACGGTTCGGCTTCAACCTCGACCTGACCTACGAGCGACGCCGCGAGGCCATCGCGGAGCTGCGCGAGGAGTTCGGTCTCCGGATCTTCGACGCCGTCGAGGTCGACTACCACCCCGCGGACGAAGCCGAGATCAGAGCGTTCCTCGCCGAGGCCGACTTCGACTACGTCGTCGGGAGCGTCCACGAGATCGAGGAAGCCAACGTCCACTGGGACTACTTCGCCGACCGCACCGACGAGCAACAGCACGCCGCAGTCGACGAGTACTTCCACCGGGTGGTCGATCTGGTCGAGTCGGGGCTGTTCGACGTGGCCGCTCACCTCGACATCGTCGAGCGCAACCCCGCGCTCCGGGGGTACGCGACTCGCGACCACTACGAGGCGGTGGCGGCGGCGCTGGCCGACTCGAAGACCGTGCCGGAACTCAACGCCGGGCGGATCCAGGCCGACTACGGCGAGTTCCATCCGGGCCCCGACTTCCTGTCGGTCCTCGCGGAGTACGACGTACCGGTGACCATCGGGTCGGACGCTCACTCGCCGCGAGAACTGCGAGAACGGATCCCGATCCTCTCCGACGGGCTCGACGCCGCTCCCCTCGACGTCGTCGAACTGTCGGTCTGACCTCCCGTCTCAGTTCGACGCGGTGTCGAGGTCGGCGTCGATGGCGCCGTCGAGACCGTCGTCGCCCACGACGTACTCCTCTTCGTCCGACTCGTCCGCGACCCTCTCGCCCTCGGGCTCCTGGGACTCCGTCACCGTGTCGTCGCCGGTGACCGAGACGAACAGTTCACCGAGCTCGCGCGTGCGTTCGTTCTGCTGGGATTCACTCATTACGACCGTTCTTGCGCTGGACCGAGGATAGCGCTGGCGCCTAACTATGTTGGTCCTCTCGCGAGTCGCCGAAGAATCGCGTGGAGAAGCGCCCTGGACGTGCTGTGCCGGTGTTTCAGCAGTGCCCGGAACGGGTCACATAACCTCTCGCTGGCAGGTGCCACAGAGGGCCTCGTCTTTGATGTCGACCTCGCGGACGGTGGGGGAGAAGCTCATCACGCAGCGCTTGTTGTCGCAGTGTTCCAGGCCCATCGTGTGGCCGATCTCGTGGATGACTTCCTTGCGGACGCGGTCGGAGAAGACGTCTTCGTCCGAGCGCCGCGAGATGCCGCCGTCGGAGGAGGTGTTGAGCCGGTAGGTCGAGATGACCGAGCCCTTGCCGTCGAGGTAGGCGAGGCCGAAGACGTAGTTGCGGCGGTGGTAGAACAGGTCCTTCGGGGTGATGGCGATGTTCTTGTCGCCGTCGCCGACGCGGGTGGCGAGTTTGATGAACGCTTCAGCGCTGTACTGGTCGCGACTGCGGTCGTACGCGCCGGAGGGGATCGATTGGGTGTCGTGCATCGTCACGTCGCTCTCGTAGACGGCCCGCAGGCTCGCCGAAGCCTCCCGCTTGACCTCGGCGCGGACGTCACCCACCGGCACGATGTCGACGTGCATACGGGATGCTTATGAGAGGGGACGTGATAAATACCCCGACGTGATCTCCGAGACGCTGGACGCACTGGTCGATCGATTCGCCCCTCACGACGTCGCCGTCGAGGTGGGGATCGGTCGCCGGACCGTCGTCGCCGAGGCGCTCGCCGACGCCGGGACCGACGTGGTTGCAACGGACCGCCGCACCAGACCCGTCCCCGAGAGCGTGCGATTCGTCCGCGACGACGTGACCGATCCCGACCCCTCGGTCTACGCCGACGCGGACCTCCTGTACGCGCTGAACCTCCCGCCCGAGCTCCATCGACCGACGCTGGCCGTCGCCCGCGAGGCCGACGCGACGTTCGCGTTCACGACGCTCGGGACCGACCAGCCGCTCGTGCCCGTCGAGCGTGAGACGCTCCCCGCGGAGACGCTGTTCGTCGCCCGCGGTTGACCCTGTCGACCGCTCGTTCGTCCGATTCCGGCCGTCCCCGCTTTTCCGGCGTTCGCGCGGGGACGAGATGGCGAGTCGGAACGGATTTTTGCGAGGAGCGCTTCCCCGGAGACACTCATGAACGCGGACGCGGTCGTGCTCGACGTCGACGGCGTGCTCGTCGACGTCGCCGACTCCTACCGCCGTGCGATCGTCGAGACAGTCGCGCACGTCTACGACGACACGATCGAGAAGGCCGACATCCAGCAGTTCAAGGACGCCGGAGGGTTCAACAACGACTGGGAACTCACCGACGCCGCGGCGCTGTACGTCCTCGCGCGCCGCGAGGGGCTACAGCTCTCCCTCCCGTCGTTCACCGACCGAGTCGCGGCCACCGGCGGCGGCGTCTCCGCCGCCGAGACGGTCGTCCTCGACGCGCTCGGCCCCGCCGAGCGCGAGCGCGTGATGAGCGAGTGGGACCCCGACCGGCTCCGCGAGGTGTTCCAGCAGCTGTACCTCGGGAGCGAGCTGTACCGCGACCTCGCAGGCGCCGAACCGGACATGGACACGGCGGGGTACATCAACGACGAACCCCGCATCCTCGCGGCCGAGACGATCGAGGCGCTCGAAGCCCGCTACGACGTGGGCGTCCTGACGGGCCGCCCCGCCGCCGAGGCCGACATCGCACTGGATCGCGTGGGCCTCGACGTCTCCGCGGAACACCGCTTCACCATGGACGACTGGGACGAGGGCAAGCCCGACCCGCACGCGCTCGTCACGCTCGCCGAGCGCTTCGACGCCGACTCGGTCGTCTTCGTCGGCGACACGCTCGACGATATCCGCACGGCGGTCAACGCCGCCGAGGCCGACCCCGACCGAACCTATCGCGGCGTCGGCGTGCTCACGGGCGGGCTGACCGGCGAGGACGGCCGACGGAAGTACGAGCGGGCCGGCGCGGCCGCCGTGATCGACGCCGTCAACGACCTGCCGGAACTCCTCGACGGGGTCGACTCCGAGAGCGAGCCCGCCGACGACTGATCGGTGCGAGCGTCGGGCCGTTCGGCTCTCCGGGCGCGGGAATCGACAACGCTTATCCTGATATCGTCCGAGGCATCGGTATGGACATCGCACTGCTGGGCGGCACCGGCGACATCGGCGAGGGACTGGCCCTTCGGTGGGCCTACGACACGTCCCACACCGTGATCATCGGCTCGCGCGACGCCGAGCGCGCCGAGAACAAGGCCGAGGAATACGCGACCGAACTCGACAGCCGCGGCGTCGAGTCGTCGGTCGCCGGTTACGAGAACGGCGAAGCGGCGGCGCGCGCCGACGTGATCGTCTGCGCGGTCCCGGCCTACCACCTCACGGACACCATCGAGGCGGTCGCCGACGACCTCGAGGAGGACGACGTACTCGTCTCGCCGGCCGTCGGGATGAAACGCGACGAAGAGGGCATGCACTACAACAAGCCCGGCGCGGGGAGCGTCACCGCGCTGGCGGCCGGCGCGGCGCCGGACGACGTGTCGGTCGTCGGCGCGTTCCACAACCTCGCCGCCGACCGCCTCGCCAACCTCGACGCCGAACTCGACGTGGACACGCTCGTCGTCGGCGACGACGAGGACGCCGTCGACACCGTCTCCGCGCTCGCCGACGCGATCGACGGCCTGCGCGCCGTCTCCGCCGGCGGCATCGCTAACGCCGCGGAGGTCGAGGCGGTCACGCCGCTGGTCATCAACATCGCGATGAACAACGAGGGTATGCACGACGTCGGCGTGAAGTTCCACTGAGACGGCTCTTCTCCCGAGTTCGTTCCCATCAGGGGAGCGCTTCTATCGTATCGAGCGCCGAGTGAACGGCGTCGGCGCCCTTCTCAATGCGCGCCCGAGCCTCGGCCCCGCTCATGTTCGGCCCCTGGACGCCGAACGCGACGGGCGTGTCGCGGTCGAGACTCACGCGACTCAGTTGCCGGGCCGCCGCGTGCGCGACGACCTGGTCGTGATCAGTGTCGCCAGTGATGACGACGCCGAGGACTGCGACGGCGTCGATGTCGTCGCGGCGGGCGAGTCGGTCGGCGGCCAGGGGCGTGTCGTAGACGCCGGGGACGCCGACTCGTTTCGCCACGCTCGCGTCGCGCTCGTCAGCGGCCGCTCGCGCCTGTGCTTCTAACTCCGCCGCGAGGTCGTCGTAGAACTCCGCGACGACGAGTCCGAGCGTCGACATGGTCGACGGTTCGGACACGTGTATCAAGACCGTTATCGTTAACGGATGTGTTATGCAGGTGGGCCGTCCGAGATCGAATCGATCCGCGCGACTGTCCAGTCGGTGAGCGGAGAGCGGGGACGAGAGGACGGAGAACTGTCGCGATTCAGGCGTTCGCTTGCTGGAGCGCGGTCTCGATGTCGTCGGCCTGCGTGACGCCGACGAAGCGCTCGACGATGCCGTCGTCGTTCTCGACGATGAGCGTCGGGAGCGAGCGGACGTGGTACTCGTTGGCGACGTCCTGCTCCTCGTCGACGTTGATCTTCTCGAACTCGACGTCGCCCCACTCCTCTTCGAGGTCCTCCAAGATAGGGTCCTGCGTCTTGCAGGGGCCGCACCAGTCGGCGTAGAAGTCCTTGAGCGTGACTGTCATGGGTCATCGAATCTTGCGAATCATGGGGGATAAGGGTTTCCACTACCGGCGTTCGCGGCTCGCTGTCGGTCGGTTCGGCGACACGTTCGGGCACCCAGTCGCAGGACGAAAGGCTTAGGCGGACGGCCGCGAGACTGGTTCGTATGAGCAGCAGCGACAGCGGCGGACTGATGTCCAGTGCCGGCCTCGTCCGGTACTTCGACGCCGAGGACCGCAACGCGATCCGCATCGACCCGCGCACGGTCATCGCCTTCGGCGCGCTCTTCGGCTTCCTCGTGCTCGTCCTCCGCGCGACGATCTGAGACTGTCCCGCCCCACCGGTCGCGATCGCCCCCGGCGGCCGCGAACCGCGCCGTCAGTCGTGACCGCGACGTTTTCAAGCCCCGACTGCGAACCCGCGAGCATGCACTTCGACCAGCGGACGCAGGCGGCGCTGCGGGACGCCGGGCTCTCGACCGACGAGATCCGGGAGGTCTCCGAGGCCGTCGTCGAGGCGACCCGCGAGGACGCCGACGCGCTCGAATCGTTCTTCACCGGACTCGACGTCGTCTACTCCGACATGGACCAGGCCCACTCCAGCGCGGAGTTCCCCGAACACGCCGTCGAGTACCTCGATCTCTTCACGCACGCCGACGACATCCGCGGATACCTCCGCTTCGACTCGTGGGGCGTCCCCGTCGAGGGCGGACGGGTGCTGAGCGACGACGTTGTCGAACTGACGCTCGGGTCGACGGTCGACGGCCGGGTCCGATTCGCCGCCGACCGCGACGCGCTATGAGCGACGACGAGGGCGCGTCGGGGAACGACGCCGGCGAGAGCGACGCCGCGAGCCCAGACGACGATGCCGTCGACGGCGTCCCCACCGTCCGCGTCCGCGGCATCTACACGACGGCGCTGACTCGCCTGTTCGAGGACGAGGGCCTCTCGGTCGTCCAGGCCTCGCCGCCGATCCGCGACCGCTTCGCCGACGAGTTCCGGGTCGCGCCCGCGGACGCGTCGGTCTCGACGACCGAGGACAGGCAAGGCGTCGGGATCACCGGCGACGGTACGGCGGTCGCGATCGCTGCGACGGAAGCCCGGTCGGTCGGCCGCGACGCGATGGCGTGGCGCGATCCGACGCCCCGCGGCGCGGTCTGCGCCGGCGAAGTGACGGAGACGCTCGGGAGGGGTGCGGTCGTCGAGCTGGGAGACGGCGCGGCCGAAGACTCGGCTGACGGAGTCGAGGGCGACGAAGGGGCGGGTCTCCCGCCGCTCGCCGGCACTGACCGCGAGGGATTTCTCCCCTACTCCAAGACCGCCGCCCACGTCGAGACGGGTGACCGCTTGCGCGTCCAGGTGAAAGAGGCCGCACCCCCGTGGGGGAACGGCCGACCGGTCCTCGACACGACCGTCCGCGTCCAGCGCGGCCTCGCCGCCCTCGTTCGCGGGTCGTCCCCCGACAGCAACGGGCCGGAACTCGCTGACCTCCTCCCCGTCGATCCGCCCGAGGGCTGGGGGATCGACTGGTCTCCGGTGGCCGACGACGCCGACCTCGACGCGCTCGGCGACGCGCTCGACGGACTCCGCGAGCGAGCGCAGGCCCTCGACGACGCGTTCGCCGACGCACCCGCGCCCGACGACGCCGCACCGCACTGCTACTGGCCGGGCGAGGCGACCGTCTGGGTCTGGTTCGGTCGCGAGTCCCGCTTCGGCCTCGACGAGCGCCGGCGGGCGGTCACGGCGACGATGGGCGGCCACCATCGGACGAAGGCCGCGACCAACAGCGCCAGCGCGGCGGTCGACTTCGTCGAAGCGGTCTGCCCCGACGCGGGCGGGGAGGCGGACTTCCCGTTCGACGCCGTCACGCGACAGTTCGGTCCGATGGAGGGCGACCGCGTCCGGATCGACCACGGCAAGCCCGACGGCCGTCTGTTCTCGCTGGGGACGGGCGAGGTGATCCGCCGCGATTCCGACGGGACGGTCGTCGTCGAGCGGGCGATGTCCGGCCGCGGCACCTACGACGCCCTCGGCGTCGACCAGCAGCCCGGCGACGTCGCGGTGACGAAACTCACCGAGGGGAAGTGGTGGTACCCGACGGTCTATCGGGGCGAGGACGGCGACAAGCGCGGGACGTACGTCAACGTCTGCACACCCGTCGAGGTGTTCCCGTCGGCGGTCCGGTACGTCGACCTCCACGTCGACGTGGTGAAACACGCGGACGGACGGGTCGAGCGCGTCGACGACGACGAACTCGACGCGGCCGTCGACGCCGGCTACGTCCCCGAGGAACTGGCGGAGAAGGCCCGGAGCGTCGCCTCCGCGGTCGAAAACGCCCTCTGACCTGACCGATCAGTCTTCGGGTTCGACCGCGGCGTCGACGCTCCCGAGGAGCCGCCAGGCGCCGATACCGAGCCCCGTCAGCGCCGCGGCCGGACCGAACCCGGGGCCGTCGGCTGCCGTCCCGTCGCCCGTGGTTCCGTCGCCCGTGGTTCCGTCGTCGGTACCGTCCGGATCCGTGCCGCCCGTCCCACCGCCGCTCGCGTCGGTCGGGGTTCGACCGCCCGAGTCGGTCGGCGAGCGCGTCGGGTCGGGCGTCGGCGTCGCGCGGGTCACGTCCGGGAAGACGTAGAGCCGCGCGGGCGCCTCGGGGGCTGAGGGGTTCGCGCGGCTCGACGCGATGACGGCCTCTCCGGGCGCGGCCAGCTGTGCGGTCCAGAAGCTCGTCTCCGACGACCGCCGGAAGTACCGCACCCGCTCGGGGTCGGTCGGGTCCGACAGGTCGTGGACCATTACGCCACCGCGGTACCACGACGAGTAGAGGTGGCCAGCCGCGATCTCGAAGTTGTGGGCGGTCGTCCAGACACCGTTGATGTTCGGGTCCGCGGTCGTCGGCGGGTCGATGGTCGACAGGTGTTCAGGGCGTTCGGGGTCCGACAGGTCGTAGAGGTCGATCCCGCTGGGTCCGCCCGGGTCGTCTGGCCCCGGAGTCGTCTCGTCCTTCCCGAAGTTGGAGTTCCAGGTCTCCTTCCCGACGGCCAGCAGCGACCCGTCGGGGTCGGTCGCGGCGTAGTGGTCGTTGCCCGGCGGTTCCTTGCCCTCGCGGGCGACCGCGAGGCCGCGCAGGTCGGCGAGTTCTTCGGGCGACCGCTCGCGGACGTCCGCGACGTACGTCGGGTTCGCGGGGTCGGAGACGTCGAGGATCCACGTCCCGGCGTCCCAGTACGCGAGGTAGGCGCGCCCGTCGCTGACGAACACGTCGTGGAGTGTCCGGAGCCGCAGCGGAACCGACTCCCACACCGGGTCGTGGTCGAACAGCGACCACCGGGCGACTTCCGCGGGCTCGTCGCGGTCCACGTCGACCACGACCAGCGGGTTGTCGTCGCGGTTGTTCCCGGTGAGGTAGGCGTACCCACCGTCCAGGTCGCAGTTGTGGATTGGATAGGCCGTCTGGAAGGCGCGCAGGAGGTCGGGGTTGGCGGGATCGGACACGTCGTAGAGCGCGATCCCGTGGAAGCCGTCGGGGTCGTAGTTCGCCGGCGCGGCGACGAGCAGGCGCCCGTCGTCGTACTTCACGTCCTGGATCCCCTGCATGACCTGCGTGGTGCCCGGTGGGGAGATGTCACGCTTCTCGACGAGGATTGTAGGCTCGGCGGGGTCGGAGAGGTCCACGGCGGCGAACCCGTCGAACGTGGCGACGAAGGCCGTCTCGCCGTCCGGGGAGGTGACCGCCTCGGTGGCGCCCTCGACGGCGACGCTCCCGACCGGTTCGTAGCCGGAGGTCGGCGTCGCGGCGGCCGCGGTCGGCGTGGGCGTCGGGGTCGACGTTCCG
Source organism: Halosimplex rarum (assembly GCF_047715405.1). Taxonomy (NCBI): domain Archaea; kingdom Methanobacteriati; phylum Methanobacteriota; class Halobacteria; order Halobacteriales; family Haloarculaceae; genus Halosimplex; species Halosimplex rarum. Next base: position 3,788,404 of record NZ_CP180412.1, read on the forward strand.
GTCGCCGTCGTCGTGTTCGACTCGGTGGATTTGGTCGGGTGAGCCGTGCCGTCGCGGGAGGACAGGGCGCCGACGGCCGCCGGGACGCCCAGGCTGGCGGTCGCGCGGAGGAACTGGCGTCGGTGCACGTCACCCGCCTAGCGGCCGGCGGGTATCAGTTTCCCGGTGGGACGGTCACTCCCCGTCGTCGGACCCGCGGAGCCGCCAGGCGCCGATACCCAGCGCGGCGATCCCGGAGAGGACGCCCAGCCCGGGGCCGTCCCCGCTGGTGGTGTCCGTCGCGGTCGATTCGTCCGTCGGGGCGTCCGTTCCGGGGTCGGTCCCGCCGGCCATCGGGGTCTCGGTCGCCGTCGACCGCGGCGTCGCGGTCGGCGTGGAGGCGTCCGTCGGCGTGGCTGTCTCGGTGGCCGTCGGGATCTCGGTTCTGGTCGCCGTCGGCGATTCGGTCGGGGCCTCCGTCGCCGTCGTCCGGATGTCGTCGGCCGTCGTACCGCTGCCCGTCCCGGAGTCGACCGACCCGCCCGACGGCGTGACCGTCGCCGTGTTGTCGGTCGGGTCGGGGAAGGTGAAGAACCCGCCCGGGCTGTCGGGCTCGGTCGGATGGGTGTAGCTCGTCGCGATGAAGTACTCGCCCGGAACGCCCACCCGAGCGGTCCAGAAGCTCGTCTCGTCGCCGTTCTCCCAGTGGGCGAGTTCCTCGGGGTTCGCGGGGTCGGAGATGTCGTGGACCTTCACCCCGCCGCGGTACCACGACGAGTAGAGGAAGTCGCCGGCGATCTCGAAGTTGTGCGAGGTGGTGTAGTAGCCGCCGCGGCGGCGCGTCGTCTCCCCTTCCGGGGGCATCGGCGGCTCGATCTCCGACAGCTCCTCGGGATTCGCCGGGTCGGAGATGTCCCAGAGGACGATCCCGCTCGGCCCGCCCAGGTCCTCCTCCTCGGGCTCGTCGGTCTCGATCGACTCGGCCTCGAGGTCCCAGCTCTCGCCGCCGACGGCGAGCAGGTCGCCGTCGTCGTCGGGCTGGACGTAGTGGTCGTTGCCCTCGGGCTCGATGCGGTACTCGGAGATCTTCGTCCGGTCGAGATCCGCTAGCTCCTCGGCGGTGTAGTCGGCCACGTGACCGACGTACTCGGGGTTCGCCGGGTCCGAGACGTCGAGGATCCACGACCCCGCGTCCCAGTACGCCAGGTACGCCCGTCCGTTCTGGACGTACATGTCGTGGAGGTTGCGAAGTCCCCTCGACACGTCCTCGTAGGCGTCGTCGTAGTCGGTGACCGACCACCTGGCGACCGGCTCCGGCTCGTCGGGCGCCACGTGAACGATTTCGAGCTCTGAACCCGTCGTCAGGTACGCGTACTCGCCGTGCAGGTCGGAGTTGTGGATGCTGTAGCTCGTCTCGTAGGTCTTGAGCGGTTCGGGACTGGTCGGGTCGGAGACGTCGTAGAGGGCGATGCCGCGGAACTGGCTCCCTCCCTCGGTCACGAGCATGAGTCGGTCCTGATTGTACTTCAGGTCCAGAATCATCTCGATGGGTCGGCCGTCCGGGCTCTCGATCCCCGTGTAGCTCCCGATCTCTTCCGGATTCTCCGGGTCGTCGCAGTCGACGACGTAGAAGCCGTCGACTCGCGAGGCGAAGGCGTACCGACCGGACGGCTCCATCACGGCCTCGGTGGTCTGATACGCCCCACTACCGTTGGTGACGTCTATCCGCGCGAGCGGCGAGAAGTCGTCGCCGTCGTCCGTGCCGGTCCCGTCGGCGGTCGTCTGCGGGGGCGACGTGGCCGCGGTCGCGGTGGTCGGTTGCGTGGAGGGCGATGCGTCGTCGTCGCTGCCGGCGGCGGAGAGGGCGTTCCCTGCGATCCCCACCAGGCCGGCGGCGCCGACTGCGGAGCGGAGGTATTCACGGCGGCGCATGCGGCCCTACCTCCGTCCGGCGGTCGTTTAGTCTTGCTGATTGATGGGTCCCCCGGCCGCTTCGGCGACTCCCCGGCGGGAACGGCGACGACCCCGGCCGGCGCTCGGCGAGACCGCGCCACGGCCCAGAGCGCGTCGCTTTTCCACGCCCGCGCAGTAGGACCGGTCATGTTCGAGTCACGGCCGGACCGCGACGCGGAGGTGGCGCTGGTCGGCCGGTCCAACGTCGGCAAGTCCACGCTGATGCGCGAGCTCACGGGCCACACGTTCGACACCGGCCAGCGGCCGGGCGTCACCCGCTCGCCCAACCACTACGACTGGGCCAGCCAGGACTTCGTCATCACCGACCTGCCCGGCTTCGGCTTCATGGAAGGCGTCCCCGAGGACGTCCGCGAACAGACCAAGACCGACATCGTCCGCTACATCGAGGAGAACGCCGAGAAGATCCTCGTCGGCGTCCTCGTCGTCGACGGCAAGGCCGCCATCGACATCATCGACCGCCACTCCGGCCCCGACGAGGTCCCCTACGACGTCGAGATGTTCCACTTCCTCCGCGACGTCGGCGTCCCCGTCGTCGTCGCCGTCAACAAGATGGACAAGGTCGACGACCGCGACGAGCGCCTGGACGAACTCTGCGAGCGCCTCGGCCTCCCCACCCCCTGGAAGCAGTGGCAGGACACGATCGCCCCCATCACCGCCAAACGCGGCTCCATCGAACCCATGAACGAAGCCATCCGCCACCACCTCCACGAGGCCGGCCGGGACGACCTCTTCCAATTTTTCTAACCCATCTTTTTCGCGAACGGGTTTCCTCGCGCGCCTGCGGCGCGCTGCGGGAACCCGTCCGCCAAAAACATGGGTGAAAAAGGCGCGGCCTCACTTCGTTCGGCCGCGTGAACCGCGCTCGCTCCGCTCGCGCGGATGCTCCGGATTGACCGTAGACTCCGACTGCTTCTCGGCCAGCCCCCCCGCCCACTACTCCTCGCCTCGTCACTCGATGCATACGCTCCCCTCTCGGCAATCGGAAACTCGAACTTCGAAACATCTGTAAGCGGGGACGAAGACTCGCCGGGACGCGACTACCGCTCGATGACGCCGGCGTTGCCGTCGCCGGGGATGGTGACGTCGTACCCGCTGTCGGTGAACTCGACGGATCCCCCGGGAGCGTCGGACGGTCGGGCCACGCGCCCCACGGCGCTGTCGCTCTCCGACGGACCAGTTTTCACCTCGTAAAAGCGTTAGGAGGTGCTCTTCACGCGGGCGCTCGGCCCGGTGGCCGGGGGATCAGGCGACGTTGAAGCCTTTGTCCCGGAGGAAGTCCTCGACGCGACCCGTGTGGTTGCCCTGGAGTTCGATGGAGCCGTCTTCGACCGTCCCACCGCACGCGAACTTCGATTTCAGGTCAGACGAGAGCGTGTCCATGTCGACGTCCTTGGGGTCGAATCCCTCGATTATCGTTACCTCTTTCCCGTATCGGCGCTCGTCGATGCGGACGCTGATCTCCTGGGAGTCCTTGGCGACGTCCTCGCAGACGCAGAGCTCCTGGGGGAGCCCGCACGTCGAGCACACCTCAGACATCGTCACCCGAGCGGCTCGTTCCGACGGTCACCTGTCTGACGGCCCTGACTTGCGGCGTACTCGCCTTGGGGAGCGAGCAGACTTCCGACATTACGCATCGGCATACGAAATCGACCTATTAAACACTGTCGGGACTCCCCACGGTCGCTCCCGTTTGCGGCGGTCAGACGCCCCGCCACCCGACGATGTCGTCCACCAGCGAGACGGCCTCGTCTGCCTCCTCGCGAGTGACCTTGCCGGCGTAGCGGGCGCGCTCGCGGATGTACGCGACCTGCGTCGCCCGCTCGTCGGCGCCGATGGCCGTGAGGTACTGCCGCGGCGTCTCCTCGGGTCTGCGCGGTCGGTGGCGCTCGGCGAGGACGTACTCCAGGCGCTCGAACGCCCGCTCGGCGTCGGTCTCGGGGTCTCTCGTCGGCTGGTACCGCAGCCAGACCGCCCGGTACGCCCGGCCAGTGAGGCCGCTCCGGCGGAGGCCGACCACCAGTCCCAGCAGGACGATCGCGCCCAGCGTCGCCTCCTCGCGGGTCGGCGGGCGACCGCCGAACGGTCCCGACGATTCGTCGCCGCCGGAGCCGCCCGAACCGTTCGTCGGCGCGGTGGTGACCGACGGATTCGACAGCGTCAGATCCTGTTCGGGCTCCCCGCCGGGGCGAGTGATGCGGTCGGGGATGGTCATCTCGCCGGGCGCCTCCTGGGCGGGCTGTTCGGCCCGCGGCGTCAGCGGCGCCGGCGTCGCGGTCGGCGTCGGCGTCCACTCGTCGCCGCCCGTGTCGGTGAGGTCGACGTCGGTCCGGTTGTTCTCGCGGGCGTTCGTTAGCTCCTGTTGCTCGGCGGCCTGGCGTGGGCCGGCGGGCGTCGGGTCGAAGCGGACCCACCCGACCTCGGGGAAGTACGCCTCGACCCACGCGTGGGCGTTGTACCCGCGGACGACCCACTCGTCTTCGGCGACGCGCTCGCCGGGCGTGTAGCCGACGGCCATGCGCGCGGGGATGTCCTGCGTCCGCAGCATGACGACCATCGTCGTCGCGAAGTAGGTGCAGTAGCCGGCGTCCATCTCGAAGAGGAACTCGTCGGCGACGTTCTTGCGGGGGCGCTGCACGTCCAGCGAGTATCCCTTGTTGTTCTCCAGCCACCGCTCGACGACGCGCGCGGTGTCGTAGGGCGTCTCTGCGCGGGCGGTGATCCGTTCGGTCCGCTCGGCGACGCGGTCGGAGGTGCTCGACGGCAGCCGCGTGTAGCGCTCCGCGACCGAGGAGGGGTAGTCGGTGCCCGCCGCGCGCAGTTCCTCGGCGCTCGCGACGGGGACCTGACTCGTCACGCTGAAGCTATCGCCCTCCGAGAGACTCCCGTCGAGTTCGAGCCCGTCGAGGTCGTTGACCCGCGCGTCGTCGGCGACGCTCTCGCTCACCGAGACGGGTTTCCAGGCAGCGGGGATGACCTCCAGCTCGTCGACGGCGGTGTAGGTCTGCCTGACGGTCTGGCTCCGGCCCGGCGGTCTGTCGAGGCCGCCGCGGTAGGAGTCGGTGCTCCCGGTCCGGACCCAGCCGTCGCCGGTGTAGCGGTCGTAGGTACCGACCTGCCAGTACGACTCGGTGTCGCTCTCGACGCGGAAGCGGACGTCGGGCGACAGCGAGAGGTTGCCGGCGATACCGAGCTGGTTGTCGGCCTCCAGGAGGTTCGCCTCGACGGTCCCGCCGCCGGCGCCGGCCCCGCCGGTCTGGAACCGCGACCACGTGTCTGCGGTCCGCGAGGGGCCGGCGGGCACGACCGGCGCGATCGCCGAGAGGACGATGAGGGCGGCGAGCAACACCGCGAGGGGTTCGGCGGCTTTCAGCGAGTCGCCGCGGCGGTCCATGTCGCCGACGGCGACGGCGACGATGGCGCCGACCACGCCGAGTAGCGTCGTCACCGTCGAGGCGTCGGTGGTCAAGACGAGGAAGGCGAGCGTCCCGCCGCCCGCCAGCACGCCGGCGACGTAACGGCGGCGCATCGCCAGGTACCACGTCAGGAACAGCGGCCCGGGCGAGACGCCCAGCACCCAGAGGTCGACGTTCGTCACCTGCAGCAGCGACCTCCCGGTCATCAGCGCGATGGCGTCGGTCACCAGCGGGATCATCGGCGGCCGGCGCGGCAGACTGAGGACGTACAGTGTCAGCCCCGCGGCGAGCAGGCCCACCGCGACCACCGCCGCCGAGCGGAACCGGATCGAGTCCGACAGCCGCGTCGCCGCCGCCAGCGCCACGGCCGCGACGAGGACGAAGAGGATCGGCTCGCCCGTCACGTCGACGAAGTGGTAGAACACCGAGGCGTACGCGGAGACGAGCAGCGCGATACCGCCGAGCGCGACGGTCCTGACGGGGTCGATCCCGCCCAGGCCGAGCGACGCGCCGCGGGAGCGGGTGTCGGTGCTCACGACTCCACCTCCCGGCGGGCGACCGGGTTCTCGCGGCTGACGGTGATGTCCTCGAACGCGCGGTCGTCGCTCCCGAAGGCGACGCTGACGCCGTCGGCGTCCCCGCGGATCACCACGTCGGCGTCCTCGGTCGCGCCGTCGGGCAGCACGTACGACTTGAACGGCGAGGTGAAGTCGGTGTTCGTCACGGCCAGCGCCTCGAGCAATCGCTGGCGATGCTCGCCACCGCGGCCCATCGGGACCGTCTGCTCCGGGAGCCGCAGTTCGACCGCCAGCCCCGCGTCGAGGGCCATGACGACGACGCTCGCCGCGGCGGCGGCCATCTCGTCGACTGAGCCGGCGTCCGCCGTCGCCGCGACGACGATCCGGTCGTCGTCGACCCGGTTATCCGCGAACTCGGCCACGTAGATGTCGTCCTGGGCCTTCGCGGTCGACTTCCAGTGGACGTCCCGGAGCGGGTCGCCGGGGACGTACTCCCGCAGCGTGTCGAACTCCTGGCGCTCGACCTCCGAGCGCTCCAGGACGTGCCGGAGGATCACGTCCCGCCCGGCGACCTGGTACACCGGCGGGTAGACGAGCACGCGCGTCGTCGACCCGATCTCGTAGGTCGTCTCGACGAGTCCCAGGATGTCGCGCATCCGGACCTCCAGGGGGCCGAGTTCGCGTCGGCCCCGCTCGGCGCACGTCAGCGTGTACGTGAACGTCGTCGGCAGCGTCGCTTCGGCGGTCGCGTCCTCGACCGAGAGCCCCTCGGAGACCGTCTCTTCGATCTCGGCGACGCCGCTCCCCTCGACCTCGACGGTCACCTCGCGGGTGTCGCCGGGGAACGCCGCCGGGACGTAGTCGCGTTCGGCCGTCGGGATCTCGGTGCGCCGCAACTGGACTGCGGAAGCGAGGAGGGCGACCACCGCCGGCGCGGCGATGGCGTTCAGCGCCCGCGCGCCGTACGTGAGCGCGAGTACCTCTGCGAGGACGACGATTCCGAGGACGGCGTAGCCGCGGCGTGTCAGCTCCATCACTCCACGCGGACGGATTCGAGGGCGTTCTCGACGACGGCCCGCGGCGTCGTCTCGTCGGTGCTCGTCCGGATCCGGTGCGGGAAGACCACTTCCGCCTCCGTCTGGACGTCGTCCGGGATCACGTACTCCCGACCCTCCAGGACGGCCCGGCCCTGCGCGGCCCGCAACACCGCGAGTCCGCCGCGGGGGCTCACCCCGAGTTCGGCGTGGCGGCGGGTGAACTGCGCCAGGCGCGTGACGTACTCGCGGACGGACCGCTCGACGGTGACGCCCGCGGCGGCGTCGCGGGCCACCCGCAGGTCGTCGAGCGTCGCCACCGAGTCGAGGTCGTCGATCGGGTGGTGGCCGACCATCCGGTCGAACATCTCCGTCTCCTCGTCGGTGTCGGGGTACCCCAGGCGAAGCTTCTTCATGAACCGGTCGAGTTCGGCCATCGGGAGTTCGTAGGTGCGGTCGCGCTCGACGGTGTTCTGCGTCGCGATGACCGTGAACGGATGCGGCAGGTCGTGGGACTCGCCGTCGACTGTGACCTGCTCTTCCTCCATCGCCTCCAGCAGCGCGGACTGCGTCTTCGGCGGCGCGCGGTTGATCTCGTCGCCGAGGACGACGTTGGCGAACACGGGACCCGGCCGGAAGTCGAAGGTCTCTGACTTCTGGTTGTAGACGTTGACGCCCGTCACGTCGGAGGGAAGCAAGTCGGGAGTGAACTGGACGCGCTTGAACGTGCCCTCGAACGACCGCGAGACGGCACGGGCAAGCATCGTCTTCCCGACCCCGGGCACGTCTTCCAGCAGGATGTGCCCGCGGCCGAGCAGGGCGGTGATGATGTGCTCGATCTCGTGGTGGTGGCCGACGATCACCTCTTCGACGTTCTCGACGACGCGCCCGATAACCGCCTGCGCGTCGTTGACGTCTTCGACCGTGCTCTCCTGGCGACCGGAGACTGTGGTGTCTGTGTCTGTCATAGGTGGCTACGGCTCCGACGCGCCGCCTCGTGTGACTCCACTCGCGACGACCGGTGGGGCGTGGGAGCTGCTCGCACGGGGCGCTCGTCCCGTTGCTAATGGCCGGAGAAACGTAACTTTGCTGCCCACCTGTTTCGCCGGGGGGTCGCCTATGGCGACCACCAGGCCAAAACGTGGGTGAAAAAGCCGACTGCTCGGCCTTCGGCTTCGCGCTCGGGGAACCGGCGCCGTCGGCGCCGGATGCTCAGTACAGGGGACCTATTCACTGGATTCGGATGCGAACGCTCTGAGTCGCCAGGTGAAGATGGCACGCAACACCACCACGAGGCTGTTGCGATGGCCCGTCCCCCAGATGCCCGTCTCGCTGATGCCGTCCGTCGTGTCCCGGTCGACGAGGACACTCACGAGGGCGGTTCGCTTGTCGGTGATGAGCAGGCTTCCGGCTCCCTCATCGGACCACGCCCACAGCGTCTCGAAGAGTTCAACCGTGGGAACCCGCTCCTGTATCTCAGCCTGAACGGATTCGGAAATACCCGCGAGATAGATGTCGACGCCACGCTCTTCGGCCGCCTCCAGGTGGTCGAGGTGCTCGGCAGTGAGGAGTTCGTCGACGGTCATGTAGACGAGTTCGTCTTCGGCGTCGTCGATGAATTCGAGGAGCCGACTGGTGACGGCCTCGTGATCCGTCACCGTCCAGACCCCGAACTCCTCGGGCTGCCGGTCGGCGGGTTCGAGCTGGTGGAACAGTTCGCCCAACTCCGTGATGGTGTTCTCGCGTTGGATGTCGAGTTTGCGGAGGGTACTCTCTCGGGACACCGGCGTGAATCTCTTGGGCGACGAATGTTGTATATCGACCAGTCCAGCCTCGTGGAGGGCGTCGACCGCGTCGTAGACACGGGTGCGAGGCACGTCACTGACCGTTGCGACATCCTTTGCGGTGCCAGTCCCGAGTCGAAGGAGAGAGACGAACGTGTGGGCTTCGTACTCGCTGAAGCCGAACTCTTTGAGCAGACTGGCACACTCGTATTCGAGCTGTTCGGTCGACTTTCCCGCCATACCACCTCGTAGGTGATAGCACCGGAAAAGGAAAGCGGCAGTTCACCTCCGGTGGTTTCCGGGAGCCCCTGCGCCGGAACGGGTTCCGCCGTCGAATGAGACGCGGATGGACTGCTCACGGCTCGAAAGCCCGGCTTACCACTCTTTGCAGTCGGGACAGACGAGCGCGTCGTCCTGTCGCCACCGTCGGTCGACGGTCTCGCCGCAGGCGTCACAGACGCCGCCGTCGCCGCTCCACGTGTACGTCGCCGCGGCCGGTTCGACGGTACCCGGGTCGACGGCCGGTCCGTCGGCGGCCGTCCCGTCGGCAGCGTCGCTGTCGCCGCTCACCGCTCCAGCGTCGTCCGCCGCGGTCTCGTCGTCGCCGTCGCCGCCTTCGTCCATGCCCTCGCCGTCAGGCGATTCTTCGGTCACTGCACGGTCGTCGGACTCGGAACTGGTCGCGCCGGTGTCGGAACCGACCGTCTCGGCGTCGGTCGCGTCGCTCGCGGCGTCGTCCGCCGGTTCGTCGGCGGATTCCGCGGAATCGTCGCCGCCCAGAAAGTCGTCGAGCGACCGATTTCCCATGGAACTCTCTGGTCGTTCGCTCCTCTTATCGGTGACGGGACGCGTCGCGGCGCTCGAACGCGTCGCGGATCCGCTCGCTCACGTCCAACGCCTCCAGTTCGGCTGCGACGTCGAGATCCTCGAACTCCTCCGCGCCCGCCGGGGTCCGCTGTAACACGTTGACGTGGTAGAGATACGACAGCCGCAAGAGCCAGCGAGCGTGCTCGAAGTCGTCGGGGGACTCGACGTACTCCGTCGTCCACCCGGATTCGGACAGCAGGTGGTGAGGCCCGGTTTCGCCGTCATCGACGAGGACGTCCCGTAGCTTCCGGAGGTACGCGATATCGAGCATCCCCCACGCGTGGACGTGTCCGATCTCGCGCGGGCCGACGCGAAACTCCGTTCCGCCGAACCGGTGTTCTCCGACCGCGACGTGCGGCCACTCGTTTACCTCGTCGATGAGCCGTTCGACCGTCTCCGCGACCGCTTCTCGTTCGGACGTCATGCGCGCGCTACGTGCGCGACGGGAATAAACACGTCAGTGGTCCATACACACGCCAGTGGCCCGACCGGACGACGGGCCGAACGCGACGCGCGTGCGCCGACGGGTTACGATCGCGCGTCCTCGACGGCCTCGACGAACGCCGCGGCGGACTCGCGGACGCCGTCCCAGTCCTCGCGTTCGATCGCGTCGTAGTCGACCAGCGCCGACCCGGCACCGACGCCGATGGCGCCGGCCTCGAAGTACTCGGCGACGTTGTCGACCGAGACGCCGCCGGTCGGCATGATCGGCACGTCGCCCAGCGGACCCTGGAGCGCGCCGATGTGGCCCGGGCCGACCGTGGAGGCGGGGAACATCTTCAGGATGTCCGCGCCGGCTTCCATCGCTTGGGCGGCCTCGGTGGGCGTCATGACGCCCGGGATGGCGACGACGCCCTCGCGGTTGCAGACGTCGATGACGTCCTCGTTGAGGTTCGGCGCGAGGACGAACTCCGCGCCGGCCTCGATGACGTTGCGCGCGGCCGCGGCGTCCATCACGGTGCCCGCGCCGACGACGGCGTCGGTGCCCTCCATCGCGCGGTCGACGTCGGCGATCATCTCGCTGCAGCGCTTGGCGTCGGCCGTGACCTCGATAGCCGTCACGCCGCCCTCGTGGATGGCCTCGGCGACCGGCACGATGTCGTCCTCGTCGATCCCGCGCAGGACCGCGGTCACGCCGCTCTCGACGATCTGCTGTCGCACGTCGTCTTTGCTCGTCATGATGCACCCTGCGACCGGCGGGCCCTAAAGGGTATCCAGTCGTCGCTCACTCGTCGGTTCCCGTCTCGGGCTCGTAAGGGCGGGCGATGTCGGACTTCGGCGCGCCCGTCCCCAGCACGCGCACGCTCCCGTCGGCGCTCTCGGGGTTGTACGCGCGGTGGGGGCTCTCGGGTTCGGCGACGAACACCTCGCCGGTCTCGACGACGTACGCCTCGTCGGGCGTCTCGACGTGCAGCGTCCCCGCAATCACGTAGAAGGCTTCCTCTCGCTGGTCGTGGTAGTGGTAGACCCGCGGCAGTTGCTCGCCGGGCGCCATCTCGTAGGTCGCGAGGTGGAGCGCGGCCAGTTCCGCCGCGTCGGAGATACCGCGGCGGTCGCAGGGGTAGTCCGGCGTCGCGTCGAGGTCGTCGGGGTCGATCTGGTGGTAGCCCATGCCCGTGCGTGCGTGGTCGTGGCTGATAAAATCGGACGAGTCCAGCGAAGGGCGTCGGCCTACCCCATCACTTCGAGGATGAGCGCGACCGTCCCGAGGGAGGCGAGTGTCGTGGCGAAGACGTTGAGCGAGGCCAGTTGCGAGTCGCCACCGAGTTCGGTCGCGTAGACGTACGTCGAGACGGCCGAGGGCATCCCGAGCATGACGACGACGGCCGCGGCGGCGGTCGCGTCGACGGCAAGCAGCGTGAAGATGACCCACGCGAGCGCGGGCATCAACCCGATCTTCATCGCGACGACAGAGCCAGTCAGCCCGTAGTCCACGTCGGCGTCGACCACCTGGAGCGAGGCGCCGACGCAGAGCAGGGCGATCGGGAGGGCGAACTCCGAGACCCAGCCGAGCCCGGTCGCCACGGTGCCGGGGACGCCCAGCCCCGCGGTCGAGAACGAGAGCCCGGTGACGAGCGCGATCAGGACCGGGTTCGTGACGACGCCGCGCAGTTCCTGGGTGGCGTCGGCGTCGACGTCGTTGATCGCGATGAGTGCGAGGACGGTCAGCGGCGTCTGGACGAGCACGCCGATGCCGAGGACGACGGCGGCGGTCCCGCTGGCGGCGCCGCCGAGCGTCGCCTCGACCAGCGGCAGGCCGAGGAAGCCGAGGTTCGAGTGGTACGACTGGACCATCGCGACGCTGCGGCGTCCCCGCGAGGCGCGCCGGCGGTGGACCAGCCACGCGAGCCCGATGACCGTCGCGAACACGAGGAGCACGCCGCCGACAAGTGCCGGCGAGACGAGTTCGCCCAGCGCCCGGTCGTACGTCGAGGAGAACACGAGCGCCGGGAGCGCGACGTAGAACGCGGCGTCGTTGAGCCAGCCCGTGCGCCGCTCGTTGAGGACGTCGGCCCGCCGGGCGGCGACGCCGACGCCCAGCAGCACGAGCAGATAGCCCAGCCGCACGAACACCTCCATGTCCTGTCCGAACCGATCTGTCCCTTTGAGCGTTCGGGTTCGAGCGCGTTTCGCCGGCAGCGGTCGCGTGCTATGCGGTATCGTCCACCGGCCAGTTCACCGGAGGGCGTCTTTGCGCTCCTGCTCGGAGAGGTCGACCCCGCCGGCGACGTGGCGGCTGCACCGCTCGCACTCGTAGGAGACGCCACCGCTGTCGTAGGTCCGGATCGCAGACCCGAACAGGAAGAAGGCGTCTTTCTGCCGGCGGGTGATGACGGCGTCGGCGCCCTCGCCGCAGTTGGGACACCAGTCCTTGTCAGGCGCGGGCTCCTGCCAGGTGATCCGGTGGCGTCCGAAGGTGGTCCCGCTGTGGGCCTCCTCCTTCGAGGTCTGGATCACCGCCTCGGGCGGGAGCGGGTCGGCGTCGAGGGCGTTGTCGAAGCCGCTCTCGGACGCGGTCGTCGCGGAGACGTACGGGCCGACGCTGACGCGGTTGTCCCGGCCGACGAAGAAGACCGTGACGTCGAGCCCGCGGCCCTCGATGCGGACCTCGTTCTCCCAGCCGACGACGTACACCGTCAGGTCGTGTTTCGCGTCGGTGACGGTGACCTCGTTTTTCGCGCCGCGGACTGCCACGCCGTCTCGTGGGTCGACGGCGTCGCGCGAGTGGTTCCAGCCCGTCACCGTCGCGTCGTAGCCGTCGGGCGAACCGGTCGGCGCGGCGGCGTCGTCGTGGAAGACCTGCTCGGCGCCCGCCGGGTCGAGCGTCTCCGCGGCGTCGTGGGCCACGAACACGTCGTCGACGCCGCTGACGACGACGTCGCCGTCGACGTCCTCGACGTACCCGTCCTCCAGGTCGCCGGTCACCTCGGTTGCCACGCGGGCCTTCTCGCTCACGCCGTCGCCATCTCCCTGGCTCGCGCCGTCGCTGTCGCCGTCCGGGACGTCGGTGAATACGTACTCGACGTCGGCCAGCCGGAGGGTCCCCGCGACCGCGTCCGGGCCGACGAAGACGTCCTCGGCGCCCCGGAGGCCGACCGGTGTCGCGTGACTCCCGGCGAGTCGCACGTCGCCGGAGTACTCCTCGGTCCGCGCGTCCCATGTGTCGCTCACGTGTGATGAACTCCGTTACCCCGCCCCTACCGGGGGTCGGTACTTGAAAGCCTCCCAACGCGACCGCCGCGAACGAGCCACTCGGCTGAAACGATAATATAAAGATACTTGTCGAGGGCGATCCGCGCTACAGGGTATGCAGCGCCGACGCTTCGTACAGGGGAGTGCGGGATTGCTGGCCGGACTGGGACTCGCCGGATGTCTCGGGGGGAACAACTCGCCGCCGCCCCGACGAGCCGACGTCTTCGAAGACGTCTCTCTCCAGGAGACGACGTTGCAGATCCAGCTGCTCCCCGACGTGGAAGTCGAGTCGCGCCAGGAGAACCAGGGAAACCTCGACGCGGGCGGCGCGGCCGCGTCGCTCGCGCCGATCGGCGTCGCCAGCGCGGCCAAGGGCGCGGGCGGCCGCGGGACCGGCGGCTACTCGTCGGCGCCCAAGCACTCGCGCCACGGCTGGGCGATCTGGCACGGCGGCTCCTACTCGGACGACTGGCGCGACGACCACCGCGACGAGATCCGAATGTACGACGCCACCGTCGCCACGCTCGGCGTCTCGTACCTGGGCAGCGACGACAGCTACGAGAACGACGCACCTGGCCCGGGCCCGGGGGACGTTTCGTGGGACAAGACGTGGGAGAACCCGGAGAACGGGGCGGAGACGACCGTCGACATCGGTTCGATCTCGCCCGGGAGCAGTCCCAGAGAGGGGTGGTACCGCGTCGGGACGGAACTCGTCTCCCGGGACGGGTCCACGGACTTCGGGTGGCAGGCCGTCGACTTCGAGATCGACAACGACCTCGGCGGCTGGCGGACCGACAAGGCCTGGTACGTCAAGCCCCGAGTGTGAGGGTCTGACCGCCGATGGCCCGTGACAGCGACGACGCCCGCGGTGACGGCGCGACGCCGGAGGCGAGCCCGGACGGTTCGTCCGGCCGCGCTCCAGGGACGTGCCGCCCGCAGACCCGAGACTCGGCCGCGGAGCCGTCGCTGTCGTCGTCCGGGAGCGGCGGAACGCCGTCAGGGCCAGTGGCGATGGCCGACGGGGGATCCGCCTCCGCCGCCCCGGCCTCCGCGACGGCGGTCGTCACCGACCGGCGCGTGCTGCTCGGGCTGACCTTCGTCGTCGCCTTTTGCTCGATCGCCTACGAACTCGTCTACTCGGAGCTGCTGACGGTCTTCTACGGCGGGACCGTCCTCCGCTACTCGATCACCATCGGCCTCTACCTCTTCTCCATGGGCGTCGGCGCGTTCCTGTCGGCGCACCTCGACGACCCCGACGCGAACTTCCTGCGGACGGAGGTGTACCTCGCGTTCGCGGGGCCGGCGGGCGCGGCCTTCGTGATAGCCCTGAACTCGTTCCCGGACGTCGCCTTCCCGCTGAAGGGACCGGTCACGCTCGCGCTCTCGCACGGGCCGATCCTGCTCGTCGGGCTGCTCTCGGGGTTCGAGATCCCGCTGCTCAACGACCTCGTCGAGCACCGCGAGGAGACGCTGTTCGCCACGCTCGGCGGCGTCTACCCGAGAAAAGTCGTCCGGGGCGTGCTCAGCGCGTTCTTCTCGGTCTCGGAGGCCGAGGGGCGGTCGTTCTCGGAGGTGCTGGGCGTCGACTACCTCGGCAGCCTCGCGGGGACGGTCGTCTACGCGCTCGTCCTCTACCCGCGCTACGGGCTCGTCGTGACCGTGCTCGTCCTCGGTCTGCTGAACGCGCTCGCGGCGCTCGCGTTCGCGGTGTGGTCGGCTCGCGCACCGATCTCCCGCGGCGCCGACCGGTCGCTCTCGCTCGCTCGCTGGCGCGGCGTCGTCCTCGCCGGCCTGTTGCTGACGGGCACCTACGGCGGGCTGGTCGCCAACGCCGGCGCCGTGGACCAGGCGGTCACCGGGGCCTACATGGGCGACCGCATCGAGAGCGAGTACCAGCCCGGGAAGGCCGAGGTCACGGTTACCGGGTTCGAGCGGACCGCCTACCAGCGGATCACCACCTACCAGCGCGACGTGGCGGGCAACGCCGGCACCGAGACCTGTCTCCGCCTCGACCAGGCGATCCAGCTCTGCGACGGCTGGGTCGACTCCTACCACAGCGGCCTCGTCGACGTGCCGATGTCGGCGTATCTGGACGGGTCGGGCGCCGTCTCGGGCGGTGACGAGTCGAGTATCGCGCCGGCGGGTACCGAGTCGAGCGCCGCACCGGCCGGCAACGCCTCGTTCGACGTGCTGCTCGTCGGCGGCGGCGACTACATCGCCGTCGACCGGCTGCGCGACTACAACGTGAGCGTCGACCAGGTCGACATCGACGGGGAGTTCCTCGATTACTCGAAAAACGAGTCGGCGTTCGCCCGGTACCACGACGACGCCTACGAGTACGACCGCCTGAACACGACCGTCGGCGACGCCTACCGGTACCTGCGCCACACCGACGAGCGCTACGACCTGATCCTGCTCGACGTGCCGGGCGCCCGCAGCGACGACTCGCTGGCGCTGTACTCGACGGAGTTCTACCAGCTCCTGCGCCAGCGCCTGAGCGACCGGGGCGTCGTGGCGACGTGGGTGTACTCGCGGTACTACCACTCCCAGCACCGCGCGGTGTACGTCAACACCCTCCGCGAGGCGGGTTTCGACCGCTATCTCCCCTACTCTGTGTACGAGGACCCCGACGGCGACGACGAGCTGGAGCGCGGCGAGCGTTTCTGGCTCCTCTCTGACGGCCCGCAGCCGGTCCCGAACGTCTCGCGAGCGCGCAGCGACTACCTCGGCGCCGTGGCCGAGCGCTACGAGCGCTGGGAGTGGCGGGCGCTGCCCTCCTATCGCAACGTCGAGCCGAACAGCGTCTTCGACCCCAACTACGGCGTGATCGTCGACCCATGACCGAGAACACCCTCCACTTCGTCCACAGTACCGGCCCGCCGACCAGCGACGTCCGCGTCTTCGACTCGCTCACGCGCCGCTTCCTCGGCACCGAGTTCACCTTCCGCGTGATCGGGAGCTCGCACTACGTCAGCGCGCCCGCTTACGACTTCCACGAGCTGTCCTCGTGCGAACCCGTCGACTGCGACGGCACGACGACCCTCCGACTCGACGGCGCGACGACCGCCGACGAGCGCGCGGACGCGGCGTCGGCCGCCGACACGGGGCCGCGGCGGCGGATCGAGTACGCGACCGACGGACTGGCCTGCGCGACGGTGGTCGAGCGCCGACCGCTCGCGGCCTTCCCGGCGGAGGCGACGTTCGATCTGGTCTACTGGTTCGGCGACGACGCCGTCACGACCGTCGACGTCCGAGCGGACGGCTACGAGACCTACCACACCTACCCCGAGTTCGACCTCGCGCTGTACACGCGGACCGTCTTCGAGACCGTCCCCGGTGGCGCCGTCGCCGGTGACGGCGTCGATCACGGGGCCGACGGCCGGACCGACGACGGCGCCGATCGGCCGGGACAACCGACAGACTGACCGATTTCCGGCGACGGGCCCGCCCCGTCGCACAGCAGTACCTTTTTACTCGGGGGTTCCCCTGTGAGGAGATATGACAGAGAGGCGGCATGGGGGTGCCGACGAGACGAGCGGCGGCGATGCGGGTCCCGACGATGCGGACGCCGGAAGTGCGAGCACCGCGGCCGAGGTGATACGGGCCGATCGGGCGGCAACGGAGGGCGTCGACGCGTCCGTCCTGCACCTCTCGCCGGCGGAGCGCGAGGAGCGGGGGATCACCGACGACGAGGTTCGCGACGCGTTCCTCGCCGTCGCCCGCAACGGGGACGCCGACCAGAAGGACCTGCGCGGCGTGACGTTGCCGGCGCTCGACCTCGACCGGCAGACCGTCGAGGGGACCGACCGGCATCCGATCGACCTGCGCGACGCCACGATCGAGTCGCTCTCGGCGACGTTCGCGACGATCCGGCTCCCGATCCGGCTGGAGGGCGCGACCGTCGGCGACCTGACCTTCGACGAGTCCCACGTCGAGGAAGCGCTGCTCGCCGACGGGGCGACCGTGACGGGTGACGTCTCGGCGTTCGAGACGGAGTTCGCAGGCGACGTGGAGTTCGCGGACGCGACCTTCGAGGGGCGTTTCGACGTCGACGAGTCGACGTTCGCGAACGACGTGAGCTTCGACGGCGCGACGTTCGCGGGCGAGGTGGAGGCGCGGGCCGCCGAGTTCTACGGCGACTCGAACCTGCTCGACGACAACACGAGCTTCACGGGCGCCGCCTTCGAGGCGCGAGCGGACTTCCGGCAGGCCGAGTTCGGTTTCACCCACTTCGAGCGGGCGACCTTCGCCGCCGAGGCGGACTTCCAGGAGGCGGCGTTCGACGGCGACGCCGAGTTCGACGAGGTCGTCTTCGAGGGGTTCGCGGACTTCGACGAGGCCCGGTTCGACGGCGACACCGGCTTCGCCGACGTGGACTTCCGCGGCGACGCCGACTTCCGGGGCGCCTCCTTCTCGGGCCGCGAACGCGCGCTCGACGAGGACGCGACCTTCGCCCGGTCGACCTTCGCTGGCGAGGCCGACTTCCAGCACGCCCGGTTCCGGTACGTCACCTTCGAGGCGGTGATGTTCTCGGGGCAGGTCCACTTCGAGGAAGCGCGGTTCACCGCCGACGCGGACTTCCCCGACACTCGATTCGCGGGCGAGGCCGACTTCGACGAGTCCCGGTTCCACGAGGACGCGGACTTCTCGGCCGCCGAGTTCGCGGACCGCTGCGTCTTCCGCGGGGCCGAGTTCACCGGCGGCGCCAACTTCCTGGAGGACGACCTGTCCTTCGAGGGCGCGCACTTCGGCGACGACGCGGACTTCCACAACGCCGAGATCACGTCGGCGAACTTCGAGGACACCTCCTTCGGCGGGCAGATCGACTTCAGCGGCGCCGTCTTCACCGACCGCATCGACTTCGAGGCGACGCAGGTCGCCGAGGACGCCTTCGTCGACTTCACCCGCGCGAAGATCAAGAGCGGCCGCATCGCCCAGCCGGCGGAGAAGTGGGTGCGCTACGATCTGACCCTCGCCAGCCTCGGCGACGTCGAACTGGTCGCGGCGGCCGACGGGGACTACCGGCGGCTGCTCGATTTCTTCCGCTTCTGCCGGACGGAGTTCACGGAGTTCGACGGCCACGAGTTCGACTTCAGCGGCCACCGCCAGTACCTCGACCGCAACGCCTGGGCCATCCACGAGTTCCACGAACCGCCCGGCGCCGACCCCGACTACGCCCTGGAGATGACGCCCGAGGTGATCGAGACGACCTATCTCAAGGCCAAACAGAGCGCCGCGGCCGTCGGCGACATGAAGGTCGCCGGCGAGTTCCGCGTCAAGCGCCAGCAGTTCAGCCGGAAGGAGAACCTCTCGGTCGTCCGGGACTCGTCGGCGCCGCTGTGGACCCGTGTGAAGAACCTCGGCCGGGCGACCGAGAACTACTTCCTCGGGATCACCTGCGGCCACGGGATGCGCCCCATCCGGATCGGGTTCGCGTTCGTCCTCGCGCCGCTGCTGTACGTTCCCTTCTACGCCTTCGGCGGCGGTCCCTTCCGGACGGCCGCCGGCCAGCTCTCCGTCGGAGCGGCGCTCACCCCGGAAGGGCTGGCGACGCTCTTCGACGTGGCCCGCTTCAGCTACGTCTCCTACACGACCATCGGCTACGGCTTCCTCGGGCCGGAGGGCCGCGCGGCCGAGGTGTTCGCCGCCAGCGAGGCGTACCTCAGCGTCGTCCTCTCGGCGCTGCTCGTCTACGCCCTCGTCAAGCGTTCGGAGATGTAACGCCGCCCGCTCGTCGACGGTGTCGTCCCGCCGTCACAGCAGTTCGGCGACGAACTCCCGGTAGTCCCGCTCGACCTTGTCCTCGATATTCGGCGTGACCCAGCGGGACACCCAGGTCATGTTCGACGCGAGGAACACCAGCCGATGGAGCCGGCGCCGCTCCGCGAAGCCGTCGGCGGACGGGAGTTCGGCGGTCTCGTCGTACCCCTCGTACAGCGCGGTCCGGATGCGCTCGCGCCGCTCCGAGTCGAACGAGTCCGTCCCGCAGAAGCCCTGCTCGGCGCAGACGAGTTCGTACTCGGGATGGGTCGTCCGGGCGAGCCCCCAGTCGAGCAGTCCCGTTACCGTCCGCGACTCGCGGTCGACCGCCAGGTTCCCCGGATGGTGGTCGATGCGAGCGATCACCGGCGTCCCCGAGAGGTCGAGACCAGGGCGCCGTCGGTCGATCGCCTCCCGGAGTTCCGGCACGAGGTCGCCGAACCGGGTGGATTCGAGTCGATCCAGCATCCACTCCGCGGTCGCCGGGAGCCGGGACGCCCAGGTGTCGTGCGGGTCGTCGAGCGCCAGCCCGTACTCGCGGGCGAGTAGTCGCGCCCCGCCCACGTCGGCCGGGTCGACCCGCTCGGCGTCGACGACCGGACCGTAGCCGTCGAAGGCGTCGAGTCCGTGGACCTCGCCGAGCGAGCGGCCGACCTGTCGGACGTACGCGACCATCTCCTCGTCCGGGACCGCCGACGCGTCCGTCGGCAGCGCTTTCCCGTCGATCCGCTCCATCAGGAACAGCGGCGTCGGTAGGTCCGGGTGGTCGTCGACGACGCCGTACACCTCGGGGACTGGCACGGACGTCTCGGCGCCGAGCAGTCGGAGGAGCTTCGCCTCGGCGGCGAGGTTCCCGCCACCGTCCTCCTCGTCGGTCGCCTTGAGGACGCACTCGCGGACGCCGTTGTCCGTCTCGACCGTCACCGCGACCGTCTCGTTGCCGCCGTCGTCGATCGCGATCGCTTCCCCGACTCGCCAGCCCTCGTCGACGGCGGCGACCATCCGCTCGACCGCGGCGTCGCCGGTCTCGTCCCCCTTCGAAACCTGTTCGTCTGCAGTCACATCTCCGTGGACTCAGTCCCGCCGGATAGGTCTTCGGACGGGACCAGCCCGTCCGTGACCTCGCGTCTCAGTGCCCGCGGTCGTGGGGGTTCAGCTCGGTCCCGTAGTTCTCGGCGTGGTCGGTGTAGTCGATGAACCGCGGCGCGTCGGGGTCGAACGGCCGTTTTAGCGAGTCGAAGGCCTTCTTCTTGTCCCAGGACTGCAGGCCGCCGATGGCCGACCGGTCCTCCAGGTCGTGGTAGTCCAGGTCGTCCTTCGTCAGGTTCCAGGCGTCCAGGCCCTGCTCGGTCCGGACGATCACTGAGGAGTACTCGTCGCTGGAGCCCACGGAACCGACGGTCAGGTCGGCGCAGTAGCCGGTGAAGTCGGCACACTCGTCACAGCCCTTGAGCGCGGCGTCGTGGAACTCCTCGACGTCCTCGTCGACGATGAGTTCGCCCTCGTGGTCGTAGGCCATCATCCGGCCGTCGAGGACGTCCATCTTGCCCACGTCGGCGAGGTCGATGTCGCGCTCTTCCTCCAGTTTCTCGCCCATGAGCTTCTGGTAGTTGAAGTTCTTCGTGCACATCAGGGCGATGGCGTAGTCGATGGCGCGGACGCCGTCTTCCTGGCTGGCGTAGTCCCACTCGAAGTCCTGCAGGGCGCGGATGCCCTCGATCTCGCAGGGCGTCCCGACGAGGGCCAGCGAGGCCTCATCGACGGGCACGTCGAGTTTGTGCTCCCACTGGCCCAGGTCGAGATTGCCGAGCGCCATCGTCTGGTTGTAGAAGCTCCCGGCGTTCTCGATGCACTCCTCGGGGGTGGTGGCGAGGAACGACTCGGCCTTCCAGGGCTCGTCGTCGCTCTCGGTGGCGATGAGCGCGCCGTCGATCTCGCCCTCCTCGAGGAGTTTGCAGAGGACGGCGGTGACGAGGCCGCCGTCCTGGGCGTTCTCGCGCCAGTCCTCGTCGACCTTCGCGGAGAACTCGGTGATGGGGTCGCCGGCGCCGGAGACGTTGTCGTCGCCGCCGGTGATCTTCCACTGGCGCTCGTAGCGCAGGCCGCCGCGGGGGCAGAAGTCCCAGCACATCGAACAGCCGGTGCACATCTTGACGAGTTCCGGCAGGCCGTCGTCGCCGATGCCGATGGAGTCCGAGGGGCAAGAAGCGACGCAGGTGCCACACTGGATGCAGCGGTCTGCGTCGATGACGCCCTCGTCGAGCTCCATGAACCACGTCTTGTCGTCCGGCGTCTCGATGTCGTTCATCCGCGAGCGGATCTCGTACGAGGGCGTGTCGAGGGCCAGCTCCTCCTCGCCGGGCCGCTGGACGCGTCGGTCGGCCGGAGTGTCGTAGACGTCCTGGCTCTTGCCCTCCGCGGGCTTGGTGAACTCGACGTTCCGGAGCTTGCCGTTCTCGTCGACGTTCGCCGGCGTGGCTCCGCCGTCCGGTACCGCCGTCGATCGACCGGTGGCGTCGCCGTGCGAGTGACCGCGCTCGGCGTGGCCGCCGCAGCCGCAGGAACTCCCGCAGCCGCAGTCGTCCGCGTCGTCGCTGCGACCAACGTCGGGGACGCCGGGCATCGGCTGGTCCCGCCCGCCGTCGGTGAGCAGGCGGTCCGAGTCCAGTTCGACGTCGTCGCTGCCGTCTCCCCGGTTGCGCCCTCCTTCCGCCAGTTCCGGTGCCACGTCCGCCGGCACGACTTGACTGCACTCGTTGTCGCGTCGCCTCTCGTCCTGAGGGCGCTCCCACGGGCGCTCAGTCGCCATGCGCGACACCTCCCGAGACGTTGGCGTCGGCCCGCTGCATGATCTTCCGCAGGCGGTTGTTGCCGACCCTGCGGCTCCACTCGTAGAACCGCTCGCCCTCCTCGCGCTCGTCGACGTAGGCCTCGAACAGCTCTTCGATGGCGGGGATGACCGCTTGGGCGGGCACGGCGTTCTCGACCCAGTCGAGGAACTCGTTGTCCGCCCCCAGCGAGCCGCCGAGGCCGAAGTCCATGCCCTCGACGATGTTGTCGCCCTCCTCGTTGGTCGTCGTCTCCGGGTCGTCGACGTTGACCGTCTCGCCGCGGAAGCCGATGTCGGCGATCTGCGGCTGGGCACAGGAGGCCGAGCAGCCGGACATGTGCATTCGGACGACGTCGAGGTCCTCCGGCGTGTCGATGCGCCGGTCGAGCGCCTTCGCCCAGCGGTACACCCGATTTTTCGTCTCGATGATGCCGTAGTTGCAGAACTCGGAGCCCGTGCAGCCGACGGCGCCCCGCGAGAACGGCCCGGGGTCGTGTTCGTACTTGCGGGCGAACGGCTCGTTCAGCAGATCGCCGAGGTTCTCCTCCGGGATGTGGGTGATGAGGAAGTTCTGGTCGGTCGCGAGGCGGATGGATGCATCTTCGGTGCCGTACTGCTTCGCCGCGCGGGCGGCCTCGGCGAACTCGTCGCCGCCCATGCGACCGGTGATGACGTTGAAGCCGACGTACTTCAGCCCCTCGCCCTTCTGGTCGTGGACGCCGACGTGGTCGCCGGTGTACCCCTCGGTGAGGTCGACGCCCGCGTCGGGCAGGTCGACCTCGCAGCGCCGGCGGACGGCCTGTTCGAACTCCTCGGTGCCCAGCTGTTCGACGAGGTAGCGCATCCGGCAGACGCCGCGGTTGTTGCGGTCGCCCAGTTCCTTGAACGTCTGGGCGATGGCGCGGCAGAACTCCACGGCGTCGCCCGGCGGGACGAACACGTCCATCTGGGTGGCCATCCGCGGGCCGTCCGAGAGACCGCCGCCGACCTTGCAGTGGAAGCCGTAGATCTCCTCGCCGTCCACTTCCCTCCGGGCGGGCGTCATGCCCACGTCGTTGATCTGCGACTGGCCGCAGTCGTGTTTGCAGCCGGTGATGGTCATCTTGAACTTCCGGGGCAGGTTGGCGTACTCGCGGTTGCCCGTGAAGTAGTCGGAGACGGCGTCGATGACCGGTTGCGCGTCGAAGCACTCGTGGCCGTCCAGCCCGGCGGCGGGGCAGCCGAGGACGTTCCGGGCGCCGTCGCCGCAGCCCTGGATCGTCGTGAGCCCGACCTCGTCGTAGGTGTCCCATATCTCGGGCACGTCCTCGACCCGGATCCAGTGTTTCTGGATGTCCTGGCGGGTCGTGATGTCCATGAACGCGTCGCCCCAGATGTCGTTTTGCTCCTCGCCGCCGTACTCCTCGGGGGCGACGGCGTACTCCTCGGCGACCTCGCCGATGACCTCGGCCTGCTCGGGCGACAGATAGCCGCCCGGCACCTTGGTCCGCATCATGAAGTAGCCCTGCTTGCGGCCGTGGGAGTACATCCCGGCCCACTTGAGCCGCTCCCACTCGCCGCTGCCGGCCCGCTCCTCGATCTCCTCGAACGAGAGACCCTCTTCGGCGTACTCCTTGACGTCCTCGACGACATCCAGCGGGTGTTTCTCCTGTTTGTGCTGCTCGACCGTGTTCACAGCGGATCCCCCCGAGTTACCGAGGCGCGTGTGTCTGTCCCGTTCATGAGTGAAAGTTCACGCGACGATCGCGTGGGTGTGTATCACACTGTCCCCCATTTCCCTGTAACTCCCCGTCACGGACAGGTCTGCCACGACTGCGGGAAAGCCCCCATCGGTTGCCGCTATCTGTGATGATCGGCCCGGGCGACTGTCGCTCCTGCTTCACCTGCAACGGCCCGGCGGCTCCGGTTCCCGAGGGGGCTCCCGCGGATGCGGCGTCATTTGCCGACGATCGCGCGAATCCCCCTCGTTTCGGCCTTCCGTTCCGGATCTGACGGTTTGGCGGGATCCGTGATCCGGAGATATTTGTCGCCTTCCGGCAGTGACGGCGAGGGGTGCGTGCATGGGGGCCTTTATACCGAGTCGGGCCTTGGAACTGAACAACCAAATGACCGACACGGCAAACGTGCAGGCAGGAGAGACGGCGCAGGTCGAATCGGACGACGAAGAGCGCGAGGTCGACACCTCGCACCTGGACGACGTCGAGGACGGATGCGGCTGCGCCGAGGTGTGGGAGCACCTCTCCGACGAACGCGACGAGTGACGCACGCCAGGCGGGGCTTTATTCTCCGGCGAACCAAAGCGACGGTATGACCGTCATCGGCGAGTTCACCGTTCCAGCGACGGCGTTTCTGCTCGGCGACGCGCTCGGTGCTGTCGGCGGAACCGTCACCCTCGAACGGATGGTCGTCGACGGCGAGCAGGCGGTGACCCCGTACGTCTGGGTCGCGTCGGCCGACTTCGAGGCGTTCGAGACGGCGCTCCGCAGTGATGCCTCGGTCAGCGAGTTCGCCGTCGTGGAGGACCACGACGACGAGCGCCTCTACCGGGTGGAGTGGGAAAGCGACGGGACCGACCTGCTCGCCGCCCTCGACGACGTGGCCGCGACGGTGTTGCACGCCGAGGGCGGGGACGGCGTCTGGACCCTCCGCGCCCTGTTCTCCGACCAGGCGTCGGTCTCGTCGTTCGACGACCGATTTTGCGCCGCGCGCGAGGGCGTCGAACTCGACCGACTATACCGCAGCGACGACCCCTCGTCGTACGGGAAGTACGAGGTGACCGAGAAGCAGCGCGCGGCGCTGACGGCGGCCCGCGAGGCCGGCTACTTCTCGGTCCCGCGGGAGTGTTCGCTCCAGGACGTCGCCGACGAACTCGGCGTCTCGCGCAACGCGGCGTCGGCGCGTCTCCGCCGCGGACAGGAGGCGCTCGTCGGGCACACGCTGGATCACGATCATCGCGACCGGCCTCCCTCCTGACGGGGCTCGACCGCGTTCCCGCTCGACCCGGCACTTAATACCCGTTACCTGTCACACCGAGGGATGACGGTCGTCCCGGCCCTACGCGGTATCGGTGGAACTCTTCGTGCAGCGACCGCGTCCGGCGCGACGGTCGCACCAGTGGAGGAGTGAGTATGAATCGTGAACAGCAGTCCAGCGACGGGGGCGCACGCGGACCGCCCGGCGGGACGGACGCCGTCTCCGTCGCCGTCGTCGAGCGACTCGCGACGGCGAATGAGTGCGAGCCAGACGCGATACCGCCGCTGTATCGCTCTGTCGACCCCGACGCGCTCGAACGGCTCGTCGGTGACACGGGCGGTGGCGGCGGACTCGCCCGCATCTCGTTTTCGCACGCCGGTTACGACGTGACGGTCTCCGGCGATGGCCGCGTGACGGTCACCGAGTGAACAGCCGCTGACGGCGCGAACCCAGCGGACAGGACCGACTCACTCCTCGCCGAGGAGTCGGTCGACGATCTCCTCGGGGTCGAACCGTTCGAGGTCGCCGTAGTCCTGCCCGGTGCCGAGAAAGAGGATCGGCTTGCCGGTGACGTGCGCGATCGAGATGGCCGCGCCGCCCTGCGGATCGGCGTCGGCTTTCGTCAGCACCGCGCCGTCGATCGCCGCCGCGTCGTCGAACTCGCGCGCGCGGTTGACGGCGTCCTGTCCGGCGACCGCCTCGTCGACGAACAGCGTCAGGTCCGGATCCGTCACGCGGTCGATCTTCGAGAGCTGGTCCATCAGCCCGTCGGAGGTGTGGAGCCGACCGGCGGTGTCGCCCAGCACCACGTCCACGTCGTGGGCGTCCGCGTACTCGATGGCGTCGTAGATGACCGCCGCCGGGTCCGAGCCCTGCTCGTGGGAGATGACCTCCCTGTCGAGGGCGTCGGCGTGTTGCTGCAGTTGCTCGTTGGCGCCCGCGCGGTAGGTGTCGCCGTTGGCGAGCACCGACGAGAGCCCCCGTTCCTCGAAGTACCGCGAGAGCTTCGCGATGGTCGTCGTCTTCCCGACGCCGTTGACGCCGGTGAAGACGATCACGACGGGCTTGTCGGCCTCGGCGACCCGCTCGTCGAAGTCGAACTGCCCGACGCTGATGACGTCGTACAGCGCCTCGCGGAGCGCGTCGCGGACGAGATTGCCTGTCGAGGACAGCCGCCGGCGGGTCTCGCCGACGAGGTTCTCCTCGACGCCGTCGAGAATCTCCTGGGCGACGCCCATCTCCACGTCGCTCTGGAGCAGGGCGATCTCCAGGTCGTCGAGGTGGTTCTCCAGGTCGTCCTCGTCGATGACGGTCTTCCCGGTCGCGAGGAGCTTCGCCCGCTCACCGAGACTCCGACCGTCGTCGTCGGAGTCAGGCTCGTCGTCGTCGGAGTCGGAGTCAGGCTCGTCGTCATCCGCGGACTCGTTGCCGTCCGCGGACTCCTCGTCCGTCGCTTCGCCGCCTTCGGCGTCGTCGGCCGTCGGCTCGGCTTCGGCCTCGTCTTCTTCGACCGCGGGTTCGTCAGTGTCCGGGGCGGTGTCGGCGTCTGGCTCGGCGGACGCGTCGCTCGCTTCGGCGTCGACCGGTTCGGCCCCGGCGTCAGCTGTTTCTGCCTCCGCGTCGGCCGCCTCGGTGTCTTCCGGCGCTTCCTCGACCGCTTCCTCGTCGACGTCCTCCTCGACGTCGTCGCTGAAGCGGCCGAGTTTCTCTTTCAGTCCGTCGAACATTGGGCCTTACTCGTCGTCCTGCTGCTGTTGCATCTGCTGCATCTGCTGCATCTGCTGCTGTTGCATCTGCTGGGCCTGCTGTTCGAGCTCCTGGCTCTCGGTCTCCAGCTCGGCGATGTCCGAGCGGATCTCCTCGATGCGCTCGTCGAGCGTGTCCTGCTTGTTCTCGAGGATGTCGATGGCGTCGTTCTGCTCCTGCTCGGCCGCGTAGCCGGCGCCGAACTCGACGATGACCTCGTCGATGTCCTGGACCTCGGCGCGGACGTACGCGTCGCCGCCCAGCGGGACCTGAACCGTCGAACCGGATTCGAGCGCTTCGATGGCCTCGATGGCCTCGTTCATCTCCTGTTTCTCTTCCTGCAGTCCGCTGATCTCGCCTTCGAGGGCCTCGATCTGCTCCTCGATCTGCTCGATCTCCTGTGCGAGCTGCTGCATCTGCTGCTGGGCGCCGCCGCCGCCACCGAGGCTCATGCGTCGACCCCCTCAATCTCGACCTGCGTGCGCTTGAGCCCGTGCTTCGAGCCGAACTCGGCGAGGACGTGCTCGCGCGCGACGTTCTCGTTCTCGGCCTCGATCTCCTTCTCGAAGGGCTGCCAGCCGTCGCGGGCGCTCCACTGCCCGGTGACTGTGAATTCACTCATGTGTCCCGCTGGGAGAGCGAGCGGGAAGT
Source organism: Halosimplex rarum (assembly GCF_047715405.1). Classification (NCBI taxonomy): domain Archaea; kingdom Methanobacteriati; phylum Methanobacteriota; class Halobacteria; order Halobacteriales; family Haloarculaceae; genus Halosimplex; species Halosimplex rarum. The sequence continues at coordinate 3,815,626 of NZ_CP180412.1, forward strand.
ACCTTCCGCAACGGAGTCTCCGCCCACCGCGACCCGGCCGCTCCCGGCGTCTCCCGACCGGCACACCGCCCCGTTCGAGCGCGCTGTCCGGTCGGTCCCCGATCTGATGCCGAGATAACAGTTATGTGCGGGCCGCGTGAACACGTGGGTATGATCGGGGCCTCGACGATATTCGGATTGCTGGCGAACGACGCCCGGCGGCGACTGCTGTTGCTGCTGCGCGAACACGAGACGGTACAGGTGCCCGACGCGGTACTGGAGCGCAACCGGGAGTCGCCGGAGGCCGAGTCGGGTACCGGCGGGCCCGGAGGGCCGGACTCGCGGCGTCTCACGGAGGTCCGGCTGCATCACGTCCACCTCCCGAAACTCGCGGAGGCCGACGTCGTGGAGTGGCACCGCGACCGCGACGTCGTCACGCGCGGCGCGCGGTTCGACGACGTCGAACCGACGCTGGCCGTGCTCGCCGAGAACGCGTCGAGACTGCCGCAGAACGTGTTCTGACGCCGGCCGGCCGACGTCAGTCGATGTACCCGAGGGCGGACTCGATGCGCCCCAGTTCCGGGCCGGTGGTGTCCTGGCCGACGACGTAGCCGTAGTCGTTGGCGACGAGGCCGGAGCCGACCAGCGGCGCGCCGTAGTTCACGGTGCCGATGTCGGCGGGCACGTCCAGCAGGTCCTCGAGGAAGTCCAGTTCCGCATCGGTGGCGTCCGGGTGGCAGAGGACGCCCGCGTTCGTGGCGACCGCGGCCGTTCCGACGGTTCGCGAGCCCGCGAGCACGCCCTGCTCGACGGGGACGCCGAGGGCGTCCTCGACGGCGCGGACCGCCTCCGCGGAGAGGTCCGGGTGGACGTAGGCGCCGTTGTCGTTCGCGAGGACGACGTTCCCGGCGGCGTTGATCCGGCCGGGGAGTTCCCCGATGGAACTACCGGTCGCCTCGGCGATCCGGTCGCGCTCGCGCTCGCGGACGCGGCTGCTCACGAGGAGGCCGTTGCCGTTGCCGGTCGCGAGGGCGCCGACGGTCCCCGACCCGCCGACGGTCGTGGGGACGACGGGGACGTCGAGCTCCTCGCCGAGGTCCTCCAGGAGGTCCTCGTCGACGTCGGGTCGCACGAGGAGACAGTCGTCTGTCGCCCGTGCGAAGACACCGACGTACGCCGAACCGGAGAAAGCCGCGCGGAGCAAGTCTACTCTGCCGTCTCGGCTTCGACGATGCTCTCGCCGTCTTCCTCGAAGCGGGCGGCGCGAACCCGGAGCTTGCGCGGCGGGTTCTGCCGACCGTTCGCCCAGACCGCCTCGTTGATCGAGGGGTCGAGCCTGATGGCGTCCGCGTCGACGGCGAAGTGCTTGGCGAGGTGCTCGCGGACGATGGACATGGCCTTGTCGGCCTCCTCCTGTTTCGGCGCGGCCTTCGTGTCGCGGAGCGGGACGGTGACGACCCGTTCCTCGAAGTCGCCGGCGCTCATTCGTCCGTGTCGCTACGGCGCCAGTGGCGCCGCTTCGGGTTGCGTTCGACGTTGCGGTCGGTCTTGAGCATGACCCACGGCGGGACGCGCGTGTTCTGGCGCTCGAGTTTCCCCAGGCGCTTCTTCTTGGCTTTCGATTTCTTACCCATAGTGTCACCCCCTTCCGCGCCGGCGCTTAAATTCCTGTTCCTTTCGCCCGGGGTCGGTTTCGCCCCGGTTCCCGCCCGTCTGAACTCGTTCGTCGCGCGATACGGATCAGTCGCGCGACACGGGCCACCATCGTCGCGGGAGCGACGGGTGCTATCAGGATTGATTCTCCGGTAGGTGCCTCTATATAGGAAAATTCGCCATCTACCGCTATGGAGCGGCGAGCGCTACTGTCGGCGGCCGCACTGGGAGTCGCGGGCGGAGTCGCCGGCTGTATCGGCGGCGGTGGCGAGGTCGTGACGACCGTCCAGCGAACGGTGTCGGTCCAGCCCGGCCAGGGCTGGATCAAGGAGATCCCGGACGTGTCCGACCCTGGCGGCGCGATCAGGTATCGCGCGAAGGCCGACCGTCCCTTCGACGTCTACCTCTTCTCCTCCGAGGAGTCGTTCATGTTCTACGACACCTACACGGACGGCGACGAGCCGGCGCTGACGCCCGCCGGCAACACCGACGTGAGCGCGACTGCGGAGAAGGTCGCGAAGGACGCCTACGAGGCCGAGACGCAGAAGGGCGGCGCCCGACAGCCCATCGACGACTCCGGCCCGTACTACTTCGTCGTCGACCACTCCGACTACCGCGACGAGGCCGGGCCCGGCGACGAGCCGTCACCGCTCGACGTGTTCGTCGACCTCACCGTGACCCAGCGGAAGTTACTCTAAGCGGACGGCGAACCCGCGCGGCGGACGGCCGGCCGCTCACGCGAACGCGAGCGGAACCATCACGAGCACGCCGGTCGCGACGCCGCCGACGAGTTCGCGCCGGCCGCCACCGGGCAGGTCTTCCCCGCGGTCGAGCGCCTCGGGGACGAACTCGGTCGCGACGAGGTACACCATCGCGCCGGCGGCGAAGCCGAAGCCGAAGGGGAGGAACCGCTCGGCCAGCGTGACGAAGTAGTAGGCGATCACCGCGCCGACGGGCTGGGGGAGGCTGGAGAACACCGCCCACCAGACCATCCGCCACTCGCTGACGCCCATCGCGCGCAGGGGGATGGAGATGGCGACGCCCTCGGGGACGTTGTGTATGGAGATGGCGACGGTCATGAACACCGCCAGCACCGGGAGGGTCAGGCCCGCCAGCGAGACGGTCGCGAGGCTCGGCTGGTCGATGCCCAGCTCGGCGAAGGAGACGCCGACGGCGACCCCCTCCGGGAAGCTGTGGACGGTCAGGATGCCGAGGATGAGGACGAGCTTCCGGAAGTCGGCCTCCTCGTATTCCTTCGCGTCGAACTCGGCGTCTTCGAGCACCTCGTGACCGACGACGACGAGAGCGACGCCGACGAGGACGCCCGGCCCGATGGCGAGCGCCGCGTCGACCGCGCCACCGTCGACCACTGCAAGTCCCTCGCGGACCAGTCCGAAAAGCGACGCGGCGACCATGATCCCCGACGCGAGCCCCCACAGCACCACGTTCCAGCGGTCGGAGATGTCCTCGACCAGGAAGAAGGGGACCGCGCCCAGGCCGGTCGCCAGCGCCGTCACCAGCCCGGCGACGAACACCAGCGTCAGGTTCGTGACTGCGACCATGTCCGTGCTAGTGGACGCTCTGGTCTCCTAAGTATTATCACGAATCTGATTGTTTTTGGCAGCCCTAAAGGCCGCGGAGCGCGCTGGTCGGCTGGCGCGCACCGGAACGGCCGCACCGTGCCAACGCGTGGTTAATGAACCTTATATGCATTATGAATGTTCCCTCTCCTATGCGGTGAAATATAAATACTCGTCTGCTGAATAAAACAGTATGTCAACCACGACGCGCACGACCGAGGCGGATGCGGCGGAGACCGGGGCGCTCCCGCACAGGATTGTCGACCCGCTGGACGGGTCGGGCCGGATGACCGTCGAGACGGCCGACGGCGAGAAACGGACGGTCGTCGACTGTCTGGACGGGCTCGTCGCGGAACGGCTCGCCGACCGCGCAGCCGGTTCGACGGTCCGCATGGAGCTCTCGCCGACGCCCGCCGGCGACGGCTACGTCGCCGCGCGGGTCCTGCCCGGCGGCCTGCCCGCGCTGTAAGCCGACCGAGAGGGGGGACGCAGCCCGACTGTGTGAGGGGGGACGCGGCGCCGTTACAGCGGGAACCGCTCGACGGTCTCGTAGCTCGGTCCGTCGGGCCCGAGCGCGCTCTCTTTCAGTCTGATCTCTTCGACCGCGAGCGTCCCGACGTCCGGGTCGCGCTCGCGGACCGTCTCCTGGACCTGTTCCTTCCCGCCGGCGTGTTCCATCCGCGCGAGCGTGACGTGGGGCGTGAACTCGTGGTCTTCCGCGTCGAAGCCCATCGCCGTCGTCCGCTCCTCGACGGTCTCGTGGATCCTCGTCAGTTCCTCGCCGCCCGTGCGCGTGCCGATCCAGACGACACTGATGTAGTCGAGGCTCGGAAAGACACCGAGCCCGCCGAATTCGACCTCGAACGGGTCGACGCCCGCGTCGGCCTCCGCCGCGTCGAGTTCGTCGACGAGGTCGTCGAGTCTGTCGGGGTCGGTATCGCCGAGGAACTTCACGGTGACGTGGGCCTGCTCGGGATCGACGAAGTTGAGACCCGACGCGCCCGCGAACCGCTCCTGCGCGGCCGCGACCTCCTCGGCCAGCCCGTCGAGGTCGACGCTGACGAACAGTCGCTTGCCCATACCCGCCAGTCGGACCGCCTCGCTCTTCTGTGCTGTGTTCGTCCAGCAGACATACACCGCGCGGACGCGGACGGTGCGATATGTCGTTCGACGCCCTCCAGCGGACGGTTCGGCGGTGTACGGCCGTCGTGGTCGCTATCCTCGGGATCGGATTCGGCGAAGTCGCCTCCGGCTTCGGCGGGACGCCGCTCGTCGTCGCTGCGCTGATCTACCTCGTCGCGAGCGCGCTCTTCGGCGTCGCGCGACTGTACAACAAGCGCGCGGGCGTCGTCGACGTCGCGCCGCCGGGCGAGGGCGAGACCGAGGCGAACGACCCGCCGTCGTCTTGACGGGTCTGATCGGAGCGCGCTCGACGGACCGTCACCGTTAGTGTCCCGCCGGGATTCAGCAGACACACATGGACGACGGCCCAGCCCTCCGCCGGACCCTCCGCCGCTGTACGGCCGCCCTCATCGTGACGCTGACTCCGGCCCTCCGACCGATCAGCGACTACCAGTACGACGGAACGCTCGCCTTCGCTATCGCACTCGGCTATCTCGTCGTCAGTGCGACCGCCCAGTTCGACGTGCTCACCGGCAGATCAGAGGCGGGCGGGGGTCCGACGACCGACGACGCGTCCGACGCCGGGAAGGACGGGGAGACGGACGCCGACTCGGACACCGCGCCGGAGGCGGACGGGGAACGACTGTGACGTAGCCCTTAACCATCTTCCTCGCATATCAGGTGGTATGACCGACGACCGGGACGACCACGAGTTCTCCTCCGGACAGGGATTCGGCGACCCGTACGAGGGGTTCGACATCGATCCGCCGGAGTTCGAGGTCGACCCAGACCAGATCGACCCCGTCGACTCGCGCGTCCTCGCGGACGAACTCGACGAGCGAAACATCGCCGCCAGCGAGGTCGACGCCGAGGAACTCCTCGACGTGGGCCTGAGCTACATCGGCATCAACCGCTACGAGCAGGCCACCGACGCCCTCGAACGGGCCGCTCGCTTCGCCGACGACGACCGGATCGAACAGGAGGCCTGGACGAACAAGGGCGCCGCCCACGCCGAACTGGAGGAGTGGGACGCCGCTATCGGCGCCTACCGCGAGGCGCTTTCTATCGACGACGACTCCGAGCACGCCGCGACGGCCGAGACCAACCTCGCCTTCGCGTTCTGGAACTCCGGCCGGACCGAACAGGCGCTCGAACACGCCGAGCGCGCCGTCGAGATCGACTCCCGGTTCGCCGAGGGCTGGTACAACCGCGGCTTCTTCCTGCTCGAACGCGGCCTCGCCGAGGACGCCCGCAACGCCTTCGACAACGCCATCCGCCTCGGCTTCCGCAACGCCGAGATCATCGAGGAGAAGGCCCGCGCCCTCGAAGAACTCGGCGAGGACGAGCGCGCCGAGGAACTGGCCGAAGAGGCCGACGAACTCCGCCAGCAGGCCGAAGCGGAGATGATGGAGTAGGCGATGCTCCTCAACGAACGCGACACCGACGAGGGGTTGCTCGTCTCGGTCTGTGACCCGGAGGACCTGGGCGAGACATACGAGAACGGCACCGTCTCGCTGACCGTCGAGCCGGACTTTTACGACGGCGACGAGGCGACCGAGGAAGAGGTCGTCGACAGCCTCTCGCGCTGCTCCACGGCGAACATCGTTGGCGAGGAGTCCGTCGCGCTGGCCATCGAACACGGGTTCGTCGACGAGGAGAACGTCCTCGACCTCGACGGCACCCGCCACGCGCAACTGCTCTGGATGTAGGTCGCCCGAGCTACCAGAACGCTTCTGTCCGTTCGGTTGGTTGACGAAACTATGACTGATCGCGACACACCGAACGAGTCCGACGAGCGGGCTTCGGACGGTGGGATAGCCACCGGTATCGACGAGGAACGGCTCTACGAGATCGTCTACGACGCCGTCGAGGACGCGATCCTCGGCGCGGTCGGGACGCTACTGCTGACCGGGATCGGGGTCCTTTTTCTCGTGGCCGGCGTGACCGCGCTGGGCCGAGCGGAGGGTAGCGCGGCGATCGCGATCGGACTGGGGGTAGCGCTGCTCGGTGGCGGTCTCGTAGTCACGACACTGACGGACGTATTGCCGGCCGATCGGTGGTTCTGAGAACACGGTTCGCCGGAGGGATTCTCCGAGTGCGAACTGAGTTTTGGGGAAACCGAAGGAATGTTAGCCGTCGAGTGCGTCCGTTTCCCTAATGGGACTGTCAGAATCGGAGCCGCTCGACGTCGAGCGCATACGGGAGGACTTTCCGATCCTCGAACGGGAGTTCAGGGGCGAGCAGCTGGTCTACCTCGACAACGCCGCGACGAGCCAGACGCCCGACCAGGTCGTCGACGCCATCTCGCACTACTACCGCAACACGAACGCCAACGTTCACCGCGGCCTGCACCATCTCAGCCAGGAGGCCTCCATCGCCTACGAGGAGGCCCACGACCGCGTCGCCGAGTTCATCGGCGCCGAGGGGCGCGAGGAGGTCGTCTTCACCAAGAACACGACGGAGGCGGTCAACACCGTCGCCTACGCGTGGGGCCTGGCCGAACTCGGCCCCGGCGACGAGGTCGTCCTCACCGAGATGGACCACCACGCGACGCTGGTCACCTGGCAGCAACTCGCCAAGAAGACCGGCGCCGACGTGAAGTTCATCCGGGTGGACGAGGAGGGCTACCTCGACGTGGACCACGCCCGCGAGCTGATCACCGACGACACCGCGATGGTCAGCATGATCCACGTCTCGAACACGCTCGGCACGATCAATCCGGTCGAAGAGATCGGCGAGATCGCCCACGACCACGACGCGCTGTACTTCGTCGACGGCGCCCAGTCGGTCCCGCACATGCCCGTCGACGTCCAGACGATGGACGCCGACTTTTTCGCGTTCTCGGGGCACAAGATGTGCGGTCCGACGGGTATCGGCGTCCTCTACGGGAAAGAGCACCTCCTCGAAGCGATGCAGCCGTACCTCTACGGCGGGATGATGATCGAGAAGGTGACTTACGAGGACTCGACGTGGCACGACCTCCCCTGGAAGTTCGAGGCCGGGACGCCCGTCATCGCGCAGGGCATCGCCCTCGCGGAGGCCTGCGACTACCTCGACGACATCGGGATGGAGAACGTCCAGCGCCACGGCGAGGAACTCGCCGAGTACGCCTACGAACGCCTCTCGGAGTTCGAGGACATCCAGATCCTCGGCCCGCCGGGCGACGACCGCGCCGCGCTCGTCTCGTTCAACCTCGACGGCGTCCACGCCCACGACGCCTCGGAGATCCTCAACGAGTACGCCGTCGCGGTGCGGGCGGGCGACCACTGCACCCAGCCGCTCCACGACAAGCTCGGTATCCCCTCCTCGACTCGCGCCAGCTTCTACATCTACAATACGAAGGAGGAAGTGGACAAGCTGGTCGAAGCGCTGGACGAGGCGCGCCAACTGTTCGCCTAGCGTTCGAGCGTTCGGTGCCGACGGCACCGATTCACCGGAGCCAAATGGACCGAACGGAGTGATCGAGGGCGGGGTAATTTGCGAGCCGCGAACTGCGGTGAGGGCTTATTTATCAGGGGGAGAAACGGCCGGTGTGAGCGACGCGCCGCCACCGGAGGAGACGTTCGCGCTGTTGGGCGACGCCTACGCCCGAGCGATCCTCGTCGCCACACGGAGTGACCCCATGACAGCAGACGCGCTCACGGAGGCGCTCGACGCCGCGCCCTCCACAGTCTACGACCGCATCGACGACCTGACCGACGCGGGCTTTCTCTCGGAGGTGACCCGCACCGACGACCGCGGCAACCACTACGCGGAGTACCGCGCCCGCCTCGACCGCCTCGGGGTCGACCTGACCGACGAGGGGTTCGAACTCGCGGTGAGCCACAGGGACCGCGACGAGACCGCCGCGCGCCTGCACGCCCTCTGGAGTGACCTGCGATGATCGGGACGCTCGCGATGCTCACGTCGCTGGTCCAGGGGCTCGTCGTCGTCGGGACGCTCGTCGTCGTCGCCAAGGCCGCGATCGCCTACCGCCAGCACGACAGCCGCCCGATGGCCCTGCTTTCGGTCGGTCTGTTCCTGTTGCTGGTCGCGCCGCCGGCGTTCGAACTGCTGGTCGGCGCACTGCTCGACGGGACGCCGATGACCGGTCCCGTCGGTGGCGGTCGGCAGCCGACGACGGCGACGCTGTGGGCGCTGTTCCTCACCGAGGAACTCATCCGCCTCGTTGGCGTCGCCGCCCTGCTCGGATCGCTGTACGTCCGAGAGTGACTGCAAGTGAGATCGCATCGCGGGATTTCGGACTCCTGTTTCGTTCGTGTCGCCTGTTGAGCAGTGGTTTCAGATGCCATGTCGCGAAGAGAAGCCGGGCCGAAATGACCGCAGTCGACGGTGAGCGCTGAAAGCCCTCGGCGCGCTCGCGGTCGCTGAGTCGGATATCCTCGCTTCGCTCACGGGTCGCTTCGCTCCCCGTTCGCATTCGAGGTCTCCCTACGGTCGACCTCGCACCGCTCGGATAGTGCCCGCTCAGGCGACTACATGAACGCGAGCCCGACTCGCCCTTTCAGTCCACCAGGGACCGCACAGCACCGCGCCTCACGCCTCCCCAGCCGATTCGCTCAGTCGCTCCGCTCCTTCGCTCATCCCTCGCACGGTGCTGTCGCGCGATGAAACGCGCGACAGCGCGCGCCACCGCAATTGTTCACGCTGCGGGCTGTACTGAGCGTACGCCGAGCGAAGCGAGGCGTTTCCCCGAATCCGAGCGGAGCGAGGATTCGGCCTTTTTCACCCATGTTTTTGGCTGGGGGGTCGCGCGTAGCGCGACCCCCCAGCGAAAAAGATGGTGGGGTTTAAGCAGCCCTTGCCGCTAGACAGGCGCGTGGAATCGCCGTTCGACGTTCTCTCGGTGGCCCCCGACGCCGACGAGGAGGAGATAAAGGAGGCCTACCGGGAGCGGATCAAGGAGGCCCACCCCGACCACGGCGGGTCGGCGCGCGAGTTCCAGCTCGTGAGGGCCGCCTACGAGGAGATCAAGAACGGCGACGCCGCGGTGGAGGGGGAAGCGAGCGGCGGTGACGAGGGGAGCACCGCCGAAGCCGTGGCCGGAGATACCCCCGAACCGGAGCGAGAGGAGCCGCAACGGACGCAACGCTGCCGGGTCGAGTATCTGAACTACGAGGTGCTGGACGACCACGGGTGGGACGTCGACGACGAGGACCTCTTCGAGGTGGCGGCGGACGGAGGGCTGGACCGGGAAGACTACGGCCAGTTCTGGGTGCGGCCGCGCGAGTCGCTGCTCGAAGCGGCCGAGCGCCACGGCTTCGCGTGGCCGTTCGCCTGCCGCGGGGGCGCCTGCGCCAACTGCGCCATCATCATCCTCGAAGGGGAGATGCGGACCCGCGTCGACCACGTGCTCCCGCCGGAGATGCTCGAAAAAGGCTTCCAGCTCTCGTGCAACGGGATGCCGGTCTCCGACGAGCTGCAGGTCCTCTACAACGTCAAGTCGATGCCGGAACTGGAGGAGCTGTTGCTCCCGCCGCGTCCCTGGGAGCAGGCCCACGACGACTGACCGTGGCACCGCCACCCACGCCACCACGGAATTTTTGTGCCGGTGCGGCGACGCGCCGAACGTGACTCACTGGGCAGACCGGCTCTTTCGGGAGCAAGCGGACCTGTTCGCGGAGAGCTTCGAGGGCATGTTCGAAGCGGCCGACGAAGAGATCGGCACGCTGATCGACCTGCTGGACGAGGAGTTCGACTGCCGGCCCGAGCGCTCGCTGGATATCGCCTGCGGCGTCGGTCGGCACGTCCTCGCGCTCGCCGACCGCGGCGTCGACGCGGAGGGACTCGACTTCTCTGCAGAGTTCGTCGGGCGAGCGCGCGACCGGGCGAGCGACCGCGGGCTGGACGACCGGACCGTGTTCCACGAGGCCGACATGCGCGACCTGGGCGAGCGCTCGGGCTCGTACGACCTGATAACCGTCTTCTGGAACTCGTTGGGGTACTACGACCGGGAGACGGACGTGCAGGTCCTGGCCGACGCTCGCGAGCTGCTCGCCGAGGAGGGGGTGCTCGTCGTCGAGCAGTCGAACCGGGACTTCTTCCTGCGGAACTTCGACGCGGCGACCGTCAGCGAGGACGACGGCCGCTTCTCGGTGTACCGCCAGACGTTCGACGTCGAGACAGGCCGGTTCTCGACGCGCATCGACGTCTTCGACGCGACCGGCGAGGGGTACGACTACGTCGACCGGATGGAGTGGGAGAACAGGCTCTACGCGCCGCCGGTGCTTCGAGAGCTCTGCGAGGACGCGGGCTTCGAGGACGTGTCGCTGTTCGGCGGGTTCGACGGGGACGACCTGACGCTGGAGTCGGAGACCGTCGCGACGATAGCGCGGTGAACGGTCGCGGTGGCGCAGCGGCTGGTTCCGCCGGGTTTGAGCGACGAAATCCGCCTGTTCACCCGCCGAACTCCCAGCCGGCGCTCTCGAGGCGCTTCTCCTCGACGCGGTCGCGCGCCTGTTCGTACTGGTCGGCCTCGTGGTGCGGGCGGTCGGCGGCGAGGTCGCGGGCGCGCTCGAACCAGGCTTCGGCGTCCTCGTAGCGGTCGCCGGCCTCGTCGTCGTCGGCGCTGTCGTCGCCCTCGCGTTCGAGCGCCGTCGCGTGGGCGCTCATCGCTTCGAGCAGCCCCGCGGTGACCCAGGTGAGCTGGTATTCGAGGGCGTCCTCGGAGACGGGGGCGTGCCCGTTCCAGCCGGCGTCGGTCGCGGCGCGGTAACGGTCGAACGCTTCCTCCCAGGCGTCGACGGCGACCGTGGCCTCCTCCGCGGAGAGCGCGGTCTCGCAGCGGCCGGCAGCGTCGTCGAGGAACGCCTCGCCGGCCGCGCGGAGGTCGGATTCGAGCGAATCCAGTCGGTCCGCCGCGCCCTCCGGCGGATGGTCGACGTCGTCGAGGGACTCGCGGGCCTCGTCGATGGCTTCGGCGGCGTCGACGTACGCCTCGCAGGCCTCGCCGTACTCCCCGTCTTCGAGCGCCGTCTGGACCGTCTCGTACGCGGACACGGCGCGGTCGAGCCAGGCGGTGACGCGGGTGTGTTCGAGTTCCTCGACGACGGCGTCGACCTCCGCGCGGATCTTCTGCTCGGGCGCGCGCTCCTCGCGGGTGGCACAGCGGCGCGCCTGCGAGAACTGCGACCGCGCCGAGAGCGCGTGTTGGTTCGGGTCCTCGCCGCGCTTGCAGGCGTCCTCGTAGGCGGCGATGCCGTCGCGGGCGTGCGCGAGCGCCGCGGCCATGTCGGACCACGACGAGCCGACGGCGTCGATGTAGTCCTCCGCCTCCTCGACGTCCCCTTCGTCGGGGTCGAAGACGACCGTCTCGTCGTCTGTCTGGACCTCGATCTTGCTGTTGAGCAGCCCCTTCCGGACGTGGCTCGTCTCGAGGTCGGTCAGCTCGAAGGCGATCTCCGGCTCGTCCGGTTTGTCGCCGAGGATCCACAGCACGCGCTCGTCGGTGGCGAGCATATAGGCGCCGTGGTCGCCGCTCGATTCGATCGTCGTCGTTCGACCGTCCTGCGTGTGTTCTATCGTCCCGTCGTTAGCGAGCGCGTGCGCTAACGCTTCGCCCTCTCGCAACATGTCTCCCAGATGCTCCGCGTCGGCGTCTCCCGACCCGGACCCACCGGATATGGCGTCGTTGACTCGGTCGAACATTGCCCTGTTTCCGTTGCCCCTATTTCTGGGAGGGTAGGTAATAAACTTCGGTGTAGGTTCACGACGTGAAACAACCGTCTGACGGACCGCGCCGGGCGCCCTCGGCGGGGGTGCGGCCGTGCGAAGCGCTCCCTCGGAATCCTTTTCCGCCGATGGAGCGTACCGGAGACCAACAATGGGCATCGGCGGATCGGACATGTACCGACAGCAGATCCTCGACCACTACAAGAACCCCCGTAACTTCGGGGAGATCGAGGACGCCACGTTCACCCACGTCGGCGAGAACCCGATGTGCGGCGACACCATCGAGATGGACGTCGTGCTCGACGACGACGAGGAAGTCATCGAGCGCGTCGCCTTCCGCGGCGACGGCTGCGCCATCTCGCAGGCGTCCGCCTCGATGCTCTCGGAGAAGCTCGCGGGGATGGCGGTCGAGGATCTGGAAGCGATGGATAGAGACGACGTGATCGACATGCTCGGCGTCGACATCTCGCCGATGCGCGTCAAGTGCGCCGTGCTCGCCGAGAAGGTCGCACAGGACGGCGCGGAGATCTACTTCGGCGAGACGGACGTCGACAGAACGACGACCGAAGACGACGAGGAGTGAGGCTCGGCGGCGTCAGCGATTTTCCGCGTTTCTCCCGTCGGATAGCGCTCAGCTCACGTCGTCGGGTTCGATCACGGTCGTCTCGTCGTCGATGCCGTGGTCGATTTCGACCGAATGGCGGGTGTGTCGGGCGTGGATCGTCGCCCAGCGCTCGGCGGCGTGGCGGACGAGGTGTTCGGAGCCTTCCGGACAGCGGCGGCACTCGGCGAGCCAGGTGGTCACGTCGTCCGGGAAGTGACCCGTGTGACGCTTGTGGTCGAGCGCGAACTGTTCGACCGCCTGGTTGCCGACGCCCAGGTCGTCGAGTTCGTAGGCGAGGTCCCACTCGCGGTCGCAGCGCGAGCAACTGACCGTCGGCGTGTCGTCGAGTTCGGCCGACGGTATGTCGCTCCCGTCGCCGGGATCGTCGCGTCCCTCGTGAGTGTCGTCTGGCACGCCCTTCGGTTCTCCCGCGATGGCCTTGTCTCTGTTGGGCCGCGAGCCTCGGCGCCGTTCGACCGGCGGGCCGAAACCGGGACGTATTTCCCCGCGAACGCGCCTCCACCGACAACGACGCGATGGAGTCGACGCCCGCACCGAGCGACGAGCGCGCGCCCCGCGACCGCGGAGCGACGGGTCCGGCCCGACGAGCGACCGGTGCTGGAGGGCGACCGTGGTAGTCCCGGACCGCCTCGCGCGGTTCGACGCGCTCGCGCTGACCGCGCTGGTGTGGTTCCTCGGGAAGTTCCTCCGCTACGCCTTCCCGCCGCTGTTCGGCACGCTCGGCACGACGTACGGCGTCTCGCGGACCGTCCTCGGGAGCGCGTTCACCGGGCTGATGCTCGTCTACGCGGCGATGCAGTTCCCCTCGGGACTGTTGGCCGACCGGCTCGGATCTGTCCGGGTGATCACCGCGGGGGCGCTGGTCGCGGCGGTCGCCGCGCTCGCGCTGGCCGTCGACGCGCCGCTGTGGGTGTTGATCGGCGCGATGGCGCTCGTCGGCGCGGGGACGGGGACGTACAAGACGGTCGGCGTCAGCCTGCTCTCGCGGGCCTACCCCGCGCGGACGGGCCGCGCGCTCGGCATTTTCGACACGTTCGGCACGTTCGGCGGCGTCGCCGCGCCCGCGGCGGTCGTCGTCGCCTCGGGACTCCCCGCGGCGTTCGGCGCCCCCTGGCGCTCGCTGTTCCTCGCGGCCGGTATCGTCGGCGTCGGCCTCGCCGTCGCGTTCGCGCGGCGCGTCCCGAAGCGGCTCCCCGACGAGCCGGCGAGCGCCGCCTCGAACGGTTCCGGAGCAGCTGACGACGGGTCCGGAGACAGCGACGGCGTCCCGCTTCGCGCCTACGTCGCCCTCTTCCGGGATCGTCGGTTCGCGCTGTTCGTCGTCGTCACCATCTGCTTCTCGTTCGCGTACAACGGCGCCGTCGCCTTCCTCCCCCTCTATCTCACCGAGGCGACCGCCGTCTCGGAGGCGACGGCGAACCTGCTGTTCAGCGTGCTCTTCGTCGTCAGTCTCGTCCAACTGGTCACCGGCGAGGCGAGCGACCGGGTCGGCGCCGAGGCCATCCTCGCGCTGACGCTCGGCGTCGCCACCACCGGGCTGCTGGCCGTGCTGGCGCTCTCGGCGACCGGCGGTCCCGTCGTCCTCGGCGGCGCGGTCGTCCTGCTCGGACTGGGCGCCCACGGCTACCGGCCGGTCCGCGGCGCGTACATGATGTCTGTCATGCCCGAGTCGGTCGCCGGCGGGAGCCTCGGCGTCGTCCGGACGCTCCTGATGGCGGCCGGCGCGGTTTCGCCCGCCATCGTCGGCTACCTCTCCGAGACAGCCGGGTTCGGCGCGGCGTTCCGGTTGCTCGCGGCCGGGCTCGTCGCCGCGACGGCGCTGTCGCTCGTCCTCTGGGCGCTCGACCGGTAGCCGCTACTCGTAGTCGTCCCACTCCAGGCCCGTCCCGACCGCCGAGACGCCGCCGTCGACGCGCAGGGTCGTCCCCGTCACGAACGACGCCTCGTCTGAGGCCAGAAAGGCGATGGCGCCTGCGACTTCCCGCGGTTCGCCCGCGCGCTTGAGGATCCCCGGGCCCTCGGCGTGGGGCGCCGTCTTCTCCGCCAGGAACGCGTCGGCCTCGCGCTCGTCGTCCGGGAGGTGGTAGTCGGTGATCACCCAGCCGGGCGAGACGGCGTTGACGCGGATCCCCTCCGACGCGTGGTCGCAGGCCATGTCCTTCGTCATCGCGACGACGGCCCCCTTCGTCGAGTCGTACTGCGCCCAGTCGGGGCGGCCGACCTCGGCGCCCATCGACGCGACGTTGACGACGGATCCGCCTTCGCGGCCACTGCCGTCGGCCATCAGCGGGATCAGGTGCTTCGCGCAGACGGCGACGCCCTTCTGGTTCACGTCGACGATCCGGTCCCAGCTGTCCTCGCCGGCCTCGGTGACTGGACGGGGCTCGACGCGGACGCCCGCGTTGTTGACGAGTACGTCCACCTGGCCGAACTCGTCCGCGACGCGGTCGGCCATCCGCTCGACTGCCGCCTCGTCGCCCACGTCGGTTTCGACGGCGAACGTCTCCCCTCCCGTCTCCGTCGCGATCTCGTCGGCGACGGATTCGGCTTCGTCGCCGAGCACGTCGACGACGACCACGTCCGCGCCGTCTTGGGCCAGTCGCCGGCAGGTCGCCTCGCCGATGCCGCGCGCGCCGCCGGTGACGACGGCGACCCGGTCCGCCAGTCGGTCGGTCATGGCTCGCGGTTCGGCTGTCCGGGTGTTGTAGCTACCGGCGCCTCACTCGTACTCGGTCACACAGAACCCGTTGCCTTCCGGGTCCTCCAGCACGGTCCACGTCGCGGTGTAGCCCTCGCCGGATTCTGTCTTCGTCTCGCGAACGGACGCCCCCAACTCGGTGAGGCGCTCGACGGCCGTCGCCCGGTCCGCGGCGGCGAAGTCGAGGTGGATCGGCAGGTCCCGCTCGGTGCCTTTCGGCATCTCCTTGAACAGGAGCGCGGGACCGCGCTCCCGGTCGACGATCTCCGAATCGAACGACGGGAGGTCGCGCCGCTCGCCGTCGACCGCCCGCTGCCAGAACGTCGCGAGTTCCGCCGGGTCCTCACAAGCAAAGGTAATATGTTCTAACTCGATCATGCAGGACACTCATCACTCGGCCGTGGAAAACGGCTGTCGATACCGGCGAATAGTGCAATTCAGGTATCAGAAACGGACGACATCGGACGGGTACAGGAGGGGAATCGACCGTCAGGCCAGGAAGACGTGTCGCGGGCGGTCGGCGAGGACCTCGCGGCCCCAGGCGACGGTCTCGCGGAACTCGTCGGAGCGGAAGAAGGCCATCGCGTCTTCCTTCGCGTCCCAGCGGCTGGCGATGAACATGTCGGTGTCGTCCTCGCGGTTCGCCAGCAGGACCGTCTCGCGGTGGCCGTCCATCTCCGCGAGCGCCTCGCCGACGTCCGCGAAGGTGTCGACGAACTCCTCACGGTAGTCGGGCTTGACCGTGTAGAACATTCCCATCGTGCCGAAGCCGTCGCGGTCCTGCGGGCGACCGACGATGTCCGGCAGGTCCGTCAGGAAGTCCGCGGCGGTGTCGGCGGCGCTCTCGGTGTCCCAGAGGCTGACGACGGCCGTCGTCCCCGAGTCGTCGTCGGTGTAGACCGCCGTCTTGACGTGCGTGTCGTAGCGGTCGAAGCCGTCGCGAAGGTCCGAGACCTCCGCGTCGAGGGTCTCGGGATCGGCCTCGGAGTAGAGGACGAGCGCGTAGACGTCCTCGCCGTGGGGCTGGCCGGCGTAGACGCCCTCGGTCGCGAGTTCCTCGCGGATGTCGGCGGCGGTAGTATCGTCGCTCGCCTGCGTCTCCGTGCCGCCGGTGTCGTCGTCGCTCGCCCCGGAGTCGCCGGCCGCGTCGCCGTCGCCGAGCGGACCGCGAGCGCTGTGGGTCACGGCGTCGATGTCGGTCAGGAAGCCGAGCGCGGTGTCGGCGGCGCGCTCGTTCGCCCAGACGCTGACGATGGCTGTCTGGCCCTGGTTGGCGCGGACGCTCGTCAGGACGTGCGTGTCGTAGTGATCGAAGTTCCCGCGGAGGCCGTCGACCTCGTCGACGAGCGCCTCGGCGTCCGCGTCGGCGTAGCAGACCAGCCCGTAGTCGCTGTCGTCGTACTCCTCGGGATAGACGCCGAAGTTCGCCAGCGTCTGCCCCATCTCGTCGGCGTCGAGCCCGTCGACGCTCTCGTCGTCGGTCTCCTGCTGGACGGCCGCGGGCGGTCCGCCGCTCGCGTCGCTGTCGTCGTCGCTCGATTCGGTGACGGCCTCAGGGGGCGCGGCCGCGTCGGTCGACGACGCCGCTTCGCTGTCGCCGTGCGCGCTCTGCCCGGTGTCGCCGCCGTGCCCGTTGGCGTGGCTGGCGGTCGACGCGCTGGCGTGTGCCGGCCGCTCGCCGTCGGATTCCTCGGCGGTGTCGGTCGTCGGGACGTGCTCGCCTGCGAGGTAGGCGCCCAGGTCCGCCGGCGGGAACTTGCGGCCGACGTAGAAGGGGCCGAACTCGGCGAACTTCGACGAGGAGGGGTCGAAGCGCATCTCGTACAGCAGCTCCTTCACGTCGGTCATGTCGTCGGCCCAGAGCGTGACGCCCCACTCCCAGTCGTCGATGCCGACCGAACCGGTGATCATCTGTGAGACCCGACCGGCGTAGTCGCGGCCGATGTCGCCGTGGCTCGCCATGTGCTCGGCGCGCTCCTCGAAGGGCAGGTCGTACCAGTTCTGCTGGGGCTGCCGACGTTTCGACATCGGGTAGAAGGAGACGTGCTCGCTGTCCGGGATCTCCGGGTGGAGCCGCGACTTGATGTACTGGGCGAGCCCCGAGTCGTCGTCGACCTCGCCGTCGAAGTACTCGCGGGCGCGCTCGCTGTAGCCCGACGCCTCCGTGACGGAGACGTACGAGTAGGTCTGCTCGGTGAACTGTGCGAACTCGGTGCGCTCGAACTGGCGTTCGAGGCGTTCGACGTCTGCCAGCGTCGGGCGGAGGTGGACGATCAGGAGGTCGGCCTTGTGTCCGACGACCGCGTAGAGGGCAGAGTCGCCCTCCTCGGCGTCGGCGACGGCCTCGGCGGACTGGAGGTGGGAGACGGCCTCGTCCAGCGCCCGTTCGCGGACGCGCTCGGGGGCGTCCTGCCAGGCCTCCCAGTCGACCGTCCGGAGGTCGTGGAGTGCGTACCAGCCCTCCTCCGTCTGCGGCGGCTCGCGTCTGACCATACCCGGACGTAGCGAGTCGCAGTTTAGGAAGCTTGCCTTTCCGGAATCGGGGACGGGGCCGGCCCCGCTCAGTTGAGCAGCTGCGGCCCGAACAGCATCAGGAACAGCCCGGCGAGCATCAGCAGGCTGATCGACGCGGTGACCGCGGTGGTCGCCCGGCGGCCGTCCTCGACCGGGAGCCGGGCGACGACTGACTCGGCGGACGAGCGGAGGATGTGGCCGCCGTCGAGCGGGAAGGTGGGCACGCAGTTGAACACGCCGAGGTTCAGGTTGACCCAGGCCGTCCAGAAGAGGACGTTAGCGATCATGAAGACGCCGCCGCCGAGTCCGGAGAGCGGGCCGGTGGCGGTGTAGAAGTTCGCCACGTCGGGGACGAACCCGGCGAAGTCGTAGCCGATGCCGGGCGCGATGGTGCTGAGGAACGGGACCAGGAGGACGACGAACATCTGCTGGAGGAACTGCCCGCTGAACAGGCCGCCCCACGCCCCGCTGTTCCCGCCGAGGACGGCGAGGAAGTAGCTCGCGGGGTAGACGTCGATCCCGGCGTCGGCCACCGCGATGCCGCTGAAGCCCTGCTGGGTGCGGAGCCCGAGCGCGTCGCCGGGACCGTCACCGGTGCCGACCGTCACGGCGTAGGTGTCGCGCTCGCCGCCCACGGAGGCGCGCACGTCGACCGTCGAGCCCGGTTCGAGCCCGCTGACGACGCTGCTGTAGACGGAGGCGTTGGGGGTTCGCTCGCCCGCGACGTGGGTGACGATCACGTCCGTACCGTTCGTCGGGACGGAGGCGTTGGCGAGCGGGCCGTCCTCGACGGCGAGGCCGTAGGCGCCGACGGGGAAGGTCGCGCTTCCGCGGTTCGTCTGGATGGTGACCGTCTCGCGGCCGGCCATCGCGCGGGCGAACCCGCGCTCGGTGTAGACCTCGGTCCCGTTTACCGCCTCGACGATAGTCGCGTTCCGCTGGTTGGGTTCGATCCCGTCGGTGACAGAGGGGACCGACCGCATCAGCACGAGCTTCCGTTCGAGCGTCGTCGTCTCGCCGCTCTTCAGCGTGAGTTCGACGGAGCGGTCATCGATCCGGCCGAGCGTCGCCTCGAACTCCGAGACGTTGGCGACGGGTTGGCCCTCGACCTCGGTGACGACGTCGCCGTAGCCGAGCCCGGCGTCCTCGGCGGCCGAACCCGAGGCGACGTTCCCGATAGGGACGCCCGCCGCTACCGAGATGGCGCCGGAGACGGGGCCGAACAGGAGCAGGAAGCCGACGAAGGCGACGAGGAAGTTGTTCGTCACGCCGGCGGCGAACATCCGGGTCTGGCTGCCGCGGTCAGCCCTGAGTCGGCTCTCCTCGTCTGGTTCGACGAACGCGCCGACGGGGATGAACGCGAAGAACGCCAGCCCCATCGAGTCGATGTCGATGTCCTCGACGCGACAGAGGAGGCCGTGACCGCCCTCGTGGACCACGAGACCGATGAGGAGGCCGAGGACGATCTCGGGGGCGGCTGCGGGCGGGAGGAAATCGTTGACGCCGGGGATGACCAGCACGTTCTGCGGGTTCTGGACGGGCTGGGCCTCGGGCTGTTGCATCGCCTGCCAGCCGGCGTTGAAGACGGCGGCGAACATGCCGACCATCGTGACCAGCGCCATCCCGACGCCGAAGTTGCCCCAGGCGCGCCACAGCCGCTTCGGCGCGGCGAGCTTCGTGAGGAATGCGCGACCGCGGCCGGTGTGCAACGTCGTGATCGGTCCGGAGACCCGGACGGACTCGGGGAGATACCCCCTCGCCTGCAACGCCATCGCCCCCGCCGTGTAGACGGCGATCCCGGCGAGTACCCAGTACAGCGGGCGTACCATTACCCGGAGTGATGGGCCTGGCCGTCAAGAGGGTTTGGTTACCATCTTTTTCCCGGAGGGGTTTCCTCGGTCGCTGCGCTCCCTGCGGGAACCCCTCCGGCAAAAACATGGGTGAAAAAGGCCGGAACCTCGCTCCGCTCGGTTCCGGTGAACCGGCGCCGGAGGCGCCGGATGCTCAGTGCAGGGGAAGGACTGAACACCACTGCATCCGCCGAGCGAAGCGAGGCGGTTCACCGACGACGAGGCCGAAGGCCGAGTCGTCGGCCATTTTCACCCATGTTTTTGCGCCGAGTGGTTCCCACAGCGAAGGGAGTGAGCGAGGAAACCCGAGGCGGAAAAAGATGGTCCGCATACCCACTGAACACCGCCGGGCCTCGGAAAACTGACGACCGGGCTACCGCTCGCGACGCAACCGATCGACGACGAACTCCCGATCGAGATCGCCGAGGAAGTGGCCCAGTTGCGGGCCCTCGTCGACGCCGAAGAACAGCTGGTAGCCGACGGCGAAGAACTCGCCGACCTCTAGATCGTGGCGCCGCGCGGTCTCGTAGATCTCGCCCTGGATGGCCTCGCCGCCGTGGCCCTCCGCGACGAAGTCGGCCAGGTCGTCGAGCGCCGCGGCGGTCTCGTCGTCGACGCTCACCTCGGGCATCTCGGCGCGAGAGACGGTGTAGTTGTACTCGTTGTCGGTGCGGTCGGCCCACTCGCTCGCGAGTTCGACGCGGCCGAAGGCGTCCTCGACGGCCCACGCGGGGTCGTCGTCGGCGACGTGGCCCTCCTTGCGGGCCGTCTCCGCGCGCGCCGCTTCGTCGTCGAACATCCCCAGTACCGCGGCGAACGTGTAGGGGAGGCGCACCCGGTTCGCGAACTCGCCGTCGACGAACTCGCGGCGGCGCTCCCGGTCTTGCGTGTCGTTGTGGTCGAACGCGACGGCGTGGGCGTCCTCGCCGTCCGCGACTGCATCGAACCGCTCGCTCGCGGCCAGCGCCTCCGGCGGCACGTCGCCGAGCGAGTGAACGAACGGATACACGCGCTCGGCGCGGCGGGTCTCCTTCCCGGTGCCCGACTCCTCGCCGAAGTAGAGGCGCTCGACCCGGTCGAACTCGTCGACGAGCAGGTCGAGGCGCTCGATGCTGAAGTCCCGTGCCTTGTTCGGGTCCTTGGCGAAGAAGTACCGGAGGACCTCCGGTTCGAGCATTTCCAGCACGTCGTGGACGAGGACGATGTTGCCCTCCGAGGAGGAGAACGGTTCGCCGTCGAGCGTGAACCACTCGTAGACCATCGGTTCGGGCGGGTCGATGTCGAGGACGTTCTCGGCGATGTCGACGCCGGAGGGCCACGACCCCTCGGCGTGGTCCTTGCCGAACGGCTCGAAGTCGACGCCCAGCACCTGCCACTGGGCGGGCCACTCGAAGCGCCAGGGGAGCTTGCCCTCGCGGAAGGTGGCTGTGCCCTCGTGGCCGCAGCCCTCGATGGTGCGGTTGCCGGCCTCGATGTCGGTACAGCGGTACTCGACTTCGCGGTTCTCGACGTCGACGTCCGTCACCGTCTCGGTCACCTTCCCGCAGTTCGAGCAGAAGGGGTTGAACGGGACGTAGTCCTCGTCGACCTTGTCCTGATACTCGGAGAGGACCTCGCGGGCCTGTTCGCGGTTTCGCAGGACGTGTTCGACCACTTCGTCCATCCGGCCGGACTCGTACAGTTCGGTGGTCGAGACGACGTCGATGGGGACGTCGAGCAGTTCTGCGGACTCCGCGATGAGCGTCGAGAAGTGCGCGCCGTAGGAGTCACAGCAGCCGAACGGATCGGGGATGTCCGTGTACGCGTATCCGAGGTTCTTGCCGAGGGCGCCCGCGTTCACGTCGCCCAGGTCGACGATGTTGCCGTCCAGGTCGGCGAGCTTCCGGGGGAGTTTCCGCAGGGGGTCGCGGTCGTCGGTGGTGAACACCTGCCGGACTTCCCAGCCGCGGTCGCGCAGGACCTCGGCGACGAAGTAGCCGCGCATGATCTCGTTGACGTTGCCCAGGTGGGGTACGCCCGAGGGAGAGATACCGCCCTTGATCACGATCGGCTCCACGGGGTCGCGCGCCTCGACGGCGTCGGCGACCTCGTCGGCCCAGAAGGCGTAGTGGGTCTCGTCGTCGGTCTCGTCGGTTCTGGTGTCGTCCGCCGATTCGGTCTCGCCGGGCGCGTCGGTCTGGTCGGCGTTCGCGGTCTGATCGGCGCTCGCGCTCGCGCCAGTGTCGTCGGGTTCGCTCTCGCTCATGCTGTCACCGTCGGGGTCTCCGTCATCGGTCGGTCCACTCGGCGGGCGGTTCGCCCACGCCCTGGGGGACGACGTCGGTGCCGTCGTGCTCGCCGGTGCGGATCGCTCGCTCGACGCGCTCGGGGTCGTCGCCGTCGAGAACGATGGTCCTGATGCCGGACCGCTGGACGATCTTCGCGGCGAGGAGGTCCACGGGGGCGTTGCTCCCCGCGTCCATCTCCAGGTCGGCGATGAGGTCGACCAGTTCGTCGGCGCTGATCTCCGAGAACTTCGTCGCGTCGCCGTTCTCGCTGGGGTCGGCGTCGTAGACGCCGTCGACGCTCGTGGCGTAGACGAGCAGGTCTGCGTTGACGTACTCGGCGAAGGCCGCGCTGACGGCGTCGGTCGTCTGGCCGGCGACGGTGCCCCCCATCACGGGGATGTCGCCGCGTCGGATGGCCTTGCGGCCGGTGTCGTAGTCCTCGGGGGGCGTGGGTGCGGCACGCTCGTCCAGCGCGGCGATGAGCAGGCGACCGTTCAGGCGCGTCACGGAGATGCCGATCTGGTCGAGTTCGATCTCGTTGGCGCCCAGGTCGCGCGCCGCGGTGATGTACTCGCGCGCCGTGGGGCCGCCGCCGACGACCGTCCCGAGGGTATACCCGTCCGCGTCCAGCGATTCGAGCGCGTCGGCGTAGGCCCGGACCCGCTCCGGACTCACCGACGGGACGAGGACGCTCCCGCCGATAGAGACGACTACTTTCATTGGCACGGCGTAACCGCGATGCCGTCTTAAGGGTTGTCAAGCCGCGACGGCCCCGGTCCGAGGACCCCTGTCGAACGCCCACCGGATACCGGCCGACGTCGCACTCGCAAGCCCGCACCCCAGCGGGCACTCCGGCCGAAACCAGCAATTATTGCCTCAATCTCCGGCTGAACCGCTGTTCAGATCGCGGCTCTCGCCGCGTTCGTGCGGTCCACTCACAAAAACGTCTGGCTAGCTCAGAAACAGTTATAAAATGTCTAACGCCGATAGAAAACGTCCTGAAGGTTCGACTTCGACCCGTTTTTCCCGGAAAGTCTGTGAAACGACACGAAGCGAACCGAAGCTTCCCGCCTTTATATGGATACACGGGTCACAGAATGGAGCGAGGTGTCAACATGAGCTCGATACTACAGCCCTCCACCGAAGACGAGCCGTCGAAGGAAGAGCGACTCAAGGCCTATCTCGCGCAGAAGGCCGAGGACGGCGAAATGTACTTCAAGAGCAAGTTCATCGCGGACGAAGTCGGCCTGTCGCCCAAAGAGATCGGCGCGCTGATGGTGAAGATCCGCGACTCCGCGACGGAGCTCGAGGTCGAGAAGTGGTCCTACACGAGCGCGACCACGTGGCGCGTCGAACGCGCATAACGATCCGACACCGTGTACTCGCGGCTTCCCGGCGGAAACCCCACCACGACTCCCCGCGGCTACCGCCCAAGCACACGCGGCTACCGGCAGCCAATCCCCACCACGACTCCATTCCGACACACCACACCGAACCCGCCATATCGTCCCGTCACACCGACCCAACGACACGGAATTCACACGATTCCGGGTCCCTGACCGTCACACGGCTCAACCGACCGCACAGGACTCGCCCCTGACACTCGAACACGCTCCCTGATACACGCGACGCGGTGGCTCGTTGCCGCGGCGTCGCGGTTCCCCACTTCTCCGGCGTTCCGTCGCGGTCGGGGCTCGCCGCAGTCACAGGGCGGGCCCCGCGCTCGATTCCGTTCGTTTCTTCCCGGGATTTATACCCGGGTGCGCCCAACCTCGGAGCGATGGACGAGCGTCGCGAACCGGTGGCAGGGCCGCCGGTCGATGCCGTGCAGTCGGTCTTCCAGGTGGCCGACGTCCGCGTCGGTGACGACGACACGATATACTACCTGGGCACGCCGCTGGCGTCCGCGAAGGCGCTGGAGCGCGAGCTCTGGGAGCTGTTCCGCGAGGAGGGCTACGACGTGTCGCTGACGACGCGCGCCCAGTCGGAGGCGCCCTTCGACGAGACGACGCTCGTCGAGGACCGCTTCGGGCCGTCGCGGCCGCAGTACGTCCTCGTCGCGGAGCCCCGATCGCCTCACATCGACGGAGTCCCCTGGACGAACATCGTCTTCTTCGTGCTGACGGTGCTCTCGACGCTCCTCGTCGGCACGCAGTGGTACTACGTCGAGATCGAAAGCCCGCTCTCCCTGCTGGAGGCGTGGCCGTTCACGGCGGCGATCCTCGGCGTCCTCGCGGTCCACGAGTTCGGCCACTACGTCATGATCCGCTACCACGACGTCGACGCGAGTCTGCCCTACTTCATCCCGTTCCCGTCGCTCATCGGGACGATGGGCGCGGTCATCCGGATGCGCGGGCGGATCCCGAACCGCAAGGCGCTGTTCGACATCGGCGTCTCGGGTCCGCTGGCGGGGCTGGTCGCGACGGTCGTGGTCACGGTGATCGGTCTCTACCTCGACCCGATCACCGTCCCCGAGCGCGTGATCGAGGGGTCGTCGACCTCGCTGCGGTTCAACGACCCGCTCTTGCTGGTCATCCTCGCCGAGCTGACCGGCCAGCAGTTGTCGTACGCGGACCCGACGCTGGCGGCCAACCCCGTCATCTTTGGCGGCTGGGTCGGCATGTTCGTCACCTTCCTGAACCTGCTCCCCGTGGGGCAGTTCGACGGGGGCCACATCGTCCGCGCGATCCTCGGCCCCCGCCAGGAGACGGTCGCCGCGGCGGTCCCTGCCGCACTCTTCGGCCTCGCCGGCTACCTCTACTTCTCCCAGGAAGCGACGAACGCGGTCGTCCTCTGGGCGTTCTGGGGACTGATAGCCGGCGGCCTGGCCTACGCCGGCCCGGCGACGCCGATCCGCGACGAGCCGATCGGCCGCCGTCGCCAGGCCGTCGGCGTCCTGACGCTCGTGCTCGGCCTCCTCTGTTTCACGCCGGTTCCGTTCGAGATTCTGGCGGCGTGAAGGGTTCTGACGGGGTGAAACTGGCACTTTCCGAGCCGGTCGGATTGGAAAATCGGCCGATTCACTGATGGTGCTGCTGGAACCACTGTGCGACCTCTCGCTGGAACCGTTCGAACCAGTGGAGATCGGTGTGCAACACGTCGTAGACGACGTCGTGATCCACGTCGCCGTAGCGATGAGCGAGGACGTTCCGAAACCCGACTGCCTCTTCCAGTCTCTCTTGTGTTTCGGTCGAAATGATATCCGCGGTTCCGATCGCCTCGATTTCCTGTTTCGCCGTCCCGCTCGGTTCGAGATCTTCCGCCGCTCGGACGTGTTGTGCGAGGTCGATACACGCCTGAATCAGGTTCATCAACGTCCGCTCGACCGCTCGCTGTATCACGACGTCCTCCACGTATTCCGCTTTCGATAGCCCCCGCATCTCCTCCAGATCGCGGGTGTATTCGTTGATGTGGCGGAGTTTGTCCGCAACGATCGCTTCGTCGACCATTTACACGTCGCCTCGCGCGAGACGATCGATGAACGACCGTCGCTCCCGCTCGCGCTCACCGGCGGTTTCCTCGTATTCCGCCTTGATCTGTTCGTAATAGGACTCCGCGGCCTGCCGGTCTCCTGCGAGGAGTACCCCGTCTCGAAGCGCGGCGTACGCGACCGGAGTCGGGAGCGATTCGATGTCGCTCACGTCGACGAAGTCTGCTGCGTACTCCTGAACTGCGGCGTCGATCCGGTTCCGTCGCCGGAACCGCTCGTGGTCATCCAGGGCCGCAGGGAACCGAAGCGCGAGATCGAAATCGGACGACTCCCTCGCGGTCCCGCGCGCGCGTGAGCCGAACAGGATCGCGAAGACGACATCGGTCTGAGCGAGATAGTCGCGTAGCGACTCCGTATCCACACCCTCAACGGTCCGCTCGCCCGATGGCTCCATACGTGACCGTTAGATCCCCCTGGGTAATAATGTTGTAGCGGTCTCGATCGCTCGCTTCGATTGTCTGGGTTGGGTCCGGCTGCAAAGCGAGGTGGACAGACGCCACTGCGCTATGGCGGAGTTCGAAAGAGATGGATCAATGCGTGTATCCGCGGTCCGGGAGCGCCTCGCCGTCCAGCGTGACGCGATTCTCCGCGGCTTCCCCGCTCCGGTCCGAGGCGCTCCGCGCCTCGCGCTCGACGACGGTGCCGATCCGCGTCAGGTCGACGGGTGCGTCCTCGCGGACGGCCGCGAGTTCGTCCTCGGGGACGGTACAGACTAGTTCGAAGTCCTCGCCGAAGAACGCGCCCAGTTCCAGCCGCTCGTCGCCGCTTTGGGCGACCGCGTCGACGGCCTCGTCGATCGGGAGCGGCGATTCGACGGCCATCCCGCAGTCGCTGGCCTCGGCGAGCTGGTGGAGCGAGCGGGCGAGCCCGTCGCTGGAGTCCATCATCGCCGTCGCGCGGCCGACGAGCGCGCGACCGGCGGCGATTCGGGGAGAGAAGCGAAAGAGGTCGTTCGCGCGTTCGGTCTCGCCGCGCTCGAACAGGCGGAGGGCGGCCGCGCTCCGTCCCAGCGTGCCGGTCACGCAGACGGCGTCGCCGGGCTGGGCGCCCGAGCGCAGGACGGGGTCGTCGGTCCGACCGAGGGCCGTGGTCGCGACCGTGAACTCGACGTGGTCGTCGAGGTCGCCGCCGACGTACTCGGCGTCGACGGACTCGCAGACGTCGGCGGCGCCGTCGACAAAATCGACGAGTTCGGCCTCGTCGAAGGACGGCGCGGCGTAGACGGCGACAGCGGCGGTGGCCGCGGCGCCCATCGCGGCCACGTCGGAGAGGGAGGCGCCGACCGCGCGCCAGCCGGCGGTGTAGCGGGTCGTCCCGTCGGGGAAATCCGTCCGGTCGTGGAGCATGTCGGTGGTGACGACCTGCCCGTCGACGACGGCGGCGTCGTCGCCCGCCGACGGCAAGCGGTCGGCGAGCAGTCCCAGCGCGGTCCGTTCGTCCATACCTCGCGTTCGCCTGCCCCGTCAAAACCCCCTGTGATTCGGAGCGCACGAATGTGGTTCGGGGTGGTGGCACGTGCGGTCGGCCCCGGATCGCCCGTTCGGCCCCACTCCGGTGGGTTCAAACCGTGCAGGCCCTTCGTCGTGGACATGAACGGGGACAGGTGGGCGACGGTCGTCGGGTTCGTCGGTGCGGTGGTCGTCCTCGCGGTGCTCGTGTGGGTCGTCGGGATCGGTGACATCCTGACGCAACTCCGCGGGATCGACACCCGGTACCTGCTCGTGATCCTCGGCGTCGCCGTCTGCTGGCTGGTCTGCTGGGGGATGGCCCTCCGGACCGTCCTCGGTGCGCTTGACGCCCCGATCTCCGTCGTGATGGGCGCGCTCGTCTTCGCCGGCGCGGTCTTCTCGAACAACGTGACCCCCTTCGGCCAGGCCGGCGGCGAGCCCGTCAGCGGCTACCTCATCTCGCGGGCGACCGACCGGGAGTACGAGACCGGGCTCGCGGCCATCGCCTCGGTCGACGCCATCCACTTCGTCCCCTCCATCGCCTACGCCATCGTCGGCCTGACGTTCGTCGTCGCGGGCGCGGCGCAGTTCGGTCGCAACCTCGTCTTCGCGACGACCGCGCTGGTCGTCCTCGCGGTGGGGATGCCGGCGGCCGCGTACTTCGGCTGGCAGTACCGCTACGAACTGGAAGCGGCCGTCGTGCGCGCGCTGACGCCGGTCGTTCGATTCCTCGGGCGCGTGATCCCGCGCAAGTCCCCACCGACGGCGGCGGCCATCGAACGACGTATCGAGGGGTTTTTCGCCGCTATCGACCGCGTCGCCGGCAGTCGGTCCACGCTGGTCGAGGCCATCGGCTTCTCGGCGCTCGGCTGGCTGGCGATGTGCGCCTCGCTGTGGCTCTCGCTGTTCGCGCTCGGCCACCCCGTCGAGTTCTCGGCCGTCCTGCTCGTCGTCCCCATGGGCGCCGTCGCCGGGATGACACCGCTGCCCGGAGGACTGGGTGGGGTCGACGCGGTCCTGATCGCCCTGCTCGTCTCGACGACCGGCGTCGCCGGCGGCGTCGCGGGCGCCGCCGTCCTCGTCCACCGCGGCGCGACGTACGTCTTCCCGACCGTCGTCGGCGGCGGCGTCGCCTTCGCGCTCGGCGTCGGCGACTGAGCGCCTGTCTCGGGCTGACACGGGCGGCTCGCCGCGCGGTCTCGTCCCCTGTGTCGCCCTGACGTGGCCGACCGGCGAACGATGCCCTTAAATGAGCCGCTCCGGAAGAACGTGGCAATGACGACACTCTACGACGTGCCCGCGGAAGCCCTGAACGAGGCGGTCGCGGACCGTCTCGTCGAGGAAGACGCAGTGGAAGAGCCCGACTGGTTCAACTTCGCGAAGACCGGCGTCGGCCGCGAGCTCCCGCCCGAGCAGGAGGACTTCTGGCAGCTGCGCGCCGCCAGCCTCCTCCGGAAGGTCGCCATCAACGGGCCCGTCGGCGTCGGCGCACTCCGCACCGCCTACGGCGATTCCAAGCAGGGCTCGAACCGCTACCAGGTCCGCCCGGACCAGACGACCGACGGGAGTGGCAAGGTCGTCCGCACCGCGCTCCAGCAGCTCGAAGACGCCGACTACGTCCAGGTCGCCGAGGGCGAGGGTCGCCGCATCACCGCCGACGGGCAGGCGCTGCTCGACGAGGTCGCCGGCGAGGTCCTCGAAGGCCTCGACCGCCCGGACCTCGAACGCTACGCGTAACCCGTTTCTCGACGCTTCTCCGTCTCCTGCGACCGGTAGCTGTCGGTACGGAAGTGCGCTCGCGATGCGTTTGACTCGGCTTTCGGCCGCGTAAGCCGACCGTTCGTCTGCGGTCCGGTCCTTACTCCGCACGTTTCGGTCGCGGTTCCGACCGGCGAGCCGTACGGACGCGGTTTTCGTCGCTCCGAAATCGTTTTCCCCGCGACTCGACAAGGGACGCCTATGAGTGGCGAACCGAACGACGAGGAGTTAGAGAAGCTCCGCCAGGAGAAGATGGAGCAGTTGCAGGAACAGGACGGCCAGGGCGGTCAGGGCGTCGACGAGGAGGCCATGGAGGCCCAGCGCGAGCAGCGCGAGGCCCAGAAGAAGGCCATGCTGCGCAAGCACCTCACCGACGGCGCGCGCAAGCGCCTCAACACCGTGAAGATGTCCAAGCCGGAGTTCGGCGAGCAGGTCGAACAGCAGGTGCTCGCCCTGGCCCAGAGCGGCCGCATTCAGGGCAAGATCGACGAGGAGAAGATGAAGGCGCTCCTCAAGGAGCTCCAGCCCGACCAGCAGAGCTTCGACATCCAGCGGCGGTAATGCCGACCGTCGCGACGCTGTTCTCCGCCGGCAAGGACTCGACACTCGCCGCCGCGCTCCTCGACCCGTTCTACGACGTGACGCTCTGTAGCTGCACGTTGGAGCCGGATCTGGACGTGGAGGCGTCGGCGGCCGAGACCGCTCGCGAAGCGGGAGGGCGGGTGGGATTTCCGGTCGAGACAGTGCGACTGGACGAGTCGGTGGCCCGCGAGGCTGTCTCGCGGATGGTCGACGACGGCTATCCGCGCGAGGGCATCCAGTTGGTCCACGAGCACGCGCTGGAGACCGTCGCGAGCCGTGCCGAGGTCGGCGGGCGCGAGTTCGAAGCGGTCGCGGACGGAACCCGCCGCGACGACCGCGCCCCGGTCATCGACCGCCCGTTCGCCCAGAGCCTCGAAGACCGCCACGAGATCGACTACCTGCGGCCACTTGCCGGGTACGGCCGAAGCGCCATCGACGAACTGGCCGAGCGGCTGTTCGACGTCGAGACGGGACCGAGCGAGGAGATTCCGACCGGTGACTACGAGACGGAACTCCGCGCGCTGATGGTCGCGGAGTACGGCGAGGGCGCCGTCTCTGAGGTGTTCCCCGAGCACGTCCAGTCGCGAGTCGTCGGCCGACGTTCCTGACACCTCGGTCGCCGAGCGTTCACTCGACCGACCGAGGCCGTGCCGTCACTCGACCCGTTCGGGAACGAGTTCGCCGAGTTCCGACGCCGCTTCCTCGGGGAGTTTGTTGTTGATGTACGTGCCGGCGCCGAGTTCGCTCCCCGCGAGGTACTTCAGTTTCTCGGCGGTCCGGTACGGCGGGTAGAACTCCAGATGGAAGTGCGCGTAGTCCTCGCCGGTCCCGTCGGTCGGCTGCTGGTGGGTCGCCATGACGAACGGCATCTCGAAGCCGAACAGCGAGTCGTAGGCGACCAGGAGCCGCTTGAGCAGCGACCCCAGGTCGTCGCACTCGGCGTCCGAGCAGTCGTCGAGCGAGGGTCGGTGGTCCTTGGCGTAGACGTGCACTTCGTAGGCGTACCGCGCCGAGAAGGGGACGACGGCGGCGAACGAATCGTTCTCCGCGACGACCCGCTCGTCCTCGGCGACCTCCGAAGCGACGAGGTCGCAGAACAGACACGTCCCCTCTTCTTCGTGGTACTCTCGGCTGGAATCGAGTTCCCGCTCGATGGTGGGCGGCACGAAGGGGTAGGCGTAGATCTGGCCGTGGGGGTGCTGGAGGGTGACGCCCATCTCCTCGCCCTTGTTCTCGAAGAGGTATACGTAGTCGACCTCTTCGCGCGAGCCCAGGTCGCGGTAGCGGTCTCGCCAGACGCGAACGAGCTTCTGGAACTTGGAAGCCGGGAGCTCCGAACTGACGGCCTCGTGGTCCGACGTGTAGAGGACTACCTCGCAGACCCCGTTCGCGGGCTCGACGGGGCGGAGGTCGTCGCCGTCGACCGCCGGTTCCGGCGGGTTCTCCTGGAGCGAGGGGAAGCCGTTCTCGACGACGGCGATATCGAAGTCCGACTCGGTGACCGCGGTCGGGACGCCGTCGTCGCGCGGCGGGCAGAACGGGCAGTAGTCTTTCGGTGGCTTGAACGTCCGGTCCTGGCGGTGGGTGGCCGTGATGACCCACTCGCGCCCGACCGGGTCCCATCGCAGTTCAGACATCGTCTCCGTCGCTCCCGGAGTCGCCGTGCTCGGACTCGCCGCGGTCGAGCTCGGTGGCCTCGGCCCCGTCTCCGCTGGCCTCGTCGTCGAACTCGTAGTAGATCAATCGATTGCCGTTCTCGTTTTCGACGTCTCGCCGGCGCATCGTATGCCACCGCTGTCGGGCCAGCGAAATAACCCTCCCGACTCCGCGACCGGCCGTCGCTGCGCGTGCGCTACTCGTCGTGTCGCCGGACGCCGCCGTCCGGATTGCACACGTAGACGTCGGGCTCGATACCGGTCCGCTCGCGGTATCGCTCGTCGATAGCGCTCGTCACCGCCTCGGCGGCGTCCGGGCGGACGAGCGTGACCACGCACCCGCCGAACCCGGCGCCGGTCATCCGCGATCCGAAGACCCCGTCGAGGTCGCCGGCGATCGACGCGACGGCGTCGAGTTCGTCGACGCTTACCTCGTAGTCGTCCCGGAGGCTCGCGTGGGACTCGTCGAGGAGCGTCCCGACGCGGTCGAGTCGGCCCTCGCGTAGGGCGGCCGCCGCGTCGCGGACCCGTTCGTTCTCGGTGACGACGTGGCGGACCCGCTTGCGTACGGTCTTCGGCAGTTCCGACTCGTGGGTCTCGAACGCCTCGACCGAGACGTCCCTGAGCGACTCGACTGGTTCGTCGAGCGCGTCGTCGAAGAACTCGACCCCTCGCTGGCACGTCGCCACGCGGTCGTTGTACGCGGAGTCGACGAGTTCGCGCTGAACGTTCGTGTTCGTCGCGACGACGGTCACCTCGTCGGACGGCAGCGGGACGACATCGTGGGACTCGTCACGGCAGTCGAGGAACAGGGCGCTCTCCCGTTCGGCGTGGACCGCGGCGTACTGGTCCATGATGCCGCAACTCAGTCCGACGAACTCGGTCTCGGCCTCCCAGCAGACGGTCACGAGTTCGTCGTCGTCGACCGAGAGGTCGTGGACCGCGGCCAGCGCCGCGGCGACGGCGACCTCGAAGGCCGCCGACGAGGACAGTCCGGCGCCCATCGGCACGTCGCCGACGACGGCCAGTTCCGCCCCGCCGACGTCGTGGCCCCGGTCGAGGAGCCGTTCGGCGACGCCACCCACGTAATTGCTCCACGGAGCGTCGTCTTCAGGGCTGATAGCTGCGAGGTCGAAGGAGACGGTCTGGTCGAAATTTGTCGAAGTGACGCCGATCGTTCTATCGTCCCGCGGGCGGGCCGCGACGACGGTCCGGCGATCGATCCCTGCGGGGAGGACGAACCCCTCGTTGTAGTCGGTGTGGCCGCCGATCAGGTTGACTCGACCGGGCGCCGAGACGACAGAGACCGGATCGTCCGACTCCCCGAACGCCTCGTCGAGTGTCCCACGAGCGCGCGCTGACTGGTCGTTCATCACGGATACTTCGGACGTCGACTGCCAGGGCTATAAACGCTCACTGGTTGTCTCTGGTGACCGAGTGTGAATGGGGGTAACTCGGGAGCGACCGCAGGTGACAGCAAGCGGTGAAAGCCCTCGGCGTGGTCGTGGCGCCACGGCGACGCAAGCCCGCGAGCGAAGTGGTTCTTCATCACCCACTGTCGAGTGCGGTCGCTCCCCTCCCTTTCGGAACTACCCACCAGAGACACCTACTCGACACGCGATCACACTGATCGGCTGATCTATTTCCGATCGGGAGAATCCCCAGGCATCCCAACATTTTCAACGGGATTAGCCGACAGTCTTAGTCGATGAACGAGCCCTCCACCGCGCTTTCCACGAGCGCACTGACGAAGCGATACGGATCGACGGTCGCCGTCGACTCGCTCGACCTGCAGATCGATCGCGGCGTAGTCTACGGGTTTCTCGGCCCCAACGGTGCGGGGAAGACGACGACGATGCGCGTCCTGACCGGTCTGGTCGAGCCGACCAGCGGCGAGGCGACGGTCGCCGGCGTCCCCAGTGCCGACCGACGGCGACTCGTCGACCGTATCGGCTTGCTTCCGGAGGAGCCGCCGCTGTACGACGAGCTCACCGGTCGCGAACAGTTGCAGTTCGCCGCTGACCTGCGGGCCGTGCCGTGGGATGCGGTCGCCGACCGCGCCCTCGACCTGTGTGACGCCCTCGACCTGAAAGCGGACCTCGACCGCCGGATCGAGGGGTACTCGAAGG
Source organism: Halosimplex rarum (assembly GCF_047715405.1). Classification (NCBI taxonomy): domain Archaea; kingdom Methanobacteriati; phylum Methanobacteriota; class Halobacteria; order Halobacteriales; family Haloarculaceae; genus Halosimplex; species Halosimplex rarum. Next base: position 3,848,647 of record NZ_CP180412.1, read on the forward strand.
GCATGCGCCAGAAGGTGGCGTTCGTCCAGGCGGTCCAGCACGAACCGAACGTGGTCTTTCTCGACGAACCCACGTCGGGGTTGGACCCGCGCGCGGCCCGGACGCTCCGCGAGGAGGTGCTGGACCTGACTGCGGACGACACCACCGTCTTCCTCTCGACGCACATCCTCCCCGTCGTCGAGGAGATCGCCGACGCCGTGGGCGTCCTCCACGACGGGCGACTCGTGGCCGAGGGCCCGCCGGACGAACTCGTCTCGGGCGCCGAGAGCGAGGACGGCGACGCCGACCTCGAAGACGCGTTCCTCGCGCTGACCAGCGATCCCGAGGCGGCCTGGCAGCGATGACCGGGTCGATCGAACCGAGCCCGACCGACTCGCCGACCGCGTCTGACTCGAAGGGGAGCGACCTGCGTGCGGACGTCCGCGACGCCGGCGTGCTCGTCCGAACGGAACTCCGGGCACGCGTCCGGCACGTCCGGAGCGAGCCCCGACAGTTCCTCGCGATCGCGTTTCTGGCCGTCGTGTTCGGCGTCGGGCTCCCGCTGGTCGTCTTCGAGTCGACGTTCGACTACGGTGGCGCCCTGGCGGGCACTCCCGTCCCGGTGGGACAGACGGGCGCCGTCTTCGCGGCCGTCGGCGGTGCCGGACTGTATCTCGGCGGTGCGAGCGGACTCTCGCAGAACCGGCTGGGGACCGTCGGCCCGCTCGTTCGCGCGTCGATCCCGCCGCGAGCGGTCGTGATCGGTCGATTCGCCGCCGAGACCCTCCAGGGCACGGCGACGATCGTCCCGACTGCGCTCGCCCTGCTGGCGATAGTCGCCGTCGGGGCCGGAAACCCGCTCGTCCCGCTCGTCTTCGCGGTGGTGGCGCTCCCGGTGTTTCTCGCCGCGACCCTCGCGGGTCGCGTGTTCGGGGACCTGCTCCGGGTGGCGAATCGCCGCCTCGGAGTCTCCCTGTGGACGAAGGCGATACTGTTCCTCGTGGTCACGGTCGCCGCGTACGTCGGTTCGCAGGTGTTCGTTCGGTCCCGTCTCGACGGGGCTGACGGATTCGGGTCGTTCGCGATCCCCGCCCTCTTGCCGGGAACGCCGCTGCAGGCCTACGCGAGCGCCGCGTTCGATCCCCTCGGTTCCGCACGGCAGCCCGTCGGCGTCCTCACCGCGCTCGCGCTCCTGGCAGCGGTCCCCATCGGGTTCGCTGTGGTCGTCCGGCTGGAGCGACGATTGCTCCTCGGCGAGTTCGAGCGCGGCGCCGGCAACGAGACGACTAGTCGGGAAAGTCACGGCGTCCCGCGACCGTTCACCGCGTCGCCGTCGGCGCGCGTGGCCTGGCGACACCTGCTCCGGACGCGGCGGGACCCGCGGACCCTCGCTCATCTCGGACCGCTCCTGTTCGGCGCGCTGGGGATGGCCGGGTCGGTGTTCACCGACCCGCAGTCGCTCCGGGTGCTCGGCCCTGCCGGTGCGATCATCCTCGGCGTCACGCTCGCCGGCGCGGCCTACTGCCTGAATCCGCTCGGCGACGACCGCGACCAGTTGCCGCTCCTGCTGACGAGCACGCCGTCGACCGCCGTCCTGCTTCGAGGGCGCGCGCTCGCCGGTGCGATCCCGGGGCTGGCGATCGCGCTCGGGGCCGGCGTCTCCGCTGCACTGGTCGTCTACGACCCCCCGACGGCGGTCGGACTGGCGCTGCTGTCGCTGCTCTTGGCCGCGGCGGGCGCGGGGACCGCGCTGGGCGCCGGCGCGCTGATACCGAAGTTCGAGCGCCGGGAGTACATGAGCGTCGAGCGCGCCCACCCGTCGATGATCGCCGTTCTGGGCTTTTTCTTCGGGAGTGTCGCCGTCGGCGCGGTCGGCGTCCTCCTCGTCTGGTACACCGTCCACGGGGGGAACGTCGCCCCAATAGCCGTCGCCTGGACCGTGTACGTGGCCCTCGTCGGCGCGTCGGGCGGCGGTGGCTACGTCTACGCCGTCCGAAAGTTCGACGCGTTCTCGCTCGACGACGCCTGAACGGGCCACTACAGCGGAATTCGGTTCGCACGCAACGCCGCCGTCCAGCCGCCGAAAGACACTTTCAAGCGACCCCTCCCCGAACGACGTGATATGTACGAGGGACTCAAGGGCTTCACTGATTTCTACCCCGACGAGATGGCCCCGCGCCGGGAGGTCATCGACACGATCGAGGACACCGCCCGGGCCTACGGCTTCCGCGAGACGTCGACGCCGGCGCTGGAGCCGGCGGAGATGTGGACCGACAAGAGCGGCGAGGACATCGTCGACGAACTCTACGATTTCGAGGACAAAGGGGGCCGTCACGTCACGCTGACGCCCGAACTCACGCCGACGGTCGCGCGGATGGTCGTCGCCAAACAGCAGGCCCTGTCGAAGCCGATCAAGTGGTTCTCGACGCGGCCGTTCTGGCGCTACGAGCAGGTCCAGCAGGGCCGCTACCGCGAGCTCTACCAGACCAACGCCGACATCTTCGGGTCGAGCGAGCCCGAAGCGGACGCCGAGGTGCTCGCGTTCGCGGCCGACTCCCTCACCAATCTCGGCCTCGACGGCTCGGAGTTCGAGTTCCGCGTCTCCCACCGGGACATCCTCGGGGAACTCCTGCGGTCGTTCGACGCCGACGTGGACGTGCCCGACGCTATTCGCGCCGTGGACAAGCGCGCCAAGGTCGAGAACGAGGAGTATCTGGGCCTGCTCTCCGATGCGGGGCTCTCCTACGACCAGGCCCGCGAGTTCGACGACCTCCTGATCGCGGGCGACGACGACCTCTCCGCGCTGACGGACTTCGCCGACAGCGACGATCTGGCTGCTGCGGTCGAGAACCTGGAGGACGTCCTCGCCGCGGCCGAGGACTTCGGCGTCCGGCAGTACTGCGACGTGAGCCTGACGACCGCACGCGGGCTGGACTACTACACCGGCGTCGTCTTCGAGTGCTTCGACGCCTCGGGCGAGGTCTCCCGCTCTATCTTCGGCGGCGGCCGCTACGACCACCTCATCGAGGAGTTCGGCGGCCAGTCGACACCCGCGGTCGGGGTCGGCATCGGCGTCATGAACTCGACGCTCCCCCTGCTCCTGCAGGTCCACGACGCCTGGCCCGGCGAGGGCATCTCGACCGACTACTACGTCCTCCAGGTCGGGGACGTCCGCCCGGTGGCCTCACGCATCGCCCGCGAGTTGCGCGAGCGCGGCCACGTCGTCGAGACGGACGTGAGCGACCGGTCGTTCGGCGCGCAGATGAACTACGCCGACTCCATCGACGCAGACACCGTCGTCATCGTCGGCGAGCGCGACCTGGAGAACGACGAGGTGACGGTCAAGGACATGGAGAGCGGCGACCAGACGAACGTCCCCGTCGACGAGTTCCCCGGCGAGAGCGAGCGGCCGACGTTCGACGACTTCGCCTGACCCGGTGACACTTTTAGGTGTCGCGGTCGTCGGTTCAGGTATGGCCCGCTCTCGCTCCCCCTCCCGCCTCGAACTGGCGAAGCGGGAGGCGTTCGGAATCGCCCTCTTCCTGACTATCGCGGTCGTCGCCATCAGCGATACGCTGGGCGCCGAGATCCTGCCGGAAGTCGCCGCGATCAGTGGTTTTCTCCTCGTGCTCCCGCTGATCGCTATCCTCGGCGAACGGCTCCCACTCGTCGGTTCCGATGACGGAGCGTCGGCGTCGGCGACCGCGACGGAGATCGCAGCGGACGACGAGGACGACCCGGTGGCGAAACTCCGCGACCGATACGCCCGCGGCGAACTCACCGACGACGAGTTCGAACGGAAACTCGACCGATTGCTCGAAACGGAGGACCTCGACGTCGAGTCAGGCCGGTCGCGCGACCACGTGACTGAACTGGAGTGAGGCGGCGAAACGTATCACGAGAACTGGGACCGAGTGATCTGCGGGGTGGTTCCCGCCCGAAACCGACAAGGCGCGGTCTCGCGAAGCCGGACTGATGCCAGCGATGCGCGCCTACCGGGTCGCCTACGACGGCCGGCCGTTCCACGGGTTCCAGCGCCAGCCCGACGTGCCGACCGTCGAGGACGCCGTCTTCGACGCGCTCCGGGAACTCGACGCGCTGGACGACGAGGCGTCCAAGCCCGACGGCTACGCCGCGGCCGGTCGGACGGACGCCGGGGTTTCGGCGCGGGCGCAGACCGTCGCGTTCGAGGCGCCCGACTGGCTCTCGCCGCGGGCGTTCAACAGCGAGTTGCCCGCGTCCGTTCGCGCGTGGGCCAGTGCGGACGTGGATTCGGGATTCCACGCGACCCACGACGCCGAGTCGCGGACCTACCGCTATCACCTGTACGCACCTCGTGACAGTGATGCCGCGGCAGTCGACGAGCGCATGATCCGGGACGCACTCGACCGACTCTCGGGCGAGCACGACTTCCACAACCTCACGCCCGACGACGAGGGGACGATCCGAGACCTCTCCGTGGCGGTCGAGCGCGACGCCGATTTTCTGGTGGTCGAACTCGCGGCGGGCGGGTTCGCGCGGCAACTGGTCCGGCGCGTGGTCGGACTCGCCGTCGAGGTCGGGCGCGGCGAGTCCGATCCGGGGAAGGTCGACCACGTGCTCGGCGACGGAGCGGTCGAGGGTCCCGAGGGTGTCGCGCCCGCAGCCCCGTACCCGCTCGTCCTCTGGGACGTGACCTATCCCGGCGTGTCGATTTCGGTGGACGAGGACGCGGCCGAGAGCGCCCGCGAGGTCTGGCGCCGTCGCCACCGCGACCGGGTCGTCGATGCGCGAGTGGCCGGCGCGATCCGCGACGGCATCGAGTGACCGCGGTCGGTCGCCCGCCGCGATGGCCGGCCGGCGCGAGCGGTCACAGCACTCGCAACCGATAGCCTTCGACTGCGGTTTCGTCGGTCACTCGCCCCGTTTCCACGGCGGCGTCGAGCAGTTCGCCGACGAACGACTTCGGCACCTCGACGCTGATGAAGTCGGCCCCCTCGCGGTTCGTGGTCAGCCGTGCCATGGTCCGGTCCGTGCCGTCGTCGTTGTAGATGCTCCCGACGCGCTCGCCGTCGCGCACGAACCCGAGCGTCACGTCCGTCGGCTCGACGGAGTCGAAGGTCACTTCGAACACCCGGTCCTCGCCCTCGATTCGCGCCAGCATGCGCCCGTCGTGTTCGGTCACTGTCGTCTTCACGTTCGGTTTACGGCTCCCGAAGGCAAACATCCGGCGGTCGGGCCGGTCCGTACACTCTTCGGAACAACCCCGTCGAGCGGCCGTCTCGACACCTTTCGTCGTCGGACGGTAGGCCGTCACGAACGGGGACAAAACCTTTCGTAGCCGGCCGAAACAGACGGGATATGACGGAGAAAGTGAAGGAGTGGTGGGAGCTGACGGCGGGGTGGTTTCAGGACGAGATCGACCTGGACGTGGGAGTCAACTGGACGGGAACGACCGCCGACGACGACCTGACGCTCCTACCCGACGTCGCGGGAACAGACGTGCTGGAGTTGGGTTGTGGCGGCGGCCAGTGCTCGGTCGCGCTGGCCCAGCGCGGCGCGAACGTGACGGGGCTGGACCTCTCCGAGGAACAACTGTCGTTCGCCCGCGAGTTGGCTGCCGAACACGGCGCGGACGTGGCGTTCGTGCAGGGAGACGTGACGGATCTCGGTGCGTTCCCCGACGACAGCTTCGACGTGGCGTTCAACTGAAGGGGTAGCGCGGATTCTCCTTCCTCAAGGAGCGACCGAAACAGAGCGAAGGGAGCGAGTAGGGAGGGAGGAGCGTGTTCGTATACGTTACAAACACCGCTCTATAAGTAGCCACCATGTTACATTGAATCTGTGGCAGACGACTACGTGCATCGGACGGCAATCACTCGTCTCGAAGTCTCGGACGAGCAACGCGACCTGCTCGAAGAGACGATCGCCGAGTGGAAGCGGGGTTGCCAACTCGCCACCGACCTAGCGTGGGGCAAGTGCAACACTAAAAGCGACGTACAGCCCCTCGCCTACGACGACGTGCGCGAACAGACCGACCTCGGGAGTCAGCACGCGATCCTCGCCACACACCAGGCCGCCCAAGCCATTACCGGCTGTCTCGAACGCCGGTCCAGCGGCAAGCCAGTGAGCAAGCCGACGTTCACCGCACCGACGGTGACCTACGATACCCGGACCATGACGCTGTTCGACGACGATACAGTGTCGCTCTCCACTACGGACAGTCGCGTCCGATGTCCACTTGCTCTGCCCGACGCCGATGATGGCTACCAACGGCAGTACCTCGACGCCGACGAGTGGAGCGTCACGGAAAGTACACTCACCGCCCGTGGTGGCGACTACTTCTTGCACATCGGCTTCCGACGACCCAAGACCGATACCGAGCGGAACACCGCCGAGGACGGAACGGTCCTCGGGGTGGATCTCGGTATCGAAAACCTCGCCGTCACAAGCACCGCCTACTTCTTCAGTGGGCGGCAGTTGACCCACGACATCCGCGAGTTCGAGAAGGTACGTGCTGGACTCCAGCAGACCGGGACGCGAAGCGCCCACCGAACGCTGGAACAGGCGAGTGGCCGGGAACTTCGCTACGCCAGAGACGTACTCCACCGAGCGTCGAACGCCATTGTAGACGAAGCACTCCGGTACGAGTGCGACGTGATTGTGTTCGAGGATTTAACTCATATTCGAGAGCGTACGAGTGCATCGTGGGGGCACAAGTGGGCGTTCCGAACGCTGTACGAACAGGTGGAGTACAAAGCCGAATCCGAAGGTATCTCAGTGAAGCAAGTCGGCTCAGCGTACACCTCGAAGCGGTGCGCCGAGTGTGGGTTCACAGCAGACGGGAATCGTCCGACTCGCACCGACTTCCGGTGTCAGAAGTGCGATTCAGAAGCGAACGCGGATTATAACGCGGCGAAGAACATCGGTATGCGGTACGTCCGTCGGGGCCAACAGTCGTCTCGGCGGACGGGTAACAGTCAACTTGCCCTAAAGTCTGGAACGGTGACGCCGAATGGTGGATTTACCACCTACCCTGACGGGTTCGACGCCGAGTTCATGGACAAGCCCCGCCCTCAACGAGCGAACCCGTCAGGGTGAGCGAAGTAGGGTGGCGTAGTTGACCGCTTACGTGTTCCAGTGGGTCGGCGACCTGGCGGCCTGCTTCCATGAGACCCATCGCATCCTGCGGTCGGGCGGCCGGTTCGTCTTCGCGATGCCTCACCCGGTCTACGACCTCGCCGACCCGGAGACCCACCGGGTCGAGGAGAGCTACTTCGACACCGGGCGGCAGGTCACGACGTACGACGACCTCGACGCCGACATGGTGACGTACCGGCATCGGGTCAGCGACGTCCACAACGCGCTCGTGGACGCCGGATTCCGGGTGGAGCGCGTTCGGGAACCCGGCTCCGACGACCCGACCGACTACGAGGAAGGCCCCTGGGGCGAGGAGAAACCGGAGTTGCTGGCGAAACTGCCGTCGACCCTTGTTTTCGAGGCGCGGACGGACTGACCGCTATTCCCACCCGTCGGGCCAGATGTCGGCGGCGCGCATTCCCTCGTCGGCGCCGTACGCTTCCAGTTGCTCGCACACGACCGCGGTGTCGAGCCGCGGCAGGTCCGTCGCGGCGATCTCCCTGACGAGGAGCGCGGCGAGCATCGCGTGCTCGCGCAGGTTCCGCCGGTCGGCCTTGTCGCGGGTGTCCGCGCGGGTGTGGGTCCACCCGCGATCCCACGTCCCCTCGGCGTCGGGCGCCTTGCTGTGGAGTTGCAAGGTCGGCACTCCCTCCCGCAGGAACGGCCAGTGGTCGCTGTAGGGGTGGGGGCGTTCCTGCACGGAGACGGGGTGACCGACCGCGTCGGCGACGTCACTGGCGAGTTCGGCCATCGCATCGGAAGCGTGCACGAGGGCGTTCAGTTCGCGATACCGGCCGGCGCCGTCGACGTTGACGACGGCGTGGACGTCGCCGAGCGCGAGGTCGGCGGCCAGCGCTTCGCTCCCCACCAGTCCCAGTTCCTCACAGCTCACGCCAGCGATCCGGACGCGCCGGTCGAGATCCGTCGCGGCGAGGATCCGGGCCATCCCGACCGCGGTCGCGATGCCGCAGCCGTTGTCGAGGGCGCCCTCGCCCACGTCGTGGGCGTCGAAGTGCGCGAGGACGACGACTTCGCCGGCCTCTCCCTGTGAGCTCGGACCGACCACGCCGACCACGTTCCGGCTCGTCGCGGGCTCGGTCTCGGCGTCGACGCGGACGTGCGTCCGGGCGCCCTCCGCGGCGTACTCGCGCAGCCAGTCGCCCGTCTCTTTGCTCACGCCGAGACCCGGAATGGCGGCTTCCCGGTTGAACCGGAGGGACCCGGTCGGCGGGAGCTGGCCGGGGACGTGGTTGGTGAAGACGAACGCCTCCGCCCCGGCCGCTGCGGCGTGACCGACCTTCTCCGCGCGGTGATAGGGGCGACCGAAATCGGGCGGCGTCGCGGTCCGCGTCACGGCGACCGCGCCGGCCACGTCGGCCTCGTCGAGTTCCTGCGGCGTCCCGTAGCCCACGTCCACGAGCGGCGCTTCGCCCTCGTAAGCGGGCGAGTACGGGAGCGCGACCGCCTCGAACGACCGCTCGACGTCGCGCTCGGGGACGGAGACGGCGAGTTCCGTCCGCCCGCGCGTCCAGCGATTGACGTCGAAGGGCTCCTCGCGGACGTTCCGGACCCCCGCGTCTCCGAGGGCGCCGGCCACGAGTTCCGCGGCGCGGCGGTCGCCGGGGTGGCCGCCCAGTCGGTCGTCGAGTTCGGTCAGGCGCGTGAGCAGGTCCCACGAGTCGTCGGCGAGCCAGGCGCGACCCAGCGCCGCGGCGGCCGCGTCGTCGACGGCGTCGGGCGGGGCGGCGTCAGTGGCGCCGTTGCGACTGTCGTCCATGCCACCCCTCGCGCCGCCGGCGACAAAAACGTGGGCCGCCCTCGGCGCGGCGCGGTGCCGCCGGAGGCGCGAGCCGCACCGGTCGCGTCGCCGTCGCTTCCGGCATTGAAAGGCTTACGGCGAGACGGGTCTAACCCGAAGTCATGAGTTCCGTCCCGGAGCGCAGCGACATCGACGAGGAGTACAAGTGGGAACTGGAGTCCCTGTTCGCCGACGACGACGAGTGGGAGGAGGCCTTCAACGCCGTCGAGGAGCGTCTGGACGACCTGCGATCATTCGAGGGCCGTTCGACCGAGGACCCCGAAACGCTCCAGGCGACCCTGGAGACCTACGAGGAGATCATGCGCGACGTGGCGAACGTCGCCGCCTACGCCCGGATGCGCCGCGACGAGGACACCGCTGCCAGCCACTATCAGGCCCTGACCTCGCGCGCCCAGTCGCTCTCCTCCCGCGCGTCGAGCGCCGCGAGCTTCCTCGAACCCGAGATCCAGAGCCTCGACCGCGAGATCGTCGAGGCGTACGTCGACGAGAACTCCGATCTGGAGGTGTACGAGCACTACTTCGACGACGTGCTGCGGATGAAACCGCACACCCGCTCCGCCGAGATCGAGAATCTGCTCGCCGACCTCGGCGAGGTGCTCGGCTCGACCGGCGAAGTCTACAACATGCTTGCCAACGCCGACATCGAGTTCCCCGCCGTCGACGACCCCGATGGCGAGCCCCGGCGGATCACCCTCAACAACTTCACGACGCTCCAGGAGAACCCCGACCGGGAGTTCCGCCGTGACGTCTACGAGACGTTCTACGACGAGTGGGAGGAGTACAGAAATTCCATCGCTTCGGCCTACAAGAACAGCGTCAAGACCGACGTGAAACTGGCGCGGGCGCGCAACTACGACACCGCCCGCGAGGCCGCCCTCGACGGCCCGAACGTCCCCGTCGAGGTGTACGACACGCTCGTCGACACCGTCGACGAGAACCTCGACGTGCTCCAGCGCCACGCCGACCTCAAGCGCAGGTCCATCGACGCCGACGAACTGAAGATGTGGGACCTCTACGTCCCGATGGTCGAGGGCGAGAGCCCCGACGTCGAGTACGACCAGGCCCGCGAGTGGGTGACCGGCGCCGTCGAACCCCTGGGTGACGAGTACCAGTCGTGGCTCGCCGAGGGGCTGGACTCGCGCTGGGTCGACGTCTACGAGACCGAGAACAAGCAGTCCGGCGCCTACTCCGGCGGAACCTACGACTCCCAGCCGTTCATCCTGATGAACTACCAGGACGACGTGGCCTCGATGTACACGCTCGCCCACGAGCTGGGCCACTCGCTCCACTCGGAGTACACGAGCGAACACCAGCCCTACGTTTACAGCGGCTACGAGATCTTCGTCGCCGAGGTCGCCTCCACCGTCAACGAGACGCTCCTCACGCACCACCTGCTGGACGAGGTCGAGGACGAGACGCTGCGCCGGCACGTCCTCAACCAGTACCTCGAACGCTTTCGGTCGACGCTGTTCCGCCAGACGATGTTCGCGGAGTTCGAGCACCGCACCCACCGCCTCGAAGAGGAGGGGGAGGCGCTCACTGCCGACCGCCTCGACGAGGTGTACCGCGACCTCAAGAGCGACTACTACGCCAACGCGGACGTGGACGACCGCATCGGCCGCGAGTGGATGCGCATCCCGCACTTCTACCGCGCCTTCTACGTCTACCAGTACTCGACCGGCATCTCCGCGGCCGTTGCGCTCGCACAGGGCATCCTCGAAGAGGGCGAACCCGCCGCAGAGCGCTACCGGGAGTTCCTCGCCAGCGGCTCCCGCGAGTACCCGCTCGAACTCCTGGAGACCGCCGGCGTCGACATGACGACGTCCGATCCGATCCAGTCCGCCATCGACACGTACGACGAGTTCCTCGACGAGTTCGAGGACCTGATCTGAGACGCTGCCGCCCCAATCCGAGACGGCACACTCCGATCTGAGACGCCTTCGTTTCCACTCGAACGACTCTCGGCAGAATCCCTTTCCGCGTCACGCCCCAACTCGAACCGATGAACGCACAGAACCAGCACCCGACAGCCGACGCGGCGACGGCCGTCGTGATCTCCTACCCCGCAGACCTGAGCACGTGGGGTCGGGACATCGTCGAGGGTCGGCCGTATCGCGCGTACCTGCAGAAGACCCTCGGCGCGGTCGAGGTCGGGCAGGTCACCGAGGAGTTCACCGGCGTCGGCTGTTGCGGCGACACGCTGGACGTGCCCCTGGCGATCGAAGCCGTCGAGGGCGGCGATCGGGTCGACGAGTCGACCGAGATCGAGTACACGGTCCGCGACACCTGCGAGGTCGAAGGCGGCTGGCGCGTCCAGAGCGCCGGTGGGCCGACGGAGTAGCCGGGGCCCTCAGGGGAGGTAGCGCACGCTGACGACGCCCGGCTCCGACCGGATCTCGACGCGTTCGACGCCGATGCGGGCGGCCCGCTCGACGGTCGCCTCGTCGTCGCGCACGTCCGCGACGGCGCTCTCGGTGTTCTCCTCGGGGACGGTCAGCACGTGGACCTCGCCCGTTCCGGCGCGCTCGCGGGTCGTCACCTCGCCGACGGGCTGGTCGGCGGCCAGGTCGATAGCCTGCTGCGTGGGCGGTTCCGCGCTCTCCTCGACGGAGACAGTGAACCTTCGGGCGATGTCCTCGACGGCCCAGACGACTTCCATCGGCGGTTCGGCGGCGAGCGTCGCCTCGATAGCGTCACCGACCGAGAGGTCGGGATTCGAGCCCAGCGTGTGGATCTGCCCGTCGCTCACGTCGCGCAACACCGCCGACTCCGCGTCGGCCTCCGTCACGACGAACGTCCCGTCTTTCATGGGCGTGCGTAGTGAGTCGACCCATTTGGATGCCGCGGTCCCGGGCGAGTGTGGCCGATGCCCCACCGTTTCGGGTGGGTCCGACCGAGCGCCCGATCACAACCGCTTTGCGAGGACGCGCCGTACCGCCGGCAATCGAACGATGCACGGACACGCGCGGTCCGCCGCCGTCGCCGTCCTCGTCGCCGCGCTCCTCGCGGGCTGTGGCAGCGCGGTCACCCCCCCCGACGGCGTCGCGGTCGACAGCCCCGACGCCTACGCCGTCGAGGAGACGCACGTCTGGACGTCCGGGAGCACGACCGAGTACAAGTCCCAGGTCGTCGTGTCCGGGACGCTCCGGTCGACCGACGACGCGACGGGCAACATCTCTCTCCCCGAGATCACCGTTCGTTTCACACTCACCGGCGGCGAGACGCAGACCGTCGGAGCGATCTACGAACTCGACCGCCGCCAGACCGCGTTCGCGGACCTGGACAACGCGACGCTCGCTCCCGACGAGGGGATTCCGGTCCGAGCCGTCTTCGACCCCGCCGATGGCGCGACCGTGCGGGACGCGACGATCCGCGTCGCGGCGTGACGTCTTCGCCCGCCGACGCTCCGGCCGTCACCCGCTCGCCGCTGCGCCGATGGGCGAGTCGGTTCGGAACCGCCGGTGGACGGTGACCATGACACCGACGACGACCAGCGGCGGGACGACGGCCGCCACCGCCGGCAGGTCGTACAGCAGCGCGACGACGGGCCCGAGCGCCCCGGTCGGCGGGCTCTGTTGCTGCGCGGGCACGCTGATCACGAGCATCACGTACAGCGCGGCGAGGAAGCCGTACCCCGAGAGCGCGAGCGCCCGGTCGTACCGCGCGTCGGATCCCGTTCGCCGGTGGCGGCGGGCGACGAGCAACACCGGCGCGACCAGCGGGGCGACGACCAGCAGCATCAGGAAGAGGAAGAAGGCCCGCGAGAAGGTGAACGACCCACCGGGCGCGCCGGCCGACGCGCCGAGGAGCACCACGATCGCGAACGCGAACAGCAGGACGATGCCGGCCGTACACAGGCCGCTGACTGCCGCGTACGAGCGGAACACGCGCGAGTTACTCGCCCTGAAGGCGTAGGGAAAGGCGGTCAGGATCCCGCTGTAGGCGTCATCGTCTTCGGGCCCGTCGCTCATCTGCCGGGTGATTCGGTCGGGGCGGGAATAAACCACCCGTTCTCTCGCACGGCTCCGGTGTTCAAACCCGAACGAGTGCCGGGACAGCCGAAGACGGAATACCGGGCCCGATTCACCGGATTTCCCAGAACGTCTTGTCCCCGTCGACCCAGAGGGTGAACTCGAAGATCCAGTACAGCGGGCTCGCGCCCTTCGGACCCTCGTACGGAACCTTGCCCCGTCTCGATTCCCCTGATGCGAGCGGCTGGCTCTCGTCGTACGACTGGTCGAGAGCCGATAGGGCCGCCAGACTGAGTTCATACGGAGTTCCGGTCCCGTCCTTCATCTTCATCTGAAGCAGCGTCGAGATCGATAACTCCTCGCCGGTGTTGTTCGTCGTCGAGATGTCGACGATAGCGAACTCGTTGCCGTCGTCCGCCTCGGCGAAACTCCCGATCGACTGCTGATACTCAACGCCGTTCACCGCCACCGAGACGTCTTCGTACGAAACCTCGTCATCGACGCTGTGCGTGTCGACCCGCAACGACTGAGTGAGGTCGGCGATAGATGACGCGGTCTTGCCCAGATTCACGTTCACGCGCTCGAAATCGAGGAAGGAGAAGGTCTGAAAGTCGAACTGAAGTGCCAGCCCGCTCGCATCATCTGGAATCTCGTAAACGAGATCGCCACGAGATACTTCGCCTGGGGCGAGTTGGCCGCCCTCGAACGTTTCGCCCGTCGCAGCGACGGTCCGGTCGTAGGTGTAGTCTTCGGAATCTTTGATCTGTGTCCGTAGAAAACCGCTGAACCCGATGAATTTCGAATCCGTGGTGTTCTTCACCGCCAAGTTGACGATCGCGAACGTGTTGCCTGACCCGGCCTCCTGAAAGTCGCCGATCTCTGCCTGCTCGCTCATCCCTCGGACGACCATGCTCATCTGGTCGCCCTGAACGACCTCTCCGATGGGAACTGTCGTTGTCTGATTTCCCGCCCTCTCACTATCCGTCGGAGAGCCAGTCCCCGTGTCGGCCGACGTCGATTCGTCATCAGGCGTCGACGTTCCGCCGGCTGTCGTAGTGGACGGATCACTTCCGCCACCACTAGCATCGCTGTCACTTCCGCCGCCATCTCCGCCTGTGGCACTGCTGTTCCCGTTACCGGAAGAATTCGGCGTGTCGGAGCAACCGGCCGTTGACGTCGCCGCGAGCGCGCCGGTCGCCACGAGAAACTTCCGTCTATTCATATCTCACGTATCTCCTAGATGGGAAATAAGTATCCCCGCCATACTCGCGTTCTCACCGCTTACATCGGTGAGTAAGCCGCCTGCCTCGTCGAAACTGCTAGTCCCGTTCCGTGGCCCGGTAGGTAATATCCGAAGCTCGGGAGTCGTGACGAAGACTTCGGAAACTCTGTTCGTCCGTCCGTGTAGACAGGCATATCCCCCACCCGTTCGACCACTCGCTCATGCGAGTAGACATCGGGAACGCGCTTGCGAGCGAGGCCGACCCCGGTATCGACCGGGACGCCCTCGACGCCCTCGACGAGCGCGTCGCCGACGCCCACGACCGGATCGCGAGCGGGATGGCCGACGACGACTTCGGCTACGCGTCGCTGAACCTCCCCGAGCGCGTCGATGCGACCGAGATCGAAGACGCCGTCGCCGACTTCGACCCCGAGGCGATCCTCACGGTCGGTATCGGCGGGAGCGCCCTCGGAGCTGTCACCATCACCGAAGCGCTGGCCGGCGATTCCCCGATCGACCACCACGCGCTGGACAACGTGGACCCGGCGCACGTGAACAGACTCCTGGACGACCTGCCGCTGGACGAGACGGTCGTCCACGTCGTCTCCCGCTCTGGGACGACCGCGGAGACGCTGGCGAACTTCCTCGTCGTCCGCGAGGCGATGGAATCGGCGGGCGTCGACTGGGCGGAACAGACCGTCGTCACCACCGGGGAGTCCGGCCCGCTCCGCGACCTCGCCGAGACCGAGGACCTCCCGGCGCTCGACGTCCCCGAGGGCGTCCCCGGTCGGTTCTCCGCGCTCTCGACGGTCGGGCTCGTCCCCGCCGCGATCATGGGCGTCGACCTGGACGCGCTGCTCGACGGCGGTCGTGCGGGCGCCGACGCGCTCGCGGGGTCGCTGTACGACTGCCCGGCCTACGCGTACGGCGCCGTCGCCTACGCGCTCGACCAGCGCGGCGCGAGCGTCAACGCGATGATGCCCTACGCCGAGGGACTGGAGTCGTTCGCCGAGTGGTTCGCCCAGCTGTGGGCCGAGAGCCTCGGCAAGAACGGCGGCGGTCAGACGCCCGCCCGCGCGCTCGGCGCGACCGACCAGCACTCCCAGCTCCAGCTCTACCGCGCCGGCCCGCGGGACAAACTCGTCACAGTCGTCCGTCCCCGAGGACGGCCGGACTGTCCGATCCCCGAGACCGACGTCGAGGACCTGGAATACCTCGGCGGGCAGGATCTCGGGACGCTGCTGGACGCGGAGTTCGAGGCGACCGAGGCGAGCCTCGCGGCCGCCGAGCGCCCCTCGGTCCGGGTCGAGATAGAGGCGATGGACGCCGAGAGCGTCGGGCGGCTGCTGTTCGACATGGAAGCGGCGTGCATCCTCGCGGGCGAACTCTACGGCGTCGAGACGTTCACCCAGCCCGCGGTCGAATGGGGCAAGAAGGCCGCGCGTGGCCTGCTCGGCGGTGGGGAGTTCACGGAGGCCGACGCCGTCCGTGAGAAGACCGAACTGGTCGTCGAGTAGGAGGTGACGGTCGCCGGCGTTCGCTCCCGCTGGCGCCGTCGGACGCCCGGACCGGTGCAGTCAAACGGGTAGGGGACGAACCCGATGCCAATCAGATGGCTTCGGAGTACTACCGCGTCGCCGACCTGGAGACGCGCGTCGAGAGCCTGGTGCACTCGGTGGCGCTCGTCGTCGCCGCGTTCGTGTTCGGAACGCTCGTCTTTCTCAGCGCCGCCTCCGCCCTCCGCGCGGCCGGGTTCGAAGTCGAGACGATGGCTTCCCTGCCGCCCCTGCTGTACACCGCGCTGACGGCCACGCAGTTCGTCGGCTTCTTCGCCGTCATCGGCTTCTACGTCAGATTTCACCGCGGGGGCGACCTGTTCTCGATCGGGGTTCCCTCCCTGCGGAACCTCCTCTGGATCGCCGGCGGGTTCGTCGGGCTGTTCGTCGTCGCGGCCGTCCTCTCGGCGGTCTTCCAGTACGTCGGCGTCGACACAGCGGTCAACCAGGTGACGAGACAGGTCGAGCAGCACCCGGTGCTGGCCTTCTACCTGATCCCCGTCACGTTCCTGTTCGTCGCGCCCGCGGAGGAGCTGCTGTACCGGGGACTCATCCAGGGGTTGTTCCGACGCGCGTACGGCTCGGTCCCCGCCGTCCTGCTGGCGAGCCTGCTGTTCGGGGCGCCGCACTACTTCGCCCTGCTGGGTCCGGGCGACACGAAGCTCCCGTCGATCGTTCTCATCACCGTCCTCGGGCTCGTCCTCGGGGCCCTGTACGAACTGACGGAGAACCTCGCCGTCCCCATCGTCGTCCACGCCTGCTGGAACTCGTTCAGCTTCCTCAGCCAGTACGTCGAGGCGACGGCGGCGCTGTGAGTTCGACTCCTCGCGCGCCGTCGGGCTCTCACGTCTCCCCTGGCGTCGACCCAGAAACCTGTCGGACGGCTGTCTGACGGGTTATTAAGCCTGGTGCCGGGAAACTCGGAGACATGCCGACCCGCTACACGGTCGTCTGCGACGACGACCGCGCCCGGGAAATCAAGGCGATCGCCCGGCAGTACGACCTCACGGAAGAGGAAGTGCTCCGGCAGCTCGTCGAGACCGGGCTCGAACACTTAGAAGAGCACGCACCGTAGCGGGTGGGAGTGGGGACGACACCGGACCGAGAGGGGGTTCCGGTCCGAACTGGCGGAGCGACACCGCGGTTCGCGTCCGGCGGTCCGACAGACGATTCGCCGGACCGGCGCGGCGATGGCGCGGACCAGTCGGTCTCGGCGCTCGCGTGGAATCGGTCGCGAGAGACCCGGCTCTCACCCCGTAAATCAGGCGCTGGAGGGGTTCTTGCGCGAGAGCTCGCTCCCGCAGATCGGGCAGCGGTCGTGGTTCTCGTCGAACTCGCGGCCGCAGCCGGCGCACTGGAACTGCCAGTCGCGCTGTTCGCTGATGCCCTCGCGGGCGATGAGCTCGACGGCGACTTCGAGCTTCTCGGCGACGTTCTGCATCGCGTAGTCGTCGGTGACGAGGTGGCCGTCGAGTTCGAACGCGGCGGCGATCAGCCGGATGTCCGTCTCCGAGAGCGTCTCGAGGTCGCCGGTCTCTCCGGCGGCGCGCTGGATGCGCTCGACGGTCTCCTCCTCGGGAATGTGGATGTGCATGCCCGACCCCTCCATGGCGTCGTAGCGGTAGGCGCTCTCGTCTTCGAGCTCCTCCCGGACCATGGGCACCGTCGCTTGCTGCTCGTCGGTGTGATACTCGTTGATAAAAGCGGACGCGTCGAGGACGTACATTTAGCGCTGGACGATCATGTGGTCTTTGACTGCCTGGACGCGGTCGACGGGGACGAGGAGGTGACCCTGCTCGTCGACCTCGAACTGCGTGTTGTCGAGGTGCTCGTTGGGGTCGATGATCAGGTCCCGGAGCCGCCCCGTCTCGAGGTCCATCGTGATGTTGTACAGCATGCCCATCTCGGCGCCGTCGGTCCCGGTGACGGCCTTGCCGGAGAGGTTCTCGGCGAGTATCTCGGCCATGTACCCGACTACCGAGTCCTGCCCTATAAACGCCACGGGGCTGTCTGACACCCGCGTGACGGCGCCACGTCGGTCCCGGCCGCAGTCCGCGATGCGACCGTCTGGCACCCCCTACGACCCGCTCGGCCACTGTGCGGGCCGCTCCCCCGCGGGATCACCGGGACTATAGTCGTGCTCTCGTAACGGGTCTGTCATGGATCGCCGACGCTTCCTGCAGGTGGGTGCCGCGACGCTCGCGACAGCCGTCGCCGGCTGCGGGTTGAGGACGGGTTCGGAGACGCCGCCGGAGGAGGGCCACTCGTCGCCGACGCAGACGCCGCGGGACACCGCGACGCCGGGGCCGACGGAGTCGGCGACGCCGGAACCGACGCCGACGCCGACTGCGACGCCGGAACCGACGCCGACGCCGACCGCGACGGTGCCCCCGGAGGCCGCGCAGGTTATCGCCGTCGCCGAGGGGGAACGCACTTTCGACCCGCAGGTGTTCGAGATCGACGCGGGCGAGACTGTGGCCTGGGTGTGGCACAACAGCGGCCACAACGTCCGCGCGACGGCGCGGCCCCGCGGCTCCGACTTCACCGGAACTCCCGGCGAGGACGAAGACCTCTACGGCGAGGGCTACACGTTCTCGCACACCTTCGACGTCGCCGGCGAGTACGAGTACTACTGTTATCCGCACCGCAGCATCGACATGGCCGGCTCGTTCACGGTCGTCGAGTAGCGCCCGGCGGCCGGAGGCGTCGGAGCGTCCCCGAGAGTGCGACCGCCGTGGGTTTATCCGCGGTCCGTCCGAAACCGCTCCATGAACCGACGACAGCTCCTCCGGACCGGTGCCGCAGCGCTCGCGACGGCGCTCGCGGGCTGCGGGGAGGGCGACGGGACCGAGACCGACGAACCCCCCGACGGCGCTGACGGCGGGTCGACGCCGACCGCGACGGCCACGCCGACCGACGGCCCGGTGGCCACCGACTCGCCCGCCGAGACCTCCGCGCCGGAACCGATGCCGACCGAGGAGTCGACGACCGCGGGGACGACCACTACTGCCGGAACGCCGACCGCGACGGCCACGGCGACCGCATCGGCCACGCCGACGGCGACGCCCCGGCAGGCCGCGCAGGTCGTCGCCGTCGCCGACGGCGCGCTCGCGTTCGACCCCGACTCCTTCGAGATCGACGTCGGAGAGACCGTGACCTGGGTGTGGCACAGCAACAGCCACAACGTCCGACCGGAGTCGACGCCGAGCGGGTCGGACTTCTCGGGGACGGCCGGCGACGACGGGGACCTCTACGACGAGGGCCACACGCTCTCGCACACCTTCGAGGTCGCCGGCGAGTACGAGTACTACTGCGGTCCGCACCAGGGTGTCGGCATGACCGGATCGTTCACCGTCACCGAGTAGCCGGACCGCCTCTGAAGCGGTCCCGAGACGACCGAATCTCCGTTCCCTCGCGGCCACGCTCGTCGGGCGCGCGCGACGAGATGAATGCACTTATCCGGCACGCAGGGCTGATCCAACACAACCGACCTTTCTCAGGTGATAGGATGGCAGACTCAGAACAGACAGACTCCGACGACGCGTCCGGGGCGACCCTCCGGACGCCGATAGTCGCCGTACTCGGCCACGTCGACCACGGCAAGACCAGCCTGCTCGACGAGATCCGCGGCTCTGCGGTCACCGAGGGCGAGTCCGGCGCGATCACTCAACACATCGGCGCGACGGCCGTCCCGCTCGACGTCATCTCCGAGATCGCGGGCGAACTCGTCGATCCGACCGACTTCGACCTGCCCGGGCTCCTGTTCATCGACACGCCCGGCCATCACTCGTTCTCGACGCTGCGCTCCCGGGGGGGTGCGCTCGCCGACATCGCGATCCTCGTGGTCGACGTCAACGACGGCTTCCAGCCCCAGACGCTCGAAGCGGTGGACATCCTCTCTCGGACGCAGACGCCGTTCATCGTCGCCGCGAACAAGATCGACACCGTCCCCGGGTGGAATCCGAACGCCCACGCGCCCGCCAAGCAGACTATCGACGCCCAGACCGACCGCGTCGAGCGCGACCTCAACGAGAACCTCTACGAACTCATCGGCGACCTCTCGGACAACGGCTTCTCCGCGGACATGTACTGGCGCGTCCAGGACTTCCAGAACAACATCGGGGTCGTCCCCGTCTCCGCCGAGACCGGCGAGGGCATCCCCGACCTGCTCACCGTCATGATGGGCCTCTCCCAGCGCTACATGAAAGAGGAGATGGCCGTCGACGTGGGCGGTCCCGCCGCCGGCACGGTCCTCGAAGTGCAGGACACGCAGGGCTTCGGCAAGACCGTCGACGCCATCATCTACGACGGTACCATCCGTTCGGACGACCGGATCGTCGTCGGCGGCGTCGAGGGCCCGATCGTCACCGAAGTCCGCGCGCTGCTCCGCCCCCGCCCGCTCGAGGAGATCCGCACCGAGGGCCAGTTCGAACAGGTCGACTCGGTCGCGGCCGCGGACGGCATCAAGATCGCCGCGCCCGACCTGGACGACGCGATGGCCGGCGCGCCGATCCGCGTGGTCGGCGACCGCGACGTCGAGGAGGTCGTCGAGGAAGTGCAGTCCGAACTCGCCGACATCGCCGTCGAGACTCAGGAGGAAGGCGTCGTCGTCAAGGCCGACACCCTCGGCAGCCTGGAGGCGCTGGCCTCCACGCTCGAAGAAGAGGAGATCCCGATCGTCCGCGCCGAGGTCGGCGACATCGCGCCCCGCGACGTGCGCGTCGCCGAGACCGCCAACGAGGAGAAACACCGGACCATCCTCGGATTCGGCGTCGAGGTGCTGGACGACGCGGCCGACCTCGCCGAGCAGGAAGGCGTTCGCATCTTCGAGCACGACGTGATCTACCGGTTGGTCGAGGCCTACGAGGAGTTCGTCGAGGAGCGCGAGCGCGCCCAGCAGGACCAGGTGCTCGACAACATCACCCGGCCCTCGCGCTTCCACGTCCTCGACGACCACACGTTCCGCCAGTCCGACCCCGCCGTCGTCGGGGTCGAGATCCGCGGCGGGTCGTTGCGGCGTAACTCCAACATCGTCAAGTTCGAGGGTGACGAGCCCGAGCGCGTGGGGATGCTCAAGTCCATCCAGGACGAGGGCGAGGACGTCGACGAGGCCCGCACCGGCGAGCGCGTCGCTGTCTCCATCGACGGCCCGACGGTCGGCCGCCAGATCGAAGAGGGCGACGATCTCTGGACCGAGATACCCGAGAAACACGCGAAGATCCTCGAACAGGAACTCTCCGAGGACATCCCCGCCGACGAGGTCGAGACGCTGAACATGTACCTGGAGAAACGGCGCAACCGCGACCCCTTCTGGGGGAAGTAACTCTTTCCAGGACCCCCCTCGGCCGCCACGACTCGACGACCGCCACCCCTCGTAATAACATTTAATTACGTCGCGATCGACGGTTGACACGTGTTCCGACGAGAGGAGTCAGACGCGCGCGGGATGCTGTCGGTCCACGACGCGGTCCTGGCGCTGATCCCGGCGATCCTCGTCGCGGCGACGCTCGCTGGCGCGGCGCTGTCGTGGTCGTGGGTGACGACGCTGGCCGTCGGGAGCGTCCCGGCCAGCGGGACGATCGGCTACGCGCTCTTCTACAACCCGCCGGACGTCGCCAGCGGCAGCGGTCGGTGACTCGGCGAAAAAACGGGGACTGCGGGGTCGTTATCTGGCGGTCGGGTTGGTGCTGCCGGAGAGGGCCTGTTTGACCTGCAGCGCCGCGCTCGCCGCGAGGCCCTGGGCGAGGTCGGTGCGTTCGTCCTCGGTGATCGTCGCGTCGGCTTCCTCGGGCGTGTAGCCGGCAGAGACGACGGGGCCGACGGGCGGGCGGACGGCGACCGTCGCCTCGGGGCCGTCTGAGCCGGCGGTCAGGTCGGAACCGACGACGAATTCGGCGGGGAGAAGTTTTCGGGTGTGTTGGGCGACGAGCGAGAGGTCCCGTTCGAGCTGGCGGCGCTGGTCGGCCGTCAGCGTCTCCGGATCCAACCCCTCGTCTCCGAACGACGTGTTTCCGTACATTGAGCTCTTCCCCCCTCGTACTCGTCGGAGGGTCTTAACCCCTGTGTGTCGCGAACCCGGTCGCCGCGCCCGCGGTCGCCCGCGACGACGTACCGGTCAACCGAGTAACGGTTCGCTCTCGCCGTAGGCGGCCACGACGACGGCGGTGGCGTGTTCCTCGTCGGCCGCCGGAATCGACTCGACGACGATCTCCGGTTCCTCGCTGAAGGCCCACTCGCGCAGGTCCATCCCGCGCCGCAATCCCGACTCGACGGCGCGAGCGACGGCGTCGGCGTCGGTCCCGCTGGCCTCGTAGAACAGGCCGCGACCGGACTCGCTGCGGACCCATCCCAGCCCCGCGCAGGCCTCGCCGTCGGCGCCGGGGATCAGCGTCTCGCGGCCGACCACGGCGTAGAGGGCTTCCCCGGTGGGGCCGAGGTCGGGCGCCGTGCCGACGCGTTCGAGGCGGGCGTCGGCGGGGATGACCGAGGAGAGCGTCACGAGGTTGTAGTTGTGGACGCCCGCCTCGGCCAGCGCCGCGTCGAACGACGACATCGCGGTCGGGCCGGTGGCCGACCCCCGCGCGACCCGGATAGTGCTCATACCACCGTCTCGTCGACTCCGGCGCTAAGGGGTTTCGTTTCGGGTCGAACGCAGTCGTGAATGAATGTTCTCCGAGAAGACATTTACTGCAGCGGGTCGCCGTCGCTAGCGATGCCCTCGACGCGACGCTCGCTGCTCCGGGCGCTCGGCGCGGCGCTTCCGGTCACGGTCGCCGGCTGCGGGTCGGACGACGAGGACGGACGAGACGGTAGTTCAGCGCGTGTTCCCACGCCGACATCCACACCCTACGGCGCGACGGCGGTGTCCACACCGGCCCCAGGGACAACTGCCCAGACGACGACGGATCGCTCAGCGACGGCTGTGCTTCCGGACCCCGGCGACGGGTGGACACTCGCAGAGACGCGGAGGATGGCAGCGAGGATGCTCGGCGCCGAAACAGGCGTCGTCGGCGAGTACGAGGCGTCGGACGGCGTCCGCTTTCGCGCCGTCGTTCTGGAGCGGTTCCCCCGTCACGATCCCACGCGCAAGGCCGAACGGTGGGCCTGCATCGGCTGGGATGTCGCGCTCGCGTACGAGGACTTCGCCTTCGCCGCGGGGACCGGCACCGAACAGCGGGACTACACGCCGGAGACGCCGCCGCACATGGACCGCACCGCGATTCCCGGTAGCGTCGACCGCTCCCGGGAACTCCTCGCGCGCTCGCCGTTGCTCTCTGCCGAGCGGGTCGACGCGAACGAGGTCGACTGCGAGTCGTGACTCACAGCCCGTTCGCCATCGCGGCGAGGTGCAGCGGGTGCGAGCCGCCGTCGTCCTCGCCGCGACCGTCGACACCGGGCGTCGGCGGAACGGCGCGCTTGTGGAGCGAGTCGACGTACAGTTCGGCGACCGTCTCGGCGGTCTCGGGGTCGACGTCGAGCGCGTCGACGGCGTCCTCGACGCGTTCGCTCCGGTCGACGACGCGCCGCAGGACCGGGTCGATGTCGGCGTATCGCGCGCCCAGGTCCTCGGCGTCGGTCTGGCCGGCCCACAGGTCCGCGGTCGGCTCCTTGGCGATGATCCGCCGCGGGACGCCGACGTGCTGGGCGAGCGCCTGCACTTCCGTCTTGTAGAGGTCGCCCAGCGGGAACAGGTCGGCGCCGCCGTCACCGTACTTCGTGAAGTACCCCAGCAGGAGTTCCGAGCGGTTGGCCGTCCCGCAGACGAGATACGAGCGCGCGTTCGCCGCGTAGTACAGCGCGCACATCCGCAGCCGCGCGGTGACGTTGCCGATCTCTCGGCGGCCGCCCGACGGTGCGACCGCCGCCGCGACGTGGTCCTCGAACACGTCCAGCAGCGGCCGCAGGTCGACCTCCCGGAACTCGATCCCCAGCCCCTCGGCCATCGTCCGCGCTTCCCGCGCGTTGCTGCCGTCGGTGTGTGCGGGTAGCCCGAGTCCGAGGACGCGCTCGCTCCCGAGCGCTTGCACGGCCAGGTTCGCCGTCAGTGTCGAGTCGATCCCCCCGCTCAGCCCGACGACGACTCCCCGTGCCTCCGCTTTCGTTACGCTGTCTTTGATGAACGCGACGGCCTCCTCGCGTATCGCCTCCAGGTCGTCGCGGTCAGTCAGAAAGCCCGGCCCCTCTGTCCGGACCGACGGTACCCCCTCGCCGGGATCACTCTGTTTCATGTGTTCGGTCACCCTAGTACGATATCTCTGGTCGAACGTCTCGTATTTAGTTTTGATCCTTAAACAACTGCTAAGGTATTGCCTAAATAGTGATCGTCGGGTGCTGTCGAGGAACGGCCCCGGCGGCCGCTGGATATTTCGATCACGCGACACAGCAACGCATGTATGGCGGAGGATCGATGGAACGAGTTCTACGCCACCGGCGAATACGAGCGGTGCGCGTATCTCGCCGGGGAGGAGATGGACGAGTACGTCGATCGGTTCCTCGACGGGTCGGGGGCGGACCCCGAGTCGTTCGCCTCGGTCGGCTGCGGCCCGGCAGTCACCGAGTTCGCCCTCGCCGAGCGCCATCCCGACGTGGAGTTCTACTGCTGTGACCTCTCCGGAGACGTGATCCGGGACGACCGCGAGGTGGCCGACCGACGCGATCTGTCCAATATCTCCTTTCACGTTCGCTCATTGCCGGACCTCGATATGGGTCGGGAGCTCGATATCGTCTACTGCATGGCGACGCTGTACTTCGTCGAAGCGATCGAGGACGCTATCGAAGCGCTCTACGACCACGTGAAGCCCGGCGGATATCTGATCTTCAACTACCCGAACGAGGCGACCCGGGAGTGGCTCCGGGACGAACCCGAAGGGAAGCGGGAGTTTTTCGCGCCCGTCGCATCGGGAACGAATCTGCTCACTCGGGCGGAGATCGAACAGCTACTCGGCACTGATGTCGACGACTACTGGGAGTTCGTCGGTGCGACCGAGCTACAGTCCGGTGATAGTCCCGCCGTTTTTGTGGAACGGTAGCCCACTAGGTCGCACGAGCACCCGCGCCGCAGGCGCGGTTCCCCGGACGCGAGCGAACGGAGTGAGCGAGTCGTCCGGCTTTTTCACCCATGTTTTTGCCGTCCGGGTTCCCCGCAGCGCGCCGCTGGCGCGCGAAGAAACCCGGGCGGGAAAAAGATGGTCTCAGTAGAACGCGACCGGCTGCCCCTCGGTCTGGTCGCCCTCTTCGATCTTTTCGAGGGCCTCCTCGAAGTCCGCGGTACGGACGTCGGTGCGGCCGTCGCGGATGGCGAACATGCCGGCCTCGGTGGCCAGCGAGGCGAGTTCGGCGCCGGAGAAGCCGTCGGTCTCGGCGGCGAGGTGCTCGAAGTCGACCTCGTCGGCGAGGCTCATGTCCTGGGTGTGGATCTCGAGGATGCGGCGGCGGCCCTCGGCGTCGGGTTCGGGGACTTCGATGAGCCGATCGAAGCGGCCGGGGCGGAGGATGGCCCGATCGAGCATGTCGAAGCGGTTGGTGGCGGCGATGATGCGGATCTCGCCGCGGTCCTCGAAGCCGTCCATCTCCGAGAGCAGTTGCATCATCGTCCGCTGGACCTCGGCGTCGCCGGAGGTCTTGGATTCCGTTCGTTTGGCGGCGACGGCGTCGATCTCGTCGATGAAGATGATGGCCGGTTCGCGCTCACTGGCGAGTTCGAACAGGTCGCGGACGAGCCGGGAGCCCTCGCCGATGAACTTGCGGACGAGCTCGGAGCCGGCCATCTTGATGAACGTCGCGTCGGTCTCGTTGGCCACGGCGCGGGCGAGCATGGTCTTGCCGGTGCCGGGCGGGCCGTGGAGCAGGACGCCGCTCGGCGGGTCGATGCCGACCTCGTCGAACTGCTCGGCGTTGATCAGCGGTTCCTCGACGGCTTCGCGGACCTCCTGGATCTGCTCCTTGAGGCCGCCGATGTCGGCGTAGGTCACCTCGGGCGACTCGTCGACTTCCATCGCCTGCGCGCGGGCGTCGGTCTCGGTTTCGAGCTGAGACTGGATAGAGAACGAATCGTTGATAGCGACGCGGTCGCCGGCCTCGAGCGCCTCGCGGAGCTGGGTGGGCAACTCGGTGAGGACCTCCTGGTTGTTGCCGTGCTGCTTGACGACGACGCCGTCGTCGGTGATCTCCTCGGCGGTGGCAACGTACAGCGACGAGGTCTTGAGCGTCTCGTTCTCGCGTTCGAGCTCGTCGACCTCCTCGGTGAGGCCCTCGCGGCGCTCGCGGGCGTCGACCAGCTGGGCTTCGAGTTCGCTGTTCACCTGCACCAGCTGTTCGTAGTGCTCTTTCAGGGCCCCCAGCCGCTCCGACGGAGACATGTCGGGGTCGAGTTCCAGCCGGGGTCGCTCTGGGAGAGAGGGGCTGCGTGACATCGGGTTAGTGGGTGGTAACGAGCGAACGAAAAAGTCTCTTTGGGTGTCGACGGTCGGCCGACCCCGAGACATCCCGCGGTCAGGGGGCCGAGGGCGGTCTGACCGGAGCGGTCGGGGGTTCCCCGGGGTGACCGGGTCCGTTTCGTGGTGGCGCAGCACCGAAGCGGAATGGAGAAGGCTTATCGGCGGGCGTCGCACACCCACCGGCATGGTCGAGTTCGTGGTACCGGAACCGGAGTACGACCGGTACTCAAACCGCCAGCTCGCGGCCGTTCCGCTCGCGCTGCTGGCACTGGCGTTGCTGGTCCTCGCCGGGTGGTACCTGATGACCGGGGCGCCGGTCACACCGGGTATCGAGTTCACCGGGGGGACCGAGATTCAGATAGCGACCGACGCGTCGCAGACGGAGGTCCGACAGTCGCTGGACTTCCAGGACAGCGTCCAGCCGGTCGCGGGGTCGAACGAGTACGTCGTCGCCACGCAGTCGACCGACACGGACGCGATCCGCTCGCAGGCGGAGTCGGCCGGCTACGAGGTCGTCTCGATACAGACGCGGTCGGCGAGCTTCGGGGCCGACGCCCAGGGCCTCGCGCTCAGGGGCATCGCCGTCGCCTTCGTCGGGATGAGCATCCTCATCTTCGTCCTGTTCCGTTCGTTCGTGCCCTCCATCGCGGTCGTCCTCTCGGCGTTCTCCGACATCATCATCCCGCTCGCGCTGATGAACCTCTTCGGGATCAAGCTCTCGCTGGGGTCGGTCGCGGCGCTCCTGATGCTGATCGGGTACTCCGTCGACTCCGACATCCTCTTGAACAATCACATCCTCCGGCGGCGGGGGAGCTTCTACGAGAGCACGTATCGCGCGATGCAGACCGGTGTGACGATGACCGTCACCTCCATCTCGGCGATGACGGTGATGTACATCGTCTCGTCGCTGTTCAAGATCCCGCTGCTGCCGGATCTGGCGATCGTGCTCGTCTTCGGGCTGGTCGTCGACCTGATGAACACCTACATGATGAACCTGAGCCTGCTTCGCTGGTACAAGTTCGAGGGGGTGAACCGATGAACCTGCGCGAGAACTGGCGGATCATCATGCTCGTCGTGTTCATCCTCGCGTCGACCGCGGCGCTGTTCGCACCGGCCGCCGACCCGGCCGCGGGGGCGAACAACAGCTCCTCGGTCGGCGCGTCGACAGACCCGACGAATCTCAAGTACGGCCTCGAACTCGCCGGCGGGTCGCGTATTCGTGCGCCGCTCGTGGGGACGACGGCCGAGAACCTCGACATCGGCCAGGACAACCGCGCGAGCGTCCGCGGGACGGTCGCGACCGAGATGAACGTCACCGGCGGCGACGTGAACGTCCGGCTGAACACGGGCAACGGCGACGCCGTCGAAGTCCTCGAAGAGAACGTCAGCGAGCAGCGGTTCCGTGCAGCCCTGCAGACAGCGGGCCTCGACACCGAGGAGGCCACGTTCCGACAGGGTGTCACCGCCGAGACGCGCGAACAGACAGTCGACACCATCGAGGCGAAGATCAACCGCGGCGGGCTGAGCGGCGGGACCGTGACCGACCAGCGCTCGGCCACCGGCGAGCACTACGTCGTCGTCGACGTGCCCAACGCGAACACGACGGAGGTACTGAATCTCATCGGCGACCAGGGCGAGGTCAGCATCGTCGCCCACTACCCCGTTCAGAGCGACAACGGCACCGAGTACCGCAACGAGACGGTGCTCACGAACCGTCAACTCGAACGCTCGCAGATCGGCGTCGCCGACACCACCGAGAGCGGGAGCCCCCACGTTCCGGCGACGCTGACCGAGGCTGACGGCCAGAACTACTCGCAGTCGCTAGTCGACCTCGGGTTCACGTCGAGTGAGGCGATCAACAGTCAGCGCTGCCGCTATGACTCGCAGCCGTCCGACGCGGGCTACTGCCTCTACACCGTCGTCGACGACGAGGTCGTCTACGCCGCCTCCCTGACGCCGGGGCTCGCCGAGTCCATCGAGTCGGGCGAATTCGAGAAGGCGCCGACGTTCCTCATGCAGACCACGTCGATGGACGAGGCTCAGCGCCTGCAGGTCAACCTGCGCGCCGGCGCGCTGCCGACCGAACTCGCCGTTGACGAGGGGACCGTCCTCTTCCTCCAGCAGAGCCTCGGCGACCGGTTCAAGTCGGACGCGCTGCTGACCGGTCTCATCGCGTGGCTCGCCGTCAGCGGGATGGTGTTCCTGCGCTACAAGAACCCGCGCGTCGCGCTCCCGATGCTCGCGACGGCCGCCGCCGAGGTGTACCTGCTGCTCGGGTTCGCCGCGGCCATCGGCCTCCCGCTGAACCTCTCGTACATCGCCGGGTTCATCGCCGTCATCGGGACCGGTGTGGACGACCTGCTGATCATCGCCGACGAAATCCTCAACGAAGGTGAGATCGCGACCGGCAGGGTGTTCCAGAACCGCTTCCGCAAGGCGTTCTGGGTTATCGGCGCCGCCGCGGTGACGACTATCATCGCCATGAGCCCCCTGGCCTTCCTCTCGCTCGGGGACCTGCAGGGCTTCGCTATCGTCACCATCGTCGGCGTCCTCATCGGCGTGCTCGTCACCCGCCCGGCCTACGGTGACGTGCTGCGGAACCTGATGCTCAGCGAGCAACAGCGAGACTGACCACCCGGTTCCGTTTTCGCCGTCGGTTTCCTTTCTATCCGCACTCCGTCCGGCTCTCCTCGGATGCAGACGAAGTCGCTGTTCGAGTCGGTCGACGAACTGAGCCCGCCGCCATAGTCGATACGGTCGCGTCGAGGAGACGCGTGCCGTCAGGTATTTTCCCCGCAGAGGCGACTGCAGGCCTATGTCGTATCTCGCCGTTCGAATCGGCGTCCCGGACGAGTCGGCCGCGAATGAACTGTCTCGGGCGCTCGTCGAAGAACGGATCGCCGCGGGGACGCGTCTGTCCTCGGGGACGAGCCACTACTGGTGGGACGGCGAGGTGAACGAACGACGGTACTGGACGATCACTGCCTTCACGACGTCCGACCACCTGGAACTGCTGTACGAACTCATCGACGGGGACCACCCCGACGAGTTGCCCGGCGTCACGCACACCGAGATCGACGCGAGAGACGAGTTCCTGGCGTGGATCGACGACCAGACCGCGTGACGGCCGCCTCTGACTCCGGCCTGTCTGTTTGTTCCCCGGCTATTCGGCGGGGTCGAACTCGAAGACGCGCCGCAGTTCGAGTTCGATCCGGTCGACGAACTCCTGGAGAACCGCGTCGAACGTCTCGTCGTCGACGGGGAGGTCCCCTGCCCGCTCTCGCGGGTTCTCGGGGAGTTCGACCCGGAACTCCCCGTCACCCTCGTAGAACGGTTCGCTCCCGTCGAGCACCTGGCGGTCGATCGCCTTGAGCAGCGTCGAGTCGTACCGACCGTGGAAGTGCTGGTAGGCGTTCTTGTACGCCGCCTGGAGCTCGTCCATGTAGTGGACGTACTTGTCTTCGAACTTCTCCGGGTCGAAGGCCGTCATAATCCGAAACACGACTGCGCGCCGGTAAACGACTTCGTTGTCTTGAGTATCCGGGCCGAGCGAAGCGAGGCCCGGTTCTCCGCTCGCGCGAAGCGCGAGCGGCCTTTTTCACCCATGTTTTTGGTCGGGGGGTCGCCTGCGGCGACCTCCCGGCGAAAAAGATGGTCTAGAAATCGTCGAGCGTCGTCCGCTCGTGGCTGCCGCCGTCTGAGCGCACTTCCGTCTCGCCGCCCGCGTCGTCGCCGATGCGGCCACCGTCGGGCTGGAACTCGCCCAGCGAGGACTGCGAGGCGGCCGCGAGCACGTCCTTGCTGGTCTGCCAGGACTCGCGGGCACACGGCGGGAGGCCGTCGTGCTCGGCGACGTAGGATTCGAGGAACTCGCGGGTCGTCCCGTCGCCGGGGTAGCCGCTCCCCACGGCGCCGAACTCGTCGGCCAGGGCGTCGACGTGGGCGTCGCGGGCCACCTTCGCGACGATGCTCGCCGCGCCGACAACGGGGTAGGTCTCGTCGGCGCCGTGTTCGGCACGCAGGTCGACCGCGGCGTCGGCGCCGTCCTCGACTCGGCGCTCGAAGCGGACGGCGTTGGTGTCGCCGGCGTCGACGTAGCCCGAGTGGGGGTCGTCGGGATCGAGCGGCGCGTCGGCCGCGTCGACGAGCGCGTCGACCGCCTCGGCGTGGGCGGCGACGGTCAGTGAGTTCATGTCCGTCTCCTCGTCGTCGATGCGGTCGACGGAGATCTCCGCGACGCCGACGGCGCCGACTTCGCGGATGGTCGCGGCGAGTTCCTCGCGGCGCTGAGGGGCGATCCCCTTCGAGTCGCCGACGTCGTCGGGCAAGTCGGCGGGGTCGACGGTGACCGCCGCCGCGAACATCGAACCCAGCACCGGCCCCTTGCCGGCTTCGTCGACGCCGAACTCGTACATGGCGGCGCCTTGTGCCTGCTGGTATTTAAGCTGTCGCGGTCGAGACGCCGTTCGTCTGACGCGCGTCTGCCGTCTCCGGGCCGCTAGTGGCTGTTTTCGACGATCAGGGCGGCCACGTAGCCCCGGCTGCTGGGTCTTGGAAACGGAGAAACTGGCGACCGCGCCGCTCGCGCGGTCTGATCGGCGCCGCGGTCTGCCGGCGGCATCGTCAGTCGATCCGGTCGTCGAGTTCGCTGGCGAGATTGCGGCCGATCTCTTCCATCCCGGCGTCGCCCGGGTGTAGGATGTCCGCGGAGTACCCCGACACGTCCGTGAGGTCGGTGCCCTCGATCACGAATAGGTCCGGGTGGTCGGTCTCGGCGGCGATCTCCCGGACCGCCGCGCGGAACGCCTCGGCCCGCTCGGCGTCGCCGCCCTCGATCACGTCCGGATAGAACGGGAACAGCGTGATGCAGGCGATCGGTTTGTCCGGGTGGGCGTCGGCGATGGTCTGAACGAACGCCTCGGCGCGCTCCTCGAACTCGGACACGGAAAAGTCCTGGTTGGCCATGTTGATCGACAGCGCGAGCGTGGCCACGTCCCAGTCGTCGCGGCTCGCGATGTAGTCGGCCATCGGCAGGTCGGCGTACGCCGACCCGGAACAGCCGACGTTCAGCGCGTCCCACTCCAGCGCGCGGGCTGCCCGCGAGACGTAGTTCAGGTGCGTCGCCGACGACGCGGCGCCCTCCGTGATCGACGTGCCGTAGGCGAGGTACCGCGTGTCGGGCAGTTCGTCGGGCTCGGGCGGGCGGCAGTCGCCAGTCACGTCGTGGACGGCGACCGCCGGCGTGCGCTCGAAGAGGATGCGACAGACGCGGGGGTCGAACCGCTCGTCGAGGTCGGCGTCGAGTTTCCGGAGTCGCTCGGGGACCGAGAGGGTGAGCGTCGTCGGGTCCGGCCCGATGTCGGTCGGTTGCCACGGCTGGAACCCGCCCCAGAAGACGCGGACCTGTCCCGATTCCGCGGCCGAGAGCGTCACCTCGATCTCGGCGTCGTCGCGCTCGGGAACGAACCGGAGCTCGCTCCCGGTGGCGTGACGGACGCGGTCGTCGGCCATCTCGTTCAGCTGCGAGGCCACGTCGGCGGGGAGTCTGTGCAGTCGGTCGCCGTCGTCGGCCCACTTGGCGGGCACCGTCTCGGCGACGTTATGCAGCGAGACGGACGGGTACTCCTCTAGCTTCATTCGCCTTCACTCTCGGATCCGGTTCACTTGGCGTCGTCGGTGGCGGCATCCTCGTCCGCTTCGGCGCTCTCGCTCGCCTCGCCTTCGTTCTCGCCTGCGTCGCCCTCGCTCTCGCCCGCTTCGCCCCCGTCGCGGAAGAACTCCGGTTTGGCGAACGGTTCGTCCTCACCCTGGACGTCGAGCACGTCGAGTGCCGTCACCTCGGCGTCGACGCCGAGCAGACCGGCCAGACTCGGCTCCGTGCGCCCGTCGTCGCTGGAGACGAGTTCCTTGACGTAGAGGCCGCCCTCGCCGTGGAGTTCCACGGTCGCGTGGCGCTCGTCGGCCAGTTCGCCCTCGATCTCGTACACGTCGCGAGTCCGTTCGATGTCGGCGCGGCGGTGGTCGACGCGCTGAGGGGTGCGCTGTTCGACCGTGGTCCCCTCCAGTTCGTCCAGCGCCTCCCCGAAGGCCGCGGCGTCCACGTCGCCCTCGAACTCGACGTCCATCCGGTAGGTCTTGCTGGCGTCGAGTTCCTTGACGCGCTCGACCATCTCGTAGGTCGCCTGCCGGAGGTCGAGCACCTCGACCTTGCCGTCGGCGAAGTCGTTGATCTCCGGCTGGAGCGCCGCGGCGTCGACGGTCCGCTCGCGGGGCTCCTCGATCTCGATGACGAACGGGCGGCCACCTTCCAGCATCAGCGCGTCGACGTCCTCGCGGCCGGCGCCGTGGAAGGTCGCCGACTCGCCGTCCATCGCTTCCTCGACGACGGGCGCGGTTAGCTGCTCGACGCTCTCGTCGTAGCGGTAGCCCGACCCGTCGCAGCCCTCGCAGATCTCGCCTCGATTCAGGCCGGTGCCGTTGCAGTCGGAGCAGGGCCACTTCGTCTGCGGGATGTCCCGTTCGAGCTTGCGGTAGCGGCCGTAGACGAACGCGGAGTTGACCTGCGCGTCGACGGTGTCGTCGCCGAGGTTCAGCGTGACCTGCACGTCGGGGCGCTGGAACTCCACCTCGGTGTCGGTCTCGCGGCCGAACCGTTTCCCCACCTCGCGGTTGAGTTCGGTCTTGAGCGCCTCGCCGGCGTCGCCGTCCAGCCCGAGGTCCTCGCGCAACAGTGCGTCGTTCTCCTCGAACAGCGGCGGGACGCGCGTCCCGACCTGAAAGGTCTCGAAGCCGTAGTCGCGGACGGCGTAGGCGGCGCGCTCGGCCCACTCCTGGGCGCGCTGTTCGGTCGACTCGCCCTCACAGACCCAGCACGGCTCGTCGGGTTCGAGGTCGGCGACTGGGCGGTCGTCGGCGAGCGCGACGGCGACCCGGAGGCTCCGGCCGCGCTCGCGATTCGTGAGGCCGAAGCTCCGCTCGGCGACGAGCCGGCCGAGACAGGGGTCACAGAGCGGCCCCGTCTCGACGGCGCGGCGGGCCAGATCGAGGACGTCGTCAGTCATTGGCAGTCAGTGGGTGACGGGGTCGTAATTCCCTTTCGAAGCGTCGGCCGTGGTCAGACTTCCCGAAGCCCGAGGCTGTATTCGAGCGCGGTGTCGACCTCGTCGACCTGCTCGTCCGGTATTGAACCGATCACCTCGGCGATCCGCTCTTCGATGGAGACAGTTCGAAGTTGGCTGCAAAGAACGACCGAGTCTTCGCGGAGTGCGCACTCGTCTGCGGACACGAGTACTTCGAACGGGTAGCGCTGGTTACCATATGACGTGGTGAACGGAGCGACGATCGTCGTCGGCGCGTTCTCGTTCCCCACGTCGTTCTGAACCACGAGGCACGGACGGGTCCCCCGCTGTTCGGATCCTCGCGTCGGGTCGAGTTCGACAATTACGATGTCACCACGACGAACGTGTAGTCCCGACATTTACCAGTCGGGTGCGTCACCGAGGTAGTCGTCGGCCTCCCGGGAGATGTCTGCCATCTCATTGGCAACCTCGCGGGCGCGTTCTGCACTCGCCCGATATCCCTCCGCGAATTCTTCACGGGTAACCGGCTTCTCGATGACAACGCGGCCGTCATCTTCTTCCACGATCACTTTGTCGCCGCCCTCGATGCCTAGCCGTTCCCTGATATCCTTCGGAAGGGTGACCTGACCGCGCTCACCGACTGTCCGGTGTTCATCACTCGACATGCGTATTCATATCGTATTCATACTCATAGGGATTCCGGTCCGTTTTAACCGAGTTTACGCGATTCACGTCCGCCGTGAACGGCGGGACTCTCTCACTGTTGAAGGGTAGCTCCCGACGAGGACGACCGTGACGTACACCGCGGGGTGGACGCTGCGGAAGATCACGGCGTCGACGTCGCCGGGGATCCGGCGGGTGATCCGCTTGATCGCGACGTCACCGCCGACCCGGATGAGCCACGCCGAGAGCAGGGAGGTACTGACCACGACGACCACGCCCTGCCAGCGCGGGAGGGCGAGCATCGTGGCCCAGAGCTCGGCGGGGAGGTCCGTTTGCATCACGAGTAGTAGGCGGGTAGCAGCGATAAACGTGCCGTCTACTGGCGAAGCGCTGTCGGAGTACCGGCTCGCACGGAGCCGTGACGCCGCTCGCTCCGATCCGAATATCCTTTACCCCACAACACCGCCCTCACTTCCATGGATACGCAGGCGACGCTGCTGGCGCTGCTTGTCGGTCTCGTGCAGGGCGTGCTGGAGTGGTTGCCGGTGTCGAGCGAGGGCGGCGTCGCGCTTGTCGTCGCACTCACGACCGGCGAGTCGGCGTTCGACGCCACGCAGTTCGCGCTCTTCCTCCACGTCGGAACGTCCGTCGCCGCGCTCGCGTTCTACCGCGACGACGTGTTCGGACTCGTCGGCGATGTCCCCGCCTGGCGACCCCGCGACGCGTTCGGCGCCGACCGGGCCGATCTGACGTTCTACGGCATCGCGACGCTCGTCTCGGGCGTCGTCGGCCTCTCTATCTACGCCGCGCTCTCGGAGGTCGGGTCGGAACTCGCCGGCGGCGCGTTCGTCGCCGCCATCGGCGTGCTCCTGGTCGGGACGGGACTCGTCCAGCGGGCGGCCGACCGCTGGGGCCTCGGCGAGCGCGACACGCCAGACGCCGTCGACGCCGTCGTCGTCGGTCTCTGTCAGGGCCTCGCCCTGCTCCCCGGCGTCTCCCGGTCGGGAACGACGGTCAGCGCGCTCCTGCTGCGCGGCCACGAGGGCGAGCGGGCGTTGCAACTCTCCTTCCTCCTCTCCATCCCCGCCTCGCTGGGCGCGGGCCTGCTCGTCGTCCTCGACGACGGCGTGCCGACCATCCCCGTCCCGCAGGCGGTGCTCGCGCTCTGCATCAGCGCGGTCGTGGGCTACGTCACCGTGGGCGCGCTCGTCGCGCTCGTCCGCCGCGTCGCCTTCTGGGGCGTCTGCGTCGGGTTCGGCGCGCTCGCGATATTCGGTGGCGGACTGCTCGTCGCCGTCGAAAACGGATGGCTCGCGTTCGCGTAGGTCGGGCGACGCCGTCCGCGTCGGGCGCCGCCGTCGGGGGCGTGTGGAGGGCCGAAAGGGAAGTCAGAGGGCCGTCAGTTCGTCCGCGTCAGTTTGTGGGCGTTGGTTCGTTCGCTCGATTCGCTCGCGTCACTTCGCCGACGGTCGGTGCTCGACGGCCAGTCGCTCGTGGGCCCGCCGCGAGAGCGGGACCGTGACGACCCGTCGCGCTCGGACGACGAGTGCGACCACCGCAAGGCCGACGACGAGTGCGGGCTGTGCGACGAGCGCGACCAGCGCGACCGTCGCCAGCACCGCGACCAGACTCGTCGCGAGCACCCGACCGAGGCCGTGGGACGCGAGGGGAGCCGATACCGCAGCCGAACCGCGTGATAGCTGTCTCATCTCTATCTAGTCGTAGGGCCCGTCTCCCCATAAGCATAATCTGAAATACATTTCTGTAGGCAGAGATACTGAAACGCAGTCCGGTAAGCGAGGTGATATAATGTGTACGGTGGACCGTCGACAGTCGGTCTCGAACCGCTCACCGCGCGTCGTCCCCGGGCTCGCCCAGACGAATTTATATGCATCGCGCCGTCAACTTCCGATAGTCACGGAATGAGCGGGGACGAGACCAAACTCGTGGACACGTCGGGGGACTACGCGTTCGTGGTCCGGGACGGCCAGCCGGTCGACGAGCCGCGCTGGCGCTCCTCGCGGCTGGTTCTCACCAGCAAGCGCCTCGTCCTCGCGGGCACCGACGGCAACAAGTCGTTCCCGCACAGCGCGCTCGCACTCGTCGACGATATCGACGGCGTCGTCCCCGAGGGCTTCCCGGCCGAGGGTGCGACCGCCATCCGCGCCGGCGAGCACGTCCTCCTGGTCGACGCCCCGGACGTAGAAGCGTTCGACCGCGAGTACTGCCGCGCCGCATTGGACGCCGAGGTCATCCTCGTCAAACACCCCGCCATTGTGGGCGGCGTCGTCCAGGACACCGAGTGGTCGAAGGCCCGCTTCCGATTCGCCGACGACCGGGTCAAACTCGCGCTCCCCGGCGGGCAGACGACCTCGTTCGCGGTCGACGACGTCGGGACCGTGGAGACGGGGAGTCAGGGAGTCATGGGGGCCCAGCGTCAGGTCGTCCAACTCGAACACACCGACGAGGAAGGTCGCAGCGTCGAGACGCATTTCTCCGGCACCGAGGCTCACTGCCGCGCGCTCGTCCACCTCTTCGAGGCCGTCGTCTCCGACCGCCAGAGCGAGGAGTACGAACTCACCGACGTCGAGAACCAGGTCCTGATGGCGCTGTACTCGGGCGTCTCCCCGTTCGAGATGGCCGACTTCGTCGGCATCAGCGTCGACGAAGTCGAGGAGATTTACCAGAAGCTCCTGGAGATGGACGCCGTCGACGAGGTCCGCGTCCGGACCGAGGTGTCGCTGAACGCCCACGGCCGCAACCTGGCGAGCGAAGCGATGAGCGAGCAGTGACATCCTCCCCGCCCTAAAGGACGGGGCTTCCCACAAGGACAGTCCCTGCTGAGTTGGGACTCTCGGGTTTACATCCCGTCGTGATACAGGGAGTGCCACGCCCCCGTTATCCCTATCCTCGGGGGATTCGGGAGTACCTTGCTTGTTTTCTGACGGTATCCACAGCGGTCACCTCGACGGGATACCGTCGAACGACCGAATGGACCTCCCGATACTGTCTCATTCCATCGGGTGGGTAGACCGCCTCGGTTGGTATCACAGACGGTCTGTGCCCGTGTAAATCTAGCGATGACGGCGCTGTATCCCCGCCCTGAAGGGCGAGGTTGTAGCGACTGTTCCGCAACATAAGACAGCCGGTAGTCCACGTTACACTTCTACGATATCGACATCCAATAGTTCGCGAATCGGCTGTTTGTCGAAATCGTTTTTATTCGCTGTCACCAGCGTCGCGCCATATTCTCTCGCAGTCGCAGCGATGAGCAAGTCGGCGAGATCCAAACTGGTGTCTGCCATTGCGAGCCTCGCTTGGAGGTTCGCCGCTTCCATCGCAACGTCAGTGTTCAGATCTGCAATACCGTCCACTGATTGTTCTGCGTTGAGCCGATGTGTTTGGATCGTACTGTGGGAGTCATATCGTTTGAGATATTCGAATAGAACCATCGCTGGGAGAATCCACGCGTCGCCAGCGTGGTCTGCGAGGTATTGATCGACGGAGGGGTACGACCTTTCGGATGCATAGCGGCTAAAAATATCGTTATCCAGGCAGATCATTGCTGCCGATCCGAACGGTCCTTCAGCGATTCGTTCAGATCTTCACGAGCGTGGGCCATGTCCTCGACGACGCTGTCGTCAGCGAATCCACCCCGTTCGTCGATGTCTTTCTCTGTCGTTGCCAGCCGGGCGAGCAACTCGTCATATGTCTCGTCTTCTCGTTTCACCAGTTCGAGCTTCCGTTTCGTCTCGTTGGAGATTCGAATTGACGAACTCATGGTGTATTCGGTGTATTCGAGATGGGAACTCGTATGTGTTTCGCCGCGTTCAACGCTACAGCACACTCACTCATCGTCGACGCTAACACACGTTCCCGCCTCGGCCGATCGGTAGATCCCGTCCATGACGCGCTGGACGGTCAGCGCGCGCTCGACCGTGTTTCCTTCGGGCGGCTCGCCGCTGGCGACCGCGTCGAAGAAGCGCTCGTCGCTGCCTTTCCACCCGGTGTTGTCGAGCGATCCGTGGGTCAGTTCGGACTCCACGACGTGGTCGGTGCCCTGGCGGCCGGCCTCGATCAGCGACAGCTCCTCGCCGCCCAGGTCGAGGCGCGCGCCGGCGTCGGTCCCGCGGACGACGAACTCCTGGGTCTCGGTCTGGTTGGCCGCCCAGGCGACTTCCAGGGAGATCGTCCGGTCGCCCGCACAGCGGATCATCGCCGTCGCGGAGTCCTCGACGTCGAAGACGGCCTCCTCGGTGGCGTCGTACCAGTCGCCGGGGTCGGCGTAGTCGTCGCGCTCGCCGAACTCGGTCCGGGTGACGGCGAACACTTCCTCGACGGGTGGGAAGTCCATCAAATAGAGCGCGAAGTCGATGGCGTGGACGCCGATGTCGACGACCGCGCCGCCGCCCGACAGCTCCTCGTTCGTGAACCACGACCCCACGCCGGGGATGCCCCGCGAGCGGACGTAGTTAGCCTGGACGTGCGTGATGTCGCCGAAGCGACCCTCCTCGCGGTACCCACGGAACACCTCCGCGGCGGTCGCGATCCGGTTGTGGAAGTTCACGGCGCAGAACCCGTCTGACTCGCGGGCGGCCGCGGCGATGCGTTCGGCGGCCGCCAGGTCGTCGGCGAGCGGTTTCTCGCAGAGCACGTCGTAGCCGCGTTCGAGCGCGCCGACGACGGCCTCCTCGTGGAACGCGTTCGGCGTCGAGACGACGACCGCGTCGAGGGACTCCGAATCGTACATCTCCGCGGCGTCCGCGTAGGTCGTCGCGTCGTACGACCGGGCGAACTCGTCGCGGCTGTCGGCGACGACGTCGGTGCCGGCGACCACCTCGTGGCCGAGATCCACCGCGTTTGTCGCGTGGGTCTGCCCCATGAAGCCGAGTCCGACGACGCCGAGACGCACCGGGTCGAGTCCGTCGCTCATACGCGTTCACTCGCCCTCGCGGGAAATGAGTGCTTTGGAGCCGGAAGTGGTCGATCGGGTCGCGCGGCGGTCCGGTCGCGAGCGCGCGGCCGATTTCGGCGACCGATAATCGGCCCGCAACTCCTATTGCGGGCGCCGGGGTAGCTCCGACAGCGCGATCGATCCCGAGAATGAGCAACTCAGAGAAGAAGGTGACCGACGTGCAGGGCCGGTACATGCGGGCCGTCGCGAGCGGTCACCAGCGCGACGACGCGACCTGGGAGTCGTGTCGGATCGTCCTGACGACGGAGCGGCTGGTCCTCGTCTCCGAGGGCAAACTCACGATCCCGCTCGCCGACGTCGACGAGATCGGCGTCCGCGCCGACGTCAACCAGCGCGCCGCCGGCGTCGCCAGCTACCTCGGCCTCTCCGTCGGCGACGACGTCGTCCTCGTCTCCGCGGCCGAACACGACGAGTTCGAGACCGAC
Source organism: Halosimplex rarum (assembly GCF_047715405.1). NCBI lineage: Archaea > Methanobacteriati > Methanobacteriota > Halobacteria > Halobacteriales > Haloarculaceae > Halosimplex > Halosimplex rarum. The sequence goes on from NZ_CP180412.1 coordinate 3,887,891, forward strand.
TTCTACCACGCCTGTCTCGACGGCGAGATCCTCTACGTCGACCACCCGGCCGTCGAGGGCGGGGTCGTTCAGGGCACCGACTGGACGAAAGCCCGCATCCGAATCACCGACGAGGACGTCCGGCTGGCGCTCGCGAACGGCGACCGGGTCGTCATCGAGCGAAACGACATCGGCGAGGTCGAGCACGACGAGCGACAGGCGGCCGGCGAGGAGCGCCCCGTCATCGAGGTCGAACACAGCGAGGGCGAGATCAGCGTCGAGACCCACGTCACCGGCGACGAATACGACCTCTCGGTCCTCCGGCAGGTGCTCGAAGAGGGCGTCGAGCGCAACCGCGCGGACATCGACCTGGGACCGGTCGAGGAGCAGGTCGTCATGGCACTCCACTCCGGCGTTTCGCCGTTCGAGATCCCCGAGTTCGTCGGGAGCGAGGTCGAAGACATCGAGGAGATATTCGACCGACTCATCGAACTCGACGTCATCGAGGTCGTCCGCGATCGCACCGAGGTCGAGATGACCGCTCGGGGGCGGTCCGTGGCCGGCGACACGATGGGCGAGCAGTGACCGCGGGGTCAACCGGGCAGTAGCGTTTTTGTGTGTGCGTTCCCGACGTACGTGTGTATGTCGAAAACGGGTTCGGACGATAGTGACCCCGAGATCGACCGGATCAACCTCCGGATCGCTCGGTCGTTTCTCGACGTGGTCGACGAGACGTGGCGCGAACGCGGATTCAATAGCCGGAGCGAGTTCATCCGCTACGCGCTTCGCGATTCCGTGAACCATCCCGAAGGCGCCGGCGTGTGGAAGGACCTCGCAATCAGTGAGGCGCAGTTCGACGAGGGGGAGGGAGTTTCGAGCGACGAGATGCGGGAAAAGTATGGGACAGACGCCGAGTGACGACACGTGGGACTGGAAGTTCTCCCCGCGCGGAGAGTCGCAGTTCGCACAGCTAGACGCGGGCACCCAGGAGCGGATTATGGACAAACTCGACGAGGTGGTCGCGTCCGAGTGGCGCCAGCCGGGTGAGTTTCTCGAACCGTTGACGGGCTCACCGTATCAGAAACTTCGTGTCGGCGGCTATCGGCTGGGCTGTCGCCTGCACCACGAGACAATGACGCTTCGCGTCGAGAGCGTCCGAAAGCGAGAGGGTGCGTACAAAGGCGACGACTAACAGTGCAGACCTGACTGATCGAGTTCTCACGCTGCGGCGGGACCGGGTGGTTCGTCGACGAGTGTGCTTGCGATTCACCCGCGACGGGAATTCCCCGCGGGACTATCCTCGTCGCACACCAAGAGACGTGCATGGAGACACCACTCCGCGGTCACCGGGCGGAAAGCACCGCTACCGAGGTCCCGCGAGCGCTCGCGCTGTACGTGTTCGGGTGCGTCGCGCTGGGCGTCAGCGCCGTCGTGGGCGGCATCGCGCTGCTGCGGCGTCCCCGGAGCGACCCGCTCGGCCTTCCGAACGAGTGGCTCGACGGGACGCCGTTCCCGGACTACTTCGTGCCGGGGCTCACCCTGTTCGGCGTCTTCGGGCTCGGTTCGGTGGCCGTCCTCTACGGGATCGTCCGCCGGCGCACCTGGGCGTGGGTCGCCGCTGTGGGACTCGGGGTCGCGCAGGTGGGCTGGATACTTGCCGAAGTGGCGTTCCTGCGCCGGCTCCATCCGCTCCACGCGATCTACGGCGGCCTCGGTGCCGCGCTGGTCGCGCTCGCCACGCGACCGTCGGTCCGCGAGTACCTGCGCCCGGTCGGGGAGCGCGATGCTTAGACTGGCCGCCGCGGTGTTCCTCGTCCTCCACGGCGTGGTCCACGGCTGGTACGTCGTGCTGAGCCAGGGGTGGGTCGAGGTCGAGGAACAGATGGGCTGGACCGGCCACTCGTGGCTGCTATCGTCGGTCCTGCCCCGAGAGACGGTCCTGGCACTCGGGAGCGTCTCGTACGTGCTCGTCGCGCTGGGCTTCGTCGCGGCCGGCGTCGGCGTCGCGCTCGACCGACCGTGGTGGCGACCGGTTCTCGTCGGGTCGGCGTTGGTCTCGACGGCGGTCATCGTCGCGCTCTGGGACGGGGAGTTCGACCTGCTCGTCGAGAAGGGCGCCGTCGGCGTGCTCATCAACCTCGCCCTCGTCGCGTACGTACTCGCGGTCGGGTGAACGACCAGAGGCGGCGGTGCCGCCGATCGAACTGCGGACGCGGACGGTGCCACGAGCCGGTTCCGACCGCTATCGGCGCTCGCACGGCGGCTGTGGTCGTCGAAGCACTCAACCGCCGCTCGACCGTTCCTCCGTCGGCGGCCCATCGCTCTTGGGGGAATGGTCGACCGTTCGAGACCGCTCGATGGACAGGAGCAGTCGCGCCATCAGGCCGACGCTCAGGAGCGTTAGCAATCCGAATATCACGACCTGCGGGAGTACCACCGGCTGCCCGTCGGCGGCCATGAACCAGATCATCGAGAGCACCGCGCCGCCGAGCGTCGCCGCTTTCACGAGGAGCACGGCCGTGAACGCGTACCCCCACGGTCGTCGTTGCCGGAGCAGATAGGCTGAGAGCGCGAAGGCGGGGAGGACGACCCCCAGATCGAGCGAGTAGATGACCGAGGTGGGCAGTCCGGCGTCGGCGACGCTCTCGGGAACGGTCCCGGCGACGCTGGCGGGGACGATCTCGGACAACCAGAGGACCCCGACGAGGGCGACGAGCAGCGCTTGGAACGCGACGTACGACCGGACCGGTCCGTCCCCGACGGCGCGTTTCAGTGCCACGGCGTCGAGGCGGACCATCCCGCCGACGAAGGTGAACAGCGTCAGCCACAGCAGGGCGACGTAGACCAGGTAGAGCTCGTTGAACGCGGTCATGAACGCGTACGACGCGTAGGTGTACAGCAGGTAGCCGGTGACGCCGAGCCACATCACGTACCCGCGGAGCGACCCGCGGGTCGCGTAGAACAGCGAGACGACGAACGCGGGCACCGCGACGGCGAGGGTCAGCAGGTCTTGCCCGTAGACCTGTGGGAGCAACACCGGTGCGTCGCGGTAGAACCCGGGGACGAACAGCCCGACGGCCGTCGCGATGACCGTCAGCACTCCGGTAGCGACCGACGTGGCGACGTAGGGCCGCGGGACCGGTCGGTCCTCGGCGTTCATCGACGCTCCGTCTCGTCGCTCGCCGGTGCGGGGACGCCGAGGCGCCCCTCGACGAACGCGGCGACGTCGTTGGCGAAGTTCTCGACCGCGTCCCAGTCGGTGAACTCGGTGTCCCGCGACGTATCGACATCCGACATCGTCCGTTTGACGATCTGTTTCATCATGAACCGCATGAGGAAGCCGTACTCCGAGAACCGCAGCGCGCCGCCGAACTGCGCGATCCGGTCGGGGTTCCACTCCGTCTCCGAGAGAAACGACTCGACGTAGTCCGCGGCCTGATCCACACCCTCCTCGGTCGCCGAGGACAGCGAGACTTGGAAGAACGCCGTCGGTCGCGCCGAGAGCGCCTCGCGGTTGTCGCTCACGAAGTCCACGACCGCCTCCTGGTGTTTCCCGGCGTGGACTGAGGCCCCGACGAGCACGGCGTCGTAGTCCTCGACGGCGACGTCGCTTCCGTCCTCGGAGACGTTCACCGACGTCGCGTCGTGACCGCGGTCCGCGAGCGCGGCGACGATCCGGTCCGCCACCTTGGCTGTCTGGCCCTCACCGGTTCCGTATGCGACGATGAACGAACTCATCGGGATCAATTGGCCCGCCAACAGGATAAATGCCGGCGGCGCGACTCCCCGGCGTCAGTGCCGAATCCCACCGTCAGCCCCGCGTTCCGGCGTCGGTCCGTTTCGAGCGCCGGCGCTCGGTCGTCCCTCTGGAGCGTGGCCGGCCCATTCGGATACCGCACAGCGGGGACCGCGGACACCGCGGGCGTCGCTCGGGTCACGCCTGGTACCACAGCAGGTTCCAGTACGCGAGCACGAGGGTCGTGACTGCGGCGGCGAGCGCGACGAGCGAGTAGTGGACCCGGTGCCAGCGGCTCCAGTACCCGTCGCGCCACGCCAGCGTGGTGAACGCGGCGGTCGCGAGCGTGGCGAGGGCGCCGACGGCCGCCACGGCCAGGAGCGCTCGCGGCAGGAGCGGGTCGCCGCCGAAGAGCGCCAACGGGTTCGACACCAGGAGCGTCAGGAAGACGGCGAGGAACGCCGTGAAGCCGCCGGCTGCCAGCCCGGCGACCAAGCGGGCGGCCCGCGAGCCGCGCGGATGCGCGGTGACGGGACCAGCGCGGCCGCGTATCTGACGCCAGACTGCCGCGGCCGGCCAGCCGAAAAGCGCCGTCAGGAAGACGAGAATCGAGACGGCGAGCGCGGCCACGTGAGCCAGCGTCCGTTCCCGCGGCGGGATGCGACCGTACGCGGTCGGCGGCCTGCTGTCGAAGAACAGGTGGCTAATCTCGCCGTCGGTCTCGCCGAAGGCGATCGCGTCGGGACCACCGACTTCCTCGAAGTACAGGGGGTCTCGTTCCACCCAGCGCGTCGTTTCGCCGCCGAGCGGGGACGTGACGAGTCGCCCCTCGTCGTCGACGGAGACGTCTACGGTGTCAGTGGCGCCGACGATCTTCTCGGAGGTCGTGTACGGCATCCTGAGCGAGCGGTAGGTCCCGGTCACGTCAGCCGCTCGGGTCGGCCGGCCGTCCGATCTCATCGAGGTCGTCTCCGCAGCCGACTCGGTCGTGGTCGTTTCGTCGGCCGATTCGGTAGGGGGCGTCTCGTCGACAGGCTCGGTGGGGGCCGTCCCGTCGGCGGGGTAGAACTGGTCGAAGAACGCGTCGAGGAACTCGCGCCGCGCCGTCAGCCCACCGGGGCTGTTGTACGAGACGAAGGCGCCCACGTCGCGCTCGGGGAGCAAGAAGAGGAGGCTGTGGAACAGCGCCGTGTCGCCGCCGTGACCGACCGCGCGGACGCCATTTCGGCTCACCTCGTAGAACCCGAAGCACATCCCGTTCAGCCGGTCGTCGTGCGTGAACCGCTGGCGGTGCATCGCCGACGTCGACGCCGGTTCCAGGATCCGCCCGTCGCTCGTCGCGCCGTCCCCGAGGTGCGCGCGCACGAACGTCGCCATGTCCGTGGCGGTCGCGCTCATCGCACCGGTCGGCGGGATGCCCACGTACTCGAACTCGCGGCTTTCGAACCCGCCGCCGGCGGGAGCGTACCCCTTCGAGAGGTCGTCTCGGAGGCCCTCGGGAACGGGCTGGGCGAACGTGCTCCGGTCCATCCCCAGCGGGTCGAAGATCGACTCCCGAACGTGCGTCTCGAACGGCTCGCCGGCCGTCTCGGCCGCGAGGTGGCCCGCGATCGCCGTCCCGTAGTTCGAGTACGCGGCGTGCTCCCCGGGCGGACGCACACGAGCAGGTTGTTCCTCCCGGAGGACGGTCTCGAGCGGTCGCACGTCGTCGCGGCCGGGGACGAACGTCCCGCGGAAGCGGTCTTCGAACCCCGGCGTGTGCGTCGCGAGGTGACCGAGCGTGATCGGCTCCGGGTACGTGTCGGGGATCTCGACGGCGTCGAGGTACTGATTCACGTCGGTGTCGACCGCGAGGTCCCCGCGCTCGACGGCTTGCATCGCGGCCGTCCACGCGAACAGCTTCGAGACTGAGCCGACGCGAAAGAGGGTTTCGTCGGCGCGAACCGCCTCCCGGTTCTCCACGTCGGCGTAACCGTATCCCTTCGCGAACGTCTCGTCGCCGTCGACGACGGACACGGTCGCCCCGGCGATGGAGTGGGCCTCCAGCTGCGACTCCATCACGCCGTCGAGAAACGACTCGAACGCGCCGGTGTCCGCGAGTGGGCCGTCGGCCTCTTGCGGGCTCTCTCGCCGCTCTGCGTTGGGTTCCCCTCGTCCCCTCGGCGTCGCGGCCGTGGCGCCGGCAGCCGCGAGGCCGCCGAGGACCGCTCGACGGCTCCAGGTGGACGCGCTCGACACGGGCGCGCGTCCGTTGGGACGCAAGGACGGAGTCGTCACGTCCAACGGACACGCCCGTTGCAGCCAAATATCTATCACGTGCGCACGAAAGCCCGGACCGCCTGTCCAGTGCGAGGACGGTGATCGAGGGCGCGCCTCAATTCAGCGAACTCCGCTAGTGGGCCCGTTGAACTCGTCGCAGGCTCCGTCGTTCGCTCGCCGGCTGTCCCGCGTCAGAAGCGCTGGACCGACTCGTCTTTGCTATTTTCACAGCGTCCCGGACAGCGTTCAACGCGTGTCAGAACTCGCCCCCAGAAAGTTGAAAGTGGCTGGCGACGACGAACACGTATGAGCATCGACACTGCGGTGGTCCTCGCGGCCGGTGAGGGCACGCGCTTGCGTCCGCTGACCCGCAACCGGCCCAAGCCGATGTTGCCGGCGGCTAACCGGCCCATCCTGGAGTACGTCTTCGACGCGCTGGTCGCGGCCGACGTGCGCCAGATCGTCGTCGTCGTGGGGTACAAACGCGACCGCGTCCGCGACCACTTCGGCCCGACGTACAAGGGCGTCGACCTGACGTACGTCACCCAGCACAAGCAACTCGGTAGCGGGCACGCCCTCCTGCAGGCCCGCGAGGCCGTCGACGGCCCGACCCTCGCGGTCAACGGCGACCGCGTCATCGACGCCAACATCGTCCGCGACGTGGCCCGCGAGTTCGAACGGAGCGGCGAGCCGTCGATGGCCGTCCTCGAACGGCCGGAGACGAGCCAGTACGGCGCGGTCGTCCTCCACGAGGGCGACGTGGCCGAACTCGTCGAGAAACCGGACACCGACGAGTACCGGCTCATCAACGCCGGCGTCTACGCCTTCGAGCAGTCGGTGTTCGAGGCCATCGACGAGACCGACCGCTCGGACGGCGAACTCGCCCTGACCGACACCATCGGGCGGCTGATGGACGACGGCCGAGTCCGCGGTGTGCGCACCGAGGGGATGTGGGTCGACGCGACCTACCCCTGGGACCTCCTCACCGTGGCCGACGAGGTGCTCGCGCGCGGCCACGTCGACGAGCCCGCCCGCGGTGACGGCGTCTGGGTCGACCCCGCCGCGAACGTCCACGACGCGGCGATTATCGAGGGGCCCGTCGTCATCGGTCCCGACTGTGAGATCGGGCCCGGCACCGTTGTCGGACCGAACGCGGCGCTCGGGCAGAACGTCACCGTCGGCTCGAACGCGACGGTCCGCAACTCGGTCCTGGACACCGACACTCGCGTCGAGTCCGGATCGACGCTCATCGACGCGGTGACCGGACAGGACGTGACGCTCGGCGCCGGGACGGTCGTTCCCGGTGGACCGGCCGACGTGCGCGTCGACCGCACGGTGTTCGAGGACCAGCGCCTGGGCGCCGTCATCGCCGACCGCGTGACCGCCGAGGGCGACGCGAGCTTCGCCCCGGGCACGCTGGTCGGTCCGCGCGCCCACATCGGGACGAGCGTCCGCGCGAGCGGCACCGTTGTCGAGGGCGCGGAGGTGGTGCGATGAGCGGATCGCGAACCGACTGTCTCAGGGAGGAGCTACGATAATGTGTGGAATCATCGGCTGCGTAGGCCGTGAAGACGAGACGCTCGACGTGCTCGTCCACGGCCTCTCGAAACTGGAGTATCGGGGCTACGACTCGGCGGGCGTCGCTCTCTCGGGCGAACGCGTCGACGTCTGCAAGAAATCCGGGAAGATCGAGGACCTGCGCGCGGCCCTCGAATCCCGGACCTTGGGCGGCGCGGCCGGCATCGGCCATACCCGATGGAGCACTCACGGGCCGCCGACTGACGAGAACGCCCATCCGCACCTGGACTGCTCGGGCGACGTCGCGGTCGTCCACAACGGCATCATCGAGAACTACCAGGAACTGCGCGACGAACTCGCCACCGCGGGCCACACCTTCAAGAGCGACACCGACACCGAGGTCGTCCCCCACCTGGTCGAGGACGCGCTCGCCGACGGGCTGGACAACGAGGCCGCCGTCCGCCGAGCCATCGCACGGCTGGAGGGGAGCTACGCGGTCGCCGTCGTCGTCTCGGGCGACGACACCATCTACGCGGCGCGCAACGACTCGCCGCTCGTGCTTGGAATCGACGACGACGCGTACTATCTGGCCAGCGACGTGCCCGCGTTCCGCGATTTCACCGACCGGGTGATCTACCTCGCGGACGGCGAGTTCGCGACGCTCAGCGCGGACGGCTGGCGCGTCTCCGACGTCGACGGCAACGAAGTCGACAAGGACGTCGACACCGTCGACTGGGACCCCGAGGAGACCGGCAAGAGCGGCTACGACCACTTCATGCTCAAGGAGATCCACGAGCAGCCGCGCGCCATCCGGCAGTGTCTCCGCGGCCGCGTCGACGAGCTCTCCGGCGAGGTCGATATCAGCGACCTGGGCGACCTCTCACCGACGGGCGTCCAGTTCGTCGCCTGCGGGACGAGCTATCACGCGGCGCTGTACGGCGCGCAACTGCTGCGCGACGCCGGCATCCCCGCCCAGACGTTCCTCGCCAGCGAGTACGCGACCGCGCCGCCGCCCATCGGCGACGCGCTCGTCGTCGGTGTCACCCAGAGCGGGGAGACCGCCGACACGCTCTCAGCGCTCCGCGAGGCTCGCAAGCGCGGCGCCCGGACGATGGCGGTGACCAACACGGTCGGCTCGACGGCCGCCCGCGAGTGCGACCACGCGCTGTATATTCGAGCGGGCCCGGAGATCGGCGTGGCCGCCTCCAAGACCTTCGCCTCCCAGCTGGCCGCGCTGAACCTCTTCTCGCTCGGCACCACCCGCATAGACGGTGCCCGCGAGATCATCGGCGCGCTCCGGGACCTGCCCAGCAACATCCAGGCGATCCTCGACGACTCGAACGCCGAGTCCGTCGCCGAGACCTACGTCGACAGTGGTGCGTACTTCTTCATCGGTCGTGGCCACCAGTACCCAGTCGCGCTGGAAGGCGCGCTGAAGATGAAGGAGATCACCTACAAGCACGCCGAAGGGTTCGCCGCCGGTGAGTTGAAGCACGGACCGCTCGCGCTCGTGACCGAGGATACGCCAGTGTTCGCGGTTGTGACGGGCGACGGCGAGATGGCGCGCAAGACCATCGGGAACGTCAAGGAAGTCGAGGCCCGCGACGCGCCCGTCGTCGCGGTGACCGACGGGCAGTCGGACGTGGAGCGCTACGCGGACGAGGTGCTGGAGGTGCCCGAGACGCACCCGCAGGCCGCGGCGGTGCTCGCGAACGTCCAGTTACAGCTGGTGTCGTACTACGTCGCCGATAAACTGGGTCGGTCGATCGACAAACCGCGGAATCTGGCGAAGAGCGTCACGGTGGAGTAGACGGCCTACGCGGAACGGCCCAGTCGGTCTCCTTCTCTCCTCGATACGCGTTCGACCGTTTGACTACCGGTCTTCGGGTGGTTCCGGTGGCTCTGGCGGTTCTAACAGCGCCACGAGCAGTTCGTACGTGTGCGAGTCGGTCACCTCGTCCCACGATACCCGTATTCGCGTCCCGGCGAGCGCGGCGGCCGCCGGGAGGAGCATGAATCCGACGGTCTGTCCGGTCGCCGATCCGATTGCGACGATCACAGCGAGACTGACGGCAACCACCGCGAGCGCGGCGCCACTGACGACTTGGATCGGCCGGTCGACGAATTCCTGCTGGAGGCCTTCGAGTAACTGGCCCGACCGGGCCCGTCCCCAACCACGTGAGAGGACATCGAACATGTAGTCGAGTATTCGGATGACTGGGCCGACGACGTACGTCTCCCGCAGGTCGATCACGACGACGTCAGGGTTCGGCTCGGCCGTCAGCCAATTGTATAGCCAGGACGTGCGGGCCGCGTGTGCGCTCCACGCGACGCCGTCGGCGAGTCGGCTGCTCGCAGCGACTGTTCGCAAGCGGTCGAGCGTGTCCCGGGCCTCTCGAGTTGTCGTCGCGGCGTCGAAGGCGGTGTGGAGTCGCAACAGTACCGTTGTGAGGGCCTGGACGACGTGGGAGTTCCGGACGTTCATTCGGCGTCGAGGTCGACGACCTCGGCGCGGACGGTCGTCGTCCCGAGGTCGAGGACGAGCGTATTCCCTTCCTGTACGGTCTGGCCCTTGAAGCGGACGCCGTCGTCGAGTTCGCGGACTTGCAATTGGCCGGTCAGCGTGACGTCCTTGTTGACGGGATGCTCGCGCTCGTAGATGTCGCCGCTCTCACTCTCGAGGACGACGACCGCGGGTTCCACGGTGACGTCGGTCACCCGGGCGACGGTCCGTCCAGCGGCCGTCTCAGTCATGCCTGCCGAGAGACTGTTCGCCCGCTCCGGGGGAACGTTCTGCAGTTCGAACTCGACGGTCCGCTCGGCCGACTCCCCGGGCTGGGTCGCAGTTCCGGTTCGGACGATCCGACCGCCGAACTCGTAGTTGTCCGTCCGGAACGGGAGCCAGGTGTCTTCCCGGAGCGTCCGGTTTGCACCGAACTGCGGCCGGTCGCCGATCGTGAGCGCTTGGACCGAGAGTCCGACGTACACCCGATTGCGATCGGGGTCGTTCGTCCCGTATGCGGCGACGTTTTCGACGGTGGCTACCGACTCGCCGGCCACGCGGTACTCGTCGCCTGCCTCTATCTGACGTGCCACGCTCTCGTCGACGACGTTAGTGACGAGCACCTCCTCGTTCGACCGAGTGAGGTTCCCGCCGGTCCGCTCTATCTCGCCGGTGAACTGGTACCCGGCGACGGGGAGGACGAGTTTCTGGCCGGATTCGATGCGGGTGTCGGCGAACTCGGCTGAGTCACCAGTGCCGTATGTCCGGAGGTCGACGGCCATGAAGAGAGTTCGGTGTCCGGACCGGTTGCTGTCGTACACCGCCACATCGGAGATCGAAGCGACCGTCTGGTTCGCGATCCGCGTTTCAGTTCCGGCTTCGGCGTCACGGGCGACGTCGTTCGGCACCGTGCCGCGGAGAGTGACCGTCCGCTCTTGGGTCGGGAGGTCGGTCCCGTTCCCGACGTTTTGTATCGTCCCGTTGACGACGTACTCGTCGGTCTCGAATCGGAGCGTGCGGCCGAGTCGCAAGGTCCGACCGCCGTACGTGAACGTATCCTCGGTCTCGGTCCCGGTGACCTCGATTCGGGCGAGTGCCTGCGGATCGGTCTCCCCGGGGGTGAAGTGAGTGTCAGTGATCGTCATGTTCCCCGGCTCGTTTTCCAGGCTCGCCGTGTCTCCGGCGTCTATCTGTTCGAGCACGTACTCCGGCTGTGGCCCGAGATCCATGGTGACGTGTCGGGTCTCTTCTTCGCCGGGTTCGCTCCCGGTGACCAGTGCGATTCCGGCGGCGGCGACCGCGAGGACCAGGAGGACGGCGAGGGCGTCGACGACGTTGATCGTCCCGAATATCCGACCGTCCTCGTCGATGATCGCCATTGCTTGCTACAGGCCAGCGTCAGTACGGATAAAGTGGTTTCGTTTGTGCCTCCGCCCGTGCTTTGTATCTCCGTTTGACTCCGAGGTCTCGGTTGGCCGGCAGACGACAAGATATTTAAGCGAGCATAGTTACTCACTATTTGAGTAACTCATGACGATCCTCGTCACCGGCGCCGATGGGTACATCGGCTGGCCGACCGCTCTGCGAATCGCGAACCGAACGGACGACCGCGTGCTGCTCGTCGACAACTTCGCCCGCCGCGAGTGGGTCGAAGAGGTCGGCTCCAAGAGCGCGACGCCCGTCGCGGGCATCGACCAGCGCATCGAGGCCGCCGAGGACGTGTTCGGCCTCGGCAACCTCTCGTTCGTCGAGGGCGACCTCGTGGAGAAGTCGTTCGTCGACGAACTGTTGGCCGTCCACGAGCCCGACGTAGTGGTCCACGCGGCCGCTCAGCCCTCCGCGCCGTACTCGCAGATCAACGGCGAGCGGGCCAACTACACCCAGCACAACAACATGCAGGCGACGCGGAACCTGCTGTGGGGTCTGGACGAACACGACCTGAACGACACGCACTTCATCGAGACCACCACCACCGGCGTCTACGGTGCCCCCGAGTTCCCTATCCCCGAGGGCGGCGCGGTCATGGAGAACCAGGGCGAGCGCGACGAAGTCCCCTTCCCGGCGATGGCGGGCTCGTGGTACCACCTCACCAAGAGCCACGACGCCGCGAACATGCGCCTGGCTCACCAGCAGTTCGACATCCCCATCTCGGACGTGCGCACGGCCATCACGTACGGTACCGAAACCGCGGAGACCCGTGAGGACGACCGTCTGAAGACTCGCTTCGACTTCGACTACTACTTCGGGACGGTCGCCCACCGCTTCGCCGCGCAGGCTGTCGCGGGCTACCCCGTCACCGTCTACGGCAAGGGCGAACAGCGCAAGCCGTTCATCTCCCTCGAAGACGCCGTCGAGGGGCTCGCCAACCTCGCGCTGCAGGACCACGAGGAGCGCCCGGACGACCTCACCGTCTACAATCAGGTCACCCGCGCAATCTCCATCGTCGAGATCGCGGAGACCATCGCCGACGTGGGGAGCGACTTCGACCTCGACGTGGCCGTCGAGCACTTCGAGAACCCGCGAGACGAGGACGAGACCCACAAGATGGAGATCGAGAACGACAACTACGCCGCGCTCATCGGGGAGCAGGCTCAGGACTTCGAAGACGGCGTCGCCGACATCTACGAGACGCTGACGCGCCACGCCGACACCATTGAGGCCCACGAGGACCGGTTCCTCCCGGGCGTCCTCGACGACTGGGACGACGAGGAGTAAGCCGTGGACGTCCTCGTTACGGGTGGATGTGGCTACATCGGCAGCCACCTCGTCCCGCAACTGCAGGCCGACGACGACGTCGACCGCGTTGTCGTCCTCGACAGCCTCGTCTCCGGGTCACCGCGCGCACTGTTCGGTTGTTTCGACGACGAACTCGACTTCCGCCGTGGTGACGTCCGCGAGTACGGTGATGTCGAGAGCGCGATGCGCGGGGTCGACCGCGTCGTCCACCTCGCCGCGATCACGGGCGCCGCAAGCACCCACGACCGCCGCGACGAGACCTTCGACGTCAACTACGACGGCACGGAGAACGTTCTCACGGCCGCGGGCAAGCTCGACGTTGACCACGTCGTCTTCGCTTCCTCGTGTAACATCTACGGCCGGGCGACGAGCACGGACATCGACGAGTCGACCGACCCGGACCCGATCAACCCCTACGCCGAGACGAAGTACCAGTCCGAGGGGATGCTCGCGGACTATTGCGAGGAGTACGACATGACCGGGACGGCCCTGCGAATGGCCACCAACTTCGGCTACTCGCCGGCGGTCCGGTTCAACCTCGTCGTCAATCACTTCGTCTTCCGCGCGGTGACGGGACGGCCGCTGACGGTGTACGGCGACGGGTCGAACTGGCGTCCGTTCGTCCACGTCGACGACGCCGCCCGCGCTTACAAGCAGGCCGTCTGCGAGCCCGACGCGTGGGACGAACTCGTCTACAACGTCGGCTCGAACGACGGCAACTACCGCATCGAGGAGATCGCCGAGGTCGTCCGCGATGAAGTGGGCCCCGTCGACATCACCTACCTCGAGGACGAACACCCCGGCCCGTCGTATCACGTCAACTTCGATCGCCTCTCGGAGACGGGCTTCGAGACAGAACACACGCTCCGCGAGGGCGTTCGCGACCTCGCACAGAAATTCACCAATGAGTGAGACTGCCTCCGACTTCGACCCCGACTCGCCCACCGTCGCCGTCACCGGCGCGGCGGGCTTCATCGGTAGCCGCGTCGTCTACGAACTGCAGGAAGCGTATCCCGACTGGGAGATCACCGCACTCGACAACTTCTACCTCGGTGACGTCCGCGAGATCGGCGACGTCACCGTCGAGCATGTCGATATCCGCAACCGGGACAGGCTGGAAGACGCTCTCTCTGGAGCGGACATCGTGATGCACCTTGCGGCGATCTCCGGCGTCGACGACTGTGAGGAGAATCAGGATCTCGCCTACGAGGTGAACGTCCAGGGGACGAACAACGTTGCATGGTTCTGCCGGAAGACCGGGGCTGCGCTCATCTTCCCGTTCAGCATGGCGACACTCGGTGACCCCGTTGAGTTCCCGATAACTGTCGATCACCCACGCGATCCGATGAACTGGTATGGTCGGACGAAATTGATCAGCGAACGAGCGATCGAAGACTTCGCTGACGGCGCATTCCCGGCTCACCTGTTCATGATCTCGAATCTCTACGGGGAACACGAGGTCGACGGCCAGACCGTCTCGAAGGGAACAGTGATAAACTTCTTCGTCGGCCGAGCGCTCGCCGGCGAGAACTTGACGGTGTACGAACCGGGCGACCAAGCACGTAACTACATACACGTGAAGGACGTCGCTCGGGCATACACCGGGAGCGCAGAGCGACTGGTCAACCAGCTTAGAATGGGTGAAACTGGCGTCGAGAAGTACGAAATCGCCAGCGACGAGGATCCCGAAATCACGACAGTCGCCGAGCTGGTTCGGGATATCGCAGCCGAGGAGATTGACTTCGAGCCCGGTATCGAACTGCTGGAGAACCCGCGCGACGAGACACTCGTCAGCGAGTTCGAAGTCGACATGACGCATGCCCGCGAAGAGTTAGGTTGGTCCGTCGAGTGTTCGGTTGAAGATAGCATCCGCGAGTTGCTACAGACGTGAATTGCCTTAGGGCTTGACTCGAGACACTCGGCCCATGCGCCTTCAGACTCACTTGGCGAATGTGCTACTTTCTTACATGCACTACAATCCGTGTCAATGAGAAGATCAATACCCGGTTGGTTGTGGTATCCATATTGATGTAGTGAGGGCAACTGACTCGACTGGCGACGACTTGGACGGCGTGGGTCAGGGGGCGAAGTGTGTCTGTGGGGTTGCTGTCTGCGTCTTCTGTGTGTGGGTAGATTTGTAGCAAACGCATGTTGGTGGGAACACGAAGTTCATTACGCCTCGGCGGACCCCACCACCCAGATACTCGCCGATGACACGATAATTCGCACGAGGAACATATCCGGCTAGCCCGGCTAGACATCGTCTCTTCGGTGAGGCCATGATCAACACTCCGACTCAGACGCCCACCAGACACCGAGGGACTGAGCCGATTCCACGTCCTGTTTCCCTTTGTGTTGCGTGATCGATATTATGTTGCGGCGATCGTAGCTACGGTTGTATACGGCTGCTCACAGATGAAAGCGAGACGACGTTATCGGATGGGTAGTCTCATTTATAGCCTCGTCTAGATTTCGCCCCCAGCGCTTTCCATCTCACTTGATGATGCCCTCAGTCTGTGCTGGAAAATGACCACGGAGTGCGGAGTCTGATATTGACGCCGAACACACGACATTTCTGGATGTCTCTGCCCCTGTTCCAGGGCCACGGCGTTGCAGAATAACTCTGGCAGCTATCGGATCTGTTTTGTTGCCCCGGCGGCGATTTCAGGGCACCTGATTGAATGACTGACTCCGACATCTCATCGCGCGAGCGGGTCGATGCCCTCCTCCGCGCCGCGAAATACCGGCCGAAACTCGTGGCCGGCGCGATCCTTCTGAGTGTTGTCGCGGCTTTCCTCGAGGGGATTGGACTCAGTTTCATCTGGCCGATCGTTGAACTCGCCCGCGGCGAAGTCGATCCACAGGCTGCCGGCGGTATCCTCGGCACGTTTGCCGATATTTACCTGTTCCTTGGTATCCCATTCTCGCTAGGGTTTCTCGTTGTCGGTGTCTCGATCGTGCTGACCGTCCGATTCACTCTCAGCTTCGTCGTGGGATGGTTCCGGGGTGCTATCGAGACGTACTACCTGCGTCACCTGCAAAAGCGGGCGTTCGAAAACGCAGTCGTCGCCGAAGTGGCATACTTCGATACCGAAGGATCCGACGACATCCTGAACGCGATCGTCACGCAGGCGGAGTACGCCGCACGCGTCCTCCGGCACATAATCAGAACTGCCGAACTCGTCTTTCTCACGCTCATTTATCTGGGACTGGCCCTGTATCTCGCTCCGGTGTTGACACTCTTCGCTGGAGCCGCCTTTGGCGTCCTCTCGTACCTGTTCACGTCAGTCCTTGGTTCGGGGTACGATCTTGGGGATCTAGTAGCAGATGCCAACGAACGCATCCAACAACACGCCCAGGCGGGTACACAGGGGATCCGCGACATCAAGTTGTTCGGTCTCCAAGACGAAATCGTTGCCGGGTTCGGCGAAGCGGTTGACGATTTCGCGAACACCCGGGTGAGGTACTACCGCAACCAGATGGCGATTCAAAACTTCTACCAGCTCCTCACTGCGGTCATGATGTTCGTTCTGATCTACGTCGCGCTGTCGTTTTCGGCACTAGGGCTCGGCGAACTCGGTGTGTTCCTCTTCGCCATGTTCCGGCTCGGACCCCGCGTGAGCAATCTGAACGGGCTCATCTATAATTTGAATGCCGATCTTCCCCACCTCGTCCGGACACAGGAGTTCATCGACCGACTCGAGGCCCGTGCCGAACCTACCGATGGATCGCAATCTCCCCCGGAGACGCTGGAAGAGGTCGCCTTCGACGGCGTGACGTTCACCTATGAGAGCGAGAGCGATACCGTCCTGCAGGATATCTCGTTCGCCGTTGAGCGTGGGGAGTTCATCGCGTTCGTGGGCCCGTCCGGCGCCGGCAAGTCGACCATCGTCTCATTGCTGGCCCGCATGTACGAGCCAGGCGACGGACACATCTTGGCCAACAACGAATCGATCGCGGACTTCGACATCGACGAGTGGCGCGAGGATCTCTCGGTCGTCCGCCAGAACCCCTTTATCTTCAACGACACCCTTCGGGCAAACATCACGGTGGGTAACCGCAGCGCAACCCAGGCCGATCTCGACAGGGTCTGTGAGGTGGCCCACGTCACGGAGTTCATGGACGACTTGGACGACGGTTACGAGACGCAACTGGGCGACGACGGCGTTCGTCTCTCCGGCGGTCAACGCCAGCGCGTCGCCCTCGCGCGGGCGCTCCTGGAAGAATCAGAGTTGCTCGTGCTTGACGAGGCGACGAGCGACTTGGATACCGGGATCGAAAACGACGTACAAGAGAACATCGAAGCCATGGACAGAGACTACGCAATGATCGCCATCGCTCACCGTCTCTCGACGGTACGAAACGCCGACCGAATCTACACCGTCGAGGACGGACGGATCGACGAGGTTGGGTCCCACGAGGATCTTCTCAAGAATGACGGCACCTACGCCGAACTGTACACAGCCCAACGGGAGGGTGTCTGATGGGGGACTTCAATGCGTTCATCGACGGCAAGAAGTTTCTCATCACCGGCGGTGCCGGATCCGTCGGCCGGACTCTCGTCGACCGCCTCATCGCGGGCAACGCCGACGTGATCCGACTCCTCGATAACAACGAACCCAGTCTCGCACGGCTAAAATCACTATACGAAGACGACCGGTGCCGGTTCCTACTCGGGGATGTCCGCGACAAAGATCGCCTCGACCGCGCGATGCAGGACATCGATGTTGTCGTCCACACGGCGGCGATGAAGCACGTCGACATCTCGGAGTACAACCCCTTCGAGGCCGTCAAAACGAACGTCGTCGGTCTCCAGAACGTCGTCGACGCGGCCATCGACTCCTCGGCGACACAACTCGTGTTCACCAGCAGCGACAAGTCGGTCCATCCAGCCAACACCATGGGGACGACGAAACTGCTGGGCGAGAAACTCGTCGCCGCCGGCAACAAGTACAGCGGCCGCAACGACCTGAGTCTCGCGTCGGTGCGTTTCGGGAACGTGCTGGGTTCCTCGGAGTCGGTGGTACCGCTGTTCCAAGAACAGATCCGCGACGGCGGCCCCGTGACTCTCACCGACGAGCGGATGACCCGATTTTTCATCACCGAAGAGGGGATATCGGACCTCGTTCTCGAGGCCGCCACTAGTATGCAGGGCGGCGAGGTGTTCCTCCACGAGATGTCCGCCGCCCGCATCGAGTGCCTCGCCGAAGCGATGATCGAGACCCTCGCCCCCAAACACGGCTACGACTCCGAGGACATCGAAATCGAGGTCGTCGGTCGCCGCGTCGGCGAGACTCTTCACGAGAAAGTGATGACCAAACGGGAGGCCGCGAGGGCAGTCAAAAATGGCCCTATCTACGCGATCCCGCCCGAAACGGGTTCGGACGGCTATCTCAGCCACGATGGACTGGAGGGCTACGAACCGCCCGGCGAGATCGTCCGTTCGTCCGACCAAGCCGAAAAACTCTCATGCGAGGAGGTCGCCGGGCTGCTTGAACGGGCGGGGGTGTACTGAGATGGCCGAGACAGCCCTCGTGACCGGTGCGGCCGGGTTCATCGGCCGGTGGGTCACGAAAGAGTTACTCGACCGCGGCTATCGCGTGCACGGCTACGATGACTTCTCTGGCGGCAGTCGCGAGAACGTTGCTGCGTTCGCGGACGACCCCGATTTCACGATTGTCGAGGGCGATATCCGCGATGCCGACCGCGTCGCCGCCCAGTTCGATGACGTCGATATATGTCTGCACCTCGCCGCCGAGATCGACGTCCACGAGAGCCTCAACGACCCCGGATCGCACTTCGAGACGAACGTCGTCGGGACCCAGCACGTCCTTGAGGCCTGTCGCCAGACGGACACTCGCCTCACGCTCGTCGGTACCTGTATGGTCTACGATGTCGCCGACGCCGATGGGGGCATCGACGAGGGCCACCCAGTGGACCCCGCCTCACCGTACGCCGGGACGAAACTTGCGGGAGAGGACATCGCCATGTCCTACTACCACGGTTACGATCTGCCTGTCACCGTGTTGCGGCCGTTCAACACCTACGGCCCCTTCCAGAAGGCAAGCAATGCCGGCGGTGTTGTTTCCATCTTCACGAAGCGCGATCTGGCCGGTGAGACCCTGAAGATATACGGTGACGGGACCCAAACCCGCGATCTAATGTACGCCACTGACTGCGCACGCTTTATTGTCGAAGCTAGCACCAGCGACGACGCCGTCGGTGAGGTAATCAACGCCGGCACCGGAGAAGATGTCAGTATAAACAAACTCGCCGAACTGATCGCGACTGGCGATACCGGGATCGAACACGTCGAGCACCACCATCCCCAGAGCGAGATCGACCGGTTGCGTTGTGACCCCACCAAGGCCCATGAGTTATTGGGGTGGGAGCCGACCGTCTCACTTGAGGAGGGTGTCGACCGACTGCGGACTTGGATGTGCGAAAAGGAAATATGACTGACAATTCGGCTTTGAAGGGCGGCGACGGCACCGACCGCCCAGCGGCCTATGGCGGCGAACCGGTCCGCGAGGAGGGAATGGGTTACGGCGGCCAGTCGATCACGGAGGCCGACAAGGAAGCGGTCGTCGAGGCGCTGGAAGGGGACTACATCACGCGGGGGCCCACTGTCGAACGATTTGAGGAGCGCGTCTCCGACCTCGTCGGCGTTGACCACGCCGTCGCCGTCACCTCTGGGACTGCCGCGTTGCATCTCTGTGGTCGCGCCGCGGGCTTCGGCTCTGACGACGAGGTGGTCACGACCCCGTTGACTTTCGCCTCGACGGCCCACGCCGCCACGTACGCCGACGCTACGCCGGTGTTCGCCGATATCGATCCACAGACCCGGACACTCGACCCCGTCGCCGTCCGCGAAGCGATCACCGAGGACACCGCCGGGTTGATCCCGATGCACTACGCCGGTCACCCGCCCGATGTCACCGCCTTCCTTGAGATCGCGGATGAGCACGACCTCACGGTCATCTGGGACGCCTGTCACGGTTTCGGCGGGGATCACCGAGGCGAACCCGTTGGGTCGCGACCAGATATGGCGATCTTCAGTTTCCACCCGGTGAAGAACGTCACAACCGGTGAGGGCGGGATGGTCGTCACTGACGACGACCGGCTTGCCGAGCGTGTCCGGCGGTTGCGTTCGTTCGACATGAACTACGACCCGTTTGGTCACGAAGACGAGCCTTGGTACCAGATCATCGAAGGCGAGGGATACAACTACAACGTCACCGACTTCCAGGCCGCGCTTGGGCTCTCGCAACTCGACAGGCTATACGAGTTCAAACGCCGCCGCGACGAGATCATCGCCCGCTACGATGAAGCGTTCGCCGATATCGAGGGCCTGCGGACACCGCCCAACGCACCGGACAGTGACCCGATGTACCACCTCTACGCGGCCGAAGTGCGGGAGGAGTTCGGCTGTGACCGGGCAGAGTTCGTTGAGGCGATGCACGCCGAGAACATCTATGTGCAGGTCCACTACGTCCCGCTGCACTTCCACCCGTTCTTCCAGGACGAGTTCGGCTACGAACGCGGCGAGTTCCCCGTGACCGAGCACGTCTACGAGGGACTCGTGAGCCTCCCGCTGTACCCGGCGATGGACGACGGGGACGTCGAAGACGTGGTCAGCGCGGTCCGGCGACTGCACGCCTATCATGGATAACACCGCGGCCCGTGCCTGGTTCAGTGAGGGAGGTTTTTTGCCACCGCCAAGCAGTGTGTCACCATGGACACGTTCGAGATCGGCGATCGGACTATTGAACCGAACAGTCCGACGTTCGTCATCGCCGAAGCGGGGTCGAACCACAACGGCGAGTTTGACCTCGCGACAGATCTGATCGATGCCGCCGCTTCAGCCGGTGCTGACGCAGTGAAGTTCCAGACATTCCGAGCGGAGGATATGTACGTACGTGACAGCGGCGAGGTCGAATATCTCGACGACGACCGCTCCATCTACGAGATCATCGAGTCGATGGAAATGCCCTATGAATGGATCCCGCGCCTGCACGAGTACTGCCAAGAGCAGAACCTGTATTTTATGTCGACGCCGTTCGACGAACGCTCGGCCGACGAACTGGCGGAGTACGTCCCAGCATGGAAAGTGGCGAGTTACACCAGCGGCCATCACCCGTTCCTCCGACACCTCGCGTCGACGAACAAACCCGTCATCATGTCCACCGGCGCACACGAGCTCGCCGAGATGCGCGAGTCGGTCGAGGTCCTGAAGCAGGCGAGCGCCGACGGACTGGCGCTCTTGCAGTGTGTCGCAGCCTATCCGACGCCCCTTTCAGACATAAACGTGCGCGTCGTTAGCACGCTGGCCGAAGAGTTTGGCGTCCCGGCCGGACTCTCGGACCACACGCTCGACCCGGTTACCGCGCCCGCGACGGCCGTTGCGCTCGGAGCCTGCATCGTCGAGAAACACGTCACGCTCGACAAGACGATGGAGGGACCCGACCACGAGTTCGCGCTGGAACCCGACGAACTCGATGCAATGGTCTCGGCTGTACGCGACACGGAAGTCGCACTTGGGAGCGGTGACAAGCGGGTCCTCGACATTGAGCGAGAACTCTACGAGAAAGCCCGGCGCGCGATCCACGCCGTGACGGATATCGAGGCGGGCGACACCCTCACTGAGGACAACATCGCAGTCCTACGCCCGGGCGAGCGGGAGGCCGGGATCCAACCTAAACACTACGAGGACGTCCTCGGGACGACGGCGGCCCGCCGGATTCGTGAGGGAGAGGGTATCCAGCCCGAGGCACTGTTGGACTACGACTCGTAGACGTATCGTATCCAGTCACCCGTCTGCTTCTTGCGTTCGAACCCGCAATGCTCGAACAGTCGCTTAGATGCGTCGTTGTCCGCGTGGACGTCGGCGAACAGTGGTGCCCTGTCGGCAAAGCGGTCACACAACCACCTGACAGCGTTTGTCGCGACGCCTTGGCCGCGTGCAGAGACATCGCCGAGGTAGACACTCACCGCGTCGTCGTCGTCCAGACTCACTACACCGACGCGACGTTCGTCGTAGCTGATCACGAAGTCGTGTCGGCGTACGTCACGCGATTCGAACCACTCGACGTGGTCCTCCCATTCGAGAGGGGCGTCCTGGTCTCGGAAATGACGGTACACCTCTGTATTCGACCGCCAGGCCAGAACGAGTTCGAGATCGGTACGCTCGAGTGGGGCGACCGAGATGTCGAGGTCCCGTCCCGCGAGTGCCACACAGGCCCCGCAACGTTCGTCCTCGTGCTCCCTGTCCATCGGGAGTCTACACTCCGCACAGACGTTCATCGTCTCATTTCACGCCCACACCCTCAAATACCTGTGGCCCGCCGACCCGATACTTTATGCGCCGACGCCGACAAGGCGTGAGTATGTCGGTTCTCTGTATTGTCGCACATCCTGACGACGAGGTTCTCGGCGTCGGCGGAACGCTCGCGAGACACGCGGCGGTGGGCGAAGACGTTCACGTTTGCATCCTCTCGGACGGAGTCACTTCTCGGTACGACGACGAGAGCGCCGCAGACGACGAAATAGAGCGTCGCCGTGACCGCGCCCGGCGAGCCTGTGAGACGCTCGGAGCGACCATGAGCTGCTACGGGTTCCCGGACAACAGTTTCGATACCGTCCCGTTGCTGGACCTCGTCCAGACGGTCGAAACCGAACTCGAAGACCACGACCCCAGGGTCGTCTATACACATCACTACGGCGATCTCAACGTTGACCACGAACTCACATGTCGGGCAACCCTCACCGCGGCGCGTCCCCTCCCCGAGAGCAGCGTCGACCGTGTCCTCGCTTTCGAAACACTCTCTGCCTCCGAGTGGGCTGTCCCGGAATCAGGAAACGCGTTCCAACCGACGTCGTTCGTGGACGTCACCGGGCACCTCGAGACGAAAGTGGACGCTCTGTCAGTCTACGAAGGAGAGTTGCGAGACCGACCCCACCCACGAAACATCGAAACTGTGCGGGACAACGCCCGGGTGTGGGGAGCAAAGGCAGGTATCTCAGCGGCTGAACCGTTCGAAGTACTCCGAGAAGTCCGGCGGTGACTACTCGCCGACGAACAGTTTGAGGTGCCGGGTATCGACGCGCTCACCGTCCCGGTCGAACGCAACGGTGAGTGTCCGCGTCTCTGGTTCTGAGGAGGCGTACTCAACGCGACGACGATACTCGGGAGCGACCGTCACGGAACGCCGGAAGAGGACACGGTCGTCGAGTGAGACCGACACATCGAGGTCGTGGCTCGACCCCGAGAAGGCGACGACATCGACTGCACCGGTCTTGCCTGGCATCAGGTTCGTCTGGAACGCTGTCGGTCGTTTCGGTCCGCGGATCCCGGTGTAGAGCCACGCGGCCGGTGCCTGCTCGCGACCGAATGCGTCACCTTCTGACAGGTTCATCTCGCGCGCGTACTGGTCGCCCCACCGTGGTGGGCTACGTCCCGGCTGGACCTGGACCAGTCTGAGCACGCCGTCGCCCGTCGCGACATCGAGTCCAGCGCCGTCCACGATGTCGACTACCGTCCCCGGCGCCATGTCCGGAGTCGATCCCTCGATGGGCGTGCTCTCCCAGACCGTTAGGCGCGTTCCGTCGTCGAATGTGTACGCCCCTGGATAGGGGTCAGTCTGTGCTCGAACCCAGTCGTACTGCGCTGTGGGGCCCCGGCTCCAATCGATGATCCCGTCCTGTGGCTGGCGTCGTGGCCGGTAGGTGGCGTCGGCGAGCGACTGTGGGTCGGCACGTACAGCGTCGGCGGCCAATTTCGGGTACACCCCCGAGAGGAGGCGACACGCCTCGACGGCCAGCGCGTCGAACACGGTCGCCACGTCGTCGCGCGGTTCGACCGGGACCGACCCCTGCGCGACGACGTCGCCAGCGTCGACCTCCGTGTCGTAGTAAAACAGCGAGATCCACACCTCGTCACTGCCGTCGATGAGGGCCCAGTTGACCGGCGCACCACCACGACCCTCGGGGAGCCGACTCGAATGGAAGCCAAGGAATCCCTCGGACGGGACGTTGAGAACCGATTCGTCGATGATCTGGGACCACCCTCCGCAGAGACAGACGTCGGGGTCGCGGTCACGGAGCCATTCGACGGTTCCGCTGCTGTTGATATCGCTTGTCTCGTGGAGGACGCAGTCGGTCCCGGCGACGAGCGCGTCGAACGGAACGAAATTCGCCTGGCTCTTGGCGAGACGTCCCTCGGGGACGACCACCCCGACGACGTCCCAGTCCCCGGCGAGCGCCTGCCGGAGAACGTGCCGCGCGAGTTTCCGATTGCCGACAACGACCGTTCGCATTATACCGAACCTCCGGTAGAAGCGTGCCAACCCCCGGCCGAAGGGGACACAGAACTAGTTAGGGACATAGGTCAGGCGTCGGCGGCCGAGCGTATCACGTCTGCGGTTCGCTCGACGCCGCGGCCGTCAACGAGCGACCGCCCGCGTTCCCGGTACTCGCGGCGGAGATCGCTGTCCGTCAAGTATCGCTCGACCGCGCGCCGACACTGGTCGGTCTCGGCGCCGCGGTCAAGGACGAGCGCCACGTCCCGTCGCCGGAGCGCCTCGGCGATCGGCTCCTGATTGTCCGCGACCGGGAGACTCACGATCGGCGTTCCGAGCGCGAGCAGTTCGTATGTCGTCGTACTGGCCGTACTGACCGCGAGATCCGCCTCGAACAGCAACTCGGCCATCGCGTCAGGGTCACAGTGGACACGGACGTCACCGGCCGCCGTACGTGCCGCGTCGCGAACCGCTGTCTCCTGACTGGCGGAAAACCCCGGACCGACAACAACGTCCACTTCGATCGACAAACCGTCGAAGGCTCGAACGACGTCGGGCGTCACTTCGGCGACATCGCTGCCACCCATCGAGACGAGCGCGCGTTCGGCGCGCGCGCGCCACGGGGGCTGTCTCGCGGCCCGTTCCCTGATCGCCTCCCGCAGGAGGACGTAGTCCATCCCGAGATACGTTCGCGGCTCCGCCCCACGGAACTTGTATGCGAGGTCCTGGGCGTAGAGGTTTCCGTTGATGAACGCGTCCGCACAGACCGCGTGCCGAGCGTCGTCCTGCCAGACCACGAGCGGCGCGTGGTCGCGGACTGCGCGTTGATACGCCGTGCCGACCGGGTAGGCGTCGGTGAAGACGACGTCCGGCTCGTGGGTCGCCACCCAGTCGACGAACGGGCCCGGACGGTGGCGGTCGGGGAGTTCGAGGACGGCGATACCCGGGCAGATCTCGCGGGCGGCCGTCGCCGTCGCCGTCGCGAACGTGACCGCGTGACCACGAGCGACCAGTTCCGCCGCCAGCGCCCCAGTTCGAACGAGGTGACCGTAGCCGATCTCCGGGCCACCGTCTGCCCGAACAGTGACCTCCATCGGACTTACGTCCGTTCGACGGGGTTCGTGAGCGTCCCGACTTCCGCGACGCGACAGGTAACGGACTCCGCGTCGTCGAGAAACTTCGACGGGCGGCCGGGATCCCCGAGCGCGACGACGTCGTTCTCCTCGAGCGGAACGATCTTGCTGGCGAACGAGACGAGTTCGGGGATTGAGAACGCGAGTAGCGCCGTCGTCCCCTCGACGGCCAGTTCGTCGTCGACGTGGACGGCCACTTCGAGGTCTTCGTACTCCACCAGATCGCGCTTGGGGACGTACTCGGTCAGGATCGGTGAAAACGTCGGCAGGAGTTTGTACCCGACGCCAGTGATCATCCCGTGGTCGGGATCCGACCAACCGGGCCAGTCGCCCGAGGCGGTCACGTCGTTGGAGACGGTGAACCCCTTGATCGCCTCCCAGGCCTCCGTTTCGTCGGCGTCCTGGATCGTTTCGCCGATGACCGCCGTGAGTTCGCTCCCCGGTTTGATATCTTCGACGCTGTCGGGAATGCGGATAGGATCCCCGTCCGGGATCACGGCCGTATCGGGGACGATCCACAGGTCGGGCCATCGATATGCGCGTTCTTTCTCGTCGAGGTGGGTGTGAAACGTCCCACCGAGAGCGACGAACGTCCCGATCGAGTCAACTGGCAGGTTCATGCTGGTATCAGATCTCCGTCCGGTATAATTCTTTCCGCACGGACGATTCGGGAGGGACGGCACACGCGACAGCGAACTCCCTCGTCAGGAGCCGTCGTGTCTCGTCCGTCGGAACGCCGGACTGATCATCTCGCCGTCGAGTCGTTCGTACACCTCGTCATCCCGTATCGCGTCGGACAACGTCTCGAATGCGGCGTCGTACACGTCCAGCGTCCGCTCTATGTCATCGCTCGTGTGTGCGTCACAGAAGAAGTGGTTTCCGTTGAACAGGACACCTCGGTTGACGACCTCGCGCTGGAAGAGGCTCTTCAGCGCGAGGTCGTAATCGTCCGGGTCATTGGCCCCGCCCTCGAAGTCAAGAACTGGCCACGGTTCGAGACCTTTCATTTCGACGTGGTCGGCGAGTGCGTGTCGCTCAACGAGTGTCTCCGTCCGAGTTTGTAGTGTCTCTCCCAGATCCCACATGTGGTCGATCACGTTTTCGTTCTCCAGGACGTCGAGGGTGGCCTCTGCAGCGGCGAGCGAGGCGAGTTCACCGCCGTAGGTGAACGAAAAGAAGACGTCCTTGAGTTCACGCATGACGTCGGCACGACCGACGAGCACGGACAGCGGGAACCCGTTCGCAATCCCCTTTCCGAAGGCGGCGAGATCGGGTGTCACACCGAAGTGTTCCTGCGCGCCGCCCAAGGAAAACCGGAAGCCAGTGATAACCTCGTCGAAAATCAACAGCGCGCCGTTGTCGTGGGCGATTTCCTTGACGCCAGCCAGGAAGTCGGGGTCCGGTCCCTCGGTCTCCATGGGCTCCATGATGACGGCCGCGATGTCGTCGTACTCGTCGAACAGTGTCTTGAGGTCCTCC
The DNA here is from genome assembly GCF_047715405.1 of Halosimplex rarum. NCBI lineage: Archaea > Methanobacteriati > Methanobacteriota > Halobacteria > Halobacteriales > Haloarculaceae > Halosimplex > Halosimplex rarum. The sequence continues at coordinate 3,914,531 of NZ_CP180412.1, forward strand.
AAGTCGTTGTATTTCCAGGACTGCGTGTACGGTTGCACGCTATCTGGAATTCCGCTGTCGTTATCAGTGTCTGCAATGGACCAGTCCTGCCAGCCGTGATAGCCGCACTTTGCAATCCTGTCACGGCCGGTGTACGCCCGGGCAAGGCGGACGGCAGCTGACGTGGCATCCGATCCGTTCTTGCCGAACCGCACCATCTCTGCGGCGGGAACGAGTTCACAGATCCGTTCGGACAGGTCGACTTCCCGGGGGTGTGGCTGCGAGAGCAACACGCCGTCCTCGAGCTGATCTCGGACGATGCGGTTGACTCGTTCGTCGGCGTATCCGACTGTGACGGGCCCAAGCCCCATGATGAAGTCGACGTACTCGTTTCCGTCAACGTCGAAGACGTGCGATCCGGACCCGCGCTGCAGGAAGAACGGCGCGTCGTCACCGACGCGGTACCCCGCAGATTTCGTGAACGTCTGTGTCCCGACCGGTATGACTCGTTCGGCCCGTCGTTTCAGCTCTTTCGACCGCCGATATCTGTCTGGGTCGTCGGTCATCCTCTGAGCAAAGATGTGCCAGTGACTTACATATGCGTATCGCATTCCCCACCAGACGGCACCTCGATCCCGCTCAATCGTTCGGGTCTCAGAAACGGTTACCCGGGCGCCGACTACTGTCAAAAACATAATCTGGGGATAGCGATGGGCTTAATTAGCGTGGTTCAAATGAGATTGAATACATGGATCATCGAGCCAGGGTCATCAATCTGGCCACGAAGACCGGCGTTGACCGTCAACTCCTCTACGCGTACTACGATCTCTTCGGAAACGATATTGAACTGGACATCGACGACAGGATCACCTCCTATACGCTGGCCGACGAAGACAGAAAAGGCCGTGTGCTGTTCCCGCTGATAGAGGGAGGCAAGCACGCGTGGACGTACATTTCGTCGATTCTCGGCCACGCCTTTCGAACGCGGGGATACGAACCCGTGTTTCTCCTCTGTGACGGCTGCCTGAGTTTCTGCCCGCGACGGGCGCAGCGAAGCGACGACCCCTCGACCTGTCGAAAGTGCCACTACAAGGGCGACCGCATCCTCAGCCAGTTCGGATACGACCATCTGACGGTCAGCAAGGTACTCCCAGACGACTACCAGCCGCCGGCGATAGAGAACGTCGAGTCGGCACGGGACCGCGTTCAGGACGGGATTGAGGTATCGGAGTTTGCTCTCGCGTCGACCCGACAGGTACTGAAGCGATACCATATCGACTTCGATGACCCCGACGAGGGCGAAATGTATCGCCGACTGGTCGAAAACGCCGTCATGCTCGTTGACGCGATGACCGAACTACTCGATACCCTAGAGATAGACTACGTGATAGGGTCGCGCCCGGTATACATGTACGAAGGGATGCTTCTCGAAGTGGCTGCCCAGCGAGGAATCCCCGCTCGCACGTACGCTTCCTCGGGATACAGGTCCGGGAAGATCAACTTCGGGGACATGACTAACAGACACACGAATCAGATCTACACCGACTACGACTACGTCCAGGAGGTCCTCGAAGAACCACTCACAGAGGCGGAGGCCAGAGAGATAGACCGAATCATGGAGGGGCGTCAAGACGGAACCGAGTCACGTGTACACTACACGAAAGGGGCCGACCGGTCAATCGAGGCGGCCGACGACGAGACGACGCTGGGACTGTTCACGAACGTCCTGTGGGACGCCGCGCTGGAGATCGAACAGATCGTCTTCGACGACATTTTCGACTGGGTGAGGGAAACGATCGACCACGTCGACGGGGACGAGGAGACCCGCCTCGTGATCAAGCCACACCCCGGCGAGGTTGGGCGGACAAACGAGAGTATGTACGACTGGGTCCAGAAGAATCTAGCACCCCTCCCGTCGAACGTCGACCTGTTGCGACCCGATACGGATGTCGACACCTACGAGTTGATCGAAGACCTCGACGGAGGGCTGGTGTACAACTCGACAGTCGGGTTAGAGATGGCGTACTATGGCTATCCGGTAGTCGTGGCGGGTATGACACACTACCGTGATCTCGGGTTCACGTTTGACCCGACCACGTTCGACGAATACACGTCGTTTATCGACCACACGGAAGAACTGACCGTCACTGACGAGATGCGTGACCGGGCCCGTCGTTACGCACATCTCGTGTTCGTCAGAAAGCAACTGGACTTCCCGTTTCATTCTGTCACAGGGTACGGACTCGGCGAGCTCAGACCGGTTTCGCACGACGACCTCACCCCCGGGAACCCGACGTTCGATACGATCGTTGAGCGTATCGTCGCCGACGAACCCGTCGTCCAGTGACCCACACCATCGCACTGGATATTCACGCGTCGACGCAGACCCCCGGTGCGCACAACCGGAAGCGGACCCTGCACCCGGAAGCCGACTCGTACCACGCCGGTCGGGTATCGAAACGCGGCCCCCGACCACGGAAACTAAACACCTATACCAAAGCCACTGCATCCCAGAACTATGACAGGCGGGACCGACCCGGCCGGCACGTGGGACGGCGAGTTCGGGAAGGAGTGGACGGAACGTAATCCCGACACCGTTGAGGAGCTCGACAATCAGTATCAACAGAAGTTCGGGCAGACCCGGACAGCCCTCAACGAACAATTCCTGGGCGAAATCGAGACGGATGCACGTGTCCTCGAAGTGGGGTGTAATACCGGCGTTCAATTGAAGGCACTCCGCGAACTCGGGTTCGAATCGCTGTATGGAATCGACGTGATGGAATACGTGATACGAGAGACCCACAGAAAGTCACCGGAGCTGAACGTCATTGAGGGGGACGTCCTCGACATCCCATTTAAAACAAATTTCTTCGATCTCGTTTTCACGTCCGGAACACTCATCCACGTCCCCCCATCGGACATCGACAGTGCAATGAGAGAAATAGCGCGGTGTGCAGACACGTACGTCTGGGGCTATGAGTACTACGCCGAGGAGTACGTCGAGATCGACTACAGGGACCACGAGAACTTGCTCTGGAAAACGGACTTCCCCGAGCGCTTCGAGGTTGAGACCGACTTGGAATTAGTGGCCACCGAGTATCTGGAGTACCCTGATTCCGACAACAGAGACGTAATGTATCTGTTGAAACACTCGTAGTGATCGCATCGCAACCGTCCTGGCGTTGCCCCGACATCGCGTTGCGGCGCGCGTGACCGATGTCTCGCCCACATGTGACTGAATCCCGCTGTTAGCGTGGATCACTCACGGGCTCGCATGACTGTTCGTGTGCGGCCGTCCGCCGCCGCAGCCCGGATCTGTTCCGCGAGTTCCACGAGACGCTGTCCATCGGCGATATCGACCACTGGCTCCGCCTCGCCATCGATACACGAAAAGAAGTGGTCGAGTTCTGCCACGTACATCTCCTCAAACGTCGAGGCGTACGTTTCAGTCTCGCGCTGGTTCGTCTCGGTGTCGTAGAGCCACACCGTCGATTCCTCCGGGTTCTTTCCCTCGGCGTCCCACCGGATCATCCCCTCGGTTCCGATGAGCTCGTACGTCCGCGCTCGGACGGGTCGGAGATAATCGAGATGGACCGACGCCATCGCCGTCTCATCCTCACGTTCGATCAGGATCTCCGCGGTATCCTCGACGTCAAGCGCCAGATCGCTGTAGGTGCCGGTCGCACTCGTGACGGTGCCGGGGCGCCCTAACCACCACGACGCGAGGTCGAGTTCGTGAATGGCGTCGAGAACGATCCCACCGCCCTGTTCGGGGTCGGTGCTATACGATTCGGTGTAGTCATCCGGCCGCCAGTTCGGGAGATAGTTCCCGTACCGAAGACGCGCGTACTCGAGTCGACCGATCTCGCCCGCCGTGAGCCAGTCGGTGATCCGGGCGACAGGCGGGTGAAACCGCATATTACAGCCGACCAGACCGACACGGTCAGCCTCCCGAACTCGTTCGGCCAGTTCTGCCGCCCTCTCGCTGTCTGCTGCGACCGGTTTCTCCACAAAAACGTGTGCGCCAGCGTCAATCGCCTTGCGAGCGATATCGACGTGACTGGTCGGCGGAGTACACACGAGGACTGCGTCGGGAGCGGCGTCAAGCGCTTCGTCGAGGTCAGTCGTCGACGTGACCCCGTACTCGTCACTCAGGGCGGCCACCTGTCGTTCGTCGACGTCACAGACGCTAACCTCGACGTCGAACGATTCCACGAGATTTCCGACGTGACGGGACCCGATCGAGCCACATCCGACTACGAGGACGTGTCTCACACGGACCACCTCCGGAACCAGATAAACGCAAACTCGAAGGGTGATCGATCGAGCGTATCGGTTTCGGTCAATCGGTCACGGAACCGGCGACACATACGTCGAGGTTCGTCGGGGTCGCATATGTCCGTATCGGCATCGTCCACGGGAGGTTCTACTCGGTTCGCCGTTCGAGCAGGAACTCAGCGAACTCGAAGTCGAACCGTTCGTCCACGTCGACCGAACGTTCGGGCGGCATGTAATGAGGAATGAGCTTCTCGCCGTAGAAAATACGCTCACGTCGGTAAGCCTCGACGTCCATGAGATAGGCGGCCCCGTTGTCGACGACGAGATCGGGGCGCTCTTGGCTCCGCGTCCCATAAAACGAATCCTCATCCCAGTACTCCTCAAGCCAGCCGTCGCGTTCGACGAGCGCCTCGAACGGTGAGAACTGGTACTCCGTGACGCACATCAGAAACTCCGCCTCCTCGTGGTCGCGAAAGCGGTCGGCGGCCCCGCGCAGGTCCGTCGCCGATCGGAGCGGCGAGGTCGGCAACAGGGCGCCCAGTTCCGTGAACTCCTCGCCCCGCTCGTCGTAGTACTCCAGCGCGTGGTCGACGACGTCGACCACCTGCGCGGTGTCCGACGCCAGTTCGGCGGGCCGCTCGAAGGGCACCGTCGCGCCGTACTCCTCGGAGACGGTGGCGATCTCTTCGTCCTCCGTCGAGACGATGACCGTGTCGAAAACGCCGCTGTCGAGTGCCGCCTCGATCGTGTACGCGATCATCGGCTTCCCGGCCAGCGGTTTGACGTTCTTGCGCTCGAGACGCTTCGAGCCGCCCCGGGCGGGGATCACACAGAGTGACCGTGGCTCCATGGCCGCCACTTTCTCCACGCACACAATCACTCTGTCGGTGTCCGGGATGGGTCGGCTGAGCCGTGTGCCGCCCCGGAACCGGGCTGTCAGGAAAGATCGACGTCGTTCTCGGTCAGAAGCGAGTTCGCGCCGAGGTCGATCCTCGCGCGGGCGCCGACCACGTCGTCGATCCGACGCGGGTCGATGCCCGTTGCGGGCCGCAATGCCGTGAGCACATCCTCGGTCAGACGATCGCCCGCAGAAACCGGTTCGGAAACCGCGAGGCTGCGCCGCATGTCGGTACGGATCTCCTCCTCTACCGGTAGGTAGGTCTCGCGATCCCAGTCGTTGACCATCGCGGCGACGCGTTCGCTCTCCTCGACGATCGTCGCCATCTCCTCAGGATTCGCGGAGAGTCGGTGGTCGCCGACGTCTTTTGACTTGTCCAGCGTAAAGTGTTTCTCGATCACGGTCGCACCGCGGGCGACGGCTGCGAGGGGTGCACGGACGCCGATTGTATGGTCGGAGTAGCCTACCGGCACGTCGAACTCCTCGGCGAGCACGTCCATCAGTTCTAGGTGGGCCTGTTCGTCGGGCGTCGGATACGACCCCACGCAGTGTAGGAGCGTGAGGTCGACGTCGGGCAGTTGTGCGACGGCTGTCCGGATTTCGTCCATCGTCGCGAATCCCGTCGACATGACGACTGGTTCCCCAAGGTCGTTGAGATGCCGGAGGAAGGGGATGTTCGTCACCTCGCCTGAAGCGACCTTGATGAAGGGAGCAAGTTCGGCAGTCAGATTGGCAAGTTCTCGGTCGAACGCACTCGCGGCGAAATCGACATCGTGGTCATCGGCCAGCGCCGAGAGTTCGCGCCACTCCGCTTCGGTGAGCTGGAGGTTGCGGAACCGCTGGAACTGAGAGTCGACGTCATCGCTGGCCAGCGGGAGTGGGTCTGCGTCCTCGATAATAAGCGTCTCGGCCCGGTAGAGCTGGAACTTGACCGCGTCGGCGCCCGCCTCCGCGGCCGCCTTGAGGTAGCGTTTCGCAGTCTCGACATCGCCGCCGTGGTTGCCACCGACCTCGGCGATGATGTACGGTGTGTCTCCGCGGAAACTCATGTCTCGACGAAACAGGGGCCGGGGCTTAAAAGTCGCGACAACGGAGCGGTGCCGTCGGGACCCCTCTACAAGAGGCACATACGGACCGCTAGCGGAGTCCTCGATTACCGCGATCACGGGGCCCTCGGTGAACTCGCTAGATCGCTTAACGCCGACCGTCAGTTCGTCCCGGACTACCTGCTTGTTCTCGTAGCCGTCGCACGTTCCCTTGACCGTGTACGAGAACTTGATTTTCTAGTGTTGGTGTTCGTAAAGAAGATATTGTTGTCGTTGACGGCTGAGACAACCATGCACTCGGGATGGTCCACTGGGCGATATCCCTAGTTTTATTGTCAATAATTTCGCCGTCGTTGCCGCCGGCAGCGACAGTGAATGCGCCCGACGCGGACTTGACCTACTGGTCGAACGTCGCCGGCGGTTCGACGCCGGTCGGAAACTCAGCCTCGATCCCATCGTAAGCTACCAGAGCGCGGGCGAGTTCGAGCTGGAACTCGGTGTCGATCTCGACCGTCGACCGTCCAGACTGGACGACCGCGCGCACGTCTTCGCCGAGTCCGAAGTCGGTCCCGTCCCACGTTAAGAGCAACTCCGTCCGGCGGAGGTATATCGCGCCGGTGAACCCGTACACATCTAAACGATCCTGACGTTGTTCCGCTGCCGTCACCGTCAGCCCCTCGATCGGCTTCACGCGGTCGTCCTCCAGCCGATATGCACGATACGGATGGGTCTCGGTCACGCGCTCGACGCTGACGACCGAGTCACATCCCGTCTCCTGAATCTTCTCGACCGCGCTGTCGATCTCCGCACCCGTGGTGAACGGCGAGGTGGGCTGGAGTCCCAGGGTGTAGGCGGGCGCCCCGTGTTCTTCCCGCCAGTACTCGGCGGCGTGAGCGAAGGCAGCGATGACCGGTACGTCGTCGGCGGCGAGGTCCGGTGGCCGCATGAACGGGACCGCTGCGCCTGCTTCCCGGGCCGCGTCGGCAATCTCGTCGTCATCGGTCGAGACAATGACCTCGTCGACGGTCTCGGCATCTAGTGCCGCCTCGATCTGGTGGGCGACCAGCGGCTTGCCGTCGAGCAGTCGCAGGTTCTTCCCAGGGACGCCCTTGGAACCGCCACGTGCTGGGATGACGGCGAGGACCTTAGTCATCGTCCTCTGTGAGTGTGTTTACTGGTGTCCCGGTCTCGGTCGCCGTCTCGAGGACCTGCTCGCACAGTTTGAGATCGATCCAGGAGTCGACGTGCACCGACGTGTGTCGCTGCATCAGGACGTGGCCGACGTGCTCACCGGTGATCTCTGACCGGTTACGGACGACCGACGGTCTGGTCACGTAGACAGCGCCATTCTCTTGGTAGAGTCCTTCTTTCTCCTCGCGGAGGAGTCGCTCCTCGAAGAGGGGTTCGAGCCCGAATTTCCCGGGTTGCCATAGGAACTTCTTGTTCTGTTCAACCGAAATCACGGAGTCGACCGAAAAGATCTGCATCGTGTCGACCGCCTCATCGACGTGGCCGGCTGTGCGCAAGGGTGTGACGTACGGCAGGACCGCGACGACATCGGGTTCGTAGGCGTCGCTCGCGGCGATGATGTCCAGATGGTTCTCGATGACCTCGGGAAGCTGAACGTGTGGGTCAGCTAGTCGGTCCGGGCGCAACGCTGGAACCTCGGCGCCCGCTTCACGGGCCGCTTCCGCGATGGCCTCGCTCTCCGTCGAGACGGTGACTCTGTCGACGCGGTCAGCGTCTCTGGCTGCCTCGATCGTGTACTTGATGAGCGGGCGCCCGTTCAGTTCGTACAACGCAAGTGGCTGTCCGTTGAGCGGGTCTTTGACCCCGTTCGGGGCGTCCACGCGGCGTTCCTCACGGGCCGGGATCACCGCGAGGACATCCCGGGACTCGAGGTCCTCGGCCAGGTTCGTCTCGACGAACTCACGTTTGACCGACCGGCGGGCGTCAAGGCGCCCGCTCAGGTTTGTCGACATGCTGTCGCCGTGCTGGCGGTAGTACATCAGTGGGAGGTTTACGTTCTTGACCTCGAACTCCGAGATGAAACGGATCCAGAAGTCGTAGTCCTCCTGATAGTCTAGAGACTCGTTGTACCCCTCCAGTTGCTCCCAAGCGGACTTGCGGTACATCGCGCCGGCCGCGAGTGGGCTCCTGTTCAAAAGCTTGAGTTCCTCGCCAACTTGCGGGAGCCGCACATGGTTAATGATCTCTTCCCCATCGTCGAACGTGTAGTAGTCGGGGTAGACCAGGTTGACGTCGGGATTGGCGTCGAGGTAGCTCGCCAGCACCGTCAGGATGTTCTCGTCAAAGTAGTCGTCGGCGTCGAGTCTGACGACGTACTCTCCCTCAGCGGCGTCGATCCCGGCGTTGGCCGCGGTGGGGAGTCCCTCGCCTGAGAGCCTAACCACCGTGAAGAGGTCGGGGTACTCGTAGGTATACTCCCGTAAGATATCGGGTGTCTCGTCGGTAGAGCCATCGTCGACCACGACCACCTCGTAGTCGTCATAGGTCTGGGAGACCGCACTGTCGAGACAGGCCTTGAGGTACTCGGCGTAGTTGTGTGCAGTGACGACGATGCTGACTTTCGGCGAGGACATTCGTCTTCCGTTGTGGTCTTCTGGCCACGAAAGTATAGCTGTCGTTTCTCCGAGCCGACGGTAGAGGGGTACACGGGCCAATCAGTCATTGGAGTGGGTTCGCGAGTTTGACGATACAGTATCGAATGTGAAAGGGTTATATCCGGCTCCTAACTACCCCGTGATCATGCCGACGCGACACGACCTGAAGTGGTGGGCCATAGAAGGGATGCTGCCCGTCGCGTCAGCCCTCGGTCAGCGTGAGGCGGTGATCGACCGAGTTATCGACCGGATTACCGATGAACACGAAATCGTCGACCCGGCGATCCGCCAGTTCGAGTACAAGGGCGAACCCAAGGGGCGGATCGTTTATCCGGTCGTCCAGGGACGGGCACCGGTCCGCAACTACATGGTCTGTACGCTGGCTCACGCTTTTCGCGTCCGGGGGTACGAGCCCGTCTTCCTGCTCTGTGACTCGAGCCTCTCGATGTGCATGAAAAAACGCCGCGATGGCCACGACGACGCGAGGTGTGAGGTCTGTACGCACACCGGACGGCGGCTCTTCGAAGCGTTCGGGTACGACCCCGTTACGCTGAGCGAGTTACCGGGAGCCGACCACAACGCAACGGTGGAGGTTGACGACCTTGCGGACCCGTTCGACATCACATATAGAGGAGTTGATCTCTCTGATTTCGCGGTCGCGTCGACACGTAATCACCTCAAGATGAACGAAATCGACCTTTCGGACCCGGAGACCCGGGCGCTCTACGAGGGGCTCCTTGACGGGGGCGCACACCTTGTCGACGCGACTGCCGCCCTCATCAAAGAGACGGGCGCGACCCGGATTGTTGGGAATCACCCGGCGTATATCTACGGCGGCGTTCCACTGGCGACCGCCAGAGAACAGGGGCTTCAGGCGGTCACGATTATGGGTGGCAAGCGTGACCGGACACTGCTCGTCGGATACTTCGATGAGGAGACACCACTACCGACGTACACCGACCAAGACTACCTCGACGAAGTACTCGACCGCCCGCTGAGCGACGGGCAGGACGCAGAGGTAGAAGAGATCATGGCGGGCCGACGCGACGGTTCAGAGATACGGTATCACTACGCCAGCAACTCGGAGGTGTCAGTTGAGGCCGGGAGCGGGGACGGACTCACTGTCGGCGTCTTCTCGAATCTCATGTGGGACGCCTCACTGGCCTCGAAAGCGATCACGTTTGCCGACCCCTACGAGTGGGTTGTCCGGACATTGTCGGTTCTCGCCAGACGTGAGGATGTCCACGTCGTAATGAAACCACACCCCGCCGAAGCAATGCGCGAGTCCAACCGCCGGGTGGACCGTTGGCTCGAAAGCGAACACCCAGACATCGTCGACCGCATCGAGTTGCTCCCGCCGGACACGGACGTCAGTCCCTACGAACTGATGGGCGACCTTGATGTCGGCGTCGTCTACAGCACCAACCTCGCACTGGAAATGGCCATCGACGGGATCCCGGCGGTCGTCGCCGCCGACGTCCACTACCGTGGTAACGGTTTCACGATAGACCCAGAGAACCGAGAGGCGTATCTAGAGATACTCCGGAACATCGACAACGTTGGGATGACCGACGAAATGCAGACACGCGCCCGGCGATACGCCCACTTGCTGTGGGTCCGCAAGCACATTCCGTATCGCGTCTATGAGACGAGTTCGAAAGACGACTTTGGGAGCGTTCACGCGCTCCCTGTTGAACACGAAGATCTAACACCCGGGAACGAACACGTCGACTTCATTATCGACCAAGTGCTCGCCGGCGAACCGGTTGTCCGACCGCTCTGAGTGGAGGTCGACACACGCTCGAAACTGTGGATCCTGGGGCCAGGGATCCGACCGACTATTCCCGGACCGACATTCTTACTATGGTCTGTTTGCAAGCGGATTTCATGACGAACGACGCGGTCGCGGCCATCGACGCACTCGCCGAAACCCGGCCGTTCTCCCCTGACGAGGACCTTGACGACTGGGCGGGCGAGTACTTCGAGAGCCATCGCGGGTACTACGTCGACATCCTCCGGCGGTTGCCCGACCCCGAGTGCGTCGACCGTGTCCTCGAGGTCGGTTCGATCCCCTGTCACCTCACATTCGGGATGGACGCACTGGGATACGATGTCGTTGGTCTCGACATTGACCCCAAGCGGTTCGACACGTTCATCGCCGAGCACGGACTTGACATCCGCCAGTGCGACATCGAGCGCAACGAGTTCCCTTTCCCGGACGTTACCTTCGATTTCGTCCTTTTTAGCGAGGTGTTCGAGCACCTGCGCGTAGACCCGATCCATACCCTCGAAGAGATCGAACGCGTGCTCGTACCCGGCGGGACCCTGCTGTTGACGACGCCGAACCTCTACTTCATTGGGCACGTCTACCGGTACCTCCGAGGCAACGCCTACGACGAGCCCTACCACGAGTTCGCGAAACTCCGGACACTCGGTCATATGGGCCACGTCCGGGAGTATTCGACCGATCAGGTCGAAACCTTCCTCCGGAATACCGGGTTCGAACCCGTCGATGTGGACTACGCCAACTGGCACTGGGACGGGTCACACCGCGGTCTCTCGGGAGATATCGGACGATGTGTCTCGTCTCTGATCCCCTCGGTGCGTCGCTTCCAGATCATCGAGGCGAAGACCACAGTCTGAATCGAGCCCGTCGACTCCCCAAAGCATACGTTCACTTGTACCCGAGTGCCTCCAGTCGTCGGTCGGCGTCGTCCCCGATCGACTCGTCGGCCCGCGACCGCTCGCCAGCGGTCACTTGCTTGCGCTCACCTCGCTCGAAAATCAGCCACGGCACCTCGACCAGTTCGGGCGTGTAGATGCCATAGGGGTGGCCATACAGGCGAAACGGGAGAGGACCGACGCGCTCGCCAGCCATGTTGCCGTGGTCGGAAGTCACGACGGTCCGGCCGGTAAACGCCTCTAGGAGGGTCTCGATGTGAGGGAGGACGAGTTCGAGGTTCTCGACGTAGGCGCTCCAAACTGTTTCGTGGTCGAGTTCGCCTGCCTGGAGACGTTCCCAGACGGTGGCGTGGTCGCGGTCAGGGTCCACCTTGCCGTCGGCGAGGCGCCGGGAGAGTTCGGCCCCGGACTGCTCGCCGATCGCCGCACGGGCAGTTTCACCGACGAACGGGTAGTGTGGTTGCATGTAGTGGACAACGATTCGCTTGTCGGGGTACTGCTCGTAGGCGTCGATGGCCGCTTCGGTCACTGGGGCGGGCGGGACCGTCCCCAGCTGTTCGTCCCAGGCGGACTCCCAGACGCTCACCACTTGATAACACTCCCCATCAAGGTGGACATCAACCTGTGGGTTGCCAGTGACGTAGACCGTATCGAGCAGGTCCCGGTCGACGAAGTTCTCTTTCAGGAATTCAGGAGTGTTGGACCCTCGCGAGCGGCGAGACTCTAGCCGATCTGCGTGCCAGCCGGTTTCAGTGAGCATATCGTAACGGCAGGCATCGAGCACCACTAGGTTGTCCCAGTCTTCCTCGAGTACGCGGATCCCGCGGTGGGTGAGCCGGTAGTATGTCGTCCGGAGGAGATGAGGGATCGCGACGTCACGCCACCAGTCACGGTCTGTCGCGCTCGCTCGAACTGCCCGAAGGGACCGGCGTAGCTTCACCGGTTCGATGTTTCCGACAATCGCATTAATAGCTTGTGACCGTCGGGCGCGAGAGAAGGGTTTACTGTGGACCACACAAGTGTCCAGATATGGCGACCGGCTCCTGGAATGACTTGGAGAAGCAGGGAGCGGAGGCGCCGAGGGATACCACGAGAGTGCTCACGATAGCGTGTTTCTGGCTCGGTCTCGCGGTCGTCTTTACCATGCCGTGGCGTAACGCACTCTTCCCGTTCGGGACCGTTAGCATTGGCATCTACGTGGGTGCGCTCTTCGGCTTGATGTGGGCGGTGAAGGTACTGCTAACCGGGACGACGCGCTCGCCGAACGCGCTCCACCTCGTGTTCGTGGTCTTCGCTTGTCTGAATCTGATTTCGGTACTGTGGGCAATCGACCCGGGGCGGGCGTTAAGTCGGTCGATCCGGTACGTCTACTTCACAGGATTTCTCCTCGCGCTGTGGGACACGCTCCGAACGCGCCGGGAACTGTTCTTCGCCCTCCAGGCATGGGCGTTCGGCGGTTTGACCCTGCTCACGACAGTAGGTATCAAAGCAGTCTTCGGCGTCGTGCAGCGCTACGAGGCGTACAACCGCCTCTCGGCGATTGGATACGGGCCCAACAGCACCGCAGCGTTCCTCGCGCTGACGGTACCCGTCGCCTGGTATCTCACCCAGTCCGAAGACGCGCCGGGCGGGACTGCGCTAACCATATTCAATTTCCTCTATACCGTCCTCGGATCTGCAGCTGTTTTCGCTACCGCCTCTCGAGGTGGCCTCATCGCGTTCGTGCCTGCGGTCGTCTTCATCGTCGCCTACGGCTTCGAACACCCGATGTTCCGACGGCACCGCTGGGCGTTTCTCACCGCCGGCGCCGTCGCTGCAACGATAGTACTCCAGTCGATCTCGGCAGCCACATACAGCCGTTTGGCAACTCTCCCGACAGCGATCGTTAAGAATCTGCAGGGCGACGGCCGGATGCGCTTCTGGCTGGCTGGTCTCGACGTGTTCCGCCAGCATCCTCTCCTCGGAGTGGGAAGCGCTGGGTTCAAGCCCGCTATGATCCCGTACTTCGGTCGCCAGCACTCCCCGCACAACACATTTGTCTCCGTCGGGGTCGACCTGGGATTGGTCGGACTTCTCGTCTACGGGGCGTTACTTGTTGTCGTCCTCCGTAACCTCCTCCAGCGCGACCGGACGCTTTCACGTCTCTGGATGACTCTGTTCGCCGTGTGGTTCGTCGCCGCCAACGCCTTCGGTTACCAGACCGCTATCGCGACGTATGTCCTGTTTACGCTCATCCTCGTCGGTTCGTACGCGCCCGACGCAGCCGGTTCGACGAGCGACCGCGACGCCGATATCGACAGACCTGTGGAGTACGGGAATCCCGACCGCGACTCGAACCCCGCGGACTGACTTATGGGGTCGTCCGTCGGTACCCGGAAAATCGAGTATTTAACTGGGTCGGTAGCGAACCGTGGTAGTGTGTCGACACCGCTCGTGAGTGCCGTCGTTCCCGCCTACGACACCGATGGAACCGTCGCACGGGCCGTCAGGAGCGTCGCCGCACAGACCTACGACCCGATCGAACTCGTCGTCGTCGACGACTGCTCGCCCCAGCCGGTTGCGGACACCCTCACCGACGTCGACATATCGATATTCGCCGGCGTTGAAGTCGTCCGCCACGAGGAGAACCAAGGCGCCAGCGCCGCCCGCAACACCGGGATCGGAGCCGCTGACGGGGACCTCGTTGCTTTCCTCGACGACGACGACGAGTGGCGCCCGAAGAAGCTCGAGCAGCAGGTCGCCCGCTACCGCGAAACCGACGAGTCGGTTCAGGCCGTCTACACCGGGATCGAACAGGTCGACGCGACGGGTGAAACCAACGCTGTCTCGCCCGCCAAGCACGAAGGCAACCTGCGAAAGCGGCTCCTGTTCGGCAACGTCGTCGGGTCGTTCTCTGTTCTACTTGCCGGGGCCGACGCACTCGCGAAGACCGGGCCGCTCGACGAGCGCTTTCCATCTTGGCAGGACTGGGAGTACTACGTCCGCCTTGCGGAAGTGACGCGCTTTGCTGCAGTTCCCGACCCGCTAGTCGTCCGGCACAACGAGGGCAACCAGATCAGCCGGAACTACGTGACCAAAGCAGAAACGTCCGCCCCGCTGTTTGCCGAGAAGTACGGCCCGGTTGCCGCCGAATACGGTCGCCTCTTCCACCGGCGGTTCCGGGGCCACCTGGCCCACGAACTCGGCTACGCCGCGCTCGCAAACGGCCAGTGCGCTGCAGGCCGGCGTCACCTCCTCCGGGCCGTGGCACTGGACCCGTTCCAGCCCGGCGTTTACCCTCACCTTCTAGCCGCCCTTGGCGGCGAACGCGTCTACGAGGGTGCCCGGCGACTCAAACGGTCACTCGCCACGAGCGGTGAGTCGTGACCGCGTGGCGGGTCGCTATCCCATTGTTCGCTATCACAATGACTAACCATTGACCGCCCAACCACACGGACATGGCGTCGGTCCTGTTCCTGGTAGGGTCAGTCTCGGCGACGTCAATCCCCATGGAACTCGCAGTTGTCCTGGCGCGCGAGACCGACACTGACGTGACGGTCGTCGCGTTCTACGACGACGACCAACCGTCGGACGTGCCGGGACTCGAAGCGGTCGACGTCGTGACTCTCGGCGCGGATTCACGATTCGACACTGCCGCGTTCCGCGCGCTGTGGGCGCTGTTGCGCGGTCGCCGGGTCGATGTTATCCACACTCACGACAACTTCCTCGGGTCGGCCGGGCGCGTCCTCGGAGCTGCTGCCCGGACGCGGATGGTCGACACTGAGCACCGCGCCCACGACTCAATGACCACGCTTCAGAACCTTGTAAACGGACCGACACTCCCACTGGCGTCGGTCGTCGTCGGGAACTCCCAGACGACGCTCGATTCGTTCGGACGTGCCGAACGGATACTACTGCGGGCGACTCGAACGCCGACGAGGGTCGTCCACAACGGCGTCGACACAGAGCGCGTCCGGGCGGCGACGCCTGCGGACCTCGGCGACGGACCAGCAGTGGTCTGTGCGGCGCGGTTCGCGCCGGTCAAGAACCATGAGACACTGGTTCGAGCGTTCGCACAGACGCTGACAGACGTTCCCGACGCACAGCTCGTGCTCGCAGGCGACGGTCCGCGCCGTCCGGCGGTCGAATCACTCGTGGCCGACCTCGACATTAAGGATGCCGTCCGGTTCGTGGGGTCGGTGCCCCGCGAGTGCGTCTACGAATTGTACGCCGGGGCGGACGCGTTCGCAGTCGCTTCCCGCGCAGAGGGGTTTTGCGTCGCCGCAGTGGAGGCGATGGCCGCCGGCCTCCCCGTCGTCGCGAGCGACATTCCGGTCTTCCACGAGGTGCTCGGCGAGGCCGCAGCCCTCGTCGATCCGACCGACCCCGCGGCGTTCGGGTCGCAACTCGGCGACGTGCTCACTATGCCCGACCTGGCGGCGCAACTCGGCGACGCAAGTGCCGAACGGGCTGAGGCGTTCCGGATCGAACGGACCGCCCGCGAGTACGCCGCAGTCTACGACGACATCCTGTGCGAATGACGAGGTAACCGGTCGCCGCCGCGGAGCGATCTGCGCTCACTCGGCGGCAGACGCCCCGCTGTCTAGCAGGAGTTGGCCCCGTCGCCGGTAGCGGTCCGCGAAGAATACGGTGACGCTCACCGTCAGCACCGTCGCAAGCACGCGCGGGTCGGACGTGATGTAGAGGCTCGGCGTTGGCGGGCGCCACCAGGTGAAGGGGTAGAGGTAGAAGTCGGCGTGTCCGTCTGCGTAGACGCGCAGCCCGTCGACCAGCAGCGACGACAGCCCGCCGAAGACGAGGAAGGCGTAGGCCTGTCGCCACCGGGAGCCGAAAAACACGGCCACTGCGCCGGCCACCAGGAGCACGCCGCCCAGACGGCTGAAGCCGGCGAACGCCAGGTCGACGCCGAACACCGACCGGAAGCCGAAAACGCCGAACACTACGATCCTTGCCTTCACGAGGTCGGGCATCACGGCCCCGCACATGGCGACGACGATCCATCTTTGAGGGATGTCCACGCGCCAACTCGCGAAGGTTAGGACGACATATGGGATGAGAACGTGAGTGAGCAGGTCCGCCACGGCTATCGCACCTCGAACGTCAGCGTTCCGGGATCGATGCGCCAGTTCCGGAAAAAGAGGGCAATGACGAGGAGCGCCCCGACCGCGGAGACGGCGTACTTGTAACGCTCCGATGTCCGTGCGGGGTTGACGACGCGGACGGTTTCGGCGTCAACCACATCGTCGGGCCGGAACACGCCGTACACCTGAACGACGCCGCCGGGCCGGACGTCGGCGTCGAACCCCCTGACCGTGACCGTGACTGCACCGCCGGCGTAGGTGGACCTAACCTGTCCCGTGGCGTTTGTCGAATCGATAGAGACGACTTCGCCCTGCATGAACACCTGCTCGCCGGCATACGCGCTGGGGCGCTCAGCGAGCTCCTCGTCCATCGGGTATTCCCAGTGAGCGCTCCGGTTGGCACTGTAGTGGATGCCGAGCCCGAACACGCTGGCGACCAGCACCAGGGCCACACCGACACGGACGGCCGCGTGCATGCTCACCCCGTTTATCGGGATGCTTCTGTACGTTTCGGTATCGGTCGTGCGGTTCGAACCCTGCCAATACAGGGGCGACAGGCCGCGGATCACCGGAGTATGCAGCATGGACCGTCACGCTTTTTAGCGGTATCACTGCTAAGACGAGTATGTATTCCCTCTCGGACTTGCAGACTGCTTTGGACAATCCGGAGTGGTTCGCCAGGGAGGCAAACCGACTCTGGACCCACCGGTTCAACCTTCGCGATCACAACCCGAAGGGGATCGATGTCTTTGCGGCCGACTGGGATAACCTCCTGATCCTCGATGCCTGCCGCTACGACGAGTTCGAGCGGGCCTGTGATCTGCGGGGCGACCTCTCGAAAGTGCGCTCGCGTGGGGCGACCAGTTCGGAGTTCGTCAGGGGAAACTTCACCGGTCGGACCCTCCACGATGTCGTATACGTCTCCGCGAACGTCTACTACCCCTACCTCAGAGAGGAGATCGACGCCGAAGTCCACGCGTTCATCGGCCTCCACGAGGACGACAAGCGCGACGCCGGTGAGGGACTGACGACCCACCCCGAGACGGTCACAGAACACGCGCTTGCCGCCCACAAACAATACCCGAACAAGCGCTTGATGGTCCACTACCTCCAGCCCCACCAGCCATACATCGGACCGTACGGTCGGGAGCGGTTCGACGCCGGCCGCGGGCTCATCGACACCGTTAAACAGAGTAACCCCTCACGGGAGGAGCTCTTGCGCGCGTACCGAGAGAACTTGGAGATCGTTCTCGAAGAGGTCGAAGTTTTACTTGCCGAGCTCCCGGGTAAGACCATTGTCACCGCTGACCACGGCGAGATGCTCGGCGAGCGAATGCGACCGATCCCCGTCACCGACTACGGCCACCACGCTGGCGTCTACATTGACGAGTTGCTGGACGTTCCCTGGTTCGTGTCGGAGAACGGCCCCCGCAAGGAAATCGTCGCGAAGATGCCTGAGACCGACAAGGACGCCGAGGTCGACAGCGAGGAACTGGCTGCGCAACTGCGCGCGCTGGGCTACCGGGAGTAACGACCGCGGTCCCCATCGGCGGTCTTCAGCGGCGATCCAGATCGATCGTGGGCTGTCATCTCCCGTCAGAAACGCTTAATCGTCTCGATCCTGAATCCGGTGGCAATGAGCGCCAATGTCCTGTTTCTCGTCGTCGACTCCCTCCGGTACGACGCCGTCTTCGGCGACGAGTTCGATACCCCAAATCTGGACGCTCTCGCGAGTGAAGGGGTGACCTTCAAACGATGTTTCGCCCAGGGGATCAGTACCGCGCCGTCGATGACATCGATGTTGACCGGACGATACCCTCTCGATTACGGCGGACACTGGTACCTCGAGGAGAACC
The DNA here is from genome assembly GCF_047715405.1 of Halosimplex rarum. Lineage (NCBI taxonomy): Archaea > Methanobacteriati > Methanobacteriota > Halobacteria > Halobacteriales > Haloarculaceae > Halosimplex > Halosimplex rarum. The sequence goes on from NZ_CP180412.1 coordinate 3,932,975, forward strand.
AGCCGACGATGGCAGAGCAGTTCCAGCGCAACGGCTACGAAACCGGAGCCATCCACTCCAACCCAAACGTCTCCCGGCTGCGCAACTTCCACCGCGGATTCGACACCTTCGAGGAGAATATTCTCCCCTACGACCCGGACGGCCTCGTCGAAAACGCGCCCGACGAGCTGTTGTTATACGCCAATAAGTTCGCCCGAATCCTCAGGCGGACGCCCTACAGGCCTGCCGGGAGAGTCAACGCTGACCTCGCGTCGTGGGTGCGGGCCGCCGGGGAACCGTGGTTCCTCTGGACTCAGTACATGGATGTCCACGGCCCGTATCTCCCCGGCGACGACTTTACCTATCGAAACAAGTTCAGGGCGGAGCGGCTCTGGCGTAAGGCTGCCGTCAATTCCCCCGAGGCCATCACCGAGGCCGAACACGCTGAGCTGTGGACCAACTACCGGAAGGAAGTCGAGTATCTTGACCACGAGATCGGGCGGCTCCTCGACGATCTCGAAGCCAGCGGTGACCTCGCGAACACGGCGGTAATCATCGTCGGCGACCACGGCGACGAGTTCATGGAACACGGCCGCTACGGCCACGGGAACCTCCCCTACGACGAACTCACGCGCGTCCCCTGTATCGTCCGATTCCCCGACGACACCGACGTGACCCAACCGTCTGATGTTGATGCGCTCGTCCGGACCGTCGACCTGCTCCCGACGATGCTTGATCTCGCCAACGCGGACCTCTCAGCCGAGATGGAAACCCGCATGGAAGGTGAGTCGCTGATACCCATCCTCGAGGGCGCAGAGCCGAGCTACGATGTCGTCGTGACCGAAAAGGAGATGCGCGGCGACGACGCACTCCGCTTCGGCTTTCGGACCGACAAGTGGAAGTTCCTCTACGACGGGCAGGTTGACGAACAACTGCTGTACAATATCGAGGCCGACCCCGAAGAAGAGACCGATGTCTCCGCAGACTTTCCCGACGTGCTTGACCGTTTCTGTGAGCGTCTGGACGCGCGTATCGATAGCATCGAGGCGACCTCCGAAGGCGTCGATGTCCCCGATATCGAGGAGCACGAGGACGATGCGGTATCCGAGCGGCTTGAGGCACTGGGCTACAAATGATCACATCTGCCGGCAACGGGACCAGCGTCGTCCTAATCGTTCTAGACACCGCCCGTGCCAAGACCGTCTTAACCGATGGGCGGCGTGTCGACGGCGAGGCCTTCCCCGAGTTGTCGCGACTAGCCGACGAGGGGGTGGTCGTCCCCGACGCGTTCGCGACAGCACCCTGGACCTTGCCTTCCCATGCCTCGCTCTTTACCGGCGCCCACTCCTCGAGGCATGGTGCCCACGCCGACCACAAGCGACTCGAAGAGGAGCACCCGACGATCGCCGAGGCGTTCGCAGCGGCGGGCTACGAGACCGTAGCCGTCTCGAACAACACCTGGGTCAGCGAGGAGTTCGGCTTCGCACGGGGTTTCGATACGTTCTTCAAGACTTGGCAGTACGTCCAGTCTGACACCGACCTCGGACGGGTCGCCCGTGAGCACGAAGGTGCCGATATGTTCCAGGCACTCATCGGGGCGCTCGCGGACGGGAACCCCATAGTCAACGTCATGAACGCGCTGTACGGGCGGTTCTTTCGCAAGACCGACGACGACGGGGCCGCCCGGACAAACGAGTGGATTGCTGACTGGCTGGTCAACCGCGACCCCGGACCGTTCTTCCTGTTCGTCAACTACCTCGAACCGCACCTCGAATATCGCCCGCCGCGGACTCACGCCGACCGGTTCCTGCCCGACGGCGTCGAGTACAACGAGGCGATGGCTGTCGAGCAGGACGCCTGGGGATACGTCGCCGGGACGGTCGACATCACGGAACGGGAGTTCGAGATACTGCGAGCGCTCTACCGCGCCGAGCTCGCCTACATTGACGACCGGATCGGCGAGCTCCGATCCCTGCTGGAGGCCGCAGGGGAGTGGGAAGACACGGTCGTCGTCGTCACCGGTGACCACGGTGAGAACGTCGGCGAGCATGGACTGATGGACCACCAGTACTGCCTCTACGATACACTGTTGCACGTTCCGCTGATCCTTCATGGCGGTCCCTTCACCGGTGGCGCTGTCGATGGCCCGGTACAGCTGACGGACGTCGCACCGACGCTACTTGATGCCGCCGGCGTCGAGGCACCGGCCTTTCGTGAGGCAGCTCAGGGTCGCTCGTTCCATCCGGAGGCCGACGCGACGTCTCGCACGTGGACGGTCGCAGAGTACATGGCGCCACAGCCATCGATGGCGGCGCTCGAGGACCGCGTGGGCGAGTTACCGTCAGAGGTCCGCCGGTATGACCGTGAACTCCGGTCGATACGCACGTCGGAGTGGAAACTGGTTCGTGGGTCCGACGAGACGACCGAACTCTACCGGGTCGCGGAGGACCCGGAGGAGATGACCGACCTTGCCGCCGAATACCCTGATGTCCGGGACCGGTTGGTAGCCGACCTTGACGGGTGGTGCGACTCGTTCGAACATGTCGAGTACAACGATGATGTCGAGATGGGCACTGACACCACTGAGCGACTGGAGGATCTAGGCTACCTGCAGTGAACGGCCATAACCAAGCTGAGCCGGTGTCCTCGGTGCGAATCGCCGCGGACTCACGAACATAGTGACTTGAGTTGTTCTGTCGTCCGATCGACCGTTGTCGCCCAGGTGTGTTCGCCTCCAAGTGGGTCTACCGTGCCGTCGTCTAGCCACTCACGGACCGCCTCGGCGAACTCCGTGGGCTCAGTCCCGTTAACGAGAGTGCCACGTCCGGAGACGACAGCCTCGAGTTGATCGAGATGCGAGCAGACTACAGGAACGCCACACGCGATCGCTTCCAAGACTGTCCGCGGCAGTCCCTCAGCACGACTTGGCAACAGCAGAACGTCGCCGCTTCTGAACACTGCCGGCATCTTCTCGTAGGGGACGTGGCCCAGAAACTGAACCCCTCTGGAAACGCCGAGTTCATTTGCTCGATCGGATAAATCTGCACGGAGCGGCCCGTCGCCACAGATGTAGAGCACGGCTTCAGGATGGCTCTCGCGGACTGCTGCGAGGGCTTCGACGGCCAGTTCGGGACGCTTGCCGCTTATCAATCGCCCTACAAATAAGAGGGCCGGTCCGTCGCTATCGATGTGCTCGCTCGTTGAGCCGTCCGGGCAGAAACGGCTCGTGTCGATACCGTTCGGGATGACATTGATGTGGGTCGAGACTCCGAACTCACGAAGCCGCTGTCGGTCGGTGTCGGTGTAACAGAACACGACATCGGCGCGGTTGAACGTCCACCTGCCGAGCGTTCTAAGATAGTAGTCGAACACTCGCTCCGGCGCAGTCTGAGAATAGAGGCCGTGATTAGTGATCGCCAGCGGTGTGTCGCCGAGGCGGCGCTTGAGCGCCGCGACGTTCGTTGAGAAGTATAGGTGCGAGTGAGCGTGAACCACGTCGTATCCCGTGGTGTCGAAAACTGACTTCGCAAGTCGCGGGCTGATCTCGTTGCCCAGCAGCGTCACCGCTGGGTCGTAGCGTCTAATCGTGTACCCGGCACGTTCTTCTCTTGCGGGTATACCGGAGTTGCGCCGGATGGTAACGAGCGTGACTTCGTGGCCCATCGCCGCCTGATCGCGGCTCAGCGCGTGGACGTGATAGGCACCCCCGCCTTTTACGTCTGGATATACGGTCTGTGCGACCCGAAGGATCCGCATGTACCTCAAATGTGGAGTCGGGGGGCACATGAACGCCGTGATCCAAGACAGTGGCCTAACCGACAGTTACTCTCCCATATCACCCGTAACGTCGGTCGTGAGGACCCGCTTCCCGTTCAAGACTGCCGACTCGTTGACTACGACCGTGTCATCTCCGATCTGGTACGTACCCGGATACGGGACACGGAAGAATACTCCCCCGCTTGCACTCGCAGCCGCCTGTTCGGTATAGGTGAACGACTCGCCGGAGACGGTGACGTTTACCCGGGCGGTCACGGTCGAGTTCGGTGTGGCGACATCTTCGATCACCGCTCCCTGCACGAGTGTGAACACCTTGAACTCGTCCTCAATGTGGACAAGACGGTAGTGGTCGAGTGACGGTACCGCGCCCGTGCCGCTCCCGTGGTTGCGATAAAGTCGCGTCCCGATCTGCGACTGCTTGCTCACGACGGCCGGTGTCGTGACGACGAAGCCGGCCTGGTTCCGGAGTCGTTTGTACCACTGACTACCGTCCCCCGACGTGACGAACCGCCCGTAGTTTTCCTGTGCGTAGTCGTCGGATCGCGATTCCCCGTTGACGAAGTAGTTGAACATCCGGTTCTGGCCCCAGGGACTGAATACGTAGTTGTCTGGGTACTCCCAACTGCGCTCGTCAGCATAGTCGTCCATCCATGCGGCCGTTCGGTATTCGCCACCGTCGGTCACCACCTGACTCATCTTGACCGGGACCTGCACGAACCCGAGGCTACCAATGAGCGCGAAGAGGACGGCCAGTTGTGCGACGCGGCGCCACTCGAACAATTCTATCGGTGTGGTCTCACTTTCGTCGGCGAACGGTACTGGTGGCGCCGTCAGGTCGACGACGTGGGCGGCGTGGACGAACGCCAACCCTGCAAAGACGGCCACAAACATCGACAGCTGGCCGGCGAACCGAACCTGAAAGAACGTTAGCCCAAGCAAATACCAACCGTAGACTACCGGTAGGTACCACCCCGATGCGCCGCGGTAGCTCTCGACGGTCGCCCACAGAAGATATGGGACCGCTATGACGAGGACGAACCCGAACAGGAGCAGCCAGCCAAACGTGTCCGCGTCCAGCAGCGCCTGCGTCTCGGCGATACTTCGGGACGCCAATATCGTCTGGAGTCCGGCGACTAACGACGATGAGAGATCCGGGACGAACGTATGGACGGCAACTACCCCAAAGATCAACAACGCGGCCAAGCGGCTCGCGAATGCCGACACTGACAGTTCGAAACGTAGGGCGAGCTCTCCAGCGATGACGACCACGAAAACTCCGAGAAAGAGTAGTACAGGAACGATTGCGACTGTCGCCGAGTGCCAGTCGAAAACAGTATGGACCGCGTAGACGACGCCAGCCGCGAGCGCAATAGCCGCTACCGTCGGACCGTGCGTTACAACCGGTCGTATCCCGGTGCGGACATCGGAGAAGACTCGCGCTACGACGTAGCCGCCCAGCGGAACCAGGAACAGGGGCCCTGCATCCCACGCGAGAGTCTGCCCGACGACCCCGACGGCAATTAGCCCTGCCCACGTCCATCGGTGGAGGTCTCGAAGTGTTCCAGTCCCGAGACCGCCCGCCTCGCCGCCGGTTTCTCCCCCAAACGGCGGTGTGGCTCGGACGAGCGCTGTGGCAGTCACGAGTAGCCATACGTAGTCAAAGGCATGGTGGTCGGCGAACCCCAGAGACGTCCGGAAGGCGTGGGCCGGGGTTATCGCGAGTAACAGCACCGCCGCCAGCGCGACCCGGCGGTCGTCGGTCACCGCCCTCGTCAGTAGATACGTCAGTCCACCAGTGATAGCGGCGGCGAGGACGGGATACCACGCAAGCACCCACCCGGCGGCGGTCGCATCGCCGCCGAAGAGTACCGCGAACGCCCACAGGGTCGCGACGAATAGCGGTTCCCCTTCAAGGATCCCCCGCGGGAGCGTCGCGAGCCCCGACGGATTAAATGCCCCACCCGAGGCAGCCAGCACCTGTTCGACCCAGTAGCGATAGTGATAGGGGTCATTCCCCGAGAGGACGACCGCCCCGTCCCGAAATATTGACCCGTAGACGTATACTCGTGCGAGAATGACCGCTAATATCGCCCCCGCGAAAGCTGTGACCGCAGTCAAATCGACGGTATACACCGGCGCGGCGAGAGTGTCCCCACCCAGCGGCGGTCCGCGGTCGGAAACACCTTTCGACCCGCCCCCCGTTCCGAGTTCGTCCCTCCCATCGTTCGCGAGCGCCACGCGGGCCGCTCTGGGGTCCGTGACGCGGTACCCTTCGCCATCTTCAACCTGTTCGATGAGTCCGCGTGAGACGAGTTCGCCGAATGCACCGGAGTCTACCGGCAGTTCCTCGAACGTCCAGGCGTCGGTCTCCTCATCGATTGCCAGTGCGGTCTTGAGCGGGGATTCAAGTTCTGGACGCTCGTCAAGAACGTTGGCGACAGCGTCCGCGTCATCCATACGGCGACTAATTTACGGTCGAAAAATAAACCCATCGGGATGCCGTCCCGTGGCGGCACCACATCCAGCATCTAGCATCTCGTCCGTGGCAGCCCACGACAGTGAATTATACTTAGTCACCGGATCTGAGGACGGCGTCAAAGGCGTCTGTACCGACCAACCACAGCTGGCGGATGACGACCTTCAGATCGAACCAGAACGACTGTTTTCGGATGTACTCGATGTCGTAGCGCAACTTCTCGGCCGGTTCGTGACCTGTCGCGTCATTCACCTGTGCGAGACCGGTCAACCCAGGACGGACGAACCAGCGCCTGCGCCATTCCCCCACAGAGGACTCGATGTCTTCGTCAAGTTCAGGTCTTTCGGGCCGTGGCCCGACGACACTCATGTCGCCGACTAGAATGGACCACAGTTGGGGGATCTCGTCCAAGTGTGTCCTCCGAAGTACGCCCCCCACCCGGGTCACCCGTGGGTCAATACCGCCGTGGTCCTCCTCACTCAGCTTCGCCCCGGTCTCGGCCTCAGCGTCGGTGATCATGCTCCGGAACTTGTAGACGGTGAAGGTATCGCCAAACTCGGCGGTTCGTTTCTGGGCGTACAATACTGGTCCAGGACTGTCGAGCTTGATCGTTGCCGCGATGACGGTAAGTAGCGGTGAGAGAACGGCCAACGCCGACAGCGCAAAGGTAACATCGAAGGCTCGCTTGGTGACGTGGTCCTGCCAGTCCCACGGTTCGAGGTCAACCTCGACGATGTCACCGCCCGCGACTCCTTCGGTCAGGACGGTATCGGCATAGTCGCGGTGAACCTGTGCGGTCACACCATGATCATAGCATTCCGCCAGCGTTCCAAAGAACTCCGCCCGATCGGTCTCAGTGAATGCCAGAAGGGCGGTGTCGATATCGTATTTCACTAGCACTTCGTCGAGCCGTGAGAGCCCACCCAGCGCCGATAACTCGTTGAGCCGACTCGTTGTGATTCCCCCGTCTGCCATCTCGGGGGACCCGAACTCTCGACGGTCAGCGGCAACGTATGAGGACGGCGGCGAGACGTATCCCAGCACAGGCACGTCTGTTGCTGCCAGCAGGTCCTCCATCGCCTGCGGGTCGTCGCCGATGATGATTGCTCGCGATTGTGACCTCGGACGCCGGCGAATCGCAATCATCCAGGCCGGTAACGCAGCGAGTAGGAAGACCGTCAGGAGCATGAGCGTCGACCGCGGCACGCTGTAACTGTAGTCGTAATAGCCCAGCGCCGCGAGGCCGACCATCGCGAGGAAGACCCGCTTCTGGGTCAATAGCATCGTATCGAGAATGCGGCGAGGGCGCGGTTTGAAGACCGGCCACATCGCGGCCAGCGTCACGACGAGAACCGTCGACATGGCGCCGGTCAGATCACCATCGGCGAGGACGGCCGGAGCAGGTCGTCCGAAGTACGGGACCTGACTGAACAGCTCTTGCACGACGGCGTGATTGGCGATTAACACCGCGAACGCTGTCAGGAACACAGTCCCGACAACGCTCGCGAGGCGATACCGCCACCGGATGGCCATTATTATCTGTAACTACTGGGGGATGGCATAAGGGCTACGACAGTCATGCGCGAGAGACGACGACTCGCAACCCTCGCACCGAGTGAAAATTCGCGGGACTACAGTCAGTTCAGTTTCGACAAGGCAAGCAATTCACTGACGATTTCCGGACTCACACGGAACAGTGCTTTCCGCTCGAAATCGTTCGTTATCGGATCACACCCTCGAGGTAATCTGCCATATTCTCGACTATCTCTCCCAATCGAACCGCGATCTTCAAACCCCTGCAATTCTCACATCGGACGGAACAACCCTGGGTCTCGCCTATGGTTAGCACATCCTTCTTGCTTCATTACCCGCTATAATCCGGTTTTCACACCCCAAACTGCGTTCAGACACTCCAGAAATCCCTCGTTTGCGACTCCCTGGAAATGGGCCAGTATTGGACACTCGCCGTACAGAGACACATTTTTTCGTTGACCTCGTCGATGAGGCCAGTCACGAAAACATGTTAATAACCCCATTGCATCGCACCACTGAGATCGGAAACCTTGGCGTGAGAGCCGTTCATACGCTAAGGTTGCAACAATTTGGAATTGCGACAATGTTCGATGCAGGCCAATTACTGACTGCGCTCCATGAGGATTTCGGCCGGGTGAGTGTCTCAGGAGCATCTCACTCCTTCATTCCAGTGGTCTACCGATTGTCTAGACACGATTCTGATGAATCTGCCACTATACTAGCGGATATTCTCCACCATTGCATTTCGGAATTCTATGGAACTCTGGCCGAATTGTGGGAAATCTGCCGACCACCGAGTGGTTGTAGATCCGAGAAATAACTAGTAACACGACTGTCAGCTGATAATCGCTGTTCCCGGTGACCACTTCAACCTTGAGGTACTGTCGATGGCTCTGCGTGAAATCGAAGATTAGCAACGGGCCTTCTGGAGTAAAGAAGGACGATCAGCTGTTGCCGTACGAGATGGCCATATGCCAGCGGGGGTGGTGTTGAACTAGACGGTCCCAGTCTCTCGAACTAATCCAGCCCACTTCTGACCAGTTCCACCATCCATGCCACACACCCCTCGCACCGAGTGAAAATCCAACGGACGGCAGTCAGTTCGACTCCGACATGTCGAGCGCTTCGACGACGATTTCCGGGTCCCGCAAGAGACGGTGTTCGAGTTGACATCCTCCTCCGGCTAAAGCCGGAGGAATCCCGAGCGTTGGGATATTACGGTTTGCAGTCTCTCTGCTCTCTCGGTGTGAACCGTCCGCTCTCGCGGTCGAACAGGAAGACTCCGTGCTGTGCCAACCAGCCATTACTCATATCCCCCGTCGGGAGACTCTGAGTTATCTTTCGCCGGATGTTCACCGCACCATTCACATCTGCATTCATCGTCGTTTTGCACGACGAACAGACGTACAGTCCACGCTCCACACGGTTACTGTCACGGATCTGCCCGCAACACGAACACGTCTTCGATGTGTTCTCCTCATCTACACGGTCAACGAGGATGCCGTGTTCTTCGGCCTTGTATTCGAGCAGACGAGTGAATCGGTCGAACTCCCATCCGTGGAGTTTCTTGTTCCCCGACGCACCCCAATTCCGAGTCTCTCCACCATCGTCTTCTCGAATGCCGCTGAGGTCGCCAACTGCTATCTTCTCTACGCCTTCTTCGACACACCGTTGCACGGTGTATTTCGAGAGGGTGTGGAGCAAGTGGTCTTTGCGTCGGGAGAGTGTCTGCCGAGCCTCCAACGCACGTTTCGACGGGCCGTTCTCGCCTTCGGTCTGGTACTCCCCGCGGGTGAAGTAATGCTTGTCTTCTTTTAGTACGTTGCCCGGATACAGTTCACTCGCACCGTCTTCGTAGTCGATGGCGAGATAGTTGCTGACGCCGAGGTCGATGCCCGCCGTCTTGTCTCCGGGTGTGTCTTCGACTGCAATCTCTTTCTTACAGACGAGATGGAGTTCCCACTCGTCGCCGTTCCAGACGGCACGCACCTGCTGGATATTCTCGACTTGTACGTCGGGGCGGGTTTCGTACTCCGCGAGGATGAAGTCCGATCGACTCTCTTTCAAGTTAAAGCCTTTCGAGAGGCGGAGTTGACCGTGCTTATCGTCGTGTTTGATAGCTCGCTTCTTCCACGTGACGGTGGAGCGCGGGTGGTCGTCGCCACGTTTCCGGTAGCCCGGTGGGTTGTTACCGTCGTCGGAGTTGTACCAGCCGGTGAACGCCTCAGCAAGTTCTTCGAGAACTCGCTGACTCGACTGCGAATGCAGGTCACTATAGCGTTCGTAATCTTTCAATTCCGACTTCAGCTCGGCTTCGTCGGGTATCTCACCGTCATCATCCCACCGCTGTTGGATGTAGTAGCGTCCGACGTTCCACAGTTTCGAAGCGGAGACCCCACACTGGTCGAGGTCGCCACGAACCTGACTGTGGTTCGTGATTTGGGCGACGTACGTGCGGGTTGTCTCCAGCATCGTGCTGTGTTCATAAATCAGTTATACTAGCGGGGAGTTTCCAACCTTGACTTCCGGAAGTATCTGCTACTGAGGCCGTATTAAGGGGAAATCATCGATATCGTGGGGTTGCAGATATGCGGCGTGGTCGATTCAATATATCATCCGCGGACAATTGGTGTCACCGGTGGACGCAGCAACTGGGTACAGTGACGCTGGCCGACGACTGCCGATCGAGACCCGAGACGACTAGCTACCGACGCCAGACGAACACCCGCGCTTGCCCTATTCGTTCGTATCCGTCACCCAATTCGTGCCCGGTTAGGCGGCTCTCTCGCTCCGTCGACGCTAGTCACCGGCGACACCAGTTGTCGCTGGAGTCGATGACAGCACCAAGCCGCTCCTCCTCGTGAGTGCAAGTAAACAGACGACTCGGTCGGACGAGGGCTCCTTCGGGACCTCGAGTCACCCGAAGCGGAGGTACGGTGGCGCGGATCGGATCGTTCGGTCAGCTACGGGCTGTTTTCGAAACGGGAGTTCACTGCTGATCTCCGCGAATACGCGGCTGACCGTTCCGATGTGAGTCTGTTCACGACCGATGACGTATTCGAGTGCTTCGATGCGTACACGACTGACCGTCGTTCGGCGCGACACGCCGCTCTCCATTTTCTTCATCTGCGAGCGTTCTCTATCGGTCTTACTGTCGTGCGGTAGCGCCCCTCCCGTCGAGCGAAGACTGACTGAAACAGTCTACGATTGTATCGAAGGGAATCACTTCGAGGAGCAGGCCTCGCCCGACTGCGAACTCAGTTTCATCCATCTCTTCCGCTACGTCTGATCGTTACTAGCGTCCCGTCCGTGAACTTCGCTTCCAGACTGACGTCCTCTCCGTCGATTACGCTGTGGAACTCGAAGATACCGTGATACGAGACGTCTGTCCAGCCACGGTGGACCTTCCGCTGGCTTCCCCTCATTTCGTCGAGTGATGTCTCGAACCCCTCGATCTCCTCGTCGTATCCCGGTCGTTCCGTTTCGGGCACGAGCTCGTAGTCTGTCTCTTCCCTGAAGAGGCGGCCATCCGCTGTGCTCTTGTAATTATCCATTAGGGGGCAACCGATGGACTTCGTCTGCCACGTGATCTCGGACGGTTAGGTCACCACGTTCGGAAATTCGGCGTCGAGCCCGTCTTCGAATAGGAGTCGGTCGTAGAGGTCTATTGGTCCCCTCAGGTCGGCCAGTACTGCGGTAGCGTTCTGTTACTCCGTCCTCACGATACTCCGTCGCCGCCATCGTTGTTCTCCTGTCTCCGCGACAAAGGCGTATTTGATCCACGGTATCAGTAAACACTGTCCTCACTCACGGGCTGGAGACAGTCCGCCGTGTTGAACGCGATGTGCCCCGGAGATTGGAGTCTCCATCGTGCCCGCTCTCCAGGCAGCGCCACAGTAGGGTCCGGTTGTCACGGCTGCTTCTCGCACCGAGCGGGTAACCTGAACTTACGGATTTGTCCCCGAAACCGACGGTCTCAGGGGTTTATCTGTCGACTGAGTTTACCGTCCTCTCGTCAGATACGGCGAGCGATCCGCTCGCCACACCCTCAGATAATGACTTACCGAACTATTCCACCACGAGTTTCGAGCGGACGCGAACGACGTAGCGACGACCGCTGGAGGCGACGATGAACGACGCGGTCCCGATCGGACTCGTCGTCCTGATGGTCTGTAGCGTCTTCGCGCCGACAGTCGCGGCGACAGACGGAGCACAACCCGACTCGATAGACGATCGGACGACAGTCGACGCACAGCCAGGCGTATCGACACAGTCACCAGCTAGCCAGCAGTCGTCGGCAGATCCAACGACACCGACCTCGCTTCAGGAAGTCGACGAGGTTCCCTACGACGAACTTAGTGATCAACTCGAAGCACTCGCGAGCGTTGACGCCGATACTGACGTCTCCGTCAACGAGTCGCTGAACGAAAGCCAGCAGGAGGCCGCGAGAGCGGGCGCACGTGAAGGTGCACAACTCGTCCAGGAGCAGGGCGTCAACGTCACCCAGGCCCAGCTCAACGCGACCATCAACAGCTCGCTCCGCGCGGCCGCGCAGTTCCAGAACGCGTCCGTCGAGCAGATCCAGGCCGCCACGAAGGGCGCGTCCCACGGCGCGCTACTGCAGTCCCAGCAGGTGAACATCACGCAGGTCCAGGCCGGCGTGTACGCGAGTGCGGCGGGCGCGATGTCGCAGTCGGCGAGCGTCACGCAGCAGCAGGCCGCAGCGTACGGCGCGGCCCACGGTTCGGTCGCTCAGCACCAGCGCGCGAACGTCACGCAGATCCAGTTCGCCGCGGTCGGCGCCGCGGCCGGCGCGGCGCACGCGAATCCGGCCGCTGACGACGAGTCTCAGGGCGCGACGCAGACCCAGCGGGTGAACGTCACGCAGGTTCAGGAAGCCGCGCAGGGCGCCGCCTACGGCTCGCTCGAACAGCGCCAGCGCGTGAACGTCACGCAACGGCAGGCGGCGGCGTTCGGCGCAGCGGGCGGCGCGGTCGAGAGTCCGAGCGGCGCGAACCCGAAGAAGGTCCAGGAGTCGGCGATGGGCGCCGCGCAGGGCACGCTCGTTCAGGTCCAGCAGGTGACGATCACGCAGATCCAGGCAGCGGCGCGAGGCGCCTGTAAGGGCGCGTTGGCCCAGAGCCAGAACGTAACCGTCGCCCAGATCCAGCAATCGTCGATGGGCGCCGCCGAGGGCGCGCTCTCCCAATCTCAGGGCGCGACGGTCGTCCAGATTCAGGCTGCGGCGCTCGGGGCCGCCAGCGGAACGCTCACGCAGGCCCAGTCGGTGCGGATCGTGCAGGTCCAGCAGGCGGCGTTCGGCGCGGCCGCGGGCGCGGTCGGCTCCGCGGTCCAGTACCAGGTGACGAACGTCCGGCAGATTCAGGCCGCGGCCACCGGCGCGGCATCGGGCACCGTCATCCAGATCCAGCAGATCAACATCGTCCAGATACAGATCATCGCCGACAGCGCGGCCAGGGGCGCGCTTTCGCAGTCCCAGGGCGCATCGGTCGTCCAGATTCAGGCAGCGGCACAGGGAGCGAGTGAGGGGTCGCTCGCACTCACGCAAGCTCAGGACGTCAGCATCGAACAGATACAGACGTCGACCCAGCGCGCGGCCGCCACCACCGTCCAGACGGCGATCGAGATCAACGTCACCCAGGAAGTGACCATCTACAACTACGCGAAGGGGACCGCCGAGGACCCCGAGGCCGACGAGCGGGATGACGACGACGGTGACGACGGAGACGAACCGGACCGCCTGCGCAGCCTGTTCGCCTCGGCCGACGACGAGACGGTGTTCCTCGCCAATCCGAACGACGTCGCGGTCACCGTGACGGTGACGAGCGACGCCGGCGACCTGCAGACGGTCACGCTCGCGTCCGGCGAGTCCACCACGCTCGAACTCGACCCCGGGACGTACACGCTCACCGCGGAGACCGAGGACGGCCGCGATGTCGAACTCGCCGGCCGAACCGAACTCACCGTCTCGGTCGGGGACGAACTGCAGAGCCTCAGCGCGACCGTCGAGAATCGAACGCTCACCGTCGACAACCCGAACGACCAGCGCGTGGCCGTGACGGCCACCGCAGACGACGGCGAGCGAGAGACCTTCGAGGTCCCCCGCGACTGGACGGTCGAACAGCGACTCGACCCGGGAACGTACACGCTCACCGCCGAGACGACCGAGGGTCGGTCGGTGCAGGTCAACGGCCAGTCCGAAGCGGAGGTGACGATCGAAGCCATCGGCTCCGAACCGGACGAACCCGAGGCGATCGAGCTGAACGCGAGCGTCGAGGGGCAGACCCTCACGCTGGAGAATCCGAGTAACGCCACCGCCACGGTCACGGCGACCGAGGACGCCGGCGACGAACAGAGCGTCGAAGTCGCCGCGGACGCGACCGAGACGCTGACGCTCGATCCGGGGACGTACACCCTGACCGGCGAGGCCGACGACCGCGAGGTCGTCTTCGAGGGCCAGTCCACCTACGAGTTCACGATCACCGAGGTGGCGCCGATCGACCTCGACGTCACCGTGGAGGACCAGAACGTTACCATCGAGAACCCGAGCGACAGCGCCGTCACGGTCACGGCCTCGGGCGATGCGATCGACAACCGGACGATCGAGATCGCGGCCGGCGAGACCGTCACCGAGCAGTTCGAACCCGGCTCCTATTCGCTCACGGCTGATAGCGACGCTCGTCAGGTCCTCGTCGACGGAGAATCCACGTACGAATTCACCGTCACTGCGCCCGACGAGCCGGCGCCGATCGATCTCGCCGTCGTCGTCGACGGCCAGAACGCCTCGATCACGAACCCGAACGAGACCGCCGTCACAGTGACGGCGTCCGCAGAGGGCGTCGAGAACCGCACGCTCGAGATCGGCCCCAACGAGACCGTCACCGATCAGTTCCAGGCGGGGACCTACACGCTGACCGGCGAGAGCGAGAATCGCGACGTGCTCGTCGAAGGCGAGTCCGCCTACGAGATCGCGATCAACGAGAGCGCCGAACCGGACCCGATCGCTCTCAACGTGACCGCCGCGAACCAGAACCTCACGGTCCAGAACCCGAGCGATGCCGCGGCCACGGTAACGGCGGCCGCCGAGGGCGTCGAAAACAGGACGTTCGACGTCGCCGCCAACGAGACCGTTACCGAGCAGTTCGAACCGGGAACCTACACGCTGACCGGCGAGAGCGCCGAGAGAACTGTCCTACTGAACGGCGAGACGAACCTGACCGTCACCGTCGAGGCGACGGGTCCCGACCTGACGATAGATGCCTGTCGGAACGTCACCCAACCTGGCCAGTACGAACTGACTGCGGACCTCCAGGCGACGGGTGACAGTTCCTGCCTCGGGATCCAGTCATCGGACGTGACGATCGACGGAAACGGGTACGTGATCGAGGGAGACGGCCCGGTCCCGAACACGACGCTCGAACCGGGCTCGGCCAACGCCGGGATCTTCATCTACAGCGAGGAGGCCGACTTCGACGATGCGCCCCTCGACAACGTCACCATCCGCGACGTGGAGGCGACCGGTTGGAACGCGGGCGTCCAGTCTGACTTCGACCCGCTCGGCGCCGTGTTCAACGTCACGATCGCCGACTCTGTCTTCCGTGACAACGGCGACGGCGTCTCGCTCCTCGGCCGGAACGCGACGCTCCGGAACGTCACGCTGGCCGACAACGAGTTCGGCCTCAGCGGCTACGAGGCCGGCCCCGTCGCGGTCGAGAACGCGACTATCGAGGGCAACGAGTGGGGCGTGAGCGCGACCGAAGGCACGAACGTCACGTTCGACCGCTCCATCGTCCGGAACAACGCCGAATCCGGGGTCGTCACCAGCTTCGGCGGCGTCGCCACGGTCGTGAACAGTACCGTCACCGGGAACGACGGCGCCGGCGTCGAGTCAGATACGAGCGGCGCTATCGCCCTCACCGAGACGACCGTTTCCAACAACGGTGGCGCGGGCGTGCAGGCCGACGGCGGACTCGGTGTCGACCTCGAAAACGTCACCGTCGCCGACAACGGCGCCGAGGGTCTGCTACTCAACGAGAGCGCGACGCTCGACAACGTCACGGTCACCGACAACGTTGGCCTCGCGCTCGACGCGACCGAGGAGAGTGCGACCGCGACCGCGCTCCGCCTCGGCTCGACGCTGAACACCACGTTCACCGACGAGTCGGTCGCGCTCGACGACGTCGAACAGGCGGCGCTCCCCGAACTTCCCGAGGACGGCACCGCACTCGGCCCGGGCCTGAACGCGAGTAGCCTGGACGGTGACCTCCAGGTGCGATTCGAACTCGACGACGAGACCGACGAAACCGATACGACCGGCGAGACCGACGACATCGTCCAGCTCTGGCGCTACGACGGAACCGAGTGGACGACGGTCGCGAACGAGACGGAATCCGTGGACGGGGTCGTCACGGAGACGATCACCGACGACGGGATCTACGCGCTCGTCACCGTCCCGGCCGAGGCCGACCTCGCCGTGAACGCGACGGTCGGGAATCGCGTCGTCTGGGCGGAGAACCCGACGGACAGCCCGCTCGCCGTGACCGTGACGAACGAGTCCGGGACGATCCGGTCGCTCCAGGTCGACGCGGGCGCGAACGAGTCGATCACCGGTCTCGAGCCGGGCAACTACACGCTGACCGCCGCGACCCTGGCCGGTGAATCCGTGCCCGTCAACGGGGAGTCCGAGTGGCAGTTCGAACTCCCGCCGAACCTCGACTCGCTCGCGCTGACCGTCGATGACAACGTCTCCGTGGCGAACCCCAACGACGAGTCGGTCGACCTGACCCTGGCGAACGAGACTGGTGTCGTGACGACCGTCACGGCCGAAGCCGGGACGACAGCACAGATCGACGGAACCGAACTCGAAACGGGGACCTACACGGCCAGCGCCGAGGCAGTCGACGGCCGGAGCGTCCCCGTCGACGGCGAGTGGAACCTGACCTTCGCGTTCGAACGTCCGGAGGAACCAACGGACACGCCGACGGCAACGCCGACCGGGACCCTCACCGGAACGGCGACTGAGACGGCAACCGCAACCTCAACGGAGACGCCGGGCACGGAGACCGCGACAGAGACGGCGACCGCAACGGCAACGGACACGGCGACCGCAACGGCAACGGCGACGGCAACCGATACGGCGACAGCGACCGGAACCCCGACGGAAACGCCGACCGCGATGCTGACGGCGGCACCGACTCCGTCGCCGACGGAGACCGCGACGGCGGCACCGACGGCAACGGCGACCGAGACGGAAACCGCCACGACGACGGATGTCGCACTAACCGCCCAGACACCGACCGAGACGGCGGGCGAACTTGCGGAAGCGAGGGCGACCCTCGACGCGGCGGTGTCGCGACTGGGGGACCTCTTCGTCAGTCTCGGCTGACGCGAGCGGTCGGCTCCACTCGGTCGCTCGTCCCGGCAGTTTCTACTCCGTCAGGATGTTCGCGCCGTCGACAGGCCGAGCACACTGTTGACGCTGGCGATTACTTCACCCTGGGTTCGCCAGAC
This sequence comes from Halosimplex rarum, assembly GCF_047715405.1. NCBI lineage: Archaea > Methanobacteriati > Methanobacteriota > Halobacteria > Halobacteriales > Haloarculaceae > Halosimplex > Halosimplex rarum. The sequence continues at coordinate 3,950,271 of NZ_CP180412.1, forward strand.
CGGGATCGTTTCAGAGAGTGAAATCCACCGATCATTAGTTCGACGACGTTTCATTCAACCATGGTATTAAATCGTGCTGTTCCGATGACAAAGCGCAATGGTACCAGATACCGATCCGCACGGATCAGACGAGCGGGGAACGGGCACACAGGGACGGACGGCGACGCGGCGGGGCGTCCTCCGGGCGACCGGCGCGGGCGTGGCCGGAGTCGCCCTCGGCGGCTTCGCGGGGACCGCAGCGGCCGACGGAGAGACACCGCCGCGGCTGCACACCGACGGCAGGTGGGTGAGAGACGCCGACGGCGAGGCAGTCAGACTGCGCGGTCTCGCGACGGCGTCGATGGGGTTCTACGAGGTCGACGGCATCCACCCGAAGACGCCGACGGAAGTCGTCGACTGGGCGAGCGACCCTGCACGCGGCTGGTACCCCAACGTCGTCCGGCTGCCGGTCACCCAGTGGGACGTGGACCAGTTGGGGGTCGAGACGCTGGTCTCCGACGTACTCAGACCGGTCGTCGACCTGCTGGGCGAGCGGGGCACCTACGCACTGATCGACTACCACATCATCCATCCGTACACCGAGGCGGCCGCGGACGACGCCGACTACGACACCAGCCCGGACGAGATCGTCCGAAACTTCTGGGGCGGCGTCGCGCCGGCGTTCGCCGACGACGACCACGTCCTCTACGAGCTGTTCAACGAGCCCACCTATCCGATCTTCTGGAGCGATAACGGCGAGACCGTCGAGAGCCCAGAAGACGAGTGGCTGCTGTGGCGCGAGATCGCCCAACCGTGGGTGGACATGGTCCGCGAGGAGGCTCCGGAGACCCCCATCGTCATCGGCTCGCCGAGCTGGACCTCCCGGACGAACTTCGCTCCGGAGTACCCCTTCGAGGGCGAGAACCTGGTCTACGCCGCGCACATCTACCCCGACAACGGCCAGCCCGAGGCGTTCGACGACACCTACGGCGCGCCCGCCGAGGACGTGCCCGTCTTCGTCACCGAGTTCGGCTGGGACCCCTACAGCGAGGACCTCGACCAGGGCACAAACACCGACTGGGGCCGGCCGTTCCGCGAGTGGGTCGAGAACTACGACAACATGGGGTGGGCGGCCTGGTGTTTCGACGACTCCTGGGCACCGGCGATGTTCGACTCGCCCGGCGCGGGCGGCGCCGACGACTGGACGCTGCGCTCGGCCCCCGAGGAACACGGCGGGTTCATCAGGCAGTGGCTCGCCGAAACCTCCGCGGAGCCCATCGCGCTCCACGAACCCGGCAAGACCCAGGCCACGGAGGGCGACACGGTCCAGTTCGAGGCCCGCGACCGCTCCAGCGGGGACAACTGGATCACCGGTCTGGAGTGGGCGTTCGGCGACGGCACCACGGCCGAGGGCTGGTCGGCTTCCCACACGTTCGACGACCCCGGTCAGTACGACGTGGAACTCACCGCGACGAACGACGCCGGCGAGTCGACGACCCACGGGCTGGCGATCACTGTCACCGAGCTGACCGAGAAGGTCGCGAAAGCCGACCCGAGCACGACCGCCCCGGCAGTCGACGAGACCGTCGAGTTCGAGGCCCGGGACACCTCCGGCGACGACCGCTGGATCGACGCGCTGACCTGGGCGTTCGGCGACGGCACGACTGCGGAGGGTTGGTGGGCGTCTCACGCCTACGGCTCTACGGGAACCTACACCGTCGAACTGACCGCGACCGACAACACCGGCCACTCGACGACCCACGAGGTCGAGATCACCGTCGAGGAGGCCGATACCTAATTCGGGGAGCGCTGAATTTGCCCCTCTGGACTCGCTATTCGGCTGAAAGAACGGCCCTGAGGGTCTCGGAATCGAACAGCGAAACGTCGTCCTCGACGTCGTCTTCGAGAGCGGGAATGACAGGTTGCCCTGGCGACTCCAACGCCCGGTCGAGGGCCTCGAGTTCATCGTCCCTGTCATAGAAGGTCATTATCTGGATAATTATTATCGCGATAATGATCTAGTAGTTGTCGCGAATCGCTCTCGCTCGACGAGTTCGAGGCGTCGATGGAGGGGGTCTACTCCGAGTCTGTCGTCGACGACGTCCTCGACGAGGCACCGATGGCGTACAAGCCCGCGGAGGCGATCGCGGGGGCCGTCGAACCGACCGCCGAAATCGTCGACTGGCTCGACCCCGTCCATAACCTGAAGGCGCTGGAGTGAACCGATGCGGCTGGCGAATTGAGTTCACTCTCGACGTCCGAAACGCGATCGAGCGTCCTGTTCTTTTCCCCAGCTCGTCGCCAAAATTCGTCGGTGAACTCCACTCGTGGAGTCTCATCGTCGATTGGATTTGGAAATCACGATTTCTGAAATCACGATTTCCGAAATTCCGTCTCGATCATTACCTCGCTGTGAGTATCGAGAGCGACAGTATCGATGAATGAGGTCAGGGCAGATGGTTCGAGGACTGCCCCGACTGAGTCATGGCAAGCCACCAATAAACGCTGATGAACTTGCAATACGTGCAAAGCGCCTGGGGGTACTAACAATTTCTCCTCCATACCTATCCTTGCCGACGAATTTCCCGCCCGAGGTAGATCCGGGGGATCTGATTCGGCCGGATCGGCTCCGTTCGTCTCTCAGTTCTGTCTCGAAATCCGCCAGGTTATAATAGGGATCTGACTACAATCAATAAAGGTAAGATAAATGTAACACATCTGCATACCTGATGAACCCCATTTACCTCCCCGAGCTCGTCAAAAGAAAAGAGACGGTGATGTAGCTTGTCGATCGAATGATTCAGTGGCACCACGCTGAATACGCCGGGGATAGGCCTGATAGACAGGGACTCATCCGAGACAGGGGACCCCCATTCCCAGACCGATCGTCTTTGAAATCCATCAGTAGACGTTCGCCGAAGGGGGAAAGAGAAGTTGGCGCGGTTCGAACGCTACGACGCGGAAGGGCGAGTTACTGAGTACAGAACACCGAGAGAACACATTCGATCCGAACCACAGCACGACTCTGACACCGGAATTTAATATTGTTTTCTGACATACTATGTAATTTTATACTAGTTCTGAAATCCTCGTCAGGACGCACGCCAGCGATGGGGACGAGGCAATCGATCGAACCGTGGTTTGGATTCTCGCTGTCGGCTACCGGCCCGCCACTGGGAACGCCGATTATACTCCGCTTCCGTCTCGGACGCTCGTCGGGCGATTCCGTTCTGAGCACAAGAGTTAACTGAAGTTGCGTGCTGAGTGCGTTCATGGAATTGACACGCCGCGACGCGGTAGCGGCGCTTGCGGCCATCGGTGTCGGCGGTGGGGTGGTGTACGGCGCGTCTGAACTGCGGGACAGTGACGAACCCGACGAGAACGACGGATCCGTCGGAACGTCGGCGGGAAGTGACGATACGGAGGTGCTCCTGGCGACGACAGTCGCCCTCGCCGAGGTCGTCTACCCATCCGAGGTCAGTGAGGTGGAGCCGTTCGTCCGGACGTTCGTATCCGGGCGGACCGAGAGCGACGAGGACCACCGCGCCGCAATGGTCGACGCCGCGACAGCCCTGGACGACCGCGCCCGTTCGGAACACAGCGCACCGTTCCGCGAACTGGAACCCGAAGAGGGGGACGCGCTCCTCCAGTCCCTCCGAATGTCGCAGGTCGAGCCCGACCCCGAGGGCGACGAACTCGAACGGATCCGGTACTACCTCGTCAACGAGTTGCTCTACGGGCTGATGCGCTCGCCGAAGGGCGGGGAACTGGTCGGCATCGAGAACCCGCCGGGCCACCCCGGCGGACTCGACGCGTACCAGCAGGGACCCGACCGATGAGCGCGACGGACCGTACACCGTCAGAACGGGCCGACGTGTGTATCGTCGGCGCGGGACCTGCTGGCGGCATCGTCGCGCACTCGCTGGCGCAGCGCGGTCACGACGTGGTCGTCCTCGAAGCCGGCCCCCGGGTCCCCCCTGACGAGCGCCTGGAGCGCATGGAACGCCATCAGCGCCCGGCCCACGACTGGACGGACGTCTGGGGGATGGGCGGCGACCGCGACGCCTACGCGTCCACGGGCGACGTGGACTATCCGCTCAACTCGACGCGCATCAAGGGCGTCGGCGGGACGACGCTCCACTGGATCGGCTACACGCCGCGACTCCACCCGAAGGACTTTGAGATGGACAGCCGCTACGGCCTCGCTACCGACTGGCCCATCTCCTACGACGACCTCCGGCCCTACTACGCCGACGCGGAGACGGAGCTGGGCGTCTCGGGCGCCGACGACAACCCCTTCGCGCCCCCACGCGAGGAGTCGTTCCCGATGGACGCGTTCCCGCCGAGCCATTCCGACACGATCCTCGGCGAGGCCTGCGAGGAACTGGACATCGACGTCCACTCGGTCGCGCAGGCGCGCAACAGCGAGGGGTACGACGGCCGCAGCGCCTGTGTCGGCTACGGCACCTGCACCCCGGTCTGTCCCTCCGGCGCGAAGTACGACGGCTCGGTCCACGTCCGCAAGGCCGAGTCCGAAGGCGCCCGCGTCCTCGACCGCGTCCCGGTCCAGCGACTCGAACACGACGCCGACGGCGAGCGCGTGGAGGCCGCCGTCTACGCCACGCCCGACGGGACCGAACACCGCCAGGAAGCCCGCCAGTTCGTGATCGCTTGCGGCGCCATCGAGACGCCGCGCCTGCTGTTGCTCTCGCAGTCCGATGCCTACCCCGACGGGCTCGCCAACTCCTCCGGAGCAGTGGGTCGGTACCTGATGGACCACCTGCTGTACCTCGTCACCGGCCAGCTCCCGGAGCCCACCGGGCAACACCAGGTCGGCTTCACCACGTCGGTCACCCACCAGTTCTACGACCACGAGGAGGAGACGCCGGGGAGTTTCTTCGTCGGCTTCCTCAACTACGCCGGCCCCTCGCCGGTCGAGGCCGCGCTGGGCGACGGCGGGTGGGGAGACGACGTCACGGCCGCAGTCCAGCGCTCGTACGGCGGCCACATCGGAACAGAAGCGCTCGTCGAGCAACTCCCGAATCCGAACAGCCGTGTCACGCTCGACGACTCGCAGACCGACGACCACGGCAATCCCGTCCCGGACGTCCACTGGACGATCGGCGACCACGGGCGGGCGACCGCCGAGAAAGCCATTCAGGTCCAGCGCGATATCCTCAGCGAGGCCGGCGCGCGCGTCGACTACGCCACCCCGGCTCACAGCCCGCTGTCGGGAAGCCATCCGATGGGGACGACTCGGATGGGTGACGACCCCGCCGAAAGCGTCGTGGATCCCCGGCTTCGCACCCACGATCTGGAGAATCTCTCCATCGCGTCCAGCAGCGTCTTCCCAACCGGCGGCGCGATGAACCCGACGCTCACCATCGCCGCGCTCTCCCTGAAAGCCGCCGAGCACGTCGACGCCGCCCTCTGACGGCCTGACCGGCTCCATCCGTCCCCGTCCAATCCCGTCCCGTTTGCACTACGTTTCGAAGACGACCGCAAATGACTGCCGACCGACCGGACGAGTCAGTCGTCCGGACGAGGACGGGTCAGCCGCCCCGCGACCCTGCGTACCCCGCTGACCCGGAGCGGTCCTCGGCACCGCTGACCAGTTCGCCCTCCGGCACGAACAGCGGCTCCAGCAACGTCGTGTGGAACCAGGCGGCGACCGCCGGGAACACCAGCACGAACGCGACGGTGAGCAGGAGCGACAGCGCCAGGAGGACGCCGGTGAGCAACAGCATCGAGAGCGCGGCCACCGAGTGCGAGATGGTCCACCGATAGCTCGTCCTGATGGCCTCCGCGAACGGGACACCGGCGGCCAGTCCGACGAACGTCGGGACCAGGACCAGCACGAGGTGGACGGTCACGTACAGGCCCGCGACGCCGAGGACGCCGGCGACCGTCGCCTCCGTCCGCACGAACTGGGCGACGTAGAGGACGCTGATTCCCGCCAGCAGGACGACGACGCCCCCGAGCAGGAAGGCGTTGAGGCCGTGGTCGCGCACCGTTTCGCGGACCGCGCCGACGTCGACGGACCCCTGCTCGCGCAGCGAGGCGACTGCGGCGTAGGCGCCCAGCGTCGCCGGCCCCACCGTGACCAGCGGGAGCGACGCCAGCGTCCACGCGAGGCTCACGCCGACGACTGTGAGGGCGTTCTCTGCGATGAACCGGAACGACGCGCTGAACGCGCCGTGGACCGCCTCGATGCCGACGTCGGTATCGACCTCGGTTTCGGTGTCGCTCATGGGTCACCTGCTCGCTCGCGGTCGGTTCGCGGTGCGACGCCCCGGTCGGTGCCGGCCGCGACTGGCGGCACGGTGCGACCGCCCGTAGCCGGCGCGACTCGCGGCGCGCGCCGCCGTCCGCGGGTGTCGCGCGCCGTCGCGTGGGCCGGGAGCGAGCCGCCGGAGTCAGTCATGGCTGACACTGCGAGACCGGGCTCCCTCCCTCGTTCGATCCCGGCCAAACTTGCTGTATCCGCGCCCGTCGCCGGGGTCGGACGGTCCACTCGGAACGCGGGAGCCACGGCCACGGGCGGTGTGTCGGCCGAAGAGAGCGGGACGACGGACTGGCGATGGGGCCGGCGAGAGAAGACGGCAGAGGGGGCCGGGACAGGGGTCACTCGGTGACGCCCTGCATCTCGACGGCCTGCACGAGGTACCGCTGGAGCAGGAGGAAGACCAACAGCAGCGGCACCGACGCGATGAGCGCCGCGGCCATGGTGCGGCCCGGCCGGTAGATCTGGGCGTTGAGCAGCGAGACGAGCCCGATCGGGAGCGTGAACGCCGCGTTGTCCTGCAACACGACGAGCGGCCACAGGAACGCGTTCCAGTTGAAGACGAACTGGAACAGCGCCAGCGCGGTCAACACCGGCCGCGAGAGCGGCAGGATGAGCCGCGTGAAGATCTGGAACGTCGAGAACCCGTCGAGGCGTGCGGCCTCCTCGTACTCGTCGGGGATGTCCTTGAAGAACTGATAGAGCAGGAACACGCCCAGCGGACTCGCCGCCGCGGGCAGGACGACGCCCCAGTAGCTGTTGACGAGGCCCAGGTCCGCGATGATCGTGAACAGCGGCACGATGTTCAGATAGTACGGGACCATGAAGCTGGCGACGATGATCCCGAGGATGGCGCCCTGGCCGGGCCAGCTCAGCCGGGACAGCGAGTAGGCGATCATCGCGTCGACGATCAGGATCAGCACGGTCGCCCCGCCCGCGATGATGAACGTGTTGATCGTCCAGTCGACGATGAGCGAGTTCTCGAACAGGTACTGGTAGTGTTCGAGCGTGAACTCCGGCGGGATCCAGTACGGGATGCCGTCGATCGCGGTGCTCCGGGGCTGGAACGACAGCGTCAGCATGTAGAGATACGGGAGCAGGAAGATCAGCGCGACCCCGTAGAGGAACGCGTGAACGCCGACACTTTCGAGCGTGAGGCTGCTAGTCAGTCCGTCGAACGACCGCGAGGCGCGGCCGGCTATCGACTCGTCGGGGCGTGCGTCACTCATTGTCTCCTCCGATGACGTAGTAGTTCACGAGCGAGATCAGGACCAGAATGGCGAACAGGATGTACCCGATCGCCGCGGCGTAGCCGAAGGACTGCTGGTTGAACGCCGACTGGTAGAGATAGTAGACGATCGTCCGCGTCGACTGGTCCGGGCCGCCGCTGGTCATGACGTAGGGCTGGCCGAAGACCTGGAACTGATAGATGAACTGGATGATGACGACGAACAGCATGGCGTTTCGCATCTGCGGGAGCGTGATGTCCCGGAACTGGCGCCAGGTGCTGGCGCCGTCGAGCCGTGCGGCCTCGTACAGCCGCTGGGGGACGTTCTGGCGGGCTGCGAGGAGTATCACGAAGTTGAACCCCAGCAGCCACCAGACCGTCGTCGTCGCCAGCGATGGCATCGCGAGCAGTTCCGAGGTCAGCCACTGGGGACGGATCCCGAAGAACATGTCGAGGTAGTAGTTGATCGGTCCGAAGTCCGTCGACAGGAACTCCAGCCAGACGATCGCCACGACCGCGATCGTCAACACGTAAGGGCTGAAGTAGATGGTGCGGAGCGCGGTCTTGCCCTTCACGTTGCGGTTGACACCCAGCGCGAGGACCAGACTCAGGACCACCATCGGGGCCACCGTCAGGATCACGAAGTAGATCGTGTTCCAGAGGGCGCCCCAGAAGAACGGGTCGTTCAGCAGCTCCACGTAGTTCTGGATCCCGATCCACTCCGACTCCGAGGGGAGCAGCGGGTTCCAGTCGTGGGCGCTCATCCACAGTCCCTTGCCCAGGGGCCACAGGAGGAACACGGCGAACGCGGCCAGATACGGCAGGGCCCAGAGATAGCCCTGGATAGTCTCCCGGCTGACCGGGCCGATGTTCTGGCGCTTGTGGCCCTCTTCGGTCCGTGTCAGGCCTGACAATCGGTTACGTATCGACATGATAGTAGTGTAGACCCCGCGGTGTCAGTTCCCGATGGCGTTGTTGATCGTCTGTTCGGCTCCCTGAATGGCCTCGTCGGGCTCGGAGTTGTGCGCCCAGACGTCGACCAGCCAGCTCCAGTTGGCCTCGTCGTTCGGGTCACCCTGCGGCCACTGCGGGTGGAAGAAGTACTCCTCGGCCTCGGCCATCTCGAGGAACTTGCTGAGCGTCTTGTCGTAGATCGCCGCCTCTTCGAGCGCGCCGGATTCGCTTATCTCCCGACTGGCGGGCAGGTGGCCCGCCTCGGTCCCCCACTCGGGGTTCTGGGTGGTGATCCAGCTGGCCGCCTCGGCGGCCAGTCGAGTCTTCCGCTCGTTTCGGTCGGCGCTCTGGGGCAGGATAACGGTGTGTCCGTCCGCCCAGGCGGCGTTCTGCTCGTGCCCGGGAGCGACGTAGGGCTTGAAAAAGCCCCAGTCGAAGTCCTCGAGTTCGCGCATGACGTTGACGTACCAGGTCCCGTTCGTGACCATCCCGAGGTTCCCGTTCTGGAAGACGCGGTTACCCCAGTTCTCCTCGGACGTCTGCTCGGCCCAGCCCCAGTCGCCGGTCATGTCGTAGAACGTCTGGGTCATCTCCTGGCCGACTTCGTTGTTGAACAGGGGCTCGCTGGCGTCCTCGTTGAACAGTTCGCCGCCGGCCTGTTTGACCCAGCCACTCCAGGCGCGGTAGGATCCGACCCCGTCCTGGTAGGGCGTCGGACACCACGCGTGGTTGTCGGTCTCCGAGACGATCGTATCGCCCGCGGCCTTGAATTCCTCCCAGTTGCTCGGCGGGCTCTCCGGGTCGAGGCCCGCCTCCTCGAAGATGGTCTTGTTGTAGTAGATGCCGGCCGGGTGGAAGTCCATCGGCAGGGCCTGGGCCTCGCCGTTGATCGTGACCAGGTCGCTGTGTGAGGCGAGGTAGTCGTCCTCCAGACTGGCGTCGAGGTGCTGCGTCGGGTCCACGAGGACGTCGCTGAACCGCCGCAGCAGCGACCCGTGCATGATCGCCATGTCGGGGGCCGCGTCGCCGGTCAGGGCCGTGAACAACCTGTCGTAGTACTGGTCCCACGGGACGCGCTGGCGCCGGATGCCGACGCCGTCCCCGAGCGGCCGTTCCTGGTTGAACTTGTCGATGATGCTCGCCATCACGACGCCGTCGCCGCCGCCGAACAGCGTCCAGTACGTGAGCACCGTATCCGCGTCCGGCGGCGTCGCGCTCGGGGTTCCGGTCGCGGTGCCGCCGCCACCGCCACCACCGCCGCCACCGCCGTCACTGCCGTCACTGCCGTCACCGCCTCCATCGCCGCCATCGCCGCCACCACTACAACCGGCTAATCCCACGGCACCTGTGATACCGACCGCCTTGATAAATTTACGGCGACGCCTGTTCACGCCGTTGTCATCGAGTGACATAGAGAACGATATAGAACGGACATATATAACAATTATGTATGGTTATATACATTTGTGGGGGCTGTGGAACTGGAACACGTGAGAGGGATCGAGAGCGATCGGACTGGGGGCGCGCCGACCGTGACGCACGGCAATCGGTCGGCGGAGTTCAGGTCCTATCGCGGTCAGTCTTCGGCGGTCGCGACAGAACTCTCACCGGATGCCTGTGCCTGCGCCGCCGGTTCGACGTCCGCGAGGACGTTCCGGCCGGTCTTCTCGCGGAAGAGGTGGAGGTTCGACTCGTCGAACCGGACCGTGAGGTCGGTCCCCTCCTCGGGTTTGACGTCCCCGGGGACGCGGACCCGACACTCCTCGCCGCCCATCGTGAGATAGAGGTAGTTGTCGCTGCCTATCGGCTCCCGGACGTCGAGGTGAGCCCGGATGGCGTTCTCCTCGGTGCTCTCGGCCAGGTGGATGTTCTCCGGGCGGATGCCCAGGATGAGCTGTTCCCCGTCGCTGGCGTCCTCTCTGACTCGTTCGAGGTGCTGGTCCGAGAGGTGGTAGTCGAAGGCCTCGCCCACGAGCGTGTTGCCGTTCAGCTCAACGTCGAAGGTGTTCATCGACGGGCTGCCGACGAAGTCGGCGACGAACAGGTTCGCGGGTTCGTTGTAGATCTCCTCTGGCGTCCCGACCTGCTGGATCTGCCCCGCGTCCAGGACGACGATCCGGTCGGACATCGTCATGGCCTCCTCCTGGTCGTGGGTCACGTAGATAGAGGTCGTCCCGAGCTCCTCCTGGATGCGCTGGAGCTCCGTGCGCATGTGGACGCGCAGCTTCGCGTCGAGGTTCGAGAGGGGTTCGTCGAACAGGAACACCTCGGGGTCGCGCACGATCGCCCGCCCGGTGGCGACGCGCTGTTGCTGGCCGCCCGAGAGGCTCCCCGGCTTCTTGTCCAGCTGGTCTTCGATCCCCATCATCTCGGCGGCCTCCTCGACGCGTTCCGCGACCTTCTCGTCCGAGAGGTCCGAGGTCAGTTTCAGTCCGTAGGACATGTTCTTCCGCGCGGTCATGTGAGGGTACAGCGCGTAGTTCTGGAACACCATCGCCACCCCTCTGTCCTGGGGCTGGACGTCGTTGATGACCCGATCCCCGATCTTCATCGTTCCCTCGGTGATGTCCTCGAGGCCTGCGACCATCCGCAGCAACGTCGACTTCCCCGACCCCGACGGACCGACGATGGTTACGAACTCGCCGTCCTCGACCTCCAGACTGACGCCGTCGACGGCCAGTATCCGCCCCTCGTCACTGTCCTCGTAGATCTTCGTCACGTCGTCGATGCTAACACTAGCCATATCGCCTCATATGCCGGGACCTGTTAAAATAGCTTTGGCCATCTGGTCGCTATCGACGAAACAGTTAAGCGTCCCATCCCGATACCGGGGAGTATGCGCTCCGAGCGAGCGACTGGTCCCGGGATCGCGGCCCCCGTGCGTCGAGGTGGACAGTGAACGGACCGCGGACACCGTCCGACCGCGTCGACGTCTGTATCGTCGGGTCCGGTCCCGCTGGCGCCGTCACCGCCGCCGCGCTCGCCGTCCGCGGCCACGAAGTGGTCGTCCTCGAAGCGGGCCCGCGGTTCGATGTCGCCGACCGACAGCGCCGGATGGAGCGGCACCTGCGTCCCGCGCACGGCTGGACGGACGTCTGGGACATGGGCGGACCGCGGGACGCCTACACCTCCAGCGGGGAGATCCACTACCCCCTGAACACGACCCGCGTGAAAGGCGTCGGCGGCACGACGTTGCATTGGCTCGGACTCACGCCCCGCTTTCACGAGAAGGACTTCGAGATGGAGAGCCGCTACGGCCTCGCTACCGACTGGCCCATCTCCTACGGCGACCTCCGGCCCTACTACGCCGAGGCCGAGTCGGAGCTGGGCGTCGCCGGAAGCGAGGACAACCCCTTCGCCCCGCCCCGCGAGGAGCCGTTCCCCATGGATCGGTTCCCGCCGAGTTACTCGGACTCGCTGTTCGCCGCGGCCTGCGAGGAACTCGACGTCGCGGCCCACTCGGTCCCGCAGGCGCGCAACAGCGAACCGTACGACGGCCGGTCGGCGTGCCAGGGCTGGGGCACCTGTGCGCCGGTCTGTCCCTCGGGCGCGAAGTACGACGCGACCGTTCACGTCCGGAACGCCGAGCAAGCGGGCGCACGCGTCGTCGACCGGGCGCCGGTCCAGCGGCTCGAACACGACACCGACGGCGAGCGCGTGGAGGCCGCCGTCTACGCCACACCCGACGGGACCGAACACCGCCAGGAAGCCCGTCAGTTCGTGATCGCCTGCGGCGGCATCGAGACGCCGCGCCTATTGCTGCTGTCGAAGTCCGAACGGTACCCCGACGGACTGGCCAACTCCTCCGGTGCGGTGGGGCGCTACCTAATGGAACACGCTTTCGCGGGCACGAACGCGGTCCTGATGGAGCGAACCGAACAGCACGAGATCGGGTTCATCACCAGCGAGTCCCACCAGTTCTACGACCACGAGGACCCGACCCCGGGGAGCATCAAACTCGAGTTCTTCAACTACGCTGGTCCGTCGCCGTTGGACGTCACGCTCGGGGACGGGCGGTGGGGCACGGACCTGCAGGAGGCCGTCGACTTCGAGTTCGGCAACCGCCTGCAGATAGGTGCCCTCGTCGAACAGTTGCCCGACCCGACGAACCGCGTCACGCTCGACACCGACGAGACCGACGACCACGGCAACCCCGTCCCGGACGTCTCCTGGGACGTCGGCGACCACGCCGTCGCGGCGATGGAGCGCGCCCACGAGATCCAGCGACGAATCCTCATCAGGATGGGGGCGCGTGTCACCGGACAGACGGACGTCCACCACCCCGGCCCGGCGCGCCACCCGATGGGAACGACCCGGATGGGGACGGATCCGGCCGAGAGCGTCGTCGACTCGCGGCTTCGGACGCACGACCTCGACAATCTCTCGATCGCCTCCAGCAGCGTCTTCCCGACCGGCGGCGCGATGAATCCCACGCTCACCATCGTCGCGCTCGCGCTCAAAATGGTCGAGCACGTCGACGAGGATCTGTAGGGGCGACGAGCCGCGGCGTCGCCCGGGGCCATCGGACTCCCGACGCGGTCCGGAAGTCCAGTACTACCGGGAGGGAGGGGTTCTCACTGGATGGAGATGCCCGCGACCGTCGCGGGGCCGAGGTCGGCGGTCAGCGTCCCGTCACTGACGGACACGTCGAGGTCGTCGGGCTCGAACTCGCCGGCGTTGTCGGCGTCGACCTCCGCGTCGGGTTCCTGCCCGTCGAACAGCGTCTGCGCGTCGACCGTCTCGGCCGCGACGCTTCCGAGGTCTATCTCCACGGTGTGGCGCTCCCGGCAGTCGAGGTTCGTCGCGGTGACGTACACCCCGCCGTCCTCGTCGACCGAGGCCGAGGCGCCCACGAGCGGCAACTCGCCGTCGTCCAGCGCGCGCGTCGGCGCGTCGATCGAGGTCCTGACGGCCTCGTTGCCCTTGTGCGGGGCGTACAGATCGAACACGTGGTAGGTCGGGCGGGCGAAGGCGTCGTCGCCGTCGGTCTCGACGAGGCACTGCAGGACGTTGACGGTCTGGGCGATGTTGGCCATCGTCATCACGTCGGCGTGGTCGTTGAAGATGTCGAGGACGGCGGCCGCCGAGAGCGCGTCGAGGACGGTTCCTGGCTGTTCGAGGCCGGAATCGGCCGTCGCCTCGACGTGCCAGCCGCCCCATTCGTCGATGATGACGCCGATATCGCGAGTGGTCGCGACGGCGTCGATGGCGCCGGCGATCCGTTCGATGTGTCGCTCCATTTCGAGCGCCTCGGCGAGGAACTTGTCGTACTTGTCTTCGTCGGCCTCGGCGACGGACATGTCGCGACCGTAGTAGTGGTGGAGCGTCAGGTGGTCGAGCGGGAACTCGACGCCCCAGGCCGACTCGCCGACTTCCTCCAGGTACCTGCGGTTCCACTCGTGGCGTTCGTACCCGACGGCGATGAGCTCGTGGTCCTCCTCTACCATGAGGTTGTCCATGGTCCCGACGTAGGTAGCGAAGCGGCGGTACTCGCGGGCGTACTGCTCGGGCGACATCTGGCCGCCACAGCCCCAGTTCTCGTTGCCGATGCCCCAGTATTTGACGCCGTAGGGATCCTCGTGGCCGTTCTCGCGTCGACGGTTCGCCAGTTCCGTGTCGCCGTCGTAGTTGCAGTACTCGACCCAGTCGGTGGCCTCCTGGGGGTCGCCCGACCCGACGTTGAGCGCGAGGTACGGCTCGGTGTCGATCCGCTCGCAGAGTTCGAGGAACTCGTCGGTGCCGAAGGTGTTGGGTTCCTCGGGTATCTCCTCGCGGCCCTGCGCCCAAAAGAGGTTCCGTCGGCGGGGGCGGTCCTCGCCGACGCCGTCCTCCCAGTGGTAGTCGTCGGCGAAACAGCCGCCCGGCCAGCGGAGCACGGGCAGGTCGAGGTCGTCGAGGAGGTCGACGACGTCTTCGCGGAACCCCTCGCTGTCGACGGTCTCGTCGTGCCAGATGCCGTCGTAGATACAGCGCCCGAGGTGCTCCGAGAAGTGCCCGTGGACTTCGGGTTCGATACGGTCGATACGCGCTTCCGGATGGACAGCTATGCGAGCGTCTGGCATACGACTGTACCCTCCAGTGACGACCCAATAAAACAATCGGTGGGAGCGGATCTGATCCACCCGTCTCGTTCGCCCTGCCGGAGTACCCCGATGGCCTGCTATCGCGGTCTGGAGTGACTTCACTGCCCGTCGCGATGGTCCACGAAGTATCCGTCCACAGCGTGGCGCTCCAGCGTAGTTCCGAGATGGCCGGAACGCTGCTCGACTCGCTCAGGCGGCCATCTGCGTCTCTGCGAACAGAAATTACCAATCGAGTGCCTGGTCACACGTCTCTCCACCACCACTGTGGTACATCATGAACGAGCATTATAGACAACCTCGACTCGGTTCTCTGGAGTTGTGTTTCCCTTTGTCAATCACAAAAGATAGTGTTAGTTTTGGAGAATTACAATTATAATACTGTAATTGACGAGGCTGACAGCGAGTGGTCGATCCCGAATCGACGTTCCGACTATCTCGAAACGTCGTCGTCACACCGGGAACGGTGTCGACGCCACCGAGACGAAGTCACCGCACCAGGGGGTCGCGGATCCCGTCGATAGCCGGAAACCAGCGATACCGGTACGTACGGGTCGCCGCGCCGGTCATCCGCGATCTGGCGGGGTCGGGGCAATCTATTTATCTCGGACAGCGAATATCGGAACTGGACGAATGAGATACTTCCAGACTATCGACGGAGCGGACACGGCCGTTGTCGTCGAGCGCGGCGACGAGCTGTACGACCTGAGCGAGACCGACGCTCGGGTCGACTCGTTCAGAGAACTCGCGCGGTCGGCGGTCATCGCGGACCGACCGCTCGCGGACTTGACGGCCGCACTGTGCGACGATGCACCGACGATCGAGCGGTCCGAACTGCGAAGCGATCTGGGGATGCCGGTCCGGGCCGACGAGATATGGGGGGCGGGCGTGACCTACGCCATCAGCCAGGAGGACCGCCAGGAAGAGGGGGGACTCGGGGAGACGTACCTCGACGCCTACGAGGCCGAGCGCCCCGAAGTGTACTTCAAGGCCACCCCAACCCGAACGGTCGGGCCGGGGGAGGCGGTCGGTATCAGGGGCGACTCGGAGTGGAACGCGCCCGAGCCCGAGCTCTCGCTGGTGCTCCTGGACGGCGAAATCGTCGGATACACGGTCGGCAACGACATGTGCAGTCGGTCGATCGAGCGCGATAACCTGCTGTATCTCCCGCAGAGCAAGATCTACGACCGGAGCTGCGCTGTCGGACCGGCCGTCGCGCTGGTCGACGACCCGCACGACCTCGAGATGACGATGAGCATCGAGCGCGACGGCGAGTCGGTGTTCGAGGAGTCGACCTCGACGTCGGAGATGGTCCGCACCTGCGAGGAACTGGCCTCGTACTTCAGACGCCACAACTACGTCCCGGAACTGACCGTCCTGCTAACCGGCACCTCCATCATCCCACCGGCCGACGTGACCCTCCACGAGGGGGACACGGTGAAGATCACCATCGAGGACATCGGGACGCTCGAAAACGACGTCGTCGAGGTCTGACTCTCGGTCGAGACGAACAAATCTCGTTTTCACGGGATCGGCCTGTTCGGTCGCACCCGATTCCGAAATGGCCGGAACTATTAAACGTTGTCAATTCGACTGATCAGGTATGGATGTCCGCCGCGAACCCAAGATACGCGCCACCGCGGTGAGCTTCCGCATCTTCGATAGCATCAAAGATAACGACGGGCTGACGCTGACCGAACTCGTCGAGGAACTCGACAAACCGACCAGCACCGTCCACGACCACCTGCAGACGCTGACGAACCTGGGGTATCTGATTCGCGAGGGCGACGAGTACGTGCTCAGTATGAAGTTCCTCGAACTGGGCGGACACGCTCGCACGCGGTCGCAGCTCTGCCGGATCGCCGAGTCGGAGATTCAGGACCTCGCGCTCGACGTCGGCGACCACGCGAACCTCATGGTCGAGGAGAACGGGCTCGGGGTCTTCCTCCTCAAGCGCAAGGGCGACCAGGCGCTCTCGCTCGACACCTTCGAGGGCAAGCGCGTCCACCTCCACACCACCGCGCTGGGGAAGTCGATGCTGGCCTACATGGACGAGGACCGACTCGACGGCATCATCGAGGAACACGGGCTTCCCGGGGTGACGGAGAACACGATCACGGACGAAGCCGAACTGCGCGCGGAGCTCGAAGCGATCCGCGAGCGCGGGTACGCGACCGACGACGAGGAACGCCTGGCGGGGATCCGCTGTATCGCCGCCCCCATTCGGACGTCCGGGGACGAGGTCGTCGGCGCCGTCAGCGTCTCCGGTATCAAGAGCCGGATGCGAGGCGACCACTTCCACGAGCGGATTCCGCAGAAAGTTGAGAGCACCGTCAACGTCATCGAAGTCAACATGCGCCACCAGTGACACGGCGACAGCTCGCTGTGAGTCCCGGGGACCGAGAGGAACTCGCCGTCAGCGATTCCCGGTGCGGACGAAGGTGACGGGACAGGGCGCGTCGAGCATGACCGACTGGGCGGTCGATCCGAAGACGGCCTTCCCCGTCGGCGACCGCTTGCGCCCGCCGATAAGTATCCGGTCGGCGTCGATCTCCTCGGCGGTCGCGACGATGCGCTCGGCTGCGTCGCCGACCTCGCCCAGAACGTCGTACCGGACGTCGGCGTCCGCGAGTTGCGACGTCACTTCCCGGAGGGGAGCGAAGCGGTCGGCGACCACGTCCGGGGTAGCGGCCTCGCTGCCGCGTTCGATATCCAGTCTGTCGATGGCGTTTTCCAGTTCGGACTCGCTGAACACGTGCAGGACCGAGACGGTCGCGCCTGCCGGTTTCGCGACGGCGATCGCCTCCGCGACGAGTCGGTCGACGCGCTCGCTGTCGTCCAGTCCCACGGGTAACAGTACTGATTCGATCGGCATTCTGCCTCTATCGTTTCACCCGATCCATCATAAAATGAGGGTGTGATCGGGGACGTTAGGTGGATCCGGTCCCACTGGCCCGTATGTCCGAGACAGTGGCAGTCACGGGCGCCCTGGGTGGCGCCGGCAGCTGGATCGTCGACGAACTCCGCCACGAGTACGAGGTGGTCGCGATCGACCTGTCGCTCCCGGAGACGAGCGACATCGACGGCGTCGACTTCAGAGCCGTCGATCTGACCGACCAGGGGCCGACGTGGGAGACCATCGTCGACGCCGACCCCACGGCCGTCGTCCACTTCGGCAACATCCCGCACGAGGAGGACAACGCGGGCGGCGACGTGTACGAGAACAACGTCCTGAGCACCTACCACACGCTGGAGGCGGCCGGCCGCGCGGGCGCCGACGTCGTCTGGGCCTCCAGCGAGACGGTGTACGGGACCCACTGGGACGAGCCGGAACTCCCCGAATACCTCCCCGTCGACGTGGATCACCCGGTCAGACCCTGGAACGGCTACGAGACGTCGAAACTCGCGGGCGAGGCGGCGGCCGAGCGCGTCGTCAACCGGTTCGGCGTCTCGGTCGCCTCGATCCGCCCCTCGTGGATCCAGTACCCCGGGCGCTACCAGATCACGGCCATCCGCGAGGCGTTCGACTTCGACAGCGCGGGCCGGTTCGGCAACTACTGGTCGTACATCGACATCCGCGACGTGGTCTCGCTCGTCACGGCCGCGCTCGACGCCGACTTCGAGGGTCACGAGGTGTTCAACGCCTTCGCCGCGGACAACTTCCTCGGCGTCGACACCACCGACGCGATCGAGGCCGGCTTCGGCGACCTGCCGACCGACTGCGACCTCGACGGCGACGAGTCGGCGTTCTCGACCGAGAACGCGCGCGACCTGCTCGGGTGGGAGCCGAAACACTCCTGGAAGACCGCCGAGGACGAGTCCGTCGAGGGCCCGTCGTTCGTCTGACCGAGCGCGGACACTGACGACCGCGTCCCCGTCACACCGCCGAGCGGGACCGCTACTGCAACCCGCCGAGCGGGACCGCTACTGCAACCCGCCGAGCGGGACCGCTACTGCAACCCGCCGAGCGTTTCGATACCGTTCAGCCGTTCCATCTCGGCGTCGGTCAACGCCAGGTCCAGCGCCGCGAGGTTCTCGTCGAGCTGTTCGACCGAGCTACAGCCGATGACCGGGATCGTCGGCGGGTCCCGTTGGGTCAGCCACGCGAGGACGACCTGGTTGCCCGAGGCGTCCTTCCGCTCGGCAACGTCCTGCACCGCCTCCATCTTCAGGCGGTTCTCCGTCGTGACGTACCCCTCGGGGATCCGGCGGTCGTCGCGGCCGTAACAGCCCTGCAACAGCGGCGAGTACGGCAGCATCGTCAGGTCGTGGTCGTCGCAGTACGTGACGAGTTCGTCGGTGGCCGGCCGCTGCGGGGCGAAGTCCGCGTCGCGATGGGGTACGAGATACGAGAACCGCGGCTGGACGCAGCTGAACTGCGTCAGCCCGCGCTCCTCGGCGAGCGTGTTCGCACGGGCGAGCCGCCAGCCGTGATAGTTACTGGCGCCGATGTGGTCGACTTTTCCCGACTCGACCAGGCGATCGAAGGCCTCCATCGTCTCAGCGAGGGGCCTCTCCCTGTCGTCGACGTGGGCGTACAGCAGGTCGACGTAGTCGGTGCCGAGCCGGTCGAGGCTCTTCTCGACCTCTCGCTCTACCAGGTCGGGGTCCAGCGACTGGGGAACGTCGCCGTAGTCGAACCCGACCTTGGTCGCGACGAACATCTCGTCGCGGTTGCCCCGGTCGGCGAGCCACTCGCCGAGGAACGGTTCGCTCGCGGGCTCGTCGTGGCCGTCGACCCACGTCGCGTAGATGTTGGCCGTGTCGAGGAAGCGGCCGCCCGCCTCGTAGTAGCGGTCGAGGATCGCTCGCGAGGTCTCCGGGTCCGTCCGACTGCCGAAGTACATCGCGCCGAGACAGAGCGGGCTGACCGTCTCTCCGGTCGTTCCGAGTGGGAGTTCGTCCATACCCCATCTGTCGGCGCTGGGGGCAAAAGCACCCGTGGTCCGTCGGGAAGGAGTGGGGGTGCAGCGCAGTGTAGCGCAGAACAGGGCCGGGTCGCGGTGAAACAGTCGGCCCCGCCGACTCAGGGCAGGTCCGAGCGGTGCCAGACCTGCATGTCGCCGGCCTCGCGGTTGTCCCAGGCGTAGTACGGGACGAGCGTGAGGTCGGCGTCCTCGGATTCGACCTCGCTCGCCGATCGGTACAGCGACCCGTCCCAGCCGTCGAGGTCGGGCACCGTCGCGCCGATTTCGAGCGTCGTCACGCCCTCTAGCAACGAGGACTGGTGGGTCGCCTCGGCTTCGGCCTCGGTCGGCACGGCGTACTGGTGGAGCGGGCGGTCGTTGTCGACCGCCTCGGCGGCGTAGACGAGCGGCGCGCGCTCGACCGCGACGCGGCCGGCGTCGGCCTCGACGGCCGGGTGGGCGGCGACCAGTTCGGTCTCCCGGTCGAACGCGAGTTCGACCGTCTCGCCGTCCCACTCGCGGTCGAGGCGGACGAATCCCGCGCCGTCGTGGGTGACTTCCTCACCGTCGACGGCGACCGTCGCGCCGGTTGCCCACTCGGGGATCCGGACGTTGACCGGGACCTGTCCGTCCGAGTCGATTTCGAGCGTCGCCGCTGGCTCCCAGGGGAGCGAACTCGACTGCTCGACGGTCACGTTGACGCCGTCGACCGTCGTGTCGAGCCGACTGCCGACGAACTGGTCGACGTAGAGTTCGCCGTCGCGTTTCGAGTAGAGGTACTGCCCGAGCGAGGCGAACAGCCGCGCAGCGTTGGGCGGGCAGCAGGCGCAGGTGAACCAGCCTTTCCGGTGGTGGTCGCCCGAACTCGCCAGCGGGTTCACGTAGAAGAAGCGCTTGCCGTCGAGGCCGACGCCCGCGAGGAAGCCGTTGTACAGCGTTCGCTCGATGAGGTCGGCGTACTTCGCCTCGCCCGTTCGGTCGAGCAGCCGCTGGTTCCAGAAGATGCTCCCGATGGCCGCGCACGTCTCCGCGTAGGCCGTCTCGTTCGGCAGGTCGTAGTCTTCGGTGAACCCCTCGTGTTCGTGGGCCGGGCCGATGCCGCCGGTGACGTACATCCGCTTCGTGGTCATGTTCTCCCAGAGGCGCTCCATCGCGGCCCACAGCTCCTCGTCGCCGGTCTCCTCGACGAGGTCGGTGACCGCCGCGAAGAGGTACATCGCGCGGACCGAGTGGCCCTCGACGGTGTCCTGCTCGCGAACGGGCGCGTGGTCCTGGGCGTAGCTCCCGTCGTACTCGCCGTCGTCGTCGAGGAAGACCGCCCTCGCGCCCTCGGCGGCCCCGTCGCCGTCGTTGTACTCGTGGCCGGCGACCTCGTCGAGGTGCTCGAACTCCCAGGCGAGGCGGTCGTCGTGGCCGCGACGGTCGACGAAGTACTTCGCGCGGTCGAGGTAGCGCTCCTCGCCCGTCACCCGGTAGAGCTTGACGAGTGCGAGTTCGATCTCCTCGTGACCGGGGACGCCGTCGATCTCGTCGCCGAAGACGTCGTCGACGTGGTCGGCGAAGCCGATTCCCACGTCGAGCAGCGTCCGGTCGCCGGTGGCCCGATAGTGGGCGACCGCCGCCTCGATGAGGTGGCCGCCGCAGTAGAGTTCGTGCAGCATGTTGAGGTTCGTCCACTGCGTGTCGGGCTCGACGAGCTGGAAGTAGGTGTTGACGTAGCCGTCCTCGCGCTGGGCGCCGGCGACCAGGTCGATCACCTCGTCGACGCGCTCGCGTAAGTCGGAGTCGTCGGCCTTGGCGAGTTCGTAGCTCGCCGCCTCGATCCACTTGTACGCGTCGCTGTCCTGGAACCACATCCCGCTGAAGCCCCCCTCTTTCCCGTCGATGACCCGCCGGAAGTTCTCCAGCGACCCCGACTCCTCCAACTGCTCGTACTGGTACTCGATGGTCTCGGTCCGGTTGCGCCGGATCCACGGCGACCAGAACGCGTCGTCGATTTCGACCTCGTCGACGTCGACCGAATACTGCGGGACTGTCATGTATCGACTCCCACATCGCCCGACGGGGGAATAACGATACTGGTCGACGCCCGCGGAGACTCCGGAATCACCGGAGGCGTCGGCGTTTCCCTCGGCTCAGAGGGATCGGAGGAGTCGGTCGACCAGCGCCGTCGCGGTCGGATGCTCGCCGTAGCGGTCGGTGACGCGGAACGTGCAGCTACAGAGCCGGCCGTCGCCGCGGTCGCGGACCACGAGCGGGCTGCCCCAGTTGGCGATCCAGCCCTCGACGGACCCGACGTGGATCTCGTCGGCCGACGCGTCCAGGTCTTCGACCAGGTCGTGCGGGAAGAGATCCTCGAACGCCCAGCCGACGCGGGCGTCGGAACACAGGTCCCCGAGGAGGTCGCTGTCCTGATAGAGGAGCGACGAGACGAGGTTCCAGCTCTCGCCCGCGGGGAGGTTCCGGTAGTCGAAGGCGTCGGACTCGGCCATCCGCCCATCGACTTCGGGGACGACCAGCGCCGCGCCGCCCGCCTCGACGAACTCGGAGACGTCCGCGTCGACAGCGGTGACCGCCGCCACGTCCGCCTCGTCGAGGTCGTCGGTGACGGCGACGCCTTCGGTTTCCAGTGCAGCGGCCAGCGGCTCGTCGGCGTAGACCGTTCGATCGGGCGTCTCTCCGGCGACCACAAATACCGGTTCCTCGTTCGAGATCTCCCGGTCGCCGGCGTCGAGCGTCACGTCGAGCGTGTGGGCACCGGTCGCAGCGTCGGCCGACGGAGCGAGCGTGATAGCGTCCTCGATGGTCGTCGTCCCGAAGCCGTCGACGGACACCGACTGCTCGCCCTCGGCACCCGGGCCGCTCCACCGGAGCTCGCCGTCCAGCGACTCGGTCGTGTCGTTGACGACGTGGACGTCCGCGGTGACTTCGTCGCCGGGCGCGAGAGCGTGCCTCTCGGGGTCGATCGCGACCAGCACCTCGCTGTTGACGGTGGCGAACTCGTCGGCGAGGTGCTCTTTCGGATCGCGGAGGTAGTCGAGGATCCCGTTGAACTCCCACTCGATGTCGGAGAACTCCGTGACGACGTAGCCGGCGACGGCCTCGTGGGTCCGCATCTCCTCGACGACGCCGTGGAGCGAGACGGCCTCCCGGCGCTGCCACGCCTCCGCGAGGTCGTCGTAGTCGTCGAAGACCTCCGGGAGGTCGGTCGCCTCGTAGCGCTCGTCGACGCCCTCGGGTCGTTTGAGCGGGCTGTCGAGGAAGTCGTGGGAGAACCACGACGGGTCGCCGTCGTAGTGCTCGCGGAGCTTCGGCAAGTCGGGAAAACCCCACGTCCCGAACTCGGAGATCAGGATGGGCGCGTCTTCGGCCGGCGTGTTCTCCGTCGCGTAGTTGTCTCCGGGATTCGCCGCGATATCGTCGAGGGCGTCGGCCCACGGCTCCGCGCGGTCGGGGCTGACGTAGTATTCGTGATAGTCGTTGATCTCCGTGGCGACGTGGGCCCACCCGGAGTTGTCGCAGACGAGTCGCGTCGGGTCCCACTCCTTGGTCTCGTGGAAGAGTTCGGTCAGGTACTCCTGTTTCTCCTCGTCGTTCCAGAGGCGCCCGTCGTGCATGGAGTAGTCCTCCTGGTCGAGACCGATGCCCCACTCCTCGTTGTAGAGACTCCAGGCGACGACGCTCGGGCTGTTGTAGTCGCGGTCGATCATCCCCCGCAACTGCTCGCGGACCTCCCGCTTCGAGCGCTCGGTGTAGATGGTCGGGTTCGCCGGCTCCTCCCAGACGAGGATCCCGAGGCGGTCGGCGGCCTCGACGAAGTCGGGGTGGGCCGGCTTGATGTGCTTGCGGAGCATGTTGAACCCGAGTTCCTTCGCGGTCCGGACCTCGTACTCGAACAGGTCGTCGTCGAAGGGCCGATAGAGCGTGTCCGGGTAGTACGCCTGGTCGAGCGCGCCGCGGACGTAGAACGGCTCGCCGTTGAGATAGATGCGGTCGCCGTCTGTGCTGACGCTGCGCATCCCGAAGTACGTCTCCGTGGCGTCGATCGCGTCGTCGCCGTCCCGGAGTTCGACGGTCACGTCGTACAGCGCCGGATCGTCGGGCGTCCAGTAGTCGGCGTCGGGGATCGAGACCGTGCACGTCCCCTCGCCGTCTCCGATCTCGCAGGTCGCTGCGGCGACCTCGCCGCCGTCTCGGGAGACGGTGATTGCGGCGTCGAGGCCGCGTCCGTCCTCCCCTTGATCGCTGGCATCGTCGTCCACGGTCACCTCGACGGTCGCAGTGTCGTCGTCCAGATCCGGCGTGACCTTCACGTCCTCGACGAACCGCTCGGGTCGGGCTTCGAGCGTGACGGACTGCCAGATACCGCTGACCCGCGTGTACCACGGGGCGCCCTGCTTGCCGTGGGGGATCTCCGAGAGGTCCTCGGGGTCGGTCACTTCGACGACTACCACTGTCTCGCCCGGCGAGACGGCGTCGGTCACTTCCACCTCGAAGGGGAGATACCCCTCGCGGTTGGTCCCGACCTCCCGGCCGTCGACGTAGACCGTCGCCTCGTAGTCGACGGCCCCGAATCGCAGGAACACGCGGTCGCCGGCCCCGTCGTACTCGACCGTCGTCCGGTACCACGCCGTCCCGGTGTACTCCCGATAGGTCTCGTCTTCCTGCCAGGCGTGCGGGACGGTCACCCGCTCGGCGTCGACGTCCGACCAGTCCGTCTCTGGGTCGGCGAGCGCCCGTTGCTCCTCGTCTGGGTCCGTCACGAACAGCCACTCGCCGTCGAGCGATTCCGTTACGCGACCCTCGTCACTCGGTGACTCCATAGCGACCTGATTCCGGCCGACGGGTCAAAATACTACCGTCGACATCGGGGATGGTGGTCGATTTCGCGTGCGAATCGACAACCGAATATCCCGCAGATACCGACGAATCCATCTCGGATAGTCAGGGCAGCCGTCCGACTTCGGCAGAATCTCCCTACGCACTCGCCAGCGTCCAGCAGGTCTTCGAGAGGAGACTGTCGTCGATGTGGCTGCGTAACTCTCGGAGCATCCGTTCTTCGGTGAGTCGATACACCGCGTGGTGAGAATACGCATCGACCGGAAGCGGCGTCGGCGTTGCCCCGTCCGAGTCGGGCGTCGGCGTCGCCGGCACCGCGTCGAAGGAGAGACTGACAACGTATCGCTGGCCGACGTGCTCGACGGAGCGGATCTGGAGCGACTCGACGCCCCCGTACTCGTCGGTGGTCGCGACGGCGTACACGCGTTCGAAGTCCCCGACGAACGTCTCGACCGACGCTTCGGTCAGTTCCGACGGCGGTGTCGGCAGTCCGTCGATATCCGGCAGTTCCGCACACGTGTCGGGGAATGGTACCGGCGTCTCGACTGGTGTCTGCGGTGACGAGGTCGTCCCCGCCTCCGAAGGTGGGTCGTGCGTCGGCGTCGATCGAGGGTCGGTTTCGCCGTTTGCGCCCGATGGCTGGTCGCCCGTACACCCGCTCAGGCCGGTGACGCCGACCAGGCCAATTGCGGCTGTGAGGACATCTCGGCGATGCATACCGGGGGAGTAGCGCAGTGCGACAAAAATAGCCGACGGTCCCGAGGGACCGTTTCCATCGTCGGTGTCGACGGCCGCTCCGAGGTAGGGCGACGGCCAGAACACCCTTACCAGAGACTGCCGTAGACAGCCGCGTGGACGGCGATACCGCACAGCGGATCGTAGTCGCTGTCACCGGCACGCTTGCCGTGGCGCTCTCGGCGGCGACGCTCTCGTCGACAGTGTCGTCCAGCGGAAGCGACGGCCCGGGCGTCGCCGGGAGCGGTAGCGGGAGCGGCACGGGCGGGCCCGGCGTTGGCCTCGTCGGGGAGCTGGGTTCGGGCGGCGGCGTGTTCCCCGTGATACCGTATTTCCGAGAGGTCGTGCTCGCGTTGCTGTTCGTCACGCTCGTCGCCGTCCTCTGGTACGCGATCCGGAACTGGCGTGACACACTCCGATTCGTCGCGGCGGTCGCGGTCCTCGTGGTCGCGTCGATCGCGTTCCTGACGCTGCTCCCGCCGTGGCTGCTCGGCGGCTCCCAGCCCGTCGTCGAGGTCGTGATCCCCCCCGCTTCCGGTGGAGGCGGTGGCGACGCCGGCGCGACGACGCCCGTCCCACCCCTGCTCGTCGTCCTCGTGCTCGCCGGGGTCGGGCTGTTCGCCGGGGCGGTCGTGGCAACGCGACGCCGCTCGGAGTCGACCACGGCGGAGCCCGAGCCGGACGAACCGGCAGACGACTCGACCGACGCCGAGGTCATCGCGCAGGCGGCGGGTCGGGCGGCCGACCGCATCGAGTCCGCCGACTCGGCAGCGGCCGTCGACAACGAGATCTATCGGGCCTGGCGGGAGATGACGACCCGGGTCGACGTAACCGACCCCGAGACGACGACGCCCGGCGAGTTCGCCGACGTCGCGGTCGGCGCCGGACTGGCCCGCGAGGACGTTCGAGAGCTGACGACGCTGTTCGAGGAGGTCCGGTACGGCAGCCACGAGCCGACCGACGAAGACGAGCGCCGAAGCGCGGCGCTCCTCCGACGGATCGAGGGCGAACGAACGGCTGACTCCGGGGGTGACGAGTGAGATGGCCGACGTGAAACGGAGAGCGCTCCTCGTCGCGGGCGAGGGAGTGCTCGCGGTCGGACTCGCCCTTTCGGTCGCACCCGGCCTCGCCGGGTTCGGCGCGGGGGACGCCATCGTCACGGCGTTCGGTGTGGTCGCGCTCGTCCAGGCCGTCCGGATCGGCCGCGCCCGCAAGCGCGGGGAACTCACCTGGGCCGAGACGCCGGATCCGGAACTGGCCGGTGGCTCGCCACCGCCCGGCGAAGACGTCGACGACGTGCTCGAATCGGTCGCCGGCGACGCGGCCCACGGCCTCCGGATGCGGACGCGGCACGCGCTCGGAGCCGTCGCTGTGGCTGCACTGTCGGCCTACGGCGGCTGGGACCGCGAGGAAGCCCGCGACCGAGTCGAACGGGGGACGTGGACCGACGACCCCTACGCGGCCGCGTATCTCGCTGATGGGAGAGCGCCCGCGGCCTCGCTCCGCGAGCGACTCCGACGGCGCCTGGGCGGTCCTTCGGTGTTCGACCGCAACCTCGCCCACACGGTCGACGCTATCGCCGAGGTCGCACGGCGTTCGTCACCGTCTGCGGTCGTCGCCGGGGACATTTCGGACAGCGACCGACCGAGGACGGTCACGGACGTGAACCGGAGCGCCCGGGCCGGTGCGGGGAGCCGAGCCGATGGAGGAAGCAGGGTCGACAGAGAGAACCGGGACGAACACGAGACGGGTCACTGGCTCGGCGTCAGCGCGATCGCGCTCGTCTGTCTCGGGGCCGGCGCGCTCACCGGGACGCCCGCGGTGTTGCTGTGCGGCGTCGTCGGCCTGGGCTACGGCGCCTTCGCGCGCTCGGGACCTGGGCCGGAGCCGTCGCTGTCGGTCGAGCGCGAGGTGTCCGACGCGCGGCCGGACCCCGGCGACGAGGTCCGCGTGACGGTCACGGTCAGAAACGACGGCGCAGAGACGCTGCCCGACGTTCGACTGGTCGACGGCGTCCCGGAATCGCTGGCCGTGAGAGACGGCTCGCCGCGGTCGGGAACGTCGCTCCGGTCCGGGGAGGAAGCGACGTTCTCGTACGCGGTGGCCGCACGTCGCGGTGTGCACGAGTTCAGTCCATTGCTGGCGCTCACGCGGGACCTCGCCGGGACGGTCGAGCGGGAGACGCGGGTCGGCGACGAGACGACGATCACGTGCGTCCCTCGCCTCCGCCCGACGGAGACGGCGGTCCCGCTTCGCCGGCAGGTCACGGGGTACACCGGGCGGGTCGCGGCCCCGACGGGCGGCGACGGGGTGACGTTCCACGCCACCCGCGAGTACCGCACCGGCGACCCGCTGAGCCGGGTCGACTGGAACCGTCGAGCGCGGACGGGTGAGTTCGCGACGCTAGAGTTCCGCGAGGAGCGGTCGGCGACGGTCGCGCTCGTCGTCGACGCCACTGCGACGGCCGACGTCGCCCCGACTCCGGACGGACCCAACGCGATCGACCGGGGCGTCGAGGCCGCCGGCCGACTCTACGCCGGCCTGTCCGACGCCGGCAACCGCGTCGGCGTGGCCGCACTGGGCGACCGCGACTGCTGGCTCGCGCCCGGGTCCGGCGCCGACCACCGCGCTCGCGCCCGCGAACTGCTCGCCTGCCACCCAGCGCTGCAGTCGCGGCCTCGCGACGAGCGGGCGCAACTGGCGGGCTGGAAGCGTCAGTTCCGCCGCCGGCTGACGGGCGACGCGCAACTGATCGTCCTGTCGCCGCTCGTCGACGACGCCGTCGCGCGCGTCGCCCGGCACCTCCACGCCGACGGCTACCCGGTCACCGTCGTGAGCCCGGACCCGACGACTGACCGACGCCCGGGACATCGGCTGGCCGGCGTCGTCAGGAAACTCCGCATCACGGACCTGCGGCGGGCGGGCGTCCGCGTCGTCGACTGGGCCTGGGACGAACCGCTCGGCGTCGCGCTCTCGCGGTACGAGGGCGGGAGGGCGCCGTGACACGGATCGACCGCTCGCCCACGGCCGTCTCCGGGAGCGCCGCGGTCGCCATCGGCCTGCTCGCCCTCGCGCCCGGCGTCTACGATCTGACGGCGCTGCTGGCTGGCGTCGTCGGATTCGTCGCGCTCGCGGTCGGGGTGACCCGCGGCGTCACCGGCGCGGTGACGATCGGCGCGACGGCGCTGCTCCTCGCATCGGTCCTCGCGGGCATCGACGGCGCGCCGGTCGAAGCGCTCCTGGTCGGCGTCACCGCGACCGTGATCGCGTGGGACGCCGGCGGTACGGCGATCACCCTCGGCGACCAGCTCGGGAGCGACGCCGACACCGTCCGTCTCGAAGCCGTGCGGTTGGGTGCGAGCGCGCTCGTCGGGACGGTCACCGCTGTCGGTGGGTACGCCGTCTACCGGACGGCGGGCGGCGGTGTCCCGTCTCTCGCGCTCCTCTGTCTGCTGGTGGCGGCCGCGCTGCTGGCGTCGGCCCTCCGCTGAGCGCACCGGGCGAGGGATTGACGCGCTGTGCCTCCTCAGTCCGATATCGTTCCAATCCCAGCGCTGAACTCCCCGCTACCCGCTCGGGTCGCTGGACGGTGATCGGGATCGGACTTTCATCATACTAACTACATTCATGCGCTGCTGACTATACTGGCCAGGTATCGCAGCGTAGTCGCATGGCGCGCGGCGCCGTGAAAGAGCGACCGAACCGTACACGACGAGCCGAATTCGGGATACATCGCCACTCTATCGGCGATCGTTCCCCTGTTGACCGGTATTGTCTCCCCATTGACCGCTTTTCGAGTCGAGGGACGATCGTGGAGCCGTCATGGATCGAAAACTGGAGATAGATGCCGCATGGTTTCCGCTGATATCGCTCTGAGAATCGCACCCGCGTCTGATGGGACGGACTTCGATCGACTGTGAAACTTCCGTATCCGTGCCCCTCCAAAATATATCTCTAATCTGTGGGGACGTGTGAAATACGGAATATAGAACATACGTTCGTCGAGACAGCAACCGGGCAGTTAGGTGCTCACCAGCGAAGGGTGGAGACGGTCTACTCGCACTCGAGACTCGTTGCGCTACAACCAGTCACGAACGACCCGATCGACCGGGAGACCGATGACGGAGCGGAGCGAGCGGCGTCAGAAACCTCTTTGGGGGCGCTCGGAGACTACTGACCCGTGACAGAGATCGCGTTCATCGGCGCGGGAAGCATCGTCTTCGCGAAGAACCTGATGACGGACATTCTCTCGTTCGAGGAGCTACAGGACGCCACGATAACGCTGATGGACATCGACGAGCGACGGCTCGACCGGACGGCAGCGGTCGGCGAGGCGCTCGTCCGCGAACACGACCTCTCGGCCGAGATACGCGCGACGACCGACCGCCGGGAAGCCCTGGACGGTGCCGACTACGTGCTGAACATGGTCAATGTCGGCGGCGAGGAACCCTTCGAGAACGAGGTCCGCATCCCGCAGGAACACGGCGTCGAGCAGGCCGTCGGCGACACGCTCGGCCCGGGCGGCGTCTTCCGGGCGCTCCGGACGATGCCGATGCTGCTGGAGATGGCCCGCGAGATGGAGGAGCTCTGTCCCGACGCCGTCCTGCTGAACTACACGAACCCGATGGCGATCCTGTGCTGGGCCGTCGACGAGGCGACCGATATCGAGGTGGTCGGCCTCTGCCACAGCGTCCAGCACACGACCGCCGCTATCGGCCGCTATCTGGACGTCCCAGCGGACGAAATCGAACACCAGGTCGCCGGGATCAACCACATGGCGTGGTATCTCGACCTCACGCACGACGGCGAGGACCTCTACCCCGCGCTCCGCGATGCGGCCGATGACCCCGAGATCCGCGAGCAGGACCCCGTGCGCTTCGACGTCATGGAGCACTTCGGCGCGTTCATCACCGAGTCGAGTCACCACCTCAGCGAGTACCTCCCCTATTTCCGGACCGACCAGGGGATCATCGACGACTACACGCCCGACGAGGAGTTCGGCCACTACACGATCGAGTGGATGCCGACCGGTCGGTACTTCGAGCACTGGCAGTCCTACCAGCCCGACCTGGACGCTGAGTTCGACCCCACCGAGGAGGACCTCTCGCTGGAGCGCTCCTCCGAGTACGGGTCGCACATCATCCACTCGCGGGAGACGGACACGGTCCGGCGGATGAATCTCAACGTCCGCAACGACACCGGCGCGATCGCCAACCTCCCGGACGACGCCTGCGTCGAAGTCCCCTGTCTCGTCGACGGCACCGGCATCCATCCGACGACGGTCGGCGACCTCCCCGGCCAGCTAGCGTCGCTCAATCGGACGAACATCAACGTCCAGGAGCAGGCGGTCCGCGCCGGTCTCGACGACGACGAGGACGCGCTCCGGCGGGCTATCAAACTCGATCCCCTGACCGCCGCGGCGCTGGACCTGGACGCGATCGACGAGATGATCGACGACCTGCTGGACGCGAACGCTGACTACCTTCCCGACCTGCACTGATCGGCCCGGTGATCGGTGATTTCTAGTTGATGCCGAAACCGGGACACAGCTATCCGATACCGATAGTCGTGGAACTCCCGTCCTCGAACGTCAGCGTGACGACGAGGTCCGCGTCCGGACCGGACGGATCGACGAACTCGCTCACGCCGAGGTTGCCGCTCCCGCTGATGTCACGGAGGGCGACCGAGAACTCCCCGGAGACCGGGGATGGGGGCGCCGAACCGCCGACGGTGGTGTCCCTGTCCGTGTACTGCCGGTCGACGAGGTCGTTCCGCGTCGCGACCGATATCCCGGTGACCGTGACCGAGCGGTCGGCCCGGAGCGCGAACGTCACCTCGCGGCCGCGGCCCTGGCCGCCGACGTTGCTGCTCCCGACGGTCCCGTCGACCGTGCTGACCGCCGCGGCGCTCGTCGACTCGTCACCTCCGTCTCCGCCGGCGCCGGGGTCCGCCTCGCCTCCTCCCGGTTCGGCCGTCCCCCCGCCTCTGTCGACGAGTCGCAGGTCGAACGGCACGGTGCGCCGGGCGTCGCCGGCGCCGAACTGCGCGGTGACGGTGACCGGCTGCGTCTCCTCGACGTCGTCCATGCCCTCCGCCTCGACCGCCTCGCGGGACGCCGTCGCCCCGCCCGCGCCGCCGTCGAGCGTGTGGTCGATCGCTTCTTCGGTGACCGCCTCGTCGATGTCGTCGAGGACGAACGACTCCCTCGTGTCCGGGGAGTCCGTCGGCGCGGGTTCGTCGCTCATTCGATCGGCCCCACCTTTCTGACCGAGCGTGAAAAAGACAGTGCAGTTTCCGGTGACAGTTCCGCACGATTCCGGTACGTAGCTGGCAACGATATGTCGGACACGGAGACACTGCCGGCGGGGCCCTCTGTGTCACCGACGAAGCCTCGCTACGACGCCGACAGACCCTCGCTGCGACGCCGGCGAAGTCACGCTCCGGGCCCGACCGGCCGCCCGACTCCGTGCTCCAGCAGAGTCTCGTGGCCAACCGTTAACACCGTCGGACGCACTCGTCCAGACATGCCACAGATCGTCGACTACGAACTGTTCAAGGTTCCCCCGCGGTGGTTGTTCCTGAAGATCGAGACCGCCGACGGGACGGCCGGCTGGGGGGAGCCGATCCTCGAAGGCCGCGCCGACACGGTCAGGACGGCGGTCGAGGAACTGATGGACGGCTACCTGCTGGGCGAGGAGTCGAGCCGGATCGAGGACCACTGGCAGCGGATGTATCGCGGCGGCTTCTACCGCGGCGGCCCCGTGTTGATGAGCGCTATCGCCGGTATCGACCAGGCGCTGTGGGACATCAAGGGGAAGTACTCCGGGGAGCCGGTCTACGACCTCCTCGGCGGGCAGACTCGCGATCACGTCCCGGTGTACAAGAAGCTGGTTCCCGATGACGCCGAGAAGATCCCGGAACTGGCGACCGAGGCGGTCGACGACGGGTACACCACGCTGAAGCTGCTGACGACCTATCAGACGTCACCGCTGGAGTCGACGGCCGACATCGACGCGATCTGCGAGTCCCTCGACATCGCCAGAGCGGCGGTCGGCCGCGAGATCGACATCGGGATCGACCTCCACGGACACATCTCCGCGAGCATGGCGCCGCGCGTCCTCTCGCGGCTCAGGGAGTTCGACCCGATGTTCGTCGAGGAGCCGGTTCGACCGGAGCACCTCCGGATGCTGGAGCGCTCGTCGTACCACGACATCCCGATCGCGTTCGGCGAACGGCTGTATTCGCGGTGGGAGTTCCGGCCGCACCTCGAACAGCGATGCCTCGACATCGTCCAGCCCGATATCTCTCACGCCGGCGGCATCACGGAGATCACGAACATCGCCTCGATGGCCGAGACCTACGGCGCCAAGCTGATGATGAGCTGTTCGGTCGGCCCGATCGCCTACGCCGCCAGCACCCAGCTCAGCCACCACGTCACCAACGCCGTCCACCAGCCCGCCGTCGCGGAGCGGTACATCGACGCCTACGTCGACAACGTCGACGACCTCCGGAGCGAGAACGGCCGCGTCTCCCTCTCCGAGAAGCCGGGGCTGGGTATCGAGGTGAACGAGCAGGGGATCCGGGAACACGCCGGGCAGGGCAGCGACTGGCGAACGCCGATCCGCCGATACAACGACGGGAGCATCGTCGAGTGGTGACGACCCCGACGGACCAGCGGGTCGGCCCCCGTCGCGCTCCTCTCGGTCGTACACTCTGAGTACGGTTACCGGGCTGCTGACCGTGACCGCTAACCGGATCCGCGTCGGGATGCGCTGACCCGTCGACCCACCGATCCGCGATGGAAGTATCCGAATTCTGGTTGGTACAGAATAGTATAGAATTATGGTAAAATATCGCGCCGTCTCCAACAACCGTCTTCCTCGAAAGCGAACGAGGGGTCAGCGAGAGCGAAGGTCTACGCCAGACGCGACAGCATCGTGCGGGTTTGCTCACGGGCGCGAAGTGCCCGTTCGCACGGCCCGAGGGACGGAGGGTTCTTCGCTGTCTTCGTAAACGGAGTGAACGAAGGCTTGTCAGACCTTGCTCTGCTGGGGGACTGAACGGGCCAGGTGCGCGTGGCGGCAAAACCGATATCCGGGCTCGCGCTCATGTAGTCGTCTGAATCGGCACTATCCGACTCAGCGACCGCGAGAGCGAGGTCGACCGAAGGGGGGCCTCGCATGTGAACGGGGTCCTGTCGAACGACGCGAAACAGGGCTCGGAAGACGGACGCAGTGAGTCTTCCGGTGAGTGTAGCGAGCCGTAAGCGGGCGCGCGGAGGACTTTCAGCGCTTGTTGTCTTCTACGGTCGCTCTCGATCGCATTCTCTTCACATCGAAATTCACTGAAAGACCACTCAAGAAGCTCTATCGTTCGATCGGTTGCGACTCTGTGGTGTAGTCTCCGGGATCTCATAAAGAAGTTGGCGAAGAGCTGCATGAGGGGGGGGGTGAATTAATAATTAAGTCATCATGTATTGGAATTTGGTAGATATGCGAAGGGGGACTGTCGTCGACGGGTCGTTCACAGAAGTTTTTTCCAGGCTAGTGGAGAGGACTCACCATGAAAATCGTAGTGACGGGGGCCGCCGGGAACGTCGGTCGGGAGGCGCTCCAGGCGTTCGACGGTCACGACGTGACCGCGGTGACCCATCGCGACCACGAAGCGATCGACAGTCGCGTCGTCGACGTCGAGGACCGCCAGGCGGTGCGGGACGTGGTCGCCGGGCACGACGTGGTGGTCCACCTGGCGGCGAACCCTGATCCGGGCGCCGAGTGGGACGACATCGTCGGGCCGAACATCGAGGGAACCTACAACGTCTACGCCGCGGCCGCTGCATCGAGCGTCGACCGCGTCGTCTTCGCGTCGACGAATCACGTCCACCAGAGTCACGTCCTCGACGGCGAGTCGTTGCCGGACAGACCGCGGGCGATCTCGGTCGACGACCCCTTCCGTCCGGACTCGTACTACGGCGTCTCGAAGGTGACCGGCGAGGCGCTGGGGTCGTTCCACGCCGACCGGGACGGACTGGAGGTCGTCAACCTCCGGATCGGCTGGCTGCTCACGCGGGAGCAACTCCGGGAGCGAGAGGCCGCGAGCGAGAACGGCGCACGGTTCGCCCGCGCAATCTGGCTGTCGCCGCGGGACTGTCGACAGGGGCTGCGGAAGGCCGTGACCGAACCGCTCGCTGAGAACCCGCTGTCGGTAAACCTCGTCTCCGCCAACAGCGAGGGATACTTCTCGCTGGTCGAAGCTCGATGCGGCCTCAGATACCGTCCCGAGGACGACGCCAGCGAGGTCCTCCCTACCGACTCGATGTGACGCGCTGGTACCGAGGACACCTCGTGACCGATGCTGTCTCCCGGAGCGACTGACGTCGGGTGACTACCGCTGTCGTCGTTCTCTGTCGCCGAAGCAGATCGCTGAGTCGTCCTTTTTCACCAACAACTCCGCCACTTCTCGCATCGGACCCTGCCCCTGTGACTTTCGAGGATGATCGGTGCTGGTCGGTTGGATGTACACTAATAGTCCACTCATGAGTTGAAGGCGATTACAAGTATATGGGCGTAATGGATGTGAATCGTACACTATTAGTGTACTTCAGTCGCGGCTCGGTTCGGACGACGCCCTCGCTGACCCGATGACGAGTACATAGTCAGTGGGCACAGATCGACGGAGCACCGCGGAGTTTCGCGACGGCGGATTCGCGAGAGGGAATCGCTGGTCACGTGGAGACCGACGCCGGTCCCGACGAGTC
Source organism: Halosimplex rarum (assembly GCF_047715405.1). Taxonomy (NCBI): domain Archaea; kingdom Methanobacteriati; phylum Methanobacteriota; class Halobacteria; order Halobacteriales; family Haloarculaceae; genus Halosimplex; species Halosimplex rarum. Next base: position 3,985,033 of record NZ_CP180412.1, read on the forward strand.
CCCGTGGCTGTGCGGAACTATTATAATCGATCGATATGTACCTGGGATTGGAGTAGCAATAATGACAAACGATAGTGGAGAGAACGACCGCGGAGAGATATCGCTCCGCAGACGAACTGTCCTCTCGGCCACGTCGGGGATCGCGCTCGGGGCGGCGCTACCGACGAGTGTGGGGGCGAGCGAACAGGAATCAAACGACGTTCAGGACGAGGTCTCGTCGGTCCGACTCACGCCGCGACCGGCCGCGGCCGACGGCGGCGGGACGCGATCGCTGAACGGCACCTGGGACTTCGCGCTTTCGACGAGCGAGACGCCGCCGTCGTCGACGGGAGGGCGGGTGGCGCCGGATCTCTCGGGGACCGGCAACGAGGGGGCGTTGTCCAACGACCCGGCTGTCGTCGAGGACCCGTCCGAACGGGCGCTGGACCTCGCCGGAGCGAGCCACGTCGCGGTCGGTGACGCCGACGGCGTCGACTTCACCGAGCCCGGATTCACGCTCCAGATGACGTTCAGGTACGAGGGGGACGGCCCGCTCTGGTCGAAGGGCGGCGACCAGTACTCGCTGGGCGTGTGGGGCGGCCAGCTCTCGTTCTGGATGAAAGGCGAGGGGAACTGGCCGGGAGTCGACGCCGGCGACCTCAATCAGGGAGCGTGGTACACCACGACGGTGGTCGTCGACGAGAGCGAGATCCGTCTGTACGTCGACGCCGCGGAGGTCGGCGCCACCGAGCACGACTTCTCGTCGCTGGCTCGCGTCGACTCGCCGCTCCACCTTGGCTCCGACGGGGCACCGGTCGTCGACTCGTTCCGCGCGTTCGACGCGGCGCTCTCGCCCGACCAGATCGACCGGGAGTACGACGCGCCGCCGGACAGCGCCGTCGCGTGGCTCCCGATAAACGAAGTCTCCGACGGCATGGCGCCCGACGAATCCGGCAACGGCAACGACGGGACGCTCGTGAACGGCCCGGAGATCGTTCCCGGGCGGGACGGGCAGGGGCTGGACCTCGCCGGCGAGGGACACGTCTCGGTGGCCGACGCCGACAGCCTGGACTTCGCCGAGACCGGCTTCGCGCTCCGGGCGACACTGCGGTACGACAGCGGGAGCGGGCTCGTCCTCGATAGGGGCGCCAGCCCGCAGTCGAACGGGACCGAGCAGTTCGGGCTCGGCATCGACGAGGGCACGCTCTCCTTTTCCATGCAGACCGACGACGGCTCGTCCCCGGACTCGCTCCAGACCGACGTCGAGACGGGCGAGTGGTTCACCGTCACGGTCGTCGTCGACGAGAGCGACAGCCGACTGTTCGTCGACGGCGAGGAGGTCGGGTCGGTCGCCCACGGCGCGGACGGACTGGCGAGCAGCGACGCGCCGTTCGTCGTCGGGGGGACCGATCTAAACGTATCCGTCAAGTCGGTGGCGGCGTTCGGGGAGGCACTCTCGACCGACAGGATCGAACGCGGGTTCCGAGCGATGCCTGACAGCGCGATCCTCTTGCACAACTATCGCGTGATCGAGGACCTGAGCGTCGAGTGGCGCGACGAGGACGTCCCCGGTCAGTGGGCCTACGACGAGTACTACCTCCCCGGCGGCTCCGCGGACTGGTATCCGTCGGACGGGCAACTGGGCTGGTATCGCCGGTCGTTCGAGGTTCCGGACGGGTGGGACGAGGGGCGACTCGCGCTGCGGTTCGACGCCGTCTACAGCGAAGCGTGGGTGTTCGTCAACGGCGAGCGGGTCGGCCACCACGTCGGCGGCTACACGCCCTTCGAGATCGACGTCGGCGACGCGGTCGACCCCGACGGGGAGAATACGCTGGCCGTCGCCGTCTCTCAGCAGTCGGAGGCCGACGACATGGGCTGGCAGAACGTCACCGGCGGCATCACCCGCGGCGTGACGCTCTTCGCCGTCCCGGATGCCCACGTCGCGGATGTCGACGTCCGGACCGACCTCGTTGAGGGCGGCGCCGCCGCGACCGTCAGCGTCGAGACGGAGGTCGCGAACGCGGGACCGGATGCCGTCGAGGACGCGACGGTTGCCGTCTCGGTGGCCGGTCCCGACGGCGACTCAGTTGGGTCTGCCGAACGGGAAGTCGACTCGGTCCCAGCGGGGGAATCAGCGACCGTCGCTGTCGAGCTGTCGGTCGACGACCCCGCGACCTGGAACCCCGACCAGCCCCGACTGCACACCGTCGACGTGGAACTGGACGCCGGCGGGACGGCCGAGCGGGTCCGCGAACGGATCGGCATCCGCGATATCGCGATCGACGGGAACAAACTCCGGCTGAACGGCGAGGCCGTGAAACTCCGGGGCGTCAACTGGGAGGAGATCCACCTCGCCGAACACGGCCACGCCGTGCCGCCCGCGATCACGCGCGAGGACGCCCGCCGGCTGAAGGAGGCCAACGTCAACTACGTCCGGGCGGCCCACCACCCCACCTCGGAGGCGTTCCTCGATGCGTGCGACGAACTCGGCATCGTCGTCGGGATGGAGGCGCCGCTCATGTTCCTCGGTCGCGGTCGGGGTGATCCCTACCCCGACGTCGTGACAAGCCAGGTCTTGGAGATGGTCGAGCGCGACAAGAACCGCGCGTCGGTCTGCATCTGGTCGATCGCGAACGAGTCCGAGTGGTACGACGTCTTCGAGACGATCGGGAACGTGGTCGCCGAGGTCGACCCAACGCGGCCGACGATATTCAACCACGACAACTACCAGGCCGACGACCCGTGGCACGACGTCTACCCCCTGTTGGCGCACCACTACCCCGCCTTCCGCACCGGATCGACCGTGGAGGAACACGCGAACCTGGACGCGCCGGTCCTGTTCGACGAGGCCGCTCACACGTACTGTTACAACGACCGCGAACTGGTGACCGACCCAGGACTTCGCGACGAGTGGGGGCGCCCCTTCGAGCTGATCTGGGACCAGTGTCGCGCGGCCGACGCCGTCGCCGGCGCCGCCATCTGGGCGGGCGGCGACCACCTCGAACAGTGGGGCGAGTACCTCTGGGGGCTGCTCGACCGGAACCGCCGGCCCCGCCCCGAGTACTGGCACACGAAGAAGGTGTACTCTCCCGTCCGAGTCGTCGACGTCGAGTGGATCGGCAACGGCAACGTCGCCCGGCTGACCGTGGAGAACCGCCACACGTTCGTCGACCTGGCCGAGCGGGATGTCGAGTTCGAGGGCACGCCCGGCCGCGGAAAGGGTCGGGGCGACCTCGAAGTGCCACCGGGCGAGCGCGAGACGGTGACCCTCCCCGTCAAGGGGGACCAGCTGGAGATGACGGTCACACACCCCGAGGGACACACCATCGAACAGGCGGTCTTCACGCCTGACTCGCCGTCGACGGACGTCCCGTCGGAGCCCGCGGACGAGACGTTCTCCGAGAACGACGGGACGGTCTCGGTCGAGACGGACTCGTTCGCGATGGACGTCGAGCGGGCGAGCGGCGCCGTCGAGGTCCGGTCGTCCGAGGGTACTCCGGTCGTGGTCGACGGACCGGAACTGGCGCTGACGCCGACGCAGCAGGAGACGGGCCGCGGCTACGCGAGTGCGATCAGTCATCGCCCGTCCGGTCGCTCCGTCTCCGACGTCTCCCTCGTCGAGGACGACACGGCCGTCTCGATCACCGTCGACTACGACGACGCTGAGGGGACGTTCCTGCTCCGCCCGCTGGAGGACGGGATCGAGGTCGAGTACGAGTTCACGCTCCGGGAAGCGGTCGACGCCCGCGAAGTGGGCGTCACCGTCCCCCTCGCGCGCGACCTGACGACCCTCTCGTGGACGCGGGACGGCCAGTGGAGCGTCTACCCGGACACCCACATCGGCCGGCCGTCCGGGACGGCCGCGGCGTTCCCCGACGGCTCCCGTCCCGACCACGAGGAGATCCGCATCCAGCAGGGTCAGCCCTGGAAGGACGACGCCACGAAGTTCGGGTCCAACGACTTCCGCGGAACCAAGCGGAACGTCTACCAGGCGGATCTGACCGCCGAGGACGGGGCCGGACTGGGCCTCCGTTCGGAGGGCGATCAGCACGTCCGCGCGCAGGTCCGGTCGGAGACTGTCGACCTGCTCGCGCTCGATCGCTCCCTCTCGGGGACGAACGGCGACGGCTGGCTGAGTCGACACCCGGTCGTCGACGAGAACCCAACGCTCGACGTGGACGAGACGGTGGCGGGGAGCGCCACGCTGCAGGTCGTCGCCGCTGACGACGGGAGCGACTGAACTCGCTCCGGGCAGGCCTTCGGCCGCGACACCTGTTCGGAACTCGCACGCCTCGCCGACGACGAGTACCCGGCCGACTACGCCCCGAACATCGTCGAACTGTTCGACGACCATGCGAACGACGACGAACAGGGCGGGTCCGCTGGGGACGCAGGACCGACTACGACGTGTCGTCGGTGACCCGAATCACCGTCTCGTCCAGCGCTGTATTCCGACGGATCAGAGCATTTCGACGCGGATCTGGTGTGCCGTCTCGGTCAGCAGGCCGCGGATGTTATTCTTGACGTCGATGCCGGAGGCTCGCTCGGAGGAGACGACGATCTCGATCGCGGCGACCGGTCGGTCCGACGGGTCGAGGACGGGCGTCGAGATAGCGACCCACTCGGGGTCGTCGTCGTCGAGCGGTTCTTCGAGGAACTGGCGCTCTTTGAGCCCTTCGAGTTGGTCGGAGAGCGAGCGGTCGCGCCCATCGGTCAGTTCGTCGCGACGGTCCTCCGGGAGGTGGGCGAGGATCGCCTTGCCGGGCGGGCTCTCGGTGAGCGGAACGCTGTCGCCGCGGCGGCGGGGGTAGTCGCCGCGGCCGTCAGAACCGGTGGTGTAGACGCACCGGCAGTCGCTGTCCTCGGCGATCCAGAGGTTGATCGGCGCGTCGAGTGAGTGGGACAGCTGGTCTATCTTGTCGGACTGGTCGAGGACGAACCGCGACTCCGAATTCTCGAGCCCGTATTCGGTGAATTTCGGGCCGAGGGCGTACACGCCGTCGCGATTTTCGAGCGCGTCGACCGCGACGAGCGTCCGCAGGTGCTTGTACACGCCAGCGCGCGAGAGGTCGGTCGCCTCCGTGATCTCCTCCGCCGTCGCGCCCTGGTACCTGTGGACCACATCCAAGATTCCGAAGGCGGTCTCAGTCGCCGAGATCCGGTTTTCCCCTGGCATGGCCGGACACGATGTCGCCGCCCCCAATAAGTCCACTGATAGTACACACGAGTCGGCTGGTCCTGGCGGCACCGCTGGAAGGGGGATCACCACTCGACGGTACTACCGCCGCGTGTGGACAGGTCGAGTCCGCCGATCGATAGCCTCGCGGCGTGCTCGCGAATCCCCTCTTCGCCGATCTCGATGCCGATCTCGGGTTTTCCCGAGAGCGCCACGTCTTCGTCCGCTTGTCCGAGTTCCCCATCCGGTCCGGGTGACTCCGTTCAACTGACAGGTGCACTAACAGTATACATTAGTCTCGAATTACATACGTAGCACTGTAATCGACGACGTGATGTGCACCAGTAGTACACACACCTACGACGCCCACGCCGCGGCCGACCGAGTTGAGCGACGAATTCTCGAACGCAGCCGTCGTCGTGTCTGTGTCCCGATCCGGTTTCTATATACTTCCAGTGACTGTGGCCCGTGATCACGGCCCTGTCAGTGTGAACTGACTCGGATGTGGTCACCACTGTGTACGATTAGTGGACGCAACTCGTGACGACGCGGTCGCGGTAACCGGTCGACGGTACGGACTGACTGATCGGCGGACGACCGCAGTTGCGCGGCCGACCGGGAGAAATACGCGGAACGGACGGCGCTCAGTCCTGGTTTTCCGACGGGAATCGACCGGCGAGTGCCGCGGGATCGGCCGTCGTGGGGTCGAACGGTCGGAGGACGACGCTGTACGAGGTCGGTTCCGGGTCGATCCGGTGCTCTGAGAGGGGTTTGACCGGGGTACCCCCCACGCCGGCTACGTCGACGTCCAGGAACAGCCGGGCTCCGTCTCTCGGGGTAAGGTCATCGAGGCGCGACGCCCCGGCCAGGTTCTCGTACTGGTCGAAGCGGACGTTCAGCGGGCGGTCGCCGTACGCGAGCAGACCGACGTCGTCGCTCTCGACGCTCGCCCAGCGGACGTCGGTCTTGTTGCCGTTGTCCGAGGGGAGGCGATAGGGGACGAACTGTTCGTCGACCGTCCCGGCGTACCGCCCGACCTCGCTGCCGGTCTTGCGGTCCGGGTACGTCTCCTCGGGGCCGCGACCAAACCACTCGACGCGGGACAGCGACGCCGGGAGGTCGTACTGCACGCCGAGCCGAGGGAGCCAGGTCGTCAACGAGTCGCGGAGCGCGTCCGTCGGCGCGACGTCGACTGTGGTCGCCAGCGCGCCCGTGCCGAAGATGTCGTGGCGGTAGGTGACCGCGAACAGCGCGTCGCCCTCGGGATTCCGGGCGAGCGTCTCGACGGCGAGGCGGACCCACTCGGAGCCGCGCCGCTCGACGTCGTACTCGACGGCCTCGTGGGTGAGCGCGTCCAGCCCGAGCGCCTCCCACTCGCTGGCGTTGTCGTAGCCCCACTCTGTCTCGCTGTCGATGTCGTCCTCGTTGGCGATCGGTGCGCGATGCGCTCCGAACAGCGGACCGTCTGTCGCGACGGTCGCACCGTCGTAGCGCAACTCGTCGAACGTCCCGCGCTCGGCGTCGAAGCGATAGGCGAACCGCTCGCCGGTGAACTCGACGGAATCTGCGGTCTCCTCGACGGTGACCGGGGACTCGGCCGTCGCCGCGATCGACGGCGGTGTCTCGCTCTCGAACGGCAGCGCGAACTGCTCGAAGCCGACCTCGTGGCCGGCGGTCGCCCAGTCGGTGTCGCGGGCGAGACGAACACGGATCGTCAGGTGGCTCTCGGACCCGGGAGCGAGTTCAGGCCGGTCGAATGGGACGTAGACGCCGCGGGTGTGCGACGGCGGGACGTCGAGGTCGAGCGTGCCGGACTGGACCACCTCGCCGTCGACGGTCACCTCCCAGGTCGTCTCGTAGGCCGCGAGGTTCGTGCAGTCGTGGCGGTTCGTGACTGTGAGCGCGCCGGCCCGCAGCGCGACGGCGTCGACGCTGAACGGCTGGTGGGACTTCTTGAGCTGGCGGACCTCCGGCTGGAGCGTCAGATCCGAGAAGACGGTGCCGTCAAGCAGGAACGGGTCGTCGTCGAACCACCACTCGCCGTCGTCGGCGTCGGGGACGACTTCGCCCGCGAGCGTCTGGTTGGCCCACTCCCAGACGAACCCGCCCTGGAGCCCGTCGACCTCGCGGATCAGCTCCCAGAACGCGTCCTGGAGACCGAGGCTGTTACACAGCGCGTGGGCGTACTCGCCCATCACGAGCGGGCGGTCCTCGACGGCGCTGTGCTGGGCGAGTGTGTGCGGCACCGGGTAGCGCGGTCCGGAGACGTCCGTGAACGGGGCGGTCCCGGTCATGCTGTCGTGGAACTGTTCGTACGGGGCGTCTCCGGACCCCTGGTGGTAGACGAATCGGGTCCCGTCGCGCTCGCGGGCGTACTCGGCCATCTCTTCGTGGGCCGGCCCCTCGCCGGCCTCGTTGCTCGTGCTCCAGGCGACGATGGCGGGGACGTTCTTGTGGTGCTCGACCATCCGCTCGAACCGGCGCACGAACGCCCGGTGGAACGCCGGTCGCTCGTTGACGAAGTTCATGTTGAAGTGCGTCTCGACGTTAGCCTCGTCGACGACGTACAGCCCGAGCTCGCTCGCCAGTTCGTACACCGGCAGGTCGTTGGGATAGTGCGCCGTCCGGACGGCGTTGACGTTCTGCCGTTTCAGCGTGCGGAGGTCCTCCAGCGTGCGCTCGAACGACACCGACCGCCCCGTCTCGGGGTCGTGTTCGTGGCGGTTGACCCCGCGGACCGTCACCGGGTTGCCGTTGACGAGGATCTGCCCGTCTTCGACGGCGAACTCGCGGAACCCGACCCGCTCGGGAACGGCCTCGCGGACCGTTCCGTCCGGCCCCCGCAGTGTGAGCACGAGGTCGTAGAGGGCGGGGTGTTCCGCCGACCACTTGGCCGGCGACTCGACCTCAGTACGGAGGGTCGTCTCGGTCCCGTTCGCGGGAACGACGGTCGCGTCGAACGCCGTGACCTCGTCGCCTCCCTCGTCGTAGAGGCGGCCTTCGACTGTCCACTCCTCGGCGGCCTCCCCGTTGCTCGGCCGGTTACCGTCACGTTTGCCGGAGACGCCCAGTTCGGCGTCGACCGTGAGTGTCGCGTCGTCGTATGCGTCGTCGAAATCCGTGCGGACGAACCAGTCCCGGAGGTGGACGGCGGGCTTCGAGTAGCAGTAGGCGCTGCGGAAGATGCCGCTGAACCGCAGCATGTCCTGGGTCTCCAGGTAGCTCCCGTCGGAGAAGCGGAACACCTGAACGGTGAGGGCGTGTTCCTCGCCGGCCTCGACGTCGTCCGTGACGTCGAACTCGGAGGGGGTCATCGATCCCTGGTCGTAGCCGACGTACGCACCGTCGATCCAGACGAAGAAGGCGGACTTCACGCCCTCGAAGTGGAGGTAGGTACGACGGTCGCCGCTCCACGACGCCGGGACGTCGACGGTTCGGCGGTAGGTCCCGACGGGGTTGAACTCGTCGGGGACCGCGGGCGGCTCCGGCTCGTCGTCGACCTCGGGGAGCCGCTCCCAGGTCAGCGCGTGATTCCGGTAGATCGGTCGATCGTAGCCCTCGAGTTGCCACACGCTCGGGACGGACAGGTGCTCCCAGTCGACGTCCGGGCCGAGGCGCTCCGGGAGGTCGGCGGGTCGCTCGGCCCATCGAAAGGACCACTCGCCGTTCAGCGAGCGGAAGTACTCCGACTCCGCCCATCTGGCCTTCGGTTCGGTCAAGCGGCCGGTGGCGGCCCTGGCCGACGCTGTCGACTCGTACGGGACCGACGGGACGTGTGCCGGCTCGACGTTCTCGCCGAGCCGGTCCGGGTTCTCGATGTATTCCGAGAGTCCCGCCAGCTGTGCTGGCTCTCGCGACACGGGTACTCACTCTAAGTCCCCAGCGATGACATAAAAATGGCTGGGGTTACCTCTCGGTTTGGCGCCGGGTGACCGAGTGAAAGACCGGACGACCGCCCGTCAGTGGACCGTCGACAGGTACCTGGGCGGGTCGTCGTAGGGCTCGACACGGCCCGCGGCGACGTCGTAGAGCCGTTCGTGGCTTTTCCGTGCTGCCGTCGCGAGCGGGTCGTACGGGCGGTGACAGACGTCGAGGAAGCCGATGTTGTAGTTCTCGCCGTCGAACCGGCCGGCGACCGACTGGTCGTACAGGGTGAAATAGTGCGTCCCGACACACCAGGGTTTGGCGGCCGCGTCTTCGAGGTACGTCCGGTAGGCGTCACCCCTGTCCGACTGGTCGCCCACGCGGCAGATGCCCGACGCGGGAAGTCCGACGTCGAGCGCGCCGAAGTGCCACTCGCCGATCAGTACTGGGACGTTTAGCCGTTCGCTGATTTCGGCGAACCGATCGGCGTGCACGCGCTCTTCGTAGCAGTTGATCGAGAAGACGTCGACGTGTGACATCCCGGAAAGCGCCCAGTCGCCGGGGACGTACGCGTATCGAGTGCCGAGGTTCAGGTGGTTCGGGTCGACCGCGCGGCAGGCCTCGCTCAACACGCGGTAGAACTCGTCGACCATCACCTCGCTGAAATCTGCCAGGTCCGTCCTGGCCGCGTCGGTGAGGTGCTCGCGCCACCGTCCGGTCTCGAGGTCGGCGAAGGACACGTCCATGTCCCAGGCATCGGCCAGTCCGGCGTCGGAGTCGTAGCGCGCTTCCATGAACGACCGCAGTTCCGAGCGGGTCGCACACGTTTCCGTGGTGTAGAGCATCCCCGCCGCCGGCGTCTCGTCCGCGAACCCCCACGTCGGTTCGTTGCCGAGGAAATACCCGATCATGGCCGGGTCGTTCCGGGTCTCCGCGAGCGGCTCGGCGAAGGCCGCCGCGGCTTCCTCGAAGTCGTCAGCGAACACGTCCGGGAAGTCCCGGTACACGGTATCGTCGAAGTCCAGTCTGAGCGGTCGGACGTACGGATAGCCCGCGTCACGAGCGATCTCCCATTCGGACCAGTTACCGACGGTGTTGAATCCGAGACGGCGGAGCTGACCGAGCACGGTGTCGGTCCAGCGGTCGTGCCAGTCGTCGCCGAACGCGCGAACGAAGTTTGCCGTCAGGTAGTCGACCAGCGGTTGACCGTGTGTCGTCCCGAGTGCCGGAGCGAACGGACCGTCTTCGTCGGGGATCCAGGACAGTGCATCGGCGATCCCGCCGTAGACCGAATCGACGTTCGCGCGGACGCAGTCGAGACCGGCAGACCAGAACGGGTGTCCGTCGGGGTCGACGAGCCACCAGCGGTCGCCGTCGTGATGGGTCCGGAAGAAACCGGTCGCCTCCCACTGCCGGTCCGTCCACCCGCCCCACTGGGAGGTGTCGTCCGGGAGCGCGTGGTCGTTGGCCTCGCGGTGCTGTGTCTCGAGGCGCTCGACCAGTTCGCCCTCGTCCTCGGTGCGACCGTCCCACTCGTGGATCCGCGACTGGCCGAACTCGTCGACGAGCGGCCCCTCGGGGAGGGCCGGCGAATCCACGCGATCCGGTTCCTCCTCGGTGGCCACGAGCGGCGTCTGGCACCACCGGACCGGCTCGTCGCTCTTGCGGATGACCGCGATCGTGATGCGGTCCACTCGCTCCAGGTTGACTCTGTCGCCGCCGGCGAGCGGCTTGAGCCACGCGCCTTCGCGGTCGTACTTCCACCGGTTCTGGTTCGTCGCCGTCAGGGGGACCCGTACTCGCGCCTGACACTGGTTGAGCGCGCTGTATCGCAGTCCGAAGGTCGGCCCGTCCTCACCCTCGTGTAACCGGAGTTCCCACTTCGCGAGGTGGTCCCCGTCTAACAGCAGATCGCAGGTCAGGTATCTCGCGTCGGTGAGCGATCCGGGTTCGATCTCGTAGACGAGTCGGTCTTCGTGTGACTGTGCTGTATACCGGCTGCCGTCGTCGAGCGGGACGTTGCTGTCCGCGACGACGATGTCACCCGCGACTCTATCGGGTGAGTACGTGACGGGCATGCCATTCGTTACCAGCACTCATCGGATATACCTCCACCTTGCGGAAACGATTGCTGGCAGCGGCTCCGAACCCATGTTTGAAGAACCGCATCCACGGGGTACTGACGCCCGCCAGCCGTGTGAAGACAGATTGTCTCGGTGCTCGGGATCCAGAAAGGAGCGCGACGGCCGCTGACGCGTGCAGTATCGTTGCGAGACACCGCTAGAGGCGGTACCCCAAGCATTTTTTATCCGTGCGTGTCCGACGGAATGTATGGCAGATAGTTACACGGACGGACTGACCTTTCGTCGGAAAGCGACGCGCAACTGGCCGATCACGATCATCGCGTTCACCACAGTCCTGTTCAGCGGGTCGGCGGTTCTCGCAGACGTTCTCGGATACCCTTCGATCGCGGGAATCATCAGCGCGTACCTCATCGCGATTCTGCTACTGCTGGTGTTCTTTGCGATCATCCCTGTCTACGCGCTCGAACTGCTGGACTGAGGCGCTTCCCTGCAGGGTCACCGGGGACCGTGGTATTGACTACCGAATACCTTATGTGCGTAACCGTCCCACGAACGCAACACAGTCAATGAGCGAAAACGTTAGCCGCTCGATCTCGCAGACACATGTCAGCGACGAGGAATCCGCCGTCTTGAGCGTTCGTGACGCACGGGTCACGTTCGATATGTCGCGGGGCGTGTCCCGTGTCCTCGACGATATCAGCCTCGACGTCCAGCGCGACGAGATACTGGGAGTCGTCGGGGAGTCGGGGTCGGGAAAGTCGATGCTCGCGAACGCGATGATGAACTCGGTAGTCGACCCGGGTGAACTGTCGGGGGAAGTCATCTACAGGCCCGGCGACGGCGGGAATCCGGTCGACATCACGACCCTCGACGAAGACGACCTCCAGCGGCTCCGCTGGGAAGAGCTCTCGATGGTGTTTCAGGGCGCGATGTCGTCGTTCAACCCGACGATGCGGATCCGCGGTCACTTCGAGGAGACCCTGGAGAGTCACGGGCACGACCTCGACGAGGGAATGGCGCGCGCCGAACGGCTCCTGGACGACGTGTTCCTCGAAGCCGACCGCGTACTCGACTCGTATCCGCACGAGCTCTCCGGCGGGATGAAACAGCGGGCACTGATCGCGCTCTCGCTGATCCTCGAACCGGAGGTCCTCGTCATGGACGAGCCGACCGCCTCACTGGACCTGCTGATGCAGCGGTCGATCATCTCGCTCCTCGAATCCCTCAAAGAAGAGTACGACCTCACGCTGGTGTTCATCACGCACGACCTGCCGCTGGTGACACGCCTCTCGGACCGGATCGCGGTACTGTACGCCTTCGACCTCGCGGAGATCGGGACGACCGACCAGATCCTCCGAAGTCCGACGCATCCCTACACCCGGAAACTGCTGAAGACGACGCCGAACCTGGACACCGGTCTCGACAGCATCGAGACGATTGAGGGGTCGAGTCCGGATCCGGTGAACACGCCCAGCGGGTGTGCGTTTCATCCCCGATGTCCGCTGGCCGACGGCCACTGCGAGACGACTGACCCAGAACTGGAACCCGTCACCGAGGAGGGGAGTCACCGGACGGCGTGTCACCACTGGGACCAGGCGGCTGAGGCCATCCCGTTCGACATCACCGATGCCCACGAGAGCGGCATCGAGATCGGTTCCGTCTCGAAGACCGCGACGGCCGACGCGACGGGGACCGCCTCCGACGACCGCTCGGAGGAACCGCTACTGACTCTCGACGACCTCCACATCGAATTCGAGAAGGAAGGCGGGATTCTGGACATCTTCAGCGACAACGAGGTCGTCCAAGCAGTCAGTGGCGTCGACCTCTCGGTGTACGAGAACGACGTGGTGGCCATCGTCGGGGAATCGGGCTGCGGAAAGACGACGCTCGGGAAGGCGGCGATCGGACTCCATCGCCCCGCGGAGGGGTCGGTGACCTACCGCGGGCAGGACATCTGGGCGGCGCGAGAGGGCGGGAGTGACGTCGATATCCCCTTCGACGAGATCCGCACGGCGCTCCAGATCATCCACCAGGACCCCGGATCGGCCCTCAACAAGAACAAACGGGTGCTGTCGACGCTAGAGCGGCCGCTGAAGAAGTGGCATCCGGAGATGGACAGGGACGACCGCGAGTCACGGATCTACACCCTCCTCGAGGAAGTGGGCATGTCACCCCCGACCGACTACGCACAGCGGTATCCACACCAGCTCAGCGGCGGCGAGAAACAGCGGGTGGCTCTCATCAGGGCGCTCCTGATGAACCCCGACCTCATCCTGGGCGACGAGGCCATCTCGGCGCTGGACGTCTCGCTGCGCGTCGACATGATGGACCTGTTCCTCGAATTGCAGGAGCTGTTCAACACCTCGTACCTGTTTATCTCGCACGACCTCGCGAACGCCAACTACCTCGCACAGCGCGCCGACGGTCGTATCGCGGTCATGTACCTCGGCGAGATCGTCGAGGTCGGTCCCGTCGAACAGATCATCCACAACCCACAGCACCCGTACACGCAGATCCTCCGGTGGGCGACGCCGAATCTCGACCCCGACCAGGACGAGGCCGGAGACGTGCCGATCCGGAACATAGACATCCCGGACCCCGAGGACCCGCCTTCGGGGTGTCGATTCCACACTCGGTGTCCCGACGCTCGCGAGGCCTGCACCCGTGAGAATCCCGACGAGTACGCCCTCGGAAGCGGGCACGAGGTGTCCTGCTTCCGCGTCGTCGAGGACCACGACTACTGGGACTCCGAACCCCTCGCCAGCGAGGACGTTCGAGCGGCGGCGAGCGACGACTGACGGGGAGTTTCGGCTGATTCCATAGAGTCGCGGAGTTTCGGCTGATTCCATAGAGTCGCGGAGTTTCGGCTGATTCCATAGAGTCGCGGATCTGATACCTGCGGGTCGAGGATCTCTGGACCGCAGACTGGTCGAGAATTCCGACGATAACTCGCGAGAGAAATCGAGTTTTCGAGAACCGTTTCGGAGACGAGACGCGCCGTGACTGGGTTCGAAACGGCAGGCGAATCGCCTACTCGGCGACCGCCGTCGCTTCGCCGCCTTCGGACGTTTCGCTCTCCATGGCTCGCACGCGTGGGTTGAACACTCTGTCCATCCCCTGTGAGAAAATCGTGATCCCGTACGACAGGAGTGCGATCGTGAAGATCGGCAAGATTAGCCAGTGCCAGGAGTTCGACGAGAACATCGCACCCCCGCCGTAGGCGTTCTGGATCATGACTCCCCAGTTAAGCGACGTGTAGGGCAACACGCCGAGGAAGTAGAGCCCGACCGAGGCAGCGATGACCCTGATCGCATTCCCCATGAAGTTGATCATGATGAACGGCATGATGTTGGGGAGAATATCGTCCCGGAGAATGCTCACGGACCCGAGTCCGGCGACTCGCGAGGCCTCGACGTACGATTCCGACCGCAGTGCGAGCACCTGCGAATGGAGCGACCGAGAGAGTCCCGCCCATGCGTCGACCGAGAGGAGCAGGCCGACGACGAGCGGGTCGCGCGGTTCGATCGCGACCGCGAGGACGATCAGGAGTGGCAGGCCTGGGATCGCCATCTGGATGTCGGTCGCGGTCATCAGGACCCGTTCGATGCGGCCGCCCTTGTATCCGGCAGTCGTCCCGACGAGGACTCCGATGACGGTGGTCGCTATGCCGCCGGCGAACGCCATCTCTAGCATCGGCGGCGTCGCGTGGATCAGCAGTTCGAGGATGTCTCTGCCGTTCCCGTTGGTACCGAACACGTGCCCGAGCGTCGGCCACGGCAGCGTGAGACCGAGAATCGTCGCCTCACCCATGACGAGCCAGCTTCCCTCGACGAACGGCACGAGGCCACCGGGGAATGGCCCCATCAGCGGTTGGGCCTCGTTGAGCTCGGGTGCCTCCGTCAGATAGACGCCCACGGTCGCCATCAGCAGATAGAACGCGATGATCATGGCGCCGTACCGCGTTCGCCGGTCGGACCACATCACTCGGGCGGGAGCGACGATCCAGAGGTCGGCCCAGGCGGCCCACCGGTCTCGGGTCGTCATCGGTTCCCCGCTCTCGTTCTGTGCCTCGAGAGCCTGGAACACGTTCGAATCCTCAGATGCCATGGTACTCCTCCTGTCTGGTCAGAGTCGTCTGGTTCATACTCAGTATGCCTCCGAATTCCGTTTGACGCGCGGATCGATCCATCCGTAGGTCACATCGGCGAGGAACATCGCGAAGACGATCGTGACGCTGAGCAACAGGAATATCGCCATCATCAGCGGGTAATCGCGCGCCTGAATACCGCGGAACAGGTAGAACCCCAGGCCCTTGTACTGGAAGATGCTTTCAATCAGGATCGACCCCGAGAAGATGTAGCCGATCTGGATGAGCATCTGGGTGTACATCGGGAGGATGGCGTTTCGTGCCACGTACAGCGTCGTGATCCGTCTGCTGTTGACGCCACGGAGTTTCGCCACCCGGAGATAGTCCTTGCCGAGCTCCTGAATGCTGTTCGCCCGCATCGCGATGGCGCCGGCGCCGAACGACGCCATCGCCAGCGAGAACACGGGCAGGAAGGCGTGGTTCAGTACCCCTGCAACGTACGGCCAATTTATCCCCGGCGTCGCGTTCGGATTGACCCGTCCCGCTAACGGGAACCAGCCGAACTGGTACGCAGTGATATACAGCAGCGCGATGCCGATGAGAAAGTACGGGATCGACTGGACCCACAGCAGCGCCGTCGTCCCGCCGAAGTCGAGACGCGACCCCTCCCGGTAGGCCAGGACGGCGCCGATGACGACGCGCGTGACGAACGAGGTGATAATACCGACCGTTCCGAGAAACAACGTCCACGGGATAGCCGGGATCACGACCGCCTCGACCGGCTCGTTGAAATAGATGGACCGCCCGAAGTCGCCGGTCAACGTCGCGTGCATCCAGTTGAGATACTGTTCGTGCAGCGGTGCGCTCGGGACCACGTTGATGTACGTCTTGGCGAGTTCGTTGAACTGCTCGAGCTGCTCCGGGTTCCCCGTCACTTGGGCCTGGCCACCCGCCGCACCCAGGTTACCGGCGATCATCTGGGCCCTGATGAAATCGAGCGGTCCGCCCGGCATCCACCGCGTCAGTACGAACGATATTGTCAACACCGCCCACAGCGTAAAAACCGATTGGAACCCACGTTTGATATAGTAGTTCATGCTGAGCACTAGCATAGCGAAACACGAACAGTAATAATAGTTTGGTTCAATCCCACCGGATTTCGAAAGATTATAATAGTGAAGTTTCCGCAACGAGCGGGGATTCGAAGGAGACTGTCGTCCCGGAACGTTTAGCAAATGGCAAGAAGGATCAGTCGGACGTCGCGACCGCAGTTGCGTGAACGGGCATCGCCGGTCAGTGAGAGGGCGCGACGGTAGAAACGCCCTGGTCTCCTGTGCAGTTGCGAATGCAGACGAACCGTCACCCGTCGAGACGGTCGATGGCATTCGCCGCTGTCGACCTGACTGTCTCCTCCGGGTCCGAGCGTTCGAGTTCGCGCAACGGGGGAACGACGCTGTCGTCGTCGCTGTATCCGAGGGCGAGGGCTGCTGCGGCTCGTACCTGGGCGGCGTCGTCGTCGAGTCGTTCGATCAGCGCGTCGGTGACTCGCTCGGCGGCAGCGAGGCGATGTTCACACACGTACGTCAACACCCCAATGCTCGTCGCCCGTGCACGGGCGTCACCCGCCAGCAGTTCGAGGAGCGAGTCGAGATGGTCGACTGCAACGTCGGCGACTCGCTCGTCGTGGAACTCGGCGAAGACGCTGAGTGCCCACGCAGCGTTGACAGCTACGCCCTGGTCGTCGCTCTCTAAACAGTTGCCGAGGGGTTCGATCATCGAAGCGGGCCCGCCGGACTCAGCCTCGACAGCATGGCCGAGGGCTTCCACTAGCGGCGCCCGGACCGCGCCGGCTTCGACCTCCCGGAGTACTGAGAAAATGGCGTCGGAACAGTCCCAGATCAACTCGGGACAGGTAGCGAGGATTTGGGCCGCTGCCGACGCGAGTCGGTTTCGATGAAATTGGACATCCCGGGCGTACATCTCGAACCGGTCGTGGGGAGTACCAGCGGCGCCACCGCCGGTCCCGTCGGTCGGTACCACGCCGGTTTCGATCTCCGGGATCTCATGAATCGTTCCGAGGAGCGGCTCGAACAGCTCCTCAGCCGTATCCGGGTCGGACTTGACGGCGATGGCGACGAGGTCGATCCCGAGTTCCAATCGGTCCGGATTGTCGGGATCCAGGAGGTGATGCAGGTTGTCGACGACCGACGGTGTGACTTCCTGGGTCTGGGTCGCGGCCGCGCGGAGCGCTCTCCCTGCACGCGTCCGTGCGACACCGTACTCGTCTCCGAGCAGGTCGGCTAATGCCGCGACAACATCGGTGGCGACGTCCGGGTCCTCCTCGATACGGGTCTGCAGTGCTGACACTGCCCCGACCCGCACGGTTTCGTCTCTGTGGTCGAGCCGATCGGCGACGGCCCGCGTGACTTTCTGGTCCCGTCTCGCGTCGACGAGTGTCACGAGCACGTCACCAATCGCGTCGGCCTCCCCAGGGTTCGTCTCCAGCGCCCGACCTATCGATTCTGGGTCAACGGATGCCGGGTCGCGTTCTGCCCGTTCCCGGAGCTGTGCAGGGGTGACAGCCATGTGCTCGCGTTTGGCTGCTCGTATATAAATTCAGTCGTTTCAGCGGCGGCTACCCGTGAGCCGCTTGGGCCCGCCTCAATAGTTGCAGACCGCAGAATGCCCTATTCCGTCGCCAGATCCCTGGTTCTGTCTGAACTAGAAGGGGACGTTCACACCCGCTGTCTGTCAGCCGAAGAGACGCGCGGCCGTAACCATTGGAAAATATAAATAAAATACTAGCATAAATATTTATATGGTGGGAAATACCAGCATTCCCCATGCCAAACGATGGCAACTCTGGAGCGGAGGGACTCTCACGTCGACGACTCATCAAACGGTTAGGCGCGGCTGGTTCTGCAGCCGCGGTAGCCGGCTGTGGCAGCAACGGTGACGGCGACGGTGGCGCACAGACCCAGCCACAAGACACGGCTCTCGACGTCGTTACCGGCACTCCGACCGACACGCCGGGCGAAACCACTGGAGAGACCGCTACGGACGCGCAGGGCGGGGCAGACGAACAGACACCCTATCCGAAAGTCGATACGACGTACCGGCACGGGTGGGCCCCGGACACCTCGCTTCCGGACGCGAACATAAACATGCACGCGCCGAACAACTCGGGCGAACTCGCGTGGCCGGTGTACGCTCGCTTCGGCAAACCCATGGTGGCAACGGGTGAGTGGGTCCACGTGGACGCCGACGGGTGGGAGTTCGACTTGGATAACAACGAACTCCGCGTCACGTTCAAGGACGGCGTGAAGTGGCACCAGGGCGGGGAGGTGATCGACGATTACCTCGGCAAGGACTACGCGATGCAGAGCCATTTCAGCCGTCTCATGACCAAAGCGAACCCCGAAGCCAGCACTGCCAGTAATCCGACGTTCACTGGGTTCGACCACGATGGCGGCAAGACGTTCATCGCCCACCTCAATTCGGGCGGCGTCAACAAGGAACTCATCATCGAGAACAACTTCCCACGCGCGCGGATGTGGAGTTATCGGGACCAGTGGCGTGATCGCTACGAAGCGCTCAAAGACGCCTCCACGCAGGAGAAGATGAACGAAATCCGCACCGAGGTACAGCAGACCACGATATCGCTCGCCGACGACCCGCCCCTGTCCGGAAACATGATGCTAGAGGACGTCAGCACGCAGCAGGCTACGTTCAAGCGCTTCCCTGAACACTGGTCGTACGACGGTCTCAACTGGGAGACCTGTGTCTTCAAGAACCTCTCAGGCAGCTCCGGGGCAGAATACCAGGCGGCTGTCACGGACAACATCGACATGAAGTTCACCATCCCCGGGACGGTGGACGACCCGCCGGAGCACATCCACCAGCTGTTCAGTCAGGCGGGAACCGGCACCAGTGAGGGGCTGCTGATCAACTACGGTGGCGGTGTCGACTCAGCATTCGGGTTCGAGTCGTCCGAACCCTCGGCGGACCAAACGGCCGGCAAGAGCATCGCGAAAGCGCGCCAGGGGCTGGCTTGGGCGATCAACGGTCCACAGGTCGCTAACAACAGGCTGGGGAAGTACGGCGGCCAGTTCACTTCGCCGCTGCCGAAGCCAGTTCCGGGTAACGAGAACATGTTCAACGAGGCCTTCCCGGAGGTGTGGGATTCGGTCCCGCCAATGCTCAAAGAGGCCGACGCCGCGAAAGCCGAGGAGTCGTTCCGTGCGGCCGGACTGAGCAAGGAGAACGGGACGTGGGTCAAGCCCAACGGGGAAGAGGTCGCCGTCGAGCTCGAGTCGTTCCCCTGGTCGCGAGACCTCATCGAGACGATCGTCACGAACCTGAACGCCGTCGACCTGAACGCCGAACACATCGTCCAGGAGCAGTCCGTCCTGTTCGGGAACCTCGGCAGTGGCGACTACGGCATGGCACAGTCGTGGCAGGGGATCAGCGGACTCCTCGCGGCGAACACGCCGGGCTTCCTGACGCGCACCGGAAGCTGGGAAACTCGATACACTCCACAGGAGTTCGAGGTCCCGCCGGTCGGAGAGTGGGACGCCGAACCGACGGAGACGGTTAACCCCGCGGAACTGTCGGCGAACCTCAGCCAGACGACGTTCGAGGAGCACAAGGAACAACTCCGCAAGCTCACCTGGACGTGGATGTACCACGTCCCGGCGATTCCGATCGTAGTGATCCCCAGCAGCCTCGGCTGGAACGACAAGCGATTCCGCTTCCCGCCGCATCCGTCGCGGTCGTCCGGGAAGAACGGGCGGTACGCCGTCCCGGGTGACGGGAGCGCCGCCGCGCGCATCTACGGCGTCGCGGAACCCTTCCGGATGATGCGACGCGGGCTCCCCTGGCCTAACGGGCCACTGGCCCGGACGGAGTAGTACCGGCTGCCGCTTCCGGTCGTCTTCCTCCGCTCTCGACCGGTCCAGCGCAAAGACTGATCGGAGAACACGGTTCGGCGCGTGAGACAGGAACCCGGACCGAGCGCCACCTCAGATCGATTTACCTCTGCATTCGGTCGAGATACCGGTCGCGATCGCAGACGAGCCAGTCATTTTCGACGTCGAGCTCGACGACCTGGAGTACCGTCTGTCGTGCCCGCCCGTCCTCGACCGTGTATCGCCGGTTCTCGCCGGCCTGGTGGACGTGGTAGAGGAGATACGCCTGGTCGTCGACGACGAAGGCGTCGGGGTGGCCGCCCTGGTAGTCGTCGCCCGGGCGCGTGCCTGCTCCGGTGAGGAGATTCTCCGACTGGGCGGCCCACTTGCGGCCGTCGGGCGAGCGGTAGACGCTCAGCCCGTCCCACGAATCCGTCAGTAGCCAGTAGTAGCCCCGCCACTCGAAGACGATCGGGGCCTCCTGGGCCTGGTCGTCGAGGACGGGCGACTCCCGTGCGGTCCAGCTGTAGAGATCGTCGCTGTCGGCGGCGTAGATGTAGGAGTTGTCGGCCTCGTCTTTATACCACATACGCCAGGTGCCGTCGTCGAGGCGATGCACGTCGGCGTCGATGACGTACTCCGAGGTGAGCGAGAGTCGCCCTTCGACGGTCCAGTCCCGACAGTCGTCGCTCGTACAGTGAACGATGTACCGCGGTCCCTCCCACGCCTGCGGGACGCCGGGCAGATAGCTAACGTACAGGTGGTACGTGCCGTCGTGGTAGAGGATCTCGGGTGCCCAGTGCGTGTTGTGCCCGGGTTCGATATCCACATCGAGCGTCCCCCGGTAACAGAAGCGACTGCTATCGCTGGCAGTGGCGACGCCGATCTCCGAGCCGTGGATCCACGCCTTCCCCGGCACGTCGATGTTCGACCGGCGCTGCGTGTAGAACAGCCACCACTCCTCGTTCTCGCGGTGCCACATGATGGACGGGTCGGCGGCGCCGTCGAACACGGGATCGCGGAACAGCGGCGCGGGTGCGTCTTCGATCGCGAACGGCTCCGTGTCGGGTGCCAGCGGATTCCATACCATGTTTTCGTCATTCGCAGAGGATCACATATAAGAATCGTTGTCGTCCGAATCGCCCGTTCTCGGCAAGTTCACCCGCCGAGACAATTCTCGCTCTCTCCCAGGAACCGCTCGATGGGACGAGATGAACAGCTTTCGGGACGGTAGGGAAGGCGTGTTCCACCGGCGTTCCGGACGGATTCATTAGTTTGCCGACCGAGGCCGAGAAACCGTGCCGCTCGGACGGAACCATTATTGTCCGCGTCCATCGACGTTCTGGTGATGCGACGTCCGAAACTGCTCCAACTCGGAACTGTAAACTTCATTATTATCACACTACTGCTGGGGACGTTTGGCTACAGCGAGTTCGCGGGGATATCGATGGGTCCTGGGACGTACGTCATCATGCAGCTGACCGCGTTGCTTAACGTGGCGACGATCGTCGGTGTTGCCGCGTACGTGTACTACGACGAGCACGTGACTACTCGGCCGTGGGAAGAGGGCTGAAAGCGATCACAGCGGGCCTGTCCGAACGGACCCAGGCCACCGAAACGGCTACTGTTGGCGGACTGTGAGCGACACCGTCACCTGGAGCAAAGCACCACCGACGCTGGCGGGAGCGTGAGCTCGACGGGATCGGTTCCGTCGCCGGTCGCTTCGACCGTCTCGACCTCGTGGCCGTCGTCATCCGGACCGTCACCCTGCGCGAACGGATCGTCGTCGGTCCCGCTGAACAGCGACACGTGAACTGCGCCGACCTCATCGCCGTATTCGACTGCCACGTCGACCGGCTGGGAGAGCGACCCGTTCACGAGAATAGTCTGCAAGCGTCCGCCGGATTCTGCCCCGACTGTGACCGCGTCGACCAGTTCGATCTGCCCTTCTGGGATCGAGACGCCGGTCGCCGGTCGGTCGCGGACCGGACTGTCGTCGACCGTCGTCTCCACCAGGCGCCACTCGTCGTCCGTCGCCAGGATCGGTTCGGCCACGTCCCGGAAGATCTCCGCGCCGAGGTGTTGCCCGGTTCGGCCGCGAGGACTGGGACGGACGTACTGCGAGAAGTCCGTCCAGTGGGCGAGTTCGACGTCGCGTCCGTTGCGCAACAACGCCTGGAGGGCACGAGCGGCAAATGTCGCGTGGGCCATCGTCCCGCGACTCGGCCGCGGCCACCCCTCGTCGACCTCCCAGGCGCGTAATCCCCACTCGCCGAAGGTTATCCGGAGGTCGTCTACGCCGCACTCGGCAGCGACCGAGCGGACCTCGTCGAACATCGCATCCCACGATCCGGGATCGTTGACCAGGACCTCGACGTATCCGAGCGGCGTCTCGTCGTTCGCGTCGAGCCACGCCTCGCGGGCGCCGTCCTCGCCGGTGTGGCCGCTGATACCCTCCGTGTATCGGTGGATGTCGACGCCCTCTATTGCCGACTCGGCGCCTTCGAAGAGCCGCTCATTCCAGACGGGCGGATCGCCACCATCCGCAGGGACAGTGACGTCCTCGCGTGTGCCATCGTGGACCTGCGTAAACCAGGGGTCGAGACCGCAGGCGTCGATCTCGATGCCGGGGTCGACCGCGCGCATCGCCGCGTGGTAGTCCGCGTACCGCTCGGCGTACTCGCTCGCTCCGGTCCGTCCGATCTGCCAGCTCCCCCACACCTCGTTGCCGACGCCCCAGTAGGTGACGTCCCACGGCTCCTCGTACCCGTGTTCGGCCCGAAGCGCGCCCAGTTCCGTCTCGTCGGGGTCGCCGTTGCAGTACTCGACCCAGGCAGCGGCTTCGTCGGGGCCGGCCGCAGACCAGAACGGGACGGTGACGTAGGGCTCGGCGTCGACGAGTTCGCAGAAGCGGAGCCACTCGTTCGTCCCGAGGTAGTTCGGGTCGAGGCCGCCCCAGTTGGCTACCGGAACGACCGGGCGCTCGGCGACGGGCCCGACCCCGTCACGCCACCGGTACTGGCTGGCGTAGTTGCCGCCCGGCCACCGGAGGCTCGTCACGTTGGCTTCCCGCAGTCGCTCGATCGTCTCTGGATTGAACATGCCGTCGACGGCGTCGTCTGGGATCAGCGTCACCCAGTCGACGTCGAGGACGCCCGTTCCCCCGGTTTTGATTGTCAGGAAACACTCCCCGTACTGGGGAGCGTCGTAGCGCTCGGGACGCTCGCTGTCGAGCAAAAGCGAGATCTCGTGGCGGTCCCACTCGCCGGTGACTTCGAGAGCGTTGTGGGCGAGTACCTTACCGTCTGTCGTTTCGAGTGCCACGACGCACGTCGAGCAGTCGCCTCTCACGGAGATGCCGACGTCGAACGAGCCGGTTCGTCGGTCCGGGAGGGCGAGGCGTTGCCCGACGCCCGCCTCGCCGTCACTATCGTTCTCGATCCGTTGGTATCGCGGTTCCGTCACTTCGGGCGGATCCGGGCGCTTGTCGTCGGGCACTTCGACGCCGTCGACGAGAGCCCCAGGGTCGTCGCGCCCGCGTACGCCGCTGACGCGCTGTTCGAAGACTGCGTCCTCCGCTGATCCGACCGGCTCCCACGGAGCGGCGATGCCCTCGTGGGTGTCGACGTTCGGATAGGCAGTCCACGGATCGCTCGACGTGTTCCACACGTCGAACGTACCGTTGAGAACGTAGTTTTCGAACACACCGGGATAGATGGCGCCGCCGAGGTGTTCGGCAAATCGCCCGAACACGTTGGCATCGATCGCCCACTCGCTCGTCTGACCTGGTTCGATGTTGATACGAACCGGTCCTGCAGCGTTGTCCGTCATGTGTGACTAGCCTTGCTCGGCAATCTCATAGGTCCCACAGTAGAGGCGGAACACTCCGGTTCGAGCGTGAACAATCTCGCCGTATTTTCGCCGAAGCACGAAAGACGTGGGTTCGGCCCTCGAGCGGTGATGATAGACCGTCTCATCCTGCGAGAGATTGTTGGCGATGCCGTGCAAACCGAATTCGCGGTGCTTGATCTCGGGTTTGGCGCCTTCGGAACACAATATCCGCCGAAGCAACCACCAGTCATAGTCTTTGTCGGCTGTGAGTACGTTTGGTTTGTCGAGGTTGCGTGTGACCATTCGCCAACTCATCTTGGAATTGTGCGGTTGTTTCACCGATCAATGTATGTCGAGAATAGGTAAGTTTCGATATGGGCGTACATTGTGGTTTTCACCGCCTCGGGCGTAGAGTTCGTCCGTTTTGCGTAGTGTTGGCTGGCAGCTATCCGATCCATGCCGGTTGCGTCAATGGCCTGAATATCGCCGAGATCGTGCAACTCCGCCGACAACCGCAGCAGACCGCAGCAGACCGCGCCAGGTCCGTATTTCCACGTCCTGATTGCGCGCCCATCCTGTCGAGAAATCAGTCACCGTTGAGTTGAGTGAAGCGACGGTCCCGTGCATCTCGTGAAGCACGTCCAGCGGGCGCCGATACGTGTGATCTGGACACTCGCGGAGACCGCGGATCGCCCTGATATCCCAGTCTGCGTAGCCGCCATCACCGTCTTCGAACGCTGAATCGGATCGCTGACAACGGATTTTAGAGCGAGACAACCCGATCAGTGAAGCTGGCGGGTTTGTTGGACACAAACCCGTCTTCCCGCTCCACTTCCTAATAACTTTGACATTTAAACGCTCTTACTAGCGTCAAAACACGTCCCGCGGGAAGTGTCTGGTTTGACCGGTGTGATATAGCCCTGTCGCTAGTAGAATTGCGTAGTGATTGCCAGGCGGCAGAATTTATTGGACTATCTGAGCGTGGGTACATCGACGTCGATGCCAACCTGATCGAGACGATCGAAGAATCCAGAGTTCCGGAGTTCAGATCGTCACCGCTCAGGCTCAGGTATCATCCCCCTTCCTCGGCGACCCCCTCGTCACAAGCTGCGACTCCGCTCTCGCTACGGAGAGGTTTCTGCCTCGATTCAGCGAAGTGCGCCGCTCATGGCCGCGAGACCGGCGTCGACATCCACGTCGGCGCCCTGGGAGTCTAGCGCGTCGCCCAGCGCGGCGAGCAGGTAGCTCACGTTCTTCGGTCGCGCGGAGTAGCCCATGCAGCCGATTCGCCAGATGTCGCCCGAAAGGGCGCCCAGCCCGCCGGCGATTTCGAGGTCGTACTGTTCCAGCAGGTAGGAGATGACCGCCTCGTCCTCGACGCCGTCGGGGACGCGCACGGCGTTGAGGCTCGGCAACCAGTACTCGTCGGGGGCGTTCATCTCCAGGCCCATCGCCTCGACGCCGGCCTTGAGCGCGCCCGCGACGTCGCGGTGGCGCTGCCAACGGGCCTCGATGCCCTCCTCGGCGACGAGGCGGAGCGCCTCGCGCATTGCATAGACGTTCGTGATCGGAGCGGTGTGGTGGTACGCCCGTTCCTCGCCCCAGTACCCTTCGAGCAGGGAGATGTCGAGGTACCACGACCGTGCCTCTTCTTCGCGAGACAGCACCTTCTCCATCGCGCGGTCGTTCAGCGTGAGCGGGCTCGCACCCGGCGGACAGGAGAGGCACTTCTGGGGGCCCGCGTAGGCAACGTCGATGTCCCACTCGTCGACGCGGAGCTCCACGCCGCCGAGGGAAGTGACACAGTCGGCGATCACGTAGGCGCCGTGCTCGTGAGCGACCTCCGTCAGCTCCGGGACGTCGGGCTGGCGGACACCGGTGCTCGTCTCGGCGTGGACGAAGCCGAACACGTCTGGCTCGTGTTCGCGGACGGCGGCCTCGACATCGTCGACAGCCAGAGGCTCGCCCCACGGGGCGTCGACCTTGACGACCTCGCCGCCGGCGCGCTCGGCCATGCTGGCCATGCGGCCGCCGAAGTAGCCGTTCGTGGGGACCAACATCGTGTCGCCCGGCTCGACCACGTTACCGATCGCGGCCTCCATCGCCGCCGATCCCGTCCCGGAGACGGGGATAGTCCACTGGTTGTCGGTCCGGAACGTGTACCGCAGCAGCTCCTGGACCTCGTTCATGATCTCGATAAACGAGGGATCGAGGTGGCCCACGAGGGGCGTGCTCATCGCTCGGAGCACGCGCGGGTGGACGTCGCTGGGTCCCGGTCCCATGAGCGTTCGATCCGGCGGCGTCAGTTCCCCGACCGCTGGTGCATCGGACATGCTCCCCATAACGGGCAGGTATCGTGTTAACTTTGGCATCGGTCGGATCTGTGGCCGAAGGCCCGGCGTCACGGTCCGGTCGTCGCCGTCACCCGTCGGTGTATCGCCTTCTCGGCCTCGAATTCCGGTGTTGCGAGTTCTCCCGGGTCGATTCCGGAGACAGCGGCCGCGGTGAAAGGGTTCGACGGATCCGCCCCGACTGGCGATCACGAACTCGGAATATGATATAGCGAAATATGATATACTGGATTCTTCCTCCCTCACGATCGCTCTGACCGCTCTCGCCGCGCGAAGAAGCAGGTTGTTTCGATCGATTCGTAAATTCACTATCTCAGAACTGCGTAGACGGTCCGCGCAGGCTCCGTACCTCGCGGTCTCCCCTCACAGTAGTCCACGCCGTAAGGTAGGGAATTGACAGCATACGACGAAACGGAGGCCTGAGGGGTCCAGTGAGACGGAGATGGCCGGGGCATCGATGTTCTCAACTCGTGAACAACAATAAGATACACTTACAGAGATATGGTTGTAATCGAACTGGCCGCCCCAACGGATTCCGTTCCGGCCTCCGAAGGCATGGATCGTGCAGTCGCTCGAAGCGGACGGTCGAGGGCCGCTCTCCCCCGGACGCGGTGAAATCGCGTGGGGATAGTGCCATCGTCTCTGCGATCGTTTTCTATCGGAGAATGCAAGTTCGGATCGAAACGGAGGGATGGGTCCGCGGGAAAGCGGAGTTGGAAGCTGACACGGATGCACCGTGCCCGTATCGGACGATCTATGGTGTGTCCGTTACTATTCGCCGAGGACTCACCGTTGCGGAGCCGCATTTGCCCCGTCCGCCTTTCACTCATACAGAATGACGACACTCTCCGAGTAGTCGCGTCGTATCGGCGGGGTCTGTCGAACGGATACGGGTGGGGCGATTCGGCGGAGATCAACGTGGAGCGGCTGCCGATCGCCCTCTCTGTGCATGAGGTCGCCGTCCTACGGGCCCGGGATCTATATTCACACCAACATTTATTACACGGGGACTGAGCTATTCACCTGGCAGAAGATGACCACCCAGAGACAGTATCAGCGACAGTTCGTGAGAACGTTCTTTACCTCGCCGACGGCTGTGGAAGGCGAAGACGACTCGGCGAAGATGTTGCGGAGCGCGGCGAAACTCCGCGGAATGCAGGCCCCAGACACCTGGATTCCGGACAACGAGGATGCCACCGCGCCGTCGATGCGCGACGAGGGCGTCGAGAACATCGTCGAAGTCGTCGCCGAGCACGGCGCAGACTTCCCGGGTGAGATCCATCCCCGCGTCGTCTGGCACCGCGACAGCCCGTCGACCCGCTACGAGGGGTTCCAGCAGATGCTTCGCATCGCGGATCCCGAGGGCGGTGCCGTCGAGTACATCGACGGGTTCGTCATCCCGGAAGTCGGCGACCTCGATGACTGGAAGAAGGCCGACGAGTTCCTCACTATCGTCGAAACCGAGCATGGCCTCAAAGAGGGCAGCCTCTCTATGTCCGTCATCATTGAGAGCGGGGAGGCGGAACTCGCCATGAGCGACCTCCGAGCCGAAATGGGGAAGCCGTCGAACAACCTGGAACGGCTGTTCCTCCTCGTCGACGGCGAAGTGGACTACACGAAGGACATGCGAGCCATGACGCCGACGGGCGAGTTACCGCCCTGGCCGGAACTCCGTCACAACACCTCCCGCGGTGCCAGTGCCGCCGGCCTCATCGCGGTCGACGGCCCGTACGACGACATCCGCGACGTAGAGGGATACCGCGACCGGATGCGGGAGAACCGCGCCAAGGGCATGACCGGTATCTGGGCGCTGACCCCGGGACAGGTCGTCGAAGCGAACACGGCACCGCTGCCGCCGGAGTCCGGTAGCTGGAACCTGGAGATCGACGGAACAGCGGTAGAGCTCAGCGAGGAGGACGGCCTCCAGGTCTACCGGGGCGACGACCTCTCGCTCACGGAGACGAGCGACGGCGAGTATCACCTGACCGTCGACGGCGAAGCACACGACCTCGACGAGGACGAACTACGGGAGAAACTGCTCGATCTCGCCGCCTACGTACCGAGCATGACTGATATCGTCGACTCGATGGCCGAGTTCGAAGCCGCGAAGGACGCCGGCCGAGGCGCGATCGCGATGACGCAGTCGACGACGCTGTCGATCGACGGTGTCGAGGTCGACATCGAGCGCGACCGGATGTGGGACGAAGCGACCTATCAGGCCGCACAGACCCCGATCGCGCTCTTCCAGGACGTCTACGAACACCGGCCGGACCAGCACGAGGAACTCGAAGAGATGTACGACACGGACGTCGTCGAGCGGGCGATGGCCCTTGGCGACTGATCGCCGCCAGCCTGGGTGCCGACGTGACAACCAGGGGATCAGTACCCCCGACGCTTAGGAGAATCGCCTACCTCCTCTCAACCATGGATCTCGACGATTACGACGTCCTCAACTCGGTACTGGACGACGATGTCGCCCGGTTCGTCCGTGCGATGGTACCCGAGACGGACGCGGTCTACGAGGAACTGGCCGCCGATAACGTCGCCGACGACGTCCCGGTCGTCGGCCCCGAGGTTGGGGCGACGCTTCGACTCCTCGCCCGGCTGTCGGGGCCGCGTCGCGCCTTCGAGTTCGGTTCCGGCCGGGGCTACTCGGCCTACTGGATCGCACCAGCGATTCCGGAGGACGGCGAACTCGTCCTGACGGATTTCGACGCCGCAAACCTCGAAGCGGCGCGGTCGTACTTCGAGCGCCGCGGCTACGCCGACCGAAGCCGGTTCGAGGCCGGCGACGCCCGAGAGATCTACCGGGCGTCGGAGGGGCCGTGGGACTTCGTGCTGCTCGACAATCTCGAAGAGGAGTACCCGGAGACGTGGGATCTCGTCCGCGAGGACGTCTCGTCCGGCGGGATCGTCTGTGCAGACAACGTGATGGCGGGCCCGGCAGTCCAAGAAGACCTCGCGCTGGCGGCCGTCGAGGGCGACCCCGACTGGGACGCGATGGACGACACTACCCGCGGCGTCGTCGAGTACCTGCTCGCGGTTCGCGACGACCCGGACTTCGAGACGACGCTGTTGCCGGTCGGTGAGGGGCTCGCAATCAGTGTGAAACTCTAGATTGTAGCGGCGAGAGTCGCTGTCTCACCGTAACTGGGGAACAGAGATCGACGGCTCTGCTTCGAGTTCTCTCTGGGACCGGTCTCGGTGATGCCGTCGTTCGCCATCATCCCGATTACAGCGAACATTGATAGTGATCGCCACACAAAGTACGTGACACTCATCGAAGAAATCAAAACAAATGGCTCAGGATACACAGACGAGCGGTCGACAGCGGGATCGGGAGGTGTCGTTGCGGGAGACTTCTGCGGAGTACGCGGCGCTCGCTGCGGATCTGCGGGCGGCCGTCGACGGCTCCGTCAGGTTCGACGAGTACGCACAGGTCCTCTACGCGACCGACGGGAGCATCTATCAGGCGCAACCGGCGGGTGCCGTCGAACCTCGACACACGGAGGACGTGCAGGCTGCCGTCCGGGTGGCGGCCGACCACGACGTTCCGGTCATCGCGCGCGGCGCTGGCTCCTCGCTCGCCGGACAGGCGGTCGGCCCGGGCTGTGTCGTCCTCGACCTGTCGACGCACATGGACGACATCGTCGACATCCGACCCGAGGACCGGCGTGCCGTCGTTCAGCCCGGGGTCGTGCAGGACGAACTGGACGCGGCGCTGGCCGAGTACGGCCTGAAGTTCGCGCCCGACCCGGCGTCGTCGAACCGGGCGACGGTCGGTGGCGGGATCGGTAATAACTCCACTGGCGCCCACTCGGTCCGCTACGGCATCACCGACGCCTACACCGAACGGTTGTCGGTCGTTCTCGCGGACGGGACGCGCATCGAAACCCGGGAGGTCGTCCTCGACAGTCCGGAGTGGGAAGCCATAGTCGAGAGTGACTCGCGCGAGGCCGAACTGTATCGCACCGTTCGCCGCCTCGTCGAGGATAACGCCGCAGAGATCGACGCGCGCTATCCCGACCTGAAACGCAACGTCTCGGGGTACAACCTCCAGAAGGTCATATACGAGAACGAGGCCGGCGAGGATGTGATCAACCTCTCGAAGCTGTTCGTCGGCGCCGAGTCGACGCTCGGCGTCGTCGTCGAGGCCGAGGTCTCGCTCGTGACGAAACCCGCGGAGACTGCCCTCGCCCTCTACTGCTTCGAGGACCTGATCGACGCTCTCGAGGCCGTTCCGCAGGCCCTCGAATACGACGTTAGCGCGGTGGAGCTGATGGACGATGAAGTGTTCCGTCTCGCCGGCGAGTCCGAGCAGTACGCCGCCTACGAGGAACCGATCCCGGACGGGACGGCCGCGTCGCTGATGGTGGAGTTCGACTCCGAACTGGTCGATGACTTCGAAGCCGCCATCGGCCGGACGAACGAACGGTTCCTCGCGGAGGGCGACGCCTTCGACGTGATCGAGGCCTACACGCCCGAGGACCAGGCGGACCTCTGGAAACTCCGGAAGGCCGCCATCCCGCTGCTGATGAGCCTCAAGGGCGACCCGAAGCCCTACCCCTTCATCGAGGACGCGACGGTCCCCCCGGCCGAATTAGCCGAGTACACCCGGAAGTTCATGGACGTCCTCGACGACCACGACACGACGGCCGCGTACTTCGCCCACGCTGGGAGCGGGACGCTCCACATCCGGCCCATCCTCAATCTGAAGCGAGACGAGGGCGTCCAGACCATGCGGTCGATCAGCGACGACGTGACTGATATCGTCGTCGGCCACCACGGCGCCTTCTCCGGCGAGCACGGCGACGGCCTGGCCCGTTCCGAGTTCAATCCGAAGATGTACGGCGAGGACCTCTGGGGAGCCTTCCAGGAACTCAAGACGGCGTTCGACCCCGACTGGCGGATGAACCCGGGGAAGGTCGTCTATCGCGACGACGACCCGACGGACATGCGCGAGCACCTCCGGTACGGTCCCGAGTACTCGTCGATCGAACCGCAGACGGAACTGGACTTCTCCGAAGAGGGCGGATTCTCTCACCTCGTCGAACTGTGCAACGGCTGCGGGACGTGTCGCCAGGAAGACACGGACGTGATGTGTCCGACCTACCGGGCGACCGACGACGAGCTGGCGACCACCCGCGGGCGGGCGAATATGCTTCGAGCAGCTATCAGCGGCGAAATCGCGCCTGAGCGACTGTTCGACGAAGCGTTCCAGCGGGACGTCCTCGACCTCTGTGTGGGATGCAAGGGCTGCAAGTCGGATTGTCCGACCGGCGTCGACATGGCGAAGCTCAAGACGGAGGTCAAACATCAGTACCACGAGCAGGAAGGGGCGAGCCTACGGACGAAACTGTTCGGCCACATCGATCGGCTCTCCGGGCTGGGGTCGCGCCTGTCGCCGCTGTCGAACTGGGCGACGGCGATCCCCGGCTCACGGACCGTGCTGGAGTCAGTGTTCGGGATCGCCGCCGAGCGGTCGCTCCCGCCCTTCGCCGACGAGTCGCTCCAGCAGTGGGCGAACGACAGGGACCCGGGCGTCTCGGTGGCCGAGGCCGAGCGCAAGGTCCTGCTCTTCCCCGACACCTACACGAACTACAACTACCCCGAACCGGGGAAGGCGGCGGTCCGCATCCTAGAGGCCGCAGGCGTCCACGTCCGGATTCCGACAGAGGTCGCCGCCAGCGGTCGCGCTGCGTACTCCGTCGGACTGCTCGACGAGGCCAGAGAGCGCGCACAGACGAACGTCGACGTCTTCGCCGAGTACCTCGAGGAGGGCTGGGAGGTCGTGTCCGTCGAGCCGAGCGACGCGGTCCTCTTCCAGGACGAGTACACGGACCTCCTCCCCGGTTCCGACGTCGAACGGGTCGCGGCGCACGCCTACGGCGTCTGCGAATACCTCGACGTCCACCGGCTGATCGAGGACGTCGACACGAGCGGCGCGAACATCCCGCTGTCCTATCACGGTCACTGCCATCAGCACGCGGCGGGAAAGGACCACCACGCGGTCGGCGTCCTCCGGCGCGCCGGCTACGAGGTCGACCCGCTGGACTCGGGGTGTTGCGGTATGGCGGGCAGTTTCGGCTACGAGGCCGAACACTACGAAATCTCGACGGCCATCGGTGAGCTGCTCTTCGAGAAGGTCCGGGCCAGCGACGCGCCCCTGGTCGTCGCGCCGGGTGGTTCCTGCCGGAGCCAGATCGGTGACAGCGACGTCTCGGCCGGGAACCCGCCCCATCCCGTCGAGATGCTCGATCGGGTCGTCGAGTGACCCGCTCAGGGCGATTCGTTCCGAACGCCGAACGGTCCGCCGCGTGAATCGAGGGAGCGAGGAAGTGAAGAAACGAAGGAGCGAGCGTCTCTCTTCGCCGAGTGCTACGAGTAGGCCATGCCGAGTTCGACGAGGTTGGCGGTATTTTTCACCGCGTCGGCGTACTCCTGTTTGTCGGCGTCGCTGGCCATCCGGCTCTTCGGCGTCGAGACGCTGATCGCGCCCTTGACGACGCCGTCCTCGGTTCGGACGGGCGCGGCGACACAGCGGAGGCCGCGCCAGCGCTCCTCGTCGTCGTACGCGTAGCCGTCCGCAGCGACGTCTTCCAGTTCCGCGAGCATCGTCTCCTCGTCGGTGATCGTGTTCGGCGTCTCGGCGGGCAGCCCCTTCTCGTCGAGGATGGCCCTGGCGCGTTCACGCGGGAGGTGGCCCAGGATGGCCTTGCCGAGCGCCGAGTTGTGGAGCGTCAGCTGCGTCCCGATGTGCGTGTCGAGTTCTACTGCGTCCTCCCCTTTGGCCCGGTAGAGGACGACACCGAGTCCACGCTCGTGGGTCGCGAGGGTGACGAGTTCGCCGCTGTCGGCCGCGAGGTCGTCGACCTTCGGCTTGGCCGCCTCGAAGAGGTCGACGTCGTCGCGCAGCGTGCCGCCGATGGTGAGGAACTGCAGGCTCAACTCGTATGCGTCCCCGTCCTTGACGACGTACTCGTGCTCGCGGAGCGTGCTGAGATGGTTGTGTACCGTGCTCTTGTTCATGTCGAGCTCCGCCGCGATCTCGCGGAGGTGCGCCGACCGCTGCTCCGTGAGGATCTCGATGACCCCGACGGTCTTCTCGAGGGCTTTCACCGGATGGCGCGCGCGTTCGGTCATAGCGAGACTACGTGTCGGCCAATAATTAATTTATTCATTAATGAAGAATACGGATCCGACCCTGGGAGACCCCGAATTGGGCCGATAGAGTGGCCCAAGGGGGCGGTACTGTTCGTGTCATCCCTCCGTTTCGTGTTTCCCAATGGATAACGGGACTACGCCAGACGCGGGCCGATCCGGTGGCGCACTGTCGATACGGACTTCACGAGGCTCGCGCTCGGGGTAAGACACTCTATGTGTGTCGCGTGAACGCAGACCGTGACGCCCTGTCCCAAACACTTATGAAAAATAGCCGTGTCGTCACTACTGTCATGGCTGACGAGCAGCGGTTCGTTCGACCGGAGGAGATAGAGACTCTGCAGCTGGACTGGGGGACGATCAAGTGGCTGAGCACGCCGGAGACGACGGGCGCGGAGACGTTCAGCGCCGGCGTCGTCATACTGGAACCGGGCAAGGGACACGAACGGCACACACACCCCGACAGCGAGGAGGTGCTCTTCGTGCTCAGCGGGGAGGGGACCCAGACGATCGGTGACGAGGAACGGGAGGTCACAGCCGGCGACATGCTGTACATCCCCGCCGGCGTCGAGCACAGCACCATGAACACGTCCTGGGAGCCCCTCCGCTTCCTGGCGATGTACGGCCCGCCGGGGCCGGAAGCCGAGATTCGCCACACGGCCGATTCGACGGTCGTCCCACCGGGGGAGGGGTCGTGGGAGTGACATCCCTCGGATACCCTGACGGTGAGTGGACGAATACCGACGATCCGCCCCGTGAGGCTCCGACCGACGCCCCCCTTGGGTAGTCCGACCTCAGGGAGCCGTCCGGGCTGCCCGGGGCCGGCAGCGGCCGCAGTCGACCCCAATCTTGAATACCGACTCGGGTGTCTTTCGACGTGTCAATGAAATTCCCTCGGAGTGAATCACTCGAACGGTTGGAATCGACCGTCGACGCGGGCGAACCGATCATCGGCGCGGGTGCGGGCACCGGTATCTCGGCGAAGTTCGCCGAACGGGGCGGCGTCGACCTGCTGATCATCTATAACTCGGGGCGCTACCGGATGAACGGCCGCGGCTCCCTCGCGGGTCTCTTGCCCTACGGCGACGCGAACGAGATCGTGGTCGAGATGGGCCACGAGGTGATCCCGGTCGTCGAGGACACCCCCGTTCTCGCCGGCGTCAACGGGACCGACCCGTTCCGCGAGATGGAGGTGTTCATCGAGGATCTACGCCGCCGGGGGTTCTCCGGCGTCCAGAACTTCCCGACGGTCGGCCTGATCGACGAGGACAGCAGTTTCAGACAGAACCTCGAGGAGACCGGCATGGGCTACGACAAGGAGATCGAGATGATCCGGGAGGCCAGCGACCAGGGGATGTTGACCTGCCCGTACGTGTTCAACGAGGAGCAAGCCCGCGCGATGACCGAGGCGGGCGCCGACGTGATCGTCTCGCACATGGGGCTGACGACCTCCGGGGACATCGGCGCGGAGACGGCGCTCGATCTCGAGACGGCGGCCGAGCGGGTGCAGGCCCACCACGACGCCGCAAAGGAAGTCGACGAAGACGTCATGGTCATCTGTCACGGCGGCCCGATCGCCTGGCCGGACGACGCCGAGTACGTCCTGAACAACACGGAGGGCGTCGTCGGCTTCTTCGGCGCCTCCAGCATCGAGCGCCTCCCGACCGAGGAGGCCATCGAGAACCAGGCCCAGGAGTTCAAGGAGATCGAGTTCTGATGGCGTCCGCGGATCAGAGGGACCGGACTGCGACTGTGGTCGTCGTCGGGACCCTCGACACCAAGGGCGAGGAGATCGGCTTCGCCCGGGACGTCCTCGCGGCGCAGGGCGTCGACGTTCACCTCGTCGACGTCGGTGTCATGGGAGACCCCGAGATCGAACCGGACACGCCGGCCTCGGCCGTCGCCGAAGCGGGCGGCACCACTTTGGCGTCGCTCAGGGAGGCCGGTGACCGTGGCGAGGCAGTGGAAGCGATGGGCGAGGGCGCCGCGGCCATCGCCGAGCGGCTCCATGACGGGGGCGACCTCGACGGTATCCTCGGCCTCGGCGGCTCCGGCAACACCTCTATCGCGACGGCGGCGATGCGAGCGCTGCCGGTCGGGGTGCCGAAGTTCATGGTCTCGACGGTCGCCTCCGGCGATACCGAACCCTACGTCGGCACGCGCGACATCGCGATGCTGTACTCGGTGGCCGACATCGAGGGGCTCAACCAGCTCTCGCGGACGGTAATCGCCAACGCCGCCCTCGCCATGGTCGGGATGGTAACCAACGACCCGGACGTCGAAGTACCCGACCGCCCGACCGTCGGGATCACGATGTTCGGCGTCACGACGCCCTGTGTCCAGACGGCCCGGGAGTGGCTCGAAGCGCAGGGATACGAGACGATCGTCTTCCACGCGACCGGGACCGGCGGCCGCGCGATGGAGAACCTGATCGAGGAGGGCGTCATCGACGGCGTCCTCGACGTCACGACGACCGAGTGGGCCGACGAACACGTCGGAGGCGTCCTCGCCGCGGGCCCGGACCGACTCGACGCCGCGGGCGAGGCGGGGATCCCGCAGGTCGTCTCCGTCGGCGCGCTCGACATGGTCAACTTCGGCCCCCGGGACACGGTGCCCGAGAAGTTCGAGGGGCGACAGTTCCATATCCACAACCCGCAGGTCACGCTGATGCGGACGACCCCCGACGAGAACGCCGCGATCGGGGAGATCATCGCGGGAAAGCTCAACGCCGCGACCGGCCCGGTCTCGCTCGCCCTGCCGCTCGAGGGCGTGTCGATGCTCGACGCCGATGGCGAGGACTTCCACGACCCGGAGGCCGACGAGGCGCTGTTCGAGGCGCTCCGTGACCATCTGGACGAGGATGTCCACCTGTTGGAACTGGACGCGAACGTTAACGACGAGGAGTTCGCCCTAGCGATCGCGGAACAGTTGGACGAGTACATGCAGGATCGGCGCTGAACTGGCCAGTACCTGGATTCGAGGGGGGTCACGGTGGATCGGTCTCGGATCTCAACTGGGTTCGATGGCGTGTTCAGAACGGCCAACTGCCGATTCTACCGAAGATCCGCAGCCGATACGAATGGGATCGATACGTTCACTCGACCTGTTTCGCGTACTGAATGTGGGGGGTGTTACCAAAGAACTTAAGTTCTGGATACACGATATAACCATGAGTTGCTTAAATAATCATGACGGACAAGAGTGAGCCAGCAGACGAATCCAGACGTCGCTATCTGAAAGGCATCGCGACGGGCGCCATCGCCGCCGGCGTCGCTGGATGCCAGGGTGACGGGAACGGCGACGGTGGGAACGGAAACGGAACTGGGGACGGAGATGGAGGCGGGAACGGCCAGGACTACGAGCCGATCGGGAACTTCCCGCCCGAGGGCGACACGGTCGCCATCGGGTTCAACGGGCCGCTGTCGGGCGCGCTCGGTCCCGACGGACAGGACCAGGAACTCGGATTCGACCTCGCCGTCCAGCACCTGAACAACGGCGGCGGGCTGGTCGACTCCTGGGACGCTCTGAGTGGCGACGGAATTCTCGGGCACCAGATCGAACCCACGAAGGCCGACACCGCCGGCGACCCCGACACCGCGAACCAGAACATCAACGGGATGATCCAGCAGGACAACATCCAGTTCTGGACCGGCGGCATGTCGAGCACCGTGACGATGGCGATGCAGGACGTCGCCCAGCGAGAGAAGGTGCCCTTCATGGGCGGGAACTCGACCTCGGCGGGGATCAGCGGGGAGAACTGCTCGCGGTACTACTTCCACCCGACGTTTCACGCAGAGATCATCGGGATGGCCGCGGGCGAGGCGCTGCCGCAGGTCCTCGGCGAGGACCGGTCGCTGTTCCACATCTACATGGACTACTCCTACGGCCAGTCCAACCGGGACGCGATGCGTAAGCATCTCACCGAGAACGGCCCGTGGGAGGACGCCGGCGGGTCGGCCATCGCCGAGGGCGAGAACGACCACCAGACCCAGATCCAGGACCTCCAGGACTCCGGCGCAGACGTGGTCCACTTCGCGAGCTTCGGTGAGTTCGCGGCCAGTGGCCTCTCCCAGATGGTCAACGCCGGCGTCACCGACGACGTCGAGGTGTTCATCCCCCACGTGAGCGCGTTCACGCTCGATCCGATGGGGTCGGACGCTGAGGGCGTCTACGGGATGGAGCCGTGGAACCCCAACTACGACAACGAGGCGTCGAACACCTTCGTCGAGGCCTACCAGAGCGAGTACGACGAGGTGCCAAACCAGAGTTCGCTCCACACCTACGAGTCGACGGTGGTCTACGCCGCTGCCGTCGAGGAGGCGGGCACGTTCCATCCGCCGACCGTCGTGCGGACCCTCGAAGACTTCTCGTGGGAGCAGGCGTGGGGGCCCTCGGAGTTCCGGACCTGCGATCATCAGGTTGAACGACCGTGGCACCTGGTCCAGGGCGTCGACGACTCGACCGCGGAGGAGCTGGGGATCCGGACCGAAGTCATCCAGACTACCGATCCGCTCGTCTACGAGTGTGACGCCTACCCGGCCAACGAGTGTAGCATGGACGACAACGAGTACGGCGACGAGTAACGCGACCGTGTATCCGGCCGAATCACGATCCGGGAGCTCCCACCCCGAGGTCCCGGATTCGCGGATCATCCGTTGCGGCGGAAGATTCAATAGCGAATGGGGTGCCCAACAAGACATGTTATCAGTGCACACGAGGTGGCGATTCGGATGAGTCTGCTGGAATCGACCGTCCAGTTCCTGTTCGTCGCGCTGAGCGTCGCGTCGGTGTATCTCCTCGTGGCACTGGGGCTGTCGATCGTGTTCGGCTCGCTCCAGTTCGTCAACATGGCCCACGGAGCCCTGTTCCTGATCGGGGCCTACGTTGGCCTGTTCGTCGGGTTCGAGGTCGGCTTCGGTGGTCTGCTCGAACACTACGGGTTCTCCCCGGTCGGTCTCGAACTGGGCTTTCTCGCCGCGCTGGTCGTGACCCCCATCGTCGTGTTCGTCCTCGGCGTCGTCATGGAACGGTTGCTGGCGAAACCGCTGTACGACCGCGACCTCCTCGACCAGTTGCTGGTGACCTTCGGAATATTGCTGATCTTCCAGGAGGGGTTCAATCTCGTCTTCGGCCGCACGGGATTCAACTACTCGCGCCCGGACTGGGCGTCAGGACCGGTGTTGATCCCCGGCGTTGGAACGGTCTCGCGGTGGCGGATCTACGTCGTCGTCCTCGCGTTCGTCTTCCTCGGGATCCTCATCGCGTTCTACAAGTACACCGACTACGGCCTCGCCGTCCGTGCGGGGACCGAGGACACGGAGATGACCGAGTTGCTCGGCATCCGGATCGGGCGGCCGTTTCTACTGATCTTCGCGATCGGTGCGGCCTACGCCGGTCTCGCCGGGATCCTCGGCGGGTCGCTGTTCGGCGTGAACGCCGGGATGGGCTTCAGCAACATCATCCCCGCGCTGGTCATCGTCATCATGGGCGGCGTCGGGTCGATCAAGGGGACGACTATCGGGGCGTTGCTCGCGGGTTTCGTCTTCGCCGCGGTGACCCAGGTGTGGCCGAGCATGTCGACGGCGAGCATCTACGCGTTGGCGATCCTCGTCTTGACGATCCGCCCGAGCGGCATCTACCCGACGGGGGAGATCGGATCATGAGCACGGAAACGACCGACGAGGTGGCCGACGGGGACTCCTCGAACGTCTGGGAGACGTGGGACCGGATCAAGGACACGGAGTGGTTCGTCCTGCTCAGCGCCGTCGTCTTCGTCGCGGTGTTCCCCTGGCTGTTCACGAGCGCACCGCTCGTCCCGGACGAACTCCTGGGCTACGATTCGCTCGCGCGACTCGTCCTCGTCTGGGGGATCTTTGCGCTCGGGTTCAACCACCTGCTCGGACAGACCGGCCTGCTGTCGTTCGGCCACGCGATGTTCTTCGGCGGGGCGGCCTACGCGTCGGCGCTGTTCGCTAACAACGTCGCCGCCGATCCCCTGCTGGCAGTCGGTGCCGGCGTGGGCTTCGCGCTCGTGCTGGCAGTCATCACGCCGTTCGTTCTCCTCAGGCTCCACACGGTCTACTTCGCGATCGTCACCCTGGCGATCGCCCAGATGCTGTATTACCTCGCCAGAGAACCTCTGGGGGAATTGACCGGGGGCATCAACGGATTGGGCGTCTCGCGCGAGCCGCTGCTCGGCGTCGTCGAACTCGGTGAGACTCTCCCTGGGATATTCGGCGAACTCTGGGGAGTCACCATGTACCTCTTCGTCGCAGTGTTCTTCGTAGGGGTTGTCGTGTTCATCACTCGGGTTCGGAAGTCCCCGTATGGCCTGATATTCAAGGCGGTCCGGGAGAACGAGACGCGAGCCTCGTTCGTCGGGCTCGACGTCTGGCGGTACAAGTTCGCGGCGTTCGTCATCTCCGGGTTCGTCGCGGGTATTGCCGGCGGCCTCATGCCCATGGAGACGTACTTCACCGGCGTCGAACGGCTCCACTGGACCACCAGCGGCGACGTGGTCATGATGACCGTGCTGGGCGGTCTAGGGACGATCGTCGGCCCGATCATCGGGGTGATCGTCTTCCTCTACTTCGAGGGCGTGGTCAACGGCCTCGACCTGATCGGCGGCTACTGGCTGCTGACACTGGCGCTCGCGTTCACCGCCGTCGTCTGGAAATACCCGGACGGGATCTGGGGCATGCTGCGGAGCGCCGGCTCGCGGCTCCGCTCGCGAGGGGGTGATCGGTGATGGCGCTCTTGGAAACGCGCGACCTCACGAAGGAGTTCGGCGGCCTCAGAGCGCTCGATCGCGTGAATATCGCGGTCGAACGGGGGGAACTCGTCTCGCTTATCGGGCCGAACGGCTCCGGCAAGTCGACGCTGATCAACACGATCACCGGCATGCTGGAGCCGACGGCCGGCGACATCACGTACGCGGGCACCGACCTCGTCGGCATGAAGCCCTTCGAGATCGCCCAGCTCGGCGTCGGGCGGTCGTTCCAGACCGCCTCGATCTTCCCAGAGCTGACCGTCAGTGAGAACGTCGAAGTCGCGGCGTTCGCGGCGGAACACGACTCGTTCAGCGTCAACTTCTTCCGGCGGCGCGATGCCTACGACGAGGTCCGCGAGCGCACCGACCACATTCTCGAGACCATCGAACTGGATGCGAAGGCCGAGGAGACAGCAGAAGCGCTTCCGTATGGCGACAAGCGCCGGCTGGAAGTGGCCATCGGGCTGGCGACCGGTCCCGACCTGATGTTCATGGACGAACCGACAGCTGGGATGTCCCCAGGCGAAACTGAGATGACAGTGTCGCTCATCCGCGAGCTTCTAGAGGACTGGGGGATGACCATCTTCCTGGTCGAACACGACATGGACGTGATCTTCGACGTCTCCGACCGGATCTTCACTCTGCACGAGGGACAGGTCATCGCGCGCGGACCACCAGAGGAGATCAGAGACGACCCGGCGGTTCGCGAGGCCTACCTGGGGGGTGAGGAGGCGTGACGCTCCTCGAACTCGACGGCGTCCACGCCTACTACGGCGCCAGCCACATCCTCCGCGGCGTCTCGATGGCGATCGACGAGGGGGAGGTCGTCTCGCTGCTGGGCCGGAACGGCGCTGGCAAGACGACCACCGTCCGAAGCATCGTGGGCGTGGAGCCGCCCGAGGTTCGGTCTGGCAGCGTCCGGTTCGACGGCGCGGACGTCACGGAGTGGCCGGCCGATGACATCGTCAGAGCCGGCGTCGGCGTAGTGCCCGAGGGCCGTCGCCTGTTCACCGAACTGACCGTCGAGGAGAACCTCGAGATGTCGAACATCGCTCGCGGCAGGTGGAACACGATCTATCGCCGCGCGCCCGGTGGCGGGAGTCCCACGATGACGGTCAACGAACTGTACGACCTGTTCCCGCGGCTGGAGGAGCGACGCGACCAGCGGTCCGGGACGCTCTCGGGCGGCGAACAGCAGATGCTCTCGATCGCCCGAACGCTCCGGCTCCCGGACCTCCAGTTGCTCCTGCTGGACGAGCCGACGGAGGGGCTTGCACCCCAGATCATCCAGTCCGTCTCGGAGTCGATCCGGGAGATAACCGGGCAGGGACTGACCGTCCTCCTCATCGAACAGAACGTCCGCGAGGCGCTGAAGCTCGCGGATCGCGGGTACGTCCTCGACCAGGGTGAGATCGTCTACGAAGGCACCGTCGGCGAACTCGAACGCGAGGATCTGGACCAGTACCTCGTCGTCTGACCATTGGGGACGGCCAGGGATCGACCGGTTTTCTGGTACCGGAGACGGATCGACGGGTCACCTGTGGAGTCGGTGGACCGACCCACACCGTTAATACGTGACACAGGAAACGACCACAGCATGGTGACGACGGACCGGCGACGGTTCCTCTCGGCGGTGGCGGCCTCCTCGCTCGCGCTGGTCGGGGGCTGTGCGCGTCTCGGGGCCGACGATCAGGCGTCCCACCCCGTCACGGAACCGGTGACTGACTGGCCGTCGTTCCGGGGTGATCAATACAACACCGGGTTCGCGAGGGGCGTCTCGCCGACGAGCGCGGACCCGTCGATCGAGTGGACCTACGACGCCGATGGCCCGTTCTGGGGGAGCCCCATCGTCGCGGACGACGCGGTGTTCGCGGGAAGCACGGACAAGACGCTCTACGCTCTAGACGCTGCGACGGGCGAAGAGCGCTGGACAATTGAGACCGACCATCGGATCGAGGGCACGCCGGCCTACGCGGATACCACGGTCTACGTCGGATCGTACGACATGGGCCTGTACGCCGTCGACGCGGCAAGCGGGGACGAACGCTGGCATCGAGAACTCGGTGGGCTCATCAGGGGAAGCCCGACGGTGGTAGACGGGACGGTGTTCGTCGGCGTCGGCTGCCACAACCTCGCGTGCGCCCGATACGCCGAGGAGGCCGACGCCACCGAGAACGGGTGGATCTACGCGCTGGACGCGGGCACGGGCGAGACGGTCTGGGAGCACACCGTCGGGAACGAGGTGGTGAGTACGCCGGCAGTGGTCGACGGGACGATCTACGTCGGGGCATCGGACGATACGCTGTACGCGCTCGACGCGGGCTCGGGCGACGTCACGTGGACGTACGATGTCGGGGACATGGTCTGGTCGAGTCCGGCGCTGGCGTTCGACACCCTGTATTTCGGCGACTGGAACGGCATCGTCCACGCCGTCGACGCCGCCTCGGGCGAAGGGGAGTGGACCGCCGACCCGTTCGCCCGCTACATCTCCGGGTCGGTCGCCGTCGACGAGGACGGCGTTTACGTCGGGGACACGCCGTACAACTCCCTGGACGACCCCAAGACGCACTACGGCGAGGTGATCAAGTTCGACCGCCAGTCGGGCGACGAGCTGTGGCGCTTCGAGACCGGCGCGCTGGAAGTCGGGAGCAGCCCCGTCGTCACCGACGACCGGCTCTACGTCGGGACCCACGGCCAGACCGAACGCGACGGCCTCGGCGTCCACGCGCTCACCACCGACGGCGAGGAGGAGTGGTTCCTGGAGATCGGCGGCCGCGGCGTCGGATCGAGTCCGGCCCTCGTCGACGGCACGCTGTATTTCGGCGGGACGGACGGACGGATGTACGCCGTGGAGTGATGCTCCCATCGGTGAACGGCGGGAAGGTCCGGCTAATTCACGGTGAAACGGCTCATTCCCCCTGACCTCGTTTTCCGCTATGAACCCGATCACGGCCTCCCTCTCGTTGGCGACGTACCAGTGGGCGTCCCAGTTCTAGCGCACCTCGTCGCTCGGGCCGCGGTTCTCCATCTCCCGGAAGTCGTATCCCTCGTCGACGCTGACGACCGCGAAATCGCCGTCAGTTCCGCTGCTGACGCGTTACAGCCGAAGAATTTCGACTGGTGCGCGCCGGCTGTTTCGGAGTGGAGCGAAACGGTGAGGGCTGTCCCATCTGCTGTGTTCAAGACCGTCTGTTGGTCGAACGATGCGCTGTATGTGTCCGTTGGATCCGCTTGATCTGGAATAGTCGTCAGTTGCATCCCATTGGTTGTGAGTTACGGAGCGCTCGCTGTCGAATGTGTAATGGTCACCTGAGATCCGCTCAGGTCCTCCCCACCTATGTTTCGCGCGTAATGGTATCACTTGACGAGGTGAACTGGGTTCAGTCCTTCAGCGGTGGTTTCCGCTGTTGTAAGTCCCTCTACGCCCCAATGAACTCGTATAGAGAGAGCTGATGGAGACGAACACCCTGAAACGGCACATGGATTGTTTTCAAACAGTCCCACTGCGCTCTGTAATTCATCTATCACAAAGGGTGTGTTTCACCCCTCGGATTTCGGTCGATGAGGGTTGATTTTTGTTCCGTCTGCTACTTGCATCTTCACCGTTTCCGTGCCGACATTATAGGTATTGAATTCAATACTATTATTTTAATATGGGGTTTGTGGGGTTCAAATCGCGCATATTATGGATATTTAATTCAATACTTGATTTTGAAATTCGTGGACGAAACGATGTACAGTCCAGTGAAACGATCGTTGCGGCGACTCGCCCCTGTGATAGTGAGACCTCCGAAACGGACGACTGCCATCTCTTCTCTTTCGCGTTCGATATCGGACTGTGTCCTAAACCGACACCCCGTTCTGTCTACCACTTAGTGTCCCTGCCCTACCGCAGTTTCTCGGTGTGTTTCGGCAAAGAGACACCGTAACTGCACCGTTGAAACTTGTTACATTGTGAGTTGATCGCCGCATCGGCCATCCTCCACGATAAACTATCTATGATTTTGAATAACCACCGTAGTAACGCCGAATTGCGTGATTATACGCTCTATAAACCTCACAATGTGACTAGTGAGCGTAGATTCTGCGGAGAATTTGGGTCACGAACCACCTGATTTAAGTAAAACCGTTACCCTTCTAACATTACTGACGAAGCGAATCGGGGCCGCAACCACGTTACCGGGCGCTCGCTGGGGAGTGATCGTCCGGGACGAACAAACGAAATGGGTGATAGAATGCGTTTCGAGAATCGGGGTAACAGATCTCTCCAGGGCGGTTGCTCGACAGGCGCGAGTGGCGACGACGTGCATTGTCCACTCGGTGTAGGAGGAGAGATGCGATTGAGGGGTCGGAATTGGACGACACTGGGTCTCCGGAGTCGTGGCGACGAAATCCAGGATATCTATGAGCAGTGACCAGATCGAACGGGTGGGCAGCCAACCCCAACGAGAGGT
The DNA here is from genome assembly GCF_047715405.1 of Halosimplex rarum. Classification (NCBI taxonomy): domain Archaea; kingdom Methanobacteriati; phylum Methanobacteriota; class Halobacteria; order Halobacteriales; family Haloarculaceae; genus Halosimplex; species Halosimplex rarum. Next base: position 4,029,696 of record NZ_CP180412.1, read on the forward strand.
AGAGCCACAGCAGGTCGCCGTCGGCGTGATCGCGACCGAAGACAACACGGAAAATGCGCTCCGGACGCTCGTCCGAGCGCAAGAACGCGGGCACAACATCTTCGTCCTCCAGCCGGGGGAATCGGAGACGGAGACGACTCGTTTCGCGAGGCAATTCGACGTCGATATCGTCGAGACGAGTGCGACCGGTGATCTGGAGCGGTACAAAGAAGAGCTGGCCATCGCCGCGTCGGTCAGAGACTTTGAGAGTATCATCGTTCCCTCGCCTGACTGCGAGCGGATCATCTACGACGAGACGCTCAAGACGATCGACGAGGACTCGATGCAGCTCGACCCAGTGACGGAACGGACGGCCGAACGCGCAGACGATATCATCGTCGGGATTCCTGCGTACAACGAAGAGGTAGCGATTGGGAGTACTGTAGTCAAATCCCGACAGTTCGCTGATAGCGTTGTCGTGGTTGACGACGGTAGTACAGACGCGACCGTGAAAGTAGCTCAAGACGCAGGCGCCCGAGTCGTCGAACTCGAAACGAACAGTGGCAAAGGGAAAGCCATTCAGACGTTGTTGTCGACCGTTGAGCGGGACTACGACATCTACGAAGCACTCGTCTTGATCGACGGTGACGGGCAGCACGACCCAAGTGAAATCCCACATGTTGCCGAACCAGTCTGCAATGGAGAAGCAGACCTGGCACTCGGAAGCCGATACGTCGACGAAGGGTCCGGTTCTGAGACCCCGCTTCATCGGCGGTTCGGACAGAAGGTCCTCGACGTGCTTACATTAGGGTCCTCGCACACCAAGGTTTCCGACTCCCAGAGTGGATTTAGGGCACTTTCTCCGACTGCAGTTGAACAACTGGACGTCTCTACAGACGGGTACGGCGTCGAGTCTGAGATGATAGAACGGAGCGTTTCGGAAGACCTACATATAACTGAGCAACCCATCTCTGTCCGATATGAGGGTGTCGACGGACAGACCGAAAATCCCCTCCGGCACGGGCTTTCAGTTGTGGTCTTCCTACTGTCGTTAATTCGGGACCGCCATCCGTTACTCTTCTTTAGTCTCCCAGGAGCTGTCCTCGTGACCGTGGGGGCATTGTACGGCATCGATGGGATCCTAATATATCAAGAAAGTGGCTCGTTCTATCCTGCCAAAGCGCTCGTGAGCGGTTTCGTGATGATACTCGGAACGCTCTCAGTGTTTACCGGGTTGATTCTCAACAGCGTCTCTAATATGCTGGAGGCCCAGCGATGACGGCCGAAGAGGGCGGGGACAATCTGGGCTCCCAAGTCGCGTTCATCCTCGGTACCCGCCCCGAGATCATCAAGCTCGCCCCGGTTATTCACCGATGTGAGAAAAGAGGGATTTCGTACACCGTGATCCACACGGGGCAACATTACTCGGATAACCTGGATTCCGTCTTTTTCGATCAGCTGGAGTTGCCGACTCCGGACTACAATCTAGATGTCGGCTCGAAATCCCACGGTGAACAGACAGGTGAGATGCTGATCGGAATTGAGGAGATTCTCCAGTCCGAACAGCCTGAGGTCGTGTTAGTACAGGGAGATACGAATTCTGTTCTCGCTGGGGCGATTGCAACGAGTAAATTAGAAATCGAACTTGGGCACGTCGAAGCGGGCCTCCGGAGCTTCGACCGTGATATGCCCGAGGAAACGAACAGAGTCGTTGCTGATCACGTTGCAGATTGTCTGTTTCCACCGACAGAGAAGGCGAAAAGCTATCTCGTTGAGGAAGGCATTCCGGAGAGCCGGCTCTGTGTTACCGGAAACACTATCGTTGACGCGCTCCAGCGGAATCGAAAGTTAGCAGATCGTAAGAGTTCGGTTCTGGCAGAACTCGAACTCGACCGATCGGAATACTTGCTGATGACTGCCCATCGGGCGGAAAACGTGGACGACGAGGATCGATTCAGGCAAATTCTAACTGGGGTCGGACAGGTAGCAGACGACCTACGGGCCGACGTAATTTATCCTATCCACCCGCGCGCTGAGAGCAAACTCGAGGCGTTCGACCTCTCCATTCCGGATCGAATCAGACTTGTCGAACCGCAAGAGTATCTCGACTTCATTAAGCTTCAGGAGAACGCGAAACTCATTCTCACCGATTCTGGTGGGGTCCAAGAGGAGGCCTGTATCCTCGAAGTACCATGTGTAACAATGCGAAATAGTACTGAACGGCCTGAAACCGTGTCTGTTGGGGCGAACAAACTCAGTGGCGTCGATCCGGCTGATATCGAATCGAATGCAACTACGATGTTACAGCGTAACAGCAACTGGGAGAACCCGTTCGGTGATGGTACTGCAAGTGAGAAAATTCTCCAGGAAATCGGTCTAGAGTTCTCCGCGAGCGAAACTGAACTCAGTGGTGTAAATGCACCTGATTGATGTGGTAAACAATAAGTGGCTATCCGGGAGGTATCAGGTATGGTGAAGATACTAGTCACTGGCGGGCTCGGTGCCGTCGGTGCTCCTCTGGTGGAAGAACTCGAATCACGTGGGCACGACGTCTGGGTCGCTGATCTCCCTTGGAGCGAGCGAGAGAAGTACTTCCGATGCGACGTGAGCGAATATCGTCAGATAGCATCGATTTTCGAGTCACACGACTTCGATTACGTCTACCACCTGGCGGCCGAATTCGGTCGGAAGAACGGTGAGGACTTCTTCGAGACGATGTGGCAGTCGAACGCCATCGGGACGAAGAACATGCTGCGATTACAGCGTGATCACGGGTTCCGAATGATATTCTCGTCTTCGAGCGAGGTGTACGGTGATTACGACGATGTAATGGAGGAGTCCGTCCCGCTCGAAGAGGGGCCGCGCCAACTGAACGATTACGCGATCTCGAAATGGGTCAACGAACAGCAGATCCTGAACGCCGCCGACAGGTACGGGAACGAAACCGTGCGCGTCCGGTTTTTCAACACGTACGGACCGGGCGAGAAGTTCAGTGAGTACCGGAGCGTGGTCTGCAAATTCTGCTATCACGCGCTGCACGACAACCCGTATCACGTCTACGAGAACCACCACCGATCGTTCACCTACATCGGGGACACTGTCCGGACGTTAGCGAATATCGTCGACAATTTCAAACCCGGCGAGGTGTACAATATCGCCGGCGAAGAGTACTACGACATCAAAGAATTGTCCGATATGATCCTCGAGTATCTCGGGAAAGACGACGACAAAGTAGAGTATCGCGGAACCGAGGAACACAACACCCTGAACAAGCGGGCGAGCGTGGAGAAGGCGAAACGCGACCTCGATCACCAAGCACGTGTCTCGCTCGAAGAGGGCATCCCCGAGACGATCGAGTGGATGCGTGATTACTATGACATCTAGTGCGAGTAAACGAACTGCCTCTTCGGAGGCGTTGCCCAGTGTCGATAAAGTTGTCGTCATCGGGACTGGGTTCATCGGCCTCCCGTTAGCACTTCAGCTGGCTAAAAAGGGGAAAACCGTCGTCGGAGTCGATATCGACGAGAATCTCGTCAAGGCGATCAACGACCAGTCGCTCAATCTCGACGAAGCAGAACTACAGGCATTGCTAGAAAGCGACGAAGTTGAAGAGAACCTGGTCGCTCGGACGTCCGCAGAAGAGGGCGATGCCTTCGTGATCTCGGTCCCGACACCGCTCACACAGCCACAGAAGAGTCCGGATCTCAGTGCAGTCGAAGCCGCGGTCGAATCGATCATCCCACACCTCACTGCGGGGGACGTAGTGAATATCGAATCCACGATCCCGCCGCTCACGTGTGATGACATTGTTGCTCCGATGCTGTCGGATGCCGGATTCGAACCGGGAGAGGACGTCTTTCTGGCGCACTCGCCCGAACGAATCCTCCCAGGGAACGTCTTCGAGGAAATCGTACACAACGATAGGGTGATCGGCGGGTATTCCGAACGGTGTTCGCGAGCAGCGGCCCAGCTCTACGAGCCCTTCCTGGAAGGCGACGTGTATCACACCGACCTGGTTTCGGCGGAACTCTGCAAGCTGATGGAAAACACCTACCGTGACGTCAACATTGCACTCGCGAACGAGTTCGCACTGATCGGTGGGGAACTCGGTATCGATATCACGGATGTCATCGGGCTCGCCAACAATCATCCCCGAGTCGATATCCTTCGTCCCGGGATCGGCGTCGGTGGCCACTGTCTCCCGATCGACCCGTGGTTCCTCAACGAAGTGGATCCGGAACACACGAACCTCATCACGACGGCACGGCGGATCAACGACATGATGCCCGAGGTGACAGCCCGTCGGATCCGCCACGCGCTAAGTGCCTACGATTCACCGCATATCTTGGCACTGGGGGCGGCGTACAAACCGGACACGCAGGATCAGCGGGAGAGTCCGGCTTCCGATATCGTCGCGGAACTCCAACTCGACGGCTACGACATCGGACATCGCGATCGGCACGTCGACGGAATGGAATACGACGACTTGCGTACGCTCGTCGACGAGCTAGACCCCGATGCACTCGTCCAGCTCGTCTGTCACAGCGAAACAAACGAAGAGCTCGTAGCCCTGTCCGACGAGTTGGAGCGCGACGACGTGCTCGTTCTTCGGCCGGGCGCCGGGAATCCACTTCATCCGGAGAGTAATGTCTGAGGCGGACGAGACGAGCGTCCTCGTCGTGACGCAGTTTTTCCCACCCGAATCGATGGGTGGAGCGCACCGATGGGAGAAGCTCTCTCAACACCTCGACGATTCGGTCGAACCGCACGTCCTGACGACGTTTCCGACCTTTCCCTTCGGTGAATTCGAACAGCGATGGGAGCTGGTCGAACGCGAGACCGTCAGTGGAGTTCCGGTCACACGACTCTTCACGTACCAGCCCGTTTCGGATACAGCCCTCGGGCGTATCTTGAATTACGGGGTGTTCTCGTTGTTGAGCACGCTTTACGTGCTCTGTACGTTCTGGCGGTACGACTCGATCGTCACGATGTCCGCACCGCACACGACGTTTCTACCCGGCCTCGTCGGGAAGCTTACTGGCCGCGGCTGGGTCATCGATATCTTCGACCTGTGGATCGACAACGCGGCCGACCTGGGATACGTCGACGAGAGTTCACTCGCCTATCGGGCTGTGAGTTGGCTCGAGCGCATATCGTTCGCTCGCGCGGATGCGGTAACCGTCATCACCGATACAATGGCCGAGTACTACGAGGAGAAGTATCCGAAGCTCTCGTTTGACGTCCACGTTGTTCCGTTTGGTGTCGATACAGAGCTATTCTCTCCCGACGTGGAGCCAGCAGATTCGGCCGAAGTCATCTATACGGGGAACCTGGGTACCGGACAGGCGTTTGTGCCGTTTCTTCGTGGGTTCGCCGCAGTCGACGGTGAGCCGGAACTGCTGCTGGTCGGTGGCGGCGAGCGCCGTACGGAACTGGAGGAGTTGGTCAGGGAACTCGGGATCGAAGACCGCGTGACATTTGCGGGATACGCTGACCGCGAGGAAATTCCTGCGCTTCTTGCAGGAGCAGACGTGAGTCTCGTACCGTTGAAAACGGAGTACCAACTTGACTACGCCCGTCCGACGAAGCTTCTGGAAACGATGGCAGTGGGTACGTCGTACGTGGCGAGTGACGTTGAGGAGATCAATTCTCTGAGTGAAGAGTGGAACGCTGGTATTGCCGTAAACAATGGGTCCAATGAGGTTGAGAAAGCATTACAGGATCTGCTATCTAGCAGAAATCGCCGCAAAGAGATGGGGAAAAAAGGAATCGAACTCATCAATGAGGAGCATCGCTGGGATGAAATTGGTTCCGTCGCTTCGCAGGCGATTCCGGGGGTGACCACGAGTTGAAGATTCTTCATGTCTGTGGCACGTTCCCACCGGCGTACGCGTACGGTGGCCCACCCCGGTCGGTAGAGAATCTCACTAGCGCTCTCGCCGACGCTGGGCATGACGTGACCGTGTACACAACCGATGCGAAGGATGCCGATGAACGGATTGGAGGGTACGACAATCCTGAGACACAAAATGAGGTTGAGGTGTTCCGGTTTCGGAACGTTAGTAACTCACTCGCTTGGAAGAATATTCAGGTCCCGCCGCGAATGCTATCCTCACTGCTGATTGAGGTCGGAAAGTTTGATGTCGTGCATACTCACGAGTTTCGGTCGCCGCCAACCGTGTTTGCCCATCTGGCGGCGGAAGTCAGGGATGTCCCGCATGTCCACCAGCCCCGAGGGTCAGTCCCGCGATTTGAACTAGCCAATCTCAAGAAGGTGTTTGATTCTGTTCTCGGCAAACGGATACTATCAGAGGTCGATCACATAATTGCCTCATCAAACACTGAAGCCTCAAAGTATCCAGACATGTTTTCAGACGTAGACTTCAAAAAGGTGAGACACGTCCCAAACGGTATCTCGGAAACAGAGTATCAAAATATACCTGGACAGGGCCAGTTCAGAACGGAGTACAATATCGACGAAGATGAACCGCTTGTACTGTTCTTGAGTCGTCTTCACCCTCGCAAGGGGGGCGATCTTTTGATCGATGCAGTCAGCGACATCTCCGATGAGTCAGTGCGGCTCGCCTTTGTCGGCCCAAATGAGGGGGCACGGGACAAGTGGAAAGCTAGAGCTGCCCGGCAGGGTCTTAGTGACCGCTCACTGTTCACTGGCCCGCTCTATGGGTCGGATAAACTATCGGCCTACGCCGACGCCGACGCGTTTGTTCTCCCCTCAAAAAACAAGTACGAGTCGTTTGGCAACGTCGTCCTTGAAGCGATGGCGTGTGGAACTCCAGCAGTCTGTACGGATGTCTGTGGGGTTGCGGAGTGGATTGACCATGATGCTTGTGCTGTTGTGCCTCCCAGGTCTGATGCCCTATTAGAGGGCATTCAAGACGTATTATCTTCTGATTCTTACTCTCTTCAAGGATACGTAAGAGATAATTTCAGTTGGAGTTCAGTAGCTTCAATGACTGAAGCCGTATACAAAGAGAGTAGGACTTCCACAGAGGCAAATTAATCGGAATACCGCCATTGAATGAAGGGATTTCAAGCGGACAGTCTATATATACTACTCTACTACCTGCTTCAGGAATTGGACAATTTAAAGTAAGAGGTGACGATTAAATCACTGATACAGATCTGGAAGTTTAAATTGACTAGGGGTTCACGGTTATCGACAAAAGTATCTCGCGATCTTAGCTGGACGATTGTTGTTATATATCTTGTTCCAAAACCCGTCATCGCATATATTATATCCCCACACTTCTAGTGGTCAAAGAAATAGACTAATGTCGACACACTATAATCTAAATACTGAAGTAGAGACAATTATCGCTAATCCAACCACAGAGATAGGCGGGACGGAAAAAAGTCTCCTGAGTTTGCTACGCCAGATGCCCCATTCCACTAGAAGTAATTGTCTGATTTTGCTGCCAGATAAGTCTGGCCCGTTGTACGACAAGATTACAGACTGTGGTTTTAATATCCTAACCACGTCTGCGGTCGAGTATAATGTGCCATACTACAATATTTCGGACTATTTAGATTCTGTCAAGAAGATTTTAAATGTTGTTCAAAGGACAAATGCAAGTGTGATATATTCAAACCAAGAGCACCTTGGACCGTACTTAAGCGCGGTGAAGTTGTTATCCGATACTACGACTGTTGTCCACATAAGAGGTCAAACTCCGCCAGAGCAAGCGTTTGCCCTACAACTCATTCTTCAGGACAGGATAATATTCAACTCCCAATTCATGTGCGATACGACTCTCTCTGAAGGAAAGATTGACTGGCTATCGCGATCTACTTCACACGTTGTTTATAATGCCGTTGAGTTGCCCGACGTATCGAACATCTCTCCGGTCCCTGAATATGACAACGAAGGAATTACTATTGGAATGTTTGGTCGGTGTGTTCCCTGGAAGAACTTTAAATTCGTTTTTGACGCTATCACGGATTCATCTCTCTACTCGGAAATTGGAGCTCTGATGCTTGTTGGCATCAACAGTGGACTTGGGGACGATAAATATGAAGCAGAAATAAAGGACATCGCGAGCCGCAGAGACCCACAGGATAAATTCAAATTAATCGGCTTTCAGGACGACATCTGGCCGTATTATATGTCCTGTGATATTGTTGTCGTCCCAAGCATAAAAGAACCATTCGGGCGAGTTCCGATCGAAGCAGGAGCGCTCGGTAAAGCAGTGTTGGCCTCTAATTCCGGTGGATTCCGGGAAACGATCCAAGACGACGAAACTGGCCTTCTTTTCGAACTGAGCGTCGAAGATTCCTTCCTTGACAAACTTGGCGAACTGGTGGATGACGAAGCATTACGTAACAAACTAGGAGAGCAACTGAAAAGAGATGTAAATGAACGGTTCTCTGCTGAGCGATATTACGATGATATGGCGGAGATTCTCGAGGTCAATGATGACTGACCCAAGTTCATATGCCGAGAATGTCTCTGAAAGTCTCAACATCCTCTTCATGCCCAGAAGTAATGAGAATCCGTATCAAAGTTCGCTGATGGAATCACTGGGCGAATCAGGCCATACTGTATGGGTCGGGGGTGGCAATCCCATCAATTTCGCAAGAGGCATCTCGGAGAACGGTATTCCCGACGTAATCCACGTTCACTGGTTGGCTACGTATCTCATTGGTGACTCTTGGATAACAACTCTCCTGAAATCAATTACCTTTGGAGTTTGCGCCTTGTTTGTCAAACTGATCGGAATCAAACTGGTCTGGACTGTACATAATTTGGCGGAACATGAGCGGAGGCATCCTCGGTGGGAAAGATTCGTCAAATCGCTATACTCAGGCTATATCTTTGACCGATTGATCGTTCACTGTTCTTCGGCCGTGGAGCTGGTTAAAGATACCTTCGGATGTGAGGGCGACAAGATTGATGTTGTCCCTCATGCCAACTACATTGGTCTCTATCCTGACAGTATCTCTGAAGAACGGGCCCGCGCTGAGCTTGGAATTGATCAAGACAAGACTCTATTTCTACATTTCGGTCAGATCCGAGATTACAAGCGTGTCCCGTGGCTGATGGAATATTTCAATAGAACCTGTGATGAAGATGCTCTTCTGTTAGTTGCAGGTAACGCCAGAACAGAAGAATTGGAGAAGGCGGTAACTGACCGTCAAAGAAACTGCGAGCGGATTTACACCGAGCTTCGATTCATTCCAGAAGAGGAGGTACAGTACTACTTCCGTGCAGCGGATGCGATGATTCTTGGTTTTGATAAAGTCCTTACGTCAGGGAGTGCTGTCCTTGCCATGTCATTTGGTCTCCCGATCGTGTCTCCCCGCTTAGGTTGCCTTCCGGACATGATCGCTGAAGATGGAGGATTCTTCTACAAGAATGATGACCCAGATGAACTGGTGCAGGCAATAGAACGCGCATTGGACTGCGAACTTAATGACGCTGGTACAGCCAATTTTCAAAGAGCAAAGCATTTTACCTGGGACCAAATGGCGAGTCTCACCGTTGAATCTTACTTACACCCGTTTGAATAACCGTTCGTTTCAGAGATAAATCGTTTAATATTTGGAGCCCAGTGTATCTGATAGCCTCTTGAACATGCCATCTCAATATTTGATAGATCAGTCTTAGTCAACTTCATTATGAAAACTAATCCAATCAGAGGATTCCTGTCTATCTTTTCATCACAATTTAGCATATTAATGCTAAATCTGATATTCACCCCTCTGATAGTGAGATTACTCGGTAGTTCCCAGTACGGGGATTACGCGTTTCTCCTCTCAATATTGGGGATTTCAATGATTCTTGTGAATGCGGGGATTTTTGACGGTCTACGCAAGTTTGTGGCGGAGAGTAGGGACATCCCAAATTGGGAGGATCACGTATTCGGACTCTATGCTAGAGTGGGCATGTTGTTTGCATTCACGGGTATCCTAATATTCACAATAGCAAATCTGACTGGAATCACCGCTCGTCTGTTGGGCCCCCGCTTTGAGAAGTATTTCTACTTGCTATCTGGTATCATCGTAGCTCGTCAAGTATTCAGTCTAATCCGAAGTGGGCTGATGGGAATGGGACTAGAGCAGATCTCAGAACCGCTGAAAACAGTCCAGAGGCTGGTATTCGGGATCTCTGCTATTTCCCTTGTTTGGATCGGAACCGAATTAAATGGCGTACTGATAGGGCATATTCTAGGGCCAGTAGCTGCCATCATAGTTGGCTTTTATTATATTTATAATAATTTCTCTCTTGGATCAGTTTTTCGTTCTCCCCCCGAGTCGTTCCCTCGCAAGGAACTACTCACATTCAATTCACTGAGCATACTGCTCATCCTACTCATGTCTTCACTGTATCATCTTGACATTCTCCTACTAAAACCACTGGCCGGAAGCCAGTCTACTGGGTATTACAAGGGTGCGCTGACGATTGCAGAGTTTCTCTGGTTCGTCCCTAACATACTGCAAACGGTCCTACTGCATTCAACCTCAGAGTTGTGGTCCGAGTCAGATACTTCACGTATCTCTAATCTGGTGTCACGAATTACGCGGTACACCCTCTTATTTACCCTTCTCCTAATAATGGGTCTCGCCGCCCTAGCTGACCCACTATTGCCGCTGTACTACGGCCCCGATTTTGTCGCAGCAGTCCCTGCTCTCCTACTCTTGCTTCCTGGCGCTCTCGGATTCGCGATCGCCCGACCAATCTTCGCTGTCGGCCAAGGGAAGGGAGACCTAACTTTGCTCATCGTCGCGACCGGAATCGCCGCAACGGTGAATGCGGTTTTGAACGTGATCCTGATCCCCAGATACGGGATGACTGGTGCGGCTATCGCGACAAGTATTGGGTACGGCTCAATGCTGGTACTGCACGGATATGCTGCTTACCGGATCGGATACTCACCTTTTTCGGATCTTCGACTGTTCCCTGTTGGGATTACCTGCCTTGTTTCAGCTCCAGTGATATTCGGGTCCGCGGTCTTGTTGGGACCTCGACCGATTTCCCTAGTCATTGTCCCACCTCTTGGTCTAATGGTTTACTCCGGCGTCGCGATCAAAGTGAAAGCCGTTGACCCTTCAGAAATATTCGTAGTTACTGGACATCTTCCTTCTCCACTATCTAGCTGGGTCAAAGCAGCAACTCAGGCGATCAAATGAGTAAATCGGGCTATCTGCCGAAGTACTACCGAGTTGTAATCTGATCGGGGGGTAACCACTGAAGTAGCTGAGTTGTCGGTGATCACTCTCTAACACTAGTGGGCGCGAGCCACCTCGAATACCTGCTACTCATCGTTCACCACGGAAGACCACTGAGCAACTTACTGAAACCGAAACATGGAGCAACATCGTGGTTGAGCGTAACTACCTATTCATATCAGTGATCGGCCGTGACCTGAAGCACAGAAAGAGCGTCCACTCTCGGCGCGTCACATCCGCTCCATATGCACCGGAGTCGGGATACTATGGAGGCCCTTGAACCGTAATTGATGGCGGCTATTATACTGTAAGTGCGTCTGTGCGATTGTAAGTGGATACTGATCCTCACTGCTGACTTTGTATTGCATTACCGGAGCCTCACCCCGTCATACACGGACTTATCCCCGGATAGCCCCCGACGGACTAGCAATAGAATGTCTAGCTCAGAAGCGCACCTTCATTATTGCCCACCGCCTGTCGACGATTCAGGACGCCGACGAGATCGCCGTGATGGAGGACGGAGAAACCATCGAGACCGGGACGCACACGGCGCTACTCGATACCGACGCACGTACGCAAATCTCTGAGACTCGCAGGCGGATATGAACGCTCGACCGGTGAGCGCAGACGACTGACGGTGTTGCGTCGCTGCCATTCGGGACAGCGGGGTAAGTAACCCACTGCGAACCGATGGGATTTAACATAATCCCCCGTTTTCGCTGGTTCCTCAGCAGGAGAGCCACTTCCGTTCAGTCCCGATTGAATTCAATTGGGTAAGCTATATCACACGGTCGGTGGCCAGTACAGACGCCCAAAGTGTTGGCACGGAAGTCGAGGCGTCCACCTACGACGGCAGTGACGGATGGACGAAGATCCAGAACGCTATCGACGACTTCGGGACCGATCCGTGCAAAGCCGTCGTCCGTGGCGACGGTTCCGATGCGAACAACGAGTGGTACGGTACGTCAACCATCAATCTCCCCGACAACACGGTCATAGAGCTCCTCGGTGACGCTTACGTCCCACAGACTGGGGGTCAGATTACAACATCTTCCGCAACACTAACAACCTTGCCGACGGATCCACTGGCAATGAGAATCTCCATATCTATATCGACGCATTGTCCGAGATCGACGGGCAGGCGAAAGAACTAGACCGACCAGGGTGACGTCGAGCAAAAGGACGATTGGGCTGGCGACTGATCCATCTCCGCTCGGTTAACCATTGCTCGGTATCTAGGGAAGGACCCATTCACGATATTGTTCGGCACGCAATCGAGTTGTTGGCGGCGAAAGAGATCTGGGTGGGCGACCTTGAGTTCTACAATTGCTCCGATTATGCAGTCTCTGTTTCTGATGGATTCAATCGCTAACGATGGAAGCGTCCACGACTTGACCAAGGCCATCAAGTAACTCTGACTCGAAAACAACCAAGGGATGGAATAACAACCTCTCTGTCAGCCGCACCGTCCGATACGGGCCAGAGAAACGGTCTTTGGCCCCGATTGAAGCGGATTCTGGCGGAGAGGATACGGGAGTCAATCCTCAACACCAGTGTATCTCCGCCTGACGAGTACTACATCGTTGCCGATAGGTCACTGTACGGTTCGAAGTGACCTTTAAGCAGCTGGGGGCGAGGGCGCTACCACTCAGATACCTTGAAGTGCTGTTAGCATTATATTCAGGTATCTATGGACATCCAACTGACCCAAATCAAGAACATTTTACCAGATTCTGCAAGAAACTATCTCACATCCCTTTATTTCCGATATAAAATGGTTGAGTCGGATCTGGAATACGTATCTCCCGATCAATCATTGTACCAGAAGGAAACAGCACCTGACCACATTCTCCTTATTATCATCGACGCCCTTCGACCAGAACAGCAACTGGATGTTAATCTGGATTTTTGTACCGGTGTGGCCGCCGGGACGTGGACATTCCCCTCTGTAACCAGCATTGCTACTGGTCAGAGGCCAAGTGATCACGGTTCAGTAGCACATACTTCATCATCTGACGAGGAATATGCGATGCCCAAGCAGACGGATTCTCATTTCCATCTTCCTCAAGATCTGGATGCTGCGGGGTATGATACTTACGGTGGGTTTGCCTTCATGACGCCCTTCTTAGCACTTCAGGGGGCTTTCCAAACACATAAACTCTACGAGGATGCACCTGCCGAAACTGTTCTAAACGGTTATCGCTCTTGGCGAGAGTCGCGAGACTCTACTTTTGGATACCTTCATTTAGGCGATCTACATGCACCGGTTGAGCCGCCAAGAGAGTATATAGAATCATATAACGTCGACACTTCCCTGCGCGAACTTTCGGAGATCCGGGCTTTCAAGACCGATTTCGATCCAGCTGATGAAGACTGTCAATATTACCGAGACAACAAACTACGTCTCTATCGCGCAGCTTCTGGATACGTCACCGATCAGCTAAGCCCCCTCATCTCGAAAATTCAAGACGATACAGCAATTGTTCTCGCTGGCGACCACGGTGAAAGCCATTGGGAACATCAGCATCTTGACCAACAGATCACTGATTCACGGCCTAATTACTGTTTTGGCCACGGTGGAACACCCTTCGACAAATTAGCGAGAGTACCAATTGGAGTGTCTGAACAGGTACCTACTCCGACGGGGGGATGGGCTTCACTCCGGGACATTGGGCCAACTCTCGTAAATTTTGCAGTCGCCGATTCTGATGTACCTGGGCATGACTGGGAGGACCCGATCCCGGAGAACCGAGCTGTTATCTGTGAATCAACACGATATGGTGTTGAACGGAAAGCCGTGTATCGGGGCAGACAAAAACTCATTCGCTCAGAAGCAGATGACGTCACATTGACTGCGGCAATTACGTCTGATGGAGAATCCTTTGAGAACTTCTCTGATGAGACTGTCGACGCGCTTTTAGATCAACTGCCAGACGATTGGGTCGGAAGCGAGGAAATTGCAGATACAAGCGAGATGGTCCAGGACCAACTGGAAGCACTTGGCTACCAGTAGTTCGGAGAGAACACACCACTACGATCACTTCATTCGAAACCCCAGAGGCGGCGACTGTTTCGCATACGTATCAACTGAAATACTCGGTCGGTATAGACAGTACTCATACCTCTTCGCGTTCTGAGATGAACTTTGAGCGCGACTACGGACTATCAAGTGCAGTCACTCCCTACGTCAACGCCCACTGGTCATAGACGATGGGGGCCGTGAAGACAGCCTCATACCCACATTCTCGGTCAGGGGTGGTTCAACACTTCGGCAACGACAAAGTATACAAATCTCAACCGCGCCAGGCGGAGGGATGGCGTTGTGGAATCCGCGTCAGTGGACTTCTGGCGATATGATCCTGATCCGTTGAGACTTCCGTGACTGGCCAGCAAAGGCAATATCTGTACCACCCCGTCAAGCAGAGAAGTGTTGGTTTAGAAAGTTATTTTTAGACGGGGTTAGAATTCTGTCTATCTTGCGTCGCATCTGGAAAATTGCCATCACGCTCACGCTCTTTTGTGTCTCACTCACAGTTGCTATTGGTCGAATTCCGTCAGAGGATCTCCCTACCCCAACGATTTACATCATTTTACTGGGTCTGGTTGGGATAGGAACGCTGACCACATTATACGGACCCCCGATGGAAGTTGGTTTTCCCATCCTCATCCTCACAGCCGCCCTTCCGGTTTTCTTGGTGATTGGACCGGGGAAACCAGGGCTGTATGGCTATGATCCCTACTATATACTTAGTGCTGCACAGGAATTCAAATCAGGAATAGGGATTGACACCCTTATCTATGAGTACAACACTCGCCCACTTCTCTATGGATTGATAACCGTTCTCTCATCTATCTCGGACATCAAAATCGGAACGGTGGGGAAATATCTCCCCTTGATGACTGTCTTCATGTTAGTTTTCCTTATCTTGCTATTTCGGACGAGAGAGCGAGTGATTGTTGCCCTCCTTGCTGGATTTGCGATCGCGATGTCCCGCCCAATGTTGCTTTTTCAGTCCAAACTTGTACTACAAATCATTTCAGTCCCATTATTGTTCCTTGTTCTATTCTTATCGCTACGATACCCTTCATCAAAACGACTGACGGCGACTGGATTGTTAGTTGCCTTCTCACTCGCAATAGCTCACAAGGTTACTGCTGCGATTGCTTTGGTGCTGCTGTGCTGTCTGGCTTTCAGTCTTCAAGCAACCAAAACACCGTTACGAAGAATCGTTGGGGAGCGCGATCTTAATGATACTCGTGTCAGTGATCTTATTCAGTTGGCGCTATTAATTGGAATAATCTTCATATGTACCTTTATTTACGCAGACGAGAATGCTTTTATCGGATATTCGCTGTCGCTATTTACCAGTGATCAGGTCGGCTCATCTGCAACGGCCCTACCAGGTTACACCCTAATACAGACCGTCGCGATATATGGCCAGCTCGCCCTTCTTGCGGTCCTTTCGATCATGAATGCAGTTGTTGTATTGCCGAACTATAATAGTCGCTGGTGGGAGGTTGGCTTGGTGGGTTTCAATGGACTTCTAATGGTTACTTTCCTCTATCAGTCGACAACTGGCTCACTGACAGGGTTGCATGCAAATAGGCTTCTATTGTTCTCTGTGCCTCTCTTATTCGTGATCGCACTATCCGTGATTTACCGAGTGGAGCGGCTGAATTCGCTCTCCTCAGTCCGATCTGGGGTCATTGTAGCGCTGATACTGTCATTTTCGGCTGTTCAGCTGATGGGTGTCGCGCCACACGCATTATATGGTGATATGGACGATCCCATAGCGGAGAGCCATTTCTCCACCGAACTTCGATCAGGAGCAGACTGGGGCGCTGATTACGCAGATGAGATAATAGGATTCGAACGTGACGTCTGGCGAGACTATGCTGGTGCGACGTTTACTGACATATCCTGGACGAATAACTGTCGACAGGGGGCATTATTCGTGGTCCGAGATGGGGTATCGGCATATGAAACAGACAAGAAAAACAATATTTACCAATCAACTAACCTCACTTTATACCAATGCTGAACCTTCAAGATCTCTATCGTAAGATAAAATTCAGCGCAGTAGTCTTGGGTTTTAATTGCAGCTGGCTGGTCAATCTTACCTTGGTTTACAACAAATAGTGGTCCCTCCCATCTGACGGTCATCTCCGTATTTTTGTGTGATTATTATTGCAACTTTCACCCATATCGATTTAAACCCCTAAGCAGTCCTATGTGCGTACTGACCGGTAATGATTTTCTCAGGAACGGTTGATGTTCACCGGCACATACGAGATATTAGACGCAAATCTTGTGATTGGGTCGAGGTTGATTCTCCAGTCGTGGTGAGTCTCTCGAATGACCTTCTTCGTCGCGATAACTGTAACCGACCCTCCGGTTCTTATTTACGAAGCCCTGCCGTCAGTCGAAACTACCCGATCGATTCGCCCGAGATATGAGTCTTCATCGCCGCCAGCGCTTCGTCCACCGAAATCTCGCCTGGATGCTCGCAACAGCGCTGTTGCTCGTTCTCCTCAATGCTCTCACGCTCGAACTGTTTTTCGTGGTCTCCCTGATCGGCTTCCTCGTCACCATCGAACTCGCCACGCCGGTCGCAGTCACGCCGCGCTGGCGCCGACGCCTCCGCTGGATCGTCGCACTCGGCTTGCTCGTATTTGGCTACATCGTCATCCGCAGAATCCTCACCATCCTCCCACCGGTGGTGATATAGATGGCTCTGCTGTGGCGTAACGTTTCGTATCCACGTGCACTCGCCGTTTCGCTCGCGCTCGTCCTCGCCGTCGTCCTCCTCTACGGCGGGCTCACCTCGACGACGGCCTTCGGCGCCTACAACTCCGCGTGGGACGGCGCGAGCGACCTTCGGGACCTCGCGGATGACCAGGATAGCGAGGCGATTCTTGCACAGAACACCACCGCCTACGCCGACCACGACCCCAACGAAACGGTCAGCGTCGTCCTTTCGCCGGACGAGAGCTACGGCCAGACAGACGCCCGACGCGTCGAGTCGTTCATCCGCGAGGGCGGTACGCTCGTCGTCGCGGAGGACTTCGGCAAGGAATCGAACGCACTCCTCGCCGACGTCGGCGCACAGGCGCGCTTCGACGGCCGACTCCTCCGCGACGAACACAACTACGACACCGCTCCCACCCTGCCGCTCGCCGACAACCTCACCAACCACCCCTACACCGAGGGCGTCGACCAGCTCACCCTCAACCGCGGGACGCCCATTGAACCCGGGAATGCGACAGTCCTCGCGACCACGACCAACTACAGCTACGTCGACGCGAACCTGAATGGCCAGCTCGACGAGAGCGAAACGATGCGTCAGTATCCGGTTGCCACGGTCGAACAACTCGGCGCCGGGGAAGTCGTCGCCGTCGGTGACCCGAGCCTGTTCATCAACGCGATGCTCGAACGAGAGGGCAACCGGCAGTTCGCTCGCAACCTGCTTGCCGCCCACGACACACGGCTCGTCGACGTCTCTCACCTCGAAACTCTGCCTCCGCTCGTCCGAGCGCAGTTCGCCCTCCAAGACTCGTCGCTCTTGCAGGCCGGCGTCGGCCTCTCACTGGTCGTCCTCGTCGCGTACCTGACCAATGTAACGAGTCTGGCGGGTGCGATACGGCGGCGACTCACCCCTGGATCCGTTGACTCCCCGCTCGATGCAGACGCGCTCGGCGACCCGTTCGCGGCCGCCGACCGATCGTCGGTCGAACGGTGGATCCACGAGCGCCATCCCGACTGGGACCCCGAGCGCGTGGGGCGAGTGACGGACAGCGTTATCAACGAGACAGCGGAAGGAGGAACCGATGACTGACCCGTCGGAGCTGTACGCCGACGTCGAAGCCGAGATCGGGACGCTCCTCGTCGGCATGGAAGCGCAGATCGAGTTGCTGACGATCGCGGCGCTGACTCGCGGCCACGTCCTCCTCGAGGGCGTCCCGGGGGTCGCGAAGACCTCGCTGGCCAACGTCTTCGCGACGGCGACCGGTTTGGACTACAACCGCATCCAGATGACGCCCGACACGCTCCCGGCGGATATCACGGGGACGAAGGTGTACCGCGAGCAGACGGGCCACTTCGAGGCCCAGCGCGGGCCCGTGTTCGCGAACGTCGTCGTCGCCGACGAGATCAACCGAGCGACACCGAAGACGCAGTCGGCCCTCCTCGAAGCCATGGAGGAGAACCAGGTGACCATCGAGGGCGACACTTATCCGCTCCCGGATATGTTCATGGTCGTTGCGACGCAGAACCCCATCGAAATGGAGGGTGTGTTCGAACTCCCGGAGGCCCAGCGCGACCGTTTCCAACTAAAGGTGATGGTCGATCTCCCGTCCCGTGAGGACGAGCTCTCGCTCGTCGAACGGTTCCACGACGACCCGACGCTGACGCCGGACGACGTCGAGCAGGTCGTCGGTCGCGGGGACATCCAGCGAGCCCGCGAGATCGTCGCCGACGTCCACGTCGACGAGAGCGTCGAGGAGTACATCGTCGACGTCGTCGGCGCGACGCGCGACCACCCGGACGTCTCCCACGGCGCCTCGCCGCGTGCGACGCTCGCGTTCCTCAACACCGCGAAGGCCCGCGCGGCCATCGCCGGTCGCGACTACGTCATCCCTGACGACGTGAAGGCGATGGCCGAACCCATCCTCGTCCACCGACTCATCCTCAGTACTGAGGCGGAACTCGGCGAGGCCGACCGCGCGGCGGTCGTCGAGGACGTGCTCGATTCCGTCGTCCCGCCCGGCGGCGAGCAGTCGACCCCCGAAGCTGAACCCGTCGAACAGGATTGAGACGCCGCTCCCGACTCCGAGTCGAGTCTCAGACTTCTTCCCGCAAAATCCGACCCGTCCTCAGTTCGAGTTGCCGATATCGCGAACGAGGATCTTCCCGCAGTCAGCGCAGTTCAACACCCGGTCACCCTTGTACTGGTCGGTAATCGTGTTCGCCCCACAGTCCTCACATTCCACGATGGCTTGTATCATGCAGGCAGCACTGAGAACTGCTCGCGCCGCCCTGATAAAGCCATACCTGTTTGAAAGATTCGGATGCCGTCGCAGATCCACGAAACTGGGTTCAGCGGTGCTCATGTGCCGGCCGACTGTGCGTCGTCGCCCCACCGGACGGTGAGCAAGTACGCATCGCGGCCGTCTTCGACGGTGTCGACCTCGAGGGTCACTGCCTCCCCCAATGCACGCGCGAGCGCGACGGCGTACAGCGAGACGGCGGGGTTGTCGAAGCGGTCGGCGGGGCCGTAGACCGTCTCGCCCAGGCCGACGGTGAGCCGACCCGTCTCGCTCGCGTCGACGCGCGTCCGGTCGAGTAGTTCGAACTGCTCGACGAGGGCATCGCCCACCTGCTCGGCCAGCGGGCCGGGCCGCTCGGGCGGTTGGCCGGGAAGCGCCTCCGCGAACAACTCGTAGAGCGAGCGACCCGTCGGCGCGAACGTCGCCCCGCGACCCGCTTCGTCGCGGGGCACGACCAGGGAGTCCGTCAGCGCGTCTCTGTCGGGCAACTCGTAGTCCTCGTACTGCGGGACGAACAGCCGCACCCGTTCGCCCGCGTCGCCGACCGGCGCGTAGACGCGCTGCTCGGTGAGCCCGAGTTCGGCGACCAGCGCCGCGCGGTCGTCGGCCATCGTCTCGAAGACGCCGCGACCCACGTCGGCGGCGACGAACCGCTCGGGCGTCAGGTAGAACGTGAGCAGCCCGCCGAACAGGCCGATCGATCCGAGCACCAGGAGGACGTCCCGGAGACTCGGTAACAGCGCCGCCCAAGTCACGCCGACGAAGCCGAGCGCGGCCAGCCCGACCGCAGTACGGCGGTACTGGGCCGTCCGCGCCCGCTCGTACGTGGCCTGTAGTCGTCGGTTCCGCTCCCGCACCCGCTCCAGTTCGACCACCAGTTCGTCCCGGGAGCGCTCGGTCAACTCGTCCGATCCGGACGGCGCCGTCGAACCGTCCGGATCGTCGGCGGCCGTCACCGCTCCATCGGTATCGTCGGGATCCGTCGGGGCCCCGTCGGCCGTCGGTTGCGACCCGTCACCGCGAACGCGGTCGCTCGCGGTTTCGGTCGGGGGCTCGGCGCCGTCGCCGCGCACGTCGTCACCGCTCATCTGTTCTCACCGAACTCGGAGAGGGCGATTAAATCCAGGGATACGAACCCGACGGCGCTCGCGACCAGCACCGCGACCACCGCCACCCAGCGGATGTTCGTGAGGCTGTACGCCGCAGCTGCGACTGCGCCGACGATCACGAGCGCGACGATCACTGCCAGCGGGTCACGCAGTCGGTCGCCGGTGATCGTCGTCGTCAACAGGAGCACGCCGAGCGCGGACAGGGGCAAGACCGTCGACGACAGGGGTGCCCCTTCGGGGACGAGCGCGGCTGTCGCGACGACGCCGGCGACGAACACCGCGACGTTCGGCAGAACGAGCCACGCGATCGCGAGTACGCCGGCCGCGGCGACGCCGGGGACGCCTGCGACCAGCCAGAACGCCGCAGCGACCGCGACGAGGACGAGCACGTCGACTCCGGAGCGCCAGCGACCGTCGGTCCAGCCACTCCCCGTCGTGTCTGTACTCGCTCGCTCGCCGCCAGTTCGGGTGTTCGTTCCACTCATCGCGGTCTCACCGTTCGTCGGTCGGGTGCGTTCGCCAGGACGGTCGAGAGTCGGTCGGCGGGCCCCACCTCGAACGCGGTCACGCCGGACAGCGAGGACAGATCGCGGCGGAACTCCTCGAAGTCGAGGTACGCGTCGTAGGCCGCGTCGAGGTCGCCGAGGCCGCCCGGTTCGAACAGCGCCGTCGGCGTCATGAACACGAGCACCGGGCCGCGGTCGCTCGCCCGCTTGACCGCCTCCCGGAGTTCGGTTCTGCGCTCGTCGTCGGTGACGACCACTGTCCACTGCACGCCGGCCAGCCGCGGCGGTTCGGCGTCGACGGCGCGGAACAGCGGCCGGTCGCTGATCGCTCTGACGTACGCGTCCGGGCGGTCGAAGAATGGGCCGACCCGAGACGCGAAGGCCGAGTTTTCGCCCGCGAGGCGTTGACTGGTCGTCCGGACGCGCTCGGGCGCGGTCGGCGTCTGCGACGCGCGGACACGCTTTGCGCCCCGGTCGCCGACGCCTGTCTCCGCGGACTCGGCGGCTTCGATCGGCGTAACGGCGTTCAGATGTCGACGAATCTGCCGCAAGTGGTCCATATCGGCACGCGGTTCGAACACGCCGGTGAGACCCTCGTCACCGACGGTCTGGCAGCCGATCCGCTCGGAGGACTCCTCGGCGTGGTCGACGAACGCGAGCGCGACGTGGCGGGCGTAGTCGAGTTTCGACTCGCCGGGCGACCCGTCGGCCGTCCCCGCTCGGTGGTCGACGAAGAGGTGCGTCTCGCGGTCGGTCTGACTGGTGAACTCCCGGACGTGGGTCTCGTTGAGCCGGGCTGTCGCCTTCCAGTCGATCCGTCGGACGGCGTCGCCGGCGACGTACTTCCTGACCTCCGCCGGCTCCAGGCCGCGCCCGGCCTGCCCGCTCTCGTGGTCGCCGAACCCCGCGGTGATGGGGTCGCCGCCCTCGCCGACGTGGACGGTCTGTGGGCGCCGCGCCTCGACGGTCACGGTCGGCCGCTCGGTGGCCGGGCGGAGCCGCTGTTCGAACAGCCCGAGTCGGTCGCGGGCCGTCACCGCCGGCGGCCCGAAACTGAACGTCCCGGCGACGGGCCACCTGAACTCGTACGTGCCTCGCGCTTCCGTCCCGCCCGGTTCCAGCCGTAGCGGCGCGACGCTCCCGTCGGCCGCGACGGGCGGTTCCGCGTCGACGGTGAGGACGAGCGACCCCGTCGAATCTGCCTGCGCGGTGACAGTGAGGTACGTCGTCGCGTCGGTCACCGTCCGCGCCGCCGAACAGCGCTGTGACACCTCCAGCGACGCCGACGTCTCCCGGAGCGCGGCGAGAAAGCGGTACTGCTGGGCGAGCAGCCACGCGCAGACGCCGCAGACGCCGACGAGCAGGGCCGGGCGCCCGATACTGACCGTCCACGCGCCGGCCGCGACTGCGAGTGCCGCGAGTACCCAGAACCGCCTCGTGGCTCGCATCGGTTCGGTGCTCGGCGCCCGCGTAGTTGAGGATACCGGTGCGACGTAACCCGCTCGAACACCGCCGACCGTCGGGACGTAATCGGCGCGAAGCCCGACGAACACCCTGTACGTGTTACGATTTCGCCGTCCCCTGCACGGTAAGCGGAACTGTTTTAGCCGTCTCTTGACACCGTTCAGATCGGATTATGGTCGGTCGACACCGAGCGCTGGCCGCCCTCGGCCTCGTTCTCCTCGTCGTCGCCGGCGGGCTCCCCGTCTCCGGAACGGTCGCCACCGTCCCACAGCCGAGCGACCCGTCGGCGTCCAGCGAGTCCGGCGGTCTCGGCGTGGATGCGGCGGCCGCGTCGCTCGCCGCGCAGGAGAACAACTCGACGCGCCAGCACGACAACCCCGCGAACGTCTCCGCGGAGGGCGACCTGCTCGGCGTCCGCGAGTGGCTCTCGAACCGGATGCTCGAGCGGCTGTCGACCGGCGCCATCGAACTCGACCAGGGGCAGTACGAGCGGGCGCGCTCGGTCGTCGGCGACGAGTACGACTCCCGTCTCGCGCAGTTCGTCGACGTGATCGGCGAGACGGACAGTGAGAGCGACGACGGCAGCGACGAGCCCTTCCGGCGGGCCCAGCGGAGCCAGCGCAACCTCACCGAGCGCGTCCAGAGCTACGAGGAGACCTACGACGACTACCAGCAGGCCGTCGCGGAGGGCGACGAGACGGAGGCCCGCGAGCACGCCCGCCAGCTCCAGCAGCTCTCTTCCGACGTGCAACGGCTCAACCGGACGGTCGTCGGGCAGTACGAAACCCTCGAGAACCGGACCGGGACCGACCTGACGCCGGCGACCAGGAGCATCGAGAACGTCACCGAGAACGTCACCGAGCGCCAGCAGCGCGTCGACGAGCGGCTGTTCACCGGGACCGAACTCGCCGTCTCCCCCGACTCGGCGACCATCTCCTACACCGACCCGCTGCGCGCCACCGGGCGACTCACCACCGAAGAAGGCGACCCCGTCGCCGACCGCGAGATCCCCCTCCGGATCGCGAACAGGACCTACACCGCGGAGACCGACGCGGAGGGCCGCTTCCAGGTCGTGTACCGGCCGCGAACGATCCGGACCGGCCAGTCGACGCTCGTCGTCGAGTACGACCCCGAGAACACCTCGGAGTACCTCGCGTCGAACGACACGGTCGCCGTCGACGTCGAACAGGTGATGGCGACGCTATCGGTCGAGGGCGCGACGGACGAGGCGGCGTTCGGCGACGATGTGGATGCGACCGCGCGACTCACGATCGACGACCGGGAGGTTCAGGGAGTCCCGATCACCCTCGCCGCGGGTGAGGCCCAGCTCGGTGACACACTCACCGACGATGCTGGGTCCGCGACGGTTCGCGGGCGACTCCCGGCCGGCGTCCCCGACGGGGACCGGTCGCTGACGCTCTCGGCGGGCGGGCCGAACGCGGCCGTCACCGCCGAGCCCGTTTCACAGCCGGTGACCGTCCGGTCAACCGCGACGGATCTGACCGTCGCCGCCGCGCAGACGACGGGCGACACCACCGCCGTCAACGGGACGTTGACGACGACCGACGGGCTGGCCGTCGATGCCCAGCCGGTGGAGATATCGGTCGGCGACGCCGTGGCGGAGACGGTTCGAACGGGATCGAACGGCTCGTACGACCTCGCCGTCGACGGCGGCCAGCTGGCAGTCCCGGACGAGGCGACCGTTTCGGTTCGAGCGGACTTCGGCGGGAACGGCACGAACCTCGAAGGGACGAACGCGACGACGACCGTCGAGTACCGCAATCAGTCCGGGGCCTCGGGGAGGTCAGAGTCGCTCGGGTCGATCGTTTCGAACCGCCTCCCGTTCGAGCAGGTCCCGCCCGCGGCGATCGCCGGGCTGACGGCGCTCGTCGTGCTCCTCGCGGTCCTGCTCGCGCTCCGGCGGCGCTACGCGGGTAGGGACGGCGGCGATCCGGCGGCTACTGACACCGCCGACCATCCAGAACCGGACGACGGCGACGAAGCCGTCGCCACGGATCCGGAAGCCGAAGCGGCCGCGACCGCGAGCGAGGGGGAGGACGCGCCTGCGGACGAGGGACTCGATTTCGCTCCGGCGGAGTCGCTTCTCGCGACGGGCGAGCGGGCAGCGGCGGTCCGTTTCGCCTACCAGCACCTCCGCGGCCACGTCGCGCCCGCCGTCGGCGCCGCCGACTCGGACACCCACTGGGAGTTCTTCGAGCGCTGTCGCGCCGACGGGATGAACGGCGAGCGCCTCGACGCCGTCCGCGACCTCGTCGAGGCCTACGAGGCGGTCGAGTTCGGCCCGAATTCGACCGCTCCCGACGCGGAGCGGCTGATCACGGCCGTCGACCTTCGGTGGTCGTCCGCGACGGACGACTGACCGTCGGCTGTGCTAACCTGTGGTATCTCAGAACGGGCTCGGACGATGTAGTTCGCGAACGGGATCTACGAGTCGAACGTAACAGTCGGCGTTACGTTCGGCGACTGTTTCGTTACGGTGTCCCGTCCACCGGCGTTTCGAGACGATGGCACGTCGGGGTCAGTAACGGCCGCGCGCTACACTCGATGCGGGAGAACGCTCGGGACCACAGACGACGCTCACCATCTCGCGTCTACCGGTTCCGTCAGGCGGTGGCGTTGATCCAGAGGTGCGTCTCGCGGTAGGCGTTGTCGATAGAGGGGTCGTCCGGCGGCGATCCTCGGTACAGCAGGAACAACAGCCGCAGGTTCGTCCCTTCGAAGGTCGGCGTCACAGTCCGCTGGGTGTGCCACGTCTGGTTGTGGCCGAGCGTCTGTCCGAACGTCGCGAGTCGCTCGGCCCGTACCACCGTCGTGGAGTTGTTCGACACTTCGACACGCTGGAGCTGCGAGACGACGGTGTAGTCGGTCCGCTCGTGCTCCTCGTTGCCGATGCCGACGACGAGCGGACGCCCCTCGCCCACCGTGAACTCGGTGGGATAGTTGTCGGCGACCATATCGCCGTCGTCGGTCTCCGTCAGCAGGTAGAACTCGCTGAACCGCTCGCCGTCCTGAGGGACCAGCACGGCGTACCCCACGCTGGAGGTGGCGAGGAGGACACTCGCGACCAGCACGACGTTCAAGACGGCGTCGGTGCGGGTCGCGGGCGCGAACAGCTCCGCGCGGCCGGCGGCGGCCCACTCGCGGTAGGGCACCCGGAAGCGCTCTTCCGCCGGGAGTTCCCACCGGCGATAGGCGGCGACGGCGACCGCGAGGAGGCTGAACCCGCTCAGGCTCGCGAGGATGGGGACCAGCCGGATGCCCCACGGCGTGAAGTTGAGCACGAGGCCGATCAGCGGCGTGATCGCGATGCTCAGGCCGAACGAGAGCGCGACGCGTTCGAGCCCGTCGATGCCGCGGTCGGCGCCCGCGACCGCCTCCTCTGCGTCGTCGTCCTCGACCAGCAGCGGCGAGACGCTCCGCTCCGGGAAGAGCGCGGCGACGAACGCGTACCCGGGAACGAAGAGCACGAACGCGAGCCCGACGCCGACTCGGAGCGGCGTCTCGCGGATCACGGGCGCGAGCGCGGCGACGTTCGTCACGAGCACGACGGCCACGACCGCGGCGAGGTCCGCGGGGAGGTTCCCGAGCCCCCAGCGCAGTCGTAGCACTGCTCGGGTCAGGGGACTGAGGTCCTCGTCGATCGCGGTCGGGGATTCGTCCACGACGTGGGGTAGTTCGGCTGGTGACAATAAATCTGCTTCTCGCGGTCGCCCCCCGCGAGCGCTTCCTGTTTCGCCTGGAGCGTCTCACCCGCCGCCGGGCTGCCGATACGACCACTCGCCGTCCGCGTACTCGAGCACCCCGTCGAAGAGCCCGACGAGGCGCTCGATCGTCTGGTCGTCGTGGGCCTGCGGGTCGAGGTGGTGGTGGGAGACGGCCCCGCTCGCGCGACAGCGCTCGGTGAGCACGTCGAGGAACTTGAACACCTGATCCGGTTCGACGTACTGCAACAGGGTGGAGACCGACTGAAAACAGACCGACACTTGCCGGTCGGGCGCCGTCTCGTCCCACTCGTCGAGGCAGTCGGTGATCCTGACGCCCAGTCGCGTCAGGTTCTGTGGCGACGTGACGCGCTCGACGGTCGGGTCGTCTGCGTCGTGTTCCGTCGTACTCGACCGCGCGTCGGCGTCGACGCTGACGATGCGACTCCGCGCCGGCAGCGAGCCGACGCTACGCTGCCAGGCGTCGAGGTGGTCGCCGGGGGACTGCGTGAACAGGACCGAGAGGGCGTACACTTCCGCCGGCGGTGCCGGCGTCAGCAACTCCAGGCACACGCGCGACTCGTCGCCCATGAACGACGGACACATGACGAGCAGGCTGTCGCCCGAGTTGATGGTCGCCCCGACCTGTTCGGATATCGAATTCATGTAACCGAATTACGTTCCTGTTCCGCGGTCGTGTTCATAAATATACGTGTGATGGGGCACGCCGTCCCGACGTCGATGGTGACCGCAGCCGCGTCGATTCCCGGTCGCCCCGAGAGAGGCGCGCACAGCCGCGTCGTCGTCACCTGAGAGCAGTCCGTCTACTCGCTTCTCAGGCCTTCTATCGACGCAAGCGTGCCGTCTCGGGAACCATCGACGCGAAGAGTCCGCAAAACGGCGATCCGCGAGCCTCCCTCGACAGGAGTAGCCCGATGCGCCGGATCGGTTCACTCTCGCCTGATCAGCAAGACCGCGCCCACGAGGACGGCCAGTCCGGCACCGACGAGCGTGAAGCCGGGTCCGGAGTCGGCGGTCCCCGTCTGCGCTTCTTCCGCAGTGCCTGCCTGCGTCTCCGCCGTCACCGGGTCGATCGAATCGTCCGTCTGCTCGACCGTCGGCGTGGCCGTCTGCATCTGCGTGCTCGTCATCTCGTCCGTACCGGTGCGTTCGGTGGGCTGGGCCGTCGTCGTGGCGTCGCTCGGGGTGTCGGTAGCCGTGCCGTCGGCCGGCGTGTCGGTCGGCGTGTCGTCGCTGGGAGTATCCGTCGCGGTCGCCGTGGCCGTCGGGGTGGCGTCCGTCGATTCGGGCTCCGGGGTGGCAGTCGCGGTGGGCGTCGGCGTGTCGGCTTCGCCGTCGCCGTCGGCACCGTCATTGCCATCCCCGCCGTCGGCACCGTCATTGTCATCTCCGCCGTCGCCGTCGCCGCTGTCGCCACCGTCACCGCCGCTGTCGGGCGTTGGCGTCGCGGTCGGCGTCGAGGCGTCCTCGACGGACAGCGACGACCGCTCGCTCACGCCCAGCACTTCGTTGCGGCCCATGGCCGTGTTAGCGTCCTGTGCGGCCCCGTAGACGGTGTAGGAGCCGGCGGACAGCTCGTCGCCGTCGAACGTGGCGACGTAGCTACCGTCAGATTCGGACGCGTTGATCATCAGGTGCTCCTCGTCGTTCGCGATCACCGCACGCACGTGGGCCGGCGACGAACTCGCGGCGGTCTGCTCGACCTCGATCTCGACGGTCGCTGACTCGCCCCGCTCGACGGTCGACGGGGCGTCGAGGCTCACGTCGTATCCCTCGACGACGAGCGGCTGGACTACCTCGTAGTCACCGTCGTGATACACGGTGACCGGATACGAGCCGGGGTCGTACCCGCTGAGGTCGAACGAGAAGCTCTGACTCCCGTTGCCCCGCTTCGAATCGACGATCTGTTCCTCCGAGTTGTAGACGTAGACGCGGTACACCTCGTCGGGCGCCGAGACGTCGACGCTGATCTCGTCACCGGGGTCGGCGGTGATCAGCGAGTCGATAGTGAACGTGCCGTCCTGAAACTCGACCGTTCGCTCCGGCATCGAGTCGGCGTCGCTCGAACTCATCTGATAGCCGTCCGCGGCAGCGAGCGACGACGGGGCGGCGGCGAGGACCGTTACCGCGATCAACGCGACGACCGCTGTCGACTGGAGGCGCATGGTGTGACGTGTGGTTGCCTCTTGGATAAGTATGGATGTCCTACAGGTCTGCGAAACGAACGCGAAAGGGGGGTGTTCGGGACGGGCCGCGGAACTCGCTGAAGGCCCGTAGGACCCGGTTGTGGCGACATACGCGGCTGTTCGCCGTGTTACGTCTGCGTCCGGTGATCCCCTGTACGGCGACCGTCGTCACGTCGGCGGGGAACGCGCTCGCGGCTCACCGCAGACTATCGAGCGGATTGTGTCTGGCGAGATAGAGGCTGGCCGCGATCCCGCCGATGCTGCTGACGACGACCGCGAGGAGCAGGCCGCCGCCGACGAGCCGCGGCGACAGCGACGCGACGTCCTCGAAGCCGGTCAGCGCCTCGGTGACCGCGTTGACGAGTCGGACGCTGACGACGGCGAGTCCGCTGCCGAGCAGGCCGCCCAGGACACCCACGCACAGCGTGTAGAGGAACACGACCGTCGTGAGCGACCGCCGCGAGAACCCGAGCGCGGTGATCGCGGCGAACGACTCTCGGAGGCGGAACACGAACGACAGCTGGATGTTCATCACGAGGAGGACGCCCGCGATCACCGCGAGCACCAGCAGGCTTCCGCCGCTCGCGAGGACGACCGCCTGCCGCTCCAGCGTCGCCCGCAGCTGTTCCTGATTCGTCCGGATCGTGTACCCGGGATAGGCCTCCGAAAGATTCGATTCGAGCTGTTTGACGCCCGCTCCCTCAGTCGCGCGGATCAGGACGAACGACGCCCGGTCGCTCGCGGTCGTGCCGGTGATCTCCTGGAGTTCGCTCGGCTGCAGGACGACCGTCGGCGCGCCTACGAACCGGGAGTACGTCGGCGAGATTCCGACGACCGTGAACTCCTGCTGGCGGGCCGTCGCGAGCGTCCCCCCGAGGTGGATCGTGTCGTTCACCCCGACGTCTAACAGCTCGGCGGTTCGGCTGTCGATGATCGCCTCCCGCGTCATCGGCCCGTCGTAGCTCCCGTTCGCGTAGTGGACGTCCTGACTGCTGAACATCCGCCCGGCAGACAGGGAGATGAGTTCCCCGCTGTCGGGTGCACCGACGCCGACGATCGTCTCGAACTCGGACGCGTTGCGACCCGCGTATACGGACTGGAATATCATCGGCGCCGCGGTGACGACGTCGTCCCGCCGGCTTATCTCGCTGGAGATCCGGTGGGAGTCGACCACCGAGTTCCGGAACCCGCCGACGGTCCCGGGCTGGAGGTCGATCGGGCCGCCGCTCACCCACAGGTCCTGCTGCGATTGGGCGAATTTCTGCTGGCCGGTGTCGATCACGCCGAGTCCCACGCTCGCGAGCAAGACGGCCGCGAGAACGGCCATCGCCACGCCGCAGATAGTGATCACCGTCCGCACCCGCTCGTGGCGCAAATGTGCGAGCGCTATCCCGACCAGCGCCCGGAATCGGGAGGGTGCCCTCACAGAACCGCCTCCAGCGCGTCCGTCCGCCGACTCAAAACCACGGGGTACACCGCACCGACGAGCCCGATCACGAGCGCGATAGTCAGCGCGTAGCCGACGAGCAGCGGGTCGAACGTCGCGATCGAGTCGAGCCCGAGGAACTCGCGCCCGGCGGCGTTTATCCCGAGGATGCCGACCAGCCCGACGAGCAGCCCGCCGACACCGCCGACGACGGCGACCGTGACCGTCTCGACGGCGACGACGATCGACTGCGACCGCCGACTGACGCCGATCGCCGTGAGCGTCCCGAGGTGTTCGCGGTCGGCGGTCACCTCCAGCCCCATCAGCGTCGTGACGAAGAGCACGCCGACGACGACCGCCGTCACGACCGCGCTCACGGCGACCGCGAGCGGGAGGTTCGACGTAGACACCTGCTGGGCGGCCAGCCCGTTGCGCTCGACGACGGTCGTCCGCGGGTAGATCCCCTGGAGCCGCTGTTTCACGGTCGGGTCGTCCGTCGAAACGAGGATCTGGTCGGCCTCGTCCCCCCTCTCGGCCCCCGTGATCGCCTGTAGTTCGCTCAGGTGGACGAGGGCGACCGGGACCTGTCCCATCGCGGTCGCGGAGTCGACGCTCGCCACGTTCGCGACCGCCAGCGACTGGTTGGCGGACGACCGGCCCGATTCCAGCGTCGTTCCCGTCGAGGCGTTGATCGTCTGGGCCGCGGCGTCGTTCAGGACCGCTTCGCCGGTCCACGGACCGTCGTAACTCCCGTTGGCGTAATGGGGGTCGACCGGTGTCAGCCCCTCCGTCGACAGCCCGAGGATCTCGGCGTCCGGATGTGCGACGACGCCGACCGCGAGGAGGTACGTTCGGTCCCCGGTGGCGGCGTCGCGAACGGGGAGTAACTCGAGTAACACGGGAAGCGAGTAGTCGACTCGCTCGTCGGCCGCTATCCGCGCGCTCGTGTCGTGAACTTCGCTCAGCTGGACGCCGCCGGTCGACACGACCACCGACTGGACGTTCGATTCCTCGGGCACGATCCAGTAGTCGGTCTCGTCGCTCGAGACGACCGATTCGGACGCGAGCCCGAGAGAGATCCCGGTCACGGCGACCATCAGCCCGACGGCGAGGGCGACTCCCAGGACGCTCAACACCAGTCGCTGCGGCGACGCGCGCAATCGCCCGACCGTCCGTCGGACGGCGAGCGCCGACAGCGCGAGGGTGCGGCGAATCGCCGGCATCCGTCAGCGTAACTCCGTTCCCGCCCGTTCGCGGCGCCGCGCCCCGTCGCGGAGCCGGACCAGTCGATCACAGGTGTCGAGCGCCTGGGGGTCGTGGGAGGCGAGCACGACCGCACGCTCGTCGGCGATCTCACCGAGCGCCGAGAGGACCCGCGCGCTCGTCTCAGAGTCGAGTTCCCCCGTGGGCTCGTCGGCGACGACGAGTTCGGGCTCGGTCACGAGCGCCCTGGCGATGGCGACCCGCTGTTGCTCGCCGCCGGAGAGCTGACCCGGCTTGTGGGCCATCCGGTCGCCGAGCCCGACCTCCTCGAGGAGCGCGCTCGCTCGTTCGCGACGCTCGGCTTTGGAGCGGCCGACTTCGACGAGCGGCAGCGCGACGTTCGCCCGCGCGGAGAGCGCGGGGAGGAGGTGGAACCGCTGGAAGACGATGCCGACGTGCTCCAACCGACGTCGCGCTCGCCCCCGCTCCCCGTACGCTTCGATATCCTCACCGGTGAGTTCGACTGTGCCGGCCGTCGGGACGTCGAGCCCCGCCAACAAGTGCAACAGCGTCGACTTTCCGCTCCCGCTCGGTCCCGCGATCCCGACGAACTCGCCGGGCCGAACCGTGACCGAGACGCCGTCGAGCGCCCGCACGGTCGGGGTCGATCCGCCCCGGAAGATGCCACTCGCCCCCCGTTCGTACTCCCGAACGAGGTCGGCGCCGCGGACGACGGCCGCTGTCTCGGCCCCCTCTCCCCCGCCTGCGTCCGGCTCGGCCATTGATTGCCGTCTTTGCACCCGCTGCCCGTATACGCTTTTCGTGACAATACGGAATCAATAATACCGAACCGAACAATTGTGCGTCATCTTACGTTCCAGTTACGTTCGTTTGCGGGCCACGTACGTCGGTTCGCCGTTCGGGCCTCGGCGTGGAGGGCGTCGACTGCGGCCGTTCGTCGGTGCCTCCGTTCACTGTCCGTAGACCGAGCCGCTCTGCGGGTGTTCGGTCTCCCGGTGTTACAGTGGTGTAACGGCTGGGAGATACCGTTACGCCCTCGCAATCCCGCTCCGAAATACCGAAACGGACGCAGATGCTCGGCGGACGCGGCCAAACTGTTCGAACGCGAGGGCACCGAAGAAATTGCCGAGACGGGGTGTCGATCGACGAATTTCGGTCCGCGTCAGGTATTCACGTACCCGGCCGCTTCGAGCGTGTAATGGAATCCGAGCACGAGCAGCGGCGTAACGAACAGCCAGAGGAGGTACTCGATCCACTGTTCACCGAACGTGTTCACGGTGAATCCGATGTCGCACGCGCTGGACGAGGCGACGAACCAGACGTTGATGAACAGTAGCGCGACGGCGAACGCGACGAAAACCGATATCGTCCCGATCAACCGCTTCATATCTCGAGAACCGGACGAAGCGACTGGATCTGCCACTCGATCGAACTCGTCGGTGTAGTCGTGCTGGTGCTCATTGTCACTCGATGTTCGCTCGCCAGTACCGTTGTAACGAGCACCGTATTTTCGCTCGCGTCCCCCTAAGAAGGCGGCTGATCTCAGTTGCCGGCCGAAAAATTAAGTTACTGTTACATGAACTGAAAAACATGATAGCGAGCAAGAGACAACGAGTCGGTGCCAGCCTCCTGGCGCTGTTGGTTGTCGTTTCGATGTTTCAGGTGCCCCTCGCTGCGGCGAGCGGGCAGGCAGCACCGCCACCGGAAGACGAGACGTTCGAAGTCACCGATCAGGTCAGCGCGTGGGAGCGTTCGTTCCTGCCGCTTCGAGCGGACACCGACAGCGCAGTGGAGACGATCCCGAACGCCGACTGGCGTGCGAGGTCCCCCGACGGACAGGAGACCAACCTCAACCGGGACCCGATCGCGGTTTACGAGCCCGGGTCGTCGGTGAACCTGACGTTCGACCTCTCCGACGCCAACGGAAACTCGGAGACGTTCGGGAACGAGGAGGTGGAAATTCTGCGCGTGCACCTCGAAGAGGGCGGTGATCAGTCGGTCCCCGACACGTTCTCGGGCGCGTTAGACCTGCTCACGCGGGAGAACGCCAGCGAGAACGCGGAGTTCAAGGAGATCGACGACTCGGCGACCCTCGACGCGAACGGTGACCTCACATTCGAGGACACCATCCCCGAGAGCGGTCACTACTTCTACGTCGTTGCGATGACGGAATCGGGAGACGGATTCACCGTGAGCGACACCGACAGCGAGTTGCGTATCGATGACGACGTGACCGTCATCGGGATGGAGCAGTTGGCGGTCCGGAAGTCGCCGGGATCCGTCTCGCACCCGGACGAGGTCGCGCGCGGGGAGACGGTGACCTTCGACGTCAACGCCACGTCCATCGAGGGGGAGACGGTGCGACAGGCAATCGTCCTCTACGACGAGGAGAAGTTTATCAGACAGAGTTTCGTCGTCAACGTCGAGGAGAACGTCGGCTCGGACTTCGATCTCAACTCGGACACCAGTCTGGAGACGACCGTCGACGGCGTCAACGGGGTCGCTTCCCTCGAGGACCCCATCAGCGCGATGGGCGTCTCGATCGGCGACGGACAGGTCGCTCGGACGGCCCGGCTCGCTTCACTGATGGACTTCGTCGGCGAAAATGCCGGTCCCGGTACCCCGGAGACGGTCGACATCTCGACCGACGACGTCGTCCTCGACGCGTCTATGACGGCAGTGAGCCGGTCGAGCGGAGACACGACGATAGACGTCCAGACGTTCGGAAACTGGTCGACCGGTGACTACCGCTGGGCGTACGTCGCCGTTGGCAACGGGAGCCAGGAGATGGCTATGCAAAGCGGCCACGTGGAGATCACCAAGAAGAGCGACAAGGGAGACGACGGCAAGGACGGCAAGGATGACGACAAAGGCGACGACAAGGGTGACAAAGGTGACGACAAGGGCGACGATAAAGGCGACAAAGGTGACGATAAAGGCGACAAAGGCGACGATAAAGGCGACAAAGGCGACGACGGGAACGACGGGAACAACGCCGGCGGCGGTGGCGGAGGCGCTCCCGCAGCAGGTGGGGGCGGTGTCGTCGACGATACGTGCGACTCCGAACCGCAGGTCTTCAAAGACGACACCGCCGCTGACGCTGTCGTCGACTGCGTGACCTCGGACGCGGAGATCCCACTCCCAGACCTCGGCCTGACGAACGGAGCCGTGACGCTCGATCAGTTCAACGTGTCGGCTTCCAGCGCGGACAGGAACGTCCGCATCGAGGTGGCGATGCGAGAGAGCCTGACCGACTCCGTGCCGCCGGTGGCCGAGGACGGAAATCCGCTCGGCTACTTCGAGGTCACGACGCGGAATCTCACGAATCCGGACGCGACTCCGGGAACGTTCACGTTCCGCGTCTCGAACGAACACCTCGAAGACCGGGGAATTTCCCCGGAGGACGTCGTGCTCTATCGGTACCACGACGATTCCTGGCAGACGGTAGAGACGACTCACGTCGGTGATGACCGCTATCGAGCGACGACGCCCGGGTTCTCGATGTTCGCGGTCGGAACGAGATACGCGGCGGTATCGGTGACCGAGACGAGCATTTCGGCGACGGAGACCGAGACCGGTGAGACGGTCGACGTCACCGTGACCGTGAAGAACAGCGGCAACAGAGCGGGGGCGATGTCTGTCCCGATCACGGTGAACGGCGAGGAGCGCGCGTCGGCCGACCTCAGCGTCGGCGGCGGTGAGTCGGCGAGCGAGACCGTCTCGCTGACGTTCAACAGTGCCGGCGAGTACGCCGTCGCCGTCGACGGCGCGGACGCGGGGACGGTCGCGGTCTCGGCAGTCGCCACCGATACGCCGACGAACGACGTTTCGACGGCCGCAGCCGGCGATGAATCGGACGACGGCACCGTGACGCAGGCAGCGGCTTCAGGCGACGGTGCTGACGCCGTCGAAACGGAACCGCCCGCGACGACCGCGTCCAGTTTCCAGGAGGGCAATCCCGCGGACCAGGCCGGACCTGACGGCGACAGCGAGTCAGGCTTCCCGCTGATCGTCCTCGGAATCGTCGTCGCTCTCGCCGTGGTCGCCGGCGTCGCGTTCTATCTCCGGAACTGACCGGCCGGCTGACCGTATCGATTTCTCGTCCGCGACGAAGTCTCTCCGTGTTTGATCGGTTACCGAAACCGCTCGAGCGCCCGTCACGGAGCGCCGATCGCTCACTTTCGAATGCCGCTTAACACACGGAAACCAGTCACTCGCGGACGAGCGGCTCGTACCACTCGCGGTTCTCGCGGTACCACTCGATGAACGCGCCGACGCCCTCGCGGATGGTGTGGGTCGGTTCGTAGCCGATCAGTTCGTTCGCCTTCTCGATGCTGGCGTGGGTGTGGTCCGCGTCGACGTCGTAGCCTTCGGTGTACTCCAGCTTGAGCTCGGGCGCGAGCTGGTCGCGGATCTCCTCGGCCAGCGTCTCGATGGCGATGTTGTCCGTGCTGCCGACGTTCATCACCTCGCCGTCGGCGGCGTCGGTCGAGAGCAGCGTTCGGTTCGCCGCGAGGATGTCCTCGACGTACGTGAAATCGCGCGTCTGCTGGCCGTCGCCGTAGATGACCGGCGGCTCGCCGTTGATGCACCGAGAGACGAAGTTCGAGATGGCCATGTTCGGGCGCATCCGCGGGCCGTACACCGTGAAGTACCGCAACGCGACCGCGGGGATGTCGTAGCGTTCGCCGTAGACCATCGCGTAGCGCTCGGAGGCGAGCTTCGAGGCGCCGTAGGGGCTGACCGGAGTCGTCAGGTGGTCCTCGTCGTAGGGGAGATAGCGCGGCTTGCCGTACACCGACGAGGAACTCGCGAGCACGAACCGCTCGACGCCGTGTTCGCGGGCGGCGTCGAGGACGTTCAGCGTCCCGTCGACGTTGACCTCGTCGTACTTTCGGGGGCTGATGTCGGCCCGCACGCCGGCCTGTGCGGCCTGGTGGTAGACGTATTCGGCGTCGGCCACGAGGTCGTCGACGATATCGGCGTCGCGCACGTCGCCCTCGACGAGTTCGTAGCTGCCGTCGCTCTCGCTCGCAGCCGCGCCGCCGGCCTCGACGTTGTACTCCTTGATCCGTCGGTCGTAGTAGGGATCGAAGTTGTCCAGCGCGACGACGTCGTGGCCGTCGCGGGCGAACGCCTCCGCGAGGTGTCCGCCGATGAACCCGGCGCCACCAGTGACCAGGATGTCCATTGATCGTATCGCTCACCCGACGGGAGAAAAAGCCATCGCCACGGCGTGTCCGCATGACGCCTCCGCGAAGTGTAGCGTAATGGTCTGTCACACTCGGTGTGCATCCGAACGGCCGGGTGTGATCCGGACTCGACGGAAAACGGCTAGTGGGGAGAGCGACTACTCAGCGGTCGCGTCAGCCTGCTCCGCCTCGTCCTCGGTGTCGACGACGCCGGCTTCCTGCAGTCGCTCCTCGGCGGAATCGCGGTCCTCGGGGTAGCCGACGTCGGTGCGCCAGCCGTCCATGCGGATGGCGTCGATGGTGCGACCGGAGTGGATGAGCAGGTCGATCGCGTCGCTGATCTCGTACTCGCCGCGATTCGACGGCTGCACGAGATGGCAGGCGTGGAGGATCTCCGGCGTGAACGTGTAGAAGCCGGTCATCACGAGATTCGAGGGCGGGTCGTCGGGCTTCTCGACGACTTCGGTGATCTCGCCGTACTTGTTGGTGTTACAGACGCCGTAACGGGAGGCCTCCTCCCAGGGGACTTCCTCGACGAGGAAGGCCGCGTCGGCGCGGGACTCGGCCTGCCGATTGACGACGTCGTCGAGGTTGGCCTGGAAGATGTTGTCGCCGAGCATCAGCATGAAGTCGTCGTCGATGTGCTCCTCGACGGTCAACAGGGCGTGAGCAAGCCCCTTCTGCTCGCGCTGGTGCGCGTAGGTGATCGGGACGCCCTCGAACTCGTCCTCGAAGTGGTTGATGATCGCCTGTTTCTTGTAGCCGACGACGACCAGTAGCTCGTCGGCGCCCAGCTCGACCAGTTGCTCGAAACAGTGCGTGAGGATGGGCTTGCCCGCGACTTCGACCATTCCCTTCGGCTTGTCTTCGGTGAGCGGCCGCAACCGCGTCCCCTCACCGGCGGCGAGTACGACTGCTTGCATACACCTGACTCGTGTATCATGAGGCATAACTCTTGTCGAACCCCGAACGATCGGCTCTCGACGGATCGGCCCTTGAAGGACCGACCCTCAACGAATCGACCGTCCGGTCATCGCCGTCTGAGCGACCGATCGGGGCACTACTGGACGCTGCCGGCATCAATCGTTTCGGTGGCGAACCCCTTCGTCGAGTCACGATGGACGATTCCGAGTGCCTGTGGCCGACCGACCGGTCGCGACTCGGGTGGTGGCTGTTCATTGCCGTGCTCGCCGCGGCGGCGGCCTACATCGCCTACGAGTTCGTCGGGTTGCTGGTGGTCGGGATCTTCGGTTACTACGCGACGCGCCGGATCTGCAACCGGATCGGCGACGCGGTCGACTCCGACGCCCTCGCGGCGGGTGCGACCGTCCTGATCGTGCTATTGCCGATAATCGCGTTCACGCTGTACGCCACCTTTCAGGTCGCCCTCGCGGTGCAGGGACTGCTCGGCGACGCGGTCGACCCGCTCACCTTCGCCGCCCAGCAGTTCGGACTCGGCGAGGTCCCGGAGGACGAGCGGGCGATGCTGGAGCAGGTGATGCAGAATCCGGGGGCGTTCGTCTCGGACCCACGGGGGACGGCGCGAACGATCCTCACGACGGGCGTGACGGTCGTTTCGATCGTGGTGAGCACGCTCCTGTTCCTGGCGCTGTCGGGCACGCTCTCGTACTTCCTGCTGAAAAACGACAAGCCGTTCGGCGACGCGCTCCTGCAGCTGTTCGGCGGTCGGGACACGACGGCGTACGCGTACGCGACTGCCGTCGACGCCGACCTCGAATCGGTCTTCTTCGGTAACTTCCTCTTCGTCGTCGTCATGTCCGTCATCGCGACGGCCATCTTCTGGGCGACGAATCTGGTCCTCGGCCCGGCCCTTCACGTCCCGATGGTCCCCGTCCTCGGCTTCCTGACCGGCGTGGCGAGTCTCATCCCGCTGGTCGTCGGGAAGGTCGTCTACATCCCGACGCTCGCGTACCTGGCGCTCCAGGCCGTCCGTGAGGACGGCGCGGCGCTCCCGGTCGTCGGCGGCGTCGCGGTCGTCTACTTCTTCGTCCTCGACTTCCTCCCGCAGACGTTCCTGCAGCCGTACATCTCCGGGCGGAAACTCGACAGCATGATGCTGCTGTTCGCCTACCTCCTCGGCCCCATCATGTTCGGCTGGTACGGCTTCTTCCTGCTCCCGATCGTTTTCATCCTGATCCTGGAGGCCGCCCGGATCGTGCTCCCGGAACTCCTCCACGGCGAGCGACTGACGACTACCGCCACGATGGGCGGATCCGCCGGGTCCGACCCGCAGGAGGAGGGCCCCGTCCCGACCGAACAACCGGGCGAGAGCGGGACCGGCCCGGAGTCCCCTCCCGACGAGAGCGGAGCGGGTTCGGGCGGAGTCGATCGGTCTCCCGAAGACGAGTGAGGCTCGCACGATCCTGTCCGGGCGGACGCGACCGATCCGAATCCTGAAGGCGGGTGCCGGCGAACCTCTCCGCCAATGCACGTCAGCATCGTGGGCAGCGGCTACGTCGGGACGACGGTCGCCGCCTGTCTCGCCGACCTGGGGCACGACGTGACGAACGTCGACGTCGACGAGGACGTCGTCGCGACCATCAACGACGGCGACACGCCGATCCACGAACCCGGTCTGGACGACCTGATCGCCGAGCACGCTGGCGACCGACTCCGGGCGACGACCGACTACGACGCCGTCCGCGAGACGGACGTGACGTTCCTCGCGCTCCCGACCCCCTCCGAGGACGACGGCGGGATCGACCTCACCTACATGGAGGCCGGCGCGGCCTCGCTCGGCGAGGCCCTCGCCGAGAAAGACGGCGACCACCTCGTCGTCGTCAAGAGCACCGTCGTCCCAGGGTCGACCGAGGAGGTCGTCGCACCTGCGATCGAGGAGACCTCCGGGAAGACCGCCGGCGAGGGGTTCCGCGTCGCGATGAACCCCGAGTTCCTCCGGATGGGCACCGCCGTCGAGGACTTCCTCGATCCCCAGAAGATCGTCTTCGGCGCCCGCGAGGCCGACGCCTACGAGACGCTCGGCGAGCTGTTCGACCCGCTCGTCGAGTCGAGCGACGCCGCCGTCGTCGAGACCGGCATCCGAGAAGCCGAGATGATCAAGTACGCCAACAACGGCTTCCTCGCCGCGAAGGTCTCCCTCATCAACGACATCGGGAACATCTGCAAGGAGTTCGACGTCGACGCCTACGAGGTCGCCGACGCCATCGCCCTGGATGACCGCATCGGCGGGAAGTTCCTGCGCTCCGGGCTCGGCTGGGGTGGGTCATGTTTCCCAAAAGACACGAACGCGATCATCGCGGCCGCTCGGGAGGCGGGGTACGAGCCGCCCGTGCTGGAGGCCGCCGTCGAGGTGAACGACGGCCAGCCCGAGCGCCTGCTCTCGCTGCTTGACGGCCACACCGACGTGGCGGGCAAGCGCGTCGCGGTGCTCGGCCTGTCGTTCAAGCCCGGGACCGACGACGTGCGCGGGACGCGCGCCGTGCCGGTCATCGAGGGCCTGCAGGCGCGCGGTGCGGACGTGGTGGCCTACGACCCCGTGGCGACCGAGAGCTTCGACGAGTACTACGACGATATCGAGATAGAGTACGCCGACTCGGTGGCCGAGGCGCTCGACGGCGCCCACGCGGCCGTCGCCGTCACCGACTGGGACGAGTTCGCCGCGCTCGATTCGGAGTTCGACGCGATGGCGACCCCGGTCGTGGTCGACGGACGTCACATCATCGAGCGCCGCGAGGGCATCACCTACGAAGGTCTGACGTGGTGAGCAGCCGCGAAATCAGGACCCCCTCGTGAAACGCCCGAATTGCACCGCGACTGACCGCTATTCTCCGATCCGGACCGCTGTCCCGTTCTGCACTGCCGCTTCGGGGACGGTGGCCGTCCACGTCTCGTTGCCGGCGGTGAACTCGTACTCCCCGGGGTACGGGACCCCGAGTTCGAACTCACCGTCGGAACCGGTCTCGGCCTGCTGTCGATACAGGAACGACTCGTTGGGGATCTCCACGGTCGTCCGCGCTTCGACGGCCACGTTCGCGGGGGCCGTCCCGATGACGGTCGCGCCGGGCACGAGCGTGAAAACCTTCTTTCGCGTCGACGCCGAGGCGTAGACCGCCCGGTAGTGCGAGACGGCCTCGTGGACCGCCTCGGTCCACCGGCTTCCGTAGGTCACGTAGAGGTGCTGCTGGATCGTCCCGGGGTTGCGCGGAAGCGGTTCGATCACGACGAAACCGGTGTCGTTGCGCAACCGGTCGTACCACGCCGCGCTCGCCTGCGAGTCGTTGTACACGAACTTCGTGTAGTTGCTCTGGGCACGCGAGTAGTTCTGCGAGACGCCGCTGACGAAGTAATTGTACACTCGGTTGGTGCCCCACCGGCTGAAGACGTAGTTCTCCGGATAGCGCCAGCCCTGTTCGTCAGCGTAGGTGTTCATCCACTTCGCCGTCTGATACGTCTCGTCGTCGACGATGCTCCCTTCGACCTCGCCCGGGAGATAGAAGCCGCTGACGCCGACGACCAGCGCGACGACGAGGAGCGTCGCGACGCCCGACCGCACGGTCAGCGAGTCAGGCTCAACCCACCGGGTCCCACCGGTTGGCGGCCCGCTTTCCGGTTCAGGTCTGTTCTCGTCGCCGACCTCGCGTTCGGCATCGCTTCGTGCACGCTGGACTGGAACGGGGAGCGCCGTCAGGTCGACCCGCGCGAGGATCCAGACGACGCTGATCCCGGAGAACACGGCGAGGAGCGTCGCGAGGTGAGCGGCGAAGCGGAGCTGCAGCGCGGTCAGGAAGAGTAGCCACCAGCCGAAGGCGCTCAGCGCCAGCCACTGGCGGTCGCCTGCGGCCGCGCGGCGAAGGCCCCAGACCATCACGGGCAGTCCCAGCAGGACGAACGGCCCGAGCAGTTCCAGCCCGAGCGCGCTCTCGAGCGTGAACGTCGGTTCCTTCTCCGCGATGTTCGACCGGAGGAACAGGAAACTCACGCCGCCGAGCAGTCGCATGACGGTGCCAGGGACGATCAGGAAGAGGGCGACCAGCCCGACCAACGGTCCTCCGATTTCGAGGCTGAGGAGCGCTTCTACGCCCAGATCTCGATCTCGAACGAAGTCGCCGGCAGTCGCGAGGCCGAGACCGCCGACCAGCAACAACGTCGGCACGACGGCGACGTCGATAGAGTGCCAGCCCAGCGCCAGGTGACAGCCCAGCGTGAGCGCGGCGGCGATTCCCGTGGCGAGCAGGACCGGTGCGTTCTCCCGAAGCGGGGACCGGTCGGCAAGGACGTCGAGCGGGACTTTCACCGCGAGGTAGCCTGCGAGCGCGAGCAGGACGAGCGGGCTTCCCTCCCAGGCGAGTGTTTGCCCCGCGATAGAGACGCCCAGCGCGCCGGCGGCCCACGACGCCGGTCGCGCGAACGGGTCGTCCGGGTCGAGGGCGACGACCCAGAGTAGCGACGCGACAGTCGCCATCAGCCAGATGTAGTCGAACGCGTGGTGGTCGCCGAATCCGAGCGACGTCCGGAAGGCGAATCCCGGAATCAGGGCGAGCGAAATGGCGGCGACGAGTCCGACCCGGTGATCCCCCAGGATACGCGCCCCTACGAGATAGACGAGTGCGCCCGTGAGGAGCGCCGCGCCGACGGGATACCACGCGAGCAGGGTCCCAGCTGCCGTCGCATTGCCACCGAGAAGGCTGGCGGCCAGCCACAGGGTGGCGAGGAAGAGCGGTTCGCCGCGTCCAGCGAAGATCGGACCTTGTCCGCTCCCGGTCCCTCGCAACTCTGTCAGCGTCGCCAGATCGAGGGGGCCCGTCGAGACAGCGAGCAGCCGTTCGACTGCGTAGCGATAGTAGTAGGGATCGTTCGCCGTCAGCACGATGTCCCCGCCGCGGAACACGTCGGGATAGATGTACGCCCGGGTCCACACGAACAGCGCGATGACGGCGACAGTAACGCCGACTGCCGGCAGCCGACCGGTCGACACCGCGCTCAGATCGAGGTCTTCGGTAAGCCCGCGTTCCGCTTCCTCGGTCGAGGACTCCGCCGCGGTATCACTCGCTGCCTGCCCGTCCTCGACTGCTCGCCTGACCGCATCGGGATCGACGAGCCGATAGCCCCCTCCGGCTTTCTCGACGATTCCGCGGTCGACGAACCGGCCGAACCGCCCCGTGTCGACGGGGACGTCCTCGAACGCCCACGTATCGGACGCTTCGTCCACTTCGAGGACTGCCTCCAGCGCGGCCCGGTGGTCGGGATCGTCTCTGAACTCGTGGAGGGCCCCTTCATCGGTCACTGGGACAGTGACTATTCGCCCCGGAAATAGCCGTTCCGGTCACGGATCCGCTTCGATCGGGTTCTGACGGTCCTCGGTCGTCGCGTCCCCCCGATTCCGATCGACCGCGAACACGACGCCGGCGACGGCGATGGCGACGAGAACGATCCGCGGGTCGGACGTGACGTAGAGGCTGGGCGTCGGGGGTCGCCACCACGTGAACGGGTAAAGCCATGGGCCTGCGCGCCCGTCGGCGTAGACGCGGAGCCCGTCGAGAACGAGCGAGGTGACGCCGCCAACGACCAGAAATGCGTAGGCGTGCCGCCAGTGTCGGCGGGCGAATACGAGCGTGATCGCCGCCGCGATCAGGAGCACGCCGCCCAGTGTGCTCACCGGGCCGTAGCTGAACTGGACGCCGAGCACCCCCTCGACGACCG
This sequence comes from Halosimplex rarum, assembly GCF_047715405.1. NCBI lineage: Archaea > Methanobacteriati > Methanobacteriota > Halobacteria > Halobacteriales > Haloarculaceae > Halosimplex > Halosimplex rarum. Next base: position 4,072,439 of record NZ_CP180412.1, read on the forward strand.
CCGAGTCGAGGACGAGTTCGGTCTTCACGAGGTCCGGAATCGCGCCGCCGCACATCCCGACGGCGACCCACCGCGGCGTGAGCGACTCGAATCGCCAGCTCGCCACCGTGAGCAGAACGTACACCGCGAGGACGTGGGTCAGCAGATCAGCCATCCGCGCTCACCTCGGATCCCCTGTCCGGCTCCGCCTCGGCCCCGCCATCGGGTCTCGTCTCGAATGCGACCCCCTCGGGGTCGAATCGCCACCTCCTGAAGAAAGCCGCGAGGACGAGGACCGCGCCGACGGCGGAGACCGCGTACTTGTACGGCTTCGACCCGCCGGCCGGATTGACGACTTCGACGTTCGCGGCGACTAACGTATGGTCCGCCCCGAGCGTCCCGTGAACCTGCACGACCCCGCCCGACTGGACGCGCTCGGTGAATCCCTCCACGGTCATCTCGAAGTCCCCCTCGTCTGATTCGACACTGATCGTCGCGCGGTCGGCGGTCGCGTCGACGCGCTCGACAGTTCCGATGACGAACCCGTCCGATCCGACGTGGGCCCCGTAGTCGGTCGCGAGCGCGTCGCTCTCCGGATACGGACTGTGGTCGTCCTCTGTCGCGTCGTAGTGGACGCCGAGGCCGACCACCGCGCAGAGGAGCGCGACGACGCCGACGACTCGCACCAGCGGATGCACGCTCCGGAGTGAGCGGCCCGCCGGAATAACGGTTTCGCGCTCGCGGCGGCTTCGACGGAGGTTTATCCGGATCGCCCGTCCGGTCGGCCATGCGCCAGTTCATCGTCCTCGGGCACGAGGCGCCGACGACCGACGACTTCGCGCTGGACGACATCGCCGGCGGCGCCGGCCGCCTCGACGTCCTCTGTCGCTGCGTCACCTCCGCATTCTTCCTCTCCCACGACATCCGCGAGGACGTCCGCGTCCACCTCGTCCTGCGCGACGAGTTCACGGTGACCTTCGACGGCAGTCGGCTCCGGCGGCTCAACCCCGACGAGCGCTCGACGGCCGCGCTCGTCCGCAACGCCCTCGCCGAGCGCGAGGAGGCCATCGGCCACCAGCCCGTCGAGACCTCGCCCGGCGTCTCGCTCACTCGCCGCGGCTTCGAACCGACGCTCGACGACGCCGCCCGCGGCGGCACCGTCGTCCACCTCCACGAGAACGGCGACCCCGTCGTCGACGTCGAACCGCCCGCAGACCCGGTGTTCGTGCTCTCGGACCACCACGACTTCGCGGATCGCGAAGCGGACCTGCTGGCCGAGGCTGCGGACGAGCGGGTCCGGCTGGGTCCCGAAGCGTTGCACGCCGACCACGCGATCACGGTGGCGCACAACTACCTCGACACCGACGGGTTCGAGCGGTACTGACGGGCCTCGCGGACTCACTCCGCGTTCGGCTGAGTGACGGGGACCCACTCCGCTTTCGACGAGTTGGCACGGGAATGCGTCGCGTTCGTGGACTGCGGATTCGGTCCGAACTCGCAGAATCGGTCAGACAGCGACACTTTCTTCCGACTTTACTAAAGGGTTAAATATGAGTCGTGGTAACGTGCTCGATACGCGGCCAGGGTGATCCAGATTCTCCGCATCGAGTTCCAGACGAGCGCGTCAGGCGTCGTCAGCGAGCTGATGGCACGGATCCCAGACGTCCGGCGTATCGAGTTCGAGAACGCCTTCTACGCGGACGAGGGAAACTGGATCGAGTCGCTGCTCGTCACGACCGGGACCCCGTTCGACCCGGAGTCGGTGCTCGCGGCGCTCTCGCGGGTCGACCTGTTCCACCACGAGGAAGTGTCGGACGAGTCGGCCGACCGGCGGACCTACCGGCTGACAGTCGTCGCACACGAGCCGTATCCCTTTCTCCTCGGTGTGATACTGCGGGGACAGGCGATCCCGAACCGACTGGAACTCCACGACGGCCACTCCAACGGGGTCGTCACGGTCAAGGAGTGGGAGTCGTTCCGGACGCTCGCGGACAGGATCCAGGAACAGTTCGGGCGGTTCGAACTCCTGAGCGTGAACCAGGTCGAGACCACGGGCGAGGCGCTCGGAAGCGGCCAGCTCGGGCGGGTACTGCGCAACGAACTCTCCCAGGACCAGCTGACCGTCCTCCGGACCGCTCACCGGCTGGGGTACTTCGACGTGCCGCGACGGGCGTCGGCCGACGACATCGCCACCGAACTCGACATCGCCCAGTCGACGCTCAGCGAACGCCTGCGTCTCGCCGAGAAACACGTCTTCGACCTGATTTTCTCGGTCTCCGAGAACGCGCCGAACGGCGACGCCGACGAGACGTAATCGAACCTTTCGCTGCCCCGTTCGCTCGAGGAGTGTCGATGCGAGCACATTTAGTGACCGTGAGAATGTCTATCGAGAGGGCCACCACTCTCCGGGTTCTGCCCCGTGGTACCTTCCCCCGATATCGGGGTACCTAATAAAGGATGATGATGATTGGGCCCCATCGGGGGCAGGTTCAGGCAAGTCCCATCGAAAGCCACGGGTGCAATGGTGCAGGACAGACCCTTGGAGATCGAGACGGGGAAGACATCGCGACGACGATTCATTCGGATCGCGGGCGCGGCAGGACTCGCAGGGATGGCGGGTTGCCCAGGCGATCAGAACGGCGACGGAACTGCCGGTGACGGTGGCGACGGGACTGCCGGTGACGGCGGGGACGGAACCGCCGGCGACGGTGGTGACGGCGGCGGTGGCGGCGGTGGCGACGGCAATTCCATCGAGTCGCGGTTCTGGGACGAGTGGCCGGTCGACACGAAAGGCGTCGACGTCAACGACGAGGCCGTCAAGTTCGAGTACACCATGGTAGAGGGCGAGGCGGTCCCCGAAGTAGACACACATTTCGCGCAGGCGGAGACGCCGTGGATGCGCGAGCACGCGCTGATGACACAGCAGTCGTTCAACGACATCGGCGTGCCGGTCAACCTGGTCAACGTGCAGCCGAGCACTCGCTACGGTGAGTTCTGGCGGGCCGACATCGGTCACCCCGTGCCCGTGGTGATGAACCTCCACGGACCGGACCCCCAGCGCGGGCTGGACCCGAACCCGTTCCTGATGCGGGCCCACCCGGCGACAGGCGGGAACTACTACAACTACAAGAACGACGAGATCACGGAGCTCCTCGACGAGCAGGCCCAGACCATCGGCGACCAGCAGGCGCGCGCGGAGATCTGTCACGAGATCCAGCAGAAGCTCAGCGAGGACGCGTACGTCATCGCCTCGAACTTCCCCGACGTCATCAACGTCGCGAACACGGCGAACTGGGAGGGGTACGTCCCGACGCCCGGCAACGGGACGACCCGTGACTCGTTCATCTGGACGCAGGTGAACCTCCAGCCCACGGGCGATTCGACGACCTGGGTGAAAGGCGTCACCTCCGGGATGCAGGGGACGAACCTCCCGTGGTCCAGCGGCGGACAGGAAGAGAAGCGGCTTTTGAACGTCTACGACGGGCTGTACGACGCGTCGCCGCAACTGGAGATCGTCCCCGGGCTGGCGACCGGCCACGAGGTCGTCGACGACACGACAGTCGAGATGGACCTCCGCGAGGGCGTCACCTGGCACGACGGCGAGTCGTTCTCCCCGGAGGACGTCAAGTTCAGCGTCGAGAAGTACCAACAGCACACGGCGCCCCAGCAGGGGCCGTTCTACACCCCGATCGAGAGCGTCGAGGTGCTCTCTGAGAACGGCGGCGGGCGCGTCCGGTTCAACCTCACACAGCCCGACGCGGCGTTTCTCACCCAGCGGGCGGTCCGGAGCGCGATCATCCCGAAACACCACTGGGACGACATCGACAGCCCCGGGCAGCACAACCCGGACAACCCGGTCGGCACCGGTCCGTTCCAGTTCGAGAGCTGGTCGCAGGGCGAGGAACTCCGCCTCACGAAACACGAGAACCACTGGCTGTGGGACGACGACACCCGCCGGGAGATCATGGGCGAAGAGCACTTCGTCCCGGGCGACGGCATCGACGGGATGGTCGAGGCCAACGTCGGCAACGTCTCGACGCTCATCGGGGCGATGCAGTCGGGCGACATCGACGCCATCGGGACCACGGTCTCGAACCAGCAGGCCGAACGCGCGGCCAATTCGAGCGGCGTCGAGAAACAGATCTCGGAGAACTACGTCCCCACGGACGTCCACCTCAACCACATCGTCCCGCTGTTCCGGGACAAGACGTTCCGCGTGGCGCTGAGCCACGCCGTCGACAAGCAGGGATTCGTCGACAACACGCTCGGGGGCCGGGGAACTGCCATCGAGGGCCAGAACCTGATCACGCCGCTGCTGAACCCCTACTACACGGAGGTCGAACCGTACGAGTACGACGTCGACCAGGCCCGGACGCTGCTCCAGCAGGCGGGCTACACCTTCAACGGCGACGACATGCTCGTCTGCCCCCAGGGCGACGCCTGGGACGCCTTCGCCGAACGCGTCGAGAACGGCCACGCGAGCCGCTCTGACCTCGACCAGCCGGACTTCTCGTAAGGGCCCTCATCCACCATGAGCTTTCGACGATTCCTGATAAAACGAACCCTCATCGCCGCGGTGCTGACGCTGATAGCCGTCAGCGTCATCTTCGCCACGCTCCGACTGCTGCCCGCCGACCCGTTCAGCGGGCTCGTCGCCTCGGGCGCGCTCACACCGGAGCAAGTCGAAGACGTCCGCGCGATGTACGGGCTCGACGAACCGATATACGTACAGTACATCAAGTACATCCAGAACCTGTTCACGTTCCAGTTCGGGATCTCGCTGACCCAGCAGCGGCCGGTCGGGGAGATCATCGTTCCCGCGCTGATGAACACGATGGTCCTGCTGTTGCCCGCGCTCGTCGTGACGGCGATCGTCAGTTCGCTCGCCGGCATGTACGCCGGGTGGAACCGCGGGTCGTGGTTCGAGCAGTCGAGCATCGTCGTGACCACCGTCTTCCGCGCGGTCCCGATCTTCGTGACGGGCATCTTCTTCCTCATCATCTTCTCCTACGGGCTGAACTGGCTCCCGGCGTTCGGGATGCGCAGTTCGCTGGCGAACCCGGACGGGTACCTCGAGACGTACCTCTCGGTGGACTTCCTGAAACACTACATCCTCCCGTTCAGCGCGACGGTGTTGTTCTACAGCGGCGACTTCCTGATGCTGGCCCGCAACTCCGTCGTCGAGCGGAAGGGCTCGGAGTTCCTCATGCTCCACCGCGCGAAGGGCCTCTCGGACATGGAGCAACTCGGCCGCGCCGGCCGCAACTCCCTGCTACCGCTGGTGACGTACTTCGCGCTCCGGACGGGGATGCTCTTCCAGGGCGTCATCACGCTGGAAGTCGTCTTCGCGTGGCCGGGCATCGGCCGCGCGCTCGTCCAGGCTATCCTCAACCAGGACTACCCCACGGTGCAGGCGGCCGTGTTCATCATGGCGCTGGCGGTCATCGTGATGAACCTCACCGCCGACGTGGCGTACGCGAAACTCGACCCGACCGTCGAGGCAGGTGACGTCTGATGTCAGGATACGCATTCGACACCGACACCGCGAAGGACCGACTCCGCTCGGAACTCGGGCGCGCCAGACGGACGCTGAGCGTCGTCCTCGAGGACAACGCGGCGAAGGTCGGCTTCGTTATCATCGTCGTGTTCGGGTTCCTCGGTGTCTTCGGGCCGTACATCGCTCCGTACCACCCGATCGAAGACACCCTGCAACGGGGCGGGACGATGATGCGCCTGCAGTCGCCGGGCGGGAAGGCGATACTCGGCACGACGTCGTTCGGCAAGGACGTCCTGAGCCAGTTCCTCGCCGGCGCGCGACCGACGCTGATCGTCGGCCTGTTCGGCGGCGTCGGGACGGGCGTGCTGGGCTTCCTCGTCGGCCTCACGAGCGGCTACTTCGGCGGCCGTGTCGACGAGTTCCTGATGCGGCTGACGGACCTGACGTTCGCGCTGCCGTTCCTGCCGATGGCGCTGGTGATCCTCTCGTTCATCACGCCGAGCATCTGGGTGATCACCGCCGTGCTGGTCGTCTTCCTGTGGAAGATGCCCGCGCGGGTCATCCGCTCGGAGGTGATGACGGTCAAAGAGCGGACGTTCGTCAAGTCGGCCCGCGCGAGGGGCGCCGGTCACCTGCGGACGATGTTCCTGCACGTCGCGCCGAACGTGCTCGGGATCGGCTTCCTGTACACCGCCTACGCCGTCGGCTGGTCGATCGTCGCCGGGGCGTCGCTCGCCTTCCTCGGCTTCGGCGACCCGACGACCACCTCCTGGGGCCGGATGCTCCAGCAGGTGTTCCGTTCGGGCGCTATCCGCGTCGCCTGGTGGTGGGTCCTGCCGCCCGCGATCGGTATCGGCGCCATCACGACGGCCGTCTTCCTGGTCGGCCGGGCGTTCGAGGAGATAGTCAACCCCGACCTACAAACGGAGCAAGAATGAGTCTACTCGAAGTTGACGACGTGAAGATCACGTATCGCATGCCGGGCAGCGACGTCCACGCGGTCAACAACGTCTCCTTCACCATCGACGAGGGGGACACCTACGGGCTCGTCGGCGAGTCCGGCTGCGGGAAGTCGACGCTGGCGAAGTCCATCCTCGGGCTGCTCGACCCCAACGGCGATATCCGCTCGGGCAGCATCCGCTTCGACGGCCGGGAGATGATCGACCTCTCCGAGAAGGACTGGATGTCCGTCCGCTGGGAGGACATCGCCTACATCCCGCAGAGCGCGATGGACTCGCTCGACCCCGTGATGTCCGTCGGCGCGCAGATCCGCCAGGCCATCCGCAAACACCGCGACGTGTCGAAGGCGAGCGCGAACGAGCGCGTCGCCGAGGTGTTCGAGATGGTCGGCCTCGACCCCGCCCGGACCGACGACTACCCCCACCAGTTCTCCGGCGGGATGCGCCAGCGCGTCACCATCGCGATGGCGCTCGCGCTCGACCCGGACCTGCTCATCGCGGACGAGCCGACGACCGGGCTGGACGTGATCGTCCAGGACAAGATCATGGACAAACTGATGGAGATCCAGGAGAAGACCGGGAGTTCGCTCCTGATGATCACCCACGACGTGGGCGTCGTCGCCGAGTCGTGCGACGAGGTGTCGGTGCTGTACGGCGGGAAGGTGATGGAACAGGGCGACACGGACCACGTCTTCCGCACGCCGACCAATCCCTACACGATGGGGCTGAAAAACGCCTTCCCGGAGGTCGACGAGTTCGACCAGCAGGCCATCTCGATCCCCGGGTCGCTTCCGGACCTCATCGGCGAGCCGACCGGCTGCGTGTTCCGCAACCGGTGTCCGTTCTCCACCGAGCAGTGCGAGGAGGCCCATCCGCCGCTCGTCCAAGCCAACGGACAGCTGTCGGCCTGTTACTACACCGACGAGGCCGACGAGATGCGCGGCGAGGCCGACGACCCCCAGACCTGGGGGATCGAGGCCCGCGAGGAACGCGATCGGTCGGCGGGTCCCGGCGACGTCATCCTCGAGACGGACGGCCTCGAGAAGTGGTTCAGACAGCCCCAGGGCATCCTCGACGACCTGCGCGGCAGGGAACCGAACTACGTGAAGGCGGTCAACGACGTCGACCTCACCGTCCGCGAGGGGGAGATCCTCGGGGTCGCCGGCGAGTCCGGCTGTGGGAAGTCGACGCTGGCCGAGGTGATCGCCGCGCTCCAGGAGCGGACCGGCGGCGAGATCTACATCGACGGGACGCCGGTCGACGAGCTACTGGCCGAGAGCACCAGGAAATTCCGCTCGAAGGTGCAGTTCATCTTCCAGGACCCCTTCGACTCGCTCAACCCGCGCCAGCGGGTCCGCGCGGCGGTCTCGGAACCGCTGAAGATCCAGGGCCACGACCGCGAGACCATCGACCGACGGGTCAGGCAGACGATCGAGGACGTCGGGCTGGACCCGGCCGAGAAGTACCTCGACAAGCTCCCGGCGCAACTGTCGGGCGGGGAGCGCCAGCGCGTGGCCATCGCGCAGGCGCTCGTGCTCGAACCGCAGCTGCTCATCTGCGACGAGCCGGCGTCGATGCTCGACGTCTCGCTGAAGGCCAACATCCTCAACATCCTCCGCGACATGGCCGACGACCGCGACATCGGCATCGTATACATCTCTCACGACCTGGCGAGCCTCACGCAGATCGCCGACCGCCTCGCGGTGATGTACCTCGGCAAGATCGCCGAGCTCGGGGCCACCGAAGACGTCGTCCGCACGCCGAAACACCCCTACACGGCGTCGCTGCTGGCGGCCTCGCCGAAGACCGACCCCGACGTCGACCGCCAGCGGGTGCTGTTGCCCGGCGAACCGCCGAACCCGGTCAACCTCCCCGACGGGTGTAACTTCGCGCCACGGTGCCCGAAATCCCGGGAAGCGTGTCGCGGTGAGGAACCGGCCCGAGACGTGTTCGAGGACGGAGACCACGAGGCGGCCTGCTACTTCCCCGTCGACGACGTCGAGAGCGAACTGCTGGAGCAGTACGCCGAGGAGCACGAAGAGACGGTTTCGGGAGTCGTCAGCGACGAAGCGACGCCGTAGCAGCCCGTCTATCGCCGCCGCTTCCTGTTTTTCGGCTCGTCGGTGCGAAACTGACTCCGCGAACTGCAGAACGCTCCCGGAAAAGAAGCCGTTCAGTCGCGCGTCCGGAGAAGCGCGTCGACCGCGATAGGTCCGTCCTCAGTGACGACGACCGGGTTGAGGTCGAGTTCGGCCACCGCGTCGACGGCGGCGGCCAGGTTCCCGACGTTCACGAGCAGGTCGGCGACGGCGTCAACGGACAGCGCCTCGCCCCCGCGACGGTCGGTCAGCAGCGTCGCGAGCGCGGTGCCTTCGACGGCACGGCGCGCGTCGGCCCGCGAGAACGGCGGGACGAGCGTCGCGCTCTCGTCGAGCGCCTCGACGAGGACGCCGCCCGGTCCGACGGTGACGAGCGACCCGAACACGTCGCCCGGCACGACCCCGAGGATGGCCTCGACGCCGTCGCCGACCATCGGCTGGACGAGGACGCCCGCCACGTCGTCCGCGTCGGCGTGCGCCAGCGCTGCGTCCATCACGTCCGCGTACGCCTCGCGGACCGCCTCGGGCGAGTCGAGACCGAGTTCCACGGCGCCGATGTCAGTCCGATGGGGGAGCGCCGGCGAGTCGATCTTCAGCACGACCGGGTAGCCGACCGCTTCGGCGGCCGCGACGGCTTCGTCGGCGTCGGTCGCCACCCGCGTCTCGACGACGGGCACGTCGTAGGCGTCGAGTACCGGCTCGGTCGCTTCCCACGTCAGGACGCGACCGCGGGGAAGGTCGAAGTCCGGCGCGTCCGCCTCTTCCGCGCGGTCCGCGGCGAGGTCGGCTCTGGACGGTTGGTCGGCCAACCGCTCGCGGTCGGCGACGTACTCGGTCGTCGAGGCGACCGCGTCGAGGCAGCGGCCGGGATCCTCGTACACCGGCACCGACTCGCGCAGCCGGGCGTAGGGCGGCGTTACCGTCGGGTCGTCCGGCTCCTTCCGACCGGTCCAGAGCACGTAGACGGGCGCCTCTGCCTCGGTGACGATGGTTTCGAGGTCGGCGGCGATGGTCTCGGCGCGCTCGTCGACGCCGGGGAGGCCGATGGCGAAGACGTAGGCGTCGAAGGCGTCGTCGGCGAGGACGGCGTCGGCGATCGCCGGGAGCACCTCCGCGCCGTAGCCGCGGATGTCCGCGGGGTTGTGGAACTCCCCGTAGGTCAGGAGTTCGTCCATGTCGAGCAGCGTCTGCTCGGTCTCACCGTCGATGTCGGGGAGCGCGAGGTCCCGTTCGGCGGCCATGTCCGCCAGGAGGCTCGCGAGGCCGCCGCTGGTCGAGGCGATACAGACGCGGTCGCCGTCGGGTTCGTCGTAGGCGGTGTGGGCGGTCGCCCGCGAGAGCAGGTCCGGGATGTCCGGGACCCGCTGGACGCCGGTCTGGTCGAACGCCGCCGCCCACGCGTCGTCGCTGCCGGTGAGCGACCCGGTGTGCGACAGGGTTGCCTCTTCGGCGAGGTCGGACTGGCCGATCTTCACCGTCAGCACGGGCGTCCCGCCGCGAGTCGCCCGCTCGGCGACGCGCATGAATCGCTCGGGGTCGTCGATCCCCTCGACGTAGGTACAGACCACGTCGACGGTGTCTTGCTCGGCGAGGTAGGCGACGTAGTCGGTCAGCGTCAGGTCGGCCTCGTTGCCCGTCGAGACGATGTGGCTGAAGTGCAGGTCCCGGTCGGCCGCCCGCTCGAAGAAGGTCGTGAACGCCAGCGCGCCGGACTGGCTGACGAGGCCGATGCGACCCGGTTCCGGCTTGCGCGAACAGGTCGAGGTGAGCGTCGCGCCCCGGGCGTTCATCACGCCGATGCAGTTCGGGCCGACGACGCGGATGCCGGCGTCGGCGGCCGTCTCGGCGAGTCTCGCCTCCAGTTCGGCCCCCTCCTCGTCGGCCTCGGAGAACCCAGCGGTGAGGACGAGCGCCGTCGGGACGCCCCGCTCGCCCGCGGATTGCACCACGTCGACGACGTACTCCCGCGGGACGCTCACGACGGCGAGATCGACCGTCTCGGGCACGTCGTCGATATCGTCGTAGCACTCGCGGCCCCACACTTCGTCCCGGCCGGGGTTGACGGGGTAGAGCGTCCCGTCGAAGCCGTAGTCGAGGAGGTTGTCCACGAGGTTGCCCGAGTAGAACGAGTCGGGACTGGCGCCGACGACGGCGACCGAGTCCGGGTCGAACAGCGGGTCGAGTTTCGGCGTGCGGCCCGCCGCGCCGCTCGCGGCGGGACCGTCCGCTCCGTTTCCGGTCATGACGGTCGACCCTTCCGCAGACGCGGGCCTGAAGGTGCTCCCGATGGCGGCCGGTCATCATCGGCAGTTAAGTAGGGGTCCGCGAACCGTCACTACGGCTTTAGTGCGTTCCTCGCCACCTGCGATCACATGCCACGCGAAATCGCGCCCGGCGTCCACTGGATATACGAGGCCGGGCCGGACCGAACCGAGTCGTGGGACCTGGCCGACCGCGACCCCGAATGGTACGAGGCCGGGCGGGAGGCGTACGTCCCCCAGTGCGCGTACCTGATCGACGGCGGCGAGGAGACGCTGCTGTTCGACACGCTGTCGCCGGCGAGCACCGACCAGATCCTCGCGGCCATCGACGACCTCGTGGGCGACCGCGGGCTCGACTACCTCGTCGTCTCCCATCCGGACGTGCCACACGCCGGAAACGCGCTCGCGATCCTCGACGAACATCCCGAGACGACGCTCGTCGCGCCGGGCTACGGCAACGACCACGAACTGTACCACCTCGACGAGGGGATCCACGTCACCGAGGGCGACGAGATCGACCTCGGGGACCGGGTCGTCGCGTTCCACGAGGCGACGTTCCTCGACGCGCCCGTCTCGGTGTGGATGACCGAGCGGGAGACGGAGACGCTGTTCCCCGTCGACTGGATGGGGTTCATCCACCTCGACGACGAGAAGCTGACGTTCGTCGACGAGTTGGAGGGGGAGTTCGACGCCAGCCGACTCGTCGAGTTCCACGGCCGCGTCCTCTTCTGGTACCAGTACGTCGACGTCGAGAAGACCAACGTCGAGATCGACAACCTCGTCGAGAAGTTCGATCCGGAGATAATCGCGCCGGCCCATGGCCTCGTCATCCGCGAGGACGCCACCGACTACATGGAACTGATGAAAGACGTGACCCGGACCATCGACGACCAGGGACGCATCGGGACGCTCGGGTGATCAGATGACTGCACACAGCACCAACGGAGGACATCCATGACGGTACAGGTCACGGACCGCGTCGAGTGGATCAACCAGTGTTACGACCACGAGGGGAGCCACGAGCACGTCTCGCTGTACCTCCTGCGCGCGCCGGAGGGCACGGTCCTGATCGACTCGGGATCGTTCTACCACCGCGAGGAGATCACAGCGGCCGTCGACGAGGCGACCGACGGCGAGGGACCGGACGCGATCATCCTGTCGCACTCCGACTACCCCCACGCGGCGAACGTCTCGCCGCTGGGCGGCGACACCGAGGACGTCGAACTCGTCGCGTCGTCGGCCTCGCCCGCCCAGCAGGGGCTTCCCGACGCCCGAAAGTGCGACATCGGTGGGTCGCTGACGGTCAAGGGCCGGGAGTTCAGCTTCATCGACCCGCCGCTGGCCGACCGGTCGCACACGACGTGGATCTACGACCACGGCGACGGCGTGCTGTTCACCGCCGACGGCTTCGGCAACTACCACGATCCCGGCCAGTGCGACTATCTGTCGGGCGACTTCCCGGACGTGACGCCCGCGGAGCGAATCTACGAGTACCACCGCGACAACCTCGTCTGGCTGCGCTACGTCGCCCCCGAGAAGGTCGAACGGACGCTGGACGACATCTTCGCCGAGTACGACGTGAACGCCGTCGCCCCGATCCACGGCACCCCCATCGAGGGCGACGACGTCGACACCTACCGCGAGCGGCTCCGCGACGCGATGGAGCGGATCGCCTCGGAGCACGTCGTCGCGTAGTTCGACCACGTCAGGGCCTGCGAAGGTGGTCCTACTCGGGGAACGTCAGCGCGTCGCGCTCCCCCGCGGCGTCCACGGTCGCCGCGAAGACCGGCAACCGCGGGACAACTCTCGTCCCCACGTCGATGAACGTCTCGTAGAGGTCTTGCACCTCAGAGATCGTCTCGTCGTCGAAGCCCATCTCGGTGAGCGCGTCGGGGTCGACTCGCGGCGTGTACGGGAGCCTGTCGAGGAAGGTGTCCGCCAGTTCCAGCGCGTCGGTCTGGGCGGCCACGTATGGTTCGCCCCGGAACATCGGTTCGAGGTCGGTCCACGCCCGCTCCAGGTACGAGGGCCACTGCGCGAGAACGCGGTAGATGCTCGGAACCATGTCGCCGAGCGACGCCTCCAGGTCCTCGGGGAGCACCGCTCGGGCGTCGTCCTGCGACAGCATCGTCGGAGGGCGACCGCGCCCGTCGTCGAGCCACTCGGGGAACGGCGCGGTCGCGGCGCTCGCGTCACCGGCGTCCGACCCCACTGACCGTCCGTTTAGCAGCCGGTACATGAGTTTGAACAGGACGATCAGCCGCGGGCTGACGGCGTCGAACGTGGCGAGTTGACCCCGGAGTTCGGTGAAGGCGCTCGGGGACACGTCCACCGACGCTGGGTCGTACCGCGGGAGCCCATCGTCGACGCCCGAGAGAAGGGTGTCCCGGTAGGCTACGCTGAACGCGGCGAACTCGCGCGTCTGGTAGACGGGTTTGATCTGTCCCCACGCGTACCGGAGGAACTCGGGGACGTGGTGCATCTGGATCCGCCAGATGGAGTTCACCGTCGGCGCGCGGAGCGTCGCCTCGACGTCGTCGTAGAGGCCGCGCTGCCAGCCGCTCGCGTCGGCCTCGTACACTTGCTTCGAGCGGTCCATCGACGGCCCTTGGGGCGGGCCGTGTTAGTGACTATCGCACCCGCAGGGTGTCGGATGGCTCGACGCGCCCGAAGTACTCGTCGGGCCCCGACGTGCTCGTCTGGCCGCGGCCGCTCACCGGATCCCGGCCGCTTCGGCGCGGTCCACGATCTTCCGAGCGCGCTCGACCAGCGGTGGATCGATCATCTGGCCGTCGACGGTGAACACGCCGGCCCCCTCCTCGCTGGCCTGCTCCTGACCGGCGAGCACCGCCTCCGCCCATTCGAGTTCGTCGTCGCCGGGGGTGAACGCCTCGTTGATGACCGGGACCTGGTCGGGGTGGATGGCGAGTTTCCCGTCGAAGCCCAGTTCGACGACGAACGCCGTCTGTTCCCGGAGGCCGTCGGTGTCTGCGATGTCGGTGTAGACGGTGTCGAGCGCGTCGACGCCCGCGGCGGCCGCGGCGACGACCGTCTTCTGCCGGGCGTAGAGCGACTCGGTCTTGTCGTCGGTCACCGTCGCGCCGATGTCGGCGGTGAAGTCCTGGTCGCCGTACGCGACGGCGGTGACGCCGGGCGCGGCGGCGATCTCCTCTACCGAGATGACGCCCGCCGCCGTCTCGATCAGCGGGACGATGTCGACGTCGCCCGCGTCGAGTTCCGCGAGGTGGTGGTGCAGGGCCTCGACTGCCTCGGCGTCGTCGACCTTCGGGAGCAAGATGCTATCGGGCGGATTTCGCACGTCGCCGACGACCGCGTCGACGTCTTCGCGGCCCCGCCCGTCGTACGGATTGACGCGGACGCTGATACTCGGTGTTGGGTCGTCGAGGGCGTCGAGCGTCGATTGGACGGTTCGCCGCGCCTCGTCCTTCGAATCGGGCGCGACCGCGTCTTCGAGGTCGAAGATGACGGTGTCGGCGGCGGTCTCGACGGCCTTCTCCAGCATTTCGCGGTCGTCGCCCGGGGAGTACAGCAGTGAGCGCTGGGCCATGGTGGAGCCACGGTCGCTGCCCCGGAAAAACCCGAGGTCGGTTCCGGGCGTCGGCCGGGCGATCGAGCGGCGCGGTTGCGCTGGGCGGTCTGCGTGCCTGCGAGCGTGCGGTAATCGCGGCCTATCGAGCGCGAGCGGGCGGCTCACGGACGCGGCCAGAACAGCTTAGTCCGAGCGACCGGACGTGGGAGACATGGCTGACGGGGGCGACTCGGATGGCGGCGACCGGAAGCGTTCGACCGCCGCGCACTTCGGCGACCACGCGGCGGCGTACCTCGACAGCGAGGTCCACCGCGCGGGCGACGACCTCGACCAGCTCGGCGAGTGGTGCGCGTCGGCAGAGCGCGGTCTCGATATCGCCACCGGTGCCGGCCACACGGCCGGTGCGCTGGTCGACGCGAGCGTCGAGCGAGTCGTCGCGACCGACGCGGCGCCGGACATGGTCGCGACCGCGACGGCGGCGTTTCCAGTCGTCGAGGGCGTCGTCTGCGACGCCGAGCGACTGCCGTTCGCCGAGGACGGGTTCGACGCGGTGGCCTGTCGCATCGCCGCCCACCACTTCCCGGACCCAGCGGCGTTCGTGGCCGAGGTTGCGCGCGTCCTCGAATCCGGCGGGACCTTCGCCTTCGAAGACAACGTCGCGCCCGCGGACGACGAACTCGACGACTTTCTCAACACCGTCGAGCGCGTCCGCGACCCGACGCACGTCCGCTCGCACGCCGTCGCCGACTGGATCGAGTGGCTCGAGTCGGGGGGGTTCACCGTCGAGACGTCGCGCGTCGTGACCAAGACGCTCGACTACGACGAGTGGGTCGCCAACGTCGACGCCCCAGCCGAGCGCCGCGAGCGTATCGAAGCCGCGTTCGACGACCCGCCGCCCGGCGCCGTGGAGACGTTCGAACTGACCTACGAGGACGGCGAGATCGAGTCGTTCGCCAATCTCAAACTGCTCGTCCGGGCGACTCGGTGAGCGGCGTCCCCACCCGCGGAGTCAGTCGTCGGCCGATCCGCCGACGCGCGCGGGCTCGCCCGTCACCGGATCTTCCGCGGGGTGGAAACACGCCGCCGAGTGGTCGGATCCGGCCCAGGCGTCGAGTTCGGGTTCTTCCGCCCGACAGCGGTCAGTCGACTTCTGACAGCGGGGGGCGAACCGACAGCCGGTCGGTAACCCCGCCGGATCCGCCGGCTTCCCGTCGAGCGCGACGCGTTCACGGCTCCCGCGCGGGTCGGTCTCCGGAACGGCCGAGAGCAGCGCCTCCGTGTAGGGGTGTTTCGGGTCGGTCACGATGCGCTCGGTCCGCCCCTCCTCGACGAACCGCCCGAGGTACATGATCGACAGTCGGTCGGCGATCTGCGTGAGGCTCGCCAGGTCGTGAGAGATGTACAGCACGCCGATCCCCTCGGTGTTCGCCAGGCTCCGGAGCAGGTTGAGCACCTCGGCCTGGAGCGAGACGTCGAGCATCGACGCCGGCTCGTCGCAGACGAGGAAGTCGGGGTCGATGACGAGCGCCCGCGCGATCGCCACGCGCTGGCGCTGGCCGCCCGAGAGCTCGTTGGGGTACTTCTCGAGGAAGCGCTCGGCGGGCGCCATCCCGACGCGTTCGAGCGTCTCCCGGACGGCCTCGTGGCGCTCGTCGAGTCGGTAGCCGTGGATCGTCAGCGGCTCTTTCACTAGCTGCTCGACCGTCAGCCGGGGGTTCAGCGACTCGTAGGGGTTCTGGAAGATGATCTGCAGCCGCTGTCGGAACGACCGGAGGTTCCCGTCCTGGTAGTACTCGTGCGAGCGGCCGTCGAACCTGAATCCGCCGCCGGTCGGCTCCTCCAAGAGCGCGAGGGTCTGCCCGAGCGTCGACTTCCCGCAGCCGGACTCGCCGACGACGCCGAGGATCTCGCCGCGCGCGACGGACAGGGAGACGCCGTCGAGGGCGCGGACGTGCGACTCGCCGTCGCCGAGCACCTCGCTGATGATCTCGCCGCGCTGTTCGTACCACCGGCGGAGGCT
Source organism: Halosimplex rarum (assembly GCF_047715405.1). Lineage (NCBI taxonomy): Archaea > Methanobacteriati > Methanobacteriota > Halobacteria > Halobacteriales > Haloarculaceae > Halosimplex > Halosimplex rarum. The sequence goes on from NZ_CP180412.1 coordinate 4,088,804, forward strand.
GTTCGAGAGGCCGGTCACCGACGGCGAGACGCCGCCGATGGGGAGGCGACCCAGCAGCGACTCCGAGCGCTCGTACCACTTCCGGAGGTCCTCGACTTCGAGCAGGACCTCGCCGTCGTCCGGGCGCGACCCGGCGGCGCCCCCGCCCCACGTCGAGGCGTCCTCGGCCTCGCGGCGCATCCGGGTCGCGCGGTCGGCGTTGTGACACGCGACGCGCTGGTTCCGGTAGGGGAGGTCTTCGAGGGCCGGGTCGGTCGTCGCACACGTCTCGTCCGCGAACGGACACCGCGGCTCGAAGACGCACCCGGTCGGTTTCGAGTCCAGGTTTGGCGGTTTCCCCGGGACCGAGACGAGGTTGTCGCCGCCGTCGTCCAGCGCCGGGTAGGCGTTTTTCAGCCCCATCGTGTACGGGTTCGACGGGTTCAACAGCAGGTTGTCGATGCTCCCCTGCTCCATGACGCTCCCGCCGTACAGCACCGACATCTCGTCGCAGGTCTCGGCGATGACGCTCAGGTCGTGGGTGATCAGCAACAGCGAGCTGTCGGTCTCCTCCTGGATCTGGAGGATGTTGTCGATGATCTTGTCCTGGACGATCACGTCCAGCCCGGTCGTCGGCTCGTCCGCGATGATGAGCTTCGGGTCGAGCGCGAGCGCCATCGCGATGACGACCCGCTGGCGCATGCCCCCCGAGAAGCGGTGGGGGTAGTCGTCGACGCGCTCGGGGTCGAGTCCGACGGTCTCGAACAGTTCGCGTGCGCGCCGCCGGGCGTTCCGGTCCGACACCTCTCGGTGGGTCTGGATCGCCTGTCTGATCTGCGCGCCCACGGTCATCACCGGGTCGAGCGCGTCGATCGCCGTCTGCGGGATGAACGCGATCTCCTCCCAGAGGAGGTCCTGTCGCTCCGACGGCGCCAGCGACCGCAGGTCCCGCCCCTCGAACTCGATCTCGCCCGACTCGATCTCCGCGTGGTCCGGCAAGAGCCCGAGGATCGCCTTCGCGGTCGTCGACTTCCCCGACGCCGACTCGCCCGACAGCGCGTAGTTGACCCCGTCGTCGATACTGAACGAGACGCCGTTCACGCTGTGGAGCGGCCCGTCTCGCGTCTCGTACCGCACTACGAGGTCCTCGACGTCGAGCAGGCTCATCCCCGCACCCCGGCGGACGGTACTCGGGAACTGGCCACAGTCGAGCGGTGGCTGTCGACACTCGCGGACACGTCGTCTCCACGGTGGCGTCGGACCATCTCGATCGAGTCTTTGACGGATTATCGTTATGAACCCTCGGATCGTACCGATCCACAACATGACGGCTCGGCGACTTCGTTCGGCGCGGCCGGTCGAGCGGTCGGATAGTCGCCACGTCGCTCCGCTGCGTGCCGAGGCCGCGACGCGCGCAGGACTCGCAGCCCCAGCGGGTCGGTGGTGACGGCGTGTGGAGCGGTCGCTGTTCGGTCGACTGAGTCGCTTCGACGCGATCGTGCTCACCTCCTCGCTCTGGTTTCTGGGGAAGTTCGTCCGATTCGCGTTCCCGCCGCTGTTCGAGCGACTCGCCGGCGTGTACGGCGTCTCGACCGCGACCCTGGGAGGCGCCTACAGCGCCCTTCTGCTCGTCTATGCCCTGCTCCAGTTCCCGTCGGGACTGCTCGCCGACCGGTTCAGTTCCGTGACTGTCCTCGGCGCGGGAGGGTCGCTCGCGGCCGTCGGCGCGCTCGCGCTGGCCGTCGACGGCTCGCTGGTCGTCCTCGTCGGCGCGATGATGACGATCGGGGCCGGGACGGGGACGCTCAAGACTGTCAGCGTCGAACTGCTCGCGCGGACGTACCCGACCCAGACCGGGCGCGCGCTCGGCGTGTTCGAGACCTTCGGCACCTTCGGCGGCGCCGCGGCGCCCGCGGCGGTGGTCGCGTTCGCCGGGACGGCCGGCCTGTTCGGCGCGGGCTGGCGGACGACCTTCCTCGCCGCCGGGGTCGCCGGACTCTGCGTGACCGCCGCGTTCGTCGTCCGGGTTCCCGCCAGGCTTCCGGACGCGACCGAGCGCGAAGCGGCCGACGGCGGGGGCGCCCCGCTCGGCGAGTACGCGGTGCTGTTCCGCGACTGGCGGCTCCTCGTCTTCGTCGCCGTGATCACCCTGTTCTCGTTCGCCTACAACGCCGCGCTCGCCTTCCTCCCGCTGTATCTCACCCGGGAAGCCGGGCTCGCGTCGGCGACGGCGAGCTTCCTGTTCAGCGCGCTGTTCGTCGTGAGCCTCGTGCAACTGCTCACCGGCGAGGTCAGCGACCGGACGGGCGCCCTCCCGCTCATCGTGCTCACACTCGCCCTCGCGTCGACCGGGATGGGCGCGATCCTCCTGCTCACGGACGTCGGCGGCACCCTGGCGCTGGGCGGGGCGGTCGTCTGTCTCGGGCTCGGCGCGCACGGGTACCGTCCCGTCCGGGGAGCGTACATGATGTCGGTGCTCCCGGAGTCGGTCTCCGCCGGGAGCTTCGGGGCGGTGCGAACGGTACAGATGATCGCCGGCGCGTCCTCTCCCGCTCTCGTCGGCGTCCTCTCGGAGACGGCCGGGCTCCGGCCGGCGTTCCGCCTCCTCACTGGTGCCCTGGTCGCCGCGACGGGCCTCTCGGTCGCCCTCTGGCTGTTCGACCCGTCGTGACCACCGGACTCCAGCAGGTCGAGTCTCCCGCGCTCTCCCGCCTCCGCGACGACCTCCGTCTCTGGTGATCGGTACCAACCTTCAAACGGCCCCCGGTCGAACACGTCGGCGATGGACTCGTACGACATCGCCGTGATACCGGGAGACGGGATCGGGCCGGAAGTCGTGGACGCGGCGCTCCCGCTCGTCGAGGACGCGGCCGACGAAACCGGCTTCGCCTTCGAGACGACCCGGTTCGACTGGGGAACCGAGTACTACCTCGACAACGGGGAGATGATGCCCGAGGACGGACTCGACCGACTCGCCGACTTCGACGCGGTCTTCCTCGGCGCCGTCGGCCACCCGGAGGTCCCGGACCACGTGACCCTCCACGGGTTGCTGTTGCCGATCCGGAAGGGGTTCGACCAGTACGTCTGCAAGCGCCCGAACGTCCTCTTCGAGGGCATCGAGAGCCCGCTCAGGGGATACGAGTCGGGAGACATCGACTTCGTGGTCTACCGGGAGAACACCGAGGGCGAGTACGCGGACGTCGGCGGCCGGGAACACCGCGGATTCGAACACGAGACAGCGGTCCAGTCGGCGCTGTTCACCCGCCAGGGGACCGAGCGGATCGTCCGCGCGGCCTTCGAGGCCGCGACCGAGCGCGAGGGCAGCTTGACCAGTATCACGAAGTCGAACGCGCAGGCCCACAGCATGGTGTTCTGGGATGACGTGGTCGCGGACGTGAGCGATGAGTTCCCGTCGGTCGACGTCGAGCGCCTCCTCGTCGACGCGGGGGCGATGGACCTGATCCGCCGTCCCGACGAGTTCGACGTGCTCGTCGCCTCGAACCTCTTCGGTGACATCCTGACGGACATCGGCGCCCAGATCACGGGGAGCATGGGCCTCGCGCCTTCCGGGAACATCCACCCCGGCGACGAGTACCCCTCGATGTTCGAACCGGTCCACGGGAGCGCGCCCGACATCGTGGGCGATGGCGTCGCCAACCCGCTCGCCACGGTGCTCTCGTGGTCGATGCTGTTCGAGGACCTCGGTGAACAGCAGGCCGCAGACGCCCTCTGGGACGGCGTCGCCGACCAGCTCGCAGACGAGTCCGCCCCCAGAACGCCCGACCTCGGCGGAACGGCCGGCACCGGGGACGTCGTCGCGGACCTCCGGTCGCGACTCTGACCGGCTCGGCGTCTCGGCAACCGTCGGGTCTCGCGGTCGTCTCCGGGATCGCGAGTCCCTCCCAGCGGTCTGCCGCGCTGTGCCGTGACCGGCCCCGACCCGCGGACGGGAGTCCCACCCCGAAGTCGTCGCCCGGGTTCGGAAGGATTAAAACCAGTCAGTGTCTTCGTTCAGATGCTACCAGCACGGGCCGGTGGGGTAGCTTGGTATCCTTCGGCCTTCGGGTGGCCGTAACCGCGATTCGAATTCGCGCCGGCCCATCATTTCTCGCGGCGCTCATTCGCGAGCGCCGCGTGTATGCTGTCATCGGCGCGAATTCGAGCCAGCGAGTCGCAGCGCGCGAACGAAGTGAGCGCGACCGTCTCGCCCTGTTCGAATTCGCGCCGGCCCATTTTCACCCCACTTCACGACGACGAGCGGTGCGTGGCACGTAGCGCCACGGAGACGCGAACGGCGACGCCGTGGGCGCCAGCGAGCGGCCGTCTGAGTATGGATTCATCAGTTCGAAGCGTCCCGCTACGTGCGCGGTCTGGACCTTCCCGGAAACAGGTCGGTCACGAGGGCGGCCTATCGAAGACGGCGGCTACGTATCGGAGACGCAGACGTAGAACACGAGGTGACTGATCTCGTAGAAATCCCGATTCGGGTTCGTGGGGCCGCGCCCGTTCCCGTCGTCGGTATCTCCGAATTCCGGTGCACAGCCCGTGAACGAACTGACTCCCCCGAATGCGGAGCCTCCACACTCTTCCTCGTTGGGGTCGAATCGGCGGGTGCGGGTCGCGGGACCGCCCTTTACGTCGATGCCGCAGATCGACCCGGTTTCGTTCCCGAACTTCGCACACGTGACTTCTCCGTCCTCCTTCCAGACTTTCTTCACCCGAATCGTGATCGTGTCGCAGTCGTGCTCGAACTCGTACGTATCGCCCTCCTTCGGCGCCCGGTCGACCTTGCCGAGTCGAACGCAGTCGGAACAACATCGGTGTGCGCTCGCCGTCCCAGCGACGGTGCTCCCGACGGCCCCAGTCAGCGCTGTCGCCCCCGTCGCTCGGAGAACACCACGCCGGCTCATTCCCCCTTTCGACCCACCGCTGTCACCGTTGGTTGGGTTCTGTGTCATAGTACCGCTGGCTATACTACCGGCCGTCGGTGGCATTGTTATACGCGCCAGAAACGGGCAGTTCGTACATTAGTAATCGAATAAATGAGTCGATGCTGTGTGAATTCGGTTCTTCGTCACCAGTAACAGTCAATTCATCTCAATTTCGTACACTACTATTGAGTGATTCACATAATTTGGATCCCAAGATCGCGCCCAGGGACGGGTGCCGTCGTCGAGGACGAGACCCGCTACCGCCGGAGTGGCGGACGTATCGGTCGCGCGGGTCACTGAATCGCGTATCCGCCGGATTCTCCGACTACACCACCAGTTGGGCGGGAACGTTTAGGGTGTTGGCGTCCAACAGTTCTGACATGAACGTGCTCGTCGTCGGCGGGAACGGCTTCGTCGGGTCGCACCTGTGCAGGGAACTGGTCGAGCGGGGCCACGACGTGACCGTGCTCGCGCGCAGTCCGGAGGACGGCGACCTGCCCGACGGTGTGGACACCTACGCGGGGGACGTTACCGAGTACGACACCATCGAGGGCGCTTTCGAGGGACAGGACGCGGTCGTCAACCTCGTCGCGCTGGAGCCGATGTACAGGCCGAAGGGCGGCGACGAGATGCACGACCGGGTCCACCGCGGCGGGACGGAGCACTGCCTGCGAGCGGCCGCTGCACACGGTGTCGAGCGCTTCGTCCAGCAGAGCGCGTTGAGCGCGGACCCGGACGCGGCGACACACTACTTGCGTGCGAAGGGCCGCGCGGAGGACCTCGTCCGCGAATCGGACCGCGACTGGGTGATCTTCCGGCCGTCGATCATCTTCGGTGATGGCGGCGGATTCGTCAAGTTCACCAAGAAACTGAAGTCGTGGTTCGCGCCGGGCCTGCCGGTGTATCCGCTCCCCGGTGGGGGGAAACAGACGCGCTTCCAGCCGATCGCGGTCGGGGAGTTCGTCCCGATGCTGGCCGACGCCGTCGGACCGAGTCCGGCGAGTAATCAGGACTCGGCGAGTGCTGACGACGCCGTCGAGGACGACGAGCACGTCGGGAAAACGTACCAGATCGGCGGCCCGGAGGTGCTGACGCTACGGGAGGTGACCGAACTGGTCTACGAGTCCGAGGGGAAGTCGATATCCATCGTTCCGCTGCCGATGGCGATGGCGAACGTCGGCCTCACCGTCCTCGGGACAGTCGGCTTCCCGATGGGGAAAGACCAGTTCCGGTCGCTGCGCCTCGACAACACGGTCGATTCGAACGACGTCGACGCGTTCGGCGTCGACGAGCGCGAACTGACGACGTTCCGGTCGTATCTGGGTCTGCCGGGCTAACGCGCCCGTTCTGTCAGAGCTCGGTCGACGGTGGCGTTCGGACCGCCGCTTCGGCTCCGGTTCGTTGCGATCGAATGACGTAAAAATCCCGCGACCGAGAAGTTTCATTCGAGTTTCAACTCTGCCGCGACTACGGGGCGAAAGGACAGCCTACCGGGCCGCAGTCCTGCGATTTCGGTCATTCCACTTTCGCCATTGACAGTTTCACGTTCGATAGGCGGGCAAAAAGCTTATATCCGCGATGGGACTGTTTATTTCTCAACGGTAACGGCAGCTATGAAATTGGCGATGATCGGCTTCGGGCAGGCCGGCGGGAAGATCGTTGACAAGTTCCTCGAATACGACGAGGCCACGCAGAGCGGAATCGTCCGCTCCGCGGTCGCAGTCAACACTGCCAAGGCGGACCTGCTCGGGCTAGAACGAATTCCGGAGGAGAATCGAGTACTGATCGGCCAGGCGCGCGTGAAGGGTCACGGCGTCGGCGCCGACAACGAGCTCGGCGCGGAGATCGCCGAGGAAGACATCGACGAGGTCCAGGGGGCGATCGACAACATCCCGGTCCACGAGATCGACGCGTTCATGATCGTCGCCGGGCTGGGCGGCGGGACCGGTTCGGGCGGTTCGCCGGTGCTGGCGAAGCACCTCAAGCGCATCTACACCGAACCCGTGTACGGACTGGGGGTCCTGCCCGGTGGCGACGAGGGCGGTATCTACACACTCAACGCCGCCCGGTCGTTCCAGACGTTCGTCCGCGAGGTCGACAACCTGCTCGTCTTCGACAACGACGCCTGGCGCAAGTCCGGCGAGTCGATGGAGAGCGGGTACGAGGAGATTAACGACGAGATCGTCCGACGTTTCGGCGTCCTCTTCGGTGCCGGCGAGGTCGGCACCGGCGACGAGGTCGCCGAGAGCGTCGTCGACTCCTCGGAGATCATCAACACGCTCTCGGGCGGCGGCGTCTCGACGGTCGGGTACGCCGCGGAGACGGTCGAGGAGGACGACTCCGGCGGCCTGCTCTCCCGGTTCAAGGGCGACGACGGCGGCATCGACGACGGCGGGATGGAGACCGCCAACACGACCAACCGGATCACGTCGCTCGTCCGGAAGGCGGCGCTGGGTCGCCTGACGCTCCCCTGTGAGATCGACGGCGCCGAGCGGGCGCTGCTCGTGATGAGCGGTCCCTCGAACCACCTCAACCGGAAGGGCATCGAGCGCGGCCGCAAGTGGCTCGAGGAGCAGACCGGGTCGATGGAGGTCCGCGGCGGCGACTACCCCGTTCGCGAGAACAACGTCGCCGCCTCGATCCTGCTGTCGGGCGTCCACAACGTCCCGCGGATCAAGGAGCTCCAGCAGGTCGCCATCGAGGCACAGGACAACATCGACGACATCCGGCAGCAAAGCGAAGATAACTTAGAGGAGTTGGTGGAAGATGACGAAGATGAGCTGGACCCGCTCTTCTAAGAGCGCCGCGTTGATCGTATTGCTCGCCCTCTCGCTGGCGGCGGCCGGGACAGCCGGAGCTATCTCCGTCCAGGCCGGCGAGGTCCCCGAGAGCTCTCGGGTCGGCGAGACGGTGACGACGACGGTGACCATCGAGGACCCGTTCGTCGACATGAACGACCAGTGGACCCTCCAGGGGAGCACGGACCTGGAGAACGTCAGCTGGACGATCACCGTCCTGCAGCAGGGCGAGCGGGTCGAGCAGTACAACTCCGGCGACCAGTCCTTCGAACAGGGACTGAACGCCAGTAACGGCGGCGACACGGTCGAAGTCGAACTCACCGGCGACACGCCGGCCGTCGAGAACTACACGTACGAACCGCGCGAGACGTACACGCTCTACGACTTCGACGCCGTCGAGGGCAGCTCGACGAGCGGCCTGAACGCGACGCAGGTTCACCACTACACGAACGACAGCCGCGACGCGCGACAGGCCATCGACGACGCCGCGGCCGCCATCAACGAGTCCGGCGGCAACAGCGACGCACAGAACGACCTGAACCAGGCGATCTCCGCCTACGAGAACAACAACTTCGACAACGCGCAGTCGCTGGCCGGCGACGCGCAGAGCCAGGCCGAACAGGCCCAGCAGTCCGCCCAGCGCAACCAGACCATCCTGATGGGCGTCGGTGCGCTGATCGTGCTGCTCGTCGTGATCGGTGGCGTCTACTACTGGCGCTCCAACCAGAACGAACCGACGAAGCTCCAGTAGATGCGCGTCGTCGTCCCGTTCGCTCCCGAGCGGCCCAAGACTCGCCTCGCACCCGTTCTCGACGAGGCCGAGCGGGCCGCGTTCGCGCGGACGATGCTCGACGACGTGCTCGACGCGCTTTCCGCACTCGACCGCGAGCGGAGCGACTCACCCGATCCGCTCGTCCTCTCGACGGCGCCCGTCGACTGCGACGCGCCGGTGACCGTCGACGACCGCTCACTCACCGCGGCCGTGAACGCGCAACTCCCCGACAGCGACGACGACCCGCCGACCGCGGTGGTCATGGCCGACCTCGCGCTGGCGACGCCCGACGCGCTCGACCGCCTGTTCGCGCCCGAGGAGGACGTCGTACTCGCGCCCGGTCGCGGGGGCGGGACGAACGCGCTCGTCGCCCGCGACCCCGACTTCCGCGTCGACTACCACGGCGCCTCCTTCCGTGACCACCGCGATATCGCCGGCGAAGCCGGCATTGACCCCGCGGTCGTCGACTCCTTCCGACTGACGACGGACGTGGACGAACCGGCCGATCTCGTCGAGGTCCTGCTACACGGCGAGGGGACGGCCCGGGCGTGGCTCGAGGACGCGGGGTTCTCCCTCGCGGTCGCCGACGGCCGCGTCGATGTCGAACGGAATTAGGGCCGATTCCGAACGAAATTCGGACAACCGTTTTGACCGGTCGAAACTGTGCTTCACACGCACGGGTCGGTCCCGTGCCGCTGGGTCGCCCCTCGCGCCGCACCGGGCCTGTGCCGAGCCGGACCCCCCATCACCGCTCCCAGTCACCCCTTCGTCCGCGGGCTGCGGGGGCCGCACGCGGTCCGCCGTTCCGTTGACGGCGCGGCGCCGGGTCCGCCGCCGGCCGTCCATTGTTCACTCCGTTCGTCCGCGTCGGACCCCGACCCCCAACCCTCGACCGCGTCCGCGGAACCCCGTTCGACCCCGTCGGCTCTCCCACCCGCTCCCCGTCGCCGGGAACGTCAACACTTTGTCCGTCGAACGTGCACGGGGGACTGTGATACCCGGCGCGGACGAGTACGACGTGGACGTCGCCCCCTCTCGGGAGGCCATCGAGCGCCTGCTCGCAGTCGGCCCCGACGACGTCGAACCGGCCGACGAGCTGACCTTCGCCCGCAACGTGTTCGTCCCGCTGACGACCGCTTGTCGGTACACCTGCACCTACTGCACCTACTACGACCCGCCCGGCCAGGCGACGCTCATGTCGCCCGAGGAGGTCCGCGACGTGGTCCGGACGGGCGCCGACGCCGGCTGTACGGAAGCCCTGTTCACCTTCGGCGACGACCCCGACGACCGCTACACCGCCGTCCACGACCAGCTCGACGAATGGGGACACGACTCCATCCACACCTACCTCCGCGAGGTCTGCGAGCTCACCCTCGACGAGGGACTGCTCCCGCACGCCAATCCCGGCGACCAGACGCGCGAGCAGATGGCGACCGTCGCCGACGTGAACGCGAGCATGGGCGTCATGCTCGAAACCACCACCGAGGTGCAGGCCCACGGCGGCCCACGGGCGAAGAACCCGGGCCAGCGGCTCAACACCATCCGAACCGCGGGCCAGCTCGGCGTCCCGTTCACGACGGGCATCCTCGTCGGCATCGGCGAGGACTGGGAGGACCGCGCCGAGAGCCTGCTGGCCATCCGCGAACTCCACGACCGGTACGACCACGTCCAGGAGGTCATCGTCCAGCCCGTCCGCGAGAACGAGCGCTGGACGAACGGCTCGCCGGACGTCGAGACGCTCCGGCGAACCGTCGCGATGGCACGGCACGCGCTGCCCGAGGAGATCTCGGTGCAGGTTCCGCCCAACCTCGCCCCCGTCCGCGACGTGCTGGACTGCGGCGTCGACGACCTCGGCGGCGTGTCCCCGGTGACCGACGACCACGTCAACCCCGACTACAAGTGGCCGGCGCTCCGGGAACTCGAAGACGTCGCCGACTACGCGGGCGTCCCGCTGGGCGAGCGCTTGCCGGTCTACGAGCGATACCTCCCGGCGCACCTCCGGAACGCGGGCGTCGAACCCGCCTCCCCGCCGGTCGAGGCCGACCGCTGGGTCTCTGCGCGGATCGAGGAGGCCATCGCCGGCACCGACGACGCCGGCGAGCGCTACCGGTCTGTGCTCTCGGGCGCGGCGGCCGACTGAGCCGCTCGCTGTCTCCCCGTTCTACCGCCTGATCCGCGGCGCGAGGAGCCACCTCCCCGTCCCGTCGCCGTGGGCGATCGGATGTTCGAGCGAGAGCGGGCAGCCCCCCTCGCCGCCCCCCACGAACTCGACGCTCACCGGGACCCCGTCGGGGATCGCACCGACGATGTCCCGGAGGTAGTCGACCGAGTACAGCGACTCGACCGGGTCGGAGCCGGCGGGGCCGGTATCGAGCGCTTCGAGGTCGTCCTCGTCGAATTCGAGGCGCACGTCGTCGGTGTCGCCGCTGGCGGTGACGGCGAGGAGGCGCTCGTCCGGGCCGACGGTGATCTCCGCGTGGTCCGCGACCAGGTCCGCTGCGCGGACCGCTCTGCGCAGATCCGCGGCAGCTATCACTGCGCTCGCGTCGACCGACCCGGCGTCGATCCACTCGACCTGCCGGACGGATTCAGCCGCAAGGGGAGCGAAGGCGTACTCGACGGCCCCCGCGTTCACGTCGAAGCGGCCGCCCTCGCCGAGCGCGAGTTCGATTCCGTCTCCGTCGGCTATCGCGACGGCGTCGCGGAGTCGATCGAGGGCCACGCCGAACGTCTCGCCGTCCGCCGTGTACCTGTCGAACGCGCCGCGGCCGAGGCGCAGTTCGGCCATCGCCACGTCCGCGGGGTCGCGCGCCCGGAAGCCGATGCCGTCGTCGAAGGCCATCCGGCACTCGCTCGCGACGGCCATCGCACCGTCCAGCGCGGTCGCCAGGGCCTCCGCGTCGAGGCGGACGTCGAGCGAAGGGTCGGGCCGCTCGCCGGTCGCTTCGGCCTGTCCGGCGGTCGATCCGCTCGGCCGTTCGTCGGTCGGTTCGTCGCGCTGTTCGCCGGTGTCGCCGCGGTCCTGTCGCTGTCGTGGGGTCATGCGTGTCGTCGTGAGTCGCGTGCGTTCCGGGGAGAAGCGTTATCCGGCACGTCGACGAACCGACGACCGGGTGGCGCTTCGCTGCCCCGCGTTGTGCGCGGCCGGCGACACCTGCCAGGGAGCCCGGCCGCGCCGTCGATACCTCCCGAGCGACTGCTCTCGCTCGGGGCCGTATCCCGTCGTTCCCGCAGAACCCGGTTAAGTATTGCGCCGCTCTCACGGACTATAACTCGTTTCGGAGTATAATTACTTAAATAAGGTCGAGATATAACTCGATACAGGTTATGGAATCGAACGATCGACCGCGCGGAATCCTCTCGCCCGCGGACCGGGCGTACCTGCGAGGTGGGACGACGTTCGAGAGCGACCAGAGCGAGCGCAACGCTCGGGCGCGGATCCGCGAGCGCGTGCTGGCGGGACTGTACGACGCCGATTTGCTCGCGGACGCGCTCTCGGAGCGGGACCGCGAACTCGTCTTCGAGAAGCACGTCGGCGACGACCCGGCCGGCGTGCGGGCGCTCATCGCCGCGCTCGCCTTCCTCTACCGGGGCGCCGAGGACGCCGGCCTCGACTTCGAGACGCTGCTGGAAGAGGGCGTCAGCCGCGCTGAGGCCGACCGCAACGTCGCCGCAGCGGTCGAGTTCGACGTCCATCGCGAACCGCTGGACGCCGACCGGCTCACCCGCAAACTCCGGCGGACCGGCTCGCTCACCCTCTCGGAACTCTCTTACCTCCGCGAGGCCGACGACGTGAGTCTCGACCGGCTGCTCGACCGCTACGCGACCGACGTCGAGACGGACGAAGCCGACGACGACTGGGTGCAGGCGAAGATGACCAACTTCTGAGACCATGTTTTTCCGCCGGGGGTTTCCTCGCGCGCTTTCGGCGCGCAGATGCCCTGTTCGGGGAAACTATTTGTCGCGGGGCGCGGTGTTTCTGTCACTGTGGGCGGTATCGTTTCACTGCTCGACGAGCGAGCGACGGAGAAGATACTGGCGGTGCGACAGCGATTAGACGAGGAGCTCGGGGTTCAGACGCCGTTTCGAAACCACTATCCGCACTTTTCGTACCAGGTCGCAGCCCGCTACGACGCCGAACAGCTGTCCGAGGCGATAGACGGATTGGCGAGCGGGCGGGACCCGTTCGTCGTCCGCACGAACGGGATCGGCGTGTTCTCCGATTCCGAGCCGCTGATCGTGTACGTCCCGGTGATCCGTGACGCCGACCTCTCGCGATTTCACTCGCGGGTCTGGGACGAGGGGAAGTCGGCGGGCACGGACCTACAGGACTATTACAGTCCGCGCCGCTGGACCCCGCACATCACCCTCGCTCCCGTGGACCGAGCGAAACTTCCGTCGGTGATGGAGCTGCTGAGCGAGTACTCCTTCTACTGGGACGTACAGATAGAGAACGTAGCGGCGATCACGGGAGACGCACCCCACAGGAAGGTCGAACACCGAACCCCGCTCGGTGGCGACGCCGGGTCTGCCCAGGGATAGGTGTACACGAACTGAAATCGCGCCTGGACGTACGCGAACTGAGAACCGGAGAGGCGCCTGCTCCTACGACCCACCGCCGACGAACCCCGAGAAGACGCGGGATTCGATCTTCCGGAGGTGCTCGCCGACGGTCGCGGGCGACACGTCGAGTCGCTCGGCCAGGTCCGCGTGGGTCGCCCGGCGCGGGTCGTCGTAGTATCCGGCTCGAACGGCCGTTTCGAGTACCTCGCGCTGGCGGGCGGTCAACCGACCGAACAGCTGCCGGACGCCCGGATCGTACGACCCGGTCCCGACCACTTCGATCGTCACTCCCTCGGGGATCGCGTCGAACGCGTCGGTGAACGCCTGCTCCTCGCCGACGAGCGTGACGACCACACCGCCCTCGGCGGCCGATTCGATCGGCATCTCGACCATCAGGTCCGAACTGCGCCGGTATCGCATCAGTCGACGCGTGAGGTCGTCGAGTTCGAAGTGCGTGTAGACGAATCCGCGGTCGGCCCCCGTCGTCGTGTGCTCGATGACGTGCGGGGAGTCTCGGAGTATCTCGCTGTAGCGGTCGATCCCGTCCCGGATCTCGGACAGCGAGACCCCCGTCTCGCCGTCGATCAGCTCTAGCTGGTGGATCGGTCCCGGCGTGATCGCCGGCTCGTCGGAGACCGCCGCTCCCAGCGGGTGGAACGCGTCGCCGTCGGCGGGGCTCGCCTTGACCGTCACGGAGCGCATACCGGAGACGACGGGCGCCCGACTGATAACCGATGGGATAAACCCACCTCGTATAACTGGCAACAGACCTACCCGGCGAGCGTCGTAATGGAGAGATGCTGGACGGGCACGGTCGCGACGGATCCGGGCGCTCGTCCCGTGTCCGCCCTGAATCTCACCCCCTCCCCCGGTCCGTCGCCCTCGCTGACGTTCGCGCTCCACTCGCTAGCCCGTCGGTTCGCGCTCCCGCTCCCGTTCCTGCCCCTCGTCCCGCCCGTCGCTCTCCACGTCCGTGTTGCCGACCCTCTCGGAGTCCACCCTCTCAGAGCTGCTCTCCGCAGAATCGACACGTCGGTCGCGGTCGCGATCAGTCGCTGTAGGTGGCGATTCGTCGTCGTCTGGCTTGCTCAGTTCGAGCGTGAGCGGGCGGGCCAGCCGACGAACGAACCCGTCGACCCGTTCGCGAACGCGACCGACGACACCGCGCTTCTCCGATTCGACCGCACGGATCGAACTCCCCTCCCGGACGACGACGCCGCGGGATTCGAGTCGCTCGACGGCCGCGTCGACGGCGTCGTCGTCGGCCTCCAGCGTCTCGTACAACTCACGGCGCGTGTGGGGTCGCTCTTCGACGGTCTCGTGGACCTGGCGAGCGACGTAGTCGTGGTAGACTTCACGACCCGTCGGTTCCCGCTCGGTCGCGCCCTCGTGGCGGATCGTTTGAACGGCGTCGGCGACGAACCAGGCGCCGACGAGGACGAACACGACCGGGAGCCACAGGCCGCCGCCGTCGTCGAATAGCGCCATCGCCGTCCCGCCGACGAGCGCGTAGATTCCGATCCCCCCGTTCCGCACGGACTGACGGACGTCGTAGACGTCGGTGACGAGTTCGGTCAGTCCGAAGATAGCGAGCGAGACGAGCGTCGTGATGAACTGGGCGGGCGAAGGGCCGAGGACGTACCAGAGGAACGCCAGCACGCCGGCCCACTGGAGGGCGGGCCAGAGTCCGAGTCGGTCCCGGAGGGCGTCACGGAGGGTCTCGGCCATCGCCTTCGTGTTAGACGGACGAACGGATAGAAGCGTCGGACCGAGGTGCTCACTCCGCTCGCCCACGCGGCTCACGGCGCTTCGCGCCGTTCGCCCGTTCCGTGGCCTCGCCCCGCTCGCGGCGCTTCGCGCCGCTCACATCGAGGTCTCCCTTCGTCTGCTCACGGGCGGCGAAGCCGCCCGTTCGCATGTATGAGGGACCTTCGGTCCCTCACTAGTCGCCCTCGCACCGTTCGGCCACGCGGCTCGCGGGTCGCTACCGCTCACCGGAAGACTCACTGCGTTCGTCTTCCGAGCACCGTCTCACTTCGCTCGACGGAACCCGCGCTCGCAATCCGAGGCGCTCACTCCGTTCGCACCTCGCTTTAATCGTCGGCGCTGGTCGGGTCGCTCGCCGTCTCGCCGAGCCAGTCGGGGTCGACCAGCGGCGTCCCGTCGGCCTTCGGGCCGAGTTCGGGGCCGTGCGGGCCGTTATCCGGGTCGATGCGTCGGCGCTGGCGGTAGTCAGTCGAGCGCTCGACGGGGACGCGGCCGATGGCGTCGATCATCTCGACGTACTCGTCGAACGAGCGCACCTCGCCGAACTCGCCGCCCGCGCGCTTGGTGATCTCCTCGCTGAGGATGGTGCCCATGAAGTCGTCCGCGCCGCAGGAGAGCATCTTCAGCCCCTGCTCGTCGCCGTATTTCACCCACGACGACTGGATGTGATCGACGTTGTCGAGGAACAGGCGGGCGACGGCGATCAGCAGTTCGTCCTCGTGAGTCGTGGCGCCGGCCTCGACCATGCCCTCCTCGTGGAGCGGCGTGTTCTGATGGACGAAGGAGAGCGGAACGAACTCGGTGATCGCGCCCGTCTTCTCCTGTAACTCGCGGATGCGCTCCAGGTGCATGACGCGGTGCATCTCGTTGTCGACGTGGCCGTACATGATCGTCGAGGTCACGTCGAGACCGACGTTTGCGGCCGCCTCCATCGCCTCCAGCCACTCGCCGGTCCCGATCTTGGCCGGACAGATCACGTCGCGCACCTCGTCGACGAGAGTCTCGGCGGCCGTGCCGGGCACCGAGTCGAGGCCGGCCTCCTTCAGCCGGCCGTACACCTCCTCGTAGGACCAGTCGGTGCCGCGGCGGCCGTGGTAGGCCTCCTCTGGCGTCATCGAGTGGACGTGGACGCCGCCGACGCTCATCGCCTCGATCTGCTCGCAGTAGGTACCCGGGTCGACGTCGTACTCCTCGGCGGGCCGGTAGTTGAGGTCGCCGCGGTCGCTCGACTCCAGGATCTCGCGGTGTTCCGCGTCGAGTGCGAACGCCGGGTGGAGCCCGGAGACGGACGTGACCTCGTAGATGCCGCGCTCGACGGCCTTGCGGACGATCTCGCGGGACTCGTGGGGCCGCTTGGTGAACCCGCCGTGGGACTGGTCGTTCGCCGAGCGGAACTGCTCGGAGCGGTCCTTGAAGTTGCAGAACAGACAGCCCGTGTTGCAGGCGGTCGTGACGTTGTTGTTGAGGTTGGCGACGAAGGTCACCTCGTCGCCCACGACCTCGGCGCGGCGGCGGTCGGCCGCTTCGAGGACGAGTTCCTTGCGCCCGATGTCGATTCCCTCGCGGTCGGTCCCGGTCGTCAGCAGTTCGACGCCGTCGGCGACCGTCAGTCGCTCGCCGGCGCGGGCCTTTGCCAGCGCGTTCTCGAACGACTGGTCGGTCTCGGGGACGTGGTCGAACCCGAACTCCCCCCGCGGCACGTTGGCCCGCGGGTTCGCGGCGTCTGTCATGGTCGCTCTCACAGCGTCCAGCGTGATAAACGGCCGGGAACCGGCCGAAGCGCCCGCCGTCGCGGACGGCGGTCAGCCGCCGACCTCGGGCAGGACGGAGACGACCGACGTTGCCGTGTCGAGGACGACCCATGCG
Organism: Halosimplex rarum; assembly: GCF_047715405.1. Classification (NCBI taxonomy): domain Archaea; kingdom Methanobacteriati; phylum Methanobacteriota; class Halobacteria; order Halobacteriales; family Haloarculaceae; genus Halosimplex; species Halosimplex rarum. Next base: position 4,105,480 of record NZ_CP180412.1, read on the forward strand.
ACGAAGAGGAGGTACGCGACCAGCAGCGCGGCCGACTCGGCCGTCGAGAGCGCGAGGTCCGTCCGGAGGGCGGTGAACAGCATGATGGTCGCGAGCGTGAGGACGGCGAACATCGGGATGGCGAGGGCGAAGTTGAACGTCCACGAGCCGACGATGAGGACGCCGACGGGGATGGCGACGAGCAGGTCGAACGTGTTCGAACCGAGGACGTTCGCCAGCGACGCGACGCCGCGGTCGTCGCGTGCGGCGCGCACGCTCACCAGCGCGTCGGGGAGGCTCGTCGCGCCGGCGGCGATGGTCACGCCCATGATAAACTCGTCGACGCCGAGCGCCGCGCCGATGGTCTCGACCGCGCCGACGAGTTCGTGGACGGCCACGAGAATGACGAGCAGCCCCGCCAGCAGGTATCCCCACTGCCGGCGCGCGTCGATCCCCGCGCCCGCCTCGGGATCGGCGACGTGGTCGGCGGTGTCCTGCGCCTGGATGAACAGGTACAGCCCGTAGAGCGCGAGCGGGACGAGTGCGAGCGGTCGCTTCAACTCGCCGGTGATGTACTCCGTGCCGCCGACCGGCTCATAGATGACCGCCATCGCGAATGTGATAACCAGCGCCGAGACGGCGAGCATGTAGAACTGCGCTTCCTTGTAGACGAGCGTGCGGCTCGCGTCGATGTCCTCTTCGGTCGTGATCCCGGCGATGGCCGGGATCACGAGGACGTTGAAGATCGCCGACCCGACGATGGCACCGGTCCCGATCCCGAGCGCCCCGCCGAGCGCGGAGACGACGACCGTCGCTAACTCCGGGAAACTCGACCCGATGGCGGCGACGACCGACCCCTGGACGACCTGCGGGAGCCCGTAGTAGGCCGAGAGATCCTCGCTCGCGGATTCCAGCCAGGAACTGCCCAACCAGACCGCGCCCGTCGTTACCACGATGATGCCGATCGCCAGCCCGATGGATTCGACCATCGAGCGCATCTCCACGGGCGAGCGCTGTATGCGTTTGGGAGCGGAGCGCTCGACGTGAGCAACGCGCTCGGCGGCCGCAGCGAGCCGGCCGAGGGGTCTTCGGCGCAGGGGTGACCGCCAAGGTTCGAACCCCGTTGCCACTCGCGACAGTCGGATGGCTTCTGGAGCGTCGGCCACCGCGAGTGAGAAACGTCTTTGACTCGGGGGAGAGAGACTTCGCCAATGACCTCTGTGAAGGAGTTCCGGGTGGAGCGGGCCGCCACGGCCGACGAACTCGGCCGCGGCGCGTTCGCCTTCACCGACGACTACTCGGTGTTCGACTGGGGGAAGATGCCCGACGAGATCCCCGACAAGGGCGCTTCGCTCTGTACGATGGGCGCGTTCAACTTCGAACTGCTCGAACGCGAGGGCGTCCCCACCCACTACGAGGGCGTCTCGACTCCCGACTCCGACGGCGCCGCGGTCTCGCTCGACGACGCACTCGATTCGGGCGCGGCCCCCCGCGAGATGACCATCGAACTCACGCAGGTCCCTGACCTGCCCTTCGCGGGCGACGACGCGGGGGACCCGAGCGGCTACGATTACGCCGCCTACCACGAGGAGGCCGACGAGAACTACCTCGTCCCCCTCGAAATCGTCTTCCGCAACCGCGTCGGCGTCGGCTCCTCGCTCCGCTCGCGCACCGACCCCGCCGACCACGGCCTCGACTTCGCCGAGTGGCCCGACGAGGTCGTCGAACTCGACGACCCCATCGTCGAGTTCTCCACGAAGTACGAGGAGCAGGACCGGTACCTCGACCGCGACGAGGCCGACCGGATCGCCGGCGTCGCCAGCGTCGACGACCTCGCGGCCGTCGCGACCGCGGTCAATCGGCTCGTCACCGAGCGCGCCGACGAGGCCGGGCTCACCCACCAGGATGGGAAGATCGAGTGTCTCTACTACGAGGGCGAGATCCGCGTGGCCGACGTCGTCGGGACCTTCGACGAGAACCGCTTCGCCTACGACGGTCAGCAGGTCTCCAAGGAGGTCATCCGCCAGTACCACAAGCGTACCCAGCCCGAGTGGGTCGAGGCCGTCTCCGCCGCCAAGCGCGAGGCCGACGAGCGCGGCGTCGCCGACTGGAAGGCGCTGTGCGACCGCGAGCCCGAACCCCTCGACGACCGGGTCATCGCCGCCGCGCGCGACCTTTACTGCGCCGGCACCAACGCCTACGTCGGCCGCGACGCCTTTGACGCGCCCTCGCTCGACGCCGCCGTCGACGCCGTTCGCGACCTCTGATAGTCCGCCCTCCCGACCGATGCCGGACGAACCGGAATCCGAGCGACAAACGACTGCGCCGCCCGAGACGGACCGTCGGTTTCCCGTCCCGCTCCGAGGCGTCGACGTCGACTCCGAGACCCGCTGCACGCACTACGAGTCGGCCGTCGACGTAGTCGCGCTCCGCTTTCCCTGCTGCGACTGTTACTACCCGTGTTTCCGGTGTCACGACGAAGTGACGGACCACGACCCGGAACGCGTGACCCCCGAGGCGTTCGCCGATCCGGCGGTGCTGTGTGGTGCCTGCGGGGAGACCCCCTCCGTCCATGCGTATCTCGACTGCGACGACACCTGCCACGATTGCGGCGCGGCGTTCAATCCGGGCTGTCGCCGACACCGCGATCGGTACTTCGCCGTCGAGAGGTGACCGCTCACGAATCTTCAAGTACGAACGCCGGACCACTCCGGCTCGTGACCTGAACGCAGTCGCAGAGCGCTCCGCGGGAGCGCGACACGCCCCTCTGGGAGTCGCCCGTGTCGCCTGTTCGCCAGAAACCCGTCTCCGGTCGGGAAGCGTCTCCTCCGTCCGAGTCAGTCGCCGGCTTCGGCTTCCGCCTCGGCCTCGCTCTCGTCGCCATCGTCCTGCTCGGCGACGTACTCGCCGAGGCCGTCGATCGGTCGGTCGGGGTTTGCCTGTTCGAGGTCTTCGGGGGCGCCCAACTGCGCGTCGGTCGATTCAGGGTCGCGCAGTTTCGTCCGCCCGCGGTGGACCGTCACCTCGTCGTTGAGGTGCAGGTCGATGGCCTCCAGCAGCGCCTCGGCCTCCAGCGGCTGGCCGATCTGCTGGAGTTCCTCCTCGGTCGCGTCGTCGGGAACGTTGAACGCCCGCTGGGTGATGACCGGCCCCTGGTCGAGGTCGGTCGTCACGTAGTGGGCGGTGACGCCCGCGATGCGGACGCCCTCTTCGATGGCCTGCATGTACGCCGACGCGCCCGGGAACGCCGGGAGCAGCGACGGGTGGACGTTGATAATGCGGTCCTCGTACCGGAAGACCACGTCGGGGCTGAGGATGCGCATGTAGCGGGCCAGCACGACGAGATCGGTGTCGTACTCGTCCAGCAGGTCGAGCAGTTCGTCCTCGTCGGGCGTGCCTTTCTCGTCGCCGATGTCGTGGAACGGCACGTCGTACTTCTCGGCGAGCGGTTCGAGGTCGGAGTGGTTCCCGATGACGACCTCGACGTCGGCGCCCAGGTTCCCGCTCGCCCACGCCTCGAAGATCGCTTCCAGACAGTGGGACTCCTTGGTGACGAGAACGGCGATCTGCTGGGTCTCGCGGTCGTCGGGGAAGCGGACCTGTACGTCGACACCGAGTTCGTCGCCGAGTTCGTGGAGGTTCTCCCGCAGCGTCTCCTCCTTGACGATCATCTCGGACGTGTCGACCCGCATGGTCATGCGGAAGACGCCTTCGCGGACCGCCTGGTCGAGGTCCTCGATGTTGATGTTGCGCTCGAAGAGCGTCGAGGTGATCTCCGCGATGAGTCCCGTGTCGTCGTCGCCGACGACGACGATCTCGGTCAGTTCGCGGGTCATCGCGACCACCTCGGCCGGACGCGGCCCGGCGAGTGTGTGCGTGAGCGGACAGTCATCGGGTATCGCTGACGGGCGTCGGCATCTAAAGGCTTCCCGTCGGCCGTCGTCGACCCGCACGGGCCGACACCGGTCATCCGGCCATCACGGGCCGACGACGAGCGCGCGATCCGCGTCCGCGGGCTGGCAGACCAGCCCGACGGCTGGCAGCCCGTCGAGTTCGAGACCGCCTGACCGACACGAGTCACAAGCGTTTTGGCCGCCGGTGACCGCTCTTCTCGCAATGACGGCCTACACCGCGACGGTCGAGGTCCGGCTCAAACACGGCGTCCTCGACCCCGAGGCGGAGACGACCGAACGCGCGCTCGAACGGCTCGGCTTCGAACTGGACGACCTGCGAGCCGCCGACCGCTTCGAGGTCGACCTCGACGCCGAGAGCGCCGACGACGCCCGTGAGCGCGCCGGCGAGATGGCCGAGCGACTGCTCGCTAACCCGACCATCCACGACTACGAGGTCAGCGTCGAGGAACGATGACCGTCTCCGTCATCCAGTTCGGCGGGAGCAACTGCGACCGCGACACCGTCCAGGCGCTCGCCCACCTCGACGTCGACGCCGAACTCGTCTGGCACGAGGACGGGCTCCCGGCCGACACCACCGGCATCGTCCTCCCCGGTGGCTTCTCCTACGGCGACTACCTCCGCGCCGGCGCGATGGCCGCTCGCTCGCCCATCATGGACGAGGTCCGCGACGCCGCCGAGTCCGGGACGCCCGTCCTCGGTATCTGCAACGGTGCCCAGATCGGCTGCGAATCGTCGCTCACCCCCGGCGCGTTCACGACCAACGAGAGCGCTCGCTTCCAGTGCGAGCGCGTCCACCTCCGCGTCGAAAATGCCGACACCCCCTGGACCGACCACTTCGAGGAGGGCGAGATCGTCGAGTTCCCCATCGCCCACGGCGAGGGCCGCTACGAGATCGACGACGAGCGCCTCGACGAACTCGAAGCCGACGACCGCGTCCTCTTCCGCTACTGCGACGAGGACGGCGAGGTCTCCCCCGAGGCCAACCCGAACGGCTCGAAACACAGCGTCGCCGGCGTCCTCGGCGAGCGGGACTCCGTCGCCGTCCTGATGCCCCACCCAGAGCGGGTCTCCCTGCCCGACATCGGCCACACCGACGGCCAGGGCGTCCTCCGCGCGTTCGCCGAATAACGATCTTCCGCGTTCTGTCTCGACTTCTCGACGTACCGATTGGCGCGCGCTGTCGAGTGGCGCGAGGTCGACTAGTGAGGGACCGAAGGTCCCTCATACCATGCGAACGGGCGGCGAAGCCGCCCGTGAGCAGACGAAGGGAGACCTCGATGCGAACGGGGTCCTGTCGAACGAAGTGAGACAGGGCTCGGAAGACGAGCGGAGCGAGTCTTCCGGTGAGCGAAGCGACCCGTGAGCGTCCCGAGCGAACGCGAGGGAACGAGACGGAGCCGTGCGAGGTCTTCGGGAGGGTAGTGACCGAAGGCTCGGAAGACGAGTGAAGCGAGTCTTCCGGTGGATGAGCGAGGGAACGGAGTGATTGAGCGAATCGGTTGGGGAGGCGTGAGGCGCGGTGCTGTGCAGTAGAATCCCGGTTGCGTGAGAGATCGAACCGGAATTTCCCGGCACAGACACCATTGAAAACGACCGGTTTCAGGAGTCGCGCTCGTTCTGCAGTTCCTCGACTTGTTGCTCCAGTTCGTCGATCCGCTCGTCTTTCCCGAAGTCTCCGAACCGTCGGACGAGGAATACGATAGCGCCGGCGATGCCGACGAAAAACGCGAATATCATCAGGAGGATCATCAACTCGGTGGCGCCGGGTATCTGGAGGGGGACCATCACGGCGGAGTGTATCGCGGCCGACTTGTAGGTCTGGTGTTCGTTCGGTCGTCCCCGGACTGACTATCGACCTGAGTCCAGGTCCCGCGCGAATTCGTAAACCTCGCGCGTGTACTCCGGATTGAACACGTCCTCGGGCAACTCATCGAGCCAGCACGCGTCGGTGATCTCCTCGTCGGGATCGCCCAGGTCCCGCGCGCGGTCGACCTCGGGATCGGTCGCTCGCGCGAGGAAGTGGACGAAGCGCATCTCGGCGCTTCGCTCCCCGTCGGTGACCAGGCTCTCGTCGACGCCCAGGGGCCGCACGGGCTCGATCCCGACGCCGGTCTCCTCGGCCACCTCGCGAACGACCGCACTGGACAGCCCCTCGCCGTCCTCGACAGCACCGCCGGGCAGCGTCCACTCGGTCGGATAGGCTTCGTTGCGGATGGCCAGTAGCCGCCCGTCCGCGTCGAAGGCGACACCGCCGACGCCCCATCCGGACCGGAACACCTCGGACTCGCCGATCTCCTCGAAGCGCTCGGCGTCGACCGCGTGGCGCTCCGAGTTCACGACCAGATCGTCGTACCGCTCGCGGGGATCGGTCCGCTCCATGGACGACCGTTTCGTCTCGCACTCGAAAATGTCACCGGAACACGGCCGCAATCCGCCGAGCACGACGCTCCGCGTTCGTCGCCAACCAGAACAGTCAACTACCTGATGGGCGCACCTGCCGACCAGCATGGCCGCCCAGGCAGTTCAGGTGGAGAACCTGCGGAAGCGCTACGGCGACGTACAGGCCCTCGACGGCCTCTCCTTCGAGGTCCGGCCGAACGAGATATTCGGGCTGGTCGGCCCCAACGGGGCGGGGAAGACGACGACGCTGCGGACGCTGGCAACGCTGCTCAACAAGGACGACGGGACGGTGACGGTCGCCGGCCACGACGTCGACGGCGACCCCGACGCCGTCCGGCGGGCGATCCGCTACCTGCCGGAGGACGCGGGCGCCTACGAATCGATGAGCGGCCGGCAGTTCCTGGGGTTCGTCGCAGACTTCTACGCGGAGGGAGACCGAGCCGAGGCGATGGTCGAACGCGGCGTCGAGATCGCCGACCTCGGCGACCGCATCGACGACGACACGCAGGCCTACAGCAAGGGCATGACGCGCAAACTCCTGATCGGGAGCGCGCTGATGACCGACCCCAACCTCGCGATCCTCGACGAACCCACCTCCGGACTGGACGTGCAGAACAGCAAAGTCGTCCGAGAGGTCGTCAAGGGGTTCCCCGACGACCAGCGGTCGATCCTCCTCTCCAGCCACGACATGCTCGAAGTCGAGTACCTCTGTGACCGCGTCGGCCTGCTCAACGACGGCGTCATCGTCACCAGCGGTTCGCCCGCGGAGCTGATGGCCGAGTACGACGCCGAGAACCTCGAAGACGTCTTCCTGGAGGTGGTGGCGTGAGCCGCGCCGCGACCACTCGCCGCGTGGAGGTGTGCGGATGAGACCCTTCACTCGCCTCATCTGGAAGGAAGCGAGGGAACTCCTGCGGCCGCGCTACATCCTGCCGATCCTCCTGCTCCCGCTCATCTTCGTCGGGATGGGCCAGGGGTTCAGCGGCGTCGAGGCGCAACTCGGTCAGGAGCCGACGGTCGGCGTCGTCGACCGCGACGGCGGCCAGTACGGCGACGTCGTCGCCGCCACGCTGGACAACGAGTCGAAGCTCGCCTACCGAGCGGCGAACGGCTCGGTCGAGACGGCGATGAACGAGACGACCGCCGCGGGCGGAAGCGCGGTCGTCGAGATACCCGCGAACTTCACCGAGCGGATACGGGCCGGTGAGCGCGGGCGCGTCCACCTCTACACGAGCGTCGAGAGCGTCAGCATCGTCGGCATCGCCAGTTCCGCGCAGGTCGAGGAACTGCTCTCGCAGTCGGCGCAGAACGTGACCGTCGCCGTCACCGGCGCGACCGAGGCCCAACTCGACCCGATCGAGCGCGACCACACCACCTACGTGAAGGGCCGGCAGCTCTCGGCGCCGCCCGGCGTCGTCTCGACCGCGTTCACCTCGCAGTTCATCTTCGTCCCGGTGATCATCATGCTCGCCATCGTCTTCTCGGGGCAGATGGTGATGAACTCGATGGCGAGCGAGACCGAGCACAAGACCCTGGAGACGCTGCTGTCGATGCCGGTCGAGCGCCGGTCGATCGTCGCCGCCAAACTCGTCGGCGGGTCGGTCGTCGGCCTCATCGCGACCGCGCTCTACACCGGCGGCATCGCCGTCAGTAACCTCTCGATCGGCGAGGTCGGCGGGAGCAGCGCGCTCACACTCGGTGCCGGCGACTACCTGCTCGTCGGCGTCTCGCTGTTTTTCACGCTCGTGGGCACGCTCGCCGTCGCGCTCTGTCTCGGGCTGTTCGCCGACAGCCAACAGGGCGCGCAGATGCTCCTGCTCCCGCTGTCGGGGCTCGCCATCGTCCCGATGTTCGCGACGATGTTCACCGACGTGGACGTGCTCGGACCAGCGGCGAAGGGAATCCTACTCGCGATCCCCTTCACCCACCCGATCATCGCGCCCAAGCGGTTGCTGTTCGACGACCGCGGCCTGGTGCTGGCGGGCATCGGCTACGAGATCGTCTTCGCCCTGGCCGCGGTGTGGCTGGCGGTGAAACTCTTCGAGTCCGACCGGCCGATCACCGGTAACGCCGGCTGGCTCGACCGGCTCGTCCGCCTCCTGCAGCAGTGACTCGCTCGGCGGACGCTCGGGCTCTGTCGATCCGCTCGTCGCCGCGCGTCGCATCGACTCCGCCGACGTTCGTCGCCCGACAGCGCCTCCGCTCGGCGGTTCGGGAAGATAGGATAGGGAACGTAGGGGTCTGGAGCGTGTGACAGTCGGGGTCTCCAGGGCCCCTACGAGGTCGTTGATCCCTGATGCATAAAAACCCACGGCAACCGGAGTGAAAGTGTAACCGTGCGACACCGGGGGCCCGTGATGTGTCAAATGTTCGCATGACGCCGATATCGGCGGGGTCCGTTTCGAGTGGAGCCGGGTCGATCCGAGCCGGGTCGAGAGCGAGGTCGAACCGGACCGCGTCGCGGCTATCGCGCGAGCGGGAGGGAGTAGCTCCGTTCGCGTTCGACGACGGCCTCCCAGGTCCGTTCGCACTCGCAGGACACCTGGTCGAACACCGAGGGGTCCTGCCGCTGGTCGAAGTCCTTGACGGCGCGCTGGACGCGGTCGTCGCAGTCGCCGCAGTTGTGCGGGCCGCGGTCGGAGCCGTGGCCGACGGGGTCCGAGACCACGATGCCGTCGACGTCGGCGGTCGATTCGAGCACTTCGGCGACCGACCAGAGCCACGGCGGGCGGTAGCCACCGTCGTGGTACAGATCCTCGACCATCGTGTACCGCTGGACGTTACAGGGGTTCATCGAGACGGTGTGGCACCCCTCGACGTCGAGACAGCGGCGGACGGAGCGTTTCATGTCCGCGACGGCCTCGCCCTCCGAGAGGAACGGCGGCTTCATCAGCAGGTAGGCCTTGATCCCGCCGCGTCCCTCCTCGCGGCTCCCGTCGGTCGCCGCTCGGTCACCCGGCGGTGGTCGCTCCGCTCCCACCGCCCGCGCCTCCGCGCAGGCGTCCTCGAAGTCGGCGAAGTCGAAGTACTTGTTCACGCAGTCGCGTCTGACGCGGTCTGTGGCAGTCTCCAGCCCGATGGCGACGTCACAGTCCAGTCCCTGCTCGGTGAACTCGCGGATCTTCTCGCGGTCGACGAAGTCGGGGAGCGACTCGACCACCATGCGGTCGCGGTCGCCGAAGGTGTCGGCGATGGCCTGTCGCGTCTCGGCGGGCACCTCGCGCTCGTCGAGGAAAGACCCGGAGGTGTAGATCTTGATCAGGTCGGCGGGGTCGTCCGCGTTCTCTTCCTCGTGGTCGAGGCAGGCCCGGATCTGCGCCATGAGGTCCTCGTGGGCGACGCTCCCCCCCTCGACGGACTCGGCGACGTAGCCGCACATCGTGCAACCGCCGGCGCGCGCCCAGCGGCAGCCGCCGGTGTTGAGGATGATGGTGAGGGAATCGACGAACCCGCCAGGGGTGTTGTCCTCGTCGAGCCAGACCCGCGTGGGCTCGCGCGGGTCGTAGCTGGCGTCGTTGCGCGAGCGCACCTCGCGCATCACCTTGTTGTGGGCGTCCATCCCCTTGTCCTGCTCGTAGACGTCGGGGCTCGGTTGACTCATTGTCCCGCTCTATCCGGTCAGTCGATAAAACCTCGGCGGTCACAGATTTCTCCGAAATCTGTGAGCACGAACGCCGACGCAGTCGGCGTTCGGCGGTCCCGATGTTCGCGGAGCGAACTCGGGACTACGAGAGGCGGCTCTGCCGTCTCTCGACGGTCACGACTTTGGGACTCCGAAAACGTGGGGGGTCACCTCGGCATCGTCAGCGTCCACCAGCGGAACTCGCCGGCGAGCACGTCGACCGCCGGCAGCGCCGAGGGGCCGTAGTGCATCAGCACGAACGCCGTCAACAGGAGGTAGATCGTCGCCAGCCCGACAGCCGCTCCGAAGGCGCCAGCCGCGACCGTTTCGGCCCGGTCGTCCCACTGGCTGAGCAGGAGGGCCAGCGCGAGCGCAGTCGCGACGACCAGCGACGCGAGACCGAACTGCTGGACGACCTGTCCCTTGGCCGTCTCGAAGACGAGCAGGCTACCGAACGCGATCGGCGCACCGAACAGGACGGTCGCCTCGTAGCTCAGGACCGCGGTCCGAGTCTGCGCCTGAAGTATCGACCGGATCCGTGGGATCCGGAACAGACCGTACACCGCGAGCGGATACAGGGGGTGGAGGTAGCGAACGGTCACCATGGCGTGGACCGGGAGTCGGTTCATGTACAGACAGGTCAACAGCGCCGCGAACACGACGACGACTAGATCGACCGGGTCGACGGCCTCGCGGAGCCGGACCGTTCCCGCCCGGAGTTCACCGATCCGTCGCCGGAGCGGCAGCGCGACCAGTGTTACGACGACGGGGGCGGACTCGACGAGCGAGAGGTTCGTCCCGCCGTCGAAGAAGATGTTGCTCGTTTCGTGGTTGTTCCGGCCCCAGTGGAAGGCGATCTGGGCGACCTCGCCCGGTTCAGTGAACATCACCACGAAGCCGTTTACGTACATATCGGTGGCACGCTGGAGTAACGGGGCGATGGCGTCGAACTTGCCGAGGACGGCACCGAGCACCGTTCCCAGAACCGCGACGGGCCAGAACCCGTCCGATGCGGTTCCGTCGGTGGCTCCTCCGTCGCCGATCCCGCCGTTGCCATCGCCCCCGTTCACCCCACCGCCGGGGATCTCGGTCGGAGACTGTCCGTGATACGAATTCATGAAGTGCGGCGGGAGCAGCGGATTCCCCGAGATCAGCACGTTCGTCACCAGGAACGGGACGAGCGAGAGGGCGAACATCCCTCCGACGACCGCCAGCGTCCGCGCATCGTTTCGCCGTGCGGTCGGGACGTCGACCACCGCGAGCGCCGCCAACAGGGTGAACCCCTCCGGCGCGTGCACCCAGGCGAGCAGCCCCGCACAGGCATACGCCCCTCCCCGGAAGCGCCTCGCGTTCCGCTCCGATTCGTCCTGCTGCCGGCTCCGCGCGAAGGCGTAGAGGGCGAGGACGACGAACATCGCGGTGAGCGTGTGGCGCTTCGGCGTCGTCGCCCAGAACGCAACCGGCGTTCCCAGCAGGACTGTGGCCCCGCCCAAGAGGCCGACAGTCTCACCGTGTCGGTCGGCGAGCAGGCGATAGACGGCGACGACGATGATCGCCCCTGCAAGCATCGTCGACAGCTGCAGCGCCATGATAGTCAGGTCGCTCTGGAACGGCTTGTGGAACCAGGCGTTGCCGATCAAGGCTACTGCAGCGAGAACGACGCCGACGACGAGTCCGCGGCGGCGCCGACCGATCTGCTCGCCGACGAGCGTACACGTCGCCAGCGCCAGCCCGCTCCAGCCGACGACGACGAGCCAGCGGAGGTCGACCAGCGGGTCGAGCAACTCCAGCCCCCAAAGGACGGGGAGTGAGAGCCCGACGACGCCGTATCCGCGACCGTAGACCATCCCGTCTGTGTGGTGCATACCCGGGTAGCCGTAGTCGAGCTCGCCCATCGGTCCGAACGAGAGGTACCCCTCGCTCATCCGTTTGAGCATCGGCACGAACAGCCCGATATCGTTGAAGAAGACGCCGACGCGCCAGGTCAACACGAACAGCGCGAGCGACCCGCAGAAGAGCGCGAGTCCCGGCCGGCCGCCGAACAGCGTCCGCGTCAGCGTCCCGGCGAGCGCCGCGAGGCGGTCGCGTTCCGCCTCCGCCGGGAGCCACGAGTATCGAGCCGAGTCACCGCTCACGCGACCGCCCTCCCGCGCCGCGTCGTCGCGCCTGCAGCCTCGCCGGTCGCTCGGTCCGCGGAATCACGTTGCACCGAACTTTCCCGTTCCCCGAGATAACTATTGCGGGGGGATTATCGAAGGCGATAGCGGCGGCGGAGGCGAGTCCGTCTCGGCTCCGGTCTCGTGAACGTCACTCCAGTTCGTCGACGTGACGGACCTCCGCGGCGATCCCGCGCGTGGAGGCGGCCATCTCCGGGCCGGTCATCTCGGCGCGGCCGACGGCGAAGGCGCTCGGTCCCTCGACGACGACCTCGTCGCCGACGCGGATCGACTCGTCGGCGTCGACGACGCCCGGCGCGAGCACGCTCCCGTGGGGGACGAAGTCGTCGATCTGGACGCGCTTGGTCGGCGCGTCGCTCTCGACCCAGCGGCGGGCGCCCGCGAGCGTGAACGCGAGCGTCCCGTAGGGCCGGACGACGACCGCGAGTTGCTCGCCGTCGCCGTCGTGCGCCTGCAGACCGGGCTGGCTCCCCCGGATCGTGAGGTCGTCGAACAGCGCGTCGCCGGCGCCGTCGCCGAACTGGTAGTCGGCGATGGCCCTGACGGTGTTGTGCTGGCGCTCGCGCTTGCCGTACGTCGGCTCGCCCGAGAGCTCGCTGGCGAGGTTGCCCAGCGAGTCCGTCGTGGTGGGGTGGTCCTCGACGGTGTAGGTGAACTCCGTCCCGAGGCGCTCCTCGACGCGCTCGCAGATCGGGCGGTAGTCCTCGGGGACGTGCGCGATGACGCGCGGGTAGTCGGTGCGTTCGAGATAGCGCTCCAGCACGTTCGCGACGAACTCGACCTCGTTGGCGCTCCAGCGGCCGGTCACCACGGAGTCGTAGTGCTGGGCGGGGTAGGTGAGTTCGAGTTCCTGCGGCACGACGCCGATGGGCGAGGTCATCGACACCTTGTGCGCGCGCCACTGGATCGCGTCGTGGTACTGGCGGTGGCTCTGGGAGTCGCTGTACGGTTTCGCCGCCGAACACGGCACGAGGACGAGTGGGTTGTCGAAGCGGTTCCGGTACCGGGAGGTGACGCGCTCGGCGAAACGCTGGATCTCGACGCGGCGGATCGTGTCCTCGGTCGCCGCCGTGATCTCCGCCTGCCGGAGGACCGGCGTGCGCTCCTCCAGGTACCCGTACTGCTGGTCGAGCCGGCGGAACGTGGCCGTGAGCCACTGCTCGTGGCGGGCCTGGCCCTCGATGTAGTCGCGCAGTCGGCCGTCGCGGATGCGCCGGCGGACTGTCTTGAGCGCGGCGGCCAGCGCGTTGACGTTGTGCCGGGCGCAGTCGGCCCGGTCGAATTCCTCGCGGGGCTGCTGGCAGACCGGGCAGGCACAGGGCAACTCGTCGAGATCTTCGAGGAACTGGTGGCCGTCGACGGTGAGGTAGCGACCCTGTGTCCCGCGGATCACGGCACGGTCGGCGTCTACCAGGTCGACGCCCGCGTAGACCAGCGTCGCGACGTTCGCGGGCGTGGCGACGCCCGGCAGGTAGAGCGCGGTGTCCGGCGGAATCGCCTCTCGCACCTGAATCATCGCGTCGACGAACGCACGGGCGTGGCCGACGAGGCCGGGTGCACCGGAGAGGACGTAGGCGTCCGTCCCGTGGTCGGCGGCCGTCTCCATCGAGACGACGGCGGCGCTCGGGAAGTCGACGTCGGGGTGCTCCGCGTCGAAGGCTTCCTGGACTTCGTCGGGCGTCCCCGCCGGGAACCCGCGGGAGGGGAGGACAGTGAGGCGGGAGTCGTCGCCATCGGGGGCGTCGGGCTCGGTCGCCCAGCCGCTTCCGGGATCGGAGAGAACCGGGTGGGCGAGGCCCGCTTCGGGCGCGGTGTCGCCGTCGGCGCGGTCCGCGTCGGTGACGAGCGCGGGCGTCGTCACCGGCGAGTCGAGGCGCAACTCGGCGAGACGGGCCGCGCCGTCGCGCTCGTGGACCTCGAAGTGGTCGGTCATGTCTCTCTCGTCGGCGTGTGTCGGGATGAGGCTATCGTCTCGGCCCCGTCGGCGGTACTGCGGTAGAGAGCCCGCGGTTCCGCGGCGGTCGCGACCCGGCGATCAGACGACGAGTGGCAGCGCCAGCAGGCCGATGACGCCGACGCAGGCCACCGTCGCCAGTACCAGCCGCTCGAAGCGGTCGCCGACCGGCACCTCCTCGCGATGGGACGGCCGGAGCGTCCAGACCAGTCGGTAGTAGGTCCCGGCGGTCGCCGCGAGGAAGAGCGCGGTCGAAACGGCGACGCCGTAGCCGATCGGGAGCCCGAGCGCCGCGAAGTACAGCGGTCCGTACGAGTACGCGACCGCGAAGGCGACGCCCGTCACCACCAGGAACGGGACCGGGTCGACCGCCGTCCCCTCCCGATTCCGGAGCTTCATACGCCCGGTTGGGCGCGAACGCTCCTACGTCTTGGCCGGGCGTGTTCAAGGCCGCCGGCGCAGGCGGTCGGGGGAGGGGGCCGGATCGGGACGAGGTGGACACCGATCGCCCGAGTGGCACCGGCCCACACACCTAAGAGGACGGCGGCCGCGCTCGTGGATATGGCGACGGACGGCGGGACGCCATCGGACGGCGACATCCGCGTGCTGCTCGCGCTCGACGTCCTCCTCTCGCTTCTGTTCAGCGTCGGCGTCGTCTACGCGCTGGACCTCGCGGGGATCGGCGAGTTCACCTGGGCGAACGTCGGCGTCGCGACGCTGTTTCTCGCCGTCGTGACGTACGTCGCCGTCTTGCGGTGAGGCGCTGCCGGACTGGCTTCTCTCGGGCGGTTCCGGCAAGGCCGTCGGGCGGAGGATCCCTTACCAGTCTCGCGACCGTAACGCGCACGCTATGACATCCGCACTGTTCGTCGTCAGCGAGGAAGGGTATTGGGCCGAGGAGTGCGTGGAACCGCTCACTACGCTCGAATCCGCGGGCGTGGACGTGACGGTCGCGACGCCCTCGGGCGATCCGCCGGTCGTCGACGAGCGGTCGATCGACCCCGACGAGGTGGGCGAGGAGACCGCCGAACGCGTCCGCGAGGTCCACGAGAACCACGAGGAACTCAACGACCCCGAGCCCGTCGCGCGAGTCGACGCCGCCGACTACGACGCCGTGGCGTTCCCCGGCGGCCACGGCACCGAGTGGGACGTCAACCAGGACAGACACGCCCGGGCGCTGCTGCGCGACGCCGTCGCCGGTGCGGACGGCAAAGCGCTCGTCGTCTGTCACGCCGTCGGCATCCTCGCGTTCACGCGCACCGACGACGGCGAGTTCCTCGTCGACGGGCGCGACGTGACCGGCTTCCCCAACGAGTGGGAGAAGGGTATCGTCGACGACGACGACCGGATGCCCGACGGCCGGAAGCTCCCCTACTGGGTCGAAGACGAGGTGAAAGCCGCCGGCGGCAACTGGGACGCCGAACTCGACGCCGACGCGAGCGTCACCGTCGACGGCGATCTCGTCACCGCACGCGGCCCCGAATCGTCGTCGGCCGCCGCGCAGGCGCTGCTCGACGAACTCGGCGTCGCCGCCGCGGCCGGCGACTGAGGCCGCGGTCTCGCTTCGCTGTTCGCGTATTTTTCGACTCGATCGCAGACTGGTGACCACTCAATCAGGCGCGCGCTGTCGCGGGTTTCATCCCGCGACAGCAGTCGCGCGAGGGATGAGAAGCGCACCGAGCGGAGCCTGCGGAGCGAGGGAGCATCGCAGTCGGCTGGGGTGGTGTGTGGCGCGGTGCTGTGTGGGCGGTCCTGCTGTCCTGGTGGACTGAAAGGGCGAGGCGCGCTCGCGCGGTGTGCGCGGGCCCTACCCGAGGGAGCGACAGCGACCGAGGATATCCCGCACAGACCGTGCGAGCGGGCCGAGGGCTTTCATCGCCTGTTGTTTCCTGCGGTTGCTCAAACTGCTAGCGAGCGGACGTCACTGCCGCAAACGACAGTCTCGCCGAGAACGAACACACACACCGCAGCTAGCCGCGGTGGATATTTGGGGGGCCCGCACGGAGACGGGCGTATGACGATCGAAGACCGCGGCGACGCGAGCCTCGTCACGCACGCGCTCGCCAGGGACATGCTGACACAGCTGCGCGACGTGGAGACCGAACAGGTGGCGTTCCGGAAGGGGCTGGTCAAACTGGGCCGGATCTGCGGCTACGAGATCATCGACGGCGCGATGGAGACGGAGTACGTCTCGGTTCAGACGCCGCTCACCGAGACGATGGGCGAGCGCGTCAAGGGCCTGGACGACGTCGTCATCGTCAACGTTCTCCGCGCGGCCACGCCCTTCGTCGAGGGGCTGCTCAAGGCGTTCCCGCGCGCCCGCCAGGGCGTCATCTCCGCCAGCCGCGACGAGGAAGCGGGGATGGACGACGACGGCGAGTTCCCCATCTCCGTCGACTACGTGAAACTCCCCGACATCGAGCCCGACGACACCGTCATCGTCGCCGACCCGATGCTGGCCACGGGATCGACGATGTGCGCCGTGCTGGAGCGCGTACTCGAAGGCCAGCCCGACCCCGAACACCTCTTCGTCCTCTCGGCCGTGAGCGCGCCCGAGGGGCTCGTCCGAGTCGGCGAGGCCGTCCCGCAGGCTGATCTGCTGACCGTCGCCATCGACGACGAACTCGACGACGACGGCTACATCGTCCCCGGACTGGGCGACGCGGGCGACCGGGCGTTCCGGACGACCGAGTGAGCGGACGTCCGTTCGGCCCCGGAGCGGACGCCGAGTCCGCCGTCCCGGCGTCGCGATGACGCATCTGGTCGCGGGCGTCGCGATGATGCAACCGTTCGCGGGCATCGACGTTACGCAGTCGGTCGTCGGCGTCGGGTTCGCGGTGCTGGCGGCGCTGGCCTTCGCCGCCCAGAGCCTCACCGTCCGTCTCGGCACGCGGACCCGGTCGATCACCGAGGTCGTCGCGGTGATGTTCGGCGTCAATCTGCTCGTGTTGCTCCCCGTCGCCGGCGCCAGCGCGTATCCGGATTACGGGCTGACGGGGACGGCGGTCGCCGCGTTCGCCGTCGCGGGGGTACTCGGGTCGCTCCTCGCGCGGGCCTGTTACTTCGTCGGCATCGAGCGACTGGGAGCGAGCCGCGCCGAACCGCTCCGGGCGCTCGTCCCGCTGTTCGCGCTCGCGGCGGCCCTCCTCGTGCTGGACGAACGCGTGACGCCAGTCCTGCTCCTGGGCGTCGCCCTCCTCCTCGCGGGCGGCGTCGTCGTGACCCTCGACAGCCGGACGGTGCCCGGGACCGAGTCCGGCCGACAGCTACTGATCGCACTCTCCTTCCCGGTGGCCGCCGCGCTGTTTCTCGGCATCGACCCGATATTCACGAAGATCGGGTTCGCGGACGGCACGCCGGCGCTGGTGGCCGTCACGGTCCGCGTCGCAGCGGCGGCGGCCGGATTCGGCCTCTATCTCCTGTGGCGGGCGGTGCGCGAGGGCACCGCCCCGTCGATCGGCGTGAATCGGTGGCTCGTCGGCGCGAGCGTCGCCAACACGGTGTATCTGCTCTCGTACTACGAGGCGCTCGCGCGGACGCCGGTCACGGTCGTGACGCCCATCCTGAGTACGAGCACGCTGTTCGTGATCGGGGGTGCCGCGCTCTTCCTGCGGAAGGACGAGCGGGTGACGCGGCGGCTCGTCGCCGGAGGACTGCTCGTCGTGCTCGGCGTGGTCTTCGTGGTCCGCGGCTGAGGCCGTCGGACGGTCGCGCTCCCCGTAGCAACGCCAGCGGACGGCGATAGCGACTGCCCACGGCGCCGCATCTCCCTCACGATCGTTTCGACGGCACCGTTACGTGCTCGGGCCGCGTTCGGTGTGGGTATGGCTAACTTCCCACCAGATTACTGCCCGTACTGCGGGTCCGAACTGGACCTCGTGGAGGGGCCGACGGTGTATCGCTGTGACGCCTGCGACGACTTCGTGTTCCACAACGCCGTCCTCGGTGGCGGAATCGTCGTCGTCGACGGGGACAGGCTGTTGCTCGTCGAGGACTTCCGGGAGGCGGGAACGTGGAAGATCCCGGAAGGTGTGCCGGAAATACCCGAATCCCCGCGCGAAGGCGTCGCCAGGGAACTCGAAGAGGAGACGGGACTGTCCGTCGACCCGGACGAACTCGTGTACCTCTACGACGTCGGGAAGGAAGTCGCCGAGGACATGTTCAGGATGCACGTCTACTACGCGGTCGACCGCAGCGAGACGACGGGGCCGCTCGAAGCAGGCTCGGACGCGACGGACGCGCGATTCTGGACGCCGCGCGAGTTCGAGGAGTCCGAGCACGTGCTGCGCGATATGCCCAACCCCGACGAGACCCGCTCGTGGAAGATGGGCCTGGACGTGCTGCGCGACCAGTCGAAGCAGGCCCTGCAGCGCGAGTCGCGCTACGCCGACCTCTTCGCGCCGCACGTGAAGTGACGACGGAAGCGGACGCGTGAATCGGTGACCGAAGCGGGCGTGCGAGTCTGTCCAGTCCCAGCAGCTTCCGCTTCCGCTACGGTTAACCGGGCTCCAGTCGGTTTCAGTCCATGGAATACACAAAACTCGGCTCGACGGGGCTCGACGTCTCCCGACTGTGTTTCGGGACGTGGCGGTTCAACAAGACCGGGAGCGACGGGACCGTCGAGACGGACCGCGATCAGGCGCACGAACTGCTCGACGCGTTCGCGGAGGCCGGCGGCAACTTCGTCGACACCGCCAACAGCTACGGGAACGGGAAGTCCGAGGAGTGGATCGGCGAGTGGCTCGCCGACCGCGACCGCGAGGACTACGTGATCGCCTCGAAGGTGTACAACGCGGGCGTCAGCCGCTTTTCGAGCAACCTCTCGCGCAAGAACATCCGCGCGGAGATCGAGGGGAGCCTCGACCGGTTGGACACCGACTACCTCGACGTCTACTACATCCACCGCTGGGACGACGACACGCCTATCGCGGAGACGCTCCGGACGCTCACCCGCCTGGTCGAGGAGGGGAAAGTCCACTACCTCGCGGCGTCGTCGATGGCGGCGTGGAAGCTCATGAAGGGGCTCTCCGTGAGCGAAGTCGAGGGCCTGGAGCGGTTCGAGGCCACCCAGCCGCGGTTCAACGCCGCCGACCGGCCGCAGGACTATCTCGACGTCTGCGCCGACCAGGACGTCGCGGTCTGTCCGTACTCGCCACTCGACGGCGGGTTCCTGACGGGGAAGTACGAGCAAGGCGACGCCGAGGACGGGTCGCGCGCGGCGCTGCACGACTGGGACATGGAGTTCTCCGACCGGCAGTGGCGCGTGCTCGACGCCGTCCGCGCGGTCGCCGACGAGGTCGACGCCACGCCCGCACAGGTCTCGCTACGGTGGCTCGCCGACCAGCGCGAGTTCACCTGCGTCCCGATATTCGGCGCTCGCACGACCGACCAGATGGACGAGAACCTCGGCGCGATGGACGTGTCGCTCTCGGCCGACCAGTTCGACCGCATCACCGACGCGTATCACGACTGACGGCCGCGTCGGCCGGACGACCAGTCTCCGAGGGGTCACTCTCTGCCCGCTCGAATCGAGAGCTAGACGCGGCAGCCGACACGTCGACCGGAGAAGAGACTCGCAGAACCGCTAATCCATCGCGACGTAGGTCTGTGTGTCCTCGATGCCGTCGATGTTCTGGATGTGGGTGGCGGCGACGGCCTTCACATCGGCGGTCTCCGCGACGTCGACGGTGGCGATGAAGTCGACGTCGCCGGCGACGATGTAGGCGCTCTCGACGCCGTCGACGTCGAGGATCTCGGACTTGAGTCGCTCGGCGTCGCCGGAGTGGGCCTTGACCATGACGTAGGCGCGCACCATCTCAGGCACCCCCCTTCGCCGAGACGGCCTCGCCGACGACGATCTGGCGCACGTCGTCGAGCTTCTCGAAGTCCGCGAGGACGGCGAGCGTGTCCCCGACTTCGAGGGAGACGTCGTCGTCCGGGATCGTGAGGGCGCTCCCCTTCTTGCCGAACGCCAGCAGTTCGGTGTCGGAGGGGAGTTCCAGTTCGCTCAGTGTGTACCCGCGCATGGGGGAGTCGGCGGAGACGGTGAGTTCGACGAGCTGGAGGTTCTGCGCGATGTCGGCGACGGCGCGGATGTTCCCGCCCAGCAGGGCGTTCTTGGTGACGATGGCGCCGAGGCGCTCGGGGTAGATGACCTCGTCGACGTCGGAGGCGTACTTGCGGTAGATATCCTCGCGGTACTCCTCGTCGATGCGCAGGACCGTGCGACAGCCGTAGTGTTTCGCGACCATGCAGGCGACGAAGTTCGTCGAGAGGTCGCCCGTCAGCGCGCCCAGCGCGTCGGCGTCGCCCAGATCCGCCGACAGCAGGACCTGTTCGTCGCTACCGTCGCCCTCGATGACCTGGTAGCCCTCCGCCTTCGCGCGGTCGACCTTGCTCGGGTCGCGTTCGATGAGGACCACGTCGTGTCCGCTGTCTTCGAGTGCCCGCGCCGTCCGGAGCCCGACGCGGCCGGCACCCACGATAACGAATCGCATGTCACTCCGTACGGCGAGGCGGGGAATAAAGGTACCTCCGCTCGCCGCTCGCGACCCACCGAGACCCGTTCCGGACGCAGGTGTGTGCAAGCGTGTCACTCGGCTCGGTTTCTCCGGGTTTCGGCGCGTCGGGGGAAGGTTTTTGGCCTGTCCAGCAGAAGTTTCGAGTACGATGGTGCGGGCCTTTATCATGGTGAAGACGGCGGCCGGAAAGTCCGAGGAACTCCTGGCGTCGATCCGCGAGATCGACGGCGTCGAGGAGGCGCACATCGTCGCCGGACAGTACGACATCATCGTCGAGGCGACGGGCGAGGAGGTCTACGATCTGATGCACGGCGTCGCGACGAAGCTCCGCGATCTCGGCGGCGTCGCCGACACGAAGACGTACATCTGCCTCGACTGACCGCGCCGCCTCTCCCGCCGTCCGCGACTCTCCCGGCACGGCTGCTCCGGAGCCGCCGGCTCCCGGTTCATTCTCGACTGGTGCGACCGCGTTCGGCCCGTCTCACTCCCGCGTTCGCTCGCGGTCGACGACGGCCCGCCGCTGTGCGGCGACCCGCGGCGGCAGCGTCGCGTACGCGTAGTCGAACGCCTCCCCCGGGTCGGACTCGGGCGTCGACTCCGCGGCCGCGACGGCCTCGTCCAGTTCCGCGTTCGCCCGCTCGCGTGTGCTCTCGACGAATCCGTCGTCGACGACGCCCTCCTCGCGGAGGTACGCGGCGGTCCGTTCCAGCGGATCGGCGGTGCGCCACTCGGGCAGATCCACCTCGCCGCGGTAACGGTCTGGGTCGTCGCTGGTCGAGTGGGCGCCCTGGCGGTAGGTGAGGCTCTCGACGAGCACCGGGTCACCCGCGCACGCTCGCTCCCGGGACTCGGCGACGACTTCGTAGACCGCCAGCGGGTCGTTCCCGTCGACGCGGAGGCCGTCGAAGCCGTAGGCGCTGGCCTTCTGGGCGATCGTCTCGCTTCTGGTCTGGCGCTCTTCGGGTAGGCTGATCGCCCAGTGGTTGTTCTCGCAGAAGAAGACGACCGGCGCCGAGAACACCCCGGCGAAGTTCATCGCCTCGTGGAAGTCCCCCTCCGAGGTCGCGCCGTCGCCGAGGTACGCGCAGACCGCGTGGTCCGCGTCGAGGTGGGTCGCCGCCATCCCCGCACCGACTGCGTGGGGGAGCTGCGTCGCGATGGGCGTCGCAGCGGTAAAGGTCGTCCCGCTGCGACCGGTCTCTCGATTCTCGGCCGTCGAGTCGCCCGTGGGCCCGTCGGGTTCGAACCCCGAGAGGCCGCGTCTGAAGCGGAGGATGTCGGCCGGGGGTCGGCCGCGGGCGAGTTGCATCGCGTTCGACCGGTACGTCGGGAACAGCCAGTCGTCGTCGGCCAGCGCGTGGGCCGCGCCGACCTGTGACCCCTCCTGGCCCTCGAACGGAGGATAGCCGCTCATCCAGCCTCTGCGCTGGAGCGCGACGGCCCGGTGGTCGAAGACGCGGGCGCGAACGATGTCCCGCAGGAGCGACCGTGCTAGGTCGGGATCGACGCTCGTCTCCGCCAGCGACCGCTCGCCGATGACGCGGTGCATTGGGACGATTTTGGTGTGGCGTCGTGAAAGCGATTGCGTCGGGTTCGAGGGACCGTGACCGCGACGGCGAGTAGATACGAGAGAACCACCGCGAACAGCGTGAAAGCCCCCGGACCCTGCGCTCCCGGGACTCGCTGCGCTCCTCGTTCGCTTCGCTCACTCCGGTGCTTACGTCGTCCGGGTTCCCGCAGGGTCCGGCCCCTTTCAGTCCCACCCGTGCCGACTGGCTCGACAGTCTGAGCGGGTGGGACTGAAAGGGGCGGCCTGCTTCGGGAAGCACGGCGCAGTAAGCACTGCAGCGAACGCAGTGAGCGAAGGGCGCAGCAAGCCGCGCGACCGAAGCAGGTCGGGGCTTTCACGCTGTTCGCGGTGTCGCTCGGATGCTCACTCGCGACCCTGCCATCCACGGCACGCTCGGAATCGAACTCGTAGCGACCACCGTCACTCACTCGCAGTCGACACCTCAAAGAGCGCGCGTCGCCAAGCGGGGGTATGGTCACGGCCATCGAGGCGGTCGAACTGGTCTTCATCCTGCTGGTCCACAGCGCCGTCGCCGCCCTGATGACGCGCTTTTTCCGCGTGCGCCTGAAGACGCGCTGGGGTGGGTTCCTCTACGCCGCCCTCATCGTCCCCGTCGCGCTCCTCCTCTCGACGCTGGTGTTCAGCGGCATCCTCCCGCTCGGTCCGAACCTGGGGTCGGCCGGCGTCGTCGTCACCGTCGTCATCCTCCTCCCCACGGTGACCGGCATCACCTTCGACTACTTCTGGATGCCCTCCCCCGACGAGGTCGACCTCCCCGAGCGCTGGGACGACGACCGGCCCAGCCGCTACGAGAACCGCTGACCCGGAAACAGATCCGCCTCCTTCGCCTTCTCACTCCCCGAGCAGATCGAGGACGGCCGATTCCACGTCCGTCAGCACCGCGTCCTGCGGGCGGGTCGCGTCGATCCGGACGAACCGCTCGGGGTCGTCGTCGATCAGGCGCTCGTAGTTCTCGCGGACGGATTCGAGGAACTCGACCTGTTCCATCTTGTTCGTCGACCCGGCGCGCCGGGCGCCCGTCTCGGAGTCCACGTCGAGGTAGATCGTCGCGTCCGGGTTCCGGGTGAACGGCGCGTGGATCTCCCGGACGTAGTCGAGCGAGTCGGCGACGTCGAGGTGGGCGTGGTCGGCCAGCGTCGCGCCCTGGTAGGCGTATCGCGAGTCCGAGTAGCGGTCGGAGACGACCAGTCGGTCAGCGGCGAGGGCGGGTCGGATCGTCCGCGACAGGTGGTCGGCGTGGTCGGCGGTGTAGAGGAACAGTTCGGCCACGGAGTCGGCGTCGGCGTCGCCGATCGAGCGCTCGACCGCCTCCCCGTACCACGACGCCGTCGGCTCGCGCGTGAACACCGCGTCGTCGGGGACGGCGTCGCTCTCGGCCAGGTGGTCGGCCGCCGAGGACTTGCCGCTCCCGTCCAGCCCTTCCAGCGTGACGAGCATATCCGAGTGTCTCGGTGCCCTCACGTAAACGACTCGGTGCCCCGCGTTCCAACCCGTCGGAAGCGGTCCCATCAGTCTTTTTTCTGTCGTTCAGTTCGTGTGCTCACATAGAAGTTGTTTCTGTGGATTGAGTCGTGGAATGAAGTGAGATGAGCGCGACCGTTACTGACAGCAAGCGTTGAAAGCCCTCGGCGCGCTCGCGGTCGCTGAGCGACATACCCTCGCTCCGCTCACGGTTCGCTTCGCTCACCGGAAGACTCGCTCCGCTCGTCTTCCGAGCCCTGTCTCACTTCGTTCGACAGGACCACGTTCGCTTCGAGGTCTCCCTGCGGTCGACCTCGCACCGCTCGGATAGGGGTCGCTCAGTCGACTCCGTTCGCTTCGCTCACCGCGAGCACGCCTCGCCCTTTCAGTCCACCAGGATCAGCACCGCACCTCACACCTCCCCACCCGATTGCGGTGCTCACTGCGTTGCGCTCTCTGCTCACGGCGCTGAAGGCGCCGTTCGCATGGTCCGAGGGACCTTCGGTCCCTCGCTACTCATCCCTCACACGACTTCATCGCAGCATAATCGCCGCGACAGCGCGCGCCACCGCGATTGGTCACACTCCAGACTGCACTGAGCATCCGCCGAGCGAAGCGAGGCGGTTCACCGGTCGCAAGGGAGCGAAGCGACCGCCGCGACCGGCCTTTTTCACCACCGGAAGACGGTTCTGCTCGTTCGCTTCGCTCACTGCGCGGACTGCGACTTCCGAGCCTCGCCTCGCTCCGCTCGGCGAGACCATGTTTTTGGCTCGGGGGTCGCCTGCGGCGACCCCCGAGCGAAAAAGATGGGGTCGAAAACATCAAATCACCCGCCGACAATGAGCGGGCTATGGACGAGCGGCTCTCACGACGGGCGTTTCTGGGCGCTGTCGGCGCCGGCGCGGCGACGGGGATCGCGGGCTGTCAGGCCGCCCCCGGCGAGACACTCGACAGACGGGTCGAGACGGACGACGAGCCGCTGGACGCGCTCGCCGAGGCGCAGTTCCGGGGCGGACTCCAGCGACGGGGCGTGTACCCAGACGCGACGATCCCGACCGACCCCGAGGTCGAGTGGACGATCCGGGAGATAAACACGGGCGACCACACCGCGGCGAAGGCGAGCCCGATCGAGGTGCCCGGCGGCGACGTCGTCGTCCCCGGTGACAACCGGGAGATCCGGCGGGTCACCCCCGCGGGCGAGGTGGTGTGGACCGCGACCGTCGAGCGGACGGGTCGGGGCATCCACGGGACGCCCGCAGTCGTCGACGGCGTGGTCTACATCGGCGCGTACGACGGCGCGCTCTACGCGTTCGACCTCGAAACGGGCGAGCGCTACTGGCGGACGAAACTCGGCGACGCCATCGGGTCGAGCCCGGGGTATCACGACGGCACCGTCTACATCGCCGTGGAGTACTACGAGCCCAGCGGCGCGATGTTCGGCGTCGACGCCGTCACCGGCGAGGTCGAGTGGGAAGACCAGCGCCCGACGAACCACCCCCACTCGACGTGCGCGATCGACCGCGATGCCGGACGGCTCGTCGTCGGCTCGAACGACGGCGACCTCTACGCGTGGTCGTACCCCGACCTGGACTTCCAGTGGACGTTCTCGACGGGCGAGCCGATCAAGGGGCCCATCGCGACCCACGACGGGAGCGCCTTCTTCGGCTCGTGGGACGAGACGGTCTACCGCGTCGCGCTCGACGAGGGCGTCGAGGAGTGGTCGTTCGAACCGAACAACATGGTGATGTCCGGCCCCTCCGTCGAAGCGGGCACCGTCTACATCGGGTGTCACGACTCGCGCCTCTACGCGCTCAAGGCCGACACCGGGAGGGAACGGTGGTCGTTCGACACCGGCGGATCGCTCATCGGCTGCCCGACGGTCACGAGCGAGCACGTCCTCGTGGGATCGTACGACCGCAACTGCTACGCCGTCGAGAAGTCGACCGGCGACGAAGTGTGGGGCGTCGAGGGCGTCGGCGTCGTGTCGAGCGCGCCGCTGGTCGCCGACGGCGCCGTCTACTTCACCGACCGCGCGTCGAAGGCGTACCTGAACGGTGGCGGCGAGGGCACCGACACCGGATCGGACGAGGAGGGGCAAAGCGGCGGCCTCTACAAAGTCGTCGATCGTGGCGGGGAGTGACGGCAGAAGCGGGTCCGAAGACGGTCGTCCTCAGGGTCGCGCCCGGAACAGCGCGAGCTGGCGGAGTATCGTCCGGTCTTCGAGCCCGCCGGCGAGTGCGCCCGTGAGAACGCCGATCGTGGCGACGAAGCCACCGATCCGCACGAGGTCGACGACCGTTACGGCCGGGTCCTCCAGGCTCGGCCAGTTGGTCATCAGGTTCGGCGGGAAGACGACGAACTCGATGACGAGCATGATCCCGCCGACGAGGCCGAACAGGCCGACCATGCCGAAGAGGAGGATGCAGAGGATCGCGACGTTGAGCAGCGCGACGTGTTCCGTGACGACCCCGCGGCGCTTGCGCGGGACGTTGAGATTCAGCGAGAACACCAGGTAGACCGCCGCCAGCAGGACGCTCACCGTCGCGAACAGGACCGTCGTCCCGTTGTCGAGGTTGAGCCCGACGTCCCACGTCTCTGCGCTGAACACGAGGATGAGCGTCGGGGCGACGGCCGCCGTCGAGAGCTTCGGCAGCGAGAGCGGCAACAGCGGCGCGCGGCTCGTCGCCAGCGCCCGGAGCAACTGCCGCCCGTTCCGCGCCGCGCTCAGCAGGTGGAACCACACCAGTCGGAAGACGCTCCGCGACTCGACCTCTTCCTCCGGGATCGTCGTCGCGATGCGCTCCAGATATCGGCTCACGTCGGCGTCGAACGCGGGGACGTCGGAGCGGTCCGGGTCGAACTCGTAGGGCGCCATGACGCCCCCCGCGGGGTCGTGACCGACGCCGAGCACGTGGCCGATCTGGTGGAGCAGCACGGTCGCACCGTTCCAGCGGACGGCCGACGAGTCGAGCGGTCGCTGGGGCCGGTCGCGGCCGCTGACGCGGAGTCGGTGGGTCGAGACGACGGCGACGCGGCTCAGCGGCGAGGCCAATCCGGCGACCCGTCGGTGGTCGCGCGCCAGCAGCGGAACGTCGGTGACGACGGCGACCAGGTCGTAGGGGCCCTCGACCATGCGCAGCGCCGCCTCGTCGAGGAACTGCGAGGGTCGGCGCGCGTCGGCGTCCGAGAGCTGCTCGGGTTCCTCGGCGTGGAACCGCCAGCCCGCCTCGGTCGCCGCCGCGAGTTCGTCGGCCGCGTCGCCGGCCATTCGCGCCGCGAACTCGGTCAGGCGGTCGGCGTCGGCGCCGGGCGACGCCGCGACGAGCAGCCCCACGTCGACGACCGTGCTCCGGTCGGTGACGGCCCGCGCGGCGACCGGGTTCTCCGTCGCTCGCGGCGTCGACTCTTCCATGTCCCGGGTTCGGTCGCCGGACGGAAAAAGTCGCTCTCGGCTCGGAGTCGGTCGTCACCGAGTCGGCGTCGCCGGCGACTGGCGATCAGTCGCCGCCCAGGTTCAGATCCGCGAGGTACCGCTCGACGTACTCGTGGAGGCCGTCCTCGTCGCCGGTGACGAATCGGTAGTCGTCGTGTTGCTCGTCGAGTTCGACGGACTCGTCGGGGTCGGTCTGGCGGACGCGGTAGACGATATTGACAGTGTGTCGGGAGTCGACGCCGTCGATCGACGACGCGTCCCAGAAGTGCTCGTAGACGCCGACGCGCTCCTCGACGGTCGCCTCGACGCCGAGTTCCTCGCGGGCGATGCGGCGGGCGGCGTCCTCCAGCCGTTCGCCCTTGAAGAGGCGGCTCCCCGGCCAGAACCACTCGCCTCTCGCCGGCGCTTTCGTCCGGTGGGCGAGCAGGACCTGCCCGTCCCGTTCCAGCACGACCTCGACGCAGGTCTGCGGGACGCGCTCCAGTACGGTCGCGAACTCGTCTTCGGGGATGAACTCGTCGTGGACTTCCATGAGGGCGCATCGATCGGCGCGCCCTTTGTCGTTTCGAGGGGCCGCCGCCGCTCGGACCTCGTCGCGCTGCGCCGTACGTCGCCCGTCGAACTCCACCCTGCGCCCCGCTCGCCGCAGCCGATACCCCTAACTCGGTGGCGCCGCCGCTCTCCGCTATGACCGACGAACTCGCCTGGGAGACGCTCGACAGCCGGATATCCTACACCTGCGAAGGATTCGATATCGTCACCGACACCGTCCGCTTCCCGAACGGTGAGGAAGCGGCGTTCGACTACCTCTCGGAGGGCGAGAGCGTGGTCGTCCTCCCCTTCACCGCCGACGGAGACGTGGTCGTCATCGAGCAGTGGCGCCAGGCGGTCGGCCGTGTGAACTGGGCGATCCCCGCGGGAGGCATGGAGTCGGAGGACGCGACTCCAGAAGACTGCGTCGCGCGCGAACTCGAAGAGGAGACAGGGTATCGACCGGGGAGCGTCGAACACCTCACGACCGTCGAACCCACCAACGGCTTCGCCGACGCCGTGTTCCACTACTTCGTCGCCCGCGACTGCGAGCCGACCGGCGAGCAGGACCTCGATTACAACGAGGACATCCGCGTGGAGACGACGAGGTTCGACGCGCTCGTCGACGCAGCCCGCGAGGACGAACTGCGTGACGGCCGGTCGATGCTCGGGGTGCTGTACTTCGCGTTGTTCAGGTCGGACGGGCGAGGCCAAAACTAATGGGAGAGCGGACCCGAAATATCGGTAATGGGTGCCGGTAACTGGGCGAATAACCCGCTCGATGCGGAGACGCTGGCCTGTCTCCGCGAGTGTCTCGATCGCCATCCGGTCTCGTTCGCAATGGTGTTCGGGTCCGTCGCACGCGACGAAGCAAGGAACGGGAGCGACATCGATCTCGCTATCGAGTTCGAGTCGCTTCGTCCGGAAGACGACGGATACAGCGACGCCTATCTCCGATTGCGCTCGGACCTGGACGAGAGGCTGCCCGTCGAAATCGATGTCGTCGACGTCCACTCTCTCCCGCCGTCGTTCGGACGTGTCGTCTTCGAAGACGGAACTGTTGTACTCGGTTCAGACGAGCGGCGGGCGGAACTGGAGCGCGAAGTCGCGGGCGAGCAGCCGTCGGTATCTGACGCGCGGAGTCGCGTCGCCGCTGCCGCCAGACGATTACGTGAGGGCGCCGACGCGGACCGCGGGGAACCGTGATACTACGATGAGTCCGACCGACGAGATGCCGGCAGAACGGGCGAACCGGATCGCGGACGCGGTCGAGGACGTCGAGCGGAACGTCTCTCGGCTCAGGGACCGACAGTCCCTCTCACGTGACGAGTACAAAGCGGAGGGCAACCACGATCTCCGCGACGCTACCGAGCGGAAGTTCGAAAAACTGGCCGAAGCTATTCTCGACATCGCCGAAGCGATCCTCAAACAGGAGGACGAAACTGTCCCGTCTCGCCGGAAGGAGACGATCGCCGCTGTCGAACGAGTCGGTATCATCGACTCGGAACTGAGCGATCGACTCCAGGAAGCGATCGAGTTTAGAGACGTCCTCTCACAGACGTATGGACCGATCGTGAACGACGACATCGTCTACGACTCGCTACAGAACGCCCTCGAACGGTACGTCGAGTTCGTCGAAGCCGTTCACGACTATCTCTCCTCGTCGTCCTGACCGCCGAACACAACCCTTAGGCCCGCCCGCCGGATATCGCGGGCAATGGCAGACGTCTTCGAGGTCGACCGCTACGACGCCGCCGGGCGACTGGGCGAACTGGAGGTCCCGCGCGCCGGCGTCACGGTCGAGACGCCCGCGCTCCTCCCGGTCATCAACCCCCACCTCCAGACCGTCACGCCCGCGCAACTCGAATCCGAGTTCGGCGCGGAGATACTCATCACCAACTCCTACGTCCTCTACGGCAGCGACGACCTGCGCGACCCCGTCGAACAGCAGGGCCTCCACGAACTGCTCGACTTCTCCGGCGCCATCGTCACCGACTCCGGCTCGTTCCAGCTGGCCGAGTACGGCGAGATCGACGTGACCAACGAGGAGATCCTGAACTTCCAGCACGACATCGGCTCGGACGTCGGCACGCCGGTCGACATCCCGACGCCGCCCGACGCGTCCCGCGAACAGGCCGAGGACGAACTCGCGACCACGCAGGACCGGCTGACGACCGCAGCCGAGGTCGATACCGGCGACATGCTCGTCAACGCGCCCGTCCAGGGGTCGACCTACCCCGACCTGCGCGAGGAAGCGGGGGCACACGCCGCGCAGTCGGGACTCGACGTCTTCCCCGTCGGCGCGGTCGTCCCCATGATGAACGAGTACCGCTACGCCGACCTCGTGGACGTGGTCGCCGCCGCGAAACGGGGGCTCCCCGAGAGCGCGCCGGTCCACCTCTTCGGCGCCGGCCACCCCATGATGTTCGCGCTCGCCGTCGCGCTGGGCTGCGATCTCTTCGACTCGGCGGCCTACGCTATCTACGCCCGCGACGACCGCTACATGACCGTCCGCACCACCGAACACCTCGAAGATCTGGAGTACTTCCCCTGCTCGTGTCCGGTCTGCACGACCCATACCCCCGCGGAACTCGAGGCGATGGACGGCGAGGAGCGCGAGCGCCTGCTCGCCGAGCACAACCTCCACGTCTCCTACGGCGAACTGCGGACCATCAAGCAGGCTATCCGCCGGGGGAGTCTCATGGAACTCGTCGAAGCGCGCGCCCGGAGCCACCCCGCGATGCTCGACGGCTACCGCGCCCTGCTGGAGCACGCCGACCAACTGGAACGCACCGACCCCGTCTCCAAGGACACCTTCTTCCACCTCTCCGGCGAGAGCGCCCAGCGTCCCGAAGTCCTGCGTCACCGCCAGCGCCTCGACCGCCTCGAACCCCGCGGCGACTCGGTCCTGCTGACCGAGGGCAACGACGCCGACGACTTCGACGAGTGCTGGAACGTTCGGCCGCCGTTCGGCCCGTTCCCGAAAGCGCTCGCCGACGGCTATCCCCTCACCGCCCAGATCCCCGAGCGACTCGAATCGCCCGCCTACGAGGCGGCCGCCGCGGGCGTCGCCCGCCTCGTCGAGGCCCACCCGGACACCGAGTTCACGCTCGCCCACGACGAGTGGCCCGACAGCGCGCTCGCCGACGTGCCCGAGCGCGTCGAACTGTGGGACCTGAAGAGCGACGAGTAGCCCCCGGATTTCTGCCGTGGCGCGCGCTGTCGCGCGTCTTGTCGCGCGACAGTAGCCGCGCGAGGGATGAGTAACGCAGGGAGCGAAGCGACCGAGTAACGCAATCGGATGGGGAGGTGTGAGGCTGTTTGCGGTGCTGTATCGTGCAGTGCTGTCCTGGTGGACTGAAAGGGCGAGGCCCGCTCGCGCCGTCCTCGTGAGCGAAGCGAACGAGGGCTCGGAAGACGAACGGAGTGAGTCTTCCGGTGTAGGGGAGTCGCTGTGCGACCCCTATCTGAGCGAGCGCCAGCGAGCGAGGATATGTCGCACAGCGGCCGCAAGCGGCCGAGGGCTTTCAGCACTTGTTGTTCACCGCGGACGAGAGTGTTGCAAGCGAGCGCGCTGAGGGCTTTCGGCACAGGCAGTCACCCCCTCCAACTGCGGTTCCCGACAGAAAGACTACAGCGGTCACTCTTCGGGGTCTGTCTGTGAGCGACTTCGTGACGCCGTCCACCGGCCCAGACCAGTGGTTCGTCGCGACGCTGGTCCTCCTGTTCGCGGTCTACTACGCGAAGCGGCTACTCGAACGGGCACGAACGCGGTTCCGTGAGCAACGAGAGTAGCGGCCGCCCCACGTTTTACGCTCTGGCCGCTCGTCCTGTCAGCTATGGAAACTGACGACGGGATCGCTCGGGTCGAGTTCCTCGACGCGGTCCCCAAACACCGGTGGCCGGAACCGGAGACGGACGACGCGACGATCGATTTCGATGCCGGAGACGGCCGGATCGTCGTACTCGGGTGCGTCAAAAACGGCGACCTCCGACACGACCTCGTCTGTGACTCCCTGACCCTCCAGACGGACCAGCGGGGGACGCTGGGGGTGACCGTCCGCATCGACGAAGACGACCAGGATTCGGATCTCGTGATGGGGAACACCGAGACGTTCCACTATCGACTGCTCGTCGAGTTCGACGACGCCGTTCCGGGCGAATACGTCGTCCGACACGTCGACGAGAACGGCGACCAGCAGTTCGAAGTGCAGGAGGTGCTGATGGTCGACCCGACCGGCTACCAGCGGCGGGATCGAGACCGAGAGTGACGCGCCCGTTCCACAGTCAGAACGATATCAGTCGTTCGCCGCTCGCTCGGCGGCCGCGAGCGCCTGGCAACTCCGGGACGGGACCCCCGACCGCGCTCACTCATCGGTCAACCGCGGCGACGCCACTTCCCAGAGGTGGCCGTCGGGATCGGCGAAGTATCCCGAGTAGCCGCCCCAGAACGCTTCTTCGGCGGGTTTGACGAGGCTTCCTCCGGCGTCGACCGCCTCGTCGAGGAGCGCGTCGACCTCCGATCGCGTCGAGACGTTGTGGGCCAGGGTGACGCCCGAGAATCCCTCGCCGTCGTCCGGGACGGTCGCGTCTTCGGCGAGCGACTCGCGCGGATACAGCGAGAGCCACGTGCCGTCGAGCGTGAAGAACGCAACGTCGCTGCCGTCTTCCCGGTCCTGCATTGGGAACCCGAGGCCGTCCCGGTAGAACTCGATTCCCTCCCCGACGTCCGCGACGCCGAGCGTGACGAGCGTTATTTCTGGATCCATAGCCGGAGTACGCGTCAACGAACGATAAACTCGCGCCCTGCTCGGCCAGGCGGCGCCCGCTCCGCCAGCCCCGCGTCAGGAAGACGTAGCTGCCCGGACGGGGCACTCTAAATCAACTTACTAGAGTAAAGTAGACTTAGAGGGGATCGGACCGAAGGCTACGTCAGGATGGCCCCGGGAACTCGGCGGACGCATGGCTCGTCTCGGGGTATCGACCCGCACAGCGGAACGGCGCTCCGGCTTCGGCGACTCCGACAGGCGGTTTGGCGGGTCGCGCGCCACGGAAACTCGTCACGACCCGTGCGACTCGACGCGGCTTCGTGTCGACGCGACTCCGGATCGACGGACACAGCCGGCTCGGATCCCTCCTCTAAGTCAACTCGATCCACGGTCAGTAGACTTAGGGGGGATTGGAACGAAGGCTTCGTCAGGATGGACCCCGAGGACTTCGCGGACGGGCCGGGGACGATCGACGACTACGAGGGGTTGCCCTGTTTCCGGCCGGGCAGTCTCCCGCCGGAGATCGAGTACACGGACGACCTGCTGGCGGTGTACGGCGACGCACAGTACGCGCTCGGGCGGCTGGCGACGCTCCACCGCTCGGTGGACAACGAGAACCTCCTCATCGCGCCGTTCGTGGTCCGCGAGGCGGCGATGAGCTCGCAGATCGAGGGGACGAACGTCACCGTCTCGGACATCATCCGCCACGACGTCGACAGCCCGCCCGAGCGCGCCGCCGCCGACTCGCAGGACGTCCGCGAGGCGTACAACTACGTCGACGCGGTCCGGCGGGGGTTCGCCCGCCTGTCCGGGAGCGACGGGGACGCCGAGGACCTCTCCGTCGAGCTGATCTGCGACCTCCACGAGGTGCTGCTCAGCGACGTCCGCGGCGTCGACCTGAACCCCGGCGAGTTCCGCGAGGTGCCGGTCTACATCGGCTCGCCCGACGGCTCGGCGGAGAGCGCGCGGTTCGTCCCGGCGAGCCCCGACACCGTCGACCTCCTGATGGACCAGCTCGTCGCCTACGTCAACCGCGGGTCGTACCCGCCGCTGATCGACGTGGCCATCACCCACTACCAGTTCGAGACGATCCACCCGTTCCAGGACGGGAACGGCCGGCTCGGCCGCCTGCTGATGATGCTCCAGCTCTACGACGCCGGACTGCTGCCGGAGCCGTACCTCTACCTCAGCGCGTACTTCAACCGGTATCGCCGCCAGTACCTGGACTACCTGCTGGAGGTGAGCCGGGACGGCGCCTGGGAACAGTGGATCACGTTCGTGCTCAACGCCGTCGCCGAGCAGGCCATCGACGCCTACGACTGCGGCGTCGAACTCCAGTCGCTCCGCGACGACTACCGCTCGCGGTTCCCGAACCGCCCGGCCGTCAGGGACGTGATCGAGTACGTCTTCGAGGAGCCGTATCTGACCGCGCCGCGAGCGATAGACGCCACCGGCCGCTCGCGACAGGCCGTCTACGACGCCATCGAGGCGCTCGAAGCGGAGGGCATCGTCGCGGAGATATCCGGCTCGGAACGGTACCGCGTCTACGAGGCGCCCGACGTGCTGGACATCGTCGGCTCGCCGTGACCGGCCACGCGGCCGTCAGTCGGCTACTCGGCGCCCGTCGCGTCCATCTCGACGAACCGCTCGCGAATCTCTGGCGTCGGTATCATACACTGAGCCTTCTTCCCGAAGACGGCGTAGCGGTGGCTCCCCACGGTGTCGTAGACGGCGTCCCGGAGGGGCCGGGGCACGACCCGGAACGCGCCGGCAAGCGACCACGGGAACTCCAGCCGACGCGCCACCCGCAACGCGGCCTCGGACTTCGTGTAGTGGTCGTCGCCCTCGACGAGGACGAACGTGTCGAAGTCGTAGTCGTCGAACCCCACGTCGGCCAGCAGCGCCTCGGCGGCCTCGGACTGCAGCGGCGCGAAGCGGAACGTCCCTTCCGGATCGTGGTCGATGACGAACTGGATCGACCCGTTACAGAGGTTGCAGACGCCGTCGAACAGTAAGATCGGCTTGTCACGCGGGATCGCTGTCGTCATCGTCTCGAACTACGCGGGCCGGGCACTTGAAGGGCCGTTCGGCGATACGGTGGTCGAGACGAGCGCCGACTACTCCGCTGGACACTCGTCTTCGAAGGGGCCCTCGTCGTCCTCCCGCAGTCGCGCGCCGGCCGAGGGTGTGTCGGTCTCGCCGCCGACTTCCCGCGCCTCCCTGTCGCTGCCGAAGTCGACCTCCGCCCAGGCGCAGCGGCCGCGACGCCAACCGCCGTCGGGGAGTTCGGCGTCGACGCCGAGCGAGCCGTCGACCGCGTCGGCCTGGAGACGGTAGGTGGCAGGTTCGCCCGACCAGTCCCGGGGGATTCCCGTCGTGTCGTCGGCGGCGACGGCCACCGTCGTCTCGAACGCCTCCGAACCGTCGATCGAGACCGTCAGATCGACCTCGATCGCCTCGTCCGTCCAGTTGTAGAGCTGGACGCCGGTGAGGACGACGGTGTCTCGACCGTCACCGCCGAATCCGAGGCAGCCGCCGACAGCCATCGGCGCCGCGAGCGCGCCGAGCGCCGCTCGTCGGGTCAGCCCCCGCGACTGGCGCCCGCCGTCGTCGCTCGGTAGGTCCGTCTCTCTGCCGATCATTGTCTCGTTTCCCCCCTCCGCTCCGTTCGACTGCGGTCGCGACGCGACGCTCTCTGCTGGCTGACAGCCACCCCACACATGTCACTGAACCGTCGCACCGCCCGGCCCTAAGGATTTCGGCCGGGATCGGCCGCTGGGCGGTTCGTCGCGCCGGCGAGTCACCGAGTCGGTCGCGACGCGTCGGCGAGCCGCCGGATCGGGCGAGCGTTTATGCCGCGCGGACGAGACGGGCCGCTCGATGCGAGAAGTCACGGTCGAGGACTTCGTCGCGGCCACGCCGGCGGAGGTCAGTCGCGCGCTCGCACCGGGCGTCGTCGTCGAGTACGAGGGCACCTTCGACGTGATCGAGGTCGACGAGCGCGACGAGGCGACCGTCGTGACCGCGGGCGCCCGCGGGGTCGGCGTCTCGCTCCGATTCGAACGTCGCGACGGCGGCATCCGTTACGAGCAGGTCGGCGACGCCGGCCCCTTCGACGAGATGTGGACTGACCTCTCGTGGAACCCGGAGAACGAGGGGACCCGCGTCGTCGCGCGCTCCGGCGTCAGCCTCGGACTCCCGTTCGCCGTGATAACCGACCGGGTCGCCGCCTGGAAGCGCCGGGGCGAACTCGACCGGACGCTCGACCGGCTGGCGACCGACCTCGAATAACCGCTTGAGTCCGTGATAGGCGCGATTTCCGGTCGAGGCGCCCAACCCGGAGTCGCCGGCGGTCGTGCGAACGACTCGCACGATCGGGTCGTATTTTTCGTCTCGCCGGTCGCAGGGCGACACGCCCATGGGTGTGCTCACCACGGTCAGGGAGCTGTTCGCGGCCTCGACCCAAAATCCGAACCGGGGCGGGGATCCCACCCGCGAATCCGAGGGCGCCTACTGGTGTCACGACTGCGGGGAGCGCCTGCTCGATCTGGACGTCGACGGCGACGACGCGCCCGACTGTCCCACTTGCGGGGCAGCGATGACCTTCGAGCGGTCCGCGCCGTCGACCGGGTGCGCCTGCTGACGTGCCGAGCGAGGGCCGGCGAGCCGGCCCGTAGCGCCCGCTGACTGCGTCGATCCCGCGGCCCGCTGGCGTGGTCGAGCTAGAGCCCGTCGTCGGGGTCGGCCACGACGCCCGCTGAAACATTTACGTCCCGCGGAGTATACGGATTAATCATGACTGACGAGGGGCGACCGCTCCACCGGCGCATCGAGGCGTTCCGGGAGTGGGTCGGCGAGTGGCTGCACGGGCTCTACCACGGGCTGATCGAACACCCCTCCTTCGAGAAGATAGAGAAGGAGGCCGAGGACGTCGAGGACACGTTCCTCTTCGCGTGTTTCGCCGACGCCTTCGGCATCCCCAGCCCGGTCTCGTACTACACGGTCGAACTCCTGCCGTACCTCGCCGACGAGTTCGAGGGCTGGGAGCGGCGGATGTGGGACCGCGGGTCGCTCCTCGAACGCAAGGGCCAGCAGTACCACTTCCACTGATGGACCGGTTCGTCTTCTTCGGGGGCAAGGGCGGCGTCGGCAAGACGACCGTCTCCTCCGCCTACGCGCTCAAGTGCGCGAACGCGGGCCAGCGGACGCTCGTCGTCTCGACTGACCCGGCCCACAGCACCTCCGACGTCTTCGACCAGCAGTTCGGCGACGACCCGGCCGCCGTCGACGGCCACGAGAACCTCTGGGCGATGGAGATCGACCCCGACGAGGAGGTCGAGCGGCACATGCGGGACATCAGGCGACGGATGACCGAGCAGGTCAGCCCCGCCATCGTCAACGAGATCGACCGCCAGATCGAACTCGCCCACCGCACGCCCGGCGCGTACGAGGCGGCGCTGTTCGACCGATTCATCGAAGTCATGCGAACCGCCGAGGAATACGACCGCGTCGTCTTCGACACCTCGCCGACCGGCGGGACTCTGCGGCTGCTCGCGCTCCCCGAGTTTCTGAGCGAGTGGATCGAACGGCTCGTCAGGAAGCGCGCGAAGTCCGTCGACCTCTTCGAGAAGGCCGCCATCGGCGACAAGGAGGCGCGCCGGAAGATCGACGAGGACCCGCTGATCGCCCACCTCGAGGGGCGCAAGGAGAAGTTCGAGTTCGCCGGGCGGACGCTCCGCGAGGAGTCGGCCTTCTTCCTCGTGCTCAACCCCGACGAACTCTCCGTCCGCGAGACCGAGCGGGCGGTCGCGGAGATGGCCGAACAGGACCTCGCCGTCGAGGGATTCGTCGTCAACAGGGTCACGCCCGCGCCCGACGAGGACGACCGGGGCCGCGGCGGCCGGTACCTCCGCGACCGCGTCGCGACCGAGCGCGAGCGCATCGCACGAGTCCACGAGGACTTCGACGAGCCCGTCGTCGCCGAGATCGAGTCGCGCGTCCGCGAGGTGAAAGGCGACCTCCTCGCCGAGGTGGCCGCGGAACTCGACGTCGACACTGGGGCCGCGTCGCCCGAGGTCTGAACGGACGCGACTGGACCTACTGGCCAGTATCTATATGTAATGATCTTCAACCTTTATAGTGTTCTTTCGTGATATAGTGTGTGAGGTGGCAACTCATGGTACAGGTCATGTGGCTCGCGATCGTGGCACTGGCGACGTTCTCGGTGGGGTATATCGGGTATTCGAGATACCTCGCCCGGTTCGTCGAACTCGACGACGACAGGGAGACACCGGCACACAAGTACGAGGACGGACAGGAGTACGTCCCCTCGAAGAAACCGGTCTTGCTCGGGCACCACTACTCCAGCATCGCCGGGGGCGCGCCGATAGCGGGGCCGATCACGGCCGCGGCGGCGTTCGGGTGGATCCCGGCGTTGATCTGGATCGCGGTCGGGAACCCGCTGTTCGGCGCGGTCCACGACTTCATGTCGCTGTCGTCGAGCGTGCGACACGAGGGGAAGTCGATCGGGTACATCATCGGCCAGTACGTCGGCGAGCGAGGGAAGGACATGCTGCTGTGGTTCGCGTACCTGACGATCATCCTGGTCGTCGCGGCGTTCGCGTTCCTGATCGGGTTGGTGCTGGACGCGTTCCCGGCGGCGGCGACTGCGTCGGTGATCTACATCGGGCTGGCGCTGCTGTTCGGGGTGTACCTCTACCAGCTCGACCTCCCCTTCCTACCGGGCGCCGTCGCGTTCGTCGCGATGGTGTTCGCCGGCGTCTGGGTCGGCCTCCAGTACCCGATCGCCATCTTCGCCCGGCCCGAACTGCCCGCGGGGACGATCGTCCTGCTCGGCCAGGGCGGCGAGTGGCTCCCCCTCGCCGGTACGTACGACTCGAACATGGCCGCGTGGGTGTTCGTGACGGTGATCTACGCCTTCGCCGCCAGCGTCCTCCCGGTGTGGGTGTTGCTCCAGCCGCGTGACTTCCTGACGTCGAGCCTGCTGTACACCGGCGTCGGCGGGATGATCCTGGCCGCGATCGCCGGCACGCTCCTCGGGTTCTCTCCGGTCGACGTGAACGTCTACGTCCCCAACTGGGAGGCCGCCGGGCTCTCGGGCCCGATCCAGTCCGCCACGGTCGAGTCGCTGACGACGCAGGTGCCCGGCTGGACCGGGTTCATCCACGGGTCGCTGGGACCGCTGTTCCCGTTCCTGTTCGTCACGATCGCCTGCGGGACTATCAGCGGGTTCCACTCGCTGGTGTCCTCGGGCACGACGGCCAAACAGCTCGACAGGGAGTCCGACGCCCGGCTCATCGGCTACGGCGGCATGCTCGGCGAGGGGCTGCTCGGCATCACGGCCGTCCTCTCCGTCGTCATCGTCGCCGGGTCGACCGTCGGCCTCGGATCGGCGCTGGTCACGTTCCCGTCGGGCGGCGGCGCCCTGCTGACCGTCTTCGGGCTCGGTACCACCGCGGCCGCGACGTTCATCGGACTCGTGTTCGTCAGCTTCCTGCTGACGAGCACGGACACGGCCATGCGCCTCGGTCGCTACATGCTCGAAGAGATCGTCGGCGCGCCCGAGACGAGCGTCGAACGCACCGTGACGAACCGCTACGCCAACGCGGGCATCCTCGCGCTGGCGGGCTACTTCCTCGTCGCCTCGGGTCAGTGGGCGAACATCTGGCCGCTGTTCGGCGGCGCCAACCAGGCGCTCGCGGCGCTCGCGCTGCTCGTCGCGACGGTCTGGCTGGCCAACTGGGACGACACGAAACAGCTCGTCAGCACCGGCGCACCGCTCGTCTTCATGCTCGCGGTGACCGTCGTCGCGCTGCTGATCATCGGCGTCTACCGCAACCCGACGGCGCTCATGGCAGGCGAGTACGACAGCACCATCGGCGCCGCGTCGCTCGTCTTCCAGAGCGCCATCGCGCTGGTGCTCGTCGGCCTGATCGTCGGCATCGTGTGGTTGAGCTACGACAACATCAAGGAGGCCCGCGGCGGCCTCGACCGCGACGCCATCGTCGGCTCCGAAGGTGGCGGCGGCGTCGAACCCGGCGACGACTAAAATAGCCTGTCGAGGAGTCCCGTCGATCCCTCGTCGGGCGACTCCCACAGCGCGAACGCGCTGTCCAGGTCCGTCGTCCGACTCGCGACGATTTCTTCGCGCTCGGGCGCCACGATCACCAGGTTCACCTCGTAGTGACCGTAGTAGCCGAACTTCAGGAGCGTCCGGTTCTTGAACCCCGAGACGAACTTTCGAACGTCCGCCGGCACGCGCGGGACGACCAGCGCGACGATGACGTCCGTGCTGAAGTGCTCCTCGTCGGCGTCGATCCACTCCGCGGCGAGGTCGTGCGCCCACTCGACGTCCGCTTCGAGGTCGGCGACGTTCACGCCCTCTCGGCGCGCGACGAACAGGTGTTCCGTCGCGCCGTGGTTCGCGTAGTTCAGCGACGGGTGGAAGAAGTGCTTCTGGCTCTCGATCTCCATCCGCCCGTACAGGGCGAACGACTCCCCGGCGACCGTCCGGTCTTTCTCCAGGTCGAAATTGTGCATGAGCCGGTCGCTCACCCGGTCGAGGTATTCGTCCTCCCAGACCGGCACGTCTTCGGGCATCTCGCCGCCCGTCGAGGTCTCTCTGTCGCGTTCCGCCGCGGCCAGCTCTTCGTCGTCGGTCGCATCCGGGGGCCGCTCTTCGTCGGTGTCCGCGTCCGGAGCGGTTTCGCGGTCGCTCATGCGTCCTCGTAGGGGTGGACGTCGTCGACGGCCGGCGCACCGACCACCAGCGCGACCGCCTGTTCGTCGGCGCTCTCGGGGACGTGTGCCCGCTGTGGACTGTCCGGTTCGACCGCGAAGGCCTCGTCGGCTCCCACGTCGTGCGTCCCCTCGGGCGTCTCGACGGTGAGGATCCCCGAGAGCACGTAGAACACCTCCTCCTGGTGGTCGTGGTAGTGATAGGCGAGCGGAATCGCCTCGCCCGGGGCAACCTCGTAGCGGTTGACCGCCACGTTCTCCAGTCCCACCGCGTCGGATATCGACCGCTGGACGCTCGGCCGATCCGGCGTGGGGTCGATCCCGTCGACGTCCACGTGGTGGTATCCCATATCACGGTCGAACGAGCGCAGGCGGTAAAAGCGTCTCCCCGCCGGTTCGGACGATAGTGTTCAGTTCGTGTTGCTTGTTGAGCGGTATTCTACCATTCACAGCTTATTCTGTTTTCATCGATATCTGCTTCTTTAAGACGAGGGGAGAGCGCCAGTAATTCTCGGACACGGTCGCCCGTCTCGGGAACTGCTGATTGGGTAATGGTTGGAGGCGCTTCTGGAGTGAACGTCCGCTGTTCCGTGCCGGTACTCGCCGCGACAGCGTGTCCATCGATAGTTATTGCTACCTGCCACCCCGCACAAGCTAAACTCCGTGCAGTTCCTTCGGTGTACGGCTGTTGGGTGTCCATTACCACGAACTCGTAGGATGTCCCCTCGGGGCCTTGGTACTGACCAATAATACCGTCGTCGGCCCCCAATGGTGACCAAGAACCGTGGTTTTCGCGAATGCCACGAAAATTCCACTCGTCCGTCGAATCAGGTAGGAACGATCTCGGCCCAGAATCAGTTACTGTCCCCTCTGAGTGGTCAGCATCTCCGTTTTGTCTCGTCTTCGTTCCACCGGTTGTAGTCTCAGAGTCAGCATCTGGTTTCGGTGTCGAATTAGAACCGTTGCTCGAACAGCCCGCAGTAGCTGTGAGAACAGCAGTGAGTCCGAGACAGAAATGTCTGCGATTCATCAATTCTAAATTCGACCCTTTTGGTAAATACTTTGCCTATATTGAGCATTCGCGCGAACGGAGTGAGCGCGATTCACCGGACGCAAGGGAGCGAAGCGCCCGCCGCGTCCGGCCTTTTTCACCCATGTTTTTGGCTGGGGGTCGCCTCTGGCGACCCCCCAGCGAAAAAGATGGTGGTGTAAACTTTAACCGCGCCGAGAGCCAACACCGGCACGAATCGATGGCTCCGAAAGAGACAGAGGCGTGCGGTCGTTGTAGCATGACCAGCGTCGTCGCGGCGACCAGCGAGGGCGACGACGCGGGGGACGACCGCGACCCGTTCGGCGGCGCGCGCATCGAGGTCCCAGAGCGGGAGCTGCGCACCGTCGCGAAACCACAGATCCTGGTCGGCCGCGCCAAGCGAAAGATAGACGAGGTCGCGACGCGGCTCACCTACGGACGATAATGGAAGAGAGCGTCTCAGGGTTCAAGACCCGCGGTGGCTGGGTCGACGCCGTCGAACACGGCGAGCGCATCGTCCGCGCGCTGAAGGATCTGCGCGACGACGGCGAGGACGACGTGTCGCTGGCCGCCCTCGACGAGTTCGACGAGTGGCGGCCCAAGAGCCACGAGCGACTCGACGAGGACGTCAACGAGAAGACGGCCGACCAGGCCAGCGTCCAGGAAGGCGAGGGCGAGAAGGCCGGCAAGGACCCCGACGAGGACCTCCAGACCGCCGGCGAGAAGCTCACGGAGTCCTACGAGCGCCTCGAAGAGGAGGACACCGACGAGGCCGTCGACAAGTGGGGTGAGTCGCTGGACTACGTCGCCCGCGCGGCCGACTCCGCCGGCCGCAAGGCGGTCCGCAAGGTCGAGGACGCCGTCTATCGGAACGTGATGACCCAGATCGCACCGTACTACTTCGACAACGAACTCGTCAGCGCGAACCTCCAGCGGGTCAACGGCGACGGCCGTCCGGAGTACGTCTTCGAGATCAACGTCAACGACGACGACCTGAAGATCAAGGTCTCGAACAAGCTGGCCGACTACGAGTCGGCCGTCGACCGCTGGCACGTCGACACCGAGAAGGCGACCGAGGCGGTCGAGGCCGCCGAGGGCGTAGAAGCGCCTGAACCCGACTCCGAGGCCGACGCCGAGACGACCTGACCGGGGCGTCGGCCGAGCAGATCGCTCGGTCGCCGCAGTCGGCAGGCTATTATACGAACCACCGTTAGCCGTCTCCAGATGGCATCGCTGGCGATACTGCTGGTAGCCGCCGGAGCGAGTCTGTTCATGGCGTGGGCGATCGGCGCGGGATCGTCGGGGTCGACGCCGTTCGCGCCCGCCGTCGGCGCCAACGCGATCTCCGTGATGCGGGCCGGGTTCGTCGTCGGCATCCTCGGCCTCGCGGGCGCCGTGTTCCAGGGCGCCAACGTCACCGAGGCGGTCGGCCAGGAACTCATCCGCGGCGTCACGCTCTCGCCGGTCGCTGCCGTGGTGGGGCTCACGACCGCCGCGATCCTCGTCGCGTTAGGCGTCTTCGCCGGCTATCCGATCGCGACCGCGTTCACCGTCACCGGCGCCGTCGTCGGTGTCGGCCTCGCCCTGGGCGGCGACCCCGCCTGGGCCAAGTACCGCCAGATCGCCGCGCTGTGGCTCGCCGTCCCGTTCGTCGGCGGCGGCATCGCCTACGCGACCGCTCGCTTCCTCCGGAGCGAGGGCGTGCCCGAGCGCCTCGCCGTCCCCGCGCTGGGCGGCGTCGTCGGCATTATCCTCGCCAACGTCGAGTTCGTCTTCCTCGGACCGGCCGGCGAGCAGTCGTCGATCGCCGCCTCGATGGCGACCGCGATCGGCGGTCCGTCGCTCGCCGTGCTCGCCCTCGTCTCGCTCGCGCTCGCAGCTCTCGCCGCGGCCGCCCTCTGGTGGGACATCCGCGAGAACGGCGACCGCGGGCAGCGCCACTTCCTGCTCGTCCTCGGCGGCCTCGTCGCCTTCTCCGCCGGCGGCAGCCAGGTCGGCCTCGCGATCGGACCGCTGGTTCCCCTGCTCGACCCGTTCGACCTGCCGATCATCGCGGTTCTGATCGGCGGCGGTCTCGGCCTCCTGATCGGGTCGTGGACCGGCGCGCCGCGGATGATCAAGGCGATCTCCCAGGACTACTCCTCGCTCGGCCCCCGCCGCTCGATCGCCGCGCTCATCCCCTCGTTCGCCATCGCCCAGACCGCCGTCTTCTTCGGTATCCCCGTCTCGTTCAACGAGATCATCGTCTCGGCCATCGTCGGCAGCGGGTACGCCGCCGGCAACAGCGCCGTCAGCCGCGAGAAGATGCTCAAGACCGTCGCCGCGTGGGTCGGCTCGCTCGTTCTCGCGCTCGGCGTGAGTTACGGTGCGTTCGCAGCCGTCGACGCCGTGCTGTGAGGGCGCAGAGCTCTCGGGTAACGACTCGGGAAACCGCGCGCTCGACGAAAAGAGAGACCGTACAGACGTCTCGTCCGGAGCGGGCGTGTTACTCCTCGTCGCCGAGCAGGTCCGCGGGGTCCTCGCCGCCGCGCTCGGCGATCCGGGCGTTGATCTGGCGGGTCGCCTCGCCGACCTCGCGGCCGCGGACGGTCACGCGTTTTCGCTCGCCGTCGCGGGTGGGCTCGTAGCCCGTGCCGCCTTCGAGCATGATCTGCTTGAGTTCCGTGCCGCGCACGTCGTCGCGCATCGGTCGGCCGGTCTCGTCGGAGCCGCCGGTGATCTCGAGCGTGTAGCCCGAGAGGCCGACGCTCCCCCCGTCGACTTCCTCGCCGATCTCTCGGCCGATGAATCGGTTCGCGTCCTGTCCGTCGATCTCGACCTGGTACGTGTGGCCGTCCTCCGGGTCGGAGACGGCGACGGTGAAATCTGCCATATAAGTCCGCAATCAGCGCGCGTTCAAAAGCCCGTCGGAACGCCGCGTCGGATCGCACCGCCCGTCGAACGAGTGGGAGCACCCCCACGCCCGCCCGACCGCCCCGCGGACGTTATCGCAGATCCAGCGTGAACCCCGTTTTCGCGTCCCGGTTGAACCCGCAGTCCTCGTAGAACTTGTGTTTCCACTCCGTGTCGGACCCGGTCAGCAGCATCACCTTGTAGCACTCGCGCGCTCTCGCCCGGTCGATAGCGGCCTCGACGCACTGGGTTCCGAAGCCTTCGCCGCGATAGTCCTCGTGGGTCACGACGTTCTCGATCAGCGCGAACGGTCGAGCGCCTCGGCTCAGGTTCTTCGTCACCGAGAGGACGCAGGTCGCGACGAGCCGGTCGTCGTGTTCGACGACGACCACGTCGAGGTCCTCGTCGGCCACCATCTCCTCCCACTGGCCGTCCACGTTGTGGGGGTCGAGTTCCGGGTCGTCGGGATTGAGCATCCGATACAGGTCGAGCA
The DNA here is from genome assembly GCF_047715405.1 of Halosimplex rarum. Taxonomy (NCBI): domain Archaea; kingdom Methanobacteriati; phylum Methanobacteriota; class Halobacteria; order Halobacteriales; family Haloarculaceae; genus Halosimplex; species Halosimplex rarum. Next base: position 4,150,005 of record NZ_CP180412.1, read on the forward strand.
GTTCATCGAGTTCGTCCGCTTTAGCGGGTCTGGCCGTCGCCATGTCGGCTCTCGGCTCGACCTGCACGGCGAGCGTTGAAGAAGACGGTGGTCGGCCATTCACGACCCGACCCAAAACCCTTGACACGCCCGATCGAACGGGCGGCTATGTCAGGGTGGCCCCCTCCAGCCCCGCATCGGGTGGTACTCGTCGGTCTCGTGCCCGTCTACGCGGTCGTGCTGGCGTACGCCGTCTTCGTCCAGGGATCGGCGCTGCTCGGACTCTTCCCTGGACTGGTCGTCGCGGGCGCGTACTTCCTGTGGCGGCTCCTCGCTGCGCTCGAAGCCATCGCTGACGGGGTCCACCGCCTCGCGGACCAGCGGGACCGGGACTGAGACCGCCGCGCTACGCCCGATCGACGCCGACGACGGTCGAGACGCGAGCGTTCTCCTTGAGTCGGAGTCCGGCGCCGCCGACCGACAACGGCACGCGGTCGAGGTCGCGCACCCGGAGCGTCGGGTGGAACGCACCGCGCGCCAGCAGTTCGTCGCGCGTCTGGACTGTCGCGACCAGGTCGTCCGGGAGCGCCAGCGACTCGTTGTACTCGACCAGATACTGTCCCGCGTCGAGGTGCCACCACTGGTAGTCGTCGTCCTCGTTCCGGTACTGCCGGTCGTGGGGCTCGAGGTCCGCGGCTTCGAGTTCGCCACCGCCGAAGTCGACGCGCCCCGGCGTCGTGACCGAGTAGATCTCGGTGACAGTCAGGTCCAGGCCGCGACCCTCGGTCTGGGTCGGCTCGTGGACGATGCCGTCGACGAACGCCGTCAGGTCTGTCATACCTGGCCGTGAGGGACGCTCGCGTCAAAAGCGTGGGGCAGACGTCCGTCGGGGTTACGCCTCGAAGCCGTCCCCACGGTTCGCTTCGCTCACCGTTCAGTATCCGAGGGTCTCACTCCGTTCGGTCCTCGCTTTCTTCCTCACGGCTCACTGCGTTCGCCGTTCGGTCTCGGAGGTCCTCGCTTCGCTCGCGGTTCCCGTCGGTCACCGCTCGAAATTCCGAGGCGCTCCAGTCAGTCGCGCCTCGCTTCGCTCGGACCTCCCGCTTCACGGTTCGCTTCGCTCACCGTTCAGTATCCGAGGGCCTCACTCCGTTCGGCCCTCGCTCTCCTCCCACCGGAAGACGCCGTCGCGCTGGACGACTTCGCCGTCGACTTCTAGCCGCGAGTCGCCGGTCATGTCGGTGATGAGGTCGACGTGGACCGCCGAGTCGTTGCCGGACTCGCCCTCGGGCAGGTTCGCGTCGTAGGCCCGGCCGAGCGCCAGGTGGACGGTCCCGGCCATCTTCTCGTCGAAGAGGATCCGTCCCGTCGGGCGATCGATGCCCCGGTTCATCCCGATTCCCAGTTCGCCCAACTGGCGGGATCCCCCGTCGGTCTGGATGACCTCGTCGATCACGTCCTCGCCCTGCGCGGCCTCCCAGTCGACGACGACGCCGTCTTTGAACGTCAGCTTCACGTCGCGCACGTCTCGACCGCGGATCGTCATGGGCACGTCGAAGGTGACGACGCCGGCGGTGTCGTACGGCGCGGTGAACACCTCGCCCGACGGCAGGTTGTGCGAGTCGTAGGCGACGCTCGCGGCGGAGTTCACGGCCGTCCGGCCGTCGATGAACAGCGTCAGGTCGGTCCCCTCGTTGACGATGCGGACCTCTTCACCGTCGTCGAGGATCGCTTTCAGCTGTCCCATCTCCTCGGCGAGGGACTCCCAGTCGCGGAGCGTGGCGTCGTAGACGAAGTCGGCGTACTCCTCGTAGGCCATGCCCGCCTGCTGGGCGAGCGCGCGCGTCGGGTGGACGGTCGAGACCCAGTCGGTCGCGAGGCGTGCCTCTCTGATCTCCTGGCGCGCTCGCCCGTAGCGCTGGGTCCGATCGCCGGGCACGTCGGCGGACGCCGCGGTGTTTCGCCCGCCGCCCAGCGAGAGCACGCTGTCGGCGTTTTCGTATAGCGATAATTCGTGTATTGGGTCCTCGTCGAACTCGCCGTCGTGTGCGCGGAGATAGGCGCGTTGGACTTCCTCGGAGCTGTAGACGGTCGTCACGTTCGCGCCGCGGTCGCCCAGCGCTTCGGCGACGGCGACCGCGAGGTCGTGGGCGCCCTCGTCGACGCTTACGACCACGTCGTCTCCCGCTTCTATCCGCGCGCTCCAGTCGACCAGCGTCTCGGCGTGCTCGCGTATGCGGCTGTCCATGCCCGGAAGTCGGCTGCCACGGCCAAAACGGTGGCGTGACCGCTGCCGGGACTGGCACGTATCGTGCCTATTCGTTCGGGATAGTTCCTCACGGATACTATTTAGGGGTGCCTAAAGTTCGAAACGGATTTAAGGAATTAGGCGAGCCTAAACAGCATGGACGACGACCAGAACGAGCGGTCTCGACGACAGTTCCTGACACTCGGCGCCGGAATCGCAGCCAGCGGCCTGCTGGCGGGCTGTACCGACGACGCGGGGTCGGGCGGCGACACCGACGCTCCGACCGCGACGTCCACTGACGAACCGACCGCGACGCCGACGGACGCGCCCGAGGCGACGGAGACCGCGACCCCCCAGTCGTCGGTCGAGACGCCCTACTCCGTCTCGATCGAACCGATGGGCAGCGTCGAGTTCGAGTCGGTCCCCGAGACGTGGGTCGCCAACAACGGGTCGTGGGCCGATATGGGGATCGCCCTCGGGCTCGAACCGCCGGAAGGCGTGTGGCTCTCGGGCCGCTTTCACACCCAGTACTACGACGACATTCCCGGCGTCAGCGTCGACAAGAGCGACATGGTCTCGCTCTACCAGGACGGCGGCGTCGACAAGGAGATATTCTACGAGCTCGACGCCGACGTGCACGTCTTCGACCCCAACTTCCTGATGAACCGGTTCCAGAACTGGGAGGAGCAGGACGTGGCGGAGATCCGCGAGGAGATCGCGCCGATCTTCGGCAACTGCATCTACGCACAGCACTACCCCTGGCACTCCGACTACCGCTACTACTCCCTGCTGGAAGGATTCGAGAAGCTCGCGCAGGTGTTCGATCGGACCGACCGCTACGAGGCCTTCGAGGCGGTTCACGACGACTTCCAGTCCAACCTCGCGCCGCACGTCCCGAACCAGGGCGAGCGACCCGAAGTGGCCGTCCTCTGGGGCGTCGGGAACGAACCCGAGGAGTACTACCCCTACATCATCGGTGACGGGACCGGTTTCAAGCACTTCCGCGACCTGCAGGTGCGCGACGCCCTGGCCAGCACGGACATCAAGGACTTCCACGGCTCGCGCGCGGCCATCGACCTCGAGACGCTGCTGGAGGTCGACCCCGACGTGCTCATGCTCCGAGGGTACGAGGCGATGGGCGGCGGAAAGTTCGAGGACACGGTCGTCTCGTTCCTCGAAGACCACGACACGGCGAGCGCGCTGACGGCCGTCCGGAACGGCGACGTCTATCGCGCCGGCGGCCTCTACCAGGGGCCTATCACCAACATGGTCCTGACCGAACGCACCGCGAACCAGCTCTACGGCGCCGACGCGGAGTTATTCGACCGCGAGCGGGTCGCCGAGATCGTCAACGGGGACCTGTAGATGAGCGACGCCGGCGACGACACGGGGAGGACTGAGGGCGGCGACGCGTCCGGCAGCGCCGACGACTCGGACCGTTACGACGCCGTCGTCGTCGGTTGCGGACCGGCGGGCGCGGCGGCCGGCGTCTTCCTCGCCCGGTACGGTCTCGACACGGCCGTCTTCGACCGCGGCTCGGCGTCGCTGGACCGCTGTGCGTTCCTGGGCAACTACCCCGGGTTCCCGGCTGGAATCGACGTCGAGACCTTCCAGGGACTGCTCCGCGACCACGCGGGCGAATCTGGCTGCACGATCGTCGACGACCTCGTCGAATCGGTCCAGCGGGCGGACGACGGTGACGCTCGCGACGGCGACGCGGACGACGTGGATGCCGACGACGCCGGAACCGACGCCCGCTTCGTCGTCGAGACGCAGGACGGCAGGAGCGTCACCGCGAAGCGCGTCGTCGCGGCGACCCGGTACGACGGGGAGTACCTCCGCCCGCTCGGCGGCGACGAGATGTTCGAGACGCACGAGCACGACGGCGAGGAACACGAACACTTCGACCCGGACTACGCCGAGGAGGACGGTCGGACGGAGGTCGAGGGGCTGTACGTCGCCTCACCCTCCGGTCAGCGGGACGTCCAGGCAGTCGTCGCCGCCGGGCGCGGCGCCCACGCCGCCCGGACGCTCCTCGAAGACCGACGGGTGGATCGCGGGTATCCTCGGGAACTCGCTCGCCACTACGACTGGCTCCGCCCGGACAGCGAGTTCGAGGGCGACTGGGGCGACCGCGAGCGCTGGGAGGCGTGGTTCGATGAGCGCGTCCCCGACGACCACGACGCGAACGAGGAACGACTCGCCGAACTGCGCGAGGCGTACATCGACCGGGCGTTCGCGACCCACCGGAGCGCCGAGGAGGTCGCCGACCTGACCGAGCGGGCTCACAGCCGCCTGCTCGACCACCTCGACGAGGACCTCGTCCTCGAACGCGCCGCCGAGATCGAGGCTGAACGCGCCGATTCCGGCGAATAACGCCCGCCGCTCCGATCCGCCAGCCGTTCTCGAACCGGAATTACTAAGTCGGTGTTTAGGCAAACCTAAAACAATCAGATGGCCGAGGACGTCGCGTCGAGCACGGGGAGGGCCGCGGGCGAGAGCTCCCGCCTCGCCTGGATCGACAGAAACCTGGTTTCGCTGTGTCTCGGGAGTCTGGCTATCGCCGTCGCGGCCGGGCTCGTGCAGGTGAGCTTCGGGTCGTACACGATGTCCATCACCCAGGCGTGGCAGTCGGTACTCGACCCGGCGGTGCTACTGAACCCCCACTGGCTGCTCAACTTCCTGCTCGGCGAGGGACTGATGCGGACGGTCACCGGCTTCGAGGGCGCGCTCCCGGAACTGTCGACGACGACGCTCATCGTCTGGAACATCCGCCTGCCGCGGGTGTTCGTCGCGATGATCGTCGGGATGAACCTCGCCGTCTCCGGCGCCATCTTCCAGGCGGTCACCCGGAACGAGCTCGCGAGCCCGTTCATCCTCGGCGTCTCCTCGGGCGCGGGCCTGCTCATCCTCCTGACGCTCGTCGTCTTCCCGGCGATGGCGGCCGTGCTCCCGCTCATCGCCGCCCTGGGCGGGATGGCCGCGTTCGTGCTCGTCTACGCCATCGCCTGGAAGGGCGGCACCTCGCCCGTCCGGCTCGTCCTCGCCGGCGTCATCGTCGGTACCGTCTTCCAGAGCATGCAGACCGGCCTGTTCTTCTTCGCCGACAACATCGGCGTCGTCCAGTCGGCCATCGCGTGGACGACCGGGTCGCTGACCGGTACCGACTGGGAGCAGGTCCGCACCGCGCTCCCGTGGACGATCATCGCGATGTTCCTCGCGCTCGTCGGCGCCCGTCAGCTGAACGTCCTCCTGCTGGGCGAGCGGACCGCGTCGTCGCTCGGCATGAACGTCGAGCGGATGCGCTTCGCCCTCTCGGTGGTGGGCGTGCTCGCCGCGGCCGCGAGCATCGCCGTCGCCGGCATCGTCGGCTTCGTCGGCCTCATCGTCCCCCACGTCGTCCGCAACGTGGTCGGCAGCGACTACAAGCGGCTCATCGTCGGCTGCCTGTTCGCGGGCCCCGCCCTGCTGGTCGCCGCGGACGTGGGCGCGCGCCTCGCGATCCCAGTCGTTATCGGCGGGAGCGGGCAGATGCCCGTCGGCATCGTCACGGGCCTGATCGGCGGCCCGTACTTCCTCTACCTGATGCGCAAACAGGAGCAACTCGGAGAGATATGAGCAAGAGCGACCCCACCCCCATCGAGCACCGCCCCGACGAAGACGTCCACAGCGAGTGCGACGAGTCCCAGGACGTGCAGACCGCCCTCACCGACCCGGCGGTGGCCGCGTCCGGCGACGGGACGCCGTTTTCCGCCGAGGAGCTCGTCGTCGGCTACCCGACCTCCGAAGCGCCGGTCGTCGACGGCGAGACGCTCGTCGCTCCGCCCGGGGAGGTCACCGCCCTCGTGGGCCCCAACGGCAGCGGGAAGAGCACCCTCCTGAAGGGGATGGCCGACCAGCTCGCCCCCGACGCCGGCTCGGTTCTCCTCGACGGCAGCGAGGTCGAGTCAATGGACTCGAAGGACCTCGCGCGACGGCTCGGGCTGCTCTCCCAGGAGAACGTCGCCCCCGAGAGCATCACCGTCGAGAAGCTCGTCTCGCACGGTCGGTACCCGCATCGGGGCTTTTTCGACGGGCTCACCGACGAGGACCGCGCGGCCATCGACCGCGCCATCGACCTCGCGGGCGTCGGTCACATCCGCGACCGCGACGTCGGCAGTCTCAGCGGCGGGCAGAAACAGCTCGTCTGGATCGCCATGATCCTCGCCCAGGAGACGGACGTGCTCCTGCTCGACGAACCGACGACGTTCCTCGACATGCACCACCAGCTGGAAGTGATGGAGATCGTCGAGACGCTCCGCGACGAGAGCGACAAGACCGTCGTCGTCGTCCTCCACGACCTCCAGCAGGCCGCCCGCCTCGCCGACCACATGCTCGCGCTCAAGGACGGCACCGTTCAGGGCCGCGGCAGCCCCGAGGAGGTCGTCACCAAAGAGATGCTCGCCGACGTGTTCGGCATCGAAGCGACCGTCACCCAGACCGACCTGGGCCCGCAGATCACGCCGCTCCGACCGCTCCACGACGACGCCGGCGCCGACGCTCACCGCTGAGTCCGATTTCTGTCCTTCGAGCCGCCGATCCGTTGTTTTCCCGCCCTCTCGTGCCTCGCAGTCTCCCCTGCGTCTGACGCTGTCAACGCCATACCGATATACCGAATCGCGGGGCCGCGACCAGGCGCGGTCCGATCGAGCGCCGTAACTTCGGCGCGAGACCGACCGCTCCGTCACTGTCGCGAAAATCGACACAGTGTCGATTCCGGATTTCCCGCACCGGAGTACTTACCGCCGGGTGACCGCCGGGTTCCTCCATGGCGACGATCCTCGACGGCGACGCGCTGGCCGCTCGACTCCGGGAGGACCTGCGAGGGTCCGTCGAACGACTCGCGGACGCGGGCGTCCGGCCCGGACTGGCGACCGTCCACATGGGCGACGATCCAGCCGCCGAGTCGTACGTCGAGTTGAAACAGCGCGACTGCGCCGAACTCGGCATCGACGGGACGCACGTCGACCTCGATCCCGACGCGCCCGCCTCGACGCTCCACGACGTCCTCGCGGATCTCAACGCCGACCCGACCGTCCACGGAATCTTGATCCAGGACGACGTGCCCGACCACGTCGACTGGCAGGCGGCCGTCCGCCGCATCGACCCCGAGAAAGACGTGGACGGGCTCCATCCCGAGAACGTCGGCCGGCTCGTCGCGGGCGAACCGCGGTTCGTCCCCTGCACGCCGCTGGGGATCCAGCGGCTCCTCGCCGAGTACGGGATCGGCATCGCGGGCGCGGACGTGGTCGTGGTGAACCGGTCGATGATCGTCGGCAAACCGCTGGCGGCGCTGCTGACCCAGCGAGGCGACGGCGGAGATGCGACGCTGACGGTCTGTCACTCCCGGACGGCGGACCTCGTCGCGAAAATTCGGGACGCTGACGTCCTCGTCGTCGCCGTGGACAGCCCCGGATTTCTGGATGGTTCGATGGTCAGCGAAGGGACGACGGTGATCGACGTGGGGATCGGCCGGGTTCCGGCAGACACCGAGCGGGGATACGAACTCGTCGGCGACGTGGACGCCGAGAGCGTGGCGCCGAAGGCCGACTACTTCGCGCCCGTTCCCGGCGGCGTCGGCCCGATGACTCGCGTGATGCTCCACAACAACACCGTCGAAGCGGCCCGACGGCAGACCGACGTCGCCACCGGCGAGTGATCGGGTCCGTAAACGGCAATGCGCTATACGAAACGCACCGTCACGAGCGATGCGCTCCCCATCAAATCACCCGCCGTTCGCCGGGATCGTCGCCGTGCGAGACTGAAACGGCTGTTCGGCGGACTCGAAGTGCCGGACGCGAACCACAACCCCTACTTGCGCGCCCGGAGAGTCGGCGAGTATGCAACTAGGCGTCATCGGACTCGGACGGATGGGGCAGATCGTCGTCGACCGCTCGCTGGAGGCGGGCCACGACGTGGTGGCTTTCGACCTCGACGAGGAAGCGGTCGCGACGGCCGCCGACGCGGGCGCGACGCCGGCCGAGTCGGTCGTCGACCTCGCTGAGGCGCTCGGCGACGACAAGCGGATCTGGCTGATGGTCCCCGCCGGAGGGGCCGTCGACGCCGCACTCGACGACCTCGAATCCCACCTCGACGGCGACGACGTCGTCGTCGACGGCGGCAACTCCTACTTCGAGGACTCGGTCCGCCGCGCCGAGTCGACCGACGCCGCCTATCTCGACTGCGGCACCTCCGGCGGGCCCGCCAGCGCCGAGGAAGGGTTCTCGCTGATGGTCGGCGGACCCGAGTGGGCCTACGAGGAACTCGTGCCGGTCTTCGACGCCGTCGCGACGGGGCCGGAGGGCCACGACCGGATGGGGCCCGCGGGATCGGGACACTACGTCAAGATGGTCCACAACGGCGTCGAGTACGCGCTGATGCAGACCTACGGCGAGGGGTTCGAACTGCTCGCGAACGGCCGCTACGACCTCGACCTGGAATCGGTCGCGCGAACGTGGAACAACGGCGCGGTCATCCGCTCGTGGCTGCTCGAACTCTGCGAGGAGGCGTTCGGCGAGGAGGGCAACCACCTCGGGACCGTCGCCGACCGCGTCGAGGGCGGGTCGACGGGTACCTGGACGGTCCAGGAGGCGCTCGAACAGGAGGTGCCGGTGCCGCTCATCTACCAGGCGCTCGCCGAGCGTTTCGACTCGCGCTCGTCGGGCGGCGAGGGTCCCGGCCGGTTCTCGCGGCGGCTGGCCAATCGGCTCCGGTACGGGTTCGGTCGCCACGAGGTGCCGCGGCGCGAGTAGCGAGACGCGAACGAAGTGAGCGTCTCGGAATTGCGAGCGGAGAGCGAACGCGACCCGTGAGCAGCGGGAGTGAATCCACTCGACGATTGAACACGTTCGGGCCCGCTGCCCGGTCGCTGTCCCGGAATGAAGCGTCACCTAATTATACGGGCGCTTCAAAGCCAGATACATGGCCAACCTAACGAGTGTCGCACTCGGGGCCGGGTTGACGCTCATCGTCGTCGCGATCCACTACGCTCGCGGGACGGGCTGGGAGCCGCCGGCGGACATCTCTCAGGAGGTCCTCGAACGGCGAGCGGCGGCGGTGCCCGAGACCGACTTCCCCGAACCCATGAACCGCTCCATCGGCGGCGGGGCCGCGGGCGCGATCCCCGCCGGCGAGGGCGGTGCCGAGCTCGAAGAGGGTGAGGACGGCGACGAGGAAGCGGAGGGCTTCGACCCCGAGGCGATCCCGGACGACGAGGTCGAGTACTACGAGGTCGAGTTCGCCAAGGAAGGCGAGACCATCGAGATCGCCAACAACGAGAACATCCTCGACGTCGGCGAAGAGGAAGGGTGGGACCTGCCCTATGCCTGCCGACAGGGCCAGTGCGTCTCCTGTGCCGGGCAGATTCAGGACGGCCCTGCGCTGGACTACATCCAGCACGAACACAACGAGGCGCTGTTCGACGACGACATGGACGACGGCTACTGCCTGACCTGCGTCGCGTACCCGATCGACGACTTCACGCTCGAAACCGGCGAGCAGCCCTGACCGTCCCGGACGCTCCGTTTCTCTCCGCGTCTCATAACCGTTAAGGACGAGACCGCGATATATCGATACGAGGGCCCGTAGCTCAGTGGACAGAGTGCTTGGTTCCGGACCAAGTTGTCCGGGGTTCAAATCCCCGCGGGCTCGCTTCTGCGATTTCGTTCGACGCGGAGTCTCGTCTCCGCGTTTCTCCTGAAATCGGTGTGCGTCGTCGGGGATTTGAACTACGGCAGACCGAACGGAGTGAGGTCTGGCATCGAGTTCAAATCCCCGCGGGCTCGTCTCTTTCGTCGCTTCGCTCCTCAGTCGCCGAGCCCGCCGACCCTCGCGAACGCTTCGCGTTCGCTCAGTCCCCGCGGGCTCGCTTCTGCGATTTCGTTCGACGCGGAGTCTCGTCTCCGCCTCGCTCCCGAAATCGGTGTGCGTCCGCCGGGAATTCGAGGCACGTTCGACGAGACAGGTCCCCTCGTTTCGAGTACGTGTCGACCGAACGCAAATAACTGTAATATACGTTCCCTATATACAACGCGGGAGATGAGCGACCAGATCGACGAGGTGGTGATCGTGGGCGGGGGCGACTCGGGGCTGTTGACCGCGCTGAGCATCGACAGGATGAATCTCGAGATCGACGTGTCGGTCGTGGACGACTTCGATCGGGCGGTCCCGCAGGTCGGCAAGAGCACGTTCCTGGCCATCCAGCAGGTGCTCCACGACTCCCTGGGCATCGACGAGCGGGAGTTCGTCTCGACGGTCAAGCCCGTCTGGAAGGCGTCGGTGTACTTCAGGGACTGGTGCGGCAACGAGCCGTTCCATTACCCGTTCGATCTGGGCGGGAACTTCCCGAATCCGGACGAGCCGGACTCGCTACAGGGGTTTTACTACTTCTACGAGACGCTGCACAACAGTCCCGACCACCGGACGAAGTGCGAGGAGATGGTCGCCCAGGGGAAATCGCCGTGGTACTTCTCGCCGCGCGACGGCGGCACTCGGAGGTACGACAACGTCGCGTATCACCTCGACACGGAGCGGTTCAACGCGTTCCTGCGGACCCGCTGTCGGGAGCGCGGCGTCTCGCTCGTGGACGACGAGGTCGTCACCGTCGACGCGGCGGGCGACCGGATCAAGCGACTCCGCGGCAGGAGCCGGGCCTACGAGGCAGACCTGTACGTCGACGCGTCGGGATTCTCTCGCGTGATCAAGGGGGAACAGAGCGACGGGTTCCGCGAGTTCGACCTGCCGCTGGACGCGGCGCTGAACGCGCGGTCGGCGATCGACCTCTCGGAGGTGGTCCCGGCGACGGTCATCGACACCGGCGACCACGGCTGGTTCTGGCAGATCGACACGTTCGACAACCGCGATCGCGGGTACGTCTACGCCTCCGACTACGTCTCCGAGGAGGACGCCCGAGCCGAGTTCGTCGAGCACTGCGAGGGCATCGCCGCCGAGGACGTGGCGAAATACGATTTCACGTCGGGCTACTACGAGCGCGCGTGGGTGGAGAACTGCGTCGCGATCGGCAACGCCGAGGGGTTCGTGGAACCGCTCCAGTCGACGGGGCTGACCGCCAACGCGAAGGCGGCGGTCACGCTCGCGAACCTCCTCGCCGGGCGCGGGCGGGTCGCCGACGACGCGCTCCGGGAGTCGTACAACTCGTGGGTGAGCCGGGGGTGGGAGTCGATCTACGACTTCATCAGCCTGCACTACGCCTACGCCGACGGCGATACGGCCTTCTGGGAGGCGGCGCAGTCGATCGACCTCAGCGACCGGATGGAACTGCTCGTCGGGGCGTTCGACCGGCACGGATTCGACACCACCGTCGACCCCGTGATGGAACGCACGGAGGTCGAGGACCTGCTGTTCTTCCGACCGCGAAATTTCTTCGCGCTCGCTCGGAGCATGGGCGCCACCTCGGCGTTCTACGAGGCCAACGACTTCGAAGTGAGCGAGGAGAGCGAGCGGCGGGCCGCGGAGTACTACGGGAACATCCGCGAACAGGTGGGCGACCACTACGACCACAGGGAGTTCTATCACGGCGCACTCGGCCAGCAGTTCTAACCGAGGCTTCCGCCAGCGATTCCAGCGGGCCCCGGACGGTGTCTCGTCGACTACACACCGCGCGAACGGCGATCAGTCGACCGTGACCGACTCGCGGGCGCGCCGGTCACGCGACGACCGCCCGGCCGTCACCACGTACTCTCCCGGGTCGACCGTCCAGCCGTCGCGTTCGTCGTATCGCGTCAGCGGACCCCGGGGGAGCGACAGCGAGACGCGGCGGCGTTCGCCGCCGTCGAGTTCGACGGTCGCGAAGCCGGCGAGTTCGCGTTCGGGCCGGATGACCGTCCCCGGCGCTGGCGGCGGTTCGACGTACGCCTGGACGACCTCGCGTCCGGGACGGTCGGCGCGGTTCTCGACGATGACTGACGCGTCGAGCGCGGTGCCGTCGTCGCGCTCCCCCCCGCGCTCGACGGTGAGGTTCTCGTAGCCGAACTCCGCGTAAGAGCGGCCGTGACCGAACGGGAACAGCGGGGCGACGCCGTCGCGGTCGAAGCCGCGGTAGCCGACGAAGACGCCCTCGTCGTAATGGACGTGCTCGTGGACCCCGGGATAGCGGCGCTCGTCGTCCCCGACCGGGTAGTCGGCGAACCGGCGACCGAACGTCACCGGGAGTCTGCCGCCGGGGTCGGCCCCGTAGAGCACGTCCGCGAGCGCCGCGCCGTCGGCCTGGCCGGGATACCACGTCTGGACGACGGCGGCAACGTCGTCGATCCACGGCATCTCGACGGGGCCGCTGGTCCGGCAGACGACGACCGTCCGTCGGTTCGCGTCGGCCACGGCGTCGACGAGACTGTCCTGGTCGCCGGGCAGGGCCATCGAGTCGCGGTCTTCGCCCTCGGTCGCGCCGTCCTGCACCACGACGACCGCGACGTCTGCCGCGGCCGCCGCGTCGACGGCCGCGTCGAAGTCCGGCTTCGGAGCAAGCCGCCGTCGCAACCCCGACCCGGGCGGGTCGTACATCGACGGGCTCGCCACCCGCCTGACGCCGCGCTCGAAGGTGACGCGGGGCGCCCGCTCGCGGAGGCCGGCGACCGGGCTCACGGTCCGGGTCGGCGTCACCTCCGAACTGCCGCCGCCGCCGACCTTCGCCTCGTCGGCGTTCGGCCCGACGGCGGCGAGCGATTCGTTCCCCTCCAGCGGCAGGAGACCGCCTGTTTCGAGGAGAACAGTCCCCCTTCGAGCGATCTCCCGGGCGAGCTCGTGGTGTGTTTCCCAGTCGACGGCGGGCGAGTCGGGCCGGCCGCCACCGAGCAGCCCGAGGCGCTCGTAGAGTCCGAGGACGTGCCGGACCTTCCGGTCGAGCGTGGACTCCTGGACGATGCCGTCGACGACGGCGCGCTGGAGCCGATCCCCGAAGAAGTCGTAGGGGTAGGGGTCGGGCTGGCCGTCGTCGGCGACGAGGCGGTCGAACAGGTGCCACGACAGCGGCGGGTCGACGCCGAGCCGGTCGGAGAGACGGAGCCTCAGCATCGCGCGGAGCGCTCGGCTGTGGGGGGCCAATCGATCGAGAGGCGAGGCCCCCGGCATCTCCAGGTCGAGACCGCCCTCCGCGGCCGCGCCCGCGTCGTGAGTCCCCCACCAGTCGGACACGACGACGCCGTCGAAGCCCCATTCGTCCCGGAGGACGCCCTCGATCAACTCCCGGTGTTCACTCATATAGGGGCCGTTGACCCGGTTGTACGCCGTCATCACGGCGGACGCGCCGGCGTCGACCGCCGCGCGGAACCCCGGCAGGTAGATCTCCCGGAGGGCGCGTTCGCCGACCACGGCGTCGATCTTGTCGCGGCGGCGCTCCTGGTTGTTCGCGACGAAGTGCTTTGCCGTCGCGGCGACGCCCGCGCCCTCGATCCCCTCGACGACGGCCGCCCCGACCGTAGCGGTGAGCCGGGGATCTTCGCTCAGGTACTCGAAGTTCCGCCCGCAGGTCGGGACGCGGACGACGTTCAACCCGGGCGCGAGGACGACGTCGTGACCGCGCGTGCGGGTTTCGACAGCCAGCGCGCGGCCGGCGCGGCGGGCGAGCCCGGGATCCCAGGCGGCTCCGAGCGCGAGCGTCGCCGGGAACGCCGTCGCCTCGCGGTCTCTCACGCCGAGGGGCCCGTCGACGAGTCCAAGCGGCGGGACCCCCAGGCGGTCGACGCCGGGGAGATAGCCGGTGGCGTGCCCCGACGGGTCGGACCGTCCGCGGACCAGCCGGAGCTTCTCGTCGAGGGTCAGTTCCGCGAGGAGCGCGTCGACGCGGCCGGTGTCGGTCATCTGGCGGCAGTGACGGGCGGCGCCCGGATATCGATTGTGTCGAGCGCGGTCGAGGCGACCCCGCCTGTGCCCGCGTCAGGGTTATTCTCGTTCGGGCCCTACTGCGGCTACTGTTCCGCAGAGACTCGGACGGGCGATCCACGTGCTAGATACCACCAGCCGACGGACTGACGGACGGCGGCGATCGATCCGCTCGGAGGGCACCCGATCGACCGGTCGGGGTCCGGAGCGATCGGACCCGGGGTCGAAAGCGATCGGACGGGAGCTCAAGACGGCTCTCTCGATCTCCGTGCGGACGGGCCGGTTAGACGGTCCGCTGTCGTCGCAGGGCCCAGACAGGCAGGTGACCGCGTGAGTCGAGCGACCGGCCGGGCGGGGGCCGATCCGAGACGGCTCGCGCGCACGGCCGCCGCGCTGGCGGGGACGGTGATAGTCTTCGGCGGTGCCGCCACGGTCGTCGGCGTCGACTCGGTGCGCGAGGCGATCGCGGGCGCGGACGCGGAGACGCTCGCGCTCGTCGCAGGCCTCGCGGTGGCCGTACTGATCCTCAGGGGCCTGGCGCTGCGCGTGTCGCTCGGCGTCCTCGGCCATCGCGCCCCGATGGGCCGCGCGGTCGGCGCCTACGCCGCGACGACGCTCGTCAGCACGCTCGCCCCCGGCGGGCAGGCCGCCGGCGCCCCGGTCAACGGTCTGCTAGTCGCGCGCTCCTCCGAGACCGACTACGAGGACGCCCTCGCGGCGGTCGTCGCGGTCAGCGCGCTCACGAACCTGCTCGTCGGGCTGTTCGGGATCGCCGGCGTCGGGTACCTCCTGGCGACTGCGGGGGATGGCGACGTGGCTGCGCTCGCGGCGGTCGGCGTCGGCCTGTTCGGCCTGGCGCTCCTCGGTGCGGTCGGACTCTGGCGAGTCCGCGACCGGGCGACCGAACGCGCCGTCTCCGCCTTCTATACGCTCGGGCGCGCCCTCTGCGTCGTCCCTCGCGTCGCGCCGCCCGACCGCGACGCCGTCGCGGACCGAATCGCGCGGTTCCGGGCGTCGTTCGAGCGACTCCACGGGGCGTCGGCCAGGGAACTGGTCGCGCTGGTGGGGCTGCTCGCCGCGGCGCACGCCGCGACCGTCGCCGCGCTCTGGCTCTCGTTCCGCGCGGTCGGACAGCCGGTGTCGGTGGGCGTCCTGCTGGCGGTCGTCCCGGCCGCGGTCGCGGCGGCCGTCGTGCCGACGCCCGGCGGGAGCGGCGTCGACGTGGCACTGGTCGCGCTGCTGGCCGCAGGCACGGACGCGGTCGCACCGGTCGCCGGCGCGGCCGTCCTCGTCTACCGTGTCGGAACCTCTGGACCGACTCTCCTCGCTGGCGGCGCCGTCGGCGTCGCGATAGTCTCGCTGGGCTGGCTCCGCGAGTCCGACGGGCGTCCGGAGGCGGACTGATCGGCCCGCGTCACGACGATTCGACCTCGTCGGCTTCCCACCCTTCGGTGACGATCCGCTCCTCGTCGACGCCCTCCGACTCCAGCAGTTCCTGCGTCTCGACGACCATCTCGGGGACGCCACAGAGGTAGAAGTCCGTCCCATCGAGTCCCACGTCGAGGGCTTTCGGGATGTGGTCCTGAACGTGCCCCGTCCTCCCCGGCCACGCCTCGTCGGGATCAGAGAGGACGTAGTCCACGGAGAAGGTCTCGTGTTCCGCGTGCAACTGATCGAGGCTCTCGCGGAAGATGAGGTGTTCCTGGTCGCGTTCGCCGAACACGAGCTGCGCGTCGCCGACGCCGACCCGGGCGTACTGCTTGAGCATGGGGTACAGCGGCGTGATCCCGGTGCCGGTCGCGACGAAAGCGGCGTCGCGGTCGAAGTTCCGGACGGAGAGGTTCCCGTCGACGGGCTCGATCTCGATCACGTCGCCCGGCGCGCGGTCGTGCATGTAGACGGAGCCGTTGCCGTCGTCGTAGCGCTTGATGGCGAGGACGAGCTGGTTCGTCCCGGGGAGGTTCGCCGCGGTGTAGGGGCGCGTCTCGTCCTCGCCGTCGAGTTGGAAGTGGACTTCGGTGTGGTTGCCGGGCTCGTAGCGGAACTCGTGGTCGTCGGCGACGAGCCGGAACTGCTTCACGTCGGGCGTCATCTGGTGGACGTCTGCGACCGTGACGGAGAGGGTCATCGGGGTCCGAACTAGCGGCTCGCGACGGAAAGACGTGCTGTCGAGCCGGGGCTCAGTCGTTGATGAGCGACTCCGCGCGGCCGGTCAGCTCCTCGGGGTCCAGCCGGAAGAAGTCGAACGACACCATCCGCAGCGGCTCCTCGAAGACGTCGACCAGCGGGATGTCGATCCGCTCCATCTCGGCGAGGATCACGGACGCCGACCCCTCCTCGTCCGCGTCTTTCAGTCGGCCGCGGGCGACGACGCTGCGCCACCGTCGCTCGTCGCCCCCGCTCCCGTACGCGACGAACGTGACCGGTCTGTCGGCCAGCTCCCGAGGGTCGTCCTCGTGACCGATCGAGACCCGGAAGTAGAAGACCCGGTCCGTCGGGTCGTACCCGTACGACACGGGGACGGCGTCAGGCGGTTCGTCTCCCACGGTCGAGAGCGAGAGCACGCCCGTCCCCCCGTTGCCCAGGAACTCGTCCACTTCCTCCTCCCCCATCTCGACGTGGCTGGCGTTGGTCATGTCGGGGAATAGGACCGTCGCCGTAATAAGCCCGCGCCCGGGTGTCGCGCGTTCGACCGCGAAACGGCGGATCCGCGGCCGCTCAGCCGCGAACAACGGCCGATCGGTGCTGTTTCCAAACCCGATGCGGTCTGAGCGCAGGCCGGAGTCGCTGGAACCGACCAGCAGCGCACAGCTGTGGCCGCGCAAGGCCGGCCCGATCTGTATTTGATATAGCGAAATATGATTTACCATCGTGCGGGGCGCAACCGAGCCGACGGTCGGTCCGTCGGGGAGGCGGCTTCTACCGGGCGGAATCGGCTGGTCCAGTCCGTTCGGCGGCTCGTCGACCGAGGTCGCCGGGGCCTGTCGCCGAGACGGCATCGACACCGGTCACCGCGCAGGCCGTCCGGTGCGTGGCTCCGGCGTATGCAGGTCGACCGCTTTTGACGCTCTGTAGTGTAGAACGGGAGTAACGATGAACTTCGACGAATTCACCGGCACTGTCCAGAACCGCCTCGAACTGCCCGCAACCGGCGAGACCGTGCGCGCGATTCGCGCGACGCTGTCGACGCTGGGCGAGCGCATCCAGGAGGGGGAAGCGAACGACCTCGCCGGCTCGCTGCCGATGGAGATCGACTATTACCTGACCGGCGCCGTCGCCGAACACGGCCAGCACTTCGAGTGGGACGAGTTCCTCGACCGCGTCGCCGAGCGCGAGGGCCAGACCGCGCCCGACGATCGCGCCGACGTGGCCTACCACGCGCGCACGATCGTCGCCGTCGTCGGGGAGGCCACACCGGAGGGACAGATCGACCAGATCCGCGACCAGCTCCCCGCGGACGAGGGATGGGACGAGTTGTTCGAACTGATCGACCGCCCCCAGGCCGCCGGCGACGGGTCGGAGTGACCGTCCGCGTGCGGTGCCGCTTGAGCGCCCTTTTTAATTCGGCCTCAATGATCAGCGCGAAGGGATAAGTGGTCGTCCTCCGAAGCGGGTGACATGTGGCGCTCCTCGAAGCGGGGGCAGAGCCGGGTGACGTGCATCGCCTGCGGCGACGACGTGCCCCGGTCCGACGCCAGGGAGTACGACAAGTTCGGCGACCGCTGGGACCGCAAGGGCAAGGAGTTCGAGTACCTCTGCAAGCCCTGTGACCGCGAGCGCTGTCACCAGCCCCGCGGGGACCTCGAAGCCCTCCTCGAAGACGTCGAGTCGAGCACCGTCGGCACCGACCGCGACGCGTTTCTCGCCGCGTATCTCGAACTTGCGGAAGGTCGCGACTCCGTCGGCGACCGATAGCGGCACGCCCCGGGTCCGACCGGCCGCGATTTCGTTCGCCGCCCCCGGATCGGCGGGCGTCCGAACCACAGAAAGACTATCTGTACCCTCGTCATAGCCCGGCACATGACTACCGAGGACGAGCAGGCCCAGGCCGGCACCGTCGAGGGGCAGGGCCCCGTCGAGATCGACGAGGAGATGGCCCGCCATCTGGCGAACAAGCGCGAAGAGCTCTTCGAGAAGTTCGAGATCCGCGACGAGTTCCCCGCGGAAGTGATGGCCGAGGCCGAGGAACGGACCGAGGGCGTCCAGCAGGAGATACAGGACGAAGTCGACGAGCGCCGCGACCTGCGCGACATGACGACGTGGACGACCGACCCCATCGACGCTCAGGACTTCGACGACGCCATCTCGGTCGAGAAGCGCGACGACGAGTACGTCCTCTGGGTTCACATCGCCGACGTGTCCCACTACGTCACCCCTGGCACGGCGATGTGGGAAGAGGCCCGCGAGCGGGCCAACACCGTCTACCTCCCGGCGTACACCCTCCACATGCTCCCGCCGATCCTCGCCGAGACGGTCTGTTCGCTCGTCCCCAACGAGGACCGCCTGGCCCACACCGTCGAGATGCACCTCGACCCCGAGACGCTCTCCTACGAGGAGATCAACATCTACAAATCGGTCATCGAGTCGGACGCGCGGCTCACCTACTCCGAGTGCGAGGAGATACTCGACGACCCCGAGAGCGCCGACGACCTGCTCGAAGACACGGACGTGGACCTGGCCGAGAAGACCGAACTCGTCTGGGAACTGGCCGACCGGATGCACGAACAGCGCAAGGAGGACGGCTCGCTCGTCCTCAATCCCGCCCGCGATCGGGCACACACTATCATCGAGGAGTGCATGCTCAAGGCCAACAAGGCCGTCACGCACGAGCTCATGTGGGACCGCGGCGTCGAGGCGATGTACCGCGTCCACCCCCAGCCCTCGCCGGACGAGTGGGACGAGGCGCTGCGGGAGATCCAGGACCTGGGCGGCGTCTCGATCCCCGGCGACTCCTGGGACGACCCGCGGAAGGCCGTCAACGCGACGCTCGAACAGGCGCCCGGCCGGCAGCTCTCGAAGATCCAGCGCGCCGTGATGTTCGTGATGCCGCGCGCGAAGTACATGAGCGACCCCTTCGGCGGCCACCACGCCCTGAACTTCGAGATCTACGGGCACTTCACCTCGCCCATCCGCCGCCTGTCGGACCTGATCAACCACTGGATCGTCGCCACCAACGACGTCCCGGAGGACCTCGCAGCGCTCTGCCAGCACGCCTCGGACAAGCAGAAAGACGGCGAGCAGTGCGAACGCGAGTACAAGCAGTTCCTCCAGGAGGTCGGCCTCGACCCCCACGCCGTCAACAACCGCGGACTCGAAGTCGTCGACGAAGACGAGGACTGACTGCCACGCCGCCTCGCTGCCCGACCACGTCGCTTCCCCCTCCCCGACTCCGTTCTTCGACGCGGGGCTGGTGCCTCCCGCCGCTCGCCGGTTCTTCGATCGTCGCGATCCCGTCTTCGGGGCGTCGCCTGTCACGGACGATTCTCGCTCGCAACAGCTCCCGCGCCCACCGCCGTGCTTCCCGGCACTCCGCGCGCCCTCATATTCTCGAAACGTATGTAAATATGACAGCGATAATCAGTAGCTGGTTACTGGGTGTTCGGAGTGTGTTCGGAGAACTGTACTGGCATAAAATTTTAGTGGGAATCAATCGAACGATCGGACGAGAGGTGATGCATCGATGGCCACCAGCGACAGGACTCGCACTACGCGGGAGCACAGCACTGCCGACCGCCGACTCTCCCGGTACGACCTCCTGCTACTGGTGATACCCGCGGCGTTCCTGCTGGCGCTCGCGGGGTCGACCGTGTCGTCGGTTCCGACGTCGGCGCTCGTGGCGGGCGCGTCGATCGTCGGCGCGCTCGCCGTCGCCGACGGACTGTTCCGCAACCCGCCCCGGACGTAGTCGTGGTCGGTAAGCGACGGTTGTCTCGAGGTAACGCCCGCGAAACCGCTCTCACCGACCCCCTGGCCGGTTCTCCGATTCCGCTGCTCGCCCGGTAGGGTGTGCGTTCGCCGACCGATACGCCGGACCGAACTAGTTTGGTGGGCTGTTTATTAAATGTCTCACGTACGTAAAGACACGAACAGACGCTGGCGCCGCGGTCCTCGGCGGTCCCCGCCGCGGGCGCCGCGCGGGCCGAATTCACCCGGTGACTTAGAACTAATCATGCCAGACAGCGACCAAATCGACACGAGCAAGCAGATCCACAGGCGGACGGGCCGGACGTTCTACGTCGCGACCAAACTCCTGCCCGAGCGGGTTCGGGAGGCGACCTACGTCCTCTACGCGTTCTTCCGGGTCGCCGACGAGGTCGTCGACAGGACCGACGACCCCGACCCCGACGCGCAACGTCGTCGCCTCGAATCGATGCGGGCGGCCGCCCTGGGCGAGTCCGTCGACGGGATGGAACTGCCCGACGACGAGCGGGCGGTGCTGGAGGCGTTCCGGTCGCTGGCCACCGAGAAGGACATCGCGGACGACGAAGTCGCGGTGTTCGTCGACGCGATGATACAGGACATCGAGACGACCCGGTACGAGACGCACGCGGACCTCGAAGGGTACATGCGCGGGTCTTCGGTCGCCGTCGCGAACATGATGATGGCCGCGATGGAGATGCCCGAGGCGGACCGAGAGCGGTCTCGTCCGCACGCGGCTGCCCTCGCGGAGGCGTTCCAGCTCACCAACTTCCTGCGTGACGTGCGCGAGGACATTCACGACTACGGCCGGGTCTACCTACCGCAGGAGACCCTCGACCGATACGGCGTCGCCGAGTCGGACCTCGCCGCGGCCAACGTCACCGACGAGTTCGTCGCGGCGATGCGCCACGAACTCCAGCGCACGGAGCGGCGCTACCGCGAGGGCGTCGCCGGCATTCGGCTGCTCCCCGAGGACTGCCAGTTTGGCGTCCTCCTCGCGGCGGTGTTCTACGCCGAGCACCACCGACTGATCCGGTCGCACGACTACGACGTGCTCTCGGAGACCCCGGAGCTCGGTCGGTTGCGCCGGGGTTACCTGCTCGTTCGGACGTGGGTCCACTGGCGTCTCCATCGCGACCCGGAAGCCACCTTCTACGCGGTCAGCGCGGTCTCACGTGGCGGCGACAGTGACGGCGTCGAGACGGACGGACCGACCGGCTACGCGGCCTGACGGTGTACGGGGACCCGATGGAAGACGGAGTGTGACGGGAGCTGAGCGTGAAGATGGCCCGACTCGCGTTTCCGACCGCGGTCGCTGCTGCTCTCGAACGTTCGAACGCGATAAAATGAGGTCGCGGGTCTATCGACCGCGGTTCTCGTTGCTGGAGAGGCTCGGGCGCGTTCGCTCGGAGCCTTTCCCGCGCTTGTTGAGGCCGCGGTTGCGGCGGCCGGCGCTGGTGAGTCCGCGTAGCGAACGGTCGGTGTGCTGGGACTCGCAGATCCAGCTGAGGTCGTCGTCGTTCTCGATCGCCGGATGCTCGGGGTCGACGAGGATCACTTCGAACCACTTCTGGCTACCGTCCTGCCCGACGGGGTAGGAGTTCAGGACGCGCAGGTTCGGGTAAACGCGGGTCGAACGCTCCTCGGCGACGCGCTGGAGGTTCTTCCGGCGGGTGATCCGCGTGACGCCCTGTCGCTTCGAGCGGCGACCGGCCGTGAAGCGCTGCTTGCGGGCGCCGCCCTTGCGGATGCTCGCGCGGACCACGATGACGCCCTGCTTGGCCTTGTAGCCGAGCGAGCGCGCGCGGTCGAGGCGCGTCGGTCGCTCGATGCGCTCGATGGCGCCTTCCTCGCGCCAGTCCTGTTTTCGCTGCCACTGCAACTCCGCCAGCTTGCCGTCGTCCGGGTCCTTCCAGGCGTCCCGGATGTAGGTGTAGAAGCTCTTTGCCATGGGTGTTCACCGCCGGGCGTTGCGTGGTTCAATCTCCGGCGACGGTCGCCGGAAATCACATCCCGACCTGCACAGGCAGGTGCCCACTGGTGCCCGACCGCCCAGCGAGTTGATCAGGGATTCCGCGTTCGCGCCCTTAAGGGATCCGAACTCCGACCGACGAGGACGTGTCGACCGTCCAACTGGTGTCATACGTACATTATTATGGGATTGTATTTTACCTCGAAAGACACGATGGAGCGCGAGGATCTCCTGGGGGGACTCGAGGACGCCGGACTGACGTCGTATCAGGCGGAAGCATACCTGACGCTGCTCGACATGGGGGTGTCGCCGGCCGTCGACGTGGCGCGGAACTGCTCGATCCCGGTGCCGCGGATCTACGACGTCCTCAACGAACTGGAGCAGATGGGGTACGCGGAGACGCTGGACAGGGAGACGCTGCACGCGCGGGCCAGGGAGCCGGCGGAGTTCGTGCAGGACCTCCACGAGCGGAGCGACCGGATCTCGGAGGTCGCCGACGAGATCGAGGAGCGCTGGGAGGCGTCGCCGCTGGGGGACAACAAGATGAACGTGACCAAGCGGGTGGAGACGGTCGTCGACCACGCCGAGGACCTGATCCGCGAGGCCGACTCCAGCGTCGACCTCGCGCTCACCGACGAGCAACTGGTGGCCTACGAGCGCGCTCTCGCGGACGCGATGGACAACGACGTGGTCGTCCGGGCGTCGGTCGTCCCGACCGAGGGGATCGACCTGGCGGCCCACCCGGTCGCCGACCTGGTGACGGAGATCCGCGAGCGACCGCTCCCCGGTCCGTTCTGCGCGCTCGCGGACAGGACCAGAGCCTGTCTCGCGCCCACGACGCGCATGCCCGAGCCGTACGGCGTCGTCATCGACGACGACATTGTCCCGTTCATCTTCCGCTGGTACTTTCAGACCTGCCTCTGGGAGGTCTGGGACACGGTCTCGCGGCGACGGCAAGACCAGCCCGTCTACGTCTGTCTGGAGGCGTTCATCAGAGACGTCTACCCCCTCTGGTGGGACGACGCGATGATCTCCGTGACCGTCAGGGGGACCGAGACGGACTCCGGGCGCGACCGGGCGGTCTCCGGCGTCCTCGTGGACGTCCACTACTCCGCCGAGTCCGCGAGGACGTCGCGGCCCCCGACCCTGCTCGAACTCGCGGGACAGGCCACGGTCGCGCTCTGGACGCCGAACGGAACCCGCACAGTCGGAAGCTGGGGCGCGCTCCTGGAAGATCTCGAAGCCCGGCGCGTCACCGTCGACGCCATCGAGTTGCCGGCCCCGTAGCGCCCGGTCAGACGCCGCCGTGGTGCCCGTTCGACGCCGCGTCCGTCTCTGCTCTCGTGGAGCCGCCGCCGCGCGTGCGAAGGCCGACCACTCTGTTTTCGTCTGCGATACTAGTGTCAATGGATAATATAGTGTATAATTATAAACTAATTGTATTAACTGGAGTAAAAATGTCCGCGGCCGCTGACGGCGCCGGGCGTCTCCCGGTGTCCGCGGGAATTCCCGTCTCGACCGATCGAGACAGGATATTTATATATCAGGCATATTACCACGAAGTGGCAGAATTCGTATATAGTATTTATAATCGGATTATGTCGATAATATTGGGTCCCTGTACCTTCTAACTCGGAATCTGCTGGTGTAGATAATTCTTACCTCTCGGCCTAGGAAAACGTTTTATACCGGTCATACGATGTACGGAATGCACACCATCCGGTGTGTATCGGAGGTAGAAATGACGAACAAACGGCAACCCCCGGAGGGGGGACGAGAGGAATCGCTATCCACGGAGTCGAGCGAGGACGGCGGGGGACCGTCCCGGCGCGACTTCCTGAAGGGGAGCGCGGCGGCCGGTGCCGTCGCGCTCGGCGTGGGGGCGGGGGCGATCGGGTCGGCATCGGCGGGTATTCCGACGCCGCGGCTCCACCGTGACGGCAACCTGATCAAAGACCCGGACGGTAACACGGTCACGCTGCGCGGGGTAAACATCGCGGACCCCAAGCGGATCAACGTCACCTCGCAGGCGCGGGGGAAAGACGCCGTGCAGGTGATCGACATGCTCACCGACGCGAGCAACGGCTGGTACCCGCGGATGATCCGCGTCCCGGTCCAGCCCGTCGACATCGGTGAGTACGAGCCAGGCTCGGGCCCGCCAGTGCCGGCGTTCGACCAGAGCCAACTGGAGAGCTACCTGACGAACCACCTGGACGAGGTGGTCCAGCGCTGCGCCGAGCGCGGCGTCTACTGCATCATCGACTACCACCGTCATCGCGACGTGCAGTGGGCCGAGGGCCAGAGCGGCCCGGTCAACACGGTGCTCCAGGACGAGGTCGACATGTTCTGGGACACTGTCGCGCCGCGGTACGCCGAGGACACGCACGTCCTCTACGAGGTGTACAACGAGCCGACCGAGCCGGGGATGTGGGAAGATCCCACCACGACGCAGTGGGTGGCCGACGTCTGGCAGCTCTGGCTGGAGATGGCCCAGCCGTGGGTCGACACCATCCGGAGCCACGCCGACAACCTGATCCTCATGGGGTCGCCCAGCTGGTCGCAGAGCCCGGAAGGCGCCCTCGTCGAGGAGTTCGACGGCGAGGACATCGCCTACACGTACCACATCTATCCCGGCCACAACTCCAGTCGCGCCCGCGACTGGGAGGACGCCTCCCGCAACGGCGAGGGGGTCGCCGGCGTCTACGAGCAGGCGCCGCTGTTCGTCACCGAGTTCGGCTGGGAGGAGAACGCGGGCCAGTACATCGGGGGGACCGACGAGTTCGGCGACGCCTTCGTCGAATTCCTCGAGAAGAGTCCGGCCATCCACTGGACCGCCTGGATCGCGGATCCCGTCTGGCGCCCGGTCATGTTCGACCGCCCGTTCGCCGAGAACGCGAACGACTCCGTCGGCGACCCGTACAACGGCACGGTGCCGGAGGTCTGCACCGACCTGCCCTGCGAGTGGTCGCTCACCACCGGCAGCGGTGCCATGGGCGACGACATCAAGAGCGCGCTGGAGCAGTACCGCAACGACGGGATCCCCGGCGAGGGCACCGCGACGGGGACGCCCACCCCGACGGATACTGACAGCGACCCGCCGACAGACACGGACACCGACACCCCGACGGACACGGACACCGACACGCCGACCGATACGGATACGCCCGACACGCCGACCGATACCCCGGCCGCGGACGCCCTCGTGGTGAACGACTACGACGGAGACCCGGCCTGGAGTTCCCACCGCAACGATCTGGGGCAGTGGTGCGGCGCCGGGTCGTTCGAGAACGGCGGGGGCGACGTCTCGAACGGCGCGCTCGTCCTGGAGTACGACAACGGCGGCTGGTTCCAGGAGCAGATCAACCAGTCCGTCACAGAGTACTCGACGCTCGTGTTCAGCGTCAGCGGCGCGAACGGCGGCGAGGAGTCGGAAGTGCTGTTCGACATGGGCGGCGTCCGCACGATGCTCTCGGAGGTGACCGACGACAGCATCGGCACGAGCGCCTCCGACGTAGCGGTCGACCTCGAATCGGCGAGCGTCGACCGCTCGTCCTCGTCCATCTCGGTCCGGCTGAACTTCTGGCAAGGGGGCGCCAGCACGCTGGAGATCGACGAGATCCGACTCGAATAGACGCGCAACTAACCCACACCCTACCACTACGATGACAGACCACGATTCACGCGACAGCGTCCGATCGACGGGCGAGCCACGAGACAGCGCACAGTCGACGAACGATTCGACGGGCGACGGCGGCGGGTTCTCCCGCCGGAGCGTCCTGAAGGCGACGGGGGCGGCCGCGGTCACGGCGGGCTTCGCCAACACCATCATGGGGTCGGTCGCGGCGGTCGGGATCGACACCCCGCAGCTCCACCGCGACGGCAACCTGCTCCGCGACCCGAGCGGCAACCAGGTGATCCTCCGCGGCGTCAACATGGCCGACCCGGCCCGCTGCGCGCGCAGCTGGCGCGGCAAGGACGCCATGGGCGTCTTCGACAAGGCCACCAACACCGACAGCTCGAACGACGGCGGCTGGTACAACCGCATCGTCCGCATCCCGACCCAGCCACAGGACATCGCGGACGCGGGCACCGGCAGCGTCGGGAGCATGCCCCACAACGACGACTGGGGGCCGCTGCTGCCCGGACAGATCGACGAGTCCGACCTGGAGACGTACTTCTCGTCGTACGTCGACCCGCTGGTCGACGCCGCCGAGGAGCGCGGGCTGTACGTGATGATCGACTACCACCGCCACTTCCCGATCTTCCACCAGCCCCAGCACGAAGACGACATCGGCGACTACCAGTGCGGCGCCGAGACGTTCCCGGACGACCTGGGCTTTTGCGGCGAGCGCGGCGTCCTCTGGCACTCGGAGGACCAGGCGTCCCAGCTCGACGGCTACACGGAGGAGTACGCGGCCGAACTCGACGACGAGCTCCACATGTACTGGAACTTCGTCGCACCGCGCTACAGCGACCGCTCGCACGTCATCTACGACGTGTACAACGAGCCGACCGGCCCGTACGCGGGCGACTGGGGCTCCCCGACGTCGCTCCCCGACACCGGCGAGGAGGGCGAGGGCAACCCCTCGTACGACGCCCCCGAGAACGAGCAGTACTGGGACATGTGGGTCGACCGCGCCCAGCCGTGGATCGACACGGTCCGCGAGCACGCCGACAACCTCCTCACGATCGGCTCCCCGCGGTGGAGCCAGCTCACCTACTGGGCGCCGGGCAACGAGTTCAGCGGCGAGGACATCTGTTACACCGGTCACGTCTACACCCACGACGGCATGCGGCCACTGTCGGACTCGTTCGGCACGCCCGCCGAGGAGGTCCCGGTCTTCTTCAGCGAGTTCGGCTGGGCCGAGGGCGGCGGCCGCGACGGGTTCAGCTTCCTCGAAGGGACGGCCGACGAGTACGCCGACGGCTTCGAGACGTTCATCGAGGAGTACCCGGTCCACCCGATCTGCTGGAACTTCGACCACACCTGGGAACCCTCGTTTTTCGTCCACGAGACGAGCCAGGACGGCACCTGGGAGATCCACGACTACCAGTCGCGGCCCGGCCAGTGGTGGCAGGAGTTCCTCTACGAGCACCGCAACGACGACCTGCCCCAGGCCGACGACGGCTCGACGGACACCGCCACCGCGACGACGACGGCGCCCGGGACGGCGACGCCCACGCCGACCGATACCCCGACGGACACGCCGGACACGCCGACTGACACTCCGGCCGCGGACGCCCTCGTGGTGAACGACTACGACGGCGACCCGGCCTGGAGTTCCCACCGAAACGACCTGGGTCAGTGGTGCGGCGCCGGCTCCTTCGAGAACGGCGGGGGCGACGTCTCGAACGGCGCGCTCGTCCTGGAGTACGACAACGGCGGCTGGTTCCAGGAGCAGATCAACCAGGCCGTCACCGACTACTCGACGCTCGTGTTCAGCGTCAGCGGCGCGAACGGCGGCGAGGAGTCGGAGGTCCTCTTCGACATGGGCGGCGTCCGCACGATGCTCGCGAACGTCACCGACGACAGCGTCGGGACGAGCACCTCCGACGTAGCGGTCGACCTCGAATCGGCGGGCGTCGACCGCTCGTCGTCGTCGCTCTCGCTGCGGCTGAACTTCTGGCAGGGCGGCAGTAGCACCCTGGAGATCGAGGGGATCCGACTGGAGTAACCGGCATCGACACACGAACGCCGGTCGACGGAGGCGGATCAGGGGGATCGGGCCGTCGGGGGGCGGCCACCGGTCGACGGATCCGCTCTGCGCCGTTCGACCGCGCGAGTCACACGATCCATGCCACACGACGATCGAAAGACCGCTCGGGGGGAGGGGGAGCACCCATCGGCTTCCGGAGCGCGAGCCGACGAGGACCTGCCGCACGCCCCGTCGCCGCCGGCGGCGCTGACGGTGGACGGCGCGAACGCGGCGACCGTCGCGGTTTCGTGGTCGGCGCCGCCCGACGCGGGGGCGTCCGGCGTCGACCGCTACGACGTCACGGTGGACGGCACGAAGCGAGGGGAGGCCGCGCCGGGAACGCGTCGGGCCGCGATCACGGATCTGGCGCCCGACACGACGTACGACATCGGCGTGGCGGCGGTCGACGAGGAAGGGGAGGTCTCGCCACCGGCGAGGACCGAGGTGACGACGGCGACAGCCACCGGCGAGGACCGAGGTGACGACGGCGACAGCCACCGAGACGGCCACGGACGGCCCGAGCCATCGCTCGACGAGAGCCGAACCGAACAGTGACTGCACCGGCTCGGCTCGCCGGAGCGGGCCGCCCGGCGGTAGCTCGGGGAGCCACAGGGAGCGACGCGAACCATGACACACCAGGACGATACACGGACGACAGACGAACAGACCGACCCTCCGGAGAGCCACGGCGCGGAGGCCCGCTGCGAGAGCACGATCGGCACCCGTCGGTCGCGGCGTCGGTTCCTCGCCGCCAGCGCCGCGGTCGGCGCGGGCGCGCTCGCGCTCGGTGACGGGGGGTCGGCGACGGCCGCGCCCGTCGAGGAGAAGTGCAACACCGAGGAGTTCGGCCGGATCCAGGTCGCCGACGGGTTCGCCCTGCTGGACAACCAGTGGGGCAACTCGGCGGCCGACCAGTGCATCTGGCTGCGCGAGGACGGCAGCTACGGCTACGACTTCGACGCCTCGGACACCGGCGGCGGGATCAACTACCCCGAGGTGCTCGTCGGTACCAAGCCGTGGGGCTCGGACACCGGCGTCGACGAGTTCCCGGTCCGCCGGCGGAACGTCGACGAGCTGGTGATCGACGTCGAGGCGACCGACAGCCAGTCCGGCGGCGAGTGGGACTGGGCCGAGGAGTGGTGGCTGATGGACCAACCGCCGAGCCAGGAGACCGAGACCCACCAGTACGAGGTCATGCTGCTGCTCGACTGGAACGACCAGCACGACCACGGCGGGGTCTCCGTCGAGGGCGTCTGGACCGACCAGTACGGGAACACGGTCGACCACTGGACGACCTACGGCTCCGGCGGGACCGACGCGACGTTCTACATCTTCCGGATCCAGGGGGGTCACGACGGTGGGAAGATCGACATGACGGAGGTCGTCGACTACCTCACCGCCGAACACGACGTCGCCGAGGACCTGTGGCTCTCGGGTATCGAACTCGGCAACGAGTACTGGGGCGGATGCGTCGGCGAGACCACCTACGAGACGTTCGACGTGACCGTCAACGGCTCGACGTACACCAGCGGGACCGACGGCGGGAACCAGACCGCGACCCTGTCGACGCCGACGGACACACCCACCGACACGCCGACGGACACACCCACCGACACGCCGGCGGATTCACCCACCGACACGCCGACGGACCCACCCACGGCCACCGAAACGCCCGACGACAGGGACGGCGACGCCCTCGTGGTGAACGACTACGACGGCGACCCCGCCTGGAGCAGTCACCGGAACGACCTCGACGAGTGGTGCGGGGCCGGCTCGTTCGAGAACGGTGGCGGCGACGTCTCGAACGGCGCACTCGTCCTTGAGTACGACAACGGCGGCTGGCTTCAGGAGCAGATCAACCGCGACGTGAGCGACCGCGAGACGCTGGTGCTACGCCTCAGTGGCGCGGAGGGGGGCGAGGAGTCGGAGGTCCAGTTCAGCATGGGCGGCGCGACGGCCCTGCTCTCGGAGGTGACCTCCGACGCCGTCGGGACGAGCGCGTCGGACGTGAGGGTCGACCTCGACTCCGCGGGGGTCGACCCCTCGGCCTCGGGACTCTCGGTGCGCCTGAACTTCTGGCAGGGCGGCAGTAGCACGCTCTCGATCCACGAGATCCGACTCGAATAGCGCGACGAACGGACGATCCGACGAACGGCGAGACGACCGACGCGATCCGACGAACGACGACAGACCAACGACACAGATGACATCCGACCACACGACAGCGAACGACGAATCGGGCGCCGACGCGAACGATGGAGGGGCATCGGTCGACGCGGCGATCGGGACGACGACCAGGCGAACGGCGCTCAAGAGTATCGGCGCGGCCGCGGCTGCGGGCACGCTCTTCACCGGGCAGGCGAGCGCGGGCGTGCCGACGCCGCGGCTGCACACCGACGGCAAGTGGATCCGCGACCCGCAGGGCAACGAAGTCCAGCTCCGCGGGATGGCGACCGCCGATCCCGGGTTCTACCGGCAGTACCACCCGAAGTCCTTCGAGGAGGTGCTGCGCCGGGCGACCGACACGTCCGACGGGTGGCACCCGAACGTGGTCCGCCTGCCGTTCACGCAGGACAGCGTCGACCACTTCGGTATCGACACGCTGGTCGAGGAGTTCATCCGGCCGTCGGTGGACATCCTGGCCTCGCGTGACGTGTACGCGCTGGTGGACTTCCACCTCATCCGACCGTACACCCAGGAGGCGACGGAGACGTACAACTCGAACAACGACGACACGCTCTCGCCCATCGACGACGTGATGACGACGTTCTGGGAGGCCGTCGCCCCGGAGTTCGCCGACGACGAGCACGTCATCTACGAGCTGTTCAACGAACCGACCCAGCCGACGATGTACGGCGACGACGCGGGCGCCTGGCAGACCTGGCGTGACGCGGCCCAGCCGTGGGTCGACCTCGTGCGCGAAAACGCGCCCGACACGCCGATCATCATCGGCTCGCCACGGTGGACCTCGGTGACGCACATGGCCCCGGAGTACCCCTTCGAGGGTGACAACCTGATCTACGCCGCGCACATCTACCCCGACAACGGCGCGCCCGCGGAGTTCGACCAGTACTACGGCGAACCCGCGAACGACGTGCCGGTCGTCGTCACGGAGTTCGGCTGGGACCCCGAGGGCGGCAGCGTCGACCAGGGGACCACCTCCGGGTGGGGCGAGCCGTTCCGCGAGTGGGCCGAGGGCTATGAGAACATGGGCTGGATCTCGTGGTGCTTCGACGACTCGTGGGCGCCGACGTTCTTCGACTCGCCGGGCGACGGGGCGGTCGAGCCCTGGACGCTGAAAGACGGCGACGACCAGATGGGCGGGTACATCAAGACCTGGCTGGAGGAGACCCAGGACGACAGCGTCCCGGCGAGTCAGATCGACGACTCGACGGCGCCGCCGACGCCCGGGAACCTGACCGTGACCGACGCCACCGAGATCAGCGTCGACGTGTCCTGGGACGGCGTGACCGACGAGGGCGAGGCCGGCCTCTCGCACTACACCCTCTCCGTCGAC
Organism: Halosimplex rarum; assembly: GCF_047715405.1. Classification (NCBI taxonomy): domain Archaea; kingdom Methanobacteriati; phylum Methanobacteriota; class Halobacteria; order Halobacteriales; family Haloarculaceae; genus Halosimplex; species Halosimplex rarum. The sequence goes on from NZ_CP180412.1 coordinate 4,181,210, forward strand.
GGCACCGAGACGCAGGAGGCGCTGCCGGGCACCACCTCGGCGACGGTCTCCGGGCTGGAGCCCGCGACGACTTACGAGCTCAGTCTCACCGCCGAAGACGACGCCGGCAACGAGTCGGGCCCGGCCACCGTCGTCGCCGAAACCATCGCGACCGACGCCGAGCAGTCGCCGTACAACGGCCCGCACACGGTCCCTGGCCGGGTCCAGGCCGAGGACTTCGACGAGGGCGGCCAGGGCATCTCCTACTACGACACCACGTCGGCGAACCAGGGGGGCGCCTCCTACCGCGACACGGCCGTCGACATCGGCACGTCGGCCAGTTCGGGCTACAACGTCGGCTACATCGAGACCGGCGAGTGGCTGGAGTACACCGTCCAGATCGAGTCCGGGGGGTCTCACGAGACGCACGTCAACGTCGCGGCCGGGAACGGCGGCGGCGGGAGCCTCCGCATCGACGTCGACGGCGAGACGGTCGCGACCCAGGACGTCTGGCAGACCGGCGGCTGGTCGAACTGGCAGGCGATCCGCGTCGGGGACCTCGACCTCCCCGAAGGCGAGCACGTCGTCCGGATCACCGCCGAGTCCGGCGCCTGGAACTTCGACTGGGTCGAGTTCGGCGAGCCGAGCGGCAGCGGCGACCAGCAGGCGCCGACGACGCCCGCGAACCTCTCGGTCAGCGGGACAACCAGTTCGTCCGTCTCGGTGTCGTGGGATGCCTCCAGTGACTCGGGAGGTAGCGGGATCGACCACTACGTCGTCTCCGTCGACGGGTCGCAGGATCAGACGGTCGCGGCGGGGACGACCAGCGCGACCGTGGACGGCCTCGACGCCGAGACCTCCTACGCGATCGGCGTCACGGCGGTCGACGGCGCGGGCAACGAGTCCGCGACGGCGTCGGTCAGCGCGACGACCGACGCGGCCGACGACGGCGACTCGACGGCCCCGACGGCGCCCGCGAACCTCTCGGTCACCGGAACCACGGCCGATTCGGTGTCGGTGTCGTGGGACGCCGCCACCGACGAGGGCGGCAGCGGGCTCGACCACTACGCGGTCTCCGTCGATGGTTCGCAGGACCAGACCGTCGCCGCCGGGACCTCGGAGGCGACCGTCGACGGACTGTCGGCGGCGACCACCTACCAGATCGGCGTCTCCGCGGTCGACGGCGCCGGCAACGAGTCCGACGCTGTGTCCGTCGAGGCCACGACCGACCAGTCCGACGGCGGCGGCGGGTCCGGCGACGCGCTGGTGGTCAACGACTACGACGGCGACCCGGCCTGGAGTTCCCACCGCAACGATCTGGGCCAGTGGTGCGGCGCTGGTTCGTTCGAGAACGGCGGCGGCGACGTCTCCGGTGGTGCGCTGGTTCTGGAGTATGACAACGGCGGCTGGTTCCAGGAGCAGATCAATCAGGCCGTCACCGACTACTCGACGCTCGTGTTCAGCGTCAGCGGCGCCAACGGCGGCGAAGAGTCCGAAATCCTGTTCGACATGGGCGGGGTTCGAACGACGCTCGCCAACGTCACCGACGATTCGATCGGGACGAGCATGTCCGAGGTGGCCGTCGATCTGGAATCGGCGGGCGTCGACCGCTCGTCGTCGTCGCTGTCGCTGCGGCTGAACTTCTGGCAAGGGGGCGCCAGCACGCTCGAGATCGAGGAGATCCGCCTGGAATAGACGTTCGAACACCCTGCAGTCTACCGAGTCATGGCAAGGAAATCAGACGACGGCGAATCTGAGGCACCGACCGACCCCGGCGCTCCGGCGGTCGAATCAGCGGCAGACGAACAGACAGACGGGACCGACGAGCCCGACGCCCCCGAGGACGGCGCGCTCCCCGAGATCGGGCGCCGGGACTACATGCGGTCAGTCGCGGCCGCGGCGGCGATGGGCGCGCTCGGAACGGCGGCGACCGACAGTGCTGCCGCGGAGACGGCCGACACCTCGAAGACCGTCGACGAACGCATCCAGGAGCACCGCACCGGCGACCTCGAGGTGGTCGTGGAGAACACCGACGGTTCGCCGGTCTCGGACGCCGACGTCTCGGTCTCCCAGCGGGAACACGAGTTCAGCTTCGGCACCGCCGTCAACGCCGACAGGCTCATCAACCAGAGCAGTCCCGGCGACAACTACCGCCAGTATATCCCGGAGCTGTTCAACACGGCGGTGCTCGGGAACCAACACAAGTGGCGGTTCTGGGAGAACGACCAGCAGCTCGCCGACGAGGCGACGAACTGGCTGCTCGACCAGGGACTGGACATGCGGGGCCACGTCTGTCTCTGGGGCCGAGACGACGTTTGGGCGATCCCCTCGGACGTGCAGACGGCCATCGACGAGCGCGACGCGGAGACCATCCGCGACCGCTCGATGGCCCACATCGAGGAGATCATCACCCACTACGGCGACGACATCACCGACTGGGACGTCGTCAACGAGGCGATGCACGCCTACCAGCTCCAGATCGGCGTCTACGGCGACCAGATCGACACCGAGGAGCCCTGGACGGGCGAGGTCGTCCCCTGGACTTCCGACCTGCTCGCGGACTGGTACAGTCAGGCCGCGTCGGTGATCGACGACAACGACCTCGACGTCGGCGTCGCGGTCAACGACTTCAACCAGTTCCCCTACTCGTACACGGACGGTCGCTACGAGGCGGAGATAGACCACATCAACGAGAACGGGGCACAGCTGGACACGGTCGGGCTCCAGGCCCACGTGGCCGCCCGGCAGGGCGAGTTCAACACCAACAGCGACCCGGACGGCCGGATCGACGCCGACCAGGTCGTCTCGGAGATCAACACGTGGGCCGACCACGGCGCGCGCGTGAAGATCACGGAGTTCGACACCTACAACGGCGACGACTGGAACTCCGACCAGGAGCGCGCGGACGTCACGGAGAACTACCTGCGGGGCGCGTTCTCCCACCCCGGCGTCGACGCCTTCGTCATGTGGGGCTTCTGGGACGGCGACCACTGGCAGGACGAGGCGCCGCTGTTCTACGACGACTGGTCGCAGAAACCCGCCTACGACGTCTGGACCGGGTTGGTCTACGACGAGTGGTGGACGGACACGTCGGGGACTACCGACGATTCGGGCACCTACGCGACGACGGCCTTCCTCGGAGAGCACGAAATCACCGTCAGCACCGACAGCGACTCGGCGACGACCACGACCAGCGTGACGGACGCCGCGGGGACGACGACGGTGACCGTGACGGTCGAGGGCGACGGCGGCGGGAGCGGCGACACCCAGCCCCCGACGACGCCGGAGAACCTCTCGGTCACGTCAACCACCGCGTCGACGGTCACCGTCTCCTGGGACGCCTCGACGGACAACGGCAGTTCCGGACTGGACCACTACGCCGTCTCCGTGGACGGCTCGGAAGACCAGACGGTCGGCGCGGGCATGACGACGGCGACGATCGACGGGCTATCGGCCGAGACGGCCTACCAGATCGCCGTCTCGGCGGTCGACGGCGCGGGCAACGAGTCCGACGCGGCGACCGTCGAGGCGACGACCGACCAGTCGGACGACCAGAACGGCGACGGGAGCGACGGCGACGGGGGCGAGTCCGACGACGCGCTGGTCGTCCACGAGTTCGACGGCGACGCATACCCCGGCTCGAACGACCTGGGGAACTGGGCCGGCGCGGGAAGCTTCGCGAACGGCGACGGCTCGGGGGCGGTCGCCGACGGCGCGCTCCGACTCGAGTACGACAACGCCGGCTGGTTCGCCAGCAACGTCGGCCAGTCGGTCGCCGATCGGCCGGTCCTGCACCTCCGCGTTCGGGGGGACGCGGGCGGCGAGGAGTCCCAGTTCCGGCTGAAGGTCGGCGGCGTCGACGACCTCCTTGCGAATCTCACCGACGACGCCGTCGGCACGGAGTGGTCGACGGTATCGGTCGACCTCGCGGCGAACGGCGCGGACCTCGACCAGCCCAACTCGGTGCGGTTCAACTTCTGGGAGGGTCACGCCGGCGCGGTCGACATCGACCGGATTGCCTTCGAAGCGGCGGACAGTTCAGGCGGCGCGAACAGCGACCTGGCCGGCGGGACAGACGCGGACCCCGCTCCCGAGGGAGTGAGCGACACCTCCCCCTGAGCGGCGGTACCGACTCTTGCGAGACGAATCGACTCGAACGACAGATCACGGTAACACGACACAGATGACACACGACGACACGACTTCGAACGCACAGAACGGCGAACAGCACGGAGGGACGGCAGACGGCGACGACGGGGGGACCTCCTTCTCCCCCGGACGGCGGACGGTCCTGCAGGCGCTCGGCGGGGGCGTCGCCCTCGGCGCCGTGGGGGCGCTCGCGACGAACCCGTCGACGGCGGCGGGCGCGGACTTCGGCGACGGCGTGAATCTCCAGCCTTCGTACTTCTGTAGCGGCGACCAGGACCTGGGCTGGGACCTGATGGGCGAGCACCCGGACATCGAGACGGTTCGCATCGAGATCGAGCCGCCATCGATGGGCGAGAGCCAGTCCACGATGTCCGACGCCAAGCGGTGGATCGACGAGGCCTACCAGCACGGGTACGACGTTCTAGCGACGTACCACCACCACCCGCACAACGGCTCGGCCGACGCGGCCCACCTCCAGAACGCGGCCGACTGGTGGGTCGAACAGTACGACTACCTCTCACAGGACGCCGAGTTCACGATCAACCTGATGAACGAGTGGGGCAACCACCAGGTGACCGCCGACGAGTACGCCTCGGCGTACAACGACGCCATCTCGACGGTGCGCGACGGCACGAGCTACTCGGGCCCGATAGTCTGCGACGCGCCGGGCTGGGGCCAGGGGACCTACCGGCTGGCCGACGCCGTCGAGTCCATCGACGACGACGACCTGATCCTCTCGGCCCACGTCTACCCCGTCGGCTGGAACGCGACGACGGGGGAGTACCTCGCCGCCGAGGACCTCGACGTTCTGGACGAGACGGACTACCCCTGCATGGTCGGGGAGTTCGGCAGCATGCCCGAGAACAGCGATGGCGAGGCCGACTGGTCGGCCATCGTCGACCACGCCAACGAGCTGGGCTGGCCGGTTATCGGCTGGAGCTGGAACGGCGACGGCACCGGCATGAACATGGCCGACCCCTACTGGGGCGACGACTGCAGCGCCGACGAGTACGCGACGAGCGACTACTTCGACGTCGTCTACGACAAGCTCGGCGATACCGGCGGGACGGCGACCGACACACCCGGCACGCCGACTGACACGGACACGCCCGAGACGCCCACAGACACCGATACGCCCGAGACGCCCACGGATACCGACACCCCAACTGACACACCGGACACGCCGACGGACACCCCGGCGGGCGACGCGCTGGTCGTCGACGACTACGACGGCGACCCCGGCTGGTCATCCCACCGTAACGACCTGGGCGAGTGGTGCGGGGCCGGCTCGTTCGAGAACGGCGGTGGCAAGGAAGTCGACGGCGCGCTCGTCCTGGAGTACGACAACGGCGGCTGGTACCAGGAGCAGATCAACCAGTCGGTCGAGGAGTACTCGGCGGTGGTCTTGCGGGTCAGCGGCGCGAACGGCGGCGAGGAGTCGGAAGTGCTGTTCGACATGGGCGGCGTCCGCACGATGCTCGCGAACGTCACCGACGACAGTGTCGGGACGAGCGCCTCCGACGTGACCGTCGACATGGCGTCGGCCGGCATCGACCGGTCGTCCTCGGCGCTGTCGCTCCGACTGAACTTCTGGCAGGGCGGCAGTAGCACCCTGGAGATCGAGGAGGTGCGACTGGAGTAGGCGAGAACCCCCGCGACGACTCCCTACCCCAGCGGACGCGTCGAGTGAACGCGTCCGGTTCGCGGCGCCGGACCCCGTCTCGTCCGGATAGGTTTCCGATTCGAAAAATTATTTTTGCCATTCGGTAATACTAATAGGTATCAAATGCACATGTAATTTGCAATGGTGGATAGACGAACGGTACTGAAAGGGGGAATCGCATTCGGCAGCCTGGGGCTGGCGTCGACGGTCCTGGGGCAGAACTCGACGCTGGCCGTCCACGAGTTCGACGGCGGCGCGTATCCGGGGTCGAACGACCTGGGGTACTGGGCCGGCGCGGGGAGTTTCGCGAACGGCGACGGCTCGGGGGCGGTCGCCGACGGCGCGCTCCGACTCGAGTACGACAACGCCGGCTGGTTCGCCAGCAACGTCACGGAGGACGTCTCGGAGTATCAGTACCTCACGCTCCGCGTTCGGGGGGACGCGGGCGGCGAGGAGTCCCAGTTCCGCCTGAAGGTCGGCGGCGTCGACGACCTGCTCGCCGACCTGACCGACGACGGCATCGGGACGAGTTACTCGACCGTCTCCGTGGACCTCGAAGCGGTCGGCGCGGACCTGTCGAGCCCGCAGGCGGTCCGCATGAACTTCTGGGAGGGGTCGTCCGGCGCGATCGACATCGACCGGATCGCGTTTTCGACGAACCCCGACGGCGGAGGCGGCGGGACGACGACGCCTCCGACAGACGACCCGACACCGACGGACACACCTGACGACGGGACGGACACGCCCGACGACGGCACCGACACACCGACCGACTCCGGGCCCGGCTGGGACGTGCCGTTCCCCGATCGGCCGCCGGAGCCCGACGCGCTCCCGGCCGCCTCGGAGATCACCGAGAGCACGACGGTCGCCGACCTGTCCGAACACTTCGACGACCCCTACTACGTCCCGCGGGACTTCCTCGATTACCTGCCGGGCGAGACGGGGTCGAAGAACCAGGAGTGGACCGACTCCCAGAAGGCCGAAGAGTTCGGCTACGACGTGAGTGCCGTCGAAGAGAACGTCGGCGACGGCTCGCTGACGCTCGGGGACCTGGGGACCCAGGCGCTGCCGTACGTGAAACAGCTCGCGGAGAACGACTTCCCCGCGCACGCGACGGTCAAACTCCTGCCGCGGCTGGCGCTACTGCCCGACGAGGAGGAGGACCCGGGGGTCCACGACGACCCCTCGACCGTCTGGGACGAGACCGGGGGACCGACCGCGGCGACCAACGACCCCGACCAGCTGATCCAGAACCGCTGGCCGACCGACGCCCGCACCTACCAGCCGATGGAGGTCCAGGTGCGCGACCGCGCACACGACCAGCCCCAGTACGACGACAGCCGCGAGTGGGGGAGTTCGGGGAACCTGCCCGACTCCGTCTACAACAATCCGGACAATCCGGTACTCGACGCCGCCACCGACAAGGTCCACCCGGCGACGGGCGAATCCCTCGGCGGCGACGGGTTCACCGCCAACGCACCGATGGAGGCGGAGGTCCGGATCCACGAGACCAGCGGCGCGTATCTCAACCAGTACATCAAGCTGAAGAACACCAGCAAGGTGCCCTACTTCCAGGACGCCGCCGTCATCTGGTGGCTCGGTCCGTCGGGGAACGCCTCGAACCTCTCGGACGGCCACTGGAACAACCCCCACCGCCCGAGCGCGTCGCTGGGCCACCCACAGCGCGACGTGATCGAGGTGAACCACCCCGACTACGACGACCTGTCGGTGTACGCCGTCCGCCTGGCCAACCACGACGAACCGTACCACATGCGGACGATCTACCCCAACCAGAGCGTCGCGATGGAGATCGGCACGCCCGTCTCGGCGGACAACTGGTCGACCAGCGAGGAACGGCAGGACCTCGTCGACACGATGCTCGACTCGCTGCACGTCGAACTGGAGACGAACCTCGACCGAAACGACGACCTGCTCGACGCGGTCGACCTGACCTATCGGGTCCCCAACTGACCCGGGTCGAGCCGGCCCGGGGTTCGTTCGGAGACGAATCGGCCGAACCGCCGCCGGGGAGGCGGTCGCGGCCTCACTCCTCGCGGAACGCGCCGGTGACGATGTCGGCCACCCGCTGGCGGTCGAACAGTTCGGCGTCGCCGGTCACCTCGCCGAAGGTGTCGGGATAGAGCTGTTTCGCGGCGCGCTCGGTCAGGAAGAGGTTGTGGATCGGCCCCTGATGGAGGTAGCCGCCGCGGTACACCCGCCCGGTCTGGACGGCCGTCAGCTCGCTGCCGACGGGGTGGTCCTCCATGTACGCGAGTACCGTATCGCGGAACTCGGTCGCGGACTTGCGCTCGTGGCCGCGGATCAGGAGCACGTCCGGGTCGATCTCCAGCAGGTTCTCGTAGTCTAACTCGCCGCGGTTCTCTGTGCTGAGGTTCTCGACGCCGGTCCCCGCGAGCGCGTCGGCGACGCCGAGGTCGCGCCACTGCTTCTTGCTCGTGCCCCGGTCGTTGAGCCGGTACGGTGAGAACGTCTCCGGCTCGTTCGTGCCCTCGAAGGTCAGGAACACGTTCGGTCGCTCGCCCGCGGGCGGGAGCTGGGTCTGGAGGTCCGCGACGAACTCGTCGTGCAGTTCGCTGAAGGCCTCGAATCGCTCGCGCTCCTGGAACACGGTCGCCACTTTCTCGAAGGCCTCGTAGAGCGTGTAGTACCGGTAGTCGTGCCACTCGTCGGAGCGGCGGAAGATCAGGTTGCCGACGAACGGCCCGACGTTGTCCGCGATCTCGTCGACGTCCGCCTGGTCCCAGTCGAACCAGTTGATCAGCATCTCCGGGTCGTAGAAGTGGACGTCGTTCTCCAGCTCGTAGAACTGCTCTTTGGTCCTGACTTCGGAGTGGCGCTCCAGGGGCTCCCCGTCGACGCTCACGCCGGGAAGCTCGTCGTAGACGCCCGTGTAGTACCGGTCGGCGCCGCCGATCCCCGTCATTCCGTCGGCCTGGCCGAGCGCGACGCCCATGTCGGCGAACTCGCCGCAGAACGCGATCCACGCCTCGGGAACGGCGTCGAAGGTGACCTCACCCACTGGTTCCATCGTCACCGAGTACGGCGTCGCCGAGTCGGTCGCGGTCCTCGTTTGCGTCCCCGTGCCCTTGTCCTCCTCACGATCGGGTTCCGTCCCCCCGTCGTTGCCGCCGCTCCCCCCGTCGGTTCCGTTGCTTCCCCCACCGGTCCCGTCGCTCCCACCGTCCGGCGCGTCGGTCGGTCCGTCGTCGCCCGCACAGCCCGCGACCGCTCCCGCGGCCACCAGCGCGGTCCCGTACGTCACGAACTCTCTGCGCGTCTGTGCTCCGGTCGTGTCGTCGTCTCGTCCCATGGTTTAGGCTGGCCTAAATACTACTTAGTCGTTACGAAATTTAGGCGAGCCGAAACCCGTCCGCCGCCGTCGTCGACGGCGACGTGGGCCCACGGGAAAGTTAGGCGGGGCGAAAACTATCCGAGTGTTGAAAAGTTATAAGCCGATGGACGACGGAGTACGAGGTGTGATGAACACCCAGAAGACCGTCCGTCAGGAAGCCGGGACCGTCGGATCGAACCCCGTTCGACTCGACGAGGAGAAGGCCCGTCAGGTCATCGAAGCGCTGAACGCGGACCTCGCCGACGCGTACGTGCTCTACCACCAGCTCCACAAACACCACTGGAACGTCGAGGGCGCGGAGTTCCTGGACATCCACGTCTTCCTCCAGGAGGCCTACGAGGCGGTCGAGGCGGCCGCCGACGAAATCGCCGAGCGACTGCAGGCCCTCGGTGGCGTCCCCCACGCGAGCATGGACGCGCTCTCGGACGCCGCGACGGTCGAACCCGAGGACGAGGACGTCTACGACATCCGCACGTCGCTCGCGAACGACCTCGAGATGTACGGCGACATCATCGAGAGCTACCGCGAACACATCGAGCTCGCGGAGGGCCTCGGCGACCACGCCACCGCGCAGATGCTCCGCGAACAGCTCGAAGGTCTCGAGGACCACGCCCACCACTTCGACCACTACCTCGAGGACGACTCGCTGGTCACCGAGGCCGCGCTGGAGTAACGAAGAGAAGAGACCGACCGCGGTAGTTACTCGATACGCGGCGCTTTTTCGTCGGTTCGTCCCGGCAGTTCGAGTTCGATCTCCAGTTCCGGGTCGCCGACGCCGTCGAAGTCGACCTCCAGCTCGACGGGCTCGCCGAACGCGAACGGGAGTTCCCACTCCTCGTCGGTGATCGTCAGTTCGTCGCCGTCCCGGAGTTGCTCGCCCAGTTCGATCAGGAACTCGCCGGCCTCGCTCGCGTCCAGCCGGTACGCCTGCTCGAACTCCCGACCGGTTCTGATGGTCGTCCGTTCGTCGTCGGTGTCCCCCGTCATCGCCACACTTCGAGCGTCGTGTCGCTGGCGATCCACCCGTCGGTGTTCCCCGATTCGAGGAAGACGGACCTGCCGGGGGCGCTCTCGCAGACGGTTATCTCGGGCTGATCGATGGGGTCCCGTCCGGGCTCCTGCTCCGCGTGTGACTGACTACCAGCGGCCATTAGCAGCGTTTAGGTTTACCTAAAATAAAAAGGACTCGGTTCGGAGGTGCCGGTGTCGTCGCCGGTCGCCCGAAAGCGCGACGCCGCAGTCGGGGGATGCAGTAGCGTCACTCCGATCCCGGCGACTGCCGGAGGGCATCGGGGTCGGCGGCTTCCGCGTCGTCGAGGAGCGTCGCGGACAGCCGCTCGGCGACCGTCGGGCTGACGTGTCCGGTGAGCCGCCTGGCCTCTGCCTCGTAGTCGTCGAGACCGAGGACCTCGCGGCAGAAGCGGGCGAGCGTCCGATAGGTGTCGTGGAGGTCGGCAGCGGTCGCGCGCCCCTCGGCTGTCAGCGTCGCCCCCTCGTACGGTTCGAGCGAGACGAGACCGCGGGTTTCCAGCCGCTGTAACATCTCCGTCGTGGCCGCCGGCGACCGGTCCAGCGTCTCGGCGACCCGACTCGGCGGGATCGGCGGGGACAGCTCCCGCTCGGCGAGGTACAGCGCGAGCAGGTACTGAGTCTCCCCCGTCACGGTCGTCCCTCTTCCGTTCGTGCGGACTGCCCGCCTTCCGCTCGCGCGGACCGTCCCCCCTCGGATCGTGCCGGTCCGGGGCGTCGGAACACGCGACTCACGCCCTCCGAACGAGGTGGTCGCGGACGGTTCGCCGACACTCGCGACACGTCTCGTCCAGGCGGGCGACCGTCGAGAGGACGGGGTAGTCGACCGGGAAGTCGCCGTAGAGAAACGCCACCAGATCCCGATGGTCGACCGCGGAGTCGACGTCGTGGCCCGTTTTCGACCGCAGCCGCGACTGGCGCTCGTGGACGGCCTCGTCGCAGCGGTCGCTGAACGCCGCGAGCGTCTCGTGGCGCTCCCGCAGGCCGTCGAATCCGACGTCGCACAGGGGCGTCTCGTCGGTCTCGGCGATCCACGCAGTGGCTTCGTCGACGAGCGTCGCCGCCGTTTCGAGACCGGTGACTTCCCGCTCCAGCGCTCGGCGGACGACTGCGGTCTGGGTCTTTCGGGCGGTCGCTTCGGACAGGACCGCGCGTTTGACCTCCGCGGAGAACGACGCCTCGGTCGCCGGCGCGAGCGCGACCGCGACCGGGTCGCCGAGTTCGGCGCGTATCGAGGCCAGTAGCGGTTCGGACTCGTCGACGTCGGCGACGCTGTGGGGCCGGACCGTCTCCGCGAACGCCGTGCGGACGCTCCGGCAGCAGTCCGGGGTCGACCGGCCGACGTACCGCCCCGCGCCGCCGGTGGTCGCGACGTCCGCCGCCGGCGCACCGGTCGTCTCCGCCGTCACGTCGGCGACCCGCTCGACGAACCGGCCGTACGCGTCGAGCTTCGCGTCGAAGGCGTCGCGTTCGCTACGGGCGCGCTCGCGTGCGCGGTGAACGTGCGTTTCGACGGACATGCTACGCGTTCGGTCGGATCGGGGCGCTCGCGAGGCCGTCCGGGTCGCCGTCGGCGCCGAGTTCGACGGTGACTCGCCACCCCTCGTCCGCGGCGGCGACGCGGAGCGCGGCGGGCGCCATCTCGGGTCGGTGCCGGTAGAGTTCGACCGCGACCGGCAACACCGGTAGGCGGTCGCCCTGCGGCGAGAGCGCGTACTCCGAGAGCGTCGTGCGGACCGATCGGACGCCGCTCGCGCGGTCGATCGCCGCCGGCGCGCACGTGAACTCGCCGACCAGCCCGCGCCGGCGGAGCGCTCGCAACGCCGCGGTCACCGGTTCGTCCGCGCGGTCCCCCGGCGCGAGTTGCGCCGCGGTAGCCGACAGTACGTCCGCCTGACGGATGGGGCTGAGCCGATCGTCGATCTCGGTGGCCATGCTCTCGAGCAGGCACAGACAGAGGTCGTCGGGGTCCTCGACGGTCTCCGCGCGCTCGAAGTACGTGTCCATGATCGCGGTCTCGACGCCCTCGCACGCCCCGTCGGAGAGCATCTCGAAGGTCGCGGCGGCGACCCGGTGGCAGAACTCGATCCGGCGCCGGCGCGCGGGCTTGCGCTCTTCGCCGTCACGGAAGGGTTCCGGCGTCCTCGACGCTTCGGCGTCCGCGGCGAGCGCTCGCGGCCCGTCCGGCCGAGCGGACGAGTCGCCTTCCTCGCAGACGATCAGGTCGTACCGCGGGGTCCGCGGGTCGTAGCGCCTGAGCGCGCTGCGGTACTGCTCGGTGGCGTGGACGGCGGCGCGGGCCGCGGTGCGGGTGTCGAAGCGAAGCCCGGCCGCGGGCACCGGCCGTTCGCCGGTCCGGCCGCAGACCACGTAGTACGTCCCGTCTTCGCTGGCGAGCGCCTCGATCCGTTCTCGGATGTCTGTGAGCGTCGTCCCTATCATCGTGTCTCGTCCCCCCTGCCGTGACCGCGGCTCCCACCGCCGATACACCCGGCCAGCAGTCCTCCGGCTACGAGCGCGCCGGCGCGTCCGAAATAGCTCCTGCGCGTCGAGATGCCGCGCGGGCCGGAGTCTCGTGCCATGGTTTTCGGCTAGCCTAAAACGCATAAATAGCTGCCGGTTTTTAGGCAGGCCAAAAAGATAGCGGAGCCGCAATCGTCGGTTCGGTCAGTCGTCCTGGAGTCGTCCGTTGATCACGTCCGCGACGCGCTGGCGGTCGAACAGCCGCTCCGCCTCGGGGATCTCCGGATATGACCCGTCGACGTAGCTCGGCCACTCGCCGAACTCCTCGGGATAGAGCTGTTTCGCGGTCATCTCCAGCTGGAAGAGGTTCAGGATCGGCCCCTGATAGCGCGCGCCCTGCACGTAGACGCGCTCGTTCTCGACCGCGGAAATCTTGCTTCCGACGGAGTGGTCTTCGAGGCGCTGCCGGATGCCCGCCATGTCGGTGTCGGGGTGCATCCCGCCGAGCGCGAAGATCACGTCGGGGTCGGCCTCCAGCAACCCCTCCATGTCGATCTGGCTGCCGGAACTGACGTCCTCGCCGAGGGCGCCGCGGGCTCCCAGCGGTCTGACGTGCGCCGCGAGGAACCCCGGCACGTCGGTCTTGTACACCCACGGGTTCTCGACGTCGGTCAGTCCGGCCATCAGCGCCGTGGGCCGCTCGGCCGTCGGGGGCAGGTTCGATTCGATCGTCTCGCGGACCGCCGCGTGCTCCTCCGCGAGCGCCTCGTATCGGTCGCCCGCACGAAACACCTGCGCGACCCGCTCGAACATCTCCCACAGGTCGTAGTAGCGATAGCGATCGGCGTACTCGTCCGGCGGTGAGAGGTGCCTGTTGCTGTAGTGGTTCCCGAACCACGGTCCGATGTTCTCGCGCACCTCCTCGACGTCGGCCGCGTTCCAGCTCCCGAGCGAGCGCACGCTCGCCGGGTCGGCGAGGTGGACGTCGCTGTCCAGTTCGTAGAGCCGCTCCTTGGTCGGCTCCCACGAGGAGTACAGCCCCGACCAGTCGAGTTCGACACCGGGCAGTCGCGGCGTGAACTGGTTCCACAGCGCGTCGTAGTAGTCCGGGGCGTGCATCGCGTTCACGTCGTTCCCGCGACCGACCGCGAAGGCCATCCCCGCGAGGTGGGTCAGCCGCGTGAAGATCGTCTCGGGCACCCCTTCGAAGGTGACCTCGCCCATCGGCGCCATCTCCACCGTGTAGGGCCCGCCGTCGGTCGGCGTCGGCGAATCCGTCGCCGCCGGCGTCTCACCGTCTCCGGGCGTGGGCGTCGGCGTGGCCGTCGGCGTCGGTGACGCGGAGTCGGTCTCGCCGCCGTCCACACCGTCGGTCGAGGTAGTCTGGTCTCCGCGGCCGGTACAGCCGGCGAGCAGCCCGCCGCCGAGGACCGCACTGTACTTCAGGTAGTCTCTGCGGCTCGGTTCGTCGTTCGTCTCGGTCTCGTGGTCGCTCATGATTCGATGGCTCCGTCGACGATGTCGCGCACGCGCTGGCGGTCGAACAGGCGATGCTCCTCGGCGATTTTGGGGAATCGCTCGGCGTCGAACCCGCCGAACTCGTCGGGATACAGCTGCTGGGCGACGAGTTCGGTCTGGAGCAGGTTCACCAGCGGGCCCTGCGAGCCGAACGCGCCCGGGTAGACGCGCCCCTCCCGGACGGCGGTCAGCTGACTCCCCACCGAGTCGGCTTCGAGCGGCGCGACGTAGCGCTCGCGGAACGCCTCGGCGGAAAAGCTCGTCGAGTCCCCAGTCGTCCCGATCCCCCAGTGGACGACGAGGATATCGGGGTCGACTTCCAGCAGTTGCTCGTAGTCGATCGTCCCGCCCTCGACGAGGTCCGCCGAGAACGCGCTGCCCACGTCGAGGTCGCGATACGGCTTCATCTCGACGCCCTCGACCTGGGTGTGCATGGGGTAGAACGTCCCCTCGTTCGGGTCCGACGCGCTGTTGATCAGCCCGATCTCGGGGCGCTCGTCGGCCGGGGGGAGCCGGGACTGGACTTCCTCCTGCACGGACGCGTGGACCGCGGCGAGCGCCTCGTAGCGCTCGCGCTCCCCGAAGAGGTCGGCGAGGCGGTCGAGCGCCTCGTACAGCGTGTACAGCCGGTAGTCGTGCCACTCGCGGCGCCGCAGGACGTTGTTCCCGAAGAAGGGGGCGACGTTCTCGCGTACCTCCGCGGTGTCGGACTCGTCCCAGGAGTCGTCCCACCCCGTCTTGTGCATGTAGTTCGGGTCCATCAGGATGACGTCCGGATCCAGCTCGTAGAACCGCTCTTTGTCCCAGTCCGTCGTCGAGAGGCTCGTCGTCTCGTCTTCCGGGGGAACGTCGAGCCCGAACGGCTCGAAGAGGAACCCGGGGATCATGTTCGCCCCGGTCAGGAACCCGTCCCGCTGGCCGAGCGCGAACGCCATGTCCGCCCACTCGCCGTTGTTGACGACGTACGTCTCCGGGACCTCCTCGAACGTGCGGCAGCCGACCGGTTCGATACACGCCTCGTACCCGCCGCCGGCGTTCGTCGCGGTCCGCGCGTCCGTTTCGCCCGTAGCGCTCGTCGTACCGTCGTCCGCCGAGTCGTCCGTCTCCGCGGCCGTCGGCGAGCCCGTGGCGGTCCCGGACTCGGTGGCGGCCCTCGTCTCCGTACCGCCATCGCTCGTACAGCCGGCGACGAGACTGCCAGCGATGACGGCGCTCCCCTGCTTGAGATACCGCCGCCGCGTCCGTTCGGTCCCGGTTTCGGACTCGCCGTCGCCATCTTCGTCCGCGGTGTCGCTCATTGCTCGCCCTCCCCGGACTCGTCGACCCCCTCGGTGACGATCCGCGCGAGTTCGTCGCGGTCGAACAACCGATCTTCGGTGAACTCCTCGGGGAAGTACGCCTTCGCGTAGCGCTCGATCATGAAGAGGTTGTGCAGCGGCCCGGCGTAGATCGGCCCGCCGCGGAACACCCGCTCCTCCTGGACCGCGGTCAGCTGACTGCCGAGCTCGTGGTCGCGCAAGTAGTCGAGGACCGAGGCCTCGAACTCCTCGCGGGTCTTCCCCTCCTCGTGGTACCGCAACAGCAGGGAGTCGGGGTCGACTTCCAGCATGGTCTCGTAGTCGATAGTGCCGGTGTCGCTCGTCGAGAGACCGTCGACGCCGGTGTCGGCGAACGCGTCGGCGATGCCCAGCGTGCGGAAGTGCTCCTTGTTGGCGCCGTTACCGGACAGTCGGTACGGACTGAACTCCTCGGGCTCTTCCCCGGCGAACACGAGCGCGGCGTTCGGCCGGTCGTCGGGCGCCGGCAACCGCGACTGGACCGTCGCGACGAGGTCGTCGTGCATCGCCCGGATCGCCTCGAAGCGCTCGCGCTCCTGGACGATCGCGGCTACCTTCTCGAAGGCTTCGTACAGGGAGTAGTACCGGTAGTCGTGCCACTCGTCGGTCCGCCGGAAGACGACGTTCCCGACGAACGGCGCGACGTTCTCTCGAACTTCTTCGAGGTCCGACTGGCTCCAGGCCTGGAACCAGTCCGTCAGCGCGTGCGGGTCGATCAGGTGCAGGTCGGCGTCCATCTCGTAGAAGGGCTCCTTGGGGACGCCGTCCGCCCAGAGCTGGGTCAGCCCGTCTAGGTCCATCGAGACGCCGTCGAGCTCCTCGTAGTGGAGCGTCTTGTAGCGTCCACGGTACCAGATCGACTCGACCGCGTCGCCGTGACCGAGCGCGACCAGCATGTCGATGTAGTCCGCGGTGAACGGCGCGATCGACTGTGGAACGGCGTCGAACTCGACCGTCCCCACCGGCTCCATCGTCACCGAGTAGCCGCCATCGCCCGACCGGTTCGACGTCTCCGCCGCCGTTTCGGCCGGTGTCGGCGTCTCCGTCGGTGTCACAGCGTCCCTGGTCGCCGGGTCGCTCTCCGTCGAAGCAGGCGTCTCTTCCGGCGTGGCCCCGGCGTCGCCCTCGCTCGAACACCCGGCGACCAGTCCGGCCGCCGCGAGCGCGCCGCCGTAGGTCAGGAACGTTCGTCGCGTCGGCGCCTCGCCGTCGGTAGTACTGTCGTCTCCCATGGTCAGAACTCTCCCGTGATGACGTCGGCGACCTTCTGGCGGTCGAACAGCCGCTCTGCCTCCGCGATCTCGGGGTACGGTTCGCCGTCGACGTACCCCGGCCACTCGCCGAAGGCGTCGGGGTAGAGCTGCTTGGCGGTCATCTCCAGTTGAAAGAGGTTGAGGATCGGACCCTGTCGGCGCGCACCCTGAGCGTAGACGTTCCCTTCTTCGACGGCGGTGATCTCGCTCGCTACTTCGTCGTCCGCCAACTTCGTCCGGATCTCCGCGAGGTCGTGGTACTGCGCCATCGGACCGAGGACGAGCAGCACGTCCGGGTCCGCTTCGAGGAGCGTCTCGTAGTCGAGCGTGACGTTCCGGCCGTCGTCGCCGTATCCCTCACCGACGGCGTCGGCCAGCGCGTCGGTGACTCCCATCGGACGCGTGTGCGCGGCGTAATAGCCCGGATGGTTCAGCTTGTAGCCCCACGCCTTCGCGTCCGACGACGAGAACAACACCAGCGCTGCGTCCGGCCGCTCGCTCTCCGGCGGTAGGCCCGCCTCGATGGTCTCCCTCATCGATTCACGGACGGAGGCGAGCGCCTCGTAGCGCGCCCCCTCCTGAAACACCTGGGCCACCTTGCCGAAGATCTCCCAGAGCGTGTAGTACTCGTAGCTGTCGGCCCACCCCTCCGGGGGCGTCTTGTTCGTGCCGCTGAGGGTGTTCCCGAACCAGGGGCCGACGCCCTCCTCGATCTCCTCGATGTCGCCGTCGTCCCACCCCTCGGCCGTCGCGACTTTTGCCGGGTCCGCGACGTGAACGTCGCTGTCGAGTTCGTACAGCTTCTCCTTCGTCGGCGGCCACGAGGAGTACAGCCCCTCCCAGTCCACCGAAACTCCGTCGAGGCGGGCCAGGAACTTCCGATACAGCGACTGATGGTATTCGGGGGCGTGCATCGCGTTGATCGCGTCGCCGCGCCCGAGCGCCAGCAGCATGTCCGTGTGATGGCCAAGAATCGTGAACACGTCCTGGGGCACGCCCTCGAACGTGACGTCGCCCATCGGCGCCATCGTCACCGAGTAGCTCGGACCGTCGGAGGGAGCCGTCTGCGACCCCGCCGCAGTCTCCGACGCGGTCGGTGTCGCCGTCGCCGGAGCCGTCTCGGGCTGCGTCGACGTGCTCTCCGAGTCGGTTCCCGCGGGTGACTCGCCCGCTTCGCCGTCCGTACAGCCGGCCAGGAGTCCGCCACCCACGAGCGCTCCACCGTACTTCACGCACTCTCTGCGCGTCGGTTCACCCTCCGCGTCGGCATCGCGTGCCATGGGTTTCGGCTAGCCTAAAACGTATAAAGAGCTTCCGAATTTTAGGCTAACCAAAAACACTGATAATACGCGAGTATTTCGTCTGCGTTGTCGACCGTGCACTCGCGAGAAACCGTGAGAGACGGGACGGACCGCGGCCGTGCGCTGTAGGGAGCAACGCCGCGCGGCGCGTTCACCGACCGATCGAGCCCGCTGCTGTCGCTATCGCGGCGCTCCGCAGCGCGGGCACATCGGCGGTCCGCTCTCGGGGAGTTCGAGGCCGCAGTGGGGGCACTCGCCGTCGACATCCGGCGTGGTCAGTTCCTCGATAGCCACCGCTGTGGTCTCGCGGACGGCGCCGAGCGACCCGATCGCTGTGCCGTCCGGAGACTCGCCGCTGTGATCGTCGCCCCCGCAGCGGACAGCGACGCCGAAGCTGGCGCGTTCGGCGACGAAGCGCTCCTCGTCTCCGGTGAGATCCGCGAGTCGGTCGGTCGGTAGCGACGCGTCCGGGTCGGCCTCACCGAGCAGTCCGAGGGCTTCGGCGGCGCGGCCCCGAACGAACGAATTGGAGTCCCCGAGGCGCGAGCCGAACTCGTCTACCGCGTCGGTCAGGCGGTCCGGATACGAACAGCCCACGGCGACCAGTGCTGTCGAGAGGTGGTACCTGACGAGTTCGTTGTCGTCGTCCAGCCGCTCGGCCAGCCGCGGGACCTGGTGGCGGAGGCGACCCGGGTCGCCGAGGGCGACGAACTCGATCGCCTTGGCGAGTTTCTCCTTGACCTCCGGCTCGTCGAACTCCAGGCCGACCCGGAGGTCGGCGAGCAGTTCCGGCGAGGCGACGGCGTCGGGGTGTTCGAGCGCGACGTACCCGAGCGCTTCGGCCGACCGGGCGCGCACGTAGTAGAACTCGTCGCCGTCGGCGAGGCGGTCGGCGAGCGCTTCGACGACGGGAACGACGGCGTCGGGGTCGGACTCCGCGACCGCGACGAACAGCTTCGCGGTCGCGAGCCGAACCGCGCGTTCGTCGTCGGTCAGGAACGGCACGACGGCCGGGAGCAACTGACCCGTCGAACCCGGTCGTTTCTCCGCGAGCGTGCGAAGCGACCGGATCGCTTCGCTGCGGTCGGCGGCCGATGCGTCCCCGAGGCGTTCCAGCGCGGACCGCGCCTCCCCGGACGACTCTGCCTCGACGAGTTCGACGACGCGTTCCGGTACCGGCGAGTTGTCTCCCATCTGTGGAGGATTCTACCCGGCTCGTCTCATCGATTCTATAAATCGCTTGCGTTCAACAGAACCCGCTCGTCGCGGCGGATCTCGTGGGCGTCCGATCCAGCTACTTGCCGATTTGATATAGCGACATGTGGTTTACTAGCACGAAACGATCGGGGGCATTCGTCGCTTTCAATTGGTCAGAATGGGGTCAAGGGGCCGAGATCGGCGCTCACTCGGCGAATTCGGCGACCGAGTCGAAGGAGTCGTCGGCGAGCGCGGCAGCGAGGGCAGGAACGTCGATCTCGTCGACGTGGCTGGGGTACTTGCGGGCGAAGTAGCCGACGAGGTTCTCCACGTCGCGTTCGAGCAGTTCGCGCGCGTTGTCGTGGTCGGTCGGCACCGCCTGGGGCCAGTCGAAGACGACCACACCCTGCTCGGTGACGAAGACGTTGTACTCGCTCATGTCGGCGTGGACGTACCCCTCGGCGTACGCCGTCGCCATCTCGTCGAGGATCAGTTCCATCACGGGGACGACCTGCTCGTCGGTGAGCTTCGTCCGCGAGAGCTCGACGCCGTCGACCTTCTCCATCACGAGCGCGTGGCGGTTCTGGTCGACGGGTTGGGGGACGGACACGTCGGGGTAGAGCGACTCCAGAGCCTCGTGCTCGCGCTCGGCGGCTTTGCGCGCGGTATACTGCCAGGAGACGTGGCCGCGGTCGGCGGTGTAGTCGCGCTCTTTCATCACTTCCCGGAAGTTGGTGTACCCTTCGCGGTGGTACTTCAGGGCGAGCGGGCGATACGAACGGACCTCGTACACGTCGCTCTCCTTGCCGACGCCGAGGGGGGCGCCGACGCCGTCGAAGGTCTCCCGTTCGGCGAAGGTGTGGAGCGCGAGCGCGTCGTACCCCTCGAACGTGAGTTTGAACCCCTCGTACTGGATGGTCTTTCGCTCGACCAGGCCGCGGTCCTCGCAGCGGTCCAGCCGGTAGTCGACGTCCTCCGCCGAGAGGCGGGTGAACTCGGGTAGCTTCTCGCGGTCGACGTACTCCGAGAAGCGCATCCCCTGTTCGACCCCCGAGAGGAGATAGAAGTCCTCGGGTTCGAGGTCGGCTATCACAGATGCCACGTTCTGGACCATTACTCGTCCATACTCCGTCGATAGGGAAAAGCCCGACGCGTTGGGTGACGAGTGGTGATAAACTACTTACCGCGATATCGAATCGGTCTCTATCGGCCACTCCGGGAGCCGAGTCGATCCGCGAACGCAGTCGGACCGACCGTCGAGCCGGCGGCTCCCAGTTCACGCGTTCGATTCCGCAGTTTCTGCCGCGCTCTCGGCCGATTGAAGAGCACCCGCTGGAGAACAAGTGGGATGAGACGACGGGATACGGACCGGAACTAGCGCGTCGCGCGGTTCCCGAAGCCCGCCGGGCCGCGCGGTCGCGCGTCGGTCGGGCGGTTCACTCGTTGGCGACGGCTTCGACCGCGGCCATGGCTTCGGCCTCGTCGGGGTCTTCGCCGAGCCACTCGTCGGCCCACGACTCGATGGCGTCGAAGACCGGACAGAGCGACTCGCCCTTGGCGGTCAGCGAATAGAAGGTCGCGACCGGTGCGTCCTCTTCGAGCCGTCGGTCGACCAGGTCGAGCTCCTGCAGGTCGTCGAGGACGCGCGAGAGGGTGCGCGAGCTCGCGCCCGTCGATCGCTTGAGCTCGTTGAACCGCTTCTCGTCGCCCTGCAGGTCGTAGAGGACGACCAGGCGCCACTGGGAACCGATCTGGTCGAGCGAGTCGACCACCGGGCACGCCTCGGGGTTCGCCGCGTCCGCATTCGTTGCCATGGACACCGCTACTGCGGGCAACTACTTAGGTGGTTCGTTAACGAACCGGGTATCGAAGTGAAACCAGGTTCTACTTCTACCCGCGTTCGCGCTTCCCCATTTGACTTCCCGATCGGTTCCGTGCCTGCGAGAAGACGCTGTCCCGGTAACACCGACGTCTCCCGGTGACACTGATGTCAGATAACGTATATGTGTGGCGGGGTCGTACGCGGTATCGATGTCAGAGACACGGATTTCAGAGGGAAACGAACCAGACGAACGACCGAACGGGGCGGCGCGAACCGTGGTGACGGCCTGATGGTCGCCGAGACGGTCGTGGGCGAGATCGCCTTCTTGCTCGCGCGGGTCCTGTTCGGCGGCGTGCTCGCGTTCATGGGGTTCAACCACTTCTCGGGCGTCGAGGGAACGGCCGGGTACGCCGAGATGAAGGGCGTTCCGGCACCGACGTTTTCGGTCGTCGCCTCGGGCGTGTTGCTCGTCCTCGGCGGACTGGGTATCGCGCTCGGAATCGCGCCCGTTATCGCCGCGGGCGCGATAGCGACCTTCCTGCTGGCGTCGGCGGTTGCGATGCACGACTTCTGGGCTGTCCCCGACGAACAGGCCCAGGACGAGATGACGCAGTTCCTGAAGAACGTCACGATGGCTGGCGGCGCGCTTGCGTTCCTGGCGATCGGTGGACAAGCATGGCCCTACGCGGTCGGGGTCAGCGTCTTCTGACGGTCACTGCGCGGTGACGCGGTCGATTATCTCCTCGGCGGTGTCCCAGCAGCCGCGCAGTCGGTCGCTCGGCAGGTAGATGGCGCCGTAGCCGTCGCCGCTGCGGCGGATCAGGCCCTTTTCCGTGAGAACGTCGAGGTGGTGGCGGACCGTCTTGTAGTCGAGGTCGAGCGCGTCGGCGAGCTGATTGGCGTTGCGCGGTCGCTCCTCGAGCGCCCGGAGAATGCGCGCTCGGTTGGGACCGCCTCGCGTCCCGGCCAGCACTTGCCAGAGTGTTCCTTCCATCGTCGGGAGCGCCGCGGGGTCTGTCCCCCGTGTCGTGTTCGGTCGTCAAGGACTCTCCGGTCTTAAACCCCGGGGCGCCGGCGACCGCACGGGAGCGGATCGCGGGCCACCGGGGGCCGTCGCGTGACGTCTCAGCCGTCACTGCACGGCGTCTTCACCGTGGGACCGCGACCGGCGCTTCTGTCTGATCCCGAACGCGGCGACGCAGAGAGTGACGAGCAGGTTGAGGGCGCCGAACACGGGCAGGTCGCTACCGAACACACTCGACAGCCACGCGTTCGACCCCGCCGCATCGTCGGCGCCCGGGCCTCCGTCGTCCGCGGGTGCGACGGCGTCGCGGTCGTCGGTCCCGCGGTCTCCGGTAGTAGTGAGATCCGTCCGTGACTCGTCGGCGGACGATTCCCCCGGCGCTGGCCCGTTCGCGGCGGCGAGCCGTTCGAGCACGTCGATATCGCGGTCCATCCGGTCGGCGTCGAGCGCGGACTGCTCGGCGCGGAAGTACTCGAGGAAGCGATCAATCCGGTCGTCGTAGGGCTCGGAGACGCCGAGGGCGACCGACCCCTGCTCCCACTGTTCGTCGTACTCGCGGTACTCTATCGGCTCCTCGACCGCGGTCGCGCCTGCCTCGCCGTCGGCGCGTTCGTGGGCCATCCAGTTGCGCACGAGCGTACCGTACTCGCTGAGCGCGACCGCCTTGCGCACCCCCGTCGACCCGTAGTACGGCGCTTCCCGCGATTCGAAGGACACGTTACGGACCACCTGCCGGGCGCCCCCGCCGGGGTCCTCGTAGCTCGCGACGAGCCCCAGGGTGGGGTCATCGCCGGTCCGCTTGACCTCCAGCAGGACGACGCCGCCCTCGGTCTTGTTCCCCTCGCGCCGTGAGGGGAACAGGGTGGTGACCTCCATCAGTTCGGCGCTGGCGGCGTCCGCCTGGGGCGATCCGTAGACGTTCTCGATCTCGTAGCCGTCGCCGGCGACTCGCAGCGAGAGGTTGTGAACCAGCGGCGTCACCATGTACGAGAACCCCTCGTCCATGCGCTCCTCGAACTGGGCGGGGGAATGGACTGCGTAGTAGTTCGCCCCCCGAACGGTCGAGATGGTCTCGGTCAGTCGGGAGTTGAAGTCGACGCCGACACCGACGAACGTGGTGTGGATCCCCCGGTTCGCATGCGAGCGGAGCCGCGACTCCAGCGAGTCGCCGCTCGTGTCGCCGAGGTTCGGCATCGCGTCGGTGACGTAGACGACGCGCGTCTCGCGCTCGCTGTCGTTCCCGTGCTCGGCGAGCATATCGCGGGCCTCGCTCATCCCGGCGTCGAGGTTCGTCCCGCCCCCGGCAGTGAGCCCCCGCACGTCGCTCCGCAGATCACCGCGGTCGATCTCGGAGACGCGCCGGAGGCCCTGGACAGTCCGCGCGCTGTCGTCGTAATCGACGACGCCCACGCGGTCGTCGCCGTTCAGTTTGCCGAGCATCGAGACGACGGCGTCCCCGGCGGCGTCCATCTTGGCCTGGTTCTCCTCGACTTTCGTCTCCTCGCCGCCGTCGTAGTGGTACTCGTCGAACTGGCTCTCCATCGACCCGGAGGTGTCGACGACGACCACGAGATTGAGCGGCTTGCGCTGGAAGTCGCGCTTCGAGATCCCGGAGTTGAGGCCGACGGTGACGAACCGCTCCGTGTCGTTCGAGAGCGGGTCGCGCGTCACGGCCGTGCTGTAGGACGGGCAGAACAGTCGCTCGCACGGCCGGTCCTGGCCGGTATCGAAGTAGTAGTCGTGGAACAGCCCCTCGTAGGTGAGGTCCGTGGGTTGCGGGACGTACCCCTCCTCGACGTTCGTGCGGAAGGCGTTGGCGTCCTGCGCGCCGCCGGCGCTGACGCCGATGTTCCCGCTCCCGCCGTCGCCGCCGCCCATCGCGCCGCTGGCCCCGTCGCCGCCGTCCCCGACCGCCACGTCGGCGCTCCCTCCGCTGCTCGAACAGCCGGCGAGGACGAGAAGCGCGACCACTGCCACTGTGAGTATCGCCTGTCGCATACTCCCGTATCGTTCACGTTGGGTTATATGTCGGCTGATGGATCAAAGACGCGTTTCACCGTTCAGAAGCCGTCTGTCGACAAATTCTGTAAGGGAGTTCGTCGATCGTGGTCATCGGTACCAGAAGACACTCGTCGACCGAATCGAGGCGGCGAGACGTCCGGCGAGAACCGTCGTTGGCGGCATGCTCGTCACGACGGACGACGAGGATGCGTGCCCGGGGGCGGGAGTGCGGTCGGTGTCGAGGGCGGATCAGGAGTTCACGGCAATTCAGCGGTCGACGTCGCCCATGATCGGGTCGAGGCTGCCGATAGTGGCGATCAGGTCAGGGACGAACTCGCCGCGGGCGATCTCCGGGAGGACGGAGACGTGCGAGAACGAGGGGCCGCGGATCTTGAACCGGGCCGGCTTGTCAGTGCCGTCCGCGCGGATGTAGATGCCGAGCTCGCCCTTCGCCGACTCGACGGCGCGATAGAGTTCGGTGTCGGGGTCGGGGCGGAGCGTGCGAGGGACGTTCGCCTGGACGGTCCGCTCCTCGTCGGGCCAGGTCTCCAGGAGGTCGACGCACTGCTCGACGATGCGGGCCGACTGTTCCAGTTCGCGCAGGCGCACGAGCACGCGCGCGTAGTTGTCGCAGCCGTCCTCGGTGACGACGTCCCAGTCGAGTTTGGGGTAGTAGCCGTACGGGTCGTCTCGCCGGAGATCGTAGTCGATGCCCGACCCGCGGGCGACCGGGCCGGTACAGCCGTACTCCCTGGCGGTCTCCGGCGACAGTTCCCCGGTGTCGACGGTCCGGATCTGGAAGATCTCGTTGCTCGTCAGCAGGTCGTGGTACTCGGCGAGTTTGGCGGGGAGGCCGTCGACGAAGGCGCGGACGGACTCGAAGAACGCCGCGCGGGGTTCGGGCAGATCCCAGGCGATGCCGCCGAGGCGGAAGTAGTTGAACATGAGGCGCTGGCCGGTCAGGTCCTCCAGGATGTCCTGGACGATCTCGCGGTCGCGGATGCCGTACTGGAAGGCGGCGGTGAACTCGCCAACCACGTCGAGGGCGTAGGTGGCGACGGCGAGGAAGTGCCCGAGCATCCGCGAGAGCTCGGCGCTCATCGTCCGGATGACCTGAGCGTACTCGGGCACGTCGATGTCCGCCAGATCCTCGGCGACGCGGGCGTAGGCCCACTCGTTGCAGAGGCCGGCGCCGCTCCAGTCCCAGCGGTCGGGGTAGGGCATGATCTGGTGGCGGTAGGTGCCCTGCTGGCACATCTGCTCCTCGCAGCGGTGGATGTAGCCGATGTCGGGGGTCACCTCGGCGACGTGCTCGCCGTCGAGGGTGACGCCGAGGTGGAGCACGCCGTGGGTCGCCGGGTGGTGAGGCCCCATGTTGACGAACAGCGTGTCGCCGTCCTGATGGTCGTCGGCCAGCGGGTTCTCGTGTTCCCGGAAGGTCACGATCTGTGGCTCGGTGTCGTCGTCGTCCGGGTCCAGCGGGTGGCCCTGCCACGTCTCGGGCAGGAGTATCCGCCGGAGGTCGGGGTGGTCGTCGTACTCGATCCCCACCAGGTCGTAGGCCTCGCGCTCGTGCCAGTCGGCGGCCGGGTACACCGGCGCGGCGCTCTCGCTGACCGGGTCGGCGGCTGGGACGGGGACGACGACGGAGAGTTCACGCGTCGGGTCGTCGTAGCTCCGGAGGTGGTAGATCGACTCGTAGCGGTCGCCGTAGGCCTGGCCGGTGACGCAGGCGCAGTGGTCGAAGCCCGCTTCCTCGCGGAGGGCGGCGAGGACCGCTTGCACCCGGTCGGCCCGGACGACCAGCGCGGGGGCGTTGCGGTGCTGTTCGGTGTCGGTCACGGCGTCGTCGGGAACGACGGCGAGGGCGGCGTCGAGCGGTGATTCTCGGGACGGTGTGGCCTCGTCCGCGTCCGTTCCTACCTGTCGCTGCTGGGCCATACGCGGACTTCGCGCGGTCCGACAATCGCCGTTGGGCCTCACGAGTGGGCGGGATTTAAGTCAGCGCGCGGAAATCGATCGCGCGATGCGCTACCTGCGGCTCGCGGTCCACCAGGAACCGTCGGTTCGCCACCCGATGCACCAGTTCGTGGTCGAGCACGACGGGTACAGCGTCTCTCGACTCCTCCAGTACAACATCACGCTCGAGGACGAACCGGCGTTTCTCTTCCACGTCGACGGCGACCCGGAGCCGTACGAACCGGCGCTGCGGGAGACCGAGAGCGTGCGGACCTACGAGATATCGGAGTGTCCGGACGACACGTTCTATCTCTACGTTCGCGAAGCGATCCCCGAGCACAGCCGGGACTTCATCGGAGCGTTCACACAACCGGGGCTGGTGGGGTTGATGCCGGTCGAATATCGCGAGGACGGGACGGTCCGACTGACCGGCGTCGGACCGGCGGAGATGCTCCAGGCCGCCGTCGACGAGACGCCCGAGGGCATGGACGTGGAGGTACTGGAGATCGGGGAGTACGACGCCCGCCGACTCGACGCGGGCAGCGACCTGACCGACCGGCAGTTCGAGGCCGTCGTCGCCGCGGTCGACTGCGGCTACTACGAGACGCCCAGCGAGGGGACCGTCGCGGAGGTGAGCGAGCGACTCGACTGCGCGCCGGGGACGGCCGCAGAACTGCTCCGCCGGGCCGAGCGCTCGGTCATGAAGAACGTCGTCTCGACCGGCCCGTTCTGACCCGACCGGTCTGTTCTGACCCGACCGGCCTGTTCTGACCCGATCTGTGCCGGGAGCCATCCGAACGCAACCCCTTTCCTGACACTGTTCCAAGTGCGCGCATGGACCTGGCCGACCGGGAGTGGCGGCTGATCACCGAGGAGTCCCGCTCGGGCCCGATGAACATGGCGCTCGACGAGATCGCCGCCGAGTCGGCGGCCGACGAGGGTATCCGGACGCTACGCGTCTACCGCTGGGAGCCCAGCACGCTCTCACTGGGGTATCACCAGGACCCCGCGACTATCGACTGGGACGTTTGCGAACGCGAGGGGATCACGGTCACGCGCCGGCCCACCGGCGGTGGCGCCATCTACCACGACGAGCGAGGTGACATCTCCTACTCGATCGTCGCGCCGGCCGACGAACTCCCCGGTGATCTGCTGGAGTCGTACGAGTTGCTCTGCGAACCGCTGCTCGATGCCTTCGAGGGCATGGGCGTCGATGCGGGGTTCGCCGCGGAGGAGCGGCCGGCGCTGTACCAGCCGGCGTGTTACCTGCGTGCGCTCCACCCTGCTCACGACGTGGTGGCGAGCGACGGACGGAAGATATCGGGGAACGCCCAGTACCGCCAACGGGATGCCGTCGTCCAGCACGGATCGATCACCTTCGAACGGACGACCGACCGCCACCTCTCGTCGTTCGCCGACCCCGACGCGACGCCCGCAGACTTCGACGATCGGGTGACCAGTGTGGTCGAACAGGCCGGTATTTCACGCAGGGAGGCCGTCGGCGAACTGACCGACGCGCTCCGTAACCGGGCTGATGCCCACGAAGGAACGTGGTCCGAGGCGGAACTGGCCGATGCTCGCGAGCGCGCGAACGAGAAGTTCGCGACCGAACAGTGGACCCGCGACGGCGACGACCCGACCGACTGATCCTCCGGTCGGGCGCGCTCCCGCTCGCCCCGCCGGCGTCCCCGTATTTTACGGGACTCGTCCCGTCGACATCCAGTGACAGCGATCAGATGGTAATTATTGCGCACCTCTCTTCGACGGCCGAGACGTCTTCTCGACGGCGAAATTCATAGATTCCGATCTAACGAACCTGACCTATCTCTTCGAGCGGACAAGATTCAAGGCGGTCCCGACACACCTTCCCCGAACAGAGCAATCGCTCACCGTGGAGAAGACCGTGGAAGTAGGACGCCTGGTCTTTCTCCCTCCGGCGAAATAAGCTTTACCCACGGATAGCGGCGCCTCCGGTCGACGGCGGGCCCGTTCGTGGGGGGAACCCACGGGAACATGGACAACTCACGCGAATCGAACGCAGCACGCATCGATCGGACGGACTCCTGGGCGGACCGCTGGGCGGACGCCGAGGCGCTGGGAACCGGTGGGGGCGGTCGCTCCCCGCCGTTTTACCGCCGCGACGCCATCTCGCTGCTCGCGCCGACGGCGCTCGCGATAGTGTACGGCATCGTCGTGCTCGTCACGGGCGGGGGCGTCTTCGAGACGGGTCAGCCCTTGCCGGGTGCAGCCGTCGCCTTCGGCCTGCTCGGGGCGCTCTTTGCGGTCGCCGCCCACGGCACGCTCAGGCTCTACGACGACGCGCGGACGGTAGCGCGGGCGGCGGGCGACTGGCGCCCGAACCCGTGGCTGTACGTCGCGAACGCGGCACTCCTTCTCGTCGCCCTGCAGGCGGCGCGGTTCGCCGTCGCCGGCCAGCCGGTCTCCGCTCCCGTCCCGACCTACGTCGGTGCACTCGTCGTCGCCCTCCCTCTCTCCTCGCTCGTCGCCGGTCCCGTCTACGTCGCCCAGCGGTACAGGCACGCCTGAGCGAAGCGATCCGACTTCTTGCTGAGTTCCGCCGACCGGTCAGACGACCAGCAGCCCGACGGCCAGCCCGACGAGGAGACCGAGGGCGACGAGCAAGACCTTCGGGAGGAGCGCCTCGACGCGCCGGCGCCCGCGCGGCGTGTCGCTCAGGCGGTCGGCGGTCCAGGTGAGTGCCCGTCCCCCGGAGCGGGCGAGGAAGCCGACCCCGCGGCCGGCCACGCCGACGATCGCACCGGTGAGGTAGGTGAGGAACTGCGCGGCCTCCCAGGCGGGGTCGGTCGCCGGCTCGGCGCCGCCGTCGCTCGCGGCCGTCGTCGTCGCAGCCGCCCCGCTCGCTCGGCCGCCGGTCGACCCGGTGTTGGAGGCGGTCGCGTTCGCCGTCGTCGTGCCGTCCGCGTCGGCGACGTCGTCGCCGGACGACTCGTCTTCTGTCGAGCCGTCCGTACCGTTCGGATCAATTTCGTCGGTCGACTTGCCACCGTCTGCCGGTCCGTCTCCGACGTCGTCGCCCGTGACGTCGGCGTCGACGGCGGACTGGAGTTCCGCGAGCAGGTCGCCGTCGACGGACTTGAGGTCAGGGCGGTCGACGCTGTCGAGATCCGGCGTCGCGCCGGCGTCGAAGGTGCGCTTGCGGCGGAACGTCACGCGCTGGACGCGGTCGTCCCAGTCGGTCATCACGATCGCTTCGCCGTCGTCCAGGTCCTCGACGTCCTCGGCGGCGTCGTCGCCCAGGATGCGCCCGACGACCTTGGTGTCGTTCTCCCAGGTGAGCCGGTGCCAGACGAGCCAGTCGCACTGGGTGATGTAGTCCTTCGAGACCGAGGCCGGCCGCTGGGAGAGCGCGCAGACGCCCAGTCCGCGCTTGCGACCCCGCTTGGCCACCCGGATCAGCGTCTCGCCAACTTCGTCGCGGCCGCCCTGCTCGGGCACGAACTCGTGAGCCTCCTCGACGATGACGAGGAACGGCGTCTTCGCCGTCTTCTCCCGGACGAACAGCTCCTCGACCACTTCGCCGACGAGTTCGCGGCCCTCGTCGGGGTCGCGGTAGCCGGAGACGTCGAGGATCACCGGCATCTGGCGGTCGAGCGCGACGGCCGCGATCTGCTCGGCGTGGCCCGGGTGGACCTGCAGGTCGCAGTGGTCGTCGCCGCCGACGTGCAGGAGTTCGAACTCCTCTTTGAGGCCGTAGTACTCGCCGTCGGTGTCGACGATCAGCAGTGGCACCTCGGCGGCGAGCAGT
This sequence comes from Halosimplex rarum, assembly GCF_047715405.1. Classification (NCBI taxonomy): domain Archaea; kingdom Methanobacteriati; phylum Methanobacteriota; class Halobacteria; order Halobacteriales; family Haloarculaceae; genus Halosimplex; species Halosimplex rarum. The sequence goes on from NZ_CP180412.1 coordinate 4,211,065, forward strand.
TCCTCGGCGACCACGCTCACGGTGTTTGACTTCCCGCTGCCGGACTTGCCGGTGATGAAGCCCCTGCCGGTCAGGACCTCCAGCGTCGGCATGGAGAAGCCGTCTTCCGAGAGCGTGATCGCGTCGGGCGTGTCGGCCATCTCGCCGTCGATATGTACGCTACCCGTAAATGCTTCGTGGCCCGATTCTCCCTCGCTGTTGTCGAGGGGACCACTCCGCCAGCAAGCTTTTACCCCCGCCGCCGGATCCCCGACCATGGCGCTGTCCGACCGATTCGGCGAGCGACTCCGGCGCGTCGTCGGCACGCGGGCCGCCCTCGGCGTCGCCGGGCTGACCGTCCTGCTGACCTGCGCGTTCGTCGGCCTGCTCGCGTTCGTCAGCGGCGCCCGCCCCGACGTGGGCTCGCGACTCCCCTACTACGTCCTCGCCATGGCCGTCGTCTTCGTCGCCGCCGTCTTCCGCCTCGACGACCGCGAGCGCCAGGGCACCCACGTCCTCACCTCGGTCTCCGCGGTGTCGGTCGTCGCGTTCGTCCTCGTCGGCCTCGCCGTCGAAGGTGTGGTGTACGCCGTGCAGAATCCCGGTGAACTGGTGGCTTCTCAGCTGATCGTCTACTTCGCCGCGGCCGCGCTGATCTGCACCGGCGTCACCGTCTGGGGCCTCCACCACTGGCGCGAGTTCGCTAGCAGTGAGTGATTGTATCCGTGTCGTTGGTCGGTTCCCCGTCTGTTCTGACGTTCGTTTTGAGTCGTGATCGTCGTCGACATCGAGCGACGAAAGCCCTCGGCCCGCTCGCTAGGAGTCGATACCGCAATTGCCAACAAGCGACGAAAGCCCTCGGCCCGCTCGCGCGGTCTGCGCGGGATATCCTCGGTCGCTGGCGCTCCCTCGGATAGGGCCCGCGCAGACCGCGCGACCGTGCTCACGGCTCGCTTCACTCGCCGTTCGCCAATCGTGGCGCTCCCGTCGGTCGCGCCACGCGCGCCTCGCCCTTTCAGTCCACCAGGGACACCACAACTGCACGGCACAGCACCGCGCCTCACGCCTCCCCAACCGACTGCGCTTCTCGCTCACTTCGTTCGCTGCGATGCTCATCCCTCGCGCGGCTACTGTCGCGCGATGAAACGCGCGACAGCGCGCGCCACCGCGCTTCAAAATTGGCGTCTAGACAGGTGGCGATCGGTCGCAGATCGCTTCGATACGACTTTCCCGATCCGTTCCCTGCGGTCTGCCATGATCCGGATCGGCGCACACACATCGATCGCGGGCGGCGTCCCGAACGCCGTCGACGAACAGCTCGAGATCGGCGGCAACTGCGGGCAGATATTCACCCACTCGCCGCAGGTCTGGCAGGATCCGAACATCGGCGACGACGAGGCCGCGGAGTTCCGCGACCTCGTCGGCGAGAACGACCTCGGCCCGTGGGTCATCCACTCGTCGTACCTCGTGAACCTCTGCACGCCGAAAGACGACCTGCGCGAGAAATCCGTCGACTCCATGCAGAAGGAAGTCGACGCCGCCGACAAACTCGGCGTCGAGTACGTCAACGTCCACCTCGGCGCGCACACGGGCGCGGGCGTCGACGGCGGCCTCGACAACGCCGCGAGCGCGCTGGACGAACTGGACATCCCGGGCGGCGTCACGGTCCTCGTCGAGTCCGATGCGGGCTCGGGCACGAAACTCGGCGGCGACTTCGAGCACCTCGCCGAGGTGCTGGACCGCTCGGCGCAGGACCTCGACGTCTGCCTCGACACGGCCCACATGTTCGCGGCGGGCTACGACCTCTCGACGCCCGAGGGCGTCCAGGAGACCGTCGCGGAGTTCGACGAGGTCGTCGGGCTGGAGCACCTGGAGTGCATCCACCTCAACGACTCGAAACACGAGTGCGGGACGAACAAGGACGAGCACGCCCACATCGGCGAGGGGCTCATCGGCGAGGACGGGATGCGCGCGTTCCTCAACCACGAGGACCTGCTCGACGTGCCGCTCGTGCTGGAGACGCCCACCGAGAACGGCAAGAGCTACGCGTGGAACGTCGAGCGCGTGCGAGAGCTGCGTGACGCGTAGCGAACGACGATTGGAGTGAGTGAGCGTCACGTTTTGGCGAACGGGGAACGAAGTGACCCGTGAGCCTGCGAGACGCGGAGTGACCGACGAACGCCGGTGAGACGGGGCGAACCGTTTCCGACGGTCAGTCGGTGACGACGACTACCTCCTCGTTTTCCAGGTCCACCTGCGCTTCGGCAGTCACCGCGCCGGTCGCGTTCCGTATCTCGACCTCCACGTGGCCGTCGTAAGTCTGTTCGCTGACGGTCACCGAGCCGTCGTGGCTGTCGACCGTCGCGTTCTCGACTTCGAACGTCCCGGTGCTACCGACCTTGGTCCCGTTCCCGGCCGACGCGGTCCAGTTGCCGCCGGCGGCGTCGAGTGAGACGTTGGTGGACTGGACCCGGTCGGCACTAATCCCGTAGATCGGCTCGACGGCGAGTTCGTACCCGTCCAGTTCGGCGAGGCGCTGGCGGACGCGGTCGTCGCTCCGGGTGATCGCCTTCGCTCGCTCACGGTCCGCGGGCGAGAGCGGTCCGTCGTCGGTTTCGACGGCCAATCGCCCGTCGGTCGCGCTCATCTCGACGGCGGCGACCCCGGTCATGTTCTCCACGACGGTGACGGTCTCGTCGGTCCCCGAGAGGGTGACGCCGTGGTCGGAGACGCGGAACTCCGCGGCCGGCGTCCGATCGGTGAGCGGCCCGCCGACGCCGAGCGCGGTCCCGGCGTAGCCAACGCAGCCGCCGAGCACCGCGAGCGCGACCAGCGCCACCGCCCGCAGTCGGATGTCGGTCATCGGTAGACCGTTGTCCGAAAGGCCTCATCAGCGTTCGGCTGAAAGCGGTTCGGAACGCGTTTCACCGGCGTTTCGCGGGAAACAAACCGGTGGGAATTAGGGGGTGTCGCGGGATGGCCCGGAACGTATGCCGTCCCTCCAGCGACGCCAGCTCGCCGCGGCGGCCGCGTTCGTCGCCGCGGCGGTGGTCCTCGCCGTGCAACTCATCACGCCCTCGCCGGTCGTCGTCTCCGTGGGGGAGAACGGGACGACCGTCTCCGAACTCGGGACGTACTTCACCACCGAGGACGTCGCGGTCGTCGCCGCCGCTGCCGCGCTGCTCGGTGCGAGCGGGACGTACCTCCTCGCGGGCCACCGCTCGACTCCCGACGGGGCCGGCGGGGTAACCAGCGATGGCAACGCGTCGATCGCCGGTCGCCACTCCACCGCTGGCGCCGACGACCCGGTCTCCGCGGACCGGTCGTCCGGGCCCGAACCGAGCGACGAACTCCTCGAAACGCGCCGCGAGGAACGAGCGGAGATCGCGGCGCGACTCTCGACCAACGAGGAGGCCGTCTACGACGCGGTGCTTGACGCCGACGGCGTCCTCCCGCAGTCGGAGATCGTCGCCGGGACGGACCTCTCGAAGGCGACGGTCAGCCGCACGCTCGACACGCTGGAGAGCAAGGACCTCCTCGAACGCAGGCGACGGGGCATGGGGAACGTCGTCTTCCTGCGGTGAAATACGTCGGAAGGGCTCTCGGAACGGTGATTCCGGCCGTTTCCAACGGGGATATATCCGGTCTTTCGCGCAACGTCCGCTCGCCGTGGCGCGGTGTCCAGGCCGGGGTCGGCCCGCGCGGACACACGTGCCACGCGCGCAGACACATGAAACACGGAACCCTGATCGCGTCCCTCTGCGTCGCGGCGCTGGCCCTCGGTGGCGCCTCCGTCGTCGCGGCGGATCTCGGGACGCCCGACCGACAGATAGCACAGCACGACGACTCCCCCAACGTTACCGTCGAGGTCGCCGATCCCGACGGCGAACTGACGGCCGACGAGCGCGAGCGGGTTCGCTCGCTCGTCCACGGGGACGACGCCGTCTCGTCGCTGGCCGACCGCTTCGAGGAGGGGACGGTGACGCTGACCGTCAGCGGGATCGACCCGAGCGACCGCGTCCACATGGACGCGACCGCGCCCGACGGCGGCCCCGAGACGATCGTCGTCGCCGACCTCGACGAGAGGTCGGTGAGCGTCGAAGACGGCACGCTCGTCGACGACAGCGAGGTCGTCACCCGGACAGTCGACAGCGACAACGTCACGATCGTCGACGGGGCGTGACGACCCCGCGGACCGCCGGACGAACCGTCAGGTAGCTCTACCGCCGTCGCCGGTGTCGGCGACGGTCGTTCCCTCCCGTCACCGATCGACTGCTCCGAGATATTAACACCAGTATGACACTAATCACGCGTTTGTTGCCGGTTACGACCGCTCGATGCTCTCGACGTTGAGGGGCTCGTCGCGGCCGTGTCGATGGCGGCGTCCGTCGACGGCGCCGCGGTGGCTGCGGGGATCGACTGGGGGCCGCTGTCGCCCACCAGTTCTGCGCGGGGTCGCCCGCCGGCAAGCGTCTTCTGCGAACCGGCGAGCGAGCGATCCAGCCTCTTCGCCGGGTGGGTGGTCCGACTTCGCCGTCCGCGCGGTCGCGACCGGGGGTCACCCCTTCTCGACCGCGCCGGGCCGGTTCTGCACGCGGGGATAGCGAACCCCGAGGGCCTTCCAGTCGAGCCAGCGGGCGCCGGGGCGGTCGTCCGCGAGCCTACCGATCGGCGGGCTGCCGCCGGTGGGAACCCCGTCGACGGGGCCGCTGGGATCGACGGCGTCGGCGACGTATTCGAGGGTCTCGTCGGTCGCGGCCCAGACGCCGGCGGCGCCAGACGGGAGCGCGACGCCGACGTTTTCGAGGCCGTCGAGCGGCCCCGCGAGGTGGCGCGTCGACTCGCCGTCTATCCGCTGTTCGAGCGTGGCGTAGGCGTAGAACTCGATGTCCGCGCCGTCGGCGGCGCGGTCCTTGACCGCGGGCGCGAGTTCGAACAGTTTGTTGTAGCCGACCTCGACCTGTTCGGGGTCGAGCGTCCCCGTCGCGTCGTCGGTGGCCTCGACGGGAGCGACCTCGTCGGTCGCGGTGTCGTTGGTGACGTACCAGGTCACGTAGCTCTCCTCGCGGTGGCGGTGCCGGCGAGCGACGACAGACATCCCTTTGTGCGGGAGGGAGGCGCTGACCGCCGGCAGATCGGTCGCGGGCCCCCGCACCGCGAGTACGAGGACGTTCCGGTAGGTGACCGGCGAAATCGACTCGCGGACGCGCTCGGCATCACCGCCAGCGTCGGTGAACCCGTCCGCGCCGACCAGCGAGTCGACGAAGTTGTGCGTCCCGGTGCCCGTCGCGGCGACGACGTAATCGGGCTCGAAGTGGACGGTCAGGTCCTCGTGAGTCTCGACGGTGAGTCCGTCGAGCGCGGGAGGCGATCCCGCTCCGTCGGCGAACGCGAACTCGGCGATATCGCCGACGACGATGCGCTCTTCGTGGCCGTCGGCGAGCGCGTGGACGAGCGCCTCGCGGTCGATCGCGTACTCGTCGACGGCAGTGACGTGCTCGCCGCTGCCCTTCGCGAAGATCGTCCCGTCATGGTAGATCTCGGGTAGCCCGTCGATCCCGCGTTCGTCGTACTCGTAGCCGTGGTCGTCCCACTGCGGCGGGAGGTACCGGTAGGGGTGGTCCGTCGAGCAGACGTACCACTCGCCGCCCGCGACGGGGACGCGCTCGTCCTCGGCGAAGGGGAGCCACCGCTCCTCGACGGCTCGGCGCTGATCGGCGTCGGGGTCGAGGTACCCTTTCGAGAGCGTGCCCGGCCAGTCGAACGACTGCCCGGCACCCAGCGGCGCGTTGGAGACGAGCGCGGCCGCGTACCCGCGGTCGGTGAGTTCGTTCAGGAGGAGCAGTCCCTGGATCCCGCCGCCCACGACCAGCACGTCCACGTCGGCGGTCGGGAACCACCCCAGGCGCTCGCGGATCCGCTCGTACAGCGCCACCCCGGTGTCGAACTCCGGCTCGTCCGCTGGCATCTGTTGTCCCCGCTTTTCACGCGGTCTACAAAGGTCTGATCACCCACAACTCGCCCACCTGGGCATCCACCCGCCCACCAGCGCACCTGGGTATCCACCTGCCCACCCAACCACCCACATCGTTCCGCCCGGGGTCCCCGGGGCCCGTTACTGACGGCCCTCGGGAGTCACGACTCCGGCCCGTAGAGTTCCACTTCGAGGAGTTCGAGGTGGTCGCGGCCGCTCTCCCGGTCGGACTGGTGGCGCTCGCCCGTGATCTCGACGATTTCGCCGAACGGGTCCTCCACCTGGGTCACGCCGGCCAGCGCGATCGTCACGCTCTGCCCGTCGACCGGGTCGAACGAGATCCTGTCGTAGGCGAGCGTGTGTCCGACGTCGCCGCTCCACACTTCCCGGCCGTCGACGGCGACCCGGATCGGGTACCCGGTCGTGCGGTGGCCGCCGACTTTGAGCCGCACCTCGCCGACGGTCGTCGGCTCGTCCAGGTCGAACCGGATCCACGCGTCTCCCCGATCGCCGGCGCTCTCCCACGAGCTGAGTTCGTCGTCGTCCATCGCCTCGTCGGCGTCGTCGGCGTTCGACCCCGCGGTGACGTCTCCCACCTCCAGGGATCGACCGTCGGACTCGTACGCCGGCCCCTCGGGCGTCGGACCGCGGTCGAGGTTCGCCGGCAGCCCGTCGCCGGGCAGGTGCGGAGTCAGTCCGCCGGTCGTCTCGATCGGCTCTGTCTCCAGTTCGACCGTCGCCGGTTCCAGCCCGTCGCTCCGCGCGGTCAGCGTCACGGTTCCGGCCTCCCGCGTGGAACGGATCAGCACGCGGTTGACCCCGAGTTCGACAGGCAACTCCTTCGAGAGGATATAGTTGTCGGGACCTTTGGCGATCCCGCCGCGCCACTCCGCGGGTCCGTCGAGTTCGAACTCGATCTCGTCGAACGCGACCGGGTTCCGCCGCCCCTCCTCGTCGACGACTTCCACGTCGACCAGCGCGAGGTCGTGGCCGTCAGCGCGCCAGCCGGTCGGGGACGTTCGCGGCGTCAGTTCGACAGCGACCGGGTCGCCGACGGTCTCCGCGACGTCCTCACAGACCTGCTCACCGGTGTCGTCGTAGCCGACCGCACGGAGCGTCCCCGATTCCCACTCGACATCCTCGAACGTGAACAGGAACCGGTCCGACTGCGTCCCGTGGCTGAGTGACTTCCCGTTCCGGAAGAGTTCGACCTCGTCCGCGCCGGAGACGACCGTGACGTCCGTGACTGTCCCGGGCTCGTAGTTCCAGTGGCCCATGATCGCGGCGTGGACCTCCTCGACGTCGACCCAGCCGTCCCAGATGGCCTGGTGGGCCCAGAAGGCGTCTTTGGGGATCCGCATCGGATCGACCTCGCCGCTGCGCCGGTAGTTCTCCTCTCCTCGGTAGTGCGTGTTGGTGTCGCTGAAGACGATGTTCAGCGCGCCAGCGTTGACGCGGTCGCCGGTTCCCGGGCGCTCGCGCCAGTACTCGTACCACCGCCTGACGTCCTCGGCGGCGAAGGTGTCCTGGTTCTGGTTGTACCGCTCGCCCTCCCCCTCGCCGCTACCGTCCTCGTGGTACGGCGGGGACTCGGCGTCCCAGTAGCGCCGCAGCCCCTCGCTGCGGTTGTACTCCGTGGCGAACATCGGCTTGTCCGCGCTCTTGTTGACGTAGAGCATCTCGCCGCCCCACTCGGCGACGTCGCTGTCGAGCATGTCGCGCGACCCTATCGCCCGGCCGCCGTGCGGGTCGAACCGGTCGCGGAGCCGGACCAGTTCCTCCATGTGCTCCTCGCTGATGGTCTCGTTGCCGCCCTCGTAGAAGAGGACGCTGGGGTTGTTCCGATTGTAGATGATCGCGTCGCGCATGAGTTCGGCGCGCTGTTCCCACTGGCGGCCGTCGACGTCGCTCTCGGCGTCGCCCGCTGGCAAGAGCTGGACGAGCCCCATCCGGTCGCAGGATTCGACGTCCTGCTTCCAGGGAGTGACGTGCATCCAGCGCACGGTGTTCGCGTTGCTCTCGACCATCAGCCCGTTGCTGAAGTCGCTGAGCCAGGCGGGGACGCTCCGGCCCACGGCCGGCCACTCGTTAGTCGTCCGCTGGGCGTACCCCTTGAGGTGGACGGTGCGGTCGTTGAGTTCGACTTCCCCGTCCTCGAAGGCCGTCTTCCGGAAGCCCGTCTCGGTGGTGACGGTGTCGACGACCTCCCCGTCGACCGTCAGCCGGGTGGTCACGTCGTAGAGGTAGCCGTAACCCCAGCTCCAGAACTCCAGGTCCTCGACGTCCGCGGACGCGCTCAGCGTGCGCGTGGCGCCGGGCGCGACCGACCGCTCGCCCGCGTCGAACTCGGCGACGGTCTCGCCCTCGGGATCGCGGATCTCGACGTCGTACCCGACTGTCCGTTCGCCGGCGTGCTCGTTGCGTATCTCCGATTCCGCAGTGACGGTGCCCGTGCCGGCGTCGACGTCGATGTCCTCGGCGTAGACGTAGACGCCTGTCGTCCCGAGCCACGAGTACAGCGGCAGCGTCTGGTAGAGCCGGTCGGTGACGTGCAGTGTGACGTTCTTCGTGATCCCGCCGTAGTTCGCGTTGAAGTTGTGGTCGGCCCACTGGTAGCGCTCGCCGGTCGCCTCTTCCTCGTAGTCCCAGTCGTTGTCGACCCGGACCGCGAGGACGTTCTCGGCGGGCGCGGGCTCGGCCAGCTCCGTGAGGTCGAAGCCGAACGCCATGACACCGTTCTCGTGACGGCCGACGAACTCGCCGTTGAGATACACCTCGGCGGCCTGGCGGACGCCCTCGAACTCGACGAACACCTTCTTGTCAGCCGCGTCCTCGGGCAGCGTGAACGTCTTGCGATACCACGCGATCCCCGTGGACAGCCCGTAGATGTCCTCGCGGAACGCCTCGTCCTCGTTCCAGGCGTGGGGCAGGCTCACCCGCTCCCAGTCCTCGTCGTCGAAGTCTCTCGACTGCGCGTCGTCGAACTCCCCCACCCCGACGCGCCAGTCGGGGTTCATGCTGTAACTCTCGCGGCGTCCTGGCTCCGGCTCGTGTGCTGATCCTGTCATTGTGGGTCGGTATCGATCTACGGACGCCATGGCGGGCAGCCACTACTTATCCTTACTCGTCTCGGAAATCCGCGCCCGTGAACGGTGCCGCGCCGGGAACCGATCCGCCGAGTTCCCGCCCGGACCGACGGGCATTTGCCCCCGGCGGACAGACTGGCCAGCCAGTGCGACAGTTCAGCGCCGACTACCTGGAGACCACTCGCGAGGGGATGTGGGCCGACTCCCGCGAGGCGCTCGCCGACCTCGAACTCGACAGCCGCGAGTGCGTCCTCGACGTCGGCTGCGGCACCGGCGAGCTGACCCGCGTCCTCGCCGAGGAGAGCGGCGCCGAGGTCGTCGGCGCCGACGTCGACCCCGACCTGCTCTCGGTCGCCGGCGAGTTCGCGCCGGTCGTGCGCGCCGACGCCACGCGTTTGCCGTTCGTCGCGGACGCCTTCGACCTGGTCGTCTGCCAGGCGCTGCTCATCAACCTGCCCGACCCCGTCGGTGCTGTTCGGGAGTTCGCCAGAGCGTCGTCGGATCTCGTCGCCGCGGTGGAGCCGGACAACGGCGCCGTGACGGTCGACTCGACCGTCGACGCGGAACCCCCGCTCGCTCGCCGGGCGCGCGAGCGCTTCCTCGACGGGGTGGAGACGGAGGTGACCATGGGTGCGAGGGCGCGCGACGTGTTCGAGGAGGCGGGGCTGGACGTGGTGTCGACCCGCCGCTACGACCACGAGCGCGTCGTTTCCCCGCCCTACTCGGAGGCCGCCGTCGAGGCCGCCCGCCGGAAGGTCACCGGCGAAGGCCTGGCCGACGACCGCGAGACCATCCTCTCCGGGGAGACCACCGCCGGGGAGTACGACGAACTGCGCTCGGCGTGGCGCGCGATGGGCCGCGACGTGGTCTCGCAGATGGGCGCCGGGTCGTACGTGCGCACGGAGACGGTGCCGTTCTTCGTGACCGTGGGTCGGGTGTAGCCGTATCTTTTGAACGCTGCCTTGGTGCTCTCGACTCGAACTAAACGACATCAACCGCAGTGGACAGCAAGTGACGAAAGCCCTCGGCGCGCTCGCTGGCAGTGCTTTCTACCGCAGTGAGCAACAGGCGTTGAAAGCCCTCGGCGCGCTCGCGGTCGCTGTCTCCGAAAATCGGAGATTTTCGGGATGACGAGAGACGCCGTAGGCGTCTCTCGAACCACGCGGGATATCCTCACTGCGTTCGGATAGTGCCCGCGCAGGCGACTCCGTTCGCTTCGCTCATCGCGAGCACACCTCGCCCTTTCAGTCCGCCAGGGACAGCGGAACCACACGGCACAGCACCGCGCCTCACGCCTCCCCAACCGACTGCGTTGCTCGGTCGCTTCGCTCCCTGCGCTACTCGCCCCTCGCACGGCTTCGACTCGCGGTCCTCGCAGGGCTCGGCACGCTCACGGGTCGCTTCGCTCCCCGTTCGCATCGAGGCGTTCGCTTCGCTCACGCCTCGCACCGCTCGACAGCGCGCGCCGAAAAGAAGATCCCCGGGGTTTCGATTTCAGTCGTCGGCGGGAGCGGCTTCGTTCGACTCCCAGTAGCTGACGTTCGCGGGTTCGTAGAGGTCCGTCGAGAGGTAGCGCTCACCGGTGTCGGGGAGGACGACGACCACGAGGTCGTCGGGCCGTTCGCGGGCGACCTCGGCCGCGGCGGCCAGCGCGGCGCCGGCGGAGACGCCGGTCAGGATACCCTCTTCGCGGGCGAGTTTCCGGGTGGTCTGGACGGCCTCCTCGTGTTCGACGGCGCGGACCTCGTCGACGAGGTCGGTCCGGAGGATCTCCGGGATGAACCCGGCGCCGATGCCCTGGATGGAATGGGATCCCGCGTCGCCGCCCGAGAGGACGGGCGAGTCGGCGGGTTCGACGGCGACGGAGTCCAGATCGGCGCCCTGCTCCTCCTCGAAGTACTCGGAGACGCCGGTGATCGTGCCGCCGGTGCCGACGCCGGCGACGAACACGTCGATCTCGCCGTCGGTGTCCTCGTAGATCTCCGGGCCGGTCGAGCCGCGGTGGGCCTCGGGGTTGGCGATGTTCTCGAACTGGCTGGCGACGACGCCGTCGCGCTCCTCGGCGATGGCGTCGGCGGCCTGGATGGCGCCGTCCATGCCGCCGTCGGCGGGCGTGAGGACGACCTCCGCGCCGAGGGCCGAGAGGAGCGAGCGGCGCTCCTCGCTCATCGACTCGGGCATGGTGAGCACGAGGTCGTAGCCGCGGGCGGCGCAGGCCATCGCGAGGCCGATGCCGGTGTTGCCGCTGGTGGCCTCGACGACGGTGGTGTCGTCGTCGAGGTGACCCATGCGCTCGGCGCGGTCGAGCATCGCGGCGCCGATGCGGTCTTTCACCGAACTCGCGGGGTTGAACGACTCGACCTTGCCCGCGAGGTTGTCGGCGAACGAGTCCAGCCACACGAGCGGCGTGTCGCCGATCTCCGCGGCGATGTCGTCTGCGATTTCCATCGTCCCGAAGTAGGCGCTCGCGACGGATTTGCTGGCGCCCTCAACATCGGGGGGATTGTCGTCCCCTTCGCCGGCGGCGAGCTGTCGGATCGCTTGCAGAATCGCCGTTCTGGAAACTGTTAATTGGCTGCTGGGTGACCAGCCGGTATGGACCCACGAGTCGAGGACCACGCGGACGTCATCGTCGACCACTCGGTCGGGATCGAGGCCGGTGACGAGGTGCTGATCTCGGCGTCGCCCGAGGCGGAAGACCTGGTCGTCGCGCTGGAAGAGCGCATCGGCGAGCGCGGCGCCCACAGCGTCACGTTCGGCGGCACCGGCCGCACTCGCCGGGCGTTCATGCGAGCGATGGACCCCGAGGACTACGACGAACCGTCGGAGACGCTGATGGCCGTCGCCGAGGCGATCGACGTGGCGATCACGATCCGCGCGTCGCGCAACACCCACGAGACGGGCGACATCCCGCCGGAGAAAAACGCCGCGTTCGCGCAGATCATGAAGCCCTTCCAGGACGAGATCATGGGCAAGCGCTGGGTCGGCACGCAGTACCCCGCGCCGGGCAACGCCCAGGACGCGGAGATGAGCACCGAGGCCTACGAGGACTTCGTGTTCGACGCCGTCACGAAAGACTGGGACGAACAGCGCGAGTTCCAGGCGAACCTGGTCGAGATCCTCGACGGCGCCGAGGAGGTCCGGATCGTCTCGGGCGACACGACGGACGTGACGATGAGCGTCGAAGGGATGGTCCCCGTCAACGACTACGCCGAGAAGAACCTCCCCGGCGGCGAGGTGTTCACCGCGCCCGTCCCCGACAGCGTCGAGGGCGAGGTCCTGTTCGACATGCCACTGATGGCCCAGGGTCGGGAGGTCGAGGAGGTCCGTCTCGTCTTCGAGGGCGGCGAGGTCGTCGAGTTCGAGGCCGCGAAGAACGAGGAGGTGCTCGCCGCGGTGCTGGACACCGACCCCGGCGCGAAGCGACTGGGCGAACTCGGCATCGGGATGAACCGCGACATCGACCGATTCACCTACAACATGCTGTTCGACGAGAAGATGGGCGACACCGTCCACATGGCGCTCGGGCGGACCATCGACGAGAACGTCCCCGAGGACCGCGACGACCGCGAGGGCAACGACTCCGCGGTCCACATGGACATGATCGTCGACATGAGCGAGGACTCCCGGATCGAGGTCGACGGCGAGGTCGTCCAGCGCGACGGTACCTTCCGGTTCGAAGAGTAGGGAGGTCCGAGCGGAGCGAGGACCTCCGACATCCGAGCGGGGAACGGAGTGACCCGCGAGGAGTAACCGCGGATTCGCCGACTGCATTTTTCGACTGGTGCGGTCGTGACGAGCGAAGCGAGTCGCTCGCTGTTCGCTGCGGTCGCAGTACCCGGGAGCGAGCCCCCGGCTACCCGGCCGATTGCTCCGAGAACTCGCGGTGTCCGAGTATCCGAGTGACGGATCTCAGGACGAGCGGTCGTCGGTCACGGCGGGACGGACGGTGATCCGGTCCCCGTTGACGATCGAGACCTCGTACCCGTGGAAGGCGAACGAGACGCGCAGCGACTCGTCCCGGTCGTCCGCGGCGTCGTACAGGGCGTCGAGCGCCTCCGGATCGACGCTGTCGTACAGTTGCGTCGAGAGGTCGGTCGGTTCGACCCCGTCGACCGTCGCCACCGCCTCGACGACGACCTGGGTGATCGGTTGGTCGTCGGTGATCTCGGTCGTTACGAACCCCGGGTCGGTCTCGTCCATGCGTCGAGTTGCCTGACTCATACGTTCGGTCTACTTGCCAATTACTGGGACACTACGTTGTTATTCACCGCCTATACCCCGAAAAAACAGATCAGGCCGAAAAAGGAGGTAAATAGGACCGGTTGATCCGGGTCGGTCCGATCGCGTCCTCGGAGCGGACCGTGCGGCTGTGGACAGGCGAGACGCGATCCGATCAGACCACGTCGCCGCGAACCGTGGCGCCCTCCTGGCGTTCGCGGTACCGCTTGACCGCCGCGGCGGCCTCCTCGGCGACGTCCGGTTCGGCGCCGAGCATCTCCAGGGCGCCCGAGAGCGTCGGCAGGACGAACTCGCCGTCCCGGAGCTTCTGGAAGGCGTCCTCGCTGCGTCGCCCACCGTCGGACTCGTCCGACGAGCCTCGCCCCGCTCCGCTCGACTCGGCGCCGACCCACAGACAGGCGCCGCGGGGGTCGAGGATGTTCTCGTAGTTCCCGGTAGCGAGTGCGCCTTCTAGCCGCTGGGTGACGTTGTCGTCGAAGCTGGCGTTGCACACCTCCAGGTGGACCGGTTCGTCGTCGTCGACGAGGTGGGCGGCCAGGCACTTCTCGGGGGCCGCGTAGCCGTTCGCGTTGGTCCGGACGTGTTCGGGGTACTCGGCGGCCCAGTCGGCGCGGACGGTCTCGCCGATGCCGTCGACGCCGAGGGCGAGGTCGTCGGGGTCCGTGTCGCCGTCGTCGCCGAGCAGGATGTCCTTGGTGAGGTAGACGTCGAGGCGTTCGACGGGGTCGAGACCGAGTGTCACGTCGCCGAAGACCCATATCTCGCGGACGGGGACGGGCATGCGGTCGTCTTCGACAGTGGCGACGAGGTCCTCGACGCGGGCGACGGCCTCGTCGCGAGAGAGGTCGGTCATGGGTAACCGGTAGCTCTCGGAGGGGGAAAACGGTTTCTCGACGGGTCGCCCCCGAGGACGCCGCGGGTACGGAGGTTTAAGGACCCGGTCGGTCAAGCATAGGCGATGCGACTCCGGACCAGGTTCGCGGTCGCGCTCGCCGTGCTAGCGCTGGTCCTCTCAGCGACGACGCTCGCCGGGTTCGTCCTCTACCGCGACGCGGTCGCCGACCACGAGCGCGACGAACTGTCGCAGTCGGCCGAGTCGGTCGCGACGCAGCTCGACACCGTGCTCGCGGAGAAACAGCGGCAGGTCCAGTTGTGGGTCGAGGCGCCCGCGCTGGTCGACCACGGGTCGATCTCCCAGCAGGCTCGGCTCGACTCGTTCGTCAGAACGACCGGGTTCAGCGGTGCCTCCGTCATCGCGGCCAACGGGACGATGACGGCGTTGCACTCCCAGGGGCTCTCGGCCGCGGAACAGGAGTCCGTCGTCGGACGGAACTTCGCCGGGCGGACGTACTTCCGGCGGGCGATGGCCGGCGAGACGTACGTCAGCGACCCGGTGCGGGCAGAAACGGGACACTTCATCGTGACGGTGAGCACGCCGCTGTACGAGGACGGCAGAGTCGTCGCGGCGTTCAACGCGGCCTTCCACATCGAAGCGGGCGACCTGGAGGAGATAGTCCGCGAGAACTCCGGGCCGGACCAGGGGATCCGCATCGCAGCCAACGGATCGACGGTGTACGCGGCGGGGCCGGTCGGCGGCGACGTGGACGTGATCACCGCGAACCGGACGGTGACGGGGACCGGGTGGACGGTCTCGGCGACGACGACCCAGGCCGCCTTCGAGTCCCAGCTGTGGACGGTGACCATGGCCCAGGCCGGCGCGTTCGGGCTGGTCCTCCTCTCTATCGCGCTGTTCGGCGCCTGGCTCTACCGGGAGTTCGTCGGGAACATCGAGCGCCTGCACCGCGGCGTCGGGTCGCTCGTCGACGGCAACTACGGGTCGACGGTCGCCCTCACCGGCGCGACCGAGTGGACGGAACTCGAAGCGCAGTTCAACGAACTGAGCGAGACGCTCGCCCAGCGCCGGACGGAGGTGATCGTCCTGAACCGCGTGCTCAGGCACAACCTCCGGAACGCGATGACGGTCGTCGTCGGCAACGCCGACCGCATCGCCGAGCGCACCGACGACGAGACGACCGTCGTCGAGGCCGACCGCATCCGCCGGCGCGGCGAGTCGCTGCTCGATCTGGCCGACCACGCGCGGGCCATCGAGGGATCGCTGGGCGCCAGGCCAGAGGAGTCGGTCCGCCGCTCGGTCGACGCCGTCGTCGACGAGGTCGCGGCGACCCTCGTCGAGGAGTTCCCGCACGCGACCGTCGAGACCGACCACCCGGACGAGCCGGCGGTGTTGCCCAACGGGGACGTGTTGCTGGTCGTCCTCGACGAACTCGCCCGGAACGCGATCGTCCACAACGACGACGGCCCCACCGTGCGGATCGCGGCGACGATCGCGGACGGTTCGGCGCGGTTCACGATCGCCGACGACGGCCCGGGGATGCCGGTCGTCGAGCGGCGCGTCCTCACCGAGCGGTTCGTCGAGACGCCGACCGAACACGGCGCGGGCCTGGGCCTGTGGCTGGTCAACTGGCTGGTCCACTGGGCGGACGGCGACGTGGCCGTCGACGTCGACGAGGGGACGACGGTGACCGTGACCGTCCCCTGCGAACCGCCCACCGACGGCGACAGCGGCGAGGCGTAGCTCCTCCAGTCACGCCCGACCGGGAACGAAACCCTGACGCCGCTCGCTCCGATACCTTCGCTCGATGGACTGCGACAAGTGCGGGTCGGAGGCGGTCATGCACGCCGCCTACTCGGGGCTCCACCTCTGCGGCGAGCACTTCTGTCGGACGGTGGAGACCCGCGTCCGCCGGCGCGTCCGCGAGGACAACCTGATCCCGCGGTCGGCGACGCCGGAGGACCCGGACACGTGGGTGATCGGGCTCTCCGGCGGGAAGGACTCGGTCGTCCTCACGCAGGTGCTCCACGACACCTTCGCGGAGGACCCGCGGATCGACCTCGTCGCCCTCTCGATCCACGAGGGGATCGAGGGGTACCGCGACGAGTCGCTCGACGCCTGCGAGGAACTCACCGCCGACCTCGATATCCGCCACGAGGTCGTCTCGTACGCCGAGGAGTACGGCGTGCAGATGGACGACGTCGTCGAGGACGACCCGGAGGGGATGGCCGCCTGCGCATACTGCGGCGTCTTCCGCCGCGACGCCCTCGAACGCTACGCCGAGGAGCTGGGGGCGGACAAGCTCTTCACCGGCCACAACCTCGACGACGAGGCCCAGACCGCGCTGATGAACTTTTTCGAGGGCGACGTCCGGCAGATGGCCAGCCACTACGACGCCTCGCTGGGGCCGTTCCCGGAGGAAGACCGCGACGGGAACCCGGTCGACGACCCCGTCGATCCGACCGAGCGGCCGCGCCAGCCACAGGACCACCACGTCCCGCGGGCGAAACCGCTCAGGGACGTGCCCGAGAAGGAAGTCGCCCTGTACGCGCACCTGCAGGACCTGCCCGCCCACATCACCGAGTGTCCCCACGCCGAGGAGGCCTACCGCGGCGAGGTCCAGGAGCTACTCCTCGGGATGGAAGAGAACCACCCGGGGACGCGCCACTCGATCATGGCCGGCTACGAGAAGCTGGCCGCGCTCGCCGCGAGCGCGTTCGGCGCGACCGAGCCGGCCGATTACGGCGAGTGCGATATCTGCGGGGCGCCCACGGGGCGCGAGATCTGTCGGAAGTGCGACCTGCTGGACGCGCTCGAAGCGGCCTGACCGACGGCACGGCGACTGTTCTCCCGTCGAGTCGCGACGCGTCGGTGAATCCGTGAGGCGAGTCGGTCGGTGTCTGACGAACCAGTAGAGCGCCGAGAAGCGGTCGCCGAACGGGTCGTGGGTCGAGCGGTGTCCGACGCGTCGGGCGGCGTCGTCACTCGGCGGGTGGAACCGAAAGAGAGAGTGGGTCGAGCGGTCCCGGGAGTTGTGGAGGGGTCTCCAGCGGGAGTCGGTCGACCCGGGAGCCGTCAGTCCGGACGGATGACGTCCAGACCGTTGTTCTTCTCGAGGCTGTCCCGGCCGCCGTCCGTGTGGCCGTAGCCGGGGTCGCCGCCGGCACTGCCGCCCGCACCGCCGCGGCCGCCGCTACCGCCGCTGCCGCCGGCCTCGTTGCCGAAGTCCGTGTCGATGTTCTGGCTGGCGTCGAAGGACGCGTCGTCCACGTCGTCGAGCGCTTGCCGCGACTTGTCGGCCTGCTTCTGGGTCGTCGGGCCGAGCACCTGCGCGGACTTGACGCCAGTCATGATGGCCATGACCCGCACTTTGCCCTTGTACTCCTCTTCGATGCGCGCGCCCCAGATGACGTTCGCGCTCGCGTCGAGGCGTTCGGTGATGTTCTGCGCGATGCCCTCGGCCTCCTTCAGCGCGAGGTCGGGGCCGCCAGTGATGTGGACGAGGCCGCCGGTCGCCCCGCGGTAGTCCACGTCGAGCAGCGGGTGGTTCATCGCGTCCTTGACGACCTCCTCGGTCTTGTTCTTGTCCTGGGTCTCGCCGACGAGCATGACGGCGACGCCACCTTGGTTCATGATGGCGGTCATGTCGGCGTAGTCCAGGTTGATCAGCGAGGGCTGGGTGATCGTCTCCGAGATGCCCTTGACCGTCTCCGCGATGATCTGGTCCATCACGGAGAACGCCTTGCCGATGGGCAGGTTCGGGACGTAGTCCAGCAGGCGGTTGTTGTCCAGCACGATGATGGAGTCGGCCTCGCTGCGGAGGTTCTCCAGGCCTTCCTCGGCCTTCACCGTGCGGGCGCGCTCGACGTTGAACGGCGTCGAGACCATGCCGACCACGATCGCGCCCTGGTCTTTGGCGATGTTCGAGACGACGGGGGCGGCACCGGTACCGGTCCCGCCACCCATGCCGGCGGTCACGAAGACCAGGTCGGCGTCGCCCAGGACTTCCTCGATGGTACCCTGGGCCATCTCGGTGGCGCGCTTGCCCATCTCGGGGTCGCCACCGGCGCCGAGGCCGGACGTCAGCGACTTGCCGACGAGGATCTTCGTGTCCGCCTCGATCATCTGCAGGTGCTGCTTGTCGGTGTTGATGGCGACCGTGTCGGCACCGTCGACGCCGATGTTGTACAGGCGGTTGACGGTGTTGTTGCCGGCGCCACCGCAGCCGACGATGACGATCCGCGGGTCACCGAATCCATCGCCCTCGGTCTCGTCCATCTGCTGCTGTTCCTGCTCGTCTCGTTCGAGGGCCTCCTTGACGATGTCCTGCATCGATCAGGCCCTCTGCTGCCAGCTACGGCGCTTTCGCTTCTCCGACGGGCGCTCTTTGCCCCCGTCCTGCTCATTTAGTTTCTCGCGGACGGCCGCCCGGATCGCCTCGCTCCGGTTGGGGTACTCCCCAGTTTCGACCATTCGCTCGACCTCTTCGATCTGCTGCTTCGGAATCCGTAGTGTCACACGCTCCATGTTTTTGATCGTTCCCCTTGGGTAAGACGGCGTTCGCGGACGAGTCCGTCCGTTCGTCTTACACGGCGGCATCGCCGTCCTATCCGACGTAATCGCACGAAGGCGCGGGTCACACGTCCGCGCTTCGGCCCGTGTAAGACGACCGTCTTACGCAAGCATTACATCTGGGTGTGGCATTATAAAGGTTGCGGCGACCGTCATACACTCTCGCGTTTACGGCGTTTAACGCGCGCTATCGCGCGTTTACGGCGTATCACGTCTGGTCGAGCACGTCGGCGGCCGGGGTGCGTCGACCGCAGCCCGGGCAGAACGCCCAGTCCGACCGGAGTTCGTCCCCGCAGTCGCAGAAGACCCGGTGGGACGCCTTCTCTCCGCAGTTCGGGCAGTAAACGTGGCCAGCGGAGATGTTCTCGCCGCATTGCGTGCACGGGCGGGACTCGGTTTCGAGGGCGTTTTCGTCCGTCTCGCCGCCCGTCTTACGACCTCGTTCCGTGTTAGACGCGTCTGTCGTCGCCGACGTGGACGCGTCCGACGCGTCGGCCGAGGCGGCGCGTTCGCCGTCGAGAGCGATGTTTACGTTGATATCCTGCGGCTGGGATGGCGTAAACGCGCCGTCCAGACGCTCGGCGACGATGGCGTCGACGCGCTCGGCGACGAGGGCGTCGAGAGAGTCGGCCTCCTCGGTCGCGTCGGCGCCCGGGGTCGACGTCGTCGCGCTCGCTTGCGCGTCGGACGCGTCGTCGAGGTACTCCCGCAAGGCCTCCCGCATGATCTCGCTCTTCGAGGCGTCGAACTCCTCGAGTCGCTCGATGAGATCGTCGTCCGCACGGAAGGTGATCTTGCTCATTCGGCTCGTCGTAGTCGTCGTTCTCCGGGTATTTCAATCTTCCCGCGTGTCTGACGCACGTCTGCCGATCGGTGGCCGTCGTGGGGCTGGTTCACACTCTCATCCCCGACGGAAGTCAAAACGGTTAAGTCCAGTACAGCGGCTACCTGCATGTGCGTCCGCCCTTAGCTCAGACTGGTAGAGCAGTCGACTGTAGATCGACTTGCCCCCCGTTCAAATCGGGGAGGGCGGACTTTTCCCGCGGACGAAGTGAGCAGTGAACCGTCTCTCCCGAACCGATTTGAACACGAGAGTCACAGTGCCGGAACGGCGCACTTCGCGCGCCACAGGTCGGAACGTCTCTCATCTGTTCAAATCGGGGAGGGCGGATACTTCTCGCGCCCCTGGCTCGCGAGCGCCGCGTGTGTCTCTTGTCGGACGATCCCTGAGCGCCCGGGACTGGGCGCGTCCAGTTCGCCCGCTCGGTCCCGGGCGTCTGCGCGCTCTCGGCCACTCCCCACAGAGCCGGTCGATAGCGGCGGTCGGTGCCTCCGACGCGCGGTTCGCGCGGGTCCTCACTCGTCGGACTTCTCGGCGCCCATCCCCTGGGTGACGTGGGTGACCGTGACGAGGCCGAGACCGCCGACGAGGTTGCCGACGGTGACGACTGCAGTCATCGCGCCGAGCGCTCTGAGGCCGATCCCGGCGCCGAGGTAGATCCCGAGGACGACGTGTGTGAGGGAGACGACGACGTGGTCGAAGGGGCCGAGCGCCAGCATGAAGCCGACTGCGTACGTCAGCGAGAGTTTGCTGCCGTCGCTTCGCACGGCGACTATGAGGAAGGAGAGCAGGCTCACCAGCGCCCCGCCGGCGATGCCGCGGGCGAACCAGGCCATCGGCGTGCGCCTCGCCGTGTCCTCGGCGATGGTCCGCAGGATCTCCGTCGACTCCGGTGGGATCGCCCCTTCGACCGCGAAGACGAGCGCGAACAGGCACGCTCCGACGACGTTGACGGCGAACGTGACGACCCACAGGCGGGCCAGCGCGGGGACCGCGGAGAATCCGGGACGCTCGACGGCGGCCGCGGCCGGGTCGGCGAAGTTCTCGTTGAACAGCTCGGTCCGGCCGGCGACCAGGAAGACCAGACCGACGCCGAACGCGAGCGCGCCGGCGACCTTCGCGACGTGGCCGAGCGTGGGTTCGACGAAGGCTTCGACGATCCCGAGCGCGACGACGCCGAAGACGATGGTGAATCCGGCGATGAAGCTCGTCGAGACGAGTTCGAGCACCGACTGATCGAGGCGACGCTCGCCTTCCTCGACCGACCGCTCGAAGATCTCGTCCGGCGTTCGAGGGGACACGTCTCGAATTGGGTCTCCGAGCGGAAAAGCCACTACCCGGCGATAGAGCGCCCCAGATCGCTCTTGTGAGTGCGGGCCGGGACGCCGATATCGTTCTCCCCGCGGCGGGTCTCCCCGGAGCGGTAAACCCAGTCGCCACCGAGCGTAAACCGCTGGGGCCCGAACGGGAGGTATGGACGAAATCGAACTCGGCCAGGCGACGATCGTCTACGAAGACCCCGAGGAGGGGACGACCGAGGTCACCGTCGACAACGAGGAGGTCGTGTACGCGCGCGACCACTGGATGCTCCGGTCGGGCTCGGACGACGAGGGCAACGACCTGATGAAGCAGATCCCGCGGGACCGGGTCTACCGCGTCGACCGGAACGTCGAGCGCTTCGAGGAGGAGGCGTCGACGGTGCGCCACCGCGTCGAGTCGCTGGCGAACGAGGTCCGCGACCGGATCCCCGTCGGGGGCGACGGCGACCGCCGCTCGTCGAGTGGGGGCGACCGCCGCTCACCCAGGGGGAGCGACGAGGGGCCGACGCGCGTCCCGGTCACCGAAGGCGGCGACGAAGGGAGCGACCGGACCGGCGGCGAGCGGAACGACCGCGACCAGGAGTGAGTGGGTCGGACCCGTCTGACTCGCCGGTGGGCCCGTCTGACTCGTCGGCAGATGGCGGCGGGATCGGTCCGCGAGCTGTTCGAGCGAGAAACCGGCGTCAGGGCGCCGAGGACGGACGACGCCGCCGTTTTCGGCGGATGTAAACTATCCTCGCTCTTTTTAGTGGATGCGGCCTCGTGATCAGTTGGTCACGATGGGCGTCTTGGAACGGGCCAAACGCGCTTCAGGGTTGTCGCATTCGGAGGCGCACCCGTACATCTGCGTCGACTGCGAGGCGCAGTTCGACGTACAGTATCACACCTGTCCCGCCTGTGGGAAATACGACGTCCGACGGGCAAAGTGGATGGACGCGGACGGCGCGGACCGCTGACGACGGCCGTCCGTGCGGCTCCGCGACGACTCGGCCTGCCCGAAGCCGAGCGCGCGGCCCGACCCCATGTGACCGGGGCCCTCCGGCCCACGCGGCACACATTTATTCCCCGGCCAACGCGTCGGACAGGACACCCGCTGCGATACGCCAGATAGCGGCCCCTAACTCTGATGAACAGTCCGAATCGTTGAAGTTGACCCGTGGCGATGGGGGGGCCGTGGTGGTATCGTTTGACCTGTTCGGCACGCTCGTCGCCGTCGAGCGGCCCGACGAACCGGCGGACGCCGTCGGTCGCGAACTCCGCGAGCGCGGCGTCGCGGTCCCCGACGACTGGGTGCGAGCTTATCGCGAGCCCCAGGTCGCCGTCGACCCCGGTCGGGAGACGCCGCTATCCGACCACGTCGCCGCCGCGCTGGCGAGTCGGGACGTCGACGCCGACGAGGCCGTCGTCGAGGCGGCCGTTCGAGCCGCGTTCGACGGGGCCGTGGAGACGCGCGAGGGTGCCGAGGCGGCCGTGGACGCGGCCGCGGCACACGGAACGGTGGGTGTGCTTTCGAACTGTAGCGTCACAGGACTGGTCGAGCGGGCGCTCGACCGGTCGACGATCGACCCGGAGCGGTTCGACGCCGTCGTCGCCAGCGTGGATTCGGGCTGGCGCAAGCCCGATCCGCGGGCGTTCGAGGCGGTCGCTGCGGCGCTGGAGACGCCGACCGAGCGACTCGTCCACGTCGGCGACGACCCGGCGACAGACGGCGCCGCGAGTAAGGCCGGCGCGACGCCGATACTCCTCTCGGACGTCTCGCTCCGGGACCTCCCGACCGAGCTGGAGGCGATACGATCTCGGTGACGGCCGCCGCGGTCGGGGTCGCCCTCGCGCTCGACGCCGTCGCGGGCGAACCCCCGACGCGGCTCCACCCGGTCGCCTGGTTCGGCCGGGTGGTCGCACCGCTCGACCGCTCGTGGTCGCGTCCGCGCCTCGTCGGTGCGCTCGCGACCGCGACGCTCCCGCTCGGCGCGGCGCTGACCGTCGGCGCGCTCGTCGGCGTGGCGGCCCTCCAGCGACCGCTGGCGGGTGCTGTCGCCGGCGGGATCGCACTGTTCGTCACGACGAGCCTCCGGCGACTGCTCGTCGTCGGCCGCGGGGTCACGGCCGCGAGCGAGACCGACATCGACGCCGCCCGGGAACAGCTACGGGCCCTCGCCGGGAGGGACGCGTCGGCGCTCTCGGCCGGCGAGGTGCGTAGCGCCGTCGTCGAGAGCGTCGCCGAGAACCTCGCCGACGGGCTGGTCGCGCCGCTGGGCGCGTTCGCGGTCCTCGCCGTCGCCGGCGCGCGAATAGGCCCGGCTGCCGGCCCAGGCGTCGATCCCGCCGTACTCGGGATAGCGCTCGGCGCGGCCGGCGCGGCCTGGGTGAAGGCAGTCAACACGATGGATTCGATGCTGGGCTACCGGTCGAAGCCGGTCGGGTGGGCGCCGGCGCGACTCGACGACGCGGTGATGTGGGTGCCCGCGCGGGCGAGCGCGGTCCTGATCGCAGCGGCGTTCCTGGCGCCGCGGTCGCTCGCGAACGCGCGTCGCTGGCTCGACGCAGTCCCCTCGCCGAACTCGGGGTGGCCGATGGGGACCGTCGCCGCGGCGCTCAACGTCCGCCTGGTCAAGCCCGGCGTCTACGAACTCGACGGCGGCCCGGCGCTGCCGTCGGTCGCTGACGCCGAGCGGGCGGTTCGCCGGGTGGGCGTCGCGGGCGGCCTGGCGTATCTCGCTGCGGGGGTGGTGACGTGGGGCTGAGGGAGGCGCCGACGGCGCTGCGCGGCGCCCTCGGGTTCCTCTCGCGGCTCCCGGTCGGCCGCGACGAGCGCGCGTGGGAGGCGTTCCGGACGGCGCCGTGGACGCTCCCGATTGCGGGGTACGTCCTCGGCGCGCTGGTCGCCGTCCCGGTCGCCGTCGCGCTCGCGCTCCCCGTCCCTGCAGTGACGGTTGCGCTCACGTACGTCCTCGCGGTCGTCGCGCTGACGGGGATCAATCACTTCGACGGCGTCGCCGACCTCGGCGACGCGGCGGTCGTCCACGGCGACGCCGAGCGCCGGCGCGAGGTGATGGGCGACACCGTCCTCGGCGTCGGCGGGACGCTCGCCGTCGCCGTCGTCGTCACGGGGCTGGCCCTCGGTGCGGTCGGACTCGCGGCGCTCCCGCTCGCCGCGGCTGCGGGGCTCGTCGTCGCCGCCGAGGTGGCCGCGAAACTCGCGATGGCGACGCTGGTCGCGCTCGGCTCGGCGGCCCACGACGGCTTCGGCGCCGCGGTCGCCGACGAGACGCCGCCGCGCGGTCTCCTCGTCCCCCTCGCGCTCGCCGTCCCCGCCGCTGTCCTGACGCTGCCGTCGCTCGCGGCCGCGGGGACCCTCGCGAGCGCGCTCGCGGTCGGGCTCGGACTGCTGTGGTGGGCCCGCGCCCGCCTCGACGGGGTGACCGGCGACGTGGTCGGCGCCGCGAACGAACTCGCGCGCGTCGCCGCGCTCCACGCCGCGCTCGTCGTCTGGCACGCGGGCGTCGACGCGCCGATCGGACTCGGGGAGGTGACCCAGTGGACGCCCTGGTGATGTGCGGCGGGCAGGGCACGCGGCTCGACGCCGACGTCGAGAAGCCCCTGTTCCGGGTCGACGGCGAGCCGATGGTCGACCGGGTGATCGCGGCGCTCGAAGCGAGTCAGATCGACGAGGTCTACGCCGTCGTGTCCCCGCACGCACCGGAGACGGCCGCTCACGTCGACTGTCCGACCGTCGAGACGGCCGGCGAGGGCTACGTCGCCGACCTGCAGGAAGCGCTCGCGGACGACCGGATCGACGAGCCGGTGCTGACGGTCGCCGCGGACCTCCCGCTGCTCGACGCCGACGTGGTCGATAGCGTCCTCGACGCCCACGAGGGTGGGTCGGTGACCGTCGCGGTGCCGACGTTCCTCAAGAGCGCCATCGGCGTGAGCGCCGACGCGCAGTTCGTCCACGAGGGCGAGGAAGTCGCACCGACAGGGGTCAACGTCGTCGGCGACGGCGCCGACGAGACGGTCGTCCGCGACGACGCGAGACTCGCGGTAAACGTCAATCGCCGCGAGGACGCCGCGGTGGCCGAGCGACTGTTGCAGTAGCTCGCGGGTCAACACCGCTGTACGTAGCCGTCGTCGAGCGGGTCCGGACCCGGTGCGACGCGTCCATCGGTCGCTGCCCGGACGGTGCGATCGGCCGAGACGGCGTACACGACCGTGAACTCGCCGCGGGACTCCCCCTCGAAGACGCGGTCGTACGCCAGTCTGACGACGACGCGGTCGTCGCCGCTCCGGAGTACTTCGGCGGTCGACTCGTCCAGTCGGACGCCGGGGAAGTCGTGCGCGGGGAGCCCGGTTCGGCCGTCGGGCGTCTGCGGACCGAGATCGTCCATCGCACGGTACGCGAGGTAGTAGCGCTCGTACTCCCGGGCGTACGCGACCGCGGCGTCCGGCGTCGGGTCGCCCGGACGTTCCGGGACCGGCACAGGCGTGGTTCCGGTGAAGCCGGTGAACTCGTCTGTCACGCACTCTTCCGGCAGGTTCCCGAGGGATTCTTCGGTAGCCGGTGGCTCGCTGTCGGTGACCGTCGCGGTCGGCTCGACTGCCGAGGGGGGCGGGCTCGATGTTCGGTCCGTCGGGCTTCTCTCCGACTCGTCGTCCGTGTCCGACAGTGTTGGACAGCCCCCGAGTCCACCGGCGAGTCCGAGCGAGACGCTCGCGAGTACCGACCGTCTGGAGGGCATGGCGGCCGCCACTCCCGGGCCCGGTAAGTGCTTTGTCGCCTGGCGACCGCTGACGGGCGTGGGGCCGTGGGAAACCCTCAATGCGCTGACCGACCAAGGTGTGGTATGGCATTCGACCCCGAGGTACCCGACCCGCCGAGACTCGACGCCGCGGAGGACCCGGGCGACTACGACGCGGTCGAGGAACCGGAGACGAGGACCGGCGAGGAGGGGCGCCGCGAGGCGCTCGCGGAGTTCCTCGAAGACGGCGCCTGGGAGGACGCCTTCCTCGAGTGGGCCGACAACGCCTACCTCTCCGACGAGCAATTTGAAGCCGCCCACGAGTTGGGACTGGTCGCCGCGCTGGACTTCTACTGGAACGAGACGGCGGGCGACGTGGGGTATCTCGCGCCGTCGCTTTCCGACGACCTCCCCGAGCCCTGGGACGAGCGCCTCAACCGGGCCGACCGCGCAGATATCGACGAGGCGATGGACGAACTCGGTCGGACGACCAGCGAGGTGCTGGAGAACCGCTACATCGACCGCAGCTCCGAGGCGTTCGGCTACACCTGGGAGTAGCGGCGCGTCGGCTGGGCGGCCGAGACGCCGCTCGCGACGCCCGCGAGCGGCTGTGCGGGCGACCGTTCCCGCCAGCGGATCCCGAACGGGACCTTCTTGTCGCCGCTGGTCCACCGGAGTGACATGGACAGCGAGGCCGTCGCGCGGCTCGCCGGGCGGGAGGTCACCCACGGGAGTAGCGACGACCCCGACGTGCTCGATTTCAGCGCGAACGTCAACCCCGAGGTACCTGCGGGCGCCCGCGAGGCCTACGCCGCGGCCTTCGACGAGTCGCGTACCTACCCGCCCGAGGACTACCCCGAGTACCGCGCGGCCGCGGCCGAGTACGTCGACTGCGACGCCGACGACGTGGTCCCGACCGCGGGTGGCCTCGCGGCGATCCGACTGACCGTCGCGGTCACCGTCGACCCGGGAGACCGGGTCCTCGTGCCCGCGCCGAGCTTCGGGGAGTACGCCCGTGAGATCGAACTTCAGGGCGGCGAGCCGGTAGCGGTCGCCCACGACGCGCTCCTCGACCGCGACCCCGGCGAGTTCGCGCTCGCGGTCGTCTGCAACCCGAACAACCCGACGGGCGACGCCTACGAGGAGGACGCGTTGCGGGGGTACGCCGAGCGCTGTCGCGCGGCGGGCACGCCGCTGCTCGTCGACGAGGCGTTCCTGGGTTTCACCGACCGCCGCTCGCTGGCGGGCACGGACGGCGTCGTCGTCGCGCGCTCGCTGACGAAACTGTTCGGGCTGCCCGGGCTGCGCGCGGGCTTCGCCGTCGCGACGGGCGACCTGCGCGACCGGGTCGAGACGGCGTCGCTCACGTGGGGGGTGGGTTGGCCCGCCGCTGCGGTGGGAACGCACTGTCTCGCCCGCGACGAGTTCGTCGCGGCGACGCGCGAGCGGGTGGCGAGCGAACGCGAGCGACTGCGCGCTGTCTTCGACGCGGACGAGCGATTCGAGGTGTACTCCCCTCGGCCGCCGCTGGAGCGCTCGACCGCCCCCTTCCTCTTGCTCGACTGCGGGTCGGCGGCGCGGGTCGACGAGACGCTGGCGACGGCGCGCGAGGCGGGCATCGCGCTCCGGGACGCGCGCTCGTTCCGCGGGCTGGACTCACACGTCCGCGTCGCCGTCAGGCGCCCCGAGGAGCACGACCGACTGCTGGAGGCGCTGGATGTTCGAGAGTGAGATTTCGGCGGGCGTGCTGTGCGCTCGCCGGCCGGGCATGCGCTGGCTCGCGACGGGTTTTTCGGGGGGATACGAGACGGCCGACGCCGCGTACAACGTTACCGTCCCCGAGGGGTTCGACCGGACGGACCTGGCCGAGTACGTCGCCGAGCGACGGGAGCGCGCGGGGTTC
This sequence comes from Halosimplex rarum, assembly GCF_047715405.1. Lineage (NCBI taxonomy): Archaea > Methanobacteriati > Methanobacteriota > Halobacteria > Halobacteriales > Haloarculaceae > Halosimplex > Halosimplex rarum. The sequence goes on from NZ_CP180412.1 coordinate 4,238,570, forward strand.
GAGGCGGCCGGACCGGCGATGCTGACCGGCGTCGAGCAACGGCACGCTCGCCGTGCGCGGCTGGACGGCGTCGAGGTGGTCGCGACGACGGGCGTGTCCAATCCCGCGGTGCTTCCGATGGGTGGCGAGGTCACAGAGCGGCGCGCGGCCGACGGCGACCGCGGCGACGGCCCGCCGCGGACGGGGACGGTGAACCTCGTCGTCGGGACGACGCGGGCGCTGGCCGACGGCGCGCTCGCGACGCTACTTTCGACCGCCGTCGAGGCGAAGACGGCGACCATGCTAGCCGAGACGGGGTTCACCGGGACGACGTCGGACGCGGTGGTCGTCGGGAGCGACTCCACGGGCGAGACGGCGGCGTTCGCCGGGAGCGCGACGCCAGTTGGGCGGGCGGCGCGGGTCTGCGTCCGCGACGCCGTCCGCGCGAGTCTCGCGGCGCGGTACGGCGGCGAAGGCGGGGTCGACGAGAGCGGCGACAGCGGGGACGAAATCCCCGAGTCCGTGTCGGCCGCCGACTACGGCGTCGTCTCCCGGGGCGAGGCGACGGTCTCGCGAGTGGACGGGTGACAGACCGTAGACCGTCTGCGGCGAGCCCTGCCGACGTGTCGAAGCGGCTACGGGCCCGGGGGTCGTCGGTCCGCGTATGACAGCAGACGACGTCGACGACGCAGGCCAGGCCGGCGACGACCCGCTCGAACCGCAGGCGATCGAACCGGCCGCACCCGAGGAGTTCGGCCTCGTGCAGGTCTGGTGGGGCGACGGCAAGGGCAAGACGACCGCCGCGATGGGCATGGGCTTGCGCGCCGCCGGCCACGGCTACCGCGTCCACATGCTCCAGTTCATGAAGGGCGGCACGAGTACTGTGGAAGACGTCCGCGGCGAGTACAACGCCATCCACGCCCTGCCGGGCTTCTCCTACGAGAACAGCGGCCACTACGGCTGGCACCGCTTCCACGACGGCACCGACGACGACGAGCACGCCGCCCGCGCGAAGGGCGGCCTCGAACGCGCTCGCGAACTGGTCGAGGCGGCCGGCGAGGCCGACCTCTCGACCCCCTTCGACGCCGACGCGCCCGCCGACGAGGGCGTCCACATGCTGATCCTCGACGAGATCGGCTACGCCGGCAATCGCGGTCTGGTCGATCCCGACGAGGTGCGCGAACTGGTCGAGTCGAAGCCCGACGACCTGGAACTCGTCCTGACCGGCGGCCACGAACGACCCGAATTCGTGACCGAACTCGCCGACCTGGTGACCGAGGTCGGCAAGGAGGCTCACCCCATCGAATCGGGTCACAGCGCACGGAAGGGAACCGAGTTCTGAGGCGGGGCTACTGGAACATGCTCGGCTCGTCGTCCTCGGGCGGCGGTCGCTCGAAGCCCTCCTGGGCCTCGATACGCTGCATCTGTCGCGCCATCTCCGTCATTTCGGCGACCAGCGCCTCCTCGCTCGCGTCGAGGGTGCGCGTGTCGAATTCGTCGGTGACGAGCGGCGCCAGCCCCTCGCTGAGGAGCGAGCTCGCCGCCGCGGGATCGGGACGGTACGGTTCGACGCCGACCACTAGCGCGACCGTGGGAACCCCCTCGCGAGCACAGGCGTCGACGACCGCTCCCGCCGGCCCGCCGATGGCCCCGACGCCCGGCGCCGGCGGGACGCCCGCCTCGCGGAGCGTCCGTTCGAGCCCGTCGGTCGTGCTGACCGCGGTGACCTCGCCGTGCTCGTCGACCCACTCGGCCGGCGCGCCGACGGGCACGACGACCTGTTCGCAGCCGTCGGTGAGGTGTTCGACGACGCCCTCCGCGAGCGGACCCCGCGAGCGCGGCGGGAACACCAGGTCCGCCTGGAGCGCCGTCAGGTCCCCGTCGGCGTACACCCGGACGGAGTCGCGGACCCGTCCCTCGGCGTAGGTCGCGACGTGGGGGAACTTCTCGGAGGCGAAGTGGCCGCGGTGGGACAGACCGCGCTCGTCGGTGACGTGTCCGACCGCGATGACGCCGGCCAGTCCGAGACCGGGCAGTCCGACCAGCACTGTCGACCCCTCCGTGTCGAGTTCGTCGACCGCCTCGAAGGTCGCCGCTTCCGCTCCGTTTACCATGGATTCACAGACGCACCCGGGGACCATGATAGCTCCGCGCGCAACGGCCGGGCGCCCCGTTCTCACGCGATCGTGTACCCGTCGAACGAGCGGACGGCGTAGCGATAGGAGAGCGCGGGGAGGAGCAACAGGACGACGAGCGCGACGGCGCTGATCGCGTAGAGGGTCCCGGCGGACACCGAGAGACCGAACGGGAGCACGATCGAGAGCAGGTCCGCGCCGACCGAGCGGGCGAACTCCAGGCCGACGAACAGCGCCGACAGGGTCGTCAGGACGACGTGGACGCTGAAGAGGAGGAACGCCCACGGGCTGGGGACGACGGCCTCCATCGAGCGGGTGACGTTCGTGGCCTCGAAGCGGGGGAAGGCCATCCCGATGCCGACCGAGAGGGCCGCGGCGACGATCATCGAGACCGGCGCGAGGCCGGTGAGGATGGCGGCCGACCGGGCGTCGAGCGGACTCAGGGCGGCCGTGATCGCGACGAGCGCTGTTCCGAACGGGACGACGACGAGCAAGCCCGCGAGGACGTGCGCGCCGACGAAGCGGTGGCCGGTCACCTCGCTCAGCAGCGTCGTCGCGAGCACCGACCCCTGGTCGCCCAGCGGGTTGAGCGTGAAGACGACGCCGCCGGCCCAGGCGACGAACACGAGCAGCCCATAGGGGAGGTAGACCGGAATCTGCCCCGTCTGGATGATCTCGACGAACGCGCCGGTCCCGAAGAACAGGGGGTAAGCGGCGTACATGAGCTTCAGCGGCGCGCGAGCGGCGCGGCGCCACGCGAGGGTGATCAGCGCTGCGGTCGGCCGGTCGACGACGGCTTCGAGCCAGCGGGCGAGCCTGTCGTCGGAGGTCGCCGCGATCGGGTCGGCGCTCGTCGGGCCTTCGGCCGCCGGTGGTTCGTCATCCTTCTCGCCGGCGAGGGCGGGGTCGGCGAACCAGTGACGGCCGGCGACCCAGGTCCCGGCGGCGACGGCGACGGCAGCGAGGACGACGGAGCCGCCGGCGACGGCGATGGCGTTGGTCGACTCGAAGGCGACGCCGGGGAGCCCGGAGAGCGCGAGATCGGCGTACCAGCCCACGGGGGAGGCGGCCATCGGTTCGAACAGCGCGCCGACGAGCTGGTTGAACGACCCGGAGACGATCGCGGCCATGTAGACGAGGAACGCCAGCGCGATCAGGCCGGTCTTGTGCCGGGCGACGAAGGGGAACCGGGTGATGACGTGTCGAGCGGCGAGTCCGAGGGCGAAGGCAACCGTGACCGCCGTCCCGCCGGCGAGCGCGACAGCGAGCGGGACGCCCACCGCGGGCCAGAGCGTCTCCCCGCCGAGCGCCAGGCCCACGCCGGCGCCGGTCGCGGGGAGCAGCGTCCAGAGGAGCAGGTAGACGGACTCGCTGGCGACCAGCCCGAGGTACGCCTCGGCCGTGGGGACGACCGTCAGGACGCCCTCGGCGTTGGTCAGAGTCCCGCGCTGGCCGACCGCGCGGATGGCGAAGACGACGGCGAGCAGGACCCAGACGACGCCGACGAACCCCCGCGCGGCCGTCGCGGTCGCCGTCGGGATGAACTCGATCGATCCGGTCACGAGCGCGCGGCCGAGAGCGCGACCGCCCCAGACGCCGCCCGCGGTCAGCCCGAGCGTCAGCAGGGCGTACAGCCCCACGGAGACGACCGAGGACAACCGGTTGTCGGGCGCGGTGCGCTTGCGGACCATCCGCCGCACGTCGATCCGGGTGAGGCGGAGGCTGTGTCCGAGGTTCATCGCTGTGCGTCCGCCTCGCTCGCGTCGCTTCCCTCCACGTCGCCCGTGCCCGCGCCGCTCGGCTCCACCGCCGTCGCGCTCGCTTCGTCGGCGTGGTCGGTCGTCACTTCGAGGAAGACGTCCTCCAGCGAACCGGCCTCGCCGCGCTCGGCGCGCTGTTTGAGCCGGTCGGGCGGCCCCTCGGCGACGAGGTCGCCGCGGTGGAGCACGCCGACGGTGTCGGCCAGCTCGTCGACGACCGGGAGGATGTGCGTCGAGAGGAAGACCGTCGTCTCGCCCCCCGAGAGCTCGGCGATGAGGTCCTTGACCGTGCGAGCGGCGCGCGGGTCGAGCCCGCTCGTCGGCTCGTCGAGGAACAGGACGGGTGGGTCGTGGAGCACGGTCGCGATCAGGCCCACCTTCTTGCGCATCCCTGTCGAGAAGCCTTCGAGCCGGCGGTCGGCCTCGCCGGCGAGCGAGAAGCGGTCGAGGTAGCGCTCGATGCGTTCGCGCGAGCGGTCGCGCGGCAGGTCGTGCAGCGCGGCGACGTGGCGCAGTTGCTCGCGAGCGGTCAGCTCGTCGAACAGCGGGGGCTCCTCGGGGAGGTAACCCACGACCGAGATCAACTCGCGCCGGTCGGTCACGTCGACGCCCATCACTCTCGCCGAGCCGCTGGTCGGTCGCGTCAGCGTCGTCAGCATGCGCATGGTCGTCGTCTTCCCGGAGCCGTTCGGCCCGAGGAAGCCGTACACGTCTCCCCGAGGGACCGACAGGTCCAGCCCGTCGACGGCGAGCACGTCGCCGAAGCGCTTCGTGAGATCGGTCGTCTCGATGGCGGGGCCGTCGAGACGGTCGTCGGGAACCATTGCCGACGTTTCGATCGTCTAACTCTTAGTTGGTAGGGAACAGGGGTTCGTGTTCTGTCCAATAGATCGTCGCGTATCGAAATCGGCGCGTGCATCTGATGGTTCGGGATACCAGTTCTGGTCGGGACCCGTTTGAACCGGCTGCACGAAGTGGTTCAGTAGGATTCGATCTCGACACCGAGGCGCTCGTAGTCCTCGACGTTCCGGGTGAGGACGGGCTCTTCGAGGACTTCGCCAGTCGCACCGATGATCACGTCGCCGTCTCCGACGGGCGTCCCGTCGTTCTGTAGCTCGCCCGCGAGTCGGCCAGCCTTCCGCATCACGGCGGTATCAGCGGGGTGGATCGGTTTCGATTCGAGGACCTGTTCGACCTTTTCGCGTTCGGTCGTGGAATCGGTCGCCCGGGCGATGCCGTAGTACAGTTCGAAGAGCGTCATCGACGAAAGGCGCTGTTGGACCAGATCACGTTCCAGTTCGCGGGCCTTCTCGACAGCGTCCTCGTCGCCATCCATGAGGTCGATAAGAAAGGCCGTGTCGAGCAACACGTCACGAACCCCCCATCCGGTCTGCGGTCGTTTCGAGGTCACTCGAGCGTTGCTCGCGGCGCTCGTCGACAGCATCCCGTAGTGCGTCGGCCTCCTCGTCGTTCAAGATACCTGCGAGTTCCAGCAGCGACCGCTCGCCCGACAGCCGAAGGACGACCTCCGAAAAGGTCTCGTCCTCGCGTTTGTGGGCGGCAAGGCGCTCGTAGGCCTCCTCGGAGAGGCGGATGCTCTTCGACATGTGCATACGGTTGTATGCAGGAAAACAAATGCCTTTCTCCGGACGAAACTCACGGCTCGTCACATCTGTCGGGTTGGCTGTGAGCGCACCGAGAGGATTCGACTCGTGCTGTGGCCGTAGCTAACTTCGTGGCTGTTGGAAACTGTTCCCTCCACCAAGCAGCTCTGCGCGCAGACAGAGCGACCGCGGCGGCCGACGAGCCAGCGCCGAATCCCCGTCGACCAGGTCGTCGTCCAGTCGCTCGGTGAGGTCGGGTTCCCGCAGGTCCCGGAGCGCGAAGCCCGCGTCGAACAGCGGGCCGGTGAGTGCGTCGAGCGGTCGCCGGTAGAAGGTCGCGGGCGCTTCCTCCCCGTCCTCGCCGTTGCCATCGGGCGGGTCCGCCGGTACGCTGCCGCTCCAGTAGAGTTCGTAACGCTCGGTCTCGCGGTAGGTGGACGGCTGGGAGTCGGCGCGGACGGCCGGGCGGGCGTCGAGGTCGTCGATAGCCCGCGTGTCGGGGTACGTCTCGTCGCGAACCACGAGGTACTCGTGGAACGGGTGGTGTGTCGACAGGACGACCGAACCGCCGGAGCGGAGCAGGCGGGCGAACTCCGCTGCGACCGGTTCGAGGTCGGGGACGTGCGAGAGGACGTGCTGGCAGCACACGAGGTCGACGCTGTCGGTGTCGAGGAAGTCGAGGCCCTCCGCGAGGTCGCCGCGACGGAACTCGGCGCAGTCACCGTAGCGCTCGCGCGCGACATCGACCATGCCCTCGCTCGCGTCGACGCCGACCACGTCTGCACCGCGGTCGGCGAGTCGCGCCGCGTAGTGCCCGTCGCCACAGCCCGCGTCGAGGACGCGCTGGCTGTCGAGGTCAGGCAGCAGCGCTTCGAGCGTCGGCCAGAGCACCTGCTCCCGCCACGGAACCCCCGCGTACTCGCTCCAGTCGTCGGCCAGGACGTCGTAGTGAGACTCGACCGACCGATCGTCGCCATCGCCGGCGTCGTCTGTCATACCCAGTGGTGGGCGGTGCGGACAAAGAGGATGGGGGGTCGACCGAATTACTCCAATGTCGCCGGTCGGGCGCTCGACCGAATTACTCCAATGTCGCCGGTCGGGCGCTCGACCGAATCGGGCGCTCGATAGCGCCGGTCGCGGGGACCGCGAGCGCACCCGCCGGGGGTGTCCGACGGGACCGACCGGCGACGGGGCGTGCTGGTCCCACGCTCCTATTTAAACGCTCGCCCCGGAGGGTCGGATCGAGCACGCGATGACACAGACGATCCTCGTCGCGGGAACGGCCAGCCACGTCGGCAAGAGCACCGTCGCCGCGGGGCTCTGCCGCCTGCTGGCCGACCGCGGCGTCGACGTGGCGCCGTTCAAGGCCCAGAACATGAGCAACAACGCCCGCGCGGTGCCGAAGGCAGATGCCGTCGTGGGCAACAACGGGACGGAGGTTGCAGACACCGGCGTCTCGGCCTTCGGCGAGATCGGCGTCTCGCAATACGTTCAGGCGCGCGCCGCGCGCGTGCCACCGACGACCGACCACAACCCCGTCCTGCTCAAGCCACGGGGCGATGCCGAGTCACAACTCGTTCTCGACGGCGAGGCCGTTGCCCACTACGGCGCCGGCGAGTACTACGACGAGCACTGGGAGCGCGCCCGCGAGACGGCTCGGCGCGCCCACGACCGACTCGCCGCGGAGCACGACGTGATCGTCGCGGAAGGCGCGGGATCGATCGCCGAGCCGAACCTCCGCGAGCGCGACCTCGCCAACATCGAGACGGCGCGGTTCGCCGACGCGGCCGTCCTGCTGGCGGTCGACATCGAGCGCGGGGGCGCGTTCGCCAGTCTGGTCGGCACCGTGGAACTCCTGCCCGACGACGTTCGCGAGCGGGTCGCGGGCGCCGTCCTCACGAAGTTCCGGGGTGACGAGTCGCTGCTCGACCCGGCCGTCGCGGAGGTCGAAGCGCGGACCGGCGTCCCGATTCTGGGCGTGCTCCCCCACGACGATCCCGGGCTCCCCGCCGAGGACAGCGTCGCCCTCCCCGCGGAAGGCGAGCGCGCGGTCCGCGGCGCCGACGACGGCGTTCCGTCCGAGGGAGCGGTGACCGTCGCCGTCCCGCGGCTGCCGCGCATCTCGAACTTCACCGATCTGGAACCGCTCGTGGGCGAACCGGGCGTCCGCATCGTCTACCTCCCGCTCGACGCCGACCTCGTCGACCCGGAGGCGGTCGGCGTGGGCACCGGTCGCGGCGCAGACGCGGTCGTCGTCCCGGGGACGAAAAACACCGTGGACGACCTGCGGGCGCTCCGAGCGGCGGGCTTCGACGAGCGACTGCGGGCGTTCGACGGCCCGGTCGTCGGCCTCTGCGGCGGTTTCCAGATGCTCGGCGAGCGGATCACGAACGCCGGCGTCGAGAGCACCGGCGACATCGATTCCCTCGAAGGTATCGGGCTGTTACCGGTCGAGACGCGCTTCTCGTCGGACAAACGAGTCGAGCAGGCGACGCGTCGGATCGACGGCATCGGACCGCTCGCGGGTGCGACGGGTGCGGTGTCGGGGTACGAGATCCACATGGGCGAGACGCGGGTAGTCGGGGAGTCCGGTCCCGGCCCGGGCGTCGGGAAGCTCTTTCCGGACGCCGAGGCCGGCGTCGCCACCGACCGCGTGGCCGGGACGTATCTCCACGGGCTGTTCGAGAACGAGACCGCACGCGAGGCGTTCGTCAACGCCGTGTTCGCCAGCGCCGATGTCGAGCGGCCGGCGACGGACACCGCCGCGGACTCACCGTACGACCGCGCGGCCGCACTCGTGGCCGGTCTCGGAACGGGCGCGCTGGTTGATCTCGGCCTCGACGAACTCGACACCGACGCCTCAGTTCAGTAGCCGCGACCGGGGATTTCGCGAACTGAAGCGCTGGTCGCCGGTATCGATGGGTCACGGTCGTCGGTCCAGCGGCGATGACGACGACCCGAAGCGAGCGGACGCTCGCACGGCTCGCAGTCCCGTTCTGGACCGCTTCGGAGGGACGAGCCCGTGCACTCTGGCGGACCGTCGCGGCGCTCGCGCTCACGCGGGACGCTCTACCCGGCGTTCTCGGTCCGCGAGGAGTAGACTGATACTGTGACCGAGCGTGACTCTCGGTGTGAACGCCCCTTCTCGGGACGCTGTAAAAGAGTGGCTCGGTCGACGGTCGCTCCGGCGGATCGCGATCCGGCTCGTCGCGGTCGTCGCCGTCCTCGCCCTCCTCGCGGGTGTGGGGTTCTACGCCTACTTCGGCGTCTTCGCTCACCACGCACCGGCCGACGTGCAGGAGTCCGTCCGCGCGAACGAGGCCGTCGACGTGCGCGAGGCCTACGGCGGGTACGTGGTGTCCGACGCTGACCCCGGCCGCGAACGGCTCGGACTCGTCTTCTACCCGGGCGGACGGGTCGCACCGGACGCGTATCTCCCGACAGCGGCCCAGGTCGCAGAGCGGGCGAACGTGACCGTCGTCGTCCCGAAGATGCGCGCGAACCTCGCGGTCTTCTCTCAGGGGCGAGCCGACGCCGTCGTCGGGGGCGAACCGCAGGTCGACCGGTGGGTCGTCGGCGGTCACTCGCTGGGCGGGGCGATGGCCTGCCGGTACGCCGCCGCGAACGGCGACGCGGCCGACGGCCTCCTTCTGGTCGGCTCGTACTGCGACCGGCCGGTCGAGGAGACGCCGACGCTGGCCGTCCTCGGCACGCGAGACGCCGTGCTCGACCGCGACCAGTTCGCGGCCAACCGCGAGAACCTGCCGGCGGACCACACCGTCAGTCGCATCGACGGGATGAACCACTCGCAGGCGGGCTGGTACACCGGCCAGCGCGGTGGACAGCCGGCACGGATCGCGACCGCCGAGGCCCACCGCAGACTCGCGACGGCGGTCACTGACTGGCTCTGTCGTGACCTCGACCACTGCCGGAACGGAACGGCTCGCTGACCGGCGTCGCCGGTCCGCGGACCCGTGCTTGTGGTGTCGTGGACGCTGAAGCGACTACTGGAGAGAAGAGGTCGAAACGATCGGGTATTCACTCGGCTATTTTGTGTTCATATGCTGTATTCTGGCTGTCTGCGGCGCATATATTGCGAACATAGGTGGCCTGATGAGTACGAGCGTACACTCTCGACTCGTATGAGCGAGAGTCGGATACGCGGCAGTCCGCGGCGGGGGCTGGCGTCGGCGACCCTGGGGTTTTTCGTCGGGTTCGCCGGGGTCGTGCTGTACGGGCCGGTCGCCAACGAGTTCGAGTCGGCGATGGGGCTGTCGGGGCTGGCGCTCGGGCTGCTCGTCGGCGCGCCGCAACTGACCGGGTCGCTCCTGCGGATCCCCTTCGGCGCGTGGGTCGACGACGTGGGCGCGAAGAAACCGTTTCTGGTGCTCCTGGGGCTGTCGATCCTCGGGATGGCGGGGCTGTCCGGGGTGCTTCTGACCGCGTACCCGGAGGGGTTGACGATGGAGCTCTACCCGCTGATCTTCCTGTTCGGGGCGCTGAGCGGCTGCGGTATCGCGGTGTTCTCGGTCGGGACGACCCAGACCTCCTACTGGTACCCGAAGGCGAACCAGGGGACGGTGCTGGCGGTGTACGCCGGGCTGGGGAACAGCTCGCCGGGGCTGTTCACGCTCGTGCTCCCGATGGCGCTGGCGGCGCTCGGGCTCACGAACGCCTACCTCGCGTGGTTCGCCTTCCTCGGCGTCGGGACCGTCGCGTACGCGGTGGTCGCGGTCGATCCGCCGTCGTTCCAGTTGCGCGAGCGCGGGCTCGACGCCGGGGAGGCGCGGGAGCGCGCTGCCGACTACGGCCAGGAACTGTTCCCGGGCGGCGACGCCTTCGCGTCGATCCGCGACGCTGCGGCCATCCCGCGGACCTGGGCGCTGGTCGCCCTCTTTTTCACCTCGTTCGGCGGCTTCCTCGCGCTGACGGTGTGGCTGCCCTCCTACTGGGCGGCGGTCCACGACGTTGGCGTGCAGTCGGCCGGAGCGCTGACGGCCGTCGCGTTCACGCTCCCCGCGGCGCTGATCCGGGTTCCCGGTGGCTACCTGAGCGACCGCGTCGGCGGCGAGATCACGGCCGTCGCGAGCTTCGTCGCCGTCGGCGCGGCCGCCGTCGCGCTCGTCGGGACTCGCGGGTACACCGCCGCGTTAGCGTCGACGCTCCTGCTCGCCGCGGGCGTCGGCGTCGCCAACGCGGCGGTGTTCCAGCTCGTCCCCGCGTACGTCCCGGAGGCCGTCGGTGGCGCTTCCGGACTCGTCGGTGGACTCGGCGCGTTCGGCGGCTTCGTGATCCCGCCGGTGCTCGGCGTCTTCGTGGACGTGTTCGGTCCATCCGGCTACGCGACCGGCTTCCTCGTCTTCGTCGCGCTCGCGCTCGGCTCGGTCGCGCTGGCCGAGCGGCTCTACCGGCTCCGTCCGACGGTCGCCCCCGACGCCGCGCCGGCCGGCGACTGAGCGGTCGCTCCTCGGTGAATCCGCTGGCGAGCGAACGCGCCGTCGGAGGAGGGACGGACCGAGGCCGGTCGCAAAGTCAGCTGATACCGGGGTCCTCGACGGGGAGCAAGCCGGTGGCCATCAGTCGACGGACGATGGTGACGAGGCCGTTGTCGAACCCGCGCCCGAAGACGGCCTGTTCGCCGCCGTTCGACGTGTCGTCGTCGTGGGCCGTGCTCACCAGGATGGTCGACCGATCGACCAGCAGGATGCGGGTGATCTCCGTGTCGTCGTTGGGGATCGAGCCGTGGAGCCACTCCAGCCCGGAGACGAACACCTCGGCTTCCGGGACGGTGCTCTCGACCCGGTCGCGGAGCGGCTCGGACACCGTCCCGACGATGAGCGTGGCACCGCGTCGCCCGGCCTCCGCGAGCGCCTCCAGCAGCGACTCGGTGGCCACGGCCTCGCTACCGAGGATCAGCACGACCTCGTCGTCGGCCTCCCCGAGGAGCTGTTTCGTCCGGTTGCCGATCGCCGTTCGTCCGGTCAGCGCCCACACTTCGTGGGTCGACTCCGCCCCCGTCTCTCCGGGAGCGGGTTCGATTTCCTTGAGACGATCCCGGAGCGTGTCCGTCTTGGCCTCGTACTCGACGCGCAGCGTCTCGGCGGCCTCGTCGATCCCGACCGCGCGGAACTGCTGGGGGTTCGCGTGCTGGATCTCGACCAGCCCCTTCGATTCGAGCACCCGGACCGCGTCGTACACGCGCGTTCGTGGCACTTCCGAGATGTCGCTGATCTCCTTGGCCGTCGCCTGCGGGAGCCGCGTGAGCGCGACGAACGCCTTCGCCTCGTACTCTTTCAGTCCGAGGCCCTGTAACAATTCTATCGCCTGTTCTGTGTTCGAAATATCGTCCATAGGGTCCCAACCTCAGGTTCCGGTCTCCCGGTCACTGACGTAGGTGTAACTGTCCCACGTGAATACGCCTTCCCCTTGAGAACTCACGAAGGGATCGGCCCGCTCCGCGGCCCGATCCGGAGCATTGCCCGAAATCTGCCGAGAGAGGCGTCGAGGCCGTTCGGCCTTCGCGCTCGACCTACGTTCTCGCCCGCTCTCGTCGGTCCCGGTCGATCGGTGTCGGCCGATGGCTTCACTCACATTATCACAACACGAATATATGCCAGTGTTCCTTATCCCCTGATGGCACGCGGTTCCAGTAGGGTCCCAACCACGCTGTCACCGCGTGTCTCCCTACCCCCTCGGGTAGGATTCGCGGCGACGAGTAGGATTCAATGTCTCAGGACGCCTCGGAGTCGGCTCGATCGGTGGCAGTCGAACAGTTACGGGAACTCGGTTTGAGTACCTACGCCGCGCGGACGTTCGTGGCGCTGGTGAGCCTCGGGGGCGGCACGGCACAGGAGGTGAGCGAGGTCTCCGAGGTGCCACGAACGCGGGTGTACGACGCCGTCGGGGAGCTACAGGAGCGCGGGCTGGTCGACGAGCGCCAGTCGACGCCCAAGCGGTTCTGGCCGGTCTCCGGGGAGACGAGCGGCCGGCACTTCGAGCGCTACTACCGCCACCGCGTCGCGCGGCTGACGGACGCGCTCGACGCCCTCGAACCCCCGTCGCGGGCGGACAAGCAACGCGGCGTCTGGACGGTCACCGGTCGGGAGACGGTCACCGAGCGGGTCGTCGAATTCGTCGACGACGCCGAGGGGGAGGTCGTCCTCATGGCCGTCGGGGACCTGCTCACCGACGAACTGGTCGGCCGGCTGGCCGCCGCGAGCGAACGCGGTGTGTCCATCAAACTCGCCGGTCTCTCCGACTCGGTCGCGGAGACCCTCCGCGAGCGCCTGCCCGACGCCGACCTCTTCGAGTCCATCTGGGCCTGGTCGGACACGCCCGCGGGCCGACTCCTCATGGTCGACCAGGAGCGGACGCTCGTGAGCGTCCTCGTCGAGAACGGTGACGACCCGCCGGATCGCCGCGACGAGACGGCTATCTGGGGGTCGGGGGAGCGGAACAGCCTCGTCGTCGTCCTGCGTGCGATCTTCACGTGGCAGCTCGACGGGAACCGCGAGTAAGGTCCTCTCGGCGGACTCTCAGCTCGAATCCCCCACCGATCGGACCGCCCGGCAGACGGCAAATCGACGTTGTTACTCGCCCCCTCACACAATCTCTATACGTCGCGGGCACTTCGATCAGCGTATCCGAACGATCCTGTCGGCCACCCCTGCGGGGACGGATCTCGCGGACCGTGTCGACGGCGTCGGACTTATGACCGATGTAAATCAGCACTCGGACGGGAAGTGGACCGTCCGACACGACGCGGAGCGGAGTATCGAACCGAGCGTGGCGATCGTCGAGGCCGTCGCGGCGATGACCGACACCGAACCGTCGCTGCTTCCCCCACTGGCGCACACCGTCGACGGCGACGCGTTGAACGCGATCCTGGGCGACGCGGGATCGTCCGTCGCGCTGTCGTTCGCCTACGCGGGCGTCGACGTCTGTGTCGAGGCGACCGGCGAGATCCTCGTCCGAGCAGTCTCCGACGGGAGCTGAACGCGGCCGGGGGTTGCGCCGACGGCTGCGGCCGCTCCACCACTTCTATTCGAGTTCCGCGACGACGAACGCGAGCAGCTTCTCGACGCGCTCGTCGCGGCAGTACCGAACGGTGCCGGTCCGGGCGTCGAACGCGAGGACGCCAGTGTCAGCCAGCTTCGGCAGGTGGACGTGCTGGAGCTGGACGCTCACTCTCTCACGGTCCGAGGAGAACGCCGTCGCGCAGTCCGGTCGCGCGCACAACTCGTCCGCTAACTGGTCGACGCCGATCGCGTCGACGTCTTTTTCGTGCAGGTGTTCCAGGAGCTCACGACGCCGCGGGTCGGCCACGGCTTCGAGCAAGGCGTCGGTCGTTACGGCCGATGTTTTCGATTGCATTGGTTTTCTCACCACGTTTCTCCAGGAACCGCCCGCAAGGGAACATGGATGTGAAGCTTCGGCACGGCCACGGAAGACCGTGCTGTTGACCCGGATCGTCACACCCGCGATCAATCGGTCGCCCCGGCGTAGCCAGACGAAATCGTCGCCGTCGCCGCGACAGATCCGGCCCGGCAGGCGTCGGCATCCGGCGTCCTGTCGATGACGCGAACGTTTTTACGGGAGGGGGAACCACCGCGACGTAATGGTCGAGGCGTTCGCGGTCGCCAGCGGGAAAGGGGGGACCGGCAAGACCACGAGCACGCTCGCGCTCGGGATGGCACTGGCCGAGGAGTACGACGTGACGGTCGTCGACGCGGACATGGGGATGGCGAACCTGCTCTTTCACGCCGACCTCTCCGCGGTGGAGACGACGCTCCACGACGTGCTCGTCGAGGGGGGCGCGCCGGTCGATGAGGCCGTCTACGAGCGCCACGGCATGTCGGTCGTCCCCTGCGGGACCAGCCTCGCCGACTTCGAGGCGGCCGACCCGAGTCGGCTGCGGGACGTGGTCGCGACGCTCGCCGCCGACACGGACGTCATCCTGCTCGACTCGGCGGCCACGCTGTCGAGTCGGGCGGCCGTCCTCCCGGTCGTTCTCGCAGACCGGGTCGTCGTCGTGCTCGAACCCACTATCCCCGCGCTCTCGGACGGGCTGAAGGTTCAGGAGTACGCCACCTCCTACGGGACGGAGACAGCGGGGATTCTGTTTAACAAGGTCAGGGACGCGGACGCCATCGAGCGTATCGCGCCGAAGGCCGAGCGCTACTTCGACGGGCCGACGCTCGCGACGGTGCCCGCCAGCGAGACGGTCCGCGCGGCGCGGCGTGGGGGCCGCCCGCTCCTCGCGCACGCGCCCGAGAGCGAGGCCGCCGCGGCCTACCGGGAGGCGGCCGCCGCGCTGTCAGTCCGCGACGGCGACTCGGAGGCCGTCGCCGACCGCTTCCGGAGCGCGGTCGTCCCCGAGTCGCCGTGACATCCTCTCCCGCTACGACGGCGGGACTCCCTACAAGGGAAGTATTGTAGTGAGGTTTCAGGACGAATATGCCGTGAGTTTCATCTGTCCGGATTTCGGACTCGGCTCACGGTGTCCTGCGGCGCTGTCACTGGCGCTCCCATCCCGAGGTGAGTCATCGCGATCCGGTTCCCAAGGAACGCTCTCTCCCCACGGGTCGATGCGAGCGGCGATATTCGCACTCGCGTTGATATCTGCTTGGAACTCTGTTACCCAGCATGCACTGTTCGTACAGTGAAACTCCGCTTGCGATGGTCTTACGCCGATATGTCCGCAGGCATGGCAGATCTGCGATGTATATGCCGGATTCACGAACCGAACGGGGATCCCTTCCTCCCGAGCCTTGTCTTCGATACGTTCGATAAGTCGGGAAAATGCCCACGTATGTAAACGGCGGTTCATCCGTTTTCCGTAGTCTATAGACTCCCGAATGTTGGTGAGGTCTTCCAAAACGATGATAGGGTCTTCGAACTGTTGAGCGTACTCTACCGCTCGTCGAGACGCTTTCTCAATGATATCGGTGAGAGCGTTCTGGAAATAGTCTCTTCGTTCGTCGACTCTCCAATCTGCCTCACGTGATTCTAACCGTCGAAGAGTCGTGAACATCTCTTTGCGAAGCTGTCGCGCCCGTCCACCATCGAACAGCATTGGCTGGGTCGGCTTTCCATCCTGATAGGCACAGCCTGTCAGGAGTTTGGATTCTCCAATATCGAATCCAACTGGGGTTTGATCAGATTTCTGATCCGCTTCTGGAGCGTCGTATTCTACAGTGACGTGTAATATCCAGTTAGTACGACACTCCTGTAACCGGAATTCGCCAACCGTCACGTTTCCATGGTACAGATCGTTCCATAACTCCCGCTGGGCTGGATTTATCCTCAGTGGGATCCAGAAACTGTTACCCCACCCGGCTTGCGGCACTCGCCAACAAAATTCATGAGTGCGATCCTTTGATCGGTCGAGTTTCCAGCCTCGGTTCGTGAACCGAACGGAATGGTCGTTGTCTAGTTCAGTGGCATTGTGTATCTGGCGAAGTTGCGGGACTCTGGACTTGAGAGCGTCCTTTGCGTATGATGTGAGCCGGTATTCGGTGACGATGTCATTGACTTCTGACTGTGTCTTTGCTCCGCTTTCGAATGCCGCTCTAAGCGCACGGTGATACGTGGCTGTTGTCCGTTGTAGCCGTCGCTCTTTGTGTGCAGTGGGTGGCGCGAGTGTCGCTTCAAGCGTCTTCGTAACCGTCTCGCCCACAGTAGTATTTTAGACTACATAATAGTTAAAACTATCTAATCACTATTATTGGGTGATGCCAAACCTCAATATCGAAGTGGATGAGGAAGAGTTTCAACAGTTGACGGAAATTAAAGAAGCTCATGGCCTAACCTGGCGAGGACTCGTCATTCAGGGCGCACAGAAGTTAGATACTGATGGGCCTTTGTGATGTTATAGAGTTCCCCTTCCGAATACTACTCCCAAGAACTAGAGAATTTAGACCGACGGTTACAGTGAAAGTGGTTGTGGATGAAATATCCACATATGTTGTAGGATTCGTTGATTTTACCGATAGAGGTTGAGGCGCTGCAGAATCGATCCAATCAGTACTGCAATTGGAATGATTTCGAGCCGACCAACCCACATATTGATGATTAACATTGCCTTGGCAGTATCGGGCATATCCGGACCAGTGATCCCGGAGTCGAGGCCCACGTTACTTTGCGCGCTCATCACGTCGAAGATAACATACTCCAATGGGTGTGCAGGGGAGAGGACCCGAAGGAGAACCGCAACGCCGATTGCGAGGAATGTGACCCAGAGCACGAATACGACCGTTGCTTCAGTGTACTCGCTGTTTGCCTGCTGTTCGTTGAGTCGTCGCTCACCGATCTGGAGATAACGAATTGCAGACTGCGGCTGAAACACATCTTGAATCTGCCAAACCGTGCCTTTGACGAGCGTAATCACGCGGATGAGCTTGAGTCCGCTGACCGTCGACCCGGCTGCCGCACCGGTGAGCATCCCTAGACAAGCGAATAATGTCGCGCCAGCATCCCACACCTGTTCCGTCCCGCCACCGATGGTTACACTCCCAAAGCCGGTGTTTGAAGTGGCAGAGACAAATTGGAACAGCCCGGTCCTGAAGGTCTCTTCGAGCGTGTCATACTGCCCGTTTGCGTAAAGAATCGCAGTTAGTGCGAGCGAACCAACTGTGAACCAAATGAACACCCACCGTGTCTGTAGATCGGTGTAGAGATTCCGCACCTCGCCTCTGAACATTAGATAATGGACGGGGAACGCGATACTTCCCGCGACCATTATCGGGACCGTTGCGTACTCAATCAGCGGGCTGTCGTAATGCCCTATAGAGTCCGCGTGGACGGAGAATCCGCCTGTCGAAATTCCGGTCATTCCATGGTTGATAGCGTCCCACAGTGGCATCCCGGCGAGGAGGAACAAGATAATCGACCCGAGAGTGAGACCCACGAAAATCTTCCAGATCTCCTGGACAGTCGTCACGATGCTCGGATGAATCTTCTCCGAGCGGGCCTCACTCTCGTAGAGTGTGTACGAACCGCTACTCCCTCCCCGCCGGAGGATAGCGACGGTCAGGACGATCACGCCGACGCCGCCGACCCACTCGATGAACGACCGCCACCAGTGAAGCGAGCGGGGTAGCTGTTCCTCGATCGCTGCCATCGTGAGCCCGGTCCCGGTGAACCCGCTCGTGCTTTCGAAGACCGCATCCAGCGGGTGGAGGAACACCGCCGTTGTCGAACTAATCGACGAGGGGGTGTTCGTCCAGACAGGGAACGGATCAACCTGGATCGTCCACGCGATGAACAGGAACGGAAGCCCACCGAGAACTCCGATAATCGCCCATGCAGTGGCCGCGGTGACCATCGCTTCGCGCTTTTCCGGCGGATCTGCTTCTCGGTATCGTCGTGCGAGACCAGTTCCGATTCCGGCGACAACTATCGCAGCGACGACGAACGCGGGAATAGCGTAAAACTCGCCGTTCACGGCTGCTACGACCGTAGATACGACCATCATCAGCGAGATTGCCTGGACGATTCGGCCGACGTCACGACCGACAGTGTGAGTGTCTACTCTCATGCTACATCCGTGAACGACTATTTCTGGACTCGGAGGGGCGTCTGCAAGCAGTTGAACAACGAATCTGAGACAGGGCAGTCATGATCATCGGTGAGCTGGATTCTTTTGGAATGACGCAAGCCGGCTGTTCAGAAACCGAACCTGCCCGAGCCATTCGTCTCGTGGTCTTCGTAATGTCCAAAAACATCCGTAACCTCTGGAGTCGCACCGGAACCTGAATAGACCGTTAATAGGTCGCCATGTTCGATACGGGTTTTCCCACGCGGTGTGATGGGCCGGTCTGCCCCCTCACGCTCGATTGCGACGACAAGTGTGTCTTCGTCGAGAAGTTCTTCTTCGTCGGCTTCGATCAGCGTCAGACCAGCGATGGGTGCATCTTCTGCCACTGTGATCTCCAACACTTCGGCCACGTCGCCGACTCGCATGTAGTCGATGATCGATGGTCGTTCCACAGACCGGAAGAGCGATTCTGCGATGAGTCGCTGCGGGTTCTCCATTGTGCTGACCCCGATCTGGCGAAATAGGTTCATGTGCTCCGGATTGTGGACAACTGAAACGATAGCGGGAATGTCGAGTTCCTGTGCCAGCAACGAGATCATCACGTTGGTCGCATCCTGATCGGTAGTTGTGATGATCCCATCTGCACGCTCAGCTCCGGCTTCAAGCAACGTCTCTTTGATCGTCGCATCCGAATTGAGCACGATACAGTCGTACTCACTGGCAACTTCGTCTGCTCTCACGTCGTCTTTCTCGATAACGACGACTTCGTATCCAGAACGCGTTGCAATCTCGATTAGTGGCGATCCGATATCGCCAGCTCCAACAATGATGAGATACATGAGTGGTGGTCTATCGATGGGGTGACGGTCTATGCACCAGAACCGGGATATCGGTACTCCCCAGAAGCTCGTGGGTAACGTCGCCGGACAGCAGCTTCTTCCAGCGGCTGCCTGGTCGAGGTGCGAACACGATAGCATTCGCGCTGGTGTCGTGAGCCGCATCGATGATCGTCTCTGCGACGTTGGTTCCGTAGAGAATCTCGGTTTCGATGGACGCATCGGTGTCGTCGAGGCCGTCAGACACGATATCAAATATTCCTTCTGCGGCTAACTCACGCTGTTCTACCGATGCTTTGTCCAGCTCACCACCCGCCTTCTTGATGACATGGACGACGATCACAGTACCGCCAACAGCGTCGACGCGTGGGGCCAAGGCGGCCGCGAGCGCCGCCGCATTCTCACGGTTGGCGACCGGAACCATCGCCTGCTGGAGGAACGACTCCGACACGTCACTCATCCTCCGATTCGGTGTTGACTCTTCCGAGGTAGTGCCACCTGTACTTGCCCGCCCCGTCGTCAAAATCGGGCTCCCACCTGACGTGGTAGGCAAAGCGGCCATTTCCCTCGCCTGCCTCGTCTGACCGCTCAACAACGACAAGCGTGTACGCACCGTGATCTTCCGTGCGAACGAGTTCCTCTCCCTCTCGCGATTTAATTGCATCAGTGACTGGCGGGAGGTCCCGCAGGAGGCGCTGCGCGTAATGGATGATATCCCTAAGTTGGCTATCGCTACTGGCCTGAAGCGCAGTAGCGATCTCCTCGGGGACATCTTCCGGGGGATCTGTGTCGGATGTAGTCATAGTTGTGAGTGGATTACCGCTGTTTCCGTGCGGACTGTCTCAGCGATGACCCGGTAGGTTGCGCCGCGTGACAGCCTTGGATTGGCTGGCATCGTCGCAGACTATACACTCCAATATTACTGCTAGTGCATAAATATTCGGTCTATATTTTCGGAGAGAAAATTTGATGGCAATATTTTTCTTCTTCTGAATACTGGTCTATAGAAATGATAGATGGGCAGCTCCATATCGTCTGCTTGATTGCCCGAAGAACGGGGGTTAATTATGAGTTCTGACCGTATTGCCAATATGGATTACCGTGTCGATGAGATCGACAAGCGCATTCTCTATTATTTAGCCGAGGATGCTCGGAACACGGCAGCGCCGGCTATCGCCGAGGAAATGGAGGTGACGGCAGCGACGATCCGAAACCGGATCAAGGAACTCGAAGCACAAGGTATTCTTCAAGGGTATTTGGCGGACATCGACTACAAATCAATCGAGGGCCACGTTACGTATCAGTTCAGCTGTACTGCCCCAATTCCGGATCGCGACCGGCTGGCGCAATCTGCGCTCGATGTGTCCGGGGTGGTGACGGTCCGGGAGTTGATGACTGGCAACGCTAACCTAGCTATTACGGTTGTCGGGTCGGACACGAACGACATCAGCCGGATCGCGGGTGAATTGTCGGACCTCGGGCTGCAGATTGAGGACGAGAGCGTTATTGAGGAGGAGTATCATCAGCCATACAATCCATTCGGTCCAGAAGACGCACCAATCGGCCCGTCGCTGACGGATTTCATGAGTCTTGCTGGCGGAGCAGAAGTCGTCGAATTCACCGTCTCCGAGGGGGCCGAAATCGCGGGACAGACTATCGAACAGGCGGTCGAGGAAGGGTTAATAACTGACGAGATGTTGGTAGTCGGAATCGAGCGAGAAGGGGATGTACTCACGCCGAAAGGTGAAACGGATATTCAGACAGGTGACGTCGTATCCCTGTTCTCAAAGACGCAGTTGGAAAAGCACTCGTTGGAGGTATTTGGGACACAATGACTCTAATGGAATCACGCATGGATCAAGCGATGCGGATATTGACGAAGGAATATTATGAGATGTGATCGATGTGGCGAAGATGCTTCTGTCGAGCAGTTCGACGTAGATGGGTTTACCGGCCGACTCTGTGATGATTGTGTCAAAGCTTGGGACCGGATTCAGTCAGAAGAGTAAGTTTGGTTCTGTTCTATTCGAAAGTCTACCTATTAGCTAACTCATCTCAAATTCCCCAGGAAAAAATTAGCGTATAGGATTTCAAGGCTCTCTTGGCCGAATCAAGAGTTGATATTACTAGAAGGACGACTCCTGCGGTCGCGCGTCGTCAGCGACCCGCGGACCGTCCTGATCGACGCGCTCGACCGTGAGCTGACGGGCTACGCCGTCTTCGAGCCCCAGGACGCGCTCCTGCTCGACGCGAGCGGGAGTGGCGTCCTCACCTTCCGGGAGGGCGTCCCGACCGTCGCCTACCACACCGGCACCGAGCGCGCCGGCCCGCCGGCGCTGGCCGATCTCGCCGCCGCCGGCCCCTACCGACTGGAACTGTTCGCCGTCGCGCCGGCGGACCTGACGCGCGTCCACGGCGAGGAGCGCTTTCGCGTCCCCCCAGGGATGCCGGCCGAGCGACTCGCCGGCGACCAGGCGCTGGCCGAGCGGACGCGCGCCGCCGCGCCGGCCGAGCGACTTGGCGGTAACACGCGCGTGCGTAAAGACGGCGACGCGAACCCAGCGGAGACCGACGACCGCCAGACCGGGGCCGTCGAGGCGTTCCTCGACGACACCGAGAAGATCGAGGCGATCCGCGAGCGGGCCCGCGACGAGGCGAAACAGCGGGCCGACGAGTGGGGCTTCGACGACGTACCCTGAAACGGGCGCCGTCGGACCGGTCGCCGCCGGGCGACGCGCGGCCGCGGCGGAACTCGGCCGCACCGGCGGGCGACGGGCGACGGTTCATCGTTGCACCACTTGGGGGACCGAGATCCGGTTCCTCTGCGTCAGAACTCCCCAGTGACGATATCGGCGACCCGCTGGCGGTCGAACAGCTGTTCCTCGGCGGGGACCTCGCCCAGGCCCGTCCACTCGCCGAACGCTTCGGGGTAGATCTGTTTGGCCGCGACCTCCGTCTGGAAGAGGTTGATGATCGGCCCCTGGACGTTCTTGCCTCCGCGGTACACCCGGTCGTTCTGGACGGCCGTGAGTTGGCTCCCGAGATCGCTTTCGGCCATCACGTCGACGACCCTGGTCTGGAAGTCCTCGATCGAATCGGTGTAGCCGAAGGCGTTGTGCGCGACGAGGACGTCCGGGTCGGCCTGGACCAGGGTCTCGTAGTTGACTTCCCCGTCCGAGTACACGCCCGCCTGTTCCCAGACGTTGCCGACGCCGAGGTCCCGGTACTGCTTTTTCGCCATCCCCGGCTGCGTCGGATCGTTGAGCCAGAACACGCCGGAGCCGACGTACTGTTCGCCCGGGACGAGGTACGCTAAACCCACGGTTGGGCGCTCTTCGGCGGGAGGGAGCCGTTCGGCGATCGTCGCGAGGAGTTCCTCGTGAACGGTCGCCAGCGCCTCGTATCGCTCCCGCTCTCGAAACGCGGCGGCGACCTTCTCGAAGGCCTCGTAGAGGGTGTAGTGCGGGTAGTTCGGCCCGATCGAGTCTTGCGGACGGCGGATGAAGCTCCCCAGCCAGGGGGCGACGTTCGTCGCGAGTTCCGAGATGTCCGCCTCGTCGAACCCGAAGTAGCTCTTCGCGTTGTTCGGGTCGATCAGGTGCAGGTCGGCGTCGATGTCGTAGAAGATCTCCTTGTCGTACTCGCCCTCCTGCCGGAGCGGCGTGATCCGCTCGGGATCGACCGAGACGTCCGGGAGCTGTGCGAGCATGTTCGCCGGGAGGCTCTGGGTGTCCTGCATCCCCACGAGCGCGTCGCCTCGGCCGAGCGCGATCAGCATGTCGGCGTAGTCCGCCCGATAGACGACGACCGACTCCGGCACCGACTCGAAGGTGACCTGCGTCCGCGGTTTCATCTCGACCGTCCACGACGCCCGTTCGGTCGCCGTCTCGGCGTCCGTCGGCGTCGACGTGGTTGTTTCGACCGTCGACTCAATAGTCGGTTCCGGCGTGGCAGTCGGGTCCGGCGTCGCCGTCGGTGTCTCGGCATCGGTCGACCCGCCGTCGCCGTCCGATCCGCTGTCGGCCACACAGCCAGCCAGCAGTCCGCCGCCGATGACTGCGCCGCCGTACGTCAGGTAGTCGCGCCGCGTCGGTGCGTCCGCGTCGTCGGCATTGTCTGCCATGGGTTTAGGGTTGCCTAAAACATACTTAGGGGTTCCGAATTTTTGGCGAGCCAAAAACTGCGCGGATCAGCGGGGCGCGCCACGGCGCGGACGCATCGGCAGGCCCTGGCCGGGGCGGTCGATCCCGCAGTGGGGCACTCACCGTCGGTTTTCTCTCGGCCGTTCGGCTCCAGCGCGTCGGCGATCGCGCCAGTCTCACAGATGACCTCGATCGAGGCCGCCCCCGTCACGAACCGCGTCACCGCTTCACAGGGACCTTTGGACGGTTTTGCCACAAGCGCTTTTCACCAATCCGGCCACGTCCCGGACGGAGACACACACGATGAAACGCACCGTCGCGATGCTGGCGATGCTGGTCGTATCGGCGATCGCGCCCGTCACGGCACTGGCCGGGACGGCCGATCAACAGGCCTACGCGGGGAGTCACGTCGCCTTCGACGCGGGGAGCAACGCCGTTGTCGACTACCGGGTCGACGGCGAACAGACGATCGATTCGGTCCGCGTCCAGTCCCAGTCCGCGGCCGACTCGTCGCTCGGACTGGGCGGATCGGTCGACCTCGACGCCGCAGCGAACATCGTCGGCGCGGCCCTCTCGATCGACGCCAGGACCGACGCGAGCGCGTCGATAGCGACCGAGAGCGGCGCGAGCATCGAGGCCCACGACAACGGCCACGGCTCGCTGGTCGTCGCGGCCGACGACTCCGCGCAGTACGTCGCGCTGAACGTCAGCGGCGACGCGGAGCGGGCCGACGAGAAGCGCGTCGTCTACGAGACCGACGGCGGCGCGAAAGCGACCGCGATGGTGGTCGGCGAGGGGAACGTCTCCGTGACCGACTCCGGCAACCTCACCGCGGCGGTCGAAGAGGACAGCCGCCTCGTCGTCCGCAGCTACACCGGGTCCCGCACCGACGCCGACGAGAGCGAAGAGCGCATGGTCGTCAACGAGACGGCGGCCGCCAGCGTCTACGTGATGCAGCAGGGCGACGCGACGGTCACCGACACGGTCACGTACGGCCGGAACACGACCGTCGCGGTCGAAGAGCGCGCGGAGGGCCGCGTCAACATGACGGTCAGCCGGACCGCCCACGAGGGGCGCGTCGTCATCGCGCAGGTCTCGAACCAGACGTTCGAGTCCGCCGAGGACGTGCAGGTGGCCGTCGACGGCGAGGCCGCGGCCAGCGCCTCGTCGTACGCGGAACTCCGCCGAGCGGCAGCGGGCGGCGACACCTCGAAGTACATGGTCCGCCAGTCCGGCGACGCCTCGGCGTCCGCCGACGCGACGGTCCTCGTCGGGGTCAACCACTTCTCGACGCGGACGGTGACGATGACCGACGACGCAGACGACGACACGACGGACACGCCCGCTGGCACTGACTCGACCGCTGCCGACGATTCGTCGGACGGCGGCGCGGACGACGCCGATGCGGACGACGGCGACGCCTCCGACGGTGAGTCCGACGACGCGGCGACCACGTCGGGTGACGGCCCCGGCTTCGGTGGTGCGGCCGCGCTGCTCGCGCTGACCGCAGTCGCGGGTCTCGCCGTGGCCCGGCGACGTTGAGGGATGCGTCGCGCGTCCGAGACCGCTCCGGACAGTGACCCGCGATGGAGCTGGTGATGTGCATCGAGTGCGGGTCCTTCACGCCGGCCGTCCCCGGTGAGGTCCGTCGGCCGATCGCCGACGAGTGCCCGAACTGCGGGAGCGGCGCGTTCAGGGACACCGACGCCGGCCGAGACGTTCGAATCGACTGACTGGTTCCACGAGACTTATTACGGCCTGACGGGACCTCGGCGGTAACTGGGTGCTCCAGAATGAGCGATACTCGGGTTCGCCCCGTCGCCGCGACCGCGGTACTGGCCGTCGTACTCGCGAGTCTGCTCGGCACCGGCCCGATCGGTTTCGCCGGTGGCGCGTCGGTCGATACGGACCGTGCGAGCGGCGCGAGTCCGCTGGTCGGGCCGGCCGCTTCGACGGCGGGAACCGACGTCCTCGGCAATCTGAGCGAGACTACCACGGCGACGCCCACGCCGACCGCGACGCCGTCGGCTGGGACGAACGCGACGCCCACGCCGACGCCGGACGGTTCGCTGTCAGACGCGATCAGCACCGCGACCGAGAACACGACCGAAACGGTCTCGAACACCACGGACTCGGTGGCGAATACGACCGAGGACACGACAGACTCGACGACCGAGACCACGGACGCTGTCACGAACACGACGGAGAACGCGACTGAATCGACGGTCGAGACGACGGAGAACACGACCGATTCGGTGACCGAGACGACCGAGAACACGACGGAGGATCTGACCGACGCCACCGAGGAGACGGTCGAGAACACGACCGACTCGGTGACGAACACCACTGAGACGGTCACGAACACCACGGAGGATCTCACCAACGCGACCGAGAACGGCACGTCACAGATCGTCGATGAAACCGACGATCTCGTCGACGCGAACCTGACGGCGACCGCCTCCGTCGACGGGGAAGCGACGGTCGGTGCGAACGCGACCGTCGGTCTCGACGGATCTGTCGGACTCGGGAGTGCGGAGACCTCCACGACGCCGGCCACAGCAGTCCCGTCCGAACCGGAACCGGCGTCAGCGACGGCTGCCAGCGGTCAGTCGACCGCCGATTCCGACGCGGCGACGACATCGGGCGCCCCCGCCGCGAACCGCGGCGAGGGAGGTACCAGCGGTGATTCGTCGCTCCCCGCGTCCGGAGGGGCGGCCGCCGGTGGCGCGCTCGTGGTCGTCGGCGTGACCGCGGCGGCGGCCTCGAAACACGTCGCCGCGAACACCGCCGCCGCGCAGGGCAGCGAACTCACGTGGCTCGCTCGGGCGACCCGGCTCAAGGCCCACGGGGCCGTCGACGCGCTTCGAGGACAACTCGCTCGCCTGCCGCGCGTGATCGTTCCGCCGGGGTACAGCCGCCACGACGACTCCGACCCGCTCGAACACGAGACCCGGCGCGACCTCTTCGAGACCGTCGAGCGCTCGCCGGGAGTCAACCTGTCGACGCTCGCCGAGGGGTGCGACGCGTCGCTGTCGACCGTGCGCCACCACCTCCGCATCCTCGAAGAAGAGCGCCTGCTCGTCAGCGAGCGCATCCGCGGCCAGCGCCGGTACTTCCCCGGCAACGAATCCGACCCGGCGCTGCTCGCCGCGCTCGACGACACCGCGACCGAGCCCATCCTCCGGACGCTCGCCCGGTCGGGGCCGGCCTCCGTGAGCGACCTCGCCGACGCGCTCGGTCGCGACCCGAGCACCATCTCTCACCACGTCTCGCGGCTGGAAGACGACGGGCTGGTCGAGCGCGAGCGCGACGGGCGGTCGGTCCAGAACAGTCTCGCGCCCGCCGCAGAACGGGTCCTGACTCAGTCGGGAACGGTGAGCGGGCAGCAGCGCCCGCTCGCGACGGAGTGACGGGCGAGCGGCACGCGCTCGGCCCCCCTCGGTCGGTTGCGGTTCCGCCGAACGTTGTGGACCGTCGCGGAACGATTCGGTCGGCTCGCTCGCCGTCTCACTCGCTCGCCGTCGACTCGAGTTCGGCGTCGGGATATCGGCCGTCTATCCGCCGAGCGCGTTCGAGAATCCGTTCGTCGTCGACGTGGTCGAGCAGTCGCTCCTGTGCGCGCTCGTGGCGGCGCTCGATCGCCTCGTCGTCGATGTACGTCTCGAAGACGCGGTCGATCTCCGTCGCTCTGATCTCGGCGAGTTCGTCGGGATCGAAGTCGTGGCCGTCGGGCAACCGGTCGTCGAACCACTCGCGCCAGCGGTCACGGTCGCGCCCCTCGTCGTCCAGTTCGGCCGACTGGCGGACCCAGTCGTGGTGGTCGGCGAACTCGGACGGGATGCCGAGGTCGAGTCGAACGTCCCGGATGAGCGTCCGCGCGGTCTGCGCACCGCGTCCCGCCGCGACGATCGCCTGCTCGTCCGCGTCGGACGGCGTCGCGACGTAGAGCCCATCGACCGGCGTCGATCCGTCTGCGTCGGGATACTCGTCGTCGAAGTGCTCGTGCTCCTCGTCGCCGTGGTCGTGGATCGCGACCATCTCCTCGCCACCGAGCGGCCAGAGGTACTCGCCGTCGTAGCGCGTCGCGGCGACCACCCGCTCGGCCGTGACCGGCTCACCCTCCTGGGGTTCGACGACGAATCCCCCGGCGCCCGCCGCGTCTGTCCCGTCCGCCGCGTCCGATCGGTCGACTCGCTCGACGGACTCGACGAGATCGTCGCGGATCTCGCAGCCGGCTTCCTCGACGTGGTCGTGAATCAGGTCGTAGAACGTCTCGATGTCGATCCCCTCGGGGAAGCCGAGGTAGTTCTCCAGGTGGGCACAGCGCTGTATCGACGAGCGCCCGCGGTCGAAGACGAGCGTGTCGAGGCCGTAGCGGGCGGTGAACACGGCCGCCGACGCGCCCGCCGGCCCGCCGCCGACGACGACCACGTCGCGGTCGAACGCACTCCCGCGTGATTCGATCGCGTCGTCGCTCATGCTCAGAACTCCCCGGTGACGACGTCCGCGACCCGCTGGTGGTCGAACAGCTGCGCCTCCTCGTCGAGCAGCGTCTCGATCCCGTTCCACTCGCCGAAGCGCTCGGGGTAGAACTGCTTGGCCGCGACCTCCGTCTGGAGGAGGTTGACGACCGGTCCCTGGTAGGACGTGCCGCCGCGGTAGAGGCGGTCTTCGGTCACCGCGGTGAGTTGCTTGCCGACGTCGTCGGCCCGCAACGTGTCCATGCGCGACTCGAATTCCGCGGCCGAGACGTGCGAGAGCCCGTAGGTGAACACGAGCGCGTCCGGGTCGACCTCCAGGAGCTGCTCGTAGTCCCAGTTCGCGTAGCTGCCCTCCATGTGCGGCGCGAAGGCGTCGCCGATACCGAGATCGCGGTACTGCTTCTTACCGTTCCCGTCCCCGATCGGGTAGGCGTGGAACGACCCCGACTCGAAGTCCGAGAACGTCGAGACCAGGCCGATCTCCGGGCGGTCGGCTTCGGCGGGGAGCTTCGATCGCACCCGGGCGAGGAAGTCGTCGTGGACTGCCTTGATCGCCTCGTAGCGCTCGCGCTCCTGGAACACCGCGGCGATCTTCTCGAAGGCCTCGTACAGCGAGTAGTACTCGTAGTCGTGCCACTCCTGCCCGTTCCGGCGGATGTAGTTGCCGACGACCGGCCCGACGCTGTCGGCGACTTCGTCGAAGTCCTCCGCCGCTAGCCCGTCGTGTTTCAGGCCCACGAAGTTCGGGTCGAGCAGGTGCACGTCGCAGTCGAGTTCGTAGAACGTCTCGGTGTCGAAACTGCTCGCGTCGTAGAGCTGTTCGACGTCGTCGAAGGAGACGTCGACGCCGGGCAGGGTGTCGTACAGCGCGTCCGGCCAGGTGTCCCTGTACACCAGCGCTTCCAGCCCGTCGAGCTGGCCGAGAGCAATTCCCATGTCTCCGTACGTGCTGTAGTAGGCCATCCATCGGTCGGGGACCGACTCGAACTCGACGGTGCCGGCCGGCGCCATCGTCACCGAGTACGACTCGGATTCGGACGTCCCCGTCTCGGTCACTCTGCCCGACTCCGTCACGGCCTCGTCGGGCGTGGCGGGGTCCGCGGTGTCGGCGGGCGTCCCTGACTCCGTCGCCGTGTCGGCGGGCGTCGATTGCGGGTCGTTCTCGCCCGCACAGCCCGCGAGCAGGCCGCCGCCGGTGATCGCGCAGCCGTATCGCAGATACGCTCTCCGCCCCAGTTCGTCTCCGCCGTCTGAATCCTGCGCCATGGTTTAGGCTAGCCTAAATAATATAAAGGAGTTCCGAAACGTTGGCTCGTGGAACAGGTCGGTGTGTCGATGGGATCAGCGTGAGCGTTCGATACGTCCGAACGCTGGACGTTCACGGGTCTCCGGTCGGTCGTCGCCCGGTGCCGAGTACTCGATGGTAGACTACCGATATCAGACGCGCAGTCTGGATCAGTCGTCGTCCTCGATCGCGACGTTCGGCGAGATCCGCGGTCCGGAGGGGCCGTGGTCGACCGTCGCGTCGACGCGGAACACGTCTGCCAGCAGTTCCTCGGTCACCACGTCGGTCGGCGGGCCCCAGTCGTACATCTCGCCGTCGCGCATGGCGATGAGGTTGTCCGCGAACCGCGCGGCCTGCGCGATGTCGTGGAGGACGACACCGACCGTGACGTCTCGCTCGCGGTTGAGCGTCTGCACGACGTCCATCACGCGGAGCTGGTGGTGCAGGTCGAGGAACGTCGTCGGTTCGTCGAGCAAGAGCACGTCCGTGTCCTGGGCGAGCACCATCGCGATCCACGCGAGTTGCTTCTGCCCGCCGCTGAGGTTGCGCAGTTCCTGATTCCGGAGGTGGTCGACGCCGGCCAGGTCGATCGCCCGATCGACGGCGTCGTTGTCCTCCTCGGTGACGGACTCGAAGAACCCGCGATGCGGGTAGCGGCCGTGGTAGACGAGGTCCTCGACGGTCAGGCTCCCCGGTGACTCGTTCTCCTGAGAGAGCAGGCCGAGCCGTCGGGCGAGTTGCTTCGAGTCGAGCGACTGGACCTGCTCACCGTCGAGCAGCACGTGGCCGCCTTCGGGCGCGAGCTGGTCCGCCATCGCCTTCAGCAGCGTGCTCTTCCCGCTGCCGTTGGGGCCGACGAGCGCCGTGACCTCACCGCGCGGAACGACGACCGTTTCGCACTCCACGACCGGCTCGGTCGTCGTCGGATAGCCGATAGCCAGGTCTTCGCCGACGAGTTCGCTGGCCGCGTCGTCCGAGTCAGTGACGGCGCTCGCGCGGTCGGCTTGGTCGTCCATCGCGTTCTCGTCCGATGCTCCGGGGCGCTCGCGTGAAGACTCCTCGGATACGGACTGGTGGTCTGCCATCAGTGCTCTCCCCTCTCCGTTCGGGACCCCACGCAGGTTCTCCGAGCCGACCCGGTCTCGGCATCGCGTTCCATGGGTTTAGGCTAGCCAAAAATACATAAAGAGATTCCGGAATTTTGGCGGGGTCGACAGCCGCTGATGTCGCGGTGAGCCCTGGGCGCCGCGATGGGTCGGCAGTATCCTGTGAACGAGACCTGAGGAGGGATCTATTTATCCATCAGCACGGGGATCCACCAGACGCGACTGCGGCCGCCGGCCTTCTTGCTCGTCACGTCGGTCTCCGCCTGTAGGTCGTGGAGTCTGTTGAGTGCTGTTCTGCGGGAACACCCCAACTCATCGGCCACCTCGCTCGCCGTCAGCGGCTCGGCGTAGTCCTCACGGTCGCGGAACACCTCGATGACGTCCGACTCGGTGTATTCCGTCTCGCGGCCGGGTTCGACCATAGCGAGTGTTCGGGCTTGTCGGACTTATGGGTTCCCACGAGGGAACCTCTCGGCGACGAAATCGGGTGTAACGCCACCGTAGCTGTGGTTCTTCTGCCGAGGGCTCTCTGCTCCGTCGTCGGCGATCTGCTTTAGTGTGCTCCGAACCGCTTCGTCGTCAAAATCTGCCAGTCCCTCGATCACGGCCTTCCGGATCGATTCCTCCTTCGAAAAGCCGAGAGGCTCGAACAGGGCATTACGGACGTCGCCGGTGTCCTCGTCCAGCGGATCGATCGGCAAAAAGAGTTGCTCGACACCGTCGTCACGGACGTCGCCTATGAGTCACACTCTCGTTCTCTCTGCTCCCATATCCGCGTCCCGTCGTCGTCGCGGCCGGCATAGACGTATTTATCCATCGACGTGTCTGCGTCGCAGGGCGACTCGGTGGCCTCGATCACGATCTGCTCGGGGTGGCGCTTGCACGAGAGGGAGAATTTGATGTCCCCAGTCGTTCCGGTAATGTCGCCCAACGTCGTCGAATTAATCTGCTCGCCCTGTTGGTCGTACGCGACGACGGACACGTTGTGAAACGTCCGCCACCCGTCCGGTCCCTGTGACCTGACAGCGACGGCTCCGGATACTTGCTTTGTCTCGTTGGCCGTCTCGACGCGGAGTCGCTGGAACGAGATGCTCCGCATGCGACTCCAGCGTTCGCAGCCAGCCGTCCATGTCGCAGCGGCTACGGCCGCCGTTTTTATAACCCACCGTCTCGGTTCTGGTTGCTCAATCACGAGTAGGGATATCGTCTGTGTCTATTGTCGATATCTCTTCGATGCTGAAGGCATAGAACCCATCGATGCTTCGTGGTCCTGTCGCCATGACACTCCACTCGTCGCTAGTCGTCTGACCGAAACGAACCCGCTCTGGTGTCTGGTCCGTCCCGCCGCCTATCCCGATACCGTAGCAGTCTCCGCCGCTGTAACACTCTGCGATTGCTCCGACTTTGTCGTCTGCGTATCCCGTACCGAGTGTATGCCCGACCTCCTCCATGAGCACAGCGTACGCGTCGTCGGCTCCTGACGTGGAGTTGACGAAGATAACCGCACCATATGGGACACCGAAGGCGGGGTTCCGTTCTATGGCCGTGATCATCGCTGGTGAACCTGTATGACCCGCCACTCCTGGCGTACCACTAGTCACAAAGGTGTCATGTGGGGCGAACTTCGGGATTTCAGTGAGCGGGTCATTATACTCGTTCATGAACTGAAGATGAAGCGTCGAGCTGTCGTTGTGGAACTCGCTCTCGATCCGCGATAGCTCGTTCGCGTTGAAGCTATCCGGTGTGATGTCACCCGTCGTCGGGTCGTATTTACACGCCACATCGCTCGGTGACCGACAGACAGTACGGAGGGTGGATTTCGACAGTTCGTCACTTGTCGAGAACTGCAATTTGACTCCATACAGACGATAATTCTCGCGAGTCAATTCGAGAACGGATTCGCCCTGATTATTCGTGATCTGACGTGGATCTTTCCCGCTCAGATAGTCAACTTCGATTTCAAGTGAGGGGTCCGGTACCTCTGTGTCGGTCGTCGGGTCCGTCTTCCACTGCAATTCGCCGACGTGAACGTTCGAGTGTTCGTCAACGCCGTCGTCGTCGACATCTGCGCCGCCTGCAGATGGGGCCTCCGTTATGTCGTGGATCTTGATCTGTTCTTGCAGGATCTCATCACCCTGAATACCGTTCCCTGATTGCAGATATTCCCGATAAAGAACGTGATTCTCGGCATACGGGATTCCACGACCGTAATCGTAGCTGACGTTGTAGACGCCGATCCAGCCGTCCCAGTACCCGTCGCCGTCTGAATCCGGGGTGGTCGGGTCTAATCCGAACCTGGGGACGGTCTCGTCCCGTTCGATAATTTTCAGTCGTTCGACCGCGCTGGGCCTGCCCGGTTGGCCATACGACTCGACGACAGTCGTTCCTTTGAGTTCCTGGCCGTCGGTGAGTCCGTCGTCGTCGGTGTCCGGGTCCCACGGATCGGTCTCGTAGTGGGCATATCGCGGACCAGAGGGATCGGGTCCGCGCGGATTCGGTGGGACGCTATCGCGGACTTCTTGCCGATTCGAGAGCCACGTATCAGTTCGCTCCGTCCCGTCGAGCGCTATGAATGCGATGTGCGAGAGTTGGGACTCGCCATCGACCGTCACGAAGTCGAAGTCGTCGCTCCCGTCATCGAGCGATTCGATCCGCTGAGAGAGGTCATCTTTCCCTTCGGACGGCGCCAAGAGACCGAGTGTCCGGGCTTCAGCGGCATCTCCTGCGCTGTTACTGAAGAAGGATTCGAGCAATTCCCGGTGGCGTTCGGTTAGGCCGTACGTGACCGTCGCCTGTGGGTCGGTGTGCGTTTTTCGTTTCTCCTGTGCGTCGTTCAGCCCGTCGCCGTCCGTATCGGGAGTGCTCGGGTCAGAACTCACTGTCAGCGATCCGTTCTGGTTGGTGCTGGTAGCGGCCCAGCGGTACGCACTGCCGCTGCGGTTGACCGTCGCGATCGTCCAAGTCCCGTTTTCGACCTGGTCGGTTAGTCCGTCATTATCGGTATCTACATTGCCCGCCGCGGGGTTGCTCGACCATCGATACCCCGTTTCGAGCGCCCGGCTGTTCGGCGGTTCCTGGGTAAGCCGAGCGTCGAGATTAACCTCCTCGCCGTCTTCGAGTCCGTCGCCGTCGGTGTCCGCGTCGAACGGGTCAAGCGTGATGTTGGGGCCGTTCGCCAGCGGGATACCCTTCACTTCGCGGAAGTCGGGGATGCCGTCACCGTCGGAGTCGCGTGTGACGACGCCCTCGGTGGCCTGCTCGAAGTCGATGAAGTGCGCGCGCATCCAGGAGTTGTCACCGCTGGTGTGACGCGCGTCCGCTCGGAGCGAGACGGTGACCGTCTCGCCGGCGTGTTCGGTGACGTTCACTCGGCGAACGACCGTCCTGGTTTTCGAACTGGTGTCGGAGTCGCTCTCCAGCCGATAGATATCCGTCTCGCCGTCCCCGGAGTCGATCGAGAGGACCGCCGCCGCGTGCGACCAGGAGCTCTGGATGTGGGCCGTGACTTTCACCTTCACGAACAGCGGCCCCTCCTCGGGGAGCGTGGTCGTCCGATTGAGGAATCGTTCGCGATTGGTCTTCTCCCAGACACGGATAGCGTCCTGATCCGATTCGATCTCGCAGCCGCCATCGGCGGGCTGGTCCTTGTAACCGTCGTCGCGCGGCTCGACGTAACAGGTCCAGTTGCTCGCCCCGATCGACGACGGCATCGACTCGAACGTCCAGTTGGCGATGCGCTCGCTCGTCGAGCCGTCGGGTCGCAACGAGAGGATGTCGTTGCGGTGCTGGAGGTACTCTAGCCACTCCTGGTCGTCGAAGACCGTGTACGTCGAGAAATGCTCGGTCGTCGCGGTGACCGTGTTCGAATCGGGATCGACCGTCGAATCGACGTGCTCGTAGCGCTGGGCGCTCTCGTTGAACCGATAGATCGAGAGGTTGCCCTCGCTACTCCCGACGCGCGATTCGTCGTACGCGATGGTGATGTTCGCCCGCGAGAAGTTCGCTCGCGATTCGAACTCGACGAACGGGGCGACCGAAGCGTTGGGCGTGTACTCGTCCTGATAGCGGACGTGGATCGGCGCCTCCACGGTCGTATGGGCGGCGACGTTGCCCTCGCCAGTGATGTCGACGGTCGCACCGAGCGACTCGTTCCCGGTCGTGGTAGTGTAGGTCTCGTTGCCGTCGAGGACACCGTCACCGTCGGTGTCGGGGTCGACCGGGTCTGTATCGAACGGCGCCGTCGGCTCGTTGCTGTCGAGCAGGCCGTCGTCGTCGGTGTCCGGACTCAGCGGGTCCGTTCCGTTGGCCAGTTCGGCGGCGTCGTCGATGCCGTCTCGGTCAGTGTCGGCGACCGTCGGTTGCGTGCCTCGTTCGAACTCCGCAGCGTTAGTCAATCCGTCACCGTCGGGATCTTCGGCGCCGTCGACAACTCCGTCGTCGTCGGTGTCCGCGACGAGCGGGTCGGTATCCGTGATGAACTCCTCGCGATCGGCGAGCCCGTCGTCGTCGGTGTCCGCGGCGAGCGGGTTAGTTCCGCGTTCGAGTTCGTACAACGTTCCCAGCCCGTCGCCATCGAAGTCCTCGCGCCCATCGATCACGCCGTTGCCGCTCTCCTCGCTCCCGGTCTCTGCGGAGTCGCTGTCCGGGTCGAGCGGGTCAGTTCCGAGTCGGGCTTCCATCGACTCGTTTAGCCCATCGCCATCGAGGCGGAGCGTCGCGTTGGCAGTCGTTTTGCCGTCGTTCCCGAGAGCGGTCACGGTAACGTGGTGCCCTCCCTCGGCGAGTGGGGCCCGCAGTCCGACCGGCAGACTCCGATTGGCCGTGACCACCAGCCTGGAGAGATTCCGCTCGACGCGCTGGTTTCCATCGACGAATACCCGTGCGGAGTCGAGCGCGACCGGACCGTCCGCCGAGATATTTACGACGATGGTCCGGTTTATCGTTCCGTTCCCCTCGCGGACGGGGTCGCTGTCGGTCAGCACTGACACGTCGACCGATCCGTTGAACACCGGCGCGGATTCATTCCGCTCGCCAGGACCATCGGTTTCGTTTCCGCCACCGGAGTCGACGGAGCCGACTGGCATTGTCGCGTTCGTCCGTTCGACCGCTCGCTCGACGACGAAGTGCGCCTGTCGCCAGGACTGTCGCAGTTGCCGAATCGAACTCGCGCGCAGTCGGATCGCGCGTCGTCCGTCCGCGTCTCTGGCCCGGTCCATCGTCCGTTCGGCGCGGTCGTAGGTCCGTTCGGCGTTCCGGAGGTGCGCCTCCATGCTCCGGACGATTCCGGTGTTGTCGATGTCGTCGCGCGATTCGTTCAACAGCCGCCGCGCGTCGACCAGCTCCTGATACGCCGACTCGTTGTCGATACGGAGTACTTGGTCAGCGAGAGCCGTCGCGTCCGCTTCGGCCTCGGTCCCGGCGAACGCGGTCAGCGCCTGCACACCGATGGCGTCGTGGTTGAAAAGCTTCGACGACGATGCCCTGATCGGTCCGCGATAGTGTTGTCGTGATTTGTTGAACCGGTCGTGTGCGCGGTCACGCGCCGATTCGTGGCGCCGCTTCGGCGCGTCGAGTTCGTCCGTATCCTCGACGGCCTGCGCTTTGAGCGCTCGGGGCGTCTCCCCGACACTCTCGTTGCCAGCCGCGCCGGCTGTATCGATTGCCACGGCCGGTATGAACGTTGCAGTCACCAGGAAGAAGGCAGCTACCACTGCCCCCACCTTACCCATTGAACCCATGATAATTCTGAATCATAGTCACCATATATATTTGTTACTAAATAACATGTACCTGGTACTCATTCTTCGCTGGGCGAGTATCTCTCCGAATCGAGACCTCGTTCGGGCTGTGGGAGCCCGTCAAACAAATCTCGCTATCGTACACACCCATCGATAGCCCACCCAGTCTCCGTTCCGGGATCTAAATCCGTCTCTCGCCGAACGTCACTGGCGATACCCGCTACTGCAGACGCCGATCAGCGAGTGACAACTGAACCACAAAAATCGATTTCAGAGAATCGTTATGACGCCGTCGTCCGTCCGAAGCAATGCACATGCCAGAAACATCCGATCCCGAGCTGCCACCGCTCCCGTACGACTACGACGCCCTCGAACCGCACGTTAGCGAGCAGGTGCTGACGTGGCATCACGACACCCACCATCAGGGGTACGTCAACGGCCTCGCCTCGGCCGAAGAGACGCTCGCGGAGAACCGTGAGTCGGGCGATTATTCGTCGACTGCGGGCGCGCTGGGCAACGTCACCCACAACGGCTGTGGGCACTATCTGCACACGCTGTTCTGGGAGAACATGGCCCCGAACGGCGGCGGCGAGCCCGACGGCGAGCTGGCCGACCGAATCGAAGAGGACTTCGGCTCTTACGAAGGCTGGAAGGGCGAGTTCGAGGCCGCCGCGTCCGCTGCCGGTGGCTGGGCGCTACTGGTCTACGACCCCGTCGCCAAGCAGTTGCGCAACGTCGCGGTCGACAAGCACGACCAGGGCGCGCTGTGGGGCGCACACCCCGTCCTCGCGCTGGACGTCTGGGAACACTCCTACTACTACGACTACGGTCCCGACCGCGGCAGCTTCATCGACGCCTTCTTCGAAGTCGTCGACTGGGACGAGGTCGCCGACCAGTACGACACCATCGTCTCGCGTATCGAAGGCTGAGGTCGCCTCTCGGTGGGTATTTTCGGTCTTTCTCGATGTGAACAGCTAGCCTTCATTCGATCCGAGATTCCCCTGAGGTCGTAGCAAACGACGAGGACAGAAGTGTCGGGATTTACGGATGAAGGGTCCGACTGATCGGTCGTGCCGGCTGAACTGACGCCCGACTTTCCGTTATTTCTCGGTGGGATGCTCGCGGGTATCTGTGGCGCTGTCGCTGCGCTCATTTACATTGTTGCACTCCCAGGGTCGCCCGCGGTTGCGCTGGCCTACGGGTTCGGCGCACTCGGGCTAACCTTCTTGTCGATAGGTGCTGTCGCCGCTGCTGGTCTCTGGCTGTGGGGTCAGACCTGACTTGTCGAGATCTACTGCCGCCGAGTTCGTGGATCTGTTTGTCGCATTCGTTCTGGACGACCAGATACCCATGCGTCCACGCTGTGACCGTTTCCGACTCGACAATTCTCGTTGGATCGAGTATTATACACTATATGACGTTTCTGGCTAGAGGATCTGGATTCTGTCTCGATCTTGGAGTCATCTATTCCGCACTGTCAAAATTGCTAGGTTATGAATTAGTCTGTCACCAGGACCGATTTATCTGATCGGCAACGGCGATAATCTACCGGATGGGCCAAAATAGACAGATTGGGTAGATAATTTCAGCAGCTGTTTTTCCAGGTTCATCAGTAGCGGTCATCGGTCTTACCCCTCTGATTGGCCTGCTTTACTCACGAATTGATCCCAATCCCGATGTGATAGGTGAAAACGCTATAATCTCTCGAGAAACCCGGGTGTACCTGTCGATCATACTCAGTGAGCCACCGCTAGTATATCGTTAGTTGACGAGTGATCGCGACTAGATTCGGCCGTCGACGGGGCGTTCGAACGCAGTGGGAAGTCAATCGGGCTGAGACCGGTGAAATGCCGGGTCTGAGAAGACTCCAGGGGAACACAATAGCCGAAATATACGATAGATGGGGTGTCGCATACACTGCGTGAGAGCGTCGCTGTTGCAGATTATGGCCGATTCAGAGGTGTCGGGAAACAGACGGACTGACATATTTCGCGGAGTACTTCGATACACTGAATCGCGGGAGAGATACCTATCGAAGGGTGAATTCGCCGGTATTCGCCCATCCACCAACCACGCTGTACGTGTCCTGC
This sequence comes from Halosimplex rarum, assembly GCF_047715405.1. Taxonomy (NCBI): domain Archaea; kingdom Methanobacteriati; phylum Methanobacteriota; class Halobacteria; order Halobacteriales; family Haloarculaceae; genus Halosimplex; species Halosimplex rarum. The sequence goes on from NZ_CP180412.1 coordinate 4,276,264, forward strand.
ACCCCCCATCTCTAGTTGCGTTTCCCCCTGGGAACTCACTATGTAGCGGGGAACTGGCCGAGATGTACATGCCGAATACGCCGATATGATACGGGTGTACCGTCCAAATACCCCTTCTTGGCGCCGTATGGGAATTGTGCGACGCGTTTCGACGACTGGACCGAACGCCGACTCCACCAGGGTACAGGTGGTTCTGCGCCCCCCGACTGCCAGCCCAACAGCTAAAATCAATCTGACTAGTGACACAAAAACGTCACCACGACGCTGCTGTCGAGACTTGAGTCTCAGCGAACTGCTACGGCGAATCGTGGTAAAATAAACAAAACTCTTACATTATGGGCCGAAGAACTTTCCCGCCGACCGCTGGCTCGCAACTCACATACGGAAACTTATACGAGGGTGATAGAAGCCAGTCCCGCGGCCTGGTCTCAGTCCCTCGGGCATGGCCCCAACGTCTCGGTCGCTCCGCTGCCTACAGGAGCTCGTCGCGCATCTGCTTCAGTGTACAGATGTCCGTAAAGCCGGGCTGGTCGATCCGGAACGAGCGGGTCGGTGTCGTGTCGGCGTAGGTCTTCTCGACGCGGGGCTCGCCATCGAGCGGGTCGTTGAGCGCGGCGAGAATTTCGTGGGCGTCGTCGGTCGTCATCGTGAGCCAGATCGCCTCCTCGGGGTCACAGGCGGCCATCTTGTCGTAGTCCGCGGGCACCGCCCGGCGAGTGTCGTGATTGATGCGTTCGACCTCGACGGCGACGACGATATCGCCGTTCTCGTCGAGGGCAACGACGTCGAGTCGGTGACGCTCAAAGTCGTCGGCTGCGTCGTCCACGTCCTCGTCGTCGCCGAAGAAAGCATCAGCGTCGATCGACCCTTCTTTGAGGTCGTAGTAGGGGCGGGCAGTCACTGCCGCGGAGTCGGGGTCGTTCACGAACTCACGAGTGAGCCAGCGGAGGGCGACTTCGATACCCATCACGTGCTCGGCCGACTCGTCGAGATCGCCTTTCCCATGGCCAAACGCCACGCCGTGCCGGTGCGATTCCTGGATCACTGCCCGGCCGTCCGGCGTGACCGAATAGAGCCGGTGAGGATGTTTCGTGTCTTCGCGGACGAGCCCATCGTCGATGAGCTGGGTGACGTCGTCAGTGTCGACACCGGCGTACTCCTTGATTCGGTCCATCGAATCGTAGACGATGTCATACTCTGGGTGGTCATATACCCGCTGTTCGACGTTGTAGACGGCCTGCATGAAACAGAGCTGTCGAGGCGAGTACGCCGCGTCCACGATCTCCTCAGGTGAGAGCTTGAGGTTCAGCTCGCAGATAGGGAAATCGTCCAGGTCGACGTCGGCCATCGAGTGACAGCAGTCGATCGCCTGCATCATGCCCTGGGCGCTGGCGTTGTAGCGGTTGTCACAGCCCTCACAGCGGATCGCATGAGCGCTCTCGTCGTAGTCGACGCACTCGGGCAGCCGCTTCGTGTAGGGCAGCAGCGTATCGACGCGCGGTAACGCGTCGGCGTCGACATCTTCGTCGGTGGTGCCGAACTCGTGGTCGACGGTACTGGGTTCCCCGATTTCGATGCCCGCTTGCTCGCGGGTCCGGTCCTGCAACGCTTCCACGGCGTCCTCGAAGGCACGTCGGTCCCGGCCGACGAGCATGTCGTCGCTCGCGGGGTGGCCAGGCGGGGCGGGCAGGGACTCGCCGAGGAACGGACGGACTGACGGTTCGCCGAAGCCCGCGCCAGGGCGGACGAGCCACTCACCGCGACGCAGCGCGCCGAGGCGGCGCTCGACCTCACTCGGGGACATATCCCCCGTCGCGAGGACGTCGGGCAGGTGGCGGTCGACAGCGACGTTGCCGACGACGAACGTCGCGGTCTCGTTGAGCGCCTCACGATACGTGTTGTTCGCCGGGTCCGGCGAGTCCAGCTGTTCGAGGAACTGGACACCCAACGTTACGGAGAGGTCGAAGCTCCGCCCCTGGGCGAGCAGCGTATCCACCAGCTCGGTGTCGGCGACATCTTTCGCCTCTTCGAGGTAGAGGTTGACCTGTGGGGTGTCCGCGTCACTGGGCGTCCGCTCTTCGCGGGCTTTGAGTGCCGTCCAGAGGTTCGACAGGAGCACGAGCGTGAGCGTCCGCTTGATCCGCGTCTCCATCCCGCCGAAGTCGAAGATGACCACTGTGTCTTCGTCGACGACTTCGGTGAAGTCGAAGCGGGCGTCGTCGCCTTCGGGGACGTGGTCGAACAGCGGGGCCAGGCGGGCGTCGGTCGCGATGGTCTCGACGCGAGAGATGGCCCCGCCCAGCACCTTCGTGAAGACCTCGCGGTCGCGTTCGAGGAGTCCCGAGAAGTACGACTCGAAGGTCGGGTCGGACACGGAGGGTGGCGTCTCGTTGCCCTGTGTGCGCTGGAGGGCGTCGTAGAGTTTCGAGTGGGTGAAGGCGTCGGATCCGTGGACCGGGTCGTACAGCGCCCGCAGGTGATTCCGGATGACTCGCGGCGACTCGGTCGCGTCGTCGTACTGTCCCGCGGGCATCGCCCCCCGCAAGATTTCTTCGTAGTGGCCGGTCTTCCGCGAGCGGGCTTCCTCGCGGGGTAGCCCCGCGTCGAGCAGCGGGCCGATGTCGAAAAAGGAGAACGCGGGGAGGACGCTGGTGAGGTCAAAATAGAGGACGTCGTTGAGGTTGCCCTGTGTCCGGTAGTGGGCCTGCAGGTACTCCTGGGCGGTGCCCCCGCCCTTGTAGTCGAAGAGGATGTCCGGGCCGTCCGTGGCATCGAGGTTCGACAGCATCGCACCGATCGTGAGGACGGACTTGCCCGACCCGGTGTCACCGACGATCACCTGGTGGCGGGGTTGGTTTGCCGGTGGGAGCACCAGCGGGTCGTCGACGGGCTGGTAGTCGCTCGTCAGCGGGCGGACGAGTGCCATGCCCGGTGGGTCGTAGCGCTGGAGTTTGCCGGGAGGTGGGAGCGCGATGCCAGTGCGCTCGCTGTGGCGGATCCCGACGGCCCGTTGGCCGGTCGGGGTGAGCGCGCCTCCATCGAGCAGGCCCACGCCCGGGAGTTCGTCTGGAGCGACGACGAGTCCCGGACTGGTGAAGGTGCGTCGGATGCGGTTCCAGGTACGCTGGTAGGAGACGGGGTCGTGCACGCGGTCGCACAGCGCCGCGAAGCACTCCGTGCCTGGGCCGTCGCCGGCGTCCCCGTCCGTCTCGATTGTTCCCTCGACGTGATGGAACGGACCATCGAGCGGGCTGAGTGCCGAGGCGAGGCTCTCGGCGATATTCGTCGGTGGGCGCCCGGTCTCGTCGGGGAAGACGACGGCACGAGCAGTCACTTGGAACGTCCGGTGGGTGTCGCGCTCGTCGAGGCCGTCGAGTCGTTCCTGGTCACTGGCCGGGGGTTCGTAGGCGCGGTCTTCCTCGACCGGCCGCGGGAACAGCGCCTCCCTGAGTTTGCCACCCAGCGACGCCGTCCCGGTTTCGAGCGCGAGTTCGTACTCTTCGACGGCCGGTGTGATGTCGCGGTACGGTCGACAGAGCACCTGGTAGACGACCGGGACGTCGGCGTCGCGCATCGTCTCGACGAGCGTTGTGAGCGGGAGACGGTGGGTGTCGTCGGTGGTTGCGTAACTGTCACTCGTGAGGTCGCTGAGCGGCGTCAGCGGCGTCTGCCAGTCACAGGGGCGCTCGGCGTGGCCGTGGAAGTCGATGCCGGCCAGCGGTGGACTGTCCGCGTCTATCGACGAGGTGTACTCCGTGTCCGCCGTGTAGAGTTCGGTCAGGTCCGTGGTCGGTGCGAGACTCGCGATGTCGTTGGGGTGCCACGCGACCGTCTGGAGTTCGTAGGTGTTGGGGAGCGCCGTCCGGAGGATCCGTTCGAGTTCGTCGTGGCGCTCCTCGTCGGTGATCCCGACCAGATAGCGGATGGCCGTATCCTCGTTGCCGTCGGCGACCAGGATCCACTCGACGCTCGGCTGGGTTGTGTTGCCTCGGAGTTTGTCTCGGACGCGTGTCTGGGTCGCCCGTTCGAGTGTGGAGTGGAGTTGGTCCATCGCTTGTCCGACGGCCCGTGGTGAGAGTGGTGTGTCCGTCGGGCGGATTTCGACGTAGGTGCGGGGTTCGGGTGTGTCCCTGTCGTCGGCTAGGCTTGGGTCAGTTTCTTCGACGGGGACCGGAAGCGGCCGCGGTGGGCGTGTGTCTGGCTCGGGTTTGGACGGTGCTGCCGATTCTGTAGCGTCTCGTTCACTCGCCATCTTTGGGAGGGCGTCTGGCTGCTGGATTCTGTAGACCTGTCAACAGCTACGTTGGCCTATTCATATCTATTCATTGTACCTTACGGATCGCGATGGTGTTGTGGCGTCCGAACGCCCCCGCGCGCTCGTACCGCCGCGCCTCGCTGCGCTCCAGTGGGTGCTTACGTCGGCGGGGCGGCGACGAGCGCGCGGCCCCGTTCGATTGCCCGCCCGGTGTGGGTTATCGCGCGAATTGCGGCTGATGTCCCCGTCGGTGCGTGTTTTGGCGACAAATCTCGGCATTGAGGAAGCCGTCTACTCGGGATGGACGACAGTCCTACAGTCGGGACACTCGGCGTAGCACTTTGCGCCGTCGTCGGTCTCGTATTCGACCAGTACGTGGACGTCGTACAGAGCCGCCCCGCATTCATCGCAGCGTCCGATTCGGTCGGGACTCTGTTGCATTTGGATCACCCAAAGGGGAACGGGTGCGTGTGACACCCGGGAGGACTGAATCCTCTACCAGCCCGATCGGCCGGTTTGCACTTAATGGTCCGCTGAGCGGGGTGAAAGTAGAACTCCCGTACGGGGATGCTCCTCACAGCACTGGATATTGCTGAATTTGTAGAAATTGCTGAGGTACATGCTGGAGAGTGGAGTTGTCACTAGACTCGTGGCGTAGGGGAATCAATCCACGACGACCCTCTTGTGACACCTGAGACGGGTCATCCCTCTTCGAAATGAAGCGGTGGCCCCAGTAGGACTATGAAAGAGTGGCCGGATAGCGACGGTATGATTCCCGGATTCGTGAAACTCGGTATCCTGGTGATTTTCTTCCAGGTGCTGGGTATCGCCGGTTTCTACGGATATCTTCGGTGGCAGCATCCTGCGGCGGACGCCGGCTCAGTGACGCGTGTAGAGTGGATTCTGGCCGGTGGTGTCGGTTTGCTCACGCTTGGACAGCTTGTTGGGCTCGGGGCTGTCGGCTCCCTGCGGACTGTCCCGTTGCTCTCGTTGCGACAAGCGATGGTCGTTCAGAATGTCAGTCTTCTTGGGGCGTTTGCTGGGTACGGTATCGTCGTCATTGGATTCGTCCTGTATAGTCGGGATAGCGCCTGAACTGGATTCTCTATAGCGCGATTGTGCTGTCCAGTGAGACTCACTCCGATAGTGGTGCGGGGTCAGGTTTCGGCTCGATTGAGGAGATCAGCATACCGGTAGGCGTGCCCACAACCGTTGCAGTACACCATCGGCCCGGCTTGGTCGACGAGGCCATCGTGCTGCTCTGGACATAGTCGCTCGTTCAACTGACTGTCTGTCGTGACTGCCGCGTGGTCACTACTCGGCATGCTCGATCCTCCGACAGTAGTCGGCGGCCGCTGCGGCGGCGTTCGATCCCGTGCCTTCGACGTCGACGCCACCCTGCGTGACGATCCACTCGTCGTCGCCTCGCTGTTCGAGTAAGAGCGTCGTCATGTGTCTGCGCGTGTGACCAGTATCGGTCGTCTCATCGAGAGTCGAACTCATAGATTCTCGAACGGTGCAATAGGTAATAGACGCCAGCCAACACCGAAGCGAAACTGGATCTACTTTCACTGTCGCCGATTTCGATGGAGGAACCGCGTTTAACGGACCTGCTTCGCGGCGCGATTAGGTCTACAGATAGTCGATTTCGTATTCCAGGATCCGATCTTGTGGAACAATACGCTAATTATCAAGGCCAGTGTTACATAAGATAGCTCACATCGGGCTCGTTCTGTCATCAGAGGTTTCGACCCAACTGGGGCATCCCGAAACCTATTGCTACAGGTGCGCCGGAATCATAACCATCCGACTCTCTTCCTTGCTGAGTCAGTGATCTAGGTCCCAGCCATTATAGTGATCAGATAGTAACATTGGGCCATGTACTGGGGGCAGATTTCTCTCGCTGCCGGGATCGCGCTCGGGTCTACGTACTATCTTTCTGAGCGCGGATTCAGTCTGGTGACAGCGATACTCCTCGGTATCTGTGTCTATACTGGAATTCGTTGGGTGATTGCCTGGCTATATCGAATCCGCTACTGGCACACTCGAGGAACGCGTGGAATCTACGATGAGCAGTGTCCGAATTGCGACGCCTATCGATATCGACAGGGGGGCGATTGGATATTGCGGTGTCATCGTTGCGGATGGAAGCCTGGCTGGCCGGTCGTTCGATGGTTTACCCGATCTGTACCGCTGCTACAACTCAAACGAACGGTCGTTGGCCCGAAACTCTTCGTCGCCGTTGTTTCGCTTGCATTGATCGCTTCAGGGGCAACCGCGGGGCTTGGGGTTGGTAGTCTAAACTCCACATTCACGGGCGTTGCTTCGGATAATGGAATCAAATCCACACCAGAAATAACGACGACAGGCCCCAAACCGACCGAGACATCACATCCTCATCAGACAGACACAGAATCCACGAATTCTGAGTTGAATCGCACGAAAATCGAATATCGGGTCCATCAGTACATCAACAAGGAACGGCGCCAACGGTCTCTCTCAATCCTACAGTTTGACACCGACCTTCGAGAGATCGCCCGCTATCATAGTCGTGATATGGCCGTCTCTGGATATTTTTCCCATACTGCTCCAGGCGGGGAAACAATGGGAGATCGATACGAGAAATTCGGGTACTCGTGCCGCGTTGATACTGGGGGGAATCGATACGCCACAGGCGCCGAGAATATTGCGTACACGTACGCTTATACGACAATTCAGGGAGAAGATGGTTACAAGTCGTTTGACGGAAACGAAACGAAGATCGCGAAGGGACTCGTCACCCAATGGATGAACTCGAAGGGACACCGAGAGAACATCCTAACCTCGTACTGGGACGACGAAGGAATAGGGGTCTACGTCCGTGAAGTCGAAGGGAAAACCAGAGTTTATGCGACACAGAATTTCTGTTAGTCCTACGCGATTCTGTTAATCTCGATCAATCCAAGCCACGAATCCATTTGCCACCTCTATTCGAGAACCCACAACCGAATAGTCATGCATGCTCAAAGACTTCGCCGTCGCCGATATCGAGTTCGTCTTCGAGTTCTTCGAGCAGTGACTCACCTTCGGCGTGTAACTCCTGGGCACGTTCGAGCGACACTTCTCCGTCTTCGAGCTGTGCGATGATCGTTTCGAGACGGTCGGTCTTCGCTGCGATCGACTCGTCTTTCGGGGTGGCTGTGTCGTCGGTCATAGGTTCAGTAATAGAAGTGCGAGCGTGAGCAGGAACAGGGCGAGCAGGACGGCGATGAGCGCTCGCTGACGCCGCGTCGTATGCTGGTAAGACTCGACGGCGTCGGCCTTCTCCTGTTCGTGTGCTTTCTGCTGTTCGAGCGTCTCGTAGGCGTGATCGAGCCGGCTGGACAGATCGGCGAGTTCGTCGGTGACGTGCCGATCGTAGGCGCTGTCCAGCTGGTCTTGCAAACCGTCGAGGCGGTCCCGCACCGTCCGGGCATAGGCCTGATCGAATTCCGTGGACAGTTCTTCGAGGTCGTTCTGCAGGTCGTCTTTCCGTGGGACGATCTGGCCGACTTCGGTTGGCGTCATCACGCGCTGGTCGGCCACCTCGTCGATCAGGGTGTGGTCGTTCTCGTGCCCAATGGCGCTGACGGCCGGTGCGGTCGTTCGGTGGACGACCCGACAGAGCGGTGTCTCGTTGAACACGCGGAGGTGCTTGTCGGCACCCCCACCCCGTGTGCAGACGATCACATCGACCTCCGGATCGTCGTCGAGCGCGCTGACGGCGTTCATGAGCGACATGAGCGCGTCGTCACCCTGGACGGTCGTGTCGTGGACCACGATGTCGAGATCGGAATGGCGGTCGTGGATGCTCGTTACCGCGTCCTCCCGGGCGTCGCTGTCGGCGCTCGTGGCGATGCCGATCCGCGTCGGAAACTCCGGGAGTGACTGTTTGGTTTCCTCCTCGAGCAGGCCGTCCTGTTCGAGCGCCTGTCTGTTCTGTTCGTAGACTTGCTGGTAGGTGCCATCGCCGACCGGGACGACCTGCCGGACGATGAGCGAAACCTGGCCTTCGCTCTCGTAGTACGAGAGGTCGCCCTTCACGGCGACCTGCGTGCCGTCCTCGATATCGTCGGCGACGTGGTCGAGTCGCGAGGCGAAGACGACGCAGTGGATGTCGATCTTCCAGACGCGCATCTTGTACTTGACGAAGGGTTCCGCGCCACCCGGCACTGAGTCGGACTCACATTCAAATAGCAGAACGGGACCAACCACCCTCGGGATGATAATTCAAACTACAGATCTCCGACCACGGGTTTGTTTTTTTGCGCCGGCGAAGGGTGCCGGCGCTCCTGTCGGGGACTCCGGTAACCAGAGGTGAGTATCCAACAGTATGATTGAAGACATCGACCGCGACGTGTTCGTGCGAATCCAGACCGACCTGCTGGTGGTTGGAGACTGCATCATGACAGATAGACACCACGCCTCAAACGGGAACTACGAGGATGATGACCCGCAAAACCAGATTGGTGGCATCATCCCTGCGTTTCCACTCTCCGGGTGGCTCCGGCACGGGATGGAGGAAATCGTTCAGGAGCGTGGCGGCACTGTCTGCCATCCTGGTGAGGCCAACGCGAACTTCAAGAAGGACGATATCTACGAGCGCGATCTCGATGACGGCTACCACGAGAAAGGCGCGTGTACCGACGACCCGAAAGAAGACGACGGTTGTGTGGTTTTCGACCTCTTCGGCGGCTTTGGTGGCATTCCCGGCAAGGTGATGCGGCGTCCGATCAAGTTCAACCCTGTCCGTTCCAGCGTGGACTACACACGCGGACAAGCCGAAGGCCACTACCGCCGACTGAACCGAAACGTCGTTTCTCGAAACGCAGATGACAACCGGGAGCCGTTGCGGAACGCAGAGGTAGACGCAGTGGCGAATCTCGACGGCTGTTGGCAGCTCTCCTTTCGTGAGGTGAAACCCGAGTTTGTCGCACTGCTGAATGAAGCAATCGAATATCTCAACGAAAACAAGACCGACTTCATGCATCAACTCGGCGGTGCACGGAACTTCGGCGCGGGGATCGTCGATTGCCACCTCATCAATCCGCTCTATAACGAGCGCGAACTGAAGCGCGTCTTCGACCGCAGGAAAGCCAACTCCAATAAAATGGACGAAAAGGACGACCAGTGGATCGAGGAGTACAACCCGGCATTCGTGGAGGCGCTGGAGGAGCGGGTTGAGGAGTAATGACTGGTTCCAGAAATCACATTCTCATCAAAAGCTACCGCCACGACGCCCACAAGATGACTGGCCAGTCACACAATCACGCCCCAGAGATGTTTGCGGACGTTCCTGTGAACCAGACGGTTCCACACGGCGCGGACGGAGATGCGTCCGCGCTCAGTCGGCCCAACGGCCAACCGGAGCAGACAGTGGAGAACCACGAGACGCACTATCGGCTATCGCTCATCGAAGGTAAAAGTCGATATGACCTCGAGGAGTTCACGAGGAACGGCATGGAGGGCGCCGTGCGCACCCTCTTGACCGAAGACGACCCGAAGACCATGCATCGGTTATGGCTGGAGAGCGACGCCGCCTCGGCGTTCAACGAGAGCGTCTACTACCCGTACACCTCGCTGAAGTACCATACCCTGCTCGTGGCGGCCCTACTCGACAATTACCGTCGCGGTCACGAGTTCGCCGATCTCTTCCTGGTAGTGGACCCCGCTGGCGAGATCGTGCCCCACCGGACGGTTTACGCGGGCGAAGAATTCACGCTCCGAATCGATAAAGACGCCGATGGACGGCCATCTTCACGTCTCGGGAGTCAGCCGTGGCGGTCGTGGGCCTCCACGTGGAGTCGGCTGAGTGCACATCCGCTCAACACTGCTCACGACAAATACGATATGGTGCTCGACGCGAACCTTCGCCGGATCCGCGCGTGGTCCACTGCGCTCCAGTATATCGAGGACTTCGAGAACTGGAGCTACCGGCCGAACAAACCGAATGAAGAAATCGCATAATTACACGATAATAATGATGATACAGCAAGTCCACTGGGAGTTGGAGATGGACTACATTGGCCACCCATACTACGTGAGCGGGAACGCAATCATGCACGCGCTCGGTCAGCAACTCCCCTACGATGTCCATCGCTCCCTCAGTGCCAGTCACGGCGTCTTCGTGCCGGGTCAATTCGGGAGGTTCCCCGATGAACATTCCCAGAGCGGAAGTCAGCCGTACCTCGGAAGCGGCCTCCCTGACGTTGAATCCTACAACGACTTGTTCCTGCTGCGGCAGGCGTCGCATTCGTGGCTTCTTGACTCCCGACCGCGAGACGTGCTGAATACGCACGATATCCGTGTTCAGAGCGGTCATCCGTCGCTGGCCCACGAGACGATCATGGGGAAGCCCGACGGTGCATGGAAACAGCAACAGACGACGAAGTGGTACATCAACGCGTACCTACACGCTGACCGGGACGACATCCTCCCACTCGGAGAGAGTACCTTGGACGGTCTCCAGTTTGGCGGGAAGCGCAACTACGGCTACGGCATCACGCGACTGAAAGACACACAAGTCGTAGACTTGGAGGCGCTAGACTACTCCCGTCTCGAAGATGGCGAGGCGTTCATCCTCGAACTCGTGACGCCGTTCGTGCTGGAGACGGAGCACCCGAACGCCCACGGCCAGACCGTCCCATGGTGGTGGGAGGAAGACCGCCCTGATCTCCGTGAACGTGAGGAAAAGGTGCTGGAGCAGCGTGAGGTCTACAAACTCCAGACCGTAGATCACGGGCAAGTGGTCGCCTACGAAGGCGATCGTCCTGTGGAGACCGCAAAGAGCGGCCTCCTCCGGGTCGGCAGCCATTCGAAGTACGGCTTCGGTGAGCTGCGAGTGAAGCCCGTCGAACCCCTGTCGGTCCAGTATTAGAATCCAGAGAAACAGTCGAAGGGAACCAGGTGAGATGCTTCTTGCGAGACGGAGGAATGGGTCCGAAAAAGCACGTGGCAGACTGAGTAAAGAAATCGCATTTACAAAAGGAATTAATCCGAGACGTCGCCAGCGATGTAGTCGTACTGTAGGTGGTCGCTCGTCCCGACGAGAGCGGCGATCTCGTCGTTGAGGTCGTCGACGAAGGTAATGTTCTCCGTCTCGAGTTCCGCAGCCAGGGCCGTGAGTTCGTCGTCGGTCCCTGGTTCGGTCTCCATGCCTCTATCGTGTGTCGGTTGTGAGTATAAGCGCTGGGTTGCACGCTGCGTGTCGACCGACTGTCTGGTATCCGTCCGCGTTCCCGCTCTGCGGAGACAATATCAGAGACTAATCACCCCGGAGATTGGTAAGTATAGTGGTATATACTGATAATGGTGAATATTAGACAGTTTAATGGGGTGATCCCACATCGACGGTCACGTGGTTCGACAGAAACTCCTGACAGCGGTCATGGTCGTAGCGCTCGTCGCAACTGCAACGACGGGATCGGTCGGGGCACTCACCAACCCGACTGCCGGTGCGACGCAATCGATCAGTGATTCGACGACGGTGACGGTGACGAACGTCGTCGACGGCGATACGGTGGACATCGAATACCAGAACGGGTCGACCGATACCGTTCGGCTACTGGGTGTCGATACGCCGGAAACGTACGGCTCGGTCTCGCCCGGCGAATTCGAGGGCGTCCCGGACACGCAGGCAGGCCGGGAGTGTCTGCAAGCCGCGGGCGAGAACGCGAGTTCGTACGCGACTGATCAACTCTCAGGGGAGACGGTCACGCTGCAGTTCGACGGCCAGGCAGACCGACGTGGTGACTATGGCCGCCTGCTCGCGTACGTCCACGTCGACGGGTCGAACTTCAACTACGACCTCGTGGACCTGGGACACGCCCGGGTGTACGACAGCACGTTCTCACAGAGCGACTCGTTCTACAGCGCTGAATCGACGGCTCAGGCTGCCGAGCGAAACGTCTGGGACTGCCGGACGCCGAACGACGACGGGTCGTCAGGTGACGACGGTTCGTCGGGTGGTGACGCGAATGCGCTTACCATTGACTGGGTGAACGCCGAGGCCGATTCGCTCAACGACGAGCGCGTGAAGATTACCAACACTGGTAGTAGTTCGGTCGACCTGGATGGGTTCACGCTTGCCGACGAGGCGGGCCATAGCCACACGTTCGACGGCTTCACGCTCGGTGCCGGCGATTCGGTGTACGTCCACACCGGAAGCGGAACCGACGACGCTGACGACCGGTACATGGGCTACGGTACGGAGATCTGGAACGACGACGGCGACACGGCGACGGTCACTACGACGGACGGTACGGTCGTCGCCGAGCGGCAGTACGGCGAGAGCAGTGATGAGTCGACCGGCGAGGCCACCATCGAGTGGGTCAACGCTGAGGCAGATTCACTCAACGACGAACGTGTGAAGATCACTAACACCGGCAGCGGCTCGCTCGATCTGTCGGGCTGGACGCTCAGTGATGCGGCTGGCCACGAGTTCACGTTCCCCGACGGGTTCACGCTTCAGTCCGGTGACTCGGTGTACGTCCACACCGGCAGCGGGTCGAACGACGCTGACGATCTCTACATGGGTTACGGCACCGAGATTTGGAACGACGGCGGGGACACGGCAACCCTGGAGACAGCGAGTGGGACGACTGCGGACCAGCTGTCGTACTGATCGCTGGAGTTGCGGGTTCTTTTTTCGGAGCCGTCGGAGTGATATTCAGTGGTTCGCGGACCTGCGGTTCACCATCTCAGCAACTCAGTACAGGGTAAGCAGGTATGGTCAGTATAGGTGGTGCAGGTATCGTTCAGTACAGGGCAGGAACTGGAGGGGGGGAGGGGGCACACGTAGCCTTTGCAAGCCTTTGATTCACCTCTATCGCTGGGCAAGTATGCCCGTCCCAGGAGGGACAAATAATGCCTTCAAACGATGACAACAGTCTCCTCGATAAGGTAACTGGTTCGCGCAGAGCATTCATGAAAAAGGGTGCAGTGGCATCCGGTGCGCTCGCCATTGGCGGGTCCGGAGTCGTCGCCGGGCAGGAAGGCGAGGGGACCGATACCGATGACGACGACGGCGGGATTGGCGACCTCGACGACAACTGGAAGGCGCTGATATTCGCCAGTAACTTCCACCCCAACGCTCGGTTCACGTTCGTCTCGGGCGTCATCGAATGGGTCCCCAACTACGGGGACGTTCGTGACAGCTTCTTCTCGGACTACAACACCTACCACATCCGGTGGCTCAACACTGACGAAGTCGTCCCGCTGTTCGTTGCCCATGACGCAAACATCGGCGAGTACGACGACGACCTCGGGTTCATCACCGACGCCGACGACGACCAGAACCAACCCCAGTTGTTCGAGATGAACCGTGAGTGGACGCCGTTCAGTGACAACGAGCGTCTCATCACCGTCAATGCCAGCCCCGTCGGCGAGGAAACCGAAGACGACATCCTCGACAACGAAGACTGGTGGCAACAGACTGATGACGAGGGAACCGCGACGTCCACCGAGAACGCCAACTAAGGGCGATTACACCATTTTTCGGTCTGATAACCGGTTAGAGGAGTTCATTCTCTCCGTAGTAGCGAATCTGTTCAATACGCAGGTACAGTGAGCAGTTGATTCAGCCTCTCTCCGCTGAAATCATCTTGGCGCGATCGAGCCATACAAAGCGTATACTGAGCGAATCAAGGGAACCCACTTGTTGGTGGCTCCCTTACGGTCCTTGCCTATGGCCTCAGAAGAACTCGACTCGGTTGACAAGGGTATCCTGTATCTCTTGCAGAAAGATGCTCGGAATAACACAACGAACGCCATCGGTGAACAGGTCGGCGTCTCGTCCAGTACGGTCGCCAATCGGATCAACAAGCTCGAAGAGAACGGCATTATCACGGGATATCACCCGACCATAGACTTCGAGCAAACGGGGATGGGTCATCACTTGCTCGTCATGGCGACGGTTCCGATTAATAACCAAGGGGAGATCGTTGACGACCTCGTTCGCGTCCCTGGTGTGGTGAGTGTCAGCGAACTATTAACGAATAACGCAAACCTTTCAATCGAGTTAGTTGGGCAGAACAAGCAAGAAATTGAGAAGAGCATTGGGGAGATGAGTGATCTGGGTGTCGATATCGAGCGCATAGATATGCTGAAGCGGATTCGAGCGTTCCCCTACAATCACTTTGGAAAGGAATTCACGAATGAGGACGACACTGGCTAATTTCCAGCCCCTATTTAAGACACTGTAGTTATTATCAAATTGCCGATATGTTTATCCGAAGCGGAAGCATAGTCGTTCCTGATGAGTCAAGTTCAGGCCGTCGAGACGAATAATCAGAGCGTGAGTGAGGCAGTAATCGAGGCAGTAGCTGCCGCTGAGGGTGTTCGACCTACGGAATTAGCGCCATTGTACGACGTAGTTGACCCCGATGCGTTGGAGACAGTGTTCGCTGGAAAGTCATCTCTGGGGAAAGTGGTGTTCAACTACAACAGTTACGAGGTTACGGTAGATGCCGATGGCCATGTGGCCATCAAGGACTACAGTGGATAGCTACCGTAGTGAACTATGAACCGTTCTATTGAACATGAGTATTCATTTCTACCCCCTCAATCAACTACGGAATGTACCGATTGTCAAAGTTATGACGGGGAAGTAACTAAAGTAACATATGAGGGTGGGAATAGCTATCGGGCATCCATTTGTGAAGACTGCATCATAGAATACGTTATGAGTTCGAATGTCGCTGAAATCGACCGTGTACGACTATCGTGAGAGATGGTCTGTAAGCACAATCGGTGTGCCGGCTATTTCAACGAGAATAGTATCCCAGTAGTAGGATTTCAACAGAGTCAGCGTGCCTTAGTTTCCGTCAGTATCTGTTCTCGAGAATCTGGTGGATTGGTCGCCAGGTATCTTGTCAGCATTCTCCCGGAGTTGTTCTAGTAGCGGACGGATCTCTTCAAACACAGGCCCTTTCTCCACTTGTTGTTCGTCTCGATTCCACCGAATGAACCCCGCGTCTTCCAGTTTCGGAAGATGCATGTGATACATCTCCATCTGGACCTTTTCTTTCTCTATCTCGTCAAGGACGACTCCGTCAGGTTCCTGGACTTCTTGTTGTGGATTGTGATCTAAGAGCGCGAAGAGGAGATAGCGACGGTGATCGGCGGCCAGCATCTCAAATACTGTGCTGGCTTCGACCGCCGCGGAACTTTCTGTCATCACGCCCAATAGAAGTTCAATACCGACATGGCCACGGCCTTATCTATCAGTCTTTTAAATAAGGCTAGTTAGCTGTCTGCCGGTTCTGGTGCTGTGGTCACACGCAGTGTATTAGCGACGAGCGTATGTTGAGCGCGCCGAAGTCGGTCAGAAAACGACTGCGCAGTAATCCCAAGTTCGTCGGCTACCTCCGCCATCGATGCCTCTCGCGGCAGATCGAAGTATCCGAGGCCCCACGCCGTCACGATTGCTTCCTGTTGTTTCGGAGTTAGTCCGAACTGTTCGCCAGTTCGTGGGTTGGTGATCTCGTGGAGGCGGTCAAGTTGGAATGAGATGTCGTGTTCGTTCAGATACTCGGTGAATGCGTTGAGGTTGTCCTGGTCGTCGAACCGCATTCGAAGCACCCACTCATTCTGGTGTCCGCTCGCTTCGAGGATAGACGCGCCAATACTCGTGTACGCGAACACCAATGATTCCACGTGAGATTGCCATTCGGCCCGATACATCGTCATCGCCTCAGACTTGTCGAGTCGCCGTAGGTCTGTGAAGGAATCATCGGTACGTGCTGCTTCTTCGAACGTCTCAGGCGTGACGCCAGACACCCAGAAATATGGCGTGAGATACTCTTTGTCGGTTGCAACGACACGCTCAATTTCGATCACCATGTCTGGTTCGGCACCAAACGTTTGCTGGAACGCGAATGCGTCCGCCGGCACACGGAATTCACCGAAGATGCTCATAGTAGGCGTATGACTCTGAAGACTAAGACAGTTATCAGCAGATTCTGAAAGCATCACTAGGTTTCTACCGATACTACCCCCTATTCACGGTCATGTCACAGAAGTTCCCGTTCGATATGCAAGTCTACGCACCAGTGCATTCAGCCAGCTCTGCGATGAAAACAACCCTCTTCTGAATCGTTCTATGACTCCTCGTTACTTTCTTACATTTTCTGATGTGGGTACCTCGGTGTTCGTGGACTTCCGTTCTGGATCAGTGGGGACTACGTATCCCCCGCGATAGGATTGCCGGAGACAGCTGAAAGTCCACGGCATCTGTCTTGGGGGCTCTCTGCGATCCTCGCTGCGGTGCTTGCGTCGCCCGCAGCCGGCGACTGCCGCGCCCCGTTCAGTCCCACCCCGTGGGTTGGCTGTCTGTAACGTTGTTGGTTGGCCGCAGTGACGGTGGATTGGGTCAGGATCATCGCGTCGGCTCGCCACGCGCGGTGCGTGCCGCCCTTCGCGTCGCTCGCGACCGACCATTCCGGGCGTGCGGGCGCTCTCCGCACCGCCCGCGCCCGTTCCGGGCTAAAGTGAATGTGCCCTCGCGCCAGCGGGTAAGCGCGGGGGGTTGCGCGGCGTGGCTGCTCACCCCCCACGCTTACTCCGCTGGCCGCTCGCTCCGGGCGGGTAACCGCGCGTGGCTGGATTCTGGTCGCCCCGACAGCGCGTCTCGCTCGCGCCCATGGGGCGCTCGCGAAGGCGCGAGCGAGACGCGCAGACGTGTCTGTCGGTCGTGGTCGTCGGAAAACCGCGATGCTGGCACATCGCGGCAGCGGGCGCGTGAGCGCCTTCGTGCGGAAATCACGAACCAAGTGATTCCAATGAACAGTAGAACTCGATTCGGTAATGAAGTTTCGGTCGAACAGACGGACGAACAGGACGCGGAAGCGGCGGTCGACGAGACGCCGGAGCTGCGGCGGTCGGTCGACCAGGAGATTCAGGGGAAGGTCGATACGAACCACCCAGAGGCCAGGCCGGAAGGCATGACCCTGGAAGGCGAGGAGCGCTTCCGAGCGCGGGAGGCCGAGATTCGGCGCACCCGGCAACGGTGGGATCGGCGGCAGTCCTCGGACCGTGAACAGCGGACGCGCGACGTGGTGGGGTCACAGACGCGCTACGCTCGAGAGGAATCCCCCGAAGACCCGCGGACCAAGTTGAGCCAGGAGGAACTCGCGGAAGTAAACAAGCGCGCGGCGCAGATAGCTGACGACCTCGATGAACGCTCCAGAGCGGGGGCGGCGTACCGACTCGCACAGAAGGTCGCCGAAGGCGTGGACATGCTGAACGCGGCGTTGCTGGTCAAAGAGGAGTTGCACGCCTCACCCGGAGTTCCGGTTCCCATCGACACGCTCGAAACGGTTCCGCGCTCGACAGTCGACATTGAAGGGACAGTCGTGCAGTTGTGGGATTCGGATAATCCTCGGATTCAGCAAGTCGGGCTGATCGAGGACGACTCGGGACGGACGAAGTTCACGGTCTGGGAGAAGAGCAGGAAACCATGGGTCGAAAAAGGGCAGACGGTCCGACTGCGACACGTCGAGAAGAGCTGGTACGAGGGACGCGTCTCGGTGGCTGTGACCGGCTGGTCTCGCATCGAGTTCCCGGATCGTGGCCGGTGGTGGGACGAGTAGCGGGCACAGTCCTCCTCTTTTACCTCTGTGCCGGACCAGCCCAACCCCACCTCCCCGCCCACCGCTCCGTGCTCGCTACGCTGCGCGCGCAGCCACGACCGTTTTCTGCTGGTTCCCTATCACAGAGGGTGTCATAGAACTATTCGCAAGGGGGTCGTTTTCATTGTAGAACCGGCTGAATGTGCTAGTAAGTAGACTTGCGTATTGACCACTGGAGTTCCTACCAGCTTCAGATGATATTCGCATCGCTGTGCAAGACACAGCGCGCGTATCGGTCACTGAGATCTCAGCCGTTGGTGAGAAGACGAATTGGTAGAGACAGAGGAACAAGATACTGCGTCGGATCTTAGCGTTGTGATTCGCGGAGGATCAGCGGCTCGATGGCAAGTGTCCGTTTCGCTATGGTGACCACGCGAAGGACGTATGAAACGAACAGCATGAATGGAATGAGCGTCACCGCAAACGCACCGCCCACGACGAGAATGATGTGATCGAGACCGAGTGTGCTTCCTGGGAACGTCCCCGCATCGACGGTTCCGACCATGATACTCGCAACGGCCAATGCCGGGACTGCAGCATAGAGAATCATCTGAGACAAGTCGATGAGTGCCCACTGGAAGTACAGCGTCTTGATGTGTTCGCGCGCCGGACCAAACAGAGACAGCGCTGTTTTGAGGTCGTCAAGCAAGCCGCGTTCTTCCGCTGTGAGGCTCTCTTCGTATTCGTTCGCGAGACGTTCAACTTGGAAGATTTTCCAGCTATAATTGAAATTTAGTGCAGCGAATACCACGTCGAACGAGCCGAACTGCGCATCCGCAAGTTGGTCACGGACCATGTCAGCGTTCCCAGTGACGCTGTCAGCGAATTCATCGACCTCTTCTCGGAGGTTATCATTAGCATTCTTGTCGATAGACTCTCGAAGAGCCGTCGCCCGTTGTGCCGTGATTCCGATGATCTGCCGGAGGAATTCGGATGGATCGGCAGGACTCGGAGATCCGATTAATTCTTCAGTAAAGTCCCGGACATCCATCGAACTGGACATACGCTCGCGTTGATCGCCGAGCGGGCCGTTCTCCTGGGAGAGGACGAGCTGACCGATCGTGACGACGAGTGTCGTCCCAGTCACGATGACCGTGATCATCGTCGAGAACATCGTCTCAATCATGTCGCCGGACTCGAGTTGCCGTGAAAACGGTGGATCGAGGACAGCGACGCCGATGACGAATGCGACGAACACGGCACAGGTCAGGACGCTGGAGACGAGAAGGCGGTTCGCGCGCAGCAGCAACCAGAGTTTAATCCGACTCTCGCCCGAGCGCTCACGCATCGTGTTGGCCGTACTGATGTTGGTCTCGTCAGTCATACTGGCTCATCCGATTGGGAAGGTCGCTTGAAAACGAGGTACTTGGTGCCGCCTCCCTCATAGTCGATCGTCTCCACAAACTCCCAGCCCTCTGCACCGAGTTGATTCAACTCTGCTTTCGGATCCTCTGCTTCTTTTTGGGTCTCATCGCGCGGTGGGCGAAGCGTCTCGTACTCCCAGTGTGTCGCCTCTGATTCGGACATCACTCCTAGTAGGTACTGCAGCCCTCTATACTCGGTCCACTACCGAGATGGTACGTTATACGGAGAACGGAGTTATCGGTCTGTCTCCTTCCAGTCGTCCGTGTCTCCTTCACGGAATTCACCCTTGGCATGGCGCTCGTGGGGCCAGAAGGCGACGCCCAGCAGTACGACGTAGAACACACCCACAACGGCAACTACAGCAATCCCAGGAATACGGGCGATTCCAGCGGTTGTCAGCCAGTCTTGGCGCGGTGCGAACGCTGTAATTCTGAAGACCCACGCAACCAAGAGTATACCGAGCAGAGCGAGGTACACACGCCGGAGCCGGTTTGCGAGTGCTTCATATACCGAGACTTTCAGCGTCGGCCTGCGATAGTCCCTGCTCAGTTCCGCTCGCCAGTCGTGACTTTCGACACCCTCGGACGGATCGAGGGCGTTTGCGAATAGGTTCTCTTGGATCAGTCGAGCACGAGAGCGAAAGACATCGTAGTCCCGGTACCGTCGTGCTTCGATGCCCAGAAAGATGGTGACGACAACGATCCCGATCAGCAAAATATAGTGTGGGTTATCGGGACTCGAAAACGCCCACGTCAAGATTGCTGCCATCAGCGTCACCGCCCACGTCGTCGTCTGGTCGAGGCGCTGGCGCCATGTCCCCACTCGGTCGATCTCTCCGCGATAGGCGTGGGCCATCACCGACCCGAGTCCCGTACTGTCATCAACCATTTCGCGGCCAATCTCCCGGTGGTCTGGTGCTGTTGGGTCGAACTCGTCGCTACTCGAATCGGTCATAGAAGAAAGACATCTCCTCGCTCCATAAGCAGTGATGGTGACGGCGTACTCTGAGTGTTAGTACTGGAGAACATCGAACAGTACGCACCACAGTCCCACAGGACAATTCGGACAGACGCCGTCGAAATAAGGGAATGTGTAGTGCTGACTGTATCCACTATATCTTGCACGGTCCCGTTCAACCTACCGAGACGATGTCAGAATCAGTGTGCTGAATAGAGGGCGCGAATCTTGCATGGGTATCCGTTGGCAAGCCAGGCAAGTCACCTTGACTGTTCGTCCCGGGACTGGGAGCGGTGCTCGGGAGGGTGTGTCCGCAGAGCGTGTCGGGAAGCGACCTGTTGGTTACCACTTCACCCGGATTCCCTTCTCGTGGAATCGCTACGGGCCTTAATTGTCGTGCCCGCTCTACTATCGGTATGACACTCGACGTATCCATCCCGGAGCCACCCGATCTCTCGAACCGGGGGCGACCGAGCGGTTTCGACTGGGAAGGATCCGAGACCCTCGGATCCGAGGACTTCTACCGCGAGGATCTCGAGAACCTCCTCCAGGAAGGCGCGTGGCGTGAGGGGTTCGAGGAGTGGGCGGGGTACACGGATCTCGACGAGGAGGAGGTCCGAATCGTCGACGACCTCGACCTGTTCCAGGCCTTCGACTTCTACCGTAATCCAACGGACGACCACCTCCGCTTCGACGCCCCGACAGTGCCTGAAGACTGGCTCGAGCGCGACGTGACCGAATCGCTCGATTCGAGTTCGGTCTCGGCCATCAACGGCGAGTTACATGACCTCGGCCGGGCCGTCCACGAGACACTCCAGAACTACCTCGAGCGGACCCGCGACGCCTCCGACCGGAACGAGGAACCCTTTGGCGAGCGCGAGGAGTAGATCGAGGTAACGGAGGAACGCGGGCGGTAGTAGGGTGGGCGTTGGTGAGGCGGAGGGTGGAGTGGCGGACGGTGGCGAACCGGGCGGTGGATTGGCAGGCGTTGGAGGGGTCAAGAAGCTCCAGAAGGTGGTCCGGGATGAAACCCTAACCGTAGCTAAATCCACCGAATACCGCGCGCGAACTACATGGGTCGTGCTCCCGAGTCATTGGCGACTCAGGAGGCCCTCTCGATCCAAAAGGTCTACACCCAGCAGTGGGAACCGAAGACCAGCAACAGCTCCAGGGCCGCCGGGATCGCGTCCGTCGGCGACTGAATCGTTTTCCTGGTCTTGGGGAGTGGCTTCGAGATCTGGGTCAGTCGGAAGGGGAAGTTCGACCCACATCTCCGATAGGCAGCCCTACTGTTATCCGCCTGAATCCACTACCATGAAATATGGCAGATGATAAACAGGGCCGAGATGAGCAAGCGGATGATCAAAAACGTCGCCAGCGAGAGCGGATGCAAGAGGAGGCACGTACCCGCGACGATGAAGAAGAGCCGATGCGCGTCGACGCTGGTGAGGGGCTTGGTGATCTTGATGAAGCGCTCAAATCGCACGACTATCCAGCCACGACAAATGAGTTGGTTGAGGCCTATGGCGATTATGAACTTGAAACTCAGGGCGGCAAGAAATCCCTGGAGGACGTGCTCGCTTCAACTGATGACGAAATGTATGACTCAGCCGAGGACGTTCACAGACGGCTACTGGAACTCATAGGCCGATAGCACAACGGTCCAACACACTCATCTCGCAAATTGGACCGCCCGTGCTGAGATAAGCTCCGTCTGTGGTTACCCCTCTGCTGAATCCACTCTCTGTATCTTGTACGCAGTTTCTGACAAGAAGTGAGAGTATCAGAATCCGTCACGTTACATCCTTCGCCTGCATTGACCGATTTAGAGGTGTTGCAATGATGGTGTGGCAACCGTTCTATAACTCCCTGTATCACAAGCAACCGGTTTCTCTACTGGCCTCCTCACACGGTGGGTTTGTCGCGCCCGAAAGGCATGGGGGCGCACGATCCGCCCTCGGGAGTAACTGATCACCGTGAGTTCACACGATGACTCGACCGACGTATCTATCGACTCGATTCCCATCGATATCGAGGGAACTGACTCGGAGCCAGTCACTGGGGAAATCTAAATGCCATCGAAGCACGTACGCATAGCTATGTCCGAGCCGGATGCGTCGACCGCGCTCTCTGGCGATACTGCGCATGCCGATGCTGCCGAGGCATTCGTCAAGCGTGCGCGCTCCCGGTTCGGTGAGCGGATCGGGGAGTTGTATCTGTTCGGCTCGACAGCGCAGGGAGACGCTCACGGACTCGCCAGCGACATCGATGTTCTGGTTGTCCTCGACGCCCCCGAACGAGAAGCGACTGCCGATGGACTTCGCGAACTGGCCTACGACGTGATGCTGGAGTACGGTCCCGTCGTCGAACTGCATATTCTCTCGGCGGAGACGTTCGAGCGCTATGAGCGAGGGGGCGACCCATTTATCGAGAACGTTGTCTCCGAGGGGCGCTCGTATGTCTGAGGACAGCGATCCAACGGAATCCAGCCCGTCAGTCCAGCGAGGGCTTCAGCAGGCGAACTAGACGCTCACGGATGCAAAGACCGGTCAGACAACTGGCCTCTCTGATGCCGCAGTCGTCAACCGACTCTACTACGCAGCCTTCCACGCTGCACAGGCAGTTCTCTACGACTACGGACACAACCCTACGTCCCACGGCAGAGTCATCTCCCTGTTCGGCTCGGAAATCGTTGTCGATGGGGAGGTCTCCCGCGAGCAAGGTCGATTTCTGAATCGTCTGTCCGAACTTCGAAAGCAGGCCGATTACGGCTACGAAGCGATTTCCGAGGAGATCGAGGAGCTCCTGGAGCGGACCGAGCAATTTGTCACAAAGATGGAGACGCTTTGCGCCGATCAGGACGAGCCGTGAATTCGTGAGGACCGCGGTATCGAATCTTGTCGAGCCGATCTCGATCGGAGAGGTCATCGTCGAATTTGACGGCGAGATCGATATTCGACGAACGAGCCAGTGTCCCGAGATTTACGACCCGAACGCCACAACGAATTCGACGTCCGGATCGGCGCAGGCTGACTCTTCGAGGGTGTCGAGAACCCTCGAAGCTCAATTGGCAATGGGATCGAGCGTGATTCACCGGTCGTCTGGGTCTCTGTCCCCCAGCGTCGGTCTCTCGATCAGATGGCCACACGGGAGCGCACGGCACTCGGTCGGGCCGTAGATCTCGATACCGACTAGCTCACAGCCACAGGTCGGACACTGGGCCGGGTACCAGTGGGTCTCCTTCGAACGCTGCGTCCCTCGATCGCTGGTCGGTTCTGACATAGAACGGGCCGTCAATTGGCTCTTCTGGCGTGCTGTTTGCAAGGTGAGTCGATGGCCGTGGACTCTCCGACGTTCGATTCTCTGACTGGCGGACTGCCAGTACTACATGATTTAATGATACGTCTGTATAAGAATTCTCATTAAATAATGTGGCTAGCCACATGAATTTATTATTGGAACTTGATAAGACCCCGCCCGCCGATGTAGGGGCAACGTGGCTAACCGTCGCACGCCGCCGGGGTGGATGCAGTTGCCGATAGACGATCGGATCCTCGAGTGTCTCTCGTCGTCGGGCCTGATTCTCTCTCCCTCGGTCATCGCCATCAACATCGATAAATCTCGTGATGAAGTGAACCGCCGATTGTCGACGCTGACCGACGAGGGATATGTAGAACGCGTCAAACGGGGATACTACCAGATCTCGGAACCTGGGGAGCGGTACTTGCAGGGCGGAATCGACGACTCCGGATAGTATTTGGAATTCACCGACGCCGTGTTCATTCGAAAATCGACTACTGTCTCGGTGAGCGAAGACCGTTGAGTGTAAGATGCCCCTCTAGGGGATTATTTTGCAGTATTCGTACCTATTCTCAGGTCTGTCGATTCGCTCAATGTAGGTCACGTAGTGACCGAAACACATCTTCAACTGTTTTCTTGTTAGTCCTCCTCATGGCGGTTTCAAGTGGTAGGGTTTAGTGAGGAACCATGTGATGGACAAGGTTGTTTGCTGTACCTGCACGCCTGTGGTGGGAACACGGTTCGGCGGCGATCGCGAGCGGGCGCCATCAACGGCGGTCATCGAAGCGGTTGCAGCCGCGGAAGGTGTGGCCCCGACAGAACTTGACCCAATTTACGATGCGATTGATCCAGAAGCGTTAGACACACTTCTCGCGGACCAGAACGACGCGTCGACATGTGTTCGGTTCGATATCAGCGGGTGGACTGTCTTTATTCGCGGAGATGGTGCGCTCCGGGTGTGCGATCCTGCTCTACAAACTGACCCAGCGTCAATATTTGATAAGTCAGTTGCCGATTAATTTAGCCGTACACTGAGCGGCGAATTCATTAAATATCTCACTGGGATTAGTGTCCGGTTCTCCCTCCAGAGTCGGATCTGGTCAGTACAGGGAAAGTACATACCATTCAGCAAAGGTCGTACGCAGACCGATGGAGATCGCTAATATGCCACTTGTTTATTACACCAGCCAGATTTAAAGTTCTTCGAGATAAAGTGAGCTATTGAGTACCATGGTGGGGATACATCATGAAAATGGTGCGCAAGTGAGCGAGAGGTGGGACACCGTTTTCAAGGCTCTCTCGTCCGAGCCGCGTCGCCAACTTATCGTGTCTCTATTGGACGCTGGACCAGAGCAGTCAGTCCCGTTACCCGAGAGTGCGATAATGCCCAACGTTCCACCCGACCAAGAAGTACTCCGTCAGGAATTACACCACGTCCATCTGCCGATGTTAGCGGAAATGGAGTTCATTACCTGGGAGACTGAACCGCTGAGCGCCTCACGCGGTCCACGATTCGATGAAGTAGCGGTGGTTTTCGAAGCGCTCCACGCGGAAGCGGGCCGTATTCCCGAGTCAGTAGTTCTTGGCTGTCAACGACTTGAGGAAGAACAGCAGAAGAGCGTCGAACTTTAAGAGACAGCTTACGCGGTCAGTTCGCAAGTCCACTTACCAGTGTATTCAACCAGTTCAATGATGAAAACAACTATTTTGTGAACCATTCTCTGTTACCCCCGACTCGTGCGGTTCTTTCCGATACCTGTTTTGATATTGCTGGTCGGAACCGATTACGCACTCTGAGTACGCCGCAAGCGTTGCGTCAGTGGTGTCGGTGAGCCGCTGGCGAATCTCAGTCCGATCCCATCCCAGCGGCGAAAGGACGCTCTCGATGGCGCGGACGAGCTGTGTCTCGTAGTACGATTCGTCGTAGTCGTCGACCGCTTCGTGGGCGAGTGCAACCCGCTCCTGAGACCCCTTCTCGTCGTCGACGACCACGTACTCAATGTCCTGGCCGGGGTGGACGTCGAGGCCCTGGTCGTGGGCGCGTTCGAGCGCGGCGACGTTCTGGGTGTACTGGGTGTAGGCGTCGACCGGTTTGGAGACGCGATTCCGCTCGACGAGGTCGGCCGGGTCGACGCGACCCGCCTCGAGTCGGTCGATGGCCGTCTCCAGTCGGTCGACGACCGACTCCGGGTCACGGGTCTCGTCGAGGACGCGGATGCAGTCACGCTGGACGCGTTCGACGAACGGCGGTGTCGAGCGTTGACGGGCTTCGATACCGCGTGTCTTGTACGAATCGTCGCCAGCGCGTCGGCCGAAGTACTTCGTCAGGGCGCCGGCGTCGCTCTCGCGCTGCGGGACGAACGCAACCCAGTCGTACGCTGCCTCGTATTCGAGGCGGATCCCGATCTCGTTGGTGAGGTCGGCGGCGATCGCATCCAGGTCCTCGCGCTCGCTCGACTCGAACTCGGGATTGGGCGTCACCCAGATCGAATCGACGATGCCGTGGACGACGTCCCACCCACCAGATTCGAGGCGCTGTTTCGCTCGCAGCAGGATCTCGCGAGCGTAGGCGTTGATCGCCTCGTGGCACTCGATCCGGCCGAACTTGGCGTTCGAGAAGCCCTGATAGCCGAAGCAGGCGACGAGAATCCACTTCAGCGCGTCCGACCGCCCTTCGAGCGCTTGCAGGCGGTCCTCGTCGGGGTCGTCGCGCTGGCGTTCCTCGCGGATGGCATCCTTGATCACGTCGCGGTCGTCGATGATCGGCTGGAGGACGTCGACGAGATATCCCTGCTCGTCACAGATCGCGTAGTCGAGTTCGGGCACGTCCGCACGGTCGCGATGGCACTCACAGCGGATGACGTCCGGCGAGACGTTGCGAGTGCAGATGATGTTCGGGTAGAGGCTGGAGAAATCGAGCTCGTGAACGTCCTCGTGCAGCCCAACGTTGGGAGCGAAGATGAACCCGCCCCGGTCGGCGTCGTGGAGCGTCCCCATCGGCTTGTAGAACTCGTGGCGCCAGGAGTTCCAGGGCGTCAACACGCCGCGAGCGGTCGCCTCGCGTATCTGGATGGCCGTGAGGACGTTCCCGATCGACGCCCATGCGAGTTCCTGCAGCGGCTTGTGTGAGCGCCCGACCAGGTCGAGGATACCGTCGAGATTCGTCTCCCCATGGAAGAAGGTGTTCGACTCGTCGACGATCGCCCGGCCCGGGACGTTGTAGCGAGCGGGCGAGTGGCCGACGCGACCGTAACTGGCGTACGTGGATCGCCCGGCGAGTTGCTGGTAGTCGACGTCTGGCCACCGACTCAGCGAGAACTCGTCGACACCTGCGTCGGTGGCCATGTCGTACAGTGTGGGGACGAGGTCGCTCGTCGAGCAGACGAGCACGTCTGGATCCCGGTCGTCGACAGCGGCCTGGACAGCCCGGACGATGCTAGCGGGTGTACCCGCGACAGACTCGCCGTCGACGGTGAGTTCGCCGTAGCTATCGCCTGCCGTCTCGGCGACGGGGACGGCCAGCCGGAGCGTGGCAAGGTCGCCTGTCGGCGTCGGGTCACAGCCCGTTTCGAGACAGTAGCGAAACTCACGGGTAAAATCCACGTTAAAGCAGGCCAGGTCGCCGACGGGGTATTCCGTGAGCTGGCGACCCTGGCGGGCGAGCGGCGTGACGCGATCGACGTGGTCGACGTCGACGGCGAGGACGCGCTCGTCGGCACGGCGAAAGCCCGGCCGACGCTCGACGAACTCCGTCGCCACGACGTCCGGGTGGCGGTCGTAGAACTGGCGGAGGCGTTCGAGGTCGACGCCGGCGTCCGGATCCCGCGGCGCGACGTAGAACCGCGGCGTATAGCCCTCTTGTACGATCACCTCAGCGCTGTCGCTCGTCGTCGTCCACTCGAGGACGCGACCGTCGTCGAGGAAGTCGATCGTGTAGGACATCAGGTATTCATATCCTCCAACACCTGAGAGAACGTCGGAAGTCACGATAAGCCGTGGCGTGTCGTTTCCGGGTTTCAAGAAAGGGGCGAGAAGAACACAAACGACGGCGTTTCAAACCCAGTAACTACTAGTAGACGCTATTGTGCCGAAAATCGCTATACGACAGATGACTGCACCAAACCAATGTCCTATATCAGTCATATCTCTCAAGTCTGCTGGATTAGAAACAATCTCAGCAGAACGCCCTTCATTTCACGTTTAAGTTACTGAACCAGCCGGCCACTACACACTGCCTATCTATGAAGATTGTCTTCACCGCTTCACGGCCTATCTGTCTCGTTTCGTCCGGTGAAGAATATATTCGCTCTGTGGGCCAGAACTCGATATCTGTGGCCTCATCCCCCCCGGATCAGTCTCTCATCTGTTATTGCGTAATCGATAACGTAGGTGATCCTGTTGTAATGTAATCCTTGATGTGTACTGTGCATATTACTTTCACTCTGGTGTCGGACAATTGATAACGCAGAATCTTGTACGTAAGTAGCAAGTCATGGGCACCGATCCGCAACCAGACACTCGCATGGGTGTGAGCGAGACTTCACAAACTGAGGACGATACTCTCAAAGAAGCGCTGCAGTCGATCAACGGTCGAAGTTTCGAGTTCTTCGTATCCGAACTGTGGGATGCGATGGGGTGGGAGACCGAAGTCACCCGCGAGAACAACGATGACGGGGTAGATATCATCGCGAGACGCGACGGCATATATCCCCAAAAACGGCTGATACAGGCCAAACGATTACAATCTGGTGACTCGATCAACCGAAGACAGGTCCAGCAAGTCTCGTATCTGCACACTAAATCGGACGTCGACGAGGTAATTCTCGTTACAACGGGCACGTTCACTCGCGGTGCGAGAACATCTGCAGATCGGGCGAACGTCAAGCTCGTCGACATCGACGACCTACTGCAGTTAGTTCGCGAGTACGCCGATGCAGAAAAACTTCGCGAACACGGGTACGTCCGGACGGATTCTGGACAGAACGCATTCAACGACGAAGGCGCGGGCTCTGTGGACCACCCACTAATTGAGCAGTCTGCTATCTCGCATCCGCCCGCTCCGGATCCCAAATCGAAGCCACAAGCACCTGGGTTAGACACCGACAATCCCGTTGATGTCGATTTTGGACCCCTGCTACGAAGTCTACCGGACCAACTGTCCTATCGGACGCGATTTGCGCTACTTCTCCAGCAAGCAAGTAGCGACCCACTCGATGTTGCTGTTATCGCGCCACCTTCCATGCCAGTCGACAAGATCGGGGCCTGGACACAATGTCAGCGTCCAACACTTTCAGTAAATTGTAGCCATGTTTCCGAGAGGACTCTCTACGGAGACTACGACCGCGGGAAAGAAAAACCAGCACTGCTCACCGCTGGCGACCCGGATGTTATCTGGTTAAAGCAATTCGACAATCTATCCAACCGAGACAAGCTGGCGGAACCGCTCAATCAACATCTTCTCACACGGGCAGACGGCACGGTAAATCAACGAGATATCGGCAGTTCATTGTTACTTACAACTGAACCGAGGTACGGGACGTTCGATCAGTATGAAACTCTGTATGAGCAGATTCCAATATCACCTCGAATAGCCTACAGCTGCGACGCGGTCTGCGTAGACGTCGGTAGCCACTACCTTTCCGTCCCGCCGGCACTACAAATTGAAACATCTGGAAGCGGTGTCTCTGAAGACAGATTGCGAACTTACTTATCGAAAGCGCGCGCAAAAGAGATCGACGTCTCTGAGATTGATTTCAATCGTGTATTGACGGTATTGGAACAGTTTATCGGTGAAGATGAGGATCTCACTATTCGCGAACTACCGAAGAAAGACACTCTCCTCAGGTTATCTACTGCCTGTGCAAAGCTTCGGCTTGGAGATGCTATTCATCCGGTTGACATCGCGTATTCACTCCAATTTGCGTGGCCGCTCGCTTGCCGCTCAATTGCGATAGGCGAATTTTCGGATGTGTGGGGCGAGTTGCTCGACAAGTCAGTGACGATGCTGGGATACGAACTTGAAAACGAGATTGAAGAGAAGATTGGCACAACCAAGTCACAGAGGGATCGGATAGAGGACCTCAAGACGCTAATAGAGGACATCGAAGACGAGTATGAAGATGGGGCTCCCGTAGATGTGATTGTTGAACGAGCAGACAGGGCAGGAATGGACAGAGCAAAAGCTGAGCATGAGATTGAACAGCTGAAACAAAAGGGAGAAGCATACGAACCGAGGACCGATCACCTTCGGACGACGTGATCACTCCACGTTTCCGGTGAAGACGCAGGGGCATACCTCTTTGACCACTTTCACCCTGGTCACAGAGGGTTGAAAATACCCGAATTCATATTTGATTTACACCTATGTGGCGAGCGTTAATCGCGGGGGATGTGGTGGGACCTCACGATAACTTCGACGACTCGGCGGACATCATGTGTGTCAACTGCGGCGCGCCGTCTCACCACGTCTCTGCGCACACGAAGAACGAACAGAATCCGAACAAACAGGACATCTTCACGCCTGCCCACTTCCGCCACAACCCTGACGAGGGTGATTCCTGCGCAGGCGGTGAATCGGATATCCACATCCGCCGAAAGAACGTCGCGCTCTCGAAGGCTATGACGGAGTTCGACTGCGACGAAGAACGGAGTCGGACAGAAGAGTTCGTCGGCGACAATCGAGCTGACGCACGCGCCGTCTTCACCGAGACTCACGATACGTATGGCCGCGGGCTCGCGATCGAGTACCAGCACAAGAACGAGTCCAAGGACATCGAGGCCGTCACCGAAGAGTACCTCTCAGAGGGCTACACTCCTGTCTGGCTCTGGGAGGAGCAGTTCTCCGAGGACGATCGGGACGTCGACCTCTTCGGCGGCACTGTCGTTCCAGTCTGGCCGAACGCAGTACCCGAACAATCCGAGTGGGGTGGCGAGTTCGACTACGAGCCGTTCAGACGCTCGCGAATAATGCCCTACAATGTCTCGTCTAACCACGCGTTACGGGCCATAGTCCCTACACAGATCACTCCTGGGAAACTATGGGGGGTTCAATTCACGGCCGCTCAGGTGACCTATCGGATGCCTCCCGAGTGGCACGACGACCAAGCTCAACGTATCTGGAACGAGACCAGCTGGGAGGATATCTTCAACCCACCGGAAGACTATCTGGACATCTGGCCGTACGCGAAGGTCCCGGCCTCACTTCCGGGCGAATGGAGTGCAGACGTACTCAGAGAGTGGTGGGACGAGTCTGACTGGGCTGCCAAGTTCAAGTTCCCGTACAACTACGACCGCACTTACGGGAAGAATCACGTCGACGCAACGATCCACCTGTTCTCTTGGCTAGAACAGGACGAACTGTTCTTGTTCAAGGGTCCTCTCGGATCGAGCGCCTTCCAGAAGTGGGGAACGGTCGACATCGAAGATCCAGCGACGCCGACAATCAGCGGTAGCGCAGAGGCTCTCATCCCGGGCACGTACGAAGAGCAGGTAATGAAGAAATTCCGGCCATCTCGTTCTATAGACGTAGAACGCCCGTCAAGCCCGATAGACGACATCCAGTGCTGGGACTGTGGCGCGTACTGGTGGTACAAGAAAGACCACTCGGAGTGCCCAAAATGCGGTACCCCAGTTGATTGGGTGTGGAATGTCGAGACATACCGCGTCTCCAGATCATCGTTAGAAGAACTGGACTCAAACCCTCTATCATAGTTGAGCACACGAATACACCTCCCGGCCGGTTCAACCAATCGGTTCAACCGATGGAATGGATCAATTCATTCAACGAACCAAATGAACCAATAGAATAAATTAATTATTTACCGAAATCTGCGATATACCGGCCATGCTGGCCTACAGCACATACTCCGAGGCGGGCGGCGTCGGAAAGACGACGACCGCCGCGAACCTCGCGGTCGCACACGCTCGCGCCGGTCTGAAACCGCTCGTGATACCGCTCGACCCACAAGAGGGAAACTCTCGCGGCTGTTCGGGGTCGACGACGATCGCGCCGCCGACGTTGACACGCTCGCCCATCATATGATCCGCCGACCGAAAGGCGACTTTCACGATCTCATCCGCACGACCGAGCACGGCATCGACATCGTTCCCGAACACAACAACCTCGCCGACCTGGACGGCTGGCTCGATCGCGAGAAAGAGCAGGCTGAGGCCATCGGCGAAGCGTTCGGTACCCGCACCGCACTGCTCCGCGTGCTGAAGGACGGGGGCGTTCGCGACGAGTACGCCGTTCTGATCTGTGACCCGCCGGCGACCGAGGGCGTCCACCTCCACAACGCCATTCACGCGACGCGCTCGCTCGTGATCCCGGTCGAACCAAGCGAGAAGGGCCGTGCAGCAGTCGAAGGGTTTGAAGCGCTCGTGAACGGGCTAGAGTCGGAATTACAAATCGAAGTCGGGGTGTTAGCCGCTGTCCCGACTGGCGTCAAGAACACGAACGACCAGCAAGCCATCCTCGACGAGATCGACTACTCCACGCCGGAGATCATCGCCGAGCGGACGTCGCTCATGGAGGGCTGCTGGCGCCAGCAGTGTTCGGCCTTCACCTACGTCCAGGAACATCGCGACCGCCTTCGCGACTACGAGCTGGACCCGCTCGCGCAGTACGACCGAATCGCCCGGTACCTCGAAGAGCGCGCCGGGATCGAGGCGCCGAACCCACCGGAAGCTGGTGACCTCGTCCACGAGGTGATGCACGCATGACGAATGGAATGAAAGACGGCGCCGGGGAAGACCCGTTCGCCGAGGATCCCGAGCCCGTGGAGCAGACTACTGAACCCGACGAGACAGACGACGAACCGGCCACGGAGTTCGACAACAGCGGGAAGTCGGAGTCGATACAGGAAACTGAGGAACTCCCGTACGTCCTCACCCGGAAGACGGTCAAAGAAGACCGGAACAACGAGCACGTCGCACTCCTCTGGGACGAGTACTCCGAACTGGAGGACGACATCCACGAGCGCGTAGCCGACGAGATGGGTATCAGTTCGAAGGACCTCTCGGTATTTGACCTTCGAGAAGCCGTCTGGGAGCTCGCGGACGAACACTCAGACGAACTCGCTGATATCCTTCTTGGCTCGGGCTACGAACACCGCAAATAGCTGCTCGATGTGTCAGAATATTGTAACCGTATGAGTGACAACTTCGAGTTTCCCGCGGATACCGACATTCTTCGCAACCCACGGACCACTGAGTGGCTTAATCGCGTCAAAATTCGCGCCTGATTCCCGAACGATTATATGATAATATTGTGTTATACCAATACGGATTCTGTGTGTATGGAACTACTACCATCACCAATCACAAGTTCCGAATACATCAGATAGCGGGAAGGCTTATCTGTCCGAGTGCATTAGCGACGCCGAGGACAGAACAATGGCCAAGAAGGCACTACTGGGGCTCGCCGCCCTCGTTGGAGGTTCAGCGCTGTACGACCGCTACAGAACGTCGCTGCACGACCGCGTGGTGAAGCAGACGTTCAACACCGTCGATCGCCACACCGACGAGTCGGCGTCGATCTACGTTGACCACGTCGACGACGAGGTAGACGCGGACGGCAACGCGCAAGGGGTCCTCGATACGGCACAGGTGCCCGATCTCATCGTCGAGGGGTTCGACAACAAGAACCTGATCGTTGAGGTCGACACCGCCGAGGCGCTCGAAGACGACCTAGTCGATTGCGCCGCGCAGATCCGCGACTTCGCGATGCCCGGCTACAAGCGCGTGCTCGTGACCGACGATACAGTCGTCGGTGAGAAGTTCGTCGACGAACAGGGTCTTGACGGGGTTGCCGTGGCGACGTCCAGTAGCGTCAGGCAGTACCTGTAGAATTCGGCTCGTGTGAGGGTTACTGAGCTTCTATGTCGCCGATATCAAGCACTTCGTCGAAATCCTTGTTGCTCGCCGGTTCAGTCATTTTCTTACCGAGCTCGTAACCGAACTCTGAGAGCCGGGACTTCTCGTCTGCATCTGTCCCCGTTGGGAGTGGGATATACGCTCGCCAGGTCTGCTGGCCGATGTATATGATATCGCCTTCGTAGTAGGGTACCCCTCGATATTTGAGTCGGATACCGCCTAACTTCACGTCGGGGTTATCAAAAGATCGGCTCGCCCAATCTCCGTAAAACTCGCCTATGTCCCCCTCTGAGAAGGGGCGTACCGCTTCGATCGTCATTTCTCTCTGTTGATTTGTCCATGTGTCGGGCTCTCCCCAATGCTTCCATTCGTTCACGTCGCTGTCTTTTACGATCTGTTTTGCCCCTGAGAGGTCCATTGGTGTATTTCAATTATGTCGAGAGTGGTAGAACTTTTGATTTCGATCGTTTCCACACAAAACCTCGGAGGATAGGATCGCTGCGCGCCTTTATTTCACTTCCTTAACTAATGGAATCCCTGTTAGGTAGGTATGCATATTGACCAGATAATCTGTTCTCAACCGTCACAAGTGGAGAATTCTGATACACTACAAATATTTTTACTGATCTGCAGATGTGGAAATTTGGCCCAATTGGTCTCTTAGTATGAATTCAATCTATTGTTGTCCATATTGAATTAAAGTGGACAAAGATCAGTTTAGAGCCGATGGATAATTCACACATACCATAATATATTTTATATTAGTTGAGGAAGCTTTATGGCCATAGATACTATCAATTAGATTGCAATGCGAGAAAGTAATTCGGAAAAGAAGGTTGGGCCGAAGAGTACAAAGAGGAGTTTTCTCAAGAAGGCCGGTGTAGCAGCCGTAGGACTACCCTTCGCATCAAATGTCGTATTAGCAGACACAAAAGACGAGAAAGATCCTTATATGAAATCGCTGGAACTCCGGGAAGAGAATAATTGGAGTGCCAGTCGATGGCACGATTATCTTGAAGAGGAAGAAAAGCTATCTTCAGGTTCGTCTCAAGTAACAGTTTCTAACCCAGTTCCTGAAACACCTTCTGAAACACCTTCTGGAACACCTTCTGGGCCTAGTCCAGACAAGCTCGATAGAGTAGAATCGACATTCACATTCACGTATACCAGACATAATGAATCAGTCACTCCATTTGATGATATTGATCTGGAGTGGAATCACAAAGCAGGCGACCTCGATGACTATGGGGAAAATCCCCCAGATCTGGCTGGTATATCATTTGCTAGTAACCACTATGATCGAACTTACGAAGAGGACTGGGTGTACTATGAACGTGGTAATCTCACAAAAGATCCGAATGGGTTTAATTCCAAAGATCCAAACCATGGGGCTGCCGCCATATTTAAAGACGGTGGCATAGCATCCGGTTACAATTCATGGTTTGGACTACGAGTAGAACCAAACGAGGACCTTAGCCCGTCTGATCGTGAAATAGAGTTCGATTACGCACACACCTATCCGGTTGGTAAAATCGAAGGGATCTCAATCGGTACCGGTGGAATATCTTTCTCTGTTGCATCTAAGACAAAAAGATGGGATTATGAAGAAAGCTTCCGTGAAAAAGACATTGTAGATGGAAAAACGACTGATCCAGGTCCCGCGTAGATCATTGTTGTAATGATTTAATTAATTTTTTAAATATAACCCGCGGAGATACGCATCTCCGAGCGGTCAAACAGTCCGACCCCGATCATATTCTCTCGAGATATGCCGATACAACCGAGGAGATGTTCAAGTCGATTGGATATTAACCACCGACGTACCCGACAATCCAATCACGTATTCTGGCAACTGTGCGAGATACAGAGCGCGTATGCAGTATGGCGGCGTCGGCGGATATCAAGGTGATCGAGTGAGGGGACTAAAAGGTGAATTCTGCAGAACCGCCAGTGATTAGAGTTGGTAACTCACCCGGACGTCACTAGATTACAGGCCTCAGTTTGATATGGCGATACGGTAGCTAAAAGTGGCATTTACCTATCCAGCAGTTTTTTGGACACACTACCAGAACCCGTCATTATGTCGCTCCGAAGTCCCCGTCAGGTTCTCACAGAAAGCGTTCCGATTGCTGGCATTATGGTGTTCTGGCTGGTAGCCTCCTGGATTGGCTCGCACCCGCTTCTCGGAACTGGAGCAAGGGTTGCTGGTCTGGTGATGGCCCTGATGTATGCCTTTGTTCGGGGCATCGCGTTTACGACTGGTTCCCGCCCGTCACCCGAACTTGATGATATCGGGACAGTCCTACGGGTTAATGCACTCGCGCTAACTGCTGCTGCTGCGTGGTTTGTCCTCGCACGGCTGACCCTGATTATCGGACATGTGTGGAACGACTTGGCACTGCCGGGCTTGTTTACCTCGCCCGCCGACGGGTTTGCGTTCGCGTTCACTGCGACCGGCGTGATGACTGTCATCATGTACGCCATCGCACTTGGGACTGCCGCCATCCACGATGGATTTTCCCGGGGAGGTACCACGGACCCAACTGTTTCGCCTGCGGACGACTAAACGGCCATACCAGATGAATCTACGGGTTGATCGGTACGTGAGTCCCCTATATTGACCGCATCCAGGGTGAATGTGTCTCCTACAGAGGGTTGCAACAGAGCCGGTCATTGACCGTCCCGGTCGTGATCGCTGTGGCGCAACTGCCTCTTGTCACCCTGTCCGCTCTGTTCGACCGCGGCTTCGAGTTCATCGAGACGCTCGGCGTGGTCGTCGAGCCGCGCCTCCTGTTCGAGGTCGATACTGAGCAGCGCGGGCAGGAGCGGGCTCTGATGGTTCAGCAGGCCACTCGCGTCGGCGTGCTCCCGGGCGTAGGTGAACAGCTGATCGAAGCGGGGTTGGTCTTGGCGTCGTAGCGCCTTTCGGAACGTCTGCCAACGCTCTTCGATCGCCCGGAGTGCATCCCGATAGGTAGGGTTCGTCCGCCCCATCGTTATCGCCCGCCCGCGTTTACGGCGGCCGGCCAGGCATCGAGCAGCGGGTCGGCCGTGCGCGTCTGCGTCGTCCCGTCGACGGTCACCCCATGCCCGACTTCGTCGTCTTCGTTCTGGGCGAGGCCAGCGGGTTCCAGCCCGATGGTGGCAGCACGTTCGCCGAGGAGCTGGCGCCAGTAGGCGAAGGTCGTCTGGTAGTACGCCCCGTCGCCGACCGGGTAGACGAGCGTCTCGAACTCGTCGCCGACGAAGCGCGGTCCCAGCTTGGTCTGTTCGCATACGAGGTGGCGGTCGGCGGTCGTCTCGATTGGCGCGGTGACGCCGTCGTCGGCCGTCCGCGTGACGAGGACGGGGATGTCGTAGCCCGTCGCGTACTCCCGCAGACGGGCGAGCCCGCGGGCCTGCAGCATCTCGGCGTGGCGGTCCCCGAGGGTGTCGTCGGCCCGGTACTGCGCGTCGACAGCGGGAGCGACGACGAGCGACGGCGTTTGTGGGGTTGCGTCGGAATCGTCTGCTGAGTGGTCATTGCGGTCGCGGCGGTGAGTCACGAACGGGTCGGTAGAGGTCGTTGTCTGGATGTGACTGTTCACGGCCGAGGGCAGGTCACAGAGTGCGCCGTAGTGCTGGTAGGCCGTGAACCCACGGGCGACGTGAATCCGGTCGAGCAGGCGCTGACTCGGGGTGAGCCGGGAGATCGAGGTCGTGGTCGCGTGGCCGTCCGCGTCGACCCAGAAGGCCGGCCCGTCGTGCATGAGGAGATGGTCGAGGACGAGCGACTGGAGGACGGGCACGCCGCGTGACCCGTCGACGTCCAGGAGCGTAATCCCAGGTTCGAGTGAGGGAAGAAAGACGTCCTCGCCGGCTGGGTTGCCCTCGCGAGCGAACTCTTGGTTCCGATCGGCATCGCGGACGGGCCGGTCGACCGACAGCCGGGTCGCCATCGAGTCCGACTGCGTCGTAGTGTGCTCTGACATATCTGCAAAGAGGAACGGATTCAGAATAAGCCGTGGCGTGTCCCTTCCGGGTTTCAGAGAACGGCGACTCGGAGGATCCAGATCGCGGCCCCGTCCTGCGAATTTGTAGTAGAGGAGTGTCCTTTCCGGAGCGCCTTCCAGGCGGGTCGGGAGTTCAAGCCCACGGAGTGCGTAGACGGATTCATGTGTGGTCGGACATCGCTGTTCATCCCGCAGGACGACCTCGAAGACCGGTTCGATGCGACGGTCGTCACCGACGGCGGGTACACGCCGCGGTACAACA
The DNA here is from genome assembly GCF_047715405.1 of Halosimplex rarum. NCBI lineage: Archaea > Methanobacteriati > Methanobacteriota > Halobacteria > Halobacteriales > Haloarculaceae > Halosimplex > Halosimplex rarum. Next base: position 4,313,914 of record NZ_CP180412.1, read on the forward strand.
TCGCGCCCGGAGAGTCACTGGAGGTCATCACGAACGAAGCGACCGAAGCGATCGATCAGTTCCACTGGGGTCTGATCCCGTCCTGGGCGGACGACCCCGAAGAGGGCTTCATCAACGCCCGTTCAGAGACAGCGGCCGAGAAGCGCGCGTTCGCGGACGCCTGGGAATCGCGCCCGTGTCTCGTGCTCTCGTCGGGCTTCTACGAGTGGCAACAACGAAACGGCGGGCCGAAGCAACCGTATCGGGTCTATCGTCCCGACGACCCCGCCTTCGCGATCGCCGGGCTGTGGGAAACGTGGGATGGCGACGATGAGGACGTGTCCTGCGTGACGATTCTAACGACCGAGCCAAACGACCTGATGGCCCCGATCCACGACCGAATGCCGGTCGTATTGCCAGCCGACGCCGAAGACCAATGGTTGACTGCGGGTCCGGGCGAGCGGGCTGAGCTCTGTCAGCCGTATCCTGATGGGAATCTAGATGCCTACGAGATCTCGACGCAGGTCAACAATCCCGACAACGATGAAGCAACTGTGCTAGAACCGCTCGGTCACGAGCAGTCGGGACTGGGGGAGTTCGGATCATCGTAAGGTGAGATCTGTTTCGGAAACAGTGGGGTTCTGAAAGTGCTCCTTTTCTTCGTAGAGACTTGACTGACCGCGCAATTGTAGCCACCAGAGATCTGCTTACGCCTCGATATCCGGGGGAAGAAATATTGGTCTCACTGCTGTTGTGCATAGATATTCATGGATACGAGGACTGAGAAGTTGAACTCGCTATTGAAAGATGGGCTCTTCGATATCCCACGCTACCAGCGAAGTTATTCCTGGAAACAGGATCAACTCCAAGACTTGCTGGACGACCTACGTTATCTTCCGGATGGTCGCACCCACTTCTTCGGGAACATCATCCTCGAAAAGCAAGATGATCCATTCCGAACCGACAACGGTCTTCAATACGATCTCTTCCACGTTGTGGACGGCCAACAGCGTCTAACGTCAGCAATTATCTTTCTCCACGTAGCCGCCCAGTACGACGACACAGTTGCAGAAACACTAGACCACGACAATCTAATCTTCCCTGTCGATGAACGTCCCCGACTACTTCCGCAAGATCAGGATAAAGAGTATTTCCGAGACGGCGTACTCGGAACAGCGCAGATCGACAGACAGACCCCTTCACAAGAGCGACTCAAAGGAGCTATCGAATTTTTCGAGGAGCACTTTCAGAATTTGGACGACGACGATGAAATCAGGAGTTTGGCCGAAACGCTTCGTTACGACTGCCGTATCAATGTCGTCGAAATCGACGAGGAATCAGAAGCTGCGTCGATTTTCGAGAGTTTGAACGACCGAGGGCGGCCGCTATCAACGCTGGACAAAACGAAGAGTTTCCTGATGTACATGGACGATCGGTCCAGCAACAGGGGAAAACTAGCAGAGCAAATCAAGCAGCGCTTTGGCAAGATCTACAGGGAACTGTTCGTCCTCTCCAATGGTCACGAACGAGTCGATGATTTCGACGAAGATAGCTTTCTCCGATTCCACTGGGGGCTCTACGATGGATACGACTCTGACGAATATTTTCAGGGCTTCGAGACGCTGAAAACGAGATTACGAGAGCAGTACCGAGCCGGTGAACTCGAAGCAGTGCAAGAGGCCATCGATGACTATACTCTCGATCTGCGAGAGGGGGCATCTGCGTTCGCCGCAATCTTCGAACCGCAGTCGCTGCCCGAAAATCCACGTTCGTCATTGATTTTGCTTCTCGAACTCGGACGGCTCGCGAACGTTCTTCCTGTCCTGATGGCATCCTACTTGCAGTTTGGTGAGGAAAACCCGAGTGGATTTGCCGATATCGTCGATGCCTGTGAGACGCTAGTCTTCCGGATGTACGGTATTGACAATCGCCGTGCGGATACAGGGCGGGGTCGGTTGGTTCGACTCGCCCACGAGATCCATACCGACGATTCGCTTGAAAGTGAGGAAGTCGTACTACGAATTGATTCGATCACAGAGCGATACACTGGAGACGAGCGCTTCGAACGACAACTCCGCGATCCGGAATTCTTCGACAGTAACACCAGCCGAGATATCAAATATCTCTTCTACCGATATGGACAGCAGATCGATTCCGAGGCTGGTGAAGAAGTCCTGAAGGATGTCTCTCATATCCTCTCTCAGGAGTTCCAGGTCGAACATATCCTAGCCCGGAAATTACCATCGGAGGAGATTCCATCGGATCTGTCGGGTCACTTTGATGAACACGTTCACCGGTTGGGCAACCTCACTCTCGCGAGCCGCTACTGGAACAGTTCCTATGGAAACTTACCATTTGCAGAGAAGCAACGAGCCAGCGGCAATCGCGAAAAGGACTACGAGTCATCTGCGCTTCGGGTGCAGAGTGAATTAGCGGATTTCGATACGTTCGGCAAACGAGAAATCGACGAACGGGAAGATACCCTGGTCGAGTTTGCTCTCGACGAGTGGGCAATTTCGCCACCGAAGATCGATGAACCAACTGTCGAGTCTCGAGAGGAATTTACGGGGTATTTCCCGCCCGATTTCTTCGACCGTCTCTCGAACAAACAAGAAGCGATGTTTCGAGCGCTATTCGAAGCCGAGGGCCCGATATCGAGCGATGAACTAATCCGTCGCATGGAGGAAGAGTACGATGAATCGGTCGGTGGGAGTACTGGGTTAGCGGGTATCCTCGCTGGGTTGACGTCGAAACATTCCAAAGAGTTCCGACGCAGTATCATGCCGGCTGATTGGAAAGGCGACCAATACCACTGGCAACTTACCTTCGATGAGACACAGGAAGAGAGGTTTCGGGAACAGTTGGGCTATGATACTGAGGAGAATTGACGCTCGGTTCGTGAGCTGAACACTCACGACTTATCTCAAGTTCTGGTCTTCTCACCGAAATTCACTTCAATCCGATTTTCGGATGCTCCGACCAACCACGATCGCATTGCGAACTGGGCTCCCTACAGACGAAAGCGAACTCCACCTCGTCGGGCTGGACAGCGCTCTTAGGACATTTCCTCACTGCGTCGCCGACGTAGCGGTCGCATCCACGAGTGCGTACTCCCTATCGCGACTCGTGCCCTCAGCTTTTACCAGGTTGTATTGGGTCATCTTCGAGAGGTAGGTCCGGATCGTCCGCTGTGTCCGCGGGTCGTCGACGCGGTCACTGTAGTGGTCGTGAATCTCGCTCGGACCGAGCGGCCCGTGGTCGCGGACGACGTCGTAGACGACCTGCTGGTGGGGCGTCAACGCGTCGAGGTTCTTCTGTTTGATCTGTGCCCGAGCGTCCGAGGCGGCATCGAGCAGGAGTTCGTCGGTGATTCGCTCGCGATTCTCGCGATCGGCCTTGCTCGCGGCCGTGCGGAGGATGCCGATCGCGAGCCGGGCGTCGCCAGCAGCGGCGTCGGCGATCCGGTGAAGCTGGTCGGCCTCGATAGTGTCGGGGTCCAGCCCCCACTTCGCTCGCGCGGCGAGGATGTCGCGCAGTTGTTCGTCGTGGTAGCTGTCCATCCGGACGTGTTCGCTCGACCGGAGGCGGCTGACTAGCCGTTCGTCGATGCAGTCGAACAGTTGCTCTTCCGTGTTGGCGATACAGATGAGCGCGAACTGCGGGAGGCTGTGGAGGTCGTAGATGACCGCGGGGTTTTCGAGCTGGTCGACTTCGTCGAGGATGACGACGCGTCGCGACCCATCGTAGCTCTGGAGACGGTCGACGAGTTCGTCGTGGGGAGTGGACTGGCGGTGGATGTCGAGCGTCTCACCGAGGTCGTCGAGGATCTGATAGAGGGCGCGATAGCGAGTGTAGTTGCGCCAGCAGTTGACGTACGTCGACTCGACGTCGAGGACTTCCTCGCGGAGGCGCTCGGCGACGAACTTCGAGATACAGGTCTTGCCCGCGCCACTGGGGCCGGTCACGAGCGCCGTGTTGGCCGGCTCGTCGTTCGTGACCGGTTCGAGCACGCTGGAGAGGTGGTTGACCTCGGCGTCGCGATGCTCGACCTCCCGCGGGACGAAACCGGCGCGCAACACGCGAGCATCGCGGATCATTCTGGTACAGTGGTTCCGGCTTTGACTACAAAAACATATGCGGGGCGTTTCCGGGAAAGGGTGAGAGTGGGATATCTGGGTCGGCGATAGGCTCCCTTCTGTGCCGTTTTCGAATGGCTACGGTCGGTGTTTCCCGAAAACCAGTCTTGGCTGTAGCCGATTTCCGGGAACGGGTCGGGTGACGCTCGCGTGTGTTCTGTTTGCGCCCCTGAGGGGTGGGGCGCGTCCTGCCGGAGGCGCCTTCCGTCCAACGGAGTCGCTATTCATGGAGACAACTGAGTCATCGGTCTCCTTCGACGAGACCGACACACGACGCGATGAGATGCACAGCACGATCGACGCCTGGATCGACGACCTCGTCACGGCCGTCGACGAAGCACAGTCGAGCGACGAGTTTCAGGAGTGGCTCGACGTCCAGAGTCGGTTTCACGACTACTCGTACCGGAACACACTCCTGATCAAGCGGCAGTGTCCCGAGGCGACGAAGATCGCTGGGTACCGGACGTGGCAAGCGGAGTTCGACAGGCACGTCCGGGAAGGCGAGTCGGCAATCTGGATCTGGGCGCCGATCATCACGACGCGCTGTCCCGAGTGCGAGAACGCGCCGAGTTACCACGAGAAGATTGGGTGTGAGTACGACGAGACAGACCCAGAAGAATGGTCAGAAGGATTGGTGGGATTCAAGCCTGCGCCTGTCTTCGATGTCTCTCAGACCGAGGGCGAGCCACTCCCGGAACTCGACACGGTAGCGACGGGCGAGGCGGCCAATCTCCTTCCAGAGCTGATCAACATCGCGGACGACATCGGTGTGAGGGTGAACGTAGTCTCCCATGGCGAGTGGAGTCATGGGGACGCTGAGGGGATCTGTGGGCGTTCCGGGACCGAGGAGAAGCCAACGGTCGAAGTCCGTGATCGAGAGAGCCGGGCGGCGGTCGCCGGGACGCTGATCCACGAGTACGCACATGCGCTGCTCCACTTCGACGGTGTGGACGACACCGAACGGTCGAAACGTGAGGTAGAGGCAGAAGCCGTTGCGTACATCGTTGGCCGATACTGCGGGCTCGACATGAGCGGGTCGGCGTTCTACCTCGCGGCGTGGGAATCCGATGATGCCGGAACTGTTCGGGATCGACTCGATCGGATAAGTCGAACAACTGACAAACTGATGGAGCCCCTCGAATATTGAGGATGTCTCTCTTCCTAGTAGAGTTATTCAATCACTTCCGAGATACACTCCTGATCGATTGGTGCAGATGGTTCTCCATCGTCAATTGTCGCATCGAGCACCCGGCTACAGAGGCTGAGAATCTGCCGTACATTCCCCTGTGAACGCTGGAGAATATACTGGAGTCCATCCTCGGTAAACGGCTCGATACCACCTCTTGACTCATCCCGGGCGAGGTCGAGATATTCACGTACGAGACTTTGGATCTGCTCTTCTGTCATGGGACGGAGTGCAACCTCCTGGCCGATCCGTTCCGAGAACGCATGATATTCGCTCATCACGTCCTGCCAGACCTCGGGTGCACAGCCGAAGAGCACACAGAGTCCCTGGCTGTTCTGATCCATCAGGTGTCGAATGCTGTTCAGCGTTGCTTGTTCGTCTTTCGGCGAGAGACGAGCGATACGCTCGAATTCATCGACGAACATGAACACGCCCGTATAGTCGAGATCACGGAGCATGTTCTTCAGTGCAGTGAAGGCCCGCACAGCTGTCGTATCATCGTCGATCGCGCTGTGGATCTCCATCTCCTTGCGTTGCTCGTATCTGAGTCCCTCGGCAGTGAGCCACTGCCACGCGTAGAGATTGGTATCTTCATAGACGAGATGTACGAGTGCCCGCGCGAAGTCGGCGAACTTCGTCACATCACTCAGTTGTTGGACCGCCGTCGGCACGATTTCAGAAAGGAGGACTTCGCCATCATCGATCAAATCCTCCATTGCAGACGCACTCATCGGGTTTCGGTCAGTCTCTTCCCGCGTGACTTCAGCGAGGTATTCGTAGCTCAACTCCTGAAACCGATCGAAGCCGACGTCGTAGATAAACTCGTGGTAGATGTCGAGGAACCCCTCGCCCGGTTGGGCCACGTATCCGACGAAGACGTCGTCTCGATCCCGGACGAGCGACCGAGTGTATTTGAGGGTATGGGACTTTCCGTTGCCGTACTTCCCGGTTACGACAAGGTGTTTCGACTTCCCCGTGCTGAGGACTGATGAGACAGTATTGCTGATCCGATCGGTGACGTGTTCCTGGCCACAGTAGATCAACGGATCATCGTTCGGGACTGGGCTGTAGGGGAACGGGTTACTCTCGAGGCCGAACTCCGAGTAGTCGCGCTGTTCGTCTGTAATCGTGAAGTTTCCGCTCATGAGTGGGTGTACGTGAGGTTGCGGTCGTGGACCGTGAGGTAGTAATACTGTTTGCCGAACTGTTCGATACCAGCCATTACTCGATCGGTGGACTGCGATGTTGAGACAAGTCCCTCATCATCGGAGAGTTCCATGGTCTTGATCCCGTAGTCTGCCTCTTTGGCACCGGTATCAACCGGCGCTCCCGATAGTTCTAGTTTTCCGACGTTCTGCTGTGCGAGTGACCCGAGTGCTTCGTCGAAGGCATCGCGTGTCGCACCAAGGCGGCTACAGAGTTCTTCACGCACCTCGGGGATCGAGAGATAGCGCTGTCGCATGCCCACTCCAGCGGTCTCTTCGAGGTCGTCGTAGACCTGGAGGAGCGCGTACTCGAACGTGTTTGGGATGTTGTCTTCTTCCGTTACGTAGTACTCGCCGGTGAACGCGTTGCGCTGTAACACACCGAGCCGTCCTGCCCAGTCGCCGAGCACCTCGACACTGGCCTGATTGTAGGTGTACGGGCTGAACTCAGCACTGGCTTCGAGTTCCGTGAGCGTCTCCTCAAGCGTGATCGGGCCCTCAGATTCAACGACGTCGATGAACGCGCCGTAGTGAGGACTCCGCGTCTCGAGAATGGAACTCACTCGGAACCAGTCTTCAGTCCGAATCGCCTCGACGAACGATTCACCGACAGCGGTACATTCGTACAAATCATCGTCGGATTCTTCGAGGAGTGCGATACGGGAGGCTTCGAGGATAGCTGAGCGAGCTCGTCGATGGCTGACGTCAAGTTTCTCCTCGATATCTTCTGTCGTCTGCTGTCCGTCGCTACAGAGATGCGCTACCTCGACGAGTCGTGCGAGCGACACCGGCCGGACAGTCGGTCGCTCGTCACTCATGTGAGCCTCCGGACCTGCTGCTTGGCAAGTTGGAACGCACGATTTGTGACTTCGTTCCCCTGGAAGCGGAGGTCGAGATACCCCTCCAGATCTTCACCTGCGGCGGCCATGTATCGGAATCGGCGCAGTTCAAGCGCTAACGCCCAGAGGTTATGCTGGACGAGGAGATCGCGGTCATCACGGACCGCATCAAACCTCCGCGTACTGCAAATCGGGCAGGCGCACGGCAGGTGGGACAGTTCCTCGATGTTCTTCATCGGTTCGCCCCCGAACCCCGGGATCAGATAGTTCCGATTGCCAGCACTCCGGATGAACGCCGAGGAGTCGAAACTATCCACACCGAGATAGAGAAGGAGCGGTTGGTACGTGACGCCCCCAAGCCCGTAGACGTGCAGATGTTTTTCCGTTGCTCGCCTGGCCGCTAGTATAATCTTCGTTACCTTTTCATAGTCGGTTCGGATGGGGACGAGACTTCCGAGGGCGTAGCCATCGAACTCGCCGTTCCGTTCCAGATGTCGGATACTGTTCCGGACCGTCTCGGGGTCGTACCCGTGGACACTGCCGAAGAGGAGTGCGTCCCCATCGTGGCGCTCACTTGCTTCCAGAGCGAGGTCGATACTCCGACTGATCCGGCGTTGGTTCTCCGCTTGCCGGTTGTCTCTAGAGAGGGGAACGTCGACGGTTCCGTAGATGTCCGCCTCGATCTGAGACTGTGTTTCAAGTGTCTCTTCGGGAGTCGTGTCGACCTCGTTCTGCTGAAAATCGAACCCCCCACTATCGGCGAAGATGATCGTCTCATCCGAGACATCCATCTCCCCCCGTAGTGTGGACTCCCCCTGGAGTCGGTTCCATTGCGGTTCCCGGTTCCGGATGGCCCGAGCGTTGACCATCGCCGTGGGCAGGTCCGGGATGCTATCGGTGTATTCTGGTGTATTGTCGCTCGATCGTTTCCCGATGTTACTGACCGGGAAGAGGACGGGCGTCTCGACCGTCCCGTGTGGTGTCTCGAGCGATCGATGTCTGTACAGCATGGCGACGCGCTGTCGTAGGCTCGGCTTTCCTGTAAAACTTTGCCCAAACAAAGCTATATTACATCAAAATCGCAGGCGATTTGTTTCGGGTATCGAAAGAGGCCGTAGATGGGTTCCGAACACGTGCGCGAGGTTCTCGGTCGAAAGCGCACTGTGGAGATACTCGACTATCTTGACGGGGCCGAGTATCGGAACTACTCCGAGATCAAAGATGCAGTAGACACATCGAGTATTACTATCTTGGACTCACTTGAGCTCTTGGCCGCCTATGGACTCGTAGAACGGACTGAGAAGAGTAAGAAAGATGTGAGATATGAATTAACGGATGCGGGCAAAGAGTTCTTACAAGCGGTGCGGACTATCGAATCGCTGCTCGAAGCGAGCGTAGATTCCGACTAGAAGTTCTCTATCCCGGCCTGGATCGGTTCTTCATCCACGTGCCGACAGAGCGCCCGGATCGTTTCTGGATCAAGTGCATCAACCTCAGAGAGATTCTCCGCGAAGTTCTCAAGATACAGTCCCTTCAGACCGATAACGATAGTCCCGTGGCGTTTTGCGTCTTCAGTCCGGGCAGGCACCGAGACGATGTTCTCGAACTGGTCGTCGACGAGGTCGCGATTGAACACGACGCCGATCCGGTCGGGTGGGACCTGCTGGATGGCCGTATCGATGTCGATGCTGGTGTAGTAGTCCTTCCCCATTGTGAAGAACACGATATCGTAGTCAGCCTGCGCGAGCACCTTCGAGAGATCGGACTTGAGGTTCAGTCGCTCGGATCGGTCCCTGATCTCACCGACGCTCATGTCACTGAACGTCACTTCGTACGGCGGCAGTTGTTCCGACTCTTCGACGAGGCCGAATCCCGCACTGATGAAGTACCGCTCTACATTGTGACCATCGGCTTTCAATCGACGAACTGCATCGGTAACGGATTCCTGCTGTCGACCAGTATAGAGATCTTTCGCCTCGATCCCACGGACGTTTTCAGAACCGAGTAGCTCCTCTCTCGAGCGGTTCTCGAGTTCGTCGACCCCGAAGATCGTCGCTCCGTCAGGCACGTACTTGGACCCGGAGCACTGGTCGATAACGAGGATATCTAATCCGTCATCTGATTCCAGCACCGGTGGATGGGGGAGGAAATCACGACCGACCGAGTAACTCTCACCGAGGTCAGCGAGTACGCTCTCCCGAAGTTGTTCCCCGTGGCGATGTGTTTGAACTTCATCGACTGCCTCCTGCAGCGAGCGTTCAGTCGCTTCGAAGAACGCGTCTGGATCATGAACGTAGAGCCGATCGTAACGGCTCAGGGATGCTTCGAGCGTGTCAGCCATCTTCCCAGGTGCAAAGGAGACAGAACTAGGTGTCTCCTCCCACCATTCGTGGATCCCGCTCGCGTCCACGACTCCGAGTTCAGCAACCGGAAGGTCGTGTGTCGCATCCCAGAACTTCGGTTTCTCGCTCTTGAGATACGCCTCTACAGTTTCGTACCCACCGAGCGATGCCGTTCCCTTCGTGACGACGAGTGTCTTCGGCAGTGATTTGGAGAACTCGTCGTAGAACCGGTCGGTATTGTGGAAGCCTCGTCGCCGATTCCGATCGTTGCCGCGGAAGAGACAGACTTCGATACCGTGTTCCTCACAGATGGGGCAGTCACACCGTTCCCAGGGTCGGTTCGCGAGCGTCTGCTGATAAGCTTCGAGTAGGTCCTCGTCACCGATCCAACTGGCGTAGTCCTGAAGGACGAACCAAATCCGTTCGAATCGATCCATCCCGGCCGGGTTCTGTGCGTCAACTTCGAGGACACTGGCCAGCCGCGGAAACCGCTGGAACGTCTCTTCTGCAGTTCGGAGGAGACTCGCGTAGTCCTCGAACGGTAACGGGTCGTCCGGTCCGTCACTACGGAGATACTTGACGATCTGATCTCTGAGATCTTCGCTGAAGTAGGCTCGCAGCTTCCGAGCCGCTGGGAAGTCTTCGCGTAGTCGCGACTCGACATCTCGAAGCCGCGTCGCGTCGAACTGCTCGTCGTGTCTGTGTTCTCGGAGGTACTCTTCGGCCGCGGTGAGCGTCTCGTCTGCGGCTTGCTCCCACTCCCGTAACGCCTCCGCTATCGGTTCTCCGTTAGCATACGCTCGAAGTGCTTCAAGTGTTTCACGCCCGCGTAGCGCTGTCTCAACCGCATCTTCGATATCCGCTCCGTGACTCGGGTATCGAACTCGGATCGCATCGTATCGCTCGTCAGCGTCTAATCGATAGTTCTGTCCACCGGTCCATGCAGAGCGGAGCATGCTGGCACTGTCGAAACTCGCCATTCCCGACCGGCCGATCGTCTCGAACGCTTCTGACTTCGCGAACCCGAAGACGTGTGTGTCCACGCGGGTTTCGTGTGTCCGTTCGTAGTGCTTCACGGCCTTGCCGACGTCTTTGACGATCTTCCGGACCTCGTGGATGGGACTTCCTGCAACCCCTCCGATACCGACGTAGTCGTATCCGAGGTCGAGAACTGCTTCCGTGGCCTGCACGTATTTCTCCGGTTTCCATCCCTGAATCGCGACCATCAGTCGGAAGGGGTAGTCGCCTTGCTCGTAGAGCTCGCGGATTTCACGGGCGTTCTGGAGGGTCAGGTCGTATCGAAACTGTTTGTCGTCCTGCCGGTAGACCGCACGCGGGTCGTCCGCAAATCGCTGGAGCACCGCTTCGACGCTTCCCTCGAAGTCTTCCGGGGTGAGGGCGCTAACGTCAGTAGCTGGTCCGGTGCAGATGGACGGTTCGTACTCGGCGACGTACGAAGGCCACTCGGCGGGCCATTCGTCGATCATCAGGTCGACTGCATCCGTTATCTCGTCCGGGATATCGGACTTCTTGAACCCATTCTGGAATGCCCGCTCGTCTAGGTAGAGCCGCCCTTTCTCTTTCCCGGATCCGAGGACGAGATGGTCGATCGTGACGCCCACAGTGACTTCGAGCGTTTCATAGAAATCGAGCATCTCGGCGTTCCCATACGGAGGGAAGGGGAACGATTTGTATCCCCAGGCGCCGCAGTCACTGATCGTCGGTAGCCAGTCCGGAATTGAGAGAATCGGATCATCGTACACGCCGTGCTCGGCGAGGCGTTTCGATTTGCGCTTGGTCGATTCGACCTGTTCACGAGAAATAAGCACGCCGTCGATGGGTGTTTCGTCTTTCTCGAAGATATCCCAGATATAATCTAGATCACGCTCTTGCCGGTGGAGTGTCGACAGTTCGTCGTGCTCGAAATCGTACCCCGCGTCCACGGCGTCGTCCCACTCGGGTACATAGAACCTCACTGTTCGTCGGTCACCATACCGGTGTATCGCGTTCTGGCTTATAGTTGTGACTCCATGGCTCGTGATAGCCAGTTCACTGTCAGTTCCAAAGGAGTGTTTATGGCGTCGGAGATCGTCCCCCCGATGACTAATGGGCGCGCTGATCGAGCCAGCCGTACTCGCGAGAGCGAAGGACTTTCTGCTCCCGTCGGACGCTGAGCGTGGATTTGCCGTCGTCGACGCCCAGTTCAAAGCAGCCACATGGGGAAACCAGTCGATTGGGGCAGATACTCGCTCACAACTCGAACCGATTAATTCACTCCAGATGGCCAGCGGCAACCCCGACGCGATACTCGCGCCCCCGAAACCAGGAACGTACCGCGGTGCCATCGAGGACACAGTCACCGCGCTTCCACTGGCTATAATCGAAGCCAAAGGGGAAACCGAGCACAATAGCCAGAAGACGACTCGCATCGCCATTACACAGGCTCACGGCCACCTGGGTGAGGCCAACCTTGGCTTCGCTGCGGTCCCCACGGGATATATCTCGGACGAAGACCGATCGCTGGCTCGGGAACTCAATATCGGATTGCTGGCTATCGATGAGGGACACGTCGACGTCGTCGAGAAATCGCGACTCGTGGGTACGGAAACCACGCCGACAGCCGAAACCGTTCGCTTTCACGCACAACTCGGCGGAACGGCCGTCGAGAGTCTGAAAAAGAACCATCCGAAGAATGCACTCGGGTACGCACTCGCGATTCAACATCCAGGAGACACAGCCGACGTGTTTACGGACTACGTGATCCAGTCCGTCGACGACGCCCGGTTAGATGCGATGGCGATCGGATTGGTGTCAAAATCGCTTGGTGGCCCCCAGCTCACGCCGGCTGGCAGAGAAGCCGTTCGGACAATTCGGTTCCATCACGGCGGACTTGAACCGGCTCTCGACTGTATCGATGCTCTCACCGGGAGCGGTCGACGGTTCATCGACGAGTGTCCTGTGATGGGGACTGTTGTCCGGCAATCTCTGCTTTCGTACCCGCCGACGCAGGTGCTGGTCAACACGCTTGACGACCTCGCTCAGGATGGAGTGACAGAACCGAGTCTGGCGACCGTTGCGAGCGCGGTCGCAGCAGAGCGGCCGAACTTCACGCTGGATCTGTTCATTAGCACGCGATCAGAATACCGCGACCGCGTGCTCAGCGACAAAGACGGGGAAGTCATCGATACCTCGGCACTCACAGAGGGAGAGGTCTACTCGACGCATACAACGTTCCAGTACAAGGCGATGCTCTACCACGCCGGAATTCTGACAGAGCGGGGGACTGGCACCAAATCGGAACTCGATCCCAAATCCGATATCTGGGCACTGGAAACGTCTATCGTGTAATCGGAATCGGTTGATCACCCGGTGTGAGCCGTCTACTTCCCGTGAAGTACCAACTGACCGCCTTCCGTTTCTGGGTCGAATTCCACGGATTCCAGTTTCACTTCGAGGGCCACCTATAAGACAAATCGCGATATTCTTGAGATATGGCCTCAGGAACATCTATTGGGGAACACGAATCAAGCGCGCCGCTTGAAGCCAACGAGCGTGAGCTGCGGATTGGTGAGGACAAGCCGATCCGAATCAGTTCCGGGCACCGGATTCTCCACCACGATGGAAAGTGCAGTCGACCCCACGGGCACAACTACGAGATCTCTGTCAGCGTCGTCGGTGAGCTCACGGAAGAGGGATGGATCGTCGACAAAGGAGATATTACCTCAGTAATATCTGAGTGGGATCATCGATTCCTTCTCGAGAAGGGGGATCCCCTCATCGAAGCGTTCGAAGAGAGCGGTGACGGCGACGCAGTCGTCGTGTTCGATCATCCGCCCACAGCGGAAGTGATGGCTGTCCTCCTCGAACAGCGATTACTCGACGAGTTCCCCGACACTGTGTCGGACGTCTCTGTCTGTGTTCGAGAGACGAGTGAACTCTGTGCCGCTCCCTAATTTATGCCGGTCAACGCAAACGCGCAGGTGGACGGCAACGATGCCGAGGGAGACCTCCCGATCAATGAGTTGTTTTATTCGATACAGGGTGAGGGCGAACTCGCTGGCATTCCTTCCGTCTTCGTCCGAACCAGCGGCTGCAATCTCCGCTGCTGGTTCTGCGATTCGTATCACACCTCGTGGGAGCCGACGCACGCCTGGATGGATATCGATGGAATTCTCGACGAAGTCACGTCCCACAACCAGTGCGACCACGTCGTCGTGACCGGCGGTGAACCAATGATCCACGATGAGATCACCGACCTTCTGGATTCACTTTCGGCCGCAGGCTATCACACGACGATCGAAACGAACGGAACGATCTATCGCGATGCGGAAATCGATCTGGCGAGCATCAGCCCGAAACTCGCCAGTAGCACGCCCACTGCAGACAGAGATCCGAAAGGCGACGGTGAATGGGAAGCTGAACACGAGCAACGCCGCCTCGACCTCGATGCGCTCGCCGATCTAGTCGAAGCGTACTCATTTCAGTTGAAGTTCGTCGTCACCGGCGACGACGACGTCGAAGAGATTCAGACGCTACTAGACGAACTCCGTCCAGTAACGAATGCGACTGTTCGAAACGAGGACGTGCTGTTGATGCCGGAAGGAGCGACACGGGACCGGCTCAACGAGACTCGCGAAGTGACCGCTGAACTGGCGATGGAACACGGCTACCGCTACACACCTCGGCTTCACGTTGACCTCTGGAACGATGCACCCGGGACCTAACGATGACTAACGACGTTCAAACAGACGCAGGTGACCATGTCGACAGTATTGAGGCAGAGGAACAGCCGATAGACTACTCGAAAGCACAGGAAGGAGCCCGGTTGCTCCTTGAGGCGGTCGGTGAGAACCCGGACGAGGGCAGTCTACAGGATACCTGGGAACGGCGCGTCCCCGAAACGTTCGAAACGCTAACCGAAGGGACGCGTGCTGAAGCGAAACCGACGCTCCGGACCTTCGACGCCACGAGCGATGATCTGGTCATCAAGACGGGAATCCCGATGTATAGTCTATGTGAGCACCACCTCCTACCCTACCACGGTACGGCTCACGTCGCCTATCGACCGGACGAGGAGGTCGTCGGACTGTCGAAACTGCCTCGCTACGTCCGCTGGCAGTCGCGCCGACTCACCATGCAAGAGGAACTCACCACGGATATCGCCCACGGGCTAGCGGACGAACTCGGAGCCGACGCAGTGATCGTTGAGATTACTGCGACCCACCTGTGTGAAGCGATGCGCGGTGTCGAGACAGCGACGGAAACGACGACTAGGACGACGGTCGGGGAACTGACCGATAGCGAACGCGAGCGATTCATCGAGCAAACGCGAACTCATGACTGACAACTCACGTGCTGTCGTGCTCGCATCGGGCGGGATGGACAGCGCAACGGCTGCGGCAGTCGCACAAGACGACGGACAGGACCTCTACATGCTCCACACGTCGTACGGGCAGCGTACCGAATCGAAGGAGCTAGAGTGCGCACAGGCGCAGGCGAAACACTACGACGCGGTGGACTTCCTTCACCTGACGACGGACCACCTCTCGAAGATCGGCGCGTCGAGTCTCACCGACGACGAGATAGATGTTGCGGACGCCGACCTCGACAGCGACGAGGTTCCGAGTTCCTACGTCCCGTTCCGGAATTCGAATCTCCTGTCGATGGCTATATCATACGCCGAAGCCAATGACTGTGGAGCGGTGTATATCGGTGCCCATTCAGAGGACTTCTCTGGGTATCCGGACTGCCGACCTGCGTTCTTCGAGGCCTTTCAAGAAATCGTCAACGTTGGAACGAAGGATGAGACCTCAATTAGCATCGAGGCCCCATTCGTCGAGTGGTCGAAGACCGACATCGCACGGCACGGACTGGAACTAAACGTTCCATATGGGTTGACCTGGAGCTGCTATCGTGATGAGGAACCAGCCTGCGGGACCTGTGACGCGTGTGCGTTCCGATTGAAAGCGTTTCAGGAGGTCGGTGAGCGCGACCCGATCGAATACGCTGAGCGGCCGGACTACGTTTAATCGGCTACGATTCTACGAATTTGTGGATGGTTCGATGAGTACGCAAGAACTTCAAGAGAGGCCGGAGCCGTTCTTCGCCGGGAATGCCTGCTTCCTATAGCCAAATCTGCCTAAATCGACTGCACATGGACACGTGGCCGATCGAGGATTGTACGTGGCGAATTAGTCCTCAAGCGAGTACTCCGGCCGAGCCGGGCAACTCCAGCGAATGTCACACTCCGCGCAGGTCCCGTCGGAGGGACGCTCTGCTTCTGTGATGTCGAACCAGTTCTTATTCTCGCGATCCTTCAGAATATCGCTAACCGTTCGCTCGAAGTCTCCCAGCGAGTCTTGTACGGTATCGTCGTCGAACGTCAACTCAAACCGGGCATGGTCACGGTCTTCTTCACCGAGGAAGTAGATTACACCCCGGTCCGGGTAGGAGCCACGGCGATATCGATACAGTTCGGCGTAGGTTTTCAGTTGGGCCCGGTAGTCGTCGAGTTCTCGTCCCTCGCTCGGGCGCTGGCCAGCCTTGTAGTCCCAGATCTCCCGCCCCTCGTCGTCACCGACGAGCACGTCCACAACGCCTTCGAGGACAAAGTCCTCTCTGTTGCTTTGGAGACGATGTTCAGTGTCCTCGACCCGCGGGTAGAGGTCGGCACCTTCTCGGAGATTGAATCGCGTGATGTATTCGAGCGCAGCCCGCTCCGCTTCCTCGCTCATCGGGTAGATGTTGCGAGCCTTGAGTGCTTCCGCGACTTCTCGGAAGTACCGCTCGATATCGCCTTCTGTCGGCATGTCTCCCTCGCTGGTTCCGTCGAGTTCCCCGGCGTGATGTCTGTGCGCCCGGTCCAGTGTTTCGTGGACGACTCGCCCGAAAAACAGTTGCGTGACGTGGTTCGGGGCGAAGTCCATGTCGGTGTAGTAGCCATACTGACGTTTGCATCTGCGATAGGCCAGTACGTCGCCAGTGATGCTGAACCGTCGTTTGAGTTCGACGTCTCGGTGCTCGCCGACCGTCCCATCGACCTCGAACGCCGACGCGTCATCGATGCGTCGCGATCCCTCGAACCAGTCGACCGGGAGGGGGTCGCCGTCTCGATATCCGAGCGCGAGGTCTGTTGGCGCGTCCTCGCGGTCGAGCAAGAATAGGTCCTCTTCCGCGCGGGAGTACGCGACGTAGAACCGTCGGATCTCGTCACGGATCGACCGCTCGGTCTCGTCACCCAGCGGAGAGATGTCGGCATACGGGGCCAATTCTTCCTCTATCCAGTAGGTGCCACCGAACGTCCACGGTTCGCTATCGAGGTCGCTCGTGAAGACGACCGGAAACTCTAGACCTTTCGCCTGGTGGACCGTCATCACCTGAACGAACCCCTCGGGGATCTGGTCGTGTGGGTCCTCAGGCTCGTCGAAGTCCGTCGCGTCGAGATATCCACAGAACAAGTAGTAGAAGTCGGTGAGAAAATTCGTCGAAACCGAGTCGGCCCACGACGAGGGCGAGAGCGTCGACCGGCCTGTGACGCTGACGAATGAGTCGAACAGTTTCGAGAGGCGGCCGAGTCGCTTCCCACGAGCAGGTTCTGCTTGGCTCTCGATCCAGGTAAGGAACGGATCGAACGAGAGAATTCGATAGAACAGATCTAACAGATTTAGACCGAGCGAGTCACCCTCGTCTGCTTCGGTTATTTCCCGACCGATCTGGTCGACATACCGGTCTAGCGCTGTCGCATCGTATTCGTCGACGTACGCGTCGAACCCGTCGTACCAGTCCTCGATCTGAGTCCGGACACCGCCCTGGATAGAGCGTTTTTCGAGCGCATCCAGGTCCGGGTCGATGCACCGAATGATGGCTCCGAGTGCGAACTGGATCTCGGGGTGGTCGAGAAACGCCTTGTTACGCGGATTGTGGACCGGAATATCCCGCTCGCGAAGCGCTTCGACGAACGGGCCTGTCCAGTTGCTGTTCTCTTTCGTACTCTTGAAGAGAAACGCCACCTGACTGTAGTCGTCGATATATCCGGTATCATAGAGTTTCTCTACGAGCTCAGCGGCGACAGCGGCTGATTCGCCGTCGCTATTGCCTTCTAGTATCGCCCGAACACTTTCTATCCCGTCTGTGGATTCCCGAGCGACCTCCATCGACTCCTTGTCCGGTGCTCGAGCGCCCGCTGCCTGCATTTGTGGATGCTCACCGACGTAACGGTTGCACCACGACATGATGTCGGCCGTTGATCGATAGTTCCGCTTGAGCTGGATGGTTTCGACCGCTGTATCGAAGCGATCCCGGATGCGATCTGGAAACTGGATGAGACACTCGACGGTGCCGCCGCGGAACCGGTAGAGCGCCTGATCGTCGTCACCGACGACGGTGACGTTCGGTTCCTCCATTTCCTCCAGAAGCTGGAAATACAACGCCTGCTGAAGTGGATTGGTGTCCTGATACTCGTCGACGAGAACGTGCTGCAGTGGAGGTCGGTCGCGGTCAGCGTCCCCATGAACGAATCGTTGACCCGTGTCGTGGTCGAGAAATTCGATGAATCGTTCTAGGAGGCGCGAAAAGTCACACCGCTGGTTCTCTCGAAGCGTTTCACGGTACTTTTCGAGTCCTTCCGCACAGATGCGCCACGCGCGTTCGTCGTGGTCTTTTAGTCGCTCAGTCGGCGCTCGGTACTGCGAGATCCGGTCGAACAGTTTCGCCGCCCCACTCGTCGACTGCCACTTGTTCGGTCCATACTGCCTGCTCACCTTCCAGCCGAATATCTCGTCGAAGAACGTCCAGTCGTCGCTCGTCTCGACACCCTCGTCGGGGAGTGTCGCCCACTCGTCAGTGTCGAGTTCGCTCCCCCGTAAATAATCCACGAATGTACAGTTGTCGCACATGAACAACTGCTGACCGTCTTCGTTCAGCAACTCGACGTTAGCGTAGTCGGGGTACCGGTACTCTTGCATCACGTCGTTGCAGAGAGAGTGTAGTGTCCCGATCCGGAGTTCGTTCGCGTCGATCACGTCCCCGAATCCGAGCGTCTCGAGTCGGTCGATGATACGTTCTTCGAGGCTCTGGGCCGCCTTTTCGGTGAAGGTCGTCAGGAAGATGCTTCCAGGCGGAACTTCGTCGACCAGTAGCAGTCTGAGAGTTCGCGAAACCAGAACCTCCGTTTTCCCACTCCCGGGACCTGCTGCCAGTTGAAGCGGTCCACCGCTGTCGCGAATCGCTCTGCGTTGGGCGTCGTTGAACGACCACCTGGGGTCGTCGAAGCGTTCTCGATTTGCCGCTTCGAGCAGCTCGAAAAACGTGGACTCGTTAAGTGGGATATCCGACATTGATATGTTCGATTGGGTGGCCGTCTGACCGGTAGTCTGATGATCCCGGTGCTACCACGACGGTCCTATGCGTACCAGTTAGACCGCCCTATATAAATTGATAAGACCGATCTGTCTCTTCGAGGGCTGATTCTCTGGATTTGGCCGAGGATGAATCTGCTACGACAAATAGCTATAAGTTTGTCGAGTCCCGTCTTGTGAACGCGAGAAGTTTACCAACGACCCATCCGGGTCTGTGGCAACCGATCAGAAACTAGACTTCCTTCCACAGGGGTCACATTCAAGAAAACGACACTCCGCTCGGAAATTCGGTTCTGCCGGTGACCACGACCGGCGTCGAAAGGCGCTGTGTCGGGGTTGGAGCACCAGCAGGAATATCGCTATCCACGCTTTCGAGGGCGCAGTAGCAACTGGTTCAGTCGTCGTTCCGAGCGGAATTCCGGTTCTCGATTTCCTCGTTACGAACAGCGACAGTACCGCTCACGATCGCTGTCTCTCTTTCCAATGACTCAGCGAGCCTCCCAGACTCTGCAAACTGACGGTACCACTGGAGTATCGCCGGAAGCAACTACAGGAGTAGTAGATGCTTGCCCCGAATGCGAGAGCACAGATATCGCCACGGTCTCTGACGATCTCCATTGCCGTGACTGTGGATTCGTTATCGACGAGAGGTCGGTTGATCAGTCACTCCCCAGTTGGACTGATTCCGCACGGCGACACTACGGGCCAACTTCGAGCACACAGCATCTACAGGTAGGGACCTGTGTCGGCATCGAGACAACCGATCTTCGGACAGATCGCCTGCGTAGATACAACCGTCGGCTACGGCCAGCAGATCGGACGCTCCACAGGGGACTACGAGATCTGCGTGGTGTCTGTGAGGAACTCGAGATTGCCAAAACTACCCGCGAACGAGCAGCGCACCTGTTTCGGCAATCTGTTTCGAGGGGCTTACTGCATGGGCGGACCATCGAGGCGTTTACAGCAGCAGCCGTTTTCCTGGCTGTTCGGGAAGCAGGGCGGCCGATGACGTACGACTGGATCGAAAGCGTCTCACTTGCGGACACGAACGAAATCTCTGGAGCCTACAGGCTTATTGCCCGAGAACTGGGTCTACAGATTCTGCCTCCTGAGCCGAACGATTTCATCCCAGTTCTCGCCTCAGCGGTCGACGCTTCGCGAGATGTGGAACGAGTCGCCGAGAATATCGTCGCAAGATCCGGTGAAATGGGCATCTCTGTCGGCAAGCATCCAGCCGGGTTCGCTGCTGCTGCCCTGTATGCAGCGAGCATACAGACCGATATCGAAGCTGATCAACAGACGTTCGCTGATGCAGCGGAAGTGAGCACTGTCACAATCTCTCGTCAGTGGAATACTATTCAGGATAAACTCGAACTCGATAAGCTCGTAGCCGAATAGGAGGGGTTATTTTCACCAGTCAAATGGTAGTTCGTCTTCGTGACTCTCCAGTAGTTGGAGCAGTGGCCTGATTTCGTCGAATCTCTTCCCCTTCGAAAGTTCGTAACTGTCTCTATCCCACTGGATATACCCATAGTCAGCCAACTTCGGCAGGTGAACGTGTGTCATATTGACGAGGTGTGTCTGAGCATCAACATCCCTCTCAAAGTCAGTAATATCGACTGATGTAGTATCTTGTGGGGTGCACTCTAGCAGCGCAAACAACAGCCTACGTCGCTGAACGTTACGCAACGCTTCAAACATGTGGTCGAGCGCAGCTGTTTCTACCATCTCACTGGTTACAGTAATTCGGTGTCTTATAAACTGATACTCGAATGATTGTTGAGTATGATTAATCGAGTACTTAGATTAAAAATGATGAGTTAAATTAGGATGTATTCAAACTGGTTCGCACAGAGTTACGCTTTTGTGATGGGACTCAAAAGGTCAGCCCGATACGGGATTAATTCCAGCCGATTTCTGGAGACAGTCTGCCCACCGTTGTGTCAAGAAAGTAAGCGAAACGCCGGCGTGAAAAAGGGGACGCGAGAAGAGGTCGCTGGTATCTGCCGGTCAAGCAAGCCAGACGAGACTCTCCAGTCACCTGATGCATCAGCCACACCTTCAGAGAGAAATAAACGGCACTGAAGAGTAACCGGACAATGTGGAGTCCGAGGGGTTCTCTTTTGACGTCATCTCTGTAGAACTAAACCGAGTGACGGCGTGAGAATCCCACCAATGCTTATACTGGTATACCTGTAGTGTAGTGGTATCGTGGTGACTGCCTGTGTCTGAAGGGAGTGATCCGAGTGAGGATCACTGGGAGGTCTTCGACGAGGCCCTCGCAACTGCACGTGAGCAGCTAGAAGCAGCACGGACCTCCTATCGACAACTCGGAGAACTACACGCGACGCCCGCGGAGTCGTATGCATCTGCTCTCGCGGATTTGGAACAGCTAATCGACGAAACTGACGGTGTACTCGACGTGACACCGGAAGATGCAGCGGACGCGACGGCGACTGCCGATCGTGTGACTCTCGTTTCGAGGACCCTCGATGCGATGTTGGCGCACCAGACTGACCTCCTCGAAAGTGAACTCGAAATTTATGCAACGTGGCTGCATTCGCTCAAGGAGACGCCAGTAGCCACCATGGATCTCTCCGACGAACTCGACGCACTCCAGGCGTTTGTCGAAAACGAAAACTACGGCCCCCTCCGCACCGGTGACCACTTCACCCTCTCACAGTTCCGAGCGGATTTGCAGGTGGTCGATTCATTTGCCAGAGAGGAACTTTCGGTCTCAGAGTACGTCGAGTACTGCTTGACCTGCATCGACTCACATCAGAGTGCGTTTACCGAGGACCTCAGAACACTCGTTCAAGAGGACGTCTCGTACAGTATCAAGTCCGACCGGAAACCGATCAACGACCTTACTCAGACCGTTCGCGATCGGCGTAAAGAGGACGGACTCGGAACGATCGACTGTGAAAGCGCTCGGATCGCGCTCGAGGGGACGATGATGCTTCGATACCAGACCGCTCTCGCTTTAGCTGCCCACAATCATCGAAGTCGTCTGAGTTCGATTCTGGATTCGGTGGATGATGCGAGCCACTCGAAAGAGGACCTCACAGATACCGTCTCCATCGACGACTTAGAACAGAGCGTTACTGGAGCCGTCGTCGAACACTCCTCGGTTTCCGTCGAAGAACGGGTGTTCGATCTTCTCCGAGAGCACGACGGGAGCCTCTTACGTGCACTGTCAGCAAGCGATCTCGATCCGGACGAGTTCTTTGCGACGGTCCAAACTGGACTGGAGGACGGGCCGATCAACGATCTGGAGGCACACTTCGAATGAGTGAATCACGATCTCCGAATCCACCCAACGAGACTGCTATCGACGAAGTCTGGAGCGAACTGACTTCCGACGAACACTCGGCCCTGTTTCGAGACCTCAAGGCGACGACGCTTCGTCGAATAGACGAGCACTGTAAGCGTCAGATCAACGCTGGCGAGTACGACAGCGCGGCAAAACTATCGGAGATCTACAGTTGGTTCGCGGACGAACACCTCACCGAGGGGTCCCCGCTAGTTCAGCAGATCTTTCGCTCTGATACCGTCCAGCGGCACGATGTCGAATACGGGACCGACACGCTGGGACGAATCGTTTTCGACCGAGTAATCGAGACGCTAGAAGGTGACGACGAGCTCCTGTACGTCTACGATCGACAGCGAGTACGAAGTCGAGTCGCAGAGATGGCGCGATACTTCGCTCTGATTCGCCAGCGAATCAACGAGGACACCGATTTCGAGTTCGCGCCAAACCTCGTGAAGATGGTCAAACTGGCCATCGTCGACCGTGAACAGCCTATTTTTGAGGGGGATGAAGCGTTCTCCTTCGCGAGTACACTCCGGGCAGTCAACAAAGAACTCGTCGGGGACGTTTCGCCGACGACAGAACTCGAAGAGACGGTCGGCACTGACTGGAAGCGGATCGTTCGTGAGACTGTTCGTGTGTTCAAAGAATTCCTGGAAGATGGACTTGCAGCGGAGTTCGATTCACTGGCCGCCTTTCAGAAGCGCGCGCTCGTGAAACTCTACACGCAGTCGGTGACCGATCAGAACCTCGACACAGAGCTCGCACACGTCATTACAGCGAGCACGGGGGGTGGGAAGACAGAAGCGTTCCTCTTTCCGATCCTGATGTACTGCCACACTGCCTGGTCTGCCGGGATCGACGGTACAAAGGCGATCTTGACGTACCCTCGTCGCGATCTCTGTGATAACCAGTTCGAACGAGTGTTCGAGTACGCACACACTATCAACAAACTTCTCGACCGGGAAACGGCCGCGTTCGAGGACGCTCCTATCTCGATCAGTATCCAGCACGGTAACCGGACACAGATCGAAGTCGATTGCCCGGAGTGCGACGGCACTTTGACACCCCCGGAACGGTCCGGTGGAAACGGGCACAAAGACGGCGCACTGTCGTGCTCTCGTCACGACGATCATCGGTTCGACTGGGCGACGACTGACCGCAGGGCCTCGGCAGACATCGTCATCATGACCCAGAACTCGCTCCATCTCCGACTGATGGACGGGCACGGACGGGCGGCATTTTGGGAGCAGACGTATCCCCCGAAATTCCTCGCACTGGACGAAGTCCACGTATACACAGAGCAAGCGGGGATGCACGTCTCGAACGTATCCCGCAGATTCAAGCGAACAGTCCGTGAGCAGTCGCCGGGACAGGCCCCGACACTTGTCGCGTCAAGCGCGACGATCCACAACGCGGAGGAGTTCACGGAACGCATCTTCGGCGCCGACGATGCGAACCGGATCCATCCCCGCGATGATGAGACGGATACGGTCGGATCCGAGTATATCCTGTTCGTCAAAGCGACCGAACCACGAGAGGTGGCGATCCCGATCGGGGACTCTGTCTTCCAACCACAGGACGAATGGGACGACCTCGAACGGACGACTGCTTCGAATCTCTCGTGTATGATTCAGGTCGCGTTCGGGTTTTGGCACACCGCACGGAAGGAACGCGGTGGGACACGCGGGACACAGTCGGATAAGGACAAGATTCTCGGCTTCGTCGACTCTATCGACTCCGTCAGCCGCCTCGGTAGCTTCGTAGAGGACGCCGAACAGGAGCGGGAACTGTTCCAACTCAGGCAACCGGACGCGTTCCTCCACGGTGAAGGGAAAAACCCTGACTGTCCCTCAGAGCGATTCCGGAACGGCGTCGACGACCAGTACGACGAGTCGGCAGTCTGCGAGTCACTGCCGCCGAACAAGTATCTCAACGAGTGTTCCGTCTACGAGGCCGGCGAATGCTGGTGGACGATGGACCAGAACTTCGAGCTGCGGCCGATGCAGATGGCCGTTCAGAAAAGCGGGCGTCGACAGCGTCCCAACGAACCGGTCGATCCGGGGACCGACTGGGACCAGCTAATCGCAACGAGCACACTCGAAGTCGGCTTCGACAACGACAGTATCATCGGGACGTTCCAGTATCGTGCACCGATGAGCGTCCCGAGCTTTCTGCAACGCAAGGGACGTGGTGGACGAGACGCAGAGGATCGCCCAGTGACAGTCGTCGTCCTCGGTTCGACATCGACGGACTCCTACTACTTCCACCATTCAGACTATCTCAGCGACCCTCGTGAGGAACACCTCGAAATCCCGCTCGACGAGGAGAACCAGTTTGTGCGAGCGGAACACATGATCGCCGCTGTCTTCGACTATTTCAACGTTCGTACCGGCGTCGACGCTCAGCGGATCTACCAGGGTTCGTATGGCGAATACGGTCCGGACATCGACGAGTTAGAGTCGCAACTGGACTCCCAACAGAGCGACCTCCACAACTGGTTGCGACAGACGTTCGACGTGGACGAACCTGAGGTCGAACGTGCGCTGTCGGCACTGGACGACTACGTCGATTCGCTCCAGCAACCCGTCGCTCCTGGTGTCGACGAGACACCGTACTGGAGACTGTTCCAGGAAGCCGTGGAGGAAGCGGGATCGTCCGGGTCGTACCGGCCGTTGGACGAACTTGCATCTCAGTTTGGAGGGGAACGATAGTGTCGGACGATCTGTCTGACGAGGAACGCCTCGGTCGCCTCGAGGGGATCCAGCAACACCTCAAGTTGCTCGAAAACATCGATGCGACGTTTCTGCAACTTCCGAACGTCTTCGACGCCGACCCGGCAGCGAACGAACCGTTCGTCCTATCGAACTCGTTCATCCCGGAACAGATCGGCGGTTCAGTCAGAGTTGTTCACAAGGATACTGATCGAGGGACTCGCAATCCGCTCGAGACCGAGAACCTCAATCAGATGCTCAGCAGTTTCCTTCCGGGCGGGTTCAAAAAGCGGTGGCAGAACTTCGATCTCTGGCAAGGCCACTGGGACTTCATCCACGACCAGCCAGGGACGGCCGATATCGAACCGATGTTCGATTTCGACGAAGCGATTTCACTCGACGAGTTACTCGGTGACGATGCGGAGGAGTACACGGTGCTGGATGTCGACATCGAGAATACCGTCGTGTATGTGCCGAGTACACTCTACGTCCAGCAACTCCCCCGAGATGCCGAATACCACTGGAGTGTCGACTTCGAGACGATCGTCGCGTCTCGAAACGTCCCCGGGCGGTCGTTGTACCTCGGTCGAAGCGACCCAACGACGAACTATCTGTGGTTCCGTCATCTCCGCAGCGAGGTCGAAACGGGCCAGCAGGAACTTCCCGACGAGAACGATATCGTCACGACCTACTCCTACGATGCCGACGTGGAGTTTCTCCGCTGTTATTACACGTCGCTACTCACGATCCACGAACAGGAGACGAACCAGACACTGTCGAAAACACTGGACTATATTCACGGAGGCGACGACGCCCGTGCGCTCGTCGCGAGTTCTGAACGGAGCCAGCTGATCGTCTTCGAAGTCGAGCGGCCCACAGTTCGAACCCGAGTAGAGCGGGTCCTACAGGATCAGCCGTCTCTGTATCGGGACCTCCAGTTCGCGAAGGTGTATCGAGATGTCTGGGATCGACTGTTCTTCCAGGAGGGACTCCTCGAGAACGTCTTCGACGTCGAACCGTTTGTCAACCATCTCGTCGCTGTCGACTATCGATGTCGGACGAACGACGACCTCGCTGCAGATTCCGTCTTCGAGGCCGAGGTCGACACGATCCGCACCCAACTCGAACAGTTGCTCGAACCCGGCGATGAGCTCGATCAGGGGGCGCTCTGCATGATGGGCTACGATGCCGCTCATAGCTCTGATGTACTCGCGGCTATCGAAACAGCGCCCGAACTCGTCGAAGAGATACTCACTGATTGTACGGACGACGAGTCCCTTCTTGACTTCGGTGAAGAGGTGCTCGTTCACTCTGTCGAGCATGCGCTCTCCACGTGGACGAGCGAGGAAGCTCTCGCGAGTGGGTCCTTCGAACTCTGGTACGACGTGAATTTCCAAGGTCGAGACGACACTCTGGCACAGATCGGAATCTACGACTCTATCCAGGGCGGGGCTGGTATCGCCGACGAGGTCTACGAGTATCTCTCGGAGTCGACATCGGTAGACCTCGACAGTGGCCTCGCCAGCCAAGCGGCGTGTCACACTGCTGCGACCGATCGGGCAGTGCTCGAACTTCTGGCGAGCGGTGACGGCGAGACACTGTACGAACTGTTCCAAGAAACGTCTCGGATCGAACTCGAAGCGGATGGTGATAGTGATACAGACCGGGACTCTGCGGAGGCGACGGGATTTCAGGGACGACTCGTTCAAACTCGTGACGAGATCATCAGCGGGCAGCCCGAGGCGTACAATCTGCTCGATCTCACGTCCCATATCGAGAACCGTGTCCAGGCTCTCTTCGAGACGCGAGAGATCGCCCGCTTCAACGCGTACGTCGCGTCGGAACACGAGCGCGTCGAAACAGAGATCGAACGCACACCGCGTGCCGTCGACCTCCTCTTGCATCTTCACCAGCACATCTTCCGAGACCCACGTGTTCGAGATACGTACCGACGCTTCGCGAACGACGCAAAGGGGCGTGACCTGTCCGAACTCGGTGAGCGCTTAGAAGAACTGACACTCCAGTGTGTGACCGCCTGTCCCGACTGTCTCGAGACAGAGGGACAGAACTGCCTTCACGGAATGAAGTATCAGACGCGACTCCTCAATCGGCGACTCCTCAGGGAGGTTTGTTCCAATGCTATATAATCTCGCAACTGTCAACGACGATATCGCCCGTTTCGACGGTCAAGAAGTGACGGTCCGGTGCCGTATCACCGGCGATGCCCATCGAGGGTACACAGGCGGTGAAAAAGTGCTGTACGAGGTGACTGACCCGACCGGGAACCTGGAACTTCAGACGCTAATCTCGTTCTGGCTCGAAGAGCCCAGTGGCGGACCGTTCGACGACATTCGGAAAACAGAATCGTACATTCTCGACGTACTCTCTGGCGCCGGTTCCGACGCTCCGGATCTCCCTCGTGGTGAAACGTTGTTGGTCAGAGGAATTCCAAAAATCGCAAGCCACCGGAACGGCCGTCAACTGTTCATCAACGTCACGTCGGTCGTGATTCGGGAGCCCGACCTTCGCATCGGTAAGAGCGAGCTCCGGACACAGGAGGCTTGTCCGCGTCGGTACTACCTCCGATACGTCAAGAAGGTGTACGGCGGGAGTTCGTCGGTCAATAAGTACCGATTCAGAGGGAACGCAGTTCATCTCTCGCTCGAACGGGCTCTCGAAGAAGACCAGACTCGATTTGCAGAGAACGCTTGGACGTCGACGGAGGCTGCCGCTCTCGCCGAACGAGTCATGGACGAAGAGTTGGGGCTTGCACAGGCGAAACTGAGTATTTCCGGTCAGGGGCTATCGATCAAATCTGACGTGGAGGAGATCGTCAGTCGGCTATTTACAGATTCGAAGTTCTGCGAGTCACTCAGCGATGCAGACGAGATCGTCCCAGAGCAGCCACTTCCCGAACAGTACGGCTACAATGGAACAGTCGATATCGTCGTCGATGGGATCCCGTACGACCTGAAGACGACGTGGCAACTCGACGCTCAGAAGCGGGAAAAGCACAGCCGTCAACTTCGGTTATATCTCTTTACACTCCTCCTTGAACGACTCGAACCAGACGAGAACTTGTTCGACGCAATAGACGACGACTATCGGGGTTATCTCGTGTACCCGAATCTCGAAGACGCGGACACCGTCTCGATCAAGGAGGTTACACTCACGGTCGACGATATCGCCGAGTTGGTCGGTGCGCGAAACGAGGTCGCAAAGACTCGCAGTACTTTCGGCCCGCCGTCTCCGTACAACCGCGACTGTGAAGGCTGTCGATACCAGCACGACCAGTCTGTCTCCGCGACTGGGGAGACGCTCCCACCTGCGTGTACCTTCCACTGCCAGAACGAGCGGCGGTGGCCCTGCTACGAGTACGACGAGGAACGTGGTGTCGACAGCGATTGCTCGCTGTTCGACAGCTGTGAACAACGGTTAGAGTACCGTGACCCCGATGAGACGGATCATTACAACGCGCTTCGGAGCGCGCTACAGTCGGAGCGGAAGGCCCGTGATACCGCAAACGACCTCATGGACGGAGTCGACCGGACCATCCTCAAAGAGAGTGGGCGGCTGTTGACCGGACTGAAGATCGCTGGTGGCAGTAACGTCGGGCTCCACTACGAAACTGACCAACCGATCGTCCCCGCGTTCAGCCCGGGTGAGTCTGTCCAGATCGAACCGGTCCAGACAGGCGTCGAGAAGAAGACAGTGACGTATCTCGGACGCAAGGACGGAGCGTTCGTCTTCGGGTTCGACACCATCGATCCAGCGTTCATGGACGAAGACCGTGAATACCGCGTCAGATACGGCTTCAACCCAGATATCGTCTCCCGACGGTACTTACCGTACCTCGATTACGCTCAGCGGCGTGAATCGAACCCCCGTTTCGAATACGATGAGACCGGTGGCTCTGATGGATCCACTCGAGTCGAGAGTACATCGGCGATTCTCGACGAGCTCGACAACGAGGAGGTATTCGTGGATCTTCCCACAAGGACAGATCGGACACCTGTATTGGCAGGTCTGATCGGTGCGCTGGCGAGTGGGTCTTATCCGAAGCCGACCGGCGAAGGTGAGACCGTTTCAGAGTCAGCAAGTCGTGCTCTCGTACTCGGGCAGACGCCTGAGCATGTAGAACTCGCACACGAGGCGACGCCCGATGGCTCTCACTATCGGATGGACGGGTTCGCACGTGGCCCTGATACGATTCACGGTGGGCTAGATAGACAGACTGTCGAGGAACGGCTACTCGGCTCCCGCTCCCTCATCTCTACTGTCGAATACGCGCTCGACACGGGGCACTTCCACGAACTGGAGGAGGGCGGATTCGGCGACCGCGACCACTCGGAGAACTTCTTCGATGTCGTCGTGCTATTTGACGCAGAGCAGATTACCGAACCCGTGTATCTGTATCTCCGTGATGTCGCCGACAGGGTCGTCGCTATCGGGGACAGTCGTCGACAGGGGCCCGACATGGTCAGCACTGACGCCATCGACCGAGGACTCGATCGGTCGTACTTCGAGTGGGCACACGAGCGATACGCCACCGTCCCAGTCGCGGAGGTCGCCAGTCTCCAGTTTGGTGGACATGGCAACGGATTCGTCCGCAAACTGTTCGACGACGATCTCTTCGACGCTATCGACGCCGAATTGTCGTTTTTCGGTATTCACGGGACTGAAGCGACCGAAACCGAGGAGATGCGGCTCACTGTCTCACTCCGTGCTCGCAACGGTATCGGACACGATCTCGAATTCGACGTCTCGCATACCTCGGTGAATCCATTCGAGATTCAGGAGGCATTCGCGGACCGTGAGTATCTCGATGCGACGAACTTCCCGAGCGAGGGATCGGTCCTCGTCGACGGCTATCCACTCCAGCTCGTGGAAAAGCGGCCACTCGAAAACGTCGAGAACGCCGAGTTCCACCGCATCACCATCACAGCCGACCCTAATGCCATCCCAGCGTTCTCACAGACGTTTCTTCGGAACCGACCGGAGGCCAGTATCGTCTGCCAACTCGTCGACGACTACGACCCCGATTGTATCGTGACCCCCTTCGAAGCCCACGCCAACGAACTCCAGCGCCAGTTGACCACCCGTGATATCGATGTCCCCGTCCGCCTTCCCAAAGACCTCAATGGGGATATCGCAGACCGGGCGATCGTGAGTTTCGCGGCGGCAAACGAAGCGGGTATTCTCCATCCACCACTGACCGACCCTGATACTCTCTACTCGTTACTCACCTGCGCCCGCGATATCCTCATGGTCGGGGACAAGCAGACGCTCACCTCGAAAGACGGCGTCGAGTTCTTGGTCGATCAACTGGCCGAAGAATACGAACTGGAGTAGGTCGACTTACTTTTTGGAACTGGGAACGCCCATTCGTATCTTCCATAGTGGGAAACGAAATTAGATACTGAGATCGACGTTTCGCTGGATCGCTTCGACTTTGTTCATCTCGTTGATTACCGTGTCTGAAGCCTTTGAAAGCGGAACTTCACTACTTTTGCTCAACTTCTTCAGTAACTCGATTGTCTCGTCGCTCAAGTCGTGTTTTTCTTGGAAAGTATCCCAATCGGTTTCTATATTTTCGAAAGACTCCTTGTATCCTCGCCACTCACTCTTTAAACTGGCCACGTCTTTCATATCTGAGGCAAGGGTCCGGTCCAGAAACATCTTCATGTCTTTCAGTAACTCTTCCGCTGAGGCGTCTTCAGAGACGATTCGCTGGACACCTCGAGCCGTGCTGATATCGCTTTGCCAGCGCTTGCGTTCTTTATCGATTCGATCCTGAACTTTCGATGTAACTGATTCAATATCGTCCTGCAAAGCACGGACCTGCTCAGTCATTTCTCCTAAATCTGGCTCAGAGCCGCTAAGCGTATCGATTAGATCTGGTTTCGGTACGCATACATCATCCTGAATCCGTCGGCGGATTGTCTCCACCTCGTCTGGGACCTCTTCTTCAAGTACCTTCTCGAGAATCCGCGCTTTCCGCTCGAATGTTTCGACTTTACTCCCGAATCTTCGGAGGGTGTTGTTGTGAGAGTCGAGATTCGTCTTTGCCGCTTCGAGACGCTTGTCAATGTTCTCCCTGTTTTCGTACTCGTCCGCTTTCGACTCGATTTCACTAACTTTTGATTCGAGATCAGTCTTTGATGAACCCACTATCGGTCACCTACCAGTACCGAATCGATAGAGTCGCGCTCTTTTTCGTATCTATCCATCTCGTCAGTTCTCTCGATTCGATCAGGGAAACTCCCTCCCTCGGGGAGTTCTTTGTCCTCTGCTTCGTTAATCATCTGTACGATCGAGTTATATACGGACCATTCTTCCCGTTCGTTGCGACTCCGTTCGAAATCGTGGAGTGTCGCGACCAATTCATGACTGCGTTTACTCTCCACATCAGAGAATGTCGCCATATCGGCGCGGAATTGCTCGATGTCGAACTCGCCACCGCTATCGAGTTTTGTTTTCGCTTTCTTCCAGTTGGTGTACTTAGACACCTTCATCCTGCCTATCGCACAGTCCAGTCGATCGACGAATTCGGAGAGGCTTTCCGTTGTATGACCCGGTTCGTAGATCTCTCGGATATCTGTAATCTCGTCAATGACGTGTTCTGCGTTCTCCGAGCCTGTGAGCTGGTTCAGTTGTGTCGCATAGTCGCTCACTGCTACGAGGAATTTCTTCAGCGACTGCCCTGTGGATCGAGTCGTGTTGATGTGATATGCCTCAGGGAGTCCACTAGTTTCGATCAGCATCGCTTTCTCTAGGTAGTCGTCAAGATTTGCTTGAACAGAACTAATAGAATCACTGAGTAGTTCGTAGTCGATAACGTTCTTCTTGATGAAGAAGAATCCCTCCGCAAGTTCGAAGGAATCTTCCCTGAGGTTTAGAAGTGCCTTTGAGTTCTCTACAACGGTGCTATCATGATTTTCGGCCCGTACTAGCGGCGGTTTGAAATCTCTGTCAGATTTGTTGGGCGCCTCTGACAGTACAACATCTTTGGATAACTCTCGTTTCCCCGTTGCGAGGTTGTGTATCAAGAACTGCGTTAGGACTATCAGATCCTCAATAGACATCTCCTTCGGCAGACACTCTTCGATCTCTTCGCGCATCGTTTGACGAAAGTCCGTGACCTGTCCGTCTGCCCACTCTCGCAGGAGATCATAGTTTATGTTATACTTGTCTTCCTGTGGGAACTCGCCATCACTACTGATGCCGTACCAGAACAATGGCCGATAGAGGTTATCGTGGTCTGGTCCGAAGGGAAGCTCAAAACTGATCCCTTTTCGATCATCGACGCCTGGAAGAGAGACTGGTATATTGCTACCACGCGTGTACCAGATGCCTTTGACACCGTCATTTGAGGCGTTGTGGTTACCGAGAAGTGTGGGTTCATGCCATTCCTCAAGAATGCCTGCAGCACCATCTCGAAGGGTTTTCGAACTCGGATACTTTTCACCAGACGTTATCCAGTTCTGATATTCGAGGAGTCGTTGTTGAACCTCCTCAGGCTCAAGGTTCGTGTCGACAGGAAGTACGACCACAGGGCCCCCAGAGTCCTCGATATCCAGTTCAATTTCTGTCTCTGTAGACCCCTTCTTTGCCCTATATATTACTGAGTCTTCTTGTGGGGCGTTATCGAAGAATTTCCCTTCTGCATTAGTAGACCCTAATTGCGAGTCCCCACTGTATATCATCACATCCTCTTCAGGTGTGCCATCCATCCGTGCGGTAAACTCTACTTCTTCGCCAATCTCTGGTTTAGTTGGATTAGGCGTTAACTGGAGTGTTCCGCGAGAGATATCTAACTCCAACTGAGAAGAGCTCTCATCTTTTTCAGCTGTTAACGTAATCGTTTGCTCTTCTTCAGGAAGAGTTACATCGAGCCGCCCTTGTCCATCGGTCTTTCCAAGAGAATTAGTTTCGGAGTTTACCTGCACACCTGATTCCAGTTGGTTGTCTATGGTAGCCTCTATTGTTATCTCCTCTCCTGGCCGGAGGGTTCCTCCGACGAGAGAAAGTGAGATCGGCGGAGTTGTGACGGTGCCAGTGAAGTGGGCCCAGTTATCACGGATTACGGCTGACGATTTACTGACATCGAACGTCTCGAGGATATTCTCTCTGACACGGAGTCGGCTATCTGCTGAGGTGGACCCATACCATTTGACGAGATTTTGGATTTCCTCGCCATAGGTCATATCGACTGATGTGGGGAAGGGTTCGATATATG
This sequence comes from Halosimplex rarum, assembly GCF_047715405.1. Taxonomy (NCBI): domain Archaea; kingdom Methanobacteriati; phylum Methanobacteriota; class Halobacteria; order Halobacteriales; family Haloarculaceae; genus Halosimplex; species Halosimplex rarum. The sequence goes on from NZ_CP180412.1 coordinate 4,347,220, forward strand.
GATTATTCTCATTCGCTTCGTAGGGAGGCACCGTGGCATTTAGACACTCTTTGATAACTCGAATGAGCAAGAGCCTGGGGGTTCGTCGTTCGTTCCCTTCCTGTACGAGCTGTTCGTAGGATCTTCGAATGAACTGGCCATTAAACGGGTATAATCCATCGAAGGCCTCGTGATCGATGTCCACATCTGAATCACCGGAGGAGTTGTCGATTATCGCAGACATGTATTTTCGCGCCAGTTCCACAGTCACGTCGTCGTCGAGGAAGTAGGCCCGACCGCGATCGTCAGTGGTACTCAGATAGCCTTCAGCGCGGTCCTGCATGTAGGTGTACGTGTCGTTGCTGGTACTGAGTGCTCGACCGAGGTCGTCTTTCTCCCATCCCGTCGTCCAACCAAGGACGACGTCGTAGTGCCCGCTATCGAGCTGGAAGATGTGATCGAGGAGTTGTTCTTTGAGAACGCTGAACGTCGTCAGGTCTTCACAGATCAGCACCGGTCGGAGGCCGCGGTCCTCGTACTTCTGGGAGAACTCTTCGAGTTTGCCCTGAAAGTCCTCGACACCGAGGTTCTGGGAGAAGATCGAGTGTACTCGACCTCGAAGGGCTGGGAACAACGTATCGCCACCCTTCGCCTTCCCGAATGCTTCCAGCGATAGATCGCGGTAATCCCGCTCGCTGATCAGATCGGGTTCGAACGTCTCCGTGTCGTCGACGACCCCCTTCTGATGACTCCTGATATTCTTGATCAGGATCGACCTGAGATCCGTCCCCTTCGGTCGTATGGCCGTGAGCTCCTCGAGTTCGGTTTCAGTGAAGGCGCTCGTTCCGCCCTCGAAGGCCTGAAGCACTTTGATGATCGCCTCCGCAACGGGTTCGGGGTCTAATTCGTCGATGTTCTTGATATCGACGTCCTCGTCGATCGGCCCCGAGATGATCTCGAGGATATCACTGATGCTCGTTTTATTCCGGGAAACGTGGAGCGCGACGTGGGTATCGGAAACACCGGTGTCAGTTTCGGTCCCGATCTGGTACTCGAGCCACTGGCACAGCTGACTCTTGCCACTCCCCGTCTCGCCGCGGAGAATGAATATCCGGTTGTCGTCGTCGACTTCGGACTTGAGAATCGCGTCCCTGAATTCGGCCTGCGTGACGAATTCGTCGTTCCCCTGGTGCGGGAACAGGTAGTCCGCTCGGATCTTGTCAATATCGATGTGCGTTTCGAGAAATTGTTCACGCGATTTCTGGTGCGACTCCGGCGTCAGATAATCTTTGACCGCTTCGTCGTCCCAGAGCACTGGCATTGAACTCATCGCTGAACTCCCAGTGTAGACTGTTCCAGTGGATACTGATACGGGTCGCGCCCATCTTCGACATCGACTGAAAACGACTTGATGCTCCGATCGGTCGGGTTCTGCCGCGTCGCAGGCAGTTTCACTTCGTTCTGTGCGTCAGCCATGCCTCGGAGAGTGAGGATATCGTCGGATTCCATATTCTGAAGGACATCCGCGAATGCCGGATGCGCGCTCGGGGTCCCAGTCTTAGAGTCGAATACTTCGAAGAAGTGCTCCTGGACCCATTCCATCAGGTCGATTAAATCGTTCGATTCGTTCCGTCGATCGTATGCTGTCAGAACGTCAAATATGAGTGCTCGGCATGGACTCAGGATGAGTCCACGGTTGTCCGTTTCCGAGATCAACCCCAACTGGACCATCAGTGAGCGCCACATTCGAAGCTTCGTGAGGTTCCAGTCAAACTCGCGCTCGAATTCTCGTCTAACGTCGGGAAGCAAGCTATCAAGTGGAATTGAACGGTCGGCCTCCCGCAGACTCACATCGTAAATCCTCGAAAAATAGTCTCGCGGTTCCGCCTGTTCTCGGAGATGAAACAAGACACGCGCCTCAAACCCAAGGTCGGGAAGGATAGATTCATTCTGTAGTTCGATTGGTTGGCCGGAGTCTGGCCTGTTGACCATATCGATAGAATTGAGGAAATCCACGCACTGTCGGGCGTTATCTTCTTTCCGTTCTCCATCTCGCTTCGGGGCAAACGAGTCGACAACCTGCTGGACTGATGTTTCGCCTTGTGCCTCAATGTACTCGTAGATGGCTTTGAGTTCGGCACCCCTGACGAGATTGTAGTTGATGAGGACGCCAGACGGCTTCCAGTCGGCGGTAGTATAGTCATTCATTGGGATCAGCGAAGTTCAGGGTCACGGCGTCGATACTCGTCGAGATTCGCTCTGTTGTACTCACAGACGTGGAGTGTATCTATCATCTGATTCGCAATCTTCTGTGTTTCTCCGCGTTCCGTCCACGATCGAAGTGCCTCTCGAATCCGCTCCGAGTAGTTCGTCAGGACACTTTCGAGGTCGTGTTCTACGAAGTAGTAGAGTGGTTCCCAGGCGGGACTCTGCGACGGAATCTTCGAATACCCGAACAGCTCCTCTAATGTCGATGCCGAATGGCCTTGGCGACCATGGTACGCCGAGAGGAGGTGGTAGTACATGTTTCTGGTCCGGGCAAGCGGTAATTCGGGGTCGAGAACCGTCTCGTGTAACCGAGTGCTGAGGGTCTCATAATCCTGTACGGTCACGTCGAAATCGTCGACGATGGATCGTCCCGGTTTTCGAGTATAGGTCGGAGTCTTCGGGGATGTCGTTTCAGTGACGAGCACGTAACGACCGTCCTCGTTAGCGGCCCGATTTAGCAGTGCCCGCACCAACTCCTCTTCTCCGTCATTAATGTGGTCCTGTGTTGTTACGTGAACCAGTGGGAACTCCAAGTCGTCGCTCACTCCGGTCGCACGGTCTGCTGCAATCGATTCGTAGTCGATCAGTTTGAAGTCGTTGTCCCAGAGGTCAGTATGGATCACCGTCTCCATCTCGAAGAATCGGAACAGGGGAACTGATCGGAGTTGCGCACGCGCGTGTTTCCCATCCTTTCTGAGCTGCGGATCACGCACCACTACCGTGTTTGCTTTCGATCTGATGAAGTCGCTAAACGGCGGAATGTCCTCGGTGAACAAGTTGGGCCAGTCCGCCTGTTCCATGGTTACTCCGCCCTGTTCGGAATTTGCATCATCGTTCGTGTTTTTGGGTTCCATGTCGGTGCGCTGTTCTTGTCTCGGCAGAGCAACGATCAACGGCGGTCTGCTCTATATTCAGTCACTGTTCAGTGTGACCATAGATAACTATACTGGCTGATTATTCGATCCTGAAATCACTAGCATTCGGTGGATCGAACTACTTTCCGAAATCACACACTTTGTTACGTATTCGTCTGCCAGAACTGTGTCCATCTGGATACGTGTAGTCTAGTTCCCACCGGGGTGCTCCTGTAGGGACACGGGAGGGCTTAGATTCGCCCGTTATTCCTGAATTTCTACCCCTCGACTGACTAACTCGGAGACGACATCGCGGTCCAACGTCTGTGGGTCGTTGTACGTATCACAGCCGTACTGGAACACGCAGAGCGGGCAGCCATCATCGCAGTCACACTCGAAGTGTTCTTCGATGAGTTCGACCGCTTCCCGGAAGTTCCGGTAGGTCTCCCCGTCACTCTCGACCAGAAGCCGACTGATCTGTGCGCCACCTTCCTGGGAATCGAACAGATAGACCTCTTCGTCGTCTACCGTCTCGGTGAGTTCACGGACGTCCACGCCGCCCAGATACTGGAGAGCGACGCGGAAACCATGCGTCAACGCGTGCGTTGCACCACCGTCTTCGTCATCAGACAGTGTAACGCGGACGCCACTCGTCGAGTACGAGTATCCGAGGCGGACGAGCTCGGACGGCGAATCGTATCCGTCGGGGTCGTGATCCGGGTCGGCTGTACAGCGAGCGAGGTCCTCCTCGTGGTTTCGGACGATTATGCCGTTGCAGTCCTCGTGACCACACCGCTCGAACAGCGTCTCCTGCGCATCCATCTCACCTGTCTGGTACTTGGCCCGGTAGCTGTCTGCGTGGACGAGGACATCGAGATCGCCGTACTGGATTGCACCTACGCGATTACCGCTCTCGTCGGTGAGTTCGAACTCGTCTACTGATTCGAACGAAAGCACAGACGTGTCCCGTTCAGTGTACGTGCTCTGTACCTCCGCTTCCGAATCCGTGTAGACATCGCTAGCCCGGAACCCGTCGCCGATCGAAGGAGAGAGGTCCGATCGATACGCAGTGACCGAGTCTAATACGGCGATCTTTCTCGGCTTCAGTGGTACCTCAGCAGTACACGCATCACACTCCTCGGCGTCGAGAGAGTAGCCTGTGTGGCAAGCAGGACAGACTAGTTCCTCAGCTAGTTGTGACTCTGTGTCCGATTCTGCGACCGTCGTCCGAACGGACTCCGTGGCGTAGTCGTCGTAGTCCGCCCGGCAGACGATGTATGGGCTGTTACCGTGGAGATACGCTGCACCGGGATGGAGTTCACTGATCGCCATCCGCATCTGACGTCCTCGGTCACCGCCCAGCGGTTCGCGGTCGTAATTTTCTTTGACGAGCGTTGCGCTGACCGATGTCGAGATCGACCGCATGTTGAAGGCGAACTTGCTCTGGCGCGAGGATCGGAGGAACTCGCTGTAGTCCTGAGTTCGGATGTCGGTCAGGTGTTCGTCGATAACCGACTCCTGTTGGCGCAATCGTTCGATCTCTTCCCGGAGCGACTCTGCTTCCTCGTCGTCGCGAGTTTGTCGTCGTTCTCGTTCGAGGTTACGGCGTTCGTCGTAGAACTCGTCCTGTGAGTCGAGGAGTTCGCTGGTGTAGTCGAAGTAGTGATTGATGTACCGGTCGGGGAAGGAGGAAACGGCTTCTGTTACGAGGCCGTCGAACGTCGTCGCTGCATGCCGAATCCGGCCCGAACAGTCGTCACCGGTACAACGCTCTCCTGACGCCACTGTCGATCCATACTTCAGTCCACAGAGTTCACAGTAGTGGTAGTCGAGCAGTCCGGTCAGGTACTCCTCGATGTCGTCAGCGTAGTCGTGTACGAGTTCCTCTAGAACCTGAATCTTCGGTCGTCGAGTGTCCATCTGGAGGACTTCGTTCGTCTGTGCACGTATCGCTGTGAGCTTACTCCATTCGCTCGTATCGTCCCTGTCGGGATTTCGAACGAATTTGTCGCCCCCTTCGACTTTCGAACTGTTTCCGACGTGTTTTACCTGCCAGTCGATCCCGAAGTTCGCCGAGATGTAGTCAAAGACTGCCCACGAGAGCGAGACGCGGAGGACTTCCTCGTTGTGTTCGTTCAGTGGGACGTCCTTGGGCGAGGTATCGATGAGGTCGATCGGATTCTCGTAGTAGTAGTAGTCGATCGGATTTCGCTGGCTGACACTGTGAACGAGTGCGGACTTCGAAGACCGGCCTGCACGACCGACACGTTGCAGGTAGGCGTTCATATTCGGTGGCGTCCCGAACAGCAAGAGCGAGTCTAGAGCTCCGATGTCGACACCAACCTCCATCGTCGGCCCTGAAGAGAGGAAATGTGGGTGTTTGCCTTCTTTGAACAGGTACTCGATGTTGCGTCGCTCTTGTTTGTCGGTGAGCCCGAGATACTCGCGTGCCCAGAGGAGCATCGCCGAGACGTACGTCGCACGATACGCGCGATAGGAGAACCGCGGATGGTCTGGCGAGGACGCCTCAGCGAGCGATGTCTCGTACGGGACAGCATCTGACGAGGCCTGGCCGAAGGTGCGTTCAAGTCGTGAATAGGTCTCTGTCCGACTGGGATCGAACCAGAGTTCGTCACCGTCGCCAGCCTCAGTGACCTGCAAGGCGGCCGGTGACAGCGAAACCCACTCCTCATCGTCGTCGAATTCGAGGACGCCCATGCTGTTCAGGCCGCGAAGGACGGGAGTCGGTTGCCCGAGCCCGCTCTCTTCGCGAAGGCTGTCGATATGTAGCCTGTTCCCTGTCTCGACGAGGGGGCGAACTATCGCTCGTTCGTCCTTGTCGAGGTCGATGGAGGGGTCTAATCGAACGTCGATGACACCGTCTTTGGAGAGCGGCCCATCGTATTCACGGAAGCGTTGACTGAACCGATGGGGGACGACACGCCGGAGGAAGCGATCCCGAACGGCCTCTTCGTCGTCCCAGTTCCGGCGCGCGCGGCCCTTTAACTTCCCCATGAGAGAGACGATTCCTTCCGAGACATCTCGTTGCGAGGAGAGGTTCTGCTCGAGGTGAGCGAGGGTCTGGAATCCGCCGTCGAGGACCTCGTCCAGGGATACCCAGCCGTCGGTCGCAGTAATCTCCGAGACGAGAAGTTGGTCCAGCACGGTCTCGGTCTCCGGATCGTCGAAGTCACGCCGGAGCTCCCGCATGTCGCTGTGAGCATCGGCGAACGAGAGCATCTTTGCCGATTCGACTCCCTCGTCTTCGGCGACGGCACGAAGCAAGAACTGGGCTGTCGTAACTGCGAGATTGTTCTGACTGTACTGGAGTTCGTCGTACCGACCCAGCCTGTAGCTCGTTCCAGAGTGGTAACAGGGAACACCAGCGCGAAAGTCCGATGGGCTTCGAAGACCACCGCTCGCGTCGAAGGTACCGTACGACTCGACGTCAACCGTCCTCTCGAGGAGGTCGGGATCTGAACAATCACACTCGAACCCAGCAACGACCTCTTCGTTGCAGTCTCGACACTCGGCCCGCTTTGTGAGTTCGAATAGCCCTGCTCGACCGAACGTGTACGATCCACAGTCGCACGTCTCCGGCGGGCGCTTTGTGAAGTGGACCTCGTCACAGTCGTCTTTTCGGCAGGTCCAGGGGAGATAGTTCGTATTGACGAGGTCGGTACCGCAGTCACATTTGCCGACGGAGCCGTCAAGCTTTTCGGATCGCCCGCATTCACTGCAGTCGACGGAGTCAGAAATTGTCTCCGGTGTAAGGTTCGTCGAACCGCAGGTCTCACACCCATACGAGACGACGTGTTCGCGCTCACAGGATGGGTTCGAGCAGACTGCCGTCTCCGGGTCGGTGCGTACCGTCGGCGACCCACAGGTCTCACACTCGGTCGTCGTTTTGCGGCGCCCGACGTATCCACAGTCTCCGCACTCGAGCCACGGTCGAAACGTAACTCGGAACGATTCGACGGTTTCCCCGTCTGCAGCGCATCTCTGACACGTGTGCGAGTCCTCACGACGACCGCCGTGTTCCGTCGGCGTGTAGGGGTCGAGTTGCTCACACTCTGGGCAGTACCACGCTACGAGTGCCTCCTCACCACCGTGGTTGCAGTATGTGGACCGCGTGACGAACTGATACCCGCACTCGCCACAGGATTCCTGCGGTGATCTGTAGACTGCATCGCATTGAGCGCACGCGTAGAAGCCATCGAGGGGCCAGGAGAAAAGGTGACTTCGATTTTCGAGTAGTCCAGAGAACTCACCGACAGTGCGGACGTTTGCGAGCGTCTGTTCGGCCTGTTCGGCTGTCAAGTCGAACTCCGACTGCAGATCGTCGATCAACTGTTTCCGAGTTCGCGGTTCCTCGTAGAGCATCCGATGGACATACTGGATCGTTCGTACGGCCTCGTTTTCGGGCGTTTCGTCGGTGAGATAGTCGAACAGTTGGTTGCTAACTGCGTCAGATAGCTCGTTTCGACTGAGCCCTTCGTGATCGTCTACGAGGAACTCTCTGTCAGCGAAAGCAGGTGGGGTCGAACCCGGGTCTCGACCCATGTCGATGAGACTCTGTTCGTCAATGTCGACGTTCGAAAGCGAGCCCGGCGTGGAATCAGGCTGATTCGGCACGATCTCTCGTGGCCGTTCATCCACGTGAGTGATGTCCGCGACGCCGGCGACTTTTCGGAACAGTTCGTCGTGGTTGTTGACAGTCGCTGAACTCGCAATAACCTGCAGATCGTCGTCACCGAACCGCTGGCGTCGGAGCGCTCTGAGGCGCTTCACCAACATCGAAGTATAACTCCCGAACAGTCCCGTATACGTGTGGACCTCGTCGAAGACGACGAAGTCAGGTTCGTAGATGAACGTTTCGTGCTCCGATGGCGCGTTGACGTTCATTGCCCGAAGATTGACGATATCCGGGTTCGTCAGAACGATGTCCACGTCCTCTTCGAGAACGTCGTTCTTGGTGAGGTGAATGAAATCTAGCGGGACATCACTCTCGCACTGCTGTTTCGTCGGCTTCACGGTAAACCGGCCGGTGTCCGGCGTCACACGAAGATTCTCACTGCATCCTTGGCACTTCTCCAAGTCTTCGTTATAGCCGGGACAGTCGAAGAACTTGAACGACGACCGAAGGTAGCCCTCGGCACCGTGTTCGCCGGTATGGGTCGGTGTGTCGCCGTCGTAGATGCCGACAGTGATCTGCTTTCGCTTCGGGACCTCGCGATTGATCTTGTAGAGGTAGTCGATGAGTCGCTTGAGTTGGTCCTGAGCGAGCGCCTTCGTCGGGTAGACGAGAAGTGCTTTGACACTCTCGGGATCGCAGCCGTCGATCTCACCTTCACGGGCTCGTAGCACGTAGTCCAAGATCGGGATAAGCCACGCTTCAGTTTTCCCACGGCCCGTCGCGGCCGTAACGAGTGTGTCGTCGCCCTGCTTCACGGCGTCGACTGCTCGCTCCTGGAAGTCGTAGAGCCGGTCGAATCCGAGCTCGGAGAATGCATGTTTGATCAGCGGATGTAATCCTGCATCCGAAGCGAAGGCCTCCCACGACTGCTCGCTCCAGTTCGGCACGTCGAGTGCCTGCAGGAAGGGGCCACGAGAGCCGATGAACGAGTCGTCGTTCCCCGTCGCCTGGAATCTATGGTAGACATCCTTCGCTGCCGGATCTTTGTTCCCGAGAACGTACGCCTCGTACGCTTGCTTTACTTCTTCTGCGCGGCGTGCTGGATCGTTCATCGTGTTTGGAGTTCCACTTGGAGGGCGGATTCGAGTTCGGAGACCTGTTTAATCTCCTCGAGTGTCGAAAGCGAGAGATCGGGGAGTCGGACCGGCTCATCGTCCGTGAATTGTTTCAGGTCCTCGATTGTCGAGTCCGAGAGTTCGTGTTCGGCCTGAAAGGCGTCCCAACCGTGTTTTCCGGACCGCTGTTGCCATTCGGCTGTCAGTTCATTCCAGCGCCTCGCGAGCGATGATGGTTGCCTATCAGTCTTCCAAATTTCCTGACCGATGAAAGTCTGCATTGTGCGAACGTGATTGCTGAACTCGTCGTTTCTTCCACCAATGATCGAGTTCAGTTCGAGTGCCGACGAGAGTTTCGACCGCCATTCCTCTTGGTACTCGTCTTCGATCCGGTCCGTAACGGTGTCGATCGTCTCTTCGAGACTATCTGTTGCATCACTGATATCGTCCTGAGTCTCCTCAAGTGAGTGATCCTCTGCTGCATCGAGTAGGTCTTCTTCGTCGACGTTCGCCACTTCCTGTACTCGTTCGAGCGTGTTCTCAACCCGGAGACAGTTCGACCGGGAATCGTCAAACACCTTCTCGAGAACATCGATATAGAACGCTAACTCCCTGGCCGCCTTTTCAAGTTCGATGAGTTGACTATTGACTCGCCGAATCGAAGCTGTTACCCTATCGACCTTCTGTTCGGTGTTCTTCGACCGCTCGATTCGTTCCGCTTTCTCCTCGAGATCACCGACTTTCGTGTCGAGGGTCTCATTGAGTATCGTTGCCATATTTAGATCCCTCTGATCGTTTCGACTGCGGTGTCACGCTTCTGAACGAACGTCCCGAACTCTTCGGAATCGCGAACGAGTTCTCTGAATGCCTCGGCTTCCGCATCAGGATGATCTTCGATCGCTTCGATCATCTCTGCTAGGACGGTGTAGACAGTCCAGGCTTCCTGTGAGGACCTACTATCGTTGTACTCATACATCAACGAGAGTACTTCTACACCACTCCTCGGGTCGATAGTTTCGAACGTCTCCAATGTCTGGCCGAACTCGGCCAGTGCCAATTCTCGTGGTCGTTGTTCGAGTAGCTCGTAAGTGTCTTCCCACCGCGTCCGTAGGTTGATATCTAATGGCTTGATGCAGTCACGAAGGCATTCGTAGGCAGACTTCAGGTCCGCGGCTGTATGCCCACTGCTGTGGAGATTACTTACCGTCTCGATGTCTTCCTCAACCGCCGAAATATCGAACGACTGTTGTAGTTTCTCGATTTCGCTCGCATAGTCCGAAACGATCTCGAACAGTCTTGCGACACGGGCGGAGCCAGACGCGTCAGATCTCGTCGTTCCAATTCGGTATGCATCGGCAACCTCAGAGGAATCGATCCGCGTTGCTGCGTCGATATATCCATCGAGATTTTCAGAGACGTTCCGGATTGCCGGGGCTAGCCGGTCGTGATCGACGAAGTTCGACTTCAAGAGGAAAAATCCCTGACAGAGACCTGCGATATCTGCTCGTCGAGTGGTCATTCCATTGAGGCCTTCTGTGAGTCCGGCAGGGAGTTCGAACGGGGAATCTTCCCACTTGAAGGGAGACTGGTCGTCCATGCTGTATTCGTCGGAGTCACGAATAGATTTCCCGCGGTCGATTGTATCATCGCCGTGAGCGGCGTTGAACACGAGGAACCGAGCGAGAATGAGGAACTCTTCTAGAGTCATCTCATCGGCGAGCGCGTCCTCAAGATCAGTCCGCATACGCTGCCTGAATGCGACCACGTTGTCGTCAACCCAACTACGAATGGCATCTAGATTCGCATCCTCGCGGAACTCCCCTTCCAGCCCGTAGTGCATCATCTCATAGAGCATCCGCTCGTAGTCAACGTATTCGTCTGAGACATGAGATACAGTTACAGCGACATCTTTGCCCGCATCGGGCCCACGGATCTCAACTGGGACATCGCTTCCACTAGCGTAGTAGAACCCAGCCGTTCCAACCGTGGTCGCGTTTTCGTTAGCCAGTCGTGTGGGGTCGTAGAACCGATTGAGCGCGGCCTGTACGCCTTCACGGAGTCGGTTCGCGCTAGGAAACTCTCCACCCCCGCCGAACCAGTTTCGGAAGTGCTCGATACGCTTTGCTCGTTCACTCTGTTCCTTTTTCGCCTCTTTCTCCTCAACGGGCGTTGTTTTGGACTTCGGCGTGGAGGGTCTATTCCCGTCTTCCTGTTCGGAATCGTCGGTATCGCGCTCTGTGACGGGGTCCCTGCTACGTATACCTCCGTCGAGATCCTCGTCCGGGTCGACCGGCTTGAGATCAGAGTCCGGCACTTCCCAACCGACGTTTTCGTACAGTACGTCCAGATGAACGTGCCCATCCACGACTGTGATGTCGTCGGGAATCGCTATGTCAAACGCCTCGAAGTATGTCTCAGGGACGACGACACGACCCCCCTCCATCCGTCCATACCATTTTACGAGGCTCCGGAACGATGCACTGTACGATTCCGCAGATGTTGGTGCGGTGAACTCTCTAATGTATGTGTTGCCGGCCATCTTCTCATGGGGCGGAATCTCCGATCGGAGGCAGTCGCCGATGACGTGGTAGAGGAGGAGTCGCGGCGTCTGCTGAAGGTTTCCGTCCTCGACGAGATTCGCGTATGCCCGCATTATGAACTGCTCGTTGAAGGGGTATAGGTCGTCGAAATCGGACTGATCGATCCCTTCTAAGTCCACACTATCTGAGTGTTGTTTGATCACAGAGAGGTACTTTCTAACGAGTTGGATCGGCATCGCACCGTCCTCAAGGAAATACGCCTCCCCGTTTTCGTTCGTCATCCGTAGATACCCATCCGCTCGCTGTCTCATGTGCGACAGATCCCCTGTCGTCAGTGCGTCGTCCGCCTTCTCGGTCTCCCAACCGGTAGTGTATCCCAATATCACATCGTAGCCGCTTTCCATCTCGTCGCCGCCGTCACCCAACTGGAAGATGTGGTCCATCAGATCGTCCTTCAGGAACGTGAACGTGGTAACGTCTTCACAGATGAGGACAGGCCGTTTCCCTTCCTTCTGGTACTTGTCAGAGATATCCGCGAGTTCGTTCTGAAAGTCCTCAATTCCGACGTTCTTGATGAGTCGATCGTGGATGGCGTTGCGGACCGTGGGGAACACTTCGCTATCCTTGAATGTCTCACCGAAGACGTTGAAGCAGATTCTGCCGAACTCCTCACGTGTGATGAGTTCGATTCGCTGTTCTCGGTCTTCTTTCTCTACTGCATGCTGATACTCGCGGATGTTCTCTTCGAGCGCCGATCGGAGGTCCAGCTTGTTCGGGTAGTCTTCGATGAAGTCGTCGAGTTCGAACCCAGAGAACGTCTCTGTATTCGCACCGAACGTTCGGAGGCCAGTGATGATGAAGTCCGCAAGATCGACCGGGTCAAGTGCGATGATATCATCGAGTTCCTCGTGCTCGGCGTCAATGTGTTCGTAGAGTTTTGCGAGGATATCTGCCATGCGTGTGTTGTTCCTCGAAATATGGATGGCGACGTGCTCCTCTGCACCTTCGAGATCGCCATAGCCGTTGAGTTGATATTCGAGCCACTGGCAGAGGTGGCTCTTCCCGCTGCCGACTTCACCCTTCAGTAGATAGATCCGGTTCTCGACATCCTGTGGATTCGACTGAACGACGTGTTTGAATAGTCCTGTTTCGGAGACAAAGTCACCATCGTAGCCGATTAGACTCTCGGCCCGAATCTTTCGAATTGGGATATGAGTTTCGAGGAAGACATCGGGTGATTTCTGCTGTGACTCTTGTTTGATGTAGTCGGTGACGACATCCGTATCCCAAGTTTTCTGTAGTGAACTCATGCCTCGAACCTCCGTTCGTTTCGGTCCAGCGGATACCAGTAGGTCGGTCGGTCAGGTGCGGACTCCACCTCGAATGTCGCGACGTTTTCGGTCCCACCTTGCGTCCGTGAAAGTTCGACGACATCCTGAGTGTCCGACATCGCACGGAGTGATACGACACCGTCCGCTTCCAGATTGCGGATTGTATCCGCAACACCTGCCGTCACCGATGGGACTCCAGGACGGTCGTCGAAGACCGGGAGAAACGCATCGTCGATCCACTCGAGTGCCCTAGCAAACCGCTTCGGATCATCTCCGTGTTGATTATGCCACTGGAGTAATTCGTGCAGTAGTGGCCGTGTTGGAGACGTGATGATCGCGTTCTCGTCATCTTCGTTATCGTATGAGATGGCCCCGATGGTCTCTGCGAGGTTTGCCCACATGCGTATTTTTTCTCCCCGCCAAGTGAGATCGAACGTCTCGTCATCCCCTTTGACTGCCTCAAGGAGCGCCTCTTCAGGAATTCGGCGGGCATCCAGATCTGCCATTACGTCGAAAATAAACGAAAGGTGGTACTGGTTTTCCGTTTGCTGACGGATATGATGGAGTAGGCGCGCTTCGAAGGATTGAATGTCTGGGTAGACACCCTCGTTGAAGAGCGAAACGACGTTTTGAGCGTCTACTTCGATTATATCGACTGCTTTGAGGAATTTTAAACACTCGTCAACGTGATCGGCTTCCACCGTAGTGTCGTCGCTCAAGGGGCGTCCAAAGCGCTCTATAAGTGCGGATTTCGGAACGGCGCCCTGACTGTTGAGAACGCGATAGATCTCTTTCAGTTCTGCACCTCGAACCGTAGTATACCCTGTGAGCAGAGCGTCGGGTTTGTCGTAGTTGTAACTATAATCTGTCATTCGTAAAGGACCGTGTTCTGTTTCCGTTGTTCATCGAGTTGCTCGACTTGATACTCGCACCGGGTTAGCATCGCGTCCATCTCGTTTGCGATCTTCTGAACGTCGCCTCGTTCCAACCAGGAACGGAGTGTCTCACGAATCCGTTCAGTGTACTTTTCGAGGATCGTCTGCAGATCATGCTCGACAAAGTAGTACAGCGGTTCCCAAACCGGACTCTGGGGTGGTGCATTTTCGTAATCGAACAGTTCAACCAATGAGTTTGCCGGTGCGCCGACTTCCCGATGATGATCTGAGACTTTGTGGAAGAAGTAGTTGCGAGTCTCCTGCAGGGGGAGAGCCGAGTCGAGGTTCTCCTTGACGTATTTCTCGACAAAATTGGGATAGTTGACCGTTGTTACTGGACTGTATTCGTCTGTCACCGGTCTTTGAGTCGATACTGCCGGAAGCTCTGGGGAGTTGGTGTCGGCAACGACGATATAAATATCGTCATTACCACGAGTCCGCAAGATTTCTCGCATGACGTACTGTTCGCCGTTCCGAACTACTTCGCCATCTGAAACATCAGTTTCGAGGAGTCCCTTCTGACTCACGAGATGGACGAGCGGATAGGTGAGTTCTTTCACCTCCAAATCGTTCGGATCTATATAGTCGTAGTCTACCATCTGGAAGCCGTTTTCCCAGAGAGGATTGTGGAGAAATTGTTTGAATCCTAGTTCCCAGAGAAGGGGCAAACTCCGCAGTTGCGCCCTTGCTTCATGACTATGTTGTCCGACCCTGGGATCCTCAATGACTACAAACGGAGTGTGTGATGAACCCGTAAGTTCGATTAATCCATGAGTCACTGCCAGTCACTATACCATGAACATGATTACTTATAAATTGTTAACCGCCTTTTCACAAATTGATATTCCAATTCGGTCGCCCTCCCTCTGTATTTGGCCGGTTTTAGAAACCAAGATGTGATTTTGAGGGCAGGATGGTTTGGGTCATCGTATCTAGCTAGGTCATTCGGTTGGGTTTCAATCGGCGATACAGATCGAACAGGCTGACAAGCGAGTAGTTGAGAGACTACCGAATGCATCCACGAACTGCCCCCGGGGGGCGATTTCAGAAAATCCGGAGTTGGCCCTCTGTATTACTTGAAGTCTCACCACAAGGTGTGCACGATCTCGTAGATGTTGCGCCGCAATTTGTCGGCTGGTACGAGAACGGCCTATTCAATGTTGGCCTCATGACGATGGCGTGCTTCGAAAGATCCGTACCGACACATCGTGGTATATAGCTGGCCAAATGGCATTAGAAGAGCATCCCTGAGGACTGAAAGCGACGAACGGTGTCCCACACCATGTACCATACACGATTGGATTCGCTGAGCAACCGAATCAACTCATTGAAGTGACTAGACTGCTGTCGGCGATTATTCGCGTGGATCACGATGCAAGTACTGCTGTGTTATTCTTACCGAGACATGGGTTGGATTAGTCAGTGATACGTCCGACCCGCTGAACGAACTCTCCCATGAGCGCTCGGGGGGTTCCACGAAACTCGTCTCGGTACTGAAGGCAATTCCAGGTTTGTTCTCTCAAAGGACCTTCAGTAGAGGGTCTATGTGGCGCATTCACTCTAAACTCCGCTCTATCGATGCTTGGCGGCGGTCAACGATATGGATGCCATCGTCTCGGCGGTCAACATGTTTAACGATACGGACAGGGTGAGCGAGCTCGATAGAGCAATCGCCGGTGTTTGCTTTGAGGCGGCGGCACTCGGGAACGGTACTGTTCTGAACTCGATCGATACGAGGAACTTGCCGGCGAACTTGCAGCATTTCAATAACAGGCTGCATGTGGTTAGTCAGAGGGCAAATATGGCGGTCAAACAAGGGGTACGATCGGTTTAGATTGTCGGTTCCTATGACTGTGAAACATCAGTGGCGCACTATACACGATTTTATCGCCCTTTGAAGGGTGCAGGGCGATCAGACCAATGCCAGAGAGTAACACCGAGTACCTCGGCTACTATCCGCCTGGTTGGACCGAGTACTGTATCGACGACCGACTCGTTGAGTGGGCCCTTGATCGAGATGTGGCAATCCGTATCCGCGTCGATGGTACCCTCGAAGCAGACCGATTCACTGTCCAATCGGTTACAGGCGTAAACGAACACGGTGAAGAATTCATTGTGGGTTCGTTTGACACCTCGTCGGAACAAATCGCGTACCAGATCGCGAGGCTATTGCTGTATGCAATGAACGGCACGGTCGGACGGATTACCGGTGATGATCAGTATCGAGGAGATCAATCGTAACGAGGGAGATTTTATCGCCCCCGAGAGGGGTGCGGGGGATTCCGAACTCCCGCGGAGTACTAATGGCACATCGCGCACTCATCGCCTACGAACGACCGGATAGTACCTACAACCTGCACTACTCGCACATGGGCGGCCGGAACCTCCGTCTCAAACGAGCCATCAGCGAGGAGACGCCGTTCGGGAGCGACAACCCGTCGGAGACGCTCCGGACGGTACACGATCAACTCCTCGAATCGAATTCACACGGAGAAGCCGGTCGCATCCTCGAACGACACGACTGCCCGTCGCCCCAAGTCGACATTGAACCGCGCGGGCTCGACTGGACGCTCGACGAGATCGTCACCGACCTGCTGGACTATCAGCACTACGACGCGTGCTACGTCGTCGACAGCAACTACCGGGTGACCGCCTACCGCACCCACTGGTTTGGCCTGCAGCACGACTGCGAGACGATCGACGACTCACCTGCAGTCGGCCACGGTGCCCTTCGAACCGTCCGGTGGCACGACGGCGAGCCGGTCGGTGACGGATTCGCACAGGGAGAGTTCCACGGGCTCCGCGCGACGGTCGGCGACATGCTCGATCGCGGTGTCTTCACCCACCTCGAAGCGGTCGTGTACATGGCCCGGAAACTCGACGAGTGGACCACGGAGACACAGGCACTGATCGTTCGACATCCGCATCTGAATCTGTAACGCAGGCGGCTTCAGCGGCTCACCCGTCACTTGAGCCGTTGGGTACCCTATTCGAACAGACCCACTTTTGATCCCTTCGACGGGGCAGTTCACCGAAAGACATAGACAGAACATGCACGTACATGCATACATGGGGACGACGACGATCTCACTCAAGGACGAAGCGTACGAACGGCTCAAGGAAGCCAAGCAGGAGGGCGAAAGTTTCAGTGATGTCGTCCTTCGACTAACCGATTCGCCGAATACCGAAGCACAGATCGCCGAACTCGCGGGCGGGCTCGGTACCGAGTTCGCCGAGGCGGTCGAAGGCTCCTCGGCCGAGGTACGCGACTCACTCGACATGGAGTCGGGTACCGACGAATGAGACTCTTGGATACGAACGTCCTCGCCAAGTGGGGGAATCCGGAGGCGAGCGACGAGGTCGTTCCCTACCTGCAGGACCACGCGGACGAGCAGTTCGTCACCTCGTCGTTCGTCCTGTTCGAGTTTTTCCGGCCCGCGAAGCGGCGGGACAACTCCCGCGAAGTCCACGCGTGGCTGGGCCGAGTCTTGGACGGCGTCGAGCCGTTCACTCAGAGCGCGAGCCTCACAGCGGCGAGCGTCGAGGCGCAACTCCAGACACAGGACAGGTCACTCCCGATGCGGGATCTCCTGATCGCGTCCCACGCCAAGGACCTTGAAGCGACGTTCGTCACCGTCGACAAGGGGGACTTCGCGAACCAGCCCGTCCAACAGCTGCTCGATATCGACATCATTCGGTAAGTCGCCGGCCGATGGCTACCGGTCACGCTCGACGACTGTCGTGCGTAGCGCGATACCAACCTGAACGACCGAGAGCCAAACAGCATGGGAACTGGGCAACCCGATTCACTCGGAATCCGGTGTGCGACGACCCGGTTCGTTTGTCGCCCCCGAGAGGGGTGCGGGGGCTCCCGAACTCCCGCGGAATACAATGGGACATCGCGCACTCATCGCCTACGAACGACCGGACAGTACCTACAACCTGCACTATTCGCACTGGGGTGCCCAGGACCTCAGACTCAAACAGGCCATCACCGAGGAGACCCCTTTCGGTGGCGACTACCCGGACGAGACGCTCCGAAACGTTCACCGACGACTCCGTGAAGCGACGACCGACAGCGGTGTTGACCGCGTTCTCGCCGCTTCCGATTTCCCGTCAAGACAGATCGACATCGAACCGTGGACGATCCGCCTGACTATCGACGAGATCATCGCCGAGTATCTGGACTATCTGCACCACGAAGCCATCTACGTCGTCGACACCGACTTCCGAGTTACCGCGTACCGGACCCACTGGTTCGGCCTGCAGTTCGATTGCAAGGCCATCGAAGGCGCTCCCACGGTCGGCAACGGCGCACTCAGAACCGTGCGCTGGTACGACGGCGAACCAGTCGGTGACGGGTTCGCACAGGGCGAGTTCCGGGCGCTCAAAGACGTCGCCGGCGACCTGATCGACCGCGGCGTGTTCACCCACGCCGATGCCATCGACTATCTGGAGACGAAGCTCGGCGAGTGGGTCGAAGACCAAGAAGAACTCATCGTCCGCAGACCGCAACTCGTCGAATAACGGTCGACAATTCACTCGAAACCCGGTGTGCGAGGTCACGTGATTTTGTTTCCCCCTGAGTGGGGTGCGGGGGGCATTAAACGAGGCCTCGCGCTGACCTTCGATGACAACGATAGAATGCACAGTCATCTATGTCATACGGATTATAATAGCTGTAAAATTACTGTGCCACTGTCTGCTCGGAGAACGACAGTGACGCGATGCCATCTTCTGCAGGCCGGGCTATCGTCCCGAGGTACGTATAATATCCACTCGGATTCAAAAACATTGGTTACGTCGGAATTACAACGGATGGCGCACGGTCGATTCTCTAGCGACTCTCAGACGCGACGGTGATCGGTATCGACCACCCGAAGCACGATTATCTTCCTCCGCATGGGAGTCGACGTGGGATGGGTGAGGTCCTCGTTCGCGCTTCGACTATACCGTTGCAGCGCGATATCTCGATAATTCAGAGAAGAAGGTACAGGAGCGGGACGCACATTTTGAAGCAGAAGAACTCGGGGACGTCGCGACGGAGGCACTCAACGAAATCGAACCACGATCTCAGGGTTACCCAACTGAAATTAGCTTTCACTTCTTGTTCGACGAGACCCCTCGTAGAGGGCTGGTAGGCCGAGAGGGAGGGCTAGTATGCCGAAGCCGATGAGTGCATACTTGGTTCCGCGTGTTCGCTGGACGATGAGAATCGTTGCGATGGCACCGAGGAGCGCGATCACGTACGCTGCGTTACTCCAGATGACATCGTAGGTCGAACAGTACAGCCAGCAAACGAACGTGTAGGCCGGGGCGTTCCAGGTCGGGGGATACAGCTTCGGCCAGAGGAACCGGCAGTACGTAGTCCAGCCCAGCATCGCGACCGTCGGCAACCCAACGAGCCAAACCGCTGCCCCCTGATGCAAGTCGCCGTATCGCCGGTATCCAGCGAGGAAGAGGACGGGAAAGCAGAAGACCAACAGCCAGATGCCGATGGTGTAGGTTACCGGCCAATGCTCGATTCGAGGCTGTTCAACGGGAAGCCGTAATGACGCGGGAAGCGTCGCCCACGGAAATGAGGGGTCAGGAACTGGATTCGTGAGGAACGCGACTAGACAAAGTGCCGTTCCGACAACGAGGCCGTGCAGTCCCAGCGTCGTGTATTGGTCGAGCCAGGCTGGAAGTGACGGACGCGCTGTCCAGTGACGACGGTCGGAGATTCTGGTCATTTCTCAGTGTCGTCGGATCGTGATTAGGTATCCCCTTCGAGCGCCTCGCGTCGCTGTTCGTATTCCTCGTCGGTCAACTCTCCGCGAGCGTAGGCGAGGCGGAGCTCTTCGAGTGCCTGGTCCGCGTCACTCGAATCACTCATGACTGTGCGGTAGATGAGGTAGCCACCGCCGACGATGAAAGCCAGGAATAGGGCCTGCATCACGATTCCGACGATGAACATCCACCCCGACATCGTTCCGCCGCCCCACATTCCTCCGCTCCACATCCCGCCCATCATCGACCCGTATCCCATCATCCCGAAGCCCATGAAGAACATCGGGAAGATGACGAACGCACCGATGATAATGAGGAGAATCGTAACCAGCCGTGTGTCGTCAGTTTGTTTTGGCATATGTGTGCCCTCCGTGAGTCCGTCTCTAGTATCAAGTACGTAATTATGATTCAATGCGATTTCGCCTTCGAACCATCTAGAATCGAACTCTGTGAGTTTTGAATCCATCGGAATTAGTCCTCTGAATGGCTTCATCGTAAGGAATGTCGCAATAGATAATCCTTAGATACTGTTTCGTCTCCGGGGAACAACACGTTAGCAGTTCAGAATCAGGGCCAAGCCCTTGCAGTTGCAGACTGATTGTTAATCCAGCTATCGAACCATCCCTTGAATAGAATGTCTCTCTCAGAAACTGTCTCGAAGATCGAGAGTCTGAACGACGAGCAACGCGACTGCATAGAGAACTGTAACGAGGCCGCCCAGGTCTGTGAATGGTGTGCGGACGAATGTCTCGGGAGCGAGGAGATGGAGGAGTGCGCCCGGCTCTGCCGGGACGTCGCCGACCTCACGTCGATGCACGCGCGCTTCATGGCACGGGACTCGAACTACAGTTCGCAGCTCGCCCAGGCCTGTGCCGGCGCCTGTGAAGAATGCGCTGAGGAATGTGAACGTCACGACGCAGAACACTGCCAGATCTGTGCCGAGGTACTCCGCGACTGTGCGGAGACCTGCCGAGAGATGGCTTCGTAAACGCAGAGTTCTGTAACTACCCCTTTTTGCTACACCAGTTTTCATGGATACAGCAACGAAATCGATTACAGTCCTCACGGGGGCCCTCGGAGTCTGGCTCATGGCGTTCCCGTTTATAGTGGAATCTCCATCTCTTGACACATGGAACGACGTCGTCGTAGGTGGAATGATCGTCACCTTAGCGGGGTATAATTACTCCCGTGAGTGGATACAGGGTGGGCCCAGCAAGGGTATCTCTGGGATACTTGTGCTACTCGGCGGGTGGCTTCTATTCGCTCCGTTTATCACCGGAGTCACTGGAGGCCTTCTTTGGAATGACGTGGCCATCGGCGTGCTTGTGACAGCGTTTGCAGGATACAACGTGTACGTAGCTCCGTCTGAAGAACAGACGGTTACTCATATGCCAACCAATGATACCTGAATTCCCAGCTACAACCTGTAGTGCAGATACCTTTCAGACAATATTCACCCACACTGGTGGCGTTCGAAAGCAGTGGGGGGTGAGTTAGTGCAATGAATATCTGGAAATCAGTAGCGGTTGTGACCGCTGCCATTGTCGCGATTCTCGTGGCTACGCAACCGGTCTTCGTCGCCGGACTGACATTGTTCGATTACGGACAGGCGCCGAGCGAATCGTACACCACGATGCAGACCAAAGACGTGAGCAGATTCCCCGTTGATGACCCACAGCGCCAGAGTGAACTCACTGCCCGGGCCGCACGTCCGCCTAACTCTGGATTAAACTACTCAACTGTAGTTCGTGTTCCCGAGAATAACTGGCAGACAGCTATGGCGGCATCTCGCCTACGGGCAAGCGAAGACGCCCTTCTCCTCTTCGGGAACGCCACTCCGCCCAATAGCGCAAATGGAACAAATACGTCTAGCGTCTCTACTGTCGATATCTCTGGTGGGAATCCCGCCGAGACAGCTGCTTCTGTCGCCACCCGTGGGAACGGATCTGATGACATTAGTCCGAACAACGTCATCATTGTGAATTCTGACGAACCTCAGTGGGCACTACCCGCTGCCGCCTGGAGCGCCTACTCTGGTGACCCGATTCTATACGCGAACGAAGACGGAGTCCCAGATGCCACGCAAGAGGCAATTGAGGAACTGAACGCCTCTCACGCCTATGTCCTCGCACCACCTGGCCTTGTGAGCGACGATGCGCTCTCTGAGCTAGATGTCAAGTGGACACGAGTCTCAGGAGACACACCGCAGGACCACGCCATTGAGGTCGCAGAGTTCCGTGACGAATCGCGAGATTTCGGCTGGGGAATCCATGAACGCGATAAAGTCGGTTATTACAACTTCATGCTCGTCAACCCCAGTGAGCCCGAGCACGCAATCTCATCGACAAATCTTCAGTGGGGGAAAGCTGGCCCGATCCTACTCGTCAACGATGATGGGAGCCTGCCAGCTGTGACTGAAAACTACGCGTGGCAGTCTCAGCCAGCCTGGTTCTCGACCCCCGCAGAAGGGCCGTTTAACCACCTCTTCGCAATGGGGTCGACGGATCAGGTTTCCTGGGTTTCCCAGGGCCGCCTCGACTATGCAGTTGAGATCACACAGTACCGTCATCAGGGGGCTGGCCTCAGCCCGCTCGAGTCGCTCGCTGCGGTCTGGGCCGGGTTCAGCATCCTCGGGGCGTCGTTCGTGTTCGCCCATGCACGTCACCGACTACCTGAGATGAACGACTGGACGACGATGGTCTGGCCACTATTGACCCTTGTTCTGGGCCCATTTGGGCTGACACTCTACTGGCTCTCCTACAGGGGGAGGCAGATCGTTACAACTGATCAGGGACCACGCGTCCTCCGCCCGTACTGGCTTCGAGCAGCCACAGCGACTGCGATGGGTGTTGGATTCGCAGGAAGCACGATGATTGCGACGGGATTCCTCCTCAACTACCTCGGTATCCCGATGTTCGTCTTCAACGGACCACTATTCTGGTTCGGGAATGCAATGACGATTCTCATCGTGCTCGTATACATCATCGCGTTTCTCGTGTCGTGGCTCCTCTTCCACATTCCAATGTTGAAAGACTCCCAAGGTCTTGACACCGGATCGGCAGCGAAGAAAGGTGCGAAGATCGTCGCCGTGAGCATGACGAGCGTTTCTGTCGGGATGATGGGTGGAATGTGGGTAATCATGATGCTTAACCTGCCAATGATGCCAGGAGACGACAACATCCTCTGGTTCGGCGTGATGGTGTTCGCTACGCTGATCGGGTTTCTCATTGCCTGGCCAGTGAATGGACTCCTCGTTCGGAAAAACCTCAAACCGGGTGGTGCGCTATGAGCGACCGTAGTCGTCGGAAGTTCCTGCGTGATCTCGCCGCGCTACCGGTTGGAGCGACTCTTGGAGGGGCCGCACTCACGTATCGAGAAGTCCGATCATCCAGTCAGCAAACCCAAGGTGGGCCAGAATCGGCTGATTTCGACGAGGGGACCGTCACGAGCATGACGACTCGTCTTGCCGGGAGTAACGACTACGAGACGGCGACCGCGTTCACACAGAACGTCTATCCTGCCATTAACGATCACACTCGGCCGGGTGCAGCGATTCTCATCAACGACAGCGAGCTCGCTGCAGCACTCCCTGGCGTGACTTTCATCCATCATCCAATCGACGGCGCGCTCCTCCTGACGGAACAGGGCTCCTTGCCAGCGGTGACGCGTGAGGAGATCGAGCGACTTCATCCAGAAGGTGTTCACGTCGACGGAAATATGCAGGTGTACATCGTTGGTGGTGAGCGATACATCAGCAATGATGTTCAGCAGACCGTCGAAGAGATGGGTCTGAAAACCAGACGTATTCAGGGAGACACACCGGTTGAAGTCGCGGCCAACACAGATCAGTACCTCAGTACGATTCACGCGAATCACCGGGACACCACATTCATCGCCGACCTTGGCGATCTCCAGACTGCCATCCCGGCACAATCCTGGAACGCTCACGGTGGCGATGGTTTCCTCTACATCGACGGTGATCGCATCCCAGAGGCAACCCAGCAACAACTCGAAGCTCGCTTCGACGAGGCGTACATGTATCTCCTCGGCGATGAAAGCAAGGTTAGCGAACAAGTAGCCCGTAATCTCGCACGGTTCGGCCACGTACAGCGAATCCCGAGAGGATCTGATCCATACGAACTAAGCGTCGGGTTCGCTGGGTACAAGGACATCGGCCGGAATCAGGGCTGGATATTCGGCGAGTGGCCCCGTAACATCGGTTGGGGCATCGCTGAAAGCGGTCACAACTTCATCTTCGCGAACCCGGACAACTGGCAGACGGCACTCCCTGCATCCGTCGAAAGTCATCGCGGGAAACACGGTCCGATGCTCCACGTCGAGCAGGACACGGTTCCGGACGCTGTCGAGAACTATCTCACGAATCTCATTCGCCCACACGACGCCGCACCCTACGACCGGAAGTACAATCATGGGTGGATCGTTGGTGACACAGATCAGATTAGTCAGCGAGTCCAAGCCCAGCTCCACGCAATGCTCCAGGAACCACGAGGTGACCAATGAGACGTATCGTCGCTACATTCGATGACACTGAGGAAATAGGAGAGGCCAAGCAAGCGCTTCGTGACGCGGGCTTAGAACCCGACGAACCGGATATCGACAATCCATTCTTCGATCCAGCGACGACGATGCCAGAACGGCGGGGACTCCTCTGGGGTGGATTAGTCGGCGGACTAATTGGCGCTGTACTGCTATTCATGATGGACCAGAATATATTCTGGATTCCTCGTGTCAGTCCAATCATGACCGCTGGCCAGTACATGCTTATGTTCCTCGGGTTCGGGCTCGGTGCCGTAATCGGTGGTTTTCTTGGAGGTGTGATTGGCACGTCTCACCAGGTTTCTGAACTAGATCAACTCAGAGTCGTTGTCATGGTCCCGGATAACCGTGTTAGTGAAACGGAGGATATCCTCCGTGCGCAGGGTGCGACAGCAGTCGATAGTACCGTAACCCACCACGAGCATCCTCACCGGACAGAAGTGACTGGAGCTAATACACCTCCTGAATAAACTCACCAATATAATCAGAACTCCAACATGGTACCTTGGTTACGTTCCTGATGGGTCAAATTAGCGCCTAAGCAGCCAATATATGGATAACCACGATCACTCCAAAGACACCGAGAAGTCGTCGGATCAACCACTCGTTCGCGGTGACCACCACGACCACAATCGTGAAAGTGATGCCACCTCCGATGAGGTGGGATCGAGATGCGGTCGGTGCGACGGGCCTCGAGCGCTGTTAACGAGCTGGCGAAGCTGATGCCCGACACCGCCGAGCGGATCACCGAGTCCGGTGATACCGAGGAAGTCCCTATCAGTGAACTCTCCGAGGGCGACCTCGTACTCGTCCGGCCGGGTGCGAGTGTCCCTGCTGACGGCATCGTTGAAGAGGGTGATTCAGATGTCGAGGAGTCGATGATCACGGGCGAGTCGAAACCGGTCTCGAAGGAACCCGGCGACGAGGTCATCGGCGGGACGATCAACGGCGACGGTAGTCTCCACGTGAGTGTCGGGGCAACAGGCGAGGAGACGACGCTCGCAGGCATCATGCGGCTGGTCGAGGAAGCCCAGCAGAGCAAGTCTCAAACGCAAGTGCTAGCCGACCGGGCTGCCGGTTGGCTGTTCTACGTCGCCCTCGCGGCGGCAGTCGTGACAGCAATCGCCTGGACGATTGCAGTCTCGTTCAACGCAACGGTTATCGAGCGCGTCGTAACGGTACTCGTCATCGCCTGCCCGCATGCCCTCGGACTCGCGATCCCGCTGGTCGTCGCGATTAACACGTCACTCGCCGCTCGGAACGGAGTGCTCGTCCGCGACCGCATCGCGATGGAAGAAGCGAGGAATTTGGACGCCATCATCTTCGACAAGACGGGGACGCTCACCGAAGGCGAACACGGCGTCGTTGACATGGCGACCGTCGACGGTGTCGACGAGGACGAGGTGCTCACACTGGCGGCGGCCGTCGAGAGCGACTCCGAACACATGATTGCACGAGCCATCCGCGAAGCCGCTGAAGAGGGAGACCTCACCGCTCCTGACGCGACTGGCTTCGAGGCGATCAAAGGCAGGGGCGTCCGAGCAAACGTCGATGGTAACGAGGTGCACGTCGGCGGCCCGAATCTACTTACTCAACTCGATCTGAATGTTCCCGATCATCCCCAGCGCTTCGCTGACGAAGCTGGCCAGAATGCCCAGACTGTGGTGTATCTCGTTCGCGAGGGAGAGCTGATCGCCGCGTTTGCGATGGCCGACGTGATCCGGGAAGAGAGTTTCCGTGTCGTCGACGCCCTGCACAACCTGAGCATCGAGGTAGCTATGCTAACTGGTGACTCCCAGGACGTCGCTAACGCCGTGGCGGCCGAACTGGGAATCGACACTGTGTTCGCGGAGGTCCTTCCCGAAGACAAGGACAAGAAAGTCCAGGAACTCCACGACCAGGCTAAACTCGTTGGAATGGTCGGCGATGGCGTGAATGACGCACCGGCGCTGACACGATCAGACGTTGGAATCGCTATCGGGAGCGGCACCGACGTCGCGGTCCAATCGGCCGACGTCATCCTCGTCCAGAACAACCCGATGGACGTCGTTCGCCTGGTGAAGCTGAGCAAGGCAAGTTACCGGAAGATGCAGGAGAATATCGTCTGGGCGGCGGGATACAACGTGTTCGCGATCCCCCTCGCAGCGGGCGTCCTCGCCCCGTTCGGGATCCTGCTCTCGCCTGCCGTCGGCGCGCTCCTGATGTCGCTAAGTACGGTTATCGTCGCGATCAACGCACAGTTACTTCGGCGTGTTGACCTCTCAATACCCGACCTTCCGGGGATGTCACAGCCCGCCGACGTACAATCTGCGGATTGAGAACCGATCGGAGAGATTGCGAACGGGGGCACTCCAGTATGATCGCCTGCGAACTGTCTGATGGAACTGTCTGACCGCTGGGGAGACATATCCGCGAGGATCAGCCGCCGTCGAAGCTGCTTGGTTTTACCTCCTCAGTCGACGGGTGAGTTCTCTGTCAGTGCGAGTTTCACTGAAACTCCGGTGTGCGCTACCGTGTGATTTTGTTTCCCCCTGAGAGGGGCGCGGGGGGCAACAAACAGAGCCTCGCGCTGACCTTCGATGGCGACGACAGAACCCTACCAGAGCGACTTTGACGAACAGCCCGACCAAACGATCCCTGCCGACCAGTGTCCCGAGTGCGAGGGGCGACTCACCACGGACGGCGGCGAAACCCGGTGTACGGAGTGTGGCCTCGTCGTCGAGGCGTGTCGCCTCGATCGACGTGGTCCACGCATCTTCGACGAAGACGAGACGAACCGGAAACGGACGGGCGCGCCGCTCACCGAAGCCCGTCACGACCGCGGGCTCTCCACAGAGATCGGGAGCAAAATCGACGGGCAGGGGAACGAACTCTCCGGACAGAAGCGACGGCAGCTGGGCCGCTTACGCCGCGAACACACTCGTGCGAAGTGGCGCTCGAAAGCGGAACGCAACCTCGCCCACGGCTGTACGGAGATCGCGCGCATGACTGGCGCGCTCGACCTCGATCAGGACGACCGCGAGCAGGCCAGCGCGCTCTTCCGCTCGGCCCAGAACGAGGACTTACTCCATGGTCGGTCGATAGAGGCATTCGCAGCGGCCGCAATCTACGCGGTCTGTCGCTGTACGAACGCGACTCGGACACTCGGCGAGGTCGCGTCGGTCGCGCAGGTCGACCGCGAACGCGTCACCAATGCCTACGACGTGATTAACGATGAACTCGGTCTCCCCGCGCCACCACAGCGACCGCGGGAATTCATTCCCGGCCTCGCATCAACGATGGACGTTCCGACGGACACGGAGTGTCACGCTCGCGCACTCGCCGAGCGGGCCTGGCAGGCCCAGGAGAGCATCGGCGTCCATCCAGCGGGCTTCGCCGCGGCGTGTCTCGCGGTCGCTTGTCGCGACCACGGCGTGGACATCACACAACTCGACCTCGCCGCAGCAGCGGACGTGAGCCCGGCGACGGTCCGCGACCATCGCGATACGATCGAGGCCGAACGGGAGGCGTGGGACCGATGAGATTCGTCTGGTTTCGTGGACGCGTCCCCGGTCTCGATCCGAATATCGAGCGCGTTCACGAGTGTCGCCACTGCGGGACGTCCGTCGAGTCAGCGGCGGAGTCGTGCCTAGCCTGCGGACGGTCGACCATCGCGACATACGAGATCGGATAGGTACTGTGGGTCTAGAGAGATTCGGACGGACAACTGGCTCAGCCGAGCGCGATCAGTCGTTCCCCAGTGACGTCCCCGTCTGCCTGACGGTCAGAGACGACGGTCAGATAGACCGTTCCCCCGGCGATCACGAGCCCTTCGGCGTGGTCTTCGAAATGCAGATCCCACAGTCGATCCCCGTTCGTGAGGTCGAATGCAGCTACTGTTGCGTGTTCGGCCCCGGTCGTCTCGACAGACGGGTCGTGGGTAGCTGCGAGGACCGTCTCACCGGCTCCGACAAGTTCCATCACGTCGTAGTCCAGTTCCGTCGTCCACTCCGCTTCTCCCCCGTGTGTGACCGCCTGGATGCGCCGGTCACCGAGCGATGTCACGACGAGATCCGGAGTCACAACAGGTGCAACAGGCTGTCCAACCGGGTCCGGAGCGTCTTCGGGTTCCTCCCCGATCTGCCGCGTAGGTGGTGATGCAATCGCCCACCGCTCTTCGCCGTCAGTCCGAGCTAACGCCCGTAGTTCTCCACCAGGTCGGCCTTCGTATTCGAGAGTCGCGTAGATGGTTGCACCGGCGACGGCTGGGCTCTGGTATATCCGCGGTCCGGTAATCCGTGACTCCGGTGGAACCGACCACTTCGTCGCCGCATCCTTGTCGGCGTGGGCCGGTTCGTCGTCGTCACGGTCTTCCCACGGCCATTCTGTTGCGTTGGCCGACAAATCGACCGCCTCGACGGTGAACGCCGTGGCGACGTAGGCCGTCTGTTCGGTGACGGCCGGTGACCCGTGAGCATCATGGGTCGATGCCCACGTGATCTGTCCCGTCTCATCGAGTGCCGAAAAGTATCCCCCGTACTCTAGATACAGTCGTCCGTTCGCGAGCGTCCCGCTCGCCGTGTTTGCCCCGTGACAGGGCCGACCGTGCCAGGTTTCCTCGCCGGTGTCGAGGTCGACACCGAAGACGCAGTCCGTGCCGGTGGCGTACGCCCGATCGGTTCCGAGCGTCGGCGTTTCGTATCCCCAGGGTTCGGAGTCGGACTCCCAGAGGCGGTCTCCGTCGGTTGCTCGGAGCCCGACGGTCGAATCGTCGGTGTTCACGACGACACGCGTACCACGAACGACTGGTTGGTGGCAGAACGAAAATTCCCGGGTCCACCGGGCGTCCGGTGCCGACCGGGGTGGTGTAGCGTCGGTGTTGTACCGGGTATTACGGGCGTCGTAGCCGCTCGACGGCCAATCGTCCGGGCCTGGGGATCCGTCCGAGATGGGATCCGCACCGGAATCTTCCCGGAGTGCCGAGCACCCCCCAACTCCGACTGCCGCAGCGACGGCAGTCCCCTGGAGTAGGCTACGTCTCGAGTATCGTGTGGAGGGCATCGGCCAAACTGCGGATGGTTTTCACAAACCAGTTCCGGATCGTGGAGTTTCGGCGTCGGTGAGGCGATGCCACGAAGTCGAGCTACGGTCCAAGATTAGAGAGACGCACCGCGTGGTCGTTTTTTCCGCGCCCTGAGGGGCGGGGCGCTCGTGTCCGGGCGCTCCGGAGACCCATGCACCCACTCGAACAACTCGACTTTCCGACCCGAGTCGCCAGGCGCGCTCAGTACGAAGCCTTCGAGTTCGTCCTCATGACAGAGGGCATCCTCGTCCGGAACTGCAGTCATCCCGACCCCAGCGAACACGAGTATCTCGTGACTGTCGTGGATGGACTCCCGACCGAGTGTGAGTGCCCGGCAGACGAACACTACGAGAGTGCGTGCAAACACCGCGTCGCAGTCGCGATCCGGCGGCCACTCCTCGATGCGATGTCGCCGACCAGTCGGCCTGTCGTCACGGATGGTGGACGGGTCGAATCATCCACGACGCTGTCGGACTTCGAGGAAGTGACGGACCAGCGCAGTGGAACAGATAACTCAGACGAGTCGAACGAGGACTGCGAGGAATGCATCGGCGAGTTCCCGTGCTGGGAGTGCGTGCTGTCCGGTCGCAAAGAACTTCCCGAGTAGCAGCCCTCTACTGTGGATCCGATGGCGGAGATCGCGAAGAAGCGAGCGTTGATTGCAGCCAATCCTGATAGTCCGAATCGTGTCTTGCAATCGTCCGAGTAACTGCCTCTACTGCTTTCGATGCTCGACAAGACCGGCAATTCCTTCCCAAGAGTGAAAACACATACTCGCCAATGACAGTAACGAGACTTGTAGATAATGAGAGTAGGACGAAAAAGCTCAGATCACGACTGGCACGCTTTAGACGATGAGTTTTGTGGACACTCTTGGCAGTATCAGAAAGACGACGAGATCTCGAAAACGAAGGAGGTAGATGATCCGAAGGACCTGAAAGACGCGTATTGCGGACAATGCGAAGCCCAGCGGCGTGCCCAGGGTGTAGAGCCATAGTGCTCACTCGTATCACCGTCTGGTAGAGTGAACCGTTTGAAACCCCGTTGATTGGCGCGGTATTCTCCATAATATGCCCGAACAGAGTGGTCGTTCGGATGCCGTTTCACTCGCCGTTTGATCGGTTACCGTCGTACTGTTCTAGTATTTCTGAGCCAATAGACCCCCGCCGTTCTGCACTCAGATCTACTCGGACGTTAACTATTATCGCAACAAAGTAACAACCAAAAGTAAAGTATATGTAACGAGGCATTTCAACCAGGCAATAGACACTGGCCGCGGCCTCGTTCCCGGGGGGGAACGGGGGCACGGCGAGTGGCAACACTGGAAATATGCACCCAGTTGGTGATATCGACGACGCGGGGGAATCGATTCACAAAGCAGTCCGGAGCCTGCGGGGGGCCGTCCCGAAACTCGGTGCCCTGACGATCGCACTCGCCATGTTCGCCGTCGAACCAGCGAGCGCGCAGTCCGTCGGCGAATCGTTCTGTGAGACGGACATGGCCACGACGATCAAGAACCTCTTCACGCTCATCCAGTTCGGCGGCCCGCTCGTTGGTGGCCTCGTCGCCCTCGGGGCGACCGTCGCGCTCCCGCTGTTCAGACGGGCAGATACGAAAAAGGAGTTGAAGTCGATGCGCGGACAGGCGCTCGTCTGGGGCGTCATCGCGGCGCCGCTCGGGACGACCATCCTGCAGTTCCTGCTCACGTCCGTCGTGGCGGGTGGGTCGAGTTGCAGCTTCTGATCCGGCCGCTGGGCGTCACCACGGCGGTCGCGCTCGCCATCGCCGTGGGTGCGCTCGTCGCGACGCAGTCGGTCGCACGCCCAGTGGCCGATCAGCGATTCGGCCCGAACGAAACCGGACACCACCACGACAGCGACAGGAGCCTGTGGTCGCGTGACCGTGACACCGTCAACCGGTCGACGCTCCGGAACTGGACGGGGAGCGGCGCGACGGAGCGGTCGCTCGCCGCAACGACCGACGTTCCGTTCAATCGGCCGCCCGGTGCCGTCGAGGAATGGAATCGAGACATCGTGTCCGAGTTCCCGCAGTTCAGGACGGACAGGTCGGTCTACCCCGCTACTGCGTCGCCGAAAGACGGGACGTTCATTCGCGACGCCTACATCGAGATTTTCACCGTCCAGCCGTCGACGATCGTCCGAGCGACGTCCGATCAGCAACCGCGGTACGTAGCCCCGGAGGGCGACCTCTTCGCGACGCTCGACTATCGGCTCGTCGTACCCCGGAATTCGAGTACACCGAATTCGACCGAAACCTGGCAGCTACAATCGCACAACGTCACGGCGGTCGAGCTGCTCGTCGACGGTGAATCCGAAGCCGAGCAGGGGGGAACGAGTGTGCCAACACTGGAATTCGACCTCGCCGATCATGCTGGGACAGACCACACGCTCACGGTCGAGACCACCGTCACCGCCTCGCTCCAGTACCGCCACGAGTGGTGTTCGAACTTCTCAGCAGCAGCGGGCAACTGCACGTCGTGGTCGTCCGAGACGACGACGCTCACGGAGAACGTCACCGTCTCGGACTCGATCGACGTAACGGAGTACAATCTCGACGTATCCGGTTCCTACGCACGGTTCCCGGACGGCGACCTCGGTATCTTCGCGTTCAAGCACGATCCCTGGTTGGGTTACGAACTCCCCGGAGGTCGTATCAACGGCATCTGGCGCTTCTACTCCGCCCGGGATCCCGGATGGGACAATCTCGTGACGGCGACGGCCGAGGGCGTGTCGGTCAACCATTCGACGGTCCACCCGTTGCAGGTCTCGGCGTACCCGATCAAAACCGGGCCGACTGCGTCGCCGGCTGACACAGTCTCGATCCAGGATGCATACGGCTGGGAGTACGACCCACCGTCGCTGCCGTCGACGGTCCACCTCGACGTCCTCGACCAGCCGTACCAGGGGAGTTTCATGATCGCAGCGCGCTTCCAGACGCCCAACCAGACTGTCGCGGATCTGACCGCCTACGGGCTCGTCAACGGTGTGAAGACCGAGACCGATCCGGACGCGTACGACGAGATCCCGATCCACCGGAGCAATCTCACGCTCGACGTGCTGAACACGACTTCGAAGAATGCGACCGTTCGCGTCACGCTCACCGATGCACAGACGGGCGCTCCTATCGCGACCGAGGAGCGTGAAGGGTACGTCGTGCTCGCCGGCGAGCCCGTCCAGACTGGTTCCGATGGGACGCTCACGAAGACCATAGACCGGCCTGCCGGTGCCATTAACGCTCGCTACGAGCCCAAGAGCTGGTGGCTACATTCGACCGGCTACGTCGGTGACTCGGACGCCTCGTCCGTCCAAGGGACAGTACTCACGCTCGTCCGGTGGTTCTACCGGGCTGGCGTGCCGGTGGCGCTGTTCTTGCTGGCGGTCTTCTTCATCGACCGGATTGCTGGGATGCCCGTCTGGCCTCCATGGAGGGGACTATGACGGGTGAACGCTTCTCTCGACGGCGATTCATCCAAAGCGGACTGGCGCTTTCAGGAATCGGTGTTGCGGGGTGCGCGAAACTCGGTTCAGTGGGCAGTACCGGGAATTCCGTCATCTCGGATACGTCGATCTCTGGTTCGAAGTTGGTCGTGGAACTGCAAGACGACCACAACGTCTCGAAGATCAACTTGATAGATTCATCGGGGAGTTCATTCCAGTCGGCCCAGGTTTCGACCGGCGCGTCCAGAGTCTCTATCGAACTTTTCAATCTCAGTCGGGGTTGGAGCTATCGACCTGGGGAGTATTCTATAGTCGCAGTAGCTGATAATGAGGAAGTTGCATCAACCACAGTCCATCTTCAACCAGATCTGAAGATAACGGGTATCCAGCAATACACCAATGGTCGTCCCACCCCGTCAAACAGAGCAAATCTTCTTGTCACGGTTGAAAACGTCGGAACAGGGCCAACTTGGGTATACTACGTCGGGTACAAGAATGCGCTTCATCCGCCAGCAAATCGGATTCCCACAAATGAGTATGCTCGAACAAATCCGTTACTGAACTTTGATAGGCCTGAATCAAAAGAAGACCTTATTCTAGATCCAGAAGCTTCGGTAACACTCCTTGGAACAGACTCGCCATTACTACTCTCTGAGGACGATCACTGCGAAAACCTCCAAGTTGAAATGTCAGTCATTGTCTCTGCTGGTATTGGTGAAAGCGCTCAAAAAGAGTTCCAAGCGGTACTTGATGGAGAACCTGAACGAGCAAACTTTCGGGGAACATGTAGCGAAATTCAGCTTCAATCTGATGGGGGTGAGTAGTGATGGTTGGTCGGTCTCGATGGGTTTCGATCTTCGGTCTCTCTATCGGTCTTCAATACTGCGTAGGCGTCGTTTCTGCTCAAAGTGGCAGTGATGGTGGTGGCGCTCTCGGCGATACCATTGTCTGGGCCATTAAGAAAGCTGTCAGGGTCCTCTTTCAACCACTCAAAGGAATCATCCAGAATCACGCAAACGACGTAGTTAGAGTGATAATTGGGACTCCCCACCCGAATGCGGTGTTTGCGGCGCCTACAAACAGCACTTGGCCGAGTCTCTATGATTATTTTTGGGACGAGATGGTGCCGTTAGCATTGTTGCTATGGGCATTATCCGTTGGTATCGTGATTTTTCTAGAGTCTACTAGTTACCTCTTCAGTAGCTACCACCAAGCGAAACTCAAGCGTAGGGGATTTTCTGGGTTACTCGGTATCTTGGCATGGTGGTGGATGGACGCGCTTTCTAGACAGTTCACTAACGAGCTTGCGATCTTTATTGCCCCTGACCTCTCAACGATATCTCTGTTTGAGACTCTATCAATTGGGAGCGTAGGTGCGTTAATTACAGCAATCACCTACTCTGTCGACTTCTTCTTGCTTGCACTTGTCGTGCTTATCTACTTTATTCGAGAGATAGTTCTGTATCTCTTCACACTCTTGATGCCGGTCTTGATTGCACTGTGGATTCCGGGAGTAGGTCCATTTAGTCTCGTCTCGAAGTTCATGAAACGTCTCGCTGGATTCTACGTCCCGTTTTTGTTTATGACTATACCTGTAGCAACGCTATTCAGGTTGGGTCAGCTTCTCGGCGAGAATTTTGGTTTTTCTACACAAGGGCTTGGTCTCTGGCTCACAGCCCTAATCATTCCTGTTGTCGCTATCGTCTCACCATTCATCCTCTTCTGGCAGGCCGGGTCGATCTTCTTCATGGCCCAGAGTGCCTCGCGGCACGCATCAACACGGCGAGCCCGGTCGCGGGTAAACCGTACCAGGGACACCGGGAGTTCCGCACTCCACAGCGGGCGGAACTTCGTCCGGGGTGTCCGCGGCCAAGCCGCAATCAGATCTGACGGGCAAGCGGTCTTCGACTCCGGGAATTCACGGGCACACGCCGCTGGATCGCGGCTCAACGACACGGGGTCGCGCCTCCGTGGGACATTCCGTCGCACTACCAGCACGGATGCCCGTTCAGACGGTGGCTCCACGGGTAGACCGGGGAGTTCTGACTCGGCCGAGTCCACGAACAGCCGGGCCGATTCGGACGATGGGGACGACTCTGCCCGTCAGTTCGACGCTCTCCGTGATCCAGCGCGGACTGGCAGCCGTTCGAGTAGCGAGTCGAGTGACGACAGCAAGCGCAGTGCGATCGACGACGACCCACGGTACATCCGCTAACCATGGACGACGAGGCAACGAAACGGATTCCGAAGTCGCTCGGTACAGACACGAAACTGCTCGGGCAGTACACGATGACTGACCTCGCGGTTGCCCTCTTCCCGGGCGTACTCACCGTGCTCATCCTGCAGCTAGTTCTACCCACAAAGGCCACCGTTTTCGGCTACCAAATTGACTCACTAACGCTCCCGATCGCTGGCGTAATGATCGCGCTCGGTGCCATCTTCGTCTACCTCACGCCGGCTTACACGACCAGCATCGACTGGGTCACGTCGATGCTAACCTTCCATCGCCGCTCGGACCAACTCGGCCACGAGGAAGCCACGGAGTACACCCAGATCGAACGGGTGTATCCCGACCGCGGTGCGATCGAGCGCACCGATGGCGCGGTCATCGGCATGGTCCAGGTCATCCCACCGACGATGGCGCTCGCGACCAGCGAGGAGTGGGCGACGAAGGCCGAAGCGTTCCAGGACTTCCTGAACACGACCGTCGAGTTCCCCATCCAGATCTACTCGACCACCCAGCCGTTTCCCGTCGACGAGCACCTTGCCCAGTACGAGTCACGCCTCGACGATCCGGACGTCGAGGCGAACCCACGGCTGGAATCGCTGATCGAGAACTACGTCCAGTGGTACGAGGCGGAACTCGAAGAGCGCCGGATGACGATCCGCGACCACTACGTCGTGGTCCCGGTGACGCCGGCCGAAGTGCAGTTCGACGAGACGAGTATCGCGCAGAAACTCGCGGAAGTGCCGATACTTGGCCTGTTCATCCGGGAGCTGTACGCACCGCGGAAGGCTGTCGAACGAGCGGCACTCATCGACGAACTCGACGACCGCCTATCCCGGGTCCAGTCGGGACTGCGGTCGATCGACGGCTGTACGGCTCACCGCATCGACGCCACTGAGGCGACGAAGATCGTAGGCGAGTACTGGAGCGACGAGTCACAGAACTACGGCCAGCTTGACCAGGTGCTTCGCACTCGCGGGATCGTCAGAGGTGGAGAGGCATGATCGAATCACTTCTGTCGGTCCTTCCAACGCGAGAGCAAGCCGACGAGGAGGCGGACTCAGACGAAGAAACTGGCCAGGAGACGACCGAGACCGATACAGCCGAGGAAGAAGACGCAGCCCGACCAGCCGAGAGTCCCACAGCGGGGGTCAGTGTCGAGTACGACGGCGCGAACTCGGAGCTACCCTCAGTCCCGGATATCCATCAGACGGTGGTCACACCGTCGAGCATCGAGCGGTATCCCGACGCCGTCCGGACGGGCGACCAGTGGACGCGCACCCTGTGGGTCGGCGAGTACCCGGACACGCCGATGGACGGGCTCTTCGAGACGCTGTATTCCACGGCGGATTCACGGCGGACGGACATCAGCCTCCACATCAGCCCGCGGGATACGAACGCGACGCTCGACACCCTCGAACACAAGATCGAGGACCTGGAGGCCGACCGAGAGTACTTGACCGAAAAACGACGGGCGGGCGCCCGCGGCGTCGAGAAAGACCTGCAGGACTACCAGGACCTCTACGACGCCCTGCGGAACACGTCGATGCAGGCCTTCGACGTCTCGATGTATCTCGCGGTGCAGGGCGACGCTCGCGACGACCTCAACGCGAACGACGTAATGAACACGGCCCGGCAGTCGCCGACGAACCTGACGCCCGTGATGCCGCGGTGGACACAGCTCGATTCGTTCATTTCGGCCAGCCCGGTCGGCATCGACAAACTCAACGAATCGCTGGACACGACGACGCCGATGCTCGCCCGTGCCGTCGGCGCGATGTTCCCCTTCGTCGCCGGCGCCTTCGCCGAACTGGGCATCGAGTACGGCACCTACGCGCTCAACGAGAGTCCGCTCATTCTCGACCGATTCGAGCGCGAGACGGGCTACTGTTCGATGGTCATCGGCCAGCTCGGTGCCGGGAAGTCATTCTCGACGAAACTCCAGTTGCTTCGGCGGGCGATGTACGACCGGGATACGGTGATCATCATGCTCGACCCGCTGGAAGGGTTCGCCGGCGTGAACGAGGCGCTCGGCGGGGAGCGCATCACGGTAGGAGGCACGCGCGGGTTCAACCCGCTCGAAATCAAGGCCACGCCCGCGGATATTCTGCGAGCGGTCCCCGACCTCGATCCGTGGTCCGAGCAGATTTCGTGGGTCCTCTCCTTCTTCGAGACCTTTTTCGCCCACGTCGCGTCGAACCCGCTCGAAGAGCGCAAGCAGACGCTTCGGCGGGCGATTCAGGAAGCATACGAACGCCAGGGGATCACGCGGGACCCGTCGACCCACGACCGAGAGTCGCCGACGATTCGTGACGTGATTGCCGTCCTCGAAGACCTGCTGGAGGGCCCCGAGGAGTTCGGCTACGCGACCGAGGGCGAACAGGAGAAAGTCCAGAGCGACGCCCAGACATTGCTGACGGACCTTCGACCATCGTTCCGCGAGGGCGGCGAACTTGCGAACCTCGCCCAGCCGACGGAGTTCGATCTCGACTCGCCCGTGCTGTATCTGGACCTCCACCAGGAAGAGGGGGCGACCGGTCGCTCGGAGACGAGTCTCATGATGCAGGTGCTGTTCAACGCGGTCTACGAGCGCGCCAAAGGGACCGACAAGAAGGTCGTCTTCGCCGTCGACGAGGCCCATTACCTGTTGAACGATGCGACGTCGCTGGAGTTCCTGGAGACGGCGGTGCGCCACAGCAGGCACTACGACCTATCGCTGCACTTCATCACGCAGACTGGCGGCGAGTTCGCGCTGACGCCCGAGGCACGGACGATCGCGAACCTCTGCTCGCTCACGCTGATTCACCGGGTCCAGGAAGAGGCCGAGAAGCTATCCGAGTGGTTCGGCCTGACCGAGCGCGAGGTGGAGTGGATCCGGACGGCGAAAGCCGGCAACGATGAGGACGGATTCTCCGAGGCGTTACTCGGGATCGACGAAGAGGGGTGGTTCCCGCTTCGAGTGCGGGCGAGCGAGTTCGAGGTTGATTCGATTCACATGCGAGAGCGGTAGCTCACTCCTTTGTCGTAATCAACTACGAACAGACGGTGTAACACTGATAGTGTTTTGTGGTATGTCGGCAGTGACTGAGGTGAGTGCGACTTTTAGCCTCTGTTTCGGACGATCAGAAGAACAGCAAAGAGTAAGAGAATCGGATTTAGACTACTTGTGTGAGTCTGCCCGTCTCCGAGTGAGGAGAGAGCGTCACCAAGCACTGCTAGATCGGTATCTGCGAACAGTTGGTTCGCCTCTGTCGGTGCAGGTTCCGTGGCGGTCGCCATTGGTGTCGGCGTGGAAGTCGGAGTCGGAGTCGGTGTTGGGGATGCAGTCGGCGTCATTGTTTCTGTTGGGGTCGGAGTTGGCGTTGGTGTTGGTGCGGGTGTAGGAGTTGGTGTCGGTGTGGAAGTTTGCGTTGCAGTCGGCGTAGGTGTAGCTGTCGGCGTCTGGGTCGGAGTTTGCGTGGGAGTCAGAGTTGCTGTTGGCGTGGCTGTCGGTGTTGGAGCGGACGTCGGGGTGGGTGTTGGAGCGGACGTCGGGGTGGGTGTTGGAGCGGACGTCGGGGTGGGTGTTGGAGCGGACGTCGGGGTGGGTGTTGGAGCGGACGTCGGGGTGGGTGTTGGAGCGGACGTCGGGGTGGGTGTCGGTGAGGGGCTTGCCGTCAATGTCGCGCTCGCCGTTTGAGTTGGGCTACTGGTTGGAACCGAAGTCGGCTCTTGAGTCGGTTTGGCAGTCGGGGTTGGTGATGCAGTGGGGGCGGGAGTTGCAGGCGATGTAATTACCGACTCTGGTTCCGTGACTTGGATGTTCCTCACCGTGGTATAATTTTCAGTCCGGAAGGTGAGATTGAGGCTCCCGATATCAGCCATCGTCGTGTTATACGACAGGGTTACTGACTGAGAGTCGTTGCCGGGGAGCGTTACCGAGTGCGAATCAACGCTACTGTCGCCATCTACATCCAGCGTTACAGTTCGTGTGACCGAATTCGCGAATGGATTCTCAACTGTAACCGGGACGTTCACCGACTGTCCAGCTGTGACCGTCTCGTTGATCTCTCCAATTTTCAGCGAGACCTGACTCACTTCGACAAACCATCCAGGAAGCCTCGCCAATGCACCATTTTCATCGACGACCCAGGCCCCGACGTGACCGGTGAGGAATCCCTCTTTCTCGATTGATTCTCGAACAGTACTACCGCTAATATTCGTCATCCCGAGAATCTCGTCGTTGTGGAAGTCCCACCAAATGATTCGGTGGAGATCCCCGTTGGTATCGCTCGCTTCGAGCGTCATGGTTCGGGTAGCTTCGCTAGGGATCACGATTCTGGACTCAGACGGACTCTCTCGACTCGCAGTTGGTGCGTCGTTCGCCCCTTCTTCGACAGTTACGGTCCACTCGGCGGTTCCCAGTTCTGAATTTCCATCCGCCCCATAGACGGTTACTTGGATATCGTACGTTCCGGACGATGAGAAATTGACGATATTGTAGTCCATCCCTTCTTGGTGATAGACCGCCCGATGTGGTCCATATTGGGTATCCCCGAGATTCCACTCGGTTTCGAAGAATTCTCGTGATCCGTTTCGAAGCGCCGCTTCGAAGAGGACCTCCGTTCCAGGTGAAACCGTAATGGAGCCATCCGCAGGAGTCACTCGTTCAATCGATGAAGTTGAATCGTGGACGTTAACGGATCTCGTAACAGTCTCATCTTCACTGTGGACAGACAGATCAAATGTTCCATTCAGATTCTCGGGAACTTGATAGGCGAGATCGACGACTCGCGATTCCCCTGATGCAAGTGCGATGTCCCAGGTTTGTTCGCTCTTATTTCCGATCCCGACGGCTATTTCCTGTGAATCCGTTCTCGTTCCTGCATTTTTGATATCCAATCGGATATCCACCGTTTCACCGGCCTGAAGAGTCCTGTTCAGAGAGACGGAACGGATGTTAAACTCATGAAGTGGTTCAGAGCGACCTGCATTCAGATCGGCGATCGATGTCTCATTCCCATCGATCTGGATACTCACATTTGCATCACCGGAGATACGAGTAAAGTTCACGATGGATCCATCGAATCTATAGGCATCTCCGTAGCCTCTATTTCCGGTGTAACCCTCGATTATCGTCATTCCATCCTCTGTCCGGCGAATCTCATCATTTGCCGCGGCCTTGATCCGATCGGAGACGTTTGCCTTTTCGACAGTGCCGTTCACCGTGATTTCGTACTCGAACTCACCGTCCTCGGTAGCGATAATCTCGAGTAGGGACTTCCGGGGCGTCTGGACTTCAGACGGCTCTAAGACTCGGAAATTATCGTAGATCCACCGATCGCCTTCGCCATGACCAAACATACCGATCCCGCCGCTCGTAGGTGCAGAATCTGGTTCAGGCGCAATAATCGTCCCCAAGGGAGAACTCGCATTCGCGATCGGCTCTTCGTACACTCGCAGTTGGATATCGTCACTTGAGGCCGCCCAGTCCACTTCAACGGTGTAGAAGGTATCGTGCTGGAAGTCCACAGTAGTCGTTCCCAGAGTCTGGTCAGAGCCATCTGCCGGGTCATACTGTAGTCGGACTGTGTCTGTGTCTGGATCCAACTCAACTTCATACCGTTCGTGAAAGCCACTGTTTGGTTGTTGCCCGAACTGGAACGTTGTCCGGAATTCCCAGTCTCCGAACGTCCCGACATCAAATCGGAGTACATCCCCCTTCTCGGGGTACGACGAGAGTCCTTCCATCGAGGTGATCTCAGATGCGTCAGAGCTGCCCGAATACTCCAGTGCAGTGGACCCTTCAGTCGAAACCGTTGAGTTCAGTTTCCAGACGTCTTTTGAGCCCGCGAGAGCGAGATATTCGGAAAGGTCTCCGTCCTCGAAGCCGTCGACAGTTTCCGGGTCAACTCGATCGGAGGCATTCGAGATATCGATCTCTTCCGTGAGAACATCAGTTGCTCCACACCCCTTCTCAACGGCGAGTCGCGCCTGGTACGTACTACTGTTTCCATAGGAATGCGTTGCATTCTGTCCAACTGCATCGACAACGCCATCGTTGTCGAAGTCCCAACGGTACTCGACGATCGCGCCACCGTTGGGCCGGCTTGGGCTCCCATCGAACGAGACCTGTTCTCCAGACCCAGGGGAACTCGGTGTGTAGTTGAATGCGGCGTCCGGAAGTGGAGCGCAGGGTGCCTCATACATCCCGGTTCCGGATCCAGTTGTTCCATTGTGCGCTGCGATGAGCCTGACCGACCGATTCGTACCATCCGTAGCCGTGTTAGATGTTCGATACGTAATCCTGTATTCGTCAGTGAGACTTTGGCGAATATCCTCGTAAATTGCCGCGAGATCGGAACTGTCTGGAGATTTATAGTAGCTCCCGCCGGTTTCCTCTGCAAGACGCCGAAGATTCGCAACATCTACAGCTGGCCCCAACCCGATGGTATAAACAGGGACTCCAGCAGCCTGTGCCTTCTCAATTGCTGCATCGACGTTTGGCGGTGGTTCGTTATTCTTCCCATCCGTGAGAACGATCACTGCCGACCGACCGAGTCTTGATTCGGCTTCGGTGACACCGGTTTCCGTCGCACGCCAGAGGGCGGTGTTTCCAGTGGTTCTAATCCGATTGATCGCGTTCGTGAGTCGTTCCGAATCAGTCGTCCATCGTTGTCGAAACGTGATCTGGTTCCCGAATTCGATGACTAGCCCCTCATCCTCTGCACTGAGCTGGCTGATGAATTGCGTAGCGGCCCCTCTAGCATTCTCGATTTTTGTTCCATCCATACTTCCGCTTCTGTCAATCACCAATGCAGTACTGACATTTGATCCGCCAGTAGTGGACGCGGGTTCTATGGATTCGATCGTCTGATTCGTCGTATTTTCAAGCACGTTAAACGCATCAGCAGAGAGGCCTGTGAGCGGCTCACCGTCAGCATTTTGGACGCTAGCGTAGACGCTTACTTCCGGGAATTCTGGTCGATTAACCTGTCTGACAGTGGTTTGTAACTGCCCGTCAGTGGATTCTGACGTGTTTGTAGGCGAAGTGACTGTAATTGTCTTCGCGACGGTACGTTCACGACCATTGACATCAGTTATCGAATGAACGATCTGGTACGACCCCGGCTGATTGAAGGAGGTGGTCGCCGATCTCCCACTCTTCTCGTACGTTCCATTGCCACCAATATCCCACTGATATTCGACGATCGACTCGTCATCATCTACTACTGAATTTAGGGTGATCGACTCGCCGACGACAGGATCCGAGGGTTGGTATGTCCAGTCGATCGGTTGCTGATCCGATCCCTCTGGGTCCGTGCGATTTGGAGTATTGGATTCATCTCCGCCGTTTTCAGGAGGAGTTGCCAGTACGAGATC
Organism: Halosimplex rarum; assembly: GCF_047715405.1. Classification (NCBI taxonomy): domain Archaea; kingdom Methanobacteriati; phylum Methanobacteriota; class Halobacteria; order Halobacteriales; family Haloarculaceae; genus Halosimplex; species Halosimplex rarum. The sequence continues at coordinate 4,389,313 of NZ_CP180412.1, forward strand.
GATAGTTGGGGGATGATAGAGAGTCGTAGGCGCTTCAGCCGCTGCATTCGCCAGTTCTACGTACTGGGTTCGCTGGTCTTCTATTGTAGTCCCTTCGCGTCGATTAAACTGATCCGCAAACTCATCGACCCACGTCGCGTTCAGCAGTTCGCTATTTGCCTCCCAGTATACACTATATGCTGAATGATGGAGTGAATCGATCGCGGCGTACTCATTGATATGGGTGAACTGTCGGTCTCCAACGTTAGTTCGTCGATATGTATCTGCAAACTCGTCAAATTCTTGGGCAGTCCTGTGGGCGTACTTGGCCTTCACTGCTGCTTTGTACATCCCGCCCATGTTATACAGAAAATCACTTACAACGAGTCCAGAAAGGATTCCACTCGCTGCACTACCGACGGCTGTGGTCATCGCTGAGGCGGAACTTGCACCGACTTGGGCGCTTGCCGTCTGTGAGAGATAGCTACCAAACTTATTAACGAGTATCTTTGACGAAGCTGTCGCTGCATCGAATGTTCCTTGCTCAATTTGGTCTCTGAGAAAGCTCTGGAGTCGATTGATAACCTTCTGATTTGTCTCTTCATGTTCGTCAATAACTGTCTCCATCGCTCGCCGGAGATCCGGATTCAGGTTTACATCCGGATCTGACGCCGCCAACTGAAGCGTCCGATTGAGTCGTGCTACTCGCCGATCTGAGTAAACCTGATACTCCGAGAATCGAAGTACGAAGTCCAAGATCTTTGTAGTCCGAGATCCATACTCAGAAACCTCATCTAGTGTTTCAATATTGTCGCTATATTTGTTGAGCACTCGTCGGACTCGCTGTTTATCCGAGGACTGTATGGCTTCGTCAACAACAGAGAGTGCTTCGTCTGTCGTATCAGCAGTAGTAAGACCCTCTCGTAGGTTCTCAGGGATAATTGATTCGTGACCCGTACTAACCATTGCTCGAACAGTGACTAGATACCGGTCATACGGCGTCTGTGCCCACGACTCTTCAATCCGCTGCTTCACAAACACCTCTCCATTTATCACTTCCTCAATGTTGTCATAGGAGTCATTTGAGGGAGTATAGTAGTCGTTATAGCTGTCGTTGTAGACGAACGAATGTTGTTCCATCCCATTTGCAAATGGTGTGGTCCCCGGCGCATACATCGATACGACGCGGCGCGCTGTCTCTTCCTTGGTAACTGCATCGTACTCACTACCGGTTGCTCTGAAAGCAATGACCTTGTTCAGATTGAACTTCTTGATGCGTCGCTCAAGCCGTAGAATGAGACTGAGGACGTTCTTTTGCTCGATCCCTTTCCAATCGAGATATTCTGAAGAATTGAAATATGCTGCCACGTAGTATCGGTCACCCTGATAAATTGCCGGCTCCGAAACAGCGACAGTAGTTTCGTTGTTGAGTTGGAATTCCTCTACCGCCTCAGTGAGGTCAGTAGTGAGACTGCCACTAGCCGTTTGGACCACACGAAATACACCGGTCTTCCAGGAGGTCCTATCGATCGCCGTATCACCGGTTGAGGGACGCTGGTACCAGACCGCGGAGATTATATCGTACGTCCCGTTTAGCGCATGCTCTGGGACAGTCCACGAAAGCGGTACCACTTCAGTCTCTCCTGCTTCCACCATGACATAGCCACCAGTCGACCCATCGCCGGAGTACGTTACTCCATTGCTATCTCGAACGGAGAATCCAATAAAGAACTCATAGTCTTCCTCCCCGGTGTTCTGTACCGTGACATTTGCGACTATCTTTTCATTCGGTGATAGCGTCCGTGTCTCGTTTTGGACGCGGATTTCGTCTTGGACAATCTCAGCGCTTACGTTCGGTAGATCACTTGTGTTTGGCTGATCGATAGCCACTTCAGCATCTCTCGGAGATGGATCCGTACTCGCGGTCTCTTTTGAGAGGTCCGATGAGATTGATGCCCCGACAACTGGTGCGATGGTTCCCACAATCAGTAGAATTGAAGTGCTGATGACTGCACACCGGTAAATTATCGAAATACTGGTTTGATTCTGTGGAGAGAGTTTGTCGAGTACTTTCATCCCGATACTCCCCCCACTCGCCCACCTTGCCATGACATAACTTACCTAGGGAAGTTGTGGTTGAAGAGTATAATTTCGAGAAACGATTCTTGGGACCAATTTCACTTGCCACCTACGGATACGATTTGTTTCCCTTGAACCCGGCAATGCTATCGGTTCCAACGAAGGGTCTGATCAGAAAGATGCGCTCCGTTTCTGCGAAGAAAAACTAACGAGTTTCGGATTTCGGGGTAAGCCCAAGGTGTCCAAGAAAACTCTGTTTGAGCACACTCATCCGTCGGGTCCAAGAAGAGACAGAGAAGCGCTCCGAGTGGTTCGGTCTGACAGAGCGCGAGGTGGAGTGGATTCGGACGGTGAAAGCCGACAGCGACGACGATAGTTGGTTCCCGTTGCGGGCGAGTGAATCCGAGGTCGATACTCTTGACCAATCGGATGGTTACCGTCCGGTCGCGCGTTTGACCCGACTTACGAATCGGTACCTCTCTTCAATTGTAGCCGATTGACGCGGTACCTCGACTGTGCCGGCTCACGAATGAGACTCAATACCGGGACACAACCCTATTCACCGATGCTACCGTACGTTTCCCTGTGACTCGCGGGCACTCATTTACCATCGCTGCGGTCGTCGTCCTTGTCGTCTTCGCCGGCTGTACAGGCGTCGTCGAGAACAATGCTGCGCCACTTTCGACGGACGCGCCGGAGGCGACTGCGAGTGACTCGCCTACCACCGAGGACACAACTGCTTCGTCCCCGTCGCCAGCGACTGACGACTCCACTACAACAGGGACAGCGGCGTCAGTAAACGGAACCGTCGAGGTCCACTTCATCAACGTCGGCCAATCCGTGAGTACGCTAATCGTCGGTCCGACCAACGAGACGATGCTGATCGACTCGGGTGACTTCACTAACGACGGTGAGTACGTCCTCCAGTATCTCGAACGGCACAACATAACCCGGATCGACCACTTCGTCGTCACCCACGCCGACGCAGACCACATCGGTGGGAACGCGGCCGTCATCGACTACTACGAGACCGAGGCGAACGGGATCGGGGCCGTCTACGACCCCGGGATCGCTGCGAGTACACAGACCTACGAGGAGTACCTCGACGCCGTCGAAACACACAACGTCACGCTGTACGAGACACGCGAGGGTGACCCGCTGCCGTTCGACGGTGCCGATGTCGACGTGCTCGGCCCACCAGAGCCGTACCTGGAGAATCGCGACCGGAACGAGAACAGTATCGTCCTGCAACTCAGCTACGGGAATACGAGCTTCCTGTTCACTGGCGACGCCGAGGACGATCAGGAGGCGTACCTCGTCGACACGTACGGGGCAGCGCTCCAGTCGACGATCCTCAAAGCCGGCCACCACGGGAGTAAAAGTAGCACCAGCAGTGCCATCCTCGATGCGGTCGGTCCGAAGGCGGTCGTGATCTCCAGCGCGTACGATTCGCAGTACGGCCATCCCCAGGAAGAAGTCCTCCAACGGCTGGCTGACCGGTCGATTCCGGCCTACTGGACGGCGACCCACGGCAACACGGTCCTCGTCAGCAACGGGACGCACGTCACCGTCGAGACGCAGCAAGCCGCGCCCACGGACCCGACCGAACTCCGGACAGGGTCGTCGATAGAACCTGGCACGGCAGACCCAGTGGAGGCCCGGACGACGATCGCCGGGTCAGGGAACGGGTCCACGCAGACGCCTGTCGCGACTGACGGCGGAACCGAGACTGCCTCTGAGGGTACGTCACTCGTCGTCGACGAGATTCACGCCGACGCCGAGGGTGACGACCGGGAGAACCTGAACGACGAGTATGTCGTCTTCAGAAACACCGGGACCGAACCGCTCGACCTGAGCGGCTGGACCGTCGCAGACGCAGCCGACCACACGTGCACGTTCCCAGATGGATTCACGCTCGATTCCGACGCGACCGTGACGCTCCACACCGGCAGTGGTTCTGACTCCGACACCGATCTCTACTGGGGTTCCGGGAGTCCGATCTGGAACAACGGCGGCGATACCGTGATCGTAACTAACCGGGCCGGTGACGAAGTCATCAGGGAGGAGTACTCGTGATCCCCGACGGAACCTACACGGCGGTCGTCGACCGCATCGAAGACACGCTGGCCACGTTGCAACTCGAAGACAACGACGACCTGTACAATCTCGTCGTCGGCGAGGAGGAACTCCCGGAGCCCGCTCGCCATGCTGATGCGATCCTCGACGTCGAACTCGAAGACGACGAACTCGTTCGAGTTGAGTATGATGAAGCCGAGACCGAGGCGCGCAGTGATGAGGCACAGCGCCGGTTCGACCGACTTTCGGAGCGTCCCTCTCGTGACGATAGAGAGAATCGTTCCAACTGATTGATCCCGAGTAGGGCGCTCTCAGATCTGCCGAAGGGCGTTCTCATCTCAGTGATCACTTGATCTCCGAGATGAGCTCCACGTCGGGACTCAGACAGTTTGTCTTGGTTCTGAGGTCAGCGATCGCCACTCGGTTGTACTCGTACTGGTGTTCCCGGGTCGTCAGCGAGATGCCCGTCTCGTGGGGCAGCCAGACCCCCCGATCCCTCGTCGATGCTTACGGCCGGTCGCGGAAACCGACGAACGACATGTGGGCGTTCCACATTCAGTTACTACTAGTAGGACCCATTACACCCAAACCATCAAAACTGAATAATTTACAAATAATAATGATATGACCCCCTATCATAGATGGTAGGATTGTTGAATACAAGGGATTCGTTCGGCAGAACAGCCCCTTATCTCAAGGTAAGATTGCTGAACCGGTGGCCACTATACTTGATGATAAATGCGACAATCTATTGGTATACGGACATATAAGTGTCAAATAGCACTATTTGGAATCGGAGAATTCGTATTGCTTGTTCACTTCCTCATTGGCAGTTTGATAAGTGAAATTAAATCCGTTCAAAGCAGACGGAATATCGTCTGGATCATTAGCATTTTCGCCGATTTGTTTTATCAGCTCATCAGCTTCCGACGTTATTTTTGAGTTGGGTCCATCGGGTTCATTCTTCACGTCTAAAAACAGACCTAAAAGTTTTGAAGTTACACCACTTGTTGCCCCCGTAACTATGGAATATATCGCGTCTATCATGATTCACCACCAGTTTGATTGTATTCTTGAATGAGCGTAGATGCAATTACATTTGCAGTAGCCTCTTTCATCTCGTTACTCATGGTCATCTTTTCATTTTCGAGCCGAGTTTCAATCAGTTCAGAAATGAGGTTTCTTAGCATACTGACCTCATCTTCTGGCATATCTAGCTCGTCGCTCATTCTCTCAAATTCACCTTCCAATTCCGAATCTGTTACGTTAATATGTACAGTTTCAGCATCATCCGGAGCGTGTGTCTGAAGAAAACTTGTTATCTCAGAAGTTGTTTCCTCTACAAATGCATCGTCAGCGCCTTGTTCCGGAAGAGAACCCGCTGATACAACATTTGCCGCTCTTATTCCTCCTTCACTACTTTGAGTAATATCGAATTCTACCTCTTGCCCCTCTTCTATGTCCCGTTCACTGACATCTTCCATGTGGAAGAAAACATCGTCCTCTGTATCATCGGTGTCAATAAATCCGTATCCACCTTTATCATTAAAGAAGTCAACTTTACCTTTGGCCATTTGGCTGATGATCTGGTACGAGGGCATTTAATCCTTTCATACATACCAGATTTTACTCGTGTGACGAAAGAAGCGAATTGTGTAACGGTACTCTGCCAGCTAATTCAGAAACTGAAGCGCGAATTAAATTGACTCTGTATAGCCGCTGAATTCTCCTTATTTCGCACGTCGTTCTTGCTAGGTATTCAATACGCATCTGATGCGTCGCCGGTGGTGACCTAATAGTGGTTTTCAGGTATCGTGACTACCATCCTTGGAGAGAGACTTCTCGGGAAACGGCGTTCCACATTCCGAAACTACTAGTAGGCTCTATTGTGTCGAAAACCGCTATGCGACAGACGACTACATTAGTGTAGTGTCATATAACTGATTGTGTATGTCAGAACTGCTGGATTAGAGTGGATCTCAGTAGAGCATCCTTTATTTCACGTCGAAGTTACTGAATCCGCCGGTCAATTCATACTGCGATCTGACCACTAAAATCACTACCAGATGCAGAGGTTGTTCGTAGGATCGTGCAAGATCCAGAGCGCATATTCAGCAGATTGTAGTCTGTAATCTTGTGCGTATTGAAGGCAGGAGAACGCCTGATAAGATCACTACCGCAAAAACATATGCTGAACTAGTCTTGAGCAACTGTTTTGATCGGTTGCTCTGCAGCAGGTTCGGGAGGCTCGTGCGTCCCGAAGTCTGGGTGTGTCTCTTCCATCCAGATATAAACGACTGCACCAGAGACGAACATCAGGATTGCAGTCATGTAGAATGCGGCTTCGGCGTTCACGAACTCCATCGAGAGTCCGATCAGGATCGCGCCGACAGCGTAGCCGGAATCGCGCCACATCCGGTAAACACCCATCCCCGCAGATCGCCACGTCGGGTGAGCGGCGTCGCTCGGCACGGTCATCAGGTTCGGATACAATAACGCCATGCCAAGACCGGAGAGAGCGGCCAATATAGCCCACGCCAGATACCCTTCCACGAGTACCATTCCGAGGACACCGGCTCCTGCGAGGAACATCCCCCAAATGACGGGCGGTCGGCGACCAATACGGTCAGCAAGTCCACCGGTCGCAATCTGGAGGAAGTACATCGCGCTGTGGACGCCGACAACGACACCGACAGCCGCAATACCAAGGCCCTGGCTTATCAGATACAGCGGGACGGCGATCCAGAACAGCGTGTCCACGAAGTTTTCGATGTGACCAGCCTGAGCCGCAGCGAACAGCGTCCTGTCACCGTAGGTCGCTCGCTTTACTACCTCGTTGAATGGCAGGTTCGCGTCGTGGTGGTCGTCGTCACCTTCGGCCTGGGCGTACTGGACGGTCTCTTTGATCAGGAAGATCGAGATGAGGAACGCCAGTACGACGACGATGGCGAGGAAGTAGAACGGCTCCGGCCGGAGGCTCCACTGACCGGCAATAACGCCTGTAATCCATGCCCCGACGGCAACGCCAGTGTAGCCGAACGACTCGTCGATGCCGACCGCGAGGCCACGCTGCTCAGGTCCTGCGAGATCGATCTTCGCGTTGATCGCCATACTCCACGTCAACGCTTGGTTGATACCCAGCAGGATGTTCCCAACCGTGATCCAACCCCAGCTGGGGGCGAAGATGAGAATGAGCGGCAGGGGAAGTGCCGTCGCCCACCCGGCGACGAGTACTGGCTTGCGGCCGTACTCCTCGCCCCATTTGCCAGCGTAGAGATTGAGGATTGACTTCACGATTCCGAACGAGACGACGAACGAACCGATAACGAGGAACGACTTGACGCCGAGGACCTCCTCTCCCAGAACGGGGACGACGGTCCGCTCGGACCCGATTGTCAATCCGGTGGCGAACACGAGCAGGACGTGCAGCGAGAACTGCCTGAGGTGTTCGCGGATTCCCTGTTTGATTTCAGTTCCCGTACTCATGGATTCATTCGGCAGCGCAATTGTTGGGGCCCAGTTCTAGCTCAGCCACCTCATCTGCAGGAACCGACTCTTGGCCAACATTCGTTCGCTTGACGCGCTCGAAGTTCGGGGGGTGATCCGGGATATCCGACGCGAGTTCTTTGACGAACTCCTCGCGGTCGCGGCCGAGATCATCATTCCAGTCTCTGACTTCTGCAAGGCTCGCGGTCACAGGCGGTTCAGGCGAGCCAGGGTCATGAGCTGGCAGGACTAGCGCGTCTTCCGTCCTATCCAGCAGCCGCTGGAGACTCTCGTAGAGCGTCGCGGCGTTCTGTTCAACGTCAGAGTCTTCGATTCCAGCTTCAACGCCGAGTTCGACACGCCCCACGCTCTCATGGAAGAGCGTATCTCCCGTGATCAGCGCTACGCCGTCGATGTCGAACGAAACACTCCCCTCGCTGTGTCCTGGCGTGTGGATGACCTCGACATCGAGACTGCCGACCATTACGGTCTGTCCATCCTCGGCCGGCGTCGCGTCGATGGCGAGCGCGTCTTTCGGGTGGAGGTAGTAGGGGACGCCGTGTCGGTCGGCGAGCTCCGCAGCGCCGGAGACGTGGTCGGCGTGGGCGTGTGTGTCGAAGACACCGACGAGTTCGGCCTCATATTCATCCAGAATCGCCTCGTACTTGTCGAGGTAATGTGACGGGTCGAATACTACGGCTACCCCGTCCGAGATGAGGACATGTGAGAGGCAGCCCTTCCCCGGTCGTGCGACCTGAATGAGTGTGCCATCAAGGTCGGCTGGCACTTCTGCGTGCCGGTGGACACGGCTCCAGCCGTTCATTCCGTCCGTGAGTGTCACCGCGTCGTAGTCCAGTTCTTGGAGCACTTCCGTCGCGGTCTCCGAGACGACACCGGCAGCACAGACAGTGACGATCTGTTCGTTACGGGGGAGATCTGAGAGGGGTCCCTTGGCTTGGTCAGAGCCTTCGGTTAGTTCGTCGTAGACATCGACGTTGATACTACCCGGGATATGCCACTCTTCGAAATCCTCTTCGTGGCGAATATCGAGGACGAGCGGGTCCTCGTCGCCATTTTGTAACTGTTCGCTGAGTTCCTTCGGCGTTATCTCCTGCATCGGTATTCCTGAATAGCAGGTATATTCGCATATAGGCGCTGCCGGACATGACCGGCACTGTTAATTCTGACCAGTTCAAAGTTATTCGTATGAGTCTGTACGAGGCCTCGATTCGGGTCAAACATGAGTGTCCATACCGGGAGATCTCGGAACGGCACCCTGATTTGACTATCCGTGAGTGGCCGCTGAGCGACTGCCAAGTGCTGGAAATCACATCAGAGGCAACACCGACGGACGAGTTGCTTGACGACATCAACCAACTCGGAACCATTCTACACGAATCGAAGGACGACGACGGATATCACGTCGTCACGCAGTCCTGTCTCTGTTCACTTGAACAGTCGATCATCGACCGCTTCGAGGAACATAACTGCCTGTATCAGTCGCCAACGATCTACCGCCAGGGCTGGGAGCACTACACGGTGGTCGCGTTCGACGGTGAAGACATTCGAGACTTGCTCGGTGATCTGCGATCCGACAGAGAGATCGAGTTGCTCTCGAAAACCTCGATTTCGGAGAAGCAGATCCCCCACAGTATGCTGGCTCCGGCGAATCAACTGTTCGAGAACATCACTGACCGGCAGTTAGCAGCACTCCAATTAGCACTGGAAAATGGGTACTACGAGCAACCACGGAAGACATCGCTGCGGGATCTGGCCGATCAGACTGCTGTCGCTCGCTCGACGTACGAAGAACACCTCCGGAAGGCAGAGAACAAACTCCTCACGAACGCGGGACAGTTCTTGCGCCTAGTCACTGCGACATCAACGGCTGATCCGTTGCAAGTGGAAAAGACAGGGCAGGCTGAACAGGTTGCTGATTAACTGCCAGTACTCCACTGGGAATGGGTCCGAAGTTTGTACCGGAGCTTGGTCAGTTGGTGACTTGTATCTCGTGGGGATTCTCCAATAGAAAGAACCACGACCACTGATTATGGTAGAGGCTCGTTTCAGTTCGATTGACGCGTTTGATAACTGACGTTGCGTCCCGAGGACTACGACACATGATCTACTTGGACCACGCCGCTACAACGAAACCGCACGAGGAGGTTACCGCATCGATGCAGCCGTATCTCGAAGACCACTACTGCAACCCATCGGCAGTCTATGCGACCGCCGAGGATGAGGCGGTCCGCAACGCCCGGGCGGCCGTCGCTGATCTTCTCAATGCGAGCGCCCAGAACATCGTGTTCACTGGTGGGGGAAGCGAAGCAGACAACCTCTCACTCAAGGGGGCTATCGAGGTAGCTGATGGACAGCACGTCGTCACCACGACTATTGAACACTCGGCGGTGATCGAGACGGCCAACTGGCTCGAAGACCACGATACCGACGTAACGCGAGTAGCTCCCGGTCAAGACGGTCGCATCGATCCAGCTGACATCGCAGATGCGATTCGCCCGGACACGGCGCTCGTTTCAGTGATGCACGCCAACAACGAAACCGGGATCATCCAGCCGCTCGAAGCCATCGGCAAGATAACCGACGAGTACCATGGTTTGTATGAGCCGTGACTCTCTCAAAATCAAAGAAACAACTCGGGACACATGGACATGGTCTATTAGATCTACTCGGTGGAGAGTGTGTGCTGACTACAGAGAATATACTGAGCGAACTACTCTCCACTAGATCAGCCGAATCGCTGCTAGTAGAAACTCAGTATTGTGACTGCATAGCTGTAGAGGGACTTCTTGGGAAACGGCGTTCATCAATGTCGTCTTCCCCACACCGGTCGGGCCACAGAACAGGACGGCGCCGTGGTTCTTGTAAAGCTGCCACAGCAGGGCGGCGAGTTCGGTCGGGAGACTGTTCCGTTCGAACAGGTCGACAGGCGTCATGACGTCGGGGGCCTGCTTGCGGATGGAGATGTGCAGGCGTCCTTACTGATGGTGAACCACACGAACAGGGAGTTGATGGTTTCCGTACTCCGCGGCAGACTGGGTTAGTTTTCGCGGTACGACTGGCGAACATTGAAGTACCAGAGTGGGACCAACCAGTCTCGGAGTAATGACCCGAAGTACAGGGTTTCGACCACGGTTGTGTTTTTCGCGCCGGCGAAGGGTGCCGGCGCTCCAATCGGAGGTTCCGGGAATCAGGAGTGAATAGCCCATGCACTACAACTACAAGTATCGACTCGCTCCCTCAGAGTCCGTCCAAATAGAACTCAGCTGGCACATTGATACGTGCCGGCAGCTGTATAATCACGTCCTCTACCTGCTCAACGAATCCGACGACATTCCTGCCCGGAGTGAGGTGCAGGGACGACTCCCCGACCTCAAATCGTGGTGGGACGATCTCGGAAAGGTCCACTCGAAGGTGTTGCAGATGGTCGTCAAGCGCGTCTACGACAATCTCGCCACGCTCAAAGCACAGAAAGAGAACGGACGTGCCGTGGGGATGCTCAAGTGGAAACGTCCTCGGGATTTCCGATCGCTGACCTACAACCAGTCCGGCTTCGAACTCAAGAATACGAGTGGTCGGCCGACGTTGTGGGTGAGCAAAATCGGAGAGATGCCGATTCACCTCCACCGCGATATCCCCGAGAACGGGACCATCAAGCAAGTCAGCATCAAACAGGAACCCACGGGGGAATGGTTCGCCACGTTCAGTATCGAAGTTACCGAAGAGACTCCCGACAAGCCCGAGACGCCTGAGAAGGTCGTCGGCATCGACGTGGGGATTCTCACGTATGCTCACGACACCGATGGCTGCGCTATCGAGAGTCCCGATTTCAGCGAAGAACGCGACCGCATTGACCGTGCTCAACGTGCCCTCTCACGAAAAGAACACGGCTCCAAGAGTTGGGAGCACCAGCGGATAGTCGTTGCTCGACGGTACGCCGAACTGAAGCGAAAGCGTCGGGACTTCCTGCACAAACTCTCGAACTACTACGCTCGGGAGTATGACCTGGTGGCAGTCGAGGACTTGGATGCAAAGGGATTGGTCGAACTCCCCGGCAACTCCCGGAACCGAGCAGGAGCGGCATGGGGAACGTTCCGTCAGATGCTCGAATACAAGTGTGAGCGAGAAGGAACGCACTTCGTCGCCGTGAATCCGCGGGGGACCACCAAGGAGTGCGCGTCGTGTGGCGTCGAGACAGACAAGCCACTGTGGGTTCGTGAACACTCCTGTCCTTCGTGTGGATTCGAGGCGGACAGGGATGCGAACGCGGCGTGGAACATCCTCTCTCGCGGTCTTGAGAAACTAGGAGTGGGTCACTCCGAATCAACGCCTGTGGAGACTGCGCTCCCTGTGGACACCCCTGTGTCTGCAAAGCGCGTCATGGAATCAGGAAGCCCCGCCCGCAAGGAGCGAACTTAGCCAGCGGTGAGCGAGTAGGGCAGGGTAGTCCACAGTATTGCACGGTCTCTCTCCTACCTGGTGCTAGCGGCGAGCCATACACCCTCGAGATTACAGGTGACGTTCGCCTCCCTGAAAGGTACACGACGCTCTCGTCAGTGGCCAGGTCGTTCTGACTCTCGCCGTCGGGTTCGTGGACCCACTGCGACTCACTGGTCGACCGGTCGCGTGCGACGAGCGTTAGATCCACGCTCGGATATCGGTTCGGGGTGCGTCGTTCGCGGCGGCGTTCTCATCTCGACTCGACGTCGTCGTTGGGTCGCTCCGATGACTGGGGCCCCGGAGTCCGTCCAATTGCGCACGGACGAGTCCGTACGGGCTCAGAGTAGCGTCTCGATGTCGGTGCTCCGGTCCGACATATTCCGATTCACTTCGATGATGTTTGCGGTCTCCATGACGCGGTCGGGGAGGGCTTCGGAGAACGTGTCCCCGTCGATCAGGCTCGTGGGGCCGGAAATACTGATCGAGCCGAGGACGCCGCCGTCGCGATCTCTGATCGGCGCGCCGACCGCGCGGAGGCCTTCGATCTCTTCTTCGTCGTTGACGGCGTACCCCCGTTCGCGGACGGTCGCGAGGTGGTCGAACAGTTCCTCGCGGTCGGTGATCGTGTTCGCAGTCCGCCGGGGGAGCCCGTGGCGATCGACTATCGCTTCGACGCGGGTCTGCGGGAGGAACGCGAGGATCGCTTTCCCCGAAGCGGTGATGTGAAGGAAGTCACGGTGCTGTCGTTTCGCTCGCTGGTAGTCGTCGCCGACGGCCGCCTCGCCTTTCCCCTTGTACAGGTTGATACCGCGGCCGTTCTCCTCGGTCACGAAGTGGGTGTAGTGCTCCGTCTCGGCGGCCAGGTCGTCGAGTTCCCGGATGATCATCTCGTCCAGGACGCTCCGGTTTCGGACGTACTCGCCGAGCACGAAGAACATGAGCGAGAGCTCGTATCGGCCGTCTCGGCCGACGAGAAAGCCCGACTGTTCGAGCGTCGCGAGGTAGGCGTGGGCCGAACTCTTCGAGATGTCGAGTCGGTCGGCCAGCTCAGTGACTCCCGTGCCGTCCGAGGCCTCGATCGCCTTCACCACCTCCATCGCGGTCGAGACGGTCGACAGCGTCCGTGGAGAACCGCCCTCGGAGTCCCCGGTCATGGGACCGCGTAGTCGCTCGTGTGTCTTCAGTGTTCGCAACGCCGCAATTGACATCCTGGGCATAAATATGCACAGAGTTGAATATATTGGGGGTCCGACGCCATTGTGTTTCGGGATCGGGCGCAGAATCGGGGAGTTTCGAAACAGCGGTGACGACCGTCTGGTCCGCGAACACGATGGGCCGTTCGGGAAACGAGAACGGTCGGCCCGTGGTTCGGTTATCGTTCGTCGGCGCGTCCGCTCTGGTCCAGCCGGCCGATCGCATCGCAGACGAGGTCGACGGCCAGCGGGATCGTCTCCTCGTCGACGTCGAATGTCGCGGTGTGGTGGCCAGTCGGGTGGTCGGTGCCGACGATGGCGTAGGTCGCGGTTCCGCCGGCGGTCTGGACCGCCCGCATGAGGTGGGAGTAGTCGTCGCTCGCGCCGAACGCCCCGCGTTCCCGCGGGGTATCGACGCCGTCGGTCGCTCGGGCGGCCGCGTACACAGTCTCCGCGAGTTCGGGGTCGCTGTCGGCCCGCGGGGCGTCGGTGACCGTCTCGTACCGGACGTCACAGCCGTGCATCGCGGCGGCGGCTTCGAGGCGGTCACGCACTTGCGACCGCATCCACTCGACGAGGTCGGTGGTCTCGCCGCGGACCTCCCCCTCCAGGTGGGCCTCGGCGGGGACGACGTTGTGTTCGGTCCCGCCCGCGACGGTCCCGACGTTGATCCGGGTCATGCCGTCGGCGTGACGCGGGATCGCCGAAAGGCTCCGGACCGCCGCGGCGAGCGCCTGGACGGCGTCGCGACCCTCGTTCGGTGCCTTCCCGGCGTGGGCAGGCCGTCCGCTGAACGTCGCCTCGAACCTGGCTTTGGCGAGGATCTCGGTCGCGCCGGCGACGACCGTCCCGTGCGGGTGGTCCAGCCCCACGTGGATGCCGAGGAGGTGGTCGACGTCGTCGAGGTGTCGAGAGGCGGCCATCGCGCGCGCGCCATGGCCCGGTTCCTCGGCCGGCTGGAAGAACACTTTCAGCGTGCCCGAGAACTCGCTCGCTTTCACGGCTGCGAGGACGCCGAGGGCGACGGCGACGTGGGCGTCGTGGCCGCAGGCGTGCATCACGTCCGGGTGGGCAGACGCGAACCCCTCGGCGGCGGGCTCGTGGTTCGGGGCCGTGGACTCGGCCTGAAACAGCGCGTCGATGTCAGCGCGGTACCCGACGACGGGGCCGTCACCGCGTTCGAGGACGGCGACGGCACCGGTCTCGCCGCCCGCGGTCAAATCGAGCACGTCCGCACGCGCGCCCGCGGAAGCGGCGCGCTCGCGCCAGGTGGCCAGCTCGTCCTCGCTCGGAACACCACGGCACTCCGACGCGGGATAGGCTTCGGGGCCGACGGCGAGTCGGTCGACGCCGATGCGTTCGACGGCGTCGACGATGCGACTGGTCGTGTGGAACTCGCGCCAGGCCGGTTCCGCGCGCCGGTGAACGTCGCGCCGGACGGCGATCAGGTCCTCGTCGGTGAGGTCAGCCATTGCGCATCGCCTCCCGGCGATCCAGGGTGGCCTGCCGGTCGAGGTCGCCCCCGGGCGTGACGACGACACCGTAGGTCTCGCGCGCGGCCGCGCGCGAAAGGTACCCGTCACGCACGTCTTCGCGGACGGCTTCGGGCGGGCGGTCGAGGGGGTCGCCGTATCCGCCACCGCCTCCGGAGCGGACCGAGATCGCGTCGCCGGGCTCGTACTCCCCGCGGTGGAGCGCGGTCCAGTGGCGCTCGGCGTCCGGTTTCCAGTCCGGGACGGTGTCGAGGTAGGTGTCGGCGAGGTCGTCGTTGTCGACGAGCAGGTCGATCCGGTCGTCCAGGTCGCCTCGCTCGGGGTCGCCGTAAACGACGACCACGTTCTTCGCGCCGGGCTCGCCGCCGCCGATGCCCCAGTTTTCGGTCTTCGTCTTCTGCATCGTGGTGAGGGCGCCGACGGGCTCCGTGAACTCGATGTCGCGCCGCAGGCCGAGCCCGCCCCGGTATCGTCCGGCCCCGCCCGAGTCCCGTCTGATCCCGTAGCGCTCGACCCTGAGGGTCCCGGTCTTCGACTCCAGCACTTCCACGGGCGTGTTCTGCGTGTTGGGCTGGTTCGGGTGCAACAGCGCGGTGTTGCCGTCTCGTTCGACCGCGGCGCCCCAGCCGACGGCCTCGTTGCTGGCTTCGACGAACGAGTCGCCGGTCCGCGGGTTGGTCCCGTAGACGAACACGTTACACAGGTCGCCGCCGGTCGCCGCGATGACCCGCTCGGGGAGGCCCTTCGCGAGCGCCTTGAACGTCAGGTCGATCCCGAGCGTCGCCGGCCAGAGCGTCCCCGTGGCGGCGGGTGGGGTCGGCTCGTATATGCTTCCCGCACGCGTGCGAACGGAGAGCGGCGCGAACTGGCCGTCGGTCGAGTCGCGGCGCGGTGTGGTCAGCGCCTTGAACGTCAGTTTCGAGATGCTCTCGGTCATCCCCCGGGGCACGTTCAGCGGGCCGTCGACCTGGTCCGCGGAGTCCGAGAAGTCGACGACCAGTTCGTCGCCGTCGATGCGCACGGTCACCGCCAGTCGCAGGCGCTCGTCGGTCAGCCGCGCGCCGTCGGCGCGGGCGACCGCGCTCCAGGAGCCGTCGGGCAACTCGGCGACGGCCTCCCTGGCGATCCGCTCGCCGTGTTCGAATATCGACCGCGAACACTCCCGGACCGTCGCGGCGCCGTACCTGTCGTAGAGCGCACGGAGCCGCTCGCGGCCGGTGCGAAGCGCAGCGACCTGCGCCTTCAGGTCGCCGATCACCTTGTCCTCGTGACGGACGTTGTACCGGACGAGGTCGAGGATCTCCTCGTCGGGTTCGCCGCGCTTGTACACCTTCGTGGCCGGGAAGACGATGCCCTCCTGGTAGATGTCCTCGGTGTCGATCATGTACGCCGGCCGTTTCGAGCCGATGTCGAGCCAGTGCGCGCGGGTGACCGCGTAGCCGACGCGCTCGCCGTCGTACTCGACGGGGGTGAACAGGCAGACGTCGAAGGTGTGCGCCGAACTCCAGTAGGGGTAGTTCAGCATCACGACGTCGCCGGGGTCGATGTTGCCGGCACCGACCCGTTCGACCCCCTCGCGGATGGCGTAGTCGTTGGCGCCGAGGAACACCGAGACGCCCGGCGAGTCAGCGAGGAGGTTGAACGAATCGTCGTAGATAGACAGCCCGAAGTCGAGGACGTCGTAGATGAGCGAGTTGTACGCCGTCCGCACGAGCGTGCGCTGCATCTCGCTGGCGGCCGACGAGAGGTAGTTCCGCACGACTTCGACGGTCACGCCGTCGACCGCGTCTGCGTCGGTCCCCATCGGTCAGGCCTCCGTGATCACGAGGTGACCGAACTCGTCGGCGGTCGCGACCTGGTCCCCGTGGACGACGGTCGTAGTCGTCGGTTCGGACACGATCGCCGGCCCGTCGACGGTGGCCCCGGGGGCCAGCCGGTCGCGTTCGTGTATTTCGAACGGACGCATCTCGTCGCTCGCGAAGCAGTACGCCTCGCGGGTCCCGACTCGCGAGTCGCCGTCCGGATCGCCGTCGGAGACGCCGAGCGAGGGCTTGTCGGTCACGCCGACGGTTCGCAGTCGGAGGTGGACTGTCTCGACGGGGTCGTCCATCCTGTGGCCGTACCTGTCGGCGTGGCGGTCCGCGAAGCGCTCGCGGAGCGCGGCGGTCGAGGAGACCTCGTCGACCGGGACCGAGAGCGTGTGTTCCTGGCCGCGATAGCGCATGTCGACGCGCCGTTTGGTCTCGATGTCGTCGGGGCCGAACCCGTCGGCGGCCATCTCGGTCGTGGCCGTCGCCTCCATCTCGGCGAACGCGTCGTCGACGGCCGCCGCGTCGAGGTCGCCGAGCGAGTGGACGAACGTCCGCGCGTCGTCGGCGACGATGTCCGAGCCGAGCATCCCCCGGGCAGAGAAGACGGCGGGGTCTCGCGGGACGACCACGGCATCGACGTCCAGTTCGCGTCCGAGAAGCGGGACGAACATCGGCCCGGCGCCCCCGAACGCGAGGAGGCCGAACGATCGGGGGTCGTGACCGCGTTCGACGGTTATCTCGCGGAGGGCGGTCGCGGCGTCGGCGAGTAGCACCTCGAAGACGCCGGCGCTCGCCGCGGGGGTGTCGAGGTCGAGCGGCGTCGCGAGCGCTCGCTCGATGCCCGCGGCGGCGGCGGCGACGTCGAGCGACAGCGACTCCCCGAGGGACGCGTCCGGACGCAGGTACCCGAGCACCGCGGCAGCGTCGGTCACGGTGGGTCGGGTCCCGCCGTTGCCGTAACAGATCGGGCCGGGGTCGGCGCCGGCGGACTTCGGGCCGACCTTGAGCAGGCCGCCGTCGACCCACGCCACGCTGCCGCCGCCCGCACCGATGGTCCTGATGTCGTAGACGGGTATCTTGAGCGCGATCCGATCGACGGTCGACTCGTGGTCGACGATAGGTGTGCCCTCCTCGATGACGGAGGCGTCGAGACTCGTGCCGCCCATGTCGGCGGTGACGAGATTCGCGCGACCGGTCTGTTCGGCGACGCGCTGGGCGCCGATGACGCCGCCGGCGGGGCCCGAGAGGATCGTGTCGACCGGGGCGTCGGCGGCGTCGCCGGCCGTGACCGCGCCGCCGCCAGACTTCGCGATGACGAACGAGCCGTCGAAGCCGTCGGCGGCCAGCGCCGCCGACAGGCGTTCGACGTACGACCCGAACGGCGGCTTGATGTACGCGTCGACGACCGTCGTACTCAGCCGTTCGTACTCGCGGTACTCCCGGGTGATCGACGAGGAGAGCGAGACGGTCGTATCCGGAACGGTCTCGCGGAGTACCTCGCCGGCGCGGACCTCGTGAGACGGGTCGCGATAGGCGTGCAGGAAGCAGACGGCGATGGCGTCGACGCCGTGCTCGTCGACGAGCGTTCGCCCGGCGGCGGCGACCGCCGCCTCGTCCAGCGGCTCGACCACGTTCCCCTCGGCGTCGATCCGCCCGGGGACGCCCAGGCGACGGCGGCGCGGCACCAGCGGGTCCGGTCGCTCGTAGCCGAACGTGTCGAACATCTCCTCGTCGCGAACCCGCGCTCGCCCGATCTCGAACACGTCTCGGAACCCCTCGGTCGTGACGATGCCCGTCCGGGCGCCGTCACGTTCGAGGACGGCGTTCAGTCCCAGCGTCGTCCCGTGGACGACGGTCTCGATCCGGTCGATGTCCGCCTCGGTTCGGTTGAGGGCATCGAGGACGCCCCGACTCGGGTCGTCGGGCGTCGTCGGCGCCTTCTCCACGGTCACCGTTCGGTCCCGGCGGTCGAAGACGATCGCATCGACGAACGTGCCGCCGATATCGATCGCCACGGTCGTTCCAGTCATCCCGACGCTCTTTCGCGAACCCCCACTTATCGTTTCCCGAATATGGGATAATATCCGTTAATACTGTATCTCCCGTCGGTCTCCGGCGCCCTTATCGACGCCCGCGTGCGTCGGCTCGCTCCGCCGCCCGGCTGATCCCTTTAGGACCTATATGAGAATGGGGTACACTCCCGTAACGATTCGATCATTCCACCGGAAATCTTTAATATAGGTCTCAGATATCACTCAGTAGCCGAAAGATGGTTGAAGAACTAAACCAAATGCAGATTAATGTTGGACGACTTCAAAATAATGGCGTGCGTGCGAGCGCGTGGGGCTCGCCGGCCCGGTCGGCGGCGAGGAGCGGGCTCGTCGACGGCGACGAGGTGACCGCCGATGAGTGACGAGCGGTCGCCGGCGGACGGGTCGATCGAGGTTCAGGACCTGCTGACTGACCGGTCGCGGCGGCGGTTCCTCGCCTCGCTCGGGGCGGTCGGCGCCGCCGGGGTCGCCGGGTGCGGTGGCGACAGCGGCGGCGATGGCGGCGACGGAGGGAGCGGCGGTGACGGCGGAGACGGGAGCGACGGCGGCGACGGTGGATACGGCGGCTCGACCGACGCACAGAGCGACGACACGTCGACCCGGACCAGCGGGGCTGGGTCGACGCTCACCGCGAACATCGGTCAGCGACTCGGGACGGTCGACCCGGCGAAGGGGACCGACTACGTCCAGGCGATGGCGCTGGTCAACCTCTACGACCCGCTGGTGTTCCCGGACAGCGAGGGGACGATCCAGCCCAACCTCGCGAGCGACTGGTCGGTCTCCGAGGACAACACGACCTACACCTTCACGCTGCGGGAGGGGGTCACGTTCCACAGCGGCAACGCGCTGACCGCCGAGGACGTCAAGTTCACCGTCGAGCGGTTCATGGACATCGGCCAGGGGTACGCCTCGCTGTTGACGGGCGTCCTCGACAAGGAGAACATCACCGTCGAGGACGAGCGGACGATCTCCTTCGAACTCGACAAGCCGTACTCCCCGTTCGTCCCGATCATGGTGCTGGTGTTCATCATGGACAAGCAGCTGGTGATGGACAACCTCGCCGACGGCGAGTACGGGGACCGCGGCGACTACGGTCAGGAGTACATCAACGACAACGACGCCGGGTCCGGGGCCTACGCGCTCGATGAGTTTTCCCGCGGGTCGGGTATCGTCTTCTCGAAGTTCGACGACTACTTCAAGGAGTTCCCAGAGGGCTCGTTCGACACGGTCGACGTCCGGATCATCACGGAGAACTCGACGGTCCGTTCGCTGATGAACTCGGAGGAGCTGGATATGACCGGGCAGTACCAGAACGAGCGGACCTACAGCGCGATCGACGAGATGGATCACGCCCGGGTCGAGAAGATCCCGACGTTCGGGCTGCTGTACTTCAAGATCAACACCCAGAAACCGCCGACCGACGACCCGGCCGTCCGGGAGGCGATGGCCTGGGGCTTCGACTACGAGCAGGTCGTCTCCGAGATCATGCCGGACATGCAGCGCGCTCAGGGACCGCTCCCGCCGACCTGGGGTTCGCACAACGAGGACGTGATGCAGCCCTCCTACGATCCCGAGCGAGCCAAACAGGTGCTCGAAGACGCCGGCTACTCCGAGGGCGAGATCACCGTCCAGAACACGTTCACGTCCTCCTACGGCTTCCAGGAGCGCATCGCGCTCCTCTTCCAGGAGAACATGGCCGAGATCGGCATCGACGTGGAGCTCAACCCCCAGACCTGGGGGACGATCACCGAACTCGCCACCTCGCCGGAGGACACGCCCCACACCAACCAGGTGTTCTACGTGCCGACGTACCCGTCGGCGGACTCGATGTTCTACAATCAGTTCCACTCGGAAGCCGCGAGCACGTGGATGAGCATGGAGCACCTCGAGAACGACGAGGTCGACTCGCTGATCGAGGAGGCGCGGGCGACGCCTGACCCCGACGCCCGGGCGGAGATCTACCGCGAGCTGCAGTCGGTGCTCGCGGAGCTGTACTGCGACATGCACATCTACCACACGGTGAAGAAGATCGGGTTCCAGAACGACGTCGAGGGGCTGACCCTCCGGCCGGCACAGGGGTTCGAGTACACCTTCCGCGACCTCCACCACACCGGATGAAGCGGATCAAGGTCGTGCTCTGGCGGTTCTCGGGGATGGCGGTCAGTCTCCTCGGGCTCTCCGTCCTCGTGTTCGTCATCTCCCGGGTGCTCCCGGGGAACCCGGCGCGGATGGCGCTAGGTGCGATGGCCAGCGAGGAGCAGGTCGACCGGCTGGCGGCGGAGATGGGCCTCGACCAGCCGCTCGCGCTCCAGTACGGCGACTACATGGTCGGCCTGCTCGCGGGCGACCTGGGCCGGAGCCTCCAGACGAAAAACCCCGTCGTGCAGGACATCGCGACCAAGCTCCCGGCGACGCTGGAGCTGATCTCCCTGGCGACCGTGTTCATGGTCGCGATCGGGATCCCGCTGGGCGTCCTCGCGGCGCGCAACCGCGGCGGGCGGCTCGACGACGCCACCCGCGTGTTCGCGTTCTCGACGGTGAGCGTCCCGAGCTTCTTCATCGGGATCGCCCTCCAGCTGGTGTTCGGCTACTACCTCCAGCTGTTCCCGATCACGGGCCGCATCTCACGCGAGCACGCCGCCGAGGTGACGCGGGAGACCGGCTTTCTCCTCGTGGACACGCTGCTGTCGGGCGCGTTCGCCGCGCACCTCAACGCCTGGGCGCACCTGCTGTTGCCGGCACTGGCGCTGTCGTTCGGCGGAATGGGCCAGGTGATCCGGATCACGCGGTCGAGCATGATCGACGTCGAGGGCAAGGAGTTCATCGAGGCGACCGACGGCTACGGGCTCCCGCGGTGGCTCGTCTCCTACAAGTACACGCTGAAAAACGCGTTCATCCCGACGCTGACGATCCTCGGGCTGCTGTACGCGTGGCTGCTCGGCGGCGCGTTCATCATCGAGATCGTCTACTCCTGGCCCGGGCTGGCCAAGTACGGCGTCCAGTCGGTACTGACGAGCGACGTCAACGCCATCGTCGGCGTCACGATGACCATCGGCCTCGCGTTCGTGCTGACGAACCTCGCGGTCGATCTCCTGTTGAACCGGATCGACCCGCGGATGGACCTGGCGGGTGATGCGACGTGAGCACCGAGACCGGCACGCTCGACCGGATCGTGTCGCCCTCGCGGCGCGAGCTGTGGTATCGCTCGTACAGGCGGTTCGCGGCCCAGCCGATGAGCCTGCTCGGCCTCGCCATCGTCGCGACGGTCGTCTTCCTGGCCGTGTTCGCGCCGTGGGTCGCACCGTACCCCCAGCACGCCGCCATCTACACCGACTTCGCGAACGCCTACCAGCCGCCGAGTCTCGCCCACCCGTTCGGCACGGACAGCAGCGGCCGCGACGTGCTCACGCGAGTCCTGTTCGGCTACCGGCTCTCGCTGAAGCTCGCGGTCGTCATCCTCGGGATCGGCGTCCCGGTCGGCGTGACGCTCGGCCTCGTCGCCGGCTACGTCGGCGGCCTGGTCGACGCGGCGATCATGCGCGTCACGGACACGTTCCTCGCGCTCCCGCCGCTGGTGCTGGCGCTGGCCATCGCTTCGGCGTTCGAGCCGACGCTGGAGATCGCCATGTTCGCCATCGCGTCGCTGTGGTGGACCTGGTACGCGCGGCTCACCCGCGGACTCGCCGCGAGCCTGCGCGACGAGCCGTACGTCCAGGCGGCGAAGCTCGCCGGCGCCGGCCCGATCCACGTCATGTTCCGGGAGATCCTCCCGAACTGTCTCTCGCCGATTCTGGTGAAAGTCACCCTGGACGCCGGCATCGTGATCCTCACCGGCGCCTCGCTCTCGTTCATCGGCCTCGGGGTCCAGCCGCCCCGGCCCGGCCTCGGGACGATGGTCGCCGGCGGGACGGAGTTCCTGCCCGGCGAGTGGTGGATCAGCATCTTCCCCGGCCTGGCCATCTTCGTCCTCGTGCTCGGGTTCAACATGCTCGGCGACGGGCTGCGCGATCTGTTCGACGTGGAGGTGGAACAGTGAACCCGACCGAGCCGGTACCGGACGACCCGATCCTCTCGGTGTCGGACCTGTCGGTCGGCTTCGAGGGGTTCGACGGCTACGCCGACGTGGTCGACGGCGTCGACCTCTCCGTCGGCCGCGGCGAGGTCGTCACCGTCGTCGGCGAGACCGGTTGCGGCAAGTCGGTCACGACGAAGGCGGTCACCGGCCTGCTCGACGAGCCGCCCGCGAACGTCTCGGGGACCGTCGCCTTCGAGGGGACGGACCTGTCGACGCTCTCGGCCGACGAGCGCCGCGCGCTCAACGGCGACCGGATGGGCATGGTTTTCCAGGACCCGATGTCGAGCCTGAACCCGGTGTTCACCGTCGGCGAGCAGCTCGTCGACACCCTGCAGTTCGGCGGCGAGGGTTCGGCCGGCATCGTCGAGTACCTGCGGCGACGCTACTCCCGTTCGGACCGAGCCCAGGCCAGAGAGCGCGTCCTCGACATGCTCCGGGAGGTGCAGATGCCCGACCCCGAATCCGTCATGGACAGCTACCCGACGGAGCTGTCGGGCGGCATGTGCCAGCGGGCGCTCGTCGCCCAGGCGCTGCTCAACGAGCCGGACCTGCTCATCGCCGACGAGCCGGGGACGGCGCTGGACGTGACCGTCCACGACCAGATCCTCACGCTGCTCTCGGAACTCATCGAGGACCGGGACATGAGCATCCTGATGATCACGCACAACCTCGGCGTCGCTCGGCAGCTAAGCGACCGGGTGTACATCATGTACGGCGGGCGCATCGTCGAGACGGGGTCGACCGACGAGATCTTCGACGACCCGAAACACCCCTACACGCAGGGGCTCATCGCGTCGATCCCGCAGCTCTCGGGCGGGACGATGGCCGACGGGATCGACGGGTCGGTCCCCGAGTACACCGACCCGCCCGAGGGCTGTCGGTTCCACCCCCGCTGTCCCTACGCCGACGACGCCTGCCGGGCCGAGCGGCCGGCGTTCGAGCCGTCCGGCGACGCTCGCGGCGTCGAGTGCGTCCGGTTCGCGTCGGGCGACCCCGGGCCGGAGCCGACGCTGGCGGAGACGAAACGACGGCTGAACGCGGCGGCCGACGCGCCCGGTGCGACGGCCGAGGCGGACGGCGGGACGGTCCGCGACGGGGACGGCGAGACGGTCCGCGAGGGGGACGAGCGATGACCGCTCCGGTGCTCGACGTCGACGACCTGGAGAAGCACTTCGGCGGCGGTGGCTGGTTCGGCGACGATCCGCCGGTGCGGGCGGTCGACGGCGTCTCCTTCGAGATCGACCGCGGCGAGACGCTCGGGCTCATCGGCGAGTCCGGCAGCGGCAAGTCGACGATCGCCAAGACCGTCATCGGGATCCACGAGCCGACCGACGGACGGATCCGCTTCGAGGGCGAGGACGTGACGCCCCAGACCCGCAAGCAGTTGCGCCGGCTCCGCTCGGAGGTCCAGATGGTGTTTCAGGACCCGACCTCCTGTCTGAACCCGCGACGCACGATCCGCAAGTCGCTCTCGGTGCCGCTCAAGGCGACCGACGTGCCGAAGGCCGAGCGCGGCCGTCGCGTGAGCGAGTTGCTCGACCGCGTCGGGCTGAACGACGAGTACCTCACCAAGTACCCCCACGAGCTTTCTGGCGGGCAGAAACAGCGGGTGAACATCGCCCGCGCCATCGCGGTCGAGCCGACCCTGCTCCTGCTCGACGAGCCGACCAGCGCGCTCGACGTCTCGGTGCAGGCGAAGATCATCGGGCTACTCGAAGACCTGCAGGACGAACTCGGGTTGACCTACCTGTTCATCACGCACGACCTCTCGCTGGTCCGGAACTTCGCCGACGAGACGGCCGTGATGTACCTCGGCGAGATCCAGGAACGGGGACCGACCGACCGGATCTTCGAGCGGCCCGGCCACCCCTACACGCGGGCGCTCCTCTCGGCGATCCCCGTGACCGACGCATCCGAGGAAGCCTACAAGCCCCGGGAGGGGCCACTGGAGGGCGAGATTCCGAGCCCACGGGACGTGCCGAGCGGGTGTCGGTTCCACCCGCGCTGTCCGCACGCCACCGAGGAGTGCGCACAGCGACATCCCGAGCCGCGCGAGGTGGACGGGGCGTCCGTGCGGTGTCTGGCCTACGAGGACGAGACGAGCGGCTTCTCGGCGCTCCCGAGCGAGCCACGGCGGCTCGCTTCTGACGGGGGGACCGACCGATGACGGTCGACCTCGCCGTCGTCGGAGGGACGCTCGCGACCGCCGACGGCACGGCCGAGGCTGGCCTGGCGGTCGACGACGGCCGCATCGCGGTGATCGGCTGCGAGCGGGACCTCCCGTCGGCCGATCGGACCGTCGACGTCGACGGGAAGGTCGTCATGCCGGGCGTCGTGGACCCGCACGTCCACGTCGACGGGTTCAATTCGATCGACACGTACGAGACGGGGACCGCGGCCGCGGCGCTTGGCGGCGTCACGTCGGTGATCAACTTCGCGTGGCAGACGTGGACGGGCGAGCGTGAGAAACACGCTGCGGGCTCCGTCTGGGCCGACACGGGCGCGCTGCGGGACGCCGTCGCACGCCAGCGGGCGAAGGCGAGCGACGCCCTCGTCGACTACGGCCTGCACGCCACCGTGACGGCCGACGACCGCTCGGTGTTCGACGAGTTCGCCGAGCTGGCCGACCTGGGCGTCACGTCGGTGAAGTTCTTCACCGCCTACGACATCGGGCTCTCGAACGGGTTCCTCCGGCTTGCCTTCGAGCGACTCGCCGAGGAGGATCTCGTCGCGCTCGTCCACACCGAGGACGCGTCGGTCTGCGAGGCGCTCACCGAGCGCCAGCGGGCGGCCGGGACCGGCGAGCCGACGGCGTATCCGGCGGCGCGCCCGGACTACGCCGAGGCGATGGCGCTGTCCGACGCCGTCACCGTCGCCCGCGAGACCGGCTGCAAGTACTACGGCGTCCACACGTCCTCGGCGGCGGCGGCCGCCGAACTCGACGACGCTCGGGACGACGGCAGCCTGATCCGCGGCGAGACGTGCCCGCACTACCTGACGCTGACCGACGAGGCCTACGCCGAGCAGGGCGCGCGGGCGCTGCAGTCGCCGCCGCTGCGCTCGGCGGACGACGCCGACGCGCTGTTCGAATTCCTCGCAGACGGCACGCTGAGCACCCTCGGGACGGACCACGTCGCCTCGACGGCTGCCGAGAAGGCCGTCGAGCACTGGTGGGATTGTCCGTTCGGCGTCAACAGCCTCCAGACGAGTCTCCCGGTGATGCACGACGAGGCGGTCGTCGAGCGGGGCTGGTCGCTGTCGGCGCTCGTCCGGCTGATGTGTCGCAACCCCGCCGAGACGTTCGGACTGCCCCGGAAGGGACGGCTCGAAGTCGGCGCCGACGCCGACTTCGTCGTCTTCGATCCGGTGGCGACCCACCGGATCGACGCCGCCGACAACGCATCGCGCGCCGACTACTCGGTGTACGACGGCCGCGAGGTCACGGGCCAGGTGGCGGAGACCTGGGTCCGCGGCGAGCGCGTCGCGGCGGACGGCGAGATCGTCGGCGAGCCCGGGCACGGTGCGTACCTCCATCGCGAGGTTCCCGACTGGGGGCCGCGAGGAGGATGCGTGTGACGGCGGATATCCCCGTCGACGGGGACGCGCTCCGGTCGGACCTCGAACGCACGGCGCAGTTCGGCGCGATCGACTGCGAAGACGGCATCGGGCGGACCGTGCTCCCGGGGACGCCGGCCAACGCTCGGGCGCGCTCGTACCTCGTCGACCGGATGGTCGCGGCCGGCCTCGAAGTGCGCGTCGACGCGGTCGGTAACATCGCCGGCCGGTGGACGCCCCCGAGTTGCGACCCCGACGCGGCGCCGGTCGCCGCGGGCAGTCACCTGGATTCGGTCCCAGAGGGCGGCATCTTCGACGGACCGCTGGGCGTCTACGCCGCCCTGGAGAGCGTGCGCGCCATCGCGGCGAGCGACCTCGCCGTCGACCGGCCGGTCGAGGTGGTGTCGTTCACGGGCGAGGAGGGGACCCGCTTCGCGGATGGCGTCCTCGGGTCGTCGGTCGCCGCCGGCAACCGGTCGGTGGACGACGCGCTCGCGCTCTCCGACGGGGAGGTCACGCTCGAAGCCGCCCTCGACGACATCGGCTTCCGCGGCGACGGACGCTTCGACGCGAGCGAGTGGGACGCCTGGCTCGAACTCCACGTCGAGCAGAGCGGGACGCTCGAACGCGCCGACTGCCCGGTCGGCGTGGTCGACTCGATCACCGGGACCACCCGGTGTCGGGTCACCATCGAGGGCGAGGCCGACCACGCCGGGACCACGGCGATGGCCGACCGGACGGACGCGCTCGCGGCGGCCAGCGAACTCGTCCTCGCGCTCGAATCGGCCGCGACGGAGATCGCGGCCACCGACAGCGAGTCGGCCGTCGCGACCGTCGGCTCGCTGTCGGTCGAACCGGGCGCGACCAACGTCGTCCCCGGCCACGCGGAGCTGTCGGTCGACATCCGGGACGTCGACCCGGCGTCGATCGAGCGACTCGCCGACACCCTCGAAGCGACCCTCACGGACCTGCGGGAGGACCGCGGCGTCGCAGTCGAGTGCGAGCGGCCCTACGATATCCCGCCGCGGCCCATGGCGGACCGGGTCCACGGCGCGCTGCGCGACGCCACCCACCGGCTCGACGTGGCGGCGCCGTCGCTGCACTCCGGCGCCGGTCACGACACGATGGAGGTCGCCGACGCGACCGACGCGGGCCTGCTGTTCGCCCGCTCGCGGGGCGGTCACTCCCACAGCCCGCTGGAACACACCGACTGGCGCGACTGCACGCTCGCGACGCGAGTGCTCGCGACGGCGCTCGCCGACCTCGCCGGAGCGACCGGCGCGTGACTCCGTTGTCCGCGGTCGGCAACGAGCGGGGTCCAACGAACTACATCACGAACACCGCGACCAGCGGGTTGCGGGCACCACGACGAAGCCGCGGAGCGGAGACGATCCGCGGACCACGGACGAGATCACAATGAGCGAGTTACTGTTCGAAATAAACGAACGGACGTACGCGGCATCGATCCTCGAATCGGAAGCACCGGAGTCGGTCGCGGCGATGCGGGAGTTCCTCCCGTTGCGCTCGGAGTTGCTCCACGTTCGCTGGAGCGGGCACGCGACCTGGGTCGAGATCGACGAGATCGACCTCCCGGCGCTGCCCCGCGAGAACCACACGGTCTACCCCTCCCGGGGGGATGTGCTCCTCTACCCCGGCTACCGCAACGAACAGGAGATCCTCCTCGCGTGCGGGCCGACCTGTTTCAAGAGCCCGGCCGGCGAACTGGCGGGTAACCACGTCGCGACGCTCGACGCGTCGCGCGAGGAGTTGCGCGAGCTGGAGGAGCTGACACTTCGCGACGGCGCACAGGATATCGCGGTGTCGATCGCGGAGGACGAGCGATGACCGACATTCTCGTCCTGCCCCACAAGATCCACGGGCTCTCCGCGGCCGAGTACGCCGAGACGCTGCGCGAGCGGTTCCCCGAGTTCGACGTGGCCTTCGCGGAGACCCCGGCCGAGGAACGGCGACTGATCCGCGAGGCGCGAGTCGTGACGGGCTACGAGATCTCCGCCGACCTGCTCGCAACGGCCGATCACCTCGACCTGTTCGTCTGCACGTTCGCCGGGACCGGGCACCTCCCGCGAGAGGCGCTGGACGACCACGGCGTCGCCGTCGAGAACGCCTCGGGCGTCCACGGGCCGAACATCGCCGAGCAGGTGCTGGGGTACGTCCTGACGTTCGTCCGTCGCCTCGACAGGGGGTGGCGACAGGAGCGCCGGAATGAGTGGCGCCACTACCAGGCGGGCGAACTGAAGGGGTCGACGGCGACGGTCGTCGGCCAGGGCCCGATCGGGCGGACGATCGTCGATCGGTTGCGGGCCTTCGACGTTCACACGATCGGTGTCCGATACACGCCCTCGAAAGGCGGGCCTGCGGACGAGGTTATCGGGTTCGACGACGAGGACCTCCAGGCGGCGTTCGCCGTGACCGACCACCTGATCCTGGCCTGTCCGCTCACCGATCTGACCGAGAGACTCGTCGACGAGCGGGCGTTCCGCACGCTCCCGACGGACGCGACGCTCGTTAACGTCGCCCGGGGCGAAGTCGTCGACACCGACGCGCTCGTCGAGGCGCTGCAGACCAACCAGATCCGCGGCGCGGCGCTCGACGTGACTGCCCCCGAGCCGCTCCCCGCGGACAGCCCGCTCTGGTCGCTGGGGAACTGCCACATCACTCCCCACAACGCCGGCCACACGCCCGAGTACTGGAACCGCTGTGCGGACATCCTCGAACAGGCCATCGGTTCCTGAGTCGGGTCTTCCGTCCACAGTGTGCGTATATTCGGGTTCGCGTCGTCGAGGGATGCGAGCACGCGGCCGAGTTGCTCACGCTGGCGGTCGGCGAGTTCGGTAGTCTGTCAAAATCTGCTCCGGCTTGGCTGCGTTTTCTGACGCAAATTCTGTGCGCTTGCGCCCGTCTCGGCCGCCGGGCACTACCGAATCGCCGTCGCTAACCGCTTCGTCGGACGTCTCTACGGACGTTCGGAGTACTGCTGCCTATAGATGGAGACAGCGGGACCCCGAGTCGGTTCGGATTCGTCGCTGGTAGTCGCGGTGTTTGAGAGAAATCATTCCGGTACCGAGGAGGCGGCCGACTTCGAGGACGGCGGTGAGCACGAAATATTTTCACGGTAACCGAGGCGGTCGTCGTCGGCCTCGGGTTCGGGATCGGCGTCCTCGCCACCTTCGGTGCCTATATGGGCTCGATCTCGGGCCCGCGGTGGTACGTCTCCGCGGTCCGCATATGGGGGCTGGCCGGTCTCGTCGCGGCCCTGATCAGCCTCTTTCTACCTGGCTAGAGTCGCCGGTGACCGGATCCGCGTCGTGTATCGAGCCGACGACGAGCACGAACGCCGCCGGCGTCCGCATCGCTGGCGGACGACGAGCACCAGCGAATGTAGTGACGCTCGCGCGCACTCGGTCCTCGGCCCGGATCACCAATCGCTACGCTCGAAATGAGAAGATACTCTATCTATCACTTCTAGATAGACGTTTGAAGTCTTATGTTAATCGAATCAGTTTATCTGCGTTCGGGTACTGTAGTCAACTACGGTACGGTTTCGGATATCTCATTCCCACTTGTATGGCCATCCCCGGAAAATCATGCATAAATCAATTCCTCTGGGGATATAAATGAATATTTGTAGGAATCTGGTAGGGGGCCAGGTCGAAATCTGTCTCGTGCTGTATTTCCAAAGAAGGCGCAAGAGGCCTCGAAACTCTGTGGTTAGTCACAGTAGTGGCCGCTCGGTCGTTCGTCGTTAGGTCATCGAGCTTCAGTATATTTCGGATATAACTACAAAAAAGATATCTATCATATACGTTGGGATCTACCCGATCTGCCCGCTTCCAGCGACCCGACTCTCGCGAGTTCGTGCCGACGAAGAGTTCACACAGCGACCGTGGATCCCGGGGAGAATCGTTACTTGATCGACGAATTCCGCTCTGGCGAACGGTCCCGTCGACAGCTGCACGGCGGAATCTCAGCTAGCGGGGGGATACAGTGACGCTCCGACAGCGTATTACCTCCGCCATTCCGGTCACTCGCCGTCGGTTCCGCCGTCGTCACCGTGACGAACCGGGCTGATCTATCTGCCCTCGCACACCTCGCTCCCACTCCCCACTACTGCTGCGTTTCTGTAGTCTGTCGGTTCCCCGTACGTGCCAGTCTGCGGCGCAGATACCCGGATCTCGTCGAGGTCCGTCATGATCGCGGTGCCTCTGAATCGGACTCCATCGCGGCTGTGAGCTGTTGTTCCTCTGTGCGGAATTTTCTTGCAAAGTTTGTTATCGTGTGCCCCTGTCGCCATGGGGCCACTGCCTTCCATACCTCGTCCGTTGAGGGCCTCCAGAATGGCCGACGGCGGGGTTTAGTAAGTTCCAACTGATACCCAACTACAACGAATTACAGAGTTATCACTGTAATCTTGGGTAGGGGCTCCGGGCCGTATCAGGTCACCGTCCGGCGACAATTTCGCAAGACGGGGACTGTTTTGTTCCGGCCGCCGAAGTCGTTCCCATTGCGGGAACGATATTCTCAGTAGTGGGGCGATTTATTGCCGTAGGGACGTGCCTCGATCCGGATACCGTCCTCTGATAGCTCAGGAAGCTTCGATAAACGGCTTGATACCGGCTCTCGACCCCGATTCGCTAGACGGGAACTTATAGGATCCGCTACCGGAGTTCTGGCCGCGGACTTCGTCCCGTGCGACCGACGTATTCCGGTTTCAGTAACGCCTCAGTGTCCCGCCCACAGCCGCCGAGACGGGTTCCCTCGGCTGCCGAGCGGGCTACTCGGCGAGCGGGTCGGGGAGGTGCGTTTCGATGTCTCGGTCGACGGCGAGTGCGGACAGTTCGTCGGCGACGGTCGTCTGGATGGGGATTCCCTCCTCCCGACGCTGGCGTCGAGCGCGGTACTCGGGTTCGCCGGGGAGGAGCACCGCTTGGTCGTCTTCGATGGGCTCCGCCGACCGGAGATGCGCGGCCAGTTCGGCGACGCGCTCGGTGACGTCGTCGCGGGTCGAGAACACGGTCGGGTCGATGGCGACGAAGGCGGCGCCGTTGCCGTTCCAGTCCTGGCGCTCCTCGCTGGAAACGGGACCGTCGCCCACGACCGAGGCGACGAGTTCGGCCATCGTCGCGAGGCCGAACCCCTTGTATCCGGTCGCCCGTCCGCCGAGCGGCAGGAGCGCCCCCTCGCCGTTCTCGAAGTCGGCCGCGTGCACGACCGGTTCGCCGGAGTCGGTGATAGTCCATGCCTCGGGAAGCCGTTCGCCGGACCCGTCGCGTTCGATTATCTTCCCGTGGGCGACCTGGCTCGTCGCGCCGTCGTAGATCAGGTCGAACGGGAGCGCGTCGAACGTCGGGACGCCGAACGTCGTCGGGTTGGTCCCGAGTCGCCTGTCGGCCGTCCCCGGCGGTGCGATCCGTTGCGAGCCGCCCTGGAGGTTGACCCACGACGAGAACAGCAGCCCCTCCCCGGTGACCCGTTCGGCCCACTCGCCGATGCGGCCGAGGTGTCCCGAGTCGCGGATCCCGACCGCCGCGACGCCGAGTTCGCCGGCCGTCTCGACGAGCAGGTCGACCGCTCGCTGCCCGGTGAGCTGGCCCATGGCCGCACCGCCGACGACCTGGTGGAACGACCCGGCCGACTCCACGGTCGGTTCGGCCGTCGGGTCGATCGTCTCGGAGCGGAAGTCGTCGGCGTAGTAGGGGATCCGGACGACGCCGTGGGAGGAGTGGCCGACCAGCTCCGCGTCGACGAGCGACGACGCGACGATCTCGGCCGTCTCCGGTGGCGTCCCGTACGATTCGAGCGCGCGCCGGGAGAACGATTCGAGGCGCTCTGCTTCGACGACGGGCATGGTTCCTCCAACGAGGCGAACGGCCATTAAACGTGAGGTGCCGGACGGCCGTCGGTCCGCGTGGTCGGGTCGCCCCGATGCGCGCGCTCTCCCCCGCGGGCTTCATCGGTCCGCGGGCCGGCTCACTCGAAGTCGACCCAGCCGAAGTGTCCGGGCGAGTGGAACTGCTTCTCCTCGGTGCCGATCGGGTTCCAGCTCGCCTCCTGGGAGCGCGAGGCCACGCCGGTCCGATGGAAGTTCGCGCGCCAGCGGTCGCCGCTCTCGGGCGCCAGATCGAGCCCCGTAAACGCCGACAGCGCCTCGAACGGGAACCGGACGGCCAGCCACCACGACTCGTCGTCCGCGGACGGCTCGCGGGTCGGACCGGGCTCGGAGGTCGCGACCGTGATCGCCTCGGCGAGTTCGGGCGAGACGAGGTCACGGCCGATCCCCCGGACGGACCAGCCGGGCTCCATCCACGCCATCTTGAACACGCCGCAGGGGTTCGCCTCGAAGTTCAGGTAGCGGGCGTTGCTGCCCGGGTCCGGCGTCGCGAAGAACTCGACGCAGCTGTCCTCGTAGGTCGGCCCGTTCAGCTCCGTCGTCCGCGAGGTTATCTCGTCGTCCGCGACCAGAAACTGGAGGTAGAGGGAGGTGTCGTCGTACAGCCCCCGGACCGACGTCTCGGGTTGCGGGCCAGACTCGTACCAGTTGAACTCGTCGATGCTGGCGACGTCGGCGGCCGTCCACGGTCCGTCGACGTCGCCGGTCAGCGGCACGTCGGCGTCGGCGCGGGCGATGGTGTACGTCTTCACACCACCTCCGTCTCCGTTCTCCGAGAAGAGTCTCACGGAACTGCTGCGACCCCCGTTTTCGGGCGCGGTCCGATCGAATCGTTCCGCTGAGGTGCGAGCGACGTCGGCCGGTTACCCCCTCAGACCGCGAATCGCTCCAGCACCTCCTCGTCGATCTCGATCCCGATGCCGGGCTGGTCGCGGATCTGGACCGCGTCGCCGTCGTTGGTGATCGGGTCGGCGGCGAGGTCCTCGCGGATCGGGTTCGGCGTGCGGTCGAACTCCAGCATGGGGTCGCCCGGCGTGGCGGCGATGACCTGCAGGCTGGCCGCGAGCGCGACCGCGCTGCCGAACACGTGGGGGACGCACTGGACGTTCGCGCTGTCGGCCAGCGTGGCGACGCGCCGGGTCGAGGTGATCCCGCCGGCGCTGGTCACGTCGGGCTGGAGGTACTCGACGCCCGTCTCGCGGGTCACGCGCTCGAACTCGTGCTGGAACGCCCAGCACTCGCCGCCGGCGAGCGCCACGTCGACGCCGTCTGCGAGGTCGGCGTAGTAGTCGACCGCCGGCCGGACCGGTTCCTCGAAGAAGCGGACGTCGTACGACTCGAGCCCGCGCGCGACGCGTCTCGCGTCGGCCAGGTCGTAGGCGTGATTGGCATCGACCATCAGCTCCACGTCGTCGCCGACGGCCTCGCGGACGGCCGCGACCAGTTCGAGGTCCTCGTCGGGCCCCCACGGGAAGTGACGGGCGAGGCCGATCTTCTGCTTGAGCGCCGTGAATCCAGCGTCGACGTGGCCTTGCGCCTCTTCGGCGACGATCCGTTTGAGTTCGGAGAGGTCGTCGACGTCGCGGAAGAAGTGGCCCGTCGCGTAGGCCCTGACCTCGTCGCGGCGCCGGCCGCCCAGCAGCCGGGAGACCGAGCGCCCGACGGACTTCCCGTAGGCGTCCCAGAGCGCGATGTCGACGCCGCTGACGACGCTGGCCGGGACGTACGAGTGATACGACGACCGGAGTTCGAACACCAGGTCGTCGTGGATCTGCTCGACGTCGTCGACGCGCCGACCGACCACCCGCGGCGCGACGTACTCGTCGATTATCTCCCGGTTGCCGGCCGCCGGCCCCCAGCACTCCCCCCAGCCGACGACGCCCTCGGCCGTCTCGACCCTGACGAGACAGTACTCGCGGCTGTCGATCCACTTCTGGGCGTTGGCGAAGCGCTCGTCGAGGTCGCGACGGAGGACTCTCGTCTCGATGTCCGTGATCTCCATGTGTTCGGATGTGGTTCCAGGGGCCATAAACGCTGGTGCGACAGCGCGCCTCTCCCCGGGTCGCACGGTGGGGACGCCCCGGAACGCCGGGGCGACCTGCGACGCCGGGACACCCGGAACGCCGGGACGATATGCGACGCCGGAGTCGCGCGGCGGCGCCGGCGAGGAGTAGTTATTTGCCGGTGTCGACGTAATCCAGAGCCGATAGATGATTCCCACCGCCGATGGGTCGTCGGCCCGTTCAGGCAGCGTCCAGCTCTACGAGGCACTGGTCGACGCGGGTGTCGGCCTCCTGGTCGGCCTGCCCGGGACGCAGACGCTCCCGCTCGACCGGACCGTCGAGGCCCGAGACGAGATCCGGTACGTGATGGCTCGCCACGAGACCGCGATTCCGCACGTCGCGTGGGGGTACTACGAGGCCGGCGGCGGCGTCGCCGCGACGCTGACCGTCCCCGGCCCGGGCGACACGAACGCGATGCACGGACTGAAAAACGCCCTCGACGACCGCGTGCCGCTGATCCACGTCGCCGCGACCCCCGACCCCGACGACCGCGGCAAGGCCCCCATCCACGAGATCGAACCGGACACCTACGACAACGTCGTCAAGGAGAACGTCTCGGTGGATCGACCGACCGAGTTCCACCGGAAAGTCCGGTCGGCGATCGAGTCGGCCCTGTCTCCACCGCGGGGACCGGTCCGGCTGGGCGTCGCTCGCCCGCTCCTCGACGCCGAGTTCAGCTCGCCGCGGATCGTCGATACGCCGTCCACGAGCGCGTTCGACGGTGACGCCGAGTACCGCACCGCGGCGGCGGCGCTCGCCGGCGCGGAGCGACCGGTCGTTTACCTCGGACTCGGCGCCAGTCGGGCCGGCGATCCGTCGGCGATCCAGGCGCTCGTCGAACGGCTGGACGCGCCGGTCGTCACCTCCTACAAGGCGAAAGGGCTCTTCCCCGAGGACGACCCCCGCTGGCTCGGCGTCACGGGGAGCCACCTCCCGGCGGGAGGGAAACGGGCGCTCGCGGCCGCCGACGTCGTCCTCGCCCTCGGGACGCGCTTCGACGGCGTCACGACGGCCGACTGGTCGCTCCCGATGGGAGAGACGCTCGTCCACGTCACGCGGGACACGAGCCGGATCGACGTCGCCTACGACGCCGACGTCGCCATCGCGGCGAGCGTCGCCGAGGCGGTCGAGGAGATCCGGGACGCGCTCGGCGACGCGGCGCGGCCCGAATCGATGTGGGACGGGGCGGCCGTCGCCGAGCGCGTCCGCGCGGAGTACGAAGCGCAACTCGACGACCGCGGGCTGTTCGCCGACGAGCCGCCCGTCGCGACTGCCGGCGTGTTACGGACGCTCCGAGAGGCCCTGCCGCGGGAGGCGGTCGTCGCGACCGACATCGGCGGGTTCAGACTCTGGGCGAAACAGACCTTCGAGAGCTACGAACCGGGGACCTACGTCACGGCCGGGTCGTGGGCGGGGATGGGCGTCGGCCTCCCGGCCGCGCTCGGCGCGAAACTGGCCGCGCCGGACCGACCCGTCGTCGCCCTGACCGGCGACGGGAGCCTCATGATGTGCCTGCAGGAACTGCACACGGCTGCGGCGGAAGACCTGGACGTCGTCACGGTCGTCCTGAACAACGCCGACTACGGCGTCATCAGCAAGTCGCCCGACATCGACCGCTACGCGGACGGCCACCGATTCAGCTGGAAGTCTCCGGACTTCGCGGCAATCGCGGAGGGATTCGACTGCCGCGGGACCACCGTTCGGACGCTCGATGGCGTCCGATCGGCCGTCTCGGAGGCGCTCGGACGCAGTGACGGCCCGGAGCTGATCGACGTCCGCGTCGACCCGGAGGAACCGACCGCGGCCGCGGCCGCCGACTACGACTCCGAACTGGAGTTCTGAGGACGGAATTCCGCGTTACCGTCAGCGGTCGTCAGCTTCGGCCGAGGAAGGCGGACAACCGCTCGTCAGTCGTCGGCGGCTATCGCCGACTCCTCGTGGTCCAGCACGGGCGACGAGAGGTCCCAGTCGTCGAGATAGTCGCGTTCAGCGTCGACGAGGCGGGAGAACAGTTCGCGGGCCTCCTCGGTGCCGACCCGGACGAGCGGGTCGGTGAGGAACGCCCGGTACGCGCGGTCGACGTCGCCAGCGAGTCCGGCCTCGACGAGCGTCTCCTGGTTCTTCACGTGCGTCAGGACGACGTCGTGCAGCTGGTCCGGCAGTTCGCCCGCGGTCAGCGGCGTGACGCCGTCGCCGTCGACCAGCACGTTCGTCTCGACGACGGCGCCGTCCGGCAGGTCCGGGCACTGGCCGCGGTTCGGGTAGTTGGCGTGGGTCTTCAGCGGTTCCATCCCCAGGAGCGCGCGCATCCAGTCGACGGCCTCCTCGCCCGACTCGGTGAACTCGAAGGGCTCGTCGCCCTCCAGCAGGGCGCGGCGTTCGTCCTCGCCCTCCGGCCAGTGGTCGACCCGGTACTCGCTCGGGGTCTGACGGATCCCCCATCGCTGGACATCCTCGCCGGAGTCGACGTCGAGGTACCAGGGGACGAACTCGACGAGGTGACGGTCGCCCGCGGCGGGCAGGATGCCGAACTGCTCGTAGAGGTCCTGCGTGACGTCGCGGTGGTTCACGAAGAACGACTCGTCGTCCAGGTCGCCGGGTTCGAAGCGGGGGACCGGCTCGCGGTCCGCCATCCACCTGTCGACGAGGTCGTAGACGTTCCGGTCGCCCCAGTGGGCGTCGTCGACCCAGGTGAAGTGGTTGATGCCCTTCACGTTCACGCTGATCTCTTCGCGGGCCACGTCGTCGGCGTCGAGGTACTCCTCGACGAGGTCGGCGAACAGCTCCTGGACCTTGAACACCTCGTGGCAGAGCCCGACGGCGTTGATGTCGGGGTACTCCGCGTAGAGCGTCCGCGTGCAGACCGTCATCGGGTTAGTGTAGTTGATGACCCAGGCGTCGGGGCACTGCTCGCGGACCGCCGCGGCGATCTCCCGGTACTGCGGGACCGACCGCATCGCCCTGAGCGTCCCGCCGGGCCCGACCGTGTCGCCCACGGTCTGGTAGATGCCGTACTCCGCGGGGAGTTCGAGGTCGTTCACCATCGTCTCCCCCGGCGGGTCCTGGGTCGACAGGATGACGAAGTCGGCGCCGGCGAGCGCCTCCGAGAGCGTCTCGGCGACCGTGTACTCCCAGTCGCCGACCGCCTCGTCGTGGCCCTGGATCCACTCGCCCAGTTCGGCGTTCGTCCGCGCGCTCTCCCGGTCGACGTCGTAGAGCGCGACTTCGCCCGCGAGGTCCGTCGTCTGGGCGAGGTCGTTCATCAGCGTCGTCGCCCACGACCGGCTCCCGCCGCCGACGTAGCCGATCTTCACCTGTACGCTCGACTGGTCGTCGCGTCGTAACTGGTGCATCTACAGACGCTTGTGATACGATAACTAATAGATTTGGGCTGTCGGAGAAGAATTCCTCGATGCGGGTGTCAGTCCGCGCCGGCCGAGCGCGGATCGCTCTCGCTCTCGCTCCCGCCCTCGCTCTCGAGGCCCGGAAGCGGGTCGCTGTTCCAGTACTCCTGGTCGTCGCGCGCGTAGTAACAGGCCGCCTCGTGTCGGGCCGTCTCGCCCACCTGCGTCAACTCGGGGCTCTCCTCCGTGCAGGCCTCGCGCGCCTCCGGACAGCGCGTGTGGAACCGGCAGCCCGAGGGCGGGTCCTCGGGGTCCGGGACGTCGATCTCGCGGATCGGCGGGCTCTCGATGGGCTCGTCGATCTCCGAGAGCCCGGAGGTCGCCCAGATGAGGCTCTTGGTGTAGGGGTGCTGGGGGTTCTGGATGATCTCGTCGGGCGGACCGATCTCGACGATCCGACCGAGGTACATCACCGCGATCCGGCCGTCCGCCTTGCCGGCCAGGTAACGCGCGTTGGACATGTTGTGCGAGATGAACACGAACGACGTGCCGAACATGTCCTGCAGGTCCAGGAGGAGGTTCATCATGTTCACGCGGAGCGAGACGTCGAGCGCGCTGACGGCCTCGTCGGCGAGGATCAGGTCCGGCTCCAGCAACATTGCACGGACGACGACGGTCCGCTGGGCCTCGCCGCCCGAGAGCTGGTGCGGGTACCGCGACGCGTAGTCGCTGGCCGGCGTCAGCCCGACGGTCTCGAGCATCGTCTGGACGAGTTCGCGCCGTTCGACCAGGTTGAGCTCCGGCCGCCACTTCTTCAGCGCCGGGCTCAGGTTCTCGAAGACCGTCCGGTTGGGGTCGAGCGAGTTCCCGGCGTCCTGGTGGATCATCTGGAGGGAGCGGCGGATCTTCGAGTAGGGGATCTCGCTCTCCTCGGTCCTGGCTTCCCAGATGTCCTGCCCGCGGTAGCGGACTGACCCGTTCGTCGGTTCCTGCAGTCCGATCATCGCCTTCCCGAGCGTCGTCTTCCCGCAGCCGGACTCGCCGACGAGCGCGACGACGTCGTCTTCCCCGATCTCCAGGGAGACGTCGTCCACCGCGCGGACGACCGAGTCGTCGCCGAAAAAGCGGCCGAGCAGTCCCTGTTCGGTACCGAAGTGGACGTCGAGGTCTTCGACTTCGAGGAGCGGTTGTGAACTCATTGCTGTGATTTCTTGAGGGGGATCGTTTCACGCGACTCTTCCCAGTAGAAGCAGGCGGCCCTGTGCTCGTCGGTGACGCGTTCCAGCGGCGGGTTCTCGAGCGTGCACTCCTCCTTGGATATCTCACAGCGGGGGTGATACGAGCACCCCTCCGGGACGTTCAGCGGGTCGGGGCTCGTCCCGACGATCGACTCCATGCTCTCGAGGGGGGCGTGCACGTCCGGGATCGAGTTGAGCAGCCCGCGTGTGTACGGATGCGCCGGGTCGTCGACGATGTCCTCGGTCGGGCCGATCTCGAGGACGTCGAAGGCGTACATGACCGCCAGCCGGTCCGCGATGCGGGCGACGTGACTCAGGTCGTGGGTGACCATCATGATCGTCAGGTTGTACTTCTCCTTGAGG
Source organism: Halosimplex rarum (assembly GCF_047715405.1). Taxonomy (NCBI): domain Archaea; kingdom Methanobacteriati; phylum Methanobacteriota; class Halobacteria; order Halobacteriales; family Haloarculaceae; genus Halosimplex; species Halosimplex rarum. The sequence goes on from NZ_CP180412.1 coordinate 4,428,485, forward strand.
TCGGACAGGAGCTTCAGGATCGACTGCTGCATGAGCAGGTCGAGCGCGGCCGTCGGCTCGTCCATGATGAGCACCTCGGGGTCGAGGACGAGCGAGAGGGCGATGAGCGCCCGCTGTTTCATCCCGCCCGACAGCTCGTGGGGATAGGCGTTCAGGATCCGCTCCGGGTCCAGGTGGACGTCCTCGAGGAGGCTGCGCGCCCGGGCCATGCCCTCGTCGACGTCGTGGTCGTGGGCTTCCAGCGTCTCCTCGAAATGGCTCTGCAGCGAGAGCGTCGGGTTGAACGAGTCCATCGCTCCCTGGACGACCATCGAGATGTGCTCCCACCGGAACTGCCGCATCTCCTCCTCGTCCAGTTCGTTGGTGACGATGGGTTCGCCGCCGTCCGGCGGGTAGTACGTGATCTCGCCCGTCAACTGCCCAGGCGGGTCGATCGCGTCGAGGACCGAGTCGGCGAGCATCGACTTGCCCGAACCCGACTCGCCGACGATCCCGATCACCTCGCCGCGGTGGACGTCGATCGAGACGTCGTCGAGCACCTTCGACGTCCCGCGTCCCATCGCGAACCCGACGCTCGCGTTCCGGATCTCGAGGACGTTCCCGTGTGCCCGGGTCGCGTCGACGCCGGACCGGTCAGCGTTTTGCGATGCCATCGTCCCTCCCGGAGTCGTCGTCTCCTGGCCGCTCGGCGCTCCCAGTGCCGACCACTTCCGAGAGTGATACTCCGACGCACATGTCTGGTAGAGATGACCTCACCCACATACTTAACAGTTGTCCGTGATCGACGCCGCTGGCCCCCCGTCCACCCGCAGATATAAGGGGGATCCGAATGCATGCAATGACATGGCACAGGCGAACACAGTCACGCGTTCGATACGGCGACACTGGCCCATTCTCGGGGGCGCGGTGTCCTCGACGCTCCTCGTGATCGGGCTGGTGATAGTCACCGTGGGGGCAGCGCTGAACACCGGAGTCTGGGCCGGTATCCTGGGTATCATCGGGATCCTGCTCGTGCTCGTCGCACTCGTCTCCCGCGGGCTAATCCTGTTGTACCGGAAACTGTAACCTCGGCGCGATCGGTGTCGCCGGGCCGCGCCGTCGTTTCTCCGTCCTCGTCCGTCCGAGCGGCCGGTCCGGCTCACGGCGCCCGACACCGACCGTCACGGTCAGAAGGCCACCGTGAACACGTAATAGGTGCCTAACAGGAGGAGGACGATCGCGATCAGTCCGATCAGATACCGGGTCGTACTGCCTTCTTTCTCGACTTGCATCGGTCCATCACGAACGTTCGATACATGCTGTGTTAACAGTTATTATAATATATCTGTCGAGAAGCGGGTCCGTCGGAACCGCGCTGCGGGAGAAGTCGTCGGCCGGTCGGACGAAAGCGTGGGGGGTCGTCAGTCGTCGGCCGGGGTAGCCGGCGGCGCGCCCTCGTCAGATTCCAGTTCCTCGCTCGAGACCGTCTTCGCGTGGCGGGCCCGCAGGCGGGGGTTGAACAGGCGGTCGGTCCCCTGGGCGAACAGCTGGAGCCCGTAGGTCATCGTGGCGATGAACAGCATGGGCGCGAGGATCCAGTGGAATCGGTCGGCGCCGGCCAGCGCGCCGCCGTTTCGCGCGACGTTGAGGATGACGCCCCAGTTCTGGTTCGTGAACGGCAACACGCCGATGAAGTACAGCCCGACGGACTCCATCAGGACGCCGCGCATCGCGCCGGCCGACCCCATCATCAGCAGGGGCATGAGCCGCGACATGATGTTCTTCGAGAGGATGCTCCGGGTCGGTAGGCCGAGGACGCGCGACGCCTCGACGTGGGATTCCCCCCGGATCGTCAGCACCTGCGACCGGAGCTGGCGGGCCAACCGTGGCCAGTTGTCGATCGCGAGGATTGCGCCGACGAACACCGGGCTCTTCGGCTCGATGATCACCGCCAGCACGATCACCAGGGCGAGCCCGGGGATGTTCATCATGATGTCCGTGAGCGTCATCGCGATCTTGTCGAAGAGGCCGCCGAGGTACCCGCCCCCGACGCCGAGCAAGATCGCGAGCCCGAGCGTCACCAGCGCGCCCGTCCCCATCATGACGAGCATCGGTCGGGTCGCGTAGATGTTCATCGCCAGCAGGTCGCGACCGATGTCGTCGGTCCCGAGCGGGTAGCGCATGTTCTCCCACATCCCGAGTATCGGTTCCGCCTGCATCGGCCGCGGTTCCGGGACGATGTAGGGGCCGAAGATCCCGAGGAACGCGAAGACGGCGAGGATGATACCCCCGACGCGGGCGCGCGGCGACGTCCAGAGGATCCGGAACGGCGTCAGGAGGCTCTTGTCGACCCGCTCGCGGGTGTGTTGTTTCCAGGTGTACTCCGTCTCGGAGACCTCGAAGTTCAGCGCGGAGTCGTCCGTTCGGGGGCGGTCTCGATCGAGACGGTTCTCGAGTGCCGCGTCGTCGGCCCGGGCCTCGTCGTCCGAGCGCAGGTTGCGGACGAACTGGCGCAGCGACTCACGGAACGACCGGGAGTACGACCTGCGATCGGTGTGACCAGCGCGGGGGTCGATGAACCCGTAGGTCAGGTCCGCGATGAGCAGCCCGATGACCGTGACGACGGTGAAGAGGATGACCGCCGCCATGACCGTGACGTAGTCGCGGGACAGCGTCGCCTCGTAGAAGTAAAAGCCCATCCCGCGGTAGCGGAAGATCTGTTCCATGATGATCGACCCGCCGAAGATAGTGGCGAGCCCGGCCATCAGCCCGGTGTACATCGGGAGCGTCGAGTTCCAGCCGATGTACCGGAGCTGTATCCGCGACTTCGGGAGCCCCCTGAGTTCCGCGACGTCGACGTAGTCCTCGCCGATGATGCGGGTGCAGTGGGCGCGGAACTCGAGACCGCCCCAGGCCGTGACCGCGAACGACATGATCGGGAGCGCGGCGTGTCTGAGCACGCTGGCCATGAACGCGGCGTTGAACCCGGGGGTCAGGTCGTGATTGTACCGGCCCCCGCTCGGGAAGAATTCCGTCCCGAACCCGAACACGAACAGCAGTATCAGCGCGACGATGTAGTACGGGACGGAGTCGGTGAAGATCACGAAGTAGCTCCCGGCGACGTCCCACTTGTCGCCCTCGTGGACGGCGAGGAACCCCCCGATGAGGAACACCATCATCGTGCCGATCACGAGAGAGAACAGCGAGATGAACATCGTCCAGGGGATCGCCGGTCCGAGCACGTCCCAGACCGGCTCCGCGTAGAAGATCGACCGGCCGAAGTCGCCCTGGAGGATAGACGTCATGTAGTCGATGTACGCCTGCCACATCGGCTTGTCGGGGTTGACGTTCGTGTACAGTTCGACCATCCGGTTGAGCTGCTGGTAGGACACCTGCCCGCCCGACCGCTGGCGTATCTGCGACGCGATGTAGTCGGCCGGGCCGCCCGGGATCAACCGTACCACGACGAACGAGAAGGTTATCGCCGCCCAGACGGTGATGATCGACTGGGCTATTCGTCGGAGATAGTAATTCTTCTCCGGCATACCGGGAAGATGCTAGCACATACACTTAACGGTTGCGGGGATAACGATCGTTGATTAGGGAAGCGCGGTGCTGGCGGCGACCGGCGTGACCGGAGAAACGGGAGTGAGGTGGTGGTCGACGAGACTGTCGGGTGCTCGATCCGCGATTCAGCGTATCAACCCTGGGGCCACTGGTCGGCCTCGCTCTGGGGGACTGGGCCGAACCACTCGTTGCCCATCTTCCCCATGTAGTGGGCGTAGGAGTACTGGCCAATCTCGATGATCTCGTAGCGGAAGGCCGGGTTCTCCTGTCCCTGGGGCGGGTAGGTCCGCCAGCGGGACTTGTTGACCCAGTAGCCGCCGGAACCGCCCTCTTCGTTGACGGTGAACCACGGGACCGTCTGGTTGAAGATCCAGGCGAGTTCGTTGACGCGCTCCTGGCGCTCCTCGTCGGACATCTGCCGCCGGAGCTGTCGTCGCTTGTCGTTGATGTTGACCGTCTGCAGGTCGCCCTCGGGGTCGCCCACCGGGTACGGGACTTCGACCTCGGGTTCGAGCGCCCAGGCGTCGGCGTTGGGAACGTCCTCGCCGCCGAGCGTCTGCGTCATCTGGAACGTGGTGTTCCAGTCGAGCGTCGGCGGGGCGCTCTTGGCCCCGCCCCACGCGTCGAACATGATCTCCCAGTCGCCCGAGTCGAGGGTCTCCCCGGCGCGGATCGTCGACTCCTGCGCGGTGACCTCCGTGTTGAGACCGAAGCTGTCCAGGTACTCCTTGGCGATCTGGGAGTAGCGCAGCGCCATGGGCTCCTCGTCGGAGGTCGCCGTGTACAGCCGGAGCGTGACGTTGTTCCCGTCGGGGTCCTTCCAGCGACCGCCGCTCTTCGAGAACCCGGCGTCCTGGAGTAGCTGGGTCGCGCGGTCGGTGTCGACGTCGGACTCCGACGCCGCGTAGTGTTCGAACGACTGGAGCGTCTCGTTCGGCCAGTTCTCCTGGCCGCCGAACCACGGGACCTCCTTGTCCTGACCGAGACCGGTGACGTAGCGGTCGTGGATCCAGTAGTTCCCGTAGTCGGTGTGCCACGACATCATCTGCTGGCGCGGCACGACGTGCATGATCGCCTGTCGGACCCGGCGGTCGCCGGTGAGCGTGTCCGACTGGCAGTTGAAGAACAGGCCGTTCCCTCCGGCCCGCATCGTCGGGACGATCTGATTCTCGGTGAGGTCCTTCGCCGGCCGCCAGCCGAGTTCGCGGATGTCCTCGCGGGCGGACTCGGAGTTCGGCGGGTAACTCACGTCGATGATCTCCTCCTGCATCGCCTGGGTGCGCTGCTGCTGGTTGGGATAGCGGCGCCACCGCAGGTCGTAGTCGATCATGTCGCCGGTGATCTCGCCGTCGGCCCATCCGTGCTCGCTGAACGGGCTCCAGTAGTCGTCGTGGGCCTCCATGAGAGCGGTGTTCGAGTCGCCCTCGGTCATCTCCCAGAGGGAGTTGCCCGGGACCTGTTCGTTGTCCCAGGGCGGCCGCTTGACGGTCCCCGTGAGGTCCGAGCGGACCTCGTCGCGCTCGCTGCTGCTGGACGCGTCGGTGAAGCGTTCGGCGAACTCGCCCCAGATGTCGCGGTGGGCCCAGACCCAGCCGCGGCGCTTGAGGTGACCGAACTCGAATATCTCCCGGCTGATGTCGGCATTCGTCAGGTCGAACTGGAGCTCGTAGTCACCGGTCTGCTGGACGTTCTCGTACAGCGGCTGCGCGCCGTACCCCTTGTTGACCGTGTTCATCAGCTGCCCCAGTTTGAGCTGGGTGACCGCGTCCTCGGCCGTCAGATCCGAGCCGTCGTGCCACGTGTACGAGTCGCGGATGGTGAAGACGGTCGTCCCGTCGTCCTGGTACTCCCAGTCCTCGAGGATCATCCCCTTCGTCGCGTTGTCGTACTTGTCGTGGACGGCCCACTGGTCGAACATGCCCCAGTACCACCGGAACGACCAGTTCGCGGAACTCCCGTACGGATTGAAACGGGCGTTGTCCGGCGCGATCCCGATGATGTGGTCTAACGTGCCGTCGACGTATTGCCCACCGGCCGTATCGGTCGCCTCGTCGCCGCCGTCGCCGCCGTCACCACCGTCGCCTCCGTCGCCGCCGTCGCCGCCGTCGCCGCCGTCGCCTCCGTCGCCCTCGTTGCCCAGCGGCGTGACCGTGCCTTCTCCGTCTTCACCGTCGCCCTGACAGCCGGCGATGCCCGCGAGCCCGGCGGCCGCGGCCCCACCCAGTGACTGCTTGAGCAACCGCCGCCGCGTTGTCTCCGGGAGATCTGCCCACTCGCCGTCGCTTACCCACTCGTCGGATTCCTCGCTACTCTCTGATTCCATCATAGTGAATCCATTTCTCCAATTTTCACTTCTGGCATATATAACTATTGTAAATGTAGTTATCTATTGGCCGCTGTGGCGACTCTCGGCACCCGGGAGCGGCGGCGGGCGCTCGTCACGCGTCGCGAGCGAAGACGTTCGTTCCGACCACCGGAACCGGTGAGTCGGGGCGCGGTGACGAGAGAACGTGCCCGCAGGCCCGTTACCGCCGGTGTCCCGAACCATTATTGGCCCGCGGCCGCTTTTGCGAGCAATGGCAGAAGACACGACGAGATCAGCGTTTATGGACTGGATCTGTCGCCGACAGTTCCTCTGGATAAGCCTGCTGGCGCTTACGCTGGTCCACCTCGTCATCGCCGTGATGGCCGCGACCGCCATCGAGCCGGGGTCCGCCAACTACTACGTCCTCCTCATGGACTTCGGGCTCATCGCCGTCCTCCTGGTGGTCATCGGGCTCGTCTTCTGGCGCTGCGGTTACCTCGGCGATACGCCGATGCACTGACCGGTTCCCTGTGACGCCCGCGCCCGAGAGCCGCGAGTGCCCGTCCCGGTGAACACGGAAGTAAACTTAATAGTGTCGGTGTAATTGCACCTCATATGCAGCCACAGCGACTTCGCCGGAATTTCGAGACCGTCGCGTTCACGACCGCCGTCCCGTTCACCGACGACAGGTCCGAAGTCGACACCGCCGCGCTCGCGGACAACGTCGAACGGCTCTACGACCGCGGCGCGCGCCTGTTCATCCCCTGCGGGAACACGGGGGAGTACTACGCGCTCACGGATGAGGAGCGGACCGCGGTCGTCGAGACACACGTCGAAGCGACCGGTCCGGAAGCGACCGTCGCCGGCGGTGTGGTCGGCAACGTCCCGGAGGTCTCCCGCCTGGCGTCGAGGTACGAAGCCGTCGGGGCCGACGCGATCATGGTGATGCACCCGGACCACACGTACGTCCACGAAGAGGGACTGAAAACCTACTACCACCGCATCTGTGACGAGACCGACCTCGGGGTGGTCCTCTACAAACGCGGCCACGACCTGCCGCGGGGAGTGATCGTCGACGTCAGCGAACGCGAGGAGGTGGTAGCAGTGAAGTTCGGGGTCGACGACGTGAAGGAGTTCGCCCAGACCGTCCAGGACGCCGACGGGGAGGTCACGTGGGTCAACGGGATCGCCGAGCGGTACGCGCTCGCGTTCGCCGTCGAGGGCGCGTCCGGCTACACGACCGGACTCGGTAACTTCCTGCCCCGGACGACCCTCGCCCTGTACGACGCTATCGAAAACGAACACTGGGAGCGCGCCCGAAGGATCCAGCGGTCGCTCCGGCCGCTCGAAGACCTCCGCGACAGACCGGGCGAGGGAAGCGCCATCGACGGGGGGAACAACGTCCCGGTCGTCAAGTACGGGATGGACCTGGCCGGGTTCGAGGGCGGCTCCGTTCGCGAACCGCTGGTCGACCTCGATTCGCGTGGCCGAGAACGCGTCGAACGGCACTACGACCGGATCGAGGGCACGTTCGGGAACCCCACGTGAGAGGGCGCATCCGGCCCCTGGCGCCTCGGCGGTCGGGTCTCCTCGATCTGGGCAGCGGATCGAACCGATCGGCCCAGTGTCCGTCGAGCCCGGTACCGCGCCGAATCCCCGACCGTATCGAACTTTCTGTACGTAATCGGCGGCGTCCTGTCGCTCGCCGCCGGTTCCGGGATTCGGCAGGAGACACCGAAGGCGGCACGTGACCGACTCTTCGCGGGCTTGCGAGAATGAACCGTCGAGCGGTGCCACCGGGAGACGGTACACGGTTGCCCACCGAACGCTCACCCCGTCGCCGTTCGGCCGACTACCGACCCGCCGCGTCGCACCAACTGGTACTGTCCCCTGTCACGAACGAACTTTCGAGCGGTACCCCCCGGGTTCGCGTTGAGATTTCCGCGCCCTCCCGCTCGTTCGGCCGTGTTATCGCCGTTCGCCTCTCGCGACAGTATGGGGACTCCCACGTCGAATGAGGCTTCCAATGTTATGGCTGTAATTCAATTCGCACCTGATCGCCACGCCGACCCGGACATTGGTAACAATACCCACGGACGGGGCCAGAAAACGGCCACGAACTACCAGTTCGAGAACCGCCCGCGATTTCGCAGCAAGTGTTGCCTCAACTGTTCCGCTGTAGCGAACCGCACGATTTCTGTTCCCGACAGCGGAACTACCGACGCGTGCTCCGTTCGGTTCCGGACACGGGCCGCCGGGAATGGGCCGCTGGGCGACAGCGAGATCGGTCGTTCGGCGCACGGCGCCCCTCTATTCGGGGCGGGAAAATCATTAAGGTCTGGTAGTGAGGCATTGACAGACATGGCGAAGGCGTCAGAGGACGGAAGGGGTCGAACCGTGCGGTCGGTCGGGATCGCGTTCGAGATTCTGGACGTCCTGCAGGAGCGCGGGAAGTCGAACGTGACCGAGCTGGACGGGGCGCTCGACTACTCTCGAAGCACGATCCACAGCCACCTGCAGACGCTCGAGAAACAGCGAATGGTCGTCAGGGAGGGCTACGACTACCGGCTGAGCCTCCGCATCCTCGACATGGCGAGAGGGGTCAGAGACCACGTCGGGAACTACGACGTTATCCGGGACGAGGTCGACGCCCTGGCCGCGGAAAGCGGCGAGACCGCACAGTTCGGGATCGAAGAGCACGGGCAGGTGTCGTATCTGTACAAGACCAGCGGCGAGAACGGCATCAAGAGCGCGTCGGAGATCGGGACCAAGCAACCGATTCACTCGACCGCGCTGGGGAAATCGATCCTCGCGTATCTCCCGGACGACCGAGTCGAGGAGATCGTCTACTCGTGCGAGTACGAACGTCGAACGCCGAACACGATCTCCGGCCCCGGCGAACTCCTCGAGGAACTGGACCGGACCCGTGAACAGGGGTACGGGCTCGACGACGAGGAGAACGTCGAGGGGATCCGCTGTATCGCGGCGCCGGTCAAAAGCGACGGTCAGGTCCTCGGCGCGGTGAGTCTCACCGGTCCCTCGGTCAGGTTCACTACCGACCGGATCCACGGCGAACTCTCCGATCTCGTCCAGTACACCGCGAACATCGTCGAGATCAACACCAAGTTCTCCTGATCGTTCTCTCCGCCGTTTCCCGCGACTCAAACCGGCACGCCACTTTGCAACGTGAATCGGATCCGGTCCCCGAAGGTATCACCCCAGTCGGAGTCCCACGGGCGAACCGGTTGCCCGCGGTCTCGGCGATACCTCCGTCCGGCGCTGTCGGGGACGCTCTCCCAGAGCGAATGCGCGTCGCGCACCCATCTCACGAGGATTGCCCGATGGGCGTGTGTCGAGTCGCCACCTCGCTACTTCCGAGGCGAGAATTTCAATATATTATGGACTAACCGATTTTTATCAGATACTATATCTAACTATGCTCTCTTCTCCGACACATACTTCAGTGGTGCAGATATGATCGTATTTTGCTTCGAAACATACCACATATTTGCGCGCAATCGGCCGAGTGGACTTATATCCTCGACATAAAAGTAAAATCTGAACTACAATCTAATTTCTGACTCGGATGGCTGACTATCTGATATGTACCGACAGATCGTCTTTTCCCCGCGTCTTCGGGGCGTAACGGTTCTAAGAGATCTCGACAACTCATCTGATCGAACCGCGAATTCGGATTCTGTCACCTCAGTACGTCAGTAGTATAAATATACTATAATAGTATGAAAATCGTTATTATTTGGCCGTAGAGACGCGCAGCCGAACTTCGGAGATGGGGGTTCGGTCGGCAGGCCAGCGGCTACACCGTGACTGTCGCAACGATATCGCCGCGGTCCCGCTGGCGGCGACGTATCGGTGCTGGCAAACCGGCAGAGAGGGCCACCGGAATCCGGTCCCGGATCGCGGTCTCCGAGAATCTGCAGACGTGTCCCGTAGCACGCGTCGCTTTTGTGTACAGAGCCGCTAGCTCGGGCAACTGATCGCATGGAACCCGAATCCACGCCGAAACTCCACAAGGCGCCGCGTAGCGACGTCACCCAGGACCAGGGCAAGTTCCGGATCCGCTTCAACTTCCCCGGTCGGAACCACCCGAACCACGACGACCACGGTTACGGCCCGCTATCGACGGTCGTCGAGTCGTTCATGGACCCGGACACGCTCATCGCGATGCACCAGCACCGCAACGAGGAGATCGTCTCGTGGGTACCGGCGGGCGTGATGCGCCACGACGACCGGGAAGGGAACGAACTCGTCACCGACTCCGAGCACCTGCTGGTGATGAACGCCGGCAACGGGTTCTGGCACGAGGAGCGCACGCTCGCCGACGACCCGCCGCTGCGGATGCTCCAGATATTCGTTCGACCGCACAGCCTCGACCTCGACCCGGGCATCCAGCACGGACCCACCGAAGACCCGGTCGACAACGAGTGGCGCCACGTCTTCGGCCCCGCAGAATCGGACGCGCCGTTCACCGTGCGCAACGACGTCCACTGCTACGACGCGCGACTGGACGAAGGGGCGAGCGTCGACCTCCCCGCGGTCTCGGGGTGGGATACGTACTTCTACGTCTTTGAAGGGGCAGTCGAGGCCGGCGAGACCCACTTCGACGAGACCGAGAGCGGGCTACTCGTCGACTCCGACGGCCTGGCCGTCACCGCGCGGGAGGACTCGGTGCTCGTGGCGTTCTGCATCGACCCCGACGCACCGGTCACGCGGCAGGGCACTATCGGTCGATGAGCCGACCAGTCGGTAGACTCGACAGACAGTCGATCGGGGCGGTCCCCACGCGACCGAGCGATCCGACGGTCCCTCCCGGCGCATAAGTTCGAACGAATGGCTATTGGTGTGGGCGGACGACGTTCGTGTGATGGCCCGTCTCGAACGACTCAGGGTGTTCCCGGTGAAGGGGCTGGACGGTATCGACCTCGAAGCGACCGAGATTCTGGAGGGCGGGACGCTCCGTCACGACCGCGAGTACGCCCTGTTCGACACGGACGGGGAGGTCCTCAACGGCAAGCGGACCGACCGGGTCCACGACCTGGCGACCGACTTCGACCCGGTGTCGGGCGAACTGGCGGTCGAGACGCCGGACGGCGAGGAACGGGAGTTCGACCTCGACGCCGAGCGCGAGCGCGCCGCCGAGTGGTTCGGCGACTTCTTCGACGCGGACCTGGAACTGCACCGGGATGACTCGCTGGGCTACGTCGACCGGCGGGAGATGGGGCCGTCGGTGGTCAGCACGGCGACGCTGGAGGCGGTCGCCTCGTGGTTCGAGGAGATGACCGTCGAGGGAGCGCGCCGCCGCCTCCGCGCGAACGTCGAGATATCGGGCGTCCCGGCGTTCTGGGAGGACCGGTTCGTCGGCGACGGTGCACCGGCGTTCGACGTCGACGGCGTCCGCTTCGAGGGTATCACGCCGTGCGGACGCTGTGTCGTCCCGCAGCGGGACCCCGGCACCGGCGAGCCGACCCCGGAGTTCCGCGAGCGGTTCGTCGAGCGGCGCGAGGCGACGTTCCCCGAGTGGGCCGACTGGGACGCGTTCGACCACTACTACACGCTGATGGTCATCACCCGGATCCCGGAGGCCGACCGCGGCGCGACGCTCGCCGTCGACGACGAGGTCGACGTGGTCGAGTAACCAGTGGTCGCGAGCGGCACCCCGGCCGCGGCCACACCGAACGTTAAGAATCTGGGACGAGTGGCTTCGCGTATGATAGACGGCGTCCAGACGCGGGAGCTACAGGTCAACGCCGACGAACGCGGCCACCTGGTCGAGGTCTTCAGGGAGGACTGGGAGGAGTACGACCCCGAGCCGGCGATGAGCTACTACTCGCTGAGCTACCCGGGCGTCGTCCGCGCCTGGCACCGCCACACTCGCGGGCAGGTCGACCACTTCGTCTGCCCTAGCGGGCGCATCAAGGTCGGCGTCTACGACGACCGCGAGGACTCGCCCACGCAGGGGGAACTGGACACGTTCGTCGTCGGCGAGCACGACCATCGGATGATCCGCATTCCCGGGGCGTGCTGGCACGGGTTCAAGGTAGTCGGCGACGAGCGGGCCACGCTGATCAACTTCCCGACGAACCTCTACGACTACGACGACCCCGACGAGGAGCGGCTCCCTCCGGACACCGACGAGATCCCGCTGGACTGGGACGAGATGCCGCACTGACCGAGACGGTCGCTCTGTTCCCCGACGGATCGGTGGTGAAGCCGCCGGCGAAGACCGGCGGTGAGGTCGCCGGCGAAACGACTATCGGTAATACCCTCGTATTACGCCCGTATGTCCGAAGCAACCACGGGAAGTGACGGCGACGACATCGTCACGGTGAACTTCAAGCTCACCGAGTCGTTCCTCGAAGAGATCGACGACACGTGGCAGGGACGCGGCTTCAACAGCCGAAGTGAGTTCATCCGATACACGCTCCGGGACGCCGTCGAGTTCCCGACGTTCGACCGCGACGAACTCGTCGCGCTCCTCGAAGCAGAGGAGGACGTTCGCGAGGGACGGACGATGAGCGCCGACGAGGCGCGCGACCGGTTCGGGACGGATGAGTGACGACGGCTGGGTCTGGGAACTCTCCTCGAAGGCAGAAGACGATCTCGCCGCGCTTTCCCCCGAGGAACAGGACCGCGTCGTCGAGAAACTGGACGACATCGTCGACTCGCCGTGGCGCGATCCGCCCGACTACGGAGAACCGCTTCAGAACAGTCCTTACAGAAAGATACGTGTCGGAGGATTCCGCCTATCCGTGGCCTTCCGAGAGGACGACCAGCGACTGATCGTCGCCCGAATCAAACGTCGCAGCGGTGCATACACTGCCGACGACGATTGATCGGTCATCTCTCCACCGTGGTCGACGCCTGTCTCGTGTTCGTCGCTAATCGCGATCGAGGGTCCTCGGATAGATCAGGGATGCCGATAAGCGGCGACTAACTGACTGTCTGCGGCCCAATCGCCGGACCATGAAGGGACTCATCCTCGCGGGCGGGACGGGCTCGCGGCTCCGGCCGATCACCCACACGGGGCCCAAGCAGCTCATCCCGGTCGCGAACAAGCCGGTCCTGGAGTACGCGGTCGAGGACCTGCGGGAGGCCGGGATCACCGACATCGGCGTCGTCCTCGGGCACAAAGGCCGCGAGGGAATCCAGTCGTTCCTCGGCGACGGGTCGGCCTACGGGGTCGACGTCACGTACATCGTCCAGGGGAACCCGCTCGGGCTGGCGCACGCGGCGGGCTGCGCCCGGGAGTTCGTCGGCGACGACGACTTCGTGATGTACCTCGGCGACAACCTCTTGAACCAGGGGGTCGGGCGGCTGGTCGAGAACTTCGAGTCGGGCGACCACGGCGCGGCGATCGCGTTACAGCACGTCGACGACCCCGGGGCGTTCGGCATCGCCGACGTGGACGAGACGGGTGAGGTGCGTCGGCTGGTCGAGAAGCCCGACGACCCGCCGAGCGATCTGGCGCTCATCGGCGTCTACGTGTTCTCGCCGGCGGTCTTCGACGCCATCCAGGACCTCGAACCGTCCTGGCGCGGGGAGCTGGAGATCACCGACGCCATCCAGTCGCTGCTCGACGACGGGCTGGCGATCAGCTCCCACGTCGTCGACGGCTGGTGGAAAGACACCGGGAAGCCGGGCGACATCCTCGAAGCCAACCGGCTCGTCCTCGCGGATCTGGACCCGGCGGACGACGGCACCGTCGAAGACGGCGCGGAGACCACGGGTCGGATCGACCTCCGCGAGGGAGCGACCGTCGAGTCCGACGCGGTCGTCAGGGGACCGGTCTCGCTCGGGGAGAACGTCACCGTACGAGAGGGCGCCTACGTCGGGCCCTACACCTCGGTGGGGGCGGACTCGACGGTCGCGAACGCGCACGTCGAGAACACCGTTATCATCGGCGGCGCGGACATCGACGCCTCCGGCCGGATCGTCGACAGCCTCGTCGGGAGCGACGCCTCGATAACGAGCGCGAAGGGGCTGCTCCCCGAGGGCCAGCGGCTCGTCGTCGGCGAGAACTCCGACATCAAACTCTGACCATGCGCGTCATCACCCTCACCTGCTCGGACTGCGGGACGGTCGTCTCGGCGAACGAACTGGAGTCGAACCGCGTGATGAAGTGCCCCGGACTGGACTGCGAGGCGGTCCTCCGGTTCGCCGACCTCCCCGAGAGCGACCGCGAACACTTCGTGGCTCACCGGGAGCAGTATCGGCTGTAGCCGCGGGTTCCCCCGGTCGGGCGGGAGCCGAGACCCGCTCCGGTATCACGGTCGGCCTCGAACTCCGAGAGAGGTGTAAAATAGACTATATTTACGGCGGCGGCCCAACAGGCTTAATTAACAGTAGGTCATTGTATCAGATGACGCTTCGTCTTGGAGGGCCGAAGCGTCAGCGGGGACCAATTCAGAGCGACACACGGCCGCTTTTCGGCCGTGGTCCGCTCTGTTCGCTACAATATCGCCGAGTCACGTCTATCTCGTTCACAGCCGTTTACGTGATCGTGTAACCCGCGTCGTCCAGCGCCTCGTATACGGCCGCTTCGTGCGCGTCGGCGATCTCGGGTGGCCGCAGCCCCGCGTCGCCCGAGTCGTCCCTGAACACGTACGATACCGCGTCGAACTCCCCCTCCGCGGTTTCTCCGTGGAGTTCGACGATAACGTTCCGCTGGTAGTCGAACACTCTCACGTTCTCGACGTCGAGGGGCGGCGTAGACTGGTCAAGGCTCATCGTGATCAGGTCGACGTATGGGACCAGTGGGCATACGCCGCCTCCCAAAACAGAAAGGGTCGATAGGCGGCGGTGAACCGACCGGTTTCCGGACGCGACCGCCGCCGGACGCACCGATCAGACGGTCGAACGGGCCGCGGAACAGGCCGAGCAGTCAGCCGAACGGGTCGAGCAGGCCGCTGAACAGTCGAATCGGCGAGCGAGGGCGGCGACGCGCCCCGGCAGACCGGCTGAACGCGTTCGCGGCGCGTTCGACGCCGGACCGGCACTTGCGCGCAGCGGTATTAACCGGTTCTGGCTCGATCCCTCCGCTATGCCATCGAACGGATACAGTCGCGTACACGGGCGGCTCAAACTGGAGGGGTGCCGGTGAGCCTCCTCGGCCGCATCTCGTTCACGATCGAGTCGTGGCTGAACGCGCTCCTCAATCGCACGTCGGACCCGGCAGCGGAACTCGACTACTCCTACGAGCGACTGCGCGACGAACTCCAGGAGATCAACCGGGGCATCGCGAGCATCACTACCCAGAAGAAGCGGCTGGAGATGCACCGCGAGCGCCTGCAGGCGGCCGCCGAGAAACACGACGAGCAGGTCCGGGAGGCGGTCCGTCAGGACCGCGACGACCTCGCGCGGCGCGCGCTCGAGAAGAAACACGCGACGGTCGACCAGGTGGGCGACCTCGAGGAACAGATCGACCGCCTCCAGGCGACCCAGGACCGCCTGACGGAGCGGCAGGTCACGCTTCGCGGCCGCATCGAGGGGTTCCGGACGCACAAGGAGACGCTGAAAGCCCGCCACGAGGCGGCGCGAGCGTCGGCGCGCGTCGCGGAGGCGTTCACGGGCGTCGGCGGCGAGATGGAGGACGTGAGCCGCGCGATCGAACGGGCGACCGACCGGACCGAGCAGATGGAAGCCCGGGCGTCCGCGCTCGAAGAACTCGAAGCGAGCGGCGCGCTCGACGACGTGCTGGCCGAGGGAGACGAGATCGACCGCGAACTCGAACGCCGCTCGACCGAGCAGCGGATCGACCGGGAACTCGAGGAGATGAAGACGCGAGTCGGCCGGGAGACGCGGGACGAGACCGACGTCGAACTCGAACAGGAGCCCACGGGGAGCGGGACCGACTGACTCCCCGGGGGCCGGCGATCAGGACGTGAGCGCCTCGTCGATCGCGGCGAGGTCGTCGTCGGTCGTCGGCTGCTGGCGGCCAAGAGCCGCTTCGACGGCCGACACGTCCAGACAGGTACGGCGCGGTCGCGTCGCCTCGCGGTCGACGTCGTCCATCGCCCCTTCCACGACGAGGGCCGGGTCCGCGCCCGAGCGGTGGGCGAGCAGGCGGCCGAACTCGTAGGGGGTCAGACACGAGCGACTGGCGACGTGGACCGTCCCCGACTCCCCGCGGTCGGCGAGGTCGAGGAGCGTCGCGGCCGCCTGCCCGGCGCGGCTCGGCGTGACGTGCTGGTCGGTGAACAGCGGGACCGACTCGCCCGCGGCGAGCTTCCCGCGGATCCAGGCCGGGAACCCAGTCAGTTCGCCCGTGAATCCGTGGGTCCCGTAGACGAACGAGAGGCGGGCGACCAGCGAGTCGGCGCCGGCGTCGCGCACGGCGCGCTCGCCGGCCAGTTTCGACTCGCCGTACACCTGGAGCGGGTTCGTCTCGGCCGACTCGTCGTACGGCGCCTCGTCGCGCCCGTCGAACACGTAGTCGGTCGAGACGTGGACGAACGAGATCTCCCGCTCTGCACAGGCCGCGGCGAGCGCGCCCGGCGCCTCGGCGTTGACCGCGTGCGCTCGCTCGGGATCGGCCTCGCAGCCGTCGACGTCCGTCATCGCGGCGCAGTTGACGACGAGGTCGGGCCCGCGCTCGTCGATCAGTGCGGCCGCGCGGTCGGCGTCGCGGACGTCCAGCCGGGAGCACTCCACCGGCGCGCCCCCGGGCGGCGACCGGACGGTCCCGTGGACGTCCCAGCCGCGGTCGAACGCGGTGGCGACGACGTTGCTTCCGAGTTGCCCGTTCGCGCCGAGGACCAGCGTTCGCATGTCTCGGCACACGCCGCGGAAACACAAATATGCCGTCGACTCGTTGACTCGACCGTGCGAACGCTCGTCACCGGCGGCGCGGGATTCATCGGCTCGAACTACGTCCGCCACCTCCTCGCGAACACCGACGACGAGGTGGTCACGCTCGACGCGCTGACCTACGCGGGCTCGAAGGGCAACCTCGCCGGCGCGCTCGCGGACGACCGTCACGAGTTCGTCGAGGGCGACGTCCGCGACGAGGACCTGGTCGCCGACCTGGTCGCGGACGTCGACGCGGTGGTCCACTTCGCGGCGGAGTCGCACGTCGACCGATCGATCGACGGTGCGGCGCCGTTCGTCGAGACGAACGTCGACGGCACGCGCGCGCTCCTCGACGCCGCCCGCGACGCGGATCTGGACCGGTTCCTGCAGGTCTCGACCGACGAGGTGTACGGCCAGACCGTCGACGGGGCGTTCGCCGAGGACGACCCGCTGGACCCGCGGAATCCCTACGCGGCGACCAAGGCCGGCGCCGACCACCTCGCACTGAGCTACGAGCGGACCTACGGGCTGCCGGTCGTCGTCACCCGGTCGTCCAACAACTTCGGCCCGCGCCAGCACGAAGAGAAGCTCATTCCGAAGTTCCTCGCCCGCGCCGCCGCGGGCGAGTCGCTGCCCCTCTACGGCGACGGTTCGAACGTCCGCGAGTGGACCTACGTCGCCGACAACTGCCGGGCCGTCGACCTGGTGCTCCGGGAAGGCGTCGCGGGCGAGGTGTACAACGTCGGCAGCGGCGACGAGCGGACCAACCTCGAGGTGACCGAAGCGATCCTCGACCAAGTGGGAGCGTCGCGGGACCTCGTAGAGTTCGTCGAGGACCGGCCGGGCCACGACCAGCGCTACGCCCTGGAGACGGCGAAGATCCGGGACCTCGACTGGGAACCCGAGTACACCTTCGAGGAGGGACTGGAGCGGACGGTCGAGTACTACCTGGGCGACTGAACCGAACCCTCGGCGCGGTCGGCCGGTAACTCCGGCTTACCGACGCGACAGCGAGTATATCGAGGGTATGACTTTCCGGGCCTCCGCCGAACGCAATCGCATGCGCCCAGTGGCCGGTGGGCTGATCGGACGGGCGAGGCGCTGCCTCCGGGAGGACTTCGAGTCGGACCCGTACCTCCCGTACCTCCTCGGGCTGGCGACGCTGCTCGCGGGCTTCTGGTTCTGGCACCGCGTCCCGAACTTCGCCACCCGGGACGAGCGCTGGCGGATCGTCGACCCGATGTCGTTCGTCGGTACGTTCGCCGCGGACCCTGGGATCGATTCGGCGCTCGCAGGGATGCAACAGGGGCGGGCGTTCGGCGCGACGTTCTACCTGTTCGGGCTGGCACTCCTGCCGGTCTTCGTCGTCGCCTTCCTCACCGGGCAGATCGACGCGTTCGTCCAGTTGCCCGAGCACGCGTCGGTCGACCTGTGGGCCCACTGGCAGCGCACGCCGGCGTGGATCTGGACGTGGAGCGTCCTGCTCGGTCGACTCGTCGTCGTCGCGCTGGCGGTCGGGTGCGTCTACGTCACCTACCGGATCGGGACGGTGATGCGCGACCGGGCGACCGGCCGGCTCGCCGCGCTGTTGCTCTCCGTCACCTGGGGCTTTCTCGTCCTCGCCCACGAGGTCGGCGAGGACGTGCCGGCGCTGTTTTTCTTCCTGCTGGTCGTCTACTTCTGCATCCGCTACACCGAGACGGGCGACGCCGCGCTCTTCCTCGCCGCCTCCCTCGCCGGCGGGATCGCCATCGCGCTGAAGCTCACGACCGTCGTCTGCGTGCTCGTCATCGCGAGCGCGTTCGTCCTCCGAGTGGGCAACGCAGGCGACGAGTGGCGGTCGGCGCTGCTCCGGCCGCGGATGCTCGCGGTCGGGGCGGCGCTCGGCGCGGGGGCGATCTACCTGGGGTTCCCGACCGTGGTCGCCGGCGGGCTGGAACCGCTCGTCGCCCGCATCGGTCGGGGGACGACGGGCAAGACCGACCCGCACGGCTGGCGGATCGAACCCACCTGGTGGTGGGCTCTCCGGGGGTACCTCAACGGCATGGGGCTACCCCTGTTCGTCGCCTCGGTGGGAGGACTGCTCGCGAGCATCCCCCGAGTTCTCCAGCGGTCGACGGAGGCCGACGGCGTCGCGCTGACCCTGATCGTGGTCGCCGCGTACGCCCGACTCTACGCCAGTTGGGCGTACATCCGGACGCACCACCTCCTCCCGACGATGCCGCTGCTGGTCGTCGTGCTCGCAGTCGCGCTGATGCGGCTGTACGACTACCGTCGGACGCTGGGCGGGCCGCTCATCGCGGTGCTCCTCGTGACGAGCGGGCTGTACGCCGGCGTCGGCGACCTGGGATACGCCTCCCAGTCCCGGGACCGGGCGACCGGCTGGCTCGACGCGAACGCGGCGTCCAACGCGACTGTCGAGACGTACCCGAACGACCCCCAGGAGGCGGCGGTCCCCCACTGGATGACCGTCTACCGGCCCACGAACAGGAACGCGACGCCCGGCGGCGCGAAGGACTCGGGCATGGCGTGGCTACTGGCCATCGAGGAGCGCTGTCCCGACTACGTCCAGTTGCACTACTACGAGAGCGTCCTCGTGCTGGCGCCCGACGACTGGAGCGAGCGGGCCAGCCGGATCTCCGGTGACCGCCGGGAGCGGTTCCTCAGGGACCTGCTCGCCGGGGACACCTACCCCTACCGCGTCGCGGCGACGTTCGGTCGCCGCCCGGCGTTCCTGGGCGACCGAGCCCGATCGGCGGGACTGCCGGAACTCGTCGAGGTCGGGCTCAGACCGCGGATGCACCAGTACGGGGACCCACAGGACGTGGGCGTCGACCAGTACACCGTGATTCTCGAACGGGACGGGCCGTGTAACGCGTCCGGTTGACTCCCGGTTCGCGGCGTCGTCCGTCCGGCGAGGCCGTTCGCTCGGACCCCGCTCGGCCGACGACGCTTTCCGGAAAATTCGCCGCTCTGGCGGCGTCTGACCCGGGCTTGAGTGTGCAACATGACTCGTTAACCGCCGTTCGCCCTATCGATCGGACGAGGGGGACCGAGAATGTCACCGCCCGTCCGCCGCTGGGTCCGACCCGGAAGAGCACCGCACGGCGCGATCGGGGCGCATCCCGGACGGTCCGTCGCGACGGGGGCGCGCCCCGGACGGTCGGTCACGTCGAGGTCACGCTCCTGTCGGGCCGTCTCGACCCGCCGGCGGAGGTGGGTCGGATGACGAGCGCGAGGGCGCGCCCCACGTTCTCGCTGGTCTTCCTGACGTGGGACCCCGGCGAGGCGATCGTCGGGGCGATCGATTCCGTTCGCCGTCAGGAGTTCGACGACTACGAGGTCGTCGTCGTCGACAACGACAGCGACGACGGGACGCCCGAGCGAGTGCGCGAGGCGTACCCGGACGACGCGCCGATCCGGGTCTTCGAGAACGAGGAGAACCGCGGGTTCAGCCGCGGGATCAACCGCGGGATCCGCGAGAGCCGCGGCGAGTACGTCTGCTGTTACAACCACGACACGCTGTTCCCGCGGGACTACCTGCGGACGCTCGCCGACCGCGTCACGCCCGAGGCGGTGTGGACGACGGCCCGGCGCAACTTCCGCGTCGACCCCGACCGGACCTACGTGCGGCTCCTCTCGCCGTACCGCTTCACGATCCCGTACGTCGTCGACTCGCTGTCCGGGACGGCGGACGTGAACTACATACCGGGGGACGGGGCGATCATCCCGCGAGCGATCTACCGGGAGGAACTCGACGGCGAGGTGTTCGACCCCTCGATGCCGATCCGCGGCGAGGACGTCGACCTCTCGCTCAGGCTGGCCGACCGCGGCGTCCCCATGCGGGCGGTGCTCGACACCTATTCGGTCCACCCGGACAAAGGCGAGATCTACGCGCCGTCCGTGGAGAACTTCCGGACGCTCCTCCGGACGATCGCTGCACGGATCGCCGCCCACAGCAACAACTCGGTCCCGCCCACAGCGGTCGCCCTCTCTGCGGCGAGCCTCGTGACCCAGCCGCTGCAGGTCTACTTCGCCCAGTACCCTCGGTCGGCGGCGGACTTCCGCGACGCGACGACCGTCCGCGAGCGCGAGGAGCCGCCCGCACAGAGCGAGTCGGCGCCGCCGGAGGTGCACTGACGTGGCGACTATCGACCGCCCGCGATGCCTCGATACACCGACCACTGCCCGCCCGCGGCCGACCACTTTTCGGGCCGGCACTCCACTGTCAGATCATGGGGGGAAGTGATCTGTTTCACCGCTCGCTACGGCGGAGCGGCGCGCTCGACCTGATCCACGGTGGCATCGATCGCTACAACGAGGTGCGGGGGTCGGAGGCGTACGAGCCGCCGACGGACCTGCCCGAGTTCCGGGCCGTCCAGCGGCGCGCCCGGACGTACACGGACACCAGCGACCACCTCCAGCGGCTGTTCGTCGAGGCGCTGCAGGCCGACCCGGACACCGTCGTCGAACTCGGCGTCAGGGGCGGCGAGTCGACGTTCGTCTTCGAGCGGGTCGCCCACCTCGCCGGCGCCGACCTCGTCAGCGTCGACGTCGACCCGACGACCTACGACGGCGACTACGACCGCTGGCAGTTCGTCCGGTCCGACGACGTGGCGTTCGCGGAGCGATTCGAGGACTGGTGTGCCGACCACGACGTGGACCCGGACATCGACGTGCTGTTCGTCGACACGAGCCACGAGTACGAACACACCGTCGCGGAGATCGACGCGTGGTTCCCGCACCTGGCCGACGACGCGGTCGTGCTGTTCCACGACACGAACATGCAGCGCGTCTACCGGCGCCAGGACGGGACGGTCGGCCTCTCGCGGCGCGCCGACCGGGGTGTCATTCAGGCGCTGGAGACGTACTTCTCCTGCGCGTTCGACGAGACGGAGTCGTTCGTCACCGTCAGGGACGGGTTCGTCTTCGAACAGCGCCCGTACTGCAGCGGCCTCGCCGTGCTCCGGAAACTGTCCGGCGACGTCGCCGAGAACTATCCCGAGCCGTGACACTGACACCGACCGCCGACGCCGCGGGTACGCCGGCGGGACCGACGACCGACGGGAGGCGTCCGTGAGCGACTCGGGGCGACGGGCGCGGGCGGTCCGCGCGGTCCAGTACCTCGTCGGCGCGCTCGCGCTCGGGTGGGTCGTCCGCCAGGTCGAGTGGGAGCGCGCGGTGGCGCTGCTGGCCGACGTCTCGGCCGGGACCGCGGCGGCGCTGGTGGCCGTGAGCGCCGTCGGACTGGTCGCGTCCCTGTACATGTGGCACGTCCTGCTCGACAGCGCCGCGCCGACGCGGTTCCGCGACGCCGTCCAGACCGGGCTGGTCGTGCTGTTCGTCAACCAGCTGCTCCCGTCGCGACTGTCGGGCCGCGCGGTCGCGCCGTTCGTCGCCCGCGACCGCACCGGGATGCCCTACGCCGACGCGATCGCGGTCTCGGGCGTCCACACCGGGCTGTACGCCGTCCTCTACGGCGTGACCGCACTGGTCGGCGTCGCGCTGGGGCTGGGCCGACTCCCCTCGGCGCTCGTCCTCGTTCTTCTGCTCTCGACGGGACTGTACGTCGCCGCCGGGACGGTGGTGTTGCTCGCCGGCGCGCACATGCGGGCCGTCAATCGCGTGGCCGGCGCGGTCGACGCCGTCGCCCGACGCGTCCCGGTTGTCGGGGGGCGGCTGGGGACGCTGACCGGGAAGCTCCCGGAGTTCACGGCCGACTCGGCGGCCGCGTTCCGCGCGCTGCTCACCGACCCGTCCGCCGTCGGCCAGTACGTCGCGGGCTACGCGCTGACGGTGCTGCTGGTGCCCGGGCTGCGCGTCTGGCTGCTGTTCGAGAGCCTCGGCGTCGCCTTCGAGCCGCTGGTCGCGCTGCCGCTGTACCTCGTCGCGGCCTACAGTGTGACGCTGCTCCCGCTCACGCCCGGGAGCATCGGCGTCTCCGAGGCGAGCGCGACTGCGGTGTTCGTGGCGCTTGGGATGCCGGCAGAGGCGGTCGTCCCGGTGGTGTTCGTCGACCGCCTCCTCGGCTCGTACCTCCCGGCGCTCGCCGGTTGGTACCCCTCGCTGCGGATCGACTTCTCGGACCTGACGTCGAACACGCCCAGCGGGGACTGATTCCCGGGCGGCGCTCCGTCTCGGACGCTGATCCGCTCCGCCGGCATCCCAACGTTCTTGGCGCTCAGCGCGGTCGGTACGACCGATGACGGAGCCGTCCGAGTCCGAGGCCGACCGCGTCACCGAGCGGGTCCAGGCGATCGAGCCCCACGGGATCCGCGAGATGTTCGAACTCGCCGCCGAACACGACGGCGACCTGGTCCACCTGGAGTTCGGCGAACCGGACTTCGACACGCCCGGGCACGTCGTGGAGGCCGCCCACGAGGCGGCGTCTGCCGGCCGGACGAAGTACACCTCCAACGCCGGCATCCGCGAACTCCGGGAGGCCGTCGCGGCGTATCTCGGTCGCGACGGCGGGCCGACGCCTGACCCCGCCTCGGAGGTGGCTATCACGACCGGGGGCGTCGAGGCGCTCCACCTGGCGATCCACACCGTCGCCGACCCCGGCGCGGAGGTCGTCGTTCCCACGCCAGCGTGGCCGAACCCCATCTCCCAGGCGAAACTCGCTGACGCCGTCCCGGTCGAGGTGCCCATGCCCGCCGAGGAGGGGTTCGCGCCCGACGCCGAGCGGATCGTCGACGCCATCGGCCCAGACACCGCTGCCGTCCTGCTGACCTCGCCGTCGAACCCCACCGGGCAGGTGTTCCCGACCGAAGCCGTCGAGCGCGTGGTCGCCGCCGCGGGCGAGCACGGCGCGTACGTGCTCGCCGACGAGGTGTACCGAGAGCTGACCTACGGCGAGCGGCCGCCGCGGACCGCCGCGGTGGCCGACCGGCTCGACCGCGAGGAGTGGGTGCTGTCGGTCGGATCAGTCTCGAAGACGTACGCGATGACGGGCTGGCGCGTCGGCTGGCTCGCCGGCCCCGACGACGTCCTCTCCCAGGTGACGAAGATACGCGAGAGCACGACGTCCTGCGTCAACACGCCGGCCCAGTACGCGGCGATCGCTGCGCTGACCGGCCCGCAGGAGCCCGTCGACGAGATGAAGGCCGCCTTCCGCGAGCGGCGGGAGTACGTGATGGACCGCATCGAGGATATCCCTCGGATCTCGGTCGCGCGGCCGGACGGCGCCTTCTACGCCTTCGTCGACGTGAGCGCGCTCGACGGCTCCAGCAGCGCGGTCGCCGAGCGCCTCCTCGCGGAGCACGGCGTGGTGACCGCCCCGGGAGCGGCGTTCGGTGCCGGCGGCGAGGGGCACCTCCGCCTGAGCTTCGCCAACGGGCTGGACCGGCTCGAACTCGGACTCGACCGCCTCGAAGCGATGGTCGCGGCCGACGCTGACGGCGACGAATAGGACTCCACAGCTGGCTCTCCGGGCGATTTCCGGTGTTCCTCGATCAGAGATCGCCGAGCCGGTCGGCCAGCCGACGAGCGATCTCGGTCATACCGTGGTCCATCGGATGCAAGAGGTCGGTCGAGAGGCCGCCCGGATCCTGGAGCAGGTCGGGGCCCTCGATCAGGTGGAGGTTGTCGCGGTCGGCGGCCGCGACGGCGTCGCGCAGCTCCTGGCGGTACTCGGTCGGCGTGGCCGGCCACTCGTCCCCGTCGCTGATATCGGGACACAGATCGGCGAAAAAGGGGTACAGCGTCACCGCGGCGACGGGTTTGTCGGGATGGGCGCCCGCGACGGTGTCGACCAGGTAGCGGACGCGCTCGCCGAACTCGTCGGCGTCGAAGTCGGCGGCGATCATGTTGACCGAGACGGCGAGCACGGCGCAGTCCCAGTCGTCACGCCCGGCGACGTAGTCCGCGAGGGCGTTCTCGCAGAAGGCGGACCCGCCGGAGCCGAGGTTCAGGTGGTCGGCGCCGAGGTGTCGCGCGGCCTGGTGCCCGTAGGTCACCGGGTAGCGACTCGCGCAGGCGCCCTGGGTGATCGACGTGCCGTAGGTGAGCAGCGTCCGGTCGGGGCGCTCGGCCGGTTCCGGCGGTCGGACGTCGCCCGACACGTCGTGGAGAACGACCGGGTTGCCGAAGAGCACGAGGCGGCCGACCGTCGGGTCGAAGTAGCGGTCGTCGAGGCGGTCGCGGTCGACCGCCGCGACGCGCTCCGGGAGCGACAGTTCGATAGTCGTCGGCTCGGCGCCGAGGGTGACGTGCTCCTCTGGCCGACCCTGGAAGGGGCCCCAGAACGGCGTCGCTTCGCACGACCCCTCGGGACAGGACAGCGTGATCTCGGCGGACTCGCCGACGAAGCGGATCTCGACGCCGTCGGGGCGCTCGTACTCCTCCTGCGAGCGGTCGTTGAACGGCTTCGTGACTGCGGGCGGGAGTCGATCCAGCCGGACGCCGTCGTCCGCAGGGAGGGGCTCTGCGACGTTGTGCAACTCGACGTTCTCGCGTGACATACGGCCGCAATCGGAGACCGCCGATATAGGCGTGGCCCTCGCGTCCCGTGCTTCCGGAGTGTCCCCGGACAGCGGGCGAGTTTTCCCGTTCCCGAACGGACGGTTGCGCATGAACGACGACGGCGACGGCGGTGGTGACGACGACCGCGTCGACGGCGCCGACGGCGTGGCGCTCGCGCTGCGCCTCGCCGCGGCGGTCGAGGCGGGCGAGCGCGAGACCGACGCGCTCGGGGTCGTCGACGAGGCGACGGGGGTCGAGCCGACCGCGGACGGCGCGTTCGCGTACGCGATCGACCGTCACGAGACCCGACTCGCCGAGGTGGCCGTCCACCCGGACCGGATCCACGTCGAGTTCCTGACTGCCCCCGACCGTGCGGCCGGAGCGGCGGCGGACGCCGACTTGCGCGTCCGGCCAAAGGCGGTTCGACCCCCGCGGACGCTCGTGTTTGTCGAATCACCGGACGAGATCGAGGCGGCGCTGGACGTGCTCGACGCCGTGGCCGGGACGCTGGAGTGACTCGTCAGCGCGGAACCGCACTCGATCACTCGCTCTCGGCGGATGCACCCTCTGCCCGCTCTCGGGCGTGTTCGATGCAGAGGATATCGCCGCTCTCGGTGTCGAAGGCGAAGGGGTCGCCCGGGCGGATGCGTCGGCCGTCGACGCCGCAGCCGTCGGCGTGCTTGAGGAAGTACCGCCCCTCTTTCCGGCCGGTCTCCAGGCGGCCGGCCTGGACGGCGAACCGGACCAGTCCCTCGCCGATCTGCGTCCGCTCGGGGGAGTCGGCTTCGAGTCTGATGACCGGCATCGTGAGCTCTGGAACGTCCTACCGGAGCCACCGGAATAAATCGGCGCCCGGCCGCTGCAGGGGACGGGCGCCGTCGCCGATTCCGACGCATCCGTCCATTTAGGGGCGTTCCGCCCCAACCCCGACCCATGGGCGTCCGAGACGTGACCGACATCCACGAGGAGTTCGACGGCGACCGCCTGCCACCGGGCCAGCGGAAGACCGAGCGATTCCCCGTCCTCTCGCTGAAAGACACTCCCGACTTCGACCCCGGCGAGTGGGAGTTCACCGTCCACGGCGCCGTCGAGGACGAACTGCGCTACTCGTGGGAGGAGTTCCAGGAGCTACCGACCGACACGCAGCGCCAGGACTTCCACTGCGTCACCGGCTGGAGCCGCTTCGACAACGAGTTCCGCGGCGTCACCTTCCCGGAACTCGCCGAGCGCGCGGGCGTCGAGGACGACGCCGTCCACGTCATGTTCGGCGCGATGGACGGTTACACGACCAATCTGCCGCTGGACGAGTGCATGCGCCAGGAGGTGCTGTTCGTCCTCGACTTCGACGGCGACCCGCTCCCCTCGGACCACGGCGGGCCGCTCCGCGTGGTCACTCCCCACAAGTACGCTTACAAGGGCGCGAAGTGGGTCGACAGCGTCACCTTCCTCACCGAGGCCGAACGGGGGTACTGGGAGAAACGAGGCTACTCCAACACCGCGAACCCCTGGAACGAGGAACGGTACACGACGCTGTGAGCGACGGGGCCGAACTACTTTGCCGCGGGGGCGGTATCGTCGGGCACGACCGACGGCGGGCCGGACGACCAGCCGGGGCCGAGCCGCCAGCGCGACGTGTACATGCAGGGGCTTGCCGACGTGACGCCGGACTTGCCCATCAGATACGAGGACCTGGAAGCGGCGGCGCTGGAGGCACTCGACGACGCGGTCGGCCACCTCGGAACGACCCCGTAGCGCGGACGCGTCAGTCCTTGAAGTGCGACCGCGCGACGGAGACCGAGCGGTCGCCGAGCGCGAACGACTCGACGAGTCCACGGATCAGCCGCGAGCGGGGGACCGCCCATCCGAACGCCGACGCCGACCCGCGGACGAGCCGTCCGGGGAGATACTGCCCGTAGTCGAGCCAGAACGCGAGGTTCCGGGCGGCGCGTCGCTGGAGCCCGATGACGTGCTCGACGGTCGGGCGCCGCCGCCGCTCGAACGCGTCGAGGCGCTCGCGCGAGATCGGTTCCGCCCCGTCCGAGAGCGCGCGGACGAGCACGTCGTGGGCGACGACGGCGTCCTCGACCGCGAGGGGGTTGCCCTGCGCGCCGATGGGGCTCGCGGTGTGGGCGGCGTCCCCCAGGAGGAGGAGACCGTCGCGGGTCCACGCGTCCGCGAGGCCCGGCGCCACGTCGAGGAGCGTGGTGTCCCGGAACCCGTCGAGGTGCGCGTCGATCGCGGGGCCGAGCTGCGGATCGACGGCGGCGACCCGATCGCGAAACGCCCGGAATCCCGCGTCGCGGACCGCGCGCCACTCGCCCGTGCGGACCAGGTAGCCGACCTGCAGGTCGCCGCCGCCCAGCCCGAAGTAGACGAGGACGCCGTCGCGGTCGAGCCGACCCTGGGTGGCGGCGTCGACGGCGCCGCGCGGCAGCTTGAACCAGACGAGGTCGATCGGCGAGTCGAACAGGCCGGCGTCGATGCCCGCGCTCGAACGGACCGTCGAGTACCGGCCGTCGGCGCCGACCACGACGCGGCACTCGAACGCGACCGTCTCCGGCGCGCGGCTCGCGGTTTCACCGCTCGCTCGGTCCGAGGTCTCACTCCGTTCGCCCTCGCGGCCCCCGGTTTCACCGCTCGCTCGGTCCGCGCCTTCCCGCCGGTCAGGCGAGCGGCTCCCGGTTTCACCGCTCGCTCGATTCGCGCCTTCCCGTCGGTCAGGCGCGCGGTCCCGTGCCATCACCCCCCGTATCACCCCGGACTCGTCCGTCCGGAGGTCGGTGACGGTCGTCGCGGGGTGAAAGGAGAAGGTGTCGTACGCGCCGGCGCGCTCGACGAGTCGTTCGAGCAGCGCGGGCTGTTCCATCATGAGCGCGTAGGGGTAGTCGGTGTCGAGCAGGTCGAAGTCGAGGACGGTCACCCGCCGGCCGTAGAGCGAGAACGCGCCGTCGGTGACGGTCTCGTGAGCGAGGTCGAGCACGTCGCCGAGCACGTCCATCTCGTCGAACAGGCGGACGACGCCCGGGTTCCAGCCGAAGCCGCGATACTCCCGCTCGAATGTCGCGGCCCGCTCGACGAGCGCGACGTCGACGCCGCTGCGTGCGAGGAGGTAGGCGAGGACGGCGCCGCCGGGCCCGCACCCCACCACCACGGCGTCGGCCTCCTCGGTCCGGTCGGGCATACCGGCCCTACGGTCGCCGGGCACGTAGCGGTACGGGTCCCTATCGACCGATACCGCCGCGGGAGTTCCTCGTGGAGGGGCTCACTCACCCGAGAACGCAAACTGCTCCGACTGCGACGGGTTCCGTCGTCGGCCGTCTGGTCGACGAGCGTCGCGCGCTCGTCGACGGCGTCGAAGTCCACCTCGTCATCCCGGTCGAGATTCGGGAGGGCCGTCGTCCGTATCCGGTCGGAGACCGCCCCCGAGCGGTGGACGGACGAAACTGGATTCAGGACCTGTTCGGCGCCGCCGCCGACTCCATCCCGACGTCCGTGATCTCGAATCGAGCGCCGTCGACGCCCTCCGTGACACCGATCTCCCAGCCGTGCGTCTCGCAGATTCGGCTGACGATCGCGAGCCCGTATCCGGGGTTCCCGTCCTCGGTCGAGAAGCCCGACTCGAAGACGCACTCGCGGTCCGCCGGCGGGATGCCGACGCCGTCGTCCGCGACGTAGAATCCGTCACCGTCGGTCACGCCGACGCGCACCGTCGAGGCCCCGCCGTGGTCGAGCGCGTTCCAAAATAGGTTCTCGAACAGGCGGCGGAGCTGGCTCTCTCGCGCTTCGAACGCGGCCTCGCCTTCGATGACGAGGTTCATCTCCTCGGACGACACCGTCGCCCAGGC
This sequence comes from Halosimplex rarum, assembly GCF_047715405.1. Classification (NCBI taxonomy): domain Archaea; kingdom Methanobacteriati; phylum Methanobacteriota; class Halobacteria; order Halobacteriales; family Haloarculaceae; genus Halosimplex; species Halosimplex rarum. Next base: position 4,457,453 of record NZ_CP180412.1, read on the forward strand.
CCGTTCGGCGCTCCCCGCGAGCGACACGCCCGTCGCCACCGACTCCTCGCCGCGTGCGACCTCCAGGAGCTCGTCGATGAGGTTGCGCATCCGGTTGTGGGCTTCGGCGACCGCGTCGAGGTGTTCGAAGTCGCCCGTCTTCTGAGCCAGTTGCACCTTCCCCTCGGCGATGTTGAGCGGGTTCCGGAGGTCGTGCGAGACGGTGTTCGCGAACGATTCGAGAATGTGGTTCCGACGCTGGAGCTCCTGCTCGCGTTCTTTCTCGCCGGTGATCTCCCGCGAGTGGACGAACAGCCCCTCGTCGACGGGATAGACGCGAACGTGCAGCCAGTAGTCGTGGGGCTCGAAGTAGGTCTCGAAGGCGACGTCCGCTCTGGTAGTCATCGCCTCCCGGTAGGTATCGTAGAGCTCCGTTCCGTCCGCTTCCGGAAACTCGTCGAGCAGCGATCGACCGAGGATTTCGTCCGCCGTCCGGCCAGTCCGCCGCGCCATCTGCTCGTTCCAGTAGGTGATCGTCCACGCGGAATCGACGACGAAGAAGCCGTCCGTCTGCTCGTAGAGCTCGAGCAGCCGGTTGCGCGTGATCTCCGCGCGGCGCACTGATCGCCGGTGACCGACCGCATTTCTGATGCGGTTGACGAGTTGCTCGTACACTTCCGTCCCACCTTTCTGGATGTAGGAGGTCACGCCGGCGTCTATCGCGTCGGTAGCGATCTCCTCGCTCCCCCGTCCCGTGAAGAGGAAGAAGGGCAAGTTCGGGTAGTCCTCGCGGACGGTCCGGAGGAACTCGATGCCGTTCGTGGCCGGCATCTGGTAGTCGCTCACGACGGCGTCGACCTCGCCGTCGCTGAGCGCCTCGAACCCGTCGCGTGCGTTGCGCTCCGTGACGACGGTGAAGCAGTCGTCCAGACGTTCGAGCTGCAGCGCCACCAGTTCGGAGAACTCCGGTTCGTCGTCCACGTGAAGCACGGTTATCTGCGGTTCGTCCGCGCCGTCGAACTCAGTGTCTGGTAGTGCCATCGTGTCTCGTTACTCGTGCCGAACGGCGACCGAGCGGCGACTGATGCCGGCGAGGCCACCGTCGTCTTTTGGACTCTCGATACCGGGTCTCGCGCCGGGGCGGGTGCGTCTACCGGTCGACGTTCGCTCCGACCCCACTCACCGCTCACCCCCCGACTCCGCGATGTCCTGCTCGGAGGCGAGCCTGCTCATTGCCTCGTCGGCGTCGGCGATACGGTCCGTCTGCGCGTCGAGTTCCTCGGCGATCACCGCGGTCTCGGTGGCGATCTGGTCGGCGGCGGTCGTGGTCTGTTCGACCATGCTCGCGACTTCCTCGGTCGAGGCCGCCTGCTGGTCGGTCGCAGCCGCGACCTCGGTGATGCCGTCGCTCACTTCCGAGACAGCGCCGTGGATGTCGTCGAGGATCGCGACGGCGTCGTCGACCGACTCGATGCCGCGGTCGATCCGCTCGTTGTTCGCGTCCAGCGAGTCCACCGCGCTCGCCGTATCGTCCTTGATCGCGCCGACGACCGACTCGATCTCGCTGGCGTAGCTCTGGGACTCCTCGGCGAGGCTCTTGACCTCGTCGGCGACGACGGCGAAGCCTTCGCCTGCCTCACCCGCGCGAGCGGCCTCGATGGAGGCGTTGAGCGCGAGCATGTTCGTCTGGTCCGCGATGTCGTTGATCACCTCGACGATCTCGTCGATCTCCTGAACGCTTCCGTGGATCTCCTGGACGTCCCGGGAGACGTCCCCAGCGGCGTCCTGGATCTGTCCCATCGCCGCTCGCACTTCCGTGGCCGACTCCTGTCCCTCGTCGGCGAGTTCCTTCGCCTCTCGGCTGGCCGAGGACACCTCCTCCGAGGACGACGCGATCTCCTCGACGGCCGCCGAGAGGTTCGATATCTCGTCGGAGACCTGCTGCATCCCCTCGTACTGCTCGGCCGTCCCGTCGCGGATGTCGCCCAGCCGACGAGCGATCTCGATCGACGACTCGTGCAGCTCTGCGATCGACGTCTGGACGTCGTTCGCCGCCTCGTGATCGTACTCCTGGTCGACGTCGATGTCCTCGTCGACGTCCGCTTCGACCTCGTCCAGGTCGTTCGAAACGGCATCTCCGAGATTCCGCTCGTTCAATGTTTCCGACCCCGGACCGTCTCCGGGCCGCCCAGTGTTCGGTGACATAGGCGATGCTGAGGAATTGGTACGTATAACGTTCAGCGTCCAGTTATGATCCCTGATACTCTGGAAATTATTTATATTCTCTCAAAATTTTGTGTTTATTATCGTAACAAACGGATGCGAGTTTACATCTGTGTGGTTTATATCGATGTAGGCTAACGTTGTGATAGATGGGTGGCGCCGGTGACAGACGGAAGGCAGTCGAAGCGTTTCAGAAAGCCGGACTGACGGAGTACGAGGCGGGGTGTTTCGTCGCGCTGTCGCGGTTCGGGGCCGGGACGGCGAAGGGCGTCGCCGAGATCTCCGACCTGCCGCGAACTCGAGTGTACGACCTCGCGGAGCGACTCCAGGATCGCGGGCTCGTGGAGATCCGCGAGGGGAACCCTCGCGAGTTCCGCGCCGTCGATCCCGACCTCGCCGTCGAGAAACTCCGGCGGGAACACAGCGAACACCTCGAATCCGCGGCCGGCGCGCTCCGGGCCGTCGCGACTCCCCAGCGGAGCGATTCCACGAGCGGCCCCTGGCGGATCGAGGGGCAGCAGGACGTGATCGAACGAGAACAGTTCGTGGCCGCACGGGCCGAGACCGAGCTGTTCGGTTTCTTCACGTCGGTCGCGTCGTTCGACGACGACTGCTTTCGTCAGGTGCAGTACGCGATAGACCGGGGGGTCAGTGTCGTGCTCGGCGCAAGCGACGAGGACCTCCGCGTCGACCTCCGGGAACGCTTTCCGGACGCGACGGTCTGGAGTCCGTCGCTGGACTGGCAAACGCTGGAGACGGACGGCTCTCAGCTGAGTCGCCTGGTGATGGCCGATCGATCGGTGGTGTTACTCGCGTCCCTGCGGGAGAACGGAGGAACGCTCGAGGAGACCGCCGTCTGGGGCGAAGGCGACGACAGCGAACTCGTGATATTCTGCCGGAACCTCCTCGGGGTGCACCTCGACGAGGTGACGGACGACGGCTCACCGGGTCTCCCGCTCTGAGGTCCGTCGCCGCGGTAGCTGGGGGCTGTCGCCTCGTGACACCGGGACGCCGGCGAGCGAGTGGCCGGTCGGCTCCGCCCCGTCGTCGAGCGCACGCGCGGCGGCTTCGGCGGCGCCGCGAGTCGGTGGCACCGTCCGGAACCGATGGTGGGACCTCCCGCCCGGCACGCGATCACCCGTTCGACTCCTCGCCGAGGTTGAGTGCGGTGGCGAGCCGCGTGGAGATGACCTGTTCGACCATGGCGAGCAGATGCTCGTCGTCGGCCGTGTAATCGGCGAAGATGCCGAGCGGTATCTCGCCGCCGGCCATGTCGTAGTGGCCGCCGGCCGTCCCTACGTCGCCGAACGCGTCGTCGAGCGCGTCGCCGAGGTGGACGCGCGGGTCGGGCGAGCGGCCGCTGAGATGGATCGCCCCGTCGACGATCCCGAAGACGATAGCGGTCTCGACGCCTTCCAGCGTCGAGAGATAGTCGGCGGCCTGCGGGAGCGCGTCGCGCTCGGTCGTCCGGCCGGCGTGCGAGATGAGGACCGCGCCGCGCGTCCGCCGGTTCTCGATGGCGGTCGCGATGGCGTCGAGGGTCGCGCCCGTGACCGACGACGAGGAGAGCTGGCGGAGCAGGTCGAGGTCGGCGTGCTCGTGGAGGAACCCGGCGGCGTCGTACTCGGCGCGGGTCGTCCCGCGGAGGAACTCCAGGGTCTCCCGTCGGATGGCGAACAGGAGCGCCGTCGCGAGCTCGGCGTCGAGGTCGACGTCGAGGTCGCGGACGTACTCCGTGAGGATGGTGGCAGTCGCGCCGATGTCCTCCCGGTGGTCGACGAAGCGAGCGTCGATCGCCTCGGCCGGGTGGTGGTCGACGACGACGTCGACGGGCGTCCCCTCGGGGACGCGGTTGTTCCGGCCGGGGATGGAGTGGTCGACGAACGCGAGCAGCGCTCCCTCGGGCCGGTCGCGGACCATCGCGGGGTCGAACGGCTCGAGTTCGATGTCGAGGAGGCTGACGAACGCCCGGTTCTGCTGGTGAGAGATGTCGCCGCTGTAGAGGATGCGCCGCTCGTCGATGCCGGCGGCGGCGGCGATCTGCACCAGCGCGAGCGCGCTCGCGAGGCAGTCCGGATCGGGGTTGTTGTGACAGACGATGGAGATACTGTCGCCCTCGACGAGGCGGTCGTGGAGCTGGCGGGCCTTGCTCATGGTCTTCCGGGGCCGACTGTCTCCGGACGTCGGGGATATGCGGGCGAATAGCGGCGCGGGCGGCAAAACCCTGTGGCCGGCACACTCAGCCGACGCGGCGACTGCCGCGCCGACGGACGTCCCGTTCACGGACGGGTCGGCCTTCACGTTCATGCAGAACAGAGTTGCTGAGCCTGACCGAAGGATCGGTGGTGAAGACACGAATGGACACGGATCCGGAGCGCCGGCGGTACTACCCCGAGGCGGAGAACGTCCCCCTCAGCGAGGCCGTCCGCGAGGCGATCGCCGCCCACGACGACGCGTCGCTGTCGACCACCGATCTGGCGCTCTACGACCACGTCGACCCGGACGCGCTCGACGGACTGTTCAGGACCGACGGCGACGTGGACGTCTCCGTCCAGATACGTCTCGAAGACGTGACCGTCAGCGTCTGGAGCGACGGCGGCGTCGACATCCGCGTCACGGACACGATCGAGTAACCCCTCGGCGGCCCGCCTCCGTATTAGGTGTTTCAGGCTTACAGCAGACCCCTAATAGGTATGTAGACAACCTCTTTCAGGAACCGGTCGCGCTATCCGGGTGTGAACGCACGACGCCACGCGAACGACGCGGATCGAACGGCCGGGGGTCGATAGCCCGTGAGTGACGCGGCGCGACATCCACGGGTGTTGGACCTCCCGCGCGACGAGCGAGGGCTCGCGACGACGCGGGTCGCACTCCGTCGAGTTCAGGAACTCCTGCCCGAGTTCCTCGTCGACCTCGTGACCGGGGCCGACGCGGACGGGCTCGTCGTCCCGCTAGACGGCGGAGTCGACGCGGCAGCGGCCGCCGCGCTGGCCGTCGACGCGGTCGGCGCCGAGGACGTGCTCGGCCTGATCACGCCCGCTGGGCTGACCGACGAAGCGACGGCGAGCACGGCCGAGGCGGTCGCGGAGATGCTCGGGATCGAGCACCGGCGACTCCAGCTGCAGCCGGTCGTCGCGGCCTTTCAGGAGGTGGTCGGCGAGGCCGGCGGGCCCGCGGACGACCTCGTCGCGACGGACAACGCGGTCGAGCGCTTCCGGACGGCGGTGGCCTACTACGTCGCCAACCGGCGGAACGCGCTCGTCGTGGGGCCGGTGAACCGGACCGACCGCCTGCTCGGGTCGGCGACGAAGTACGGCGAGACGGGCGTGGACTGCTTCCTGTTCGGTGACCTCTACCGGACGGAAGTCCGCGCGCTCGCTCGGGCGATGGACCTGCCGGTCGAGATGCTCGACGGGACGCCGCGACGGGGGCCGCACGAGCCCGACGACGCGGCCGAACTCGGCGTCGACGCCGAGGCGGTCGACCGGGCGCTCAGGCTGCACGTCGACGAAGGACGGGACGCGGGGGCGGTGGCCGACCGGCTCGGGATCGACCGATCGGTGGTCACCCGCCTCGCCGACTGGTGCGCGGCGACCCGGCACAAGCGCCACCAGCCGCCCAAGCCGTCGACGAACCGCTGACCCGGGTCGAAGCGCGACTGAGCGGCGTTCGCCGGGATCCGGGCGGTAGCCATAAGGTTCGGACTTCCCAAACACGGGTGTGGACCCGTCACGCGTGAGTCCGCGGACGGTCGCGCTCGCCCTCCTCTGCGTCGCGGTGATCGCCTTCGCGGCGGCGACGCTGGACACGACGACGAACCCGAATCCGGACTTCGGGATGGGGTACACGGGGGTGGCCGACGACCGGGGAGGCGAGCGGACGCCGACTGACGAGCCCTCCGGCGACAGCGAGCAGGGGGACGCCCCCCTCGACTTCGACACCGATCCCGGAGCGCCGTTCCAGTTCTGCGTCCAGTGGCTCCAGCAGCCGCTGGTCCAGCTGCTGCTCGTGTTCGGGCTCGTCGGCGTCTTCGCCGTCGGTCGCTGGCTCGACGACGCGGCGACGGGACTGGCCGGCGTGTTCATCCTCGGCTATCCCGGCTTCTTCCTCTACCTGCTGCTCACGTCGTGCCAGCCGGCCCAGCGCGGGTTCCTGGGCCTCTCCGACCAGGGGCGACCCGCTTCGGAAGGCGGCGGGCTGATGGGCGGCCAGACCACCGTCGCGCCGCCGAGTCTGTCGACCAAACTACTGCTCGTGCTCGTCGTCGGGACGCTCGTCGCCGTCGCGGCGCTGGTGCTGACCGGGAATCACGACCAGCGCGACGAACAGGTGACGGGAGAGGAGGACGACGAGCCCGAGCCCGAACCGGCGACCGACGTCGGGGCCATCGGCGCGGCGGCCGGTCGGGCGGCCGACCGCATCGAGGAGACCGACGAGTTCGAGAACGAGGTGTACCGCGCGTGGGCGGCGATGACCGACCACCTCGCGGTCGACCATCCGGAGTCGAGCACGCCGGCGGAGTTCGCGACGGCCGCGACGGCCGCGGGGATGGACCCCGACGACGTAGCACGACTCACCGAGATATTCGAGGAGGTCCGGTACGGCGGCGAGGAGCCGACGGCCGACCGCGAGGAGGCGGCCGTCGAGACGCTGCGACGGATCGAATCGACCTACGCGGAGGAGGGCGACGACGCCGACCAGGGGGCGAGCGGGGCGTGAGTGGGCGGATAACTGCGACCCTCGGGGCACTCCTCGGCGTCGTCGGGCTGGTCGCGATCGCCGCGCCGGGGATCACGACGCCGCTCCCGGCGGGCGACGGGGTCGTCGTCGCGGTCGGCGCGGTACTTCTGCTGGGTGCGCTCGGTCAGATCCAGCGGCGCCGGACCACCGAGCCCGGGTACGCCGAGACGGCGGACGCGGAACTGGCGGTCGACCTGCCGACGCCGGGCGACGACCTGGACCGGCGACTGGACCGGCTGGCGCTGACGCGGTTCAACGAGGCCGAGCGCCACCGGCTCCGCGAGGAAGTCGGCGAGGTGGCGGTGGCGACGCTCCAGCGCCGCGAGCGCTGCTCGGCCGAGGAGGCCGAGCGGGCGCTCAGCGAAGGGACGTGGACCGACGACCCGTTCGCGGCGGCGTTTTTCACCGGGCGGGCGCCGGAGGCCGACGCGACCGACCGAGTGCGCGAGCTGCTCCACCGGGAGTCACCGTTCAAGCGCCGCGCGATCCGCGCAATCGGTGAGATCGAGCGCCTGCTGGAGGGGGAAGATGGCTGACGGCGCGCCCGAGCGGTCCGGCGACGAACCCGAGCGTCCCGACGGGGGCACGGCGGTCGATCCGCCGACCTCCGTCGACGACGACGACGTCGCCGGTGACGCCGTCGAACGAGACCGTTCGGCGGAGACGGGGGGAGACGATCGGGCGGGCGGCACTGCCGCCGATCAGGCGCCCGAGGCCGACGACGGGTCGCAACCGACGACTGCCGCCGCGGGGCCGGCGGCGACGACGGTCCGGTCGTCGACGCTTCGGTCGACGAACCACTGGGTGGGGTTCGCGGCGGTCTCGTTCCTGTCCGCGGGCCTCGGCGTCGCGCTCAGTTCGCGCCCGCTCCTGCTCGCGGCGGTCGTCGGCGTCGGCTACCTCGCCTACGCGAACGCGACCGAGGCGCCCGAGCCGCGGCTGGCCGTCGAACGGCGGCTCTCGACCGACCGGCCGGAGCCGGGCGACAGCGTCGAGGTGACGGTCGTCGTCGAGAACGTCGGCGACGCCGTCCTGGCGGACCTGCGGGTCGTCGAGCAGGTGCCCGAGGCGCTGGCGGTCACCGACGGACCGGCGCGGGCGGCGACCGCGCTCCGACCGGGCGCGCGGATGACCTTCTCGTACACGGCGCTCGCGCGCCGCGGCGCGTACCGTTTCGACGGGTTGACCGTCCTCGCGCGCAACTCGAGCGGGAGTCGCGAGCGCGAGCTCGACCTCGGAACCGAGTCGGCGTCGATCAGATGCATGGCGCCGATCGACGCGACGGCGGCGGTCCCGCTCCGCGGGCTCACGTCGCCGTACACCGGTCGCGTCTCGACGGACGCCTCCGGGGAAGGCGTCGAGTTCGCCTCGCTGCGGGAGTACGAACACGGCGACTCGCTGAGCCGCATCGACTGGAACACCTATGCCCGCGACGGGACCCTGGCGACGATGGAGTTCCGCGAGGAGCGCATGGCGACGGTCGTGGTCGTCCTCGACCTGCGGAGGGCGGCGTACCTCCAGGCCGGCGACGACGGACTCCACGCGGTCGACCGCGGCATCGACGCCACCCGGCGGATATTCAACTCGCTCCTGGACACCGGCGACCGCGTCGGCCTGGCGGCGTTCGCGAGCGACACCGTCTGGCTGGCGCCGGGCGCGGGCGCGACCCACCAGGCGCGCGCCAGGGAGTTGCTCTCGACCCATTCGGCGCTGTCGCCGACGCCGCCCGAGGGCAGGGTGTACATTCGGTGGCAGCTTCGACGGCTCCAGCAGCGCCTCGACGACGACGCGCAGGTGGTGTTCGTCTCGCCGATGCCCGACGACACGAGCGCGCGCATCGCCCGCTCGCTGCATGTTCGGGGCCACCCCGTCACCGTCGTCAGCCCCGACCCGACCCTCCGGGATACGCCGGGGCGGACGCTCGCGGCCGTCGAGCGGTCGAACCGGCTGAACGACCTGCGGGGGAGCAGCGTCCGCGTCGTCGACTGGGACGCCGACGAGCGACTGGCCGAAGCGCTCGAACGCGCGCGCAGGCGGTGGTCGACGTGATCACCGTCCCGCCGGAGCGTCGCGTGCGGGGGTGGCTGGCGTGAGCGGGACCGAGATCACTCGCCGGCCGGGCGGTCGCTCGCTGCTGGTCTCCGGCGTGGCCGGCGCGACGGCGGCGGCGACGGGACTGGCCGGCGGCGTGACCGGGGCGGGCGTGACCGCGCTCGGAACGCTCGTCCTGCTGGCGGGCGTGCGGACAGCGAACCACCGGGTCGTCGACGTCGGCGGGTTGCTGGCGTTCGTCGGCGTCGTCTTCGCCGCGCTGGGGAACGCCGCGGAACCGGCCGTCCTCGTGGGAACCGCGGCGTCGGTCGTCGCCTGGGACGCCGGCGGGAACGCCGTCTCGCTGGGCGAACAACTCGGCGCCCAGGCCGACACCGCCCGGGCGGAGACGCTCCACGCTGCCACTGGCGCCCTGGTCGGGCTCGTCTCGGCGGGGATCGGACTCACGCTCTTCGAGGTGGGCCCGACCCGCCAGCCCGTCACGACGCTGTTCGTCCTCCTCGTCGCCGCGGCGCTGCTCGTCGTCGCGCTGAATAGATGAACTGATCGGCACCGACGCCACTCAGACGCCGGGGATCGGAACGAACCGGAAGGTGAGATAGGCACCGATCGTCGCGACGGCCGGCACGACGTTCTGCATCAGGACGACCCGCGCAGTGGTCGCCGGGTTGAACAGGTCGCCAGCGGACGGGATGTCCTCGGGGTCTTCCTCGCCGATGGGGGGTAACTCCTCGCCCGCCTCGTCGGCGGCCAGCGCGTCGACGGTGACCGGCGGGGCCTTCTCGCCGGAGACGGCCTCGGGCGCGGTCACGGGTCGGGTCGCCCGGCCCCACCCGAGGCCGACGATGCTCATCGTCGCGATGATGACGAAGCTCGCGGGGATACCGAGCGCGGAGAGGAAGACGACGAGCGTGGAACTGACCGCGGCGACGACGATCGCGGCCGTCAGCGGCAGTTCCGTGATGTCGCTGCCCATGGTCTCCAGCGTCCGTCGGGCGATCGTGAACGCGCCGATAGTGACGGCGATGCCGCCGAGGACGATGGCCGGGTCCATCTGCAGTTCGCCGCTGCCGACCAGCGGCGCGACGGCGTTGGCGATGTTGGACGTCCCGGAACTGAATGCCATCAGACAACCGATGGCGATCACGGTGATCGTCCCGCCCAGCTCTCGGCGGTTGGTCGTCTGGTGGACGCTCGGGATCGGGACCAGGCCCGAGCGGTCGACGTCTAACAGCGGTCCCTCGCTGCGCTCCATGGCGACCAGGCGGTTGAGCCGCGCGTAGAAGTACCGGCCGATGATCAGCGACACCCAGAAGCCGATGATGGGCGAGACGACCCACCAGGTGACGATCTCGCCCATGACGGCCAGATCCAGCACGCCGCCGGCGAGGCCGAGGCCCGCGATGGCGCCGACGGCCGTCATCGAGGTGGATGCCGGCACGCCGAAGACGTTGCCGATCAGCAGCGCGACGCCGATGAAAAAGAGGACGACGATGGACGATTCGAGCGTGAACACGCCGCTGTCGACCACCAGTTCCGAGCCGAGCTTCGTCACGACGTTGCGCCCGATGGTCCATGCGCCGAGGAAGAAGAACACGCCCATCAGCGCCGCCGCGGCCGTCTTCGAGATGGCGTCGGCACCGACGGCCGGCCCGAACGCCGGCCCCGTCGTCGATCCGCCGATGTTGTACGCGACGAACATCGCCACGAGCACCCCGACGACGAGCAGGAGCTGGACCATCAGTTCCCCCCGTCCGCGTCCTCGGCGTCGCCGTCCGCCGCCTCTAGCTGTTCCTCGACAGTCTCGCTGACCTTCTCCTCGACGGTCTCTTCTACCGTCTCTTCGACGGTTTCGCCCACCGTCTCCTCGACGGTCTCTTCCACCGTCTCTTCGACAGTTTCGCCCACCGTCTCCTCGACGGTCTCTTCCACCGTCTCTTCGACAGTTTCGCCCACCGTCTCCTCGACGGTTTCGCCGACGGTCTCCTCCACCGTTTCTTCGACGGCTTCCCCGACTTTCTCCTCGACCGTCTCTTCGACGGTTTCCTCGACGGTTTCGCCCACCGTCTCCTCGACGGTCTCGCCGACTTTCTCCTCGACGGTCTCGCCGACTTTCGCTTCGACCGTCTCGCCGACCGTCTCCTCGACGGTTTCGCCGACGGTCTCTTCGACGGTCTCCTCGACCGTCTCGCCGACCTTCTGTTCGACGGTCTCGTCGACGGTTTCGCCGACGGTCTTCTCGACGGTCTCGCCGACCGTTTCCTCGACGGTCTCACCGACGGTCTCTTCGACGGTTTCCTCGACCGTTTCGCCGACCTTTTGCTCGACGGTCTCGTCGACGGTCTCCTCGACCGTCTCCTTGACCGCGGTGGTCATCCAGTCGGGGTCGAACCGGGCCATCTTCCAGACGACGTGGATCAGGTAGGATATCAGGACGCCGAAACCGAACGCCAGCCCGACGGCGTTGTTGACCACCATGATCAGCCCCACCGAGAGCGCGATCAACAGCCCGTACGCGAGGTCGACGACGGAGTCGACGCGGCTCGGATTCACGGTTCACCCGGACCGTCTCCGAGCGATGTAGTTGCGAGAGCCCGCCGCTGCCGACCGGATTGGAGAGAAAACACGTGTATCTCTATAGAGTGATCCTCGACCCAAGTACTTTGCCAAAGACGACCGGCAGCGTTCGAGCGGTGAGGCCGCTCGAGACCGCCGGTGGTTCCCGGGGTTCACCCCTCCGTGATGAACGAGTTGCGCACCAGCGCGCCGTTCGCGTGCGTCGAGCGGCGCAACGCGTCGGAACGGAGGTGGGAACGCGGCGTGAACGCGAGTGCGCTGAAAACCCGCCCGGGGCAGTCGCCTCACGTCGATGACCGGCCGACCGTCGGAGCGCGCCTCGCCCCGGGCGCGTCGGGTCCCGGTGCGGTACCGTCGCCGAATATCGTCCCGTCGCCGGTCAGTGGCTCGGATCCGGCCGCGGGGCCCTCGGAGACCTGCTCCTCGACGAAGCCGACGCGGACCACCATCTCGCGGTCGAACTCCGCGGTCAGCTGGTCGTCCCATCGCTGAGCGAGGCCGGGCGGTGCCGTCGCGTCGCGCGGGAGGCCGACGAGCACGTTCACACGCGGCTGGTCTCCCAGGAGCAGGTCGATGGGTTCGTAGTCGACGCCGACCGAGAGGAGTTCGACGCCCTCGATATCGGCCTCGTCGAACCGCTGTTCGAGTTCGTCCGTGACCCGCTGTTCGAACGACTGGGTCTGATAGGTCGTCCAGGTGACGGCGCCGAGGCCCAGCGAGAGGACGGCGATGGCGATGGCGATGACCGCGATGCGGGAGAACACGGACGCGCGCACCCCTTCGAACCGCCCGGCATCGAGCGGTTTGAACCCGGCGAGGTAGAACAGGACGAGCGCCGAGACGTTGATCGCCAGCAGGTTCACGACCACGAGGACGGCGGCCGCGAGCGCCACGGGCGGCAGTCCGAACGCGATGCCGAGCCCGGCGGTCGCCGCGGGCGGGACGAGCGCGACGGCGATCGCGACGCCGACGAGCGTCGAACCCGAGCCGCGCATGATGCTGATCGACCCGGCGATCCCCGAGCCGAGGGCGAGAAACAGCGACAGGAAGTTCGGGCTCGTCCGTTCGGCGATCTGCGGGATTGTCGTGATGTCGAGTCCGGGCGGGAGCAGGATCGTCCGCTGGAGGAGCCACCCCATGACGGCCGCCGTCAGGACGGCCGCGACGAGGCCGGCGGCCTGGAGCGCGACGCCCCGGCGAGCCATCTCGGGCTCGTCGAGGATCGTCCCCACGGACGCGGAGATTGCTGGTCCCATCAGCGGGGCGACGACCATCGCGCCGATGATAGTCGCCGCCGAGTCGAGCAGCAGACCGGTCGTCGCGATGACGGTGCTCAACAGGATGAAGGCGAAGAACGTCGAGTTCGCCGGTGCGAGTTCCTCGGCGCGAGCGTACAGCTCCTCGCGGGAGATCCGGAGTCCGGGGAATCGCTCGACGAGCGTCGAGAGCCGCTGGGAGACGACCGTCTCCGTCGGCATCACGATGGTGTAGGAGTCCTCGCGGATCCCGGCAGTCACGAGGTCTTCCAGCACCGGTTCGACCCCGCCGGGCGGGACCGGGAACTGCACCATCGCCTCGAAGTCGCCGCGGCCGACCTCGTCGAACACCGCGTAGTCGATCCCCTCCTCGTCGAGCGCGTCGAGGACGGGCGAGCGATTCCCCTCCGGGATCAGGACTTGAACGAGTCGCATGGCCATATCGGGTGGTATCGTCGGCGGACCGAGTCGAGACCCTTCGAACGGGGGTACCCAGGCGACGACCGCCGGGAGTCTGTGTGTGTCGCGATCCGAAGGGACGGCGGCGCCCGACCAGTCGCGCCGCGGCGGGGTGGCGTTACCCCGCGACCTCTTCGGCGGCGAACGTCTCGCGGAGCTGCGTCTCGTCCTCGGGCGAGAGGTTCGTCTCGATGATCTGGAAGTCCGTGTCCTCCGTCTCTTCGGCGATGCGATCCAGGTTGGCGTCACGCGTGAGGAGGAACAGCGCCGAGTGGCCGGGCTCGACCGTCTCGCTGACCTCTTTGATGAACGAGTCGTCGATACCGATGTCCCCGAGTTTCCCGGAGACCGCTCCGCCGGCCGCGCCCGCGAGCAGACCGAGCCACGGGGCGAAAAAGAGCAGTCCGATCAGCATGCCCCAGAAGGCACCCCCGAGGGCGCCCGACCCGACGAGACTGTGGGCCTGTTTGACCTTCGCGCGGCCGTTCTCCTTCCGGACCATCACCGCGGCGTCCTCGAGTGTGATCAGCTCGCGACGCTGGAAGTCGTACATCTTCTCCCGCATCTGTTCTGCGCCGTCCATGGTGTCGAACGCCAGTACTACGAGCGAACTCATGCGTTCGACCGTGCCAGCGGTTCCCACGTAGTAATAGACAGGCCACCGCCGAGAAGCATCAGTGTAATTGAGTGTAATATCAATTGTCACCGCGTAAGTCGGGCTTTCGTCGAGGGCCACTGCTCTGGCCATCCAGTAGACGCAACCGAGCACGGGCGCGTTCCCGTCGGTACGTTCGTGCTATCGAGACGCCACGGACCGAAAAAAACCGCCGGTGCGAGCCCGCTCACCCGCTCCTGAGCTCGCCCATCGCCTCGCTACCGCTCGCGACGCCGCCGCGCCGGCCGACGTAGCCGACGTACACCAGCAGGAGGCCGGTCGACAGCAGGTGGAGCCCGGTCAGGAGCCCGACGGCCCACGCCGCGGTGCTCGGGAAGCCCGCCCAGAGCAGGCCGGCCAGCACGAGCGAGACGGCACCGCTCGCGACGTACCAGAACCAGTGTGGCTCGGCCCGTCGCTGGACGCCCACCGCGATCTCGATGAGTCCCTCGACCGCGAAGTACACGATGAGCAGGAGCGTCACCGTCGTGAGGCCGATCACGGGGTTGGCCAGCAACGAGATACCCGCGACCGCGTAGAGGATCGCGAGCGCGAGCTGCCAGAGCGTCCCGGCCAACCCGCCGACCGTGAACGCGTTGACGACGTGCCCGAGCGCGCCGAACACGAGCAACGCGCCGAGCAGGATCGAGACCGTGACGCCGGTGACGAACGGTGCCGCGACCGCCAACACGCCGAGCACGGTGATCAGGACGCCGACGCCCATCAGGTACCGCCAGCTCCGCCGTGAGTTCGCCGAAACCATCGAGGATGTGTCTGTGCTCATTGTCTCTCGCTAGCACGTAGGCTACATCCCGTCATAACCGTATTCGTGATGCTGTGTTGATATTGTTGCCCGTTCGAACTGTATTGCCGAGAGTTGCATACGGCTACCCGAGAAGGGGAGGCTTTCTCGGCCGCTGCCGGAGTTCGGTGACGGCGGACGGGACGGGGTCGTAGTGCGCTGCGGCGGGCTGGGCCGGTCGGCGGGGTACCGTCGGCCAGCGCTCGCGCGGCTGGCCACCGATCGGGTTTCAACTGGGAACAACAGATTTGTCGCGCCCGGCCCTCTCCCGGAACCGAGATGGGACGAGATTCGTCGCCGCCAGCGAGCCCCGCGGGGGTCCGGAGACGGGCGAGCGCGGCGCTCCGAGGCCGGTCCGACGACCACCTCGCGGCTGGTGTCGACTCGACGGTCGAGCGGGGGAGGGGGAGCGAGTGACCGACGCGTACTACCTCGTGAGCGACCTCCACATCGGCGGCGACGAGCAGTTGCGACACGTCGACTTCCGCGAGGAACTGATCGAGTTCCTCCGAGGGCTGGAGCGAAGCGACGAGGACGCGGAGCTGCTGATCAACGGCGACGCGTTCGGGCTGTGGGAGTTCACAGAAGTAGAGGGGACGGAGAAGTTCGACGCGCTGGTCGCCGACTATCCGGAGTTGTTCGCGCAGTTGCGGGCGACGGGCGAGCGGGTCCCGATCACGCTCATCCCGGGAAACCACGACTACGAACTCGCCGCCCACGACGAGTACGTCGAGCGCCTCGCGGCCTACAACGTCACGCTCGACCAGTCGGTGTCGCTCACGCGCGAGGTCGGGGACGCCGTCGTCCACGTCGAACACGGGATGCAAGAGGACCCCAACAACCGGATCCCCGACTTCGGGAACCCCTACGCGAACCCGCCGGGGTACTTCGTGAACCGGCAGATCACGAGCCGAGCGGGGCGGCTCTCGGGCCGCGGCAAGTACAACTGGCTCAGGGACATCCAGGCGGTGACGCCGATGACGCAGATCCCGGACTGGTTGATCTCGAACTACTTCTACCGGGAGATGAGCACCTGGCTCCGGTTCGCGGTCGTCCCCTTCCTCCTCCTGTTCAACGCCGGCGTGCTCTCAGTCGGCGTCTACGCGCTCGACGTGACCGGCATCTGGTCGCTCCCGATGCGAGCCGTCGAGGACGTGCTCGGGCTGTTCGGACCGGTCGGTCGGCTCGCCGACTTCCTCCTCGCGGCCAACCTCGTGGTCGTCAGTCTGCTGCTCGTGATATCGGTCCCGCTGTACGTCTTCTTCAGGGACGTCCGGAAGACGCTCCGGCGGTTCGGACTCGTCCGGGAGGGCCCCGGCGAAGATCCGGTCGAGAAGTACCTCGACCGGGCCAGAGACGTGTTCCGGGCGGACCCGACAGTGGCCGTGTACGTCTACGGCCACACCCACCGGCCCTCGACGACCGAGGTGGGCGACCGGCTCGTCGTCAACACCGGGACGTGGTTGAAACGGCTTCACCGAGTCGACCCGGTCGTCGGCACCCTCCCGCCGGTCTACTACTCGTCGTTCCGGCTCAACTACTTCCGGCTCACCGCGGCCGACGGCGGCGGCGTCCGCGTCGAGTACGAGGTGATCGACAAACCGGACCCGAACGACGAGACGCTGCTCGAACGGCTCGTCACCCGACCGCCGACGCAGCAGCCGGCGATCCCCGAGCAGACGGTCGTCGACCCGCCGCGTGGACGGGAGGCGGCGCAGTGGCAGTCGACGACGGACGAGTGACCCCTCGGGCGAGAGGTGACCCCGTTGAGACCCGTCGGTCCGCCGCCCCAGATAAGTCGCTGGGGCGTCACGTTCACGTATGCCCATCGACACCCTCGCCGGCGAGGCCCGCGCCGTCGACACGCACGCTCACCAGCCCACGTCGGTGTTCCTCGAAGACGCGGGCGGCCAGCTGATGCGCGACGCGGCCGGGAAGTTCGGGACCGACCTCGAGACCTGGAGCTACGAGGAGATGGTCGCCGAGTACCGCGAGGCGGGGGTCGGCCGTGCCGTCCTGCTGGGGTGGGACGCGGAGACGAACACCGGGAACCCGCCGGTCCCGAACGAGCACGTCGCCGAGGTGCGCGACGACTATCCCGACTTCTTCGTCGGGTTCGGGAGCGTCGACCCGCACAAGGACGACTGCGTCGACGAGGCCCGCCGCTGCGTCGAGGACCTGGCCCTCTCCGGGTTCAAGTTCCAGCAGATCGCCCAGGGGTTCGACCCGAGCGACCCCGCCCACGAGGAGCTGTGGGCGACCATCGAGGAGCTGGGCGTGCCGGTCGTCTTCCACGGCGGCAACTCGACGCTGGGGGCCGGCACGCCGGGCGGACGCGGCCTGCGGATCAAGTACGGGAACCCGATGCTGATCGACGACGTGGCCGCACGCCATCCCGATCTAGAGATCCTGATCGCCCACCCCGCGTTCCCGTGGGAGCGAGAGCAACTGGCGATCTGCCAGCAGAAGGGCAACGTGTACATGGACCTGTCGGGGTGGCTGCCGAAGTACATCGACGAGCAGGTGCTCCACTACGCGAAGACGATGCTGCAGGACAAGGTGATGTTCGGGACGGACTACCCGATGATCCGGCCGGAGACATGGCTCGACCAGTTCGAAACCCACTGCGATTTCTCCGAGGAGGTCCAGCGGAAACTGCTCTGGGAGAACGCCGAGCGGTTCCTCGGGTTGTGACGGTGCGTAATGGACGCGCGTCCACGCCGCGGCGGCGACGGGCCACGTTTATCGGCACGCCTGTCCACTGTCGATTATGAACGCGAACGACGCGGCTGCCCGGGGGGCTCGGCTCGGCGTCGACGTCGGCGGGACATTCACCGACGTGGCGCTGCTGGTCGACGGCGATCTCACGACCGCGAAGGTCCCAACCACGGAGGACCAGAGCCGCGGCGTCGTCCGCGGGATCGACGTCGCCTGCGAGGCGGCGGGCGTCGATCCCTCGGCCGTCGAGGGGTTCCGCCACGCGACGACCGCCGCGGTCAACGCCGTCCTCGAAGGCGAGGGGGCGCGGACGGCGCTCGTGACGACCGAGGGCTTCGGGGACGTCCTCGAGATCGGCCGGCAGGACCGCCCCGCTCTCTACGACCTCTCGGCGACCAAACCCGAGCCGCTGGTCCCGCGCGAGCGGCGCTTCGAAGTCGCCGAACGTGCGACGACCGAGGGAGTCGAGACGCCCGTCGACCCCGACTCGGTCCGCGACCTCGCCGAACGGCTCGACGGCGACTGCGAGAGCGTCGCCGTGTCGCTGCTGCACGCCTACGCTCACCCAAAGAACGAGCAGCGGGTGGCTGAGATACTCCGCGAAGAACTCGACGTGCCGGTCTCGGCGAGCCACGAGGTGCTCGCCGAGTTCCGCGAGTACGAGCGGACGGCGACGACGGTCGCGGACGCCTACGTGACGCCCGTGATCGACGACTACCTCGCGCGGCTGACCGAGCGGGCAGCGGAGATGGACGTCCCAGCGCCGCGCGTGATGCAGTCGAACGGCGGCATCGCCGATGCCGGCACCGTCCGCGAGCGCGCGGTCACGACGCTCCTGTCGGGGCCGGCGGCGGGCGTCGTCGGCGCGGCGCGCTTCGAGCGAACGGACCACGAGGGGCTCGTCACCTTCGACATGGGCGGCACCTCCTCGGACGTGAGTCTCGTCCGCGAGGGGAGCGTCGAGCGGACGACCGACGCGACGGTCGGCGGCCACCCCGTCGGCGTCCCGATGGTCGACGTGCACACGGTCGGCGCGGGCGGGGGCTCCATCGCCTGGGTCGACGAGGGCGGGGCGCTTCGCGTCGGGCCGAAGTCGGCGGGTGCCGACCCCGGTCCCGTCTGCTACGGCAAGGGCGGCGAGGAACCCACGGTCACCGACGCGGCGGCCGTGCTGGGGTACCTCGGCGCGGACACCACGCTCGGGGAGGATCTGCAGATCGACCCCGACAGGGCCGAGGCGGTCATGGAGGACCTCGCCGACGAGGCGGGGCTGGACACGGTGATCGACGCCGCACAGGGAGTGTATCGCGTGGCGAACGCGACGATGGCCCGCGCCATCCGCGGTGTGACGGTCGAACGGGGCCACGACCCGCGACCCTTCGCGCTCGCGGCCTTCGGCGGCGCCGGGCCGATGCACGCCGCAGCTCTGGCGGACGAACTGGGGATCGAGACCGTGCTCGTCCCGCCCGGTAACGGCGTCCTGTCGGCGCTGGGCCTGCTCGCCGCCGACGAGCGCCACGACGCGACCCGCACGCACCGCGGACCGCTCGCGGCCCTCGACATCGAGGCCGTCGAGGCGGTGTTCGGCGAGTTGACCGAGGAGGTGCTCGCGGACGCGAGCGACCCCGACGCCGTAACCGTCGAGCGGCAGGTCGAGTGTCGCTACGAGGGCCAGAGCTTCGAACTCCCCGTCGACGCACCCGACCCGTTCGACGCCGACACCGTTCGCGAGCGGTTCCACGCCGAGCACGAGCGCGTCCGGGGCTATCGTATGGACGATCCGGTCGACCTGATCACCTGCCGGGCGACGGCGACTGTCGCGGGCGAGCCGCCCGAAATCGCCTACGACCCCGAAGGCGACCCGCTGCTGGGGAAGCGCGACGTGTTCTCCCCCTCCGGATTCTACCGCGCGCCGGTGTACGACCGCGCCCGGGTGCCCGTCGACGTGAACGTGGACGGCCCGGCCGTCTTCGCCGGCGGCGAGAGCACCGTGGTCCTCCCCCCGGACTGGTCGGCCCACGCGGACGCCGACGGCACGCTCGTGCTGGAGGCGAGCGAGGAATGACTGTTCCTACTCTGACCAACCGAATGGCGCGCGCTGGAGCGCGCTTTCATGCGCGCGACGTAGCCGTGCGAGGGGCGAGGAGCGCAGCGCAGCGAGCACCGCAGTCGGTTGGGGAGGCGTGTGGCTGCTGGCGGTGGCGTCCGCGGGGTGGGACTGAAAGGGGCCGACTGCTGCGGGAACCCGGGCGAAGCAAGCACCGCAGGGAAGGAGCGAAGCGACTGACCGAGGAGCGCAGCGAGCCCCGGGACCGCAGCAGTCGGGGGCTTTCAACGCTCGTTGCCGTCGCTGCTGCCACGCTCGACACCACTCCCGACTCAAACACCACCAGATCCGAGTACACCGACACATGAGTACCCAGACACACGACCTCGATCCGGTCGAACTGGAGATCCTCAGAAACCAGCTCGAAAGCGTCGCCGAGGAGATGGGACAGGTCCTCATCAGGGGCGCGTACTCCCCGAACATCACGGAGCGGCGCGACTGCTCGACGGCGCTGTTCGACGCCGACGGACGAATGGTCGCGCAGGCGGAGCACATCCCGGTCCACCTCGGGGCGATGCCCGAAGCCGTGGACGCGGTCCTCGACCACGACCCCGAACCCGGCGACGTGTACGTGCTCAACGACCCGTTCGCCGGCGGGACGCACCTGCCAGACATTACGCTCGTCTCGCCGATCGCGCCGGATACGACCGAGAGTGACGCCGACGCTTCCGAAGACACCGATCCGATCCTCGGCTACGCCGTCTCCCGGGCCCACCACGCCGACGTTGGGGGGATGGCGCCGGGGAGCATGCCGGCCGGCGCCCGCGACATCCAGCAGGAAGGGCTCCGCATCCCGCCGACGAAACTCGTCGCGGACGGCGCGGTCGACGAGGAAGTCGAATCGCTGCTCCTGGCGAACGTCCGGAACCCGGACGAACGACGCGCGGACCTCCGCGCCCAGATCGCCGCGAACGAGCGAGCAGAGGTGCGGATCGCCGACCTCCTCGCCGACCACGGCGACAGCCTGCTCGCCGCCTTCGAGGCGGTCGTCGACTACTCCCGCGAGCGCGTCGAGGCGGAACTCCGAGACCTCCCGGACGGCACCTACCGCGCCAGCGACGTCATGGAGGGCGACGGCGTCACCGACGAGGACATCCCGATCGAAGTCACGGTTACCGTCGACGGCGCGACGGTCGACGTGGACTTCTCGGGCACCGCCGAGCAGGTCGCCGGCAACGTCAACGCCCCCCTGACCGTCGCCAAGAGCGCCGTATACTTCGTGATCAGATGTATAACGAATCCGGAGATACCGCCGAATCACGGCTGCTACGAGCCTGTCAGCGTCAGCGCGCCCGAGGGATCGCTGCTGAATCCCGATCCGCCGGCTGCGGTCGTGGGCGGGAACGTCGAGACGAGCCAGCGCGTCACAGACGTCGTGTTCGCGGCGCTGGCCGCCGCGGCGCCCGAGCGGGTCCCGGCGGGCGGGCAGGGGACGATGAACAACGTCGTCGTCGGCGACGCCGACTTCGCGTACTACGAGACGGTCGGCGGCGGAGCGGGCGCGAACCCCGACAGCGACGGTCTCTCGGGCGTGCAGGTCGGAATGACGAACACGCTGAACACGCCGGTCGAAGCCCTCGAAGCGGCCTATCCGCTGCGCGTCGAGCGCTACGCGCTCCGCGAGGACAGCGATGGGGCTGGCCGGCATCGCGGCGGCGACGGTCTCGTGCGGTCGATCCGCGTCGAGACGGACGCGACGGTCTCCCTGCTGACCGAGCGTCGTCGGCACCCGCCGAGAGGGATCGCCGGGGGCGACGACGGGCGGGTCGGGATCAACCGGATCGACGGCGAACACGTCCGGTCGAAGGTGACTCGGGAGGTCGACGCCGGAACGACCGTCACCGTCGAGACGCCGGGCGGCGGGGGGCACGGAGATCCCGCGGCGTCGGAGGCGTCCCGGGAGACTCCGACGGGCGACGGCGCGGAGTCGTGAGTCGACGAACCGGACGACGGCAACCGTTAAGTTCGCCCTGACTGACTGTTCAGTCCATGGCAGACAGAGCGCTGGCGGCGGTGGCGGTGGTCCTCTGCGTGGTCGCGCTCGCGCTGGCGGCCTCCACGCTCGCGGCGACGGACGGCGTCGAGCGGGGACCGGGCGAGGGGTCCGGGCCGGGGTCGAGCGACCAGCCGCAGGGTCAGCCACCGGCGAGCAACGAGACGGGTAGCGAGTCGCTCGGACTGAGCGGCGGCTGGGTCGAGATCCTGATCGCGGCGTTCGTCGTCCTCGCGCTCCCGGCGGTGCTGCTCCTCGGCCGGTCGCGCCTGCTCGGCGCGCTCCTCGGCATCGGCTTCTTCGTCGCGCTGTTCGCGTTCATCTACTTCGTCTCCGGCGTGGACGCCCTACAGCCCGTCCAGAGCGCGGTGCAGAACACCTCCGAGGGGCTCCAGGGCGGCGGCGAGATGGGCAGCGCCGACGAGTCCTCCCAGGAGCAGCGCCGGGACATGCCCTCGGTGTTCACCTTCGGCGTCATCGGCCTCGCGCTCGCGATGGCGGTCGGGCTGGTCTACTACGCGAGTTCGAGCGTCGACGCGTCGGTCAACCCCGAACCGCCCGCCGAGCCCGACCAGGACGAGACGCCGGCCGTCGCCGAGGCGGCGGGCCGGGCGGCCGACCGGATCGATGGCCACGAGGGCGACGCGTCGAACGCGGTCTACGCGGCCTGGGAGGAGATGACGACCGCCCTCCAGGTCCCCGACCCGGCGACGAGCACGCCGGGCGAGTTCGCCGACACCGCCGTCGCGGCCGGGATGGACGAGGGGCGCGTCGACGACCTGACGGACCTCTTCGAGCGCGTCCGGTACGGCGACGAGCCGGTCACCGAGGCCCACGAGCGGCAGGCGAGCGAGACGCTCCGGGCCATCGAGGACCACTACGACGGGGTCGACGCGACGGCCGCGACCGACTCCGCCGAAACGGAGTCGACCGGTGCGAGCGACCCGGTCGATGGGGTCGACGGGGCCGACGCGGACGGGCCCCTATCCGCTGGGACCGACCACGAGGACGAGGGCCAGGAGGAGAACGGGGGTGACGGCTCGTGAGCCCCGACGACGTGGATCCGGATCCGGGGACCGCGACCGACCAGCGGCTCCAGCGCGGCGACGCGACGGGCGCGGCGATGGACGTCGTCGACGCGGCGGTCTCCGGCGACGTCGATCTGCAGGCGCCGTCGATCCGCGACCACCCGATCCGGGCGGCGCTGGGCCTGGCCGCGGTGGTCCTGGGACTCGCAGCGGTCGTCGGCGTCGACGCCGTGCCGGAACTCCCGTTCGACGCGACGCTGGTGACGCTCGTCGCCGGGCTGACGCTCGCACTGGGCGCGATCATCGTGGTACGGCGGGCGTTCGCCACGCTGTCGACCGCCGCGACCGCCGACGTCGAGTATCGCCAGTCGGTGACCGTCCCCGGGACCGAGTTCGACTCGCTGCTCCACGACGCCGTCCACGGGATGGGCGGGCAGCGGCTCTCCGCGCGCCAGCGCGTCGTCGAACGCCTGCGCGACGCCGCGGTCTCGATCTACGCCCAGGCCGAGCGGATCACCGAGGCCGAGGCCCGCGAGCGCATCGACGACGGGTCCTGGACCGACGACGCCGTCGCCGCCCGCTTTCTCACCGGCGAGTCGCGCGTCTCCTCGACCAGCGACCAGGTCCGCACGCTCGTCGGCCGCGGGTCGAAACTCGCCGTCCACGCGGACCGCGTCATCGCCGAACTCGTCGAACTCGCGCCCGGTCTCTCCGCCGCGGACATGACTCCCGAGGCAGTCGACGACGGGAGCGACGATGGCACGGGCGACGATGAGTCGGGCGACGACGGCGACGACAGCGCCGACGCGGAACGCGACCGCCCGGAGGTCCGGCGGACGGTCGCGCCCACGCGCCAGCAGGTCGACCGGCGGACCGACCGCTGGGCCGGACTGACCGGCCTGGGACTGCTCACCATCGGCGTCGGCCTCTGGGCGAGCCAGGCCGACGTCCCGCCCGGGCTCGTCGTCGCCACGGCCGTCGTCGCCGGCGCGGCCGGCTACGTCTACCTCTCCTCGCCCCCCTCGGTCTCGCTGTCCGTCGAGCGCGAGTTCGCGCCGGCCGAGCCCACGCCCGGCGAAGAGGTGACGGTCAGGGTCAGGGTCACCAACACCGGCGACTCGCTCGTGCCCGACCTCCGGGTCGTCGACGGCGTCCCGCCGGCGATCCGAGTCGTCGAGGGCTCGCCGCGCTTCGCGACCGCGCTCCGGCCGGAGGAGACGGTCTCCTTCTCGTACACGGTCGAGGCGGTCCGCGGCGAGCACGCCTTCGACCCGGTCCACGTCGTCGTCCGCGACTTCAGCGGCGCGCTCGAACGCGAGCGCCACGTCGCCGCCGAGTCGGGCGCCGTCCTCGCGGCGGACCTCGAACTCGCCGCCGACGAGTCGATCCCGGTCCACCCCCACACCGCCCAGCGGGTCGGTCGGGTCGTGACCGACACCGGCGGGAGCGGCGTCGAACTCCACTCCGTCCGCGAGTACCAGCGCGGCGACCCGATGAGCCGCATCGACTGGAACCGCGTCGCCGCCACCGGCGAGTTCGCCACCCTCCTGTTCCGCGAGGAGCACGCCGCGACGGTCGTCCTCCTCGTCGACGCCCGGAAGCAGGCCTACGCCGCCCCACGCGTCGACGCGCCGTCCGCGGTCGAACACTCCGTCGCCGCCGCCGACGTGGTCGTCTCGTCGCTTATCGGCGCCGGCGACTCCGTCGGGCTCGCCGCGCTCTCTCCCGAGTGGTGCTGGCTCGAACCCCGCGGCGGCGCCGGCCAGAGCGCTCGCGCCCGCCGACTGCTGGAGACGCACGCGGCGTTCGACGGCCGACCGCCCGACGGCGACTTCTACGGCGAGATCGAGGAACGCCGGCTCCGCCGCGAACTCCCCAGCGACGCGCAACTACTGCTGTGCTCGCCGCTGTGCGACGACGAAGCGGTCGTCATCGCCCGCCAGCTCCACGCCCGCGGGTTCCCGGTCACCGTCGTCAGCCCGGACGTGACCGCCCGCGCCACGACGGGCCAGCGCCTCGCCGCCGTCGAGCGCGCGATGCGAATCTCCCGGCTGCGCCGCTCGGGCGTCCGCGTCGTCGACTGGGACACCGACCGGCCGCTGGAGACCGCGCTCGACGCGGCCCACCGGAGGTGGTCGGCGTGAGCGTCGTCCGCCGCCCCGCGCGTGACTCCGTCTGGATCGCCGTCGTGCCGGGCGTCGTCGCGGTGCTCGGCCTGGCGATCAACTTCGTCGCGGCCGCAGCGGCGCTCGCGGGCCTCGCGGTCGTCGGGATCGCGACGGACCGTGCCTCCCGACGGGGCGTCACGCTCGGGAGCGGCCTCGTGTTCGGCGCGCTGCTGTACGCCGGGGCCCAGGGCGCGCCGCCTGCTATCCTGCTGCTCGTCACCGCCGCGACCGTGGTGATGTGGACGACCGCCCAGCAGGTCGTCGGCCTGGCCGACCACCTCGGCCGGGACGCCCCGGTCCGCCGCGCGGTGCTCGTCCACATGGGCGGAGCGACGATCACGACGCTCTCGGCCGGCACGCTCGCGCTCGTCGTCTACCTGTTCGCCTCCGCCTCGCTGCCGACGAGCGTCCTCGTCTTCCTGCTGGTCGGGAGCGCGCTGCTGCTCTACGCGCTGGAACCGTAGAAGCGCCACCCCCGGGGCGGTCGCTCTGCGGGGGTTCGGATTCGGATTACCCCTCGTAGCTCTCCCACTCGTCCATCCGCACCGTCTCCAGCCCGCTCGCCGTTTCGATCTCGGCCTTCAACTGGAGCGTCTCCTCGTTGTCGTGGTAGTTGTACGGCGCGCGCGACTGCCCGGACATCCACACGGTACGGACCGGCGAGTCGTGTTCCTCGGTGCCGACGGAACGCGGCGCCACCGGCCGGAACTGGTTGCTCTCCGTCCCGCGCTCGACCACGCGGTCGCGCTCGAAGGTCTCGAAGTCGTCGCCGACGCGCCACCGCTCGACGTCGAGGCCCTGCTGCTTGTCCTCCCGCGACTTCGGCCCGCGCGAGAGGTACAGCACGTCGTCGCCCTGGAGGTGCCCGAGGGAGATGCCCGGCGCGTACTCCTGCTCGTTCACCGCCGTGTCGGTGTTCGTCGCGTAGACGTGGTCGGTCTCGACGACTTCGCTGACCGTCCACGACGAGTCGGCGAACTTCGCGTAGTAGTAGCGCTGGTCGGCCTCGTCGCCGTCGGTGAACGACGAGAAGACGATGGCGGGTTCCTCGCCGTCGGTCATCACGTCCCAGATCCAGCCGCGCTCGCCCCGGTCCTCCGCGTCGAACAGCTTCGTCATCTCCTCCTCGCGGATCGGCGTCTCGATCGGCGTCCCGTGGCTGTCCTTGAACTGGTCGTCGGCGCCGTCGTAGTAGAAGTGGCGCACGTCGCACTTCCCGAGCGGGGCCGGTCGGGGGTGCCGGGAGTAACAGATGTCCAGCCGCTCGTCGCTCGCGGCGACCTTGATGTACCCCGAGTAGTCGTCGCCCTCGATCTGGAACAGGCGCTCGCGCTCGGACCACGTCTCGCCGTCGTCGGACGAGCGGTAGAAGTAGAACGTGCTCGGGCTCCCGTCGTCGGGCCCGTCCCGGTAGAAGTAGAACTGCTCCTCCGGTTCGGCCAGCCGGAACGGCATCGGGTACGTCGACTGGTTGTGGTCGGGGATCGACCGCTCCTCGCCGAAGCTGTCGATGCTGTCCGGTTCCGCGGAGACGCGATAGCGGTTGCCGTCGGGTCGGTTGTGCGCCGTGTAGTACACGACGATCCGTCCGTCACGTCGGACGTAGATCGCCGGGGAGTTGTGGTCGTCGGGCGCCAGGTCGGGCGTGGCGCCGACCTCGCGGTTGACCTCGAAAGTCATGTCGTCGTGGTCGAACCGGGCGACGCCGACCGTCCCCTGGTCGTCGTACTCGGTCCAGCCGACGAACGTGGCCGTCGGCGTCGTGACGACTCTCGGTTCCTGAAACCAGCACCATCCGCCTGTGAGATCCGGTCGGCTCGGGGCCATCGGTTGTCCCGGATTGTCGGCCATCCAGCAATACAGTTTTGGTCGCGGAACCGGGCGCCGGCGGGGCGCTACTGAAAGCCGACCGCCTTTGGGACTGGCTGGCGAACCATCGACGGATGAGCACACCCGAGGAGAACCTCGAGATCGCGCTTGACGACGCCCGCGAATCGGCGTCCCGGGAGCAGGCGATCGACGGCCTCGAAGCCGCGAACGACTGCGACGCGCTCGCGGAGGTCGTCCGCGCGGACGACGTCGAGAGCCAGTACCGCGAACTCGCGATGACGAAGCTGGCCCACCCGCAGTGTAAAGCGACGCTGGAGACCCTCCACGAGAGCGGCGAGATCCCCGACTCGCTCCGGGAACAGGCCGAGGAACTCCTGGGGGACACGCCGAGCGACTCCGGTACCGGACCGTAACCGGCTCCGAAACGTCGACGCCGGCTCGACCTGGCCTGACTCGACCTGACCCGACTCCTACAGACCGTTCGCTCCCGCGGGCCGTCGGTCCGCCCTCGAGGACGAGTCCCGACGGACGGCTCGACCGCCTTCCTCGGCCCGGGAAATGCAAGGTCAAGGAAGTTGCACCGGCCGACCCCAGCACTGCCATGAGCGAAGACGAGAACGACCACGAGATGGGCGTCGAGTTCGGGTCTATCGAGTCGGTGTTCGACGAGGTCTCCTATCCGATCTCGGCCGAGGAACTCGTCGATCGCTACGGCGACGAGGAGATCGAGCGCACCAGCGCCGACCCGATCTCGATCCGCGACCTCTTCGAGGGGATGGGCGACCAGACCTTCGAGTCCGATGAGGAGATCCGCCAGGGGATGCTCAACATGATGCCCGCCGAGTCGGTGGGCCGCCAGCACTACTCCGACCGCGGCGGTTCCGACGGGGACGATGTCGACTCGGAGGAGATGGCCGACGACAACGAACAGCAGATAGAGGACCGCGGCTCCGAGTGACCGGCCTCAGACGGTCGGAACGGGCACTTCGTCGAGGACCGCCTCGACGACGGTCGACTTCTGGACCTCGTCGACGCGGGCGTCCGGCGTGAGGACGACGCGGTGGGCCAGCACCGGCTGGGCGACCCGCTTCACGTCGTCGGGGGTGACGTACTCGCGGCCGACCATCGCGGCGCGGGCGCGGGTCGCCTCCAGCAGGCGCTGGGTCCCGCGCGGGGAGACGCCGACGGCGACGCGCCGGTCCTGGCGCGTGGCGCGGGCGATGGCCGCGACGTACGTCACGAGGTCGTCGTCGACGCGGACGGTCTCGGGCGACGCGCGCAGGCTCGTGACCAGGTCCTGATCGAGGACTGGCGAGACCGATGGGCTCTGCTCGTCGCGCGCGAGGCGGCGGTGGAGCAGTTCCTCCTCGCCGCCCTCGTCGGGGTAGCCGATGGAGGTCTTGACGAGGAAGCGGTCGACCTGCGCCTCGGGGAGTTCGAACGTCCCCTCCATCTCGACGGGGTTCTGCGTCGCGAGGACGAAGAAGGGCGAGGGCAGGTCGTAGGTGTCGCCGTCGACGGTGACCTGCTCTTCCTCCATGGCTTCCAGCAGGGCCGACTGGGTCTTCGGCGGCGCGCGGTTGATCTCGTCGGCGAGCACGACGTTGGCGAACAGCGGGCCTTCGTTGAACTCGAACTCGCGCTCGCGTTCGTTGAAGACGTGCGTGCCGGTGATGTCGGCGGGCAGCAGGTCGGGCGTGAACTGTACGCGGGAGAAATCGAGGCCGAGGGCGGTCGCCATGCTCCGGGCGGTGAGCGTCTTGCCGGTCCCGGGGACGTCCTCCATGAGGACGTGGCCGCGGCCGACGAAGCCCAGCAACACGGTTTCGAGGAACTCGCGGTCGGCGATGACGGCCGAGCCGATCTCGTCGAGGACCCGCTCGCACTCCGCGCTCGCTTCGGTGACGTCCATGGATTCCGGTGAGTCTGCCGACACTTTAGGTGTTTGGTTGCCGGGACGACCGGCGCCGCGCGGTCGTGACTCGGCGCTGCTCGCTCCGATCGAGCACCCCTCGCCACTCGTCCCCACGCCCTCCCGCAAACCGTAACCGATAAAGTCGGCTTCCGTCTACTGGTAGACGAGCCGAGGTAGCCTAGCCTGGCCAAGGCGCCTGCTTCGAGAGCAGGTCTCCGCAAGGACTCAGGAGTTCAAATCTCCTCCTCGGCGTTCTCACTGACTCACGCTCGCGAGAGCGTCGTATGGCTCTCGCGTCGAGTCAGTGTGACTACCGTCGAGATTCGAACCCTGGAAGTCGCAGCGCGCGAACGGAGTGAGCGCGACCGTCTTCCTCCGGTTCAAATCTCCTCCTCGGCGTTCTCACCGACTCACGACAGCGAGCGACCGCGTTGCGTGTCGCTCGAATCGGGGTTGACACGGCGCTGGTGATCTGAGTGAGACGACTCCCGGCGCGCTCGAACCCGACGACTGAAGTGGCGGCTGACCGATCCTCGGCACGATGCCCTCCACGTCGGCGCGCTCCCGTCTCGGCCTCCGTGCTCGCATGGCACTCGCCGGCGCGGCGCTCACTGTCGTCGCGGCGGTCCCCGTCGCCTTCGAGGGGCTCCTGTTCGGGTTCGTCTCCTACTGGTTCCTGTTGCTGGCCAGCGGCGTCCTCGAACACGTCGTCGGGAGCCCGGCGCTCGGGCTGGTCGCGGGCGTGCTCGTCTACGCCATTACACTGGGGGTGGTCTTGCTCGCGTCCCACGCGGCGGGGACCACCGACGACGGCATCGAGATCGCACCAAACCTGCTCGCCTACGCCTTTGCGATCTCGATCGCCGCGTCGCTCGGAGTCACGTTCCTCGTCCTCCAGCGTATCGGGGTGCCCGGATGGGTGTTCGCGCTGGTGCTCATCACGCTGGTGGCCTCTTTCTACCCGTTCGTGCTGTTCCAGATCGCTCGCGAACGGTCCGAGGGAGACGACGATTCCGACGAAGACGAGAGCGACGACGATCCCCCCTGGGCGACCGAGGGCGACGAACCCCCGTGGCAGGTCGACAGTGACACGCCGCCGTGGGTGGCCGACGAGGACGAGGACGGCGACGAATTCGGGCCCGATCGGTCGCCGCTCGACACCGTCAGACTGCTCGGCGGGCACGCGCGGTCGCTTCTCGGTGGGTTCGTCGCGCGCGCTGGGCTGGTGGGCGTCCTCGGGACAGTCGTCCTCGCCGCCGGGGCGCTGGCGGCGGTGTACGTCGCGGCGACCCGGTGGCCCGCCGATGAGCTGGTTCGGCCGCTCGCAGCGGTGATCAGCCTCCTCCTGACGACCGGTCACCTCGCGGCGGTGGTTCGCTCGGAACTCGCCGACAGCGCGGCGCTCCGGGCGTTCGACGAGGAGTTCCGGGCGGTCGAGGACCCGGAGCGGCGGCGGGCGCTGCAGACGCGGGTCGAGCGCCTCGCGGCGCACGTGGGGGTGCCGGCGCCGGAGATTCGCCTCGTGGCGTCGATCAGGTCGATCGCCGCGGCCGTCGGCTATCGCCCGGGCGATTCGACGCTCGTCCTCTCGACGGGGCTGGTCGAGGCGCTCGACGACCGGGAACTCGACGCGGTCGTGGCCCACGAACTCGCGCACGTCGCCAACCGCGACGCGGCGGTGCTCACCGCGCTCTCGTTCCCGCGCGTGAACGCCGAGCGGCTGTTCGACCGGTACGGTATCAATCCGGTCGTCGCGCTGCTGGCCGGCGCGGTCGCGCTGACGGGTCGGTTCTGTGCCGCCACGGTCGCCCGGGCTCGCGAGTACGCCGCCGACGACGGCGCGGCCGCGATCACGGGCGACCCCGCGGCGCTGGCGAGCGCGCTCGAACGGCTCGACGCGGGGGTCTCCCGGCGCCCGAGCGAGGACGCCCGCACCTCAGCGGCCGACGCGTTCGCAATCGTCCCGCCGCCCTGGGAGGAACACCGCTTTTTCGACCGGACGCGCCGACTGCTCTTCCGCCGACTGCTGGGGACGCACCCGCCGACTGAGCGACGGATCGAACGGCTGCGACGCGCGGCCGCCCAGGAAGAACAGGCCTGACCGGCCGGCCGGTGGAGTCTCGCCGCCGCGCTCAGTTTCCGCTGGCGTCGGCGTTCTGGACGACCGCGGCGACGGTCGCGGCCGTCTGGCCGAGGCCGACGACGGCGATGCCCACGGCGGCGTCGACGGACGAGCCGGCCAGCGCGTGCGTGGCCGCGCCGGCCAGCGAACACATGGACCCGGCGAGGTAGACGGTGCTGTAGGGAGTGTCGACCGACTGGGCCGTCGCCACGAGCGCGAGCGCCGGGAGGGCTGCCCAGCCGTAGAGCGTGACCGCGAGCGTCGGGTCCGCGGCCGGGGTGACCGCCAGATCGGCGGCGCCGACGAGCGTGATCACGAAGCCGAGGACCAGCACCCAGCGCCACAGTCCGAGCACCGGACCGACCAGTTCGTCACGGGTCCCGAAAGCGAACGCGCCGAGCAGGGAGGCCATCACGGCGAGGACGACGAAGAGGGTGTCAGGGGAGACGAGACCGACGACGGCAGTCAGGACGACCGCCCAGGCGGCGGGGACCAGTGCTGCGGGGGCGACGTCGGTCAGCGAACGGCTCACGCGATGGGAGACGGCCGGTCGGCTGTTGGTCGTTTCGGTGGAGGCCGCCCGGCGAGAGCACCGTCAGATGCTCGCGACGAGGAAGATGAGCGCGGAGACGGCGAGGGCGGCGGTGATGATCGCGCCGGCGAGCGGCGCGCCCATGGAGACGGCGGCGTTGGCGGTCGAGGCGAGCATCTCGGTGCGGTCGTTGCCGAAGACGGTCACCTGGGCCTGCTCGCTCTCCATGCCCGCCTCGACGGGTTCCAGGTCCGCCTTCGCGCGGTCGACGAGGTCGGCGATGAGCGCCACGAGGTCGGCCTCGGGGATGGCATCGCCGACCTGATTCTCCGCCTCCATCGTGTTGACCACGTGGGTATCGGTGGTGAGCACTTCGAGTCGGTCGACGGCGTCGATCCGGGAGACGATCCGCTCGCGCAGTCCCGGGACCATGTTGTTGCCGTCGACGAAGACGTAGGCGGTCTGCTGGCCGCCGGCACCGTCAGACTGCTTCGCAGTCTGACGAGCCCCCGGCTCACCGTTGGAGCCGGGGACCTCGAACACGGCGACGCGGATGCCCAGCGGGCCGATCCCTTCTTCGGGCTCCCAGGGCGTCTCGTCCCAGGCGACGCCGAGTTCGAACGGGCCGTCGCTAGCTGCCGCGAGCCGCTGGCCGACCTCGCTGGCCCCGTGGATCATGTCGAACGAGCGCTTGCTCCCGGGGACGACGTGGCCCAGGTCCTCGCCTTCGAGGCCGTTGTTGCAGTTGTGGGCGTCGGCGAGCATCACGTCGGTGAGGTCGCCGGTGCGGGCTTCGGAGACGGCCGAGAGGCCGACGGCGTACTCGACGTCGTCTGCGAACTGCGGGGAGAACGTCGAGGCGAGGAAGGCGCTGTCGCCGAAGGCCTGGCCGGTCAGGGTCGCTTCGCCCTCGGTGACGCGGACGGACTTCGTGGCCGTGGCGTGGTACTCGATGCGCTGGTAGGCGGTCTCGGCGGTGTCGATGACGGTGTCGACCTCTCGCTCGGTGACGAGGTTGAAGTCGTGGCCGGCGGTGGCGTGGGGCGGGAAGGCGAGGCCGTCGGCCTGTTCGGCGATGCGCCGCGGGAGGTTGCCGCCGCCGATCTCGCCCATCGGACCGGGGTGGAGCATCGGGAGGACGAACCGCGCCTTCTCGCCGCCCTCGGGCCGGCGGAACGAGAGGACGTTCACGGGGACGAGGGCGTCTTCGCCGATGTCCTCGAAGAACGCCTCCAGTTCGTGGCTGCCCTCGGCGACGTGGCCGATGAACCCGCGGACGAAGTCGAGGACGCTCACGCCGAGGCTGCGCTGCCAGGGCTGGTCGATGACCGTTAAAAATAGCCAGACGGCGACGGCGTAGATCAGACACAGCGCCGCGAGGATGGCGAACTTCCCGGGGTCGATGTACTGCATCTCCGCGATGCGCTCGGGCGCCTCGTCGGCCCGGAAGAGGAACGCGCGGGCGATCGGGCCGCCCCACTCCAGATACCGCATCGTCCCGCTGTAGACGAAGAGCAAGAGCGCAGCCGAGCCGGTCTGGATGCTCGCGGCCGCCGCCGCGACGGGGAGTCGCTGGCGCGAGACGGCCATGATGACGAACAGCCGCAGGGCGAAGATAGAGGCCAGCGCGACCAGCAGGGTGTCGACGACGAACGCCTGGCCCAGCGGTGTCAGGACGGCGACCACCGCGGCGACCATTACCACCGCTATCGTGACGAGTTCACACGCCAGCGCCAGCAGCGACGCCTGGTTGCGCGTGATCTGGCCGCCGAGCTTACGGTCGACGTACGGTGTGAACACGCTCGCCGCGACCGTGGGCAGGCCGATGTAGAACAGGCCCTCCCAGGCGTCCTCGAAGACGAACCTGGAGTCGAACGCGGCGACGCCGACGGCGGCCGCGATGAGCAGGGCGAACCCGACGCTGGAGTACCAGCTGGGCGCCCGGAAGACGAACCGCGAGAGGCCCGCAAGATTGCCCTGGTTGGTCGTCATGACTATCGTTGTACGCCAATGACTGCACGATCACTTTAAACGTGGGAGTTCCGTCAGACGCCCGTCAGCGGCCGATTCGGGCGCTCAGAACCCGGGCCGCCGTCGAGGAGAGCGGTATTTCGGCCCCCCGGCCGGCGGTCACTCGCAGATGGTGAGGAAGTTCTCGAAGACCTCTTCGCCGCGCTCGGTGTGGGCCACCTCGGGGTGCCACTGGACGCCGTAGAGGTCGCGATCGGTGTCGCTCATCGCCTCGACGCCGCAGATATCGCTCTCGGCGGTCCGCTCGAACCCGTCGGGGACGCGCTTGACCTCGTCGGCGTGGCTGGCCCAGACGCGCGTCTCCGGGGCGAGCGAGCCGATCAGCGGGTCCTCGTCGTCGAGCACGGTGACGGTCACGTCCGCGTAGCCGCCGTAGTCGCCCTCGCCGACCTCGCCGCCGAGTTCGCGGGCGATGATCTGATGGCCGAGGCAGATGCCCAGCACGGGGACGTCCAGGTCGAGGTAGTCGGGGGAGTTGCCGATACGGTCCATCGAGGGGCCGCCCGAGAGGACGAGGCCGTCGGCGTCGATATCCTCGGGAGGCGTGTCGTTGTCGACGAGCTCCACGTCCACGCCCATGTCCCGGAGCGCCCGTTGCTCCAGGTGGGTGAACTGGCCGTGGTTGTCGACGACGTCGATTCGGGTCATTACCGCTCCGTAACTCGCCGGACGGTAAAAGGGGTCCGGAACGCGCAGGCCTCGCCGGCCGCGGATCGCGGCCGCGCACGGTCGAGCGGTCGCCTCGGGGCGTTTATCCCGCAGGCCCGCGTCCGGTCGGTAGATGCGACGAGTCCTCCGTGTCGTCATCGGATTCGCGTTCGCCCTCCTCGCGGTCGGCGGGTTCGTTTGGTTCGTCGGACCGGCGAGCGTCCTCGCGGTGCTCTCGCGGGCCGACCCGACCGTCCTCGCCGTCGGCTTCCTCGCGGTGGTCGGTGCTTTCTACTGCTGGAGCGAAGCGCTCCGACGGTTGCTGGTGAGCGTCGGGTCGGACGCGCGCGGGCCGCGCTACCGGGCGGCGTTCATGAGCGGCGAGTTCCTCAAACAGGTCGTCCCGATGGGCCACTCCGGCGGCCCGGTGTTCGTCTCCTACGCGGTCGCCCGCGAGACGGACGCCCCGTACGAGGAGGCGCTCGCCGCGGCGACCGTCGTCGAGTTCGTCAACATCGGCGCCTCGGTCGCGCTCGCCACGGCAGGGCTGGGCGTGCTCGTCGCGACGAGCACGGCCACCGGCGGTCCGGTCTTCGTCGCGCTCGTCGTCGGACTGGCGGTCGCCGTCACCGCTCTCCTGTCACTGGGGGTCCTGGTCTACTACCGCCGCGCGCTCGTCGAACGGCTGGTCCTCCGGTTGGCGGCCGCGGGCCGCGCGACGGTCGGTCGCCTCTCCGCGCGGGCGCGAGCGGCGCTGGCCGCCGATCGCGTGCGGGCGACCTTCGAGACGTACTACACCGCGTTCGACCGGGCGCTCGCCGACCGCGAACAGGTGCGGCGCGCGGCCGCCTTCTCGCTCGCGGGTTGGGCGCTGTTCCTCCTGCCGATGTACACGAGTTTCCTCGCCATCGGCGAGCCGGTGCCCTACGCGCTCGTCGCGGTCGTCGTCCCGGTGTTGAGCCTGGTCAACGTCGTCCCGCTGCCGGGCGGGCTCGGCGGATTCGAGGTGGCGCTGGCGGCCGTCGTCGTCGCGCTCGTCGGCATCGACCTCCCGGCGGCGACGGCCGGTGTCTTCCTCTACCGGCTGTCGAACTACTGGTTCGTCGTCCTGCTGGGCGCGCTCGCCTCGACGACGGTCGCGGTGCGGTTGGCCGACCCGCCGAGCCCGCTCGACCCGACCGACGACCCCGCTGAGGGGAAGTAACTCTCGCGCGCCCCGCGGAGGTCCGGTCCCCGTCACGCCGGACGATTTTTACTCCCTGGCCGTCTCTGTTCACGAGTATGTCACGTCGTCTCCGGTTGGTGGCCGGGTTCACGCTGGCGCTTCTGGCGGTCGGCGGGTTCCTCCTCGCGGTCGGGCCGGAAGCCGTGTTCTCGGAGCTGGCGACGGCGAAGCCGCTCGTCCTCTCCGTCGGGTTCCTGTCGGTCCTCGTCGCGCTCGCGTGCTGGAGCGAGGCGGTGCGGCGCCTGATCGGAAGCACCGGGCACTCGGTCGGCGGCCTGCGCTATCGCGCGGCGTACCTCAGCGGCGAGTTCCTCAAGCAGGTGATCCCGATGGGACAGAGCGGCGGGCCGGTCCTAATGTCGTACACCGTCAGCGCGGAGACCGACGCGCCCCACGACTCCGCGCTCGCGGCGGCGACGGTCTTCGCCTTCCTGAACGTCGTCGCGTCGCTCGTCCTGGCCGTCGTCGGCCTCGCGGTCCTGGTCCTCACGCGCCGCGGCCCCACCGGCGCGCTCCTCCAGTCCGTGCTGGTGACGATGGTCGTCATCTCCGTCGGTATCCTCGGACTGACGCTGCTGGCCGTCTACCGACGCGCCGTCCTGGAGCGCGCGCTGCTGGCGACAGCCGGCACGCTGCGACGGACCGTCGGCCGGCTCTCCGCGCGCGCCGGTGCGGCACTGGCGCCCGAGCGCGTCCGGGAGACGCTCGAACGGTACACCGCTGTGGTCGGGCAGCTGGCGGGGGACCTCCGCGGCATCGCCGCCGCGGTCGCGCTGTCGATCACCGGCTGGCTGTTCTTCCTGCTCCCGCTGTACACGAGCTTCCTCGCCATCGACTCGCACGTCCCGTTCATGCTCGTCGTCTTCGCCATCCCGGTGGTGACGCTGTTGAACGTCGTCCCGCTACCGGGCGGGCTCGGCGGGTTCGAGGTGGCGCTGGCCGCGGTCGTCGCCGCGATGGCGCTGGTCGACCTCCCGACGTCGACCGCCGCGGTCTTCCTCTTCCGGCTGTCGAACTACTGGTTCATCGTCCTCGTCGGCGGGATCGCCGCGGGCGCGCTCTCGTTCGGGATCCGGGACGCGCCGCTGCTCCCCGGCGAAGAGGACGAGACGGTCTGAACGGCGTGGTCGTCGGCCGCGGCCCGCCCAGCCGCCTCAGGCCAGCTCCGTCGGGTCGAACCGCTCGTTGCGACCCCGCCACGCCGTCTCCTCGCGCGACTCGCGAGTGTCGAGGTACACCTCGATCCCGTTGCCGTCGGGGTCGGCGAAGTACAGCGCCTTGCTGATACCGTGGTCGACGGGACTGACCTGCACCTCGCGGTCGCGCAGGCGGTCGAAGACGCTCGCGAGGGCACTCGGGGCTTCGACCTCGAAGGCGACGTGGTAGAGGCCGACGCCGGGGCCCGGGCCGTCCGCGCCCGCGCCGACTTCCTGCAGGGCCACGTCGTGGTGGCGCTCGCCCCACGAGAGGAAGACGTAGCGCCCCTCGCGCTCGGTCACGTCGAGGCCGAGGACGTCCCGGTAGAACGCCAGACCCCGCTCCAGGTCCCGCACTTTCAGGTGGACGTGGCCGACCGCGTGCGGACGATCGGGACTCCCGGCTCCGGTCGGGTCCTCGTCGGTCATACCACGCTAGTTCGACCGTCACGCGCAAAAATCTACGCGTCGAAGCCGTCTCCGCCCTCGACGCCCTCGCCCTCGCCGCCGAATCGCTCGGCCGCGGACTGGAAGCCGAGTTCGGCCTGCTCGCGCGAGCGCCGTCCCTCGCGCTCGGCGATGGCCTCGGGATCGGGATTCACGTCGTCGTCGACGCTCGCCCACGACTTGTGGACCTTGGCGTGGCACCACCGGCAGAGGAAGACGGTGATCTCGTGGCTGGGATCGCCGTCGCCTTCTCTCGACCCGGAGGCGTACGAGAGGTGGTGCTCTTCGAGGAGCGGCCGCTCGTCGTCGTGGGCCATCCGGTGCTCTTCGAGGCCGCAGCGCTCGCACTCGCGGTCGCGGTTGCGAACGCGGAAGTGCGGGCAGTCGGCCCACTTCCACGGGCCCGTGAGTCCCTCCTGGTCCAGGTCGCCCACGACTGGGCAGCGGAAGTCGTCGCGGCTTCGCTCGTTCGCGAACTCGGGGTCCCGCTCGCCCTGCTCGACGGCGAACCGGCAGCGGCCGTCGTCGGTGCAGTGGTCGCACCGGTCGACGTGGGCGTAGGGGTCCTCGACCCCCACCGACGTCCCCGAGGGCGTCTTCTCCATGGCCGGTCCGTCGCGCTCGACGGCTTTCAACCCACCTCTTTCGCCGGGGGTGTCGTGGCTGGCTTCGCTCGGTGCGGACAGTCAGTATGACTAGAATTCTTTCGTCCTCTCCGCGTGTTCCGCAGCGTCGTCGACTCCCGCGATTCCTGCGCCAGCCGGCGATCCCACAGTCGTCGTACCGCTCTCACCGTCGAACCGCGAGCGTCACCCGATGTGGTCGCTCTCGCCGGACGTTCGGAACAGCTGGACGAGCGCGACGACGAGCGCGACCTGGATCACCTTGTCGACGATCCCGATCCAGAGCGGACCGAGCGGCAACAACAGGTACCCGACGATCTGGGAGAGGACGAACAGCGCGCCCAGCGGGTAGAGCCAGTGTCGGTACGTCGGGAGCGCGACCAGGAGCGCGATCGCACCCAGGAAGCCGGCGCCCGCGAGCAGGAACGGGAGCCAGTCCTCCGTCGTGTACAGGTAGAGGTGGATGGCGGCGGTCGCGACGGCAAGTAGTATCGCGACCCAGTCGAGGGTTCTGAGCGATTCGATATCGTACGACAGCCCAGTCTCAGAACGTGACGTTTCGGTAGCCATGTCTCCAATCGGGCAGCCGTC
Organism: Halosimplex rarum; assembly: GCF_047715405.1. Lineage (NCBI taxonomy): Archaea > Methanobacteriati > Methanobacteriota > Halobacteria > Halobacteriales > Haloarculaceae > Halosimplex > Halosimplex rarum. The sequence goes on from NZ_CP180412.1 coordinate 4,495,370, forward strand.
GTCTTTGTAATACAGCTGGTACCGATAGTAGGTTCGCGTGCCGCGGTGGGAGGCGGTCACGGTCGCCCCCTGATGGAGAGCGCGGCGTCGCCCCGCGCTGGCGCTCGCTGGGTAGGCCGACCATAGTAATGGGCGGCGAAACCGAAACACAGGTGTGAAACCCGATCGACGACAGTTCCTCGCGCTCGCCGGCGTGGCAGCGACGGGCGGACTTTTCGCCGGGTGCCAGGGCGGGAACGGCGACGGAGACGGGGAGGACAGACCGTTTCTCGACCCAGAACCCAACTACCGGGGATGGTTCGACGACGTTAGTAACTACGAGGGAACGGTGGACTACCGCGACGAGTCGGAGGTTTCCGTCGAGGTCGGCGTCGAAGGGGGCATCGGCTTCTTCAAATTCGGACCGCCGGCTATCGCCGTCTCGCCTGGGACGGAGGTCACCTGGGAATGGACCGGTCAAGGCGGTGCCCACAACGTCGTCGCCGAACAGGAGCGGTTCGACAGCGGTGACCCGGTCGACGCCGACGACGAGACGTTCTCGTACACGTTCGAAAGCCCGGCGGTCTACCGGTATCTCTGCGAACCGCACGAGAGTCAGGCGATGCTCGGTGCGGTGTTCGTCGCGCTCGACCAGTCGGGATGAGTCGCTGCCGGCGCTTCGTCACAAACGTATCTTCCCGCAAGAGGTCGAATACTTGCCGCGAACTGGAAGTACGGCGTGCCCGCAGACCGAACGATGGCGGCGATCTACAGGGAGCGGATGGCGGCGGAGATCGACGGGGAATACGTGGTCTACATCAACGGGATGCGGCTCAACAAGCTCAGAGCGCTGCCGAAGTACCTCCGTGCGGGCCTCGCGGCCGGGAAGATGTTCGAGCGGTTAGCGGCGGACCCGGACAACGGATTTCTCGGGTATCTACCGGCGTTCACGGGCCTGCGGAGCGGCGCCGCCATCCAGTACTGGCGGTCGCTCGAGGACATCAAGCGGTTCGCGCACGACCCGGACGACCTCCACGTCCCCGCCTGGCTGTGGTACGACGAGGAAGTCGGAGACAACGGCGAACTCGGGTTCTGGGCCGAACTGTACGTCGTCAGCGACGGCACCTTCGAGACGTTCTACCGCAACATGCCGCCCATCGGTCTGGGCGAGCACGGATCGCTCGTCCGGATGGAGGACCACGACCGCCGACTCGGGCTCTCCGGCACGGAAACCCCGTCACGCCCCGGCGATAACCCGGGGGAAGACCGCCGCGACAGCGGTCAGTAAGCGAGACGTACGGCCACCCACCGAGACGGTTCACCGACCGCGCTCGCGGAACAGCGCCGCCATCGCGGTCGACTCGGCCTTCCGGAGGTGCTCGGCGGCGGTCGCGGTCGCGCAGTCGAGTTCGCCGGCGACCGCCTCGATGGTCGTCTCGCGCGGCACGTCGTAGTACCCGAGGGCGAGCGCGGCCGCGACCGCCTCGCGTTGCCGGGCCGAAAGGGCGGCCGCGACGCTCTCGGACGCGACTCGTCCGCCGCCGACTTCCTCGACGGTCACGTTCGCACCCGCGGGGACGCCGTCGACCGCGGCCTGCACGTCCGCGTCCCGCCCGACGAGCGTGAAGGTGCTGCTCCCGTCGGCGTGGCACTCGACCGGCGGGACCGTCAGGAGACTGTCGCGGGTGAAGTTCTCGAACAGCGCGCGGGCGGCGGCCCCGACCTCGCCGGCGAGAAAGCAGTAACACGCGTCGTCGCCGAGCGGCAGCCGCTCCCACTCGAAGTCGGGAAGCTCGTCCACGCGCTCCTCCAGTTCGGCCCCGAAGCGCTCGTGGTCGCCGGCCAGTCGGAGGAGGAAGGCGGCCGGCGGCGTCGCGACGTTCCAGTTGACGATGTGGACCTCGTGGAGGGAGCTCGCGCCGCGCGTCAGCAGTTCGTACACCGGCGGCATGGCGACCTCCGGCGGGTCGAGCGTGATCCGTACGCGCTTCATGCTCACCGGCGCGTGTCCCGGTCCCAAAAGTGGTCGGGAGAACTCGCGGCCCGGCGGGCGACCGCGCTCTTAAACGAGCCGGAAATCTGCGGCAGCAGCGCCAGCCGTCGCGCGGTCGAGGGTCGTCGTATGAGCGATACCTACGACCGCGGAACCGTCGAGTCGTTCGACCGCTGGACCGAGTTCTCCGCCGGGATGTGGGCCTGGATACTCCACAAGTTCAGCGGCTGGGTCCTGATCGGCTACCTGTTCATGCATATTCCGGTGCTGAGTACGGCGATCCCCTCGGCGAACGGGGCGACCGGTGGCGGGACCGTCGCCTACACGGAGACGCTTCAGGGGCTGGAGAGCCTGCTCGTCGTCCGCTTCATGGAAGTCGGACTACTCGCCGTCGCGGTTTTCCACATCCTCAACGGCGTTCGGTTGCTGTTCGTCGACCTCGGGTTCGGGCTGGAGGCGCAGGACCGGAGCTTCTACGTCTCGCTCGTCGTGACGGGCGCCATCGTGGTGGGGAGCATCCCGACGTTCCTCGGCGGACACGTCTGAGGCGCGTCGGGGCAGCGAGCCGCGAGCGCGGCGCCGCAACCGTTTTCCCGCCCGGCGCGGATGCCAAGCCATGCGCCTCGTCCACGAGTCGGCCGACGGCGACGCCCGGGTCATCGCCACGGACGTCGAGACCGCCGACTCGCTGTTCGCGAAGGTCAAGGGACTGATGGGGAAGTCCTCGCTCCCCGACGGCTACGCGCTCGTGTTCGACTTCGAGCGGACGAGCTACCGCGACGTGCACATGCTGTTCGTCCGGACGCCGCTGGACGTGATCTGGTTGCTCGACGACGAGGTGGTGCAGGTGAAGACGCTCGCGCCGTGGCGCGGCGCCGGCGTCGCGAAGGCAGACCGCTTCGTCGAACTCCCGGGCGGCGCCGCCGACGGCGTCGAACCCGGCGACAGGGTCGTCCTCGAAGACGACGGGTGAGCGGCCGCCCGGGCGGACGCGTCGTTTTCCCGCAGTTTATCCATCGCAGCCCACGAGTCCCGGTATGGATCTCTCTGTCGTCGACCTCTCCCCGGTCCCGGACGACGGGACCGCGACCGACGCCTACGCGAACACCGTCGAGGCCGCCCAGCAGGCCGAACGGCTCGGCTACGAGCGCTTCTGGGTCGCCGAACACCACGGGATGGCGAGCACCATCGCGGGGACGACCCCCGAGGTGCTGCTCGGCCACCTCGCCGCCGAGACCGACGCGATCCGACTCGGGTCGGGCGCGGTGCTGCTCAACCACTACAGCCCGTTCAAGGTCGCGGAGGCGTTCGGTGCGCTGGACGCGCTCGCGCCGGGCCGCATCGACGCGGGCCTGGGCCGGGCCAACGGGTCGCCGGCCGCCGACCGCGCCCTCGGGACGAAACGGCGCGTCCAGAACCCCGACGAGGACCACACCGAGAAGATCGAGGCCGTCGCGACCCACCTCTACGACGACTACCCGGACGGACACCCCTACGCCGACCTGGAGATCGCCGGCTCGGGCGAGGACCCGCCGGTGCCGTGGGTGCTCGGGTCGAGCGCGTCCAGCGCGGCAATCGCGGGCGAACTCGGCCTGCGATTCTGTTTCGCGGCGTTCATCCGGCCGCAGTTCGCCGCGCCCGCATTCGAGGAGTACCGCGATCGCTTCGAGCCGTCGGCGCTCTCGGGAGGGATCGACGAACCGGAGGGGATGGTCGCGGTGAACGCGGTCTGCGCCGAGACCGACGAGCAGGCGGCGCGGCTGCGAGCGTCCGCCGAGGCGTCCTACAAGCGGATGGAACGAGGAGAGATCGGGACCACGCCCTCGGTGGAGGAGGCCATCGACGAGCTCGGGGCCGCCCCCGAGCCGACGCCGGCGACGCTCGACCCCGGCGAGTGGCCGCGTGCCATCTCCGGGAGTCCGGAGACCCTCGACGGGCTGTTGAGTCAGCTCGCCGACCGCGTCGGCGTCGACGAGGTGATGATCCAGCACGTCGTCGCCGACCACGAGGACGCGCTGCGATCGCACGAATTGCTGGCCGAGGGCATCGGACTGGCGCCCCGCTGAGGGGATCGGACGACCCCCGCGCTGGCGGGCCGAGACCATCCACGCGGCGAACCCGACGGTTTAATTAGGACCGCTCGCTTCACGGTAGCATACGATGTCGGACTACACCGACACGGAGGATAGAGGAAGTCGCCTCACGGCGGCTGGCCGCGAAATTCTCCGTCATGAGTGACGGTTCCGGTGAGCGCGAAGGGACGACCCTCTTTGGCGACCATCCCGAGACGACTCACCTCTCTGACGCCGGAGACGTACAGTTTCTCGACACGACGCTGCGCGACGGCGAGCAAGCGCCGGGTATCTCGCTCACCCCCGACGAAAAGGCCCGGATAGCTCGGGCGCTCGACCGCGCGAACGTCGGCTTCATCGAGGCCGGCAGCGCCTGCACCGGTCCCGGCGAGCGCGAGACCATCTCCCGCGTCGCCGAACTCGACCTCGACGCGACGGTCACGAGTTTCTGCCGGGGCATCCAGCGCGACATCGACCTCGCGATGGAGTGCGACGTGGACGGGATCAATCTCGTCGTGCCCGCGAGCGACCGGCACATCACCGAGAAGGTCGGAACGAGTCACGAAGCGAACGTTCGCGACACGGTCGAACTCGTCGAGTACGCGAAAGACCACGGCCTGTGGGTCGAGGTCATCGGCGAGGACGGCTCCCGTGCCGACCTGGACTACCTCGAAGAACTGCTCGGCGCGTCGCTGGAGGCGGGCGCCGACCGCATCTGCTGGGCGGACACCGTCGGCCACGCGACGCCCGACGGCGCGCTCGAAGCGGTCTCCCGCCTCTCCGAACTGGGGCCGGTGAGCACCCACACTCACGACGATCTGGGGCTCGCCGTGATGAACGCCCTGACCTCGATCGCTGCGGGCGCCGACGTCGTCCACGGCACGGTCAACGGCATCGGCGAGCGCGCCGGCAACGTCGCCATCGAGGAGGTCGCGATCGCCCTCTCGCACGGCTACGGCGTCGAGACGCTCGAACTAACCGAGGTGTACGACCTGGCCAAGCTCGTCGCCAACGCGACGGGCATCCAGCTCCCGCCCAACAAGGCGGTCGTCGGCCAGAACACCTTCACCCACGAGTCGGGCATCCACACCGACGGCACCCTGAAAGACGACGCGATGTACGAGCCCTACCCGCCCGAGAAGGTGGGTCGCGAGCGCCGGCTCGCGCTCGGCAAGCACGCCGGTCGCGCCGGCGTGAAGGCCGCGCTCGACGAGCACGACTTCGGAGTGACCGACGACGAACTCGCCGAGATCGTCTCCCGCGTCAAGGAGATCGGCGACCGCGGCAAGCGGGTCACCGACGCCGACCTCCTCACGATCGCCGAGGACGTGACCGGCGACCAGCACGACCGCCGGGTCGAGATCACGGAACTCACCACCGTCGCCGGCGGCAACACGCCGACGGCGACCGTCTCCCTGCTGGTCGACGGCGAGGAGCGCACCGAGGCCGAGATCGGTTCCGGCCCCGTCGACGCCGCGATCAACGCCGTCCAGTCGGCGCTGGGACGCTCCTTCGACACCCATCTCGAATCCTACCACGTCGACGCCATCACTGGCGGGACGGACGCCATCGTCACCGTCGAGGTAGAGATGTCCCGCGGCGACGACTATGTCACCGTCACCGCCAGCGATTCGGACATCACCCGCGCCTCCGTCGAGGCGATGGTCGACGCCATCGACCGCCTCGTCGCCACCAGCGACGACCGCGTCATCGCCGACGACTAAAGACCATCTTTTTCGCTGGGGGGTCGCCTGCGGCGACCCCCCAGCCAAAAACATGGGTGAAAAAGGCCGGACGACTCGCTCACTTCGTTCGCTCGCGTCCGGTGAACCGGCGCTCCGCGCCGGATGCTACCCGTGAAACCGCAACCGCACAGCAACCGTACCGCTCAGCCACTGCGACCCCTCCGATCCTGCTCAGTCCACCGCGGCGACCGCTTCCTCGTCCCTGCTCATACCTGCCGAACCCCCGACGTGGCGATCCCACAGCACGAGCAGGCTCGGGAGGACGAGTACGCTCGCGACGAACGAGTAGGCGATGGCGAGGCTCGTCACCATGCCGAACCGCTGGAGCGAGGGGACCAGCGCGAGCAGGAGGACGCCGAACCCGCTGGCGGTCGTGACGGCACTGGCCAGCAGCGCGCCGCCGGTGCCTCGCAGGGTCCGGTCGAGCGCGGCCTGCGCGGACTCGGCGCTCGACCGCTCGTGGACGAACCGTTCGCCGACGTGGATGGCGTAGTCGACCCCCAGTCCGATAGCGATGCTGGCGATGATGGCGGTCTCGGTGTTGAACGAGATCCCCAGCAGGTACATAGTGCCGACGAGCCACGCGAGCGCGAATACGACCGGGACGACGACCACGAGTCCCAGCGACGCCGCGCCGTAGCGCGCCCGGAAGATACCCGCGAGGAATAGCGTGATGACCCCCAGGGTGATCAGGAACCCCTCGACGAGTGTCCGGAGCAGTCCCCGCTGGACGAGTTCTTGCACGATCGGCTGACCGGTTGCTGTCACCGTCAGGTCGCTCCCCGTCTCGACGGTGTCGGCGACCGCGCGCATCTCCTCGGTGACGGTCCCGGTGTCGGCGCCTCCCCGGAGGGCGACAGTCGTTCGGAGTGCGCGGTACTCGCCGCCCTCGCGGTAGATCACGGTGCTCGCCGCGTCGGGCGAAGCGGCGTAGACCGCCTCGTACAGCGCGGCGAGATCCCGGTCGGGAACGCCGTCGCCGTTCCCGTCGCTGGCGTTCAACTGCGCCGCGACCGACTCGTTCTCGGCGGCGATCGCCCGGATCGTCTCCAGCGGGCCGGTGACCTGCAACTCGTCGTCCGCCAGCGTGACCGGCGTCGAGGCGTTCGCGAGCCGCTCCCGTCCGGCGGCGAGTCGGTCGAGGGTGTCGGGATCGGTCACCGGGCCCTCGACGAGGAAGACGGCTTCCGAGCGCTCCTGGGACCGAACGAACTGCTCGTTGAGGTAGATGGCCTGCTCGCGGACGGCGTAGTCGCCCGGGCGGAACGGCTCGGGGACGGAGTCCATCCACTCGGGGGAGTCCCGCGGCAGGAAGTCGATCTGGTCGATCGAGGTGTCGATGTTCGTCGCGGCGTAGCCGCCACCGGCGCTGACTAGCAGGGCGACGAGGACGACGGCGACCGGCGCGCGCCGCGCGACCGTCGCCCCGACTCGCAGGACCTCGCCGATCCGCCCCTCCCGGCCGAACGCGCGCCGTCGGCGCGCCAGACCGAAACGGTCGAGCGCCCGTTCGGTCAGGAGTTTCAACGCGGGGACGAACGCGCCGAAGACGACGAACGCGGAGACGATGCCGGCGGCGCTAGTGATGCCGAACTCGCGGATCGACTGCAGCGGGCTGACGGCGTTGGAACTGAAGCCGACCGCCGTGGTGAACGTCGCCGCGCCGATGGCGACGACGACGCCCGCGAGACCGATCCGCATCGCCTCTCGGGGCGTCCGTTCCGGGTCGTCGGCCTGGGCCTCCCGATAGCGCATCACGACGTGGAGCGCGTAGTCGATAGAGAGGCCGATGAGCAGGAACGGGACGGCGATGAGGATCTGCGTCACGCCGATGCCGGCCCAGCCCATGAACCCGCCCATCCAGACAAGCACGAGCGCGACGCCGACGAGACCGAGCAGCACGTCGACGATATCGCGATAGGCGACACCGAGGACGACGAGGATGAGCAACAGCGCGACCGGTGAGATGAGCGCGAAGCTCTCGCCGGTGGCCTGGCCCGACCGCTCGTCGACGACGGCCGGACCGAAGACGAAGGCCTCGCTCGCGGTGACGCCCCGATCGGTCAGCGCCGCCATCGCGAGTTGCCCCTCGACGGTCGACTCGGGCAGTCCGTCGGCGCTCTCGGGCGCCCGCTGGAAGACGAAGGTGACCCGCCCGTCGGCAGTCGACGCTCCCGCCTCGTAACTCGTCGCTAGCAGGGTGTACGGGTCCACCGGCCCCGCGGTCCGCCGGTCGGGGTCGAGAACCCGCGCGACGACCGCCTCGACCTCCGCCGGGGACATGCGCTCCAGTTGCTCGATCTGGGCGTCGAGCGACGGCGCCGCTGGCGGCCTGTCGGCCTGCTCGCCGCCGTCGGCGCCAGATCCTGCGGCTCCGTCGCCTTGCCGCCTCTCGCCCTCCGCCCGGATCGCGGCGGTGGCGACGAGGTTCTCGATCCCGGCGATCGACCGTCCGGGCGCGAGCGAGGCGTTGACTGTCGCGTTCTCGCGGAACGCCTGCTGGAGGCGGAGCGTCTCGACCAGCGACTCCTTCGAGAGGACGTTCTCGCCGCGGACGACTACCTGGGCGACGGTCGCGTTCTCGCCCTCGGTGGTGAAGTTCGTCTCCGCGTGGTCGAGTTTCTGGGCCTCCGTCGAGTCGCCGGCGAAACTCGCTATCGTGAGGCCGGTGTCGACCGACCCCGCACCGGCACCCACGGCGAGCGTCGCCAGCAACAGCGCGACGACGACGAGGAGGCTCCGGTCCGTTACGAACCGCGCGTACCGGTCTGCGATGTCCATTGCACCGATATCCGCCGCCCGAGCGGTTAATTCTTGTACAACCGGTAGTCGCGGTCATCCCCGTCACGCCGACAGCCAGGCGTAGGTCTGGACGGCGCCGAACAGGACTGCGAGCGCGCCGTTCTCGACGAGCAGGGGCTGGTTTCCGGCGAAGGCCGTGCGAGAGACGAGTGCGAGAACGCTGAACAGGGTCGCGAGCGCGAGGTTGTACTTCGCGAGCACCACCCACGTCTCCTGGTCGAGGTCGACGAGACCGTCGGATCCCATGGCGTCCATTCGGTCTTCGGACACAAAATCCCTCACCGGCCGCGGCGTCCCGGTGGCGAAGCACTCAAGTGATAATCGAGTGATATCACGAACGAGATGGTCCCTGTTCACACTCCCTCCCTCCACCAGTCGTCGCCGTCGCGGTCGGCGAGGTGGGACCCGTGATCGATCCGACCGGCTGGTTCGAACCACCCGTGGTCCCGCGACTGAGCGAGACGGTAGACGGCCGGGTCGGTCGGTACCTCCGCCGGATCACCGACGAGGCGACCTTCGCCGCGGTCGTCACCGCGGTCGTCGCGTTCGGCTACCTGCGGGGGTCGGTCAGCGTGTCGGTCGACCCGCCGCTACTCGCCGTCGGTGCGGTCGTCGTCATCGAGGCCGTCGTCTCGATCCTGAGCTTCTCCGGATTCGTCGCCGTGTCGGGCCTCGTGATGGTCGCGGAACTCGCCGGCCGGGGCGAGCGAGACGCCGAAGTGACCGACGGCCCTCGGGTCGCCGCCATCGTCCCGGTGTATCGCGACGCGGCGGCGCTCGACCGGAGCGTCGAGAGCCTGCTCGACTCGCGGTACGCGACCCTCCACGTGACCGTCGTCGCCGAGCCCGACGACGAGGCCAGCCTCGCCCGCGCCGCCGAACTGGCCGACGAATACGCCCGCGTCGAGCGCCTGGTCAACACCCGCTATCCGGGGTCGAAGGCCGGCGCGGTTAACTACGCCGCCGAGGTGACCGACGCGCCCGTCGTTGCGGTGTTCGACGCGGACGAGCGCGTGGATCCAGGGTTCGTCGGCGGCGCGGTCGCGCGCCTGATCGACGGTGCCGACGCGGTCCAGGGCCGGACGGTCCCGGAACCCGACGGACTCGTCGAGACACTGGCGTACTACGAGTCGGTCCTGCTGAACCAGCTCAGCCACCGACTGATCGGGCTGCTCACCGGCTTCCGGATGGTGTCGAGCCGCGCCGTCGTCATGCGCCGGACGGCGTTCGAGCGCGTCGACGGCTACGACGCGACGATGCTCACCGAGGACTTCGACTTCGCGTTCCGGTGGTACGAGGCCCGCCTCGCCGTCGAGGAGTTGTTCTCCCGGCCCTCGACCATCGAGGCGGCCCACTGCGGACGCGACTGGTGGGGCCAGCGCAAGCGCTGGATGACCGGCTACGCGCAGGTCCTGCACCGCCGTCTCGCGGCGCTGCGACCGCTCGACACGCGGAGCGTCGTCGCGCTCGTGACCTGTGCCGGCGCGGTGTTCGGAAACCTGCTACTGCTCTCGCTGGTCTCGAAGGTGGCGGTACTCGTCGCGACCGGGCGGGCTACGCTGCTCGCGGTCCCGCTGGCGGCCGTCGTCGGCGTGAGCCTGCTCGTCCGCGTCGTCGACGCCGTCGGCGGCCACGTCGACGGCGTGGGCGTCGGGTGGCTGCTCGCCCCTATCGTCTTCCCGCTGTACGGACTCGCCGGCGTCAAGGGCGCCGTCGAGTACGCGATCACGTGGGATGGGGAGTGGTTCCACGCGAGCAAAGACGGCTGAGGCGGCCGGTCGGTCGGCGATCAGAACGGGTCGTCGCCGAAGGGCGAGTCGTCTTCGTCGTCGCCGAAGTCGAACCCCTCGCTTCCCTCTCGCTCATCGCCGAGGTCGCGCTGGCGGCGCGCCTCTTCCTCGTCCACGAAGCCGAGGTCGTCGGGGTCGCGGCCGGCCTGGTCGACGACCTCGTCGGAGACGATGATGGGACAGTCCACGCGGAGGGCGAGCGCGATGCCGTCGCTCGGGCGGGCGTCGAAGACCATCTCCGTTCGCTCGTCGTCGGCGTACTGCTCGGTGTCGATCTTCGCGTAGAAGGTGCCGTCGGCGAGGTCGTCGATGCGGACGCGGTCGATGGCCGCGCCGAACTCCGCGACCATGTCGACGAACAGGTCGTGGGTGAGCGGCCGCTCGAAGGGCGTCCCGTCGAGGGCGTGTTGCATCGACTGGGCCTGGTCGGCGCTCACGAAGATGGGGATCAGTTCCTCGCGCACCCGGAGGAGGACGACCGGGTGGCCCGGCCCGTCGTCGCCGACGCCGACGCCGACCCCCTCCACTGTGGCCTCGTGTGTTGCCATGTCACAGGGTTGGGGCGCGAACCCCAAAAACCATCTTTTTCGCTGGGGGTTTCCGCAGGCGACCCCCCAGCCAAAAACGTGGGTGAAAACACCGGTAGCGCCGTGCGCTACCGAGCCCCGCGTCGTTCCACTCCGCGAGACACCGTCAGAGCAAAGCTCTGACGAGCCCTCGTTCGCTTCGCTCACGAGGAAGGCCGGAATCTCGTTTCGCTCGATTCCAGTGAACCGGCAGCTTCGGCGCCGGATGCTCAGTACAGCCCAGAGGGTGGACAATGGCGGTGGCGCGCGCTGTCGCGGCGTTCATGCCGCGACGAAACCGTGCGAGGGATGAGCGAACGGAGTGAGCGAATCGGCTGGGGAGGTGTGAGGCGCGGTGCTGTGCGGTAGCGGTGCTGTCTTCCTGGCGGATTGAAAGGGCGAGGCTGGCTCGCGTTTATATAGTCGCCTGAGCGAGCCACTATCCGAGCGAGCGCAGCGAGTGAGGATATCTCGCTCAGCGACCGCGAGCGCGCCGAGGGCTTTCATCCCTTGCTGTCAGTAGCGGTCCCATCTACTCACCTTCCCCTCACGCCAACTCAAACAGAAACAACTGCTCAGTTCGCACACCGATCTGAACACGACTCATCAGTGTCGCCTCGACGAATTTCCACCACGACACCGTCGACAGACCTGTTACATTTCACCAAGAGCGCGGACGACACCGCGAATCGACCCGATCGACCTCCATTCCCTCTCGATCGCTATATCGCCAGTCTAAGCCGAGTTACTCCAGGTTAACTGTCGATTCAATCCGCTTAAACCGGCTGAAATCGGGGCAACTGGGTGCCAGCGCTTGCCCCCTTCAAGGGGTCCGCCGGCTATCGAGCGAGTGGAGACAGACCCAGTATGAAACTGAAACTCGTCGCCGTGTTCGCGAGCGTGCTGTTGCTCGCGACCGGCGCTGCGATGGCGATGCCGGGCAACGCGCCCGACCAGGCACAGGACGACAACGCGCAGGCCGGCGACCACGCGCAGGACGAGCACGCGCGAGACGGGGCTACCGAGTCGGACGCGAACGACTCGGATGCGGACGACGCCGAGGCTGACGACGCCGCGAACGAATCGGACGCCGCGAACGAGTCCGACGCCCGCCGCGGACCGCCTGCTGACGTGCCCGGTGCCGGCGCGGCCGACGCCACGAACGGCAGCCAGGGCCCGCCCGTCGACCTGCCCGAACAGGTCCCCGACTTCGTGAGCGGTGTGCACGAGGCGGTCGGGAACCACGTCGGCGGTACGGTCGACGGCGCGCAGTCGCTCGGCGAGCGGATCAGTTCGCTGACGCCGAACGACGACGCGGCCAACGAGACCGCGTCCGACGCGGCCAACGCGACGGCGACGGCCACGGCCGCCCCGTAACGGCTGACGAAACTGCTGTCCGCGCTCCCGTTCCCCACCGCGGGACAGACCACTCGTCACTCCCCACCAACCCACCCACCCACCCCACCCCACCCCACCCCACCCTGTCACTCCGACGCGTTCGGGCCCCTATCCGCCTGCCGCGTCACGTTCCCCACCCCACCCACACACGCTCTTTTGGACTCCGCTGACTGGTCCTCCGGTCGTTTTATTCGACCCGTCGACGAGCCGCCGTGGACGCGTTCAGAAGAACGTGCCGAGGACGGCCATGTAGAGGATGACCGTCGCGGCGTAGATGACGCCGAGCGCGACGACGGCCTTGGCGTGGAAGAGCCAGAGGTCGTCGCGCTCACGTTCGAGCGCCGCTTCGTAGCGCTCGCGCTCGTCGTCGATCGGGTCGTGGCGCTCGCCGACGTGCAGGTCGCGGGCGTGCTCCGACCGGAAGGGACACTCGCAGTGCGGACAGGTCGCTGCGGGCGTCTCGCCGTCGGGAACGGCGGTGTCGCGGGCCGGTCGGAGCGTGGGTGCGTAGTCTGTCATTGTCGGGCCTGTTCGATCTGGTTCACACGTACGGCGGCGGCGCGTAGGGCTGCGTGATCACCCATAAGCTGCTCATCGTGTAAAAGATCATCACCACCACCGATGGGTACTGACTTCGGATGGCCGCGAGCACGCCGGGGAAGAGTTCGAACGCCAGCGAGTGGGCGACCCAGATAGCGAGCACGTGCCCGCCGAGCACGCAGAGGAGTTTCACCGTCCCGAACCAGCCGGGGAGGACGAGCGCCAGCGTCGTCGGCGGGGCGAACGGGCTGAGCGCGACGGCGCCGAGCGCGGGCGCCAGCCCGAGGAAGTACCCCAGGAAGTGCGCGAGGTGGTAGCCGGCGGCGATGGGGAGCAGCGCGGGCGCGAACCACCGCTCGATGGCCCGCGCCGTGACGTACGTGTCCGCGGTGTTCCGGACCTTCCGCGCGGCCAGGCGATAGACGCCGAGGAATCCCGCGAAGCCGGCGAGGAGGATGACGGCGTAGACCGCCAGTGCGGGGACGCCGACGGCGACCAGCGGTTCGACGGCGGCCGCCCACGTCGGCGTCGCCACCAGGCCGTCGTAGGTCGTCACCCACAGCAGCGCGACCACGAACGCGACCTCGCCCGGACGGTCGGGGAGCGGGTCCTCGGTGAGCGCGGTGCCGGGGAGTCGGAGCGTGACGACGCCCTCTCCGCCCGTGCTCTCGTCTCCGTCCGTGTTCCCGCCGCCGCGCTGGAACGGGGCTACCCGCCCGTAGGCGGCGAAGACGCGGCTCACGGGATCGACACGTTCGAACCACACGTCGCCGTAGCGGGCGGCGCCCGCGACGGTCACCAGCGAGTAGCCGAGGACGACGGCCGCGAGCAGGCGGGGGTTCTGCCCGACCGGGCTGACGACTTCGAGCCAGACGAGCGCGAGTAGGCCGGCGACCGCCGGCCAGACGCCCCACTGCTCGGGAATCGAGGGGTCCTCCCCGTCGCCGAGGAGCCGATCGCGGAGTCGTCGGACGCCGTCGGCCGGCAGGACCCAGGGGTTGACCGCCGGCCAGGTGTTCCCGACGAGGTACGTCGTCGTCGTGTAGCCGGCCCACCAGCCGACCCAGACGAATAGCAGCGCGAAGTTCCGCGTCGGCGTCCGCGGGCCGGCGAACCCGGTCGCGAGGACGAGGAGCAGGACGCAGACCGACCCGATGCGGAGGGTGAAGGCCCCGATTTCTCGGAGGCGTGCGGGCGTCGGGACGGTGATGCGCCACCAGTTCACCCCGCGCATCGCGTCGTGGTCGGTCAGCAGCGACGTGAACAGGAAGGATCCGCCGACGACGACGCCGCCGGTGAGGATCACCAGCCACGTCGGGACCGTCGCCGAGGCCACGGACCCGCCCAGCGATCCGGAGTGCGCGGCAGCACGTCCGGCCGCTGCCGCGACGGCGATGGCGAGCGCGACGGCGGCCCCAGCGGTCCGTCGGAAGCCCCGCCCACCCGCGTTCCGCCGATCCGTGCCCATGTTTGCCACCCTTTCGACGCCAGTGGGATAACTGCTAGCCGTCTCGGGGAGTCGGTCGGGCGGGCGCGCCGCGGCGTCGTCCCTCCATCAGAGCTTGTCGGTCGTGTTGACGGTGATCTCGGGCAGTTCCACGTGGTCGGGGCGGGAGACGGCGAAGACGATCGTCTCGGCGACATCTTCGGGGCCGAGCGGTCGGCCGTCCCACTCCGCCCAGTCGTTCATCTCGGTCGTGACCGGCCCCGGCATGACGACCGTCACCCGGACGTCCTCGTTGCGCATCTCCTTCCGGAGTGACCGACAGAACCCGTTGACGCCGGACTTCGAGGCGGTGTAGGCGCTCGCCCCCTCGGCGGGGTAGCGGGCGTTCATCGACGACACGGTGACGACGTCGCCCCCGGCCGCGAGCAGGTCGGGGAGCGCGGCGTGCGTCACGTTCATCGCCCCGAGCAGGTTCACCTCGACCTGCCTCCGGAGGTCGGCCACGGCGGCGTCTGCGACCGGGTCGGACCGGAGCACGCCAGCGTTGTTGACGAGGAGGTCGATGCCCCCGAACGCCTCCCTGGTCCGCTCGACCATCGCCGCCACCGCGTCCTCGTCGGCCACGTCCGCCGGCACCGCGAGCGTCCGGGCGCCCTCGATGTCGTCGGCGATTCGCTCTAGTCGCTCCTCGCGACGAGCCACCAGCGCGACGTCGCATCCCTCGTTCGCCAGCGCCCTTGCCGTCGCCTCGCCGATCCCGGACGAGGCACCGGTCACGATCGCCGCCTTCTCGCGCAGATCCATAGCAATCGTGCCGCCCGATACCGTATAAACGTCCGGCGCCGCTGGTTGCGATCCCGGCTCAGACGACTCGCTCCCGTCCTCGTCGCCGGGCCGACGCTGCCCCCGTGTGAGACCGTCCCACTATACGGGGTGATTTATGCCGACCGGTAGTTTACGAGGGGCTATGACCGATCCCGCGCCGGAGTTCGAGACCGCGACACTCGTCTCCGCTCTCTCGGACGCGCTCGGCGAAGCCGTCACCGGGACAGCGGTGATCCACGACGGGCTCAATCTGTCGCTCGCGGTCTCGACGGAGGCCGCGGATCCGGCGTACGTCCTGCGGCGGCCCAACGAGATGCGCCAGGCCGAGTCGTTCAACGATATCACGCAGGAGTACGCGGTGATGGAGCGGCTGCGGGAGAGCCCGGTCCCCGTCCCGGACCCGGTACTCTACTGCGAGGACGAGTCGATCATCGGCGACCCGTTCCTGGTGATGGAACACGTCGACGGCGAAGTGGTCCCTCTGGGGGCGGACCTGCCCGAGCGCTTTCGGAATCCCCAGGCGCGCGCCGACGTGGCAACGCTGTCGATCGACGCGCTCGCGGACCTGCACTCGCTCGACGCGGGCGAGTTCGCCGACGTCTGTGAGCGGCGCCCGCTCCGCGACCAGCTCGACGACGTCGTCGCCCAACTCGACGAGGCGACGAGCGTGACCGGCCGCGAGTCCCCCGTCCTCTGGGAGGTCGCGGAGTGGCTCCGCTCGAACGTCCCTACCGATTCCGCGACCACCGTGGTCCACGGGGATTTCAGACCCGGGAACGTGTGCTTCGCGGGCGCGGACCGGCCCGAGATCGTCGCCGTTCTCGACTGGGAGACGGCGTTTCTCGGCGACCCGCTGACGGAACTGGGCTATCTCCTGCTCCGGTGGCGCGACGACGGCGACCCGACGCCGTCGCTCGACGAACTGGAGGCGCGATACGGAGACGGAGCCGCCATCGAGGAACTGCGAGTGACCAACGAGCGCGGGCTCGCTCCGTACACGAACCGGCCGGGGAGCCCCAGCAGGCGCGCCCTCGTCGACCGGTACGAGGCGGCGACCGGGATCGACTTCGAGCACGACCGCTTCTACCGCGCGTTCGCCGCCTTCATCCTGGCGACGGTCTGGGAGGACATCCACCGCCACCGGGTCGAAGCCGGGGAGGCGTCGGAGTCGGGACCTCACATCGATCACATGGGGCTGATCGCTCGCAGCATCGCCGACGGGGAGTTCCCGCTGTAGCCGATACTCGGACGCCAGCGGTCGCACTCCCGGGGCCCGTCAGTCGGGAGCGCGTCGCTTTTTGCGGTGGGCGTCCAAGTCGGGGTATGGCCGAGACTGACGAGGGCGGCTACAGCCGGAAGTGGGCGGCGCTGGCGGTGCTGCCGTTCCTCCTCCTCGGACTGGCGGACCTGGTACTTCTGCTCAGGTGGGGGCTGGATCCGCTCTGGGGCTTCATGATCCTCCCGCCCATCCTCTTCATGAGCGCGCTCGCCTGGATCGGCTTCCGGTCGGGATTCATCGGCCACCGGACCATCGGCGAGGGCGATCGCGTGGACGAACCCGCGGTCGGCGACATCGACCGCGACTGACCGGGTCCGCCGGTCGGGGCTCCTGTCGATCGCTACGAAGAGCGGCCGCTGAAGCGGTTTCTCTATCTCCGCGTCGACCGTGAACGAGACGGCGAGGCGGCGGTCGCCGCTGTCGGCACTCGGGAGCGAACGACACCGACCGAGAACGCGGTCGGTTACGCGCCGAAGAGGTCGTCGACGGCGCCGCGCGCGGCGAGGGCGGCGTCGTCGGCGACGCGGTCGGGGTCGCCCGACGCGTCGGGCGCGTTGAGGTAGACGTCCACTTCGAGGATGCCGTCCTCGAAGGTGACGGTGACGTCGAGGTCGTCGACCGACGATCGGTCGAATCGCGAGAAGACGACGTTCTCGGCGGCTTCGGCCGCGGTCTGGACGACGGTCTCGTCCGACGGGCCCTCGTCGGAACCCGCGTCGGCGTCCGCGTCAGCTCCCGCCGAGTCGTCGGCCGGCATTTACGCGCCGCCGGCGCCCGGACCGCCCATGCCGCCGGGACCGCCCGCGCCGCCGCCCTGCAGCATGTTCTGCAGCTCCGTCTGGAGCTCCTCGAACTGCTCCTGGACGCGCTCTTCCTGTTTCGTCAGCGTGTCGACGCGGACCTCCAGGCTGTCGACCTTCTCTTCGAGGTCGTCCTGGGCGTCGGCGTAGTCGGTCTGGACGAGCAGTTCGCCGACGCGGCGGTACATGCCGGTGTCCTCGTCGATGCCCTCGAGCTCTTCGAGCGCTGTCTGGGACTCCTGCAGCTGCGTCTCGGCCTGCTGTTTCTGCGCGGCGACCTGCTGGGCCTTCTCCTGTAGGTCCTGCAGTTCCTCGAGTTTCTCCTGTGCTTCAGGCGGCAGATTACCCTGCATGTCTTGCCGTGCGTGACCCGTGGTGAAAAACCCCCGCTTTCCGATCGAGCGGCGACCGGGCCCTCGCGGTTCGCGTCCGGACCGCTCAGACCGTGCCGCCGGGCCGGTCGACCGCCGCCGTCGGCCGCTACGCGCAGCGACCGTCGACTTCCGTCACGTGTTCGAGCCACTTCTCGACGGTGGGCTGGCCCCAGTACCGGACCGTGCCCGAGCGGTCGTCGTAGTCGACGACGCCCGCGGCGTCGAGTCGCGGCAGGTGCGTCTCCGTCAGCTCGGTCGCAAACTCATCGTGCGTGCGACCGTCGGACTCCCCCAGCCCGGACGGCTCGCACGCCGCGAGCAGCATCGCCAGTTCGTCCACGGTCGCGGTGCTCACGTCCGTCTCGCGGAAGAACTGGCAGACCTCCCGTCGCCGCCAGTCCGCGAGCGCGTCGAACACCGTGTCGATGTACGGTCGATCCCCCTCCGGCTCGTCGTAGGTCTGTGTACCACCACGGTCTTCGTCCTTCGACCCTGTCCGTTCACTCATACCCGTCTACCCTACCGTTGCCTGCTCTCCACCAAGAATATCGGCCCTAGAAGTCTAGGGGTCATGTTACCACAGTCACCTGTTCGGACGAATTCATTTATCACGGAGTAGAGCCCGTCTCCCGCTGTCGGAGGGCGTCGACCGCTCCGTCGCCTCAGGTTTCGAACATCGCTTCGAGGATCCGGCGGTGGCCCTTGCGGAGGTGCTGGAGGAGCGTGGTCGAGGCGATGTCGAGCGAGTCGGCGAGGTCCTCGGAGTCAGCGTCGCGCGGCCACTCGTAGTAGCCGTTGTAGTAAGCGGTCTTGAGGACGGCCCGCTGTCGGTCGGTCAGCCGAGTGCCGATGTCGCCGTGGCTGTGCCACCAGGGGGCGTCCGCTCGGCGCTTCTCGCGCTTGGCGACCAGGTCGACCGTCGGGAACCGCTCGTCGATCGCGTCGGTGATCTTCCGGACGTCGGCGTCGGCCGGCGCCTCGACGTGCATGTGCCCGACGCCGTCTTCGACGACCCCGCGCTCGCCGCGAGCGCCGACGTCCGCGAGGTACTGGAAGACGGAGTCGGTCAGCGTCATCTCGTAGTGGGGGCCGTCGTCGCCGTCGAGGCGACGGAGGGCCTCGAGGTTCGACAGCGAGCGCGCGACCGACTCACCGACGGCGGGGTCGGCTCCCTCGACGGTCAGGTAGTTGACGACCCGGTCGTCGCCGGTCCGGACGGCGTGTTCGATCTCGAAGCGGCAGTCGTGCTCGCGGCTGGCCTCGTTGAACGGCGTCTCGCCGCGGACCTCGAACTCGAGTTCGAGGACGCTATCGGCCTCGACCAGTCGGCGGTACTGGGCGGCCGAGAGAGCGAAGCCGACGACCTCGCCGAGCGTCTCGAAGCCGGCGAGCTCCCGCTGGCTGAACGCGTTGGGTCGGTCGGCGTACACGCCCAACAGCCCGTGAGTCGTCGACCCGTGGGTTAGCGGGACGGCGGCGACCGACTCGAACCCGTTCTCGACGGCGGCCTCGCGCCAGGGCTCGAAGTCCGGGTCGGAATGGACGTCGTGGACGACCTGGATGTCCCCAGTGCGGTAGGCCCTGCTCGCTGGGCCGTTCCCGTTGTCGCCCGCGTCGACGTTCACGGTGACCGAATCGAGGTAGTCGCCGACGGCCCCCGCGGAGTAGGCCGGCTGGAGCTCGCGCTCGCCGGGCCGGCGCTGCCCGATCCACGCGAACTCGTAGAACTCGGACTCGGCGAGCCGGTCGCAGACCGTCTCCTGGATGGCATCGCTGGTCGTCGCGCCCGTCAGCGCGCGCATGCTCTCCTGGACGAGCTCCTGGATCTCGGTCAGCGTCTCCAGTTCGTCGCGCTGGCGTTCGAGCTCCGTGATGTCGCGCGCGATGCTGACGGTCCCCTGCACCTCGCAGTCCGGCCCGTGGTACGGTGCGAGCGTCAGCTGGATCACCGCTTGCTCGTCGTCCGCCGGGGGCGACTCCTCGACGACGCGCGCTCGCTCGGTCTCCAGGACTGCGCGGCGGTGGGCTTCGACGCGCTGGGCGAACGCGTCCGGGAACAGGTCCTCGTGCCGGGACCCGACCACGCGCTCCCGATCGGTCTCCAGCGCGGCGAGCATCGCCTCGTTGACGACCTGGAAGCGCCCGTCGAGGTCCTGCATCGCGATCGGGTCCGCGCTGCTGTCGATGACCGCCCGGAGCTCCTGCTCGCGGGTATGCAGCGCCTCCTCGCGGCGCGTCCGGTCGGTGACGTCCATCGCGACCGCGATGGCGCCGGTCGATTCCCCCGCGGAGTCGCCGGCCGCCCCCACCGGTTCGGCGCCGGCCTCGGAGACCGGCTCCGAGAGCGGTTCGATACAGACCGTGTACGTCCGGTCGTTGATGGTCTCGGTCGCGGAGGCGGTCTCCCCGTCGAGCGCACGGCGGAACCCCGCGACGACGTCGGGGCAGGTCGGCTCGAACGCCTCGATCGGTTCGTCGAGCAGGTCCGAGCGGTCGCAGTCGAACGCGTCGAAGTCCATCCCCTGGCAGTGCTCGACTCGTTCCTCGCCGTCGACGACGACCATCAGCACTGGCAGGTCGTCCAGAATCGTCGACAGCCGCTCGCGGTTGGTCGCCAGCGCCTCGCGCCGCCACTCGCGCTCGGTCACGTCCCTGACGGCGTTGACCACGGCCACGACCTCCCCGTCGCGTTCGATCGGGCGCATGCGGTTCTCGACCACGCCGGGACCGTCGTCCAGCGCCACCTCGGCGGTGACTCGCTCGTCGTCGGACTCGCCCGCGAACATCGCGCGGAGCGCCCGCATCCCCTCGTGGAAGGCCCCCTCGTCGACGATACCGAGTTCTCGCAGGCAGGCCACGTCCCGCCCCTCGATAGCGTCGGTCGGGACGCCGGTAAAGCGCGTGAACCCCTCGCTCGCGACGCGGATCCTGTAGGAGGGGTCGACGACGTACACGCTGTCGGCCGCGGCGTCGACGCTGGCCTCGTAGAGCGCCCGGTCGTCCTCGAAGGGCTCGGGCGGCTCCGAGACCGTCGCGACGACGGCGCTGACGCTCCCCTCGCGTTCGACCGGGCGGACGGCGACGGTCACCTCCCGGCCCGTCGACGCGAGCGGCCCGCTGCCGATCGTCTCCTCGCTGGTCTCGACCGCGCGGGCGAGCGGGTCGCTCGCGCAGTCGACCAGGTCGGCGAACGACGCGTCGCCGAGGTCGCCGACCCCGTCCACGCGGTCGGCGAAGGCGCCGTTCCAGTCCAGCACGCGGCCCGTCGGATCGCAGACGGCGGCGGGGTCGTCGACGGCGGCGAGCACCGCCGAGACCAGCGGGTCCCCGGCGTCTCGCCGCGACTCGAACCGCTCGCTCACGCTCCCCCCACCGGCACGGTTTCGCGACCCATAGCTATCGAGGGAACGGTACTGCGCGCAGGTCCATAACTTGTTGGCCTGGATCCGCCCGCGAGCGGCCGATGCGGGGCTCCAAGGACGGTGGCGGCCCTCGGTCGACTCCGGTCGCCGTCCCGGTCCGTCGGTCAGCCGTCGGGTCGCGGCGTCGCGTCGGCGCAGGACTCGGCGACGGAGACGAGCGACAGCCAGGTGTTACAGCCGGCCCGGAGCGCGACGAGGTCGGCGGCGGCGACGGTCAGTGTCAACGTCGCGCCGTCGCGGTCGATGGTCGCGGTCGTGCGGTCGCCCTCGATGTCGCCGACCTCGACGCCGACGCTGCGACGGACGCGGCGGGCGCTCTCGGGGTCGGGATAGTCGAACTCGAAAACGGCCTCGTGGTCCACGGCTGCAGTCGCGTCAGTTGACGTCGACTTCTTTGATGTCGCGGCTGCGCTCTTTGAGCAGCACGCGGTGACCGCAGTACGGGCAGCGGACGCCGCCGTACTCGTCCAGTTCGACGTCGCGCTTACAGCGGGAACACTTGTAGCTCATTCTTCGTCGTCGTCTGCGAGCGCCGCGCGGATGGACCGGGTGACCGTCCGGCCGCCGGGGGTCGTGGGGCTGTACGCGCCGCCGGTGAAAGTGTGGCCGCAGTAGCCGCACTCCCAGATACCGGTGCCCTGGCGGTCGACGCGGTCCTCACCGCAGTCCGGACACTGGTGTTCCTCGTTCATTTCGCCCTCGATCTCGGCGACGCGGCGGCGAGCGACGCGGCCGTACCGCGCGCCGAACCGTCCCGCGCTCCCGGTTCGTCCCTGCTGTTCAGCCATAGTATCGCATTGTCCGGCAGTGGGCCGTATAAACCCTGCGAGTCACGTCGGCCTCGCCGTCGCGCCGCCTCTCGGACCGACCCGTCTATTCCTGTAGATCGGCCTCTCTCAGGGCCTCGTTCAGGTCTTCGCGGACGACCTCGCCCAGTTCCCGCTCGCGTGCGGTCGTGACGACGCGGTTCTCCTGGACGGAGGAGCCGTCGCGGATGAGCAGGCGGACGTTGCCGTTCTCGCCGGCGCGGGTGGCCTTCGCCCGCACGCCCGACCGCGAGCCCGACCCGCCCGCGTCGATGGGGCCGGGGATGATCTTCTTGACGTGGGGGTGGCCGGCGACCGTCTGGATGGCTCGCTGGCCGGCGCGCCCGCCGACGAGCGTCGAGTGCGACCCGCCGATCTTCTCGCGTGGCGCGGTCTCGACCACCTCCAGGGGCGCCTCGCCGCGGCGCGACAGGACGGCTTCGATGGGTTCGTCGGCGTCGCCGATGCGGTAGAACTCGTGGTGTAGCTGGCGCCGGACCGCTCGCAGCACGTCGCGGTCGCCGGTGGCGTACACCTCTTCGGGGCGCTTGCGGCGGACCTCGTCGGCGATCAGGCCGGCGAAGTTGCGCAACTCGATGACGCCCGTCTCGTCGCCGTCCTCGGGGGTGGTCGTCACCTCGCGGACGCCGGCGACCTCCTCGTCGACGAGCGTGGTGACGCGGGCGCGCTCGCGGTCGAGTTCGAGGACGACCGCGTCGGCGTTCTCCGAGCGACAGACCAGGCAGTAATCGCCCGGCCTGTCGAGCGACGAGCCGCACCGCCGACACTCCATGTCCGGTGGGTTTCCGGTCGAACGGCAAAAGGGGCGCGGAAGCGTCGCCGCGGCGGGCGCTCGCGGTCGTCGCCTGAGGCCCCTGTTGTCGGCTGCGAGCGCCGGACCGACGCGACCGCCGAGCGTCGCCCCCGGCCTATCGTTTCTCGGCGCTGATCCGGTAGGTGCGGCCGTCGTAGGTGACGGCCGGGTCCTCGTCCGACTGGACGCCGAAGATGGGCGTGACTCCGGTCGCCGTGTCGACGCGGACCTCGCGCACGTCCGGCCCGGCGTGGGCCAGCGCGTCGCGGAGCGGCCACTCCCGGTACGCCTGCTCGGTGATCAACTCCCTGGCGCCGGTCGCGTCGTCGTTGCGCGTGAGGACGTAGGTCGCTTCGGTTCGGTCCTCACCGCCGCGTGGATTGTCGGCGGAGACGACCACGGTGTCTCCCTCGCGACGGGTGTCGGTCACCGCATCGGAGGGGACGAGGTCGAGGCGCGGCCCGTCGAGTTCGAACCGCGCAGCGCAGACGGTCTTGTGCTCGTAGGTCGGCGTCTGTTCCTGGCCCTTCCACCAGCCCTCGGCGGCGAAGGCGTAGTGGCCGCCGCCAACGGGGTCGACCGCGATCGCCTCGGTCCCTTCGCTCCATCTGAGCGCCGTCGCACGGTCGTCGTTGCCGAGCGCGACCCTCCAGCGGTGGGATTCGCCGGGCGCCAGTTGCATCAGCGGTTGCGGGACCGCCTGCGGGGCGACGCGGTGGTACCGCCCGCCTTCCCAGCGATAGAGCGCCCAGTCGTAGAAGTTCGTCTGGAACGGTCGGTCGGTGCCGTTGCGGAGCGTGAACGTGATCTCGGCGTCCGGCAGCGCGACCGACGCCGCGGAGTGTTCGAGCACGAGCGCGGCGTCGGGATCCGACACCTCGCGGAACCAGACGACCGTCTCGACGTCGTCGCGGCCGGGCGGGAACAGGGCGTCGTGGGGCGGCGTCGGAGTGTCGGTCGACCGGTCGGTCCCGCCGTCGGTGGCAGTCGGCGTCGCCGTGGCGTCTCCGTCGCCGTCCGTCGCGGTGTCGGACGAGTCGTCGGTAGGAGAGCCGGCGCCGGTCGAGTCGGCGATACAGCCCGCGAGACTCGCGGCCGCGAGGCCGCCCGCGCTCGCGAGGAGGGTACGGCGGTGCATGGATCCTCGGACGCCCGTTCGGGATATACCCCTTCTGTAGCCTCAAGCGAGCGCTTCAGGGAACGGGCCACGCCGTGGCCCGGGTCGCGGGGGTTCGTTCGGCGCGCTACAGGTCGTCGGGGTCGCTCTTGAGGTACTCGCGGAGGACGACCGTCGCGTAACTCCCCTTCGGGAGCGCGAACGCGAAGGAGAGCGCGTCCGCGTCGACATCGGCGCCGGCGTCGCTGTCGATCTGATCCCCGCTCTCGTTCTGGCGCTCGACGGTCAGGTCGGTCCGCAGGAGTATCGCCCGTCGGGTCCCCGTCGACTCGAACGCCTCGGGGAGGTCGAAGTCCTCGGGAGCGAGGTCCAGGTCGGCCAGCACCTCGCGTTCGATCTCACCGGGTTCGCCGTCGGCCAGTTCCGTCTCGGTGCCGACGAGCGGCGCGGTGACGAACGCCCGCCCGCGCTCGCAGTGGCGCCGGACGGTCCGCAGGCGGTCCTCGGTCACTCGCTGGGTCCGGTCGGCGTCCGGGAGGGCGAATTCCTCGGGCGCGTCGGAATCGGCGAAACAGACCACGTCGCCGGCGACCGGTTCGTGGAAGGGCAGGCCTCGTTCCAGTCGCTCGGAGAGGATCCGGTTGAACGCGAACGACTGGGCGGCGTTGACGAACAGCCGCTGGAGGTTCGACGGGACGGCTTCGAGCGCGGCGCGGTAGTCCTCGTCGTCGAGCGCGCCGCCGCTGGCCTCCTGTCGCTCCACGAGGCGGTGGCACATCGACCGCTCGAAGCCGAGCCGCCGCGGCAGTCGGTCGAGCGCGCCCGCCCAGTCCTCGGTTTCCTGTACGTACGCGCGTGCTTCCTGGGTCGACTCGGGTTCGCGTTCGGCGGGGTTGCCGACGTAGGCCAGCACCGCGCCCTTCCAGTTCCCGCGGACGATCTCCAGGCCGACTTCGTGGGTGACCGGTCGCTTGCTGCCGAAGCGCTGCTGGCCGAAGTAGTTGGGGACGCCGACGGTGGCCCCTCCGTCGGGGTCCGCCGCTCCGTCCGCACTCCCGCCGCCGGTCGCGAACGCCCGCAGATCGGCCGTCGTCGCGTCGACGTGTTCGGGACTGTCGGGCTCGCGGACCATGATATCGAAGGCGTTGCCGGCCAGGTCGCCGAAGAGGACGGGGCGGCCGGTCCGGCCGAGGAGATCGATGTCGGCATCGCGGATCTCGACCTCGCGTAGCGCGTCGGGGTCGGCCTTCGCGACGGAGAACAGCTGGGTGGTGACGGCGTGTTTGTCCTTCGTCCCGGCCCAGGAGACGCGCTCCCGGGAGATGCCGAGCCGGTCCGACAGTTCGGAGGCGAAGTCGTTGGTGTCCCACCGGTGGAGGGTGACCCGGGCGAGCAGGTGGGGGTAGCCGCCGGGGTCGGCGTCCAGGGGTTCGGGGTCGAACGCCTCGACCTCGCGGACCCGGAAGTCCTCGGGCGCCTCCCGGAGGTGGCCGCCGACGCCGGGCGCGTCGCTGACGTAGTACTCCATGCCGACCGCCCGCTCGACGGGGTGTGCCTCGCGCATCGAGTGGTGGTCGGTCGCCCGGGCACGAGTAAGTGTCTGTCGAGCGGCGTCGGGGGGAACCGTTCTGCGACGATCGTTCCCGTCGAAAACTATCGGACCGCCGCCGTCACTCGATGGTGACGGTCCCGGTCGCGTTCTGCCGGTCGTTCAGTCGCACTTCGACGTCGTATTCACCGGGTTCCTCGGGGTTGTCGACGGCGGGGTAGCCGACGACGACCACGTCGCCCGTTTCGAGGGTGTAGTCTGTGTCGAGCGTCACGTCGAAGGAGTAGGCGTTGTTGTTGACGCCGCTGACGTGGCTCTCGTCGAACGACTCCTCGACCTCGCCGTCGTCGTCGGTGTCGACGCCGAGGACGATATCCTCGTGCTGGGCGGAGTCGACGGTGAAGTTCTCGCGCGGGTACGTCGCGCCGATCGCGGTCAACTCGGTGCCGTTAGTCGTCTCGTCGGCCGCGATCCGGAGCGTCTGGTTGACGCCCGTCGCGCCCGCGCTGTCGTCGTCGAGGGCGACCCGTTCGTCGGAGATAGTCGTCGGTTGACTGTCGGCGCCCCCGCCGTCGAGCGCCGAGCAGCCGGCCAGTGCGACCATCGCTACGAGTCCGACCGCGAGCAGGATACGTCTCACGCCTCGGGCCAGGGATTTGTGACTGGTAAACGTGTCGGATGAATCGGGACAGAAAGCTTATACAGGGGAGGGGCCCGGCGGAGGGGAGCGTAGCCGGCCGCGGTCGGTCCCCGAAACCGACACGTGGCCGGCGCCCCTCTGTGGCGACAATGGAGGTCACGCGAGTTGGCGTCGAGGTGGCGACGCGAGCGCCGACAGGGGAGACCGGCGCGTACGTGCTGGGGGCCGATCCGGCCCTGCTCGTCGACCCGGCAGCCGAGTCCGACGAACTCGACGCGCTCGCCGCGGAACGCGGCGTCGGCCACGTCGCGGTGACGCACCACCACCCGGATCACGTGGGGGCGGTCGCACACTACGCCGACCGCCGCGACGCGACGGTGTGGGCGCGAACCGGGCGTGGGGACGCCTTCGAGGCGGAGACCGGAATCGAACCCGACCGGGCGTTCGCCGAAGGGACCACGATCGAGACCGGCGACGGCGCGGTCCGGGTGGTGGATACACCGGGTCACGCGCCGGAACACGTCGCCTTCGCCGCGGGCGAAGACGGGGGCGACACCGCGATCGTCTGCGGCGACCTGGCGGTGGCCCAGGGAAGCGTCGTCGTCGGCGCGCCGGACGGCGACATGCGCGCGTACCTGACGTCCCTCCGGCGCGTTCACGCGATGGCGCCCGACCGCCTCCTGCCGGGTCACGGCCCGACGGTCGAGGGGCCCGCCGTCTGCGCGACGGCGACGCGGCTGATCGCACACCGCCTCGACCGCGAGCGGCGCGTTCGCCGGGCCGTCGAGGGCGGTGCCGAGACCCTTGCCGCGGTCTGCGACGCCGCCTACGAGAAGGACCTGGCGGGGGTGCGCGACCTCGCCGAGGCGACGGTGCGCGCGCACCTCGAAAAGCTCGCCGTCGAGGGCGCGGTCGGATGGGACGGCAAGCGGGCGAGCCCAGTGGGGTGACGGCCGACCGGGTCGCGGCGCCGCCCGCTCGCGACGTGCTTTTCCCCGTCGGCCCGATATCTCGTCCATGGAGAGTCTCGAAGCCGAACGCGAACGAGCCGTCGCCCTCGACGTGGGGGAGTTGGCCGACGCCATCGAGGCCATCGGCTTCGAGTGCACCCGCTGTGGCGCCTGCTGCAAAGCGGTCGAGGGCTGCGAGAGCGGGACGGACGAGAGCGAGGGGGATGGCGACGACGCCGACGGCCACGACCACACGGCGACCGTCTTTCCGGACGAGGTCAGAAAACTGCAGGAGACGGGCGACTACGACTGGCGCGACGTCGCCCGGCCGATGCCGTACGGACTGGTCGAGGGCGAGGACGGGCCGCAGGGCGAGACCTTCGAGTGGGCGCTCCAGACCGACGACTGCGGCGACTGCCGCTTCTACGCCGAGGACGAAGGCACCGGCGCCTGCACCGTCCACGAGGATCGCCCGATGGTCTGCAGAACGTATCCGTTCAGCGTGGCTCTCGGCGGGACGAGCCAGCCGATGGGCGAGGCCGTCGACGAGGAGGGAATGGTCCGCGCCCACGAGTGCGAGGGCCTGGGCCGGGACATCTCCCGCGCGGAGGCCGAGGAACTAGCCGAAGCCCTCAAGGAGCGCGCGATCCGGGAACTCGACGAGGCCATCGCGGTCCGGGACGGGTACAAATCCGTCGAGCGCGGCCCCGGCGAAGTCGTCGTCCACGACTCCGAGGGAGCCAAGCGGCCCGACGGGACGAAGATCGAATAGATGCGGAGGCGGTGCGGTAGTGGAGTGGTAGGGGCGCTGTCGCGGTAGCGGAGGCGGGGCGGTGGCGGTAGCGGGGCCGGAACGTACGGCGCCGCAGGCGCCGTTTCCACCGAGCGCGAACGAAGTGAGAGCTCGGCCTTTTTCACCCATGTTTTTGCGTCGGGGGTGCCCGCAGGCGCGCTTCGCGCGCCGAGGACACCCCCCGGCGGAAAAAGATGGTCGCTGAAATTTATAAAAGAGGCCTACTATGTCCCGAGCGGAGGTCTACATCGTGGAAATCTCAGATAAACTGCTGTGTCTGTTCAGTGCGGACGTATCGGACGACGGCGACCGATACGTCGTAGAGGTGCCGCGGCGGGAGATCGAGACGGGCTCTATCGAACCTGGGGAGACATATCGCGTCGCGCTCATCTCGTCGGACGTGGAGGCGACGACGGAGACGGACGAAGACAACGTCCCGTCGGAGCCCCAGCCGCCGGTCGAGGCCGGCGAGATCCGCTACGTCGAGATCGAAGACATCGGCAAACAGGGCGACGGCATCGCGCGCGTCGAGCGCGGATACGTCATCATCGTCCCCGGTGCCGACGTGGGCGAGCGCGTCAAGGTGGAAGTCACGGAGGTCAAGTCCAACTTCGCCGTGGGCGAGATCATCGAAGAGGACCTGTAGCTCTCTTCGACCCTTCTCCCGACGTTCTCGACCGTCCAGTGGCGATACCCCGAGCGACGCCGGTGAACTGCGGTCTCCCTGCGGTTGGTACGACCGGTTAACCAACGGCACCAACGGCGGACCGCGAACCGGGCGTAGGGCCTCGTTATCGAGCAGTGCGCATCGGAAAATCGCAAGACGGCAGCGGGTTTTACCGATCGTACCAAACCCGCTTTAGGGGGACAGTACCTCAGTGGTAGTATGAGCGCGACCACTGCGAGCGCGACCGGTGACCAACTCACTCTCTCGGAGAAACAGCAGCGGATCCTCGAGTACCTCCGCGAGAACGCGGGCACCCAGACGTACTTCAAGTCGAGACTCATCGGAGACGAACTCGACCTGTCGGCCAAGGAGGTCGGGTCGAACATGACGGCCATCCAGAACAGCGACACGGCCCTCGACGTGGAGAAGTGGGGCTACTCCTCGTCGACGACGTGGAAAGT
This sequence comes from Halosimplex rarum, assembly GCF_047715405.1. Taxonomy (NCBI): domain Archaea; kingdom Methanobacteriati; phylum Methanobacteriota; class Halobacteria; order Halobacteriales; family Haloarculaceae; genus Halosimplex; species Halosimplex rarum. The sequence goes on from NZ_CP180412.1 coordinate 4,524,199, forward strand.
CACCGCCTAGTCGGCGGGCACGCGATCTCGCGCTTTTCTCGCACTCGCCAGCGACCGCTGGTAGGCGGCAGTCGCTGGTGGTGTGCGCTCACGGCCGTCAGTCGGAGCGGCGCCCAGTCAGGGGTCGTAGGAGACGATGTCGTCGGCGTCGGCTGCCAGCGCGGCGGCCTCGGGGCCGAAGGAGTCGGCGTGCTGGACGAGCAAGAGGAGGAGCGTCTCGGGGCGTTCGAGGTCGTAGCCGTCTTCCCGGGAGAGCAGCCCGGCCTCCTCCAGTTGGCTCGCGTACTTGCTGACGGTCGGCGCGGAGACGCCGAGTTCGGCGGCGAGGGCGGTGCCCGAGGCCTCGGGGTCGCGCAGGAGGGCGACGACCATGCCACGCGGGGTGTCCCGCCGGAGGTAGCCAAGCGCCACCTGCTCGAACTCGGAGAACCGATTTGCAGGGAAGTATCGTCGATACTCGCCGTCTTCGCGGCTCTCGACGGCGCCTTCGCGCTCCAGTCGCCGGAGGTGGTGCTGGGTCTCCCCCGTCCCGAGTTGCAGGTCGTCGCGGATCTTCGAGAAGTGCGCGCCCGGGGTCGCGGCGACGTACCCGAGCAGAGCGTCGGGCGCATCGCTCTCACTCTCCTTGGCGAGGCCGACGAGCGGGCTGGTGGCGCCGAGCGCAGCGAAGCGCCTGAGCGTCGCCCGCTTGCTCTCGTCGACGTCCCCCTCGCGACTCATTAAGAGCCTTTTGGCGGTGGGGTGGTAAAACGCCTTCGCTCGCTCACACGTGCGGCAGAAAAATTGGAAGCGGCCAACGCGCCCGAGAGCGTGTCGAATAATGGCTATTCCGTTTCTGTCTCGGGTTCGCGCTCGCCGTCGGTGCCGGCGCCGCCGGAGCTGTCGCCGCCGGGGCCGCCCACCGGGCTGCCGGAGGGGTCCATCTCGGAGTCCATCTCTTCGATGACCTCGTCGGGGTCGCGGATGTTCGTCGCGTCCTTGCCCTCCTTTATCGCCTGGGCCTCCTCTTCCATCGCGTCGACGTCGACCTGTGCTTCCTCGTCGATCTGGCCGAGTATCTCCTCGATGTTGTCGAGGCCGATGAGTTCGCGCGTCTCGGCGTCGAAGTTCAGGCTGTCGAGTTCGCCCTCGCCGTTGGCCTTGGCCATGTCGGTCACGTCGCTGCCGGTGAGGTGTTTGCCGTAGCGGCCGAGCAGCGAGGACATCTCCTGGGGCAGGATGAACGTCGAGGAGTCGCCCTGGCCGATGTTCTCCAGCGTCTCCATGCCTTTGTCGATGATGGCGCGCTCACCCATCGACTCGGCGGATTTCGCGCGGAGGACCGTCGAGATGGCGTCACCCTGCGCTTCGAGGATCTGCGACTGCTTTTTCCCCTGCGCGCGGACGATGTCGGACTGCTTCTCACCCTGCGCCTGCTCGATGGCGGAGCGCCGTTCGCCCTGCGCTTCGAGGATCATCGCGCGGCGTTTGCGCTCCGCGGAGGTCTGCTGCTCCATCGCCTGCTGGACGTCCTTCGAGGGGTTGACCTCGCGGACTTCGACGCTCTCGACGCGGATGCCCCACTCGTCCGTGGGCTCGTCGAGTTCCTTGCGGATCTTCGCGTTGATCTCCTGGCGCTTGTTGAGCGTGTCGTCGAGTTCCATGTCGCCCAGCACCGCCCGCAGCGTGGTCTGGGCGAGGTTCGAGACGGCCTTCTTGTAGTTGTCCACTTCGAGGAACGCCTTCTTGGCGTCCATCACCTTGATGTACACCACGGCGTCGGCGGTCACCGGCGAGTTGTCACGGGTGATCGCTTCCTGGCGCGGCACGTCGAGCGTCTGGGTGCGCATGTCGAACGCGTACGTCTTCGACACGAACGGCGGCACGAAGTTGATGCCCGGTTCGAGGAGCTTGCGGTACTCCCCGAAGACCGTCAGCGCGCGCTTCTCGTACGCGTTGACGATCTCCACCATCTGATACACCATCACGACCGCCAGCAGCAGCAAGATCACTGCCACTATCGGGAGCGCCCCACCGATTCCTTGCAGCACTGTTGCGGGGATCATACGATCGAACTTGGCTCCACCCCAAGAAAAGTGTTGGGTGAGCGACCACAGATGGAGCGCCGTCGCGGGCGGTCAGCGCGGGGCCGTTCCGGCTGCCGCCGCTCGCTCAGGCGGGGTCGGTCTCGAACTCTCGGTCGCGGTCCTCGTCGCGGTCGGCGCTGCTGGCCCCGTCGTGTTCGCCGTTCCCGGCGGACTCAATGTCGCGTTCGCGCTCGCGAGCGAGCGCCCGATCGATCTCGTCGACGCCGCCCGCGACGGGTTCGACGGTGACGACGTTGCCGCCGCCGGGGTCGACGACCATCACCTCGGTCTCTTCCTCGATCTCGCCGTCGACGCTCTTGGCGCGGTAGTAGGGGTTGAACCCGCCCTCGTCCAGTTTCACCTCGCCGCCGGTGGACGTGATTCGCTCGGTGACTCGTCCCATCGCGCCGCGCAGCGAGTCCGAGTCGCTGGTCTGCTCCTCGCCCTTGCCGCCGTAGAAGTCAAACTGCCGGTAGACGTAGAAGGTGGCCGCGCCCGCCGCGAGAACCAGCCCCGCGAGGATGATCGGCGCGGCGACGCCCAGACTCGGCGGGAGCAACAGGCCGACCAGTCCGGCGACGAGCAGGGCGACGCCGAGGACCATGAAGTGCGCGCCGGGGGCGAACGCCTCCGCGATGGTCAGGGCCGCGCCCGCGAGCAGGAGGAACAGCGGGAGGTTCGACCCGATCCACGACAGGACCGAAGTCTGCCCGATCCACTCGATCATACCGGAGATTCGGTCGCCTGCCCGAAAACACTTCTGCTCGTCGCGATCCTCGGGGAATTCGCTCCGTTGGACTCGATCCGCCGCGGCGTCGGTACGGGCGGCGGTCAGAACCGGACGTAGATCGCGTAGACGACCCCGGTCACGGCGGCGACCGCCAGGGCGATGGCGCCGATGGTCTGCGGCGTCAGCGGCGTGACGACGCTCGCGAACACCAGCAGGATGAGCAGGGCGCCGGCCGCGACGAAGACGGCGCTCTCCAGTTGCGGCGTGTCGGACTCGACCGGGATGTCGGGCGTCACCGTTCCCGCGACGTTGCCGTTGCCGTTGGCCTCGCCGTTCCCGTTCGACTCCTCCCGGGACTCGCCGTCGCCGAACGCCACGGTGGGGCCGTCACCGTCTTCGCCGCCGACCGTCACGTCCCAGTTCTCGCCGTCGTCGAGCGTGTCGCTCTCGTCCACGTCGCCGGTGTCGTCGCCGACCTCGTCGACCGAGAAGCGCCACTCCTCGTCGTCGCCGTCCGCCCCGGCGTCGTCTGCCATGGTCGGTCGTAGCGGTCGGGCACCAAAAGGGCTTGCCGTCCGCTCTCCGTCGGCGGCGAGTCGAGCGCCCGAGTCCCGGCCGTCTCGCGATCCACCTGTCACCGATAGAATAGAAGATTCGTTCTGCCAACCTTTTTCTCGGGCACGCCGTAGCATTCTGCCATGTTCGGACGCTGTCCCCGCAGTGGGTTGTGGTCGATCGCGGCTCCCCTCCAGACCGTAGTGGCGTCGTCCGGTGGTCCCCGTCGGACGACCGAGTCATCGCCGGCAGTCGACGAGAGTCGACGGCATCGCGGAGGCGTCCAATCGTGAGCGAACCGTCGGTCGCGGCCGACGGGTTGACGAAGCGATTCGGCGAGGAGACGGCCGTTTCCGACCTCTCGCTGTCGATCCCGGCCGGTGACGTGTACGGGTTCCTCGGGCCGAACGGCGCGGGGAAGACGACGACGATGCGGATGCTGACCGGGTTGACGCGGCCAACCGAAGGGAGTGCGACGGTCGCCGGTGCCTCGGTCGACGACCGCGCGGCGCTGACCGAGCGGATCGGGTACCTCCCCGCGGATCCCCCGGTGTTCGACGAGCTGACCGGGCGCGAACACCTCCGGTACGTGGCACGGCTCCACGAGATCCCGCCCGCGGAGGCCGGCGAGCGGATCGACGAACTGCTGGCGCGGTTCGACCTGGCGGGCGACGCCGACCGCCGGATCGGCGGCTACTCGACGGGGATGCAGAAGAAAGTCGGCGTCATCGCGGCCCTGTTGCACGACCCCGCGGTCGTCTTCCTGGACGAGCCGACGAGCGGCCTCGACCCGCGCGCGGCCCGGACGATGCGCGACACCGTCGCCGAGTTCGCCGACCGGGAGGTGACGGTGTTCCTCTCGTCGCACGTGCTCTCGGTCGTCGACGAACTTGCGGACACGGTCGGCGTCATTGACGACGGGCGACTCGTCGCTGAGGGGCCACCCGCCGAACTGAAACGACGGGCCCGCGACGACGGCGAGACGGATCTTGAGACCGCGTTCCTCGACATCACCGAGGAGGACGATGTCCCCCACGACCGAGTCGAGGCCTGAGCGGTCCGCATCGAGCCGGCGGGGACGGTTCCCGTCGCCGTCGATCAGCGCGACCGTCGCAGCCGTCGAGATCCGGCGGATGGTCAGGCGGGTCCGCGCGCAGGACGTGTGGCTGGCGCTGGTCGCGGTGAGCACGCTCGTTGTCGTCGCGGTGTTGCCGCTCGTGTTCGACCTCGGCCGCGATTGGGGCGCGGCGTTCGCGAGCGGCGACGTCGCCCCCGCCTCGACGGTCGGACTGGTCCTGGCGACGGCGTGGGTCTTCCAGGTGGGGATGGGCGTCGTCGCCGGGATCGGGTCCTACGGGGAGATCGACAACGCCGCCGGCATGCTCACGATCCGCCCGCCGAAGGACGTCGCGGGCGGTCTCCTCCTGATGAACGTCGTCGCGTACGCGCCGTACCTGTTCGTCCCGGTCGCCGCAGGGTTCGCCGGCGTGGCGGTCGGCGCCGGGACGCCCCTGCCGGTCGTCGGCGGACTGGTCGCCACCGCGGCGCTACTCGCGAGTGCGATGGCGGTCGGCTATCCGGTCGGGGTGGCGCTCAAGGGCGCCGTCCGCCGGTCGCGGTGGCTCTCGCGGCTCAAACCCATCGTCGGCGTCGTTGGCGGCATCGCCTACTTCTGGGTGATGTTCTCCGGACACCTCCCCGCCCTCGTCGACGCGCTCGACCCGGTGTTGCGCGGACCGCCGCTCGCCTGGCTGGGCGACCTCGCGCTGGTCACGACGCCAGGCGCGGGCGGCGACCTGGTCGCCGCCGCGGGCGCGCTCGCACTCGCGTTCGCCTTCGTCCCGATCGGTGTGCTCGCGACCGTCCGCGCGGGGACCTACGCGTGGTTCGCCGACGTCAGCCGCGAGGAGGACGGCACGACCGACGACGCGGACGCGACGTCCAACGCGGCAGCGGTCGAACCCACAGAATCGACCCGTCTGGGCGACGCCCTTGGCGCGGTCTGTCGCCGACAGGGAACTGTCGGCGTGGCGGCGGTGACGCTCGTCCGCGCCTACCGCGCGCCGCTCCAGTTAGTGTTCGCGGCCGTGCCGCTGCTGTTCGCGCTCCCGATGGTCGAAGGGGTGCTCGCGACCGGGACCGTCCCCGCGTACGCGCCGTGGTTCGCCATGGTCTACGGGGCGTGGGCGGCCGGCGTCGCCGCGCCGCTGAATCTGCTGGGCAATCAGGGGGCGGCCCTCCCGGCGCTGCTGACCGCCCGCGCAGGCGGACGCTCGGTCGTCCACGGACACGTCCTCGCCGCCGTCGCGCCGGTCGCGCCGGTGACGGCCCTCCTCGCGGGCGTCGCCGCCCGCGCGAGCGGCAGCTCGACCACGGAGGCCGTCGTCTTCGGCGGACTCGCGCTGGCGGTCGTCGCCGCCGGTGCGGTCCTCGCGGCGGCGCTCGGCGCGCTGTTCCCCCGCTTCGACGGGGTCGACGTGACCGGCGAGCAGACGGCGACGCCCCCGAGCAAGGCCGCGTTCGCCCTGTTCTCGGTGTTCGTCGTCCTCGCCGTCAGCGCCGCGGGCGTGCTGGCCGACGAATTCTATCGGCTGGCTATCCACGCCCTGTTCGCGCCGCGGCTCCCGTTCGGGCTCTCGCTGTCGGTCGCCGGACTCGAACGGCTCGCGCTGGGCGTCGCCGTCGTCCTGGTCGCGGCTGTTCCGGCAGCGTACGCGCTCGCGGTGCGGCGCGTCGACGGCTATCGGTTCGACTGAGAACGGACCCGACGCCGACTGAAAACAGAGCCGAAGTCGACTACCGGATCTTCGTGCCGGGCTCGGCGTCGCCGTGAGTGGTCAGCAGGTCGGCCTCCTCGCCGGCGGCCAGCACCATGCCGTTGGACTCGACGCCGAACAGCTCGGCCTTCTCCATGTTCGCCAGCAGGACGACCTTCGTCCCGGGAAGCTCGTCGAGGTCGTGCAGCTGCTTGATGCCGGCGACGACCTGTCGCGTCTCGACGCCGATATCGACCTCCAGCCGGGCGAGCTTGTCGGAGTCCTCGATGGCCTCGGCGGACTCGATGCGGCCGACGCGGATGTCGACGTCCTCGAAGTCGTCGAAGCTGATGCGGTTCTCTGCGAGGGCTTCCACGTCCATACTCTCCCCGTCGCCCGCCGCGGCCTCGTCGGTTTCGGTTCCGTCGCCGTCGCCCTCGTCGCTCGCCGCGGCGTCGGCGACTTCCTCGACGCGGTCTTCGAGCTTCTGGTTGAGTTCCGTGACGCGCTCGTCCTCGATCTTCTCGAACAGCTCGGATGGCTCGCCGAAGTCGGCCGGCGGCGCTTCGAGCGCGGCCTCGACCGTGGCGGCTCCGACCGACCCGTCCTCGCCCAGCTGCTCCCAGAGGCGCTCGGCGGTGTCGGGGGTGGCCGGGTAGACGAGGACGGCCACGGCCTTGGCGACCTGGACGCAGTCGCGGATGACCGGCGCCGCCTCGTCGTCGTCGAGGTTCCACGGCTCGTGGCGCTGGATGTACTCGTTGCCGAAGCCCGCCAGGTTCACCGCGGCCTGGGTGGCCTTCCGCACGGAGTAGTCGTTGATCGCGGCCTCGAACTCGTCGACGGCCTCCTCGATGCGCTCGCGGACCTCGCTCGACACGTCGGTGTCGGGCGTGCCGCCGAAGTTGCGCTCGGCGAACAGCAGCGAGCGGTAGGCGAAGTTGCCGACGTTGCCGACGAGTTCGCCGTTGACGCGCTCGGCGAAGCGGTCCCAGGAGAAGTCGATCTCGTCCTGGAAGCCGCCGACGGTGGTCAGGTAGTACCGCAGCGTGTCGGGGTGGAACCCCTCGTCGAGGAACTCCCGCGCCCAGATCGCCCGGTTGCGGCTGGTCGAGAACGCGTCTCCGTCGAGGTTCATGAACCCGCTGGCGACGACGGCGCGCGGTTCGTTGTAGTCGGCGCCCCTGAGCATGGCCGGCCAGAAGACGGTGTGGTGCTGGATGATGTCCTGACCGATGATGTGGACGATCTCGCCGCCGTCGGGGTGGTCGTCGGTGCCGTGGTTCTTCCAGACGGCCTCCCAGTCGTACTCGTCGCTCCCGACGCGCTCGGTGTACTGCTTGGTCGAGGAGACGTACTCGATGGGCGCGTCGACCCAGACGTACAGCACCAGATCCTGGCCGCCGTCGTCGCCGGGGTAGTCGACGCCCCAGTCCAGGTCGCGGGTGATACAGAGGTCCTCGAGCTCGCCCTCGATCCACTCGCGGGGCTGGTTGCGGGCGTTATCGGTGCCTTCGAGGCGGTCGATGAACCCCTTGAGGTACTCCTGGAAGTCCGAGAGGGCCAGGAACTTGTGTTCGCGGCTGCGGTATTCGGCGGGGTTGCCGGTGATCGTGCTGACGGGGTCTTCGATCTCGCCGGGCTCGAGGTGGCGCTGGCAGCCGTCGTCGCACTCGTCACCGCGGGCCTTCGCGCCGCAGTACGGGCAGGTGCCCTCGACGAAGCGATCGGGGAGCCACTGGTCGGCGTCGGGATCGTAGGCAACCTGGATCTCCTTCTCGTGGACGTGGCCGCCCTCGATCCACGACTCGACGAACGACTTCGTCAGGGCCTGGTTCGTCTCGTCGTGGGTGTGCCCGTAGTTGTCGAACTCGACGTCGAACCGGGGGAACGTCTCCTCGTACTGTTCGTGATAGCCCAGCGCGAGCTCCTCGGGGTCGATGCCCTGCTCGGCGGCCTGGACGGCGATCGGGGTGCCGTGCATGTCCGATCCGGAGACGAACACCGTCTCCTGGCCGAGCGTTCGCAGCGCCCGCGAGAGCACGTCGCCGCCGACGTACGTCCGCAGGTGGCCGATGTGCAGGTCGCCGTTGGCGTAGGGCAACCCGCACGTGACAACGGCGGGGTTCTCGGTGGGAAAGTCGTCGTGGCTCATACTATGCGATACCTCCAGTCGACTCTTTAACGCGGTGATTCGGTGTCATCGTTGGATCGTTCGTTGGCGGCTGCTGTCGGTGAGCGGCGCGTTCGGGAGCCGGCGTTTCACCGGTCGCGTCGGACCGAAGGGGTCCGCTGTGGGGTATGAGCCCACCGACGACGACTGGGTCCACCCGGCGCTACTCGGAGAAGCGCATGCGCATACGGCCGGGCGGACCCCCGTGGAACACACCGGTACGTGGCCGCCCGCCGGCAAAAAGGTTGACCATCGGGTGTGACGGGGTGGCAGTCCTCGCCTCACTCCCAGGTGATCTTCACGAGGAAGGCGATGGCGACGAGTTCGAGGACGTTCATGGCCATCGTGCCGCGCTGGGCGATGGGCGCGGAGTAGTAGACCCAGTCGTGGAAGGTCGGGTGGAGGGTGTAGAGATACAGGGCCAGCAGGTTCTGGGCGAGGAGGACGACGGCGAACACGAGCAGACCGAGGGTGTGTTTGGCGCCGTGCGAGCGGTAGTTGCGCGCCCAGACGGTCGCGAGCCCGAGGAGTAAGACGACGTTGAGGACGACCGCGCCGCGGGCGGCCTCGAACCAGAGATTCATCCTCGAATCCCCCCTTTGCGACGGGCCGACAAATAGGCTGTCCAAATTGTCTCCACACTCGGGCGGTCGGCGGGCGGTCGGCTCTCGATGGCCGGTCGGTCGGTGATCTGTCGGTCGGAGATCTGCCGGTCGGTGGTCGGTCGGTGGATCATGAGTCGTCCTCCAGAACGGTCGCGAGAACCTCCTCGACGGTGTCCCAGTTGGCCCGGCACTGGTCGGTCGGGAGGTAGACGGCGCCGTACTCGTCGCCGCTGGCCTCGACGACGTTGTTGTCTTCGAGCACGTCGAGGTGGTGCCGGACGGTCGTGTAGTCGAGGGCGAGGTCCTCGGCGAGCTGGTTGGCGTTGCGCGGCCGCTCGTCGACCGCCCGGAGAATCCGCGCGCGGTTCTCACCGCCCCGGGTGCTGGCGAACACGTACCAGAGCACCCCTTCCATTACCCCGTAGGTGAGCCGGCCCCCTTGTAAGCGCACCGGCGGCGAAACGCGCCGACGAGGACAGCGAACGCGGCGCTCTGGCCGGGCGAGCTACCGGGCGGTCGCCCCGCGTGTCGCCACCGCGAACGGCGTCACAGGTTGGCGACGCCGCCCCGGACGATGACGATCCAGACGAGGAAGCGGCCGACGCTGCCGACGAATGTGGCCGCGGCGAACTTGAGGTAGTCGTCTTCGAGCACGGAGAAGGCGTAGACCGAGAGCGTGTCCGGAAAGGCGGGGACCGACAGCGCCAGCGCGAGGCCGGCGTAGCCGTACTTCTTCGAGAGCTGGACGACCTTCGACTGGGACCACTCGATGATGTCGAACCGAGAACGCCGCAGCCACCGGATCACGGGGCCCGACTCCTTGGCCTCCTGGCCGATGTGGAAGGCGAAGACGCTGCCGCCGGCCTTCCCGATGCTGGCGACGAGGATGACCAGGCTCAGGTTCGCCCACAGTGGCAGGCCCAGGCGGAGCTGGTCGGCCAGCGGGAGGACGATCTCGGAGGGTAGCGGGAGGATGAACGTGATCAGGAACGAGTAGACGGCGACGATGAGCAGTCCCGCGGGCCCGGTCGCGGTGCAGACCGCACCGACGATCGCGCCGCCGGAACCGTCGCTACAGGCGCCACCGAGCAGGAGTGCGGGGACCTCGACCGGGAACACGACCGGCGGTAGCGCCCGGGGTGTCATAGGCTTTCATATTTCCCCTATGGACCTGATTGTATCCATCGAACTCGGGGACCGGCCCGATGGAAGCGAGGTCAGTACCAGTCGAGGTCGGCGACGAACGACCGGAGCATCGACCGGGTGACGTGGGGCATGCAGACGACGCGCATCTCGCCGGCGCCGGTCTTGGTGACGCGCCAGCCCCGCGAGCGAAGCTCCTCGGTCATCGGCACGGACAGGTCGGCGGCCACCAGTGGCAGGTCGGGGTCGACGACCTCGTGGCCGCGCGCGGTTAGCTGGTCTGCCAACCACTCGGCGTTGTCCATCGAGGCGCGGTACTGCTCGCGGTACCCTTCCGGCCAGAGCGCCTCCATCGCGGCGACGGCGCTGGCGACGCCCGCGCCGCTCCGGGTGCCGGTCAGCGTCACCTGCGAGGTCGATTCGAGGTACGGCGTCCGGATGGCGAGCTCGTCGAGCAGGTCGCGCGAGCGCACGAGCAGCCCGCCGGCGGGGATGGCGGCCTGCCCCATCTTGTGGGGGTCGATGGTCATCGTATCCACGTCGGCGTGGCCGAAGTGCCACTCGTGGTCGGTGAAGGGGAGGACGAACCCGCCCCAGGCGGCGTCGACGTGACAGAGCGCGTCGACTTCGTGGGCCAGATCCGCGAGTTCGGGGATGGGGTCGACGTAGCCGTACTCGGTCGAGCCGGCGACGCCGATCACGCAAACGGTGTCCTCGTCGACGAGTCGGGCCATCGCATCGGGGTCGGCGCGGTGGTCGGTCGTCGGCGCGGTCCGGTACTCGACGCCGAGCAGGTCCGCGGCCTTCGTGAACGAGAAGTGGGCGCTCGTGGGTGCGACGACGTTGGGGTCGTCGGTGTCGGCGCGGTTGCGTGCGATCCGGATCGCCTGGATGTTGGCCTCCGTGCCGCCGCTGGCGACGTAGCCCTCGGGGTCGGGGTGGCCGGTGACCTCGCCGAGGAGTTCGACGGCGCGTTTCTCCAGGGCGGCGACGCTCTCGTAGGTGCCGGGGTCGCCGGGGTTGGTCGCCAGGAACCGCTCGGCCGCCTCCCGAGCCGCGGGGTGTGGTTCGGTGCACATCGACGACAGGACGCGCTCGAAATCCTGCGGCTCGGCCAGCTGCATACCCGATCACTGGGATGGGAGGCGTTTAGCAGTTGCGCTCCCCGACGTGCCGAGCCGAGCCGGGCCCGACCGGGCTGAGCATGGTCCGACCGGATTGAGTCGGGCCGCCGTCGATCCCGCGGCGGCGCGCGCTCGGTTCGCCCGGGTCTCTATTCGGCGACCTCGTCGAGAAAGGAAGTCAGGTCGTCCACGATAGCCGGATCGTAGGTCACGACGCCCGCGTACTCGCCCGGATCGTCCTCCTCTGCGATCATCGCACACTTCGCGTCGTCGTCGCCCGCGCCGTCGAACGCGACCACCCAGAAGTCGGTGAGGTCGCCCGCGTCGTCGAGGTGGACGGTCAGGTGTTCCACGGCAGGCGGCTCCCAGTCCGGCGCGCCGAAGACCGTCGCGCGCAGGTCCGACCGGCCGACCAGTCGCTCGTAGACGGGCACCTGCGCCCGGAACGCCGACAGGGACTGAAACGCGGCGTAGAGACGCCCGCGGCCGTACCGGAGCGCGCGGTCCTCGATCTCCCGGGTCGTCGCGAGCAAGTGGCCCTTATCGTCCATCACGAATGTCGTCCCCGCGAGTAGCTCGACGAGGTCGCGATACGCGGACTCGCGCGTCGCGGCGTCCCAGGGGAGCCCGCTGTCGGGATCGCGCAGTTCGCCGAACGCGGCCGCGGAGATCGAACCGAGACTCCGGCCGTCGACGGTGACGGTGAGGTACCCCTCAGACTCGGGGAGCGGGAGGTACTCGTGGGCCAGCGAGACGTCGAACTGTTCGAGGGCGGGCCCCAGGTCGGCGTAGGAGTCCGGACCGAACGTCGTGACGGTCTTGTCGGGCCCGCGAGCGCGGTCGCGCAGGTCGCGCAGCGAGCGGTTGGCGTCAGCCGCCATCGCCGTCCTCGGTGGCACTGCCGGGCCGGTCGCCCCGACCCGCTCCGTCGTCGGGGCCGCACGCGGCCTCGCCGGGCCGACACGCGTCCCCCTCTCCCGCGGCGGCGGCCAGCACCCCCTCGATGTCGAGCGGCGTCTCCGTCGTGTCCGCCTCGAAGGCCGCGTCGAGGATCTCCTCGGCGGCCGCCGAGTACCCGCGGAGGGCGACCGTCCTGTCGTCGACGTCGTACTCGATCAGGTCCGCCTCGTCGAGCATCGGCAGATGGACGTGGTATAATTCGGCACGGACGGCGTCGCGGTCGACCGGTTCGTCGGGGCCCGGGCCGACCTCGACCCACCCGCTCACGAGGTCGACCAGCCCGTCGAGCGTCGCGGTCTCGTGTTCCCGTAGGTAGTAGAGGGCGATCCGGCGATACCGATGTGCGAGCGCGTCGAACAGGCGCGACGCGTCTTTCGTGCCATCGGTTGTCATAGTGTACACTCGTATCGCTGCACCGAAGAGTCTGTCGGCCCCACCCACCGGTAATCTCTGAAGAGCGACTGTCAACACTGGAATCAGCGTGCTGAACCGTCCTGGCGCGGCCGGCCCCCCGCGGCAGACAGTGACCGATCACGCCCAGGGCTCGACGGTCTGGCCCGCGATCCGGAGCGGCCGACTACCGATACTTATAGTCTCGACCGTCCTATCCCGTCGCATGTCCACCGAGCAGTCTCTGGACGGCGACGCAGCGATCGTCACGGGCGCGAGTTCCGGGATCGGCGAGGCGACTGCCCACGCTCTCGCCGAGGACGGCGCCGACGTGGCGCTGGCGGCTCGCCGCGAGGAGCGACTGGAATCGATCGCGACCGATCTCGAAGACGCCTACGGCGTCGAGACGCTGGTCGTCCCGACGAACGTCCGCAGCGAGGACGCCGTCGACGCCCTGGTCGAGAAGACGGTCACGGAGTTCGGCGGGCTGGACCTCCTCGTGAACAACGTCGGCGTCGTCGCCGGCGAGGGCGTCGACGACCTCGCCACCGACGACTACCGCACGATGATGGAGGTCAACGTCGACGGGTACTTCTTCGCGACGCGCGCGGCGCTGCCGCACCTCCGCGAGTCGTCGGGGACGCTCGTGTTCATCGGCAGCTTCGCCGGGCAGTACCCCCGGCCGTTCAACCCGGTTTACGCGGCGTCGAAGTGGTGGGTCCGCGGCTTCGCCAAGAGCGTCTCCGCCGACGTCGGCGAGGACGACGTGGCCGTCACGACCATCAACCCCGCCGAGGTCCGCAGCGAGTTCGCCAGCGAGAGCGGCGAGTCCTTCGAGGAACGCTTCGAGCGCGGCGAGGCCTCCGAACCGACCGAGATCGCCGACGCCGTCCGCTTCGCCGCGAAGCAGGACCCCTCGATGGTTTCCGAACTCGACCTCTATCGCCGCGACAAGCTGACGTTCTTCTGATCAGAGACGGGCGGGCCCCGGTCACCCGCCGTTCTCGGTCTCCGTCGCTGCCGTCTCGGTCTCGGCGGTAGGCGTCTCGGTCGCGGTCCCTTCGCCGCCTCCGCCCTGGTTCGCTTCCAGCGCGCTCCACTCGACGCTCCCCTGCTCGACGATGTTCTCGGGCGCGAGCGCCGGGTCGGTCAGCGTCACCCGCGCGAGTCCCACCGGGCCGACGCGGGGCTCTGGGAGCGCTTCGGCGTCCTCGGTCTCGAAGTCGGCGTCGGTCTCGTCGCCGACGACTACGCGCATCGCCATCCCGAACACCTCGTGGGGCGAACAGAGGAAGTCGTAGACGCCCGGTTCGTCCAGCGCGAGTAGCCAGTAATCCGGTACCGGCCCCTCGCTCCCGCCGTCCGTTCCCGTCGCGGTCCCGGTGTCCGTGGGCGTCTCGGTCTCCATCGGCGTCGTGGCTTCGCCGCCGGGGGTCGCTGTCGCCGTTCCCCCGGGTCCCTCCTCGGCCGCTGGCATCGGCGGGTCGACCATGTCTCCCGGGATCGAATCCGGTCGGTAGCCCTTGAGCGGTGCGGAGATCGCGTCGACCCCGAGCGGGACCCGCCGTCGCATCCCGAAGGCCGGGTGGTAGGAGACGACGTTGTGGTCGGGGGTGACGAACTCGAAGCGGATCACGTCGCCCGGCTGGACGTGCAGTCCGGTGGGCTGGTAGAAGAAATCGGCCGGCCGTTCGGGGTTCGTCGGCGGCCCGCTGATGAGCGTCTCTACGGTGTGGACCGACCCGGCCTGCTGGAGCCGGTCGTCGTGCTCGACCGCGGCGGCGTCGACCTCGCCGACCGCTCGCCCGTCGCGCCCGCTGACCACGGCGGTCCCGCCGAGCGCAGTGAGTACGGTCCCCGCACCGACCGCCTTCATCACGTCCCGTCGTGAGGATTCGAGGTTCTCCTGTGACATTGCAACAGTGTGTGAGGGCGTCGCGATCCTTCGTTATCAGCGAGGTATCCGGCCGGGAGCGACGGCAACGGACCGTTACTCCGCCGCATTCAGCTGCCCCGACTGCACGGTCGATCCGCCCGCCCGCCGAGCGATGCCCGAGGCTACTGGGTTCGACGCGGCATTTGGTGATCGTTACCAATGAACATTCGGGCGCCGAGGCAGTCTGGGGTGTCTCCGGCAGTCACAGCTCCCCGAGGTAATCGAGCGCGCGCTCCAGGCGGTCCTCCCAGAGGTCGACGACGTAATCGTCGGGGTCCGTGGTGGGCGGACGCATATGCGTCGCGTCCTCGGCGATGAACCCGCGGCGGGCCTGGATCTCCTTGTCGAAGCGGACGAACGACTCGCCGCCGGCGCTGTGGTTGAGCATCGGCAGGAGCCTATCGTGGACCGCGATCGCGCCCTCGCGGTCCCCGGCGTCGTACCGGTCGAATATCTCGACGTAGAACTCGTGGAGGCCGCCGGTGGGGATCACGCCGACGCCGCCGCGATCCAGCAGCTCGATCAGGTGCTTCCCGTTGGAGCCGACGAGCACGTCGACCGCGCCGTCGGTCGCGTCGAGGAGCGCGGTCGCGTACGGACCCGGCGGTTCGCACTCGACTTTGAAGTGCGAGACGTTCGAAACGTCCTCGCTCACCTCCGCGAACGTCCCGGGGGCGATAGTCACCCCGACGTTCTGCGGGGCGTACTGGACCATGATCGGCAGGGAGACGGCGTCGGCGACGCTCCGCATGTGCGCCAGGAGCGCGCCCTCGCTCGGGCCGGCCATGTGCGGCGGGAGGAGCATGAGGCCGTCGACGCCGGCGTCGGCGTACCACCCGGCCCACTCGACCGCCGCGGCCGTGGTCTGCTCGGTCACCGAGGCGTACACCGGCAGGTCGAACTCGGCGCCCGCGTCGACGGCGACGCGCGTGAGTTCGCGCCGTTCGCCGTCGCGTAGCTTGTAGAACTCGCTGCCGAACCCGAACAGGATCACGCCGTCGCAGCCGCCGTCGGCGAGCGCGGCGATCTGCGTCCGGACGCTCTCGTAGTCGATCTCGCCCGATTCGCGACACGGGACGGCAAGGATAGGGAGTACGCCCTCGAATGGCATACCCGTGGGTCGGCGGGAAGCGCTTTCAACGTTCGGGCGGCGGAAGCGGTCGCCTCGGCAGGGGAGACCGCTCTGCCGGACCGTCGACTCACCGGGTCAGTCGACGAGCGTGCGGTCGGTCTCGTTCGCCTCGACGAAGTCCCAGTCGATCTCGATGCCGAGGCCGTCGCCGTCGGGGACGGGGACGTGGCCGTCGTCGTCGATCTCGTCGACGGGCTCGGCGAGGCCGGCCTCCGAGTGCCACTCGGTGTGCGGGTGGAGCAGGCCGTGTTCGTAGTAGTTCGAGTTCGGGACGGCGCTGAGGAGGTGGAGGTGGGCCGCGCCGCCGAGGTGCGGTTCCACGTCGAACCCCGCTGCCTGGGCCGCGTGGGCGGTCTTGAGCGCGCCGGTGATCCCGCCCCCGAGGTGGGCGTCGACCCGGAGCATGTCGAGCGCGTCGTCGAAGAGGTGGTTGATGCTCCCGAACGGCTCCGTGCGGGAGTGTTCGATCCCGAGCAGCGGCGTGTCGATGTCGTCGGCGAGGCGGCGCATGGCGTAGACGCTCTCGCCGGTCTCCCACATCGGGTCCTCGTACCAGTAGAAGTCCAGGTCGTCGAGCACGCGGCCCACGCGCAGGGCGTCGCGGTAGGTGGTGTAGGTGCTGGAGGGGTCGAGCATGAGGTCGAGTTCGTCGCCGACACGCTCGTCGACGGCGCGACACACCGCGATGTCCAGATCCGGGTCCCCCAGCGGGTGGAGCTTGTAGCCCGGATACCCGCGCTCGGCGCACGCTTCGGCGTGGTCGGCGAAGACCTCGGGCGTGTCGTGTTCGGGATTTCCGGGCAGCGTCGAAGCGTACGCCGGGATCCGGTCGCGCTTCCCGCCGCCCAGCAGTTCGTACAGCGGCGCGCCGTAGTGCTGGCCCGCTAGATCCCAGAGCGCGACGTCGATCGGCCCGATCCCGATCCGGTCGGTGTGGCGCCCGCGCCGCCAGAAGTCCATCCAAATATCCTCGCGAGCGAGTGGGTCCCGGCCGATCAGCTCCTCGGCCCACATCCGGATCTGGGCGAGCTGGACGTTCGGGAACATCACGCCGCGGTACTGCCCTTCGGTCCCGTCGCGCGTGCGGATCGTGAGGATAAACATCGCTTCCGTCCGCTCAGCGCCGGGGACGTAACAGCCGGCGCCGTCCTCGCGTGTCCCGTGGTCTTCGATCGTGTTCTCGTACTCGTGGATCTCGATCTCGGCGATTTCCATCAGCCTAACGAATGAATCGATCGTGACAAAAGCCTTCGCGCCGCGGAACTGCCGACCGGGAACGCAGCCGCTCAGCGGACGTTGTCGAGCAGCAGTTTCTGCTCGACGCGCTTGACCTCGTGTTGGACGTCGCGAACGGCGTCGATGTTCGCGGAGATAGAGGTGACGCCCTCGTTGACGAGGTGCTGGACCATCTCGGGCTTCGAGGCGGCCTGGCCGCAGATGCTCGTCGAGACGCCCTCCTCGCGACAGGTCTCGATGGTCTCGCTGATGAGTTTGAGGACCGACGGGTGGAGCTCGTCGAAGCGGTCGGCGACGCGGCCGTTGTTGCGGTCGACCGCGAGCGTGTACTGCGTGAGGTCGTTCGTGCCGAACGAGACGAAGTCGACGCCGGCGTCGGCCATCGACTCGACGCCCAGCGCGGCCGCGGGCGTCTCGATCATCACGCCCCAGTCCTGTTTGTCCGGGTCGATGCCGGCCTCTTCCATGAGTCGGCGGGCCCGGAGTACGTCCTCGGCGTCGTTGACGAGCGGGAACATGATCTCCACGTTGTCGTAGCCGAGGTCGAACAGCCGGCGGAACGCGGCGAGTTCGTGGGCGAAGAGGTCGGGGCGGTCGAGGCTGCGGCGGATGCCGCGGTAGCCGAGCATCGGGTTGTGCTCGGCGGGTTCGCTCTCGCCGCCCTCCAGCTGGCGGAACTCGTCGGTGGGCGCGTCGAGCGTGCGGACGCGGACGGGCCGGGGGTAGAACTCCTCGGCGACGCCGCGGACGCCGTCGACGATCTCCTCGACGTACTCGTTCTCGCCGTGGTCGTCGATGTAGCGCTCGGGCGTCTTGTTCGTCGAGAGGATCATGTGCTCGATCCGCAGCAGGCCGACGCCGTCGGCGCCGGTCGCGGCCGCGCGCTCGGCGGCGTCGGGGATCGAGACGTTGACCTTCACCTCGGTGGCCGTCATGGGCTTGACGGGCGCCTGCGGGCGCACTTCCTCGACGGGTTCGCGCTCGTCGGCGCCGGTCGAGTCGCCCTGCTCGACGGTGCCCTTGTCGCCGTCGATGGTGACGACCTGACCGTCGTGCAGGCGCTCGGAGGCCTGCTCGGTGCCGACGATGGCGGGGACCCCGAGCTCACGGGAGACGATGGCGGCGTGGCTGGTCATGCCTCCCTCGTCGGTGATGATGCCTGAGGCGCGCTTCATCGCGGGGACCATGTCGGGCGTCGTCATCTCGGCGACGATGATGTCGCCTTCCTCGACCTTGTCGAGGTGGTCGAGCTTGCGGATGGTCCGTGCCGGGCCCGACACGCGGCCGGGGCTGGCGCCGATGCCGGAGAAGATGACGTTGCCCCCGTTCTGTTCGGAGCCGCTCGCGCCGCCGGACTGGGCGGCGCTCCCGCCGTCGGCGACGCCGGCGATGTCGTCGACGCCGTTCGAGGCGCCCGCGACGCCGCCGGCGTTCTCGTCGATGGTCGTGATGGGGCGGGACTGGAGGACGTAGAGGTCGCCGTCGGCGATGGCCCATTCGACGTCCTGCGGGTCGCCGTAGTAGGACTCGATCTCGTCGCCGAGGCCGACGAGGCGATCGAGCTCCTCCTCGGACAGGACCTGCTGGTCGCGCTTGTCCTCCGGGACTGCCCGCTCGATGGTCTCGCCGGTCTCCTCGTCGCGGACGTGCATCACCTTCTTGGTGGCGACGGTCGCGTCGCGCAGATCGCCCGTCTCGCGGTCGAGGACGTACTTGTCGGGCGAAACGGCGCCGGAGACGACGGCTTCGCCCAGGCCCCAGGCGGACTCGATGATCGCCCGTGGGTCGCCCGTGGTCGGGTGGCTCGTGAACATGACGCCGCTCTTCTCGGCGTCGACCATCAGCTGGACGACGACAGCGATGTTGACTTTCTCGTGGGAGAAGCCCTGCTCCTGTCGATAGTAGATAGCTCGCTGGGTGAACAGGGACGCCCAGCAGTCGCGCACGCGGTCGAGCAGCCCCGAGCGCGTGACGTTGAGGTAGGTCTCCTGCTGGCCGGCGAAGGAGGCGTCGGGCAGATCCTCGGCGGTCGCCGACGAGCGGACCGCGACGGAGGCCTCGCCGTCCTCGACGTCGTCGTAGGCCGCGAGGATCTCCTCGCGGATGGACTGGGGCATCTCGGTCTCTCGGATGAGTTCCTGGGCGCGCTCGGCGGCGCGAGCGAGCGCCTCGGAATCGTCGACCGAGACGTCGACCGCCTCGAACAGCTCCTCGTCGATTCCGGTCTCCTCGATGAACGACCGGTACGTCTCGGCCGTCACGACGAACCCGGGCGGAACCGGCAGGCCCGCCGATGTCAGCTCGCCCAGGGATGCGCCTTTGCCACCGACCGAGTCGAAGTCCTCGGCCGTAACGTCGTCCAGCCAGAGTAATGCCATAACCGTATCAAGAGTGTCGCCCAGGACACCCAAGAACTTTCCGGCCCTGGTCCCGATAAATACCTTGCGTTAGGGGGGTAACGGGTCCGTTTTCTGGAATATTGTTTCGCTTCCGAGTACTTGTGGCCCCCTCCCATGGGCCGGTGGCGCACGGGCCGCTGGGCCGGTGCCGCCACGGCCTCGTGACCGTCGCGTTCGGCGAGTTGCCGAGTCGCCGTCGCGTTCGGACGCCGGGCGCAGATCGAAGCCGAACGTAACCGGGAACTAATTGTGGGGGAGCCGTACAGGGGGGTATGAACCGCCGGGTGGTTGGCGCGGTGTCCGTCTGCGTCGTCGCCGCTGCGCTCGGCGTCGGCGCGCTCGCCGGGAGCCCGCTCGCCGGCGGCACCCCCGGCGGAGGCGGCCACCATTCCGGAGACACCCTCGGCGGTGGCGGACACCACGCCTCCGGCGATACGGGCGCCGTCAGTCCGGACCGCACCGGCGCGGACCGGCCCGCGGCGAACCGACCCGTCTCGGACCGCCTGGTCCAGCCGCGGGAGGCGGGGAGTTACCTCTGGCCGTACACCAGCCGTCGCCGATCGGTCGACGGGCGGACGCTCGCGCTGAACGTCGTCGTCCTCGGCGAACCGGACCGCGTCAGGCGGGTCCTCGAACGCCGCTCGGACGCCAACTGGTCGGGCGCAGAGAGCGACGCCGCCATCGGGGAGACGCCCTGGCGCCACGCCAGCGGGGCGACCCGGTACACCTACGTCGCGGACGCGCCGGAGGTGGAGGGTCAGTGGGTCGAGGCGACGTATCAACTCGCGGTCGGCTCGTATTTCACCTCGCGCGTCCACGCCCGCGCCTACCCGGCGCCGTCGGGCGACTGGACCGCGCTGCAGGTCCACACGGAGTACTGGGACTGGTTCCGCCTCCGCCACACCGTCACCGGGACCGGGCCCGGTGCGCGGTTCGTCGAGGAGGACCTGCGCGGGGTCCCGTCGACGACCGACCTGCGCCGGGAGTACCACGGCCTGGGCGGCAGCGGGAACAGCGGCTGGCTCTCCGTGATCGAGATCGCCTCTGCCTCGGCCGCGGGGCTGCTCGTCGTCGCATCCCGCCGGCGACTCCACGACCGGGCCGCCGACCTGGCGCTCCCCGGCGTGCTCGTGGCGATAGTCCTGGGCGTCCGCGTGGCGGGCGTCGCCATCGCCGACTTGTTCGTCGGGACGAACCCGCAGGTGCTCGCGGGTCTCTGCTACCCGGTCCTCGTCGCGGGGCCGCCCGTCGCGGCCGCCAGGCTCGCGCCGGACGACCCCGGGTACGCGACGGGGTTGGCGGCGCTCGGCCTCGGTGCCGGCGTGACGCTCGACCTCGCACTCGTCGGGGTCGCCGCGGTGCCGCTCCGCCTCGCGCTCCACCGTGTCGCCCTGGTGGTCGCGCTGGCGGCCGTGGCGGCCGGGGCGAGCGCGCGCGACCGGCGGTTGACCGCAGCCGGCCTCCTCGCGTGGGGACTGACGCTTGCGCTCCCGCTCGCCGGCGTCGTCTGACTCCCTCCGCGGGGTGATATAAAGGGGTTACTCGGGCGGGAGAGTGAGATAGATCAGATTACCGGCTTTAGGGCCGGAGTAATCCGCTATTGTTGTCAATTATGACCACAGGAGACTAATACCCCCTCGCCCAACGCTCACGGACGAACGATGACAGGAAGGGGAGAGGCTTCGCAGGCCATCGACCGGCGGTCGGTGCTGGCGGCAGCGGCGGCGACCGCGGCCGGGGCGAGCGGGTGCGTCAAGCGGACGCGCAACGTCATGGCCCGGGACCCCGCGAGTCAGGTGTCGTTGCGGATCCTCACGATGCCGGTCGACGCCAACCCCTATCCGTCGCGGATCGCGCGCGAACTCGCCGAGAACCTCCGAGCCTGCGGCGTGGACGCGAACGTCGAGCCGATGGGCCCGGAAGCGCTCTACCGGCGGGTCCTGCTGGACCACGACTTCGACCTCTACGTCGGTGAGTTCCCCTGGAACGACTGGCGCGACCCGGACCAGCTCTACGCGCTCTGTCACTCGGTCTACGGCGGCGAGCCCGGGTGGCAGAACCCCTTCGGGTACACGGACCTCGGGCTCGACGAGCTGCTCGACGCCCAGCGGACGACGAGCGGCACCGACCGGCGGCGAGCGGTCACCGACGTGCAGACCCACCTCGCCGAGAACCAGCCGTTCACGACGCTCGCGGTCCCCGACGCGCTGGGCACGCTCCGGAACGACCGATTCCGCCGCTGGCGCGGGAGCCCGATGGACCCGCTGGTGCTGCTCGGCCTCGAACCGGTCGATTCGGCGACGACGCTGTCGCTCGCGACCACTGACGGGCGGGTCACTGGTAACCGCAACCCGATCGCGGCGGAGTTCCGGGCGCGCGGGACGTTCGTCGACCTGCTGTACGACCCGCTCGCGCGGCGGGTCGACGGCGTCCTGCGGCCGTGGCTGGCCAGCGAGTGGGAACTCGACGGCGACGGTGGCAGCCCGGTCGCCGAGGTCACCCTGCGCGAGGACCTGTCCTGGCACGACGGCGAGTCGCTGACCGCCGGGGACATCGCGTTCACGTACGAGTTCCTCGCGGACACGTCGCTCGGCACGGCTGACAGCCCGATCCCCGCCTCGCGCTATCGTGGCCGCACCTCACTCGTCGAGGACGTGACCGCCGTCGACGACCGGACCGCGCGGATCAGCTTCACCGACGCCTCGACCGTCGTCGCCCGGCGGGCGTTCACGGTGCCGCTGCTCCCCGAACACGTCTGGTCGGACCGGACCGATACGGCGAAGGTCGCCGGCGTCGAGACCAACCGCACGATGACCGAGGCGCTCGCGTGGAACAACCCGCGGCCCGTCGGCAGCGGCCCCTTCGCGTTCGAGCGCGCCGTCCCGAGCGAGTCGCTCCGCCTCGCCCGGTTCGACGACCACTTCCTGCGCGACGAGCCCGACGGCCTCCCGGAGCGGCTGGCCGGCGCTCCCGCCTACGAAGAGATCCGCCTGCGGGCCGTGGGGTCCGACGACTCCGCCGTCGAGATGGTCGCCTCCGGCGACGCCGATGCCACGGTCGCGCCCCTCGGCGCGGCGGTCGTCCCGCGGATCGGCCGCGAGTCGGTGCTCGACCTCGTGAGCGAACCCTCCCGGGCGTTCTATCACGTCGGCTACAACACCCGGACGACGCCGCTGTCGAACGCCCGCTTCCGGCGCGTCGTGGCCAGGCTGCTCGGCCGGTCACATCTGGTCGAGACGGTCTTCGACGGCTACGCGCGACCGGCGGCGAGCCCGCTCGCGGGCACGGGCTGGTACGACCCCGAGGCGTTCCCGGACGACAGCGGTCCCGGCGACTCGCTCGTCGACGCGGACGGCGAGCTCGACGCCGAGGCGTCGAAAGCGGCCTTCGTCGAGGCCGGATACCGATACGACGACGGACGGTTGCTCGTCGAATGACGCTCCTCCCGGTACTCACCAAGGTCGCCGCCGTGAACCTCGTCGTCGTGACGGCGAGCGCCGTCGCGCTCGTCGGCACCGACCGGCTCCGGACGACGGCCGCCGAATTCCCCGACCGACTCCGGGAGGTCGCGGTCCCCGTCGGCGTGCTCGCGGTCGTCCTGCTGCTCAACAGCGTCGTCCGCGAGCCCGTCACGGAGGTCGCCTGGCTCGTCGGGATCAACATCACGCCGCTGATCTACGGTATCGAGGGCGACTTCGTCCCGTGGCTCCAGTCGATGGGCTCGCCCGCCCTCACGACGCTGTTCTCCTACGCGTACGTTTACGGCTACGTCTACGTCCTCGTCTTCCCGCTGATCGCCTACGCGGCCCTGGAAGACACCCGCTCGCTACGCAAACTCGCCATCGCCTACAGCGTCAACTACTGCCTCGGGCTGGTCTGTTACGTCCTCTTCGTCGCCTACGGGCCGCGCAACCTGCTCGGTGGCTCCGTCGAGTCGCTGCTGTACACGCACCACCCGGAGTTCCAGTTCCTCACCAGCCAGGTCAACTCGAACACGAACGTCTTCCCGTCGCTGCACACCTCCCTGTCGGCGACGGTCATCGGCGTCGCCTACGACACCCGCGAGACTTACCCGGGCTGGTTCGCCATCGCGACCGCGATCGGGCTCACGATCATCGGCGCCACGATGTACCTCGGCATCCACTGGGCGACCGACGTGGTCGCCGGCCTCGTCCTCGCGGCCATCGCCGTCGCCGCCGGCCGGCGGTTCGCCGATTGAGTCCGCCAGAGAAGTCGGTCGGCGGACGAACCGAGCCGGTCAGGCCTCGATGATGTCGTCCTCGTCGCTCTCGGGGATCGTGACGTCGCCGTCCAGCGTCGTCACGGCGCGGCCGCCGACACGGGGGGCGGTCTCGCCCTCCTCGCCCTCGCGGGTGTCGACCAGCACGCGGCCCGGCCGGTCGAGGAAGTGGCCCTGCTCGAACACCAGCGGGTCCGCTTCGTCGAGCGCGCCCTGGTAGCGCAGATACGACCCCACGGCGCCGCTGGCGGTGCCTGTCACGGGGTCCTCGTCGATGCCCGCCAGCGGGACGAACGCGCGCCCGTGGAGCGTCGCATCGCCTTCCAGCGTGTCGAACGTGAACGCGTAGAGTCCCTCCGTGTCGGTTTCCTCGCACAGGCCCTCGATGGCCGCCAGGTCGGGGTCGACGGCCGAGAGCTGTTCGAAGTAGCCCACGGGGACGACGAGGAACGGGAACCCGGTCGACGCGCGGGCGAGCGGGAGGTCCTCGCCGACCTCCGACAGCGCCGCCACGTCGAGCCCGAGCGCGTCGGCGGCGTCTTCGAGGGACACGTCGACCTCGCGGATCTCGGGCGGCGACTGAGTGAGCCAGACCGTGCCGTCGGGTTCGATCTCCACGTCGAGCGTGCCGACGTTCGTCTCAACGGTGTAGTCGCCGCTCTCGACGACCGCCCGGTCGTACAGCGAGGCGAACGCCGCGACCGTGGCGTGCCCGCACAGGTCGACCTCGCGCTCGGGCGTGAAGTAGCGCAGCCGGCGGTCGGCCTCGTCGGCGGGCAGGACGAACGCCGTCTCGCTCGCACCGAGTTCCGAGGCGACGGCTGCCAACTGGTCGTCTGCGAGGTCCGCGGCCTCCGGGACGACGCCGGCGGGGTTGCCCGCCATCGGTTCCGTCGTGAACGCGTCGACGATCTGGACGCGCCGTGAGTCGGTCATGTCTCGTTCCCTCGGCCACCTCCCTCATAAAGTCGCCCGCTCGGAGCCGCTTGAAACTGGACGGAGTGTTCTGGTACAGCACTCGACCCCGGCTGTGGCCTGACACCAGCCACTGCCGATAGCAGTACTGCTGGCACCGCAAACAGTGTGAAAGCCCCATCCGCTTAGACTGATTGATCCGCAGAAACGGGTGGGACTGAAAGGGGCGGCCCGTTCGGCGAAGCACGGGGCCTCAAGCACCGCAGCGCAGCGAGGAGCGCAGAGCGTCCCGCGCGAGTCGAACGGGTCGGGGCTTTCACGCTGTTCGCGGTCGCAAGTTCACTCCCGCGGTCGGCGGTCGAAGTAGTCCTGCACACGCTCTCGTTGGATCCAGACCAAGGAACGAAAACTCAGTCAGAGCGGGTCGAGTTCGCCGGCGTCGTCGGTGATCAGGTCGTTGATCTCGTCTTCCCTGGTGTCGGCCTGCTGCTGGATGTTGGACTTGGCGTCGACGGCCTGGTCCTGCAGGGCGTCGATGCGGTCGACGCGGGTGACGTTCGAGAGGAGGACGGCGACCGAGAGGCTGTCGACGCCCTCGCGGGGGTCGTCGCCGGCCAGCACTTCGACGCTGTCGGTCTCGCGTTCGAGCCACTCGCGGGCGCGCCGGAGGCCCTTCTGGGAGAACTCCGAGGGCGGGCCGGAGACGACGACCAGCGAGCGCTCGGCGGAGTCGATCTCGGCGGGGACCGTCAGCCGGGAGGTGACGGCCTTGCGGACGAGACCGTGGACCTTCATGGTCAGATCGTTCTCGTCGGGCTCTGACTCCTCGTGGCCGTTGGTAAAGCGGTTGATGAGGCCCCGCTGCTCGCGGGTGCGCGACTCGACCTCGGAGGAGGCGAAAGCGATGGAGCTGACGCCGCCGGTGGCGAGGGTGCGCTTGACGTCCGAGGAGTCCATGGCGGCCTCGGAGATCTGCGAGCCGTCGAGTTCGCCGGCGGCCAGCAGAGTGACGACGCGGCGGGCGATCTCCTCGTTGGTGCGGTCGTACCCCATCTCGACGGAGTCGCCGTGCTGGCGCCAGGTGTCGTTGTCGAAGCAGATGAGGTTCTCCGTGGCCTCGGTGAACGAGGTGAGCGAGCGAGCGGCGTTGAACGCGGCGCGGCCCCCCTCGTCGGCGCTCGGGAGGATGCCCAGGCCGTACACCGGTTCGGCGTAGCGGTCGTGGAGCGTCTCCGCGATGACGGGCGCGCCGCCGCTGCCGGTGCCGCCACCGAGGCCGGCGACGACGAGGAACCCGTCGATGTCGTGGATCGGGACGCCGTCCATCGCCCGTTCTATCTCCTGGTGGTCTCGGCGGGCGATCTCCGCGCCGACCTCGGGGTCGGCGCCGGCACCGCGGCCCTTCACGCGCTGGTCGGTCTGTCCGATGAGGATCCGGTTGTCCCGCGGTACGTGGTCGAGTTTGGCGAGGTCGATCTCCGCGGAGTTGACGGCGAGCGCGAACCGCCACAGCGACCGCCCCGTGTTCTCCTCGAACGCGAGCAGTTTGTCCGCGACCTTCCCCCCGGCGTTACCGAATCCGATGACGGCCAGATTCATGGGTTTCTGTCAGTCGGGGGTTGCGTTAACTATACGCTGCTTTCATCGGTCCGCGCTCGCACAACCGGCGCTTACCGCCGCGCCGGAATCGCCTGCTGCCATGGGGAGCGATACCGTAATGACAAGCAACTCGCAACCAATCTCGGTCCGTTGAGCGGCCACTGGTGCAAGTCTCGCTGCCGGGAGTCAGCGTCGGCGTCGTCGCCGCGTCCGTCCGTCGTCGTGGACGTACTGGAGCGCCCCGTAGAACGTCTCGGTGTCGAACTCCCCTTCGCGCTCCCGGAGTCGCTCGCGGATCTTGGTCGGCGTCATGATCACCGTTACCATATGTCTCAGAGAGCGATAAGCGTTTCGCCGCGCTCGGTGGCGACGAGACGACGAGAACAGCGGCTGTGATCCGCCGGTAGCCGCTCAGTCGTCGGCAGCGTCCGTCGCCGGGACGGGGTCGGCCCGCCGTCGGTATCGATCGATGCGGTCGTGCGCCCACGCGAGGACCTCCTCGGCGTCGGACTCCAGGAGCGCCTTGGGGTCGCCGTCATCGTCGACGCCGATCTGGACGAACTCGTCGTCGAAGACGCCGACGAAGTAGGGGACGGGGTCGTCCTCGTATCGCAAGAACGTCGGATCCGGGCGGGCCTGCAGGTCGCGGAACAGCGGCAGGTAGTTCTCGTCGGTCCGCAGCGTCCCCGCCGCGTTGGCGTCGACGACGAAGCGGTGGTCGGCGTCGTCTTCGGTGACGCGCTCGTGGACCGCCTCGACGGCGTGCAGGCCGACCAGCGGGAGGACGCCGCGGACGCGGTCGGCGGTCTCCAGCGCGCGGACGTGTCGGTTGACCATGGCCCACGGGTCCCCCGGTTCGGGCGTCCAGACCTCCGCGTCGGCGAGCGTCCGCAGGTCGAGGTCGAACGCCTCGGGCGTCGTCCACCGGAGGAACGGCTCCAGTTCGACGGCGAGTTCCGCCCGGTCGACGAACTCGGAGAACTCGTGGACGAGGTGCTCCCCGAACGCGGTCAGCGCGTACGCGCCGTCCGCGTACGCGACCAGGTCTGCCGCCTCCAGTTCGCGTATCGCCCGATCGAGCGTCGACCGCGGGAGGTCGTGGGCCTCGACGAGGTCCCGTTTCTCCCAGGGCCCCTTCCGGAGCGACGCGAGTAGTTCAGCGCGACGCCGCAACAGGTCGACGAGTTCCGAGGTCGTGTCGTCCATAGCAGTGAGTCCGGTGATCCGAAACGGTACACATCCGTCGTGTATTCGATCCCAAAAAGGCACTGGCCGGCGTCAGCCCTGTCCGGGCCGATATCCGGCCGATCGCGACCGATTTCTGCCGAGAGGGATATCGTTTTATGTCGCTACCGCTCCGTGGGCCAGTTCCCGGACGGTAACGTAACCCGCCCGAACGGTCGAATTAGAGGCGGACGCGGGAGGGTATCGACCGACGCCCCTGCCCCTCGAACGACCGAACGTCCGGGTGGAAACGGTCGCGGCTCGCCGTGACGACGTTCGTCTCTCGCAGCGTTCTGGTTCCCGGGGCGCGCCCGCGAGAACTTCGAGGGGTGCCTCTGACATGGACACGCAGGGGCCGTCCGCTTCCCGCGTCGCTTTGCGGTCGAGACGAGTTCTGCGAGCGGACAGTCGCGAAAGCGAGTGGTCTCAATCGGCGACGGCTTCTTCCGAACCGGTCGCGGCGTTGGGGTCCTGGACCCACAGGTCGCCGAACATGTCGTCCTGGTTGAGACGGACGTGGCCGCGGTGGGCCAGAAACAGCAGGCCGAGGAACGTGAGGACGCGCGAGCCACCGGTCTCGGCGATCTCGCGGTAGAGCACCTCGTCGCGGCCCTTGTCGTACTGCTCGCGCAGCGCGTCGTGGACGTCGTCGATAATCTCGTCGACGTGCTCCTCGTGGGCGGTGCCGACGACGTCGGAGGCGCTCGGCTCGTCGTCCATCCGCAGGTCGTCGCCGGTGTGGTAGTCGAGCTCCTGCGTCCCGCGCTGGAACCCCGCCGGCGAGTCGCTGGTGTCGTACTCGCGGGACTCCTTCCACCAGTTGTCGCGCTCGGCGTCCCGCAGGTCGCGGACGAGCTCGTCCAGCGTCTGGGGCATCCCGCGGGCACGCCGGCGCTCCAGCCGGCGGTCCATCTCCGACTCCAGCGCGGTGAAGGGGTCGGGCCCCTCGAAGCCGTCCTCGGCCATCTCGCCGCCCTGCTCCCAGGGCTCTTCCCACGGTTCCTCCTCGTCGTCGTCGCCGTCGTCGAGCATCGCGTCGCTCTTCATGCGCAGGAGGACGCTCGCGTAGAAGAGCGCCCGCCCGGAGGTGCGCAGGTCGCCCTCGTCGAGGCGGTCGAGGAACTTGTCGGTCACTGCCACGATGTCGATATCCCACGGGTCGATCTCGCCGTCCTCCGCGAGGTTGACGAGCACCTCGACCGGTTCGACCTCCTCGTCCTCGTCGTCTGCGTCAGGGCCCAGACTGTCCGCACCGGCGTCCTCGTCGACCGAGGGGTCCGGCTGGCCGTCGACGGACGGCTCACCGGTGACTGGCTCGTCTGGGCTGTCGTCGTCGCTCTCGGCCAACAGTCCGCCGCCATCCGCACTCGGCGCCTCGCGGTCCTCGTGACCGGCGATGTTCAGGGGAATATCGTCCTCCTCAGTCATCGGCTGGCACCCCCTCGGAACTGAGGTCGATGCCCGTCACCGCGCTGACGTTGTCGCCCTGCATCGTCACGCCGATGGCCCGCTCGGAGCGTTCGAGCATGGCCGAGCGGTGGGAGACGACGACGAACTGGGCCTTCCCCGCGAGTTCGTCGACCATCTCGCCGACCAGATCGGCGTTCTTCGCGTCGAGGAAGGCGTCGACCTCGTCCAGCGCGTAGAACGGCGCCGGGTTGTGCCGCTGGATGGCGAAGATGAACGCCAGCGCCGTCAGCGACTTCTCGCCGCCGGACATCGCGTTGAGCCGCTGGACCGGCTTGTCGGCCGGCTGAGCCTTCATCGTCAGGCCGCCCTCGAAGGGGTCCTCCTCGTCTTCGAGGTGGAGCTCCCCCGTCCCGTTCGACAGGCGCTCGAAGATGTCCTGGAACTGCTCGTCGATGGCGTCGTAGGACTCCATGAACGTCGCCTTCTTGTTCTCCTCGTAGCGGTCGATCCGGTCGCGGATGCCCTCCGCCTCCTCGACGAGCGTCGCCTTCTTCTCCTGGATGTCGTCGAGTTCGTCCTGCACGCGGTCGTACTCCTCGATGGCGAGCATGTTCACCGGCTCCAGGGCCTCCATCTCGCCTTCGAGGCGCTGGATCTCCGACTCGACCTCGTCGTGGTCGGGGATCTCCTCGGGGTCGTAGTCGCCGACCGCCGCCTCGAGCTCGTCGACCTCCCACTCCAGGCGGTCGCGCTCGTCGCGCAACTCGTCGAGGTCGCTCTCGACCGCGCCGACCTCGTCTTTCATCTCGTCGCGCTCGGTCCGCGCCTCCTTGAGCTCGTCTTTGAGTTCTTCGCGCTCCGCCTTGAGGTCCGTCAGCTCTTCTTCCAGTTCGGCGACCGCTTCCTCTTTCTCCTCGAGGACCTCCTCCTTCTCGCCGATCTCCGCCTCGAAGCCCTCGATGCGCTCCTGGTGTTTGGCCTTGCGGTTCTGCGCGCTCTCGATCTTCTCCTGCAGGTCGTCGATAGCGTCCTCGGCGTACTCTTTCTCCAGTTCGAGCTCGTTCAGCTCGCCGTCCAGGTCGTCGATCTGGTCTTCGAGGTCGTCGATGGCGGCGTTGATCTCGTCGGCGCGACTCGTGAGGTCGGGGAGTTCGGAGTCCTCGACCTCGGATTCGAGCTCGTCGATCTCGGCCTGCAGCTCGTCGATCTCGGCCGTCTTCGCCTCGATGTCGGCCTCGATGTCGTCCATGTCCTCGGAGACTTCGTCGCGCTCGGCCTCGATCTCTTCGAGGCGCTCGGTGAGGTCGTCGATCTTCGCCTCGACCTCTTCGCGCTCGCTCTCGCGGCGCTCGATGTCGGTCTCGATGTCGCGGACCTGCTCGGCGGCGTCGGACTCCTTGTCGCGGGCGTCGTCGAGACGGTCCTCGACGTCCCGCAGGTCCTCGCGGACGGACTGCCGCTCGTCTTCGAGGTCGTTGATCGTCGCGGCGATGCGTTCGAGCTGGCCCTCGCCGCCGGAGAAGGAGTAGCGAGTGCCCTTCGACGAACCGCCGGTCATGGCGCCCGACTTCTCGACGAGGTCGCCGTCGAGCGTGACCATCCGGAAGTCGCCCATGAACTCGCGGGCGGTGTCCATGTCGTCGACGACGAGCGTGTCGCCGAGGACGTACGAGAAGATACCGGCGTACTGACTGTCGTAGTCGACGAGGTTCGCGGCGAAGTCGACGACGCCGTCGTGGCTCGGCAGCGAGGGGAGCGAGCGGTTCTGCATCTGCGTTATCGGCAGGAAGGTCGCTCGCCCCGCGCCACGCGATTTCAGGTAGTCGATACAGCGCTGGCCGATGCTGTCGTCGTCGACGACGACGTGAGCCAGTCGCCCTCCGGCGGCGGTCTCGCAGGCCACCGCGTACTCGGGGTCGACGCCGCCCAGTTGACCGACCGTCCCGTGCACGCCATCGATGCCGGCGTTCAGGATGGTCGTCACCGCACGGCCGTACGAGGAGTCACCGTCCTGCCCGGCCTTCGCTTCGAGTTCGGCGTACTCCTGCTGTTTCGCCGTGAGCTCGTCCTCGATGTCGTCGAGGTCGCCCTGTAGCTCGCGGCGCTCGTCCTTCAGGTCCGAGACGACCTCCGAGATGGTCGACTGGTTCTTCCGCGACTTCTCGAGTTCGGCCTCCAGGTCGTCGATCTCGGCCTCGATTTCGGGAATGCGCTCCTCGAGCTCCTCGATCTCGCCCTCGGTCTCGCGCTGCTCGTTCGACCGCCGGCGGGCCTCGTCGAGCAGTCGGTCCTGCTCGCGCTGGAGGTCGTTCTTCTCGGACTTGAGGTCCTCGAGGCGTCCGCGCTTCTCCTCGAGCTCCTCTTTGACTTCCTCGAACTCCTCGCCGACTTCGTCGATCCGCGCCTGCACCTCTTCGAGTTCGCTCTCTCTCTCCTGGACGTCGGCTTTCAGCGAGGACTTCGACACCTTCGCTTCGCGGATGTCCGATTCGAGGTCGTCGATGGTCTCCTGCTTGCGGTCGATCTCGACGAACGCCTGGCGGCGCTCGTTCTCGGCGTCCTCGATGGTCTCCTCGGCGGACTCGATCTTGTCATCCAGCCGGGAGATGTCGCCTTTCACTTCCTCCATCTCGCGCTTGATGGCGAGCTGCTCGTCCTCGCCCTTGCGCTCGATCTCGGCGTTCAACTCTTCGAGCTCCCCGTCGAGGCGCACGACCTTGCCCTGGCGCTCGTCGAGTTCGACCTGTAGCTCTGCGAGTTCGTCCTCCAGGTCGTCGATCTCGTCGGTAACGCTCGCGAGGTCGTCGCGCTTGTCTTCGAGTTCGGCGGCCTTCCGGTAGCTCTCGTACTCTTGTTTCTCGTCGCGCAGGTCCTGGTACTCCAGAGCGGTTTCGCGCTCGTCGGAGAGCTGTTCGAGGCGGCCCTCCTTCTCCTCGATGCGGAGTTCGGCCTCCTCGATGCGCTCCTCGACGACGTCGAGTTCCTCGAAGGCCGACTCCTTCTTCTGGTCGAACTCGGCGACGCCGGCGATCTCGTCGATGATCTCCCGGCGGGCGCCGGCGGTCATGTTGATGATCTCGGTCACGTCGCCCTGCATGACGACGTTGTAGCCCTCGGGGGTGACCCCCGCCTGGGCGAGGAGATCCTGAATGTCGGAGAGGTTGACCGAGCGACCGTTGATGTAGTAGTAGGAGTAGTAGTTGTCGTCGGTCTCCTTGACGCGCCGTTTGATGGAGATTTCGTCGACGTCGCCGACGTTCTCGGTGCCGGCGGCGGTCACGACCTGCGAGCGGGCGAGCGTGCCGTCGCCGTTGTCGAGGATGACCTCGACGCTGGCCTCGCGTTCCTCGCCCGTCTCGACGTCGTCGTCGTCGTGGTGACCGGGGTTGTAGATGAGGTCCGTCAGCTTCTCGGCACGGATGCCGGAGGTCCGCGCCAGCCCGAGCGCGAAGAGGACGGCGTCGATTATGTTGGACTTACCGGAGCCGTTGGGGCCGCTGACAGTGGTGAAATCTTCGTAGAATGGGATGCGAGTCTTCCGGCCGAAACTCTTGAAGTTGTCAAGGACGAGCTCTTTGATGTGCATGGTCGCTCGCGGTAGAGTGGTGGCCTACGCGACGATGATGTCGCCGGGGCCAGTCTCCGTGCTATCCTCCTCGTCGGTATCCTCGGTTTTAGTCCTATCGGCCTCGGCTTCGTCTGGAGATTCCGACGTGTTGAGCGCGTCCTCGGAGGTGAAGCCGGTGTCTTCGTCCACCGCATTCTCCAGCTCCCGCAGGCGCACCTTGCATTCGACGAGTTCGTCAGTCAGGCCCTCGACGGACGCTTCGAGTTCCTTGACGCGTGATTCGAGCTCCTCGACTCGGTTACCGCACATATCACTACGACCGGACTCCCGTATGATAAACCTACGTCAGACATTCCCCCCGAACCTGATAGGTACTTGCTACTCGGGGCGGTGTTCGGGGTGTGGACGATCCGGTGCGCGGCGAGCCCGAGCGGGCGGGTCGTTAGCCTTTAGCCCCGCGGTACCGAATCGCGGGTAATGACCGCACAAGCCGTCGAGACGGGGGACCTCGCGACCGTCATCGGGCTGGAGGTCCACGTCCAACTCGAGACGGACACGAAGATCTTCTGTGGCTGTTCGACCGATGTCGGCGACGACGAGCCCAACACCCACACCTGCCCGACCTGTCTAGACCTGCCCGGCGCGCTCCCGGTCGTCAACGAGGCCGGCGTCGAAGCCGTCCCGTCGGACGACGCCTGACCAGTAGCCCGATCTCGTTGTCATTCTGCAGTCTCTCGATTTCGACGGAGAAAAGTCACGACCGATAATTGTCTTCAGTTGAAACGTAAACGTCTTGAACAAGTCGGGAGGGGTGTAAGTATGGCCCGACAACTTGCCGCCCTGCTCGTCGTGGCCCTGGTCCTGCTCTCGGGCTGTAACCTCCTCGGCGGGTCGTCGACCGCGACCCCGTCGACGCCCGGTGACGCGACCGACGCCGCGACGACGACTGGGGCTCCGACTCCAACACCGACGCCGGCGGAGACGACCACCCCGACGCCCACTCCGACACCGACGCCGGCCGCCGGACTCAAACCACTCTCGTCGATGTCGCTGCCCGACGGAGTGACGTCGAAAGATGTCGACGCTGGCGAGTTGACGTCGGCGTTCATGGAACGGGTTTCCAACATCACGTACCGGGCGGACGTGACTGTCGAGAACTCGACGGGGACGATCTGGGAGTATCACGCCGAGAACGACAGCGACGCCTCGTTGGTGACACTGTACGGAGGGACCACGGTCGAGATCGTCCGCTGGGTCGGGCCGACAGAAGCCGGGGTCTATTCCCCCCGGAAGACGGCTTACGTGAACGGTCAGACAAAGTTGCGGAGACTCGCGAAGATGTACTCGAAATTGACGAGTTTCGATTTCTCCGGCCACGTCTTGAGAGTAGTCTGGGACCCCATTGGAGTGAGAACGACCGACGAGGGCGAGCGCGTCGTCCTGAACGCGACCGGCCTCGCCGAGAACGTCTACGTCTACACCGACGGCGACGTCGTCGGCGTGTCCGGGACGGTAGACGTCACCAGCGAGGGAAGGATCGTCAACGGCACCATCGCGTACACCGTCGACTACGGGAACAAGACCGACACGCGAACGGTCACCATCGAGACCGAGCGCGCGAGCGGCGATTTCGTCTCGAAACCGGGGTGGGTGTCGGACCCGCCGCAGGTATCCGCCGAAGTCACGGAGAGCGACAAACTCCTCGAGATGTCGCTGACAGACGGGCCGACTATCGAGGCTGGGACGACGCTATCGGTCAACGAGACGGTCTTCGGGTACACGCTCGGGACGGTCACCCTCGACGAGCGCCTCGACCCCGGAGAGACCGTCTACGTCTATCGGACCCGGGAGAACGGTACGGCGACGTTCCACGCCAGCGTCGGCGAGCGCCCGACGCTCCACGGGAACGCCACCGCGTTCACCGAGGACCTGTACCTGCACGGCCGACAGGGCGACTACGTCTTCCAGGCCGGGGTCACGATCGAATAGTCGTCCGAACTACTCGGGTCGTTCCGCTCGGTTTTCCGCGGGTCGTTAGCCTTTAGCCGGGCCGCCACGAATCGCGGGTAATGACCGCACAAGCCGTCGAGACGGGGGACCTCGCGACTGTCATCGGACTCGAGGTCCACGTCCAGCTCGAGACGGACACGAAGATCTTCTGCGACTGCTCGACCGATGTCGGCGACGACGAGCCCAACACCCACACGTGCCCGGTGTGTCTGGGCCTGCCCGGCGCCCTCCCGGTTCTCAACGAGGGCGCCGTCGAGGCCGCCGTCAAGATCGGCAAGGCCATCGACGCCACCGTCCCCGAGGAGACGACGTTCCACCGGAAGAACTACTACTACCCGGACCTGCCCAAGAACTTCCAGATCACCCAGTACGGCGCTGCTATCTGCCAGGACGGCGAACTGGAGTTCTCCGTCGAGGGCGAGCGCCGCTCGGTGACCATCAACCGCGCCCACCTCGAAGAGGACCCGGGCAGTCTCCAGCACAAGGGCGGGTCCATCGACACCGCCGATTACACGCTGGTCGACTACAACCGCGCGGGCACGCCGCTGATGGAGATCGTCACCGAACCGGACTTCCGATCGCCAGACGAGGTCCGCTCGTTCCTCGCGAAGCTCACCGAGGTGCTGGAGTACCTGGGCGTCTTCGACGCGACCCGCGACGGGTCGCTCCGCGTCGACGCCAACCTCTCCATCGTCGACCTGAGCGGCGTGGACGCCGACGAGATAGACGCGTCGGTCCTGGACGAGGCCGACCCGAACCGCACGGAGGTCAAGAACATCTCCAGTCACAAGGGCGCGGAGAAGGCGCTGGCCTACGAGGAGACGCGCCAGCGGAACGCGATCCAACGCGGCCGCGCGGTCGAGCAGGAGACCCGCCACTGGGACGAGTCCAAGGGCGTTACCCTCTCGATGCGCTCGAAGGAGGAGGAGAAAGACTACCGCTACTTCCGCGAGGCCGACCTGCCGCCGCTACGCGTCAGCGACTGGAAGGAAGAGATCGAGATCCCGGAACTCCCGGACGCGCGCCGCGAGCGCTTCAAGGCGGCGTACGACCTCAACGAAGAGGCCGCGGACAAACTCACGAGCACGAAGGAGGTCGCGGACTTCTTCGAGGACGTCGCCGAGCAGTTCGACCCCGACCTGGCCGCGACGTGGGTCGCCGACGAACTGCTGGGCGAGTTGAACTACCGCGACATGCAGATCACGGACGTCTCCCACCGCTTCGACGAGATCGAGCGCCTCGTCGAACTCGTCGCCACAGACGAGATCACGACGAAGAACGCCCGCGAGACGGTGCTCCGTGAGATGCTCGACGACGGCGACGCCCCCGACGACATCGTCGAGCGGGAGGGGCTCGGCAAGACCAGCGGCGACGAGATCCAGGACGCAGTGGTCGAAGCCATCGACGAGAACCCCGAGGCCGTCTCGGACTACCACGGCGGCGACGACGGCGCCATCAACTTCCTCGTCGGGCAGGTCATGCAGAAGACCGGGGGATCGGCCGACCCCGGCGACGTGAATCAGTTGCTGCGGGAAGCGCTGGAAGCGTAACGACCGACCGCGAGCGGTCAGTTTTCCGCCTCCGTCTTCGCGAACGGGCGGAGCCTACGACCGGCGGACGTAGTGGGCGACAGTCGCGACGAGCAGCCCGAGCACCACGAGATAGAGACCGATCTGCAGCGTCGAGGGACCACGTCCCGCCTCGGTCTCGCCGCCGAGGACGATGTAGACGACCATGAACGGGAGATAGAGGATCATCCCCGGGATCCGGAGGACCGACAGTTCGACGTAGATGCGGTAGAGGGCCATGGGAACGGCGAGCAGCGCCGTCGAGACGACCGCGTCCCGGAGGAAGACAGTCCGGCGCGGACTGATCGAGATCATACCGACGCCGACAGTACAGCGGGGTAAATATCTTGCCCATTGACATACAGGCGTCGAGGCGACCGCTATCTCTGCTGATCGAGGCCGCGACGTGACGCGGCAGCACGCGTCCACGTAGCTGGTATCGACCGAGACACCTACAGCGAGCCCATCACTTCGTCGACGAACAACTCGACGGTACGGCGGTCGTTCGAGGGGACCATGAGCATGAACGTGTCGACGCCGACCTCGTCGAATCGCTGCAGCCGGTGCGCGACCTCGGCGGGCGACCCGACGGCGCCTCGGCCCTCGTCGCGTGGCGTCGGCCCGGCCTCGGTCCGTCCCATCAGTTCCTCGTAGGTCTCGTGGGCGTCTTCGCTCGACTCCCGGATGACGGTCCGGTTACCGACTGTCTTCGTGATGGCGGCGTCGTCAGTGCCCAGGTCCTCGCAGTGGCCTTCGAGTACGTCGAGCTTGTGGTCGATGGCGTCGGGGTCGCCCGAGGGCACGTTCCAGCGGTCGGCGTACTCCGCGGTCGCACGCAGGGTCAACTCCTCGCCGCCACCGCCGACGAGCACCGGAATCCCGTCCTCGGGTTTGGGCTCGCAGTAGAAGTCGTCTATCTCGTAGTGCTCGCCCTGGTAGGAGACGGGCGAGTCCTCGCTCCACATCGCCCGGCAGATCTCGATTGTCTCGCGCAGCTGCCGATTTCGGGTGGCGATGTCCGGGTACTCGAGATCCATCGCGTCGTACTCGTCCTCGTACCAGCCGGCGCCGATGCCGAGCACGGCGCGCCCGCCCGAGACGTGGTCGAGGGTGGCGAGGGTGCGGCCGAGGTAGCCGGGGTTCCGGTAGTGCGGGCAGGTGACGAGCGCGCTCAGTTCCAGGCTGTCGGTGGCCTGGGCGACGGCGGGCAGGGCCGTGTAGCAGTCCAGGAACGGCTCGTCGCGCTGGCCGACGAAAGGGAGCTGCCAGACGTGGTCCATCAGCGAGAGCCAGGTGAACCCCTCGGATTCGACCCACTGTGCGCGCTCGACCGTGGACTCGATGGCGGGGCTGTCCGGGCAGTCGACGTAGTCGAAACTCGCGTGGTGGTAGCCGAAGTCCATGACGAGGGTGGGAGCGGAATCCACTACAAGATTTGCCCCTGCTCGGTAGGGGTCTGCCGGACTCGTACCGGTACTCGGCGGTCTGCGTTCGACGGCCGGAGAGCGACGCGGTTCGGTATCGGATCAGGCCGGGACCGATATGGGAGTACTCCCGGCCGAAAGCGGGACGACGGGTCGCCGGACGACGCCGTGCCCGTCTTCACCAGTTGTACCACCACGACCAGTGCTGCTGTCGGCTCCGGCGCTGACCCGGTCGTCGCGCTTGCTCACTCGTTCCCCCGGTCTGTACTGGAACGTCTGTCTCCCCTTGCTCCGACTCCGGCGCCTCTATCGGGACGTCCGTGGGACGCTGTCCGGATTCCGAAGGCGTCCCCCGCTGTACGGGCTGTTGGGCGGCCTGTTCGCGGTCGGGAATCTGCGACTGTGCCGCGGGTTGTTCGTCTGCGGGTGCCGACGGCTGTGATCCCTGGAACTGCTGCTCTCCCGGTCCGTACGGCCGATCCGCCTGTCGCGACTGGCCCTGTTGTTCCTGTTGTGGCGGTTGCTGTGGCGGCCGTTGCTGTGGCGGCCGTTGCTGCGGTGGCTGTTGTGGCGGTCGTTGCTGTGGCGGCTGTTGCTCCGGTGGCTGCTGATGTGATGGTTGTTGTGACGGGTGCTCCTGGGGCTGTTGGTGTTGGGGCTGTTGCTGTGGCGACTGTTGCTGTCCAGGCTGGGGCCGTTGCTGTTGAGGCTGTTTGAACGGTTGCTGTTGGGGCTGTTGGGGCTGTTGCTGCGGCGGTTGCGACGGCTGGGGTCGCTGAACTCCGCCGGTCGGCTGCTGACCCGTCTGCGAAGCTTGCTGCTGCGGGAACGATGACTGTGGCTGTGGCGACTGTTGCTGTGGCGGCTGTTGCTGTGGCGATTGTTGCTGCGGCGACGGTTGCTGTTGCTGGTTCCTTGAGTCGACCTGCGTTCCCCGATCACCGAGGTTCGGCGGGACCGGCAGCCCGACGGCGGCGAGCGAGACGTTCTGTTCGTAGGCCTGCCGGACCTGTTCCGGATACTGCTGACTGAGCCGTTCCACGTAGGCCCGCTCTTCGGTGGTGAGGAATCGCCCCGTGTCTGGATCCCGCTGGAACTCGATGGGATCGAGACTCGACGGCGACCGGTTCCCTCCCGGTTCGGCTGGTCGGTTCTGTCCCTCCTGTGGTGACGGTTGCGGATCCTGTGATGGGTCGTGATTCACGAGAGATCACGTGGGCGGACGCCCACTCGACGGATGCGACACTCTCACGATGTGGGGTGTCCGAATAAACCCGCACCTCCGTTTACGGCCGG
Source organism: Halosimplex rarum (assembly GCF_047715405.1). NCBI lineage: Archaea > Methanobacteriati > Methanobacteriota > Halobacteria > Halobacteriales > Haloarculaceae > Halosimplex > Halosimplex rarum. The sequence continues at coordinate 4,562,658 of NZ_CP180412.1, forward strand.
CTCACGTCGTAAATCTGGTATTACGTGGTTGCGCCCGCTCCGACCTGGAGTCCGTCGACGGACTACCGTGCCTGCGTTCGGCCCTCCTCTCGATAGCCGGAACTTACGCACTGGTCCCGAGCGTCTGGACTGGCCTTAATCGGTCGTCAGTTCCTCGTCGGCGTCCACGCCCTCACCGCCGGCGCGCGGTCCACCAGGCACCTCCGCGTCATCGTCGATGACAGCTGTGCGCCAGCCGCCGCGGCGGAACCACGCGACGCCGACGACGAACGAGGCGATGGCCGAGACCGCCATCGCCCACCAGAGCCCGTTCACGTCGACCGGCGTCACCGAGACCGGGTCGAGCGCGACGGCGTACGCCAGGGCGAAGGCGACGGGCACGCGGAAGATCCACCGCGAGAGCAGCGAGAGAACGAACGCGACTTTCGTCCGGCCGGCGCCGCGGAACCCACCCTGGATCACCATCAGCCCGCCGAAGAAGGCCCAGAAGGGCGCGATGATCCGCAGCAGGGTGACGCCGGCGTCGATGACTGCCTGGTCGCCGATGAACACGCCCATCGCGATGGCCGGGAACGCGTAGATGAGCCCTCCGGCGGCGAAGAGGACGGCCATCGCGCCGCCGGTGGCCTTCCACGTCACGTCGGCCGCGCGATCCGGCTGGTCGGCGCCGAGGTTCTGGCCGACGCCGGTCGCGGCGGCCTGGCCGACCGCGCCCGAGACGGTCCAGGAGACGGACATCAGGCGGAGGCCGATGCCGTAGGCGGCGGTGGCGACGGCGCCGAAGCGGGCGACCAGCGCGGCGAAGGTGACCGCCGCGAGCGAACGCGTGAGCCCGTCGAACGTCGCGGGGTAGCCCACGTCGATCAGTCGGCGGAGGATCGCCCAGTCGGGGGTCAGGTCGCCGATCCGGAGGCGGATGCCCCACCCGCCGTCGACGAGGATGTAGAGGCCGATGGCGGCGGCGACGCCCCGAGAGATGAAGGTGGCGACGGCCGCGCCCTGCGCGCCCAGGCCGAGGAACGGCCCCCAGTCGAGGATGAACACGGGGTCGATGACGATGTTGAGGCCGGCGCTCGCCCCGACGAGCCACATGGCGGTCTTCGTGTCGCCGGCCGCCCGGAGCGACGAGCGGAAGACGAAAAAGAGGAAGGTGAAGGGGATGGCGAGGAAGACGAATTCGATGTAGGCGATCGCCGCGTCGAACACCGCGCCTTCGGCGCCGATGAGGGCGACCAGCGGCTTCCGGACGACGAAACCGAACACGGCGAGGGCGGCGGCGACGGCGATGGCGAGCAGGACAGATTGGGCGACGGTCCGCTGGGCGCGGCGCTCGTTGCCGGCGCCGATGTGCTGGGAGACGACGGCGTTGGTGGCAGCGGTCAGCCCCATCGCGACGGAGATGAAGAGGTAGGCGGTCGGGAACATCAGGGAGACGGCGGCGACGGCCTCGGCGCTGACGCGCCCCACCCAGAACATGTCCGCGAGGTTGTAGGCGGTCTGGAGGAGGTTGCCGGCGACGAGCGGCCAGGCGAGTTTGAACAGGCGCGGCGTCACCGCGCCGGTGGTCATGTCCACGCGACTCTCCGATTCGCTCACTGTCCCCGTGGAGGGACCACCCGCCCGTAAACGTATTCGTCGCGGACGGACCCACCTGGGTCGGCCGCGGGTGAATCGTCTCCGGCCGGTCGCGGTCGCCGGGCTGGCGGCCCCTTTCGACTCGCGTATCAGAACGTCCTTGACCGTCCGGCCCCGACCGTCGACAATGACACTCGGACAGGCGCTCGGAGCGACCGCGCGCGGGCTCCCCGGCGCTATCGACGCCGTCGTGGCCCACAGCGGGACGACCCACGCAGGGACGCCCCACTGGGTCCTCGGCGCGGTCACGATTCTCGGGATCCTCGCCGTCGCCGGCGGCTGGAGGGAGCTCCGGGACGAAGACGCGTCCGGCCGGCTCGGTGCCGGTCTCTTCTCGGTCGGCGTCGTTCTGGTCATCGCGGGGACTATCGGCCTCGTCGAGGTCCAGATCACGCCCGGGGACACGCCCGACTGGACGAGCTGGTTCCCGGTGATAAACGCCGTGACGGCGAGCCTGCTCGCGGTCGGGAGTCTGGTGGTCGTCCGCTGGCAGTGGCCCGAGCGGCCGCGGTACGTCGGCCTCGGCCTCCTGCTCGCGGCGTGGATCGGTTACCCCGCGCTGATGCCCAACGAGGGCCTGTATCACCCGTTCGGGTACCTGCTCGCCGCCGCCGTGCCGACCGCGATCGCGTACGTCCTGTGGCGGGACGCGGGCGAGGCGTTTCCGCGCGTCCTGGGGATGCGGGTTCCGCTGGCAACCGCGCTGGCCTCGTTCACGATGTTCGCCGTCTTCTACGCGTTCTCGGCCGGGACGGTCTCGATGAACCCCGACGTGACCGCCGACATGGCGGGCCAGGGGTTCGTCACGCCGTACCAGGTCGCCTCGCCGCTGGTCTACTGGCCGGCGCTGGAGTTCTACTTCCCCGCGATCCCGCTGTCGGGCTACGTCTCCCTGGGATCGCTCCTGCTCGTCGGGGTGCTCGGCGGGCTCGTCGCGAGCAACGCCGCGCTCGCCGCCAGGCAGTGGACGGCGGGCGGGGCCATCGAGTCGCCGCGGGCGATGATCGGCACGGTGACGACCGCCGGCGCGACCGCCTGCGGCTGCTGTGCGCCCGCCGTCTACGGCGCCGCCGGCGCCCTCTTCGGCGCCGCCGCCACGCCCGTCTACTGGGCATTCATGGACCCGTCGTCGCCCGTCGGCGGTCTCTTCTTCGCCGCGAGCGTCCTCCTGCTGACTGGGAGCGCGCTGCGCGCGAGCCACGACCCCGCCTGCGCGGTCCCGCGAGAGCCGGAGTCGAGCGGCGTCTCCGAACAGGCGGCCTGAAGGAGTCCATCGCGCACGCCCACGCGAGACGCGAGCGCGCCCACTCGCGGGCGCTCGATCGCACGCACACGCCCGCTGTCGGCCGATTTCGCCCGAAACCTTTAGGGCGGGGACACGCCTATCGGCTTCCATGACCGACTCCCGCGGCCCCGGAGGTGGCGCCCGGTGGAGCTGATAATCACCGAGAAGAACAACGCCGCCAGACGGATCGCCGAGATACTCAGCGACGGCGGCGCGAGCACGACCCAGCGCAACGGCGTCAACGTCTACGAGTGGGGCGTGACGCGTTGCGTCGGCCTCTCGGGTCACGTCGTCGGGGTCGATTTCCCCGAGGAGTACTCCGACTGGCGCGACGTCGAGCCCGTCGAGCTGATCGACGCCGACATCGTCAAGTCGCCGACCCAGCAGAACATCGTCACCACCCTGCGACAGCTCGCCCGCGAGGCCGACGAGGCCGTCATCGCGACCGACTACGACCGCGAGGGGGAACTCATCGGCAAGGAGGCCTACGAGCTCATCCGGGAGGAGACCGACGTACCAGTCAAGCGAGTGCGGTTCTCCTCGATCACCGAGCGGGAGGTCAAGAACGCCTTCGCCGAACCGGACGACATCGACTTCGACCTGGCGGCCGCCGGCGAGGCACGCCAGATCATCGACCTCGTGTGGGGCGCTGCGCTCACTCGGTTTCTCTCGCTGTCCGCGCGCCAGCTCGGCGAGGACTTCATCTCCGTCGGGCGGGTGCAGTCCCCGACGCTGAAGCTCATCGTCGACCGGGAGCGGGAGATCCAGGCGTTCGACCCCGAGGACTACTGGGAGCTGTTCGCCGACCTGACGAAGGACGGCGACACCTTCGAGGCGCAGTACTTCTACGACGACGACGGCAGCGAGGCCGAGCGTGTCTGGGACGAGGACGACGCGACCGAAGCCTACGAGCGGCTCCGCGAGGCGACCAGTGCGGAGATCACGACCGTTCGCCGACGCACGCGCACGGACAACCCGCCGGCGCCGTTCAACACCACCGCGTTCATCTCCGCCGCGGGCTCGCTGGGGTACTCCGCCCAGCGCGCGATGTCCATCGCCGAGGAGCTGTACACGACCGGGTACGTCACCTACCCGCGGACGGACAACACGGTCTACCCCGACGACCTGGACCCCGAGGAGCTGCTCGACGAGTTCACGATGACCCACGAGTTCGGCGACGACGCCGAGTCGCTGCTCGAACTCGACGACATCGAGGCCACCGAGGGCGACGACGAGACGACCGACCACCCGCCGATCCACCCGACGGGCGAAGTCCCCGACCGCGACGCGCTGGACGAGGACGAGTGGGAGGTCTACGAACTCGTCGTCCGCCGCTTCTTCGCGACGGTCGCCGAGCCGGCGACGTGGGAGCACCTCCGCGTCGTCGCACAGGCGAAGGACTGCCAGCTCAAGGCCACCGGCAAGCGCCTGCTGGAAGCCGGTTACCACGCGGTCTACCCGTACTCGTCGGCCAGCGAGTCGTTCCTGCCGGCCGTCGAGGAGGGCGAACACCTCGACGTGAGCGACGTGGAACTCGAGGCCAAGCAGACCCAGCCGCCCCGCCGCTACGGCCAGTCGCGGCTCATCCAGAAGATGGAGGACCTGGGGCTGGGGACGAAGGCGACGCGACACAACACCATTGAGAAGCTCTACGACCGCGGGTACATCGAGTCGGACCCGCCGCGACCGACCGCCATCGCCGAGGCGGTCGTCGAGGCCGCCGAGGAGTTCGCCGACCGCGTCGTCAGCGACGACATGACGGCCCAGCTGGAAGCGGACATGTCCGCCATCGCCAGCGGCGAGGCGACGCTGGACGACGTGACCGAGGAGTCCCGGGAGATGCTCGGACGCGTGTTCGACGAGCTCCGGGAGTCCCGCGAGGACATCGGCGACCTCCTGCAGGAGTCGCTGAAGGCCGACCGCCGGCTCGGTCCCTGTCCCGAGAGCGACCACGACCTGCTGATCCGCCAGAGCCGCCAGGGGTCGTACTTCGTCGGCTGCGACGGCTATCCCGACTGTCAGTACACGCTCCCGCTGCCGAGTTCGGGCGAACCGCTCGTCCTCGAAGAGACCTGCGAGGAGCACGGCCTGAACCACGTGAAGATGCTCGCCGGGCGAGACACGTTCGTCCACGGCTGCCCGCAGTGCAAGGCCGACGAGGCCGACGACACCGAAGACGAGGTCATCGGCGTCTGTCCCGACTGCGGCGACGACGAAGGGGGCGAACTGGCGATCAAGAAGCTCCGATCGGGGTCGCGCCTCGTCGGTTGTACGCGCTACCCTGACTGTGACTACTCGCTGCCGCTCCCGCGCCGCGGCGACATCGAGGTCACCGACGAGTACTGCGACGAGCACGACCTGCCCGAACTGGTCGTCCACAGCGGCGACGACCCCTGGGAACTGGGCTGTCCCATCTGCAACTTCAAGGAGTACCAGGCCCGGCAGGCCGTCAACGACCTCGAAGACCTCGACGGCGTCGGGCCCGCCACGGCCGAGCGCCTGGAGACCGCCGGCGTCGACGCGCCTCAGGACCTCCACGACGTCGATCCCGACGTCCTCGCGACGGAGATCCAGGGCGTGAGCGCCGGCCAGATCCGCGACTGGATCTCGCAACTGCCGGACGTCGACGTCGGAGGGGACGACGACCCCGACGACGACGGGGACGCGGAGTCTGAGACCGACACCGAGGACCTGATCGACGGCGCGAGCCCCGCCGACGAACGCGCAGAGAGCGACTGAGCGCCCGCAGTTCAGAACCCGACGTGTGAGGTCGAACTCGGTCCGTCGTCGCCGTCGTCGATTTTTCCCTCGTGATCGAACGCGTACTCGTCGTCGACGAGGAACACCTCTCCGTCCTCGACGGCCACGTCCACGTCGGGGAGGGTGGTCCCCGCCGCTTCCCCGTTGTCGCAGTCGCCCGAACACGCGTCGAACATCGAGCCGTGTTTCGGGCAGATAATCTCGCCGTCGCGCATCGGGACACCGCGGCCGGTGTCGAATCGCTGTGCCTCGTGCGTACAGCGGTTGATCCACGCCGCGACGCCGCCCTCGTCACTTTCGGGCCCGTCGTCTGCGGCGACCTCGTCCTCGCAGGGGACGACGATGATCTCCTCGTCCATGTCGAATGAGTTGCTCGCGGTGAACAGGAACGATCCCTCCTCGTGGACGGTCTCGACCGCCGTGAGTCGCGCGCCGTCTGGCATTACCCGTACATCGGCGGTTCCCGAAATAGAACTGACGGGGACGGTCCGGTCTCTCTGTTTCGACCCGTGCTCGGGTGCGCGCGGACGCTATTCGCCGACCGCTTCCTCGACGATCTCGATCTCCTCGTCGGTGAGCCCGTACAGGTCGTAGACGATCTCGTCGATCAGTTCGTCGGTGCGTCCGATCTCCCGTTCCAGTTCCTCGGCCCGACCCACCGTCTCTCGGTAACTCGCGAGTCCGTCTTCCACGTCGGACACCTCCGGGAGTGTCAGCGAGCGCAGGCGATCGACCAGCGAGTTGGTCTTCGTCGCCGTCTCGCGGAAGCCCGCGAACCCACCGGCCTCGTCAACGGCCGCGGGCACGAACGCCTCGATCAGGTCCGCCTCGGTCTCGGAGAGGTCCGTGATCCGAAGCGCCGGCAGCGGCTCGGTCTCGGTGTACGCGTCTCTGCCCTTCTCCTTCGGGTCGGGCTTGTAGCGCGCTGTGAGCCGAATCTCGACCGTATTGATCGATTCGCGCTCGGCCGTGGCCTCGCCCACCCGCAGGTTCGGCTTCTGTTCCGTGGTCTGCTGGAGAACCGAACCGGCTGCGTCCTCTGGCGGTTGTGTCAAACCGATCTCTGCGAGCGTCTCGCCGTTCGAATAGGCGCCGATATGGTCGCGGAGAGAGAGATTCAGCACGTCCCGTGAGCGCGAGAGATCCGACCGCTGTCGGGCCAGGAAAGCCAACCGCTCGTGGAAGCGCGCGGGCGCGAATTCGGTCTCGTCGCCCCCTCCGTCTTCGACCGGCGCCTCGGCGCAGGCCTGGTAGTCCCCCCTCGCATATGCGTCCTCGAACTCGGCACCTGCTCCGCCTCCATCGGACGGCGTCCGTACCTTTCGTATCGGCAGTCGTCGAATGTCGTCCGGATACACGTGCAGGAACTCCGCCATCGTCGCCTCGAAGTAAAACTCCAGAAGCGTCGAATTGAGCAGCGCGACTGCGTAATTGAGGTCGATATCCTCCACTCCGTCGGGCGTCGCATCTCGCTCCGGGACTCCTCTCGTCCGGGCGAGTTCCGGATTCTCCCGGAGCAAATCGGTGTTCCGCGCGACGAAGACGACCGTCTCGTTCCCGTAGTGTCGCTCCGTGTCGAGGGCCGCTCTGAGTTCGGTCGCCACCTCGCTCATCGCTATCTTCTCGACTTCGAATAGCTCCGGAAACGCCGGGCGGTGTAAGTCGTCGGGCAGGTACAGTAGCAGTTCGCCGTCGTATCTGACCGTATACGGGTGAATATTTCGACCCTTGATAAACGGTTTAATGCGCTCGTCCGGGTCGTCTCCGCTGGCGAGCTGTTCCAGGCGGTCGACGGCCGCTGTGCGGGAATCGAACACGAACTTCGATAGATTCCCCGGTTGAGCCCCGTAACTCACGTAACAGAAGTCCGCGATCCGCCACGAATCAGTGGTAACCGTCTCGCAAACGCGCCACATCTCGTCGGTGATCGAGAGGATTATCTTCTTGTCGTAGATCTTATCGAAGATCGACTGCTCGGTGGCGTACTCCCGGTAGTTCGGGTCCGATTCCCGCCCGACGGCGATCGCGATCTCGTTCTGCGCAGGGTCGGCGCATCGAATATTGTAGACGACCGGGGAGTTGGAGACGCCCTCGAAGACGGGTTCCTCGCGGAGGTCCCACACCTGCTCGATCGTGTAGTCCGACAGGACGCGGTCTCGGAGCGACTTCCCGTAGTCCGAGACCAGCCACTTGTCCGGGACGATCATCGAACTGAAACCGCCGTCTCTGGTCAGGTGGAGCGATTTGTAGATGAAGGGGAGGTAGATGTCCGTTCGACCGTAGACCACCTCCGAATACGCTCGTTTGACGTATTCGACGCTTTGGTCGTCGAGGTTCTCGATCGAAATATACGGGGGATTCCCGGCGACGACGTCGAACCCGGCATCCGGGCGCTTCTCGCCGTCGTCGTCGAAGAACACCTCGGGGAACTCCAGTTCCCAGTGGAAGAAGTCCTCGTCGGCGGCCACGGATTGGGCCTCCGCGAACCACGGCTCGGATTCGATCGCCGCCCACTCCGATTCAGCTTCGATGGCGGCGGCCATCTCCTCGTAGGCGTCGTCCGGGACGTCTACGCCGAACTGCTCCGCCGTGTGCACGTTCGCCAACTCGAACAGTCGCTCGTACAGGGGGTCGTCGCGGATCTCCCGATAGATCCCCTCCATCGACTTGACGTCGTCGAGCGTCTCGTTGTCGATGGCGAGCAACTCTCGCATCAGGTCCATCACGTGGTCGAGCGTGTCCTTGCGCACTCGCGCGAACGCCTGCGTGAGAGTCAACTGTCCGCCTTCTTCGGCGACGTCGTCACTCAGCACTCGCGTGACGTCCGAACCGACCAGCGAGTCTCCGGTTTTGAGGCGGTGATCCAGAAACGCCAGCGGCTGGTCGGTCGCCAGCGTTTCCAGCCACATCGACAGCTTCGCTAGCTCGACAGCCATGCCGTTGACGTCGACTCCGTAGATGCACTCCTTGGCTATCTCCCGGCGCAGGTTCTGCTCGTCGTAGCTCTGGATCTCCTGCTCGCGGACGACCTCCATCACGCGCTCGGTCAGATACCCCGTGGCCTTCGTCAGGAAGTGGCCGCTGCCCATCGCCGGGTCGAGGACCGTCAGATCGCGGACCGACTGCCAGAAGCGCATGAAGTACTCGCGGTCGCTCGGTTCGAGCCCGTCCTCGCGCAACTCCGCGTCGATGTCTCCGATCAGGGGGCCGACGGTCTCCTCGACGATGTGGGCGACGACGTAGTCGGGCGTGTAGTACGCGCCCGTCGCTTTCCGCTCGCCGTCGTCGTTGACCACGTACAGCTCGCCGCGCTCGACCGTCTCGACGGCGTCGGCGTCTGTCACCTCGGTCGCGGGCTTCCACACCTGGCCGCCGTCCTCGTCGACGGCCGCGTAGGCCTCCGGAGCGATGCGGAATTCGTGTTCGAGCAGGCCCTCGTAGATGCTCCCGAGGTGGCGGGTATCGAGGTCGGCGTAGTCGGCGAGGACGAACGAGCCGTCGTCGGATTCGGTGGTTCCCAGGCGGTAGAGTACCTCGGCGATGTAGCGGTCGGCGACCTGGTTCTCGGCGAGAAAGCCGTGCTGGTCGTCGTCGAACAGGCCGCCGTTGTACGGCGGGATACCCAGCGACCCCTCGCCGGAATCGACGAGTCGGAACAGGTCCTCCAGCCGGCTCCACATCGAGGTCGAGTGCTCGCTGTAGTCCGAGAGCGAGCCCCCCGATCCCACGTCGTCGTGGATGTCGAACCGGAGCCGGTCGAGGCTGAAGTGCTCCTCGTACTCGGCCACCGAGTCGGGGTCGTCGGGATGGATGAGTCCCCGTGACTCGGCGTAGAGGACGAACATCAACCGGTAGAGGAGGACCAGCGACTGCTCTTTCAACTCCTCGAGCGCGTCGTCGTCTTCGGGGTCGATGTCGAGGTCGTTCGTTTCGACGAACCCGTCGCCGAGTACCCGGAGTGCGGTGAAGACGTTGTCTTGCAGGTCTTCGCCGAGTTCCTGGGCGGCGGTCTCGCTCTCCGACCAGACCGTGTCGAGGAAGGACGTGCCGGCGCTCTGGCGGAACGCCTCGGGTCGGAAGAACGCGTAGAAGTACTTGAACCGCTCCACGCTCCCCGAGGCGAGTAGCTCCGGCAGGTCGACTTCGTAGTAGGTCTCCGTCGCGTAGTCTTTCGTTCCGTAGAGCCGCCACTTGCGGCCATCGGTCAGGACGCCCCAGCGGAGTCGTTCGGGCGTGTGTTCGAGATAGTACTTTATCTGATGTGACGCGTCGCGGTACGACCGCTGTTCGCTGAATCGCGCGGAGAAGTCGGCGCCCCATTGCTTCGCTTCGAGAACGGCCGCGGCGGTCCCGTACATCGCCTCCGGTTCGCCCGCTCTCTTCCGAAGCGCCCCTTCGCGCCTGTCCTCCTCGGACTCGAACAGCAGCCGGTCGTTGTACCCGCCGCCGCCCGGCAGCGTCGTCTCTGCTGCGGTCCCGAATCCGAGCACGTCGAGCACATCGTCGATCCACGAGTCCAGTAACTCGTCTTCCTTGTACGACGGGGCGAGATCCCCTTCGAGCTCCCAGCGCTGCTGCAGTTCCTCGAACGCTTCCGTCGCTTCCTCGTCGCAGTCCCACGCGTCCAGATCGGCGACGCGTTCGTCGAGATAGTAGCCGGAGAAGAGATTCGAGTTGTGATACGGAGCCGACGGGAGCGTCGCCTGACTCATTTGATACCCCTATCTCCTGTCGGCGGTCACCAAGAAAGTACGGGGCATCGTTGCCGGCGAACCACGCCTCCCTCGGTAGCGCTGTCTGTTCGGCATCGTCTCCCGGCCGTGATCGCCAGTATCCGAAGCGGTTTTATCCGGGCGCGGGGTGTGTGCCAGTATGCAGAGGCCGTGGGACGACTGGGACCACATTCTGAAGGTCGACCCGGACAAGGATCTCGTCGACGGCGAGACGTTCGAAGATGTCGTCACCTGCGGGACGGACGCCATCGAGGTCGGCGGCACGACCGGTGTCACCGAGGAGAAGATGCGACAGGTCGTGGACGCCTGCGCGGAGTACGACGTGCCACTGTACGTCGAACCGTCGAACCCCGCGAACGTCGTCTACCGCGACGGCGTCGACGGCTACCTCGTCCCGGAGGTGCTCAACGCCGGCGACGTCGCCTGGATCACGGGCGTCCAGAAGGAATGGGTCCGACTCGACGACGACATCGACTGGGCGAAGACGTTCACCGAGGGGTACGTCGTTCTCAACCCCGACTCGGCGGCGGCCGTCCTGACCGAGTCGAATTGCGACCTCGACGCCGACGACGTGGCCGCCTACGCCGAGGTCGGCGAGCAGATGCTCGGCCAGGAGATACTCTACACCGAGTACTCGGGCACCTTCGGCGACCCCGAGGTCGTCGCCGCGGCCGCCGACGCGCTGGAGGAGGCCGCCCTGTTCTACGGCGGCGGCATCCACGACTACGAATCCGCGAACACGATGGCCCAGCACGCCGACACCGTCGTCGTCGGCGACCTCGTCCACGACGAAGGCGTCGACGCCGTCACCGAAACGGTCGAAGGCGCCAAAGACGCCACGGCCGCGGCGCTCACCGACTGACACGGCCGCTCTCGCAGCCGATTCTCGCAGCGCTCCCCGCCCGACGCAAGGTTGAACTGCGTCCGGGCCCCCGATCTAGGTGGTGTGATACCATGTGCCACGAATACACGTCCCGCGTCTGGGACCGTGACCGCGAGGAGGCCGAGGCGGAGACCGAGGACGACCTCCCGGAGTTCCTGAACGAGGACGGCGGCGACGACGTCGAAGTGCTGACCGACGGTGGAGCGTAGCTCCACCGGGCTCTGACTCGCCCACTCGCCAGGACTACGGTGGGGAATAGCGCTCTCGGACTCCGTCTCACGTCGCTCGATAGAAATAGGGCGACGAGTGAGAGGAACGGCGAATTTTTTCGCGATGGGCCGTGATCGGACGAGGACGGAGCGACGAGGATGGGGACTCGGTTTCAGAGTCCCACCTGTGTCCAGGGTCTCAGAACACCGTGCGTTCGAGCAGGCGGCCGACGAGTCCGGTGCGGCGCGAGGGCCGCGGGCGGACCGTGATGATACCGGTCGCGTCGCGGGCCTGGTCGACCTGGTCGGACCGCACGACTACGTCGCCGTCGCTCGCGGCGATCACGAGGTCGCTCCCCTTCGCGGCGTCAGCGAGCGCAGCGTCGCGGTCGCCGCCGGTGACGACGCGTGACTCGACCGGGACCGAACACAGGTCGGCGAGCGAGTCGTGGTAGTCGTCGACGGCCGTCGCGCGCTCGGGGGGCTCGCCGGCGTCGATCGCGTGGACGAGTTCGAGGGACGCGCCGTTCTCCGCGGCGACCGCGTCGGCGATCCGGACCTTCGTCGGGTCGAAGGGACCGCGGTCGGTGACGAGCGTCACGGTGTCGAGGTCGTCGACGCCGTCTGCGGCGACCGTGAGCAGGTCGTACTCCGTCTCCCCGGCGTCGAACAGTCGCGAGACGGACCCGCTCGCTGCGGGCTCGGCCACGACCTGGTCGAAGTTGTGGCCAGTCGCGAAGTTGACCGTCGCGCGCTCGGGGTCGTGGCTGACCACCTCGCCGTACTCGACGGGGACGTCGAGGTCGGCGACGAGTCGGTCGGTGCGCTCCTCGAAGCGGCGGTCGGCGTCGGAGACGACACCCTCGGCGTAGTCCAGCGGAACCTGGTCGGGCACCTGGTCGAACTGGACCACGGTGACCGTCCCGTCGTCGCGCCGCGCCAGGCTGGCTCCGACCGTCAGGAGCGCGCGCTCGCGCGACTCGGTGGTGTCCTCCGTGACGGCGACGAGCACGTCGGTCTCGGACGCGTCGCGGAACGCCGACCCGGTCTCGGCGATGGCCTGCCGATCGATGCGGCGGCGGACGGCGTCGGCGGCGACGCCCTGGCGCTGGACGCGGGGGCGGCCGTAGGCGTAGTACCACAGCGCGCCGCCGACCGTGATCACGAGGGCGCCGACGAGCGGGAGCGTTCCCATCTGCGTGAGGAGGACGAGCCCGCCGACGACGCCGAACGCCTGCATCCAGGGGTACAGCGGCGAATGGTAGGACGGTTCGTAGTCGACGTCGCTCGTGCGGAACGCCACGACGGCGACGTTGACGAGGACGAACACCAGGATCTGGAACGCGCTCGCGAGCTTGGCGATCTCCATGATCGGGACGAACGCGATGAGCCCGAGCATGACGACCCCGGTCAGCGTGATCGCCGTCGTCGGGGTGTTGAACCGGTCGCTGATGGTCGACAGCGACGGCGGCGCCAGCCGGTCGCGGCTCATCGCGAAGGGGTAGCGCGACGACGAGAGCAGGCCGGCGTTGGCGGTGCTGACGAGGGCGAGGATCGCCGCGGCGACGACCACGACGACGCCCGCGGTTGGCATGGTCGCGGCCGCCACGTCGGCGACGGGCGTGTTCGAGCCGACGATCCCGTCGGGCGTCACGCCGACGATGACGGCGACGATCAGCACGTACAGCAGCGTCGTGAACCCCAGCGAGTAGATCATCCCCTTCGGGATGACGCGGTCGGGGTCCTCGACCTCCTCGGCGACGCTGGCGATCTTCGTGACGCCGGCGTAGGAGACGAACACGAACCCGGTCGCGGCGAGGACGCCGCCCCCGCCGGAGGCGAAGAACCCGTCGAACGCCGCCCGCTCGACGGAGCCGAAGCTCCCGCCGACGAACCAGACCATCGCCGCGAGCATCGCGGCGACGATGGCGACCTGGAGGCGACCGGTCTGCTTGGCGCCGAAGAGGTTCACGACGATGAGCAGGGCCGCGAGGCCGAGCGCGACCGGCTTTATCGGCAGGTCGAACAGGACGACCAGGTACGGGACGCCGCCCACGAGCGCGAGGGCGCCCTTGAACGAGAGCGCGAACCACGTGCCGATGCCGGCGATCGTCCCGAGCATCGGACCCATGCCGCGCTCGATGTAGATGTAGGTGCCGCCGGCCTCGGGCATCGCCGTCGCCATCTCGGCCTTGCTCAGCGCCGCAGGAAGCACCAGGACGCCGGCCAGGAGGTAGGCGAGGATGACGGCCGGCCCGGCCATCTCGAGCGCCAGCGCCGGGAGGATGAAGATACCGCTCCCGACCATCGCGCCGATACTGATCGCCAGTACCTCCGGGAGACCGAGGTCCCGTTCGAGTTCCTTCGGCACGTCAGATGGCCTCCTCGAGCGTCGCGCTCACCTGGGGCGTCAACGTGTCCGACCCGCAGACCGTCGCGACGTCGAGTCCGGCGAACGCGCCCTCCCGGTCCGGGTCGTTCACCCGGACGACGATGTCCCTGACGCCCCGCAGCGTCTTCAGTTGCTGGGCGACGAGCATGTTCGTCTTGTCGCGGTCAGTGGCCACGACGGCCGCGTCGGCCGCGAGATCCCACGAGGGGAGTTCGCTCTCGCGGTCGAGCGTGTCGTGTCGCGCGTCGACGCCCTCCGCGCGCGCACCGGCGAGGACGTCGCGACGGTCGCTGACGAACGTCACGTCGAACTCGTCGGCGAGGCGAGCGGCCAGCGCCCGCGTCTCGTGGGACGACCCCACCACGACGACTCGTCGCCGCCCCGGCGCGTCGCTCATCCGCCTGCGCACGGCTCCGAGGACCATGGCACCACCTCCGTTCGGTCGATTCGCCGGTCCGCTTGCAGTCCCGCGTCGGTACCGACCGCAGACCGATCCGTCTCGAATGTCGGTAATCCGTTCATCGTCCGAACAGAGTAACCGGTGCGGTATAAAACAGCCGATTCAATTGACGGACCGGCAATTAAACGTGCGTAACACGATTAATTCGGCAAAATGCGCGTCGGTGACGGGTCACCCGTCGGCGTCGTCGAACCCGCTGTAGGGGTGGACGTACTCGTTGCGGATGATGTCCTCGTCCTCGATCTCGAAGCCGAGTTCGTCGAGCTCGCGGCCGATCCGGGACAGGTCGTCGCCGTCGCGGCCGACGACCTCGACGTGGACGTTCTCGTTGCCGGTCATCACCTCGCGGACGGCGACGACGCCCTCGATCTCCAGCGCCTCCCGGACGAGCGTCTCGCGGTCGGGGACTGGCGCGGTGCAGACGATCAGCGTGTGCAACTGGAAGCCGGCGGCCTCGTAGTCCACGTCGGCGTGGTAGCCGGTGATGATCCCGGCTTCTTCGAGATTGCGGATCCGGGTGCGGACGGTGCTCGACGCGACGTCCATCCGGTCGGCGATCGTGCTGGTCGACATCTTTCGGGCGTCGTCCTGGAGCGCGTGGAGGATCGCTCTGTCGAGGTCGTCGAGTTCGCGGTCTGGCATGAACCCCTATTCTCCGCCGCCTGACAGAAACGTTGCGGTGGACGATCGGAGCGTGGCATCCCTTCGCGCGGCGTGCGAACCGCTGACCCGGAAGGGCTGTTCTTAAGTCGAGCCCCCCAGAACCCACTCCCATGGACGATCGCACCTACACCGCAGACGCCGAGCCGGGCCAGACCGTCACGGTCGCCGGCTGGGTCCACGAGATCCGAGACCTCGGCGGCATCGCCTTCCTCATCCTCCGGGACACGACCGGGAAGATCCAGGTCAAGTTCGAGAAAGACGAGATGGACGAGGACCTCGTCGAGACCGGACTCGGGGTCCACCGCGAGTCCGTCGTCGCCGTGACCGGCGACGTCGAGGAGGAACCGCGCGCGCCCACCGGCGTCGAGATCACGCCCGACAGCCTCGACGTCGTCGCCGAGGCCGACCCCGAACTCCCGCTCGACCCCTCGGGGAAGGTCGACGCCGACCTCTCGACGCGCCTCGACAACCGCACCCTCGACCTCCGCAAGGACGAGACCAAGGCGATCTTCGAGATCCGCGCCGAGGTGCTGCGCTCGGTCCGCGAGGCGTTCCGGAACCTCGACGCCACGGAGATCAACACGCCGAAGATCGTCGCCACTGGTACCGAAGGCGGGACCGAACTGTTCCCGATCACCTACTTCGGGCAGGAGGCGTTCATGAACCAGTCGCCCCAGCTGTTCAAGCAGCTGATGGTCGGTTCCGGCCTGGAGCGCGTCTTCGAGATCGGCCCGATCTTCCGCGCCGAGGAACACAACACGCCCCGGCACCTCAACGAAGCCACTTCCATCGACTTCGAGTCGGCGTTCTACGACCACACCGAGGCGATGGACGCCTGCGAGACCATCGTCAAAGCCGCCTACGAGGGCGTCGCCGAGAACTGTCAGGAACAGCTCGAAGCGCTCGACCTGCAGGACGAATTCGAGGCGCCCGAGGGCGACTTCCCGCGGCTCACCTACGAGGAGGCCATCGAACGGATCAACGCCACGGGCGAACTCGACGAGCAGCTCGTCTGGGGCGACGACCTCCCCACGGAGGGCGAGCACGCGCTCGGCCAGGACGTGGGCGAGCACTACTTCATCACCGACTGGCCCTCGGAGATCAAGCCCTTCTACATCAAGGACCACGACGACGACGAGCAGCTGTCGACCGGCTTCGACATGATGCATCCGACGATGGAACTGGTCTCGGGCGGCCAGCGTGAGCACCGCTACGACCACCTCGTCGACGGGTTCGAGCAACAGGGCCTCGACCCCGAGCAGTTCGACTACTACACCAAGATGTTCAAGTACGGCATGCCGCCCCACGCCGGCTGGGGCCTCGGCGGCGAGCGCCTCGTCATGACGATGCTCGGCCTCGGCAACATCCGGGAAGCCGTTCTCTTCCCGCGAGATCGCCAGCGACTCTCTCCGTAGAGTCGCTCGATCTCGCAGCGGTCGGAGTTCGGCGCCGACTCTCTCCGTAGAGTCGCTCGATCTCGCAGCGGTCGGAGGTAGCCAGCGACTCTCTCCGTAGAACCGCCGACCGGACCGCGAACGCACGGCTACTTTTTTGGTCGTCACCGTGAACGATGCGCTGTGGAGTGGACGGCATACAGCTTCGAGTGTGCAGACCCGGACGCCCGCGAGTCACTGGTCGAGTGGTTCGAGGAGACCCATCCGGTGGACGTGCCCGCCGACGAGGACCACGTCCACGGGGACCTCGTCGACGGCGACGACGAGGAGCGAGCCGCGGATCTGGCGTGGGTCGCCGAGTACGTCTACGCCCTGACGAACGAGCCCGTCCCGGGGCTGCTCGTCGAGAGCGCGCCGCTGTGGGAGCGGGCGACCGTCGCGACGTTCGACTCGGAGACCGAGACCTGCACGGAGGCGGTGCTGTATCGGTCGGTCGACGACGCGCCGACCGAAGCGGCTCGCTACGAGGGCGAGGACGGACTCGCCGGCCAGGGCGTGCTCTACCGGTTCGCCATGGACCACCAGTTCCGCTTCCGCGCGTTCGCCCACGCGCCGCCGGCGCCGATGTTCACCGAACCGTTCGGCGCGTTCGACGCCCCCGTCGGCATGGGCTGGGGGAGCGACCTGCTGGAGGAGTTCGAGGCGGAGACCGGCGTCGCGCCGACGGCCCGCGGCGTAACGTTCCTCGAAACGGACCCGGTGCTGGACGAGGGCGAGTTCTACGACGCCGCCGAGGCCGACGAGTGATCGGCCGAGGATCCGGGGCCGTCCGGCGGGCGAGCGACGCGGTCAGTCGTCGCCGACGGTCGCGGCACCGCTCTCGGACCCCCTCCTGAACCCCGAGCCCGCGACGACGTCCTGGTTCGCGGCGACCCACCGCAACAGCAGGTACGCGAAGACGTACTTCGCGCCGATGTCCAGCAGGGAGTAGGCCCACGACGTGAGCCCGACGGACTCGACCAGCGCCAGCCCCTCGACCCCGGCGGCCCAGACGATCGGATAGCCCAGCCACAGCACGACCGTCAGCGTCCGGAGCGTCCCGAATATCTCTCCCGCTCCCGCAGCGTCGGCGGCCCGTGGCCACCTGACCACTAGCGCGTACAGGACGACCACGAAGAACGTACAACTGATGACGTAGAAGGCCCAGCGGAGCGCGTACGACGACGTGACGAGCGCCGCGGCGAGGCCGGTGACGCACATCCCGACGTCGCAGGCGACGACGGTGAACAGGCTCGCCAGGTCCACGTCGGCCAGGACCCCCAGCGCGAGCAGGATCAACGGCGTCGACAGCGTCCACGTCAGATACCGGCCCCACTGGCTCAGCACTGCTTCGCCGCCGAGGGGATGGTTCGGGGGCATCTCCACGAACCCGGCCGTCAGTCCGGATAACAGCCCCGTGTAGCTCGCTATCGACACGAGCGGTACCAGCAGCGTCGCCGCCCAGATGAGTCTCGCGCGCTCTCCCTCGACGTTCCGACCCATGTACACGAACAGCAGTATCGACAGTCCCGCGAGCGCGATGTTCACCCATAGCGACGACGACAACAACGCGTCGTTCCGGATCTGTTCGACTACCTCGCCCTGCGTCACTTGCTGCAGGATCCAGATAGGTTGAAACAGTGACATAGTGGTTTGTTGGTTCCGTCACTGGTGTAACCACTCCCGGCGAATGCAGGGGCGACGAAGTGCCCACCGAAAACGTGGGTGAAAAAGCACGGTTCGTTCGCTGCTCGCGGGCTTCGCCCGCTCGCTATCGAGGCGCTCGGTTCACTCGCGCCTCGAACCGCTCACTGGCCGCGGACGCTACTCTCCCACGGCACCGACCGCCTGCGACCGCATCTCCCCGGTCAACTGGATACCGTTGGCGTCGATCCGGCGGACGATCCGCCGCGCCTGCGATCGCGAGAGGTACTTGTCTTCCGTGGCGGCCCGCGCGACGACGCCGAAACTGCTGGTAACGGCGCCGCCGAGACCCTCGGCGATTCGCCGGACGCGGCGGTCCTCGGAGACGACAGCGACGGCGTGGCGGTCCTCGGGGTCGGCGTGGGCGATGACGCCGGCGATCATGGCGGCCTCGTGTGTCCCTTCCTCGATACCGACGACCTCGGTCGCCCGCTCGTGGGCGGCGTCGGGGACGGCCGTCGACACGTCGGTCTCGTCGACGAACGACGCGAGGGCGCTCCGGGCTGGCTCGGTCGTCACCTGTTCGCGGACGACCTCCGGGACGACGAGGCGGCCGTCGAAGCTCTGCAGGAGGTCGAGTTCGCCCACCTGCCCGAGGGCGTACAGCGTCGTCGGGCCGACGTAGATGCGGCTCATCTACAGCTCCTGTGCGGTGTAGGCGTCGTCGCTCAGGTCCTCGGCGGCGAGCTGCGTGGTGAGGTTTCGCTCGTGGGCGATCTCCAGCCACTCGCCGAGCGAGACGCCGGCGACGCGGGCGGCCTCGGCGACGGAGGCCTCGCCGGTCTGGTAGCGCTCGACCGCGCGACGGATCCGCAGTTCCTTCAGCCCCTCGCGCAGGGCCTTCCGGATCGTGGTGCTCCGGTCCTCTTCGAGCAGTTCGGCGACGTCGTCCAGTTCCTCCTTCTCGTCCATCGGGAGGCGAGCGCTGACTGACGGCATTCTCGATACGTTGTCTAACACCGCATACAATAACTCTGTGGGTGACACGGACGATCGGCTCCCGTGAGCGGGAGCCGACGACGGCGACGAAGTAGAGCGCGCCTGACCGGCGGTTTCCCGGCCGGAGGACGAAACTGATTACAGGCACCGCGCCGAGGGTGAGACAATGACAGCGGTGGCACGGGCGTTCGTCCCGGGGCACGTGACGGGCTTTTTCACTGTCGACAGGGGCGAGGACCCGACGAGGACCGGATCGCGCGGCGCCGGCATCGCGCTCTCGGAAGGCGTGACCGTCACCGTGCGGCCGGCCGACGAGCGAGAGACGGTACTCAACGGCGAGTCGGTCGAGATCGAAGCGGTCGAGCGCGTTCTCGACGCGCTGGAGGCGACGGTCCGGGTCTCCGGCGTGACGGACTTGCCGGTGGGGTCGGGCTTCGGCGTCTCGGGCGCCATGGCCCTGGGCGCTGCGCTGGCGACTAACGACGTGCTCGACCGGCGGCTCTCGACGTACGAACTGGCGACGATCGCCCACGGCGCGGAGGTCCAGGCCGGGACCGGTCTGGGCGACGTGGTCGGGCAGCTCCACGGCGGCGTGCCGATCCGGCTGGAGCCGGGCAGCCCGCAGCACAACAAAATGGACGCGGTGCCGGCCCGCTCGCGCGTCGAGTTCCAGACGCTCGGCGAGCGGTCGACGAGCGAAGTCATCGGCGGCGACACGGGGGCGCTCTCGACGGCCGGCGAGCAGGCGCTCTCGCGGCTCGTCCGCGAACCGACGCTGTCGACGTTCGTGGGGGCGTCCCGGGAGTTCTCACGGGAGGCGGATCTGCTCTCCGATCGAGTCTACGAGGTGATAACCGACGTGGCCGAGGCGGACGGGCAGGCGCTGATGGGGATGCTCGGCGATACCGTCGTCGCGCTCGACACCGGGCTGACGGACGCGGGGTACGACCCGACCGTCTGTCGGATCGACCCGACGGGCGCGACGCTTCTGGAACCGCCGGGCGACCGCGCGCTCCCCGAGTAGGGGCCTCTTACCGGCCCGGCCTGGATGACCATACTATTCAGGTATTCGTTTTTCCCCGGTGGCTACGTAATTCCGTGGTGGGTCGACGGAACGACGTCGCGTCGCTCCGTCGTCTCCCGGCACTCTCCGACACCCCAGACCCCACCCCCACCCCACCCCACCCCACCGGGGGATTCACCCCGGTCTTTCAACGGAACGAACCATGCGAAAACGCGAATCACTCTACCTGCACGCGCTCCTGGCGCTCGTTCGCGACGAGTTCGAGCACAACCGCGACCTACCCACAGACGCGTTCGACGAGTACGAGGCGATGGACGTCCGCCCGACCGGAATTCACCGGTCGAAGGGCGCCCACCAGCGGGCGGTGTTCGCACTCGCTCCCGAACTGAGCGCGCTCGCGGACCGGGCCACCGACGGCGACGAGCGGCCGCGTCTCGACGCCGGTCGCGGCACCGATCAGTATGCGGAGTGAGCGACGACACCGGGTTCGCCGCCGGTGTCGCCGTCCCGTCGCCTCGACACGAGAGACAACCCCGAACTGTCGTAACGCCGAGTGATACGATGCCCACGTCGGACCCACAGCCGACCGAACTCGAGTTCCGGGTGACGAGTTCCGAGTACCCGTTCGTCACCGGGTCGGAGCGGGGCTCGTGTCGGTGCGTCCTCCGGGAGCTGTTGCCCCGGTCGGGTGGGGAGTACCTGGCGTTTTTCGAAGTGGTCGGCGCTTCGCCGACGGTCGTCGACGCCATCTCGGAGGCGGAGCCGGTGGCCGAGCGACTCGTCGACCAGTACACGGACAACGGCGTCGTGGTCTTCCGCATCGAGGACCCCTCGGAGTGCGTCGCGGCGACGCTCGCCGACGAGGAGGCGTTCATCCGGGATCTCTGGGCCGAGGGAGGCGACGGGCGCGTCGTCGCGGAGGTGATGCCGTCGCGGGACGCGGGCGCTGTCGTCGAATCGATCCTCGACGAACACCCGACGATGGACCTGATCGCCAAGCGCGACCGCCCGCGGGAGGGACCGCTGTTCCTCCGCCAGCACGTCCAGGACGTGCTGGCCCGGCGGCTCACCGACCGCCAGCGGGAGGTGCTGGTGACGGCCTACCGGTGCGGCTACTTCGAACGGCCCCGCGACAGGACGGGCGCCGAAGTCGCCGAGCAACTGGACATCTCACCGTCGACGTTCTCCCAGCACCTGCGCGCCGCACAGCGCAAACTCCTCTCCGCCCTGCTCGAGGAGGACAGCCCGGCCGGCGGTCACCGCATCGCCGTCGAGTCGCGGTGACTGCCGTCGGCGTCCGGAAACGTCGGCTTTTCGTCGCTCGCCCGCGAGCGTCCCTGCATGACCGACGGCGAGATCCCGGAGAGCCACCCGCGCTACGAGTCGCTGCTGACCCGCCACCGCATCGAGGAGGGCGTCGACAAGGGGATCACCTCCCGACAGGGGCTCATCGCGCAGGGCCGCGGCGAGGCTTTCGACTACCTGCTCGGCGAGCGGACGATCCCCTCGGCCGACGACGCCGAGCGGGTCGCGGCGGCCCACCTCCTGCTCGCCGAGCACCCCGTCATCTCGGTGAACGGTAACGTGGCCGCGCTCGTCCCTGGCGAGGTGGTCGAACTCGGCGAAGCGACGAGCGCCGACCTCGAAGTCAACCTCTTCAACCGCACTGACGAGCGGATGACCGCCATCGTCGACCACCTGCGCGAGCACGGCGCCGAGGACGTCAAGGGGCTGACCGCCGACGGGCGCATCCCGGGATTGGACCACGAGCGCGCGAAGGTCGACGCCGACGGCATCGGCGACGCCGACGTCGTCGTCGTCCCGCTGGAGGACGGCGACCGCGCCGAGGCGCTGGGCGAGATGGGCAAGACGGAGGTCGTGATCGACCTCAACCCGCTCTCGCGGTCGGCACGGGCCGCGGACGTACCGATCGTCGACAACGTGATCCGCGCGGTGCCGAACGTGACCGAGCACGCTCGCGATCTCGCCGATGCCGACCGCGAGACGCTCGAATCGATCGTCGCCGAGTTCGACGCCGACGAGGCGCTCGCGGCCGCCGAACGGGCGATCCGCGATGGCGACGGCGCGGACGCGGCCGAAGATTGACAACCGGTCACGGCTAACCGCCGCACGTGACGGTCCCCGCTCTCTCCGCGCTCCTCGCGCTCCCGGCGACGCGTGCGCCGCTCGACACCGGGCCCGTATCGGCCGGCGTCGTCGGGCACACGCCGACAATCTGGTACGGTGAGGCCGTCGTTCTCGCCGTTGCGGCGGTGCTGATCGGGCTCACGGCGCGGGACGTGCTGGACGGCCCGGACGCGGCGCCGTCGACCGGCGAAATCGGGCACCCGCGCGAGTGGCTGCGGCCGGGACGACTCGTCGACCTGGTGCCGGTCGTCGCGACGCTGGCGCTGTCCGTGCTGGTGTGGACGGAACCGCTGGACGTGTGGCTGTGGGGCGTTGCGGCCCTGTTCGCCGGGACGCTCGCGCTCGGGCCGCTCGTCCACGGGCGACGACTCGCCGCCCGCACACCCACCGAGGGGGAGCGGCGGCGGCTGGCAGCGGCGGGGATCGATCCGGATGGGTCGGTCCGCGTCGTCGAGACGGCGAGGCCGACCCACCGGAACGGCTACAGTATCGGCGGACCGCTGTCCGGGGCGGTCGGCGTGAGTCGGGCGGCCGTCGAGACGCTCCCGCCGGCGCAGCTGGCGGCCGTCGTGGCCCACGAGCGGGGCCACCTGGCGGGACGACACGCCTTCGTCCGGTCACTCGTGAGCGCGGGCTGGCTGTTCGCGGGCGCGGCGGTCATCACGGCGGTCTTCTCGGTGACGACGCCGGCGGCCACGGCAGCGCTCGCCGCCTGGCTGTTCGGGGAACGCGCCGTCGCCGTCCTCGTGGGACGGGCCACGGAGTACCGGGCCGACGCTTACGCCGCCAGTCACACCTCGCCCGCGGCCGTCGCGGGCCTCCTGCGGACGCTCGACGACGGCAGTCGCCACTCCGTGACCGACCGACTCCGCGGACTGGTCTCGCCGCACCCGTCGTTCGAGCGCCGGATCGCCGCCGTGGAGTCGATGCCGGCGTAGCGGTCGGAAAGATTCATACGGCTGTCC